>NZ_SMAI01000052.1 GCF_004346185.1 Aquabacter spiritensis | reverse complement strand
GGTGCTGGTTCGCAGTTGACGATCCATGCCGAGGCTTTCGCCGGCGGCGCCCAGGATCGTCAGCAGCAGGATGGCGAAGGCATTGAGGAGCAGGAGGCGGTCGCGGCGCCTTGGATCGTCGATCCTGAGCGCGCCCAGCCCCATGCCGAAGCGCATGTCCTTGCTGTCGCGGAAGCTGGGTTCGATGGTCCACCTCTTGGAATAGAGCTTGATGATCTGCGGCGCGGACAGCGAGGCGTCACTGGCGGCCAGATGCCAAGCCTCCTTCATGCCCACAGCCTTCACGCATACGACCGCGCCGACCTTCTGGCGGGCGGCCGAAACTTCAGCGTCGCGCAATTTCCGCGCCCGCCCGTGCTTGCCGGCCCAATCGGCGGCCAGCCGCGTTTCGCCGTCGGCCGCGCTGACGTGAATGTTGCCTCGGAAACGGATGACGTATTGGAAGCCGAGGCTTTCCAGGAACTCGAACAGTTTGACGTCGCCGAAACCGCGGTCGGCCAGGATCGTCGTCGCCACGCCTTCGGGCAGCAGCGCCTTCAGCCGCGACAGGCACAGGTCCTCGAAATCGTTGCGCTGGTCCTTCAATTCGTCCTTGTCGACGGTCAGCCAGAGGAGCGGCGTCGCTCGGCCGTGACGGGTGACGAGATGCAGGGCGAGCGTGGACTGATTGTCGGCGTCGAAGTCGGTCCAGTCCATCGCCACGACGATCTCGCGCCGGGCGCCCACCACCTCGCCGACCCACGAGCCGAACAAGTCCCACGGGACCACGCCCGGGTTGCTCAGGAGCCGGTCGACCTGCTTGATCGCCGACTTCGACACCAATCCACGAGCGTGGGCGAGCGCATGGCCGATCCACGAAACCGCCAGAGCCGCTCCCGTCATCACCCCAAGCGTTCCGTTGGCCAACGACAGGATGCGCTTGGCGTGCAAGTCGTCGGCAAACACCCGGATAACGAATTCATGAACAAAATCAAATCGTCTCTTCGCCCCGCGCATCGTTCCCCTCAAGCCGGCTGAT
>NZ_SMAI01000051.1 GCF_004346185.1 Aquabacter spiritensis | reverse complement strand
GTGAGGGTTCCCGCCGTGCTGCCGGTGCCGGGCGCGAGCGTCGCGCCGGCGGCGAGCGTCACCGTGCCGGCGACCGATCCGCCGCCGGTCAGGTGCGCCCCGTCCGCCACCGCCGCCGCCCCGGTCAGGCTTCCGCCCACCTGCAGCGTGCCGGCGGAGACACTGGTGCCGCCGCTATAGGTATTGGCGCCGGAGAGGATCAGCGTGCCGGCGCCGGTCTTGGCGAGGCCGCCGGTGCCGGAGATCGTCCCGGAGAGGGTGAGGCTGGTGCTGGCCGCCGTGCTGAACGTGCCGCCGCCGTCGAGCGCGACCGTGCGTGCGGACGCCAGGTCCGCGGTCGTCGCGAGCGTGGCATTGGCGAGCGTGAGGCCACCCGCGCCGCCGAGATTGGAATCGGCGGCGATTTGCAGCGTGCCGGCGGAGATGGTGGTGCCGCCGGTATAGGCATTGGAGCCCGAGAGGACGAGCGTGCCCGTGCCGGTCTTGGTCAATCCGCCCGTGCCGGAGATCGTCCCGGAGAGGGTGAGGCTGGTGTCGGCCGCCGTGCTGACCGTGCCGCCGCCGTCGAGCGCGACGGTGCGTGCGGACGCCATGTCGGCGGTCGTCGCGAGCGTGGCATTGGCGAGCGTCAACCCGCCGGTCGCATCGCCGAGATTGGCATCGGCCGCGATTTGCAGCGTGCCGGCCGAGATGGCTGTGCCGCCGGTATAAGTGTTGGTTCCGGAGAGGATGAGGGTGCCGGCGCCGGTCTTGGCGAGGCCGCCTGTGCCGGAGATCGTCCCGGAGACGGTGAGGCTGGTGTTGGCCGCCGTGCTGACCGTGCCGCCGCCGTCGAGCGCGACGGTGCGTGCGGACGCCATGTCCGCCGTCGTCGCGAGCGTCGCCCCGGCGAGCGTCAACCCGCCGGTTGCATCGCCGAGATTGGCATCGGCGGCGACCTGCAGCGTGCCGGCCGAGATGGTTGTGCCGCCGGTATAGGCATTGGCGCCGGAGAGGATGAGCGTGCCGGCGCCGGTCTTGGCGAGGCCGCCCGTGCCGGAGATCGTCCCCGAGAGGGTGAGGCTGGTGTCGGCCGCCGTGCTGACCGTGCCGCCGCCGTCGAGCGCGACCGTGCGTGCGGACGCCAGGTCCGCGGTCGTCGCGAG
>NZ_SMAI01000050.1 GCF_004346185.1 Aquabacter spiritensis | reverse complement strand
ATGGCCAAAGTCAAATTTGAGCGCAACAAGCCGCACTGCAACATCGGGACCATCGGTCACGTGGACCATGGCAAGACGTCTTTGACGGCAGCGATCACGAAGGTGCTTGCGGAGACGGGTGGTGCGACCTTCACGGCGTACGACCAGATCGACAAGGCGCCGGAAGAGAAGGCGCGCGGGATCACGATCTCGACGGCGCACGTGGAGTATGAGACGTCGAACCGGCATTATGCGCACGTCGACTGCCCCGGGCACGCCGACTATGTGAAGAACATGATCACGGGCGCGGCGCAGATGGACGGCGCGATCCTGGTTGTTTCGGCGGCCGACGGCCCGATGCCGCAGACCCGCGAACACATTCTTCTGGCGCGCCAGGTCGGCGTTCCCGCGCTGGTGGTGTTCCTGAACAAGTGCGACATGGTCGACGATCCGGAGCTTCTGGAACTGGTCGAGATGGAAGTGCGCGAGCTTCTGTCGAAGTACGACTTTCCGGGCGACGACATTCCGATCATCCACGGTTCGGCGCTGATGGCGCTGGAGAACAAGTCTCCGGAGCTGGGCCACGAAGCGGTTCTGAAGCTGATGGCGGCGGTGGACGCCTACATCCCGCAGCCGGAGCGTCCGATCGACCAGCCGTTCCTGATGCCGATCGAGGACGTGTTCTCGATCTCGGGCCGCGGCACGGTGGTGACGGGGCGTGTCGAGCGCGGCATCGTGAAGGTCGGCGAGGAAGTCGAGATCGTGGGCATCCGCCCGACGGTGAAGACGACGGTGACCGGCGTCGAGATGTTCCGCAAGCTGCTGGACCAGGGCCAGGCGGGCGACAATGTCGGCGTTCTTCTGCGCGGCACGAAGCGTGAGGACGTGGAGCGCGGCCAGGTGGTGTGCAAGCCGGGGACGGTGAAGCCGCACACCAAGTTCAAGGCCGAGGCCTATATTCTGACGAAGGAGGAGGGGGGCCGTCACACGCCGTTCTTCACCAATTACCGTCCGCAATTCTACTTCCGCACGACCGACGTGACGGGCGTGTGCACGCTGCCGGAAGGCACCGAAATGGTGATGCCCGGCGACAATGTCTCGATGGAGGTGGTGCTGATCGTGCCGATCGCCATGGAGGAGAAGCTGCGCTTCGCCATCCGCGAGGGCGGCCGCACCGTCGGCGCCGGCGTCGTCGCGTCCATCATCGAGTGA
>NZ_SMAI01000049.1 GCF_004346185.1 Aquabacter spiritensis | reverse complement strand
CTAGGAGCCTGTCGGACTTGAGGCGACCGGCGAGATGCGATTCGGTGTCATTGAGTGATTCTCCTGGATTGAGCGCCGCCGATGAGCAATTTCCGCCAAGTTGACCGCAAGACGGGATTTCTGCTTCCGCCCTCGGTGGACGAATGGCTGCCGGAGCGGCATCTGGCGCGCTTCGTGGTCGAGGTGATCGATCAGTTGGACCTGTCGCCGATGGTCAAGGCCTATCGTGGGTCGGGCTCGGCCTCCTATCATCCGAGTGTGTTGCTGGGCTTGCTGGTTTATGGCTACGCCACGGGGGTTTTCTCCAGCCGCAAGCTGGAGCGGGCGACTTACGATTCGGTTGCGTTCCGCTTCATTGCCGCCAATGACCACCCCGACCACGACACCATCGCCGTCTTCCGGCGGCGTTTCCTCGGCGACATCGAGCGGCTGTTCACCGATGTTCTGATGCTGGCCCGGGAAGCTGGAATGCTGAAGATGGGAACCGTGGCACTGGACGGCACCAAGGTGAAGGCCAATGCCAGCCGGCACAGCGCGCTGTCTTATGCGCGTGCGAGCCAGATCGAGGCGCAGTTGCAGGCCGAGGTGAAGGAACTGATGGCGCTGGCCGAGGCGGCCGACAAGGCGGATGTGCCGGACGGCATGTCGGTTCCCGAGGAACTGGCCCGGCGCGAGAAGCGGCTCGAGCGGATTGCCGAAGCCAAGGCGGCCATCGAGGCGCGTGCCAAGGAGCGCTTTGCACGCGAGCAGGCGGAGCATGAAGCCAAGCTGAAGGCGCGCGAGGACAAGCTGAAGGCGCGCGAGGACAAGGCGAAGAAGAAGGGCCGCAAGCCCGGTGGCAAGCCGCCGCTGCCGCCGACCGCCGGTCCGGGGCCCAAGGATCAGGTCAATCTGACGGACGAGGATTCGCGCATCATGCCGGTAGCCGGCGGCGGCTTCGATCAAGCCTACAATGCTCAGGCCGCGGTGGCGGCCGGCAGCATGCTGGTGGTTTGCCGTGACGTGGTGCAGGCGCCCAACGACAAGCAGCAGATCGAACCGGTGCTGGACCAGCTCACCGGGCTTCCCGAGGCTCTGGGCAAGGCCGAGACCTTGCTGGCCGACAGCGGCTATTTCAGCCAGGCCAATGTCGAGGCCTGCGCCGAGACCGAGATCACGCCGCTGATCGCACCGGGCCGTGAGCGCCACAACC
>NZ_SMAI01000048.1 GCF_004346185.1 Aquabacter spiritensis | reverse complement strand
GCGTCTGCTTGCGCAGGGCGTAGAGCTTGCGGCCCTCCGGCGTCTTCAGCCGATGCGCCATCGCCTCGACCGGCGTCGGATTTTCCAGAGCCTCCGGCGGGGTCTCGAAGCGTTCGGCCAGAGGCGGATGATGCGGCTGACGGCCCATCGCGATCGCCGGCTCCACGCCCGCCTTCACGCAGGCCTCGACATTCGCCTCACTAAAGTAGCCCGTGTCCGCAAGGAGATTTTCGACATCGCCCAATTCGTCGGGCAAGGCGTCGAGCGTCTTCAGCGTCGGCTCGATCTGCTGCTTGTCATTGGGCGCCTGAACCACATCCGTCGCCACCACCAGCAGGCTGCCCGCCGCCACCGCGGCCTGCGCATTGTAGCATTGATCGAAGCCGCCGCCGGCGACCGGCATGATGCGCGAATCCTCGTCGGTGAGATTGATCTGGTCTTTCGGCGAGGGCTCCGGCGTCGGCGGCTGCGGCGGCTTGCCGCCGGGCTTCTTGCCCGTCGCCGCCGTCTTGGCCGCCCGCGCCGCGAGCTTGGCTTCATGCTCGGCGAGCTCGCGCGCGTGACGCTCCTTGGCGCGCGCTTCGATCTTCGCCCGCGCCTCTGCGATTTTGCGCAAACGCTGCTCGCGCCGCTCCAGCTCTTCTGGGATCGACATTCCATCGGGAACGTTCGCCTGATCCGCCGCCTCGGCTCTGGCCATCAGATCGGCCACCTCGGCCGCGAGCTGCGCCTCGATCTTGCCCGCATGCTCATAGGACAGCGCGCTGTGCCGGCTGGCGTTGGCATGGATCTTCGTTCCGTCGAGCGCCACCGTCCCCATCTTCAGCACGCCCATCTCGCGCGCCAGCAGCAGAACCTGAACGAACAGCGCTTCGATCTCCTTCAGGAACCGCCGCCGAAACATCGCGATCGTATCGTGATCGGGATGGTCGTTGGCGGCGATGAAGCGGAACGCCACGCTGTCATAGGTCGCCCGTTCCAGCTTGCGGCTCGAGAACACGCCCGTCGCATAGCCATAGACCAGAATGCCGAGCAGCAGCGCCGGATGATAGGACGCCGAGCCGGAGCCGCGATAGCTCCCGCTCATCGCGCGAAGATCGAGCCCGTCGATCACCTCGACGACAAAGCGCGCCAGATGCCGCTCCGGCAGCCACTCGTCGACCGAGGGCGGCAGGAGGAACCCAGTCTCTCGATCGATCGGACGGAAATTGCTCATCGACAGCCCGCACTCTTCAGA
>NZ_SMAI01000047.1 GCF_004346185.1 Aquabacter spiritensis | reverse complement strand
CCGGATAACGAATTCATGAACAAAATCAAATCGTCTCTTCGCCCCGCGCATCGTTCCCCTCAAGCCGGCTGATGTCCTTCAGCACGACCTCGGAATCCCAAAATCAGGCGTTTTCGAGTCCGGGAAAATGAGGGGATTCATGAGGCCGTCCACCCCACCACGCCAGTTCAGAATACTTTCATCAAGCGAATCATCGCCCCAAAATCTTGCGAAAAGTTGTTTTCGACTGAAACATCGTGGTCCACTTGAAAGAGGATCTGTGAGGTCGGTGTTACGAACGTGCTCAAGGCCGCTCTGACTTTAGTCACATACGCGTCTCCAAGGGACATTCCATCCAGCCTCTGCTCACCGCCGTACGTGTGGCTCACACCGATTGAAGCCACTGTTGTGGGGGTGACATTATAGTTTAGCCATGCAAGCGCGGTAAACGACGGATCCTGCGTCAGCCTGCCACCGGAAGGTACAGCATCGTTGTTATCTCCGTAGAACGTTACATCGGCCACGAGATCGACAGATATCTTATCGTACACCCTAGCGTGAAAACCAGGCTGTATGGCAAAACTCCAACGATTGTCACCTAGATTAACTGATGTATTTCGGTCATAACTTCCAGTAGGTATGTTAAGATAGTTTGCAACTCCGAAATATATCTCGTTCTCCTTATTGTTAATTGGCCATATTGTGAATACTAATGTTGTATTTCCAAGAGCGAAATGATCGTGAGTTAGCGGCGCGCCACCGATCTTTACGTCACTGAAGCCACCAAAAGGTTGAAGTATGTTTATATCGGCGATCATCCCGGCTAAATCGAAGTAACGAACGTACCTCGCAATCGCGATATTCGATTGCAAGCTTGAATTTTGAACCTTATTTCCTTCAGAATCAACGTATTCATTCGACATTCCATATGCGTAGTACAACAACGCGAGATTTGTACCGGCCGGGGCAGGTACAAAATCAAATGGCTGCGCGTCCACCGCATGTGCCTTTGGCACCGCAGCAATGAACGACAATATCATGAGTGTCCCGACGATGAGGCGCTTAGACATGTTATTTTCCTCTCCCTACGTTCAGATTTCTGCTTTGTGATTAGATGCTCGGGGAAGCGGGACCCGAGTTGCGATGCTCGGAGTTGATGTTACGGTACCAGGACGGCACGTCCGATAATCTCTCCTTTTTCCAGGCGGTTCAGGTTGTGGCGCTCACGGCCCGGTGCGATCAGCGGCGTGATCTCGGTCTCGGCGCAGGCCTCGACATTGGCCTGGCTGAAATAGCCGCTGTCGGCC
>NZ_SMAI01000046.1 GCF_004346185.1 Aquabacter spiritensis | reverse complement strand
CATTCTCGGCGCCCGCACCCTCACCCTCGCCAATGCCGCGGGATCCTTCGCCGGAACCCTCTCGGGAACCGGCGGCCTCATCGTCTCCGGCGGCACCCAGACCCTCACCGGATCCAGCAGCTTCACCGGCGGAACCACGATCGGCGCCGGCGCCACTCTGGCGCTCGCCGGCACCGGCAGCCTCGCCGGCCTGGTGACCGCCGACGGCACGCTCGACATCGCCGGAACCGAGACCGGCGCCAGCCTCGCCGGCCTCGCGGGAAGCGGCGCGCTCACCCTCGGCGCCCGCACCCTCACCCTCTCCGGCGCCGCCGCCGCCAGCTTCTCCGGCGCGCTCTCGGGAACCGGCGCGCTGGTCCTCGCCGGCGGCAGCCAGACCCTGACCGGAACCAGCCTGTATTCCGGCGGCACCACGCTCGCCGGCGGCACGCTCGGCGTCGGCGCGGCGGGCGCCCTCGGCACCGGCGGCCTCGCGATCACCGGCGCCGCCACCCTCGCTTTGACCGGCACCACCAGCCTCGCCACCGCCATCGCCTTGGCCGATGCCGTCACCGCCACGGTGGACGCCGCCGGATCCGCCACTTTGTCCGGCGCGCTCTCCGGCACCGGCAGCCTCGCCAAGACCGGCGCCGGCACCCTCACTTTGTCGGGCGCCAATGCCGGCTTTACCGGCGCGGTCGCGATCGACGCCGGCACCCTGGCCCTCAGCGGCACGCAGGCGCTCGGCGCCGCCAATGCCGTCACCCTCGCCGCCGGCACCAGTCTCGATCTCGCCGGCGTCACCGGCACCCAGGCGCTCGGCGGGCTCTCCGGCACCGGCACCCTCGCCACCGGCAACGCCATCGTGTCGCTCGCCGCCACCGGCAGCTTCGCCGGCACGATCTCCGGCAGCGGCGGCCTCGCCAAGAGCGGCGACACCACCTTCACCCTCGCCGGTGCCAACCTTTATACCGGCGCCACCACGATCAGCGGCGGCACCCTGGCGGCCGGGGCGGCCAATGCCTTCAGCCAGGCCAGCGCCACCACGATCGCCACCGGCGGCAGCCTCGATCTCGGCGGCTTCGCCCAGGCCATCGATGCCGTCGCCCTCGCCGGCGGCACGCTGCAGAACGGCACCCTCGCCGGCGCCGTCACCTCCACCGGCGGCACCCTGACCGGCCTCGCCGGAACCGCCAGCCTCACCACCAGCGCCGGCCTCACCACCCTCGCCGGCAGCAATGCCTATAGCGGGGCGACGAACGTCTCGGGCGGGACGCTGGCGGTGACCGGGACGCTGAGCGCCAGCGCCGTGACGGTCGGCGCC
>NZ_SMAI01000045.1 GCF_004346185.1 Aquabacter spiritensis | reverse complement strand
CAGACCGCTGACAAACCCCTGGCGCGAGCCGGGGGTTTTTGATTCATTCGGGTATGCTGAAGAAACCCGGCCCGACCCAGACCGCTCTTGAGATCGTGACGCTGGACGAGTTGGTCCCGAAGGACCACATGTTGAGGCGGATCGATGCGGCGGTGGATTTCACCTTCATCCATGACCTGACGGCGCCGCTCTATTGTGCCGACAATGGCCGGCCGCCGCTCGATCCCACCTTGATGTTCAAGGCTTTGTTCCTGGGCTACCTGTTCGGCATCCGCTCGGAGCGCCAGCTGGTGCGCGAGATCGAGGTGAATGTCGCCTATCGCTGGTTTCTGCGGCTCTCGCTGCGGGAGAAGGTGTTCGACGCCTCGACGCTGTCGCAGAACCGCCGCCGGCGCTATCAGGACGACAGCGTGGCGCAGGCGATCTTCGACCGGATCGTCGAGCAGGCCATGGCACTGGGGCTGGTGGAGGGGCGCACGCTCTACACCGATTCCACCCACCTGAAGGCGAGCGCCAACAAGAACCGCCACGACATCGTTCCGGCGTCGAAGTCCCGTGCGGCCTATTGGGCGGAGCTGGACGCGGCGGTGGAGGAAGATCGCGCCGCCCATGGCCAGCCGCCTTTGCCGCCCACTCCGCCGCGCGAACCGCCGCAGAAGCCCACCAAGATCAGCCGCACCGATCCCGACAGCGGCTACATGGTGCGCGAGGGCAAGCCGAAGGGCTTCTTCTATCTCGACCACCGCACGGTGGACGGACGGCTCGGCATCATCACCGACAGCTTCGCCACGCCGGCCAGCGTGCACGACAGCATCCCCTATCTGGAGCGCCTGGACCGGCAGCGCGCCCGGTTCGGCCTTCCCGTCTCAACCGTGGGCCTGGATGCCGGCTATGCCTCGGCGGCCATCGCCCACGGGCTTTGCCAGCGCGGCATTACGGGGGTGACGGGGTATCGCACTCCGACCCCGCCGAAGCCCGGCATGATGCGGCCGTCCCGCTTCGCCTACGAAGCAGGGACCGACACCTATCGCTGCCCCCAGGGCCAGAGCCTCACCTACGCCACCACCGACCGGAGCGGCTATCGCCACTATCGCTCGGATCCGAACGTGTGCCGCGCCTGCCCGCTGCTGGCGTCCTGCACCACCAACGCCAAGGCCCAGCGCACCCTCACCCGCCATGTCTGGCAGGACGAGCGCGAGCAGGTGGACGCCCACCGCCTCACCGCCTGGGGCAAGCTCGTCTATGCCCGGCGCAAGGAGACGGTGGAGCGGTCCTTTGCCGATGCCAAGCAGCTCTTCGGCCACCGCTATGCCCGCTTCCGAGGCCTGGTGCGGGTGCAGGTCCAGTGCCTGCTCGCAGCCGCCGCCCAGAACATCAAGAAGATCGCCCTCGTCACCGCCCCGGCAAAGGCCCGGCCAGCCTGAGCCCGCTCCCCCCAAAATCG
>NZ_SMAI01000044.1 GCF_004346185.1 Aquabacter spiritensis | reverse complement strand
CGTGAGGGTTCCCGCCGTGCTGCCGGTGCCGGGCGCGAGCGTCGCGCCGGCGGCGAGCGTCACCGTGCCGGCGACCGATCCGCCGCCGGTCAGGTGGGCCCCGTCCGCCACCACCGCCGCCCCGGCCAGGCTTCCGCCCACCTGCAGCGTGCCGGCGGAGACACTGGTGCCGCCGCTATAGGCATTGGCGCCGGAGAGGATCAGCGTGCCCGTGCCCGCCTTGGTCAATCCACCCGTGCCGGAGATCGTCCCGGAGAGGGTGAGGCTGGTGTCGGCCGCCGTGCTGAGCGTGCCGCCGCCGTCGAGCGCGACCGTGCGCGCGGACGCCATGTCGGCTGTCGTCGCGAGCGTCGCGCCGGCGAGCGTGAGGCCACCCGCGCCGCCGAGATTGGAATCGGCCGCGATTTGCAGCGTGCCGGCCGAGACAACGGTGCCGCCGGTATAGGCATTGGAGCCCGAGAGGACGAGCGTGCCCGTGCCGGTCTTGGCGAGGCCGCCCGTGCCGGAGATCGTCCCCGAGAGGGTGAGGTTGGTGCTGGCCGCCGTGCTGACCGTGCCGCCGCCGTCGAGCGCGACCGTGCGCGCGGATGCCATGTCCGCGGTCGTCGCGAGCGTCGTGCCGGCCAGCGTCAGCCCGCCCGCGCCGCCGAGATTGGAATCGGCTTCGACCTGCAGCGTGCCGGCGGAAACCACGGTTCCGCCGGTATAGGCATTGGCGCCGGAGAGGACGAGCATGCCGGCGCCGGTCTTGGCGAGGCCACCCGTGCCGGAGATCGTCCCCGAGAGGGTGAGGCTGGTGCTGCCGGCGGTCTCGATTGTGCCGCCGCCGTCGAGCGCGACCGTGCGCGCGGACGCCATGTCCGCGGTCGTCGCGAGCGTCGCGCCGGCGAGCGTGAGGCCACCCGCATCGCCGAGATTGGCATCGGCTGCGACCTGCAGCGTGCCGGCCGAGAGGGTTGTGCCGCCGGTATAAGTGTTGGTTCCGGAGAGGATGAGGGTGCCGGCGCCGGTCTTGGCGAGGCCGCCTGTGCCGGAGATCGTCCCCGAGAGGGTGAGGCTGGTGCTGGCCGCCGTGCTGAACGTGCCGCCGCCGTCGAGCGCGACCGTGCGCGCGGACGCCATGTCCGCGGTCGTCACGAGCGTCGCGCCGGCGAGCGTGAGGCCACCCGCGCCGCCGAGATTGGCATCGGCCGCGACCTGCAGGGTGCCGGCGGAGATCGTGGTGCCGCCGCTATAGGTGTTGGTTCCGGAGAGGACGAGCGTGCCGGCGCCGGTCTTGGCGAGGCCGCCTGTGCCGGAGATCGTCCCGGAGAGGGTGAGGCTGGTGTCGGCCGCCGTGCTGAACGTGCCGCCGCCGTCGAGCGCGACCGTGCGCGCGGACGCCATGTCCGCCGTCGTCGCGAGCGTGGCATTGGCGAGCGTGAGGCCACCCGCGCCGCCGAGATTGGAATCGGCCGCGACCTGCAGCGTTCCCGCCGAGACAACGGTGCCGCCGGTATAGGCATTCGTGCCGGAGAGGA
>NZ_SMAI01000043.1 GCF_004346185.1 Aquabacter spiritensis | reverse complement strand
GGAGGCTCTGGAAAATCCGACGCCGGTCGAGGCGATGGCGCATCGGCTGAAGACGCCGGAGGGCCGCAAGCTCTACGCCCTGCGCAAGCAGACGCTGGAGCCGGTGTTCGGCATCATCAAATCCGTGCTCGGGTTCCGTCAGTTTTCGATGCGAGGACTGCAACAGGCGCGCGGCGAGTGGAGCCTCGTGCTCAAGTATCCCCTCATTTACGTGATCCCGAAGGCTCCGGTGAATGTCGCGTTTTGGCGGATGAGTTGTGCGTATCGGCGAGCAAGCTCGGATCACGCTCGGTCAGCGATCGGCCGCCGCCGCCCTTGCGCCGCACCCGATTATTGGGCGGGGGAGCCGCGTCGAGGTCCGCAAAGCCCCGCCCGATGGTCGAGCGGGCGATCCCGGTGATCTCCGAGACCGCCGCCAGCCCGCCCCTGCCCGCCGCGCGCGCCTCGCTGGCGGCGAACACCCGTCGACCCCGCTCGTCCCGCTTCGAGCCGTCCGCATTCCACCGCTGCTCGATGCCGGCCCGGTCGATCATGCCGACACGGCTATCGTGCCTCGCGGCGATCGAGAACCAAGCCCGCCTGAGTCACACCGCCGCAGGCGCGCGAAATCGCCGATTCGGTTATCCTTGCGGGTGTCCTTAGCTTGCCCTGGACGGCTTGGGCAAGGCGCCGATCGACACGCCGCGACGAGCCATGGGCGGTCTCTTCGGCCATGCCGTCCGGTTCGGTGCGGCCGGCGATGTCCTCGCCGCCGGTGAAGGCATCGAGACGATACTGTCGCTGCGATGTGCGCTCCCCGCCTTGCCCATGGCGGCGGCGCTGTCAGCGAACCACCTCGCCGCTCTCCAGTTCCCGCCGGCGCTCCGTCGGCTCTACATAGCCCGCGACGCTGACGCCGCAGGCGATACGGCGGTCGCGGCGCTCACCGAACGAGCCAAAGCCGCTGGCATCGAGGCGCTGGTCCTCTCTCCGCAATTCGGAGACTTCAATGAGGACCTGCGAGCGTTCGGCGTCGGCGCCGTTCGCGCGTCCGTGCGTGTTCAGCTCGGTCCGCAGGATGCAGTCGCTTCATACGCCGGAGAACGGCCAGGACGGGGTGACCGAAGTCGGCACCCCGTCGCCGACTCACAAGGCCTTCAGGAAGGCCATAAGGTCCTTATCCTCCTTCCATGACCGAACGGGTCGCGGCTGCCTCACCTCGCAGAGCGCGACGGCGTTGGCCTTCAGCGTCAGGTCGATCTCGGCATAGATGTTGGTCGTGCTGATCGAGACGTGTCCGAGCCAGGCGCGGATAGTGTTGATGTCCACGCCGGCGAGGACCAGGTGGCAGGCCGTGGTGTGCCGGATCACGTTTGGAACAAGTGGCGTTTGGGCAAACGGTGAGCTGCGAAGCGCGGCGCGGTCGAAGCGACCGGGTTGTCGCTTGGCACTTAACCGCCTTTATGCACAGCGCTGGTGTTTCGGCGGCGTGAAGCGGCGATGTGGTCGCCGTTGCCGTGCCTGTTGGCACGCCTCGTCGGGCGCCGGGT
>NZ_SMAI01000042.1 GCF_004346185.1 Aquabacter spiritensis | reverse complement strand
TGACCGATTCCGTTGAAAAAGTCGGCCTGTGAGGCGTGCTGGCACGAAGCCGGATTTCGCCAGCGGACGCCTTCTCCGGTCATGCCGGGCTGATCTGCGGCGCGCTCGGGAGGAGCTTGGCGAGCTTCCGGAGGTTCTGGGCGGTTGCGGCGAGGTGGAACTCATCCCGAGCTCCGTTCGGGCCTCGCAGGCGCAGGCGGTCGAGCTTCAGGATGCGCTTGAGATGCGCGAACAGCATCTCGACCTTCTTCCGCTGCCGCCGCGACGTGACATAGGCGTCGGTGCCGGCGATGGCCCGCGCCATGTCGCGGGCGCCCTCGTGGATCGAGCGGGGTATTTTCCGGGCGGGCGTGGTCGGGCAGCAGCGAGGCTTCAGGGCACAGGCATCGCAATCCAGCTTGCTGGCGCGATAGCGCATCATGCCATCCTCATCGACCAGGGGCTTGGGTGTGCGGTAGAGCTTCTGGCGCTGCCGCAAGAGCTTACCGGCCGGACAGACATAGGCATCCGCCTCGCGGTCATAGGTGAAGTCGGCTCGGCTGAAGGTGCCGTCGCGACGCTCGGACTTGTCGAACACCGGAACGTGCGGCTCGATGCCATGCTCATAGACCAGCCAGGCGAGCATCTCCGCCGAGCCATAGGCGCTGTCGCCCATCAGCCGTGCCGGGTAAAGGTCGAAGCGGTCTATCGAACGTTCGATCATGCGTTTCGCTGCCAGGACTTCGGCCTGACGGATCGCCGTCGTCGCCTCTACGTCGACGATGATCGCGTTCTCCACGTCGATCAGATAGTTGGTGGAATAGGCGAAGAAGGCTTGGCCACCATGTGCGCCGGTCCAGCGGGCAGCAGGATCTGCCGGCGAGAGGAATTTCGGCGTGACTTCGGTGGCCGCGCCGAAAGCCGCATCGTCGAGCACGGCGAGATATTCCTCGACCGCGCGTCCGGCTGCCTCGGGCGATAGCCCCGCTTTGCCCTCGACACCCTTCTGACGGCTGGCCTCGGCCTTGATCAGGCTGGCATCTACAGCGAAGCCTTCTCCGCCAACCAAGCCCTCCCCGATACAACGTTGCAGCACGGTCTCGAACAGATGCCGGAGCAAGTCGCTGTCGCGGAAACGGCCGTGCCGGTTCTTGGAGAAGGTCGAGTGGTCCGGCACGCGGCCATCGAGCCCGAGGCGACAGAA
Organism: Aquabacter spiritensis; assembly: GCF_004346185.1. GTDB lineage: Bacteria > Pseudomonadota > Alphaproteobacteria > Rhizobiales > Xanthobacteraceae > Aquabacter > Aquabacter spiritensis. Next base: position 353 of record NZ_SMAI01000042.1, on the reverse strand, counting down.
CCAGCGATAAGCAAGGTTCAGGTGGACTTCCTCGCACAGCCGCCGTTCCGAGCGGATGCCGAAGCAATAGCCGACGAGGAGCATCCGGATCATCAGTTCCGGGTCGATCGAGGGCCGACCGGTCTCGCTGTAGAAAGGCTTGAGGTGCGCCCGGATGCCGGAAAGGTCGACAAACCTGTCGATGGCCCGCACGAGGTGGCCGGCAGGGACATGGCGCTCCAGGCTGAACTCGTAGAACAGAGCCTCCTGCACCCCGGTCCGCTCGCCCATCATCGCCTCGTCCCTCCATCCGCAAGGACAACTGAATCAGGACTTCGGCCCAACAGCAACGCCGACTTTTTCAACGGAATCGA
>NZ_SMAI01000041.1 GCF_004346185.1 Aquabacter spiritensis | reverse complement strand
CCGTCATTGGCGATGTTGCCGGCGATCGATCCGCTCGTCGTCCCGTCGCCGATCTGCAGCGTCCCCGCCGTGATCGTCGTCCCGCCGGTATGGCTCAGGCCCCCCGTCACCGTCAGAACACCCGCCCCCAGCTTCTCCAGCGTGCCGGACCCCGACACATTGCCGGAATAAGCGAGGTCGTTCGACCGGTTGAACACCAGAGCGCCATCATTGGTCACATTGCCCGCCAGCGACCCCGTCGTGCCGCCGGCGCCGATCTGCAGCGTGCCGCCGCTGATCGTCGTGCCGCCGGTATGGGTGCTGGCCCCCGTCAGGCTCAGGACGCCGGCCCCCGTCTTCTCCAGTGTCCCGATGCCCGAAATGCTGCCGCCAAAGGTCACGTCATCGGTGCGGTTGAAGATCAAGTGGCCAGCGTTGGCGCCTTGAAAATCGGTCCGCACATTTCCGGCGATCGAACCGGCAGTTCCGCCATTGCCGATCTGAAGCGTGCCCGCCGAAACGTAAACCCCGCCCGTGCTGGCGCTGGTTCCGGTCAGGGTGAGGGTGAGACCGCCGCCGACACCCCAGGTGCCCGCACCCGAAATCTGCCCCGCGACCGTCAAGGCCCCCGATCTGTAGAAGCCGAGCCCGGCGCCGCTCGCGATCGTCACGTCGCCGACGAACGAGCCGGTGGTTCCCCCCGCCCCGATCGTTACCTGACCGGCATTGATGAAGGTTCCTCCTGTATATGTATTTTCACCCGTCAGAAATAAATTCTCGGCCCCCGTTTTCGTTACCGATCCGCTGCCGGATATGATGCCGCCATAAAGGCCGGATACCGTCACTCGATCGATCGTAAGCGCACCGTTATTGACGATATCGCCGGATAACATGGGTTGATTCTGACTATTCGTCAGCGTCAAACCACCCACACGAATCGTCACTTGCCCGGTGATGCCCGAAGTTTCACCGGACAAGGTCAGCGTGCCCGCGCCTTTCTTCTCCAGGGTGCCGCTACCGGAGATCACCCCGGAATAAGTGAGATTGTCGGAGCGGTCGAAGACGAGCGCGGCCGTGTTGGCCACGTCGCCAGAGAGCGACCCCGTCGTCCCGCCGGCGCCGATCTGCAGCGTGCCGCCGCTGATCGTCGTGCCGCCGGTATAGGCGTTGGCGTCGGAGGTGTAGATCCAGGTGCCGCCGGAAATCGTCACGGTGCCGGTGCCGGTCGTGATCGCCCCGGAGAGCGTCGCGGTGCCGCCGGCGCCGAGGTCGTCGAGCGTCAAATTGGCGGTGGTCCCGGTGATCCCGCCGCTCAGGGTCAGCGTCGCCGCATTGACGATCCGGCTGTCCGCCGCGAGCGTTATCGCGCCGGCATAGCTGTTGCTGCCGGCGGCATTGGAGAGCGCCCCGGCATAGGTGCCCGCGCCGGCGTCGTAGACGCCGTCGCCCGACAAGGTCAGCGCCTCCGCGCCCACGGCGACGCCGCCGCTCAATTGGAGCGTCGCCCCCGAACCGACCGTCGTCCCGCCCGTCGTCGCGCCGAGCGCCGTGGCGCTGGTGATCGACAGGGTGCCGCCGGCGACCGTCGTTGCCCCGGTATAGCTGCTCGCGCCCGACAGGGTCAGCGTGCCCGCGCCCGACTTGGTCAGCGTGCCGGTCCCGGAGATCGCGCC
>NZ_SMAI01000040.1 GCF_004346185.1 Aquabacter spiritensis | reverse complement strand
GGCCGACAGCGGCTATTTCAGCCAGGCCAATGTCGAGGCCTGCGCCGAGACCGAGATCACGCCGCTGATCGCACCGGGCCGTGAGCGCCACAACCGATCCTGGAAGGACCGCTTCGCCGCCGCGCCGCCGGAACCGGACGACCCGACGCCGGTGCAGGCGATGCAGTATCGGCTGGCGACGCCGGAAGGCCGCAAGCTCTATGCGCTGCGCAAGCAGACGCCCGAGCCCGTGTTCGGAATCATCAAGTCGGTCATGGGCTTTCGACAATTCCACCTGCGCGGCCTCCAACAGGTGAAGGGAGAGTGGAGCCTGGTCACAATGGCCGGGAACATGAAGCGAATGTTCGCCCTCAGCCAGCCCTGAGGGCGCGGCGCCCTTTCCAGCACGGCTCGGCTTCTGCAACGAAACATCGAACTGCATCATCGAAGGACCATGGTCATGTAATCTTCGCCGGCACATCCCTGTTCATGCAATCGCGATCAATCGAGTCCGACAGGCTCCTTCTGTAACGGGCCTTTCGTTGTCAACCCCTCACGTTGCTCCCTTCGCCGGTTCACTCTTCTGTCCGTGGTCGGCGCCGAAGCTCAGGGGGCCGCCACTTGATGGGATAAGATGAGGATGAAGCCGGCCAATCTAGCTGCGCGTGGTTTTGCGCCACTCGAGCCTGTACGGCCTGACATCGTCCATCGTCCCGGCGAGGGACGAACGCTCCGGGAAGGCTGGTGCCCGCCCGCCCGAAACTCTTGCGTTTCTCCTCCTTATGCCGCCGTCGGAGCTGGGCAAGCCGCGCGCCTTGCGTCGAACGGCGTCCCGTCGATCCACATGCGATGCAGGATCACGCCGAGCTTGCGCGCCAGCGCCACCTTCGCCTTCTTCATGCCGGCGCGCTTGGCGAGCTTCATCGCCCAGCTCTTGAGGCCGCCGCCCTTCACTGGCCGCGTCAGTATGACATTGGCGGCTTCATAAAGCGCCGTGCGCACGCCGGCGTCGCCGATCTTGGTGATCCGCCCGGTCACGTCTTTTTCTCCCGACTGATATTTTTTCGGCGTCAGGCCGAAATGCGGACCGACCCGCTTCGACGAGGAAAATCGCGCCGGATCGTCGATCGCCGAAACATAGGTCAACGCCACGATCGCGCCGACGCCAGGCGCCGACATGATCAGCGTGGCGCGCTTGTCCTCTCGAGCCATCGCCCGAACGCGCTTTTCGAACATGTCGAGCTCGCGCAGCAAGGCCGCATGCGCCGCAAGTAGCGCCTTGGCGATGAACTCCAGCGTTGGATGCCCGGCGACGAGTTCCTCGATCCGCCGCGCGAAGCGCTTCGGCGTCGTCGGCCCCACCTTCAGCCCGAAGCCGCGCAATATGCCGCGCAGACTCATCTCAACGTCGTGGAGCTTCGACTGGACCAGCTTGCGCGCCGTCAGCAGCGCCCGTGTCTCCTGCGCCGCCATCGATTTGCAATGGACCGGACGGAACCAGCCGCGCCGCATCAGCTGCGCGATGCCGCGCGCGTCGTTGCGGTCGGTCTTGACCGGCATCGTCTTGAGCGCAATCTGCACATGCCGCGTCTCCAGCAACTCCACCGCCAAGCCCGCCTCCTTCATCGCTCCGTAAAGCCATTGCGACAACGGCCCGGCCTCCAGACCGATCCGCGCCAGATCAAGCCCAAGCGAGCCCAACCAGCGGATCAACGCTTCCGGTTCGCTCGCCACTTTCGCCTCGCGCACGATTTTCCCGGCGCCATCCACGACGCAAATGCTCGATGCTTCCAAAGACACGTCAATCCCGGCATAATGGTCCATGGTCATCCTCCGATGATGCTTGGAGCCGACGAA
>NZ_SMAI01000039.1 GCF_004346185.1 Aquabacter spiritensis | reverse complement strand
TCCGGCAGCCACTCGTCGACCGAGGGCGGCAGGAGGAACCCAGTCTCTCGATCGATCGGACGGAAATTGCTCATCGACAGCCCGCACTCTTCAGACGAGAATCAATCCGATCATCCTACCAAGCGCCGACGCCCCCCGCGCCCACTCAAGTCCGACAGGCTGCTAGGCAATTCGTCCGGCGTCAGACACCTTCCACCACGGCCAGATGCGCCTGGGCATGCTTCTCTCGGGCCTTGATCGCCCTCTGATACTCGGGAGAGTTGTAGCAGGCGAGGGCGGTCTCGTAATCCTTGAACTCGATGACTGCCAGACGGTTCGCGTCAGCGCCTTCCATCACCTGGCTCTGTCCGGCGCGAACAACAAAGGACGCGCCGTATTTGTCGAACGCCGCCTTGTTCAGCGCAATGTATTCTTTGTATCCCTCATGGTCTGCAATATCGACCATCGCAACCCAGTAGCCCTTTTTGGACATTTGCTTCCTCCCAGCTTGAACTCCCCCCTTCTCTTGCGGAAGGTACGGGCGGCCCGATCCATTCACATTTGACGTTTGAGCCGGCATCCACCGGATGACCGGCTCTTGGGGGCAAGATTGACCCCAAGGATGGTCATTGGCAAGCCCGAACCTTGCCGTGAGCGATCAGATGGCCCGGCGGCCGGTCAAATCGGCGCGGCGCGTGCCGGAAGCGCAGATACTGTCCTCGCCAAGACGCACCTCTCCCGTGGTTCTTGCTGGAACTCATGCCGCCGGCCCATTCACGCCGGCGCTGGAGGCGGCTGCGGCCGCAGTTCGGCGATCAGTCGCAGAATCTCGGCGAACAGATGGCGTGAGACGGCGACCTCGGCCATCTGGAAGGCGACATAGCGGCCGTGGCTGACGAGCTTGGCGCCGACCTTGATCAGCTTCTCCCTCAGGCTGGTCAGCGACCAGTCTTTGATCGGCTCCGGCGTCGCCAGCGTGCGCAGGAAGTTGCCGAGATTGTAGGCGAGGGCATGAAGCTGAAGCCGGACGGCGTTGGCCGCGAACGTCCGGCACGACAACCGCGTCCACTTGATCGCGCCCTTGCCCTCTTTGATCCATTGCTCGCATGTGCCGCGGTGATTGTAGAAGGCGACAACTCGCTCGGCCGGGCGCGACAGGTTGGTGACGATGAAGCCGACGCGCGGAACAAGCTCGCCCGGGTGCCATTCGACTTCCTGCTTACGCATAAACGTCAGCCAGTTTGATCAACGTGTATGGCATGGGGGCAGTGCGTGCTGCGACGACGGCGAGGCGTGGGATCATGGCGGCGAGATCGTAGCGGCGGTTGAACCGGTATTCGAATTCGGCGAGGTAGCGGGGCACGTGCTTGTCTCGTACGGCGCGATAGGTGCCGACGAGAGCGGCCTTGACGTTGCCGAGAAGGGTGTTGACCCAGGCGAAAGCCGGCGTTCGAGCGGCCTTTCGGCCGGAGCCGGTGACGATGGCGGTATGCTCGCAGCCGGCTCCGACGACGGCGCGGAAGCAGGCGAGACCGTCGCTGACGCCTTTCGCGTCCGGCGTCAGCGCCTTCTCGGCGAGCCCGGCCAGGGCCTTGCTCCGGAAGCCATCGACCCGTCGCAGGATGACTCGGTGGGGCTTGCCGTCGTCGGTGGTCTCGACCGCCGCCACGAACGGCGTCTTTCCCGCCGCACCGCGCCCGTGTCGGCCGGGTCGCTCGCCGCCGATGTAGGCGTCGTCCATCTCGATGCGGCCTTTCAGGCGGGCACTCGCGTTGCGTTCGAGCATGACCTGCATGAGCTTGTGCTTCATCAGCCACGCCGAAGTCTGCGTCACCCCCAGCCGCCGGCCGAGTTCGATGCTGGCAATGCCCTTCTTCGACTGGGTGATCAGGTACATCGCCCGAAACCAGGTGGTCAGCGGCAGCTTGCTGGAGGCGAAGAGGGTGCCGGCCCGCACTGACGTCTGTTTGCGGCAGGCGTTGCATTGGAACAGCCGGCGCGTTCCCCTCTGGACGATGCAGTGGGCGGTGCGGCCGCAGTCGGGACAGACGAAGCCATTAGGCCAGCGCCAGCCCACCAGGGCGGCGTGACAGAGATCCTCGGTGCCGTACCGCGTCGAGAATTCGGCTTCCGAGAGCCCTTTCTGGAACTGTACCTTGTTGCGAGCCATGGCGGTCCTCAAGTATCCCCTCATTTACGTGATCCCGAAGGCTCCGGTGAATGTCGCGTTTTGGCGGATGAGTTGTGCGTATCGCTCGAGGAGCGGACGC
>NZ_SMAI01000038.1 GCF_004346185.1 Aquabacter spiritensis | reverse complement strand
GTACGCCTACGGTCTAAACCGCCTTTCGAACTGACCGGCGCGGTAAGAGACTGCGCGTATGGACGTCCATAAGCACAGTGCCTTCGAGCGTTTGGAGATCGTGGAGACGGGTCGTCGTCGCCGTTGGAGCGAAGACGAGAAGCTCCGGATCGTGATGGAGAGCCAGTCGGCACCGCGTCTGGTGTCGGCGACGGCGCGGCGTCACGGGATTTCGCGCTCCCAGTTGGGGACGTGGCTGCGCAGCTTTCGCACCGAGCAGCCTGCCACAAAGCCGGAGCCGGCCTTCGTTCCGGTTCTGATGGCCCCTGGGGCTATGTCCGACCCCTTTGCGGCCGCCGATGACACGGCGATCGTAGTGGACCTGCCGGGTGGCAGTCGGCTGCGGATTGCCGCCTCGACGCCGCCGGCGCTGGCGGCTGCGGTCCTGAGGGCTCTGCGATGATCCCGTCGCGGGCGCGGGTCTGGATCGCGATGGGTCACACCGACATGAGGCGGGGCATGCAGGGTCTGTCGCTCCTCGTCCAGGAGGGGTTGAAGCGCGATCCGAACGGTGGCGATCTCTTCGTCTTTCGGGGCCGCAGCGGATCGCTGGTGAAGATCCTCTGGCATGACGGGGTTGGGCTGTCGCTTTACGCCAAGAGGCTGGAGCGCGGACGCTTCGTCTGGCCCTCGGCCAAGGACGGCGTCGTGGCTCTGACCCACACGGATCTCGCCTGCCTGCTCGACGGGATCGACTGGAGGAACCCGCAGAGGACGTGGCGTCCGGAAGCGGTGGGATAGCGCACAAAAGTCTTTGCATTGCAGGGCTTGCGTGACAGAATCTGTCTGTCGCGAACGAAACTTTCGAGCGCTGTGCATGGCCGATCTGCCGGAAGACATCACCGCCCTGAAGGCCGCGCTGGCGGCATCGGAACGGCGTGCCGACTTGGCCGAGATCGAGCGGGACGAGGCTCTCGCGGATGCGGCCAATGCGAAGGCGAAGGCCTCCGGCATCGAAGCCCTCGTCGCCCATCTGACGCTGCGGATCGAGAAGCTGAAGCGCGAGCTCTACGGCACGCGCTCCGAGCGCACGGCCCGACTTCTCGATCAGTTGGAGATGCAGCTTGAGGACGCCGAGGCGGCTCTGAGCGAAGACGAACTCGCCGCAGAGCATGCCGCGGTGAAGACGACGACGGTGGCCTCCTTCGAGCGCCGTCGCCGCGGCGGCCGCAAGCCGTTCCCCGAGCATCTGCCGCGCGAGCGCGTCGTGGTACCCGGTCCCTCCGCATGCTCCTGCTGCGGCTCGGATCGCCTGCGCAAGCTTGGCGAGGACGTCACTGAGACGCTGGAGGTGATCCCCCGCCGGTGGAAGGTGATCCAGACGGTACGCGAGAAGTTCACCTGCCGGGACTGCGAACGGATCAGCCAGGCGCCGGCACCGTTCCACCCGACCCCGCGAGGGTTCCTCGGCCCCAACCTCCTGGCGATGATCCTGTTCGACAAGTTCGGACAACACCAGCCGCTGAACCGGCAGTCGGAGCGCTATGCCCGTGAGGGGATCGAGCTGTCGCTGTCGACGCTGGCCGACCAGGTAGGCGCCTGCGCTCATGTCCTTCAGCCGCTGCACGACCTCATTGCCGCCCACGTCCTCGCCGCCGAGCGCCTGCATGGCGACGATACGACGGTGCCGATCCTGGCCAAGGGGAAGACCGTGACGGGCCGGATCTGGACCTATGTGCGCGACGATCGTCCCTTCGACGGCCAGGGCCCGCCGGCGGCCCTATACTATGCCTCCCCGGACCGCACGGCCGAGCAACCCCAAGAGCATCTGGCGGGATGGACTGGCATTCTCCAGGCCGATGCCTACTCGGGCTATGGTCGCCTCTATGCTGAGGATCGAAGTCCCAGACCGCTCATCCAGGCGCTTTGCTGGAGCCATGCCAAACGGAAGTTCTTCGAGCTCGCCGACATCGCGAAGAATGCCCGGCGCGGAAAGAACGCGGCGTCGATCTCGCCGATGGCGCTGGAGGCGGTCAAGCGCATCGATGCACTGTTCGCAATCGAGCGCGAGGCGAACGGTCTGCATGCCGCCGAGCGTCTGGCGATCCGCCGCGAACGCTCCCTGCCGCTCCTCGCCGACTTCGAGAACTGGATGCGCACCGAACGGGCGCGCCTGTCGCGCCACGCCGACGTCGCCAAGGCGATGGACTACATGCTGACCAAGTGGGACGCCTTTGCCCGCTTCACGACCGACGGGCGCATCTGCCTGTCGAACAACGCTGCGGAGCGAGCCCTGCGCGGCATCGCCCTTGGCCGCCGCTCGTGGACCTTCGCCGGTTCGAAGCGCGGCGCCGATCGCTGTGCCTTCATGCTGACGATGATCGCCACCGCCAAGCTCAATGATGTCGATCCGCAGGCCTGGCTCGCCGACGTCCTCGCCCGCATTGCCGACATGCCCCAAAGCCGGCTGCCTGAACTCCTGCCATGGAATTGGGCCGCGGCACCCCATCAGGATCAAGCCGTAGCTGCCTGACTGCGGCCTACGCCGGATGCGTAC
>NZ_SMAI01000037.1:1703-3365 GCF_004346185.1 Aquabacter spiritensis | reverse complement strand
GGCGCGCTGGCGCTGGAGGGCACCGGCGCGCTGCAGGCGAGCGAGACCTTCACCTATGCCAGCGCGGTCACGCTGACGCCGGTCGCCGGCATGGGCGGCGGCGCGTTCAATGTGGACGCCACCAAGACGCTGACGCTGACCGGCGCGATCGGCGGCACCGGGGCGCTGGACAAGCAGGGCAGCGGCACGCTGGTGATCGGCAGCAACACCTATAGCGGCGCGACCATGGTCAGCGGGGGCACGCTGACCATCGGCGGCGGGTCGTCCTTGTCGGACACGGCGCTGCTGAGCGTCGCGGCGGGCGCGCTCTTGAACCTGACGGACGCGGACGAGAGCGTCGGTTCGTTGGCGGGGGCGGGCGAGGTGGCGCTGAACGGGCATTGCCTGACCACGGGCGGGGACGGCACCGGCTCGACCTTCTCGGGGGCGATCACCGGGTCGGGCTGCGTGACCAAGACCGGGGCGGGCACGCTGACGCTGACCGGGACCAGCAGCTATAGCGGGCCGACGACGGTGTCGGGCGGCGCGATCCAGGTGTACGCCGCCGGGGCGCTGGGCACCGGCGCCCTCGCGCTGGAGGGGCCCGGGACGCTGCGCGCGAGCGAGACCTTCACCTATGCGAGCGCGATCTCGCTGACGCCGGTCGACGGGATCGGCGGGGGCACGTTCGAGGTCGACGACAGCAAGACGCTGACCTTGACCGGGGCGATCGCCGGGCTCGGCAATCTGGCGAAGACCGGCACGGGCACGCTGGTTGTCGGCGGGACGAACAGCTATTCGGGCGCGACCGAGGTGACGGCGGGCATCCTGATCGCGACCGGCGGCCAGGCGATCGGCGACACCAGCGCGGTCAATGTGGCGCTGGGGGCGCAGTTCATCCTGCAGGGGAACGAGACGGTGGGCTCCATTACGGGGTCGGGCGGTCTCGTCCTGGACGGCGCGACGCTCAATACGGGCGGCGACAATACGAGCACGGTCTATGCCGGGGCGATCGGCGGCACCGGCGGCCTGACCAAATCGGGCACCGGCACGCTGACCCTGAGCGGGGCGAACACCTATAGCGGCGACACCGAGGTCACCGGGGGCGGCCTCGCGGTGACCGGGAGCGTCGACGGCGACGTCTATGTCTACGACCAGGCGACGCTGTCGGGGACCGGGATCATCACCAAGACGGTGCATGTGCTGGACGGCGGCACGCTGGAGGGGGCGCAGGCGAGCGGGCTGACCATGGGCGGGCTGAACCTGTCCGGGGCGGCGAACGTGAACGTGACCCTGGGCGCGCCGACGGCGGGCTCGGTGTTCGCGGTGACCGGCAATGTGACGCTGGACGGCACGCTGAACGTGACGCCGACGGGGGGCTTCGGCATCGGCATCTACCGGGTGATGAATTATTCCGGGACGCTGACCGACAACGGGATGGATGTGGGGGCGCTGCCGGACGGGCTGTCGGGCGGCATCCAATCGGCGATCCCGAACCAGGTGAACCTGTTCGTGGAGGACCCGAACTCGCCGATCCTGTTCTGGAACGGGGCGAACACGACGCCGACGCAGAGCGTCCTGGGCGGATCGGGGACCTGGACGGCGGGCGCGCAGACCAATTGGATCAATGCCAGCGGCACGATCCCGCGGAGCTGGAACGGCGGGTTCGCGGTGTTCCAGGGG
>NZ_SMAI01000037.1:0-1605 GCF_004346185.1 Aquabacter spiritensis | reverse complement strand
GTCGACGGTGGCGACCATCGCTTCGGTCCTGACCGGCAGCGGCGGGCTCGAAAAGGCGGATTACGGCACGCTGATCCTGTCGGGGGCCAACACCTATACCGGCGGCACGGTGATCTCGGCGGGCACGCTGCAGATCGGCGCCGGGGGCGCCGCGGGGGAGATCGGCGGCGATGTCGCCAATGCCGGGGTGCTGGCATTCGCGCGCAGCGGCGAGCTGCGCCTCGACGGGGCGATCTCGGGCACCGGCGCGCTGGTTCAGTCGGGTCCCGGGACGGTCTATCTGACCGGCAGCAACAGCTATTCCGGCGGGACGACGATCGCTGGGGGAACGCTGCGGATCGACGGCGCGGGGGCGCTGGGGAGCGGCGGGCTGACGGTCGGGACGCAGGGCACGCTGCGCGCCAGCGGCACCTTCGCCTATGGCGGGCCGATCACGCTCGGCGGGACGGCGAGCGCTCCGGCCAAGTCGGCGGCGACGGCGGCGACCTTCGAGGTCGACACGGCGCAGGCGCTGACGCTGTCGGGCGTGCTGTCGGGGAGCGCGGGCCTGACCAAGACCGGCGGCGGCCTGCTGATCCTGACGGGGGAGAACAGCTATGCCGGGCTGACGACGATCGCCGCGGGGACGCTGCAGATCGGCAATGGCGGCACGATCGGCTCGATCCTGGGCGACGTGGTGAACGAAGCGAGCCTGGTGTTCAACCGCTCGGACACCTATGCCTTTACGGGGCAGATCAGCGGCAGCGGGGCGGTGACCTTCACCGGCGGCGGCACGGTCCTGTTCTCCTCGCCTTATACCGGGCCGATCGCGGTGGATCAGTCGACGGTCCGGCTGGAATCCGGGTCGGTCACGGCCTCGCCCTTCACGGTCAATGCCGGGGGCGTGCTGGGCGGCACGGCGACGATCGGCGGCCTGACGGTCAATGGCGGGGGCACGGCCGCGCCGGGCTATTCGCCGGGGACGCTGACGGTGACCGGAGCGGTCACGTTCAATGCCGGGTCGGTCTATGCGGTGGACGTGACGCCGGACGGGGCGCACGATCTGATCCTGGCGACCGGGTCGGTGACGCTGTCCTCCGGGGCGAGCGTGCAGGTTCTGGCGGTGCCGGGGCGCTATGCGGCGGCGAGCACCATGCCGATCCTGAGCACGTCGGGGACGCTGACGGGCACGTTCGGGTCGGTGACCTCGGACTATGCCTTCCTCGATCCGGCGCTGACCTACGACGCCCAGAACGTCTATCTGACCCTGGTCTACAATGCGGTCGACTTCGCCGCGTTCGCCCAGACGCCGAACCAGACGGCGGTGGCGGTCGCGGCGCAGGATCTCGGGTCGGGCAACGCGGTGTACGAGGCGATCTTCCAACTGCCCGAGGCGGCGGTGGCGCCGGCCTTCAACCAGCTCTCGGGCGAGGTCTATCCCTCGATCGCCACGGTGATCCAGCAGCAATCGATCTATCTGCGCGAGGCGGTGGGGACGCGCCTGCGCCAGTCTCTGACCGGCAGCGGGACCGGGGCGCTGGCTTATGCCGCGAAGGCGGCGGGTCCGGCGACGGCGCCGCTGAGCGCCGGCCTGACGCCGACCTTGTGGCTGCAGGGCTATGGCGG
>NZ_SMAI01000036.1 GCF_004346185.1 Aquabacter spiritensis | reverse complement strand
ACTCCGCCGCCACGGCAGGGGGGATGTCCGTGGTGTCCTCAGTATCCTCAAGGCTTTCGTCTTCGCCCATGGCCGTTGTGCCGTCCTGCGCCGCCATTTCTTCGCCGACCGCCGGTTCGGCCCCGCGCAGAGGTTCCGGCAGCCAGCCGGTATCGGCCAGCAGCGCTTCGGCCTCGCGGGCCATCTCGCCCTTCTTCAGGTGCGCGATGCGCTCCGCCGCGCGCGGTTCCTTGGCCTCGCTCACCGCCTGCAGAATGCGGGCCTTGGTCACGCGGCCGAGGTAATTATCCACGGTCGGCTTCCAACCGGCCGCCGCCATGTCGAGGTCGACGGCACGTGCGAGCTGGTCGGCATGGTTCAGCGCACGCGGGCGCCGGTTCCAGGCCTCATGAACGGCGTTCACCGACAGGCTCACCACATGGGCGAACAGGCCGGAGCGGGTGTCGCTCTCCCATTCCCGCAGAGCCTCCCAGAGATCGGCCGAGTCCTTCGGCAAGACCTTGACCCATCCCTCATGCCGGGCATGGATTGCCTCGGCCGAGGCGCTGTCGTTCAGCCCCGGCGCCTGCGCACTGAAGGCAATGCTTTTCAGGTCAAGTTCGAGGCAGCTATCCGAGCCGTAGCGATAGAAGCTCTTCAGCGTCAGGGCATGCAGGGCCGCGAGGAAGGCGACATCGGGCCGCTCGCCCAACGCCTGGCGCAGCCCGAGCGTGCGATGCGAGGTCAGCTCGGTCATCAGCCGATCCGAGATGGCGGACAAGCCTTCATCCTCCTCGGGCTCGGGCGCCGGCGCATCTGCCATGACGGCCTCGCCGCTACGCATGGCCGCCGCCGCGATGTGGTGCGGCCCGGCGTCTTCCGCGGCGACTTCGGGCTCGACCGGCAGTTCGTCCTCCGGCCGCACATAGCCGCGCTCAACGCGCACTGCGCCATCATGGGCGATGCTGACGAAGGCGCCGGCGCGCGCCACCTCCGCCGGATCGAAGGTGATCGGACGCGCCTCGAAGGCTTCGATCGCCGTCTCGATCTCGCCGAGCCGCGCGCCGACATCCTGCGGCAGTTCATCCGCCTCGGCGTATTCCGCGGACAGGCGATCATATTCCGCCTGCAGGGCGTCGCGGCTGGCTTCTTCCTCCGTGGTGAGCGGAATGGTCTCACCACGCAGCTGGCGCAAGCCGTAGGTGTGGCCATAGGCGAAGTCGGGCGCCATCTCGACCCACTTCCAGCCCTCGCCGACGACAGCGTCCGACTCGGCCTTGAGCTTCTCGGCCACCAGCCGGTCTACAAGCGCGACATCCTGCAGCCAGCCGCCATCATCACCCTGGAACAGGTCGCGCAGGATGGTGCCGCCGGCCTCGACATAGGCCTCGAGGCCGATGAACTGGGCGCGCTTGTCGCACGCGCGGACCGCCCCCTCGGTCAGCATGCGGCGGATGGCATAGGGCTGCTTGTCATAGGAGGTCTTCAGCCGGTCAAAGACCTGCTCCTGGCGCGCATGGTCGCCGGAGACGGTGAAGGCCATGAGCTGGTCGAGCGTCATGCCGTCCTCGGCATAGACCTCCAGCAGCACTGGCGAGACCGAGGCGAGCCTGAGACGCTGCTTCACCACGCCGACGGAGACGAAGAAGGCGGCGGCGATCTCTTCCTCGGGCTGCCCCTTCTCGCGCAGCGCCAGAAAGGCGCGGAACTGGTCGAGCGGATGCAGCGGTGCGCGCTGGACGTTCTCGGCGAGCGAATCCTCCTCGGCGATACCGCCTTCGCGGAGGACGCAGGGCACCGGCGCGGTCCTGGCGAGGCGCTTCTGCTTCACCAGCAGTTCCAGTGCCCGATAGCGCCGCCCGCCCGCCGGAATCTCGAACATGCCGGTCTCGACGCCGGCGTCGTCAACGACGGGCCGGACGCTGAGGCCCTGCAGCAGGCCACGACGGGCGATATCCTCGGCCAATTCCTCGATCGAGACCCCTGCCTTGATGCGCCGGACGTTCGACTGGCTGAGCAGGAGCTTGTTGAAGGGGATGTCACGCGAGGGCGATAGCGTGATCTTCTGAACATTGGTCGCCATGGAAGGCACCTCCGCGACGGGCGGCCAAGAGCCTCTCTCTCGGCCTCCAACCCGTCACGAAGCGCAGCGCCGCCCTCTCACTCTGGAGGGCGACCTCACTCTGGAGGGCGACGCCGCAGAAACGCAGATCCGCACAAGCGGAAAGCCGGAAAGCCGGAGACAGGGATGTCCGCGTCTCCGGCTTTCCGGAAGTCAGGCGGCCCGATCGAGCAGCTTCTTGGCCCGCCCCTCGAGGTCGAGCCGCGCATCCTGGTGGGGCTTGTCGCGTGCGACCGCGGTGATGCCCTGAACGAAGTCGAAGATGCTCTCGGGCTTGCGCCCTTCCTCGGTCAGCACCGTGTCGATGATCCTGGCCGTCTCCACCTTGGAGAAGCCCCGGTTGCGCAGGAAGTCGCTGCGGTCCTCGTCGGTACGCGCCACGATCTTTTCCCGTGCCGCCTTGATGCCGTTGACGAAAGGCATGGGCGAAGAATTGGCGAAGCGGGTCAGGGCTGGGGCCGCTTCATGGGCAAAGCGCGAGGCGGCGTATTTGGAGTGGCGGATGGTGATTTCCTGGAAATCCTCGACGCCCCAGAGATTGCGGTTCTGACACACGGCACGCAGATAGAAACTGGCGATGCCGAGCGTCTTGGCCCCGACCTCCGAGTTCCAGCAATAGAAGCCCCGGAAATAAAGGTCCGGCGAGCCGTCGGGCAGCCGCCCGGCCTCGATCGGGTTGAGATCGTCGACCAGGAACAGGAACACGTCGCGGTCGGAAGCGTAGAGCGTCGTCGTATCCTTGGTGATGTCGACACGCGGATTGTAGACGCCTGTGGACCAGTCGAGCACGCCCGGCACCTTCCAGCGCGTGTCGCCGGTGCCGTTGCCGGCGATGCGCTGCACCGCCTCGACCAGCTCGTGATCATAGATCCGGATTTAGTCCTGCCCGGTGACAGCGCGCAACTCGACGCGGCCATTGGCGGTCTCATAGGTCTTGATCTGCTCGGCGCGGTGCGCGGTCAGGCCATATTGCAGATTGATGCCGGCCAGCGCGGCGGGAAGCTGGCGCAGATAGGCGGCTGGCGCCCCGATCTGGGCCGCGAGCTGGCCGAAGGACCAGTGGTTCGGCTCGACGGGCGCATCCGCCCCGGGCAGCACCAGCGCCAGCCGCTCGGCATTGGAGCGGCTCGCCTCCACATGGATGCGGGACGTCTCCACAAGGCGCGACCGGCTGTGATCGGCCCGGCCCCGCACCATCGCGGCCAATTCGCCGAGCGAGAGGAACCGTTCGTCATCCGGCCGGGAGAACCACTCCGACGACACGCGCCCGACCCGCTCGCTGCGCGTGACATCCACCTTGTAGCCGCCACTCGCGTCGCGATCGGCATCCAGAACCTGCATGTTCATGGGGATCAACCTCCATGACGGGCGCCGGAAGCCTCTCTCCCGGCCTCAACCCGTCACGGAAATCCGATCCGGCCTCTCACTCTCTGCACTGGACAAACCGACTGCCACCCGCCGCCGCGGCGAGAACACGGCCCCGAAGATCGAGCGACAGCGCTTTCACTATGCCTGCCGGCGTCCAACTTCGGCAGAAGGCTTGAATCAGCTCGGCCCCCATTTGAAAAGCCCGCCAGATTCAAGCGATCGGCCAATGCTCTAAACGCTTCGATGAAGGCGTTTACGGTGGGCTTGCCGGGCCGAGAAAAACCAGCGTCTCTCCCATGGTATAGGCTGATAGGTCGAGGTAACGGGAGATGACTCCGGGCTCCAGTTGACCCGGCTCGTTCGTGGATAGCCCACCTTGGCGCAGCTCCGTTCGCTCAAGCCCTCTGTCAAGGGCTTCCCCAAGATGTTAACTTTTGAGGCCTAGTGATTTTCTGTTCGGACGTGACGCCTGTGGCTCGAAGCGATCCTCAAGTATCCCCTCATTTACGTGATCCCGAAGGCTCCGGTGAATGTCGCGTTTTGGCGGATGAGTTGTGCGTATCGCTCGACGAGCGGACGCAGGCGCTCCTCCGGCATGTTGGGAATGAGGTCGTAGAGCAGGCAGCCTTGTCGGAATAGGGAGTGGACACGGCGTTTGGCGGTGCTGGTTCGCAGTTGACGATCCATGCCGAGGCTTTCGCCGGCGGCGCCCAGGATCGTCAGCAGCAGGATGGCGAAGGCATTGAGGAGCAGGA
>NZ_SMAI01000035.1 GCF_004346185.1 Aquabacter spiritensis | reverse complement strand
TGTCAGTTTTCCGCAAAGCGAAGACTGGGGGTGATCGGTGACTGATCTTCCCCTTAAAGCGGAGACTCGTTTTCCCTTAATCGTAGACTGGAGCAACGGTCAGTCTCCTCTTTGGGCGCCGCGTCCGCTTCGGCCAGGGGCCGTGCCGACGCAGCATCGCCTGAGCGACGTGGGCGGTGATCTCGACGCCGAAGCGGCCGCGTGCCTCGTTGACTACCCGGTTGCAACGCCAGCGCGGGCCATGCGGCGAGGCGGCGCCGATCCAGTCGATCAACTCCCTGGCCTGAGGCTCGGTCAGGTATTGCCATCGCGGCCGTTCCAACGCGGCGTCGAGGCCGTCCTTCGCACCGCGCCGCAGCCAGATGTAGAGCGTGCGAGCCATCACGCCCGCGGCCTCGGCGGCAACTTCGACCGGCAGGCCGTCGCGCACGTCGGAGAGCGCCAGAAGGCGCTGGCGGCGATGGGGCAGACGTTCCAGCTTCGCCATTGCGCGCAGGTCGGCACCGGTCTCGGGCAAGCTCTCGATCCAGGCACGCCACCATCCGCGATCGGGGCTGTGCTTCTGATCCGGCCATGCGCCAAGCAGCACGGCCTCGACCTCGGCGCGCTCGTGCTCGGCAAGGTGCGGCCAGCGCCGCATCTGGCGACGGGGCCGCGAAGCGCGCAAGACCGCGAACGCAAGCTGGGTGTGACGCGGCCAGGCGTCGAGCATCCAGGCCAGGATCGACAGCCCGTCCGCGCCCTCACTCGCGCTACCGAACGGCTGGCAGTCGAAGTCGCACTCGATCCGGGCGAACAACTGTTCCCTGGCCCTCGGCTTGGTGTCGAACCATACGATTCCCAGCATCGCGTCGAACAGCGCCACCGCCATCGGCCAGTCGAGCGCGATCATGTCGGGCAACGCGATCACACCGTTGGGGCGATCGTCCAGCAGCCGCTGTTGCAACCGGACCATCGACTCCGGCGCGGGTCGATAGGGCGCGCGGGCGAGCTGGAACGCGCAGCGCGTGCATCGCTCCGGCGCGAAGTGAGCGCTGGCACCGAGCGACGGCAGCCGCAGCTTCGCGCCGCACTCGGGGCATATGCGAACGAGGATTGCGCGATGGCGCGCGCAGGCGCCAACCCATCCGATCGTCCAGTCGCGCCGGATATACGGGATGTCGTCCTCGGCGAGACATTCCGGGCAGATACCGATGCGGCGCGTTTGCTGCGATGGGCTGGCGGCGGTGAACCGCTGGCGGCCGAACCGCTCGGGCACCGCGTCGTCCCGTCCCGGGCCCGGCCAGTCCAGCAGGGTGAGCGACCGGATGCGGTCGGCCGCCACACCCGTTCCGCGCGCGATTGCTGCGATCACCAACGGATCAGGCTTGCGCCACCATTCGGGATCGGCCGTCAGGTCGGCCTCCCGATCGCCGAACAGCAGCGCCTCGGGCGCGATGCCGAAGGGCGCCGCGTAGCGCAGCAGCCACGATCCGAGCGCCTCGCCGGGAAGCGGCATGGTCCGCGCCGGCAGGACCGGCGCGTCCGGCTCGGCCGCGTCGAGCAGCTCCACCATGAACAGATCAGCCGGCACGACGCCGCTCCGTGGGAGGCATGAACCCGATGCTGTCGATATCCTCGATCCTGATGCGCTCAGCGCCCGAGGTGACCGCCTCGACCGCGGCCATCGTCACGATGCTGACCACTTCGCCCAGAATGCCCTCGGCCGCTGTCAGCAGCTTCTGCGCGAACGCCGGCTCCTCCAACCTCGATGGCTCGCGCAGCGGCAGCATCGCTTCCAGCGTGTTGAGCAGCCGTAGATATTCGGAACCCGCCGTCCAGGGCGGCAGGCTGAACGGCGTGAAGCGGTTGGCGAGTTGGTCGTCGCTCTGGATCGCGCGCAACGCCTCGGCCGTGCCCACCGCGATCAGCGGTATCTGCAACTCGTTGCCGAGCCAGCGCAGCAGATTGAGGAACCGCCGCTGCTGGTCGCGCGAGCCGGACAGGATGTTGTGGACCTCATCGATCACCAGCATCCGCACGTTGGTTGCACGCAGCATCCGCATCGCCATATCCTGTTTGGCGGCGAGCCGGTCGTTGCTGCGGTCGGGTGCGCCCAGTGCCTCCAGGACAGCCGCGAAGAACCGCTTTTCGTCGGGCGCCGGCGGCATCTGCACCTTCAGCACCGGCACCGCGACCGCGCTATCGTACCGGTCCATGCCGGAGCCCGGCAGATGGCTGCGTCGGAACTTCTCGACGATCATCGTCTTGCCGTTGTTGCTCGGCCCGACCAGCAGCAGGTTCGGCATCCGCGTCCGCTTCGGGAACGTCAGCAAGTCCTCCATCGCCGCCAGGGCGGCTTCCGCCCGTGCATAGCCGATCCACCGATCGGTGCGGATGCGCCGGATGCGCAGCTCCGCCGCAGCGTCCGCCAGCGGACGGACCTGTGGGAACAGGTGCGGATATGGTGCGTCCGTCACGACCATTCCTCCACATTGGAGAACACGCGCTGGTCGGCGGGAAGCGGCTCCAGCGTGACGACCGGGCGGGCCTGGGCGACCGGCGCGGCGAGCACCACGTCCTGCCGGGGACGTCGCTCACGCTGCCGCCGGGCGATCTTGCTGGCTGCGCTCGCCCGGTCGGTGATCCCGCGCATGGCGTCGATCGCCGCGAAGATCGCTTCCTCGTCGATCGCGGCCTTGCCTTCCTCGCGCAGCCGCCGGAGCGCCAGGCGGTGCTCCCACAGGCTGATCGGCGGACGCCGCAGATCGCGATAGCTCAGGTCGTAATAGCGCCCGTCAGGTGCGAGCAGATGCACGCGACTGAGGTCGCGCGGATCATAGCGGACGATCATCCTTTCGCGCTCGCCCACCCAGGTGTGCAGCACATCGGACCAGTAGCCGATCGAGTGCAGGAACACGCCCTCGCGCCGGACAAGGCGGCGCTCGAGTGGCAGGAAGTCGATCAGGAACCGGCGCGGATCGGCCACGGCGACGGGTGCGCCGCGTCCGGGATGCGTCTCGTCGCCGACAAGCCCGCGCTCCCAAGCGACGAGCGGCGTGGTGCCGACACCGCGATGCAGATCGCGGTGATAGACGCCGACGATGGCGTGAGCCAGCCAGCGCTCGATCTCGCCGAGCGTCATCGCCGCCCTGCCTTCGGGATTCCAGTCGCCCTTGGCGCGCACGTCCGAGAAGGTCGTGCCAGGCAGCAGGTGGACCTTGCCCATCATCGTGCCGATCAGCCGTTCGATATGGCCGCCATAATGCGGCGTCCGCACCGGCCGATAGTCCACGGCGACACCGTATTGCTCACAGCCGCGCCGCAGCGCCTCGGAGTGGAACTCCTTGGCGTTGTCGAGGTGCAGCCGCTCGGGCACGCCCTCGACCGGCCATTCGCCGGCGACCTCCCGCGCCATGAGCCAGCCCGCCTTGGGCAAGGCGGCGTGCGCCAGGCACAGCGCCACGGATGTCGCCGAGGGCGGCTCCAACGTCAGATGGAAGCCGGCGACGCAACGCGAGTGGACGTCGATCGCGAGCGTCAGCCACGGCCGCTGGATCGGTTGCCGCTTCACGCTGTCGACAGCGATCACATCGACCAGCGTGTGGTCGATCTGTACCAGCGCCAGCGGCCAGGGCGCATCGAGCGAGCCGGTTGCGGGCGCGAACCGATCGCGCGCGGCCTTGCGGCCGGCACGCTTCGCCAGAACCTCCTTCGGAGCGCGCTGGTCGATCCGCTTCTGGACCGTCTTGCGGCTGGGGCGCGGCAGGCCGAGCGTCCAGCAGCGCCGGCGGATCTCGGTGACGAGATCGCTCACCCGCACCCGCTGGCGTGTCAGGAACGTCTCGTCGATTGCGGCCTGGATCACCTCGTCGACCTCGGCCGCGAGCACGAGATCGCCGCTGCGGCGTCCGCGCCGGCCCGGCAACATGCTCGTGACGCGCGGATCGGCCTGGTAACGGGCCAGCAGCTTGTAGACGAACGATATGTCGAAGCCGAGCACGGCCGCCGTCGCCTCCGCGTCGGCGCGAGTGCGGTCGGGCAACTCGGCGAACGCGCGGATCGCCGCATGGCGCCGTCGCGCTTCCAGCCAGTCCGCCGCCGGCACCCCGGTCAGATCGGGCGTACCAGTGACGTTCATGATGCCCTCACCACCGTGTCGAAGGCGACCGGCCGGCTCAGGTCGGCGACCAACGCGCCTCTTGCGAGCAGCCGCCACACCGCGCCAAGCGCCTGCACCCGATCCTGCGACGCCGCGCTGACGATCGCCCCGAAGGTCGGCTCCGCAAGCGACCGCGCCGCCATCATCGCCTGTTCCGCAACCGCGGTGTCCAGCGGCGCACCGCGTAGCGGCAGTAGGCGACGGGCATGGTCGAGCAACGGCCCCCGGATGCCGCTTTCGGTGACGATCCTGAACCGGCCTCCGTCCTGCACGGCGACGCGTCGCGCGGCGGCGAACGCCGGCCTCAGCCGCTGCCATTGCGCACGCAGGTCAGCCCGATACTTGATCTCGACCAGTTCGCTCCGGCCATCGCTCCAGGCGACATGGAAGTCGGGCGTGTATCGCCGGGACTGGCCCTCGGCGTCGAAGCGAATGGTGATCGGCTGCGACCTTACCGTCGCGCCGGCATCCGCGAACTGCGCGAGCATCACGAAGTCCCGTTCGAGCGCGCTCTCGTGCTCGATCGCCTCTCCGTCGAGAGGCTGGAAGCCGGTCACATGCGACCGGCGGCTGAGTGGGATGCGTCTCATCAGCTTCCCCGACTCGCGGTCGTTCAAGGCGACCATACACCCAGATGTGGGGGTCAGTCGACGCTTTAAGGACCAAATCTATGATTCAAGGGAAACCGGACCATGCGCAAGAGTCCAGAAAGACTCAGCTTTCTCCGCCGACCAGACTCCACTTCAAGGGAAAGCGACA
>NZ_SMAI01000034.1 GCF_004346185.1 Aquabacter spiritensis | reverse complement strand
CGTGCAAGTCGTCGGCAAACACCCGGATAACGAATTCATGAACAAAATCAAATCGTCTCTTCGCCCCGCGCATCGTTCCCCTCAAGCCGGCTGATTTCCTTCAGCACGACCTCGGAATCCCAAAATCAGGCGTTTTCGAGGCCGGGAAAATGAGGGGATTCATGAGGGCTGCGCCAGGAGCGCGGCCTCTCCACAGCGACCATCCAAGACTACTGCGCCGCCGCCAACCACTTCTTCTTCTGGTTGGCTGGAAAGGGTGTTCCCTTAAACGCCGTCCAGATGAATGACATCGACGATGTCATTGCGGCAGAGCACAGGCGAGGAGTCTGGAGCCGCCGAACCATACACGATTACGCTCAGCGTCTGAGGGCCTTCTTCCTGTTTGCCGAAGCGCGCGGCTGGTGCCGAGCCGGGCTGGCCGCGGGGATCATGGCGCCCCGGTTCATGGCGGACGAGACCGTGCCGAAGGGCATAAAGCGCGCCGACGCCCTGCGGCTACTGGCTTCTGTTCGGGGGGATCGCCCGGTCGACAAACGCGACCGCGCAATCCTGATGCTGTTCATCGCCTATGGACTGCGGGCCGGGGAAGTCGCCGGCCTACGGCTCAACGATCTGGACTGGGAGAACGAGGTCATTCGCGTTCGCTGCCCGAAGCCAGGACGAACCCATGTCTGGCCACTCTCACTGGACGTCGGCGATGCCATTCTGTGCTATATACGAGAGGCACGGTCGTCCGGCATCGGGCGCAGCCTCTTCTTTACTTCGCATGCGCCCATCCGACCGGTTGACAGAAAGACCCTCGGCAAGATCGTCCGTGATCGTCTCGCAAGAATAGGCATCGTCACCGGCCGACGTGGCACGCATGCCTTGCGCCATACCGCGGCCCAGCATCTGCTGGACCAGGGCATGTCCATGAAGGTGATCGGGGACTTTCTCGGGCACCGCAACCCGTCCTCCACCGCGATTTACGCCAAGGTCAATCTCGCAGCCCTCCGCGAGGTTGCGACCCTCGATCTGGAGGGTCTGGCATGACGCTGCACGAGGCAATCGGGCAATATATCCTCTGGCGGCAGGCTCATGGCGCGAAGTTCACGACCGGGGCGAACCTCCTGCGTCACTTCCTCGGATATGCCGACGGGGATGCCGGCTGCGACGCGGTCACCACGGCGCAGGTTCTCGCCTTTCTGGCGGGCAAGGGTCCGCTGACTCGGCAGCGCGAGAACAAATATTACGCCCTTGCCGGCTTCTGGCGCCATGCGATCAGCCGTGGCCATGCGATCCGCTCGCCGCTCCCGAACAGCGAACCGAAATCGCCGCCCCGGACGCCGCCGTATATCTACTCGCATGACGAGTTGCGGCGGCTCTTTGATCCTATGAACTTGGAGAGCAGTCGGCGTGGTGCGGTTCAGCTCGACGCGGTGACATTCCGGACCCTGCTTCTTCTGTTATACGGGGCCGGATTGCGCTTCAGCGAGGCGACGGGGCTCACGCTGACGGATGTCGATCTGGCGGAAGCCATTCTGACCATACGCGCCACGAAGTTCTACAAGAGCCGTCTGGTTCCGATCGGATCGCAGCTTGCAACGGTGCTGGCCGACTATATACCTCTGCGGCGGCGTGGCGGGCTTGCGCAGGGCGAGACTTCCTTCCTTCCTTCTGGCGAACCGGGACGGCACTCGGCTCGCCAGCAGCACCGTTCAGTCCGCCTTCGACGCGCTGCGGCGTATCGCCGGAGTCCATGGCACGGCAGGCGCGCGACGGATCCCACGCCTGCACGATCTCCGGCACAGCTTCGCGGTTCACAGCCTGACTGCCTGGTATCGTCAGGGAGCGGATGTGCAACGGTTGCTACCCGTACTCTCCACCTATCTCGGCCATGCCAATCTGGAGGGCACCAAGGTCTATCTGTCGATGACGCCGGACCTTCTTCAGCAGGCATCGCTACGCTTTGAGCGCTACGCGGGTGGAGGTCAGCATGCCTGATCTCGTAACCCTCGGCCCATGGCTCCGGCGCTTCCTGTGCGAATATATCGTCACCGAACGCAATCTGGCCCGGAACACCCGCAGCAGCTACCGGGACACCTTCAGCCTGCTGCTGCCGTTCGTCAGCCGCAAGCTGCGCAAACCCGTGGACCGGCTGGCTGTATGTGATCTCACCTCCCGGCTGGTGTTGCAATTCCTTGCGCATCTTGAAGAAGGCCGCGGGTGCTCTGCCCGGACCCGCAATCAGAGACTTGCCGCCATCCGGGCATTTGCCCGCTTCATCGGCAGCCGGGATCCGGCCCATGTCGAATGGTGCGGCCATATCCGGGCCATCGCATCGAAGAAATCCATGTCGCCGCCGGTCGGATGGCTGACCAGGGCGGAAATGGAGGCCATGCTCGCCGTGCCCGACCGCAAGACCAGACGCGGCCGTAGCGAATACGCGCTTCTGCTCTTTCTCTACAATACCGGGGCGCGTGTCTCCGAAGCCACGCAACTGAAGGTGCGCGATTTGCGGATCGGGCGCGGGAATGGCGGTCACGATCTTGCTGCCCTGCACGGCAAGGGCGGCAAGCCGCGCCAGTGCCCACTGTGGCCGGAAACCGAACGCGTTCTGGCCGACGAAATCCTGGGTCGCTCGGTCGACGACGCCGTGTTCGTCAGCAGGCTCGGAACGCCTTTTACCCGCTTCGGGGTCTATCGCCTTATCGAGCGTTGCGCGGCCCGGGTGCCGGAACTGACAGACAGAACGATAACCCCGCATGTGATCCGGCATACGACGGCCTGCCACCTGGTTCTCGCCGGCGTGGACATTAATACCATCCGCGCCTGGCTCGGCCACGTCTCGATCAGCACTACCAACATCTATGCCGAAATAGACCTGACGCAGAAAGCCAACGGGGTCAGGGTGACAATCGAGAACGGGGCCTCGCCGGCCACCATCGCAGCGGTGATCGGCGCGCTGAAGGCCGGGTCGTGATCGGCCCGAGCGGCGCGGTCCGCGTCATGGTGGCGACGCGGCCGGTGGACTTCCGCAAAGGGGCGGAGGGGCTCGCCGCCTTGGTGCGTGAGACCATGGGCGCCGATCCATTCTCCGGCACGGTGTACGTCTTCCGGGCCAAGCGCGTCGACCGGGTGAAGCTGGTGTTCTGGGACGGCACCGGTGTCGTGCTGGTGGCGAAGCGGCTGGAGGACGGTGCGTTCCGCTGGCCCAAGGTAGAGGACGGCATCCTGCAGCTGACATCGGCCCAGCTCCAGGTCTTGCTCGAGGGGCTCGACTGGCGGCGGGTGCATGAGGCGCAGCGCACGACGACACCGGTCGCCGCCAGCTGAAGAGGCTCGCCGGCGCCCGGCGAATATGATTCTATCTTGATCATGGCTTCGCTCTCCACCGAGCTTCCCCGCGATCCCGAGACGCTCCAGGCGATGCTGATTGCGCGGGATGCCGAGATCGAGCGCCTGCGCCAGATCATCAAGGAGCTGCAGCGCCACCGCTTCGGGCGCCGGGCGGAGAGCCTGCCCGAGGACCAGCTGCTGCTGGCCCTGGAAGAGGCCGAGCAGGTCGAAGCCGCCGGCTTCGCCGCGTCCGAAGAGCAGGCACCGGCCGAGAAGGCCGACCGGGTCGCGAAGCGCCGGGCAAATCGCGGGGCTCTGCCCGCCCATCTGCCGCGGATCGAGACCGTGGTCGATATCGAGAGCGACGTCTGCCCGTGCTGTTCCGGCAAGCTGCACCGCATCGGCGAGGACGTGGCCGAGCGGCTCGACATGGTGCCCGCCCAGTTCTGCGTCCTGGTGGTGCGGCGGCCGAAATATGCCTGCCGCTCCTGCGCGGATGTGGTGGTGCAGGCCCCGGCGCCGGCACGGCTGATCGAGGGCGGACTGCCGACCGAGGCAACCGTCGCCCATGTGCTCGTCTCCAAATATGCCGACCATCTACCCCTGTATCGCCAGGCCCAGATCTACGGGCGCCAGGGCATCGCGCTCGACCGCTCGACGCTGGCGGACTGGATCGGACGCGCGGCCTTCCTGCTGCGGCCTGTCCATGAGCGGCTGCTGGCGGTGCTGAGGAGCTCGCCCAAGCTGTTCGCCGACGAGACCACGGCGCCGGTACTGGATCCCGGCCGCGGCCGGACCAAGACCGGGCAGCTCTTCGCCTATGCCCGTGACGACCGGCCCTGGGGCGGCGCCGATCCTCCCGCCGTCGCCTATGTCTATGCCCCCGACCGCAAGGGCGAGCGGCCCATCGCCCACCTCGACGGCTTCACCGGCATCCTGCAGGTCGATGGCTATGGCGGGTACAAAAAGTTGGCCGGACGCAACGCCGTGAACCTGGCGTTCTGCTGGGCGCATGTGCGGCGTCGCTTCTACGAGCTCGCTCAGGCCGGCCCTGCACCCATCGCCAGCGAGGCCCTGCAGCGCATCACCGAGCTCTATCACGTCGAGACTGCAATCCGGGGCCGGACCCCGGATGAGCGCCGGGCCGCACGCCGGGAGAAGAGCAGGCCGATCACCAACGCCCTCGAGCCATGGCTTCGGGCGAAACTGGCGTTGATCAGCCAGAAGACCAAGCTCGCCGAGGCGATCCGCTACGCGCTCTCGCGCTGGGAGGGCCTCACCTTGTTCCTCGACGACGGCCGCGTCGAGCTGGACAACAATATCGTCGAGCGTTCCATCCGACCCTTGGCCCTGACAAGGAAGAATGCGCTCTTCGCCGGCTCCGACGGCGGCGCCGAACACTGGGCCGTCATCGCTTCGCTGGTCGAGACCTGCAAGCTCAACGGCGTCGACCCTCAGGCCTACCTCGCGGACGTCATCACCCGCATCGTCAACGGCCACCCCAACAGCCGCATCGACGACCTCATGCCATGGGCCTATCCCGCACAGCCCGCCCTCAGCAACGTGGCCTGAAGACGACGCTTACCGGGCAGCGCACAGCGCAGCGACAGCATCGTCTCGATGCCTTCGCCGGCAGCGAGGACGTCGTCGGCCGCGCCAAAGCGGACGGCATGGCCGAGG
>NZ_SMAI01000032.1 GCF_004346185.1 Aquabacter spiritensis | reverse complement strand
GCCGGCTGCCTGAACTCCTGCCATGGAATTGGGCCGCGGCACCCCATCAGGATCAAGCCGTAGCTGCCTGACTGCGGCCTACGCCGGATGCGTACCGTACATCTGGCGCTTGACGAGTTTGAGCTTGGTGATCTGCCCCTCGGTTTGGCCGTTGGACCAGGGTGAGGTGATGGCTGCAACCACGGCGGCCTGATCTTTGACGACGCCGTTGGCAAATGACGCGATCAGGCTGGATCTCGCCCGCTCGAGCCATGGCTCGAGCTCTGCGACAATCTTCTTGCGGATCATGGCCTGGAACGCGGCGATGATCTCTCGCGCCTCGACGAGGAGCGACACGGCGGCTTCAATCGCCGCGATCGTGACGCTCTCGGATTTGGACACGCGGTCCCGGCCAATGGTCATGAGGCGCGCGATGGTGCGCGCCGACGACGTGCCACCCACTCGGTGACGACCCGAAGGCAACCGCGGAAGCCTTGGCGCTTGAGGCGCCGCCACAGCTCCGCGCCGTTGCGTTCGCCGGCTGCCCACCTGTCCTCGAGCCACGGCAGGTACAGTTCCAGCGAACTTTCCCGGGAGCGGAACACGTCCGTGCGTTCGCCGCGCAGGATCCTGCGGACAAGGCCACGGCTATGCCCAGAGCGGCGCACGATCTCCTTGATCGCGATCCCGTCCTTCGCGAAGCCGAGGATGGTCCCGTTTGCGTCTTCCCGACGAAGATATCCCTCATATTGCAGCCGCTCGGCGGCCGTGAGCAGATCAGGGTCGATGGTCGCGCCGCCGATCGCGGCTCGTACCTGACGCATGGATTTGCGCACCGCGTCGAGAAAGGCACGGCTGGCGTTCTCCATCAGGTGCCAGCGGTCAGCCACCTGCGTGGCCGTGGGCAGCGCCTTGGCCGCAGCCGTGGCATATCCGCCGCCGCGATCACGAGCGACGGTGGTGATTTGGGGCTGGCAGGTCAGCCACGCCTGCGCTGTCGCGGGCTCCCGGTCGGGTAAGAGAGCGATGGTCCTGCGGCGCTCAAGGTCGCAGATGATCGTGCCATAGCGTTGGTTGCGCCGCCACGCCCAGTCGTCGATCCCAATGACCGTTGGCGGGACGAAAGGCCGGTGGCCGCGTCGCCGCACCACCCGCAGCAGGGTGTCGTTGCTGACCGGCAGCATCAGCCTGCGGGCAAAGCTCGCCGCGGGCCGTCCGCCCAGCGCCAGCCCCAGGTGGTGGACGATGTGGTCGAGCCGGGCAGTCCGCCGTGCCCACGGCGCCAAAACCTTGGCGTCGAAGCGCTCCGCAAAGATGCGCCGGCCGCAGAGCACCGTGTCGCAGTGGAAACGCCGCGCCCGGACAACCAGCCGAACCGGTTTGCCCGCCATCGGCAGATCCGCCAGATGCCGATGATAGCGACTGTGGATCCGCTCCGAGGTTCTCCCGCATCCCGGGCACGAACTCACCTTGCCAACCGCGCGAACCGTAATCAGCGTGCCGGCGCTGTCGCTGCTGACATCGTCCACTACGAATCCACGCGGGACCAGGGTCGAAGGTCGGAGAGAGGGCTGCATGGTGTTGATTCCAATCTCAAAATAAACGCCAGCCGAATCTCAAACTCCATCAAAAGTGAGTCAGATGGGGTATTCGGCTTGAGCCCCTCGCGGAGGGATGCAGGAGGTGCTGCGCTTCGAGCTGATGATAGAACGTGGTCTGTTTGGAACAGCCACAAGCATCAGGAAAGGAAGCGCAGCATGAAATATTATGCCGGACTGGACGTCTCGGTGAAAGAGACGTCGGTGTGTATCGTGGACGAAACGGGCGCGATCTGCCGCGAGATCAAAGTCCTCAGCCACCCGGAGGACCTCGTCCAGGCTTTGAAAAGTTCCTCGTGGCAGTTCGTTCGGATCGGGCTCGAAGCCGGCCCGTTATCGCAATGGCTGTTCAGCGGATTGGCGGAGGCGGGTTTGCCCGCGATCTGCATCGAGACCCGGCATGCGAAAGCATTCCTGAAAGCTCAGGTGAACAAGACCGACCGCAACGACGCCCGCGGCATCGCGCAGATGATGCGGGTCAATCTGTTCCGGCCCGTGCATGTCAAGACATTGGCCAGCCAGCGTCGCCGCGCCCTGTTGACCGCCCGCAAGCTGTTGCAGGAAAAAGCGATCGACATCGAGAACGACATCCGCGGACTGCTGCGCAATTTCGGACTCAAGGTCGGCATCGTTGGAACGGCCGGGTTCGACGATCGCATCCGCGAGCTTGTCGATGGCATGCCGGACCTCGGCGAGATTATGAAGCCCTTGCTGGCGGCGCGGCAAAAGCTGCGAGAGACGTTCATGGAGCTCCACCGCAAGCTGCTATCGATCGTCCGTGGTGACGAGACCTGCCGACGATTGATGACGATCCCCGGCGTCGGTCCTGTCACCTCGCTAGCCTTCACCAGCACCATCGATGTTCCGGCCCGCTTCAGCAACTCCCGTTCCGTCGGTCCGGCGCTGGGATTGACCCCCGTGCTCAATCAATCGGGGGAAAGCCATCGCGTCGGCCGCGTGTCCCTGTGCGGTGACGGCATGATGCGGACCCTGCTTTACGAGGCGGCCCAGGTTTTGTTGAGCCGGGTGAAGAAATGGTCCTGGCTGAAAGCCTGGGCGATGAACGTGGCCAGGCGCCGCGGACGGCAAAAGGCCATTGTCGCGCTTGCACGCCGGCTGGCGGTGATCATGCATCGCATGTGGAGCGACGGCGCCGAATTCCGTTGGACAAGGGAAAGCATGCCCGCCGCCGCCTGAAACAGACGCCGGGAAGAAGAAGTCCAAGTTCCGCTCGCCGGTGGAGAGACGTCCTTCGCGGGACGATGGATGAGGTAAGCTCGCTTGGGGTCTTGTGCCGTTCGCGCCATCGCGATCAGGACGCGAGTCAGATTGGGCCGCCTCATTCTACTGATCCCATGCTGGGAGGGCCAAAGAGCCGATCCCGAAGAGAAGCGCGGCCCCGCGAATGACGTCAAATACCGGTGCAGCGGGAAGCTCGAAAGCGCTTGACCTCAACACGCCGAATAGAGAAGACCCTAATTTTGACCCCCCTCTTGGCTCATGCTCCGTCGTTTTGTTGCGACGGGCGGGCTGGGGATGAAGGGCGTGGATACGATTGCGCGGATCCGGCGCGAGCATTTCGTGCGCGGCAAGTCCATCAAGGAGATCGTGCGGGAGCTGCACGTCTCGCGGAACACGGTGCGCAAGGTGCTGCGGACCGGAGCGACGGCCTTCAGCTACGAGCGGGAGGTGCAGCCGCTGCCGCGGATCGGGCACTGGCGGGAGGCCCTGGATGGGCTGCTCGCCGGCAACGAAGGGAAGCCGGCGCGGGAGCGGCTGACGCACTGATCCGCATCTTCGAGGAGCTGCGCAGCCAGGGGTATGAGGGCAGCTACGATGCGCTACGCCGCTATGCCAAGGGCTGGCGGCGGGCGCAGGCGACGATGACGGCTGCGGCCTACGTGCCCCTGAGCTTCGCGCCCGGCGAGGCCTACCAGTTCGACTGGAGCCACGAGATCGTCCTGATCAACGGCACCACGGTGTCGGTGCGCGTCGCCCATGTGCGGCTGTGCCATTCGCGGATGCTGTTCGTGCGGGCCTATCCGCGCGAGACGCAGGAGATGGTGTTCGATGCCCACGATCGGGCCTTCGCCTTCTTCAAGGGCTGCTGCACGCGCGGCATCTACGACAACATGAAGACCGCGGTCGATGCGATCTTCGTAGGCAAGGAGCGGGCCTATAATCACCGCTTCCTGCAGATGTGCAGCCACTACCTCGTCGATCCAGTCGCCTGCACCCCGGCCTCAGGCTGGGAGAAGGGGCATGGAGAACCAGGTCGGCGTGGTGCGGGAACGCTTCTTCACCCCCCGGCTTCGGGTGAAGAGCTATGACGAGCTGAACGCCTGGCTGCTGGACCAGTGCATCGCCTACGCCAAGGGGCACCCGCA
The DNA here is from genome assembly GCF_004346185.1 of Aquabacter spiritensis. Classification (GTDB taxonomy): domain Bacteria; phylum Pseudomonadota; class Alphaproteobacteria; order Rhizobiales; family Xanthobacteraceae; genus Aquabacter; species Aquabacter spiritensis. The sequence goes on along the minus strand of NZ_SMAI01000032.1, from coordinate 2,519 downwards.
TCCCGAGCGGCGGGAGGAGACCATCTGGCAGACCTTCGAAGCGGAGCGTCCAGCCCTGGTGCCTTATGCCGGCCGGTTCGACGGCTTCCATTCCGTGCCCGCCTCCGTGTCCAAGACCTGTCTGGTCCGCTTCGATAACAACCGGTATTCAGTCTCCGCCAGCGCCGTGGGACGCCCGGTCGAGGTCCGGGCCTATGCGGAGCGGATCGAGCTGCGCTAGGATGGGCGGCAGGTCGGGTCCCACCCGCGTTGCTTCGGCCGGGACCAGACCATCTTCGACCCCTGGCACTATGTGCCGGTGCTGGCGCGCAAGCCCGGCGCCCTCAGGAACGGGGCTCCGTTCAAGGACTGGGTTCTGCCCACCAGCCTCGATCGCGTCCGGCGCAAGCTCACCGGTGCCACCGATGGGGACCGGCAGATGGTGGACATCCTCACCAGCGTGCTGAGCGACGGGCTGCCCGCGGTCGATGCAGCGTGCGCCGAAGCCCTGCACCAGGGCGTCCACTCGGCCGACGTGATCCTCAACATCCTCGCCCGGCGCCGGGAGCCCGCAGCCCCCGTCACCATCATCACGCCCGACGCCTTGCGCCTCCGCCACGCCCCGAGCGCCGACTGCTCACGATACGACCTGTTGAGGAGATCCCCATGATGGAGCGTTCCCAGATCCTCGAGGCCATGGGCGAGCTCAAGCTCTATGGCATGAAGGCCGCCTACGACGAGATCATCGCCACCGCCGTCAAACGCCAGCATGAGCCGCAACGCATCGTCGGCGATCTGCTCTCGGCAGAGATATCCGAGAAGCAGGCCCGCTCCATCAAGTACCAGATCACCATCGCCAAGCTGCCCCTGGCCAAGGACATCGACGACTTCGTGTTCGACGACACCCCCATCAACGAGACCCTGGTGCGCGACCTCGCCGGCGGCAACTTCCTCGCCCACCAGCGCAACGTCGTGCTGATCGGGGGCACCGGAACCGGCAAGACCCATCTGGCCATCGCCATTGCCCGGGCCTGCATCCGCTCGGGTGCGACGCGGCACCGCCATCAGGTGCCGGATCTCCTCGCTCCAGACATCGGCGATCGAGCCGGGCTGCGAGCCGTGCCCGGTCTGTGACCACAACTCCCGGCACCGGGTCTCCAACCAGTCGTTCAGAGCTTCCAGGGAGGGGACGTTCGGCAGGGGTTGCCAGAGCCGATGACGGGCATCCTGTACGTTCTTCTCAATCTGCCCTTTCTCCCAGCCGGAAGCGGGGTTGCAGAACTCCGCCTCGAACAGGAAGTGGCTCACCATGGCCGAGAAGCGGATGTTGACCTGGCGTTCCTTGCCGCGGCCGACCTTGTCGACGGCCGTCTTCATGTTGTCGTAGATGCCCCGCCGTGGCACGCCGCCCAACACCCGGAAGGCGTGGTTATGGGCATCAAACAGCATCTCGTGGGTCTGGAGCAGGTAGGCTCGAAGCGTGAAGGCCCGACTGTAGGACAGCTTGACATGGGCGACCTGGAGCTTGGTGCGCTCGCCGGCAATGATCGCCCAATCCTCCGACCAGTCGAACTGGAACGCCTCGCCCGGCACAAAGGCCAGCGGCACGAAAGTACCGCGGCCGCTGGTCTGTTGCTCACGCAACCGGGCAGCCTTCCAGTCCCGGGCAAAGGCCGCGACCCGATTGTACGACCCCTCATAGCCGAGGGTCACCAGATCAGCGTGCAGCTGTTTGATCGTACGCTTGTGCTTGCGCGACTTGCCGCTCTCGACCCGCAGCATCGCCGCGAGCTTGTCGGCATAGGGATCGAGTTTGCTCGACCGCTCGGGAAGATGAAACCGGGGTTCGACGCTGTCCGCCCGCAGGTACTTGCGCACGGTGTTCCTCGAAAGGCCGGTGCGGCGGGAGATATCCCGGATCGAGAGGTGATCCCGGTAATGCCAGCGTCGGATGACGCTCAATAACTCCATGTCGATCACTCCGCTGTCCCCCGCGATGCCGCGTGAGACGTGGTGAAAACATGGGTCACTTCTCGATGGAAAAATCCGTGCCTGCCGGGTCAATTCTCAGTGGAAATCAACACGCGGTCGTCTACGACCAGAAACCAGTACTCAAGGGGCCAAATCGAGAGATATCGCTTGAGCAAATCGGCACGATTGGCTAGCAGCCTGTCGGACTGACCATTTGGAATTTTGAGGCGCGGGTGGCTTTGCCGCGTCGCGGGAAGCTCGGCAGCTCTCGGCTCGTCCTTCGGTAGGTCCCATAAGTGTTCAGGGTCGCGTCGAGGCGTCGCAGCGGCCGTCAGGCGGCGCCAAGGACGAACAAGCGCTTCAGGTTCCAGGCCATGGTCACGAGGCTCCACTCGCCGCGCGCCTGTTGCAGTCCTCGCATCGAAAACTGACGGAACCCGAGCACGGATTTGATGATGCCGAACACCGGCTCCGGCGTCTGCTTGCGCAGGGCGTAGAGCTTGCGGCCCTCCGGCGTCTTCAGCCGATGCGCCATCGCCTCGACCGGCGTCGGATTTTCCAGAGCCTCC
>NZ_SMAI01000031.1 GCF_004346185.1 Aquabacter spiritensis | reverse complement strand
GTCGGCGCCCTGGCCGCCGACCTCGACACGGGCAATGATGCGCTCCACCCGGCTCCAGCTGGCGGCGCCGTCAAAGAACTCCTTGAAGCGCCGGACCTTGCCCGTCTTGGCCGATGCTTCAAAGCGCGCCAGCGTGCTGGCTTCCAGGTCCGCGACATGCTTGCGCAATGTGGTGGTGGGCGCCACGCCGAAGATGAAGTCGACATCATTGGCGCGGCACCAGTCGATGACCTGCGGACTGCAATAGTGGCTGTCGGCGCGGATCAGGATCGAGGTGTTCGGCCAGTTGCTCCGGATCGCCCGCACCAGGCGGCGCAGGTGGGGGCGGATTTCAGCCCCACTCGGCCGCCGGGCCGGCCGCAGAACCGCACCGACGAAGCGGCCCGCGCCGTCGAACACCACGATCGGCTGGAAGCCGTATTCGTCGTGATGGGCATTGAGAATGCGTCACGATCGGCGGCCTCCGTCACCCTCCAGTTGAGAAACATCCTCCACGATCTCCTGCCGCAACTGCGGTCCCTTGGCGAGACGCCGGCCGAGCGCCGTGGTGTAGGCTGCGTAGCGCTCGGAGAGCTTGGCACGCGCGGCCTGGGCCGCGGGTTCGGGCAGCGCGGGGGTGGTGGCGAGCCAGAAGCGGATGAAGGTGGCGAAGGCCTCGGTCGAGATGCCGAGGTCGCGCTCCAGCCGCGCGAGGCGGCGATCGATCTGGCCGAGGCGCCGGGCAAGAGCGGCCTCCTGGCGCTCGGCGCTGTCGGGCGACAGGAAGGAGGCGATCGCGGCCTGGGCGATCAGGGACATGGACTGGTCGCGCTGGGCGGCGTAGTGGGCCAGCATGTCCATGATGTCGGACTCGAGATAGACGGAGATCTGCGCTTTCTTCGTGCGGCCTGCCATGGCGATCACAGCTCCATGCCGTCATTGGGATTGAGGCTGACCTGTCGAGCCACGCCTTGCATCAGGCCGGTCATGCGCCGGTTCCGGGTGGCGACGTCGTCCATCTCGTCGTCGCGGTCGGCGTCGAACTCGAACTCGTTCTCGATAGGCTGCATTTTTTCGAACGGCTTGACGCGGCTGAGCTCGGGCTGATGCCGGTGTTCGGAGCCGGTCGGGTCATCGTCTCGACCTTCGTCCGCGGCGCTCCTGCTCGCGCCCTCCTGCGGTCTGAGCAACGGCAGCGCGGTCCAGTCATCGTGTTGGACGGTCGGGCCACGAGAGGGCGTTGGCGGCGGCAGGAGCCGGTCCCGAAAGCGCGCATCCTCGTAGTAGCGAGCCTTCTTCGCCCGGATCGGCGGGGTTCCGGCGACCATGACGATCTCGTCCGTGGGCGGCAGCTGCATAACCTCGCCGGGGGTGAGCAGGGGGCGGGCGGTTTCCGATCGCGACACCATGAGATGACCCAGCCACGGCGATAGCCGGTGCCCGGCATAATTCTTCATCGCCTTCATCTCAGTGGCGGTGCCGAGCGCATCGGAGACGCGTTTCGCGGTGCGCTCGTCGTTCGTGGCGAAGCTCACCCGGACATGGCAATTGTCGAGGATCGAGTTGTTCGGCCCATAGGCCTTCTCGATCTGGTTCAGCGACTGGGCGATGAGGAAGGCTTTCAGGCCATAGCCGGCCATGAAGGCGAGCGCGCTCTCGAAAAAGTCGAGCCGGCCGAGCGCCGGGAACTCGTCGAGCATGAGCAGCAGACGGTGACGTCCGCCCTTGGCCTGCAGGTCTTCGGTGAGGCGCCGACCGATCTGGTTGAGGAGCAGGCGGATCAGCGGCTTGGTGCGATTGATGTCGGAGGGCGGCACCACGAGGTAGAGGGTCGAGGGAGCCTTGCCGCCGACGATATCGGCAATGCGCCAGTCGCAGCTTCGCGTCACCTCGGCAATCACTGGATCGCGGTACAGGCCGAGGAAGGACATGGCGGTGGAGAGCACGCCCGAGCGCTCATTGTCGGATTTGTTCAGCAGTTCGCGGGCGGCGCTGGCAATGACGGGATGAGGACCCGCCTCGCCGAGATGCGCGGTCTTCATCATGGCGTCGAGCGTGGTCTCGATCGGCCGCTTCGGATCGGAGAGGAAGGCGGCGACGCCGGCGAGCGTCTTGTCCTTTTCGGCATAGAGCACGTGGAGGATGGCGCCGACCAGCAGCGCGTGGCTGGTCTTCTCCCAGTGGTTCCGCTTTTCCAGCGAGCCTTCGGGGTCGACGAGGATGTCGGCGATGTTCTGCACATCGCGCACTTCCCATTCGCCGCGGCGCACCTCGAGCAGCGGATTATAGGCGGCGGACTTGGCGTTGGTCGGGTCGAACAGCAGCACGCGGCCATGCCGGGCACGGAAACCGGCGGTGAGCTGCCAGTTCTCGCCCTTGATGTCATGGACGATGGCCGATCCCGGCCAGGCCAGCAGCGAGGGCACGACCAAGCCGACGCCCTTGCCGGACCGGGTCGGCGCGAAGCACAGCACATGCTCCGGCCCGTCATGGCGCAGATAGTCGCGCTCATAGCGTCCGAGGACGACGCCATCCGTGCCGAGCAGCCCGGCGGCCCGGACTTCCTCCCTCTCGGCCCAGCGCGCCGAACCATAGGTCTCGACCCTGGATGCCTCGCGGGCCCGCCAGACCGACAGGGCGATGGCGACGGCGATGGAGAGGAAACCGCCGGAGGCGGCGATCAGTGCGCCCCGGAAAAATACGTCCGGCGCATAGGCATCGAAAAAGTACCACCACCAGAAGAAGGCCGGCGGGTAGTAGATCGGCAGGCCGAGAAGCGCGAACCACGGGGCGCCCAGCTGGGCCTGAAAGCCGAGGCACCAGGCCACATATTGTGTGGCGCCCCAGATGGCCGCCAACACGATCAGCAGCACGGTGAGGATCTGCCCCCAGAGGATTTTCGTCGCCGACATGGTGATAATCCTTCTCTGCGGTCAGAGGCCAAGGCCGCGCTTGCGCCCGAAGCTCCAGTCGACGCCGCCATCGTCACGGGCGACGCCGGAGACATGCTTGCCGAGCTGGCGCTCCAGAGAGGGCGACCAGGGCACGAGTTGGAAGCCGAGCCCGTCATCGAGCATGGCGAAGCGACCGGACGCGAGCACAAGTAGCTGGCGATACGTGCCGGCGACATACTCGCCGGTGCCGGCCTTGTTGAACGGCAGGCCGGTCTCGGCGGCGAGCTTCTCCCCCACAGCATCCAGTTCGCGGCGGCGGAGCGTCTCGATGAGGTTGCGGGCAAAGACGACGCGCCGTCCCTGTCGCTCGGCCAGGCCCTCGCGGATGAGATGGTCGGCACGCCGTTCAAGCGCCTGGCTCACCTCGGCGCCGAAGCCGACGTCCGACAGAGCAACGGGGTCACGCGCGATGGCCTGCCGGTCGAGCCAGGTGGCGCCGGTGGCCGTGACCTGGTGGGCGAGATCTAGATCGGAGCGCACTGCGAGCGCCACGCGCCGTTTGCCGTGCGCGTCGTCGAAGGTCCGCAGTTCGACGATGGCGCCCGGCGCGCCATCGCCGGCCGCATCGAGATCGGGCAGCCGGATGTGATGGGACCGCCCGTCCACGCCATCGACGATGGCATAGGCCGAGCCGTGGAGTTCATCATCGAGACCGCGCGCGACCAGCCGGCCGATGACCGGCACATCGAGGCTCTCGGCGGCGAGGACATAACTCGCCATGCCGCGCTCGATCCCGCTCTCGGTGAGGGCGCGGTGCATGCGCTTGATGATGTCGCCGCGCTCGCCGAGGGCACGCAGGGTGACTTCCGCGTCCGGCTCTACCATCCATTGGGCGTTGCCGATCTCGCTGGCAAGGCCGAGCGTCTCGAGTTTGCGGAGGCGCCCAATCTTCAGTGCATGGTGTTCGTCCGGCTGTCGGCCGGGAACCGGCGCCATGTCGATGATGCCGCTCTCGCTGGTCTCGCGGAGAAGCTGGCGGTCGAGCTCGGTCCAGCGCTCGGCCTCGATCTGGCGCTCCAAGCTCCGGCGGATATCGAGCTCGGTGCGCGGGCCGAGTTCCTGGGTGATCAGGTCTCGGGCGCGATCGCGCATACCCTCTTTGATATAGTCGCGGGAGATCACGAGATCCTGGCCGTCGTCGCGGCGCCCCCGGACGATCAGATGCACATGGGGATGCTCGGTGTTCCAGTGATCGACGGCGACCCAGTCGAGACCGGTGCCGAGGTCCTTCTCCATCTGCCGGGTGAGGTCACGGGTGAGGGCCCGCAGGTCCTCCATCTCCAACGCGTCGTCAGGCGAGACGATGAAGCGGAAATGGTGACGGTCCTCGCGGCAGCGCTCAGCGAAGGAGTCGACATCCACGCTCTCGATCTCGGGACCAAACATCCGCGCCTTTTCGCCGTCGCGGGTCACCCCCTCGCGGCGAAGATAGGTGAGGTGTTGGCCGAGGGAGCCCGCGCGGGCCGTGTGTCGGACGACGCGCGCCTTCACCACGGCGCCGCGTGATCGTGGCGTGATCCGTCGGCTGGCCTGAAGGCTGGCGACCTGTCCGCTGCCGAAACGCGAGCGGTTGCCGGAGGCGATCTTGCCGGAGCGAGAGACCCCGCCGCCGGCCTTCCGGGCCGCGGCGAGCGCCTGGGCGATGAAGGGGCGGGCCTGCTGGGCGCGGGTCGAGCGGATGCGGCCGGGACGGACGCGGAACTCGCGTTCATCGCTCATGGCGAGGCCTCGCAATGTGCGGAAAATCATTGATGCGGCGCCATTTGAGGCACGCGCAAACCTTGTGGTTCGGCTCCACAAGGTGCCGAAGGCGCGGAAAACACGTGGTGAAACAACGCCCCGACCGCCGCGCAATGTGCGCCCTTTTATCCTGCCCTCGTGCGGTCGTGTTTGCTGTCCTACGCCTCCTTACGCGCCATGGAACGCCGGAGCCCGACAGGATGCGAAGGCGGGTCAGCCTGCTCATGGCGCTCTCCGCAACGGCGGAGATGCAACGAAGAGCGCGCCCGATTGCGGCGCGAGGAGCGCGGCATCGGCTGGATTGCTGCGCGCGGGCGGCGCGGCGAACAGCGGAGCTTCGCGCCAGCTTTGCGCCATTGGCCGCACCGATGCGGTGGCGCCGGCCGCAGACTCTGTGTCGAGGATGGGCGCGAGAGCCGCGATGTAAATGCGCGTCTCCGGCGGCAGTGGCTTGCCGGTAAGCGACGCCTCATAGCGTGCGGGCCCGGCATTATAGGCCGAGAGCATGGCTCGGATGCTGCCATAGTGGTCATAGAGCTGACGCAGATAGGCGGCGCCGGCGAGGATGTTGTCACGCGGGTCGAATGGATCTGCCCCGAGGCCGTAGTGGACGCGAAGCTCATCCCAGGTCGCGGGCATGATCTGCATCAGCCCCATGGCACCGGCGGGTGAGACTGCGCGGGGATCGGCGCCGCTCTCGGCCCGCAGGACCGCGCGGATCCAGTTGGCCGGAAGCTCGAAGCGCTGCGCAGCTTCGTCGATAAAGGTGGCGTAGGAGGTGACAGCATTCGCCAGGGTCGGCGACATGGTCTGCGCCGTGGCAGAGCCAGGCGACGCACCGCCGATCAGCAGTCCGGATGCGAGGAAGAGCGCAGCGCGATGCATGTCAGCGCACCGCCGCGCGCCAGATGAAGTCGCCGCCGCCGGCCTCATCCGTGAGGAGTGGCATCGCCCGCCCGATGACGGTCGTAGCCGGGATCGGGCCGAAATAGCGCCCGTCGAGACTGTCGCCGACGTCCGGGTTCATCAGGAACAGATAGCCGGAAGCGATACGCCGACAGCCCTGCCAGACCGGCAGATCGCGGCCCGTGCGGTCGCGCGGCAGCGCTTCGCCGAGTGGCACGCCATCAACTGTGATGGCGTCACGGAGGCGGCAGACATCCTGCCCAGGCAGACCCATCACGCGCTTCAACAGCGGCGTGCCTTCGCCGATATAGCCACGTGCGATGAGGAACGCAGCGAGCGGCGGCGGTGGCATCACCGCGACCAGATCGGTGATCTCGAGATGATCCGCCGGCTCGACCGAGTAGAGCCCGACAGGAACGCTCGCCGAGACATTCCAGATCAGCTTCAGCGGCGTCGGCAGCGTGGCGGCGTAGGCCATGCCGACGCTGGCGGCCGCAGCCATCAGCACATAGGCGGCGCGGTTCATTGACCGCACTCCTGCCGCTTCAGCCACGCCTGATGGCGCTCCATGCTATAGGCGCGCGGCTCGAAGCCGACACTGATGCGGTGGGCGACATGACCCCAGTGATCGGGAGCGACAGTGGCCGGATCGATGCCGATCGCCTCGATGGCGTCGATGTGCTGCAGAATTTTCTCGACCTTCGGCCAGCCATCCACCCGCAGCAGGATCTCGCCGCCGGGCCGAACGAAAGGCAGCGTCTGGTAGCCTTCGCCCGGCGCCACGCAACGCACGATGTCGAGGCGGGAGGCGACGGTGCCGAAGTCATTCGAGGCCCACCGGACAAAGGCGAAGATGCAGCCGGGAGGGAAAGAGAGGATGCGCCGGCGGCGATCCAGAAGCTGCTCATGCGCGTGATGGCCGAAGCGGATCCAGTTCTCAATCCGCTTCTCGATATGGGTCAACTCCACATGGGTCAGGGCATCGGACGGGGGACTGGACGCAGATGCCGTGCTTGCCGCACGGGGCGCAAACGCCGCGCTCATGGCTGGTCTCCAGATTGGGGAGGGAATTCGCGCGCGAGGAGGTCGCGCAGCATCTCGGCGACGGTGACGCCGCGCCGGAAGGCGGCGACCTTGATCCGCCCGCGCAGGTCGGGCGTCACATCGATGGTGAGGCGCGCGGTGAACGCGGCGCCGGGCCGGCGTTCGGTCGAGATATCTGCCGCCTTGATCCAGTGCTCGGGATCGGCAGGTCGAGAGGCGAAGTCGCGGCGGATAGGGCGATCGCTCATCGCGCTTGCCTCCCGAGGTCGAGACCATTGATCTCGGCGCTCAGCGCAGCGATCTCGCGCGTGGCCGGCCCGGCATCGTCGCGCTCGAAGACGAGACGCCCGGATTGCGCGGCCGCCGCAAAGGCGATGCGCTGGCCGATGGTGCTGGCGAGCACCGGCGGATCATGGTCAGCCAGCGTCCGCGCGGTCTCGCGCGCGAGAACCGTGCGCGCGCCGCAGCGGTTCAAGGCGAACCGGACCAGCATCTCCGGGCGGTAGATCCGCGCCTCGCGGATCAGCGCCAGCATCTCGGCCGACGCCCAGCCATCGAAGGGCGAGGGCTGCACCGGGATCAGCACTAGGTCGGCGGCGAGCAGCGCCGAGCGCATCAGCCCTGCGACACGGGGCGGACCATCGATGACGATGTGATCCGCGTCACGCGCAAGCTCGGGCGCCTCCCGGTGCAAGGTGTCGCGGGCGAGCCCGACGACACCGAACAGCCGTGGCAGGCCCTCGCGGCTGCGCTGCTGCGACCAGTCGAGGCTGGAGCCCTGCGGATCGGCGTCGATCAGCGTGATCCGCTGTCCCTGCCGAGCCCATTGCCCGGCGAGATGCAGCGCCAGCGTCGTCTTGCCGACCCCGCCCTTCTGGTTGAGGAGCGCGATGATCATCGATGCCCCCTCGAGCGAGGGGGCGTCTGTGAGACGCTGTCAGGCGGCGTCTTTCCCGGCCACTTCGCCCCCAGTCGGGGTGTCGCTTTCCCTTGAAGTGGAGTCTGGTCGGCGGAGAAAGCTGAGTCTTTCTGGACTCTTGCGCATGGTCCGGTTTCCCTTGAATCATAGATTT
>NZ_SMAI01000030.1 GCF_004346185.1 Aquabacter spiritensis | reverse complement strand
TGCTCCAGTCTACGATTAAGGGAAAACGAGTCTCCGCTTTAAGGGGAAGATCAGTCACCGATCACCCCCAGTCTTCGCTTTGCGGAAAACTGACACGGGGCTGATCGACGGCGCTCGCAAAAGCGCTCGCGCGCCTTTTAGAGTTAGATTCTGGGTTAGACTCTAAGTTAAGGGCGCGATTTCCTGATGCAGGACAGTGGGTTAAGGCCTGTTTGGGTTCCTGATAGCACGAGGCGCCGGTTCCCGATGGCACGATAGCCCGGGTTCCCGATAGCACGAGGCTATCCACAGGCTGTCCACAGGGCGTGGCTGGCTCGAAGGCGAGCAACAGCCGGCCACTGACCTCGACCTCAACGAACAGCATGTAGCCGGGAAGCGGCTGGCGCCGGATCAGATCCCTGAGTTCGAAGGCGAAGCGCTTGAAGGGCGACAGGCTGCCCGACTTCTGGTGCAGGTGCCGGAAATCAAACCGCCACCCATCCTGTTGTCGCCCGCCATGCTTGCGCACCAGCCGATAGAGCCAGCGCTCCAGCCCGCCCGTCAGCCCGAAATAGGCCCGGTCTATGGTGAGCACGAGCGCGTCGTCGAGCACGGCGCGGTAGAACCAGTCCGGCAGGATGAGGTCGACACCATCCGGCCGGCCGCTGCGGTCGGTGCGCTCCTGCCATTCATTGATCCAGGAGAAGCGGTGCCGGCGTCCCTCCGCCGGCTGGCGGATGGTGGTCGAGACCGTCGTGGATTGGAGACGGTCGAGCGCGGCCTTGAGGCGCTGATAATCCCGCAGCGAGGTGCCGCGCCCGACAAAGGTGAGGATCTCATAGGGCGTCGCCGCCATCAGGCGCGAGGTGCGCAGCCCCGCGTCGCGCGCCTCGACGATCTGACTGGCGGCCCAGATGAGAATATCGGCGTCCCAGATCGTCGCCATGCCGTGGTCGGGCACGGCCTCGACCCGGATGGCGATGCTGCCCGTCCGAAAATCGATCGGCGCGACGCGCGGCGTCTTGGAGAGGGAGAAGAAGGGATAGGCCATGAGATCCTGCGCATCTCGTGGCGCGAAGTCCCCTGGCAGGGCGCGGAACAGATCGAGCTGTCCGCGCTCCGAGAGGCTATGATGCCGCGCCGCCATGGGGAGCGGTCAGCGCGCGGCGCGGCCGGCGAACGAACCTGCGGCAAGCGCATGGCGCTTGGCCGGCAGGACAGTGCCGCGCGGATCGGAGGTCGAGGTGACCGCGCCGCGCTCGGTCCAGGCCTGCAGGTCGTCGATGGAATAGACGACGCGTCCGCCGAGCTTGCGATAGGCGGGACCGGTGCCGTAGGTGCGGTGCTTTTCCAGCGTGCGGGCCGACAGGCTGAGAAACTCGGCGGCTTCCTTGGTGCGCAGGTAGCGCGGCGGGAGGGTGGCTAGATCGGGTCGCATGGAGCGGGCCTCCGTGGGCGTGGCGGGAGCCGCCGGAGTGCGGCGGCGGACGGTGACCACGGTGGCGGAGGAGGAATGTCGGGAGGGATGGGGAAGATTGGGGGGCTAAAATCCCCACCCCGTCAGGCGCGGCGGCGGTGGCGGAACAGCCGCAGATAGCCGCCGGCGATCAGGCCAGTGCCGCCTTCCACCAAGCCGATGACGCGGTCGCGCAGGGGAGACGTCTTCCAGGGGTCGGCCGCAACACGCTCAGTGCCGAACATTACCTCAGCGATGGCGCGGTAGCTGGCGCCCCGGCACCGTCCGTCGCAGGCCTGAAGCATCAGCCGCAGGCGTCCGCGCTGCTGGCGGGTGATGCGGGTGTCGGGTGGAATCCGCTTCCCACGCTGCGCATGCCAGAGGCGGTTCAGCGCCTCGATACGGCCGGGCATGTCGTCGTCGAAGGGGATCAGGGCCGCGATCGATGCGCAGGGTTCAACGACGGTAAGCAGAAGGTGCGGCGGCGCCGCATGATCAGGTGGTTCGGCAGGCACAGCGTGAGGTGCCATGCCGGTGCCCAGCAGATGGTCGGGAAGCTCGGTGAGGACGGTGACGGCCGGATTGATCCGTGGGGACCAGTGGACTGGTTGACGGGTCGCGGGGAGCGAGGGTTTCGCGGGGACATCGCAACCCCCAGAGATGTTCGGCCTCGGCTGGGAGAGGTGCAGCCGCTCTCTCGGCGTCCACAAGGTCCCGATACGCCTGCTGGTAGGACGCATCCCGCCTCAGGCATTCCCAGGCCAATCCCTCCACCGAGAGATCATCGAAATAGTCGTAGGTCCGACTGTCTCGCCAGCGCGACGTATCGGGCTTCATGAGCGACTCCCAGACGGTGCATGCCGTGGGGTCATCAATTGAAGATTGTATCGCCGGGCAGAACTCACCTCACAGGCAACAGGTGATGCGTCGCGCGCATCACCTGGATAGCGGCGCTTCAGTTCACGCGATGTGGGAGCAGATCGCGATAGCCTGTCTGGGCGAGCCAGCGGGCGCGCTCCAGATGGCTGTCATGCACCGCGCGGGCGCGGGCAGGCTCCTGCGCCGGATCAATCCCGAACAGGACGACCACCACTTCCTGCCAGTCGGCTCCCTCGGAGGTCGCGTCGAGGAGGCGCATATAGAGCTTGATATGGGTGCGGTCATAGGCGGTCAGCTTCTGACCGGACGGCGCCTTATCATCAAACGCCTTGGCCACGTCCATCCCCCGCAGGCTGCCGTTTCTTCTGTCGCAAGCCAAGCCGTCGGCGACGGCGTGGGGCTGCAATTTGGGATCATTCTATCATGCGTGCCCATAAAGCCGAACGCTGCGTCGCCGGTGCGCACACCTGATCCACGGTCTCTTTGGCACTGACGATGCGAGGCATCAGGCGACCGCTGCCCACACCGTGGCGAGTGCGATGTAGAGAATACTCCGTGGTGAAATACTCATCAAGCGACTGCTCTCTCGGCCATGGAGATCCGAGAGGTGTTCGCGCGCAATCTGAAGGCCTTGCGGCTGGCCAAGGGGCTGTCGCAGGAGGAGCTTGCGCATCTCGCGGACATTGACCGCACCTATATCAGCTCGCTCGAGCGGTGCGTTTACAACGCCAGCATCGATGTGGTGCAGCGGCTCGCCTCGGTTCTCGGCGTTGAGGCCTCCGACCTGCTCCTGCGTCGGCCGACAGGCACGACCGAGATCGATCCTGAGGACGACAAGTAGGGCTCGATTTTAGCCATCGCGAAATTCGCCGCTTGCCGATGGAGTGCGTCCCCGGCCTCGGTGGCCGGGGACGCGGTCTGCGCTTCAGTCGCTGCGGCGCCCGCTGGGGCGGGACCAGATGAGGGAGAAATTCTCGCCGTCCTCGTCATCGAAGAGGTTGGCGTAGATGGCGGCGGTGAAGCTCGGATCGTCGAGTTTGAGGCCCAGATAGTCGCGGCCCTCGGTGGAGCGCTTGGACCAGGCGGCCCCGATCTCGGCACGGCCGACCAGGACCCGGTGGCTGGGGGCGTTCTCGCCGGTGGCGCGGGTGTCGGGGATGATGCGCACGCCGCGGGCCTGCACGCCGAGGGTGACGATGTCGCCGGTGAACTCGTTGGTGCCGGTCTTCTTGAAGGTGCCGATGGTGGCCATGTTCCGTCTCCGTCCTATCTCTTGAGCCCGCACCATTGCGGCCTCGATGGCGATCGAGAGGCCGGAGGCGAACGACGCCACATCGCCTCGGGGTCCCCGTCGCGCGGCGCGATGGGGTGAGGATTGCGACCGCAGCACAGCGGAGGACGGCACAGGCGCGACTTTGTTGCTGCGCGAGGAATGACGGCGATCCGGGGTCCCCGCGCAGCGCGCGGGGGGGGCGTCGGCAGGGGAAGAAAGTCGGGACCAGCCGTTGTGGCATAGGCGCTCGAGGCGCAGCCGACCTTCGGCCAGATCAGGCCATTGAAGAGGCCGTTTGGAGCGGGCACGGGCGGATGGATGAGGGAGATCGTTTGGCCTCGCGCCGGATATAGAGACCCGACCGGCCGGCATCGGCGGACGATACCCTGAGCTTGGCCAGGCTGCGCATTCCCCGTCCCTCCAACGTCGCGAATGCTCTGCGCCAAGAGGTCTTTCGGCTGGGACGCGGCCGCCGTCCTCCCCGCGCACCAATCTTGCCGCATCAGAGGGCGAAGCCGGCGCGCCGGATCTCCGCTCCCTCCCGGCCCTGCCGGTTGACGCGGACGCTATGCCATTCGCCGTCTGGTGCGCCGAACGGCTATCGCGGCGTCAGGGAGGCGAACTGTGCCCGTCAGAAGGGCGGAACGCCTTCGTCTCGATGATGCGCACGATGGCGACGATGCCGACCACGCCGGCTCCGAGGATCGAAAACACCATCTGCCACGGCTGGGAGGGCATGGTGTGCTTCAGGATGCCATGGGTGGCGTGGAAGCCCGCGGCGGCAGCCGGGACGACGAATGCGGCGGCGATGAGCAGACGGGCCCAGATCGGGCGGACGGTGGCGAGCAGGAACCGGCCAAGACCGAAGGTCAGGGCTGCGGCAGCAAAGCCGACAAGGATAGCGCTGAGCCATCCGGCGCCGGTGCCATAGGCCCATGTGCCCGCCGTGATGCCCGCAAACAGCGGCAACGCGAATACCGCCAGCGTGAAGAGCAGCCAGCAGAGGAAGGCGATTGTCGCCATGCTGAGGAGAATGCCGATGAAGATCATGGGGGCGGCTCCATAAAATCAGATCGAAGCGCCTCCATCACCACGATGCCCCGGCGGGATTGGCGTTGGCGTCAGAGCGCGAGCGCACGCCGTCTCCGCCGTTCATGGCCGCCCGCTCGCCTCTCAAGAGTCGAAGGGGTCGATTTCGCGGACGATGGCGGCTTCGTCGCCGTCGTATTCTGCAGCCGGGGCGACGGAGAGCGTGCCGTCGCCAGCGCGGAAGATGACGACGGTGGCCATCAGGGTGGTGGCGAGGCTGAAGGCGAAGGCGTGAGCGATCTGGGCGGACATCGACCTGGCTCCTGCGCGAGCGGAGGTCCATCCCCCGCTGACAGGCGCCCGAAAGGGCCGGCCGCTGGCCGCAATCACCGCGTGAGGCGCAGCCGGAGCGGCGGCACGCGCAGCGTAGCCCGACCCTTCATGGGTTGATGGCGTCAGGCCATCGGCTGGACCCAAGGATCAGCGTCGTGAAGCGGGGGTGGTCGTCCGGTCAGGAGACCGTGATGGCGGGTTGCCGCGCTGGCAGGTCGTCAGCGTTCCACGTTCCACGGATTGATGACCGCCACACTGGCGGCGTCGAATGCGCTGGTATCGCGCGTGGCCACAGTGAAGCCGCGGGCGGCTGCGATCGCAGCGATATAGCCGTCGGGCGTTGGAAAGCCCTTGCCAGCCGCCCGCGCCTTGACCGCGAGGTCGGCATAGTGTCGTGCGGCAGCGATATCGAACGGCAGGATACGATCGGCGAATAGTTCCATCACCCCGTCCAGGGCTTCGGTGAGCCGGTCTTTGCGCTTGCC
Organism: Aquabacter spiritensis; assembly: GCF_004346185.1. Lineage (GTDB taxonomy): Bacteria > Pseudomonadota > Alphaproteobacteria > Rhizobiales > Xanthobacteraceae > Aquabacter > Aquabacter spiritensis. The sequence continues at coordinate 2,756 of NZ_SMAI01000030.1, read as the reverse complement.
CGCGGGCAGCGCACCGATGCCGTACAACAGTTCGGCGATGGTGACGCTGGAGAGATAGAGCGTCTCGGCCGCCTGCTCGTCGAGCCACGCCCGCACGGTGTCGTCGGGCGTGGGCTTCATCGCCTCCGAGATGACATTGGTGTCGAGAAGGATCATTCGAAGCTCATGGGCTCGGCAGGCGTCCTGTCGCGCGCCGGGCTGAGGGCGTCGATGTCCTCATTGGTCAGGCCGAGACGGCGGCTGCGCTCCGCGAGCGCCGTCCCGAGCCGGAGGCGCGTGTCAGGGCGAACGGCGGTCTCAAGGATGTCGCGCATCTCGGCTTCGGTGCTGCGGCCATGCTGTGCCGCGCGCACCTTCAAGGCGCGGTGCGTTGCCTCGGAGAGGTTGCGGATTGTCACTGCGGGCATGATGGCGCCTCCAGTAAGATCGATAGGGTTGATAGCAAAAATAGAGAGTTTGCCATCACATTCAAGGCGGCGGGGTTGGCGGCGCTTATGCGCCACCAGACCCGAACCGATAGACTGGAATGCCCATCTTGCGGGCCTTGTCGGCCAGATTGTCCTGAATGCCGGTGCCCGGAAAGATTACGACCCCGATCGGCACGACGTTCAGCATCTGGTCATTGCGCTTGAAGGGCGCCGCCTTGGCGTGCTTCGTCCAGTCGGGCTTGAAGGCCACCTGCGGCACCTTGCGGCTGTCGGCCCAGAGGGACGCGATCTTTTCGGCGCCTTTAGGCGAGCCGCCATGCAGCAGCACCATGTCCGGGTGCTTGGCGTGGATCTGATCGAGCTTGGCCCAGATCTGCCTGTGATCGGCGGTGTCGCCGCCGGAGAAGGCAATCTTCGGCCCGGCGGGCACAAGCACCTCAGTATCGGCACGCCTTCTGGCCGCGAGGAAATCCCGGCTGTCGATCAGCGCTGCGGTGAGGTGGCGATGGTTGACCCGTGATCCGGCCCGTGGTGTCCAGGGCGAGCCGGTGGCGATGCGGTAGCAGTGGGCGGCGGCCTCGCGGAAGGTTTCCATGCCATCGCGCCGGCCGATCAGGTTCATGCCGATGTCGATCAGACGCTCCAGCTCAAGGGACTTCACCTCCGAGCCGTCCTGTTCGCGCTGAAGCTGCTTCTGGGCCTGCTCATTATCGTCAAGCTTCTGCTCGATCCGGTCCACGGCGCGATGGAACATGTTGACGGTCGACCAGAGGAGATCGGGAAGCTCAGTATCGAGGCTGGTGTCGGTGATCGTGGCGACCAGGGCGTCGAAGATATCGGCGATGGCGCCTTCGATGAGGCGGTCTTCCGGTGGTGGGCGCTGGTCGCGCTCGTCCTCGGAAGGACGGTGGCCGTGGATCTGCAATTCCTGGATCAGATGGTCGGTCGGAGATGAGACGTGGTGCGGCTCGTGGTCGTCATGCGCGCTCATGGGATGCTCCGTCGGTTTGGACCGCTTGCCGTGGCGGCCTTCATGGCGACGAAGCCGTCGGGCGGGACGGACCTGCACCCGGAGCGCGGGCATGCTCCCAGAAAGTGGGAACCGGTTTCGGGACAAAACCATGCCGGAAAGCGCACAGGGCCGAAGCGCAGCGGAGGATGGCGACAAGCCGGCGATTTTGCTTCGCGATGGAAAGCGGCCCGAAGGCCGCGCCGGAAAATCGTCGGCGGCAGCCATTGCCGATCCGGCCCGGCTGATGGCCGATCGCCCTCTCGAAGGCCCAAGGCGCGGTCCTCTTGCCGTTACTGACGCATCCTTGCGGGTATGGCAGCCACGTCTCGCGGTTCAGCCCGCTCCGGCTATGGGGTCAGGCTCATGAAGCGCGCCACGTCCTCCGGGGCGAGTTGTACCCGAACGCGCGCCTGGAGGGCATCGATACCCAGCCGCTGGAGATCCTCGTTAAAGTCTTCGAGGGCTGGCGACAGGCAAACAGCCTCGATCCCGTCGGCGTTCGCCCGTTCCATCAGCATGTCTCGCGCGGCGTCACCGGCAGGATCGTTGTCGCGGACGATGTAGAGCCGCCTCAAGGCAGGCGGGAACAGGATGGCGGCCAGATGCGCAGCCGAGAGCGCCGGTGCCATCGCCATGTCGGGCAGGACCTGCCGGAGAGAAAGCATGGTCTCGATGCCTTCGCCCGCTGCCATCGCGCTGTCGGGCACACCGATGCGAACGGCAGACCCAAGCAGATCACCCATCGCCTTGCGCGGCGTGTCGACCGGAGCCTTGTCCGAGCCGTCGGGCGCAAGCCAAGTGCGGTGTACGCCGGTGATCCTGCCGGTGAGATCGGTGACGGCGGCGATCATGGCGGGCCAGGTCTCTGACGGGCTGTCGTCAGGCTTGTAGTAGCAGCGTGGATGAAAGCGCAGGTTTCCGGTTCCGTGCAAAAGCGTAATGCCGCGTCGGCGCAAATACGTCTGTGCGAGGGTCCCGGCGATGGGTCGCGACATGGCGAACAGACGCCTTGCCGCTTCGACGGATCCTGACGGGGCCGGCGCGATACCGCGACAAGGTGATCTCGGCTCCGGTTCGGGATGCGGCAGGCTGAGAAAGGTCCGCGCTTCGTCGGCAACGTCAGGGAAGTCGGTGAGACCCAGCGATCCGCGGATGACGTCGAGGAGATCGCCGTGCTCGCCGGTGGCGGCATCGGTCTTATGTGCAGTTGAACATAAGACTGAATATGTTGCGCCGAGAGTTATGTTGCGCCCATGTGATTGGGCACTGTTCCACAGACGATCGACGGCTTCTACGCAACATAATGTCAGCGCGCG
>NZ_SMAI01000029.1 GCF_004346185.1 Aquabacter spiritensis | reverse complement strand
CGATCCTCTTGCCCTTTTGGGCATGTTGCGTTCGCAGGCTTGCAGGAAGTCGAGATTGCCCGCCGCCGGAGCCGCGTTGCCCTCGCGGAACTCATGGCCGATCACAAGCCCAAGTTCGGCAATATGTCCGACAAGCGGCATATAGCCCTTCTCGCCCTTATAGGTGTAGCGCGCCTCGCGCTTCTCCGCGACGATCTGCGTCGCGTCGATGTCGAGCGTGTAAGCCGTGCGATCATCCTGGCGCAGCAAGCGGCGAAAGAGGCAGCGGTTCACCCGTTGCAGCCCCGCCAGTCCGTCGCTTTCTTTCGAGCCCATGCGACGCAGCCAGTCGCCGGTGGCGTCGCTGCTCGGCATTTCTTCGAGTTGAAGCAGAGTGCGCAGCCCGGCGTCCTTGCGCAAGACGCGCAAATCCTCCAACGTCCGACCGCCGCCCGCGAGCATCAGAACCTGCGGTACGACATGAACCGAAGGGGCGTATCCCGCCGCGCTGCCGGGACGGGGCAGTTCGTGGTCGATCAAGCCGGCAACGCCCATCGACCGCAGATATTCGCCAAACAGCGCCAGTCCGCCATGCGCGGTCAGTGATTCGTCCGTCGCCGCCAATTTGAACGGCAACACCGTCTGCAACGCCCCCATCGCACCCACCAGGTGAACGAGCCGCTAAATCAACAGGACCGATTTTCGCCAAAGATCAAGGCTTTATCGAGTCTGGACATTCTTCATCGCGGATATTGGGCGACGAGCACGCGATGCCGAGCGGCGATGATGATGATACGCGCATGAGGTGCCGATCGTCGAAAATCAGGTCATTGCCGATGATCACAAGGTGGTTGCTGGGACGGCGTGCCTGGACTTTCAGCGCCCACCGTCGGCGCATTTGCGCAAGAGACGCCTGAAGCATGATCTTGCTGCAATGCCCGCCCCCATCTGGATGGGGGCGGGCATTGATGACATTGGTTTCCGTAGACTTTCGGAACCTGCTCAGGGTTTCACTATGATTCCCGTGCGGTGACCAGGAACGGCGTCAGATAGGCGCTTATGCCTTCCATCCCCCCTTCCGACCCCATTCCGCTGTCGAGCACACCACCGAAAGGTGTCTCGGGCATCGCCAGGGCGAAATGATTGACGCCCAGCATCCCGGCCTTGATGCCGGAAGCGATCCGATGCCGTGTTGTCGAATTCTCCGTAAAGGCATAGGAGGCGAGCCCGACAGGCAGCCGGTTCGCCTCTGCCAGCGCGGCGTCGATATTGTCGACCTTTGCCACCAGGGCCAGGGGGCCGAAGGGCTCTTCGTTCATGGCGCGCATGTCTGCCGTCATGTCCGCAAGAACGGTCGGGGCAAAGAACCAGCCCTGATTGCCGATCCGTTCACCGCCCGCGGCGACACGCGCGCCCTTGGCGACAGCGTCGTCGTAAAGCCCCTGCACCTTGGTCAACTGCGCCGCGGTTGTCAGCGGCCCCATGGCTGTCTTCGGGTCTGCCCCGTTGCCGACGGTAATTTTCGCGGCCGCCTCGGCCATACCTGCAACGAAGTCGTCATAGAGAGGGGTCTCGACCAGAAACCGCGTCGGCGAAACACAGACCTGCCCCGTATTTCGGAACTTCCACTCTGCCGCCAGCGGAACCAACTGGGACAGATCGGCATCGCGGGCAATGATCACCGGCGCATGGCCGCCCAGTTCCATCGTGACTTTCTTGAGTTCATGGCCGGCGGCGCTGGCGAGCAGACGCCCGACGCGGATGGACCCGGTCAGGGAAACCTTGCGGATCTCCGGCACCTTGATCAGCGTGTCGGAAATTTCCGCCGGATCGCCCCAGATCAACCCGATGGCCTTGGGCGGCAATCCCGCGTCAAGCAGCGCCCGGCAGATGCGCCAGGCCGTCATCGGCGTTTCCTCCGCCGGCTTCAGGACCACGGAACAGCCCGCCGCCAGCGCCGGCGCAAGTTTCTGCATCACCGTGAAAGCGGGGAAGTTCCAGGGCGTGAAGGCCGCGACCGGCCCGACGGGCCGCTGATGCACGGCCCATGTCATGTTTGCCGCCCGCGACGGGACAAGGCGTCCATAGGTGCGGCGCCCCTCTTCGGCAAACCATTCGAGACAATCGGCGGAAACCATCCATTCGCCCCGCGCCTGCGCCAGGGGCTTGCCCTGCTCACGGGTCATGTCGCCGGCGGCGGCGTCTGCCTGTTCCCGCATGATCGCCGCCGCGGCGCGCAGGATCTTGCTGCGCTCAAAGGGCGAAACGGCGGACCACTCAGCAAAGCCCTCGGCGGCAAGTCGCGCCGCCTCGATCGCCTCGGCCCGGCCCGCTTTGGGGATTTGGGCGATTTCGGTTTCGGTCGCCGGGTCCATCAACGGCAACGTTCCCAGGGATCCCGTGTCCCGGGCCTCTCCGTTCAGGATGAGCGTGGGGCGAGTCATTGTCATTTCCTCCCTTGATTGGCTTCTGGCAAGCAGATTGCCCCGGCCTTGGTAAGCAGCTGAATTTCGGTGTCGTCGAGCCCCAGATCACGCAATATCGCCGCACCATCAGCCCCAAGCGCCGGTGGTGCCCGCCGGATCGTCGCAGGCGAGGATGACATGATCGCAGGAAACCGGACCTGCGGCGTGCCATGCCCGTCAGGAGTGGCGACTGGCACGACCATGCCGCGCGCCTGCACCTGCGGATCGGCAAAAACCGCCTGGATGCGGTTGATCGGCCCGCCCGGCACTCCGGCAGCATCCATCGCGGCAAGAAGTTCAGCGCTGTTCCAGCTGGAGATCTCGCATTCTAGTTCCGGCTCCAGCATCGCGCGGTTGCGATTGCGCAGCTCATTGGTCAGATAATCGGGGTGTTCGGCCAGGTCGGTACGGCCCAGCACCCGGCACAGCGCACCGAACTGTTTGTCGTTGCCGACGGCAACGATGATATGCCCGTCAGCCGCCGCAAATGTGCGATAGGGCACGACATTGGGATGTGAATTGCCCATGGGGCGTGGCGTCACGCCGCCGACAAGCCAGTTCATCCCCTGATTGGCCAGAATGGCGACAGAAGTGTCCAGCAGGGCACAATCGATGTGCTGCCCCTCACCGGAGCGTTCGCGGTGGTGCAGGGCGGCCTGAATGGCGATGGTGGCGTACAGGCCGGTAAAGATATCTATGACCGGCACGCCGACCTTCACCGGGTCGTCGGCAGATTTGCCGGTGACGCTCATCAGTCCGCCCATCCCCTGCACCAGAAAATCATAGCCGCCGCGCCCAGCATAGGGTCCGGTCTGACCGAACCCTGTAACGGAACAATAGATCAGCCGCGGATTGATCGCGCGCAAGCTGTCATAGTCCAGCCCGTAACGCGCCAGATCGCCGGTTTTGAAATTCTCGACCAGGATATCCGCCTCGCGGGCCATGCGCCGGATGAGCGCCGCCCCCTCGGGCAGGGCAATGTCAATGGCGATTGACTGCTTGTTGCGGTTGCAGGTCAGGTAATAGGCCGAAAACTGCTCTCCGCCCAGTTCGGCCGAAGGCGGCCCCCAGGCGCGCGTGTCGTCGCCCGCGCCGGGTCGTTCGACCTTGATCACCTCGGCCCCCAGATCGCCGAGAATCTGCGTGGCCCAGGGTCCCGCCAGAACCCGAGAAAGATCGAGCACCCGGATCCCGTCAAGCGCGCCGGTCATGATCTCGATTTCTCGATGCGCGCGCGCATGGCCGCAAGCGCCTTGGTGTAGTCATCGGTTTCATGTGCAAGGGCCTGCATGGCCGATGACAGCTCCAGCGTGACGGACAGATCACGATTATAGGCCTGACGCAGCAGCCGGCGGGTCATGCGCACGGCATGACGCGGATTGGCGGCAATGCGTCCAGCGACGGCGCGCGCTTCATTCAACAGCTCGTCGTCTGGAACGACGCGGCTGACCAGCCCATAGCTCAGCGCGGTTTGCGCGTCGATCGTGTCGCCGGTCAGCGCCATTTCCGAGGCGCGCGCAAAACCCACGACGCGCGGCAGCAGCCACGCGCCGCCATCGCCCGGCACGATGCCGATGCGGACAAAGCTTTCGGCGAACGTCGCAGACGCGCCAGCGATACGCAGATCGCACATCAGTGTCAGATCGCAACCGGCGCCGACCGCCGGGCCATTGACCGCGGCGACGATGGGCAGGTCGCAATCCTCGAACGCAAGCGGCAGCCGTTGAATCCCGGCCCGGTAGTTGCGCCGGGTGATCGCCGGAACCTTGTCCACCAACCCCTGTCCCGGCGACATCGACTTGATGTTCCCGCCCGAGGAAAAGGCGACCCCCGCACCCGTCAGCACAATCACCCGGGCCTCCGGATCAGCCTGCGCTTCGGTCAGCGCGGCAAGAATCGCCTCGATCATCGGCAATTCCGAGATTGCGTTGCGGGTTTCCGGCGCGTTGAGCGTCATTGTCACAATGCCCGCCTCGTCACGCTCCGTCGTTACAAGCGTCATGTTTTCGTCCCTTTTCTTCACCGCAGACCGAGGCCACGGGCAATGATTCCGCGCAGGATTTCGCGGGTTCCTCCCCGCAGCGAAAAACTGGGGGCGGCGAGCAGGATGCGCCGAAACACCGCCGCATATTCGGGGTCCGACGCATTTTCGCGCAGAACGCGCCGCGCGATTTCCGGCACGTCCTGTTCGAACAATGCACCCAGATCCTTGACGATTGCGGCCGCCAGAACCGGCTGTTCGCCCCGCGCCAGACGCCCGGCGACCGACAGCGACATCTGCCGCAGCACCATCAACCGGGCGACCATGCGGCCCAGATCGGAGGTTTCTGCCGCGCCGGGCATGCGTTTGTGGCAGCGCAGCAATTCATCCACCAAAACGAAGGATGAAAGGAACCGGTCCGGACCGCTGCGCTCGAACGCCAGTTCCGACATTACCTGTGCCCAGCCGTCGCCTTCCTTGCCCAGCAGGGCGTCAGGGGGCAGCAGGACATTGTCAAACGACACTTCGTTGAAGTGGTGCTCTCCGGCGATGTCCAGAACCGGGCTGACGGAAATCCCCGGAAGGCTCATGTCCACGAGAACCTGACTGAAGCCGCCGTATCGGCTCTCGGCCTGGCCAGTGCGGCAAAAGACGATCATGTAATGCGCCTTGTGCGCGTATGTCGTCCACAGCTTGGTTCCGTTCAGGACATAGCCATCAGCCGTCTTTTCGGCTCGTGTCCGCGCGGACGCCAGATCCGAGCCGCTGTTGGCCTCGCTCATGCCGATGCCAAAGAAACAGGTTCCCGCCGCGATGCGCGGCAGGATGGTCCGGCGCTGTTCCTCGGTGCCATGGCGCAGGATCAGGGGCGCGCTTTGGCGATCCGCAATCCAGTGGGCCGCAACGGGCGCCCCCGCCGCGAGCAGTTCTTCGACGACGATATGCCGGTCCACGGCACTGCGGTCATGGCCGCCGTATTCTTTCGGCAGGGTCATACCCAGCCAGCCGCGTTCGCCCAGATTCCTGCTGAAACCTGCGTCGAACCCGGTCCAGGATCGTGCCCGTTCGCGGGCGGGCAGATCCGAAAGCGCTTCGGCGAGAAAGGCGCGGACCTCATCCCTCAGCGCCGCCTGCGCCGGAGTCGTCGTTTCAAGCGGAAAGGTCGGAAGTGCCATCACGCCACCTTTGCCAGGTCGCAGGCGGTCAGTGCGGGCCACAGACCACGCTCGGGTTGGGTTTGCGCCCAGTTCGCCAGATACTCGGCCCATTGTGATTCAGAACCGTCCTCGTCCCGCCACGACCAGAGACGGCGGGTCAGCAGATGCAGGGGATATTCCTCGCTGAAACCGATGGCTCCATGAACCTGATGCGCGATTGACGCTGCGGCCGTCGCGGCCTCTGCCGCGCGCAGCTTTGCCGCGGCCGCAGTCGGAATGAAAACCTCTTCCCCCTGCGTCGCGAGTGTTTCAAAAGCTGCCACCGCCATGTCGGCGGCAACGGTGGCGGCACAGCTGTGGGTCGCAAGAATGGCCAGTTGGTGTTGGATCGCCTGAAACTTTCCCAATGGGCGCCCGAATTGTTCGCGCTCATTGCAATAGCGCAGGCACATATCGGCAACCGCCTCGATCGCGCCGGCCATCTGCACTGTGCGCAAGGTCGACATGACCGCGCGCAGAGCGACGGGGGACATTGCGACACGAGCCTGCGGCGCGACCGGTTCGATAGCGATCAGCACATCACGCTCCTCGCCCGCGTGGTTGGTGCCCGGGTGCCAGAGTTCGGCGGCGGGATGCAGAAGGGACAGCCCGACACCGCGATCCAGTTCGGACAGGCAGACGACCCTGCGCAGATGACGCCCGAACGGCACCGCCTCCACGCCACTCCAGGCCAACGCCACGGGCCCGTCGAGCATTCCCAGCCCGGCCTGCGACGCCACCCAGTTGGCCAGCAGCGTTTCGCCCAGCGGCAGGGCGACGGCACAGGCCGCCGCCACCCGCACGGGGGCAAAGGCTTCCCGGGCGGAGAAACCGAATCCACCATGTTCTTCGCTCAGCAGGGCGAGTGGAAACCCCGCCTCTTCGGCGGCTGACCAAAGCGCGGGGTCGAACCCCCCCCCCCCGCGACCGGCAAAAAGCTTCTCCGATGTCTCAAGGACCATGGAGTAGGTCGAACTGTCCATTGCATCGCCCTCAGTCATGGGTCAGACGCGGCCGCTCGATGCCGAGCCGAAGACCGTGTCCGCCGCGCCCATGCGCCGCCGGAACGATGTCATATGAGGTGATCGCGAGACGCTTTCGCGCGACATTGGGCGCCATCGGGCCAGCCATGACCTTCCTCCGATTCTCGAAACGTCAGCAGATGAAATATTATTTCATTTGCACTTTAATGCTCCTGATGCAAAATGCAACCCGGTTCGAAAGACTGTTCGCCGATCACAAAAACGGCCAGGGGAGAGCCGCAAACGGAGAATTTTCTCGTCGCGTCATCTACTTCACTCTTGGCACCGCTCTCGATCCATGGAAGCGCCGGTTGGGGAAATGACAATGTGGGGGATCTGACATGGCCTACCAACCGGTGACCGCAGCCCTGCGGGTGCTCGACGTTCTGGCTGCGATCAGCAAGACGACAGGAAACGCCACGGTGGGTGAAATTCACCGCCTGACCTCGCTGGACAAGGCAACCATCGTGCGGATGCTGACAACGCTGGCCCATGCCGGATATATTGTGCGCGACAGCGACAGCCGGACCTACCACGTCACCGGCAAGACCCTGCAGCTCAGCGTTGGCTACAACCGGCATCAGGCCATCGGCGCAGTTGTGTCCGAGGATCTGGCGCAATTTCGGCAATCCATTGGTTGGCCTTCGGATGTGTCGATCTTCGACGAGGACGCAATGCTGGTCATCGAGACCTCTCGCGAAACCGAGCCGATGCGCTTTTTCCGCAAGCCGGGATATCGGGCACCGATGTTTTACACCAGCCTCGGGCGGTCCTATCTCGCCTTCTGCCCGGAAGAGGAACGGCAAGCTTTCCTGGAGCGCGCGCAGAAGAATCCCGCACCGGAATTCGCCTTCGCGCGCGCCCCGGATGCATTGGAAGCGCTGCTCGAAAACGTGCGGGCGCGGGGCTATGCCACGATGGACGAAAGCTATTCACGCGATAACTACGAGTCGCAGTTTTTCAGCATCGGCGTCCCGATCCGGACGCACACGCAGGTGTTCGGCGCCATGAACATCATGTATCTGCGCCGCGCCATGACGCCGGATGAGGCGCGCGATCAGTTTCTCGCGCCGCTGGTCGAGGTTGCGGACAAACTGGCCGCGAAACTCGAAACGCATACGGGCGACATCGCCTGATACATGTTGCTGCCGCGCGTCCCGACCATTCCACTCCCGAAGGCTTCCCGGATGCCACAAGCCACAGGCTTCGTGGGCCTCGGCGCTATGGGCTTCGCGCGGTGCCGGCTCGATGAGAGCTGTCGCCACTTGGCTGTCGCTAACCGGACAACGAGGTTGACGTTGTAGCTTCTTCCTTCACCTCCGCCGGCAGAAAATTTGACAAGCCGGCCTTCGGCGTCCAGCCCGCGCGTGTCCATGCAGGCACCCCACATTAAGAGCGCGTTTGAGAAGGATTGAACGAACCCGCTGACGCGGGAGATTTGGGTGATTTGTGACGGGAAGCTCCTGGTGGGAGGGTTTGGGTGTTGAAGCCACCCAGCCCACCAGGAGGTGCCCCACGGGGATGGTCGAGTAGCTAATCCATTCGGCTTCGCCCTCACAGATCCGGGCATGCGGCTTTCCCGCACCCGGCTCCTCCCGGAAGTAACCCGCGTTAAGCTGCTCGTGGTGTCCATGGGTGCGTAATCCGAGGTTTCGGCAAGGGGAAGCGCGCTGTCACATGCTCGAACCAAGCCCAGCTCTGGTCCCGGTTCTTCTGGCTTCGCCGCCGTAGGCAAGTGAGCCAGATTCGCCGGACTTCCTGCATGAACGCGTTCAGAGCCCGCCAGTTGTGCGGCACGCCGAAGTTGTGTTTCGGCATGGAAGATTGACCCCGTTGTGAGGGGGATCGGCGTGTAATTTTGGGTCTGACGCAGTTTTGGTGAAGAATATCTAGGGCGCGCCGATGAGACGAGCCTGCAGGAGATCGAGCTTTCCTCTGCCGTACATCGTACGCCTACGGTCTAAACCGCCTTTCGAACTGACCGGCGCGGTAAGAGACTGCGCGTATGGACGTCCATAAGCACAGTGCCTTCGAGCGTTTGG
>NZ_SMAI01000028.1 GCF_004346185.1 Aquabacter spiritensis | reverse complement strand
CCCCCAAAATCGCCCGACGCCATAGCCAAAAACCGACCGGCCCCAACCCAAACAAAAACCCCGCCGAAAAATCGACGGGGTTTGTCAGCGGTCTGTGCCCGCCGGACGGCGGGCATTTTCATGTCTGGGTTCGCCAGAAGCGCTCGACGGGCGCGCCCCGGACGAAATCGCCTCAGTCGAAATGCCCCGAGGCGTGGCCGAGCATCGTGTACACCTTGCCGGTGTCGGAGGTGAGATAGGTTTTGGTCAGCACATTGCCACGGTCGTCGGCCGCCACCTGATCGAGCAGACGGTCGAATTCAGCGATGTAGCGGTCCACCGTCGTCCGGAACTCCGCGTCGCTCCGGTATTTCCGGCGCAATTCGTCGAAGGTCTGCTGACCCTGCATGGTGTAGAGGCGGCGGGTGAAAACGTTGCGTTCACCGCGCTTGTAGCGCTCCCACAATTCCACCGCGGCCTGATGGTCGATCATGCGCGCGATGTCCACCGACAGCGAATCGAGGGATTCGATGGTGTGGCGGGCCGGGCGCGGGCGCGTCGGCTCTTGGCGGCGCACGGTTTCGGACGGGGTTTCCGCGAGATCGCCCGAGGCACGGGCGAGCAGCTCGGAGAGCCAGCCGTCCCGGCCCGCGTCGCTCTCGCGGGGCGTATCGGCGGCCTGCGGCGGAGCCGCCGCCGGCTGCGGCTGAGGCGCCTGGGGCGGCTGGGGCCGCTGGGTCTGGGTGCGGGCGTCGAGCGCAGGGTCGACGCGGCGGGGTGGCAAAGGCGAGGGAGAGGGCCGGCGGGCCGGCGCCTCCGGACTCGGTCCGACCGGAACCGCGGCTTCCGTGCGGGTCCGTGCGGCCGTGCGGTCGCCCGCCCGGTCCAAAGCGGCGCGTTCGAGCGCCACGCGCTCGATCGACGTGCGGTCCGGAACCGGCCGCTCCGAACCGGGCCGCTCGAAGCCGGTCCGCTCCACAGCGGTGCGTTCGAACATGGTCCGTTCCACCGGGGCCCGCTCGACCGGCGTGCGCTCGACCGGCGCGCGGTCGATCTGCGTGCGTTCGACGGGCGGCCGCTCAGCCGAGACCCGCTCGACCGGCGCCCGCTCGATGGGGCGCTCGGCCGGGCGCTCGGCGCTCGGGCGCGGGGCCGCCTCGCGGGTCACGATCCGGCCGGCCGGCGCCGCGACGTCGACCGCATGGCCCTGGCGGGCAACGATCTCGTTCAGCTCCGCGAGCGCCTTGATCTGTTCGGCGACGGCACGCCGCATGCTGGCTGCGCTGGCTTCGGTCTCCGCCGGCAGTTCCAGAATGCCGCGCTTCATCTCCTCGCGGGCGAGGTCGATCGCCTGCTGGACATCCTTCGCCGCATCCTTGAGCTGATGGGACACCTCGGTGAAGCGCCGCCCGGTATCCTCGAACAGGCGATTCACCTCGCCCATCGCTTCCTTATAGGTGCCGCGCAGAAGTTCGGTGACGCGCTCGCGCTCTGCCGCGGAGGCGTTGCGGACCTGCTCGAACTGGCCTTCCAGAGCCTTGGACGAGGTGGCGGCGGAGTCCACAACAGCGGCGGAAATCTCCTGGGCGCGCTTCTGTGCGGCGGCCAGGGACTGTTCCAGCATGCCGTGGAAGTTCGCCAGGCGCGCCTCCAGCTCCGAGGCCCGGGTCGAGAGGGTCGAGCCGAGCTCGTCCATCGCCGCCTTCCGGGCGGTCAGAACGCCTTCCACCTGGTCGTGCGTCTCGCCGAGCGTCTGCGAGGCCAGCATCAGGCCGCGGCCTTGTTCCTCGAACCGCTGGGTCAGGCTGGAGATTTCGGTGAGCGCCCCCTGGGTGAGGGCGCGCAGGGTCTCCACCTCGATCCCGAGCTGGCCGACTGTGCCCGCCGCGGAACCGTTGAGCGCGCGAACATTGTCCTGGAGCGCAGCGACCTGTTGGGCAAAGCCGGTCTCAAAATGGCTGAGCGCCGCCACGATGCCGCCGGTCGCCTGCTTGAAGGCGGTATCGGCATCGCCGAGCCGCGCGATGATCGCCTGCACGTCGCCCTGGACGCCGGCATTCGCCGCGGTGATTTCGGCCACCGCCCGCTGGCTCGCTTCCTGCAGCGCGGCCAGGAACATGCCATTCTTGCCTTCCAGCGTATCGGACAGATCCTGGAGACGCTGGGTCAGCGCGACCGAGATCGCATCCGCCTGGCCGGTCAAGGTTTCTCCGACATTCGAGGCGAGTGCGTTGAGGGACGCCTCGACCTCGGCCGCATTCTGGCGCAGGCGCGTCGAAACGCCCTCGATTTTGCTGGTGAGGTTCTGCGCGACGGCCGTCCCGCGCATTTCGAGCGCCGCGGAGACGCCTTCGAGCCGATTCGCCACCAGATCCTCGATCCGTGCGACGCGGTGTTCGAGAAGCGCAGCGATGTCCTCGGCCCGTCCGCTGATGGCCTCGCCGGCATGTTCGGCGCGCTCCGTGAGGAGATCGCCGATCGCCTGGGCGCGGGCATTGACCGTCTCGCCGAGATAATCGGTCCGTTCGGTGAGAAGGTCGGCGATGGCCTGCGCCTGCGCCATCGCGCTCCCGCCGAGCTGGTCGGCGCGCTCGGTGAGAATGTCGCCGATCGCCTGGGCACGGGTGGTGACCGTCTCGCCGAAATAGTCGGCCCGTCCGGTCAGCATGTCGCCCACGCTCTCGGCCCGGGCGGTGATGGTCTCGCCCAGATAATCGGCTCGCTCGGTCAGCATCGCGCCGACTGTCTCGGCCCGGGCCGCGATCGTCTCGGCGAAATAGTCGGCCCGTCCCGTCAATACGTCGCCTGCGTTCTCGGCCCGGGTGGTGATGGTCTCGCCCAGATAATCGGCTCGCTCGGTCAGCATCGTGCCGACCGTCTCGGCCCGGGCCGCGATCGTCTCGGCGAGATATTCGGCCCGTTCGGTGAGCATGTCCCCGACCGACTGGGCCTGCGACGCCACCGTCGCGCCGAGATGGTCGGCACGCTCGGTGAGAATGTCGCCGATCGCCTGGGCGCGGGTGGTGACCGTCTCGCCGAAATAGTCGGCCCGGCCCGTCAGCATGTCGCCCACGCTCTCGGCCCGGGTGGTGATGGTCTCGCCCAAATAATCCGCCCGTTCGGTGAGCATCGCGCCGACCGTCTCGGCCCGGGCCACGATCGTTTCGGCGAGATATTCGGCGCGGTCGGCGAGCATGTCCCCGACCGACTGGGCCTGCGAGGCCACCGTCGCGCCGAGATGGTCGGCGCGTTCGGTGAGGAGGGCGCTCGCGGCCTCGGCACGGGCGGCGACGCTTTCGCCGACCTGGTCCGCGCGCTCGGTCAGCAACGCGCCGACCGCATCGGCGCGTTCCGTCAGGATCGCACCCACGGCCTCGGCACGGGCGGTCACCGTCTCTCCGAGATAATCCGCCCGCTCGGTCAACAAGGACCCGATGGCCTCGGCCCGCGACAGCACGGTCTCGCCGACATGGTCGGCGCGCTCGGTCAGCATCGCGCCGACGGCCTCGGCCCGCGAGGCGACGGTCTTGCCGAGATAGTCGGCGCGCGCGGTCAGCATCGCGCTCACGGTTTCGGCGCGCGCCGTCACCGTCTCGCCGAAATAGTCGGCTCGCGCCGTCAGCATGTCCCCGACCGTCTCGGCCTGGGCCGTCACGGTGTCGCCGAGATGGGTGGCGCGCTCGGTGAGCAGGTCGCCGATCTGCTGGGTACGCTGGACGAAGAAGTCATCGAGCCTGGTCAGCGTGTCGTCGAACGTGTCTCCGGTCGCCTGCATGCCGGCCGAAAGCGCGGACGTGAGCTGCTCGCCGCGCTGTGCCAACGTCTCCGCGAGGCTGCGCGTCTTCTCCTCGATCGCCTGTTCGACGCGCGAGAGGCGATCGTCCAAAGCGGAGGAGAAAATATCCGCGGTCGTGTCGAGGCGCTGGTCCAGGCCCGCGAGGGTGCCCTGGAGGCTCTCATTGAGGACGTTGACCTGCAAGGACAGGCCGTCGACCAGAGCCGGCGCATGTTGCCGGAGGCTTGAATCGAGGGTTTCGACGCCTTGCTGGATCGCCTGCGCCATCAGCGTGCTGTCATGGCTGATGCGGTCCGCGAGATCGCCGCCCTGGATGGTGATGGTGTCTTCCAGCGTCCGCAGACGGCTGTTGAGCATGTCGCGGATCTGGTCGCCCTTGGTCCCGATGGTCGAGACCAGAATGTCGGCCGTCTCGCTGAAGGCTTCGGTGACGCTGGACCCACGCGCGCCGATCGCTTCGGTCACTTCGAGGCCCACCGCCCCGAGCCGGTCGGTCATCTCGTTGCCGGCGAGGGCGAGGGCGTCGGCGATCTGGTCGCCCTTCTGCACCAGAGAGGAGGTCACGGCCTGGCCGCTGCGCTCCAAAGCTTCCGCCAGGCGCTCGCCGGTCTCACCGAGGCGCTCCTGGAGCGCATCCCCATGGATCGCGACGGCGTCGTGGATGCGGTTCCCGGCCAGTTCGATCCGGTCGGCGAGGTCCCCGCCGTGCAGCGCCAGCGTCTCGCCGACCCGCGCCCCGGTGTCCTCGATCTTGCGAACGAGGTCGCCGCCGCGGCTGGAGAATTCCATCACCACGTTCTCGCCCGCGTCGCGGAACGAGGCCGTGATTTCGGCGGCGCGCACCGCGATGTCGTCGGCAAAGCGGGTGCTGTTCGATTCCAGGGTCTCGACGATCGCCGCCCGGTTGGCGTCGACGCCGGTCGCCACCTCGTTGCTCCAGCGCGAGATCAGGACCGCGACCTCCGTGCTGGAAGAGAGGAGGCTGGCGCTCAGCTCATCCGTGCGCGACTTCATGGTGGCGGCGAGGTCGTCGCCAGCGCGGACGAGGTTCGCATCCAGCGTGCTGCCGACACTCTGCAGCCGGTCGATCAAATCGTTGCTCTTGGCGGTCAGATTGTCCGCGACGGTATCGGCGGCGCGGTTCATGGCGTCGGTCATCTCCTGACCGCGCTGACCGAGCATCTCGCTGACCCGCTCGATCGCTCCGGCCACATTGTCCTGAACCCGGTCGGCCACATCGCGCACTTCGCCGGACAGCATGGTCTCGGCATCCAGGATGCCCTCCCGGAGCCGTTCCGTGTGCGCCAGGATGTTCTGCCGCTCCACCTGCAATTCCTCGATCAGGTGCCGGATGCGGATCTCGTTGTCTTCATAGGCCCGCTCGAGGATCGAGACCTCGTTGCGCACCACGGTCTCGAGTTCGGCCGCCCGGGCGATCGCCCGGTCGAGGCCTTCGCCCATCGCCGCGACTTCCCGGCGCACCGCCTGGCCGACCGTGACCACGGCGTCGGTGCCGAGGGATTCCGGCTGCGCGAGCCGCAGCGCCACCTCGGTCATCGACTTGCCGATGAGCTGGAGATCGCGCGAGCGCCGCACCATCGCCGCCAGCCCGAAGAACGCGACCGGCGGGATGACGAGGCCGGCGAGGATGGCCAGGAGCGCGGGAGAGGACATCAAAGCGTCGATGCTGGTGAGGCCGGCGAAGGCCGCGCGCTGCGTCGCCACCATGTAGGGAAGGCCGAAGCCGACCCACAGGATGGCGAGCCCCGCCGCCCACCAATAGGGCGCGGGGGAGGAGCGGCGCTGCAACTGGCTGAGAAGCTGGCCGACGGTCTGGCGATCGTCATTGGCGGCGCGGCGATCCGCAACCTCGACCCGCGTACGCCGTGGCCGGGTATCGCGCTGGATCGGACGGTCGTCCGCCGGCGGGGGCTCGGGGGAGTCGATCTGGAGCGTCAGTGCCTCCTGGATCGCCGAGAGGGCCGCCTCGGTGGGATCCTGGATCTTGCGCGGTGTCTTCATGATCGCCTCTGTCGCCGAGTGCGGCACTGCCACACGTTTCGCCAACACGACCGGTCCGCAGCAGGCGCTGACGTCGGGCGTAGTCTGGCAAGACTTTGTTTACCTTACCGCATCTTAACTTTGCGGGGGTGCCGATTGAAACCGTCCCGCACCGCGCATGTGAAGATATCGTTAACGCGTGCGCCGCGGCACATCTCGCCTTACTGGCCGCGGCCGTTTATAGGGCAGGGGGCAACAGGGAAATTCGCGCTCGCATGGCCCGCATTACGTTCGTCTCCTTTGAAGGTGCCACCCGTACGGTCGAGGCGCCGGTCGGCGCCACGGCTATGGAGGCCGCAGTGCGAAATGGTGTTGCCGGCATAGATGCCGAGTGCGGCGGCGCCTGCGCCTGCGCGACATGTCACGTCTATGTGGATGAAGCATGGCGCGACCGGGTGGGCGAGCCGGGATCGATGGAAGAGGACATGCTCGATTACGCCTTCGACGTCCGGCCGTCCTCGCGCCTCTCCTGCCAGATCAAGCTGAGCGACGGGCTGGACGGGCTGGTCCTGCATATGCCGGCGCGCCAAGGCTGAGGAGAGCGCCGCGCGCTCATGCTTCGTTTACCCGGGCACGACACAATATTGCCTGGGGTGGCGAGGATATATCATGGCTATTGTCACTGCCTCGGCTGGAAGCTGCGCCGTCGTGCCGACCACTCATCTCCGTTCCCCGACCATCCTCGTGTTCGATTCCGGGCTCGGCGGCCTCTCGGTCTTCACCGAGATCGCACGGCTTCGGCCGGACGCCCATTACGTCTATGCCGCGGACACGGCCGCCTTTCCCTATGGGGCGATGGGCGAGGCCGCGCTGACGGCCCGGGTTGGGGAGGTGATGGACGATCTCGTTCCGCTCGTCCGCCCGGACCTCGTCGTGATCGCCTGCAATACGGCGTCCACTTTGGCGCTTCCGAGCCTGCGTGCACGGTATGCCGTGCCCTTCGTGGGGACCGTCCCGGCGATCAAGCCGGCCTGCGCGGGATCGGTCTCGAAGCGGATCAGCGTGCTGGCGACCCCGGGAACCGTGCGGCGCGACTATACGGCGAGCCTGATCCGCGAATTCGCCGGCGCGTGTCAGGTCGTCTTGGTGCCGAGTGATACACTGGCGGGGCTGGCGGAATCCGTCCTCGCGGGGATTCCCGTCGACGATGCCGATCTCCGGAGGGAAATCCTGCCGTGCTTCGTGCGGGATGCCGGCGGGCGGACCGATACGATCGTTCTCGCCTGCACCCATTATCCCTTGATCCTCGGCCATCTGACGCGTCTCGCCCCGTGGCCGGTCTCCTGGATCGACCCGGCGCCGGCCATTGCGCGCCGGGTGGTCTCGCTGCTCGGCCCGGCGGCCGGGGCGGGCAGCCCGAAGCCGCTTCATCTCGTCGCGACCGGTGCGCCGCTGGACAGCGAATTGGTCTCGGCGGTGACGGGGCGCAGGGTCGCGGCCTCCGCACAGATCGAGCCGGCCCGGAGGGTGGCCTCGTGACGGCGGGGGGAAGCCCTGTGCTCGGACGTCGGCAGGTGCTCGGCGGCGGGCTCGCGCTGGCCGCGATCGCCGCTTGTCCCGGCACCGCCATGGCGCAGAAGGCACAAGCGCCGTTTCCCGCCTGGGTCGCGAAATTCAAGGCCCGCGCGCTCGCGCGGGGCATCAGCGGACAGACCTACGATACGGTGATGGCCGGCGTGGTTCCGGACAAAAGCGTCTATGCCGCCGACCGTGCCCAGCCGGAATTCCAGGAAGAGGTATGGCAATATCTCAACCGCCGGGTCTCGGAATGGCGCATCGAGACCGGACGGCGCAAGGCGGCGGAATATGCCGCTTTGCTGGGCCGCATCGAAGCCGAGTTTGGCGTCGATCGCGCAGTCATGCTCGGCTATTGGGGCATGGAATCGGCCTTCGGCCAGGTGGTCGAAAATCCGCAGCACATGAAGCCGGTCTTCAATTCTTTGTCGGCCCTCGCCTGGGGGGAGCCGCGGCGGCGGAAATATTGGGAAACCGAGCTTCTGAATGCGCTGGTAATCGTCCAGCGCGGCTGGAGCACGCCTTCGGAAATGGTCGGATCCTGGGCCGGCGCCATGGGCCATACCCAGTGGATGCCGGAGGTGTGGCTCAATATGGGGGTCGATTTCGACGGCAACGGTCGGATCTCCCCGTTCGGCCGCCCGGACGATGCCTTGGCGGGAACCGCCAATTATCTGGTCAAGCGCGGAAAGTACCGGCGGGGCGAACCCTGGGGGCTGGAGGCGCGCATTCCGGAGGGCTTCGATACCAAGCTCGCGGACAACCGGACCTGGCGCACGCTCGGCGCCTGGAGCGGGCGTGGGGTGACCACCGTGGATGGCCGCTCTTTGGCGGGTTACGACGCCGAGGCGCGGCTCTGGCTGCCCGGTGGCGCCGGCGGACCCGCGTTTCTGCTCCTGCCGAATTTCTATGCGGTGCGCTCCTACAATCCCTCGTCGAGCTACGCGCTCGCGGTCTGCCATCTCGGCGACCGGGTGATGGGGGAGGGGCCGTTCGTGACCCCCTGGGCCGATGGCGAACGCACCCTCACCTTGGCGGAAATCCAGGAAATCCAGGTCCGCTTGACCCGCAACGGCTTCGACACCGGCGGCACGGACGGGCGGGTCGGCCAGGGCACGATGCGGGCCGTGCGCGCCTTCCAGCAGCGCGCCGGGATCGAGCCGGCGGACGGCTATCCCGGGCTGAAGGTGCTGACCGCCCTGCGATCGCGTTAGGAGCGCGATCCGATCGGTTTGAACCCCCGTAATCGGATCGGGCGCTAACCGCGGATCGTGCGCAGGAAATTGCCGTAGAGGTGCTGCGCGGCCATTTTGAAAGCATCCATCCGGTCGTCCGTCTCGGCCTCGAGCTGAGCCTGCCCACCTTCGCCCGTGATCGATTCGAGAGCATCCTTGTATTCTGGGATGGCCCCCCAATCCCGGACCGTGCCGCTCTCGATCTCGACATGATATTGGACGCCGAAGGCGCGCGGGCCGAGCTGGATCGCCTGAATCGGGCAGGCCTCGTTCCGGGCGAGCACCGTCGCTCCCTCCGGGAGGGTCGTGACTTCGGCGCCGTGCCATTGCAGCGTCGGGAAATTGTCGGGCAGACCCGCAAACACTGCAGCGCCACGCCCCTCGGGCGTCAAGGCGACCGGACAGACGCCCACTTCGGGGCGGGCCATCTTCGCCACCCGTCCCCCCATCGCCTCGGCCAGCAATTGGTGCCCGAGACAGATGCCGAGAAACGGCCTTCCGGCGGCGACCCAGTCACGGATCACCGCCTTCTCGGTCTTGAGCCAGGGATGAATGCGCTCCTCCCACACATCCATGGGCCCGCCGAAGGCGAGCAAAGCGTCATAAGGGTCGGTCGGGGGAATCGTCTCGCCGGCATCCAATTCGACCGCATCCCAGACAATGCCGTCCTGTCGCATGAATTCGCGGAAGCGACCGGGATGTTCGGACGGGGCGTGCTGGAGTACCAGGAATTTCATGTGACCTCCGCAAAGTGCCCCTTAATCTGCCGGACCTCCGCGCGGGAGGAAACGGGAGATCCAGGGGCGTGGCGGGTGCGAGGATTGACAGAACGGTGACGCGCGCATAGAAGGCGCGACCTCGCTGGTCGATCCGTCGGCCGGCGGTGGCAACGTTTGGCATTTGCACCCGTGGCTTTTTCGGCAGCGCGCCGAGGGGTCTGTCAGTGACGGCGATCGTCGTTACAGAGGAGGGGCGCGATCCATCCCGAAGACAACGCAACAAGGATCAGCGTTACATGAGCAAGCGCATCGCGGCGAAGCACAAGATCGACCGCCGCATGGGTGAGAATATCTGGGGCCGCCCGAAGAGCCCCGTCAATCGCCGTGAATACGGCCCCGGCCAGCATGGCCAGCGCCGCAAGGGCAAGCTTTCCGACTTCGGCGTGCAGCTCCGCGCGAAGCAGAAGCTCAAGGGCTATTACGGCTCGATCGGCGAGAAGCAGTTCCACGCGACCTATGTGGAAGCCTCGCGCCTGAAGGGCGACACCGGCGCCAATCTGATCGGCCTGCTCGAGCGCCGCCTCGATGCGGTGGTCTACCGCGCCAAGTTCGTGCCCACCATCTTCGCCGCCCGCCAGTTCGTGAGCCATGGCCACGTCAAGGTGAACGGCCGCCGGGTCAATATCCCGTCCTACCTGATCAAGGTCGGGGACGTGATCGAGGTAAAGGAAGCCTCGAAGCAGATGGCGCTGGTTCTCGAGGCGATGCAGCTCGCCGAGCGCGACATTCCGGACTATCTGGACGTCGACCAGAACAAGCTGGCTGCGACTTTCGCGCGCGTGCCGGAACTCAACGAAGTGCCCTATCCGGTTCAGATGGAACCGAATCTGGTGGTCGAGTTCTATTCGCGCTGATCCCGTCGCGCGCACCGCTCCGCCAAAGGCCGCCTTCGGGCGGGCACAGACCGCTGACAAACCCCGTCGATTTTTCGGCGGGGTTTTTGTTTGGGTTGGGGCCGGTCGGTTTTTGGCTATGGCGTCGGTCGATTTTGGGGG
>NZ_SMAI01000027.1 GCF_004346185.1 Aquabacter spiritensis | reverse complement strand
CGGAAATTGCTCATCGGCGGCGCTCAATCCAGGAGAATCACTCAATGACACCGAATCGCATCTCGCCGGTCGCCTCAAGTCCGACAGGCTCCTAGAACGGCGCCAGCCCGGCCAGCCCAGCGCCTGCGTCCACCCCTCCATCATTTCATTAGTTGAAATGATGTTCCATTGACAGACTAGCACCTTACTGCCAGAATGCAACGCACTTGATTAAGAAGAAGGCGGATCTTTTCAAACTCCGCACATTTAGAGATCAAAAACGAACATATCGCGGGGATTGCGCGCGATATATCAAATATACGTATCCAAATATGCTCTATTACCCATCGCCTATCCCGGCGATCTACTCCGCTTTGACGCATCGCGCGCACTGTAGAAACAAGCAAAATAGAAAAGGGGAGGAAAATGGCGATCCTTAAGAACATCCGCACGCTCGGCCTTTGCGCCACCATGCTGTCCACGGCCCTGGTCGGGGCACAGGCGAAAGAGATCAAGGTCGGCGTCATCTACGACCAAACCGGCCCCTTCGCCGGCGGCGGCTCGGTGAATGCCTCAATAGGCACCCAGATCGCCATCGACCTCATCAACGAGCGTGGCGGCATCGAGGGCTACAAGATCGTTCCCATCAACGTGGACGCCCAGTCCAAGGTGGAAGTGGCCATCAACGCTGCCGAGCGCCTCATCAACGACGACAAGGTCGATCTGGTGATGGGCGTCTATTCCAGCGCCCAGTGCGTGCCCATGGCCGCCAAGGTGGACAACGCCAAGGGCTTCATGTGGGCCAACGTCTGCATCTCGTCGGCGGTGTTCAAGGACCGCAACCTGAGCCGCGTGTTCCGCGCCCAGGTCCATTCCGACCAGTATGGTGAGGCTTCGTGCAAGTTCCTCGCTGAGCAGTCGAAGGCGACGCTCGGCATCGCGCCTGCCGACCTAAAGGTGGCCATCATCCATGAGGATGGGCCCTACGGCAGCGGCGTCGCCAAGGCCAATGCGGAGGCATGCAAGAAGGCCGGCATCAACGTGGTGCTGGATGAAGGCTACGCCGTCAGCGCCACCGACCTGTCGCCGCTGATCGCGAAGCTGCGCCGCGCCCGGCCGGACGTCATCCTCCACACCGGCTACAATCCCGATATCGCGCTATTCCTGCGCCAGGCCAAGGAACAGGGCCTGAAGTGGAAGGCACTCATCGGCCACGGTGCCGGCTACGCCAACATCGACCGCATCCGCGAAACCGCCGGCAAGGACGTGGACTATGTGATGGACGTGGACCCGGTGGCTGCCCAGTTGCTCGACCCCAAGACGCTCGCCCCGGGCCTTGGCGACGTGATCACGGAAGTGCAGAAACGCTTCAAGGCGAAAACCGGGCAGGACTATGCCGAAACCAACGTCTGGATGGGCTTCAACCAGTCGTGGATCCTGTTCACCGACGTGCTGCCGCGCGCCATCAAGACCTATGGCGGCATCGATCCGGACTCCCTGCGCAAGGCGGCACTAGATGCGGACATTCCGGTGGGCGGCACGGTCCAGGGCTATGGCGTGAAGTTCAACCCGCCCGGCGATTCCATGGCGGGCCAGAATGCCCGCTCCTTCCCGGTGGTGATCCAGCACAATCCCGGCGGCGCCAAGGTGGTGTGGCCCGCGGAGGTGAAGACCGCCGACCCGGTCATGCCCCTGCCCAAGGGCCAGACCTTCGCCCCCTGATCACCTCGGCCGGCGCCGCCTGCAGAAGGCTGCGCCGGCGGGTATCCCGCGCCCGGCGGTTCCTCGCGCGATGCGTCGCGCCCTGGAGAAGGTCATGCTTGCAGTCGAAGGTCTGGTCAAAATGTTCGGCGGCTTTTCCGCCATCTCCAACGTCTCCTTCAGGGTCGGCAAGGGCGAGATCCTCGGCCTCATAGGTCCGAACGGGTCCGGCAAGAGCACGACGTTCAACTGCATCGCCGGCCTGTATGTGCCCACCCGCGGGCGCATCTCGTTCGAAGGGCACGACATCACCGGCAAGCCGGCCAACGCCATCTGCCATGCCGGTATCGGCCGCACCTTCCAGATCCCGCGCCCATTCCACAAGCTCACAGTGCTGGAGAATGTGGCGCTGGCGGCCTGGTTCGGCCAGAACCGCACGGTCAACCGCGAGCAATGCTGGCGGCAGGCGGCCGAGGCGCTGGAGCTGGTGGGGCTTCCGACCACCCCCGAGACCACCACCGAGGGCATGGGCGCCGCGGCCCTGAAGAAGCTGGAGCTGGCCCGCGCCCTCGCCAGCCAACCCAAGCTGCTGCTCGCCGACGAGAGCCTGAACGGCCTCGACCCCTCCGAGATGAACCAGGCGGCGGACATGCTCGAAATGATCCGCCGCGAGCGCGGCATCACCATCGTCTGGGTCGAGCACATCATGGGCGTACTGATGCGCGTGGTGGACCGCGTCGTCGTGCTCGATCACGGCGAGGTCATCTATGACGGCGACCCTCATGGGGCGCAATCCAACTCCGCGGTGATCGAGGTCTATCTGGGCCGCGAAGCGGCAAAGCGCGAGGAGGCCCGCCCGTGAGCATGCTCGAACTTCACGGCGTGTGCGCCGGATACGGCGGCTTCCGCGCCCTCAACGACATATCCATGGCGGTGGAGGTCGGGGAATCCGTGGCGGTGATCGGAGCCAACGGCGCCGGCAAGACCACGCTCCTGCGCGTCATCTCCGGAATGCTGCCCGCCGCTGCCGGCCGCCTCAGCATGGAGGGGCAGGACCTGCGCACCCTGCCCGCCCACAAGGTGCTCTCCACCGGCATCGCCCACGTGCCGGAGAACCGGCACCTGTTCCCGCGCCTGACGGTGGAGCAGAACCTGCGGCTCGGCGCCTTCCTACCTTCGGCCCGGGCGCGCTTTCCCGAGCGGCTGGACTACGTCTACGGCCTGTTTCCACGCCTCAAGGAGCGGCGCCTGCAGTTCGCCGGCACCATGTCGGGCGGCGAGCAGCAGATGTGCGCCATTGGCCGCGCGCTGATGAGCGGCCCGAAGCTCATTCTCCTCGACGAGCCCTCCACCGGCCTTGCCCCGGTGGTGGTCCAGCAAGTGTTCGAGCTGGTCCGCAAGATCCGCGACGACGGCTACACCGTGCTCATCGTCGAGCAGAACGTCACCCAGGTGCTCGCCGTGGTGGACCGCGCCTACCTGCTCTCGGTCGGGCGGGTCGAAATGAGTGGCCGCTCCGCAGATCTGCTCGCCTCCGAGGCGGTGCAGAAGACCTATTTGGGGCTTTGATCCATGACCTGCTCCCTCGACATCTTCTTTCTGGAGGCTGTCCTCAACGGCATTCTCCTGGCCGGTCTGCTTGCGCTCCTGTCGCTCGGCCTCAACCTCGTCTTCGGCGTCGTGGACGTGGTGTGGATCTGCTACGCCGAGCTGGTCATGATCGGCATGTATGCCATCTTCTTCGCCTATTCCACGCTCGATCTGCCCCTGCCGCTGGCCATGCTGATCGGCATCACGTTCACGGCCCTCTTGGGCGTCGCGCTGCACATGATCGTCATCCGGCCGCTGCTAGATGCCGCGCCGATCAACCAGTTGCTCGCCACCGGCGGTGTGCTGTTCCTGCTTCAGGCCGCCGCAACGCTGGCGTTTGGCATCGAGTTCCGCAACATCGGCGTGCACCTGGGCTCGGCCTCGCTGGGAGACATGTTCTTCTCCTGGGGCCGCATCATCACCTTCTCGGTGGCGCTCGCCACCATGCTCGGGCTGCGCTACTTCCTGCGCCACAGCTACCTCGGCCTTGCCATCCTCGCCCTCAGCCAGGACCGACACGTCATGCCGCTTATGGGCGCGGACAGCCGCCGGCTCTATGCCGCGACATCGGCGCTGGGCGGGGGCCTCGCCGGCCTCGGCGCGGCGCTGATGGTGCTGCAGTTCGACATCTATCCGCAGATCGGGCTGCAGTTCGGCCCGCTCATCTTCATGGTCTGCGTGCTGGGCGGTCTCGGCAACATGCTGGGTGGGTTCGTGGCGGCGCTGGTGATCGCGCAGTTCATCACCATCGGCAGCTCCTGCTTCGCCACCGAGTGGGGCTACGCCATCGCCTTCCTCTTCTTCATCCTCATGATGTTCATCCGGCCCCAGGGGCTGCTGGGAGCGCGCTCGTGATGAAGCTCAATCCAGCCTATGCAGTCGGCCTCGCCGCGCTCGTGGCGCTGCCGTTCGCCATCCGCGCCGTGTTTCCGGGCAGCGAGAAATACTACCTGCACATCGTCATCCAGATGCTGCTGTGGGCGCAGATCTACACCGGCTGGGCACTGATGGGGCGGTTCGGCCTCACCTCCCTCGGCCACGGCGCCTTCACCGGCATCGGCGCCTATGTGACGGTGATGCTGTGGAACTTCGCCGGCCTCACGCCGCTCATCGGCATTCCGGTGGCGATCGTGGTGGCGGTGGCCCTGGCGCTCCTCATCGGCTACCCGAGCTTCCTCCAGCGTATCCGCGGGCATTATTTCGCGCTGCTCACCCTGGCCATGGTGGAATTCGTCCGCCTCTGCATCGTCGGGTTGCGCGACTTCACCGGCGGCTCGCTCGGCACCCAGCCGGCGCGCTACGGGGACGGCATCTCCTTTTATGCGGTGCAGTTCGAGGCGGACCGGATGATCGCCTATTTCGTCGCGCTGGCGGTGTGGCTGGCGGGCATCCTCGTCTGGGTGCGGGTGGACCGCAGCATGGACCGCTTCGCCTTGGAGGCCCTCGGCCAGGATGAGGAGGCGGCGGCGGCGGTGGGCATCAATGTGACGCGCGAGAAGCTGAAGATAACGGCCCTGTCGGCCGCCATGTGCGCCTTCGGCGGCGCCATCTTCGCCCAGTACCAGATGTATATCGGCCCCGACACCATCGCCGGCTTCGGCGTGTCCCTCAACATCGTGTTTGGGGCGGTGGCCGGCGGCATCGGTGTCATGCTTGGCCCGACCATCGGCGCGCTGTTCACCCAGTTGCTCAGCGAGGGCCTGCGCATGTTCTTCCAGGGCTCGGTCACGCTGAATGCCATGTTCGGCAGCCGCGTGCTCTCACTCGACACGCTGATCTACGGCGTCCTGCTCGTGCTGTTCATCATTCACATGCCGAGGGGCATCGTCGGAACGGCCATGGAATACTGGCGCAAGCACAAGAGGGGATCGTGAGAGCCGACCCCACGGTGGCCCTTGCGATCCCAGTTCGTTTTCCCGATCAACCACGACGGCAACCGCACGCATGAGCCCATCCTTGATCCCTGGCCCCGGCGCCCTCGGCCACCTTCGCGTGCTCGACCTCAGCCGTGTTCTTGCCGGGCCGTGGGCATCCCAGATTCTCGGCGACCTCGGCGCCGAGGTAGTGAAGGTCGAAGCGCCCGGCCAGGGCGACGACACCCGCACCTGGGGTCCCCCCTTCCTGACGGACTCCGAAGGCAACACCGGCGACGCCGCCTATTTTTCCGCCTGCAACCGCAACAAGCGTTCGGTCACCATCGACTTTGCCAAGCCTGAGGGGGCGGAGCTGGTGCGTCGGATGGCGGCGGGAGCGGACATCGTCCTCGAGAATTTCAAGACCGGCGGCCTTGCCAAGTACGGCCTGGACTATGAAAACCTCAAGGCCGTCAATCCGAAGCTCATCTATTGCTCCGTCACCGGCTTCGGGCAGACCGGCCCTTACGCGCACCGGGCCGGCTACGACTTCCTCATCCAGGGCATGGGCGGGCTGATGAGCGTCACCGGCCATCCCGAGCACATGCCTGGCGGCGGCCCCATGAAGGTGGGCGTGGCGGTCTGCGACCTGTTCACCGGCATGTATGCCGCCGTCGCCATCCTCGCGGCGGTCACCCATCGCGAGCGGACGGGCGAGGGGCAGCACATCGACTGCGCGCTGTTCGACAGTCAGGTGGCCATGCTCGCCAACCAGTCCGCCAACTGGCTCGTGGGCGGCGTGGTGCCGGAGCGGCTCGGCAACAACCACCCCAATGTGGTGCCCTACCGCGTCTATCCCACGGCGGACGGCCACGTGATCGTGGCCTGCGGCAACGACGGCCAGTTCCAGCGCCTGTGCGCCGCGCTCGGCCGCCCCGAACTGGCGTACGACGAACGGTTCCTCACCAACGCGGGGCGCATCGTCAACCGCCAGGTCCTCGACGACCTCCTGACCGAGCTGCTTTCGGAGCACTGTCGCGACGCGGTGGTGACGCTGCTGGAGACCGTCCACGTTCCGTGCGGGCCCATCAACACTGTGCCCGACGTGTTCGCCGATCGCCATGCGCGCGCCCGCGGGCTTGAGATCGAGTTGGCGCGGGAGGACGGCACGAAGCTGTCGGGCGTCGCCTTTCCCGCCCGCCTCAGCGCGACCCCGGCCTCCTACCGCCGGGCGCCCCCCGTGCTGGGCCAGGATACGCAGGAAACCCTACGCACCTGGCTGGGCCTCGATGAGGAAGCGGTCGCCCGGCTGCGGCAGGACGGCGTCGTCTGACGCCGGAACGCCCGCAACCGTAGTTTATTGAAATTATGGTTCATGGAATGAAACAAAGAAGCTAGATGGTGTAACGGGCCGCCGCGAGGCTCGGGCTTTGCGGTGAGGTGGTCATCCCCCAGAATGGTGGTGTGAAACGGAGTCTGACTTTCGTCGGCTCCAAGCATCATCGGAGGATGACCATGGACCATTATGCCGGGATTGACGTGTCTTTGGAAGCATCGAGCATTTGCGTCGTGGATGGAGCCTGTTGCAGAATGCGCTCCCTCCCTTCCGATCCCCGCTTGACCGGGCGAGACCGGGCTGATTCCCTCGGCTGAGGCAACACTTGGCGGGGTCGGATATGGCGAATTTCTACCGCGAGCCGGATCGCAGGCAGCGGTTTCTTCTGCCGGTGGACATGGCGGACTGGGTCCCGGACACGGACCTTGTCCATCTTCTCCTCGATGCCGTCGGCTTGATGGATCTGTCGGCATTTGAGGCGCACTACCGTAAGCGGGGTTGCGGGGCGCCGCCGTTCGCGCCGAGGATGATGGTCGGCCTCCTTGTCTATGCCTACGCGAACGGGCAGCGCTCGAGCCGCAAGATCGAGCGCCTGTGCGAGCGGGACGCGGGGTTCCGGATGATCGTGGGCGCCGAGGTCCCCGACCACAGCGTGATCGCGCGGTTCCGCAAGCGCCACCGGGGCGACCTGGAGGTGCTGTTCGTGGAGATCCTGAAGCTGTGCCATGCGGCGGGTCTGGTGCGGCTCGGGGTGGTGGCGCTGGACGGGACCAAGGTGAAGGCGAATGCGTCGCTGGTGGCAAACCGGACCTCGAAGTCGCTGGAGGCGGAGGTTGCCGCCATGCTGGCGGCGGCCGAGGCGATCGACGCCGCCGAGGACGAGATGTTCGGGGAGGCACGGGGTGACGAGCTCCCCGCCGACCTGAGGGAGCCGTCGGGTCGGCTGTCCCGGCTTCGCTCCTGCCATGAGCGGCTCTTGCGCGCGGCCGACGGGCAACGGGCCGAGCAGCAGGAGAAGATCGACGCCCGCGCGGCCGGGGAGAAGGCGAGCGGCCGGCGCAAGCGGGGTCGCAAGCCGAAAGCGGCCGAAGGTGTCGTGAACGAGGAGGCCAAGGCCAACGTGACCGATCCGGACAGCCGGATCATGAAGAGCCGCAAGGGCTACCTTCAGGGCTACAATGCCCAGGCCATGGTGACGGCCGACCAGATCATCCTCGCCCCCGATGTGACGAACCAGGCCAACGACGTTCGCCAACTGGCGCCGATGATCGCCAGGACCCTGGCCATGATGGAAGCGGTGACCGGCGACGAGGTGGCGCTGGGAGTGGGCCTGTTCGACGCGGGCTACTGGTCCGACGAGAACGCGGCCGCGCAGACAGCGGAGTGCGAATACCTGATCGCCACCACCAAAGACTGGAAGCGGCGCAAGGCGATGCGTGATGCTCCGCCTCCACGGGGGCGGTGTCCTGCGGACATGAGCGCCCGTGACCGGATGGAGCGCAAGCTGTTGACCAAACGGGGCCGGGCACTTTACCGCCTGCGCGGCCAGACCGTGGAACCGGTGTTCGGTCAGATGAAGGAGACCCAGGGCGCGGACCGCTTCATGATGCGCGGCGAGCAGGAGACCAAGGGCGAATGGAGCCTGCACTGCTCCGCCCACAACATCAAGAAACTCCACTCGCCCAAGATCCGCGATCGGATTTTGGATAGGGCTGGCGCTTTGGGCTGAAAGGCGTTTTCGGCCCATTTTGGCAAGCGCCGCCGCGGGCGGTTCCGCCGGTGGCGCTGCGATCGGCTCCGGCCGCCGGCGCCGCGCATTTTTCACGGATTTCGGGCGCGGCTCCGCCGTCGATGCGGCCGATATCGACTCCAGCAAACGCGCCCACAGCGAACGCGCCGACGTCATGAAGTTTCTGGGACGGCGCCTCCTTCTTTCATGATCCGCGCGCAACGCTCGCGGATCCTCGCAAAGATTTCCAACGCCTCGGCGCTGATCTTCAGGAACAGCTGCCGGCCATGGCGGACGACCTTGCCCGCCGTCTGAAACAGGCGCCACCGCACGGTCTGCACCTGCGCGCGCTCCCATCCGCCGTCAAGCGTATCTGAGCGGAAGCCGAGATAAAGATTATAGGTCAGCGCGCCGATGGCGAAGAATACGGCGTTGGCCTCGAAGGTCCCACACGGCATGTAGTCCATGCCGAAGCTATGGCGCGACAATCTGCGTGAGAAAATGCGTCAATCAGGATGAGAAACTGTGACCGCAACGGGAACGATGTTGTTCGGTCTGATTGTCGCTGACAAGCGCTAAGTTTCGTTTTGATTGTCGGGCAGCGACACGGCTTCGAGATCGTTGATTGTCGCGTAGCTCTGCGGCCGTCCGGCGCCTTTTTTCTTGCGTTCGAGTGCGGCACGACGGCGGTAGCTGTCGACGTTGATTTCGAAGATCGTGGCGTGATGGACGAGGCGATCAACTGCGGCCAGCGTCATGGCGGGATCCGGGAAGACCTTGCCCCAGGCCCCGAATGGCTGATTGGCGGTGATCAGGGTGGAGCGGCGTTCGTATCGGGCGCTGATCAACTCGAACAGGACGGAGGTCTCCGCCTGATCCTTGCTGACATAGGCGAGGTCATCGAGGATCAGCAGATCGAATCGATCCAGTCTGGCGATGGCCGCCTCCAATGCCAGTTCGCGCCGCGCCACCTGAAGTCTCTGCACCAGGTCGGACGTGCGGGTGAACAGCACGCGCCAGCCGTTTTCCACCAGCGCCAGACCGACGGCGGAGGCCAGATGCGTCTTGCCGCCGCCAGGTCCGCCGATAAGAATCAGATTGGCGCCTTTGTCGATCCAGCTGTCACCGGCACAGATCGCCATCACGTGCGCCTTGGAGATCATCGGCACCACGTCGAAGTCGAAGCTGTCGAGGGTCTTTCCCGGCAGCAACTGGGCCTCGGCAAGATGGCGTGCCAAGCGGCGGCGGTCGCGTTCGGCGATCTCGTGTTCGGCGAGGGCCGCGAGGAAGCGTGCGGCAGGCCAGCCCTCCTTGTCCGCCCGTTCGGCAAAATCCGGCCAATTCTGCTTGATTGCGGGCAGGCGGAGATCGTTGAGCATCAGCATGAGTCGGGCCCGGTCGATGTTGTGGGTCATGCTGCTTCTCCGATGTCGGTGCCAAGCAGGGCCTCATAGGCGATCAGCGGCATGAGATGGACAACGACCTCGGGCAGCGAGGCGGGATCTGGCGCGAAGCGGGTGCGCAGGGCGGCGATGTCGGGCAGTCGAACCGCCGCGAGATCGTCGGTAAGCTGCGCTGCGAGATCCGCCTCGCAGCCGCGGTCATGGGCGAGTGCCAGAAGATCCACCATCAGGCGGCACGCCGCTCTGTCCGAGAGTTGTTCGAGCAGCCGGTCGAAGGTCAGGCGATAGGCGTCGCGGGGGAACAACTGGTCACGGTAGACGAGATTGAGCAGCGCCATCGGCTTGCGCCGCAGGGCATGGATCACATGGCGATAGTCGACGACATGGGCGTGCTTGCCGGTGGTGGCGGCGCGACCGCGCGCCAGCGTCATCAGCAAGGTGGCGCCGATGAACAATTCGAGGCGATCATCATACAGCCGGACCCGCAGGCGATGGCCGATCAACCGTGACGGCACCGTGTAGAAAACCTTCTTGAGCGTGAATCCGCCCGAGGAGGTGACGGTGACGATCGTCTCCTCATGGGCGCAGGTCCGCTGGCCGGGCAGCTGTTGCAGAACAATTCGCTCGGCGGCGATACGCTTGGCGTGATGGGCGTTCTTGCGGCTGACGATCTCGTCGATGAAGAGGCGATAGCCAGCGAGATCGACGAAGTCGCGGGTGCCGCGCATCAGCAGCGCATCCTCCACCGCCTTCTTGAGATGGCCGTGCGGACCTTCGATCGACCCGTTCTCATGCGCGACACCGCGGTTGTTGCGGGTCGGTTCCATCCCGTAATGCAGGCACAGCGCGTCATAGCGCCGGGTCAGGTCCTCGCGCGCGTCGCTGTCGAGGTTGCGAAACGCCGCCGAGAGGCTGTCGGAGCGATGCTCGTGCGGCGCACCACCCAGGGCCCACAGCGCATTCTGCAATCCTTCCGCCAGCGCCACATAGCTTTCGCCGCCGAGAATGACATGGGCATGCGCGAAACCGGAGTAGGCGAGGCGGAAATGATAGAGCCGATGGTCAAGCCGAACGCCTGCGATGGTCACGGCCAGATCGGCCATGTCGGTGAAATCCGACAGTCCCATCCGGCCGGGCTCATGGATTTGGCGGAAAATCACCTCCTGGTTCGCACCATGCAGGGCCCGCCACGAGCGGATCCGGCGCTCCAGCGTGCGCCGCGTGCCGTCGGGCAGGTCGGGATGGCGCCTTTGCATCTCTTCAAAGATGGCCACCGCGCGCAACTCCGGCGCCGCGGACAGCATCGGCACCACCTCGGCGTCGAAGAACGAGACGAGAGGATCAGGGCGCCGACGCCCGCGTGGCTCCGCCTTGGCCGAGGGCGGTCGGTGATCCTGCTCGAAGCGATAGGCGGTGGCTGTGCTGATCGACGCCTTCGCGGCCGAGACCGCGGGGCCGTCTGTCTGTCGGAATGTCATGTAGAGCCTCATCTGGTGATCGGTGACATGGCGGCCGGGCAATGGCGGATCCCTTCACGAAGAGATCCATCCAATCCTCCAGCCGGTCACGATCAACAGTCGGCCCGCGCTCCCGGCGGGAGCTCAGGCCAAGTCTTCTGACGCTTGCGCCTCCGGTCGGGCTACGCCCTCCCTGCGCCGCAAGCGTCAGAAGACTTTCTCACCTTGATTGTCGCGCGTTCTCATGCTGATTGCCGCGTCGCACGAAGCCGATCTTCAGATCCTTGATGCGGTTCTCGCTGGCGTCGCCGCGCTGGCTATACCACTCCATCGTCGTCGCCGCGTCTTCATTGGTGCGA
>NZ_SMAI01000026.1 GCF_004346185.1 Aquabacter spiritensis | reverse complement strand
CGTGCAAGTCGTCGGCAAACACCCGGATAACGAATTCATGAACAAAATCAAATCGTCTCTTCGCCCCGCGCATCGTTCCCCTCAAGCCGGCTGATGTCCTTCAGCACGACCTCGGAACCTCAAAATCAGGCGTTTTCGAGTCCGGGAAAATGAGGGGATTCATGAGCATCGCGCCTGCCGCATGAGGCGCATGAGAAAGTGTTCGGCTGGGTGTTGAATCTCGTCGCCGGGCGCGGTCTGGTGAAGGGCGAGCGTATCGGCGTCGACGGTTCGACCATGGAAGCCAACGCCGCGCTGCGAACGATCGTGCGCCGCGACAGCGGCGAGACCTATCGCGCGATGCTGACGCGCATGGCGCAGGAGAGCGGCATCGAAACGCCGACGATCGACGATCTCATCCGGCTCGACCGCAAGCGGAAGGGCAAGAAGCTCTCGAACGAAGACTGGACGAGCCCGACCGATCCGGACGCCAGGATCGCGCGGATGAAGGACGGGACGACGCATCTGGCTTACAAGCCCGAGCACGCCGTCGATCTCGACACCGGCATCATCGTGGCGGCCCCGATTCATCCGGCCGACGAGGGCGATACGACGACGCTCGATCCCACGCTGGAGGCGGCGGCGCGCAATCTCGCCGATATCGGCCTTGCGCCGACGCCCGAGGCCCCCTGCGAATTGGTGGCTGACAAAGGTTATCATTCACGCGAGGGGCTGAAGGACCTCGACGGCGGCGTCCGGAAGACGCGGATCGCCGAGCCGAAACCCTCGAAGGGGTATTTGCGGTGGCATGGCGATGAAGCGGCGCGGGAGGCCGTTTACGCCAACCGCGCGAGGTTGAAATCCGGTATCGGGCGGGACGCGATGCGCCGACGCGGAGAAATGGTCGAGCGCAGCTTCGCCCATGTGCTCGATCGCGGCGGCATGCGCCGCGCGTGGTTGCGCGGGCGCGAGAACGTTCATAAGCGCTACCTGATCCATGTCGCGGGGTTCAATCTCGGCATTCTGATGCGCGCGCTGTTGGGGTACGGGACGCCAAGAGAGGTTGCGAGCGCCAAAGACGTGTCAATCGGCACGGAAACCTGACCCCCTATCGGCGCCGAATATTGACCCCGGCCTGGGGTATTGACCCCACTGCCGCGGAGCGTTGGTGTGGCGCAGCGGCAGTGGGGTCAATGGTGGCGGAGGTCAGGCGCGGTTCTTGAAGCGCCAGCTCTCGTTTCCGGTCTCGACGATGTCGCAGTGGTGGGTGAGCCGGTCGAGGAGCGCCGTGGTCATCTTGGGGTCGTTGAAGACGCTCGGCCACTCGCCGAAGGCGAGGTTCGTGGTGACGATGACCGAGGTCTGCTCGTAGAGCCGGCTGACGAGGTGGAACAGGAGCTGGCCGCCGGACTGGGCGAAGGGCAGGTAGCCGAGCTCGTCGAGGACGATGAAGTCCTTGCGGGAGAGATAATCGGCCATGCGGCCCTGGCGGCCGGATCGAGCCTCGGCCTCCAGCTTGTTGACGAGGTCGACCACGTTGAAGAAGCGGCCGCGGGCACCCAAACGCGTTTCCCCGACCTGCCTCGTTCATCTGGAGCGCAATCGCTACAGCGTGCCGGCCTCCTTCGCCAACCGTCCGGTGAGCCTGCGGGTCTATCCCGACCGGATCGTCCTCGTCGCTGAAGGGCAAGCAATCTGCGAGCATCGCCGAGTGTTCGCTCGCTCTCATGATCGTCTGAGCCGGACCGTCTATGACTGGCTGGCATTATCTGGCCGTAGTCCAGCGCAAGCCCGGTGCCCTGCGCAACGGCGCGCCGTTCGCTGAGATGCCGCCCGCGTTTCGATCCCTGCAGCAGCACTTGCTCAAGCGGCCAGGCGGTGACCGCGAGATGGTCGAGATTCTGTCCTTGGTCCTCCAGCACGATGAGCAGGTCGTGCTCACGGCCGTAGAGCTCGCCCTTCAGGCCGGCGTGCCGACCAAGACCCACATCATCAACCTGCTGCACCGGCTGATCGACGGTACGCCGCTGAGCACGCCAACGATCCCGGCTCCCCCCGCCCTCACGCTGACTACTGAGCCTCAGGCCAACGTCGAGCGCTATGACGCCCTGCGCCGAGCCAGGGAGGCGCGCCATGCGTCATAATCCAGCCAGTGGAGCCATCGTCATCATGCTGCGCAGCCTCAAGATGCATGGCATGGCCCAGGCCATCACGGAGCTAACGGAACAGGGATCACCGGCCTTCGAGACCGCCATGCCGATCCTCGCACAACTCTTGAAGGCCGAGACCGCCGAACGGGAGGTGCGATCGACCACCTACCAGCTCAAGACCGCGCGCTTCCCGGCCTATCGCGACCTCCCCGGCTTCGACTTCGCCAGTAGCGAGGTCAACGAGGCGCTCGCCCGCCAGCTCCATCGCTGCGAGTTCCTCGACGACGCACACAACGTCGTCCTGATCGGCGGTCCGGGTACCGGCAAAACCCACATCGCCACGGCTCTCGGAGTCCACGCCATCGAGCATCATCACAAGCGGGTCCGCTTCTTCTCCACCGTCGAGCTCGTCAACGCCCTCGAACAGGAAAAGGCCCAGGGCAAAGCTGGACAGATCGCCGGCCGCCTCGTCCACACCGATCTCGTCATCCTCGATGAACTCGGCTACCTGCCGTTCAGCGCCTCAGGCGGCGCCTTGCTGTTCCACCTGCTGAGTAAGCTCTACGAGCGTACCAGCGTAGTTATCACCACCAATCTCAGCTTCTCCGAATGGGCCACGGTCTTCGGCGATGCCAAGATGACCACGGCCTTGCTCGACCGGCTCACGCACCACTGCCATATCCTGGAGACCGGAAACGACAGCTTCCGCTTCAGAGCCAGCTCGGCCAAACCACCTAAACCCTCAAAGGAGAAGCCCCGAAACTTGACCGCAACCTGACCCAAGACCACCATCACCCCGGGTCACTTCTCAGTGGAAATCCAGGGTCACTTCTCGCCGGAAATCAACAGCGCGCCGAAGGAGCGATTTGATTTCATTCAGGAATTCTTGACACGAGTGTTCGGCGAAGATTTGCATGCCAAGCGCATCCTGTCGCTGGCCAACGGCACGCTCGGCGTGATGTCCGGAGCGGCACTTGCTGTTTCCCTGATCGGACAGGCTCTGGCCACGGCGCGTGGTTTGATCGCCAAGTCGGCGATCAAACAGGTCGATCGGCTGCTCAGCAACGCAGGCGTGGCTCCCTGGGACTTGTTCGGCTCATGGATTGCCGAGGTCGTCGGAGAGCGGCGCGAGATCGTCGTGGCGATGGATTGGACGGATTTCGATCGTGACAACCAGTGCACGCTCGCGCTGCATCTCGTCACGAGCCACGGGCGAGCGACGCCGCTGCTTTGGCTGACCGTCGACAAGGACGAATTGAAGGACCAGCGCAACGATTTCGAGGATCTGTGCCTGGCCCGATTGAAGGCGCTACTGCCTGCAGGGGTGACCGCGACCATTCTGGCCGACCGCGGCTTTGGCGACGTCAAACTGTTTGAATTCCTCGACACCCTTGGCTTTCAATATGTCATCCGCTTTCGCTCAAAAACCCATGTCAGGGCCGCCGACGGCGAAACGCGGGAGGCCGGCGATTGGGTCGGCAAGGGCGGACGCGCTCGGAAACTGCGCGACGCCGAGATCTCCGCCACCCGCCAGAAGGTCGGGGCGGTCGTATGCGTGAAGGCCTCGGGCATGAAGGAAGCCTGGCATCTGGCCGCCAGCGGCGGCGCTCTCTCTGCTGCGCAGATCGTCAAGCTGTACTCCAAAAGGTGGACAATTGAGCCCAGCTTCCGGGACAGCAAGGACCTTCGCTTTGGAATGGGCATGAGCACGCTGAGGATTGATGACCCGCAGCGCCGAGACCGCCTCCTGATGCTCAATGCCTTCGCAATCATGTTGCTGACGCTGTTGGGCGCCGCTGGCGAAAGCCTCGGAATGGACCGGCAGCTGAGAACCAGCACAACCAAACGCCGCGTCCATTCCCTGTTTCGCCAAGGATGCCTTCTCTACGACCTCATCCCCAACATGCCGGACGATAGACTCCAGCCCCTCATCCAGCGATATCAGGAGCTCTTACGCGAAAATCGCGTGTTTCCAGATGCTTACGGGCTCGTGTAAAATGAGGGGAACGCTGAGGGCTCGCCCGGGTATCTGCGGTCGGAGGCGATCCAGTCGACGTTTGCTGAGGCCCTGTAGTGGCGGGTCTCTATGCGACCATGGCCCTTTTCCAAGGTGGTGGTGGAGACAATCTCGGCGGCCGGGGCGGCGCGGAAGTAATCGAGCACGTCGGCTTCGAGGTTGGGCTGATTTCCTTTGAGGCTGAGCACATAGTCGGCGCCATGATCGATGATCTTCTGAGCGATCGCCACCTGGCAGCCCATGGCGTCGATGGTGACGACAGCGCCGTCGAGCTGGCCGGCGTCGGCCATGGTGTCGAGCAGGTCGGGGATGGCGGTGATCTCGTTGGTCTTCTTTAGGAACGGAGAGCTGGGCCAGGGTGAGGCGGGCGCTGCTGGCGTAGGCGCTGAGGGTATGCAGGGCCTTCAGACCCTTGCGCTTGTCATGGGTGCGCCGGGCGGTCTTGCCGTCGATGGCGATGAAATCGTGCCTGTCGGGCCACATCGAAGCGACGAAGGCCTCGAAGCAGCGGGCGAACAGGGCCGGGTCGATCCGGTTGAGCAGGTCGCGCAGCCAGCGGGCGCACGGCACGCCATGATGGAAGTCACTGAACCGCCTGAGGAATTCCAGATGGTGCCTGCCCCAGGCGACGATCGCCTCGAAGTCGTCGCAATTGGCGATCATGGCGCAGGTGACCAGCAGCAGCACTTCCTTCAGCGGATAGGCGACCCGCCAGCTCTCGCGGTCGTCGTCGATCGCAGCGAAATGCTGCAGCAGCACCGCCAATCGGGCGGTACAGGACCTGCGCCGCGAAGCCCGCGCCCTGAAGGAATGCGTTGCCGACCTGACCCTCGAGAACCGCCTGCTTAAAAAAAGCATGATTGCGGATGGGGGCGAAGACGAATGAGGTATCCTGCATCCGAAAAGCTCGAGGTCATCCGGATCGTCGAGCAGTCGCACCTGCCCGCCAAGCACACGCTGGACCAGCTCGGCATCCCCCGCCGGACGTTCTACCGCTGGTATGATCGCTTCCTCGAAGGCGGGCCGGAAGCGCTGGAAGATCGGCCATCGGCGCCGAGCCGGGTGTGGAACCGCATCGGCGACGATATCCAGGACCAGATCGTCGAGATGGCGCTGGATTACAGCGAGCTGTCACCGCGCGAACTGGCGGTGCGCTTCACCGACGAGAAGCGCTACTTCGTGTCGGAAGCCACGGTTTACCGCCTGCTCAAGGCCCATGACCTGATCACCAGCCCGGCCTATGTCGTGATCAAGGCTGCCGATCAGTTCCACACCAAGACCACCCGGCCGAACGAGATGTGGCAGACCGATTTCACCTACTTCAAGCTCATCGGCTGGGGCTGGATGTATCTATCGACCGTGCTCGACGGGAGCGGCAGGACCATGGGCATCCAAGAGCAGCTTCGCGAGAAGATTGAGAAGGTCGAGGCGCTGTATTTCGGCGCCGGGACCGCGGGTGAGCGGGACGCTGCCGAGGCGGCGAGCGCACGCCTGAAGGCGAAGCTGGCAGAGATCAGCCGGCAGGACCCGCCTGTCGAGATGCAATTCTCGATGCCGGACCCGTGGGCGGTCCGGTTGTTCGTCGCCTTGTGCCGGCGCTATGGAATCCGGCCCTACCGCTATCCGCGTCAGCGCCGGACGACGATCATGGTGCGGGCGTCGCGGGGGTTCTTCGATGCAGTGGTCTGGCGGCAGTTCGCCGAGATGCATTCGGATCTGTGGGCCCATTTCGAAGAGACGACGGATCGGCTGATCCGCGGATCGGTGCATTCGGACACGCGGGACGCCGAGACGTTGCCGACGCCGATCGGCACCCGCTGACGATCAGGCGGCCGCCTGGCAGCGGCTGGTCGCTGCCGCCTTCCAGTTCCAGGCGAGGAGCTCGTCGATCCGGTTGATCGGGGTGCGCCCGGAGACGATCCGCTCGACGACATCGACAAGCCAGAGATGAGGATCGATTTCGTTCAGCTTGGCGGTGTTGACCAGCGAGGCGAGGATCGCCCAGGTCTGCGCGCCGCCCTGGCTGCCGGCGAAGAGATGGTTCTTTCGTCCGAGTCCAATCGGCCGCATCGTCCGCTCGACCGTGTTGGAGTCGATCTCGAGGCGGCCGTCGGCTAGGAAGCGGGTCAGCCCGGTCCAATGCTCGAGCGTGTAGCGGCAGGCCTCCGCCAGGCTCGATTGCCGCGACACCTCGCCAAGGACGCCCTTCATGTCCGCTTCGAGCCGCTCGAGGATCGCCCGCGTCTCGGCCTGGCGGACGGCGCGGCGTTCCTCCGCGCTCCTGCCGCGGATACGGGCCTCGATGGCATAGACCTCGGCCAGCGTCTCGATCACGCCGGTCGCGAAGCGCGAGCCGGTCTTCTTGTGAACCTCCACGAACTTGCGTCGCGCATGGGCGAAGCAGAAGGCGAGCGGCACCTCGCGCCGCGCCCTGCGAGCATGCGCCTTGTAAGCGGCATATCCGTCGACCTGCAGAATGCCGTCATAGCCGGCGAGCTGGCGGGCGATCTCCGCGGCGGAGCGGCTTGCGGCAAAGACGTAGGTCACCGCCGGCGGCGCCGGACCGTTCCAGGGCCGGTCGTCCATCGCATGGGCCCAGAGCTGGCATCGCTTCGTTCGACCGCGGCCCGGATCGAGCACCGGCAACGGCGTTTCGTCGCAGAAGATCCGCGCCTGACGATGGGTGAACTGGAGCTGGCGCTCGTAAAGCGGGGAAAGCCACCAGGCCAACCGCTTCAGCCACAGACCGAGCGTCGTGCGGTCGAGATGGATGCCCTGCGAGGCCATCATCTGCACCTGCCGGTAAAGCGGAAGATGCCAGGCAAACTTCGAGACCGCGATGTGAACGACGAGTTCGTTCTCGGCCATGCCGCCTTCAACGAGGCGCTCCGGCGCGCC
This sequence comes from Aquabacter spiritensis, assembly GCF_004346185.1. Lineage (GTDB taxonomy): Bacteria > Pseudomonadota > Alphaproteobacteria > Rhizobiales > Xanthobacteraceae > Aquabacter > Aquabacter spiritensis. The sequence continues at coordinate 6,136 of NZ_SMAI01000026.1, read as the reverse complement.
GGCCTGGACGACGCCCTCCTCGCAGGACCGGCAGGCGTATTTGGGGAAGATCCGGCGCTTCACGTAGAAGGACACCGGCACGACGCAGAGCCCTTCGCGGACATCCTCGCCGATCCGGTGAAGGCCGCCTCCGCAGCACGAGCAGGTCTTCACCGTCGGCTCGATCACTTCCTCGACGCGAGGAAGGTGCGCTGGCAGGGCGCCGATGTTCCGATTGGCATCGCGGCCGCGCCGCTGGGTCTTGCGCTCGCCTGCCGGCGTGTTGTCGTTCGCCTCGCGGGACGGCTCCGCGACCAGCGGTAGATTGCCGAGATCGAGCGTCATCTGGTCGGTGATAACGGCCGACATCCGCTCCGACCGGGCGCCGAAGATCATCGTCTTGAAGCCGGCGACCATCGCGGTGAGCTTGTCGATTTCCGCGGCCATGGCGACCACCATCTCTGCCAGTTCGGCAGGGTCTTGCGGCAGTTGATCGGGACGAATCGGCATGGCCGAGAGTACTGCGGCAGGCCGACAAAGGCCATGCAAATCAGCGCTTTCAGGCAATTCTCAGAGGCTGCCGGACCGGCCTTTCCGGCACCCGTGTCCAGTCGAGGCCGGCAACAAGAATCCAGAACTGCTCCGCCGTCAGACGCATCGCGCCGTCGCGGATGGGCGGCCAGGTGAACCGCCCTTCCTCCAGCCATTTCGTCGCCAGCACCATGCCGCTTCCGTCCCAGACCAAAATCTTCAATCTGTCCGACCGTTTCGCCCGGAACAGGAAGACGTCGCCACGGTATGGCTGTTCCTTCAAGGCATCCGCCACCAGCGCCGTCAGCCCGTTGATCCCGCGCCGGAAGTCGACCGGCTGCGTGGCGATCAGGATCTTCCGGGAACCGTGAAGCGGGATCATGACCGCGAGCGCACCGCTGCCACCACCGCGCGGGCAAGCCGGGGATCAATCTCTCCATCGATGACGATCCGACCACCGCGAAGCTCGACTTCGATCCGCGCTCGGCGATCCTGGCACGCCACAGTGCGAGCATCGGTATCGGCGACGATCTCGAGCGGGACAAACATCGGCATCTCGCGGACGGCGTTCGCGATGCGACAGCGACGTTTGGTCAACCCAGCCTGCCGTCGCCAAACCGTCAGAAGACCCCGGTTCACGCCATGCCGGCGCGCGATCTCAGAGACACTCGCTCCCGGCGCAGCGCTCTCGGCCAGGATCTGCGCCTTCTCCTCGTCGGACCATTCCCGGCGACGGCGTCGACCGGTGATCACCTCGATCCGACGATAGTCTCCGCCTTCATTCCTGGCCTGGAGCCTGCCATCAAGCCTGACATCTTCCATCCCGCGATCCCACATCCGAGGTGCAAAACGGGACCTTCACTGGAAAATGCCGGCTTCGAAAGGTGGGGAGCTCGCGGCGGTTACATCCAATCAGGATGAGAATTGCCAGCGGCTGTGGCGGCGGAGGGCGTAGCCCGTAGCCGCCACAGCCGCTGGCGAGGCGCCTTTGTGGAGGCGTTTCTGATGGTCGGGGCCGGCCGGATAGAGAAAGGCATCTTGGAACACCAGAGGATGCCCAGTGCGTGTCAGGCCGCCACGTCAACGATCATCAGATGAGGCTATTCATGAAGTTGCGGCAGACGAACTCTGTAACCGCGGCGTCGTCGCAGGTTCCCGGCGGCCCTGCGCCCTGTTTCTCCTTAAGCTCCGCGGGTTCGGGTGTCTGCCCCCTTGCACGAACGGCAAAGGCGGATGCTAAGCACATCTTGCGACCAGTATGGCTGTCTTGCGGCGGTTCCAACCGACAGACCCGACCACGGCATCTGTTGCTTCCCTCGCCGCCAATCGTGTCGAGCGACGTTTGCCCCCGCTTCGCTGCAACGCACGCGCGGGATCGTTATTTTGCGGTGAAACCCCCGTCCACGGGAAGAGCGACGCCTGTGACGTAGGCAGAGTCGTCCGAGGCCAGCCACAGGGCGGCCTGCGCCATGTCTTCGGGACGCCCGAGCCGTTTCAACGGCACGGAATTGACCATCATCTCCTTGTTTCTGGCGGCTTCCTCCGGATCACCCTTCCGGCTGGTGAATTCGAAGGCCATCGGCGTCTCCGTCAGACCGGGACAGATCGCGTTCACGCGCACATTGTCGGGGGCGTAGGTCTGGCAGAGGGATTTGGTCAGGCCGACAACAGCGAATTTGGCTGCGGAGTAGAGTGGGCTCCACATCGACCCCACGAGTCCGGATACCGAGCTGGTGAAAATGATTGACCCGCCCCCGCGCTTACGCATGTGGCCCACCGCCTCGCCGGCCCCAATGACCGCGGCTTCGACATTTACGGCGAGCGACTTGCGAAACGCCGCCATGTCCACTTGTTCGATGCCAGCCGGTCCGGGGATCCCCGCATGAGCCCAGAGAACATCAAGGCCGCCCAACGCCTTGACGGCGGCGTTAAGGCTGTCGCGTGCGCCGCTTTCCGTCGAAAGGTCGGCGGCGATGGTGATGATGTCGAAGCCTTTCTCCTTCATCTCCGCCTTGAGCGAAGCCAGTCCTTCCTCATTGAGGTCGATCGCCGCAACGCGCGCGCCCTCTTTCGAAAAAAGTTCCACGGCGGCCTTGCCCATGCCGGATGCGGCGGCGGTGATGACCGTAAGTTTGTTTGCGAGACGCATAATCTCTTCTCCTTCCCTTTTGTGTTTTACTGTGCTCGGGCATCGGAACCGACCGGTCCCGATGCCGTCTCTCGAAGTTCAAGGCGGTCGCCCAGTTTCCCAAGGGCCGCGCGGCCATTCAGCCGTCCGAACCCTTGTGGCGCTGGTGGCTACCGACCATTTTCCAGACACCCGTCCATCAAGCTTTCTGGAAACCCGAGAGCCCCTCTGCGATCGACTTCTCGCATGCCTCGAGATACGCGGGCAACCCTGCCGGATACATGAGCAGCTCACGCGGCTTGCCGGGGATGTTCGCGCCCATGTACCAGGAGTCGGCCTTGGGGAAGAGCGTCATGTCGGCCACCTCCAGACAGAACTTGCGCCATGCTTCCTCGGCGTCGGATTGAGCCTCGATCCGGGTCACGTTTTCGGCACGCAGATTTTCAAGGATCTTGACCATCACGCCTCCCTGTGCCTCGGCGCAGGTGGGACCATTGCAAAAGCCGCTCGGGCTTTGCGGGCCGTAGAGGAAGAACAGGTTCGGGAACCCCTTCGTGGCCATTCCCAGCTGGGTGCGCACGCCATCGCTCCACTTCTCGCCAATCGTGCGGCCGTCAACCCCCTTTATGTCCAGCGAGGTCAAGCCGCCGGACACCCCATCGAAACCTGTCGCCAGGACGATCACGTCGAACTCGTACTCACGCTCGCTGGTCTTGATCCCCTTCTCGGTGAAGCACTCGATTGTCTCGCGCTTCAGATCGACCACATCGACATTGTCCCGTTGCACGACTTCATAGAAGTTCTGCTCCAGCGACGGACGCTTGACGCCGTAGGGATGCGGCGGCTCTTTCGGTGCGTAGATCTCGGCAAGCCTGGGATCCTTGATCCGCGCCAGAACCTTCTTGCGCCAGAAGTCATACTGAGCGCGATTGGACTTCTCGTCGAAGATAACGTCCTTGAAGTTGTTCAGCCACCACCAGAAGCCACCGCGCTGCCAGATGCGCTGGAATACTTCTTCACGGTCCTCGTCCGCGAGCTCGAAGACACCCCAGGGGGAAAAATCGTAGTTGAAGCCGCCGAACGTCTTGAATCGCATTGCCATGTCGACAGGCATGTCGCGCCACATCTCCTCGTTGTCGGCGTCGCTCATCGTTCGCTGCCACATCGGAATGGCCAGGCAGGGTGTGCGGACGAAATGCGTCAGGTGGCTGGCTTCCGGGGCCGTCTCCTGCACGACCTGAACCCCGCTTGCGCCCATGCCGATCACGGCGACGCGCTTGCCTGCCGTATCGAGGCCTTCCTGAGGCCAGAGTCCGGTATGATGGATCTCACCCCTGAAGCTGTCGAGTCCCTTGAAATCCGGAATATATGGTTTGGCTGCGAATCCGGTGCAGAGGACGAAGAAGCGCGCCACGAAATCCCGACCGCCCTCGGTGTGGATCGTCCATTTGCGGCTGGTCTCGTCGAACTCGGCGCCGGTCACGCGCGTGTCGAGCATGACGTCCTTGCGCAGATCCCACCTTGAATCGACATGGTCGAAATACTCGCGGAGTTCCTGCCAATCCGGATAGAGTTCCTTGAACGCCCAGTCTTTCCACAACGCGGGATCCGAGTACTGATAAATCGCCCCGTGGCTATCCACGCGCGCGCCGGGATAGCGGTTCCAGTACCAGATGCCGCCGATATCCGAACCAGCCTCGAGGAGCTTCACCTTGAAGCCCTTCTCGCGAAGCTTGTGAAGTTGATACAAACCAGCGAAGCCGGCGCCTACCACGACAACGTCCAACTCGCCCTCGCCCATTTCGAGCTTCGTGTTCGATTGCATTTTTTTGGCAATGTTCATTTGCGTCCTCCCATGATCTTCGTGGCGCCCGGGCGAATCGCCTTCGCCCGGATCGCGCGATTGGCACAATCCTCCCTGTGCGACTCAGCTCAGACCAAGCTTCGGACGAACCCACTCGGCCATGCGCTTGATTGCATCGTCGGCTTCAGGCGCGGTTCCCGCGAGAAACTGGAAGACATGCTGCATGTCGGGGAAAACATCGATCCTGACGTCCGCGCCCGCTTCCTTCGCCCGCTCCGCTATGCGCCGGCTGTCGTCGAGAAGAGTCTCGGCGTCTCCGACGGTGAGGTATATCGGCGGGAATTTCGAATAGTCGGTGTAAAGCGGATTTGCCAAAGGATCCTTTGGATCGCCCTTCTCACCAATGAAAAGACTGCCCAGGTTCCTGGTGGTGTCGCGCGAAACCAGCGCATCCCTGTCCTTGTTCGTGTCGTAGGTCTGGCCCGAGAGATCCATTCCGGCCCAAGGGGACATCGGTATTGTTGCCACCGGAAGCGGCAACCCCTTCTCCCGCGCGGCGGCGATTGTCGTGAGCGCGAGCGCACCGCCAGCGGAGTCGCCCGTCAACGCGATATGTTGCGGCTTTAACCCCTCGCACTCCAGCAACCAGCGATAGGCGGTGACCATGTCATTGACAGGCCCGGGATGCGGATTCTCGGGGGAGCGCCGGTAATCGACGATCAGCGCCCGGCAGCCGACTGCCTTGGCGATATGACCAAAGAGCTTGCGGTGTGAATACATCGAGCCGACGACATAACCGCCGCCATGCGAGCAAAGCAGAACGCGATCGTGCACGGCACCGTGGGGAATCGCCCACATCGCCGGGATCCCTTCGACCTCGATCTCCTGGTAGTCGACGCGCGTCGGATCGGCGGTCACGTCGCCCCAATGGCTGAACAGACGACGGATTTCTTCAAGCTCCATGTCGGGCTTGGCCGTCATTGCGGCGACCCATGACCGGTAGAGATCGGCGAGCTCTGCAGATTCCTTGCTTGGCATATCGTATTTCCTTCCCTTGGTTGGTAAATAGTCGGTCCCCGGATGGGGTTGAAAAGAGCGCGGCGGTTGTCCCTGGTTGAGGTGGCTATGCAGCCTTGCGGACAGGCTCAGGTGCCCTCGGCCTGATGGGGCTGCATGACGTGCATGGCATCTGGGAAACTGTTCATTCCGCCCGCGTGATCGCGCGTGAAGCCATGCGCACCGAAGGCATCGAAACTCCCTCGCCCCGGTTGTTGACCGTGCCCTCGGCAAACGCCACGATTTTCGCTTTCTCCGGCGAAAGCGGGCCGCAATCCACCACCGTCATCTGAATATTCGTCATGCTACCGTTCCTGCTCCGCTCAAGTCTTTACGACCTTAAGGCAGCAACCCTTGGCCTGCTGCGACAATGCGCCTGAGCAATCGACGGCTCAGGTCACCTTTCCGCGCCAATGTTCCTCCGAAGCTGCCGACGGGAATCCGCATTTCGGCATTTTTATGCTCACAAGGCGGCGCACTGTCAATGAAAAATCATTTCATTAGACGAAATAATGCGTGTGGCCCATGCCTGTCGAGCATGCGGTACGCCTACGGTCTAAACCGCCTTTCGAACTGACCGGCGCGGTAAGAGACTGCGCGTATGGACGTCCATAAGCACAGTGCCTTCGAGCGTTTGG
>NZ_SMAI01000025.1 GCF_004346185.1 Aquabacter spiritensis | reverse complement strand
TCGTGCCGATCGCCATGGAGGAGAAGCTGCGCTTCGCCATCCGCGAGGGCGGCCGCACCGTCGGCGCCGGCGTCGTCGCGTCCATCATCGAGTGAGGCGATCGCGCGCCGGTCGCGGACCGAATCGGTCGGGCCGGCGCGGCGCCGGACGGGTGTGAAAGGGTCGGCCCCGGCGGCCGGCCCTTTTGCGTTCGATGCCCCCGGCCGCCTCGGCGCACGCCGCCGGATGCGCAAGCGGGGCGGCGCGACGCACGCGGGGAAAGCGGGCCGGAGCCTCTTTACAGTTTCGTTCCGTCTGACTAGACACACAAGCCCGCTGCGCTGGATCGGATTTCCGGCGCGCGGGCGCATATCCTCGAGTGCCCCGGCAGTAGGAGTGTAGCTCAACTGGTTAGAGCACCGGTCTCCAAAACCGGGGGTTGGGGGTTCGAGTCCCTCCACTCCTGCCAGCGCATCGGGGGTTGGGTGCGGGCGGTTCAGGCCCGCAAGTGAGGCCGCAGGCGCTTAGGCGCGCGGCCAGACGTTTCACGACGGCGAACCATCGAAGCTTTGCGGCGACGGGGGCCGGAACCGAGGAGAGGCGAGGTCGGCGCAAGCCCACCGGGCCGAGGCGATATGGCGAAGATCAGTCCCGTCGAGTTCTTCCAGCAGGTCCGCAACGAGACCGCCAAGGTCACGTGGCCCACCCGGCGCGAGACCCTGATCACGACCGCTATGGTGTTCGTGATGGTTCTGATCGCGTCGCTGTTCTTCCTGGTCTCCGACCAGATCATCCAGTTCGGCGTGAGCCAGATCCTGCGGATAGGGCATTGAGAACGGCCATGGCGAAGCGCTGGTACATCGTCCACGCCTATTCGAACTTCGAGAAGAAGGTCGCCGACGCGATTCGCGAACAGGCCGACCAGCGCGGCCTCGGCGATCTGTTCGAGCAGATTCTCGTCCCCACCGAGAAGGTGGTCGAGGTGCGGCGCGGCCGGAAGGTGGACGCCGAGCGGAAATTCTTTCCCGGCTACGTCCTGGTGAAGATGGACCTCACCGACGAGGCCTTCCACCTCATCAAGAACACGCCGAAGGTCACCGGCTTCCTGGGCGCCGACAACAAGCCCATGCCGATCTCGGAAAACGAGGCGATGCGCATCCTGCAGCAGGTGCAGGAAGGCATCGAGCGGCCGAAGCCGTCGATCAGCTACGAGATCGGCGAGACGGTGAAGGTCGCCGACGGCCCGTTCGCCTCGTTCAACGGCATCGTCGAGGAAGTCGACGAAGGCCGCTCGCGCCTCAAGGTCGCGGTCTCCATCTTCGGCCGCGCCACGCCGGTCGAGCTGGAGTTCGGCCAGGTCGAGAAGGTCTGAGGCAAAGGCCCTCTCGGGCCCGGCCATCGCGCGCGGGGCATGCGGCACCCGCCCGGGCGGCGGATGGCGCTCCGTTCGCCCTTGCCACCGGGCCGCGCATCCCTTATGTGAACGAGCTTTCCCGTCCCGCGCCGCGAGACGGGGAGGCGAGGCCGGAGATTTTCCGGCACGCGAACGTGGGAGGTGACGGGGCGTCTCGCCAATGCCCCCGAGATCCGCACCACGGACCCTGGCCGTTTTGCTCCGCCCATGGCGGGCGATCGGCGCTTTATCGGGAGTAGGACATGGCGAAGAAAATCACCGGCTACATCAAGCTGCAGGTCGCGGCCGGCAGCGCCAACCCGGCGCCGCCCATCGGCCCCGCGCTCGGCCAGCGCGGTCTGAACATCATGGAATTCTGCAAGGCGTTCAACGCCCAGACGCAGAAGGAAGAGAAGGGGATGCCGATCCCCGTCGTCATCACCGTCTACCAGGACCGCTCCTTCACCTTCGAGATGAAGAGCCCGCCGGTCTCCTACTTCCTCAAGAAGGCCGCCGGCCTCGAGACGAAGAAGAAGCCGGGCTCGGGGTCGAAGACCCCCGGCAAGGGCGCGACCATCGGCAATGTCTCGCGCGCTCAGCTCAATGAGATCGCCGAGAAGAAGATGAAGGATCTCAACTGCGACACCGTCGAGGCGGCGGTGCGCATGCTCGAAGGCTCGGCCCGGTCCATGGGCCTCCAGGTTCAGGGGTGACGGCGATGGCAAAGCACGGAAAGCGCATCCGCGCCGCGAGCGAAGGTATTGATCGCGTCAAGCTCTATTCGCTCGACGAGGCGCTCTCGCTCCTGAAGGAGCGGGCGACCGCGAAGTTCGACGAGACCATCGAAGTGGCGATGAATCTCGGCGTCGACCCGCGCCATGCGGACCAGATGGTCCGCGGCGTGTGCAACCTGCCGAACGGCTCGGGCCGCACGGTGCGCGTGGCGGTGTTCGCCCGCGGCGCCAAGGCGGACGAGGCGAAGGCGGCCGGGGCCGACATCGTCGGCGCCGAGGATCTCCTCGAGAGCATCCAGGGCGGCAAGATCGATTTCGATCGCTGCATCGCGACCCCGGATCTGATGCCGCTCGTCGGCCGGCTCGGCAAGATCCTCGGGCCGCGCGGCCTGATGCCGAACCCGAAGGTCGGCACGGTCACGATGGACGTGAAGGGCGCGGTCGGCGCGGCCAAGGGCGGCGCGGTCGAGTTCCGCGTCGAGAAGGCCGGCATCATCCATGCCGGCATCGGCAAGGCCTCCTTCCCCACCGACAAGCTCGCGGAGAATATCCGCGCGTTCGCCGATGCGGTCGTCAAGGCGCGTCCCACGGGCGCCAAGGGCACCTATGTCCAGCGGGTCGCGGTGACCTCGACCATGGGCCCGGGCATCAAGGTCGAGCCCAACACCGTCCTGATGGCGACCTCCGCCTGAGGATTCGCGCGGCCCTGCGGGGTGCGGGTGAGCGGACGTGAAACATGATGGGGGCCGGACGGCTGCGTCCGGCCCCTTTTCATTTCTGCCGGCAGACAGAGGACGGCCCCGGCCGGTCGCGGCAAAGGCGATGGCGTCGGGATGTCCAGAAGAATTATTGCGAGAGGGCGTGACAAGACGCCTCCGACGCTTTATAGCATCCGCTCTCGCGCTGCGGAAACGCAGTGATGAGGTAAGATGTTAAGGCTTCCGCGCTGGAGACGGCGTTGGAGGGGCTGGGAGGGCTCGCCCACCCGGCCTTTTAGTTCGTCCCGAATTCCGGCTCCGGCCGGGCCGGGATGGGCGAAAGTCCTGTCCGAGACTGCCGGTGCCGCGCCTCGCGTGCGGCTTAATCCTCGTCGGGTGTCCTTCCGGGCACCTTCTTGAGGGCCAGCATAGACGGGGAAGACCGGAATTTCAGGCGGCGCGCAGGCGTCGCCGCAGAAGATCGGTTCGAACCAGCACCTTGTGGCCGGTGACCCGGATCCCGAGGGGACAGGGCATGTGAGCGTCGCGCAAGCGACCCGGCATGTCCCGAAAGGACGGTCCGGGAACGGGCGTGCGGCAGGTGCAACCGGCGGAGCCAGCTTTGGTTCCGCCACAGGCTTAAAGAGAGCCAGACGTGGATCGAGCGGAAAAACATGAGCTCGTCACGACGCTCACCGAAGTGTTCAAAACCACTTCGGTCGTCGTGGTGGCCCACTATTCCGGCCTCACCGTGGCCCAGATGTCGAAGCTACGTCGACAGATGAAGGCCCAGGGTGCGACCGTGAAGGTGGCTAAAAACCGCCTCGCCAAAATCGCTCTGGAAGGCTCCGACGTCGCCCATGTGGCGTCCCTTCTGAAGGGACCCACCGTGATCGCTTATTCCAACGATCCGGTGGCGGCGCCGAAGGTTGCCGTCGACTTTGCCAAGGCGAACGAAAAGTTCGTCATTCTCGGCGGAGCGATGGGCAAGACGGTCCTCAATGCTGACGGTGTGAAGGCGCTCGCCACCATGCCGTCGCTCGATGAACTGCGCGCGAAGCTGGTCGGCCTCATCCAGGCCCCGGCAACCAAGATCGCCCAGCTCACCACTGCGCCGGCGGCCAAGCTCGCCCGCGTCTTTGGGGCCTATGCCAAACAGGACGAAGCCGCGTGAGGCGGTTGGATCTCGCAATCCTGGAAATCGAACCTATCTTAGGAACATACGACAATGGCTGATCTGACCAAGCTCGTCGACGAGCTGTCCTCCCTCACCGTCCTCGAAGCCGCCGAACTGGCGAAGCTGCTCGAGGAAAAGTGGGGCGTTTCCGCCGCCGCCGCCGTTGCGGTTGCGGCCGCTCCGGGCGCCGGCGCCGCTGCGCCGGTGGTCGAAGAGCAGACCGAGTTCACTGTCCTCCTCGCTGCCGTGGGCGACAAGAAGATCGAGGTCATCAAGGAAGTTCGCGCCATCACCGGTCTCGGCCTCAAGGAAGCCAAGGATCTGGTCGAAGGTGCGCCGAAGCCCGTCAAGGAAGGCATTGCCAAAGACGAGGCCGAGAAGCTCAAGGCCCAGCTCGAAAAGGCTGGCGCCAAGGTCGAGCTCAAGTGAGCTTGTGAGGTTCGGTGCTCCGGGGCGCGTCCCCGGGGCACCCTTTCGCGTCCGCCGCCGGGTATCCGGGGGCGGTGCGGCGTGGATGCCGGATCGGCGGGGGTGGATCCGGCGTGCATGAGGGGACGGGCGGCGCCTTCGGGGGCCGCGGTTTCAGGACGGTTCTCCCTGCCGCCCGAAAGCGGGCTGCACGGCGAGCCGTTTGGGTTCGGAAGGGGATGGCTTTACGCCCCCACCTTTCCGGCATGATGGCGATGGGTTCCAAGGCCGGCGCGGATCCCCTTCCACGGAAGGGCCGAGCCAGGGACCACGACGGACGAGGATCGAGATGGCGCAAACGTTCACCGGTCGCAAGCGTATCCGCAAATTCTTCGGCAAGATTCAGGAAGTCGCTGAGATGCCGAACCTCATCGAGGTTCAGAAGGCGTCCTACGATCAGTTCCTTCAGATCGAGGAGCCGAAGGGCGGGCGCGCCGACGACGGGCTCCAGGCGGTGTTCAAGTCGGTATTTCCCATTTCGGACTTCTCCGGCGCGGCGATGCTGGAATTCGTGCGTTACGAGTTCGAGCCGCCGAAATACGACGTCGACGAGTGCCGCCAGCGCGGCATGACGTTCGCCGCCCCGCTGAAGGTGACGCTTCGCCTGATCGTGTTCGATGTCGACCCCGACACCGGCGCGAAGTCGGTGAAGGACATCAAGGAGCAGGACGTCTATACCGGCGACATCCCGCTGATGACGATGAACGGCACGTTCATCGTCAACGGCACCGAGCGCGTCATCGTCTCCCAGATGCACCGCTCGCCGGGCGTCTTCTTCGACCACGACAAGGGCAAGACCCATTCCTCGGGCAAGCTCCTGTTCGCGGCGCGGATCATTCCCTATCGCGGTTCCTGGCTCGACATCGAGTTCGACGCCAAGGACATCGTCTATGCCCGCATCGACCGGCGCCGCAAGATCCCGGTGACGAGCCTGCTTTATGCGCTCGGCCTCGATGCCGAGGAGATCCTCGACACCTTCTACGAGAAGATTCTCTACACCCGCGCCAAGGACGGCTGGCGGATGCCGTTCGATCCCAAGCGGATGAAGGGCTACAAGGCGATCTCCGACATGGTCGACGCCGATACCGGCGAGGTCGTGGTCGAGGCCGGCAAGAAGCTGACCGTGCGCGCGGCGCGCCTGCTCGCCGAGAAGGGGCTCAAGGCCCTGAAAATCTCCGACGAGGAGATGGTCGGGCAATATATCGCGGAGGATCTGGTCGATCCCACGACCGGCGAGATCAATGCCGAGGCCGGCGACGAGGTCACCGAGAAACTGCTGAAGGTGCTCGAAGAGGCGGGCTATAACGAGATCCCGATCCTCGACATCGACCACGTCAATACCGGCGCCTATATCCGCAACACCCTCTCGGTGGACAAGAACATCGCCCGTGAGGATGCGCTGTTCGACATTTACCGCGTGATGCGTCCCGGCGAACCGCCGACGATCGACAGCGCCCAGGCGATGTTCCACTCGCTGTTCTTCGACAGCGAGCGCTACGACCTGTCCGCGGTCGGCCGCGTGAAGATGAACATGCGCCTCGACCTCGACGCCGAGGACACGGTGCGCACGCTGCGCCGCGAGGACATCCTCGCGGTCATCCGCACGCTGGTGGAGCTGCGCGACGGCAAGGGCGAGATCGACGACATCGACCATCTCGGCAATCGCCGGGTGCGTTCGGTCGGCGAACTGATGGAGAATCAGTACCGCATCGGCCTGCTGCGCATGGAGCGCGCCATCAAGGAGCGGATGTCGTCGGTCGATATCGACACGGTGATGCCGCAGGACCTGATCAATGCGAAGCCGGTCGCGGCGGCCGTGCGCGAGTTCTTCGGGTCGTCCCAGCTCTCGCAGTTCATGGACCAGACCAACCCGCTCTCCGAGATCACCCACAAGCGCCGCCTCTCGGCGCTCGGCCCGGGCGGTCTCACCCGCGAGCGGGCGGGCTTCGAAGTGCGCGACGTGCATCCGACCCATTACGGCCGGATCTGCCCGATCGAGACGCCGGAAGGCCCGAATATCGGCCTGATCAATTCGCTGGCGACCTTCGCCCGCGTCAACAAATACGGCTTCATCGAGACGCCCTACCGCAAGGTGGTGGACGGGCACGTGACCGACGAAGTGGTCTATCTCTCCGCCATGGAGGAGGGGAAGTATCACGTCGCGCAGGCCAATATCCCGCTCGACGCCAATGGCCGCTTCGAGGAAGACCTGATCGTCTGCCGCCATGCCGGCGACGTGCTGCTGGTCTCCCCGGACCGGGTCGACTTCATGGACGTGTCGCCCAAGCAATTGGTGTCGGTCGCGGCCGCGCTCATCCCGTTCCTCGAGAACGATGACGCGAACCGCGCGCTGATGGGCTCGAACATGCAGCGCCAGGCGGTGCCGCTGGTCCGCTCGCAGGCGCCGCTCGTCGGCACCGGCATGGAAGCGGTGGTCGCCCGGGATTCGGGCGCCGCCATCGCCGCCCGCCGCACCGGCGTGATCGACCAGGTGGACGCGACCCGTATCGTCATCCGGGCCACGGAAGAGGCCGACCCGTCCAAGTCGGGCGTCGACATCTACCGCCTGATGAAGTTCCAGCGCTCCAACCAGTCGACCTGCATCAACCAGCGTCCGCTGGTGCGCGTGGGCGACCAGGTGAAGAAGGGCGACATCATCGCCGACGGTCCCTCGACCGAACTCGGCGAACTCGCCCTCGGCCGGAACGTGCTGGTCGCGTTCATGCCGTGGAACGGCTACAACTTCGAAGATTCGATCCTGCTCTCGGAGAACATCGTCAAGGAAGACGTGTTCACCTCGATCCATATCGAGGAATTCGAGGCGATGGCCCGCGACACCAAGCTCGGCCCCGAGGAAATCACCCGCGACATTCCCAACGTCTCCGAAGAGGCGCTGAAGAATCTCGACGAAGCGGGCATCGTCTATATCGGCGCGGAAGTGCGGGCCGGCGACATTCTGGTGGGCAAGATCACCCCCAAGGGCGAGAGCCCGATGACGCCGGAAGAGAAGCTGCTGCGCGCGATCTTCGGCGAAAAGGCCGCCGACGTGCGCGACACGTCGCTTCGCCTGCCGCCGGGCACGACGGGCACGATCGTCGAGGTGCGGGTGTTCAACCGCCACGGCGTCGACAAGGACGAGCGCGCTCTGGCGATCGAACGCGAGGAGATCGAGCGGCTCGCCAAGGACCGCGACGACGAGCAGGCGATCCTCGACCGCAACGTCTATGGCCGTCTGACCGAGCTGCTCGACGGCAAGACCGCGATCGCGGGGCCGAAGGGCTTCAGGAAGGACACCGAGATCACCCGCGCGATGCTGGGCGAGTTCCCGCGTTCGCAATGGTGGCTGTTCGCCGTCGCCGACGATGCGATGATGAGCGAAATCGAGGCGATCCGCGCCCAGTACGACGAATCGAAGAAGCGGCTCGAGCAGCGCTTCCTCGACAAGGTCGAGAAGCTGCAGCGCGGCGACGAGCTGCCGCCCGGCGTCATGAAGATGGTCAAGGTCTTCGTGGCGGTGAAGCGCAAGATCCAGCCCGGCGACAAGATGGCGGGCCGCCACGGCAATAAGGGCGTGGTCTCGCGCATCGTGCCGGTGGAGGACATGCCCTTCCTCGAGGACGGGACCAATGTCGACATCGTGCTGAACCCGCTCGGCGTGCCGAGCCGCATGAATGTCGGCCAGATCCTCGAGACCCATCTCGGCTGGGCCTGCGCCGGTCTCGGCCGGCAGGTGGCGGCCGCGGTGGACGCCTATTACGGCAAGAAGGACGAGGGCGCGCTGCGCGCAACGCTCGAAGGCATCTACGGCAAGGACGACATCGCCGTCCTCAAGCCCAACGAGCTGACCGAGCTGTCGGAAAACCTGCGCAAGGGCGTTCCGATGGCGACGCCGGTGTTCGACGGCGCCCACGAGGCGGACATCGAGGCCCAGCTGGAAAAGGCCGGTCTCGATCCGTCGGGCCAGTCGACGCTCTATGACGGGCGCACCGGCGAGCCGTTCGACCGTAAGGTCACGGTCGGCTACATCTACATGCTGAAGCTGCACCATCTCGTGGACGACAAGATCCACGCCCGCTCGATCGGCCCCTATTCGCTGGTCACCCAGCAGCCGCTCGGCGGCAAGGCGCAGTTCGGTGGACAGCGCTTCGGCGAAATGGAGGTGTGGGCGCTGGAAGCGTATGGCGCGGCCTATACGCTCCAGGAGATGCTGACCGTGAAGTCGGACGACGTCGCCGGCCGCACCAAGGTCTACGAGGCCATCGTGCGCGGCGAGGATACGTTCGAGAGCGGCATCCCCGAGAGCTTCAACGTGCTGGTCAAGGAGATGCGCTCTCTCGGCCTCAACGTCGAGCTGCTCAATTCCAAGACCGGGCGGAACGTCAGCCCCGGCACTCGCGAAAACCTGCCCGCGGCCGAATAGGCCGCGTCGAACGGGCGGAGGCGTCGCGCCTCCGCCGACGCCGATGCGTGGTTCAAATTTCCCGGCGCGACCCCTCAGGCGGCATGAGGGCGAGGCGCCGAGCCGAAGGAGACGGCGATGAATCAAGAGGTGATGAATCTCTTCAACCCGGCGACCCCGGCTCCGACCTTTGATCAGATCAAGATCTCGATCGCGAGCCCGGACAAGATCGCCTCGTGGTCCTATGGCGAGATCAAGAAGCCGGAGACCATCAACTACCGGACGTTCAAGCCCGAACGCGACGGCTTGTTCTGCGCGCGCATTTTCGGTCCGATCAAGGACTATGAGTGCCTGTGCGGCAAGTACAAGCGGATGAAGTACAAGGGCATCATCTGCGAGAAGTGCGGCGTGGAAGTCACGCTCTCGCGGGTGCGCCGCGAGCGCATGGGCCATATCGAGCTCGCCGCCCCGGTCGCCCATATCTGGTTCCTGAAGTCGCTCCCGAGCCGCATCGGCCTGCTGCTCGACATGACGCTCAAGGACCTCGAGCGGATTCTCTATTTCGAATATTTCGTCGTGCTCGAGCCGGGGCTCACCCCGCTCAAGTACCGTCAGCTGCTGTCCGAGGACGACTATCTCCGGGCGCAGGACGAGTATGGCGAGGACAGCTTCACCGCCATGATCGGCGCCGAGGCGATCCGCGAGCTGCTGCGCTCGATGGACCTCGACAAGATCGCGGCCGATTTGCGCGTCGAGATTTCCGAGGCGACCACCGAGCTGAAGCCCAAGAAGCTCGCCAAGCGCCTGAAGATCGTCGAGGCCTTCCAGCTCTCCGGCAACAAGCCGGAATGGATGATCCTGACGCACGTCCCGGTGATTCCGCCGGACCTGCGCCCGCTCGTCCCGCTGGACGGCGGCCGGTTCGCGACCTCGGACCTCAACGACCTCTACCGCCGCGTCATCAACCGCAACAACCGCCTGAAGCGGCTGATCGAACTCCGCGCGCCGGACATCATCATCCGCAACGAGAAGCGCATGCTTCAGGAGGCGGTCGATGCGCTGTTCGACAACGGCCGGCGCGGCCGCGTCATCACCGGCGCCAATAAGCGGCCGCTGAAGTCGCTCGCCGACATGCTGAAGGGCAAGCAGGGCCGGTTCCGCCGGAACCTGCTCGGCAAGCGCGTCGACTATTCCGGCCGCTCGGTGATCGTGGTGGGTCCCGAGCTGAAGCTGCACCAGTGCGGCCTGCCGAAGAAGATGGCGCTCGAACTGTTCAAGCCCTTCATCTATGCCCGCCTCGATGCCAAGGGCCATTCGGCCACCGTCAAGCAGGCAAAGAAGCTGGTGGAGAAGGAGCGTCCCGAGGTGTGGGACATCCTGGACGAGGTGATCCGCGAGCATCCCGTGATGCTGAACCGGGCGCCGACGCTCCATCGCCTCGGCATCCAGGCGTTCGAGCCGGTGCTGATCGAGGGCAAGGCGATCCAGCTCCACCCGCTGGTCTGCGCCGCGTTCAACGCCGATTTCGACGGCGACCAGATGGCCGTGCACGTTCCGCTCTCGCTGGAAGCCCAGCTGGAAGCGCGCGTGCTCATGATGTCGACCAACAACATCCTGCACCCCGCGAACGGCCAGCCGATCATCGTGCCGTCGCAGGACATCGTGCTCGGGCTCTATTATCTCTCGCTGATGCGCGAGAAGGAGCCCGGCGAGGGCATGATGTTCGCCGACATGGGCGAGATCGACCATGCCATCGCCGCCAAGGCGATCACGCTGCACACCAAGATCCGCGGGCGCTATATCGGCTTGAATGCCGAGGGGCGGCGCTATTCCAAGATCTACGAGACCACCCCCGGGCGCATGAAGATCGGCGAGTTGCTGCCGAAGCATCCGAAGGTGTCCTTCGACGTCGTCAACAAGCTGATGACGAAGAAGGAAATCTCCAACATGATCGATGCGGTCTACCGCCATTGCGGGCAGAAGGAGAGCGTGATCTTCTGCGACCGGATCATGTCGCTCGGCTTCTACAACGCGTTCCGCGCGGGCATCTCCTTCGGCAAGGACGACATGGTCGTGCCGAAGAAGAAGTGGGATCTGGTCGAAGAGACCCGCTCGCTCACCAAGGAATACGAGCAGCAGTACAATGACGGCCTGATCACCCAGGGCGAGAAGTACAATAAGGTCGTCGATGCGTGGGGCAAGTGCACCGACCGCATCGCCGACGAGATGATGAAGGAAATCTCCTCCGTCAAGAAGGACCCGAAGACCGGGCGGGACGCGCAGATCAACTCGATCTACATGATGTCCCATTCCGGCGCCCGTGGGTCGCCGGCGCAGATGAAGCAGCTCGCCGGCATGCGCGGGCTGATGGCCAAGCCCTCCGGCGAGATCATCGAGAGCCCGATCATCTCGAACTTCAAGGAAGGCCTCACCGTGATGGAGTATTTCAACTCCACCCACGGCGCCCGCAAGGGTCTGGCCGACACCGCCTTGAAGACCGCGAATTCGGGCTATCTGACCCGTCGTCTCGTCGACGTGGCGCAGGATTCGATCATCACGGAAGTGGATTGCGGCGGCCAGAGCGGCATCCATATGCGCGCCATCGTCGATAGCGGGCAGGTGGTCGCTTCGCTCGCCTCGCGGGTCCTCGGCCGCACCGCGGCGGAAGACGTGATCGAGCCGGCGACCGGCACCGTCATCGTGCCCAAGGGCATGATGATCGAGGAATGGCATATCGAGCGGATCAACAAATCGGGGATCCAGGAGATCAAGATCCGTTCGGTGCTCACCTGCGAGACCCGCAACGGCGTCTGCGGCACCTGCTACGGGCGCGACCT
The DNA here is from genome assembly GCF_004346185.1 of Aquabacter spiritensis. Taxonomy (GTDB): domain Bacteria; phylum Pseudomonadota; class Alphaproteobacteria; order Rhizobiales; family Xanthobacteraceae; genus Aquabacter; species Aquabacter spiritensis. The sequence goes on along the minus strand of NZ_SMAI01000025.1, from coordinate 1,671 downwards.
CGCCCGCGGCACGCCGGTCAATATGGGCGAGGCGGTCGGCGTCATCGCGGCGCAGTCGATCGGCGAACCCGGCACCCAGCTGACCATGCGCACCTTCCATATCGGCGGTGCGGCGCAGCTGGCGGACAGCTCCTTCGTCGAGAGCAATTTCGAGGGGACGGTCCGGATCCGCAACCGCAACGTGGCGCGGAACTCGGAAGGCGATCTCATCGTCATGTCGCGCACCCTCGCCGTCGTGATCGTCGATCATGACGGCACGGAGCGCGCCGTGCACCGCATCCAGTACGGCTCGCGCCTGAAGGTGGACGAAGGCGATACCATTAAGCGCGGCCAGCGCATCGCGGAATGGGATCCCTACACCCGCCCGATCCTGACCGAGGTGGACGGCACCGTCGGCTTCGAGGACCTGGTCGAAGGCCAGTCCTTGAACGAGGTGATCGACGAATCGACCGGCATCGCCAAGCGCGTCGTCACGGACACCCGTGCGGTGCGCGGGGCGGACCTGCGGCCGGCCATCCTCATCAAGGGCAAGGACGGCAAGATCCTGAAGCTGGCGCGCGGCGGCGACGCCCGCTACTCGCTGCCCGTCGAGGCGATCATCTCGGTCGATCCCGGCATCACCATCAAGGCCGGTGACGCCGTCGCCCGCGTGCCGATGGAGAGCGCCAAGACCCGCGACATCACGGGCGGCCTGCCGCGCGTGGCGGAGCTGTTCGAGGCGCGCCGTCCCAAGGATGCGGCGATCATCGCGGAGATCAGCGGCACGATCCGCTTCGGCCGCGACTATAAGAACAAGCGCCGGCTCACGATCGAGCCGACCGAAGGCGGGGATCCCGTCGAGTATCTGATCCCGAAGGGCAAGCACATCCATCTCCAGGACGGCGACATCGTGGAGAAGGGCGACTTCCTGGTGGACGGCAACCCGGCGCCGCACGACATCCTGGCGATCAAGGGCGTGGAAGAGCTCGCGGCCTTCCTCGTCAACGAGATCCAGGAGGTCTACCGGCTCCAGGGCGTGAACATCAACGACAAGCATATCGAGGTCATCGTCCGCAACATGCTCCAGAAGGTGGAGATCGACGATGCGGGCGAAACCGAGTTCCTGGACAACGAGCAGGTCGACCGGATCGAGTTCGTGGAAGCCAATGAGAAGGCTGTGGAAGAGGGCCGCAAGCCCGCGACCGGCCATCCCGTGCTCCTCGGCATCACCAAAGCGAGCCTGCAGACCCGGTCCTTCTTCTCGGCGGCCTCGTTCCAGGAGACCACCCGCGTCCTCACCGAGGCGGCGGTCAACGGCAAGGTCGATCCGCTGGACGGGTTGAAGGAGAACGTCATCGTCGGCCGCCTCATCCCGGCCGGCACCGGGGCGCAGATGAACAAGCTGCGCGCCGTGGCGAACTCCCGCGACGACCTGATCATCGCCACCCGCGACGGCGGCGAGACCCAGCCCATGGTGACGGGCCCGGCCGACGCGGCCGAGTAATCCTTCGGGCTTTAGGGCCCGGAACCGAGGTGTGGTCGAACCGCCGCGCCGGTCGACCGACAAGTCAGCCTCTTGAGAGCCGCCCTTCGGGGCGGCTCAGACCGCTGACAAACCCCTGGCGCGAGCCGGGGGTTTTTGATTCATTCGGGTATGCTGAAGAAACCCGGCCCGACCCAGACCGCTCTTGA
>NZ_SMAI01000024.1 GCF_004346185.1 Aquabacter spiritensis | reverse complement strand
TCCTGCTCCTCAATGCCTTCGCCATCCTGCTGCTGACGATCCTGGGCGCCGCCGGCGAAAGCCTCGGCATGGATCGTCAACTGCGAACCAGCACCACCAAACGCCGTGTCCACTCCCTATTCCGACAAGGCTGCCTGCTCTACGACCTCATTCCCAACATGCCGGAGGAGCGCCTGCGTCCGCTCCTCGAGCGATACGCACAACTCATCCGCCAAAACGCGACATTCACCGGAGCCTTCGGGATCACGTAAATGAGGGGATACTTGAGGAGATGAACGGCATTCTGCAACAGGCTCATAGGGAATGGAGAAATCAATGACCTTCTCCCGCTCCGGATTCTTGCCGAGGCTGGAGATCACCAGATCCACCTTGTGGGTCTGCAGATAGGCGATGCGGTTAGCGCTGGTGACCGGCACCAACTGCACCTTCACGCCCAGCTGCTTGCCGATGTAATTGGCCATGTCGATGTCATAGCCGCGCGGCTGCAGGTCCGGCCCCACCGAGCCGAACGGGGCGAAATCCTGCGGCACGGCGATGCGGATCACCTTGGCCTTCTCGATGTCGGCCAGGGCATCGGCAGCGGCGGCCGAGACGAACAGGGCGCCGGCGACGGCGACAGCCGCGCAGGTGGCGGCGGCACGGGTGACGAAATTCATGGAAGACAACCCCTCATAGATCCGAAGACAGGTGGAAGGTCGGCCTTTTCGGTTGCCGGCGCCTTGGGTTCGCCGCGGCCGTTGAAGCCACTGTCGCGCCGGGCTATGAATATGTCCAATATATGATTGAACTAGATTGATATGCCATGGATATGGATCTGAAGCAGCTGCGCTACTTCCTCGCCGTGGCGGAGGAGCTCTCCTTCACCCGCGCCGCGCAGCGGCTCAACATGTCCCAGCCGCCCCTCTCCCAGGCCATCGCCCAATTGGAAAGCGGGCTGAAGACGCGGCTGTTCTCCCGCACCAGCCGGCGGGTGGAGCTGACCGCCGCCGGCCAGGAGCTGGAAGCGCAGGCGCGCGCCCTCATCGCCCAGGCGGAGCGGGCGCAGCAGCAGGTGATGTCGGTGGGCGCGGGGCGCTCGGGCAAGATTGAGATCGGCGCCACCGGCACCATCCTGCGCGGCGGGCTCGCCACCTGGCTCGCCGACTACCGCCGCCATGCCCCGCAGGTGCGCACGGTGATCTATGAGCAGGCGCCGGCGCTGCAGGTGAAGGACGTGCTGGACCACCGCACCGACATCAGCTTCAACCGCACCGATATTTCCCTCGACCGCTCGGTGGCGCGCCATCCGGAACTGGGCTGCACCCTGGCCTGGCGGGAAACCCTTTCGGTGATCCTGCCGCTGGGCCATCCGCTCACGGCACGGCCGGTGGTGACGCTCACCGATCTGGCCGACGACGAGCATGTGATGCTGCACCCGGAATCCTCCGAGTTCGCCCGCTACATCCAGCGCTGCTGCGTGGAAGCCGGCTTCCTGCCGCGGGTGTCGCAGCAGGTGGTGGATTCCCAATCCATCCCCAGCCTCATCGCCGCCGGCTTCGGGGTGGCGCTGGTGCCTACCTCCACCGCCCGCTTCACCAGCGACGAGGTGGTGTTCCGCCCGGTGACGCCCACCATGGTGGCCGATGTCTACATGATCTATCGCCTGCGCGAGCAGGCCCCGGCCGTGCACGAATTCCTGCGCTGGCTGAGCACCCGCCCGGACGGGCGGGGCGCCGATCAGGCCCCCTCGAAGGCGATCGCCTCGCGCAGATCGAAGCTGCACAGCTCGTAGCCGCGGCGGAAATCCACCATGTGCCGACGCATCCATAGCTCGGCGGCATCGCGGTCGTGGTGCTTGAGCGCGTCGATGATGTGCCGGTGGGCATCGGCCAGCCGGCGCGGACCGGTGACGCAGTTCAGGGGATGGGCGAACAGCTTCTCCAGGGCCGGGTAGAACAGTTGCGAAATGGGCTCGCGGGCCAGCAGCAGCGCCTTGTTGCCGGCGATCTCCGCCACCAGGGTGTGGAACGCCACGTCGAGGGCGATGATGGAGCGGCCCGCCGCCAGCTCCTCTTCCATCTGCCGCAGGTTGTCCTCCAGCGCCGCGATCTGGTCGTCATCGATGCGGCTTGCCGCCCGCGCCGCCGCGCTCGGTTCCAGCGACATGGAGACCTCCCAGAGCTCCTCGAAGGTGACCCGCTGCATGATGAGGGCGCGGGAGGCGCGCGGGGCGAGCTCGGCGTAATGGGGCTCCTTCACCACCAGCCGGCGGCCAGCCTCGCGCCCCACCAGGCCACTCTCCTCCAGCAGGCGCAGGCCCTCCCGCACGGTGTGGCGGGCCAGGCCAAACTGCTCGGCCAGCTCGGTCTCGATGGGCAGCTGATCGCCGGCGCCGAGGCGCCCGCTCATGATCTGCTTCTCGATGGCGTCGCAGACGATGCGATAGGCGGGGACCGCCTCAATGCGTTGGAACATGACGACGCCTCTTCGGGTGGTGCGGGTCCGTAGCATTCCGACCCACATTGCGCAAATATTCGCTTGTCCAACAAACGAACATCGAATATGGATTCGAAGCAAGCGGAACACACCGCGCCGATCGGCCCGCCAGAGGCCGGCGACAAAACGGGCCGCATCCGCGCCCGAGGAAGGACACGTCATGACCGGCCCCATTTGCCGGCGACGCTCCTGCTCCGCCCGGCGCGCGGACACGCCGGCCAACGGCGCAGTTGCCCGGGCCCCCCGCCGCATCTGAAACGCGATCATCCGCTCCGCCGCGCCGGACCCTTGCCGGCCGTCGCGCCAGCGACCATCACCAGGAAATTCCCATGACCCGTGACGTCGTCATCGTCGGCGCCGCCCGCACCGCCATCGGCGGGTTCGGTGGCAGCCTCAAGGATGTGCCCCTCTCCACCCTCGCCACCACGGTGGTGAAGGCGGCGCTCGATCGCAGCGCGGTGGAGCCGGACGCTGTGGGCCATGTGGCCATGGGCAACGTCATTCCCACCGAGCCGAAGGATGCCTATCTCAGCCGCGTCGCCGCCCTGAAGGCGGGCCTGCCCAAGGAGGTGCCCGCCTTCAACGTGAACCGGCTGTGCGGCTCAGGGCTGCAAGCCATCGTCTCGGCGGCGCAGACCATCCTGCTCGGCGATTGCGACATCGCCATCGGCGCCGGCGCGGAATCCATGAGCCGCGGCCCCTATCTCGCCCCCGGCATGCGCTGGGGCCAGCGCATGGGCGATGGCCGCATGGTGGATTACATGGTGGCCGCCCTGCACGATCCGTTCGACGACATCCACATGGGCATCACCGCGGAAAACGTCGCCGCCCGCCATCAGGTGAGCCGCGACGATCAGGACGCGCTGGCCGCCGAAAGCCACCGCCGCGCGGCGGCCGCCGTGGCCGAAGGCCGCTTCCGCAGCCAGATCGTTCCGGTGGAGATCAAGACCCGCAAGGGCACGGTGATCTTCGACACCGACGAGCACGTGCGCCCCGACACCACCGTGGAGGCACTGGCGAAGATGAAGCCGGTGTTCAAGCCCGATGGCAGCGTCACCGCCGGCAACGCCTCCGGCATCAATGATGCCGCCGCGGCCGTGGTGTTGGCCGATGCCGCCACCGCCGAACGCAAGGGCTTGAAGCCACTGGCCCGCCTGGTCGGCTATGCCCATGCGGGCGTCGAGCCGGACCACATGGGCATCGGCCCGGTGCCGGCCACCCGCAAGGTGCTGGCGCGCACCGGCCTCACCGTGGCCGATCTCGACGTGATCGAATCCAACGAGGCGTTCGCCGCCCAGGCCTGCGCGGTCTCCCGCGAGCTCGGGTTCGATCCCGCCAAGGTGAACCCCAACGGTTCCGGCATCTCGCTGGGCCATCCGGTGGGGGCCACCGGCGCCATCCTCACCATCAAGGCCATCCACGAATTGCACCGCACCGGCGGGCGCTATGCCCTCGTCACCATGTGCATCGGCGGCGGCCAGGGCATCGCCGCCATCTTTGAACGCCTCGGCGCCTGAGCCCGGCCGGATGCGGACGCGCCAACGTTCCGCATCCGGACCACACAAACACAAAAGACACCAATGGGGGGACGCATGCGCGCCTTGATGCAGCAGCGCGAGCTGAACGTCTCGGACATCATCCGCTTCGCGGCCCGCTACCACACCGCCGCCCGCGTCACCACGCGGCGGGCCGATGGCAGCACGGTCGCCTACACGTATCCGCAGATCGAGGCGCGCGCCGCCCGCCTCACCAAGGCGCTGCGCCGGCGCGGCATCGCCCCCGGCACACGGCTCGGCACCCTCGCCTGGAACGATCACCGGCACCTTGAGATCTATTATGGCCTCGCCGGCCTCGGCGCCATTTGCCACACCATCAACCCGCGCCTGTTCCCGGCCCAGATCGCCTACATCATCGCCGATGCCGCCGATGCCATGCTGTTCGTGGATCCGCTGGAGATGGCGGTGGCCGAGGCCATCGGCCCAGCGCTGAAGGCGGCCGGGGTGAGGACCCTGGTGGTGCTGGGCGAGGATGCCGATGTGCCCGACACCCCGCTCAAGGCCGAGCTGGAGGTGATCTCCTATGAGAGCCTGATTGGCGCCGAAACGCCCGTTCTCGACTGGCCCCGCTTCGACGAGAACGAGGCGGTGAGCCTGTGCTACACCTCCGGCACCACCGGCCAGCCCAAAGGCGTGCTCTACTCCCACCGGGCCATCGTGCTGCACAGCTATTCCACCAATCTGCCGGACTTCTTCGGCCTGCGCTCGGTGGATGTGGCCATGCCGGTGGTGCCCATGTTCCACGTCAACGGCTGGGGCGTGCCCTATAGCGCGCCGCTGGTGGGAGCGAGCCTGGTGCTGCCCGGCCCGCGACCCCAGGCGGCCGCCTTGTGCGATCTCATCACCGACCATGCCGTCACCTGGTCGGCGGCGGTGCCCACCGTGTGGCTCGGGGTGCTGGAACATCTGCGGGCCACCCGCCCCGCCTTTGCGGCGCCATTGCGCATCGTGGTGGGCGGCGCCGCCTGCCCGGCGCATCTGGCCGCCGCCTTTCACGACGAATTCGGCATCACCGTCAACCACGCCTGGGGCATGACGGAAACCACCCCCTGCGGCCTCTACAACCAGCGCAAGGTGGAGAACAAAAACCTGCCGCAGGCGGAATGGCTGGCCCTGCAGCGCCGTCAGGGCCGCCCCACCTTCGGCGTCGAAACCCGGGTGATGGGCGCCGAGGGCACGGATGTGCCCGCCGATGGCGCGAGCCCCGGCGAATTGCTCATCCGTGGCCCCTGGATCGCCTCGGGCTACTTCAAGGGCAGCGCCAACGATGCCGCCTTCACCGCCGATGGCTGGTTCCGCACCGGCGACATGGTGACGGAGGATGCCTCCGGCTATGTGGAGATCGTCGACCGCGCCAAGGACCTCATCAAATCCGGCGGCGAATGGATCAGCTCCATCACTCTGGAAAACATCGCCTGCGGCCATCCCGACGTGCAGGAGGCGGTGGTCATCGCCGCCCAGCACCGCAAATGGGACGAGCGCCCGCTGCTCCTGGTGGTGCCCAGGCCGGGCCATGCCATCGACAAGGCGGCGCTGCTCGACTGGTACCTCGGCAAGGTCGCCAAATGGTGGATCCCCGACGACGTGGTGGTGGTGGACGCATTGCCCCACACCGCCACCGGAAAGCTACAGAAGACCGAAGTACGCAAGCAGTTTGCCGATTACATCCTGAAGCGGGACGACGCCGCGCAGTAATCGCGCGCATTCATTTCATCATGTTCGCGCCAAGAGGCGCCAGAAGGTCCAGGGGGGAGCTCGTGCCAGTCGAAACACGCATCGAGAACGGGATCGGGGTTATCGTCTTCTCCAACCCGCCGCTCAATCCCATTTCCGCCACCGCCGGCATTCCCCAGGCGCTGCGCGAGGCGGTCATCGCCCTCGACGCCCATCCCGATGTCACCGCTTTGGTACTGGCCTCGGACGGACGGATGTTCAGCGCCGGCGCCGACATTGCCGAATTCAATGGCGACGCCGCCACCATCGCCGGTCCCATCCGCGGCCTGTGCGCGACCCTCGACGGCCTCGCCAAGCCGGTGGTGACGGCCATCCAGGGCGGCGCCCTCGGCGGCGGGCTGGAGCTCGCCCTTTCCACCGATTATCGCCTCGCGACGCCCGACGCCCGGCTCGGCCTGCCGGAGGTGACGCTCGGCCTCATTCCCGGCGCCGGCGGCACCCAGCGTCTGCCCTGCCGCATCGGCATTGCCCAAGCGGTCAAGCTCATCACCACCGGAACGACTGTGAGCGCCACCGCCGCCCAGGCCATGGGGCTGGTGGATGACGTGGTGACGGGCGACGTGCGCGCCGCGGCCATCACCTTCGCCCGCACCCTCTCCGGCCGGCGCCGCAGCCGCGACACCGCCCCCGCCACCGACGGCGCCGCGGAAGCCCTCGCCACCGCCCGCGCCCAGGCGGCGCAAGGGGCGCCGGGGGATGCAGCGCGGGCCGCCGTGGAGGCCATTGAGACCGGCATGCGGGACGGCTTCGATGCCGGGCTTGCCGCCGAATACAGGCTGTTCGACCAATTGCTGGTGAGCGAGCCCGCGCGCGGCCTGCGCCACCAGTTCCTGGCCGAGCGGGCGGTGGCCCGGGTGCCCGGGCTCGAAGCCCTGGAGAAGCCCCAGCCGGTGCGCGCCGTCGCGCTCATCGGCTCGGGCACCATGGGCACCGGCATTGCCCTGGCGGTGGCGCAGGCGGGCCTGCCGGTGACGGTCATCGACAGCACCGAAGCCGCGCTTGCCCGCTCGCGGGCCACCGTCGCCTCCACCATCGCCCGGGCGGTGGAACGCGGCCGCCTCAGCCTTGAGGCCGGCGCTGCCCAGGAAGGCCGCATCCGCTTCTCCTCCGACATGGCGGACGTGCGCGGCGCCGATCTGGTGATCGAGGCGGTGTTCGAGGACATGGGAGTGAAGAAAACCGTGTTCGAGGCGCTCGACCGGCTCGCCGATCCCGGCACCATTCTCGCGTCCAACACCTCGACCCTGGACGTGGACCAGATCGCGGCCTTCACCAGCCGTCCGCAGGACGTGATCGGCACCCACTTTTTCAGCCCGGCCAATATCATGCGCCTGCTGGAAGTGGTGCGCGGGGCGCGCACGGCACCGGCCACGCTGGCGCGCGCCATGGGCTTCGCCAAGCAGATCCGCAAGGTGGGCGTGGTCTCCGGCGTGTGCGATGGCTTCATCGGCAATCGCATGTTCGAGGAATATCTGCGCCAAGCGTATTTCCTCCTGGAGGAAGGGGCCCTGCCGCAGCAGGTGGATGCCGCCATGGAAGCGTTCGGCATGGCCATGGGGCCGCTGCGCACCATGGACCTCGCCGGCCAGGACATCGGCTGGAGCATCCGCAAACGCCGCGCCGTGGAGCAGCCCGACCGTCCCTATTCCCGCATCCCCGACCTCATCTGCGAAATGGGCCGCTTCGGCCAGAAAACCGGAGCCGGATATTATCTCTACGGCAAGGGCGGCAAGGGCGAGGTGGATCCCGCCATCGACGCGCTGGTGGTGGAGGAATCCAAGCGCCTCGGCCTCACCCGCCGTGCCATCAGCGACGACGAGATCGTCGAGCGCTGCGTGTTCGCTCTGGTGAACGAGGGCGCGCGCATTCTGGATGACAAGATCGCCTATCGCCCCCTCGACATCGATACGGTGTGGGTGTGCGGCTATGGCTTCCCGCGCTTCCGCGGCGGCCCCATGTTCTATGCGGACCGGGTGGGCCTGCCCCGGGTTCTGGAGCGCATCGCCGCCTTCGCCAGCGGTTATCAGGGCTGGGCCTGGGAGACGGCGCCGCTGCTGCGCCGCGTTGCCTCGACCGGCCTGTCCTCTCTCAATGGAGACGCCGCGTGACCACACCCGGCCCCACACCCGGCTCTTTGCATCGCCTGTTCGATCTCACCGGCCGCGTCGCCCTCATCACCGGCGGCTCGCGCGGCATCGGCCTGCAGATGGCGGAAGCCTTGGGCGAGTTCGGCGCCCATGTGGTGCTCTCCGCCCGCAAGGCGGACGAGCTCGCCGCCGCCAAGGCCCATCTGGAGCACCAGGGCATCGCCTGCACGACGGTGATGAGCGATCTCTCCGACCCCACCGCCATCGTCCCCCTGGTGGAGGCCACCAATGCCGTCACCGGGCGCATCGACATCCTCGTCAACAATGCGGGCGCCACCTGGGGTGCCCCTGCCGAGGCCTATCCGCCCCAGGGCTGGGCCAAGGTGATGGATCTCAACCTCAACCGCCTGTTCGATCTCACCCGCGAGGTGGCGGCGCGGGCCATGCTGCCTCAGGGCTATGGCCGCATCGTCAACATCGCCTCCATCGCCGGCCTCACCGGCAATCTGCCGGGCATGGAAGGCACCGCCGCCTACAATGCCTCCAAGGGCGGCGTCATCGCCTTGACCCGCGCCCTGGCGGCGGAATGGGGGCGGCGCGGGCTCACGGTGAATGCCCTGGCGCCGGGCTATTTCCCCTCCAAGATGACCGCGGGCACCCTCGATGCCCATGGCGAAGCCCTCACCGCCATGACCCCGCGCGGCCGCCTCGGCGGCGCCGACGACCTGAAAGGCGCGGTGCTGCTGCTGGCGTCCGATGCCGGCGCCCACATCACCGGCCAGACCCTGGCGGTGGATGGCGGCATGACGGCGCTGTGAGCGCCCGGCCGCATCCCGCCCCGAACCCCGAGGAGCCCTCATGACCGATGCGCTGATCCGCCGATCGGATCTCGACTTCCTGCTGCTGGATTGGCTCGGCGTGGAACGCCTCGCCGAGCTCCCCGCCTTTGCCGAGCTCAACCGCGAGACCCTCACCGCCCTTCTGGACCTCAGCGACAGCCTCGCGACCCGCCACTTCCTCAGCCACTACAAGGCGGGTGACCAGAGCGAGCCGCGGCTCGACGGCGAAAGCGTGCGCATCCTGCCGGCCATCCACACCGCCCTCAAGGCCTATGCGGAGGCGGGCCTGTTCGGCCAGAGCTTTGCGACCGAGCACGGCGGCCTGCAACTGCCGCTGACGGTGGCCGCGGCCTCCTTCGCCCATTTCCTCAGCGCCAATATCGCCACCGCCGCCTATCCCATGCTCACGGTGGCCAATGCCCGGCTGCTCACCCGCTTCGGCAGCCCGGAGCTGATCGCGGCACTGGCCCTGCCGCAGATCGAAGGGCGCTTCTTCGGCACCATGTGCCTCTCGGAGCCGCAGGCGGGCTCGTCGCTGGCCGACATCACCACCCGCGCGGTGGCCGATGGCGCCGATGGCCTCGGCGCCCGCTATCGCCTCAGCGGCAACAAGATGTGGATCTCCGGCGGCGATCAGGACGCCTCGGAAAACATCTGCCACCTGGTCCTCGCCAAGATCCCCGGGCCGGACGGCAAGTTGGTGCCCGGCACCGCCGGCATCTCCCTGTTCGCGGTGCCCAAGGTGCTGGTGGCGCCAGGGGATTTCGCCGGCAGCCGCAACGATGTGACGGTGGCCGGCCTCAATCACAAGATGGGCTATCGCGGCACCGCCAACTGCCTCCTCAACTTCGGCGAGGGCCGCCACCGCCCGGGCGATGCCGCCGGGGCGGTGGGCTATCTGGTGGGCGCGCCGGGCCAGGGCCTCGCCATCATGTTCATGATGATGAATGAGGCGCGGCTACAGGTGGGGCTCGGGGCCGCCGCCCTGGCCTATCGCAGCCATCGCCTGTCGGTGACCTATGCCATGGAGCGCGCCCAGGGCCGCCCGCGCGGCGCCGCGGCGGACACCCGCCCGGTGCCCATCGCCCGCCACGCGGACGTGAAACGCCTGCTGCTGGCGCAGAAAAGCTATGCCGAGGGCGCCCTGGCGCTGGTGCTGTTCTGCTTCCATCTGGCCGACCGCGCCGAGGCGCGAGAGGACAAGACGGAAGAGGACAAGACGGCGCAAGCGCTGCTGGATCTCCTGACCCCCATCGCCAAGACCTGGAGCTCGGAGTGGGGGCTGGTGGCCAGCGACATCGCCATCCAGATCCACGGCGGCTATGGCTACACCCGCGACTTCGACGTGGAGCAGCTCTACCGCGACAATCGCCTGAACCCCATCCACGAAGGCACCACCGGCATCCAGGCGCGGGATTTCGTCGGCCGCAAGCTGGTGCGCGACAAAGGCATCGCCTTCGCCGCTTTGCTCCAGCAGATCGACGCGACCCAGGCCCGCGCCGCCGCCTCCCCCACACTGGCGGAGGCCGGCCGCATGCTGGGCATGGCCCGTGCCGCCGTGGCGGAACTGGTGGAAAGCGTTGTGGCGGACCCGGCGGCCACCGCCGCCCTCGACAATGCCACCGCCCTTCTCTCGGCCTGCGGCCATCTGGTGGTGGGCTGGATGACCCTCGACCAAGCCCTGACGGCGCAGCAGCGGGCGGACCAGTTGCCGGCGGAACTGGTGGCCGGCAAGGTCGCCGCGGCCCGCTATTTCACCGCCCACGAGCTGCCCAAGATCCCCGGCTGGCTGGCCCCTTCAAGGTCGGCGCCGCAGCTGTTTTCCGAACTGTCGGCAGAGGTGTTCTGACCGCCGACACCCCCCGGGCACCCATCAAAAAGTGAATGACAACAGTCATCAAGGGAGGAAGCCATGTTGCCGGGTCATCGTGTGAGGAAAGTTCTCAGGCGCGCGCTGGTGTCGTTCGCCCTCGCCAGCAGCGCCTTGAGCGGGCCGGCCTTTGCGCAGATCGCGAAGGACGCGGTGCGCATCGGCGTCTTGAACGACCAGTCCGGTCCCTATGCGGATCCGCAGGGCCCCGGCTCGGTGGCCTCGGCGCGGCTCGCTATCCGGGATTTCGGCGGCAAGGTGCTGGGCAAGCCGGTGGAGCTGCTGGTGGGCGACCACCAGAACAAGGCGGACATCGGCGCCAGCATCGCCCGCCGCTGGATCGACGTCGACGGGGTAGGCGCCATCGTCGATTTCGGCAATTCCGCCGTCTCGCTGGCGGTGCAGGACCTCGCCAAGAACAAGGCGGTCATCATCAACGTCAGCTCAGTGACCGACCGGCTGTTCGGCGACGCCTGCTCCCCCACCGCTTTCGTGTGGAATTATGATTCCTCCACCATCGCCAACGCCATCGGCCGGGCGGCGGTGAAGGCGGGCGGCAACACCTGGTTCCTGATCGTCGCCGATTATTCCTTCGGCCAGTCCCTGCAGCAGCAGATCGAGCGGGTGGTGGTGCCGGCCGGCGGCAAGATCGTGGGCGTGGCGCGCCACCCGGTGGCGACCACGGATTTCTCCGCCTACCTGCTCCAGGCCCAGGCCTCCGGCGCCAAGGTGGTCGCGGCCCTCAACGCCGGCGACAACACCATCAACACCATCAAGCAGGCCGGCGAGTTCGGCCTGGTGGAAGGCGGGCAGAAGATCGCCGGCACCGCTTTCTACATCACCAACGTCCACGCCCTCGGCCTGAAGACCGCGCAGGGCCTGCAGTTCGTTGTGCCCTTCTATTGGGACCAGGACGACGCCTCCCGCGCGTTCACCCGCCGGTGGCGCGCCGAGCGCGGCACGGATGCCGCCCCCTCCCATCTCCAGGCCGGCGTCTATAGTGCCGTTCTCGCCTATCTGCGGGCAGTGGAAGCGGCCGGCACCGACGATCCGGTGAAGGTCTCGGAAAAGCTGCGCGAGCTGCCGGTGAACGACTTCTATGCCCAGGGCGCCAAGGTGCGCGCCGATGGGCGGCTCATGAAGGGCATGACCCTCTATGAGGTGAAGACGCCGGCGGAATCCAAGGGGCCGTGGGATTATCTGAAGCCGGTGCGCGCCATGCCCGCGGACGAGATCATCCGCCCCCTCGCCGAAAGCAACTGCCCTTACGCCAAGGCGAACTGACGGGGCGCGGGCGCCAAGCCTGGGCGGGATCACCTGCGGCAATTCTGCCGTAAGGGAAATCCGATCCCGCCCAGCGCACGCCTGCATTGACGCCAGCGGGGAACGGCACGGCTCCGCCCATGGCGCCCCGCACCGCGCCAGGACTGCGTTCATCGGCGCTCCCCCCGCGACATCGCGTCCTCTCCCGCAAATCGAGCGTTGGCACGGCTTTGCCGGAAATGCATCCGGCCGAGGCCGGTGAGAACGGCGGTGAGAAAGTCGGCCACGGTAGCGGCGGGATGAGCCTGCTGCGGGCGGCGTAAAAGTCGTCCACCTTTACCCTTTCTGGCGACAGGGAGGGCGGGAGGATTTTCACCGTGGACTTGTATCGGAAGGTTCGGCTGGCCTGTGCAGAGGGCATGAGCCAGCGGGAAGCGGCGCGGCATTTCAACATCTCGCGCGACAGCGTAGCCAAGATGATGGCGTTCTCGGTTCCGCCCGGATACCGGCGAACGGCTCCCGTGAAGCGGCCGAAGCTGGATGGGTTCACCGGGATCATCGACGGCTGGCTGGAGGGCGATCGGGCGGTTCATCGCAAGCAGCGGCACACGGCGAAGCGGGTGTTCGAGCGGCTGCGCGATGAGCATGGCTTCAGCGGCGGCTACACGATCGTGAAGGATTACATGCGGGAGCGCGAACGGCGCGGCCGCGAGATGTTCGTGCCATTGGCGCATCCGCCCGGTCATGCCCAGGCCGACTTCGGCGAGGCGGTGGTCGTCATCGGCGGGGTCGAGCAGAAGGCGCATTTCTTCGTTCTGGACCTGCCGCACAGCGATGCCTGCTTCATGCGTGCGTATCCCGCGGCGACAGCGGAAGCCTGGGTCGATGGCCACGTCCACGCCTTCGCGTTCTTCGGCAAGGTGCCCGTCTCGGTCCTTTACGACAACGACCGCTGCCTGGTGGCGAAGATCCTGCCGGACGGGACGCGCCAGCGGGCCACGCTCTTCAGCGGGTTCCTGTCGCATTACGTGTTCCACGACCGCTACGGCCGCCCCGGCAAGGGCAACGACAAGGGCAATGTGGAAGGATTGGTCGGCTACTCCCGCCGTAACTTCATGGTGCCGGTCCCGCGGTTCGCGAGCTGGGATGCGTTCAACGCCTACCTGGAAGAGCAATGCCGCAGGCGTCAGGCGGATGTCCTGCGGGGCCAGTCCGAGACGATCGGCCAGCGCCTCGCGCGGGATCTGGCCGCCATGGCCGATCTGCCGGCGGCGCCGTTCGATGCCTGTGATCAGGCCACGGGACGGGTCAGCTCACAGGCGCTGGTGCGCTACAAGACCAACGACTACTCGGTGCCCGTCGCCTACGGCCACCGCGACGTCTGGATCAGGGGCTATGTCGACGCGGTCGTGATCGGCTGCGGTGGCGAGGTCATCGCCCGACATCCGCGCTGCTACGACCGGGAGGACATGGTCTTCGATCCGGTGCACTACCTTCCGCTGATCGAGCGGAAGATCAATGCCCTGGACCAGGCGGCGCCCTTGGCCGCGTGGGATCTGCCGCCGGAGTTCGCGACCCTGCGCCGCCTGATGGAAGCCCGAATGACCAAAGCGGGCCGCCGCGAATACGTGCAGGTTCTCCGCCTGCTGGAGACCTTCGACATCGACGACTTGCACGCGGCGGTGAAGACGGCCCTGCACTTGGGCGCGGTCGGCTTCGATGCCGTGAAGCATCTCGTTCTCTGCCGTGTAGAGAAACGGCCGCCGAAGCTCGACCTCGATGTCTATCCCTACCTGCCGCAGGCGCATGTCGGGACCACGTCGGCGGCCAGCTACATGTCGCTGCTGTCGGGGGATGTGGCATGACCGCGGCTCCGAAGATCCTGCTCGCGGATCATCTCAAGACACTGAAGCTGCCCACGTTCCTGCGGGAATACGAGAAGCTCGCCCGCCAGTGCGCCGCCGAGGGGCTGGATCATGTCCAGTTCCTGACCCGTCTGGTGGAGCTTGAACTGATCGACCGCGAACGGCGGATGGTCGAGCGGCGCATCAAGGCTGCGAAGTTCCCGGCCACCAAAAGCCTCGACAGCTTCGACTTCAAGGCGATCCCGAAGCTCAACAAGATGCAGGTGCTGGAACTGGCCCGCTGCGAATGGATCGAGCGGCGCGAGAACGTCATCGCCCTCGGACCCAGCGGCACGGGCAAGACCCATGTCGCCCTCGGGTTGGGACTGGCCGCCCTCATGAATCCCCTCATTTTCCCGGACTCGAAAACGCCTGATTTTGAGGTTCCGAGGTCGTGCTGAAGGACATCAGCCGGCTTGAGGGGAACGAT
>NZ_SMAI01000023.1 GCF_004346185.1 Aquabacter spiritensis | reverse complement strand
CTGCTCGCAGCCGCCGCCCAGAACATCAAGAAGATCGCCCTCGTCACCGCCCCGGCAAAGGCCCGGCCAGCCTGAGCCCGCTCCCCCCAAAATCGCCCGACGCCATAGCCAAAAACCGACCGGCCCCAACCCAAACAAAAACCCCGCCGAAAAATCGACGGGGTTTGTCAGCGGTCTGAGGCCCCGCTCGGCGGGGCCTTTCTGCGATCAGGGGGCGATCCGAGCGTCGCCGGGCCGACGAATCAGACGGCGATCCGTTCTGCACCGGCCGAGGGTTCGCGCAGCACATAGCCGCGGCCCCAGACGGTCTCGATATAATTCTTCCCGCCGGACGCGTTCGCGAGCTTCTTGCGCAGCTTGCAGATGAACACGTCGATGATCTTCAGTTCGGGCTCGTCCATGCCGCCATAAAGGTGGTTCAGGAACATTTCCTTGGTCAGGGTCGTGCCCTTGCGGAGCGAGAGCAGCTCCAGCATCTGGTATTCCTTGCCGGTCAGATGAACCCGCGCCGCATCGACCTCGACCGTCTTGGTGTCGAGATTGACCACGAGGTCGCCGGTCTGGATCACCGACTGCGCGTGGCCCTTGGAGCGCCGCACGATGGCGTGGATCCGCGCCACCATCTCATCCTTGTGGAACGGCTTGGTGAGATAATCGTCCGCCCCGAAGCCGAAGCCCTTCACCTTGTCCTCGGTATTGGCGAGGCCGGAGAGGATCAGAATCGGCGTCTTGACCTTGGCGACGCGCAGGCTGCGCAGCACCTCGAAACCGGACATGTCGGGCAAGTTGAGGTCGAGCAAAATAATATCGTATTCGTACACCTTGCCGAGGTCGACGCCTTCTTCGCCGAGGTCCGTCGTGTAAACATTGAAGCTTTCGGACTTCAGCATCAGCTCGATGCTTTGGGCCGTCGCACTGTCGTCCTCGATGAGCAAGACGCGCATGGCAATCCCTTTCCTCGCACCAAGTCGAAAGGCGGCGCGCCGCCTTCCACGTGCCCAGGCGACAGCGTGAATCGGGTGAAGGATCTAGAATCGATTACCGAAACAGATTCTACAGCACAAGAGTCCCGTCAGAAATCTTTGTGTGCCGAACGGGATCGCCGACCCCGTTTGCCCACAGACCTCTCGCGCCCCTGGCCGCCGCCGTCATCAAACTGCCCCGGAGCCCCGGGGAGCCTCGGGCGGCCGCTGGAAACGGGGGCTTTTCAAGCCCTCGTCCCGCTGCGTCGCCCGAACCATGGAGGCATCATTAATGAAGGGGGTAAATGATTGGTTTCCGAGCGGGCGCCCGCGGCACTTTTTCCGCCGTCCACCGCAGCGGTAAGGAACGGGCAACCCCCTTGCGCCATGATCCCGCCTGCGGCCGGAAGGCCCCGGTTTCCGTCATGTGCTTCGGAGTGTCGCGTACCATGAAGTCGCGTGAGCCCCTGATCCGCGCCAAGCGGTTCCAGACCGAGGATGCGCGCCGCCGCCTCGCCCAGATCGACGGCATGATCGCGGAGTTCGATCGCATGTCGAACGAACTCGAACGCGACATCGCCACCGAGGAGGCCCGGTCCGGCATCGCCGATCCCAAGCACTTCGCCTATCCGCCATTGGCGGCCGCGGCCCGGCAGCGGCGGGACAATCTCGCGCGCTCGATTCAGGACTTGCGCGGCCAGCGCGACGAGGCGCGCGATGCCGTGAGCGAAGCCGAAGCCCAGCTCCAGCTCGCCGAAGCCGCAGGCGAGCGCGAGCGGGCGTCCGAAGCTGAGGCGATGGAGCGCCGCGCGGCGTGGCGCCAGGGCGAGCCCGCGCGCCTGTGAGACTGCGGCTTGGATCTCGATCCCGCAACCCGGGCGGGCGGTGACGGCTTTTTGCTGGCGAGCCGCCACGATTTGAGCTCAATTGAGCGGGCTGCGCCGCCACGATCCGTGTTGCGGTGCGCCATCATGCCCCATCGGGACGCGCCGCATTGATCGACCGAGACGCTCTCCGGGACCTCCTTGCAGCCAGTTCGGGCGGCGATCGCGCTGCCTTCGCGCAGGTGTTCCAGGCCGCCGGTCCGCGCCTCTACGGCATCGCATTGCGGATCCTGCGGCGGCCCGATTTGGCGACCGAGGCGCTTCGCCGGCATTTCGCCCGGCTATGGGCGGAGGCGGCGGCGTTCGCCGAGGAGGCCGATCTCGTCGCGGCGATGGCGGCCGACGTCCGCGCCGCCGCCCTCGATCTGGCACGCGCACAGCCCGAAGGCGTGTTCGCGCTGGAGCCGTTCGAGGTGGAGGAGGATCTCGAGGACCCGCTGGAGAGCGCACCCCACAGCCCGGACCTCCATGGTCTGCTCACCTGCCTCGGCCAGCTTTCCGAGGAGCGGCGCCGGATGGTGCTTCACGCTTATTATGACGGCTGGAGCCGCGAGGCCCTGTCGGTCTATTTCGATGCGCCGATCCACGCCGTGAACACCTGGATGTGGCGCAGCATTGGTGAACTCGATGCCGGCCTCCGGCCTTGAACGGCGCCCCATGACATCCCCTCGCGCCATGCCCCTCCGCTGTCCATGACGCCCCTCGACGAGCCCCTCCGCACCGCCGCGGAATATGTCATCGGCACGCTGGATGCGGCGGAGCGGGCGGCTGCACGCGAGCGGGCAGCGCGGGATCCCGGCTTCGCGGACCTGATCCGCCTCTGGGAGCGCCGGTTCGCGCCGCTCCACGAACTCTCCGCGCCCGTCCGCCCGCCGGCCACGCTGTGGGAGGAGATCCGCGCCGCGCTTCCGCCGGATGCGCCTGCGGAAGAGACGACGCCGACCGCCGAACCGACCGCCGCGAGCGATGCCGTTTCTCCCGTGGCCGACGACCCGCGCGGATCGGCGCCCCCGGCCGCGCCGGTGGATGCGGCGCCGTCCGAGACTGTGACGGTCGTCGAAGCCGAGGCCGGGCTGTCCGATCAAGCCCGTGCGGAGCCTTTGGACATTGGCGCGGCGGAGGTCGGTTCGGGGGAGGCCGCCGCAGCGCCGCCCGATGCCATTTCCGCGGATCCCGTCGTCGAGGCCGTGGCCGCCATCCCGGCCGCCGAGGGCGCATCTCTAAGGGCCCGGTCGGATGCGGACCCGCTCGCCCCGCCGTCGCTCGCCCCGCCACCCGTCGCCCTGCCGCTCCCACCACCGCCCCATGCCGCCCCGGCGGAAGACGGTCCGGGCGATCCATCCGGACCGTCCGGAGGGGAGGAGGCAGTCCCCGCTTCCGCCCTGGCGGCCGAACCCGCTCCGCCCGCCGTGGACGATGCACCAGCGCTCGTGCCCCCGGCGGTGCCCGACGCGACCCAGCCGGCGCTTCCTGGTCCGGCCTCGGACCCCGCAAAGGAAACCGCCGCGGCGGAGGGGGCGATTCACCCGCCCGCCGAGGCCGATCGCCGGCCCGCAGGGCGCGAACCGGCCGATGCACCGGCGCCGCCGCCTGAAACGGGACGCCCCGTCGCGCCGTCCGGCGCGGAGGCTGCGGACCGGCCGGCATCCGAAAGCGGGGCGGCCGAAACGGAAACCACCTCCGCCGCGCCGCCGCCGTCCCCTGCGGACGATCCGCTCTTCCCGGCGGATGCGTCCGCGCCGGCCGACGGGACGGCCACGGAGCCGGTGCCGCCGGCCGCCCCGCTCGGCGGCGATTTGCCCGACACCGGGTCCTCCGACGCACCGCTCGCCGCCGACATGCCCCCGCCCGACCCCGCAGGTTTGCGGGCCGCGTCCGAGGCAGGGGCATCGCCGCAACCCGCCGCGGCATCCCTTCCGCCCGCGGGCCCGGTCCCCGCCCGCAATCCGTGGCGGGTCGCCAGCGGCCTTCTCATGCTCGTCCTCCTGGGCGTCGCCGCGGCTGCGGTCTATCGCGAGGCATACCGGCCCGACGGGCCGGACCTGTTCGCGATGCTGCATCCGCAGCCCCAGCCGGGCGTCGCCGTGACCCTCGATCTCGACGGCGGGGAAATCGCCGTGCTGCAGGTCCCGGCCCCGCCGCCGCAGGGCCAGCGCTATCATCTCTGGATCACCTCCGCCGCCTTCGGAACGCGGCATCTGGCGGTGTTCGACGCGGAGGGGCGACTTCCCTCCGAGGCACTGGCCGCCTTGCGGCGCGGCGTGCCCCGCGATGCGACCCTCCTGGTGACCCTGGATGCGGCGGACGCCACCACGCTCTCCACCCCGATCCTCTATTCCGGACCGGCGCTCGGGCCGCAGGCCGGCGTTCCCTGACGGCCGGCTTCGTGCCATAAGCGCCCCGCTCGGCGCCGCGCGCCGCCCCCCGCTTCGGATGCCTTCATGACCGCTGCCGTCGCCGTCGAGAATGCCGTCAAGACCTTCGGCCCCCATCGGGCGCTGGCGGGCATCTCGCTCGATGTCCAGCCGGGAGAATTGGTGGCGTTGCTCGGACCGTCCGGCTCGGGCAAGACCACCTTGCTGCGCGTCGTCGCCGGGCTCGAAGGGCTCGATGCGGGGCGCGTTCTCCTCGACGGGGCGGACGCGACGACGGTGCCGGTGCGCCATCGCGGTATCGGCTTCGTGTTCCAGCATTATGCCCTGTTCCGCCACATGACGGTGGGGGACAACATCGCCTATGGCCTGCGCTCGCGCCCGCGCACCAGCCGTCCGTCGGAGGCCGAGATCCAGGCGCGCGTGGCGGAGCTTCTGGGTCTGATCCAGCTCGACGGCTATGGCCGCCGCTTTCCGGCGCAACTCTCCGGCGGCCAGCGCCAGCGCGTCGCGCTCGCCCGCGCCCTCGCCATCGAGCCCAAGGTGCTGCTGCTCGACGAGCCGTTCGGCGCGCTCGACGCGCTGGTGCGCAAGGAATTGCGGGCCTGGCTTCGGGCGCTGCACGACCAGACCGGCCATACCACCCTGTTCGTCACGCACGACCAGGAGGAGGCGTTGGAACTCGCCGACCGGGTGGTGGTGATGAGCCAGGGCCGGATCGAGCAGGTGGGGACGCCGGACGACGTCTATGACCGTCCGGCCACGCCGGACGTGTTCGGCTTCATGGGGGAATCGAGCCGGCTCGAGGTCGAGGTGGCGGACGGGCTGGTGCGGGTCGGCGGCCAGACGATCGCGGCTGCGGCGGATCCGACCCCGGACGGGCCGGGATCGCTCTTCGTGCGGCCGCACGACATCACCGTCTCCATGCCGGGCGTGCCCGGGGCGGATGCGGTCGTGCTCGGCTTCCGCCGCCACGGCTCGACCCGGCTGCTCGAAGTCGAGGTCGGCGGCGGCCGCCTGGAAGCGAGCATCGCACCGACGGTCCGGGTGCCCAACGGGGCGAAGGTCTCGGTGCGGCTCGACCGCGCGCGGCTTTATCCGCGTGGCGGCGGGGCGGTGGATTGTCGTCCGCCGCGCGCACATCAGGCCGGCGAATACGCCATCTGACGCAAACCGCGCTCTTCGCGCGCCGCGCCGCTTGCCCTGTCCGCCGGTCGATTGTATCGGGACGCCGCGCCCCGTGCCGGACGCGCCGCGCGGCGGCTACCCGGCGCCCGGGCGCGTGTGGGGAGGTTTCCCGTGAGCGATGATCCCTTGAGCCCCCGGCCGGTCGACCGGGCGCTGGACCCGTCCTTCCGCTTCGGCCAGTCCATGGAGCCCAATTATTCCGGCGCAGCCTCGTTCCTGCGGCGGCGCTACGCCAAGGATGGCGGCGGCGCCGACGCGGTGGTGTGGGGCGTGCCTCTCGACGTGACGGTGTCGAACCGGCCCGGAACCCGGTTCGGACCGCGGGCGATCCGCACCGCTTCCGCCATCATGGACGGCGATCCCTTCTACCCCTTCGGCATCGACCCGTTCGAGGCGATGGAGGTGGTGGATGTCGGCGATTGCGTGTTCGATTACGGCCTCGCGCACACCATCCCCGGGGCCATCGAGGCGCAGGCCAAGGCGCATTATGCCCGCGGCAGCCATCTGGTGACCCTGGGCGGCGACCATTTCCTCACCTATCCGCTGCTGAAGGCGCTGGTCGACCGGATCGGCGAACCCGTGGCGCTGGTCCAGTTCGATGCCCATCAGGACACATGGGACGATGACGGCACCCGCGTCGATCACGGCACCATGATCACCCGGGCGGTCAAGGATGGCCTGCTGCGCGTCGACCGCTCGGTTCAGGTCGGCATCCGCACCCATGCGCCGCAGACCTTCGGCATCGACGTCGTGCATGGCTTCCGCGCGGGCGAGATGGGGCCGCGCGATCTCGCCGCCCATATCCGCGCGCGGGTCGGGGATGCGCCGGTCTATGTGACCTTCGATATCGATTGCCTGGATCCGGCCTATGCGCCGGGCACCGGCACGCCGGTGTGCGGCGGGCTGACCACGCGCGAGGCGATTTCCTGCCTGCGCCTGATGGGGGATCTCGATCTGAAGGGCTTCGACGTCGTCGAGGTCTCGCCGCCCTTCGATCATGCCGAGATCACCGCCTTGGCCGGGGCGAGCCTCGCCGCCTGCTATCTCGGCCTGCTCGCGGAACGCAAGGCCAAAGGGCTTTCGATCGCGCTCTGAAAGCGGTCCCCCGGCGTTCGCTCCGGGGGCCATTCACCGCAGGGCGCCGGCGAGCATGTGTACGCCGAGCAGCAGCAGGCCGACCAGGAACCAGCGCCGGAACGCCGTCTGGCTGATCCGGCCACGGACCATCTGGCCGGCCCGCATGCCGAGGAGGGCCGGGACGATGGCCAGCCCCGAGAGCATCGCTTCGCCGAGGGGATAGGCGCCGCGCAGCGCGAGGCCGGCGCCCAAAGCGAGGGTGGAGACGGTGAAGGACAGGCCGAGCGCCTGGACCAGGTCGTCTTTCGCCAGCCCCAAGGCCTGCAGATAGGGCACGGCCGGGATCACGAACACGCCGGTCCCGCCGGTCACCGCCCCGGTGGTCAGGCCGATCACCGGCGCGAGCCACGCCTCGTGCCGGGGCGGCACGCGGATCTGGCGCGCGAGCAGCGAATAGGCGGCATAGGCGATGAGGGCGATGCCGAGCGCGGCGGTCGTCAGGCCGGTCGATCCGCGCGCGAGCAGCGACGTGCCGGCGAGCGTGCCGAGGGCGATCGCCGCCATCATCGGCCACAGCCGCGCGAGAAGCGGCGCGAGGCGCGGCCCGTCGAAAAGCTGCCAGACATTGGTGACGAGCGAGGGAACGACCAGGAGCGCCGCGGCCGCCACCGGCGAGAGGAGGGCGCCCAGAGCGCCCATGGCGACGGTCGGCAGGCCCATGCCGGTGACACCCTTGACCAGGCCGGCAAGGAAGAAGGTCGCGGCGACCGCGAGGAGGAGAGCGGGATCGGACATGCCGCATTCACGCCGATCCCCGCGCCATCCGCAATCCGGACGATCCTGAGGGCGCCTTCGGCTGGTCCGAAGGCTCGGGTGCGCCTATCCTGCTCCGATGCGCTTCGATCTCGCCGATCTCCGCCTGTTCCTCGCCGTGGTCGAGGCCGGCAGCATCACCGCCGGAGCGGCCGAGGCGAACCTGTCGCTCGCCGCGGCGAGCGAGCGCCTGCGCGAGATGGAGGCGGCCGGCGGCGTCGCGCTCCTGGTGCGCGGCCGGCGGGGAACCCTTCCCACGCAGGCGGGCGAGACGCTGGCGCACCATGCGCGGCGCGTGCTGCGCGAAATGGCGCGCCTCAAGGACGAACTCGGCGCCCATGCGGCGGGCCTTCGGGTGCGCATCCGCCTCCTCGCCAACACCGCGGCGCTGACCGAGTGTCTTCCGGACCGGCTGGGCGGCTGGCTCGCGGCGCACCCGCGCATCGATGTCGATCTCAAAGAGCGGACCAGCGTGGAAATCGCCGCGGCGGTCTCCGGCGGACTGGCGGACATCGGGATCCTTTCGGAGGCGGCGGCGACCTCATCGCTTCACCTCGTCCCGTTCGCCCGCGACCAATTGGTGGTGGTGGCAGCGCGCGACCATGCGCTCGCCGGGGCGAGGCGCGTGGGCTTCGCCGACCTACTCGGCCAGCGGTTCGTGGGCCTTACCGGCGGCGCGATCCAGGACCATCTGGAGGCGCAGGCCGCGCGGCTCGGCCGGCGCATGGTCTATCGCATCAAGGTCCGGACCTTCGAGGCGGTCTGCCGTCTCGCGGCGCACGGCGTCGGGCTCGGCATCGTTCCCGCGACCGCGGCCCGCCGGAGCCGCGGCCGGTCCGCCTTCGCCACGCTTCGCCTGTCCGACGGCTGGTCGCGACGCCGCTTGTGCATCTGCCATCGGCGCGACGCGGAACTCTCGCCGGTTGCCCGCGATCTGATCCGCCATCTGTCGGAGCCGGTGCGGAGGCCGGGCCGGGGGGCGGACCCGTCCATCTCAGACCTGCCTCTCTCGGACCTGCCTCTCTCGGACCTGCCGACCGGATCCACCTATCTCCTGCCGTTCGAGGCCTCGCCGCCCGCCAGGGTGAACACCCCGGAATAGCGCAGCGAGGCCGCCGCGCTGGCGAGGCGCGGGCCGAGATCGGTCTCGAAATAGTCCGCCTCGGCGCGATATTGCGGGACCGCGCAGGCGAGCGCGACGCACAGCCCGTCCTCGGTGCGCCCGAGCGGGGCGGCGGCGGCGACGAGGTCCGGGCGCCAGTCGCCATAGGAGACGCAGAAGCCCTCCTTCAGGCAGCGCGCGATGGCGGCATGGGTCTTCTCGGCGGACGCCGCGAACCCCTCGGGATGCAGGCTCTGCAAGTCCGCGATCTTGGCCGCGCGCTCGGGTTCCGGCAGCACGGACAGAAGCGACCAGCCGAGCGCGGACCGATGCAGCGGCCCGGTCTGGCCGATATCCGGAATGTGGGGCCAGCCCGGCGGATTGCCGGCGGTTTGGATATGGACGAACACGTCCCCCGACATGACGCCGAGCGAGCTGTTGCCGGCGCACATCTGTGCGAGCTCGCGCATCGGATGGAGCACGGCATGGCGCCAGGGCATTGCCGAGAGCACGGGATAGGTGAGGGCGAGAAGCTGCGGCGCGAGGCGGAACGTCTCCTTCGCGTCGCGCCGGAGATAGCCGAGATGGATGAGCGTCTTGCACAGACGCGAGACGGTCGGCCGATTGAGGCCGAGGCGGCGCGCCAGCTCGGCATTGCTGAGTGCCTGGTCCGCCGGGCCGAAGCACCGCAGCAACTCGATGCCGCGGATCAAGGTCGAAGAGAGCGAGGGGTCGATCGCGCCGGAATCGGACGCGGGACCCGCTTTAGGGCCCCGCTCGGCGCTGCTCTCCCCGCTCATCGGCGCGTCCTCGGGTTCAAATGATCTGCCGGTCCCGCAGGGATCGGATCTCGGCCTCGTCGAGGCCCAGGATCTCCTTGTAGATAAAATCGTTGTCCGCGGCCAAGCGCTTCGCGGCCCAACGGATCTTGCCCGGCTGCCGGGTGAAGCGCGGCACCAGGCCCTGCATCCGGACCGTGCCGAAATCCTCGTCCGGCACCTCCGCGATCGCCTTGCGGGCGACGAATTGCGGATCCTCGAAAATCTGGTCGATGGAATAGATCGGCGCGAGCGTACCGTTCGCCGCACGGAAGGCGCCGACCGCCTCCTCCTGGGTGTGGGCGGCGATCCAGCCGCCGAAGATCCGGTCGAGCGCGACGGAATTTTCCACCCGCGCGCCATTGGAGGCAAAGCGGGGATCCTGCGCCAGCTCCGGCCGGCCGATCGCGCGGGCATTGTTGGCGAAGGTCCGGTCGGTGCTGCCGGCGAGCGAGACATAGCGCTTGTCGGCGGTGAGATAGACGTCCGAGGGCGCGGAATACTGGTTCCGGTTGCCGCTGCGCCGGCGGATCTCGCCGAGCTGGTCATATTCGATAGCCAAAACCTCGACGATCCGGAACAGCGCCTCGGTCAGGGACAGATCGATCTCCTCGCCTTTGTCCCGGTCGCTCGTCGCCACCCGCCAGAGCGCGGCCATGATCGCGAAACTGCCGAACAGCGCGCCGATCGGATCGCCGATCGGATAACCGGGATGCATCGGCTTGCGGTCCGGATCGCCCGAAATGCCGGTCAGGCCGCCGATCGCCTCGAAGATGCGGGCAAAGCCCGGCAAACCGGCATCCGGTCCGTCCTGGCCGAAGGCGCTCGTGCGCAGCACGACGAGGCGCGGATTGGCGGCCCAGAGGGTTTCGATGTCGAGGCCCCAGCGCTCCAGCGTGCCCGGACGGAAATTCTCGACCAGGACGTCGCTCTTTGCCACCAGCTTCAGGAACAGGTCTTTGCCTTCCGGCCGGCGCAGATCGAGCGTGCCGAACAGCTTGCCGCGGTTCGTCACCTTCCACCACAGGGACGTGCCGTCCTTGAACGGCGGAAAGCCGCGCAAGCCGTCGCCGAGGCCGGGCAGCTCCAGTTTCACCACGTCCGCCCCGAAATCGGCCATCAAAGTCGCCGCCATCGGCCCGGCGATGATGGTCGCGATATCCAGCACCCGCAGCCCTTTGAGGGGGCCTTCCCCCGCCTCGCGCTCCATGACGTCTCCTCTGTTTCTTAAACGATATGCCATGTAGTTCTATTATTTTGAACAAAATACGCATTTGAACAAATTTTAATTGCGAGACGCGGCATGTGGCGTTAGCGTCGATGCATTGAGGGAGAGAACGATCCAACGAGCGGGAACGCGATGGCGACAAAGCCGGGCGCTTTCCGCCCTGCCGCCACGCTCGGCGTGGTGCGGCTGGAGTGGCGCACGTGACCGGACACGACGAAACCACCACCCGATTGCGGGCCGAGCGGCGCGGCGCGGTGCTGCTGCTGACGCTCGACGGGCCGCGAAGCCGCAATGCGGTCGGGCCCGACATCTATCCCCAGGTGCAGGCGCATCTCATTTCGGCGGCGACGGACCCCGGACTGCGCGCCGTGATCCTGACCGGGGCAGGGGGATTCTTCTCCTCCGGCGGCCATGTGCGCGCCCTCCAGGACAGTGCCCAGGGCACGCTCGCCGCGGCGACGACGAACACCGACAAGCTCAATGCCATGATCAAGGCGATCGTCGACTGTCCGCTCCCGGTCATCGCGGCCGTCGAAGGTGGCGCCGCGGGCGCCGCCTTGGGCATGGTGCTCGCCTGCGACCTGATCGTCGCCGCGCGCGATGCGAAATTCACCGTCGCCCATGTCCGCGTCGGGCTCAGCCCCGATGGCGGGGTGACGCATTTTCTCGCGGCCGCGATGCCCCGCCAGGCGGTGATGGCGATGTGTCTCCTCGGCGAGCCGGTCGGGGCCGCGGATCTGGCGCAGGCCGGCATCGTCACCACGCTCGCCGCGCCGGGGACCGCCCTCGACACCGCGCTCGCGCTCGCCCACCGCCTCGCGGACGGGCCGCCATGCGCCATCGGGCGCATCAAGCACCTCGTCACGACCGGGCGGCAGGCCGCGCTCGCGACCCATCTGGATGCGGAGGCGCAGGCCCTCAACCGCGCCCGGTTCGGCCGGGAAGCCGCAGAGGGGCTGGCGGCCTTCCGCGAGAAGCGCCGGCCCGATTTCAATGCCGGTTGCGATCCGGCGCCGACGCCCGTCGCGGGACGCGCGCTCTGTTAAAACAGGGGTGCGGGCCGCTCAGAGCCGGCGCGCGCCACATCGGATCCGGGAGGGCACCATGGAAGCTCCATTGAAGGGGCGCACGCTTTTCATCACCGGCGCGAGCCGGGGCATCGGCCGGCAGATCGCCCTGACGGCGGCCGCGCAGGGCGCGAACATTGTGATCGCGGCGAAGTCGGACGTGCCCCATCCCAAGCTGCCGGGCACCATCCACACGGTTGCCGAAGAGGTCCGCGAGCGCGGCGGCCAGGCGCTCGCCGTAAAGGTGGACGTGCGGGACGACGCGTCGATCGCCGCGGCCATGGCGGCGACCGCCGCCACCTTCGGGCGCCTCGACGGCGTCGTCGCAAATGCCGGGGCGATCCGGCTGGAGCCGGCCGCGACCATCGAGATGAAGCGCTTCGACCTGCTCTATCAGGTGAATACGCGTGCGCTTCTCGCCGTCACCAAGGCGGCGCTCCCGCTCCTGGAAGCGGCCGACAATCCCCACGTTTTGAGCATGTCGCCGCCGATCAGCCTGCGTTCCGACTGGCTCGCGCCGTACATTCCCTACACCGTGACCAAGTTCGGCATGACGCTGCTCTGCCTGGGCATGGCCGAGGAGTTCCGCGGCAAGGGGATCGCCGTCAACGCGCTGTGGCCGCGCACCACGATCGCCACCGCCGCGGTGCAGTTCGAGGTCGGCGCCGATTATATCGCGCGCTCCCGCACGCCGGCGATCGTCGCCGATGCGGCGTGTCTGATCCTCGCCTCCCCCGCGCGGGACAATACCGGGCAGACCCTGCTGGACGAAGAGGTGCTGCGCCGCGCGGGACGCACCGATTTCGACATGTATCGCAACAGCCGGACCGAAGAAGACCTCGCGCTCGATCTGTTCGTCGAGCGGTGAGGAGGACCGGCGCGCGGCGCCCCGGGGGCCGCGCCCGATCGGGTCCGTCATACCGAGGTGAGAGACCATGCAGGTGACGCGGATCGCGAAGGAGGCCTATCAAGCGGGGCTCGGCCGGGAGATCGGCGTGTCCCGCTGGATCGAGATCGACCAGAGCCGGATCGACCGGTTCGCGGACTGCACGGGCGACCGGCAATATATCCATGTCGATCCCGCGCGCGCCCGCCGCGGCCCGTTCGGAACGACCATCGCCCATGGCTTCCTCACGCTCTCGCTGATCCCTGAAATGGCCCGCGACATCCCGCAGATGGAGGGCGTCACGATGAGCGTGAATTACGGGATGAACCGCATGCGCTTCATCGCGCCGGTGCCGGTCGGCAGCCGGATCCGCGGCCGCTTCGCTCTGACGGCGTTCGATGAGCTGGGCCCGCGCGACGTGCAGACGACGATCGCGGTCACCATCGAGATCGAGGGCGCTCCGAAGCCGGCCGTGGTCGCCGAATGGCTCGTCCGCCGGCATTTCGGCGACGGGCCTTAACGCCGACCCGGCCGCCGCGCCGGGCTACGGCGATCGCACGCCGGCGAACATTTGCAGCCAAGAAGATCGACCACCGCAGAACAACAAAGTCGGGTCAGGGAGGACAATATGAAGATCACACGCAGGGCTGTGCTGGGAGGCCTCGCAACGGGGCTGGTCGCCTATCCTTCGTTGCGCGCGCAGGCGAAGGAGGATTGGCCCGCGCGTCCCATCAAGCTGATCTCGCCTTATGGTCCGGGCGGCGCGAACGACATTTCGCTGCGGCTTCTGGCCGACCGGCTCGAACAGGAAACGAGCCTGAAATTCTTCGTCGAGAACCGGCCGGGCGGGGGCACGCGGATCGCCAATGCCGCGGTCGCCCGCGCCGAGCCCGACGGCTACACCTTTCTTTATGCCGCCGCGCCTTATGCGACCGCCGAAGCCTTGGCCGGCAAGCTGAGCTACGACCCGCGCAAGGATCTGGTGCCGGTCGCGATGGCGGTGGTCGCGCCGATCTTCCTGATCGTCAATGCGCACGCGCCCTACAAGACCCTCGACGCCTTCATCGCCTATGGAAAATCCAAGCCGGACGGGCTCACGTTCGGCTCGCCGGGCGCCGGCTCGCAGCCGCATCTGGCGGCCGAGCTTCTGTTCAAGGATGCCGGGGTCAAGGGGCTCAACGTCCAGTTTCGCGGCGATGCCCCGGCCTATACGGAATTGCTGGCCGGGCGCATCGACGCGACCTTGACCGCGATCAGCGCGGCCCTGCCGCACATCGAGAGCGGCGGCCTCAGGGTTCTGGGCTGCGCTTCGGCCCAGCGCAGCGCCGTCTATCCCCAGGCGCCGACCTTGCGCGAGCAGGGGCGCAACGTGGTCGCGGAAGGCTGGTACGGTTTCATGGCGCCGGCCGGAACCCCGGCCGCGATCCTCGACCGCATGCAGACGGAGATTCTGCGCGTCCTCGCCGAGACCGAGATGCAAAAGAAGCTGGTGGTGCGCGGCCTCGAGGCGCGGGGCGGGACCGGCGCGGCATTCGGCGCCTTCATCGAGGACGAAACCCGCAAATGGAGCGCGATCATCCGCGAGGCGGGCATCAAGGAGGGCTGACCGCGGCGCACTCTGCCAGGACGGGACGGACCGGGATTATGCCCGATCCGCACGGCCATCGACCGGGGCGGGGAACCGGGCCGGCAGATCCTCCGGCATGGTGTCGGGTGCGTCCATCGCGCGGGCGTCGGGCGGGGCGGTGTCGCGTCCGCTCATGATGCCCGGGACGTTGCGCAGCGCCGGCACCGCGAAGTCCGTGAACGCCCGCACCACGGGCCGCATGAAACGGACGGAGGGATAAGCCAGGAACGCCTCGGTGGGCCTCACCTCGTATTCGGGGAGAATGCGCACCAGGCGTCCGTCCGCCAGCTCGCTGTCGACCAGCAAATGTTGGACCGGGCCCGCGGCATGCCCCGCGACCAGAGTGGCGACGATGACTTCGGCATTGTTGGTCCGCAGCGCCGCGCGCACCGGCAGCTCGGTCGCTGCGTTGTCCCGGTCGCGCAGCGCCAGCACGTCTTGCTTGGAGAGGAGGGATTCGCTGGTGATCAGCGCGACCTCCGACAGGCGGGCGAGCGTATCGATCGGCCCGAATCGCGCGAGGAAGCTCGGCGCCGCGACGAGGATCCGGCGGATCGCGCCGAGGCGGCGGATGATGAGATTCTGGTCGGCCGGCCGGCCATATCGGATCGCGAGATCGAAATTCTCGTAGACGAGATCGATTTCGCGGTTGTCCAGCACCAGATCGGCCGTGACGGCCGGGTAGGTGCGCTGGAAGTCCATCACGATGCCGTGCAGGTGCTTGGCGCCGACGCACGAGGGCGCATGGATGCGCAGATGACCTTCCACCGCGCCCATGTCCCGGCGCACCCCTTCCAAAGCCGCGTCGATCGAGACCAGGGCTTCCCGGCTGACGGTGTAGAGAGCCTGGCCTTGGGAGGTCGGCCGCACGATCCGTGACGAGCGCTCGAGGAGACGGGCGCCGACATGGCGCTCAAGATTGCGAAGATGCTTTGTCACGGCGGGCTGGGAGATGGCCAGGTCGCGGGCGGCTGCGGTGACCGAGCCACGCTCGACCGTGCGGACGAAGGCCCGGAGGGCGGCGGCAATATCCATGTCACGAACCTCACGCGGGGCCGGCGTCCGGCGAGCGGTCGAGCGCCACTCGGTCATCGGTGCGGAAGAGACTACCCGAATCTCACATAACCGAAAGTTATGAGGGTCATTCTGCCATGCGGAATCGACGCGGCGCGTTCGCTATGGTTTTGCTGTCCGCGCAGGAATCTCGCGCGAGGATGTGGACGGCGAATGAGCATCAGCAGACGTGGGTTTATCGCCGGAGCCTCCCTCGCTTTGGCCGGATGCGTGACGCGCGAGCAGCCAGGCCCCGACCTTTCCGCACCCTTGGTCGATCCGTTCTACGCCTCGATGTACGCAGCCATCGACACGGAACCCTATCCGGTTCCGGCCATCGATCTCGCCGAAGTGAGGCCCGAATTCCTGCGCCGCGAAGTGGCCTATCGCACAAGCGAGCCGCCGGGCACCATCGTCGTCGATCCCGTCGCCCGCTACGCTTATCTGGTGCGTGAGAATGGGCGCGCGCTGCGCTACGGCGTCGGCGTCGGCCAGGAAGAAGCTTTCAATTTTCGCGGCGCGGCGACCATCGCCCGGAAGGCCGAATGGCCCGGCTGGCGCCCGACGCCCGACATGATCCGGCGCGATCCGGACCGCTACGGACCGGTCAGGGACGGCCTCCCCGGCGGCCCCGGCAATCCGCTCGGCCCGCGCGCGCTCTATCTCTATCGCGACGGCCGGGACACCTATTACCGCCTGCACGGCACGGTCGAGCCCTGGAGCATCGGCACCATGGTGTCGTCGGGCTGCATCCGCCTGCTGAACCAGGACATCATCGACCTCTACCGGCGCGTCCCCATCGGCTCGCGGGTGGTCGTTCTGCCGGCGCGTCCCGCGGCCGCTTGATCGATATCCGGCAGGTCGAAAGGGAGGCGCCTTCGCGGACCGCACGGGGGAAGAACCCATGGGGATCCATGCCCCGGTCCCGACCTTCTCAAGCCCGTCCGTGGGCGATGGTGCGGGCGGTCGGAATCGAACCGACACTCTGTCACCAGAACCGGATTTTGAGAGACCGGATATGCCCTATCCTTTGTGTATCCGGCAGTATCCGTTTTCCCGATAACCGATTGTCAGCACTAGCTTTTTTCGGTTCTCAGATCACACATGCCTAGCCGGACGTACGCCATGGTTGGCTTTCTAGGTGCACCTATGTTGCACCTGAAATCCGACCTCAACGGAGGTTAGGAATGCCCAAAATCAAACTCACCAAGACCGCTGTAGACGCCGCAACCCCGCAGGAGCGCGATTACGAACTCCGGGATACGACGATACCGGGGTTCCTTGTCAAGGTCACCCCGACCGGCCGCAAGATTTTCATGGTCGCCTATGTCGCCCACAACGGCCAGCGCCGAAAGCCCGCTGTCGGCCGCTTCGGTGAGATCACCGTCGAGCAGGCCCGCGGGATCGCCCAGGACTGGTTGGCCGAGGTACGGCGAGGCGTCGATCCCAGCGCCGAGCGGGCGACAGCCCGGCAGGCGCCCACGGTCAAGGAACTCTTCGACCGCTTCATCACAGACTACTCGGAGAGCCGCAACAAGCCGTCCACCGTCCATTCGAACCGCGGCTACGGCAAGCGCTACATTATTCCGGTACTCGGCCAGTTGAAGGTGCCCGACGTCACGCGCGCCGACATCTCCAACCTGATGAAGAAGATGTCGAAGAAACCGACCAACGCGAACCGCGTCCTCGCGGCGGTGCGGAAGATGTTCAACATGGCCGAGGTCTGGGGCATGCGCCCCGACGGGTCGAATCCCTGCCGCCACGTCCCGAAGTACCCGGAACGGGGAAAGACCCGGTTGATCACCGACAGCGAGATGAAGAAGCTCTTCGCGTACCTCGCGCGCGCCGAGACGGAGGGGCTTGAGCATCCCTTCATCCTCCTCGCGATCCGACTCCAGTTCGAATTCGCCGCGCGGATGTCCGAGATCCTCCAGCTCGAATGGTCGTGGATCGATTACGATAATCGGCGCGTCGTCTGGCCCGACAGTAAGACCGGTGGCATGTCCAAGCCCATGAGCGCCGAAGCGCAGCGGCTCTTCGAAACCGCGCCGCTCCTTGAGGAATCGCCGTTCGTCTGCCCGTCCGTCTTCGATCCCAACCTGCCTATGTCGAAGCACACCTATTACCAGGGCTGGCGGCGCATCCTTGAGCGTGCCGGGCTCCCGCATATTGGAACGCATGGCATCCGCCATCGCTCGGCGACCGACATCGCCAACTCCGGCATCCCGGTGAAGGTCGGCATGGCGCTCACCGCCCACAAGACGGTGACCATGTTCATGAAATACGTCCACACCGAGGACGATCCCGTGCGAGCCGCGGCAGAAGCGGTGAACCAGCGGCGGCAGGCGTTGCTTGGTGGTCACCCGGCGTGCCCGCCTCCCATCCCGACGCCGACGCCGGCGCCGGTTGTGGAC
Organism: Aquabacter spiritensis; assembly: GCF_004346185.1. Classification (GTDB taxonomy): domain Bacteria; phylum Pseudomonadota; class Alphaproteobacteria; order Rhizobiales; family Xanthobacteraceae; genus Aquabacter; species Aquabacter spiritensis. Next base: position 3,116 of record NZ_SMAI01000023.1, on the reverse strand, counting down.
GTGCCTTCGGTGGCGCCTGAAATCGAGGCGATCGAGCCGGTACTGACGGCGGCCGGCAAGCCCCTTGGCTACGAGGACGGCCAATATGCCTCCCGCACCAAGCTCGGAAACTATCGTCCGTTCCGTCATCGCTCCGGGGAAAACCGCGCCGTTCCTCCTGGCACCAAACGCGACGAGCCGAAAGAGGCGAGCCATGCGTAAGGACGCCAACCCGCAGCGCCGTTGGCCTACGCCAGACATCCTGCGTCGCGCCAGGTTCGTCGATGACGCTGGCCCGATCCGCTTCGTCGATACCGAGGCGGCCGCCCGCTACCTCGCCCTCGAAGCGCATACGCTCGAATGCTACCGCTCGCTGGGTGGCGGACCTGTCTTCCATAAGTTCGGAAAATGGGTCCGCTACGCAGTCGACGATCTCGATGCCTGGGCTGAGAGTTGCCGTCGTGTGACCACGGCGTCGCCGGCGGCGGCGCGCATCCTTCCCATTGACCGCACATAGCTTGGAGGCTATATGACTTGGGAAGTCAGATTGCATCCTGCCTTTGAGGACGAGGTTCTGGCCTTCGAGCGAGACGTCCGTATCGCACTGGCCGCCGCCGCCAAGCTGCTTGCCGATTTCGGCCCGCAGCTTGGCCGGCCCTACGCCGACACGCTCAAGGGGTCCGGGCACGCCAATATGAAGGAGCTGCGGTTCGAGGCCGCCGATGGCGAATGGCGAGCCGCCTTCGCCTTCGACCCGGAGAGAAAGGCGATCGTGCTCGTCGCGGGCGACAAGTCGGGTGGAAGCCAAAAGCGCTTCTACAGGAGCCTGATCGCAAAAGCGGATTTACGGTTTTCCGACCATCTGGAAAGCCTGAAATCCGCAAAGAAGGGAAAGTGAGATGGCACGGAGCCTGAACGAATTCATTGCTGAACTCCCCTTGGAAGAACAAGCGGAGATCGAGGCGCGCTACCAGGTCCTCAAGCAGGAAGTCGAAGGTCTGCGAGAGCTGCGCCAGATCGCCGGCAAGGCGCAGGCCGACATCGCGACTGCGCTGAACATCAAGCAGCCTTCGGTCTCAAAGATCGAGAAGCAGGCGGACATGTATCTTTCGACGTTGCGGAGTTACGTCGAGGCTGTGGGCGGCAAGCTGGAATTGATCGTGAAACTTCCCAGCAGGCCGGAGCTACGCCTGGACCACCTCGGAGACATGGCCGTTCATCCGATCTCGACTGAAAGAACAGTGCGGCGGCGCTCTGCCGCGCGATCATAGTTCGGGTTCGTAGAACGCCGCTCCGCGGAGGCTCTCGAAAGAGGCTTATCCCGTTGTCCCAGGTGCCACCATATCTAGCGACTGCCCTGTCTCTGACGCCTGATTTTGGTCGTCGGTCTGGGCTCTGCGTGAGCTGTCCTGGAGCATTCCGGTCGCTGACTTTCTCCGGCGTGGCGCACGCCTGAGCACCACGTCGCCCTTGCGGGGGTTGGTGCGGCCGATGATGTCCCAATAGCTCGTGGGCTCATGGTGGGTGGCGAGACCGAGTATCGTTTCGAACGGGGCGTGCCTGTAGAAGCGGCGATTATAGCGGAAGACGAACTCGTTGAGATAGGTATCGATATGTTTGCGGCGCAGGCCGTGATACGTGCCCAGCCCCCACCGCTTCATCAACGAGAAGACCCGGTGAATCCATGGCAGCACGACATGCGCTGCCATCTTGCCGACCACCCGCGGGTCATGCCGGTAGTCGGTCAGTCCGGGATAGGATGCGTGACCGTCGGTGAGCAGCGTGGCCCCAGGCTTCACATTGGCTCTCACGAAGGCCTCGATCGACGCGGCGGAATTGTCCGCGATCATGGCAAGGCGAATGCGACCGGATCTCGTATCGAGGTATTTGGCCCCTTTTCGCCGTGGCTTGGCCTCATTCGTGTCGCGATCGATCACCTCGACGGCACCGGCAATGAGGATTTTCCCGGAGTTGCCGGGATCGAAGAACGTGTCGCCAGTTCGGAAAGGGATTTCCGCTTGATCGACTTCAACGACCCCTTCGAGAGGTTCCCGATCCGGATCGACCATCGATCGCCGCAGCTTCTGTGTCAGCAGCCACGCGGTCTTGTAGGTGAGACCGAGTTGATCCTCCAACTGCCGCGCCGACATCCCGTTGGAATGCGTCGACATCAGATGCGCGGCCCAAAACCAAACCGTCAGCGGGAGCTTGGAGCGATGCATCACTGTGCCAGCCGTGATCGAGGTCTGACGACCGCAGTCGAGGCATTCATACGTGTGCGCCCGGCTCTTCAGGATCGCCGCGCGGACGCTACCGCACAGAGGACAGGCGAAGCCGTCAGGCCAGCGCCGTGCGAGCAAAAATGCCGCGCAGCCCGCCTCGTCGGGAAACGCCTCCTGGAATTCTGTAAGCGATCGCGCCCTGGCCATCGGCTGTCCCGTCATAGCCACCGTTCCGGCAGCCCATCAGGGTCAAGATACCACATTTAGGGCGACCTGGGACAACGGGATAAGCCTCTCTCGAAATGTCTCCAGTTATGCAAAGCCTAAAGGAATTCGCCGCCTTGCCTCGATCAGCGTCCTGGGTGATGAACAGAAGGGGAATTCTATCGAGACGCGAGTCGTCTGTTTCGGGGTGGGTGCGTTGACCGGTACTAAGATCATTCGTGATACACTTGCGCGCCACCGTGAACAGCCGTCGATCGGTCTAGGCCTAACCTTCCCGATCAATTGGCAGATCGATTCAGACCTCGGCTCGGCTCTAACCAAAGATCTCGGCGGCACTGGCGTAGCTTGGGAGATACGTCGCGCCACTCCCAGCCTGTGGCAGTCCATCCCGTCAAAGTGCGGTCTCTACATGTTCGTTTACCGCTCCCATCTGAAGATGAATCTCGAAGATGGAAGCGACCATCAGGCGACTTGGGTGCTCTACGTCGGCAGGGCTGGGAGTTCAGAGAGCGCGCGCACACTCAAGGAGCGATACCGCAGCGAATACGGGAAGTATGTCGGTGGCGACCCGGAAAACCTCTGGTCAAGCGATCCACTAGGAGCCTGTCGGACTTGAGGCGACCGGCGAGATGCGATTCGGTGTCATTGAGTGATTCTCCTGGATTGAGCGCCGCCGATGAGCAATTTCCG
>NZ_SMAI01000022.1 GCF_004346185.1 Aquabacter spiritensis | reverse complement strand
GCGCCAATGGTACTTCGTCTCAAGACGCGGGAGAGTAGGTCGCTGCCAGGCCTGCAAAGGACATGACGGAATAAAACGCAAAACAATGCCCATAATCACGAGCCAACCCGAAAGCCCCGGTGCGCAAAAACGCCCGGGGCTTTCTCGCGTCAAAATCACAAAACCACATCCCAAACCGCCTCCGGGCCGCCCCGAGCCGCGCCATGATACGGCCCCGCGCGCGCGGGGCCGGCCTGCCGCAATCCTGCACCCCAGGGCGGCGGCCGCCCTCACCCCGCCGCTGCGTCGGGCCGCCGCAGCGGCGCCTTGGCCAGTTTCCGGGCGAGGCGGGCGGCGAAGGCCTTCGGCTTGCGGTGGAACAGCCGGGCATGTTTGCGCCGCGCGAGCGTGGCGAGCGTCTCCTGCCGGGCCGCCGCCGCACGCCGCACGGCGTCGCCCCGGTCGCCGTCCGCGGCCATGCCGGGCAGGCCGGCGCGCAAAGTCTCGATATCCTGATATGCCCCGAGAATGTCCCGCAGGGCCTGGGCGCGCCCGGCGCGGCGCTTGCCCGGCCCCCCGGTGAGCGCGGACACGAAGGACATCTGATAGCGGTGGGTGATCACCCGCTTGCGCAAATCGTGGACGCGCTCCGCCGTGCTGAAATCGTCGGCCTTGCGCGCTTTGGCATAGCCCTTCTGCAATCCGGCCATCACATCCGCGGCGCGCGCGGCCGCGTCGAGCCCTTCGGCATGGCGGGCGCGGGCACCGGTCAGCCAGTCGCGCAGGATCGCGGCATGGTGCGGGCGGTCGGATTGCGCGGGCGCATCCTCTCCGAGATCGGTCACGACCGCCGTCGCCAGATCCGAATCGAGATCGCCGGCGCCCGAAAGATCGGCCAGCGCGTCCCGGCAGGCCTGCCGGTCGCGGGCTGCCGACAATTGGCGCGCCGCCTCCGCCGCCGCCCGCCGCGCGGCGCGTGGCCCCGCGCCGTCGAGCAGCCGAAGCAAAGCGCGATATTCCTTGATCGCCTTGCGCGCGTCGTGAACCATCCGTGTGTCGTCGGTCTCTGCGAGCGCCGTCTCGACCTTGTCGAGGCTCTTCGCAAAGTGCGCGACCAGCGCCGGTCCAAGTGCCCGGCGCCGCGCCCGGTCGGCGCTCGGCCGGCGGCGCGGCGAATCCGGCAACGGGATCGGTGTGGGATCGGTCATGAGGGCTCCGTGCGATGTTGCAGCGACTGCCACGCTTTTTGCTGTGGCGTTGCCAGTATGCCACACCCTCCGCGCCGCGTCTGCTGGGCCGTCCCGACGCGGCGCGTCCCCCGCATGAATTCAGCAGCGGCAACGGTTTCCGCCTCCCGCAGCCCGCACCTTTCCGGACTTCTCAGTTTTTAATTTATACAATGAAGAAATGGCGGCGTTCTTCTTAGATCAAGTCTAATTGTTATCTTTGCGGGCCGCCTTGATGAAGCGAATGCATTGCGCCTAGAAGCGATTGTGTCAGCAAGACAATATAAGCTTGTTTTCTTTGTGGATGATTTGAGGGAGTTGGGGCATGCGGCCGGCTGGATACTCTGTGGGCATCCGTTCCTCCAAGCATGGTGAGGCCGTGCGGTCTGGTCTGAAACGGCCGGTTCAGTTCGGTGTCGGCCTCGCCTCCGCCATGGTCGGCGCGCCGGCTTTCGCCCAACAGGCGGCCCCTGCGACCGAACTCGAGCTTCCCACGGTGCAGGTTCAGGACAATTCGGGCGGCTTCCTCGCCACGACGACCGGGGTCGCGCGCCTGCCGGTGCCGATCTTCGACATGCCCCAGCAAGTCAATGTGGTGACCGAGAAGGTCCTGCAGCAGCAGAACGACACCACGCTCGAGCAGGCGCTGCGCAACGTTTCCGGCATCACCTTCAGCGCCGGCGAAGGCGGGAACCAGGGCGACAGCCCGATCATCCGGGGATTTTCGGCGCGCGGCGACATTTTCCGCGACGGCATCCGCGACACCGGCTGGTACACGCGCGACATGTTCAATATCGAGGCGGTCGAGGTCTTCATGGGCCCGTCCTCCTTCGCCTTCGGCCGCGGCTCCACCGGCGGCGTCATCAACATGGTGTCGAAGCTGCCCAAGGATGCGACCTTCGCCGAGGTCGATGTGACCGGCTATTCACAGACCGGCTGGCGCACCACGCTCGATGCCAATGGCAAGCTGAACGACAATGTCTATGGCCGCATCAATTTGATGGGGCAGAATGTCGACACGGCCGCGCGCGACAATGTCAATGCGGAGCGCTGGGGCATCGCGCCCTCGGTCACCGTCAAGCTGAACGATCGCACCACCGCGACCGCGTCCTATTATTATCAGTATGAAAGCGGCGTCCCCGATTACGGCATTCCCTATCTGCCGCAGCCCTCGCTCAGCACCTCGGCGCGCAATTTCGGCCAGTCGACCGGCGGCTATTACGGCAATGGCCAGGCGGTCGGCCCGGTGCCTGTGCCGCGGAGTAATTGGTACGGCGTGACGAACGGTCCGTTCGCGGACGACCTCACGACCGAAACCAATATGGCGACCTTCACGATCGAGCACGAGTTGAACGACTTCGTCACGCTCAGCAACGGCACGCGCTATACGGCGGTCGATCGGAACGTCATCGTCACCGCGCCGCGCAGCCTCGGCACGGCGACCAACAATACGTCCGCATCCGCGCTGACCCTCTATCCTGTCCCGCTGATGACGATCGGGCAGCAGCGGTTCAACACCATCACGGACAATACCCAGCTCAGCAACATCACCGACATGGTGGCGAAGTTCCAGACCGGAATCTTCCAGCACACGATGAATGCGGGCATGGAGCTGACCAAGGAAACCCGCAATCAGAGCCGCGTGAACTTGTGCAGCCCGACGAATGCATCCTGCCGCGTCAGCCTCTGGGCGCCGAACAACACCTCGGCCAGCCTCGGCCTCGGCGGCTATAGCAGCTTCGTGCCGACCTCCAACAGCACCGACATGACCGACATCGCCTTCTATGCCGGCGACCAGATCCAGATCGGTGACCAGTGGCAGGTGATGGGGTCGTTCCGCTGGGACATCGCCAACACCACCTATTCGGCGATTGCCGCGAACGGCGCGATCACGACGCTGCAGAATGACGAGGACCTGTTCAATTACCGGTTCGGCGTCGTCTATTCGCCGCTCCAGACGGTCAATCTCTACCTCACCTACGGCACCTCCTCGAACCCGTCCTCGGAGTTCGGCGTCCTGTCGAACGATACGGTGACGCTGGCGCCGGAGAGCAACGAGACCCTGGAAGCCGGCGTGAAGGCCGAGGTGCTGAACGGCCAGGTGGTTCTGACCGGCGCGGTGTTCCAGACCATCAAGACCAATACACGCGTGCCGACCGATCCTCTGGCCGGATTGCCGCCCCAGGTGCTCGGCGGCGAGCAGCGGGTGCGCGGCGTCTCGCTCGGCGCGGCCGGCGCGATCACCGAGCAGTGGGACGTCACCCTCAGCTACACCTATATGCAGACCGAGATTCTCAGCGTCGGGCCGGCGCCGACTTTGGCGAACCTCGCCACCGTCGGCAACCAGCTGCCGAACGCGCCGCAGAACTCCTTCTCGTTCTGGACCAGCTACGACATCACGCCCCAGATCACCGTCGCCGGCGGCGCGACCTATAACGACAAGGCGTTCGTCAACACCAACAACACCGCTTACGTCCCCTCCTATTGGAGCTTCGACGCCATGGCGAGCTACCAGGTGACGAAGAACTTCCAGGTCCAGCTCAACGTCTACAACATCACCGACGAGCTCTATTACGCCCAGTATTATGGCGGCCACGCAGTCCCCGCCGCCGGCCGCTCGGCGGCGCTCACCGCTCGCGCAACCTTCTGACCTGCGCAGTCCGATCCCCCGCGCCGTCCGGTCTCCGGCGGCGCGGGTTTCGGCGTTCCGGAGGGCCTCGTGCCATGATGATCCACATCCCCAACGTCCTCACCCGCGATCAGGTGCTGCGCTGCCGCCAGATGTTCGAGCGCGTCGCCTGGGTGGACGGACGGGTCACCGCCGGTCCCCAGACCAGCGCGGTAAAGCGCAACCTCCAGATCCCGGAAGACGATCCGGAGGGGCTGGAATGCGGCCAGATGATCGTCGCGGCGCTCTACCGGACCCCGCTTTTCATGTCCGCGGTTCTGCCCCACCGCATCCTGCCGCCGATGTTCAACCGCTATGACGAGGGCATGACGTTCGGCTCGCATGTCGACAATGCGATCCGGCGGATCCGCGCCACCGGCGAGAGCCTGCGCACCGACGTCTCGACCACGCTCTTCCTCTCCGATCCGGAGGATTATGATGGCGGCGAACTGGTGGCCGAGGACACGTATGGCGAACACGCCGTCAAGCTGCCGGCGGGCGATGCCATCATCTATCCCGCGACCTCGCTGCACCATGTCACGCCGGTGACGCGCGGCGCGCGGATCTCGTCCTTCTTCTGGACCCAGAGCCTGATCCGCGACCCGCTCCGCCGCGGTTTGCTGTTCGACATGGACATGGCGATCATGCGCCTCAACCACGACCATCCCGGCCATGCCTCGGCGGTTCAGCTCACCGGTGTCTACCACAATCTGCTGCGCCAATGGTCGGAGGTCTGACCCGCCGGCGGCGGAGCTGAGGTCGCCGGCATTGATTTCGCCCTGCCTCCGGCGCATAACTCCCGATCAAATCGATTAGATGCCCGCACCCCGCGGGCACGGGAGAGACCCATGGCGGGACACGACAAAAAAGCCGGACATCAACCCGGAGACGGCGCCGTGCGGCTGAGGTCCCAGCTCTGGTTCGACAATCCCGAAAATCCCGGCATGACCGCGCTCTATCTCGAGCGCTACCTCAATTTCGGCCTCACCCGCGCCGAGCTGCAATCCGGCAAGCCGATCATCGGCATCGCCCAGACCGGCTCGGATCTCTCGCCCTGCAACCGCCATCATCTCGATCTCGCCAAGCGGGTGCGGGAGGGCATCACGGCGGCGGGCGGAATCGCGTTCGAATTCCCGGTCCACCCGATCCAGGAAACCGGCAAGCGGCCGACCGCCGCGCTCGACCGCAACCTCGCGTATCTCGGTCTGGTCGAGATCCTCTACGGCTACCCGCTCGACGGCGTGGTGCTCACCACCGGCTGCGACAAGACCACGCCGGCCTGCATCATGGCGGCGGCGACCGTGAACATCCCCGCCATCGTCCTCTCGGGCGGGCCGATGCTGAACGGCTGGTGGAAGGGCGAGCGCACCGGGTCCGGCACCGTCGTCTGGAAGGCGCGCGAGCAGCATGCCTCGGGCGAGATCGATTACGACACCTTCATGGACCTCGTCGCCTCCTCCGCCCCCTCGGTCGGCCATTGCAACACGATGGGCACGGCCTCGACCATGAACGGCCTCGCCGAGGCGCTCGGCATGTCGCTGCCCGGCTGCGCGGCGATCCCGGCGCCCTATCGCGAGCGCGGCCAGATGGCCTACGAGACCGGCCGGCGCATCGTCGACATGGTGTGGGAGGACCTGAAGCCCTCCGACATCCTGACGCGCGCCGCGTTCGAGAATGCGATCCGGGTCAATTCCGCGATCGGCGGCTCGACCAATGCGCCGATCCATCTCAACGCCATCGCCCGCCATGTCGGCGTGCCGCTGACCGTGGACGACTGGCAGACGGTGGGGCACAAGATCCCGCTTCTGGTCAATCTTCAGCCGGCCGGCGACTATCTCGGCGAGGAATTCCACCGCGCCGGCGGAATCCCGGCCGTGGTCGCCGAGCTGATCGCCAAGGGCAAGATCCACGAGGCGGCGCTCACGGTGAACGGGCGGACCATGGGGGAGAATTGCGCGGGCCGCTTCTCCTGGGATCGCGAGGTGATCCGCGCCTATGACACGCCGCTCAAGGAGGATGCCGGCTTCATCGTGCTGCGCGGCAATTTGTTCGACAATGCGGTGATGAAGACCAGCGTGATCTCGCCGGAATTCCGCGCCCGCTTCCTGTCCAATCCCGACGATCCCAATGCCTTCGAGGGTCGCGCCGTGGTGTTCGAAGGGCCGGAGGATTACCACCACCGGATCGACGATCCCGCCCTCGGCATCGACGCGCACACTTTGCTGTTCATCCGCGGCACCGGGCCGATCGGCTATCCCGGCGGCGCCGAAGTGGTGAACATGCAGCCGCCGGCGGCGCTCCTGAAACAGGGGGTGCATGCCCTGCCCTGCATCGGCGACGGCCGGCAGTCGGGCACGTCGGGCTCGCCCTCCATCCTCAATGCTTCGCCCGAGGCGGCGGCCGGCGGGGGGCTCGCTCTGCTGAAGACCGGCGACCGGGTGCGGGTCGATCTCGAGCAGGGCACGGCGGACATCCTGATCTCCGACGCCGAGCTCGCCCAGCGCCGCGCCGACCTCGCCGCCCATGGCGGCTTCCCGATCCCGCGGAGCCAGACGCCGTGGCAGGAGATCCAGCGCGGCATGGTGGAACAGTTCGACGCGGGCATGGTGCTGAAACCGGCGGTAAAGTACCAGCGCGTCGCCCAGACCATGGGCGCACCGCGCGACAATCACTGACACGGCTCCGGGCCGGCCGCACGCCGGCCCGGGACGACGTCCCATCATAAAGGCGGAGAGAGACCGCGCCGCGAAACCGCAGCGTTTCCGATCTGGCGGGTCGACGTCCGGGAACACCCATGCATGACGAGACACCAACGCTCCCGCTCGGGGACAAGATGGAGGGCGGGCCTGCGCGCCGCCCGGCCCGCCAGTCTTTCGAGGGTCGGCATGTCGCCGTAATGCCGTTCGATGTCGACCGGCACGCGGACGACCTCTATGCCGCCGCGCACGGGCCGGAGCGGGAGGCGCTCTTCGCCTATCTTTCGGCCGGTCCGTTCCCGGACGGGGCGGCCTTCCGCGCTCATTATGCCGAGATGGCGGCAAAGACCGATCCGGTGCTCTACGCCCTCGTCGCGCGGGCGACCGGCCGGGCGGTGGGGCATGCGACCTATATGCGGATCGAGCCGGGCCATCGCGTGATCGAGGTGGGCAACATCCTCTTCACGCCGGCGCTGGCCCGCACCGCCGCCGCCACCGAGGCGATGTATCTGATGGCACGCCACGCCTTCGAGGATCTCGGCTATCGCCGCTACGAATGGAAGTGCAACGCGCTCAACGCCGCGTCGCGCGCCGCGGCGCTGCGGTTCGGCTTCAGCTTCGAGGGCGTGTTCCGCCAGCACATGATCGTCAAGGGCCGCAGCCGCGACACCGCCTGGTTCGCGCTGCTGGACAGCGAATGGCCGCGCGCCAAGGCGGCCTTCGAGGGCTGGCTTTCGCCCGACAATTTCGACGCGGAAGGCCGCCAGAAGCGCCGGCTGGAAACGTTCAGACGGGACGCCGATCAAACACAGAAAAGCTGAGGGAAGACGCCATGGGTGGACGCTTGGAGGGAAAGGCCTGCCTCGTGACGGCGGCCGGGCAGGGGATCGGGCGGGCGATCGCCGACGCCTTCGCGCGCGAAGGCGGGCGGGTCGTTGCGACCGATCTCGATATCGGCAAGCTGGACGGTTTTGCCGGCGAGGTGCGCCGGCTCGACGTGCTCAGCACCGCGGCGGTCGACGCCCTGGCGCGGGAGATCGGCGCCGTCGACGTGCTGGCGAATTGCGCCGGCTATGTCCACCAGGGTTCGCTGCTCGCCTGCAGCGAAAAGGACTGGGATTTTTCCTTCGACCTCAACGTGAAGTCGATGCACCGCACGATGCAGGCCTTCGTGCCGCTGATGCTGGAGCGCGGCGGCGGCTCGATCGTCAACATCGCTTCGGCCGCCTCCTCGGTGCGCGGCGTGCCGAACCGCTATGCCTATGGCGCCACCAAGGCGGCGATCATCGGCCTCACCAAATCAGTGGCGGCGGACTTCATCACCAAGGGCATCCGCGCAAATGCCATCTGCCCCGGCACGGTGCAATCGCCCTCGCTCGAAGAGCGGATCGCCGCGGTCGCGGCGCAGACCGGGCGCTCGCTGGACGAGGTGCGGGCGGATTTCGTCGGCCGCCAGCCCATGGGCCGGCTCGGCACGGCGGAGGAGATCGCGGCGCTCGCGCTCTATCTCGCCAGCGACGAGAGCGCCTTCACCACCGGGCAGATCCACATCATCGACGGCGGCTGGGCGCTCTGATCCGCCCCGCCCGATCGGCTCCAGGGAGACATCGATATGCACGTCCTCGTCATCGGTGCGGCCGGCATGGTCGGCCGCAAGCTCATCGCGCGGCTCGCCGCCGACGGCCGGCTCGGCGGCAAGACCATCACCGCGCTCACCGCGCACGACGTTGTGGCGCCGGCTCGGATCGACGCGCCGTTCCCGGTCACGACGCGGGTCTCGGACATATCGGTTCCCGGCGAGGCGGGCGCCCTCGTGGCCGACCGGCCGGACGTGATCTTCCATCTTGCGGCGATCGTTTCCGGCGAGGCCGAGGCGGACTTCGACAAGGGCTACCGCATCAATTTCGACGGCACCCGCTTCCTGCTGGATGCGGTGCGGCTGATCGAGGGCTATGTCCCACGCCTCGTCTTCACCTCCTCGATCGCGGTGTTCGGCGCACCGTTTCCGGAGGCGATCGGCGACGATTTCTTCCTCACGCCGCTGACCTCCTACGGCACCCAGAAGGCAGTGGGGGAATTGTTGCTGGCGGACTATTCGCGCCGCGGCTTTCTCGACGGTGTCGGCATCCGCCTGCCGACCATCTGCGTGCGCCCGGGCAAGCCCAACAAGGCCGCGTCGGGTTTCTTCTCCGGCATCATCCGCGAGCCGCTGGCCGGCCAGGAGGCGGTGCTGCCGGTGTCGGAGGACGTCATGCACTGGCATGCCTCCCCCCGCGCGGCGGTCGGATTCTTGCTGCACGCGGCCACCTTCGACACCGCGCCGCTCGGGGCCCGGCGCAGCCTCACCATGCCGGGTCTGGCGGTGACGGTGGGTGAGCAGATCGAGGCCTTGCGGCGGGTGGCGGGGGATGCGGCGGTGGCGCGGATCCGCCGGGCGCCGGACCCGGTGATCGCACAGATCGTCGCCGGATGGCCGCGCCGTTTCGATGCGGCGCGGGCCCTGTCGCTCGGCTTCAAGGCGGAGGCCAGCTTCGACGAGATCATCCGCATCCATGTCGAGGACGAACTCGGCGGGCAGGTCGCCTGATCAGGCGGCGCGCCGGCGGGTGAGATCGCCGATCGCCGCCGAGAGGTCCGGCTGGAGCCGGCGATAGGCGAGGCGGCGGGCATGGATGTCGTCGATCGCCGAAACGTCCTCGAAGTTCCAGCTCTGATGGCTCACCCCGCCGGTTCGCGCGGCGAAGCTCCGCGCCGCGCGGTCCGCGCAGGGGACCAGCGAGACGACGAGATGGATCCGCGGCGCGCCGGTGAGGCTGAACAGATCGAGCGGCTTCGCGGACAGCCCGTCCGCCGGGACACGCGCCGCGTGCAGGCATTCCACCGCCGCAAGGTCGACCGCTCCCGGCGCCACGCCGGCGCTGAAGGCCCGCAGGCCCTGCGCCCGCGCATTGGCGATCGCCTCCGCCAGCAGGCTCAGCCCGCCATTGTCGCGGCAGGCGAACAGGACCGACAGGGGGAATGGTGTGGCGGCAGGCATGGCGGATCCCGGCATGAGAGGGGCGCCGCGGCGCCCGAATCGATGGTGGATCCACCCTATGCGGAAGTCGGGACGGGAGGATGACGGCGCCGTGGCGCCTCCGCGGTCAAACCTTTCCTTAACCATTTGGAAAATTTTCCCGGCCATGCCTGCACCGCCAGCCGGGCCGGGTGATTCGGGCGTGCGGGGCAGGATTTCGGAGGCTTTGATGGCGAAGAGCGAAGTGACGGGCGCCGAGGTGAGCAAGATTGCCGCGAAGGCCCTGCGCAATCCGGCGAGCGTGACCCCCGACGAGATCCGTGCGCTCGCGGCCTCGGCCCTCACCCAGGTCGCCCCCAAGGTGTCCGTCAAAACTCCCGCCAAAGTTGCCGACAAAGCCGCTGTGGGACGTGCCGCGCCCGCCACAAAGCCCGCGTCGAAGTCTGCCTCCAAGGCGCCGGCCACGGCGAAGCCGAAAAATGCCGCGGCATCGGTCGCGCCGGCCGCAGCGGCTTCCGCAAAGGCTGACGCCACACCGGCCGCCAAACCGCCCGTCAAGTCTTCCGTCAAGTCCTCCACAAAGGCGCCCGCCAAGCCCGCGCTCCCGCAGGAGGCCGAAGAGGTTCGCGCCAAGGCCCCGGCCTCCGAAGCCCCTGCCGCGAAGACGGCATCCGACCAGACGAGCGTGGCCGTCGCGGCCGCTCCCAAGCCCGCGCCGGCCAAGCAGGTTGCGCCGAAGGCTTCGGCATCCAAGTCCGGTGAGCCGAAGCCTGCCGCCGCCGAATCCGCCGCGCCCAAATCCGCAATTGCCAAGCCCACGGCTTCAAAGGCCGCAGCTTCCAAGACCACGGCTTCCAAGTCCGCGGCGTCCAAGTCCGCGGCTTCAAAGCCTGCGGCACCCAAGCCCGCGGCGGCTGAACCGGCGCCGGCAAAGCCCGCCGCCAAGGCCGCCGCGAAAGGTGCGGCCAAGGCACCCGCTGCGGCTTTGGTAGATGTGGCGCCCGCGGCCGCCAAGGCTCCCGCAAAGCCCGCCGCCAAGAAGGCGGCGCCGGCACAGGCCGTCACGCCGACGGCCGCCATCGCGCCTCCCGCCGTGGCGGTTCCGAAAGCCGCCGCCAAGAAGCCCGCCGCCAAGAAGCCCGTCGCCGAGAAGCCCGTCGCCGAGAAGGCCGCCGCGAAGGCCGATACCAAGACCGCGGGCATCAAGAAGGCCACGGCCGAAGCGCCCGCGAAGAAGGCTGTCGTCAAAAAGGCTGTCGTCAAGAAGGCTGCGAAGCCGGTCTGAGGCCGCGAGACCCAGCCCCTCCGCCGCGCCCTAACGGAGGTCGCGGCGGAGGGGCCATCCAGACGGCGCCGCCGTCTCGACGGCATGCCTGCCTCCAGAGGGCACGGCCGCGGGCCGGACCCGCCTTCGCGCCTGGCCGGTTCGCGCGTTCATCGACCGGTCACGCCGCCCGGTCCAAGCTACGGGTTCGGCTCCGGAAGCAGGCCAGGAAGGCAACATGCTGCGTGCTCTCGTGAAATCCCTCGTTACGCCGCTGGCTCTCGTGCTCGCGTCCGGCGCGTCGGCGCAGGCGCCCGCCGCCGATGCCGACCTCGCCGCCAAGGTTTTGGGCCTGGTGCCGAAGCTGGAACAGGAGGTGGCGCGGGGGATGAAGATGTTCGACGTACCGGGCGTGGCCGTCGGCATCGTCGCGGATGACCGGCTGGTCTATGCCAAAGGTTTCGGCGCCCGGGTCAAGGACGGCAGCGAACCGCCGGATCCCGCCACCGTGTTCCAAATCGGATCCACCACCAAGGCCTTCCTCGCGACCACTATGGCGATCACCGCCGAGATGGGGAAATTCACCTGGGATCAGCGGATCGAGACGCTCGCGCCGGACTTCCGCCTTCAGGACCCATGGGTCACGCGCGAAATGCGCATGTTCGACATCATCGCCCAGCGCTCCGGCCTGCCGCCTTACGCCAATGACGGGCTCACCGCCCTCGGCTATGACGCCGACGCGCTGATCGGATCGCTGCGCGGCGTGACCCCGGCTTCGAGCTTCCGCTCGACCTTCACCTACACCAACATCACCCATCTCGTGGCCGGTCGCATCGTCGCCCGGCTGCGCGGCGAGCCGGACTGGACCGCGGTGGTCCGCAAGGACATCGTCGCGCCGCTCGGCATGGCGGACACCAGCTTCACCGCAGAGGCGATCGCCAGCGCGCCGAACCACGCCATCGGGTCGCGCTACACGCCGTCCGGCTCGGTCGAGGTGCCGTTCGATCCGTCCTTTCCCTATCTTCTCGGCCCGGCCGGCAACATGAATTCGACCGTCGAGGACGCCGCCCGCTGGCTGCGGCTCCAGATCGGCGACGGGATGTTCGAGGGCCGACGCATCGTGCCGGCGGCGCAACTCGCCATCACCCGCACGCCGCGCATCGGCATCAATGCGACGACCGCCTATGCGATGGGCTGGGTGATCAGTTCGACGCCGAACGGGCGGATCGTCTGGCACAATGGCGGCACGGTCGGATTCGGCGCCCATATCGGCTTCCTGCCGGACCGGGGGCTCGGTGTGATCGTGCTTTCCAACCAGGACAACCAGGGCTTTCCCGACGCTTTGGCGATGGGGATCTACGATGCCGTCCTGGGCAATCCGACGGTCGATCATTTCGCACCGGCGGCGGTGCGGGCGAAAGCCGGCTACGAAGACGAGGCGAAGACCTATCAGCGGCGCCCCGATGCCGCGCCGCCGCCGCCGCTCGCCGCCTTCGCCGGCGGCTATGCCAGTCCGATATTGGGTGAGGCCGATGTGGCGGTGGACGGGGAGAGCCTCGTCGTCACCGTCGCGCGCACCGGCGCCAGGCTGCGCCTGACGCCGTTCGACGGCCCCGCTTTCACCGTCAGGCTGATCGCCGAAGGCCGCTTCGCGCCGATCGTCCGCATGTCCGGCGATACCCCGACCGGCTTCGCCCAGTTCGAGGTCGGCGCGGCCGGCACGGTGGCGCGTCTGAACTGGATCTATAATGAGACCCAATCCTACGGCTTTCAGCGCAAATAGGCTGCGGCGTCCTGGCGGCCAAAGGGGGCGCTTGCCAAGGGGGGCGGCCCCCGCTTAAGTGCCGCTCCGCCGGGGGCGGAGGAGAGTTCTGATGTCGCTGGACGCTGACCAGATTGTCGACCGGCGCAAATTGCGCCGGAAACTCACCTTCTGGCGGGTGCTCGGTGTGCTCGCCGTCGTCGCCGCCATCGGCGTCGCCACTTATGCAACCGTCGGACGGGGCTTCGCCGAAGGCTCTCCCCATGTCGCGCGGGTGGTGATCGGCGGCCTGATCCGCAACGATCGCGACCGCGTGGAGATGCTGGAGCGCGTCGGCCGGTCGAACGCTTCCGCCGTCATCCTGTCCATCGACAGCCCGGGCGGCACGGTGACCGGCTCGGAGCAGCTCTATGACGCGCTGCGCCGCCTCGCCGAGAAGAAGCCGGTCGTCGCGGTCGTCGAGGGCATGGCGGCGTCCGGCGCCTATATCGCCGCCATGGGCGCGGACCACATCGTCGCCCGCCGCAACGCCATTGTCGGCTCGGTCGGCGTGATCTTTCAATTCCCCAATTTCAGCGAGATGCTGAAATCCGTCGGCGTCACGGTCGAGGATATCAAGTCCAGCCCGCTCAAGGCCGCGCCCAATCCCTACGAGCCGCCGACGCCGGAGGCGCGGGCCGCCATCGCCAGCCTGGTGATGGACAGCTATGCCTGGTTCAAGGGGCTGGTGAGCGAGCGGCGGAAGCTCTCGGATGGCATGCTGGCACAGGCCACGGACGGCCGGGTCTTCACCGGCCATCAGGCGCTCGGGCTGCTTCTGGTGGACGAACTCGGCGACGAGCGGACCGCGCGGGCGTGGCTGGCGCGCGAGAAGGGCGTGCCCACCGGCCTGCGCACCCGCACCTGGCGCACGCCGGGCGTTGGCGACGAGTTCGGCTGGCTCACGGGGCGCGTCGGTTCGCTGTTCGAGGCGGTCGGCTTCGGGGTGCTGGGGCGCGTCGTGTCGCAGTTCGCCGAGGGCGCTTGGGAAAGGGCTCAACTTGACGGCCTATTGGCCCTCTGGCACCCTCGCGCCGGGTCCTAGCAAGGCGGTCGAAATGTGCGCGGGCACGACCCACGAGGTCGTGGACGATCGCTCTGTTC
Source organism: Aquabacter spiritensis (assembly GCF_004346185.1). Taxonomy (GTDB): domain Bacteria; phylum Pseudomonadota; class Alphaproteobacteria; order Rhizobiales; family Xanthobacteraceae; genus Aquabacter; species Aquabacter spiritensis. Next base: position 11,888 of record NZ_SMAI01000022.1, on the reverse strand, counting down.
CGTCGCCGACTGTTCGGTCGCCACAGATGGTCGCGATGGGCGACGCGCGGGGAAGTGACGATCATGATCAAGTCTGAACTGGTCCAGAAGATCGCCGACGCGAACCCGCATCTGTATCAGCGCGACGTCGAAAACATCGTGAACGCGATCCTGGAGCAGGTCGTCTCGGCGCTCGCCCGCGGCGACCGGGTGGAACTCCGCGGCTTCGGCGCGTTTTCTGTCAAGAAGCGGGACGCGCGCACCGGCCGCAACCCCCGCACCGGCAAGCAGGTGGATGTGAGCGAGAAAGCCGTTCCCTATTTCAAGACCGGTAAGGAGATGCGCGAGCGTCTCAACGGCGCCGTGTGAGGAAGACCGTGTTGCGCATTCTGTCCCTGATCATCGGCATTCCCCTCGCCATTCTCGTCGTCGCGCTCGCGGTGGCGAACCGCCGCCCCGTGACCCTTTCCTTCGACCCCTTCAATCCCGACACCACGGCGCTCGCGGTGAGCCTGCCTCTGTTCGGGGTGATCTTCGCCGCTCTAATCCTCGGCGTCGTTCTCGGCGGCGCCGCCGCCTGGTTGCGGCAGGGCCGCTATCGGCGCGAAGCCCGCCGCGCCCGCACCGTCGCGCCGCAGCCGGCGCCCCGCGGCCCGGCTCTGCCCGCTCCGGTGCGGCGGACCTGATCGGCCGAGGGGCGGATAGGGCCCCTCCGCCATTGGTCGTCCTCAGGCGTCAGGGGGTGGGAACGTTGAGTGCCGATTCCGCGCCCTGTGCCGTCTCCCGCGCCGAATCCAGCCGTTCGATGATGAGCTTGACGACCAGCGTGAGCAGCGCCACGCCCGCGAGGACTGTGGCCGCGGCGAAGGCGGCGGCGACCTGGCTGTCCTGATAAAGCAGCTCGATCTGCAGCGGCATAGTCGAGGTCTGGCCGCGAATATTGCCCGACACGACCGACACCGCGCCGAACTCGCCCATCACCCGCGCATTGCACAGCGCCGCCCCGTAGATCAGCGCGAAGCGCACGTTCGGCAGCGTCACGGTCCGCAGGATGCGCCAGCCGGAGGCACCAAGCGTCACCGCCGCTTCCTCCTCGTCGCGCCCCTGCGCCATCATGAGCGGGATGATCTCCCGCGCGACGAAGGGCGCGGTGACGAACAGGCTCGCGAGCACGATGCCGGGAATGGCGAACATGATCTTGATGTCCGCCGCCTCGAGCCAGGGCCCGAGCAGGCCCTGCGCGCCATAGACGAACAGATAGGCGACGCCGGCGACGATCGGCGAGATCGAGAAGGGCAGTTCGATCAAGGCCAAGAGCAGGCCCCGCCCGGGAAAGCTGAACTTGGTCACGCACCAGGCGGCAGCGATGCCGAAGCCGACATTGACCGGCACGCAGATCAGCGCCGTGAACAGGGTCAGGCCGATGGCGTGCAGCGTGTCCGGCCGCACCAGACTCTCGGCATAAGCGAGGACGCCACGCCCCATCGCTTCCGAAAAGATCACAGCGAGCGGTGCGATCACGGCGAAAGCCGTCACCACGAGCACGAGCGTGATGAGGACGAACCGGGTGCGGGGTCCGTCGCCGACGCGGCGGCGGCGTGCGGTGGGGCTCATCCTCACTCCTCCCGGATCGCGCGGCGCTGGTGCCACGCCTGGATGAGGTTCACCACCAGCAGCATCACGAAGGCGAGGCCGAGCATGGTCGCCGCGATCGCTGCGGCGGCGGGATAGTCGTATTCCTCGAGCCGGATATAGGTCAGCAGCGCGACGATCTCGGTGCGGAAGGGCTGGTTGCCCGCGATGAACACCACCGCGCCGAATTCACCGAGCGAGCGGGCAAAGGCGAGCGAGGCTCCGGCCAGAAAGGCCGGGAAGATGGCCGGCAGGATCACCGTCCACACGACACGGAATTGCGATGCGCCGAGCGTGGTGGCGGCCTCCTCGACATCCGCGTCGAGGTCTTCGAGAACCGGCTGAACGGTGCGCACGACGAACGGAATGCTGGTGAAGGCCATGGCGCAGACGATGCCGGCCGGGGCATACGCGATTTGAATGCCGTATTCCGCCAGCGGCGCACCGAACCAGCCATTCTTCGCGAACAAGGCGGTCAAGGCGAGGCCCGCCACCGCGGTCGGCAAGGCGAACGGCACGTCGACGAGCGTATCGAGGAGGCGGCGCCCGGGAAAATCGTAGCGCACCAGAACCCAGGCGAGCGCCAGCCCATAGACCGCATTGAACACCGTCGCCGCCGCGGCGGCGCCGATCGTGATCTGAAACGAAGCGAGGGTGCGGGGCGAGGTGATGATCGCGATATAGCGCCAGAAGCCGACATCCGCGGCCTGCAGGATCAAGGCGGCGATGGGCAGGAGGACGATCAGGCCGAGATAGGTGAGCGTGATGCCGAGCGACAGGCGAAAGCCCGGAATGACGCTGAACATGAGGCCGGCCCTCTCGGGTCTCGCGGCGCACCGCCGGGAAGGAGAGCGGCTATATGAAACGCCGCGGGCGGTTTGTCGAGCGCATCAGTCGTGCACGCGCCTCCGGCGGGGACCGATGGCCGCCGCGCGGGATCGCGGCGGCGCGGCGATCAATAGCCCGGCAGATAGAACCGGTCCGGCAGGGGATAGCGGCCGGGGACGAAGCCGTTGTCCATCGCGCCGTAATTCGGGAAGAAGTAGTTCGCCGGCAGGGCATAGTCGAGATAGGATTTGGAGCCCGGCTTCACCACCGTCCCGGCATCCAGCGGCGAGCGCTTGGTGATGACGATGATGGTGCGCTTCTTCTGGCTGTTGCTGCTCGAGGTTTGGGCCTCGGCCGCGCCGACGACCGCGAAACTCAATGCGGCAGCGAGGGTGAGGAGCGGCGCGACACGCATGGAAGCCTCCGAAGGGAACCGTCTCGATTCCTGTTACGTCACGAAACGCAGTCTAGTGCGTCAACCGCCCGGATGGAAACACGATGTTTCCCTCCAAACCGTAAATTGCCGCATAACATCTTGAACGCACGCGGATTCGGTCCTCCCGCGGCATCGTGAAGCGAGCCGGACCCGGAGGGTTTTCGAAGACGCAACGGCCCGGCGACGGCGCCGGTTCCGCGCGCGACCGCCGATGATGTCTCGCCCCGCGCTCCGCGCGCAGGCGGCCTGCATCCGCCGCATTGCGCGGCGGCGCGCATCGGCCTAAAAGCACGGGTTTCCGGCCGGTCGGCCGGTCCAAGTCTGAAGGTCCGTCATGGGTTACAAGGTTGCCGTCGCCGGGGCCACGGGAAATGTGGGCCGGGAGATCCTTTCGATCCTCGACGAGCGGGGCTTTCCCGCCGACGAGGTGGTCGCGCTCGCGTCGCGGCGCTCGATGGGCGTCGAGGTCTCCTATGGCGACAAAACCTTGAAGGTGAAGGACCTCGCCACCTACGACTTTTCCGATACCGATATCTGCCTGATGTCGGCCGGCGGCGCCGTGTCGAAGGAATATTCGCCGAAGATCGGCGCGGCGGGATGCGTCGTGATCGACAATTCCTCGCAGTGGCGCACCGATCCCGACGTGCCGCTCATCGTGCCCGAGGTGAATGCGGACGCCATCGTCGGCTTCCGCAAGAAGAACATCATCGCCAATCCCAATTGCTCGACCGCCCAGCTCGTCGTGGCCCTGAAGCCGCTGCACGATGCGGCGCGGATTAAGCGGGTGGTGGTGTCGACCTATCAGTCGGTCTCCGGCGCCGGCAAGGACGCGATGGACGAACTCTTCGCGCAGACCCGTGCGGTGTTCGTCTCCGATCCGGTGGAATCGAAGAAGTTTCCCAAGCGGATCGCCTTCAACCTGATCCCCCAGATCGACGTGTTCATGGAGGACGGGTACACGAAGGAAGAATGGAAGATGGTGGTCGAGACCAAGAAGATCCTCGATCCCAAGATCAAGCTCACCGCCACCTGCGTCCGGGTGCCGGTGTTCGTCTCCCATTCCGAATCCGTGAATGTCGAGTTCGAGACCCCGCTCTCGGCCGACGAGGCCCGCAAGATCCTGCACAGCGCGCCCGGCATTCTGGTGATCGACACCCGCGAGACCGGCGGCTATGCGACGCCGCACGAGGCGGCGGGCGAGGACGCCACTTATGTCTCGCGCCTGCGCGACGACCCGACCGTCGACAACGGGATCGCCTTCTGGTGCGTCTCCGACAATCTGCGCAAGGGCGCGGCGCTGAACGCGGTGCAGATCGCCGAAGTGCTGGTGAACCGCAAGCTGATCACCTCGCGCCGCAAAGCGGCGTGAGGATCCATTCCCTCTGACGTGGCCGGCGGGGAGATCCCCGCCCGGCTCGGGGCCGTGCATGGGCCGCCTCACGCGCAAGATCCGGGACGGCCTCGCCCTGTTCGGGTTCGATGCCGCCAAGGCGGCGCGGTCGGCACGCTGGATGCCGCGCTATCTCGCACAGCGCCGGGCCTTCGCGGCGGCGCAGAGCGCCGAGCCCTACGATTTCCCGGTGACCCGCCTGTTCCCCGTGCTCGGCGAGCATCTCGAAACGGCGGGTGACGCCGCCGGGCATTATTTCCATCAGGATCTGCATGTCGCCCGGCGCATCTTCGCGCTGGCGCCGGCCCGTCATGTCGATGTCGGCTCGCGGATCGACGGCTTCGTCGCCCATGTGGCGGCGTTCCGCGCGATCGAGGTGGTCGACATCCGCCCGCTCTCGACCACGGCGCGCAACATCGTGTTCCTCACGGCCGATCTGCAGGATCCGGCGGCGGCGGCCGGCATCGGGCAGGCGGATTCGGTGTCCTGCCTGCATGCCGTCGAGCATTTCGGCCTCGGCCGCTATGGCGACCCGCTCGATGTCGATGGCCATCTGCGTGGCATCCGCAACGTGGCCGGTCTGGTCGCGCCGGGCGGCCGGCTGCATCTCAGCGTCCCGATCGGGCCGCAGCGGGTGGAGTTCAACGCGCACCGCGTGTTCGCCGCCTCGACCATCCCCGAAATCCTGGCCGACCGCTTCGCCCTGGATCAGGTCTCCTATGTCGACGATGCCGGCGACTTCCACGAAGACGTGCCGTTCGACCCTGCCGCCGCGGCACGCAGCTTCGGCTGCCGCTATGGCTGCGGCATCTACGAATTCCGCCGCCGCGCTTGACCGCCGCGCCCCCGCGCACACCCGGTGACGGGAGGTCAGATCAAGGAATGCGATATCCGGCGGGATTGCGTTGCAATCCGGTCGGGGCGTGCTCTAGCTTTGCATCGCACACAGGGTTGGAGAGGCGTTCATGAGCATTCGTCCGCGCCGCAGCGTTCTCTATATGCCGGGCTCGAACGCCCGGGCGCTGGAGAAGGCGCGCACGCTTCCGGCCGACGCCGTCATTCTCGATCTCGAAGACGCGGTCGCCCCCGATGCCAAGGTCGAGGCGCGGGCGCGGATCCTCGAGACCGTCAAGGCCGGCGGCTTCGGGCCGCGCGAAGTGGTGATCCGGGTCAACGGCCTGGACACGCTTTGGGGATCCGACGACGTCGCCGCGGCCGCCGCGGCTGCGCCGGACGCCATTCTGCTTCCCAAGGTGCAGGATCCGGAACAGCTCATCGTCGTCGGCCGGCGGCTCGACGCGCTGGGCGTCCCGGCGTCCACGCGGGTCTGGGCGATGATCGAGACGCCGATCGCGATTCTCGACATCAGGGCGGTGGCGCAGGCCGCGACCGATCCGTTGACCCGCCTCGCGGTGTTCGTGCTCGGCACCAACGACCTCGCGAAGGAGACCCGCGCCGCCCTGATTCCCGGCCGCGCGCCGATGTATCCCTGGCTGATGCAGGTCGTGGCCGCAGGCCACGCTTTCGGCATCGACGTGCTGGACGGAGTGTGGAATCAGTTCCTGGATATGGAGGGCTTCAAGGCCGAGTGCGCCCAGGGCGTCGAAATGGGCATGGACGGCAAGACCCTGATCCATCCGAGCCAGATCGAGCCCTGCAACGTCGCGTTCAGCCCGCCCGAGACCGAAGTGGCGAAAGCGCGGAGCATCATCGCGGCCTTCGACCTGCCGGAAAATGCCAGCAAGGGTGTGATCCAGCTCGACGGCCGCATGGTCGAGCGCATGCATGCCGACATGGCCCAGCGCACGGTCGCGCTGGCCGACGCGATCGCCGCGCGCGGCTGAGGATGGAAGGTCGAATGAAGCTCTACCGCTATCTCACCGGCCCGGACGATGCTGCCTTCTGCAAGCGCGTCAGTGCGGCGCTCAACAAAGGCTGGCAGCTCTATGGCGCGCCGACGCTCACTTTCGATCCCGTCAAAGGCCGCGTGATCTGCGGTCAGGCCGTGGTCAAAGAAGTGTCGGGCGACTGGTCGGACGACGTGATCCTCTCCGACCACTGAGCGGTTTCGGCGAGCGCGGCCGCAAAGGTCCGCGCCGTCGGCGGCAGGAGAACCACGGACACGTCGACGTCGTCGCCGGTTTCCGCGAATGTCTCCTTTACGGCCGCGGTCAGGGTCGCGACGGCCTGCCGGGCGCGCGCGACGGTCCAGTGCGGGTCGAAGCCGAGATGCAGTTCGACGATCATGCGTCCGCCATGCTGGCGGGTGCGGATGTCGCCCAGTTCCTCGAACTCGTCGAAGCTGAGCGTCAGCGCTTTCAGGATCTGCAGCTGGCCCGCTTCGCCGATCGCCTGATCGAGCAGCGAGCCGAGCGAGTTCGTCATCATCTGGAAGACGTTGTAGATCATCAGCGCGATCACCAGGAAGGACGCGGCCGGGTCGAGATAGACGACCCACCCGGCATCGGCATTCGATGTCACCACCGTAACGGCGAATACCGCCCCCGACGACAGAGCCGAGATGAAGTGCACGCGCGCCTGCGCGGCAAGGACGGGGGAGCGCGACTGAAGCGCCAGCTGGCGCGCCCTGCGGTGCAGATACAGATTTCCGGCGACCGCCACCGCCGTCACCGCGAGGCCGAGGCCCGCTCCGCTCACCGGCTCGGGATGCAGCAGGCCGGCCACCGCCCGCGCCGTCGCGATGATGACGAGAACGACCTGCAGCACGGCGATCAGCAGTTCGGCCAGATTTTCCAGCTTGCCGAGCCCATAGGCGAACTTTTCGCCCTTTGCCCGGTGGGCGATGCGCAGGACGAGCCAGCAGGCGGTGAGGGAGGTGAGATCGAAGCTGGTCGCCAGAAGGTCCGAGAGCACCGCAGCCGAATTGGTCAGCGAGGCCGCCAGCACGTAGAACGGAAACAGGACCGCCACGAAGCACATGGCCCGGAACGAAAGTTTCTGGCTCGCCGATGCCGACACGCGAATCCCCCCGCTACCGCTCCGATCCGCACACCACCCCCTGCGGAAAGCCGATCGAAGGCCGTGCATCAGGGCGAAGACAGCGGGATGCGTCAACCCGTGTGGTTGAAAAGCCGCTGCGATCCGGCCGTCCCTGCGGCGGCGCAACGGTGACGGTTGCGCCGCCGCGGGCGCCCCTGCAACATAGTCGGGCGGCGATAAGGGGCGGCACATGACGAAGACCAGTTCAGGCAACTTCTTCGAGGATTTCTTTCTCGGCCAAGTGATCCGGCATGCGACGCCGCGCACCCTGACGGTGGGCGATGCGAGCCTCTACAGCGCACTCTATGGCACCCGCTGCGCTGTGCAGTCGGCCGACAGCTTCGCCCAGGCCATCGGCTATCCCCGCGCCCCGGTGGACGATCTGCTCGTCTTCCACACCGTCTTCGGCAAGACCGTGCCGGATATCTCGCTGAATGCGGTCGCCAATCTCGGCTATGCCGGGGGACGTTTCCTCGCCCCGGTCTATCCCGGCGATACGCTCCACGCGATTTCGGAGGTCATCGGTCTGCGGGAGAATTCCAACGGCCAGAGCGGGGTGGTCTATGTCCGCTCCACCGGGTTCAACCAGGACGGCGTCGAGGTGCTCGACTATGTCCGCTGGGTGATGGTCCGCAAGCGCGACCCGAAGGCGCCGACGCCGGAGACTTTTGTGCCCACCTTGCCCTCCGCTTTGGCACCGGACGCGCTGGGTGACGCGGTCCCGCCGCTCGACGTCTCGGAATGGCGCGACGACCTGTCGGGCAGCCTCTACCGGTTCGCCGATTACGAGGTCGGCGAGACCATCGACCATGTCGACGGCATGACGGTGGAGGAGGCGGAGCACATGATCGCGACGCGGCTCTACCAGAACACGGCGAAGGTGCATTTCAATCAGTTCACCGAAGGACAGGGCCGCTTCGGCCGGCGGCTGATCTATGGCGGGCATGTCATCTCGATCGCCCGCGCTTTGTCGTTCAACGGCCTGGCCAACGCCTTCCACATCGCTGCGATCAATGGCGGGCGCCACGTGGCGCCGTTGTTCGCCGGCCTCACCGTCTTCGCCTGGAGCGAAATCCTCGATGCCGCCGAGATTCCCGGGCGGGACGATGTCGGCGCGCTTCGGGTGCGCACCCTCGCCACCAAGGATCGGCCCTGCGCCGACCTCCCTGCGAAGTCGGGCGAGGATTATGATCCGAGCGTGATCCTCGATCTCGATTATTGGGTGCTGATCCCGCGCTGAGGCTGGATCGATAGGGGACGCTCGGCCCGGCGCTGCGCCCCGTCCTTCAGCGGCGAGCGCGTGGGAAGGGGCACCCGGGCGCCGGCGGGCGCCAGGCCAAGGGGGGCGGGGTAGCGGGCGAAGAAGGCCAGGGCCTCCTCGCCCATGTCGATGTCCCGGTTGCGCAGGCCGAGCAGCGGGGTGGCGAGGCCCGGCTTGGTCTCGGTGCGCGCGGGGGACTGATGGCCGCCCCGCTCGATTCGGTAGAGCACCACCTCGACGCCACCGGTGCAGTCGGACCAGCGCCGGACGGAGACAGTGGTGCCGTCCAGCGGCTCGATATCCGGAAGCGGCGTCAGCGTGGTCTCCGCGCACCCGTCGAGGCGTGCGAACAAAGCGGCGGAGTCCGGGGCCGACAGGGTCGCGCCGAGCGGGGTCCAGAACCCGTCCCAGGCGATCACTCCGTCGGCGGTGCCGTGCACGAACATGATGGGCACCGGCCGGTCGGGGCGGCACTCTTCCCGGTAATTGGCCGGGGCGGTGGCCATCGCGACGGCATAGGCGGCGTAGAGGCCAGAAAACTCGCATGCCATGCGCTCGACCATGAAGCCGCCGTTGGAAATGCCCGTCAGGTAGATCCGCGCGGGGTCGGCGATCCCCTGTTCCACGAGGCGCTGGGTCAGGGCCACCAGGAACGGCACGTCGTCGCCCGGGGTCAGCAGGGCCTTGAGGCGCATCGCGGCGGGCCGGCCATCGTTCCAGACGCGGTTGATGCCCTGCGGATAGACCGTGACATAACCTTCCCGGTCGGCGGCGGGCTCAAGCCCGAGATAGTCGCGCAGGCCGTCGGAGGTCTGTCCAGCCGCGTGCAGGGCGATGATGGTGGGGCGGGGCTTCTCCGGGCCCGTCGCATCCGGCAGGCTGAGGAGATAGGTCCGCTCCTCCGCCCCGATCCGAAGGCGCTCGACTTTCTCCGACCGCGCCGCTGCAGGCGCGGTGCCCGCGGCGGCGATGAGGATCAGCCCCGCGATCAGAAAGCCCGTGCGGCACATGTGCCGAAAGATCACCTGCATGCAAACCGCCTCGAATCGCCCGCCGTGGGCGTCACTTCATCCAGCGCGCCGTCCCGCCGCGCCGCCAGCGCGCGACCGATGTTGCGATCACTTTAAGTGCTGGCGGTATCCCGCACCCGGCCCGGATTCGGCAAGAGGATTCGCCGCGCCGGGCCATCCGCCTCCGAATTCGCCGGGAAATTCCGTCTCCGCGACCTCCGAATTAGGCTAACGCTGCGAGGATCGTCTTGATCCGATCGCCATAGGTATGACCGCCTCGCGTTATCCTGTCATGAAGCGCGCGGGCCATCCTGACGCGCTCCTGCGGATGGGCGAGCGCCCAATGCGCCAACCGCCCGGCTTCTTCGGGACCCGAGAAGTAGCGCAGGCACGCCCCGTCCGGTCCGAACAGGTCGCGGTGCTCCTGGGTATCTTCCGCCAGCATGAAGCCGCCGATCGCCGGAATCTCGAACGATCTCATGACGTGGCCGTCGCGATTGGCGCGGCGGACGAGGCAAATATTCACCGCCGCCTGCGCCGTCAGTCGCTGGAGGTCCTGCGGCGCCTTCGTCCCCAGCCAATAGGGACGCAGGGCAGGGTATCTGTCCCACAAGCCGCCGACCAAGGCCGGGGGCGGGCCATGACGCAGAAAGTCGGTGAAGAAGGCAGCGCGGTCCGCGTCACCACCGCCGACGAACAGCACGTCCGGCCCAAGTGGGCCCGGTTCATGCGGGGGATGGAATAGGGCGGGATCGAACGCGAACGGCATGTACCTCACGTCGGCGCATCCGAGCTGCGCGAGATCCTCGATGGTGGAGCGGCGCGGCGTGAAGACCACGTCATAAACCGGCAGCGAGGCCCTGAGACGGCGGGATCCGTTCCGGGGATTGAACGGGTCGTCGGTGGAAAAATGCGCGCAGCGAACGCCGCCCGCCCCGATGGCGCGCAGGTCCGCACCCGTCATCGGCGCGCCGCCCAGCACGAGGAGGACCTTCGGCCGGTCCGTTGCGATTCGATCCTTCACGCCCGCAAGGAAAGGTCGGAGCCGCAAGGGGTATTTGTCGAACAGATGCCAAGCCAGTCGCTGCAGCGGACCGGTGCCGAACGCCGCATCTGTCTCGATCGTCGCGCAGTGCAAGCCGGCATCCCGGGCGCCGCGGGCGAGGCTGCTGGCGACATGCGTGCCGCCGGTCGGGCCGATGATCGCAACGTCAATCATTCCCTCGTCAGCCTTTTCCAACCCGCTGCTGGGGCGGCGTGCGCCCGCTTATCATCGTCGCTTGGCCGGATCCAGGGCGCGGGGGACGCCGCCTTCGTCCGAACCGTGCCATCCCGGCGCAAACGGCGAGGGTTCGGCCGTTTCAACCAAAACGGTGTCGCCGCGAAGACACAGCGCGCGCAAGTCTGCACGTGGAGGGAAAACTTTGACTCAGGTCAAATCGCCGACGGTGCTGCGCGCCCAAGCCTTGAAGCCTCACGATATCCAACGAGGATTTGGGGCATGGCAAAGGGGCTCTGGGGCCGGGCGATCGCGCAAGCCGCCGCCGGCATGGTGGTTCTGGGATGCGCCTTCGGCGCGATGGCGGCGGACTTGGCGCCGGTGACCAAGGCGCCTTACACGCCGGTCGTTGCCGAGCCGAGCCCGTGGATGATCCGCCTGCGGGCGCTCGGCGTCCTGCCGACCGGTGGCGGCTCGGTGAGCGGGGTGCCGGGCTCCAGTCTCTCCTATACGGACTCGGTCGTCCCCGAACTCGACATCACCTATTTCTTCACCAAGAACATCGCGGCGGAACTGATCCTCGGCGTCACGCCGCACACGATCAACGGGGCCGGGACGCTCGGCGGGCTTTCGGTCGGCAAAGTGTGGTTGCTGCCGCCCATCCTGACGCTGCAATATCACTTCACCGATTTCGGCCCGTTCAAGCCCTATGTCGGCGCGGGCGTAAACTACACGGTTTTCTTCAACACCAAGACCTATGACGTGCAATCCCTCGACGTGAAGAACAGTTGGGGATGGGCGCTCCAGGCCGGCTTCGACTACATGATCGACCGCCATTGGGGCTTCAATATCGACGTCAAGAAGCTGTGGCTCGCGCCGGATTTCACCGTCGGCACGGGTGGCGCTCTGCTCAACGGCAAGGCTGACCTCAATCCCTGGCTCGTCGCTGCCGGCGTGACGTACCGCTTCTGAGCATCGCGGATCGCGGACGCGGTCCGCATCTTCGCCTCCCCGAAAAGGCGCCGGATTCGTTCCGGCGCCTCAGACCGCTGACAAACCCCGTCGATTTTTCGGCGGGGTTTTTGTTTGGGTTGGGGCCGGTCGGTTTTTGGCTATGGCGTCGGTCGATTTTG
>NZ_SMAI01000021.1 GCF_004346185.1 Aquabacter spiritensis | reverse complement strand
AGCGGTCTGGGTCGGGCCGGGTTTCTTCAGCATACCCGAATGAATCAAAAACCCCCGGCTCGCGCCAGGGGTTTGTCAGCGGTCTGAGGCCGCCTGAAGGCGGCCTACGCTCCGCGTCAGACGGCGCGAAAAATCCGGATCGGCCCGGCGCTCGCCCGGGCCGTTTCCTCCAAGCGGGCGCCAGCGAAGCTCGCGCCTCAATAGCGGCGCATCAGTCCGATCAGCCGGCCCTGAATGCGCACCCGATCGGGTCCGAAGATGCGGGTCTCGTAGGCCGGATTGGCTGCCTCGAGCGCGACGGACGCGCCTTTGCGGCGCAGACGCTTCAGCGTCGCTTCCTCGTCGTCCACCAGTGCGACGACGATGTCGCCGGTCTCCGCCGTGTCGCCTTTGCGGATCAGCACCGTGTCGCCGTCGAGAATACCGGCCTCGATCATGCTGTCCCCGCGCACTTCCAGCGCGAAATGCTCGCCAGAGCCGAGCATTTCCGGCGGCAGATGCAGCGTGTGGCTGCGGCTCTGAATCGCCGAGATCGGCGAGCCGGCGGCGATCCGCCCCATCACCGGGACGGCGACGATCGGCGGCACCTCTTCGTCTTCCGCCATCGGACGGACTTTGCCCAGGCTGCCCTCGATCACGCTCGGTGAAAAACCGCGCCCACTCCGCTGTCCGGCGAGCCCCGGCGCGACACTGTCCGGCAGGCGGACCACTTCGAGCGCCCGCGCGCGATTGGGCAGGCGCCGAATGAAGCCGCGCTCTTCGAGTGCCGTGATCAGGCGGTGAATGCCCGATTTGGAGCGCAGATCGAGCGCCTCCTTCATCTCGTCGAAGGAGGGTGGCACGCCGGTCTCCTTGAGGCGCTCATGGATGAAGCGCAGGAGATCGTACTGCTTGCGTGTCAACATGGCCGCCCCGTCCGTTCCGGCATCCTCGCCGCCCGCCCTCGTCCCCAGGCGGGAAAAGCGGCGAAACAAATCGGGAACGAGGATTACCTGTTCCTTTTGTGTTCCGCAAGCGTGAACATGGCGTAAACGGCCGGTCAGGCGTTGAAGGGAATGATCTCGCAGCCGTCGCCCGGCTCTCCCGGCGGGGCGTTCGGCTCGCGAATCAGCAGGCAGTCGGCCTGCGCCAGCACTGAGAGCATGGCCGAATCCTGGGTGGCGAACGGCGCCACAGCGAGGCCGCCATCGGCCGACGGCGTCGTGCGCGCACGCATATAATCCCGCCGGCCGTCATTGGCGCGCACCGGAGCGGCGAGCCGCGCGGGGCGGCGGTTCGGGCCGGGGGCCGCCCCCTGCAGCGCGTTGACGAGGGGCACCAGGAAGAGCAAAGCGCAGACATAGGCGGAGACCGGATTGCCCGGCAGGCCGAGCACCCGCAGGTCGGCGCGGCGGCCGAACATCAGAGGCTTTCCCGGGCGCAGGGCGATCTTGTGGACGGAGAGCGCGATCCCCTCCGCGCGCAGCGCCGGGGCGATGAGATCGTGCTCCCCGACCGACGCGCCGCCGGACGTGACCAGAATGTCGTAGCCGCGCGACGCCGCATCGCGCACGGCTGAGCGGGTCGCGTCCATGTCGTCGCGCACCAGGCCGAGATCGTCGACATGGGCGCCGGCGGCACGGCACAAGGCCGCGAGACCATAGACGTTCGAAACCACCACTTCGGATGCCGCGCCGGTGGCGTCGCCCGGCCGGACCAGTTCGTCCCCGGTCTGGAGAATGGCGATGCGGGGCCGGCGCCGCACCGGCAGTTCGGCCAAATTTCCGGCGGCAGCGAGCATCAGGCTGCGCGCGTCGAGCCGGTGGCCGGCGGGAAGAAGCAGCCCCCCGGCCGCGAAATCGAAGCCGGCCAGGCGGACATTGCGGCCGGCTCCCGTCGCTGCGATCAGCGTGACGTCGTCGCCGTCCCGGCTGGTGTTTTCCTGAATGACGACGGTGTCGGCGCCCGCGGGCACGAGGGCGCCGGTAAAGATGCGCACCGCTTCGCCGGCCCCCACCCGACCCTGGAAAGGATGTCCCGCCGCCGATGTGCCGATCACCCGCAGGCGGGCGGGGAGACCGGGGAGCGCGTCCGACGCCACGGCATAGCCGTCCATCGCGGACATGTCGGCTTCCGGCTGGCTGCGGCGGGCGGACAGCGCCGCGGCGAGCACCCGCCCGTCGGCTTCTCCGATCGCCACGGTTTCGGCGGGCAGGGGATCGAGATCGGCGAGGATCTCGGCGAGCGCCGTATCCACCGGCATCAGGGCCATCGGCGCCTCACGCCTCCGCCACGAAACGGCCCGAGCGCCCGCCGGATTTCTCCAGGAGGCGTACGCCCTCGATCCGCATGGCGCGGTCGGCGGCCTTGGCCATGTCGTAGATGGTGAGGCAGGCCACCGAAACGGCGGTCAGGGCTTCCATCTCGACCCCGGTCTGCCCAGCGGTTCGCACCCGCGCGATGACGCGCAGGCCCGGAAGCGCAGCATCGGGGGTGATCTCGACCTCCACCTTGGTCAGCATCAACGGGTGGCAGAGCGGGATCAAATCATGGGTCCGCTTCGCTGCCATGATGCCGGCAATGCGGGCGACGCCCAGCACGTCGCCTTTCTTGGCATTGCCTGAAAGGATGAGGTCGAGCGTCTCCGGTGCCATCGCGACATGGCCTTCGGCCAGCGCCTCGCGTGCGGTCGTCTCCTTGTCGGAGACGTCGACCATCCGGGCGGCGCCGCTGGCGTCGAGATGGGTGAGGGACGCCATGTCTATTTGGACCGCGTCCAGGTCTGGGTTTCGCAGAACGGCACCACCACGCAGCCGCGCACCTTGAGGGTGTTGTCCCCCTCCAGTGTCAGGGTGGCGCTGTAGGTCTTGCCGTCGTCGGGATTGTAGATCTTGCCACCGGACCAGGCCCCCCCGCTGCCGGTGAAGCCCTGGAGCATCAGCAGGCCCTTCAGCGGCCGGCTGCGTTGGCTCGCGTCAGAATTGCGGGAATCGGTCAAAGCCGGATTGGCCTTGATGTCGTCGGAGGAAACGAGGCGGCCGCAGACCGACGCGCCGCAGGGCGCGATCTCGACGATGCCGTTGTCGGTCGGGGTCAGCCAGGTGCCGGTGACGTCCGCGGCCAAGGCCGGTGCGGACAGAAACGCGAGGGTTGCGACCGCAATGAGCGCCGAACGCATGAAAGTCTCCGAAGCAAGCGCCGCATCCCCCGGCGCGGCGGCACTATGCCAGAGCCGGTTTCACCTCGCCAGCAAGGCGCGCGTGGCGGCGGCGACATCCGCCTGCCGCATCAGGCTCTCGCCGACCAGGATGGTGTGGATCCCGGTCGCGGCGAGGCGTGCGACGTCGGCGGGCGTGAAGATCCCGCTTTCGCCGATGCACAGCCGGTCGTCCGGAACCCTCGCCGACAGGCGCTCGCTGGTCGCCAGATCGGTCTCGAACGTGCGCAGATTGCGGTTGTTGATCCCGATGAGCGGCGCGGGCAGCCGCAGCGCACGGTCGAGTTCTTCTTCGTCGTGTACCTCGACGATCGCATCCATGCCCCAATCCTGCGCGCAGGCATAAAGGTCGGCCGCGAGCGCGTCGTCGACCGACGCCATGATGATCAAGATGCAGTCGGCCCCCCAGGCTCGCGCTTCCGCAACCTGATAGGTGTCGTGCATGAAATCCTTGCGCAGCGCCGGCAGGCGCGTCGCGGCGCGCGCGGCGATCAGGAAATCCGGCGCGCCCTGGAAGGAAGGGCCGTCGGTGAGCACCGAGAGGCAGGCGGCGCCGCCGGCCTCATAGGCGGCGGCGAGGGCGGGCGGATCGAAGTCGGGGCGGATCAGGCCCTTGGACGGGCTCGCTTTCTTCACTTCGGCAATCAACGCCGTTTCGCCCGCTTCGAGCCGCGCGCGCAAGGCGCCGGCGAACGGACGCACCGGATCGGCCGCGCGCGCCGCCGCCTCGATCTCCGGCCGCGGCCGGGCGGCCTTGGCGGCGGCGATTTCTTCGCGCTTGTAGTCGGCGATCCGGGTCAGAATATCGCTCATGGCTCGACCTTGGGGGCAAACTTCTGGGACACCGAGACCAGCGTTTCGAGCCGGGCACGGGCCGAACCGGTGTCGAGCGCGGTGGCCGCCATCGCGACGCCTTCGGTGAGGTCGGCGGCGCGGCCGGCGATCAGCAAAGTGGCCGCGGCATTGAAGATCGAGACGTCGCGATAGGCCCCCGGCGCGCCGTCCAGCACCGCCCGCAGCGCCTCGGCATTGTGGGCGGCATCGCCGCCCTTCAGCGCATCCGGCTCGGCACGGGTCAGTCCGACCTGTTCCGGGGCGATGGTGAAGGTGTGGATATGGCCGTCCTCCAGAGAGGCGACATCGGTGGGGCCGCACAGGGTGATCTCGTCCAGCCCGTCCGATCCGTGCACCACCCAGGCCCGCTCCGATCCCAGCGTCTTCAGCACCTCCGCGAGCGGCGCCAGCCACGCTTTGGAGAACACGCCGACCATCTGCCGCCGCACTCCCGCGGGATTGGACAGCGGACCGAGCAGATTGAAGATGGTCCGGGTGCCGAGTTCGACGCGCGCCGGCCCGACATGCTTCATCGCCGGGTGGTGGGCGGGGGCGAACATGAAGCCGATGCCGGCTTCGGCGATACAGCGCGCAATGGCGTCGGGGGCGAGATCGATCCGCACGCCGAGCGCGCTCAGGGCGTCCGCCGCCCCGGAGCGCGAAGACAGGGCGCGGTTGCCATGCTTCGCCACCGGCACGCCGGCTCCCGCAACGATGAAGGCGGCACAGGTCGAAATGTTGTAGGAGCCGGAGGCGTCGCCCCCAGTGCCGACCACATCCACCGCCGCGTCGGGCGCTTCGACGGGCAGCATCTTGGCGCGCATGACGGATACGGCGCCAGCGATTTCCTCGACCGTCTCGCCCCGCACCCGCAGTCCCATAAGCAGCGCGCCGATCTGCGCGGGGGTCGCCTCGCCCGACATCATCCGGTCGAACACATAGGCGGCTTCGGCGCGGGTCAGCGATGCGCCGGTGGCGACTTTCGAGAGCAGGGGGCGGAACTCGTCCATGCGTCAGCCTTTCCGGCTCTGGTTGAAGGCCGTCGCGATCTCCAGGAAATTGCGCAGCAGCGCGTGCCCGTTCTCCGAGGCGATGCTCTCGGGATGGAACTGGACGCCGTGGACCGGCAGCGCGCGGTGCGCGAGCCCCATGATCAGCCCGTCCTCGGTGTGCGCCGTGACTTCGAGGGCATCGGGAAGCGTCTCCCGCGCGACGATCAGGGAATGATAGCGCGTCGCCTGGAAAGCGCGGTTCAGCCCTCGGAACACCGAGCGGCCTTCGTGATGGATCTCCGACATCTTGCCGTGCATCGGCAGCGGGGCGCGCACCACGTCGCCACCGAACACCTGGCCGATCGCCTGATGGCCGAGGCATACGCCGAACAGCGGCACCTCCGGGCTCGCCCGCGCGATCAGATCGAGGCAGATGCCCGCCTCTGTCGGCGTGCAGGGGCCGGGGGAAATGACGATCGCGTCCGGCTTTTCCCCGAGCACCGCCTCGACGTCGCGCGCATCGTTGCGGTGGACGGTGACGGTCGCGCCGAGCTCGCCCAGATAGTGCCAGAGATTGTAGGTGAAGCTGTCGTAATTATCGATCAGCGTTACGGCGGTCATCGTGGCTCCCGGCCCGGCGGATCCGGGCGGCGCGCTCGCGCTCGATCCCTCGCAAGCCGCGGTTCGAATTAATGCCTAAGGCGGCCCGCGGCAAGCGCGGGCTCCCTTTGATGGTCCAAGAACCCCCGTCACGCCCGGATCGACGATGGGCGCAGGGGCGCGCGGCGCGCCCTTGGCCGGTCGGACCTGCGTGATCCAGCGCCCACGGCGATGCGTCCGCCCGTCATTCAGCTTCAACTCGGCCGGATGCGGCTTTAGTCTCTGTCGAAAAGGGAGGGGAAATGGACCGCCGGCAAGTGATCAAGACCTTCGCCTCGGCTGCCTTTCTGGCGCCGGCGGGTCGGCTGAATGCACAGTCGCCGCTTCCCGCCGCGCCCCAGACACGTGTGCGTCCCGCCGATCCGCAATGGCCGAGCGCTGCGGACTGGGCGGAGCTGCGCCGCCGCGTCGGTGGCCGGCTCGAGCGTGTCGCCTCGCCTTTGGCCGCGTGCGAGCGCACGCCCGATGGAGCGCTGTGCGAGACGGCGCTGCAAAATCTGGCGAACCCGTTCTTCATCCAGGACCAAGCGGGGGGGACCCAGTCCACGGGGTGGCTCGACGGCTGGACGGCCGCGCCGAGCGTCTATGCGGTCGTGCCGGAAAGCGCCGCGGACGTCGCCGCCGCGGTGGATTTCGCCCGCGCCAAGAGTCTCCGCCTCGTGGTGAAGGGGGGCGCGCATTCCTATCTCGGCCAGTCGAACGCCCCGGACAGCCTCCTCGTCTGGACCCGGCGGCTCGACGCGATCGAGATGCATGACGCCTTCGTGCCGGCAAACTGCGCCGGGGCGATCGCCCCCCAGCCCGCGGTGAGCATCGGTGCGGGCGCGAAGTTCATCCAGCTCTACGACCGCGTGGTGACGCAAGGCGGGCGCTTCGTCCAAGGCGGGGGATGCACCAGCGTCGGGGTCGGGGGACATGTCCAGACCGGCGGGTTCGGCAGCTTCTCCAAATATGGCGGCCTCGTTGCCGCGAGCCTGCTGGAGGCGGAAATCGTCACCGCGGACGGCCGGGTGCGGATCGCCAATGCCTGCACGCATCCGGACCTGTTCCTCGCCTTGAAGGGCGGCGGGGCCGGCTTCGGCATCACCACGCGTCTGACGCTCGCCACCCGCGACCTGCCGGAGCGGGCGGGATTTTTCGGCTGGAGCCTGCGCGCGACGTCCGATGCGGACTTCCGAGCCCTCGTCGCGGCGTTCTGCACCTTCGCGCAAGACCGTCTGATCAATCCCCATTGGGGCGAGCAGGTTGCGCTCGCCCCGGACAATGTGCTCGCCATCGCCATGGTGTTCCAAGGGCTCTCCGACGCCGAGGCCCATGCGACCTGGGAGCCCCTGCGGCGGTGGATCGCGGCGCAGGACGGGCGCATCGCCGAAGTCGCGCGGCCGCGCATCGTGTCGATGCCGGCGCGCCATTGGTGGGACTTCGCCTATCGCAAGGCACATGTGCCGCAATCGATCATCGAAGACACGCGCCCCGGGGCGGCGCCGGGGCGGTTCTGGTGGGCGGGGAATGCCGGGGAAGTGAGCCTCTACCTCACCGGCTACGAATCCGTCTGGCTGTCCGAGCGGTTGCTCGCGGCGGATCGCCGGGGCGGGCTGGTGGACGCCTTGTTCGCGGCGTCGCGCCATTTCGAGGTGTCGCTGCATTTCAACAAGGGGCTCGCGGGGGCAACGGAGGCCCGGCGGCGGGAGGCCCGCGAGACGTCGATCCATCCCGACGCGGTCGATGCCTTTGCGCTCGCTCTGGTGGCGAGCGGTCAGCCGCGCGCGTTTCCGGGGGTGCCGGGCCATGAGCCCGATGTCGTCGCGGGGCGGGCGAGCGCGGCGAAGATCGCCGCCGCCTTCGCGGAATTGCGCACGATTGCGCCGCGCGCGGGCTCCTATTCCTCGGAAATGAGCTTTTTTGAAAAGAAGTGGCAGGAGGCGGCGTGGGGGCCGAACTATGACCGTCTTCTCGCGGCCAAGATGAAATACGACCCGCAGGGCCTTTTCACCGGTCATCACCAGGTCGGTAGCGAATATTGGAGCGAAGACGGATTCACCCGTCTTAAATAGCGCCGCCGCACTGGATGGCGCGGAAGCTCCGTCCCGAGGTCGCGACCGAGCCCGTTCAGGATCAGGCGATCCTGAACGGGCTCGGTCTTTCAGCCGCGCGCTAAAGCGCCGCCTGTCGCCTCAGTGACGGCCGACCCACATGCCGACCACGAACCCGATGACCCCCGCCGCCAGAACCGCGTTCATGGGCCGGTCGTTCACGTAATCCTTGACCTGCCCGACCGCATTCTCGGCACGGCCCTGGATCTGGTCGGCATAGCCTTCGCCCCGGAGCGAATCGTTGCCGGAGATCGCGCCCGCGGCTTCTTTGGCCTTACCACCCCATTCGTTTGCGGCGCCCTTGATCCTATCCTCGTCCATGTGCATCTCCTTTGCGACGTCGGAAGCGCAACGTATTGGTGAGGTGTCTGTTCCACGGAGTGGCGGAATCCGGGCGCTTCACTTTCACGCAGACTGCAGAGCAGGCGGTGCGTCGAGAGCAGCCATGAGTGCGGCGGTGTGGGTCTGGTGGATCATGTGGCCGCCGCCGCGGACACGGTGAAGCGTGCTGTCCGGAATCAGGCGGTGCAGGCGTTTGGAATGGCCGAAGCCGATCACGCGGTCGGCATCGCCGGCGATGATCGCGACGGGCGCCGTGATACGCGCATAATCCTCCTGCGCCGCGAAGGCATGGGGAATGAGCATGGCGGTTTCCGCTGCCGCCGCCCGCAATTGCGAAGGGCGTAGCGCCATGCTGCGGGGGAAGGCGGAAAATTTCGCCGGTGTGCGTGGCGGTCCGAAGAACATGCGCATCAGAAGGGGCCAGGCCATCCTGCTCAAGGCGGGGGCGATCGTATAGCGCACGATGTCGCCGAGGATCGGGATCGCCGGCACGGAGAGGCCGAGAAAGCCCGGGCGGAAGGTCGGGAAATAATAGCCCGAGGCCAGGACCAGCCGCTGGACCATGTCCGGATGCCGAGCGGCCAATTGAACGGCGATGCTCGCGCCGAAGGAGTGGCCGAGCACGGTCGCCTTTTCAACGCCGATCAGGCCGAGCGCCTTGTGGATGAGATCCGCCTGCGCGGCCGGGGTCCACAGACGCCGGCGCGGCCGCGTGCTGTGTCCGAAGCCGGGACGGTCGAAGACGATGACCCGGTGTGTCTCGGCCGCGCGATCGAGCAACCCGCTCGCGGCGAAATCCTGGATCATCGCGCCGTTGCCGTGCAGCAGGACAAGCGGCGGCCCGCTTCCCCGCTCGACGAAATGCAGGCGCAACCCGTCGACTTCGAGGATCCGACCCTTCGCCGGATTGTCGCGTTCCGCCTTGCGGGCGAGGCGGGCATTGATGAGTGCCGCCGCGGTGAGGGCGGCGACGGTGGCTGCTGCGGAAAGGGCGATGGTTTTGGATTTCATGATGCGCGTCCTTGCAGGTGCGCGTGCTGCAGTGCGGGATGAGGCGCGATTCGATAACGGCCCAAAGTCCGCAGGTGTTCCGACGCGGTCCGACGTATTCCGTCAGGGATGCTGCGAAAGCCGGACGACGCTCATCTTGAGCCGTGGCGCGGTCCGCGAAACTTCGCCGCCGCCAAGGCGTTTCCGCCAAAATGCGGAGGATCAATCATGAGCTATGTGCGCTTCGCTGCCATGATCGCCACGTCGACCATCGTCATGTTTGGTCTGATGTATCTCAATACTTATGCGCTCGACCACGTGCTCTATAGCCAAACACGCACCTGGATGGCGCTGCTGATGGGGGCCACCATGGCGGTCGTCATGATGGCGTTCATGTGGGGGATGTATCCCAACCGACGTCTCAATGCCGGGATCATCGGCGCTGCGTTGGTCGTGTTCGGCGGATCTCTCTGGCTCGTCCGAAGCCAGGAGACAGTCGCCGATTTGGCCTACATGAAGGCGATGATCCCGCATCATTCGATTGCAATCATGACCAGTGAGCGTGCGCACATCCGAGACCCCCGTGTGCGCGAACTGGCCGACGCGATCATCGCGGCCCAACGGCGGGAAATTGCGGAAATGAAGAGCTTGATCGGCGACTTGTCGGCGCATCCGATTTCGGCCGACGCGCCGGATCTTCTCCCCTCTCAGCGGCTCGGGACCGCTTCGAACTGACCCCGACCTCGCTCGCCCCGGCGACGCGCGGGCGGCCGGAACGCCGCCGGGGCGGCCGGCTCTCTGGCCGGCCGTTTTGCCATAGCGTCAGTACATTGGCATGAAGGGGCCGCCCCAGGGCCCGTAATCGAACGCCATCTGCTGGTTCATCATCGCCGTCATCTGCTGCTGATTGGCGAGGCGTTGCTGAAACATCATCTGCTGATAATTCGCGTAATTGTCCTGCGTCCCATAATAAATGCAGCCGCACACGGTCGGATCGGCATAAATGTAGACCGGCTGGCCGTTCTGGTTCTGGACGGTGAATTTGTGCGGCGGCAAGGTCTTCAGCGAAGCGATCTTGTCCGGGGTATCAGCCAGGCGCATGCGGAAGCCCGCAGCCGCGAGCATGTTTTCCTTGTTCTGCGTTGCGGTCACGCACGCGCCGAGCGTCAAGCTTGCAAGCGTCGCAAGGGCAATGGCTTTAAGTTTCACTCTGGGCTCCTTGGCTGTCTCGAGGGCTTAACCCTAGCCGCAGAGGCTCGCGTGTCGAGTCGGAAGCTGGCGCATCCGGACCAGACGTTCCGAGGTGCAGCGAGGTTGCAGGCCGTTTGTGATGGCACGTCTCGGGATCCGGCCGAAGTCGTGAAAGAGTATTGGACTGGATCCAAAAAAGCTCGAACTGGATTGCAATGGGGTGCGGCGGCAAGTAACAAACCGGGCACTCAATCGGTCGCGCCCCATCCGCAGCGGCTTCCGGGTGTCAAGCCCTGACCGGCACCCGGCAGAGGCGGGGCGGTGCCCTGTGGCACCGCCCCGCGTTCGTCGCCGGCACAACCGACCGGGGCGCATTCGCAGTATGGCGGTGGCCGCGGCGAAAAATATTGGCTATGTGGTTCCAACGCTACGGTGGGGACCCCATGGCAACCGGTGATGTCTCAGTGACGATCGAGGGCGGCATCGCGCGCCTCACCCTGTCGAATCCCGCGCGGCGCAATGCCATATCCAGCAAGATGTGGCACGATCTGTCGTCTTTCGCCGCCGAAGCCGGCGGACGCGGCGACATTCGTGTCGCGCTGCTGCGCGGGGAGGGGACCCTGGCCTTTTCCGGGGGCGCCGACATTTCCGATTTCAGCGCCGCGCGCTCCGATGCCGCCGGCGCGCAGACCTATGACGAGCTCGTCGAGAGCGCCTGTACCGCGATCGAGAACCTCGCTTTTCCCGTCGTCGCTCTGGTGCGCGGCGCGTGCGTGGGGGCCGGAGCCGCTTTGGCCGCGAGCTGCGACATCCGGGTGGCGGCCGACGACGCCTTCCTCGCCATTCCCGCAGCGCGCCTCGGTCTCGGCTACGACCCGCGCGGCGTGGCACGGCTGGTGCGCGCCTTCGGCGGTCCGGTGGTGCGGCAACTCTTCTTCACCGCGACGAGCCTCGCCGCCCGGCGCGCCTATGAAATGGGGGCGCTCGACCATCTCGAGCCGCCGGATGCGGTGGATGCGGTCGCCGAGCGAATCGTCACGCGCATCTCGGAGAATGCGCCGCTGACGCTGAAGGCCGCGAAGCTGTCGATCCGCGCCGCCGAGGGCGTCGGCGGCGGTATCCTGACCGAGGCGCGGCACGTCACGCAATTGGCCAATGCGAGCGCCGATTACCGCGAGGGCAGGCTCGCTTTCGCAGAAAAACGGGCGCCGCGATTCACCGGGACGTGACGGCGGGCGTTGCACAGACGGCGCGGCCCGAATATGGTCCGCGCCCGCATTGGGGCGTAGCCAAGTGGTAAGGCAGCGGATTTTGATTCCGCCATCCCCTGGTTCGAATCCAGGCGCCCCAGCCACCCTTTCCGCGATCGGAGACAGAACAGATGCCTGAGGCGCTGGTGTTTCATTCCGCGGTCGATGCACGGGACAAGTGGGAAGCGGCGTTGCGGGCAGAAATGCCGGACATCGACATCCGCGCCTCTCCCGATATCGGGGATCCGGCGGACGTGCGCTACGCGCTGGTCTGGCGGCCGCCTGCGAATTTCTTCGTGCCGTTCAAGAACCTCGCCTTGATCACGAATCTCGGCGCCGGCGTCGATGGCCTCCTGATTCGCGACGATCTGCCGAACGTGCCGATCACCCGCATCTCGGACCCGAACATGTCCCGGATGATGGCGTCGTTCGTGACGTTTGCCGTGCTGCGCCATGCCCGCGACATCCCCACCTTCGAACGCGCGCAGCGCCAGCGCCGCTGGCATTACGTCCAGCCGCGCACGGCCGATGAAATCCGCGTCGGCGTGCTGGGACTGGGCGAACTCGGCGGCCTCGCTGCGGGCGAACTGGCGCGGCAGGGGTTTCAGGTGAGCGGCTGGTCACGCAGCGCGCGGCAGATTCCGGGTGTCGCCTGCGTCGCGGGGATCGAGGCGCTGCCCGGCTTCCTGGCCGGCTGCGAGATCCTGGTCGTGATGCTGCCGTTGACGCGCGAGACGCGCCACCTTCTCGATGCCGATCGGCTCGCCATGCTGCCGGCCGGCGCGAAGCTGATCAATGTCGCCCGCGGCCCGATCATCGACGAGCCGGCGCTGATCGCGGCCCTGCAGTCCGGTCACCTCGCCGAGGCGACGCTCGACGTGTTCGAGCACGAGCCGCTGCCGCCCGAGAGCCCGCTTTGGGATATGGACACCGTCCTCATCACGCCGCACCTCGCCTCGATTGCGATCCCGCGCTCCGCAGCGGCGCAGATCGCCGCGAACGTGCGCCGAATCCAGGCCGGGGAACCCGTTCTCCAGACGGTCGATCCGGCGCGCGGGTATTGAGCGCGCCATAACTCGGCCAAAACCGGGCGCTAGACAGGGGCATGATCCGTGGACGCCCGAACATGAACCGCTTCTTCGTCACCTTTCGCACCGCCGCCATTTTGGTCGTCGGCGGCATCGCTGCGGCGCTGCTGTTCGCGGTTTTGGGCAGCCTCCTGGTGGCGCTCGGTCTGTTCGCCATTGTCGCCGCCGTGGCGGGCGGATTGCATTTCCTGATCTTCGGCCGCGGGCGGGTCGCTCCGGTTCAGCGCTCGCCCGACGGCTACGACATGATCGACATTACGCCGCCGCGGCCGCCCCGACATAAACGCTGACCGCGGCCGGCGGGTCGCCGGCGTCGTGAATTCCTCTCCCGATCCCTGTCTTAGCTGCCCGCTCGGCCTGCGACCGTCATTCCGTTGCCGCACGCCAAAGCGATTGACAAGCGCAGGATCGTGGCGTTCCCTTCTGGAATAATAAAAACGTTCGTATTGTAATACAATACGAAAGCATCAGAGGGGCGTGGTGACTGACGCGTTTCTGCGGTCTCGCCTTCCGTTCCGCCCTCCCTCGTGCCGGGGGCGGTCGCCGGCCGCCCGCCGGGTCGTTTCCCTGCGCGGAGTCCTGCCATGAAGCCGTTACGTCGCCTGATTCTCGGGCTTGTCGCCCTTGCCACTCTGCCGTCTGTTTCCGCGGTTCCCGCGCACGCGCTCGATCAGGTCGTGCTGCGGATCAACTTCACGCCCTGGGCCATGCATGCCCAATATTATGCCGCGATCGCTCAGGGCTTTTATGCCAAAGAGGGCATCGCGGTGGAAATCCGCGCCCCCTCCGCCGGGCAGAGCAGCGAAGTGCTCGTCGGTTCCGGCCGGGAGCAATTCGGCGTCGCGAACATCGACAGCTTCGTGAAGGCGCGGGCCAATGGCATTCCGGTGGTGGCGGTGATGGCCGACCAGCCGGATACGCCGACGTCCGTCATCACGCTCAAAAGCTCGAACATCACCAAGCCGTCCGACCTGAAGGGCAAACGGATCACTTGGTTCTCGTCCAATGTGAAAGGCCAGATCGACCCGCTGCTGAAGGCGGGAGGGCTGACGCGCGACGACATCGAGTTCGTCCTGGTCTCGCGCGGTTCCGAGGTGCAATTGGTGGCGGCTGGCAAGATGGACGCCTTGTGGGGCTATGCGTTCGGCCAGGCGCTGACCTTGGAGAGCAAGGGTTTTCCCGTCAATATCATGCCGCTGAAGGATTACGGGCTGAAGAATTACGGCACGCTGCTTTATACCAGCGACGCCCTGCTGAAGAGCAATCCCGATCTCGTCCGGCGGTTCGTCAAGGCGACCCTTCAGGGGCTCATCTGGACCCACGACCATCTGGAAGCCGCGGTGGCCGAGGTGGTGAAGGTCGCGCCGGACCGCGATCTCAAGCTCGAAACCCAAAAGCTCGCCATCATCTACGATCTCTACAAGTCGCCGGACTTCTCCGAACGGTTCGGCAAGATGAACGAAGCGAAATGGGAAACCTCGATCAATGCTCTCGCCGAGGACATTCCGCAAAAGCCGAAGGCATCGGACATGTTCACCAACGCGATCGTCGACAGCCTCGACGAGTCCAAGGATCTTGCGACGGTGATCCGTACCCCGGCGAAATAAGGTCGGATCCCTCGGGGCGGCGTCGCGTGAGGCCGCCTCGGGTGGAAAATACCCGGTCACATGGGCGGCGCGGCACGGCGATCGTGAAACCCGGTTGACAAACGGTGCCCGCTGGCGTTCCATTTTCGCGAAAATAAAAACGATCGTATTGTATATTAATACGACAAGATCAGAAGGGCCACATGTTCAACGCAGCCTCGCGCTTCGGCGTGCACAACCGCTCGTCTGCGGTGCGTTATGGCCCCGACCATCGCTTCTTCATCCCGCCGTCCCATCCGGCACGGCGCGTGATCTCCGGAGGAATCCTTCCATGAAAGTCGTGTCCCGCCTGCTCACCGGACTTGCCGCGCTGGCATCGGTCTCCGTTCTTTCGGCAGTGCCGGCGAGCGCGCTCGATAAGGTCGTTCTGCGCATCAACTTTTCGCCCTGGGCGATGCACGCGCCCTATTTCGCGGCGGTGTCGCAAGGCTTCTATGCCAAGCAGGGACTCGAGGTCGAGATTCGCCCCCCGTCCGCCGGCCAGAGCGGCGAGGCTCTGGTGGCCAGCGGGCGCGAGCAGTTCGGCGTCGCCAATGCGGACGGCTTCGTGAAGGCGAAGGCGAGCGGCATGCCGATCATCGCCATCATGGCGGATCAGCCCGACACACCGATTTCGGTCATCACGCTCAAGAGCTCGAACATCGCCGCCCCCAAGGACATGAAGGGGAAGAAAATCACGTGGTTCCAAGCCAATGTGAAGGGCCAGCTCGATCCGCTGCTGAAGAAGGGCGGCCTCAGCCGTGACGATATCGAATTCGTCCTGGTGGCGCGCGGCGCCGAAGTTCAGATGCTTGCGGCCGGCAAGGTGGACGCGCTGTGGGGCTATTCGTTCGGCCAGGCGCTGACGCTCGAAGACAAGGGCTTCCCGGTCAACATCATGGCGCTGCGGGACAACGGCCTGGTGAATTACGGCACCGTGATCTATTCCAACGAAGCCCTGGTGAAGAACGATCCCAAGCTGGTCCAGCGTTTCGTGACGGCTACGCTTCAGGGCTACATCTGGGCGCAGAAGAACCAGCAAGCCGCCGTCGCCGAGGTCATCAAGGTTTCGCCGGACCGCGACCTCAAGCTCGAAACCCGCAAGCTCGGCATTATCTACGGTCTCTACAATTCGCCCGATTATGCCGAGCGCTTCGGCAAGATGAACGACGCCAAATGGGCGGCGACGATTGATTCCCTCTCCGAGGACCTGCCCAACAAGCCGGCCCCGTCGAGCATGTACACCAACCAGTTCGTGGATGCGGCCGAAGAAGCGAAGACGTTGTCCGCCGCGGTGCGCAAGCCAACCAACTGACATGACGGCGCGGCCCTCGGCCGCGCCGCTTGCTCCCTCAGCGCCTGAGGTGCCGCGCGGCTGCGCGCCGGCAGCGCCCGGCCATGTCCGAAAATCGAAGCCGGAGTGCCCCATGAGCGACGACCAGCACAAGATCGAAGTCCGCGACGGGATGCGCGTGGAATGGGATGCGCCCATCCCGATGCCGGACGGCATCGTGCTCCGCGCCGATATCTTCCGTCCGCTCGACGACGCCAAGTATCCCGTGATCCTGCATTACGGGCCGTATGCCAAGGGCCTCCACTTCGAAGACGGCTATAAGAGTGCCTGGACCCGTATGATCGCCAGCTTTCCCGAAGTCCTGGAAGGCACGACCAGCGCGTACCAGAGCTGGGAATTGTGCGATCCCGAAAAGTGGGTGCCGGACGGCTATGTCTGCCTGCGCATCGATTCCCGTGGCGCGGGCCGCTCCCCCGGCTTTCTCGATCCCTTCGGGCCGCAGGAAACGCAGGATCTTCACGACTGCATCGAATGGGCCGGCGTGCAACCCTGGTCCAACGGCAAAGTGGGGGTCTCCGGCATCTCTTATTATGCGGTGAACCAGTGGCTGGTTGCGCCCACCCAGCCCAAGCATCTCGCCGCCTTGTGCATCTGGGAAGGCTATTCCGACTTCTACCGCGAACAGCTGCGCTCCGGCGGCATCCTCAACGAGTTCATGGGAAATTGGTACGAGCGCCAAGTCATCTCCATGCAGCACGGCCAGGGCGAGCGCAGCAAGAAGAGCCGCGTCACGGGCGAACATGTCGGCGGCCCCGAGACCTTGTCCGAAGAGGAATTGAAGGCCAACCGGATCGACCTGCTCGGCGAGATGCGCGGCAAGAGGCTGATCGACAAATTCCACGAGGATCGCTCGCCGTCGGACTTCTCCAAGATCGTCACGCCGCTGCTCTCGTCCGGCAATTGGGGCGGCGTCGGCCTGCACACGCGCGGTAATTTCGAGGGCTACCTCAAGGCCGGCACCAAGCAGAAATGGCTGGAGGTGCATGGCGATACGCACTTCTCGCATTTCTATTCCAATTACGGACTCGCGCTTCAGAAGAAGTTTCTCGGCTATTTCCTGAAGGGCGAGGATACCGGCTGGGACAAGCAGCCGCCGGTTCAGCTCAACATCCGCCATCCCGGCGAGAAATTCGTGCTGCGCGACGAGCAGGAATGGCCGCTGGCGCGGACCGAGTGGACCAAGTTCTATCTCGATCCCGCCACCATGACCCTCGGCACGGAGAAGCCGGCCGCGGCCACCACCTTGACCTACGAGGCGATGGGCGACGGCCTTTATTTTTCGACGCCGCCGCTCGAAGCGCCGATGGAGATCACCGGGCCGCTCGCGGCCAAGCTGTTCCTGTCCTCGCAGACCGAGGATGCCGACGTGTTCCTGGCGATCCGGGTCTACGATCCGGAGGGCAAAGAGGTGGTGTTCATCGGCTCGAACGACCCGCGCACGCCAGTCGGCCTGGGCTGGCTGCGCGCCTCGCAGCGCAAGCTCGATCCAGAGCAGAGCCTGCCCTACCGGCCCTGGCACACCCATGACGAGGTGTGGCCGCTCGAGCCGGGCGAGCCGGTCGAGCTCGACGTCGAAATCTGGCCCACCTGCCTCGTCATTCCGGCCGGCTACCGGCTCGCGCTGAACATCCGCGGCAAGGATTACGAGTATGACGGAACGCCCGCCGACCTGCCGTACAATTCCTACAAGATGTACGGCGTCGGTCCGTTCACCCACAACGACCCCGTCGATCGTCCGATGGAAATCTATGGCGGCACCTACACGCTGCATTTCGGGGACGGCGAGACCTATCTGATGCTTCCCGTCATTCCCATGGCGTGACCAGCAGGCCCGGCACCTCAGGTGCCGGGCCTGATTTTTTCGTGCCCCCTTCCGGTCGCCCGCCGCCAGTCGAGAGAGGATACGGCCCATGGCTGACACCATCGATGTTCAGGTGCACGGGCAGTGCGATCCCGAATTTGCGGCCGTGCGCGACGCCTTCGCCGAGAATTTCAGGCGGCGCGGCGAGATCGGCGCCGCGGTGGCCGTCTACAAGGACGGCGAAAAGGTCGTCGACCTCTGGGGCGGCCACAAGGACAAGGCGCGCACCGACCCCTGGCGCGAAGACACCATCGTCATCATGAACTCGCTCGCGAAGAGCATGAGCGCGCTGTGCGTTCACATCCTTCTCGATCGCGGGCTGGTGGCGTTCGATGCGCCGGTCGCGGACTATTGGCCGGAATTCGCCCAGGCCGGGAAGGACAAGGTCCTGGTGCGCCATGTCCTCTCCCACACCTGCGGGGTGATCTATTGCGACCATGCCTATCCCGGCTCGATCTATGACTGGGACGGTCACATCCGCGCCATGGAACTCCAGGAGCCGGCCTGGGAGCCGGGCACCTATGGCGCGTACAATTCCCTGAATATCGGCTTCCTGCTGGGCGAGATCGTGCGCCGGGTCACCGGGCGGACGATCGGCACCTTCCTGCGCGAGGAGGTTACGGCCCGGCTCGGCGCCGATTACAATATCGGCCTAAAGCCGGACGAGGTCGCGCGAGTCAGCGATCTGCACAAGAACCCGAACAACGGCTTTGCTTTGGTCGCCGCCGATCCGACCTCGCCGCTCCACCGGACCCGCAAGGCGGTGCCGCCCGGTTTCTACCAGAACGACGTCGAGATCCGGGTGCGCGAGGTGCCGTCCTTCGGTGGGCACGGAAACGCCCGCGGCATGGCGTGCATCTATGCCAGTCTCGCGGCGGGCGGCAGGCTCGACGGCGTCGAGATCCTCAGCCCGGAGGCGGTCGAGCGGGCGAGCCAATTGGTCTGGGCGCACGATTGCATGATGACCCGGCGCAAGATGCGCATGGGCTACGGCTTCATGCACAATGAGAGCGAGACGGTGCCGATGGGCAGCAACCCGGCGGCCTTCGGCCATACCGGCACCGCCGGTGCGTTCGCCTGGTGCGACCGCGACCGCAATATGAGCTTCGCCTATTGCACCAATTTCCAGCGCGAGGGACCCGGCATCGGTCCGCGCGGCGCGAGCCTCGCGGTGGCGGCCGGCGGCGGGCCGGCTCCGACCTGGCTGACTTGAACCGGAGCCTCCCATGTTCGAATATTTTCGCGGCAATTATCCCTGGAACCTCGCCATCTGCGCCGCGCTCAACAATGGCGCGAACATCAACGAAATCGACGAGGTGTGCCGGCCCCTCATCGAGAAGGCAGGCGACGGCGTCGCCGCCTCCGGCGACTGGGGACGCGCCTGGGCGCAGCTTGGTGACCGGCTCGCGCGACTCGGGGCCGCAGACGAGGCGGCCGGCCACCGGCGCAGCGCGGGGCGCAAATATCGCCGCGCCGCGCTCTACGACCTCGTCGCCGAACGCAATATGAGCTCGCACGACGACCGGCGCCTGGAATTCTACACCAAGGCTCTCGGCGAATTCCGCAAGTTCGTGGAGCTGATGGACGAGCCGGTGGAGTTCGTCGAGGTGCCCTATCAGGGCGACACGCTGCCCGCGCTCTTCATCCCGGCCAAGGGTGTGTCGGGGCCGGCGCCCTGCATGATCCATTTCGACGGCTTCGACGTGATGAAGGAGATCCTTTATCTGCGGGGCATCGCGACCGAACTGCGCGAGCGCGGCATCTCGGTGCTTCTCGTCGACCATCCCGGCGTCGGGGCGGCGCTCCGGCTGAAGGGCATGACGCTGTTTCCGGAGACCGAAGTGCCGGCGGGTGCCTGCGTCGATTATCTGGAGACCCGCGCCGAGGTGGATCCGAAGAAGATCGGCATCATCGCGATTTCGCTCGGTGGGTATTTCGCGCCGCGCGCTGCGGCGTTCGAGAAGCGCCTCGCCTGCTGCGTCGCCTGGGGGGCGATCTGGGACTATGGCGCGATTTCGGAGAGCCGGGCGAAGAAGCTGGAGGGCAAGGCCCTCTCGGTCTCCGACTGGGTGGATCACATCAAATACGTGTTCGGCACGCAAACGGTGGAGGAGGCGCTCGCCATCACCCGGCGCATGACGTTGGAAGGGGTGATGGAGAATTTGACCTGTCCGATCCTGATCACCCATGGCGAAGGCGACCGGCAGGTGCCGCTCGATTATGCGGTCAAGACCTACGAGGCCGCGATCAATTCCTCCCGCCGCGAACTGAAGGTGTTTACGGCTGCGGAGGGCGGCATCGAGCACTGCCAGGTCGACAATGCGCCGAACGGCACCGACTATATGTGCGACTGGATCATGGACGTGCTGAAATAAACAGCGTGTCGAAAGCGGCGGCGCGGCTCTTGCGGGCGGTGTCGCCGCGCCGCAACGTGGTGGCGGTTGACATCGGTGACCGGCTGGCGGACCGTATTCGAAAGATAAGCATAATCGTATTACTATAAAAGACGACCTCTTCCGAGGGACGTGATGAAGACGACACCGTCCCGGCTCCGAGACCTCCCTCCGCCCGATCGCTTTCGGGCGCGACCCGGCACGGGTCACATCTTCCACGCAACCTATGGAGTGGTGCCATGAAAGCCTTGCCGCGTCTTTTGCTCGGGCTCGCCGCCTTTGCGTCCGCAAGCGGCCTTGCCGCTTTGCCGGCCGCCGCTTTGGACAAGGTCGTCCTGCGCATCAACTTTTCGCCTTGGGCGATGCATGCCCAATATTATGCTGCCATCGCGCAAGGCTATTATGCCAAGGAAGGGATCGAGCTGGAAATCCGACCGGTTTCGGCGGGCCAGAGCGTCGAGGCGCTGGTGGCGAGCGGGCGCGAGCATTTCGGTCTCGACAATGCGGATTCCTTCGTCCAGGCCAAAGCGAGCGGGATGCCCATCGTCGCCATCCTCGCCGACCAGCCGGATGCGCCCACCGCGGTGATCACCCTCGCATCGTCCGGCATCGCCAAAGCGAACCAGCTCAAGGGCAAGAAGATTTCCTGGTTTCAGGCCAATGTGAAGAGCAAGCTCGACCCGCTGCTGAAGTCCGCTGGCCTGTCCCGCGACGACATCGAATATGTGATGGTGACGCGCGGCGCCGAGGTGCAGATGCTCGCGGCTGGCAAGGTCGACGCCATCTGGGGCTATGCCTTCGGCCAGGCGTTGACGCTAGAGAGCAAGGGCTTTCCGGTCAAC
This sequence comes from Aquabacter spiritensis, assembly GCF_004346185.1. GTDB lineage: Bacteria > Pseudomonadota > Alphaproteobacteria > Rhizobiales > Xanthobacteraceae > Aquabacter > Aquabacter spiritensis. Next base: position 24,851 of record NZ_SMAI01000021.1, on the reverse strand, counting down.
GTCTTGGCGATGAAGGACAATGGCCTCGTCAATTATGGCACGGTCATCTTCACGACCGAGGCGCTGATCAAGAGCGACCCGGACCTCGTGCGCCGCTTCGTCAAGGCCACGCTGCAGGGCTATATCTGGACGCAGAAGAACCAGGAAGCGGCGGTCGCCGAGGTCATCAAGGTGGCCCCGGACCGGGACCAGAAGCTCGAGACGAAGAAGCTCGGGATCATCTTCGCGCTCTACAATTCGCCCGATTATGTCGAGCGCTTCGGCAAGATGAGCGATGCGAAATGGGCTGCGACGATCGACTCTCTCGCCGAGGATCTCCCCTCCAAGCCGTCGCCGTCCAGCATGTACACCAACCAGTTCGTGGATTCGATCGACGAGGCGAAAACCCTGTCGCAGGCGGTGCGCGCGCCGACGAACTGAGCCATTCAGACCTGCGGCGCCCGGCGCCGCAGGTTCTCCTCGCAGCGCCGGTCCGTTTCGGCCTAAAGGACAGCCTCGATCAGGAACGGGCCGGTGCGCCGCAGAGCGGCGTCGAACAGATCCGCGAATCCCTCGATCGTCGTGGCACGGGCGGCCTCGACGCCCATGCCCCGAGCCAGCGACACCCAGTCGAGGTCGGGATCCGAGAGCGTCAGCATGCGGCTCGCGTTGCGGCCGAACGTATTGACGCCGACATTGCGCATCTCGCCCTGGAGAATGGCGTAAGCGCGGTTCGAGAACACGATGGTCACGACGTCGAGGTTTTCCCGCGCCTGGGTCCACAGCCCCTGCACCGTATACATGCCGGAACCGTCGGCCTGGAGGTTCACCACCTTTCGGCCGGGCGCGGCAACGGCGGCACCCGCGGACAGGGGAATGCCGATGCCGATCGCGCCCCCGGTGATCGGCAGATGGTCGTGCGGCGCCATAATGGGGGCGAGCATCGGATAGCGCCCGCCCGAGGTCAGCGCTTCGTCGCACAGGATCGCGCCTTCGGGCAGGGCCCGCGCCACCGCGATCGAGATGGCGTCCGGCGTCAGCGCGCCAGTGGGAGCGGGGAGGTCGCGCGCCGTCCAGCCGCTGGTGACGGGCGGGGCCTTGGCGCCCAGCGCCTCGGCGAGGGCCTCCAGCGCCGCGGACAGGTCGTTGGCATGCGTGGCGAGCTCGACCACCTCGCAGCCCTCGGGGAGCAGCACGCCGGGCTTGCCGGGATAGGCGAAGAACCCGACCGGCACCCGCCCGCCGACCAGAACCACCACTTCGAGGTCCGCGAGCGTGGCGATCGCCATGTCGATCGGATAGGGGACCGGCCGCGCATAGACCCGTCCCGCGCCGCGTTCGCTGCGGCCGGAGACCTGCGAGAACAGGGTGACGCCGGTGGCGGCGGCTATCCGCCCCGCAGCCGCCAGCGCGTCGACACGCAGCGCCTTGCCGGCGAGGAGCAGGGCGGCCTTGCGCCCGCTTTTCAGCGCGGCCACTGCTGCTGCAAGCGCCGTGTCGGCAATCGGGGCGGGCTGCGGAACCTGGGTCGGGGCGAGGGGCGTATCGTGCGCCGCGCTCCATGCGGCATCCGCCGGCAAAATGAGGGTCGAGACGCCCGGGTGCGACATGGCGGCGGCATAAGCCGCGCCGCAGACGGGCGCGACATCGTCCGGCCCGGCGGCGCGGCCGACCCAGTGCGACATGGGCCGCGCCAGGCTCTCGATGTCGCTGGTCAGGGGCGCATCGAGGGCGAGATGGTAGCTCGCATGATCGCCGACCACATTGATCATGGGGGTGCGGGCGCGGCGGGCATTGTGGAGGTTGGCGAGCCCGTTGGCGAGGCCGGGGCCGAGATGGAGCAGAGTCGCCGCCGGCTTGTCCGCCATGCGCGCATAGCCGTCGGCGGCGCCGGTCACCACGCCTTCGAACAAGCCGAGCACGCAGCGCATTTGCGGCTTGCGGTCGAGGGCCGCGACGAAATGCATCTCCGACGTGCCGGGATTGGCGAAGCAGACATCGACCCCATTCACGAGAAGCGCATCGCACAGGCGATCGGCACCATTCATCACGCAAGGCTCCGAAGGAAGGAGAGAGAAGGAAGGCGCCGGAGAGGCGTCGCCCGGCATCGTTTGTTCAGACCGAGCCGGTCCGATCGGAGGCGGTCGCTGCCGGGACATCCTGCGCCGCGGCACTCTCCGCGGCTTCCGCCATCAGCGCCCGGATGGCGTCCAGATTGAACTGGGCGTGCTGGCGGCTGAGCGTCCGAAATCCTTCGAAATCGCGCTGCTCGATCAGGTGGATCATTGCATCGTGCTGGGCCGTCGCCTCGGCGACGAAGGCGGGGCCGCGTTTGAACACCTGCGAGCCGCGCTCGCCCCGATCCCAGACATCCTCTATATTGGCGACCAGCTTCTGGTTCGGGCAGAAGCCGAGAATGGTGCGGTGGAAGGTGCGGTTGAGTTCGGAATAGCGCGCCGCGCTCTTGGCCCGCCGGCGATCCGCCATCTCGGTATTGATCGTCTTCAGCAGCTTGATCGCCGCTTTGTCGAGCAAGGGTGCGGCGAGAAAGTTGGCTTCCGGCTCGAGCAGGGTCCGGATATGGGTGTAATCGAGGATCTCCTCGACGCGGAGCTGGGTCACGTAGGCGCCGCTGTGCGGGACCAATTCGACGAAGCCCCGCGCCTCCAGCGAGCGGAACGCCTCGCGGACGGGGATCTCGCTGCAGCCGAATTCGTCCGCCACCGCCTTCAGCAGCAGGCGCGTGCCCGGCTGGAGGCTGCCTTCCAGAATGCGCTGCTTCAGCTCGCCGAAGACGACCTGGGTCTTGGTCTGGAAGTCGGCAGGCTGAGCCCGGGCCATCGGGATGGTCCTTCTTGTCGCCGGGAGCGCCCGGGCGCCGCGCAAAGCGGATTTCGATTCTGTCTTCAAGGCATATACCAGCCGCCATTGATGTCGAGTATTGCGCCCGTGACATAACTCGCCTCGTCGGAGGCGAGATAGAAGGCGCAGGCGGCGACTTCCTCCGGCGTGCCGAGGCGGCCCGCCGGAATGAAGGTGTCGATCAACTGGTCCGAGGTCCCTTCCGCCTGGTTCATGTCGGTGAGGATCCGGCCCGGGGCGATCACGTTCACGGTGACGCCGGCGCGCGAGACTTCCAGCGCGAGGGTGCGCGACATGCCGATGAGGCCGGCCTTCGAGGCGGAATAATGCATCCCGTTGATGCGCGAGCCGACGCGGCCCCCCATCGAGGACATGTTGATAACGCGGCCCCAGCCCGCTTGCGTCATCGCCGGCACAAAGGCGCGCACGAACAGAAAGGCGCCGGTGAGATTGACCGCGAGCACGCGGCTCCAATCTTCCAGGCTCAGGGCGAGGGCAGGGACCTTGGTCCCCTCTTTGCGTAGAACGATGCCGGCATTGTTGACCAATATGTCGACCTTGCCGTGACGCGCCTTCACGTCCTGCGCGAGCGTGGCGACGGCGGCTTCGTCCGAGACGTCGCAGACGAGGCCCTCCGCCTTCAGTCCGTCGGCGGTCAGCTCCGCCGCATAGGCACGGGCGCGGTCCGACTGGTCGACGACGACGACATGGGCGCCGGCCTCGGCGAGACGCCGGCAGATGCGACGGCCGATCGATCCCGCGCCGCCCGTCACGAGCGCGACGCGGCTTTCATGCATGGCCATTTTCTTTCACTCCGGGGGGCGGCGGGAGGTTGGGGATTGGCGGCTCAAAGGGGCCGAAGAGCAGCCCGGCGCGCGGACGCGCCGGGCTTCGGGGGAGAAGGCGCGGGCTATCGGCTCACTGGCTGCCGGATGCCTTGATCTTCTTCGCAAGGTCGGCGGTCTCTTTCGCCCCGTCGACGAACTGGTTGGTGTACATGTCGGACGGCTTGATCGGCTGAGAAAGATCGCCCCCCTCCTTCAAATAATCGATGGTGGACTGCCACTTTTCATCGTTCATCTTGCCGAAGCGCTCGGCGAAGTCCGGCGACTTGTAGAACTGGTTCTGGATGATCTTGAGCTTGACCGTCTCCAGGTCCTGGTTCCGGTCGGGCGAAACCTTGATCACCTCCGCCACCGCTGCCTCGGGGGCGTCCATCGCCGCCATGATCGCGCGCGTGGTCGCCTTGACGAAACGCTGGACGAGGTCGGGATTTGTCTTGATGAGGTTCTCGTTGGTGTAGATCAGCACCCCGTAGAACTTCACGCCGTAATCCTTCAGCGCCATCACGTTCATCGGAAAGCCGCGCATTTCCATGGTGAGCGGCTGGCCGTGGATCATCGCCCACATCACGTCGGTCTGCCGGGCGGCGAGCATCTGCGTCTCGGTGCCCGGGGCGATGGTGATGAACTGGATATCGTCGAGGGTCAGATTGCCCGACTTGAGCAAGGGCAGGATCAGGCTTTTCACGTTCTGGTGGAACCAGGAGATTTTCTTGCCCTTGAGCTGGCTCGGATCGGTGATGTTGTCCGCTTTGTGGGACGCGACCGAGAACGGCGTGTCGGGCTGTTCCGCCATGATCGCGACGATCGGCAGGCCGCTGCCCTTGGCGCGGGTGAACGCGTCGGCATTGGTGACGCCGAACTGCTCCCGGCCGGAGGCGATGAAGCCTTCATTCTGCTGGCCCGTCGAGGGGGGGCGGATTTCGAGGTCGATCCCCTCCTCGCGATAGAAGCCCTTCGCAAGGCCGTAGAAATAGGGGGCGTGCATGCCCCACGGGGTGAAGTTGATCCGCAGGATCACCTTGTCGAGCGGTTTTTGCGCGGGTTGTGCGTGACCTGGCACGATGGACGCGACGGCGCCCATCACGGCCAAGCCGAGACCCAAGATCCACGAACGTCGGCTGCACGTCATTGTACCCCTCCATCGTGCTCGTCTGGAAAGAAGGTTGGTTGTTGCGGACCGCTTATGTGCGGCCTTGTCGCTCCGTCAGTGCGTCCATTCCGGCGCCGGAACCGGCGTCCAGGTTCGCACAAGTCCGAGATCGTCGCTCACCGCATTGGCGGCGATATAACCGGGCGCTCCGTTGAGCCCGCCGCCGGCGCCGGTGGTCGAGGAGCCGCACAGATAGAGGCCCTCGATCGGCGTCCGCGTGCCCGACAATTCCGGGTGCGGGCGGTTGTAGCCGAGCTGGCTCGGCACCCAGGCCCCCATGCGCGCGGCGCCCTGCACCATGTTGACGTTCAGCCGCTCATAGTCGAGCGGCGTCGCGAGATGGCTGGCGCGGATGTTGTCGCCGTCGAGATTGTCGGAATGGGCGCGCCAATGCTCCAGCAGGCGGGCGGCATAGTCCTCCGCGCGGTCATCCCAATTGGACGGGCTGCCATCGACGCTGTAAGGCGCGAACGGCCACCAGAAGGCGACGTGCCCTTCGGCCGGCGCGTAAAGCGGATCGACCGCGCTGTTGCAGGCGCCGTTGCCCATCAGGATGCTGGGGAAGCGCCCGGTCTCGCAGTCATGAAACGAGGCTTCGATGTCGTCGAGGCTGTCCATGCCGAAGAAGATGTTGAACGCCTTGCCGATCTCCGGGTCGTAGGCGGCCGAGCGGTAGGTCGGCGGCCGCTTCAATGCGAGGTGGAGCGTCACCGAGGAATGATTGCCCCAGTACCAGTTCTTCAGCTTGTCCCGCACGCTCTGGGAATAATGCTCTTCCCCGGAGATGCGCATCGTGGTCGGCGCGTCGATGCCCGAAGCGACGAAGCGTGTGGCCCGGACGGTCTCGCCCGTGTCCAGCCGCACGCCGGTCGCCCGGCCGTTCTCGACCACGATCTCGCGCACGTCGGCATTGCAGATGACGCGGCTGCCGCCGGCCTCCAGAACCCGCTCCAACGCGCGCGTGAAGGAGGCGGAGCCGCCCACGGGCAAAGTATAGGCGCGCACCGCAGCCATGCTGCCGGGGAAGAGGGCGCCCGCGCCGGGCGCGTTCTCGATGGTGCCGACATGCATCAGCGCCGCGAACATGGTGCGCACCCGCTCATGCTCGAAATAATGGCGGATGACGCCGAACAGGTCGAACCGGCCGTGGGAGAGGAATTCCTTGCCCTGGGGACCGGACAACCGATCGCGCAGGACGTCCGGCGGCAGCGGGGCATTGTAGCGCAGCGAGGTGAGAAGCGGGCGCATCTCCTGATCGTAGCGCAGCGACAGTTCCCGGAACGTGTCGGCATCCCGCTTCGAGAAGCGCGCGATGGCGGCGCAACTCGCCTCCAGATCCTGATGGAGCACGATGCAGGTGCCGTCGGAAAAGGTGGTGCCCTGCTGGACCAGCGGCTCGACGAAAGAGAAGCCGTAGCGATAGAGTTCGAGGTCCCGCATGAAGGGGGCGTGGCGGAAGCCCATGTAGAAATTGGAATGGATGTTGAACCGGTAGCCCGGCAAAGCCGGCTCCTCCGTGGTGCAGCCGCCGCCGACCCGGTCGTTGCGTTCCAGAACCGCGATCTTCAGGCCGGCGCGCGTCAGATAGGCCGCCATTACCAGGCTGTTGTGGCCCGCGCCGATGATCACTCCGTCATAGCTCGTCATGAGTTCCCGGCCCCCTGGACGTTCCTGCAGATCCGATATCATATATTTGATATCTTTCCCTCGCCGGTCAACCCGCGTGTTTGCAGGCCGGCGCCATCGCTGTCAGAGGTGCGTGATGACTGAAAACGAACACGGCCGGCCCTGGGCCGGCGCTCCCGTCCTCGTCTGGGGCGCGGGTGCGATCGGCGCGACCCTCGGCGCGCATTTCGTGCGGGCCGGGCGCCAGGTGCTGTTCGTCGATGTCAACGACGCCCATCTCGCGGCGATCCGTGCCGGGCAGCTCAAAATCGGCGGTCCCGTGGTGCAGATTCAGATCGGCGCGCCGGCGGTGCGGCCGGAAGCGGTGGATGGAATCTTCCCCCTGATCCTCCTCGCGGTGCGGCTGCCCCAGACCGATGCGGCGATGACGGAGCTGCTGCCCCATCTGGCGCCAGACGGCACCGTCGTCTCCTGCCAGAACGGGCTCGGCGCATTGGACGTGGCGCGCCATGCCGGCATCGGCCGCACCATCGCCGCGTCCTTCTTTCTACCGGCGGACTTCAACGGGCCCGGGGATGTCACCTACGGGGCGCGGGCGAGCCTCACCTTGGGCGCGCTCGATCCGGAGCGCGGCCCGCCGCTCGATCCGGTGCTCGCGGTTTTCCGCGATTTCGACCCGGACATCCATGTCTCCGACGATATTCTCGGCGTCGTCTGGACGAAGATGGCCTATGGCGCGCTGCTGGGTGCCGCAGCCATGGACGATGGCCTGACGGCTAAGTTCCTGTCGGACCCGCGGTTGCGCCCGATCGCGGTGGCGATCGCCCGGGAGGTCACCGACGTGGCGCGGGCGAGCGGCCATCCCGCGCAGGACGCCCCCTGGTTCGCGCCGAACGATCTCGGCTCGGACGATCCGTTGCGCCAGCAAGCCTGCGTCGATGCGGTGCTGGCCCGGTTGAAGGGGTCCGCCAAGCAGCACAGCGGCTATTACACCCAGATCATCCAGGGCCATGCGCCGGAACTGCCGGTCCAGTTCGAGCCGATGCTGGCTTTGGCGCAGCGGCAGGGCATTTCGGTCCCCGTGACGCGGACCATGCTCGCCTTGATGGACGACCTGTCCGCCGGGCGCCTGTCGCCGGAGCCGGCGACGATGGAGCGCCTGCTTTCCGCCGCCCGATAGCGGCCGGCGCAAGCCGGCCGATGCGCGCGAACCCGACGCCGGGATGGTTCCCGGCGCCCATTCCTTCCGGGTGCTACAGAGCCAGCGCCGGAAGATCGACCCAGCGCCGCTCGCGGTTTGAGCGGTAGCACGCGTCGACGAGTTGGAGCCCCTTGGCGCCTTCGATCAGAGGGGAGGGGAAGGGTGCGCCTTCGACCACGTGCTTCAGGAACAGTTCCCAGCCGCAGCGATAGCTGTTCTTGAAGGGATCGACGTCCGGCACTTCCTGCCAGTCCGCCTGGAAATCGTGGTCCACCCGGGTCTGAACGTTCCACGCCGGCTTGGGGGTCGCGACGTCGGGCTGGATGAAGCAGCGGTGGAGGGTGGCGAGCGCCGAGCCCTTCTCGCCGTCTACCTGGAGGGTGAGCATGTCGTCCTTGCGCACCCGCGTCGCCCAGGAGGAAGTCACCTGCGCGAAGGCGCCGCCCTCCAGCTCGAAGGTCGCGGCGACCTCGTCCTCGACGTCGACGGCATAAGGCTGCCCCGCCTCGTCGCGGCGTGTCGGGGTGACGGTGGCATGGCGGCAGCTCACCGCCGTGACGGGCGCGACGAGGCCGTCGATCATGTAGCGCCAGTGAGGGAACATATCGAGGATGAGACCCCCGCCTTCCGCCTTCCTGTAGTTCCAGGACGAGCGCTGGGCGGGATGCATCTCGCCATCGAAGATCCACCAGCCGAAATCGAGCTTCACCGAGAGGACGCGGCCGAAGAAGCCGGCCCGCTTCAGTTTGCGCAGCTTCTGGAAGCCCGGCAGGAACACCTTGTCCTGCACCACGGCATTGCATAGGCCGGCGCCCGCCGCTGCGCGGGCGATGGCGAGCGCATCCTCCAGCGTGTCGGCGATCGGCTTCTCCAGATAGATGTGCTTGCCGGCGGCGATCGCGGCGAGCGCCCGCTCGCGCCGGCCGGCAGTCGCCGCGACGTCGAAATAGATCTCGACCTCGGGATCGGCGAGCACCGCGGCCATGTCGGTCGACCAATCGGCGACCCCGTGGGCGGCGGCGAGGCGGGCGAGCTTGTCGGCGTTGCGCCCGACCAGGATCGGCTCGGGCATCAGCCGGTCGCCATTGGCGAGCGGCAGTCCGCCTTCGCGGCGGATGGCGAGGATGGAATTGACGAGATGCTGGTTTTGTCCCAGCCGGCCGGTCACGCCGTTCATGGCGATCCGGATCAGGCGCTCGGCCATGAGGGTCCTCGGGATTGGAAGGGACGGATCAGAGCGTGGCTTCCGCGGCCACATAGGCCTCGGCGACTTCGGTGCCGGTGGCGAACCAGACGCCCGGCAGGCGACGCACTTCGGCGATGAACCGGCGCAGCAAAGCGATGCGCGAGGGCCGCCCGGAAATCTGCGGGTGCATCACCACGTCGACCAGCCCGCCCCAGCGGTAGATTTCGTGAAATTCTTCGAGCCAGACTTCCAGAATATGGCTGTTGGTCATGATCGGGCGCGCATTGCGGACCGAGAACAGGGCCTGGGGCGCGTCGTCGATCGACCAATGCCAGGGGATCTCCACCACGCCGGGCCGCCCGTCCGCCAATTCGTGGCGATAGGGAACGATGCCGTCCATCAGGGTGGAATCGTAGAGGAAGCCTTTTTCCGTCAGCAGCCGGATCATATTCGGACTGGATTCCCCGGCCGGCGAGCGGAAGCCCTTCGGCTTGATGCCGGCGATCTTCATCATCGAGGCGAGGCCCTTGTCCATCGCCTCCTCTTCCTGCTCGGGGAAATCGGGATCGACCCATTCGTGGAGATAGCCGTGATGGCCGAGCTCGTGGCCTTCGGCGAGAATGCGCTCGATCGCCTGGGGATAGCGTTCGATGGTCCAGCCCGGGGTGAAGAAGGTGGCGGGCGTGCCTTCCTCCTTCATCAAATCGAGCACCTTATGGACGCCGACCCGCCCGCCATAGATGCCCTGGCTGAGGATGCCCGGCTTGCGGGCATTGTCCGGATCGCGCGAGAACCACAGCGTCTCGGCGTCGAAGTCGAAGGTCAGCATGACCGCACAGCGCGCGCCGTTCGGCCAGGGGAACGGCTCGTCCATGCGCGAGAACGGTCGCTCGACGATCGGCTTGGGCGGGATCGGGATATCCGGATGCATCTTGTTATTCCTCCCCGTCGACGGTGAACGGCACATAGGGATAGGTGCAGGGCGGCCCGTTGGCGACGTGCATCGTCCGGCTGTCGAGATCGATCAGCACCGCGCCCGTCGTCATGGTGCGTTTGGCGCGCGGCTGGCTTTCGTCGGGATGGCGGCAGATCGAATTGGGATAGCCGAAATGGTCCTGCGCCGCGGTCCGCATGTCCTCGAACGTGATGGCGCCCGCGGTGCGCGCCAGCAGCCGGCGGATCCGCGAGGCCCGGTAGAGCGTGTTCGGCGCGATCTTCTCCATCTGGGATTCGCCGTGCCCGGTCCCGACGAAATGATTGGAGTGACTGACCATGCCGGTCTCCGGATGGAGATAGGAGAGATGGTTCGGGCTGCTTTCGATGTCGATGATCTCGCCTGCGGCGTCGCCGATCATGAAGTTCGCCGAACAGGTGCGGCGGCTGTCGACGATTGGGCGCAGGGCATCGTCGAAGCGGCGCGCGTCCATGACTTCGCGGCAGCGCATGTGGAACGGCTTCTCATAGGGATTGACGCCGTCATGGGACGAGGCGAGGCCGTTCTCGACCAGGCCGATGCCGGCTTCGTTGACCCCCATCTTGCCGCCGACGATGCCCGCTTCGGTGAAGCAGACAAAGCTCGGCTTGTCGCGCCGGCGGACCCGCAGAACGAGGTTGCGCTTATGCACGCCCTCGAGCCAGTCCCAGTTCTGGCCCAGCCAGGTATGGCCGTCGGCGGTGGTCTCCGGCAGGAGCCCGAAGGTCGTGCAGCCGTCGGGGCCGACGGTCAGCAATTCCTTGCGCAGCGCCTCGTTGCGCTGGGCGTCCTTGCCGAACAGGGTGAAGGCGAGTTCGTACCGGGCATTGAGCAGGGCGATCGCCGCATCGCCATGCCCGGAGGCTTCGGAGATGCCGCGCATCTCCTCCGCATAGTCCTCGTTCTGGCGCCGGATCGAGGCGAACCAGCGGGTGCCTTCGAGAAATGCGGTGTCCCGATCGAGCCCGGAGGCCTCGAAGCGCCGCAGATAGGTCTCGAGGTTCGCGGCGATATCGTCGGCGAAGCGCGCGCCGTGCAGGCGCCCGCGCTCGCGCGGATCATCGCCGACCGTCAGGGAGGGAACGGTCAGCATGGCGGGGAGTCTCTTTTCGGTGGCGGGCGCGTCAGGTCATGACCTCATAGAGCTCGCGGTTGAGCTCCAGGACCAGCTTGGAAAAGCCCTCGGTCAGCCGGGTCTCCGGTGTCCGCGGGCGCGGTAGATCGATGTCGAAGATGCGGTGGATGCGGCCGGGGCGGGGGCTCATGAGCACGACGCGATCGGACAGCATCACGGCTTCGCTGAGGCTGTGGGTCACGAACAGCACCGTCTTGCGGTATTGCTGCCAGACCCGCATCAACTCGAACGCCATGCGGTCGCGGGTGATTTCGTCCAGCGCGGCGAACGGCTCGTCCATCAAGAGCACCGCCGGGTCGAGCGCCAGCGCCCGCGCCAGCGCGGCGCGCTGCTGCATGCCGCCGGACAATTGGTGCGGGAACTTCTCGCCGAAGCCCGTCAGGCCGACGACGTCGATCAATTGGTCGACCGAGGCACCGGTCTTGGACACCGTTCCGCCGTGGCCCGCGACGAGGGATTTCAGCAGGCCGATATTGCCGCGGATGTTGAGCCACGGCATCAGATTGGCCTGCTGGAACACCAGCCCGAGCCGGCCCGCTTTGCGCAAAGCGGACGGGGCGAGGCCGTTGACCGTAACCTGCCCGCCGGTCGGCGGCATCAGGTCCGCGACCACCTTCAGAAGGGTGCTCTTGCCGCAGCCCGAGGCGCCGACGAGCGAGACGAACTCGCCTTCCTTCACCTGGAGATTGATGTTCTTCAGCGCCGTGACGCCGCCGTCGCCGCCATAGACCACCGTGACGTTGGAAATGCCGATTCCCGAATTCGTCTCGCTCGCCGTCGCCGCGTCCGCCTCGATCAAAGCCATGGATCCCTCCGATGCTGGACCCGGATCCAGCCGGGGGTCGACCCCGGCCATTGAATCCGCACGTTTGTCTTCATTGCCGGACGCACGCTCAAACGCGCGTCGTTTCATCGCTCGAGGCGTGGCGCTTCCAGGACAGGCGGCTCTCGATGAAAGTCATCAGGCCGAAGAAGCTGGTCCCGATCACGGCGAGAGCGATGATCGCGGCGAAAGAGCGGGCGGTGTTGAAGTTGAAGCTGCCCGACAGGACGAGGTATCCGAGGCCGTTCGAGGCGGCGAGATATTCCGCGACGATGGCGCCGAGCACCGCGAGGGTGGTGGCGATGCGCAGGCCGGCAAAGATGTAGGGCATGGCATAGGGCAGGCGGAGCTGGAAGAAGATCTGCCGTTCCGTCGCCGCCACCGACGTGAACACGTCGCGCAGCCCGCGATCGACCTGCTTGAAGCCGGTCATGGTGTTGATGATGATCGGGAAGAACGCGATCGCGGTGACGACGAGGAGCTTCGAGTGGAAGCCCGCGCCGACCCACACCAGAATCAAGGGCGCGATGGCGATCTTCGGCACGCTCTGGAGCGCCACGAAGATCGGCATGACGCACCGCTCCATCAACGGGAAGCGGATCATCAAGGCGGAAATGGTCAGCGCGAAGAACACCGCGCAGAGATAGCCCGAGACCATGCTGGTAATGGTGGCGATCGCGTGCATCTGCAGCAGCGACCACTCATTGTACATCAGCATGACGATCTGGGAGGGCGCCGGCAGCAGGAAGGACGGCACCTCGAAGAAGCGGACCGCGAATTCCCAGAAACCGATCAGGAACGCGGTCAGGAGGAAGGGGCCGGCCCGTTCGACGACCGCGCGCAAGGTGATCCCGCGTCCGTTGCGCTCCGGCGCGGCCAGGACGGTGTCCGTGCTTTGGATGTCAGTCATCGCGTGCTGTCCCCGTAGTGTCGCATCACATCACCGGCCCGCCGGCCGGTCCGCCGTCCGGGCGGGGGAAAGATGAGGGCGAGGGTTCGCTCCTCGCGCGCCGCTCCGCTTGCCATAATGATCCCCATCTGATATTTGCGTATTGAATTACAATACGATCGTTTTTATTGTCGAGAGAAAGGAACGCTCCTTGGGCGGGTTTGTCAACTCCCTCGCGACCCTTCCGGAGCAGCCGGACGAGGATAGTCCGGCGATCGATCAGAGGCAGTTCGTAAATTCCCTGGGCAAGGGAATCGCCGTCCTGGAAGCGTTTTCCAGTCATCCCGGCGCAATGAGCCTGCAGGAGATCGCGGACCTCGCAGGGCTCGACAAGAGCACGGTCCAGCGCATGGCCTATACGCTGCTCCAGCTCGGCTATCTCCGGAAGGGGCTCGACGGGCGGGGCTTCTGCCTCGGCACCAAAGTGCTCGACCGCGCCTTCGACTTCCTGCGCAGCTGGCCGCTCATCGAGCGCGCGACCCCGGTGCTCAACGAACTCCAGCTGGGCTCGCACGAACGGGTCGACCTTTCGATCTTCGACGATCTCACGATCTGCTACGCCATCCGCAGGCAGAGCAAGCGGCAGACCTTTTACGCGACGCTGGTCGGGCGGCGGATTCCGACCTTCTGCTCCTCGGGCGGGCGGGCGATCATGGCGCGGCTTTCGGACGGCGAGGTGGACAGCATCCTGCGGCGGTCCGATCTGATCGCGCTGACGCCGAAGACCCTGACCGACCCCGATGCGATTCGCGAGGAGGTGCAGCGCGCGCGCCGTGAGGGCTTCTCGCTGGTGCACGACGAGAGCCTGATCGGCGAAGTCGCCGTGGCGTGCGCGGTTCTCGATCACCGGGCGCGCCCGGTGGCTGCGGTCCACATCGCCGGCAGTCTTTCGGAATGGAGCCCGGAGAGCTTCGCGAAGCGTTTCTCGCCGCTCGCGGCCGAGGCGGCCGGAGCCTTGAGCGGCGCCATCGCGCCATTCTAAGCCGTGCCCGCCCGATCCCGCAGCCGGCGGGTCGGGCCGCGCCGCCGTAAGCTTCCTGTTGCCGCACCGGCCGTCCTCTGCCAAAGGGCGGGGACACTCAGCGTGAAGGCGGCACATGACGATGGCGCGCTACGCCTATTTCCTGCCGATCGCGGCGGTTCTCGGCGCGGTTCTCGGGCGGGCGCTGCATGTGCCGCTCGACGATCTGGGCGCTGGCGTCGCGACGCTGCTTCTGCTCGGTGCCGCCTTTTCCGCTGTCCAGCATGCCGAGCGCATCTCGGCGCGGCTCGGACAGCCTTACGGCACCCTCGTCCTCACCTTCTCCGTCACCTTGATCGAAGTGTCGGTCCTGATGTCCCTGATGCTCAACAGCACGGGCAACCCGACCCTCGCACGCGAAGCGGTCCTGTCGACCGTGATGTTCGTGCTCACGGGGGTGGTCGGCCTCTGTCTGCTGATGGGGGCGCTGCGGCATTACGAGCAGGAGATCCGCCAGCAGGGCGTTTCCGGCTATCTCTCGGTGATCATCGCCATTTCCGTGCTCGCTCTGGTCCTCCCGGAGGTGACACGGGGCGGCCTTGTCGGCGCGCCGCTCAAGATCGACGTGTTCGTCATCATGGTCGCCGTGGTGCTGCTCTACGGCTCGTTCCTGTTCATGCAGACGGTCCGCTACAAGGCGCATTATCTGGAGGGGGGCGAATCGCTGCATGCGCCGCCGAGCCGGCGCGCGACGCTGATTTCCATCGTCTTCCTTCTGATCAGCCTCGCGGGCGTCGTCCTGTTGTCGGACCGGGTCGCCGCCGGGGTCGAGCATCTGGTGTCCCTCGGCCATCTCGCCGATCCCGACGCGGTGATCGGCGCGGTGGTGGTCGCGATGCTGCTTCTGCCGGAGACCCTCACCGCGCTTCGCGCGGCGCGGCGCAACCAGCTCCAGCAGGCCCTCAACACCGCCCTCGGCTCGGGCCTCGCCACGATCGGCCTCACCATGCCGGTCATGGTGGCGATCGGCTATCTGATCGGCCAGGAGGTCCAGCTCTCGCTCGATCCGGAGGACCGCATCCAGCTTCTGCTCGCTTTGGTCCTGTCCGTCGTCTCCTTCGGCACCGGCAAGACCAATGCCTTGACGGGCCTCGTTCACCTCGTGCTGTTTCTGGTTTACGTCATGACGCTGTTTTCCCCCTGACGCGGCGATCCGCGCCAGTGGCGGCGATGGACAGGAGGCGGGCACGGTGGCATGGTCCGCCCAAAGCGAGCGAGGCGAGGTCCCGTGAAAGATCTGCTGCTTTACATCTTTGCCTGGTGGCAGAAGGCGACCCCCGGCACCCTGCTCTGGACGCGCCGCTATGGCGAACTGGTGGGCGAGGACGAATTCGGGAACCGCTATTACCGCACCCGCAACGGGGCGGTGGACCCCACGCTCGGCTTCGAGCGGCGCTGGGTGCTCTATAACGGCTATGCCGAGGCGAGCACGATCCCGCCGGGCTGGTACGGCTGGATGCATCACCGCACGGACGTTCCGCCGACAGAGATGACCTACGTCCCGCGCCCTTGGCAGAAGCCGCACCGCCGCAACTTTACCGGATCCCCGGCGGCCTACCGCCCCAAGGGCGCCGTCATGACCGGCCGCGCCCGCCCGGTGGTCACGGGCGACTACAAGGCCTGGACGCCCGGCGAGTAGGGGGCGGGCCTCGGCTCCCATCGCGCGGGTCCGCCTGCCGCCGCGGGACTCCGGGTCCCGGGCTGTCGCCGCGCACGACAACCTCCCGGATTGCCCTTGCTTGGCCGCATTGCGCGTGTCTACCGGGTGCAGGCGGCGGCCCCGCCCAGGTCCGCGGCATCATGTGTCAGGTTCGCTTTTCCATGAAGAAATTCCGTCCCGCCTTCGTTCCGGCCGCCGTCTTGGTCCTGTTGATGGCCGACGCCGCGGGGGCGGCGCGCGCGCAATACACCATTCAGTCGGCGCCGCTCGCTCCGCCGGCGGGAATGTCGACCACGCCCGCGGTTCCGCCTTCCGGACCGCTGCCTCCGGCGCCCCAGACGCCGGGTTCGGCGCGGCAATTGCCGCCTCCCGGTTCGCCGCGTCCGGGAGCGCGGGACGCATTTCCCGGCCCGGCGCCCGCCGTGGTCCCGCCCGCGGCCGGCACCGCTTCTCCACCGACCGGGACCGATGAGGGCGACATGGTCGTGGTCCAGCCGCCGGCCGAAAAGATCCCCAATCCCACCGCGGTCTATGCCGGGCTCGACAAGATCACCGGCCGCATCACCTCGTTCGAGGTGAAGATCGGCGAGACGGTGCAGTTCGGGGCGCTCCAGGTTACACCGCGCGCCTGCTATACCCGGCCGCCGACCGAACCGACCAACACGACCAGCTTCACCGAGGTCAACGAGATCACCCTGAAGGGCGAGGCCAAGCGCATCTTCACCGGCTGGATGTTCGCCTCAAGCCCCGGGCTTCACGGCGTCGAGCATCCGATTTTCGACGTCTGGCTGACCACCTGCAAGGCGGCCCCGCCCGCCACGGCCAAATCTGCCGGCCAGCAATAAAAGTCGCCCTCGGTCGCCAGCGCGGCGTCGAGCAGGCGGTGATAGTGCCGCCGGCTGACCTCGACGGCGCCGAGGCTTTCGAGGTGCGGGGTGACGAACTGGGTGTCGAGCAGGCGGAAGCCGCCGGCCCTCAATCGCGCCACGAGATGCACCAGCGCGACTTTCGAGGCGTCGCGCTCGACGTGGAACATGCTCTCGCCGAAGAAGGCCGCGCCGAGCCGCACGCCGTAGAGCCCCCCGACCAGCCGACCCTCGCGCCAGACCTCGACCGTGTGACACCGGCCGCGCGTGAACAATTGGCCATAGAGGGTGCGGATCCGCGCATTGATCCAGGTCTTCGCCCGGCCGGGCTGGGAGGCGGCGCAGCCGTCGATCACGCCGTCGAAGTCGCTGTCGATGCGCACTTCGAATCGGTCGGACCGCACGGTGCGGGCGAGGCGGGAGGAGATCCGCAGCCCGTCCAGCGGGAAGATCCCGCGCCGCTCGGGCTCGATCCAATAGAGCCCCGGGTCTTCGGCGCTTTCCGCCATGGGGAAGATGCCGCAGGCATAGGCCTTCAGCAGGACGTCGGGGGTGATGTCGACCACCGCGTCGCGGGGACCGCTCATGCGCCGGCCGCCCGGGTTCGCGCGACCTGAAGCCCGCGTCGCGCGGGATGGCGGCGCGCGCGGAGGTCGCAGGGCGATGTGCGCAGAGTGCGTAGCGTATTTGTCATGGACGCGCTGTACTGGCCTCAAGCAGACGTGATCAATCTTCCACATTCCGGGTGGACGTTCCCATGCTGTTTCAGCCTGCAGCCGTCGGCAATGGTCCCGCCCCGGTCCGGTCCCGTTTCTTCACCCCCTTCGATCTGTTCGCCTTCGCCGTCGTGTTCGGCTTGCTCGCTTTGTTCACCCAGAGCACGCAGGAGGCCCTGGTCCCGATTTCCGACCTCGACAGGACGCCGATCACGCTCGATCCCTCCGCTCTGCCCGAATATGCCCTGCGCACCACCGCCCGCATGCTCGCGGCGATCATCGCCTCTTTGATCTTCACCTTCCTCTATGGCGCCATCGCGGCCAAGAGCCGCCGCGCGGAAATGGTGCTGATCCCGATCCTCGACATTCTCCAGTCGGTGCCGGTCCTGGGCTTCCTGTCCTTTACCGTCGTGTTCTTCATGGGGCTGTTCCCGGGCCAGGTCCTGGGGGTGGAATTCGCGGCGGTGTTCGCGATCTTCACCAGCCAGGCCTGGAACATGACCTTCAGCTTCTACCAATCGCTGAAGACCCTGCCGCGCGACCTCGAAGAGGTGTCGAGCAGCTTCCGCCTGACCGGGTGGCAGCGCTTCTGGCGGCTGGAAGTGCCGTTCTCCATGCCGGGCCTGGTGTGGAACACCATGATGTCGATGTCGGGCGGCTGGTTCTTCGTCGTCGCCTCCGAGGCGATCACGGTCGGCTCGACCACCATCACCCTGCCGGGCATCGGCGCCTATGTCGCGACCGCGATCGACCAGAAGGACCTCGTCGCCGTCGGCTGGTCGGTGGTGGCCATGCTGGTGGTGATCCTGATCTACGACCAGCTCCTGTTCCGCCCGCTCGTCGCCTGGGCCGAGAAGTTTCGGTTCGAGACCTCGGTCGGCGGGCCGCCGCCGCGCTCCTGGGTGCTCGATCTGATCAAGCGCGCGCATCTGTTCCAGTTCGTCATCGCCCCCTTCGGCCGCGCGCTGCGCGGCGCCGCGCGCATGCCGCTGGCGCTGCCGGTCGCGGTGCCACGCCCGGTCGGCGTCGCCTGGTCGAGCCGCGCGATGGATCGGATCTGGTCGGTTCTGATCGCCGCCGCCGCGCTCTACAGCGTGTGGCTGATCGTGCGCTTCGTTGCCACCGAGGTCGGGCTCTCCGAGGTGTTTCACGTTCTCTGGCTCGGCTTTCTCACATTGCTGCGGGTCGCCGTGCTGATCTTCATCGCCTCGCTGATCTGGGTGCCGATCGGCGTCTGGATCGGCCTGCGGCCCAAAGTGGCGACGGCGGTGCAGCCGCTCGCCCAGTTTCTCGCCGCCTTTCCCGCCAATATCATCTTCCCGTTCGCGGTCGTGGCGATCGTGTATTTCGGCCTCGATCCCAATATCTGGCTGTCGCCGCTGATGGTGCTCGGCACCCAATGGTACATCCTGTTCAACGTGATCGCTGGCGCGAGCGCGTTCCCAACCGACATGCGGGAGGCGGCGGCCTCCTTCCATATCCGCGGCTGGCACTGGTGGACCAAGGTGATCCTGCCGGGGGTCTTTCCCTATTACGTCACCGGCGCGCTCACCGCCTCGGGCGGATCGTGGAACGCCTCGATCGTCGCCGAGGTGGCGAGCTGGGGCGATACCACGCTGCGCGCCGAGGGCCTCGGCGCCTATATCGCCGACGCCACGACGGCGGGCGACTATCCCCGCATCACGCTCGGCATCGCGGTGATGTCGCTCTATGTCATCGCCTTCAACCGCACCCTCTGGCGGCCAATGTTCAATTTCGCCGCGCGCCGGCTGCGTCTCGACTGAGGACACCGATCATGCTCGACACCACCCAGTCCTCCGGCACGCCGATGCTGTCGGTGTCCCATGTGGTCCAGTCTTTTCGGAAGAGCGAGAACAATCGCATCCTGGTGCTGGACGACGTCTCCCTCGCCATCAAGGAGGGCGAGATCGTCGGCCTGCTCGGGCGGTCCGGATCCGGAAAATCGTCCCTCCTGCGCATCATTTCCGGCCTGACGCCGCCCTTCGCCGGCGATGTCACCTGGTATGGCGAGAAGGTCAGCGGTCCCAGCGAGGGGATCGCGATGGTATTCCAGACCTTCGCCCTCTTCCCGTGGCTCACGGTGCGCCAGAATGTCGAGATCGGGCTGGAAGCGCTGGGCATTGCCGCCGCAGAGCGGCGCCGCCGCGCCGAGGAGGCGATCGACCTGATCGGCCTCGGCGGCTTTGAGAGCGCCTATCCCAAGGAATTGTCGGGCGGCATGCGCCAGCGCGTCGGCTTCGCGCGGGCCCTCGTCGTGCATCCCCGGCTGATGCTGATGGACGAGCCCTTCTCGGCGCTCGACGTGCTCACCGCCGAAACGCTGCGCACCGATATCATCGATCTGTGGACCGACGGCGCGCTGCCGATCAAGTCGATCCTGATCGTCACCCACAATATCGAGGAGGCGGTGCTGATGTGCGACCGCGTCCTGATCTTCTCCTCCAATCCCGGCCGGGTCGCCTTCGAGATGCCGATCGCGCTGCCGCATCCGCGTGACCGGCAGGCGCCGGAATTCCGCGATCTGGTGGAAGAGATCTATGCCCGCATGACCAATCGCGAGGGTCCTGGTGCGCCGCTCCACGGCGCCGCGGCCCCGCACGCCGACATCACGCTCACCACTTATCTGCCGCCGATCTCCACCAACGTCCTCGCAGGCCTGATGGAGGAACTGGCCGATCCGCCCTATAGCGGCAAGGCGGATCTGCCGGCGCTGGCCGAGAGCCTGCACATGCCGGCCGACTCGTTGTTCCCGATCGCCGAGGCGCTGCATATGCTGCGGTTCGCGGACGTCGCCGGGGGCGACATCACGCTCACCGAGGCCGGCAGGCGGTTCGTCGCGGCGGAGGTCGAGCCGCGCAAGGCTCTGTTCGCCGAGCACCTTCTCGCGCATATCCCGCTCGCCGCCCATATCCGGCGGGTGCTGGACGAGCGGCCGAGCCACCGGGCGCCCTGGTCGCGCTTCGCCGACGAGCTGGAAGACCATATGTCGGAGGACTTCGCGCGCGACTGCCTGCGTGCCGTCACCAATTGGGGCCGCTACGGCGAGACCTTCATCTATGACGAGCAGGTCCGGCAGTTCAGCCTGGAGACCGAGGACTGAGCCGGGCTCAGTCCAGGACGCTCTGGAACAGGCGGAACAGCTCGGCCTGGCGTTCGAAGCCCATGCCGGGCCAGTCGCCCGCCGTGATGTAGCCGTCCTCGACGCGCACGTCGTCGCAATAGCCGGAGAATACCCCGAAGGCGTCGGGATAGGCCTCGCACATGCCGAGGCCGAAGCCGGCACTCTGGTTGAACGACATCTGGTTGCCGCCGTGCGGCAAGACCGAGGCGGGCGTAAAGCCGTGCTCGGCCAGCATGGCGAGCACCCGCGCCGCGGTGCCGATTCCGTAGGACTGGGGAATGTCGCTCTGGATGATGTCGATGCCGGGCCGCATGCCGCCGTGGCGCACCAGATTGCGCACGTCCTCGAGCGCGAACAGGTTCTCCCCGGTGGCGACGGGATTGCCGTAGGCGGCGATGAAATCGGCATTTCCGGCGAAGTCGGCGGGATGCGCCGGCTCCTCGAACCAGCGCAGACCGAGCGGCTTCAGCGCCTGCGCATAAGCCGGCCGCAGCGCGGGCGGAATGCCGCAATTGGCGTCGACGGCGAGCCGCGCGGGATCGCCGAGCAGGCTGATCACCGCCTCCAGCCGCGCCAGGTCCTCGGCGAGCGGCAGGCCGCCCACCTTCACCTTGATGAGGGTATAGCCCATGCCGAGATAGCGGCGGACTTCCTCGAGCAGATCGGCGACCGTCTTGCCCGGCGCGTACCAGCCGCCGCCGACATAGCAGAACACCCGCGTCTGGGCGTCGCCGCCGCGATAGCGGTCGGCGATCAGCCGGTAGACCGGCACGTCCGCGATCTTGCCGACCGCGTCCCACAGCGCATGCTCGATGGTGCCGATGGCGACCGAACGCTCCATGTCGCCGCCGGGCTTTTCGCCGAACATCATGGCGGTCAGCCAGAGGTCCGGATCGAAGGCGGCGGGGTCGAGCGTCAGCGCCTCCGCGCGCATCAGGCGCGGGACGAAGCGGTCGCGCATCTGCGCGCCGCAGGCATAGCGGCCGGTGGAGTTGAAGGCGTAGCCGACGACCGGCCGGCCGTTACGCACGACGTCGGTCACCACCGCGACCAGGGAGGTGGTCATCTCGTCGAACGAGAAGGCGGCGTTGCGCAGCCGGCTTTGCAGCTTGACCGCCTTCTCCCGGATCTCCACCACCCGCATCGGTCAGGCCTCGTCGACGATCGGGTTGGTGAGGCGGCCGATCCCCTCGATCTCGATGACGATCTCGTCGCCCGCTTTCATGAAGACGGGCGGCTTGCGGGGATAGCCGACGCCGGCCGGGGTGCCGGTGGCGATCATGTCGCCGGGCTCAAGGGTCATGATCTCGGACAGGGTGGACACCACCTTGGCGACCGAGAAGATGAAGTCGGAGGTGTTGCCGTCCTGCATGACCTTGCCGTTCAGGATCGAACGCACCGCGAGACCGTGGGCGCCGTCCGGCAGTTCGTCGCAGGTGACGACTTCGGGGCCGATCGGGCCGGTGGCGTCGAAATTCTTGCCGGCGGTCCATTGGGTCGACTTGCGCTGATAGGCGCGGACGCTGCCATCGTTGAAAATGGTATAGCCGAACACGGCCTCGAGCGCCTTGTCCTCGGGGATGTGCCGGCCGCCTTTGCCGATCACGATGGTCAGCTCCGCCTCATAGTCGAAGGTCGGCGAGGCCTTGGGGCACACCATGGGCTCGCCGTCGGCGATCAGCGAGGAGGGCACGCGCAGGAACAGAGCGGGATAGTCCGGGATCGGATTGCCGCCTTCCTTGGCATGGTCGGTGAAGTTGAGGCCGATGCAGATGAACTTGCCGGGATTGAGGACCGGCTGGGCGGCCTTGACCGAGGCGCGCGGCACCTTCGGCGCCGCCGCGGCCGCCGCGGCCACCGCCTTCAGCGCGGCCTCGCCGCCGCCGCAGACTTCGCGCAGGGTCCGGCCCGGCAGGATGGCGACGCCGTCGCCCTCGACCACGCCCAGGGCATCCCCTTCGGGGGTCTTCACCATCATCAGCCGCATGCGCCACTCCTGCCGGAAAATCGATATTGGCGCGGTGATAATGGGTTTGAACCGGAGTGTCCAGGCGGAGCGACGAGCGGAGCGGGGCGGAAAAGGTAAATCGATTTTCAGTTGACGGTCCCGTCGGAACATGGTGAGGGACGCGGCACCAAGGGAGACCCGCCATGACCGACGCCGCCTCGTCTTTCCCCCGCATCACCAAGCCGGGCCGCGATTTCCGCTGGCCGGGCGGCCGGCACGTCGCGGTGGTGTTCAACCTTGCTTACGAGGCCTGGTCGGACGGCAAGGCGCCGGGCATCGGGCCGATGGGCAATCCGCTCCCGCCCGGCACGTTCGATGCCAATGCGCTGTCCTGGGGCAGCTATGGCGCGGTGGCCGGGATCGAACGGTTGCTGCGCATCCTCGACCGCAACAAGCTCACCGCGAGCGCCATGGTGAGTGGCGTGTTCGCCGAGCGCAATCCCGAGCAGGTGCGCGCGATCTTCGGCGCGGGACACGAGATCGTCGCCCATTCCTACGCCCAGGACATCATCCCCGCCGGCCTCACCGAGGC
Source organism: Aquabacter spiritensis (assembly GCF_004346185.1). Classification (GTDB taxonomy): domain Bacteria; phylum Pseudomonadota; class Alphaproteobacteria; order Rhizobiales; family Xanthobacteraceae; genus Aquabacter; species Aquabacter spiritensis. Next base: position 2,177 of record NZ_SMAI01000021.1, on the reverse strand, counting down.
GGAGAACCGCGACAATGTCGTGCGCACCACGCAGGCTTTGGCGGCGATCACCGGCACCCGGCCGCGCGGCTGGATGAGCCCGCGGGGCACTGCCGGGCTCGATACGATGCGGGTCCTGGTGGACGAGGGCTATGCCTGGCAGGGCGACGTCCTCGACACCGACGCGCCCTATCTCCAGACCTTCGAGAACGGCGACATCGTCGCGGTGCCGTTCAACATGGAGATCAACGATCTGCCGCACGCCATGCGGTTCGGCCGCACGCCGGCGCAATTCCTGGCCTTGTTCGACGATTTCCTGTCCCATACCCTGAAGGTGGACGACGGGGCGGTGATGATCGACGTGACGGCGCATGCGCATTGCTACGGCCGGCCGGGTGGGGCCTGGGCCTATGAGGCGATCGCCCAGCGCGTCGCCGGCCGCGACGACGTCTATGTCGCGACCCGCGGCGAGATCGCGGCGCACACCCGCGCCAGCCTCGGCCTGTGAGGGCCGCCGGCATGCGCAGGCCGGGGGGCGAGACGATATCGGTTCCGGGGGGCGTGGCTCCCGGTGCGCCGGTGCGCTCGCTGACCTCGGCGGTGCATGCCGCCTTGCGCTCGGACATCCTCACCTGCCGCCTCGCGCCGGGCGAAAAGCTGCCGGTGGCGGCGCTCGCCAAGCGCTTCGACGTCAGCCTCTCGGCGGTGCGCGAGGCGCTCTCGCGCCTGGTCGCGGACGGCTTCGTGCTGAGCGAGGACCAGCGCGGCTTCCGCGTCAGCCCGCTCGACCTCGCGGACCTGCTGGACCTGACCTCGACCCGCATCGAGATCGAGGCGCTGGCGCTGCGCCGGTCGATCGCGCGCGGCGATGCCGGGTGGGAGCGGGCGGTGCGCGAGAGCTGGGACGCGTTGCGCCAAGTCCCCTATGCCCTGGCCCGCCAGACCGCGCCGCATGACGGCGGCTGGGCCGATCTGCATTTCGCCTTTCACGAGGCCCTGGTCTCGGCCTGCGGCCTCGGCTGGCTGATGCGCTTCCGCAAGGCATTGTTCGAGCAGTCGGAGCGCTACCGCGCCTTGGCCCGCGCGGTGGGCGGCAGCGACCGCGACGTGAATGCCGAGCATGCCGCGATCGTCGAGGCGGCGCTCGCCCGCGACGCGGCGGCGGCCGAGGCGGCGCTGGCGCTGCATTTCACCACGACGATGGAATTGGTGCGCGCCGCGGTGCCGGCCGGTTCGCCGCCGCGCTGAGCGGGCGGCCCGCCGCGCCGCCGCGATCTGTTCGGGAGCGGTGGTTTCCGGTTCCGAAACCTTCTCGCCTTAAGCTGCGCGACATGCCGCTGTTCGCAATCACCTGGCCCTGGATCGGCCTCGGCGCCGCCGGTCTGCTGCTGATCCTGCTCGCAAGCGGGGACGGCCTGCAGACCGACCGGCGCGTCGCGCGCTGGCAGGACATGACCTGGCTGACCTGGGCCGGGATCGCGGCTTATCTGCTGCATCAGTTCGAGGAGCACGGGATCGACCTGTTCGGCCGGCCCTATGCCTTTCGCGGCTTCCTGTGCGCCGAGATCGGCTTTCGCGACGCCGTCTCCTGCCCGGTGCCGCTGTCCTTCATCACCGCGGTCAATGTCGGCTCGGTGTGGGGCTCGGCCCTGATCGCGGCCCTCCTGGCGCCGCGCAAGCCGCTGATAGGGTTGAGTTTCTTCGCCATCCCGCTGGTCAATCTGTTCGCCCATCTCAGCCCGGCCGTCACCGCGCAGCGCTACAATCCCGGGCTCGCGACCGCGCTCCTTTTGTTTCTGCCGCTCTCGCTCTGGGCGCTCGCCGTCGCCGTGCGGCGCTACAAGGCCGGCGTGCGGGCGGTGCTTCTGGTGCCACTCGCCGGGATCGCGGTGCATGGCGTGCTGATGGGATCGCTGCTGCTCTATCTGCGCTTCGGCTATGGCGATGCAGTGCTGGCGGCGATCCAGGTCCTCAATGCCGTCGTCCCGGCCGGCCTCATGCTCCTCGTTTTGCCGCGCGCCGCCCCGCCGCCGGCCGCCCCCAAGGCCCGCAGAGCGCCGAAAGCGGCGGGGCAGGGGGCCTCCTCGACCGGGCCGTGAGGCGCCAGCGCCTCCAGCCCCGCCGGTTTCCCGGCGGGGGGAGGGATGCGGGAGCGGTCGGCACGCCGGCGAGGCATGCCAGGGGTAATCTTCGACGTC
>NZ_SMAI01000020.1 GCF_004346185.1 Aquabacter spiritensis | reverse complement strand
AGAGCGGTCTGGGTCGGGCCGGGTTTCTTCAGCATACCCGAATGAATCAAAAACCCCCGGCTCGCGCCAGGGGTTTGTCAGCGGTCTGAGCCCGCCGTCCGGCGGGCATTTTCATTTCGGGCTCGGTCACGTGGCCGAGCCGTGTTTCGGGTCAGGAGCGCGCCGACGCCCAGATCACGATGTCCCGCAGGACGGTGTCGGAGGCCGCATCGAGGGCTGCGGTCACGCCCGCCCCGTTCATCGCCGAGACCGGAACCCGGGCGGAGAAGACCTGGGCCGCCACGATATGGCCGGAGGCCGTCGCGATGACCTTCACCGAAAGCGACACGACGGCATCGGGCGCGCCGGCCGCGATTTGAACGCCGAAGGTGCGGATGTCGACATTGAGCTGATAATCGGCGGCGACGCCGTCATTCGGCCGGGCGACGCGCCGGATCTTGCTGCCGTTCTCGAACGCCTCGATCAGGCGCGCCTGGAGCAAGGCGGGCAGCCGGTCGCTCCATTGAGCTTCCGGCAGATAGGTGACCTGCCCCGGTGCCGGTTCGACGAGAATCTGCTGGGTGTCGAGCGCCGCGAGGGCCGTCGGGGTCACGACGACGAGCTGGCCGCCGCCGCCGCGCGCGGAAAACGCCGTCGGCGCGGACAGGTCGAAGGTTGGGACGGGGGCGGTGCCGCAGCCCGCCAGCAGCAGGCAAAGGCCCGCAACGCCCACACGCAGGCTCGGACGCAAGGGGTTCAGGCGGCGCACGTCTTTATTCCTCAGCTCCCGCACCACGATTCTCACCGCCTATATTCGGGTACAGAACTCCCGCCGAACAGGAATTGACGCGGATTGCGTTCGAAATTCCTGAATGTGCGGTCGATTTCCGACAAGGTGCGCCGCCCGTCGGACGCCAGAGCTTCGAACTGACGCATGCCGGGGCCGGTGAATTTCTTCACCTCCTGCGTCAATTCGGCGGTGCGGGTGTCGAGATTGTCCGCGAGTTTGCGCACCGAGGCGGCCGCCTCGGTCGCCTGGGCCACGAGCCCGTTTGGATCGTTGGTGGCCTTCTGCACGTCGCCGAGCACGGCATCCGCCTTGGTCGCGAGCTGCTGAAGCTGCCCGGCGATTTCGTTGGCACGCGCGATCATGGTGGAGACGTCGGCGGAACGGTCGGATATCGCCTTGCTGAAGGTTTCCACATTGGCGACGATCTGCTGCACCTTCTCCGGGTCGATCGCATCGAGAATGCCGGTAACGCGCCCGGCCACGTCCTGAACGGTCGAAATCAAGCCCGCCATGCCCGTCCCGCCATCAGCCTCGATTCGCGGTATGCCGTTCGGCCCCGGCGGGATCGGCTTGGCGTCGGAGGCGCCGCCGCGCAGGCTGACCGCCACGATGCCGGTCAGTCCCTGGGATTCCAGTCCGGCTTTCGCGTCCGACAGGATCGGCACGTTCCCGTCGACGCCGATCCGCACCAGGACATCGCTGGGACGGCCCGGCAGAAGGCCGAGGCTGGTCACCTGCCCGACCGGAATGCCGTTGAACGTCACCGCATTGCCTTGTCGCAGCCCGCTGACGGTGCCCTTGTAGACGATCTCGTAGGGCTTGCGGTCCTCGGACGCGAGAGGCCGCATGAACCAGTAGATGAAGCCGAACGCCGCCACCAGAACCAGCAGCGTGAAGGACCCGATCAGGGTGTAATTGGCGCGCGTTTCCATGGGCCGTCCTCGCTCACCGTTCGGACCGGACCGCGCGGGCCCGGGCTCCATGGAAATAGGCGCGCAGCCAGGGATGGGTCGAAGCCATCATGGTCTCGATCGGACCCTGCGCGATCACCTTCCCGTCCGCCAAAGCGGCGATTCGGTCGCAGACCGTGTGAAGGCTGTCGAGATCGTGCGTTACCATGAAAACGGTCAGCCCCAAAGTTTGCTGCAGCGTGCGGATGAGTTCGTCGAAATCTCCCGCCCCGATCGGGTCGAGGCCGGAGGTCGGCTCATCGAGAAACAGGATTTCCGGATCGAGCGCGAGCGCGCGGGCCAGCGAGGCCCGCTTGATCATGCCGCCCGACAATTCGGACGGCAATTTCTCACCCGCCTCGCATTTCAGTCCCACCATCTCGATCTTCGCATAGGCGATATCGTCCATAAGCTTCTGGGACAGCTTTAAGTTCTCTCGCAGCGGAAATTGAATGTTCTGCTTGACCGTGAGCGAGGAGAAAAGCGCCCCCTGCTGGAACAGCACGCCCCAGCGGCGCTCGACCGCGGAACGCTGCGCCTCGTTGAGCGTGTCGAGATCCTGCCCGAACACCTCCACCGTCCCGGACCGCTTCGGGACGAGGCCCAGGATGGTCCGCGTGAGCACCGATTTGCCGCCACCGGACGTGCCGACGAAGCCGAGAATCTCGCCGCGCAGAATGTCCAGGCTGAGATGGTCGAGGATCACGCGGTCGCCGAACCCGACGACAAGGTCGCGCACGCTGATCAGCGGCTCGCCGACGCCCGCCTCTTCGTTGCCCTGCTCCATCGTCTCGCCGTTCGCCATCCCGCCTCACATGTCGATGGATGCGAAGAACATGGCGAACACGCCGTCCATCACGATGACCAGGAAAATCGCTTTCACCACCGAGGCGGTGGTGTGATACCCGAGCGATTCCGCGCTGCCGCCCACCCGCAGCCCCTCCATGCAGGCCACGATGCCGATCACCCCGGCCATGAAGGGAGCCTTGATGATGCCGACCAGGAAATGGTCGATCGAGATCGCATCCTTCAACCGGTCCATGAACACGCCCGGCGCGATGCCGCCATAGAGCCAGGCCAGCAGGCCGCCGCCGATCAGGGCCGACATCGAGCCGATGAAGGTGAGCAGCGGCAACGCGATGATCAGAGCGTAGATGCGCGGAATGACGAGGATCTCGACCGGATCGAAGCCCATCACGCGCAAAGCGTCGACCTCCTCGCGCATGCGCATCGATCCCAATTCGGCAGTATAGGCGCTGCCCGAGCGGCCGGCGATCATGATCGAGACGATCAGGACGCCGAGTTCGCGCAGCACCAGAACCCCGACCATGTCCACGACATAGATCTCGGCACCGAACCGCCGGAAATGGAAAATGCCCTGCTGCGCCAGGATGCAGCCGATCAGAAACGTGATCAGGATGATGATCGGCACCGCGCGCAGGCCGACGCGGTCGATCTGATTCACCATCGAAGTGAAGCGGAACGTCCGGGGCCGCGTCGCCATGCGCAGGCTGGCCGCGACCGTCGCGCCGACGAAATTCAACAAGGCCGTCGAATCCCGGCCGATGGCGACCACATTGTGGCCGAGCCGCTCGACCATCGCCTCCCGATGGCGCGCCGGAGGCTGCGGGTCGTGGCCGGTGCGACTCATTTCCTGGAGGAGCACGCCGTAGCGCCGCTTGAGGCCGACCACACGCGGCTCGACCCCGTCCTGCGTCCAGGCGCGCCGCAGCCGCTCGAGCAGAAGGGCGCCGAACGTGTCCATGCGTTCGACGTCGGCCAGGTCGATGCGAGCGGCGGAGGGTCGGGGATGCGCGCGGGCGGCCGAGGCGACAGCCTCTTCGAGCACGTCGGCATGCTCGGAGGTCCAGAAGCCGTGCCCCACCGCCGTCACTTCATCGCCGGATCGGCTGATATCGAGAAGCGAGGCTGAGGCCACGTGCCACTCCGGTTCGCGCCCCCGCATGCAGGCGGGTCGTCTTCTTGGTCATACCCGGCCCACCGAACGAGGTCGAGAGTGGAAAAACGGTCGGATGGCGTGCACGCCTCTGCCCAATTCCGTCCTTTTGTCACATGCTTATCCGATGAGATCACTTCACGTGCGCATCGAACGCTTTCCCATTGCCGGAAGCTTCACGATTTCCCGGGGATCGAAGACCGAGGCCGTTGTCGTGATCGCGGAAGTGCGGGACGGCGCGATCTCCGGCCGCGGCGAATGCGTGCCCTATCCCCGGTACGGCGAGACCCCCGAGGCGGTCGCCGGTGCGCTCACGGAGATGGCCGAGGAGGTCGCGCAAGGGCTCGACCGGGACGGGCTGCAGCGCCGGCTGCCGGCCGGCGCCGCCCGCAATGCGCTCGATTGCGCCTTCTGGGACTTCGAGGCGAAGGCCTCCGGCATCCCGGCCTTCCGCAGTGCTGGCCTCGCAACGCTGCGGCCGCTGGATACGGCCTACACTTTGAGCCTCGACACCCCGGACGCGATGGCGGCGGCGGCGCGCCGATGCGGGCGCCCGCTTCTCAAGTTGAAACTGGGTGCGCCGGGCGATGCGCTGCGTCTCGCCGCAGTCCGGGCGGCGGCGCCCGCGGCGCGGCTGATCGTCGATGCCAACGAGGGTTGGGAGCCGGAGACCGTCGCCGCCCATTTCGCGGCGTGCCGGGAGGCCGGCGTCGAGCTGATCGAGCAGCCTCTGCCGGCCGGAGCCGACGCCGTTCTGGAGCAAATCGCGCGACCGGTGCCGGTCTGCGCGGACGAGAGTGTCCACGACAGGGCCAGCCTTGCGGGCCTCGTGGGAAAATACGATGCCGTCAATGTAAAGCTCGACAAGACCGGCGGCCTGACCGAGGCGCTGCTGATGGCGCAGGCGGCGCGCACGATGGGGTTCGACCTCATGGTCGGCTGCATGCTCGCGACTTCCCTTGCAATGGCGCCCGCGATGCTGGTGGCGCAGATGGCGCAGGTGGTGGATCTCGACGGCCCGCTGCTGCTGACCCGCGACCGCGATCATGGGCTTCGCTACGACGGGGCACGGGTGTCTCCGCCGGAGCCCGCTTTGTGGGGCTGAAGCGCGCCCGCCACCAGTGCCAAAGCCGCCCCGCTCACGCCGAGGGCGGCCGAAACCAGGAATGCGTCCCGCCCGATCGCAACCCACAACACGCCGGATAAGAGGCTCGCCCCCGACATTGCAAGGCTGACGGTCCAGCCGGCGAGCGACTGGGCGCTGGCGGCGCGGTGCTCCGGAGCGAAGCGGGCAACCAGCTCGACCGTTCCGAGATAGGTGGCGCCGAACGTCGCGCCGTGCAGGATCTGGATCGGCAGAAGCAGCCAGAATGGCGGGTCGAAGCTTAAAGCGGTGAATCGGAGCGCCGCAGCCACGCCGCCGCAGGCGAGCAACGCCAGCGGTCCGAAGCGCCGGACGATGCGGGTGCCGGAGCGAAACAACAGGATCTCCGCGATCACGCCGATCGCCCAGAGTAGCCCGATCGCGGTCAGCGAGAGGCCGGCCTCGGCCCAATGCACCGAGGCGAAGGCGTAAAGGGTCGCGTGGCTGGACTGGATCAGCGCCGCCCCGATTATGCCGAGGACCAAAACCATCCGGGCGCGGGGAAGATCGAGCCGCGCGGCGGCGCGTGCCGGCGGGCGCGGCAGCTCCGGGAGGACCAGCATGGCGCACAGAAAGGCGCTCTGGCCCGCGACCATCAGCACCACGACGAGGTCGGCCCCGGCCTCGGAAATGGCGAAGCCGCCGGCCAGATTGGCGAGGACGAAGCTCGCGGACCCCCACAGGCGGCTGCGGCCATAATCCACCCGTCCCGCCCGCGCCTGCCGTGTGGAATAGGCGTCGAGCAGCGCGAAGCTGGGATTCCAGGCCATGGCCGCAAGGCCGAGAACCACATAGACCGCCATCGGGCTTCGACAGAAAGCCAGGGCCGCCATCAACGTCGCGGTCGAAAGGGCGAGGCAGGCGAGCAGCGCCTTCGGGCGTCCCCAATGATCGGACAGAAGCCCCAGCAGCGGCGTCGCCAGGAGGCGCGTCAGGAGTGGCACCGCCAGTGCCGCGCCGATCTCCTGCGGCGAGAATCCCCGCTCTCCCAGCCAAAGCGGGAAGAAAGGCATATAGATGCCGAGCGAGAAGAACAGGGTCGCATAGGCGCCGCCGAGCGCGATGCGCACCCGGGCGTGCGGCAGGGCGCCGGCCGGCTCGCTGGGCAGCCCGCTCATGGCACGAGGGTCACGCCGAGAGACAGGCCTCGAACGTGGCGGGATCCACGTTGCCGCCGGAAAGGACGATGGCGACGACCTTGCCCTCGGCGTCGAGCCGGCCGTTCAGGAGGGCAGCCAGCGCCACCGCCCCGCCCGGCTCGACCACGAGCTTCAGTTCGCGGAAAGCGAAGCCGACCGCCTTCGCCACTTCGTCATCGGTTGCGACCACCCCCTCGCCGGCCAGCCGCCGGGTCACCTCGAAGGTGATGAGGCCGGGGGTCGGGGCGAGCAGCGCATCGCAGAAGGAGCCGACCACCAAATCGTTGCGTTCGCGCGTGCCGGAGCGGAACGAGCGGGCGTGATCGTCGAAGCCGGCCGGCTCAGCGGCCACGATGCGGGCATGCGGCGCCCGAGCTTTGACGGCCAATGCGATGCCGCTCAACAGGCCGCCACCCGACACGTTTGCGCTCACCACGTCCGGCAGGAGCCCCAGCGCCGCGAGATCCTCGGCGATTTCGAGCCCGACCGTGCCCTGCCCGGCAATGATGTGAGGATCGTCATAGGGCGGGACGAAGATCGCGCCGCGCTCGGCCGCAATGCGGCTCGCGATGGCATCGCGGTCGTCCTTGGCGCGGTCGTATTCCACCACTTCGGCGCCCAGATCCAGCGTCCGCTGACGCTTCATTGCGGGGGCGTCGGTGGGCATGACGATGACCGCAGGCATGCCGAGCAGCTTCGCAGCCGCCGCGACGCCCTGGGCATGATTGCCCGAGGAGCAGGCGACGACGCCGGCCGCCCGAAGCTCCTGGGGGATCTGAACCAGGCGATTATAGGCGCCGCGGAACTTGAACGAGCCGGTCCGCTGGAGCGTCTCCGGCTTCAGGAACACCCGTGCGCCGGTGACGGCGTCGAGCACGGGGGAGGTGAGCAGCGGGGTGCGCACGGCGGTGCCGCGGAGCCGTTCGGCTGCCGCGTCGATGTCCGCCGCGGTCGGGGGGGAAAGATACGAGGTCATGCAGGTGCCGCCGAACGGGTGCGCCGCAACAGGCGGAAGCGGCGTGCAACCGGCCCGAAATCGTGCGCGATGAGGACATTGTCGACGAATTGACGGGCGCATTCGCGCCAGCTGTGCCGAAGCGCAAACTCGCGCGCGTCGTGCGGCGACAGGTCCAGCGCCTTCAGGCAGGCGGTCCGCAAATCCTCATCCAGGATTCCGACCTTGCCTTCGGCTCCCTCCAGAACGTCCTTCGGACCCGTCACCGGATAGGCCGCCACGGGCAGCCCGCTCGCCAGCGCTTCGAGAAGGACGATCCCGAACGTGTCGGTGCGGCTCGGAAAGACGAACACGTCGCTGCCGGCATAGACCTCGGCGAGCGCCTCGCCTTCCTTCGCACCATGGAAATGGGCCTCGGGGAAGCGCTCCTTCAGGGTCGTGAGCGCGGGCCCCGCCCCGACGACGACTTTGGAACCGGGCAAATCGAGGCTGAGAAACGCCTCGATATTCTTCTCCACCGCCACACGGCCGACGAACAGGAAGATCGGGCGCGGAAGGCCGAGATCGACCTCCGGGCGCGGGCGGAACAGGTCCGCATCGACGCCGCGCGACCATCGCATCAGGCGCTTGAAGCCGCGCTGGTCGAGTTCCCGCTCCAAGGTCGCGGTCGAGACCATTACGCCGCCGCCGGCATTATGGAAGCTGCGGAGCCAAGCATAGGTCAGCCGCTCGGGAACCGGAGCGCGGGCGGAGAGATATTCGGGGAATTTCGTATGATAGCTGGTCGTGAAGGTGCGCTTGGAGGCGATGCAGGCGCGCCGCACCAGCATACCGATCGGCCCCTCCGTCGCCACATGCACGAAATCCGGCTGCATCGCCTCGATGCGGCGCATGATCATGCGCGGCGTCGCAAGCGAGAGCCGGATTTCCTGATAGGTCGGAAGCGGGACGGTGCGAAATTCCTGCGGGGTGAGGAATTCCATCTCTGCGCCGAGATGGGCGGCTTCCCTTGCGGTATGCTCGAGCGAGCGCACCACACCATTGATCTGAGGATGCCACGCGTCGGTGGCGACAAGGATGCGCATCAGGCAGCCGCGCGGGCGGTCTCCACATCGAGGGGGGCCGTGGACAGTTTGGGCTGCCTCAGGGTCCAGCAGATGATCTCCATGCGCCCGTCGTGATGCTCCGCCACCGCCGTGCAGCTCTCCACCCAGTCGCCGCAATTGATATAGCGCACGCCGAACTGGTCGTGAATCATTGCGTGGTGGATATGCCCACAAATTACGCCGTCGACCTTGTGGCGCTTCGCCTCGTCGGCGACCGCCTCCTCGAACTTGCCGATATAATTGACCGCGTTCTTCACCTTCAATTTCGCCCACTGGCTCAGCGACCAATAGGTCAAGCCGAGCTTGCGGCGGACGAAATTCACATAGGTGTTGATGCCGAGGGCCAGCGTATAGGCGCCGTCGCCGAGGAAGGCGAGCCATTTGGCATGGCGCACGACGAGATCGAACACGTCGCCGTGGATGACGAGGTATTTCTTGCCGTCCGCCGCCTCATGGATGGCCGTCTCGACCACTTCGATGCCGCCGAAATGGGTGCCGTAATAGTCGCGCAGGAACTCGTCGTGGTTGCCGGGCAGATAAACCATCCGGGTGCCCTTGCGCCCCTTGCGGAGCAGCTTCTGGACCACGTCATTGTGCTGCTGGGGCCAATACCACGAACTGCGCAGCCGCCATCCGTCGACGATGTCGCCGACCAGATAGAGCGTGTCGGATTCGTGGTACTTCAGAAAGTCGAGGAGCAGCTCGGCTTGGCAGCCCTTCGTACCGAGATGCACGTCCGAGATGAACAAGGCGCGGAACCGGCGGGTTTCGGGAATGTCGGTCACGTCCGTCCCTCGTGCGAAGCATGCTTTCCGGGAACATTCTGGCGGAATTAGCCGGAGTCGTGTATCCCTTTTATGACGCAGGCGCGAAGTGATCGTTCTCCCGCGCTCTGGTCCAAATGTTGCTAGTCGTCGGCGTCTGCCACGAAAGTAGCACGAATCGCTTCAAGTCTTTGCGATTGCGACTTGTCCTTTAGGCTGCGCAGCGCCGCCCAATTGTTCGCCGCGACAACGATGTGGAAGCGCGGCAGGTGAGCCGAGCCTACCTTAGCCCCGGAATAAACGCCAAATGCGAATCGCCGACATGCGCCGGCGAGGGGATGCGCGGCGCCTGGTGTGCCATTGACCAAAGCGCTGCGCCGCGCGAGCCTGCCGCCAGGCGGGCCGCTCGTGCCTGCTGCTCAGCACATATCAGGGAGTTGTCCAATGAAACTGGTCCGCTTCGGCGCCCAGGGCCAGGAAAAGCCGGGCCTAATCGATTCAGACGGCGTCATCCGGGACCTATCGGGCATCGTGCACGACATTGCCGGCGATGTCCTCACCCCCGAAGGCCTCGCGCGGATCCGCGCCGCGAACCCGGCCGACCTGCCCGCCGCGCCGGAATCGGTGCGGCTCGGCGCCTGCGTGGCACGGCCCGGCAATTTCGTCGCCGTCGGCCTCAATTTCGCGGACCATGCCGCCGAAACCAACAATCCCATCCCCTCGGAGCCGGTCCTGTTCAACAAGGCGCCGAATTGCGTGGTGGGGCCGAACGACGACGTGATGATTCCCCGCGGCTCGACCAAGCTCGACTGGGAAGTCGAACTGCTGATCGTCATCGGCGCCCGCGCCCGCTATGTCGACGAGGCCGACGCGCTGAAGCATGTCGCCGGCTATGCGATCTGCAACGACGTCTCGGAACGCAATTTCCAGATCGAGCGCGGCGGACAATGGACCAAGGGCAAGGGCAATGAGACCTTTGGCCCGATCGGCCCCTATCTCCTGACCGCCGACGAAATGCCCGATACCTCCAACCTCGCCATGTGGCTCGAAGTGAATGGCGAGAAGGTCCAGAACGGATCGACCAAGACCATGATCTTCGGGGTCGCCCATCTGGTCTCCTATATCAGCCAGTTCATGGTGCTCGATCCGGGCGACCTGATCACCACCGGCACGCCGCCGGGTGTCGGCCTCGGCATGAAACCACCGCGCTATCTGAAGGCCGGAGACGTCATGCGCGTCGGCATCGAGGGGCTGGGCGTGCAGACCCAGACGGTCGTGCCGTTCAAGCTGTAGGACCGGCGTCCGGAAATGAAAACGGGCGGTGCCGCAAGGCCCGCCCGTCCGTCATGCGGCCACATGCCGTGGCGCTCACCGTGAACCCCAATCCCTCAGCGGGCCGGAGCGGGCCGAGCGGGAGCGGCCGGTGCCGCCGCGGGGGTCGCACCGGCGGCGGGCTGACCGGCAGCGGCGCCCTGCTCTTCCATCTTCTTCTGCGCCAGCTTCTGCAATTCCTCGGCGAGCTTCTGACGCTCGGCCGCGACCACGTTCGGGTCGGACGGCGCGCCGTCATAGGCCTTGGCGAAATCCTTCGCCGGCAGCTGGAAATTGAGCGTACGTCCGCCCATCTGCAGCGCCTGGATGGTGATGGTCTGCACCTTCTTGAGCTTGGTTACGAAATCGGCGTTCACGTCGAGGCTGGCGAAGCAGCCGTTCGGGAAGCAGATCTCATATTTCAGCGAAAGCGGCGGCTGCTGGTCGAGAATGACGCGGGTGCCGGGCTGGACCAGCATGCCGATCGGCACCGAGACGATGAACTTCTTGTTCGGATCGTCCTTCATCTCGCGGATGCCGGCCGAAGCAAGCGGCTGGCCGGTCTCGGCGGTGAAGTCGATCGTCGTCATGCAAATCTGCTTGCCGGCGGCCTGGTCCGTTCCGCAGACTTTGGTCCAGGGCGTGTGGATTCCCGGAACCGCCACAGACGGCGGGGCACCCTGCGCCTGCTGCTGCGCGGCGGGGGCGGCTTGAGCCGCCGGAGCGGCCGGGGCCGGCTTGGCGGGCGGCTTTGCCTGGCCTTGCGCCTGCGCCAAGGCAGGGGCGGCGAAACCGAGCGCGAGAAGGACGGCGGTCACGCTGCCGGCGCGGCGCAAAGGAGTGGCGTGTGTCATTCCGGAACTATCCCCGTGATGCGATATGCCAGGCCCGGCAGGAAGACGCGACGGCGAGCCCGGTCCCCTCTTAACGCTGGCTCTCTCTGTGTCAAATGAGGCGATAAGGTGACGCCAGCCCCCCTTCGCCGACGTGATACATTGACGGCAAATGCGGCTTGGGCGCGACAGCGTGACCGCTGCGGTGCGGAGAAGCGATGATCTGGGGTCGAACGGGGTATGCGGGGCTGATCTGCGCCGTCCTTCTTGGCTCGGCGGCGACAGGACGTGCAGACACGCCGCGGCACGCGATTGCGATGCACGGCCAGCCCGCCCTCCCCGACACCTTCACGCATTTTCCGTATGTCGATCCGGCTGCGCTCAAGGGCGGACGGCTGACGCTTTCCCTCACCGGCACGTTCGACAGCCTAAATCCCTTTATCATCAAGGGTTCGGCGACCGGCTTCGTCCGCGGCACCCTGATCGAAAGCCTGATGGTGCGCAGCTATGACGAGCCGTTTACTCTGTATGGTCTGCTCGCCCGCACCGTCGAGACGGATCCCGACCGCTCCTATGTCGAATTCCGGCTCGATCCCCGCGCCCGGTTCTCCGACGGCACCGCCGTCACCGCGCAGGACGTGCTGTTTTCCTGGGATCTGCTGCGCGAGAAAGGGCGGCCGAACCACCGACTTTATTACGGCAAGGTGGCGCGCGCCGAAGCGACGGGCCCGCTCACCGTGCGCTTCACGTTCGCGGCGCCGGACCGCGAAATGCCGCTCATCATGGGCCTCCTGCCGGTTTTGGCCCGCCATGCGACCGACCGCGCCACGTTTGATTCGACCAGCCTGGCACCTTTGCTGGGCTCGGGTCCCTATGTCGTGCGCACGGTGGATGCGGGCGCGAGCGTGACGCTGGTCCGCAATCCCGATTATTGGGGGGCGGCGGTCCCGGCCATGGCCGGACTCTATAATTTCGCCGAGCTGCGTTTCGACTATTATCGCGACGCCACGACCGAATTCGAAGCGTTCAAGCGCGGGCTGGTCGATGCCCGGTTCGAGACCGATCCCGCGCGGTGGCAGTCCGGCTACGATTTCGCCGCGGTCCGAAGCGGCGACGTGATCCGGGAGACGATCCCGACCCGTCTACCGAGACCGCATTACGCCCTGGTCTTCAACACGCGGCGCCCGCTGTTCGCCGATGTCCGGGTGCGCCGGGCGATCCGCACTCTGTTCGATTTCGACTGGATCAACCGAAATCTCTTTCATGGCCTCTATGCGCGCACGGGCGGCTTCTTCGACGGATCCGACCTCTCGGCGCTCGGCCGACCGGCCTCGCCGCGCGAGCGCGCGCTCCTCGCGCCGTTCGCAGCGGAGGTGCGGCCGGATGTGATGGCGGGAACCTATGCGCCGCCGAAGAGCGACGGGTCCGGTCGTGATCGCGGCAGCCTCAGGACAGCGCTCGATCTGTTGGCCGCCGCCGGCTGGCGTCTGCAGGAGGGGCGGCTGGTGAACGCGCAGGGCGATGCCTTCGCCTTCGAAATCATGGTGACCACGCGCGAGCAGGAGCGACTCTGCCTTGCTTTTGCGAGCCAACTCGCCCGCGCCGGAATCGCGGCACAGGTGCGCATGGTCGATCCGGTCCAGTTCGACGCCCGCCGCAGCACCTATGCGTTCGACATGGTGCCCTTCACCTGGGTGCAGTCGCTCTCGCCGGGCACCGAGCAGGCGTTTTATTTCGGATCCGATTCCGCCCTGGTGCCGGGGACGCGCAATTATATGGGCATGCGCAGTCCCGCGGCCGACGCGCTGATCGCCCGCCTGTCCGGGGTGCGGGATCAGGACGATCTGGAGGAATCGGCGCGCGCGCTCGACCGCGTCCTGATCTCGGGGGCCTATGACGTCCCCTTGTTTCATCCGCCCGGCCAATGGCTGGCCCGGTGGCGCGTGATCGCCCGGCCGACGACGCCTTCGCTCTACGGAACCTTGCCGGAGACCTGGTGGCGAATCCCAGACTGAGGCACAGCCGGCTGCGGCCCGCTGACCTGCCTACCCGGCGCCGACCGGGCTCCGGCGGTCCAGGTGCGCCAGCACCTTTTCCAGCTCCAGGGGCCGGCAGAACAGAAAACCCTGGGCGAGGCGGATGCCGAGGCGACGCAAATGTTCGCGCTGCCCTTCCGTTTCGACCCCCTCCGCAATCACCGTCATGCCGAGTTCCTGCGCGAGGCGGACGATGACATCGATGACGTGCGGCTCGTAGCCGTGCCGGTCGAACTGCTGGGTGAAGGACTTGTCGACCTTGATGACGTCGACCCGGATATTGTCGAGGCAATTGAGATTGGAGAAACCGACGCCGAAATCGTCCAGCGCGAACAGGGCGCCGTGCGCGCGCAGGCGCTTGACGACCTCTTGCACCACCGGCAGCCCATAATCGACCACCTCGCGCTCCGTCAGCTCGAACATCACGCGAGCGAGCGCATTGGGCGCCCCGCCGAAGGCGGAAATCGCGGCATCCGCCAGCCGGCTGTCACCGAGCTGGCTCGGGGGCACGTTGATCCCGACATAAAGCGTATCGTCGAGCGCGCGCAGCTGCGCGAGGTCCGCCGCCGCGCGGGTCATCACCCAGGATGTGGTGTCGTGGATCAGCGGGCTCTTTTCGATCCAGGGAATGAAGGCCGAGGGCTGCAACAGGCCGAGCTGGCCGTGGTGCCACCGCAGGAGCGCCTCGACGCCCACCCAGGTCCCGGTTTCGACTTCGACCGTGGGGAGATAGAGCAGCCGGAATTCCCCGCGCTTGAGGGCGCTGCGCACCTGGCCGTCGATCGAGAACCGGCGGCGCATCATGCTCACCGGACCGAGCCAGAACGCGCCCCCGAGGGCCATGAAGAGGGCGACATGGAGCGGCACACGCTTGGCCCAGATCCGCGCCAGAACATGTTCCGGCACGGAGACCCCGATCGCGAGCGGCCAGGCTTCTGAGGCCTGCACCACGTGGGCCTGCGGATTCCACCACTGTTGGGCCGGAAACGCGATGGTGCCATCCGTCACCGCGCCCACGTCTTTCAGACCGGCCGCGATGAGTGCTTCCAGCCGCGCATCCCCCAGCGAGAGCACGAACGGCGTCAGCAGGCACATCACATCGACATAGGCGATCGCCGTCATCCCGTTCGACAATTGGGCCTTGACCGGAATCACAGCCCCTTCCGATTTGGAGGCGGGGCAGGATTTGGCCGCTGTCGGCCCTTCAACCGGCGGCTTCCATGTGCAGACCGTCCGCACTCCGTCCCGCACCTCGATGCCGTCGACGGAGACGGTGCGCAGCAATTGGCCGACAAGAGTCGAAATCCGACCCTCCCGGCAATCCGACCGCGCCTCTTCGGCGACCGCACGGACGGTCTGCTGGGTGATTTCCAGATTGCGTTCGACCCATGACACAATTCCGTGACTTTGGCTGCGAACGCCCGTGAGGGCGTCGTGGCGGGAGTCTCGGTAATCGACCAGGCAGAACAGCACGAAGAAAAAGCAGATCACGGCGCCGAAGGCGGCGATCAGCTTCGTCTCGGCGCGTTTCGCTGATTGGAACATCGGACCGACTTTCTAGGATGCGCGGCACACGGACCCGACCGCATCCCCCCGAATTTGGATGGCGTCACCCTGATACCGACATGCGGGCGACGTAATTTTGGTGCGACCGCCGCAGCGCCTCAACCCGCGTGGGCAGGCCTGTGTTTATTCCGCACCGCAATCCATCCAAGATAAATAAATCCCAAAAGAACACAGATTTGTGCCCCTGCAAACGGCGCTTCAGTTCCAGTAGGCGCCGCCCGCGCAAGAGCCGGAATCTTCAGAAACGCCTGTGCCACAGCAACAAACACGAGAAAATACAAGCTCGAAACCATGCACACCGCATCAACCCCGCCCCAAAACCCTTTCAAGAGCTTAACGAACCGGGCGTAAAGCAAAATCGCGAGGACGATCAATGCGATGGCACCGACCACATGCGATGGCAGGACGCCCGGCGCGGGAAGCAGATATCCGGTGGCGCTGGTGAGAATTGCGGTCGCCAGAAACGGCGGCACCCAGATTGATGCGCCGTTCCCGCTCAAGGCCGCTGCAACACCCAAAGCGCCAAACACGATGGCAAACAGACTGAGCCACGTGTGGAATCCCACCAGCGTCGTTGGATCGAACATGAAGCCCCCTCCTCCCGATCTGCGGGCAGCATGCGCGAAACGTCGGAAAAGTACACACAAATGGATGAAATCAGCCGAGCTTGCGCTTCTCCGCGAGCTTCGCCAGCCGCTTCAGGACGGCCAGGGTGCCCCTCAAGCGCGCTTCCGCGTTCGGCCACTCGCGCAGGAAGACGACCTTGAAATCCGGCCGGACCTTGGCCTGCGGCCCTTCCGAATGGATCATCGCGACGAGGCCCGCCGGGTCTGTGAACTGGTTGTCGCGGAAGGTCAGCACCACGCCTTTCGGCCCGGCATCGACCTTCCCCACATTGGCGGCGCGTGCCAGGGCCTTGATCTGCGCGAGGCGCAGAAGGTGCTCGACCTCTTCGGGTGCCGGCCCGAACCGGTCGACGATTTCGGCGCCGAAGGAATCCAGCGCGGCGTCGTCCTCGATGTCGGCGAGGCGCCGGTATAGAGCCAGCCGGACATGCAGGTCCGCGACATAGTCCTCCGGGATCAGGACCGGCATGCCGATGGTGATGTTCGGCGACCATTTGTCGGCGGCGATTTCCGTGATCCCCGCTTTGAGGTGAGCGATCGCCTCCTGCAGCATCTCCTGATAGAGCTCGTAGCCGACCTCCTTGATGTGGCCGGACTGCTCGTCGCCGAGAAGATTGCCGGCCCCGCGGATATCGAGGTCGTGGCTCGCTAATTGGAAGCCGGCACCGAGCGTTTCGAGCGATTGCAACACCTTGAGCCGCCGTTCCGCCTGCGCCGTGATCGGCTTGGCGGCCGGGACGGTGAACAGCGCATACGCGCGCGCCTTCGCCCGCCCGACCCGGCCGCGCAGCTGATAGAGCTGCGCCAGACCGAACATGTCGGCGCGGTGGACGATAAGGGTATTGGCATTCGGGACGTCGAGACCACTCTCGATGATGGTCGTGGACAGCAGCACGTCGTACTGGCCGTCATAGAAGGCCGCCATGATGTCCTCGAGCGTGGTCGCCGCCATCTGGCCGTGCGCGACCGCGACCTTCACCTCGGGCACCTGTTTTTCCAGGAAATCGCGCACCTCGGCGAGATCCTCGATCCGCGGCACCACATAGAAGCTCTGTCCGCCGCGATACCGCTCGCGCAGCAGCGCCTCGCGCACCGTCAGGGGATCGAACGGCGAGATGAAGGTACGCACCGCCAGCCGGTCGACCGGCGGGGTGGCGATCAAAGACAGCTCCCGGACCCCGGTCATGGCGAGCTGGAGGGTACGCGGGATCGGGGTCGCAGTCAGCGTGAGGACGTGGACCTCCGCACGCAGCGCCTTCAGCCGCTCCTTGTGGGCGACGCCGAAATGCTGCTCCTCGTCGACGATGACGAGGCCGAGATCCTTGAAATGGATGGCCTTGCCGAGCAAAGCGTGGGTGCCGACCACGATGTCCACGGTGCCGTCCTGGAGCCCCGCTTTCATCGCAGCGAGGTCCTTGCCCGTGACCATTCGCGACGCCTGCGCGACGTTCACCGGCAGCCCCTTAAAGCGCTCGGAGAAGGTGCGGAAATGCTGGCGCGCCAGCAAGGTCGTCGGCACCACGACGGCGACCTGCTGGCCGGAGAGCGCCACCGCGAAGGCCGCGCGCAGCGCGACCTCGGTCTTGCCGAACCCGACATCGCCGCACACCAGCCGATCCATCGGCCGGCCGGAGGCGAGATCGTCGAGCACCGCCGCGATCGCCGCCTCCTGATCGTCGGTCTCCTCATAGGGAAATCGCGCGCGGAATTCGTCATAGGCGCCCACCGGCGGCGTGAAGCGCGGCGCCTCGGAGAGCTGGCGTCCGGCTGCGATCTTGATCAGTTCGGCCGCCATCTCCCGGATGCGCTTCTTCATCCGCGCCTTGCGGCTCTGCCATGCCGTGCCGCCAAGCCGGTCGAGCTGCGCCTCGGTCTCCTCCGAGCCGTAGCGCGTCAGCAGTTCCAGATTTTCCACCGGCAGGAACAACTTGTCGCCGCCGGAATAATGGATTTCGAGGCAATCGTGCGGCGCGCCCATGGCCTCGATCGCCTTGAGGCCGACGAAGCGACCAATGCCGTGGTCGACATGTACGACGAGATCGCCGGCGGTCAGCGTGGTCAGTTCCGAGATCACGTCCTGGGGCCGGCGCGCCTTGCGCTTCGGCCGCACCAGACGATCCCCCAGAATGTCCTGCTCGCCGATGATCGCGAAATCGTTCGTTTCGAAGCCGGATTCCAAGCCGTAGACGGCGAGCGCCGCCTGCGGCTTCGACAAAGCGTCGAGAAGGGAGAATCGCGCGATCGTGGTGGTGTCCTTCAGCCCGTGATCCGCGAGCACGGTGCCGAGCCGTTCGCGCGAGCCTTCGCTCCAGGCCGCGAGGATGACCTTCTTCGACTTCTGCAGCGCGCGCACGTGCGCCACCGCGCTGTCGAACACATTGCCGTCCGGGTCCGCCCGCTCCGCGGCGAAGGAGCGGCCCTGGACGCCACCGAGGTCGACCATCTTGCCGTCGGCGCCCTCCGGCAGGGCGAACGGGCTGACGCGCACCAGAGCCGCTTCGGCGAGCCGTGCGCGCCACTCTTCCGTCGTCATATAGAGCCGATGCGGCGGGAGCGGCTTATAGACCGCACCCGCGCCCGAATGCTGGCCGGCGATCGCCAGGGCCTCGCGCCGCGCGTCGAAATAATCCTGGATCTGAGCGATCCGCTCGCCGGCGGCGTCGCCGGTGAGCGGATCGACCACGAGCGGGGTGCCTTCGAGATAGTCGAACAGGGTGCCGAGGCCTTCGTGGAACAGCGGCAGCCAATGTTCCATGCCGGCATGCCGGCGGCCTTCGCTGACCGCCTCGTAGAGCGTGTCGCCCTTCGTATCGGCACCGAATTCCGCGAGATAGGCCATGCGGAAGCGCCGCATGGTCTCGCTCGTGAGCTGGAACTCGGCCATCGGCACCAGATCGAGCGCGCGCATCTGGCCGGAGGAGCGTTGCGTTTCCGGATCGAAGCTGCGGATGCTTTCCAGCGTGTCGCCGAAGAAATCGAGTCGCACCGGCTGCGGAAGGCCCGGCGGAAACAGATCCACCAGCCCGCCGCGCACCGCATATTCGCCGGTGTCACGTACGGTCGGGGTGCGCAGATAGCCGTTGCGCTCGGCCCATTCGGCGACACCGTCCAGCGCGATGGCGTTGCCGGGGGCGGCGGACAGCGACTGTACCTGGACCAGCGCCTTGGCCGGCACCCGCTGGACCATCGCATTGATCGTCGTCAGGACGACGGCGGCCGCCCCGCCCTTGACCCGGGCGAGACGCGCCAGCGTGGTCATGCGCTGGGCGACGATCGCGCCGTTCGGCGAGGCGCGGTCGTAAGGCAGGCAATCCCAGGACGGGAAGGTGTGAACCTCGATCTCCGGCGCGAAGAAAGCGAGCCCCCGCTGGAGCGCCGCCATCCGCTGTCCGTCACGGCAGATCACCGCCAGGCTCGGCCAGGGCGCCGTGGCTCGGGCGGCCAGGGTTCGGGCGAGATCGCCGACCACCAGCCCCTCCATCCCGTCCGGCACGCGGGAAAGGGTGAGCGCATGACCAGGGCGGATGTCGTCGGCGAGCAGGCGGGGACGCTTCACGGCAAAATTCCATCGCGGGCCGGGCGGCGGAACCACCCGGTGGAGAAGAGCCGGCGGGGCAGCCGGGTTTCAAATCATTCCGGAACGCCGACCCCGGAGAGGTGCCAGTCCTTGAGCTTGCGGAAGACCGGCGTGTCCATATCGGCGGGGACGTCGAGCGAGCCGGAGATCCAGCCGAACAGATCGGGATCCTGAACCTCGATGAGGGTCTCGAATTCGGCCACCTCCGCCTCCGAGAGCTGGTCGATCTGGGCGTCGGCGAACCGGCCCATGAGCAGATCCATCTCGCGGGTCCCGCGATGCCAGGCCCGAAACAGAATGCGGCGGCGGCGGAGATCCAAGCCGGCGCTCGATTTGGTGGCTCCCGTCATCTTCGCGTTCCTTCCAACGCCGCGCGCGGCCGGACCCGAAGCGGGCCGTCCGTCGCAGCAGGCTTATAGGGCGAAGCACCAGGGATTGGCTAGATCGGCGCAAGGCGCCGCGAGGGTAGCCCATCGGTCGCCGAGATTGTGGAATGGAGGGGCCGGGTGGCCGGCGGGAGACGCACGGGGAGGCCTCCCGATCGCGTCCCGCCGCCGGCCGAACCCCACGGACCCAGGAGATGCGGCGGACCTGAGCACCCCGTAGGGTTATCTGGAAGCCGGCGCGCCGCAGGCGCGTCGCGCGTCAGGCTTCGTCTTCCCGATCGCCTCAAGGTAACGGAAGCCGGGGCGAAATCAAATCGGAGAATCAATCGCCGACATATTCACGGACGGTGGACAGAAATTTCGCCACCGAGATCGGCTTCGACAGATAGGCCTCGCACCCGCCGGCCCGGATCCGCTCCTCGTCGCCCTTCATGGCGAAGGCGGTGACGGCAACCACCGGAATATGCTGCAGGTCCGGGTCCGCCTTCAGCCATTTGGTGACTTCGAGACCGGACACCTCCGGCAATTGGATATCCATCAGGATCAGGTCGGGCCTGTGCGTGCGGGCGAGGCCCATCGCTTCGATCCCGTTGCGCGTCTCGACCGTGCGATAGCCGTGCGCCTCCAGGAGGTCGTGAAAGAGCTTCATGTTAAGCTCGTTGTCCTCGACGATCATGACCGTCTTCGGCATTGCCGGCATCCCCCCGTCCGCCGCTTCGCAGGCGCGGGCGGATCGGACATCATGTGCGGAATGAAGCTAGAGACCAAACCTTGCGGAAGCGCAAATGCCGATCAGAGACAAGACATCCTCCTCGACCCCCCTGCGCACCCGCGACGCCGCCCAGGCGGTGGCGATCGAGGCCCTCGCCTTCCTCGCCGAGGACATGGAGCGAATCGGCGGTTTCCTTGCCCAGAGCGGGCTCAGCCCGGGCGACCTCCGGGCGCGGGCCGCGGAGCCCGATTTCGCGGCGGCGGTGCTCGCCTTCATCCTGTCCGACGAGCCGATGCTGATCGCCTTCTCTGCGAAGGCGAAGCTGCGGCCGCAGGACGTTTTGACAGCGCATGCCGTGCTCGACCCGCCGTTCGATCCCGACGCCCCGGCGCGCAGGCACTGAGGCGGTGAACCGGCCGGCCGCCACGGGCTTCTGCCGGGACTGTCTCGCGGATGCGGGCGGCGGGCCGCGCTGTGCCCGCTGCGGCAGCCCCCGGCTTGTGCGGCACGCGGAAGCCGACAGCCTCGCCATCGCCCATGTCGATTGCGACGCCTTCTACGCCGCGGTCGAGAAGCGGGACGATCCGCGCCTGCGCGACGTTCCGGTGATCGTCGGCGGCGGCGTGCGCGGCGTCGTCTCGACGGCGTGCTATATCGCGCGCGTCCACGGCGTGCGCTCGGCGATGCCGATGTTCAAGGCGCGCGCTTTGTGCCCGGACGCCGTCATCGTGAAACCCGACATGCGCAAATATGCCGCCGTGGGACGGCAGGTGCGCGAGAAGATGCGCGCCCTCACCCCGCTCGTTGAACCGCTTTCCATCGACGAGGCGTTCCTCGACCTTTCCGGAACGGCCCGGCTGCACGGCCTCTCGCCGGGCCGGTCGCTCGCCCGGTTCGCCGCGCAGGTGGAGGACGAGATCGGCATCACGGTCTCGGTCGGCCTCGCCGCCAACAAATTTCTCGCCAAGACCGCGTCGGAACTCGACAAGCCGCGTGGCTTCTCGGTGATCGGGGCCGGCGAGGCGGCGGCCTTCCTCGCGCCGCGGCCCGTCACCTTCATCTGGGGCGTCGGCCCGGCTTTCGGCGCCCGCCTCGCCAGGGACGGCTATCACCGGATCGACGACCTCCAGCGCGCCGACGCGGCCGATCTCGCCCGGCTCTACGGCGCCGAGGGCCTGCGACTCTGGCGCCTCGCGCGCGGCCTGGATGCGCGCAAGGTCACGCCAGAACGCGAGGCGAAGAGCGTCTCCGCCGAAACCACGTTCGATGCCGACACGGCCGAGCTGCGGCCTCTGGAGCAGAGCCTCTATGCCCTTTCGGAGGAAGTCTGCGGCCGCATGCGACGCGCCGACCTGTCGGGTCGGACCGTAACGCTGAAGCTGAAGACGGCCGATTTCCGGCTGCGCACCCGTTCCCGCACGCTCGACGCGCCGACGATCCTGGCGGCGCGGCTTTACGCGGCGGCGCACGATTTGCTCCTCAAGGAGGTGGACGGCACCCGATTCCGGCTGATCGGCGTCGGCCTGTCCGATCTTTCGCCGGGTGCGGACGCCGATCCCGCCGACCTTCTCGACCGCCACACGCCACGCTTGAAGGCGGCCGAGGAGGCGATGGACAAGCTGAAGGCCAAGTTCGGCGACCGGGCGGTTGCGCGCGGCATCCTGCTCGGCACCGACAAGCGCGGCCGCAGCCGTCCCTGAGTCAGATGAGCGGCGCGAGGTCCTTCAGGCGGAACGACACGCGCTGCTCGCCCTGCCAGTGCTCCACTTCGAGCGTCCCGGCCGCATGCACCAGCGCGCCGCGTGCCGCGAGCGCGGCCTTGCCGAGCGGCTCCTCCGCGCAGCGAAATGCCGTAACCTTCAGGGCGGCCCCGTCATGGGCGACGAGCCGGGCCCGCACATGGCCGGCACCGAACGTCTCGACATAAGCCAGCCGGTGATTGGGGAAGGCGAAGACAGGCTCGGGATTGCCGGCGCCGAAGGGTCCGGCCCGCGCGACGCTCTCGATCAAGGCGACAGATGCGCCCCCCGCCGTCAGTGCGCCGTCGATGATCAGGGCCTGATCGGCCCGGGCCCGCTCGACCTGCGCCGCGAGGGCCTGTTCGAGATGGGCGCGCAGGTCGCCGAGCCGATTGCGCGCCACGGTCAATCCCGCGGCCATGGCGTGCCCGCCGCCCTTCACCAGGAGCCCGGACTCCACCGCCCCCCGCACCGCGCGGCCGAGATCGACCCCCGCGATCGAGCGCGCCGATCCGGTGCCGGTCTCGCCGTTGAACGCGATCGCGAAGGCCGGCCGGCCGAACCGCTCCTTCAGCCGTGCGGCGACGAGGCCGACCACCCCGGGATGCCACCCCTCCCCGCTGACCACCACGACCGCGCCGGCATCCGTCAGCCCGACCGAGGCCTGGGCCTCGCCTTCGGCCGCGGCGAGAATGGCGCGCTCGACCTCCTGGCGTTCACCGTTCAAGCGGTCGAGTTCGGCCGCGATCAGGCGCGCCTCGACCGGATCCTCGGTGAGCAGCAGCTTGGTGCCGAGCGCCGCATCGCCGATCCGGCCGCCGGCATTGATGCGGGGACCGAGCAGGAAGCCGAGATGCCAGGGACGCGGCGGTCCGTCGAGACGTGCCACATCCATCAAGGCGGTCAGTCCGAGCCTGCGCCGTCGCCGCAGCGCAATCAGGCCCTTGGCGACGAAGGCGCGGTTGAGACCCTTGAGCGGCACGACGTCCGCGACGGTGCCGAGCGCGACCAGATCGAGGCTGTCGAGCAGATCGGGCGCCGGCCGCGCCGTGGTCCAATGCCCAAGCTCGCGCAGCCGGCGCACGAGTGCCACCAGCGTAACAAAGACGAGCCCGGCGGCGCACAGATGACCGAGGCCGGACAGATCGTCCTCGCGATTGGGATTGACCAGCGCCACCGCGGCCGGAAGCGTCTCTCCCGCCTGGTGGTGATCGATCACCAGCACGTCGAGCCCCAAGGCCCTCGCACCGGCGAGGGCTTCGAGGCTCGTGGTGCCGCAATCCACCGTCACCAGCAGCGTGACCCCGCGTTCGGCGAGGCGCTCGATGGCGGCGAGATTCGGCCCATAGCCCTCGAAGATGCGGTCGGGAATATGAAACAGCGGATCGAGGCCCGCGGCGCGCAACAGCCCCACGAGGAGCGCCGTCGCGGTCGCGCCGTCCACATCGTAATCGCCGAATACGGCAACCTGCTCGCCCGCACGGACCGCATCGGCGAGCCGCTCCACCAGCGGCGCCATGTCGGTGAGGGAGTTCGGTTCGGGCAGAAGGGTGCGGATCGACGGGTCGAGGAAGGCCGGAACCTCGTCCAGCCCAACCCCGCGCCCCGCGAGAATGCGGGCGAGGACGTCTGGAACGCCATGTTGCTGGGCCATTGCGAGGGCGGTCTGCGCGCCCCGCGCGTCCAGACGGTCGCGCCACGCCCGGCCGGTGGCGGACGCGGTCACGTTCAGGAAGGAGCGATTCGGCACATGTGCATTCACCGGCCTATCAAGGCAGAGCACGGGCGCCGCGTCGAGCCGCATCGAGACGCCCCGCGCCCGACCGGCCGAGCGGAAGCCGATTTCACGACACCCTCACCCCTCAGGTCGGTTCGACCCGATCGGATCGCGCCCGCGCCTCACTCGTCGGCGGCGAAGCGCCCGAGATCGCGATGGGTGGAAGTAACGCGCCGCAGGATGCCGGTCGCCGCCCGCATCAGCAGCGTGTCGGTCTTGATCGTGTCGCGGCCGAAGCGCACGCCGTCGAGGAGCGCACCATCGGTGACGCCCGTGACCGAGACCAGGCAATCGCCCTTCACCATGTCCTCGATCTTGTACACCCGGTCGAAGTCGCGAAAGCCCATGGCCTTGGCCTGCTTGCGCTTGGCCTCGGTATCGAGCACCAGGCGGCCTTCCATCTGGCCGCCCATGCAGCGCAGTGCGGCGGCGGCCAGCACGCCCTCGGCGGCACCGCCGGAGCCGAGATAGAGGTCGACCCCGCTCTCCTTCGGAGTCGTCGTGTGGATGATCCCCGCGACGTCGCCGTCGGTGATCAGCTTCACCGACGCGCCCGCCTGCCGCACCGCCTCGATCAATTTGGAATGACGCGGCCGGTCGAGCACCAGGGCGGTGATCTGGGACGTCGCCACGCCCCGCGCCTCGGCGAGCACCCGCACCATTTCCCCCGGCGGCGCCGCGAGCGACACGATCCCCGCGGGATAGCCGGGGCCGATTGCGACTTTCTCCATATAGACCGGCGGCGGGGTCAGCAGCGATCCCGGTTCAGCGACCACGACAACCGAGATCGAGCCGGACATGTTCTTCGCGCACAGGGTCGTGCCTTCCAATGCGTCGATCGCGATGTCGACCTCCGGCCCGCCCATCCCGACTGCCTCGCCGTGGAACAGGCGCTGCGTCGCGGCTTCCGGGCCTTCGCCGATGGCGATGCGTCCGGTGAAGACGCAGCGCATCAATTCGCGGTGCGCGCCCTGGATCGCCGCCTCTTCGGCCGCCGGCTCGTCGCCGCGTCCGCGCCAGCGCGCCGCCGCGACCGCGGCCCGCTCGGTGACGTTGACGAGGTCGATGGCGAGCCGTCGGTCCAGAACGGGGGCGATCCGGCTCTCCATGGCTCAGTCCTTCTCGATCCGGATGACTTGGGGCTGCGAGGCGAGCACGCCATCCCCCTCCATGCGCGCGACGGCGCGGCGCACCGCTTCCTCGGTCGTCGCATAAGTGATGAGGATGACGGTCGCGGGCTCGCCGTCCTGGCTCCGATCCGGCCGGCGCTGCACGATCGATTCGAGCGAAATGCCCTCGTCCGCCATCCGGCGGGCGATGGTGGCAGCGGTGCCGGGTTTGTTGCGGGCGGCGAGGCGGATGTAATAGCCGCCTTCATGATGCTGCATCGGCGCCCGCTCCGCCGGCCGGAGCCCGGCCTCGGGGAGGCCGAAGGCGAATCCGCCGGCTTCCAAAGCGAGATCGGCGAGATCGGCGACCACAGCCGATGCCGTGGCGTCGCCGCCGGCGCCGGGCCCGACCAGGGTCAGGGCGACCGCGTCGCCGTCGATCGCGACCGCATTGGTGACGCCCGAGACCTGGGCGATCGGCCAATGTTTCGGAACCATGGTGGGATGGACGCGCTGCTCGATGCCCTGATCGGTGCGCACCGCGACGCCCAGAAGCTTGACCTTGTAGCCGAGATCGTCCGCCGCAGCGAGGTCGGCGAGCGTCAAGGACCGAATGCCTTCGACATAGATCGCTTCGGCGTCGACCCGCGTGCCGAAGGCGAGGCTGGTGAGCAGCGCGAGCTTGTGGGCGGTGTCGAAACCGTCGATGTCGAACGTCGGATCCGCCTCGGCATAGCCGAGCCGCTGGGCTTCCGCGAGGCAGGTCTCGAACGACAGCTTCTCGTCCGCCATCCGGGTCAGAATGTAATTGCAGGTTCCGTTCAGGATGCCGGACACCCGATGGATGGTGTTGCCGGCCAGCGCCTCGCGCAGCGTCTTCACGATCGGGATGCCGCCCGCCACCGCCGCCTCGAAGCGCAGCCGCCCCCCGGCCGCCTCGGACCGTGCGGCAAGATCGGTGCCGCAACGGGCGAGCAGCGCCTTGTTCGCGGTCACCACCGATTTTCCGGCATCGAGGGCGGCGCAGACCGCCGCTTTGGCAGGATCGCCCTCCCCGCCCATCAGTTCGAGCAGAACGTCAATCTCCGGATCCCGCGCGAGCGCGACCGGATCGTCGTGCCAGCGCATGGCGGAGAGGTCGACGCCGCGGTCGCGCGCGCGGTCGCGCGCACTGACCGCAACGACCCGGATCTCGCAGCCGGTGCGCGCGGCGAGGCTGAGCCGCTGGCGATCCAGCATGCGCAAGACGCCCGTTCCGACCGTGCCGAGGCCAGCCAGTCCAACTTTCAATTCACGCATGATCAGACCGTCGGTTGGGGCTCAGCGGGCCGCGCTCAGCGGGACCACATTGTGCAGCGTCGCGCCGGCGGTCTCGAAGAACCGGCGGATGTTGCGCGCGGCCTGCCGGATGCGCTGCTCGTTCTCGACCACGGCGATGCGGACATGGCCGTCGCCGTGCTCGCCGAAGCCGACGCCCGGCGCCACCGCGACCTCGGCCTTCTCGATCAGCAGCTTGGCGAATTCGACGCTGCCCATCTCGCGGAACGGCTCGGGGATCGGCGCCCAGGCGAACATCGAGGCGGACGGCACGGGGATCGTCCAGCCGGCCCGGCCGAAACTGTCCACCAGCGTGTCCCGCCGACGCTTATAGGTCTCGCGCATCTCGGCGACGCACGCCTGCGGCCCGTTCAGAGCCGCCGCGGCCGCGACCTGGATCGGCGTGAAGGCACCGTAATCGAGATAGGATTTGACGCGCGACAGCGCCGCGATCAGCCGCTCATTGCCGACCGCGAACCCCATCCGCCAGCCGGCCATGGAATAGGTCTTGGACATCGACGTGAATTCCACCGTCACGTCCATGGCGCCGGGCACCTGGAGCACGGACGGCGGCGGATCGTCGTCGAAATAAAGCTCGGCATAAGCGAGGTCGGACAGGATGATCAGGTCGTTCTTCTTCGCGAAGGCGACGACGTCCCGGTAGAAATCCAGATGCGCGACCGTGGCGGTCGGATTCGAGGGATAGCAGAGGACCACGGCGATCGGCTTCGGGATCGAATGCTGGACCGCCCGCTCCATGGCATGGAAGAAGCCGGCATCCGGCTCGACTGGCACCGAGCGGATCACGCCGCCCGCCATCAGGAAGCCGAAGGCGTGGATGGGATAGCTCGGATTGGGGGTGAGGATCACGTCGCCCGGCGCGGTGATGGCCTGCGCCATGTTGGCGAAGCCTTCCTTCGACCCGAGCGTCGCCACCACATGGCGGTCCGGATCGACCTTCACGCCGAAGCGGCGGGCATAATAGGCCGCCTGCGCCCGTCGCAGGCCGGGAATCCCCTTCGAGGCCGAATAGCGGTCGGTGCGGGGTTTTCCGATCGTTTCCTTCAGTTTCTCGATGACGTGGGCCGGCGCGTCGAGGTCCGGATTGCCCATGCCGAGATCGACGATGTCGACGCCGCCGTTTCGGGCGGCGGCCTTCACGCGGTTCACCTGCTCGAACACATAAGGCGGCAGCCGGCGAATACGGTGAAAATCGGTCATCTCACTCGAGCTCCAGGAGGCCGCGCTTTCTCCTCCCGCGCGGCGAACAGGCTTTCTAGATCGCGAACGCCGCGCTTGAAAGTGAATTCGCTTAGCGGCGCGGCGGCGGATCCGGAGTGCCGAGGATAATGCGTGAGGATGAACGAAACGCCACAGGCCCGGCGTGCCGTCAGCACAAGACGAGGATCTCGCCCTCTCCACCGACCAGACGGTCGCCGACATGGCGGCGCGCGCGGCCGGTGAGCGGGCCGCCGAAGAGCTCCGTCAGTTCCGGCACCCGCCGCGCGAGAACCAGGAGCGCAATCAGATCGTGCTCGCCGGTATCGCCGAAACCGGTGGCGAGCACGCGCGGCTCCTGGGCGAGGATCAGGCTGCCCCGGCGCATGCCGACGCCGGCCTCGCCGGCGAGGCCACCGCGCACCGCCAGGGTTCCCGCGATCATGCCGGCGGCGGCATCCGCGCCCGCCGCGCCACCGACCAGGATCAGTCCGCCGCGCAGCCGCTCGCCGGCCCGGGGTCCGGCATCGCCCGCAATCGCAACCACCCCGCCCCGCATTCCCGCCTTCGCTCCGGGCAAAGCCCCGCCGACACGGGGTCCGGCATCGCCCGAGAGGGTGACGCGTCCAGCGCGCATGCCGCGCGCAAGGCCCTCCCCCGCATCTCCCGCGATCGCGAGGCGGCCGCCCGTCATGCCGGATCCCGCATGCGCCCCGACGGTCCCTTCGACCAGGATCGTCCCCTCGTCGAGACCGGCCCCCACTCCGTCCAGCCGCGGATCGCCGGTCAGTTCGATCACGGGAGACGCGATCGAGCGGACGGAGAACAGTTCGCCGAGCGCCACCCGCCGGGTCCCGAGCGGCACATCGAGGCGTCCGATCTCCGCCGGCCCAAGCCCGGCGAGGCGCGCCGGGACGATCCCCGAGAGGTCCGCCCGCGCCGCCAGAGGCGCGCGCAATTCGAGGCGCCAGCCGGTCACGCCATCAGCTCCCGCAGCTTGAAATGGAACGGCCCGAGCCGGCCGCCATAATTGCCGGCATCCACGGCAAGGATCCCGCCCGCCTCGCCGATCGCGCAGACCGCATGGATGCCGACCCGCATACTGGCGGCGACGTCCGCGGCCGAAAGCCCGTCGATGACGATCTCCAGCACGCTGCCCGCGTCCGGCGGCAGCGCCGTCCGACCATGAGCCCGCAAAGTTGGGCAATAGGCATCGTTCGTCGAAGCCACGAGGCCGGGATATTTGGCGCCGATCTTGGAACCGGAGCGCACCACCCCGCCGGGGAACGGCAGGATCGTGTTGGCGACCCCCGCCATCGCCGCCACCGCGCCCTCGGCGGCCAGAAGCGCTGCCGTACGGGAACGGGCCAGGATGAGGAAATTGCCGCCGCCCACCGCCGTTTCGATCGACCCCGCGGCGTGGTCGCAGACGAATTCGCCGTCCATGACCGGGATCCGCCAGATCCTGCCGCCGCCGAGCGATTTCGCGATCTGGTGGCCGTCGCCGAAGAAGCGCAGCGCCTTGCCGATCGGCACGTTTGGCCCGCCGTCGAGGCCGGAATAACAGGCCGTGCTCGGCGCGGTCAGCACGCATTGCCCGACCCGCGCCGGCACCACCTTGCGCAGCGCCTTCAGCGACATGGCGAAGACCAGGACGGCGATGCCCGGCCGCCCGTCCGGCGTCTCTTCGCCGGGGATCGTCCGCTCGATCGCGGCCTCGCAGCCGCAGCCGACGACCGAGGTGGCGAACCCGGTCATGCTTCGGGCGGCGGTCTCGGCCCAAGACGGCGTGTCGGCGGTGATGACCAGCCGGGTCGCCGCCATGGGAAACGCCTCGGCGAAGCTGTCGCGGATTTCGACGCCGTTGAGGTTCACGGCCGGCACTCCAGCCGGATCGGGCCGCGGCCGCCGCGGATCTCGTGGTCGGCGATGCGGAAATGCTTCGCCTTCAGGCCGATGGCCTCGTCGAACCAGCGCGCCATGCGGGCGTCCATCTGCGGGTCGCACGGCGGGGCGGCGGCAAAGGTCGATCCCGCCTGGAGCGCGACGATCGCGCCGTCGCGCACCACCTCCCGCCCGTTCTTCAGGACGAGGCGGGGCGCGGCGAACATCGCCTCGCGATCGCTGTCCTCGGCATAGACAACGAGGTCGCCGACCCCGCCCGGCGCGAGATGGCCGCGATCCGCGAGACCGAGCGCCCGCGCGGGCGCGGCGCGCGTCACGATCGCGATCTCTTCGAGGGTGTATTCCCGCCGGATCTCCCCGAGCCCGGTATGGGCGCGCACGGCCGGGCCGAGCCGCGCGAGGTGCGCGTCGCGGAACGGCTTGTCCATCAGCAGCCGGATCAGATGCGGATAGGTCGTGAAGGGCGCGCCGTTGGGATGGTCGGTGGTGAGGAAGACCCGCCAGGGATCGTCGATCAGCAGGAACAGTTCGAGACCGATCGCCCATTGCAGACCATGGACGAAGGACGTGTCGCGATAGCGGAACGGCACGACGCCGCAAGCGGCGTCGCATTCGATGTCCATGCCGGCCCATTTGCCGGGGCTGGCATGGCGGTGATTTCGGTATTGCGCCATCAGATCGGCAGAGGCGGTGACGGTCTGCCCGAACATCACCTGCCCGACATCGACGGAGACATGGGGGTGCGCGTTCACCGCGGCGGCGAGCGCGGCCGCGCCCGAGGAGAAGCGCCGGTCGCCCTCTTGCCCGTAGGCGTGGAACTGGACATGGGCGAGATGGAGCGCGAAGCCCTCCGCCGCCGCGATGGTCGCGAGCGTGGTGTCGATATTGCCCGGCACGCCGAGATTGCAGCCGTGCAGGTGGATCGGATGGGGCAGGCCCAGCTCGGTCACGGCCTGCTGGAGCGCGCCGAGGATGCGGCGCGGCGTCAGGCCGTAATAGGGCCCCTCTTCATCCAGATCGAGGCTTCGCCCGTTGAACTTGAACGCCGAGATGCCGCCGGGATTGACCAGCTTCACGGCGCAGCTCTGGGTCGCCTTGATCATCCAGGCGACATAATCATTGAGCGCGTCCTGCCCCTCCCCCTGGGCCAGGAGCTGGAGGAAGGCGTCGTCATTGCCGAGCACCAGATAGCCGCCGGTGTCGATGTTCGGAATGTCGGCCATTTCGAGATGGGCGTGCCGGGCATTGGCGCCGAGCATGGCCGGCTCGAACACGGCGGTATAGCCCATCTGCGAATAGAGGCAGCCGGTGGCATGGGCGGTCGGCAGCGCGCGCCCGCCGCCGCAGCCGCAGAAATCGCCGAACGGCTCGGGATGGGCGCGCCGGTCCTCGCTCATCAGCAGCCGGCCGAGATTGACCTTGCCGCCCGCAATGTGGCTGTGCAGATCGATGCCGCCGGCCATGACCACCCCGCCCGCCGCGTCATAGACGGTCTCGCCGGGCTGCGGGAGATCGTCCGCGACGATGCGGCCGTCCGCGATCAGGACGTCGCGCGCGGCGTCGACCCAGCCCGAAGCTGGATCGAAGACTCGGCCATTGGTGACCCGGACCCTCATGCCCCGTCCTCTGCACGGATCGCCGCCGCGACGTCGGCGAGACGCGGCAGGCCCGCGTCGCGCAGCTTTTCCAGCGGCAGGCAGACGATCCCGTCCATGCGGAACACCGTGCCGGCATGGTCGACGCCGGGCGTGCCGACGGGGATGAACACCTCCGGCTCGCGGGCGAATTCGGTCGCGGGATGGGCGAGTGCGATCACCGGCCCTGCGGAAAAGGCCGGCGGCGGTCGCGGCCGGAAGCTGTCGGCGTGGAGCAGCAGGTCGGCGTCCCTGAGGGCGACGGCGGTGGCATATAAATCGGGCGCATGGCGCGACGCGCGTCCGTCGACGAGCGTGCGCAGCGGATGGCCGAAGCGCCAGAGCATGACCTGATTGGCGCCCACCACATTGTCACGCCCGCCCAGCGGAAAGACGGCGGCCCGCCCTGCACGATTGAGCTGAGCGACGATGGCCGCCGCCCGGTGCACGACCTCCTCGGCCTGAGGGGCGGGGAGATCGGCGGCGTCCCAGACGAAGACGGCATAGCGGGCGGCACGCAGAAGCTCCGCCAGTTCCGCGAGATCCGCCCCGAGCGCGCCGTCGAGGGCGCCGGCGAATTCGGCCGCGCCGCGTCCGCGCAGAAACGCCTCCAGCCCCGCCAGCGCCTCGCCGAGAAAGCCGGGCACCACGGGCACCTCGATGAGGCGGTGCCCGGCGAGCTGGTCGCGCGTCGCCGCCTCCGGGCCCGAGCCGAGAAACACCATGGTCCGGTCGTCGGTGAACAGCGCCTCCGGCGGCACGGCGCGCTCGAAGAAGCGCCCATACGCCCGCCTGGGATCGGCGCCGATCACGACGAGGACATCGCAGCGGGTGCGCAGCTCGGCGAGCGTGGCGGCGATCCAGCCCGTGCGCTGCAGCGTGTCGAGATTGCGGAACAGCCCCTCCGAGCCCGCATGGTCGAGGCTCGCGCCGAAGCGGACGGCGAGATCGGCGAGCCCCCGCAGCCCATCCACATCGGTCCCCAGTCCGGAAAACACCGCCGCGCGGCTCGCCGCGAGGTGGCGGGCGGCGGCGGAAACCGCCTGCGCGAGCGGCACCTCCCGCCCCTCGACACGCGGGCCGGGCGGCGGCCCCGGACCCCGGCGCAGCAGGACCGCGGCCTCGGGACAGGCGGTGCGCGGGCGCACGGCCCGGCCGGTGACCGCGACCTCCAGATCGTCGCAGCCCAGCCCGCAGAAGCCGCAGGCGAGATCCGTCAGGCGCCGCGTCGCCGCGCCGGCCGCGCCCTCGGTCGTGTCGTCGATGGCGGCGGGTTCAGTCATATTTCACATAAGCGAAACGCAGGTCGCCTTGCGGCGTGCCCGAAAGGTCCGCCTCCGGCTCTCTCCCCGGCTGCCATTGGACGACCTCCTCGATCTTTCGCGCGAGGGCGAAGTCCCGCACCGTGATGCCCTTCACGTCATGCGAGCGCAGACGCACCTCGACGAAGGCGTAGGAGGCCGTGAGGTCGGGATGGTGCCAGGCGGCCTCGGCGAGATGGCCGACCGCATTGATCACCATCAGCGTGCCCTTCCAGCTGTTGGTGCGGTAGGTGCGGCGGATCCAGCCGTCCTCGTAACGCCAATGCGGCAGCTCGGCGTCGAGCCGCGCCATGATCGCGGCGTCGGCAAAAACGGCCTTGCGGTCGACGGGCATGGGCGCCGCTCCTGCGGAAGGGTGAGCCGATCGAGACGCCGCGGCATTTGCCCGCTTGTCGTTGCCAGGCGCCGGTGGACCGGGTCCGGCGTCCATCCCGCTACAGCTACCATGCCCTCCGGGGGGCGCAAGCCCTCACAATCTGGCCTGCCGGCGCGCGGCGGTGAGCGTGTTCTGGAGCAGGCACGCAATCGTCATGGGGCCGACGCCGCCGGGGACCGGGGTGATGTGGCCGGCAATGCCCTGCGCCTCGGCGAAGGCGACGTCGCCGACTAGCCGGGTCTTGCCGTCCGGCTTCGCGACGCGGTTGATGCCGACATCGATCACGGTCGCGCCCGGCTTGATCCAGTCGCCCCGGACCATTTCGGGGCGGCCGACGGCGGCGATCAGAATGTCCGCCATGCGGCATTCACCCGCCAGGTCGCGGGTGCGCGAATGGGCGATGGTGACGGTGCAATCCTCGCGCAGCAGCAATTGCGCCGCCGGCTTGCCGACAATGTTGGACCGCCCCACGACCACGGCCTTCATCCCGGCCAGCGAGCCCAGCACGCGCTTCAGGAGAAGGATGCACCCAAGCGGCGTGCACGGCACCAGCGCTTCGAGGCCGACCGCCAGCCGCCCGGCATTCATCACGTGGAAGCCGTCGACGTCCTTGGCCGGGTCGATGGCGGCCAGCACCTTCGTCGCATCGATCGCGCCGGGCAGCGGAAGCTGCACCAGGATGCCATGGACCGCGGGATCGGCATTCAGCGCCGCGACCAGCGCGAGAAGCTCGGCCTCCGCAGTCGTCGCGGGGAGCTTGTGCTCGAACGAGGCCATTCCGGCCTCCAGCGTCTGCGCCGCTTTGTTGCGCACATAGACCTGGCTCGCAGGATCCTCGCCGACCAGCACGACCGCCAGGCCCGGCTTGAGGCCCTGCGCCGCGAGCCCCGCCACATCGCGGCCGATGCCGGCACGCAACTCGGCCGCGATGGCTTTCCCGTCGATCAGCCTCGTCTCCACCACGTCCGCCCCCATCGCTCTCCGGATCGCCAGTCTTATGCGGGTTCCACGGGAAGGGAAACGGCACCGGGCCCGGTCAGCCGAGCGGCGGAAGGTCGCCGCGGGCCCAACCCGCCTTCGCGGCCGCCTTGAAGTCTTCGTAGCGGCCCTCGGCGATGGCGGCGCGGGCGCCGCGCATCAGGTCCTGGTAATAATGCAGATTGGCCCAGGACAGCAGCATGGGGCCGAGCATCTCGTCGCAGCGGATGAGATGGTGGAGATAGGCGCGCGAATAATCCCGCAGCGCCGGACAATCGCTGGTCTCGTCCAGCGGGCGGGGATCGTCCTGGTGGCGGGCATTCTTGAGGTTGATCTTGCCGAAGCGGGTGAAGGCGAGCGCGTGGCGCCCCGAGCGCGTCGGCATCACGCAGTCGAACATGTCGATCCCGCGCCCGACCGCCTCGAGGAGATCGTCCGGCGTGCCCACGCCCATCAGATAGCGCGGCTTGTGGACCGGCAGTTCCGGCGCGACGGTCTCGATCATGCGCAGCATGATGTCCTGCGGCTCGCCGACCGCGAGACCGCCGATCGAATAGCCGGGGAAATCCATGGCGACGAGAGCGCGCGCGGATTCGATCCGCAGCGCCTCGACCGCCCCGCCCTGGACGATGCCGAACACCGCCCGGCCTTTCGGCTGCTGCTCGAAGGCCCGCTTGGACCGCTCGGCCCAGGCGAGCGAGAGCCGCATCGCCCGTGCGGTGTCTTCGTCGGTGCAGGGCAGGCCGACGCATTCGTCGAGCTGCATCTGGATGTCGGCGCCGAGCAGCCCCTGGATCTCCATCGCCCGTTCCGGGGTCAGGCGGTGCATCGCGCCGTCGACATGGGAGCGGAACGTCACCCCGTCGGGGTCGAGTTTGCGGAGCTGCGACAGCGACATGACCTGGAAGCCGCCGGAATCGGTGAGGATCGGCCGGTCCCATTGCATGAAGCGGTGGAGCCCGCCGAGCGCGGCGACCCGCTCGGCGCCCGGCCTGAGCATGAGGTGATAGGTGTTGCCGAGCAGAATATCGGCCCCGGTCGCGCGGACCTGGTCGCAATAGACCCCCTTCACGGTCGCGGCCGTACCGACCGGCATGAAAGCGGGCGTTCGGATGGTTCCACGCGGCGTCGAGATTTCCCCGGTGCGTGCGGCGCCGTCGGTCGCCGCGACGGCGAAAGAAAAGCCGGTCACGCCGCGCCCCCCGCCCGATGCAGCAGGCAGGCATCGCCATAGGAGTAGAAGCGATAGCCGGCGGCGATGGCATGGGCGTAAGCGCGCTTCTGCACATCGTGCCCGACAAAGGCGGCGACGAGCATGACGAGCGTGGAACGCGGCAAATGGAAGTTTGTCATCATGAGGTCGACGGCCCGGAATGCATAGCCCGGCGTTATGAAGATGTCCGTCTCGCCGCGAAAGGGGGAGATTGTCCCGCCCGCGGCCGCGGCTTCGACGAGGCGGGTGGCGGTGGAGCCGACCGCGAGGATCCGCCCGCCTCGTGCCCGTGCCGCATTAAGCGCAGCGGCGGTCTCGGCCGAGACCTCGCCCCATTCGGCGTGCATTCGGTGGCCGGACGTGTCCTCCACCTTCACCGGCAGGAAGGTGCCGGGTCCGACATGCAGGGTCACGGTGTGGAACGAGGCACCGGCGGCGCGGATCTCGTCCATCAGGGCCGGGGTGAAATGCAGGCTGGCCGTCGGCGCCGCCACGGAGCCGTCAATCCGCGCGAAGACCGGCTGATAGTCGGTGCGGTCCTGCGCATCTTCCGGCCGGCGCGCCGCGATATAAGGCGGCAGCGGCATATGGCCGACTTGGTCGAGCGCGGCATCGAGCGCGGGGCCTGCGCAGGCGAAAGCGAGGTCGATCTCGCCGGCCTCGCCTTTGTGCACAATGTCCGCCACGAGCTGCGCCGCGCCGCGCGCAAAGACGATGCGATCGCCGACTGCGAGGCGCTTTCCGGGCCGTGCGAGAGCGGTCCAGACCGCCTCCGACACGCGCTTCACCAGCGTGGCCTCGACGCTGACTCGCGCGCCGTTCACCCGCGATCTCGTGCCGTCGAGCCGCGCGGGGATGACTTTGGTGTCGTTGACGACCACCGCGTCGCCGGGGCGCAGCACACGCGGCAGCGCCCCGACACGGGCATCTTCCAGCTCCGGGCTTTCGCCGGGCCGCACCAGCAGAAGGCGCGCGGCAGCACGCGGTTCGGCGGGCCGGAGCGCGATCAGCTCGGGATTTAGCTCGAAATCGAAGGCGTCGACGCGCATGAAACCCACTTGGGCCGCGATCTTTACGGCGAGAGCGCCTTCCTAGTTCGGATTTGCCGCGAGGCAAACCCGTCCCGTGCCAGTTAAACCAGCGTGACGGCGCCGCTTGCTAGATCATAGATGGCCGTCGCGAGCTTCACGCGACCCCCGGCAATCGCCGGAGCGAGGATGGGGGCCGAGTCGGCGATCTTTCGTGCCGACGTGCGGGCATTGAGGATGATCGCATTGGCGAGCAGGTCGCCGCCGAGCGGCGCGGCGGCGTCGACCGCCGGCCGGATCTGATTGACAAGGCTGGTCAGGTGCCCCGGCACCTCGATCTTGTCGCGTACCACGTTCACCGCCGCCGTGACCGCACCGCATCGTGCATGACCCACCACGAGAAGCAGCGGGACGTTCAATTCCCTCACCGCATATTCGAGGCTCGCAATGCCGTCCGTGTCGACGATATTCCCGGCGACACGGACGACGAAGATCTGGCCGCCATCCTGGTCGAACACCAGCTCGGGCGCCACCCGGCTGTCCGAACAGCAGACCATCGCGGCGATCGGATATTGCCGCGTGGCGATGGCCGCGCGGCAGGCGCTGAGGCAGGTCGGGCCCGGCAGGTCGGCCTGATAACGGGCATTGCCGGCCATCAGCCGCGCGAGCGCTTCGTCGCCTCCGATGTCGTTGGGTGCAGACCGGGCCTCGGCTGGTAGCGGCAGAGCGCGCAGCGGCCTGCCCCCGCAGGTCAAGGTGAGCAGTGTTGCCCCGCCCA
Organism: Aquabacter spiritensis; assembly: GCF_004346185.1. Taxonomy (GTDB): domain Bacteria; phylum Pseudomonadota; class Alphaproteobacteria; order Rhizobiales; family Xanthobacteraceae; genus Aquabacter; species Aquabacter spiritensis. Next base: position 49,234 of record NZ_SMAI01000020.1, on the reverse strand, counting down.
GAACGAGGCTGCGGCGGGACAGGACATGTCCCCGGTTCTGCCGGCAATCGCACATGCTCGTCCCCTGCCCTGCCGAACACGGCTGCAGGACAGCAGGTTTTTGCTGCGGGCGGATGACGTCAGAAGATCGCGACCGCGCCCTGCCAGATCGCCCAGCTCATCGCGGCGGTCACCAGGAGGCCGAGGACGGTGGCGAAGAAGCCGGCGAGGATGACACCGCCGTCGCGTTCCACCAGACCGAGGCCGAAGATGCACACGGCGAAACCCGGCGGCAGGTTTCCGAGGAACGGAATCGGCAGCAACAGGATGAAGCCGAGCAAGACCACGACGGCGCCGACGATTCTGCGGGCGGTGGGCCCGGCGAACTGCGGCAGCCGCGGACGCGACCAGCGCTCGAACCATTCGATGGTCGGGCGAGACCGGGTGACGATCGCCTCGAGCATGCTGCGCGAGAAGGTCTGGCGCTTGATTCGTTCGGGCAGCCACAATTCCTGGCGGCCCAGCGCCATCTGCAGGCCGATCAAGCCGAGTACGATGCCGCACACGACCGGAATCCCCGGCGGCATCGGAATGCAATTGGGAATGCCGAAAAGCAGGAAGGTGATGCCGAAGGCGCGGTTGCGCAGCGCATTGATGAGATCGCCGATGGCGACCTTGTCGCCCTCCTGTGCGGACAGAACGGCGGCGAGAAGCTCAGATGTTCGCGGTGTACGATGGTCCACGGGCGCCTCAAGGGGAACGCCCTCTCTTAGCACCGAGAAAGCGGCGGTGTCAGGGCATTTCCGGCGCCCCGCCACCGTCGCCTCTCCACACTTCCTCAGCGTCACTCAGTGCAGAAAGAATGCGCCGTTCACGGTTCGAAGTTCGGCAGGCTTGATGAGCTGCTGATGGGCCACGGTTACGGAATGCAGCTTCCCGTCCAGTTCGCGCCGCCAAAACTCCAGGAACTTGGTCAATTCCGGAAATTTTGGGAACAGATCGTAATTCTGCCAGACGAATGTTTGGATGAACGAGGGATGATCGGGGAGATGGTAGAATATTTGCGCCGTCGCAAGGCCATAGCCGGAAACCTGTTTCACGAAGTCGTCCGAAACCATGTTCCAAACCTCCATGCCGCCGCTGCCGGGCCCGGTGCATCCGGGTGCCGATCGAGTGTCGGCTCATATTCGCCAACGATCCAGATCAAAAGTTGGTTTCGTGGTTTAAAAACAAGGCGTTAGCAGCGAACGACCCGGACTGCTGACAAGCGGGCCGAAGTTGTTGGCACTCGGACGTGACGAGTGCCAAAATTTTTTCTCCACCCCCTTGAAGCCGCTTCCCGCCCGCCCTAGATGCCCGCCGGACGCGCGTTTCAGCGCGCCGACACAGGCAAATTCAAAAGACCGGAGGTTTCCCGATGGGTTTCCGTCCCCTGCACGACCGCGTCGTCGTGAAGCGCATCGAAGCCGAGCAGAAGACGGCCGGCGGCATCATCATTCCCGACACCGCCAAGGAAAAGCCCCAGGAGGGCGAGGTTGTGGCGGTCGGCCCGGGAGCCCGCAACGAGAAGGGCGAACTCGTCGCCTTGGATGTGAAGGCCGGCGACCGCGTCCTGTTCGGCAAATGGTCCGGAACCGAAGTCAAGGTCGACGGACAGGATCTGCTGATCATGAAGGAGAGCGACATCCTCGGCATTATCGAGGTCGCCTCTGCCGCCAAGAAGGCGGCGTGAGCCCCCTTCCCCCGCTGTTCGTCCCAAGCTGAAGGAGCAGGCACATGGCTGCCAAGGACGTGAAATTTTCCAGCGATGCGCGCGAAAAGCTGCTGCGCGGCGTCGACATCCTCGCCAATGCGGTCAAGGTCACGCTCGGTCCCAAGGGCCGGAACGTCGTGATCGAGAAGTCGTTCGGCGCGCCCCGCATCACCAAGGATGGCGTGACCGTTGCGAAAGAGATCGAACTCGAGGACAAATTCGAGAATCTCGGCGCCCAATTGGTGCGTGAAGTCGCCTCCAAGACCAACGATCTCGCCGGCGACGGCACGACCACCGCGACCGTGCTCGCCCAGGCGATCGTCAAGGAAGGCGCCAAGGCGGTGGCCGCCGGCATGAATCCGATGGACCTCAAGCGCGGCATCGACCTCGCGGTCGAGGCGGTCGTGAGGGATCTCGCTGCCAACGCCAAGAAGGTCACCTCCAACGACGAGATCGCCCAGGTCGGCACGATTTCCGCCAATGGCGACGCCGAAGTCGGCAAGTTCCTCGCCGAGGCGATGAAGAAGGTCGGCAATGAGGGCGTGATCACGGTCGAGGAAGCCAAGTCGTTCGAGACCGAACTCGACGTGGTCGAGGGCATGCAGTTCGATCGCGGCTATCTCTCGCCCTATTTCGTCACCAATGCCGAAAAGATGCGCGTGGAGTTCGAGGATCCCTACATCCTCATCCACGAGAAGAAGCTCTCGGGCCTCCAGGAACTGCTCCCGGTGCTCGAAGCCGTGGTCCAGTCGGCCAAGCCGCTGGTGATCGTCGCCGAGGACGTCGAGGGCGAGGCGCTGGCGACCCTGGTGGTCAACAAGCTGCGCGGCGGCCTGAAGGTCGCGGCGGTGAAGGCGCCAGGCTTCGGCGATCGGCGCAAGGCCATGCTGCAGGACATCGCGATCCTGACCGGCGGCCAGGCGATCTCGGAAGATCTCGGCATCAAGCTCGAAAACGTCAACCTCTCCATGCTCGGCCGCGCCAAGAAGGTCGTGATCGAGAAGGAGAACACGACCATCGTCGACGGCGTCGGCGAAAAGTCCGAGATCGATGCCCGCATCGCCCAGATCAAGGCTCAGATCGAGGAGACCACCTCGGACTATGACCGCGAGAAGCTCCAGGAGCGCCTCGCCAAGCTCGCCGGTGGCGTCGCGGTGATCCGCGTCGGCGGCGCGACCGAGGTCGAGGTGAAGGAGAAGAAGGACCGCGTCGACGACGCGCTGCACGCCACCCGTGCAGCGGTCGAGGAAGGCGTGCTGCCGGGCGGCGGCGTGGCCCTTCTGCGGGCTGTGAAGGTGCTCGAGGGCATCGCGGTCGGCAATGCGGATCAGAAGACCGGCGTCGACATCGTCCGCAAAGCGATCCAGGCCCCGGCGCGCCAGATCGCCCAGAATGCCGGCGACGACGGCTCGGTGGTGGTCGGCAAGATCCTCGAGACGAGCGACTATGCCTTCGGCTACGACGCCCAGAGTGGTGCCTATGTCGATCTGGTGAAGTCCGGCATCATCGACCCCGCCAAGGTGGTCCGCACGGCGCTGCAGGATGCCGCCTCCGTGTCGAGCCTGCTCATCACCACCGAGGCTTTGGTCGCGGAACTGCCGAAGAAGGCGGCGCCCGCCGCGCCGGCCATGCCCGGCGGCGGCATGGGCGGCATGGACTTCTGAACCGAACTTCCGCCGCCGGGCTTTCGAACCCTTCGGGTCGGCAAAAGCCGACCCGAGCCGGCGGCGATATCCGAAATCCCAGGGCGCGGCGTCAGCCGCGCCCTTTTTTTGTCCGTGATTCTCTGTTCGAAAGCGTCGCTTCGGCGGCGCGACCGATGCGGCGATCGCCCCCCACCCTGCCTTAACGGCACATCTCGCTGTCGGCCGGGAGCGGCGTGATCTGCCAGAAGCTCTCGCGCCGCGGCTTCATCAGTGGCGCCCACCATTTCGCCCACAAATCGATCGCCGTGCCCTCCATGCGTGCGGGCGCGAAGGCGCCAGACCCATTGGCGACGCCGGTGATCTGGCCGCAGCCGCTGGCGGCGCGCGCCGGCGGGCGATAGGCAGGGTCGTTGGTGACCACGACGCGCGCCTCAGGGATCGCCGCCCGCAGCCGACCGGCCGACATGCGATCCGGCGCAACGAGGGTCGGCGCGCCGCCGAGACGCTCGAGCACGATCGGTCGCAGCGCCCCCAGCGGCTCTGCGGCGATGCAGCGGCCGCAAAGCCGAGGATCCGGCCAGAGCGTGATCGCCGTCCGCACCCCCATGACGCCGATGGCCATCACGGCGAGCACGGCGAGATAGATCCTCACCCGGTCCTGCCAGCCGCCGAGCCGCTCGGCCTCCATGAACACATAGACCGGGGCGAACAGGAAGAAGACGTGGAAATAGCGGTCCCGGAGGCTGGTCGAGCCGAGCGCGAGCACCGCGGCGAGCGTGCCGAGCGTCCCGATCAGGATCATCGAGCGCAGCACATGGCGCACCGCGGCCTGTTCCGGCGTCCCCTCGCGCGCGCCTTCGCCACGATTCCACGGCAGAAAGACCAGCGCGACCAGCGCGAGGAAGGGCAGGAGATAACCGACCCAGGCGCCGAGGAAGGTGTCGAGCACCTTGACCCATTTGACCTGCGCGCTCGGGCCGACCACGTCGGCCGTTGCCGCGACCACGTCCTGCTCAAGAAGATGGAGCCCCAGGACATAGCCAGCGACGGGCACCGCCGCGACGATCAGCGTCACCAGGATGCGGACGTCGGCGAAGACGCGCCGGAACGTCGGCTCCAGCATGCTGGCGATGAACAGCGCCGCGAAATAGGCGATGAAGCCGAACTTTCCGACCACGCCGACCACGATCCAGGCGCCGAGGCCGGCATAGAGCCACACCGACCGCGGCCCGCGGGCGAGCGCCATCAAGGTCAGCATGAAGCCCGCGATGGCGACGATCATCACGTTGGAATGGGTGAGGATGCGGTGGCTGTGATAGCCGATCACCCACAGCGCCGAGAGCGAGAACACCGCCAGCGCTTGAAGACGCGGATCGGCAATGGCGTGCTGCGCCACCCGGTAGACCAGCATCGCGCAGGCGAAGAGAAGCCCGTAGCGCAAGATGGCGAAGCTGAGCGGCCCCGGCCCCGTCAATTGCTGGATGGCGTAAAGCAGCCAGTCATAGACCGGCGGGTTGCGCGGGATGTAGCTGAACTCGAAAGATTGGACGAAGAAGCTCTCGATCGAATCATCGACATTGATCGCGCCTTCGAGCAGGACCGCGATCGCGCCGTGGATGAGCGCCCAGATTGCAACGATCAGCGTGACGCCGGTGGGCGTCGCCCACCAGGGCGCGGGCGGCAGCGGCTCAGAATACCGCTCTTTCGAGAAGACGGGGGGGCGGAGGAGGCTGCGCTCCGCCGGAACGGTCGCAGGCACATCGCACTCCGCAGGCTGGGTGCAATCTATATCCCTCCGCCGACGGGATCGCCACCGCCGAACCTCTCATTCGGTGCGGAACCTGAACAGCGTAGCGCCGCTGCTACACCATCTCTCGGCAGCTACAGTGTCTCGAGAACGACAAAGCCCTGTGTTCCGCGGCAAGCGGCGAGAGCCGTCTCCGACGCCTCGTGACACACAATGTCATCCACCCGCGATCCCGGGGGGCCCTGGCGGCACATCTGCGCCATGGCATCGACGTCGCGGGCCGAACCCGCGAACACCGCCTCCACCGCGCCGGTCCGCCGGTTGCGCACCCATCCTGCGAGCCCCCGCGCTTCGGCTTCGCGGGCACACCAGGCCCGATAACCGACGCCCTGCACCCGCCCCTTCACCGTCAGATGCACCACTTTCACAGTCGCACTCCCCGCAATTCGCCGGCATCCGGTCGTATCGAGACGAACCGGCGCGCCGTCGGATGCGTGCGTCGCAAACGCTCTCGCCCGCCGCCGCGCGCCCTTCAGCGCGGGCGGCGGGCGGCGCGGCGGGCGATCTCAATCCGAAATCTGATAAGTGGTTCCAATCGGCTGGATGACCAGCACGATCGTATCCCTCAGGGTCATCCCGCTATATTCTTTCCCACCGCATTGGTATTCACCAAGCGATTCGAAGACTTCGTCGCCAAACTTAATCGCCCCTTGAAGCACCAGGTGGCGTACATTGGCGGTGTTTCGATGCAATGGAATGGCAGCTCCCGCATCGAATTTGACAACCTTCAGCTCAATGTCGCCTTCGACATAGTTGGCGAGACGCACGCCAGGCAAGATTGGATCGAATGAAAGCTTCTCTTGAAAATCCATGACAAGTCCCCCGCGTTTCGGAAAGTCGATCCTAACTCGCGTTAAATCGGATTCAAGCCGGATTGCGTTCCGCCCCCGGTTCGGTTTTGGCGGCATCCTGACACCGAAGGCCACGGCGCGGTTGCCCGGAACGGCCGTCGGGCCTTGGACCGCACCACGCTGTCTTTCCACGCGGCCAGAGAGGTCCAGCTCCGCAAAGGCTGCGTTACGGGCGTGAATGAGAGCGACCTCGGCAAGGGGCGGTTTGCCGGATCCGACCTCCTTGCCGGAGCTTGGAAAACGCACCCACGGCAAGGGGGAGCACGCGATCGGCGAACCGGGCAACGGGGCGCGTCCGAACGTCGCGACACCTGCAAACCTCAGGGCCGGAGCCCCCTCACTTGGCGCAGGTCGCGTCCGGCTTCAGCGGCTCGAAGCGATCGAGCACGCCGCGCAGGACGAAATCGTTGTAGTCGATCTTCAATCCGCCGATCACGCCATTGGCATAGAGCGAAAGGCTCATCGCATAGACTGGCGTCTGCTGGTCGCCCGCACCGTCGAAATAACTGACGGTCACGGGGTAGACGGTCTCGTCCGCCAAGGCGGTCCGCGCCGCCTCCGGCAGGTCCGCCGCCGCTTTGCCCGGCCGGCCGATCACGGCGAGCGTGTCATAGACCTTCTCCCCGGTTTCCGAGCCGTCGAACACCCGGGCCTGGAGAATGCTCTCCCCGGCGGCCGCGGCGGCGAGCACTTTTCGCACATGCTCGGTCGGCATCAGGATCGGCCCCTTCAGCTCGACCGATTCCCGGCGGGGCTTGGTGATCTGGACCGTGACGCCACCGTCGCTGCGGGTGGCGATGGCGTCGACGTCGCTCTTCACCTGGCCATTGGCGCGGGTGACGGTCTTGAAGCGGTACGCCTCGCCCTTGCCATCCTCCCAACTGGTCGAAAGCATGTCGCTCTCGGCGGACGGCCCCTCGCCGGTGTCGAGCCTGTTCGACTGGCGCAGCGCGACGGTATAGCCCTCGCAGGAATTGCCCCGGATCTCGTAATCGATGCGGCCGTCCGCGCCGTCGAGCTTTTGCGACGGTTTGGAGGGATCGAGGCTGAGGACATAGCCGGCGCGATGCGGCATCAAGGTCTCGGCTGCGGCAAGCCCGGTGCCGCCCGACACGAAGAGGGCGGTGAGCAAAGCTGCGGCGGGCGCCGCGCGGCGCGGGATTGCCGTCATGGCCGGTCTCCTTCCAATGTCACGCGATACCACACTTGCCCGGCGGACCTCCGGACCGCATGCCGCTCCGGAACGCGAACCGGGAGCGTTTGATCCCACCGTCCCGCGACTCGCCTCGCCCCTCTGACACGCGACGCGTTATCCGATCGGATTGCGTTGCAATCTGGTCGGCGCGTGCTTTAGAGAAATGCGCGACCCTTCGCGCGGTTTCAAGGCGCCGAAGATCGCACGCCATACCGTCCGGCCCAGCGTACCACGTTGCAGGAGATGCGCATGTCGATCGACCAGAAGCTCGCCGAACTCGGGATCACCCTGCCCTCTCCCAAGCCGCCGGTCGCGAACTATGTCCCGGTGGTGAAGACCGGCAATCTCCTCTACGTGTCCGGTCAGGTCTCGGTCGACGGCGCGGGGGCCATGAGCACCGGAAAGCTCGGCGCCGGGCTCGACATCGATGCCGGCCGCGCGGCGGCGCGGCTCTGCGCCATCAACATTCTCGCCCAGGTCAAGGCCGCGACCGGCAGCCTGGACTCGGTCGTGCGGATCGTGAAGCTCGTCGGCTTCGTCAATTCGGCGCCCGATTTCACCGACCAGCCGGCGGTCGTGAACGGCTGTTCCGACCTGTTCGTCGAGGTGTTCGGCGACAAGGGGCGCCACGCCCGCTCGGCGGTGGGCATCGCCGCCTTGCCCTTCAACGCCGCCGTCGAAGTCGAGGCCGTCGTCGAAATCGCCTGATCCGGGCCGGTGCGATGCGCGATCTTGGGTATCTCACCCGACAGCCGGTGGCGCATCGCGGCCTGCACGATGCCGGCCGCGGTATCGTCGAAAACACCGGCACGGCGATTCTGGCGGCCGCCCAACGGGGCTACGGCATCGAGATCGACGTGCAGCCGAGCGCCGACGGCGAGGCGATGGTGTTTCACGACGACACCCTCGACCGGCTGACGCTCGGCAGCGGGGAGACGCGGGCTTTTTCCGCGGCCCAGTTGAAGCGCATCCCGTTCCGCAACACGCCCGACACGATTCTGACGCTCGGCGAGGCCCTGGCGCTCGTCGAGGGTCGGGTGCCGCTTCTGATCGAACTGAAGAGCCGCTTTTCGGGTGATGTCCGGCTCGCGGCGCGGGTCGTCGCGGTTCTCGGCACCTATCGCGGTCCGATCGGCGTGATGTCGTTCGATCCCGAAATGATCGCCGAGGTGCGGCGGCTCGACCCCGCCAGGGTCCGGGGGATCGTCTCGGCGCGCCATTTCGGCGAAAACGAATGGCGCAATCTCGCGCCCGGCACGCGCCGCGACCTGCGGCATCTGCTGCACTGGCCGCGCACGCGTTTCCAGTTTCTCGCCTACCGGGTCGCCGATATCGCGGCGCTGCCCCCACGCGTGCTGCGCGCGCTCGGAATGCCGGTTTTCGCCTGGACCGTGCGCACCGTCGCCGAGCGCGAGATGGCCTCGGCCTATGCGGATCAGATGATTTTTGAAGGGTTTCAGCCCTGAGCGGCGATCGTCGGCGCCTTGGGCATCGCGCGTGGAGAAGAAAATGGGGTTCCTCAGGACGCTGGGCTGGGCGCCTCTGGTCGTTGCCGCCGCGTTGAGCCTCGGCTCCGGCGCGCGCGCCAACGACACCTCGGCCGCGCTCGGCACGGGCGGGCTTCTGTTCGTGCAGAACGATGTGGTCTCGATGCTCTCGGAGGATCTGTTCGTCTCCGAGAAGGAAATCCGGGTGCGCTACGTGTTCCGCAACACCTCCGCCGAGGATGTCCGGACCATCGTCGCCTTTCCGATGCCCGACCTCGTCTATAGCGAGCAGGAAATCGCCATCCCCAATCCCGACGCGGCGAATTTTCTCGACTTCCAGACCCAGGTGGACGGCGCGCCGGTCGAGACCCAGATCGAGCAACGGGTGTTCGCGCTCGGCATCGAGCGGACCGGGCTGCTGAAGGCGTTGAACATTCCGCTCGCCCCGATTCAGCGCGCCACCCTCGACGCGCTCGATAAGCTGCCCGCAGACAAGCAGCAGCAACTCTTCGAGCTCGGTCTCGTCCGGCGCGACGATTACGATGCCGGCAAGGGGATGGAGCGGCACCTCGCGCCGCTCAACTGGACCTTGAAGACGGTCTATTTCTGGACCCAGACCTTTCCCAAGGGGCGCGATCTCGTGGTCGAGCACCGGTATCGCCCGAGCGTCGGGGTCTCCGTCGGCACGCTTCTCGGCATGCCGACGAAAGAGCCCTTTCTGGTGCGCGAGCTCAAGCGGATGGACGAGACCTTCTGCATCGACAGCGCCTTCAAGGCCACCGTCGCCCGCGCACCGCGGATCAAGGGCAGCGAGAGCCCCGCTTTCTCGGAGGCGCGCATCGATTATGTGCTGAAGACCGGGTCGAACTGGTTCGGGCCGATCGCCGACTTCACCCTCACCATCGACAAGGGCGCGCCGGCGAACCTCATTAGCTTCTGCGGGTCCGGCGTGAAGAAGATCGGGCCGACCACGTTTCAGATGCACGCCACGGACTTCTATCCCGAGCGCGACCTCAACATTCTGATCCTGAAGCCGGCGCCGCGCGAATGAGTGCGACCTTGCACCGCCCTTCCGGGCCGACGCCTCGGGGCCGATTATAGCCGCGATGACCGAGGCGCACCTTCGTATCCTGGCCGGCCTCTCCGACATCGCCGCCGGCGATTGGGATTCGTGTGCCGCCGGAACGGCCGCCGCGCCGGAGCCGTTCGTCTCCCATGCCTTTCTCAAAACCCTCGAAGATGCCGGCTGCGTCGGCGCCCGGGCCGGCTGGCAGCCGCAGCATCTGGTGCTCGACGCGCCGGCCGGCGGGCCGGCGGGCGTGGTGCCGGCCTATCTCAAGAGCCATTCGCGCGGCGAATATGTCTTCGACCAAGGCTGGGCCGATGCGTATGAACGGGCCGGCGGACGCTATTATCCCAAGCTCCAGGTCAGCGTGCCCTTCACCCCGGTGACGGGACAGCGCCTGATGGCGCGTCCGGGTCCGGACGAAGCGCGGCGGCAGGACATGCTGGCGGCCGGCCTCGTCGAACTGGCGCGGCGTCATCAGGCCTCCTCGGTGCATGTCACCTTCGCCACCGAACCGGAATGGGCCCGGCTCGGCGCGCTCGGCTTCCTGCAGCGCATCGACCAGCAATTCCATTGGCGGAACGAGGGATACGCGACCTACGAGGACTTCCTCGAGGCGCTCGCCTCCCGCAAGCGCAAGGCGCTCCGGCGCGAACGCCGGGAGGCGTTGAGCCCCGGCATCACCATCGAACACCTGACCGGTCCCGCCATCACCGAGGCCGCCTGGGACGCCTTCTTCGCCTTCTATATGGATACCGGCTCCCGCAAATGGGGCCGGCCCTATCTCAACCGGCACTTCTTTTCGCTGCTCGGCGAGCGGATGGCCGACCGCGTTCTGCTGGTGATGGCGCGCCGCGGCGGCCGCTACATCGCCGGCGCGCTCAATCTGATCGGCGAGGAAACGCTCTACGGCCGCTATTGGGGCGCGGTGGAGCATCACCCCTTTTTGCATTTCGAGGTCTGCTACCACCAGGCCATGGACTTCGCGATCGCCCGCAAGCTCAAGGTGGTGGAAGCCGGCGCGCAGGGCGAGCACAAGCTCGCGCGCGGCTATCTGCCCACCTTCACCTATTCGGCGCACTGGATCGCCGATGCCGATCTGCGCCGCGCCGTCGCGCACTATCTCAAGCGCGAGCGGGACTATGTGAGCCAGGCGGGGGCCGATCTCTCCGAGCTCGGGCCGTTCCGTCGCGGCGCCGCGCCCGAGGAGCAGGACTGAGGGCGCCAGGCAAAAGAGGTGGCCGCCGGACGCACAGCCACGTTGCGGCCGGACCGCGTGCCCCGCTATAAGTCGCGGTGGGCGAGGAAGGGCAATGACATACTGCTGCGGCGTGTTGGTCCGGACGGGCCTCGTAATGATCGCGGACACGCGCACCAATGCGGGTCTCGACAACATCTCGACGTTCCGAAAGCTGCACATCTTCGAGGAGCCCGGTCATTACGTGATCGGCATCGCCTCGGCCGGAAATCTTTCGGTCTCGCAATCCGTGATCAGCCTCCTGCATGAGGGGGTCGAGGACCACGAGGCGGGGGAGCGCCAGATGCTGCGCGACTCGCGCACCATGTTCCAGGCCGCGCAGCTGGTCGGCCGCGCGATCCGCCAGGTCCACAGTTTCGACGGCGGCGCGCTCGAACAGAGCAATGTGAATTTCGACGTCTCGTTTCTGCTGGGCGGCCAGATTGCCGGCGGCCCGCTGCGCCTGTTCATGGTGTATTCGGCCGGCAATTTCATCGAATGCACCACCGACACGCCCTTCCTCCAGATCGGCGAGCACAAATATGGCAAGCCGGTCCTGGATCGCGCCGTCTCTTATGACATGGACATCTCGGACGCGCTGAAATCGAGCCTGATCTCGATGGATTCGACCATGCGCTCGAACCTCGGGGTCGGACTGCCGATCGACGTCCTCGTCCTCTGCCCGGACGCGCTGGAGGCGGAGCTGCGCTATCGAATCGAGCCGGGCGAGCCCTATTTCCACGATCTGCGCGAGCGCTGGTCGGCGGCCCTGCGTGCCGCCCATGCCGCGATCCCGCGTCCGCCCTATCTGAAGACCGCCGTCGAACGCAAGAACGGCTGATCGGCCGGGATCCGGCGCCCGACACGCCGACGGACCAGGCCCTATTGCGCCGCATCGCGCGCTGGATCCGAGGCGCGGCCGGCCGGTTCCGCCGGCCGGTCGGGGCGCGGCGCCATCCAGGGGCGGGCCACGCCCTCGGGCCGGGCGGGCACGACACGCCAGCCGCCGTCCGACCGGAACAGAGCGACGGCGCCGCTCCGGGCGAGCGCGTCGGGCGAAAAGACGCGGGCCGGGCAGCGCAGCGGCGCCGGGCGCGGTGTCACTACGATGTCGGCTTCCAGGCAATCGGCTTCGAGACCCTCCACGCGGCGCGACAAAGCGAGCCGCCCGCCGCCCGGCAGGGGCGCGGCGCAACCCAGCCGGTCGCAGACGAAGCCGACGGCGAGATCGGGCGCATCGGCCGCCCGCGCATCCCCCTCCCGGGCGAGCCATTGCGCCACGGCGATCCGGTTCGCCCCCGCGCCCGCAACGGCCAAGAATCCATCGCTGCCGCGCACCGCGACGGTGCGCGCATCGGAGGCGATGAGAATATCGGCACGCGGCGGCGCCCCGGCGAAGGCCAGCGCGGCGACGGCCGGCACCAGAGCGAGCGCGACCAGCCATCCCCGCAACAGGCAGAGGGCGCACAAAGCGAGCGCCGCGGCACCGGCGCAGGCCGGATTGACGATATCGGTGCGGAAGTTCGATCCCGGCAGGCCCGCGACCCGATCGGAAATGGCGACCATCGCCTCGATCCCGGCGCCCATAGCGGCGAAGGCGGGCGCATCCCATCCGAACGGCAGAAGCAGCACGCCGAGGAGGCCGAACGGCATGACGATCAGCGAGACGACCGGCATCGCGGCGAGGTTGGCGAGCAGGCCATAGGGCGCGAGCCGCTGGAAGTGCAAAGCCCCGAACGGCGCGGTGGCGAGCCCGGCGACCAGCGAGGTCAGCGCCAGCCCGGCGAAGAAGACCGCGCATTTGAACAGAATGCGCCCCGCGAACCGATCCGGCGGCGCCCGGCCGCGCAAGGGCTGGACCCGCTCATAGGCGGCGACCAGAGCGAGGGTGGCGGCGAACGACATCTGCGTCCCCGGCTCGAGTACCGAGACCGGTGCGAGCGCGAGGACCAGGATCGCGGCGACCGCGACGGTGCGCAGATTGAGCGCCGGACGGCCGACCAGGACGCCGAGCAGCACCACGGCGGTCATCAGAAACGAGCGCTGCGCCGGGACGTCGTTTCCCGACAGCAGCAAATAAAAGGCGCCCCCCGCCAGCGCCGCGGCGGCTGCCGCGGACTTGATCGGGAAGCCGAGGGCGAGCGGCGGCGCGAGGGCGAGCAGGCCCCGCACCAAGGCGAACAGCGTTCCCGCGACCATCGCCATGTGCAGACCCGAGATCGAGAGGACATGAGTGAGCCCGGACAGCCGCATGCTTTCCTCGATCGCTGACGGGATGCCCGCCCGGTCCCCGGTGACCAGCGCCACCGCGATTTCCCCCGGCGGCCCGCCGACCGCCGCCCGGATGCGCGCCGCGAGCGCCGCGCGCACCTGTGCGATCCCGGCGGCGAACCGCACCCGCAGCGGCGGCGGGGTCGCGATCGCCGCCGGCTCCGGCTTGCCGAGGCCGTAGCCGATCGCACCGATTCCTTCGAACCAGGGCGCGCGCGCAAAATCGTGCGCCCCCGGGGCCGCGGGACCGAGCGGCGGCAGCAGCCGCGCGCGCTGCGCGACCGGCGTGCCGGTCGGCGGCGCAGTCCCCGGCCGCAGCGACAGCCGCACCAGATCGGGCACCGGATCGAGGCCCCTCCCCTCGGCCGCCGTCACCCGCAACAGGATGCGGTCCGCGTTCGGCCGGCGTTCCACCCGCTCGACATAGCCGGTCAGCCGCACGGCGGCGGACGGCGGCACGATGACCGGATGGGCAATGCGCGCGGTCTGAACGGTCGCGACGGCGAAGCCGGATGCGAAGGCGGCGGCAGCCGCCAGGAGCGCGAACGCGATACGATGCCCCCGCGCCAGCGCAGCACCGCCCCAGAGCAGGGCTGCGAGCGCCAGCGTGGCGACCAGCACGGGCTCCTGCGCGGCCCCGAAATAAGCGAGGATGCCGGCGGCGAAGACGACCGGCAGCCAGAGGCCGAGCCGGCCCGAGGCCGCTTCCGCCTCGGCATCGCGCGCGAGGCGCGCCGCGGCTGCGGCGAGCCGGTCCGCGAGACCGCGGGGCCTCGGACGCGCGGCAGCGCCGGCGGAACCGGAGACGGTCCCCGCCACCGCCCGCCCCCCGGCCGACCGGCTTTGCCCGCTGCGCTGCACCGCGCGTTCCCCAACCCGCGCGCCTATGCTACATGGGCGCCGCCCGCGCGCCATGGGCCTTCGCGCCTTTCGCGCCGCACCTTCATTCCCGCGCCCGACCGGACAAGATGCCTGAGATCGTCACCCGCTTCGCCCCCTCGCCCACCGGCTTCCTGCATATCGGCGGGGCGCGCACCGCTCTGTTCAACTGGCTCTATGCACAGGCCAAGGGCGGCAAGATGCTGCTGCGGATCGAGGACACCGACCGCCAGCGCTCCACCAAGCCGGCGATCGACGCGATCATCGAAGGGCTCTCGTGGCTGGGCATCACGTGGGACGGGGACGTGGTCTATCAATTCGCCCGCGCGGCGCGGCACCGGGCGGCCGTCGAGGAGATGATCGCCCGCGGCAACGCCTATCCCTGCTATGCGACTCCGGAAGAACTGGACGAGATGCGCGAGAGCGCCCGCCGGGAGGGACGCCCGCCGCGCTATGACGGCCGCTGGCGCGACCGCGACCCCGCCGACCGGCCGGCGGACCGCGCCCCGGTGATCCGCCTGCGCGCACCGCAGGAGGGCACGACCGTGATCGAGGACATGGTCCAGGGCACCGTCACCTTCCCCAACAAGGATCTCGACGACCTCGTCCTGCTGCGCTCCGACGGCAATCCGACCTATATGCTGGCGGTCGTGGTGGACGATCACGACATGGGCGTCACGCATGTCATTCGAGGCGACGACCACCTCACCAATGCGGCGCGCCAGACCCAGATCTATCGCGCGCTCGACTGGGACGTGCCGGCTATGGCGCACATCCCCCTGATCCACGGACCGGACGGCGCGAAGCTCTCCAAGCGTCACGGCGCGCTCGGCGTCGACGCCTATCGCGACATGGGATATCTGCCGGCGGCGCTGCGCAATTATCTCGTCCGGCTCGGCTGGAGCCACGGCGACCAAGAAATGTTCACCACCGAGGAGATGGTCCGCCATTTCGATCTCGATCGCGTCGGCCGTTCGGCGGCGCGGTTCGATTTCCAGAAGCTGGAAAATCTCAATGGCCATTATATGCGCGCAGCCGATGACGCCGATCTGCTCTGCGCCGTCGAGGCGCTGATCCCGCATCTGCCGGATGCAGCGGTGCGCGAAGCACGGATGACGCCGGAGCGCCGCGCCCAGTTGCTCGCTGCCATGCCGGGGCTGAAGGAGCGGGCGAAGACCCTGGTCGAGCTTCTCGACAATGCCGAATTCCTGTTCGCCGCGCGGCCTCTGCCGATGGAGGAGAAGGCCGCCGCTCTGCTGACACCCGAGGCCCGCGGCCATCTCGCCCGTCTTCTGCCGCCGCTCGAAGCGGCGGAATGGACTGCGGGTGCGACCGAAGAGGTGGTGCGCGCCTATGCCCAGGAGACCGGCGTGAAGCTCGGCGCCGTCGCCCAGCCGCTGCGCGCCGCGCTCACCGGTCGCACCACATCGCCGCCGATCTTCGACGTGCTGGCGGTGCTCGGCCGCGCGGAAAGCCTCGCCCGGCTGCGGGACCAGGCCGTATGAGCGCGAAACCCGCGCCGCCGGAGCGCGGCGACGTGCATCTCGATCTGCGCGGGCTGAAATGCCCCTTGCCGGCGCTGCACACGCGCAAGGCGCTCACCCGCCTCGCCCCCGGCACGGCCCTCGTCGTCACCTGCACCGATCCGATGGCGGTGATCGACATTCCCCATCTCGCGCAGGAGACCGGCGCGGCGCTGGAGGACAAGCAGATCGAGCCGGGCCTTCTGACGTTCCGGCTGCGGCGCTGATTCCCGCCCGAATGGAGCGCTGACGTGAGCCCGATTTGGGCGTGGCCGCAGCCTCCGGTCGGATCTCAGAGCGGCAGGGCGCGCTCGATCAGCCGCACCCAGAAGGATGCGCCCACCGGCAGGGCCGCATCGCTGAAATCATAAGCCGGGTGGTGGAGCCCGGCACTGTCGCCATTGCCGATGAACAAATAGGCGCCCGGCCGCGCCTCCAGCATATAAGCGAAGTCCTCGGCGGCCATCAGCGGCGGCGCATCCCAATCGACCTGCGCCGCGCCGACCACCTCTTCGGCGACCGCGCGGGCGAATGCCGTCTGGTCGGCATGGTTCAGGGTGGCGGGATAGCCCTCCGCGATGTCGACCGTCACCGAGGCCCCGAACGCCGCGCCGACCCCCTCCGCCACCTGACGCACGCGGGCGCGCAATTGCTGCCGCACGGCGGGGCTCAGGCTGCGCATCGTGCCGACGAGGCGGGCGGTCTGCGGCAGGACATTGTCGGCGTCCCCGGCATGGAACATCGAAATCGAGACGACCCCGGACGCCAGCGGATCGACGTTGCGCGCCACCACCTGCTGCAAGGCGGTGACGATCGAGGCGCCGGTCAGCACCGCGTCGATTCCCTGGTCCGGGCGCGCGGCATGGGCGCCCCGCCCCGCCACGATGATCTCGACATGGTCGGCGGACGCCATGATCGCGCCCTCGCGCAGCGCGAACCGGCCGACCGGCAGGCCCGGCAGATTGTGCATGCCGTAGACCTCCTCGATCGCGAAGCGGTCCATCAGCCCGTCCTCGACCATGGCGCGCCCGCCGGCGCCGCCCTCTTCGGCCGGCTGGAACACCAGGATGGCGCTGCCGGCGAAGCGACGCGTTTCGGCGAGATGGCGGGCGGCGCCGAGCAGCATGGTGGTGTGGCCGTCATGGCCGCAGGCATGCATCTTGCCCGGATTGCGCGAGGCATAGGCCGCGCCGGTCGATTCGTGGATCGGCAGCGCATCCATGTCGGCGCGCAGCGCGACCGCGCGCGTGGCGTCGCCCTGCCCTTTGATCACCCCGACGACGCCGCTGCGGCCGATCCCGGTCACCACCTCGTCGCAGCCGAAGGCGCGCAGGCGCTCCGCGACGAAGGCCGCGGTCTGCGGCAGGTCGTACATCAGTTCCGGCGTTTCATGCAGGTGACGCCGCCAGGCGGTGAGTTCGTCCGCGGCATCGGCGATGCGATTGATCACAGGCATTTTACGCTCCCTCGCACCGCGATGGTGCGCGCCCGGGCGGAACGGGTCAATGCGGCGCACCGCCGTCCGCCCCGCCGCAGCCGCCCGGAGGGGGGCGGCCGGAAGCGCGATCAACGGCGCCGGATCGCCTTTCCCGGACTTGACCCCCGGCGCCGGCCGGCCTACCTACGCCCCCTCAGTGAGCCCGTAGCTCAGCCGGTAGAGCACGTGACTTTTAATCATGGGGTCTCGGGTTCGAATCCCGACGGGCTCACCATCTCCATTGCATCCGCCCCATTCCGGCCCGATTTGCGGGACCTGGCGCGAAAAACGGCCGCGGCCGCGCTGCCTTGAACCGGCCATCCGGCCATCCTCTCCTGCGCGCCCGCTGACAGACGAGGACCCGTTCATGTTGTCGCGCCGCAGCTTCTTCAACCTTCTCGCCGCGGCCGCGCTCGCCCCCGCGGCGGCGATTCTCCCAAGGGATGCGGCGCAGGCCCAATGGGGACCGCCGGGTCCCCCGCCGCCATTGCGGGCGGAACGGCTGCCGCCGCCGCGCCGCGGCTATGTCTGGATCCCCGGACATTGGACCTTCAGCCCGCGCGCGCGCCGCTATGTCTGGGTGCCCGGCGCCTGGGTGCGGGGACGGCCGGGCTTTCGCTATATCGGACCGAGCTGGGTGCGCCGACGCGGGACCTGGGTATTCGTGCCGGGCCGCTGGGTGCGCTGACGCCCTGCTCGGCCCTTCGCCTGGCGGACCGACTGCCGCACTTATTCGGTCACCGGCTGCATCGGGCCGGGAAAGAAGGCGACGCGGTCGCGGCCGCTTTCCTTCGCCCAGTAGAGCGCGCGGTCGGCATCTCCGACCAGGTCCTCGATGGTCGATGCGCGCAGCGGGTCCCATTCCGTGACCCCGATCGACACCGCCAGGACGATTTCCTGCTCCTTGTACAGCGCAGGGGATTCGCGCACCGCCAGCCGCAGATCTTCCGCGACACGCATCGCCTCGTCGAGCCGCGTCTCCGGCAGGATGATGCCGAACTCGTCGCCGCCGAGCCGGGCGACGACGTCGCGCCGCCTGAGCCGGGTCGAGGCGATTTCCCCGAAGCGGCGCAGGCACAGGTCCCCGGCCGCATGGCCGTGGGCATCGTTGATCGCCTTGAACGCATCGACATCGACCACGAGCAGGCAGAAGGCGCGCCCGGTGCGTTGCGCGCGGCCGAGTTCGATCCCCAGCTGGCTGAGGAAATGGCGCCGGCTCGCGAGGCCGGTGAGTTCGTCGACCACGACCAGGGTGGACAATTCGAACCGCACCCGCTCCATGACGGCGAGGATGAAGCCGAAATGGCAGGTGACGATTCCGAAGCTCATGCAGATGACGGCGAACAGGCCGATCGGCCGCGACAGCGTTTCGGGAAGCACATCCATCGCGAACATCACGACGATGACCGCCCGCAGCCCTTCGCCGAGGATCGCCACCGCCAGGGACAGGACCGAGAGACGGGCGGCGGGCGAGGTGGCGACGTGTGGCAGCAGGGTCTGGATGACGAGGCCGAAGACGACCGCCCCGCTGACGCTGAACCCGATCGATTGCGCGACGGCGCGGCCCTGGGTCGCGAGCGCGAAGACGAGGTCGGCGGCGACGATCGCCGCGACCATCGGCCAGGCCGCGCTCTGCCCGGTGAACCGCCGGGCGCCGACCCAGAACAGGCACAGGCCGAAGGTGATACAGATCCTGGCGGCGAGGCTGACGTCCTCGTCCCCGGAAAGTCCGTGTGCGACGAGAAACGCCCCGGCGCAGGCGAGGCACAGGCTGGACGCCGCCCAGGCGGAGACTCCCGCGACATGCGCATAGGCGCGCCAAACGATCGCCCAGACCATGCCGAAGGCACAGGCGAGGCACAGCAGGAAGACGTAGATCGTAAAAATATCGATCTTCATGTGACCCGGGTGCAGGTCCCAGCATGCGGTTTCAGGCGCCCTTCCCCCAAAGGGCAATGGTGCGCAGGCGTCTTCCTGACCAAGCCGCAAGCTGCAGCCTGAGAATTAGCAAAATTTCCGTGTTCCGAGAACTGTCATATCCGGCACCGGTGCGCCGATCCTCCCCGCCCGCGGCGCACTGCTTGCCAATCTCCCCTGGCTCGCCTATGCGAAACGGGACAAGCGTGGGGGATGAGCGATGCGCAAGGCTTGGTATCTGATCTGCGGCGCTGCGCTCGGCCTCGGCGGCGCTTTGGGCGCGGCCGCGACGCACCCCGCTTTGGCCCAGAACAGCCAGCAGCACATCGTCATCACGCCGCGCAATCCGAACGTGATCAACCTGCCGGTGATCCCGCAGGGCAGCTATCTCGATCCCGGCCCCGGTCCGGCGATCAAGCCGGACGTCGGAATCGGCGGCGGCCGCAACGAGGATTATGTGTTCCCGCCGAATGTCGACGGCTTCATGGGCTCTTCGCCTCCCGGCGATCCGACCGCGAACGGCCAGTGGAGCCCGCTCCCCGGCGACACGCCGAGCTTCTGACACTTTTTACCGTGCGCTGGTCGACGGTCCGGGCAACCGGGGCGGACCCGTCCGTGCGGCGCCGTGATCGCTCGCCGCCTGCGCCATAAAAAAGGCGGGGCCGAAGCCCCGCCTGGAACGCGGTTGAAACGCTGGTCAGCGCTTCGAGAACTGGAAGCTGCGGCGTGCCTTGGCCCGGCCGTACTTCTTGCGCTCGACCACGCGGCTGTCGCGGGTCAGGAAGCCACCCTTCTTGAGCGGGGCGCGCAGCTCCGGCTCGTAGAAGGTGAGCGCCCGCGAGATACCGTGGCGCAGCGCGCCGGCCTGACCGGAAAGCCCGCCGCCGGACACCGTGCAGACCACGTCGTACTGACCCTCGCGGGCCGCGGTCTGGAACGGCTGATTGATCATCAGACGCAGCACGGGACGCGCGAAATAGATTTCCACGTCGCGGTCGTTGACCGTGATCTTGCCGGTGCCGGGGCGCACCCACACGCGGGCGACCGCGTCCTTGCGCTTGCCGGTGGCATAGGCCCGGCCGAACTTGTCCAGCTTCTGGACATGGACCGGGGCCTCCGGCACGTCGGCGCGGACATTGAGGGAATCGAGGGACTGCAGAACCTCGGCCATGTCAGTTCCTCACATTCTTCCGGTTGAGGCTCGCCACATCGAGGGCGACCGGCTGCTGGGCCTCGTGGGGGTGCGACGGGCCCTTATAGACGCGCAGATTGCCCATGATCTTCCGGCCGAGCGGACCGCGCGCGAGCATGCGCTCCACCGCCTTCTCGATGATGCGCTCCGGGAAGCGCCCCTCGAGGATGAACTTGGCGCTGCGTTCCTTGATGCCGCCGGGGAAGCCGGTATGGTGGTAATAGACCTTCTGGTCGAGCTTGCGACCGGTCAGAACCACCTTCTCCGCATTCACCACGACGACATTGTCGCCGCAATCGACGTGCGGGGTATAGATCGGGCGGTGCTTGCCCTTGAGGCGCATGGCGATGATGGTCGCGAGCCGGCCGACGACGAGGCCGCTGGCGTCGATCACCACCCACTTCTTCTCGATATCGGCAGGCTTGGCCGAATACGTTTTCATGGATCGGTTTCCGAATAAGAAGGCCGGAGCCGCGCACGAGGCACGGACAGTCCGGCGATGGCGTGGCTTCTAGCGCACGCCGCGCGCTCGGTCAATGCGATCCATTCACAAAAACATATTATAAAACAATGACTTATAAAAATGGTGCGATAACACCACCAGTCAAGCGCCTTTAAACCGGGGGTTTCCGGGCGTCGCGACCCACTTACCGGGCGGGAATCGAATAGGTGGCCACGCAATGCGCTACCAGATCGGTCCCTTCGGCGCCCCTGAGAGCGACATCGCCGACCGCGAGCCGCTTGCCCACCTTCATCAGCCGGGCATCGGCGAAGACAGCGCCGGGCGCTGGCTTGCGCAGAAAGTTGATCGACAGATTGGTCGTCACCGCCAGCGGGACGAGGCCGATCCGCCCGAGCAGCGCGACATACATGGCGACGTCCGCGAGCATCATCAAAGCCGGGCCGGAGACCGTCCCGCCCGGGCGCAGATGCGCCTCCCCCGCATCGAGCCGGACGGTGGCGGTCCCGTTCCCGAGCTCGACGATGGCGTGGGGACGGCCCGCGCCGAAGGCCTGGGGAAATTCCTGCGCGAGGAAGCGATCCAGATCCGCCACGGACACTGCCGGCGGCGCCCCCGTCCCGGTCTCCCCCCGTCCCGTCTCCCCTGTCCGCATGGCTCCCCTCGCTTCGCGACCCCGACCTGCATAAAGTAGGCGGTAAAAAGTTCAACGCGCCGAAGAGGAGCCGCCATGTCCCCGGCCAGCACAGCCCGTGCGGAAACCGCCTTGCCCACCCCCGTCCTCAGGGTCGATGCGGAAGGCATCGCCACCCTCACGCTCGCACGGCCGGCGAGCCGCAACAGCCTGTCGGACGCCACCATGGCCGCCTTGTCCGGCCATCTCGCGGCTATTGCGGGGGATTCGGCGGTGCGCGCCGTCGTGCTCTGCGCCGAGGGGCCGGTGTTTTCCGCCGGGCACGATTTGAAGGAAATTCAGGCCCATCGCGGCGATGCCGACCGCGGACAGGCTTATTATGCCGATGTTCTGGGGCGCTGCGCGGCGCTGATGACGGCGATCGTCCGCCTGCCACAACCGGTCATCGCGGCGGTCGAGGGTCTTGCGACCGCGGCCGGCTGCCAGCTCGTGGCGAGCTGCGACCTCGCGGTTGCCGGCCAGGCGGCGCGCTTCTGCACGCCGGGCGTCAATATCGGCCTGTTCTGCCACACCCCCATGGTCGCGCTGACCCGCGCGGTCTCGTCCAAGCACGCGATGGAGATGCTGCTGCTCGGCGATTGGGTCGAGGCCGACGACGCCTTTCGCATGGGGCTGGTCAACCGCGTCGTGCCCGAAGGCGAAGCGATCGCAGCGGCCCTGACGCTCGCGCGGCGCATCGCCGCCCGCTCGCAGGTGCCCGTCAAGCTCGGCAAGGCGGCCTTCTACCGCCAGGCCGAGATGACGCTGGACGACGCTTATGCCTTCGCTTCGGATGTCATGACGACGAATATGCTGGCGCGCGATGCCGACGAGGGCATTTCCGCCGTCCTGTCCAAGCGCCACCCGGTCTGGGAGGACCGCTGATCCGCACGCCGACGTCAAGGCGGCATTTACCTTCCATAAACCATGAGGGTCCAATTTGGGACGCTGCGGCAGCGTGCCGTGCGTCCAGGATCGGGCCGATGCAGAGTGGATCTGCCAGACACCACGTCCTCCGCCTCCCTCTCCGGGAGAGGCTGGCGGCACCCGCGCGTCTGCTGCTGGTCATCTGGCTGCTGTTCGCGCTTTTGGTCGCGAGCCTGATCCTGCCCTCGCGCTACAGCGCGCAGGGCACCCTGGCCTTCGATATCGCGACCCAGCCGGCGCCCGCCACCGTGCGTGGCATCATCCAGGTTCTACGCTCGCGCGAACTTGCCGCGGCAGTGCTCGACCGGCTCGCGCCGGCCGACGTCGCGCGGCTCGCGGCACGCGATCGCGGCCTCTTCCCGCCCGCTTGGCTGGTGCCCGACGGCGCGCCGCAACGCGAGCGGGCCGCCGCGCAACTTGCCGATGATCTCACGGTGACCCCGCAGCATGGCGGGCGGACGCTCGATCTCGTCGTGTCCGCGGACCGAGCGGACATTGCCGCACGCGCCGTCGCGGCCTATCTCTCGGCCTTCACCGCGCTCCAGGCCGGCGCCCGGGAATCGGCGCCTTCGGGCAGCGAGGCCCTGCCGGCTTTGCGGGCCGGACCGCCGCCGGTCTCGTCCGCAATCCGCGATCTGCCGCCCTGGCAGCTCACGACCGCACTCGTAGCGCTGGCTGGCGCCCTGGCGCTGCTCACCGTTCATCTTCAGGGGCGACCGGCCGGCCGCGGCGACGCGGCGCGCGATCCGCTGCCCCAGCAAGTCCCCTCGCATCGCTCCGTCGCCTGGCTCGACGCCTGCGACGGCGCCGGCCTCGCCCCGGACGAGGCGATCGGCCGGATCGCCGCCCATGCCCGCGCCCTCCCCCCTATGGGCAGCGGCGAGGCCCGGCTGATCGTCGTGACGGCCGAGACGCCGTCCGACATCTCGGCCCTGTGTGCGATCCGACTCGCGCGGCACCTCGCCGAAGACAGCCGCGTGGCCTTGGTCGCGCTCGACGGGGCGTCCGGCGAGCTGGCGAGCCTGATCTCGGATCCCTGGGCCCCCGGCATGGCCGAGATGCTGTTCGGCGTCGCCGGCTTCGGCGAGACGATCCACCGCGACCCGCTGTCGCGCGCCCATGTCATCCCGCCGGGGCGCCATGCCCGCGGCGGGCCCAGCGTGGTGGCCGCGGAACGGTTGATTCTCATTCTGAATGCCTTGCGGCAAACTTATGATTTCGTGGTGGTCGCCGCGCCTGTCCTGCACGGGACGGCCGGTGCGGCGCGCCTTGCCCCGCTCGATCCTCTGGTGGCCTGCGTGGAGGAGGCGGACGAGGCGCCGGTCAATGTGGAGGCTTATGACGCGCTGGCCGCGCAGGGCATCAGCCATGTTCTCATGCTGCGCATGCATGCCCCTGCCGATCGGGACGACTCGCCGCTCCCGACTTCTGTCGTCGCTTGAAGAGTCGCGTTTTGTTGTTTATTTATAGGCGCTTAAAGACATATCCTGAGACTCAGGATCGGGTCCGGTTGGGGCGCTCCATCCAGCGGATCAGCAATCCGGCGGGAATCACCCACAGCGTCCCGAGGACGATATAGCTCACCGTCTGGAGCGCCCAGGGCAGATCGGTGACCCGGCCCTGCGCGATCGCCATCGCGACCAGCGCCCAGATCATCATCAGCGCCAGCAGAAGCACGGTTCCGATCAGCTTGCGGATGCGCTGGGGCATGGACCTCTCCTCTCGATCGACACGTCGGGCGACGCTTGCGCGCACCGGGACAGCGCGTCGCCTTGCGCCTGCCCTCCCCGCTCTATATCGGATGCCGCCGGGGGGTGAAATCGGAGCGCGTGACCATGGTGCAGTCCGAGGCGGATGCGCAAGGCAAGCATGTCGGATCCGTGCGCCTCTGGCTTTATGGCGTCGCCGCTTTGATCGTCCTGATGATCGTCGTCGGCGGAGCGACGCGCCTGACCGAGTCCGGCCTCTCCATCACCGAATGGAAGCCGGTCACCGGCACGCTCCCGCCGCTCTCGGAGGCGGCCTGGCAGGCCGAATTCGACAAATACAAGACGATTCCCCAGTACGAGATCCTCAATAAGGGCATGGGGCTCGAGGCCTTCAAGCAGATCTTCTGGTGGGAATGGGCGCATCGCCTGCTCGGCCGGGTGATCGGCCTCGCCTTCCTGCTGCCCTATCTCTATTTCCTGGCGCGCGGCGCGATCCGCGGGCGGCTCGCGGTGCAATGCCTCGGCCTGTTCCTGCTCGGCGGCCTGCAGGGGGCGATCGGCTGGTGGATGGTCGCCTCGGGCCTGTCCGAGCGCACCTCGGTCAGCCAATACCGGCTGGCCATCCATCTCACCCTCGCCTGCCTGATCCTGGCGGCGATCGTCGCGGTGGCGCGCGGCCTGACGCCAGCCCGCAGCCTCGCCGCGGACACCGGCCTGCGGCGCGGCGCGCTGGCGATTCTCGGCCTCGTCCTGGTGCAGATCTTCGCGGGCGGGCTGGTCGCCGGCCTCGATGCCGGGATGACCTTCAACACCTGGCCGCTGATGGACGGCGCCCTCGTGCCGGCGCTCGACAAGCTCGGCCTGCTCGCGCCCGCTTGGCGCAATCTCTTCGAGAATGTGATGATGGTGCAGTTCCAGCACCGCATGATCGCCTACGCCCTGTGGCTGGCGGTGCTGGTCCACATGCTCCGATCGGTTCGACACGGCGGGGCCGCCGCGTCGCAATCCGTGCTGCTGTTCGCTCTGGTCAGCGGTCAGGCGGCCCTGGGCATCCTGACCTTGGTCCTCGTCGTGCCGCTCGACATCGCCCTCGCGCACCAGTTCGGTGCGGCCGTGGTGCTGATCGCCGCGACCCTGCACGCGGTCGACCTCGTCCGGGCCGGCGCCCGCACGGCCCCGGCCCCGGCGTCCGGAGGCGTGCCTCAGGCGAGCGCCTGATCGAGGTCGGCGATGATGTCGCCGACATCCTCGATGCCGACCGACAGGCGCACCACTTCCGGCCCCGCGCCCGCCGCCGCCTTGGCTTCGTCGGAAAGCTGGCGGTGGGTGGTCGAGGCGGGATGGATGATCAGCGAGCGCGTGTCGCCGATATTGGCGAGGTGCGAGAACAATTGCACCTTGGAGACCAAGGCCGTGCCGGCTTCGTAGCCACCCTTCAGCCCGAAGGTGAAGACGGCGCCGGCGCCGCGCGGCAGATAGCGCCGGGCGAGGCCGTGATAGCGATCGCCCTCGAGGCCGGGATAGCTGACCCAGTCGACCGCGGGATGCTTGGCGAGATAGCGCGCCACGGCCAGCGCATTCTCGCTGTGCTGCTTCATGCGCAGGCCGAGCGTCTCGATACCGGTCAAGAGGAGAAAGGCGTTGAACGGCGACAAAGCCGGCCCGAGATCGCGCAGGCCGAGCACCCGGGCGGCGATCGCGAAGGCGAAATTGCCGAACGTCTCGTGCAGCACGATGCCCTGATATTCCGGCCGCGGCTGCGACAGAAAGGGGTAGCGCCCGGAGGCCGACCAGTCGAACGTGCCCGCGTCCACGATCACGCCGCCGATCGAATTGCCGTGGCCGCCGAGGAACTTGGTGGCGGAATGGATGACGATGTCGGCGCCGTGCTCGATCGGCCGCCACAGATAGGGGGTCGCCAGCGTGTTGTCGACGATCAGCGGCACCCCGGCCCGCTTCGCCACCGCCGAAATCGCCGCGATGTCGCACACCACGCCGCCCGGATTGGCGATGGTCTCGGTGAAGATCGCCTTGGTGCGGTCGGTGACGGCGCGCTCGAAGGCGCCCGGCTCGTCCGGGTCCGCCCACACCACGTTCCAGCCATAGCTCTTGAAGGCATGGGTGAACTGATTGATCGAGCCGCCATAGAGCTTGCGGGAGGCGACGAACTCGTCGCCCGGCGTCAGCAAGGTGTGGAACACGAGATGCTGGGCGGCGTGGCCGGAGGCCACCGCCAGCGCCGCCGTGCCGCCTTCGAGCGCAGCCACGCGCTCCTCCAGCACCGCATTGGTCGGGTTGCCGATCCGGGTATAGATGTTGCCGAAGGTCTGGAGACCGAACAGAGCCGCCGCGTGATCGACATCGTCGAAGACGAAGGAAGTGGTCTGGTAGATCGGCGTCGCCCGCGCTCCGGTCGTGGGATCGGGCTGGGCGCCGGCATGGACGGCAAGGGTCGCAAAGCCGGGCTCGCGATGGGTCATGGCGCTCTCCTCGTCATTATCTTTATGGGCTTTGGGCCAAGCGGCCTTAACAGGACACAAGCGGCGCGGGGCGGCAAGCCGCGCGGCCGCCTCATTCTCCGCGCGGTTTTCCTCCCGGCGGCGTGCGGTCGAGCGACAGGCGCTGAACCCCGGTGCCGAGCCGCTGCGGGCGCTTGGCCGAGATGGTCCGGCTGTTGACCCCGGTCCATCCGATCTCACCGGACAGGCGGCCATATTCGATCTTGGGGCAGCGATTCATCACCACTTTCAGGCCCGCCGCCTCGGCGCGCGCCGCGGTCTCGTCGTGCCGCACGCCTTGCTGCATCCACAGCACTTTCGGCCGCGGATCGAGCGCCAGCACCTCGTCCAGCACGCCCGGCAGATGCTCGGCGGCGCGGAACACGTCCACCATGTCGATCGCCGCCGGAACATCCGCGAGGCGGGCATAGGCCGTCATGCCGGCGATCGTCTTTCCCGCCTGCCCGGGATTGACCGGAAACACCGAGAAGCCGCGCTCGGCGAGATATTTGGCGACGAAGAAGGAAGGTCGCGCCGGATTGGCGCTGGCGCCGACCACCGCGACCGTCTTCACGCCGCGCAGGATTTCGCGAATATAGCTGTCGTCGTAACGGTCGTGGTTCATGGCCCCCTCCGGCCTGTGGCGACGGGCCTCGGCGGGTCGGACACCGCTGTGGCAGCGAAAGAGCGCATCGCCTCAGTCCAGAAGCCGCAGCAGCGTCGCGGCCGCCTGCATCTCGACCTCGCGCGCCGCGCGCCGCTGGGACGCGAGGTCGTCCTCGCCCCATTGCGCCCGGTTCCAATCCTCGTCCACATGGGCGGCCGCCCACGCCTCCGCCGCCCCGAGCCGGCCCTGCGCCAGCGCGAGGGCGAGGAGCGCGGAGCCCATCAGGCCGGTCAGGGACAGCACCGCCGTCAGGCGCAGGGCCTCGCGCGGGATCAGCGCGGCGACCCGCTCCAGCGCGCGCGGCGGCTGGGCGACGTGCCGGATCCCGGCACTGAGCATGAAACGCGCACCGTGCGCCGCGGCGTACCAGTCGAGGACCGGATCCCAGAGCGCGCCCTGCCGCGCCACCAGCGCCTCCGGCGCCTCGGCGCGGTAGCACAGGAGATCGGTGCCGGCATATTGCAGGATCTCGGCGATCGCCGCCTCGGGATCGCGCGCGACGCCGTCGAGCGCCACGTTGACGAGCCGGGTCAGCGGCATGCGGAACGGGTCGATCTCGGTGTCCTGCGCCGCCCATTCGGCCGCCAGCGCCTCCGCCAGTCTCAGGTCGGGCACCGCGAGGACCGCCCGCGCGGGGGTGCGCACGGGGCGCCCGTCGAGCAGGATCCGGTACGCGCCGCCGGCGTCGCGGTCCACGGTCACCGCGCTGTAGAAGCGCTTCGGCAAAGGCGGACGCTGCCCGGCCCGGGCGGCATCGACGGGATCCCGGCCCATCGGAACGTCTCCGATCAAGTCGCGCATCGTCCGACCTCCCGCGCCGTCCGCCGTGCCGCGTGCCGCGCCAGCAGGGCCCGCACGGCATCGGGCAAACGCCGGGCATCCTCTACGAGTTCGTCGGCCCCCGCCGCGACGAGTTTGTCGGGGGGATGATAGCCCCAGCCGACACCGATGGCGAAGGCGCCCGCCGCCTTGGCCATCTCCATGTCATAGGTGGTGTCGCCGATCACGACGGTCGCCTCCGGCACGCCGCCGACCTCCGCCATGGCCTGACGCACCATGGCCGGATCGGGCTTGGACGGCGCATCCTCGGCCGTCTGGATGGTGGAGAACCAGCCCTCCATGGCGTGGGCTTCGAGCACCCGCGCCACCCCGCGCCGCGACTTTCCGGTGACGATGCCGAGCAGCGTCTGCGCCTCCGCGCGCAGCGCCGCCACGGCCGTCCTCGTCCCGGCATACATCGGCTCCATCGGATGCGCGTCGCGCAATTGATGAAAGGCGGTCTTGTAGCCCTCGACCAGAGCTTCGACGGGATAGGCGGGATCGCCTTGCGAAAGCACCGCAAACGTCTCCGGCAGCGAAAGACCGACCACCGAGAGAATCGCGTCGCGCGGCGGCACGGCGAGTCCGCGCACGCGATGCGCCGCGCTCATCGCCGCGACGATCATATGCTGGCCGTCGACCAATGTCCCGTCGCAATCGAACAGCACCAGTTTGAGGGGGGCGCCGCTCATTTCGCCGTCAACTGATCGGTGGCGATGTCATAGACCCAGGCTGCGCCGGACGGGTCGACAAAGTCGATGGACGTGAATCCGCGGGCCCGGCACTGGCGGGGAAACGGTCCGCCGACGATAAGTTCGACCGCCGTCTTCGCTGGAAACGAGAAGACGATGCTCATCACCTTGCTGTCCGGGCCTGTCGCCGAGACCTTCATGTCCAGGCCGTTCTGAACGAAATTGTCCTGCGTCATCCGCGCCAGTTCGCGGCGCGCGGCCGCGTCGGCCGGCGGACCCGCCGTACCGGGCCGGACCTGCGGCAGCGGCAGCGGCGCCTCGGCGGGCGGGGGCTCGGATTGGACCGCGCTGTCGCTCTGCGGTGCGGCGGCAGGCGGAGGCAAGGCGGCAGGCGGGGCCGAGGGAACCGGCTCCGGGGCGGGCGGCGGCGGCGCGACCGCGACCTGCGGCGGAGCCGGCGGCGCGGATCCCGCCGGCCCGAGCACGATCCACACCGCGGCGCCGGCGAGCAGCGCGACGCAGACGCCCGCGACCCCGACCAGGACGGGAAGCAAAAGCGAGCGCCGGGGCAGAGCGGCGCCGCAATCGGGGCATTCGGTCGCTTTGGGGTGCACCGGGGCTTCGCAGCTCGGACACAGATCGGGCTTTCGGCCCATGCATCAACTCCTCGAACGCGTGCCCCGGGCAGCCTTTAGCGTGCTTCGGGGCGTCAGGGAACGGCGCGCGGATGCCTGCGGCCTCACGCCTCCGGCGCCTCGAGGATCGGATCGTATTGCGTCGCATCGAGGCCGAGCACCGCCCAGGACTGCACCATGTGCGGCGGCAAGGGCGCGGACACGTCGATCAGGCCGCTGCCGCGCGGATGGGGAATGACGATCCGCCGCGCGAGCAGATGGAGCCGGTTTTGTAGCCCGCCCGGCAAGGCCCAATTCTCGATGTCGAAATATTTCGGGTCTCCGACGATCGGATGGCCGATATGGGCCATGTGCGCGCGCAGCTGGTGGGTGCGGCCGGTCACCGGCTTCAAGGAGATCCAGCTCATCTTCTGCGCCGCCTGGTCGACGACGGCATAATAAGTCAGCGCGTGGCTGGCTTCGTCCTCGCCGTGGCGCGCGATCCGCATGCGCTCCTCGGCCTCTTCGCGGGCGATATAGGTCGAGATCCGGCCCTGGCGCGGCTTGGGCACGCCGGGCACCAGCGCCCAATAGATCTTGCGGGCCTCGCGCGAACGGAAGCTCTTGGTGAGGATGGAGGCGGCGAGCCGGGTCTTGGCCACCAGAAGGCAGCCGGCGGTGTCCTTGTCGATGCGGTGCACGAGGCGCGGTTTCTGACCGTCTTTGTCGCGCATCGCCTCCAGCATGCCATCAATATGCCGGTAGGTGCCCGAACCGCCCTGCACGGCGAGCCCGTACGGCTTGTTCAGCACGAGCACGTCCTTGTCTTCGTAGAGGATCATGTCGCGCAGGAGATGGAGGTCGCTGGGCTTTCCCGCGGCGCCCGTCGCGGCGGATCCGGGCTTGGGCGCGCCGGTCTTGATGTCGCCGCTTCTGGCGCCGGCCTCGCCCGGCGCGCCATGTCCCGCGGCGGGCGGCTCGGCCTCGACCACATCGGCGCCGAGCGGCGGCACCCGCACGCTCTGGCCGGGCTCGAGCCGGGTGGAGGTCTTGGCGCGCCCGCCATCCACCCGCACCTGGCCGGTGCGCACCAGCTTCTGGAGATGGCCGAAGGAGAGATCGGGATAATGGGCCTTGAACCAGCGATCGAGGCGCATGCCCGTCTCGTCCGCGGTGACCTGTTTCAATTCGACCGCCATTGCCAAACCTCTCGCTGCGGCCGGTTCCGTGCGCTCCTTCTACTGCCGCCCGGGGTCCCTGTCACGTCAGCGCGCGCACCAGATGCAGGCCGGCGAAAATCGCCACCAGGCAGAGGCCGAGCGTGCCGAAGGCATAGAGGGCGGCGTGGGTGAGTGCGCCGCGTTCCACCAGGACGGCGAATTCCAGGGAGAAGGTGGAATAGGTGGTGAATCCGCCGAGCATTCCGGTGGTCAGGAACAGGCGCACATGCTGCGGAATGCCGCCCATCTTCAGGACGAAGAGCGCGGTGAACAGCCCCATCATGAAACATCCCGTCACGTTGACCACCATGGTGGTGTACGGGAAATGCGTGAAGCCGAAGAACCGCACGCCGGCCAGGTTCGCCATATGACGCAGCAGGCCGCCCACCCCCGCCCCGAGGAACACCGCAACCGCCGCTTCCATGCCGATTCCCCTTCTTCCCAGCGGCCCATCCTGCCCCACAGGAGTGCCGGACGCCCAGGCGACGCGAAAACCGCGAGCCGCGCGATTTCGTCGCTGCCGGTCGGCGCGCGGAAGGCACCCGCACATTAAAGAAAAAAATCCTACGGACTATATTCCCCTCGCCTTCGGATCCTGCTATGGTGGGTTCACCTCGCACCAAGGAGGGGCGCGTCCGGAGCGGCCTGACGGGTGGTGCGGGGCAGCGGGTGTCCGACGGGACGGGGACAACGCACCCCGTTCAGTTAGAAAGGAGGCCGAAGGGGACTGCGCACCGATCCGGGAGTGGTTCGTCCGGTCCCGATGGGAGAACCGATCACCCACGCGGCGCAGCCGACACGCCATAAATCCCCGCGCGGGAGCGGACGGAGCGCAGGCTCCGACGTCGAAGATTACCCCTGGCATGCCTCGCCGGCGTGCCGACCGCTCCCGCATCCCTCCCCCCGCCGGGAAACCGGCGGGGCTGGAGGCGCTGGGGCGCGGCCACTTGCCCTGCCGCCCTGCCCGGCCTCGCCGCGCGAACAGAACTTCCTTATTTATCAATATCTTAAATTAGGACCCGCGCCGAGCGGGGGGCCGAGCCCCCCTATTGCGTTTCGGTCCTTCAGCCGTTGCGCTCCGCGCGCAGCTTGGCCCAATATTCCATCCGCTTCTTCACCTCGCGCTCGAATCCGCGCTCGACCGGGCGATAGAAGCTCGGGCGGCCGAGCGGTTCGGGGAAATAGTTCTGGCCGGAAAAGGCGTCCGGCTCGTCATGGTCGTAGCGATAGCCGGCGCCGTAGCCCTCGGTCTTCATCAGCCGGGTCGGCGCGTTGAGAATATGCTTCGGGGGCATCAGGGAGCCGCCCTCCTTCGCCGCCCGCATCGCCGCCGACCAGGCCTTGTAGACCGCGTTCGATTTCGGCGCCGTCGCGAGATAGACCGCCGCCTCGGCGAGGGCGAGTTCGCCCTCCGGCGAGCCGAGGAAGTCGTAGGCTTCCTTCGCTGCGGTCGCGACCGCGAGGGCGTTGGGATCGGCCAGTCCGATATCCTCGCTCGCCATGCGCACCAGCCGCCGCGCGAGGAAGAGCGGGCTTTCGCCGGCGTCCAGCATCCGGGCGAGATAATAGAGCGAAGCATCGGGGTCGGAGCCGCGCACCGCCTTGTGCAGCGCCGAGATCAGATTGTAATGGCCGTCCTCGCTCTTGTCGTAGATCGGCGCCCGCCGCTGCACGATTTCCTGAAGCCCGGCGGTGTCGAACACCTCGCCCGGCCGCGCCGCGCGCCACACCTCCTCGATCAGGGTCAGGGCCGCCCGTCCGTCGCCGTCCGCCATCCCGACCAGAGCCTCCCGCGCCGCGGCGTCGAGCGGCAGCGGGCGCGCCTCCAGCGCCTCGGCGCGGGCGATCAAGCGGTCGATGGCCGCCGCGTCGAGCGCGCGGAACACCAGGACCCGGGCGCGGGACAGCAAGGCCGCGTTCAGCTCGAAGGAGGGATTTTCCGTCGTCGCCCCGACCAGGACGACCGTTCCGTCCTCCATCACCGGCAGGAAACTGTCCTGCTGGGCGCGGTTGAAGCGGTGAATCTCGTCCACGAACAGCAGCGTGCCGGTGCCGGTCGCCCGGCGCCCGCGCGCCTGCTCGAACAGCTTCTTGAGATCGGCGACGCCGGAAAAAATCGCCGAGATCTGCTCGAAATGCAGATCCGTCGCCTCCGAGAGGATGCGGGCGACCGTCGTCTTGCCGGTGCCCGGCGGCCCCCACAAGACCAGAGAACCGAGCGAGCCCGCCTCGATCATGCGGGTGAGCACGCCGTCCGGCCCGACCAAATGATCCTGCCCGACCACCTCGTCCAGCCGGCGCGGCCGCAGCCGGTCGGCGAGCGGACGCGGCGCCCCCTCCTCCAGTCCTGCCGCCTCGAACAAGGTGGCCATGATCCGCCGTCCCGTCCCTGCCCCGCGCTTAGCCGCCGAGCATCGCCGTAATGACCCGCCCGCCCCGCATCACCGTCACGCGCCAGGCCCGCGCGCTGGCGCGGGTGGCGAGATCGAGCTCCTTGGTGGACGCGACCTTGGCACCGTTCACCTCCAAGATCATATCCCCCGGCCGGAATCCGGAGGCATCGGCGGGCGAATTCTCCACCACTTCCGAAACCACGACACCGCCCTCGTCGGTCTCGAGATGGAGCTCCTCCGCGACGGCCGGCGACACGTTCACCGCCTTGATGCCGGTGAAGGGCGAGCGCCCGCGGAGCACGACCTCCTCGCGCGGCACCGTCTCGGGCGCGGGGGCCAAGGCGACCATCACCTCGCTCTCTTTGCCGTTGCGATTCAGCGTGATCCGCGCCGTGCTGCCGATCGGCCGCGTGGCCAAGCGGTAATTGAGCGATTCGGGATCGTCGACGCCGAGCCCGTCGACCGAGACGATGAGGTCCCCGACCCGCACGCCGGCCTTCGCCGCCGGGCTCGCCCCCGCGACCGTCTTGACCAGCACGCCGGTCGGCCGCGGAAGGCCGAGGCTCTCGGCGATCTCGGGCGTCACGCGCTGCAGCCGCGCCCCGAGCCAGGGCCGGCGCACCGTGCTGCCGCCGCTCTTGGCGGATTCGATCACGACCCGGACCATATTGGCCGGGATGGCGAATCCGATGCCGTGAGAGCCGCCGGACCGGGAATAGATCGCGGTATTGATGCCGACGAGCCGGCCCGCCATGTCCACCAGGGCGCCACCGGAATTGCCGGGATTGATGGCGGCGTCGGTCTGGATGAAGAACTGATAATCGGACACGCCGATCTGGGTGCGCGCCAGGGCCGAGACGATGCCCTGCGTCACCGTCTGCCCGACGCCGAACGGATCGCCGATCGCGAGGACGAGGTCGCCGACCGCCAGCTCGTCCGAATTGCCGAGTTCCACGGTGGGGAAACGCTGCTTGTCACCCTTCAGCCGCAGCACGGCAAGGTCCGTGCGCTGGTCGCTGAGGACCACGTCGGCATCGAATTCGCGCCGGTCGCTGAGCGCGATGCGGATCTGGTCGGCACCGGCGACGACATGGTGATTGGTGACGACGAAGCCGCTCGCATCGACGATGACGCCGGACCCGAGCGACCGCTGCATCCGCTCCGGCGCACCGAGCCCCGGCCCGCCGCGCCCGCCGAAGAAGCGCCGGAAGAACGGATCGTCGAACACCGGATTGCCGCGCGGCACCGCCTTCATGGCATAGACGTTCACGACCGCGGGCGCGGTGCGCCGGACCACGGGCGCGAACGAAATCGCAAGGTCGGCGCGGGAGTTCGGCACCCGGGTGGCATCGGACGGCGCGGCCGTCTGGGCCGCTGCGGGAGCCATCGCGCCGAGGACGCAGGCGACTGCGAGGGGTGCGAGAAGAAGCCGAAACTGCCGCATGCCTGTCCACCTCCGAAAGCCGGGCCCGCCCGGCCGATGACGGCCTCCGGCGAGATCCGGCTTGCGTGCCGCCGCATTGGAACGAAAAAAGGGCGGCCTTGGCCGCCCCCTCAACAACCCCGAAGACCCGGCTCGGGTCCCTCAGGCCGCGGCCGCTTCCGCCTCGGCGCGTGCGCGGTCGGAGGCGCCCTTGGCATCGACGTCGCGGTCGACGAACTCGATCACCGCGACCGGGGTCGAATCGCCGTAGCGGAAGCCCGCTTTGACGATGCGGGTATATCCACCCGGACGCGCCTTGTAGCGCGGGGCGATGATGTCGAAGAGCTTCTTCACGACCGCCTGGTCGCGCAGCTCCGCGATCGCCTGGCGGCGGGCATGAAGATCGCCGCGACGGGCGAGCGTGACGAGCTTCTCCACGACCGGGCGAAGATCCTTCGCCTTGGGCAACGTGGTGATGATCTGCTCATGGGTGATGAGCGCGCCCGCCAGATTGGAGAACATCGCCTTGCGATGTTCCCAGGTGCGGTTGAACTTGCGATGTACCTTGCCGTGACGCATGACGGCGAACTCCCAGGTGCCTCCGGCGTGTCGAGCCGAGATTGGTTGAGCGGCTCGAGCCGCGGGGTAAAAGCCTCAGTAATGGTCCTCGAAGCGCTTCGCGAGCTCTTCGATGTTCTCCGGCGGCCAGCCCGGCACTTCCATGCCGAGATGCAGACCCATGGAAGCCAGGACTTCCTTGATCTCGTTCAGCGACTTGCGTCCGAAGTTCGGGGTCCGGAGCATCTCCGTCTCGCTCTTCTGGATCAGGTCGCCGATATAAACGATGTTGTCGTTCTTCAGGCAGTTCGCCGAGCGGACGGACAGTTCGAGCTCGTCGACCTTCTTCAGCAGCGCCGGGTTGAAGGGCAGCTCCTGGATCGCGGCACTCTCGCTCTCGCGCTTGGGCTCTTCGAAATTCACGAAGATTTCGAGCTGGTCCTGCAGGATGCGCGCGGCATAAGCGAGCGCGTCCTCGGCCGAGATCGAGCCGTCGGTCTCGATCTGCATGGTCAGCTTGTCATAGTCGAGAATCTGACCCTCGCGGGTGTTCTCGACCTTGTAGGAGACCTTGCGGACCGGGGAATAGAGGCTGTCGATCGGGATCAGGCCGATCGGCGCGTCCTCGGGCCGGTTGCGGTCGGCGGCGACATAGCCCTTGCCGGTATCGACCGTGAATTCCATCCGCAGTTCCGCGCCCTCGTCCAGCGTGCAGATCACGAGGTGAGGGTTGAGGATCTGGATGTCGCCGACGGTCTGGATGTCGCCGGCGGTCAGAACGCCGGGACCGGTCTTCTTCGCCACCAGACGCTTCGGGCCGTCGCCCTGCATCTTGATGGCGACGTCCTTGATGTTGAGGATGATGTCGGTGACATCCTCACGCACGCCGGGGATCGAGGAAAACTCGTGCAGCACGCCGTCGATCTGCACCGACGTCACCGCCGCGCCCTGGAGCGACGACAGGAGGATGCGCCGCAGGGAATTGCCGAGCGTCATGCCGAAGCCCCGCTCCAGCGGCTCGGCGACGACGGTCGCGAGGCGCCGGGGATCGTGGCCGGCACTCACCTGCAGCTTCTCGGGCTTGATCAGCTCTTGCCAGTTCTTTTGAATCACTTGCGTCACCTTGCCTTCTCGCCGGGCCGCGGCACTCGAAAGGAGATCTCAGCTTCGAGGCGCCGACCCGTCCCGCATTCGGGGGAGGAACCGGGCATGAGGCCCGCCGGGTTCGGCCGGCGGACCGGTACGCTCAGACGCGCCGGCGCTTGCGCGGGCGGCAGCCATTGTGCGGGATCGGCGTGACGTCACGGATCGAGGTCACGAGAAAGCCCGAGGCCTGGAGCGCGCGCAGGGCAGATTCGCGGCCCGAGCCGGGGCCCGACACTTCCACTTCCAATGTCCGCATGCCGTGTTCCGAGGCCTTGCGGGCGGCGTCTTCCGCCGCAACCTGTGCCGCATACGGCGTCGACTTGCGCGAGCCCTTGAACCCCATGGCCCCAGCGGACGACCAGGAAATGGTATTTCCCTGCGCGTCGGTGATGGTGATCATGGTGTTGTTGAACGAAGCGCTCACGTGCGCGACGCCGGAGGCGATGTTCTTGCGTTCGCGACGCTTAACGCGGGTAGCTTCCTTAGCCATCTTCGGTCTGATCCTTCAGGCGCGCCCGTAACACCAGGCGCTCGGGACGATGCTCGCAGCGGAGCGGAAAACGGAAGGCCGATACACCGGCCTTCCGGTAAAAGCGGACGTGCCGGCGATCACTTCTTCTTGCCGGCGATCGCCTTGGCCGGACCCTTGCGGGTGCGGGCATTGGTATGGGTCCGCTGGCCGCGCACCGGCAGGCCGCGCCGATGGCGCAGGCCGCGATAGCAGCCAAGATCCATCAGCCGCTTGATGTTCATCGACACTTCGCGGCGCAGGTCGCCTTCGACGATATAGTCGCGGTCGATCGTTTCACGGATCTGCAGCACTTCCTGATCGGTGAGCTGGTTGACCCGGCGCTCGGCGGGGATCGAGACCTTCTCGACAATCTCCTGGGCCTTCTTCGGCCCGATGCCGTGGATATACTGGAGCGCGATGACGACGCGCTTGTTGGTCGGAATATTGACGCCTGCGATACGAGCCACGTGTCTCTCCATGTGAGCCGCGAGCCTTGGCCGGCGGCAGAGCCCCGCGTCCGGTGGAGGCCGGCCCTTGCGGGGAAGAAATCCCTTGCGGGATGTACAAATCCGCACGCCCCACTCCTCCGGTCAGAGGAGCGAGCCATGCGGATTGCGAAATGAGAGGGCGCTCTTACCCGCTTCTTGCGGCAAGGTCAACCCACTCCCGGATCAGACCGTCTCGAGCACCTCGGAAATCGCCGCGGTGACATCGTCGATCGGCATCATCCCGTCGATCTGCTGCAACTGCCCGCGCGCCTTGTAATAGGGCGCGACCACCGCCGTATCGCGGTTGTACGCGTCGAGCCGGTGCTTGAAGACCTCCGGAT
Organism: Aquabacter spiritensis; assembly: GCF_004346185.1. GTDB lineage: Bacteria > Pseudomonadota > Alphaproteobacteria > Rhizobiales > Xanthobacteraceae > Aquabacter > Aquabacter spiritensis. The sequence continues at coordinate 11,815 of NZ_SMAI01000020.1, read as the reverse complement.
CGTCGTCCTTCCGGACCGGCTCACCGCGCGCGCGGGTCTCTTCCGCGCGCTTCATGATTCGGTCCACAAGCGCCGTCTGATCGACGACCAGTTCAATGACCGCGTCGAGCTTCAGGCCCTTCTCGGCGAGCATGGCGTCGAGCGCCTCGGCCTGGGCGACCGTCCGCGGAAAGCCGTCGAGGATGAAGCCCTTGCGGGCGTCGTCATGATCGAGCCGCTCGGCGATAATGCCGATGACGATGTCGTCGGACACGAGATCGCCCGCCTCCATCACCGCCTTGGCCTTCTGGCCGATCGGCGTTCCCGCCGCCACTGCGGCGCGCAGCATGTCGCCGGTCGACAATTGCACGATCCCGTGCCGGGCGACGAGGCGATGCGCCTGAGTCCCCTTCCCCGCCCCTGGGGGCCCAAGCAGAATCAGCCTCATTTCCGTCTCCCCCCACGCAGCTTGGACTTCTTCACCAGTCCTTCGTACTGGTGCGCCAAGAGGTGCCCCTGAACTTGAGCCACGGTGTCCATCGTCACGCTGACCACGATCAGCAGCGACGTCCCCCCGAAATAGAAGGGCACAGCGGCGTAGGATATCAGCAGTTCCGGAAAGAGACAGACCGCAGCGATATAAGCGGCGCCCACGACCGTGATCCGGGTGAGAACATAGTCGATATATTCCGCCGTCCGCTCACCCGGGCGGATGCCAGGAATGAAGCCGCCATGCTTCTTCAGGTTGTCCGCCGTCTCCACCGGATTGAACACGATCGCGGTGTAGAAGAAACAGAAGAACACGATCATCGCCACATACATGAACATGTAGAGCGGCTGGCCATGCGCGAGCAGGCGGGTGACCGTATTGAACCATTCCGGCCCCGTGCCCTGCGTGAAGCTCGCGATGGTGGCGGGAATCAGCAGCAAAGACGACGCGAAGATCGGCGGAATGACGCCCGACGTGTTCAGCTTGAGCGGCAGATGGGAGGATTGCCCCTCATAGAGCTTATTGCCCACCTGGCGCTTGGGGTACTGGATCAGAAGCCGGCGCTGCGCCCGCTCCATGAACACGATGAACGCGATGATCAGCACCGCCATGACCAGAACCGCGAGGATGAGCGGGGTCGAGATCGCGCCCTGCCGGCCGAGTTCGAGCGTGCGGGCGAAGGCGCCGGGAAGCTCGGCAACGATGCCGGCGAAAATGATCAACGAAGTGCCGTTGCCGATGCCGCGCGACGTGATCTGCTCGCCGAGCCACATCAGGAACATCGTGCCGCCGGTCAGCGTGATCACCGTCGAAATGCGGAAGAACCAGCCCGGATCGGACACCACGGTGCCCGACGCCTCGAGGCCGACGGCGATGCCATAGGCCTGGAACACGGCGAGCAGGACGGTGAGATAGCGCGTGTACTGGTTGAGCTGCTTGCGGCCGCTCTCACCCTCTTTCTTCAGCGTCTCCAGCGTCGGCGAAACCGTGGTGAGCAGCTGAATGATGATGGAGGCGGAGATGTACGGCATGATGTTCAGGGCGAAGATCGCCATGCGCTGCACGGCGCCGCCCGAGAACATATTGAAAAGGCCGATAATCCCCTGCTGCGCATTGCGGAAGACATCCTGCAGCGCGTCGGGATTGATGCCCGGCAGCGGGATATAGGTCCCGAGCCGATAGATGAGGAGCGCCCCGAGGGTGAACCAGATGCGCTTCTTCAGTTCCTCGGCCTTGCCGAGAGCGCCGAAATTGAGGTTCGCCGCAAGTTGTTCCGCCGCCGAGACCATGCCTTGCTCCGCTTGAGCCGTTCTGAAAAGACGAGCGGCCTATATATGTGGGGCGCGGGCGCGCGGCGTGAGGGGCGAGCGCCGCATTCCTGAACTTCCGTCATACCCGCCGACGGCGCCGGCCGCCATGGACCGGATGACGCGCCCGCATGCCGGACCCGTCCGAACCTGCCCGAACCGACCGACCGATAGGCAAAAAAGGCCGCCGCTGCGGTTTGCAGCAGCGGCCCGAAGCTTTAGGGCGGCGCGAACCGCCCCGTGCTGCGTCGACCTACTGCGCCGCAGCCTCTTCGGCCACGGGCGCGAGCATGGTCACCGAGCCGCCGGCCTGTTCGACCGCAGCCACGGCGGACTTCGTGGCATAGGTGACTTCGAGCGTGACCTTGGAGGTCAGTTCGCCCGACCCGAGCACCCGCACGCCATCCTTGGCCCGCCGCAGGACACCCGCCGCGACCAAGGCCGCCTCGGTGACCGGCGCGCCGGCGTCGAGCTTGCCCGCCTGAATGGCGGTCTCGATCCGGCCCAGCGTGACCTCGTTGAAGTCCCGGCGGAAGATGTTGTGGAAGCCCCGCTTCGGCAGACGCCGATGCAGCGGCATCTGCCCGCCTTCGAAGCCCTTGACCGCGACGCCCGTGCGGGCCTTCTGACCCTTCACGCCACGACCGGCGGTCTTGCCCTTGCCGGAGCCGATGCCCCGTCCGACGCGCATCCGCTTCTTGCGCGCGCCGACATTGTCTCTGATTTCGTCGAGCTTCATCTCGCCTCTCCTCAGTCCACGACGCGGACGAGATGCGCGACCTTGGCGATCATCCCGCGTACCGCCGGGGTGTCCTTCAGGGTCGAGCGGCGATGCCGCTTGTTCAGCCCGAGGCCCACGAGGGTTGCTTCCTGGTCAGCCGGGCGGCGGATCGGCGAACCGATCTGCTCCACGGTAACGGTTTTTCCTTCGGTCGCGTTCGCCATGGCGCGCTCCTATTCCGGCGGTCCGGCTCAGTCCGTCGCTTCCGCGTCTTCGACGCGGCGGCGGGACTGGAGCTGCGACACCTTGATGCCCCGGCGCGACGCGACGGAACGCGGGCTGTCCTGGTTCTTCAGGGCGTCGAACGTCGCGCGCACCATGTTGTACGGGTTGGAGGACCCGAACGACTTGGCCACGACGTCGTGGATACCCAGCGTCTCGAACACGGCGCGCATGGGACCGCCGGCGATGATGCCGGTACCGGCCGGAGCGGCGCGCAGGATCACCTTGCCCGCTCCGTGGTGCCCATGGACGTCGTGATGCAGGGTGCGGCCTTCGCGCAACGGCACGCGGATCAGCGCGCGCTTGGCGCTTTCCGTGGCCTTGCGGATGGCTTCGGGCACTTCACGCGCCTTGCCATGGCCGAACCCGACGCGACCCTTCTGGTCGCCGACGATGACGAGGGCGGCGAAGCCGAAGCGCCGGCCGCCCTTCACAACCTTCGCGACACGATTGATATGGACCAGCTTGTCCACAAACGTGTTGTCGCGATCCTCGCGATCTCCGCGGTGTTCCCGTTCACGGGCCATGTCGCTCGTCCTTCGCGTCAGAACTGAAGGCCGCCTTCGCGGGCGCCCTCAGCGAGCGCCTTGACGCGCCCATGATAGATGTAAGCGCCACGGTCGAAGACGACCGCGGTCACGCCCTTCGCCGCCGCCCGTTCCGCCACCAGCTTGCCGATGGCCTTGGCGGCCTCGACATCGGCGCCGGTCTTGAGCGACCCGCGCAGTTCCTTCTCGAGGCTCGAGGCGGCCGCTACGGTCTCGCCCTTCGCATCGTCGATGATCTGCGCATAGATATGCATCGAGGTGCGGTGGACCGACAGGCGCGGACGCCCGTTGGCCGCGACGCGAATCGCGCGACGCACCTTGGCCTTGCGGCGCTCCAGCGCCTCCAAATCCTTAGCCATGGTTCGCCTCCGTCACTTCTTCTTGCCTTCCTTGCGGAAGATGAATTCGCCTGCGTATTTGACGCCCTTGCCCTTATAGGGTTCGGGGCCGCGGAACTCGCGGATCTCAGCCGCGACCTGGCCGACCTGCTGCTTGTCCACGCCCGACACGACGACTTCCGTCGCCTTCGGGGTCACGATCTGGATCCCTTCCGGGATCGGATAGATGACGTCGTGGCTATAGCCGAGCGAGAGGTTGAGATTCTTGCCCTGCACCGCCGCCTTGTAGCCGACGCCAGTGATTTCGAGCTTCTTCTCGAACCCCTTGGTGACGCCTTCCACGAGGTTGGCGACCAACGTGCGCGACATTCCCCACATGGCCTTGTGCCGGGTGGTGTCGCCGCGCATCGCGACCTTGAGTTCCGAGCCGGCGAGTTCGGCGCCGATCTCTTCAACGAGCGTTACTTGCAGCGCCCCTTTGGGGCCCTTCACTTTGACCGTCTGCCCTTCCACATTGGCGGTGACGCCGGCGGGAATGGCGACGGGATGCTTGCCGATCTTCGACATGTCTTTCTCCGTCGCTGGTCAGAACACGGTGCAGAGAACTTCGCCGCCGACATTCTTCTCGCGCGCCTCGTGGTCGGCCATCACGCCCTGGGGCGTGGAGACGACCGCGATGCCGAGACCGTTGGCGACGCGGGGAAGGGTCTTCACCGAAGCATAGACCCGGCGGCCCGGCTTGGAGACGCGCGAGATTTCGCGGATCACCGGCTGGCCGTCGAAATATTTCAGCTCGATCTCGAACTCGGTCCGGCCATTGCCGTGGTCGGTCGAGGTATAGCCGCGGATGTAGCCCTCGCTGCGCAGAACGTCGAGCAGGCTGGCACGCAACCGCGAGCCGGGGGACTGCGTCTTGTCCTTGCGCCGCATCTGGGCGTTGCGGATACGGGTGATCAGATCGCCGATGGGATCATTGATGGACATCGCGACCTCCTCACCAGCTCGACTTCACGAGACCCGGGACAAGTCCTTGGGACCCGAGCTCGCGCAGCGCGATACGGCTCATCTTCAACTTGCGGTAAAACGCACGCGGACGCCCGGTCACTTCACACCGGTTCCGCACGCGGATGCGCGCCGAGTTGCGCGGCATTTCTGCCAGCTTGAGGGTCGCCGCGAAGCGCTCCTCGATCGGCAGCGTCTTGTCGTTCACGATCTTCTTGAGGCCCGCGCGCTTTGCGCCCATCTGCTGGGACAGCTTGCGGCGACGCTCGTTGGTCTCGATCGCGCTCTTCTTCGCCATGTCCTGCTCCTGTTCTCCGCGTCTGAGGGTTTCCCTCACAGCCGGAAAAGCATTCTCCAATTCGCTCTGCAGCGGCGGAAACCGCTGCTTCTACACCGTCACTGCCGGAACGGGAAGTTGAAGGCCTTCAGCAGCGCCCTCGCCTCGTCGTCCGTCTTCGCGGTGGTGCACACGATCACGTCCATGCCCCAGACCTGCTCGACCTGGTCATAGTTGATCTCGGGGAACACGATGTGCTCCTTGATGCCCATGGCGAAATTGCCGCGGCCATCGAAGCTCTTCGGGTTCAGGCCGCGAAAATCCCGGACGCGCGGAAGCGCGACCGTGATCAGGCGGTCGAGAAACTCGAACATGCGCGCCTTGCGAAGCGTCACCTTCGCGCCGACCGGCTGGTTCTCGCGCAGCTTGAAGTTCGAGATCGCCTTGCGGGCCCGGGTCAGCACCGGCTTCTGGCCGGCGATGCGCGCGAGATCGGCGGCAGCGGTCGTCGCCTTCTTGGTATCGGCGGTCGCCTCGCCGACGCCCATATTGATGATGATCTTTTCGATCACGGGAACCTGCATCGGGTTCGCGTAGCCGAACTGCTCGATCATCTTCTGCCGCACCACTTCGTCATAGTGGGCGCGCAGCCGGGGTGTGTAATTCGCCTCAGCCATCGATCCTCTCCCCGGAACGCTTGGCCACGCGGACCTTGGTCCCGTCCTCCAGCACCTCGAAACCGACACGCGTCGGCTTGCCGTCCTTGGGATCGGCAACCGCGAGGTTCGACAGATGGATCGGGGCCTCCTTGGAGATGATCCCGCCCTCCTGGCTCGCGGACTGGCGCTGATGGCGCTTCACGATATTGACGCCGCGGACGAGCGCACGCTCCTCCTTCGGCATGACCTGGATCACCTCACCGGTGCGACCCTTGTCGCGGCCGATGAGCACGACGACCTTGTCGCCCTTCTTGATCTTTGCGGCCATCACAGCACCTCCGGCGCCAGCGAGATGATCTTCATGTGGTTCTTGGCGCGAAGTTCGCGCGGAACCGGGCCGAAGATACGCGTGCCCACCGGCTCCTTCTGGTTGTTGATCAGCACGGCCGCATTGCGGTCGAAGCGGATCACCGAACCGTCGACGCGGCGGATGTCCTTGGCCGTGCGAACCACGACCGCCTTCATCACGTCGCCCTTTTTCACGCGACCGCGCGGAATCGCCTCTTTGACCGACACCACGATGATGTCACCCACATGGGCATATTTCCGCTTCGATCCGCCCAACACCTTGATGCACATGACGCGACGCGCACCGGAATTGTCCGCCACGTCGAGATTGGTCTGCATCTGGATCATGACGCACCTGCTCTCGTCATCCAGCGCCGCCGGCACGCCGGCATTGCCCGTTCAAACAATCCATGGCCCGCTCATCGGACCATGGTCCCAGCTGCGGCGCGGTCTCCACTCGTCCCCCGAAAGGAGCGACGGACCCAGCGCCGGAGCAATTCCACTCAGACCACGACCCGCTTCTCGCCCTGGACCACGATCCAGTTCTTCAGCTTCGACAGCGGCCGATGCTCCTCGATCCAAACCGTATCCCCCGTGTGCCAGGCATTGCCTTCGTCATGGGCGTGATACTTCTTGGACCGACGCACGGTCTTCTTCAGCAGCGGATGGGTGAAGCGCCGCTCGACCCGCACCACCACCGTCTTGTCCTGCTTGTCGCTCACCACGACGCCTTGGAGCACTCGCTTCGGCATCGCACCCTCACTTCGTCTTCGCGGCGACGCCGCGCTTGGAGTTCTGCGTCGTCTTGACCCGCGCAATGTCGCGACGGACCTGCTTCGACCGGGCGGTGTTTTCCAGTTGGCCGGTGGCCTTCTGGAACCGCAGGTTGAACTGCTCTTTTTTCAGCTTCAACAGCTCATCGGCGAGCTGATCGGGGCTGAGGGCCCGAACGTCCTCGGCTTTCATGAGCCTCTCCTCACTCGGCGATGCGCTGGATGAAGCGCGTCTTGATCGGCAGCTTGGCCGCCGCGAGGGTCAGGGCCTCGCGGGCGGTGTCGACGCTTACCCCGTCGATCTCGAACATGATGCGGCCGGGCTTGATCTTGGCCGCCCAATATTCCGGCGCCCCCTTGCCCTTGCCCATGCGCACTTCCGTGGGCTTGGCAGAGACCGGGACGTCGGGGAAGATGCGGATCCACACCCGTCCGGCACGCTTCATGTGCCGAGTGAGCGCGCGACGCGCAGCTTCGATCTGGCGAGCCGTGACCCGCTCGGGTTCGAGCGCCTTGAGGCCGAACTCACCGAAATTCAGTTCCGTGCCGCCCTTCGCGACGCCATGAATGCGTCCCTTGAACTGCTTGCGAAACTTCGTGCGCTTTGGTTGCAGCATGACCTATCTGCCTTCTTCCTGCGCCCGTCACGCCGCATCGTGAGCATGACCGCGATCGCGGTCACGGTCACGATGGTCGCGATCGCCGCGTTCGCGGCGGGGCGGACGGCCGCTCGGTCCGTCGTTCTGCTCCAGGCGCTTATCCTGGGCCATGGGATCATGCTCCAGGATCTCGCCCTTGAAGATCCACACCTTCACGCCGCACGTCCCGTAGGTCGTGAACGCCGTGGCGGTGCCGTAATCCACGTCGGCGCGCAGCGTATGCAGCGGCACCCGACCTTCGCGATACCATTCCAGGCGCGCGATCTCCGCTCCACCGAGACGGCCGGAACAATTGATCCGGATCCCTTCGGCGCCGAGGCGCATGGCCGACTGCACCGCGCGCTTCATGGCACGCCGGAACGCCACGCGGCGCTCGAGCTGCTGAGCGATCGATTCAGCGACAAGGCGCGCGTCGATTTCCGGCTTGCGGATCTCGACGATGTTGATGAAGACCTCCGACTTGGTCATCTCGGCGACCTTGCGGCGCAGCTTGTCGATGTCCGCGCCCTTCTTGCCGATCACCACGCCCGGACGGGCGGAGTGGATCGTCACGCGGCACTTCTTGTGCGGACGCTCGATCACCACCTTGGACACCGCAGCCTGCTTCAACTGCTTCAGCAGCCGGTCACGGATCTTGATGTCCTCGTGGAGCAGCTTGCCGTATTCGCCCTTATTGGCGAACCAGCGGCTGTCCCACGTGCGGTTGATACCGAGCCGAAGCCCGATCGGATTGACCTTTTGACCCATCAGGCCCGCTCCTCGACTTCCCGCACCACGATCGTGATGTGGGCGAAGGGCTTCTCGATCCGCGAGGCGCGACCGCGCGCCCGCGGCGAGAACCGCTTCATCACCAATCCCTTGCCCACGTGCGCTTCGGCGACGACCAGGTCGTCGACATCGAGCTCGTGGTTGTTTTCGGCGTTGGCGATCGCGCTCTCGAGGCACTTCTTCACGTCGCGGGCAATCCGCTTGCGTGAGAATTCGAGATCGGCGAGCGCCGTTGCCACTTTCTTGCCGCGGATCAGACCCGCGACCAGATTGAGCTTCTGGGGCGAAATGCGCAGATTGCGCGCAACCGCTTTGGCTTCGTTTTCCGCGAGCGCGCGGGGCTTTGCCTGCTTACTCATGGCCGATCACCGACGCTTCGACTTCTTGTCGGCCGCGTGCCCGTAATAGGTGCGCGTCGGCGCGAACTCGCCGAACTTGTGGCCGACCATGTCTTCCGAGACGTGAACGGGCACGTGCTTCTGCCCGTTATAGACGCCGAAATTGAGGCCCACGAACTGGGGCAGGATCGTGGAGCGGCGGCTCCAGATCTTGATCGTCTCACTGCGGCCCGAAGCCCGCGACGCGTCTGCCTTCTTGAGCAGATAGCCGTCGACGAACGGGCCTTTCCAAATCGCTCTTGCCATCTTTTAAGGCCCTCACTTCTTCCGCTTGTGGCGGCTGGTCACGATGAACTGATCGGTCGACTTGTTGTTGCGCGTCTTCTTGCCCTTCGTGGGGAAGCCCCACGGCGTGACCGGATGACGCCCGCCCGAGGTGCGGCCTTCGCCGCCGCCGTGCGGATGGTCGACCGGGTTCATGGTCACACCGCGATTGTGCGGCTTGCGACCGAGCCACCGGCTGCGTCCCGCTTTGCCCAGCGAGATGTTCATGTGGTCCGGGTTGGACACCGCACCGACCGTTGCAAAACAGGCGCCGTGAACCAGACGCTGCTCGCCCGAATTGAGGCGCAGGATGACATAACCCTGGTCGCGGCCGACGATCTGCGCATAAGCGCCGGCAGACCGGGCGATCTGTCCGCCTTTGCCGATCTTCAGCTCGACATTGTGGACGATCGTGCCAACCGGCAGGCTCGACATCGGCCCGGCATTGCCCGGCTTCACGTCGACCTGATCGGCCGCGATCACGCTGTCGCCGACCGCCAGACGCTGCGGCGCCAGGATATAAGCGAGCTCGCCATCCTGATACTTGATCAGGGCGATGAAGGCCGACCGGTTCGGATCATACTCGATCCGCTCGACGGTCGCCGACATGCCACGCTTCGCGCGCTTGAAGTCGACCAGACGATAGGTCTGCTTATGACCGCCGCCGCGGAAGCGGACGGTGATCCGCCCGTTATTGTTGCGCCCGCCCGAAGAGCTCTTGCCCTCGGTGAGCGTCTTGACCGGCTTGCCCTTGTAGAGGCCCGAGCGGTCGACGATCACGAGCTGGCGGAGGCTCGGCGTGACCGGCTTGAAGTGCTTCAGCGCCATGGTCTTTGCTCCCGTCCCTCAGCTCACAGGCCGGTCGTGACGTCGATGGTCTGGCCCTCTTCGAGGGTCACGACCGCCTTCTTCACATCCGACTGGACGCCCTTGCGCCCCTTGAACACCTTGACCTTGCCCTTGCGGATCAAGGTGTTGACGCTCTTCACCTTGACATCGAACAGCCGCTCGACCGCCTCTTTGATCTGCGGCTTGGTCGCCGTCTTGGCAACGCGAAAGACGACCTTGTTGTATTCGCTCGCCGCCGTCGCCTTCTCGGTGATGACGGGAGACAGGATCACGTCGTAATGACGCGCCTCGATATTCGGCTGCGGGCTCATTTGAAGCGCGCCTCCAGCGCGTCCACGGCGGCCCGGGTCAGAACCAGGGTGTCGCGCCGCAGGATGTCGTAAACGTTGATGCCCTGGATCGGCAGAACGTCCACATAGGGCAGGTTCCGCGCGGCCATGGCGACATTGGCCTCGACCTCGGCCCCGTCGACGATCAGCACCGACGCCCAGCCGAGCTTGGCGAACTGGTCCTTCAGGGCCTTGGTCTTGGGATCGTTGAGCGACACCTTGTCCAGCACCACGATCCGCTCGGCCTTCACCTTGGAGGACAAAGCGTGCTTCAGGGCGAGCGCGCGCACCTTCTTCGGCAGTTCGATGGCATGCGAACGCACCACCGGGCCGAAGGCGCGACCGCCGCCACGGAACTGCGGCGCCGAGGCCGCACCATGACGGGCATTGCCGGTGCCCTTCTGCTTGTACATCTTCTTGGAGGTCCGGTTGATCTCCGAACGCCCCTTGGTGCGATGCGTGCCGGCCTGGCGGCGCGACAACTGCCAGGTCACGCAGCGGTGCAGAATGTCCGCGCGCGGCTCGAGACCGAAAATGGCGTCCGAGAGCGTGACCGAACCGGCCTCGTCTCCGTCGAGCGTCTTGACGGCGATTTCCATCACGCGCCCTCCTCATTGGTGGCTTCGGCCGCAGGCGCCGCTTCCGCGCCGTTGCCGTCGCGCAGCTTGAACGCGCCCGGCTTCGGGGCCTCGGTCGGCAGGCGCTTCTTCACCGCGTCGCGCACCGTGATCCAGCCGCCGGCATGTCCGGGAACTGCACCCTCGACGGCGATCAGGCCGCGCTCGACGTCGGTCATCACCACCTTGAGATTCTGGGTGGTGACGGTGACGTCGCCCATGTGCCCCGGCATCTTCTTGTTCTTGAAGGTCTTGCCGGGATCCTGACGTCCGCCGGTCGAACCGATCGAACGGTGCGAGATCGACACGCCGTGAGACGCTCGCAGACCACCGAAATTGTGCCGCTTCATACCGCCGGCAAACCCCTTGCCGATGGTCGTCCCAGTCACGTCGACATATTGACCGACGACGAAATGATCCGCCGTGATCTCGGCCCCGACCGGGATCAGATCCGCCTCTTCGACGCGGAACTCGGCAAGCTTGCGCTTGGGCTCCACCTCGGCAATGGCGAAGTGTCCGCGCTCGGCGCGGGTCACATTCTTGGGCTTACGCCGGCCAGCACCGAGCTGGACCGCAACATAGCCGTTCTTGTCGAGCGTGCGGTGGGCAACCACCTGGCAGCTCTCAACCTTCAGCACAGTGACCGGAACATGCTCACCAGCATCCGTGAAGATGCGTGTCATGCCGACCTTCTGGGCGATGACGCCTGACCGCATGGTCGTGTCTCCTCGCCTCACGTTCAGAGCTTGATTTCGACGTCGACGCCGGCGGCGAGGTCGAGCTTCATCAGCGCGTCCACCGTCTGGGGCGTCGGATCAACGATATCGAGCAATCTCTTGTGAGTACGCATCTCGAACTGCTCGCGCGACTTCTTGTCAATGTGCGGGGAGCGATTGACGGTGAACTTTTCGATCCGCGTCGGCAGCGGAATCGGGCCTCGGACCTGCGCGCCGGTGCGCTTGGCCGTGGCGACGATCTCGCGCGTCGACGCGTCAAGGATACGGTGATCGAACGCCTTGAGGCGGATCCGAATGTTCTGGCCGTTCATGGCTCTGAGGCTCCAACAAAAAGAGGCGCGCGGGCGGCCCACGCGCCCCGTTTCATGTCTTCATTCACTCGATGATGGACGCGACGACGCCGGCGCCGACGGTGCGGCCGCCCTCGCGGATGGCGAAGCGCAGCTTCTCCTCCATGGCGATCGGCACGA
>NZ_SMAI01000019.1 GCF_004346185.1 Aquabacter spiritensis | reverse complement strand
CTTATGCCGACGCCGCGACCGGGCTGAGCGTCACCCAGCGCGCCCTCACGGTGACGGCGGTTGGCCAGAGCCGGGCCTATGGCGACGACAATCCGCCGCTCACCTATGTCGTGGGCGGTGCGGGCCTGGTGAATGGCGACAGCCTGGCCGGCGCGCTGGCCACGGCGGCGGGCGCGGCCTCCAATGTCGGCGGCTACGCCATCACCCAGGGTACGCTGGCGGCCTCTTCGAATTATGCCATCACCGCTTTTGCGCCCGGGACGCTGACGGTGACGGCCCGTCCGCTCACGGTGATCGCGAACGATCAGAGCCGACTTTTCGGCGACGCCAATCCGCCGCTCACTTATGTCGTCGGCGGCGACGGGCTGGTGAACGGCGATGCGCTCTCGGGGGCCCTGGTCACGACGGCCGACCCTGCTTCGCTGCCGGGCGCGTATCCGATCCTGCAAGGAAGCCTCGCCGTGTCGCTGAACTATGCCCTGACGTTCGATCCGGGGGAATTGACCGTCACCGCGCGCATGACCAGTCCCGCGCTCCTCGCCGCGCTGCTGCAGCCGACCTTCGTCCAGACCGGCGCGGCGGATCAGACCGGCGGCACCGTCGTCACCTTCATGCCGGTCGGCGGGGCTGCGGACACGAGCGGGGGATCGGACGGGACAGGCGGCGGAAACGATGCCGCGAACGATGACAGCATCGTCTATAGTCCCCGGCTGAAGCTGAAGTTGAACTGAGCGATGCGCCGTCCCACCCTCCTTCCGGCCGGCCTGTGCCTCGCCGTCGCGCTTGTCGCCACCCTCGTCGCGGCGAGCGGTTCCGCTTGGGCACAGGGCCGCGCGGCGCCGCCGATCGAGCGCAACCTGCCGCCGGTCCTGTCCGGGGAGGGGCGGCTTCTGATCGGGCCGCAGGATCTCGGCATCAGCTCGGACGACACCCCGTTCGGCGTCGCCCTCGTCGGCTTGCGCCTCGTCGGGCCGAAGGACAGCCTCGCCGCTGCGACGCGCCGCGGCATCGCCATCGGTGCCGTCGGCGACATGCCGCACGCGGCCCTCGATCGGGCCTTGGCGCCGTTTCTCGGCCGGCCGATGTCGCGCAAATTGATCGGCGAGATCCAGGCGGAAATCACCAAGCTCTATCGCGCGGACGGGCATCCCTTCGTGTCCGTCACCTTGCCCCCGCAGGAGATTACCGGCGGCGTGCTCACGCTGCGGGTGGTCGAGTTCCGCGCCGGCGGGGTCGAAGTCCGGGGGGGCCCGGCGGAGCTGGCGCAGCGGGTGCGGATCGTGCCCGGGCAGCGGATTGCGGCCGAAGCCCTCGACGAAGACATTGCCTGGCTGAACCGGTATCCCTATCGGTCGATCAGCGGCGTGTTCGCGCCGGACGATGAACTCGGCTTCAGCACGCTCACCCTCGAGGTCACGCCGCAGAAGCCGTGGCAGGTGTTCGCCGGATGGTCCAATACCGGCACGCGGGCGACCGGCTATGACCGCTATTTCGCCGGTTTCGGGGCGGCTTTGCCGCTGCTGCCGGACAGCTACGTGTCGTATCAGGCGACCGGCAGCGCCAATTTCTGGACTGACCCGGGCAGTGTCGGAACCGGCCCCAGCCAGCCGGACTATTACAGCCAGGCCGGCCGCGTGGTGATCGGCCTCGGCGACCGGCAGAGCCTCGAAATCGTGCCGAGCTATGTCGCGACGCGGCAATCCGGCCTCATCCCGGTCTTCGACTATACCAATGCGACGCTCGAAATCCCGGTCTATTACCGCACCGCTATCTCCAATTTCATGCCGGGGATCTTTCTCGGCGACCTGATCCTGGGCGCCTCCTTCAAGAGCGTGGCGCGCTCCAGCTATTTCGACGCCGTCGGGGTCGGCGGCGCGGATGCCGGGATATTTGAACTGATCCTCGGCTGGGCGGTGTCGAAGGCCGATCCCTATGGCGTCACCAGCCTCGACCTGCGGCTGCTCGGCAATCCCGGCGGGGTGGTGGGCGGCAATGACCGAGAGAGCTGGCTCGTCTATAGCGGCGGGCGCGTCAGCGACATCGATTATGTCTATGGCATCGCCGATCTGTCGCGCGTCACCCGGCTGCCGGCGGGCTTCAGCTGGGTCACGCAGTTTTTCGGCGTGGCGGCGGGCCAGGCTTTGCCCGATACCGAGCAGATCAGCCTCGGCGGGCTCTACGCGACGCGCGGCTATACGCTCGACGACGGCAATGCCGATACCGGCTTCTTCTGGCGCAACGAGCTGCGCACGCCGGCCTTTTCTCTTCTGTCGGCGCTCGGCGCGAGCGGCGTGACGGACCAGCTCTCGCCCTTCGCCTTTCTCGATCTGGGCTGGGGCTATAATTACGCCTATGACGGCGTCCTGGGGCGCATCGGCAGCTACGATGTCAGCATGGCGGGTGCCGGGGCGGGCTTCGATTACGCCATCGCGCGCAATCTGACCGCCACCTTCGTCGCCGGCATTGCGCTGACCGAGGCCGGATACACCTCGCCCGGGGATCTCACCGTCCAGGGGCGGATCGCGGTCAGCTATTAGGCCGGGGCCGCACGCCACCCGAAACCCGCGGCCCGTCTGACGCGCGACACAGCGGCGGATTCGTGCGGCCGCCGCGGCGCGGGCCTGCGCCGTCACGCCTGTTGCACTGCAGCAGCGGGCCTTGTAAGTGAGGCGCATTCGTCAGGACCCGGTGAAAAGCCGGGTGGCTCTTCCGGCCGCCGAACCGCCGGACAACCCCTATGACATCTCGACGCCGCGGCGCGCTGCGCGCCGGCGTCCGTCACATGCGGGCCCATCTCATGCTCACGTCTCCCCTGCGCTCCTATCTGCGCCAATGGTTCGGCAATGTGCGGGGCGACGTTCTCGCCGGCATCGTCGTCGCGCTCGCGCTCATCCCCGAGGCGATCGGGTTTTCCGTCATCGCCGGGGTCGATCCGAAGGTCGGCCTTTATGCGTCCTTCGCGATCGCCTGCGTCTCCGCTTTCGTCGGCGGCCGGCCGGGCATGATCTCGGCCGCCACCGCCGCGACGGCGGTGGTGATGGTCAGCCTGGTGCGCGACCACGGGCTGAACTATCTGTTCGCGGCGACCATCCTCATGGGCGTTCTGCAGATCGGCGCGGGCTTCCTGAAGCTCGGCCGGGTCATGCGCTTCGTCTCGCGCTCGGTCATCACCGGCTTCGTCAATGCTTTGGCGATCCTCATTTTCATGGCGCAGCTGCCGGAACTGATCGGGGTCTCGGTCGAGACCTATGCCATGGTCGCGGCCGGGCTCGCCATCATCTATCTGTTTCCCCTGGTCACCAAAGCGGTGCCCTCGCCTCTGGTGGCGATCGCCGCGCTGACCGTCTTCGCCTGGGGAACGGGCATGGAGCTGCGCACCGTCGCCCATCTCGGCGAGCTGCCCTCCAGCCTGCCGACCTTTTTGCTGCCGGACGTGCCGCTGACCTTCGAGACGCTGCAGATCATCTTTCCCTATTCGGTCACCCTTGCCGCGGTCGGCCTGCTGGAATCGCTGCTCACCGCCCAGATCGTCGACGACATGACCGACACGATGAGCAATAAGAGCCAGGAATGCATCGGCCAGGGCGCGAGCAACATCGCCGCGGCCGTCCTCGGCGGCATGGGCGGCTGCGCGATGATCGGCCAGTCGGTGATCAACGTCTCCTCCGGCGGCCGCGGGCGCCTGTCGTCCTTCGTCGCCGGGACGTTCCTGCTCTTCCTGCTCCTCATCCTGGACGATCTGCTGCTGATCATCCCCATGGCGGCCCTGGTGGCGGTGATGATCATGGTCTCGATCGGCACGTTTTCCTGGCGTTCGCTCCTGAGCCTGCGGACCACGCCCTTGCCCTCCACCGTGGTCATGCTGGCGACAGTCGCCACCGTGGTCGGCACGCACGATCTCGCCAAGGGCGTGCTGGTGGGCGTGCTGCTCTCGGGCGTGTTCTTCGCCGGCAAGGTGGCGCGGCTGGTGGCGGTGGCGCGCGCGGAGGAAAGCGGGCGCACCGTCTACCGGGTGACGGGGCAGATCTTCTTCGCCTCGGCCGAGACCTTCCTGCGCGGCTTCGATTTCGAGGCCAGGCCTCGCGAAGTGCTGATCGACCTCACCCAGGCGCATTTCTGGGACATCACCGCGATCGGCGCGCTCGATAAAGCGGTGCTGAAATTCCGCCGCAGCGGGACGCAGGTGACGCTCCTCGGGCTCAATGCGGCGAGCGCCACCATGGTCGAAAAATTCGCGCTCCACGACAAGGACACCCCCGCCGCGCAGCCGCTTCACTGATGCGGCGCGGCGGGCGTCGGTATCGCTGTCGCTACGGCGGCCCGATTATCGGTCCGCCGCCGCGGCCGTCCGCTGCGCGGCGATGTGCCGGGCGCAGAGGCGGCCGGAGATGAAGGCCCAGTCGAGATGGTGGCCGTGGCCCTCCAGAAGGAGGCCGCCTTGGCCGACAGAGCCCACGGCATAGAGGCCGGGAATGCGCACGCCGTCGGCGCCGATCACCGCGAAGGTCTCGTCGATCCTGAGCCCACCCTCGGTGAAGACGACATAGGTCCGCACCGGCCCGAGCGCATAAAACGGTCCGGTCCGGATCTGCGGCCGCGCCGCGCCCAAGGCGGCATTGTGCGCGGCGATGGTCTCCGCAAGGGCCGTCGCGGGCATGCCGAGCCTCTCCGCCAGGCCCGCGAGGTCCGGCGCCTCGGCAAAGATGTCGGGCCGGCAGCGGCGGTAATCGTCGACATAGGCATAGGCGATGCCCGGCGCAGTCGAGACGAAATACGGCCAGCCGGAGAACTTCGTCGCCAGATGCTGGTCGAAGACGATGTACGCGTCCTTGCCCGGCTGATCGGCGAAGGCCTTTGCGGGCGAGGACAATTCGTCGGTGAAGCGCCTGCCCGCCCGGTTGACCAGAACCGCGCCCTCCTTGAACAGAGCGGGGGAGGGCCCGAGCACGGTGGTCAGGAATTTCATCAGAAACGGCCGAAGGACGACCTGCGGCAGCGTTCGGGTGGCCCAGGCGATGAGATGGGCGACCGGCCGTAGCGGCGGCAGACGCTGGATCAGATTGCGCCGCGTCGGCGGCACGAAGCGCAGGATGGGGCCGCGGATGATGTCGCCGTTCAGCACTTCGGCGCCCAGCGCGATCGCCATGCGGTGGCCGTCGCCCGTCGAGGTCGGGGCGACGCCGTCCACCTCGGCCATTGCGGGGGAGGAGAAGGTCCGCTTGAAATCCGCAGCGGCGCTGAAATCGCCCGTGGCGAGGATCACCCCGTGTCTGGCGACGAACCGGCGCACCGTGCCGCCCGTGTCGGCGTCTGCGCCGACGACCCGGCCGTTTTCCGTCACCAGGCGTTCGATCCTGGTGCCGAGGCGGATCTCGACACCCTGCCGCCGGCAGGCGCGCTCCAGATGATAGGCGAAGGCCGCGCTGCTCGGCACCACGTTCAGCATGCGCGGCGCGCGGTGGGGCGGGTCGGGCATGGGGCCGGTGAAGACGATGCCGAGCCGGGTCAGCCAGTCGACCATCTCGGTCGTGTGGTCGACCAGGATCCGGCGGAGCCGCAGATTGTCCCGCGGCGCGAGCCCGCCGGCATGGTGGCCGAGATCCTCGAAATGGGCCTCGACGCTGTCGGCGATGCCGGCGGCGATCTGGTGGGGCGTGTTCACGGCCGTCACCGTGCCGACGCACCAATTCATCATGCCGCCGGTCCCGTCGGCCTTTTCGAGCAGAATGGTGCGCAGCCCGAGCCGCGCCGCCTCGCTCGCCGCCGCGAGCCCGCTGGCGCCGGCGCCGACGACGAGGAGGTCGGTCTCGATCGTTTCCGGCGGGGCGCCGGCGGGGGTCGCCATCGTGGTCATGCGGTCGCTTCAATCCACCTGCGAGGGATCGCCGGCGAATTCCGCCGCGCAATAATAGCCGCCCTGGAACAGGGCGGTGACGGCGCCATGGCCGGTCGGACGTTCCGCGAGCCCCGCCGCATGATCCTCGGCGCTGTCCTGCGGCACGTAGCCGATCTTGTCCGCGTCCGGATTGGTCCAGAAGGCGCGGGGATTGGCGGAGACGCCATAGAGCATGAGGTAATGATAGCGCGGCGCCTCGATGCAGCGCGCGACGAGGCGGGCGAAATCGTCCTCGCTGATCCAGACGCTGAGGTGACGCAGATCCTCCGGCCGGGGGCGCACCACGCCGATGCGGATGCAGGCGACGGCGAGGCCGTATTTGTCGGCATAGAGCCGGCCCAGCGCCTCGCCGAACACCTTGCTGACGCCGTAGCGGCTGTCCGGCCGCGGGGCGACGTCGTTTCCGATGACCGCGTCGCGCCGGTAAAAGCCGACCGCATGGTGGGAGGAGGTGAAGACGACGCGCTCCACGCCCTTCTCCCGGGCCGCCTCGAACAGATTGGCGACGCCCATGATGTTCTTGTCGAAGAGGACGGTCCAATCGGCCTCGACGGCCTGGCCGGCAAGGTGGACGACGCAGTCGATCCCCTCCAGCGCGGCCGCGATCGTGGCCGGATCGGTGACGTCGAGGCGGCACACCTCTTCGTCCGGCCCGGCCTCCAGCGGCACGATGTCCGCCAGCCGCAGCACCTGATAGCGGCCGGCGAGCTTCCGGCGGAGCACACGGCCGACGCGGCCCGTCGCGCCCGTGACGAGCACCTTGTGCGGCAGCGGGCCGGCGGTTTCGGGGAGACCAAGCAAGGGCCTATTCCACCTTGATGCCGGTGTCGCGGACGATCTGGCCGAGCCGCTTGATCTCCGCCTTGATGAAGGCTTCGAATTCCTTCGGCGGCATCGGCGCGGGCTCGGCGCCCAGGGCCTGGATCCGCTGCCGGACCGCGGGCTGGGCGAGCACCAGCTTGGTCTTCTCATAGAGCGCGTCGATCTGCGCCGGGTCCATCTTCGCCGGCGCGACGAGGCCGTACCATTCGTAGATTTCGAGGCCCTTCAGGCCGGCTTCCATGGCGGTCGGCACGTCGGGCAGTTCGGGCGAGCGCGTGGCGCTGGTCACCGCCAGCAGGCGCAGCTTGCCGGCCTTCACATTGGCGATGGCGGACGCCATGGAGATGAACAGCACCTGGGTCTGGTTGCCGAGCACCGAGGTCATGGCCGGGCCCGCGCCCTGATAGGGCACCGGCAGAAGGTCGACGCCCGTGAGTTTGTTGAACTCGGCAAGCGCGAGATGGCCGGGCGTGCCGAGGCCGGCAATGGCCGCGTTGAGCGTGCCGGGCTTCGCCTTCGCAAGCGCGATCAGCTCCTCGACCGTGTTGGCCGGCACGGAGGGGTGGACCACCAGCACATAAAGGCCCTTGGTGAGCAGGGTGATGCCGGCGAAGTCGGTTTCGGCATTGAACGGGATGCTGGGATAGATAGCCGGGTTGATGGCGAGATTGCTGGTCGCCATGCCGATCGTGTAGCCGTCCGGCGTCGCCTTCGCCGTGGCGTCGAGACCGATATTGGTGCCGGCGCCGCCGCGATTTTCCACCACGAAGGGCTGGTGCATCTGCTCCGAAAGCCCCTGCGCCACGAGCCGTCCGACCGCATCCGCCCCGCCGCCGGGCGGATAGGGAACGATGATGCGCACGGCGCGGCTGGGATAGGCGGTCTGCGCCGCGATCGGCGGGGCGAGCGCGAACAATGCCACGACACACAGGCCGATGGCCGCGACCGTGTTCAGGATCTTCATTCTTGCCTCCCTGGTTCTTGGTTCTTCTTCAGGGGATGAGGCGTTCCGCCCTCAATTGCCCGAAGATCTTCTGGAACATGGCGCCACTGTCGATCGCCTCGCAGAACCCCGCCTGGCGCAGGCGGACGGTGTCGGCGATCACGTCATACGTGCAGGCGAGGCGGGAATTGGGCGGCTGATATTCGCCGAGGCTCCAGCGCGGCAGCCGGTCATAGGGAAACGGGGCGAGCCGGTGATCGCGTACGAGGGCGTCCCAAACCGGCTTCTGCTCTTCAAAGAATGCGGTGAGCGAGGCGCCGCTCGGCCCCCCCGGCTTCAGGCCGAAAAAGGCGGCGATGGACGGCCAGAGCGTCTGCCAGCGGAAATAATCGCCGTTATTGATATTGAAGGCGCGGTTGCGGCCCTGCGCCAGGGTCGAGACATGGATGGCGGCGCGGGCGAGAAGGCCGGCATCCGCCACCTGGAACAGGCTGCGGAAGGCGGCGTCGGTACCGGGGAATGCGAGCGTGTCTCCCAGCGCCCGCTGCATCGAGGCATAGACCGCCACGGCGCTCGCCACATTCACCGGATTTCCGGCCGAGAGGCCACAGACCGAATGGGGCCGCAGCGTGGTCCAGGTCCAGGCCTGTCCCGCCTGGCGCGCCTGGATCATGTCTTCCTCGGTGTAATAGAAATCGCAGCCCGGCACGCGCGGGTCGGTTTCCTTCGCCGGTGTTGGGAAAGGGCCGAGATGGCAGCCGTAATATTTCATCCCCTGGATGAAGTTGATGTTGGTGAAATGCGGCAGTGTCTCCAGCCCGTCGAGCAGCGAGCCGATCATCTCCTTGCGCGCCTCGGCGGAAGGCGAGTTGGCGCAGTAAAAGACATGCGTAACGGCGCCGAGATCGGCCAGTGCGGCGTGGGTCCGCGCCCCGTCGTCGAGGTCCACCGGCAGATGAAAGAGGCTCTGCACGGGCGTTCCGGATGCGAGCTGCGGCACCCTGCGGGACAGGGCATGCACCCGCCATCCGGCCCGGAGGAGCTGCTCGCACAAGGGAGCGCCGGTGACGCCGGTGGCGCCGACGACGAGCGCGACGGTCATGTCGTTTGTTCCATTGTGCCAGTCGTTCTCATATCGCTGGATCGGCGTTCCGGGGCGGCGGGCGAGGGGCTCACTCCAGCGCGATCTTCGCTTTGGCGGCGATGTCCTTCCACGTTCCGATCTCCCGCTCGACCGTGTCGGCGAGCTCTTCGGGCGTGGAGGACAGCATCACGATGCCGGGGCTCTTTTCCTTGATGTCGGCCCGCCCCGCGAGTTTGCGGGCCTCGTCGCGCCATTTCGAGACGGCGATCTTCGGCATGCCCTTCGGGCCGATCAACGCCCACCATTCGGCGGTGACCAGATCGGGATAGCCCAATTCCTTGAAGGTCGGGACGTCCGGCACGGCATCGGAGCGGGAGGCGGAACTCACGGCGAGGGCGCGGATCTTGCCGGCGCGGATCTGCGGTACGGCGGTGGTAAGCGAGGCGATCATGATCTTCACATGACCTGCGATGAGATCGGCCATTGCCGGCGCGCCGCCTTTATAGGCGACGTGCTGGATGTCGATGCCGGTCGCGAGCTTCAGCATTTCGCCGGTGAAATGGGTGTTGGTGCCGGTTCCCGACGAGGCATAGCCCTGGCCGGGGTCGGCCTTCGCCCGCGCCACGAAGTCCTTGAACGTCTTCGCGGGGTACGCGGCGGTCACCACCAGCACGTTGGGCACGCTGGCGATCATGGAGATGAATTCGAAATCCTTCACGGAATCGAACGGCAGCTTCGCGTTCAGGACCGGATAGGTGGCCAAGGCGCCGGTGAGCAGACCGATCGTGTAGCCGTCGGGCGCCGCCTTGGCGATGAGGTCGGTGCCGATGAGACCGCCGGCGCCCGCCCGGTTGTCGACCACCACGGGCTGTCCCCAATCGCGATTGGCGCTCTCGCCGAGCTGGCGGGCGAGGAAATCGGTGGTTGCGCCGGGGGCGAAGGGGACGATGAGCCGGATCGATCGGGTCGGATAGGCCTCGGCGGGATCGGCGCTCTGGGCCTGTGCCTGCACGCCTGACAGCAGTGTCAGCAACGTCGCGGCCAGCGCGCCGCGAACGAATAGCGCCGGAGTTCTCATGGTCGGTCCTCCCTGTGCGGCTCTCTCGTCGGAGCCTTTGCCGGGCGATCCGCATGCCAAGCGGCGCGCCCCCGCGACGGCGTTGGCGCGCCGGCGCAGTTTGAAAGTCGACCGTAGCAATTTTACGATACCGCAGACAATACCATAATGCGGGTGATTTGCGCCTCCGGGACCGATTGCGGGGATCGGGTGGACGCGCAATTGCGCGTGCCATTTCTTGGCTCTCCAGCTGTACCAAGCCATCATCTGCGATGATCGGGGGGAGGCTGCGTCCGGAAAGGGCCAAAGTTGCCGGATCGATTCCGGCTATGTGAGTGGAAAGAGAGGCGTTCGAGCGATGTCGGACGCCTGCGTTCGACGCGGCGAACAGGATGACGCCCACGGAATTGAACGCATCGCGTCATGGCGGCCCGACCGGCGCGCTTACGTGAAAGCCGGCTGCGGGAATGAGATCGGCCCGGCGTGGGCAGCTCGGCGCCGGCTGACGGTCAGCCCGGCTCCGCCGAGACCCAGCCGAATTCCGTCGACAGACGATCGGCCGCCTGGCGGACCAAGCGGGCTTTCTCCTGCAGGGTCTGGATCGACAGGCGCCAGATCGGACCGGAGATGCCGATGGCGCCGACGGCCTGCCCGGTGAAGTCCCAGACCGGCGTCGCGCAGCAGCGCACCTCGGTATTCAGCTCGCCATCGTCGAAAGCGGTGCCGTTGCGGCGGACATTGTCGATTTCCCGCACCAGAAGATCCGCGTCGGTGAGAGTCTTCTGGGTGAAGGGCGCGAGGGTCGCCGTCTTCAGATAACGGTCGAACTGGGGCGGGGTCATCGCCCCGAGAAGCGCTTTGCCGAGCGCCGTGCAATGGGCGGGCCGCACCGCGCCGGCGCGCGATACCATCTGGAACACGCCGTCTCCCGCCCGCTCGGCCACGATCAGCACCTGGTTGCCCATGCGCACGGCGAAGTGAGAGGTTTCCCCGGTGTCGTGACAGAGATCCTCCAGCACCGGCGTCGCGAGGCTGACCATCTCGATCTCGTCCAGCGAGCTCGCCGCGAGCGCAAACAGGGGGCGACCGATCCGGTAGCGCTTGCTGTCCTTGATCTGCCGCACATAACCGAGCGAAACCATGGTCTTGACGAGATGGAACGTGGTGCTGTTGTGAAGCTGCACGCTCTTGCTCAGTTCCGCGAGGCTGATGCCGTCGCGGTTGCGCGCGATCTCCTCCAGGATGGAAAAGGCGCGCGCCAGCGATTGCACGCCGCCGCCCTTGGTCTCGTCGTCGCGCACGGGGGCGACATCTTCAACCGCGGCTTGCTTGGAGGCGGCAGTGCGGGGCAAGGCCATTCAATCCTTTGCAGCAGGGGAGGGCATCCCCTTATCTCTCATGGCGCCACCTCGCTTTCAAGTCGTGGTGTCCGCGGCGGCTACACCTCGGACATGTTACAGTCGGGTCGCCCCGGGACGTGTCTCCGGCGCAGCGAGGATTTCGGCGAGGCGGCTCACGTCGGAAAGCCGCGCCACGCCGAGGATCAGGTCCAGCGCCTCCCGCGCCCGCCGCGGGGGGAAGATCAGTTCGGCATTGCGCAGGAATTTCTCCATCATCTCGGTCTCCGACAGCGGCCTTTGCGGCGATCCGCGGTCGATATCCTCGCGCACCGTGAAGCTGCGCCCGTCCGTCGCCCGCACGCTCACTGCGCCGCCATAATGCGCGGGAAAGCTCGTTTCCGGGTCGGCGGCGTAGGTCACCTTGTCCGCCAGAGCCAAGATTGCCGGATCCGTCAGCCGGTCGGGGGCGATGTCGGCGAGCGTGAAGCCGCCGGTGAGGAAGCCGGTGGCGGTTGCGAAATAGGCGCTGAACTGGGCAGTGTAGCCGTCCGCGGGCCGCCGCTTGGCGTCGCGCGGCTCGCAGACGGTGGCGATGGCCGCCTCGGGCACCAGCACGCGGATTTCCGCCACCTTGTCCGCGGAAATCCCGCTCTCGCGTGCCGCCCGCGCGGCGGCATCGATGAGCGGAATGTTGAAATAGCAGGCGGCGAGGGGTTTTACGGAAATGTCCTGGAGCAGCCAGCGGGCGCCGAGGTCGGCGGTCGCGCGGGCATAATCGAAGCCGCCTTCCACCGCGCCGAGATACAGCCGATAGAGGCCGAAGCGCCCTTCATAGGGCATAAGCGGGCCGGTGAAGCCGCCTTTGGCTAAAGTGGCGGCGGTGATGCCGGCCGTCGCGGCCCATCCCGGATGGAACCGCTTGGTCCAGGCCATTTCGGTGGTGAATTCCTGATTGCCCGCCGCGGCGCTATAGGCGATGCCCTGCGCCATGGCGAGCCGATGGGCGTCGAGCCCCAGCAGCCGGCCCGCCACGAACGTGCCGCCGAACACCCCAATGACGCCCGAGGGATGGAAGCCGCGCTTCTGAAATCCGCCCTGCGCCACCGCACCGAGGCGGATCGCGCCCTCGAGGCCGGCGATATAAGCGGCGAGCATCTGGGCGCCGGACGCCTTCAGATGGGCCCCGAGGGCGAGCGCGCCGGGGACGCAGGCGGAACTCGGATGGACCCGGCCGTAGATCGACGTGTCGTCGAAATCGATGCCGTGGATCAGCATGCCGTTGACCAAGGCGGCATCGCGCACCGTGAGGCGTTCGGCCGAACCGATGACCGGGCTCGCGCCCCGCTCAACCTCGGCCAGTGCGGCGGCGGCGATGTGGCCGAACGACAGCGACGCGGAGGCCAGTGCGACGCCGATCGAATCCATCAGCAGGAGTGTGGCGCGATGGCGGACGGCGGCATCCACGCGGTCGAGGTCGAGCCCCGCCACGAACGCGCCGAGGGTCTCGGAAATGGTGGGGGCGGCCATGGATCTCGGTTCCTGGGACGGGCCGAGCGTGCCGGCGGAGAGGCCGGCACGCGCAGCATCTATTCGGGCTTCAGATTGCCGTCGCGCACCACCTTCCCCCATTTGGCGATCTCTGCCGCGAGGAAGGCCGCGAACTTGTCCGGGTTGCTCCCGAGCACGCGCTCGGCGCCGATGGCGCGGAACCGTTCGACCACATCAGGCATGACCAGGACCTTCTGGAGCGCCGCGTTCACGATGTCGATCTGGTCGCGCTTGGTGCCTTTGGGGGCGTTCAGCCCGTACCATTCATACACCACGAAGTTCGGCAGGCCGGCCTCGATGGCGGTGGGCGTTTCCGGCAGCAATTCGCTGCGCGCCTCGCTGGTGACGGCGAGCACGCGCAAGCGGCCGGACTTGACGTTCGGCAGGACGCCCGCGAGCGTCGTGAACATCATTTGGATTTCGCCGCCGATCAGGCCCGTCACCGCCGGTCCCGTGCCCTTATAATTCACGTCCGTCGCCTTGACGCCCGCGACACGCTGGAACTGGAGCAGGCCGAGATGGCTCGGCGAGCCGTAGCCGGTGAACCCGGCATTCACGACCTCCGGCTCCTTCTTCATCTTGGCGATCAGCTCTTCGACCGTCTTCGGCTCGAAACCGGCGTTCACCACGAGCACATAGGTGCCGGTGCCGAGCAGCGCGACCGGCTCGAAATCCTTCACGGTATCGTAGGGCAAATGCGGCTGGAGCGTCGCGTTGACGGCGAAGCTCTGGGTCGGGAAGCCGAAATTATAGCCGTCGGGTGCGGCTTTGGCGGCCGCGTCCATGCCGATCATGGTGCCGGCGCCACCGCGATTGTCGACGATGATCTGCTGCCCCAGAACTTCGCTCGCCTTGGCGGCGAGGATGCGCGCCACCGCGTCGGTCCCGCCGCCGGGCGGCCAGGGCACGATAAAGCGGATGGTTCGGGTGGGGTAGCTTTGGGCGAAAGCCGGCAAGCAGGCCGCCTGGGCCAGGACGATGCTCGCTGCCAGCGCGATCAGGCGCTTGATTTTCATCGGGATTCCCTCCGTGGATCGTGTTTTTGGGGGCCGTCAGGGACGGCGCCTTCGGTGCGCCTCCGCCTCTGCTTTGCGGGATCCCTTGGCGTGGATCGCGCATTGTCGGGGCGAAGCTTTCATTATCGGATGACCGCCTCCGCCCGGCCCCCTTCCGTCCCGCGCCGGATCAAGGGGGCAGCCGCCCCTGCGCCTTGGGGAGGTCTGTCGGCGTCTGCCGGCAGACATTTGGCGGTCCGCTCCGGAAATTTCTCCCTCTTTTGGGGCGGCGGGTCGGGCAGTTTTATCGCATATTGCGAAAATGAAAACCTCAATGTAGTAGATTCATCGGCTGCTCCGCTTCTGGGCGCATGCCTTCCGCGGACGTCGAACAGCCACCGGGCGGCGCACGCCGCCGGTCGGCCGCCGGACGAAAAGAACAAGAGAGAGGACACGCCATGGGCGGCTGGATCGACCAATTCCCCGATAATTTCCTGTGGTCGAACGCCACCATCATCATCAAGGGCATGGTCCCCTATGGCGTGGTCTCTGCCGAGGAGATCGACCGGGTGTGCGAAAAGCTCGCCGGCCGCCAGGGCGAGGCGGAGGCCTGGTGGGAGGAATGGACCGGGATGGGACGGGCGGTCGAGGCGCGTGCCCTGGAGGCCGTCGCGGAAGGCCGCCAGCGCACCGCGGGTGCGCTGTTCTTGCGCGCGGCGCATTATTACTACACCGGCGAACGCTTTATGCTGCCGGGAGACGAAAAGAAGAAGCTCTCGGAAAAGTCCTTCGCCTGCTTCCATGCCGGCCTGCGCCTGCGCTATCCGCAGATCGAATTTGTCGAAATTCCTTACGAGAATGCCAGCCTGCCGGCGCTGTTCTTTCCCGCCGTCGATACGTCGAAGCCAGCGCCGACCGTGGTCGTCTTCAACGGCATGGACAATTGCAAGGAGATGAGCATCGTCTTCGCCGGGACGGAGTTCTCGCAGCGGGGATTCAACACGCTGTGCGTGGACGGGCCGGGGCAGGGTGAGATGCGGCGGCTGCGCGACGTGCCGGCGCGTTACGATTTCGAGGTGGCCGGCACCGCAGCCTACGACTATGCCGTCACCCGTCCGGAAGTCGATCCCGCCCGGGTGGTCGTGATGGGCTACAGTTTCGGGGGCTATTATACCGGCCGTGTCGCCGCCTTCGAGAAGCGCTATGCCGCCTGCGTCGCGATGAGCGCGCTGCACTGGGACCTCGCCGCCTGGCAGCAGAGCATTCTGGACCGCGCCCGCGCGGCGCCCAAGAGCATCGCGCAGTCGAATTTCCAGTTCCAATGGGTGGTCGGTGCCGACACGCCGGAGGAGGCGATCGAGATCGCCCGGAAATTCACCCTCAAGGACGTGGCGAAGGACATCACCCAGCCCTTCCTCGTCACCCACGGCGCAAACGACAGGCTGGTGCCCGTGGCCGCCGCGCATCTGCTCTACGAAGCGGTGGGCGCGAAGAACAAAACCATCAAGATCTTCACGGGGGACGAAGGCGGCGCGGAACACTGTTCCATCGACCATCGCCCCACCGGGATCGACTATATCGCCGACTGGATCGAAGCGAACGTCTGACGCCCGGCCCGGCACGGGGCGAAAGCGGTCTGAAGGGGCGGGGGACCGATCTTCGTCTTGAAGCCGTCCCGCGGCCTCGTTTCCGACGACCCGTCCCGGCTTGGCTGGGCGGCTCTCCGCTTGGCAGAAAAGGAGGGAAGAACGTCGTTTCCGCCGCACCTGGTTCATGCGCAAGATGTGCCCTCGGCAGCGATGGGGGCTTCATTGAGTAAAGAACCTTTGGAAATCGGACTTCTGTTCTTCCCCGGCATGACTCAACTCGACGTCACCGGGCCTTTCGAAGTCCTGGCGCGGCTGCCGGGGGCGCGGATACATCTGCTCTGGAAGCGCATCGAGCCGATCACGAGCGATGTCGGCCTGACTCTGCTGCCTACGACGACGTTCGCGGACTGTCCGAAGCTCGACGTGCTCTGCGTCGGCGGCGGACCCGGCCAGATGGCGCTGATGGACGATCTCGAGGTCCTGGGCTTCGTGGCCCGGGCCGGCGCCAGCGCGCGTTACGTCACATCGGTGTGCGCGGGGTGCTTGATCCTCGCGGGTGCCGGGCTTCTGAACGGCTATAGATCCGCGTGCCATTGGCTGTCCCGTGACCAGCTCACGGTGTTTGGGGCGATCCCAGTCGAGGAACGCATCGTCGTGGATCGCAACCGCATCTCCGGCGGCGGGGTGACGGCCGGGATCGATTTCGGGTTCAAAGTCGCGGCCGAGCTTTGCGGAGACGAGGTCGCCAAGCGCCTGCAATTGATGCTCGAATACGACCCGCAGCCGCCGTTCGACATCACCGAGCGCAATGCACCCGCCGAGATGCT
Source organism: Aquabacter spiritensis (assembly GCF_004346185.1). GTDB lineage: Bacteria > Pseudomonadota > Alphaproteobacteria > Rhizobiales > Xanthobacteraceae > Aquabacter > Aquabacter spiritensis. The sequence goes on along the minus strand of NZ_SMAI01000019.1, from coordinate 82,229 downwards.
GGCCGATATTCGCACAGCGGCCCGCCCGATGCTCGAAGAGCGGTTGCGGTCGAGCCAGAAAGCCTTCGCCCGCTTGCAGGACGGAGCCTTCCCTTTCGACCAGACCGCTCCGGACCCGGCGTCGACAGACCAGGAAACGGTGCGATGACGCTCCGGATCAGGGCATCGGAAGAGGAGGGGCAGCGCCTCTTCTGGTTCGAAGCGCCGAGTTGCGATCTGTCCGGCGTCGTCGCCATCGATTCCCTTGCGCTCGGCCCGGCGGCCGGAGGGTGCCGGTTCTGGCGCTATGACGATGCGGCGGGCATGCAGGCCGACGCGCGGCGGCTCGCGCGCGGGATGAGTTATAAGAACGCGATGGCGGGCCTGCCCCTCGGGGGTGGCAAGTCGGTGGTCCAGCGGCCGCAGCATCCATTCGACCGGGCCGCGCTGTTTCGCGCCTTCGGGCAGGTGCTGAACGCGCTGAAGGGGGAATATCTCGCCGCGGAGGACGTCGGAACGACGCCGCGCGACATGGAAATCGTGCGGTCGGTGTCGCCGCATGTCTTCGGCCTGCCCGCGAAAGACGCCCTTGCGGGCGGCGATCCTTCGCCCTGGACCGCCTTGGGCGTCTTTCTGTCCATCGAACACGTTCTCTCGCGCAACGGACTGCCGCTGGCGGGAAGCCGGATCGCCGTGCAGGGGCTGGGCAATGTCGGGGCGGACCTGTGCCGGAAACTGCACGCGCGCGGTGCTGTCCTCGTCGTGGCGGACGTTCACGACCAGGCGATCGCGCATCTGTGCGCCGATGTCCCGGCCGAGGTCGCGTCGCCCGATGCCATCCATCGCAGCCGGGTGGACGTGTTCGCGCCCTGTGCGCTCGGGGGCGGGCTCAATAGCAAGACAATTCCCGAGATTTCGGCACGGTTCGTCGTCGGCGCGGCGAACAACCAACTCGCCAGCCCCTGGGACGAGGCGCTTCTGCACAGCCGGGGCATTCTGTATGCCCCCGATTATGTCGTGAACGCCGGCGGCATCATCAACGTCGCGGCGGAGTATCTGGGCAGCGCGCAAGGCGAGGTTCTCGCTCGCGTCCGCCGTATCCCGGAGCGCTTGTCGGCCGTCCTGGATCGCGCGGAGGCGACGGGACGCCCGCCGTCGCACATCGCGGATTCGATGGCGCGCGACCTGATCGCGTCCGCGGCGGCGCCGGCCAATCGGACGCCGATCGACGAGAGCGCGGCCCGATCGATCTGAACCGATCCCATCGGCCGCTCATTCGGACCCGACGACAGACCACTCCCGGGCACGCCCGGGCGGGCGAAGACGTGCGCGCCTGCGCCTCCCCGCGCGGGAGGCCCTTTGGTGCCGGCGGACGGACTCGGATGGCAGAAAATGATGGAAATCCGCCATTGTAGACCCGCTCTGCGCGGCGCTAGCTTCGAGATCAGAACGGTATGGCGGTCGGAGTGCGCGGCGATTTCGCCTTCGGCTCCGACAGTAAAAATGCCGCGACAACCGTGCCACCAGGGGAACACAATATGAAACAGGATCGCGCTGCGCCGTCCCGGAACGGATTATTTCGCAGGTTGCTCATATCGACAGGCGGCGCATGTGCGCTGTTGGCGGTGATGGCGGGGCAATCCTCGGCCGACATCTCCGGAAAAGTCGTCAAGATCGGCGTCATCAACGATCAATCCGGACCGCTGTCCGACCTTTCGGGGCGCGGCGGCGTGATCGCCGCGAAGATGGCCATCGAAGATTTTCACAAGCTGAATCCCGCCCTCAAGGTCGAGCTTCTGACCGCGGACCACCAGAACAAGCCGGATATCGGCGCGCAGATCGTGCGCCGGTGGTACGGAGAAGACGGCGTCGACATGGTCGTGGACGTCAGCAATTCGGCGGTTGCCCTGGCGGTTCAGGCGATCGCCCGCGACAAGAACAAGCTGGTCATCTACTCGGCCGTCGGCACCGGAGAGATCACGGGAAAGCAGTGTTCGCCGACCGGGCTGGCGTGGCTCCACGACAATTACAATCTGGTCTCCGGGCCGATCCGAAAACTGGTGGGGCAAGGTCTCAACACGTGGTTCTTCATCGCGGCCGACTATGCGTTCGGGCGGAACATGGTGGCGGAATCGGAGCGCGTCTTGGCCTCGGTGGGCGGCAAGACCCTGGGCGCGGTCTTCCATCCGCTGGGAAATGCGGATTACGGCTCGTTCCTCCTGCAGGCGCAGAGTTCGGGGGCCAAGGTCGTCGCGTTCGCAAATGCCGGCGAACAGCTCGTCTCCGTCATGAAGCAGTGGAGCGAGTTCGGCATGAGCACGGGATCGCAGACGCCGGTGGCGCTGCTCATGTTTCTGACCGACGCGCACAGCATGGGCCTGAAGACGGCGCAAGGTCTGACGACCGTCACGGCCTGGTATTGGGACCTCAATGACGAGACCCGGGCCTTCGCCAAGCGCTTTTTCGCGGCGCATGGCGCGATGCCCACGGCGCCGCAGGCGGCGGTCTATTCGGCCGTGCTGCATTATCTGAAGGCGGTCGCGGCCGTGGATTCGGACGAGACCGCGCTGGTTCTGGAGAAGATGCGGACCACTCCCGTCGACGATTTCTACGCCCCCGGCGCCACGCTGCGCGCGGACAATAAGCTGGTCCACGATTTCTATCTCGTCCAGGCGAAGGAGCCCGGCGAAATGGAAAAGCCCTGGGCCTATTACAAGGTGGTCCAGAAGATCGCCGCCGACGACGCCTACAAGCCCTTGAGCGAGAGCGAGTGTCCGCTGGTCGCAAAGGCGAAGTAGCGGTCGAACCGCGATCCCCGCTCGCGGGGATCGCACGCCATCCGATCACCTGAAACCGTTCGTCGGTGCCAGGTGGTCGGGCCTCGCGCCGGCGCCGATGGCGTCCCGGAACACCGGTCGTCGCAGCCTTCAGGGAGTGAGAAACGCGTGTCGCGCCGTACGTTCGATCTCCTCATCGCAGGCGCCCGGATCCTTGATCCAGAGACGGATCGGGACGAGGTCGCGGATATCGGCATCGTGGCGGGCGCGATCGCGCGGATCGGGGCGATTTCAGCCGAGGCGAGCGACCATGTGGTGGACGCGGCGGGAAAGGTGGTCTGCCCGGGCTTCATCGATCTCCACGCCCACGGCCAGTCGGTCGCCGCGGACTGGATGCAGGCCTTCGACGGGGTCACCACGACGCTCGAACTCGAGGTCGGCGTTCTCCCCGTGCGGTCCTGGTACGAGCGCCAGGAGGCAGCGGGACGCGTCCTCAATTACGGCGCGTCGGCGAGCTGGATCTTTGCCCGCAAGCAGGTGATGGCGGAGATCCGTCCGGACCCGGAAAAGCACCCTATGGAAATGATGGGCGAGGGGGCGGACAATCGGGGCGGCTGGTCGACCGACATCGCCACCCCCGACCGCGTCGCGGACATCTGCGCCATCATCGAAGCCGGCATGCGGGACGGCGGCATCGGGATCGGCATCCCGCACGGCTATGCGCCGGGCGCCGGCGTCAAGGAGATGATCGACGTCTGCGGCCTCGCCGCGCGGTGCGGCGCGCCGACCTTCACGCACATCCCGTTCATGTCGAATGCCGACCCGCGGAGTTCGGAGGAATCCTACCTCCGGATCATCGGCTATGCCGCCGCGACCGGCGCCCACATGCACATCTGCCACCTCAATTCCACGTCGCTCCACGACATCGAACGCTGTCGCGCGGCGCTCCTGAACGCGCAGGCGCGGGGCCTGCCGATCACGGTGGAAGCCTATCCGTACGGGACGGGTTCGACCGTCGTCTCGGCCAGCTTCTTTTCGGACGCTGATTTCACGCAAAGGACAGGGTCCGGCTACGGCAGTATCGAACTGATCCACAACCGCCATCAGATCCAGGACCGCGCGGATCTCCTGTCGGCCAAGGCGGCCGATCCCGCGGCGCTGGTGGCTTGGCATTTCCTCGATATCGCGCGCGATCGGACGCACCAGGATCTGCTCGATCTGTCGGTTCTCTATCCCGGCGGGGCGATCGCGTCCGACGCCATGCCCTGGGTGGAGCCCGACGGCGCCATCTATCGCGGCGAGGACTGGCCGCTGCCGACGCGATTGTCCTCCCATCCGCGCTCCGCCGGCACCTTCACCAAATTTCTTGGCGATTATCAGCGCACCCGCGGCAAGATCGGTCTGATGGCGGCGATCGCGAAATGCACCCTCGTGCCGGGCCGCATCCTCGAAGCCTGCCTGCCCGAGATGCGGCGCAAGGCCCGCCTTCAGGAAGGGTGCGATGCCGATCTCGTGGTGTTCGATCCCGAAACGGTCGCCGGCAAAGCGAGCTTCGCCGACATGACGGCGCCGGCCCTCGGGGTGGAGGCGCTCCTCGTGGGGGGCACGCCGGTCATCCTGAGCGGTCGGCTCGACCCCGGCGCGCGGCCGGGCCGGCCCCTGCGGCGCGGGGTGCGGGCTAATGGCTGACGCCGGCGCGCCCGCGATACCGGTCCCGGTGCTTCTGGTCACCGGCGTGCTCGGCGCGGGCAAGACCACCTTGATCAACAGCCTGCTGAACGCGGACCATGGCCTTGCGCTCGCGGTGGTCGTGAACGATTTCGGCGCGATCAATATCGACGAGGTCATTCTTTCCGGCACGGGCCACCCCGTCTTCGGGTTGAAGAACGGGTGCATCTGCTGTTCGCTGCAAGGGGATCTTCTGCGGACGCTGCGCGCCATCCTTTCGGTCCGGGCCGCCCCGGATGCGATCGTGATCGAGGCGAGCGGGGTGTCAGATCCACGCGGGATCCTCGAGGCGCTGTTCGATCCGGTGTTGCGGGAGGCCGTGCGGCTCGACGCCGTGGTCACCGTGATCGATGCCGAGGACCACGATCCGGACGACGCGCTGTGGCGGACGCAGGTGCGCGCCGCCGACTTCGTCGTTCTCGCAAAGGGGGCGGCGATCGATCCGAGCGCGCTCGCGGCGCTCCGGGCGACCCTTGCTTCGATGCACAAGACGCTCGTCTTCGCCGCCGATCGCGATGGCGGCGTGCCGCTCGATCTGCTTCTCGCCGGGGGTGTCCGGCACGGGGCGGAAGGCGGGATCGATCCGTCCCCGCGCCTGCGGGACGACCGCTTCGTGCGGCTCGAATGGTCGTCGCCCACGCCGATCTCCCTGCCGCGCTTTCAAGCGACGATCCAGCACCTCGCGCCGCATCTCGCCCGGGCGAAGGGGATCCTCTGCGTCGAGGGCCCCCCTGGGAGGACCTATGTGTTTCAACTGGTCGGGCGACGGGCCACCCTCACGCCGGCGGCCCTTCCGGCTGTCGGGGCACAGCTCGTGCTGATCGGACGGAGCGGGATGTTCGACGCCCGCCGCGCAGCCGCGACGCTTGAAACGATGATGCAGAGATGAGCGTCGAAGCGCAGCAGAGCGGCCGCGCGGAGATCAGCCGGCTGGTCGACCCGGCGACACGCAGGCGAACCGGCGTCCGAGCTGGGAGGGCTTAAAGTGGACATCGCCGTTCTCGGCGCCGGCATGGTCGGCGTCTCGACCGCCCTCGCCCTGCAGGCGCGCGGCCACGATTGCGTCCTCGTCGACCGGTCGCCGCCGGGGGCACAGACCAGCTATGGCAATGCCGGGATCATCCAGGCCGAGGCCGTCGAGCCCTATGCGCTGCCGGTAAACCCTCTGCCCCTGCTGCGCATGGCGTTCGGCTGGAAGAATGCGGTCGATCTCGACTGGCGCACGCTGCCGGGGCAGGTACCGGCGCTTGCGGCCTATTGGCGTGCCTCGCTGCCGCGCTCCTTCCAGAAGATCATTCCCCTCTGGCATCGGCTCGTGTCGGAGGCCGTCTTGCGCCACGCGGCGCTGATCGAGGCGGCGGGCGCCGATGCCCTGATCCGCAAGGACGGCTATTGGCAGGTCCACGAGACGGAGGCCGCGCTCGCCGCGGCGATCCTGGACGCCGAACGGCGAAGGCAGCGCTATGGAATTCCCTTCACGCCCGCCGACCAGGCCGCATTGTCGCGCGCCGAGCCCGCCTTGCGCGCCCGGCTCGCCGGCGCGATCCATTGGACGTCGCCCTGGACCTGCCGCGCGCCCGGCGATCTGGTTCGCGCCTATGCCGAACTGTTCGCGGCACAAGGCGGCCGGATCGTGGTCGGCGATGCCGCCTCGCTCGCGCGATCCGGCGCAGGCTGGCGGGTCGCCGGCGAAGATGCGGAGCATGTCGTGGTCGCGCTCGGCCCATGGTCTCCCGATCTGCTGAAGACGTTCGGATACCGGGTGCCGATGGTGCGCAAGCGCGGGTATCACCGGCGCTATAGCGGCGATGCCGGTCTTCGGCGCCCGATGATCCTGGCGGACCATTCGGTCGTTCTGTCGCCGATGCGCGAAGGTCTCCAGATCGCCACCGGCGCGGAGTTGTCCGCCGCCGCGCCGCGCCGCGATCCGCGCCAATTGGCCCGGGGGGAGGCCGTCGCGCGGTCGCTGCTGGATCTGGGCGCGCCGGTCGCGGGCCCGCCGTGGTCGGGGACGCGGCCGTGTTTGCCCGGCATGCTGCCCTTGGTCTGCCCCGCCCGCCGCCATCCCGGTCTCTGGCTGCATCTCGGCCATGGACACCAGGGCTTCACCCTCGGCCCGGTGACCGCCGAGCTTTTGGCACGGGCCATCGACGGCGATGCCGCCGCGATCACCGGCCTCGATGGCGGGATCCGCTAGAGTAAAGACGGACTTCGCCTCGGCCCGAACTTATGCAGGCAAGCGTCCGGACATGGCGGCATCTTGAAGCTGACGTCCGGTATCCGACCGCGAATAGCGGATCGACCCGGCGAGCCGCTTTTCTCGATCCCTCCTGACATTCTGGGCTCATCGATGTCGAACCAAGCGCACAAGTTCGCTGTCGCACCGTGGCGCCCGGAGGTCACGGCTCGGCAGGTCCCCTTGATGTCGCCTCGGCTGGCACCGTCTCTGGGCGTCGCTCGTCACGATCGACGCCGCCGCGAACATCGCTGTCCTGGGACGCATCGGCGGGGTGTCCGTTCGTCGGACGCCGCCGCCATATCATCTGCAACTCCTTTGCTTTGAGATGTAATTCTAATACATTTTGTTACATATTCTATCATTAGAATACCGCACTTTTTATCTTGAACATGTAATGGTCGCTGCTAGTGTCTGGCATATTTCGTATAGAGCGATCGGTTGAGTCAGACATGATCCGTATTCGAAGCCAGGCATCGCCGAGCTATCTTCTTGCGAGCGTTGCGTTTCTTGTCATGGCAGCTCCGGTGCACGGTCAAAGCGGTCTTCCGACCGCGCCTTCCGTTAGGTCGGGGGCGGCGGTCGTCGCTTCGCCATCCGCCACAAGCGTCCTCGTCACGCAGTCCTCCGCCAAGGCCATCATCAATTGGGGCTCGTTTTCGATCGGCGCGGGCAATTCGGTGCGCTTCGAGAACGGTTCGGGCGTCACGCTCAACCGCGTGACCGGCTTTTCGCCCTCGCAGATCGATGGATCGCTTTCCGCCTCCGGCAGCCTTTATCTTGTCAATCCCAACGGAATTGCGATCGGGCCGGGTGGCAGCGTGATGACGGGGGGGGCCTTCATTGCCTCCACCCATGACGTCGCAGATGCCGAATTCCTGGCCGGCGGCGCGATGACCTTCAAGGGCGCGAGCACGGCGTCCGTCACCAATTACGGTTCGATCGGATCCCTCGGCGGCGACGTCGCTTTGATCGCGCGCAAGGTGGAAAACGCCGGCACTCTCACGGCACCCGCCGGCACCGCGGCGCTGGCGGCGGGATATGAGGTGCTGGTGCGCGACGGCGCGCTCTCGGACGGCAGGTTCGTCGTGAAGGTGGGTGGCGCGGACACCGAAGCCAAGACGAGCGGCGTCATCAAGGCGGCGGAAGTCGAACTGAAGGCCAATGGCGGCAACGTCTATGCCTTGGCTGGCAATACCGAGAGCCTCACCCGGGCTAAGGGCGTCGCAACGCAGGGCGGTCGCATCTTCCTGACTGCGGGCAGCGGCACTGTCAGGGTGACGCAGAAGGTGTCCGCCCGCCGCGCCGCCGGCGCCTCAGGAAAGGCCAAAGGCGGGGAGATCCGGATCGCTGGTGGCGTGGTCGACCAGTCCGGCACGCTCGATGCCGAGGGCGAGGGCGAGGGCGAGGCCGGCGGCGCGATCCGCGTCGATGCGACCAGTCTCTACCATGTCGGCCAGATGCTGGCCTCGGGCAACGCGGGCGGCACCGTCACGCTGCGCGCCGCAGCCCTGCTGAATGCCGGCGTGATCGACGTCTCCGCCACCGAGGGCGCTGGCGGCGCGATCGATGCGCAGGCATCGGACACCTATGTCGAGACCGCCGCCGGCAGCCTGAGGGCGGATGGCGGAACGGCCGGCGGGCGCATCACCCTCGACGCGCCGCGGGTTTTCTCCTCGGGTACGCTCACGGCCAATGCCGCGCAGGGCACCGGCGGCACGCTGACGCTGACGGGGTCCGACATCGACCTCGTCGCGGCGCGGCTCGATGCCAGCGGCGCGAAGGGCGGCGGCACGATCCGGGTCGGGGGAGACTATCAGGGCGGGGCAACCCTGCCCGCCGCCAAGACGCTGGATATTTCCCCGGCGACGCGCATCACGGCGGATGCGACGTCCGCCGGCGCCGGCGGGAGCATCGTGCTGTGGTCGGACGAGGCCACCGCCTTCTACGGCACGGTCTCGGCGAATGCCGGTCCCGCCTCGGGCGACGGCGGCGCGATCGAGATATCGTCCAAGGGCCTGCTCACCATGGCGGGCACGGCCACCGCCTCCGCCGCGAACGGCGCGAAGGGTATCCTGCTGCTCGATCCGAAGAACATCGTGATCGACGATGCCACCGGCGTCCTGGCCCAATATGAACTGATCGATCCGAGCGGCGGGCAAGCCGGCACCTCGTTCGGCACCAGTGTTGTCCCACTTTCCAATGGCAATGTCTTCGTCTCCGCCCCGAGCGACGATTTCGGGGCTTTGGACGTGGGGGCGGCCTATCTGTTCAATGGCACCACCGGGGCCCTGATCTCTGCCATTTACGGCGATACGGCAGGCAATTCCGTTGCGAGCCAGGCGGCCATCGAACTGACCAACGGAAATTATGTCTTCGGATCCCCCAATTGGGACAATGGCAGCACGACGAATGTCGGAGCCGTGACTTGGGCAAACGGGACGACGGGCATTTCGGGTGTCATCTCCAGTTTAAATTCCGTGATCGGAACTACGGGAAGCGATTTTGTCGGCAGTGCCGGCGTTGTGGCGCTTCCCAGCGGCAATTACCTCATCAGAAGTCCAAATTGGGACAATGGCAGTCTTTCCAATGCCGGTGCCGTCACGTGGGCGAATGGCGCGACCGGCAGCACCGGTTTTGTATCGATTTCCAACTCCCTTGTCGGCGGATCGGCAAACGACAACGTCGGATCAGGCGCAAGCGGCGTCGTGGTGCTCACAAATGGAAATTATGTCGTTGTCACGCAAAACTGGGACAACGGTGCCGTGGGGGATGTCGGTGCCGTCACTTGGGGGAGTGGGACGGGCGGGGTTTCGGGCCTCGTTTCGAGCGCCAATTCTCTCGTCGGCTCCACCGCATCGGACACTGTCGGGTTGGGGGGCGTTCTGGCGCTCGCCAACGGCAATTATGTCGTCCAAAGTCCCTATTGGGACAATGGCGGCATCACGAATGCCGGTGCCGCGACGTGGGGCAGCGGCACCGGCGGCATTGTGGGCGCGGTGTCGAGCACAAACTCTTTGGTCGGCGGAAAAGCGAACGATCAAGTCGGCCTTCATGGCGTGACGGCTCTGACCAACGGCAATTATGTCGTCCTAAGCCCCAATTGGGACAATGGCAGCGTCAGCGATGCCGGCGCGGCGACCTGGGGAAATGGCACGACCGGAGTTTCCGGCCTCGTATCAAGCACCAATTCCCTCGTCGGATCCACAGCAAACAATCAGGTCAGCTACCAGGGCGTCACCGCGCTGACCAACGGCAATTATGTCGTCAGAAGCGCCTACTGGGACAATGCGAGCGTGCAGAATGTCGGCGCCGTGACCTGGGGGAATGGGTCGACCGGCACTGTGGGCGTCGTCTCTTCGTCGAATTCGTTGGTTGGTTCTTCCTCTAGCGATCAGGCCGGCAGCGGTTTTGTCCTTGCGCTCGCCAATGGCAACTACGTGGTCGGAACCTCCGGCTGGGACAACGGGAACGTGTCGAATGTCGGCGCCGTCACGTGGGGATCTGGAACGAGTGGCGTCACTGGGACCGTTTCGATTTCCAATTCCCTCATCGGCTCGACGGCGAACGATCAGGTCGGCAGCTCTTTGATAGTCCTCACGAACGGACATTATGTCGTCCTCAGTCCAAACTGGGACAATGGCAGCGCGGCGAACGCCGGCGCGGCGACGTGGGGGAATGGCGCGACAGGGATCACTGGCCTCGTTTCAAGCGCGAACTCCCTCGTCGGGTCGGCCTCCAACGATTCGGTCGGCTACAAGGCCACTGCGCTTACGAACGGCAATTATGTCGTCGCCACTCAATACTGGAACAATGGCAACATCGCGGCTGCCGGCGCTGTGACGTGGGGGAACGGCGCGACGGGTATTGCGGGCGTTGTTTCAAGTGCGAACTCCCTCGTCGGTTCGACGGCCAACGATAATGTCGGCAACGGTAACATCGTCGCGCTTGCCAACGGCAATTACGTCGTTCGGAGCCATAATTGGGACAATGGCAGCACGGTGAATGCCGGTGCGGTGACCTGGGGGAATGGGGCGACGGGGATAACGGGCGTTATTTCTAGCGCCAACTCGCTCGTCGGTTGGGGCACGAACGCTTATCTTGGAAATTCAGGCCTCCTCGCATTTGCCAATGGCGACTATGTTGTCGTCAGTGGAAATTATAGATACGGCATCGTGACGTCCGCCGGCGCGGTGACATGGGGCAGCGGAGCGTCCGGGATTACGGGCGTCGTTTCGGCGCAGAACTCTCTGATTGCACCGACATCAAGTACCCCGCTGGCAAGTTCCGGGTCGATCCCGTCCGCCGACATTTTTCTCGCGAGTGGAGGAGGTCGGGTCTATGTGGGGCTGACCGAGATCGACGCCGCATCCGGCGGCCTGACCTTTGCGCGGGCCACCGGCCAGAGCGTCACGCTCACCAGCGCGGCGTTGACGGCGGTGCTGAATTCCGGCACCGATCTCGTCCTGCAGGCCTCCAACGACATCACCGTCCAGAGCGCCGTCATCTCGAGCACGGCCGCCTCGCTGACGCTGGAGGCGGGTCGCTCCATCCTCCTCTCGGTGAACGTGAGCGTTGGCGGGGATTTGACTCTGCGCGCGAACGCCCCTCAGAGCGCCGGCGTCGTCGCCGCCGATCGCGACGCCGGTGCGGCGGTGATCGATGCAGAGGCCGTCACCCTCGCGGCCGGCGGCACCCTGACCCTCACGCTCGACACCGGCGCGGGGCGTGACGAGAACGGCAGTGGAAATATCCTTCTCGGTGCGGTTTCCGCCGATACGCTCGCCATCGCCAATCTCGGCCCGACGGACGGCTCCGCGATCACCCTTTCGACCTCGATCAGCACCGTTCTCGGCCAGACCTATACCGGTGCGCTGCTGATTTCCGCCGCAAATGTCGTTCTTTCGGCGGGAACCGAAGTGACCTGGACAGACGAGGCGACGGCATCGATCTTCGCGACCACGGCCGGCAACGCCATCAGCTTCGTGGAGGGGGGAACGACCACCCGCATCGGCGTTCTCGACACCGCGGACGCGGCGCGGATCGCGATGGGGAGTTCCAAAGCCAGCCGCGCTTACGGCGACAGCAACCCCGACGTCGACACGCCGGTGCTCGTCTCCGGAACGATGCGTGCCGGCGACAGCATCGACACCCTTCTCTCGCCCGAGGCCGTGTTTGCCTGGGATGGCGGCAGCGCCCCGACGCAGGCGAGCAATGCCGGAGACTACGGTTATACCTTATCGGGAAGCGGTGTCGCGCTCGCACCTGGGGCGCAGGGTTACTTCGTCGATGTGAGCCCCATTACCGGCGTTCTGACGGTGACGCCGGCCATCCTCAGCGTGACGGCCGATCCCGGCACAATGGTCTATGGCGATGCCGTCCCCACCGGGTTCGGCTATACGAGTTCCGGCTGGAAGAATGGGCAGGATGCCAGTCTGCTCTCTGGAGTGACGGTGACGACAAACGCCACCTCGACTGCGAATGTCGGGACCGGCTATGCGACCACTGCCGCGGGCGGGGTGCTGTCGGGCGCGGCGGCGGGGAATTACACTCTGTCTTATGTCGGCGGTAGCTTCGCGGTCACCGCCCGTCCGATCACGGTGACGGCCGACGCGCAGAGCATGACCTATGGCGACAGCGTTCCGGCTCTGACCTATGCGGTGACGGCGGGATCGCTGGTCAATGGCGACACGTTGGCGGGGGCGCTGGCGACGACGGCGACGCCGACCGCCAATGTCGGCACCTATGGGATCACGCAGGGCACGCTCGGCAATGCGAACTATGCCATCGGCTATGTCGGGGCGAACGTGACCATCGGCGCCGCGCCGCTGACCGTCACCGCCGATCCCGGCACGATGATCTATGGCGATGACGTGCCGACGCTCGGCTATACCAGCGCGGGCTGGAAGAACGGGCAGGGCCCCGGACAGCTCTCTGGGGTGACGGTGACGACAAACGCCACCTCGACTGCGAATGTCGGGACCGGCTATGCGACCACTGCCGCGGGCGGGGTGCTGTCGGGCGCGGCGGCGGGGAATTACACTCTGTCTTATGTCGGCGGTAGCTTCGCGGTCACCGCCCGTTCGATCACGGTGACGGCCGACGCGCAGAGCATGACCTATGGCGACAGCGTTCCGGCTCTGACCTATGCGGTGACGGCGGGCTCTCTGGTCAATGGCGACACGCTGGCGGGGGCGCTGGCGACGATGGCGACGCCGACCGCCGATGTCGGCACTTATGGGATCACGCAGGGCACGCTCGCCAATGCGAACTATGCCATCGGCTATGTCGGGGCGAACGTGACCATCGGCGCGCGTCCGATCACGGTGACGGCCGACGCGCAGAGCATGACCTATGGCGACAGCGTTCCGGCTCTGACCTATGCGGTGACGGCGGGATCGCTGGTCAATGGCGACACGTTGGCGGGGGCGCTGGCGACGACGGCGACGCCGACCGCCGATGTCGGCACTTATGGGATCACGCAGGGCACGCTCGGCAATGCGAACTATGCCATCGGCTATGTCGGGGCGAACGTGACCATCGGCGCCCGTCCGATCACTGTGACGGCCGACGCGCAGAGCATGACCTATGGCGACAGCGTTCCGGCTCTGACCTATGCGGTGACGGCGGGCTCTCTGGTCAATGGCGACACGCTGGCGGGGGCGCTGGCGACGATGGCGGCGCCGACCGCCGACGTCGGCACCTATGGGATCTCGCAGGGAACTTTGGCGGCCTCGTCCAACTATGCGTTGAACTATCTGGCCGCTGACGTGACCATCGGGCGGCGGGCCGTGACGGTCACGGCGCTCGACCAGAGCCGTCCGCAAGGCGCCGCCAATCCGATTTTCACCTATCTGGTCGGGGGGCTCGGGCTGGTTAATGGCGACGACTTCCAAGGCAGCCTTTCGACGCCCGCGACCCCTCTCTCCCCGCCCGGCTCATATCCGATCCTGCAGGGCAGCCTTTCGCTCTCTGAGAATTACACGGTCGCCTATGTCGAGGGCAGCCTGACGGTATTGCAGACGGAATTCATCATCATCCCACAGCCGCCACCCGACCAGTGGGCTGTGACGGCCGAAACCGTCTCGCTGATCGCGACGAGCGAAGCGGGGGAAGCCGCCCCTGACGCGACGAGCGGCTGCCGGGACGATGCCGTGTGCCCCTACCAACCTCACCCGGACAACCGCAGCTTTGGCCGCTGGCTGAGCTTCCGCACGCAGTGAGCATCGCCATGGCCCTTTTCACCACGACCCGCCGCCGTGCGTGCGGCGCCGTCCTCGCTCTGCTGGCTGCCACGGTCGCGCCTGCAATGGCCCAAAGGGCGGCTCCCCTCGAGCGCAATCTGCCGCCGGCAGTCTCAGGACAAGGCGGCCTGGTCATCGGCCCGCAAGATCTCGCCGGTACGACGGACGACACGCCCCTCGGCGTAAACCTCTCGGGCATCAATCTGATCGGGCCGCAAGAAAGTCTTTCGCGACGCCCCGCCGCGGGAATCCGTATCGGCGCGATCGGCGCCATCGACCGCACCGCGCTGGAGGCCGCGCTCGCCCCCTTCCTCGGACAACCGCTGAGCCGTAAGCGCATCAGCGATATCCAGGCGGCCATCGCCAAAACATATCGCGCGGCCGGCTACCCTTTCGTCTCCATCGTCGTGCCCCCGCAGGAGGTGACGGGAGGCGTGCTGGTGTTGCGCGTTGTCGAGTTCCGAACCGGCTCGGTCCGGGTGAGCGGCGCGGAACCCGGAACCGAAGCGGCGTTGTCCGCGCGCGTGCGGGCCACGCCTGGGGCGCGGATCTCCGCCGAGGCGCTGGAGGAGGATCTCGTCTGGCTGAACCGCTATCCCTACAGATCGGTCAACGGAGTCTTCTCGCCCGGCGACGATCTCGGCCTCAGCACTCTGACCTTGGAGGTGACGCCGCAGAAGCCGTGGCAGGTGTTCGCCGGCTGGTCGAATACCGGCACCCACACCACCGGTTTCGATCGCTATTATGCCGGCTTCGGCGCGGCGATATTCGGCATGCCGGAGAGCTTCCTCTCCTATCAAGTCACAGGCAGCCCAAATTTCTGGACCGATCCCGGTTCGGTGGGGACCGGGGCGCAGCAGCCGAGCTATTATAGCCAGGCGGCGCGCATCGTGATCTCCACGGGCCCGCGCCAAAGCCTGGAGATCGTTCCAAATTACGTTGCGACACGGCAAAATAGCGTAGGTACGCCCTTCGCGTTCGACAATACGACGCTGGAAATTCCGGTCGTTTATCGCACTGCTGTGTCCAATCTCGTGCCAGGGCTGTTCGCCGGTGACCTGCTTCTCGGGGCGAGCGCAAAGACCGTGGAGCGAAACAGCTATTTTGCGAACGAGACGGTGGGTGGAGCCTCGGCCGACCTTTTCGAGATGACTCTCGGCTGGTCCATTGCGCGCCCAGACGCCTGGGGATCGACCAGCCTCGAGGCGAAACTGGTGGGCAATCCAGGCGGCGTGCTCACCGGCAACAGCATCGAAAATTGGGTCCGCTATTCCGCCGGCAGGGTAACGGATGTCACATATGTCTACGGAGCGGGCGCGGTTTCGCGTGTGACGCGGCTGCCCGCCGGCTTCACATTCGTGAGTGACCTTTCGGCTCTCGCCGCCGGACAGCCTCTGCCGGATACGGAACAACTGAGCCTGGGCGGTCTCTATGCGACGCGCGGCTACACGCTGGACGACGGCACCGTGGACACTGGCTTCGTCTGGCGCAACGAAGTGCGCACGCCCACTTTCGCACTTCTGACGCCTCTCGGCGTGGCGGGGACGCATGACCAAGTCTCGCCATACGCTTTCCTCGATCTAAGCTGGGGGCGGCTCTACGGCTATGACGGCGTGCTCGGACCGGTGGGACGCACCGACTATTCCTTGGCGGGCCTGGGGCTCGGCGTCGACTACACTTTGAACCGCAACCTCACCGCCACTTTGGTGGGTGGCCTCGCGCTGAGCGATGCCATCTACACCCGCGCCGGGGACTTCACCTTCCAGGCCCGGATCTATGTGAGCTATTGATCCGGGGTGGGGTAAGGAACCGGCGCTGGAGTGGACGTCGACGGTGATGTCGATCGCTAAACATGCTTTAGAGCGCGCGGTGTCTGATCAGCTTGCACTGCATCTAATCGGCCCTGACGGAGGCTCGGCGCTCTCAACGCCGGTCCGCTGCGACCTGCCGGGCCAGCGCCAACCTTGCCTGCCGGGCGACTTTCATCCTGTCCTCCAGCATTGCGAGAACCTCCGGCGGCGCGGTTTCCGGAGACCCCGCATTGAAGGGCGGGGCCGGATTGTATTCCAGGCGCAATTGGATGGCTTCGGCGGTCCGGCGATCCGCCAGTTCGGCGACCACCGTCAGGCCAAGGTCGATGCCCGCCGTGATGCCTCCGCCGGTGATGCGGTTCCGGTCGATGCAGACGCGCTCGCGGGAGATCGTCGCGCCGAGAATGGGAAGGACCTCGATGGCGCTCCAATGCGTCGTGGCGCGATAGCCGGTGAGCAACCCCGCTGCCGCGAGCACGATCGACCCGGTGCAGACCGACGTCACGTACCGTGCACCGCCCGCCTGGCGGCGCAGGAAATCCAGCACCTCCGCGTCGCACATCAAATCGTCGGTGCCATAGCCGCCCGGCACGCAGATGACGTCGAGCTGCGGACAGTCCGCGAAGGTCGTGGTCGGTTGGATGGAGAGGACGGTATCGCTCGGCACCCCCTCGATCCGCTTCCAGACCAGATGGATTTCGGCGCCGGACAGGCTCGAGAACACTTGGAGCGGGCCGGTCATGTCGAGCTGCGTGATCCGGGGGAAGACGAGCAGACCGATCTGCAATGGCTGGGGCATTCTCTGACCTTCGAATTCGACCTTGACCCGCGCAACGTGCCATGGTGGCCTTTGATCTCAAATGCCTCAGTTCCCTCATTTGCGGACATTTCCATGATCGGGATCCTGGTGTTTCCGGATTTCCAATTGCTCGATGCCGCCGGACCGGCTTCGGTCTTCGAGCTGGCACGGCGCGTCGTTCCGGCGGCCCCGAACGTCCGGATGATCGCGCTGCAGGCCGGGCCGGTGCGCAGTTCCTGCGGCGTGGACGTGCTGGCATCCAGCCTGCGCTCCAAGAGCGCGATCACGACGCTCATCGTTGCAGGTGGCCTCGGAGTCGAGGCGGCCACCGAATGCCGGACGACCCTGGCCTTCGTGCGGCGCCTCGCCCGCCGCGGCGTACGTGTCGCCAGCGTGTGCTCGGGCGCCTATATCCTGGCGGCCGCAGGCCTGCTGGATGGCCGCAAGGCGACCACGCATTGGTGCCGCACGCAGGACTTCGTCTCGCGTTATCCCAAGGTGAAGCTCGATCCCGACCGGATCTTCCTGCGCGACGGAAATGTGTGGACCTCGGCCGGCGTCACCGCGGGGATCGACCTCGCCCTTGCGATCGTCGCCGACGATCATGGCGAGCCGGTCGCCAAGGAGGTCGCCTGCCAACTCGTGCTCTACCATCGCCGCAGCGGGGGCCAGTCGCAATTCTCGTCCCTGCTTGAATTGAAGACCCCCAATGGGCGGTTCGGTCCTTTGCTCAGCTGGGTGCGGGAGCATCTGGACAAGCCGCTGACCGTCGACGACCTGGCCGACCGCGCCGGCCTCAGCCCCCGCCACTTTGCCCGGGTCTTCACTGCCGAGACCGGTTCGACGCCGTCTAAGGCCATCGAGAGGCTGCGGCTGGAGGTGGCGCGCGAGCATGTCCAATCGTCTGGCGAATTGATCGAGCGCGTTGCCGAGGCAACCGGTTTTCGCGATGCCGAGCGCATGCGGCGGGCCTTCGTTCGCGCCTTCGGCCAGCCACCGCAATCGCTGCGCCGCGCCGCCCGCAGCCGGTAGAGCTGAGGGCCTCACCAGACCGTCCGGCTCCCTTGGTGCGCGGCTCCGGCATTGACCTTATGCGCGCGCCGCGCTTGGGTGCGGGGACCGCGCGGCGGGGCATGCCCGCGCAAGAGCCGCGCATCGGAGGAACCCATGACCAAATCCGCCATTGTGGGCTGGGCCCACTCCCCCTTCGGCAAGCTCGAGGATGCCGACACCGAGGCGCTGATGGGCCGGGTCGCTGGCACCGCGCTCGAGCATGCCGGTATCGAACCCGGTCAGGTGGACGGCGTGTTCGTCGGCGTCTTCAATTCCGGCTTCCAGAAGCAGGATTTCCAGGGCGCGATGCCGGCTCTCTCGGTGCCGGACCTCGCTTATACGCCGGCGGTGCGGGTGGAAAACGCCTGCGCCACGGGCTCGGCGGCGATCCATACCGCGCTCGACTTCATCGAGAGCGGGCGCGGCAAGGTCGCTCTGGTGGTCGGCGCGGAGAAGATGACGGCGAAGCCCACCGCCGAGGTCGGCGACATCCTGCTCAACGCTTCCTACCGCAAGGAGGAGGCGGACATCGAGGGCGGGTTTGCCGGCGTGTTCGGCCGCATCGCCCAGACCTATTTCCAGCGCTATGGCGACCGCTCGGAGGAGTTGGCGCACATCGCCGCGAAGAACCACCGGAACGGCGTTGCGAACCCGTTCGCGCAGATGCGTAAGGATTTCGGCTTCGAGTTCTGCAACACGATCTCCGAGAAGAACCCCTATGTCGCCGGCCCGCTGCGCCGCACCGATTGCTCGCTGGTCTCGGACGGCGCCGCCGCTTTGGTGATCGCGGCGCCGGACGTGGCCGAGAGCCTGGCGCGCGGCATCGCCTTCCGCGCCCGCGCCCAGGCGAACGACATCATGCCCATGTCGCGCCGCGACCCGGTCGCTTTCGAGGGCGCGCGCCGTGCCTGGGCGAAGGCGCTGGAGGCCGGCGGGCTCACGCTCGACGATCTCGACCTCGTCGAGACCCACGACTGCTTCACCGTGGCCGAGCTGATCGAATATGAGGCGATGGGCCTCGCCAAGCCGGGCGAAGGCTACAAGGTGGTGCGCGAGGGCATCGCCCAGAAGGGCGGGCGGCTGCCGGTCAATCCCTCGGGCGGGCTGAAGTCCAAGGGCCATCCGATCGGCGCCACCGGCGTCTCGATGCACGTTCTGTGCGCCATGCAGCTGATGGGCGAGGCGGGCGACATGCAGATCGACGGCGCCAAGCTCGCCGGCATCTTCAATATGGGCGGCGCTGCGGTGGCCAATTATGTGAGCGTGCTCGAACGCGTGAAGTGAGCGAGACCGGCGGCGTCCACGGGCTGCCGCCGGTCGTCGGCGGGCCGACCGGCCGAGGCCGGTCGGTCCCGTCACTTCGTGGTGCGCGTCATGCCCCGGCTGACATGGCGCTCGGCCCATTTGGCGAGGCGCACGAAGGGCAGGCCGAGCAGCAGGTACATGCCGGCCACCAGGAGCCCGGTGCCGAAATAGTCGTAATAGGTGGTCGAGATCAGCTCATAGGTCTTGGTCAGTTCGACCAGCGAGATCACCGAGACCAGCGACGAATCCTTGATCAGCGAAATGAAGTCGTTGGTGGTGGGCGGCAGCACGATGCGCGCCGCCTGCGGGATCACGACATGGCGCAGCGACTGGCGCTCGGTCATGTTGAGTGCGATCGCCGCCTCCATCTGGTGACGCGGGATGGCGAGGAGACCGGCGCGGTAATTCTCCGCCTCGTAGGCGGCATAGTTCAGCCCGAGCGCCAGCACGCCGGCGATGAACGGGTCGAGCTGGATGCCGATCTTGGGCAGGCCGTAATAGATGAACAGGACCTGGATCAGCAGCGGCGTGCCGCGAACCACTTCGATATAGACCTGGGCGAGGCGGTCGAGCCAGACGCCGCCATAGACCCGGCACAGCGCCAGCGTGGCGCCGAGGCCGACGGCAATGAACATGGCGAGGATCGAAATCTCCATGGTCATCACGGCGGCCCACAGCAATTGGGGCATGAAGCGCATATAGCGCTCGAGCTGGGCCTGCCAGCCCTGGGGTTGGGTCGCCTCGACGAAATGGTTGTAGGCGTCGGGCTGCGCCTGCATCGGTCTGGCATCGCCGGTAAACTGCGCCATCATGGGCGTCCAGATGCCCCAGCGGTCGAGAATCTTGCGCATCTCGCCGTCCTGGATCATCTGCGACAGGCCGGTATTGATCTGCGCGAGAAGCTGCGGATTGCCGCCCTTCTTGACCGCAATGCCGTATTCGATGCGGCCGACCGGAGCGCCGGTGAACTGGAGTTCGCGGTCCGGCTGCGCGTAATAGACCGCGATCGGAAAATCCATCACGGTGGCGTCGATGCGCTTCAGCTTGAGGTCGGAATAGGCGTCGATTTCCTCCTCGTAGCTGCGCACGTCGATGCCGCCGAAACTGCGCAGCACATATTCCATCTGGCTCGATTTGAGGGTCCCGACGCTCTTGCCACGCAGGGCGGCGATGTCGGGGACGTCGGCGTCGCCGCGCCGGATCACGATCTGGCCGAACGTGACGTAATAGGGGATCGAGAAATCCGCCGCCGCCTGATGCGCGGCGGTGATTTCGAGGCCGTTGATCACCGCATCGTAGAGTCCGGCATTGAGGCCGGGGATCAGATTGCTCCAGTCGTTCTGGACGAATACCGTCTTGCGCCCGATCTCGATCCCGAGCTGGGTCATGATGTCGACTTCGAACCCGACCGTAATGTCCGGATCAGCGGGATCCTTGAACGTGTAGGGCGCGCCGGAGGTGCTGTCCCCGCCATAGCGCAGCGGGGTGCTGGTGGCCGGCGGGGGGCTCTGTGCCAGGGCTTGGCCGAGCGAGAGTAGAGTCAAAAGGACGGCGAGGGCGAAGCGCATGGCGATCCCCGGTTCAGGTCCGACGGGAAGGGGGTCAGGCGAAGCGATGCAGGAATTGGCGGGTGCGCGGATCTTTCGGGTTCTCGAAGATCTCGTCCTCGTCGGAAATCTCGACGATATCGCCCTTCTCCATATAGATGATGTAGTCCGAGGCATCGCGCGCGAAGCGCATCTCGTGGGTGACGACGATCTGCGTCATCCCCTCGGCGTCCAGCTCCTTCATGACGTCGAGCACCTCGTCGACGAGGCCGGGATCGAGCGCCGAGGTCGGCTCGTCATACAGCATGATCTTCGGGGCCATGGCGAGCGCGCGGGCGATCGCGCCGCGCTGCTGCTGGCCGCCGGACATGTTGATCGGGTAGCGGTCCATCTGCTCGTACAGGCCCACCTTCTTGAGCAGGCGCTCGGCATTCGCCTCGGCCTCCTCCTTCTTGGTGCCCTTCACGACCATCGGTGCCATCATCACGTTCTGGAGCAGGGTCTTGTGGGGAAAGAGATTATATTGCTGGAATACCATGCCGACATTGCGCCGCAGCCGGTGGGCCACCTCGCCGGGGACCTCGGGCGCGCCGGGCTTGCGCTCGAGGCGCACGCCGCACGCCTCGATCATGCCGGAATCCAGGGTTTCCAGGCCGTTCAGGCAACGCAGCAGCGTGGACTTGCCGCAGCCGGAGGGGCCGATGATCGAAACGAGGTCGCCCTCTTCGATCTGGAAGCTCACCCCCTTCAGAATGTGCGTCTTGTCGAACGACTTGTGCACGTTCTCGGCGCGCAAGATCGGCTGCATCTGGAAGTCCCCCGTCCCGATCCTTCCGGCGTATCGGCCGCGTATGACAGAGCCGTGACAAATCTGTTACCGCTTGCCGCTACGTCCAAGCCGGTGCCGGAAGTGCCGGCGTGTCGCCCGCGCGCCACACCCGGCCGTAAGCCCGCCGCGCTCTGGCATGTGCCGCCGGGTGGCCGTTAACTCCTCCTTAAACGGCCGCATTGAAGGTCTTTCAGGTCTGCTCGAACCAATGGCGGGCGGAAGCACCATGGCGTGGCGAGGACGGGACGAAGACACGCGGCGGGAACCCGTTCTCGAACGGCCCGAGACGCTGTTCGACATTCGCCTCCAGGAAGGCGATCGTGCTGCCGGGCCGCGGGTGGACGAGCGGCCGAAGCGCCGCGCCCGGGCGGAGCATCGCCCGGAGGACAGCGAAAGGAGCGCGGTGGCGCACACCGTTCAACGCAGCCGCTCCGCCGGCGGGAAGGCCCAAGCCGCCGCACCGCGCCGCGGCAAGGCCGAGCCGAAGCGCGCCCCGGCCCGCCGCCGTCGGCGCGGCGGCCCGCTCCTCTGGCTGGTCAAATGGTGTCTCATTCTCGGCCTGTGGGCGGGGATCGCGGCGGCGGGCCTGGTTGCCTTCGAGGCGTCGAAGCTGCCGCCGATGCACACTTTGATGGTGCCGAAGCGGCCCCCGACCATCCTGATCCAATCGGCGGACGGTCAGCCGCTGGCGGCGCGCGGCGACATGGGCGGGGCGGCCGTGCCCCTGAAGCAATTGCCGGCCTATCTGCCCAATGCCTTCATCGCGATCGAGGATCGGCGCTTCTACGACCATTGGGGGCTCGATCCGCTGGGGCTCGCGCGCGCGCTCGCTGCCAATATGGTGTCCGGCCGTGTCCGTCAGGGCGGCTCGACGCTGACCCAACAGCTCGCCAAAAACCTGTTCCTGACCCAGGAGCGGACTTTCTCGCGAAAGATCCAGGAAGTGGTCCTCGCGCTCTGGCTGGAGCAGAAATTCACCAAGGCCGAGATCCTCGATCTTTACATGAACCGGGTTTATTTCGGCGCCGGCGCCTATGGCGTGGAGGCGGCGGCGCAGCGCTATTTCGGCAAATCGGCACGCACGGTGACCCTGGCCGAGGCGGCGATGCTCGCCGGCATCGTCAACGCCCCGTCCCGCCTCGCCCCGACGCGGAATCTCGCCGCCGCACAGGAGCGCGCGGCGCTGGTGCTCGGCGCGATGCGCGAGCAGAAGTTCATCTCCCCCGAAATGCAGGCTGCGGCGCTGGCCCGGCCGGGCGTCGTCGCCCCACCTTCGGCCCCCGGCTCGATCGGCTATGTCGCGGACTGGGTGGTGGAGCAGCTCGATTCCTATGTCGGCGAACTCTCCGGCGACGTGACGGTGCGCACCACGATCGACGGCGCCATGCAGGCGCAGGCGCAGGCCGCGCTTTCCGAGACGCTGGGGAAATCCGGCGGCAAGTTCGGCGTGCAGCAGGGCGCACTGGTCTCGCTCGATACCGACGGCGCCGTGAAGGCGCTGATCGGCGGCCGGTCCTATGAGGAGAGCCAGTTCAACCGCGCGGTGACCGCGCGGCGTCAGCCGGGCTCGGCCTTCAAGCCCTTTATCTATCTTACGGCGCTGGAGCGCGGTCTGCGGCCCGACACGGTGCGCGAGGATGCGCCGATCCAGCTCAAGGGCTGGCGTCCGGAGAATTCGACCCACGATTATCGCGGCCCCGTCACGCTGCAGCAGGCGCTCGCCGCTTCGCTCAACACGGTGTCGGTCCGCCTGGTGCTGGAAGTCGGCCCGAAAGCGGTTGTGGCGACGGCGCGGCGCCTCGGCATCGCTTCGCCGCTTGAACCCAACGCGTCGATCGCGCTCGGCACATCCGAGGTTTCGGTGCTGGAACTCGCCTCGGCCTATGCGCCGTTCGCCAATGGCGGCATCGGCGTGATCCCTTATGTGATCGAGAGCGTGCGCGGCGCCGACGGGAAAATGCTCTATTCCCGTTCGGCCTCGGGTCCCGGACGGGTGATCGCGCCGGAATATGCCGGGATGATGAACCGGATGCTCCAGGAAACCCTGCTCACCGGCACCGGACGCCGCGCCGATCTGCCCGGCTGGGAGGCCGCCGGCAAGACCGGCACCTCGCAGGATTATCGCGACGCCTGGTTCGTCGGCTATACCGCGCGCCTCGTCACCGCGGTCTGGCTGGGCAATGACGATGCCTCGCCCACCAAGAAGGCCTCGGGCGCCAATCTGCCGGTCGAGATCTGGAGCCGCTACATGAAATCCGCCTTGCAGGGCGTGCCGGTGGCGAGTCTGCCGGGTGGCGGGCCGACGCTCGCCGGGTTCGGCTTTCCCGGCGCCGTCCCCGAGGAGGCGCCGGCGGCGGTCGTCGGCACGCTGCCGCAGGGCCAGGCGCCGCGCCAGCAGGAGCCCATGACCCTCGACCGCTGGTTTGTCGACACCTTCCTCGGCGGTCGGCGATAGGGTGGGCTCGGGTGGCAATGCCATCCGATCGTCGCGCAGTCCGGTCGGAACGGGACCGCTCCGCTCAGCGCCGGGCGGTTTCCGAGCCGCGACTGCGCCGCGTCGGGGCCTCGGCCTCCTCCGAGGGCGCATATTGGAAGACGCAGTCCACCGCGCTTGTCGGGTTGGTGATGTAGATATTCTGGCCGCCCCCATAGGTCGCGTTCAGCGCCTGCCCGTCCGGAAAGGGCCAGATGCCGAAGCGCTTGTAATTCAACTTGTGGTAGGTCACGCGCGCCACCCCGACCGCGACCACGACGGCTTCGCCGCCATTTGCAGTCGAGCTGATCCCGTTTTCCTGGGTGAACGTCATCGGATCCAGTTGTCTATTCGTGATCGTCCAAGACATTTGTATCTCCCGCGCTCAGTTCTTTAGAAAAGACAGCCATACACCCAACTAAAAAAGAAGAGGATTGGCCAAGGGGAACCCCTCGGATCCGCTCGCATGCCAGGAATCTGCATATTTCGACGGGCAGGGCGGCGGATCTGTGGGGCCGATAGCCTGTCCGGCGACGCGTTTCGCAAGCACGCCGCCACCATATTAATGCTACTTATGGTTGTCAATTCTTGACGTAACAATTTTAGGGTGCGATAAGGCGACTGCCACGCTTAAGAGGTTCCCCCTGCAAAGGCATGTCCGATCTGCAATCTAAAATTGTATGAGATGTCGCGCGCCGGCCTGCGTGGATGCCGGCCTTCCGGTCGCGCCGCTGCCGCAAGTGGCGGGCAGAAGACCGGAGGACGGATCTGGATGGCGCCGTGCCGCTCGGGCGACGATCCGAGCCGGACCGGCTCCATCCCAGTCGTTGGAGGCGGATCGCCGACCGGGTGACGTCGCCCGATCGGCCTCCGGCTTCTGGATCCGGAGGGACCCTCAGAAGGCAGGCAAGTCCCAACAGCACACAGTCGGAGGTTCACAATGACCCAGTATACGCTGCGCTTCATCAACAACAGCTCCGCGACCCGCTCCTTCCTGACCTATCAGCAGGACCCCAATATCGGCGTGCCGGACGTGGTGTCTCTGGCCTGGTTCGCCAAGCAGGCGCGACCGGGAACGGTGATCGATTTCAAATGGACCATCGATTATTCGTTCGTCTGGTCGGAGACGGGCGAACTGAAGCCGGGCGTGACCTTCATCGCCAGCCAGGTCGTCCCGGCGGACCCCGCGGGCGTCAACAAGATCCAGTTCGATTATGTGTCCGGCGCCTACGGCTTCGAGGCCCCCACCACCGGCGGCAGCCCCGGTTCACTGACCATCAATACGGCGAGCGGCTTCCCGCCCAATCAGGCCTCGATCGGAATCGGCATGTCCGGCGCCGGCACGTTCGCGGTCCAGGCCTATCCGAACGACAATGCGATCTTCACGCCCCACCCGCAATACTGGGTGGCGTTCGGAAACTTCCTCCCGGGGCAGGTGCTCGACACCACGACGATCAACAATCCGGCGAACGTCGCCTTCCCGGTCAATGTCTATGCCATGGTGGCGACGTTGAACTCGGACTTCAGCTGGACCGTCGCGCCGCTCAGCGCCTCCAATGCGGAGATGCTGCGTTCACCCCGCCGCAGCGCGGAATACGCCTATCTCGCCGCGGATTGACGGGCCGCCCTTTAAAGGCTGATCCGATCGGGCGAGAGCGCGCGTCGGTCATGCCCTCCGGCCAGCCTCCCTCCCGGGGCTGGCCGGTTCCGGTTATCTGTGCCGGTCAGAAGGGGCAGGTAGCGCGCATCGAACAGAGCCCGCACGTCGGTCATCGCAAGGTTGGACGCGCGTGAGGCATTGAACAGATCGAGCACCACAGCGACGTCGGCGTCGCGCATGCGGCCATCGGGCAGGAACTCGCTCCGCAGCCCGAACAGATCGTCGGTGACCGCAGAGGCGGCGGAGGCATCGAGGCCGAGCGAGCGTCCGACATAGGCCGCGACCGTCGGCGCCTGCGCCGGATCGCGGGCGAAGGCGAGGGTGCGCAGCAGGCACGCGACGGTGGCTTGCGCCGCCGCGCCATTGGCCGTGAGCCAGGATCGGCGCGCGACAAGCACGATCGCCTGATAGCCGCCCAGAGCGCCGATCACGCTGCCGAGCGAAACGAACCCGGCGCGTTTCGCGAGCCGCGTGAAGGGGGCGCCGAGAAGTGTCGCGTCGAACGCCCCGGCCCGCAGCTTCTCGTACCGCAAATTGGTCGCGCCGGCATAGACCACCTCATAATCCCGCCCGCGCGTCAGCCCCTCCCGACGCAGCATCTCGAACAAGGCACTGGCATAGCCGGTATCGGTATCGACCGCGATGCGCCGCCCCTTGAGATCGGCAATCCGCGCGATGCCGCCCGCGGCCATCAGGTCGAGGAACCCCCGATGAACCCCTGCGACGGCGACGAGTTCGCCCGCGGCCGGGTGTTGCGACCGCGCGCAGTCGAGCAGATCGTCCAGCGACATGCCGACCAGCGGCGCGGGACCCTCCAGAGCGAGGCGGTGGGCCTCGTCGGCATCGCGCACGAAGGTGCGGCGAGGAACCGCCGGCGCCGCCGGATTGTCGGCCCGGCGCAGGTCTGCGATCGCGAACAGGGTCTCGGTGGCGTCGCGGAACAAGGCGATATCGGCGGGCGGCGTGTCCGGCGTGCCCCAGGCGGCGGTCGTGGTCAAGACGGCGGCTCCCGTGAGCAATTGTCTGCGGTTCATGGGGTAGGTCTCCACGCGAGCACGCGCAATGGGAAGGCGGTCGGCCGAAGCGGCCGCAGGCCCCTTATGAGCGCTCCGCCGGCCCCCGTCGCCTCCCGCCGCGCGGTATTTCCGCCCGCAACGCCGGGCCGCGGCGGCTCAGCCGTAGCGGGCGAGAGTGAGGCCGTCGAGATCGATCTCCGGGCGGCGGCCGGCGATCACGTCGGCCATCACCCGCCCGGTGCCGGCGGCCATGGTCCAGCCGAGCGTGCCGTGCCCGGTGGACAGATAGAGATTGGAGTAGCGGCTCGTGCCGAGCACCGGCGGCCCGTCCGGCGTCATCGGCCGCAGGCCGGTCCAGAAGCTCGCCGCCTTGGGATCGCCGCCGTGCGGGAAGAGGTCGCCCACGACATGCTCCAGGGTGGCGCGGCGCTCCTCCTTCAGGCTGAGGTCGAAGCCCGTCAGTTCCGCCGTGCCGCCGACCCGGATCCGGTCGCCGAGCCGGGTGACCGCCACCTTGAAGGTCTCGTCCATCACGGTCGATTCCGGCGCGCCGGCGGGGTCGGTAATGGGCACGGTGAGCGAATAGCCCTTCACCGGATAGACCGGGACGGTGATGCCGAGGGGCCCGAGCAGCTTTGGCGAATAGGAGCCCAGCGCCACCACATAGGCATCCCCCGTCACCCGACCGGCATCCGTGGCGATTCCGGTGATCGCACCTCGATCGTGTTCGATCGCCTGGATCGTGTGGCCATGAAGGAAGGTGACCCCGGCCGCCTGCGCCAGCGCGGCGAGCGCTTGGGTGAATTTGAAGCAGTCGCCGGTCTCGTCGCCCGGCAGGCGCAGGCCGCCGACGAATTTGTCCTTGACCCGGCCGAGAGCCGGCTCGACCGCGATGCAGCCGAACCGGTCGAGCACCTCGTAAGGCACGCCGAACCGGTCGAGCACCGCGGTGTCGCCATGCACATGGTCGAGTTGCGCCTGGGTGCGGAACAGCTGCAGCGTGCCCTGCATGCGCTCGTCATAATGGATGCCGGTGCGCTGGCGCAGCGCCATCAGGCAGTCGCGGCTGTATTCCGCGAGCCGCACCATGCGCCCTTTGTTGATTTCATAGCGGTGCGTGGTGCAATTGCGCAGCAGCTGGAGCCCCCAAAGCGCCATGGCGGGCGTCATGCGCGACCACCGCACCACCAGAGGCGCGTGGTCCATCAGCAGCCATTTCACCGCCTTGATCGGCAGGCCGGGTCCGGCCCAGGGCGCGGAATAGCCGGGCGAGACCTCGCCCGCATTGCCGAAGCTGGTTTCCAGCCCCGGGCCGGGCTGTCGGTCGATCACCGTGACCTCGTGGCCGTCGCCGGCGAGATAATAAGCGAGCGTGACGCCGATTACGCCGGACCCGAGAATGACAACCTTCATGATCTTCCCCACCTGGCCACAGGCTGAGCCTGACAGCCGAACCGGCCGGACGCGCCCCGGCGCCAAGCCCAGCGTCACCGGCGACAGGCCGGCGGCGCAGCCAGAGCCTAACGAGGCGCATGCCGGCTTTCGAGCCCAATAAAGCCGCAGGCTGTGCGCGGCGGAGAGGCGCCCGCCGCCTTACGCTTCAGCGCAGTCCGGCGGCAGCCGGAGGTGGAAATCGGTCTCCCGCTGATAGGCGTCGCCCGCCTTCAGGAGCATGGCTTCCGCGAACGGACGGCCGACCAGCTGGAAGGCGGCGGGGAGGCCGTTTCCGGCAAAGCCGCAGGGCACGCTGAGGGACGGCAGGCCGAGATAATTGATCGCCCGGGTGCAGTGCGTGACCCGCCCGATGGCGGCGGCGATGTCCGATGCGTCCCCCTCGGTGGTTTCCGCGATGCTCGGCACCGGGACGGCAAGGGTCGGCAGATGCACCATGTCCGCATCGCCCATCGCCGTCGCGAGCCAATCCTGCGCGAGCTTGGCGCGCAGCATCAGCGCTTCGGCATAGCGGACGGCGGGATAGGCGAAGCCGGGCAGGATCCTGGCGCGCACCTGGGCGCCGTAATCCTGCGGCCGCTCTTCCATCCAGCCGCGATGCAGGGCCGCCGCCTCGACACCCATGACGAGCTGCATCATCGCATTGAGCAGCGCCATGTCGGGGACGCAGGTCTCGACGATTCGGGCGCCCGCCGCGCGCAGCGCGGCAAGGCTCGCATCGAGCAGGACAAGGATGTCGGGCGTCGCCGCCGTGCGGTAATAGTCCTGCGGAACGGCGATCGTGACGCCGCGCAGGTCGCCGCCGAGCGCGGCCTCGTAGCTGCGGCGCGGCGCGGCGAGGGTGGAGGCGTCGCGCGGATCCGGTCCCGCGATCACGCCGAGCAGCCGCGCGCAGTCGCGCACGCTCACCGCAAGCGGGCCGAGCGTGTCGAGGGAAGGGGAGAGCGGCATGGCGCCAAAAAGCGGCACGAGGCCGTGGGTCGGCTTAAGACCGGTAATGCCGCACATGGCGGCAGGATGGCGGATCGAGCCGCCAGTATCCGAGCCGAGCGCGCCCGAGACCAGCCGCGCCGCAACGGCCGCACCCGATCCGGAGGAGGAGCCGCCCGAGCAATGATCGAGGCGCCAGGGATTGCGGCCATGGCCGTCATGCGCATTGAAGCCGGTGGGCGAGAGCGCGAATTCGGCGAGGTGCAGCCGCCCGAGATCCACGGCACCCGCTTCGTCCAACCGTTCTAGGGCCGTGGCGGTGATGTCCGGGACAAAATCCTTGCGGATTTTCGAGCCGCCCGCGCAGGGTCGCCCCGCACGGTAAAACAGGTCCTTGTGGGCGAGCGGCACGCCTGCGAGCGGCCCGAGCGGGGCGCCGCGCGCGCGGGCGAGATCGACGGCGCGGGCCTGCTCCAAGGCGTGCGCCGCATCGAGCGCCACGACGGCATTGTAGCGCGGTCCGAGATCTGACAGCCGGGCGAGGGCGGCCGACGCCAGAGCTTCGGCGCTGACCGCGCCGGACGCGACCATCTCGGCGGCCGCGACCACGCCGGGAATCGGGGCGAAAGGGCTCATGCGCCGTCTTCCGCCGCGCGCGCAGCGCCCTCGGCGCGGAGTGTGTGCAGGCTCCAGGGCGTCTCGTCGACGGTCATGCGGGCCGCGGCGCCCGCCGAGACGAGGGCACCGACCGACCGGGCGATGTCGGTCGCGGCGCGTCTCTCCGCCGGGTCGACGGGAATGCGGTCGAGGGGCCCCGGTGGCGGGGGCGCCTGATCTTTGCTCATGACAAGCCGCTCAATGGACGCCGAGGAATTGGGTGAGGGTTTCGGGGTCGGCCCCGATGGCCGCGGCGGAGGCTTCGTGCACCACCCGTCCGGTCTCCAGAATATAGACGCGGTCGGCCACCGCCAATGCACTGTAGAGATTCTGCTCCACCAGAAGAATGGAGAGGCCGGCGGCCTTCAACTCGGCAATGATGCCTTCGAGATGCTGAACCATCACCGGAGCCAGCCCCTCGGACGGCTCGTCCATAAGAATCAGTTCGGGATCGATCATCAAAGCACGCGCGACCGCGAGCATCTGCCGTTCGCCGCCGGACAATTGGTTGCCGCGATGATAGCGGCGCTCGCCGAGCCGGGGGAAGAATTCGAACGCCTTGGCCACCGTCCAGCCATGGGTGGCGGCCGCCGGCTTCAGCACGGTCAAATGCTCGGTGACGGTGAGCGAGGGGAACAGGCGGCGGCCCTGCGGCACATAGCCGACACCGCGCTTGGCGATCAGGTGCGGGGCGAGGCCGAGGATCGCCTCGCCCTTGAAGGTGACCTGGCCGGAGCGGACATTGGGCGGGGACACGCCCATTACCGAGCGGATCAGGGTCGTCTTGCCCATGCCGTTGCGGCCGAGCAGCGCGACCACTTCGCTCTTGCCGACGGTGAGGCTCGCGCCTTGCAGCACATGGGCCTCACCATAGAAGGAGTGGATATCCGCGACCTCAAGCATGGTGGCGCGCCTTGCCGAGATAGACGTCCTGGACGTCCTTGTTGAGGCGGATCTCCGCCGGTGGCGCCTCCACCAGGAGCTTGCCGTTGTTCAGCACCGTCACATAGTCCACCAGTGAGAGGACGAGATCCATGTCGTGCTCGATCAGCACGAGGGTGAGGTCGCGCGGCAGCGCGCGGATGATATCGGAGACGATCACCCGTTCGCTCGGCGAGAGGCCGGCGGCCGGCTCGTCGAGCAGAAGCAAACGCGGCTGAGCCGCCAGCGCCATCGCCATTTCGAGCTGGCGCTGTTCGCCATACGACATTTCCTTGACGCGCGAGTCACGCCGCGCGCCGAGGCGGGACACCTCAAGCGCGCGATCGGCGCGCCCGGCCTCCTCGCTGTTGAGCGCGGGCGAGCCGAGCAGCGAGAATTTGCGGGGCGAAAGGCCGCGCAATGCGAGGCGCATATTCTCGGCCACCGTCAGGTTGGGGAACAGATTGGTGATCTGGAAGGTGCGGCTCATGCCGCGCCGCGCCCGCTCGTGGATCGCCGTGCGGGTGACGTCGGCGCCCTCGAACAGGACTTTGCCCGTGGTCGCGCGCACCACGCCGGTGATGGCGTTGAACAGGGTCGTCTTGCCGGCGCCGTTGGGGCCGATGATGGCCCGTCGTTCGCCCTTGCGCACGCGGAGCGACACCTCGTCCACCGCGCGCAGCGCGCCGAACTGGACGGTCACGGCATCGAGTGCAAGGAAGTCGGTCACTGAAAGGTCCATTCTGGTTCGCGGACCCCGCTCTCCCCAAAGCGGGGGAGCGGGTGGGACGCGGATGCGGCCCCATCGCCAAGCAGGCCCTCCCCCCGTCGCCGGGGAGAGGGCCGAAGGCTCAGCTCTTCTTGATGCCCTGGAAGTCGCGCGAATACGGCGGCTGCTTCATGTAGGTCTCCGGATTGTACTTCCAGAATTGCGAGACCTGCGGATAGGTCGCGATCGGCGCGTTCCAGAGCTTGCCGTCGGCATTCTTCACGACCTTGCGGATGTGCACGTCGTAGATCGGGTTGCCGAACGCATCGAGCTTGACGGTCTGGCCGAGCGGCGAGCCGGTCAGCTCGGTCTTGGACACCGCGGAGAGCAGCGTGTCGCGGTCCTCGACATTGCCCTTGATGGTCTTGGCGGCTTCGTCCACCCACATGGCGCCCGAATACATCGAGAAGCCGTAGAGCGAGGGCAGCTTGTTGAACTTCTTGACGTGCGCGGCGACGAATTTCTGCGTCACCGGGTCGGGCGAGCCTTCGGCGAAGTGCGCGGCGACGATGATGCCTTCCGCTTCCGATCCCATGGTGCGGATCACCGACTGGTCGGTCATGTTCATCGCGCCGACCAGCGGGATCTGACCCTTCAGGCCGAAATTGGAATATTGCTGCATGAAGCGGGTGGCGTCGGCGCCGGTCTCCATCGCGAAGATCACGTCCACGCCGAGATTGGCGAGCTGGCCGAGATAGGGCGAGAAGTCCGAGGTGTTCAGCGGATGCCAGAACTGGCTGACGATCTGGCCGCCGCCCTCGGTGAAGGTCTGGCAGAAGCCGCCGCACTGTTCCTGGCCGAACGTATAGTCCTGGCTGATGGTGGCGGCCTTCTTATACCCCTGCTTCAGGCACCAGTCGGCGAGCGGACGCGGGAACTGGCTGCCGGTATAGCCGGCGACGCGCACGACGTTCTTGATGCGGTTGCGCTGGGTCAGATCGTCGGCGGCGATGATCGGGATGAAATAGGGCATGCCGTTGCCCTTGACGTAGTTGGCCACCGCGAGGCCGGTATTGGCCAGGAGATTGCCGAACAGCATGCTCACGCCCGCCTGTTCGACCAGCCGGCGCGCCTTCTGCAGCGCCATGTCCGGGTTGGCGCCGTCATCCTCGACGATGATCTCGACCTTGCGGCCGGCCATTTCGCCGCCGTGCTCGTCCCAATACATGTTGAAGCCGTCGACCATCTCGCGGCCGCCCGCGGCGACGACGCCGGTGAGCGGGGCCATCATGCCGATCTTGATCGGGCCGGACGCCTGGGCGCGCGCGATATAGGGCTTGGCGACGGCGCCGACCGCGGCGAGGGCCACGCCGGTCTTCAGAAATGTTCTGCGGTCCATCTGTCCACTCCTGCTGGTTCGGTCTGGTGGTTCGGTTCAGCCCCGCTTTCGCGCGAGCAGGGTCTTGATGCCGCCGAGGATCCCCTCGGGGGCAAAGATCATGATGACGATGAAGGCGACGCCGAGGACGGTCTGCCAGCGCTCGGTATAGAGGCTGACCGCATTTTCGAGGCCGATAATGGCGAGCGCCCCGATGAACGAGCCGAACAGCGTGCCGATGCCGCCGGTGATCGCCATCAGCAAGCCCTCGACCGACTGGGTCAGGGCGACCGTGGACGGGCTCACGAAATCGTTGAACATCGCGTACAGCGCCCCGGCAATGCCCGAGAACAGGCCGGCCACGGTGAAAGCGATGAACATATGCAGCGACACGTTGTAGCCGAGCGCGCGCATGCGGCTTTCGCTGTCGCGGATGCCGCGCAGGGTCAGGCCGAACGGCGAGTGCACGAACCGCCACATCACGAACGTCACCACCGCCACCGCGACGAAGACGACGTAATAGAACGGCAGGTGCGCCGCGAGTTCGGCCGGGCGCACATTGCCCCGGATGCCGTTCTCGCCGCCGGTGATGGAGGTCCAGCGCAAACAAATGCCCCAGACGATCATGCCGAGTGCCAGCGTCAGCAGCAGGAAGTAGACGCCGCTGGTGCGGATGGCGAGCAGCGCGAACAGCGCCGCGATGACGGTCGCCGCCAGAACCCCGAGGGCCATGCCGACATAAGGCGAGCCGCCGAAGGTCGAACTGTAATAGACCGTGACATAGGTCGAGACGCCGAATACCGCACCGAGGCAGAGCGGGGTGCGGCCGGTATAGCCGGCGAGCACGTCCACCGACATGGCGAGCACGGCATAGATCAGCACCTCGGTGAGGATGCTCACCTGATAGGTCGGCAGGATCAGCGGCACGAGCGCGAAAGCGAGCGCACCGAGGAGGACGGCCGCGAGCGCGAGGCGCGGCATGGCGTCGGTGCTCATGCTGTCCTCCCGAACAGGCCGAGGGGCCGGAAGGCGAGGATCGCCGCCATCGGGCCGAAGATGACGAAATAGGCAAATTCCGGAAACATCACCTGTCCGACCGTGTTGAGCATGCCCACCATCAGCGCTCCGACCGCCGCCCCCACCAGGCTGCCGCGACCGCCGATGATCACGACCGCCAGCGAGAAGACGAGGATTTCGGCATCGGCGCTGGGATAGAGGGTGAGGAAAGCGCCGCCCACCGCCCCGCCAAGCCCGGCGAGCGCCGCTCCCAGCATGAAGGTGAGCAGGAAGATGCGGCGGATATTGATCCCCATCGCCTCGATGGTCTCGGGATCGTCGACGCCGGCGCGGATCAGCGCGCCGAGCCGGGTGCGGTTCAGGAGCAGCCAGAGGAGGATGAAGATGACGATGCCGAGCACCAGCACGAATAGGCGGTATTTCGGATAGAACATGCCGGCGAAGCGCAGGGCGCCACGCAGAAATTCCGGCGCCGGGACGGTGTAGGTGTCGCCGCCGAACACGACCAGCATCATGTCGTTGAGCACGAGGCCGACGCCGAGGGTCAGCAGCACCTGACGCAATTCATGCCCGCGCACGAAGCGCAGGAGGCCCTGGTCGAGGACCAGTCCCATCACCGCGACCGCCAGCATCGCCGCCAGCATGCCGGCGAGGAAACTGCCGGAGGCGGAGGCGGTGGCATAAGCGGCATAGCCGCCGAGCAGATAGAGCGCGCCATGGGCGAGATTGACGATCCGCAGCAGGCCGAAGATCAGCGTGAAGCCGGAGGCCACAATGAACAGGAGTGCTGCGAAGGTGAGCCCGTTGAGCAGCTGGAAGGCGTTGAGGCCGCTCATGCCGGGCCCGCCGCGGACAGAGCGTCGGGACGCTCGCGCAGATACCAGTCGTAGATCTGTTCCCCGGTCATGAAGACCACGTCCTCGCGCTCCTTGATGCGCTCGATGGCGCGGCGGAAATAGCGGGCGCGGTGCGGCGCGCCCATGATGTAGGGGTGGATGACGAGCGCCATGACGCGGGCGCCGTTGCGGGAATCCCAATAGAGCTGTTCGAACTGGTCGATCGCCCGGTCGTAATACTCGCTCGCCTTGTGATGCTGGATCAGCATCATGGCGACGTCGTTGCATTCCTGGGTATAGGGGACATTGACGATCGGCCGGGTGCGGGTCTTGAGCACCACAGGCACGTCGTCCAGCACCCAGTCGAGCACGTAATCGTACCCGGCCTCGGCGAGCAAATCGGGGGTTTCCCAGGTCTCGGTGAGGCCCGGTCCAAGCCAGCCGCGGGGCTTTTTGCCGGTGAAGCGCTCGATCACCTCGGTCGTGCGGGCGATGTCGGCCGCCTCGTTCTCGACTTTCTGCATATTCTTCTGGCTGAAGCCGTGGCCGATGAATTCCCAGTTGCGGTCGAGCGCCGCGCGCGAAATCGGCTCATAGGCCTCGATCGCCGAGCCGTTGATGGCGAGCCCGGCGGGGATTTCGAAATCGTCGAAGGTTTCGAGCAGCCGCCAGAAGCCGACCCGATTGCCATATTCGTGCCAGCACCAATTCGGGATGTCCGGCGTCGGCGAGCCGCCGGCCGGCGGGGTGAGGACGGTGCGCGGCATGGTCTCGCGCGGGTTCCATTCCTCGACATTGACGATCACCCACACGGCCATGCGCGCCCCGCCGGGCAGACGCAGCGGCTCGCGCTGCGAGATGGCCGAATAGGAGATGCGGTCCGTGGGCAGCATGGTTCAGGTCTCCCGGTCGCCGATGGTTATTGTCAGGGTGCCGAAGCCGTCGATGGCGCCGACGATGCAATCGCCGGGCCGAACCGGGCCGACGCCGGCCGGGGTACCGGTCATGATCAGGTCGCCCGGCTCCAGCCGGTAGGCGCGCGAAAGGTTCGCGACGATCTCCGGCACGTCCCAGATCATCTGGGCGAGGTCGCCATTCTGGGTCTCGGTGCCGTTCACCGCAAGGCTGATGCGGCCCTTGGACGGATCGCCGCCGGTTCCCTTGGGAAAGATTGGCCCGCACGGTGCGGACTGGTCGAACGACTTTCCCGCTTCCCAGGGCAGGCGCTTGGTGCCGCAGGCGCGTTGCAGATCGCGGCGCGTGAGATCGATGCCGACGCCATAGCCGAACA
This sequence comes from Aquabacter spiritensis, assembly GCF_004346185.1. Taxonomy (GTDB): domain Bacteria; phylum Pseudomonadota; class Alphaproteobacteria; order Rhizobiales; family Xanthobacteraceae; genus Aquabacter; species Aquabacter spiritensis. Next base: position 46,581 of record NZ_SMAI01000019.1, on the reverse strand, counting down.
CCGCGTCGAGCGCCGCATCGAGGGGGAGGTCGCGCGCCGTCCGCCCGATCGCGACCACAAGTTCGATCTCGTATTGGAAATCTTCGGTCTGCGGCGGGTAGGGCACGCGCGCGCCGTCCTCGACGATCGAATCGCGCGGCTTTTGGAAGAAGAACGGCGGGTCACGTTCGTCCTCGGCTTCCTTCATCTCGCGGATATGGGCGAGATAGTTCCGGCCGACGCAATAGATGCGCCGCACCGGGAAGCGCGCCGCGCTGCCGACCACCGGCAGCGAGACGACGGACGGCGCCGGGACGACGAAGGGCGCGTCGAGCCTCATACCGGATAGCCCTTCGCGCGCTCGCCCTGGTACCAGTCGAGCAGTTCGTCGCCGTTCCACAGCAGCACGTCACCGAGGCTCTGGGCGTAATCGTAGATCGCCTCGAGATATTTGATGCGGTGCGGCTGACCGGAAATATAGGGGTGGATCGCCACCGCCAGAACCTTGGGTCGCTCGGCGCCTTCCTGGTGCAGCCGGTCGATCGCGTCCTTGAAGCGGGTGAACCAATAGTCGGATTCGTGATGGTGGACCGCCATCATAGGGATGTCGTTGTGTTCGACCGTGTAGGGCAGCGTCACCAGCGGCCCCTTGGCGGTCTGGATCGTGGCGGGCTCGTCGTCCCACACCCAGTCGCCGATATATTTCACGCCCGCCTCGACCAGGATTTCCGGCGTGTCGAGGAGCTGGGTGAGGCCCGGTCCGAGCCAGCCGCGCGGCCTTTTGCCGGTGAACTTCTCCAGAATGTCCATGGAGCGGAAGATCATGTCGCGCGGATCGTCGTGCTTGTGCATCGGCATCTGGTCATAGGCGTGGCCCATGAACTCCCAGCCGGCATCGAGCGCCTGCTTGGCGACCCGCTCATAGGCTTCGCACACCCGCGCATTGATCGACAGCGTGGGGCGGATGCCGAGGCGCTCATAGAGTTTGAAGAAGCGCCAGGCGCCGACGCGCATGCCGTATTCGTGCCAGCTCCAGTTCGGCACGTCGGGCAGCAGAACCTGACCGGTCGGCGGCGGGATGATCTGGCGCGCCATGGGCCGGCCGATGTCCCAGACCTCGAGATTGACGATGGTCCACAGCACCACCCGCGCCGAACCCGGCAGCTTCAGGGGCGGGCGATCGACGATCGCGGAATACGGGGCGCGGTCCTTGGGTTCCATGCTCATGTCGGGTCTCGCAATCTGATGGGCTAAGGGTCGTGCGGTCTTTTCAAACGGTTACGGGGTTGCCGCCGTGCGAAGCGCCTGAAGGCTCGGTCGCAGCAGGGTTTCGAGCGAGGTGTAGAGGAAGCGGGCACCGCGCCGCACCCAGGCGCCGGCATTTTCGGCAGTGACCGGCAGGCCGTAGGCGATGCCCTTGGCGTGCAGGCGGGCGGTGATGTCGTCCACTGCCGCGACCACTTCCGGGCGCTTGGTGTCGCCGAGATAGCCCATGGAATGGGCGAGGTCGTTCGGCCCCACCAGGATCAGGTCGATGCCGGGCGCGCCGGCGATCTCGTCGAGCCGACTATGGCCGGCGACGCTTTCGATCTGGGCGATCAGGAGCAGGGTGCCCTCGCGACCCCGGGTCGCGGCGCGCGCGATGGCGCGCAGCCGCGCGCATTCCTCCGGCGCCTCGACCTGCGGCAGGACCAGCCCGTCTATGCCGCAATCGAAATAGCGGGTGAGGGTGGCGGCATCCTTGGAATAGGAGCGGACGACGGCGGACAGGCCGTGGGCCTGCGCGGCGCGGGCAAGCATCGGCACGCTCTCGACGCTGACCGCGGTGCGCTCGCAATCGATGAACAGGCAGTCGGCGCCGCACGCGGCGAGCGCGTCCACCGCGGGCAAGGCGAACCCGCCGGGATTGACGGCGATGACGGGTTTCCCCGCCGCGATGGCGTTCTTTGCGCTGCGGTTCATTGGGCGCGGTTCCTACGCCCGCCGGGATCGCCGTGTCCTGCCCGTTTTGGCTGGAATGGAAAGGTGCGCGGCGGGGTCACGGGCCTCTCCTCAGACCAGCGGGTTGAACGAGGTCTTCAGGAGACTAGGCTGGTCGATGCCGAACAGGTCCGCAAGCCAGTCGGCCAGCAATTCCTGTCCGATGGTCGGATTGTCGTGCTGGCAGTGCTCGGCGCCGGTCTCGTCGGGGGTGACGATCCGGAACGTCACATTGACCCCATGGGCGAGTGCGTAATCGCGCGCCTTGGTGGCGGCGGTGACGGTGAGGACGTCATAGCCGCCGTGCAGAATGAGGTAGGGGCACTTCATGTGTTCGAGGTGGCCCTTGAGGGTGAAGGCCTTGGCCTTCTCCATCGCAGCTTTCATGGTCGGGGCGCCCATCACCCATTTGATATGCATGGCGAGGCCGAAATCCTCGCCTTTGTCGCCCCACATCTCATGCACGTCCCAGACCGCGCCGTGCGAGATGACGGCGGCGAGGCGGTGCTCGTAGCAGCCGGCGCGCGCGGCGTAATAGCCGCCCAGCGAGGAGCCGCAGAGCGCGATCCGCGCCGGGTCGACATCGTCGCGCTGCTCCAGCCAGTCGATCACCTTGCCGATCGCCACCTCGGTGTCGTGGCGCGCGGCGACACCGTGGCGGCGCAACGTGCCGCCCTGGCCCGGACCGTCGATCATCAGCACCGAAATGCCGCGCTGGAGCGCGCCATGGGCCTGCATGAACCACATCTCGTCCTTGATGGAATCGAGCCCGCCCATGCAGATGAGGACCGGGAGCTTGGCGCCTGGGAAAGGGGCGCGGACGAAATAGCCGCAGATCGGCTTGCCGTCCTCGTAGGGGATGTCCACCGCCTCGCCGGGCGGGTTGAGATAGGAGATGAACTTCTTGGAGCACGCCTCCATCGCCTCGAAGGTCGGCAGGCGGCGCGGGTCGGTCGGCTCCAGATGGAACTCGGCCTGCCGATAATAGTCGGCCGCGCGCAGGAAGCAGTTCATGGCGGTGCGGGTATGCCCGATTTTCTCCTCGTCGAGGCCGCGCGTCCAGTTCTGGTCGGCGATGCGCATCCATTCGGCATGCCAGCTTTCCAGCGAGCCGGGAATCATCCGTGATGCGGCGAGGAAGACCTCCGAGACGGTGCCGCCGCCTTCCTGGGTCTCGCCGAGGCCGCGGCGGAACTGATAGGCGAGCCAGGGATGCTCAGGCCAATGGTGCCAGCCATAGGGCTCGTAATGGGGAAGCCGGTTGGCCGTGATCTGCTCGATCGCCCCATCGACTGCATCCACCATGCCTCGGCTCCCTGCTGATTGCGTCCGGCCCAGAGGTTTGAATACAATCCGGCCATGGTCAAGTCATAATGTATACAAATTGCGCCTCTTTATCGGGCGGTGCGTGCCGCTTTTTTTGGCGCCGGATCTGAGCCTTGGCCGCCAGTATCCAAGGCGTGGATAGATTGAGACGGCATCGCCGGAAGCATGCGGTGAATGCCACCAATGTATGCTTGAAACGTTCCAGCTCCGGTGCTTATTCATGGAGAGAAACGGGAATTGCCCGCGCATGACCGACGCTGCGTTCGACACGCCAGGACCGGATCACGAGGACGCGCCGCGCGGGGCGACGCGCTCCCTGACCGTTACCGAGCGCATTCGCACCGCGATCCTGGCCGGCGATTTCGAGGCCGGCGCGCGGCTCCACGAGGTTCGGCTCAGCGAGCGGCTCGGCGTCTCCCGGACCCCGGTGCGCTCTGCGCTCCAGTCGCTGGCGAGCGAGGGCCTGCTCGAATACGCCCCCAATCGCGGCTATGCGGTGCGGCGCTTTTCCACCGCCGAGATTGTGGATGCCTATGAGATCCGCGCCGTCATGGAGGCGCTCGCCGCGCGCTTTGCCGCCGAGCGCGGCCTGCCCGACCAGGAGCGCGAGGCGATCGAGCGGGTGCTCGCCGACGGCGACGACCTTCTCGCCCGCACCGAACTGGGCGAGGAGGAGCGCATCGTCTACAGCGCCATCAACGGCACGTTCCACGAGGCGATCCACAGCGCCGCGCGCTGCCGCATGCTGACCGACATGGTCCGGCTGTGCCATTCCGTGCCGCATTCCTCGCACCGGAACGTCATCTCGTTCGAGCACATGGATGTCCGGCGCCGCCACGACGACCACCACCGCATCTATGACGCGATCCTCGCCTGCGACGCCTATCGCGCGGAAATGCTGATGCGCGAGCACGTGGCAAGCGTGAAGACCAGTCTGGTGCGCGCCCTGAGCGGCCGGCCCCTGCCGCGCCGGGGGCGCTGACCGCACGCGGCGTCTTCCCTCTCACTTTCGAAACGGGTCCTTGCGGCTGACTTCGGGTTCACTTGCCCCGCCTCCTCGGCGGCCCTATCAGCGGCATCCTGCACTTCCTCCGTAGACACGGGACGGCGCGCGCCAGGATCCCTCATGTCCTCCTCCCACCGGCAGATCCTCGTCCGCACTTCGGCCGTTACCGCCGCGACATTGGGTTCGCGGCTGCTCGGCTTCGCCCGCGATGTCGGGACCGCCGCCGTACTCGGTGCGGGTCCGCTTGCGGATGCGCTCATGGCGGCCTTGGCACTGCCGCTTCTGGCCCGCCGGCTGCTGGCGGAGGGGGCGTTCAATGCGGCGCTGCTGCCGGCCTTGGCCACGGCGGGAGGCGACAGTGCGGCGGCTGCGCGCGCCAACGCGACTCTTCTGCTTCTCTGCCTGATCTTGATGGGCTTCGCGGTGCTGGGGGCGCTCGCGATGCCGGCTTTGATCCTGCTCCTCGCGCCGGGCTTCGATCCCGGCGGACCGCGGGCCGATCTCGCCGCCGCCTGCGGGCGGATCGCCCTGTTCTATCTGCCGCTCGCGGGGGCTGCGGCGGTGCTGGGCGGCATCGCCAATGCCGCGCATCGGGTGTTCCTGCCTGCGCTGGCGCCGGCTCTCGGCAATGCGGTGGTGCTGTTTGCGATCGCCGCCTTGATCTTTGAGGGACTGGTGGGGACGCCGCAGGCCGCCTTGGTGATGGCGGGCTGCGCAGTGCTCGCGGGGGTGGCGCAGCTCGCGCTGATGGCGGCTGCGGCCTGGGGCGCCCCCGCGGCGAGATGGAGGACCGGCTATGACTTTCCCGCCGCATGGCGGGTGTTGCATGCCGCCGTGCCGGCGCTTCTGTTCGCCGGTCTGCCGCAGGTCCGGTTGCTGCTGGCGGCGGCCGCGGTTTCGGCCGTGCCGGGGGCGGTGGCGGGGCTCAATTATGCCCAGCGCCTCGTCGATCTGCCGCTGGGTCTCGTCGGTGCGAGCGCCGGCGCGGTGCTGGTGCCCCTCCTGACCATCGGCGCGTCCGGCACGCAAGGCGCGGCGGGGGCGACGCGCGATGCGGCGCTCGCCGCACTCGCCTTTGCGCTGCCGGCCGCGACCGGTCTCTGCCTGCTCGCCGATCCGATCATCGCGGTGCTGTATCAGCGTGCCAGTTTCACCTCCGAAGATGCGCAGGCGACCGGCCGGCTCCTCGCCGCGCTGGCGCTCGCTTTGCCGGCGCAGGGACTGGAAAAGGTGCTGGGCGCGGCGGCGATCAGCAATGGCCTGACCCGGCCGGCCCGCCAGGTCGGCCTCGTCTCGCTCGCCTGCGCGCTGCCGCTCGCCTTCGGCCTCGGCCAGGCGTTCGGGCCGGTGGGCGCGGCGGCGAGTGTCGCGGTGTCTGCCGGGATTTCGGTGGTCGGAATGGCGGGGTTTCTGGCGCTGCGGCGGCGGCTCGCACTCGTCGACGCTGTGCGGCCCGGGCTTGCTTTGCTCGCCGCGAGTGCGGTCATGGCGGGGGCGGTTCTGGCGCTCGAGGCGGCCTGGCCCGATCCGGGCGCGGGTTTGGCGCCCGCGCTGCGGCTCGGCGCGCTGGTGGCCGCAGGCATGGCGACCTATGGTGCGGCCTGGCTCGCGCTGCGCCGCGTCGGCCGGACGCGCCCGTCGCCGAGCGAGCCGGGCGGAAACGGGAGGATTGGATGAGCCGCTATTTCGCCTATCCGAGCGCCGATGCGCGCGCGCTGTTCGGGCGGATTTGGGAGCCGGAGACCGGCGGACCGCGCCGCCTGCCGGTGGTATGCCTGCCGGGTCTCACCCGCTCCTCGACCGATTTCGAGGCGCTGGCCGAGTCGCTGGCGACGCGCGGGCGGCGCGTGGTCGGCTTCGACTTCCGCGGCCGCGGCGGCTCCGCCTATGCGCCCTATGCGACCTATACCGTGCCGCAGGAGGCGGAGGACACAGCGGCCGGCCTCGCCGCGCTCGACATCGATCGGGCGCTGTTCATCGGCACCTCGCGTGGCGGCCTGGTGATGATGCAGCTCGCCGCCACCCGGCCGGAGCTGATGGCCGGCAGCGTGCTCAACGATATCGGGCCGGTCATCGAGACCGCCGGGATCGCCCGCATCGCCGGCTATGTCGGTATAGCGCCGCGCCCGGACTGGAGCGCGCTTGCGGCTGAGCTGAAGGCGAGCCAGGGCTTCCTCTTCCCCAATCTCACGGCAGCCGACTGGGAGCGCTATGCTCGGCAGATCTACCAGGACGATGCCGGTGTGCCGCGCCTTGCTTATGACAGCGCCATGGCCGACGCCTTCAAGGCATTCGACCCGACCAAGCCCTTGCCGGAATTCTGGGCCGGCTTCGACGCCATGGCGCCGCAGAAGGTGCTGGTGATCCACGGCGCGCTCTCCGACGTTCTGGCGCAGCAGACGGTGGAGGCGATGGCCGATCGGCATCGCGGGCTGGAGGTCTATACCGTGGACGATCAGGGCCATGCGCCGCTGCTCTGGGATGCGCGCTCGCAGAAGGTGATCGGCGATTTTCTCGATCGCGCCGATCCGTGACGCAGGCAGGGGCCTGAACGGCGGGCGGCAGGCGTGAGACTTGCCGCACCGCGGCTCACGTGGCATGAGGCGGCCTCGTTTCGGGCCGTGCGCCCGGGTGTCGTGTAAGCGGGCCGGCCGCCTCCAAACCGGCTGCCCTTGAGGAGGTCGCCATGGCGGCGGTCGCGGAACGCGTTTTCTCGGGCGTGCAGCCCACCGGCAATCTTCATCTCGGCAATTATCTGGGTGCTATCAAGCGCTTCGTCGCGCTGCAGGAGACCCATGACTGCCTATATTGCGTGGTCGATCTGCACGCCATCACGGTCTGGCAGGATCCCGAGGAACTGAAACGCCACACCCGCGAGGTGACGGCCGCCTTCATCGCCTGCGGCATCGATCCGAAGGCTCATATCGTGTTCAACCAGAGCCAGGTCTCCGGCCATGCCGAGCTGGCCTGGATCTTCAATTGCGTCGCCCGCATGGGCTGGCTCAGCCGCATGACGCAGTTCAAGGAAAAGGCCGGCAAGGACCGCGAGAATGTCTCGCTCGGCCTGTTCGCCTATCCCAGCCTGATGGCCGCCGACATCCTGCTCTACCGCGCGACCCATGTGCCGGTCGGTGAGGACCAGAAGCAGCATCTCGAACTGACCCGCGACATCGCCCAGAAGTTCAACGTGGACTTCGCCGCTTCGATCGCCGCCAATGGCCTTGGCGACGCCTATTTCCCGCTGACAGAGCCGCTCATCGCCGGCCCGGCGACCCGCGTGATGAGCCTGCGCGACGGGTCGAAGAAAATGTCGAAGTCCGATCCCTCGGACTTTTCGCGCATCAACCTCACCGACGATGCCGATGCGATCGCCGGCAAGGTGCGCAAAGCCAAGACCGATCCCGAGCCGTTGCCCTCCGAGGAAGCCGGGCTCAAGGCGCGGCCGGAGGCGGACAATCTGGTCGGAATCTATGCCGCTTTGGTCGATGGCAGCCGCCAAAGCGTGCTCGACCAGTTCGGCGGGGGCCAGTTCTCGACCTTCAAGAGCGCGCTGGTCGATCTGGCCGTGGCGAAGCTCGGCCCCATCGGGGCGGAGATGAAGCGCCTGATGGACGATCCGGGGGCGATCGACGCCATCCTCATCGACGGTGCCGACCGCGCCCGCGTGATCGCCGACCGCACGATCGCCGATGTCAAGGACATCGTGGGGATGGTCCGGCGGGGCTAGTCTGAGCATGCATCGGAGTCTCGGTTCTAGCCGTCGCGCCCGGGCGCGACTTCTCGACGGCGTTCGGAAGCTCCTCTGACGCCCGGTTCGGCCTCCGCGGGGTCCGGTCTTTTTGCGCGTCGATCGATCTGGCCAAGGACCGTTGCCGTCCGCTCGCCCATCCCGCACGGTAAGCAACGGTTACACTGCGCTGGCGTGGGCCGATTCGCCCATGGTCTGATGCGAGCCCGCAATGGAACATTCCTCCTGGGCCAAGGACGCCTTCGTCTATCTCGTGGCGGCCGGCGTCCTGGTCCCGCTGTTCCATCGCGCGCGGGTCGGCGCAGTGGTGGGCTTCATCCTGATCGGCGCGATGCTCGGACCGCACGGCCTCGGCCAGGTCGCCGAGCGGATTTCTTGGATCGAATTCGTCACGATCCGAGATGCCGAACGCGTCACCGTGATCGGCGAGATCGGCATCGTCTTTCTGCTGTTTTTGCTCGGGATGGAATTTTCGGGCTCGAAGCTCTGGTCGCTGCGCCGCGAGGTGTTCGGCGTCGGCCTTTCGCAGGTCGTGCTCTGCGGCATCGCCATGGCTGCCGTCGCCATGCTGTCGGGGCTCGAGGGCGGCGTCGCCCTCGTGGTCGGCTTCGCCCTCGCCATGTCGTCGACGGCGGTCGTGATGCAGATCCTGCTCTCCGAGCGGCGCGCGCTCGCCCCGCTCGGCCGCGCGGCGATCGCGGTGCTGCTGTTCCAGGATCTCGCCGTCGTTCCCATCCTGCTTGCGGCGCAGATTCTGGGCAGCCATGAGGACGGCATTCTCGCGCTTGTCGCACTCGCGCTCGCCAAAGCGGTCGCGGCGGTCGGGGTCATCCTCATCGCAGGCCGCTTCGTTCTCGCGCCCTTGGTGAGCCTCGCGGCGGGGACCGGCTCGCGCGAATTGATCATGGCGATCACCTGCGCCGTCTTGGCGCTGACTGCCGGTCTCACCCAGGCGGGCGGCCTCTCGGCCGCGCTCGGGGCCTTTCTCGCCGGCATGCTGCTCTCCGGAACGCCCTACAAGCATCAGATCAGCGTGGATCTCGAGCCGTTCAAGGGCCTTCTGATCGGCGTCTTCTTCGTCTCGGTGGGTATGAGCGTCGATTTCGCCGCGGTCTTCCCCCGCCTGCCTTATGTCCTGGCGTCCGTGCTGGTGCTCATCCTGGTCAAGATCACCATGACCTATGTGGCGGCGCGCCTGTTCAAGGTGGACCGGCCGCTCGCCGGCGAAGTGGCGTTGCTCCTCGCCCAGACCGGAGAGTTCGCCTTCGTCGTCCTGGGCCTGCTCGCGTCCGGCGGTCTGATCGACGCGGAGCGGCACAGCGCTTTGGTCACGTTGGTCACGCTCTCACTGGTCGCAACGCCGCTGCTGGCCCGCTTGGGCGGGGTACTCGGGCGTGCATTGGCCCGCCAGGGAGAGGCGGTGGAGGCCCCCACCGCTCCGCCCGGCGGGGGGCACGTGGTGATCGGCGGGTTCGGCCGCGTCGGACGTATCGTCGCCGAAGCTCTGGAACAAGAAGGCGTCCCCTTTGTCGCACTCGATGCGGATGCTGCGCGTGTGCGGGCGGAGCGGGCCGCCGGACGGCAGGTGTTTCTCGGCGATGCAAGCCGGGGCGAACTGCTTGAACGCGTCCATTGCGAGAGCGCCGTCGCCTTCGTGGTGACGCTCGACGCGGCCGAGGCGGCCGACGCCATGGTGCGGGCGATCAAGCGGCACCGGCCCGATGCGATCATTCTCGCCCGCGTGAAGGATGCCGCCCATGCCAAGCGGCTTGCCGCGCTCGGCGCGTCCTACGTCATTCCGGAAACGGTAGAGGCCAGCCTGCAGCTCTCGGCGCGTTTGCTGGAAGCGCTCGGCCTGCCGGAGGCGGACGTGACGGAGCGGATCGAGGCTGCGCGGGAAAAGGAACGGCTGCGCATCGCGCAGGGCGTCGACGAGGCATAGGGCGCACGAAAGCCCGGCAAGAGCCCGTATCCGTCGACCGGAGACAATGCAGGAGATGGAATGCCGCGGGCGGTCCTCCCGCCCGCGGCTGGACCCTCAGGCCATGGCCTTGGTGAGGTTCTCGGAAATCTTATCCAGGAAGCCCGTGGTGGACAGCCATTCCTGATCGGCCCCGACCAGAAGAGCGAGGTCCTTGGTCATGTAGCCGGCCTCGACCGTGTCGACGCACACCTTTTCGAGCGTCGCGGCGAAGTTGGCGAGATCGGCATTGCCGTCGAGCTTGGCGCGGTGCGCGAGGCCCCGCGTCCAGGCGAAGATCGAGGCGATGGAGTTCGTCGAGGTCTCCTTGCCCTTCTGGTGCTCGCGATAATGCCGGGTGACGGTGCCGTGCGCCGCCTCGGCCTCGACCGTCATGCCGTCCGGCGTCATCAGGACCGACGTCATCAGCCCGAGCGAGCCGAAGCCCTGGGCCACGATGTCGGACTGCACGTCGCCGTCATAATTCTTGCAGGCCCAGACATAGCCGCCGGACCATTTCAGGGCCGCCGCCACCATGTCGTCGATCAGGCGGTGTTCGTACCAGATCTTGCGCTTCTCGAATTCGGCCTTGAACTCGGTCTCGTAGATCTCCTGGAAGATGTCCTTGAAGCGCCCGTCATAGGCCTTCAAGATCGTGTTCTTCGTGGAGAGATAAACCGGATAGTTGCGCGCCATGCCGTAATTCAGCGAGGCGCGGGCGAAGTCGATGATCGACTGATCGAGATTGTACATCGAGAGCGCAACACCGGCCCCCGGGAACTTGTAGACTTCCTTCTCGATCTTCGTTCCGTCCTCGCCGACGAAAGAGATGGAGAGCGTGCCCTTGCCGGGCACCTTGAAATCGGTGGCGCGGTACTGGTCGCCGAAGGCGTGGCGGCCGACGATGATCGGCTGCGTCCAGCCCGGGACCAGGCGCGGCACGTTCTTGCAGATAATCGGCTCGCGGAAGATCACGCCACCGAGGATGTTGCGGATCGTGCCGTTGGGCGACTTCCACATCTCCTTCAGGCCGAATTCCTTCACGCGGCCTTCGTCGGGCGTGATGGTGGCGCATTTCACGCCAACGCCATACGTCTTGATCGCCTCGGCCGCATCGATCGTGATCTGGTCGTTCGTCTCGTCGCGCTTTTCAACCGAGAGGTCGTAATATTTCAGATCGATGTCGAGATAAGGATGGATCAGCTTATCCTTGATATACTGCCAGATGATCCGGGTCATCTCGTCGCCGTCGAGTTCGACGACGGGGTTTGCCACCTTTATCTTCGCCATGTGGACGACCTTTCGGGGCGCTCTGAGAGCGTTGGGAGGGGTAAGGGAAGTGTGGCCTGGCGCGCGCCCCGCTCCTTGCCGACGACACTTGTCCCAGCGGGGCCGCTATAGCACTCGCAAACGCGAAGCAGAAGGGTGCGCCGCAGCCGCGTGCGCGGTTCCTGCATGGGGCGGCGCACGCGCCTGGCGGACCGATGCGCGCGAAGCGCACGGCGAGGGCTGGGCTGTGGAGCGTCGGGGTCAGCTCGACTTCGCCGTCCGCCTTGTGCAAGAGAACGGACGCGCGTGATGCGCGCGGCAAGGAGCACGGATGCCGGGTTCGGGAACTGACAGCAGCAAAGCGTGGGCCGGGGGCGGACCGCTTGTCGTCCTCGTCGAGCCGCAACTCGGCGAGAATATCGGGGCGGCCGCGCGCGCCATGGGCAATTTCGGCCTGTCCCGCCTGCGCATCGTCAATCCACGCCAGGGCTGGCCCGACCCGCGCGCGCATGTATTCTGCGCCGGCGCGGACCGCATTCTCGAGGCTGCGACGCTCCATCCGGACCTGCGCGATGCGTTGGACGGCATCAGCTTCGCGGTCGCAGCTACGGCACGCGAGCGCGGCATGGCGAAGCCTGTTATGGGTGCTGACACCACCGCGGCGGAGGCGCGTACGCGGCTTGCTGCCGGGGAAGACGTGGCCCTGGTTTTCGGCCGCGAGCGGACGGGCCTCTATACCGAGGAGGTCTCGCTGTGCGACGTGATCCTCACCCTGCCGGTGAACCCGGCTTTCGCCTCGCTCAATCTCGGCACCTGCGTCGCCGTGGTGGCTTACGAATGGTATAAGGCGGAGACGGGAGGCGCACTTCCCTTCGCGCCGCCGGAGCGCTCCGTTCTCGCCCAGAAGCAGGATCTGTTCGCCTTCTTCGACCATGTCGAGCGCGAACTCGCGGAGGCCGCCTTCTTCCGCTCGCCTGAGAAGCAGCCCTCGACGATCCGCAACATCCGCAACATTTTTCACCGCATCGCGCTTTCCAAACAGGATCTCGCCACCCTGCACGGCATGGTCACCGCCCTCGTCGAGGGCCGCGCCGGGCGCGAGGCGCGTAAGGCCGCGCATAATGAGGCCGCGGCGGCGCGGCGGGGAAAAACCCTTGCCCCACAACGCTCGGTGCGCACTCTTGAGGATGAGTGACCGCGAGCCTATCCACAGGCTGGGCGGAAGTCCGCGAATTTTATCGCGCAAGGGGTTTCAATTGCCGGGGCGGGGGGCTACATACGCGTCACTGACACGCCGGTTCGCCGGCTCACCGTCAGATCTGACGCGGGGTGGAGCAGCCCGGTAGCTCGTCAGGCTCATAACCTGAAGGTCACAGGTTCAAATCCTGTCCCCGCAACCAAATTTACCAGTGAAATCAAGAGGTCTGGCGCAAGCCAGACCTCTTTTTTGTCAAAATGACCTAGCACAAATCTAGTCTACTGCCGAAGGGCGAACGTGAGACCACCAATGCGACTGCGCAAAGGTCGGTCTAGAACCGATAGCTGAAGCGCAGGGATCCTGTGTTGGACAGATAGTCGTTGCCCGCCGAGAGCCCGTAGACGGCCTTCAGTTCCGCCCCGGTCTGCTGATAGAGCTGCAAGCCGGCGTCGAGCCGGAACAGCACGTCGGGAATGTCGCTTTCAATGGCGAATGTGCCGAGGCCCGCGGGGGCGCCCTGCAGTTTCACCTGCGTGGTCCAGGTGTCCTGCGAAAGCAGGGAGACCCCCACCGCTGCATAGGGCCTCAGGATCCAGCCTGAATCGAGGTTCACGCGCCCGCCGGCCTCCACCATCGCCGAAAGGCCGAACAGGGTGTCCGACTGGCCTGACACGTCGAAGGCGAGGGGCGAGAGGCTGGCCTCGCTGTAGCCGGGCGCGTCCACATAGATCACGTCGAGGTCCACATGGGGCCGCAGATACCAGTTCGCAAAGGCGAACTCATAGGCCGCCCGCACCCGCCCCGATGCGGTGAACACGTTCGAGGCGCTGGAGGCCGGCGATGCCGGGCCGATCAGGTCAATGGAGCGCTCGTTGGTGTAGCGGCCATATGCCAGATTGAAGCCGGCGCCGAAGTACCAGGGCCCCATGGTGTGCTTCAGTGCGAGGCCTGCATCGCCGCGCTGCCCGTCGCCGCTACCCGTGCCGGAGGCCGCGGTCCAGCTCCAGCTGTAGCCAGCGGTGGCGCCGAGATACCAGTCCGGCGCGATCTCTTTCTGGCCGCCGAGGCGGAAGGTGAGGGTGCTGAGGTCCTGTGCGGGGCTCTCGCGCCCGCCGCCCAGGCTCGCCGTGCTGCCGGTCACGCTCGACCAGGCACAGCTCGATTCCCCGAGCAGTGTGCCGGTGCCTTCGAAGACGGGGCAGGAGAAGGCGGAATCCAGCGCCGCGGTGCTGGCGAGTGCTTGATTGGTGACGGCCGCTGACACGTTGGCGATGATCTGGTCGAGATCGCTTGCGTAGGCGCTGGCGCTCTCCACCTGCGAGAGCGTGCCGTAGAGCGGCGCCAGGCCGCTCGATCCGCCCGCATTCCACGAAGCCTGCAGGTAATTGGCGAGCGCCTGCTCATTGGTGGAAAGGCCCGCGCCGGAGGGCGTGAAGTCCGCAACGGGCGAGATGGACAGGCTCGTGGTGGTGGCCGTCACGTCCCAGGTGAACAGATAGGAGGAGGAGGTCGTCGCGGTCGTGCTCAGGCTGGCCGCCTGCACGATCTCGTAGCTGCCCGGCAGGAGGGCGGAGGCGGTGGGATCGATGGTGCCGTCGATGCTGGCGGTGCCGCCCACCAAGAGGAGATCCACCTCTGGGCTCGCCGTGGCATTGATGTCCACCGCCAGGATGCCGCTGGACGATTGGGTGAAGCCTCCGCTCAGCGTCGTGGCCATGATCGTGCCGGCGCCGCCCGGAGCCAACGTGCCGTTGTTGCTCAGGCTCGCGGCGGTGATGGCGCTGCCGGCGTTGAACAGGCCGTAATTGGTGATGGTGCCCACTACCGCGCTGCTGTCGTAGGAGTCCTGGCCGAGATCGACGCTGCCGGTCAGGGTGCCGGAATTGAAGACGTTGGTGATGGACTGCTGGGCGAGGATGGCACGGCCGTTGATGCCGTCCGCCGTGGAGAGCGAGCCGCCTTCATTGATGGTGATTGTGTTGGCGGTGACGCCTGAGACTTCGCTCTCGCCGCCGCCGGAGATGCCGCCGGACAGCCAGACGCCCGCCGCCGAAGCGCCGGTGCCGCCCTGGACGAGGCCGGAAATCGTGATGGTGATGGGGTTCTGGCGGGTATCGTTGCCGCTCGACTGGGCGAAGATGGCGACCGAGCCCGCGCCGGAGGTGACGATGCTGCCGCCGTCCTGGTTGACGGTGATGGCGCCGCCGGTGCCGTTGCTGGTGGACAGGGTGCCGGAGAGATTGCCGCCCGCCGTCAGCGTGTCACCCATGCCGATGGCGCCGCCCGAGGCGTCGGCGATGGATTGCAGGAACAGGCCATGGGCATTTGCGCCGCTGGTGGCGATGTCCGCCGACGTCGTCACCGTGATCGCGCCGGCAGTGTTGAATTGGCCGGAATAAGAGAGACTGTTGACGTTTGTGGTGGCGAGGGCGAGCGAGGCATCGCCCGCGAATCCGCCGCCGCCGCCAACGGACTGGGCGAAGACGCCAAAGGCGCCGGCGCCGTAGGTGGTGACGGCAACCCCGTCGCCGAGCGTCACGCTCACCGTGCCACCCGACCCCGAGGCGCCGCCGACCCCGCCCTGGTCACCATCATCGAACGTCACCGAACCCACATTGGCGGAGGCGGCGGAGACGAGGCCGCCGCCGCCGCCGATGGACTGGGCCGCGATGGCGAAGGCCCGCGCGCCGGTGGTGAGGATGGACCCCGAGGTCTTCGCGATGGTGACGTCGCCGCCATTGCCGGACAGGCCGTCCTGCCCTCCTACGTTGAGGGTGAAGTCGGACGCGTCGTTGAAGATGGAGGTTGAGGTGGTCACCCCCACCTGGCTGTTGCCGAGGCATAAGGACTGGCTGTTGCCGATGGGCCCCACCTGGACCGAGTTGGTGCAGCCCACCCCCGCCGAGCCGCCGCCGGCACCGACCGATTGGGCGAAGATGCCGAAGGCGTCATCGCCGGCGGTCCACAGCGTGCCGGTGTCGGTCACGCTCACCTGCCCGCCATCGCCGCCGTAACTGCCGCTGCCGGCATAGCTGGCGCCGAGACCCACGGTGGTGATGTTGTCCACCGTGCCCTCCGCCCCAAAGCCCCCACCGCCGCCGATGGATTGGGCGAACATGGCATGGGCGCCATAGCCCGAAGTCGTGATGGCGCCGGAATTGGTGAAGGAGACGGCGCCCCCGTCGCCGCCGCCCGAGCCATTGCCGCCGACGGCGAGGTCCGCCGAATAGGTGCCGGCTCCGGGCGCGCTGGGCCCGCCGATCACCGAATTGGAGGTGGAGGTCGCTGCTCCGCCATAGCCGCCGCCGCCGCCGATGGACTGGCCGAACATGCCGAAGGCGCGCTGACCGATGGTGGTGATGCTGCCGGAATTGGTGAGATTGACCGCACCGCCGTCGCCGGCTGCTCCGCCCGAGCCGCCGAGCGAGATATTGGCCGAATAGCTCGCTGAGGGGTTGTTGATGGCATCTTCCAACTGGCTCAGCATGTCGATGTTGGCGGCCGCGTCCGAGGTGCCGCCAGAACCGCCGCCGCCGCCGATGGACTGGGCGAAGATGCCGAAGCTGTCGCCGCCCATCACCACGGAGAGGTCCGAACTGTTGGTGTAGATCGAGCCGGTTGAGATGGTGCCGGCATTGTTGACGCTCACGGTGCCGCCGTCGCTGCCGGTGCCGCCGAGACCGCCGACGGCGATGTTCGCCTCGTAGCTGTCCCCCGAGGAGGATGCCGAGCCACCCCCGGCCATGCCGCCACCCCCGCCGATGGACTGGGCAAGGATCGCGCGCGCGCTGGAGCCATAGGTGGTGATCGTGCTGCCGGCGTCCACCGTCACCGTGATGCCGCCGCCATCGTCGCCGCCGCCGCCGTTTCCGCCGAGGCCGTAGGTCAAGGTCACGGATGTACCGGAGCCGCCGGTATTGGGGCTTGAGGCGCTGGCGTCGCCCGCGCCGCCCGCGCCGCCGCCGCCGCCGATCGACTGGGCGAGGATGCCATGGGCGTAATGGCCGTAGGTCACGATGGTGCCGTTGCAGGTCGAGCAGTCGCCGGTGGGTCCGACGGTGATGGTCACATCGCCGCCGGAGCCGCCGTCCCCGCCCGTGCCGCCATAGGACAAGGCGACCTTGAAGGTGGCCACCCCGAGCTCAAGGGCATAGGACGAGGCGCTCCCGTCGCCGCCAATGCCGCCGCCGCCGCCGATGGATTGGGCGAGGACGCCATAGGCGCCGTCGGCTCCCGTGGTGATGCCACCAGCTTGGTTCACGGTCACGGTGCCGCCGTCCCCGCCCGAGCCGCCGCTGCCGCCCACCGCATAGGTGAAGGTGAAGTTCACCGGGATTTCCTCAGTGGAGAAGGACAGGCCATAGGCGGTGGCCGAGCCCCCCGCGCCGCCGCCGCCGCCGATGGACTGGGCGAGGATGCCGATGGAATCCGCCGCCTCGGGGGTCGGCGCGCCCGCGATCTCATAGACGCAGCCGCTCAGGTCCGAGCAGCCGGTAAAGATGGTGCCCTCATGGGTCACCGTGACGGCGCCGCCAGCGCCGCCATCGCCACCGGCGCCACCCACGGCGAGGGAGACGGTCAGCACGCCGGCGCTGTAGGAATTGGCCGCCCCGCCGCTGCCGCCGCCGCCGCCCACCGACTGCGCCAGAATGCCAAGGGACTGGTTGCCTTGGCTGATGATGGCGGTGTCGTTGGTGACCGTGACCGTTCCGCCGGCGCCCCCGCTGCCGCCTGTTCCGCCCATGGCATCGGAAATGACGGTGCCGAAGGACGTGGAGGCGCCGCCATTGCCGCCGCCGCCGCCCACCGACTGGGCATAGACGCCGCCGGCGAACAGACCGGAAGTGAAGATGTAGCCGCCGGTATTTTCAAGATCGACGGTGACCGCCCCGCCCGCCCCGCCATTGCCGCCCGAGCCGCCGGTGGAGGAGAACAGCCCGGCATTGCTGGCGCCATTGCCGCCTCCGCCGCCCACCGATTGGGCAAGGATGCCGAGCGCGTTATCGTCCTGGGTGACGATGGTTGCGGCATCGGACAGAGTGACCGAGACCGAGCCGCCCTTGCCGCCGCCGGAGCCGCTCTTGTCCTGGGCGCCGATATTGAGGCTGCCGGCGCTGGAACTGCCGCCGCCGCCGCCGATGGACTGGGCGACGATGCCGACGGCGCCGGCGCCGGTGCCCGAGCCGTCGCCGGTGACGATGGAGCCGGAATGGGTGACGACGACCGAGCCGCCATTCCCGGTGCCGCCGCCATCGGTGGTGCTGCCCAGGGTGGCGGTCTGGTCCGAGCTCTCCAGGTCCATGATGCCGCCGCCGCCGCCGATGGAGGCGGCGAGGATGCCGTAGGCGGCGCTGCCGAGGGTGGTGATGGCGCCGGTATTGTTCACCGTGGCGGTGCTGCCGCCGAGCGCGCCCTGCTGGGCGCCGGTGTTGCCAAGCGTGGCGGGGCCGACGTCGGACGCGGAGACGATGGCCGCCCCGCCGATGGAGAGGGCGGCGACGCCCACGGCCAGCGTGCCCTTGGTGATGATGGTGCCGTAATTGTCGACGGTGGCATCGCCTGCGCTGCCGGGATAGTCGGCGTTGTAGCCGCTCGACGGGGTCTGCAGAAAAAGGCTGCCCGTGGAGCCGGCGCTCACCGCCATGGCGCCGATGGAGACGTCGCCGCCGGCGCCGCTGGTGTCGATGGTGGCGCCGGAATTGACGGTGACGGTGGCGCTGCCGCCCTGTCCGACCTCGTTGTTGTTGGCATTGCCGCCCGCGCTCACGGCGATGGCGCCGATGCCCGTGCTGCCCGAGGCGGCGAAGGTGATGGAGGAGCCGGAATTCAGCGTGACGCTGGCGCTGCCGCCATTGCCGGCCCCGGAAGCGTCTTCGCCGTTATTGTCGGTGTCGAAGTTCGAATTTCCGCCCAGCGAGGCGGCGACGATTCCGATCGCTTCGGGGGCGTCGATCGAAATTGATCCGTCGTTGACGACGCTGACGGATCCACCATTGCCGCCGGGGGCGGAAGCGTAGCTCTTCTGGTTGGCGCCGACGCCGCCTTGGGAGACCGCGAGGATACCGATGGTTGGAACGCTGAGCGCGCTGGAGGCAACAACCGTACCCTCATTGGTGACCGTCACCGTGCCACCGGCACCGCCGCCGCCGGCAAAATCCGTATCACTTGTCTTGTTGTTGGTCCCGTTGCCGCCAAAGGACAAGGCGGCGATGGCGTTCCCGGAGATTGGAATATTGGGAATGTTCGAGTCGGTGACGTACTGCGAGCCGAACGTGGCAGTGAAGCTGCCGGTATTGGTGATCTCGACCCTGCCGCCGCTGCCGCCATCGTAATCAGAGGTGTCCGTGTCGTTATTCTCGGTGACGCCGCCGCCGCCGATGGAAAGCCCGACCAGGGCACCGACCCCGGAACCCCAATAGACATTTTGATTCCCGTCGCCCGTCGTCCCCTCGAAGGAGTATTCGAGGTTCATGGCGTAGAACTGCGAGACGGTCTGAGACCCGCTGACGCTTATTGTTATATTGCCGCCGTCCGTGAATCCATTGTTTCCACCGTAGGTCGTGTTCTTCTGCTGCCCCCATCCGGCATAGAAAAATCCCGTATTATAGTTGGTGCTCGCTTCAAAATCACCGGTTCCGCTGATCGTCACGTCCGTCGATGTCGTGATATTGTCTCCGGATACCTGTCCATTATTCACGTTGACGACGGTCGTCTCATCCGCGCTGCTGACGGTGCAGGTATAGGTAACAGAGGAAGAACCATAGCTGCAGGAGGATTGACCGATCACATCGATCACCGGATCGTTGCCCGCGAGCGCAGTGGCCGCGCCAAAGGCGGCGGTAGCCGACGCCAGAACCACACGCGCGAAGATCGTTCCCATGTTAGCCCCCCGTGGCATCCGGTGTTCGCTGGCGCGTAGGAGCCGCCCACGAACCGGGTCCGTTTCATTGCTGCGCCTGCAGCTGATAGCCCCGTCCCGGCCTAGAGATGCCGCGCCGGTGGAGGTGGCGGCAAATGATCATTCTTCAGCAAGGCGCCTGCATGCCATGCAGCACCCGTCATGCGGGGGCGGTGTCAGGCTCGCGCCGCCGGCCGGTGCGCCGGAGTGGACGACTTTTCAGTCGCGCTGCTGAATATGGTGCATTGTCTGTTTCGGGGCGAAACATCGTTTCCCGACCGGGGCAAATATTGTTAGGAGGTATGCCAGGGGTCGCGAAAGGTCGGGCGAACATGAAGAAGGGTCGTCAGATTGACCTGAACCTCTTCCATGTGTTCTCCGCTATCATGAAGCACCGGAGCGTCGCGCGCGCCGCCGCGGACCTCGCGCTCAGCCCGTCCGCCGTCAGCCATGCCTTGGCCCGGCTGCGCCAGATGCTGCAAGACGATCTTTTCGTTCGGAGCGACACCGGCCTGCAGCCCACGCCGCGCGCGATGGAACTGTCCGGCCGCGTGAACAAGGGCCTGCAGCAATTCGAAGCTGCTCTGGTGGGGGTCTCCTTCGATCCGTCCAAATCGCCGCGCTGCTTTCGGATTGCCGCCTCTGACTTCTTCGCCATCTATGCATTGCCGCATCTGGTGCAACGGCTGAGCGCGACGGCGCCGCAGGTGGACCTTCAGATATTCCCCGTCGGCCGCCTCGACCTCGCGCGCCAGCTTGAAACCCGGACCCTCGATCTCGTCATCGGTTGGTTCGACAAACTGCCCGGCTTCCTGCGGCGCGTGCCGTTCGTCGAGGAGCGCGGAGCCATCGTGGTGCGCACGGGCCATCCCTTGACCGAAGGCGAGGTCACGCCCGAACGCCTTCTGGCATTTCCTCATATCGTCGTCGAGTTCACCGGTACCGCGCCGGAACGCGGCGATGGCTTTGTCGAGGACCGCGGGATGGTGCGTCGCATCCGCATGGAGCAGAGCCTCATGGATGCCCGCCGTGGCCGCGAAGGGACGGCGCGTGTGGCTGTGACGGTGCCTTACTTTTCTGCCGTGCCGCCGGTATTGCGCGTTTCGAACTATGTGGCGTCCCTCCCGTACCGGTTCGCGCGCGAGGCGGTGGCAGGTGGCGGGCTGGTCCTATTGGACCTTGCGCTGGAGCGCGGCGCGGCACAAATCGACATCGTCTGGCACATGCGCGACGACGGAGACGCTGGGCTGCGTTGGCTCGTGGAGGAAATTCGCAACGCTGGAGCGACGGCCGTCGCGGCTCTTTCCTGATTGATGATGTCTGCGATGCCACGCTGGGTGGCGCGTAGCGGCAATGGTGTCGGAGAGGCTCGCCACCTGCGGCGCGAACCTGTCGAGTTGCAACACCGGAAGCACCAGCTGGCCGCCCTCGTCCCGTTCATGCGCGAAAAACGTCTCCGTTGAGCGCGTGCGGGCCGGCCCGTTGGCGCTGGGCCGCGCGATGGCCGAGAATCCGGGGAAAATGCGCAGCACGTCACTACGCCGTGGCTCGAAATAGCAATTCGAGATGGTTGCTTGCCCCCGCAACCATCTCGACTTGCGATGTCCAATCGTGCAGATCAGCCGCCCCCGCCGGGCGGCTTTTTGCGTTCGCAAGTGTTGATCAGAGCTGATCGCCAACACAACACGACATGATGAATTGAAGGGCTCGGGTGGTTGTCCGAGCGCTTTTTCATGAAACCGACCCCTGGGGTGACGTCGGCTTGTGTTGCGATCCACCGTGTCTGTTGCCGGAGTGCCCCGAGCCGGGAGGCTTCGGGTGCGACGGGATAAGCGGAACCGCGACAGTCTGGTCGCAGCCGGTCAGCGGACGCGTCGGCCCTCGGCGTCGATCACGATCTCTCCGTCCTCCTTCGCAAACGGCCCCTTCTGCGGTGCGGGCAGAATGTCAAGGACGCTTTCCGAGGGCCGGCACAGCCGCACGCCGAGTGGTGTGAAGACGAAGGGCCGATTGATCAGGATGGGGTGGGCCATCATGGCGTCGAGGAGCGCCTCGTCCGAGAGGGTGGGGTCGCCGAGCCCCAGTTCGGCATAGGGCGTGCCCTTCTGGCGGATGGCGGCCCGCACGGTGAGGCCTGCGGCGGCGATGGCGGCGGCGACCTCGTCCCGCGTCGGGGGCGTCTTGAGATAGTGGACGATCTTCGGCGCGATGCCGGCATTGCGGATCATGGCGAGCGTGTTGCGCGAGGTGCCGCAGGCCGGATTGTGCCAGATGGTGACAAAGGCGGGCTCGGTCATGGTTCAGGCTCCGAACATCAAATGATGGCGTGGCGGACCTTGGCGGAGACCCACTCGCTGACGACGACGGTGGCGAGGATGACGAGCAGGATCAGCGTCACCTGGGGCCAGGCCAGCGTATTGAGCGAGCTTTCCAAATTGAGGCCGATCCCGCCCGCGCCGACGAGGCCGAGCACGGTGGATTCGCGGATGTTGATGTCCCAGCGGAACACGCTGATGCCGGCGAAAGCCGGCATGATCTGCGGGACGATGCCGTAGGCGAGGATCTGGGCACCGGAGGCGCCGGTGGCGCGGATCGCCTCCACTTGGCTTTCGTCGATCTCCTCGATCGCCTCGTAGAGCAGCTTGCCGATGAAGCCGATGGAGCGCAGCGCGATGGCGATGATGCCGGCCAGCACGCCGGGACCGAGGATGGCCACCAGAAGCAGCGCCCAGATGATGGAATTGATCGACCGCGAGGCGACGATGAGGAACAGCGCCAGCGGCCGCACGAAGGTGGCGCTGGGGGTGGTGTTGCGCGCGGCGAGAAAGGCCACCGGTACCGACAGGGCGATGGCGGCGAGCGTGCCGAGGGTGGCGATGTTGAGCGTGTCCCACAGCGGCTTCAACAGGGTGGGAAAGTAGGACCAGCGCGGCGGGATCATGCGTGCGCCGATGTCGGCGGCCTGGGTCGGGGCGTCCCAGACGAAGGCCCAGATGGTGCCTTCCGTCATCACCCGCCAGCAGAACGCGGTGAAGGCCACCGCGAGAAGCCAGCCGAACCACACGGCGATCTGCCCGCGCGGGGTGCGCCGCTGCCAGGATTTGCGGCCTTCGGGATAAGCGATGACGGGCATTATTTCGCCCATCCGCGCACGAGGCCCGAGACATATTCGCTCGCCATGACGATGGCGATGATGAGGATGAGAATGGCCGCGGCGCTGTCGAATTCGTAGCGGTCGATGGCGGTGTTCAGCGTGGCGCCGATGCCGCCCGCGCCGACGATGCCCACCACGGCGGATTCGCGGAAATTGATGTCGAGCCGGTAGAGCGAGAGCCCGAGCAGGCGCGGCGCCACCTGCGGCAGCACGCCGAAGGCGATCAGCGACGGCCAGGGCGTGCCGGTGGCGCGGATCGCCTCCACGGGGGCGGGATCGATGTCCTCGATGTCCTCCGCCAGCAGCTTGGACAGGAAGCCGATGGTGGCGAACGACAAAGTGAGGAAGCCGGCGAACGGGCCGAAGCCCACCATGGCCACCAGCAGGATCGCGACGATGATCTCCTGCAGGGACCGCGACACCGCGATGATCGCACGGCAGAGGAGATAGACCGGGCGCGGCACCAGATTGCGGGCGGCGCCGATGCCGATGGGCACCGAGATGGCGATGCCGACCACGGTGGAGGTCACCGTCATGCTCAGGCTCTCGATCATGCCCTGCAAGATATCGTCCCAGCGCCGTGAGAAATTCGGCTCCAGGAAGCCGGAGACGAAGCGGAGCCCGCGCGCCCAGCCATCGGAGAGGCGCGCCCAATTGACCTCGACGGTGCCGAGGGCGAGCACGAGATAGAGCGCCGCGCCGGCGAGGACCGCAATGCGCAGCCAGGGATTGGCGATCAAAGGCGGCGGCCGCCAGCGGCGCGCCGCGGCAGGCGCGGCCCTCACAGCGCCCTCGCGACGGTGGGGGGCTTGGTCTGCGCCCGCAGGGCGCGGACCGTCTCCTGCGCGGCCGCTTCGTTTGCGGCGTCGTCGTGCGCCTCGCGGATGGTGCGCGACCAGTCTTCCTCGCCATAGATGGTCGTGAGAGCGTCGGTGTCGAGCGCCTCCGGCGGGCCGTCGAAAACGACGCGCCCGGCCCTCAGGCCGATGATGCGCTGGACGAACATCTGCGCCAGCGCCACGTCATGGATATTGACGATGGCCGCCAATTGCCGTTCGGCGCACACCTCGACGATCAGGCGCATGATCTGGCGCGAGGTTTTGGGGTCGAGGCTGGCGGTCGGCTCGTCCACCAGCAGGATGTCCGGCTCCTGCACCAAAGCGCGGGCGATGCCCACGCGCTGGCGCTGGCCACCGGAGAGTTGGTCGGCGCGCTTGTCCACATGGTCGAGCAGGCCGACCCGATCCAGCACGGCAAACGCCCGGTCGATATCGGCCTGGGGAAACCGGCGCAGGAAGGCGCGCCAGAAGCCGACATAGCCGAGCCGCCCGGAGAGCACGTTCTCCATGACGGTGAGGCGTTCGACCAGGGCATATTCCTGGAAGATCATGCCCATGCGCCGCCGCGCACGGCGCAGGCCCGCGCCGCCGAGGCGGGTGATCTCGGTATCGCCGAGGCGGATGGAGCCGGACGTCGGCTCCACCAGCCGATTGACGCAGCGGATGAGGGTGGACTTGCCGGCACCCGAGGGGCCGATCAGGCCGACCACCTGACCGGCGGGGACGCCGAGCGACACATCGTCGAGGGCTTTGTCCCCCTTGGCGTAGCGCTTGGACAGGCCGGCAATGGTCAGCATGCGCCCTCCGGCCTTTCCCGGTTCACGTCTGGCCGCTACTTGCAGGTGTAGCTGACGCCCATGGCGTCGTCGATCTGCCGCACCACCGCCCAGGTCTCCTTGAAGGTGATGGGGATGAACTTCTCCTGCGGCGGTTCCGCGGACTTGAACTCCTTCTGGAGGCCGGTGCCCTCCCAGTCGAAGGTGAAGAAGGCCTCTTTCACCTTCGCCGCCAGTTCGGGCTTCAGATTGTAGACATAGCCGTAGCCGGTGGTGGGGAAGGTCTGCGACTTGTAGATCGCCACCACCTGATCGGGCTTGATGACGTTCCGGGCGATCATGCGCTTCATCACCGAATTGGCGATCGCGGCGGCGGGATAGTCCTTGTTGGCGACGCCGATGATGGAATTGTCATGCTTGCCCGAGAAGACCGGCTCGTAATCCTTGCCCGCCTGCATGCCGAACTGGGACTTCAGCAGCGCGGAGGGAGCCTTGTATCCGGAGTTCGAGGTCTCCGAGGTGAAGGCCATCTTCTTGCCCTTGATGTCTTCGACCTTGGTGATGCCCGAGCCGGGATAGGTGATGATCTCCATCTCGTAGCCGTAGGCGCCGTCCTTGGACGCCATCATGGTGAAGGGCACGAACCCGGCACAGGCGACCGCGATGGGGTTGGAGCCGGTGTTGAAGCCGGCGACGTGCAGGCGTCCGGCCCGCATCGCTTCCAGCTGGGCGGCATTGGACTGGACGGGGAAGAACTGCACCTTCTTGCCCGTCACCTTGGCGAGATGGTCCAGAAACTCGGTCCAGACCTTGGCATAGACGGCGGGGTCTTCCACCGGGGTGTAGGCGAAGATGAGGGTGTCGGGGTCCAGCTGCTTGGCCGGATCGGTCGGCGTATCGGCGACCATGTCGCCATTGGTGTCGGTGAAGCGCGGATCGAGCTTGAACTCTGCCCGGGCGAAGCTGGGCGCCAGCACGGTCGCCGCGAGCATGGCGGCACAGGTCAGGGATCGCAGGAGCGTCATGGCCTCATCTCCAAGTGAATTGCGTGATCAATACGACTGTCGTGTGACGGGCGGACTACGCCTTGCGCAGTCTCATTGGCGCGGCAGGGCCCTGCCCGGGCCAGCCTCCTCGGCGGCCCCGGCATGGGTGGGCAGCAACAGGGTTGTGAGCCAGCAGACGGCGAGCATCAGAGTGGAGCCGGCGAGGCAGGCGGTGATGCCGCCGATCTGGTAGAGCAGGCCGCTGAGGAGGGTCCCGGCGAAACGGCCCGCCGCATTGGCGGCATAATAGAAGCCGACATCCTCCGCCGCCTTCTCCGACCCGGCATAAGCGAGGATGAGGTAGGAATGCAGCGAGGAATTCACTGCGAAGGCGATGCCGAAAATTCCCAGTCCGAGCACCACCACGACATCCGGCCGCAGGGACGTGGCAGCAAGAAGCACGGCAATGGCTGCCGGGACCAGAGCAAGGCCGAGCGCCCATCCGTGCGCTGCCGGCACCTCTCTGGACAATCCATCCGTGCTGCGGTTCACGAAAGCGGGGGCCGCAGCCTGCACGACGCCGTAGCCGATGGTCCAGAGCGCGAGGAAGCCGCCGACCATCGGGAAGGTCCAGCCCGTACCATAGAGGAAGACCGGCACGCCCACCACGAACCAAACGTCCCGCGCGCCGAACAGCGCGATACGAGCGGCGGCGAGCAGGTTCACGCCCCGGCTCTTGCCGAACAATTCCTTCGCCGAGCGGCTGGCTTTGGCCTTGCCCATCATGGGCGGCAGCGAGAGCAGCACGCCGAGCAGCACGATGCCCAGAACGCCCGCCATGAGCCACAGCGACAGCCGGAAGCCGAATGCCTCCAGCAGCACCCCGCCGAGGAAGAAGCCGAAGCCTTTCATGGCGTTCTTGGAGCCGGTGAACCATGCCACCCAGCGGAACAGGCGCCCCTCGGCCTTGCCCTTGGCCTGCGCCTCCGTGACCTTGATGGCGGACTTCGAGGCGGTCTTGGTGAGGTCCTTGGCCACCCCGCACACGCCCTGCGCGGCCACCACCCAGGCGACCAAAAGGGCCGTTTCCCAGGTGGGGGACATGGCGGAGAGCAGCAGGAAACCGGCGATCTGGGTGGTCAGCCCCACGCTCAGCATGCGGGTGATGCCGAAGCGGGCGGCGAGCCAGCCGCCGATGACGTTCGCCCCGATGCCCGCCGCCTCGTAGAGGAGGAACAGGAAGGCGAGGGTGAAGGGCGAATAGCCGAGCTTGAAGAAGGTGAACAGCACCAGCATGCGCAGGGCGCCGTCGGTCAGCGTGAAGCCCCAATAGGCCGCAGTGACGATGGCGTAATTGCGCAGGCCCGCGGAGGAGGACGCCATCACACGCCCGCCTGTTCGAGATGGCACGCAAGGTCCACCATGCGGCAGGCATAGCCCATCTCATTGTCGTACCAGGCATAGACCTTGAGGAGGGTGCCGTCGGTGACCAGCGTCGAGGGGCCATCGACGATGGCGGAACGGGTGTCGCGGGCGTAGTCGGCGGAGACCAGAGGGCGAGGCTCGAAGCCGAGGATGCCGTTGAGCGATCCCGCGGCGGCCTCGGCGAACAGGGCGTTCACCTCCTGCGCGTCCGTCGGGCGCTGCAGCTCGAACACGCAATCGGTGAGCGACGCGTTGAGCACCGGCGCGCGCACCGCATGGCCGTCCAGCTTGCCCTTCAGTTCGGGATAGATGAGAGCGATGGCGGTGGCGCTGCCGGTGGTGGTGGGCTGCAGCGAGAGCATGGCCGAGCGGGCGCGGCGCAGATCCTTGTGGGGGGCATCCACGACGACGTTGGTGTTGGTGGGATCGTGGATGGTGGTGATCTGGCCGTGACGGATCCCGATGGCCTCGTGCACCACCTTCACCACCGGGGCGAGGCAATTGGTGGTGCAGGAGGCGGCGGTGACGATGGGGTGCCTTTCCCGGTCGTAGAGCTGTTCGTTGACCCCCATCACCACGTTGAGAACCGAGGGGTCCTTCACCGGCGCGGCGACGATGACGCGCTTGGCGCCACGCTTCAGATGCCCTTCGAGACTAGCGGGAGTGAGGAACTTGCCGGTCGCTTCCAGCACCAGGTCGACGCCGAGATCGCCCCAGGGGATGTCGTCCGGCCTGGCGTGAGACGAGAAGGACATGGCCTTGTCGCCGATGCGCACGCATCCCTCGTCATGGGAGATGGGCGCCCGCCAGCGGCCCTGCACGCTGTCGAACTCCAACAGATGGGCGATGGCTTCGGCGCCGCCCTTGATCTCGTTGAGATGGACGATGTCGAGCCGGTTGGCGCCGCGCGGATCGTCGTCCGGACGGTGAGCTGCGCCCAGCGCCGCGCGCAGTGAAAGCCGTCCGATGCGGCCGAGGCCGTTGATTCCTACTCTCATGGCACCGTCGTTCCTGTCTTCTCGAAAAGGCGCGGCGTTCCCGCGATGATCTCAGGCTTTGGTATGGTCGGCGGCATCCGTCACCTTCACGCCGCCGGCCTCGTACCAATCCTTGGATCGGTTCACGATCCAGACCACGGAGAGCATCACCGGGACCTCGATGAGCACGCCCACAACGGTGGCGAGTGCCGCACCCGACTTGAATCCGAACAGGCTGATGGCCGCGGCGACCGCCAGCTCGAAGAAATTGGAAGCTCCGATGAGCGCCGAGGGGCCGGCGACGCAATGGGCTTCTCCGGACATCCGGTTGAGCACATAAGCGAGGCCCGAATTGAAATAGACCTGGATCAGGATCGGGACGGCGAGCAGCGCGATCACCAGCGGCTGGGCGAGGATCTGCTCGCCCTGGAAGGCGAACAGCAGCACCAGCGTCGCCAGCAGCGCCACAAGGGAAAGCGGCTGGAGCACGCCGAGCAAGCGGTCGAGCCCGGCCTGCCCGGCAGCCGCGAGTAGGCGGCCACGCAGAAGCTGGGCCGCGATTACCGGCACGATGATGTAGAGCACCACCGACAGGAAGAGCGTGTCCCACGGCACGGTGATGGAGGAGAGGCCGAGCAGCAATCCCACGACGGGCGCGAAGGCGACGATCATGATGGCGTCGTTCAGCGCCACCTGGGACAGAGTGAAATGGGGCTCGCCCCTGATCAGGTTCGACCACACGAACACCATGGCCGTGCAAGGCGCCGCCGCCAGCAGGATCAGGCCGGCGATGTAGCTGTCGATCTGGTCGGCCGGGAGATAGGGCCGGAACAGATAGCCGATGAACAGCCAGCCGAGCAGCGCCATCGAGAACGGCTTCACCGCCCAGTTCACCAGCAGCGTCACCGATATGCCGCGCCAATGGCGACCGACATGCTTCAGGGCGGCGAAGTCGATCTTCACCAGCATCGGCACGATCATCAGCCAGATGAGGAGCGCCACCGGCAGATTGACCTGGGCCACTTCCAGCCCACCGATGGCCTGGAACACGGACGGCGCCAGCGCGCCGAGCGCGATGCCGGCGATGATGCACAGGACGACCCAGACGGTGAGGTAGCGTTCAAATATGGACACGGTACGAAGTCTCCGAGGGCCACCAAAGGCGGCCGGTGGCGGCAAGAGCTTGAGCCAGCGCTGTTTCAGGATGACGACGGGTCAAGCGGCGCATCCCGAGAGCGTGAACTCGGTCGCCCCCTCCATCAGGCCGATCTCGGCGACGCGCGCCTTCAGAGAGGCCAGGTCAAGCTGCTCGAATGGAAGATTGACAAAGGCGGAGACCCGCCCGGCCAGCCGGCGATAGGTGGCGAGGAAGGCCGCCTTCTGTTCCGCCTCGGTTCCCTTCACCAGGATCGGATCGGGCAGGCCCCAATGGGCCTGGAGCGGGTGGCCGGGGAAGGCCGGGCAGATTTCACCCGCCGCCGCGTCGCAGGTCGTGATGACGAAATCCATCTCCGGCGCACCCGGCCCGGCAAACCCGTCCCAGCTCTTGGACGCGAGGTGCTCGGTGTCGTAGCCGAGCGACCGGAGCAGATCGAGCACCATGGGGTGCGGCGCGCGCTTCGGCCGGCTGCCGGCCGAATAGGCTCTGAAGCGGCCGCGACCCTCGCGGTTGAGCACCGCCTCGGCGATCACCGAGCGGGCCGAATTGGCCGAGCAGAGGAGCAGGACATTGTAGATGCGCGCCTCTGCGGCGGCCGGGCGCAGTTGAGGAAACGCCGCGGTTCGCGCGTCGCGCGGGCGCGAGACCGAAAAGCCCATTTCGGCCATCAACCGGCCGAGAACCGGTCCGGCCGCCGCCAGGTCGACGGCATAGAGAACGGATCGGCCCTCCCGCCGTGCGGTGACCAGACCGGCCCGCTCGAGCACGGCGAGATGCGTCGACATGGTGTTGTGCGGCACCGCCAGCAGGCGGGCGATGTCGCCCGCCGGCAACCCATACGGAACGTAGCGGAGCAGGAGACGATAGGTCTCGAAACGGGTGCCTTGGGACAGGGCGTCGAAGATCCGCGTCGCGTCTTCCGCCGTCAGCTTCGTCTCGTCCATCTCGCTCACCGTCAAATAGCTGCTCAGGTGGAGGGGCAGGGCGCGTCAGACGCCGCCCTTGAAGGTCTTGGCCCAATAATCCTTGACCTGCTGGACCAATGCCGGAGGCAAGGGAACATAGCCGAACGTGGTCGCGAATGTTTCGCCCTCGCCGAGGGCAAAGCGCCAGAATGCGAAGGCGGCCTGGCCGCTCGCCGGGACCTTCGGCTCGCGATACATGAGCGCGAAGGTGGTCGCCGCGATCGGATAGGCATCCTCGGCGGCGGAATCGTTGATCACGACGAAGAAGTCCTTTGCGGCGGCCCAGTCGAAGCTCAGCGCTGCAGCCTGGAACGAAGCTGCGCTGGGCGCGACGAACTTTCCGGAGCGGTTCTGCACGGTGCCGTAGGCGAGCTTTGCCTGCACCACATAGGTGTATTCGACATAGCCGATGGAGTTCGGGACCCGCTTGACCTCGCTGGACACGCCCTCATTGCCGCGCGCGCCGGTTCCCACCGGCCAGGCGACCGAACTGCCTTCGCCCACCTGCCGCTTCCAGTCCGGGCTCGCTTTGGCGAGATAGGATACCCAATTGAAGGTGGTCCCCGACCCGTCGGACCGATGCACCACCACGATCTTCGCGTCGGGCAACTTGACCTCGGGATTGAGAGCCTTGATCGCGGGGTCCGACCAAGTGGCGACCTTGCCGAGATAGATGTCCGCGAGGAGTGCGCCGGTGAAGCGAATTTGACCGGGCTTCACGCCCTCCAGATTAAACACGGGCACAACGCCCCCGAACACGATGGGGAACTGGCCGAGGCCGTATTTCTCCAGCTCCTCGGGCTTCAACGGCCGGTCGGATGCGCCGAAGTCGACCACGCCGTCCTTCAGGCGGTTCACACCGGCGGACGAGCCGACCGATTGGTACTCGACGAGCGTTCCGGTGCGCTCGCGGAAGACCTCCGCCCATTTCCAGATGATGGGATAGGCAAAGGTGGAGCCGGCGCCCCGCACCTCGGCCGCGTGCGCGGCCGGCGCAATGGTCGAAAGGGCTGCAAGCGCAGCAGCGGCTGTCAAGGCAAGAATGCGTTTCACGGCTGACCTCCCTGGGCCTTTGCGGCCTTCGCTTGGAAGGTATAGGCCTATATCAATCGATATGTCCATATATATCGACGGATTGAAATTAAAACGACCTTTCCTGGCCCGAGGCTGCCACGCGCGGCCCGCCGGATTGCATGGTCAGGCGGCGCGGGATGGCTCCTGACCCCATGCGCTCTCTTGATGGTCTTCTTCCGCTCGAAGCCGGCCGAGCCGGCCGCCTTCGACTGCGCCACTTCTTCCGGGATCCAGGGTGGGCGGCGCATGAGGGGACGTCGTCTCCGGACCCCAGGCGCTTGTGCCCATCAGGGTTCGAACCGCACGATCGTCGTCCGGCCGCCGGCGAGGCCGACGCGCACCGCGGGTCGGCCGTCCGCGGTGACGACGGCGAAATCGGCGGCCGCGGGGGCGGGGAGGGGGTGCCGGGCGAGGATCCTCGCACCGCCTTGGAAGGAGACGAAGAGCAGGCTGCGCCGGTCGAAGCCCGGGATCGCGAGGTCGGCGATGCCGTCCCCGTCGAAATCCGCGACCGCCGACAGTCCCTGCTGGCCCGATCCCGCGACATGGTTGGATACGCCGTCGAGGGTGGCGATCTCCCGCAGGCCGCCGGGCGCGAGGGTAAAGACGCGCAGACGGCCCAGCACGTGGGGCTGCTGGACATAAGCAAGGTCGAGCCGGCCGTCGCCGTCGAAATCGGCAATGCCGGCGGGGTTCAGCCAGCGCTGCGGGCCTCCGGTCGACGGCGACTGCGCCACCACCTCCAGAGCCGCGCGGGTCTGTGCGATCACCACCAAGGCCGACCCATCCGTCTGCGCCGAGCGCACGAGGACGATCTCGTCCCGCCCGTCGCCGTCGAGATCGGCCAGGCGCGGCGCGCGATCCTCGAACACCTGATCGGCCGGCAGAGTCATCTCCAGGACCTGTCCGTTCCGAAGCGTCACCACGAGGCGCGCCGCCTCGTAGGGTGTGCCGAGGACGAAATGCCGGTAACGCGGCGTCGGCCCGGCGAGGGCGACCTCGGCGATGTTCCGGGCGCCATGGGTCACGTGCGCGTCGGGCAGGGCATCGGGCGGCGCCGCCGCGAGCGGCGTTCCGAGGAGGAGCAGGGCGATCGGCACCGAAAGACGCGGAAGCGGCATGACGAGAGCCTCGAACCTGATCCCTCGGAGCGGCGTGCGAAGGGACGGACCATTCCGGATAGCCGAGCCGGTCGGCTTGTCCAAGCGAGATGCCGGGGCGTCCGCCTCACGCCTGCGTCATAGCCGGTCCGCCGTCCGGCCCCTGTCATGGGGCGGTGGGCGCATGCTATGAGTTCCGCCCGATCCCGGACCCGTGTCCGCGCCGTCCGGGACTGTCCTTTCGTATCGAGTAGACGCCATGTCCGCTTCTTCCGCCATGCCCATGACCGGCGCCCCGATCGAACATGCCGTGCCGCCCGAGGCCCCGGCCGACATTGCGGGCCACATGGCCGGCCTGGGTCGCCGCGCCCGGGCCGCCGCACGGGTTCTGGCGGTCGCCGACGCGCAGACGAAGACCGCTGCGCTGAAGGCCGCGGCGCATCGCATCCGGGCGGCGGCGCCCGCCATCCTCGCCGCCAATGCCGCGGACCTCGCCCGCGCCCGCGCCGACGGAATGAGCGCGGCCTTTCTGGATCGGCTGGCGCTCGATGCCGGGCGGATCTCGGCGATCGCGGACGGGGTCGAGATGGTCGCCGGCCTGCCGGATCCCGTCGGCACCGTGACCGAACGCTGGACCCGTCCGAACGGGCTCGCGATCGAGCGGGTGCGCACGCCGCTTGGCGTGATCGGCGTGATCTATGAGAGCCGGCCGAACGTCACCGCAGACGCTGCCGCCCTGTGCGTGCGGGCCGGCAATGCGGTGATCCTGCGCGGCGGATCCGACAGCCTCCAATCGTCGGGCGCGATCCATGCCGCCTTCGTCGCCGGCCTCGCCGAAGCCGGGCTGCCGGAGGATGCCGTGCAATTCGTGCCCTTCGCCGATCGAGCCGCGGTCGGCGCCATGCTCGCCGGTCTCGGCGGGGCGCTCGACGTGATCGTGCCGCGCGGCGGCAAGGGGCTGGTCGGCCGGGTCCAGGCGGAGGCGCGCGTTCCGGTCTTCGCCCATCTCGACGGCATCGTGCACGTCTATGTCCACGCCGCCGCCGACCTCGCCATGGCACGCACGGTCCTGCTCAACGCCAAGATGCGCCGCACCGGCATTTGCGGCGCCGCCGAGACGCTGCTGGTCGACCGCGCCTGTGCGGACCGCATGCTCGCGCCGCTTGTCACCGCACTGCTCGACGCCGGGTGCGAGGTGCGCGGCGATGCGGCGACGCAGGCGGTCGATGCCCGCGTCGTCCCGGCCAAGCCGGAGGATTGGGACACGGAATATGAGGACGCGATCATTTCGGTGAAGCTGGTCTCCGATCTCGACGAGGCGATCGCCCATATCGAGGGACACGGCTCGCACCATACCGATTCGATCCTCACCGAGGATGCCGAGGCGGCGCGGCGCTTCCTGGCGGAGGTCGATTCGGCGATTGTCCTACACAATGCCTCCACCCAGTTCGCCGATGGCGGCGAGTTCGGCTTCGGCGCGGAGATCGGCATCGCCACCGGTCGCATGCATGCCCGCGGTCCGGTGGGGGCGGAGCAGCTGACCACGTTCAAATACCGTGTCCACGGATCGGGTCAGACGCGCCCGTGACCATCACGGCGACAGGGCGATGATCATCCGGAGAGAGGGGGGCGATCCCTTGCGCCTGCCGCTGGTCGCGCCCGGCCTCAAGGTCGGTCTGTTCGGCGGCAGCTTCAATCCGGCTCACGCGGCGCATCGCGAGGTGAGCCTACTGGCCCTGAAGCGGCTGCGGCTCGACCGGGTATGGTGGCTGGTTAGTCCCGGCAACCCCCTGAAGGACAACAGCCACCTGCCCACTCTTGAAGAGCGCGTCGTCTTCGCCCGCACGGTTGCCGCCCATCCGCGCATCGATGTGACCGGCATCGAGGCGGCGCTCGGCACCCGCTACACATTCGAGACGGTCGCGGCCCTGCGGGCCCGAGCGCCGCAGGTGCGATTCGTCTGGATCATGGGGGCGGATAACCTCACCGGCTTTCATCGCTGGCAGAATTGGCGCGACCTTGCCGGGCTTCTGCCCATTGCGGTGGTGGATCGCATGGGCGACAGCCTCTCGGCCACCGCCTCCCGTGCGGCCCGCGCTTTGGCGCGCGATCGCGTGGAGGAGAGCGACGCCGCGCTCCTTCCCACCCTTCCGCCGCCCGCTTGGATCTTCCTCCACGGGATGAAATCTCCGGTCTCCTCGACCGGGATTCGCGCCGCGCAGAGCGCTGGGGCGGCAGACTGATCGGCCGGAGCGGGTCGAGCCTTGATATTTTCCCGGTTTGCCCCCATTCTAAAGGCGCGGTTAACAGGGTGATGCGCTTGCGGTTCACCCGGCCGCTGCAATGAGCGAGAGGATCCGGACCCCTGTCCACATCGGCCTCCTTGGCGGCCGCCATGCCTATGGCGCCCGCACCGGTCTCCCAAGCGCAACCTGACGCCGAGGAGATCCTCGCCCTGGTTCTCGCACGCCTGGACGACGACAAGTCGGAAGACATCGTCCCCATCGATCTGCGCGGGAAGACCTCCATCGCCGACCATATGGTGATCGCCTCCGGCCGCTCCCAGCGGCACGTCGGCGCGATCGCCGAGCACCTCATCGAGGCGCTCAAGGCGGCCGGAGTTCCGCGCGTGCGCGTCGAAGGCCAGCCCGCCTGCGACTGGGTGCTGATCGATGCGGGCGATATCATCGTCCACGTCTTCCAGCCCGAAGTGCGCAGCTTCTACAATATCGAGAAGATGTGGTCGGGCAGCGCCCGCGCCTGATCGCCCTTTACCCGCCCTTGTGATCCGAGAGGGCGAGCCGTGCGCATTCTCATCGCCTGTGTCGGCCGCCTGAAGGCAGGGGCCGAACGCGACCTGGTGGCGCGCTATGTCGAACGCGCCCGCGGAACCGGCCGCGGGCTGTCTTTCAGCGGCTTCGACACCGTCGAAATTGCGGAATCGGCAGCGCGTCGCGCCGAAGACCGGATGCAGGAAGAGGGGGCGGCCTTGCTCGCGGCGATTCCCGCCGGAGCCGAGATCGTTAGTCTCGACCCGCGCGCCCGTCCGCTCAGCAGCGAAGACTTTTCCGCCTGGCTCGCCGGCGCCCGCGATTCGGGGCGGAGCGCGGTCGTCTTCGTGATCGGCGGGGCGGACGGCCTCTCGGACGCGGTCAGGCGCCGCGCCGGACTCGCGCTGTCTTACGGTGCCGCCACGTTCCCGCATCAGATCGTGCGAATCCTGCTGGCCGAGCAGCTCTATCGCGCCACCACGATCCTGTCCGGCCATCCCTATCATCGCGCCTGAACTCTCCCGCCGGCTGTGCCGCGCGGCCAGGCTTTGACTTCGCCGCCCGGCTCCCCGCATGCTTTACCGCTGCGCAACCCTGCGGCCTTAAGCTTGCGTTCATGACCTTTCGCATCGGCCCGCCCTTCCGCGCCTTGGCGCTCCTCTTCGCGCTCGGCGCGGGGATGTCCGTCTGCGTCTCCGGCAGCCGCGCGCAACAGCCGAACGTGCCGGTGCCCCCGCCGCGCCCGGCCGTCCCAGGCGCGGCGCGGCCCCTGCCGCAGATCGACACGCAGGCGCTCCGAGGCGATGTCCAGCGCAACGAAGCCCTTCAGGCCCAGGTGCGCGGCGAATTGGAGGCGGCGTCCGGCGATCGCGGCAAGCTCGCCCGGATGCTGGTCGACACGACCGGCCGGATCCGCGAGGTGGAACAGCAATTGATCGAGGTCGAAGCGCGGATGGCGGAACTCGACCGCGTCGGCGCGGGCATCCGGGCCTCGCTGGTGAAGCGCCGCGCCTTGCTGGAGGAAGTGCTGGGCGCGCTGGTGCGGCTCGGCCGAAATCCGCCGCCGCCGCTTTTGATGCGGCCGGACGATGCGCTCGATGCGGTGCGCTCCGCGATCCTGCTCGGGGCGATCCTGCCGGAAATGCGGGTCGAGGCCGAGACGCTGGCGGCCGATCTCTCGGAACTCGCACGCGTGCGCAGCGAGCTTTCGACCGCCCGCGATCGTCTCGAAGCCCTGCGGCGCGCCTTGGACGAGGACCGCGCGCGAATCTCTGCTTTGGTCGCCGAGCGCCAGCGCCGGCAGGCGGAGGCGAATCCCGTCCAGACCGGCGAGAGGGCGCAGGCCGAGGCGCTGGCGAAGAGCACGGGCGATGTGCACGATCTCGTGACCCGGCTCGAAACCGAAGTGGCGCCGGCGGCCCGCGCGGCCGATGCCGCCCGGGCGGAAGCGCCCGCGCCGGCAGAGGGCACGCCCGCGGTGCGGACCGATCTCGCCGCCTTGCCGAACCCGGCGCGGCTCGCGCCGGCAATGCCCTTCGTCGAGGCCAAGGGCTTGCTGCCATTGCCGGTTGCCGGCGTGCGGCTGCGCGATTTCGGCGCGCCGGACGGGTTCGGAGGCAGCGAGAAGGGGCTCACTTTGGCGACCCGGGTGGGCGCCCAGGTCGCGGCCCCTTGCGATGGCTGGGTGGTTTATGCCGGACCGTTCCGAAGTTACGGGCAACTCTTGATCATCAATGGCGGCGGCGGGTACCATGTCCTGATGGCAGGGATGGATCGCATCACCGTGGAGCTCGGCCAATTCGTTCTGGCGGGGGAGCCGGTGGCGGTGATGGGCGGCGGCTCGCGCGGCGCAAATGCGGCCTCGGGACAGCCTCAATTGTATGTGGAATTCCGAAAAGACGGAATTTCGATCGATCCCGCTCCCTGGTGGGCGGCAACGGACAGTCAGAAGGTGCGCGGATGATGCGTCGTACGTCTCTCTTTGCTTTTGGCGTCGCCGCCGGTGCCCTGGCGACCGTGCTCGTGACCCAGCCAAACTTCGTTTCAAGCATGGCGGCCGAGGCGGCCTCGTCCGACACCTACCGGCAGCTCAACCTGTTCGGAGACGTGTTCGAGCGGGTGCGCTCGGACTATGTCGAGAAGCCCGATGACGCCAAGCTGGTGGAATCGGCGATCAACGGCATGCTCGCCGGCCTCGACCCGCATTCCTCCTACATGGACGCGAAGAGCTTCCGCGACATGCAGGTGCAGACTCGCGGCGAGTTCGGCGGCCTCGGCATCGAGGTGACGATGGAAGATGGCCTGGTCAAGGTCATCGCCCCCATCGACGACACCCCCGCTGCGAAAGCGGGCGTCTTGGCCGGCGACGTCATCACCAAGCTCGACGGCGAGCAGGTGCAGGGGATGACGCTCAACCAGGCGGTCGAGAAGATGCGCGGCGGGGTCAACACGCCGATCACTCTGACCATTGTCCGCAAGGGCGCCGACAAGCCGGTCGAGATCAAGGTGGTGCGCGACACCATCCGGATCCGGGCGGTGCGCTCGCGGATCGAGAATGGCGATATCGGCTATGTCCGCATCACCTCGTTCAACGAGCAGACCTACGACAATCTGAAGAAAGCGATCGAGGACGTCACGGCGCAGATCGGACCCGACAAGGTCAAGGGCTACATCATCGACCTGCGCAACAATCCCGGCGGTCTGCTCGATCAGGCGATCGCGGTGTCCGACGCCTTCCTCGAGCGCGGCGAGATCGTCTCGACGCGCGGCCGGAATTCGGACGAGACCCAGCGCTTCAACGCCCGCGGCGGCGATCTGACGAAGGGCCGGCCGATCATCATCCTGACCAATGGCGGCTCCGCCTCGGCGTCCGAGATCGTCGCCGGCGCACTCCAGGACCACAAGCGCGCGACCGTCCTCGGTTCGCGCTCGTTCGGCAAGGGATCGGTGCAGACCATCATCCCGCTCGGCGGCAACGGCGCGCTGCGGCTGACCACGGCGCGCTATTACACGCCGTCGGGCCGCTCCATCCAGGCCAAGGGAATCGAGCCGGACATCGTCCTGATCCAGGATCTGCCGGAGGAGCAGAAAGCCAAGATCGCGGCGGCCGGCGGCGACACGACGCGCGGCGAAGCTTCGTTGCGCGGCCATCTGAAGAATGGCGAGGACGAACAGGCCGGATCGCCGTCCTACGTCCCGGCAGATCCGAAGGACGACACCCAGCTGAAGATGGCGGTCGAACTCCTGGAGGGCACGCAGAAGAATGCGGCGTTCCCGCCGAACCCGAGCAAGACCAGCGTCGCCAATTGAGGCGTCCGCCGCGCCCTGCCTAGGGGGCGCCATCCTTCGATAAGGCCCCGCCGGGTTCACCCCCCGGCGGGGCCTTTGTTTTAAGATCCCCGCCGGCCGGGCATGTCCCTGGCGGCGTCCCTCAGCTCCGGGTGCCGGCGGTGGGAGGATCATGCGGGGGTGAATCCGCGGCGGCCGCGCGCGGTCTTTACCGGGACGTCTTCTGCTTCATTCTTGAGCAGGGTTTTGCGCGCGTGAGCTGCAAACGCTCAGTGCGGCTTGCGGCGCGCGCGCAGCGGTGCGTTGCGCGCCATGGCATGTCTCTTGCTGATCCTGCGGGAAAATCCCGCCTCAGGAGAGTCCTTCATGTCGTTCTCTCGCCGCTCGATCATCGCCGCCTGCACCGCTGTTGCGCTTGGCGTCATCCCGCTCAGCGCACGCGCCGACGGCCTGGACGACATCATGAAGGCGGGCGTCATCAAGATCGCGGTGCCGCAGGATTTCCCACCCTTCGGCTCGGTTGGGCCGGATCTCAAGCCGATCGGCTACGATATCGACGTCGCGAACCTCATCGCCGCCAAGCTCGGCGTGAAGGCGGAACTTGTGCCGGTCTCGTCGGCCAATCGCATCCCCTATCTCCAGACCAAGAAGGTGGATCTGGTCATTTCCTCGCTGGGCAAGAATGCGGAACGCGAGAAGGTGATCGATTTCTCGGTGGCCTATGCGCCGTTCTTCAATGGCGTGTTCGGGCCGGCGGACCTGAAGGTATCGAAGGCGGAGGACCTTGCCGGCATGACGGTCGGTGTGACCCGCGGTTCGGTGGAGGACCTTGAGCTTGCCAAGGTCGCCCCGCCTTCCACCGAGATCAAGCGCTACGAGGACAACAACTCCACAATATCCGCCTTTCTGTCCGGTCAGGTGAAGGCCATCGCCACCGGCAATGTGGTCGCTGCGGCCATCCTTGCGCGCAACCCGCCGAAGAAGCCGGAGGTGAAGTTCCTGATCAAGAACTCTCCCTGCTTCGTAGGGTTGAACAAAGACGAGCCGAAGCTGCTGGCGAAGGTTGACTCGATCCTCGCGGCGGCCAAGACGGACGGCGCGCTGAACGCCATTGCCCAGAAATGGCTCGGCGCCCCGCTGCCCGCCGACATGTGACGTATCGCTGCCCGCTCCCACCTGCGGGGATGGGCATGGTCGTGCCGATGGTCGCGCTGGGAGGGATGCGGAGCAGACATGGCGTACAGCCTCGATTTCGGAGCTTTGGCGGAATACGCGCCCATCTTCGCCAAAGGCGTCGCCGTCACGTCCGAGCTGACGCTGGTCGGCGGCGTGCTCGGTGTCGGTCTCGGCATCCTGTGTGCATGGGTGCGAACCGATGGGCCGAAGGCGCTTCGACCCATCGTGTCGCTCTATGTGGAGGTGATCCGAAACACGCCGTTTCTGATCCAGCTTTTTTTCATCTTCTTCGGCCTGCCCTCCATCGGCGTCTCCTTGACCGAGATGCAGGCGGCGATCCTCGCCATGGTGGTCAATCTCGGGGCCTATGCCGCTGAGATCATTCGCGCCGGCATCGAGGCGACGCCGCGCGGCCAGTTCGAAGCGGGTGCCAGCCTTGCCATGACCCGGCTTCAGATCTTCCGGAACGTGGTCTTGGTCCCGGCCCTTCAGAGGATCTGGCCGGCTTTGTCCTCGCAGATCATCATCGTCATGTTCGGCTCGGCGGTGTGCTCGCAGATCGCTGTCGAGGACATCACGTTCGCCGCGAATTTCATTCAATCGCGCAATTTCCGCGCGTTCGAGGCCTATATCGTGGCGACAGTGCTGTACCTGATTCTGGCACTCATCCTGCGCCAGATCATGCGGAGCCTCGGGACGATCATCTTTCCTCGCCGGAGGGTCGTGCGATGAGCCCGTTCACCACCTGGGACATCGTGCGCAACCTGCTTTTTGCGGCGCAATGGACGGTCATCCTCTCTCTGGTGGCGTTCATCGGCGGCGGGGTGGTCGGCCTGCTCATGCTGTTCGCGCGCACCTCCAAGCGCGTCGCCGCGCGCCGCTTGGCCATTCTTTATATCGAGCTGTTCCAGGGCACCCCGCTCCTGATGCAGCTCTTCCTGTTCTTCTTCGGCCTGTCGCTCATCGGCTTCAACGTGCCGCCCTGGCTTGCGGCGGGCCTCGCGCTGACGCTGTGGACCGCGGCCTTTCTCGCCGAAATCTGGCGTGGGTGCGTGGAGGCGATTCCCCGCGGCCAGTGGGAGGCGTCCTCGAGCCTCGCCATGAGCTATTTCGAGCAGATGCGCTACGTGGTCCTGCCGCAGGCACTGCGAATCGCCGTGCCACCGACCGTGGGCTTCTCGGTTCAGGTGGTGAAGGCCACCGCGCTCACATCGATCATCGGATTCGTGGAGCTGTCGAAGGCGTCCACCATGATCACCAATGCCACTTTCCAGCCCTTCGTGGTCTACGGCTTCGCCGCCCTCATGTATTTCGCCTTGTGCTGGCCTCTCTCCAAGAGCAGCCAGCTTCTGGAAAGGAAGCTGAATGTCGCTCATCGCAATCACTGAGGTGCGAAAGCGCTTCGGCGACAACGAAGTGTTGAAAGGAATCAACCTCGACGTCGCTGCCGGTGAGGTGATCGCCATCATCGGAAAAAGCGGCTCGGGCAAGTCCACGCTGCTGCGCTGCATCAACGGCCTGGAGACGATCGACGAGGGAACGATTCTCGTCGCCGGCGCGCAACTCGCGCCCGACGAGCTTCATCTGCGCGCGCTGCGGCTCAAAGTCGGCATGATCTTCCAAAGCTTCAACCTGTTTCCGCATCTCACCGCCGGACGCAACGTGATGCTTTCGCCGATGGTGGTGA
Source organism: Aquabacter spiritensis (assembly GCF_004346185.1). Classification (GTDB taxonomy): domain Bacteria; phylum Pseudomonadota; class Alphaproteobacteria; order Rhizobiales; family Xanthobacteraceae; genus Aquabacter; species Aquabacter spiritensis. The sequence continues at coordinate 5,840 of NZ_SMAI01000019.1, read as the reverse complement.
AGAAGGTGCCGGCCAAGGAAGCGCAGGCGGAGGCGCAGGCGCGCCTGGAGCAGGTCGGGCTCGGCCACAAGTTCGACGCCTATCCCGACGAATTGTCCGGCGGCCAGCAGCAGCGCGTCGCCATTGCCCGCGCGCTCGCAATGAAGCCTCTGGCTTTGTTGTGCGACGAGATCACTTCGGCGCTCGATCCCGAACTGGTCAACGAGGTCCTCCAAGTGGTGGGCAAGCTCGCGGCCGAAGGCATGACGCTGCTGATGGTGACGCACGAGATGCGGTTCGCGCGCGAAGTGTGTGACCGCGTCGTCTTCATGCACCAGGGCCGGGTGCATGAGATCGGCCCGCCGGAAGAGGTGTTCGGCGCGCCCAAGACTTTGGAGCTGCAACAGTTCCTCGGCATCGCCTGAGCCCGGCCGACAGGAGGGGAGACGACCGATGGGACGCCGGATCTGCCCTTGGGTGAGTTCGGGCGCGACCGTGCGCCGCAATGGTGCGGCAATGCGGCACCCGGGTTGAAACCGGGCTGTGTTGCCGCTTCGCCAAGCCTGTGTTAGGCAACCGCAACTTCCCGGGAGCGGCGTTCTCCGCGCTCCGGGATCTGGGCATTGATAATCCCAACAGATCAAGGGTTTCAGCTCGCGGCGCGTGCAGCGCTCCGGGTCCGACCCGAGAGAGGCGCGGGTGGCGGAAACGATCGTGTCAGGCATGGCGGGGCGCTATGCGACCGCACTGTTCGAACTGGCCGACGAGGCTGGATCCATCGATGCCGTGAAGGCGGATCTCGACCAGCTCGTCGCCCTGATAGGCGAGAGCGCGGATTTCGCCCGGCTGGTGAAGAGCCCGGTGTTCTCGGCGGAAGAGCAGGAGCGCGCCGTCACGGCGGTGCTCGGCGCGCTCGGCATTGCCGGCCTGTCCGCCAATTTCGTCAAGCTCGTCGCCCAAAACCGCCGCCTGTTCGCGCTTCCGGGCATGATCAAGGGCTATGCCGCGCTCGTCGCCGCCCAGCGCGGCGAGGTCACGGCCGAGGTGACGGTGGCGGAGCCGATCGGCGACGCGCACCTGGCGACGCTGAAAGCCGCGCTCGCCGAACAGACCGGCAAGGACGTGGGCCTCGACGTCATCGTCGATCCCTCAATTCTCGGGGGTCTCATCGTGAAGCTCGGCTCGCGCATGGTCGATGCTTCGCTGAAGACCAAACTCAATTCTATCCGGCATGCGATGAAAGAGGTCCGCTGATGGACATTCGAGCCGCTGAAATTTCTGCCATCCTGAAGGAGCAGATCCAGAATTTCGGCCAGGAGGCGGAAGTCTCGGAGGTCGGTCAGGTTCTCTCCGTCGGCGACGGCATCGCCCGCGTCTACGGCCTCGACAATGTCCAGGCCGGCGAGATGGTCGAGTTCGAGAACGGCACGCGCGGCATGGCGCTGAACCTCGAAATCGACAATGTCGGCATCGTGATCTTCGGCTCCGACCGCGAGATCAAGGAAGGCCAGACGGTCAAGCGCACCGGCGCCATCGTCGACGTGCCGGTCGGCCGCGGCTTGCTCGGCCGCGTCGTCGACGCGCTGGGCAACCCGATCGACGGCAAAGGTCCGATCGCATTCACCGAGCGCCGCCGCGTCGACGTGAAGGCGCCCGGCATCATTCCCCGCAAATCGGTGCACGAGCCGATGCAGACCGGCCTCAAGGCGATCGATGCCTTGATCCCGATCGGCCGTGGCCAGCGGGAGCTGATCATCGGCGACCGCCAGACCGGCAAGACCGCCGTCGCGCTCGACGCCATTCTCAACCAGAAGCCCATCAACCAGGGCACGGACGAGAAGGCGAAGCTCTATTGCGTCTATGTCGCCGTGGGCCAGAAGCGCTCGACCGTGGCGCAGTTCGTGAAGGTTCTGGAGGAGCAGGGCGCGCTGGAATATTCCATCGTGGTCGCCGCCACTGCCTCCGATGCCGCGCCGATGCAGTTTCTTGCGCCGTTCTCCGGCACCGCGATGGGCGAGTATTTCCGCGACAACGGGATGCACGCCCTCATCATCCATGACGACCTCTCCAAACAGGCCGTCGCCTATCGCCAGATGTCGCTGCTGCTGCGCCGCCCGCCGGGCCGCGAAGCCTATCCCGGCGACGTGTTCTACCTCCATTCCCGCCTGCTCGAGCGCGCCGCCAAGCTCAATGACGAGAACGGCGCCGGCTCCCTGACCGCGCTGCCGGTCATCGAGACCCAGGCGAACGACGTGTCGGCCTATATCCCGACCAATGTGATCTCGATCACCGACGGTCAGATCTTCCTCGAGTCCGACCTGTTCTACCAGGGCATCCGCCCGGCGGTGAATGTCGGCCTCTCGGTGTCGCGCGTCGGCTCCTCCGCCCAGATCAAGGCGATGAAGCAGGTGGCGGGCAAGATCAAGGGCGAGCTCGCCCAGTATCGCGAGCTGGCCGCCTTCGCCCAGTTCGGCTCCGACCTCGACGCTTCGACCCAGAAGCTGCTGAACCGCGGCGCGCGCCTGACCGAGCTCCTGAAGCAGAGCCAGTTCGCTCCGCTCAAGGTCGAGGAGCAGGTGGTCGTGATCTTCGCTGGCACGAACGGCTATCTCGATCCGCTGCCGGTGTCCAAGGTGCGCGAGTTCGAGCAAGGCTTCCTCCTCGCCATGCGCTCGCAGCACGCCGACATCCTCGACACCATCCGCACCACCAAGGAACTCTCCAAGGAGACCACCGAGAAGCTCGTGAAGGCGCTCGATGGCTTCTCCAAGAGCTTTGCCTGAGGCGGTTCGCCGAAGGCGCCTTGAAGCGGTCCATGTGAAGGGACGGGTGCGATGCCGAGCCTGAAAGACTTAAGAAACCGCATCGCCTCGGTGAAGGCGACGCAGAAGATCACCAAGGCGATGCAGATGGTCGCCGCGGCGAAGCTGCGTCGGGCCCAGACCGCGGCGGAGGCGGCACGCCCCTTTGCCGAGCGGATGGAGACGGTGCTCGGCAATCTGGCCGGCGGCATCACGACCAGCGCGGATACCCCGCTCCTGCTCGCCGGCACCGGCAGCGATGCGCGGCATCTGCTGATCGTGTGCACGTCCGAGCGCGGCCTGTGCGGCGCCTTCAACACCTCCATCGTCCGGCTCGTCCGCGAGCGGGCGAACGCGCTGATGGCGCAGGGCAAGACGGTCGAGTTCTTCTGCGTCGGCCGTAAGGGCTACGACCAGTTGCGCCGCCAATACCCCAAGCAGATCGTCGAGTTCGTCGATCTGCGCGCGGTCCGGGTGCTGGGCTACGACAATGCCCACGACATTGCGGACAAGGTCATCTCCCTGTTCAACAAAGGCGGGTTCGACGTCGCCACCCTGTTCTATTCGCACTTCAAGAATGTGGTGACGCAGATCCCGACCGCCCAGCAGGTCATCCCCGCGGTGTTCGCGGCGAAGGCGGGCGAGGCGGTGCCCTACGATTACGAGCCGGAAGAGAGCGAGATCCTGGCCGACCTGCTGCCGCGCAACATCGCGGTCCAGGTGTTCCGGGCCCTGCTCGAAAACCAGGCCTCCTTCTACGGCTCTCAGATGAGCGCCATGGACAATGCCACGCGCAATGCGGGCGACATGATCAAGAAGCAGACGCTGATCTATAACCGGACGCGTCAGGCCATGATCACGAAGGAACTCATCGAAATCATCTCCGGCGCCGAAGCGCTCTGACGGCCGCGGGACGAGGATAAAGGACGACGAACATGGCGAACCCCACCGGACGCATCACCCAGGTCATCGGCGCCGTCGTCGACGTGCAGTTCGACGCGCACCTGCCGGCAATTCTCAATGCGCTGGAGACCTCGAACCAGGGCAACCGCCTGGTGCTCGAAGTCGCCCAGCATCTCGGCGAGAACACCGTGCGCACCATCGCCATGGACTCCACCGAGGGTCTCGTGCGCGGCCAGCCGGTCACCGATACCGGATCGCCGATCATGGTTCCGGTGGGCGAGGCGACCCTCGGCCGCATCATGAACGTCATCGGCGAGCCGGTGGACGAACTCGGGCCGGTGGTCGGCGAAGCGATGCGCGCCATCCATCAGGACGCCCCGTCTTATGCCGACCAGTCGACGGAAGCCGAGATCCTGGTCACCGGCATCAAGGTGGTGGACCTGCTCGCCCCCTATTCCAAGGGCGGCAAGATCGGCCTGTTCGGCGGCGCGGGCGTCGGCAAGACCGTGCTGATCATGGAGCTGATCAACAATATCGCGAAGGCCCACGGCGGCTATTCGGTGTTTGCCGGCGTCGGCGAGCGCACCCGCGAGGGCAACGATCTCTATTACGAGATGATCGAGTCCAAGGTGAACGTCGATCCGCACGAGCATGACGGGTCGGCCGCCGGCTCGAAATGCGCCCTGGTCTACGGCCAGATGAACGAGCCTCCGGGCGCCCGCGCCCGCGTCGCGCTGACCGGCCTCACGGTGGCCGAGCATTTCCGCGACCAGGGCCAGGACGTGCTGTTCTTCGTCGACAACATCTTCCGCTTCACCCAGGCCGGCTCGGAAGTCTCGGCGTTGCTCGGCCGCATCCCCTCGGCGGTGGGCTATCAGCCGACGCTCGCGACCGACATGGGCGCGCTGCAGGAGCGCATCACCACGACGACCAAGGGCTCGATCACCTCGGTCCAGGCGATCTACGTGCCGGCCGACGATCTGACCGACCCGGCTCCCGCCGCCTCCTTCGCCCATTTGGATGCGACCACCGTTCTGTCGCGCTCGATCGCGGAGAAGGGCATCTATCCCGCGGTCGACCCGCTCGACTCGACCTCGCGCATCCTCTCCCCGCTGGTGATCGGCGAGGAGCATTACAATGTGGCGCGCCAGGTCCAGCAGACCCTGCAGCGCTACAAGGCGCTCCAGGACATCATCGCCATTCTCGGCATGGACGAGCTGTCCGAAGAGGACAAGCTGGTGGTCGCCCGCGCCCGCAAGATCGAGCGCTTCCTCAGCCAGCCCTTCCATGTCGCGGAAGTGTTCACCGGCTCGCCCGGCAAGCTGGTCGACCTCGCCGACACCATCAAGGGCTTCAAGGGCCTGGTGGAAGGCAAGTATGACCACCTGCCCGAGCAGGCCTTCTACATGGTCGGCTCGATCGAGGAAGCGATCGAGAAGGGCAAGAAGCTCGCCGCCGACGCGGCGTGAGGCTGCGCCGCGCCCTTCGGCGCGGCGGATCCCGCCGGACGCGGTGTTTTTCGAATGTGACGCGGTCCCACCCGCGCGCCGGCGACGGCGGCGCCGGTGGGAATTCAGGCGGGAAGCGGAGATACGGATATGGCCACCTTCACCTTTGAGCTCGTCTCGCCGGAGCGGCTGGTGTTTTCGGGCGCCGTCACCTGGGTCGACGTGCCCGGTGCGGAAGGCGACTTTTCGGTCGGGGCGGGCCACGCCCCGTTCATCGCCATGCTGCGTCCGGGCATCCTGACGATCCGCGGCGAGGGCGCCGCCAAGCGGCTGTTCGTGCGCGGCGGCTTCGCCGAGGCGAACCCGACCAGCCTCACGGTGCTCGCCGAGCGCGCGACGCCGGTCGAGGAGATCGACGTGGCGCAGCTGCGCCAGCTGATCAAGGACGCCGAGGAGGACCTCGCCGACGCCCGCACCGACGAGGCGCGCCAGAAGGCCACGGTGATGCTCGGCGATCTCAAGCAGGTGGTCGAGGCGCTCGGCCACGGCGCGACCGGCGGCACCACGCACTGACCGGACGATCTTTCCAAGGTGTCACAGGCCGGGCCATCGCCCGGCCTCAGACCGCTGACAAACCCCGTCGATTTTTCGGCGGGGTTTTTGTTTGGGTTGGGGCCGGTCGGTTTTTGGCTATGGCGTCGGTCGATTT
>NZ_SMAI01000018.1 GCF_004346185.1 Aquabacter spiritensis | reverse complement strand
AAGAGCGGTCTGGGTCGGGCCGGGTTTCTTCAGCATACCCGAATGAATCAAAAACCCCCGGCTCGCGCCAGGGGTTTGTCAGCGGTCTGAGGCCGCCTTCGGGCGGCCTTTTTGTTTGGCCCGGCTCGCGCCCTACATCGTCCAATCGAGCCGTTCAACGCCGGGCGTGAGTCTCAGGCGTTCCACGAGCGGGGGCGGCCGGGACAGTTCCGGCGATCCGCTCCACAGGCTGAAGCGGTATTCCCTTCTCCCTGTTCCGGGCTCGTAGCTCACGGTGAGACGCCGCACGCGGACGTCCTCCTCGTTGAGGATGGTCTCGATGCCGTCCTCGCTCGGTCCATCAGCCCCCAGAACGAGCGTGAGGGTCGCTTCGCGCTCGCGCAGGACGAAGCGCTCGGCATATTTGAGCCCCCACAGGGTGAAGATGCCGACCGCGAAGCCGGCGCCGCCGAGCAGGAACTGGCCCGCCCCGAAGCACAGCCCCAAAATCGAGACGAACCAGAGGGTGGCGGCCGTCGTGACGCCCCGGACCAGTCCGTCGCGCCGGATGATCGCTCCCGCGCCGATGAAGCCCATGCCGGTCAGGACGCCGAGCGGGAGACGCATGACGTCGATCTCGGAAAACGACGTACTGCCCTTGCCGTCGAGGGGAAGCAGAAGATTCGCGCTGATCATGGTGATGCAGGCGGCGATACCCACCAGGATCGTGGTTCGCAGCCCCGCGGCGCGCTCCTGCCATTCGCGATCGAGGCCGATGACCCCACAGCCGAGAAAGGTGCAGAGAAGTCGGAGGCCGAGGTCGGTCCAGTCGGGATACAGCGGCATCGTCATCTCCCCGGCGCGGGCGCTGGGAGACCAACGACGCGGTCAAGCCTGCGTTCCGCAGAGGGCGGGATCCAGATCTAGAAACCCCAGACACCGACCCCGCCATAAAGGCCGGGGCCGGGACCCGGCGGCACGCCGTAAAAGCGCGGCGGCGGGCCGTAATAGACCGGGGGCGGGGGCGCGACCATGACCGGCGGGCCGGGCGGCGCGATCATGACGGGCGGCGGCGCCGAAAAGAGAAGCGGCCCGTCGACATAAGGCGGAGGACCGTCGAAACCGAGATAGGAAGCCGCGACGAAAGCCGGGCCGTTCCAGGCGATGGTGCACCAAGACGGGCTGCAGGCCATCGCCTCGATGGTGGCACCGGCGGGAAGCTGGGAGATGACCGGGAAGTTCGTGCCGGGCCCCGTACGCACGTTCAATTGCCGGAGCACCGTCGCGGAGGTGGCGGCGGCAGGCGTCGCACCCGATAGGAGCGCCGCGAGGCAAACGAGCACCCGTCCGGAACGTTGCATGCGTCATCTCCTCTGCGGCGCGCCGCCGCGCTTCGTCACCCGCCCCCGCCTCGGCGAATCGCCGCTATTGCGCGGTGCGGATCGCGATCACCGCTTGAGCCAGCAATTCGTCCATCGTGCGGCGGATCTGATGATCCGACACGGTCACACCCTTGGCGTCGAAATCGCCTCGGATCTTTCGGAAGACATCCTCATCGCCATGTTCCTCGAGGTCGGCGACGACGACCTCCTTGGCATAGGCCTGCGATTCGTCCTCACCGAGCCCGAGCTTCTCGGCGGCCCACAGACCCAGCAACTTGTTGCGTCGAGCCAGGGCCTTGAACCGGATCTCCTCGTCCATGGCGTAGGCCTTCTCGAAGCCGTCTTCCCGCTTGTCGAACGTGGTCATGGCGGCCCTCATATTGACGTTTTCGTGACAGATAGGGAGGCGTGGCAGCGAAGCCCATCCCTTCCGCGACCTTGAATATAGGGGAGGTTCCCCTAGATCAACGGAAAGGGTGTCGCCGGGAGGATGGCCGGGTCCACGAAAACGGACGAGGACCGTGTCCCCTCCTGAGACAGCGCGTTGTATACCGCCCGGCAATCGGCTAGTGTCCGCCAGGGCGTATCTTGCGCTGCAAGACAGCAAATGATGCGCCCCGCCGAGGAGCGTCACCCGAACGGAGCCTTGGCAACCCAATGGATTTCCTCAATCGACGGTATACCCCCATGAGCCGCCGCCGCCGCATCTACGAAGGCAAGGCGAAGGTCCTGTATGAGGGCCCCGAGCCGGGCACGCTCATCCAGCACTTCAAGGACGACGCCACCGCCTTCAACAACAAGAAGCATGACGTCATCGATGGCAAAGGGGTTCTGAACAACCGAATCTCGGAATATATCTTTTCGCGGCTGAACGAGATCGGAGTGCCCACGCACTTCATCCGCCGGCTCAACATGCGCGAGCAGTTGATCCGGGAGGTCGAGATCATCCCGCTCGAAATCGTGGTGCGGAACGTTGCCGCAGGCTCTCTCTCGACCCGTCTCGGGATCGAGGAAGGGACCGCGCTGCCGCGCTCGATCATCGAATTCTATTATAAGAACGACGCGCTGAACGACCCGCTGGTTTCCGAGGAGCACGTCACGGCCTTCGGCTGGGCGACCACCCAGGAGATCGACGACATCATCGCGCTGGCCATCCGCGTCAACGACTTCCTCTCCGGCCTCTTCCTCGGCGTCGGCATCCGCCTCGTCGACTTCAAGATGGAATGCGGCCGGCTCTGGGAGAACGACATGATGCGGATCGTCGTGGCTGATGAGATCAGTCCCGATTCGTGCCGTCTCTGGGACATCAAGTCCGCCGACAAGCTCGACAAGGACCGCTTCCGCCGCGACATGGGCGGACTGGTGGAGGCCTATTCGGAGGTCGCGCGGCGTCTTGGCATCCTGGGCGAGAACGAGCCCAACCAGGCGAAAGGCCCGCTTCTGGTGAAGTGAGGCCGACGACACTTGATCCCAACTGCGACGGGGGCCATAAGGCCCCCGCTTCCGTTACGAGTGGTGCTGCATGAAGGCGCGTGTGATCGTCACGCTGAAATCCGCGGTTCTGGATCCCCAGGGCAAGGCCATCGAGGGGGCTCTGCGCTCGCTCGGCGTCGCCGGAGTCCAGAGCGTGCGCCAGGGCAAGGTGTTCGACGTCGAGCTCGCCGGCAATGACAAGGCCGCGGCCGAGGGCGTCTTGAAGGAGGCGTGCGACAAGCTGCTCGCCAACACCATCATCGAGACCTATCGGGTCGAATTCGCCGAATGAGACGCGGTGCGCCCGGGCCGGCTCGCATCCGGACCCGGATCGCGCGTCGCTGCAACACGGTTTAGAGCCATGAAGTCAGCCTTAGTTGTTTTTCCGGGGACGAACCGCGAGCGGGATGCCGAGCGCGCGCTGACCCTCGTCGCCGGCGCCAAGGTGACGAAGGTTTGGCATTCGGAAACCGAGCTCCCCTCCCAGACCGACCTCGTCGTGCTCGCCGGCGGCTTCTCCTATGGCGATTATCTGCGCTGCGGGGCGATCGCGGCGCGGGCGAATGTAATGGCGGCGGTGCAGGCGCACGCCAAGCGCGGCGGCCTGGTGCTCGGCATCTGCAACGGCTTCCAGATCCTGTGCGAGGCCGGCATGCTGCCCGGCGTCCTGGTGCGGAACGCGAAGCTCCGCTTCGTCTGCCGCGAGGTTCGCCTCCGGGTCGAGCGCGCCGACACGCCGTTTACCCGCGCCTATCGCAAGGGCGAGGTCCTGCGCATCCCGGTGGCGCATGGGGAAGGCAATTACACCGCCGACGAGGAGACGATCCGCGAGATCGAATCTGAGGGCCGGGTGGCCTTCCGCTATGCGCGGCCCGATGGCGAGATCGACGAGACCGATGGTCCCAACGGCGCCATCAACGGCATTGCCGGTATCTATTCCGAGACCCACAACGTGCTCGGGATGATGCCGCACCCTGAAAATTACATCGAGCCGGCGATCGGCCCGACCGACGGCCGCGGCCTGTTCGAAAGCCTGTCCTCCGCCTTCAAGGCGGCGTGACGGGCGGGGCTGGATCGGCCGGCCATTCTGTAGCATGACGTCGTCGCGGCGACCGGGCCCGGAGCCGCGGCGCGCGATCGGATGGGATCGGACACGTGAATCTTATTCCGAACACCCCGCGTATCACCCCGGAACTCGTGGCCGAACACGGGCTGAAGCCGGACGAATATCAGCGCTTTATCGCGTTGATCGGGCGCGAGCCCAGCCTGACCGAGCTCGGCATCGTCTCGGCCATGTGGAACGAGCATTGCTCGTACAAATCCTCCAAGGTCTGGCTGCGCACGCTGCCGACCACCGGCCCCCGAGTGATCCAGGGCCCGGGCGAGAATGCCGGCGTGGTGGATATCGGTGACGGGCTGGCCGCGGTCTTCAAGATGGAGAGCCACAACCATCCCTCTTTCATCGAGCCCTATCAGGGCGCGGCGACCGGGGTGGGGGGCATTCTGCGTGACGTGTTCACGATGGGCGCACGGCCGATCGCGGCCTTGAACGCGCTCCGGTTCGGCAATTGCCACCATCCGCGCACCCGCCATCTTCTGGCGGGGGTGGTCGCCGGGATCGGCGGCTACGGCAATTCCTTCGGTGTCCCGACGGTCGGCGGCTCGGTCGGATTCCACAGCCGCTATAACGGCAACATCCTGGTCAATGCGATGGCGGTCGGGCTCGCCCGCACCGACGAGATCTTCTACGCGGCGGCGAGCGGCGTCGGCCGCGCCATCGTCTATCTCGGCTCCAAGACCGGACGCGACGGCATCCACGGCGCGACCATGGCCTCGGCGGAGTTCGGCGCCGACGCCGAAGAGAAGCGGCCGACCGTCCAGGTCGGCGACCCGTTCGCGGAAAAGCTGCTGCTGGAAGCCTGCCTCGAAATCATGAAGGCGGGCTGCGTGGTGTCGATCCAGGACATGGGGGCGGCGGGTCTGACCAGTTCGGCGGTCGAGATGGGCGCGAAGGGCGGTCTCGGCATCGAACTCGACCTCGACGCCGTACCGTGCCGCGAAACCGGCATGACCGCTTACGAGATGATGCTGTCGGAGAGCCAGGAGCGCATGCTCATGGTCCTCGCGCCGGGCAAGGAGGCCGAAGCCGAGGCGATCTTCCGGAAATGGGGGCTCGACTTCGCGATTATCGGCCACACCACAGATACGCTGCGCTTCGTGGTCAAGCACAAGGGCCTCGTCGAGGCCGATCTGCCGATCAAGGATCTCGGCGATCAGGCCCCGGAATATTACCGCCCCCACACCGATCCGCAGCCGCGCCCGGTGATCGCCGCCAAGGACGTGCCGGACACGGTGTCGTTGGCGGACGCGCTGGAGCAGCTCGTCATGTCGCCGGACCTGTGCTCCAAGCGCTGGATCTGGGAGCAATACGACCATCTGATCCTCGGCAATACCGTGCAGAAGCCGGGTGGCGACGCCGCCGTGATCCGCGTCGAGGACGGGCCGAAGGCGTTGGCGCTCACCACAGACGTCACGCCGCGTTATTGCGAAGCCGACCCGTTCGAGGGCGGCAAGCAGGCGGTCGCCGAAGCCTGGCGCAACCTGACCGCCGTCGGCGCGACGCCGATCGCGGTGACGGACAATCTGAATTTCGGCAATCCCGAGCGCCCGGAAATCATGGGCCAGTTCGTCGGCTGCGTGAAAGGCATCGGCGCCGCCTGCGAGGCGCTCGATTTCCCCGTCGTGTCGGGCAATGTCAGCCTCTATAACGAGACCAACGGCAAGGCGATCCTACCGACCCCCACGATCGGCGGCGTCGGATTGATCGAGGATCTCGCCAAGAGCATGACCCTCGCCTTCAAGGCGGCCGGCGAGGCGATCTATGTCGTCGGAAAGACCGAAGGCTGGCTCGGCGCCTCCGCCTATCTCTTCACGGTCTGCGACCGCGAGGAAGGCGCACCGCCCCCGGTCGACCTGGTGGCCGAAAAGCGCAACGGCGACTTCGTCCGCAGCCTGATCCATCAGGAACTCGTGACGGCCGTGCACGACGTGTCGGACGGCGGACTTCTGGTGGCGCTCGCCGAGATGGCGATGGCCGGGAATATGGGCGCCTCGCTCGATCGGCCGCACGGCATCCCGGCGCATGCCTTCTGGTTCGGCGAGGATCAGGCACGCTACGTAATCGTGGCGGCGCACGGGCAGGGGCCTGAACTGGTGCGCCGGGCGGAAGCGGCGGGCGTTCCCCTGATGAAGATCGGCAAGACCGGCGGCGACCGGCTCGCGCTGCCCGGGGAGCGTTCGATCTTCGTCGAGACGCTGCGCGATCGGAACGAGACCTGGCTGCCCATCTATATGGGCGCGAGCGCCTGACGGGAGACGACGATGCCGATGCCCGCCGCCGATATCGAGCGCCTGATCAAGCAGGCGCTGCCGGATGCCGAAGTGACGATCCAGGACCTCGCCGGGGACGGCGACCATTATGCCGCGACCATCGTCTCGGAGGCGTTCCGGGGCAAGAGCCGGGTGCAGCAGCATCAGATGGTCTATGCCGCGCTCCAGGGAAATATGGGCGGAGTTCTTCACGCGCTCGCACTGAAGACCTCGGCGCCGGCCTGACGCGTCGGCGCGTGGTTCTGCCTACGATTTGAGCGTGCTGCGCGATTGACCTGCTGCGGTGCAGCATGGAATGAATGTATACATTCATTCCAATCCGAGGCCCCCCATGTCCGCGCCGAACCGCTTATCCGCCGCTTTTGCTGCTGCCCTCCTTTTTCTGCCGGCGGCCGCCTCCGCCCAGTCCCCCAACGGCGTGAAGACGCTGTCCCCGGCCGGCGCGATCAAGCCGACCGGCACCTGGAATCTCGGCACCCGGGCCGGTGATTTCGTGTTCGTGGCCGGCATGCGCGGTATCGATCCGGCGACCAATGCGCTTGTGCCGGGGGACGAGGCGCGGGTGAAGCAGGCCTTCCTGAACATGAAGCTGATCGCCGAATCGGAAGGCGCGACGCTTCAGGACGCCGTGCGTCTGGTGGTGTACGTCACCGACATGTTCCGCTTCCGGCCAGTGGTCAACAAGGTGCAGGAAGAGCTGTGGGGCAAGGGGCCGTATCCGCCGCGCACCATCATCGAGGTCGACCGGCTGAATCAGGACGATATCGTCGAAGTGGAAGGCACCTTCTACGCCCCGGTCAAGAAGTAGCCGGGAGGGCGCGCGCCCCTGAGACGTGCCGGTTGCACCTGCACGGGGGCTCATGCGCCGAAGGCCGCCGCCCGGCCTCCGGCGTCCCCTTGCGCTTTGCCGCCTGAAGACCGATCTTCCCGGTAAGCCGGCGTGCCGGGGCCCCTGTTTGGATGAGAAAGATGAGCATTCGCGAATTCATCGACCGCGAGGTCAAGGGCAATGAGGTGGTGGTGTTCATGAAGGGCACGCCGCAATTCCCCATGTGCGGCTTTTCCGGACAGGTGGTGCAGATCCTCGACCATATCGGCGTGCCGTTCAAAGGCATCAACGTATTGGAATCCGACGAACTGCGTCAGGGCATCAAGGAGTATGCGAGCTGGCCGACCATTCCCCAGATCTATGTGAAGGGCGAATTCCTCGGCGGCTGCGATATCGTCCGGGAGATGTTCCAGGCCGGTGAGCTGATCCCTCTGTTCGAGGAAAAGGGCGTCGCCGTTCGGGACCGCGCGATCGGCTGATCCGATCAGGATCGGGAAAAATCCCGGATCCGCACCAAATGCCCGGGCCTTGGCCCGGGCATTTGTGTTTCAGGTCCGCCCGAAGACGCGCGCGAAGATCGTATCGACGTGTTTCATGTGATAGCCGAGGTCGAACTTCTCGTTGATGTCGTCTTCGGAAAGGAAACGGCGCACCTCGGGATCCTCCAGGAGGAAGGTGCGGAAATCGCCTTCCCCGCGCCAGACTCGCATCGCGTTGCGCTGAACCAGGCGGTAGGACTCCTCGCGGCTCGCGCCCTTCTGGGTCAAAGCGAGCAGGACGCGCTGGGAATGGATGAGCCCGCCGAGCTTGTCCATGTTCCGCTGCATGTTGTCGGCATGCACCACGAGCTTGTCGACGACGCCGGCCAGGCGGGCGAGGGCGAAGTCCAGGGTCACGGTGGCGTCCGGACCGATCATGCGCTCGACCGACGAATGGGAGATGTCTCGCTCGTGCCAGAGCGCGACATTTTCCATCGCCGGCAGCGCATAGGCCCGCACCATGCGGGCGAGGCCGGTCAGATTTTCGGTGAGGACCGGATTGCGCTTGTGGGGCATGGCCGAGGAGCCCTTCTGGGCCTCGGAAAAATATTCCTCCGCCTCGAGCACTTCGGTGCGCTGGAGGTGGCGGATCTCGGTCGCGAGCCGCTCCACCGAGGAGGCGATGACGCCGAGCGTGGCGAAAAACATCGCATGGCGATCGCGCGGGATGACCTGGGTGGAGACCGGCTCGACCGTCAGGCCCATCTTCTCCGCGACATAGGCTTCCACCTTCGGATCGATATGCGCGAAGGTGCCGACCGCACCGGAAATGGCGCAGGTCGCGATCTCCGCGCGCGCCGCCACCATACGGGCGCGGGCGCGCTGGAATTCGGCATAAGCGATGGCGAGCTTGATGCCGAAAGTGGTCGGCTCGGCATGGATGCCGTGCGACCGTCCGACTGTCGGCGTCAGCTTGTGTTCGAACGCCCGGCGTTCCAGCACCGACAGAACCCGGTCGATATCGGCGATCAGAAGGTCCGAGGCGCGAGCGAGCTGGACCGCGAAACAGGTGTCGAGCACGTCGGAGGACGTCATGCCCTGGTGCACGAAGCGTGCATCCGGACCGACGATCTCGGCGAGATGGGTGAGGAAGGCGATGACGTCGTGCTTCACCTCGCGCTCGATCGCGTCGATGCGCGCGACGTCGAACGCCGCGTTCCGCCCCAATTCCCAGATCTTGGCGGCGGCCTCCTTCGGGACGATGCCCAGATCCGCCATCGCCTCGACCGCATGGGCCTCGATCTCGAACCAGATGCGGAACCGGGCCTCTGGGGTCCAGATGTCGGCCATTTCCGGGCGGCTGTAGCGGGGGATCATGGATCGGCTCTTCGGGCGATGAGGAAAGCCAGCCCTCTAACAGATCGCCGCCGCCTCGGGTAGCGCGGCGCTCTGCTCAGAGCGGGGCGGGGGGGCGCGTCAGATGCAGGATCAGCGGCCGCAGGAGATAGGGCAGGAGATAGATCGGGAACTGGGCGAGGGCGACATAGAGCCAGGTGGTTTCCGGCAGGAGCCCGCCGGTCGCCGCCACCATCAGGCCGAGATTCCGGTTGCCCGCCGCGTACCCCATGATCACGTCCTGGCCGCCGCCGACCCAGCGGAACACGAAAAGGGTCGAGATCAGGCCGACCAGAGTGACGAGGAAGGCAAGCCCGGTCAGCGAGGCGACCAAAAGGGGATCTGCAATGGCATAGGCCGTCACCCCGTCCATGAAGGCCACCGCCATGACGAGCAGCAGCAGGACGTTGATGCCGTTGAGATGATCGTTCCACGCGGCGATGCGGGGGCGGCCGATCCCGGCCCGCAGCCCGAGCCCCGCGCCCGCGGTGCCGGCCAGAATGACGGCGAGGCGGCCCGCGAGCGCGACGCCATCGAGGGTCAGCGCCCCGTCGGTAAAGAACGCGACGAGAACCGGCGCCGTGAACGGCACGGCAACGAGGCACGACACCATCACAGCGAGGCTCAAAGTGGCGTCGAGCCCGAGCATGGCGGCGAAGGCCGGGGTCGACATGATCGGTGGTCCGGCGGCCTGCATCATCAGAGCCAGCAGGATGCCGTTGTCGGACGGCGGCAGAAGCGTGCTGACGATATAGCCGAACACGGCGGGTAGCACGCCCATGATCCAGACGAGGGCGAACAGAACCGCCCGCCCATGGCGCCCGCGCCGAACCTGCCCGAGATCCGTGCGGAGGAACGAGATCACCAGCAGAGCGACGATGCACGGCAATAAGAGCGGCTTCGCCAGCGCCGCCGCCGGCGGCACGAGCAATCCGAGAAAGATGCTGGCGGCAATGGCGCGCGGGCCGTGGCGGCCGAGGGCGGCGAGCAGACTCAGGGGATGATAAGGGGGCATATCGGGGATCTGATGGGGAGTGCCATCCTCGCCTCCGCCGGTCCGCCCGGCAACCGGGTCTGGCGCATGGCCGCATTGCCGGATAAGACCGCCACGCGCATGTCGTCCGCCTTTTCCCGTTGCGGCGGCGGGTTTACCCTTGCGCGTGCCTTCGGGGCGCGGATGCCGGAGCAAAGCTTTGCAGTATGTGTCGACCCGCGGCGAGGCGCCGCCTCTCTCTTTTGCCGACGCACTTCTCGCGGGGCTGGCGCGCGATGGCGGCCTCTATGTGCCGCAGACCTGGCCGACCTTTTCCACCGACGAGATCGCTGCGCTCGCGGGAAAGCCGTATGCCGACGTCGCGCGCGCCGTGATCGGGCCGTTCGTCGACGGCGCGATTGCCGCCCCGGCGCTCGATCTGATGATTTCCGACGCCTATCACGGGTTTCGGCACCCCGCGACGACCCCTCTGGTGCAGGTTGCGCCGAACCGGTTCGTCCTGGAGCTGTTTCACGGCCCGACCTTGGCCTTCAAGGACGTGGCGATGCAGCTTCTGGCGCGCCTCATGGACCATGTCCTGTCGCAGAGAAATGCGCGGGCGACCATTGTCGGCGCGACCTCCGGCGACACCGGCAGCGCGGCCATCGAGGCGTTCCGCCATTCCGACGCGGTCGACGTCTTCATCCTCTATCCCCACAAGCGGGTCTCCGAGGTGCAGCGTCGGCAGATGACCACCGTGGGCGGACCCAATGTCCATGCCATCGCGGTCGAGGGCACGTTCGACGATTGCCAGAGCCTCGTGAAGGCGATGTTCAACCACCTCGCCTTCCGCGACCGCTTGGCGCTGGCGGGGGTCAATTCCATCAATTGGGCGCGGATCGTCGCGCAGATCGTCTATTATTTCTATGCCGCCACGGCGCTCGGCGCACCGGGCCGGGAGGTGTCCTTCGTCGTTCCGACCGGCAATTTCGGCGACATCTTCGCCGGATGGGCGGCCAAGCGGATGGGCCTCCCGATCCGCGATTTGACCATCGCGACCAATGTGAACGACATCCTCGCCCGCACCATCGAGACCGGACGCTACGAGGTGCGCGGGGTGCAGCCGTCTTCCTCGCCCTCGATGGATATCCAGGTCTCCTCGAATTTCGAGCGCCTTCTGTTCGAGGCGCTGGACCGGGATGCCGCAGCGCTCCGGGGGCTCATGGCCTCGCTCGCCCAGTCCGGCACCTTCACGATACCGCGCGAAGCGTTCGCCGCCATCGTCAGCGACTTCTCCGCCGGACGCGCGGACGAACCCGAAACGGCTGCCACGATCGCCCGCAAGTTCCGTGACACCGACTATCTGGTGGATCCCCACACGGCCGTGGCCCTGACCGTCGCGCGCAAAATCGAGCACAGCGCCCGCATTCCCCAGATCGTGCTCTCGACCGCGCATCCGGCAAAATTTCCCGATGCCGTCGAGGCCGCGACCGGCCGCCGGCCGATCCTGCCGCCGCACATGGCGGACCTGATGACACGCAAGGAAAGGCTCAGCATCCTGCCGAACGATCAAACCGCCGTCGAAGCCTATATCTCGCGCCATTCCCGCATCGCCTCCGGGGCGGCGGCATGAGCATGAATGTCCGGCGCACCCGTCTCGACAATGGCGTGACGGTCATCTCCGAGGCCATGCCCCATCTCGGCACCGCCTCGCTCGGCATCTGGATCGGGGCCGGTGCGCGGGACGAGGCGGAAGACGAGCACGGCATCTCCCATCTCCTTGAGCACATGGCCTTCAAGGGCACGCGCCGCCGCTCGGCGCGCCGCATCGCCGAGGAGATCGAGCAGGTCGGCGGCGATATCAATGCCGCGACCTCGGTCGAACAGACCTCCTACAATGTGCGGGTTCTGGGGGAGGATGTCGGGCTCGGCCTAGACATCCTGTCCGACATCCTCACCGAGCCGGCCTTCGCCGCCGACGAACTGGCGCGCGAAAAGAACGTCATCGTCCAGGAGATCGGGGCGGTGATGGACACGCCCGACGATCTGGTGTTCGACCTCTTCCAGGAAGCGGCGTTCCCCGGCCAGGCGGTCGGACGTTCCATCCTCGGCACGCCGGAGACGGTGCGGGGATTCGACCGGAACCGGCTCGGCGCCTATCTCGGACGCACCTATCGCGGCCCCCGGATGGTGGTGGCCGCCGCCGGAGCCGTCGATCACGACCAGCTCGTCGCCGAGGCCGGGGAGCGGCTGCGGGGAATTGCGCCGGATCAGAAGCCGCACGCGCCGCCTGCACTTTATGCCGGTGGCATCTCGCTCACCCCGCGGGACCTCGAACAGGTCCACGTCGTGTTGGGTCTCGAAGGTCGGGCCTACGGCGATCCCGGCTATCACGCCCTCCAGGTGCTGACGAATCTGCTCGGGGGCGGCATGTCTTCGCGCCTGTTCCAGGAAGTGCGGGAAGCGCGCGGCCTGTGCTATTCGATCTATGCGTTCCACTGGTCCTATGCCGATGCCGGCCTGTTCGGCATCTATGCCGGCACCGACGATGCGGACGTTGCGGAATTGACCGATGTCGTGATCGACCAGCTGACCGATACGGCGGAGACGGCGACGCATCTGGAGGTCGCCCGCGCCAAAGCGCAGATGAAGGTCGGCCTGCTCGCGGCGCTGGAAAACTCGGGTGCGCGCGCCGACCAGTTGGCGCGCCAGATCCTGGTCTTCGACCGGGTCATTCCGGTGGAAGAAATCGTGGCCAAGGTCGAGGCGGTGACGGTGGAGGATGTGCGGACCGCGGCCCGCGATCTCGTCGGCGGGGGGCGGCCGGTCCTTGCGGCCATCGGTCCGCATGCGGGGCTTGAACCGGCCGCGCGTGTGGTGGAACGTCTGACCAAGGGTGCGGGGCGCGGCCGGCCGGTGTGATCGGGCCGCTCATCGCCTTTTGGGACGGGTGGTGTCGGGCGGCTCGATGAGCTTGGCATGTGGTTCTTGAGAACGATTTTCTCCACCGAGGTCCTCCCGACGATTCCGGGGGAGGGCGTCTATATGCGCGTCCCTCAGGCCGGCGACTTCGTCGCGTGGCGGGACCTGCGTGCCGAGAGCCGTGCCTTTCTCACCCCTTGGGAACCGCTCTGGCCCTCCGACGACCTGACGCGCGGGGCCTTCCGCCGCCGTCTGCGCCGCTATGCCCGCGACATGCTGCGCGACGAAGCCTATCCCCTGTTCCTGTTCCGCGCGGATGACGACCGCCTCCTGGGCGGGCTGACTTTGTCGAACGTCCGGCGCGGCATCTGCCAGGCAGCGAGCCTCGGCTATTGGATGGGGGAGCCCCATGCCGGACGCGGCTATATGACGGCCGCCGTTTCGGCGCTGCTGCCGGTGGCGTTCGAGGCGCTGGGCCTGCACCGCATCGAGGCGGCGTGCATGACCAACAATCTGGCGTCGATTCGCCTGCTGGAAGGCGTCGGCTTCACCCGCGAGGGCTTTGCACGGCAATATCTCTGTATCAACGGGGCGTGGGAGGACCACCTCCTGTTCGCCCGCCTCCGCGGGGATGCCAGGACGGGCCGCGACCGAACCGGCGCGCAAGAGCGTTCCGCATCGTCGTTCGCGGCGCAATAAAGCCCGACTTCGCCGCGGGCATCGGCCGAAGCCGACGATATATCGAGATATCGAGACTTCGGGATCAGTTGCCCGCGGCACCCGCCGAAGCGGGGGGAAGGGCTGTCGGCTTGGCGAGCTGCTCGATCACCGAGCGCACGGCGGCTTCCCCCATGCCGCGGTTGCGCACCGCCTCCAGCAGCGGCTGTGCTGCGCCCGAGCGCTCGATCAGGCTTCGCGGATCGAGCATGACATAAGGACTGCCCCACGGCCCCTGGACGATGAAGGGCAGATCGAAGGGCGGCCGCTGCCGATCGCCGGGCGCCACCGGTGCATTCGCGAGAAACGCGTGGCCCTGCAGGTCGATATCCTGGCGCCCGACCGCAACCAGGCCTTCGAGAGAGAGCTGCACCTGCTTGCCCTCCACCCGCGCCCGTTCGATGGTGGCGACCCCCCGGGCGAGCGTGATCTTGGCGGAAAGCCGGTCGAATTGCGTGCGCCCGCCGCGGAAGTCGCCGCCGCCCGAAAGGGGACGGCGTTCGATCCGCCGCAACACCTGCGCGACATCGATGCCAGCGATGGCGCCATTCGATGCTTTCAGGGCGACCGACCCCGAAAGCGACCGGGCGATCGCGTCGAAGCTCCGCCCCGTCCCCTCCAGCGAGGCCTCGACGTCGCCCGATCCTTCGATCCGGCGCATGCCGAGCAGATCTCCGAACGCGCGGTCGAGGGCTATGCCGGTCCCATCGGCCTTCAAACGCAGAACCGCGCCGTCGGCCACCGGCGCGACGTCGAGCGAGGCCCGGACCATGCCGCCCCAGGCCTTCGCCGTGCCCAATGCCACGACGAGGCGGCCGGATTGCAGGACGGCGCTGGTCGCCACGCGCTCAAAAATACTGTCCCCGGACCGGATCCGTGCGGCGGAAAGGCGGAGATCGAGATCGACGCGGGCGAGGGGCGCCAAATTGAACCTGTCCTCGTCCCAGGCTCCCCCGGGGCCGTCCGTCACGCTCATCCGGCCGTAGCGGGACAGATCGAGCGCGCCGGCGGCGAAGGTTCCGACCAAAGCGGGCCGCGGCCCGTCCAGCTTGAGGCTCAGCGCCCCTTCGCTGCGGTTCCCGTCCAGCTCGGCGGCGATCGAGGTCAGTTCGATGCCGGAATGCCGGGCGGAGATCGCGCCCGTGAAGCTGAATTTCTGCAGGCCGCCATCGAGCGCGACCGGCGCCCCGACCCAGTCCAGAAGGTCGCGCAGCGATCCTGCTTCGCCGCTGACTTCCCCCTCCGCCACCGCGCCCTCGCCGGAAGTGGCGGACCCGCGGAAGCGCAGCCAGGCGGAATCCCCCGACGTCAGATGCAGACGCACGGCGCTCGGCTTGCCGGCCAGAAAGGCGGCCGCATCGGCGAGTTCGAGTTCGCCATCGGTCACCCGGTCACGCCACACAAAGGCGATCTTGGCTGCGAGACCGCCGCCACCGGCGGAGCGGTCGAGCCGGGCATCGATCCCGCTGATCAGTTCCTCGGTCAGCCCGTCCGTGTTGCGGAGTGCGACCGTGCCGCCGACCAGCCGAAGCTCGGGCAAGTTGGGTCCGCCCATCAGCTTGAGCAGCGGGGGCGCGAGAGGCGGAACCCGTCCACTGACGACGAAGGTCGGACGGTCCAGGGTGACATCGGCGATTTCGAGCCGGCCGAGGAAGAGCGGCAGCAGACGCAGCCGCGCCACCGCGCCTTCCGCATCGAGGGACAGGCCCTTGCCGACGGGAAATACCACCTTGTCCAGCACCACGCTGGGGGCTGGGACGAGCCGAAGATAGGGATCGCCGGTGAAACGCACGGGCTGGCCGGTGGACTTGCCGATCGCATCCACCGTCACCTTGCGCAACTCGGACGTCGGGACGAGCCAGGTGGCGGCTGAAAGGAGTCCGAGTCCGGCGAGGGCCAAGCCGCCCACCATGACTGTCGACAGGACCACGACCTTGCGGGCGGATGCGCCGAATGTCACCAGCAGAAATTCCGATCTTGAATCGAGGCGCGCGCGACCGCAGGGCGGTCCCGCTGCGACTCTCTTTCACGTGGCCGGCACCATCGTGACGCTCTGTGTCGCTTTCATGGCTGCCCGGCGGGGAGCGGGAAACCGGCGGAATCCGGTTCGAATCGAACGAAAGCCTTTTCGTCGCCCCGGATCGCGCTCTATGTCTTTTGACGTGCGACGATGCGAACTTGCGGTGCGTTGGGCCTTTGCGCTAGGCCAGCCGGAAGCAAGGGAGGGGACAATGAGCGAAGCCGAACACCCACTTTATCAACCGGACGCAGCCCGCGTCGCCTCCACGCACATCGCCGCTTTCATCAAGCAGGTGAACGCGCGCCACGGGACCGACCTGCACACCTATAAGGACCTGCACGCTTGGTCGGTCGGCGACCCCGGCGCGTTCTGGAGCCTGGTGTGGGACGACTGCAAGGTGATCGGCGAGAAGGGCGAGCGCGCCCTCATCCACGCCGACAAGATGCCCGGCGCACAATTCTTCCCGGACGGCCGGCTGAACTTCGCGGAAAATCTCCTGCGGAAGACCGGTGGCGGCGAGGCGATGGTCTTCTGGGGCGAGGACAAGGCCAAGGCCCGCGTCACCCATGACGAACTGAACGCCTTGGTCTCTCGGCTCCAGCAGGCGCTGAAAGCCGAAGGGGTCGGCGTCGGCGACCGGGTTGCGGCGATGATGCCCAATATGCCGCAGACCGTCGCGATCATGCTGGCGGTCGCGTCGCTCGGGGCCATCTTCTCGTCCTGCTCGCCGGATTTCGGCGAGCGCGGCGTGCTGGACCGGTTCGGCCAGATCCAGCCGAAAGTGTTCTTCTGCTGCGACGGCTATTGGTACAATGGCAAGCGCGTCGCCATCGCGGACAAGCTGGTCCAGGTCGCCGCCGGCCTGCCGAGCGCCGCGAAGATCGTCGTGGTGCCGTATCTCGGCGAGGCCGAAGCCGTGGCCGAACGGCTGGCGCCGCGCGGCGCGACGCTCGACAGCTTCTTGGAAGCCTATGCGCCGACCTCCGTCACGTTCGAGCGCGTGCCCTTCAATCAGCCGCTCTACATCTGCTTTTCCTCCGGCACGACCGGCGTCCCGAAATGCATCGTTCACGGCGTCGGCGGCACGCTGCTTCAGCACATGAAGGAGCACCGTTACCAGAGCGACTTCAACGAGGGCGACCGCCTGTTCTATTTCAGCACCTGCGGCTGGATGATGTGGAACTGGCTGGTCTCCGGCCTCGCGATCGGCGCGACCTTGTGCCTGTATGACGGCTCGCCCTTTGCGCCGACCCCGGCCATTCTGTTCGATTATGCCCAGGCGGAGCGCTTCACGCTGTTCGGAACGTCGGCGAAATATATCGATTCGCTGCACAAAGAAGGCCTGCGCCCGTGCGACACGCACGATCTGTCGAGCGTGAAGCTGATCACCTCGACCGGGTCGCCTCTGGCTGCCGAGGGCTTTGATTATGTGTACGACGCCATCAAAGGCGACGTGCCGCTCGCTTCGATTTCCGGCGGTACGGACATCATTTCCTGCTTCGTCCTCGGCGATCCCACCTCGCCGGTCTGGCGCGGCGAGATCCAGGCGCCGGGGCTCGGCATGGCGGTCGACGTCTGGTCGGAGGAGGGGCGTCCGGTCCGCGAGGAGCGCGGCGAACTGGTCTGCACCCGGCCCTTCCCCTCGATGCCGGTGATGTTCTGGAACGACCCGGACGGCGCGAAATATCACGCCGCTTATTTCGATCGCTTCCCGAATGTCTGGTGCCACGGCGATTTCGCGCTTTGGACCAAGCATGGCGGCATGGTGATCCTCGGCCGCTCCGATGCGACGCTGAACCCGCAGGGCGTTCGGATCGGCACGGCGGAAATCTATGCCCAGGTCGAGCAGGTGCCGGAAGTGATGGAATCGGTCGCGATCGGCCAGGAATGGGACAATGACGTGCGCGTCGTCCTGTTCGTGCGCCTGCGCGAGGGCGTGACGCTGGACGACGCCCTGACGGGCCGCATCAAGACCCAGATCCGTACCGGGGCGAGCCCGCGCCACGTGCCGGCCAAGATCGTGCAGGTCGGCGACATCCCGCGCACGCGGTCCGGCAAGATCACCGAACTGGCGGTGCGCGAAGTGGTGCACGGCCGTCCCGTGAAGAACACCGAGGCGCTGGCCAATCCCGAAGCCCTGGTCGAGTATCGCGACTTGGCCACCTTGCAGAGCTGAGCCGCGCGCCAGACCTCAGCCGACCGCGGTCGGGGCGCCTTGCGCCTCGCCGCGGCGTGCACTGGAGGATTGCGTCGCACCGAAAGCCGCACCTGAGATGCGGGCAAGAATGACGACCGGAACCAGTCCGACCAGAACCACCAGCAGCGCGGCGAGCGCTCCGTCCTCGTAGGTCCCGCGCGCGGCCTCCCCGTAAATGTGCGTGGCCAGTGTCTCGACGCCGAGCGGGCGCAGCAGCAGGGTCGCCGGCAATTCCTTCATGCCGTCGACGAACACCATCAAGGCGGCGGTCGCGAGCGCCGGGCGGAGCAAGGGGAGGTGGATGCGCCGCACGGCCGAGGCCCCTGTCGCGCCGAGACTGCGCGCCGCCATGTCGAGATGCGGCGACATGCGCGTGAACCCGGCCTCGAGACCGCCGATGGGGATGGCGAGGAAACGGATCGCATAGGCGATCACGAGGGCGCCGCCCGACCCGGAGATCAGCAATCCCGTCGAAACACCGAACGTTTCCCGAGCCGCCGCATCCACCCAATTGTCGAAGCCGGCGAGAGGCGTCAAAAGGCCGATCGCGAGGACGGTGCCGGGAACGGCATAGCCGAGGCTCGCGATCCGCGCGAGCACGCTCGCCGCGGGGCGTGCGGACAGGCGTTGGCCGACCGTGACCACGAGGCCGAGGGCGATGGCGACCAGGGTTCCGCCCCCCGCCAGAAGGGCGCTGTTGCGCGCCTCCAGAAGCAAGGCCGGCGACAGGCCGCTGAATTCCAGGCGCTGGGCCGCAGCGGTGGCGAGATGCCAGACCGGCGCAACGAATCCGAGCAGGACGGGCAGCGCACAGAGGAGCGTCGCGCCCGCCGCTTTGCCGCCGCGCAGGCAAACCCGCGCAGGCGGACGACCCGCCGCTGCGGTGGTGTAGCGGGCGCGCCGCCGTGCCAAGCGCTCGGCGGCCACCAGAACGAGCACCAGAGCCAGCATGACCAGCGCGATCTGCGCCGCGCCGGGGAGGTTGGAGCGGTTGACCCAGGTCGCATAGATCGAAACGGTCAGCGTCCGTACGCCGAGGAATTCGGAGGCGCCGATGTCGCCGAGCACTTCGAGCAGGACCAGGGTCAGACCGGCGACGATCGCGGGGCGCGCCATCGGCAAGGCGATCCGCAGCGCGGCCCGGGTGCGGCTCGCGCCGAGCGAGCGGGCGACATCGAGCGCCGCCGCCGACTGCATCAGAAACGAGGCGCGGGCCGAGAGATAGACATAGGGATAGAGAACGCAGGAGAGGACGAAAATGCACCCGCCGACCGAGCGGACGTCCGGCAGCCGGAAATCGCGGGGCGAGGCGATGCCCAGGGCGAAGCGCAGCACGCCCTGGACCGGGCCCAGCGGGTGCAGCAGGTCGAGATAGGAATAAGCGACGATGTAACCGGGCAAGGCCAGCGGCAGAAGCAGCGCCCAATCGAGGAGGCGACGCCCGGGAAATTCGCAGGTCGCGACCAGAAAGGCGCAGGGGACGGCGACGAAGAAAGACAATAGCCCGACGCCTGCGAGCAGGATCAGAGTCTGGCTCACCGCATCGGGTAGGACATATGCGATCAGATGGGGCCAGAGGTCGCCGGAACCGCGCGCCGCGATGATGCCCAGAGCGAGGATCGGCAGCAGGACAAAGCCCGCGACGAGGGCCGGGGCGACCAAAAGCAAGGCGCCCCGCCGCCGGCCAAAGGCCGAGGCGAGGCGCCTGTTCCTGGAGATGATGTGCGGCGGCACCCGCGGCTCAGCTGTCGAAGCCGACCTTGTCGATCAGCTCGCTGGCCTTCTTGCGCGCCTTGGCGATGTCGACCAGAGAGATCGGATCGACGGTCAGCGGGCCGAGGGCGGCGATGACGGGATCGATCGCGGCGCCCTTGAGGACCGGATATTCGAAATTCGCCTTGGCATAGATCGCCTGCATTTCGGGCGAGACCGCAAACTCCAGAAGCTTGACGGCATTCGACTTGTTGGGGGCGTTCTTGGCCACCGCCGCGCCGGAGACGTTGACGTGCGTGCCGCCGCCCTCGAAGGTCGGCAGGAGCACGGCAATCCCGTCGCCCCACTTCTGCTGCTCCGGGCCGCCTTTGCCGGAGCGCATCAACCCGACATAATAGGAATTGCCGATCGCCAGCTCGCAGATCCCGCCGACGATGTCCCGGGCGCCCTCGCGGTCGCCGCCGGTCGCCTTGCGGGCGAGGTTCGCCTTGACGCCGCGCAGCCAGGCTTCGGTCTTGGCCTCGCCGTGATGGACGAGATAGGCCGCTGTGAGGGCGACATTATAGGGGTGCTGCCCCGAGCGGATGCAGATTTTGCCTTTGTATTTCGGGTCGGCGAGATCCTCGTAATGGATCCCGGTGAGCTTCGCGTCCTTGGCCGCATAGACCAGACGTGCGCGCAGCGACAGAGCGTACCAATTGCCCTGCGGGTCGCGCAGATTGGCGGGTACGGCTGCGGTGAGGACCGGGGTCTCCACCGGCTGGGTCACGCCGGCATCGACCACATCAAGCAGATTGCCGACGTCGACCGTCATCAGCACGTCGGCGGGAGAGGCGGCGCCTTCGGCCTTGACGCGCTCGGCGAGGCCGTCCTTGACGAACACGCTGTGCACGCGCACGCCGGTCGCCTTGGTGAAGGCCTCGAAGAGCGGGGCGGCGAGCGCGGGTTCGCGGGTGGTATAGACGTTCACGACCTCTTCGGCGGCCGCCGGGCCAGCGGCGAGCCCAAGAGCGGCGAGCGATACGGCCGCGAGAGCGCCGCAAAGGGTGCGGCGCACCAGGGATATTGTGGGCGATGTCCCGGACATGGCTTCCTCCTCCCGCTAAGGCGGCGCGCGCGCATCGCCTTGCTGATGGACCATCGCCTAACGTCACGCGGCCTGCTGCGTCAATGAAAGAGCAAGTGATCGTAAAAGGTTAGAGGAAATCTAAACTAATTCTTGGCGCGTCGATGCAGATGTCTTGCTGTCGCGACATGGTCTTCAACGCAATCCGCCGCGATCCTTTCGGACCGCGGCGGTGCAGGACGGGCTTGAACGTCCGCAGATCGCGCCTCGTGCGAAGGCGCGCCGGAAGCTCAGTCGGATTCGAGTTCGCCGATATGGTGCTGCGCGTAGAGCTGGACGCCGATACGGGCCACCAGATCGAGCTGCGTCTCGAGGAAGTCGATATGGCCTTCCTCGTCCGTCATCAGCTCCTCGAACAGGTCGCGGCTCGGGAAGTCCTTGACGGAGTGGCAATAGGCGGCGGCTTCCTGATACAGCGCGCGTGCGCCTTCCTCGGCGGCCAGATCGGCTTCGAGGATTTCCTTCACGTCCTGGCCGATGCGCAGCGGTTCGAGGACCTGCATGTTCGGAAAACCGTCGAGGAACAGGATGCGGTCGACGAATTTGTCGGCGTGCACCATCTCCTCGATCGATTCCGCGCGCCACTTCTTTGCCAGGGCCTTGAATCCCCAATTGTCGAGCATGCGGTAATGCAGCCAATACTGGTTGATCGCCGTCAGCTCGGACCGAAGGCCCCGATTGAGATATTCGATGACCTTGGTATCGCCCTTCATGCTTCCGCTCCTTGCCCTGCGCCGCAGGGGCGCCCCGCTACCCTCGAATAAGACTTAGAGGAATTCTAAACTCATTGCAACATCTCGCCAAAAGGTCCGCCCCACCTCCGGCTCACTCCGCCGCGATCAGCTTTGCAGTCAAGGAAGCCGCAGGGCACTCTGCGGGGCAGGCGGCGCAGGAGCCGTGAACCTGATCCATGATCGCGCGAATGGTGCGCGCGCAGCGCCCGCATTGCGGCGAGCAGCCGAGGCAGCGATACACCTCGCCGGGAGACCGCACGCCGGAGGACGTCGCGAGGGCGTCGCGAACCTGATGATCCGAAAAGACATTGCAGGAGCAGACAATCATCTGGCTGACTTCGCGTTCGGCTCGGTTGGCGTTCGTTGGTCGGCGGTTGCTTCAAGAAATGATGGGGCCAGCTTCGAAACCCGACATACTTGCAGTTTAGATTTCTTCTAAATCATTGTTTCCTTGATAGTTTTCGCAAACTGCCGGGCCTCGCGTCAATCCCGGTCAGATGCGACATGGTGCCAAGACCACCAAATGTGAAGAAATCACGCCGTAGATTCTAATCATTCTATTCTGTGAACCGCTCCCCACCGCCGCATGCCGCAGATGTCGCGTCCGATTCCGCCGATCAGGACATCGGAGCGAAACGACATCTCCTGTGGGGAGGCGGACCTCAGGCGGGAAGGTGGATCTCGCACAGCAAGCCGCTCTCCACCCCGCGGCGCAGACGAAGCTCGCCGCCATTGGCCCGCATGACGGCGGCGATCCGCGCCATCCGGAAGGGCAGCCCCGCACTGGTGAAGCGGTCCGACGTGCCCGCCGCCCTGAATGGTGAGAGCGCCTGGGCGATCTCTTCCTCGGTGAGGCCGGCGCCGCCGTCGCGGATCATCACGACGACGCCCGGATCCGCCTTGCGACGGCGCGCGGAAACGATCACCTGCCCGCCCGAGGGGGTGGCGCGCACCGCTTCTTCCAAGAGCAGGCGAAGGGCGCGGGCGAGCGCTTCGGGGTCGAACCAAGTGTCGAGGCCCGTTTCGCAATCCTGCCGGATGAGGATGCGGCGGCGGCGGGCGCTCGGGATGATATGGTCGATCGCCGCATCGAGCACCGCATTGATGTCGACGGCTTCCCGGCCATCCTCGGTGGAGACTGGAAGCAGGTGCTCGATGTCCGCGAGGCTTGCAAGCAAATGTTGCCCCGCGAGCGCCGCCGCCTCCGCCTGCTTCGCATAGCGGCTGTTGCCGACCGGTCCGAAGGTCGAGGCACGAACGGCTTCGACGAAACCGAGGATGCTGGTGAGTGGCACCCGCACGGCGTGCGACATGCGCCGCACGAAGGGTTCGACCGGCGTGGCGGGATCGTGGGGGGGCGCCCAGGACATCAGGACCGAAGCAGCGGCTGGGACCGCCGGCGCGTCGCGCTGCGCGGTCTCGGCGGCGGAAGGCGGCCGTAGGATCAGGCAGAAGCGGGGCGGCATCTCCGTCGCTCGCGCAAGGACCGCCTCCATCGGGGTCTCCCGACCGATTCGGTGGCGCAGCGTGACGCTGGCCTGGCCGGGGGGGCTGCCCTCGGGGGCGGCGGCGGCGGCGTCGAGGAGGCCCACGGCGGCGCTCTGGCTGGCGCTGGAGAACAGCAGGGCGAAGGGTTCGCCGCGCAGTTCGTCGCGGGCGAACCCGCTGAGATCGGCGGCAGCACGGTTTAATTCATCGATGGAACCCGCTTGATCCAGCACGAACACGGCGTAAGGAACGACATCTAACGCCTGTGATCTCGCCAGCGCGCGCTCGGCGCCGACATCGGCCGGGGGAATGGACGGGGGGGCATCCTCGATCCGGCGCACGACGGTGAGCCGTGCCGTCTCGCCCCGCCAGGGCACGGACATCACCCGCACCTCGACCGGCAGACGCGCCCCGTCCACCCCGTCCATCTCGAACCGCCCGCGCCCCTGCGCCGCGGGCACGAGCCGGGCCCCAAGGCCCCCCGTGGCGGCGAAGGCGGACCTGTCGCCTGTGCCGGCCCAGGCCAGAAGCGTGGCATTGACGTGAACCAGATCGCCGCCCTGCTCGACGGCGAGGCCGAAGGGCAGCGTGTCGAGCAGCGTCTCGTCCAGCGGCACGCGGGCCGCGGGCAGGATCGTCGGCGCGGGGCGGGCGGCGGGCGGCGGGGCGGCAGTGCCGTCCGGATCGGGGGCGGGCGGAGAGGGCGCGTCGGCGGGCGGCTCCGCCTCGGCCATGGGGGACAGGGTCGGGCTCGCCTCGGGTGCGCGCGGCGTCTCGTGACCGGGCGTTTCGGGGGGCGGCGCCGTCGAGGCCCGGACCCTGGCGTCTGGAGAGTCTGAAACGATCGCGGCATTGGGCGGCGCGTGAAAGACGGGTGCGGGCGGGGAGACCGGGGCGGGCGAAACCGGGGGAGCGGGCGGCGCGGCCGGCTTGGGCCATCCGTCGATCGCGTCGGTCAAAGTGCGGGCGATCTCGTGAAAAGCGGACCGCTCGCGCGGGGAAAGGGTCCCGCCGCGCAGCGGCACGACGTTCCGGGCCGCTTCCGGTTCGGCCGCCTCGGGGGAGGCGTCCCAGATCAGGCCGAACCCGCGTATGCCGATGCGGCGTTTGGCACCGTCGAACAACGGGACGCCGCCGATTTCGATCCGGCGCGCCGCCGCCCCGCCGGTCCAGAGCACCGCATTGGAAAAGCTCGCCCCGGCCGCCATGAGGTCGACGACCGGCGCCACGTCGCGCAGCACGCCGTCGGCGGCGAGATCGGCGAAGGTGCGTCCCCTCCACGCGGAGAGGCGGGGCGCCAGCGCGTCGACGAAGGCGGGCGAGAGGGCACAGAGGCGGCCCTGCGCGTCGGCCTCCCAGGTGAAGCGAAGCGGGCGCGCGGCGTCCCGGCGGGGTCCGGGCTGCGGGCCGCCGGGATCCAGGGGCGTCGGTGTGGTCGGTGCGAGGGCGCGGGGATCGGCGAACAGGACCAGCCGGCCGAGGGCGGAAGACATGGTGGTGCAGGAAAAGACGACCGGCACGAAGCCGGTCGGGAGCCGGACGCGTTCGAGGCGCGCGGTCGGGCTCGCCGCCGCCGCCACGGTGCGGGCGACGATCTTCGCGCCCATCGGCGCGCTCGCCCCTTCGATCACGCCGAGGCCGGCACAAGGCGGGGTCGCGGCGACCACCTTGGCGTCCGGCATGGAGACGAGAAAAGACGCGTACTCCGCCCGGCGCAGCGCTGCGAAGGCCGGCTCGTTCAGGGACAGCAGGCGGGAGGTATGCTCGCTCATGACCTCGCACGTGAAACGCCCGAAAGGGCATTGCGGCCAAAGCCGCTCGGAACCGCATCTCAAGGTGACATTTAAAGATTAACAGCCCGCCTTGCACGGCGTTCGTCGCAGGCCTGTTTTATTGTGACGGCATACGTAGGGTTGCGGGCCGCAGAATGCCCGTTTTGAACGCGGGAGCCGGAACGCGCTTGTGCGACACGACCTAACCCCTTGAGCGCAGACCGATAAGGCAGGCTCTCGCAGCGATTAAGGAATTCCATCGCGGCAAAACCGCATCTAAGATCGCCAGGGAGCGGCCGGTGCTGGCAAGCCCCAACGCCCGAGGAGTGACGACGATGACAGGAAAGTTCGGTCCGGACTTCGAGCTGCCCGCGGAACTGCGGGCCATTGCCGAGAAGAATGTCGCGCAGGCACGGCAGGCGTTCGACACCATGTTCGACACCGCCCGCAGCGCGGTCGGGGACTCCGAAGGGCGCATGGAAGAGGTGCGCTCCGGAATGAAGGAACTGCGCCAGAAAACCCTCGGCTTGGTCGAGGCGAACGTGAATGCGAGCTTCGAGTTTCTCACCAAGCTGGTGCAGGCCCGCTCGCCGCAGGAAGTGCTCAGTCTCCAGACCGCCTTCGTGACCGAGCAGGTTCAGGCGGTGGCGAGCCAGGCAGCGGCGCTCGGCAGCGATGCCCGCACGCTCGGCGAATCCACCGTCCGCTCGCTTGACGAGCATGCCCGCGCCTTGTCCGAGCGGGTGCAGGCCCTCGGCGCGGCCGCCACGGCCCATGCCAAGTCGGTGGCCGAGGACATGCAGAGTGCCGCCGGCAAGGCGATGGACGCCAGCAAGCCGTCGGACCCCAACCAGACCTATTGAGCCTGCCCACGGTCCGCCGATTGTGCGGCGCAAAATTTTCTTTTGTGCCGCACTCTTCTGTGGGTTATGATGTTTGAGGGATTGTGGATCACGGGGGCCGGGTGCGGTCGCAGCCGGAGCGTCGTTGGGACACTGCCAGCCCATTGCGCATCAACCTGCCAACAGCGCACCGAGGACATCATGAACGAAACCTTTGCCAAGGCGTTCCAGGATCAGATGGCCGCTGCCAGCAGCGCCTTCTCGAAATTCGAAGTTCCCGCTCCGTTCCGCGATATGGCGGAGAAGAGCGTCCAGACCGCTCGCGGCAATTACGAGAAGTTCAAGACGGCGGCCGAGCAGACCACCGACATGTTCGAAGATACGTTCTCGACGTCGGCCAAGGGTGTCGCCGAGTACAATGTAAAGTCGCTGGAAATCCTGCGCACCAACATGAATTCGGCGTTCGACTTCTTCGCCTCCGTGCTGACGGCGAAGAGTCCTTCCGAGGCGGTCGAACTGTCCACCGCCCATCTGCGCCAGCAATATGAGAGCCTCCAGGCCCAGGCCAAGGAGCTGTCCAGCCTCGCCCAGAAGATCGCGACCGACACCTCCGAACCGATCAAGTCGTCGGTCGAGAAGACCTTCCGCACCGCCGCCTGATCCGCGGATTGCCCTGATTTCGTCGAAGCGTCGGGTCGTCCCCGACGCTTCTTTCGTTTGCGGCGCAGCATCCATTCGCGCCTTGACGCCGCCCCCCGGTCTTGCGAAGACCCCGGCCTATGTCGCATCCTCAAAAGCCGCGCCCGCCGGGCTGAGGCTGGGCGACAGTCGGTGCCACGAGCCCCTTATGCGCGCCTTTGGTTCGGTTTCTCCGATTCTCGTCGTCGGCCCGTCCTGGGTCGGCGACATGGTGATGGCGGGAAGCTTGATCGAAAGCCTGCGCGTTCGGGAACCGGGACGGCCCATCGACGTCATCGCGCCACCCTCCGCCCTTCCCATCGCCCGGTTGATCCGCGGGGTGCGGCGAACCATTCCCCTCGGTCTCGGCCATGGCGAGTTCGGCCTCGTGGCCCGCTGGCGCGCCGGCCGGGCGCTGCGCGAGGAGGGATATGGCAAGGCCATCATCCTGCCACGCGCCTTCAAGGCGGCCATTGTGCCGTTCGCCGCGGGGATCCCCGAGCGCATCGGCTATGCCGCCGAGGGGCGCAGCCTTCTCCTCACCGAGGCCCGGGAGGATCGCGACCGCAAGACCGCCCGCACCATCGACCGATTCGTCGCGCTCGGCGCACCGCGCGGCGACCAGATGAAGGCGCCGCGGCCGGTGCTGCATCTGCCCGACGGCGCCGCCGAGGCGGCGGCCTCCCGCTTTCCGCTCGCCGGCAGCGGCGCGATCATGGCGCTGTGTCCCGGCGCGGAATATGGCCCTGCCAAACGCTGGCCGGCCGCCAAGTTCGCCCGCCTCGCGAACCTTGCGCAAGCGGCGGGCTACCGGATCCGGGTGCTCGGCGGGCCGAAGGACGCGCCGATCGCGGAGGAGATCGTGCGACTGGCCGGCACGCCGGTCGACAATCTCGTCGGACGCACCAGCCTCCTCGACGCGGCCGCCATTCTCGCGGCGGCGGATGTCGTCGTGTCGAACGATTCCGGTCTGATGCACGTTGCCGGCGCGCTCGATCGCCCGCTGGTGGTGCTCTATGGCTCCAGTTCGGAAAAGCTGACGCCACCGACCGGGCCGCGCTCCTCGGTCGTGTCACACGATCTGCCCTGCCGGCCCTGCTTCAAGCGCGAATGCCCGTTGAAGACCCTTGCCTGCTTCGAGGCGATCCAGCCGGCTGAGGTGTTGGCCGCGGCGGTGCGGGTCCGGGGATGAAGGTTCTCATCGTCAAACTCTCTTCGCTGGGAGACGTGGTCCATACGTTTCCCGCGCTGAGCGACGCCGCGCGCGCGATTCCGGGCCTGGTGGTCGACTGGGCCGTGGAGGAATCGCTCGTGCCTCTGGTGCAGCTTCATCCGGCGGTGCGGCGCGCCATCCCGGTGCCGCTTCGGCGGCTGCGCGGCAATCCGCTCGCGGCCTGGCGCTCGCAGGAGGGCCGGGCGGTGCGCGCCGCTCTGGCCGCGGAACGGTATGATGCGATCCTCGATGCGCAGGGCCTGATGAAGAGTGCCTTGATCGCGACCCTGGCCCGCGGCCGCCGCCACGGCTTCGCCTGGGGCAGCGCGCGCGAGGGGGTGGCGAGTCTCGCATATGGCCGGCGCTACGCGATTCCCGAAGTGGAGCACATGGCGGTGCGGATCCGCCGGCTGTTCGCCGCGGCGCTCGGCTATGCCTTGCCAGACCTCGCGCCCCAACGCGCGCTCGGCGTGCCGCCGGCCGAGCCGGGCACGCCCTATCTGGTGCTGCTGCACGGCACCACCTGGAGCACCAAGACCTGGACCGTGCTGCGCTGGCGCGAACTCGCCCAGATCGCCGCGTCCGAAGGCCTGGCGGTTCGCGTCTTCGCGCTCGGCGAGGCCGAGACGCACCGCGCCCAGGCGATCGCCCGCGATCTGCCGGAGGTGGAGATCCTGCCGCCTTTGCCGCTCGACCGGCTGGCGCCGATTCTGGCGGGGGCGCAGGGCGTGGTGACCGTGGATTCCGGGCTGGGGCACCTCGCGGCCGCGCTCGGCGTGCCGACGCTCGGCCTCTACGGACCGACGGACGCGCGGCTGACCGGCCTCTATGGCCCCAAGGCGCTCGAGCTGCGGGCGTTCCGCCCCTGTGCGCCGTGCGAATCGGCGCATTGCAAGATCGCCCCGCACACCCTTGAAGGCCCACCCTGCATGGTCGATCACGCCGCCCGCGCCGCGTGGCGGGCGCTCAACGTGCTGCGCTTCGGCCATGCCGATCGCACCCAAAGAAACGCGGCGCCGGCGACGCGCTGATCCATCGCGACCGTTGCAGTGCACGCGCGCGCCTCTATAGTCGGCAGAGTCGTCGGTTTCCTTCGGGAATGAAAAGGGAATGCGGTGCGGGATCCGTCCCCATGCCGCAGCTGCCCCCGCAACTGTCGGCGGTGAGCGTTCCCCGGTGCGCCACTGGAGCCCAGCTCCGGGAAGGCGGGGAGAGGCGACGAACCGCGAGCCAGGAGACCTGCCGAAGATCGCCACCCCGCCGCCGTGCGGGCAGTCCAATCGGCCCTCGGTGGGAGGGCAGGGAGTCCAAGATGATCCGGTCTCGCAGTGTCGCCCTCGCTTTGCTGTCGCTCGCCGCGCTCGCCGCACCGGCCCATGCGCACCACATGATGGACGGCGAGCTGCCGGGGACTTTCTCCCAGGGCCTCCTGTCCGGGCTCGGCCATCCCGTGATCGGCCTCGATCATCTGGCCTTCATCGTGGCGGCCGGCCTGGTGGCCGGCGCCTATGGCCTCAGCCTCGCGCTGCCGGTGGCCTTTGTCGGCGCCTCCATGGTGGGCGTGCTCGCCCATGTCGCCGGCGTTTCGCTTCCGGGCGCCGAACTTCTGGTCGCCGCTTCGGTTCTGCTGATCGGCGTGCTGCTGGCGCGCGGCGCGGCGCTCGGCACGCCGGTCTGGGCCGGCCTGTTCGCGGTGG
This sequence comes from Aquabacter spiritensis, assembly GCF_004346185.1. GTDB lineage: Bacteria > Pseudomonadota > Alphaproteobacteria > Rhizobiales > Xanthobacteraceae > Aquabacter > Aquabacter spiritensis. Next base: position 79,157 of record NZ_SMAI01000018.1, on the reverse strand, counting down.
CCGGGCTGTTCCATGGCTATGCCTATGGTGAGTCGATCTTCGGCGCCGAGGCGACGCCGCTCGTCGCCTATCTCGCCGGCCTGTTCGTGATCCAGAGCGCCATCGCGGTCGGCGTCGCCCTGGCGGCCCGCGGTCTTGCGATCGCACCGCTGAATGCGCGGCTCGCCGGCGCGGCGGTCGCCGGGATCGGCATCGCCGTTTTGGCCGGCCAGATCCTGCCCGGCTAGCGGAGACCGGCCGTGACCGGCCGGATCATTCTGATCCTGGGCGGCGCCCGCTCGGGCAAGAGCCGCCATGCCGAGGCCCTGGTGGAGCAATCCCCGGGGCCGCTCGCTTATGTCGCGACGGCGCAGGCGTTCGATGCCGAAATGACCACGCGGATCGACATCCACCGCGCGCGGCGCGATGTGCGCTGGCAGACCCACGACTGCCCGTTCGACGTCGCCGCTCTGCTCGCCGACCTGCCGTCCGCGCAGCCGGTTCTGGTCGATTGCCTGACATTGTGGCTGACCAACCATATGCTCGCGGACCACGACCTCGCCCGGGAAGAGGCCGCTTTGCTGGCGGCTCTTCGCCCCCGCGCCGCGGACCTGGTGCTGGTCGCCAACGAAGTCGGCTTCGGCATCGTGCCGGACAATGCGCTCGCGCGCCGGTTTCGCGACTGCGCCGGCCGCCTCAATCAGGCCGTCGCGGCGCGCGCCGACCGGGTGATCCTGGTGGTGGCCGGCCTTCCTCTCACGGTAAAGGACGTGGCATGAGCGACGCGAGCGGCGAAGACCCCGGCAAGATCGCCTTGGGCGCACCCGACGACGAGGCCGCGCGGCACAAGGCGAAGATGGCCAAGCGCAAGGCCGTCCAGGACGCCGAGGTCGCCGAGAAGACCCGCGAGAAGGGGCTGCTCATCGTCCATACCGGGCCCGGCAAGGGCAAGAGCACGGCCGCGTTCGGCCTCGCTTTGCGCATGCTCGGGCGCGGCGGGCGCGTGGGGGTGGTTCAGTTCATCAAGGGGGCGTGGCAGACCGGGGAGCGGGAGGCCTTCCAGGCGTTCGGCGACCGGGTGGACTGGCACGCGATGGGCGAGGGCTTCACCTGGGAGACCCAGGACATCGCCCGCGACAAGGCGGCCGCCGCCCGCGCCTTCGCCCAGGCCCGCGCGATGATGGCCGATCCCCGCCTGTCTCTGCTGATCCTCGACGAACTCAACATCGCGCTGCGCTACGGCTATCTCGACCTCGCCGACGTGGTGGCGGTGCTGCGCGACCGCCGGCCCGACCTCCATGTCGTGGTCACCGGGCGCAACGCCAAGCCGGATCTTCTGGCGGTGGCCGACCTCGTGACCGAAATGGCGCTGGTGAAGCACCATTTCGCCGCCGGCGTGAAGGCGCAGGCCGGCATCGAATTCTGACCCTTCGCGCCGAGATTGAGCCGGGAGCCGATATGGTCGCGCTGATGTTTCAAGGCACCGGCTCGGACGTCGGCAAGTCGCTCCTCGTCGCCGGCCTGTGCCGCGCCTTCACCGATCGCGGCCTCCGGGTGCGGCCGTTCAAGCCGCAGAACATGTCGAACAATGCCGCCGTGACCGCGGATGGCGGCGAGATCGGCCGCGCCCAGGCGCTCCAGGCGCGCGCCGCGCGCTGTGCGCCGCAAGTCGACATGAACCCGGTTTTGCTGAAGCCGCAGGGCACCGCCGGCGCCCAGATCGTGGTCCAGGGGCGCGTCTTCGGCGCGGCCCGGGCGGCCGCGTATCAGGCGATGAAGCGGGATCTTCTGCCGTTTGTCCTGGAGAGTTTTAGCCGGCTCAGCAGTGCGTGCGATCTGGTCCTGGTGGAGGGGGCGGGGAGCGCCTCGGAGATCAATCTGCGGGCCAACGACATCGCCAATATGGGCTTCGCCCGCGCAGCAAACGTGCCCGTGGCGATCATCGGCGACATCCATCGCGGCGGCGTCATCGCCAGCCTCGTCGGGACCAAAGCGGTTCTTGATCCAGAGGATGAACGGCAGGTTTGCGGATTCATTATCAATAGGATGCATGGGGATATTAAACTTTTCGACGAAGGCATGCGGCAGATCGCGACGCGCACCGGATGGGCGCCGCTCGGCCTCGTGCCACACTTTGCCCAGGCTTCTCTGCTGCCGGCCGAGGATTCGCTCGCGCTCGATGCCCTCCGGCCGCGAAAAGAGGGCGCGCGGCGGCTGATCTGCGTCCCGATCCTGCCCCATGTATCGAATTTCGACGACCTCGATCCGCTGGATGCCGAGCCGGCTCTCGACATATGCCGGCTGAGCCCGCGCGATACCCTTCCGCCGGACGCCGACCTCGTCCTGCTGGTCGGCTCGAAGGCGACGCGGGCCGATCTCGACGCGCTGCGGGCCGGCGGCCTCCATCACGACATCATCGCCTTCGCCCGGCGAGGCGGACGGGTGATGGGCCTGTGCGGAGGCTATCAGATTCTCGGCACGCGCATCGCCGATCCCGACGGCGTCGAAGGACCGCCCGGCACGACGCGCGGGCTCGGCCTGCTCGACGTCGCGACCATACTGACGGCGGGCAAGACACTGACCGAGGTGACCGGGCGCTCCTGGCTGGACGCGCCCTTCCGCGGTTACGAGATGCATATGGGCGAGACCGCCGGCCCCGATGCGGCGCGCCCCTTCGCCCGGCTCGCCGACGGGCGCGCCGACGGCGCGGTCTCCGCCTCCGGCCGGATCGCCGGCAGCTATGTCCACGGCCTGTTCGCCGACGATGCCCAGCGGGCGGCCTGGCTGGCGCAGCTCGGCGCCGGGCCGTCGCAGATCGGCTATGACGCCCAGATCGAGGCGACGTTGGACGCTTTGGCGGCCCATCTCGCCGCTTCTATCGACCTGGACCGGCTCCTCAGCCTGGCGCGATGAGCGTTGCCAGCGCGCCGAGCGAGAGCGCGCCGACGAGCAGGGCATCGGCGCGGCGGTAGAGCCGCAGCGCCGCCCTGATGTCGGCCGGCCCGATCTCGCGCCGTCCGTCCCCCATGAAGGCGGCATCGACCGGCACGCCTCCGTAAGACCGCGGTCCCGCGATTGCGATACCCAGGGCGCCGGCCATGGCCGCCTCCGGCCAGCCCGCATTGGGCGACCGGTGCCGCGGCGCATCGCGCCGCATGGCGCGCCACGCCCCCGCCGCCGAGGCGCCGGGCTGCGTGCGCGCCGCCGCGACCAGGAGCAGGCCCGACAGGCGCGAGGCGGGAAGATTGACGAGATCGTCCAGGCGCGCCGCGGCCCAGCCGAACGCCTGGTGGCGCGGCGTCTTATGGCCGATCATGCTGTCGGCGGTATTGACCGCCTTATAGGCGGCCGCTCCCGGCAGACCGCCGATGGCGAGCCAGAAAGCCGGCGCCACGATGCCGTCTGAAAAATTCTCCGCGAGGCTCTCGATCGCCGCGCGCGACACGCCGGCGACGTCGAGCTGGGCCGGATCGCGTCCGACGATCTGCGAGACCGCGGCCCGTCCCGCCGCGAGACCCTCATCCTCCAGCGCCTGCGCCACCGCGGCGACATGGGCATGAAGCGAGCGCTGCGCCAGGAGCGAAGAGGCGAGGATGGCAAGCCCGATCAGCCCGAGCGGCAGCGCGAGCAGGACATGCTGGAGCAGCGCGCAGGGAAGGGCCGCCGCGGCGAGGATGACGAGGAGGGCGGCGATGCCGCGGACGCGCCGCGCCGCAAACGAACGATCCGGCCGATTGAGCCGGTCGTCGAGAGCCGCGATGAGGCGTCCGATCCAGATGACCGGATGGCCGATGCGCGGCAGCAGGCGGGCGGGATAGCCAACGGCCGCCTCGATCAGAAGCGCGAGCGCCGCCACAGGAAGGAAAGGCACGCAATCACCCCCCGAACGGGCCTCAGATGGTCCAGTCCAGATCCTCGGCCCGCTCCAGATAGCCGTTCTCGCCGAGATAGGCGATGACCTCGTCGGCCAGATCCTCGGCGCTCCGCGTCCCGCCGGAAAGCCGCAATTCGGGCGCGAGCGGCGGCTCATAGGCGCTGTCGATCCCGGTGAAATTCTTGATCAGGCCTTCGCGCGCCTTGCGATAGAGCCCCTTGGCATCGCGCGCCTCGGCCACCTCGATCGGCGTGTCGACATAGATCTCGACGAATTCGCGCGGCCCGAGCAGATCGCGGGCGAAGCCGCGCTCGGTGCGGAACGGCGAGATGAAGGAAACGATCACGATCAGACCGGCATCGGCGAACAGCTTCGCGACCTCCGCGACGCGCCGGATATTCTCCACCCGGTCGGCATCGGTAAAGCCGAGATCCTTGTTGAGCCCGTGGCGGACATTGTCGCCGTCGAGCACATAAGTGTGCCGCGAGGCGGCATGGAGCTTCTTTTCGACCAAGGTGGCGATGGTCGACTTCCCCGCTCCGGAGAGGCCGGTGAACCAGAGCACGACCGGCTTCTGGTGGTTGAGCGCGGCGCGCGCCGTCTTCGAGACCTTCAGGTCCTGCCAATGGATATTGGTCGCCCGGCGCAGGCCGGCGCGCACCATGCCGGCGCCCACCGTCTGGTTGGTGTGGCGATCGATCAGGATGAAGGCACCGGTGCCCTGGCAGCTCGCATAGGGATCGAACGGGACCGCATCCCGCAGCCCGATATGCACCTCGCCCACCTCGTTGAGGGCAAGGCTGCGGGCCGGCTGCGGGGCGAAGCTGTCTATGTCGATCCGGTTTCGGACGGCATTGATGCTCGCGCCCACGGTGCGCGTTCCGATCTTCAGGAGGAGCGGCCGGCCGGGGGCCAGCGGGTCCTCGTGCATCCAGATGACGTGCGCCGCGAACTGGTCGGCAAGCTCCGGACGCGCATCGGCAGCGGCGAGGAGGTCGCCGCGCGAAACGTCGATCTCATCCTCCAGGGTCAGGGTGACCGCTTGTCCGGCGCCGGCTTCGGCGAGTTCGCCATCGGCGGTCACGATCGACTTCACCCGCGAGACATGCCCGGTGCGGGCCACCACAATCCGGTCGCCCGGCTGCACGCGGCCGCCGACGATCGAGCCGGAAAAGCCGCGGAAATCCAGATTGGGGCGATTCACCCACTGGACCGGCATGCGGAACGGCGCGCTTTCGGCCCGGTCCACCTCGATCTCTTCGAGATAAGGCAACAGACCGGGGCCATCGTACCACGGCGTGCGGGGGCTCGGCGCGAGCACGTTGTCGCCGTGGCGGGCGGAGAGCGGTAAGGCATGGACGGTCTCGAAGCCGAGCCCGGCGGCCATGGCCCGATAGTCCGCGACGATGGCGTCGAACGTGGCCTGCGAAAAGTCCACGAGATCGATCTTGTTCACAGCCAGCACGACGTGGCGAATGCCGAGCAGCGAAACGATGAAGGAATGCCGGCGCGTCTGGGGCAGGAGGCCGTGGCGCGCGTCGACGAGGAGGATGGCGAGGTCGGAATTGGAGGCGCCGGTCGCCATGTTGCGGGTATATTGTTCGTGGCCCGGCGTGTCGGCGACGATGAATTTGCGCCTCTCGGTCGCGAAGAAGCGGTAGGCGACGTCGATGGTGATGCCCTGCTCGCGCTCGGCCGCGAGCCCGTCGACCAGAAGCGCGAAATCGAGGTCGTCTCCCGCCGTGCCGAACTTCTTCGAGTCGCGGGCCAGCGCGGCGACCTGATCGTCGAGCAGGAGCTTCGTGTCGTAGAGCAGGCGGCCGATCAGGGTCGACTTTCCGTCATCCACGCTGCCGCAGGTGAGAAAGCGCAGAAGGCCCTTGGTGTCGGACGCGACAAGGTCCGGAGACGGCGCGGCCCGCATCAGAAATAGCCCTCCCGCTTCTTCTTTTCCATCGAGGCCGCCTCGTCGTGATCGATCAGCCGGCCCGCGCGCTCCGACGTCCGGGCGACGCGCATTTCGGCGACGATCGCCTCCAGCGTGTCGGCATCGCTGTCGACGGCGGCGGTGAGGGGATAGCAGCCGAGCGTGCGGAAGCGCACTTTGCGAAGCTCCGGCACCTCACCGGGGGAGAGAGGCAGGCGCGCATCGTCGACCATGATCATCTGGCCGTCGCGCCACACGACCGGCCGTTCCGCCGCATAATAAAGCGGGACGATGGGGATGCGCTCGGCCTGGATATATTGCCAGATATCCAACTCGGTCCAGTTGGAGAGCGGAAAGACGCGGATCGATTCCCCCGGCCGGACCCGCGTATTGTAGAGGTTCCAGAGTTCCGGCCGCTGGGTCTTCGGGTCCCAGGCGTGACTGGCGCTGCGAAACGAGAAGATGCGTTCCTTGGCCCGGCTCTTCTCCTCGTCCCGCCGGGCGCCGCCGAACGCCGCGTCGAAGCCATGCAGGCTCAAGGCCTCCTTCAACGCTTCGGTCTTCATGATCGCGGTGTAGAGCGAGGAGCCGTGATCGAACGGATTGATGCCGCGTGCCGCGCCCGCGCTGTTGGTATGGACGATCAGGCGGAAATCCAGGTCCGCGGCCATGCGGTCGCGGAAGGCGATCATGTCGCGAAACTTCCAGCCGGTGTCGATGTGGAGCAGGGGGAAGGGCGGGCGGGCCGGATAGAATGCCTTCACCGCGAGATGCAGCATGACGGCCGAATCTTTGCCGATCGAATACAGCATGACGGGATTGGCCGATTCCGCGGCGACCTCGCGCAGGATGTGGATCGATTCCGCCTCGAGGCGCTGGAGATGCGACAGCCGGGCAGGGGCCGGGGTGGGGGTGGGGGAAAGCTGAACCATCGTCGTCACCCCTCCACCGGAAGAATGGCGAGCGGCGCCAGCCGAGGATCGCCATAAGCCACGAAATGCGGGTTCGCGAACGGGGCGTCGTCGGTCCGGGTGTCCTTGCCGTAGCGCAGGGGCAGCCCGTCGCGGCAGACGACGCAGCCGCCCGCCGCCCGCAGGACGGCATCGCCCGCCGCCGTGTCCCATTCCATGGTTCGACCGAAGCGCGGATACAGATCGGCGCGTCCCTCGGCGATCAGGCCGAATTTCAGCGAGGAGCCCGCCGACAGCACGCTGGCGCCGGGCAGGCGGTCGATCCAGCTTCGGGTCGCCGCATCGGCATGGGACCGGCTCGCCAGCACGGCCAGCGCGTCGAGCGCGGCTGCGCGCACCGTGATCGCTTCGGCGGGGCCGATCCTGCCGGACTCGATCCGATGCTTGGCCGCGCCCGCGCCGACCACGCCGCCATAGAGGATCCCGAGCGCCGGGGCGTAGACCAGTCCGGCGACCGGGCACCCGTCCTCCACCAAAGCGACATTCACGGTGAACTCGCCGTTGCGCGAGACGAACTCGCGGGTGCCGTCGAGCGGGTCCACCAGATAGAAGATTGGCGCCGCGCAAGCGGGTCCCCCGGCGGACACCTGCTCCTCGGCCACCACCGCGACGCCGGGGGACAGGAGTGCCAGCCCCTCGAGGAGGATGGCCTCGGCCCGAAGGTCGGCTTCCGTTACGGCAGAATTGTCCGCTTTGTGCGCAATGGTAAAGTCGGTGGCATAGACGTCCAGGATCGCGGCGCCGGCGGACACGACGAGGCGCATGAGATCGGGCAGAAGAAGACTAGCAGCGGCGCGCGTGGACATGCCCGTTTCCCAAACCAACCGGAGTTTCGCGACGGGTGCCGCGGATCTGCCGGTCCAAACCAGTTCTGTTTCGGCGAAAGCCGGATACCACCGAACGCCGGATACCACCGAACGCTCTCGCTGGGGAGGGATCCAAGGCGCGCCGAGCCGTTCGATCCCTAAGCGTCGCCGCAGAGATTTGCAATATTTTTGTGGTGATTAATAATTTTTACGCAATAATATTGTGTTTTATGTGTTAGACGGCGTCATATTTCAGGGGACGCTGCCGTGTTGTTGTTATAAACGCCGCATCATTATCCCGGCAGGTGTTCGGACAGCGACAAGAGGGCGACGGCATGCGGGTTGCAATGATCGGGACGGGCTATGTGGGGCTGGTATCCGGCGCGTGCTTCGCCGATTTCGGCCACCACGTCACCTGCATCGATAAGGATGCGGGCAAGATCGCCATGCTCCGCGAAGGGCGGATCCCGATCTTCGAGCCGGGTCTCGACGAACTCGTGGCGCGCAATTGCGCCGCCGGACGGCTCGACTTCGACACCGACCTCACCCGCGCCGTGAAGGAGGCCGAGACCGTCTTCATCGCCGTGGGCACGCCCTCGCGGCGCGGCGACGGGCACGCCGACCTCAGCTATGTCTTTGCCGCCGCCCGCGAGATTGCTGCGGTCGCGGAAGGCTTCACCGTGGTGGTTACGAAGTCGACGGTGCCGGTGGGGACCGGCGACGAGGTCGAGCGGGTGATCCGGGAGACCCGGCCCGAGGCCGACATTTCGGTGGTGTCGAATCCCGAATTCCTGCGCGAAGGCGCGGCGATCGAGGATTTCAAGCGGCCCGACCGGGTCGTCGTGGGCACCGAGGATCCGCGTGCCCGGTCCGTGATGGCCGCGCTCTACCGGCCGCTCTCGCTCAACCAGCTGCCGCTGATGTTCACTGCCCGGCGGACGTCCGAGCTGATCAAATATGCCGGAAACGCCTTCCTCGCCATGAAGATCACCTTCATCAACGAGATGGCCGACTTGTGCGAGCAGGTCGGGGCGAACGTTCAGGACGTGGCGCGCGGCATCGGCCTCGACAACCGCATCGGGGCGAAATTTCTCCATGCCGGACCGGGCTATGGCGGTTCCTGCTTCCCTAAGGATACGCTCGCTCTGACGCGCACGGCGCAGCAGGTCGGCACGCCGCTGCGCATCGTCGAGACCGTGATCGCGGTCAACGACGTGCGCAAGCTCGCCATTGCGCGGAAGGTCGAAAAGGCGCTCGGCGGCCAGGTCCGGGGGCGGACGGCGGCGATCCTCGGCCTGACCTTCAAGCCCAACACCGACGACATGCGGGACAGTCCGGCTCTGTCGATCATCCACGCGCTCCTCGACAAGGGCATGCGCGTGCGGGCCTTCGACCCGGAGGGGATGGACGAGGCCAGGAAAGTTCTGCCCGCCGCGGTCGAATACGGCACCGGCCCCTATGACGTTGCGCAGGATGCCGACTGCCTCGTCATCGTGACCGAATGGGACGCCTTCCGCGCCCTCGATTTCGACCGGATGAAGGCGATCCTGCGCCAGCCCGTTCTGGTCGACCTGCGCAACATCTATGTGCCGGACCAGATGGCGCAGCTCGGCTTCGTCTATGAGAGCGTCGGGCGTCCGGTGGGGCAGAGCGCGGAAGAAAATCTCGACGCCGCGGAATAGACCGGGCAGGGCGGTTCATATCGCCGCAAAGCCTTGCGGTTCACGGAAGCTTGGCGCGAGACGCCGAGCTGCGCAGCAGGAACAAGTATCTCCGCCTCACGTTCGATGGCTAGGCAGGATGCGCGGCGCGTCCTGCCCCCCACATCCGCCAAGAACGGGAGCTTCGCCATGGGCCTTTTCTCAAAAGACATTGAAACCATGGACGATTTGTTCGTCCATACGCTTCGCGACATCTATTATGCCGAGAAGCGCATTCTCAAAGCTCTGCCCAAGATGATCGACAAAACGTCGGATGCCACGCTGAAGCAGGCGTTCCAGGCGCATCTGAAGGAAACCGAGGGCCATGTGACGCGGCTCGAGGAAGTGTTCCGGATGCACGGCGTCGAAGCGAAGACGGTGACGTGCCCGGCCATCGACGGCATCATCGACGAGGCCGAGGAAATCGCCGGGGAGATCGCCGACAAGGAAGTCCTCGACGCCGCACTGGCGGCCGCCGCGCAGGCGGTGGAGCATTACGAAATGACCCGCTACGGCACGCTGGTCGCCTGGGCGAAGCGCCTGGGACGCGCGGACTGCGCCCGCGTGCTCGAAAAGACCCTGGCCGAGGAGAAAGCCGCGGACCAGAAGCTGACCAGCATCGCCGAAGGCAAGCTGAACATCCGCGCCGCCGAATAGGCCCGCGCGGAGTTTCGCATTTCCCAGCCGCAAGAGAGGGCGCCGGCCGTGTCGGCGCCCTAAAAACAAGCCCCACAATTCGCAGAAGAGATATTATGGAACATGACGGGATATCCCGCGTTCCGGGAAATCCCCCCGGTTCAGGCCGACGCCTCCAAAGCCCGGATCGCGCCGCGCAGCTCGGCGAGACCGCGCAGCCGCCCGATGGCGGTATAGCCGGGATTGGTGCGCTTGCCGGGCGCGAGATCGTCCAGCATGCGGTGGCCATGGTCCGGGCGGAACACGATGCGGGCGCCCGGCGCGCGGAGCCGGTCTTCCGCCAGCAGCGCCTGCAGGACGGCGATCATGTCCACATCGCCGTCGAGATGATCGGCCTCGTGGAACGACAGGCCGTCCGCCTCCCGCTTGGTCGCGCGCAGATGGGCGAAGGCGATGCGCGGCGCGAAACGGCGCGCCATGTCCGGCAGATCGTTGTCCGGCCGCACGCCGAGCGAGCCGGTGCAGAAGCACATGCCGTTGGCCGGCGACGGCACGGCCGAAAAGAGAGCGGCATAATCGTCGGCGGTCGAGGCGATGCGCGGCAGGCCGAATAGCGGCCGCGGCGGATCGTCGGGATGCAAAGTCAAGGTGACGCCGAGCTGCTCCGCCACCGGTGCGACCCGCGCCAGAAAACCGATCAAATTCGCCCGCAGCGCCGCAGCGTCGATGCCGCGATAGGCGTCGAGCGTGTCCCGGAAGCCTTCTATGGTGAGCGGCTCGGTGGTGGAGCCCGGCAAGGCGCTGGCGATCACCCGGACCAAGTCCGCGACGTCCGCGGGCGCCATGCGCGCGAACGCCGCTTGCGCCCGGCCGATCGCCGCGCCGTCATATTGCCGCTCCGCCCCCGGACGGCGCAGGATGAACAGGTCGAAGGCGGCATAGCGGTCCTGGTCGAAGCGCAGCGCGCGGGCGCCGTTCGGCAGTTCCCATTCGAGATCGGTGCGCGCCCAGTCGATCACCGGCATGAAATTGTAGCACACGATCTTGATGCCGTTCCGCGCCACGGCCTCGAGGCTGGCGATCCAGGCGTCGATCGCCGCCGTCGCGCCGGCGCCGTCGCGTTTCACGGCGTCGGGGATCGGGATCGATTCGACCACGCTCCAGCGCAGCCGGCTTCGATGCGGCGCGGCATCCTCGATCTCCGCTTTGCGCCGGGCTACGTCCCGTTCGGTCCAGGCTTCGCCGATCGGCACATGATGCAGGGCCGTCACGATGTCGCTCGCCCCGGCCTGACGGACGTCGTCGAGGCTCACCGGATCGTCCGGCCCGTACCACCGCCACCCCTGCCGCATGTCCGCCTCACCTTGTCGTCGAACTTCACCGAATTCGAATATATGTTATTTATCAGGTCTTTGAGAGAACACCCTCACGTTCGTGCAGAAGATTCGGGGATCGCAAAGGTCAGCATGTCGTGGGCCGGCACGACGCCGTCCGGCAGGCGGGCGGCGAGTTCCGCATAATCGAGATCGGTGTGGAGATTGGTCAGAATGGCGCGTTGCGGTTTCAGCAGCGCGATGTGATCCAGCGCCTCCCTGACGGTGAAATGCGTGGGGTGCGGCAGGTCCCGCAGCGCGTCGAGGATCCACATGTCGAGCCCGCGCAACTGGTCCAGGCTGTTTTCGGGGAAGGCGCTGACATCGCTCGAATAGGCGACGTCGCCGAAGCGGAACCCGAAGGAATCGATCTCTCCGTGGCGCTGGCGGAACGGCAAAGCGGTGATCGGCCCCCCCTTCCCTGTCACTTCGATCGGCCGCCCCTCGTGGAAGCGGTGCTCGGTGAGGATGGGGGGATAGGTGCCCGAGGGCGGCGTCTCGAAGCAATAGCCGAAGCGCGCATGCAAGGCGGCCGACGTCTCGTCATCGATATAAGCGTCGAGGCGCCGCCGGTGGTGAATCGCCAGCGGGCGCAGATCGTCGATCCCGTGGGTATGGTCGGCATGCGAATGGGTGAAGAGAACGGCATCGATATCGTCGACGCCGGCATCCAGCAATTGCTCGCGCAGGTCGGGCGAGGTGTCGACGAGGACGGTGGTCACGCCCCCCGGCCCGTGCCGCCGAACCAGCAGCGAGCACCGGCGGCGGCGATTGCGCGCATCCGCCGGATCGCAGGCGCCCCAGCCTTGACCGACGCGCGGCACGCCGCCGGAGGATCCGCATCCGAGAATGGTGAACGTGAAGGACATGATCGGCTCGCGGGCAGCCGCATTTCGGGCGCGCGAGCCGCCGCGACGGCGATCTGCGCGTTCCGCGACGCGGGTAACACCCTCCATGAAGGGAACGGAAGCGGGATCTGACGCTCCGACGGCATCCAATGACGGCACCGTCGCAGCCGGACCGACACTAGCGCCCTGCGCGGCCTCGACCAAGCCCTGCGCAGCAGGTTTGCACCCCCGCGCAGCATGTTTGCACCCCCGCGCAACCTTCCGCCGCGGGCGGCGTTAACGGAAAGCTCGGCCGTCTGGCCGCCGGAGGATCGCGTGCCGTCCGCTCATGTCTGCCCCCCCTCGCCCCGTCCGGCGCACCGCGCGGTGCGCTTTGGATCGTTCCGGCCGTGAAGCCTCCCGCAGCGGACCGCGCGTCCGGCGACCGCGCGTCGCGCAGCAAGCCGCTCGTCATCCCCGACGGGTTGCCGAAGATCGCCTTCGGCACCGATAAGGTGAACTGGCTCATCGGCTTCGTGACCATCGTCGCGATGCTCTATTTCGCGCGCGACGTGCTCGTGCCGATCGCCCTGGCCGTGCTTCTCAGCTTCGTGCTCGCGCCGCTGATCCTGGGGCTGCGCCGGCTGCGGCTGCCCCGCACCCTGTCCGTGATCGTGGTCGTCGCCTTCGCCTTTGTCGGCATCGTCACCCTCGGGGGCGTCGTGGCGAGCCAGATCGTCGAGCTGGCGACCGACCTGCCCCGTTATCAGCAGACGATGCGCGAGAAGATCCGCACGCTGAAGGACACGGCCGAAGGATCCGGGACCTTCGATCGCCTCGGTCAGATGTTCCAGGATCTCGGCCGGGAAATCGATCGTCCCGACATCCCGGCGCCCGGAGGCCCAATGCCCTCCGCCACGAGCGCCGATCCGCTTCCGGTCGAAATCCACGACCGCGCGCCGGGCACGATCGGCATGCTCCAGTCGGTGATCGAGCCCCTGGTCCATCCGCTTGCGACAACGGGCATCATCATCATTTTCGTGATCTTTATCCTGCTCCAGCGCGAAGACCTGAGGAACCGCTTCATCCGTCTTGCCGGCGCCCAGGATATCCAAAGGACCACCGCCGCCTTGGACGAGGCTGCCGCGCGCCTGTCCCGGTTCTTTCTCACGCAGGTCGCGCTGAACGCCGCGTTCGGCACCGTGATCGGCTTCGGCCTGTGGGTGATCGGCGTGCCGAGCCCGGCCCTCTGGGGGCTCCTGGCGGGAGTGCTGCGCTTCGTGCCCTATGTCGGCGCCATCATCGCCGCCTTGCTGCCGATCACCCTCGCCATGGCGGTCGATCCCGGCTGGAGCATCGTGGTCTGGACCGTGGTGCTGTTCGCCGTGGTCGAGCCTCTGGTCGGCCACATCATCGAGCCGATGGTCTATGGCCGAAGCACCGGCCTCTCGCCGGTCGCCGTCGTGGTATGCGCCACGTTCTGGACCTGGCTGTGGGGGCCGATCGGCCTCGTTCTTTCGACCCCCCTCACCTTGTGCCTCGTCGTGCTGGGGCGGCACGTGGACCAACTCGATTATCTCGACGTGATGCTGGGCGACCGCCCTGCCCTCAGCGCCTCCGAGTTGTTCTACCAGCGCATGCTGGCGAGCGACCCCACCGAAGCGACGAGCAAGGCGGAAGAGTTTCTGAAGGAAGGCACGCTGCTGGGCTATCTCGACGAGGTCGCCCTGCCCGGCCTGCGGCTCGCGGAGCGTGATGCGGAGCGCGGCAGCCTCGACGACGAGCGGGTCGAACGGCTGCGGACGAGCGTCAGCGAACTGTTGGACAACCTCTCGGATTACGACGACGTGGCGCGGGACGGCGATACGCACGACGTCGAAACCGAGGCGGCGCTGGACGAATCCGGCCGGCCGGCGCGCGTCCGACCGCGCTTCGATCCTTCAGCTTTGCCGGAGCGCTGGCAAGGCGCGACACCCGTGCTCAGCCTTGCGCTTCGCTCCGGCCTCGACGCGGCAGCGGCGGCGGTCGCCGCCGATCTCGTGGGACGCCACGGCCTGGTCACCCGCCTGGAAGGGCCGGACCAGCTTTCCAGCGGCGCATTGTCGGACCTTGGCCGTGCCGGTTTTGCCGTGGCGATGCTGTCGACGCTGGAAACCCGCTCGGCCGCCCTGATGCGCTATTCCGTCCGGCGCCTGCGACGCCGCATTCCCGGGGCGCGCATCATTCTCTGCGCCTGGGGTGCGCAGGAGGATCGGGCGTTCCGGACCACGTTGGAGACCGGTTCAGGCGCAGACATCGTGGCAACCACCATGGACGAGATGCTGGCCGGTCTGATCCGTCTCGCGGCAGAGGAGACCGGCACGCCCCCGACCGACGGGCGCGAACCCAACGATGCTCGTCTCGTCGACGCCTGAGGGAGGCATTACCACTCAGATGTGCTTCCCCCGCCTGCGCCGGCGTGGGCGGGGCTGCACGGGATCGGATGAGCCGCTCACGCCGAAAATCATTCCCCATTCGGCTGAGGCCACAGCCGCCCGGCGAGAGATCAAAAACAAGTGATCCGATGGCCGAGATATCGGGATCGTCAAGCTCCCGATCCCGGCATCTCAAAACTTTGAGGCCCCGAGTCTTTTCATTGCCGCGGTCGCGATTCCCGTCGCGTGCCGGAGCCGTCGGCAGGATCAAAAAGGCGAGCGCCGATCCCGAACCTGCTGGCGCTGGGGGGCTTTCGAAAGGGAAGGCCCCGCGAGCGGCGGGGTTTTCACCCCTCGCGATCCCAGCGGAAGGAAATGCCAATGCAGACGAAGCATGTACTCGGCGCGACAGTCGCCACCCTCGGTCTTGCGATCGGCTCCCACGGCGCAATGGCTCAGCAGCAAACCACGCAACCCGGGATGCAGCGCCCGGCCACCGCACAGCAGCAGATGCCGGCTCAGCAGAACCGTCAGCCGGGAATGCGCGGCGCAACGCAGGGCGAGCAGGGCCAGCGCCAGCAGGTGGCGCAGCAATGCCTCCAGAATCTCCAGGCGTTCGACCGCCGCCTCGACCAGGACGGCTATTGGCTCGCGGGCTGGGGAACACCCGGCTACGGGACCGATGCCAACAGGAATGCAGATAATCGCGGAGGGGATCGCCGCGCTGCGGAAACCCGCGCGACCGACCCCCGCGCCGAGGCCAATCGCGGGGCCGATGATCGCGCAACGACACAGCCGACTCGGGGCGGCACCACCGCGCAGACGGCCACCCCCAACACCAACCAGATGTGGGCGGGAGACGGCTGGGGCATCCGCTCGGCGCCCTATCAGATCCGCACCCTGCGGGCGGCCGTGAACGTCCTCGCGCATCGGGGCGATGAACAGGCCTGCGCAACCGTTCTGGACGAACTCCGCCAAGTCTATAACGGCTATTCCAACGAGCTGAAGCAGGCCGGCGTGAACGCCAACGAGGTCTCGAACTGGCGTCAGCAGCGTCTGGTCGGCGCCCGGCCGGTGAGCGAAGTGCAGACCGGTCTCATCAATCTCGCCAACGTGACCGCGACGGAAGTCCGCAATCCGAAAGACGAGCAGCTCGGCACGGTCGAGGATATCGTTCTCGATCCCGGCAATGGCGACATCCGCTATCTGATCGTCGCCAGCGGGGGCATTCTCGGCCTCGGCGAGGATATGGTGGCGGTTCCGTGGTCGTCGGTGCGGGCCACGTCCGGCCTGAACACCTTCGTTCTGAACGTGTCAGAAGACGTCATCGATCAGGCGCCGACGGTGGATCCGGACCGCTTCTCCGATCCGAACCAGTCCACTCAGGACCGCCAGCGCGTCGACACCTTCTGGCGCGAACACGCCGGCTGACGGGATTCCAGCGCAGGAGGGCCACGGCCCTCCTGCCGCCCCGGGGGGCGCCGGCGCCTTCGGTCCGCGAGATGCACCGTCGTGCGATGCGGCGTCGTGCCCCTCCTATTCCAGACTGTAGAGATAGGCGGCGATGTCCCGTGCATCCGCGCGTGACACGCCCATGTCCGGCATCGCGGTGCGGGGGGAGATCTGCGGCGGATTTTCCAGCCAGCGCAGCAGGACCGCGGGCTCGTTCGGCACCAGGCCGGCAATCATGGCCCGCCGAGCGAACCGGTCGAGCGGCGGTCCGACGACGCCTTTGACGCCCGCGACGCCGGGAATCGCATGGCACGTCTGACATCCATAAGACCGAACGAGGACATGGCCACGCGCAGGGTCGCCGTCCGCCACCTGCCGTCCAGCCGGCACGACGCGATCGCATCCTGCCGACAGCAGAGCACCGAGGCCGATCGCTATGATGCGGAGGACGTGGCTTGAGATGGCGTCGGACACGGCGTCGGCTTTCAAGGTCGCGCACTGCTCGAAGTGCAATGCCCGGGCCGGTCCGGATGTTCCCTCGACCCCCGGCCGAACCGGTGAGCGCCGGTGCCTTCCGAGAAGGGGACCAGGAGATCCGGCCTCAGGAGAACGCTCCGTCAGACGGCACTTTTAGGACCCGGCAAGAAACATTTTTCCAAGGTGCGGCGTTACCTGGGCGATGGCGCGGTGCGTCCCGAGCCAAACTCACCCAACCCGTGCGGGTTCACAGGGAGAGCCAGGATGTCGCGAAACCTGACTCCCGCCTCTGGCATGATGTGCCGCGCTCTGGTCTGTGCGACGCTTGTTGTGCTCGGCGGCGGCCCGGGTCGCGCACAGTCCGGGGGCGCGGCCGTCTGGCAGCCAGGGGCAGTGCGCGCCGAGGAGGTGTCGCGCGGCCGTGCGGTCGTCGTCGGCGCGGTTGGGATCGGCGCACCCGGCGGAGCCTGCTTCACCTGCCATGGCTTGCAGGGTGCGGGAGACGCTGCCGCCGTATTTCCCAGCCTGTTCGGGCAAAGCCCTGAATATCTCTATCGAGCCTTGAGGGATTACGCGTCGGGCGCGCGCGAAAACGTGGTCATGTCGCCCATCGCCCGCGCCCTCGACGACCAGCAGATGCGGGACGTGTCGATCTATTTCGCGGTGCAGATCCCGGTGCGCGCGGCCTTGCGCCCGACGCTGGATCCCGAACGGCTCCAACATGGCGCGCACCTGGCGGCGGTGGGTTCGGCAGCGCGCGGCATCCAAGGCTGTGTCAATTGCCACGGCCCGGCAGGGCGCGGTCTTCCTCCCTTCTATCCCGCGCTGGCGGGACAGCATGCGGCCTATATCGAGGCCCAGCTCCGCGCCTGGAAGACCGGCGCGCGCAAGGGCGATTTTTTGGCGGTGATGGAAAGCATCGCCCGACGGATGACCGAATTCGACATTGAGGGGGTTGCTGCCTATTACGCCGCCCTCGCTCCGGCCGCGCCGGGCACGGCGACGCGGGACATCCGCACGTTGCCGCCGGTTCCGGCATCGGCCCCACCCGGCGGATACGGGAGCCCCAGCCGATGACGCATCTTTCCCTTCGGCTTGCCCGCTTCGCGCTCGGCGCGTGGATGTGCGTGCTCGCGGCGGCTCCGGCCTGGGCACAGGCGAACGTGTCCGACGAGGTGACGCAGTCGCGCGGCGCATCCGGATCGCAAGCCGGCGGCGACGGCGTCGCGCGGCTGACGCATGTCGGCGCCGGCACGAACAACGGGACCACCACCGGCTATAGCGGGCCCAAGAGCCCGCCGACCGTGCCCCCCGGCCAGACGCGGGTGCCGCCGCTTCCGCAGGCCGCATTGTGCGACGCCTATCAGGGGTCCGCGGCCCACCAGCCCTGTCTTCAGACCGTCCTGCGCGCGTCAGCGAAGGGAGATCGCCCATGACCCGACCCGTTTCCCGCCGACATCTTCTGAAGACCGGCGCCGCGAGCGTCGCGGGAGTCGGCGCGGCCGTCGCCATCGGCACCTGTGACGAGAGCGGCTTTCCGATCTGCCGCGGATCGCAGGCCGCCGCCCAACCCGCGGCTCCAGCCCCCGCTTCCCCCGCCTCGAACGCAGCGGCCGCCGCGCCCTCCGGCACGGGCATGTTGTTCTTCTTCAACGACCCGGAAGCGGCTTTCGTGACCGCGGCGGTGGACCGCCTGATCCCGCCGGATGCGACCTTTGCCGGCGCCGCGGCAGCCGGGGTGCTGACTTATATCGATCGGCAGCTCGCGAGCGGTTTCGGCGCCGGAGACCGCATGTATCTCGACGGGCCATGGCTTGCCGACGCGCCGCCCGAGCAGGGCTACCAATTGCGCTTCACGCCGGCGCAGCTCTACCAGATCGGCATCGAGGAAATCCGCGCCCATGTCCGGGCGGCGAATGCCGGCCGCGAATTCTGGGACTTGGGCGAGGCCGAGAGGGATGATGTGCTCTCCGGCCTGGAGACCGCACGCATCGTTCTGCCCTCTTTGCCGGCGCCGGTCTTTTTCGAGACTCTGCTCGCCAATACGATCGAAGGCTTCTTTGCCGACCCCGCTTATGGCGGCAATCGCGACATGGTCGGGTGGCGCATGGTGGGCTTTCCCGGTGCCTATGCGCAATATCTCGAACTCGTCGATGCCTATGATTACGCGTACCGCCGCGAACCGATCAGCATGGCGAACGAGGACGCGCGCCACGCCCACCTCACCGACCACCCGTGAGGGTCGCCATGGCTGTCCGGATGCCCCCCGTCGATGTCGCCTTGGTCGGCGGCGGCATGACCGCCGCGATCCTCGGCAAGGAACTGGCCGAGGCCGGCCACACCGTGGTTGCGCTCGAGCGCGGCCAGATGCGCCAGACGATCCCCGACTTCCAGTCGCCGACCATGCACGACGAGTTGAAATATTCGGTTCGGCACGGGCTGATGCAGGACCCACGGGTGCAGACGCTGAGCTTCCGGAATTTTCCCGGCCAGCGGGCCCTGCCGATGCGCCAGCTCGGCTCGTTCCTCCCCGGCGAGGGGGTGGGCGGCGCGATGGTTCATTGGAACGGCCAGACCTGGCGGTTTCAGCCCGAATGGTTCGCGCTGCGCTCGTGGGTGAACGACCGCTACGGACGCGACTTTCTCGCCGAGGACGTGACGATCCAGGACTGGGGCCTCAGCTATGAGGACCTCGAACCCTTCTACGACTATTTTGAGAGGATCTGCGGCACCGGAGGGACGGCCGGCAATCTACGGGGCGAGGTCCAATCGGGCGGCAACCCGTTCGAGGGCGCCCGCAGCGCACCTTATCCCAATCCGCCGATGAAGCAGGCCTATTCCGGCCATCTCTTCGGCACAGCGGCGGCCGAACTCGGCCATCACCCCTTTCCGGTCCCCTCCTCGAACTCGACCCGGCACTACACCAATCCCTACGGATTGGAGCTGAAGCCCTGCATGTATTGTGGCTTCTGCGAAACCTACGGGTGCGAGCACTTCGCCAAGGCCAGCGCGCAGGTCGCCATCCTGCCGGCCGCCCTCGCCAACAAGAATTTCGAGCTGCGCACGCGGTCCTATGTGCTGCGCGTGGAGTGGGATCGAGGGGCCAATGTCGCCACCGGCGTCACCTATGTCGATGCGCGCGGCCGGGAGGTGTTCCAGCCGGCGGCCATGGTCGTGCTGTGCGCCTTTGCACACCACAATGCGGTCCTGATGCTGCAGTCCGGCATCGGCGAGCCCTATGATCCGCGGACCCGTTCCGGCACCGTCGGCCGCAATTATACCTATCAGACGATGAGCGGCATAAATGTATTCTATGCCGGCTCCAAGCGCATCAATCCGTTCATGGGGGCCGGCGCGCTCGGCACCGCGATCGACGACGTCAACAATGGCAGCTTCGACCATTCCGGGCTCGGCTTCGTCGGCGGGGCCTATATCGCCGCCTATCAGACCAGCGGACGTCCCATCAATTTCCACCCGGTCCCGGACGGGACGCCGCGCTGGGGACGGGCCTGGAAGCAGGCGGTGGCCGAGAATTATAACAGCACGGTCTCGCTGACGATTCACGGCTCGTCCGTGCCCCACCCGAACAATTATATCGGCCTCGACCCCTCCTATACCGACGCCTTCGGCCAGCCGCTGGGCATGGTCACCTTCGATTTCCCCTATAATGACCGGCTGATGTCGCGCCACGTGACGGAGAAGGCTTGGCGCGTCGCGCAGGCGATGGGCGGCAAGTCGGTCTCGGTCGGCTGGCTCGACGACCATTACAGCATAGTTCCCTACCAGACGACGCACAATACCGGCGGGACCATCATGGGCACCGATCCGAAGACGAGTGTCGTCAATCGGTATTTGCAATCCTGGGACATGCACAATCTCTGGGTCATGGGCGCCGGTGTGTTTCCGCAAAATGCCGGCTACAACCCGACCGGAACCGTCGGCGCCCTGACCTATTGGGCGCTGGACGCCATGCTCAAGCAGTATTTGCGAAACCCCCGCCCGCTGGTGCCGTCGTGAAGCGGGCGATCCTGCCCCTGCTGGCGCTCGGCACGGCCCTGATTATGGCCGGTCCGGCCGTATCCCAAACCGCCCTCCCCGGGCCGACGACGCCTGCCGCGCAGACACCTGCCGACCGGGCCGACCGGCGCGCGGATTTGGTGCACGGTCGTCAGATTGCGATCACCGGCGGGCGTCATCAGGATGCGGTCGCTTGCGCGCGTTGCCACGGCGCCGACGGCGCGGGGGACAGCAGCGGTGCTTTTCCGCGGTTGGCCGACCAGTCGGCTTGGTATCTCTACAAGACGCTCCAGGATTATGCCGGCGGCCTCCGGCCGAATCCGGTCATGGCGCCCGTCGCCCGGGCCCTGGCCGAAGACGAATTGATCGCCGTCTCGACCTATTACGCCGCCGCGAACGCCGCGCCCGCCGCGCCCCCGGCCCCGGCCGATGTCGGCCTGCTGCAGATCGGCGGCGCGATCTCGGCCCGCGGACTTCCGGAGCAGGGCGTGCCGGCCTGTGCCGGCTGTCACGGCGAGAATGGGGTCGGCAAGGCGCCCTTCTATCCCTTCATCGCCGGGCAGTCCGCCGCCTATCTCGCTTTCCAGCTCCAGCAATGGAAACGGGGCGTGCGTGGCGGCGACCCTCAAAACGTCATGGCGCTGATCGCGCAGGCGATGACGGACGAGCAGATCCAGGCGGTGTCGGTGTTCCTCGCCAATGTGCGCGGGCGCGAGATCACGCCCGATGCCGGGGCTTTCCGTCCGGCGCACGCCGTGGGCACAAGCGGGACGCCCTGGACGGCGGGTCGCCTGCCCGGCGCCGATGGCCCCGGCGGTCCGCTTGGCGCCCCGGCGCCGCGGCAGCCCTGAGGGAGCAGAATGTCCGGACTGGATGCGGTGTTCTCAGGTGTTCAATCGGCGCTCGCGCCGGCCGGCTCCGCGGCCGCCGGCATCGCGACGCTGACCTGGATCATGTTCGCGGGTGCCGCGATCATCTTTCTGATCGTGATGGCCTGCGTCGCGTTCGCGCTGTTCGCGCCGCAGGAGCGCCGGGCCTTTCTCTCGGACCATCGTATGGTGATCGGCGGCGGGATCATCTTTCCCTTCGTCGTCCTGACAGCGCTGCTGGTCTATGGGCTGGTCCTGACGCGCGACCTGGTGCGCGCGCCCGGCACCGAACCGCTCGAAATCCACGTCACGGGGGAGCAGTTCTGGTGGCGTGTCCACTATCCCGCCGCCACCGCCGAGACGCCGCCGCTGGTCACGGCGAACGAGATCCATGTCCCGGTCGGCCGTCCGGTCCGTTTCCTCCTGACGTCCGCCGACGTGATTCACAGTTTCTGGATCCCGAGCCTCGCCGGCAAGCTGGACATGATTCCCGGGCATACGAACCGGCTCCTGCTGGAGGCCGAGCGGCCCGGGATCTATCGCGGGCAATGCGCCGAATTCTGCGGCTCCGCCCATGCGCTGATGGCATTCGACGTCGTCGCGCACACGCCGGAGGCGTTCGAAGCATGGATGCGCGGCCAGCGCGAGGATGCGCGCCAGCCCGTGACCACGCTCCGGGCCCAGGGACGGGACCTGTTCCTGGAATCCGGCTGCGGCGCCTGCCATACGGTGCGCGGCACGTCGGCAGCCGGCACGCTCGGCCCCGATCTCACGCATGTCGGCAGCCGGCGCACCATCGGCGCGGGCCTGTTCCCGACCAATCGGGGCACCCTCGCGGGCTGGATCGCCTCCACTCAGCACCTGAAGCCCGCCAGCAAGATGCCCTCGTTCGGCGTCTTCACCGGGGAGCAATTGCGGGCCTTGGCAGCCTATCTGGATGGTCTGAAATGAGGCACCGCGGTCCCGTCACGAGGCCGGCGTGAGGGCCAGAAGCGCGAGGCCTGCGAAAAACACGCAGAGGGCCGCGAGGGAATCATAACCGAGGCGTGCCACCGAGCGGTTGCCGCGTTCGATCAGACCGACCAGGAAAATGCCGGTGAGCAAGAGGCCGATCAAAGCGGCGATCGTCTCGAACTTGCCGGCATGGACCAGGACCGGACCCTCGGTATAAAGCCCGTCCGCCATGACGAGAAGGCCGATCGTCAGGAGATTGGTGCCGAAAATATCGCCCAGCGCCATTTCATAGCGCTTGAGCCGCACCGCCGCGGCGATCGAACTGACCTCCGGCAAGGAGGTGGCAAACCCGACCAGAACCAGCCCCACCAAGCCGGAACCGAGGCCGGTCTTTTCCGCGATCGCCTCGCCGGACAGAGCCAGGAAGAAGCCGGCGATCAGAATGGCGACCCCGGCAAGAGAGGTCTTCGCGATCAGCGACTGGAGCGAACTCCCCGACAGATCCTCATCCCGGACGGGAGAGAGTGGCGCCGCCTTGACCGCCTGCCAGGGCCGCCGCTTGGAATATAGCGAAGAGAGCCGGAAGGCGAAGACGCAATAGGCGGCCAGCACGACCGGCCAGAGACCGATCCAGCCGATCGCGACGTCGCCCGTCAGGATGGCGAGCACCAGGATTCCGAGCGCGATCATGCCCAGCGCGCCCTGCAAGATCGTGGTCGAGGTCGGCACCACGGAGGTCAGGGCCTCGCGCCCCATCAGGACGTCCGCAAAGGCGATGAGGACGACATTGATCGCGACGCTGCCGAGCAGATTGTTGGTGGCGAGCGGCGCGTTCCCAGCCACGGACGCCGTCGCCACCGAGGCCACTTCCGGCAAGGACGTGATGCCGCCGAGCAGCAGCATGCCGGCAAAGGCGTGGCCGATGCCGGTAAGCGTGGCGATCCCGTCGAGATAGCCGGTCAAACGCGTCCCCGCGCCCCACACGATGGCGGCCGCCGCCAGAAAGATCGGCACAATGACCCAAAGGCTCAAGCCGGTGAGCTGCATATCCGACCTCCTCGGGCGGCCCCCCGGATGCGCAAAGCCGGCCGTGCGCGAACGCGGGGTGGACGGAGCCGCCAGTCGGGTCAACGCGGCCGGGCGCATTTCTGTTCGCGGCGCGGATGCACGAGCCGGATTTCAGCCGGAGCGCAGGCCGACGTGGAGCTGTCGAGGCGAGGATTCTCTTCGACGCGGACGCTTGCGGCGGAAACGCGAAGGGCCGGGATGGATCACGCCATCCCGGCCCTTCGTTCGGAGCGGAGATTTCAAGCCAGGCCTGAAATCATATGCTGTTGGTCGGGCAGGCGGGATTCGAACCCACGACCCCTAGTCCCCCAGACTAGTGCGCTAACCGGGCTGCGCTACTGCCCGTCAAGCACCGCTCCACGTCCATCGCTCGCTTCGCACCGCCGGTGCCCGATCCGGGCACATGGCGGAGGAAGCGTTCCGACATGGGGCGGAGCCTTAGACCATGACGCCACGCCGGACAAGCCCTTCCCCGCCCCGTCCCCAGCGATGCGGCCTTTGACGCCCTATCCGGGCATGGCATGGTCCCGCCCGGATGGGGGCGTGCCGTGACCTTTTCTTTAACGTTCATCAATCTCGCCGGCGCGGTCGCGATGCTGCTCTGGGGCACCCATATGGTGCAGAACGCCGTGCAGCAGGCCTTCGGGCCGCGGCTCCGCAGGGTGCTCGGCGCCGCGCTGAAGGACCGGGTGCGCGCCTTTTTCGCCGGAATCGGCGTCACAGCGCTGCTCCAGAGCAGCACCGCGACGGGCCTGATGGTGGCCGGCTTCACCTCCGCCGGGATGGTCGATCTCGTGCCCGCGCTCGCGGTGATGCTCGGCGCCAATGTCGGGACGACGTTGGTCGTGCAATTGCTGTCGTTCAATGCCGCCGCACTGGCGCCGGCTCTGTTCCTGATCGGCGTTGTGATGGTCCGGCGCAAGGGGGCGTCGCTCTCCAAGGATCTCGGGCCGGCGGTGATCGGGCTCGGCCTGATGCTGCTGGCGCTGCACAATCTGATCGAGATCTTCACCCCGCTCGAAGATACACCCTCTCTCCGCCTGCTCATGGGGGCGATCTCCACCCAGCCGGTGATCGCCATGCTTCTGGCCGCCTTCATGACCTGGGTGGTGCATTCGAGCGTCGCCATCGTGCTTCTGACCATGTCGCTCGCGGCGCAGGGCGCGGTGCCGCCGGAGGCCGCGATCGCCCTCGTCATCGGCGCCAATCTCGGCAGCGCGCTCAATCCCGTTCTGGAGGCGAGCAGCACCGAGGATCCCGCCTCGCGCCGCATGCCGATGGGCAACCTCCTCAACCGCGTGATCGGGGCGGTGGTGGGCCTCGCCCTGATCGATCCGATCACCGCCTTGATGTTGGACGTCCACATCGACCTCAAGCGCGCGGTCGCCGACTTCCACACCCTCTTCAATCTGGTTCTGGCGGTGATTTTTCTGCCCGTCCTCGGGCAGTATGCGCGGCTTCTGACGCGCTTTTTTCCCGACAAGGCCGCCGCCGCGGACCCGTACCGCCCGCTCTATCTCAATCCGGCGGCGACCGAGACGCCGGTCGTCGCGATCGGCAATGCCGCGCGCGAGGCGCTCCGCCTCGCCGATCTGCTCGACGAGATGCTGCGCGACGTGCGCGCGGCCCTCGAGCGCCGGACCGCCGAGGCGATCGGCAAGGCCCACGAGACTCAAGAGGCGGTGGAGCGCCTGAACGCGGCGATCAAGGCCTATCTCCTGTCGATCGACCGCAGCGCCCTCAGCGCCCGGGACGAACAGCGCATTTCCGAAATCCTCGCCTTCACCACCAATATGGAGCAGGCCGGTGACGTCATCGACAACAGCATGCTCTCTCTGGCCGCGAAATCGCTGAAGCGGGACGCGCCCGCGGCGGAGGCCGGCAGCGCGCTGGGCGGCGTTTTCGACCGCGTGGAGACCAATCTGCGGACCGCCGCCGCGCTCTTCATCTCCGACGATCCCCGCGCCGCCCGCCTGCTCGCAGCGGAAAAGGCGATCTTCCGCACCATCGAAACCCGCGCGACCGAGGCGCATATGGTCCGCCTGCGGGAAGGCGCGAATGCCGAGGCGGAAACCAGCACGCTGCATCTCGAGGTTGTCCGCGATCTGAAGCGAATCAATGCCCATCTGGTCTCCGGCACGGCTTACCCAGTTCTTGAGCGCGGCGGAGAAGTTCTGGAGACGTGAAGTAAAATTTATTAGTATCGACGTATATCACCGTAACGAAGTGTCATAGTCGCGTTTCCCATACGGCACAGCTTCCGTTCTGTGTGGTTAATTTGTCGCATAGTCAAATTTATCGGCATTTTTGCTGGCAAAGGCACACCCTGCTTTAGCCCGATCACGCTGCTGCCCGGACGCGGTGACATTCTCGCCGCATTGTCTAGCCATTGGGCGATCTCCATCAACAAGACGGAGGTTCGGGCATGGCAGTCACAAAGGGGATTGTGCTCGCATCATTCGCCCTCTCGCTCGGGGCTTTTGTTCAACCTGCGCGCGCCGATGGCGGCCAAACCGGCGTCGCCTCCTATTATTGGCAGGGCAAGGGGACCGCGAGCGGCGAGCGGTTCAACGCCAATGCGATGACCGCGGCGCATCGATCCTTGCCGTTCGACACCAAGGTGAAAGTGACCAATCTGCGCAACGGCCGCAGCGTCATCGTCCGCATCAATGATCGCGGCCCCTTCATCCGCGGCCGCATCATCGACGTATCGCGCGCCGCCGCTGGCGAACTCGGCTTCACCCGGCACGGCGTGACGAAGGTCCGGGTTGCCGTGGTGGACGACGAGGCCGAGACGATCGCCCTGCCGATCCCGAAGCCTCCCGCCAAGCCCGCGGCGATCCGGGTCGCGGCCGCCGATGCCCCGGCCGAACCGCCGGCCGCGCAGACCCCCTCTGACACGCCGGCCGATGCCACGGGTGGATGGACGCTGGTGCCGCCACCGAGCGCCGCACCCGCGGAACCCGCAGAGGGCACGGACGCTCCGGCGAACTGAGCCGGACGCCCCTCGGCAGTCCCGCACCTGAGGCGATCGGATGGATCCCCGTCCGATCGGCAGCCGGGCTCCCAGCGGCTGGAGCGCGCCTGTCCGGTCGGGCGCGCGTGACGGATCAGCCCTGCGGCGGCGCGAGGGCGGACACGATCAGCCGGCGGCATTCCCCCAATTCGTAGAGCGCCGCCTGGAGGCGATTGACGTCGTCCCGCGACAAAACGGGCCGCGGGGCATGGGCAGCGGCGTAGTGCGCCGAGCGTAGATGAGGCGGCAGATACTGTTCGGGCGGCCCATCCGGACGCGATGGCGGTGGGGGCTCGTCGTCCGGCGGGAAGTCGGCGAACCGGCCGGCGGTCTCCTCAGGCGCGTCGACCGGCGCGCGCAGCGGCCCCACACGCGGCCCCTCGCCCTCGACCGGCCGGCCGGCCGGCGCCACCGCGTCCGGCGGCGCATGTTCCTTCAGCCGGCGGATCCGCGCATCGAGCGGCTCCGATATGGAATCGCCCGGAAGTGGCAGCACGGCATCGTCGAAAAACGGCAGGAGCGGATCCTCGAGTTCAGGCGCGGGCGGCGGGTCCGGGATGCGCGAAGCCGGTCCGCGTGTCGGCCGCCGCGGAGGGGCCGGCGGCTTGGCTTGGACGAGCGGACGCGGCGCCGGCGCGTCGAACAAAGCCGGCGTCTCTTGCTGGCGCTCCTCCATCGCGGCGGCGAAGTCGTCGAAATCGTCCGCGAACCCGGCATCGCTGTCCTCCGGGGGAGGCGCGGCACGCCGGGGCGCCTTCCGGTCGGTGCGGGTCGGGTCGGCCTTCGGCGCGGCAGGATGGTGCGCGGCGTGAGCGGCGGGACGCACGGGGGAGTCGCGCGTTTCCGGCTCTAAAAATGAGGGCTCGGCCCGATTCGTCTCCGCAGGCGGGGCTTCGAAGCCGGGGAGATACGCGTCGCGCTCGAAGGACTGGTCCACGCGCGGTTCCGTCCCGCCGCGAGCATCGGCTTCGGACGGATGGGCGTCGGGGGCAACGCGTCGGCGCGGCAGCAGACCGAGCAGCCCGCCGCGCCCCGGCCCGCTTTCGGCCCCTTTGCGCACCGCCGGTGCCTCCGGCGGCGGCGGCGGAAGCGTTCCGCCGAGCAGATCCGCGCCCATGGCCTGGATCTGGCGCGCGCCCTGATCCTTCAGGATCCGCTGCACGCCCTTGATCGTGTAGCCTTCACTGTAGAGCAGATGGCGAATGGCCCGGAGCAGGTCGACATCGTCCGGCCGATAGAACCGCCGTCCCCCGGCCCGCTTGACGGGCTTGATCTCGGCAAATCGGGTTTCCCAGAACCGCAGCACGTGCTGAGGCAGGGCGAGATGTTCCGCCACCTCGCTGATGGTTCGGAACGCGTCGGGCGACTTGTCCGAGGACCTCGCTTCTGCCACGTGCCTCATATCCCCATCGGCGCGGTCCGGAGCACGTCAGGCGCGGATCCGAACGATCGGCGCCTCGGGCATCCTCGATCCAGCTTGCGCAGAGAATCCGCCGACGTGCGAAGCCGACGCGAAGATCCCGCCCCAAGCCTCGGACCCGACGCGTCAATCGCAATCCGCTCCGTCAGATTTGCCCCCGTTGATGCGATTCTTCAAGATGCTCGAGGGCTTGAACACCATCACGCGGCGCGGTTCGATCGGGACTTCTTCACCCGTCTTGGGATTGCGCCCGATCCGCTGCCCCTTCTCCCGCACGACGAAGGAGCCGAACGAGGATAGCTTGACCGTTTCGCCCCGCGCAAGGCAGTCCGCGATCTCGGTCAGAACCAATTCGACGAGAGCGGCGGATTCGGTCCGTGACAGCCCCACCTGCTGGTAAACGGCTTCGCACAAATCCGCACGCGTGACAGTCTTTCCAGCCATGTGTCGCCCGGCCCCACCAGAGAAAGACATCAACGGGTTGAACGTATCCACTCACGGAGAGACCGGTCAATGTCCTTAGCGATTTATTACCATCGCACCAGGGCTGAACCCCAGGTGAACCCGCCTCCCATGGCCTCCAGCAGGACGAGATTGCCCGTCCGCACCCGTCCGTCGCGGCAGGCTGCGTCCAAAGCCAGAGGGATGGAGGCCGCAGAGGTATTACCGTGGAGATCCACCGTTGTCACCACTTTCGCAGGCGCAATATGCAACTTTTGCGCGCTGGCATCGATGATGCGCCGATTGGCCTGATGGGGCACGAACCAGTCGATCGTCTCGGCACTCTCCCCGGTCGCGGCGAACGCGTCCTCGATCACGTCGGTGATCATTCCCACCGCGTGGCGAAAGACCTCCCTGCCCTCCATGCGCAGGTGCCCGACCGTGCCGGTGGAGGACGGGCCGCCATCGACGAACAATTTGCCCCGATGGCGTCCATCCGTGCGCAAATGGGTGGTGAGAATGCCGCGCCCTTGCGCGTCCGCCTGTGATACCCCATCGAGAACGACCGCCCCCGCCCCGTCCCCGAACAGGACGCAGGTGCCCCGGTCTTCCCAGTCCAGGATGCGCGAGAAGGTCTCGGCGCCGATCACCAGCGCCCGACGGAACATCCCGGTACGCAGATGGGCGTCGGCTGTGGCGAGGGCGAACACGAAGCCTGAGCACACGGCTTGAAGGTCAAACGCAGCGCCGCGCTCAATTCCGAGTTGTGCCTGGATCGTTGCGGCCGTCGCGGGGAAGGTCTGATCCGGCGTGGATGTGGCGAGAATGACGAGATCGATGTCTGCGGCACCGAGGCCGGCATCGGCCAGCGCCCGCTCCGCCGCCTTCCGCCCGAGATCGGAGGTGAACTCACCGTCCGCGGCGATATGGCGCTGGCGGATCCCGGTGCGCTGGACGATCCAATCGTCCGACGTCGCCACCCGTTCGGCCAATTCGGCATTTGTCACAACCCGTTCCGGCAGATACGACCCGATGCCGGCGACGACGGACTTTATAACGCTCACGATCGGCCTTCCGCTTCCGCAGCCTCGGGAGCCCCCGCCGCATCCCCTCGGGGGAGGCGGCTGAGCAGGCTGGTTTCGATCCGCGTCAGCAATTGGTGACGCACCATGTCGTAGCCGAGATCGACCGCGGCCGCGAAGCCCTCGGCATCCGCGCCACCGTGACTTTTGATCACGACGCCATTGAGGCCGAGGAAGACGCCGCCGTTCGAGCGGCGGGGATCCATTTTTTCCCGCAACATCTTGAACGCGTCGCGGGCGAGCAGATAGCCGATCCGGGCGCGCCAGGTGCGTCCCATCGCGGCCCGCAGATAGGTGGCGATCTGCTTGGCGGTGCCCTCGGCCGTCTTCAGCGCGATATTGCCGGAGAAGCCCTCGACCACCACCACGTCGACCGTGCCGGCGCCGATGTCGTTGCCCTCGACGAAGCCGTGATAGCGCAGGTCCGGATGCTCGTCCTCCCGCAGGATGCGGCCGGCTTCCTTGACCTCCTCGACGCCCTTTATCTCCTCGACCCCGACATTGAGCAGGCCGACGCTGGGCTGGGGGATGTCGAAAATGGTGCGGGCCATGGCGGCGCCCATGATCGCCATCTCGACCAGGCTCTGCGCCGTCGCGCCGATCGAGGCGCCCATGTCGAGCACGATGCTCTCGCCCCGCAAAGTCGGCCAGATCGCGGCGATCGCCGGCCGGCCGATGCCCGGCATGGTGCGCAGATTGAACTTGGCCATCGCCATCAGCGCGCCGGTGTTTCCGGCGGACACCGCGGCGTCCGCCTCGTGGGTCTTCACCGCATCGATGCAGCGCCACATGGTCGATTTGTAGCGGCCGTTGCGCAGCGCCTGGCTCGGCTTGTCGTCCATGCCGACCACGACTTCCGTGTGGACGACGCGCGAGACCGCGGCGAGCGCGGGCCTGGCGGCGAGAATCTTGGTCAGGCGCGGCTCGTCGCCGAACAGCACGAACCGCGCGTCCGGATGGCGCGCCTGCGAAATCGCGACGCCGGCGAGCACCACCTCCGGCCCATGGTCTCCGCC
This sequence comes from Aquabacter spiritensis, assembly GCF_004346185.1. Classification (GTDB taxonomy): domain Bacteria; phylum Pseudomonadota; class Alphaproteobacteria; order Rhizobiales; family Xanthobacteraceae; genus Aquabacter; species Aquabacter spiritensis. The sequence continues at coordinate 48,838 of NZ_SMAI01000018.1, read as the reverse complement.
CATGGCATCGATCGATATGCGGACGGGGACGCTCATTCAGGACAGGTTCCGGTTGCTTCGGTCGAACGCGCCCGAAGCCGCGCGCGGGGACAATAGCGGCTCGCAAGCGGGCCGCAACTGCGGGCACGGCGCATCACAGTTTATCCTTCAGGTGCGCGAGTGCCGCAAAGGGCGACGGCGCGTCGTCGTCTTGGGCCGGCGCCTCGAACACCTCGCCGGGCCGGCGTGGATAGGGGTCGACGCCGAGCGACAAAAACTCCGTCACCAGATCGCCGAGGTCGACCTGTCCGTCGACGAGCGGATCGGGCGGATCGCGTTCGAGGTCTTCGGCGGATTCGTCCGGCGTGGGCTCCGGATCCGCCTGGGGTTCGAACCGGACGTCCACATCCTCGCCGATCGTGGTGTCGAACGGCTCGAGCGAGACCACGGACATCTGCTGCAGGTCCGCCGAGATCCCGCCCGTGACGCGGGCCCCCTCGCCGACCGGACGCACGCTCAGTTCCGCTTCGAGCCGATGGATCGCCAGGACGTCGATGTGACGGGCGAGCCGGTCTCGCGTGGCGGCGTCGGGTTCCAGGCGGAAGACGGTGCCGGTCTGGGGCAGATCGGCGATCCGGACGATAAAGGAATAAGGGGCCTCAGACATAAGGCGCCTCCGGTTGGTCGGGTGCGGGAAACGGCGCGGACTCGCCGGCGAGCGATGCGACCGGCATCTGCGCCAGGCGGCGCACGGCCGCACCGACATACGATGCCAGCCGGTCGGCCCGGGGGTCGCCGGGCGGGACTTCGAAGACATTGCGGGCCAAGGCCGCCGCAACGGCCGCCTGCCCCTCCGCGAGCGCAGCATCATAGGCGGCGGTGCGGCCGTAAAAGGCCTGGCCGATCTTCTTCATGCGTTTCGGCACCGAGAGGTCGCCCACGCCCATCTCGCGCAGGGTCCGATCCATGTCGTCGAGAAAGGCGTCGAACACATCCTGCGACATGGCCTTTCCCGCCTCATCCTCGGCCTTGAGCCGATGGCATATCAGGAAAGTGTGGAGCAATAGCAACTCGAACCGCCCCTCGATAGTATCGGGCACGCTCAAGGCGGTGTAGAAGTCCGGCCGACGTGATTGCGCCACGATCGCGCCATACAGGCGCTCGATGGTGGCGTTCTGGCGCGGGCGACGAAACAGGTTGAAGATCATCTGGCGCATGGCAGGTTATCGGCCGGGCCGAAATCGGGCCGGCGCCGGAGGCAAAACCGGGCGTAGCCTGCCGAGCGTGGCGTGGCAAGGGTGGCAGATCTCCGCCGTCGTGACGGCGGGAAGATAAGGGAACTGGCGTGGCGTCATTTGGGCTTCAATCCATGCACGGATCGCGATGCAAGCTGGTGGGGGCCTTGCTTCTTGCGGGGCTGGCGGCCGGGTGTTCGAACATCGTCGGCGGCACCGGAACCTCGCTGAGCGGCGTCGTGCGGACCTATCAGCGCGGCTACGTGCTGAATGAAGGATCCCTCGACCAGGTTCCGGTCGGCTCCAGCCAGGAGCAGGTTCTGCTGGTCCTCGGCACGCCCTCCACCGTCGCGACCGTTCAGGGCGACGTCTTCTATTATATCTCGCAGACCGAAAAGAAGGTCGCGTTCCTGAAGCCCGAAATCGTCGACCAGAAGGTGGTCGCGATTTATTTCGGCAAGGACCGCCGCGTCACCCGCGTCGCCAATTATGGGCTGCAGGACGGCAAGATCTTCGACTTCGTGTCGCAGACCACGCCGACCTCGGGTGAGGAATTGAGCGTGCTGAAGCAGATCATCCAGGCGACCAACTTCACGATGTGACGATTGGGATCCGGCACGTGTCCGGATCGGCCGGGCAGCCCGTCCTCATGCGCTGAGGGCGTGCTGCCGGTAAATGTTCGCGATGGCCAGAAAATCCGCCGCCTTCAGGCTCGCGCCGCCGACCAGCGCCCCGTCGACGTCGCGCGCCGACAGAAGCGCATCGCAATTCTCCGGCTTGACCGAGCCGCCATAGAGCAGGCGCATCGCGGCCGCCTCGCCACTCACCTCGCCGAGCACCCGCCGGATCGTCCCGTGCATGTCCTCGACATCGGCGACCGTCGGGACGAGGCCCGTGCCGATCGCCCAGATCGGCTCATAGGCGACAATCAGGCGATCGCCCCGCGCGCCCTGCGGCACCGAACCGCGAATCTGGGCCGCGACGACCTCAAGGGCGGCGCCGGACCGGCGCTCGGCTTCGCTTTCGCCGACGCAGACGATCGCCACGAGCCCGGCCCGCCATGCCGCCTCGACCTTGGCTTTGACCAGCGCGTCGCTTTCCTGATGCAGGGTCCGGCGCTCGCTGTGGCCGACGATCACATGGCTGGCGCCGGCATCGGCCAGCATTTCGGCGGAGAGGTCGCCGGTAAACGCACCGGCCGTCGCGGAATGACAATCCTGCGCGCCGATGGCGATTCCGGTTTCGGCGGCGGTGGCGGCGAATTGCGCGAGCAGCGTCGCAGGCGGACACACCAGCAGGTCGACCCGCGCGGCGAGCGCGGAATCATATCCCTCCACCATGGCGAGGAGTTCGGCGCCCGCGTGCCGCATTCCGTTCATCTTCCAGTTTCCGGCGACGAGCGGGCGGGAAGCGGCTGGCATGGTGATCTCCGTGTTCCGCATTGATTTCCCTCGCGTTAGCAGAGCCTCGGACGGGCTGCAAACTCCTGCTCCGGCTCCGTTGCGAGCGAACGCCCCCCTCCCTATGATGCGCGCCTCCTGCGCCGGCCCGCCGCGCTCCTCCGAATTGAAGCAAGATGGTACTGCAAACACTCCGCAAAGGCGCCTCCGGGCTCGTCGCCAAGGCCTTCCTCCTGGTCCTCACCCTCAGTTTCGTCATCTGGGGGATCTCCGACGTCTTCCGCGGATACGGGACCAGCGCGGTTGCCAAGGTGGGCGACACGGAAATACCGGTCGCGGCCTTCCGCCAGCAATATCTCGACCAGATCCAGAGGATCAGCCGCAGCACCGGCCGCCCGATCACGCCGGATCAGGCGCGGGCGTTCGGTCTCGACCGTCAGATCCTCAGCCAGATGATCGCGGAAGCCGCCCTCGACGACGACGCCAAGCGCCGCGGCCTCGCCCTGTCCGACGACGAGATCGCCCGTGAGATCCGCGCCAATCCCGATTTCCGCCGCCCCGGGGCGAGCGAGTTCGAGCCGGCCTATTTCGAGCAATTGCTGCGCAGCAACGGCCTCACCGAGCTGCGCTTCATCGCGATGGAGAAGCAGCGGACGTTGCGCCAGGAGATCGTCGAATCCTTCGGCGGCGGAATGGTCGTACCGCGCGTCTTGAGCGACGCGCTGCACCGCTATCAGACCGAGCAGCGCGATATCGCTTATGTCGTCGTCACCCCCGCCGCCGCCCCGGCTCTGCCCGAGCCGACCGAGGACCAGCTCAAGGCGTTCTACGACGCCCGCAAAGTGACGTTCCGCGCCCCCGAATTCCGCAAAGTCGCCCTCCTCGCGCTCACGCCCGCCAATCTTGCGCAATGGATCGAGGTGTCCGAGGCGGATCTGAAGGCCGCCTACGAGTCCAATCCCGCCCGATTCGGCACCCCCGAGCGCCGCCAGATCCAGCAGATCGTGTTCCCGGACGCCGCCGCCGCCCAGGCCGCCGACGACAAGATCAAGGCCGGCGCCAGCTTCCTCGACATCGCCGCCGCCCGCGGGCTGGGGCCGAAGGACGTCGATCTCGGTCTGGTAACGCGGGCCGATCTGATCGACACGAAGATCGCCGAAGCCGCCTTTACATTGCCCGACGGCGGAACGAGTGGCCCGATCCCCGGCGCCTTCGGATCCGCTCTGGTCCATGTTGCGGCTATACAGCCCGGCCAGCAGCAGCCGTTCGACCAAGTGCGGGACCAGTTGCGGCAGGAAATCGCGCTGGAGCGGGCGCGGCGCGACCTCCTCGACAAGCACGACGCCATCGAGGACGAGCGGGCGGCCGGCTCGACCCTCGCCGAAGTCGCGCAGAAGCTCGGCCTCGCCATCGACACGCTCGAGGCCGTGGACCGGTCCGGCCGCGATCCCACCGGCGCGGAGCTGACCGATATTCCCGGCCGCCAGGATGTGGTGTCCGGCGCGTTCGCGACCCAGCCCGGCATCGAGGCCGATGTGATCCAACTGCCGCAGAATGGCGGCTATGTCTGGTTCGACGTTCTGGAAGTCACGCCGTCACGCGAGCGCCCCTTCGACGAGGTGAAAGACCTCGTGAAGGCGCGCTGGAGCGAAGACGAGACCGTTAAAGTGGTGGACGCGGCGGCGAAGTCTCTCCTCGAGGCGGCGCAGGCGGGCAAGTCGCTCGCAGACCTCGCGGCGGCGGCGAAGCTCGACGTGAAGACCGCCGACGGCCTGCAGCGCGGCCGCGCCAGCGCCGATTTCTCCGGCGACGCCCTGAACCAGATCTTCGAGGTCAAGGTGGGAGGGGTCGGCTCGGCGCCGGGTGCGACGCCGACCGAGCGGCTGGTGTTCCAGGTGACCAAAGTGACGCTGCCGCCCGCAGGACCGAGCGATCAGGAGCTGGACCAGCAGATCGCCCGGCAGATGGAGACCGACCTGCTTCTGCAATATGTCGCCGGGCTGCGCACCGAACTCGGGGTCGAAATCAATGAGCGGTCGTTCCAGACCGCAATCGGCGGCGAGCAATAGACCATGAACGCCCCCACCGATTTCGACGCGTTCGCGCAGCTTTATCTGCGCGGCGAGGCGCAGGTCGTGTCGACGACATTGATCGCCGACCTGGAAACGCCGGTCTCCGCTTTCCTCAAGATCGCCGGCGAGCGGCCCAACAGCTTCCTGCTCGAATCGGTCGAGGGCGGGGAGACGCGCGGCCGCTATTCGATGATCGGGCTGGAGCCGGACCTGATCTGGCGCACGCAGGACGGCCGCGCCGAAATCAATCGCTCGGCCGCGACCGATCCCGACGCCTTCACCCCCTGCCCCGAGGCCCCGCTGGACGCGCTGCGCGCTCTGCTCGCGGACTCCGCCATCGCTCTGCCCGAAGGGGCCCCGCCGATGGCGGCGGGCGTCTTCGGCTATCTCGGCTATGACATGGTGCGGCAGATGGAGCGGCTCGGCCCGGCCAAGCCCGATCCGATCGGCGTTCCCGACGCGCTGCTGATCCGGCCGACCATCATGGTCGTGTTCGATGCCGTGAAGGACGAATTGACCGCCATCACCCCGGTTCGCCCGCGACCCGGCGTCTCGGCCAAAGCCGCGCTGGAGGCGGCGCTCGACCGGCTCGACGGCATCGTGGCGGCACTCGACCGGCCGATGGCCCATCCCGCCCCCGAGCCGTTCCACGGCCATGTCGAGGCGCTCTCGAACACCACCGAAGCCGAATTCTGCGCCATGGTCGACCGGGCGAAGGATTATATCCGCGCCGGCGACGTGTTCCAGGTGGTGCTCTCGCAGCGTTTCGAGAGCCCGTTCGCGCTGCCGCCCTTCGCCCTCTACCGGGCGCTGCGCCGCATCAATCCCGCACCGTTTCTGGTCTATCTCAACTTTCCCGGCTTCTCGGTGGTGTGTTCGAGCCCGGAAATCCTGGTCCGCGTGCGCGGCGGCAGGGTGACGATCCGCCCGATCGCCGGGACCCGGCGGCGCGGTGCCAATCCCGGGGAGGACGAGGCTCTGGCGGCCGAGCTTCTCGCCGACCCGAAGGAGCGCGCCGAGCATTTGATGCTGCTCGATCTCGGGCGCAACGATGCCGGCCGGGTGTCGCAGATCGGCAGCGTCGCGGTCACCGACAGCTATTTCATCGAGCGCTACAGCCAGGTGATGCACATCGTATCGAACGTCGAGGGCCGGCTCGATCCGCGGTTCGATGCGCTCGACGCGCTCGCCGCCGGGTTTCCCGCAGGCACCGTCTCCGGGGCACCGAAGGTCCGCGCGATGGAAATCATCGACGAACTGGAGAAGGACAAACGCGGCATCTATGCCGGGGCGATCGGCTATTTCGGCGCCAATGGCGAGATGGACACCTGCATCGTGCTGCGGACCGCCGTGGTCAAGGACGGGCGCATGCATGTCCAGGCCGGGGCCGGGCTGGTCTATGATTCGGTGCCGGCGAGCGAGCACCAGGAATGCGTGAACAAGGCCAAGGCGCTGTTCCGTGCCGGCGAGGAGGCGGTCCGGTTCGCCGCCCGCGCCACGCGCAGCCAATGAGCCATTTAATGAAGAGTGGCGTTTTTCCTTTAATTTTTAATGTCTTGAACCGAAGTATCGAAGTCTCGGTTGACCCGAGCGGGCTCAGGGCTGGTGCTGCTGCAGCGAGCTGCGCGCCACCACATAAGCCGGCCAGCCCAAGGCGAAGAGGCCGATCCCCGCGCCGATGAACATGCCGCCGGTGCCGATCAGCGGCACCGCCTGGGCCGCGAGTGCCGCGCCGGCCGCCTGGCCGCACCAGAAGCTCGTCGCATAGAGCGACACGCCGGACCCGCGGGCCGAGGGCACCAACTCCGTCGACATGATCTGGATGGTGTTGTGGATCATGTAGAAGCCGAAGCCCGACAGCGCGAACAGCACAATGACCACAGGCAGTGAGGGCACCTCTGCGATCAGCAGAAAACTCAGGCCGGCGACGATCGCGCCCCCCATCGACATGCCGGGAAGGCCGAGCCAGCGCATCACCTGCGTCACCAGCGCTGTATAGAGGATGCCGCCGACGCCGAACGCGCCGAGGGCGATCCCCGCTTCCACGGCGTCTCCGAAGTTCTGCTCGATCATATGGGCGGCAACGAACGGGAAGCAGCCGAAGATGAAGGCGCCCTCGATCGCGACAATCGTAAAGAGCCGCGTCGAGATCGGATTTCGCAGGACCGAACGATAGCGGTCGATCGCCTCCGAAAGGGAGAAACGCTGCCGGACTGCTGTCTCGGTGACGAAGCCGAACAGCCCGACGGCGGCCAGCAATCCCAGCGCGGTCGAGAGCCAGAACACCGCGCGCCAGCCAAAGCCGGTCGCGATGATGCCCGATATCGCCGCGCCGGCGAGCTGGCCGAACACCACCAGCATCAAGATCCGCCCGAGCGCCGCCGGCCGATCGGCATAAGAGAAGCGATCCCCCACCAGCGCGAAGGACACCGGAATGATGCCGCCGGACCAGGCGCCGGTGAAGATTCGCGCCGCCATCAAAGTCCCATGCGTCGGCGCGATGGCGCAGGCGACGAGGCCGATGCTCATCATGGTCAAGGTCAGGCGCATGACGCGCACCTTGCCGAAGGCGTCCCCCACCATGCCGAAGACCAATTGCGACAGCGCATAGGGCACGGCGAAGGCGGAGGACAGCAGAGCCGCCTCCTGCAGGGAGATCTGCAGATCCCCCGCGATCAGGGTGAGAGTGGGCTCGACGGCGCGCAGCGAGAATGCGCTGGCGAAACCGGCGAAGCCGAGAATGAAGGTGAAGGGCATTGGACACGCGAAAGGAAGGCGACCTTACATTCGCCTTGCCGAGCCGTCTGTCAACCCCGCCCGTGAACGACCTGCGACCACCCGATCTCTTGACGCTTTGCACCCTTTCGGACGCCATCATTGACACAGCGCACAAAATCCTTATTTTGCAAGGCGTCGTCCGAGTTTTCGAATCCAAGCGCGCCGAACGACGACCACTCGTGCAGCTCCGTACGGCATGGAGCGCGTGATCAGCGGGGCGCTGCCGCACTAAGCGACGCAATGTCATTCACTGAACTCGGCCTGAGCGAAAAGGTCCTTTCGGCCGTCGCGGCGACCGGCTACACGCAGCCCACGCCGATCCAGGCCCAAGCCATCCCCCATGTGCTGGCCCGGCGCGACGTGCTCGGCCTCGCGCAGACCGGCACCGGCAAGACTGCCGCCTTCACCCTTCCCATGCTCACTCTGCTGGAGCAGGGGCGCGCGCGGGCGCGCATGCCCCGGACCCTCATTCTCGAACCGACGCGCGAACTCGCCGCCCAGGTCGAAGAGAATTTCGTCCGCTACGGCAAGAACCACAAACTGAACGTTGCGCTGCTGATCGGCGGCGTCTCGTTCGGCGATCAGGATTCCAAGCTGCTGCGCGGCGTCGACGTCCTGATCGCGACCCCGGGTCGTCTTCTCGACCATGTCGAGCGCGGCCGGCTGCTCCTGTCCGGAATCGAGGTCCTCGTGATCGACGAGGCCGACCGCATGCTGGACATGGGCTTCATTCCGGACATCGAGCGGGTCTGCAAGCTGGTGCCCTTCACCCGCCAGACGCTGTTCTTCTCGGCCACCATGCCGCCGGAGATCCAGCGCCTCGTCTCGCAATTCCTGTCCAACCCGGTCCGCGTCGAGGTGTCCAAGCCCGCCTCCACCGCGGCGACGGTGACACAGATCCTGGTCGGATCGGGCAGCGAGGATTACGAGAAGCGCGACGTGCTGCGCGAATTGATGCGGACCGTCGAGGGCCTGCAGAATGCGATCGTGTTCTGCAACCGCAAGCGCGAGGTCTCGGTGCTGCATCGTTCGCTGCAGAAGCACGGCTTCAACGCCGTCTGCCTGCATGGCGACATGGATCAGCATTCCCGCACCCAGGCACTCGATCAATTCCGGTCCGGTGAAGCCGCGATCCTGGTCGCCTCGGACGTCGCAGCCCGCGGCCTGGACATCCCGGCGGTGAGCCACGTCTTCAATTACGACGTCCCGCACCATGCCGAGGATTATGTCCACCGCATCGGCCGCACCGGCCGCGCGGGCCGGGCGGGCGCGGCGATCTCCATCGTCACGCACGAGGACGCCAAATCCCTCGCGGCGATCGAGAAGCTGATCGGCAATGCGATTCCCTGGAGCGGCGAGCCCCTGGGCGAGGCGCCGCCGCGCCGCCGCCGCGAAGAAAAGCGCGACGGCCGCACCGACAAGCATCGCGCCTCCGGCCGCGGCAAAGAGCGCGAACGCAGCGAGCGGAACCGTCCCGAGCGCAGCGAACGGCCCGAGCGCCCCGAACGGGACCGGCGCGAGCGTCCCGAGCGCGAGCGGACGCCGGAAAAGACAGCGGAACCGGCCGAGGCCCGCGCCCCGCGCGCACCCCGTCCGCCGCGCGAGCCTGGACGCGAATCCGGGCGCGAGTCCGGTCGGGACGTTGCGCGGGAGCCTGCCGCCCAGCCGGCGGCGCGCACCGCATCCCGTCCGCCGCGCCGCGAGCATGACCGCGGCGCCGCCGAACCCGCCGACATGTCCCACCTCCCTGCCTTCCTTCTGCGCCCGGTGCGTGTGAAGGCTGGCTGAGTCCTTTGCCGCACGGGCTCCGGTCCGTGCGGTGGCCTCTCCCGGATGGACACCCGGCGCGTCCCGGACCAGTCCGTTGAAGGTCCCTGCCCTTCGGACGTTCCGCCTTAGCCGCGTCAGCGGGCCTTGGCGAACAGGGTGAAGAAGTTCGCGCTTGTGCGTGCGGCGATATGGTCGAGGCTCACGCCCCGCGCCGCGGCCAGGACCTTGGCGGTCTCGCGCACGAAGGCGGGTTCGTTGCACTTGCCGCGATGCGGCACCGGCGCGAGAAAAGGGGCATCGGTTTCGACGAGAAGCCGCTCTTCCGGCAGATCGGCCGCGATCGCCCGCAGCGCGTCGCCGGTCTTGAACGTCAAAACCCCCGAAAACGACACATAGCCGCCGAGCGCCACCGCCCGCCGAGCGAGGTCCGCCCCGCCGGTGAAGCAGTGGAGCACGAAGGGAAACGCGCCCTTTGCGCTCTCCTCTTCCAGGATGGCGGCGACGTCGTCGTCCGCCGCGCGGGCGTGGATCACGAGCGGCAGGCCGGTCTCACGCGCCGCCGCGATATGGGTGCGGAAGCCGTGTGCCTGCGCTGCACGGGGGCTGTTGTCATAATGATAGTCGAGCCCCACTTCGCCGATCGCCACCACTTTGGGATGCGCCGAGAGGGCGACGAGCTCTTCTGCCGTCACGTCCGGTTCCTCGGCCGCCTGGTGCGGGTGGGTGCCGACGGTGCAGAACACGGTCTCGAAGCGCTCGGCGATCGCCCGGATCTCGTCAAACCGCCGCACCCGGGTCGAGATGGTTACGAGATGCGACACGCCGGCGTCGCGGGCGCGCGCCACCACGGCGTCGAGTTCGGGAGCGAACTCCGGAAAATCCAGATGGCAATGGCTGTCGACGAGCATGGACTGTCCTGGCCCCGGCAATGAAAGCAGGTGCCGGAACCGCGGCGCGGTTCCGGCACAGGTTGATCGGATCCGGCTCTACGGCTTGGGGAAAGCGAGCGGCGGCGCGCTCAGAGCCGGCTTCAACGGGGCCGTGGCGATGGTCTTCGCGTTCAGGTCGAAGGCCATGAGGTCGATCTCCCGCAAAACCTGATCGTCATAGGTCTTCACGTAATACTTCTTGCTGGCGAGGTCGGAGATGCCGGTCCACTGGGTATATTCCAGCGGCTCGGAGGGGCCGCCATCCGCCCGGATCCAGCCCGTCGGGATGTCGAAATTGTTGGCGATATGCTCCGCCAGACGGACGCTTTCGAGTCCCGCCGGCTGCTGCTCCACCGACACGGCATAGCCGAGCACGCGGAGAAAGCGCGAGGGCGGCGTCGGATCGCCGGGGATCCCCAGAAGGCCCGAGCCCTGCCCGAAGGACGCGATCGTCTGGCCGTCGATCTTCAGCGGCGGCGCATTGGTCGCCGACAGCTTCACGTAGTTTCTGAGGTTGGTCATGTGCCAGTCGAAGGTCGGCGCATTGGTCATGACACCGTAGGGATTGTCATAGACCTTCAGAATTCCGTCGACGGGTTCGATCACCAGCGAGGCCCCGGTAGCATCGTGGATCGTGTAATGGAACGGTGGCGTGATCCCCATCGTCGGCTGCTTGATGCCGACGATCGACATGCCCGCGAGATTCGCCTTCACTTCGGCGACGGTCGCGAAATTGGTCAAGGCCCAAGTCAGGAAATCCCACGGCGCCAAAGACTTGGCAGGATCTGCTCGAGCGGCGTCGGCATAGCCCGCATAATCGGGAAAATACAGGATCCCGCCGGCGAGGCCACGCTCGTTGACGCCGTCGACCAGAAACGGTTCGCCGAAGGCATTGAGCCCGACGGCGGCGTATTTCGCCTTCCAGGTCAGGGCGCCCGGCTTGCCGTCCGGCCCGCTGGACGCGAGGGCGAATTGCCGGGGAATGACGATCGCCTGGGAGTCCAGCTTGAAGCCGAACTCCATGGTCCGGCCATAGACGACGCCGCCATTCTTGGCTTTGATGGTGAAGCTGGTACAGGCGGCCGCCGGCGGCGCGAGGCCGATCGTGCCGGCCAGCAGCAGACTCAGGACGGGCCATCGGCCCCCTGTGACGATGCGCGAAAACAATGCCATGCGATTCTCTCCCTTTGGCCCCCCGGCCTTCTTCGCTGTTCGGCTCTGTCTCGGCTTGCCAGCCGACGCCAGGCCGCCCGCCCGCTTGCCTCCCGCGCGGCTCGCGCCCCCGCACGGGCCGAAACCCGAGGAGCCGATGCTTTGCCTGCCGCGCGGCGTTATGCCAGCTCGACCACCCGTCCGTCGCGCAGCGTCACGCGCCGGTCCATCCGCGAGGCGAGGTCCAGATTGTGGGTGGCGATCATCGCCGCGACGCCTGTCGCATGCACGAGCTCCGCGAGCGCTCCGAACACGTGGTCGGACGTGCGCGGATCGAGATTGCCGGTCGGCTCGTCGGCCAGAAGCAGGCGCGGGGCATTGGCGAGCGCGCGGGCGATGGCGACGCGCTGCTGCTCGCCGCCGGACAGTTCGGAGGGCCGGTGCGTGAGGCGGTGGCCGAGGCCGAGATAGGTCAGAAGCTCCCGCGCCCGTGCCTCGGCCGCCTTGCGGGAGAGGCCGCGGATCATCTGCGGCAGGGCGACGTTCTCGACCGCCGAGAATTCCGCCAGCAGGTGATGGAACTGGTACACGAAGCCGACATGCAGCCGGCGGATCCGCGTGCGCTCGGCGTCCGAGAGCCGTGCGGTCGGGTGGCCGTCGATATAGACCTCGCCCTCGTCCGGATGCTCCAGGAGACCGGCGAGGTGCAGAAGGGTCGATTTTCCCGCGCCCGAGGGGGCGACGAGCGCGACCGACTGGCCGGGCTCCAGCACCAGTTCGGCGCCCTTAAGGATCTCGATCACGCCCTCGCCCTGCCGGTAGCGGCGCGTGACGCCGACCAGGGCCATGGCCGCCGGAATGGTCTCGGTATGCGGGGGAAGCCCTGCGTGCATCACTCGTATCTCAAGGCTTCCACGGGATCGAGCCGTGCCGCCCGCCAGGAGGGATAGAGGGTGGCGAGCAGCGAGAGCACGAGCGCCATCATCACCACCGAGCTGGTCTCCCCGACATTCATCTGGGCCGGCAGCTTCGAGAGGTAATAAAGCTCGGGCGAAAACAGCTCGGTGCTGGTCAGCCAGGAGATGAAGCGCCGGATCTCCTCGATATTGAGGCAGACCACCACCCCGAGCAGGAGCCCGACCAGCGTGCCGACGACACCGATGCTCGCGCCGGTGATCAGGAAGATGCGCATCACCGCCCCTTGCGTCGCCCCCATGGTGCGCAATACGGCGATGTCGTGCCCCTTGTCCTTCACCAGCATGATCAGCCCCGAGACGATGTTGAGCGCCGCGACGAGGACGATCAGGGTCAGGATCAGGAACATCACGTTGCGCTCGACCTGAAGCGCATTGAAGAACGTGGCGTTGCGCTGGCGCCAGTCGACCACATAGACCGGCCGTTCGGCCGCCGCGATGATGGCCGGGCGCAGTTCCGCGACGTCGTCGGGATTGTCTATATAGACTTCTATCGCGTTGACGTCGTTCTGCCGGTTGAAATAGGCCTGCGCCTCCGGCAGCGGCATGAAGACGAAGGCGCCGTCATATTCCGACATGCCGATCTCGAAGACGGCCGCGACCTTGTAAACTTTGATGCGCGGCGAGGTGCCCATCGGCGTCACCGCCCCGCGTGGCGCCACCAGCGTGATATTGTCCCCGGCGCGCAGCGACAATTGGTCGGCGAGCCGCCGGCCGATGGCGAGCCCCTGCCCGGCGTCGAAATTCTCCAGCGATCCGCCGCGGATGTTCTGCGCGATCGAGGGAAGGCTGCGCAGATCCTTTTCCGACATCCCGCGCACCAGGACGCCGGAGGCGTTGTAGGCCGACGAAGCGAGCGCCTGACCTTCCACCAGCGGCACGGCCTGCCGCACCCCCTTCAGGGCTGCGATGCGCTGGGCGACCGCGACATAGTCGGTCAGCGGGCTCTCCATCGGCTGGACCAGAAGGTGGCCGTTCAGACCGAGGATCTTGCCCAGCAATTCCTGGCGGAAGCCGTTCATCACCGCCATGACGATGATCAGCGTCGCGACGCCGAGCACGATGCCGAGGAAAGAGAAGCCGGCAATGACCGAGATGAAGCCTTCTTTGCGGCGGGCGCGCAGATAGCGCAGCGACAGCATCCACTCGAACGGCGAGAAAGGCCGCGTGCCCGTGGGCTCCGGCCGCTCGATCCGCGTGTCCGCCATGCGCTGCGCTCCCGTCACGCGGTCAGCCTTTCCAGGACGTCGTCGGGGGAAACGAGTTCGCGCGTTCCATCCACCCGACGCTTCAGTTCCACCTTGCCCGCGGCGAGGCTCTTCGGCCCGACCAGGATCTGCCAGGGCAGGCCGATCAGGTCCGCGCTCGCGAATTTCGCGCCGGCACGCTCGTCCGTGTCGTCGTAAAGCACGTCGATCCCGGCCGCCACGAGGCGGGCATAGAGGTCTTCGCAGGCCGCATCGGTGGCCGAATCCCCGGTCTTCAGATTGAGAATGCCGACACGGAACGGCGCCACCGCCTCGGGCCAGACGATGCCGGCCTCGTCGTGGGAGGCCTCGATCAGCGCCGCGACCAGCCGCGACGGACCGATCCCGTACGATCCCATATGGATCATATGCTCGGCGCCGTCCGGGCCCTGCACCTTGGCGCCGAAGGGCGCGGAATATTTGGTGCCGAAATAAAAGATATGGCCGACCTCGATGCCCCGCGCGGCGAGGCGGCGCGGCTCGGGGATTGCGCCGAACGCATCGGAATCGTGCTTTTCGGATGTGGCGGCGTAAAGCTCGGTCCACTGGTCCACCAGCCCCTGGAGACCGGCCCGGTCCTCGAAATCCGTTCCGGCGCCGGGCACCGCCTTATCGAGATAATCGGCGTGGCAGAACACCTCGCTCTCCCCCGTGGAGGCGAGGATGATGAATTCGTGGGACAGGTTGCCGCCGATCGGGCCGGTGTCCGCCACCATGGGAATCGCTTTCAGCCCCATCCGGGAGAAGGTCCGCAAATAGGCGACGAACATCTTGTTGTAGGAATGGCGGGCGCCCTCGGCATCGAGGTCGAAGGAATAGGCATCCTTCATCAAAAATTCGCGCGAGCGGTAGACGCCGAAGCGCGGGCGCACCTCGTCCCGGAACTTCCACTGGATATGGTAAAGGTTGAGCGGCAGGCTCTTATAGGACTTCACATAGCCCCGGACGATCTCGGTGATCATCTCTTCATTGGTCGGACCGAACAGCATTTCGCGCTCGTGCCGGTCGCGGATGCGCAGCATTTCCTTGCCGTAATCGTCGTAGCGCCCGCTTTCCCGCCACAAATCCGCCGATTGGATGGTCGGCATCAGAAGTTCGATGGCGCCGGCGCGATTCTGTTCTTCCCGGACGATCGCGCACACCTTGTTCAACACGCGCAGCCCGAGCGGCAGCCAGGCATAGATGCCGGCACTCTCCTGCCGCACCATTCCGGCCCGCAGCATGAGGCGGTGCGATACGATCTCCGCCTCCTTCGGCACTTCGCGAAGGATGGGCAGAAAATAACGGGACAGGCGCATGGTGGGGACTCGGATCTTCGTTCGGGGCGCCGCCAGTGAAAGCTGAACGGCCGGCAAAACACAAGCCCGCCGTCCCGCAATGTGTTGCGGCGCAGCACATGATCTATTGCGGCGCAAGGATGACAAACAGGTAAGTCTTGTTCTACTTTCGGCGCGTCAAAAGAAAGGGGTCCGCCATCATGCCCTCGCAGGCATCTTGGGAGAGGGTCCAGGTCTCGGGAGGAAGGTCAACCAAACGCCGCCCGACGACCGCCTCTTAGGCGGGCGATAACGGAAGCGGCCGCACGGGGCCAGGCTCGGCAGCATGCCGGCCCGAAAATGTGCCGATTGAGATCAGGGCGGGGCCGAAGCCTCGCCCTTTTTCTTTGCCGATGTGGCGACGGATCCGGCCGCGCCGGGATCCATTGCGGCAGCTATCGCGCGTCGGTCCTGAACGGCATCGGAAAGTCTTCGAGACGCACGACGCCGCTGGTGCCGAGCCAGAAGATCCCGGCGGTCACGCAGGCGGCGACGAGGCTGGTGGCGATGACCTTACGGAGCAGCAGCGGGCGGGTCGGTGCCCCGGGATCGGTGCCCGGCTCCGTGGTGCCGGCCTCCGCCTGCGAGCGCACGCCCCAGGGGAGCACGGCGAACAGCACCGTCCACCAGACGATGAAATAGATGGCGAGATAGGTTCCGACCTGCACGACGACCTCAGGCCTCCTCCAGCTCCACCAGCGTGCCGGTGAAGTCCTTAGGGTGAAGAAACAGCACCGGCTTGCCGTGCGCGCCGATCTTCGGCTCGCCGTCGCCCAGCACCCGCGCGCCTTTGGCCTTCAGCTGGTCGCGCGCGGCACGGATATCCGCCACTTCGTAACAGATATGGTGGATCCCGCCGTCCGGATTGCGATCGAGGAATTTCGCGATCGGAGATCCCTCCCCCAACGGCTCCAGCAGCTCGATCTTGGTATTGGGCAAAGTGATGAAGACCGTCGTCACGCCATGGGCATGCTGGGCCACCTGTTCGGACACGTCGGCACCGAGCGTGTCGCGATAGAGCGCGGTGGCGGCTTCGATGTCGCGCACCGCAATGGCCACATGGTTGAGCCGTCCGATCATCGTCCCCTCCTCGCCGGAGAACCTACCTTATCAGACCTCGACGATGTGGACGTGGCAAACGGGCTTTTTGCCCCAGAGCCCATTCACCGCGCCGCGCACCGCGCGCTCCAGGGTCTCGGCGAGCGCGTCGGGATCCCGGCGCCGGGCGCGCGGCAGGCCGTCCAGCGTGGTGACGACGGTGTCGAGGATGTGGTCGAGCACGTCGACGCCCCCCTCGCCCCGCTCCGGCAGCCCGCTGGCCTCGACGCTGGGATCGCCCACCAGGCTCCCCTTCGAATCAAGGGCGAGGGCGACCGACACCACGCCGACGAAGCCGAGCTTGCGCCGCTCGGGAATGGTGCGCGCCTGATCGGAGATCAGAAGGCGTCCGTCCTTGTAGAGGCGGCCGAAGGGAATCGTATCCACCCGCTCCGCCGGACCGGGCGCGAGGCGCACGACATGGCCGTCGGAGCAGATCACGACCTCCGGAACGCCGAGCCGTTTGGCGAGCGCCGCATTCTCGGCGAGATGCATCGGCTCGCCATGCACCGGCACGCAGACCTGCGGGCGCACCCAGCCATACATCTGCTCCAGCTCGCCGCGGCGCGGATGGCCGGAGACATGGACCAGTCCATCGCGGTCGGTCATCACCTTGACGCCGCGCTTCACGAGGCCGTTGATCACCCCGTTCACCACCCGCTCATTGCCGGGGATGGTGCGCGAGGAAAACACCACGAGATCGCCCGAAGACAAGGCGATTTCCGGATGATCATCCTCCGAAATGCGCCGCAGCGCCGCCCGGGGCTCGCCCTGCGAGCCGGTGAGCAGCGCGACGACCTTGTCGCGCGGGAGATAGCCATAGGCCTCGCTGCCGCGGAACGGCGGAATGCCGTCGAGCATGCCGTGTTCGCGGGCGACGCCGATCACCCGGTCCATCGCCCGACCGACCACCACCACTTCGCGGTCATTGGCCATCGCCGCTTCGGCGATCGAGCGGATGCGCGCGACGTTGGAGGAGAAAGTGGTGAAGCACACCCGGTGCTTGGCGGCGGCGACGACCTGCTTCAGCGTCACCGCAACCTCGGCCTCCGAGGGCGAAATGCCGTCCCGGATGGCATTGGTCGAATCGCAGATCATCGCCCGCACGCCCTCGTCGCCGAGCGCGGTGAGGCGGGCGATGTCGGTCACATTGCCGACGACCGGCGTCGGATCGAGCTTCCAGTCGCCGGTATGCAGAACCAGCCCCGCCGGGGTGCGGATCGCGATCGCATTGCTGTCGGGAATCGAATGCGCGACCCGCACGAATTCGACGTTGAACGGTCCGATCTGGATCGGCGTACCCGGACGAACGACGGTGATCGGGACGTTGGGCGCGCCGGGCTCGGCCCAGCGCTTGGCTTCCAGCAGACCGGCGGTGAAGCGGGTCGTATAGACCGGGCATTTGAGCCGCGGCCACAGATCGAGCACCGCCCCCACATGGTCTTCATGGCCATGGGTGAGGATCAGCCCTTCGATATTGGCGCGCTCGGCCTCGAGGAATCGGATGTCCGGAAGGATGAGATCGACGCCGGGCGCCTCATCCCCCGCGAAGCTCATGCCGAGATCGACCATCAGCCAGCGCCGGCCCCGCTTGGGACCGAAGCCGTAGAGGCCGAGATTCATCCCGATCTCGCCGACCCCGCCGAGGGGCGCGAAGACCAGTTCATTCTGTTCAGACATGTGCGGAGCTACTCTCCCTTGGGGACGAGGACGTCGCCCGCGGTAATGATTTCCGCGATACCGTCGCGGCGTCGGAGCATCATCGCCCCGCGCGTATCGATGCTCTCGAAGCGTCCCGTGACTTCCCGTTCGCCCACCTTGACCATCACCGTATCGCCGATGGCGAGGGCATGGCGCATCCACTCGGTGCGGATCGACGGGAAGCCGTTGCCGCCGTGCCATTGGTTCAGGCGCACCGCCATGGCGATGTCAAGCGCCTCGAGCACGCGGTCCGGCGCGGCGGGCGACCCGGCGGCGGCCAGACTGGTGGCGAGATAGGGAAGGTCTTCCGGATGGTGCAGGCAATTCACGCCGAACCCGACGACGGCGCAGGGCCGCCCTCCCGGATCCGCGCCGCCTTCGACAAGAATGCCGGCGAGCTTGCCACCGTCGAGGATCAGGTCATTGGGCCATTTCAGCTTGAGCGCGTCCGCCGCCAGTTCGGGCGCTGCTCCGAGCACCGCGTCGCGCAGCGCCAGGCCGGCGACGAAACAGAGCTGGGCGAGATTGGCCGCCGGCGCCGGATTGGGCAGAACCAGAGTGGCGAAAAGGTTTCCGACTTCGCTGGTCCAGGGTCGCCCGCGCCGCCCGCGTCCCGCCGACTGGATGTCGGCGACGATCCAGACCGGCAATGCCTCGCCCCGCGCGAGGCGCGCCAGACCCTCGGCATTGGTGGAGCCAATCTCCGTGAAGCGGACGATGGGGACCGTGGAGCTTTGAAACCGCTGGAGCGCCATCGTTCAGAAGAGCGAACGCGCCGCGGCGCCCGCCGCATCGATCAGCGGCGCAGGCCAGAGGAAATAGAAGACGGTGAACAGGCCCGACACGCCGAGGACGGCCTTGAGCTCGCCGGGCATGGGATCGAACGCGTCCGCCGGTTCATCGAAATACATGATCTTCACGATGCGCAAATAATAGAAAGCTCCGACCACCGAAGCGAGAACGCCGATCACCGCGAGCCCGTAGAGGCCCGCCTGGATCGCCGCAAGGAACACGTAGTATTTTGCGAGGAAGCCGGCAAGCGGGGGAATGCCCGCGAGCGAGAACATCAGCCCCGCCAGCGCGAGTGCCATCATCGGCCGCGTCCGCGCCAGGCCGGCGAGTTCGTCCACCGTCTCGACCGCGCGCCCGTTGCGGCGCATCGCGAGGACGCAGGCGAAGCTGCCCAGGGTCATGGCGACATAGATCGCCATATAGACCATCACGCCCCGCACCCCCTGCGGCGTTGCGGCGGCCAGGCCGACCAGCGCGAAGCCCATATGACCGATCGAGGAATAGGCCAGCAGGCGCTTGATGTTGCGCTGGCCGATCGCGGCGAAGGCGCCGAGCACCATCGAGGCGATGGAGACAAACGCGACGATCTGCTGCCATTGATGGGTGACGTTCGGCAGCGCCTCGATCGCGACCCGCAGAAACACCGCCATCGCCGCAACCTTCGGCGCCGTGGCGAAAAACGCCGTCACGGGCGTCGGCGCGCCCTCATAGACGTCCGGCGTCCACATGTGGAACGGCACGGCCGACACCTTGAAGCACAGGCCCGCCATGACGAAGACGATGCCGAACACGAGGCCGAGCGTGGGTTCGGTCGCGACCTTGGCGATACCTTCGAAATTCACCGTGCCCGTAAAGCCGTAGAGCAGCGAGGAGCCGTAGAGCAGCATGCCGGAGGACAGGGCGCCGAGGACGAAATATTTCAGCCCGGCCTCGGTCGAGCGGATCGAATCCCGGTTCATCGCGGCCACGACATAGAGCGACAGGCTCATCAGTTCGAGGCCGAGATAGAGGGCGATCAGGTCGCCCGCGGACACCAGCATCATCATGCCGAGGGTGGCGATGATGACGAGCACCGGGAATTCGAACTTGGTCTGCTGCTCGCGGTTGAACCAGTCCACCGACATGATCAGCGACACCGCGGCACCCAGCAGCGCCAGCGCTTTCATAAAGCGGGCGAAGGGGTCGATCACCAGGGCCCCGCCGAAGGCGGTGAGCGTGAGGTCCGGCTTCAGGAGAACGAGAACCCCGGCCGCGATCAGCACCGCGATGGCGAGCCCCGTCACCAGATTGGCCGAGCGCTCCCCCCGGATCGCACCCACGAGCAGGAGCACGATGGCGGCGAGCGCGAGGAGGACCTCGGGAAGGACCGCGCCGAGCGGAGGCAGAAGGGAGGGCATCGGGCGACCTCGATCAGAAGCTGAAGAGCACGCTGGCGGTCTTCACCGCCTGGGCCACGGAATCGGTGCGGGCGACGACGGCATTGACCGCGCTCGACGTCATGTCGAGGATCGGCGCGGGCCAGAAGCCGAACAGAATGGTGATCACCACCAAAGGCGCCATGATCACCATTTCCCGGTGATTGAGATCCATGATGCCCTTGAGGCTGTCCTTGTCGAGCGTGCCGAACACCACCCGGCGGTACAGCCAGAGGGCGTAGGCTGCCGACAGGATGACGCCAGTGGCCGCAAAGAAGGCGACCCAGGTGTTGCGTTCGAACACCGCGATCATGGTGAGGAATTCGCCGACGAAGCCCGACGTGCCCGGCAGGCCGACATTCGCCATGGTGAAGACCATGAGCGCGGTCGCATACAGCGGCATCCGGTTCACGAGCCCGCCATAGGCCGAAATCTCGCGGGTGTGCATCCGGTCGTAGATCACGCCGACGCACAGGAACAGCGCGCCCGAGACGAAGCCGTGGGAGATCATCAGGAACATCGCGCCCTGGAGCCCCTGCTCGTTCATGGCGAAGATGCCCATCGTCACGAAGCCCATATGGGCGATCGAGGAATAGGCGATGAGCTTCTTGATGTCCTCCTGCACCAGCGCGACGAGCGAGGTGTAGATGATGGCGATCACCGACAAAGTGTAGACCAGCGGCGCGAACAGATGCGACGCCTCGGGGAACATCGGCAGCGAATAGCGGATGAAGCCGTATCCGCCCATCTTCAGCAGCACGCCCGCGAGGATCACGGAACCCGCCGTCGGGGCTTCCACGTGCGCGTCCGGCAGCCAGGTGTGGACCGGCCACATCGGCATCTTCACCGCGAAGGAGGCGAAGAAAGCGAGCCAGAGCCAGGTCTGCATGCCGGAGGGGAAGGTGTGCGCCATCAAGGTCGGCACGTCCGTCGTCCCGGCCTGCCAATACATCGCCATGATGGCGAGCATCATCAGCACCGAGCCCGCGAGCGTGTAGAGGAAGAATTTGAAGCTCGCATAGATCCGCCGCGGGCCGCCCCAGATCCCGATGATCAGGAACATCGGGATGAGGCCGCCCTCGAAGAAGAAATAGAACAGGACGAGATCGAGCGAGCAGAAGGTGCCGACCATCAGGGTCTCGAGCACCAGGAAGGCGATCATGTATTCCTTCACCCGCTTATGCACGCTCTCCCAGGAGGCCAGGATGCAGAAGGGCATGAGGAAGGTGGTGAGGATCACCAAAGGCAGCGAAATGCCGTCAATGCCGAGATGATAGGCGGCGATCTCGCCGAGCCAGGGATGCTTCTCGACGAACTGGAAGCCCGGCGCGGCCGGATCGAACGCCGGCAGCAGCAGAAGCGAGACGACGAAGGTGACGAGGGTGGTCCAGAGCGCCACCCAGCGGGCGTTGCGCGCACACACTTCCTCCTCGCCGCGCACCACCAGGATGAACAGCGCGCCGACCAGCGGCAGGAAGGTGATGACGGAGAGGATCGGCCAGGTGGTCATCGTCACACTCCGGCGAACATGAACCAGGTGATGAGGGCCGCGACACCGATCAGCATCACGAAGGCGTAATGGTAGAGATAGCCGCTCTGCAGCCGGACCACGCGTCCGGTCACGTCGAGCACCCGCGCGGAGACGCCGTCCGGCCCCATCCCGTCGATGATCCGGACGTCCCCCTGCTTCCACAGCACCCGGCCGATGAACAGAGCCGGCCGGACGAACAGGAAGTCGTAGATCTCGTCGAAATACCACTTGTTCAGCAGGAATTTGTAGAGCGCATCCTGGCTGTGCGCGAGGCGCACCGGCAGCGTCCGGTCGACCACGTAGAACCAATAGGCGACCAGGAGGCCGAGCGCCATCATCAGGGTCGGCATCCATTTCGCCCAGAACGGAATGTCGTGCATGGCATGCAGCACATGGTTCTCCGCGCCCATGAAGATCGACTGGCGGAAGAACTCCCCGACATCGTGCCCGACGAACTCGGGGTAGAGGATCATGCCGGAGACGACCGAGCCGAAGCCGAGCACGCCGAGCGGAATGGTCATGACGAGCGGCGATTCGTGCGCCGCTTCGTAATGATGATGGTCGTGGGGCTGGCCGTGGAAGGTGAGGAAGACCAGCCGCCAGGAATAGAAGGAGGTGAGCGCGGCGGCGCCGACCGTCATCACCCAGCCATAGAGGGCGAAGCTGTTGGTGCTGCCCCAGGCGGATTCGATGATCGCGTCCTTGGAATAATAGCCGGCCAGGAACGGAAAGCCGGTGATCGCCAGCGTGCCGACCAGCATCATCGCATAGGTGAAGGGGATCTTCTTGTAGAGCCCGCCCATGTTCCGCATGTCCTGCTCGTGGTGCATCGCATTGATCACCGAGCCGGCGGAGAGGAACAGCAGCGCCTTGAAGCAGGCATGGGTCAGAAGGTGGAACATGCCGATCGAATAGGCCCCTGCCCCCATGGCCACGAACATGTAGCCGAGCTGCGAGCAGGTCGAATAAGCGATCACCTTTTTAATGTCGGTCTGGACCAGAGCGATGGTCGCGGCGAACATCGACGTCGTCGCACCGACGATCATCACGAGGTCGAGCGCGGACGGCGACAGCTCGAAGATGGGCGACATGCGCGCCACCATGAAGACGCCGGCGGTCACCATGGTCGCGGCATGGATGAGCGCGGAGACCGGCGTCGGCCCCTCCATCGCGTCCGGCAGCCAGGTATGCAGCAGGAATTGCGCCGATTTGCCCATGGCGCCGATGAACAGCAGCACGGCGATGACGGTTGGCGCATCCCAATGATGCCCGAGGAAGGCGATGGTCTTGCCGGCGAGGCCGGGCGCCTGGGCGAAGACGGTTTCGAAATTCACCGCCCCGGTCATCACGAACACGCCGAAAATGCCGAGGATGAAGCCGAAATCGCCGATGCGGTTGACCACGAAGGCCTTCATGGCGGCGGCATTGGCCGAGGGCTTTTCGTACCAGAAGCCGATCAGCAGATAGCTGGCGAGGCCGACGCCTTCCCAGCCGAAGAACATCTGGAGCAGATTGTCCGCCGTCACCAGCATCAGCATGGCGAAGGTGAACAGCGAGAGATAGGCGAAGAAGCGCGGCCGGCTCGGATCCTCGTGCATGTACCCCATCGAATAGAGGTGCACGAGCGAGGAGACGGTGGTGACCACGATCAGCATGACCGCCGTCAACGTATCGATGCGGAACGCCCAGTCGATCTTCAGGTCGCCGACATACATCCAGTGCATGACCTGGACGCGGGTGTCATGGCCGCCGAAGCCGACATTGAAGAAGGCGATCCAGGCGAGCAGGCAGGCGATGAACAGCAGCGAGGTGGTGACGACCTCGGACGCGCGGGCGCCGATCGAACGGCCGAACAGGCCGGCGATCAGGAAGCCGATGAGGGGGAGGAAGACGATCGCGTGATACATGATCTCAACCCTTCATGGCATTGATGTCCTCGACGGCGATCGATCCGCGGTTGCGGTAGAACACCACGAGGATCGCGAGCCCGATCGCCGCCTCCGCGGCGGCCACGGTGAGGACGAGCAGCGCGAAGACCTGTCCGACGATGCTGCCGAGAAAGGCCGAGAAGGCGACGAGATTGATGTTCACGGCGAGCAGGATCAGCTCGATCGACATCAGGATGACGATGACGTTCTTCCGGTTGAGGAAGATGCCCAGCGTCCCGAACGTGAACAGGATCGCCGCGACGATGAGATAGTGGGAGAGGCTGATTTCCATCTTTCTCTCCTCAAATGCCCTGGCCGGGCTTGACCTTGACCACGTCGATCGCGGTCTTGGCCGTGCGCGCCACCTGGTCGGAAATGTTCTGCCGCTTGACATTGGGCTTGTGGCGCAGGGTCAGCACGATCGCGCCGATCATCGCCACCAGCAGCACCATGCCCGCCGCCTCGAAGAAGTAGACATATTCGGTGTAGAGTACCCGTCCGAGCATCTGCGTGTTGGTCAGCGCCGCCGTTCCCGCCTGCGCGATCTGCGGCACACTGGCGACCGTCGGACCTGCGACCCAGGTGCCGGCCACCAGAACCAGCTCGGCGAGGAAGATCATCCCGACCAGCGCCCCGATCGGCAAATATTGCAGGAAGCCCTGGCGCAGTTCGACGAAGTCGACGTCGAGCATCATCACCACGAACAGGAACAGCACCGCCACCGCGCCGACATAGACCACCACCAGGATCAAAGCGAGGAACTCCGCGCCGATCAGGATGAACAGGCCCGCTGCATTGACGAAGCAGAGGATGAGGAAGAGCACCGAATGGATCGGGTTGCGCGAGGCGATCACCATGAAGGCCGAGGCCACCAGGACGCACGCGAAGAGATAGAAGAATGCTGCCGCGACACTCATGCGCCGAGCCCCCTTTTGTGCGGCGCGCGAACGCCGCCCTGTGCCGCGCAGGATTCCGCGGCTGTCACGACAAGCCGCGTGTGGCCTTCGGCCCGTCGATAGCCCCTACCCATGCCCTCGTCCATTCGTCTGAGGCCGCCGCAGGACACGGCCGCCATCCCCACCCATCGCCCCCGGTCCGCCGGATCGCCGCCCTACCGGTAGGGCGCGTCCAGCACGATCGCCTGGGCGATTTCCCGCTCCCAGCGATCGCCGTTCGCGAGCAGCCGATCCTTGTCGTAATACAATTCCTCGCGCGTCTCGGTGGCGAACTCGAAGTTCGGCCCCTCGACGATCGCATCCACCGGGCAGGCTTCCTGACAGAAGCCGCAATAGATGCACTTCACCATGTCGATGTCGTACCGCGTGGTGCGGCGCGTCCCGTCATTGCGCCGCGGTCCGGCCTCGATCGTGATCGCCTGGGCCGGGCAGATCGCCTCGCACAATTTGCAGGCGATGCAGCGCTCTTCGCCGTTGGGATACCGGCGCAGCGCATGCTCGCCGCGGAAACGCGGCGAGATCGGGTTCTTCTCGAACGGATAGTTGATGGTCGCCTTGGGCTTGAAGAAATAGCGCATGGCGAGGAAGAAGCCGGACACCAGCTCGGTGAGGAAGATGGCGCGCGCGGCTTGGTCGAGCTTCATGGCCTCGCCCCTTCAATTCGCGGCAGAGATGGGATCGGACGGTTCATCGCGGCGCCGTTCCGGTGAAGTGCAGGACACCCGCCACGACCACGACAGCGACCAGCGAGATCGGCAGGAACACCTTCCAGCCGAGCCGCATCAGCTGATCGTAGCGATAGCGCGGCACCATGGCCTTCGCCATGGCGAACAGGAAGAACATGAAGCACAGCTTCAGCACGAACCAGACGATCCCCGGCACCCAGGTGAAGGGCGGGAAGGGCAGCGGCGAGAGCCAGCCGCCGAGGAACAGGATCGTCCCCATGGCGCACATGGTCATGATCGCCACGTATTCGCCGAGCATGAACAGCAGATAGGGCGTGGAGCCGTATTCGGTCATGAAGCCGGCGACCAGCTCCGATTCCGCCTCGACGAGGTCGAAGGGCGGACGGTTCGTCTCGGCGAGCGCGGAGACGAAGAAGATGACGAACATCGGCAGGAGCGGCAGGAAATACCAGTTCAAAAGGCCGAGCGGGCCGTCCTGGGCCTCGACGATCCGGGACAGGTTTTGCGAGCCGGCGCACATCAGCACCGTGATGATCACGAAGCCGATCGAGACTTCGTAGGACACCATCTGCGCCGCCGAGCGCAGCGCCGCCAGGAAGGGGTATTTCGAGTTCGAGGCCCACCCCGCCATGATCACGCCGTACACGCCGAGCGAGGAGATGGCGAAGATATAGAGAATGCCGACATTGAGGTCGGCGATCACCCAGCCGTCCGCGATCGGCACGACGACCCAGGCGGCGAGCGCGAGCACGCAGCTCACCAGCGGCGCGAGAAGGAACAGCGCCTTGTTCGCGCCGGATGGGATGACCGGCTCCTTCAGCACGAATTTGAGCAGATCCGCGAAGGATTGCAGCAGGCCGAACGGGCCGACGACGTTTGGCCCCCGGCGAAGCTGCACCGCGGCCCAGATCTTGCGGTCGGCCAGCAGGATATAGGCGATGAAGACGAGCAGCGCGACGAGCAGCGCGAGGCTCTGCCCCGCAATGATCGCCACCTTCAGAAGAGTGTCCTGCCAGGTCATCCGTCCGCCCCGTTATTCCGCCGCGACCGCAGTCGCCCCGCCGAGCCGCAGCGCCGAACATTCGGCCATCACGGCCGAGGCCCGGGCGATCGGGTTGGTCAGGTAGAAATCCGTCACCGCAAGGCCGAACGCGGCCCTGTCCGTCGTTCCGCTGGTCTGGCCGAGCGCGATCACCGCGTCGGCACCGGCGGGTTCGAGCACGTCGAGCCGGCCGAGATGGGGGTGCGCCGCGACCAGAGCCGCGCGGAGCGCGAACAGCGAATCGTAGGGCAGCTTGGTCCCGAGCACTTCCGACAAAGCCCGCAGAACAGCCCAGTCCTCCCGGGCATCGCCAGGCGGGAAAGCGGCGCGATTGGCGAACTGCACCCGTCCTTCGGTGTTCACGTAGAGCCCCGACTTCTCGGAATAGGCGGCGCCGGGAAGGATCACGTCCGCCCGGTGCGCGCCCCGGTCGCCATGGGTGCCGATATAGACCGTGAAGGCGCCCGGCGCGACCTCGATCTCGTCTGCGCCGAGCAGGAAAGCGACATCGAGGCCTCCGGGCGCGGCCATCGCGGCCGCATCGCTGGCGCCGGCCGCCGGTACGCAGCCGACATCGAGCGCACCGACCCGGCCGGCAGCCGTGTGAAGCACCGCAAATCCGTTCCAGCCATCCTTGACCGCGCCGACCGCAACCGCGAGGCGCGCCGCCAGGGCCAGGATCGCCGCGCCGTCGGGGCGCGCCAAGGCCGCTTGGCCCACGATCACCAGCGGCTTGTCCGCCGCCTTCAGGACGTCCGCGAAGGTCCCGGTGCCCGCGAGATCGGCGAGGCTGTCGGGTCCCGCGCCGAGATAATCGCACGGATAGGTGAGATCGACGGGCGCGCCGATGAGGCCGACCTTCAACGTGCCGGCTGTGGCACGCCAGCGCTTGCGGATCCGGGCATTGATGACCGGGGCCTCATGCCGCGGATCGCTGCCGACGATCAGAATCGCACCGGCCTCCTCGATCCCGGCAATCCCGGGATTGAAAACGTAGGATGCGCGTCCGTGCGCGGGGTCCAAGGCGGCCCCGTCCTGTCGGCAATCGATGTTCCCCGAGCCGAGCCCGTCCATCAGGCCCTTCAGCGCGAATGCCTCCTCGACGGTCGCGAGATCGCCGACCAGGGCGCCGATCCGCGTCGGATCCGCCGCCTTGACCTTGGCGGCGATGGCGTCGAACGCCTCGGTCCAGGTCGCCGGCGCGAGACGTCCGTCGCGACGGACATAGGGTCGGTCGAGCCGCTGGGTCTTCAGGCCGTCCCAAACATAACGGGTCTTGTCGGAAATCCACTCCTCGTTCACCGCCTCGCTGGTGCGCGGCAGGATGCGCATGACTTCGCGGCCGCGCGTGTCGATGCGGATATTCGAGCCGGCGGCGTCCATGACGTCGATCGACTCGGTCTTGCCCAATTCCCAGGGGCGGGCATGAAAGGCGTAGGGCTTGTGGGTGAGCGCGCCGACCGGGCAGAGGTCGGCGACATTGCCCTGCATCTCCGAGCGCATAGCGTGCTCAAGATAGGTTGTGATCTCCATGTCCTCGCCGCGGCCGATCGCGCCGAGATCCGGCACGCCGGCGACCTCGGTGGAGAAGCGCACGCAGCGGGTGCAATGGATGCACCGGTTCATCGAGGTGCGCACCAGGGGACCGATATATTTGTCCTCGACCGCGCGCTTGTTCTCCGCGAAGCGCGACGTGTCTACGCCATAGGCCATGGCCTGGTCTTGCAGATCGCACTCGCCGCCCTGGTCGCAGATCGGGCAATCCAGCGGGTGGTTGATGAGCAAAAACTCCATCACCCCTTCGCGCGCCTTCTTCACCATCGGACTCTTGGTGAGCACAACCGGGGGCTCGCCGTTCGATCCGGGGCGCAGATCCTTGACCGCCATGGCGCAGGACGCGGTGGGCTTGGGCGGTCCGCCCTTCACCTCGACCAGGCACATGCGGCAATTGCCGGCGATCGACAGGCGCTCGTGGAAGCAGAAGCGCGGAATCTCGACCCCCGCCACCTCGCACGCCTGGAGCAGCGTGTATTCGGCGGGGACGTCAACTTCGGTGCCGTCGACGATGATCTTGGCCATCAATCCGATCCTCAGTGCGGCAGTTCGACGAGGTCGAGCCGCATCGCGATGCGGTCGAGGCGGCGGTGAACGCCCGCACGAATGTCTTCACTTGCGGTAACGCGCCCCCCGCGATCGCGCATCTCTCCGAAGCGCTTGACGGCGCCGCGGACGGGGCTCTTGGACTTTCCGATCATGCCGGTCACTCCGCTGCGACCGGCATGATGGCCGCGTCGGAATGGGGATTGGCGGCATATTGATCGATGCGTTTCTCGATCTCGTGACGGAAATGCCGGATCAGGCCCTGCACCGGCCACGCCGCGGCATCGCCGAGCGCGCAGATGGTGTGGCCCTCGATCTGGCTGGTCACTTCCAGCAGCACGTCGATCTCGCGCTTCTGAGCCCGGCCTTCCGCCATGCGGTTCAGCACGCGCCACATCCAGCCGGTGCCCTCGCGGCAGGGCGTGCACTGGCCGCAGCTCTCGTGCTTGAAGAAATACGAGATGCGCGCGATCGCCCGCACCACGTCGGTCGACTTGTCCATCACCAGAATGCCGGCGGTGCCGAGCGAGGATTTCGCGGCGCGGGTGCCGTCGAAATCCATGATCAGGTCTTCGCAGTGCGCGGCCGGAATGATCGGGCAGGAGGCGCCGCCGGGAATGATGGCGAGCAGATTGTCCCAGCCGCCACGCACCCCCCCGCCGTGCCGCTCCACCAATTCCTTGAAGGTGGTGCCCATGGCGTCTTCGACCACGCACGGCGTGTTCACATGGCCGGAAATGCCGAACAGCTTGGTGCCGACATTGTTGGCCCGGCCGATGCCGGCGAACCAAGCCGCGCCCCGACGCAGGATCTCCGGGGCAACCGCGATCGATTCGACGTTGTTGACCGTCGTCGGGCAGCCATAGAGGCCCATATTGGCCGGAAACGGCGGCTTCAGCCGCGGCATGCCCTTCTTGCCCTCAAGGCTTTCGAGCAGCGCGGTCTCCTCGCCGCAAATATAGGCCCCTGCCCCATGATGCACATAAAGATCAAAGGGATAGCCGTGAATGTTATCCTTGCCGATGAGGTTCGCCTCATAGGCCTGATCGATCGCCGCCTCGAGCCGTTCGCGCTCGCGGACATATTCGCCGCGGACATAGATGTAGGCGGCGTGCGCGCCCATCGCGAAGGAGGCGATCAGGCAGCCTTCGATCAGCGTGTGCGGATCGTTGCGCATGATTTCCCGGTCCTTGCAGGTCCCGGGTTCGGATTCGTCGGCATTGACCACGAGATAATGCGGGCGGCCATCCGACTGTTTCGGCATGAACGACCATTTCAGGCCGGTCGAGAACCCCGCCCCGCCCCGCCCGCGCAGGCCGGACGCCTTCATCTCATTGATGATCCAGTCGCGTCCCTTCTCCAGGATGGCCTTGGTGCCATCCCAATTGCCGCGCTTCAGCGCCCCTTGGAGGCCGAAATCGTGGATCCCGTAGAGATTGGTGAAGATGCGGTCCTTGTCGTGGAGCATGGGCTCACTCCTCCGGGTCGCGGACGCCGGTGCCGGTCTTCGGCCCCACGCGCTTGGATCCGGTCACATCCGGGCTGTTGTCCTGTGCAGTGGCGGCCACCGCTTCGCGCTTCTCGCGCGAGTCCTTGCCGTTGATCGCCTTCTCCTCTTTCGCGGACGCGGCGCCCAAAGGGTCGCCCGGGCTCTGCGCCGCGGTCGAGGGGCGGCCGGCGGCCTGGAGGTCGGGCACTTCCTGCGACGTTCCCTTCGTCGGTGCCGGCCGTTCATAGAGAGCCGGATCGGTCAAGGTCGTCGGCCCACCGAGCGGCGCCGACATCTGGCGGCCATTCTGGGAGCCGGGCGTCACCGGGCGGCCGGCGGCGAGGTCGTCGAGGATCTTGCCGAACACCTCTGGGCTCAGATCCTCGAAATAATCATAATTGATCTGGACCATGGGCGCATTGGCGCAGGCGCCGAGGCATTCGACTTCCAGCCAGGACAAGGCGCCGTCCGCCGTCACGTGCCGCTCGGGCCCGATTTTGCGGCGGCAGACCTCCTTGAGCTCCTCGGCGCCGCGCAGCATGCAGGGCGTGGTGCCGCACAACTGGACGAAGTGGCGGCCCACCGGCTCGAGATTGAACATGGTGTAGAAGGTGGCGATCTCCAGAACGCGGATATGCGCCATGCCGAGCTTCTCGGCGACCGCGCGGATCGCCGGCTCCGGCAGCCAGCCGCCGGCCTGTTCCTGCGCCTTCCAGAGCAGCGGAATCACCGCGCTTGCCTGCCGGCCCTCGGGATATTTCGCGATTTGCCGGTCCGCCCACGCCGCATTTTCGGGCGTGAAGGCGAAGCTCTCCGGCTGGACGGCGGCGAGGCGGCGGACGGACATCAGCGGGTCCCCGGCGTGAGGATGCGACAATCATTATAGGCGCCGCCCACCTGGGCGATGCCGCAATCGGCGTAGACTCCGCCTTTGTAGAGCCGGACCACCTTGCCGTTCACATGGGCGAAGGCGCCGTGCGTGCCGGGCACCCCGCTTTCCGGGATGATGGCGGCGCTGACGGGAGTCCAGCCGGTCTCGAGCAGGCTGTACATGGTGATCCGTTCCACCACCATTGCGGTCGGCGGCGGGGCGGGCATGATCACCGGAACGACGACGTCGACCGGGGTCTTCACCACGAAACCGGGCGTGATCGTCAAAGGATCGGCGGCGAAAGCGGCCGTGGCGCAGACCAGCGCGGCGCCGGCACAGATCAGGGTCTTCATCGGTCCACCTCCCCAAACACGATGTCGAGGGAGCCCAGCACCGCCGAGACGTCGGCGAGCATGTGCCCGCGACACAGGAAGTCCATCGCCTGCAGATGGGCGAATCCCGGTGCGCGGATCTTGCAGCGGTAGGGCTTATTGGTGCCGTCCGCCACGAGATAGACGCCGAACTCGCCCTTCGGCGCCTCCACGGCGGCATAGACCTCGCCTTCCGGCACGTGGAAGCCTTCCGTGTATAGCTTGAAATGGTGAATGAGCGCTTCCATCGACCGCTTCATCTCCCCGCGCTTGGGCGGGGTGACCTTGTGGTCGGTGGAATGGACCGGGCCGGGCTCCTTCATCAGGCGCTCGACGCATTGTTTCATGATCTTGGTCGACTGCCGCATCTCTTCCATGCGCACGACATAGCGGTCGTAGCAGTCGCCGTGCAGGCCGATGGGAATGTCGAAATCCAGCTCGGAATAGCATTCGTAAGGCTGGGCGCGCCGCAGATCCCAGGCCGCGCCCGAGCCGCGCACCATCACGCCCGAAAAGCCCCAGGCCAGCGCGTCGTCCAGCGTCACGACGCCGATATCCACGGTGCGCTGCTTGAAGATGCGGTTCTCCGTGACGAGCCCGTCGAGATCGTCCAGGAGCCTCAGGAACGGATCGCAGAACGCGCCGATATCCTCGACCAGCTTGGTCGGCAGGTCCTGATGCACGCCGCCGGGCCGGAAATAGGCCGCGTGCATGCGGCTGCCGGAGGCGCGCTCATAGAACATCATGAGCTTCTCGCGTTCCTCGAAGCCCCACAGCGGCGGCGTCAGGGCGCCGACATCCATCGCGAAAGTGGTGACGTTCAGAAGATGCGACAGCAGCCGCCCGATCTCGGCATACAGAACGCGGATGAGCTGGCCGCGGCGGGGCACTTCGAGGTCGAGCAGGCGCTCGACCGCCAGGCAGAAGGCATGCTCCTGGTTCATCGGCGCGCAATAATCGAGCCGGTCGAAATAGGGCACCGCCTGGAGATAGGTCTTGGCCTCGATCAGCTTCTCGGTGCCGCGGTGCAGGAGGCCGATATGCGGATCGACCCGCTCGACCACTTCGCCGTTCAGCTCCAGCACCAGGCGCAGCACGCCGTGGGCCGCGGGATGCTGCGGGCCGAAATTGATCTGGAAGTTGCGGACCGGCGCCGCCGGCCGGGGCGAATCGAGGGTGTGCGCCATGGATCGCTCCTTCAGCCCGCCTTCGGGGCGCCGGGTTGGGACGCCGCCTTCTCATCACCGGGAAGGACGTATTCGACGCCTTCCCAGGGCGAGAGGAAGTCGAAGTTGCGGAATTCCTGCGCCAGCCGCACGGGCTCGTAGATCACGCGCTTGGCCTGATCGTCATAGCGCACCTCGACGAAGCCGGTGAGCGGGAAGTCCTTGCGCAGCGGGTAGCCGTCGAAGCCGTAATCGGTCAGCAGGCGCCGCAAGTCGGGATGGCCGGTGAACAGGATGCCGTACATGTCGTAGGCTTCCCGCTCGAACCAGTTCGCGCCCGGATAGACCCCGCACAAGGACGGCACCGGCGTCGCCTCGTCGGTCTCGACCTTGAGGCGCACCCGCACGTTCTGCTTCACCGAGAGGAGATGATAGACGACGTCGAAGCGGGTTTCCCGCGCCGGATGATCGACGCCGCAAACGTCCACGATGCAGCTGAACAGGCAGGTCGGATCGTCGCGCAGGAAGGTCGCCACCTTGACGATCTGCGCGCGCTCGACATGCAGGGTCAATTCGCCGAACGCGACCGTGCTGCCGCGCAGCGCTCCGGCGAGCGCGCCGGTCACGTGGGCCGCGAGGTCCTTCAGGGTCTCGTCCATCAGCTTCTTCCCCGCGCCGCCCGGATCCCCGGGGGCGATTGCATGGCACGATCAGCGTTCGATGGTCCCGACGCGTCGGATCTTCTTCTGCAGCAGCAGAACGCCATAAAGCAGCGCCTCCGCGCTGGGCGGGCAGCCGGGCACGTAGATGTCGACCGGAACCACCCGGTCGCAGCCACGCACCACCGCATAGGAATAATGGTAATAGCCGCCGCCATTGGCGCAGCTGCCCATCGAGATCACGTAGCGCGGCTCCGGCATCTGGTCGTAGACCTTGCGCAGAGCCGGGGCCATCTTGTTGGTCAGCGTGCCGGCGACGATCATCACGTCCGACTGGCGCGGAGAGGCACGCGGCGCAAAGCCGAAGCGCTCGACGTCGTAGCGCGGCATGGAGACCTGCATCATCTCCACCGCGCAGCAGGCGAGCCCGAAGGTCATCCACATGAGCGAGCCGGTGCGTGCCCAGGTGATGAGGTCGTCGGCGGTGGTGATCAGAAAACCCTTGTCGGCGAGCTCGGCATTGATCTCGCTGAAAAAAGGATCGTCCGCCCCGACCGGGCGACCGGTCGAGGGATCGATCAGCCCCTTCGGCGCTGGCGCGACGAGAGGCTTGGTGGCTGAAGGGGTCAATCCCATTCGAGTGCTCCCTTGCGCCATTCGTAGATGAACCCGACGGTCAGGACGCCGAGAAAGATCATCATCGACCAGAAGCCGAGATCGCCGAGGCCGCCGAACGAAATGGCCCAGGGAAACAGAAAGGCGACTTCCAGATCGAAGATGATGAACAAGATCGCGACCAGATAGAACCGCACGTCGAACGTCATGCGGGCATCGTCGAACGCGTTGAATCCGCACTCGTACGCGGACAGCTTTTCCGGGTCGGGGTTGCTGTAGGCGACCAGGAAGGGGGAGATCAGCAGAGCGAGCCCGATCACCAGGGACACGCCGATGAAGATCACCACCGGAAGATAGTCCTGCAGAAGCAGAGTCATGTCCGCACCTCGGGGCGCATTGGGCGATCCGCCTCAGGCGTTACCGCGCCGGCCTCGGTTGGAGGAATTCGAAACGACCGAGGCTTATCGCAGTGCCAGATAGGTTGGCAAGTACAAGCTTCCCGCCACCACCCCCGTACCGGCCCCGGCGGACAGGGCCGGAACCGCCGCGACACGCGCTGAAGCGGCTTCCGCAGCGATGTCCTCGCCACCCGTCATGCTGCAATGCGGGATCGGCCCGCAGAGGCGGCGGCCGCAAAGTGCGACAGTATGGCTCGGCAGGCGAGAGCGCCTCAGGCGCCCATGCCTTCCTTCACCGCGGCGACCAGCTGCTTCAGCGAAAACGGCTTGGGCAAGAACGAGAACTTCTCCCCCTCGGCCAAGCTGCGCCCAAACGCCTCCTGCGCGTAGCCCGAGATGAAGATCACCTTGAGCGCGGGATCCCGGGCCCGCAATTCCTTCAGCAGCGTCGGCCCGTCCATCTCGGGCATCACGACGTCGGAAACCACGAGATCGATCCGCGTGTCGGCCGCGTCCATCGCCTCCAGCGCCTCGGCGCCGCTGGCGGCCGCGATGACGTTGTAGCCGCGCGCGGCCAGCGCCCGCGCGGCGAACGCGCGCACGGCGTCCTCGTCCTCGACCAGCAGGATGGTCCCCTGCCCGGTGAGATCTGTCCCGCGCGAATCGGGCTCGGCCGGAACCGGGACGGCATCCTCGGCCGTCGGCTCGTGACGCGGCAGAAAGACCCGAAACGTGCTGCCACGCCCCGGCTGGCTCGCGGCGAGGATGCTACCGCCGGTCTGCTTGACGATGCCGTAGACGGTCGACAGGCCGAGGCCCGTCCCCTTGCCGACCTCCTTGGTGGAGAAGAAGGGCTCGAAGATCTTGTCGATGATGTCGGAGGGAATGCCGGTGCCGGTATCCACCACCTCGATCAGGACGTAATCGGCGGGCGCGAGCGTCGCCGCATCGCCGAAGGCGGCGCAATCGGCGCTGGAAACGTTGGCGGTGCGCACGGCGAGCACACCGCCTTCGGGCATGGCATCGCGGGCATTGACGGCGAGATTGACGATCACCTGCTCGAACTGGTTGACGTCGACCTTGACCGGCCACAAATCGCGGCCGTGATCCACCTTCAGGTCGATGCTCTCGCCGATCAGGCGCCGCAGCAGCATGGAGAGATCCGCCAGAACGTCGGTCAGCTGGATCACCTGGGGGCGCAGCGTCTGGCGGCGCGAGAAGGCCAAAAGCTGGCGTACCAGTCCCGCCGCGCGGTTCGCATTCTGCTTGATCTGCATGATGTCCGGGAAGGACGGGTCGCTCGGGCGGTGATTGGCGAGCAGAAGATCGCAATAGCCGAGGATGGCGGTCAGCACATTGTTGAAATCGTGCGCCACGCCGCCGGCCAGCTGGCCGATCGCCTGCATCTTCTGGGATTGGGCGAATTGGACCTCGAGCGCCCGCTGGGCCGTGGTGTCGACCGCATAGACGGCGATGCTTCCGGTGCCGAGCATGGCGGCGAACAGCCGCGCCGAGCGTCCGCCCTCGCCGCCGACCGAGGCATCGACCGGCGTCGCGGTCGCAAGACCTGCGAGCGTATCCTTGATCAGCCGCTCGACACCCGGCGCATCCCGCTCCACCACGAGCCGGTCGAGCTTCGCCCCCACCACGGCGGGGGCGCTGCCGGCGAAGAGACGCGAAAAGCTGCCGTTCGCCTCGACCACCCGGCCGGTCCGGTCGACATTCGCCATCGCCAGCGGCGAACGCGTGAAGAAGGCCGCATCGGCGCCGCCCACAAGCGAAGCCGGCGCGCTCTGACCCGCCGGCTGCGATGTGGCGCGCGGAACGACGACGAGGATATTTTCGCCGCCCGATCGCCCGCCGATCCACACATGGCCGGGCCAGATCGAACCGTCCTTACAGACGAAATCCACCGCCAATCCCCCTGGCCCCGCGTCGCCCTGCGCCACGGCGCGCATCACGGCGACTTCGCTGGGGGAATTCAGCAGTTCGGCGACCGCCATCGGCGCTGCGCCCCAATCCGCGAGATCGTAGCCGAGCCAACGCGCCAGCGTTCCATTGGGGATCCGGCCCTCGGTGGGCGAAATCAGCATCAGCCCGACGGGGGCCTGCTCCCAAAGCCGGGTCAGGATCGCCGCCCCGTCCCCGTCGACCCCGCCCCCGTCGACATTTCCTCGCGCCCCGGCGGCTTGGTCGCTCCGGCCGGCGCGCGCGTTGAACCCGCCGCTGACCCTCTGCCCCTCGGCATCGCTGAGGCTGAGGACCCAGACGACCCGCTTCAGCCCCTCCAACGGGTGGACAGCCGCCACGAGCCGCCGGCCGGTGGGCTCGGGATCGAACGGAAAGATCTGGACGGCATGGGTTCCGTCGGCGATCGCGCGCAGCAGAGCACCAACGGCCGCCTGGGAACCCGGAATGCGGCTGAGGAAGCGTTCCGGCGTCGGCGCCTGCCCCTCTCCGCTGCGCGACAGGCGGAGATAGGCGGCATTCACCTCGACCAGCTGCTCGCCATCCTCCACGAGAGCGATGGCGTCGCTGGTCGCCGACAGCAGCGTCCGCGCCAGATCATCGCTCTTCTTCGCGTCGCCGCGCACAAAGCGGACGGATGTGACGATCATGGAAAAGACGCCGACCGCGGCGAGAGCCGCCAGCGTGGCGGTCAATGCCGGCCCGCCTTCCTGCTGAAATATGGCCGCCGCAAGCCCGCCCGCAAAGGCGGCGCCGCCCACCAGCAGGCGCTGAACTCCGATTCGCTGCGGCTGCAAAAGGGAGGTCGACTTTTCCGCGCGGTCCTTGCGCGCGTCACTCATCATGAACTTTCCTTCTTTATCAAGCAACTTGCGATGCACCCGCCGCGCATTGCCGATTCCCGGAAATTAACGCAAAGTTACGGCATTGGTTGAATTCTGGTCATATTCGTCAAGAATTTCGTTTTGCGCGAAGGTCTGGGACTCGCGCACCTCCTGCTGTAAGTGGGCGGATGCCGGTTGGCAATGCGACCGCGGGGGCGGCCGCCACAAGGAGACGTGATGTTGCAGGACCTTCTAGGAATGCAGCTCGATCTGCCGATCAGGGTGGCGATCGCCGCCATCGTCATTATCGCGCTGCTCGCGCTTACGGTTTTCATCGTCCGGCGGCTGAGCGCGGGTGGTGGCGCGGGCGGCGCCCGGTCCCGCCAAGCGCGCCTCGCGGTTCTGGACAGCGTCACGGTCGACCAGCGTCGTCGCCTCGTCTTGGTCCGACGGGACGATGTCGAACATTTGCTGTTGATCGGCGGTACCGCGGACATCGTGGTGGAGCCCGGCATTGCGCGAGGCCTGACGCGGGACGCGCTGCTCGCCCGCGAGCGGGACGCTGCGCTGCCGCGAGATCCGACCCAGCGCGAGCCGACCGCGCTGCGCGAACCCTCCGGCCTGCGCGATCCCCTTGCGCTGCGGGACGATACGGCGCGCCGCGAGGCCCTGCCGCGCCGGCCGGTCGCGCCGCCTTTGTCGCCGCCGGCCTCCCCGCTCGCCGAGCCGGCTGCGGCCGAACCGGCCTCCGAACCCGAGGTCGCGGAAGACGCCCCGTCCACTCCCGATCTGCGCCGCCCCGCACTGCGCCGGCCGCTGCGGCCGGAGGGCGAGGAGAGCGCGCGCCCGGTGCGGCCCCTCGGCCTCCCCGACCGTCCGGCGGGCGCCGACCGCCCCGCACGCGGCCTGCCACCCAGCCTTGCCGCGATGCGCGCGATGGGTCGCCCGGAGCCGGCCGCGGGGCGCGCCGCCGACCCGCGCGGGTCTGAATCGCCGTCCCGTGCGCGCCTCAATCCCGCCCATAATCCTGCCCATGCTTGGCCCGAGGCGGCACCCGCCCCCAAGCCGGAAGCTGTCTCCGCGCCCGAAACGCCCTCAGCCGAGGATCCTCCGGCTGCCTCCGCCATTACGCGCGAGGGCGGCCTGCAAGCCGGCAGGCCGCGGGCCGACCGCGTGGACGTGCCCGCGGACGCGCCCGTCGCCCCCTCCGTCGACTCCCCTCCCGCCCCCGAACCCCGGACTGCGGACGGTGTTGCCTCGGGCGTGGACGAGCCGGTGATTGCGGCCGCGGCGCCGGAACCGAAGGTGGCCGAGCCCCCGACGCCCGCGCCTCCGACCTCCGCGCCCGACGTCCGCCCCCCGGCCCCGCAGGATGCCCCGGCCGCCGTGGCGCCCCTCGCGCCGAGCCCGGCCGAGCCGGCCGAAAGGCCATCGGACCGCGAGTTGCCGCCCGAATCTCCCGCGGTTGAAGCGCCCACAGTTGAAGTGCCCCCGGCCCAAGAGCAAGCGGCCCAGGAGCCCCCTGCCTCGGAGCCCCCGACCTCGGAGCTTACGCAGCCGGAGGACGTGAGAGCCGAGGACGTGAAGGCCGAGGACGTGAGAGCCGAGGACGTGAAGGCCGAGGACGTGAGAGCCGAGGACGTGAAGGCCGAGGACGTGAAACCGGAGCCGCCGGCACCGGAATTGCCCGCATCCGACACACCCCCATCCGATACTCCCAAATCCGAAGCCCCCGCGTCCGAACCGGATGAGCCGCCCGCGGCACCGGTATCCGCCCCCCCGGCGTCGGTCGCGCCGACGCCCGCCGCGCCGCCGATGCCGCGCGCCGACGGGCAGAGCGAGGGCGCCGTCCCGGGTTCCACCGCCGAGCCCGAACCGGGCCCGTCGGAACCCGTTCCCGGGATCGCCGCCCCCGCGCCTTCCGAGCGGCCGGCCCCCCCGGTGCCGCCGGTGGTCGCTGCCCGCACCGATGATGCCCCGGCCGGCGAAAAGCCGGAACCGTCGGCTCCGACGCCGGCGGCGCGCCGCATCCCGCTCTTCAACATCGCCCGACCGCTGCGCGGTCCGCTCGCGCCGCCGCAGCGCACCGAGCCGCGCATCGAAGACGTGGCGCAGAAGCTGGATGCCACTCTGGAGCGTGCGCTCGGCGGCCCGGCCGTCCCGCCTTCGGCTCCGGAAGCTCCCCCCGCGCCACGGCCGCCGGCCGCACCGGCGTCGCCCGCCGCCTCCGAACCGCAGCCGGGCCGGTCGACGCCCGCGCGCTTCGCGCCGTTCCTGCGGGCGAACGTCCCCGCAGCCCAGCCGCCGCGCGCGCCCGCTCCGGTCCCGGCGGCCAAGGCACCGCCGAATGTCGTGGTTCAGGATGTCGTGGTTCGCGAGACCGTCGCCCCGGCGGACGGCCTCGGCTTGAACGAGAACGACCTCGTCCGGGAACTCGAACTCACACTGGCACGGGAGGCGCAGGAGGAGCGCACGCGCAAGGAGCAGGCCGCATCAGCCGCGCCCGCGGCGCCCCCGGTCCCCGCCGCCGTGGCGCCGGAAGGAAGCGAGCCGGCACCCAAAGCGCCCGAAGCCAAAGTCTCCGAAGCCAAAGCGCCCGACGTCAAGGCCGCGGACGCCGACGATCCGTTCGGGGACCTCGAGGCGGAGATGGCGACCCTTCTCGGACGTCAGCCGGTTTCCCGGTCCTGACCCCGCAAACGAACGGCGCCCGGCTCGATGAAGCCGGGCGCCGGAACGCGTCACCTCATATGAAGACGCGGGATCAGGAATTGATCATCGCGAGGCATTTCCCGGCCGCTTCGGCGGCCGAGCGCGCACCGCTCATGCCGATGGCGCCGGACTTGACCAGCGACTGGGTCTGGGCGGTGACGATGCCGCGCAGGTCGGCACCGGGCGCAACCTGAGGCGCCGCACCGGCATAGATCGCCTTGCCATCGGTGTTCAGGTTGGCGGCGCACTTGTCGCCAGCCGCCTTGTCGGCGAGGGCCCCGGTGGCGACCACGCAGAACCCTGCAGCCAGGATAACTCTCAGAGACATTGCCTTCTCCTCCTTGAAACGCGCCGGATCCGCGCCGGCCGTTTGAACTCACCACCGTACCGACCGGAGCCCGTCGACCGCGGCTCCGGTGCCGATATCATACCGGGTTCCCGCTCCGGCGGGCAGGCTGTGTGCGCCGCGGACCGGTCAGCGGACGCCGGCCCGGTTCACCGGTCCGCCGGCATTCGCGCCCCAGCCGACGCCCGCGCCGGGGGCGAGGCCGACACCGGCCGCACCGGCGCCCGCGCCCGGCAGAA
The DNA here is from genome assembly GCF_004346185.1 of Aquabacter spiritensis. Lineage (GTDB taxonomy): Bacteria > Pseudomonadota > Alphaproteobacteria > Rhizobiales > Xanthobacteraceae > Aquabacter > Aquabacter spiritensis. The sequence goes on along the minus strand of NZ_SMAI01000018.1, from coordinate 9,079 downwards.
CGCCGATACCACCGGGATTTGCCACGCAGCCCGCCGGATAGCCCGGACGGGTGCAATGGACCACGGCCGGCGCGGGACGAACGACGCAACCGACCGGATAGCCCGGGCCGGTGCAATAGACGACGGCCTGGCTCGGCGCCGCGCCGAACGTCGAAAGACCGACGCAAAGTCCGAAGAATGCGAGACGGCTTCTGATCATATTAAAACCTCCCAAGGGGTCTGCCGAAGGCAGGGGCTATGCTGCATGCCGCGCCGTGACAATGGCGATTATTGGTCCCTCGCTGCCCAGCCTACCTCGTCACAGCCCCCCTGTCCGCGCTATAAGCACCAACACGCGATCGGATGGTATACAATGCCGTCGGCGAGGCTCGGTTGGAATGCAGCGCGCGGATAGATCCGGGAACAAAGCAATCGTGGCGCAATCTCTCAGCAGGGTGGACGAATTCCGGGCTCATCCGCAATTCCTCACGGCCTTCGAGCAGTGTGCCCGCGGGCTCGTGCAAATGTATCGCGGCAACCGGATTTTGAACCGGATTCTCAATGACCGTGGCCGGGTCGCCTTCGGCGTCTTCGCACTCTATCTCGACGCGATGCCCGACGAGAACGGGGTCGGGCTGACCGTCACGCGCATCGCCAATCTCTGCCAGGAACAAGGGGTGTGCAGCCGCGGCCGCGCGAAAGCCATGGTCCTGCTGATGCGTTGGGCCGGCTATCTCGAGACAGGTCCCGAATCGGGGCCGAACCGGCGGCAGCGGCCGCTGCTTCCAACGCCCCGCCTGATGGCCGAACATATCAAGCGCTGGCAGCATATGTACGGCGCCCTCTCGCTGATCGACCCGGTCGGAGAGCAGGTTCTTCTCCATATCGAGGAGCGCGCCTTCGCCCGCGCGCTGCTGCGACAGGTCGGCCATCGGTTTCAGGCCGGCATGCGGATCCTCCACCACGCGCCCGAAGCGTCCCTCTTCGCCGAACGCGATGCCGGGCTCCTCATCGCCATGAGCCTCCTGATCTCGCGGACCGAGGACGACGTGTTTCCGCCCCGCAACCCGGTCCCCGTGCCGGTGGCCGCCCTCGCGCGGCAATTCTTCGTCTCCCGCGCGCATGTGCTGAAGCTGCTTCGCGAGGCCGAATCCGAGGGGCTGATCGTCCGGACGCCGTCGGCTTCGGGAAATGTGCAACTCGCCGAGCCGATGCGGCGCGCGATGACGAATTTCTTCCTCACCATGTTCTCGGTCATGGCCGATGCCGCGCGGGCGGCGGTCGCGGAATATGAGGCGCAGGCCGATCTCCGCGACGACCGGCATCCGGTCCGGGATTTCCCGGCCATCCGGTTCGGCCAGGCGCCGCCCTGAGGACGGCCGAAGGCGGTCGCATCAGATCGCCTTAATCACGCGAGACTCCGGAATCGCGCGCCGCTTCCGCGATGATCCAGTCCTTGAAGCGGCGCACCTCCGGCCGGCGCCCGTTCTCCGGGGGATGGAGCAGATGCCAGCCGCCCGGGATCCCGACGCAGAGCGAGAACGGAGCGACGAGCCGGCCCTTGGCGAGATCCTCGGCGATCAGGGTTCGCCGAATGATGCCGATGCCGAGCCCGGCAACCGCCGCGCCGATGACCAGCACGAAGGAATCCAGGCGCGGCCCCCGGTCGATGTCGTCGGCGCTCACCCGGGCGGCCGCCAGCCAGGTGCGCCAATCGTCGGGATCGGTGGTGGAATGGAGGCGGGTATAATGCAGCACGTCCTCGGGGCTCCTGAGGCCCCTGCCCCGCGCCAGGAGCTGCGGGCTGCAAGCGGGCGTGATTTCCGCCCCCATCAGAAAGGTCGCATCGAGACCCGGCCACACGGTGCCGACGCGCACCGCGATATCGGCGTCGCCATGGGGAAAGTCGCCGGTGCGGTGCGAGGTGAGAACATGCACCTCGACATCCGGATTTGTGTCGCAGAACGATTTCAAACGCGGCAACAGCCAGCATTGGGCGAAGCCCGGCAGCGCGCTGACCCTGAGGATGCCCGGCGGCCGGCGCGCGCGCACGGCCTCGGAGACCGCGGAAATCGCGAACAAGGCATCCTGATAGCGCGGGAGAAGCTGCGCCCCGGCTTCCGTCAGGTGGAGCGTGTTGTGGTTCCGCACAAACAATGCGCTGCCTAAATGTTGTTCAAGAAGCCGAATTTGTTGGCTTACGGCGGCCTGCGTGACGCCGAGTTCGGCTGCGGCCTTGGTGAAGCTGAGCGCCGCACCGGCCGCGACGAAGGCGCGCAAAGCGTTGAGGGGCGGCAGCTTTTCCATGGCGGCAAACGTCCGTACCGGCATTTTGAATAAGATAAACTATCGCATTCCGTCGCTGGAATGAAGGGAAATGCGCCGCATTTGTTGTATTTTCATGTTGGCACGCGGATTGCTTAGGAAATGCTGATAAACATTTTCTAATGGAGCGCGTGATGTCCTTCACCCTCGATCGTCGCCGGGTCCTCCACCTTCTCGGTGGCTCGCTCGCTTTGCCTCTGATGTCCGGGCAGGCGGCGTTCGCCGCACCGACCGTCACCGTCGTCTCCGGCCGCTTGGGCTGGCCGCATTGCATGCCCTTCATCGCGACGGAGATGAAGCTCTGGGAGAAATACGGACTCTCCGTCGACCATCGCGACCTCGGCAATGGCAGCGCCGCCGCTGAAGCCATGGCCTCGGGCAGCGCGAGCTTCGGCTATATCAACGTGCCGAACGCCGTGACGCTCCTCCAGGTCGGGCTGCCCATCAAGATCCTGGCCGCCACCACGATCGGGGGCACCAGCGTCTACACCTTCTCCGAGGCCATCAAGTCCGTCGCCGACCTCAAGGGCAAGAAGGTCGCGATCCCGCGCGGCGTCACCACCCATGCCCTGCAGTTCGAAATGTATGTGCTGCCGCAGGCCGGCCTGAGCAAAGCGGACGTCGAAATCGTGCCGCTGGCGCCGACCGACAACCTCACCGCCATGCGCCGCGGCGACGTCGATGCGGCCGTGTCGTTCGACCCCTATGTGTCGCAGGCCGTCGCGCTCGGCGCCAAGGTGATCGTGCCGCCGAACAAGATGTGGGACGGACCGGCTTATTCCGCCGTGGTCGCCGCCCGCGCCGATTTCGTCGCCAAGGAACCGGAGACCGTCCGCAAGCTGGTCCAGGTGCATTGCGAGGTGATCAAGTTCATCAACGAGGATCCGAAGAAGGCGGCCGAGATCGTCAACAAGCTGCTGCGCGGCACCGAGAAGGATCTCGCGCTGCAGCTCGATTCGATGCGCAGCCTGACCTTCACCGCCAAGATCGAGCCCGCCGCCGTCGCCCGCTTCGCCGATGCCATGGTGAAGTTCGGCCTGATCAAATCGGCACCCGATCTCGGCCCCGTGGTCGACACCTCCTTCCTGCCCAAGGACGTCATGTGATGGCAGGGGTTACGCTGTCCAACGTGAGCAAGAGCTTCCCCAAGCCCGACGGCAAGGGGACGTTCGTCGCCCTCTCGCCGACCGACATCGAGGTGAAGGAGGGGGAATTCGTCTGCATCCTCGGTCCCTCGGGCTGCGGGAAGACGACCCTGCTCAACATCGTCGCCGGCTTCGAGACCCCCACCACGGGCACCGTCCTGGTGGGGGGCAAGCCGGTGCGCAAGCCGGGGCCGGAGCGCGGCTATGTCTTCCAGGAATATGCCCTGTTCCCCTGGATGACGATCATCGAGAACGTCGCCTTCGGCCTGCGCAATCTCGGCGTCTCGGGCGCCGAGGCCGCCACCAAGGCACGCGACTATCTCAAGCTGGTCGGCCTGTCCGGCTTCGAGCAATCCTATCCCAACCGCCTTTCCGGCGGCATGAAGCAGCGCGTCGCGATCGCCCGGGCCCTTGCGCCGGGGCCGGACATTCTGCTGCTCGACGAGCCGTTCGCGGCCCTCGACGCCCAGACCCGCTATCTCATGCAGATCGAGCTGCTGCGGATCCAGCGCGAGGCGCGCAAGACCACCATTTTGATCACCCATTCGCTCGAAGAGGCGATCGTGCTGGCCGACCGGGTGATCGTGCTGTCGGCCCGGCCCGGGCGGATCAAGCTGATCGAGACCATCGACCACCCCCACACCCGCAATCCCAACGACCCGTCCATGACCGAGCTGCGCTACCGCCTGTTCCAGGCGATCGCCGACGAGATCGCACCCGTGGGAGCCGCCGCGTGAGCCTCGCCTCTTTCGAAACGCGCCGCGCCGCCGATGGCGGCCCCGCGAAGGAAACGGCCGTGAAACTATTCCTGAACTTCCTGGCCCGGCCGCTGCGCCATTTGTGGCTTCTGGCGGCCGTCATCATCGTCTGGCACGTCGTCGCGATATCCGAGATCTATCCCCCCTTCCTGCTGCCGGCGCCGTCGGCGGTGGTGCAGTCGCTGATCGAGATGACGCGCTCGGGGTATCTGATCGACAATATCGGCATCAGTCTGGGACGGCAGATGACGGGCTTCGCCCTGTCGGTCGCCTTCGCTTTGCCGGTCGGCGTGCTCCTCGGCTATTCCCGCGCCTTCCGCGAACCGGTTCAGCCGATCCTCCAGCTGCTCTATCCGATCCCCGGCCTCGCCTGGGTGCCGCTGGCGATCCTGTGGTTCGGCATCGGCGTGGAATCGATCATCTTCGTGATCTTCTTCTCGTCGATCTGGCCGCTCCTGTTCAACACCCAAGCCGGTATCACCAGCATCAATCCGATCTACCGGCGCGCCGCCATGGCGCTCGGGACCTCGCAATGGCGCACCTTCACCCGCGTCATCGTGCCGGCCGCCTTGCCCTTCATCCTCGCCGGTCTGCGCCTCACCTACGGCACGTCCTGGCGGGTGATCGTCGGTGCCGAGATCCTGTCCGCCCGCTCCGGCCTCGGCTTCATGATCGACAATGCCCGCGGCCTGCTGCGCGGCGAGGAGGTGATCGCCGGCATGATCACGATCGCCCTGCTCGGCTATCTCTTCGAAAAATTCGCCTTCGACTTCCTGGAGCGGGTCACCATCAAGAAATGGGGCATGAGCCTATGAGTGCGTTTACCCTGGGAGGCGCCGAGGTCGCGCCGGGCGGCCGGAGCCTCGTCTCGCTGCCGGTCACCCGGACGCTGCGCGGCGACCTGTCGATCCCCGTCCATGTCCTCAATGGGCTCGCGCCCGGCCCCACGCTCGCCGTGCTCTGCTCTGTCCACGGCGACGAGAACGGCTCGCTCGTCGCGTTGAAGAAGCTCGTGGACGTCCTCGACCGCGACCGGATGTCGGGCACCCTGCTGCTGCTGCCGGTCGCCAATCCTCTCGCCTTCGCCGATCTGCGCCGCGAGACCGGCGAGCAGCGCGAGAATACCGATCTGCACCGCTGCTTTCCGGGCAATCCCCGGGGATCGATCACCGAAATGATCGCCGACGTGATCGCCCGCGAGGTGATCGCCAAATGCGACGCCCTTATCGACATCCATGCCGGGGGAAATGGCGGGCGGATCCAGCAGCGCGCCGATCTCAACGAGGACGCGACCGGCGAGGTCGCAGCCAGGAGCCGGGCGATGTGCACCGCGTTCGGCACCGGCTTCGTCCACGTCAATTTCCTGCCGCCCGGAACGGCGGCGGGGCACGCCAATGCCCGTGGCATCGCGGCCTGCGCGGTCGAGGTCGGCGGCACCTATCTGCCGACCGCGCTCGCGGACTATTATCGCGACCTGACGGTCCAGGGCATCGAGGCCGTGATGACCCTCCTCGGCATGCTGGACGGGCACCCGCCCGAACCGGGGCCGCAGCACGTGTTCGGCCGCAAGGCCCGCAAGGAGGCGAACCCAACCCGCGCGGGCTATCTCCTCTCGCGCGCCGATGCGCCCGAGGATCTCGGCCGCCGGGTCACCAAGGGCGAACTTCTCGGCACGGTGATCGACGCCTTCAGCCTCGAACCGGTGGAGGAATTGCGCGCACCCTGCGACGGCGTTCTGTTCTTCAGCCGCATGTCCGGCATCGTCGATGCCGGCGCGAAGGGCTTCGCGATCGCCGACGGCGCGCTTCTGGAGCCGACGAGTTGAGCGATCCGGCGCCCGTTTCCGCCGGCCGGCTGGAGGCGTTCGCGACGGCGGTCCTGATCCAAGCGGGCTGTCCCGAGACCCATGCCCGGGAGACCGCCGCGTGTCTCGTCGAGGCCAATCTGGAAGGCATCGATACGCACGGCGTGGCTCGACTGGGTGTCTATGCCCGCCGGGTCGCCAGCCGCGCGATCAATCCCGATCCGGCCCTCGCCCTGGTGGCGGGCCGGGGCGGGCTCGCGGTGCTCGACGGCGATAACGGGCTCGGCCCGGTGGTGGGGCGTGCCGCGATGCGGCATGCCATCGCCTTGGCGCAGGATTTCGGCATCGGCTGGGTGCTCGCCCGCAACAGCAATCATTTCGCCCATGCCGGCCATTATGCGGCGCTCGCCGCCGAAGCCGGCATGATCGGCCTGTGCGCCTCCTCCGGCGAGCCCGTGGTCGCGCCCTGGGGCGGCACCCGCGCCTTCTTCACCAATCACCCTCTGGCCATCGGCGCGCCCAACGGGGCGAACCCGGTCGTCGTCGACCTCGCGACCAGCGTGGTTGCACGCGGCCAGATCCTGCTCGCGGCGCGCACCGGCCGCCCCATCCCCGAGGGATGGGCGATGGATGCGGACGGCGTGCCGACGACCGATCCCAAGGCGGCGCTGGCGGGTTCGGTCCTGCCGATGGCCGGCGCCAAGGGCTATGCCCTGATGGTCGGCCTGGAAATTCTGACCGGCATCCTCGCCGGCTCGGCCTTCGCCCCGAATGTCGGCTCGCAGCATGTCGGCGGCGCCGGGGCGGCCGGCCTCGGCCAGGTCTTCGCCGCCATCGATCCGACGGCAATCCTGGGGCAGGACGAGTTCGCCGCCCGCATGGAACAGATGACCGACGACCTTCGCCAGGCCCCCGCCCGCGCCGGCGCCACGATCCGCTTGCCCGGGGATCGGCGCCGATCGATCGCGGCAGACCGGGCGGAGACCGGCATTCCCCTCCCGCTCGAGATCCGCGCCGAACTCGACCGGCTCGCGACCGACCTCGACATTCCAAAAGGCGCACGGCTCGATGGCTAATCCCGCGGCTCTTCCCTGGCTTGGTTTCCGCCGCACCGATGGCCGGATCGGCATCCGGAACTGCCTGGCGGTGATCTCGGCGACCGACGCGGCCAATCCGGTCGCCCGGCGGCTCGCGGCCGCGGTGCCCGGCGCCGTGGCCATCACGCCGTTATACGGACGGGGTCAGCTCGGCGACGATCTCGCGCTCTCCATCCGCACCATGGTGGGGCTGGGCACCAATCCGAACGTCTATGCCGTCCTCGTTGTGAGCCTCGAGCCGGTCGCCGGCGCGCGTGTGGCCGAGGCCATCGCGGCCGCGGGAACGCCGGTCGAGATGCTGTCGATCCAGAGCCTTTCGGGCACCCCCAATCTGCAGGCGCGCGGCACCGTTCTCCTCGATGCCTGGCGCAGCGATGCGGTCCGCGTGGCGCGCACGCCGTTCGTCGAAGGCGAATTGTCGATCGGCCTCGAATGCGGCGGGTCGGATTCCTCCTCCGGCCTGGTTTCGAACCCCGCCATCGGTCTCGTCTGCGACCGGCTGGTGGATGCGGGTGCGCGCCTCGTCTTCTCCGAACCCGTCGAATGCCTCGGCGGAGAAGCCGCGCTCGACGCGCGCGCGGCCTCGCCCGCGGTGGCGGCGGCGATCCGGGACACCATCCTGAAATACGAGCGCATCGCCGAGGCGGCGCAGGTCAATCTGAATGCGGTCAATCCCGCGCCCGACAATATTCGCGGCGGTCTGACCACGATCGAAGAGAAGTCGCTCGGCGCCATCTGCAAGACCGGCACGCGGCCGATTTCCGGCGTCCTGTCCTATGGCGCGCCAGCGCCGGCGCCCGGCCTCTATCTGATGGACGCCCCCGCCCCCGCGACCGAGAACATTACCGCCCTCTCGGCCGGCGGGGCGCACGCGATCCTGTTCGGGACCGGGGCGCTGAACTCGATCGGCAGCCCGGTCTCGCCGACGATCAAGATCTGCGGCAATCCCCGCACCTGCGCCGCCATGCCGGTGCATATCGACGTGCCGCTCGGCGACGTCGTGACCGGCGAGACCAGCCTTCAGGCCGCCGGCGAGCGCATCTATGCGGGCCTGCGGAAGGTCGCCTGCGGCGCGCTCACGGCGGCCGAGCGCCTGGGCGAGCTCGAAGTCGCGATCAGCCGCATTCGGCCCTCCATCTGAGCCTTCGGGAGACGCGCATGTCCAAGGTCGCCTTCATCCTGCACCCCGCGGACAATGTCGCGACCCTGCTCGGCGGCGCCGCAGCGCCGGACGAGCCGCTGGCGCTGCGCGGCATCGCGGCCGGCACCCTGGCGCCCGCCGAAGCGGTTCCGGACGGCCACAAATTCGCCCTCGCCGCCATCCCGGCGGGCGCGCCGATCCTGAAATACGGGGTGGTGGTCGGCCGGGCGACGGCGCCGATCGCAATCGGCGCCCATGTCCATATCCACAACATGGACTCGCTGCGCGGACGCGGGGATTTGGCGGCGGGCGCGGCCTTGGCCTGAATCGCGGCTGAGGGCCTCGCGCCGGAGCGATCGGAAGGGTTGGGGATCGACCGGTCCGGTTGGTTCGGGCTCTGGGCCCGGATCTCATCTTAAGGAGTGGTGGGCGCACTAGGGCTCGAACCTAGGACCCGCTGATTAAGAGTCAGCTGCTCTACCAACTGAGCTATGCGCCCCTTCAGCGCCCGAGGGCGTCGCGAAGGAGGTGGTCGTGTAGCAGAGGGTCCTGCCCCTGTCTAGGCCTCCGGCCCAACTCTTTCCCGATCGTCCAATCGCCGTCGGCGCGCGCCGATACGGCCTGTGGAAAACGATGCTTTTCAATACGATAGCGTCAAACGCGAAGGTGGTGCGGAAGCTTCCGAGCGGCCTCCGGCGGCCGATATGAAAAGAGCGCCGTCCGGGGACGGCGCTCCAGACCGCTGACAAACCCCTGGCGCGAGCCGGGGGTTTTTGATTCATTCGGGTATGCTGAAGAAACCCGGCCCGACCCAGACCGCTCTTGAGATC
>NZ_SMAI01000017.1:30778-108696 GCF_004346185.1 Aquabacter spiritensis | reverse complement strand
ACCGTCACGCTCGTGATCGTGTCGCCATTCACCAGGTTCGGCGCGAGCGCCGTCCCGCTGGTCGGATTGTCGTCGCCATAGGCCCGGCTCTGGCCCACCGCCGTCACCGTGAGGGCACGCTGGGTGACGCTCAGCCCGGTCGCGGCGTCGGCATAGGTGATGGCATAATTGCTCGCGCTGCCGGCCCCGAACACCGCGTCGGAGGCGAGCAGATTGTAGCTGCCGACATTCGACGTCGCCGTCGCGGACGAGGTGACCGTCACGCTCGTGATCGTGTCGCCATTCACCAGGTCCGGCGCGAGCGCCGTCCCGCTCACCGGATTGTCGTCGCCATAGGCCCGGCTCTGGCCCACCGCCGTCACCGTGAGGGCGCGCTGGGTGACGCTCAGCCCGGTCGCGGCATCGGCATAGGTGATGGCATAATTGCTCGCGCTGCCCGCGCCGAACACCGCGTCGGAGGCGAGCAGATTGTAGCTGCCGACATTCGACGTGCCGGTCGCGGACGAGGTCACCGTCACGCTCGTGATCGTGTCGCCATTCACCAGGTTGGGCGCGAGCGCCGTCCCGCTGGTCGGATTGTCGTCGCCATAGGCCCGGCTCTGGCCAACCGCCGTCACCGTGAGGGCGCGCTGGGTGACGCTCAGCCCGGTCGCGGCGTCGGCATAAGTGATGGCATAATTGCTCGCGCTGCCGGCGCCGAACACCGCGGCGGAGGCGAGCAGATTGTAGCTGCCGACATTCGACGTCGCCGTCGCGGACGATGTCACCGTCACGCTGGAGATCGTGTCGCCATTCACCAGGTTCGGCGCGAGCGCCGTCCCGCTGGTGGGATTGTCGTCGCCATAGGCCCGGCTCTGGCCCACCGCCGTCACCGTCAAGGCGCGCGCCGTCACCGACATCGTGCCCTGGACATAGGTCAGCGCATAATTGCCCGCCGCATCCCCGGTCAGCGTGCCCCCGGCGGCGGTCGTGACATAAGACGACCCGACATTCGACGCCGAATTCGCGTCCGTCGTCACCGTGACGCCGGTCAAGAGGCTGTCGCTCTGGCTGTTCTTCCAGCCGGTGGCGACGTAGCCGATCGCGGTCGGCGCGTCGTCGCCATAGATCATCGTGTCGTTGTTTGCCGTCACCGTCAGCGCGGCCTGCGTCACGCTCAGCCCGGTCGCGGCGTCGGCATAGGTGATGAGGTAATTGGTCGCGAGCCCGGTGCCGAACACTGCGGCGGAGGCGAGCAGATTGTAGCTGCCGACATTGGATGCGGCTGTCGCCGTGGATGCCACCGTCACGCTGCTGATCGTGTCGCCATTGACCAGGTTCGGCGCGCTCGCCGTCCCGCTCACCGGATTGTCGTCGCCATAGGCCCGGCTCTGGCCAACCGCCGTCACCGTGAGAGCGCGCGGCGTCACCGCGGCCCGGCCGACGAAGCGGGTCGCGCCGCCAGTCGGGGTGATGCCGGTCAGGCCGGAGACTTCGGTATAGGATTGCCCCGCATTGGTGGTGGCGGACAAGGTGGTGACCGGGGTGCCGGTGACCGTGTTCCAGAAGCCCGTGCCGATATAGGAGACGGCGGCGGTTGCGGGGTCGTCGCCATAGACCATGGCCTGTTCGACCGCCACCACGCCCGACACGCCGTACAATTGCGGGAGATAGGTCGCCCCCGCGTCCGCCTGTGCCGGCGCCCAGATATCGGCGTCCCAGCCGGCATAATTGCTCCAGACCTGCATCTGCGCCGTGGTCAGGCCGGTGCCGGCGGGCGAGGCGGCGGCTTCGGACGTCTCGGTGTCCCAATAGGAGGTGGTGACGCTGGAGGACGCGGCGGTCAGCGTGCCGATCAGCCCGCCGGTCCCGGTGTTGCCGCCGGTGGTGACCAGGCCGGTGGCATAGGCCTGCGACACCGTGCCGGCCGTCATGGCGCCGATCAGGCCGCCGACATTGGTGGTGCCGGTCGCCGCGCCCGTGGCATAGGCAGTGCTGATGGTGCCCTCGCTATAGCCGACGAGGCCGCCCGCGCCCCCATTGACCACGGTCGCGTTCCCGATGGCGAAGGACTCGCTGATGGTCCCGAGATGCTGGCCGACGAGGCCGCCCGCATGATTGGTCGCCGTGACGTTTCCGGACGCGTAGCTTTGCGTCACCGTCCCGGAATTGTAGCCCACGAGGCCGCCGACATAAGCGCCCCCGGCGACCGTGCCGGTGGCCGCCGCATCGGAGATCGATCCCGCATTGTCTCCGACGAGCCCGCCGACACGGGCGAGCTGGCCGGTGACATTTGCGCTGACGATCGCCTGGGAGATGATGCCGCTGGCGAAATTGGTTCCGACGAGCCCGCCGACATTCTCGCCCGTGCCCGAGACCGTCCCCGAGACACGCACATTGGTGAGCGTGCCGACATTGCGCCCGACCAGCGCGCCGACGCTGCCGACGCCGCTGACGGAGACGTTCGCCAGGGTCAGGTCGGAGACGGTCGCGGTCGCAGACAACCAGCCGAACAGACCGGTATTGGAGGTCTCGCTGCTGGCGATGGTGAGCCCGGAGATCGTATAGCCGCCGCCCGCGAGACTTCCCGTGAAGACCGCCCCCAGGCGGCCCACGGGGACGAAGCCGGCCGAGCTCCAGAGGCTCGCACCGCCGCCAAAGGTGGCTGCGGCGTCGAAATCGGCACCGATCGTATAGGCGGCGGTGCGGTCGGTCTCCATCAATTGGAGCTGATAGACGTTGGTGATGGTGGTGTTCGTCGTCCGCAGCAAGGGCCGCATCTTGCCGTCGGCCATGTACCAGGTGGTCGTGAAGTTGAAATTGCCGTAGGTCGCCTGGGCATACCGGTTCGAGGCCGAGACCGAGATCACGTTGATGATATTGCTATTATCGCTCACCTCGCCGGCGGCATCCGACGATCCGGTCGAAGCCGAGTCCCAATAGGAATTCTGGATGGCGCCGTCATTATAGCCGACGAGACCCCCGGCCGTCCCCGTGCCGCCGGTGGTGGCGCCCGCCGCATAGACGCGCAGGAGGGAGCCAAGGCTCTCGCCGACCAGCCCGCCCGCTTTTCCGGACGTCGCCGCCACCGATCCCAGGGCGAAAGAATCCGTGATGATCCCATCGGTCGCTCCGACCAGGCCGCCCACGGTGTTCGCGCCCGAGACCGTGCCGCTGGCGTAGGACCGCGAGATCTCGCCGTCCTCTTCCAACCGGCCGACGAGGCCGCCGACATAATTGCCGCCGGAGGTGACGGCGCCGGTGGCGCTGGAATCCACGATCGAGGCCACGAATAAACTGTAGCCGATCAGCCCGCCTGCATAATTGCCGGTGCCGGTGAGCGTGACCGCGCCGGTGGCGCTGGTGCCGGAAATCGTCCGGCCGTCCGCCTCGAGCCAGCCGATCAGGCCGCCGACCGACGAGGTCCCGGTCACGGCGCCCGAGGCGTAGGAATTGCTGACGTTTTCGGTGTTGGTGCCGATAAGCCCGCCGACCGCCGCGGTGCCGGTCACGGCCCCGGCGGCATGCGAGCCCGAGACGGTGACACGGTTGTCGCCGATCAGGCCGCCGGTGTTTCCGTCCGACGTGACCGTTCCCATGGCGTAGGAATTCGAAACCGATCCGCCGGTCGCCCGGCCGACCAGACCGCCCGCAGCGTCCTGTATCGCGCTGACCGCCCCGGTCGCGTAGGAGACGTCGATGGCGCCCTCGCTTCCCCCCACAAGCCCGCCGACGACCCCATTTCCGGAGACGGATCCCGTGGCATAGGAGCTCGTAATGAAGTTCGCATTCGTACCGGCCAGGCCGCCGACATAGCCGCCTCCGCTCACGGCACCCGTGGCGTAGGACCCCGTAATGGTGGCGGAGCTGTACCCAACGAGGCCGCCGGTATTGTAATATCCCGGATCTGCGATGGCCCCGGTCACGGCCCCGGTGGCGAAGGAATCGGTAATGGTGCCGCCCGCATATCCGACGAGGCCGCCGGTCTTGTCCTGCTGGCTCGAGACGGTGCCGCTGGCGCTGGAATTCGAGATCGTGCCTTCGCTGCGCCCGACGAGGCCGCCGATCTCGTATTCGGCGCCCGTGACGTCGACCGAACTGTGGACATTCTCGACGATGCCGTAATTCTTGCCCACGAGCGCGCCCACATGCGACGTGCCGGTGACCGTGCCGCCGGTCAGGACAAGATTCTTGACGACCGTGGCCTCTTCGATGGCGCCGAACAGGCCGGCTTCGTCGACGGTGCGGGTGATGGTGAGGCCGGTGATGGCATGGTTCCTGCCGTCGAAGCTGCCCCAGAATTTGTCCGATTCGCTGGCGATCGGCTGAAAGCCGCTGGCGCCCCAGATGCCGGGGGATGTCGCGCTCGCGGCGGTGGCGCCGGCGTCGATGTCGGCGGTCAGGACATAGCTGTAATCGAGCCGCGTCTGCATCAATTGCACTTGGTGCAGATTGTTGACCAGCGAGACCGAGCCGGCTCCGCGCGCGGCCTCCCATCGTCCCATCGGCCGAAGGTCGCCCGACTGGTACCAAGTGTTGTCAAAATCCCAGTCGGAATAGGCGCCCTGCGTGCGCGCCTGCGCGCTCGTCAGCCCGAAATCGGAGGTCGAGCCCCCGGATGCGCCTTGCCCCGTGCTGTCCTTGTCCCAATAGGAGCTTTCGATATAGCCGTTACGGTCGCGACCGACCAGGCCGCCGGTCTGCGACACGCCGGTGACCGCCCCCGACGCGTAGGAATTGGTCAACGTGGACTCGTTCAGATAGCCGATGAGACCGCCCACGCTGCTGGTCCCGGTCACGCTTCCGATGGCATAGGAATAATGGACGCCACCGAAATTCTGCCCCAAGAGACCGCCGACATTGGTGCCGCCCTGAACCGCGCCGGAGGCATAGCTGTCCGTGATGGAAACGCCGTTGACACCCGCGAGGCCACCCACCGAGTCGCCCGTACCGGTCACGTCGCCTGTCGCATACGACTTGGAGATATTTCCGTTCGCGCTGCCGACCAATCCACCGACACTGCTGGCGCCCGAGACTGCCCCTGTGGCGTAGGAAAACGTGATGGTCGACTCATTCACCGAGCCGATGATCCCGCCCACCCTGGCGCCGGTGCCGGTGACGGTCCCGCTCGACGACAGGCCGGTGACCGTGCTGAAATAATTCAGGCCGATCAGGCCTCCCACATCGGTGGCGCCGGAGACGCTGGCACTCGACGCGATGTTGGACAGGGTGGCTTGGCCCAGCCCGGCGAGCGCGCCGACATATTGCCCGCCGGCGATGCTGCCGCCCGCAAAGTTCAGGTCCTGGATCGAAGCCGCGGCCAGTTCGGCGAACAGGCCGACATTGTTCGTCGAGGGCGCCGAGATGGTCAGGCCGGAAATGGTGTGGCCGAGGCCGGCGAACATGCCGGAGAAGGCGCCGGAGACGAGAGACCCCGCATAAGTGGTGCCGGACGCGTCGAGGTCGGCGACGAGCGCGTAGGCGCCCGACAGTCCCGTGGTGTCGATCGCGTCGATCTCGGCCATGGACCGCAGCAGCGTATACGTGACGAGCGACCCGATGCGCCCGATCTGCAGCTGCGCATTGGCCCCGGACAGGGTGATGGGTGCATTCGCCTGATACAGCGCGCCGCTCGCGCCGTGGGTTGCATACTGAAGCGTCAGCCCGGCATTCGCGCCGGTGGCCGTGATGGGCGCGTTCACATAAATGCTGCCCTCGGAAGAAAGCAGCAGCAAGGTGTCGGCGGACCATATGATCGGCGCGAGCACGGTGATGTCGCCGGCCTGGTCGCCGCCAGAGCCGGTGGTCACCGTCACGTTGGACGTCGCGAGCGCGTCGGTCAGCGTCGTCACGTTCAGGATGCTGTTATCCCCCGTGGGAAAGGGGGAGGTAGGATCAGAGGTGTCGACCTGGCTGTCGGGGGCGGTCGAGATGGTGATGTCGTAGGGGTCGAGCAGCAGGGTTCCGAAGCGCCCGTCGCTGGCGCGCAGGTCCGCCGTGCCGTCATAAGCGAGCACCGCCTTGCCGGAGACTTCCGCGTCGCCGCCCGCGGTGACCCCGGTCGCCGAGATGGCGCCGGAAAACCGCGTCAGCCGGTCGGACCAGACCACGACCTTGCCGCCCGCGCCCACGCTGCCGTCCGCCCTCAGAACGGCGCCGGCCTCGACCGTCGCCGTCTCGGCGGTCGTGACGCTTTCGGTCAGATATTTGGTCGTCGCATCCTTGCCGCCCTGGAAGTCGCCGCCCACCAAAAGGACGCCGCCTTCGGTGCCCGACACGTCGAGATCCGCCCCGGCCGCCAAGGCGATGTCGCGGCCGGTCACGACGATGGTGCCGCCCTTCTCCCAATCGCCCTTGGCATCGAGCCGGCTCGAAATCTTCACCGTACCGCCCGAGACCCGGATCTCGCCGCCTTTGGCCTTCCCGCCGGACGACGCGCCGCGGGCCACCATCTTCTGGTCGACCTTCGCGGTTCCGCCGGCGCCGGCGGTGAGGAAGATGCGGCCGCCTTTGTTGGCGATCCCGGTCGCCTTGGTCAGGCTCGCCGTATTGCCCGCCAGGGCATAGACGTTGCCGCCGCTGGCCTTCAGCTCGACCTCGGCGGCCTTGATCACGCCGGAGGTCTTCGCCTCGGTGTCGCTGCCGCCGACCTTGACCACGAACTTGCCGTCGGAGAGCGCGCCGTCCCGCATCAGGACTTCGTAGCCCGCGACCAGGGCCGCCGTTCCGGCGGGGGCCGTGACGGAGCCGGTATTCTCCACCTTCCGGGCGATCAGGGCGACGTCGCCGCCGAGCGAGCCGATCGCGCCGTAATTGATCACGCTGGCTTTGCTCGACCCGCGAAACGTCATCGCGCCGCCGGCCAGGAAATCGGCGTCGCTCACATCGTGGGTCGAGGCGACGAAGCTGCCGCCGGTCGTCACGCTTCCCGTGGGGCCCACCGTGATGCCGTTGGGATTGACGAGGTAGAGGCTGCCGGACGCGGAGAGCGCGCCGTCGATCTGCGAGCGGCTGAAGCCGGTCACGCGGTTCAGCGTGGCGCCGGCGCCGTTCTCGAACCGGACCGAATTGCCCGCGCCGATCGAAAAGCTGGTCCAGTTGACGATCGCATTGGCCGACGACTGGGTGACGGTGAGGCTGTTCGGCGCGGTCTGCGCAATGGCGGCCGCACCGGCCGCCACCACGCCGCCGGCCGGCAGAACGTTCTGCGCCCGCGCCATGCCGGCGAGGCTGGCCGCGAGAACGGCCGCGCCGAGCAGGAACGCCGCGCTGGACATGAGCCTGCGATTCCGCTGCGTCAGCAGCGAGCCACGCCCGATGTCGATGAAATGTCGGCCCTCGCCTCGGCCAGAGGTAGCGCCCGATTTATCCCCCACGCGCTTCCCCCACACGATCCGGCCGACACACCTGACTATGCTGCGCCTCGCCGATAGGGAGGGCCGCGCACAGCTCGGTGCCGATTCCGTTAGGTCAGGCAAAATTTGTAGGGGGGGTGCCTGGGCGCGACAAGCCGCAGACCGCGATGCGGCCGAAAATCGCCATGGCGACGAGCGGTAAAATCGGATTTATAAAGGGGGGCAGTTCGACGTACCGTGACACCTTTGTTTGCCGTGCCGCAAGCCGGGACCGGGGCACCTGCCGAGACGCCGGTCCCTCGTCATCCCCCGAGATAGGCCTTCAGCAGATCGGGGCTGTCCAGGAGGGCTTGCGAGGTGTTTTCGGCGACCACCCGGCCGGTCTCGAAGACATAGGCGCGGCTCGCCACGCTGAGGGCATTGTGCACGTTCTGCTCGACCAGGAGCACCGTGATGCCCTGCCCCTGCAATTCCCGGATCACCGCGAGCACCTCCTTCGCCATCCTCGGGCTGAGGCCGAGCGAGGGTTCGTCCAGCAGCAGCAGGCGGGGCGCCGACATCAGCGCCCGGCCGATCGCCAGCATCTGCTGCTCCCCGCCCGACAAGGTGCCGGCCGATTGGCGCCGCCGCTCCTTCAGGCGGGGAAAGCGCAGATAGATCCGCTCCATGCGCCGCTCGATCTCGATCCGCTGGGAGACCAGATAGGCACCGAGGCGGAGATTCTCCTCGACCGTCATTTCCGGCCAGACATGCCGCTCCTCGGGGCAATGGGCGAGCCCCGCCCGCAGCACCGCATCGGCGCTGCACCCGGCGATCGAGGCGCCGTCGAAGCGCACCTCGCCGGCGCTCGGCCGCATCAGGCCGGAAATGACGCGGAAGGTCGTGGTCTTGCCGGCGCCGTTGGCGCCGAGCAGCGCCACCACTTCGCCCGGCTCGACCCTGAGGTCGATGCCGTGCAACGCCTTGGCCTTGCCATAGGCGGCCTCGACCCCCTTCAGTTCCAGAACCGGGGCCATGCTCAGGTCTCCGCTTTGCCGAGATAGGCTTCCACGACGTGCGGGTCGGCGCGGATGTCGGCGGGCGTACCCTCGGCGAGCTTGCGGCCGAAATTCATCACCACCACGCGGTCGGACACGCTCATCACCAGGCTCATATTGTGTTCCACCAGGAGCAGGGCCTCGACCCGGGTGCCCACCAGCCCCTTCAGGAGCGTGCCGAGAAGCACGGCCTCCTCGGAATTGAGGCCGGCCGCCGGCTCGTCCAGCATCAGCAGGCGCGGCGCCGCGCCGAGCGCGACGCCGACTTCCAGCAGGCGCAGCTCGCCGCAGGAAAGCGCGCTCGCCTCGGTGTCGGCGCGCGCGCCGAGGCCGATCTCGCCGACGATCGCCATCGCCTCTTCGCGCAGCCGCGCCTCGCTGGCGCGCACGCCGGCGCCGGGGAAGAAGGTCTTCCACACCGACAGCGTCCCCTGCCGGTGCCGCGCGAAGAGCACGTTCTCGAACACCGTCAGCGGCTTCAGGACGTTCGTCTTCTGGAACGAGCGGATGATGCCGCGGCGGGCGATCTCGTGCGGCTCGCGCCCCGTGACGTCCGCCCCGTCCACCCGCACGCGGCCCTCATTCGGCTTGTAGAAGCCGGTGACGAGGTTGAAGCAGGTGGTCTTGCCCGCCCCGTTGGGGCCGATCAGGCTGACCACTTCGCCCTTGGCGACCGCGAAGCTGACCTGCGACACCGCCGCGACGCCGCCGAAGCTTTTCGAAATGCCGTCGATTTCCAGCATGCGCCCTCCTCAGGCCTTCGCCGCACCGGCGCGCTCGCGCCGGCGCGCCAGCGGACCGGCCAGGCCCTGGGGCATGAACAGCACCACCGCGATCACGATGAGGCCGAACAACGAGAGCCGCAGCTCCTTGAAATCGCGGAGATATTCCTCCAGCAGCACGACGATGACCGGGCCGATCACCGGCCCCACCAGGGTCCCCTTCCCGCCCAGCAGCACCATGATGATCATCGAGATCATGAAGGAGAAGCCGAACACTTCCGGCCCCACGAACGAGACGTAATGGGCATAGAAGGCGCCGGCCATGCCCGCCATGGCGGCCGCGATCACGAAGGTGAGCAGGCCGATATAAAACGGCCAGATGCCGACCGATTGCGCGACGAACCGGTTTTCGCGCACCGACACGGCGGCCCGGCCGAGATTGGAATTCACGTAGCGATAGGCGGCATAGACGCAGAGCGCCGCGAGGCCGAGGCCGAGATAATAGAAGCCGACCTTCTGGTCGAGCATGGACAGGCCCGCGAGGAAGGCCGGCTTGGGGATGCCGGCAATGCCCATCGGACCGTTGGTGAGGCCGACCCAATTGTTGGCGACGATGCGCAGCACCTCGGCGAAGCACAGCGTGATGATGACGAAGAACGGCCCCCGCAGGCGCAGCGTGACCGCGCCCATGACGAAGCCGAACGCCGCGGAAAAAAGGCAGGCGAGGACCAGGTTCGCCGCGAACGGCAGGCCGAACGTGCTGGCGCCGAGCGCGGCGGTATAGGCGCCGATGCCGAGAAAGGCGGTATGGCCGAGCGGAAACTCGCCGACATAGCCGACCATCAGGTTGAAGCTGGTGGCGAGCATGATGGAGAACACCACCAGCACGCCGATATGCATCAGATACTCGTCCCGCAGCACCAGCGGCGCGAGCAGCGCCACGGCGAAGGCGGCGAGCAGAAGGTTGCGCTGAAGGACCATTAGGCGCGCTCCACCTGCTTCGAGAAGAGACCGTAGGGCCGGACCAGCAGCATCACGATCACCAGAGCGAAGCCGACCGCGTCGACATAGCCGGAGGGGCCGTAGCCGCCCCAGATCGCCTCGACGAGGCCGAGCACGAGGCCGCCGACGATGGCGCCGGCAAAGCTGCCCATGCCGCCGAGGATCACCACCACGAAGGCCTTGAGGCTGACGATGCCGCCGATCGTGGCCTGCGCGACATAGATCGAGCCGAGCAGCATGCCGGCGGTCCCGGCGAGGGCCGAGCCGAGCGCGAAGGTCAGCCCGTAGACGTGCCGGGTCCGGATGCCGACGAGGCGCGCGGCGGTGGCGTCTTGGAAGGTGGCCCGCATGGCGCGGCCCAGCGTCGTGCGCTGCACCAGCAGATGCACGGCGAGGATCAGAACCGCGCACAGCGCCACGGTGAACAGCCGCGCCTGCGTCACCACGACGGGACCGATGAAGATCGGGCGGTTGAGAAAGGGCGAGACCACTTTCAGGGGCGCGGTGCCGACCACCAGAAGCGCGGTGTTCACGATGAAGATCGACAGGCCGATGGTCAGGAGAATGCCGGTCTCGGGCCCCTGGTCCCGCACCCGTTCGATCAGGAAGCGGTCGATCAGGAGCCCGAACACGCCCATGCCGAGAATGACGATGGGCAGCGCCAGGAAGAAATGCAGCCCCACGGCATTGGTGAGGGCCCAGCCGGCCAGCCCGCCGATGACGTAGAATTCGCCATGGGCGAAATTGACCACGCGCATCAGGCCGAACACCAGGGTCAGGCCGAGCGCGGAGAGCGCGTAGAACGTGCCGTTGACCAGGCCGTTCGCGAGAAGCTGGAGGAAAAGGTCCATCCGGAAAGGCCTTCCTGGCCGCGACGAAATCCCCTCCGCCTACGATGGGCCGAAACGGAGGGCTGCGTGTGAACCGGCGCCGGGGCCATGGCCGGGTGGACCCCGGCCATGATGCTCCGCGTCAGGAGCGTGTCACTCGACCGAGGTGCTCGCGACCTCGACCGGCACACCCTTCTGGAGCTGGACCAGCACCACCGAGAAGCCGTAGGCCTGCCCCTTGGCATCGAAGCGGAAGCGGCCATTGGGCCCGACATAGTCGGTCTTGGTCAGCGCCTCGCGGATCTTCTCGGGATCGGTCGAACCGGCGCGCGCGATCGCATCCATCACGATGTTCAGCGAATTGAAGCCGGCGGCGCTGTATTTGCCCGGCGCCTCCTTGTAGCGCGCCCTATAGGCGTCGACGAAGGCCTGGTTTGCCGGCGACTTCATGGTGTAGGCATAGGGCACGGCGGCGTAGATTCCCTCGGACGCCTCGCCCGTGAGCTTGATGAAATCGGCGGTGGCCCAGGATCCGACGCCGAACACCTTCAGCTGCATACCGAACTCGGCCTTCTGCTTGACGAAGATCGATCCGTCCTGCGTCTCGGCCGCGACGAACACGCCGTCCGCACCCGATGCCCGGAGCTTGGTCAGGAGGGTGTAGAAATCCGACGTGCCGTGCTCGAAGAATTCCTTCATGACGGTGGTCGCGCCGAGCCCCTTCATCTGCCGCTCGAACTCGTCGACGCCGCCCCGGCCCCAATCGTCGTTGACGCCGATATAGGCCACCTTCTTCAGCTTCATCTGGTCATAGAGGATCTTGGCGAAGGATTTGGCGAGCAGCGCGTCGGTCTCGGTCGCGCGGAAGAACCATGTGTTGCCCTTCTCGGTGAGCGCGGCGCTGGAGGAGACGCCGGTGACCAGAGGGAGCTTGTTGTTCTCGGCCACCGGCATCACCGCCAGGGTCGAGGAGGAGCAGAAGGCGCCGACCAGTGCCACCACCTTGTCGCGCTGGATGAGCTTTTCGGCAGCATTGACCGAATTGGCCGGCTTGCACTGGCCGTCCTCGACGATCAGTTCGACCTTCTTGCCGAGCACGCCGCCGGCCGCATTGCGCGCGTCGACCGCCTGCTTGGCGCCGTTGACGTCGGTCACCCCGTTATAGGCGACCGAGCCGGTCAGCGGCTGTATGAGGCCGATCTTCACGGTCTCCTGCCCGAACGCGGGGGCGAGGCTCAAAGCGGCGAGCACGGCCGCAAGGGGAAGCGAAGTCTTCAGGGAGGCTGGCATCGTTTCATTCCTCTGGTCGGTGTGTCGGGTGCGGTTGATCCGCTTTCTTCAGGCGCCGCGGCCGAACAGCCGGCGGAAAAAGCCGGCGATCCGATCGCGCAGAATGGCGACGAACAGGCTGCCGCCATCGAGCGGCCGGGCGGCACCGGACGGTGCGGCCCGGTCGGAGTGGGAGTGACCGGACGCCGCGTGGGGCCGCTCCGCCGACGGCGGCTCCGGCGCAGCGGGCTGCGGCACGGCGGGGGATTCGCCGCGCGGCGCGGCCTCCGCCGCGGGCGCGGCGGAAGCGAGGCGGTCGCGGAAGTTCCGCACGAACTCGGCGGTGATGCGGTTGGCGATCTCCTGGACGATGCCGGCTTTGCCGAACTGCGCGAGCGCACCCGCCAGATTGACCGTGCACACCACATGGACGCGGGTCCCGCCGTCGGTCTGCGCCAGCTTGTAGGTCATGCTGCCGGTGACCCGCGACGCCGAGCGCGCATCCGCGCCCTTGCCGGAGACGACGGCGCTCCAGTCCGCCGGATTGCGCGCGATCTCGACCTCGCCCACGAAGGTCGCCGCCAGCGGCCCGACCTTCACCTTGAACGACCCCTTGTGGCGGTCCTCGCCCAATTCCTCCAGCAGCGCCGCGCCCGGCAGACAGTCCGCGACCAGGCGGACATCGCTCATCGCGGCCCAGACCGCCGGGCGGGGCGCAGGAAGCTCGAAAGTCTGCTCGATCTGCATCACGCCTCCTCGGCCTGTTCGAGCGCGGCGGCGGCATGCTGGATCGACCGGACGATGCCCTGATAGCCGGTGCAGCGGCACAGATTGCCGCTGATGCCCGCGCGAATCTCGGCGGCGTCCGGCGCCGGCTTGCGGGCGAGAAGATCGAGGGTCGTGATCAGCATGCCGGGGGTGCAGAAGCCGCATTGCAACCCGTGCTTCTGATGAAAGCTCTCCTTGATCACCGCCATGCGCGGGTCGTCCGCCAGCCCTTCCAGGGTGCGGATGTCGGCGCCGTCGGCGGCCACCGCGAGCAGGATGCAGGCGCGCGCCGGCGCGCCGTCGACCAGCACCGTGCAGGCCCCGCAGACGCCGTGCTCGCAGCCGAGATGGGTCGCCGTCAGCCGGAGATGCTCGCGCAGGAAGTCCGCGAGATGCAGGCGCGGCTCGACCAGCGCTTCGACGCGTTCGCCGTTCACGGTCAGGGAGATCGGCAGCTTCATGACCGGGCCTCGGCAATGGCGCGCGTGACGGCGGTCGCGTGCAGAAGGAGATCGGCGGGTGTGAAGTCACGATCCGAACCGGCGAGTTCCACCGCGACGGTCTGTTCGAGGGCCGCCTTGGCCGTGCCCGCGCCCGCCGCCGCCGCGGTCGCAGGCAGGAGCAGCGGCGCGCCGTCCAGCGCACCGAGCACGACACGGCTTTCGCCGCGCGCCGGATCGATCAGCGCGACGACCAGCGTTTCGGCATATTCCCCCACCTTGACCGCGACCTTGCAGACGCCCCAGCGGGTCGTCTGGGGCAGGCGCCGCACCCGCACCGCGGTCAGAAGCTCGGTCGGCTCCAGCACCGTGAAATAGGGACCGAGCACGAAGTCCTCCGCCCGCACCCAGCGCGTCCCCGCGGCACCGGCAATGCCGATCTCGGCATCGAGCGCGACCACCGTGGTGAGCCAGTCGGCGGCCGGATCGGCGAGCGCCAGAGCGCCGCCGATCGTGCCGCGATTGCGAACCGCGCGATACGCGATGCCCCCGGCGACATGGCGCATCAAACCGCGCGTCACGTCCGGCACCTGTCCGTCCTCGAACGCGGCATGGGTGAGGAGCGCGCCATAGACCGCGCCGTCCGGCGTCTCGGTGGCTCCGGCGAGTTCCGGGACGCCGCGCAGTTCCACCAAGGCGTCGACCGGCGTCAGACGTAGATTCAGCATCGGCACCAGCGACTGGCCGCCGGCCAGCGGGCGGGCCTCGCCGGTCGCGAGACAGGCGAGCGCGTCGGCGAGCGAAGCGGGGCGGTGGAAGGCGAAGGGGGCGGGCTTCATGCCACGACCTCCGTTTTCGCACGCGGCGCGGCCGCCAAGGCTTCCCGTACCCGCAGCGGCGTCACCGGCGTGCAAGCGAGTTCGACCCCACGCCTGCGCAGGGCGTCGTTGAGCGCATTGACCACGGCCGCCGGCGGCGAGATCGCGCCCCCCTCCCCCATGCCCTTGATGCCGAAGCGGGTGTGCGGCGAGGGCGTTTCCATGTGCAGGACCCGGACATCCGGCACCTCGCAGGCGCCGGGGATCATGTAGTCGAGAAAGGTCGAGGCGAGCGGCTGGCCGTTCTCGTCATAGGGGATTTCCTCGAACAGCGCCGTGCCGAGCCCCTGCGCGACGCCGCCGACGACCTGCGCTTCGACGAGGAGCGGGTTCACCATGGTCCCGCAATCGTGGCAGACCACGTAATCGAGGATTTCGATCAGGCCCGTGCCGGGATCCACCGCCAGGGTGCAGGCATGGGTGGCGTAGGAAAAGGCCCCGGTCGAGCGCCCCGGCTGGTAGACCGCGCTCTCCTCGAGCGCCGGATCCTCGCCCTCCGGCAGGCGCTCGGGATGGAGATAGGCGGCGTCGGCGATCTGCGCGAACGAGACGAACTGTTCGCCGAACCAGACCTGCCCGCCCGCGAGCCGCACCGCCTCGCGCGGCGCCTGGAGCAGATGCGCGCCGATGCGGCGGATCTTCTCCGCCATCCGCGCGCAGGCGAGCGACACCGCCCCGCCCGCCATGGTCATGGAGCGCGACGCGAAGGTCCCCATGCCGTAGGGCGAAAGCGAGCTGTCGCCGTGGCGCACAACCACGTCGGCGACCGGAATGCCGAGTTCCTGGTGCGCCACCTGTGCCAAGGTCGTCTCGAGACCCTGGCCGTGATTCTGGATGCCGACATGCAGGATCAGCTTGCCGTCCGGGGTGAAGCGGGCGAGCGCCGGCTCATAGCCGAACACCACGGGAAGGCCACGCGCCACCCATTCCGCCGTGCCGTGGGCCGATTGTTCGGTATAGCTCGCCATGCCGAAGCCGATCAGGCGGCCGTCCGGCTCGCCCCGCCCCTGGCGCGCGCGCACCGCGGCGAGATCGATGGCGGCGACGGCCCGCCGGGCGCATTCGGGATAGTCGCCGCTGTCGTAGAGTTTGCCGGTGACGGAGCGGTAGGGCATCGCGTCCGGCGCGACCATGTTCTCGATCCGCACGTCGGCGGGCTCCCGCCCGGCGGCGCGCGCGACCGCGTCGATCAGGGTCTCGATCGCGAAGGCGGCACCGGTGCGCCCGACGCCGCGATAGGGGCCGAGCGGCGACTTGTTGGTGCAGACCGTGACCGCCGTGCCGTCATAGACCGGAATGTCGTAGGGGCCGGTCATGATGCCGGCCGACATGCCGGCCTCCATCGCCGCGGTCCAGGGCCATACGGAATAGGCACCGGCATCCACCCGCACCCGTGCCTTCAGGCCGAGCAGCCTGCCGCGCGCATCCGCATAGGCGGTCAGATCGTAGCGGTGCTCGCGGGCGTGGGGCGAGGCGACGAGATGTTCGCGCCGGTCCTCGACCCAGCGCAGCGGCTTGCCCAGCTTGAGCGCCAGCGCCGCCACGGCCAATTCTTCCGGGTTGAAATTGTTCTTGATGCCGAAGCCGCCGCCGACATCGGGCGCGACCACCCGCAGCTTGCTCTCGGCGAGACCCAGCGCGCGGGCGAGGATGGTGCGGATGACATGGGGGAACTGGGTCGAGGAATAGACCACGAGTTCGTCCATGCGCCGGTCGTGATGCGCGATCACGCCCCGGCCCTCCAGCGACACGCCGGCATGTCGGCCCATGGCGAGGGTGCGATGGACGGTGATCGCCGCGTCGCGTTCCGCGGCCGCAAGATCCCCGACCGCGATCCGGGTCTCGACCACGACATTGTCCGCCCAATGCTCGTGGACGCGCGGCGCGTCCGGCGCGAGCGCCACGTCCATGTCCCAGAGCGGCGGCAATTCCTCGAAATCGACCTGGATGGACTGGGCAATGTCCTCCGCCTCGGCGCGCGTCGGCGCGAGGCAGATCGCGATCATCTCGCCGACGAACCGCACCTTCTCCACGGCGAGCGCGGGATAGTCGGAGGCCTTGAAGCCGGGGGCCGCGCCGACCGCCGAGATCGGCTGGGCGAACGCGATGTCGGAGGCGAGGAAGACCCGTCCGCGATGCGCCTCGGGAATCGCGATGCCGCGGATTCGGGCATGGGCGAGCGGGGAGCGCAGAAAGGCGACTTCGAGCAGGCCGGGCAGCTGGATGTCGGCGAGATATTCGCCTTTGCCATCGAGGAAGCGGCGGTCCTCGTTGCGCAGGACCGGAGCGCCGACGCCTTGGCCGGTATTCGGATCAGCCGCGGCGGCTGCATTCATTTTCCGCTCCGGTGTTTGTTTTTAGTCAATTTCGTATACGATATTTCGTTGCTCGAAAGCCTGTCAAGAGCGCTTGAGACGGTTCCGGCAATCAGGCATAGATGGCTGCGGGGCGGGTGACGGGCGGCGGCTGGAGGCCGCTCCGGAAACCGCCTTCGCCCGACGGGACGGAGGTCATGGCCGAGCAGGATCAAACCGGGAGCGCCACGGAGATCGAGCGCGACGACAGCGCCCTCGTCATGCGCGAACCGATCCACGACCAGATCCTCCCGCACATCCGGCGCGCCATCGTCGAGAGCCGGTTCGGACCGGGCGAACGGCTGTCCGAGCCGCTGCTGTGCCGGCAATACGGCATTTCCCGCACGCCGCTGCGCCAGGTCCTGAAATCGCTCGAAGCGGAGGGCCTGGTCCGGCTCGTGCCGCATGTCGGGGCGATCGTCACCGATCCCGACGTCGAGGATCTCGGCGAGAAGATGGACGTGCTGATGGCGCTCGAGCAGCTCGCCGCGACCCGCGTCGCGCAGGCCCGGCGGCCGCGCGCGGTGGCACGGATCCAGCGGATCTACGACAAGATGTGCAAGGCTGCCGAGACCGGCGACGCCGCCGCCTATTACCAGCTCAACGACACGTTCCACCGCGCGATCGTCACCGGCTGCGAGAACGCGACGCTCGAGACGATGCACCAGAACATCATGTGGCACGTCCATCGCGAGCGCCACCGCGTGAACACCCACGAGCCCTTCTCCGTCCATGCCGCCGAGCACCATGCGGCCATCGTCGACGCGATCGCCGCGGGCGACGGCGACGCGGCCGGCCGCGCGATGCGCCAGCATCTGGAGGATGTCGCCCGCGTGCTGATGGCGCACCGCAAGGCCCATGGCGGCGCCTGACCGGGGACCGCACGATCAGCCTTGCCGCCCCGGCCGTCCTTTTGCATTCTTTCGACGCCGTCACTCAAAAACATGGTCATCGTCCGTGTATGCGCGCAGACGATGCGTGGAAGACGGCGCGAATGCTCAAGCTCAAGCAAAGCAGGCCGGCCGAATTGCCCTTGCCTTTTCCGCATGATCATCATCACTGATAATCATGTTCCCCACTGCGGCCTCCGTGTCGCGGCCTCTTCCCAAGCGAGCGCAGGATGGCTCTGGTCAAAAGCTCAAAACTCGCCCCGCGTGCCGCGCCGTCGGATGCCGGCGTGACGGCGCCCGCCGCCCCACGTGCCGCCGGGCGGCGCAAGAGCCCGGCGAAGACCGTGCACGCCAAACTGTCCGAACGCCTCGCCGCCGCCGCCGAGCAGCTCGCCAGCGGGATCGGCGAAGCCTCCGCCGCGGCCGAGGAACTGCGCCGGGCCATGGAACAGACCGCGGCCGGTGCGGAGGAAGCCGCCGGCGCCTCGCAGCAGCAGCTCGCCGCTCTGCTTCAGGTGACGCGGGACTTCGCCACCGCCCAGCTCCATGCGGAAACCTCCCGCCGCAAGACCGAGGCGGTGCAGGACGTCCTGTCCGAAACCACCACGAAGGTCGCGACCATCGTGCAGGCCATCGAACGCAATGCCGCACGCCAGAGCGAGACCGTGCGCGTCATCGCGACCCTGGAGGAACGGGCGCAGGCGATCGGCGACATCAGCCGGACCGTCAGCAGCCTCGCCGATCAGACCAATATGCTGGCGCTGAATGCCGCCATCGAGGCGGCGCGGGCCGGGGACCACGGGCGCGGCTTCGCGGTCGTCGCCGAGGAGGTGCGCGGCCTCGCCGAGCAGTCGGACCTGAGCGCGCAGACGGTGCAGGGGCTGGCCGACGACATCGGCACCGAAGTCCGCACCGTCGCCGCCTCGATCCAGGCCTCGGCCCACAAGGCGGCCGCGGAGGCCGCGGCGGGCGGCGCGGTGGCGGAGACCCTGGACGCGATCCGGCAGGACATGACCCGCATCGCCGAGGGCAGTGCCGACACGCTCACCTCCGCCATCGAGGCCGCACACGCCGCGGCGGAGGCCCAGCGCGGCGCGGAACAGGTGGCGGCGGCGGCGGAGCAGCAGGCGGCGGCCGCCGCCGAGGCGCAGCAAGCCATTCTCCAGCAGGCTCAATCGCTCGACCAGGGGCAGATCGCGGCGCGGATGCTCGCGACCCTGACCGAATCCGTGCGGACCGGCGGCGCCGACGGCGCGGCAGCCGAGCAGATCGGCGCGACCGCCGAGGAACTGTCCGCCACCATCCAGGAACTTTCGAGCGCCGCCAGCCAGATCATGGCGGCGGTCGAGCAGATCAATCGCGGCTCCCACCAGCAGGCGGCGGCCACCCAACAGACCGCGACGGCCCTCGCCCAGATCGTGGCCGGCGCGACTTTGGCCCGGGAGAACGCCATCCGGGCGGGGGAGCGAATCCAGCTCATGACCACGGCCCTGACGGAGAGCCGCACCGCGATCGAGAGCCTGTCGAAGGGGATGAATGCGGCGCTGGAAGCCACGCGGGACAATCTCGCAGCCATCCTGCGCACCGAAACGCTCGGACGGAACATCGAGAAGACGGTGGACGCGATCGCGCTCATCGCGGTTCAGACGACGATGCTCGCCGTCAGCGGGGCGATCGAGGCCGCGCGGGCCGGCGAGTTCGGCCGCGGCTTTTCCGTCGTCTCCAACGACATCCGCGCTCTGGCGCGCGAGGCCGCCGACGGCATGGGCAAGGTGAAGGATACGGTCCGCTCGATCCTCGACCAGGTCGCGGCGCTGAAGCGCGACCTCGAACAGGTCATCGTCACGGCCGAGGCCCAGATGCAGAACAACGGCGCCGTCTTCGCCACCCTGCAGAAGCTCGATGCCGATGTCGGGGCGCTCGGCACCGCCGGCGCGCAAATTCTGCAAGGTGCGGGCGACGTTCTCGCCGCGGTGGAGGAGACGGGGGTCGGGGCGCGACGCATTTCGGCCGCGGCCGAGGAGGCGAGCGCAGCCTCCAGCCAGGCAGCAGCCGCCGCGACCGAACAGGCCAAGGGCGCCGAGGATCTCGCCGCCGCGATCGAGGAGATCGCCGCCCTCGCCGACGAATTGAAGACCCAGAATGGCTGACCCCGCCCCCGATGCCCCCGGTCCGGGCGGGCGCCGGCGCTTCCTGACCTTCCGGTCGGACGCGCGGCTCTACGCCCTGCCGGTGGAGAAGGTGCGCGCGATCGTTCCCGTGCCGCCGGTGGCGCGCGTTCCCATGGCGCCGCCCAGCCTTCTCGGCATCGGCAATCTGCGCGGCGCGGCCGTTCCCGTCGTCAGCCTGCGGGCACTGCTCGCGGGCGGCCGCGAAGGCGTGGCCGCCGGCATCGCGCTGGTGCTGGACGGCGGTGCGCCCGTCGCGCTCGCGGTCGACCGGGTCGAAGGCCTCGTGACGGTCGCGGCCGGTGACATCGAGACCCGCACGGCGCGGCTCGCCGCCCTTCCCGGGGAACAATTGGATGGCGCCTTCGGCGCCGGCACGGGCGACACGGCGCCCCTCGCCAAGATCCTCGACATTGCGGGCCTGATCGGCAACGCCTTCACGCAGCGCACCCTGGAGCGCAGCCGTCCCCCGGCCGGCACGCGGCCCGCCGCCGCCGAACCCGTGCAGGCGACGGTCCAGCGCGCCCGGATGATCACGTTCGAGGTCGCATCCCAGGACTATGCCCTGTCTCTGGCCGACGCGCGGGAAGTCGTGCCCGCGCCGAAGCATCTCACCCGCCTGCCGCACGCCGAGGCGCTGGTGCTCGGCATGATGGCCCATCGCGGCACGCTGCTGCCGCTGTTCTCCCTGCGCGGCCTGCTCGGTCTGCCCCAAAGCGAGCCGTCGGACGGCGCGAAGGTGGTGGTCACCCGCGTGCGCGGCGCGACGGTCGGCCTCCTCGTCGACCGCCTGCGCGACGTCATGCCCGTCGATCCCACCCTCCTGGAACCGATGCCGGCCGCGCTGGCGGCACGGACCGGCGGCGAGACGCGGATCGGATCGATCTATCGGGCCGAGGCGGGCCGACGCCTGATCCTCGTCCTCACGCCGGAAACCTTGTTCGGGGAGGACGTCATGCAGCGGCTGGCGATGGAGACGGGGTCCGGCCCTTCGGCGGCGGAAGCCGAGCCCGTTGCCCCGCTCCACGTCGTCGTCTTCCGGCTCGGCGACGACGAATTCGGCCTTCCCGTCGCGTGCGTCGAAGAGGTCGCGGCGGTGCCGGAGCGGCTGACGCGGGTTCCCCGGACGCCGGCTTTCCTGGAGGGCGTCGTCAATCTCCGGGGCGAGGTGCTGCCCGTCATCGACCAGCGCCGGCGCTTCGGCATGCCGGCCCTGGAGACGGCCGCCGGCCGGCGGCTCGTGGTCGTGCGCACCGCCCGCCACCGCGCCGGGCTCATCGTCGACAGCGTCGTTCAGGTGCTGCGCTCGTCGCAGGACCGCATCGCGCCGGCGCCGGATCTCGCCGGCGAGGACAACCGGTTGGTCCATGGCGTGGTCAACCTGCCGGCAGAGGGGCGGATGGTGCTGCTGCTCGACCCGCAGGAGCTCCTGACGCGAACCGAGCAGGGCCTGCTGGAGGCCTTTGCCGCCCGCAAGAAGCCGGTGCGGGGGTGATCCGGATCCTCGTGGTGGACGATTCCGCTCTGGTGCGGAAGCTGCTGGGCCAGATTCTGTCGGCGGAGCCGGACTTCGCCGTCGAATTCGCCCGCAACGGCCTCGAAGCGCTCGACCAACTGGCCGCCTTCGCCCCCGATGTCATCACCCTCGACATCCACATGCCGCAGATGGACGGCCTCGCCTGCCTCGACCGCATCATGGTGGAGCGGCCGTGCCCGGTGGTCATGGTGTCCTCCCTGACGGCGGACGGCGCCGATGCGACTTTGGAGGCGCTGCGGCTCGGGGCGGTGGATTTCGTCACCAAGCCGCGCGGCGCGGTGTCGCTGCACATCGAGACCATGGCGGCCGCGCTGATCGCCAAGGTGCGGGCCGCAGCCCAGGCGAAGCTGAGAGCCAGCCTGCGGCTGAAGGATCGCGTCCGCCACCGCATCGGCGCCCGCCCCCCGACCGGCGCGGGACGCGAACGCGCCTCCCGGCGCCCGCGCCTGTCCGCGGCCTCGGGCGACGGCCTCGTTCTGGTCGGCACCTCCACCGGCGGGCCGCCGGCGCTCGAAACCCTCCTCACCGCGCTTCCCGCCGCGTTTCCCTGGCCGATTCTGGTGGCGCAGCACATGCCGGCGACCTTCACCGGCCCGCTGTCGCGCCGCCTCGACGGCCTGTGCGCCGTGACCGTGGCGGAGGTGACGCAGCCCACGCTGCTCCGGCCCGGCCATGTCTATGTCGGACGGGGCGATGCCGACCTCGTCGTGTCGCGGCGCGCGGCGGGCCTGGTGGCGATGGCGGCGCCGTCTCAGGCGGGTTATCCTTGGCATCCGAGCACGGACCGACTGGTGCGCAGCGCGATGGACCTCCTGCCGGCCGGCCAGCTCATCGGCGTGCTGATGACCGGGATGGGGAATGACGGAGCCGAGGCGATGGCGCTGCTTCACCACGCAGGCGGCCGGACCATCGCCGAATCGGAGGAGACCGCGGTCGTGTGGGGCATGCCCGGCGAACTGGTCCGGCGCGACGGCGCGGATTTCGTCGTGCCGCTCCCCGCGATCGCCGCCTGCCTGAGAGGATTGGTGCCGGCATGCCCCTGATCCGCCGCCCGTCCCCCGCCGCGCCCGATCCGGCGGCGCCCGCCCCCGCTTTCACCGGCGGCACGGCCGAAGAGCGGTGGGCAGCGGCGCGCGCCGCCGCCGGATCCGCCGAGGCCGTACCCACCCTCGCCGCCGCTCTGGCCACGGAGCCCGACATGCGGGTCCGCGAGGCCATCTTCACCAGTCTCGCCCTCATCGATACCGACGCCAGCGTGCAGGCCGTGCTCGCGCATGTGAGGTCGGACGATGCCGGCATGCGCACCGCGGCGCTCGATGCGCTCCGCGCCATGCCCAGGCGGGCCGGCCGGCATCTGCCGGCATTGCTGCGCGATCCGGACGCCGACGTCCGGATCCTCGCCTGCGACCTTTGCCGGAGCGTCGCCCCGCCGGAGCTGCACGCCCTTCTCGGGCCGCTGCTCGAGACCGAGCCCGAGGCCAATGTCTGTGCCGCGGCGGTCGAGGTCCTCGCAGATGGCGGCGGACCCGACATCCTCCCCGCTCTGTCGCGATGCGCCGCGCGGTTCGGCGGCGACCCGTTCCTGGCCTTCTCGATCAGAATCGCCGCCGCGCGCATCGCCGCGCAAAGATGCGGCTGACGTGAAACCGTCCCAGGAAACCGACGAGGAGTTCCGCAGGCTCTGCGACTTCCTCTATCGGCGCACCGGAATGATCTTCACGGACAGCAAGCGCTATTTCGTGCAAAGGCGGATCGCCGAACGCATGGGGGCGACCGGCTCGGCCTCCTTCGCCAGCTATTTCGCGCGGCTGCGCAGCGACATCGCCGGGGAGATCGAGCAATTCATCAATGCCTTCACCGTCAACGAGACCTATTTCTACCGCGAGGACCACCAGTTTCGCTGCCTCACCGCCGACCTTCTCGCCGCGCGTCTGAAGCACAAGACGCCGGGAGAGCCGATCCGCATCTGGTCGGCGCCCTGCGCGACCGGCGAGGAGCCCTATTCGATCGCCATCTGGCTCTTGGAGAACTGGCCGCAGGTCGACGCCTATGACGTGGAGATCGTCGGGTCGGACATCGATACCGCGGTTCTCGCGGCGGCCCGCAGCGGGCGCTATGGCCGGCGGGCGCTGATGCGGTTGTCGGAAGCGGTGGTGAAAAAGTATTTCGCCCCGATCGGACCGGACGCCTGGCAGATCATCGACGAACTCCGCCAGTCCGTCGCCTTCACGCCGGTCAATCTGTCCGAACCGGGCCAGACCCGCGGCCACGGCGTCTTCGACGTGATCTTCTGCCGAAACATGCTGATCTATTTCGACGACGCATCACGCCGGGTGGCCGCAGAAAATCTGTTCGAGAACCTGGCGCCGGGCGGATATATTTGTCTCGGCCACACGGAATCGATGAGCCGCATCTCGCCTTTGTTCGACGTGTGCCGCTTTGCCGACGCCATCGTCTATCAGAAACCCGCAGGAGGTGCCCATGGCTGAGGCCGTCAGACGGCGGGTGCTGGTGGTCGACGATGCCGGTCTCGTCAGACGCTATTATCGCGAGGCGCTCGAAGCCGCCGGCTATCTCGTCGACGAGGCGCTGAACGGCCTCGAAGCGCTGGAGAAGCTCCTGCTCCAGCCGGCCGACCTCGTGGTGGTCGACGTGAACATGCCGCAGATGGACGGCTTCACCTTTCTCAAGGCGCTGCGGCGGCAGGCCGCGCCGCTGTGCGCCATTCCCGCGCTCGTCATCAGCACCGAATCCGGCCCGCAGGATTTCGCGGCGGCGCAGGCGGCGGGCGCGAATTTCTACCTCGTCAAGCCGGTCAGCCAGGCGACCCTGACGGACTATGCCGATTTGATGTGCGGGGCCGGCGCATGAACGACCTGCTCCAGCAATTCCTCGTCGAATCCCGCGAACTGGTGGCGCAGGCCACCGACGATCTGCTCGCGCTGGAGCGCACCCCCGGCGACGCCGCCCGCTTCGACAGCGCGTTCCGCGCCTTTCATACGTTGAAGGGCGCCGCCGGCATCGTCGATTTCGACGCCATGGCACGCGCGCTGCACGCCGCGGAGGACGCCCTCGCCCGGGGACGCGGCGCGCCGATGCCCCCGGCGCACGTCGGCGACTATCTCTCCTGCCTCGACCAGGTGATCCAGTGGCTCGACCATTTGGAGGCGAGCGGCGCCCCGCCTGCCGACGCCGAGGCGCGCGCCGACCTGCTCGTGCGCCGCTTCGCCGAAGCCGCGGCTACGCCTGGCGACGCGGCGGGGGACGCGGCGGACGACACCGAGGCGGACCTCTGGGTCGACGGGCTTCTCGCCGCGGCGGGCGAGGCCCGCGCGCAGGCCCGCACCGCCCTGCGGCTGCGGCCGGCCGAAGACTGTTTCTTTCGCGGCGACGATCCCCTGGCTGTGATCGAGACCCTGCCGGGCCTTTTGGTGCTGCGCCTCGAACCCGCGGGGCCTTGGCCGCCGCGCGACGAGATCGATCCCTTCGCCTGCCGCCTGGTTGTTCTGGCGCTGCTCTCCGCGCCCGAAGCGACCCTCGCCTCCCATCTTCACACCGTGCACGGGCAGATGGACGTCGTCCCCCTCTCCCCCGCCGGTCCGCAGGACACCGCGCCGTCCGCTCTGCCGGCGGCGGCGCGCGCGCTGCTGGAGGCGCAACTCGCTCTGCTGTCGGACCGTGGCGCGGAGGCGGCGGCGGGGCGCATCGCCTCGGCCGGCCGGCTGGCCGAAAACGTCCTGCGCCGCGTCGGCGCCGCCGCTGCGGCGGAGGCGGTCGCGCGCGCCGCCGCGGCGAGCGCAGCAGCGGGGGATCCCGGCCCGCTCGCCGCCGCGATCCGGCAGGCCCTCGCCGGCGCGACGCAAGCGCCGGCCGCGACCGACGCGCCGCGCGCCGCCGCGATGGCGGACACTGCCCGGACGCTGCGGGTGGACGTCGCGCGCATCGACGCTCTGGTGAAGCTCACCGGAGAAGTCACGGTGGCGAAGAATGCCGTCGGCCATATCGCCCG
This sequence comes from Aquabacter spiritensis, assembly GCF_004346185.1. Lineage (GTDB taxonomy): Bacteria > Pseudomonadota > Alphaproteobacteria > Rhizobiales > Xanthobacteraceae > Aquabacter > Aquabacter spiritensis. The sequence continues at coordinate 83,458 of NZ_SMAI01000017.1, read as the reverse complement.
GCTCGCCCAGACCGGCACGGATCTCCCGGCCCTCGCCGCGCGGCTGAAGGACCAGCACGCTCTGCTGGCGCGTCTGACCGACGAACTCCAAAGCGCGGTGCTGAACCTGCGGGTGCTCCCGCTCCGCCACGTGTTCCAGCGCTTCCCGCGCCTGGTGCGGGAAATCTCGGCCGACCTCGGCAAGCCGGTCCGGCTGGTGACGGAGGGCGAGGCCACGGAGGCGGACAAGGCCGTCGTCGAAGCCGTGTTCGAGCCGCTCCTCCATGTCGTGCGCAATGCACTCGACCACGGCATCGAGCCACCCGCCCGCCGCAGCGCCGCGGGGAAGCCGGCGGTCGCGACCCTCCGCCTTCACGCCGCACGCCAGGGGGAGCGCGTGGTGATCGCGGTCGCGGATGACGGCGGGGGGATCGACCTGCCCCGCGTGCGCCGGATCGCGGCCGAGCGCGGCGTGGCCGGTGCGGAGGCGGTGGCGGCGCTGAGCGATGCTGAAGCGATCGACCTGATCTTCCGGCCGGGCTTCTCGACGGCGGAAACCGTGACCGGTCTGTCGGGCCGCGGCGTCGGAATGGATGCGGTGCGCGCGGCCCTGGCGCGGATGGGCGGAAGCGTGGCCGTGGACAGCCGCACCGGGCACGGCACGACGGTCCGCTTCACCCTGCCCTTCACCGTCATGGTCACCCGGGTCATGACGGTCGAGGCCGGCGGGCAGGCCTTCGGCATTCCCATGGACGCGGTGGTGGAGACGGTCCGGGTGCCACGCGGGCGCATCGTGCGCGTCGGGGCCGCCGCGGCGTTCACGCTGCGCGAGCGGACCGTGCCGCTGCTGTCGCTGGCGCGCGAACTCGGCGGCCCGGCGGACGGCACCGCCTCGGCGGAGGCCCAGGTCGTCGTGATCGGCACGGACGGGCAGATCGGCGGGTTCGAGGTCGACCGGCTCGGCGAGCGGCTCGACGTCGTGCTCCAGCCCATGGACGGCATCCTGACCGGCATGCGCGGCATTGCCGGCACCACTCTCCTCGGCGATGGCCGCGTGCTTCTGGTCCTGGACGTGCAGGAGATGTTGTGATGCCGGTGCGGCGCCTCGACCCCGAAACCCTCGTCCTCGAAGGGCATTGCCCGGTCGAGGATGCGGAGGCCCTGCTGCGGCTCTTGTCCGCCACGCCCGACGCCTGCGTGGACTGGCGCGGCTGCGAGAGCGCCCATGCCGCACTGGTCCAGATCCTCCTCGCCACCGGCGCACGGCGCCGGGGACCACCGGCGGGCCCGTTCCTGCGCAGCTTCGTCGATCCCGCATTGGACGCGGCCTCTCCGAATGCATCTTTGTGCCGGTCCGGGAGTTAAGCTAGAAGAACGGCCGATCCTGCCTTTCCGACCTGCCCCGCCGGAGCGTTCATGAGCTGCACCGTACTGATCGTCGACGACAGCAAGCTGGCCCGGATGTCGGTCGCCAAATCCTTGCGGTCGCTGCACCCGGACTGGACGCATCTCGAGGCGGCCAATGCCGACGACGCGCTCGCCCAGGTCCGCAAGCACAAGGTCGATCTGGCGCTGCTGGACTTCAACATGCCGGGCCGCGACGGGCTGACCCTGGCGGCCGAACTGAAGGCGATCGATCCGAGCCTGCCCTTGGCGGTGGTGTCGGCCAATCATCAGGAAGAGATCATCCGCAAAGCGCAGGAGATCGGCGCCGTCTTTCTGGCCAAGCCGCTGACGGAAAAGGTTCTCGCTGAGTATCTGAGCGGGGCCGCAAGCCGGCGGAACGCGGCGGCGAAAGAATGAAAGACGCCGCGCCGATCCTCTCCGAGCTGGAACTGGACGCCCTCACCGAACTGGTCAATCTCGGCGTCAGCCGGGCCGCCTTGAGCCTGCGCGAGATGGTCGGCGAGCAGGTGCTCCTGTCCGTGCCCACGCTGGCTCTGGTCAGCTCCGCGCAGGCGATCGAGATCCTGAAGGAGCGCGAGGACCGCGACCTCGTGGCGGTCCACCAGGCGTTCGAAGGCGACATTGCCGGCCGCGCCATGCTGATCTTTCCCATGACCAAGAGCCTGGAACTGGTGCGGGCGGTCACGGGCGGGGAATTGCCGCTCGAAGACATCATCGAGCTGGAACAGGAAGCGCTCGCCGAAACCGGCAACATTATCCTGAACAGCTGCCTCGCGACGATTGCCAACCTGCTGCGACGCAACCTGAAAATGTCCTTGCCGGAAATCCTGCGCGGCGAGAGCGGCGACTTCTTCGCCCTCGGCCCGGGATCGCAGGCCGACGACATCGTCATGTTTCTCTATATCGACTTCGCGGTTCGGGAGCGGGACATTCGCGGTTATATTGCGATGCTGATGGACATGCCGTCGCTGACGGCGCTTAAAGAACTGCTCGGAGACTTCATCGAGCGGACCGTCGGCACACCCAACTGAGACCATGACTGGATCGGGGCACACCTTTTGGGGCGACGTGGCCGACGCCCAGGACACCGGGCTGATCGTGGTCGATACCGCGCGCCACGTCGTGGTCTGGAACGCCTGGCTCGCGGCCGCGAGCGGGATCGCGTCCGCCGCCGCGATCGGCAAGCCCCTGGATGGTCTCTTTCCCGGCACCGATATGCGCTGGATCTCCTCGGCTGTCACGCAAGCCCTGGAGGCCGGCGCGTCCGCCTTCCTGACCCATACGCTCCACCCGAACCTTCTGCCGCTGCGCACCCGGGCCGGGGCCGAACTGTTCCACAACGTCACCGTTCGGCCGGTGGGGGAGCGCCCTTATGGCTGGTGCCTGATCCAGATCGCCGACATCACCATGGCGGTGCATCGCGAGCGGGTGCTCCGCGAGCGCCAGAATGCGCGCTACGACGCGGTGATGAACAGCGCCTCCGACGCGATCCTGACCCTCGATGCCGGCGGGATCATCCAGTTCGCCAATATCGCGGCGGCGAGCAAGCTCGGATACGCGGAGAATGCGCTGCTCAACCAGCCGTTCGAGCCGCTTCTGCCCGACCGCGCGGCGTGGTCGGACGCCTGGAAGACGGTGCTCGCGGACGGCACCTTCCCCCACCCGATCGAGATCGTCGTGCGGCGCCGCGACGGCTCGCTGTCTTACATGGAGGCGACCGCCTCCAAATGGCTCAGCAATTCGCGGGTGTTCGTCACCGCGATCCTGCGCGACGTCAACGAGCGGCGCGCTGCGGAAGAGGCGCTGCGACACCTCAACCAGACCCTCGAACGCCGGGTGGCGGAACGCACCGCCGACCGCGACCGCATGTGGCGGCTCTCGACCGACGTAATGATGGTCGCCCAGTTCGACGGCACCATCACCGCCATCAATCCGGCGTGGGGGCCGCTCTTCGGCTGGACCGAGGAGACATTGGTCGGGGCCGATATCGTGGACTTCGTCGCCGAGGAGGACCGGGACGGCTTCCGCGCCATTCTCGACTCCTTCTCCCAGGTGCGCACGCCGCGTCTGTTCGAATTGCGCATCCGGACCCGGACCAACGACTATCGGCGCGTCGCCTGGAGCGCGGTCGCCGCCGATGGCCGCCTTCAGGCGGTGGGCCGCGACGTGACCGCCGAGCGCGAGGCCGAGCAGGCGCTGCGCGATGCCGAGGAAGGCCTGCGGCAATCCCAGAAGATGGAGGCGATCGGTCAGCTGACCGGCGGCATCGCCCACGACTTCAACAATCTCCTGACCGGGATCATCGGCGCGCTCGACCTCGTCAACCGGCGGATCAAGGCCGGCCAGACCCACGACGTGCAGCCCTTCATGGATGCCGCCTCGGCCTCGGCGAACCGCGCGGCCGCCCTGACCCACCGGCTGCTCGCCTTCGCCCGCCGCCAGCCGCTCGATCCCAAGGCGGTGAACGCCAACGAGCTGATCCGCGGCATGGAGGACCTGTTCACGCGCTCGCTCGGCGAACAGATCCGGCTGCGGACCGATCTCGCGCCCGATCTCTGGCCCACCCTGTCCGACGCGAACCAGTTGGAGAATGCGCTCCTCAATCTCGCGATCAATGCGCGTGACGCCATGCCGGACGGCGGGGCGCTGACCATCTCCACGACGAACACCGTGGTTGCACGGGCCGAGCGGCATGGCCAGGATGTCCTCGAACCCGGGCACTATACGTTGATCGAGGTGCAGGACACCGGCGCGGGCATGGAGCCGGAGGTTCTGGCCAAGGTGTTCGAGCCGTTCTTCACCACCAAGCCGATCGGCCAGGGCACCGGGCTCGGCCTCTCGATGATCTACGGCTTCGCCAAGCAGTCGCGCGGCCATGTGCGGATCGAGAGCCAGCCCGGAGCGGGCACGCAGGTCCGTCTCTATCTGCCGCGACACAAAGGCCAATTGGCGAACGAAGCGCCGCTTATGGTCGCCCAGAGCCCGAACGGCTCCGGCGAAGCGGTCCTCCTGGTCGAGGACGACCCGGCGGTGCGCCTGCTGATCGGCGAAGTCCTGCGCGACCTCGGTTATGCCTGCATCGAGGCCGGCGATGCGCCGGCCGCGCTGCCCATCCTGGCCTCCGACATCCGCCTGGATTTGATGATCACGGATGTCGGCCTGCCGGGCATGAACGGCCGGCAATTGGCGACGCTCGCGCGCGGGCACCGGCCGAGCCTGAAGATCCTGTTCGTGACCGGCTACACCGAACGCGCCGTCGAGCAGGCGCGCTTCCTGGGACCTGGGATGGAGATGATCTCCAAGCCCTTCACGCTCGACGCCCTGGCGCAAAAGATCAATGGAATGATCGCCGGCTAGAGCAACGGCACGTTCAGGACGCCAAGCCGCGGATCAGGTCGAGGAAGGCCCGCACCTTGGCCGAGACCAGTGTCGAGCTGTGGTAAACGGCATAGAGCGGGAAGGTTTCATCGGCCCAATCCGGCAGCACATGGACCAGTCGCCCTTGGGCGATGAGATCCTGGGCATAGATTTCCAGAAGCTGGGCTACCCCGCCGCCCCCCAGACATGCGCCGAGCAGTGAACCGGTATCGTTGACAATCAGGCGGCCGGGCGCAGCAAGCGGGACGACGTCTGCGCCTCGGTGAAACTCCCATTCGAACGGACGGCCCGTGGCAGGATCGCGGATCAGCAGACACTGATGGCCGTCCCGGAGGTCTTCGGGACGCATCGGAGCACCGTGCCTCGCGACATAAGCGGGGGACGCACATGTCAGCACGCGCGTTTCCAGCAACAGGCGTGCCTTGAGCGACGACGGCTCGGGCGCGCCGAACCGGACGGCGACGTCGATCCCTTCGCCGACCAGATCACCCATGCTGTCGCGGACGCTGACCTCGACCGAAAGTTCGGGATAGCGGTCGAGAAACATGCCCAGCCGCGGCGCCAGAACATAATGCCCGAAAGTTCCATCGACATTCACCCGCAACCGGCCGCGCACCAGCGCCTTGCTCTTTCCCGCGCTGACGGCCGCGTCCTCGATGCCGGCGAGCAATGGTGCCACGGCTTCGTAGAACTGGCGCCCTTCGTCGGTGAGCGAGATCGCCCGTGCCGTGCGGTTGAAGATCCGGATGCCGACGCGATCTTCCAACCGTGCAACCGCGCGGCTGACGGCGGGTTGAGTCAGCCCCATCGCCTCCCCGGCACGCGCGAAGCTGCCCGCCGCGACCACCGCGACCACCACTCCTATCCCGCTCAGCAATCGGCTATCGAAGCTCATGAGACATACTTTTAGTCATTATTGACATGATATTTATACATTTTTTTTGGCCTCATGGAACCGCTAACTCTTGAGACAGCCGCATCGCGGCAAATCAAGAAAGGCGAATGTCATGAGCGTTAAGGACAAGGTGGCCCTGATTACGGGCTCGTCGCGCGGGATTGGCGCCGGTGTGGCGGAGCGACTCGCCAGCGACGGTTTCAAGGTCGTGGTGAACTATGCCCGTGGCGCGGCGCCCGCACGGCAGATCGCCGACAGAATCGCCGCCGCGGGTGGCGAAGCGATTACCGTCCAGGCGGATGTCGCCGATCCCGGGGCGGTGGCGACCATGTTCGACGCCGCCGAGCAGTCCTTCGGCGGCATCGATGTCGTGGTGAACAATGCAGGCGTGATGCGGCTCGCACCGATCGTCGAGTTCGCCGACGACGCCTTCGACCAGACCATCGCCATCAATCTGAAGGGAACCTTTAACGTCGCGCGTGAGGGCTGCAAGCGCCTGCGTGCGGGCGGCCGCATCATCAACCTGTCTACCAGCGTGATCGGCATGCGCCTGCCGACCTACGGCATCTACATCGCGACCAAGGCCGCGGTCGAAGGCCTCACCCAGGTGCTCGCTCAGGAAATGCGCGGCCGCAACATCACGGTGAACGCCGTGGCGCCTGGGCCGACTGCCACGGATCTGTTCCTCGAGAACAAGAGCCCGGAACTGATCGAGCGGATGGCCAAGATGACCCCGATCGAGCGGCTCGGCCAGCCCGAGGACATCGCGCATGTGGTCGCGTTTCTGGCCGGCCCGGAAGGGGCCTGGATCAACGGTCAGACGCTGCGGGCGAACGGCGGAATGTGCTGACGCTCTTGTTCAACCTCGACTGCAGTTGGCGCAGTCCGATCGCGTGATCCGGGCGTCCTGTCGACGTCGAAAACCAAGGAGAAGACCTATGTCTCATGATGAGACTTCGCGACCTGCTCCGGCTGCGGCCCATGAGAAGACAGGCTTTGGGCTTTACGCCGCGCTGACAATCGCAGCGGCCGTGATCGCCGCGTCGGCCGCTCAGTCGAGCCTGCTTCTGGCACTGCCGACCTGGGCGATGTTCATGGGGTGGATCGCCTATTTCAGCCGCCGCCCATCGGCACACGAAGGCTTGCAAAGCTTCGTCTGCGTGCTGATCGGCCTCTGCATCGGCGCGCTCACCGCGATCGTCGTCGGCGCCTTAACGCCGACCCTCGGCGACGCTGCCTTTCCCATCACGGTCTTCGGCGTCGCGCTCGTTGTCATCGCCGCCCGCGGATTGCCGATCCTGAACAACCTGCTCGGCTACTTTATCGGGCTCATCACCTTCTTCGCGTCCCACTTCGAGCCCGAAGTGGCGTCGATCGCACGGCTGGGGTGCGCAACAGCGCTCGGCTCGGTTGCCGGATGGATCGCCCAATCAGTGGAACGGAGGATTCGCGAACTCGCCCGTGCGTGACGGCCGGCCGCTTCCCAGCAAAAGTCGGGGCTTTTGCTGTGGATCGGGAGCGGCACCAACCGTGTCGCTCCCGCCTCCTTTGCTCCCAGAACCGCAGCGAAGGCGGCGATGACCCCCTCGGCCGGGAGCCTGTCATACGACGGCGCGCGCTTTGGCATCGCGCCCTCGATCCTGATGCCCGGCCACTTTGTCGACGGCATCGCGCATTTCGCCGATGCCGGGTTTCCGGCCGAAGCGACCGTGCAGGGGGAGCAAGCCATTCTCTGCGGAGAGGCCCGCGCTCGCAACGAAGAAGCGGCCCGCTCGCCTTTTCCTCAGTCCTGACCGCCGATGTCCGGGCGGCTGCCGACGCGGCCCTTCGTATCGTCGATCCCCCGCATGGCACTCTCAGGCTCCCGCCCGCCTCTTCATTGGAACAGATGGGTCTGCCCCTGCACCCGGCGCACGATGTAGCGGTGCACCGCCGCGACGCGCGGCAGTTCGCGCACGTCGTCGCGGGCGGCGATCCAATAAGTGCGATAGAAAGACCGTTCCGGCAGGATCTGCACGAGGTCCGCATAGCGCCGCGCACCATAGCCGTGGAGGACGCCGATGCCCGCGCCGGACCGAACCGCCTCAAGCTGGGCGATCACACTGGCGCACTCGAACCGTATCGGCATCAATTGCCGCAATTCCGCGGAATAATCCTGCGGCGGGCTATAGATCAGATCGCCGACATAGGTGACCAGACACCGCCCCGCGACATCGTCGAGCGTTCTGACCGGACCGAATTCCTTCAGATGCGTCTGTGACGCATAAATATTCAGGCTGCACGTCACGAGCTGCTTGGCAACGATCCGGCCGCGCGTCGGACGCACGAAGGTGATGATGATATCCGCGTCGCGATTGGCCAGCGAGAAGGTGCGGGTCAGCGGCACCACCTGCAAGGTCAGCTTCGGATGCTTGAGGGACAGGGCGCCGAGTTCCGCAGCGAGGAAATAGCTGCCGAACCCCTCCGGCGCGCCCACCCGCACGACGCCCTCCAGTTCCACCTCCGGACTGGTCAGCTCGGATTCGACCTGAAGCATGCTGGTCTCGGCCCGTTCGGCGATCGCGAGCAGCCGGTCGCCGGCGCGCGTCAGGGTGCACCCGGCCGTCCCGCGCTCAAGCAGTTTGGAATGCAGCTCCGCCTCGAGGGCGGCGATCCGCCGGCTCACCGTCGCATGGTCGAGGCCGAGCTTTCGCGCCGCGCCGAGGATCTGCCCCGAGCGGGCCACGGCCAGGAAGATCCGCACGTTGTCCCAGTTCATTGACGCCAAGTCCTGCACAGCCGGTTGGAGAATATACGCGTTGACGGTTCCGGTCAGAAAGATCCAGGGTTTCGCCAGTTCGTCGCGCCAGAGTAACGCCAAATAATCCGGAGCGACGGCTAAAAAAGAACGGCTCTCCGCCGTTCCAATAATATCGGGTGGAGGAAATGATGATGGACGAGAGCCGAATTCTTCGGCGGACTCTGGCTGCCGCCGTTCTCTGGGCATCTGCCACGACGATGGCGGGCGCGCAGAGCTTTCCGGAGCGGGAAATTCATCTCGTCGTCCCGTTCGCGGCGGGCGGAAGCACGGATTTTGTCGCACGTGCGGTCGGCCAGCGGGTGGAGAAGGAACTCGGCAAGCCCCTCGTGATCGAGAACAAGCCGGGCGCCAACACCATCATCGGCACGCGCTTCGTCGCCCAGGCCAAGCCCGACGGCTACACGCTGGTTCTGGCAACCAACGGCCATACCACCAACGGCACGATGTACCGCCAGTTGCCTTATGACGATGAGGCGGATTTCACGCCGATCATCCGGATCGGCGCCACGCCCAATGTCATTGCCGTCAATCCGAAGGTGAAGGCGACGACCTTGACGGAGCTTCTGGCCTTGGCGAAGGCGGATCCGGGCGGCCTCAAATACGCCACGGCCGGAAACGGCACGATCCAGCATCTCTCCGGCGAAATGCTGGCGCAGCGCGCCGGCGTCAAGCTCGAGCACATCGCCTATCGCGGCGGCGGACCGGCCTCGACCGACGTCATGGCCGGGCATGTCCCGATCCTCATCAGCGGGCTGCCGCCGGCCATGCCGCTGATCCAGACCCAGCGCCTGCGCCCGCTCGCCGTGACGGGTCTCGAACGCTCCCCCGCATTGCCGGACGTTCCGACCGTGGCCAGCCAAGGCTTTCCCGGCTTCGAATCGAGCTTCTGGTTCGCGATCCTCGGTCCCGCGGGGATGCCACCCGACATCGTGCGCAAACTCAACACGGCCTTCGGCGCCGCATTGAAGGATCCGGACTTCCAGAAGGTGCTGGCGCGCGAAGGCGTCACGGTGGCCGGCGGCAGTCCCGAAGACCTGCGGGCATTCATGAAGCAAGACAAGGAAAAGTGGGGTGCCGTGATCAAGAAGAGCGGCATCGAACTGATCCAGTAGAGACGAGATCAATCGTGGCGCCGCAGGCGGGGACGCCTGCGGCGCATGGAGACCGGACGCCCATGGCGCAGCCTATGAACATCGAAGCCGGACTGGCCCTCCCGCCGCTCGCGAAAGGCCCCTATACGAGCAGCCATCTGGTGCGCTGGTGCGCGGCGCAACAGAACTGGGACAAGATCCATTACGACCGCGACTTCGCGATCGGCACCGCCGGCCTGCCGGAGCGGGTGATCAACGGCGCGCTGAAGCAGCACGTGATCGTCCAGTTCCTCACGGAGGCGTTTCCGGAAGATGCCTGGATCTGGACGATACAATTCCGGTTTCTCGCCCCGGACCTGATCGGCGAAAGCCTCGAAGTGCGCGGCACCATCGCCTCGGTGGACGCGATCGGCGACCAGACGGTGGCAAGCGTCGATATCGAGATCTGGAACACGTCCCGGCAGAAGCTCACGACCTCGGGCACGGCGCGGATCGGCCTCGGCGCCGGCGGCGTTTCGCTGCCGCCGTTCCCGGCTGAATTGCGGGCGGCGCATGCCGCCCGGCCGGCGGGAGACGGGGTCCCGCAGACGATCGCCGGCTGGATCGGAACGGACTGGGAGCGCCTGTCGTCCGATTACCCCGTCGATCTCAGCCGGCTGCGGCTGTTCGCCGATGCGATCGGCAATCTGTCGCCGATCCATTTCGATCCGGTTGCCGCGGCCGCCTCGATCCATGGCCGGGTCGTCGCCCCGCCGCTTTTTCCGCTCCACGCCTTGGAGGCCCGACCGGACACGCTGGCACTCTCGGACGATCCGACGGCGATCGGCCGCGAGGGGGTCAACGAAATGGGCCGCAATCTCGGCCGGCGGCTCGGCCTGCCCGGCGCCGGCATGGTGAATGGCGGCAGCGACATCGAGATTCACGGGCGGCTTTATGCGGGCGAGACGGTGCGCGGCGTCGGCCGCCTGCTCGCGGCGGATCTGAAGTCCGGCCGCGGTGCCGAGCCGATGCTGATCACCAAGGTGCTGAACGATTATTTCACCGGCGATCGGCTGCTCGTCCGCGAGCTGCAGACGACCATCTACCGCAACATCTCTCAGTAGAGGGGAGCTTCCCATTGCTTAGGACAGGCGCATTGGCCGGCCTCACGGTGCTCGAACTCGGCTCGACGGTGGCCGGGCCGTTCTGCGGCCGCTTGCTCGCCGATTTCGGTGCCCGGGTGATCAAGATCGAGGATCCCGGCGGCGACGTCATCCGCAGTTTCGGCGAGAGCCACGAGGGGGTCTCGCTCTATGCGGCGAGCATCCTGCGCAACAAGTCGGTGGTGTCGGTGGATCTGCGCACCCCGGCCGGCCGCGACGTGGTCCGGCACCTCGCGGCCAAGGTGGATATCCTGATCGAGAATTTCCGGCCCGGAACGCTCGAGAAATGGGGGCTCGGCTATGATGCGCTCGCGGCCGCCAATCCGGGCCTGATCCTGGTGCGGATCAGCGGCTTCGGCCAGGACGGGCCCTATAGCGGGCGGCCGGGCTACGGCATCATCAGCGAGGCGATGAGCGGGCTGCGCTCCATCACGGGCGACCCGGACCGCCCGCCGGCGCGCATCGCCATGCCGATGACCGATTATCTCACCGGCCTCTATGCCGCCTTCGGCGCCATGGTCGCCCTCGCCGAGCGCGGCGCGTCGGGGCGCGGCCAGGTGGTCGATGCCGCGCTCTCGGAAAGCGCGTTCAGCCTCATGGAATCCTTCGTGCCGGCCTATGACAAGCTCGGCACCATCCCGCAGCGCCTCGGACCGCGCATGGCCGGCGCCGCGCCGAACAATCTCTACACCACCGCCGACGGCGAACACATCCACATCGCCGCCTGGGGGCAGCCTCTGTTCAAGCGGCTGTGCGCCGCCATGGGCACGCCCGCACTCGCCGACGATCCCCGCTTCCAGGACCTGCGCATCCGCGCCGGCAATGCCGACGCCCTCGACGCCATTATCGGCGCCTGGACCGGCGCCCGCGATCTGAAGACCGTGGAAAGCATTCTCGAACAGGCGGACGTGCCCGCCTCCAAGATCTACACCATCGCCGACATCTTCGAGGATCCCCATTTCCGCGCCCGCGAGGCCCTGGTGCAGGTCAGCGAGCCGGACCTCGGCGCGGTGACCTTGGCCGCCCCGGTGCCGAAGCTGAGCCGCACGCCCGGCGCGGTCGCCCATGCCGGACGCGCGCCGGGCACCGATACCGAACGGGTGCTGGCGGAGTTCGGCGACTATTCCCCGCAGCAGATCGCCAAGCTGCTCGAAGACGGCGTGGTCCACGCCGCCGCCCGGCGCCCGGATCCGGCATAAGCGCCGAAGGGGGCGTCCGAAGCGGGGGCGCCGCGGCCGGTCGCCCGCGCCGCCGATCCACCCCCCACAAGGCCCCGCGGCGACGCCCCCGGAAGCGGGGCGACGGCGGCGGGGCCGGCAGCGCGGCGGCGCTCGAGGGGGCCGCGGGGATTTGCCTGCCAAAAAATCGTGCGATGACCTATTTTTGGGCTTTGGATTTTTTCGTCTTACGTCAATTATGACCCAATCATAAGACGCTTGACGAATTGTCTGGGACAAGAGCGCGAAACAGGCGCTCCCGGCACGCCGAAACCAAAGAGGGAAACACGATGCTGAAGACGTTGAAGTCGGTCGCGCTCTGCGCGTTCCTGGCCGGTGCGACGGCGCTGCCCGCGCAGGCGGCGGACGTGGTCCTGAAGCTGGCGCACGAGGCGCCCGAGACCGCCATCAAGGGCCGCACCGCCAAGATGCTGGCCGAATTGGTCGACAAATACACCAATGGCAGCGTCAAGGTCGACGTCTTCCCCGGCGGCCAATTGGTCCCGACGGTCGAGGAAATCCGCGCCGCCGCCCGTGGCCAGGTCGACATCATCGCGCCCTATACGAGTTATTATTCCTCGATCGACAGCCTGTGGGACATCTTCTACCAGCCCATGCTGTTCAAGTCGCCGCAACAGGCGATCGACGTGTTTTCCGGCGAGATCGGCCAGTCCCTGCTGAGCAAGCTCGATTCCCGCGGCCTCAAGGGCCTCGCCATCTGGCACGACGGCCCGGTCTATGCCTTCACCCGCGGCGAGCCGGCCACCGCGCCGGACGTCCTGAAGGGCATGAAGGTCCGCGTCGCCCCCTCCAAGCCGCTGGAAGCGCTGCTCCAGAAGTCCGGCGCCGCACCGATCAGCATGCCGGCCACCGAAGTCTATCTCGCGCTCCAGCAGGGCGTCGTGAACGGTGTCGTCACCACCCCGACCTATGCCGCCCCCGCCCGCTGGGGCGAGGTGCTCACCACCATGACCCGCGGCGCGCTGTGGGGCGTCGGCGGCTACGGCCTCGCCATGAACAAGCGCAGCTGGGAGCGCCTGTCGCCCGAGCAGCAGGCCGGCGTCACCAAGGCGGTCGCCGAAGCCACCAAGTGGAACCAGTCGCAGACCCTCGAGAACATCAAGAATTCCGAGAAGGCGCTGGCCGACGGCGGCATGAAGATCGTCGATCTCACCCCCGCCCAGATCGCCGCCTGGACCGAACTCGCCAAGACAGTGTGGGCCACCCAGAGCGACGAGATCAAAGCCATGGTGGCGAAGATCCAGAAATAGTCTGGGGAGCGCACGACCATGGTGCTGCTCAAGCTTTGGGACCGTATGGAGGAACAGGTCGGCGGCCTGTTCCTCCTCGCCGCGGTGCTCCTGGTGTTCGCCCAGATCGTCCTGCGCGCCGGCTTCGGCATCGGCATCAGCGGCATCTACGAATTGGCCGCCTTCTGCTCGACCTTCAGCGTGTTCCTCACCGCGAGCCTCGGGGTGAAGCGCAACACCCATATCCGCGTCGACCTGCTCAGCAACATCGTGCCCCGCAAGGCCGCGTTCGCGCTGGAGCTGTTCGTCCAGGTGCTGATGCTCGGCGTGTTCCTGTGCCTGCTCTATTCCGGCTATCTGCTGGTCGAGGAGAGCCTGCTGCTCGGCGATCACACCACCGGCACCATCGAGGTGCCGATGTGGATCCCGCAGCTCATCATGCCCGTCGCCGGCCTGCTCCTGACGCTGCGGACCCTGCAGCGCATCTTTTTCCTGCTCCACGGCGGCATCGCGGCGGTCGCGCCCTCCGCCGCGGAACTCCCCGTCACCTGAGGACCCTGAGATGTGGCTGTCGGCCGGACTGTTTGGTGGTGGTGTCCTGCTCGGTGCGCCGGTCGCGTTCGCCCTTCTCCTGTCGGGCTTCGGCTACATGTTCTGGGCGGGGGAATATCCCTCCTCCGTGTCGTCCTTCCTCTTCACCACGCTCAATTCCAGCTCGCTGCTCTCGATCCCCTTCTTCATCCTGGCGGCGGAGATCCTGAACCAGAGCGGGGCGACACGGCGCCTCATCGACGTCATCGACGCCTGGATCGGCCACAATCGCGGCGGCATGCCGGTGGTCGCCGTCATCGCGGTGGCGTTCTTTTCGGCGATTTGCGGATCCTCCGCCGCCACCGCCGCCGCGATCGGCTCGGTGATGATCCCGGAAATGATCGCCCGGGGCTATGGCAAGCATTTCACCATCGGCCTGATCGCCTCCGCCGGCGGGCTCGGCATCCTCATTCCCCCGTCCATTCCGCTGATCGTCTACGGAATGGTCACAGAAATCTCGATCAGCCGGCTGTTCCAGGCGGCGACGCTGCCCGGTCTGCTGCTCGCCTTCATCCTGTGCGTCGTGGCCTATATCGTCGGCCGCCGCTCCGGCGTCCAGCCCTCCCCCAGGCGCGCCCTGCGTGCCCGCCTCGCGGTGACCTGGCACGCCATCGGCGTCCTGTTGATGCCCTTCATCATTCTGGGCGGGATCTATAGCGGCATCTTCACCGCGACCGAGAGCGCCGCGATCGCCTGCGTCTATGCGCTCGGCCTCGCCGTCTTCGCCTATGGCGTGCGGCTGCGCGACGTGCCGGCCATGCTGACCTCCGCCGCCGCCACCGCCGCCATGATCCTGCTGATCATCGCCGCCGCCAATCTGTTCAGCTACGCCCTGACCTCCGAGCGCGTGCCGCACGCAATGTTCGAATGGCTGATGGCGTTCGAACTGGAGCGCTGGCAATTGCTGCTGGGGCTGATGGCCTTCTTCATCCTCGCCGGCATGTTCCTCGAAGTGATCTCGGTCGTGCTGATCAGCATGCCGATCCTCCTTCCGGTCCTGACCGCGGCGGGAATCGATCCGGTGCATTTCGCCGTGCTGCTGATCGTCAATATGGAACTGGCCGTCATCACGCCGCCGATCGGGCTCAATCTCTTCGTGATTTCCGCGATCAGCGGCATGCCGGTCACCGACGTCTTCAAGGCGACGCTGCCGTTCGCTTTGGTGATCGCCGTGTTCCTCCTCGCCCTGATGTACATGCCGGGCGCGCATCTTCTGCTGGGGGGATGGTAGCCATGCGCCGCCCCCCGCAGGCTTACCAGCCCATCTCGCCTTTGTTAGATTTGCGCCGCAGCGTCGCAGGACATTCGGAGCCTCCCCCGGATGCGGTCCCCCGTGCGGCCCGGGCCTGAAGGCGGAACGACCATGGCGAAGCGGCAGGCTCCCACTCCAGAAACGTCCGACGCTCCACCGGCCGGCGATGCGGGCTGGATGCCGTCGATCGATGCCGGCAAGTCGGTCAAATACACCGCCATCGTCCAGTCCATGGAAGAGGCGATCGCCTCTGGCCGTCTGGCCGAGGGCGCCCGCCTGCCGCCGCACCGCGAACTCGCCGCACGGCTGGGCGTGACGGTGGCGACCGTGACCAAGGCGATCGCCGATCTCGCGCGACGCGGCCTCGTCGACACGCGGCGCGGCTCGGGAACCTTCGTCGTCGGCCTCGCCCCGGCCGAAGCGCCGCCGCCCGCGGCCTCGGACGCGCCGCTCGACCTCGCGGTCAACCGGCCGCTCGCCGCTCTGGCGGCACCATTCCTCAAGGACGCACTCCTCGCGCTCACCGGAGCCGAAGCGGGCGATCTGTTCGGCTATGAAATCGTCGGCGGAAACGCCGCCAACCGCGCCACCGGAATCGCCTGGCTCGCGGAACGTGGCATCGTCGCGGGCGAGAACGAGGTTCTCCTGACGCAGGGCGGCAATGACGGGCTTCTCGCCGCGCTCCAGGCGATCTGCCGGCCGGGCGAAGCGGTCGCCTGCGAAGCTTCCAACTATAGCGGCATCCGCCGGCTCGCCCAGGCGCTGGGCATCGTGCTCGTCCCGGTCGCGACCGACCGCAAAGGCATGAGCCCGGAGGGCCTGGAGCAGGCGTGCCGGACGCAGGCGATCAAAGCGGTATTGTGCACCCCGGTCACCCACAACCCGACCGCGGTCAGCATGGATCTGGCGCGGCGGGCGGAGATTGCCGGCATCGTGCGGCGGCGGGATCTTGTGCTGATAGAGGACGACATCTACGGCCATCTCGCGGGCGAGGCCGGCGAACCTTTCTTCTGCGACATGCCGGAGCGCACCATCCACGTCACCAGCATGTCCAAATGCGTCAGCGCCGGACTGCGCGTCGGCTTCCTCGCGGTGCCGCGGACGCTGGTCGGGCGGGTGCGCGATGCGCTCTACACCACCAACTGGACCGCCCCCTCACTGCACGCGGCGCTGGCCGCGCGCCTCGTGGCGGGTGGGGCGGCGCGCGATCTGGTGGAGGCGCAGCGCGCCGAGGCGCTGGTCCGCGTCGCCCGCGCCCGGCAGATTTTCGGGCCGGCGCTGGATCTCGAAGCCGACCGCGCGAGCTATCACATCTGGCTGCGTCTGCCCGACCATCTGCGCGCCGACGAGGTCAGCGCGGAATTGATGCGCGCGGGGATCCTGGTTTCGCCGGCGCATCATTTCTCGATCGCCGGAACGGCGGCCCCGAACGCGCTGCGCATCAGCCTCGGCGCGGTCGCCGACCGCGGGCTGCTCGAACAGGCGCTGACCGAAATTGCCCGGCGGATCGTCGGCGTGCAGATGGCCGTCGGCGCCATCGCTTAGCGCCCGCGTCGCTCTGGCCCTAGGATTGGAAAAAAGTGTCCTATGTTTTTGTTGCGTACAATCATAGGACATGAAATAAGATCCCATCGATTCAGGATCGCCCCTTCGGGGCCCGCAGGCAGGGAACGCGCGCCATGGTCTATCTGAGCAATCCGATCCTCGAGACCGGCGAGCCCTACACCCCCGGCTTGTCGCGGGAATATGTCGCCGCGACCTACGGCGTCCCGGTCGGCGACGTCGCCAAGCTCGGCTCGGCCGAAAACCCGCTCGGCCCGTCCCCCAAGGCGATCCTGGCGATCGCCGGCGCGCTGGCGCTCACCGAGCAGTATCCCAACTGGACCAGCGAGAAGCTGCGCACCGCGATCGCCGCCAAATACGGCTTCGATCCCGATCAGGTGGTGTGCGGCACCGGCGAGACGGAAGTGATCTCCTTCATCCTGCGCGCGTTCGCCGGGGTCGGGGAAAAGGTGCTGATGTACAAGCCCTGCTTCCCGATCTACCACCTGTTCGCCGAGAATGAGGGCCGGGTCCCGGTGTTCGTCGAGATGGGCGAGGGCTTCGATTTCCGCATCGACGATTATGTCGCGGCGGTGAAGGCGCCCGACATCCGCATCGCCTTCCTGACCAACCCGCACAGCCCGTCCGGCCGGCTCATGTCGGACGCGGACATCCGCAAGGTGTGCGCGGCGGCGGGCGATACCATCGTCGTGCTGGACGAGGCCTATATCCACTTCACCGAGACGCAGGGCGGCTTCCATCTCCTGAAGGAGTTCAAGAACCTCATCGTCCTGCGCACCTTCTCCAAGGCGTTCGGCCTCGCCGGCTTGCGCGCCGGGTTCGGCATCGCCGCCCCCGAGCTGATCCGCCCGCTCTGGGCGATCAAGCCGACCTGGAACATGGGCCACATGCAGATGGCCGGGGCCGCCGCCGCGCTCGACGACGAGGACCACCTCGCCCGCACCATTTCGCTCATCGTCGAGATGCGCGGCTATATCGCCCAGCGGCTGTCCGGCCTCACCGCCTTCCGCATGGTGCCGGGCTCGCGCTCGAACTTCTTCCTGATCGAGGTGCTCGACCCGCGGCTCGATTCCACCTCGGCCTTCGACAAGCTGCTGGAGCACGGCGTGATCGTGAAGGACGGCTCGGTCTCCTTCCTCGGCCTCGGCAAGCGCTTCCTGCGCTCCGACGTCGGCCTGAAGAAGAATATGGACCGCCTCGCCGACGCGCTGGCGGCGATCGAGCGGGACCTGGCCTGACCGACCCGGGGGGAGCGCCGGGCATGGACGGGCAAGGCCAGCAAACCCGCGGCGCCGGCCAAGGGCGGATCGGCATCGGCATCGATGTCGGCGGCACCTTCACCGACGCCATCGTCATCGACATGGACAGCGGGGCGTGCCTCGACGCGTTCAAGGTGCCCTCGAGCCCGGAGGACCCGGCGATCGCCGTGCTCCGCGCAGTCGAGCGGATCGCCGAGCGCCACGCCCTCGCCGGCGTCACCGTCTGCCACGGCACCACGGTCGGCACCAATGCTCTGATCGAGCGCAAGGGCGCCAAGACCGCGCTCGTCACCACCCGGGGCTTCCGCGACGTGCTCGAACTGCGCCGCCAGGCGCGGCCCGAGCTCTATACGTTCGACGTCCGCATCTCCGCGCCGCTGATCGCCGCCGCCGACCGCTTCGAAGTGACCGAGCGGATGGCGCCGGACGGCACCGTCGTCACGCCGTTGGAAGACGTCGCGCCGCTCGCCCGCCGCCTCGCCGCCGCCGGCTACGAGGCGGTCGCGGTCTGCTTCCTCAATTCCTACGCCGCCCCCGCCCACGAACAGGATGCCGCGCACATTCTGCGCGCCCACCTGCCGGACGCCTTCCTCAGCGTGTCGAGCGACGTCGCCCCGGAAATCCGCGAATTCGAGCGCACCAGCACGGCGGCGGTGAACGCCTATATCGGTCCGCCGGTGCGCGATTATGTCGAGCGGCTCGCGGCCGGACTGGCGGCGCGCGGCGCGGCCGGGCTGCGCATCGTCAAATCGAGCGGCGGCCTCACCGCGCCCGCCAATGCCGCGCGCTATCCCGCCCATCTCGTCGAATCCGGTCCGGCGGCGGGGCTGATGGCGAGCGCCCGGTTCGGCGCCGCGATCGGCCAGCCCAACGTGATCGCCTTCGACATGGGCGGCACGACCGCCAAAGCCGGCGTCGTGATCGGCGGGGAGCCCCGCCTCGTCAGCGAATTCTATGCCGATTGCCTGGTCGAGGGGCGGCAGGTCGGCGGCTTCCCGATCCTCTCGCCGGTCATCGACGTGGTCGAGATCGGCGCGGGCGGTGGCTCCATCGCCTGGATCGATCCGGCCGGCGTGATCAAGGTCGGCCCGCGCAGCGCCGGCGCGACGCCCGGCCCGGCCTGCTACGGCCTCGGCGGCACGCTGCCGACCGTCACCGACGCCCATGCCGTGATCGGCACGCTGCGCGCCGCGCCTCTGGCGCGCGCCGGCATCACGCTGCGGCCCGACCTCGCGCGCGCCGCGATCGAAAGCCATATTGCGGGCCCGCTCGGCTGGGACGTGGCGCGCGCCGCGCATGCCATCCTGCGGATCGCCACCGCCAATATGGCGGACATGGTGCGCCTCGCCACGGTGCGGCGCGGACTCGATCCGCGCGACTTCGTCATGGTCCCCTCCGGCGGCGCCGGGCCGCTGCACGCGGTCGCGATCGCCCGCGAGGTCGGCATGGACCGCATCGTCGTGCCGGCCCTTCCCGGCATGTTCAGCGCCCTCGGCGCGCTCCTCGCCCCGGTCCGCCACGATGCCGGACGCTCGGTGCTGCGCCCGCTCGCCGAAATGGACCGCGCCGCCCTCGACGCGGTGTTCGCGCCGCTCGCGGAGAAGATCGACGATTTGCTTTCGGCGGAGAGCCTGGACGGCCGCAGCCTCACCCGCGCGCGCTTCGCCGACGTGCGGTTCCGCGGCCAATTGTTCGAGCTGAAGCTGCCCCTCGGCCCCGCCGATGCGCCGGTGCCGGACGCATCCGCCATCGAGGCCGCGTTCCGCGCCGCCTATTTGAAGGAATACGGCTTCGACCTGCCGGACGCGGTGCCGGAACTCGTCACCGTGCGCCTCGTGGCGCAGGCCGACGGCATGGCCGGCGCGCGCGATCCCTTCCACCCCGCCGCGCGGTCCGTCGCCGCCGCGCCGCCGGACCAGGGGACCCTGCTCGCGGCCGACGGCACGCAGCAGAGCGTGCCGTTCCTCGACGCCGCCGCGACCCCGCCCGGCTTCCGCTTCGCCGGTCCCGCCGTGGTCGTGGTGCAGGGCGCCACCGTCTGGATCGACGGCCCGGCCCGCGCCGAGACCGGCCCCGACGGCAGCCTGCACATCATTCTGGAGGGCGGGCAATGACCCCGGCGCTTTCGCCTTTGTCCGGCACGACCGGCCTGATGCGCACCGATCCCGTGACCTTCGAGATCATCCGCAACGGGCTCTATGCGGTGTGCGAGGAGATGAAGACGGTCCTGATGCGGACCTCCTTCTCGCCTCTGCTCAGCCTGTCCGCCGACCTCTCCTGCGCCATCCTCGATCCGCGCGGCGACGTGGCGGCGCAGGGCAACGACATCCCGGTCCATCTCGGCGCCATGCCCTTCACCGGGCGCGCCGTGCTCGCCGCCTTCCCGCTCGACACCTGGCGCGCGGGCGACGGCGTCCTGCTCAACGATCCCTATCTCGGCGGCACCCACCTGCCCGACATGTCGCTGCTGATGCCGGTCTTCGTCGACGACGCCGTAGTGGCCTTCTCGGCGACGCGGGTGCATTGGCCGGACGTCGGCGGCATCGCGGCGGGTTCGTCCTCGATCTCGGACGAGATCCTGAAGGAAGGGCTGCGCATTCCCCCCGTCAAGATCATCGAGGCCGGCCGGCTGCGGCAGGACATGATGGATCTGATCCTCGCCAATGTCCGCGTGCCCTCCGACCGCTTCGGCGACTTCCGGGCGCAGCAGGCGGCCAATCTGCGGGGCGTGCGGCGGCTGCAGGAGCTCGGCGCGCGCTATGGCCGCGCGGCATTGGAGACGGTGCTGCGGGAATCCCAGGATTACAGCCATCTCCAGGTCCAGCACCGGCTCGCGGCGCTGCCCGATTGCGACGTCAGCGCGAGCGAACCGCTCGACGGCGACGGCTTCACCACCGATCCGGCCAGCCTGATGATCGCTGTGCGCATCCGCAAGAGAGGAACGACGTTCGACGTCGATTTCGCCGGCACCGCCCCGGCCGCGCGCGGACCGGTGAACGCGCCGTTCCCGGTGACCGCTTCGGCGGTCTATTACACCCTGATCGGGCTCGCCGGCGGCGGCATCCCGCCGAATTCCGGCGCCTATGCGGCGGCCACTGTCCACGCGCCCGAAGGCTGCCTGGTGCGCGCCCGCTATCCCTCCCCCGTGGTCGCCGCCAATACCGAGACCTCGAACCGGATCGTCGACATCCTGCTGCGGGCCCTGGGCCAGGCCTATCCCGAGCGGGTGCCGGCCGGCAGCTACGGCTCGGCCTGCGTCTATACGCTCGGCGGCCCGGACGCGGCGCGCGGGCGGCCGTTCGTGCATTACGAGACGATCGGCGGCGGCATGGGCGGGCGGTCCGGCGGCGACGGCCAGAGCGGCATGCGCGTCCATATGGGCAACACCATGAACCTTCCGGTGGAGGCCATGGAGGCGCAGATGCCGCTGCGCTTCCATGCCTATGAACTCGTCGCCGAGTCCGGCGGCGCGGGACGCTGGCGCGGCGGCGCGGGCGTGCGCAAGGTGGTCGAGGTTCTGGGCGCGGGCGTGCAGGCCTCGGTGCTCGGCGAGCGCACATCCACCGCCGCGGCCGGGATCGACGGCGGCGCGCCGGGCGGGCGCGCCAGCTTCGCCATCCGCGACGGCGCGGGCGTCGCGCGGACATTGGAATCGAAGAGCGGTCCGCACCGGCTGGCGCCGGGCGACCGGCTCGAAATGCAGACCGCGGGCGGCGGCGGCTGGGGCCGCCGGGATCCCGCCGCCGATCAGAAAGGGCATGCGTCATGACCATCCAGACCGCCGTCGCCGTGGATCGGAAGGCTTCGGCCGGCGCCCGCAAGCGCATCGGCCTCCTCGTTCCGTCCTCCAACACGGTGATGGAGAACGACCTTCATGCCGCGCTGCCGAAATCGCACTACACGATCCACACCGCGCGCATGTACCTCGTGACCTGCACGCGGGACTGCGAGATCGACATGATCGACGGCTACGCCCCGAAGGCGGCGGAGGATGTCGGCACCGCCCGGCTCGATCTTCTGGTGTTCGGCTGCACCTCGGCGGGATCATTGTTCGGCGCGGCACACGACAAGAAGGTCTGCGACGGCCTGGGGGAACGCGCCGGCAGCCCGGCGCTCGGCACCCTCTCCGCCGTCAATGAGGCGCTCGCCCGGCGCAATTTCGCGCGGATGGCGGTCCTCACGCCCTATGTGGAAGACCTGACGCGCGCGGTGGCGAGCGCCGCCACGGTTCCGGGCCGGACCATCGTCGCGGCCCACGGCATGGGCATCGAGGACAATTTCGAGCTGGCGACGCCGACGCCCGAGGACATCGTCGCCTTCGCGCGCGATCGCCTGACCGGCGTCGAGATGGACGGCCTGTTCGTGTCCTGCACCAATTTCCGCGCGGTGGAAGCCGCACCGGAATTGGAGAGGCTCTTCGGCGTTCCCGTCGTCACCAGCAATCTCGCCGTGATCGAGGCGGTGCGGCGGCGGTTCGAGACCGCGTGAGGCAGCCGGCCGCTCGCGCCGCCGCCTTCAGCCGAGCGGCGCGAGCGGCGGCGCCGCAGACCGCGGACGCGCATCGCAGCCCGGTGGCGTGTCCATGGCGAGGGACCGCTCATCGTGATGGTGCGCGAGGCGGGCCTCCAAAAACTCGATCCGGTCGAGCAGCGACATCACCGCCTCGCCCACCGGATCCGGCATCAGATGGTGTTCGAGATCGATGCGGCCGTCGCCGAGCCGGCGACGCTCGGCGAGCGGCTTCACCACGCGGCCGGGTATTCCCACCACGGTCATGCCCGGCGGCACATCCTCGATGACGACGGAATTCGCCCCGACCCGAGCCTGAGATCCGACCGTGATCGGCCCGAGAATTTTCGCCCCCGCCCCCACGAGCACGCCGTCCTGCAAGGTGGGATGGCGCTTGCCGGGCGCCCAGGACGTGCCCCCCAGGGTCACGCCGTGATAGAGCGTGACGTCGTCGCCGACTTCGGCGGTCTCGCCGATCACCACGCCCGCGCCGTGATCGATGAAGAAGCGCCGGCCGATCCGCGCCCCGGGATGGATGTCGACATTGGTCAGGAGCCGGGCGAACCAGGCGAGAAACCGCGCGAGGAAGCGCGCGCGCCCGCGCCACAGCGCATAAGCGAGGCGATGCCAGATGACCGCATGGACGCCGGGATAGGTCAGCACGATCTCGACCGTCGCCCGGGCGGCCGGATCGCGCGATTTCACGCAGGCGACATCCTCGCGGATCTGTCGCCACAGGCCCGGCGCGCCGGGCCGGGCGGCGATCGGCTCGGCCTTGGTGCGGGTCGATCCCATGATCACGACACGCCCCCGGTCACGCGCGACCGGCGCCGGCGCAGGGCGGCCTGCGTAAACGTCTCCTCGTAGAAGCGCAGCAGCACGTCGGGCGGCACCGTCGCCTTGGTGCGGCCGGCGAAGGCGCGCACCCGCTCCAGCACCGCGCGGCCGCGCGCGGCATCGACCGTGATGCCCAATTCGCCCAACGCCTTCTCCACCGCCGCACGCCCGGAATGCTTGCCCAGGACGACGGTGTGGTCGCGGCCGAACAAATGCGGATCCAGCGCCTCGTAAGTGGCGCGGTCCTTCAGGAGGCCGGCGACATGGATGCCGGATTCGTGGGTGAAGACGTCCGCGCCGACGATCGCCTTGCCGCGCGGCACCGGCCGCCGCGCCGCCTCCCCGACCAGTTCGGCGAGCGGGGCGAGGGCGTGGGGATCGATCCCGGTCTCCTCGCGCGCCGTCTGCCGCAGCGCGATGGCGACTTCCTCCAAAGCGGCATTCCCGGCCCGCTCGCCGATCCCGGCGACGGTGACGCTGGCGTGCCGCGCCCCGCCCATCACCGCGGCCAGCGTGTTGGCCGTGGCGAGCCCGAGGTCGTCATGGCCGTGGAATTCCAGCGCCAGATCGGTGGCGGCGGCGACCCGCCGCACCAGAGCATAGGTCGAGAAGGGATCAAGCACGCCGAGCGTGTCGGCGAGGCGCAGGCGGAACGCGCCGGCGGCAGAGGCCGTTTCGGCGAGCCGGCACAGGAAATCGGGATCCGCGCGCGAGGCGTCCTCGCCGCCGACCGCGACCTCGAAGCCGAGGGTGCGGGCGAGACCGACGGTGCGGCGCACCGCCTCCAGCGCCCAGGCGCGATCCTTGTTCAGCTTGCCCTTCAACTGGCGGTCGGACGTGGGGATCGACAGATTGACGATGCCGACCCCCGCCGCGGCGGCGGCGAGGAGATCGTCCTCCGTCATCCGGCACCAGGCCATCACCCGCATCGGCAGCTTCAGGGAGACGATGGACCGGATGGTTTCGATTTCCTCGTCGCCCATGGCCGGCGTCCCGGCCTCGATCTCCGGCACGCCGGCGGCCGACAGCGCCTCGGCGATCTCGATCTTCTCGCGCCGCGAAAAGGCGACGCCCGGCGCCTGTTCGCCGTCCCGCAAGGTGGTGTCGTTGAGCAGCACCGTACGCCGGACCGGCGCGCCGTCGAACCCGTGCCCGAAGGCCCGTCCGTCTTCCGGATCCCTTGCGGATGGGGGCGTCTTGGCGAGCATGGCAGGTCTCGTGGGTCCCGAGGAGGAGAAGGGTTCGGACTTGTCTAGCAAGCCGTGTGCCATGATATAATTATTTGAAAATATTATAGAAAAATGCGTTTGCCCGGCGACGTGTCGGGATGCCGTCCGATTTCGGCGCGTTCGCGACACGCCGTGTCGCGAACGCTTGTCAGGCGGACGCGATCTCGAGCTTCACGTCGGCCGGCTTCGCCCGATAGGGCGCGGACGTCACGAGGATGCGGGCGCCTGTCCCGGCACAGGCGACGGCACAGGCGGCGGACACGACCGCCGGGTGGCGGATGCGAAACACCATCCGCGCCGCGGTGCCGCCGATGCCCGGAAAACGGGTGGCGAGGTCGCCGGGCGGCGGGTCTTCGCTCAGAAGCCGGTCCGGCACACCGGGTGATCCGTCACCTATCGGCGCGGTCCCCTGCGGCGCGTGACGGCGTCAATGCGAGGAGACGGCCGCGCCCGGCGCGGCGGGCGTGCCGAGGAGTGCGACCGCATCGAGCGTCGCCTGCGCGATGCGGCGCGAGCGGTCGCCGATCCCCTGCCAGCTCGGCGGACCGTCCGTCCGCGGGTCGACCTCCAGCAACTTCAGGTCGGCCGGGACCTCGACGCCGCTGCGGACCAGACCCCGCAGCCGCCCGGCGAGCGGCGCGCGGACGGCAAGGCCGGCGCAGGTGCCGATCGGCGCGTCCCGCGCCACGTGATCGCCGATCGAAGCGGCCGTCTCCCAAAGCCCGGAGCCGGGCGCATGGGCAAAGCGCGCGCGCCCGATCCCGGCGAGCGGCTCGGAGCGGCCGTGGGCGTCGCGGGTCGTGCCGTCGCGCAGAACGCCGATGGCCTCCGGTGCGGTTTCGACCGCGACGTCGACATGGCGCCCGGCGGTGAAGCCCGGCCCGAGGCCGATGCTCATACGCGCGAACGGCCGGATGTCGACCTTCAACGCCCGCATGCGCATGCGGGCATCGACGAGGAGGTCGATCAGGCCGAGGCAGAGCAATTCGCCGAATTCGAGCCCGGTCACCATCACGCCGGCGCGGTCGGTGAAGCCGCGCAGGATCTCGACCAGATTGTCGGCGGGGCGCGCCGCCACGCCCTCAAGCGTGGCGCGTCCGTTCACGAGGGCGTCGTCGAACGCCATCTCCCGGCGCAGAACCGGCTGGGCGTGGTCGCGCGAGAGCACGATGCCGTAGCCGGCCCGGAACAGATGGACCGCCACCGCCGAGGCGATGTCGTTGGTGCCGAGCACGACCGCCGTGGGCGCGCGCTCGGAGGGGGTGAATCTGGCTTCGCCGCGCATCGTCTCTCCGCCCTTTGTCCCTGCCCCGAAGGGCCGGGATGCGATCCAGCGCGGCGCGGGGCTGCCCGGATCCTCCCGCGCCGGGTCCGGCGCATCTGGTGCTGGTCCTGCGCGGGCCCCTCGGTCCCCGCCGCACGGCCCGGCCGCCCTCGCAGACGCCGGATGGCGGCCGTGTTCCGTCCCCGCGCCGCGGGTCCGGCGGACACGGGCTCGCTCTAGCGACAATCGTGCCAACGGCCCCCAATCCCCGCCGGGACGCACGGGAATGGCGGTGCGATCAACGGCCGTGCGGCCGGCGCGCCGCCAAGGGTCGCCAAGAGTTTCCAAGAGCCGCCAAGGCCACCAAAAGCCACCATGCGCCACCATGCGCCACCATGAGCCGCGGGGGCCGCCGCGCCGGATCGGCCGTTTGCGACATTGGCGGCGGGCTGTCGTGTCGCAAACCCGACACGGCGCGCCTGTCGGAAAGCGGCTGATTGGAATCAGAAGCATTTTGCGGTGCAACAGGGATGGCATGCCGCTTGCTAGATCGGAGCCATGCGGCGCTGTGCGCCCTGCGTCCCGCGATTTCGGAGACTGACATGCTCGGTATCGGTCACCCGCTTCCCGAATTTTCCATCACCGGGGTCAAGCCCGGCTTCAATTTTCACGAAGAGAACGGGCAGCCCGCCTTCGAAGAAATCACGCATCGCAGCTTCCCCGGAAAGTGGAAGGTGATCTTCTTCTATCCCAAGGACTTCACCTTCGTCTGTCCGACCGAGATCGCGGAGTTCGCGCGCCTGTCCGGGGATTTTGCGGACCGCGACGCGGTAGTCCTCGGCGGGTCCACCGACAATGAGTTCGTGAAGCTCGCCTGGCGGCGCAACCATAAGGATCTCGACCGCCTGCCAATCTGGTCGTTCGCCGACACCAACGGCTCGCTGGTGGACGGGCTCGGCGTGCGCTCGCCGGACGGCGTCGCCTTCCGCTACACCTTCGTCGTCGACCCGGACAACGTGATCCAGCACGTCTACGCCACCAACCTCAATGTCGGCCGCAATCCGAAGGATACGCTGCGGGTGCTCGACGCGCTGCAGACCGACGAATTGTGCCCGTGCAACCGCGAGGTCGGCGGCGACGTGCTGAAGGTGGCGTGATGTCGATCGAAGCCCTGAAGACCGCGCTTCCCGCCTTCGCCAAGGACGTGAAGCTGAACCTGTCCTCGCTGTCCCGCGAGGACAGCCTCACCCTCCAGCAGCTTTACGGCCTGCTGGTCGCGTGCGGCCTCGCGACCCGCAATGCCGAGGTCGCGGACGCGCTGGAAGCCGAGGCGGCGGCGCATCTGTCCGACGCCGCGCGCGACGCCGCCAAGGCGGCAGCCTCGATCATGGCGATGAACAACATCTATTATCGCTTCACCCATCTCGCGTCGAACAAGGCCTATGAAAGCCTGCCGGCGCGGCTGCGGATGAGCGTGATCGGCAATCCCGGGGTGGCGAAGGCGGATTTCGAACTGTGGTCGCTCGCGGTCTCGGCGATGAACGGCTGCGGGCGCTGCATCGACGCCCACGAAGCGGTGCTGCGCGAGGCCGGGATCAGCGAGACGCAGATCCAGGCGGCGGTGCGGATCGCGGCCGTGATCGCCTCGACGGCGATCGCGCTCGAAGCCCGCGGGCCGATCGCCCCCGCGCCCGGTCTCGCCCGGCCACATCTTGACGCTGAACCGGCCCGAACCTGACATTTACCTCCGCGTGTTCCATGCTATGCTTTGCGAAACCACGGTCCACGACATAGAGACCGGATCTGGGAACCCGACAGGAGGCTGGTCCCTCGCAGGCCGCTCGCGGCAGGGAGCATGCCCATGACCGACTCGTACGAGGTTCGTGTTCAGCGCGCGTCCGCCCCGCGTCCCGCGACCCCGCCCGCCCGCCTTTCCCCCGCCGCGACCCCGCCCGCCCCGGTCCCGCCGGCAAACTTTCCGCCCGCCCCCCCTCCTGTGCCCGCGCCGGCGACGGCCGCACGCCCGGAAGCGAAGATGCCCACCACGTCCCGCGGCACCTCGCCGGAGATCGCCCTGATCGGCGTCTATGAAATCTCGAAGATCCTGACCGCCGCGCGCCGGCTGGAAGTCACCTTGGCGAACGTGGTCAACGTGCTCTCCTCCATGCTCCAGATGCGCCACGGCATGATCGTGATCCTCGACACCGAGGGCGGGCCGGACATGGTCGCGACCACAGGCTGGACGCCGGGCCTCGCCGGACAGATCCGCTCCCGGGTGCCGCAGAAGGCGATCGACCAGATCGTCGCCACTCAGACCCCGCTGGTGGTTCAGGACATGTCGCGCGACCCGCTGTTCCAGGGCCACGAGGACCTGTTCGCGCCGGTCGACGACGCCACCGTCTCGTTCATCGGCGTGCCGATCAAGGCCGACACCGAGGTCATGGGAACGCTGTCCATCGACCGCGTCTGGGACGGCACCGCCCGCTTCCGCTTCGACGAGGACGTCCGCTTCCTCACCATGGTCGCCAATCTGGTCGGCCAGACCGTGCGGCTGCATGCGCTGGTCGCCAGCGACCGGGACCGGCTGATCGCCCAGACCCACCGCCTGGAAAAGGCGCTGAAGGAAGAGCAGGCGCCCGCCCGCGAGACCAGCGACCCCGCCGCGATGGGGATCGTCGGCGACAGCCCGCTGGTCAAGCGCCTGATCGCCACGGTGCAGATCGTCGCGCGCTCCAATTCCACCGTCCTGCTGCGCGGCGAGAGCGGCACCGGCAAGGAATTGTTCGCCCGCGCCATCCACGAACTCTCCCCGCGCAAGGCCAAGCCCTTCGTCAAGGTGAACTGCGCCGCTTTGCCCGAGGCGGTGCTGGAATCCGAGCTGTTCGGCCACGAGAAAGGGGCCTTCACCGGCGCGCTCAACATGCGCCAGGGCCGGTTCGAACTGGCCCATGGCGGCACGCTCTTCCTCGACGAGATCGGCGAGATTTCCCCGTCCTTCCAGGCGAAGCTGCTGCGGGTGCTGCAGGAGGGCGAGTTCGAGCGGGTCGGCGGCAACCGCACGCTCAAGGTGGATGTGCGGCTGGTGTGCGCCACCAACAAGAATCTGGAGGATGCGGTCGCCAAGGGCGAATTCCGCGCCGATCTCTATTACCGCATCCACGTCGTGCCGCTGATCCTGCCCCCGCTGCGCGAACGGCCCGGCGACATACCCAAGCTCGCCCGCAGCTTTCTCGACCGCTTCAACAAGGAGAACAAGCAGTCGATGAGCCTCTCGCCGCCGGCGATCGACGTTCTGCGGAGCTGCTATTTCCCCGGCAATGTGCGCGAGCTCGAAAATTGCGTCCGCCGCACCGCCACCCTCGCCCATGAGAGCGTGATCACGCCGCACGATTTCGCCTGCGACACCGGCCAGTGCCTTTCCGCCATCCTGTGGAAGGGCAGCGCGCCCAAGGGCCCGGTTCCCATGCCGCAGGCCCAGGGACCCGCAGCCGGCGCCCCGATGCACGCTCCTCCCCTGCACGCGCCCGCCGCGCCCCCGCCGCCCGCTCAGGTCCCGCCGCGGCAGATGCCGCCGCTTCCCGTGTCGGCGACGGCCGAGATGCCCGTGACCTGCCCCGGCACCGATGCCTGCCCCGCCATCCCCGGACGCCAGTCGGAGAAGGAGCAATTGCTCCAGGCCATGGAGCGCTCCGGCTGGGTCCAGGCCAAGGCGGCGCGCCTGCTCAACCTCACCCCGCGCCAGGTCGGTTATGCCCTGCGCAAGCACGGCATCGACATCAAGCGGTTCTGATGGCCGGGCGGGGCGCGAACGAGACCGGCCCGCAGGAGCCGGCACGATGACGGCCGGCGATCTCGGCGCCCCGCTCGATTCCTGGGGCCGCCCGGCACGCTGTGCGGACTGCCCGCAGGAGGACGTTCGCCGGGACGGGCGCTGTGATCCCGACCGCGCCTGCGTCCCCGCGCGGCGCGATGCCCGCATCTCGGATCTGTTCGCGCACGACGCCCTTCTGGCCGGGCGCAGTCTGGGATCGCCGTATGCCGAGGTGCGCGCCCTCGCCGCGCGGCATGCCAGCCTGTTTCAGCTGAGCCGTCTCATGGCGGATCCCGCCGCCGAGGTCCGCGCCGTGCTTGCCGATCGCCTGCCGCCGGCCCGCGCCCGCGATCTGCGCCACGATCCCGACCGCCGCGTCCGGCGGGCGCTTGTGGAGCGCCTGGACGGCGGCGACCTCGTCGCTTTTCTGGGCGACGCCGATCCCGACATAAGGTGCGCCGCCGCCCGCCGCGCCCCGGCCCCGGCCCTGGTGCGGGCGCTCGGCGATTCCGACGGCGCGGTGCGGCAGGAAGTGGCCCGCCGCGTCGGCCTCGGCCATCTGGCGACGATGGCCGGCGATCCCGATCCGGCGGTCCGCCTCCTCGTCGCCGAGCGGTTGCCGGCCGAACGTCTGACCGTGCTGGTGCGCGATCCGGACCTGCGCGTGCGCCTCGCCGTGTGCGCCCGCATCGCGCATTTCTATCTCGACGAATTGCTGGAAGATCCCGCCGCCGACGTGCGCGCGCTGGCGCTGCGCCGTCTGATCGAAGAGGTGCGGTGAAGCGCGGCGCGCGCCGGCCGGGCGCCCGGAATCAGGCGAAGAAAGCTTGCGCCTTGGTCAAGGCCCGCACCAGCGCGTCCACCTCGTCCATCGTGTTGTAGAGGCCGAAGGAGGCGCGGCAGGTCGAGGACACGCCGAACCGCGCGAGGAGCGGCATGGCGCAATGCGTCCCGGCCCGCACGGCGATGCCGGACCGGTCGATGACCGTCGCGACGTCGTGCGCATGGGCGTTCTGTATCTCGAACGAGACGATCGGCCCCTTGCCTTCGGCGGCGCCGAGGATGCGCACCGAATTCAGCTCCCGCAGCCGCGCCTCGGCATAAGCGCGCAGGGCGTTTTCATGGGCGCGGATCCGCGCCTTGCCGATCGTGCCGATATAATCGAGCGCGGCGCCGAGGCCGATCGCCTCGACGATCGCCGGGGTGCCGGCCTCGAACCGGTGCGGCGGGGTGCCGTAAGCGACGTCCGCGCAGGTCACTTCGCGGATCATCTCCCCCCCGCCAAGAAACGGCGGCATTTCGGCCAGGAGGTCATATTTGCCGTAGAGCGCGCCGATCCCGGTCGGCCCGTAGAGCTTGTGGCCGGTCACGACATAGAAATCGCAATCCAGGTCGCGCACGTCGACATCGAGATGGACGCTGCCCTGCGCGCCGTCGACCAGGACCGGAATGCCGCGGGCATGGGCGATCTGGACCACCTCCTTGACCGGCACGACGGTGCCGAGCACGTTCGACATCTGCGTCACCGCGACCATTTTGGTGCGCTCGGTCAGCAGCGCCTCGAACGCATCCAGCAGGAAATTGCCCTGCTCGTCCACCGGTGCCCATTTGATGACGGCCCCGGTCTGCGCGCGCAGGAAATGCCAGGGCACGATGTTGGCGTGATGCTCGAGGATCGAGAGCACGATCTCGTCGCCCGGCCCGATGCGGGCCCGCCCGAAGGTCTGCGCCACGAGATTGATCGCCTCGGTCGCGCCGCGCGTGAACACGATTTCTTCGGAGCGCCCGGCATTGAGGAAGCGCGCGACGGTGTCGCGTGCGCCCTCATAGCCCTCTGTGGCGGCATTGGCGAGATAATGCAGGCCGCGATGAACGTTGCTGTATTCGCTGCGATAGGCTTGCGTCATGCGGTCCAGCACCGCCGCCGGCTTCTGGGCCGAGGCGGCATTGTCGAGATAGACCAGGGGCTTGCCGTGGACCGACATAGACAGGATCGGGAAATCCTCGCGCACGCGCATGACATCGTAGCCGCCGTTGCGGATCGCCTCGTGCATCGCGCTCATCCCCGTGCCCGCAGCCACGCCGCCGTGGCCTTCGTCAGCGCCTCCCGGATGCCGTCGTCCGCCACCGCGTCGATCACCTCGCCGACGAAAGCCTGGATCAGGAGGGCTTCGGCCTCGGGCGCGGGAATGCCGCGCGCCATCAGGTAGAATTTGAGCTGTTCGTCGAGTGCGCCCACGGTCGCACCGTGGCCGCATTGGACGTCGTCGGCGAAGATCTCAAGCTCCGGCTTGCTGTGCGCCTCGGCCGCCTCGGACAGAAGCAGCGCCCGCGCCATCATCCGGGCGTCGGTCTGCTGCGCCGCCTGCCGGACCGTGATCCGCCCCTGGAAGGCCGACCGCGCCGCGCCGTCGACCACCGCCTTGAAGGTTTCCCGGCTCTCGCTGCCGGGCGCGGCATGCGCGATCACGAGGGTCGTGTCGGCATGCTGGCGGCCGCCGAGAAGGCTGGCGCCGGACATCGCTGCGCGGGTGTCCGCACCCGCCAGCGTGACGAAGGCCTGGCTGCGCACCAGGCCGCCGCCGCAGGTGAGCGAGACGGCGTTGACCGCCGCGCGCGCGCCGATTTCCGCGACCGCCGTGCCGACATGCAGCGCCGCGTCGCCCTCCCCGATCAGGCGGACATGATCGAGGCGCGCATCGTCGCCGACCCGCAGATCGAGCACGGCATTGACTTGATAATCGGAGCCGTCCGGCCCTTCGAAGGTTTCGAGGAGCGTGGCGCTGCCCCCCGCGCCGATTTCGAACGCCGAGCGCGTGAACATGGCGGCCGGCACGCCGGCCGTGACGCGGAATGCGAGATGGATCGGCCGGGCGAGGCGCGTCCCCGGCGCGAGGCGGATCTGGACGCCGTCGCCCGCGAGCGCGGCATTGAGCGCGAGCATCGGCTCGCCTTCGGGGACGACCGATCCCGGACCCGGGGCGAGGTCGGCCACGTCGGCGGCGAGCAAGTCGCGCATGGCGCGGATTTCGAGCCCCGGCTCGAGGTCCGAGAGGTCCGACTGGTCCGCGACGAACACGCCGTCGACCACCAGGAGGCGGCGGAAGCCGAGGCCCGAGAACAGGCCGGTGGCCTGTCCCGCCTGCGCGCGCGCCACAGCGTCCGGGGCAGCGGCGAGCGGCTTGGCATCGCGCATCAAGCGCCGCAAATCGGTATATTTCCACGCCTCCAGCCGGCGGTGCGGCAGCCCGGCCGCGGCGAAGGCCTGGAACGCGGCGGCCCGCGCCGCCGCGATCCTGCGCCCGCCCGGCAGGCGCGGCCCGGCGCTGGCGAAGACGGCGCCGAGATCCTGCTCGGCCTTGGTCCGAATGGCGGGGATCGCGTTCATGATCGTCACGCCGCCTCGCTCTGATATTGCGCGTAGCCCCGCGCTTCGAGCTGCAAAGCGAGGTCCTTGCCGCCGGTCTCGACGATCCGCCCGGACGCCAGAACATGGACGACGTCCGGCACGATATGATCGAGCAGCCGCTGGTAATGGGTGATCACGATCATCCCCCGGTCCGGGGCGCGCAGCTGGTTGACCCCGTTCGCGACCACTTTCAGCGCGTCGATGTCGAGCCCGGAATCGGTCTCGTCCAGCACGCACAGGGCCGGTTCCAGCAGCGCCATCTGCAAGGTCTCGTTGCGCTTCTTCTCGCCGCCGGAGAACCCGACATTGAGCGGCCGGCGCAGCATCTCGGCATCGATGTTGAGCGTCTTTGCGATCTCCCGCACCCGTTTCAGCAGATCCGGGGAGGAGAGTTCCGGCTCGCCCCGCTGGCGACGCTGGGCATTGAGGGCTGCGCGCAGAAAGGTCAGGGTGGCGACGCCGGGGATCTCCAGCGGATATTGAAACGCGAGGAACAGCCCCTTCGCCGCGCGCTCATCGGCGGCCATGGCGGTGAGGTCCTCGCCCTTGAACCAGATTTCCCCGCCGGTGATCGTATAGCCGGGCTTGCCCGCCAGCACATAGGACAAGGTCGATTTTCCGGCCCCGTTCGGCCCCATGATGGCATGCACCTCGCCCGCGGCGACCGTCAGGTCGAGGCCGTCGAGGATTTCCCGGCCGCCGATCTCGGCGCGCAGGTTCCGGATTTCGAGAAGGGCCGTCATCGCACATTCCTTGTCTGTTCGGTGGACGTCGCCGCGGAAGGGGGCGGGCGGTTCCGCACGCCCCGCCTAACCCACGCTGCCTTCGAGGGAGATCGAGATCAGCTTCTGCGCCTCGACCGCGAACTCCATCGGCAGGTGCTGCAGGACCTCCTTGACGAAGCCGTTGACCACGAGGCCCACGGCCTCTTCCTGCGACAGCCCGCGCTGGACGCAGTAAAACAGGACGTCCTCCGAGATCTTCGACGTCGTCGCCTCGTGCTCGAACACCGCCGAGGGGGTCTTGGCCTCGATATAGGGCACGGTGTGCGCCCCGCACCGGTCGCCGATCAGGAGCGAATCGCAGGCCGTGAAGTTGCGCGCGCCGACCGCCTTGCGGTGGGCGGAGACGAGGCCGCGATAGGTGTTCTGCGACACCCCGGCGGCGATCCCCTTGGAGATGATCCGGCTCGACGTGTTCTTGCCGAGATGGATCATCTTGGTGCCGCTGTCCACCTGCTGGTGGCCGTTGGAGATGGCGATGGAATAGAATTCGCCGCTGGAATTCTCGCCCCGCAGGATGCAGCTCGGATACTTCCAGGTGATCGCCGAGCCGGTCTCGACCTGGGTCCAGGAAATCTTGGCATTGCGGCCGCGGCAATCGCCCCGCTTGGTGACGAAATTATAGATCCCTCCGACGCCGTCGGCATTGCCGGGATACCAATTTTGCACCGTCGAATACTTGATCTCCGCATCGTCCAGCGCCACCAATTCCACCACGGCGGCATGGAGCTGGTTCTCGTCGCGCTGCGGGGCGGTGCAGCCTTCGAGATAGCTCACATAGGCCCCCTTCTCGGCGATGATGAGGGTGCGCTCGAACTGTCCCGTGTTGCGCTCGTTGATGCGGAAATAGGTCGACAGCTCCATCGGGCAGCGCACGCCCTCGGGCACGAAGACGAAGGAGCCGTCGGAAAACACCGCCGAATTCAGCGTCGCGTAATAATTGTCGGAGATCGGCACCACCGAGCCGAGATAGGCCCGTATCAAGTCGGGATACGCGCGGATCGCTTCGGAGATCGGCATGAAGATGACGCCGGCCGCCTCCAATTCCTTGCGGAAGGTGGTGGCCACCGAGACGCTGTCGAACACCGCGTCCACCGCGATCCGCCGCTCCCCCTCCGGGCGCGCGACCCCGGCGAGAATCTCCTGTTCCCGCAAGGGGATGCCGAGCTTTTCGTAGGTCTTGAGGATCTCCGGATCGACCTCGTCGAGGGAAGCGAGCGCGGGCTTTTTCTTCGGCGCGGCATAATAATGGAGATCCTGAAAGTCGATCTCCGGATGCGCGACCCGCGCCCAGCCCGGCGGCGTCATGGTGAGCCACCGTTTATAGGCCTCGAGCCGCCAGTTCAACATCCAGTCCGGCTCATCTTTCTTCGCAGAGATGAAGCGAACGATCTCTTCCGAGAGGCCTTTCGGCGCTTTCTCGGACTCTATATCGGTGACGAAACCGTATTTATACTGGTCGGATTCGATGCGGCGCACCTGATCGACGGTCTCTTGCACGGCAGCCATTCGTCGGCCCTCGCCTTCTCGGGTCCTGCATCATCCTGCGAACGCTCACGCCGGCACGCACGTCTTGTCGACGGGGCAGACCGCGGCGCATTGCGGCGTGTCGAAGCTGCCCTCGCACTCGGTGCATTTCTTCGGATCGATGATGTACATGTCGTTCTTCAGCCTGATGGCTGCGTTCGGACATTCGAATTCGCAAGCTCCACACACCGTGCATTGCGAGGCGATGATCTTATAGGCCATCAACGTCACTCCCGAGCGCGCGTGCGATGTCCGGACGACATCTCGCGCATCGCCCTCGCAAGCTCCATGCCAGACGTTTCTTCTTTGATTTATTTGGATATTTCCAAAGTGTCGGGCAAGGATGTGTCATGCCTCCGACAGTGTGTCGCGAGCGCGACAGGCCGATGTCCGACGTCGCCCGCCCCCACTCAGACGGGCGCCGCAAGGACCGCCCGCGCGTCCGCGCGGACGCGCGCCACCATGGACCGGAAGCCGTTCGACCGCTGCGGCGTCAGATGCGCCTCCAGTCCCAGCCGCTCGAACACGGCGGCCGGATCGGCGGCGAGGATCGCCTGCGGCGACCGGCCGGACACCAGCGCCACCAGCACAGCCACGAGCCCGCGCACGATCTGCGCATCGCTGTCTCCGGTGACCATCAGAACCGGGCCGGGCGCCAAGCTGATGGCGAGCCAGACCTGGCTGACGCAGCCCGGCACCTTGTTCTCAGGACGGCGCACCGCCTCCGCCATCGGCGCGAGGGTCCGGCCCAGCTCGATCAGATAGCGGTAGCGGTCCTCCCACTCCTCGAGAAGGGCGAAATTCTCGATGATCTCCTCGATGCCTGGAAGTCCGTCGGGGGCGGCGTCGCTCATGATGCGTCAACCTTGCATTTACCGGCGCGCGCGGCAGCGGATGGGGGGTTCGGCGCGGCGGCCTCGAGGCTGCAAAGCAAGTGTCGTACCGAGGGCGATCGGCGCCGGACCGCCCGGACCGCTTCGCGGGACACCACCCTGCACCATGTTTCATTTCGAACAGCCCCGTTGGAAGAAGTCGTATGCCGCCCAGCGATGTCGGATTTGAAACAACACCAAGGTGGTTGCCGAATTTTTTATAAGACTTTGTTTTTGTTTTATTTTCTCGACGCCCAAGCACTGGCACAGGAGTTGCAAATCCTGTTTGCACGAGGCGTAGGATTGCTGGCGCCGCGTGCTTGCTCCGAACGAAGACCTGGCTCTGCACCGCACCCTGCGGCACCGGATCCAGCCCTCGAAATCGGGCATCGCCATCGGTGGTGTCGGCAATCGTTCGGAGGAAGTCCGCCGTGTCGTCACCACGACGCGTCGCCTTCACCGGTCAGCGAGGATAGCGAAATGAGCCTGGCACAGACGCAGAGCATTGAGGACATCAAAGCTCGCAACAAGGACTTGATCAACGAAGTCCTGCAGATCTACCCGGACAAGACCGCGAAGCGGCGCGCCAAGCACCTCAACGTGCATGAAGCGGGCAAGTCCGATTGCGGCGTGAAATCGAACCTGAAGTCGGTTCCCGGCGTGATGACCATTCGGGGCTGCGCCTATGCCGGCTCGAAGGGAGTTGTCTGGGGCCCGATCAAGGACATGATCCATATCAGCCACGGCCCGGTCGGCTGCGGTCAGTATTCCTGGGCCGCACGCCGCAATTATTACATCGGGACGACGGGTATCGACACCTTCGTTACGATGCAGTTCACGTCGGACTTCCAGGAAAAGGACATCGTCTTCGGCGGCGACAAGAAGCTCGCCAAGATCATGGACGAAATCCAGGAACTTTTCCCCCTGAACAACGGCATCACGGTCCAGTCGGAATGCCCCATCGGCCTGATCGGTGACGACATCGAGGCGGTCTCCAAGGCGAAATCCAAGGAATATGACGGCAAGACCATCGTGCCCGTGCGGTGCGAGGGCTTCCGCGGCGTCTCCCAATCGCTCGGCCACCATATCGCCAACGACGCGATCCGCGACTGGGTGTTCGACAAGATCCCGGCCGATGCGACGCCCCGCTTCGAACCCACCGATTACGACGTTGCGATCATCGGCGACTACAATATCGGCGGCGACGCATGGTCCTCGCGCATCCTGCTGGAGGAGATGGGGCTGCGCGTGATCGCGCAATGGTCGGGCGACGGCAGCCTGGCGGAACTCGAGGCGACGCCCAAGGCGAAGCTCAACGTGCTCCATTGCTACCGGTCGATGAATTACATCTCGCGCCACATGGAAGAGAAGTATGGGATTCCGTGGTGCGAATATAATTTCTTCGGCCCTTCGAAGATCGCGGAATCGCTGCGCAAGATCGCCAGCTTCTTCGACGACAAGATCAAGGATGGTGCCGAGCAGGTGATCGCCAAGTACCAGCCGTTGATGGATGCGGTGATCGCCAAATACCGGCCGCGCCTCGAAGGCAAGACGGTGATGCTCTTCGTCGGCGGCCTGCGCCCGCGTCACGTCATCGGCGCCTATGAGGACCTCGGAATGGAGGTCGTCGGCACCGGCTACGAATTCGGCCACAACGACGACTACCAGCGCACCGCGCAGCATTACGTCAAGGACGGAACGCTGATCTATGACGACGTGACCGGCTACGAATTCGAGAAGTTCGTGGAGAAGATCCAGCCGGATCTGGTCGGGTCGGGGATCAAGGAAAAGTACGTCTTCCAGAAGATGGGCGTGCCGTTCCGCCAGATGCATTCCTGGGACTATTCCGGCCCCTATCACGGCTATGACGGGTTCGCGATCTTCGCACGCGACATGGACATGGCCATCAATGCGCCGATCTGGAAGATGGCCAGGGCGCCCTGGAAAGCCGTGCCCAAGCCCACCCTGATGGCCGCCGAATAACCCTGAAACCGCCCCGGCCCGCCGGCATCGGCGGGCCGGGGCGGGGCATCGGATCCACCATTCAAGAGGACATCGCCATGACCCAGAATGCCGACCACGTGCTCGACCATTTCGAGCTGTTCCGCGGCCCGGAATACCAGCAGATGCTGGCGAACAAGAAAAAGATGTTCGAGAACCCGCGCGATCCCGCCGAAGTGGAACGCGTTCGGGAATGGGCCAAGACGCCGGAATACCGCGAGAAGAACTTCGCCCGCGAGGCGCTCACCGTGAACCCGGCCAAGGCCTGCCAACCGCTGGGCGCGGTGTTCGCGGCGGTCGGGTTCGAGAGCACGATCCCCTTCGTGCACGGCTCGCAGGGCTGCGTCGCCTATTACCGCAGCCATTTCTCCCGCCATTTCAAGGAGCCCTCCTCCTGCGTCTCCTCATCCATGACCGAGGATGCGGCGGTGTTCGGCGGCCTCAACAACATGATCGACGGGCTCGCCAATACTTATGCGATGTACAAGCCGAAGATGATCGCTGTCTCCACGACCTGCATGGCCGAGGTGATCGGCGACGACCTCAACGCCTTCATCAAGACCGCCAAGGAGAAGGGCTCGGTGCCCGCCGAATTCGACGTGCCCTTCGCCCATACTCCGGCCTTCGTCGGCAGCCACGTCACCGGCTACGACAACGTCATGAAGGGCATCCTCGAACATTTCTGGGACGGCAAGGCGCGCACCGCACCGGTGCTGGAGCGGGTGCCGAACGAGAGCATCAACTTCATCGGCGGGTTCGACGGCTACACGGTCGGCAACCTGCGCGAGATCAAGCGCCTGTTCGAGACGATGGGCGTCGACTACACGATCCTCGGCGACAACAGCGATGTGTTCGACACGCCGACAGACGGCGAGTTCCGCATGTATGACGGCGGCACCACGCTGGTCGAGGCGGCCGAGGCGCTCCATGCCAAGGCCACCATCTCGATGCAGGAATTCAGCACCGAGAAGACCCTGCCTTTCATCGCCGCACACGGGCAGCAGGTGGTCGCCTTCAACCATCCGATCGGCGTTGCCGGCACCGACGCCTTCCTGATGGCGGTCTCGCGCCTGACCGGAAAGGAAATACCCGAGGAACTGGCCCGCGAACGCGGTCGCCTGGTCGACGCGATCGCGGATTCGAGCGCCCATATCCATGGCAAGAAATTCGCGCTCTATGGCGATCCGGACCTTTGCCTGGGCCTCGCCGCCTTCCTTCTGGAACTCGGCGCCGAGCCGACCCATGTGCTCGCCACGAACGGCACCAAAGGCTGGGCGGAGAAGGTGCAGGCGCTGTTCGACTCGTCGCCCTTCGGCCAGAACTGCCACGTCTATCCCGGCAAGGATCTGTGGCACATGCGCTCGCTGCTGTTCACCGACCCGGTCGACTTCCTGATCGGCAATACTTACGGCAAGTATCTCGAACGCGACACGGGCACCCCCCTGATCCGCATCGGCTTTCCGGTGTTCGACCGGCATCACCACCATCGCCGGCCTGTCTGGGGCTATCAGGGCGGCATGAATGTGCTGATCACGATCCTGGATAAGATCTTCGACGAGATCGATCGGAACACGAACGTCCCGGCGAAGACCGATTACAGCTTCGACATCATCCGCTGAGGCTCCCTCCGGCGGGCGCGATGCGCCCGCCTCCTCCCCGGTCGGCCCGGTCTCCCGGAGCTCCGGACCGCGGCGGGGGCCGCACCAGACGCACGCCCGGCATAATCATCGGCCGTGCCTCGTTCCTTGGACAGGAGAGACGAATGGCTTCGGTGTCCGCCACCATCCAGGACGTGTTCAATGAGCCGGGCTGCGGCAAGAATGCCAACAAGTCCGAGGCCGAACGCAAGAAGGGCTGCACCAAGCAACTCCAGCCCGGAGGCGCCGCCGGCGGATGCGCGTTCGACGGCGCCAAGATCGCGCTCCAGCCGCTGACCGACGTCGCCCATTTGATTCATGGCCCGATCGCGTGCGAGGGCAATTCCTGGGACAATCGCGGCGCCAAGTCCTCCGGCTCGACCATCTGGCGCACCGGCTTCACCACCGACATCAACGAGACCGACGTGGTGTTCGGCGGCGAGAAGCGCCTCTACAAGGCGATCCGCGAGATCATCGAGAAATACGATCCCCCCGCGGTCTTCGTCTATCAGACCTGCGTGCCGGCGATGATCGGCGACGACATCAATGCGGTGTGCAAAGCGGCGAAGGAGAAGTTCGGCAAGCCGGTCATCCCGGTCAATTCGC
The DNA here is from genome assembly GCF_004346185.1 of Aquabacter spiritensis. Taxonomy (GTDB): domain Bacteria; phylum Pseudomonadota; class Alphaproteobacteria; order Rhizobiales; family Xanthobacteraceae; genus Aquabacter; species Aquabacter spiritensis. The sequence continues at coordinate 43,150 of NZ_SMAI01000017.1, read as the reverse complement.
CCGGTTTCGTGGGGCCGAAAAACCTCGGCAACAAGCTCGCGGGCGAGGCCCTGCTCGAGCATGTCATCGGCACCGAAGAGCCCGAATACACGACCCCCTACGACTTGAACATCATCGGCGAATACAATCTGGCCGGCGAGTTATGGCAGATCAAGCCGCTGTTCGATGAACTTGGGATCCGGATCTTCGCCTCCATCTCCGGGGATGGACGCTACAAGGAGGTCGCCTATTCCCACCGTGCCAAGGCGGCGATGATGGTCTGCTCCAAGGCCATGATCAACGTGGCCCGCAAGATGGAGGAGCGTTACGGCATCCCGTTCTTCGAGGGCTCATTCTACGGCATCGAGGATTCCAGCGAGTCCCTCCGCGAGATCGCCCGTCTGCTCATCGCGCGCGGCGCCCCCGCCGATCTGATGGCGCGCACCGAGGCGGTGATCGCGCGCGAGGAGGCGAAAGCCTATGCGGCGATTGAAACATACAAGCCACGGTTCAAGGGCAAGAAGGTCTTGCTCATCACCGGGGGCGTGAAGTCCTGGTCGGTCGTCGCAGCGCTTCAGGAGGCCGGCCTCGAACTGGTCGGCACCAGCGTCAAGAAATCCACCAAGGAGGACAAGGAGCGCATCAAGGAATTGATGGGCCAGGACGCCCACATGATCGAGGATATGACGCCGCGCGAAATGTACAAGATGTTGAAGGACGCGAAGGCGGACATCATGCTTTCCGGTGGCCGCTCGCAATTCATCGCGCTGAAGGCGGCGATGCCTTGGCTCGACATCAACCAGGAACGCCACCACGCTTATATGGGCTATGTGGGCATGGTGAAGCTGGTCGCGGAGATCGACAAGGCGCTCTACAATCCGGTCTGGGCGCAGGTCCGCAAGGCCGCTCCCTGGGATCTGCCGGGGGAGACATGGCAGGCGAAGGCCATGGCCCAGATGGATGCGGAGGCTGCGGCACTGGCGGCCGATCCGGCCGCAGCGGAGGCCGCACGGCGGGCGAAGAAAATCTGCCACTGCAAATCGGTCGATCTCGGCACCATTGAGGACGCGGTCCGCGCGCAAACTCTCACCGACGTCGCAGGCGTGCGCAGCCAGACCGGCGCGTCGGGTGGATGCGGCGCCTGCAGCGAGCGGATCGCCGACGTTCTGGCCGCGGCGCACGTGCCGGCCGCTCCGATCCTCCAGGCGGCGGAGTAGCGCGGATGGCCATCGTCACCCTCGGAAAGAAGGCCTGTGCGGTCAATCCGCTCAAGATGAGCCAGCCGATCGGCGGCGCCCTCGCCTTCATGGGCCTCAGGGGCGCGATGCCGCTGCTGCACGGCTCGCAGGGCTGTACCTCGTTCGGGCTCGTCCTTTTTGTGCGCCATTTCAAGGAGGCGATCCCGCTCCAGACCACGGCGATGAGCGAGGTTGCCACCGTGCTCGGCGGCTATGACAATGTCGAGCAGGCAATCCTCAACATCCATAAGCGGACCAATCCGGAAATCATCGGCATCTGCTCGACCGGCGTCACCGAAACCAAGGGCGACGACGTCGAAGGCTATATCCGGCAAATCCGCAAAGCACATCCGCACCTCGCCGATCTGCCCCTGGTCTATGTTTCGACCCCGGATTTCAAGGATGCGTTCCAGGACGGCTGGGAGAAAACCGTCGCGCGCCTGGTCGAGGTCCTGGTGGAGACGCCAAGGAGCGCGGCGCGGCGCGATCCCAAACGCGTCAATCTGCTGCCGGGATGCCATCTGACGCCGGGCGACATCGAGGAATTGCGGACCATTTTCGACGATTTCGGGCTCGAAGCCTCGATCCTTCCGGACCTCGGCGGATCGCTCGATGGACACATCCCGGCCGAGTTCACACCGACCACGATCGGCGGCATCGGGGTCGAGGAGGTGGCGACGATGGGGCAGTCCGCCTGGACCATCGCCGTCGGGGCGCAGATGCGTCGCGCCGCGGAGGCGCTGGAGCAGAAAGCCGGCGTCCCGTTCCGGCTGTTCGAACGGCTCTGCGGGCTCGCCGCCAACGACGATTTTATTCAATTCCTGAGCGAGATCAGCGGCCGGCCGGTGCCGCTGAAATATCGCCGCCAGCGTGGGCAACTGGTCGATGCCATGCTCGACGCCCATTTCCATATCGGCGGGCGCAAGCTCGCCATCGGCGCAGAGCCGGACCTGCTGTTCGATCTCTCCAGCATGCTCCACGACATGGGCGCGCACGTCGAGGTCGCCGTCACCACCACCCAGTCACCGGTCCTGGCGCGGGTGGAGGCGGCGGAGGTGCTGATCGGCGATCTGGAGGATTTGGAGAGGCGCGCGAAGGATCGCGGCTGCGACCTGCTCGTCACCCATTCGCACGGCCGGCAGGCCGCCGGACGGCTGCGCATCCCCTTCTATCGCACCGGCATGCCGATGTTCGACCGTCTCGGGGCGGGGCACCAGCTTCAGGTCGGCTATCGCGGGACGCGCGACACGATCTTCACCATCGCCAACCTGATCATCGCCGACCACGAGGCGCATCACGAGGCCACGCCCGACACCTGGCGCCCGAAGGCCGAAGGCGGCACGCCCGCAATGCACTGATCCGGGGCAGAAAAGGAAAATTCCATGAAGATCGCATTCGCCACACAGGATCTGAAACGGGTCGATGCGCATTTCGGCTGGGCCAAAAATATCGCGATCTACGAAGTGGGTCCGGATGGGCACCGCTTCCTGGAGGCGGTGCAGTTCGACGGCGACCTGAAGGAAGACGGGAACGAGGACAAGCTCGCCCCGAAGCTCGATGCCATCCGGGACTGCGCCATCCTCTATGTCGCCGCCATCGGCGGCTCCGGTGCGGCCCGCGTCGTGGCGAGCAATATCCACCCCATGAAGGTCAACCAGCCGGAGGAGATCACGGACCTCCTCGAAAAGCTGGAAGCCGTCCTGAAAGGCACCCCGCCCCCGTGGCTGCGCAAAGCCCTCGCCAAGGGCCAGGAGCGCACGCTCGATTTCGACGAATGAGGACGACCATGGTTGACGCAGCCGAAGACCTCGAGACAAACCCCGCAGACGCACCCTTCATCAAGGAATTGATCAAGGTGTGGCGGGCACAGGACAGCCACGGCGCCTGGGACGGCAAGTCCGACCTCGATTTGTTGGAGCCCTATATCCTCGACAAAGAGAAGCGCCGCGCGCTGCCGATCATGGGCGACCCCGATCCGGAGACGATCTGGCGCCTGGAGCTGTATTTCAATGCCATCGCCCTCTCGATCGAGCGGGCGACCGGAATCATGGTCTCGCCGATGCTCAAGATGAGCCATGAGGGCTTTGGCCGGATGGTGCTGATCGGCGGGCGCCTGGTCGTCGTGAACAAGCAATTGCGCGACGTCCACCGCTTCGGCTTCGACACGCTCGGCAAGCTGGCCGAGGAAGGCGAGAAGCACGTCAAGGCAGGCATCGCCATGATCGCGGCGTTCGAGCCGGTCGCCAAATATTGAGGTGCGCCCATGTCCAATCCTGATTCGACCGACCTCGAAGCCCTGAAGGCCGAGATCAAGAAGCTGTCCGCCAAGGCGACGCAGGCCAAGATGGATCTGCACGATCTGTCCGAAGAACTGCCGATCAGCTGGGAGACCATTCCGAGCGTCGCGCAGCGCGCCCACGACGCCTATGCCGAGCTTGAGCGCAAGCGCGCTTTGCTGAAGACCCTCGAAACCGCGTGACGGAGCGCCCCATGTCGAACGCCACCCGCGACGGCCGGCTCTGGCGGCCCGACTTCCTGGTCGCCATCGATGCCCGAAAATGCATCGGCTGCGGCCGCTGCTTCAAGGTGTGCGGCCGCGACGTCATGACCCTCAAGGGGCTCAACGAGGAGGGCGAACTCGTCGCGCTCGACGACGACGAGGACGACGAGATCGAAAAGAAGGTCATGGTCATGAACGACGCAGGCGCCTGCATCGGCTGCGGCGCCTGCGCCCGCGTCTGCCCAACCAATTGCCAGACCCACGCGCCTGCCTGAAAGCCCTTTGGTTTGAAGGGCTTTCCGCCGGTGTATCGGACCGCGTGGCGCCGGCCTTCAGAATTTCAGCGCGAACTGGGCTGTGAAGGCGTTCTGGGAGGCGGTGGCGGCGAGCTGCCCGCTATAGGTCACGCCGAGGCTCGCCACATCCGACAATGCGAAGGATAAACCCGCCCCCAGGAGCAGCGCATCCTCGGCGATCGGCACGCCGGAGACCTGGAACGGCGTCGTCCCCCCCGCGAACAGCATGGTCGCGACCGGCGTCGTGTCGCCGAACGCGTGCTGCCAGCCCAGGGTCACGCTCGGCGTCAGAGTGCGTCCATACAGCTGAAGCGCGGTCGCCGCCCGGATCCCGAGGGTCGAATAGAGCGTGCTCATCCCTTCGAGATCGACCGACAGTGCCGCCGCAGAGCCCCCGCCCTCGAACAGCGAGCCGCCCGAGACGTTGACGTATGCGAGGCCCGCGAACGGCTCGAGCGCGATGGCGCCGATCGCGACGTCGTAGCCCACCTCGCCGAACACCTGCGTCGTGCCGCTCGTATAGCCGCCCTCCGTCGCCCCAGCGAAGCCCGCAAAGGCCACCGCACGCGTCATCGACACGTCGTGCCACGTATAGGAGACCCCGCCGCGCAGCGCCCACGCCCCGAACTGCGCGCCCGCATAGGCGCCGAGGTCGTAATTGTCGATCGACCCCGACGAGGCCCGGTCCGTCACGTCGAACTGCGACTGGCTGAACCCGCCGAACAGGCCCGCCCGCGCATGGGGCGCCAGCGCCACGTCCGCGCCGATCAGGAACCCGCCCAGCGAATTGGTGATGCTGGCCGCATTCCCGTTCGAGAAGGAATTGCCCCAGCCGCCATAGCCCTGCGCCCACAAGGTCGGCGTCAACCCGCCGCCGAGAGTGGCCGTCTGCGGCGCCCCGGCCTGCGCCGCATAGCCGAGCGCCCCCGCCTCCGGCGCCGTCACCGACGCGCGAAGCCGCGAGCCCACCGCCTCGCGCACATAGACCGATTGCTGCTGGATCACCGTGTCCACCGACGCATAGGCCTCGCCCGACAGCGCGTTGAGCGCCCCGGGGATGGTGGCCGCCGACTGGGTCAGCAGCGCGTCGAACACGCCATTGCCGAGCCCCAGCGCCTGCGCCCCCACCGCCGTCGAAAGCTGGTTCGGCGTCTGCGCATAGGTCGCGAACAGCGGCGCCACCTGCGCTTCATAAGCCAGCGTCAGATAGACATTCTGCGCGTCATAGCTCAGCGAAGGGGTCAGGAAGGCATAATCGCTCGTTACCGAACCGAACGTGCCCGCCACCGTGCCGGTCGTCGTCACGATCGCATACGTGGCGTTCGCCGCATACACGCCGCGCTCCGCCACCACTTGAACAGAGGCACCGGACGACAGCGTCACCGATCCGCTCGCCGTGATCAGATCGTGCGCGCCGGCCGGCGTCACATCCACCCGATAGACCGCGCCGTCATTGAAGGCGACGCTGCCCGCGACACTGATCGTGCCGGGCGAATTGCCAGGCGCGGCGATGCCGCCGCCATTCACCACCAGCCCGCCGATCTGGCCATTGCCGTTGATCAGGCCGCCGCTTCCCACCGTGAAGACCGAGCCGCTCTGCGAGCCGCTCTCCAAAGTGAGCGTCGCGTTCGAGACCGAGATCGGGCCGCTATAGGCGCCGGGCGTTTCGAACAGGACCGTGCCGCCGCCCGTGAAGGTCACCGTGCCGGACCCCGATATGGTGCCCGGGAAGCTGTAGGTGTCGGAGCGGTTGAAGACGAGGCTCGCATTGTTCACCACATCGCCGGTGATCGAGCCCGTCGTGCCGCCATTGCCGAGCTGGAGCGTGCCGGCGCTGATTGTGGTGAGGCCGCTATAGGTGTTCTCGCCGGTGAGGACGAGCGTGCCGGTTCCGGTCTTGGTGAGCGTGCCCTCGCCCGAAATGACGCCCGACAGGGTCAGGACGGTGCCGTCCGCCACCTGGAACGTGCCGCCGCCGGAGCTCAAGGCTTTGTTCAGGCTCGGCGGCGTGCCGAGCGCGATGGCGCGGGCGCTGGTGAAGCTCGCGGTGGTCGAGAGCGTCCCGCCGGCCAGCGTGAGGCCACCCGATGCCGCGCCGAGATTGGCGTCGCTCGACACTTCCAGCGTCGCGCCGCGCACCAGTGTGCCGCCGGCATAGCTGTTGTTGCCCGTGAGCACGATCGTGCCCTGGCCGATGACCTCAAGCTGCCCCGCGCCGGTAATCGGGGCGGAGATGGTGGCCGTGACCTCGCTGCCATAGGCCCAGAGCCGGCCGGTTTCGGCGATCACCAATTCCCCGCCGGCGCCCGCCGCCAGGACGAAGTCAGACGTCATGAATTCCAGCGTGCCGATGGCTTGCGATCCGACGACCGTGACGGTGCCGCCCGTGCCGTCGAAAATGCCCGTGCCACCCGCCCAGGCCCCCGCCGAGGTGCCGGAGGAGGTGAGCCACACATTCGACGCCGTCCATTCCCCCGATCCGCCCCGGTCCGTCCCGTTCGCGCTCCAATATTGCAGCTCTCCCGGACCGGGACCCGACCCGCCCGTCACCTCCAGATCGACATTGGTCGCGCCGATCACAAGCGTGCCGGTATAGGTTTCCGGCATGGTTCCCAGCACGAGGCCGTTGTTGACGAACGAGCCCGGCGTGGAGAAGATGCGATAGAGGCCGTCCCCGAAGTTCGTCCCCGCCGTCACGTTCAGCGTGCCGTTGGTCGTGAGAATAAATTGCGACTGGAACACCGCTGTCTCGGATGGCGCATCCAGCGTCACATTCACGATGGAACCGCTCTCCAGAATCAGGGCCCCCATCGAAAGGCTGTTGCCCTGCGCCCCCTCGAGCGTGCCGCCTTCCCGTATGAAGACCGTGTTCGCCGAGCCGGCGCCGCTGAGCGTGCCGCCGCTATTGACGCTGACGCCGCCTCCAGCAATCGTGCTCTGCAGCTGAAGCGTGCCCCCGTCGACATTCAAGAAACCGTATATGCCGGCCGCATTGCCGCTGATCACCAATGTGCCGTCGCCGGCCTTGGTGAAATCAGAATTCGAAGACACCGTGCCGGTCAGCGTCGCGGTCTGCCCCGACGCGACGGACAAGGTGCCGCCGTCGAAGACGATGCTCCGCGCAGTGCTCGACGTTTCGGTCAGGCTCAATTGCCCGCCGGCGATGCGCAGGCTGCTCACTTCGCTTCCGAGCGAGGCGAAGTCGGAGATGGAGAGGGCGCCTTCGGTGATCTCCCAGTTCATCACGGTGCTGGCGGCGGTCCCCGTGAGTGTCCAGGTGCTGGTCCCGGTCTTCTCCAGATATTGGAAGCCCGAGAGCATGTCCGCATTCACGTCGACGAAGAAGGTGCCGGCGTTCGTGCCGCCCAGCCTGAATGTGTCCCCCAGCCCATTGACAACGCTGCCCAACAACAGGGGGATGTCCCCCGTCGCCGACGCCTCGAACGTCACGGAATTTTGAGAGCCATAGAAAGTGATCGCCGCGGCGCCCACACCGTCGCCCCTGTAACCGCCAGAGACGGTCGATGCGCCTTGGAGCACGATATCAGTGTTGGGGGCGAAGCTGACGATGCCGCTGCCGCCGGACCCCGGATTGGTCGCGTCGTAGCCGCCATTGCCACCCGCGACGGTGACACCGTCGGCAATTGTCAGGGTGTGCGACGCCATGCTGAAATCGATCAAGATGCCGGTGCCGCCATTGCCGCCAAAGCCGCCCGGCTGCTGCGGATTGCCGCCGTTTCCTCCGGCTACATTCGCGTTCACGGTGATATCGAACGCCTGAGTTTCCGAGGCCAGAGTCATGCCGGCCCCGCCCCCTCCGGCAAAAAAGAAAGGCCAAAGAGCGCCTCCGTCCCCGCCAATCGCCGTGCCGGTATTACCGCCGTGGCCGCCTGTGACAGCGGCATCGATGACGAGAGCCACGCGGCCAGAGATTGCGGACGAGTTCACAGACAGACCCATCCCCCCCTCGCCCCCGTCGCCCCCGTTGTTCCCGTTGTCCAGCGTGTCGCCGTTCCCGCCGACCCCGCCATTGCCCCCGGCGATCGACGTGCCCGTTAGGCTGATCCGTGTCACGGCGTCGGACGAAATCACCAGATGGGCACCGAAGCCGCCGTTGCCACCTAGCCCGCCGAGCCTGCCCGCCGCGGTACTTTCGCCTCCGGTGCCGCCAATGCCGCCGTTGAGGCCCGTGAGGGTCAGCTCGAGATTCTCGGTCAGATCGGCATAGAAGGCCGTCCCGCCACTGCCGCCTGCGCCGCCCGACTGTGCGATTCCGCCGGTGCCGCCGGTGCCGCCATTGAGTGTGTCGACGGTCAGGCTCAAGGCTGAGACGCCAACAAGCGCGAGACCCCCGCCGGCGACGCCGCCCATGCCGCCAACAGAGCCTGCGCCATTGCCGCTCCCGCCGTTCCCGCCATTTCCACCCGTGCGCGTGCCGGTTATCGCGAACGTGGTGGTGGAGGGAAGGCTAGACGTGATGGAGAGCGCATATCCCCCGCCGCCACCACCGCCGCCGCCGGCGCTGGCGGCAAGAACCTGGTAGCCATTGCCGCCGTTTCCGCCCGAGCCGCCCGTGGTGATGGTGATCGATGCCGAATCTTCCAGCGAACCGGTGAAGGCATGGGCCGCGCCACCCCCGCCCCCGCCGCCGCCCGGATTCCCGCCGCCGCCGCCGCTCGGAGATGGGCCGATCGCGCTCTCTCCGTCCTGCCCGTTCAGGACAGAGGCCGTGGTGCTGCTGAAGATGCCGCCCGCCCCGCCGAATGCCTGGTTGAATTCGGCCGTGCCTCCGCCGCCCCCGGAAGAGCCGCCGCCCCCGCCGCCGCCGCCGCCATATGTCAGGACATTGGCATTCCGTCCGGCGCCTCCCGCTACTCCCAGGTATCCCAAGCCGCCCCCGCCGCCGCCTGGGCCGCCGCCGGCACCTCCGTAGGGATAGGCCTCGGCCCAGGCCGGGGCGAGCGCGCCGCTCATGCAGAGCGCGACGCTCGACAGAAGAAGAAGCCGCCGCAAAGTGCGGCGTGTGGGCTGAACCGACACAACCAGCTTCGAGACGCGCATTTCCCCCCCATTCGCGATGTCGCGGCGGCTGTAAGATACCGTTGGGGAATTTCTAAATGACGGATAAACAACCACTCAAGCCCGAATCCATCGCTGAGGCTCGCGTCCTTCCAGGTGTTACTTTCGCGCAACGCAACCTTGGCCGGACCGCGTGCGCGGGAAGGCCGGATCGCACTCTGCCGCGCCGCTCGGACCTCTCAGCAAGGGCCGAACTGAATGCGCAATAAGGCACGGAACCTGCGGTGAGAATGGTCTCAAGACAGAATTCGGTCCTCGTCGCCCTGCCATGCCGACTCGACCGTGCCGGTCGGGCGCCAGGTCGATCCGGCAGCGGCCGATTCGCCGGGTTTTGGACGCGCTCGGCCGCCCGTCTCTCCCGGGTGCACGGGTGGCGGACGCAGCGCGCCCGCCACGGCGCAGGTCTTCAGAATTTCAGCGCGAACTGGGCGGTGAAGGCGTTCTGGGAGGCGGTGGCGGCGAGCTGCCCGCTATAGGTCACGCCGAGGCTGGCGACATTCGAGAGCGCATAAGACAGGCTCGCCCCGAGCAGGAGCGCGTCCTCCGCGATCGGCACGCCCGACACCTGGAACGGCGTCGTCCCCCCCGCGAACAGCATGGTGGCGACCGGCGTCGTGTCGCCGAACGCGTGCTGCCAGCCCAGGGTCACGCTCGGCGTCAGAGTGCGTCCATACAGCTGAAGCGAGGTCGCCGCCCGGATCCCGAGGGTCGAATAGAGCGTGCTCATCCCTTCGAGATCCACCGACAAGGCCGCCGCAGAGCCGCCGCCCTCGAACAGCGAGCCACCCGAGACGTTGACGTATGCGAGGCCCGCGAACGGCTCGAGCGCGATGGCGCCGATTGCGACGTCGTAGCCCACCTCGCCGAACACCTGCGTCGTGCCGCTCGTATAGCCGCCCTCCGTCGCCCCAGCGAAGCCCGCAAAGGCCACCGCACGCGTCATCGACACGTCGTGCCACGTATAGGAGACCCCGCCGCGCAGCGCCCACGCCCCGAACTGCGCGCCGGCATAGGCGCCGAGGTCGTAATTGTCGATCGACCCCGACGAGGCCCGGTCCGTCACGTCGAACTGCGACTGGCTGAACCCGCCGAACAGGCCCGCCCGCGCATGGGGCGCCAGCGCCACGTCCGCGCCGATCAGGAACCCGCCCAGCGAATTGGTGATGCTCGCCGCATTCCCGTTCGAGAAGGAATTGCCCCAGCCGCCATAGCCCTGCGCCCACAAGGTCGGCGTCAACCCGCCGCCGAGAGTGGCCGTCTGCGGCGCCCCGGCCTGCGCCGCATAGCCGAGCGCCCCCGCCTCCGGCGCCGTCACCGACGCGCGAAGCCGCGAGCCCACCGCCTCGCGCACATAGACCGATTGCTGCTGGATCACCGTGTCCACCGACGCATAGGCCTCGCCCGACAGCGCGTTCAGCGCCCCGGGCACAGCGGCGTCCGGCAGCCAATAAATGGCGTCGAACACCGGATTGCCCTGGTCCAATGCCTGCGCCGCGACGGCCGTCGTCGCCTGGTTCGGCGTCCGAGCGAAGTCGATGAACTCCATCCCTGTATAGACCAGCGTCAGATAGACGTTCTGCGCGTCATAGCTCAAGGCGGGTTCGAGGAAAGCGAAGTCCGAGGTCACCGTTCCGAAGGTGCCCGTCACTCCGGCGGTCGTGGTGATGATGGCATAGGTGGTTTGCGCGGCGAACCGGCCCCGCTCCGCTGCCACGGCCACGCCGGCCCCCGAGGAGAGCGTCACGGCACCCGTTGCAACAATGAGATCGTGCGCACCGGCCGGCGTCACGTCGACGACATAGGTCGCGCCGGCATTGAAGGTCACTGGGCCGGACACGGTCAGCGTGCCCGGCGAATAGCCCGGCGCGATGACGCTGCCCGAATTGGCGGTGAGCGATCCGATGGTCGCGCTGCCGCCGAGCCGTCCGCCCGCATTCACGGTGAAGGCGGATCCGCTCACCGTTCCCGCCTTCAGCTCCACGGACGATGCATTCACGGTCACCGGCCCGTTATAGGGCGCGGAGAAGATCACCTGCCCGCCGCCCATGAAGACGACGTCGCCGGTCCCGGTGATGGCGCCGGAGAAGACGTAATCGTCGGAGCGGTTGAAGACGAGGTGCGCATTGTTCACCACGTCGCCGACTACCGCCCCGACCGCGCCGCCGTCGCCAATCTGAAGCGTGCCGGCGCTGATCAGCGTCCCGCCGGTATAAGTATTGGCGCCGGTAAGGACGAGACGGCCCTCCCCGGCTTTGGTGAGCCCGCCCGCGCCCGATACGATGCCGGACAGGGTGACGGTCGCCTCGGCGCCGACGGCGACGGTCCCTCCGCCCGCCCCGTCGACGGCCAACAGCGTGACCGGGGCAGAGGTCGCGAACGTGGACTTCGTGGCGAATTCCGCGGAGCCTCTCAGGGTCAGGCCGCCGCTGCCCAAGGCTGCAACCGAATTGACGACCAAGGCGCCGTTATTGACCACGGTGCCGCCGCTGTGCGTGTTTGTGCCGGTCAGAGAGAGCGACCCGGTCCCATCCATCAATACGCTGCCGCTGCCCGTGATGTCGCCTGCGAAGGTGACGGCGTCGGAGCGGTTGAAGACCAGCGTGCCATTGTCGACCACGTTGCCCACAAGGGTGCCCGATGTCCCGCCAGTGCCGACTTCGAGCCGTCCGCCGGCGATGGTCGTGCCGCCGGTGAAGCTGTTTTCGCCGGTGAGGATGAGGCTGCCGGCGCCGGCATGGATCAGGCTTCCGCCGCCGGAGACGGCACCCGCGAAAGTCGTCGTATCGGACCGATCGAAGATCAGGACGCCGGAGTTCGCCACGTCGCCCGCGATCGAACCGGCTGTGCCGCCGTCGCCGATCTGCAGCGTGCCGCCGGAAAGGGTCGTGCCGCCGCTATAGGTGTTGGTGCCGGTCAAAGTGAGGGTGCCGGCCCCGGTCTTCACCAAAGCGAGCGTCGCCGGGGCGGCGCGCGCGGGCGGCGCCGTGCCTTGATCGACCAGCGTGCCGGAGAACACCGTGTCCGCGTCATTGGCGCCCACAGTGAGGGTCACGTCGCCCCGGTAGGCGGAAACGCTGCCGCTGCCCGCGAGCGAGCCGATCGTCTCGTCGTCCCACAGAATGAGCCCGCCCGCGGCACCGATCGAAACCGCCACGCTGTCGGCGATTGCGGCACCGCCGCGCAGCAGAATGTTTCCGTCCAGAACCTGCAGCGGTCCGGTGAAAGTGTTGGTCCCGCCCAGAAGCTGCTGGCCGGCGCCGGTCTTGATGAGACCGCCGGT
>NZ_SMAI01000017.1:0-30680 GCF_004346185.1 Aquabacter spiritensis | reverse complement strand
TTCCCTTCACCAGACACGACGCCCGACAGCGTCGTCGTGGTGCCCCCGGCGGTGTCGATCGTGCCGCCCGCCTCAGCGGTCCCGTTGATCTTGACGGATCCGGTCAGCGCCAGATCCACCGTCGCTTCCAGCGTGCCGCCATCGAAGGTCAGCCCGCCGGTGCCCAGCCCGGCGGCATCGGAAACCGACAATGTGCCTTGAGACAGCGTCGTCCCGCCACCATACGAATTGGCCCCGGTCAAAATGAGCTTTCCGCTTCCGGTCTTCTCAAGAGCGCCGGAGCCGCGGATGACGTTGGCAAGCGTCTGGTCGCTGGTCGTCCGGATGTTGAGCTTGGTCGAGGATGTCGACAGGTAGATGTCACCCGTGAGCGTCGCGCCCGTTTGCATCTGCAAGGTGTTGTAGCCGCCAGCCAGGTCGAGGGCAGACGCTTGGATATTGGTAAGGGCGGCCAGCCCGCCAGAGACGCTGCCCGACGCGCCGATGGCGATGTTGATGTTCTCCCCTTTGATGCCGACGCCTCCACTCGAACCGACCCCTCCGGAAACCGAAGCGTTGACGGTAATCGAGGTGTTCACCGCGTCGATACCGATGCCGCCGACACCTTGCCTTCCAGCATTGTACCCGCCCGTGCCGCTCCCGCCCAATCCTCCTGTGCCGCCGGTCACCGCAGCGTTAACAGTCACGGACTGGGTTCCTCCGGGAATTGTGGGGCTTGTGGTGCTTGCGAGCAGGAGTCCCCGGCCGCCAGCCCCACCGGCTCCTCCCTCAGAACCGCCCGCGCCGCCCGCGCCGCCCGCTCCGCCCGCGCCGCCCGTCACGGCTTGCGAAACAAGGATGGAGATCGAACCCACCTCTCCCGAGAGGCTGAGGCCGTCTCCGCCCTCGCCGCCGGCGCCGCCCATGCCCGAGTTGGCCGAAGTCGAAGTGCCGCCTGTCCCGCCCGCACCGCCAATGGCGACAACACCACTCTCGACATAGCCCCCGAAAAAGCCCGCCGGCGAGACCTCAATGGCGAATCCTGTACCGCCCGCTCCTCCAGAGCCGCCGGGCACAAAGACTGCCGATGTTGGCGCGCTATCGCCGCCCTGCCCGCCGATCACGCTTCCCTGGCCCGTGATGAAGGTCATAATGGGAGCGCCAGTGAGAAGAACGCCATTGCCGCCGGAACCGCCCGTGGATCCGAGGCTGCCCACTCCGCCACGGCCGCCAACCGCTCCGCCGATGGTGTCAATGGTAATTCTCCCACCGGCCACGGTAACGAGCCCGCTGCCGCCTGCACCGCTCGGTCCGCTGGCGGGATTGACGATGTTCGTGGTTCCCCCCGCTCCACCTGTGACCGAGGTGACGGTTACGTTGCCACTTTCCAGCAGGACCAGTCCTGAGCCCCCGTTTCCCCCGGCGCCGCTAAGTCCGGGTATGATACCGCTGCTGCTGGTCGCGCCCCCAGCCCCCCCAGTGCCGCCCACGATGTCGGTGGTGAACGTCGCATCGCTCAGTCCGCCGGTGATCACCGCGCCGAACCCGCCGCCGCCGCCGCCGCCGCCGCCGCCGTAGCCATAGCCGCCGGCACCGCCGGCGCCGCCATTGCCGCCCGTCAATGTGCCATGCGCCGCGCTCACGAAGCTGGAATAGGAGCCGACAAAAGCATGCGCGCCACCGCCGCCGCCGCCGCCGCCGCCGGACTGCGCGTTCGATCCCGCGCTGCCATTGCCGCCCGCGCCGGCTGCCCCAGCCCCGCCCGAAGCACTGCTGGCGGCACCGCCCCGCCCACCCGTCTGCCCGCTTCCCCCGCCCCCGCCGCCCTCTCCGAACTCGCCCGCTTCGCCCGTAGAAGCCGGGCTGGCCGAGCCACCGTCGGCTACGCCACTGCCACCGTTGCCGCCTCGGCCCCCCTCACCGTCGGACGCGAAAGCCGGAGCACTCAGATGAGAGACCAACACCAAGCTGGCCGCCGAAGCGAGGAGCGCAAGACGCAAGGAGCGGCGCCGTTCAATCCTGGCTTCCGAAGACGTCTTGACCTGCCGCATGGTGACTCTCTTTCCTAATTTACGGTGGACACGCGGGCGCGGCGCCCGGCCGAAGCGGCCGAAGCTGAAGCGCTCACGGAAAATCAAAGGAAGAAGGAGCGATCCGCCCGCTCCGATCATGCGCGCGGCAGGGTGCCCCCACACCGCGCGTATGATCGGAAACAGCCTCCCCCGCCGACTGACGCGCCACGTTAGCCAAAGGCGAAAACCGCCAACAACCGGGTTCGCGAACCCAGTGTCCTGTTTGCGAACCGGCGCAACGAAAAATTAACGGAGCTTCGACGCAGGGACCACGCGACCTGCTCATGCCCGCGCACGGCTTCCCGGGCGGGGCCGGCCGGGTGCTGCGTCGAGGGCTACGGCGCGGGTCAGCTCACGGCGCGACGCCGGCGGGTCTCGGACGGCAATTCGCCGAAATGGGCTTTGTACTTCTGGGAAAACTCGCCGAGATTGCTGAAATACTGAGATGCAATTGTGGAAATACTGACTTCAGCCGATTCGTTGAGGATGTGGGTGCGCACGGCTTCCAGCCGGCGGTCGCGGACCCATTGCATCGGCGAGCAGCCGAACTTTTCCCGAAACGCATATTGCAGCACCCGGGGCGAGAGGCCGCCGACGCTTTCCAGCATGGTGAGCGTGAGCTTCTTGTCGAGATTGGCGAGGATGTAGTCGCAAACGTCGTCGACGCGGGGACGGCGCGGCATCCGCTCCGCCGCAGCGAGGAACGCCTCTGGCTGCATCCACATGACGATGGCGCGGTGGAATGCGTCGTCGAGCCCGCTCCGGGCGAGAACCGTGGGCTCCTGGACACACCCGTCGATCGCGGCGAGCAGGCGGCGGAACAACACATCGAAACGAAAGCCACCACGACCGAACGCAAGCGGCTGCGACACACGAAGATCAGGCGGCCGATGGTCGCCGTTCAGCATGTGCCGCGCCAGGGCGGCGATCTCCGCCTCGTCGATGATCACGCCCAATACGGAACGGCGCGTGGAGAATCCGACCGCATCCGCGCGCGAGATGAAGGCGCCGCCCTCCCCGGCCCGCCATCGAACGGAGCGGCGCTCCTGGATGGTCTCTCCCTCCCCGTCCATGGGAATGATGAAGAAGCTCTCGGCCACGCTGGAAACGCGATAGCGCACTGCCGAGCAACTGTTGGCCGACAGCCTGAGGCGCCCCACCTGAAGTCCCGCGGAGAGGCTGCGGAAGGGGTCGGCGGTCCGCCGGGGACGGTATTCCACCCGCGCGGTGCCGAACGTGTTCAAACGCTCCGACATGGCTTCGGCGTCGACCTCCTCCCACGGGGCGGGCGCCACGAACGCCAGTGGCGGCAATGTCGTCTTGTTCGGCATGCAATCGTCCCCTCCGGGCCAACGATGCACAACGATATCGAAGAATTTAATACCTCAGACAAGGGGTTGTATTCCGCAACGTTATTTCGGCGCCCACCGCCACAGTCCTTCGCGGGCGGCGGCGTCTCGGCCGCGCCGGCGCTCCCTCACGCCGATTCCAGGCGCGCCTGCGGATCGATCGCACGCGGAATGCTGTCGTCGATCCGACGGAAGGTCGCGAGCGCCTGCCCGACGACTTGGTCCATATTGTAATAGCGATAGGTCGCGAGCCGCCCGACGAACCATACGTTCGGCGTCGCTCTGGCAAGCTCCTCGTAGCGGGCGTAACGGGCCGCGTTCTCGGCACGCGGCACCGGATAATACGGGTCGCCCTCGACCTCGTCAGCGGCCGCATGGCGCCCGAGCTCGGCGGACAGCCGGACCTGCTCGATATCGTCGGGGTCAATTTCTACCCGCACAATCAATGGGTTTACCGCGGCGCCACGATCCCCTTCGGCCACCACGCCTATCGTGCGTTCCGGGATATGCTTTTGGAAATCCACGCCCGCTATGGCCGTCCGCTCCTGGTCGCCGAGACCGGGGCGGAGGCGAGCGCCCGCGCCGCGTGGATGCACTATGTCTGCGGGGAGGTCCGAGCGGCGCAGCATGCGGGCGCCGCCATCCTCGGGATCTGCCAGTATCCCATTCTCGATTATCCCGGATGGGACAATGGCAGGCGCTGCGAGGTCGGCCTCCTGAGCATGCCGGACAACGATGGCCGGCGGACGGTCTGCACGGCTTTGTCCGAGGAAATCGCGCGCCAGCGGCTGCTGATGGATCCGCTGCCGACCCCCGCAAGGGCGATGGCGCACGCGCGGTGACCGGCCGCAAGCCGGGCGGGCACGGCCCCCTCAGCCGGTCCCGGCGCGGTCTTCCGCGCCGTGCGCGCTCCGGTCGGCAGAGGCGCGCAGACGGTTGTGGATCGTCGTCGCGGCGATCGCCGCATGGCCGACGGCGACGCTCAACTGGTTGAGTTCGTTGACGACATCCCCGGCCGCGAACAGGTTTTGGACGCTCGTCTCCTGGTGGCTGTCGGTGCGCAGGCAGCCACCCGCTTCGGTCTCGACGCCGAGATGGCTCACCAGACCGGTCTGCGGCGTCGCCCCCATCGCGGGATAGAGAATGCCGACGTCGTAGCGCTCGCCGGACACCAGCCGGGCCAGGATCCGGTCGCCGTCCGCGGTGAGGCTGTCCAGGGGACGCTGCTCCACGACGATCCCGGCGGCGCGCAGACGCGGCAGGTCGTCGGCCGGCCAGCCGGACGACGGATCCAGCGGGAGGAGGCGCAGATCGGCGGTGAAGGTGCGCAGGAAGAGCGCCTTGCGCGCGGCCTGCGCGAAGGGGCCGATGACCGTCACCGGCTGGTCGGCGATCTCGTAGCCGTCGCAGACCGGGCAGAAGCGGACATGGCCTTTGTGAACGAGTTCAAGGAGATGCGGGAGGTCGGGCTGGTGGTCGACGACCCCGGTGGCGAGCAGGACGGTGCGCGCCCGCACCGTACCGGCGCCGGTCGCGGCGCGGAACAGGGAGGCGCCGTCGGCCTCCAGACGCGCGACACGGGTGGACACCGGCGTCACGCCGTAGCGCGCCGCCTGGAGGCGCAGGCGGCCGAGCAGGTCCTCCCCGCCTATCCCCTCTGGAAACCCTGGATAATTTCGCGTCCACGGGATGAGAGACGCGCGGCTCGACCCGGCATCGACCAACACCACGCGGCGGCGGAAGCGCGCGAGATAGATCGCCGCGGTCAGCCCCGCCGGGCCGCCGCCGACGATCAGGCAATCGGCCGGCGGGCCGGCGCCGTCCGGGCATGAAGGGTCTGGTTCGCGCATCACCGCCGGGGGATCTCCTGGTGTTTCGGCATCCGGTCGGGGCGAACTTCGCGGCGCGAAACACGCCTGTTACCCCCGTATCAAGTCCGATCCGGAGCGATCAAACGCCCGTATTCCGCGAAACATGCCACCGGATCAAAAACCGCCCGCGCGTCGCTCCATTCCGCGCTCGTCCTGCCCGGCCCGGATGATGTTCGAGCATTGAATGAAGGTGAAACCGCCGAGAACACTTTCCGTTCCACGATACCGGCGATTGTCTGCCGAATCTCGTCCCCGGGAAACCTTCCCGAGCGGAATTCTAGATCTCTTTTCGACAGATAATACCAAGTGTTGCTCTCGCGCAGCCGATCCGCAGTCCGCCGCGCCCGGAGGCGAGGCCCACGCTCAGACCGGCGCGTCCACCGCCACTCGGAACGGGGTGATCTCGGCGAACTCCTCGTCGCGGGGGCCACCGTCGCGCCACATGAAGATGGCGAAGGGCGCGGCGGCGTCGAGGACGGTCAGGGGGGCATGCCAGACATCGGCCCGGAGCGTGATCCCCTGCCCCGCCCCCGGCACGAAGGCCGCGACGCGCGTCATGTCCGGCCCGCCGCCGGCGGCGTGCGGCGCCACCGCCACCAGCCAGCGGCAAAGCGCGAGCGGGACGAAGCTCTGGGAGGAGAAAGCGTGCCGCTCGAACTGCGCGACCGGCACCGGGCGCCCGAGGACGGGCGCAGCGAGGATCAGCGACAGGCTCGCCGCCGCATCCGGGCGCAGATTGGCGAGGCCGCCGTCGAAATAGTCGCGCCGGCCCGGCTGATCCGGCAGGCGCAGCACCTCGCCGAAGGGGGCGAAGGCGTCGGCGGTGAGCGCGCGGGCCACGATCGGGCTCATTGCGATCGGGCTCATTGCCACCGGGCTCACGGCGCCCGGCCCCCGGCGAGCGCCAGAACGGTGTGCAAGAGCACGTCCGCGCCCGCGGCACAGTCGGATTTTTCGGCGGATTCCAGCTCGTTGTGGCTCACCCCGTCCTTGCAGGGCACGAAGATCATCGCCGCGGGCACGATCGCGGCCAGCGAGAAGGCGTCGTGGGCGGCACCCGACACGATGGGGCGGTGGGAGAGGCCGAGCGCCTGCGCCGCGCCGCGCACGGCGGCGACGACGCCCGGATCGAAGGCGGTCGGCGCCTTGCGCCAGACCGGATCGAGGGCGATCTCCACCCGCCGGCGGGCGGCGATCTCGGCGATCTTTGCCGCGAGCCCGCGCTCCAGGGTCTCCAGGATGGTCGCGTCGGGCGAACGGAATTCGGCGGAAAAGGCGATGGCGCCGGGAATGACGTTGCGCGACGGCGTCGCGATCGCCGCCTCGCCGACCGTGCCCACGGCATCCGGGCCGTGTTCAACCGCCAGCCCCTCGACCGCCAGGACCAGCTCCGACAGCGCGGCCAGCGCATCGCGCCGCAGATGCATGGGGGTCGAGCCGGCATGGCTTTCAAAGCCGGTGATGCGGCCGTCATACCAGACGATGCCCTGCCCGCGCTCCACCACGCCGATGGTCGTGCCTTCGGCCTCCAGCAGCGGCCCCTGCTCGATGTGCAGTTCGACGAAGCCGCCGAAGGCCTGGGTGCCGACCGGCATCGCGCCGCGATAGCCGATCGCCTCCAGCGCCGCGCCGGCGGTGATGCCCGCCGCGTCCGTCCGGGAGAGGATGTCCTCCACGGTGAAATCGCCGACATGGGCCAGCGAGCCCATCAAAGCCGGGACGAAGCGCGAGCCTTCCTCATTGGTCCAATTGCACACGCAGAGCGGCACCTCGGTCTCGATCCCAGCCTCGTTCAGCGTGCGCACCACCTCCAAGGCGGCGAGCGTGCCGAGTATGCCGTCGAACTTGCCGCCGGTGGGCTGGGTGTCGAGGTGCGAACCGAAGCCCAGAGGCGGCTTTGCCATGTCCCGGCCGGGACGCAGCGCGAACATGTTGCCGAGCGTGTCCACGGACACGCGCATCCCCGCCGCTTCGCAGGCGGCGCGGAACCAGTCGCGGACCGCGCCGTCCTCCGGCGACAAGGTCAGCCGCCGCACCCCGCCTTTCTCGGTCGCGCCGAAGCGCGCGGTTTCCATCAGCGTGGCCCACAGCCGGTCGCCATCGACCCGCAGATTGGGACGGTCCGTCATGCCGGCACCTTCTTCATGCGAACATCTTCTTCACGCGGACACCTACTTTAGGCCGACACCTTCTTTACGCCGACACCTGCGCGGCGTGCGGCTCGGCGAGGATACAGCGGACCACCCGGCCCGGCGCCAGCTCGATGCGGGGCGGCAGAGCCGTCGTGCAGCGCGGCTGCGCGAAGCCGCACCGGGGCGCGAAGGAGCAGGCGACGGGGGCGTGATCGAGCGAGGGCGGCGTCCCGGGAATGGTTTCCAGCCGCGCGCCCCGCTTCGCGCCGTGCACGGTCGAGGCGAGGAGCCCGCGCGGATAGGGATGGACGGCGCGGCGGACGATGTCGGCGAGCGCGCCGCTCTCGACCACCTGCCCGGCATACATGACCGCGACCTTGTCGCAGATCTCGATGGCGACGCCGATATCGTGGGTGACGAAGATCACCGACATGCCCATCTCGCGCTGCAGCTCGCGCAGCAAAAGGAGGATCTGGATCTGGACCGTGGCGTCGAGCGCCGTGGTCGGCTCGTCGGCCAGCAGCACCTTCGGCTTGCAGGCGAGAGCGAGCGCGATCATGGCACGCTGGCGCATGCCGCCGGACATTTCGTGGGGATAGGCGTCGAGCCGGCGCCTGGCGGAGGGGATGCGCACCAGGTCCAGCATTTCCAGCGCCCGCGCCCGGCCCTCCGCCTGGCTCTTGCCCTCGTGCCGCACGACGGATTCGGCGATCTGATGGCCGATCGTATAGACCGGGTCCAGCGCCAAGGCCGGCTCCTGGAAGATCATGGAGACCGTGCGGCCACGGAAGTCCGCCAGCGTGGAATCGTCCATGGCGAGGACGTCCTGTCCGGCGACTTTCACGCCGCCGCTGATGACCGTGCGCTTCTTCGGCAGCAGGCGCATCAGCGCGCGCAGCGTCACGCTCTTTCCCGAACCGCTCTCGCCGAGCAGGCCGAGCACCTCGCCCTGGCCGAGCGTGAGCGATACGCCGTTGACGGCGTGGACCTTCCGCTCCCCGGTGAAGCGGATGGTCAGGTCGTCGATGGCCACCATGGGCGCGGCGGCGGGCACGATATCCCGCACGGTCATGGCGCCTCCGGCAGGCGGGTGTGGAAATCGGTCTCGCGCTGGAAGGCGGCGCCGATGGAGAGGAGGACGGCCTCTTCGAACGGGCGGCCGATGAGCTGGAGACCCACCGGCAGGCCGGCCGCGGTGAAGCCGGCCGGCACGCTCACCGCCGGCAGGCCGAGATAATTGACCGGCCGGGTGAAGCGCGTCAGGCGCTGGATCATGGCCTCGGCATCGGGCGCGCCGCCGAGATCGGTCTCGGCGATGGTGGGCGCGGGCATGGGGGCGCCGGGGGCCAGCACCGCGTCGAGCCCCGCCACCGCGTCGAGATGCGCGGCGAGCGCGGGACCGCGCCAGCCCAGCGCCTCGAGATAAGTGACAGCGGGGATCGCGAAGCCATTTTCCAGCCGCGCCCGCACCTGCGCGCCATACTCCTCCGGCCGTGCCTTCAGCCAGTGGGCATGGTGGGCGGCCGCCTCGGCGACGAGGATGAGGGTCGAGGCGGCGGACAAGCGGGCCTGGTCCGGCAGGACCACCGGGACGATACGCGCGCCGGCGCGTTCGAGCGTGGCGATCGCCGCGTCGAAGGCGGCCGCCACGTCGGGGTCGAGATCGTCCACATAGAAGCTTTGCGGGATGCCGATGGTCCGGCCGGCGAGCGGCGCGCGCGTCGCGGCGAGATAGTCCGGCACCGGCCCGCCGAGCGCGGTGGGGTCGGCAGGGTCGGCGCCCGCCATCAGCCCGAGCAGGAGGGCGCAATCCTCCACCGTCCGCGCCAGTGGCCCGACCGTGTCGAGCGTCTGGGAGAGCGGCATGGCGCCGGCGCGGCTGATCCGGCCGACCGTGGTCTTCAGGCCCGACACGCCGCAGAAATGCGCCGGCAGGCGGATCGAGCCGCCGGTATCGGAGCCGAGCGCGGCATAGGTGAGGCGCGCGGCCACCGCGGTCCCCGAACCCGAGGAGGAGCCGCCGGTCACATGGTCCGGGTTCCAGGCGTTGCGGGCGGGGCCGAAATGCGGGTTGTGGCCGGTGGGACCATAAGCGAACTCCACCATATGGAGCGCGCCCAGCCGCACCGTGCCGGCGTCCTTGAGCCGCTGGAGCGCGGTCGCGGTGGTCGGCGCGACCCAGTCGCCGCGGATCTTCGATCCGCACGTCGTGACATGGCCGGCATCGTAATACATGTCTTTGTGGGCCAGAGGCACGCCGTGCAGCGGCCCGGCCGCCGCCCCGCGCGCCAGCGCCGCGTCCGCCGCGTCGGCGGCCGCCAGCGCCGTCTCGGCCTCGATGGAGAGGAAGGCGTTGAGGCGCGGCTGGGCCCTCTCGATGCGCGCGAGACAGGCCTGCGTCGCCTCGCGGGACGAGACGCGGCGCGCCGCGATGGCGGCGGCGACTTCGGTCAGCGTCAGCAGCGCGGGATCGGACGGCGCCGAGGACAGGCGCAACGAGGACGCGCTCATTTGGCGAGCTCCCGCATCTGCACGGTCAGGAAGGTCGCGGGTTCGAGATCGAACGGCAGGGTGCCGGACACCGGCGCGAAGGCCGCGAAGGCCGGCGCGACCGCCGCGGCGATGCGCGCCGCCGCCGCCGGCGGCAGATCGAGCCCGGCGGTCCGCGCCGTCGCCGCAACGGCGTCGGGGGTCGGCACGGCAGGCGGGGGAAAGCTGGTCATGACTGCAGGCTCCGCAGGCAGGGGCGGGCCGGACCCGCACGGCGAACCGGACGCGGGCAAGCCCGGGAAGGGGTCCGGAACGGACGGGAGGGATGCGGACGCATGGACCCGCTTGAAGCCATGCGGCGCGTCATGCGGCGGCGCCCGCGGCCGGCGCGCGGCTGTGGCCGGAGCCGGGGACCGCCATCAGGCAGGCGGCGCCGTGGCCGTGCGCGTCCACCGGGGCCAGAGGCGGCACCGTCTTGGCGCAGATCTCTTCGACAAAGGGGCAGCGGGTGTGGAACCGGCAGCCGGAGGGCGGATCGATCGGGTTCGGCGGATCGCCGGAAATCGGCGGGACCTGCGTGCGCGCGTCGGGATCCATCGCCGGCATGGCGGCCAGCAGCGCGCGCGTATAGGGGTGGACGGGGCCGTCATAGACCGCGTCGACCGGCCCCAGCTCCACCACCTGGCCGAGATACATCACCAGAACCCGGTCGGAGATGTAGCGCACCACATTGAGGTCGTGGCTGATGAACAGATAAGTGAGGCCGAATTCCCGCTTGAGATCGGTGAGCAGGTTCAGCACCTGCGCCTCCACCGACTTGTCCAGCGCCGAGACCGCCTCGTCCAAAATGACGAGGCGCGGCTTGAGCGCCAAAGCGCGGGCGATGTTGACGCGCTGGCGCTGGCCGCCCGAAACTTCGTGGGGATAGCGGTTGGCGAAGACCTCGGGGCGCAGGCCCACCTTGGTCAACAGATCGCGCGCGAGCCCCCGGGCATCCGCATCCGCCACGCCGTGGACCTTGGGGCCGAAGGCGATGGAATCCTCGATCGTGAGCCGCGGATTGAGCGAGGCATAGCTGTCCTGAAACACCATCTGCATGCCGCGCCGCAGCTCGCGCAGGCTGAAATCGGCGCCCACGAGCTGGCCGTCGAACAGGATGTCGCCGGCATTGCGCGGCATCAGGTGCATGAGCAGGCGCGCGGTCGTGGACTTGCCGCAGCCGCTCTCGCCGACGATGCCCACGGTCTCGCCCTTGCCGACGGCGAACGAGACGTCGTCCACCGCCCGCACCAGCTTGCGCGCGGCGAACAGCCCGCCGCCGATGGGGAAATGCTTGGTGAGGCCCTTCACGTCGAGCAGAGGCTGGGCGCCGCCGCCCACATCGGCGAGGGGGTCGAGCCCGGTCAATTGCGGATGTCCATGGCGCTGCGCAGTCCGTCGCTGAGCATGTTGAAACAGATGGAGACGGCGAAGATCATCACGCCCGGCAGAGCCGCCACGCCGGGATTGAGATAGATGGCGGTGCGCAGCGTGTTGAGCATCAGGCCCCATTCCGGCTCGGGCGGCTTGGTGCCGAGGCCGAGGAAGGACAGGCCCGAGGCGAGGATCATCGAGACCGAGATCAGCCCGGTCGCATAGACGAAGATCGGGCCGAGCACGTTGCCGAGCATGTGGACCCGCATGATGGTGATCGGCCCGGCGCCCGACGCGCGCGCGGCATCGACGAAATCGAGATTGCGCACGCCGGTCGTCACGCTCTCGGCGACCCGGGTGATCTGCGGCACGAACACCACGGTGAGCGAGACGATGGAATTGACCACGCCGGCCCCGAGCACGCCGGAAATCGCGATCGCCAGCAGCACCGAGGGAAAGGCGTAGAACACGTCCACCGTGCGCATGATGGCGGTGTTGACCTTGCCGCCGACATAGCCGGCCACCAGCCCCAGCGTGGTGCCGATGCCGAAGGCGAGGATGACCGGCAGGATGCCGATCAGCAGCGAGAGCCGCCCGCCATAGATCAGGCGCGAGAGCATGTCGCGGCCGAGTTCGTCGGTGCCGAGCGGATAGCCCGGCGTGCCGATCGGGCGCAGGCGGCGGATCATCGAGCCCTGATAGGGATCCGCCAGATGGAGATAGGGCGCGAACAGCGTGGCGAGCAGGATCAGCAGCAGGATCGCGGCGCACACCATGCTCACCGGATCGCGCGCGAGGCGGCGCACCACCGTCGTCCAATAGCCGCGGGCCTTGTGGACGGGGGCGGCCTGGAGCGCGGCGTCGCCGACGGCGGTCATGGCGTCAGCTCCGCTTGATGCGCGGATCGATGGCGGCCTGCGCCACGTCCACGACGAGATTGAGGAAGACGAAGAACAGAGCGAGCACCAGTATGGTGCCCTGGAGCAGCGGCAGATCGCGCTGGAAGATCGCGGAATTCAGCAGAAATCCGGTGCCCGGCCAGGAGAAGACGGTCTCGATGAGGATCGAGCCGCCGAGCAGATAGCCGAGCTGGAGGCCCATGACCGCGATCGCGGTCGGAGTGGCATTCTTCACCACGTGGCGGAACACCTGCCGCTCGCGCAGCCCCTTGGAGCGCAGCGCCTCGACGAAATCCTGCGAGAGGATGTCGCCGGTGAGGGCGCGCACGGTGCGGGTGACGATGCCCATCGGGATGACCGACATGGTGACGGCGGGCAGGATCAGGAAGCGGATATGCTCCCAGTCCCAGGCCCAGCCGCCGGGGCCCGCCCCCACCGCCGGCAGCCAGTTCAGGGTGACGGAGAAGATGATCACCAGCACCATACCGAGCCAGTAATGCGGCACCGAGACCCCGGTGACGGCGATGCCGGTGGCGAGCTTGTCGATCCAGGTGTTGCGGAAATAGCCGGCGACGAGGCCGAAGAAGACGCCGAAGACGAAGCCGATGACCGAGGCGGTGCAGGCCAGGATGAAGGTGTTGTTCACCGCCCGCATGACCTCGGTGAAGACCGGGCGGCCGCTGGCGATGGAGGTGCCGAGATCGCCGTGCAGCGCCTTCCAGAACCACAGGCCGAACTGCACCGGCAGCGGCCGGTCGAAGCCGTAGGCGGCGCGCATCTGGGCCGCCAGTTCCTGCGAGGCGTCGGGCGGCAGGACCGCGACGAGCGGATCCCCCGGCGTGATGTGCACCAGGAGGAAGCACACCAGCGCCACCGAGATGACGATCGGGATCACATAGATGATGCGGCGGGCGATATAGACGAGCACGGATCACCTTGCGCGCGGGGACGACGGGAACCAGGCGAGCGGGACGCGGGGCGCGCGAACGCCCCGCGCCGGGCTCAGGGGGTGACGGTGACCGGGGAGAAGTCGACGAACCAGCTCTTGGGCTGGACGAGGCCCTTCACCTTCGGCGAGAGCGCGCGCGGGCCGACATCGTGGGCGACATAGAGGAAGGCGGCATCGTCGACCGAAGCGGCGTGCAGCTCGGCCAAAGCCGCGTCCCGCGCCGCGGGATCGAAGGTCGAACGGGCCTTCTTCACCATCTCGTCGAACTCGGGATTGTTGATGAAGCCCCAATTGTTCGACACCGGCGGCGCCATTCCCGACTGCAGGAAGCGCACCATGGCGAAGAACGGATCCATGGCGGCATAAGTCACATTGATGGCGTTCGAGCCGTTGGCGGTCGGATCCTTGGCGCCGCGCCGCCAATTGGTGAACAGCGTGTTCCACTCGATGACGTCCAGCTGCACGTCGAAATAGCATTCGGCGAGCGCCTGCTGGAGATATTCGTTCATCGGCAGCGGCAGCATCTGGCCGGAGCCGGAGGCGGAGGTCTGGGTCTTCACCTTGAGCTTCTTGTCGGGACCGTAGCCGGCCTCCTTCATCAGCTTCTGACCTTCCTTGACGTCGTATTTGATCTGGAAGGTGGGCGTGCCGCGCCAGGGATGGCCGGGCTCGACGGTGCCGGTCGCGGGCACCATGAGGCCGCCGAGCAGGCCGTCCTTCAAGCCTTCGCGGTCGATGCACAGATTCGCCGCCTTGCGGACCCGGATGTCGTTCCAGGGCGAGCCCTCGACGCGCGAGAATTGCCACGGCCAGACGTGCGGCTGCTCGTTCTGCGAGATGGTGAAGCCGCGCGACTTCAGTTGCGGCAGCGCGTCGGGCGCGGGCGCCTCGATCCAGTCCACCTGCCCCGACAGCAGCGCCGCGGTGCGGGCATTGGCTTCCGGCATCGGCAGGAGGACCATGCGGTCGGTCTTGGGCACGCGCGCTTTGTCCCAATAGGCGTCGTTCTTGGCCAGTTCCAGCCGCTCGCGCGGCACGAACTTGGTCATCTTCCACGGGCCGGTGCCGGAGGCGTCGGCGGCGAAAGCGGTCCAGGCGGCCGCGGCCTTCGCCTTGGCGTCGGCGCCCTCGGCCTTGTCGTAGAAGGCCTGCCACTTGGCCGGGCTCGCCATGAACAGATTGGTGAGGTTGTAGGGCAGGAAGCTGTCCGGCTCCTTGGTGGTGAGTTCCACCGTCATGTCGTCGATCTTCTTGGCCGAGACCAGGGTCGGCATGCGCGAGGCGGTGACGCCCACCTGGCTGGCGTCGAACTGGACGGCGTCCTTGTTCAGCACCTTGTCGACGTTCCACACCACGGCGTCGGCATTGAACGGCGCGCCGTCATGGAAGGTCACGCCGGGGCGCAGCTTGAAGATCCATTTGGTCTTGTCCGCGTCGTCGACCTTCCACTCGGTGGCGAGGCCGGGAACCAGAACGCTCGGCTTGGTCGCCGAGGACAGGTCCCAGTTCACCAGCCCGTCATACATGGTGAGGCCGGTGAAGCGGTTGCCCTCGAAGCCCTGGTCGGGCTGGCCGAGCGTGCGCGGAATGTCCGCGGCGGTCATGCCGATGCGCAGCGTGGTCTGGGCCGAGACGGCGCCCGGCGCCGAGACGGCGGCCGCCGTGGCGAGCAGCAGCGCGGCGGTCAACATGCGGCCGGAGCGGAGCGGAATCTGGGGAAGCGGCATCTGGGATGTCCCTTGTGAGCACGGCACGGTCGTCTAGCAACTGGCGTGCCATCCCCCACGATCGGAGATTGCATGGCTTTCCCTACGGAAGACCGGCAACGAAACATCGGCTTTTTGTATTCAAATCTTCTTCTATGCCTGTTTTATGTGCAGACACGCCCACGCCGTCCGGTTGTTGGGCTTTCTCTCCCGCACGCGCTCTGCTTCCATGGCACCAGGCTTGGAAACTCGCAGCGGGACAGGGTCTTGAAAGCGCTTCTGCTGAACGCGAACACCTCGCAGACCGTCACGGATCGGCTGGTTGCAACGGTTCTCGCGCGCTGCCCGCCGGATGTGCAGATCGTGGGCGCAACCGCGGCGTTCGGCGCCCCCTACGTCTCGACCCGCGCCGCAATGACGGTGGCCGGCCATGCCGCGCTGGAAACCGTGCGCGCGGCGGTGGCGCGCGAGGCGCAGGCCGGCCGGCCCGCCTTCGACGTCTGCCACTATGCCTGTTTCGGCGAGCCCGGCATCGCGGCGCTGCGTGCCGAGATGGCCTTCCCCGTGGTCGGCATGGCCGAGGCGAGCATCCTGACCGCGCTCCAATTGGGCGAACGCTTTTCCATCGTGACGGCGGGCGCGGACTGGCCCGGCATGCTGCGCGATCTGATGCGCCGGACCGCGCTCGAGGCGCGCTGCGCCGGCATCGGCGTGGTGGCGGGCGACGCGCTGGCGCTGGCGGGCGGCGACGGCGGCGCCGCGGTCCGCGCGGCGGTGGAGGAGGTGATCGCGCGCCAGTCCCCGGACGTGGTGATCATCGCCGGCGCCGCCCTGGCCGGTTATGCGCCGGCGCTCGCCCCGCTCTGCGCCGTCCCGATCCTCGATTCCCTCGCCGCCAGCTTCGAACAGGCCCTCGCTTTGGGCCGGCTGCGGAGACGGTGAGCAACCACCTGCGATCGCAGGGAACAAGTCCGCCCTGCGCGATCAGACAGATAGTGCTTCACCTTGTAGCTGAGCTGCAGGTCGAGCCCGAGGCGCACCAGCGCAAATTCCTCGTCCCCAAACGGCTTCGGTTCCGCCCCGACAGTCGAGCGCCTTACTCATCTGCACGGGCGAATGCCGTTCCGGAATCACCATCGGATCGATGCAGCGCACCCTTATGTCTCCCTCTTCGAGGAATTTGAGCACTGGAGTTTTGTGGGATCCGATTTCAAGAATTTTCTTTAATTTTCTCAACAGCCCCGCCACCGGCATGTAACGCATCTGGAACGGCGGGGACGCGAGATAATTCCACCGCTTCTGGACCGGCGGCCCCCTCCCAGTGATTACGCAGGCGATCATATTCGACCGGCGTATCGACACGACAGATGTGCCGGGCCTTGCGCGCTTGATCTTCCGGGTTGATGCCTTTGGGATGTATCGAGGACTCGAACCTGGCCCATTCCTTATTGTTAGACAATTCGGTCGCAAGGCACGGTTCGAGGGTCCTTGCCTGCACCGCCGGGTCGGCGGCCTGAATGACGTGCAGCCAAATATCGGAGGTCGTCGTGACGCTGTCTGACTGATGCGCGAGGCGGGCGGCCATCGCGCCGTTGACGATATAGGCCGGGTTCGACATCCGCCGCTGCGCGGATGTCGACAAGGGGCCGTCAACCCGCGCGTCCGTCGGCGCGCCGGCCTTCGACAGACGCAAAAGCAATGGCTGCTGGGGTACCGCGAACGCGGTCAGAAATTCTGCGAGGCGATCGACAGCCCCCGGGAAAAAAAGCACGTCGTCTTCGCAGATGAGGAACAGTTTCTGGGGATCACGCGGCAAACTGCGCCAGAGCTGCATGAACGACAGGAAATTCGCGACCTGCGCGGGCACCAGGATGTTGTTGGCACACTGGCACGATGTCCGCCCACATCGGAAACAGGGCGGGAAGCCGGCGACTTTGCCGAGACGGTAGTGCGCAGCCACGAGTGGCGATGCGGCCGGTGTAGCCTCATGAAACCGATAGGATCGGATTCCGACAGCAGCGAAATGATCTGCGATATGCGCCTGGCGGGCCTGCGCTTCGGGTAGCGACAGCACCACGGTTTCCACCAGATCGTCGATACTCATGTGGTCTACCGAATTTCCCGATGCCATCCGCTTTCGGTTGTTGTGTCTCGAAACCGCAACCCGAGCAAGCACTTTGTACCGACCATAGTACCGCTTCTGCCTCGCGTGTCCACAGGGCGCCTGCACGCGCTCACTCCCCGACCGCGTCCGCGGCCATGTTGTGCTTGATGTGGGCGGCGAGATGGTCGGCGGCGCGGGAGGCGCCCGGCTGGCGCTCCCACAGGATCAGGTCGACCGTGGGCAGAACCGGCATGCCGTCGGCGGCCGAGAGCCGGACGAGGCCCGGCGTGCTCACGGACTGCGCCAGCACGCAAACGGCGGCGTCCGCCAGCGCCATGGCCTGAAGCCCGGCGATGCTCTCGGAGACGCAGGCGATGCGCCACGCCCGCCCGCGCTCGGTCAGCAGCGACAAGGCATAGTCGCGATAGAGGTTGCCCTCCGGCAGCATGGCGAGCGGGATCGGCACCTCACGGTGCGCCGTGCCGCCCTCGGCGCCGAGCCAGATCAACGATTCGGGCCGCAGCACCGTGCCGGTGCCGACCTGCGGCGCGACGCCGGGCATGCGCGTCGCGATGGCGATGTCGATGAGGCCGTCCGACATGTCCCGCGCCAATTGCCGGGACAGGGCGCAGCGCACCGTCACCTCCACCCCCGGATAGCTGGCGCGGAAGCTCGCCAGCGTCTTCGGCAGGAGAAAGGCGGCATAGAGATCCGGGCAGCCCAGCGTCACCCGGCCGGCAATGTCCTCCTCGGCCAGCCGCAGGCGCGCCTCCTCTTCCAGGCGCAGCATGGTGCGCGCATGCGGCAGCAGCATCTCGCCGTGCCGGGAGAGCTGGAGGTGCCGCAGGTCCGGCTCGAACAGCGGAAACCCGGCGGCGTCCTCCAGCC
This sequence comes from Aquabacter spiritensis, assembly GCF_004346185.1. GTDB lineage: Bacteria > Pseudomonadota > Alphaproteobacteria > Rhizobiales > Xanthobacteraceae > Aquabacter > Aquabacter spiritensis. The sequence continues at coordinate 12,828 of NZ_SMAI01000017.1, read as the reverse complement.
GTCGCAATTGCAGGCTCACCGCCGGTTGCGTGCGGTTCAGACGCCGCGCGACCCGCGTGACGCTCTTTTCTTCCACGAGGAGAACGAAGGTGCGCAGAAGCGCAATTTCCAGGGGCCGGCTCATGCGGCAACATAAATATTAGTTTGGATATTGCTAAGCAATATAAATTTGATTGCACCTGAAAGCTTCGATCTAATTCCTAACAACACGCCGCACTCTGATTAATACATAAGCGGCTACACCGGATTTGATGCACATCAAAAAGGACTGCTGCATGCAAAGTGGGCATTCCCGAGAATTGGCGGCCGCACGTGGGGCGGCCGGAGCCGGCTCGGCCGGGCGGCTTCGGCGGATGCGCGGGCCGCTGCCCAGGCCGCTGCCAGGTCCTCGATTTGAAGTACCGGAACAGATACGACGTCATGTTTTGTGCAATTAAAAAAATCACGTACAAAAAAGTAAATTGGAGGTAGGGATGTCGGCGGCGTTTCTCGAGGTCGAAGGGCTCACCAAGCATTATGGCGGCGTCGCCGCGCTCGACGGCTGTACGCTGAGCCTGGCCAAGGGCGAGGTGACCGGGCTCATCGGCCCCAACGGCGCGGGCAAGACGACGCTGCTGAACGCCCTCACCGGCCTCGCCAAGCCCGATGCGGGGCGCGTCACCTTCGATGGTGCGGACGTGACCGGCCTCCCCGCCCATCGCATGGCGGCGCGCGGCGTGGTGCGCAGCTTCCAGATCGTGCGCGAACTCGCCAGCCTGACCGTATTCGAGACCCTGCTCCTGGCGCCGCCGCACCAGATTGGCGAGACGCTGACCGGCGCCATGGCGCGGCGCCGCAGGTGGTGGGCGCAGGAACACGCCAATGCCGGAAAGGCGCGCACGCTGCTCGAGCGGATCGGCCTGTGGCGGCTGGCGGACCAGCCCTCCGCCCGCTTGTCCGGCGGGCAGAAAAAATTGCTGGAAGTGGCCCGCGCGCTGCTGCTGGAGCCGAAGCTCATCCTCTTGGACGAACCGGGGGCCGGCGTGTCCCCGCCCTTGCGCGAGGAGATCATCGCTCTGGTCCGCGAGCTGAAGGGCGAGGGTCTGAGCTTCGGCATCGTCGAGCACGACATGCATCTCGTCGGCGAGATCTGCGACCACGTCCATGTTCTGGCGGAGGGCCGCACTCTGGTCTCGGGAACGTTCGCGGAGGCCACCGCCGATCCGCGCGTCGTCGACGCCTATCTGGGACTGGCGGCATGACGTCCGAGCCCCACCTTCTTCCCGAGCCCGCGCCCGCCGACGCCGCCTTGCATGTGACGGGGCTGCGCTCCGGCTACGGCCGCGGCGGCGACATCGTCTGCGGCATCGATCTCGCCCAGCGCCCGGAGAGCATCATCGCCGTCATCGGACCCAACGGCTCCGGCAAATCGACCTTCGTCAAGACCATTGCCGGCCTGCTGCCGGCGCGGGCGGGCCGGGTCCGCGTCACCGGCCGGGACGTCACCGGCTTGTCTCCCGCCAACCGGGTGGCGGCCGGGCTCGCTTACGTGCCGCAGGAAGCCAACGTGTTCGGCACCCTGACCATCCGGGAGAACCTGAAGCTCGCGACCGAATTCCTGCGCGGTCGCGCCGGGGTCGGCCCCGAGCAGCGCGCGCGCGTCCTGGCGCTGTTTCCCGAACTCGCCGCCCGCCCCGGCACGCTCGCCGGCAATTTGTCCGGCGGGCAGCGGCAAATGCTGGCCTTCGCCTGCGCGCTCCTCGCCAATCCCGAGGTGCTGCTGCTGGACGAGCCCTCCGCCGGGCTCTCGCCCAAGATCGTGTCCGAGACCATGGAGGCGATCGCGCGGGTGCGCGCCGCGGGCGTCACCGTGCTCCTGGTGGAGCAGAACGTCTCCGCCGCCTTGCGCATCGCCGACGAGGTGGTGGTCCTGGTGGCGGGCGCGCTGCGGCTGCGCGCGCCGGCCGGCGACGTGAAGCCGGCGGACCTCGCCGGCCTGTTCTTCGGCAGGGCGGCCTGACATGGCGGCGCAACTTCTCCTCAACGGTCTCGTCACCGGCCTTCTCCTGGCGCTTCCCGCGCTTGCTTTGACGCTGATCTTCGGCATCCTGAAATTCGCCAATTTCGCCGTCGGCTCCATGCTCACGCTGGGGGCCTATGCGGGCTATGTCGGCAATGTGGTGCTCGGCTGGCCGCTGGCCGCGGCGGCGGCGCTCGCGGCGGCGACCGGGGCGCTCGCCTGCCTGCTCAGCGACGCGCTCGTCTTCGAGCGTCTGCGCGAGCGCGGCTCCATCACGCTCCTGGTCGCGTCGATGGGCGTCTCTTTGGTGATCGAGAACATCTGCCGCTTCACCTTCGGCAATGCCGCGCTCAGCTTCGACATCGCCCCGGCCCGGCCGATCCGCTGGCAGGGCATCCGCATCAATCACGAGCAGATCGTCACCGCGGCCGCGGTGGTGGTGATCCTGATCCTGCTGCACATCCTGCTCACCGCCTCGCCGCTCGGCCGGGCGATGCGGGCGGTGGCGGACAATCCGGCGCTGGCCGCCGTGCGCGGCATCGAGCGGCGCACCGTCGCGCGCATCACCTGGGCGCTCACCGGCGCGGTGCTCGGCGGCGCCGGCGTGCTCGCCGGACTCGACCGCGCCATCGATCCCCTGATGGGCTGGAACTACCAGATCCCGATCTTCGCCGCCGCCATCCTCGGCGGCCTCGGCAGCCCGGTCGGCGCGGTGGCCGGGGCGCTGATGATCGGCGTCGCCGAGGAAATGTCGGCGCTGATCCTGCCGACCAATTACCGCCAGGTGGTGAGCTTCGCGGTGATCCTGGTCCTGCTCCTGTTCCGCACCAACGGCCTGTTCGGGGCGAAGGCGGTGCGCAAATGATGTCCTATCTCGTCACCATCGTCATCTTCGTCAGCATTGCCGGCCTGGTCGGCCTCGCCCTCAATCTGCAATGGGGACTGGCGGGGCTGGTGAATTTCGGCGTCTCCGGCTTCGTCGCCCTGGGCGCCTACATGGTCGCGCTCACCGCCCCGCACCTCGGCTGGCTGGCCGCCACCCTCACCGCCGCGCTGCTGTGCGCCGCGGTCAGCATGGCGCTGTCGCTGCTGACCATCCGGCTGGAAGAGAATTACCTCGCCATCGTCACCATCGGCTTTGCCGAGATCGTCCGCATCCTGCTGCTCAACGAGAGCTGGCTCACCGGCGGCGCGCTCGGCATCGCCGACATTCCGCGTCCGTTCGCGAGCCTGACCCCCGCGGGCTGGGGCGACGGCATCATTTTGGTGTTCGCTTTGGTCCTGGTGGCGCTGGTCTATGGCCTCATGGAGGGCCTGGTGCGCTCGCCCTTCGGGCGCGTCCTGCGGGCGGTGCGCGACGACGCGACGGTGGCCGCCGCTCTGGGCAAGCCGGTCCTGGCGCTGCGGGTGCGGGCGTTCGCGGTCGGCGGCGCGGTCATGGGCCTCGCCGGCGCGCTGCACGCCTTCTTCATGACCTATATCGACCCGAGCCAGTTCACCCCGATCATCACCGCTTATGCCTTCATGGCGGTGATCGCCGGCGGGCGCGGCTCCAATCTCGGCCTGCTGCTGGGCGCCGGCTCGATCATGCTGCTGCTGGAGGCGACGCGCTTCCTGAAGGACCTCGTGCCCTCGATCGACGGCACGCAATTGTCGGCCATGCGGCTCGCTCTGATCGGCATCGGCATCATCCTGCTGCTGATCCTGCGCCCGCAGGGCCTGGTCGCCGAGCCGCGCCGCACCGTGCGCGATGTCTTCCCCGACGCGACAGGAGAAAGCTGATGCCGCGCGTCACGCCGCTGCCCCCCGACGCATTGCCGCCCGAAGTGGCGCGGACCTACACCGCCTTCGCGCAGGGCTATGCCGATTTCGCCGATCAGGCGGCGGTGCTCGCCCATGTGCCGCCGGCCCTCGACCACATCTACCGCATGCTGATGGAGTTGCGGGAGCGCCAAGGCGTGCCCTTCCGCTATATCGAGCTGGCGGTGGTGGTGGTCTCCAAGCTGAACGCCTGCCCCTATTGCGTCTCCCACCACACCCCCCTGCTGGAAGTCGCCGGCGTGCCGGCGGACGCGGTGGCGGACCTGCCGCGCGCCGACCACGCCGCCTTCGACGCGGTCGACCGGCTGGTGATCGAATACACCCATCTGGTGACCCAGCGCGCCTGGGGCATCCGCGACGGCGTGTTCGAACGCCTGCGCGCCCATTTCACCGAGAGCCAGATCGTCGAACTGACGCTGCGCATCGCCCTGTGCGGCTTCTTCAACCGCTTCAACGACGCGCTGCAGATCGACGACGGCGCGGCCGAAGCCCTGCTCCACCTCCACCCCGCCCTTCCGTCCTCAGGAGATCCGACATGAGCCCGTCGACGCGTCCCATCACCCGCCGCACCGTCATGGCGGGGCTCGCCGCCCTGCCGGCGGCCGGCCTGCTGCGCACCCCCGCCGCCGCGCAGGCGGCCGACGTGCCGCTCGGCATGGTCCTGCCCTTCTCCGGCGCCACCGGCCCCTACGGACCGGACATGAAGAAGGCCGCCGAACTGGTGGTGCAGCAGGTCAATGGCGGCGGCGGCATCCTCGGCGGACGCAAGCTCAAGCTGTTCATCGAGGATTCCGAGAGCAACCCGACCATCGGCGTCACCGGCACCAAGAAGCTGCTCGAAGTGAACAAGGTCGAATTGGTCGGCGGCTTCTGGGGCAGCCCGATCGCGCTCGCCTCCAAGCCGATCATCCTCGCCGCCAACAAGGTGCAGATGGTCTCGTGCGCCGCCAATGCGGTGACCGACGGCGACAACCGGGGCCTGGTCTGGCGCTTCCAGGCCAAGAGCACGTCCTGGGGTCCTGCCGGCGCCAAGGTCATGGCCTCGATCGGCGCGAAGAAGGTGGTCGTGCTGGCGCAGCAGAACCCCTTCGTGGTGGCGATGATCGAGCCCTTCAAGGCGGAGATGGCCAAGCTCGGCGGATCGGTGACCGACGTCGTGATGTACAATCCCGACCAGCCGTCCTACCGCGCCGAGGTCGAGAAGGCGTTCGGCAGCGACCCCGAGGGCGTGTTCTGCCTCTCGCTGCTCACCGACTTCGCCTCGATCGCCAAGGAGGTCTATCGCGGTGGCTTCAAGTCGAAGATCGTCGCCCTCTCCATCGGCGCGGACGCGGAGGGCAAGTTCCTCCAGGCGGTCGGGCCGGAGGTCGGGGAAGGCATCTACCATCTCCAGCCGGCGCCGCCGCTCGAGAGCCCGGCCTACAAGACGTTCGTCACCGAAATGGGCGCCCCGGCCGGCACGGTGTTCCTGTTCGCGGGCAATGCCCACGATCAGATCTGCGTCACCGCCCTCGCCATGGAGCATGCCAAGTCGCAGGACCCGCTGGTCTGGTCGAAATCCATCCCGCTGGTGTGCAACCCGCCGGGCGAGGAGGTCGCCGACGTGGTGAAGGGCCTGGAGATGATCCGCGCCGGCAAGAAGATCAAGTTCGTCGGCGCCGGCGCCAGCTGCGACTTCGACGCCAAGGGCGACCAGATCAACCGGTCCTTCCTGGTGCAGGTGATCAAGGGCGGCAAGAACGTCACGGTCGGCGTCATCAGCTGACGCCCCGGCCGGACCGCGGCCCGCCGCGTCCGGCCCCCTCATCCCATCAAGCCAACGAGACCGCGCGCGGAGGTTCCGCGCGCGCACGGAGAAGGCGTGCGCCGCGCGCGCCGCAGAAGAGCACCAAGAGAGCACCAAGAAAACCCCAAGAGAGCCCCAAAAGCCCCAGGAGAGCCCCATGACCCAGCCCAAACCCATGCACCTCTGCGGCTTTCTGATCGCGGGTCCGGTGGTGCACAGCCACGCCATCTGGCGAAATCCCGCCCATGAGACGCACTTCCTCAGCCTCGCGCACTACACCCATATCGCCCAGCTTCTGGAGCGGGGATGCTTCGACTTCCTGTTCTTCGCCGACCGCCTCGCCATCGCCGATCGCTATGGCGACAGTGCGGAGACGGGGCTGCGCCGCGGCGACCAGGATGCCACGCGCATGGACCCGCTGCCGGTCCTGGGCGCCATGGCGGCGGTGACGCGGCATATCGGCCTCGGCGCCACCCGCTCCACCACCTATGACGCGCCCTACAATATCGCCCGCGAATTCGCGACGCTGGACCATATTTCCGGTGGCCGCGCCGCCTGGAACGTCGTCACCTCGATGAATGACGGCGAGGCGCTGAATTTCGGCTCGGTCCCGCATATGGGCCATGACGAGCGCTACGACCGCGCCGACGAATTCATGGAAGTGGCCTTCAAGCTCTGGGACAGCTGGGAGCCCGACGCGCTCATCCTCGACCGCGCCGCCGGGATCTATGCCGATCCCGCCAAGGTGCATTATGTCAACCATGCCGGCCGCTGGTTCCAGTCGCGCGGGCCGCTGAACATTCCCCGCAGCCCGCAGGGGCGGCCGGTGATCATCCAGGCGGGATCGTCGGGGCGCGGCAAGGCGTTCGCGGCGCGCTGGTCCGACGTCATCTTCGCGCTGCAGCCCAATATGGAGCGCATGCGCGCCTTCACCGCCGACGTGCGCGCCGCGCTCGCCGCCGCCGGACGGCCGCCGGACGCCAGCAAGGTGCTGATGGCGGTGATGCCGTTCATCGGCCGCACCCGCGCGGAAGCGGAGGAGAAGCGGGACCTGCACGATTCGCTGGTGGATCCCCAGGCCGGCCTCTCCACCCTCGCCGCCCACGCCAATGCCGATTTCTCGGGCCTGCCGATGGACGCGAAGGTCGGCGAGATCGCAGCCTCCGGCAGCCAGGGCAACCTCAACGCCCTGCGCTCCATCACGCCCGACGGCTCCATGACCATCGCCGAGGCCGGGCGGGTCTATGCCCGCGGCGTGATGTGCCCGCGCCTCGTCGGCACGGCGGAGGACGTGGCCGAGGAATTGTCGGCCATCGTCACGTCCGGCGCCGCGGACGGCTTCGTCGTCTCGCCGGCTTTCCTGCCGGACACGTTCGAGGATTTCGTCGGGCAGGTGGTACCGCTGCTCCAGGCGCGCGGGCATCTGCGCCGCTCCTATGCGGGCGGCTCGCTGCGCGACCATCTCGCCCCGGCGGGAGGCGCCGCGTGATCCGCCCGCACGCACGCCGCCACATGGAGCTGGCGCCCGCCGACGCCGCCGCCTTCAAGAGCGCGATGCGGCATCTGGCGGCGGGCGTGGCGGTGATCACCAGCCGCACGGAAGCGCTGCTGAACGGCATGACCGCGACCGCGGTGTGCAGCGTCAGCGCCGAGCCGCCGCGGGTGCTGGTGGTGGTCAACCGGCAGAACACCTCGCACGGCATCATCGCCCGCAGCGCCGCCTTCGCCGTCAACATCCTGGCGGCGGACCAGGACGATCTGGCGGCCGGGTTCGCGCAGCGGTGCGCGGAGCCGTTCCGGGACGTCGGTCATGGTTTCGGGGCGGCGACGGACTGCCCGGTCCTGCACGGCGCGATCGCGGTCCTGGAATGCCGGCTGGCCGAAAGCCACGCGGCCGGGACGCACACCATCTTCGTCGGCGACGTCGTCCATGCCCATGTCGCGCCGCGCGAGCCTTTGGTCTATTTCGACGGCCGGTTCCGCCGCCTCGCGCACGACACGCCGCCCGTCGGGCCTTAAGGCCGGATCGTTCGCCCCGGGCATGACCGGCGCACCGATCCGCGGCAAAGGCGGTTATCGCGGCGGATCCTCCCCGGGCAAGGCGCGGCCGGTCTCCTGCTTCTTGCGGTAGCGCGACCAGGTCGCATAAGCGAGCGCGAGGCCGAGGATGATCGTTCCTCCGACCACGCCGAACAAATAGATGCTGCCGGCGATCGTGTTTCCGTCCATGAGCCTTCTCCTCGGCATGAAACCCCGCGACTGCCGGGCTGTTCCCCTATGCCTCCGCGGCGCGCGGGGAAGCGGGGCGCGGTTTGCGTCCCGCCCGGCGGAGCGCGGAACATGCGGCGCGATGCGTGGGTTGACGCGGCAAACGAACCCGCGCGCCACGGCAGACCGTCGCGCCCTCTTGACGGAGACCGCCATGGCCCAAGCTCGCCCCCTCGCCATCGTCACCGGCGCCTCCACCGGCATCGGCTACGACCTCGCGCTGCTCTGTGCGGAGAACGGCTTCGATCTCGTCGTCGCCGCCGATGAGCCGGGCATCGCCACCGCCGCCGAGGCGCTGCGCAGCCTCGGCGCGCAGGTCGAGGCGGTGGAGGCCGATCTTGCGACCCTCGACGGGGTGGACCAGCTCTATGCCGCCGCACACCGGCTCGGGCGGCCGGTCGACGCCCTTCTCGCCAATGCCGGGCGCGGTCTCGGCGCGGGCTTTCTCGACCAGGATTTCGCCCGCGCGCGCCACGTCGTCGACACCAACGTGACCGGCACGATCTATCTCATCCACCGCATCGGCACCGACATGCGCGCGCGCGGCGAAGGGCGCATCCTGATCACCGGATCGATCGCCGGCTTCATGCCGGGCGCGTTCCAGGCGGTCTATAACGGCACCAAGGCGTTCATCGATTCCTTCTCCTGGGCGCTGCGCAACGAACTGAAGGACACCGGCGTCACCGTCACCTGCCTGATGCCCGGCCCCACCCAGACCGATTTCTTCGCCCGCGCCGACATGACCGACACGCCGGTCGGCCGGCAGCAGAAGGACGATGCGGCGATGGTGGCGCGCGCCGGGTTCGACGCCATGATGGCCGGCGAAGGCCAGGTCGTGGCGGGCTGGAAGAACAAGGCGCAGGCTTTGATGGCCCACGTCACGCCGGCCGGGACGCTGGCGGAGATGCACCGGAAGATGGCCGAGCCCGACGGCGGCGATCGCTGATCCTCCAAGCGCGCGGATGCGGGCGGGAGCCCCGCCCGCTCCAGGACGGGCGCGCCGTCACCGCGCCTGCTGGTAGCCTTGGTGGGTGGTGTTCTGCTTGGTGTTGCCCTGCTGTCCCTGCTGCGCGGGATCCTCGACGGGCCGCTTGGCGGTCCGCTCCAGCGCGGCCTGGTCCTTGTTTGGACCGGGATCCGTGCCCGGGGCCTGGTCGGGACCGTAGCTGGTGCGGTTTTCCGGCGGGATGGGGGGTGTCCTGGGGGACATATCCGTCTCCTCTGGTTCGGCCCGCGGAGACCCGCGGCGCTCCGGACTCAACATCCCCGGGCCACGAAAGTTCGATCCCGCGCGCAGATGGCGGCCCGGGCGCAAGCGCCCGCGGCCGGCGCTTCGGGAACAGGGCCGGCCCGAAACGGTTTCGAGGCCAAAGGAGCCGCGCCATGACCGATCGCCCCACCGCCTATCCCGACGACCTGAACCAGAGCCGCGCCGACCAGCGCGATCCCCCCATCGCGCACGCCGCCGCGCAGGGCGGCCGCCGCCCCGTCACCGGGATCGCGGACCATGCCGCCCTTCACCAAGGCGGCGGTCCGACAGGGGAAGTCGGCGGCGACCGCCCCGCCGAAACCACTTCGAGCCCGATCGGCCGGATCGGCGGGCGCGACGTCCTTCCCGGCGCCGATCCCGAGGCGCGGGGCGAGCGCCATTGGGCCGCGCCCCTCCCCCACCCGATCAGACTGCAGACCGCCGACGCTGCCGAACTGCGGACGCTGCGGGACGCCGGCGCCCTGCTCTCCGGACAGATCACGGTGCTGGTGCATTCGGCCGCGCTGCAGGCGGCGGCGCACGCTTTGATCCGCGCCGCCGCGACCGGGGACGCGTCCGACATCACGACCGCGGCCGATCTGCTCGGCGTCGTCCTGCGTACCGAAGGGCTGGTCTGACCTGCCGGGGGCAGGCATTGTTTCAATGCCCGAACGGAGCGCTTCGCCACCGGTAGGCGGCGGGCGCGGTGGGGGGCGCGGTGGCGGGCGCGGACTCCACAACCCGACGCCCGCATCGATCCGGGCAAGACGGGGAAATCTTCCGAATTTCCAGGCGACCCTAACGCCCGATCTGGTATGGTGCTGCTTTGCACGCGAAAAATTTGATCTGCGGCGCGCGTCACGTGCACCGATGTCCTTTCCGAAATCGGCCCCGATAAGAGGCTCCGACCATGCCCACACAGACGCCGCAGCTTCGCCGGCTCGCGTTCGGCAATCGCGGCAAGGTGCATTCGCGATCGCTCGTCCGCATGCAGTCTCAGGTTCAGAGCATGTTCGGCTGGAGCGCGGAATATGACGCGATCGGCGACGCCTCCGCCTTCGCCACCCAGCAATCCTTCTCCCTCGTCAATGGGCTGAAGCTCAGCTGCATGTCCCATACGCCGATCCGCACCCGGGTCGAAACCGATGAAGTGTCGTTCTTCCTGCCGATCGACGGCGGACCGATCGAGTCGACGGTGAACGGGCTGCCGGTTCGGTGCGAGGTCGGCGCGAACGCGCTGCTGGCGCCGGAGGGAGAACGGATCGGCGAAGGCAGCCATCGTTCCCTCCTGGTCGCCGGGCTCGACAAGCGCCGGCTGGCGCAGACCGCGCGGGCCATGCTGAACCTGGACGAGGTGAAGCTGGATCTGGGCAGCCCGACCATCGTCCCGCTGAACGCGGCCGGCGTCGACTTCGACCTCATCCTGCGCAGTGCCTGCAACATTCTGGATGCCTGCGGCCTGTCCGGCGAGGCGGCGACGAAACTCGGTCTCGACGAGACCTTCTATCGGGCGATCTGCGGCATGCTGCTGCGCGATCGGCTCTTCGGCGAAAGCGAGAGCCGGGCGCTGGAGATCGAAGGCAAATGGGTGGAGCGGGCCTGCGACTATGTCATGGCCAATCTCAGCCGGCGCATCACCCTGACCGATCTCGAACTGGTCAGCGGCTTGTCGGCCCGCAGTCTTCAATACGCCTTTCAAAGGCAGTTCGGGTGCTCGCCCGTGACCTGGATTCGCAACGAACGGCTGAACGCGGCCCGCGACCTGCTCTCGGCACCGGGCGCCGAGACCAATGTCACGACCGCCGCGCTGACGTTCGGCTTTTCGAATCTCGGCAGCTTTTCCCGTCTCTACCGGGAAAAATTCGGCGAATATCCCGCCGCCACCCGCGCAGCCTCCCGCGCAAAACGCGGGTGAGGTCCGCCGGCACCGGCGGAGGCGGGTCGTCCCACGCCGGTCGCATCGGCGTCGCGCCGATGCGACCGCGCGGGTTCAGGCGTTGAGCGCGGGGGTCTGGCGACGCGCGGACGCGGCGTCGAGGAGAAGCTGCCAGGACAATTGCGAGGCGAGGTGGAGGACGATGAGGTCGAGCCAGCCTTTGGCGTGGAACTCCACCACGACCGGCCCGGGCAAAGCGCGGAACGCCGCCTCGTTCACCACCTGGAACCCCTGCACCACGGCCTTGCCGGCATCGGCATAGCTCACTTGGGCCGAGCGCTCCTCCAGCAGGCCGTTCGCCTTCAGCGCCTGCGCGAAGGCCTGGGTGCGGATATGATCGCCCGCATAGGCGTCGCACAGGGCCATGGCCGCCTGCCCGGCCGCGGTGGCGCTGCCGGCCGCGTCGAACAGAAGGTCGGCGTCCGCGCCGCCCTCGGGCAGGACGCGGTCGCTGGCCACGTCGATGCCCAGCATGGTGGGTCCCCCCGCCTCGGCGGTCATGCCGATGAAGGGATAGCGCCGGACATAGCCGGGAATATAGGTGCCCGTGCGCCAGCCGCCATCGGCGTCGACGAACAGATTCTGCCCGGTTTCCATGCCGGTCACCGCGAGCGGCATGGCGCCGTCGTCATTGGCGAAGACGATCGGATAGCTGCGCCCGGCAAAGGCGAACTCGCTCGCCACCAAAGGCAGAGCGGCCGCGCCGGCGGCAAAGTGGAAGTTCGCCGCACGCCGCACGCCGAGGGCGGCATGCTCCTGGATGCGCAGGAGCGTGGGGCTCTGGTAGAAGAGCGGGAGCGGGGCGGCGGGGCGCACGGGGTCAAGGCTCGTCACGGGATCGACCTTCCTGTTTGGGTGCCGATGGCGGCGCAGGCGCCCGCACCGGCGGATTGAAGCGGGATCCGGCGGCGCCGGATGCCGGAACGGCGGCGGCGCCTCAGGATTTCAGGCTCGCGTCGAGGGCGGCGGGAAAGCCCTTGAAGGACACCGGCAAGGTGACGGCGCGCCGCGATCCATCCTCGAAGGTGAAGCTGCCGGGCTCGGTGGCGGCCCGCAGCGCCAGGACCGCAGCGGCGTCCAGCTCGACTTCCGCGAAGCAGCCCTGCAGGCACCGCTTGAATTCCAGCGCCATGGGCTTGGCTTTCGCGCTCGCCGTGAACTTGACGCCGGCCGGCAGCCAGACCCCGGCGGGGACCTGCACCACCAGCCGCAGCGGGCCCTTGGGATCGACCTTGCCCACCGCCACGCTGGCGACCAGCCCCTGCCCCTGGGCCTGCAGGTTCTGCACGATCTCGCAGGTGCGGCCCTCGCTCCCCGCCATGCAGCGCACCACCCAGTCCTGATAGGTCGCGGTGGTGAGGCCCGGCTGGTCGGCGGCGGCAGGGGCCTGCGGCGCGGGCTTTTGCTGCGCGGCCGCGGGAGCGGACACGCCAAAGCCAATGATGAGAGCCGCGAACAGGGTCGAAGACAGCTTCATGATATCAACTCTATGCCTGAGTGTGGGCGCCCGAGGCCACAATATCATGCTTGTCTAGAGCACGTTCCACCCCGATGGCAACGCCGACCGAGCGGTAAAATGATCTCCGGAAAGCAAGGTACGCAGATATCGGGGCCGTTGGACGCGCATCGGCCTCCGCGCCGGTTTGGCGCGGAGGGGGTGGGGATGGGGGTCAAAATTTGAGGGAGAACTGGGCTGTGAAGGCGTTCTGGGAGGATTGTCCGGCGATCTGGCCGGTATAGGTGAACTGGAGGGTGGCGGCGTCGGAGAC
>NZ_SMAI01000016.1 GCF_004346185.1 Aquabacter spiritensis | reverse complement strand
CCAAACGCTCGAAGGCACTGTGCTTATGGACGTCCATACGCGCAGTCTCTTACCGCGCCGGTCAGTTCGAAAGGCGGTTTAGACCGTAGGCGTACAGTGCTTGTTCGAAGTGGCGGCAGCATTTGCAATGCCGGGGACCGCCAGCAACGGCAGCAGCAACGTGGTTGCGAGAAGGCGTTTCATGATCATGGTCCTATTCCTTATCGGTCAAAGAGCGCTTTGCGTGCTCTGACCATGAGTTCGGAAGGACCGACAGATCGGACACAGTTTCACAGGAATGTGAGATGGCAGAACCAACGACGGAGAATGGCTTCGCGAGCCTGGACGTACCCTGATCGAGTCAGCAGAAACGCAGCCCGCGCCGCCGTGCGGTCTTGGCGCACCACCGTGCCCAGAAGCAGCTCACCAACGCAGGAGCCATGGCCCGAGCTTGGCACCGGCGAAGCTGCACAAGGCGATGGTCCCGCCGTACCAGAGGGCGATGAACGGCAGCGAGTCGTCTATGCAATGAAGCGCGTAGCCAGTCGCGCTCACGGCGCCGGCGATCAGGCCCACCAGGGCGCCTGTGCGCACAAGATCCGTCGGCGCCGTCCTACGCACCGCCCAGATGATCACAGCAAACGGTACGATGGCGATGGTGGGAATGGATAAGAGACATTCGAGCCATTGGTCTCCGGTGATCATCTTGTTCCAATGCGAACTCGGCGCCGATGAGAGACTGATGGCGGCGAGCAGCATGATCGCGATGAACGGCAACGCCATCAAGGCGATCGATGTCTTTCGTTCCCCGCCGGGACGGGAGAGCCTGATCAGGTAGACGGATGCCGGAACGAGGATTCCCATGGTGAAAGCGAGCTTCAAGAACAGGGATGTCAGGGCACCCGCTTCGTCCAAGTCCGCACGAATGCCAAAAGTGAACAGCATGGCGCCAAGCGCCACTATAGCTCCGACCACGACGGCTGAGCTGAGCGTCCGCACGAATTGCCGACGGTCTACCCGCTCGACATTCGCACCCAGCATGGAGATCAAATCATCCGTCTTCATGTTCTCTTCTCCCGCGCGATCACGGCGGCCAGGGCCCTCAACCCTCGTTGTATGTTGACCTTCACTGCCGATTCCGAAGTGCCGCACTGCGCCGCAGCCTCGGTCACACTCAAGCCGTCCAGCTTCACGCACTGGATTGCGCACCGCATGCGATCCGGGAGCTGCCTCAGAAGTCTGTGAAGATCATATGCGCTTTCCACTTCGACGTGATCGTCATGCGCCATGAGCTCCCCCACGTCGTCGATGGGCACTTCCTTGAGGGATGCGCGTGTTCGGCGCAAATGGTCGATGAGCTTATAGCGCGCGATTGCATAGACCCAGGGGGTGAATAGCTCGTCAGGATGATAAGTATGCCTCCGTGTGTGCACGGCCAGGAGCACCTCCTGTACCAAATCCTCCGCCTCGGATGCATCCCGAGCGATACGCGCCAACCTTGTTTTGTAATAGCCGCGCAAATACCCGCTGAGCCGATCGAGAAGCATTCGATGCGCGGCCGAGTCTCCGTCGAGACCAGCGGTCATCAGCCCCTTCAGCTCGGCCTCGCTCGCCGTCATGCGCGACGCTTGTCTCCGATCAGGCGTCACCTGACGGCCAGCTCCCATGGGAGTGGTCATTATAGGGCCTTCATTTGCCGCTGGGCGTGGCCCGCGGCGAGGGACCCTCGCCCAGTCATAATTCCTGAGCACCGCGATAGTACGCGAACGTGCGATTCCCTGCTTGCCCGAACAGAACCACCTCGTAGGTCTCCGGCGCCTTGCCGGGAGCCTCCATGCCGGGCGATCCAAGCGGCATCCCGGGAACAGCCAGACCTGTCGCCTTTGGGTGCTCGGCGAGGAGCTTCTTGATTGCGCCCGCCGGCACATGGCCCTCGATCACGTACCCGCCGATCTGTCCCGTGTGGCAAGCAGCCAGGGCGTTCGGCACGCCGAGCCGGACCTTGAGAGGAGCGAGATCCGCAAGATCCACCACCTCGACCGTAAAGCCGGAGCGCCTCAGATGCGTCACCCAACCGCCACAGCAACTGCAGGTCGGGTCACGGGTCACGACCATCCTGGGCAGCATCTCAGCCGCCCAAGTGACTCGCGACACGGTGAACATGGTGGCCACTTGCGCGGCACCAATTATCAGCTCCCGACGTGTGCAAAGTAGATTTGGTTTCATGATGTTCTCCAGGTTAGGCCGCCTCGACGAAGACCTCAGCAGCCTGGCTTGATCCACGCGCTGATCTCTTCCGGCACGGCGAAGATCACCGATGCACGATCGCCCATCATGCCGGCATCGAGGATGGCCGGCGCATTCCTTTCCGGTCCGTCGCCACCCGAATCCGTCTTGAAGCGGAGATTGCGTTCCCAGATTTCATGCGTCTGGCCATCGGCCGTGGTGACACGGTAGGTGTCGCGGCAATAGGTGATTGCCTGCACCCGCTGAGCAGGCTCAAGCCGGCGCAGATTGGGGACGGGGCCGCCTCCCATCATCCCACCCCTGGAAGCGGCGGGCGGCTCGGCTGCCGTGCGACCCGGAACCGTTGCATCCTTGAGGAAGGCGATGAGATCGGCGCGCACGCCGGCCTCCTTGATGCCCGGAAAGGTCATCCGATTTCCCGGAATCATATGTGCCGGATCGGCCAACCACGGATCGAGAGAGGCTTCATTCCAGACAACGTCGGCAGTCTTCAGCGCCGGCGAGTAGCGTTCGAAGCCTGCCAGGCTTCCAGCCTTGCGTCCCCATAGCCCGGCAAGGCTCGGCCCGGTCATGTTGCGGTCGGGCGCGAGCGAGTGGCACGCGGCACAGGCCCGGTAGGCTTGGCGGCCACGGGCGACATTACCTTCTGCCGCGAGAGCGGGTGAGACCAGGATGCAGACGATCGATACGGTGAATAGTGAACGCATGATCCGCCTCACCGGAACAAGAGGTATTTCACGAGGGCGGCAATCACCAGACCCAGGACGATGAGGCCGACGATGCCGAACAGGCCCATGCCCCACATCATCCCTCCATTCATCATGTCGGACATCATGTCGGACATCATGTTCTCCGCCCTTCATTCCGCAGCGCCGAGCGCGGGATCGCGCACCCGCGCAGCGGCCTCCACCTCCCTGGGCAACTGCCAGCCCTTCACGAGGGCGTAGATGGCCGGGATCACCACCAGGGTGAGCAGCGTGGAGGACACCATGCCGCCGATCATCGGCACGGCGATGCGCTGCATCACCTCCGAGCCGGTGCCGGTGCTCCACAGGATGGGCAATAGGCCCGCCATGATGGCGACAACCGTCATCATCTTCGGACGCACGCGCTCCACAGCGCCGAGCATGATGGCCTCATGGAGATCGGCACGGGTAAAGAGGCCTCCCTCTCGGGCCCGCTTCTCCCGAAGCTCTTCCAAGGCCTGGTCGAGATAGATTAACATGACGACGCCAGTCTCCGCGGCGACCCCGGCGAGGGCGATGAAGCCCACCGCCACCGCGACCGACATGTTGAAGCCGAGCCACCACATCAGCCAGACGCCGCCCACGAGGGAGAAGGGCAGCGAGAGCATGACGATCAGCGTCTCGGTCAGGCGCCGGAAATTGAGGTAGAGCAGCAGGAAGATGATGAGCAGCGTGACGGGGACGACGATCTGCATCCGCGCCTCGGCCCGTTGCAGATATTCGAACTGTCCGCTCCAGCCGAGGGATGTGCCTGGCGGCAGTGTCACCGACGCGGCCACCGCCTTCTGCGCGTCGGCCACGTAGCCACCGAGGTCGCGGCCCGCGATGTCCACGTAGATGTAGACGGCGAGTAGGCCGTTCTCTGTGCGGATCGAGGTGGCGCCGCGCGTGAGCTCCACCTTCGCCACCTCGCCGAGCGGAACGGATCCGCCGCCGGGAAGCGCAACCTGGACCTCGGTGGCGATGGCACGCGGGCTCGAGCGCAGGTCGCGCGGGTAGCGGATGTTGACCCCGTAGCGCTCGCGCCCCTCGACCGTCGTGGTGACGGTCTCTCCGCCCAGAGCGGTGGCGATCACGTCCTGCACGTCGCCGACAGCGAGGCCGTAGCGGCCGAGCGCCGAGCGGTCCGGGACGATGTCGAGGTAATAGCCGCCGATCACCCGCTCGGCATAGGCACTGGAGGTGCCCGGCACGGTCCTCAGCACGGCCTCGATCTGGCGTGCGATCTTCTCCATCTCGGCGAGGTCGGTGCCGAACACCTTCACCCCGACGGGCGTGCGGATGCCGGTGGAGAGCATATCGATGCGGGCGCGGATCGGCATGGTCCAGGCGTTCGAGACACCCGGGAACTGGAGTGCCTTGTCCATCTCCGCCTTCAGGCTGTCGAGGGTGACGCCGGGGCGCCACTGGTCCTTCGGCTTCAGGTTGATGATGGTCTCGAACATCTCGGTCGGCGCCGGGTCGGTGGCGGTCAGGGCGCGCCCCGCCTTGCCGTAGACGGTGTCCACCTCCGGGAACGTCTTGATGATGCGGTCCTGCATCTGGAGGAGTTCCCCCGCCTTGGTGACGGAGATTCCCGGCAGGGTGGTGGGCATGTAGAGCAGCGTGCCCTCGTCGAGACTCGGCATGAATTCGGAGCCGAGCTGGCGCGCGGGCCAGACGGTGACGGCCAGCGCCGCCAGCGCGAGCAGGATCGTCAGCGTCTTCGCCCGGAGCACGCCGCGGATGACGGGGCGATAGATCCAGATCAGGAAGCGGTTCACGGGATTGCGGTGCTCGGGGATGATCCGGCCACGGACGAAGATCACCATCAGGGCTGGCACCAGCGTAATCGACAGCAGGGCCGCCGCCGCCATGGCGAAGGTCTTGGTGAAGGCGAGCGGGCCGAACAGACGCCCCTCCTGCGATTCCAGGGTGAAGATGGGCAGGAAGGAGACGGTGATGACCAGCAGGCTGAAGAACAGCGCGGGCCCGACCTCGCTCGCCGCCTCCACCAGGATTTCGATGCGGGGCTTGCCCGGCGGGGCGCGCTCCAGGTGCTTGTGGGCGTTCTCTATCATGACGATGGCCGCGTCGATCATGGCGCCCACAGCGATGGCGATGCCGCCGAGGCTCATGATGTTCGACCCGATGCCCACCAGCTTCATGGCGGCAAAGGCCATGAGGATGCCGACCGGCAGCATGAGGATGGCGACGAGCGCGCTGCGCAGGTGCAGAAGGAAGACGATGCAGACCAGCGCGACGATGATGCTCTCCTCCACCAGCGTGCGCGTCAGGGTGTCGATCGCCGCGTTGATGAGGTTCGAGCGGTCGTAGACAGGTATGATCTCGGCACCATTCGGCAGGCTGCCGGCGATCTCGGCGAGACGGTGCTTCACGTTGTCGATCACGGTGAGGGCGTTGGCGCCGAAGCGCTGCAAGACGATGCCGCTCGCCACCTCGCCTTCGCCGTTGAGCTCGGCGATGCCGCGCCGCTCGTCGGGGCCGATCTCCACCCGCGCCACATCCCTGAGGCGCAGCGGAACGCCGCCCTCCGACTTCAGGACGATGTCCTCGATGTCCGCCGTCGTCTTGATGTAGCCGCGGCCGCGCACCATGAACTCGAACTCGGAAAGCTCCAGCGTGCGCCCGCCCACGTCCCGGTTGCTGGCGCGCACGGCATCGCGCACGACCGCCAGCGAGATGCCCTGCGCGCGCAGCCGCAGCGGGTCAACGACGATGTTGTACTGCTTGACGAAGCCGCCGACGCTCGCCACCTCCGCGACGCCCTCGGCCTTGGAGGCGGCGAACCGGATCACCCAGTCCTGGAGCGAGCGGAGCTCTGCCAGGGTCATATCCTTGGCAATCACTGCATACTGATAGACCCAGCCCACGCCCGTTGCGTCCGGGCCGAGGCTCGGGGTGATGCCGGAGGGTAGGCGCTGGGCTGCCGTGTTGAGATATTCGAGCACGCGGCTGCGCGCCCAATAGGGATCGGTGCCGTCCTCGAAGATGACGTAGACGAAGGACACGCCGAAGAAGGAGAAGCCGCGCACCACCTTCGATTTGGGCACGGTGAGCATGGCCGTGGTGAGGGGATAGGTGACCTGGTCCTCCACCACCTGGGGCGCCTGGCCGGGGTAGTCGGTGTAGACGATCACCTGGACGTCGGAGAGGTCGGGGATGGCGTCGAGCGGCAGGGTCCTAACCGCGTAGATGCCAGCCGCAACGGCGAAGACGGTGCCGACGAGGATCAGGACCAGATTGCGGGCGGACCAGGCGATGAGTCGGGCGATCATGGCGTCTCCTCCACCTTTGCCATGCCGCGGAGCGCGGCCTTCAGGTTGCTTTCGGCATCGATCAGGAAATTCGCGGAGACGACCACCCGGTCACCTGACGCGATCCCGGTGCGGATCTCGGTGTAGCCGTCGCCCTGAAGCCCGGTCGTCACGTCGCGCGGCTCGAAACGGCCATCGCCTTTGTCCAAGATCACCACCTGGCGCGTGCCGGTGTCGATCACCGCGCTGTCGGGGACAGCCACCACTAGGCTGCCGCTGCCCGCCGCGATCTCGACGTCGGCATACATGTCCGGGCGCAGCACGCCGTCCGGATTGGGGATCTCGATCCGAACCTTGGTGGTCCGCGTTTCCTTCGCCACCTGGGGATAGATGAGGGCCACGCGCCCCTCGAACGTCCGGCCCGGCAGGCTGCGGATGCGGACGGTTGCGGATTGGCCGGGTGCGATGCTGGCGAGGTCGTATTCGGGCACGTCGGCCAGCACCCAGACCGTGGAGAGGTCGGCGATGCGGAACAGGACCTCTCCCGCCGACATCCTCATTCCTTCGGTAGCGTTGCGCTCCAGCACCACCCCATCGCGCGGCGCGGGCCAGCGGAACGCCGGCGGCACCTTTCGCGTCCGCTCGATCTCCGCGATCACCTCCTCCGGGACGCCGAGGTTCGCAAGGCGGCGGTGGGAACCTTCATAGCCAGGGGTGATCAGGAGCTGGACGGCGGCGGTGGCGATATCGGCGGAGCGCAGCTCCAGCAGGGGCTGGCCCTTGCGGACCTTGTCGCCCGTGGTGACCTTCTCCACGATGCCGACGAAGGAATCCGCTGGAACCGCCACGACCGAGACGCTGCGCTCGTCCGGCTGCACGGTTCCGGGCACGCGCACCCGGCGCAGGATCGCGCGCTCGGATGCCGTCTCCGACCGCACGCCCGTCCGCTGCAACTTGCCCAGCGCGATCTTTACGATCGATCCGTCTTCGTCCTCGCCCTCATGGACCGGGATGTAGTCCATCCCCATGGAATCCTTCTTGGGCACGAGCGAGGTATCCGGCAGGCCCATGGGATTGCGGTAGTAGAGGATCTTCTTCGGCGTGGCGTCGGCCGCCGATAGCGCCGGGACGGGTGGACGGTCCTCGAAGCTCACGTCCTCGCTCGCCCGGACGGGCAGGAAGTCCCGCCCGTCGTCGGTCTTGCGGGGATCGAGCGAATAGGCCGGGCGGCCGTCGGGGTCCCGGTAATAGATGATGGGACCCGAAGCGACTGTGAGCGTTTGCCCCGCTGCATTCATCGAAGCGGGCGGGGGGATGGAGGAACCGGGGAGCACGACGCCGTGCTGCCCGACCCAATAGCCTCCGGCCCCCGCCGCCACGATGGCGACGAGGGTGAGGCCCGCAAGGGCGGTCCGTGTCACGGCACGGCCTTCAGGACCAGCTTGTCCTCGACCGTCCCGGTCTCGCCCTGGACTTTTGCGCCGAGCGACAGCCGCCAGCCGCCTTCCATGGAAAGCTTGGTCTTGAAGCGGTAGACGCCCGGCTCGGTGGAGGACACCTGCTCGATGGGCGAGGCCATCATCTCCATGCCGTCGGGCGCCATGTCGATGCGCTTGGCGAAGATGACGGCATCAGGCACCGCCTTGCCCGACTTCTTGTCGATGAGCCGGACGGCGACGATCGCGCCATCGCCGACCTTCACCTCGGTCTGGACGAGCTGGAACTGGTAGTCCTGGGGGTCCGCCCACGCCGAGGACGTGGTGACGGATACGGCAAGGGCCGCGAGCCCCGAAAAGAGGGGCCGCTTCATGCGGAAGGAAGTCATTTTCCGGTTTCCTGAATCATCGTGAGGACGCGCAGGAGCGGCAGCTGGGTGCCGCATAGCTGCGCATTCGTGCCGCGCGGCTTAAGCCACGCGCGCTCTCCGGCTCCCGGCGGGAGCCGACGATGGTGTCAGGTTCGCGGAGGCCTTGGCGGGGGTTCGGCGGCCAGGCCCGATGGAAGAGCCTCATCCCGCAGTCCGATGATGTCCGTCAGGCGAAGCGCCAACCTATCCGTGGCCGATGCCGACGGCCCCGGCTGGAAGCACTTGGCGAGGCAGGACATCATCAGTGGGCAGAGCTTCTGGCAGTCGGGCAGCACCGGCTTCTCGTCCGGGCAGCACGGCATGTCGCCCGCCATGGCCTCGTCGGTCATCGACATCGACATCGCCGCAGGCGACGGCTCCATCGGACCGACCGCCGCGGATGCGGCGAACGGCCCGGCAGTGAGCCCCACGATCACCAGGATCGCAAGCAGACGACGGAGAAGGGACCCGGACATGGCCGGAAGGTCTCACAGGCGGCAGGCAAATGGAAGTGAGGCGCTCCATCACATCCTTGCGTGGACCAAATCCGATCTCCGCGGAGGACGTGGTCCCTGGAATTCCGCGTCACCGCGTCCGGCCGGGAAAGAGCGGTAATCTGCACTCCCGAACGAGCCCGTTGATCCCGATCAAGGTGGTGCGTTTCGAGCTGCACCAGAATGATGTAGTATTCACTTTGGGTGAGCTAGGCACATGATCCGCTTCAGGCAAGCGATCGGGCACGTAAGGTTGCTGTCGGCCGTGCTGGTCGCGGCGGCGATGCTGCTCGCCCCGCTGGCCCAGGCGATGCCGGTACAATGCCACGATCACGCCGAGGATGCCCAGCACGCCACGATCGCGGACGGCCACGGCGCTGCGGTCGCCGATCACCATGACGAGCACGACGGTACGGCGCAGATGACCGACCATGGTGCATGCTGCGAGTTGGCCTCCAGCATCTGGGGCATTGCCATCGGAAGCACGGATACGGCGATCCAGCACTTGAAGTCTCTTGGCCATCATCCCCTGCCGTCTGACCGCGTTTTCCCCGGCCTCGCCGTCCCGCCCGGTCTCCACCCCCCTCGTTTCCCGATCTGAAGCTGCCTCTTCCATAGCTGTCGGGACTGCCCTCGGGCGTCCCTTGGATTGATGTCGGCCGCACGCCGACAGGAAACGAGCATATCAGAATGAAACGTCGTGATTTTCTCGGCCGTCTCGCGGTCGGGGCTGCCGCGCTTGGCGCGAGCCGGGCGTTCCCGGCCCTCGGCGCCGGCCAGACCCAAACCATACCCGTTCCGGGCGCCGATACCCTTGCGCTCCGTGCCGTCACCCGCACCATCGAGGTCAACGGAAAGGCCGCCCGCGTCTTCGGCCTCACGGCCGGAGCGAACAGCGGCCTCACGGTCGATGCGGAACGGACCCTGGACCTGTCGCTCTCCAACGAGATTGGCAGCCCGACCCTCATCCACTGGCATGGCCTCACCCCTCCCTGGGATCAGGACGGGGTGCCGGACAATCCGGCCTCTCTCCTGGCCGCAGGCGCCGCGCGCCGCTACGCCCTGCTCACCGGGCGCGGCGGCACGCAGTGGATGCATGCTCACACGCTCCAGGAACAGAACCTCCTGGCGGCGCCGCTGATCGTCCGCACAGAGGCCGACCGAAGCCGGGACGAGCAGGAGGTCGTGATCCTTCTCCACGACTTCTCCTTCACGCCAGCCGAGGAGATCCTGACGCGCCTGCAGCGGAGCACGTCCTCCGCCCATGGCGCGATGTCCATGCCCGGCATGGGCGGAGGCATAACCCATGCGGGGATGGGCTCCGGCATGGCCGGAATGATGCCTGGCGGAGGCCTGGCGGCCGCCGCCATGGACCTCAACGACA
This sequence comes from Aquabacter spiritensis, assembly GCF_004346185.1. Taxonomy (GTDB): domain Bacteria; phylum Pseudomonadota; class Alphaproteobacteria; order Rhizobiales; family Xanthobacteraceae; genus Aquabacter; species Aquabacter spiritensis. Next base: position 102,511 of record NZ_SMAI01000016.1, on the reverse strand, counting down.
TCGAGTACGACGCCTATCTCGCCAATGACCGAACCCTGGACGACCCCGAGGTGGTCCGTATCGAACGCGGCGGGCGGGTGCGGCTGCGCATCATCAATGGCGCCACCGCCACCGCCTTCACCATCCAGACCGGGGCGCTGACGGGCGACCTCGTCGCGGTGGACGGGCAGGAGGTGCAGCCGGTGACAGGCAATGCCTTCCCGATCGCCATGGGCCAGCGGCTCGACATCCGCCTCCAGGTTCCGGCGGGAAGCGCCCACCCGATCCTGGCCTTGCGGGAAGGCGCCCTCGAACGCACGGGCCTCATCCTCGCCGCTCCGGGCGCCGTGATCGCCAAGGTCCCCATCAAGGGCGGGACCAACGGACCCGTCCTCGATCTCGCCCTCGAGGGACGTCTGCGACCGCTTGCGCCGCTTCCGAGCCCGGCGGCCGACCGGCGCGTTGCCCTCACCCTCGCCGGGACGATGGAAGGGTATCGCTGGAGCATCGACGGGGCCGACGGGCTCCGCGTCCGTCGGGGCGAGCGCATCGAGGTCACGCTCGCCAACGCCACCATGATGGCCCATCCGATGCACCTGCACGGGCATCACTTCCAGGTGGTCGGCATCGGCGGCAAGGCGGTTGGCGGCGCGGTGCGGGACACCGTCCTGGTGCCGCCGATGACATCCGTGACGATCGCCTTCGACGCGGACAATGAGGGCCATTGGCCCCTTCACTGCCATCACCTCTACCACATGGCGGCGGGCATGATGGCTTTCGTCGACTACGCGTCGTGACGGCGGGAGGACACCATGACCATCCAAACCTCCCCCCGTTCGGACGTCGTTCCCTACCCGATGCCGCCGACTGCGGCCGGTGATGCCGGACGGCCGGACAACCCGGCGGTTTCCGATCCCGGTACCGTCTTCCGCGACCTCTTCGCCTATGCCGCCGATGCGGGTGAGAGATCGGTCCTGTTCTGGGACACGCTGCGGCAGCGGGCGGACAACATGCTGGCGCACGAGCGGGCAGGCAAGCCGCCGCTTCTCGACTTCGACCACGAGGTCCTGGCAGATGCACGGCGGTTCGAGCGGCCCGTCAACTACCTGCTCCTTCGGGTGACCCACGCCGGGGACGATTGCCTGGACGACTGCCTCGACCCGTCCAAGCCCCCTGTGGTGATCCTCGATCCCCGTGCCGGGCACGGCCCCGGCATCGGCGGCTTCAAGCGGGAGTCGGAAGTCGGCGTCGCCTTGCACCAGGGCCATCCGGTCTATTTCGTCGCCTTCACGCCGGAGCCCATGCCCGGGCAGACGCTTGCCGACGTGCTCCATGCGCTGCGGCGGTTCGTGGAAGAGGTGGCGAAGCGCCATCCCGGCAGCGCACCGATCCTCTACGGCAACTGCCAGGCCGGATGGGCGGTGACGCTCCTCGCCGCCGACTGCGCCGGGCTGACCGGCCCCACGATCCTCAACGGCACCCCTCTGTCCTATTGGGCAGGCGAGCCCGGCGTGAACCCGATGCGGATCGCGGCCGGGTTCGAGGGTGGCACCTGGCTTACGCATCTGCTCGCCGATCTCGGCGACGGCCGGTTCGACGGCGCCTGGCTGGTTCAGAACTTCGAGGGCCTCAAGCCGGAGTCCGTCTGGGAGAAGCACGCGAACCTCTACGTCGCGGTGGACACGGAGCGCCAGCGGTTCCTGGATTTCGAGCGATGGTGGAACGGGTTCTTCTTCCTCTCGCGGGAGGAGATCCTCGCCATCGTCGAGAACCTGTTCGTGGGCGACCGGCTGGAGCAGGGACGGCTTCGGATCTGCGATGGGTGCCACGCCGACCTCCGGCGCATCCGCAACCCCGTCGTGATCTTCGCCTCCTACGGCGACAACATCACGCCGCCACATCAGGCCCTTGGCTGGATACCCGCCGTCTACGCCGATACGCCGGACTTGAAGGCGGCGGGCCAGCGCATCGTCTACCTCGTCAACTCTCACGTCGGGCACCTTGGCATCTTCGTCTCCGCCAAGGTCGCCCGTCTCGAGCACCGGGCGATCCTCCAAAGCCTTCCCCGGATCGAGGCCCTGCCTCCCGGTCTCTACGAGATGCGGATCGACAATCCGACGGGCGATCCGGACTGCTCGGCCGATGCCTTCGAGGTGCGCTTCGAGGAGCGGCAGGTCTCCGACATCCGCTTCGCGCGGGCGGACGATGCCTTCCAGCGCGTGCGCCAGCTTTCCGAAGTCAACGAGAAATTCTACCGCACGTTCGCCAGCCCATGGGTCCGTGCGTTCACGACGCCATGGTCCGCCGCGGCCCTCGAATGGCTGCACCCGATGCGCGCCAGCCGGTATCTCCTGTCCGAGGGCTTTCTGCCCTGGATGCGCGGCATCCATCTTCTGGCGGACGGGATCGCCGCTCACCGTCATCCGGCGGCACCGGACAATCCCTTCAGGGTCCGCGAGGCTGGCTTCATCGCCGATGCCGCCGAAGCCATCGCATCCGCTCGAAGGCTGCGCGATTCCGCCTTCGAGCGGATCTTCGACACCACCTACGGACGATCGGCCCTGTTCCCGAGTTTGAACACGGTCCACCCGTCTCCGGCACCCCCTGAAGCGGGAACCGTAGCGAGCGCCTCCCCCGCGCCGGAAATGACGGAAGCCTTCAGCGAAGAACGAGCGGCTTCGGCCGCGCAATGACAGGAGCAAGCACACCATGACCACGTTCCGCAATCTGATGACGGCCGGTGCCCTGGGCGCGGCCCTGATCGCGTCGATGTCCGTCCACGCCGAAGATGCGCACCATCCGGCAGCCGCGCCATTGCCCGCGCCCCAATCCGCCGCCCCGATGCCGCTGCCTTCGGCTGCGCCCCCCGCCCAGGATCCGCAGCAAGGCGGAATGGGAAGCGGGATGATGGGCATGATGGGTGGCACGGGCATGATGGGCCAGATGATGGCACCGGCCCGCATCGAGGGGCGGATCGCCTTCCTCCGGGCCGAGCTCGGCATCACCGCCGCGCAGCAGCCGCTGTGGTATGCGTTCGCCGAGGCGCTCCGTTCCAATGCCCGGGGCATGACAGGAATGATGTCCGCCATGCAGGAGCAGATGATGTCCGGGCAAGGCGCCACGGCCGCGACCCTCCCGAAACGGATCGAGGCGCACGAACGCATGCTCGCCGCGCGCCTCGAAGCCCTGCGCAAGGTGAGGACGGCGCTCGACCCGCTCTACTCCTCCCTCGACGACGCCCAGAAGCGCACCGCCGACCAGCTCCTCATGCCCATGCCGATGGGCCTGATGTGAACCCGGCGGCGCCCGCGGAGCGGCTTCCCGCCGCGGGCGCCGGCCCGACCCATCTTGGAGAATCCGACCATGTCCATGCACCATGACGCAGATCATCTCGCCGCCGCCAACGACGACCGGGGTCGGCCAGCCGATCGCCCGTCGGGCGGCTTCTGGCGATCCAGGGGAGGCCTCGTCGCCATCGGCTTCCTCCTCATCGCGGCGTTCCTGCTGTTTTCCGAGCACCGCGCCCATGTCCTGGGCTACCTGCCGTTCCTGCTGCTCCTCGCATGTCCCCTGATGCACCTGTTCATGCATCACGGTCACGGCGGCCGGCACGACCACGGCGCAGGAGCCCCTCCGAGCCGTCCAGAGGGAGGCCCGCGATGAACGGATCTCCCGCCTATGGCCTCTGGGGCCTGGTGATCATCAACTCCGCGGTATTCATCCTGTTCGCCGCAAGCTTCGTCCGGCTGCGCACCTCCTTGGACTGGCGGTCGCTCGGCGCCTTCTCCGCCTTCGTCGTCGCGCTGTTCACCGAGATGTACGGCTTCCCCCTGACGATCTACCTGCTGTCGGGATGGCTCGGGCGGCAGTTCCCCGGGGTGGACTTCCTCTCGCACGATGCGGGACACCTGCTCGAGACGATGTTCGGGTGGCGCGTGAACCCGCACTTCGGCCCGTTCCACATCCTCAGCGACGTCCTGATCTTCGCCGGGTTCTGGCTGCTCGCCACGAGCTGGCACGTGCTCCATGCGGCCCAGCGGGAACATCGGCTGGCGACCACAGGCGCGTACGCCCATGTCCGCCATCCGCAGTACGTGGCCTTCGTCGTCATCATGTTCGGCTTCCTCATGCAGTGGCCGACCCTCGTGACCCTCGCCATGTTCCCGATCCTGGTGTGGGTCTACGTCCGCCTCGCCCGGCGGGAGGAGAACGCCTCCAGGGCCGAATTCGGCCCCGCATGGGACGCCTACGCGCGCGCCGTGCCGGCGTTCATCCCTCGGATCGGCATCGCATCCGGCCCGAAGCCCCACCATCCCGGAGCTCCCTCCCATGACTGAACCGCACGCCCATTCGGGCCATGCCCACCACCACGACCATGGCACGCATTCCCACGCAGGCACGGACGGGTCGCATGCCTCTCTCGTGAAGGATCCGGTCTGCGGTATGGAGGTGGATCCGGCGACCGCCACCCACCGCGCTACTCACCACGGGACGACCCATTACTTCTGCTCGGCGGGCTGCCAGGCGAAGTTCGAGGCGAACCCTTCGGCCTACGTCGCCGAGGGGCCCGCTCCCAAGGCGGACGGGAACAAGCCCGAGGGTGTGATCTACACCTGTCCCATGCATCCGCAGATCCGGCAGATCGGTCCCGGCAACTGCCCGATCTGCGGCATGGCGCTGGAGCCCGAGGTGGCGACACAGGAGACCGGTCCGAGCGCCGAACTCGTGGACATGACGAGACGGTTCTGGATCGGCCTCGTCCTCACCGTGCCGGTCCTCGCGCTGGAGATGGGCGGGCACCTCACCAACCTCCACATGCTGCTCGGCGCCAAGGCCGCTAACTGGATCCAGCTTGTGCTGGCGACCCCGGTGGTGCTGTGGGCAGGCTGGCCGTTCTTCGTTCGGGCTGGGCGCTCCCTCGTAACGCGCCATCTCAACATGTTCACGCTGATCGCCATGGGAACGGGGGTGGCCTGGATCTACAGCGTGGTGGCGACCGCCGTGCCTCAGGCCTTCCCGGATACGTTCCGCGCCGCCGACGGATCCGTCGCCATCTACTTCGAGGCGGCCGCCGTCATCACCGTCCTGGTGCTGCTCGGCCAGGTCCTGGAGCTGCGTGCCCGAGAGCAGACGGGCGGCGCCATCCGCGCCCTGCTCGACCTCGCTCCCAAGACCGCTCGCCGCGTGCGGGACGACGGCTCCGACGAGGACGTCTCGCTGGACGTGGTCGCCGTCGGCGACCGCCTCCGGGTTCGTCCCGGGGAGAAGGTCCCCGTGGACGGGGACCTGGTCGAGGGCCGCAGCTCCGTGGACGAGTCCATGATCACCGGCGAATCCATGCCGGTCACCAAGGAGGCCGGGGCAAAGCTCATCGGCGGCACGCTCAACCAGACCGGCGGTTTCGTCATGCGGGCAGGCCGCGTCGGGCGGGACACGATGCTGGCCCAGATCGTCCACATGGTGGCGGAGGCCCAGCGTTCCCGCGCGCCGATCCAGAGGCTCGCCGACGAGGTGTCCGGCTGGTTCGTGCCGGTGGTGATCGCCATCGCCATCCTCGCCTTCGCCGCGTGGGGCATCTGGGGACCCGTGCCGCGCTTCGCCCATGGGCTGATCGCCGCCGTTGCGGTCCTGATCATCGCCTGTCCCTGCGCCCTCGGTCTCGCGACGCCCATGTCCATCATGGTCGGCGTCGGCCGGGGCGCCGGTCTCGGCGTCCTCATCAAGAATGCCGAGGCTCTGGAACGCTTCGAGAGGATCGACACGCTGGTGGTCGACAAGACCGGAACCCTCACCGAGGGCAAGCCCAAGGTCACGGCCCTGAAGGCTGCAGAAGGGATGGACGAGGCGGAGTTGCTGCGCCTCGCTGCGACGTTGGAACGAGCGAGCGAGCATCCCCTGGCCGCCGCCATCGTCGCCGCCGCGCTGGAACGCAATCTCGCGCTCGGCACCGCCGAGGACTTCGACAGCCCCGTCGGCAAGGGCGTGACGGGCAAGGTCGACGGGCGCAGGCTGGTCATCGGCAGCCACCGCATCATGTCCGAGGAGGGCGTCGACCTCTCTTCCCTCACAGGGGAGGCCGAGGCGCTGCGCGGCGAAGGCGCGACCGTGATCTTCGTCTCGGTCGACGGGCGCCTCGGCGGTCTCGTCGCCATCGCCGACCCCATCAAGGCGACGACGCCAGCCGCCGTCGCGGCGCTCCGCGGCGCGGGCATCCGCGTCGTCATGCTGACCGGCGACAACAGGACGACCGCGCAGGCGGTCGCCCGCAGGCTTGGCATCGAGGAGGTCGAGGCCGAGATCCTTCCCGAAGACAAGGCGAAGGTGGTCGCGAGGTTGCGGAAGGAGGGCAGGATCGTCGCCATGGCGGGCGACGGCGTGAACGATGCCCCGGCGTTGGCCGCCGCCGACGTGGGCATCGCCATGGGCACGGGCACGGATGTGGCGATCGAGAGCGCGGGCGTGACGCTCCTGAAGGGTGACCTCCAGGGGATCGTGCGCGCGCGTCAGCTCAGCCGCGCCACCATGGGCAACATCCGCCAGAACCTATTCTTCGCCTTCATCTACAATGCGGCCGGAGTGCCGATCGCAGCCGGAGTGCTCTATCCCGCCTTCGGCTTGCTGCTCTCGCCCATCATCGCAGCCCTCGCCATGGCGCTCTCCTCGGTCAGCGTCATCGCCAACGCCCTGAGATTGCGGACGACATCGCTGGAATGAGACGTGAAAGATCGTCGAGGCGGTGCGACCCATCATGGGCCACGCCGGGGTTTCGGCGTGCCTTGCACGCCTAAGGCTCGGCCGATCTCCGTTGCCCTTGATCTGGGCACCTTGGCGACGTCGGCGAACTCGGGCCAGCGATCGATGGCCTCACGAACCTCGTCGATGATGCTTCGAGCCACGGACTCTTCGATAGACATCGTCTCCGCAACACGAAGAATGTCGCGCTCGCGCGGATTCCGACCCTCGCCCGCGATGTCCAGGTTGTGCTCACCTCCCGCACCTGGTGAAAAGGTGAGGTCATAGGCTGGTGTCAGGGTCCAGGAACCTTGTTCATCCATCCGGAATGCGTGGTTCTTGGCGTGATCGTCCCTATTCCTCGCGAACACGTTGAAGGTCATGCGCCTGAACATCTCCGAGACCTCTCGTTGATCCCGCGTCAGGACCAGGACGATCTTGTGCAGCGTGATGTAGTCCAGGCTCGGCGAGCGGTGGTCGGCGTTGACCAGCGCGCTCGCCGTCTGGACGTGGACACGTCCTAGGGGGGTCCTGTCGAACCGCCGAGCGGCGAAGTAGCGCCCACCGGAGAGCGTTTCGATGAGTCGGGTCTCCGGCATGGAAATTCCCGCGGCATCCGCCATCACGGCATAGGCGTACTCCTCGGTCCCGATTTCATTGCCATCCTCGGCTCCGCGAAACTTCACGATCCATCGGGTGTAGGCCGGAGGCATTTCCTCGCCGTAATCCGGTCGGATGGAATCATCCGGACCGATGCCGACGTTTATCTTCGGCCTCGCTCCGCCCGATCCGCCCTGGGCGCCCCGTAGCACATCGATCTCCGATGTGCTGACATCGGCCATCACGAGTTCCGATTGCTCCGCGAACCAGTCGAGGTCATGGGAACCGCGGTCTTTCTCGTCTCCATCGAACTCGGGCGCATAGCATAACGCCCCCATGCCACCGGAACCTACAAAGGCCAGACGGTCGAGCGGGGTCAATGCAGTGAAATCCAGGCTTCTCCTGGCGAGCGACCTATCGAGCAGCTTGCGCCCCCAGCCATCGGGCAGACTGTCGTTGAAAACCCCATGGAGGCCTTGGAAGGGTTCGCGTGGCGCGGCATGTACCTCCGGCTTGACCGGCAAGTTGAATGGAGAGATTGGCAAGGGATCTACGATGAAGTCGGGATCGTACTCGAAAAATGCCCTGCGTTGTGCCGTGCCCCACGCAAGCCTTCCGACGGGGCGAGGGGTGTCTCCCACCTCAAGTGTGACCTTCAGTGTGGAGACCGTAGTGAATTGAGTCGACTTCACGTCCGACGCCCCCTCGCTCGTTTCGGCTTCTCGATCACATCCTCGATGGTGATTGGTTCGCGGGCAGGGAACAATCCCGCAAAGCCGGTTTCGGAATCGAGCGCGAATGCGATCTTGATCAAGCTGGCAAGGGAAATGACTCCGCTTCTCTCGAATAGCTTTAGGGTGCCGAGGCTCACCCCGCTCCGTTCCGCCAATCCGACCTGAGTCAGGTTCATCTCGAGCCGCTTGTCTCGGGCTCGGCGCGCGACGCCCCTCAGCACACCGCCAGGCGACTCGAGCTTTAGGGATGACATGATATCCATTGTCTTCCTCCGGCGGAATTAAGGGATAATATATTATCTATTAAATGATATAGATCAAGCTTTGGATGTCACGAATCTTGGTCGGAGGTGCCGGCAACCATCCCGAGTCCGGCAGGTCATAGCCGCAGGGAAGCACGCCATCGTTAGCGCAGATGGGCCGGGCAGCTTGACCCGGCCAGTGACCATGTCGAGACAATAGCCGCCCATCACCCGCACGGGACAGCAGTTTGGTAGCAAGTTGATTGTCGCGGGCCTCACCGGGGTTCAGTGTCAGCCGTCTCGGAAGGCCGTTGCTGCCTCGGTCGCCTTCTCTGGGCGATGCGCTCAAGGGACTGCGCTATCCTTGCAAACAAGCTACTGAAATCAGGAAGGTCAATCATCGCCAGCAGCAAGGCGGCGACCCAAAGAATATTTTGGTGGGTGAACATCGCAAGGAGGCATAAGACCGCGACAATCTCGTACTGAAATTTTTGTCCTTTGTGAGCGATATGCTCTGGCAAATGGTGCAAGCGCAGCACCAGTAGGCCCAAAATAAACGTGAAGAGCACCAGGAATATGCCCATCACTATCATCAGGATGTCGGGCTGGCCGGGCGCGGAAACGAACCATGGCACGTGCGCAGGGGAAATTGGCTGCTTTGGCTCGATCATGATGTCGCTGTCCGTATCGTCAGCCTCGCTTTCCATCGCGCGGGGCGCAAGGCAGATCGCCCTTCCTCCGGGAGGATTACTTAGGTGGTCTCTCCAGCAGGAGTTGATCTAAGTCTATATTCCAATGCCGCACTGCCAGTCCGGTCGAATACGTCGAAGCGAATATCCGTGCGAGTACCCCAGCCGCCGCACGAACGCCGCGTTGAAGCTTGTCGAGCTTTGGCACGCATTTCGTGCGGACCTCCGTCTGTCGTCGATCCGCACTATGGCTCTGCATGGTGGGTCCGATGGAACATGGCCGATGGATCGATCAAGTCGCGCTACGGATTGATGGTCGGCCTCCGCCCTGTAGCGCCCGCGGGACTGACGTCGGTCGCACCGTGCGGCGCGGCCACATCACTGCATAGCCGACGCACTGGTATGGCCGAACGCTGAACATCGCGGAATTCGTGACGCGCCTTCTCCTTCTGCGAGAGCCGCGACGAATACGGATCGGACAACGCTGGCGCGGTCGAAAGCGCGACCAGCGTCGTTGCCAGGATGATCTGCCTGATTGCCATGAGGGGGTCTCCTTCCGCCGTTGCGTCCGCGGATCAGGAACGCGGCATAGTCCGTGTCCCGTCCGCTGGATCGATCTTGGTTGCCCGCGGGGCGGTCTCCCGCCCCGCGGGTGTTCGAATCACTTCGCCTTCTGGATCTTGGTGACGGTGAGCCGTCCGTTGACCCGGTCGGCCTCGAACGTGACCTTGTCGCCCGCCTTCACGGCCTTGAGCATCGCCGGATCGCCGGCGGCGAACACCATGGTCATGGCGTCCATGTCCAGGTTCGGGATGGCGGCGTGCTTCAGGGTGATCTTGCCTTGCGCCTCGTCGACCTTGGTCACCTCACCGCTCACGGGAGCAGCCTGGGCGAACGCCGCGGCGGTCGTGAGCAGGAATGCTGCGGACAGCAACAGCTTGCGCATGATGGGTCTCCTTGGTTGGATCACTTGACGATGATGGTGCCGAACATCCCGGCTTCTCGGTGGCCCGGGATGAGGCAGGAGAAATCGAAGGTTCCCGCTTTCGTGAATTTCCAGACGATCTCGCCCGTCTTCTTCGGCATCAGGCGCTTGGCGTTGGGATCGTCGTGCTCCATGTCGGGGTTCTTGCGCATCTCCTCGGCGTGCTTGAGGTTGTCCTGAAGCGTCGCGAGGACGATCTCGTGATCGAGATCGCCGTTGTTGCGAAGCACGAACCGGACCTGCTCTCCGGTCTTGATCTCGATCTTGTTCGGGATGAACTGCATCTTCCCGTCCGCCTCGCTCATGACGACCTGAATCACGCGGGACGGCTGCTTCGGATTTCCCGGCTCGCCATAAGCGCGCTCCTCGCCATGGGCATGCCCTGCGTCGGCGAAGGCGGGAGCGGTGGACACGACCGCCGAAAGCAAGGCGGCGGCGATGAGGTATATCTTCATGGTTGGTCCTCTCGTTGAACCTGGGATGGGGAAAGTCAGTGCTGGTGTCCGCCCGCCCGCCCGGCGCCGGGCTTGACGACGTCGACCTCGATGGTCCGCGCGGGGTCGTAGGAGGGCGCGGGCGCGCGCTCGGCGGCCTTGTTCTCGCCGGTCCACTCGAACGCGACGGTGCCCGGCGGGTTCTTGAACCAGCCCGGGTCCTTGTAGTCGTTGCGCTCAAGGCCCTCGCGCACCTTGACCACCGAGAACATGCCGCCCATCTCCACCGGGCCGAACTGGGCGAAGCCGGTCATCATGGGCAGGGTGTTGTCGGGCAGCGGCATCTCCATTTCGCCCATGTCCGCCATGCCCTTGGCGCCCATGGGCATGTAGTCGGGCACGAGCTTGCGGATCTTGCCGGCCGCCTGCTTCAGGTTGGCCCCGATGTACGTGCGCACGTCGTGGCCCATGGCGTTCATGGTGTGGTGGGACTTGTGGCAGTGGATCGCCCAGTCCCCCTCGTGATCGGCCACGAAGTCGAAGGCACGCATCTGGCCGACCGCGCAGTCGATGGTCACCTCCGGCCAGGCGGCCGCCTCCGGCACCCATCCGCCATCCGTGCACGAGACCTTGAAGTCGTAGCCGTGCATGTGGATGGGATGGTTCGTCATGGTGAGATTGCCGAACCGGATGCGGACCTTGTCGCCCTTTCCCACCACGAGCGGGTCGATGCCGGGGAAGGCGCGGCTGTTCCAGGTCCACAGGTTGAAGTCGAGCATCGTGTTGACCTTGGGCACGTAGGCCCCGGGCTCGATGTCGTAGGCATTGAGGAGGAAGACGAAGTCCCGATCCACGCGGCGGAAGGACGGGTCCTTCGGATGCACCACGAAGAAGCCCATCATGCCCATGGCCATCTGGACCATCTCGTCCGCATGGGGGTGGTACATGAAGGTCCCGCTCTTTCGGAGCTGGAACTCGTAGACGAAGGTCTTCCCCGGCTTGATGTGGGGCTGGGTGAGGCCGCCTACCCCGTCCATGCCGTTTGGCAGGATCTGCCCGTGCCAGTGGATGGTGGTGTGCTCCGGCAGCCTGTTGGTGACGAAGATGCGCACCTTGTCGCCTTCCACCGCCTCGATGGTGGGGCCGGGTGACTGGCCGTTGTAGCCCCACAGATGGGCCACCATCCCCGGCGCGATCTCCCGCACCACGGGCTCGGCGACAAGATGGAATTCCTTCCAGTCACCGTTCATGCGCCATGGCGCGGTCCAACCATTGAGGGTGACCACGGGCTGGTAGTCCGGACCCGTGGTCGGGAAGAGAGGCGGCTGCATGGTCGCCTCCTTCATGGTGGCGGCCTCGGGAATGGAGGCCGCCTGGACGCGGCCGGAGACCGCGCCTGCGCTCACCAGCGCCAGGGCGCCGGAGGCTCCGAGGAATCCTCGTCTTGAAACGGGCATGGTTCGTCTCCGATCAGTCGCTGGCACCGGCGGCCGCGGAGGCGAGAACGGTTTCCCCGCCTCCCGCACCGCCGCCGATGATGGCCGTCTGGAAATCCACCTCCGCCAGGAAGAAGTCGCGCTGGGCGCCGATGGCGGAGACGTTGCTGTCGATGCTCTCCCGCTCCGTGGTGAGCAATTCGAAGACGTCGATGAGCATGCCGTTGTATTCCAGCAGCGCCTGCTCATTGATGGTCTTGCGCAGGGGGAGGATCCTCGCCTGGTACTGGCGGGCGATGTCGTAGCTCGCCCGGTAGGTCACGTAGGCGGCCCGTGCCTCGGAGCGGACGTTCACCGCCTTCTCCATGAGGAGGTTCGCCGCCTGCATGTAGGTCTCCTGCGCCCGGCGGACGTTGGTCTCGCCGAGGTCGAAGATCGGCACCTGGACCTCCAGCTCGAATCCCTGGGGACGCAGGGTCTCCCCGTCCGCACGCTGGTAATTGCCGCGGTATCCCCCCTCGAGCAGGGAGACGAAGCGCGTCGCCTGCGTGAGGCCGAGGGACTTCGCCATGGCATCGAGCTCGAGCCGAGCCGCGATGAGGTCGGTGCGCTTGAGCACCGCCTCGACCTCCACCTGGGGTTCGGTCCGGATGCGCCCCGGCAGCCGCGGGAGCTGGGACGGCAGCCTGTAGCCGACGTCGTTGCCCCACAGGCCGAGTTGCCGGGTCAGGGCCTCCCGGTCCGTCGCGGACTTGAGGCGTGCCCGGGCGAGCTCGTTCGATACCTCGGCGTAGAAGGCGCTGGCCCTCGCCTGGTCGAGCTTCGTCGCCGCCCCCGTTTCGCCGAGCTTGACGGTGAGGTCGGCGGCCGCATCCGCCGTGAGGCGGGCCTTCTCGAGGAAGGCCTCCGCCTGGCGCGCCGCCACGGCCCGATAATAGGCGCGACGTGCCTCGGCGGCGGTCCTGAAGGTCGCCTCGATCGCCCGGTGGCGGGCAGCCTCGAACTGGACGCCGGCGATCTCGCTGCGGGCGGGAAGCGTCAGGAGCGCGAGCACGTTCGCGACCAGCCGCCGCTCCACGTCGAGTTCCCCGCCGCCGTTCAGCCGCTCCACCCCGAAGCTGGGATTGGGCGGGAGGCTCGCCGCCACGTAGGCGGCCTCGGAGATGCCCAAGGCGTTGTACTGCGCCTGGAGACCTCGATTGTTGAGGAGGGCGACCTGGAGCGCCGCACGGGCGTCGAGGGGCCGGGACAGGAGCGCGGACACGCGTGCCCGCGCCGTCGCGGCCTCTTCCTCGGACGTGATCTTCACCACCTGCCCGCCGATGTCGCCCGAGACCCGGCTGGCGACGGGGGCCATGCCGCCGTCGGGGGTGAAGGTGACGCAGCCGCCCAGCAGCAGCGCCAGTGGAATGGCGAGCACCATCCCGGAAGGAAGCGGAGCCATCACCGCCCTCCCTGGCCGGGCGCCAGGCCCTGGTTCTGCTCGATCCAAGAGCGGGGCGGCACAGGACGGTAGTCGACGTCGCCCGCCAGCACCGGAGCGTACCGGACGGCGGGCACGGCAACCGAGGGGTCGGCTGGATCCGGGCCGCTCGTGATGGGCGGCGGACCGGAACATGCGGAGACGAGGACGGCGAGGGCCGTCGGAAGCAATGACTTCATGAATGACCTCGGGGTGCGGCCCCGTCGGGGGCGCCGCTCTACAGCCGGGAACGGATGGGCTATGGGCGCGGGCGCGCAGTGCGCGGCCGCGGCCTGCCGTCGGCTGGGTCAGGGACCGGTCGAGGAGCGTAGGATTGCCGACCACCGAGGCCGGATGCCAGGGCAACCGGGGGCGGACGGCCTTGGTCCATGGACGTCAGGACCCGCTCGGTCGGGACGATCGAAGATCATCCGCGGCGAGCATGTCCGATACGTCCTCGACGAATCGCGAGACGGATCAGCCGATCTGGGGGCTGGAGAGCTTCGGGGGCCGGTCGAGCCGCATCACCGAAGCCTGGATACCGTCGGTGTCGGGCGGTAGGGCCTGCCTGCCGAGGACAAGGAGTGTCACCAACGGCGCGTGGAATGCGGTCGGGATGGCCATATGGCACGCCGCCGCGCAGCACGAGCTCGCATCGCCGACATGGGCATGACCGTCGCCGCAAGCCGCCTTGTCCGTGCAGGGATCGGCTGCCTCCGAGGCGTGATGATGGCCATCGGAGGCTTGTTGCGCCTCATGCCGATGCCCGCCTTGCGCCTCTGCCATCGCCCGGTGGTGGGCGGTGTCCCCGCTACCCAAAACGGTGCTTGCGTTCGCATAGCCCCAGCCGACCCCGGACGCCGTAAAGACGATCGCGGCGGCGAGCAGTACGAGGTTGCGAAGGGCACGAAGCATGCGGCGCAGGATAGGGGCTTCCTGCCGCATGGCAAGGGGTGAGCCCATGGTCGGTATCACGGTCGCGGGAACACCGGTACGTGCGTGCCGGAGTGGTTCGTCCCGTGGGAAAGCGACGCGGGGGTCGAGTTCAATCCACAGCGGCGCCGGTCACGCTTGGCGCGGGTGATTCCCTGTGAGTAGGCGTTGGCCAGTCGCATCAGGCCCTCGGATTTGGACAGCCGCCTCTGATTCTCAATGCCGAGCTCGGTCGCCAGCTGCATCGCCGCGGCAACGCGTCTCTTGGCCGGCGTGCGGGCCGACCGGTCGCCAGCAATCGGCCGACTTCGTCCGGAATAGATGCCAAGTGGTCGTTCTGCCGATACCCGGCAGCGAACGCACCAATCGGGGTGCCGCAGCGTCAACGCCGGACGACCGGTACCAGGCGGCTAGTGAGAGCCGGAGCGACCCAAGAGGCGCCTCCACGAGATCCGCCGCCGAGCCGCACAGCAGCCCCGGCCGGAGACGCCTAGCGCGATCGAGGGGAGGATAGGAACATTGCGGCGCAACGGCAAGTTCTTGCGCCCATATTGAAGGTGGAGGGAATTGAACCTTCGGAATGCGGGCTTGGCGTCCTACGCATACGGCTTGGACGAGCGGTCATGCGCATCGTTGGATCATCAGCAATCCGTAGCATCAGATAATTTGTTCTCGTTCTCCGCGTGAGCGAACCGCGTTCACGTCATGCCCGAGCGCTTCAATGCGCTGGTGAGGCTCAGGGTAAGCTGAACTGCCGTCAGATCACGCTCGGACGACGTGGTAGGATGTGGCGACTTGTCGTCCACACGCATGCGACGATTGGAATCTCGCGACATGAGTAATCTTCCGCCCAAAAGTCCCCGCTCTAAGCAACCTAAAGCCAGATCGGCCGCAGGCCGCAAAGTCATTCAACAAAACCTCTCAGACGGCGCCCGCATCTCCGAAGGAGTGCCGGATGCAATTAAGCTTGCCATGGCGGACGCGCTCATGGTGTTTTCAGAGATGGAGATGAGCGCCGAGCATTTCATTTGGGATGTGCTTGGACTCTCGGCTGACGATGGGAAGCTCGTCACGCAGATTGAGACAAAGGAAAAGATCGAACTCGCGAAAAAACTATCTCACCGCTATGGTTTGCCGCTCCATCGTCACGCGCGAACAACCGCGGACGCTTGGTCAGCGATACGCCTTGCGGTCGAAGCCAGAAACAAGATGGCTCATGGCATTTGGCGCATGATCGATGGCGAGACCCCTATCGTCGTATCGTACCGCATCCCAATTGAGGCTGGCCGCATCAACAGCGAACATTTTCCGCTTGATCGGATCGAGGCCGTTACCTCGGCCTGTCTACGAGCCAAGAAGCTCTTTGACGCGTTGTGTGCCCGCATAGCAACCGAAGGCAGGCCAAAACCACCCGTGCCGGCCCCGACACCCAACGACCCAGAATTCTCGAAAAGCGACGAATGGAGCTGAAGCGATATAGGCCCACCCCGCGGCGGAAATGAATGCCTGAGAAAATCCGAACCGGCCCATTCCCCTGCGCGCCCGACGCTTTCTTGAGAGTGGCTTAGATCAGCTCGTGAAATGTCGTACCGCACTCAACCGTAGTGCGGCTCTTTCACCGCCATGTGTAGCTTGTCGGCGCAGCCCCAGAACCGGGCGCAGGCGCCGGCGTAGCGTGACACGTCGCTTGGCCTCACCAGCAGAAGCTCGCTCTCCTCGGCGTTGGGCGGCAGCAGGTCCACATACCGAGAAGGTTCATAAGTCCAGCGATCGGGAGCATGCAAGCGTAAGTCTCTGACCGAAGGTCCGTCACCATGACGGTAAATATTGGCTACCAGGAACATTTCAATAAGGTTGAATCCAACAAGCCCGTCATCTAGGTCTATATTGCCAGTCCTAGCGCACAACGGTAGGTATTCCCGAAAGGGTTCTAATCCTGATTTGCGCCTTGCCATCGATACGCCCAAGCTGCGGCCCCAGAACCTGAGTTGCCGCTCGAACAGCGCCGCAAGCATCATGGTGAACGCCTTCGCCGCTTCGTTGGCTGTGTAGTTATCGACTATAGCCGCTGAGCGATCGAGAAGTTCGTCCATTGTTCCAGCCTCGCCGAATTGAAGCTCCGGATGTATTTGCAAAGCCTCAAGACTAGGGTGGATGAGACGTTTGAAGATTCGATCGATATTAGCTTGAAATATTCTCGGAACATTATCTTGTTGCATCGTGTTGACCCCAGCCTATTTACCAGAATTCAGACCCTCGCTCGAAATATTTCTACAAAATTGGTCGCGCGAGATCTCGGTCAGACGAGCATGAGTGAAGACTGGAGTGTCCTGGCAGAGCGTGGCAGGTCATTCTATCAGCCGGCATCTGGAGAAAGCGCCGGAACGGATCCCCCATCATGGGCCGCCCCCAGCGACGTTGCTCTGGTCGACAGGGATCTAAGTCGTAAACGTACGTGTTCCACCTTGTGGCATGTCGGGCATAGAAGCGTGAAGTCCGCGGTCGTTGTGTGCCGGGTCCCCTCCGCCAAGGGGTCATTGTGATGAACTTCCAGGAGGCTTCGCGGTTTGACACGGCTAGGGTCGAAAATCATCGCTGGGTCAAAAGCACAGGCGTCGCAACTGAGCCTTCCAGCACTTTGCCGCTCCCGGATGAACTGGTCCGCTTTCCAAGCGGCTCTCCGCCTAACTCGAATGCGGCGCTCCTCTGGCATTCCCTCTAAGGCACCCAGGTCCTGGTTGATGAACTTTTGAGTGCGCGCGTCGATCTGACTCCGCGCGGCGGCTGCAAAATCGTCCTCGATACCGATCCAAGCGCTCGCAGCTACAAGGGGTTCGATTTCCAAGTCGGCAATCAGCTGGCGCTCCTCATCGTTGAGGGCCCGAAGCGTAGCGGAAGAGTGTCGGTACAGGCGCCGGTATGCGATGTCGCCGAGCACGGCCTTCGCCTTTGGGCGCCCCTTGATCGCGTAGCTCTCGACGATTGGGAAGGCGACTGACCACCGATAACGCTTGCCATCCTGTGCCCACATATCCTGAATTCGCTTGTATTCCTCGTCACCTAGGATTGTTTCGAGCGGCCGGGCAGTCGCCCTAAGTTTATGTACAGCGATGAGCCGGCCCGCCAAATGTCCATGGGCTTCCCTCTCCGCCAGGTAGATAGGATCGTTCTGGTAGCCTGCGTTCGGTTCACTAAATTGCTCTGTGATGTACTCGATAACATAGCCCGCGCCATACTGCCGTTGGATCGTGCTTTGGCATTGATTTCTGGTTGCAAGATCACTGTCAGCAGGCGTGAAGCCGAGCCAAGATGTCCCGGCGAGCCAGTCAGCCTTGGAGGCGGTGACAGGAGCTGGAAGGTCTTTGATTTTCATCGGCCTTCTCACCCTAACCGAAGTTCGATTTAAGAACCTGCGCGTCGACCCCTGTTCTCGGCTTTGTCGTAGCCACCGAGGAGTTATTGTCGTTCAGCGCCGAGCTGACTTACCCTGCGCAAAATTAGGTCGCTCGCAACGCCCTTCTCCCGCTCCAAGGCCTCTTTTTTGCCCGTGTTCACCTAACCACCTGACGCAAAGCGTCTCGAACCCGATCACGTACTTCGTCGTAAATCTCTTCAACGCCCGGCATCGACAGCGTGATAGCGAGGCCGAACGGAACCGCATCATCTATTGCGGTGGCATCCGGCTCGCGCTGAACACGTAATGGCAGAGACATGCCGGATGCCACGATCGCAGCCTGATCGCCGCTCCAACACCGAGTGTAGACGGTTCCGCGATTAGTCTGGTTGCCATCGGGCTGGTTCCCGTGCGCCAGGACACCCAATTCACCGACCTCGGCAGGATCGAGGATCTTGAGCCGGACTGCGCGATACGCTTTGCGACCTGGGAGCACAGGCGTGAACCACGCAAGGGTAGCGGCAATAGAATGCGGCCGAGCCTTCCCACCGTACGCCGCCGGAATGGGTATCGATACGTCGACACCGCGCTCTCCACGCAGCGAACCTACCGCCCAGAACGTTGCTCTGTCACCAGTACATGCGACGGCATCTTCTGGATCGACCACACCATAGCCGAGGAACCGGCGAATATTGTCCTTCTGGCGCGACGCCTGTCCCCTCCCGGTTGGCCCGAGAAGCTCACGCACCAGCGCTGCCGTGTCCTCCGGCCAGCGCGCGGGATGCACCAGGAGTGCCTTGATGAGCACTGCCCTTGATACATTGGGCAACCGGAGAAAGTCTTCTCCGTATTCGCCCTCCAATGCGTCATGGATACGATGAGCTGTGCGAGACGCTATTGCGGTGGCCGCGCTCGTTCCATTCGTAAACGCTTCGGCATTCTCGAGACCTTGGCCGGCCGGCGGCGCGGCGACTCTAAGCCCCATCCCTCGTCCCGGGCGGCCTGGTGTGACAGTGATGGAGTCGCCGCTGCCGACAACACGGAGATGCTCGCGGCCACCTGGCATGAGGAAATCCGGCTTTACGGAATCGGCAAAGCCTGGACCCAGTGCGCTCGACGGATTGGCAGTGTCCAGTGCCGGGAATGGATCAACATTTGAGTGTGCGAAGTGCCGATCCCGCGTGGAAACCCAATCCCAGTTCCTGGCGCCAATTGTGAGACCGTTTACTGTCTCCGCAGGCGAAAGCAAACGGCGATCGCCAAACACTCCCGCAAGCGCATTGATCGTCCCGCGAGCTCGCTGCGTGGGATTGGCCTCTTCGAACTGCACGCTCGTCGAAAAAGCATGCATGGAAAACTCGTCGAGAACGTTCCCCGCACTAACTATGAAGAGGATGCCGAACCGGTAAGCCAGCCGATCGAGAAGGCGCGCCCACGGTGAGAGCTGACCATGGAATTGCCGACGTCTGTTACCGAGTGAGATGTTGACGATGATGACGTGGGGCGCCGAGGGCTCGGCGTTTCCACGCATCTGAAACACGGCCTGATAGATGAGGTCGACGATTAGCCGATCGGGAGGGAAGCCGTCTCCTGACCCAAGAACCGGGATGCAATGAACCCGCCGAGGCAGGGCGGGCTCTGGCCGATTGCGATCACCGTGTACGATCAGCGAGGTCATCGCCGTTCCATGCAGGCGTTGTGAAACCAGGGCATTCGCCTCGAGCCCGAACAGGTCCTCGATGATCAGGTGCCGCTGAAGCAAGGGATGCCCGGCCATCGGGACGCCATCGAGAACCGCAACGATGGGATCGGCCCCGACGTCCCTGCCTTGCGACGGCGTTTCGAGCGGTTGGTTGTCGACCAGATCGAGCAAGGACACCCGACTTTGCGGGCGTATGTACATAACGGGTTCGAGACCGGCTATGCTTGCCTGAGATCTCGCTGTGATTTCACGAACTGCACGGACGGGCAGGCGTGCCAGCACGGCATGGTATGCGATATCGTCCAATCGGGCTCGGCTGATAACCCTGCCGCCTTCGGCCTCGATGGCTTGGCTCAGAATTGCTTCACTTGTCACCCCGGAAGCCGTTTGAGGTCGAAAGATCAATTCGATTTCAAGCGGAATGACATCGTCATCGGATTTACCGAAGATCTCTTCGCTCAGAGTATCTCCGTCGGCTGGCTGTACCCGATCCTCAGGTCCCCATGGACGCAAGGCTCGAAGGCAAGCAAAAACATCTCGCCACGGCGTGAATCCATCGGGCATCTCGCGTCCAGCGCGCCAATTCCTCCATAGACTTTCAATATGTCGTAGAGCTCTGACGTCAGGAACCAGGAGATAAGCCACAGGTGACTTATCCTCGTCTTCCGGAAGCTCTTCCTCATCGACAAGTTCGAGACCGCGGACTTTATTGATGGCCTTCACGAAGGGCGCGATGCTTCCGCGGACTTCAAACACGAGCAGCCGCTCAGGCGCAAGTCCTGCGGGATCTGCCCTTAGCTCGAGGCCAGCCGGATCGCGAGCGAGGACCTCCGCCAATCGGCTGAATGTCGGCCCGAAGCGACTCTCCTGAACGTCGCTCGAGTAGGCCTCAGATCTCGGTGGCCGTGCCTGCCTTCCGAGGACTCTTGGCTGCGGCGCGCCTGGACGGAGTCGAAGGAGTGGTTTCGTCGGGTCGCTCGGCATCTGGCTCCTCTGGCTTCACACGAGAGGACCAGAGGTCAAGTTCAACGCGCAGGGCGTCATCAATGGAAAGCTCCCCCAAGTCCAATATTTGTCTTCTGCGGACATTTTGGCAGAAATCCAGCGCTTCTGCGTAACTTACACACCCGAGCTTGGCTGCCACCTTTTGCGAAGGGAGGCGCGGCTGCTCCGGCCAACGAGTTAGTATTCGGTCAAGGAACGCTTCGATTTGCTTCTTGTCCGGTGCAGGAAAGCCAAGACGGAGTTGGAACCGCCGCCACACTGCGCGATCCAAAAGCTCAGCATGGTTGGTAGCCGCAATAACGACCACATAGCTCGGCAATTGGTCGAGCTGCATCAGCAAGAATGAGACGACGCGCTTGATCTCGCCGGTCTCATGCGTGTCCCCACGTTCCTTCCCGATGGCATCGAACTCATCAAAAAACAGAACGCTTGGGCGTGTGCGGACATAATCGAACAGCCTTCTCAGGCGAGCGTTCGTCTCGCCCAGATAGCTACCAATGAGAGCGTCGTAGCGGACAACGAAGAATGGCAGTCCAAGTGCTTCCGCAACAGATTCAGCAAACGAGGTTTTGCCGTTTCCCGGTGGACCAGAGAGCAGCACGCGGTGACGAGGCTCATAGCCATGTGCTCTCAACACGTCGGCGCGGACATGCTCTTCGATGAGCTGTCTGCCGTTTTCCTGCACCGGCAGAGGCAGCAAGAGCTGGTTCATCTGAGCCCGCGGCTCGATCTCTAGAATCGCGTCCTTGCCGGGCCCTGCAAGATTTGCGGAGGCCGTGAGCGCCGGGGGCGTGACCGGAACGGCGGACATCGCCCTTTCGAGTCGGTCTGCAACGATATGATGATTTTGAGCCCGTTCTTCGGCCACCAGCGCCTCTGCCGTTGATCTCAGCATTTCCCGATCGCCGGTCGCGCCGGCGCGTACGAGGGAAACAAGAAGGTCGCTTCGTGCCATGATCGAAAAGGGCTTGCCGCGGGTGAGGCCTAGGGATCCGTCCGCCGAATCGTACACGGAAAGGTCAAAATTGTCCTCCGCCGGGCGATGATTTTCGGAGCGATCTAGACAATCCTCCAGCCAGCCGTAGCGCCGGTAGCTAGGCTCATCATCACTCCCCGAATACCTCTTCCGGATCGAGAGGCTCGCCTTCATCCCCGATCCCATCGCCACCTAGCGCCGGAAAATCCCCCGCCAGCAGCCGCTCTTTGCTGAGCAAGCCCGCATCCTCCAACGCTTCCATGTCCGGCAGGTCGCGCAGCGTGTCGAAGCCGAAGAAGCTGAGGAAGCCCTTCGTCGTCACGTAGGTGTACGGCGCGCCGGGCACCGGACTGCGCGGACCGGCAGCGATGAAGTCCAGGCCGCGCAGATGGCCGATGGTGTCGCGGCTGATCTCCTTGCCGAAGAACTGGCCAAGCTCGCCGCGGGTGATCGGCTGGAAGTAGGCGATGGCCAGGAGCACCAACTGCTCGGACTTCGACAGCGGCTTCGGATCGTTGGTGCCAAGGCCGGTGGCCACCTGGATCGCCTCCGCAAACCCCTTCTTGGTGCGATGCTGCCAGCCGCCGGCGACCGCCACCAACTCGTAGGGCCGGCCGCGCAGTTCGGCGCGGATGTCGTCGATGAGGAGGTCGATGCTGCAGTCGCGGCCAACGACGCGGGCGAGCACCTCGCGGGTCACCGGCGCGGGCGCGGCAAAGATCACCGCCTCGACCCGGCCCATCCATTCGCGCCAGCGCAGCTCCGGCGGCAGGTGCGCCAGCTCGGTGTCGAAGGGTTCGGGCGGGCGCGGGCGGCGGGCCATGTCAGAGCCCGTAGAGCTTGAAGCTGGATCGGCCGGACAGTTCGCGCACGGCGCCAAGCGTGACCAGGCGCTCGAACAGCCGGCGCGCCGCGAAGCGGGAGAGCGCGTCGGTCTGCAAGGTCCCGGGCACGACGTCGTCGTCGAGCAGCCGGCGCACCGCGTCGCCGGCGCCCTTGGCGCGTAGCTTCGGCACCACCGCGTCGAGGCCGGCGGCGCGCGGGGCGATCGAGGCGGCCAGCCGGCAGGCCCGGGTGGCGCCCTGCGCGACGGCGACACAGACGGTGACGTCGAGGCCGTCTCCCTGTGGCGAGAGGCCCCCTCCCCTCCCCGCCCGGCGGGGCCCGCCAGCCTCGGCCATCAGCAGCGGCACCGGCAGCGGCCAGCGCAGCCGGAGCGCCAGGACCTGGTCGGCCAGCCACCAGCCGAGCAGTTCCGCGCCAGGCTGCACTGCGGCCACAGCCCGGACGACCGCCGTCGCGGCGAGCGGCGCCGGCCGGCTGGTGGCCAGCAGGCGATCGATCTCATCCGGAAGAAAGGCCAGCCGATCATTCCAGGCAAGGCCGAGCAGCGCGCACACCGATTGGAGCGCCGCACTGTCCACCCCAGGTGAGCGCTCGGCCAGACGCCGCCACGCCGCCAGCAAGCGCCCGGCGGGCCCGGGATCGGCATCCGGCGGACGCAGATGCCAGGCGTCCCGGAGCATGCTTTCATCCTCCGCTCGACCCGCCTGACGCGCCGCCACGGCGGCGCAGGTCAGCGCCAGCCGGGCACGCCACGCGCCGGCCCAAGGCGGGTTCGCCCGCACCAGATTGTCCAAGGAATTCAAAGCTGCGCCGGCCAGGAAGGCTGCCTCAGGCAGGTCCGTCATCGGGCCGTGCGGCACCGCCCAGCCCGGCACGACCGGTACCGGCGATGGCGCTGCGGGCGCTGGAATCGGCGCGAGATCCATGCGCGAAGCCTAGCCGCGTTGTGCGCTTTTAGCTATCGTTATCCGCCTTATCCGCACGCCTTGTCTGAGAATAAGAACGTCCGATAATGTTGCATTATCGGATGTTTTGTACCTTTATATAAGGAATGGCGGTTTTGGGCATGTTGGCGCCCGCCGGCGGCCACCGGCCGGGCCGGAGGCAGCGAGATTCGCGTTCCGCAGGTGTCGGTTTTTCGGGAACGGGTGGCGCAGGGCAAAGGCTGGCGAGCGCGCCAACATGCTCTGTATGGATGATCTCATCCATACGTCATGATAAACGCGTCCATACACAGGAGCGCCCGATGCGAACGCTACAGATCCGTGATGAACGCGCCCGCGCGCTGGCCGAACAGCTCGCGGCGCAGCGCAAGGTTACGATGACCGAAGCGGTGATCCAAGCGCTGGAGAGCGAGCTGACGCGGGAGAAGGACAAGGAGCCGCTGGCCAGCCGGCTCAAACGCATCGCCACCGCCCTCGCAGCAGAGGGACAGCCCACCGGCCGGGAGATGAGCAAGGACGAGATAGACGGGATGTGGAGCCGCTGATGTTCGTGGACAGCTCAGTCCTCGTGGCGATCCTCGCCGATGAGCCGGACGCCGCCGGCTTCGCCACCAAGCTCGCCGCGGCACCGCACCGCTACACCTCGGGCCCGGCGGTCCTCGAAGCCGCGATCCGCTTGTCGCGCCGGCTCGCCGTCGACCCTGTGGCGGCGGAGACGCGCCTCAGCCAGGTCCTGGAAGAGGCGCGGATCTCCCTCATTCCAATCAATGGCAGCATCACGAAGCGCGCCGTCGCGGCCGTCGCGGCCTTCGGCATGGATGGGAACCATCCGGCCCAGCTCAGCCTCGCCGATTGCCTGTCCTACGCCAGCGCGCGGGCCTATCGGGTGCCCCTGCTGTTCAAGGGCGCGCATTTCTCGCAGACCGACATCGAGGTGGCGTGATGATGGCCAGCAGCGCTCCCATCGATGACCAGCCCCACGAGGATGACGACTCGGCCGCCGGCGCAGGTTCAACGCAACCGATCGCCCAGGCCCCCTCCCCTGCCCTGCCGGCGCATCTCACGCGCCTGACCGAACGGGCGCGCGATTACATCGATGCGGCGAGCTCGGCGAACACCCGCCGCGCCTACGCCTCCGACTGGAAGCACTTTTCCAGCTGGTGCCGCCGGCAGGGACTGGAGCTCCTTCCCCCCTCCCCGCAAGTCGTCGGGCTCTACATCACCGCGTGTGCCTCGGGCGCCGCGGTTCCCTGCGGCAAGCCGAACACCGTCTCGACCATCGAGCGGCGGCTGTCGGCGATCGGCTGGAACTACACCCAGCGCGGCACGCCGCTCGACCGCAGCGATCGCCACATCGCCACCGTGCTCGCTGGCATCCGCAACACCCATGGCGCTCCGCCCCGGCAGAAAGAAGCCGTGCTGCCCGAGGACGTCATTGCCATGCTCGAAACGCTCGACCGTGGATCGCTCCGCGGCCTGCGCGACCGGGCCATGCTGCTGCTCGGCTTCGCCGGCGGCCTGCGACGCTCCGAGGTCGTCGGGCTGGACGTCGGCCGGGATCACACCGAGGACGGGACCGGCTGGATCGAGATCCTCGACAAGGGTCTTCTGGTGACGCTGCGGGGCAAGAACGGCTGGCGCGAGATCGAGGTGGGCCGTGGCTCGTCCGACGCCACCTGCCCGGTCGTCGCGCTGGAGACCTGGCTCAGACTGGCCAAGATCGGCCACGGTCCGCTGTTCCGCCGCGTGACCGGCCGGGGCAGGGATGTCGGTCCCGATCGGCTCAACGACCGCGAGGTCGCGCGGCTGGTCAAGCGCACGGCCCTCGCCGCCGGCGTCCGTGGCGATCTCACCGAAGGCGAACGGGAAGAGAAATTCGCCGGCCATTCCCTGCGCGCCGGGCTGGCTTCTTCGGCCGAAGTCGATGAACGCCATGTCCAGAAGCAGCTCGGCCACGCCTCGGCCGAAATGACCCGCCGCTATCAGCGCCGGCGCGACCGGTTTCGGGTGAACCTCACCAAAGCCGCCGGGCTGTAGGACCGGGTTCACGGTTCCGCAGCCATCCATCCGCGCCGAGGATAGCATCACGGCGTCTCGCCGGGGATCCGGCGAGCAGACCCCGCCGATCCCCGAGCTCCGCCGCCGCCCCCTGCCCCGTCGGCTTGCGCATCCAGCTTCGCCCGCAAGAGCGCCATCACCATCGGCCAGGTCGAGAACTTCCCATCCTGGGCGCGCTTCGTCAGGCTGCGCAGATAGCCCCCATGGCTCGAGATGTATTCGGCCCGCTGCAGGATCGCGGCGATGACCGTGGCCGCATTGGTTTCGCCCATTGCTGCGCATGCATCCTGATAGGCACTCGGGCTAATCCCGAGGAAAGCCCGCGCCAGTTGTGCCGTGGCTAGAAGGTCGCGCCAGGTCCTGATTTCGCTGCCCGGAGCCAGGATCACGATCTCCGGGCAGGCCTCAAGCACAATCCCAAGCGGCAGATCCCGTTCCGTGAGCGCACGGAGGTTATCGGGAGCTGCGGCTTCCGCCTTCTCACTCTTCCGAAGGCCCTGTTCAGATTCATGTTGGGAGTCTGGGTTTGAATTCTGTTTGTGACGCTCAGCTTGAGACTCATTGACGCTTGAATTCTGGGAATTGAGGAAGTCTTCCAGCGCCTTATGCACAGCGCCTCGGAGATCGGAGAGCTCCGCCAAGATCACGGCGATGGTCGCCTTCGACGCTGATCTCGGCAGCCGCCCCATCAGGTCCTCGTAGCGCGCCCGATGGGCTCGCCAGTCTCCTGGAACGCCCTCCTCGATGCCGGCGGCGATCAACTTCACCACATCCCGGCGCGCGATCGTCAGCCGCTCGCGCACAATCCGCAGCGCCTTCTTCTCAGCCTGCACCGCCTCGGCGAGCGTCCTGAACTCCTCCGCACGCGCCACGATCGGCGCCAGGTCGAATCCGTAGGCCTGTTCTATCTCGCCCGTTGGCCCCTTTCGGGCAAAGCGCTTTCCGTTGGGGCTGTCTCTGCGAATGACCAAGCCACAATGCACGAGGACCGCAATGTGTCGGCGGAGCGTCGCGGGCGCCATCCCGTTCGCGCGATCGCTGAGCTGGTTGTTGGACGGAAACACCACGAGATCAGAGTCCGCGCACAGCGTCGTCTCCTGGTGGAACGAGAGGAGGGCGCTCAGGATGGCGAGAGAGCGATCGGATGCGCCAATCGCCTCACGGGCTTCCCGGATGTGCTGGAACACCTTCCATTTGTGAACGATGGCTTCCGGTGGGGCGGCACGCGACGCCATCTGCGTCGAAATTTGGTCAAGCGTCATCGGGCGCCGCCCAAAGGGCGTCGTTGCGACATGCGTCTGCATTTTCCTTCACCTATCGCTAGGCAAAAGAAGTCCGGCCTCCAAAACGGCATACGTCAGCATGCCGGTTGGCCTTGACACTGATTCGCGGAAGTGGGATTCTCTCAGTCGCCAAACTGAAAAGAGAAGGGCTTCCGGAACTCCGTTTCGGGGGCCTTTTTCTTTTGCGGGTTAGCCTCCATTTTCCTGTGAACCGACGTCCTGCCGAAAGGCCTCGTAGAGACGATCGAGATTCTCCGACAGGTACTCACCAAACGCGCGGGCGTCAGAGCTCTTGGCTTTGAGCGCCAACGTGAACTTCTTGCTCTCGATCGCCATATCGGCGCTCAATGAGCTGTCCGAAGATGCCCAGGTCTTTTTCTCCGGCTCGGCCTTAGCGCGCTTGCGCGCCGGCACGGTCTTCAGACGTCGAACAAAAAGCTCGAAGCGCTGATCACCTGCGGCCTCGGTAACGGCTGGATCGCGAAGAAGCTCATCCGCGCGTGCATTGTTTGCCGGGTTGTCCAGGAGGAGCTTGAGTTCGTACCAGCGGTCCCGACCGATTCCCTTTGCCTGCTCGAGGGCACCCAGCACGCCTGCCGGCAGGTTCGCCACAGCCAGAAGCTTCGAGAGCGTGCCACGGTCGACAGACAGCGCGCTCATGATCGTCGCGTTGTCGTCGTCGTAGCGCAGTCGAGCGAGCTCTCCGGCAAACAGCGCGCGGTCAATGAACGGCACATTCGCCCGAGCTGAGTTCTCCTGGCCGAGCGCAACAACGTGGTCGCGGTCCTCCATCTCCTTGACGATCGCGCGCACCGTCCGGCCCAGGGCCTGGGCGACCTTGAGGCGTCGATGCCCGAAGACAACCATGTAGCGCCCGGCCGCTTTTGGATGCGGCCGAACCAGGATCGGCGTGTCTTGGCCCCGATCGCGAATTGCGGAAAGGACGACATTGAACTCTTCCGGATCATCTGTCCGCCGATCGCGCACGAACGAGGGATCAATCAGGTCCGGCTCGAGTTCGATGACCGTCTCGCCTTCCGCAAGCTTATCGGCCTTGGCCGCCATCTCATCTAGCGAGCTGAGAAGCGATCGAGATGCGCCCTTGGCCGCATAGTCCAGCACAGAGCGGTCCAGCGCTGGCCCACTGGCCGATAGGTTTGCGAGTGGATTTTTACGAGCCATCTCACGCGCCTCTCAAACATGCTAGATGATTGAAAGTGTGCTGGTTTTTATGGGTTTTGACTGCAGTCAACATCACAGCCGCCCCCACGCTTTGTGAATCAGAGCCTGAACCTCGAAATTGACGGCGTCCAAGGCCTCGATGGCGCGGTCGTAGGTATCGCGGTTGAAGTTAGCGCGCTCGACCTCGTAGAGCGTCTGCTTAGTCAAGCCGGCGTCGGAGATGGCCGTGGACTTCACCATCGGGTGTTTCAAGATTTCCTCGGTGAGCATCGACTGCATGAAGCCGAGCATCTGGACCTGCGGCACATCCGTCGCCTCGTAACGGGTGATCAAGTAACGGAGCCAGTCAATCTTCACCGGCGCCCCATTCTTCCGAATGGCCTGCACGAAATTTCCGAGCATGAGAAGGAACTGGCTCATCGACATCAGGTCGAGCATCTGCGGATGAACGGTGATGAGCACCGACGACGACGCAGTTAGCGCGGTCAGGGTCAGGAAGCCGAGCTGGGGAGGGCAGTCGATCACGACGACATCGAAGCGGTCGTCGACATCTTCGAGCGCCCGGCTGAGCCGCGTGAAGAACAGTTTGCCCTCACTCGAACGCTGCATGAACAGCGGCGTATCATACTCGTACTCCTGCAGCTCCAAGTTCGCCGGAATGATTTCGAGAAGCGGAAAGTTCGTCGGCGCAATGACGTCGGCGATCGGCTTACGCTTCTCATCGTACCGGATAGCGTCATAGAGCGAGGGATTCCGGTCGATCTCGGGCTGGAATCCGTGCAACGCAGACAGGGACGCCTGGGGGTCGAGATCGATCGCCAGCACACGGTGGCCTGTCAGCGCTAGGTGCTGAGCGAGATGGGCGGCCGTCGTCGTCTTTCCCGAGCCGCCCTTGAAATTCACAACCGCGATGACTTGAAGCTTCTCGCCCGGCTTACGGTAGGGGACATACTTCTTCGCGTCCGAACGGCCGTTCTTATCGAGATAGTGCCGGAGCTCGATCATCTGCTCAGCGGTGTAGAAGCGTCGTCCGCCACCCGCGATAAGAGGCTCCGGGCCCTTGCCCTCCAGGTGAAGCCGCTTAAGGTTGTTTGGGGAGACGCCGAGATAATGGGCGACCTCGGCCATAGGAAAACGGCGAAGCGTCTTCTTCGCGTCCGGCGGGAATTTCTCCAGCCGGAGCTGATCGAGCTTGCGAGAGATCTCCGCTCCCTGAGCTAGGATCTTCTCATCAAATTCGAATGATGGAAGTGAACCCATCCTTCCCGCCTCGATTCAGATAATGGCGCCAGCAGCGCCTAAAGTGCCGATTTAGCGCCAGTATGTGCGATTCCCCCCCGCTGGCAAGGAGATAAGGGTTACTGAAAAGTAAACGCCGCTCCGAATCGAACCCTATGCTAGGCGATCGATCAGCAATAGTCGCCTTATTTTCAATAGCTTAGCCTATAACGCAAACGTAGCTGCTACCCCGCATAAATGCCGGGTCCAAGCTCTCTTCAAGCGATGCGAGGCACCGGCTCAGTGCAAGGCCTTCGCCGCAGAATCGGCAGCCTCCGGTTCCACTGGTCCCCTATTTGCGGCTGGCCCGGCATTTCTGCCGGGGTGACCCTCGTGCCGTCCACATGCTGGTTTCCTTCACCACGATTTGGGTGAGGGACATTCACCGTGAACAGCACGAGCTTTCGAGCTTTCCAGGCTGAGGTATGCCACATCGCCGGCGTCGGGACGGCGCGGTGATGGAGCTGCGCTCCCACCCGCGACTGGTCCGCAAGCTCCAGACTGCTCTTGGTGACACCATTTGCTCAGCCTTGGATGAGCCGACTGTCGTTGAAATCATGGTCAATCCAGACGGGCGTCTCTTCATCGAGCGGCTAGGGCAGGGGATGACGCACGCTGGCTCGATGCCTTCCGGCTCGGCGGAGATCATCATCGGAAGCGTTGCGCACGCACTCCAATCCGAGGTCGATCACGAGAAGCCGATCGTCTCAGGGGAGCTGCCAATTGGAGGGCATAGGTTCGAGGGCCTTCTGCCGCCCATCGTCCAGTCGCCTAGCTTCACGATCCGCAAGCGAGCCTCCAAGCTCATCAGCCTGGAGGAGTATGTCGGCGCCGGCGTGCTGACCGAGGGCCAGTTCAAGGCCATCCGTAATGCCATCGAGGCACGCCTCAATATCGTGATCTCGGGCGGAACTGGGAGCGGCAAAACCACGCTCGCCAACGCCGTCATCACCGAAATGGTGAATGTCGCCCCCGACCACCGTCTGGTGATCCTGGAGGACACCGGCGAGATCCAATGCGCCGCCGAAAACGCGGTTTCCCTGAAGACCAGCGACGCGGTCGACATGGCCCGCCTCCTGAAGAGCACTATGCGCCTCCGGCCGGATCGGATCATCGTCGGGGAGGTGCGCGATGGCGCTGCGCTGACCTTGCTCAAGGCTTGGAACACAGGTCACCCGGGCGGTGTCACGACCATCCATAGCAACACCGCCCAGTCGGCACTGCGCAGGCTCGAGCAGCTTACCGCTGAGGTGAGCCACCAGCCGATGCGCGAGGTGATCGGCGAGGCAGTGGACCTGATCGTCTCGATCGAGCGCACACCGCGCAACCGCTGCGTGCGGGATGTCGTGCACGTCGAGCGCTACGTCGACGGTGCCTACCAAATGGAAATCTGCGGAGGAGTTCAGCATGCTGGGTAGACGGGCAATGCGCGTGGGGTTTGCGGTCGCGGTTCTCGCACTTGCGGCGGGACCGGCGATGGCCGCCACCGGCGGCGGGGGCGGCCTTCCCTGGGAAGCCCCCCTCCAGCAGATCCAGCAGTCCATCACTGGACCCGTCGCAGGCTTCATCGCCCTAGCCGCGGTCGCGGTTGCGGGCGGCATGCTCATCTTCGGTGGCGAGCTGAACGATTTCGCGCGGCGCCTCATGTACGTGGTGCTGGTCGCCGGCATCCTGCTCGGCGCCACCCAGATCGTCGGCATGTTCGGGGCGACCGGCGCATCGATCGGCGACGTGAGCTCGCTGATCGATAGGGCAGGGGGCAGCCTAGATGGCTGATGTGCCGTCCCCGCTTGCCCGGAGCCTTATCCACCGGGCGCTTTCGCGGCCGAACCTCCTCATGGGCGCTGACCGCGAGCTCGTTCTTGTGACGGGCCTCGCCGCAATCATCCTGATCTTCGTGGTGTTGACCTGGTACGCCGCACTTCTCGGTCTAGTGATCTGGTCCGTGGTCGTCGGCATGCTGCGAATGATGGCCAAGTCCGACCCGCTGATGCGGCAGGTCTATGCGCGACACATTCGCTATCGGCCCGATTACCGGCCGACGTCGTCACCGTGGCGCAGATACTGAGGCGGGTCCATGGTCGCGCTGCGTGATTTCCGCCATCACGGACCGTCGTTCGCCGATCTCCTGCCATATGCTGGCGTC
This sequence comes from Aquabacter spiritensis, assembly GCF_004346185.1. GTDB lineage: Bacteria > Pseudomonadota > Alphaproteobacteria > Rhizobiales > Xanthobacteraceae > Aquabacter > Aquabacter spiritensis. The sequence continues at coordinate 71,471 of NZ_SMAI01000016.1, read as the reverse complement.
GTGGCCGACGGCGTGATCCTCCTTAAGGACGGCTCGCTCATGGCGGGCTGGTACTTCGCGGGCCCCGACTCCGAAAGCTCGACCAATCCCGAGCGGAACGAAGTCTCGCGACAGATCAACACGATCCTCGCACGCCTGGGCTCTGGATGGATGATCCAGGTCGAGGCGGTCAGGATCCCGGCGACGGAGTACCCTCAACCACAGGCAAGCCGATTTCCAGATGCGGTCACCCTTGCGATCGATGCCGAACGCCGCGCCCACTTCGAGCGTGAGGGCGGTCATTTCGAGAGCCAGCATGCACTCATCTTGACCTATCGGCCGACAGAGCGCCGCCGCTCGGGGCTCACCCGCTACATGTATTCCGACTCCGAAAGCCGGACGGCGCGATACGGCGACCTAGTGCTGGAAGCTTTTCAGAACGCGATCCGGGAAGTCGAACAGTATCTTGCGACCGTTCTCTCAATCCGACGCATGCGCGTGCGCGTGGCGCAGGAGGCGAATGGCCCGGCTCGTTACGACGAGCTGTTCCAGTTCATCCGGTTCTGCATCAGCGGCGAGAACCATCCGGTGCGCCTGCCCAGCGTGCCGATGTATTTGGACTGGCTCGCAACTGCGGAGCTCCATCACGGCCTCTCCCCGTTGCTCGATGGCCGATACCTGTCGGTCGTCGCGATCGACGGCTTTCCGGCGGAGAGCTGGTCCGGGATCCTCAACTCACTCGACTTGATGCCCCTGACCTACAGGTGGTCGAGCCGCTTCATGTTTCTCGACGAGCAGGAAGCGCGACAACGCCTCGAGCGCACGCGGAAGAAATGGCAACAGAAAGTCCGACCCTTCTTCGATCAGCTGTTCCAGACGAGCTCGCGTTCCATCGACCAGGACGCACTGGCGATGGTGGCAGAAACCGAGGACGCTATTGCCCAGGCCGCGTCACAGCTTGTCGCCTATGGGTACTACACCCCGGTCATCGTCCTCTTCGACAGCGACGAGGCGCGCCTGCGGGAGAAATCCGAGGCTGTGCGCCGCCTCGTACAGGCCGAAGGGTTCGGGGCGCGCATCGAAACCCTGAACGCAACCGAGGCCTATCTCGGCAGCCTTCCCGGAAACTGGTACGCCAATGTCCGCGAACCGCTCATCAACACCCGGAACCTCGCCGACCTCATCCCGCTCAACTCGGTCTGGTCCGGAAGCGCCGTCGCGCCATGCCCCTTCTTCCCGGTCGGTTCTCCGCCGCTGATGCAGGTCGCGTCCGGCTCGACCCCTTTTCGATTGAACCTGCATGTTGACGACGTCGGCCATACCCTGATCTTCGGACCGACCGGGTCGGGAAAGTCCACTCTCCTCGCGCTGATCGCAGCGCAGTTCCGCCGCTACGACCGCGCCCAAGTCTTCGCCTTCGACAAGGGCGGCTCGATGCTGCCTCTGACGCTGGCCGTGGGCGGCGATCACTATGCCGTCGGCGGGGGAGGGGAGGGGGCGGCTGAGCTCTCCTTCTGCCCGCTAGCGGAGCTGGCCACCGACAGCGACCGCGCGTGGGCAAGCGAATGGATCGAGACGCTCGTCTCGATGCAAGGCGTGACGATCACGCCGGACCACCGAAATGCGATCTCGCGCCAGATCGGCTTGTTGGCGGCGGCGCAGGGCCGGTCGCTTTCTGATTTTGTCAGCGGGGTGCAGTTGCGGGAGATCAAGGACGCTCTCCACCACTACACCGTCGACGGTCCGATGGGCCATCTCCTCGACGCGGAAGAAGACGGGCTGACGCTCAGGGCGTTCCAGACCTTCGAGGTCGAGGAGCTCATGAACATGGGGGAGCGGCACCTGATCCCCGTGCTGCTCTATCTGTTCAGACGCATCGAGAAGCGTCTCACCGGCGCACCAAGCCTGATCATCCTGGACGAGGCCTGGCTGATGCTCGGCCACCCGATCTTCCGGGACAAGATCCGGGAATGGCTGAAGGTGCTACGCAAGGCGAATTGCGCCGTAATCCTCGCGACGCAGTCCATCTCCGACGCCGACCGGTCGGGGATTATCGACGTGCTGAAGGAGTCTTGCCCGACGAAAATCTGCCTGCCGAATGGCGCGGCGCGCGAACCCGGAACGCGCGAGTTCTACGAGCGCATCGGCTTCAACAGCCGGCAGATCGAGATCGTCGCGACCGCCACCCCCAAACGCGAATACTACGTCGCGTCCCCGGAAGGCAGGCGCCTTTTCGATATGGCGTTGGGGCCGATCGCGCTCGCATTCGCCGGGGCCTCCGGAAAGGAGGACCTCGCCCGGGTCCGCGCGCTCCGGCAGGCCTTCCAGGAAGCGTGGCCCATCCATTGGCTTACGGAGAGAGGGGTTGGGAATGCCCACACACTGCTCGCCAATGCGTAGCGCGATCACCGCCGCCTTTGCGCTCGCCTGCGTCATCGCAGCGGTCCCGGCGCACGCCGGTGCGGCCGCCGGCGGCGCGACGGAATTCACGCAGCTGCTGAACAACGGCGAGCTCGTGAGCCTCGTCGGCAAATCCGCCGATCAGATCACCAATCAGCTCAAGCAGATCGACCAGCTGGCGCAGCAGATCCAGAATCAGCTGAACATCTACAACAACATGCTCCAGAACACGGCGCGCCTGCCAAGCCATGTGTGGGGTCAGGTCGAGCAGGATCTCAACCGCCTGCAGAGCGTCGTTGCCCAAGGGCAGGGGATCGCCTTTTCCGGTGGCAACATCGACGATGTCCTAAGACAGCGCTTCCAGAGCTATTCGTCATTTCGAGGCGCTCTCCCAGGCGGCACGACGTTCTCCAGCTCGTATCAGAGCTGGTCCGACACCAACCGCGATACGATCGCCGGTACCCTGCGGGCGGCAGGCTTGACCTCCGAACAGTTCGGCACGGAGGAAGCGACGATGTCCTCGCTTCGCTCGATGTCCGAGACGGCCGACGGGCAGATGAAGGCCCTCCAGGTCGGCCACGGGATCGCAGCCCAGCAGGTCGACCAGTTACAGAAGCTGCGCGGTCTCTTCTCGCAGCACATGGCGATGGTGGGCACCTGGTACCAAGCGGACCAGGCACAGAAAGACCTGGCCCAAGCGCGACGGGAGCAATTCTTCAACGCACCGGTCAATGGTGTTCGCGGCGGCCAGACGATGGAACCGCGCTGGTGAGCCCGCGGATCCTCATGCTCATCGTGGGCGGGCTTATCGCCATTGGCGCGAGCGTCACCATCTGGATCGCCGCGCGACCGGCATCTGCTCCGGCATCGGCCGATGCCGCCCCGGCGATTGTCACTTCTTCAGATTCGCAGCGCCGCGAACGGGCCGAGAAGTTCCTAGGCGGCAACCCCAATATCGATGTGCGGGGCGGACAGGAGATGCGCCCGCGATGGTGAGCCATGATCCCCCACGCGCCGGCCTGACGACTGTTCTGGTGGTTGGCATTGTTCTCCTGGCTGTGGAGCCGGCCCTGGCGCAACAGGGCGCTGTCCTCACTACGCTGGAGAACTCCGTCGTCACTGCGGCCAAGGGCTGGGAGGCAACGGTGACGAGCGCGGCGCGCTCGCTATTCTGGATCCTCGCTGCCATCGAGATCGGCATCGCTGCGGTCTGGCTCGCGCTTCAGGCCGCCTCGCTCGACAGCTGGTTTGCCGAGCTGGTGCGCCGGATCATGTTCATTGGCTTTTTCGCGTTCGTCCTCGATCGCGGCCCAGCACTCGCCAAAGCCATCGTCGACAGCCTTTTCCAGATCGGCGCCGGCGGTGGCTCCGCTTCGCCCGCGAACATCTTCGATGCCGGAATCCGCGTGGCATCGAAGATGTCGGAGCAAGCGAAGTTCGGCCTCTTCGAGGACAACGCGCTCGCTATCGCCGCGGTCTTCGCCATGGTCGTCGTTGTCATCTCCTTCAGCCTGGTCGCGGCGATCTTCGTCGCCGTCATGGTGGAGATGTATGTCGGGCTTCTCGCCGGCATGATCATGCTCGGGCTCGGCGGCTCATCCTTCACAAAGGATTTCGCCGTCCGATACCTCGTCTACGCGTTCAGCGTCGGCATGAAGCTGATGGCGCTCGTCATGATCGCGCGCATCGGCTCCGACGTCCTCCTTGGCCTCGCTGAAGCGCCCACGGCGTCCTCGGACCAGTTCATCACCACCTTGGCGATCGCCGGCATCTCCGTCGTGGTCTTCATCATCGCCATGTACGTCCCGAGCATCCTCCAGGGCGTCGTGCAGGGGGTCTCCGTGTCGAGCGGGATGGAAGGCATTCGCCACGGATCGCAGGCGGCAAACTTCGCCCTTGCCACTTCGGTGGGTGGCGCCTCGCTTGCCTGGGGCGCCGCCAAGGCCGGCGCCGCATCTTATTCCGATGCGCGGGCCCAAGGGTCCTCAATGGCCGGGGCCGCGCTCAAGGGGATGGCCGGTGGCATTGGCGCCGCGGGTGGCGCGGTGGCGGCCGCCGCTCGCGACCAAGCCATGGACGCCCGGGGCACGTTCGGCACATCCACACTCGGCCTCGCAAATGCCAAGCTCGATGAGGCTCGCAAACAATCCATGGGAAATAGGGGAGGGGGGAAATGACGCCCGCCGTTCGCAAAAAGGGGAGGCCTTGAATGCCATCGCCGAGCACTCCAGAAAGCCCCTACCTTGCCGCGCGCCAAGAATGGAACGAGCGCTACGGCTCCTACGTCCGAGCGGCTGCGGCCTGGCGGACCGTGGGCATCATCGCCCTCGCCATGGCGGTCGTCAGCAGCTCGTACGCGCTCTATCAGAGCACGCAGGTCAAACTGGTTCCCTACATTGTCGAGGTCGATAAGCTCGGTACGGCTGCAAGTGGCGGCTACCCTCAACAGATCGAGTATGCCGACCCGCGCGTGGTGCGAGCGACCCTTGGAAGCTTCATCTCGGCATTCAGATCGGTGACGCCCGACACGGTCGTGCAGAAGCGGTACATCGACCGCGCTTACGCGATGCTGCGGACCTCAGATCCCGCGACAGAGAAAGTGAACGGCTGGTTCCGTTCGAACTCGCCTTTCGAGAAGGCAAAGGGGGCGACCGTCGCGGTCGAGGTGAACAACATCGTCGCCCTGTCACCTCAGTCCTGGCAGATCGATTGGACCGAGTTTGAACGCGACCGACAGGGCAAAGAGCTCGCTGCGCGGCGCTTTCGCGGTGTTGCAACGGTGACCCTGACCCCGCCGCAGGATGAGGGGGTTATTCGGCTCAATCCGATCGGGCTGTACCTCAAAGACTTCGATTGGACCGCCCAGCTATGATCGCCACAACATCGTTCGCCATGGATACGACTAGGAGCAGGCTTTTCGCATGCGCCCTCGCCATCATGGCATCAACCGCCTTCAGCACCACGGCGGTGCGAGCCCAAGGAATGACTGCCAACGAGGCGCGAGGGACCGCGATCTCATCGCGTTGGCAGCAGGGCAGGGGTCTCGTCACCCGCGGCCCGGACGGGCAAGTCATATTCCTTTATGGCGAGGTCCAGCCATCCGTCGTCTGCTCGCCCCTCCAGGTCTGCGACATCGAGCTCCAAGGGGGTGAGGTGGTCCGTGACGTGCTCGTCGGGGACACGGTCCGGTGGAAAGTCGAGCCCGCGACTTCCGGCGCAGCCGGCGCTCAGGCCGTGCACCTCATCGTCAAGCCGGCCGAGGCTGGCCTTGTGACCTCGATGGTGGTGACGACGTCGCGGCGGACCTACCACATCCAATTGAAGTCGAGCTCCGGCCAGTACATGGCGCGTGTTGCATTCGCCTATCCCGAAGACGTCAGTGCGAAGCTTTCGGAGGTCAACGCACGTGTCCAGGCGGGTGGTGCCGGCGGCATTCCAGCCGAGCAGCTGAATTTCGAGTTCCAGGTCATTGGAAATGCGACCTGGCGCCCGTCGCGGGTCTATTCGGACGGACTGAAGACCTACATCCAGTTCCCGTCGGCATTGCCCGGGCAGGACGCGCCTGTCTTGTTCGTCGCCTCGGGTGGGCAGAACCGCATCGTCAATTATCGCCTCAACGGAACGATGATGGTTGTCGACTATCAGATCGACGAAGCGATCCTGATTTCCGGCGTCGGCTGGACGCAGCAAAAAATCACGATCCGTCGCGGGGGCTGAGAATGGCGAACTTGGCAACCCTCTCCCGCGCGACGGCCGCGCTCCTGGCGGCAATGTGCCTTGCCGGCTGTGGGACCATGGGCGATGGCGCTCTTACAATGAGCTCTGGTCCCTCGGAGATTCCGCCGGCGGCTGCCGCCGCAATTGCCGGTGACATGGTCGGTCGGTTGAGTGAGCGGATCGGGCCCGCTCGTCCGACTGTTCAACTCAAAACCGATGGCTCCCCCTTCAGCCAGGCACTGCAAAGCTCGCTGAAGTCCTGGGGATATGGCGTGGTGACGGACGGCCAGGCCCAGACCGGCCCAACAATCACGCTCGCCTATGTCGTGGAGCCAATGGATGGGCAGTATCTCGCCCGCCTGTCGACGAGCGATTTCGACCTTGGACGTTTCTATCGCGTCACGACCGCCGGCGCCGCGCCTTCGAGCCCGCTCTCGGTGTTGGAGAGGGGGCAGATGTCATGAGTGGCTCTCTCAATCTCGGGGGCGCGCCTTCCCAACCTCCTCGCATCCGGCGCCTCAATCGCCTGCCGGTGGTCATCGCGATCGCCCTCGCGGTCGTGTTCTTCGGGGTGATCGTTTACGGGCTCTCGACCCGTGGCATGCGCTGGGCGGACCGCGGTCTTGAGGCCGGGTCCAATTCACCACCGGCATCCAGCTTTCGCGACCAGCTGAAGGCTGGGGTGCGTGACGGCATCATCGGCGCGCCACAGGAGGTCACACCCCCGCCGCCGACCGAACGGCCAGCGGAGGCCCACCCGCCTTCTCCGCCACCGGTGCCCACCCCTCCACGCACGGCCGGAACGTCCCAGGCGCTTGAGCCGGAGGAGGCTTGGCGTGCGCGTCTCCTCCGCGAGCAGGAAGAGCAATACATCCGGGAGCGCCAACGCCAGAGGATGGCCCAGCTGCAGGCCGACCACGCGGCCTACGATTCGCCCATTACCGTGGATATCAAGGGCGCGCAGGCGTCCGTGGCACGGCCGGGGCCGAATGGCGCTGCGATAGCGAGCACCGGCTCCCCGGCCAGTTCCTCCGACCTCTATACGGCCGCATTAAAGGGCGGCTTAGGAGGGGCAGTCGATCCGAATGGCCAGAATGCCAAGGAGACCTTTTTCAACCAGGACTTAAAACAGGTCGGCTACCTGCCCAATCAGGTCGTTACACAGACCTCCCGTTTCGAACTCAAGCGCGGCTCGGTTATTCCGGCGACGTTGATCACGGGCATCAATTCGGATCTTCCCGGCCGCATCACGGCCCAGGTTAGCCAGAACGTCTATGACAGCGCGACCGGCCATTGCTTGCTGATCCCGCAAGGCACGAAACTACTGGGCAAGTACGACTCCAAGGTGTCGTTCGGACAGAGCCGCGTGCTCGTGGTGTGGACCGACATCATTTTTCCGAACGGCTCGACACTACAGATTGGCAACATGGCGGGAACAGACGCCGCAGGGTATGGCGGCTTCAATGACGAGGTCGACAACAAGTATTTCCAGACCTTCGGGTCGGCGATCCTTGTCGCGCTGATCGGCGCCGGCATCAACGCGGCGACGCCACAGAGCAATAATCCCTTCAACAGCACCAACAGTGCGCAGTTCGCTGCTCAACAGTCTTTCGTGGAAACCTTCGGCCGGTTCGCCCAGGAGACGATCTCAAAAAACCTGAATGTCCAACCGACGCTTCAGATCCGGCCGGGATACCAATTCAACGTCCTCGTGGACCAGGATATTGTCTTTCCGGCTTCTTACTGAAATTGAATTGTCCAAGCTGAGGTTAGATCGAGTACCCAGCGGGGCAAATCGCGCTAGCGGCCCTTCCATATCTCCGAGGGCCGATACACTGATCGCAACCGAAGGACTTTGGCTCACCCTGGCGGTCAGATTAACTCACGTGTAGTGGCGATCCACACGGCATGCGCTATGTTCGCCGCATGGAGCTTTTCCCGAGCCTGCTCAAGGTAGAATCTCACGGTCTTCTCAGTAATACCGAGCATACTTCCTGTTTCAGCCTTCGTCTTACCCATAGACGCCCACTTAAGACAAGTGAGTTCGCGAGGTGATAGAGTTATATCGGCGGCGTTCAAAAGGGCCGATCCAAGTCGCGTAATGTTGAGATGCAGGAGGGCAACTGCCGTCGTCACGTGTGTGGGGTCGCGAACGGCGATGGTCTCGGTCGGGCGCTCTGAGGCCAGGGTCAGCATTGCCATGGTTCCGAACCCGACCCTGATGGGAATAGAAAACCCCGAGACTCGCCCGAACGCCTTTGCTTCCTCGATTATCTCAGAAACCTCGGGATTTGCCCGCCCCATTACCGGTCCCGACCACGCAAACGGCAGCATCGACCGCCGAGCGGTCACGACAACTGGATCGATCGCAAAGTAATTCCTGGAGAGATAACGTTGAACCCACTCTTCTGGGTAGTTTGAGAAGAGACGACTCTCTGCTGCCCTGATAGCGGCGTACGTGAAGCGCTCGAAACCGGCGCGGTCCGCAAATCGAGCAAGTGCGCTCTTAATTGTCTGCGCATCCTGAGCAACTTCCATGGCATCGATCAAATCGGGCACATAGTCGTCCAGAAAACGCTCCGCTGCCGCCGACATCCACTTCTCCATCCGGCAGGCTTGGCCCTCCATGGCCGAGCTGCCGCGTTCCTTCCGGATGCCTGCGGAGGGCAGCCGGCAAATTTCTGACATGATGGAGATGGCACGATCGATTCAGTTTCGCAGCGGCACGAGACTTACGGATCGACGAGCATGACATTAAAATCGGTCAGCATGGCGTAGAGCGCAAAGGCTCGAGGTGTGCAGCCGAACGACGACAATCGGCTTTTCCATTTGCCATGCACATCATCTACACGGCGCTGCTAAAACATGAGTGCTGAGAAGACCCAACGCGGCAGCTAGATGGGCCGCGACCGCAATACAGCTCGCAGCCGCAGCGCCGCCATCCGCCCGATCGTCAACGGCGACGATATTCCGTCCATCGTGAGCCAAATGTCATCACGTGAGCGCACGTCAATTCGCCGAAGACGGTCTCGATTGATCATGAGGGACCGCCCGAGACGTAGGAAAGGTGGAGACGGGAGCTGGCTTTCAAAATGCTTCAGTGTCCTCAGCATCATCAATGCACCTTGGTCCGCGAGGAGGACCTGTGTGAAGTCTCCATCGGCCTTTAATGCGACGATCTCTTGCGGAGCGACCAGAACGGAACGGCTGGGCGTCCGCAGTTCAATCGGGGGGTGAAATGCGCGCTCACTAAGGAGCGCTTTCTCAACCCGCACGATGGTTTCCGCCAGCCGCTCCTCGTCCACCGGCTTCAAAATGTAGTCCACCGCTGCTACCGAAAATGCATCCAGAGCGTGTTCAGGGTGCGCTGTGATGAAGACGATCTTCGGTGGTCTGTCAAAGTTGGAGATTACGTCAAATCCATTCGATCCGTTCAGAGCGATATCGAGGAATACGAGATCTGGACGCCTCGATGCGATGAGCTCCAGTGTGTCGGCAATTGCCTCCGCCTCTCCGACCACCTCGACGTTCGGATGATCGGCGAGAAGGCGTCGCAGCCCCAGGCGAGCGCGAGGCTCGTCGTCGACAATCAGGACGCGGAGCATGGCTCACCCTCCAGCACCAGCGTCGCAAGAACATGATCAACTCCACCTGCGCCCGGATTGATTTGGCGGAGCGCAAAATGATGCCGACCAGGATAATGCACCTCCAGCCGTCGACGGACATTCGCGAGCCCTATTCCGGCATGAGGAGGCGCCGGCGCATTGGACTCCAGCCTCCCCGTATTCTCAACTTCGGCTATCAGCGCCGTGTCTTGGAATGTGATGCGAACGCTAATCTCCAGCAGGGAGCTCCGATCACCGTGGTTCACGGCGTTTTCCACCAGGGGCTGAAGAAGGAAGTGTGCAATCGGCCGATCAGCGGCAGCTGGGTCGACCAGGACTGATGAATTTAGTCGCTCTCCGAAGCGATCTTTCTGGATAGCCAAATAAGCAATCAGACCTATTGCTTCATCCTCTGCCTGAACCACTGGATTTCGAATTCCGGCAAGTGAGTGCCTCAGGTACGCAGCGAGATCCTTCATCATTGGGAGTGCAGCACCGGAACCGCTTCTTACTTCCTCAATGATGCCGTTGAGTGCGTTAAACAAAAAATGTGGCTCAAGCTGAAGGCGCAGTTGGCGGATTTCCGCACGCAGTGCGTCCGCTTCTGCTGCAATGGCACGTCGCTGCTCGGATTGCTTTGCCATTTCCGCATGAACACAAAAGTATAAAATGCTCCAGCTCGCCAATACAAATGTGTAGTGAATGAATGGTATCAATAATTGTTCATACGTGCTCCAAAATGGAATACTCCAGCCCATCGTCAATCGTATTGATGCGATCAATCCAGAAATAATGATTCCGCCTGTTAGCGAGAGAATCACAATCATTCCAATGCTTTTTGCGATGGACTGAACCTTCGCCATGCGATCTAAATATATCCGCCGCATTCCCGCGGATAATATTAAAAATGCCGGAAATGCAATGACTGATAGTACAATTGAGACGAGTACATTTTCGTATATGAGCTGTCTATCAGAGAAATCTACTATAGCGAATAAACCCCAACCGATTATCTGAGCCCGCCAGAATCGCGGAATTCCGTCAAACCCAATGAAAGTTCTGGTCTCTTGGTATACGGACATTGTCTTTCCTCGGATCGGTCCAACCCGGCAATCGCGAGGATGATTATACAACCCCATGGTTGCAGACGTTTGTCACAGCCGGTTCCCATCCAAGTCGCCAGCATCACCGTGAGGGGACCAAGGGGACGTGGGAATTTGTGGCACCGGCTTCGTGGCGATGAAAATAATCTCTCTGATTTATTTCTATTTTCGGCCTGACAGTGCGCTTAGGTCTACCCTAATATCGGCCGTGTTGGGATTATTGGCCTTGGTCTCCAGATCCGGCTGCTGAACAGGCTGCGATTTTGCCCCTTCTCGACTGACTCCTTCATATGTTTGATCCCCGTTGATACTATCAGCTCCGCCATTAGCCTTCGGAGGACCTGGATCCGGCTGCGAAAAGACATACTCACCGTCAAAATAGCCGGTTTTCCATGCCGAGATCGCGTCTGTAAGCGCCTCGTCACGTGGTGCACCATACCATTTCACAACGATGCGATAGATTTTGCCGAACAGCTGCGTGCCGAGCTTGATGTTGGTGCAGGGGTCGACGACCTCCGTGATTTCGCTCGGGTCAGCCGTACCAACACCGGCTGGCAATTGAGTGATGCCGACGCGTACGACAGCGTGGCCCAGATAGCTCCGGATAAGCGATACCGCATCCTCTGGTGTCGCCGACGGTGGCACGAGGATCACTCGCTTTCCGGAGGTGATGGAGATCGCAAGCGGGTTATCGGAACCGACAGCGGAGACGAATTTTTCGACAATCGCGGGCTTGAGCGCCGGGTCGGCGCACTGCTTGATCATAGCGGCATCGAACATGGCGACCTCAGGTGTTGAAGGCGAGCACAAGTGGGAGGCCGAACAACCTCGCCCAGGCTTCTGCGTTGGCGTGCTGGATTGCGATGATGTTTGTGCCGGCCGCCCACCAGCCATTCCCTGCGCTAACGATCACATCGGGCGTGTGCAGCATCGATTGCAGCACCGGCCAGACAATGAGCTGCTCGTAGCAAATCAAGGGGGCAATGCGCCGGCCGGCGAGCGTCACAACGGGATTGGCGAAGAAGTCCGCCCGTGCTCCACTACCGGACCCCGACCCGTCTGACCACGGGCGCCACATTGAGACCGGGACTGGCATCCGCTCGCGATAAAGCACGCGTGCGCCTGCCGCCGAGACCTCCATCAGGACGTTGTCGTAACCCTCACGCGTGATCAGGATTGCGCCGAGAGCGATCACTGCCGGCTGACCCCGGAACCTTTCGACCCAGAGCCGTTCAACGGTCGCGGTCCATTGGCCAGCAGCGCTTTCCGGGAGAACCACCACCTCGGCGCCGGCTGCTACCGCGGCCTTCACATTCGCGATCGTCGCGGTCTGGAACGCGTAGGCTGTCCCTGGGCCAATGATGTCGCGGAGTTGCGTGTCGACGCCCACCCATCCAGTGGGAGTTGGAGGCGGCTGCCAATGGACAATGGCGATGCCCCACAGGCCCAGCAGAAGCGCGACCGGAAGCCACCGTCTCCCCGATGCCAGACCGACGAGCAGCATGAAGGCGGCCAGCAAACCAATCCATCCCATCGCAGGGAAGATGACGCCGGCGGCAGTGATCGGATGGGCCCAGCCAACGATGCCGAACGGTGGCAAGGCCATCAGGATCGCGGCGATGGCATATCGCGCCGGTCCGCTCCAGCCCGCCCGTTGCGTCCAGAGGGTCGCATGGACGAGAACAAAGCCAATGGAGGCGATGCCCCAGAGCGCGATGCCGGTCAAAAGGTCGCTCGCGAAGAACGTGGCCACGCCCTGCGGCAGCCCCCGCGATGCCGCGAGAAAGTAAGCCGCGGACGCCAAGCTCGCCACGGCGCGGTATGGAGCCAAAGACCAAATGGCCGGGAACAGCATCGCTGCCGGCAGCAACCGAGGATCGCCCTGCCAGGCGACCAGGCCGATCACTGCGCCGGCGGCGACGAGACCCGCGCTGAAGAGGGTTTCACCCGCCAAAGGTGAGGACCGGCTGCGCCAGCCCAATGACGCCGGCGGCGGGCACGGGCCCGAAATATCTGGAGTCATAGGAACCTTCAAATTCGGAGTGGAGGAAGAGAAAGCCTGCCGGCACGACCCCGCCGGAATAGGCGATGAGCGGCCTGCCCCCCGCGTCAGCAGCGCGGAGGTCGGAATGAGGAAGGAGGCGACCGTCGATCCGGATCGCGGCGCCAACATCGATTTGCTGGCCAGCGACCGCCACGATCTTTTTGATCAGCGGTGCGATCCAGCCTGGGCATGGACCGCCCAGGAGGTAACCCCGCTCTTTAGCTCGTTCAAAAATCTCCGAGGCCGGCGGGCAGATCAGCACCAGATCGCCGACCTCAGCCGGCCGAGATAGCGGCGAGACGCGCCAGAGGCCGACCGGATAACTCGGCGTCACATTGATGCGATAGCCGGCCAGCCCGGCGCCCAGAAATCCGCCAGCCACTGCGGCACCAACCGCGCCGACAATGATCGCCCGGCGTCGTGTGGCTTTCATTGGAGCGTCTGCCTCTGCCCCTGCTTCAGGCGCTGAGCCTCGGACTGACGAAGCGCCTGGGCGGTACGTTCTTGTGCGGCGAGCTGCTGGGCTGTGCGCATCGTCGGCCATGCGGTGGCCAGTTGCTCGCGCTGGGGCGCGTTCATGCCGGCCGCGAGCCGCTCGAATGAGGCGCCGACTGCTGCTTTCGAGGCATTCGGGAGGAAAGCGCGATCGCCAAAGCGCTCAGCGACCGCCTTGTTGAAGGCATCGATCTCGGCTTTGACCATCTTGTCCGAGAGCGCGAAGCCGAGAGCGCTCGGAAGGTCGTTTCTGTCGATGGCATCGCGCACGCGCTCAAGCACGCGGTGGGCCGCCGGAGAGAGCGCCGGCACATCGATGGATGCGCGCTGGCGGACCGACCGCTCCTCGGCCTCATGCTTGTGCTCCGCCTCCGCGCGCACGCGCAGGTAACGTTCGATGTCGTCCTTCAGAGCCGGCACGTTCAGCTCGGCACGCCGCCGATCTTCCTTCGAAGCCCTGCCGGCGAGCAACCCGACATTGCCGCGCAGGATACCGAAGGATTCGGGCTGTCGCGCCAGCCTCTCAAGCGTCGCTGACGCCGCCACAGGATCCTTCAGCATGGTGTCCAGGGCGAGCGCTTTGAACGCGGCCTCCGGCTGCGCATAGACGAGCTTGAAGCGACTGAGGATCTCCTCCCATTGCTTCTTGACGGCAGGATCGGCAAGGACCTTGTCCTCGATCGTGTGGACGATGGATTTCGGGAACGCGGCGACCCCTTCGACCATGGGCAGCGCCTCCTTGGACAGTGCGGTTGCGGACTTCTGATGGATCCCGACGAGCCCGATCTTCTCGCCGAGGGCGCGCAAGCGGGACACGAGATCGGCCAGCCTGTCTTTCTGCCGGAGCGTCCAGCGCGCCTGGTCCTGAACGAGCGCGCGCGCGACTTTGACGATGTGCAGCCCGCGGTGTGAGGCGAAGCGCAGCGCGTCGCGATAGAAGCGACCGCCGGCATAGTCGAGCGTCGTCTCCTTCGCGTTCGCCCTAGACAGCACCGCGGCAAGGCCCCCATTCATCGCGAACGAGCGCCGCCCGTAATAGAGCGCAACATCCAGGCGATGGCGGGTCATCACGACATAGGAGAGGTGCCGGTCGAGCGACAGCGTGGCAAGCACCTTCACACGATCGACCGTCGCACCCTGGGATTTGTGGATGGTCGTGGCATAGCCGTGATCGACATTGCGGTAGAAGCGCTGCTCGACGTTGATACGGCGTCGCTGCTCACCCTCGCCGAGCTCGACGACAATGCGACGCGGCGCGACTTCGGCGACCTTGCCGATCATCCCATTCTTGACGCCGAGGCCGGCATCATTCTTCAGGAAGACCACCTGGTCGCCGGCAGCGAAGCGGCGGACACCGTCCTCCGTCAGGAAGGCATGATCTTCCCCGAGGATCCCACGCTCGACGAGCTTGGCGCGCGCCAGCTCGTTCAGCATGCGCACATCCCGTCGGAGGTGCGCGAGGATCAGGGAGGAGGTCTGAGGATCGTACTCCCGGTTCCAGTCGCTGATCAGGTTGTCGATCGCCTGCGCCTTCAGCTCGGACGCGATGACCCGGCCGTGGGCCTCGTAGGTGGCGAGCGCCTCAGCGACCCGGCCGCGCGCGAAGTCGAACGACGCCTCGCGCATCCATTGCTCGCGCTGGCGACGGATGGTCTCGAGTTCGGCATATCCTATGCGCTCGGCGATGGCGCGGAAGGCGGCTCCCGCCTCGATGGGCTGGAGCTGATCGGGGTCGCCGATCAGGACGAGCTTTGCGCCTGCCCGGGACGCGGCTTCCACGAACATCGCCATCTGCCGGGAGGCGACCATGCCCGCCTCGTCGATGACGATGACCGTCCGGTCGTCGAGAAGGTCTCGGTCCTTCTGCCAGCGCAGCTCCCATGACGCGAGCGTCAGAGAGGAGATGCCAGCTTCCTTCTCGAGGCCCTCGGCGGCTTTGCCCGCGAGCGCCGCGCCGACAACCCGATAGCCGGCCGCTTCCCAGACCTCGCGGGCAGCCCCCATCATCGTGGTCTTTCCGGCGCCCGCCCGGCCGACCACCGCCGCAATGCGCGCCGGCGATGTGAGACGTTCGATCGCCGCGCGCTGCTCTCCGGACAGGGCCGCGTGGCGCGCCAGCGTCGCCTTAGATGCCGCCTCCGGAATGGCGAAGCCATTCGCCCGCGACAAGTGCGCAGCCCTGCGGGCCATGTCCGCCTCGAGGCGGATCAGCTCGCGGGTGGAGAGCCTGGCCGGCGCCCGCGCGCCGGTCGGAAACGCGATGCCCTCCGGCTCCAGGCGCACCACATCCGGGCTCTGGAGCACGCGCGCCATCAGCCCCTGAAAGATCCCGGCATCATTCACATAGCGGTGCAGCACCTTTGCGATGTCCCGCTCGTCGAAGACGCTCTTCTCCCGACTGACAATGTCCAGGACGATTTCAGGGCGACGCTCAATCCGCCGGGCATTTTCCGCCCGCTTCGCCTCGAAGATATCCAGTCGATCGAGCTTCGGCGCCGAGCCGTCTCGCGCTGCCCTTCGCTCGATCGCCTTGGCGGCCACGCCGATATGCGTGGTCGGGACAGTGTCGATCCCACGCTCGGCGTAGGATCGCCCGTCCACACGGACGTCGAGGCCCGCGAGCACGAGGTGGCGGTTCTGAAGGTCGATCCAGCTCGCACGTTGCGCAAGGAATTCGGCCTTCTCTCCGGCCCAGAGCCGGTAGCGGATCTTGCCGGCCTCAGTCCGCTGCGGCGCTCCGTTGTCGCCGAGCACCGGGACCTTCTTCGGGCCGAACCCGGATTCGGTCAACGGGCGCAAGGTCGTCATCAGATGGGCATGCGGATTGCCCGGCTCATCGTGGAAGACCCAGTCCGCGACCTGACCGCGCGAGAGGATGTGCTCCTTCACGAAGTCCCGCATCAGGGCAATGTTCTGCTCGATGCTGAGCTCCACCGGTAGCGCGATGATCGCCTCACGCGCGAACTGCGCATCCGGTCGCTTCTCGAAGGCCTCGACCTTGTTCCAGAAGGCCTCCGCGGCGCCTGATACGGACCGGTCGGCGATCAGCGCCCTGACCCAGGCGGGCGCGTCGGGTGGAAGAACAAACTCCTCGTGGGCGAGCCCGCGCTTATTCCCATAATCGACGGTCCGACCCTCGGCCTCGTGCTCCATCCGCGCGCAATGGCGGTAAGCGGCTGACAGCACCGCACTGCGCCCCGCGCCGCGGCTGATGATCTGGACCGTGAAATGGGTGATGGCCACGCCTGGGAGCGTCCCAGCAGATGGAGGTGGATGGCACTCCCCCGGAACGGCACCACGGCCAGAGGCCGGAAGCAGGACGTCGCGATCGCGACGTATAACTGCGCCCTTGGAACCGCTCCTTCGGAACGGCCGGGATCATCCGCCAAAGCGTCGGCTTCGCCGACCCGGCATTTCTGCCGGGTCGCGCACAGGCGCGCGCCCGGGCAATGGTGTGGGGCATCGCTGATGCTCCCACACGAAAGGCTCTCGGAAATGGTGAAGAAGGCGTCCGGAAAAATCAGGGAGGAGATCGCCCGTCTCCAGGAGCAGCTGAAGCTCGCCGAGACGCGCGAAGCGGAGCGGATCGGCCGTATCGCCCTGAAGGCCGGATTGGGCGAGGTCGAGATCGACGAGGAGGACCTCCTCACGGCGTTCACCGAGGTGGCCGCCGGCTTTCGCAAGCGGCCGAAAACGGCCTCGAAGGCGGACGCGGCTGGCACTTCTCAGGGGGCAAACGGAGCGGCTTGAGCGCATGCAGAGATCGCAAAGCGCGGACGCCCGGAAGAAGGATACGCGAGAGAAGATCGAACTGGGCGGCCTCATCGTCAAAGCGGGGCTTCGCTATGAGAAACGGGCGCTGCTGCTTGGCTTGCTCATCGATGGAGCGGAGCGCCTTAGAGCAAGCGATGCCGAGCGGGCGAGGCTGATGCAGCTCGGCGCAAAGGCGTTCTCGGATGAAGCCGAATAGGATCCTGCTCGCGCTCGCGCCTGCGACACTGATGGTCGGCATCGCTATGGCGACCTCGGGAGGGGAGACCTGGCTTTCTGGTCTCGGCGCAACCCCGCAGGCGAAGGTTACGCTCGCTGCGATCGGGCGCGGCCTCCCTTACGCGCTAGCGGCGGCGCTCGGCGTCATCTTCCTGTTCGCCGCGCATGGTGCGATAGCCATTCGAGCGGTGGGATGGGGCGCTTTCTGCGGAGCCGTCGCGACCACGAGCATCGCCGCCCTTCGGGTGTTCGCCCGCCTGCAGGCTACCGCGGATCGCATCACTGACCACCAGGGCCTCGCGGGCCTCATCGATCCGTCGGTGGCGGTCGGCGTCGCGGCCGTGCTCATGTCCGGGTTCTTTGGGCTGCGCGTCGCGCTGCACGGGAACGCTGCCTTCGCATCGCCGGAGCCGCGGCGGATCCGCGGCCGCCGCGCGGTGCACGGCGATGCGGACTGGATGGCGATGAGTGAGGCCGGCCGACTTTTCCCGGACACGGGTGGCATCGTGATCGGCGAGCGATACCGCGTCGATCGCGACCCGTCGTCTGATCGAGCCTTCCGCCCCGATGATGAGGAGACTTGGGGAACCGGCGGTCGCGCGCCGTTGCTCTGTTTCGACGCATCCTTCGGGTCCTCGCACGGGATCATCTTCGCCGGTTCCGGTGGATTCAAGACGACCTCCATCACCATTCCAACCGCGCTCAAATGGGGCGGCGGGCTTGTGGTCCTCGATCCCTCCAACGAAGTGGCGCCAATCACCAAGGAGCATCGTCGCGCGGCCGGCCGCGCCACCTTTGTGCTTGATCCCCGATCCCCGGAAACGGGCTTCAACGTGCTGGATTGGATCGGCCAGCATGGCGGCACGAAGGAAGAAGACATTGCCGCCGTGGCTTCCTGGATCGTCAGTGACAGTGCGCGAAATGGATCCGCGCGCGACGACTTCTTCCGGGCCTCAGCGCTGCAGCTGATCACGGCGCTCATCGCCGACGTGTGCCTGTCCGGTCATACGGAAAAGGAAAGCCAGACGCTGCGACAGATGCGGGCCAATCTCGCGGAGCCGGAGCCGAAGCTGCGCCAGCGGCTTCAGGCGATTTACGACAACTCCGAGTCCATCTTCGTGAGAGAGAACGTCGCCCCGTTTATCGCCATGACGCCGGAGACCTTCTCGGGTGTCTACGCCAATGCCGTGAAAGAGACGCACTGGCTCTCCTATGTGAACTATGCTGCGATCGTGTCCGGGCGGAGCTTCACGACGGCGGAGCTGGGCGAGGGGCGAACCGATGTCTTCATCGGCCTCGATCTCAAGACGCTCGAGAACCATGCGGGGCTCGCCAGGGTTATCATCGGGGCGCTGCTCAACGCGATCTACAACCGCAATGGTCAGGTCGAAAACCGCACGCTTTTCCTTCTCGATGAGGTCGCCCGGCTCGGATATCTCCGCATCCTCGAAACCGCGCGTGACGCCGGCCGCAAATATGGCGTCAGCCTGCTGCTCCTCTACCAGTCGATCGGGCAGATGCGGGAGGCCTATGGCGGACGTGATGCCAGCTCGAAATGGTTCGAGAGTGCCTCGTGGATCTCGTTCGCCGCGGTCAATGATCCTGAGACCGCGGACTACATCTCGAAGCGCTGCGGCGACACCACGGTCGAGGTCGATCAGGTCAGCCGCGCGTCCCAGACATCGGGAACGTCACGCACCCGCTCGAAGCAGCTCACGCGCCGGCCGCTCATCCTGCCCCATGAAATCCTCCGCATGCGCGGAGACGAGCAGATCGTCTTCACGGCCGGGAACGCGCCCCTGCGGTGCGGTCGCGCCATATGGTTCCGGCGCGATGACATGCGCGCCTGCTCGGGGACGAATAGATCTCATCCGGAGGAAAGATCGTAGGGCCGCACGCAGCGTGCCGAAGCCCTAAGGGAGGGGATACATCAAAGCGTTGAATCGGACCTGCCCGATCGATTCACGAAATGCGTTGGACGTCGTTTCCGGCGAGAGCGACTCTCTGGAGCATGTCACGGACGGACCCACGCCCAGTTCATCTTCGCCGCATCGATCCCGCATTGAACATGCGCCGGTTCTACGTGATCTCGATTCAGCCGACGCTGTTCGGCGGCGCGTCGATGATCCGGAACTGGGGCAGGATCGGTACTGGCGGCCAGTCGCTGATGGAAACGTTCGACACGCCGGAGGAGGCCGATGGCGCGTTCGGTCGGCTGGAGCGGACGAAGCGGCGCCGAGGATATTCGGATCCGTCAGAGCGGAAGTGAGGGCCCTCGCCTTGAGGCGAGGGCCCTTCGGGCGGGGGCCTCAGTCCCGACTCGGCCGGGACCAGATCAGCTGGAAACCTTCCTCGCCCTCCACCTTGACCAGGGTGGCGTAGATCGGAGCGGGGAAGCTCGGGTCATCCAGCTTCACCGAGAGGTAATCGCGATCCGTCTCCCGCGCCGTCTTCTTCCAGGCCGCGCCCAGCTCGACATTCGCGCCCGCGAGAACGCGGAAGTGAGGACCCTTGTCAGAGGGATTGTCGACGCGGACCAGCTTGACCTTGATGTTGAGCGTGAGGGTACGGATGGTGCCGGTGAAGCCGTTGTCGATGGTGGTGAAGGTGCCGATGATAGCCATGTGTCGCAGTCCTTAGATGTTTCTCGGTCGCGCCCATCGCGGCCTCGATAGCGGTCGAGAGACCGGAGGCGATCGGCCCGCACCCTTCAGGGCTGGAACGCAGTGGAAGGCGGCCGGCGAGGGCTTTTTTGCTTCGCGATGCAAAGCCGCTCGGGACCCCGTAGGGGTGGGCGGCGGCGGAAAAAAGCCAGCGACGGACGTTGCGGGAAATAGATCGAGAGCACGCGCCAGCGTGATGGTCCTTCGGTCAGACCAGCCCCGATCGAGATCGCTGGTGGGAGCACCCAGAAGCGTCATCCGGAATGAGATAGGCGATTTCAGATGGCCTCGTTCCGCGCACAATGGAAGCTGCTGCGTGCGTCCACCCACAGCCACCATAAGCAGCTGGATTCGGCGCGAGCATCGCCTTGACGGTCCTGCCGGTGGAGCCCTCACGCCGATGGGGAGCAGCCGGCTTCAACGAACGGCGGGAAGATTGCGCGTGCCTTATCGAGCTGGCCAGACCTTGGCCGCCGATCGGTCTCTTGCTCCATGGCGATGGGGCTGATGGCTCAGCCGTCGCTACGAAAGGAGGCGATCAACCAGCGCGCAGCGCAGGCGGCGAGGGAAGATCTGGCCCGTCTTCAAGGGGCGTGAGGGATAAGAATTCCCACCACGGAGAGGTCGATCTTCAACTCAACCGGCAGTGCGTGCGATCCAACGGTCCTTTGTCCAGCCAGCGCCGACAAAAAAGGGGGGCTTATGCCCCCTCTGCCTCCGTTCGCCGGCGTTCCGCTTCGACGAGCATGTCGTTGAGCTGCCGGAGTGTCTCCTTGCGCTCCTTGACGGTAAGCATGCAGTGCGCAAGCTCCGCGCGCAGCTCGGCGATTTCAGCGTGGATGTCGATGACGGTCTTCATGGAAGCCTCCTTCGTCTTGATGACGAAGGCGAGCCACCGGGCGTTGGAGGGGCGAGTCAGGGATCGCGAAGCGACCGGCGGAGCCGGCGCGTGGGGGAGCCGATTTTGTCGTCGCGCAGCGGCGGAAAAATTGGGAGTACCGCACGTCCTTGAGGCGGCGCGACTGCCGGTATGATGGATGGTCGTTGAGAGAAAGCGGGCCTGGTACAGCGCCGGGGTTTGGCTCTGGTCCAGCGGCGAGGCTGGGAAATCCCCGGCAGGTCAAGTGTCTGTGAACTCGTCTGGCCAGATCTGCGCACCGTGAAGGACGCGCAGGATCCGCACGTTGGTCTTCGTCACCGTGTAGGCGGCGACATAGAACGTGCCGGGAATGACCAGTTCGCGCGTTCCAGGAACACGGCCCGGCCTGCCGCTTTCGGGAAACTCGATGAGCCGGCGGGCGGCCGCGGCAATGCGCTCGTCGATCGAAATGGCGGCATGCGGACTCTCGGCTTCGACGTAAGTGAAGATGGCGTCACGGTCGGACAGCGCGAAGGCGGACCAGACGAGCCTCATGAGCCGGCAGAGCCGGCCTTGCGCAGCGCGGCGTCCCGCCGGGCCGCAAAATGCACATTCGCCTCTTCGTCAGGAGTATCCGGCCGGGCATCCTCGAGCGCCTGCAGCACCTTCGCCCGGAACCAGGCATCATGTGCCTCGCTGTTAGTGATCAGCTCGAGCGGAAGGGTGCCCTCATTGGCCGTCCGCGTCAGCAGGATGCGGACGGCATCGGACACGGTGAGCCCCATGCTCTCAAGGACCGCGGATGCACGGTCCCGTACGTCAGCATCAATGCGGGTCTGGACAAGTGCATTGGCTGCCATGTCGATCTCCTTCTCTTCCCACAATGTAATGCAAATGAATGACGATTGCCAGCATCACATCGTCTGTGCTGTGTATCCTTGAGGAAGGGCTCATGCTCTCCATCGCAGAGCAGGCATCAGGCGGCATCTCGGCCCGCCCCTGACTGCGGCTGGAGACCGTGAAGGAAGGAAACGGCGCGCTGCGCATGGGCGGCCGCGGAGAAGATCGCCCGCTTGTCATTAGCAAGCACGGTGAGCCAGCTGCCGATGTAGGCGGCATGATCGGGCCGTGGCTCCAGCTCCGGCGCGATACCGAGATCCGCGCAAAGCAGGGCGGAGCCGATTTCCGCGACCAGTTCCTCGCGAGCGCGCTCGCTTCGATCCTTGGAATAGCGGCTGAGATCCCTGCCGACGCGCTCCGTAGGGGCCGTCCAATGGACCGTTTCATGGCCGAGCACGGCGACATACGATGCCGCATCGCGGAACGTCTCGAAAGCGGGCATCTGGATGTGATCGGTCGAGGGGGAATAGAATGCCTGCCCCCCGCCGTGGCGGATGACGGCGCGCGTGTTGGCGAAGAAGCGGTCGGCCGCTGCGATCCGTGCGACCGGATCGAGAACCGGCATGGGCCGATGGTGATAGTGTTCGGGCAATCCCTCGATCTGCGCGACGTTGAAGACGCTGTACGCCTTGAGGAACGGGACCTCCCGTTCGACCTCATCGCCTCGTCCATCGGTCTCCGTCTTGGTGAACCGGCTTGCATAAATGACCGTTGCCGCAGACTCGCCCTTGCGGACATGGGCTCCGAGTTCGTTTGCCTGCTTGAAAGTCATCCAGATGGGGGACACGAAGCCACGCACTATTCCTTCCGACCACAGCAATAGGACGTTCATGCCGGTATAGGGCTCACCGTTGTGGCGCAGGGGCCGGGTGATCCGGCCTGTGGCATTTGTCGCGCTCCAAGGCTGCACCCAAGGACGGACGCCCTTCTCCAGCTCGGCGACGATCCGCTCGGTGATGCGCGTATAGAGATCGGCACACAGTCCCTCGTCTTTCCTGCTCATTGTCCTGAACCTCCGCTTGCGGAGCCGCGTCCATCGCGGCCCGTCACGGGGTCGAGGGCCGGGGCCTTCAGAGGGCGGAGCACCCTCCGGGCCGGAACGCAGTGGAGGACGGCGAAGCCGTTGCGCCGTCCACCGGCCACGGCAGGACCCGACCCGAGGCGGGCCGAGATGACTGCTACTGGTCGCTTGCACTCTCTGCCTGGGATCTACTTTCGGAAATGAGGGAGGCGCGATGGGCCGGCCGCTGGCGGCCAGCCGCTTTGCGGGTCGAACCGGGGAGGGCGAGGCCGAAGCCCCGCCCAAGGCCTATCAGCCGAGCGCCGCCATCTGCACTTCGGCCGCCCGGCGATCCACGGTTGGACCGGACGTCTCGGCCAGACGCTCGAAGGGTTTCCAGCTCTCGCCGACAACCTCTTCGTAGGCCGCGGCTGCGCCCTCGGCAGCCATGCAAAGCGCGTGGGCCTGAAGGGCCATGTCGGCTGCGAACTCGCGCCTGCGCTGAGCGGCGCTGTCGAACCCGACCGGGCCGTCACGATCTTCATCCCGGCTGTCGTTGGCGGCCTTGGCGGTCGCGTCGCGAGCTTCGGTCACAGCGCGGCTGTAGAACTGCCCCGCTCCGAAGGCGGAGCTGACATAGGCACCCACGATCCGCTGGAGATGGATCTGCATCGCGCGCTCCGCGAGCCCGTCGCGCAGGCTCTGCGCCGTCTCCACGATGAAGTCCTTGTGGGCCGTGCGGATTCCGTCGCTGTCGATCAGCGAGAGACCGAAGCTCTCGGAAATCCGGTGGACCTGTGCATCATCCGGGCAGGCGAGGCGGACCATTTCAAGGGTTGTACCCTTGCGCAGCGGGACGACACGGGCGGAGGCGCGGGAGGGGGTGACTTTGGCCATGGAACATTCCTTCGTTAGATGTCCCGAAGGCTCGGCCCGGTCCCTGCCGTCCTTCCTTCGGGTGCGGCCCCGAGAAACCGGCGGACAAGCGGCGCTTCATGGTCCGTGGACACCGAGGTGAGCGAAGCTGAGTTGCGCACCCGCGGGGCTGCCGCCCCGCGCCGGGCGCGATCCCTGCTTTGCCGAGACCGGCGTCCTCGGCCGCACCGCGGCGCGCAGCGGCCTTGAAGGGACGCCCGCCGGTTTAAGACCGCGCAAACCCAAGGGGAGAACGACGAGGGCCCTACACAACAGCCGAAAGTGACATAGAGGGAACGCTTGGCCAAAGCCATCCCCTCCCACTCCCCGCAGATCAGGCGTAAAGGTGCCCGAATATGGCGCCGGCCAGAGCCGGCGCCATGTCGATTGGAAAGAAGACACCGGCGCTATTCCGCCGCGATCCGATAGGCCTCATCGACCACAGCGGCTCCTTCCACAGCCTCGGCCGGGTCTCGCTCGGACACCGAGGCACTCTCCTCATCGTCGGCCTCCGCTTCGCCTATCCTGGCGAGCCACGTGGCGAGCTTCGCCGGGTCGGGGGAAAAGAGCGCGGCCGGGTGGACGAAATGCCCGTCCTTGAAGTGCCCCACCAGAGCGGCGCGGGTATCCTTCACCCTCTGTCGCGGCAGCACGGGCGTGTCTGCGCAGGCGCGTTCGAGCGCGGGACGCGAAAGACAGGACAGGAAGTCTTCTGTGCCCATGTTCGGCAGGAAAGTGTCCGCACCGATGGCACTGCCAGCCATGCGGGCTACGATGCCGCTGTCGGATCGATTTTCACGCGCCGACAGGACATCGATGAGTGCTGCGCGCGCGGCGGCGCGAAGGGTGTCCATGTCGAAGGCGAGGTCGCCGCCCTCATCGAAAAGTCGGATGGCGTGCCGCTCCATGCGCGCATATCCGTACACGTCGGAGGAGGCCCCAGACTGGATTGAAACATTGCGCCCAGCAAGCGCGAGCACGAGCAACGCCATCAGCATGTCGTCCTCGATCGGCGCACGCGCGAGGGCCTCATGCAGGGCGTCGGTCCGCAGATCCCCGATCATCTCGACGCCCTTTCGCGTGAGGTCCGGGCGCGAGGCCGGCAAAGCTGGGGCGTCGTCCGGATCCTGGGAGCCAGCCTTGGTCTTCTTGGGCTCTGGCATTCGGAAATGAATGGTCTCCACCTTGCCATCACGATCAAGGTACATCGCAGTCCGGTCGCCCTTGCCTGGCTTGCCATGCACCCGCTCGGCCTTCGGTGGAAGCTGTGCCTGTCCCCATGTGTTGGTCTCCGCGATGATGCCGCGCTTGGGTAGGTTGGCGGTCATCCACTCTTGCTGAGCGCCGAGGAACGCTTCGACATCAGTGGTGTAGCGGCTGTCCTCGTCAGCGGGCGCGAACAGATCCTCCACCCAGGCGATGCCGTACGCTTTGGCGAGTTCATCATCGAAGCTGGCATTGCGCGCATACATCTTCTTCTTCTCGAGCCCGTTCGCGACGTTCGACCAGGAGACTTGCGGGTCGGCCTTCGATGGCTTGTGCTTTTTCCAAACCTCGCGCTGCTCGTCCAAAGATGCCGCAGCGATGATACGCAGCTGCCGCTCGTCGGGTGCGTCGCCCTTGGCCATATGGTCAAGCATCGCGGGGAGAATATGAGCAAGGAGGCGCAGCTTCTTGATCTGGCGGACCGGCAACGCGAGGGCGACGGCGATCGCGTCCTCGGTCCAGCGGAGCGCAACCAGTCGCTCGATGGCGCGCCATTGGTCCACCGGATTGAGCGGCTCGCGTGCGATGTTCTCGACCATCGAGCGCATGGCACCTCCATCCTCGGTCGCATCCGCAACGAGGACGTCAATCTCCTCAAGGCCCGCTGCGATTGCCAACTTCACCCTCCGGTGCCCGGCACTGATGACGTAGCCGTTCCCACCGCCGGCATCAGGGGCGATGATCGGGGGCTGGACGATGCCGACCGCCTTGATAGTCGCGAGCAGCAGCGCGTCCGCCTGCGGCGTGGATTTCGTCTGCCGCGTGCGGTCGGGGTTCTCCTTCAACGCGCGCGGATCAACTTTCATGAGGTGCATGGGAAGCTCCTTTAGAGGCTCCGGACGCGGCGCCCTGCCGGTCCTTCTCGTCTTCTTCTCGAAGACCCCCTCCGGCCCGCGGAGCGGACGGGCCGGCACAACTGCGGCGGAGCATCCCTTTCCGGCCGGCCAAGCGGGGCAATCGCCCCGCGAAGGACGACGGGACGGGATCGCTGGCGGCGCGGTTGAGCTTCAGCGGTGCCGGTCTGGCCGGTCTGCGAGCGGGCTCCTTGCTTCCCTCTTTTCCCTTTCCCCCATCATCAATCCGCCGTGCCGCTTCGGCGGGGCACGGACCGTACGAATGTCATCGTCAGCTCTTCATGCCGCTTATCGTCATCCCAACTCATCGTGACCCAATGAGCTGCTTTACCCGGAACTGAAATCACGATTCGGGCCGGCCGATACTTTGCTCTACGCAAGAACGGATACTTTTCCATGTCCATAGGCGCGAGCAGGAGGACGAAGTTGATACCGAGGATGTTCAGCGCCATGCCCTCGAGTTCGTCTCGTGCGTTCGTCAGCGGCTGAAATTGGAAGCGAAAATGATTTGAGGCCAGGTCGCCAGCATTCATAGTGCAGTAGAGACCAGAACCCTCCGGCCACGTCTCATGTCGATCGAGCATATCGAGTATCAGATCGTCGTGGGCAAACGCGCCTGACAGCTGCTCTCGGCCCCGCGCGAAGGATCCCGAGGCGGCAGCCACCTTAGCCGTCTTCAGAAGCCATCTTTCGAGATCGTGCCCCGACACCAGGGCGTGTTGCCGACCCGTCGCCGTTTCCAGGGATGACTTCAGCGCGGAGAAGAAGAATCCCGCGGCATCGTCGAGCGGGTGCAGGGCGCTATTATGCTTTCGGCAAAGCACATTGGCGGTGAGGTTTTGTGGCCCGATGATCCTCTCCTCACCGTCCTCCAGCCAGGGAAAACCCGCGACCGAAAAATCCCCGGTGCCCGCTAGGACGCGGATGACGGACGCCGAGATGATGTGCTCTCCCGAAATGGTGCCCTCGCAGCTTTCGAGCGCGCGCATGTAGCACTTGGCATGCGACAAGGCTTTAGGAAGGGTCTTGAGACCGAGGGCGGCAGCCGGTTTGTGCCATCGCGTGCCGTCGTGGCAGCACGCATGTGACGCCCTTTTAGATCCGCATGGACACGGCCCCGTGAGGACCGCTTCGATCTTTCGCTTGCGCTCACCCATGCACGCCCCCGTGTCCCGCCACGAATTCAACGCGCAACCCCACGAAAGACAAGCCGGTGAGATCGACATGGCGCTGGCAGGCGACTCTCTGGCGCTGGACGAGCGTCAGGATTTCCTGCCTCCTTCCCTTTCCTGCCCCATCAGCGTTCTGAGGTCCTCGTTCCAATCGGACGCTGTGGGTCGGAGCCGAGCAAACCGGCAGGGGGACGCGACCGTGATCGCAGTGAGACGATCGGCATAGATCTCGCCTTGAGGATTGTTGTCGGTGGCCGCGACGAGATGGATCCCGGGCCGCGCCACAAGGGTGCGGATCGCCGCTTCGGTCGCCGGCGCCCACCCGCCCCCGGTGCTGAGATAAAGACTGTCGTCGGGCAGGCCCTCCAGGGCCGCGAGGCTCATGGCATCGATCGCTGCTTCGGTGACGCAAACGCGGCCGGCATTGGCGGGGCCGAAGCGAAAGAGCACTTTCGCGCCTCCGGCTGCGAAGCCGCGCCAGTCAAGCCCGCGTTCCTCCCACCCGGTGACCGCTCCCTTCTCGTCGCGATGCACCGCCCACATGCTGCCGTATGGCCCCGCCCGAATGCAGTCCTTCCGGACCGCGACGCGCAGGATAGCGTCGGGTATGGCGCGCTCGCGACGGAGATAGCGCCAGGTCGCGGACCCCGGCCACGGCGCGCGGCGCCGCGCCCAGCGTTCGGGTATTCCGAGATCGGGCGTGCGTTTGCGCTCCATCCGAGGCCAGGCGGGTTCGAACGGAACGAAGTCGACAAGCCCCGCCACCCGCCGCAACGCCTCGGCGAAAGGCATTCCGTCGAGATGAGCCACAAGCGAGAAGACGTCGCCCTTGGCGTCCGACCGGGGGTCGAACCAGCCCTGCCCGCGGTGGATCACGATGATGATCTCGTCGCCGCGGCGGTGCTTGACGGCGTTGCGGGTGCTTTCCTTGATGTCGATCGCGAAGCCTGCCTGCTCCAGAACGGCCCCGCAGAGGACGCGGCCCCTCAACGCGTCGATTTCACTCTTTTTCATCCTATTCTCCCGCACGGCTGCGGGACGTCCGTCGCCTTGCCTTCGAACGTCCACCTTGCGAGATCCGCCATGCCGCGAAGACCGGAGCGCGCAGGGGCGCGAGGGACAATCCGGCATATATGCCGGGGCTCGGCTGCGGCGCAGCCTCCCTTGCGCGCGCCCGGGCGTAAGCGGCACCCACTCCAACAGACGAACCCGGCTCAATGAGCCGGTCCCGCCTGGTAGGGGTCGTATTCGTGGATGATGGCCACCTCGACATCGTCCAGCTCCGCGCTCGGAAGGACACCGAATTCCCCGTCCACCTCGAACAGCGTCACCGGCACCATCAAGGTGCGGGCGAGGTGCAGCGCGTGAGATTGGGCGAGGGAAAGATCGTGCGACATGTGAGGGCTCCATCCTGCAGCGGGGCCGATCCCCGCTCGATGGCGCCCATCAGCGTCCGGTGGCGGTCGCGATCACCGCCGAGGCAAAGCCTCGAAGCGGCCGCACGCGTGCGTAGCGGACCCCCTGCGGGTTGATCGTTGAAGATCCGAAGCCGGACCAGGAAGCCATGGAGGAGAGCGGGTATCGGACTTGCTGTAGGTGGCTCGCGCCTGCCGCATGTCCCCCGTCGGGGACCGCTCCACCTGTTGACGGCGTGATTTGCAGGGCGCGGCTATGCCGACGGGAATAGGGTGTGTCCGATCGGCAACCGTGTTTCGAACGACATCCGCGTCAGGGATCGAAGCCCGACAGGGTGAAGACCGCCGGCGGGCTTCAGCGAAGCCGAGAGCCCGACCCGCGCGCGGGGGACGCCACCTTGTCTTGGCTCAACGCGGTTGAACTCACCCCTCCGAACTTTACATATCCGATAATTTGTCAATCTTTAGATGACATTTTGAGTCATCCATAAAGGTCCTCTAGCGCTGACTTTGATCAAATGCTAATTTGTCCATCATGGATCAACAAAGGGGATCAAAGCTAAAGGGCCTACTCCAATCCGTTCCACCCGGCTTTCTGGTGGATACGGCCTGGATGACCCGTCACGTCATTTCGCGCCAGTCCGTTTCCGCCTATGTCAAGCAAGGTTGGCTCGAACGCGTGATGCAGGGCCTCTATCGTCGACCCCTGCCGGTGGAGGAAAACGCGGAAGCGACCATCGGATGGAAGATCGCCGTGCTGTCAGCCCAATGGCTCATGAGGCACGACTTTCATGTCGGAGGAACGAGCGCATTGACCCTGCGCGGGCACATCCACTACCTGCAGCTGGGCGGCGCCTTCACCCTCTATCTCTACGGTTCGGACACCCCCTCCTGGCTCCTGAAGCTCCATACGGACGCACGCGTGATCCATCGAAATGAGGGTCTATTTGGGACCGATCGGATTGGGATTGAGAGCAACGACCTCGACCTGTCGGAGAATGCTGATGCGGCGTTGTCCCGGAGCCCCTGGCGATGGCCGATCCGCGTATCGACGCCGGAGCGAGCAATCCTGGAGGCGATCGATGAAATACCCCAAACCGAGAGCTTCCACACCATCGACATGGCATTCGAGGGGCTCGTTAACTTGCGGCCCAGACAGCTGATGAAGCTGCTGATCGATTGCCGAAGCGTGAAGGTGAAGCGGCTCTTTTTCGTTTATGCCGACAAGCATGCGCATGCTTGGCGCAAACACATCGACCTGACCTGCATCGACATGGGGCGCGGCGACCGGGAGCTGGCGCGCGGAGGCCGCCTACACCCGAAGTACCGGATCACCATCCCGGAAGATCTCCTGCCCAGCGAGACACGTGATGGCGCGTGAGATCTATATGCGTCAGGTCGAACTCCTGGTCAGAACCCTACCCTTCATCGCACGGGAGAAGACACTCGCGCTCAAGGGCGGGACCGCGATCAACCTGTTCTATCGCGACATGCCGCGGCTGTCGGTTGACATCGATCTGGTCTACCTCCCTCTCGAAGATCGTCCAACGGCCCTCGCTGGAATCGACGCTGCGCTCGGCCACATTGGATCGGATCTGACGCGAAGCCTCCGCAGCGCCACCGTCCAGAGGGTTTCTGGCGGGGGCAACAGCGATACCCGCCTCCTCGTCCGGCAAGGTGGAAGCGAGATCAAAATCGAGATCTCGCCGGTCGCGCGCGGGACCGTACACCCAACCGAACGGCTGCCCGTGAAGGAGGCCGTGGAGACCGCGTTTGGTTTTGCCGAAATGCAGGTGGTGTCTTTTGCCGATCTTTTCGGCGGGAAGCTTCATGCTGCAGTCGATCGGCAACATCCGCGCGATCTCTTCGACGTCAAGCTCCTCTATGAGAATGAGGGCCTGACGGACGAATTGTTCCGCACCTTTCTGGTCTATGTCGCGAGCTCGGGTCGACCGCCCCACGAGTTGATCAGGCCGTCCTTTCACACGCTCGACGAAAGCTTTGTGCGTGAATTCCAAGGGATGACGGTCGAGCCAGTTACGCTCGATGACCTTGAGCACGCGCGGGCACGGCTGGTGAAGGATCTCACCGCCCGCCTTGATAAGGGGGCAACGCGTTTCCTGCTCTCGCTGCACGATGCCGAGCCCGACTTCGATGCGATCGGCCTGCCGCAAGCGGCTGCGCTCCCTGCGGTTCGATGGAAGATTAACAATCTCGCGAAGCTAAAGCTGGAAAACCCCGCAAAGCACGCAGAGCAACGCCACGCCATCGAAAACCTGGCGCCATAACTTTCACTCCGGCACACATGTCATGAAGCCCGTCCGACCGTAACATCGGTGCGAGGAACGGACGCAGACGTACATTTTGTCAGAAAACCGGCAATTCGCCCTGGTTAAGAACAAGATGGCGGGCGCCTTTCCAAACTTCCCCCTCAGCGCCCCCTTGACGCCTCGCCAAATAAGCGCAAGTTTATTTCCATGAATATCGAAATAGCATCCCGTCAGCTTGAGGCCCTAGGCAACCCTACCCGGCTTGGCCTCTACCGCACACTCGTCCGGGCGGGCGGGGCAGGCCTGAGTGTCGGCACCCTTCAGGAAAAGCATGAGATCCCGGCATCCACGCTTTCCCATCACCTCCGCAGACTGATCGACACTGGCCTCGTGACCCAAGAGCGCCAGGCGACGACGCTCATCTGCCGAGCACACTATCCCAGCATGAATGCCCTCGTCGGCTACCTCGTGGACGAATGCTGCGCTGACGTTGGCTGCATTGTCCCATCGTCCGAAACTGCCGCGTGAGGTCATCGTCGTGTTCAGAATTTTCGTGATTCTGGAAAGATCGAAGGAGTTGTCGTGATGACCAAAAGTCTTCCCGTTGCAGTCATCGGTGCCGGACCTATCGGCCTTGCCGCAGCGGCACATCTGGTCGCACGGGGCATCGTTCCGGTGATCCTGGAGCGTGGAACCCAAATCGCCGCGTCCATGCGGGACTTCTCCCACGTCCGCCTGTTCTCGCCCTGGCGCTACAACGTGGATGAAGCGGCCCGCGCCCTGCTGGAGGAAATCGGCTGGAGGGCACCCGATCCGGATGGTCTCCCGACCGCCGGCGACCTGATCGACAGATACCTTGCCCCGCTTGCCGCGCACCCCTCCATCGCCCACCGGATCATGCTCGGCACGACGGTCACCGCCATCGGCCGCCTCGGTCTCGACCGGATGAGTTCGGCTGGGCGCGCGGATACGCCCTTCCAGGTCAGATGGAAGGCGAAGGATGGGCATACGGGGACGATCGAGGTACGCGCGGTGATCGACGCTTCGGGGACATGGGCCGAGCCCAATCCCATGGGCGTGGATGGGATGCCGGTCGAGGGCGAGGAGACACTCGGCGACAGCATCGCTTACGGTATTCCCGACGTCCTGGGACGCGAACGGTCACGATACGCGGGAAAGCGCGTCCTAGTCGTCGGTTCAGGACATTCCGCCACGAATGTCGCCCTCGACCTCGTCCGTCTCCGGAAGGAAGCGCCGGAAACCGAAATCCTTTGGGGTCTGCGGAGGGACTGGATCGGAAAGCTCCTCGGCGGCGGGCTCGATGACCAGCTTCCCGAACGCGGTGCGCTTGGGCTCGCGGCCGGAGGCGCAATCGCGAGCGGCCAGGTGAAGACGCTGGCGCCCCTTGCCATTCATGGCGTGAAGCGGACCGAGCGTGCGATCGCCGTCACCGCGAGCTTGGACAGTGCAGCCATTACACTGGAAGTCGACCGGATCGTCGTCGCGACCGGCTTCCGACCGAGTTTCGACATGCTCCGGGAACTGCGCGTGGCCGTCGACCCCATCACCGAGGCGCCTCCGGTCCTGGCGCCGCTCATCGATCCCAATGTGCATTCCTGCGGCAGCGTCCCGCCCCACGGAGCCGTGGAGCTCGCCCACCCCGAGCCGGACTTCTACATCGTCGGATCGAAGTCTTACGGGCGTGCGCCGACGTTCCTGATGGCCACCGGATACGAGCAGGTTCGCTCGGTCGTGGCCGAGATCGCGGGTGATCATGAAGCCGCACGGCGGGTGCAGCTCGTCCTCCCGGAGACCGGCGTGTGCAGCGCACCTCCGCGGAACCGCGTCGCTTCCGGATGCTGCGGAGGCCCTGCCCCCAAAGAGATCGACGCCTGCTGCGTCGACGATGCCGTCGCCAAGACCGAAGGGAAGTCCGGCTGCGGCTGCGGAGCCGCCGCATGACCGGGCACGCGGATGCGGCAGCCTACAAGCCCCTCAGCGGTCGAAGCCTCTTCATCACCGGCCTCGGCATCGGCCAGGTCTGCTCCTGGGGATCGCTGTACTATTCCTTTCCGTTGATCGCCGAGGCCATGGGGCGGGACCTCGGCTGGTCGAAGCCGCAGATGTACGGCGCCGCGACGCTCGGCCTCGTTCTGGCGGGGATCGCGAGCTACCCGATCGGGAACGCCATCGACCGCGGCCACGGCCGCCTCGTGATGGCCGCGGGCTCGGTGATGGCGGGCTTATTTCTCCTGGCCTGGTCCCAGGTCGAGGGACTCCTCGCCTTCTATATCTGCGTTGCCGGCATCGGCATCCTCCAGGCGGCCACCTTGTACGAACCAGCGTTCGCGGTGGTGGCGCGGCGGAGCGGAACGGTCGGCGCACGGTCTGGCATCACGGCCCTGACCCTGTGGGGCGGCTTCGCCTCCACCGTGTTCATCCCCCTGGTCCAGTTCCTCCTCGACGGGTTCGGATGGCGCGGAACGCTCATGGTCCTGGCGGCGATCAACCTCGTCCTGTGCGCCGGTGTCTACGCCGCGGTGATCGATCCGGCAGCGGATCATCCCGAGCATGCGCATGCCAAGGGCGGGCCGTCGGCGGGATGGTCGGTCGTCCGCATGGTCATGCGCCAACCGGCATTCTGGGCGCTCGCCGTCGCGTTCACCGCCTACTCCGGGACATTTTCGGCCTTCACCTTCCACCTGTACCCGCTGCTCGTCGAGCGAGGCTTCGATACCGGGACCGTCGTATCGGCCATGGCGATCATCGGTCCGGCTCAGGTGGCGGGACGGATCGCCATTTGGATGTTCGCGCCGAAGGCATCCGTGCGCCTCATCGGCTGCTGCGTGGTCTTGGCCTTTCCTTTGGCCCTCATCGTCCTGGAGGCCGCCCCGCCCAGCTTCGCCATCGTGGCGTGCGTCGCGGCCCTGTACGGGGGTGCGAACGGCATCATGACCATCGTCCGAGGCCTTGCCGTGCCGGAGATGGTGACGCGCGAGGCCTACGGCGCCGTCAACGGCGCCCTGGCCGCTCCGGCGACCGTTTCCAGGGCGATTGCACCCGTTGGGGCGGCCGCTCTTTGGGCATGGAGCGGATCCTACGATCCCGTCCTCTTCGCTGCCATCGCAGGCGCCCTCATCCTCGTCGCCGGATTCTGGACGGCGGCGATCCTGTCGGCCCGCACCAATCCCTCTTGAACTCCTTGGACACCACTATGCACGACGCTCCTTTCGATCCGGACTTTCCTGCCCTGGAAGGGCACCACCTGGACCTGCCGGATCTCCCCAAGCTCGAGCCGAAGGCAGCCTCCGTTCATCGGCCGCGCATCCTGCTTCTCTATGGCTCCCTGCGTGAACGCTCCTACAGTCGCCTCCTGACCGAGGAGGCCGCCCGCCTTCTCGACCGCATGGGCGCCGAAACGCGGATCTTTGACCCGCGCGGCCTGCCGCTTCCGGACAGCGTTCCGCCCGATCATCCGAAGGTCCAGGAACTGCGGTCCCTGTCCGAATGGTCCGAGGGACAGGTGTGGTGCAGCCCCGAGCGGCACGGCACGATCACCGGTGTGTTCAAGAGCCAGATCGATTGGATCCCGCTTGAGATCGGCGGAATCCGTCCCACCCAGGGCCGCACGCTCGCGGTGATGCAGGTGTCCGGCGGGTCGCAGTCTTTCAACGCCGTCAACGCCCTGCGGGTACTCGGGCGCTGGATGCGCATGGTCACGATCCCGAACCAGTCATCGGTGGCGAAGGCCTACCAGGAATTCGACGAGGCGGGCCGGATGAAGCCTTCTCCCTATTACGACCGGGTCGTGGACGTCATGGAGGAGCTCATGAAGTTCACCCTCCTGGTCCGCGACCGGTCGGACTACCTGGTGGATCGCTACTCCGAACGGAGGGTGCAGGCGGAGGAGCATCGTAAGTCCGTCGCGGCCAGCCTGGCGGATGCCACCGGCCGGACCTGATCCGGAATGTCCGCTGTCATGTGTCGATGGGTTCCGATATATTGAAATAATGCCAAGGTGCCGTCCCTTCGCGGCACCGAAGCCAACGATTTCCGTGCGATCGTCACGGGAGGTGTAGCGCAATCCGGGCACTGACTTCCGAATCCTGAACGCGCTGCATCGAGAACAAGAGTGGGAAGGATGCGGATGGGCACGGGAGCGCTCAATCGGCGTTCCGCCATGATCGCGACGGCGGGATTGCTCCTGTCCTGCTCCGGCTTCGCGCGCGCCCATGAGATCGTTCCGGAACGAGGTCTGCGCTTCGGACTAACCCCAGTGTTCCTCACGTCGGACCTGGAACTGCTCGGACGGCTTCAGGCCTATCTCCAGCGCACCATGGGCGTGCCGGTCTCGCTCATCACGCGACGTACCTACCAGGAGATCACCGCTCTCCTCGTTTCCCGTCAGCTCGATGCCGCTTGGATATGCGGCTATCCGTTCGTCGCCCATCGCCGCGACCTCCAGCTCGTGGCGGTTCCGCTTTGGCGCGGGAAGCCCCTCTACCAGTCATATCTGATCGTCGACCGGGACCGTCCGGCGGAAGGCTTGATGGACCTGCGTGGTGACATCCACGCCTTTTCGGACCCCGACTCCAATTCCGGCTTCCTCGTCACCCGCGCCGCCCTGGCTGAACACGGTCTCAGGCCCGACACCTTCTTCGGCCGGACCTTCTACACCTATGGCCACCGCAATGTGATCCGCGCCGTGGCTTCAGGGCTCGCCGCATCCGGTTCCGTGGACGGCTATGTCTACGACGTGGTCGCGGAGCTGGAGCCGAGCCTGACGGTGTCGACCCGCATCCTTCACGCTTCGGAGCCGCTCGGATTCCCGCCGATCGCGGCGCCCCGCGTCCCTGTGGACGCCGGCCGGCTCACTGCCCTGACGGATGCCCTCCTGCGGATGGGAGAGGACCCGGAAGGGCGCGCCGCTCTCCGGATGCTTCGCCTCGACGGCTTCGCGGCTGAAGATGTTTCCCTGTTTGACGGCATCGCCGCGAAGGCGGCGCTGGTCGCAGCTTCGGGATGACGGCGATGCGCCTCGATCCGCGAACCTGGCCGATCGCCGCCAAGGTCCCGCTCGCGGTCGCGGTGCTGATGATGCTGGTCGGCATCGTGCTGTCCGAGCGCGTCCTGGCGCGCCTCAACGAAACCCAGGAAATGCACGTCCGGGATCTGGCGCAGAGCTACCTGGATATCCTCTCCACCGGCATCACGGAATCGGTCCTTCGCGAAGACACCTGGGAGGTCTTCGACGCCATCACGCGCGCCCAGGACCTCAGCAAGGGCCTTCGCGCGACGGAGGCGATCGTAACCAACGCCAAGGGGCACGTCATTGCCGCGTCGAACCCCAGGCAGCACCCCGTCGGGTCCCTTGTCGAGGTTCCCAACGGCGGAAGTCCGGGCATGCAGCCCTTTCGTTTCGAAGCGGGCGCCGACGTCGCCAACGCAACCCGCGTCCTCGCCTATCCCGGGCGCGTGGTCGGGGTGATCCATGCCGCGTTCGACACCAGCCACCTGGCCGTGGAAAGGCGCGAGGTGCTCACGGCATTGATCGTGACGAACGGCATCCTGACATTGATCCTCGCCGCCGCCGGATGGCTCCTGGTGACGCGGATGATGGCGCCGA
This sequence comes from Aquabacter spiritensis, assembly GCF_004346185.1. Lineage (GTDB taxonomy): Bacteria > Pseudomonadota > Alphaproteobacteria > Rhizobiales > Xanthobacteraceae > Aquabacter > Aquabacter spiritensis. Next base: position 35,198 of record NZ_SMAI01000016.1, on the reverse strand, counting down.
TCAGGGTCCTCTCCAGGCACCTCGGCGCGGCAATGGAGGGGTACGCGACGCCCGTTCCCGAAGCCACGATCGCCCGCAGCGGCGACGAGTTCAGGCACCTGTTCGGGTCGTACAACGCGCTCGTGAAGTCCATGCACGAGCGAGAGGACCTCGCGAGGAAGCTCTTCGACGAGCAGCGCCTGGGCAGCCTCGGCCGTCTCGCGTCCGCCCTGGCTCACGAGATCAACAATCCCCTGGGCGGTCTCTTCAACGCCATGGCCACCCTGAAGACGCACGGGCAGTATGCCGCCGTGCGCAACAACGCGCTCGGGCTCCTGGAGAGAGGGCTCGTGGGCATCCGGGACGTCGTCCGGACCACCCTGGCGATGCACCGCCAGGAAACGTCCGGGCGTTCGATCTCGGCCAAGGACATCGCCGATTTGCGCCTTCTCATCGTCGCGGAGGCACGGCGCAAGTCGGTCACGGTCGCCATCAGGAACAGCGTCGATCAGGATATCCCGCTGCCGAGCACCCAGATCCGGCAAGCCCTCTTGAACCTTCTACTGAACGCGGTCGCGGCTGCACCGCCCGGGTCCGAGGTCAAGCTGGAGGCCGCGCGGCACGGCGATGTCCTGGTCCTGGTGGTCACCGACCGCGGCGACGGCATTCCGGCGACGGGGATCGACGTTCTCACCGGAGAGGACTCTTCGCCGCCTTTGCGAACCGGCGGCGGCCTTGGCCTTTGGACGACCCGTCGGATCGTGGACGAATTGCACGGGCGGATCGAGGTGTCGCAGCCGAGCCAGGGTGGGACCGTCATCAGGATCGCCGTTCCCATCGAGAAGCCGATCGAGGAGCTGCCCCATGTCGCTTGAGAACTGCATCGTCGGCATCGTCGAGGACGATCCCATCATGGGGGAGAGCCTCGTCCAGCGCCTCACGCTCGAAGGCATGACCGTGAAATGGTGGCAGAGCGGGGCGGAGGCGGTCCGCGACATCCAGGGCACGCGCTTCGGCGCCATCGTCTGCGATATCCGCCTGCCGGACGTGAGCGGCGAGGCGGTGTTCCGCGAGGCCGTCAAGGGCCCCGATGCGCCGCCCTTCCTGTTCGTGACCGCCTTCGGGGACATCGATCAGGCGGTGAGCCTCATGCGGGCGGGTGCAGGGGATTACGTGACGAAGCCGTTCGAGATGGACGATTTCCTGATGCGGCTGTCCGATCTCGTCCGTCACCGAAGGGACGAAGCGACCGGAGTCCTCGGCATCTCGCCGGCCATCAAGGAAGTGGAACGCATGCTCCGGCGGGTGGCCCGCCTCCCGTCGAGCCTCCTGATCACCGGCGAGACCGGAAGCGGCAAGGAAGTGGCGGCCCGGTTCGTCCATGCGGCATCCGCCGCGACGGGATCGCCCTTCATGGCCGTCAACTGCGCGGCCATCCCGGCGGACCTGCTCGAAAGCGAACTTTTCGGGCATGAGAAGGGCGCCTTCACGGGAGCAGCAATGCGCCATCTCGGCTATGCGGAGCGGACCGGCGATGGAACCTTGTTCCTCGACGAGATCGGGGAGATGCGTCCCGAACTCCAGACCAAGCTCCTCCGACTGATCGAGGAACGGGCCTTCCACCGCGTCGGCGGGGAGAAGCCGATCCCCTTTCGAGGGCGGCTCTTGACCGCGACCAACGGCGATCTCGAGACACTGGTGGCGTCGGGACGTTTCCGTCAGGACCTGCTCTATCGCATCAACGTCGTCTCGGTCCGGATGCCTGCGCTGCGGGAGCGATCGGAGGATATCCCGTGGTTGATGGAGCGCTTCTTCGAGGAGTTCTCCGACCACGGCGAGGGATCGTTGAAGGGGATCGGCGCGCTCGCGGAGGAAGCCGCGCTCGCCCATTCCTGGCCCGGCAACGTCCGCGAGCTTCGGAACCGGATGGAACGCGGCATCGGTCTCGCGCTCGGAGAGTGGCTGATGCCGGGTGACCTCTTTCCGGAGATGTTCCGTGCCGCAACGGATATTGGGGAGCGTCTTGGGTCTCTTGAAGACGCGCGCCTCGACGCGGAGCGGCGTCATATCCTGCGCGCACTCTCCGCAACCGGGGGCGAGATCGCCGCTGCGGCCAAGCTCCTTAACGTCGGCCGGACCACCCTGTGGGAGAAGATGAGACGTCTTCGCGTAAGGTTTGATGGGTGACGCTGTCGTGAAATTCCGAAGTCCCACCCTGGGCCCCCAAATCGCACAATTCCAACTCTCCGGAGAAACCAAGCCGAGGGGTCAGGGCAAAACAGATGAAGCATCCCGGAGCGTCGATCACGACGTTTCCCGCCTTCCACCGGACATGACGGAGGTCGAGCGGAGGACCATCATTTGTCGAAGCACTCGTTAGAGGTGGGACCAGGGTCTTCGGGGTTCCTAATTCGTATGGGTCTCCTTTCGGCAATCGGTGTGATTCCGCCATCGCCCAGGTGCATGCTCCTTCTTATTGCGTCGCACATCACTCACGGTTACCTGATGTGGAGACCCGTCAAAGCAGGAAGCATTGTTCGTGAGGGAAGCGCTTGAACGGCGGCAAATCTGGATCTACTTCGCGAGCGTCATCGCTGGCACTTTCGCCGCCTCGGCAATAGCGGGAACCGAAGGGCTGGAACCCCTGGTGAACCCGGCCCTCGCCCTCATGCTCTTCGTCACCTTCTTGCAGGTGCCGCTCGCCGAGGTCGGCAAGGCATTCCGGGAAATACGGTTCCTCATCGCGCTGATGGTGTCGAACTTCCTGGCGGTTCCCTGTCTCGTCCTCCTGCTTGTCAGTTTCGCCCCGAACGATGCGCTCGTCCGGCTCGGCATACTGATGGTCCTCTTAACGCCGTGCATCGACTACGTGATCACGTTTTCCCAGCTTGGCCGTGCCGATGCACGGCTTCTGCTCGCCTCGACTCCGTTGCTGCTCGTGATCCAAATGGCGCTTCTGCCGTTCTATCTCACGGCATTCCTCGGCGATCAGGTCTCCGGCCTCGTGAGCCTGGCCCCCTTCCTGCGCGCCTTCATCTGGCTGATCATGGTGCCGCTCGCATTCGCGGCCGTTGCTCAGTTCTGGGCTTCCTGCGGCCCAACGGGACGTAGGGTCGTCGCGTGGCTTGGTATCCTCCCCGTTCTGTCGACCGCGCTCGTCTTATTCCTCGTGGTGGCTGCCACGGTGCCGCTGCTGGGAAACGCCGCGGACAAGGCCTTGGGTGTTGTCCCGATTTACGTCGCCTTCGCCATATTCGCTCCGATGCTGGGACTCGCAGTCGGTCGAGTATTCAGGCTCGGAACGGCTGCGTCGCGCTCGGTGGCCTTCTCTAGCTCCACCCGCAACTCCCTTGTCGTGCTACCCCTGGCTCTCGCCGTTCCGGGCGCCGTGCCCGTACTTCCGGCCGTGATCGTGACGCAGACGTTGGTCGAACTCATTTCGGAGCTCGTCTACATCAGGATCCTACCTTTGTTCGGCCGGAAGAGCGAAGCAGCGGAGCAATCCGCCTAAGGATCAACATCCACACCCGCGTCGGCCTGGTTTCCGAGAATCACGCATTCGGCTGCCGGGCCGCCCGCGCATTCGACATCGTAGCGCTGGACGAACTGCTCAAGGCTTCTCTCCAATTCGCGCATCTCGGCTACGCTGCCGAGCGGTGTCCGGAATGTCGGATGGCGGTGGCGCAGCACGTTCGGAACCTCGAACATTTCGGTTTCGGCGGGTTCCTGCGCCAATCAATAACATATTGAAATAAAACAACTCCTCCTCCTGGTCCAACTCCTGCAAAGCGGAATGACCCACGCGCACGACGTGGGCTTCCGGGAGGGAGCCAGCATGAAGAGCTTCAGGACCGTCATCGACACGAGCCGCCGAAGGTTCCTCACCGGTGCGGGCATGATGACCGCGGGCATGGCGGCGGCCTCCGTCATGCCGAAGGAGGCGAAGGCCGCCCCGGCGGCCGCCCTCGTCGACTATCCCTCCAACCGCCTCGCCAACGTCGGCGACCTGAAGGTCAACGAGCCGCTCGACGTCACCTATCCGGACGCGGACGCCCCCGGCGTCCTGATCAAGCTCGGAAAGCGAGTCCCCGACGGAGCGGGCCCCGATGGCGACATCGTCGGATTCACGACCGTCTGCCCGCACAAGGGATTCCCGCTCACCTACAACACCGCGGACAGGACCATGAACTGCCCCGGCCACTACTCGCGGTTCGACTGCGAGAAGGGCGGACAGCAGGTCTGGGGACAGGCCACGCAGAACCTGCCGCAGTACGCACTCCGCATCGACGCCAAGGGAGACATCTACGCCGATGGCGTGGACGAGCTTCTCTACGGCCGCCTGTCGAACGTTCTCTGAGGGAGGGAAAGATGGCCTACAAACGCCAGATCGGAAGGCTTCCGATCGTCCCGGCCGACGCCACCGTGCACAATGTCGTCTGCCACTATTGCATCGTCGGCTGCGGCTACAAGGCCTACACATGGGATGCCCGATACGAGGGCGGCACGGCTCCCAAGGACAATGCCTTCGGCGTCGACCTGTCCAAGCAGCAGGACGCGGAGACCACCGCCTGGTACCCGCCGTCCATGTACAATTTGGTCAAGCAGAACGGGAAGGACGTCCATCTCGTCCTCAAGCCCGACAAGGACTGCGTGGTGAACTCCGGCCTCGGGTCCGTACGCGGCGCACGCATGGCGGAGATGAGCTACTCGCGCCAGCGCAACACCGAGCTTCAGCGCCTGACCAATCCCCTCGTATGGCGCTACGGCCAGCTCCAGCCCACGAGCTGGGACGATGCCCTCGACCTCGTCGCGCGCGTCACCGCGAATGTCGTTGCGGCCCAGGGCGAGGATGCCCTGTTCGTCTCCGCCTACGACCACGGTGGTGCCGGCGGCGGCTATGAGAACACCTGGGGCACGGGCAAGCTCTATTTCGGCGCGATGAAGATCAAGAACATCCGCATCCACAACCGCCCGGCCTACAATTCCGAGGTCCACGGAACCCGTGACATGGGCGTCGGCGAACTCAACAACTGCTACGAGGATGCCGAACTCGCGGACACCATCGTCGCCGTCGGCACCAACGCGCTCGAGACCCAGACCAACTACTTCCTCAATCACTGGGTCCCCAACATGCGCGGGACGTCGGTCGACAAAAAGAAGAAGGAATTCGGAAACGAGGCCGTGGACCGGGCCCGCGTGGTGATCGTCGATCCGCGGCGGACCGTGACGGTCAATGCCTGCGAGATCGAGGCGGGCAAGGAGAACGTCCTGCACCTCGCCATCAACTCCGGGACCGACCTGATCCTGTTCAACGCCTGGCTCACCTACGCCGCCGACAAGGGATGGGTGGATCGGGCCTTCATCGCCGCGTCCACGAAGGACTTCGACAAGGCGGTCGCCGCCAACAAGGTCAGCGTCGCGGATGCGGCGAAGATCACGGGAGTCAGCGAAGCCGACATCGTGAAGGCCATCACGTGGATCGCCGAGCCGAAGGCGGGCAACGCCCGGCGCCGGACCATGTTCGCCTACGAGAAGGGCCTGATCTGGGGCAACGACAACTACCGCACCAACCAGTCCCTCGTGAACCTCGCGCTCGCCACGGGCAATGTCGGCCGCCCGGGCGGCGGCTGCGTGCGCATGGGCGGCCACCAGGAGGGATACTGCCGCCCCTCGGACGCCCATGTGGGACGCCCGGCCGCCTACGTGGACAAGCTGCTCATCGAGGGCAAGGGCGCGGTCCACCACGTCTGGGGCTGCGACCACTACAAGACCACCCTGAACGCAATGGAGTTCAAGCGGGTCTACAAGAAGCGGACCGACATGGTGAAGGACGCCATGAACTCCGTGCCCTACGGCGACCGGGATGCCATGGTGAAGGCCATCACGGACGCCATCCGCCAGGGTGGCCTGTTCTCGGTGGACGTCGACATCGTCCCGACCAAGATCGGCGAGGCCGCGCACGTCATCCTGCCGGCAGCGACCTCCGGCGAGATGAACCTCACCTCCATGAACGGCGAGCGGCGCATGCGCCTCACGGAGCGCTACATGGACCCGCCGGGACAGGCGATGCCCGACTGCCTGATCGCGGCGCGGCTCGCCAACCACATGGAGCGTGCGTTCCGCGCCCTCGGCAAGCCGGACATCGCAGGCAAGTTCACCGGCTTCGACTGGAAGACCGAGGAAGATGCCTTCATGGATGGGTATCACCAGCATGAGAAGGGCGGCGAGTTCGTCACCTACGCTCGCCTGCGCGCCATGGGAACGAACGGCTTCCAGGAGCCGGCGGTGGGGCTCGAGAGCACCGGCGCGGTGGCGGCGGGGACATCCACGGGCGCGCCCGGCGAAGTCCTGAAGGGCCCCGCCATCGAGGGTGCGCGCGGGAAGGAGCCCGTGCAGAAGGACGCGCCCACGCTCGCGGGTGCCGCGCCTACGCCGCCCGCCGACACCCAGCGGATCATCGGCACGAAGCGCCTGTATGCGGACGGGAAGTTCAACGCACCGGACGGGAAGGCGACCTTCATGCCCACCCAATGGCGCGGCCTCCAGGCACCGGGGAAGCAGGCCGAGAAGGACAAATTCCCCTACCTGATCAACAATGGGCGGGCGAACCTCGTCTGGCAGAGCGCCTATCTCGATGTCGAGAACGAGTTGGTGATGGACAGGTGGCCCTTCCCGTTCATCGAGATGAACCCGCAGGACATGGCCGAGCTGAACCTGAAGGAGGGCGACCTCGTCGAGGTCTACAACGACAATGGCTCGACCCAGGCCATGGCGTATCCGACGCCCACCGCGAAACGAAAACAGGCCTTCATGCTGTTCGCCTATCCTACGGGCGTGCAGGGCAACGTGGTCTCGGCGGGAGTGAACGAGTTCATCATCCCGAACTACAAGCAGACCTGGGGCAGCATCCGGAAGATCTCCGACGCCCCGGCCGGCGTCGCCCACCTCACCTTCAAGTCGAAGGAATACACGGCATAGGCCCCCCGGCCCCGCGTTTCGGCGCGGGGCCCTCCTCACCGAGGCCGCACCGCCTTTCCCGCCCGAGCTCATCAGGAAGCATCAATGAAGCGTCTCGCATTCTGCGCGGCAGCGCTCGTCATCGCCTGCCAGTCCACGGCCTTCGGACAGGATGCCGAAGCCGGAAAGCGCATCTTCGCGCGCTGCTCCCCGTGCCATGCCGTCGGCCCCAATGCGCCCAACAAGGTCGGCCCGGAGCTGAACGGTCTATTCGGCCGGAAGGCGGGATCCGTTCCCGGCTATGCCTATTCCCCGGCGAACTTGCAGTCCGGCATCACCTGGACCGAGGAGGAGTTCACCGCCTACATCAAGGACCCCAAGGGCGTCATCAAGGGAACCAAGATGAGCTTCGCAGGGGTGAAGAACGAGCAGGAGGTCAAGGACCTCGTCGCCTTCCTGAAGGCGTTCGACGCCGACGGCCAGCCCAAATGACGGTGGACGCCCGTTCGATCCCCCTCCGGCACCAAGCCTCATAGGCGCCCGAGCCACTTCACGGACAGCGAAGCCGTTGCCATTCGGCGCGACGGCCAGCATCGTCACATACACGTCACTCCCGCTGCTTATTCGATCTGTCGACGAGCATGGACATATCGTGCTATACGAGTCCGTGGACGGAAACGCCAATATGCCGGGAGGCACCCGTGACACGCATCTTCAGTCTGGCCATCGCTGCATTGACCGCCGCCGCCGTGCTCGCGCCCGCAGCGCGCGCCGACGATGTCCGAGGAGCGGGGTCGACGTTCGCCTACCCGATCATCTGGAAGTGGTCGCAGGCCTTCCGGGAGAAGACGGGCCAGACGGTCAGCTACCAATCCGTCGGCTCGTCGGCGGGCGTCAATGCGATCAAGGATCGGACGGCCGACTTCGGGGCTTCGGATAAGCCGCTGCAACCGGCAGAGCTCGCGAAACTCGGCCTCGGTCAGTTTCCCATCGTGTTCGGCGGGGTCGTGCCCGTCCTCAACGTCGACGGGATCGGTCCCGGCCAGATGAAGTTCACGGGGGCACTGCTGGCCGACATCTTCCTGGGGAAGATCACCAACTGGAACGATCCGGCAATCAAGGCCGTCAATCCGGACCTGACCTTCCCCGATGCGAAGATCGCCGTGGTTCACCGGTCCGACGGCTCGGGCACGACCTTCAACTGGGTCTCCTACCTGTCGAAGGCGAGCCCCGAATGGAAGCAGCGGGTCGGCGAGGGAAATGCCGTCGACTGGCCGGTCGGCTCCGGGGCACGGGGCAATGAGGGCGTGGCAACCGACGTGAAGCGCATCAAGAACTCGATCGGCTATGTCGAATTCACGTATGTCGTCCAGGTGAAGTTGACCTACGGCCTCGTCCAGAACCGGGCCGGCAAGTTCATTGCCCCGAGCGCGGCTTCGTTCCAGGCAGCGGCCGCAAGCTTCGATTGGACGAAGGCGGATGACTTCGCGGTCATCATCAACGATTCCCCTGCCGAGGATGCCTATCCGATCGCCGCCTCCACATTCGTGCTGATGTACAAAGACCCCAAGGCTGCCGGCGCGAGCCGGGCGGCGTTCGACTTCTGGAAGTTCTCGCTCGGCGAAGGCGAGAAGTACGCTTCGCAACTCGGCTACGTTCCCTTGCCCCCCGCACTGGTAGAGCAGGTCAAGGCGTACTGGGCCCGAACCTTCAAGGGCGGCGCATAGGGCTACGCCGCCGTCAGGCATTTCCAACGAGCGAGATTTTCATGGGCACGGCGACATTCAACGCGGACGACGCAATCAAGGTCTTCGATGCGCTGGCGCAGCCGACGCGGCTGGAGACCTACCGTCTGCTGCTGCGGTACATGCCTTATGGTCTGCCCGCGGGTGATATCGCCCGACTGCTTGCCGTGCCCCACAACACCATGTCCACGCACCTCTCCTTGCTCGAGAGGGCGGGCCTCCTTACCGCGCGTCGCGAGGGACGATCGATCATCTATGCGGCGAACGTCGCGCCCGCCGCCCCACCGCTCGCGTCCCTGATGGGGGAGATGGGCTTCACGGCAACGCCCCGCCGGGGCGGACTCGTCTCTTCCTTCCCACAGGTGCGCACCGCCGCCGCCAACGACCGCATCTACAACGTCCTTCTCGTCTGTTCGGCGAATTCCGCGCGCTCCGTGATCGCGGAGGCGATCCTGAACCGCGAGGGACGGGGGCGCTTCCGTGCCTTCTCCGCGGGGAGCCGTCCGAAGGGGAAGCCCCATCCTGCCGTGATCTCCCTCCTCCAATCCCTCGGCTACGAGACGGATGGGCTCTCCTCGAAGAGTTGGAGCGGGTTCGCGACGAAGGATGCGCCGGAGATGGATTTCGTCATCACCACCTGCGACACGGCGGCGGGCGAACAATGTCCGGCCTTCCCGGGGCACCCGCTCCAGGCGCATTGGGGACTGCCGGATCCCGCCCTCGTGAAGGGCTCGGAGGCGGAGCAGCGGGCCGCGTTCGTCGCGACCTACCGGCGCCTTGCATCCCGCATGTCCGCGTTCGTGAACCTGCCTTTCGCCGAACTCGATCTTGCGACCCTCAAGGATCGCATCGCCGAGATCGGCCGGATGGAAGGGGCGACCGAGCTGACGCTCTCCGGCATCGCCGCATAAGGAATCGATCCTCGTGTCCGTATTCGAGCGCTACCTGACCGTCTGGGTCTTCCTCTGCATCGTCGTCGGCATAGCCCTCGGCGCCGCCGCGCCCTCGGCCTTCCAGGTGATCGGAAGCCTGGAGGTCGCGCAGGTGAACCTGCCCGTCGCTGTCCTGATCTGGCTGATGATCGTCCCCATGCTGCTGAAGATCGACTTCGGGGCGCTTGCCCAGGTCGGCCGGCATTGGCGCGGAATCTCGGTCACGCTGCTGGTCAACTGGGGCGTGAAGCCCTTCTCCATGGCGGTGCTCGGCTGGCTCTTCATCGGCTACCTGTTCCGGCCGTACCTACCCGCCGACCAGATCGACAGCTACATCGCCGGACTGATCCTGCTCGCGTCGGCCCCCTGCACGGCCATGGTGTTCGTCTGGTCCAACCTGACGAAGGGCGAGCCGCATTTCACCCTGTCCCAGGTGGCGCTGAACGACGCCATCATGATCGTGGCGTTCGCACCGGTGGTCGGCCTCCTCCTCGGACTGTCGTCGATCACGGTGCCGTGGAACACGCTGCTCCTGTCCGTGGTGCTCTACATCGTCGTTCCGGTCATCGCCGCCCAGTTGATCCGCGGGCGCATCCTCGCCGGGGGTGGGCAAGCGGCGCTGGACCGGGTCCTCGGCGTCCTCCAGCCCGCCTCCCTCGTGGCGCTGCTGGCCACCCTGGTCCTGCTGTTCGCCTTCCAGGGCGAGCAGATCCTCGCCCAGCCGCTGGTCATCGCCCTCCTGGCGGTGCCGATCCTGATCCAGGTCTACTTCAACTCCGGGCTTGCCTATCTGCTGAACCGGATGTCCGGCGAAGCCCATTGCGTCGCGGGCCCGTCCGCCCTGATCGGCGCGTCCAACTTCTTCGAGCTCGCGGTCGCCGCCGCCATCAGCCTCTTCGGCTTCCAGTCCGGCGCGGCGCTGGCCACCGTGGTCGGCGTGCTCATCGAGGTGCCGGTCATGCTGTCGGTCGTGTGGATCGTGAACCGCTCGAAGGATTGGTACGAGGCCGGAGGCGTGAAGGTTCCGGATGCCTCCCATTGATCAAGCGCGCCGACGCGAACGCGGCGCGAGCACGGGGATGAGAAGATGAGAGTGGGAATCAATGGCCTCGGCCGGATCGGACGCCTCGCCCTGCGGGCCTCCATGGGCGGCGCCGAACGTCCCGTCGACGATCCGCGCGGCAACAATCGCCTCGACGTGGTCCATCTCAACGAGATCAAGGGCGGTTCGGCAGCGATCGCCCATCTCCTCGAGTTCGACAGCGTCCAGGGCCGCTGGCGGATGCCCATATCGGCGGAGGGAGCCGAGGACATCCGGATTGACGGGAAGAACCTGTCCTTCTCCTCCCATGCCGCACCCGGCGATATCCCGTGGGGCGACCTGGGCGTGGACGTCGTGCTCGAGGCCACCGGCAAGTTCCTCACTCCCGAGACGCTGGAGGGCCATCTCAAGCGCGGGGCGAAGCGGGTGATCGTGGCGGCGCCGGTGAAGGACCCTTCCGTCCTGAACGTCGTCGTGGGCGTCAATGAGCACCTTTACGAGCGGTCGAAGCACCCCATCGTGACCGCCGCCTCCTGCACCACCAATTGCCTCGCTCCGGTGGTGAAGGTGGTGCACGAGAAGATCGGCATCCGGCACGGGCAGATCACCACCATCCACGATCCCACGAACACGAACGTGGTGGTGGACGCCCCCCACAAGGACCTGAGGCGCGCCCGGTCGGCGATGCTTTCGCTCCAGCCCACCACCACGGGCAGCGCCACGGCCATCGCCCTGATCTATCCGGAGCTCAAGGGCAAGCTGAACGGCCACGCGGTGCGCGCGCCCGTGCTGAACGCATCCCTCACCGATTGCGTGTTCGAGCTGAACCGGGAAACCACCGCCGAGGAGGTCAACGATCTGTTCCGGGAGGCCGCCGAGGGCGCGTTGCGCGGCATCCTCGGATTCGAGCCGCGTCCCCTGGTCTCGGCGGACTATGCGCGCGACACCCGTTCCTCGATCGTTGACGGCCTGTCCACGCTGGTGACCGACGGGACCCTCCTGAAGGTCTACGCCTGGTACGACAACGAGATGGGCTATGCGTGCCGGATGGTGGACCTTGCCTGCCATCTCGAGCGGGAGGGCCTCTGACATGGCCAGCGCGCCGGCGACCTCAGGGGTTCGCAACTACGCCATCGTGACGGCCGCCTACTGGGGCTTCACGCTGACCGACGGCGCGCTTCGGATGATCGTGCTCTTCACCTTCTTCAAGCTCGGCTACTCGCCGTTCACACTGGCATTCCTGTTCGTGCTCTACGAGGCTGCGGGCATCGGCGCCAACTTCATCGGAGGCTGGCTCGCGGGCCGCTACGGCATCACCCGCATGCTCACGGTGGGCCTCACGACGCAGATCTCCGGTTTCCTGATCCTGTCGGCGGTGTCGCCGTCCTGGGAGACCGCGCTGCTGGTCCCCTGGGTCGTCGCTGCCCAGGGCATCTGCGGCGTCGCCAAGGATCTGACCAAGACCGCGTCCAAGTCCGCCATCAAGGTGACCGAGGCGGACGCCAAGGGGGCCAACGCCAACACCCGCCTGTTCCGGTGGGTGGCCTGGTTCACCGGCTCGAAGAACGCCATGAAGGGCTTCGGCTTCCTCCTCGGCGGCGCGCTCCTCGAGCTCATCGGCTTCCGTCCCGCGCTGTGGCTGATGGCCGGCGCTCTCGCCCTCGTCCTCGTCGGCGTCGTCGCTTCCCTCCCGCCTATGCTGGGGAAGGCGAAGTCGAGCAAGAGCATGAAGGAGCTCTTCGCCAAGAACCGCGGCGTGAACTTGCTGGCCCTGGCCCGCGTCGCCCTGTTCGGCGCGCGCGACGTCTGGTTCGTGGTCGGTGTTCCGGTCTTCCTCTACGCCTCGGGCTGGACCTTCATCATGGTGGGTGGCTTCCTGGCCCTATGGACCATCGGCTACGGCGTGGTCCAGGCGGCCGCTCCCGCCGTCGTCACCCGCAGCCCGGACGGTCTGTCCCGAGAGGTTCCCGCGGCGCGGTGGTGGGCCCTCGCTCTCGCCCTGGTTCCGGTTGCCATGGCAGGCTGGCTTGCCCTCGCGCCACCGCATGCCGACTTCGTCCTCGTGGCAGGGCTGTCCATCTTCGGCTTCGCGTTCGCCGTGAACTCCTCCCTGCATTCCTACCTGATCCTGGCCTATGCAGGATCGGAGAAGGCCGCCGAGGACGTGGGCTTCTACTATGCCGCCAATGCCGCCGGGCGCTTCATCGGCACCCTCTCGTCCGGCCTGCTTTATCAGGTGGGTGGCATCTACGCCTGCCTCGGCGGGTCGGCCCTGATGCTCGCCATCTGCTTCGGAACCACCCTCCTGCTGCCGCTCCATGCCCAGCCGATGGGAGCGCCCGCACCGAGCCGGTAAGGGCGAGACCCTGCGGACATTCACGATCGGAAATTCAAGCGAGCCTTGGACAATGACCGACCATTCCCCCGTCACCATCTGGCACAATCCCGATTGCGGCACGTCGCGCAACACGCTGGCGATGATCCGCAATGCGGGCATCCAGCCGACCCTGATCGAGTATCTGAAGGATACGCCTTCGAGGGAGGAGGTGGCGGCGGCCATCAAGGCCGCGGGGCTGACGGTGCGCGAGGCGACGCGCCAAAAAGGCACGCCCTATGCGGAGCTGGGGCTCGACGATCCGGCCGTCACCGACGACCAGTTGCTCGACGCCATGATGGCGCACCCGATCCTCATCAATCGCCCCTTCGTCTTTACGGACCTGGGCGTCCAGCTGTGTCGCCCTTCAGAGTTGGTCCTCGACATCCTTCCGGCGCCGCAGAAGGGACCCTTCAGCAAGGAGGATGGAGAGGTCGTCATCGATGTCGAAGGGCATCGGGTCCGGTAGCCCGTATCGTCAGCGTATGAGGTAGCGCTTCCCGTCAACCTGCATCGACGAGGAGCTTCGCCGCGGGAGCCGGGCGAACCGACGACCCCTCGGATTGTCATTTGCGGGATGCCGTACCGCATTCCTCGATCCCCACCAGGCGATCAAGGTGGCTCCGGACACGAGCAATCCGACGATCGTGAATCCGATCATGAGGACGTAGTGCCATAGGGCCACTTGGTTAGTCCGATGGATGCTGGACATCGCCTGCGCCATTTCATCGACGGGCATCGCATTCAGGCGTTCGGATGCCGCGATCGTCACCTCGCGAAGCTCCAACCCCACCCAGATGGCCCCGGTGAAGCAGGCTGTGCCGGCGATGAGGCCGATCATGAAGTGGCGGCGCCCCATCATTGCTTCCATATTACGAGATATATCGACATATTATTTAGCGATCGCGTTTGAACGGTTTGTGACGGCATCTCATGCGATCGGAAGCATGAAGAGGAGGCGCAACGATGCGCGTGCCAACGTGGCCATCATCGTAGCCGGTTTCATTACGGCCTTCACCCTGTCAGCATGGCCGGACCTGATCATCGGCCTCGGCATTGCGGCCATGAACGTCGATGCGGCGCGCAAGGGCTCACAGGCGCCGCGGGAAGAGCATCGATCCGCGGAAGCTTGAGATCGACAATCCCGTACAGCCATGACCTTGGCATTATTGTACTTTTGGCAAACGCAGGGCTCCCGCCGCAGCAAACGTCGCCATGCATGCAAGCATGCCCAGAACCGCGAATGTAAATGAAAGGTTCGTTCCGGACCCAAGCAGTCCCGTGATTGGACCCAAAACGATCCAGAACAGTCCGAGCATGGTGATGCGAGCCTTCCGGAGCAACGCGCGATCCTCGACTCCGTTCGACAGTTCGATGAACTGTCCGATGGGGACCTGGGCAAGCGAGCATCCCACACCGAGTGCAAACCAAAGAACCAGCAAGCCGCCGAATGCATCCACGATGCTTCCAATGAAGAGGCCGGACGAGACCAATGCCGCACCGAAAAGGGCGACGGCCGTTCCGGGGATGCGCGCCGCCATTTGCGGGGCCAACACGATCCCGGCAATGCTCCCGAAGCCGAACACCGCCAAGGCAATTGCAACGGCCTCCCCGCTTCGGCCGAATGCCGCCATCGCAAAGACAGGCGTGTTGACCAGCACCATGGAAGCGGCCGCGGCAAACACGATGTTCAGTGCAATCATGCCGCGGAATGACCGACCGCGAATGAGACCTGGCCAAGCTCGCAGCCCGACGACCGATCCTTTCGATGGGGGGTATGACATCGAGTTAGGCAAGCCGGCGAATAAGACGAGGATCATCGAGGCCAGGACCGCGGCGGAGCTCCCGATCATGAGCGCTTCGGCACCCGCGATTCCCAGGAGCAGCAAGGCGACAAGCGGCGTGACGGCGGGCTCGAGGTTGGTCGCCAAGCTTACCAGGTTGGCGGAGTGCTTCCGGTCCGCGTCGGACCGAAGGGTGGAAAGCGCCGCCCCCCTGAAGGCCGCGCCGAATGCAGTCGAGGCGACTTCCAGGAGGAACAAGGCAACGACGATCTGCCAAGCGGAGGCGACGACCAAGGTCAAGGTGGCCGGTATCACCAATGCCGCGCCAGACAGTATGAAGCTGAGCCGAAAGGGTAAACGTCTTACAGCGGAGAGGGCCAGCGCCCCACCGAAGTGCGAGACCACTGTTCGTGCGGCGATCGAAATCCCGACTACGGCGCCCGAGTTCCATCCCGATACAGCGAAGGCGGCCAGATAAAAGCCGATCGCCGCCAGCCCGGTCGCGGTCAGCATGCAAAGCTGAGAAAGGAAGATGAGCCTATAATCCCGGTTCCCGAGCACGCCGAAAACCTTCGCGCCCACGGCGACTTCCGCGGATTGCTTTGTCCGTCGCATCTTGAACCCGAGGCTGAGGGAGGGCGGCGGGCACGGCCCGCCGCCCTCCGAGTTGGCTCGTCAGGGCGTGGTCATGAGGACCGGCTTGTCATTCAGCGCGTTCGGAAGAACCCCGATGTACGGGTTGGCTGGCCGGACAATGACGGGGACGCCCCTGATGGAAGTCCCCGACGTGCCTGCGGAAGCGGACGTGCGCCCACTCGGATAATCCCCTTGCTGCACGTCGTAGAACTCGTGCCGTTCCTGCTCCTCGGCGGTCAACGTCGACGAGTAAGGTTCAGCCTGTGCGCTCGAAACTGCGAGGAGCACGGTGGACGCGATCAGTGCATAGCGAAACATGATTTACCTCGATGATTGGAATTGAAGTGTCGTGGAAAGCTTCATTTCCAATCGGTCGAGGAGGCGGGGTCTCCGCGGGAGGACTTATCGCGACCCACTGCTGATCGCGGATTTCCCAACGAAGGGTCATCGCAAGAAGGGTTGCATTGGCGGCTGGTGTTGGCACGACCACATGGGAGCAGGTGTGGCATTCATCTCCCAAAAGAACCGCGCTACCCGAGTCGCCCTCGGCGTTCTCATCAGGGCTATGGGCCGCATACGAAACCGGTGACTGAGCGAACGAATCCGACGACGTCACGGTGAGACCGGACGCGATGAGCGCAATGACCGCCATAACTTTAATGCCGATCGAGACTATCTTTATAATTTTCGAGATCATCGTTGCTCTCTAAAACCTATTCGCCTCATGGATTGCAATTTCCTTGTGTGTAGACATCTATACTTGATTCTACGAGCAAGTCAATAATTCAAATTGAACACAGATTGGCGAGGTTATACTATATCACTGCGCATTGTTCTTATATACTTCTTGAACACATTGATTGTATCGGATGCGGCAGTGCACCAGTTCGTGTTGCCGATACCACTTATTCTTTTCAACACAGGCCTTGCGCCTGTTTGAGCAAAAACTCTCATGCTCCTTGGCGGTGGCATGCTCTGCATCCCCCGTCTGCGCGAGCGCAGACCCTGCGCATCCCAGCGCCATCACAACGGCGACGATGAACTTCATGATCGCTTCTCCTGTCTTGCGGTGATCAGGCATTCGGCACCGCCGGATTTCAGCAAATCCGTTGATGCCGAACTGCCGATGCGTTTGGACGCGTTCGCGAAGCGGAAGTCTTCAAAACGCTACTTCACATAAGAGCCAGGTTGACTACCCGGTGCTGCCCATGGGGGCGGGAACGGGAGGAACCAAGGGAAAGCCACCGGCGGAGGTTTGGAGGTTTGGGTGCTCTTGCCGTGGGTGGATGGATGGCTGAGACCGAGTTGCACATCTCGGTAAACATGCCGCTCCCTTTGCTTATGCCCCTGGGGGTTTCCTTCGAGAGCTTGGGCCGGAATGGCTGACGTCACGAGCGCCGCTGCAAGCCCAACCGCCCAGAGGCGACGCTGAATGGTGAGGTTGAATCGCATCTCAATTTCTCCAAAGGTCAGGGCGCAGAGAACTTCGCCTGGCCGGACTTTCCGGCGGCGGTCTTCACGACGACGGTGATCGCAGCGCCGGATTGGACCGGCCCGGGTGCCTGCCCCGTGAGCGCATTTCCAGATGCGGTGAGTTGGAGGGTCTTCCGGTCGCCGCCCGAGACCACCATCACGGAGCCGGTGTAGCCCTTCGTATCGACGGGCTTTCCGGCTTCGTCGAAGACGTTCACCGCCACGGTCTGGCCGGATACAACCAGCTCTGCGTGAACGCCGGCGACGTCTTCCATTGGACCGCCGTTCGGGCCCTTCTGGGCGCCGTGGGCATGCTGCGCCAAAGCGGGGCCTGACAGCAGCAGCGCAGCGGCAATGGCAGTCACTTTCAACATGGGTATCTCCTTCAAGGGTTTGGGGTGGAAGCGGCCGCGACGGCCGGATCGGATGGCGCATCCACCTGTTCGGTCTCGCGCCGGAACAGGACGTAGAGCGCGGGCAGGACGAGCAAGGTGAGTATGGTGGAAGAGACGATGCCGCCGATGACGACGGTGGCGAGCGGACGCTGCACCTCCGCCCCCGGCCCCGTCGCCAGCGCCATGGGCACGAAGCCGAGGGAGGCGACGAGCGCGGTCATTAGCACCGGGCGAAGGCGCGTCAGCGCCCCTTCGCGCACGGCTTCCACGATCGCCTTCCCCTCGGCCCGCAGGCGTTGGATGAAGGCGATGATGACGAGGCCGTTCAGCACCGCGACGCCGGACAAGGCGATGAAGCCGATGCCCGCGCTGATGGAGAGGGGGATGTCCCGGAGCAGCAGCGCCGCGATGCCGCCGGTGAGTGCCAGGGGCACGCCGGAGAACACCAGAAGCGCATCCCCCACCGACCCGAAGCTCATGAAGAGGAGCAGGAAGATGAGGGCGAGCGCGATGGGCACCACGATGGCGAGGCGATGGGTGGCCGAGACGAGCTGCTCGAACTGGCCGCCCCATCCGATCCAATAGCCCTCGGGCAGCTTCACCTTCTCCGCCACCTGTCGCTGGGCATCGGTGACGAAGGAGCCGAGGTCCCGCTCGCGCACGTTCGCGCTCACCACGATGCGCCGCTTGCCGTCCTCCCGGCTGATCTGGTTCGGGCCGGGGGATATGGTGAGGGTGGCCAGGGCCGACAGGGGCACGTAGCGGATCTGCGTCACCGCCCCGGTTCCCCAGACGGCCCGCACCGGCGCTTCCCCATTGGGCGGGGGCAGCGGGATGGGCAGGTCGCGCAGCGCCTCGATGTCGGTGCGCAGTTCCTCCGGCAGGCGCACGACGATGTCGAAGCGCCGGTCGCCTTCGAAGAGGACCCCTGCCTCCCGGCCACCCACGGCGATCTCGATCAGTTCCTGCACATCGGCGACGGAGACGCCGTAGCGCCCCATGGCCGCCCGATTGAGCTCCACCGTGAGCATGGGTAGGCCCGAGACCTGCTCGGTCTTAACGTCCGCCGCGCCGGGCACCTTCTGGAGCACGGCCTGCACCTGGCCCGCCACCTGGAGGAGCGTGTCGAGATCGTCGCCGAAGATCTTCACGCCCACATCGCTGCGGATGCCGGAGATGAGCTCGTTGAAGCGGAGCTGGATGGGCTGAGAAAGCTCGTAATTGCTGCCCGCCACCTCTTCGGCCGCCTTCTCGATGTCCTCCATCAGTTCGGTTTTCGGCTTCGATGGGTTCGGCCATTCGGAGCGGGGCTTCAACATGATGTAGCCGTCGGAGATGGACGGCGGCATGGGGTCGGTCGCGACCTCCGCCGTGCCGACGCGGGCGAAGATCTCCTTCACCTCCGGCACCTTCAGGATCCGCTTCTCCAGCGCCTCCTGCATCTCGATGGACTGGGTGAGACTGGTGCCGGGGACGCGGAGCGCCTGGATGGCGGCATCGCCTTCATCCAGGCTCGGTATGAACTCTCCGCCCATGCGGGAAGCGGCAAGGCCGCTGATGATCACGAGGGCCGCAGCCCCCACCGCCACCACGCCGCGATAGTTGATGGAGGCATCCAGCAGCGGCGTATAGAGGCGCCGGGCGCTACGCATGATGAAGTTCTCATGCTCCGACACCCTCCCCGTCACGAACAAAGCGATGGCGGCGGGCACGAAGGTCATGGAGAACAGCGCCGCGCCGAGCAGTGCCATCAGCACCGTCACCGCCATGGGCGTGAACATCTTGCCTTCCACGCCCGTGAGCGTGAGGACCGGCAGGTAGACCACGGCGATGATCATGGTGCCGAACAGGCTTGGCCGGATCACCTCCTTCGACCCCGCGAGGATGGTCTCGAACCGCTCCGCCCGGGTGAGCAGGCGGCCCCTTTTGTGCTGCTCCTCGGCGAGCAGCCGCAAGCAGTTCTCCACGATGATGACGGCGCCGTCGATGATGATGCCGAAGTCGATGGCCCCTAGGCTCATCAGGTTGGCGCTGACCTTGTTCTCCACCATGCCCGTGATGGTGAAGAGCATGGCGAGCGGGATGACAAAGGCGGTGACGATGGCCGCGCGGATGTTTCCCAGCAGCACGAACAGGACCGCGATGACGAACAGGGCGCCTTCGACGAGGTTCTTCTCCACCGTCGCAATGGTGGCTTCCACCAGATGCGCCCGGTCGTAGACCGTGCGGGCAATGACGCCCTCAGGCAGCGAGCGGGAGATGGTTTCCAACCGCTGCTCCACCCGCTCGGCTACCGTGCGGCTGTTCTCGCCGATCAGCAGCATGGTGGTGCCCAGCACCACTTCCTGGCCGTTCAGAGTGGCGGCCCCGGTGCGCAGTTCCAGACCCTCGCGCACGTCAGCGATGTCTCCGATGCGGATGGGCGTTCCGGAATGGGTGCCGATGACGATGTCGCGGATCTGCGCCGCGTCCGCCACCTGGCCGGGCGTGCGCACCAGATACTGCTCGCCGTTCCGCTCGATATAGCCGGCGCCCACGTTCGCGTTGTTGGCCGCGAGCGCGGTCATCACGTCCCGGAACGAGATGCGGTAGGCCATGAGCCGCGCCGGGTCCGGAAGCACATGGAACTGCTTCTCGTAGCCGCCGATGGTGTTGACCTCGACCACCCCAGGCACGGTGCGGAGCTGGGGCTTGATGATCCAGTCCTGGATGGTGCGCAGGTCAGTGGGGCTGTAGGCCTCGCCGGAGGGTTTCTTCGCGCCCTCCTTCGCTTCCACCGTGTACATGTAGATCTCGCCGAGGCCCGTGGAGATAGGCCCCATGGCCATCTCCACGCCGGGCGGGAGCTGGTCCTTCGCCTGCTGGATACGCTCGTTCACGAGCTGCCGGGCGAAGTAGATGTCGGTCCCGTCCCGGAACACGACCGTCACCTGGCTGAGGCCGTAGCGGGAGAGCGAGCGGGTATATTGCAGCCCCGGCAGGCCGCCCATGGCGGTCTCGATTGGGAAGGTGATGCGCTGCTCGGTCTCCAGCGGAGAGAAGCCGGGCGCGGACGTGTTGATCTGCACCTGAACATTGGTGATGTCGGGCACCGCATCGATGGGCAGGCGCGTGAAGTTCCAGGCGCCGAAGGCCGCGATGCCGAGGCATGCCAGAACCACCAGCCAGCGCTGGCGGATGGAGAAGGCGAGGATGGCGTCGATCATTGCGCCGCCTCCGAAGCCTTAGGCTTCCCGGCTTCCCGGATGCGCATGAGATTATCGACGGGGGTGACGAACAGAACGCCGTCGCCCTTGCGGCCCGTCCAAGCAGCCTCCGCCAGCACCTTCGAAATCCGCTCTACGGCTGCCTCGGGGCACACGATCTGCACTTGGAGATGGCGCTGATAGAGAAGATCGGACTCGCTCGCGAGATAAGTGCCCCCGGCACCCCGTCCTCGACCCTGACCGCGGACCTCCACCATCGAGAAACCGGGGAACTCGGGAAGCTCATGGAGGGCGCGCACCACCCGCGCTTCCAGGAGCGGATGGATGTAGGCCGTTATCAATTTCAGCTTCTCAGTGCTCATGGCTGGCGCTCCCCTTGGCGAGCTCGGCCTTGATCACGAAGCTGTTCTTGGCCGCATAGCTGTCGCCGGGCATGAGGCCGAACAGCACCTCGGCCCATTCACCGTCCCGCTCACCCAGTTCCACGTCGCGTGGCTCGAAGGCGTCGCCGTTGCGCACGAAGACGACCGTGCGATTGTCGATGGCCTGGAGTGCGTTGAGACGGACGGCGAGGTCCACGGGCTTCTCCGCGAGCACGATGGTGCCTACGGCGAAGAGGCCCGGCCGAAGGCGCATGCCGTCATTGGGGATGGCGATGCGCGCCAGGGCGCTCTGGGTGTCGGCGGCGCCGATGGGCGAGACGTAGATGACCTTGCCATCTATGGGCGCCCCGCCGTCCTCGGGATCGATCTGGACAGGATCGCCGACGCGGACCTTGGCGAAGTCCCGCCGGTAGACGGAGAGGTCGACCCAGAGAGTCGAAAGGTCAGCCACGATGAAGGCGGGCTTCTGCTCCGAGACGTACTCGCCGAGCGCCACGCCGCGTTCCACCACCGTGCCGGAAATGGGGGATTTCAGGTCATAGGTGGTGAGGCTCTGGTTGCTCTCGATGACCGCGAGGACATCGCCCTTGTTGACCTTATCTCCAAGGCGCTTGCGGATCTCCCGCACGATGCCCGGGAATCGGGGCGCGACCTGGACGATGGCCTCCTGGTTCGGCTGGATCAGCCCGTTCAGGCGAAGCTTCCGGCGCAGCATCTCCGGCCGCGCGGTCTCAAGGCCAATGCTCGCCGCGGCGAGCTTGGTGTCATCGAGTTCGATGGCTCCTTCCGAGTGCCCTTCCTCCTCCCCATGCCCGCTTTCGGCGGCCTGGCTCGGGGTGACGGATGACGGCTTTTCCTGGAGGGCGTACAGCGTCCCGGCGCCGGCCATAAGGCCGAGCAGGAGCAACGCCACGTCGCGTCGCGCCGAGCGGATCATTTGGATTTTCCTTTTGCGAAGGTCACGGGGCGGCCCGTCAGCCCCTCAAGGGTGGCGAGGGCCGTGTGGTAAGAGACGAGCGCGTCAAGTTCGCGCAGCGACGTCTCGGTCAGCGACGATTGGGCGTCCAGCAATTCCAGGAGGGTGTAGCGGCCTTCCGAATAGCCGCTCTCGATGCCTTCGAAAGCGCTCCTCGCATCTGGAAGACCGCCACCGCGCAAGAGCGCGACTTCGTCGTAGGACGATTTCAGGGAATCGTAAGCTCGGCCCACCTGGGAGATGAGGACGCTGCGGACGACGGCTTCCTCCGCCTCCGCCCGGCGCAGCGATTCATGAGCCTCGATGATGCCGCCCTGGTTCCGGTCGAACACCGGCAGCGGCACCGACATGGTGAATATCATCCCGCTGTCGGCGGTCTCGTTGTAGTGGCGATACCCGACTCCGAGCGTGACGTCCGGAACGGCCTGCGCCCGGGCACCGGTGAGTTCTGCGCTGCGCTGTGCCTTGAGCGCCGTGAAGCGCGTGAGCTGCGGGTTCTCCTGCACAGACTTCAGGATGCGGTCGAGCGAAGGCGGGGCGTTCACCCGAACCAGGTTGCCCGTCACGGCTCCGAACTTCGCTTCCTTGAGCCCCATGAGGAGCGCCAGCTCGCGCCGGGCGGTCACGAGCGCCATCTTGGTGCGTTCGAGCTCTACCTTCGCGAGATTGGCCGCCACCTTGGCCCGCGAGATCTCCGCAGGGGAGGACGCTCCGGCCTCGACGCGGTTCTGGAGCAAAGGCGTCCAGCGTTCGATGGCGCTGAACTGGGCCTTCAATATCTCAAGCCGGCTCTGGGCACTGAGGACCGTGACGAAAGCCGCCGTGGTCTCGGCCAGGACCTGGAGGCGCAGCGCCTCACGTTCCCAGCGGGCAACCCCCACTCCGGCACTTGCAGCCGCGATCCGCGCTTCGCGCTTGCCCCCGAGCTCCACGAGCTGGCTCACCTGGAGCGTCTGCTCCGCAAGGTCGAGCCCTTGGTACGAGCCGGAGCCGAAAGCATTGTCCACTTCAAGCGACAGGTTCGGATTCGGGAGCACGGCAGCCTGTACGCTGCGCCCCCCCGCCATGCCGATGTCCCGTTCGGCGACCGTCAGCCTGGGATTCGCGGCGAGCGCGCTGGAGAGCGCCTGGGCAAGAGTCAGCGGCCGCGGCGAGGCGGCGAGCGCAGGTGACGCATGAAGCAGCGCAATCGCTGCCCCAAGCGCGAGCGCGAGGGCACGAGGAGACATGATCCGTTCCGGGCATGGGGCTGCATTGGCCGACGCAGGGCGTCAGCGCGCGACGTGCGGAAGGATCAGGCTTTGGGAGGTCGGAAGTCGGCGCCGGGGACGCGGCCCTCGACCAGATGCACCGGCGGCGCCTGAACCGGGAGCTGCAAGTACATGGGGGCAACGTCGGCCGGGACGTCGATCATCGCCGTGGAGCAGCCATGGCAGTCATGATCGACGAAAGGCAGGTTCGCCGGATGATCCGGCGCCTTCTTGACGATCACGACGTCCTGCGAAGCTCCATCGGAGAGAGCGATCACGACGTCGCCATCGTCGACATGGTGCGCGGAAAGGGCACCTGCCAGCGGGCCGAAAGCCAAGCACAGCATCACGAGCGACATCACCACCCGGCGGATCGCCGGGCGAAGATTCGTACGGAATACATGTGCGAGGGTGCCACGCATGGCCTGAGAAAGACCCCAAGCCTCACGCAGTGTCAAGACAATCGATCCCGAGCGCGTCATTTTGGCCCCAAGAGCAACGTGACGGTTTCGCTCGCTCCAGCTCCGATTTTCATCAATGATCTACAATATCATTGATGGTGGTGTCGGCATTCACCATGGTCCGCCAGAATCTCGATGACGCGGCACTCCGAGACGGTGCCGTGAGCGCATCCTTGGATCATGCGCTGGAGCTCTTTCCGGAGCGCGGCCAAGCTGGCGATGCGCATTTCCACCTCGCCGAGACGGGCGCGTGCGATCTTGTCCGCGGCGTCGCAGGATTGATCCGGATCATCCTGAAGGACCAGCAGGGTCCGAATTGCGTCGATCTCGAACCCGAGCTCGCGTGCGTGCCGAATGAAGGCGAGCCGACGGAGATCGGATGCGCCATAGAGCCTTCGGTTGCCTTCGGTTCGGGGCGGGGACGGCAGAAGCCCGATCTGCTCGTAGAACCGGATCGTGGGCACCTTCACGCCGCTGGCTTTCGCCGCTGCGCCGATGGAAACGTCCCTGGACATTCCGCTTGCTCCTCTAGTCGCTAGAGGATGTAGGGTCCCCCGGAACGATGCGAAAGGGCACCCCATGAATGCTCCTCTCCTCCAGACTCGCTTTCGGGTGAGCGGGATGGACTGCGCCTCATGTGCGGCGAAGATCGACGCGGCCGTGAGCCGGATTCCGGGCGTGGAAGAAGTCGCGGTCTCCGTCACCGCGGGAACCCTGTCGGTTCGCCATGCGCCCCATAGTGATCTCGTTGCCCTGCGAGAGCGCGTCACCAGTTTGGGTTATCAACTCGCTCCGATCGAGGAGAGACCTCATCGCGGCGACCAGGAACGCGCCGACGGTGGAGCGCAGGCGCAGTCGATGCCGCGCGGACCGGGTGATGGTGATCACCATCACGACGGCAATGATGGCCATGAGCACCATGACCACCATCACGGGAGCGATACGCAAAGCGGTGACTTGCATGGTCACGACCATGGCCCGACGGAAGGGCCGTGGTGGAGATCAGGCAAGGCGCGGCTGACCATCCTCAGCGGACTCGCGCTCGCGGCCGCCTTCGCCGTCGGCACATTCGTCCCGTCCATCGAAGCTCCGGCCTTCATCGTTGCCATGCTCGTGGGATTGGTGCCCATCGCCCGCCGCGCGGTGATGGCAGCGCGCATGGGCATGCCCTTCACCATTGAGATGCTGATGACCATCGCCGCCGTCGGCGCCGTCGTCATCGGGGCCGCCGAGGAGGCGGCCGCCGTCGTCTTCCTGTTCCTGGTCGGGGAACTGCTGGAGGGAGTCGCCGCAGGGCGGGCGCGGGCGAGCATTCAATCCCTCACGGCCCTCGTTCCCAAGACGGCGCTGCTGGAGCGGGATGGCGGCACCCGGGAGGTTCCGGCCGAAGACCTTGCAGTGGGTGACGTCATCCTCGTGCGACCGGGCGACCGCATTCCCGCGGACGGCATGATCGTCTCCGGAGAGAGCGCGATCGACGAAGCGCCGGTCACCGGCGAGAGCACCCCCGTTCGGAAAGGCGTGGATGCCAACGTCTTCGCGGGCACCGTGAACGGCGATGCCGCCCTCCGGATCCGCGTGACCGCCGCCGCCGAGGACAACACCATCGCCCGTGTCGTGAAGCTCGTGGAGGAGGCTCAGGAATCGAAGGCGCCGACCGAACGCTTCATCGACCGCTTCTCCCGCTACTACACGCCCGGCGTGGTGGTGGTCGCGGCCCTCGTCGCGGTCGTCCCGCCGCTCCTGTTCGGTGGAGGATGGGACGAGTGGATCTATAAGGGCCTCGCCATCCTCCTGATCGGCTGCCCGTGCGCCCTGGTGATCTCCACTCCCGCCGCCATCGCGGCCGGGCTCTCCGCCGGAGCGCGCCGGGGCCTTCTCATGAAGGGCGGTGCCGTCCTGGAAGGGCTGGGGAAGATCACCGCCGCCTGCTTCGACAAGACCGGCACCCTCACCGAGGGCAAGCCCAAGGTGACCGATGTCATCAGCTTCGGCCGTGGCGAGCAGGACGTCCTCAGGCTGGCTGCCGCCCTGGAGACCGGCTCCAGCCACCCGCTTGCCAAGGCAATCCTCGACAAGGCGGAAGCGGATGGCATCGTGGTGCCCTTCGCAGACGAAGGCAAGGCGCTGGGCGGCAAGGGTGTGACCGCAACCGTCGAAGGACTCCAGGTCTTCCTCGGTTCCCCGAAGGCGGCGGGCGAGCACGTCCCGCTCCCATCGGAGGCGACGTCGCGGATCACCGCCTTGAACGACGAAGGCAAGACGGTGTCGGTTCTGATCGTGGACGGGGAGATCGCCGGCGCGATCGCCATGCGCGACGAGCCGCGTCCCGATGCCCTCCGCGGTCTCCGCATGCTCGCGGATGCGGGCCTGCGCACCGTGATGCTCACCGGCGACAACCGCCGAACGGCGGAAGCCATCGGACGCCAGCTCGGCATTGAGGTTCGGGCCGAATTGCTGCCCGAGGACAAGCAGCGCATCGTCGGTGAACTGAGGTCCCAGGGCCTCGTCGTGGCCAAGGTGGGCGACGGCATCAACGATGCTCCGGCCCTCGCCGCGGCGGACGTGGGCATCGCCATGGGCGGAGGCACCGACGTCGCGCTGGAAACCGCCGATGCCGCCATCCTTCACGGGCGGGTCTCCGACGTTGCCACGATGGTGGACCTTTCGAACCGCACCATGGGCAACATCCGGCAGAACATCACCATCGCCCTGGGGCTGAAGGCGGTGTTCCTGGTGACCACCGTGATCGGGATCACCGGCCTGTGGCCCGCCATCCTGGCCGACACGGGCGCGACCGTTCTGGTGACGCTGAATGCCTTGCGGCTTCTGGGCTACAAGCCGTCATAGCGGGAGCCGTCGCCCGATACGCGTTCGACTGCGATCAAAGCGTGCCTGGAGACGTCAGCGTCCGCGGGTCATCGCCTTGCGGAAGGCTTCGAGGGTCTCGGCGCTCACATGATGCTCTATACCCTCCGCATCGATCCGCGCCACCTCTTCGCTCACGCCGAGCGATCGCAGGAAGTCCTCCACGACCCTGTGTCGTGCCCGGCTTTCGTCCGCCACCTTGCGGCCCGCTTCCGTGAGGAACACGCCGCGATAGGGCTTGCGAGAAACGAGCCCGTCCACCGCGAGACGGGCGAGCATCTTCGCGACCGTAGGCTGTGCCACTCCAAGACGGGCGGCGATGTCGACCTGACGAGCCTCATTGCCATCGTCGATCAGGTCGGCGATCAGCTCGACATAATCCTCGACAAGAGCTCCCCTTCGAGCTTTCCGCGTCTCGCGGAAACCTTCCGATTGAACACCAGCATCCGGTAACGGGGCCTCCCGGGGGATGGAGCGGCTGGTGCGCGGCAATGATGCCTCCTTGTCGATGAACGTTCGGTTCGAACCTGACCATAGAATTATAGCATAGGCTCAATTTTTTCAATTGACGTTAGGGCAGATCGAATGCGCGACAGCCGTATGCACCGCCAACCCCTGCAACTTTTGAGTTGACGCCATCAAATATAGCATATTGAATATTTATGAGTAAAAGCTCAAATTATCAGCTTGCACTTTATCCTGCTCGCCGGGAACCTCGCATGTCCGACTCTCAGGCCGCCACCGCCTCGCGACCCGCCATGGAATTCTCGCGCATTTCCGACGAGGACCGCCCCAGCCTGCCGGAGGTCCATGCGTCGATTGCGGTTCCGCACGCCGCATCATGGGGACGACGCCTCCTCGCCTTCCTGGGGCCGGGCTACATGGTCTCGGTCGGGTATATGGATCCCGGCAACTGGGCGACCGATCTCGCCGGCGGCGCCCAGTTCGGCTACACGCTGCTGTTCGTCATCATGCTCTCGAACCTGATGGCGATCCTGCTCCAGGCGCTCGCGGCCCGGCTCGGAATCGTCACGGATCGCGACCTGGCCCAGGCATGCCGCGCCTACTACCCGCGGCCGGTGAACTACGTGCTGTGGTTCGCCTGCGAACTGGCGATCATCGCATGCGACCTCGCCGAGGTGATCGGCACGGCCATCGCCCTTCAGCTCCTATTCGGCATCCCGCTGATCGGCGGCGCGCTCATCGCGGCGCTGGATGCGTTCCTGCTGCTGTTCCTGATGAACAAGGGCTTCCGCTTCCTGGAGGCGTTCGTCATCGCCCTGCTGGTCATCATCTTCGGATGCTTCGCCATCCAGATTGCGGCCGCGGCCCCGCCGGTCCATGCCATCCTGGAAGGACTTTTCATACCCTCGCCGGAAATCGTGACAAATCCCGAGATGCTGTATGTCGCCATCGGCATCATCGGGGCGACGGTCATGCCGCACAATCTCTACCTTCATTCCTCGATTGTGCAGACACGGGCCTATCAGCGCACCGAGCACGGCCGACGGGACGCCATCAAGTGGGCGACGGTGGACTCCACCATCGCCTTGATGCTGGCGCTGTTCGTCAACGGTGCGATCCTGATCGTCTCGGCGGTGGCGTTCCACGGCACCGGGCACCAAGACGTCGCGGAGATCGGACAGGCATTCGAGCTTCTGTCGCCGCTTCTCGGCCTCGGAATCGCGTCGGTCCTGTTCGCCGTGGCGCTGCTGGCCTCCGGTCTGAACTCGACGGTCACGGCGACGCTCGCCGGGCAAATCGTCATGGAGGGGTTCCTGCGCCTGCGGATACCCCATTGGGCCCGCCGCCTCCTCACGCGCGGCATCGCCATCATTCCCGTGATCATCGTCACGGCGATCTATGGTGAAAGGGGAACGGCCCAACTCCTGGTCTTCAGCCAGGTGGTGCTGTCCATGCAGCTTCCCTTCGCGGTGCTTCCGCTGGTTCAGTTCGTCTCCGATCGGCGAAAGATGCGTGACTTCGTCATCTCCAGGAAGGTCGCCATCCTCGCCTGGATCGTGGCGTCGCTCATCCTCGCCCTCAATTTCAAGCTCCTTTACGACATGGCCACCGGGGCTGGTTGATCTCATGGTGTCGGTTGCGTGCTTGCCAAACTCTGCGCTCGAAGGTGGGCGAGAAAATACCGGAAGCGAAACGCTGCGCCCTGATGTCTCGATCCGCAGGAGCAACCTGCCGGGCCGGAGGAGACGAAAGGGCGTGAGATGAGAGGGCTGACGTCTTGGCGCACAATTGGCGTGGCGCTGGGTTTTGCGGGTGGTGGACTGCCCATCGTGACGCTGCTTCCAGAGGAGGCACGGGCGCAGTCCGCGACTGCACCGCCCGCGGCAGGAGGAGTCATTGAGTTGCCTGCGGTTCAGGTGGTCGACACGTCTCCACTCCACGGTACCGGCATAGCTGCGGACAAGGTGCCTGACCCGGTGAACGCGGTCAGCGCACAGGATGTCCAGCGCCTCTTCACCTTCTCCGTCACGGACGGGCTATTTCAGTATATCCCGGGGGTGACGACATCGGACGTTCAGGGCAATCCTTTCTTCCAGGATTTCCGCTTCCGCGGTTTCGCTGCCACCCGCCTCGACCTTTATCGCACCCTCGTCCGAGCAGGCGGGGCGGGCCTGAGTGTCGCCACTCTTCAGGAGAAGCACGGGATCCCGGCATCCACGCTTTCCCATCACCTTCGCAGGTTGATTGACACAGGCCTCGTCACCCAGGAACGCTAGGCGACGCACGATCACGCCCACTGAGACCTGGCGCCGAGAATCCGGCATTCACGGCCGATGCGGGGAAGGGAAAGTTCAGGGAGACAATGCCTCGACGATGCGGCATTCGGCGACCGTGCCGCAATGGCATTGCTTGATCATGCCGTCGAGCTCACGACGCAGGGCACGCAGGTCGGCGATCTTCCTGTCAACTTCCGCCAAGTGCTTCCTGGCGATCGCGTCGACGGCTTCGCAAGGCCGCTCACGTTCGTCTGCAAGGTCGAGCAGCGCGCGGACCTGATCGAGCGAGAAGCCGAGGTCGCGCGACCTTCGGATGAAGCTCAGCCGATTCAGGTGTTCCGCCCCATAGGCGCGGTAGTTGCCCGACGTTCGCGCCGGCGCGCTCAGGAGCCCGATGCGTTCGTAGTACCTGATTGTCTCGACCTTGGTGTTCGTCAGCCGTCCCAGCTCGCCGATCGCCAGATACGCGTCCATCGTGCATTGACCCTGTAGTTGGTACAGGGTGCATATGGGAGGTCACGTTGGACTTGTCGAGGTGACGAGATGGTTGCCGCCAGTACCCTGAAGCTGAAGATCGAAGGCATGGACTGCGGTGCCTGCGCCGCGAAGATCGAAACAGCCATGCAGCGGCTGCCGGGTGTCGCGGACGTCGCTGTCAATTACAGCCAGGGGGCGCTTTCCCTCACCCTCGACGCAGACCGGACCTCTCGCGCTACGATCGAGGCCAAGATCCGAGCGCTCGGCTACACGCCGGTGGATGGACCTGCGGGTTCCGCGAACGACCGCGATGATGCAGGAGGGCAGAGCGCGTGGTGGTCGTCGCGCAAAGGCCACTTGGTCATCGGTACCGGTGCCATTCTCGCGCTCGCCTATGTCGTCTCGCATTTCGAACCGGCATGGTCGGACTGGGCCTACATTGCCGCGACCCTGATCGGGCTCGTGCCGATCGGCAGGCGAGCGATAACCGGCGCCATGTCGGGCACGCCGTTCAGCATCGAGACCTTGATGTCGATCGCCGCGATTGGCGCCGTTGCCATTGGTGAGGCGGGCGAGGCCGCCGTGGTGGTTTTCCTCTTCGCCGTGGGCGAACTTCTGGAGGGTGTCGCCGCCGGGCGGGCGCGCGCGGGCATCAAAGCGCTGATCGACCTCGTGCCGCGCACGGCACGCCGGGCGCGCGGCTTCGAGGTCGAGACGGTGCCGGTCGAGGCGTTGGGGCTCGGTGACATCGTGGTGGTGCGCTCCGGCGACCGCGTGCCCTCGGACGGCATCGTCGTCGAGGGGATGTCGGAGGTCAACGAGGCACCGGTGACCGGAGAATCCATCCCGGTCGCGAAGGAGGTCGGATCGACCGTCTATGCGGGCAGCATCAATGCCAATGGCGAACTTCGCGTCGAGATCACCCGGACGGCTTCCGACAACACGATCGCCCGCATCATTCACATGGTCGAGGAGGCGCAGGGTTCGAAGGCGCCGACCGCTCGTTTCATCGACAGCTTCAGCCGCTGGTACACGCCTGGCGCCATGGTGGTATCCGCGCTCGTGGTGTTGGTGCCCCCGCTGTTCCTCGGCGCCGAATGGTTCACTTGGATCTATCGCGGGCTGGCGGTGCTGCTGATCGCCTGTCCTTGTGCCCTCGTCATCTCGACCCCCGCCGCCATCGCCTCGGGCCTCGCGAGCGGGGCGAGGCGTGGCCTTCTGATCAAGGGTGGCGCCGCGCTGGAGACGCTTGGCAAAGTGAAGACGGTCGCTTTCGACAAAACCGGCACACTGACCGTGGGGCGGCCGCAGGTCACGGACCTGATCGCGATCGCGGGGATGGAGGCCGACGTGTTGGCGAAGGCCGCGGCCGTCGAACGCAGCACCAGCCACCCGCTCGGCCTGGCGATCGTCGCCGAGGCCGAGACGCGTGGCCTCGATATCCCGAGGGCCTTCGGCGCCGGCATTGCAACGCCGGGCAAGGCAGTGACCGGACGCCTCAAATCCGGCTTCGTCTCGGTCGGCTCACCCCGGCACGCCGCGGAACAGGGCGGTGTGCCGGAGGAGGTGCTGGCGCGGATCGAGACGCTTGAGGGAGAGGGCAAGACCGTCGTGGTGGTCAGCGAGGGCGCGCGGCTGATCGGTCTGATCGCCTTGCGCGACGAGCCGCGTGCGGATGCGGCGGAGGGTCTTGCTAGGCTACGGACGCTTGGCATCCGTTCGATCATGCTGACGGGTGACAACGCACGCGCCGCAGCCGCGATCGGCGGCGCGCTCGGTCTTGAGGCCAGGGCCGAGTTGCTGCCGGATGCTAAGCTCGATGCGATCGCGGCTTTCAAGAGCGAGGGCCCGATCGCCATGGTCGGGGACGGGATCAACGATGCGCCCGCGCTCGCCGCCTCTTCGGTTGGCATTGCCATGGGAGGCGGCACGGACGTCGCGCTCGAGACGGCTGACGCGGCGCTGCTGAGGAACCGTGTCACCGGCGTTGCGGAACTGGTCGCCCTGTCCCGGGCAACCCTGGGCAACATCTGGCAGAACATCGCGCTCGCCCTTGGTCTCAAGAGCGTCTTCCTGGTGACGACGCTCCTTGGGACGACGCCACTCTGGATGGCGATCCTCGCGGATACCGGCGCAACAGTGCTGGTCACCGGCAACGCGCTGCGGCTGCTGCGTTTCGGGCAGGCTGGCAATCCGGGGAAGGAAAGATAGGAATTTGACGCGATCAAACGCCCTGGCGCTCCCCTCCGCGGTTCAACGTGCCAAACGGCGTGTTGCAGGTGAGACATTCCCCGCGCTTTCGAACTTCGAGAAAGCTGCATCGATCATGGTCTTGTTCACCGTCCAAGATCTTGGTGCCGAGACCGCCCCGGGAACCCACTACGGCCATGGCGGTAAGCAGCCATGAATCGTATGCGCATGATCCGTATCGCCTTGTGGGGGCTCGTCGCCGTGGCCTGCATCGCGGTTGCCGGGGTGGCGAGCGGCGTCCTTCCGATTCAAAAATCACCGCCCGTGCAGACCGGTTCCGATATTCCCGACATTGGCGGCCCGTTCCGGCTCACGACGCACAAGGGAACGGTACTGACCGATGCCGACCTTCATGGACGGCCGTTCCTGGTGTTCTTTGGGTTCACCAATTGTCCGGATATCTGCCCAACGACGCTCTCCGAACTTACGATGCATTTCGAGAAGCTGGGCCGCGACGCCGACAAGCTCAGCACGGTGTTCATCACCGTGGATCCGGATCGCGACACTCAGGACCTGCTCTCCCAATACATGGAGGCCTTCGATCCACGTTTCGTCGCGTTGCGCGGAAGCGTGGCCGAAACCGAGGCGATCGCGAAGGCGTACAAGGCTTTCGTTCGCAAGGTTCCGTTGGAGAGCGGCGGCTACACAATGGATCACAATGCGATCGTCTACTTGATGGATCGTGACGGTCGATTCGTGAGCTCCCTCGACCCCCATGAGAGCGAAGACGTCCAGCTTGCGAAGCTCCGGCGCCTGATCGCCGGATGAACCACACACGCTATCCGCTGCCATGTGGGCAAAGCTTGGCAACATTCGACTCGATTCGACCTAGGCCTATTCCTCCAGAAGGCGACGGGTAGCTAGCTCGGGCCGGTCCGGTACGCTCTCGATTGAGCACAAATGCACTGGCCGCAGAGAACGGCTCAACAATGAGGACTGAATAATCGTGGCGTATCCGAGGTTGATTCGTCGAAGTGCATTGGCCGGTGGTGCTTTAACTGCTGCCCTCGCGGTCGATTTCGTCACGAAGTGGCTGATCGTCGACTTTATATTGGAGCCGCCACGCACGATCGAGATCGCGCCATTTTTCAATTTGACGCTCGGTTTTAACACGGGGGTCAGCTTCGGGATGTTCCGCGAGCTTTTCCTTGATCGCCCATTGTTGCTTGCCGGAATCAAGATGGTGATCGTCGCCGGACTTCTCGTGTGGGCCATGAATGCTGCAAGGCCTTCCGAGACGATTGGTCTCGGCCTGATTGCCGGCGGTGCAGCGGGCAATGTGTTGGACCGGATACGTCAAGGTGCCGTCACCGATTTCCTCGATTTCCATGTCGGCGGCTGGCACTGGCCGGCCTTCAACATGGCGGACACGATGATAACGATTGGCGTCGTCCTACTGATCGCAGGCCCCTTTTGGTCGGCGAGGGCGACGATTCCGGTCCAGAAGCGACCGAGCCGTGAGGGGAACTGACGTGGCCGTCATAGACGTGTCTTTGCTTGGGATAGCCACGGCTGTGTTAGCCGGTGCCATTTCCTTCCTGTCGCCCTGCGTACTGCCGCTGGTGCCGGGCTATTTGTCCTATGTCGCGGGAGGAGCAGACTGC
The DNA here is from genome assembly GCF_004346185.1 of Aquabacter spiritensis. Lineage (GTDB taxonomy): Bacteria > Pseudomonadota > Alphaproteobacteria > Rhizobiales > Xanthobacteraceae > Aquabacter > Aquabacter spiritensis. The sequence continues at coordinate 1,665 of NZ_SMAI01000016.1, read as the reverse complement.
GCTGCGAGTGACGGAAGGACACGTCAGCTCCATGTTCTAGGACCCGCGCTCCACTTCGTGCTCGGCTTTACCACCGTCTTTGTTTTGCTTGGGCTCAGTGCCATGGCCCTTGGCGGAATTCTGCAACGGTACCAAATGGAGGCGAACCTGATCGGTGGCGCGTTGGTCGTCGTCTTCGGTCTCGCTATGACAGGACTGCTACGTTTGCCCGTTGCACTGATCGCGGATCGGCGCTGGCGCGGGCCGAAGCAGATCAGAGGCACTTTCGGGGCCTATCTTCTCGGCATAGCCTTCGGCTTTGGCTGGACGCCCTGCATCGGCCCCGTGCTTGCCTCGATCCTCACCGTCACGGCAACCTCGGCGGGCAATGGAGCGGTGCTCCTTGGCGCCTACGGTCTCGGCCTCGGCATCCCGTTCCTGCTTGTAGCACTGTTCTTCGGCAGCGCGGCCGCAGTCCTGAAACGCATGCGGCGCGCCGGAACGGTCCTCAACATCAGCGCTGGGGTAGTGATGGTGGGCGTCGGCATTCTGATGATGACGGGTCGCCTGCAGGAGATCGCCATTTGGATGCTGACGACGTTCCCAGCACTCGGCAACATCGGTTGAGGTGCGCGACCGCATCCTACCATTCAGAACGGCGAATGACCTTGCCCGAACACTTGGTATTCCGAGTGAACCTGCAACGGTGGTCGCGGTCATCGTCGCAGGCTGCACGAAGAGAACCAACCGCGGCCAAGTCAACGGCGTCCGAGAAGAGGCGAAAGCCGACCGTTCGGGCAAGCGATCGCTCGCGTCCGCTGTGGTTGGCGCGGGCTCCGGTGCATTATCACCCGGGGATGGCCGTGAGCCGGCTGATCCACCCGACATCTTGCTCATGCCGAGCGCGCACATGACAATACAAGGCAGCACAGTGAGAAGAAGCGGCGCGATCCCGGCGACCACCAGCCAGTTCCACTTGAAGACGAGGCCCAGACCAAGCGCGGTCAAGCCAAGCATGAGCAGCCCCCGGCGACTGCCGGGAATGGAGCGGATCGCATTGGTTGCGGCGCATATGGCCAAATTCGGCACAGAGCCGCTCGCGGGTGTCATGGATAATTCTGCCATTGTTGCGACGCCGAATGATTGGCGACGGGGGATCGTTGAGGCCTCGCACCTTGGAGACGCCGAACTTCGAACGCCTCGCTGCCACAGGCCGACGCAAGGTGTTTGTGGGGCTGTCTCCAAGACCGACGGCTAATAGCGCGAGCGCGCCCGACCATCGCGCGATCGGGGAGGGTTACGGGTTCCCAAAATAGAGAGTGGGTAGTCCTTAACAGGTGGCCGCAGGCTCTCTGATGTGTCACTTGCAGACGTGTGACTTGCATGTCCACGGCTGGGACTTCGGTCCGCCTTGGTAGGTGCAGTTCCCCCAAGCACTGTCGTTCCGCCTGACAGGTGCAAGTCCCCCAGGCATCTTCGGTCCGCCTTGGTAGGTCCAGGCGGCAGATTGCTCGCCACTTCCGCATGGAGCCGCCTGGGCAAATGGGGTCGTTTCCTCGATCGTCCGAACTTCGGTGGAGGACGAGTGCTTGGTACGCATCCGGCGTAGGCCGCAGTCAGGCAGCTACGGCTTGATCCTGATGGGGTGCCGCGGCCCAATTCCATGGCAGGAGTTCAGGCAGCCGG
>NZ_SMAI01000015.1 GCF_004346185.1 Aquabacter spiritensis | reverse complement strand
ACCACCAATGCCAATTGGACCGACGCCACCGGCCTGATCAACGCCCCGATGCAGCCGCAGCCGGGCTTCGCGGTCTTCTCCGGCAGCGCCGGCACGGTCACCGTCGATGACGGGCCGGGCGCCGTCGGCATCACCGGGATGCAGTTCGTCACCTCGGGCTATCTGGTCGAGGGCGACGCGATCGGCCTCGCCAATGCCGCGACCATCCTGCGGGTCGGCGACGGCACCGCCGAGGGCGCCGGCATCACCGCCACCCTCGCCGCCGCCTTGACCGGCGCCAATGGCCTGGAGAAGACCGATCTCGGCACCCTGGTCCTGACCGGCACCAATACCTATAGCGGCGCCACCACGATCACCGCCGGCACCCTGGCGCTCGCCGGCAGCGGCGCCATCGCCACCTCCAGCGGCCTCACCATCGGCGCCGCCGGCACCTTCGACATCGCCGCCACCAGTGCCGGCGCCACGCTCGACAGCCTCGCCGGCAGCGGCGCCGTCATTCTCGGCGCCCGCACCCTCACCCTCGCCAATGCCGCGGGATCCTTCGCCGGAACCCTCTCGGGAACCGGCGGCCTCATCGTCTCCGGCGGCACCCAGACCCTCACCGGATCCAGCAGCTTCACCGGGGGAACCACGCTTTCCGGCGGATCGGTGGCCCTCGGCAGCGCGTCCGCTTTGGGCACCGGCGCGATCATGGTCTCAGCCGACGGCAGCGTCTCCTATCTGGCCGACTTCGCGCTCGCCAATGCCGTGGCGATCACGGGCGACGCGGTCGCCACCTTCGACACCGGCGCGCACGCGGCTGGCATCGACGGCGTCGTTTCGGGCAGCGGCAGCCTCGTGAAGGTGGGATCCGGCGCGCTGACTCTGTCCGGCGCCAATACCTATGCGGGCGGCACCACGCTGGCCGGCGGAAGCCTTGTCCTCGGGGATAGCCGTGCGCTCGGCACCGGCGCCCTGGTCTTCGCCACCACGGGCACCGTCGGGTTCGGTGTCGGCGGCACGTTCGCCTCGGCAATCCGCATCGGCAGCGGCCTCACCGGCACTTTCGACACCGCCGGGCAGACCGTGGCGCTCTCGGGCGCCGTCTCCGGCGCGGGAAGTCTCGCCAAGATCGGCGAGGGCGCGCTGACGATCGCCGCCGGAAATACCTATACCGGGGGCACCACACTCGGCGGGGGAACGCTCGGCCTCGCCGGCAGCGGCGCACTCGGCACGGGCGGGCTCAACGTCACCGCCGACGCCACGATCGCATTCGGCGCCACCCAGAGCCTCGCCAATGCGGTGGCGCTCTCGTCCGGCATCACCGCGCGGTTCGACACGGCGGGCAACAGCGTCGCTTTGTCCGGCATCGTCTCCGGCGCCGGCGCCCTCGCCAAGGTGGGCGACGGCGTTCTCACCCTCTCCGGCGCCAACACCTATTCCGGCGGCACCGTCCTGGCGGGCGGCAGCGTGATCGCGGGGAGCGCCACCGCGCTCGGCACCGGCGGCGTGGCCTTCGCCCAGAGCACGCAGCTCACCTTCGGGTTCAATGCCCCCTTCGCCTCTGCGGTGTCGCTGGCCGGTGGCGCGACGGCCACGCTCGACAGCAGTCTGTTCGACATCTCCCTCACCGGTCCGATCTCCGGCGCAGGCGGGCTGACCATGGTCGGCGGCGGCACCGTGACCCTGAATGGTGCAGGGACCTATAGCGGCCCCACCACGGTTTCGGCCGGCACGCTCCGCTCGGACGTCGCGGGGGCCCTCTCGTCCGCCTCCACCTTCACCGTGGCGAGCGGGGCGACGCTCGACCTCGCGGGCAAGGATCAAGTCATCGGCGGGCTCGCGGGGGCCGGCGCGGTGCATCTCGGCACGGCGACCCTGACCACCGGCGCCGACAATACCGACACCAGCTTCTCCGGGCGGATCGACGGGGCCGGCGGCCTCGACAAAGTCGGCATCGGCAATTTCACGCTCGGCGCCACCAATACCTATTCCGGCGACACCAATATTTTCGCCGGCACCATCACGGTGGCGAGCGACGGCGCGCTCGGCACCGGTCTGGTCAATGTCGAAAACGGCGCTGCACTCGCGTTCGCCGGATCCTTCAAGCTGACGAACCGGGTCGACGTGACGGAAAGCGGGGCCATCGACACCTCGCAATATGCCGTCACCCTCACCGGGGACATCACCGGCGCCGGCAGCCTGGTCAAGACCGGGACTGGCACGCTCACCCTCTCCGGCAACAATTCCTTCACCGGGGGCCTGTTTGTCGAAGGCGGCACGCTGGGGGCGACCATCCCGCAGGCGCTGGGCACCGGCGCGGTCATTTTCCAGGGGATTTCGACCTTCCTCGCGCCCGACGCGTCGCTCGGTCCGATCACCAACGCCTTCACGCTCGGCAACACCGTCGCCATAACACCGCCGCCCGGCGGCACCGCGGAATTGACCGGCGCCATTTCCGGCAGCGGCAGCCTGTCCATCGCCGGCGGCGGCACCGTGGTGCTCGCCGGGCAGAACAGCTATGCCGGGGCGACCGGAATCGGCGCCTCCAGCACGCTCCGCACCGCCGCGCCCGGCGCCCTGCCGACGACCACGTCGCTCGATGTCGCGGCCGGAGGCACGCTCGACCTCGCCGGCAACAGCCAGACGGTCGGTGCGTTGTCCGGCGCGGGTGCGGTCACGCTCGGCTCCGGCACGCTGACCAGCGGGACCAACAACCAGGACAGCCTGTTTTCCGGGACCATGTCCGGCACCGGCGGCTTCACCAAGACCGGAACGGGCAAAGCGGTGTTCGACGGCACCGGCACCTTTAGCGGGTCCACCACCATTAGCGGCGGCACCTTCATCGTCGGCGGCACGGCGGGATCGACCGCTTCCCTCACATCGCCCGTCACGGTCGGCGCCGGCGGCGTGTTCGGCGGGCATGGCACAAGCGGCCCGGTCACGGTCGGCGCCGGCGGCGAATTGTCGCCGGGCAATTCCATCGGCACGCTCACGGTGTCCGGCAATCTGGCCCTGAACCCGGCCGCGACCATGCTGGTGGAAGTGAACGCCACCCAGAACGACCGGGTGCATGCCACCGGCAATGCGGCAGTCGCTGGGACGTTGGTGGTGAACACCTCCGCCGGTTGGACCGCCAATTACGCCTATACGTTCCTCACTGCGGGTGGCACGGTCACCGGCACCTTCTCAGACGTGATCGACGATCTGCCTCTGGCGGACGCCGAACTGACCTATGGCAGCAACAGCGTCTCTTTCACGCTGGTGTCGAACCTCGTCTCGTTCGCCACGCTGGCGGCGACGCCGGACCAGATGGCGGTGGCCGCGGCGGCCGAGTCGCTCGGCAGCGGCAACCCGGTGTTCGATTCCCTCCTGATGCTCGACGCGCCGGCCGCACAGGCCGCGTTCAGCAGCCTCTCGGGCGGGGCCTATCCCTCGACGGCGAGCATGTTCCTGCTGGACAGCCGCTTCGTGCGCGAGGCGACGCTCTCCCGGGCGCGCGGGCCGCTCAACACGGCCGCATCCCTGGTGCCGGGCGCCCCCCCGGCGGGCCAGAGCGGCGTCTGGGCGCAGGCCTTCGGCTCCTGGGGCACGCTGGACGGCTCGGCCGATGCCGCCTCGCTCTCCCGCACCGTGAGCGGGGTCTTCTCCGGCATCGACGGGCGGATCGGGGACGCGGTGCGGCTGGGCTTCGCTGCGGGCTATTCGCAGACCAGTTTCGATGTCTCCTCGCTCGCCTCGTCCGGCTCCAGCGACGATTATCACGTGGCGCTTTACGGCGGTGCGCGCCTTGGTCTCTTCGACGTCCGGGCGGGGGCCGCCTTCACGTGGCACGACGTCTCGGCGAATCGCACCGTCGCCTATTCCGGCTTCTCCGATCGCCACACGGCGGACTTTTCCGCCCATACCGGGCAAGTCTATGCGGAAGCGGCGATCCCCTGGAGCTTCGCGGCGGGAGCGCTGGAGCCGTTCGCCAACCTCGCTTATGTCCGTGGTTCGACGGACGGCTTTACCGAACTCGGCGGGGCCTCCTCGCTCACGGCGCAGACCCAGACCGACGATGTGGTGTTCACGACCCTGGGCCTGCGCGGAGCCGTGCCCTTTGCGCTCGGCACCATACCGGTGAGCGCGCGCGGCAGCGTCGGCTGGCAGCATGCCTTCGGCGATCTCACGCCGGAGACGCAGTTCACATTCGCCAGCGGCAGCCTGCCGTTCGCCATCGACGGGGTGGGCCTGCCGCAGAATGCCCTCCTGCTGGAAGGTGGCCTCGACTTCGCCTTCACCGCCAATGCCGGGCTGAGCCTCGTCTATTCCGGGCTGTGGTCCAACAGCGGCACGGACAATGCCTTCAAAGGGACCTTCCAGGTCCAATTCTGAGGTGTTGGACGTTTCTAGCCGGGCCGCGGGGGGCGCGTTCTCGCGTGCTCTTGGAGCCTGATCCGATCAGGTCGAATCGACCGGTGGGTGAATCCGTCTCAAACCATGTGTTCGGGAATGCGTTGGTGACGAGCACGGACCCCGGTCTGGAGCCCCGTCACACGGGCGAACGGCGGTACCCGCAAGAGCGAATCACCACCCCCGATTTGCCTCTCGAACGCGCCCCCTGGCCTCCGGCTTCTCTTCCTGGACCACGGGGTCGCTTCAGCGCCTCGCAAACCGGGGACGCGACGCGGCAAATGCCCGGACGGGCACCGACCAAGCCTTTGATTTTCTTGTTGAAAGTTTGGAGCGGGCGGCGGGAATCGAACCCGCGACATACAGCTTGGGAAGCTGTCGTTCTACCACTGAACTACGCCCGCACCGCCGCGCACAATAGACAGGACGGCCCTTTCCCAGCAAGAGGCTTGTCGCGTCCATCCCCATCGACCCACCCCCGCAGCCGGCGCGGATCTATCGGGCGTGGGAGCGAAACATCTGGTTTGCGCAAAGGCGATCGCGCTCTAATCTCCCGCCATGTTTGAACCGCCCCCCGCTTCCCCGGACACCGCCCCCGCGGCGCGCCGATTCACCGCTCGGTTTCAGAGCTTCGACACGGGCGGAGACGGCCGTTCCGGCGGCGCGCGGCTCGCGGCGCTGCGGGCCGAACTGGCGCGACGCGGTGTGCAGGGCTATGTGATTCCGCGCGCCGACGCCCATCAGAACGAATATGTCGCGCCATCCGAGGAACGCCTGGCTTACCTCACGGGCTTCACCGGTTCGGCCGGCATGGGCATCGTCCTGCCGGAGCAGGCGGCCCTGTTCGTCGACGGACGCTACACGCTCCAGGCGGCGGCCCAGATCGACGGCACCGCCTTTGGCCTCGTCCCGCTGGCCCGCACGTCGCCGGAAAGCTGGATCGAAAAGCATCTGCCGAAGAGCGGCGTGCTGGCCTTCGACCCCTGGCGCACGACACTGGATGGCCGCGACAAACTCTCTGCCGCAGTTTCGGCCGCCGGCGGCATGCTGGTCGCGCTCGAACAGGACCCCTTCGATGCCATCTGGCCGGACCGGCCGGCCGCGGCGCGCGCGCCGGTCCGGCTGGTGCCCGACGCCTTGTCGGGCGAAGCGTCCGCAGCCAAGCTCGACCGGGTCCGCGCGGCGCTCGGCGATGCGAAGGTGAACCTGGCGCTGATCTCCGACCCCCATGCCGTCGCTTGGCTGTTCAACCTGCGCGGAGGGGACGTCGCGCATACGCCGATCGCCCTTGCCTGGGCGATCGTCCCCGCGGAGGGCCGGCCGGTCCTGTTCCTCGCCGCGAACCAGGTGCCGGCCAGCATCCGACCAATACTCGAAGCGGTGGCCGACATTGCGCCCGCCTCCGCCCTCGAGGCCGAACTGGCGCGGCGCGCGTCCGGCAAGACGGTCCGGCTCGATCAGGCCACCGCCCCGGTGCAACTCGCCTGCATCATCGAACGCGCGGGCGGGACGGTCGCGAAGGGGGCCGACCCCTGCGCCCTTTTGAAGGCGGTCAAAAACCCGGCCGAGATCGCCGGGATGCGCGCCGCCCACGAACGCGACGGCCTTGCGCTCGCCCGGTTCCTGCATTGGTTCTCGATCTCCGCGCCGGGAAATCTTACCGAGATCGACATCGTCGAGGCGCTCGAGACCTTCCGCCGCGAAGGCGGCGGGCTCAATGACGTGTCTTTCCCCACCATTTCCGGCGCCGGCCCGAACGGCGCGATCGTCCATTACCGGGTGACGCGCGAGACCAACCGGGCGCTCCAGACGGGGGAATTGTTCCTGGTGGATTCCGGCGCCCAGTATGACGAGGGCACCACCGACGTCACCCGCACGCTCGCCGTCGGCACGCCGAGCGCAGAGATGCGGGTTCACTACACCCTGGTTCTCAAGGGCCACATCGCCGTATCCCGCGCGGTCTTTCCGGAGGGCACGACGGGAGCGCAGATCGATCCGTTCGCGCGGCAGTTTCTGTGGGCGAACGGCCTCGATTACGACCACGGCACCGGGCACGGCGTCGGCGCGGGCTTGTCGGTGCACGAAGGGCCGGCGCGATTGTCCAAGCTCGGCCATGTCGCGCTCAAGGCGGGGATGATCCTGTCGAACGAGCCGGGCTATTACCGGACCGGCGCCTACGGCATCAGGATCGAAAATCTGGTCCTGGTGGAGCCGCGACACCCGGGCGGCGACCGTCCCTCGCTCGGCTTCTCCACCCTGACCCTCGCGCCCTATGAACGCAGCCTGATCGAGACGGCTCTGCTCACCCCGGAGGAGCGCACCTGGATCGACACCTATCATGCCGAGGTGGCCGCCCGCCTCGCTCCGAAGCTCGACCCGGGCGCGGCAGCCTGGCTGCTCGCCGCCACCGCTCCGCTGGGGTGACACAGCCTTCCCTTCGGGAAGGCGAGTCTTTCCGAAGGAAAGAAGAAGCGGCCTCAAAAGTCTTCGACGGTTCACGGAACCTTTGCAGTGGCTCAACGTTACCTTGACCGACACAGATCGGGAGGACTTGAACCATGCTGTCCACAATCCTTATCGTACTTCTGATACTTCTTCTGGTCGGCGCGCTCCCGAACTGGGGCTATAGCCGCGGCTGGGGCTATGGACCGGGCGGCATTCTCGGCGTCCTGCTGATCATCGTGATCGTTCTGGCTCTGACCGGCCGCATCTGACCGCGGAGGGCTCGCCCTCCGCTCTGCTACCGCTGAATGAAGCGGGTCCGCACCGCCAAGCTTCGGCCTGACGGTGCGCTTTCCGCCGTCAGGCGGTGGCGGCAATTACCTTGCCGGTCTTCTCGATCAACTCGCCGATCTGATCTTCGGAGATGATGAGGGGCGGGGTCAGAGCGAGTGTGTCGCCCGTCGCACGCACCATGAACCCGAGATCGTGGAAGGCGGTTTCCAGCGCCTGATAGCCGCGCACGCCCGGCTTTCCGTCCTTCGGCGCCAGATCGATTCCCGCCGTCAGGCCCACGGTTCGGATGTCGAGCACACCCGGTTGCTCCCGCAGGGACATGACGGCATCGGCCCAGATCGGCTCGATCTTGCGGGCACGCGCGAACAGGTCTTCCTTCGCGTAGAGATCGAGGGTCGCGATGCCCGCGGCGCAGGCCAAAGGATGCGCCGAATAAGTGTAGCCGTGGAACAGTTCGATCACATGTTCCGGGCCGCGCATGAAGGCGTCATGGATCGACGACCGGGCGAGCACGCCCCCCATCGGAACAGCGCCCGACGTCACGCCTTTGGCAAAGGTGATGAGATCGGGGGTTACACCGTAGCGTTCCGCGGCGAAGGCATGTCCGAGCCGGCCGAACCCGGTGATCACCTCGTCAAAAATCAACAGGATGCCGTATTTGTCGCAAATGTCGCGCAACCGCTGAAGATAGCCCTGCGGCGCGGGGATGACACCGGTCGAGCCGGCCATCGGCTCGACGATGACCGCCGCGATGGTGGACGGATCATGCAGGCCGACGATCCGTTCCAACTCGTCGGCGAAATGCGCGCCATAAGCCGGCTCGCCTTTGGTGAAGGCCTGGTGGGCGCGATCATAGGTGGTCGGCAGATGGTCGACACCCGCCAGCAGCGTCCCGAATGCCCGGCGGTTCGGCACGATGCCGCCGACGCTGATCCCGCCGAAACCGACGCCGTGATAGCCGCGCTCGCGGCCGATCAAACGGGTGCGGGCACCCTGGCCGATCACGTTCTGATAGGCGAGCGCGATCTTCAGTGCGGTATCGACCGCCTCCGAGCCGGAATTGCAGAAAAAGACGTGGTCGAGACCGGCGGGGGCCAAATCGGCGATCCGGCTCGCCAAGGTGAAGGCCGTCGGGTGGCCATACTGGAAGGTCGGAGCAAAATCGAGTTCGGTCGCCGCATTGCGGATCGCCTCGACGATGGGCGCGCGGTTGTGCCCCGCATTGGTGCACCACAGGCCGGCCGTACCGTCGAGCACCGCCCGTCCGTCCGGGGCGAAATAGTGCATATCCTTGGCCCGGGAAATCAGGCGCGGCCGCTTCTTGAACGCGCGGTTCGCGGTGAACGGCATCCAGAAGGCTTCCAGGTCGTTGGGCACGAGATCGGCCGCCGTCCGTTCCATCACCTCATCCAATGACATCTCGCTCTCCTCGAGCCCCTGCGGGGCGATCTACGCGGCCTCACAATCGCCGCTGTCGTGGAAAGCTATCACGTCGGCGCGGAAGAGGACACGCACCGGAACGCGAAGCCCTTGCGCCCACGGCCCGTGTGGCGGAAAACTAGACGTGACTTAAGGTCAACCCGCGACCGCGCCGCACGGCGATTCGGTTTGCACAAGCGACGAGACGACGTGACACTGGCATCCCTGGATCCTGCCCCTTTCCCCGAGGCACACGATGCGCCGGCCGCCGTGCGCGATGCCCTCGGCCGGGTTCTCGCAGCGGACGAGTTCGTCTCCTCGCCGCGCCTTGCAGATTTCCTGCGTTTCATCGTCGAGGCGACGCTCGCCGGGCGCGCGGAAGAAATCAAGGGCTATACGATCGCCGTCGAGGCGCTGGGACGTCCGCCCTCCTTCGACCCGCAGAGCGATCCCATCGTGCGGGTCGAGGCGACACGCCTGCGCCGGGCCCTGGAGCGCTATTACAGCACCGCCGGAGCCCAGGAACCGCTCGAAATTGCGGTCCCGAAGGGCAGCTATGTCCCGCTATTCCGGGAACGCACGCTGCGTTTCGAACCGCAGCCCGCCGAAGCGCCCGCCCCTCTGCCGGCCGAGGCCGCGCCGCCGCCCGCGCGCAGGCCGGGCGGGCGCAGGCTCCGGCGGATCGCAGCAATTGCCGCCGCCTTTGCCTTGGTGAGCCTCGTCATCGCCGTTTCCGGCGTTCAGATCGGCATCGAAAACGGTCCCGGCAGGCTGACCGTCACGCTCGGCGGACGGCCGACCACCGCCGCCGAACTCGCCGACCGCATGGGCATGCCGATCCTCGAAGTCCGCCCGTTCGAACGGGCGGGCGCGCCGCCACCCGAGGCGGACGCGATCCACACTTTGGAAGTGCGGCTCCGAGATGCCTTTTCGCGGTTCGATTTCGTCGACGTCCTGGCCGCCAGCACCGCGGCATCGCCGCACGAATGCCGGGGCGCCCCGCCCCGCTCGGTGTTCTCGCTGAGCGGCCTCGCCGAAGGCCATGGCGAGGACCGCTTCTCCCTGCTGCTGCGCCTGTCCGACCGCTGCAGCGGCAACATCGTCTGGTCACAGGAACTGGCGGATCTCTTCCGCGGGCCGGATCGGGCCGCGACCGAGCAGCAGGTGGTGCGCGAAGTCGCGGCCTCCCTCATGGAATCCTATGCCGCGCTGCCGACCCGGGCGCGGGCGCAGGCACGGCTGGAGGCGCCGGAATCGGGCTTTGGCTGCATCTCGCGAAACTTTGCCGCTTTGCGCGGCGATCCGAGTGCCGACCCGCTCGCCGCAAAGACCTGTCTCGAAGGGCTCGTGTCTCGCGACCGCGGCTTCGGCATCGTGCATTCGGTCCAGGCGATGCGGATGCTCGAAGACGCCCTCGCCGCCACCGACAGCGAGCCCGATGCCACGCTCGTCGATCGGATCCAGCGCGAAGCGGAACTCGGCGCCGAGCTCGCCCCGACAAGTGCCTTTGCCGCGCGTGTGCTCGCGAGCGTCGACTTCTTCCGGGGCGAACGCGAGATGGCGCTGGCCGCCGCCAGCCGCGCGGTCGCGCTCAATCCGCTCGATTTCGACGTGGCCGCCGCGGCGGGCGCCATGATGATCGGCCTCGGCAAAACCGAACAGGGCGAAGCGCTTTTGACCTATGCGCGGGAACATGGCGCGGCGCGGAACCGCCTCTACGACGCCTATCTCGGTCTCGCCGCCTTTCTCCGATCCGATCCGGCGGCCGCCGCCGCCATGGTGCCGCCGCTCGAAACCCATCCGAGCCCGCAGACCCGCATCGCGCTCGCGCTCGCGCTCCATGTGCTCGGCCGCGCCGAGGACGAGCGGCGCGTCGTCGCCACCCTCCTCCGCGAGACCCCCGGCGGGCTCGCCGGTGTCCGGCGCGCGGTGCGCCGCATCATGCCGGACGCGGAAGGCGCGGCCCGCATCCTCGGCGAACTCGAGGCCGCAGGTCTCGCGCGCGACGCGCGCGCGCCGCTCGCCTCACGCGGCTGAAGGCTCCTTCACCCCGCCGCGGACGCCCTCACAGGATGAAGCGGCTCAGATCGGCATTCTTCGCCAGATCCGCGACGCGGTGGCGCACATAGGCCGCATCGATGGTGACGGTTTCGCCCGAGCGGTCGGGGGCGGTGAAGGAGAGATCGTCCAGGACCCGCTCCATGACCGTCTGGAGACGGCGGGCGCCGATATTCTCCACCGAGCCGTTCACCTCGACCGCCACGTCGGCGATCGCCTCCACCGCATCCGGCGTGACGTCGAGGGTGACACCCTCCGTCGCCATCAGCGCCACCGACTGCTTGACGAGGCTCGCCTCGGTCTCGGTCAGGATGCGCACGAAATCCTCGCGGGTGAGCGCCTCCAGTTCGACCCGGATCGGCAGGCGGCCCTGAAGTTCCGGCAGAAGATCGGAAGGCTTGGACACATGGAACGCGCCCGACGCGATGAACAGGATATGATCGGTCTTCACCGAACCGTGCTTGGTCGAGACCGTGGTGCCTTCGATCAAGGGCAGAAGATCGCGCTGCACCCCCTCGCGGGAGACGTCGGCGCCGGACCGGTTCTCACGCCCGGCGATCTTGTCGATCTCGTCCAGGAAGACGATGCCGTTATTCTCCACCGCATAGATCGCTTCCTGGGTGATCGCCTCCTGGTCGAGCAGCTTGTCGGCTTCCTCCGTCAGCAGCAGCGGGTGGGCGTCCTTCACCAGCACGCGGCGCGGCTTGCTGCGTCCGCCGAAGGCCTTTCCGAGCATGTCGCCGAGCGACACCGCGCCCATCTGCGCGCCCGGCATGCCGGGAATTTCGAACATGGGCAGGCCCTGGGCTGCGGCCTGGATCTCGACCTCCACTTCCTTGTCGTCGAGTTCGCCGGCCCGCAGCTTGCGCCGGAAGCTCTCGCGCGTCGCGGCGGAAGAGCCTTGCCCGACCAAGGCGTCGAGCACGCGCTCCTCGGCGGCGAGGTGAGCGCGCGCCTGCACGTCCTTGCGCTTCGCGTCGCGGACCAGGCCGATCCCGACCTCGACCAGATCGCGGACGATCTGCTCCACGTCGCGGCCGACATAGCCGACCTCGGTGAATTTCGTTGCTTCGACCTTCAGGAAGGGGGCGCCCGCGAGGCGCGCGAGGCGGCGGGAGATTTCGGTCTTCCCGACACCGGTCGGTCCGATCATCAGAATGTTCTTGGGCAGCACCTCCTCGCGCATCTGCCCTTCGAGCTGCTGGCGCCGCCAGCGGTTGCGCAGGGCGATCGCGACGGCGCGCTTGGCCTTGGCCTGGCCGACGATATGCCGGTCCAGTTCGGACACGATCTCGCGGGGGGAAAAATCGCTCATGCGTTGCGCACCATCCTTAGAGCGGGGCCGTCGGGCGTTGGGCATTCACGGCGGAGCCGAAGCCGGAATCCGTCCGCGCCACCGCGCCGCGAAAGAGATCGACCGGCATCGAATTGCCGGAGAACAAACAAGCGGAATTCATCGCGTTCAGCCGACCGTCTCCACGACGATATTGCGGTTGGTATAGACGCAGATGTCGGCGGCGATCTCCAGTGCCCGGCGCACGATCGCTTCCGGCTCCTCCTCCCGGTCGAGCAGCGCACGCGCCGCCGCGAGGGCATACATGCCTCCGGAGCCGATGCCCGCGACCCCCGCTTCCGGCTCCAGCACGTCGCCGGTGCCGGTCAGCACGAGGGAAACATTCGCGTCCGCGACGATCATCATCGCCTCCAGCCGGCGCAGATAGCGGTCGGTGCGCCAATCCTTGGCCAGTTCGACGGCGGCGCGCTGGAGCTGGCCGGGATATTGTTCGAGCTTGGTCTCGAGCCGCTCGAACAGCGTGAAGGCGTCGGCCGTGGCGCCCGCAAAGCCGCCGATCACGTCGCCTTTGCCGAGCCTGCGGACCTTTCGGGCATTGGACTTCAACACCGTCTGGCCGAGCGTCACCTGGCCGTCGCCGGCAATGGCGACGCGGCCGCCTTTGCGGACCGAGACGATGGTGGTGCCGTAAATGGTATCGGGAGAATGCATGCGCGGCTCCATGGCGGAGCCTTTACTTAAGTCGTTCCGGCCGGGACGCAACGCTCCTCATGCCACGACGAGGAAATCGCGCACCGCCTTGGCGAAGGCGTCGGGGACCTCGATCATCGGGCAATGGCCGGACAAGGGAATGTCCTGGAGGCGTGCGCCGGGGATCGCATCCGCGATACGGCGGGCGAAAACCGGCGCGAAAAAACGGTCGTCGGGGGTCGCCAGGACGAGGGTGCGGGCCTGAATGGCACCGATCCGGGCGAGGGTATCGACCCCGCGGCACGCCGCCGCCTGCCGCTCGAACGCGGCAATTTCCTGAAGCGGGCTCGTGGCGAGCGCCTGCCGCGCGATGGCGTCCAGCGAGGCGGTCGCCAAGGTCGCGCGCCCGAGGGTGAAGGTCGCCAGTGTCGAGACGAAGGTCACCTCGTCCGCCAGTTCGCGCCGCAGCCGGGTCAAAAGGGCGAGCAGGCCGCGCGTATAGCCGTCCTGATGCGCGAGCGTGTTGGCGAGGATCAGGCTGTCCACCCGCTCCGGCGCCAGGAGGGCGAGTTCCTGCGCGATCGCCCCGCCGAGCGAATGGCCGAGCACATGGGCCTTTTCCCAGCCGGCCGCGTCCATCACCGCCAAAGCGTCGCGCGCCATGTCGGCGACGTTGTACGCGCTTTCGGCGCGCCCGCTCGCGCCGGCATCGCGATTGTCGAAACACAGCGTGGTGAAATCGGACAGGAGCGGCCGGGCGAGCGCCCAGAAGATGCGGTCGGCGGCGAGCCCGCCAATGATCAGCAGCGGCGGGCCACGTCCCTCCAGATCATAAGCGAGGTCGATCCCGTCATTGGATGCGAAGCGGTCCATCGGCAGCCTCCCGCTCGGGTCTCGGTGTCAGCTCGTGGGATTGAGGAGCCAGCCGATCCAAAAGCACTGGCCCACCAGCGTCAGAATAAGGAAAGCGCCGTGGAAGTTCGGGTTCCGCGTCCGCATGGCGACGAGGCACCCCGCCCCCATGACCGCCGCCTCGACGCCATCCACCAGCCCCACCATCGCGACATAATCCTGTCCCTTCAGAAACGTGTCGCCGACATCCATGACGTACGAGAAGGCGAGGATGCCGAAGAACCAAGGGCGTTTGGCGTAAAAATAGGCGCGATAGCTGGGATATTCCCCGAGATGATCCGGAAACAGGATCACGCACATAAAATAGAACAGGCTGCAATAGATGAGCACGAACAGGTAGATGAAGAAGGTCCAGGTGCCAATTTCGGCGAGCCGGTATTCCCACCACCAGAACAGCACGCAGCCGAGAAGGGTGCTCGCGGCCCAGCCGAGATGCAGCGGGTTGGCCTGATGCTCCTGCGGATGCTGGATGAATTTGGCGAAGCCGCTGAGCAGCCGCGCGACGCTCAGGCCCAGGACCATGCCCATGACCACGCGCACATGAAAATAGACCTGCGGATCGTGTCCGGTCGTCATCTCGCCCCCGCCTCATGGCCGTGTAGGATGTCGGCCGGCGTCCTGCAAGGCGCGAGAGCGTCATCGCGCGGCCATATGGCGTTGCACCACGCGACCTGCTAGAAGGCGCGGCCTTGGAGGACTTCCATGCGGACAGCCGAAATCGTTCGCGAAACCAAAGAGACGAAAGTGCGCCTGTCCCTCGACCTCGACGGGACGGGTCGGTCGCGCGCGTCTACCGGGATCGGCTTCCTCGATCACATGCTGGATCTGCTCGCCCGCCACGCCCGGTTCGATCTCGATGTGACGGCCGAAGGCGACCTCCATGTCGACTTTCACCACACGACCGAGGATGTCGGCATCGTGCTCGGCCAAGCCGTGCGGCGCGCGCTCGGCGACATGCGCGGCATCGTGCGCTATGCCGATGTGCACCTGCCGATGGATGAGACCTTGACGCGCGTCGCGCTCGACGTTTCGGGCCGTCCCTTCCTGGTGTTCCGGACGCGGTTTCCTACGCCGCAGATCGGCACCTTCGATACCGAGCTGGTGCGGGAATTTTTCCAGGCCTTCGCCTCGAATGCGGGGGTGACGCTGCATGTCGAGACCCTCTACGGGGAGAACAGCCACCACATCGCCGAAAGTTGCTTCAAGGGGCTCGCCCGGGCATTGCGCACGGCGCTCGCCATCGACCCTGCGGCGGCCGGCGAAATTCCATCCACCAAGGGCGCCCTGGGGGTGTGACCGAGAGGTCGGACGGAGACGGGCATGGCGATCTGGAACGTATTCATCAAGCCGACGGTCACGGACCGGGGCGGAAACGCGGTGTTCGTCCGCGAGGGACTGTCCTTCGCCGCCCTGCTGTTTGCGCCGCTGGCTTTGCTGCGCTTCCGGCTGTGGCTGGCGCTGCTCGCTTACGCATTGATCGCCGGAGCGAGCGAGGCGGCCGCGCGCCTGATCGGGATGCCGGCTCTCTTGGAATTCGCGATCACAGCCGGCCTCCACTTGATCGTCGCATTGGAATTGCCGGCCCTGCGCGCCTGGAAACTGCGCCGCATCGGCTATCGTGAGGCCGGCGCCGTGGTGGCGCGCGACCGTGACGCCGCGGAGCGGCGCTTCTTTGCGCGCGACCTCGATGCGGCCGCGCCCCCTCAGCGGCCCACGCCCTTGCAGGCTGCGCCGCGTCCCGCCGGCCGCCCCGGTGGCGGCCAGGTGGGCGTGATCGGCTCCTTCATGGAGCCGCGTCCCTCATGACCGTCGCGATCGTCGATTACGGCTCGGGAAACCTGCATTCGGCCGCCAAGGCGCTGGAGCGGGCGGCGGCGCAGACCGGAGCCGCCCGGGTGGCCGTGACCAGCGACCCGGACGTGGTGCGCACCGCCGACCGCATCGTCCTTCCCGGCGTCGGCGCATTCGCCGATTGCCGAAGGGGGCTCCATGCGGTTCCCGGAATGGTGGCGGCGCTGGACGAGGCGGTACATGAAAAGGGCCGCCCCTTTCTCGGCATCTGCGTCGGTCTCCAGCTCCTTGCCGAGACCGGCCTCGAACACGGCGCGCATTCCGGCCTCGGCTGGATCGGCGGCGTGGTCGATCGCATCGCGCCGTCAGATCCGGCCCTGAAGATCCCGCACATGGGATGGAACACGCTCACCCTCGCGCGCCCCCACCCGCTTCTCGCCGGCATCCCGACCGGAGGCGACGGGCTGCACGCTTATTTCGTCCATTCCTACCACATGCGGCTCGCCGACCCGGACGATCTCGTGGCGACCACCGACTATGGCGGCACGCTCACCGCCGTCGTCGCGCGTGACAATGTGGCCGGAACCCAGTTTCATCCCGAGAAGAGCCAGACGCTGGGCCTTGCGCTTCTCGCCAATTTCCTGAAGTGGCACCCGTGATCCTGTTTCCCGCCATCGATCTGAAGGACGGCCTCGCCGTGCGCCTGGAACAGGGCGACATGGCGCGCGCCACCGTGTTCAACCGCGACCCCGCCGGCCAAGCGGCGGAATTCGAGGCGATCGGCTTCCGCTATCTCCATCTGGTCGATCTCGACGGCGCCTTTGCCGGCCGCCCGGTGAACGCGGCGGCGGTGGAGCGGATTTTGGAAACCGTATCGATCCCGGTTCAGCTCGGCGGCGGCATCCGCGATCTCGCCACGATCGAGGCCTGGCTCGAAAAGGGCGTGACCCGCGTCATCCTCGGCACCGCGGCGGTGCGCGATCCGGACCTCGTGAAGCAGGCGGCGCGCGCGCATCCGGGCCGGGTCGCGGTCGGGCTCGACGCGCGCGACGGTCGGGTGGCGGTGCAGGGCTGGGCCGAGACGTCGGACGTGCCGGCGCACGACATCGCGCGCCGGTTCGAGGACGCCGGCGTGGCGGCCCTGATCTATACCGACATCGCCCGCGACGGACTGATGAAGGGCCTCAATATCGAGGCCACTGTCGCGCTCGCCGACGCGGTCACGATCCCGGTCATCGCCTCGGGTGGTCTCGCCTCGCTGAAGGACGTGGAAGCCCTGCTGGAGCCCAGGGCGCGCAAGCTGGCCGGCGCGATCACCGGGCGCGCGCTCTATGACGGACGGCTCGATCCGCAGGCCGCGCTCGGCCTCGTGGCGGGCCGCTGAGCATGTTGAAAGTCCGCGTCATTCCTTGCCTCGACGTCAAGGACGGCCGCGTCGTCAAAGGCGTCCAATTCGTCGACCTCCGCGATGCCGGCGATCCCGTGGAAGCGGCGCGGGCCTATGATGCGGCCGGCGCCGACGAACTCACCTTCCTCGACATCACGGCCAGCCACGAGGATCGCGGCACCATCCTCGATGTCGTGCAGCGCACCGCCGAGCAATGCTTCATGCCGTTGACGGTCGGCGGCGGGGTGCGCACCGTGGATGATGTGCGCACGCTGCTTCATGCCGGTGCCGACAAGGTCTCCATCAACACCGCCGCCGTGAACCGCCGCGCCTTCGTGGGAGAAGCCGCGGAGAAGTTCGGCGAGCAATGCATCGTCGTCGCCATCGACGCCAAGAAGGTGAGTGCCCCTGGGGAAAGCGACCGTTGGGAGATCTTCACCCATGGCGGACGCAAGCCGACCGGCCTCGACGCGGTGGAGTTTGCCCGCGAGGTCGTGGACCTCGGCGCCGGGGAAATCCTGTTGACCTCGATGGACCGCGACGGCACCGGCCTCGGCTTCGACACCGCGCTGACCCGCGCGGTTGCCGATGCGGTGCATGTTCCGGTGATCGCCTCGGGCGGGGTGGGCACGCTGGACCACATGGTGGCGGGCATCCGGGACGGCGGGGCCTCGGCGGTTCTCGCCGCTTCGATCTTCCATTTCGGCGCCTTTACGGTGCGCGAGGCCAAGGAGTGTCTTGCCGCGGCCGGCCTCCCGGTCCGGCTCGACCTGTGACGGGAGCGGAACATGGCTGAGGCGCACGTCACCCTCCAGGAGCTCCAGCGCATCGTCGCGGAGCGGGCGGCCGCCGATGCCGGGTCCTCTTATACCCGCTCCCTGCTCGACAAGGGCGTCGCGAAATGCGCGCAGAAGCTGGGCGAGGAAGCCGTGGAGACGGTGATCGCCGCTTTGTCGGGGGACCACGCGGCAATGGTCGGCGAAACCGCCGACCTGCTGTATCATCTTGCCGTGCTGCTCCATGCGCGCGGGATCGCCCTGGAGGAGGTGCATGCCGAGTTGGGGCGACGCACCCGGCAATCCGGACTGGCGGAAAAGGCGGCGCGAGGCTGAGTCGGATGCCGGGAAAGCAGATGATGGACCAGCGCGTCGGCTATGGCCTTTCGCCGTATCGGACCTTCCTGCGCGACGAATGGGCGACGCTCCGCCAGGACACGCCCATGACGCTGCGGCCCGACGAGATCGCCCGGCTCCAAGGGCTGAACGACAGCCTGTCCATGAACGAGGTGGAGGAAATCTACCTCCCGCTGTCCCGCCTGCTCTCGCTCTATGTCGGCGCGACCCAGAAGCTGTTCCGCGCGATGAGCCACTTCCTCGACCATGGCCACACCAATGGCGACGGGAAGATGCCCTATATTATCGGCGTCGCCGGATCGGTCGCGGCCGGCAAGTCGACCACCGCCCGCGTGCTCCAGGCGTTGCTCGCCCGATGGCCGAACACGCCCAAGGTCGACCTCGTGACCACCGACGGCTTTCTCCTGCCCAATGCCGTGCTGGAGCGCGAGGGGCTGATGGAGAAGAAGGGGTTCCCGGAAAGCTACGATCTGCCCCTGCTGCTGCGCTTCCTCACCGACATCAAGGCCGGCCGCCGGCCGGTGCGCGCCCCGCTCTACAGCCACTTCTTCTATGACGTGATGCCCGATCAGAGCGTCGAAGTGGACCGCCCGGACATTCTGATCGTCGAAGGGCTGAACGTGCTGCAGACCGGGCGGCCGCCGCGCGACGGGACGGGCATCCCCTTCGTCTCCGACTTCTTCGATTTCTCGGTCTATATCGATGCCGACGACGAGGTTCTGGAGCGCTGGTATGTCGAGCGCTTCATGCGGTTGCGGGAAACCGCATTCCGCGATCCCCTGTCCTACTTCCATCGCTATTCGAAGCTGACCGATGCCGAGGCGCGCGCCACGGCGCTGTCGATCTGGAACCGCATCAACCTGCCGAACCTACAGGAAAACGTCCTGCCGACACGGCAGCGCGCGGACCTCATCCTGCGCAAAGCCGGCGACCACGAGGTCGCCGAGGTCAGCCTCCGCAAACTCTGACGGTGTGGGAGGGCGCGACCTTTGCGCTCCCGCCCCGCGACGCAATCGGGCGGAACCGCGTCGCGATTCCGCCCGACTTCATTTCCGGCATAAGCGTCGCGCGCTTATTCTCCGAAAGACGGCTGCTCGGCGGCCGCTGTTGCTTCTTCTGCCCCCTCCGCGGGCTCAGCCCGGCGATAACGGGCCCGACGGCGGCGGGCGACGGGTGCGCTCGCCACGGCATCCTCGCCTTCCGGCGCCGCAGCTGCGGCCGGCGTCGCCTCGACCGGCGCCGCCTCGACCCGTTCGGCTTCGACCACGGGCTCACGTCCTTCGGGCCGGAGGCCTCCCGTGATGAAAGAGGGCAGGCCGAGCGGCGGCTCGTCCTGCGGGGCCAATCTCTCGGGACGCTCGTTCACCCGCTCGGCCCGCTCCGGACGCTCCACACGTTCAGGACGCTCGGCCCGTTCGGGACGCGGGGCACGCTCCTCGCGCGGCGGGCGCGGCTGAAAGCCGCTTCCCTCATCCTCGCGGCGCCCGCGATATTCGCGCTGCGGCGCGCCTTCGCCCGTCTCCTCCTCGCCGCGCGGGCGGCGGGGTTGGGCGTTCTGGCGCGTGTCCCGGCCACCTTCCATGCGCGGCGCGCGATCTTCACGCGGGCCGCGATCATCCCGTTGGCCACGATCGTCCCGCTGACCCCGATCGTCCCGCTGGCCCCGGTCGTCCCGCTGACCCCGGTCGTCCCGCTGACCCCGATCGTCGCGCTGACCCCGGTCGTCGCGGGCCTGGCGGGGCTCACGCGGCGCATATTGTTCGCGCGGCTGATACGCATCCCGCTGCTGGAACGGCTCGCGTGGCTGGAAGGTCTCGCGCTGATAGGGCTGCGGCGATTCCAGGCCGGACGCGTCGTCGCCGTCATCGTCGTCGAGGTCGTCGTCGGAACGCCCGAAGCCCTGCTGAGGCGCGAACTGCGCCTGCAGCGATGCGATGAGCCGCAGATAATGCTCGGCGTGCTGATAATAATTCTCGGCCGCCACGTAATCCCCGGAGGAGTGGGAATCCCGCGCGAGCTGCTGGTATTTTTCGGCGATATGGTGAGCGGTGCCACGCACTTTCACGTCGGGACCGTTCGATTCGTAAACCCGCGTCAGGGGATTGGAGCCACGGCGGTTGTTGTTCCGACCGCGCATGCGCTTCTGCTGACCATTTCTCATCTGGATCGTTCTCTACTCGCTCGGCGGCATCGCCACCGGTTAGCTGCCGGCAAAAGCGCAGCGACCGAGGCCGCCTGCCGGTGCCGGGTAAGACAAGACGTGGCGCACCGGCTCTCGACCGCAGGCGACGTCCCTGGCCGCTGGAACCCGTTCCATCCGGATGGCATCGTCCGGCCGGCAGATGGGCCCGTCGTTCAATTCTGGTACCGGACGCCCGAGCAGTCTGTCCTGCGCGAGCCCGGCTCCGCACATGGTCCCCAGATCGATGCGATGCAGGACAACCATATTCAAGCACTTGAATCGGGGGCGGCACACTGCGGGCAGGCTGCACCCACCCGCCCGGGAAGCGCCCGGTGCGTCACCTCGAGAAGAATAAGGATCCGTTCGACCATCCGCCCCGCTCCGCGCTTCCGCGCGGTCAGCCCCCGCCCGACGTGCGACCGCTTCCGGCCCCGCGTGCGACTTGGCAATGTGATCGTCCCGTCAAGGAGCGCGCGGCACGATCCCGGCGCGCCACCGCCTTGCCCCTCGCACACCCGAATGATCCGTTTCAGATTTCGGGAGCGCGCCCCAGCCCTGTGGTCCTTCCCACCGGCCGAAGCATCGGTTCGACTCCTAGGACAGGACACTAGCCAGTTCGCCGCGCCCTTCCAAGCGATTTTTTCGTGGCCGTTTCCACGGCGTTTCGTTGGCGTTGCTCAAGCCGGCGCGTCCAGCGGCAGCGTGGCCGAAAGCGCGCGCGCAATGCCCGAGAGGTCGCGCCGCGCCGCCGCCGACACCGTGAGGCCGGACTGCGCGAGCAATGCCGACACTGCATCTTCCTGTCCGACCCCGAGTTCGAGCACCACACGTCCGCCAGGTGCCAGCAGGCGCGGAAGGTCTCGTGCGATCGCCTGATAGGCTTGGAGCCCGTCCGCGCCGCCATCGAGCGCGTCGATCGGATCGTGCTCCCGCACCTCCCGGTCGAGGCCGGCAATCGCGTCGCTGCGGATATAAGGGGGATTCGAGACCACCAGGTCGAACCGCGGCTTGAGCGCCCCCGCCCAATCGCCGACGAGGATCGCAGTCCGGGCGCCGAGGCCGAGACGCGCCAGATTGTCGCGCGCCACGCGGGCCGCGCCGAACGCCCGGTCCACCCCGATGCCGAAAGCCCCTGGAAGCTCGGTCAGAAGCGCCGCGAGGATCGCGCCGCTTCCCGTGCCGAGATCGAGCAGGCAGAGCGGCGCGGAGCGGTCGGAGACGCCCGACAGGGCCTCCTCGACCACGGTTTCCGTGTCCGGACGGGGCACCAGCGTCTCCGGCGCGAGCACGAAGGGCAGGCTCCAGAATTCTTTTTCGCCGAGGATCCGCGCCACCGGCTCGCCGGCCAGCCGGCGCGCCATCAACGCCGCGGCCTGCGCCGCCTCGTGCGGGGCCACGGGCCGGTCGATCAGGAGGTCGGCCGCCGCAATGTCGAGGGCGTGGGCGGTCAATAGGCGGGCATCGAGATCCGCGCCCGGAATGCCGGCGGCGCGCAATCGTGCCGCCATGTCGCGCCGTAAAGCGGAGCGCATCGCCATGGCTCAGGCCTCGGCGGAAGCCATGAGCTCCGCCTGGTGGGTGGTGACGAGGGCGTCGACGATATCGTCCAGCGCGATCCCGGCGATCACCTCCTCCAACTTGTACAAAGTGAGGTTGATGCGATGGTCGGTCACGCGGCCCTGGGGGAAATTGTAGGTGCGGATCCGCTCCGACCGATCGCCGGAACCGACTTGGCCGCGGCGGTCGGCGGCGCGGCTCGCCTCGGCGCGCTGGCGCTCCTCGTCCAGCATGCGGGCGCGCAGCAGCGACAGAGCCCGCGCCTTGTTGCGGTGCTGCGAGCGCTCGTCCTGCACCGCGACGACGATGCCCGTCGGCAGATGCGTGATGCGCACCGCGCTCTCGGTCTTGTTGACATGCTGTCCGCCCGCGCCCTGGGCGCGGTAGACGTCGATGCGCAGGTCGCTCTCATTGATGTCGACATCCACGTCCTCGGCCTCAGGGAGGACAGCCACCGTCGCAGCCGAGGTGTGGATCCGCCCCGACCCTTCGGTCTCGGGGACGCGCTGGACGCGGTGCACGCCGGATTCGAATTTCAGCCGCGCGAACGCGCCGGCGCCGTGGATCGCAGCGATGATTTCCTTGTAGCCGCCCATCGTGCCCTCGCTCTCGGACAGGATTTCCACCGACCAGCCCTTGTCGGCGGCGTAGCGGGCATACATCCGGAACAGATCGCCAGCGAACAAAGCCGCCTCGTCGCCGCCGGTTCCGGCGCGCACTTCGAGGATCACCCCGCGCGCATCCATCGCATCCTTGGGCAGGAGCGCGATCCGCACCGCCGCGCCGAGGCGCTCCAGTTCCGACAAGAGACGCTGCTCTTCGCTTTCGGCGAGCGCCCGCATATCGGGCTCGGTCCGGGGATCGGCCATCATGGCCCGGGTCTCGTCGAGGTCGCGTGCCGCAGCGCGCAGCGCCAGCACCTCTTCGACCACCGGAGACAGTTCGGAGAATTCCCGACCGAGCCGGACATATTCCTCGCCCTCCGCCCCGGCCGCCAGCATCGCCTCGACCTCAGCGTGGCGGGCGACCAATTGGTCGAGCTTGGCGAGCGGAAGGCCCGAGAGGACGTCGTCGGCGCTCAAAGGGGTAGTCCGCTGAGATCGGCAAAGGCGCGCAGGGTGGCGCGCACGTCCGACAGGCCCGACATGTCGTCGATCAAGGGCAGAAGAATTTGACGGGCGGCCCCCACGTCGAGCTTCAGCAGCGTTGCCTTCACGGGGCCGATGGCAGCCGGCGAGAGCGACAGGGCGCGATAGCCGAGCGCGGCGAGAGCCACCGCCTCGAGCGGGCGCGAGGCCAGCTCGCCGCACAGCGTCACCGGTTTGCCGTGGCGGCCGCCGGCCTCCACCACCATACGAAACGCCCGCAGGGCCGGCGGGGAAAGCGGATCGAACCGATCGGCGACACGCACATTGCCCCGGTCGGCGGCAAACAGAAACTGCACCAGATCATTGGAGCCGACCGACAGAAAGTCGACCCGGGAGAGGATTTCGTCCAGCTGGAACAGCAGCGAGGGAACCTCCACCATGGCGCCGACGAACACCCGTTCCGGCAGGCCGTGACCATGGCGGCGCAAATGGGTCAATTCGCGCTCGAGAATGGCGCGCGCCTGATCGAACTCCCCTGCGGCGGCCACCATCGGGAACATGATGCGCAATTCGCGGCCCGCACCGGCGCGCAGGAGGGCGCGCACCTGGCTGCGCAACAGGCCCGGCCGATCCAGCCCGAGGCGGATGGCGCGCCACCCCAGAGCGGGATTTTCCTCCTCCACGGCACGCATATAAGGCAGCACCTTGTCGCCGCCGATATCGAGCGTGCGAAACGTGACCGGCCGCGCCCCGGCGGCATCGAGCACCGCCCGGTAGAGCTTCAGCTGCTCCGAGATGCGCGGAAAGGTGGAGGCGATCATGAACTGCAGTTCGGTGCGGAACAGGCCGATGCCCGCGGCCCCCGTCTCCGGAATGTGCGGCAGATCGACCAGGAGCCCGGCATTGAGATGCAGGTCGATCTTGACGCCGTCCAGCGTCACGCAGGGCGTATCGCGCAGCGCCGCATATTGCGCTTGGCGGCGGGCCCGGAAGCGCACCTTTTCCGCGTATGCCGCTTCGACATCGCCGGGAGGGCGCAAATGCACCTCTCCGGCCTGACCGTCGACGATCACGGGGTCTCCGGGCTCGACCAGACCGCTGGCATTCTCCACCTGCCCGACCGCGGCAATACCGAGGGCGCGGGCGACGATCGTGACATGGCTGGTGGTGCTGCCCTCCTCGAGCACGAGGCCGCGGATGCGGCTGCGGTCGTAGTCCAGCAGGGCCGCCGGGCTCATGTTGCGGGCGAAGATGACGGCATTCTCCGGCAGATCCTGCCTGTCCGCGCCGCGCCCCTTCCCGGTCAGTTCGCGCAGCAGACGGTTGGCGAGGTCGTCGAGATCGTGCAGGCGCTCGCGCAGATAGGGATCGGAGGCGCGCAGAATCCGGGCGCGCGTGTCGGACTGGACGCGCTCGACCGCGGCCTCGGCGGTGAGGCCGGTATGCACCGCCTCGCGCATCTTGTGCATCCAGCCGCGATCATGGGCGAACATCCGGTAGGCTTCGAGGATCTCGCGATGCTCGCCGGCCTTGGAGAGCCCGTCATCCTCGAGCAGCAGGTCGATCGACGCGCGCAGTTTGCCGATCGCGCCGTCGAGCCGCGCGGTTTCGCGATTCACGTCGTCGGCGATCACATTGGTGACGACGATGCGTGGCTCGTGCAGCACGACATGGCCGAGGCCGAGACCGTCGGCAAGGGCGACACCCTTCAGATGCACCGCGCGGCGGATCGCCGGCTCCGCGCCGGGCTTGGCCAGAACGGTCAACTCGCCGGAAGCGATCATCTCGGCGAGTACCATGGCGGTGGTCTGGAGCGCCTCGATCTCCTCTTCGGCATATGTGCGGCGGGCACGGTTCTGGACCACCAGGACGCCGAGCGTATTGCCGCCGCGCAGGATCGGCACGCCGAGGAAGGAATTGTAGATCTCTTCGCCGGTTTCCGGGCGGTAGGAAAATTCCGGATGGTGCTGGGCGTCGGAAATGGCGACCGGCTCGGCTTCCCGTGCCACATGGCCGACAAGACCCTCGCTGACCCGCATCACAGTCTGGTGCACTGCGTCCCGGTTCAAGCCCTCGGTAGCATAGAGTTCGAGCGTCTGGTCGACGCGCAGCACATAGACCGAGCAGACTTCCGCCACCATATTGGCGGCGATCAACACCACGATCTTGTCCAGGCGGTCCTGCGCGCTGACCGGCTCCGCCATCACCTCGCGGAGGCGCCTCAGAAGTACGCGGGGGCCGCCGAGCGCGCCACGCATCGGCCGCATCCTTTAAGAGTAGACTGGGGACCGCGGGCCCGGCTGGGTCGCGGCTGGCGCCCCCCGCGCCGGATCAGAGTCAGCTGTCGAGTCCGTATAGCGAATGGAGAGTCCGCACCGCAAGCTCGGTATAGGCCGCATCGATCAGGATCGAGATCTTGATCTCGGACGTGGTGATGGCGCGGATATTGATCCCCTTTGCCGCCAGTGCCTTGAAGGCTTCCGCAGCGACACCGGCATGCGAGCGCATGCCGATGCCGATGACCGAGACTTTCACGACGTCCGCCTCGCCTTCGAGGGTTTCGTAGCCGATGGCGCCCCGCGCCTTTGCCAGCGCATCCTTGGCACGCTCGAAATCGGCAGTGGGGACGGTGAAGGTGATGTCCGTAAAGCCGTCAGCCGATACGTTCTGCACGATCATGTCGACATTGATATGGGCGTCGGCAAGCGGGCCGAACACGGCGGCGGCGATGCCGGGCTTGTCGGCGACGCGGCGGATCGAGACCTGCGCCTCGTCGCGGGCGAAGGCGATGCCGGTCACCACCTGGGATTCCATCTGGTTGGCCACGATCTCCTCCTCGTCACAGATCAGCGTGCCCGCCGCTTCCGCCGCCCCCATATGGGGCGCGTCCGGGTCCTCGAAGCTCGACCGCACGAAAGTGCGGACCTGATGCACCATGGCGAGTTCCACCGAACGCACCTGGAGAACCTTCGCCCCCAGAGAGGCCATTTCGAGCATTTCCTCGAACGCGATCTTGTCGAGTCGGCGGGCGCGCGGCACGACTCTCGGATCGGTCGTGTAGACGCCGTCGACATCGGTATAAATATCGCACCGTTCGGCACCGATCGCCGCGGCGATGGCGACGGCGCTGGTGTCCGACCCGCCCCGTCCGAGCGTCGTCAGCCGACCCGAGGGCAGATGGATGCCCTGGAAGCCGGCGATCACCGCCACCTCGCTTTGCGCCATGCGGTCGGTGAGGGCGGTGCCGTCGATCGACAGGATGCGGGCCGAGCCGTGGGCGTCGTCGGTTGCGATCGGGATCTGCCAACCCAGCCAAGAGCGAGCCGAAATGCCCATGTTCTGCAAGGTGATGGCAAGGAGGCCGGAGGTCACCTGCTCGCCGGAGGCGACCACCGCGTCGTATTCGCGCGCATCGTGCAGGGTGGCGGCCTCGCGCACCCAGCCGACGAGTTCGTTGGTTTTACCCGACATGGCGGACACCACGACGGCGACCTCATAGCCCGCCGCCACCTCGCGCTTCACATGGCGCGCGACAGTGCGGATGCGGTCGATGGTGGCGACGGAGGTGCCGCCGAACTTCATTACCAGCCGAGCCATGGCTCGTATCTCTCTCGAAAAAGGAAGGGGTCGTCGGAAGGCTGCGGGCGTCAGCCCGCGGGGCGCTGCGTCATTTTCGCGCGCGAAGCCCGCCGCGACCCGAGGGGGTGCGCGCCGAAGCAGCGTTCGTCATGGCCGGGACCCACATCTCTCCCCCTCCCCGGCCGATGGTCCGTCCGGGTCTTGCGAAGTGGGAGCCTAAATAGCGGGCGGCCGGTGCGACCGCAACCGGTGTCGCAGCCCGGTCGCACGACCACGGACGGGTCCCGCTCAGAGCATGGAGGGCAGCACCCGGTCGGGCGGGCGATGGCCGTCCATGAAGGTCTTGATGTTGACGATCACCTTCTCGCCCATGTCGATCCGCCCTTCGAGGGTCGCCGACCCCATGTGCGGCAGCAGAACGACCTTGCCTTGCTTGGCGAGGCGGACCAGCTTCGGACTCACGGCCGGCTCGTGCTCGAACACGTCCAGCCCGGCGCCGGCGATCTCGCCGGCCTCCAGCATGCGGATCAACGCATTTTCGTCGATCACTTCGCCGCGCGCCGTGTTCACCACATAGGCATCGCGCTTCAGGAGCTTGAGCCGGCGCGCCGAGAGCAGATGATAGGTGGCGGGGGTGTGGGGGCAATTCACCGAGACGATGTCCATCCGGGCGAGCATCTGATCGAGGCTTTCCCAATAGGTCGCCTCCAAGGCTTCCTCGATGGCGTGGGGCAGCGGCCGGCGATTGTGATAATGGATCTGGAGGCCGAACGCGCGGGCGCGCCGCGCCACAGCCTGACCGATCCGGCCCATGCCGATGATTCCGAGCCGCTTGCCCCAGATGCGCCGGCCGAGCATCCAAGTGGGGGACCAGCCGCTCCATTCCTCCTCGCCGCCGCCGAGCACCTGCGCACCTTCCGTCAGGCGCCGCGGCACCGCCAGGATCAGCGCCATGGTCAGATCGGCGGTGTCTTCGGTCAGGACGGCGGGGGTGTTGGTGACGGTAATGCCGCGATTGAGCGCGCTCGCCACATCGATATGGTCGATGCCGTTCGAGAACGAGGCGATCAGGCGCAGATTCTCGCCGGCATGCGACAACAGCGCGGAATCGATGCGATCGGTCACGGTCGGGACGAGCACGTCCGCGACGCGGACGGCCTCGGCGAGCTGTGCCGCATCCATCGGCACATCGTCGACATTGAGCCGCGCATCGAACAATTCGCGCATGCGCGTCTCGACGATGTCCGGCAATTTGCGCGTGACGACGACGAGCGGTTTGCGACGCGCCATGGCTTCCCGTTCCCCGTTTCTTAACCCTTCTCGTTCCGTCTATCAGAGAGGCGGGGAAACACAATGGGGATGGGAGAGACCGGGGCCTTGACCCGCTCCGGGCCGGGGCGCAGATCAAATTTACAGGCGAAGGACGAGGCGGACGGATGCGGAAAATGAGGCGGCAAGCCCTTTACCCCGGTGCAGCCCGGACGTGCGGCGCAAGGCTGCGCGCGCGCCTCGCCCCCGTGCTCGGGTGCATGCTCGCCCTCGCGCTGTCGGTTCTGGTGGCGGACCGCGCGGTCGCGGCGGACGAAGGCACCGGCCTGCCGGTACCGCGCTTCGTTTCGCTGAAGGCGGACAAGGTGAATGTGCGGATCGGCCCCAACCGGGACCAGGACGTCGCCTGGATCTTTTCACGCGCGGGGCTGCCGGTCGAAATCACCGCGGAGTTCGAGACCTGGCGTCGGATCCGCGATTCCGAGGGCGCCGAAGGGTGGGTCTACCACTCCCTTTTGTCGGGCCGCCGGACCGCTTTGGTGGCACCGTGGCTGAAGGCCGGCACGGTCTCGCTGCGCGAGCGGCCGACCCTGGACGCCGCCGTGGTCGCGAAGCTGGAGCGTGGCGTTCTCGGCGCTCTGAAGAGCTGCGACGGCCAATGGTGTCGCTTCGACGGTCCCGGATTCGAGGGATTTGTCGAGCAGGGCCAGCTCTGGGGCGTCTATCCGGGGGAAAAGATCGAATAGCGCCGTCGCGATACGGGAAGGCCCCCCGCCTAAGGTTGCCCCCAGGGGTCTTGCGGGACACGTCAGAAGTCGGGCGGCCTAAAGGAGGCGGGGATCACCGCCACCCGTTCCGATGCCTCAGGCCTTGCCGGTCTTCCGGCGCAGGCGCACGACGACGTCGACGCGCGCCACCTCGAAGCCTTCAGGCGGCTCGGGCAGACGGTCGACGGCGACCTGCTGCTCGGGGATGTCCACCAGCTCGTTATGGCCTTCCACGTAGAAATGGTGGTGGTCCGAGGCGTTGGTGTCGAAATAGGTCTTCGACCCGTCGACGGCGACCTCGCGCAGCAGGCTCACCTCGGTGAACTGGTGCAAGGTGTTGTAGACGGTGGCGAGAGAAACCGGGAATCGGGCGCGAATCGCCTCCTCGTGCAGCATTTCCGCTGTCACGTGCCGGTCGCCCTTGGCGAACAGGAGCCACCCCAGAGCGAGCCGCTGACGGGTCGGCCGCAAGCCGACCTCGCGCAGCATTTCACGCACGTCATGGAACGGACAGCCGGTTCGCCGCGACGACGACACGTCACGCAACTGCGCCACCGGAAGAACCGCTTCGTTCTCCACCGCAACGCTGCGCACCGCAATGCTCTCGCCGAAGCTGGTTCGAATACGTGTCGTCTGGGTCATCGTCGTCTCTAAAATCTCGATCCGAGCCGAACGGGAGGCCAAGAAGCCCCCAACGGCCAGTAGCTGGCATAAGGTATAGCGTGACGGACTGCCGATTGCTACCGTTATAGATTGTAGTTATGACAATGTAATTCAACAGGGCCAATGCCTTACTTGTGAGACTCGCGAGCGTGGACAGGCCTGAAGGCCCCCGCTAGAGCCGAACCGCACAGGTCAAGTCCGTGCGGATTCGCCGTCGCGCGCCTCCGCCCTTGGCTCGCGCCCGCTCTAATTCGGACTGCCAATGATCGACCGATCGCCGCGCACAGCCTGCCTGATCGTCACCCTCGGCGCGGTCTTCGCGCTTGGTGCAGCGTGGTATTTTCAGATCGTCGTCGGGCTCGCGCCCTGCCCGCTCTGCCTCTATCAGCGCCTGCCTTATTATGCGGCGATCCCGATTTCCTTCGCCGCGACGATCCTCGGTGCACGGGGCTATCGCGTCGCGCCCCGCGCCGGACTTTGGCTGCTGGCGGCGCTGATGTTCGTCGATGCCGGCATCGCGATGTATCACGCCGGCATCGAATGGCAGTTCTGGCAAGGCCCCACCACCTGCTCGGGGGCGACGCCGGTGGCCGTCAGCGACATTATGTCCGCCCTGAAAACCGCCCATGTGCCGCGCTGCGACGAAGCCGCCTGGCGCCTGATGGGGCTTTCGATGGCCGGATGGAACGCCCTGATCGCATGCGCGCTCGCCGGCATCGCCGTCTGGGGCGCCACGGCGCCGCGCCAAAAACCCTACGGGTCGAGCTCGGTGTCCCAGTAAAGATAGTCCATCCAGCTCTGGTGCAGATAGTTCGGGGGAAAATGCCGGCCGTTCTGGTGCAAATCGTGCACGCTGGGCTGATACGGCATTTGAGCGGGCCACATGCCGGCATCGCCGGGCATCGCGCTGCCCTTGCGCAGATTGCAGGGCGAGCAGGCGGCGACCACGTTTTCCCACGTGGTTTGCCCGCCCCGGGCGCGCGGGATCAAATGGTCGAAGGTCAGGTCTTCGCGGGCGCCGCAATATTGGCAGGTGAAACGGTCGCGGAGGAAGACATTGAACCGGGTAAAGGCGGGTTGTCGCGATGGCTTGACGAAGGTTCGCAACGAAACGACGCTAGGAAGTCGAATTTCGAAGCCCGGACTTCGTACCGCCTTGTCATAGTACTCCACGATGTTGACGCGGTCGAGGAATACAGCCTTGATCGCATCCTGCCATGACCAGACAGACAAGGGGTAATAGCTCAAGGGACGGTAATCCGCATTGAGCACCAGAGCCGGCCAAGCACCAGGGGTTATGGCTGCCGTCAAGGGTCGGAACTCCTTACCCTTCCGCGCCGAATCGATCCGGTCCATCTCGGCGCGCCGCGATATTCTATAGTGTGCGTGTCAATCTTGTGAAGCAGGCGGGCCAAATGCGGCGCGCCCGCGCGCAATCGGCCTCACCGACGGGCGAGGGCTTGGGCGATGAAGGTTCCGCGGAGAGCGGCCGCGTCGATCCCGTGACCAACGCCGCGAGGCCGCCCCCTTCGGCCGGCACGCCCGCCGCCACAGGGCCGTGAGCGGAGGCTGCAAGAAGGGGAGAGAGCGGAACGTCCGTACCGGCGGCACCAAGCGCGGATGCGAGCGCCTCCCGGCAGGCGTCGCGGCGCTCGATGAGCCCATCGAGATCCAAGCGCAGATCGAGGTATTCCCGGTGGGCGATATCGGAGACCTCACGGTCGGCCTGCCATGTGAGCAATTGCGACAGCTCCATGCGGGCAGGCCCATCGCGGAGATCTGACTGTGCCAAGCCTCCAAGGCGCCCTCGTAACGGCGCCAAACTTCTGCTGCGCGGCTCCGTGCATTTTCGGCTTCAAGCTCGTGCTTTGCCTTCGTCTGTGGAAGCAGCGAAAGGCGGCTGGCGGCATCGGCAAGGGCGAAACGGAGCTCCAGCGCCTCATCGACCTGACTGACGCTCGCCTCGAAGCTGGTCACGGCACCTTCGGCCGCTGCAAGCGCGCCTCCAGAAAGGACATGCTCGCGGATTTGCAGCCATGCGCCTGGCGCTCTTCCCGGGCGGACGCGATCTCCTCCGGGGTGACGACCACTTCTGTTACGAATTGCCCGATCTCAAGGACCACTGAGGGCCTCAGCTTTGGGGTCAGTATCGGCTTGAGACATTCATCGGCGATATGTCCGCTTCTCGTTTGAAGTCCCCGCTAGCGGCCAGTCTGGAATCGGCACCAATCCGGCCATCCGTGATAGCTGCAGCGGCCTTCCGCTTATGGTGCATCCCGCAGGTTGAGGTGGATGCGCCGTGGGCGACCGAAAGGACAGAACGGTTGCGCCACTGACGTTGCCGCCCGTACCTATCCAGCCGCACCGTGCAGTGTCAGCTGGTAGCGCGTATACCGGCGTTCCCCGGTTCGCGTCAGGGCGCCTTTCTCCACCAGATCGTGCAGGTCGCGCGTGGCGGTGGGGCGTGAGGTGCCGGTGATTGCGAGGTAGTTCTCCGCGCTCAGGCCTCCCGTGAAGCCACCGTGGCCTTCACGGAACATGCGGGCGATCACCTTTTCCTGCCGTTCGTTCATCTTGTCGCGGAAGCGATCGTAAAAATGTGCCTTGGAGATGTGGAAGGCGACGCGGCCGAGCGTCGTTTGCTGGGCCGCGATGATCGTTTCCGCAAAATAGACCAGCCAGCCCGTGACATCGAGCGTCCGCTGATGGACCTCGAGCTGATCGTAATAGGCCTTGCGATGCTGCTCGATGGTGTGGGCGAGCGCGATCAGGGTCGGCTGCCCGATGTTTTGGGCGAGGGATTTTTCAGCGAGGGTTCGGCCGATGCGTCCGTTGCCGTCCTCGAAGGGATGGATGCTTTCGAAATAAAGATGCCCGATCCCGGCCCGGGTAAGTGCTGGCAAGGGCGCGTCCCCGTTCGGGGCCGAGCCATTGAACCAGGTGAGATAGGCAGACATCTCATCCGGAACCCGAGAAGATGGAGGCGCCTCGAAATGCACAGTCGGCCGATCCTGGCGGCCGGACACGATCTGCATCGCGTCTTCATGGCGACGGTAGCCGCCGATGGTCTCCAGATGCCGGCTATCCGCCATCAGCATGCGGTGCCAGCGGAACAGCGCGTCAGCGTCAAGGGGATCCGCCCAGCTCCGATAGAGATCGACCATCATCTCCGCGATGCCACGTTCCTTCGGCTTCACGTTGCGATTGTCAGTGTCGAGGCCGAGCTGACGGCGCAGGGAGGATTGCACGCTGAGGCGATCCAGCGTCTCTCCTTCGATCGCGCTGGTCTTGACGGCCTCGTCGCTGAGGAGTTCGATCCGTAGCAGGTCGCGCTCGCCGTCGCTCACATGCCGGATCGCGCCGATCACCTCGCCGGTGAGCAGGAGGAACCGCCGCTCCAGCGGTTCGAGGGCAACCGGATCATAGGCAAAATGCGGCCAGCCGGGCTGCGTCCAGATCCACACCATGAGCGATAAAGCCTCCCGCTATAGCTCACATAGTAGCGAATGTGTGATTGATAGATAGCCGTCCTATCGCTCACGGCAGAGCCGCGCCATCGCGCCCCGCAGGATGCGCTGCAGTCCAGGCCGGCATCGTCGGCAATCTCGACGCCAACAAGGCCGAGATGGCGACCCTCATCGGCCAGAGTCAGGGTGCCACGGGCCCGATTCAGGCCACGCAGGCCGGCCACCAATTGCTCGCTTTGCAGTCGCAGCAGCTCTCCGACCTAATCGCGGTGATGTCCACCAAGGGGCGCGCCGCGGCGCTGTCCGAGGCGGAACGCGACCGCCGCCGAGCAGGGACGCAAGCAGCGCCGGCGGGGCGTTGGGCCCGAAAAAAGCAAAGCGGCCGAAGCGTCCTCCGGACGCCTCGGCCGCCTTCATCACAGCACCACGCGGCGCGGTGTGCCCTGTCTCAGAACTTGATGCTCATGGCGCCCTTGAAGGCGTTGGATTCGATGCCGGACGCGAACTGCCCGCTGTAGGCGAGCGAGGCCGCGACCGTCTTCGAGAAGGCATATTCGACACCCGCCCCGACGAGCGCACTGTCGCGGCCAATCGGAACGCCCGACACCGTGAACGCCGATCCGCCAGCCACGAACGCGAGGTTCGCGTTCGCGTTGACGTCCCCGAAGGCGTGCTGCCAGCCGAGGCTCAGATGCGGCGTCAATGCCGCCCCGTTCGCCATCTCGATCCGCGTCGCAGCCCGCACTCCGAGCGTCGAATAGAACGTGTTCTCGGTGTCGGCCGAACCCGTCAGCGCCGACGCTGAGCCTGTCTCGGTGAAGGCGTCCGACGACAGGTTCACATAAGCGAGGTTCACGAACGGCGTCACCGACGCCGTCCCGAAGGTCTTCGGATCGAGCATCGTGTCGAGGCCGATCCGCCACGCCGCCTCGCCGAACACCTGGGCCGTGCCCGCGTCGTAATTGGCCGAGTTGAGCCCCGAGAAGCCGGCAAACGCCACCGTGCGGTCGACGGAGAGGTCATGCCACGTGTAGGACACCGCGCCAAACAGGGACAAAGCCCCGAATTCCGCCCCACCATAGACGCCGACATCATAATTATCGATGTCGCCCGAGGATGAGCGGGCATCGACGGTCAAGGTCGAGCGGCTGTAGCCGCCAACGAGGCCGACCCGTGTCGACGGGGTGACCGCCGCATCGACGCCCATCAGGAAGCCGCCGATCGAAGAATCGACGCTCGCGGCGTTGCCGTCGCCGGAAAACTGGCCCCAGCCGCCGTAGCCGTAGGCCCACACCGTCGCGTCATAGCCCGGCGCGAGCTGCGCCGTCGCCTGGCCCGGCGCCTTCTCGCCGGCGAGGCCCTGCCGCACCCGCGAGCCGACCGCTTCGCGCAGATAGATCGATTGCTGCTGCATCACGGAGGACGCCGAGGCATAAACTTCGCCAGACAACGCATCGAATGCCGCCGGTGCCGCCGATGTGGAGAGCTGCAGCACCGCATCATAGACCGAACTGCCCGCCCCGAGGCTTTCGACCGACCGTGCCGCCGCCTTCTGGTTCGGCGTGTAGGCAGAGTCGGGGAACGCCGTCGCGTTGCGCGCGAAGAGCAGGTAGACGTTATTGGCGTCATAGGTCAGCGAGGGATCGAGATAGGCGTAGTTCACGGTGAGCCCGGAGAACTGCCCGGTGACACCGCCTTGCGCCGTCAGGATCGTGTAGGTCGTGCCCGGCGCGTAGGTCCCCTCGCTCGCCACGACCTGTACCGTGCCGCCCGAGATCGTCGCCGTGCCGGTCGCGGTGATGAGATCGGTGGCGCCCTCCGGCGTAATGTCGACGCGGTAGACCGAGCCCGACGCAAACACGACGTTGCCGTTGACCGTGAGCGTGCCCGGCGAATAGCCCGGCGCGGCCGTGCCGCCATTCAGAACCGTCAGGCCGCCGATGGTGCCCGTGCCGCTGATCGTCGCGTCGGAGCCGATCGTGAAGGTCGAGGCGCTGGTTGAGCCCTGGGACAGCACGAACGAGGAATCAACCACGCTGATCGTACCATTATAGCCGCCCGCGCCGGTGAAGTTCACCGTGCCGCCGAGGATCTCCACCGAACCGGAGCCGGTGATGGTATTGGGAAAGTCGTAGGTGCCCGAACGGTTGATGATGAGCGCGGCGTTGTTGACGATGGTGCCGAGGACCGAACCCGTCGTGCCGCCATTGCCGAGCTGGAGCGTGCCCTCCGAGATCGTGGTGCCGCCCGTGTACGTATTGTCCGCGAGCAGGATCAGCGTGCCGGCGCCGGTCTTTGTAAGCGCGCCTTCACCCGAGATCACGCCGGACATGGTCGCCGTCGCGGCGTTCGCCACCTGAATGGTGCCGCCCCCGCCGTACGTCGTGAGTGACACCGTCATCGCTGTCGACGATGACGCGGTCACCGCGAGCGTGCCGCCATAGAATGTCAACAGACTGGCTTCGGAGCCGAGCGACGCGAAATCCGAGATCGCGAGGGTGCCGGCCTGGAAATACCACTGCGTCGCTCCGCTCGTCGGCCCGTTCAGGGTCCAGGTTCCCGTCGACGCCATATTGTACGAGCCGAAGCCCGCGACCTGGGACATATTGAGCGTGGCTTGGCCCTCGCCGATCAACTCGATGATGTCGCCAGCCCCGGCCCCAAGGACGTTCCCCACCAGGGTCCCGCCGGTCGATAAATCCACGACATTGGAGCCGCCGGTGAACAGGATCGCGGCCCCCGGGGTCGCGCCGGCGCCGCCACTTACGGTGCCACCGTCCATGATGAAAACAGACAAATTGGCGCCGACGATGCCCGGCCCGCCGGACGCCGTGTCACCACCTGCGGCGCCGCCCGTCACCGTCCCGCTGACCGTGATCGCATATTTGCCGGTGCCTTCTGCCACTTCGATGCCGGCGCCGCCGTTGCCGGCGATCCCTACGTTAGCCGGTGCCGACAAGCCGGCGGTGCCGCCCGCCCCGCCGGCGCCGCCTGTGATCGTTGTCGTGCTGCTGATCGTCACGTAGGCGGCGAGGGGCGTCTTGACTGTGCTGTAGAGGACGATGCCGGCCCCGCCGGTGGCGCCATTGCCGCCATAGCCCTCGCCCGCGCCGGCCCCACCGGCCCCGCCGATCCCGCCCGTTTGATCGGCGGAGATTGTCACACGGCCGGAATATGAGGTTGATGTAAGAACGGCGCCTGCACCACCGCCGCCGCCACCGCCACCGCCCGCCCCGGCAGGGGCCTGGCTTCCGCCCGCCGCCGAACCGCCGGCGCCGCCGGCACCACCCGTGTAGGACGTGGAGAGATCGGTCAGAGCGCCGCTATATCCATACACGCCCGCACCGCCACCACCACCGCCGCCACCGAATATGTTCGTCGAACCTGGTTCGCCGTCCGAGCCGGCTGCCCCGTCGACACTGCCCCCGGCCCCGCCGAGCGCGCCGTTGCCGCCTTCGCCCCCGTTGCGTCGATTGGCGCCGCCGCCGCCACCACCGGCATCCGGTGTTGCCCCGGCATCTCCGTCTTCACCTAAAATCACGTGCGAGGCGCCCCCACCGGTTGCCCCGGCCTCTGCTGCAGAGCCGCCCGCGCCGCCGCCGCCCGAATAAGGTGTAACCGGCGAGACGGGCGCAGCGAAAGCCGAGCCAGTGCCGCAATTGATCACCAGCGCAGCGGCGACCGACGCCAGAAGGAAACCCTTGAGGCCACGCCCCGCACCCGGACGCGCACGCGCCACGACCGTCAGATCCCGCCCGAGCACCATCGAAATCGCCCCTCATTGCCCCTAAGCGTCGCCAGACGTTGACGCCGCCTCCCCCCAACTTTTTAACAATTCTCGATATACGATAATACCCTGTGGTGGGAAATTTTTAACGATTGGACACAATTTTGTCGGAGAGGCGCGCAGTCGAAGTGATGAAGTGATGCTGCGAGCGCAGTGTATTAATTAAGTGGTCTAGAACGCCGGAGATGCAGGCGTGGCGCCATTTCACGATCCCGCCTTTTTCCTTGTGCGCCGAAACAATCCCCTCCCGCCAATTGTGTGAAACGCCGTTGACGCATTCGGGCTCTCGTAAGGCTCGACCCCCTCCCTTGATTTCGCCGCCGACGAGCCGAAATCGATCGAGGACCGCGCGCCGGTCATAGGGGCGGCATCGGCGCGGAGAGATAGCGGCCCGCCTCGGCGAGCACGCGCCCGCGCGCTTCGGCCCTTAAGGGTTGCCGGCGAAACTGCACGCGACGCCATGTTTGATCCCGGGCTTTGATGGTGCAGTCTTTTCGCAGGAGTGGAAGGAAGCACTATGGGCCGGGTTCTTCATGGGAGCGCCCAAGGACGGGGGCGGTCCGTCGAGCGATACAGCATAGTCAAGAGAGCCTGAGGGCTCTGGCAAAGTGCTAAGGGATCAACCAAAAGACCGTGGCCGAGAGGAAGAAGCGGATCTCGGTCGCCGATCTGCCGACGGGTCCGAGGGACCCGACATCGACCGTGCTGTCGATCGAGAAAGAGGCGATCATGGTCGCTTTCCGGCGGCATACGCTGCTGCCTTTCGACGACGGCCTCTATGCCTTGCAGGCGATGATCCCGCACCTGACACGGTCATCCCCCAATCGTTGCCTTCAGCGCCACGGTATCAGGCGGCGGCCGGAGGTGAGGCGACAAGGAGTCGAAGAGGCGGTTCAAGTCCTATCCAATTGGCTTTTTTTCACATCGACATCGCCGAGGTGCAGACCGCCGAGGGAAAGTTGTACCTCTATCTCGCCATTGATCGCACGAGCAAATTCGCCTTTGTGCAGGTCGTCGGGAAGACGGGCCGGGCCTCGGCCTTCCTCATGGCCCTGATCGAGGCGATGCCTTCGTCGCCGCCTACAATTTCGGCCGGCGCCTGAAGACCCTCAGAGGGCTAACGCCCTACGAATTCATCTGCAAATGCTGGACTTCAGAACCTGAACGATTCACCATCGATCCAATCCATCAATGCCCGGACTGAACACCTAGCTAAGCGGAACTCGCCGTCCTGTGCGTTTACTGTGCGGTGTGACCTGGGCCGGCCGTGCGACGAATCCGAGTTCGGCTGAGATGGCGCTCGCAGTATTCATGACATCCGGCGCCAATCGATCGATATCGTGATCCGAAAGGCGAGCAGTTGGACCAAAAAGCCCCACTGAACCGATCGCCTCGCCAGAATGGTCAAAAATGGGTGCAGCGATCGCGACCGCGCCTCTAATGACCTCGTTGCAGCTGCGGGCAAAACCCGCATCGCGCGTATGCTTCAGGAGCTTGCCGACCTGGGCTCGCTCGGCAGAATTCAACCCGGCAACATGCGCGTTCTGCGTCGGCTCACTCATAAAGGCGAGCATGGCCCGTCCGCTCGCGCCCTGATGCAGGGCGAGCAATTCGCCGACGCCACGGGATATGGCGAGTACATGTCGGCTCTTGTGCTCCAGCACACACAGGCGCTGGGCGTCGCGCGGCACGAAGAGGGCCGCCGTCTCTCCCGAGACATCGCGCAGGTGGGCTATGTGGGGGCCGGCAATTTCCACGAGATTGATGCCTGACAGGTAGGCCTGTGCCAGCTTTAGGACGCTGTGGGCGAGGCGGAATTGCTGGGGGTCTCCCTCCGACACCATCATGCCGTTGGCCACCAGCGTCTGCAGCAGACGATAGAGAGTGGGGCGGCTGAGGCCGATGCGTTTCTGGATCTCCATGACGCTCATGGAGGGCCTATCCGGCGTGAAGCAGGTGAGGATGGCCACCGCCCGATCCACGGCCCGTACGCTCGATTCGCCGTCCGCCTCGTCCCTTGCAGGCGCTGGGCTCGTCTTCGCCGTCATGCGGGCCAAATCCTTGTCCTCCGCCAGGCTCTGCTGTCCGGCGAGAGGGGACGGCAGCCTGCTCTATCTCTTCGCCTGATGGCACCGAAAGTACCGCAGGCATTGGGGTGGGTGCAATCGCGCCGGCTCACCGCTTCCCCGCGGAAGCGGCAGGCGGCGGAGATGGCCGCAGGCGATGCCCCCATCCAGCCACCCCTCGCAGCGCCCAGCCACCGTCTCGACCACCTGAGGCAGGGCGGTGATGGTGCTCACGGTGGCATGCACCGGCCCCGCACCCATTGACGCGAGGGCTATCGGCATGGCCACACCAGGCCGGGAAGGCCGCGGCGATGGCAGCGGAATCAACGTCCGCAGGGCTGGCGAAGGTTACCAATCCACACGGCCCCTCGGTGGTGGGATCGATGAGCGTCACCCTCTCCGCGCCCCGCGCCGGCACGACGGTACCGGCGATGAAGCTGTCAGGGTAGGCCCTCATGGCGGCCTCATCCTTGCGCGGGCGGCGCGCCCAGGGGATTGGGCGGAACCGCCCGGCCCGCGGCGAAGGGAGGTGGCACGAGGCGTAGCAGATGCCAGGGACTGGGCATGCGCCCCACTTGTGCCTCGATGAGCATGGGACCGCCGGCCGCGAAATTGTCCTTCAATGCCGCTTCCAGCGCTTCCGGCGTGTCCGCCGAGCGGTAGGGAATGGCGAAGGCGGCGGCCAGGGTGCTGTAATCCGGATTGACCAGCTCCACGCCGAAGGCGGTGCCGAACTGACCCTCCTGCAGGGTGCGCACATTGCCGAAATGCCCGTCGTTGAAGACCACGATGGCGATGTTCAGGCCGTATTTGCGGGCGGTGGCCAGCTCCTGCATGCCCCAGCCGAAGCCGCCATCCCCGTTGATGCTCACCACCGCCTTGTCCGGATTGCCTGCGGCCGCTCCCAAAGCAGTGGGAAAGCCGTAGCCGAGCGTGCCCTGATAGCCCGGGCCGATGAAGGTCCGTGGCGCATGGACGGGATAGGCGAGGCGCGCGAAATAGCCCACCTGCGTCAGTTCGTTGACCAGAATGCCGTCGTCCGGAATGGCCCGCCGCAGCGCCCGCACCCAGGCGCCTTGCGGCTCGATGTCGGCCATCTGCGCGGCGGCCCAGGCGCGCACCGCATCGAGCTCCAGTGCGATCGGCGGGCGTTGGCCGATGGCCGCGCCCAGCGCTTCCAGGCCGAGCGCGCAGTCCGCATGCAGCGCCACGTCGGCGCGCCGGGGCGGGCCCCAGGCGGCCACGTCGGCATTGAGGTACACGTATTTCATGGATCCGGTGGGCCAGGCGGGCTGACCCTGCGCCGTCTCCACGAAGCGGCTGCCCACCACCACGCAGAGGTCGGCATGGGGGAAGACGGCGCGCCCTTCCAACGTGTCCAGCGCCAGGGGGTGCCTGTCGGAAATGGCGCCCCGGCCGTTCTCGCCCATGACCACCGGCGCCTGGAGCTTCTCGGCGAAGGCGGCCAAAGCGGCGCCGGCATCGGCCGCGATGGCGCCTCCGCCGACATAGATGACCGGGCAACGGCTGGCGGCAATCAGGGTGGCTGCCGCCGCCACGGCTTTCGGATCGGGGCGGAGGCGGCCATCGCCGGTCTGAGGCGCGGCCAGTTCCATGTCCGCGCTGGCGCTCAGCACATCGTGGGCGATCTCGATGCCGACTGGCTGTGGTCGACCGGCCCGGATCTGCCGGAACGCCTCGCTCACCACGCCCGGAATCTCCTCCGGGCGGTTGGCGCGCCCCTGCCATTTGGTAACGGCGCCCAGGATCTGCGATTGACCGCGCACCTCGTGCAGCAGGCCGAGCCCCTTGCCGAGGGCGGGAGAATAGATGTCGCCTGAGATGCACAGGACCGGTGAATTGCAGGCATAGGCGGTGGCGAGGCCCGCCATGGCGTTCAGAAGGCCGGGGCCGGGCACCACCATGCACACGCCCACCCTCCCGGTCGTGCGGGCATAGCCATCAGCCATGTAGGAGGCGGCCTGCTCGTGCCGGCCCACCATCAAGCGAATGGAAGCTTCCACCTTGCGGAGCCCATCGGTGGCCCAGTCGAGCTGCACGCCGGGAATGCCGAACACGTCCCTCACGCCTTCGCGCACCAATTGGTGCGCGAGCGCTTCTCCACCCGTCAGCTTCATGGTCCACCTTTTCTGTCGGCCGGCTGTGAGCGACGCACCCGCCTCGCCCGGCTTCGAATTGCCTGCTCGTCGCAGCGTGCCTCAGGGCGCCCGCTCCGATCGCATCCGCGCCGAAGCCGTTCCGCGCGGCACCCGAGCGCTTTCCGCCTGTCGTGAGGGCACGCTGATGGCGTAGGCGAAGCCGAGCGCCCCGAGCGCCGCAATCCAGGCCCCCACAGGGGTGTCGTGCGCCCAGATGCTGGAGAAGGAGGTGACAGCTCCGACCAGGACAACCACCGCCGCCCGCCAGCCCGGCAGCGCCCGTGAGCCCACCGCGCCGACAGCGCTCCAGCCGATCAGTGCTCCGCCGGCGAGGGTGGTGGCAATGGCCACCAGGACCTCGCTCCAACTGCCGATGCCGAGGAGTGCGGGATTCATCACGAAGATGAAGGGCAGGAGATAGGTGGAAGCGGACAACTTCAACCCTTCGATGGAGGTCTCCCCGAGACCGGCCCGCGCCAAGCTTGCCGCGGCGAAGGAGGCGATGGCCACGGGCGGCGTCAGCATAGACAGGAGCCCGAAGTAGAAGATGAAGAAGTGCGCGGCCATGGGCTCTACCCCAAGCTGCACCATGGTGGGACCCAGCAGCACCGCCAGTAGGACGTAGACGGCGGCCGTGGGCATGCCCATGCCAAGCACCAGTGCGACGAATGCCGTGACCAGCAACAGCAGGACCAGCCCACCCGCCTTGCCCACCGCCGCCAGAACCAGGGTAATGAGGAAGCCGAGACCGGAAATGTTCAACGTACCCACTACGATGCCCGCCGCCGCGCTCACCAGCAAGACCGCCAGCGCATCGTCCCCCGCACCAACCGTCACACCCTTCAGCAGGCCGCGCCAGTCGAGGCGGCGTTGCTTGATGGCGCCGACGAGCACCATCACCACAGCCGACAGCAGCGCCGCCTTCTCGATGGCGACGGCGAAGAAGAACATGAGCCCGGTCAACAGCGCGATTGGAATGATAAAGATCCATCCCGCGGCGATCGCTGCGCCGAACCGCGGCAGCATGCTCCGCGGCAGGCCCACCAGCTTGTTGCGCGCCGCATAGGCGTCCAGCTGGACATACATCACCACGTAGAAGATGAAGGCGGGAATGGCGGCGGCCATAACCACGTCCGAATAGGGCACCTGGAGA
Organism: Aquabacter spiritensis; assembly: GCF_004346185.1. Lineage (GTDB taxonomy): Bacteria > Pseudomonadota > Alphaproteobacteria > Rhizobiales > Xanthobacteraceae > Aquabacter > Aquabacter spiritensis. The sequence continues at coordinate 84,773 of NZ_SMAI01000015.1, read as the reverse complement.
AAGTCGGCGATGAGGAAGGCGGTGGCGCCCATCACCGGCGGTGTCATCTGGCCGGCATTGGAGGACACGGCCTCGACCGCAGCGGCGAAGGCCGGGCGCATGCCGTTCCTGATCATCAGCGGAATGGTGACGACGCCGCTGGAAACCACATTGGCGACCGTCGAGCCGTTGATGATGCCGAACATGGCGCTGGAGGCGACCGCCACCTTGGCGGGACCACCGCGATAATGGCCAAGCAAGGACATCGCGACGTCGTCGAAGAAATTGCCGGCCCCGGATGTCTGAAGCACCCGGCTGAACACCAGGAACGCCACGACGACGGACGCCGCCACCTGCAAGGCCACGCCCGCCACAGCATTGGCGTCTGTATAGAGATAAATCATCAACCGCCGCGGCTCAGTATAGTTTGCCTGCAGCAGGCCGGGGGCGAAATGGCCGAACAGGCCGTAGGCAATGCACGCAAGAGCAACGATGGCGATGGCGGTGCCGCACAGACGGCGCACGGCCAGCAGAAGCGTCAGCAGCGCGATGACCGCCGGGATCCATTTATCGGGTGCGCGGGAGGCGTCCACGATCCAATGGGGAAACTGCCAGGCCCCATAGGACCAGGAGGCCACAGCAGCCACCGCAAGCAGCTTGTCCAGGGGGCCCGGCGCGGCGCGCCCTCCGAGGAAGGCGGCACCCGCGCTCAGGGCGACGATCATCAGCAGGAATTGTTCCTGCAGCAATCCAAGATTGAACATGATCGGAATGTCGAGCACCCAAGTGATGCTCAAGGCGATCATGGCCGTCAGCAGGCCAGCGCGGATGAAGCCGGCGAGCCCGGCTGCAGGCCGGTCGCTCTGCGACGTGGCGACCCGATGTCCGTCTTTGGCGTGGTGAGACATTGCAGCTTCCGCAATTTGGGCAGGTGAGTCAGGCAGAGCGCCCGATGAAGCGCCGCCACGCGCCAGGCACGCGGCGGAGTTCTCTGGCTTCAGGAGATCAGTTCTTTTTGGTTGCGAACTGCTGCTCACGTTCGACATTCGCCGCGCTCCACATGCCCTTAGCCTTGAACGCTGCAATGGCGCCGGGATGGTAGGGGACGGCATTGGTGGGTAGCGACAGGTCCTGGACGGTCGAATGCGCAAGTTGGGGGTACTTCTTGCGCATGTCGTCCCAACTGGCGAGCAGGGCCTCCACCACCGCCTTGGCCCGCGCCTCAGGCATGTCCGCGCTGCCGAGCAGGAACACGTCGAAGCCCGTCACTACGGTGCCCCGATGCACGCCCGGGCGGTTCGGCGCGGGCTCGATGGGGAAGGCGTAGAGGCCCGGCACCTCCTTGGAGAGGAAGGTGGTGGTGGCGTTGGGCCCATCCAGGGTGAGAATGCGCACGCCGCCGGGAATGGTGGCGTTCAGCTCCTGCACGATCGGCATAGAGGTGCTCATGGGCGCGGCGTCGATGGTGCCGTCCGCGACCGCCTTCAACCCCTGGGTCAGGCCTGCCATCGTGATGTTGGTGATGTCCTTCTCGCTGAGGCCCGCGCTGGCGAGCATCGCAACATTGGCCGATTCCAGCGCAAGGTTGCCGGAGAGCTTCATGGCGACGCGCTTGCCCTTGAGGTCGCCGATGGTGCGCAGGCCGGAATTCTCGCGCACCAGATATGCGTAGGGGAAGTCCGTCAGCCGCACGAGGGTGCGCAGCGACGAATGTGGCTTGATGCCCTCCCCGCCTCGATAGAACAGGCCGCCGTCGAGGCTGGAGGAGACCGCCATGGTCAGTTCGCCCGAAGCGATCAGCGGCAGGTTTACCGAAGAGCCGGTGGCGGGCTGGGCGACGGCGATGCCACCCAGCTTTTCCGTCAGCGCGCTCGCGAGGGCACTGCCGATCACGTAATAAGACGAGCCCGTAGGATTGGTGCCGATGGTGATGCGGCCGGCCTGTGCCCAAGCGGGCTGCATGGCCCCGGCACCGAGAATGAGGCCAGCGGCGATGGCCATCTTGGATATCACGGCGCGCCGCGTCGGATGACGTTCCGTCATAGATTCCTCCCATTGATCTGCTTGTTTTGACCGGCCCGAGTCGTTCTTGCTCGGCTGAAGTCGAGGCAAGAAGACTATCCTTGCATCTACTTATATGTCCGCAGAGTGGACATAAGTATCATTTTTTAAACAATGGCCATCTGCAAGACGTCTTGTCAAGACTATTTCTGAGAACGATTCCGAGACGATTGGCAGACAGCACCGCTCCACGGCACGCAGCAGTTGCGCACCCAGGGAGGGACGACTTAAAAGCTCAGTGGCGGGACGCGCCCGCCCCCCGCAAGTGGTCGACGAGCGCCAGTGCGTCGCCCGGCGGTGCATCCCCGCGCCACGCCACGTGCTGGTCCGGCCGGGACAGCACGAGCTTGTGTTCAAACACTTCGCAATCCTTGGTTTTCGGCACATCCAGCACCTTCATCGGCAAGGCACGCGCACGCGCCGCCTGCACCAGGTTGTTCACCTCCACCTCCGGGTCGAAGCGGAGCAGCACATGGTCAGAACCCATGGCGTCATAGAGCGAGCGCCCCCCCGGCAGGAAGACGTGCGGGGTTCGACATCCAGGCACCGTGGAAGGGGTGAAATTGGCCATGGAATAGCTGGGTGCCTGCTCACCATCATAATAAATGATGGGGCTATTGTCGTAGAAATACCCGAAGTTCAGTCCACCACAACAATATTGCTGAACGTTGAGGTCGTAGGCGGATTGGCCGATCTCCGCCCGCGCGGCAGCGCCCTCGGGGCTCTCCTCCTCGATATTTTCGGGCACGCCGCCACGCTGCCGCGCCATCTGCTCCGCGTGGTTCATGGCATAGTGGGACACCTGTTCGGTGATGGGGTGGCGCTCGCGGGCGTGGGCGTCAAGAAGCGCCTCGTCACCCCAGCCCGTCACCACGGCCGCCAGCATCCAGGCCAGGTTGGCGGCATCGGCGAGGCCGGCATTCATGCCGTAGCCCGCATAGGGCACCCACAGATGGGCGGCATCGCCGCAGACGAACACGCGGCCTTCGCGCATCTTGTCCACCACCAGGCGGCGGCCGAACCAGTCCTCGTTGCCCATCACCTCATAGGAGAAGTCCGCACCCACGCCGAGGATCTGACGCAGCGCCGCGTCTCGGTCCACCGAATCGAAATCCGGCTCAGACTGGCGCAGATAATTGTGCACGAGCCATGTCTCGCGCCCGTCGATCGCATAAACGTTTCCGCTGCGCCGCGGATTGAGGGAGAAATTGCCCCAGGCTGGCGCAGTGGTGAGCATGTCGATGAGCTTCGGCGCGCGGATGAAGGTGGACTGCACCCGCTGGACCACAGCATCGCCCTGCAGCTTCGCGCCGATCTGCCGTCGCACCTCAGAGCGCCCGCCGTCGCAACCGACCATGTAGCGCGCCTGGATCCGGAGCGGGCCTCCGCCGTCCAGTTCATGGGCCTCGACGTCCACGTGGTCGTCGGCGGCGATCAGGCGGTCGAACATGACCCGATTGAGCAGAGTCACCCCCGGCGTCGCCGCCGCGGCCTCGACCAGGATGGGCTCCAAATAGATCTGGTTGATGCGGTGGGGCGGCTCGGGGGTCGGCCACCAGGTGTCCGGCCCGCCGGTGGCGCTGAAGCGGTCACGTCGGCAGGGAATGGGAATGCGGGTGAGCTCGCGGCCGACCATGGTGGTGCGATAGGCCACATCGTTGGGATAGTCGGCCGGCAGGCCCGCATCACGCAGTTTTCCGGCCAGGCCGAGGCGCCGGAACAGTTCCATGGAGCGGGCCGAGACGTGATTGCACTTCACGCTCGGAGGCTCGCCGCGATGGCGCATCTCCAGCACGATCACCGAGACGCCGCGCTGTGCGAGGTCAATTGCGAGGGTTGCGCCGACGGGGCCGCCGCCCACGATTAGAACATCGGTTTTCATCACTTCGGGCATGGCTGTTTGGATCCTCCCCTAGGCGTGGCGGATGGCGCGGTGCGACCGGCCTGCCACTTGATGGTTCTCGTTCAGCCGGCCAGGGGCCGCAGAACGATGTTTCTTCTTGATGTTGGAAGAGCGGGCGAGAACGACCTGTTCATCATCCTCAGCGAGACGCGTGCGCGGGTGATGCGAAGACCTGGAAGCCACGATGCCCAGCTTTCGCCCGGCAAAACCGGTTTCTGTTAGACGGATCCAGATCCCAAAAATCCAATCGGCGCAGATGCACAAGTGCGCGCGGGATCCAACGCGAATAGGCGTCGACGTGCAGACTTGCTGCATGCTCAGCTCCTCTTCGCACGCGGTTTGGCGTCGTTGTGGCGGGCGGCTTTGCTGGGCACCGGCTCGTCGGGAATGGGGTCTGCCAGCACGGCCTCCAGTTCACCGAGCATGGCCTGGAGCGCCGCGAGGTTTTCTGCTCCGTACCGGCGTGTGATCTCGGCGTAGATGACCTCCGATCGGACGCCGGCCTCCGCCACGAGGCGGCGGCCGGTCGCACTAATGGAAATATGGCCGCGTCGCATGTCTTCTTTCGACACGCGACGCACCACGAGGCCGCGCGCCTCCAGATCTTTCAAGATGCGCGAGAGCGAGGGACCCAGCAGGAACGCCGCCTTGGCTAGCGACTGGACTTCCGTCGATTCGGTGGCAGTGAGCGCACGCAAGACGCGCCACTGCTGCTCGGTGAGATTGACGCCGTTCAGATGGGCCCGAAAGTGCACCATCACCGCTTCACGGGCGCGCAACAGCGACATGGGAAGAGACTGCGAGAAGCCACGCAAGGTCGACCCCGCAGCAGGTTTCGCGGCGCGCGCACCCCGCGCCGACGGCTTGCTGTTGTCCTGCGTTTGGGAACCGCCCTTCCGCATATTGACCCTCCCTGCGACGCCTCTTTTCCGGCTTCGTCGATCAACCTATAGCTTTATTATATAAAGCGTTTTTTCACTCGTCGCGGCCCCTCTCCGGCATCGCCGACACCGACACGTCACGGGGCCCGTATTGACAGGCCCGAAGATATTTAACATGTTATGTACATCAAACTTGAAAGGCCGACAACTGTGCCGCACATCACACTTGAATGTTCCGAGAACCTCGAAACGGCGACCGACCTCGACACCCTGTGCCGAGCGCTTCACGCTGCCGTGTTGAGTAGCGGAATGTTTGAGCTCGGTGCGATCCGGGTGCGGGCCATGGTTGCGCGTCATTACGCAGTTGCCGACCTCGACCCGCGCAACAGCTTCCTTCACATCCAGATGCGCATCGGCGAAGGGCGCCCCTTGGGGGACATCAAGGAAGTTGGAGAGCATCTCTTCGAGACGGCCTCCCGACATCTTGCGCCCCTGCTGTCGACCTCACATTTCGCGCTCTCCCTGGAGGTCAACGAAATCAATTCGGCGCTCAGCTGGAAGAAGAATGCCATTCATCCGCGGCTGCGGGTCGTAGCCGGCGCCTGATACCCAAAGAGACCATATGGCCCCGCACCAAGACGGGCTCGGAGGATCGCATGCCCACGCTCGAAGAAAATCTCTCCAAGGCGGAAATCCATCTGGAGAGATTCCGCAATGATGGCGTGTTGAATCAGGTCAACGGCGAAGCTGTGCCCGCTGCAAGCGGAGAGACGTTCGAGGTCATCTCACCGGTCGATCTCAAGCCGCTGGCGCGGGTGGCGCGAAGCGGGGCCGAAGATGTCGCGCGCGCCGCCGCGGCCGCCAAGGGCGCATTCGAAGCGTGGGCGGGCATGCCGGGAGAAAAGCGCAAAGCACTGCTTCACCGCATTGCCGACGCCATCGTGGCGCGGGCCGAAGAGATCGCCCTGGTCGAATGCATGGACACCGGCCAGTCGTTGCGCTTCATGTCAAAGGCGGCACTGCGCGGGGCGGAAAATTTCCGCTTCTTCGCCGACCGCGCGCCGGAAGCGCGCGATGGGCAATCGCTGCGCGCCGCAGGCCAGCTCAATATTACGAGCCGCTCACCCATTGGCCCGGTGGGCGTGATCACGCCGTGGAACACGCCCTTCATGCTCTCCACGTGGAAGATCGCGCCGGCCTTGGCGGCGGGTTGCACGGTGGTGCACAAGCCCGCGGAGTTTTCGCCGCTCACCGCACGCCTGCTGGTGGAGATCGCCGAGAGCGCAGGCCTGCCCAAGGGCGTGTGGAACCTCGTGAACGGCCTCGGCGAGGAGGCGGGCAAAGCGCTCACGGAGCATACCGCCATCAAGGCCATCGGCTTCGTGGGCGAGAGCCGCACCGGCTCGCACATCATGCGCCAGGGCGCGGCCACGCTGAAGCGGGTGCATTTCGAGCTGGGCGGCAAAAATCCGGTGATCGTGTTCGCCGACGCGGACCTTGAGCGCGCCGCCGATGCGGCCGTTTTCATGATCTACTCGCTCAATGGCGAGCGCTGCACCTCGTCCTCGCGGCTCCTGGTGGAGCGCAGCATTTACGACGCCTTCACCCGGAAAGTGGCGGAGAAGGCGAAGCGCATCAAGGTGGGCCACCCGCTCGACCCGGAGACCGTGGTGGGTCCGCTCATCCACCCGGTGCATGAGGAGAAGGTTCTGAGCTACATGCGCCTCGCCCGCGAGGAGGGCGTCACCATCGCCGCCGGCGGCGGCAAGGTGGAAGGTCCGGGCGGCGGCTGCTACGTGGCGCCTACGCTTTTCACAAATGCAAACAACAAGATGCGTGTGGCTCAGGAAGAGATTTTCGGCCCCGTCCTCACCGCCATTCCGTTCGACGACGAGGCCGATGCCCTCGCCCTCGCCAATGACGTGGCCTATGGACTGACCGGCTATCTGTGGACCTCAGATCTCGGCCGCGCCCTGCGCATGACCGAGCGCCTGGAGGCCGGCATGCTCTGGGTGAATTCGGAGAACGTGCGTCACCTCCCCACCCCCTTCGGTGGGGTGAAGAGCTCTGGCATCGGCCGCGACGGCGGCGACTGGTCTTTCGACTTCTACATGGAAACGAAGAACGTGGCCTTTGCCACGGCGGACCACCCCATCCCCCGCCTAGGGGGCTGATCGCCGCCTTGCACCCAATGCATACATGCGCGGCTCGCGCCTGACCGGTCCGCGCACGTCACAGGAAATGACCGACTGCATCAAGCAGACGGCGCCTCAATCAAAGAAGTCTGGAGGAAGACGTGCCCATTCCCGCCCCGAATCTCTATCCGAGCTTCAACGTGGTCCGGCTCAGCCATGTGGAATTGGTCGTGACGGACCTCGCCCGCAGCCGCGCCTTCTATGCCGACACGCTGGGCCTTCAAATCACCCACGCGGATGAGGACACCATCCATCTGCGCGCCATGGAGGAGCGCGGCCACCATTGCCTCGTGCTGCGCAAGGGCACGGAGGCCAAGGTGGAGGTGCTCAGCATGAAGGTCTATTCGGAAGAGGATCTTGATAAGGCCAAGGACTGGTTCGAGGCCAAAGGCCTGGCCGCCCGCTGGGTGGAGCGGCCGTTCCAGGGCCGCACCCTGCGCACCCAGGACATCTTTGGCACGCCACTTGAGTTCTACTTCAAGATGGATCGGCTCGCGCCCATTCACCAGAAATATGCGCTCTATCACGGCGTGAAGCCGCTGCGCATCGATCATTTCAACTGCTTCACCAAAGACGTGGACGCCTCCGTTGCGTTCTATAATGAGATGGGCTTCCGCGTCACCGAATACACCGAGGACGAAGAGAGCAAGCGCCTGTGGGCGGCGTGGATGCACCGTAAAGGCGGCGTGCACGACATCGCCTTCACCAACGGTCGTGGCCCCCGCCTCCACCACACCGCCTTCTGGGTGCCGACGCCACTCAATATCATCGACCTGCTCGATCTCATGTCCACCACCGGTTATCTGGCGAACATCGAGCGCGGGCCGGGGCGGCACGGCATTTCCAACGCCTTCTTCCTCTACGTGCTGGACCCGGACGGCCACCGCATCGAGATCTACTGCTCCGACTACCAGACGGTGGACCCCGATCTCGAGCCCATCAAGTGGGACCTGAAGGATCCGCAGCGGCAGACCCTATGGGGCGCGCCTGCGCCGCGCTCCTGGTTCGAGCATGGCAGCCTCTTCAACGGCGCCGAGGTCTGCGAGCCCATCCTGAAGGCCCAGCCCATCATCGCGCCCTGAGCGCTTCCGCACGCAGCGCCTCGCGCACAGCCCATCGCCCCGGCGGCGGGCAGGGAGATGTCATGACACGCTTCGTCACCTTCAGCATCGATGGGAAAAGAGGCTATGGCCTCGCGCGCGATGGCGGACTGGTCGACCTATCCGCACGCCATGGCGCGCGATGGCCGAGCTTGCGCGCGGCGATCGCCGACGGCGCGCTAGGCCAGCTCGCGGAAGCGGCTTACAGCCTCTCGCCGGACATGCCGCTGGACGCCATACGCTACGAGATCCCGGTGCCCGACGCGGAAAAGATCATCTGCGTGGGCGTGAACTTCCCGGATCGCAATGCCGAGTACAGGGACGGCCAGGCGGCGCCCACCAAGCCCTCTTTGTTCATTCGCTTCGCCCGCTCCTTCGTCGGGCATGGCGAGGCGCTGGTGCGGCCGTCGGAATCCGTGCAGCTGGATTATGAGGGCGAGATCGTCCTCGTCATCGGGAAGGCCGGGCGGCGCATCCGCGAGGCGGAGGCGCTCGGCCATGTGGCCGCGCTTTCCCTGTGCAACGAAGGCACGCTGCGCGACTGGGCGCGCCACGCCAAATTCAACGTGACCCAGGGCAAGAATTTCGACGGTTCGGGCTCCATGGGCCCCTGGCTGATCCCCTTCACCGGCGAAGGCCAGATCGCCGACATCGCCCTTGAGACGCGGGTGAACGGCGAGGTGCGCCAGCGCGACCGCACCTCGCGGATGATCTTTTCCTTCCGCAACATCATCTCCTACATCTCCACCTTCACCACATTGGTGCCCGGCGACGTGATCGTCACCGGCACGCCCACGGGCGCCGGCGCGCGGCTCGATCCGCCGGTCTGGCTGAAGCCGGGCGATGTGATCGACGTGGAGGCCGAAGGCCTCGGCACCTTGCGCAACACCGTGATCGACGAGGAGGCGGACCTTGCTTGAGCCGGCGCAGATCGCCGCCGAGGCGGCGTGCCTCGACAAGGCCGAGCGCACCCGAACGCAAACCGCCCTCATCTCGCTGAAGCACCCCGGCGCCACCATGGACGACGCCTACGCCATCCAGGCGGAATGGGTGCGCATGAAGCGCGAAGCCGGCCGGCGCGTCATCGGCTGGAAGATCGGCCTCACCTCCAAGGCCATGCAATCTGCGCTCAACATCGCAACGCCGGATTCCGGCGTGCTGCTCGACGACATGGCCTTCGACGACGGCGCCACCGTCCTGCCGGACCGCTTCATCCAGCCGCGGATCGAGGCGGAGCTCGCCTTCATGATGAAGGACACGCTCAAGGGCCCCGGCGTCACCCTCTATGACGTGATCGACGCCACCGCCTATGTGACGCCGGCCCTGGAAATCCTTGACACCCGCATCCACCGAGTGGACGCGGCCACCGGCAAGGCACGCACCATCATCGATACCATCGCCGACAATGCGGCCAATGCGGGGATCGTCACCGGGGCGCGCACGGTTTCGCCCAAGGACGACCTGCGCTGGGCCGGCGCCATCGTGTTCCGCAACGCCGAGGTGGAGGAGACCGGTCTGGGCGCCGGGGTGCTCAACCATCCAGCGCGCGGCATCGCTTGGCTGGCCAACCGCCTCGCCCTTTATGGCGGGGCGCTGGAGGCGGGGCAGATCGTGCTGGCCGGCTCCTTCATCCGCCCGGTTGAGGCCCGCCACGGCGACACCATCTTCGCCGATTTCGGCCCCCTCGGCACGCTCAGCTGCCACTTCGCCTGAGGTCCGCCATGCCCGCTCCCAAGAACCTCTTCAAGCAGGCCCTCGCCGAGAGGCGGCCGCAGATCGGCCTCTGGCTCGGCCTCACCAGCCCCTATACTGCGGAAATCTGCGCCGGCGCCGGGTATGACTGGCTATTGCTGGACGGCGAGCATGCGCCCAACGACATTCCGAGCCTGCTGTCCCAGCTCCAGGCCATCGGCACGGCGAGCCATGCGGTGGTGCGCCCACCCATCGGCGAGACGTGGCTCATCAAGCAGGTGCTCGACATCGGCGCGCAGAGCTTGCTCGTGCCCATGGTGGAGAGCGCCGAGCAGGCGCAGGCCCTGGTGCGGGCGGTGCGCTATCCACCCCACGGCATGCGCGGAGTGGGCGCCGCGCTGGCCCGCGCCTCGGCCTTCAACCGCATTCCCGACTATCTCCAGACCGCCAATGCCGAGATCTGTCTCCTGGTGCAGGTGGAGACCCTGAGCGCCCTCGAAAAGGCTGCCGAGATCGCGGCCGTGGACGGCGTGGACGGCGTCTTCATCGGCCCCTCAGACCTTGCCGCCGACATGGGCTTTCTCGGCCGCCCCGGGGCGCCGGAGGTGCTGGAGGCCATCGCCCTCGGGCTCGAGGCCATCCATGGCGCGGGCAAGCCCTCGGGCATCCTCACCTCCGACCTGATGCTGGCGCGGCGCTATCTCGCCGACGGGGTGAGCTTCCTCGCGATCGGAACCGACGTGGGTCTGCTGGGCCAGGCCACCACACGGCACTTGGCGGCGTTCCACGGTTCCGCTCGGGAAAAGCCGGCCACCGGTTCGGTCTATTAGGGAGAAACCCCATGAGCCCGTCCGTCGACGCCCGGCGCGACGCCCTGAGAGACGCCTTTCCGCGCCCCGGCCTGATCCGGGACGGCCAGGACGAACGTCAGGCCGCCGGGACGGACTATCGGCGCTGGTTCTCCGGCCCGGTCTTGGCGGTGGCCCGACCGAATACGGTAGCGGAGGTGCAGGCGCTCGCCGCCTTCTGCACGGCAAACGGCATCGCAATGGTGCCCCAGGGGGGCAATACCAGCCTTTGCGGCGCCGCGATTCCTGCAGGCGACCGGGCGCCGGCCCTGGTGCTCTCGCTCGGCGGCCTCAATGCCATCCGCTCGGTTACGCCATCTGACTGGAGCCTGGTGGCGGAAGCGGGCGCGACGCTGACTGCCGTGCAGGAGGCCGCCCGCGCCCATGAGCGGCATTTCGGCCTGGACATCGGCGCACGCGGCTCCGCCCAGGTGGGCGGCCTCATCGCCACCAATGCGGGGGGCGTGAACGTGCTGCGCTATGGCAGCTGCCGCGACCTCGTGCTCGGCTTGGAAGTCGTGCTGCCCGACGGGCGCCTCTGGCCGGGCCTGAAGGCGCTGCGCAAGGACAATTCGGGCTACGACCTCAAGCATCTCTTCATCGGCTCGGAAGGCACGCTGGGCATCATCACCGCCGCGACGCTGCGGCTTCATCCCCTGGAGCGGGAAAGTGGATCGGCGCTCCTCGCCATGGCCTCGCTCGAGGCGTGTACGGCCATAGCGGAAGAGGTGCTGGTGGCGGGCGGCGGGCGCATCTGCGCCCTCGAGCTCATGCCGCGCATGGGGATCGAACAGGCGTGCACCCATGTGGTGCGGTGCCGGCCACCCATGGCGTTGGAGGCCGACTGGTATCTGCTGGTGCGCATGGCTGGCGCTGATCCAGTGGACGAAGCGCTGGAGGTGCTCGCCGCGCGCGCCGTGCAGGACGGGTGGGCGCTGGATGCTGTGCTCACGCGCTCCAAGGCGCAGGAGGAGGAGCTGTGGGCCATCCGCGACGCGTTCTCGGACGTGCATCGCCATCTGGGCCTCTCCTTCCGCTTCGACCTCTCGGTGCCGCTGGCGCACGTGGGGGAGCTCTACACCAGATTGTGCGCGGCGATCATGCCTCTTGCGCCAGGTTTCGTGCCGTTCGGCTTCGGGCATCTGGGTGACGGTAACCTGCATTTCAGCGCCTGCCAGCCGCCTGGCATGGCAGCGGCGGAACTTGCCATGCGGCGCGGAGCCATCGAGGAGGCGGTGAACGCGGTGGTATGGGCACTGGGCGGCAGCATCAGCGCCGAGCACGGCATCGGCCAACTCCACCGGGCAGAGCTGGTGCACCAGAAAAGCGCGGTGGAGCTGGAGTTGATGCGCGCCCTGAAGAGCACGTTGGATCCCGCAGGCCTACTCAATCCGGGGAAGATCCTTGTCTAATGGGACCTAAAAGCGGACGTAGCGCGCACCACACATCGCGCGCACTGTCCTTGTGGGCCGCACGATAAAACCCGCTTCGTCACCTTCTCCGGAGGTGAATGCCGCCTCTCGCGTCCTCGGCCTCACCGCCGGCTTGCTCAAATGTGCGCGACATGGCGATGCATTCGGGCGCCGCTCTCTCGTCGCGCGTCCGCGTTGCTCATGTCCTTTTCTTTTGGCTGCTTCAGCGATCGGCGAACAGACGGCGTCGACCCACATTTTCTTCCTCGATTGGGATTCGGCCGCTTGACAACCGAACCCGGGATCTTCTTTTATTTCATTTAATGAGAATTGAGTCCACCTGATGGACATAGATCGACGGCCCGCCTCATCGGGCTTTCTTCGCAAGACACGGTCAGGGGAAGGAATGCCAAGGATCACGTACATCCAGCCGGATGGCACCGAGCAGTGCGTCGAGGTGGCTGATGGCGTCAGCGTCATGCACGCGGCGCTCGCAAGCGGGGTGTCCGGAATCCTCGCCGAATGCGGCGGCGCCGCTTCCTGCGCCACCTGCCACGTCTATGTGGATGCTGCCTTCAGCGAGCGCGTCGGGCCGTGCGGCGAGGATGAGGACGCCATGCTCGACTGCACGGCCTCCGCGCGCACCTCCCTCAGCCGGCTGAGCTGCCAGATCGAGATGTCTGACGAACTGGATGGCCTCATCGTGCACCTGCCGGAGGCGCAGGCATGAGCGGCGTCGTCATCGTCGGGGCGGGCCAGGCGGCGGCGCAGGCCGCGCTGAGCCTGAGAGACGGAGGGTATCAGGCCCCCGTCACCCTGGTCGGGGAAGAGTCCGAGCAGCCCTATCAGCGCCCACCTCTGTCCAAGGCTTACATGCTGGGCAAGGCAGACGAAGCCGCCCTGCGCGTGCGTCAGCCGGACCTTTATGCGGCCCAGGACATCCGCGTGGTGACCGGCGAGCGGGTAGAGGCCATCGACCGTGCCTCGCGCCGCGTGTCGCTCGCCTGCGGAGGGGAGCTGGCTTACGACCACCTCATCCTCGCCACGGGCGCGCGCAACCGTGCGCTTCCGGTGCGCGGCGCGGATCTCGACGGCGTCTTCATGCTGCGCACCCTGGAGGATGCCCGCCGCCTGCGCGCGCGCCTCACCACCGCCCGCCGGGCGGTGGTGGTGGGCGCCGGCTTCATCGGCCTGGAATTTGCCGCGGTGGCCGCCAAGAGCGGATGTGCGGTGGAGGTGATCGAGGCGGCGGAGCGTGTCATGGCGCGAGCGGTCTCGCCCTTCATGTCCGTGTTCTTCGCGCAGGCACATCGCGACATGGGCGTCGTCTTCCATTTCGCGGAAGGCGTCCTTGCGATCACCGGCGCGGACGGCGAGGCGGCCGAGGTCCACACCACCAGCGGCCGGCGCGTGGCGGCGGACCTCGTGGTTGTGGGCATAGGCGTGATCCCCAACGTGGAATTGGCCGAGGCGGCGGGGCTCGCCACCGGCAACGGCATATGCACCGACGCCGACCTCCTCACGTCCGATCCGTCCATTTCGGCCATCGGCGATTGCGCCTCATCCCCCAGCCCGTTCGCCGATGGGCCGGTGCGCATCGAGAGCGTGCAGAACGCCACCGATCAGGCCCGAGCGGTGGCCCGGCGCTTGTGCGGCCGGCCGGCGCCCTATGGTGCGGTGCCGTGGTTCTGGAGTGACCAAGGCGCCCACAAATTGCAGATCGCCGGCCTCGGCCGGCCGGACGACGAAACACTGGTGCTGGGCGATCCCAGCACGGGGCGCTTCTCCGTCTGCCGCTTCCACAGGGGGCGACTGGCTTGTGTTGAATCCGTCAACCGGGCAGCCGACCACATGGCCATGCGCAAACTGCTGCAGAGCGGCGGCACCCCTTCCATGGAGGTCGTCGCCACGCCCGGCTTCGATCTGAAAGCCTTCGTCGCCGCTTTGCCGACGGCGGCGTGAGGCGCAACCGCAGACCCAAGAATTCAAGAACCTTTGGAGGAACGCCCGATGAGTGGATATCGCTTCGACTCCATCGACAAACTGGTCAACACCCAGGACGGCTTTATCAGCCGCGAGCTCTTCGTCGATTCCGACATCTACAAGGCCGAGCTGGAGAAGATCTTCACCCGAGCCTGGCTCATGGTGGGCCACGAGAGCCTCGTGCCCAATCCGGGCGATTTCTACACCTCCCGCATGGGCGAGGAATCGGTGATCCTGTGCCGGGACAAGGCCGGCATCATCCATGTATTCCTGAATTCCTGCCGCCACCGCGGCATGAAAGTGTGCCGCTACGAATCCGGCAACACCTCGCTCTTCACCTGCCCCTACCATTCCTGGACCTACACCACGGACGGCCGGCTCCAGGGCGTGCCGCTCTACAAGTCCCTCTATGACGGGGTGCTGGATCGGGAAGCCAACTCCCTGGTCTCGGTAGCCAAACTCGCCAACTACAAGGGCACCATCTGGGCCACCTGGGATCCGGAAGCACCGGATTTTCTCACCTATCTGGGCGATGCCAAGATCCACCTCGACCAGGCGCTCGACTGCCGCGACGGGCGCGAGGGGGGCTCCGAAGTCATCGGGGTTCACAAATGGATCTTCCCCGCCAACTGGAAGTTCGCCTCGGAGAACTTCCTGGGCGACACCTATCACAATCCCAGCCACCGCTCGGTGGACCTCATCGGCATCGGCCCGAGCGCGGCCTCCGGCAAGAAGGGCCGGCGCGACGATGAGCTGGCCGTCGCCCAGCACGTATGGGTGAGCTTCCCGGTCGGTCATGGCGTGCATAGCGCCATCCAGCCGGAGCAGAACCAATACGTGGAATCCTTCCTCGACAATCCTGTGCTGGAGGAATACTTCCGCCACTGCTACGAGGAGCGAAAGCGTCGCCTGGGGGACGGCGCGCGACTTCTGCCCTTCGTGGGCACCATCTTCCCCAACACGTCGTATCACGGCCGCCAGCCACGGGGCTTGTGCGCCTGGCATCCCCACAGCCCCACCTCCACGGAGGCTTGGCGCTTCTTCCTGGTCGACAAGGACGCGCCCCAGGAGGTGAAGGATTATCTACGCCATTACTACATGCGCTATTCCGGCCCCGCCGGCATGACCGAGCAGGACGACCTGGAGAACTGGCTCTACGCCACCTCCGCCAGCATGGGCACCGTGGCGCGGCGCTATCCTTTCAACTATCAGCAGTCGCTCGGTGCCTATACCAGCGACCACCCGCTGGGCGGCGACGTGAGCCTCCAGGTCACCGAGCAGATCGCGCGCGGCTATTACAACGGCTGGGCCGCCTTCATGCGCAATGCCTCGTGGGACGAGATTACCGGCGGAGATCGGAAGGGTGCCGCGCGGCACGCCGCTGAATGAACGACAAGCACAAGGCCGTCATCGTCACCGGCGGCACCTTCGGCATCGGGCGCGCTATCACGCTGGGGCTGGCGCGCCGCGGTTACGGCGTGGTGGCCTTCGGCCTTGAGGCGCCACAGGTCTCAAGCACCGCGGCGAGCGGCATCGCCGAGCTACGCGCGGTGATGGACGGCGAGGGCCTGGATGCCGAGCTCATGGAGGCGGACGTCTCCTGCGCTGGCGACGTGGCCCGTGTGACCGAGCGGGCGCTGGCGCGCTTCGGCACCATCCACGGGCTCGTCAACAACGCCGCCATTGGCCCCTTGGGCACGGTACTGGACACCGACGAGGCCATGTTCGATCGCATCTGCGCCGTGAACCTGCGCGGGCCCTATCTCACCGCGCGCGCGGTGCTGCCGCACATGATCGCGGCGGGCGGCGGCGCCATCGTCAATATCGGCTCCGGCGCCGGCTGGGGAAAGCCCAACATGGCCGCCTACAGCACCAGCAAAGGCGGCCTCCTCGCCCTGAGCGCCGCGCTCGCCTACGACCATCTGCATCAGCGGGTACGGGTGAACACGGTCGTTCCCGGCGGCGGCGGCATCATCACCGGCATGAGCCTCGGCCGCATGGGAGAGAACGCCCATCTGTTCGGCAAGGGGGCGGTGGGATCAGCCGCCGGCCGGCCCGTGACCGGGGATGACGTCGCCAATGTCTGCGCCTTCCTGCTGAGCCCGGAGGCGGAAACCCTCTCCGGCACCGTGATCGACGTGGGCTGCTTCGCCCACCAGGGCGGGCCCGTCCCGGCCAAGCCCGCGCAATCCTGATGTCGCGCCAGCCAAGGAGAACCCAACCATGACCATCACCAGCGCCGAGGCGCCGGCTCCCGTCGAGACGCCAGCCCCGCTCGCCCGCAACGCCGACTATTATCGTCTGAAAGCCGACGTGGAGGATTTCCTCTACATGGAGGCGGATCTGCTCGACGAGCGTCGGTTCAAGGATTGGCTCAACCTCCTGGCGGAGGACATCGTCTATTTCATGCCCATCCGCCGCAACGTGAAGTTCGGCCAGCACGCCGAGCGTGAAAACACCAAGCTCGGTGTCGGCATAAGCTGGTTCGACGAGGACAAATGGACGTTGACCAAACGCGTAGAGCAGATTCTCACCGGCGTGCACTACGCGGAAGAACCGCTCTCGCGGGTCTGCCATATGGTAAGCAACGTGCAGGTGGTCGGCGTGCGGCCCGATGCGCCGACGGGCGAAGAGGTGGAGGTGCGCTCGCGCTTCCTCGTCTATCAGAACCGGGTCGAGTACGAGACCTATTTCTTCGTCGGCAAACGCTACGACACGCTGCGCCGGACGGCGAACGGCTTCAAGGTGGCACGCCGTGAGATTATCCTCGACCAGAATATCCTTCTGGCAAAGAACCTCACCATTTTCTTCTGACGCGCAAGAACAACCAGCCGGGAGGACAGTCCATGATCAACATGCTCGATCTCAAGCCGGGAGACCGGCTGCAGCTGCGCGAAGGGGAATTCGCGCAGGTGGTGGCGAACATGGAAGACGGCATGTGGGTGGAGGTGCGCACGCTTGAGACCGCGACGGCGGAGCCCGATCCCTCTGAGGAGCCGCAGCTCTGCCATGCCCAGGACATCGTGCGCCTGCTCACGCCCGCCGGCTGACGCCCACCTTCATTCCCGAGCCCGCGAGAGGACGACATGCTGCGCTTCGCCCACATGCCCAGCGATTTTCATCCGGTCTTCCTGGTGCTAGGAGACGTGAAGGATCTTACGGCGCTGGCCGGCCTGCTTCGGGTCTTCTCTCGGGAACTGAAACCCATCACCGTGCACGAGCGCATCGCGGGAGCTATGGGGCGGTCGCCGCTGGTTCTTGTTCCCGAAAGCGACGACGATCGGCGATACGGCCTGCGCCAGGGAGCGGACGGCTTCGAATGGCGGCTCAATGCGTGGCAGGCGACGCAGATCGCCTTGCGCCTGGAGGCCCTCACCGCGCCGACGAACCGCTCAGGCTCGGATATCTTCGAACTCGGCGTGGAGGGAGAAATTCCCGTCAAGATTTCTCGCGGAGAGTTCACCGACGACTTTCTCACACCGCGGCACCCCCTTTGGGGCTAAACTTGATTTCGTATAAATCAATACATCAAAACAAAATTTTAGAATGAATATTACGACACGTGATCCTCGTTGCCATGGCGGCAATCTCGCCCGCAGAAACGCCCGCCCGTGAGTTTGCAAACCGGCTCTTCAGGCGGAACGTATTGAAGGAAAAGGGAGAGATCTTAGCCGAGGCATGACCGTCCTCCGACGCCGGGTCTTCGGCGGAAATGCTGCCGCCTATCCCGCCCAGATCTGGCTGCTCGAATTCTTCCGCACATAGTTCACCAGGAAGTCCGTGAACACGCGGATCTTGGCGGGGAGCTGCACCCGGTTCTGGTACGCGATGTTCATGGTGAGCATGGGCAGGTCCCAGTCCAGCAGCACCGGCACGAGGGTTCCCGCCTCGATGTCTCCCTGCACGATGTAGAGCGGCTGGATGAGGATGCCGAGGCCGTGGAGCGCCGCCTCGCGGATGATCTGCCCGTCATTGCTGTCGAGCGCGCCGGAGATGCGCACGATGCGCTCGATGTCGCCCTTGGTGAGGCGCAGCGAGAAGGGATCGGCGGCGAGGTTGTAGACCAGCATGTCGTGGCGGGTAAGGTCGGCGGGCTCCTTGGGCATGCCGCAACGTTCGAGATAAGCGGGAGAGGCGGCAAGCACGCGGCGCATGCGGCCGAGGCGCCGCACGATGATGTTGGTGTCCGGCTCGTGCAGGCGGGTGCGAATGGCGACGTCTATGCCCGCCTCGATGAAATCGGGATAGCGGTTCGCCGCCGCGATATGAACGTTCAGCTTGGGATAGAGGGCGCGGAACGCCGGAAGCATGGGCGCGAGATAGATCAGTGCGAAAGAGAGCGAGCTCGTCACCCGCAGCAGGCCCGTGGGGGAGAGGGTGCGCGCATTGATGGCCTCTTCCGCGTCGGTCAGTTCGTTCAAGACAGCGCTGCTGCGCTGGAGAAATTCCTGCCCCGCCTCGGTCAGCCAGAGGCGGCGGGTGTTGCGCTCGATGAGGCGGGCGGAGAGGCGTTCCTCGAGTGCGGCGAGGTGACGGCTCGCCGCGGCGTTGGACATGCCCAGCACTTCGGCGGCGCGCGACAGGCTGCCGAGTTCTGCGGTCTTCACGAAGACCTCGATTTGGGTGAGGCGATCCAATTTTTCCGCCTAGTGGAAAAGACCGTTGCAAAAATACGTGTTTATTTCCGCGTCCCGCAAGCCAAAACTCTTCGCCAACAAAGAACCAATTTGGGTGAGGAACGCCGGATGTCCGGTCCCGTCAGGCATATCGTCATGTGGCGCCTGCGTGGTGAAACCGCAGAGGAGCGCGCTGCGGCACGCCTCAAGGTCAAGACCGCGTTCGAGGGGCTGAAGGGCCGCATCGACGGGCTGAACCATATCGAGGTGGGCGTGGACGTCTCCGACGTGGACTATGCCTGCGACGTGGTGCTGGTGACCGAGTTCACGGACGCCGCCCATCTCCAAGCCTATGCCACCCATCCCGAGCATTTGCGGGTGCGCCAGGAGCTGGGCGACCTGCGCACCGCGCGGTTTCAGGTGGACTACGCCATCGAGGCAAGCGTGCGCGGCTGATTTTCCTCGGCGCGGCCTTCGGGCCGCACCCGCCACGGGGACGAACGGATGATGGACACATTCATTTATGAGGCGCTGCCCATCCGGGTCCGGTTCGGGCGCGGCATGGTCTCGGCGGTCGGCGCCGAAGTGGCGCATCTGGGCGCGACCCGCGCGCTGGTGCTCACCACGCCCCAGCAGGAGACCGAAGGCCGGCGCATCGGCGCGTTGCTGGGCAGCGCATTCGCGGGCGTCTTCCCCGGCGCGGCCATGCACACGCCGACGGATGTGACCGACGCGGCGCTGGACGCGCTGAAATCCTCCGATGCCACCTGCGTGGTGGCGCTGGGCGGGGGCTCCACCACGGGGCTCGGCAAGGCACTCGCGCTGCGCACCGGAGTGAAGCAGGTGTGTATCCCCACCACCTATGCGGGCTCGGAGATGACCCCCATCCTCGGCGAAACCAAGGACGGGCTGAAGACCACCATCAGGTCCCTGGATGTGCTGCCCGAATCCGTCATCTACGACGTCGACCTCACCCTGACTTTGCCGCCGGCGCTCTCCGCCACCTCCGGCGTCAACGCCATCGCCCATGCGGTGGAGGGGCTCTATGCGCAGGACCGGAACCCGGTCATCTCGCTGATGGCCGAGGATGGCATCCGGACGCTGGCGGATGCGCTGCCCATCCTGGTCCACGAGCCCCACAATGTGGAGGCGCGCACCAAGGCGCTTTACGGAGCGTGGCTGTGCGGCTGCGTGCTGGGGGCGGTGGGCATGGCGCTGCACCACAAGCTCTGCCACGCGCTCGGCGGCTCGTTCAACCTGCCCCATGCCGAAACCCACACCATCGTCCTCCCCCACGCGGTGGCCTACAACGCCGCCGCGGCGCCCGAGGCCATGGCGGCCATCACCCGCGCGCTGGGTGCTCCGGACGCGGCACGGGGCCTGTTCGATCTGGTGCGGGCCTTGGGCGTGCCGCAAGCCCTTTCGCAGATCGGCATGCCGGCGGACGGCATCGAGCGGGCGGCAGACATCGCCGTCGAGAAGCCGTATTGGAACCCGCGCCCCATCGCGCGCGACGCCGTCCGCGACCTGATCGCCCGCGCCTATGCCGGCGAGCGGCCCGGCGCCCCCGCGCAACGGGCGGCCTGAGCCATGGTGCGCCCCATCCTCATCTCCGGCGCCACCATCGTCTCCATGGACGACACGGTCGGCGATCTCGCGCGCGGCGACATCCTGGTGGTGGGCGAGCGCATCGCCGCCATCGCGCCGCATATCGCGGCGCCAGACGCCGAGCGCGTGGATGCGGCGGGGCGCATCGCCATTCCGGGACTCATCAACGCGCATATGCACACATGGCAGACCGGCCTGCGCGGGCTCGCGGCGGACTGGACGCTGCTGGAATATTTCCGCTGGGTGCATGCGGGCCTCGCCACCCGCTTCCGGCCCGAGGATATCGGCATCGCGACCCTGGTGGGCGCGCTCGGCCAGATCGATGCCGGCGCCACGACCCTGGTGGACTGGTGCCACAACAACCCGACGCCGGACCACACGGATGCGGCCGTGGAGGCCCTCGCGGAAAGCGGCATCCGCGCCGCCTTCTTCCACGGCTCGCCCAAGCCTGATCCCAAGCCCGGCGAGCCGCATTTCTCCGAGGTGCCGCACCCCCGCCACGAGGTGGAGCGCCTGCGGCGCGGGCGTTTCTCCAGCGATGAGGGGCTGATGACCCTCGGCCTCGCCATTCTCGGCCCGCATTATTCCACGCTGCCCGTGGCGCTCTCCGATTTCCGCCTCGCGCAGGAGTTCGGCCTTGTCACCTCCATGCACCAGGGCGGCGGGCCGGCGAAGACGCCGGGCGCCTGGGAGACGCTGCTGGACGAGGGGCTGGTGGATCGCTCGATCAATATCGTCCATGGCAACGACCTGTCCGACGACCTGTTCGCCCGGCTGGTCGCCTGCGGCGCCAGTTTCTCCGCGACGCCGGAAAATGAGATGAGCCAGGGCCACGGCTTCCCGGTCACCGGCCGCCTCTTGGCGTTGGGCGCCGCGCCTTCGGTGGGCGTCGACATCGAATCTGTTCTGGCCGGCGACATGCTGGGTGTCGCGCGCATTGCGCTTGCCACCCAGCGGGCGCTGGACAATGCCAAAAGCCGCGCCGCGACGGGCGCCATCCCGGCGACGTCAACGGTGCGTGTGCGTCAGGCTCTTTCCTGGATCACCGTTGAGGGTGCGCGCATGCTGCGCCAGGAACACCGCATCGGCTCGCTCACGCCGGGCAAGCAGGCGGACATCGTGCTGGTCGATGCGCGGTCGCTGCACCTCCAGCCGGTGCACGACCCGGTGGCCACCGTGGTCATGCAGGCCGGGCGCGGCGACATCGAAGCGGTGATGATCGCGGGCCGGTTCAGAAAGCGGGCGGGGCGCCTCGATTATCCGGGCCTCGACACCAAGCTGGCCGAGCTGGCCGCCTCGGGCGCGCGCATCGTGCACGATCTCGGCCTTCGCCAAACGGCCGCGTAGGGAGATGAAGATGGGTGAGACGCCAAGCATAAGCTGGGTCGGCCTCGGCAAGATGGGCCTTCCCATTACCGGGCGCATGGTGGAGCAGGGGCTCCGCCTTTCCGGCTTTGACCGCGACCAGGGCGCCATCTCCACCGCCGCCGGCAAGGGCGTCTCGCCCGTGGCGACGCTGGCCGACGCCGCCAAGAGCGACATCGTCTTCACCTCGCTGCCCGACGACAAGGCCCTCGCTGCCGTGACCATGGCGGAGGGCGGACTGCTTTCCGCCTTGCGGCGCGGTGCCATCCTGGTGGAGACCTCCACCGTGAGCCCGGAAATCTCCGCGCAGGTGGGCCGGGCGGCGGAGGGGCGCGGCATCGCCTATCTGCGCGCGCCGGTCTCGGGCAATGCCTCCATTGCCCATACCGGCAACCTCACCTGCTTCGTCTCCGGCCCGCGCGCGGCGTTCGACACGCTGCTGCCGGTCTTCACCGCCTATACGCGGGCGCAAAAATATCTCGGCGAGGCGGAGGAGGCCCGCTACGCCAAGCTCTCGGTGAACCTCATGATCGCGGTCTCCGCCGCCATGATGGGCGAGAGCATCGTGCTCGGCCGCAAGGGCAATATCGGCTGGCAGGATATTCTCGACGTGCTGAAGGACAGCGCCGTGGGCTCGCCCATGGTCCATTACAAGGCCGCGACCCTGGCCAAGCGCGATTTCAATTCCTCCTTCTCCTGCCGCCAGATGGCGAAGGATCTCGACCTCATCGTCGGGGCCGGGCAGGCGGCGGAGATGTCCATGCCGCTCGCCAGCATGACCCGGGAACTCTACGGCGCCCTCATCGGACGCGGCGAAGGCGAGGCGGATTTCAGCGCCACGGTGCGGCTCTCGGAATGGATGGCCGGGCTCGGCGAGCCGGACCTCGGCAAATAGGAGGCTATGATGCGGAACTTCAACCAGTTCACCATCACCGACGCCGTCCTGGAGCGCATCTCCGGCGCGCCGGACCCGCGGATCAAAGAGATCAGCGAGGCGCTGGTGCGCCACCTGCACGCCTTCGTGCGCGAGGTGCGCCCCACCCAGGAGGAATGGGCGGCGGGGATCGATTTCCTCACCGCCACCGGACACATGTGCACCGGATCGCGGCAGGAATTCATCCTGCTCTCGGACACACTGGGCGTCTCCATGCTGGTGGATGCCATCAACCACGAGGCCGGCGGCACCATTACCGAAAGCACGGTGCTCGGCCCCTTCTATGTGCCGGAGCCGCCGGAGTTTTCGGCCGGCGCCGACATTTCCGGCGGGCTTGTGGGCCAGCCCATGCTGGTGACGGGCTCGGTCAGCGCGCCGGACGGCATGCCGCTGGAAGACGCCATCGTCGATGTCTGGCACTCGGACGATGACGGCTATTACGACGTGCAGAGCACGGCGGACGATGCGGGCCTTGCGGGCCGCGCGCGGTTCCGCACGGACGCCTACGGCAAGTTCCATTTCTGGAGCATCAAGCCCGCCGCCTATCCCATTCCGCACGATGGCCCCGTGGGCAAGATGCTTCAGGCGCAGGGGCGTCATCCCTGGCGGCCGGCCCATGTGCATTTCATGATCGAGGCGCCCGGCTATGAGGTCCTCGTCACCCACGTCTTCGTTTCCGGCGACCAGTATCTGGATTCCGACGCGGTGTTCGGGGTGAAGGATTCACTCATCCGCGACTTCCAGGTTGAGCCCGCGGGGCAGGCCCCGGACGGCCGGCAGGTAGACCGGGACTATTGCCACCTCAATTACGACTTTCACCTGAAGCCGAGCACGAAGACCGCCTCGCGGGCGGCCTGAGGACCAGAAAGACCGCAGACGCGGAGAGCCCGGAAAACGGGCCTGTTGCGGAGGGAGGAAAAGATGACGGCGCACATGCGCATAGAGAAGGCCATGGCCTGCCTGACGCAGATCGTCGGCGAGCGGGCGACCCGCGTCCCCGGTATCCTGGACGGCCACGGCCGCAGCGAGGCCTACCATGCCGCGCGCCCGCCGGACGTGGTGGTGTTCCCCGAGAGCACGGCCGAGGTGAAGGCCATTGTCGGCCTCTGCCGCGATTTGAGGATGCCGATCGTGCCCTTCGGCGCCGGCACCTCGCTGGAGGGCAATGCGGCTTCGCTCGAAGGCGGGGTCTGCCTCGACATCAGCCGCATGAACACGGTGCTCGCGGTGAATGGCGAGGACATGGACGTGCGTGTCCAGCCCGGGATCACCCGCAAGCAGCTCAACGCGCATCTGCGCGACACCGGCCTGTTCTTTCCCATCGATCCCGGCGCGGACGCCTCCATCGGCGGCATGGCGTCCACCCGCGCCTCCGGCACGATGGCGGTGCGCTACGGCACCATGAAGGACAATGTTCTCTCGCTGGAAGTGGTGCTGGCGGACGGGCGCGTAATCCGCACCGCCAGGCGCGCCCGCAAGTCGGCGGCGGGCTACGACCTCACCCGCCTGTTCGTGGGGGCGGAAGGAACCCTCGGCGTCATCACCGAAGTGACGCTGAAGCTGCACCCGCAGCCGGAGGCCATTTCCTCGGCCGTCTGCGCCTTCCCCGATTTGAAGGCGGCGGTGGACACGGCCATCTCGGTCATCCAGTCCGGCGTGCCGGTGGCACGCATCGAGCTGCTGGATGCGGTGATGATGCGGGGCATGAATTTGCACGCGAAGCTCGGCCTGCCGGAGCTGCCGCACCTCTTCTTCGAGTTCCACGGCTCGAAAGCCTATGTGGCCGAGCAGGCGGAGACGGCGCAGGCGCTGGCCGGGGAGAATGGCGGCCTCGGCTTCGAATGGGCCTCGACGCCCGAGGAGCGCAGCCGCCTCTGGCAGGCGCGCGACAATACGCTCTATGCGGGCCTTGCGCTGCGCCCCGGCGCCAAGGCCATGATCACCGATGTCTGCGTGCCCATCTCGCGGCTTGCGGAATGCCTGGTGGAGACGGCGAAAGACATCGCGGAGACCGGGCTCATCTGCCCCGTGGTGGGCCATGTGGGCGACGGCAATTTCCACCTCCTCGTGCTCATGGACCCCGAGAAGCCGGAGGAATTGCCCCGCGCCAAGGCGTTCAACGAACGCCTCGTGGACCGCGCGCTGTCGCTGGAGGGCACCTGCACCGGCGAGCACGGCATCGGCTTCGGCAAGATCGAGTTCCTCGAAAAGGAGCTGGGCGAGGCCGTGGATGTCATGCGCGCCGTCAAGCTGGCGCTCGACCCGCTCGGCATCATGAATCCCGGCAAGATCTTCAAGGCGCCGGGACAGGAAGGAGGGCACCCATGAGGGCCGCCGTGAAGAGCCCGCCCGCGCCGGAGGTGGTGGAAGAAAAGCCCGACCTCGGAACCCCGCTCCTGGAGCTGAAGGGCATCTCCAAGCAGTTCCCCGGCGTGAAGGCGTTGGACGATGTCTCCTTCGCCATCTGGCCCGGCGAGGTGCACATGCTCCTCGGCGAGAACGGGGCCGGCAAGTCCTCCCTCATGAAGTGCCTTTGCGGCGCCTACCAGGCGGATACGGGCGCGTATTTCCACATGGGCGAAAAGGTGGAGATCCGCACGCCCACCGATGCGAAGAAGCTCGGGATCGCCGTGATCTTCCAGGAATTCTCTCTCGTCCCCTATCTGGACGTCGCCCAGAACATCTTCCTGGGGCGCGAGTTCAAGTCCAAAATCCCCGGCCTCCTCGACCGCAGGCGGCTTTATGCCGAGGCGCAGAAGGTGCTCGACCGCATCGGCCTCGAGGTGGACCCGCGCACCAAGGTCCACACGCTGGGCGTCGCCCAGCAGCAGATGGTGGAGATCGCCAAGGCCCTCTCGCAGGATGCCTCGATCCTGGTCATGGACGAACCCACCGCCGCGCTCTCCGACCGCGAGACCGAGCGTCTGTTTGCGGTGATGCGCCAGCTCCAGGCCAAGGGCACCGCCATCGTCTACATCTCCCACCGCATGGCCGAGGTGTTCGCGCTCGGCGACCGCATCACCGTGCTGCGCGACGGCAAGAATGTGGGCCACGCCGTTCCCGGCGAGACCAGCCCCGACCAGCTCGTGCGCATGATGGTCGGCCGCACCGTGGATATGAGCTATCCGCGCAACTTCCGCGCGCCCGGCGATGTGGTGCTGGAACTGAAAGACATCTCCGCCACCACCGGCATTGCCGATATCAACCTCGTGGTCCGCGCCGGCGAGATTGTCGGCCTGTGCGGGCTCGTGGGCTCCGGCCGCACGGAGGTGGCCCGCGCCGTGTTTGGCGCCGATGCGATCACCTCCGGCGAGGTGCGCGTGTTTGGTCGCATCAAGCAAGGCGGGCCGGATGTGGCGGCGACCGAGGGCATCGCCCTCATCCCGGAAAGCCGCAAGACGGAAGGGCTCGCGCTGATCCGAACGGTGAGCGACAACCTTGCCGTCGCCGGCCTACCCAAGCTGTTCCCGAACCACCTGTTCAGCCCCGGCCGCGCGCGGCGCTCCGCCGAAGCGCTGATCAAGCGCCTGCGCATCGCCACCCCCTCGCCGAACCAGAGCGTGGGCCTCCTCTCCGGCGGCAACCAGCAGAAGGTGGTCATCGGCAAGTGGCTCGCCGCCGGCGCCCGGCTCTTCATCTTCGACGAGCCGACCCGCGGCATCGACGTGGGCGCGAAATCCGAAATCTTCGCGCTCATCGACCAACTCGTGGCGGAGGGAGCCGCCGTGCTCATGATCTCCTCCGAGCAGGCCGAGATCGTCCATGTGTGCGACCGCGCCTATGTCATGCGCGGGCGCCGCATCGTGGGCGAGCTTTCCCGCTCCGAACTCTCCGAAGAGAACATCGTCAGAATGGGGATGCACGATGAGTGATCATGCCCTCAGCGCCGCGCAGCCGCGCCCGCGCCTTCCCGCGATCCCCGGCGTCGCCATCGTCCTCGTGGCGCTGGCTTTGGTGTTCGCGGCCATCAGCCCGAATTTTCTCTCCACCGGCAACCTTTCCAACATCCTCGTCCAGTCGGTGATCCTGCTGCTCCTGGCCATGCCCATGACGCTGATCATCATGACGGAGGGCCTCGACCTCTCCATGGGCGCGGTGCTGACGCTGGCCTCCCTCGTTCTGGCGCTCACGGTGGTGTCCACCCAGTCCCTCGTGCTGGGCCTTGCCGGCGCGGTGGGCGTCGGCCTCGCCTTCGGCTTCGTGAACGGCTGGCTGGTCTCTTCGCTGCGCATCCCGCCCTTCGTCGCGACCCTGGGCACGCTGGGTGTGGCGCAGGGGCTCGCGCTCATCGTCAGCGACGGGCAGAGCGTGGTGGGCATCCCGCGCTTCTTGCGGCAGGTCTATTCCGGCGAGACGGCGGGCATTCCGAACCCCATCCTTATCGGCGCGGCCTTCTATGCCCTGTTCCATGTGCTGCTCTACCACACGAAGTTCGGCGTCTATATCCGCGCACTCGGCGGCAACCGGGATGCGCTGACGCTGGCCGGCGTGAAGTGGCAGCGCATGCTGGTCGCCGTCTACATGCTGGGCGGCGCCATGGCGGGCGTCGCGGCGCTGCTCCTGACCGCGCGCATCAATGCCGGTCACCCCACCGCCGCCATCGGCATGGAATTCGACGCCATCGCCGCCGTGGCGCTGGGCGGCACCTCCTTCGAACGCGGCAACGGCTGGATCTTCGGCACGCTGCTCGGCGTGCTGACCGTCGGCGTGCTGCGCAACGGCCTGAACCTCATGGCGGTGCCGTCCTCCGCGCAGGTGGCCGCCACCGGCGCGCTGGTCATCGTCGCCCTTTTCCTCGATGGCCTGAGGAGCCGCAAGCCATGAGCATGAGCAGCCAGACGGCGGGGGCCACGCCCCGCCTGCATCTCTCGAAGGACGTGGTCCAGGTCATCTACCGGCTGCTCGCCGCAGGGCTGCTGTGTGTGGTGCTGGCGGTGGTCACCGACTCGTTCCTCAGCACGAACAACATCCTGAACGTGCTGCGGCAGGCGAGCCTTTTGTTCTTCCTCGCCTCCGGCCTCACCCTGGTGATCCTGAGCGGGGGGCTGGACTTGTCGGTCGGCGCCAATATCGGCCTCTCCGCCTGCCTGGCCGCCACCGTCATCAAGGCCACCGGCTCGCCCGTCCTCGGCACGCTGGCGGGGCTAGGAAGCGGCACGCTGGTGGGCGTCTGCAACGGGCTGATGGTGGCGAAGCTGCGCATCCCCTCCTTCATCGCCACTTACGGCATGCTCTGGGTGCTGCACGGCCTGACCTATTATTACATGGGCGGCGAGACCATTCACGGCTTCCCGCCGGGCTTCCGGCAGATCGGCTCGGGCTATTTCCTCGGCATCCCGATCCCGGTCTACCTGATGCTCGGCTTCCTCGCCGCCGGAACCTTCTTCGCCCAGCGCACGGTGTGGGGCCAGCAGATCTACGCCATCGGCGCGAACCCCGTGGCGGCCCGCCTATGCGGCATCCCGGTCGATCGCCGGCTGATCCTGGTCTATGCCTTCTCCGGCGCCATGGCCGGCGTGGCCTCGCTCGTCTTCCTCGCCCGCCTGAACTCAGCCGAGGGCGATATCGGCGAGGCGCTGACGCTGCCCGCCGTCGCCGCGGTGCTGATCGGCGGCGCATCCCTGTTCGGTGGTGTCGGAACCGTGTTCGGCACGTTCGTCGGCGCCCTGATCCTCACGCTCGTGCTCAACGGTATGAACCTGCTCGCTGTGAATGCGAGCTGGCAGCCCTTGGTGACGGGCGTGATCGTCGTCCTCGCGGTCTGGCTCGACATGATCGGCCGGCGGCGGACCTGAAAGCGCATCCCAATAACAAGCCTGGAGGAAACGCATATGCTGAACCTGAAGACGCTCGTTGTGGCGTTCCCCGCCGCCCTTCTCTCCACCGCGGCGCTCGCCGATGGCGAGAGCATCGCCGTGTTCACCAAGAACCAGACCAACCCCTATTTCCAGGCGGTTCGCGTCGGCACCGAAAATGCCGCCAAGACCATGAATGCCAAGGTCATTCACTACATCCCCACCAAGCCCGACTCGATCCCGGAGCAGCTCAGCCAGATCGAGGACGTGATCGTGAAGAAGCCGAACGCCATCGTCTTCATCCCGGTGGACTACAAGGCCATGGTGCCGGGCGTCGAGCAGATCAACGAGGCCAAGATTCCGGTGGTGAACGTCACCGACCGCTCCGCCGGCGGCAAGTTCCTCGCCTTCGTGGGGGCCGACGACTACAATCTGGGCCTGGAGACTGGCCGCTATCTGCTGAAGAAGCTGGGCGGGAAGGGCAATGTGGTCATCATCGAGGGCGTGAAGGGCTCGCTCACCTCCATCGACCGGGTGCGCGGCTTCAACGACGCCATCAAGGAATTCAAGGACGTGAAGCTGCTGGCCAGTCAGCCGGCCAATTACCAGCGGCTCCAGGCACTCCAGGTGATGGAGAACCTGATGCAGTCCCACCCGCAGATCGACGGTGTGATGGCCGCCAATGACGGCATGGCGATCGGCGCCATCGAGGCTTTGGACGGCGCCAACCGCAAGGCGCAGGTCATCGGCATCAACGGCACCAAGGAGGCGGTGGACGCCATCAAGGCCGGGAAGATGCTCGCCTCGGGCGATTATAACGGCTTCGTCCAGGGCTGCATCGGCACCATGGTCGCCATCCGCGCATTGCGCGGCCAGCCCATCGTCACCGAAGTGGTGCTGAAGCCCACCGTGGTCGACAGCACCAACTACCAGCCCTACGACGTCGCCGTGGAAAGCCGCTCCTGCCCCGCCTGGGACCAGGCGGCGGCCATGGCCACCAAGACCAACTGATCTGACCCAATGGAGGCGGCCGGGCCGACGCCCGGCTGCTTCTGCCTGAGGAGGCACATATGCTGTTCGTCATTCACGGGATCGACCGCAAAGGCGCGCTTGAGACGCGCAAGGCGCATTATGAGGCGCACAAGGCGTTCCTCTCCGACACCAGCCCCTATGGCGTGACCATGGTGATGTCCGGCCCCCTGGTGGCGGACGACGGCGCCACCATGGTGGGCAGCCTGTTCCTCCTGGAGGCGCCCGACCGCGCTGCCGTGGAGCACTTCAACAAGGCGGACCCCTTCCACGCGGCCGATATCTGGGAGCGCGTCACCATCACCGCCTTCCTGCGCCGGCAGGGCTGAGAGCCCCGGGGTCCTATTTGAATCATCACGGCATCCCCCGGGACGAAACAACTAGGGTGGCGTATTCGACGGCCTCGCACGAACGCCAGGGGCCGCGCCGATGGATGACCTCGGCCTTTTAGAGTTCGCGATCGGCGGACTTCTGGAACGCTCGATCCGGCAGGTGCAACCCCGCTCCGGCCCGGTGCGACGACGACATCGATCTTCGCGGACGCTAGCGCTGAAAGGTCCGCGTGACGACGCCGCCCTGTGGCCCGGTTCGCGTTGCGGAACAGGACGCGCTGTTGGCGCTGCAGCTCCGAACCCGCGATGCCGTGTTGCCATGGGGCCCCTCCACTTCCCGCTTTGCGGTGCATTCACCGCCGCCGCAGGTGCGGCTCTGGCTGGCGGAGCCGCCGTAGAGTCCCGTCGCCGCCCGGGTCGCGCTGCAACTGCCGCCGGCGCATTGAACGGTGCGCTCATAGGAGGTGACGCGACCCGCCGGGTAAGGGGCGTAAGGGGCGTAGGACGCCCATGACCGATACCAGGGATAGGCCGTGTAGAAGGTGTTCCAATAGACCGGGCCGAAATTCACCACCGTCACGCCGATACGGGGCGCCACCACCGGTGTGAGCGCCACGGGTACCCCTTGGTAGGTGACCTGGATGTAGCCCGCCGAGACCCACCCGCGGTACGGCCCAAGCGAGATGTCGCACCAGCTGTAGCCTGGAAGGCAGCCGTAGGTAACAATCCCCGCACCCTGGGGGATCACCGTCACGACGGGGTAGGCCGTCGAGGGTCCCGCACGCAGATTCACGTTCGCGGTCGCGACCGATAGGGTCGCCGCTTCCGCCATTGGCGAAAACCCGGCAAACAGGACTGCGGCCAGGAAGAGCTTCTTGAACATGTGGATCTCCGCTGCGTCTTGATCCCGCCTTACGCAGGGCCGGTCATCGGGCGGACAATGGCGCAGCCAGTTTTCGCGCTTATTTCGCGTTTGTTGCGATTATGTAGGTGTAGGGCGTGATCCGGCCCCGGTTGAAGCACACAGATCGGCATGAAATCTTATAACCATTTGATAAATAAAGATTTCCTGGCCGACGCGACGCCGTTCGATCGAACCGTGCTCCAGGATCGAGGGTCAGCCGACGATCCTGCCGTCATTCATTTCTATGGTGCGGTCAAACAGGTCGAGGGTGCGAGGGTCGTGCGTGACGACGAGGACGCCGGCCTTCCTCTCGTCCGCGATCTGGCGGAACAACCCGATCACCTGACGCCCCCGTACGCTGTCGAGCGCCGCGGTGGGTTCGTCCGCCAGGATGAGGCCCGGATCGGTGGCCAATGCCCGTGCCACCGCCACCCGTTGCTGCTCCCCGCCGGAGAGGCGGGAGGGGATGCTGTCGACCCGGTGGGCAAGGTCGAGGCTCGCCAGGAGATGGGCGGCATAGGAACGGGCCGCGCGCGCGGGAACATCGTCGATATGGAGCGCGAGCGCGACGTTCTCCACCGCCGTCAGGAACGGGATGAGATTGGCCTTCTGGAACACGAAGCCGATATTGTTGCGCCGGAAGTGGCGCATCTGGTCCAGATCCATTCCCGGATGGGACACGCATTTGCCGCGAATATGGACCTCGCCCGCGCTGGGCGGCTCCAGCAATCCGGCGATGAGCAGCAGCGTGCTTTTGCCGGACCCGCTCGGCCCCAGGATGCCGACGAGTTCCCCCGGATAGATGTTGAAGGAGACCCCGTCGAGCGCCCGGACCAGGGTGTCGCCGCTGGGATAGTGCCGGGCGGCATCGCGCAGCGTGAGGATCGGCGCCGCGATCATGACAGCACCTCCTGAGCCCGGACCTTCATGGCGCGGGAAATTCCGATGAGGCTCGCAAACCCGCAGACCAGCGCCACCGCTCCCCCCAGCATGGCGATGTCGCCGGGATCTATGGCGACCTTGCGGGGGAAATGCGGGAAGATCCCCTGGGCCAGGACGAGGCCCAGACCGAGCGCCGCAGCGCCGATCAAGAACGATTGCTGGGCGATCATCCCGATGATGAGCGTGTTGCGTGCGCCCATGAGCTTCAGCAGGGCGATCTCGTGCACCTTCTCCATGGTCAGCATGTAGATGATCAGGGAGATGACGATGGTCATGACCAGGAGCAGGACAGCGGTGAAGGCGAGGATCTGGACTCTGAGGCGCCAGAGGCGCTGATCGAGCAGAAGGCCGGCCTGCTCCGCCTTGCTGAGGACATTGGCGTCTCCCCAACGAAGAATGGTGCGACGCACCGCCTCCGGGTCCGCCGCCGGGTCGAGCGTGACGAGAACCGCCGCAATTTTGCTGTCCTGCCGGACGGAGCTTCCGCCAGAAGGCGCAGCAGGGGCGCGCCCTCCCGCCGACCGAGCCAGAAGCACTTCTTCGCTGGTGCGCCGCTGGGCAATGGCAAGCGCGTCATTCACGCTTACCAGCAGCAAGCCGTCGCCGCTCATATCCACCATGCCCCGGGTCAACCCGACGATGGTGTAGTCCTCCTGGCCGAGGCGGATCCGGTCTCCCAGGGAAAGGCCGACGGCCTCGTCCGCAATCGCCTCGAAATGGCCCGAGGCGAGAGGGCGCCCTTGGATCAGGTGGGTCCATTGCCCGGCATCCTCGGGGTAGTCGACGCCCACGAGGGCAGCGCGCAACTGGCGGCCCCCGTGGTCGAACTGCTGGCTGACCTGAACGAAACGACGCGCCGAAGCCACCCCCGCCACGCCTTCCACACGGCGGTCGAGTTCGGCAGAGATGGCCGAACTTTCTGAGAACGGTCCGGCCCGGCCGCCTTGAACCACCCAGAGGTCGGCACCGACCTCTTCGATGATCAGAAGCGCGTCGGAGACGATCCCCCGATACAATCCCACCATGCCGATGGATGCGGTGATGAGGAAGGCGACACCCGTCACGGTAAGCAGGAAGCGCACGGCATTGTGGCGGATGTCCTTGAGCGCGAGATTCATGACGGACCATCCGCCCGCGACACCCGCATCCCGGCATAGATTCCCTCCGGCGCCAGGATGACGGCTTCGCCCGTCCCGAGGCCCGAGCGGACCTCGACGCGGGCGCCACCGATGGCACCCAGTTCAACCGGCCTCCACGCAGCCCGGCCGCGCTCGATTGTCCAGACACCCGCCCGCCCCTTTCGCCACGTAACGGCGCGGGCCGGTATGGCAACCACGTCATCCCTCAGGTCCACATGGATCGTGGCGATGCCCCGTTGGCCCATCGCCCAGTTGAGCGGCAATTGGACCGGCACCACGTCGACCGTGAATTCACGGGTTTCCGAATCCACCTCGCGACCGATCCGGTAGACTTGGCCCGCCACCGCCGTGCTCTGGGAGCTGAACCGGACCATCGCGCCCTGCCCCGGCACGACCGAAGCCATGGCGCCCTCGTCATACCGCGCCGTCAGAAGGACGCTGGCGGGATCGACGATCTCGACGATCTTGGCGCCCGGCGAGACCAGGTCGCCGGGATTGAGGGCGCGCGACACGACGATCCCGTCAATGGGTGCACGGATGATGGAATCCTCCAGTTGCGCCCGGCTGACCTCGACGCTCGCCGCCGCGGAGCGCGCCTGCGCCTGCGCCTGGCTGATCGCCGCGTCGGCGTGGGTGAGGTCGGCTTGCGCCTGCAGATGGGCCGCCTGCGCCGATTCGTAACCGGACTTGCTGACCATCTCCGTGCGGAGCAATTGCTGCTGGCGGGCGAATGTCGACTGGGCGTTGGCAAGCGCCGCCTGCGCCCGGTCGCGGTCCGCGCGCGCCACGTCAATGGCCGTGCGCGCGGCCTCCCGGGAGGCCAGGGCCACATCGAGCTGCGCCTTCAGGTCCTGTGCGGCGATCTGCGCGATCACCTCGCCGGCCCGGACCTGATCGCCGCGATCGACCCGCACCGAGGCGAGCACCCCCTGAACGCGGGAGCTGACGCTGGCCTTGCGAAGCGCATCGAGGGTTCCGGGGCCGCTCAGTTCCGCCGCGAACCGCCCAGCCTGCACCTGCATGTGCTCCGCCGGATAGGCCGCTCCGTAGCGCAGGATGCCGACCGCGCCAACGACCAGCAGCAGACATAAGGCGACCATCCATCGTCCCATTCCCGCCCGTCTGGGACGCGGCGGAGGCCGGGAGATGGCCAAGGCGGGCGTCCCCTCCGCCGGCTTCTCCGGATCTTGGCGCCGCGCCGGGACTGGAGGGTTTTGGGCATGAGAACGCCCGATGCGCGGGCCATGCCCATCGCCGCCGGCATCGAAGCGTGTGGGCGTGACAGGAGCGGGCGCGTCTCCCTTGGTGAAGGACACGGCCAAATCCTCCAGAAGGCGGGCAGGGCACCCGGTGGCCGGAATGGCAGGACCTGGTCCACCGGGTGGTGCCGCAGGCCTCACCGAGGCGATGGCGCCTTGGCAATGAAAGGCAGGCGTGCGCCCGCCATGATGGAGGAGAGCCTGATCCGGGTGCGTCCGCGTCTCGCAGCAAGGCACGTGGGATATCTCCCTGCGGCTGTCAGGTGCCTTGTCCTCCGCGGATTTCGACTGTCTCCAGGCCATGTTCCGAATATTGAACAGCCTGTTCTTCTGTTAAATGAACCGGCTCTTTCATGTTTTTGATTTATGTTTCAATCTGTATCATGTTGTATCCGGCTGCTGTTCAGCATTGATTTCGCGCGCTGCATGGGCACATGCTGACGCGATGGAGCAGGAGACCAAAAGGATCCTTGTCGTCGACGACGACGCGGATATCCGCCGCTTGGTGGGTGAGTTTCTCATCCGCGAGGGATTCAAGGTGGACTGCGTTCCGGACGGGCGGGCGATGGATGCCCTTCTCGCCCGGGGCGCCGTGCCGGATCTCATCGTCCTCGATCTGATGCTGCCGGGTGAGGACGGCCTGTCCATCTGCCGGCGGCTCCAGGCGGAGCGCCCTCTGCCTATCCTGATGCTCACGGCAAAGGGGGATGAGACAGATCGCGTGGTCGGCCTCGAACTTGGCGCGGATGATTATGTGGTCAAGCCGTTCGGGCCGAGGGAGTTGCTGGCCCGGATACGCGCGCTGATCCGGCGCTCGGGCGCGCAAAGAGTCCAGGCGCGCACAAGCCGCTATGCCTTCGACCGCCTCGTGGCGGACCTCGACGCGCGGCAGCTCCATGCCGAGGATGGCAGCCTGGTGCATCTCACGAGCGGAGAGTTCGATTTGCTCGCCTGCTTCATCCTCAGGCCGCGCCGGGTTCTGTCGCGGGATCAAATTCTCGATTGGACACACGGGCGCACCGCCGATCCGTTCGACCGGACTGTCGATATCCTGGTGTCGCGGCTGAGGAAAAAGCTCTCGCCCCACAGCTCCGATGCCGCTCTCATCAGCACGGTTCGCAACGGTGGCTATCTCCTCACCGCCGCGGTCAAGAAGGTCACATGACGATCCGGTTCGGGCTCACGACCAGAATCCTCGCCATTGGCGGAAGCATGCTTCTGGCATGCTGGATCATGCTGATCGCCTTTTACTACTGGAGCAGCGACCTCACCCGCACCGCGGCCAATCCGCGGCCCGAGCAACTGGCGGGCATAGCCGACCTGCTGGACGCAGACGGACGGGAGCGGGACATCATCCTCCGCGCGCTGCAATCGGCGACGCTTGAGGTGCGGATCGTGCAATCCCTCCCCCCACTAAACGCCGGAGCCGATGCCGGGTCCCGGCCCGCATTCGCACCATACCGCGACCTCTTGGGAGACCGTCTGCTGGCCATAAGGGCCGCGCCCCGGCCGGACGGCGCCCTGGGGCAACGCCTGTTCCCCCGCGTCGCGGAGGTGATCGAATTCTGGATCCGCCTGCGCGGCGGCGAGACCTTATTGGTGGAGGCGCGCACGCCGTTCATCGTCACCTTGTCAGGATTGCCGGCGGGACTTGGCGCCGGCCTCCTGGGGACGCTTTTTGCCTGTGCCGCCTTCGTTTTGCTCCACAGGGAAATCCGGCCGCTCACCCGGCTCGCGGCTGCCGTGGACCGGATCGATCCGGCGGGCGACCCCATCCACCTGCCGGCGATCCGCTCATCGACACCCGAGATCGGTGCGCTGATCCGGGCGTTCGACCGCCTGCAGACGCGGCTCCAGACCATGATGCGCTCCCGGTTCGCGATGATCGGCGGCATTCAGCATGACGTCAGGAGCTTCGCCACGCGCCTGCGTCTGCGGGTGGAGCACCTTCCCGACGCGCGGGAGCGGGAACGGGCGGCGCAGGATATCGCCACCATGATCGAGCTCCTGGACAATGCCCTTTTGACGGCGCGGGCCGGCGTCGGGGTGCTGGACGAGGAATTGCTGGACCTGGCCCTGCTGGTGCAGACGGAGGTGACGGACCTCAAGGCGGCCGGATCCCCGGTTCAATTGGAATCCGCTCCGGCCGGCGCCGAGGCATGGGTGATCGGCGACAGGCTCGCTTTGCGCCGCGTCCTGGGCAATGTCATCGACAACGCCGTGAAATTCGGCGAGAGGGCCAGGGTGACGCTGTCATCGGATGGCAAACAGATTTCCATCCATGTGGACGATGACGGACCCGGCTTTCTCCCGGAGCACCGGGACATCCTGCTCGAACCCTTCGTGCGCGCCGAACCTTCGCGAGCGCGGGCGACCGGCGGCGCCGGCCTCGGCCTTGCCGTCGCGCGCGGCCTCGTGGAAGCCCATGGTGGCGGCATCACGCTTGGGGCAAATGGGACGGTCGGGGGGCGGGTGACCTTGACCCTGCCGGTGTTCGAGCCGGCCCCTCCCGGCGACGACCTGTGAGGCGGCAATATGCGCCCAGTCAGACGAGCGGGTTCGGCCTCACCCGGGCGGCCACGTCTCTTGCGGGCTCCGCGCGCCGGCTGCTCGGCGCACGCGTTGAGCGAGTGGCGGAAGAAGGCCGAGGTCGATGCCGGCAAACGGGCCGGCCGGTCGACGGATATGGCGGCGAAACTGAAGGGCCTTGAGCGAGAACCGCGAGTTGCGGCAAGCCGAACGAGGTCCTGCGCAAGGCATCCGCGCGCTCATCGACGATCATCTCAGCGTGTATGGGGTCGAGCCGATGTGAAAGATCGGATCGCCCCATCGCCCTATCATGCGCATGTCGCCCGGCGGCTTGATCCGTCGAAGTGCTCGACACGTGTGAGCATTCGCTGCACCGAACGGATGGCTGAGGCCGGCATCGAGCCCTCCGTCGGCAGCGTCGGTGACAGCTATGTCAATGCACTCGGCGAGACGATCAATGGCCGCTACAAGGCCGAGGTCATCCATCACCGGGGTCCTTGGCGATCCTTCGAAGTCGTCGAGTTCGCCACGCTGACCTCCGTTGGCTGGTTCAACCATCGCCGGCTGCTGGAGCCTATCGGCAACATCCCGCCGGCCGAAGCCGAGGAACGCTACTGCGCCATGCTCGGTGAGACAGCCATGGCGGCGTGACTTAACCAAATGGTCTCCCGTGACGCCGGGGCGGTTCAGTTTTGCCTGAAATCTTGTCTCATCCAGAGTTGGATGACTATTGGGCGGGTGACGTGCTCCTACGCCATGGGAATAAGGTCGCAGATCTTGCGCGTATGCCGCGCGCAGCTACAACCTGCCCCAGAGGCTCAGATCGCTCGCAGGCTCGCCGACCTGCAGGCGGTTGATGGGCTTGATCAAGCAAGCACCTCGGTCTGAGCGGCTCCGTCTTGACGCTATCGGTTGGAACCGATGATTGGCCAGACCGAACAGGGCTTATCCGGTGCTGATAACGCGTTGCTGAGCGCTCTACCCGTTCCTTTCCCACCGCCCGCTCTCTACAGCGCTATGTGAAAGCGCGAGAGCGGGCCGTGGAAAGCGAACGACCCTCAGCGCTCTATCTCTTTATCCTTATATCGGCAGGACGGCGGAACGACAGGGCCAGCGCATCAGCCCGAGAGAGATTTCATCCGCGCGGCGACCCGGAGGCGACCCGGAAATGAAACGACGAGGCCGCCTTGCGGCGGCCTGACGTAACATATTGATTTCAAAAGAAAATTTGGAGCGGGCGAAGGGATTCGAACCCTCGACCCCAACCTTGGCAACGTGCCCGAGAGCCGTTCGCTGCAATATCCGGTCCTTCGCCACAATTGTAAAAATTACGAGAAAATAGATATTTAGATGATACACGCTCCGCCGATCGTCCTCGCCAAGACGCCACGATTTGATTTCAGATGCTTCCATTCGGCTTCCGGAAGCGTTAAAATGGGAGAAATGGAAGCAGATTTCATATAAGCGGTTGGAATAAAATGGAAAAGCTCACAAAGCGCCGTTTGGACGCTCTGAAACCTTCCAAGGTTGGGGTCGAAGGTTCTGAGCAGTTCCTCTGGGATGGCGAGTTGCGCGGCTTCGGCGTGCGGGTCAGCGCGGCGGGCCTCAAGAGTTTCATCGTGCAGTACCGAACGCCGGAAGGACGCCATCGCCGCAGGGTCATCGGGCGGTATGGTCTCATGACCGTGGAGCAGGCGCGGGACGCGGCAAGAGACATCCTGATGGCGGTCGCAAAGGGATGCGATCCGGAGGAGGCCGCCACGCGAACGGACGATCTAACCGTCGGTGCGGTCTGCGACTGGTATCTGGCCGAGGCGGAGGCCGGACGAATTCTTGGCAAGCGACGCCGGCCTATCAAGGCGTCGACGCTTGCCATGGATCGCAGCCGAATTGATGCGCATATCAAGCCGCTGCTGGGCAAACGGATCATAAACACGCTTAAGCTAGGAGACATCGAAGGTGCCCAGGCCGATATCGCGGCCGGTAAGACGTCGAAAGCGCGCGTCGGTAGCCGCGGCGGTGCCACCACAGGCGGCGAAGGGGTCGCTGCACGCACCATGTCGACCCTGCACTCCATCTTGGAGCACGCGGTGCGGCTGGGGAAAATCACGAGCAACCCGGCAAAGGGTGTCCGTCGCCTCGCCAGTACGCCACGCGACCGCCGGCTGAGCCGCGCCGAGATCGAGAAGCTCGGCAAGGCGATGCGGATAGCGGAGCAGGACGGCGAGCACCCGACCGGCCTCGCGGCAATCCGCTTCTTTCTGATGACGGGGCTGCGCCGTATGGAGGGGCTCGCTTTGGAGCGTGCCTGGCTCCATGACGAGGAGGGCTCGATCCGATTTCCCGACACGAAGAGCGGCGCGCAGACGCGGGTCATCGGCCGCGCCGCCGTTGACTTGCTGCTGGCTCAGCCACAAGCCGGATCGCGCTTCTTCTTCCCGGCCGATTGGGGTGAAGGGCATTTCGTCGGGATCGTCCGCGTGCTCGATCGCCTCTGCGCAATGGCGCGACTGGAGGACGTCACCCCGCATACCCTGCGCCACACCTTCGCGAGCGTCGCCGGCGACCTCGGCTTTTCCGAACTGACGATCGCGGCGCTGCTCGGCCACGCGGCGCGCGGCGTGACGCAGCGCTATATCCATATCGACGAGGCGCTGCGGCTCGCGGCCGACCGCGTCGCGGACGAGATGGCCGACATCCTCGACGGCAAGGCGGCGGCTGCGCGTCCTTCTCGGCGTGGGACGCGACAGTCGCGGGAGACGGATCAGAGACTGCCGCAGTCAGAATCGTAAAGCTGTCCCGGCAGGGCACAGCCATGCGCCACAGACGCGATTGCG
Organism: Aquabacter spiritensis; assembly: GCF_004346185.1. Taxonomy (GTDB): domain Bacteria; phylum Pseudomonadota; class Alphaproteobacteria; order Rhizobiales; family Xanthobacteraceae; genus Aquabacter; species Aquabacter spiritensis. The sequence continues at coordinate 45,430 of NZ_SMAI01000015.1, read as the reverse complement.
ACAGGCCTCGGACCACGATGTCGACCAGCGCCGCAGCCGCTTAATTGAAAGCGCGTGCGGCAAGATCTACGCCGGCGCGCCAAATTTTGTGGACCGTGTCGGCAACTGCGTCGACCATGCCGGGAAGAGCCTTGATGCTACCCATCTCGCCCATCGACGTGACGGGCGTGACCGCCTGGATTTAGGCGACGCCAAGGTGCGGCAGCTGCGGACGGGTGGCGCCGCATTTGTCGGGCTCGACCTCTCTTGAAACCTTCGGTAGAAATTTCCAAAGCTACTCAACACGCCGGAGCCCGGATGGCTGCGCCGTTTTCCACCTCGATCGAACTGCGCCATCTGCGCTATTTCGTGGCGGCTGCCGAGCAGGGAAGCTTCCGCAAGGCTGCGGTGGCTCTCGAGGTCAAGGAATCGTCGATCAGCCGGAGCGTGCGCGATCTCGAAGACGAGATTGGCGTGTCGCTGTTCATCCGGCACTCAAGTGGGGTGAACCTCACTCTGGCGGGGCAGCGCTTTTTGAACCGCACGCGTCAGGCCCTCGATCAAATCCGGGAGGCAACCGTGGAAGCGGCCGCGCTCGGGCGTGCTGAGGAAGGCCACCTGAAAATTGGCCTGTTCTCCAACCTGTCCTCCGGCTTTCTGCGCGACCTGTTCCAGACCTATGACAGCCGATATGCGGGCGTTCATATCGACTTTGTCGAAGCGCCTGCCGAAAATCACGCGGCCGCGATACGGCGCTTCGATCTCGACGCCGCATTCGTGCTGGGCCGGCAAAGCTGGCCGGACTGTGATGCGATTTCCTCGTGGAGCGAACCACTCCTGTTCGCGCTGCCGCGGCTTCATCCTCTGGTCCAAAGGGATGTGCTGTCTTGGCGAGATCTCGTGGATGAGACCTTTCTTGTCCGCACCGAAGGCTCCGGCAATGAGGTGCGCGGTTTTCTTGAACGCAAATTCCGGGAACTCGACATCTCGCCGCGCATCAGCACGCAGCAGGTCGCGCGCTATAGCCTTCTCGGTCTGGTCGCCACGGGACGCGGAATCGTGCCGGTGCTTGAGTCGGAAACGGTCATCGGTCTGCCGGAGGTGGTGTTCCGCCCTCTCGCCGGCGAGGCGATCCCGTTCTCCGTGATTTACTCGCCTCGCAACGACAACCCGGCAGTACGCACCTTGCTCAGCCTCACACGGAAGATGACCCAGGAGCGGGCAGCGGCGCGCTGATCCTCGCAGCGCCGCCAGCCTCGCGGCGCGCCTTGGCGAACTCGCGATCAGTGGCGATGAAGCGCTCCAGCATGGGCACGACGAGCTTCACGGGATCATCGACCGGCTGGCCGGTTTCTCGCGCGAGCACCTCCGCATAAGCGACAAGATCACGGTGCAGCGCGCCGGGTAGCGAGAGCGCCACCTTCACCGGCTTGTCGTTCGTGATCGGTCCGAGTTTCAGCTTCGCCATGGTCAATACCTGTAGGGTTCGAGCACCAGGTCGCGGGTGACCATGACCCGCACCGGGAAGCCGGGCCGAATGGTCAGGGTGGGCGCGACCTGCAGCTGCCGGCGGATGATCTCCTGCCCGGCATCGTTGATGGTGTCCTGCGCCCCGCTCTGCAGCGCCTGGATCAGTTCGTCCTCGTCATCCATGGCGAGCTCGGCGCTGACGGAGAGCAGCGTCGAGAGCCCGACCGCCTTGGCGAGATCCCACCAGTGCATGTCGACGCCGTCCTCGAGGCCGGCATAGCCTTGCGCATCCGTGCCGGGCTGACGCTCCAGCACGATGGAGCGGCCATTGGGGAAGATCAGCCGGTTCCAGACCAGCAGGATGCGGCGCTGGCCGAAGCCGACGCCATTGTCGTACTGGCCGAGCAGGCGTGTGCCCTGCGGGATGATCAGGATCCGGCCCGTCGGGCTGTCATAGACATTCTCGGTCACCTGCGCGGTGACCTGGCCGGGCAAATCGGAGCGGATACCGGTGATGAGCGCGGCCGGGATGACGGCGCCGGCCTGCAGCACATAAGGCGATGCCGGCGCCATGACGCGATCGGACGCCACGACGCGTCGATCGACGGCGGAATTGAGGAAGGCAAGCTGGCGATCCTGGGGTGAGGACGTGCCGCCCGTTCCTGCCGAGCCAGGGCCGCTGAAGCCGGAGGCACCCGTCACTGACGACGCCGGCGCGCGGGCCTGCCCAGCCTGGAAGAACACGCGGCTGGTCCGCGCGGCTTCCTGTTCCGCAAGACGCCGCTGCTGCTCAGGATCGACCTGTGGCGCTGTCATTGTCGGCGGCACGGCGGGCTGGCCGCGGTTCTGTGCATCAAGGATCGGTCGGCCGAGATCGCCGGGTAGAGGCGGTCCAAGGATGGGGCCAGTGTAATCCCGCGGCAAGCCGGCAAGGCCATCGGCGGTGGAGCGGTTCTGCGTCGAGTAGAGCTCCTCGCCGCCAGTCCCTTTGACGCGCCCCTGCAGCGCATAGATCAACGCGCCACCAATGCCGAGGCTGACGACCAGCCCGGCGCCGGCCAGCACCTTGCGCGAGAGACGCGTGACGCGCGGCGGCTCGGGACGCAGCCGCATGGCGGCGGCGTGATCGGTGGCCGGAGCGCCAAGATCCGCCGCGAGGTCATGATTATCCGGATTGCTCATGATGCGGGCCTCCCGTCCGTCCGCTCGATCCGCACCTTCTGCGGACGCTCGCCGCCGCCGAGGCGAAGTTCGGCCGCACCGAATAACCGGTCGACGATCAGGATGTTCTGGTGGATACGGCTGTTGACGATCTGCGCTTCGCCATCCGCCCCGATGACGAAGAGCGGCGGCATCTCGCCCTGAACGATACCGCGCGGGAACTCGACATAGACCTTGCGCCCGTCGTCATAGACGGCCATCGGCCGCCAGGGCGGCGTGTCGCCGGTGAGCGCATAACGGTAGTTGCGGGCCGCGAAGCTCGGGATGACCGGCGTCGGCGGAACACTCGGGCGCAGCGATCCCGGAACCTGCGGATAGGCCCAGGCGACAGCCGGCATATAGGGCTTCTCGCCGGCCCGCAGCTCGATCATGTAACTGCGTCGGTCGGTGGTGATGACGAGGTTGGTGGAGATGTCCGCCCGCGTCGGTTTCACCAGCACATGCACGCGCCGGTTCGCACCCTCGCCGCTCTCGGCGTCGCCAATGATCCAGCGCGCGGTATCGCCCGCCGCGATCGGTCCGCTGCCGGTCAGGCTCTCGCCCGGCTCCAACGCGATGTTGGTGATCTGGCCGGGCGCGGCATAGACTTGATAGAGCGCGCCCTCGCTCCAGGGATAGATCTGGATGGCGTTGTAATAGCCCTCGCGGCGTGGCTCGACCCGCGCGGCGGCATTGGCGTTCTCGACGCGGGCGACGGGCGTTTTGGCGTCCGTGCCGCCCTTGGTCGGCGTCCAGGCAGGAGGTGTGTGGAGCGGGCGCGGCCGCTCATCCGTGACGAGGGCAGGCGCCGCCGGCAGCGCCGGCACGTCACTGTCATAGCTGATCTGCGGCGGCTTAGGTGCCGATGCGCAACCGCCCAGCGCGGTTGCGGAGAGCAGGAGAACCGCAAAGGCGGATCGGCGGAAAGCCGGAGATGCGGATTTGTGGAAAGACGTTTTCACTGGCTCATCTCCCGCGACCAGCTGATAGCGTTGACATAGATGCCGAGGGGATTGGTGCGCAGGCGCTCGGCATCGCGCGGCGGCTGAATCACCAGGGTCAGGATCGCGCTCCAGCGCTCGGTGGCGGCGAGCTGGCCGTTCTCATAGCGCCGTTCGACCCAGGCGAGACGGAAGGAATCCGGCGAGGCGCGGATCACGCTGGAGACATCGACGGCGATCTGCTGCTTGCCGACCCGGGTAAAAGGATCGTTGGCGCGGGCATAGTCGTTGAGCGCGGCGGCGCCCCGATCTGTGGTGAACTCATAGGCCCTAAGCCAGTTCTGCCTGATGATCACGGGGTCGGCCGGCAGGCTGCGCACCTGCTCGATGAAGCGGGCGAGATGCCAGGCAATCTGCGGATCGGTCGGGCGATAATCGCCGGTGGCGGGCCCAACGGCCTGCGTCTGGCCGAGACGATCGACTTCGACCACCCAGGGCACGACGGTGCCCTTCGTCGACTGCCAGATCAGTGCTGAGGCGAAGCTGGCGGAGAGGAACAGGCTGCCAAAGGCCATCAGCCGCCAGTTCTTGGCCTGCACCCGGGCCGAACCGATGCGCTCGTCCCAGACTTGTGCTGCCTGCTGATAGGGCGTGACCGGCTCGGGCGAGGTGCCGTAATGGGTCGCAGGTCGCTTGAAGAGGCTCATGTGCGGTCGCTCTCATTGAGGGAGACGGAAGAGCCGCCGGCATGGCTATCACCGGAGCGCACAGCATGGGTGGCGGCGGAGACGCCGTGGCGAAGGGACTCGCCGCGCTTCATGCGCTTGGCCCAGTCGGGCACGTCACCGGCCGCGGAAGCCGATGCCGTGCCGTTGATGGCGGTCGCGAGCGGTGAGATGGCGGCGGAGCCCGCAGCCCGCGCGACGCCACCCAGTCCCGAGGCGACACCCGCCATGCCGGACTGGCCTGCCGCGCCGATGCTGTAGGCCGTCGCACCGCCCCGCGCCGCGGCCGCCGTCGCGGAGAGCGCCGCCCCACCGCCGCGGACGGCGAGGCTGGCCGCACCGCCGGCCGCCATCAGCGCGCCACCGGCGGCGAGGCCCGTGCCGACCGCGGCCCCCGCGCTCAGCTGCGGGCCGCCGGAGACAAGGCCCGCGGCAATGCCAGGGCCGAAGATGCCGAGGCCGAGCAGGGAAAGGGCAGCCAGCACGATGGCCATGGCGTCATCGATGGTGGGCGTCTGTCCCCCAAACCCCGCGGTGAACTGGCCAAACAGGGTGGAGCCGATGCCGATGATGACCGCGAGCACCATGACCTTGATGCCGGAGGAGACGACGTTCCCCAGCACCCGCTCGGCCATGAAGGCGGTTTTGCCGAACAGGCCGAAGGGGATCAGCACGAAGCCGGCGAGCGTCGTCAGCTTGAACTCGATCAAGGTGACGAAGAGCTGGACCGCGAGAATGAAGAAGGAGAGCAGCACCAGCGCCCATGCAAACAGCAGGCAGGCGATCTGGATGAAGTTCTCGAAGAAGGCGACCCAGCCCATCAGATCGGAGATGGAGTCGAGCAAGGGACGGCCGGCATCGAGCCCGGTCTGCGCCACCTTGCCCGGGCGCATGAGGTCGCTGACGGAAAATGCCGTTCCCGAGCCCTTCAGCCCAAGCCCGGCAAAGCTCTCGAAGACGATGCGGGCGAGGTTGTTCCAATTGCCGATGATGTAGGCGAAGACGCCGACAAACAGCGTCTTCTTGATGAGCCGGGCGATGACGTCGTCATCCGCGCCCCAGGACCAGAACAGCGCCGCCAACGTCACGTCGATGACGATGAGCGTGGTGGCGATGAAGGCGACCTCGCCGCCAAGCAGGCCGAAGCCGCTGTCGATATAAGAGGTGAAGACCCCCAGGAAAGTGTCGATAACGCCAGTGCCGTTCATGGCTCAGCGGCCTTCGTTCGGCGCGGGATGCCCGAGAAACCGGTCGCGTGTCTGCGCCCAGACCTTCAGGCACGGGGTGTCCTGCGCGGCAGCCTCTCCCAATTGCTGGCAGCGGCGCTGTTCACCGCGCAGAGGATCGTGCTCGGCCTCGACCGTCCGAAGGGGTGAAGGCTCCGGCGCCTTTTCCTCCCGGCTCATCTCCAGAACCGCCGCCGTACCGGCGACGGCCACGAAGATCACCGCGCCGAGCCGGGCCAGCATGGCTCCGTCCATGTCGGCCTCCCTCAGTTGCTGAACATGCGGGCATTGCCGGCCTGATAGCCGGCGCCCGGGGTGAGGAAGCGCCGGCGCTGCTCACGGCCCTGCTCGGCGGCGGTCGCGCGTTCCGCCTCGGACAGCGCCGCGGCGCGCCCATTGGCGGACATCACTGCGATCAGGTCGGAAAGCTGCTGCGACTGCAAAGCGAGTAACTGGTTGCCGGCCTGCGTAGCCTGAAGCGCGCCCGTCGCGCCCTGGCTCTGGCCGACAAGCGTCGCCATCTCGGCGCGGTTGGCGTCGACATTGCCGACGACGCCGGCTTGCACCCGCAGCGCATCCTGCAGGCCGCCGACCGTGGTCTGCCAGCGCGAGCGCGCCCCGGCGACGAGATCGGCATCGGAGGCCGAGAGCGGGATGTTGCCGTAGCGCTGCTGGAAGGCCTGGTCGATCTGGCCGACATCGAAAGCGATGCTCTGCGCCTGCCCGAGCAACTGCTGGGTGCGCTGGACCGATTGCTGGATCTGCTGCAGCGAGGAATGCGGCAGGCTGGCGAGATTGCGCGCCTGGTTGATCAGCATCTGCGCTTGGTTCTGCAGCGAGGTGATCTGGTTGTTGATCTGCTCCAGCGCGCGGGCGGCCGATATCATGTTCTCCGCGTAGTTCCACGGGTCATAGACCGTGAGGGCCTGTGCGGGCGGGGACAGCACGGGTGCGAGGGCGAGCGGCGCGGTCAGCAGCACGACGGCGACGGTGAGCGCGCGCGGACGGAACAGCGTCATGGCTGCGTCTCCAGATTGGCGAGGTTGGGGATGAGGTCCGCGGCCCAGCCGAGGCCGCGATGACGCAGCCAGGCGTCCAGGAAGCCGTCGCGACCGTGCGCGGCGAAGATCCTGCCGATGGCCTGCTGGTCCGTCTTGGAGGACGCAGCGCACAGCGCGAACGCCACGTCGGACAGGCCCAGCTCGAACAGCCGGTTTCCGCGCCGCGACTGGCAGTAATAGTCCCGCTTCGGCATGGCCCGCGCGAGGATCTCTATCTGCCGGTCGTTCAGTCCGAAGCGACGATAGATCGCGGTGATCTGCGGCTCGATGGCCCGCTCATTGGGGAGCAGAAGACGTGTCGGGCAGCTCTCGATGATCGCCGGGGCAATGGCGCTGCCATCAATGTCGGAGAGGGACTGCGTGGCGAAGATGACGGAGGCGTTCTTCTTGCGCAGCGTCTTCAGCCATTCGCGCAGCTGGCCGGCGAAGGCCTCGTCATCCAGCGCCAGCCAGCCTTCATCGATGATGATGAGGGTCGGTGATCCGTCGAGCCGGTCCTCGATGCGGTGGAACAGATAGGCCAGCACCGCCGGCGCGGCCTCGGTCCCGATCAGCCCCTCGGTCTCGAAGGCCTGGACGGTGGAGATGCCCAAATGCTCGCTTTCGGCGTCGAGCAGCCGGCCCCAGGCGCCGCCGATGCAATAAGGACGCAGTGCCTGCTTCAGGTCGTTCGCCTGCAGCAGGACGCACAGCCCCGTAAGCGTACGCTCCTCGCCGGGCGCCGAGGCGAGCGATGTCAGCGCCGTCCAGATATGTTCCTTCACCTGCGGCGTGATGGGAACGCCTTCGCGGGTGAGGATGGCATTGAGCCAGTCTGCGGCCCAAGCGCGCTCGGCAGCCTCATCGATGCGCGCAAGCGGCTGGAGCGAAACACTCTCCGCGCTCCCCTCGCTGAGCCCGCCACCGAGATCGTGCCAGTCCCCGCCCATGGCCAGCGCCGCGGCCCGGATCGAGCCGCCGAAATCAAAGGCAAACACCTGCGCGCCCGCATAGCGGCGGAACTGTAGGGCCATCAGCGCCAGCAGCACGGACTTGCCCGCGCCGGTCGGTCCGACAACGAGGGTATGGCCGACATCGCCGACATGGAGGCAGAATCGAAACGGCGTCGAGCCCTCGGTCTTGCCGAACAGCAGCGGCGGTGCATCAAAATGCGCGTCGGCACTCTCGCCGGCCCACACTGCTGACAGCGGGATCATATGGGCCAGATTGAGCGTCGAGATCGGTGGCTGGCGGACATTGGCATAGACATGACCGGGCAAGCTGCCGAGCCAGGCGTCGACGGCGTTGATGGTCTCGGTCATCACCGTGAAGTCGCGACCCTGGATGACCTTCTCGACCCGCCGCAGCTTCTCGTCGGCGATGCGCGGATCGGCGTCCCACACCGTCACCGTCGCGGTGACATAGGCGACGCCGGCGTGATCCGCGCCGAGCTCCTGAAGCGCGAGGTCGGCATCTTCAGCCTTGTTCGCGGCATCCGAGTCCACGAGGACGGAGGCCTCATTGGTCATGACCTCCTTCAGGATGGCGGCGATGGATTTGCGCTTGGCGAACCATTGGCGGCGGATCCTGGTGAGCAGCCGGACCGCATCCGTCTTGTCGAGCAGGATCGCCCGGGTCGACCAGCGATAGGGAAAGGCCAGGCGGTTGAGCTCATCGAGCAGGCCGGGCGTCGTCACCGTGGGCAAGCCGGTGATGGTCAGCACCCGCAGAGACTGGTCGCCAAGGCGTGGCTCCAGCCCGCCGGTGAGCGGCTGATCGGCCAGCATCGCGTCGAGATAGATCGGCGTTTCCGGCATACGGACACGATGCCGATGCGTCGAGACGCAGCTGTGCAGATAGGTCAGCGTCTCGCCGTCATCGAGCCAGCGGCATTCCGGCATGAAGGCGTCGATAAGGTTGAGGAGCCGATCGGTTCGGTCGGTAAAGCCACGCAACGTCTCATGGGGATCAAGCCCCGCCTTGTCCCGCCCTTCATAGAGCCAGCCTTCGGTGCGCGCGGCATCCTCGGCGGGCGGCAGATAAGTGAAGGTCAGGAAGTAGCTCGACTCAAAATGGCTGCCGGCCTCTTCGAAATCGGCCCTCCGCTCGGCATCAACCAAAGCGGAAGCAGCATCCGGGAAAGTGCTCGCGGGATAGGTCCCTGCAGCATGGCGCTGCGCCTCCACGAAGATCGCCCAACCCGAGCCGAGGCGGCGGAAGGCGTTGTTCAGCCGCCCGGCAACCGCGATGAGCTCGGCCGGCACGGCACTGTCGAGGTCCGGCCCCCGAAAAGATGCGGTTCGCTGAAACGAACCGTCCTTGTTCAGCACGATGCCGGGCGCAACCAGCGCTGCCCAGGGCAGGAAATCGGCAAGGCGGCGGTTGCGGCTGCGATACTCAGTGAGGTTCATCATCACGGCACCCCGCTCAGACCGAGAGGTGCGTCGGGATGCGCAGATGCCGGCGCACCACCTCGACGAAAAGCGGGTCGCGCTTTGCGGCCCACACCGCCACGACATGGCCGATCATCCCGATGGCGAGGCCGACCAGCCACAGGCGCAGGCCGAGACCCACGGCCCCGGCGAGCGTGCCATTGACGATGGCGATGGCACGTGGCGCGCCGCCGAGCAGGATCGGCTCGGTCAACGCCCGGTGGACCGGCACGCTGAAGCCGGGAACCTCAACCGTCTCGGCCATCAGACGAGCGCTCCGCCGCCGAAGGAGAAGAAGGACAGGAAGAAGCTCGAGGCGGCGAAGGCGATCGATAGGCCGAACACGATTTGGATCAGCCGCCGGAAGCCACCCGACGTGTCGCCGAAGGCCAGCGCCAGCCCGGTCGAGATGATGACGATGACGGCGATGATCTTGGCGACGGGGCCTTCGATCGATTGAAGGATGGATTGCAGCGGCGCCTCCCACGGCATGGACGAGCCGGAGGCGTGAGCGCTGGCCATGGCCAGCAGGCTGATACAGGTGGCAGACACTGCCAGCCGGGCTGCGCTTCCGGCGCGATGGAGCGATCGGATCATGTGGGATCTCCGGTGATGACAGGGGTGACGCGGTAGTCGCCATCGGGGCCAAGGCCCTCGACATGAGCGAGTTCGGTGAGCCGGCGCGTCGCGCCGCGGCCCGAGAGCACGGCCACGAGACTGATGGTCTCAGCGATCAGCGCGCGTGGGACGGTGACGACAGCTTCCTGGATGAGCTGTTCCATCCGCCTCAGCGCGCCGAGCGCGCTGCCGGCATGGATGGTTCCGATGCCACCTGGATGGCCGGTGCCCCAGGCCTTCAATAGGTCGAGCGCCTCCGCGCCGCGCACCTCGCCGATGGGGATCCGGTCGGGCCGCAGGCGCAGCGCCGAGCGCACAAGGTCGGACAGCGAAGCGACGCCGTCCTTGGTGCGCAGAGCGAGGAGGTTCGGGGCCGCGCATTGCAGCTCGCGCGTATCCTCGATGAGAACGACGCGATCGGAGGTTTTCGCGACCTCGGCGAGCAGCGCATTGGTCAGCGTGGTCTTGCCCGTCGAGGTGCCGCCCGCGACGAGAATGTTAGCGCGAGAGGCAACACCTTGGCGCAGCGCGTCGGCCTGTCCGGCGGACATGATCCGGGCGCGGACATAGTCCTCGAGCGTGAACACCGCGACGGCGGGCTTGCGGATGGCGAATGTCGGTGCCGCGACGACCGGCGGCAGCAGGCCCTCGAACCGTTCTCCCGTCTCGGGCAGTTCGGCCGAAACGCGCGGAGCTCCGGCATGCACCTCGGCGCCGACATGATGCGCGACGAGCCGCACGATGCGTTCACCGTCAGCGGGCGACAGCTTCTCGCCTGTGTCGCCCAACCCTTCCGAGAGCCGGTCGATCCACAGCCGCCCATCCGGGTTCAGCATCACCTCGACGACGGCCGGGTCTTCCAGATGCCGAGCGATCGCCGGACCCAGCGCCGTGCGCAGCATCCGCGCGCCGCGGGCAAAGCCCTGATGATGATGTGCTGCCGCCATCCCAACCCCGACAATGCCGGGGTCATGACGATCTCATCCCGGTCGGGGATGATTAAAAGAGCCCGATATTGGGCCGGTTCAACAGGATTCGATCCGCGTCGCAGCGTGGCGTGCAATGACAGGCGAACGGCGGACCTGCTGTGAGGCGATCGGAAGCTTCATAGGGAGCCTCCGCGTCACGGCTTGAAACAATGCTCCCTGTGCCAGCGCAGGAAATGGGGATGAGGTCGCTCGATCAACCTGCGTGGCGCGATGGCGCGGCTCCGCCATGAGCGATAGGATAGCTATCTATCGATCACGTATTCGCTATTATGTGAGCTATATCGGGAGACTCTATCGCTCATGGTGTGGAACTGGACGCAGCACGGCTGGCCGCATTTTGCCTATGATCCGGTTGCCCTCGAACCGCTGGAGCGGCGGTTCCTGCTGCTCACCGGCGAGGTGATCGGTGCGGTCCGGCATGTGAGCGATGACGAGCGGGACCTGCTGCGGATCGAACTCCTCAGCGACGAGGCGGTCAAGACCAGCGCGATCGAAGGGGAGACGCTGGATCGCCTCAGCGTGCAATCCTCCCTGCGCCGTCAGCTCGGCCTCGACACCGACAATCGCAACGTGAAGCCGAAAGAGCGTGGCATCGCGGAGATGATGGTCGATCTCTATAGGAGCTGGGCCGATCCCCTCGACGCCGACACGCTATTCCGCTGGCACCGCATGCTGATGGCGGACAGCCGGCATCTGGAAACGATCGGCGACTACCGTCGCCATGAAGACGCGATGCAGATCGTGTCTGGCCGTCAGGATCGGCCGACCGTGCATTTCGAGGCGCCTCCATCTTCTCGGGTTCGGGACGAGATGGCTGCATATCTCACCTGGTTCAATGGCTCGGCTCCGGACGGTGAAACGCCCTTGCCGGCACTTACCCGGGCCGGGATCGGGCACCTTTATTTCGAGAGCATCCATCCCTTCGAGGATGGCAATGGTCGTATCGGCCGGACACTGGCGGAAAAATCCCTCGCCCAGAACATCGGGCAGCCGACCCTGATCGCGCTCGCCCATACCATCGAGCAGCATCGCAAGGCCTATTACGACCAGCTCGAGATCCATCAGCGGACGCTCGATGTCACGGACTGGCTGGTCTATTTCGCCGAAACAATCATCGCGGCCCAGCAGACGACGCTCGGCCGCGTCGCCTTCCACATCGCCAAGGCGCATTTTTATGATCGCTTCCGCGACAAGTTGAACGAACGGCAGGAAAAGGTGATCGCCCGCCTGTTCCGTGAGGGCCCCGGTGGCTTCACGGGCGGCCTGAGCGCGGAGAACTACCTCGCGATCACTGGCACCTCACGCCCCACCGCCACGCGCGATCTGCACGATCTGGTGGAGAAAGGCGCCCTGACGCGAACCGGAGAGCGCCGCTACACGCGATACCACCTGAATCTGCCGGGACAGGCTGTAAGGTCGTGAGCTGGCGGCACGTGCCGCAACTGTTCGGGGTCTTTGAGGCGCCCTCGGCGAGGCATCCCCCTTGAACCTGCAGGACGCGCCAGAAGCCGAAGTTCGCTGCGGCTGCGACGAACAGCCGGTTTGGGGCCGATTGCAGACTGTCGCCTTTGGAGCAATGATTATCGGAAAGCTGACATGCACCGCCTCTAGTTTGCTAGCCTCAGTTTTAAGCCAAATCAGGTGGTATGGTACGATACTGAACCTGTATATGTTACAGGTTACCTCAGGTGCTGAATGACGGAAACTGGAAGACGCCATTGGCTCTGGGTTGCGTTCAGCCAAGAGCTGCTGCTCTACGGCTGTCTTGTGCACGGCGCCGGGCGTGAGGCCGCCATTCCGAAAGGCGAGCAGCGCAAAGCTGTGCAGTTCGACGGAACCGATGCCGAGATCCTGCAGACCCTCCTCGACGATGACGAGGCCAAGCTGATCGCGGATGCGGCGCTCGGGCAGTCGATTCTGGACCTGTCGCGGCAAGGCGGCCCAGACATCGTGCTGAGCGGTTCCCGCCATCGGCTCGTTGATGGCTTCGGACGCCGCGCCCGGCCGACGGAGACCTATGTCGGCGTAGAGCAAGCCACGCTTTCAGACCTTGGATGGCATCAGGTTCTCGATTTCCTGAAAGATGCGATCGGGGTCGATTTCCGCCGCGCCTCCGATCGTCTCGGCGCGTTTGATGTGTATGATGCGTCGGACACCGATGATGGCGACCCGCAGGTCGAGTTCAGCGTCGAACGGTCCGACCCAACGCAGAAGCTCTCCTGCCCGGAGGAGTTCACCCTGTCTGCGAATGGGACGATCGCAGACGCCTGCTCAGTCCATGTCGAGCTGCAGCTTGGCGGAGAACCGGTCTTCTCAAGGCTGATCTCCTTGCGGCCTGCGGTGTCGAGGACAGTGACCGCTGTCCCGTTCGACCATTACAGGATGTCCGTTTTTGATCCGTCAGGCCTGCTGATCCAGTTCGAGGAACATCCGCTTCTCCTCCGTGTCGGTCTCAACATGTCCGCGATGGGCCCAAATCTCACCATCAACGACCCGTTGGCTCGCTCGGCGCAAGGGCTCGGGACGGAACTGCAAGATCGCGCATCGAAAGTTCGGATGCGATCCACGAGCCGATCGCTGATCGGCGCACAGAACGATGCGGCCTTCGAGATCCACCGAACCACCATGCGGGCGCTCACGCATCGGCTGGTGCCTCCGTCAGGCAGCGACCGCTGGTTTCAGCGAGGCATCGCGGACGAAGTCGGCGTCATCGCTCACTTCAACAGCTTGCTGGACGGCGCGCGCGTCAGCGCCGGCACGATCGTCGATCCTTACTTCGGGATCGACACCCTAAAGCGCGTCATCTCGCGGCTCGAGAGTCTCGACGTCAATCTGACCGTCGTCACGAGCCTGAGAGAGACCGATCCTGAAACGAACGATCAAAAGTTGGACCTGCTCCATGAACTGGAAACGGTGCTGCGTGACCTCCGAAGCGATGGCATCCCAAATGCCGCCCGGCGGCTGAGGCTCATCAATCTCATCGATGGGCCGCGACAGGCATTCCATGACCGCTATCTTCTGCTCACCCCACACGAGGGGGAGCGCGAGGTCTATCTCCTTTCCAACAGCCTGAACCGCATGGCGGGCAATTGGCCGTTCTGCATGTCGCGGCTGGAGGGGGCCGCGGCGCGAGAGGCCGTGCGCTACATCGACGGGCTGGCCAATGGGCGGGACATTTCCGGCTCGACCCAGCCTACAACGACCTTCCAATGGCCTTCCCCGTGACGGACGATAGAGTCGACCCGAAGCTCGAGCCCGGCGTGCTCGCCGCCGCTGCTTGGCTCATGGGACGAGAGAACGAGTGCGACGCCACTCTGCTGCGGCGCGCCCATGTCATAGGGCTGCTCCGAAAAGGCCGAGCCGGCGGGCTATGGAAGTGCGATGGCCCGCTTCTGGCGCGCCTGCTTAGGCAGCGGGCGCGCTCGGGCAAGTCGCTGAAGGATGGCGCTATTCTCATCGGCATCGGCGAGATGATCGCACGCGCCCATGCGCCGGAGGATGAGATCGAGGGCATCTTGGGCCGGCTGTTTCGGCACACGTCTTCGGAAACGATCCGGCTCCGTATGCTTCGGCAAGCGGTCGATCTGGCACGACCGAAGAAGACTGCTCCGCGGTCACTTTCACCCGTCTACGAGACGGAAATTCTGTCGATCATGGATTGGACGCAAATCACCTTGGCGGACCGATGGATTCGGCATCCGAGGCCACTGGGAACATCGCCTGGCTACGGCATAGGATTTGTCGCCCGCGTCCTGCTGCGTAACGACCCAAGGCGATTGAGATGGCTCGCGAAGGAAGCAGACAAGCGGCGCATTCTGCCTGCGATCATCGGAAGCGTCGCGGAAGCGTGTTTCTGGAGTGATAGAGCCGCGCAGCAGGCGCTGCGAAGCGGCGTGCCGCTCTTCGCTGGTTTCGGGGTGGCCAAGCTTCGAGACGGCGGAGAGGATGGCAAAGGCTGGAAGGCGTCTGCCATAGACGCCGCATTGGTTGCGAGCGGGACGCCGATAGAGGGGCGCATTCACCTCAGCGCGTTTATGCTGAAGGAAGCCGTTCATGCCTGGCATCGTCAAAAGGATCGTCCTGCCGAAAACCGGCGTAAGCGTGCAATCCTGGAGATACATCCCCAGCAAGCGATGGGCGGCGAACACAATGCCGTTCATCAGATCGCGCGCCTTGTGGAGGACGCGCCCGAGTTAGAGCGGTTGCGGGCGGCGGTCATACTGGCGCGCGACGACGCCCTGCAAACGGCCGCGCGGCAGGATATTGATCCAAAGACGCTTTGGACAGTTTTCGAGCCATCGCTGGTAGACACGCCGGAGATAAGGCATCGTTTCGCGATGGCACATACCGAAGTGCCTTTGCGACAAGCCGCTTTGGAAGAGGCGTTGACGACCTTCGATCGGCTTGTCGGAGTCCGGCACCCAGAGCGGATTTGCAACGAGAATTTTGACGCGGTCCGTGCCGAGCGGGAATTCGCCTTTTGGGCTGCGAACTCTCAGGTTGAGCTCTCAAAGCTCAAGAAGCAGCGCGACGCCGGCCACGACGCCGCGCGCCGGATCGGAAGCGTCGAAGCAGCTCTGCGAGACTTCGTGCTGCAACCGTTCGCGGCTGCACGTTTTCACGAGCGCTTCCAAAACAGCATCGGCCGCTGGTCCGTCGTGCTCCAGTTCGCCCTTCTGGTCGCCCTATGCGACCGGAAGGCGCCGCTCATCCGCTTGCGCGACGAGGCACTGAAATCGGCATCCGCATTTTTGCCGGTGGCAGAGCGTTTCGCTTATAATCCGAAATGGGTGGAAGCTGTTGCCGGTTTGGTTGCCGACGCCCTCTCAACGATGGAAGGAACGGTTGTTCGAGGATGGATCGACGACGAGCGTCAGCCCGTGCTTCTTCGCACTCAACTCGTCTGGGCGTGTCCGGCCATTCTTAGTAACAACCTAGAGTTCGCGACATCGCTGATCGATGAAGTCGCCACGCGAAAGACCACGCGCGCAGCCGCCGGTCGCAACGCCTCACATCTGCTCGATATAGTGGACAGGGCGGCCGTCGCGATGAAGCGAGAGGATCGGCCTGACCTCTACAGCCATTTGGCGATCCCTCACGCAAAGGCGTCAGCACAAACCGATGCACCGCTTGCCAGAAGCGTCTCCACAGAGACGCTGCTCGCGGCCCTGAATGCTGATCCTAACGCACGCATGATTGTGCTGGAGGACCCGGTATGGGGTCGCAGTCGAATTAGCGAGATGGTCTGACGTGACTAAGTCATAGTCATTCTTCGTCAACCTAAAAGACACGTACTAGCTGCTCAAACGCCCTTTCCACGCAATAGAGGTGGCGCGCGACGGGGTCGACAGCGGAAAGTCATCTATCGAGCGCAAACCGCAAAAAAACTGCCACGCCCAGTGATCGTAATCATAGTGAGCACCTGACGTTGCCCCAACTTCTATCCAGCCGTGACTTCGTTCTCGGGGCCGGTTGAAGCGCTCCCCGTTTGCTCATCCCATGGACATCCATGCGGTGGGCTAGAGCGCTGCGCCAGGAGCCGAAGTTCGCTGCGGCGACGATGAATGGCCGGTTCGGCGCCGTTACCAGATGGTCTGCTTTTCGGGAGTGGAATCAGAAAGCAGACTTGCCTGCTGCCGGTTCTTGTCTCGCTCGTCGACGTGCCCGCCGTAAGCTGCTGCAGTGACTTTGCTAGCCATACACCCAAACATTAACCGCGGCCTCGATAATCTTGGTCTTCCAACATTCTGGGGTCACTGATTAGCACAAGCGTAAGCGTTTCATCCGGACCGGTTCGCATGGTCTGTTCGTGAACTTCGAACCGATCGGCGTCCCGGCGGTCGAACCAAGCCTCCGCGCCAATCTTGCGCGGCAAGGGATCATCTGGATTTCCGCCGAACTGAATCCCGAAAGCGTAGCTGTCGGCGTCGAGGCTTTCTTGCGGGAACCACCTCTGAGGGACGCTTGGTGCTCGAGTAAACCATTTTCGACCTCTAGGGCCGTGACAGATAAGAAGAGCGGGGGAGTGATCACTCTCCACTAGCCGGATCGCGGTTGCCGGTTTGCTTGCATTGAAAATGGCGGCGAGCGCTGTAACTGCCTTAAAAGTTAGCTTGCCTTGCTGCCGGGCCAGGGGCCGAAACAAATAGTAGGGCATTAGAAGATCGGCGGCGTAGCCGTCGGCCGTGCGCTCCGGCGAGAGCGCATCGCGCGGGCGGTACTCCTCAACTCGGCAAGCAAGACATTTGCCGCGATGATGGTGCCAATGTCCCAACTCATGCGCGATCGAAAAGCGCTTCCGACGATAGGTGCTGTTGGCATTGACGGTGATGATCGCCTCGTCCCCCTTGCCGATGATCCGCGCCTCGCAGCCATCAAGCGATCGATATCTCACCCGCGCATTGACGTAATAGGCAATCGCTTCAAGATCGATCTCATTCGGTTCAGTAACGCCCAATTCTTGAAGAAGTCGCTCGGCCGGCGAAAGAGACATCAGATCTTTCCATCCTGATCGTCGTCGGGAGGCAACAAGCCAAGCTCCCGCAGATCCTCAAGCATGCCGAGGATATCTGCATCAGATAGCTCGTTCTCTTTTCGGGCGGCCAGCGTGACCTTCTGAGGCAAGCCAGGTGTATCAATGACTACACGAAGACGGGCGCGGGCAGCCGCCATATCAATTGGCGTGGCCGCAGACGTAGTTGGCGAACGACGGTTCGCTGTCACAGCCGCTTTAGCTACAGCGAGGCGCTTCTTGTTCGATGCGAGGACGCTTCTTTCGAAGAGAGCTCGCATCTCAGCAGCATTCTGGTTTGGGTCGCCACCTGCTTCCTTGAATTCGGCCAGAACGTCCTCATCGGGCGCGCTAAGAATTTCATCGACAAGGACATCTGCCAGCCGGTCGAGCGCAACGCGCTCCCTTTTTCCTTTTCCGGTCATGGCTTCCATCCTTCGGGATATTGCTTGTCAATTCTACGGCGGATCAGCTTGCGCTTGCTGTCGTAACCGGTCTTGTCGAGGCCGGTCAGCTCGCGCATTTCCCCCGCAGTCATCTCCTCCATCATTCCTTCCAATACTAGTTGAGCGGTAGGTTCATCGTCGAACAAGGCAATCACCGCCGCGTGGACGGCGATGCACCTCTCGGCCTGTTGAGCAGCTATCATCCGCGTTTCGGCATCATCAGCCTCATCTCTAATGGAGTTCGCTTCGTCCTCCGGTCCGCCTGTTTTCGCGATGGGAACAATAGTGACTTTGTGCTCCACCTTTTCCGCTTCTCCGTGGGCGATACTACGCATGGCCTCGGCCAGGAATTTGACGACATCGACATGCGAGGGACAGGCGCGGCTATCCAACGCGCGGACGTATGCTTCCTGTAGAAGGTCGTCGCTTTCGATCGGCCGTCCGAAGGCGTATTTCCTGGCCACCATCTTCAGGCGCGCCAAGTCGGCAGCCGTGAGCGATCGAATCGCTACAGCGATCTCGTCACGAGTGCGGGTAGCGGCAACCTGGCCCGAATTCACCTCATGCATCTCCTTTCAATATGCCTATGCGGGAAGACCGCTCGGCGCGGACATGGTGCAATCCATGTCCGCGCTGGCTCCGGCCTCCGCATAGGGAGTCAGGACGCACCGGTTGGCCGGTTCAGCGTCGTAACCGGTCAAGGAGCCAACATGATCTATGCGATCAACTATGACCTGAAGCGCCCAGGTCAGAATTATGAAGCATTGTACGACGCAATCAAGAACTGCGGCGAGTGGTGGCACATCCTCGGGTCGACGTGGCTCGTCGATACATCGCTCCGCGCCAACGGCATTTGGGACCGCATCGCGCCGCACGTCGACAAGAGTGATTTCTTCCTGCTGATTGGAGTGACCAGCGACTACCAGGGCTGGCTCCCGCAGGAAGCTTGGGACTGGATCAACAGCCGCCAGAGCAGGAGGGCGGCGTGAGAATTTGACATGATTGCCCGGTCCATCTTCTCCGCCATATATTGTAGACAATGAATTTTTATATACGACATGTGGTGTAGCGACGCGGCGGAGAACGATCCGGGCGGCAACGTACTTGAGGATTTCATGACAACATCCAGCTTGCCGCCATTTCGCGTGCTCAGCCTCGACGGCGGCGGCATGCGTGGAACCTATACTGCCACCTATCTCGACCGTGTCGGCGCTGCATTCGCAAAACGGCGCGGTATCGCGGCCGTCGATATCGGTGCAGCTTTCGATCTCATCGTCGGCACGAGCACGGGCGGCATCATCGCCTGCGCCCTTGCGGCCGGTGTCCCGCTTTCGGATATTGTTAATCTCTACGTTCAGCACGGACCGAAGATCTTCTCGCGGTCCCTCCCGTCCGGTGTCATGGGTGCCATACCCGACGCTTGGAAGCGGCCGCCTGCGCTGGCTGCCGGAACAGAGGTGCTGCGCAAGGCGCTCGTCGAGAAGCTCGGCACGACGACGCTGGGCGACATCTATGCGGCGCGCGGCATCGGCCTCGCGATCCCTACCGTCGAAATGAGCCAGCACCGCGCTTGGGTGTTTAAGACACCGCACCTCAAGGACACAACCAACCATCGCGACGACAACTACGCACTCGTCGACGTATGCCTTGCCACTACGGCCGCGCCGATCTACCGCGCGATGGCTGCGGTAGATCATCCCGACAATTCGTCCAGCGGCTTCAACGTGTTTGTCGACGGGGGGCTGTGGGCAAACAATCCCGTGCTGATTGGTCTTATCGACGCGCTCGATTTGACCGCGCCTGGGCAGGAGATCCAAATCTTTTGCCTTGGCACCTGCCCAATGCCAGCAGGTGAACAGATCGCCAGGTCCGCACTCGATCGCGGTTTGGGCGAGTGGAAGTTCGGCGGCGAGGCTGCCAGCCTCGCTGTTGATGCGCAGCAGTTCGCATATGACCACATGGCCAAGAAACTTGCGCGCCATGTGAACCGCAACTGCACGATTATCCGCTTCCCGAGCGAGAAAGTGCCCGCGGCCCTCATCCCATATCTCGATCTTGACGAAACGCGCTCCGAAGCTATGGAGGCGCTCATCAACCAGGCCCGCACCGACGCGGACATGACTAATAGCAAATGTGCTTACGCAGGGACCGACGTCGAGGCGGCGTTGATCTGTGGCCTGTTCAATACCGTCCCGCCTCGAACCGATCCTCTGGCGTTCCGGGCTTCGCCCGCTGCCGGCCCGACGGTCGCGTAACTCAAAAATTCGAGGTGATCATGTACAACTGCGCCAACGACATTCTTGCCTATCACGATGACGAGGTGACCCTCCCGCAGGCGGAGCGGACCAATATGCGCGGACGGCGTGATGCCAACCGCGAGCGCCTAAAGAAAGGCCTGAAGGACAAGGACAAGCCCGCGCCGCGCGAGTTCGCGAGCCAAGGCAGTTACGCCATGAAAACGATGACGCAGCACCCTGCCAAAGACTACGATATTGACGATGGCGTCTATTTCGAGAAGGCCGTGCTCGTTGGCGAGCGCGGCGCGGAGATGACTGCGCTCCAAGCACGCCAGATGGCGCGGGACGCGCTCGACGACGGTTCATTCAAGACCCCGCCAGAGGTGCGCAAGAACTGTGTGCGTGTCTACTACCTCGCAGGATATTGCGTGGATGTGCCAGTGTATCGTCGCGTAGCAACCAAGGACATCTTTGGAAGCGAGAGCTACCACCACGAACTTGCCAGCAGCGACTGGAAACGCTCGGACGCCCGGGACGTGTCGAAGTGGTTCGAAGACGAGAACACAAAGCAGAGCCCTGATACCGTCAACGGCCGCCAGCTCCGCCGCGTGGTACGCGAAATCAAGAAGTACGCACGCAGCCGCGAAAGCTGGTCCGGTCAAATCCTCAGCGGCTTTGGCATCACGAAGCTCGTGACAGAGTGCTTCCAAGGTGACATGTGGAGGGAAGATCGCGCCCTATACGCGACGATGAAGGCCATCCGCGACCGGCTGAACTGGAACCTCGTGGTTGCACATCCGGTGACCCCCGATCAAACCATCACCAGGGGCACGGATGATCCTCGCGCACGCTTCCTGCGCGGGCGTCTGACCGAGGCGATCGACACGCTCGCCCCGCTGTTCGAGCACGACTGCACCCGCACCAAAGCTCTGAAATGCTGGGACAAGGTCTATGCGACGACCTTCTTCAGCAATCGGGACGAAACCAAGTTCGAAAAGAAGTCTGCCCTTCTCAAGGTCGCGTCGGTTGCGCCGCCTGCAGGAGCCTTCTCTTTCCCCAACGCGCCGCGCACCGACGACAAGCCGAGGGGATTTGGCTGATGTGGTTCATCCACAATCCCGAGCGCCTGAAAACGGAAGTGACCGGCATCGAGGCCCTCCGGGCGAGTGCGCCTTGGCTGGCGGTCGCGACGCCGCGCATGATGAAAGGTCTGCAGTTCGCCGTCGATTTCGACATGGCCGTCAACGGGGAAGCCCTGCCATTCACCTTGACCTATCCGGCCTTCTTTCCGGAAACGCCGCCCTCTGTTCTCCCTCGGGACGGGCGACACTACTCGAGCCATCAATGGGGACATGGAGGCGAGTTGTGCCTCGAATACAGGACGGACAACTGGGACCCCGCGGTAACTGGCGCGATGATGATCGAAAGCGCGCATCGTCTTCTCTCTGGTGAGCAACCAGCACTGGATCGGCGCGCCGTCGTACCGAGCGCGCATCAGGCATCCCTCGGTCAGCAATTGCGGAGCGCGAGCTGCCGAGCGTTCCTGACCCCCGGATTGCGCGATTACATCGCCGCCCTGGAAGCTGGAGCCGGCTATCCCTGCAATATCGTGGAAACGCATGGCCCTCGCCGGACGTGGACTGCCTATGTCGCCTCGATCGGCCCCGTATCCGCGCCCGTATGGCAGGAAGACAGCATACCGCCTGGAGACAGCCAGGGCAGCCCCGGGCTCCTCGTGCGGCTTCCGTCACTCGATGGCGTAGCAGTCTCAGAGCAGGAGCAACTGGAGCGCATTGTCACCGCCACGGCTATTCAAGGCCAGGCGCCTACCGACGACAATGCCACGTCGCGATTCACTGTGCTCGCTGACGCGACGAGCGCACAGTTCCATTTCTCGTTCTTACACAAGGGCACGTGGAAGGTGCTGCACTATCGCACCATCGACCTTTCCAATGAAACCGGCGCGCGCCTGCCGGACTTCTACGCAGCAATGGCCGGGAAGAAGGTCGGTATCGTCGGCTGTGGATCACTGGGCTCGAAGATCGCCGCAAGCCTCGCGCGAAGCGGCGTCCGACAGTTCGTGCTCATCGATGACGACATTTTGAAGCCGGGCAACCTCGCACGGAATGAACTGGCGGCAGAAAGCCTCGGCTCGCACAAGGTTGACGCACTTGAAGAACGCCTGCGCGCGGTCGCGCCTAACGTGACGGTCGAGGTTTGGCGCGTCGATTTGGGCGGTCAGGAATCTTCTGGCAGCACGGCCACCATCCTTGACGCACTTGCTGAATGCAATCTCTTGATCGACGCAACCGCCGATCCGCAGGCATTCAACTTCGTTGCATCGGTGGCGCGACGGGCCCGTAGCCCGATGATCTGGGCCGAAGTTTATGCCGGAGGCATCGGCGGATTCGTGGCTCGCCTGCGACCGGGTATTGAGCCGCCTCCGCATGCGGCGCGCCGCCAATACCTCGCGTGGTGTCGTAGCCAGGGGGTTCCGTGGCATGGCCAAGGAAATGACTACGACGTGCACCGCGATGCCGGCCCACCACTCATTGCCGACGACGCCGACGTGGCAGTCATCGCCGCGCATACGTCACGCATGGCGGTTGACGTACTGGTTCGGCGCGACACCTCCATCTTCCCACATCCGGCCTATGTCATCGGCCTCGCAGCGGATTGGGTGTTCGATGAGCCGTTTGACACTCGGCCGATTGATTTCGCGGCCGAAGATGAATGGCAGCTCCCTGTATCGGGAGAACACGCTGGCGCCGCGCTCGAGTACGTGGTCTCACTCCTGGATAAGGCGGCGGACGATGCGGATCGAACTGGCACCTGACATCGAGCCGCGTCTGCGTAAGGCGCTTCAGCGGGCAGGATCACGCGAGATTGGCGGCATGCTGTTCGCCGAGCAACTTGCGCCGGGGCGCTTCCGTATTATCGACTTTTCGCTCGATTCGCATTCGGGGTCGCATGCCAATTTTCGACGCGATCCAGCCCTACATCACAAAGCACTGACTGCGTTCTTCGAGCAGACCGGCCGCGATTTCAGCCGTTTCAACTATCTCGGGGAATGGCATTCGCATCCGTCGTTCCCCGTTCGGCCTAGTCGAGAAGACATCGACACGATGACAGATATAGTTGAAGATAGCAGTTCGGAAATCACCTTCGCACTTTTGCTCATCGTTCGTTTACGTTTCTGGATCTGGATGGACCACTCGATGACGATCTTCGCCCGAAGTTGCGCTCCGCAGCGCACGCGCCTTACTCCTCGCGTGATCTAGAAATGAAGATCGTCGTCATCCGCAGCCACAGTTGCCGGCACGGCGCCCGCCGGTAGTGGCAGGCTTGTGACGACGAAGAGGTTCAAGATGTCCTCGCGATCCATGAACAGTATCTGACTGCGTTTCGTCGCGTCGAGCTTACTGCCCAACCAGTTGCGCTCCGCCTTCGTAATCTCGCCACCTGCAACTATAAACGCGTGATCGACAAGCACGCACTTTCCGATGTCGGGATCGAAGATTTCATGCCCCA
Source organism: Aquabacter spiritensis (assembly GCF_004346185.1). Taxonomy (GTDB): domain Bacteria; phylum Pseudomonadota; class Alphaproteobacteria; order Rhizobiales; family Xanthobacteraceae; genus Aquabacter; species Aquabacter spiritensis. The sequence goes on along the minus strand of NZ_SMAI01000015.1, from coordinate 22,085 downwards.
GCATCATCATAACCTGGTTGTGGACCTCGGCGGCGTTGGCGTTGGAAGCCTTGCTCATGCCCGATGAGTTGAGTTTCCCAACCTGCAAAAAATTGTGGTGGAGCCGGAGCTTGACGGTGAAGGTCAGCCGACCGGTTTCTATCTCGTCGCCATCGGTGAAGGCCGGAGGCTCGCGCAGTTGCTGCGCGTCAAGCGCAAGGAGATCAAGAAGTCCGCATCATGGGATCGAAGTCGGAACTGCTGCGAACGCGGGTGGCCGCTTCTAGCGGGCAATCGGCGGCGTTCGGCGTTCATAGTTCTGTACTGAAATGGCGCGCCCGGAAGGATTCGAACTATCTTTTGATCGTGAGGATATCGCAAATGATGTTCGTCCGCTTTTGGGATCCGCCAACTCGAACCAGAATGACCGATATGGGGGCGCATTGCAGACCGGCACTTTTGGGGCCGTTTCCGGACTGGCAGGTTCAAAGCGCAAACCTCGATGAAGGCGACTGCGGGGGCGACATTTCAACATCTCATGAGCAAAGGTCGCTAATCTCGCGTTCGACAAGCCGGAAACGCTCCTTAATCTCTTCTCCCGCATAGAAAACAAGCATGTCGTCCTTCGTGAGGGTCCCCTCGGCGAGAAACTTGATGAGGTAGCGCTGATTGAATTCAGCAAGAAGGATGCCTTTCTCGATCTGTGCGAGGATCTGCTTCATATTGTCGATATTGGCGTTGACGAGATGCTTCACCAGCGCCATGTCGCGCGCATCCTTGATCAGTCGGTTCACGATGATCTTAAGGACGTCGGTGTCGAGCTCGAGCGTCTTCGCGTTGAGGGCGATGTCGCGCGCTAGCATGTAAGCGATGGCGAGGTTGCGATAATCGCCCTTCTGGGAATCGATAATCGCGATCAGCCCGATACCGGGGAGGAATTTCAGGTCCTGGACGGTGGCGAGTATACTGTTGTCGACGAGCGAGGCGTCGAAGACGATAATTCCGGCCTGCCCCTCGCGATTGGCCTGCGCTTCGAGTAGCTGGCTCCAGGCCGTATCCGCTTTTTTGGTGAAGACATCCTTGGTCTGGATGTCGCCGAGGCGGATGCTCTTGTCGAACTTGCATTCGATCGCGATCCGTTTGCCGCTGTCGCCAGCAAGATGGCAAACAATGTCGCCCGTCTTGTTTCGACGGATTGCACCGGCACGGTCGCCGGTCAGCTCAATACGGTCGGCGAGCTTCTGGCGATTAAAAAACTCCGACAAGAAGTCGGCGATATCGGCCTCGGCGAGCACGCCCTTCACCGCCGACCGGTAGAAAAGCTCCTTCTTCATATCGAAGATGAGCTTCAGACTTTCGAGCTCAGTCCCGAGTTCGTTCGCTGTGCGCGAGAGGAAGCTCGAGAGCCGGTCCTCCATGAGAGCCAAGACACCGATATAAAGCGCCTTGTGAAGCTGCTCGTCGCGATCGGTAGCGGGAACCTTGTTGAAGAACTCGAATAGGATCTTGTTGTCGACCTCGAAGGCACCAAACTGAACGCGACTATTTTTCTGGTCAAGGCTGACAAGTGGCATATTAGACCCGGCTGTAGCGATAGTGACCTTTGATGGTCGACGCGAGGAAAGTCCCCTTCGATCCGGCCTGATCGAAAGCCTGCGCAATCTGCGGCGGCACCTCGTAATAATGATAGCGGGTGCTGTTGAGAAACTCGACCTCGAGCAGCAGCTGATCTTCATCGTAGCGGATTGCGGCGATGTTTGACGAGGTGAAGGGAGCGAAATCTTGCCAGGCCATATGTGTTATTCCTTCTTGGGCGGTGTGGGGACCGGGTTCTGCTGGAGCCAGGTCTCGACAAAATATTGATAGTCCGCGGCGATGTGCATTTTCAGGTTCCAACCGCCTGGCGTCATCGAATCCTCGGGCGCGGCTTCGTCACAGATCAGCGGATCCTGACTGTCGGGGCGACGATCGCGAGGCGGCGCTTGGATCATTGTCCGCATCGGAAGCCTCACCGCTTCGCCGAGAATGATAGCCTCGCCGGTGCGCAGTACCGGCAACATGCTGGTCAAACCTTCAAGGTTGTCGGAGAGCGCGCTGGTCACATGTGAGCGATCGGTGGCGTTGCTCAAGCGCATCGCAAAGAAGGTTCCGCATTGTGACAGGATCGTGGGATTGATCTCGGCCGGGCGCTGGCTGACGATCATCGCGCCGATCCCATATTTGCGCCCTTCCTTGACGATGCGCTGGGTCGCGATTGAGGCGGCGCTGCTGCCATTGTCGCCAAGATAGCTGTGCGCTTCCTCCATCACGACCAACAGCGGGCGTTCGCGTCCACCCTCCGAGAGGTTCCGCGCCCAGAAGAGACCATCGTAAAGGACGCGCAAGATGCTGCCGATGATATCGTTCGTGACCGTCGAGGGAATGCCTGACAGGTCGAGGATCGTGATCGGCTTGTCACTGCCGAGCCATTGACCGACGAACTCGGCGAGCGTCTTGGTCGTCGTGCCGTCGAGCTCGGGATGCCAGTCGCCGGCCTTCAGCAGGAAGTCATAGCGCGCGACGCGAAGCCGGGCGCCGAGCGCCTCAAGTGGCCCACGGACGTTGAGGACGTCCGGGAGCCAATTGATCTTCTCCGGATCAGAGGCGACATTCTTGACCTTGCGAAAGCGCGGTGGGACCCCGGCCTGCGCATCCCCCACGATCTTCGCGCCCAAAGGATCGCATTCGTAGGCCCAAGTCGCCTGATCTGATGGGTTTGCCCCACCAGCGCTGAGATAGGTTCCGAACTCCCGGCAATAGAGGTCATGCCAGAGTTTGTTGAGCGAGAAAGGCACCGGGCTATCGGCGGTGATGCTGGCGGAATCGACACCGGCGACCGGCTGCGCCGTTAGGCTTGCGATCTTGGCCTCGAGTATCTGCTCGAGGATGATGTTGCGTGCTTTTCCATCGGGCGGGAGGCTTCCAAACGTCACCCGAATGAGCTCATCGAAGCTAAGCGCCCAGAAAGGGATGCACAGCCGATGCTCATTGGCGTTGCGGGCATCCGGGTTGATCTTGAAGATATTCGCTCGGTCGCCGAGTGCCTTGCCATATTCGCCGTGGAGATCGAGCACGACGATCCGCGCCGACGGGAAGCGGCTTTCATCCGACAGGACGTTCAACAGCCCCGCGACTGTCGTCGACTTGCCTGAGCCGGTCGTCCCAACGACCGCGCTGTGGCGCGTCACGAGTTTGTTGACGTCGACAAGTGCGTCAATCGACTCGCTGCCTGCAACATGACCGACCCGGACCAGATGATTCTGCTTGCCCGACCGCCCATAGATCGCCTGGAGATCTGTCTCAGAGACGAGATGGACCTCGTCCTCGAAGGTCGGATATTGCGAGATGCCACGCTGGAACCGGCCTGTCCTGTAGCCTTCGCCGATAAGTTGAACTGTCATCCAACGCAGCCCGTTGGGCATCGAAAGCGCGGCCTTCTCGGGAACCGCACTGGCGCCTACCTGCGACACGATCCCATAAAGGTCGACATAGCCGATCGGAATTTTAACAAAGCTACCGATCTGGCCGATTTTATGGCCCTGACCGTGGACAAAGCTCAGGCCCGAGAAGCGGTCCGACGTCAAGGTGACGCTGACCGACGTGCCGCTGACGTCTTGGACAGTGCCGATAACTGTTGCCCGGTTGGCCAGATCAGGCTGGATCATCGCTCATCCCGTCGCCGGAGAGACCACGCAACAGCGCGCCGAGCGCAGCAAAGTCGCCTAGCCGCACGGTGACCTTGTCGCCATCTTTCACGAGGATGCTGGGCGGCAGTACAAGGTCATCCGCGCCGTCGCCTGTCCAGTCACCCGGTGTGCGGCCAATGATAGCCTTGTCGAAACCCAACAGGCTCAGATTCGGAGTCGCTAGCGCACACTGGCGCGCTAGCTTGTAGCTATCTGTCTCTAGGTCACCATAAACAAAGGCAAAAACATGCGCGGTCGGGTTCGCCTCGAGACTACGGCATATGACGTCGTTGATATGCTCGTCTGCGAAGGAATAGCCACAGATGAAGAGCAGCGACGACGGCGCGAGCAGGAAGGCCTTAAGTCGATCGAGCATCGCGAGATAGGGCATCTTGCGGCTCTGGTCATATTTGAGATGCGACGGGTAGATTAGATAGCTCTGCTTATCGGTCTTCTCATCGGTTCGAACGACAACCGTCTCATTCTCCAGGCGCCAATTGAGCGAGCCATGGATTTTCCACAGCCGGGCCCACCGCGGCGGCAGCAAGCCCTCGTCCTCAACGGCGCCGAGGTCGAAGAAAGCCTTCCGGGCACCGATGAAGCCGTCGAAATAGGGCGCTGAACTTTCCTCGAGAGCCTGCTCCATCAGCAGGTCGTAATTGGTCGTAAAGAGATGGACGGGCCGCTCACGACGGATCGAGCGACTCCAGATCGCAAGATTGTGATAAGGGCTATCCTTTTCCGGAAGCGTACGAGTGACCTCCTTGGAGATCACCTTACAGACCTCGGAATCGAGCACTTTGAGCTCTGCTGCTGTGAGGCCTCTCGCATTTCCGATGCCGGCGACGCTCGCGAACACGCGGATGCGGCTGAGGATCAGTTCAATATTGCCGCTGTTGCCGCCATCCTCCTTCACGATCTGAACGATCTTGTCCCAGCTTTTGGGCTTCGCGGGGTCCCCGCTGGACAGGGTCTTGGCGATCACCTTCGTCAGTCCAGCCACGTCCCAGATCAGCGGGTCGGTGACAGTCTTCCCATCCTCCTCGCGCTCATTGACACGGATCGACAGCGGGCAGCCCGCGCCGAGGAAGAAGCCGATCGGTTTACGGTTCTGCGACAGCGCCTGCTGAATGAAGCTGATCTGTCGAACCGGATCATGTTTATGCATCTCACCCCCTAACCAGAATTCCCTCCCTGGTCCGGAATCATTGGTCCATAATCTTCTACCCGAACAGGCCGGACATGTCGCGGCCCCGGAGAGTTACGATGAGCAAATGACTTCTTTCGGGATCCGCTTGCGATCATTCGAGTGACCGATTTGGCGGCGCAAAGCGGACGTCTCTGAAAGGGCCGTTGAGGGGTCGCGTTGGGTCAATCTGCGACATTGTCCTGCCGGCTATAAGCAGCCGCCCGCACTCCATCTCCAGCAGCCTCTGTAACGTCTTCGCCTCATCCCGTTGCGCCCCGCATCTGCGCGTCCTGCTCCTCGTCCGTGACCCCGCACACTCGCTAGTTCGGAGTTTGGCTTGGTGGCAAGGCCGCCGTAGAGGCGCGCCCCGCGCCCCGCGTTCCTTAGTCTTGCGCACGCCTTTCCACGGAGGCCGGCAAAAAGAGGAGCGGCCGGTTCTCGCCTGCGGCGAGCCAGGCGTTTGGTGCTCTTGCCATCCGCATCACGCGTGGCTTCGCGAAGGCCATCGACGGCACCAGGCAGCGGTGCACCGGCCCGAGCCAGGGCGGAATTGACCGTCGTGACCAGAGCACGGCCCGAGGCTGTTTGACTGTCCGACCCGCAAAATCTATGGCCGCGCCGTAGGCACGATCAGGCCTATCCGTGGACGGTCAGACTGCCAGTGTATTCCGTCTCAGCGCCGGAGATATTTCATGAGCGCCGCAATGCCGAGCACGACGAGCGCCAGGATGAGGAGGCCGAAGAGCCACATCCCCCACATGCCGCCGCCCATCATTTGATCGTAGTACATGACGGTCTCTCCTCTGCGGGATCAAGCTATCTTCACCACCGCCATCATGCCCGTGGCCATGTGGTAGAGGTGGTGGCAGTGCAGGAACCATTCGCCCTTCGGCCCGGCGTCAAAGGCGATGGTGACGGGCATGTGCGGCGGCACCATCACCGTGTCGCGCACCGCGCCGGAGAAGCGGCGCCCGCCGATGCCCACCACCTGGAAATGGTGGCCGTGCAGATGCATGGGATGGCTCATGGTGGTGGGGTTCATGAAGGTCATCTCGACCCGCTCGCCTGGACTGACGGCGAAGGGCCTTCCCTCACCATAGGTGCGGCCGTTGATGGTCCAGCGATAGCCCGCCTCCTCGCCGAGCATGATGGGGAAGACCTTGTCTGCCCTGCGCGGCGCGAGCGGCTTTCCGGCGGAAAGGCGCGCTTCGAACGTGAGGTCGAGCAGGCCCTGCGGACGGTCGGCCGTGTCGGCAATGCGCGCGACGGTCGCTCCGGCGGTTGCCAGGACGAGGCCGGTACGCCGGGGCGAGGCCTCCACCTGCGCCAGCACCGGGAAGGCCCCGCCGCTCGCCGGAATATCCACGAGAAGATCGATGCGCTGTCCCTGGGCCAACGGAAAAGCATCCGCCTCCAGCGGAACGCAGGGTGAGCCATCCACCGCGACGCAGCGCGGCTTCAGGCCCGGCACGGTGACGAAGAAGGCAGTGGCGGTGCCGCCGTTGATAATGCGTAGCCGCACCTGTCCGCCCTTCTCCACCTTCACCACCTCAGGATCGACAAGGGTGCGGCGGTTGGCGAGGAAGGCGTCATAATCGACGTCGTTGGCGTGGGCCATCATGCCGCCGCTCATTCCCGCGCCCATGCCCGCACCCATGCCGTGACCCATGTGGCCCGCGTTCTGGCCCGCCCCCATCATTCCGCCGCCCATGCCGCCCATCGCGCCCATGCCTTGGCCGGCATGGCCCATTCCCGGCATCGCCATCCCCACCGCAGCCTGAGTGGGCTGGGTCGCTCCGTGAGCCCCGTGGCCGCCATGGGCGTTCGCGCCACCGAGGCCGGCGAGAATCTCCTCCGGGCTGCGGAAGGAGAAATCGTGCAGCATCACCACCACGTCCTGCGCATCGCCCGCATCCGCCTCGCGGGTGACGAGGGGCGCGGCGAGCAACTGCTGTTCGCTCAGCGTGTGGGAATGCATCCAATGGGTGCCGGGCGTGAGCAGGAAGTCCACCTGGTCCGTCCCGCCGGGCGCGAGTTCGCCGCCGTCGGGGCGGGCGCGGTCCTGATCCGCCGGAGCGAAGATCTGGCCGTGCCAGTGCATCACCGCTGGCACCTGCGAGGCGTTGAGCACCGAGCCGGCGAGGCGATCGCCCTCCTTCGCGAAGATGCCTTCGCCCCCCGGGCCCTTGACGGCGAAGACCTTGGCCGCCTTGCCGTTCACGTCGATTGTGAGGTTCTCCACGGTGATGAGCGGGGCGGCGAGGACGCGGCTCCATCCGCCGGAGAGGGCGAGCGCGCCGGCAGCGGCGCCACCCGCGAGGACGGTGCGGCGGGACACGGAGGACAGGTGCTTAGGTCGGGTCATGGTCGGCCTCCTGGGTGCGTCGCCGGGCAGACGAGGCGAGGCAGGGATTGAGTTCAATATTTCGCCTGGGTCGTTGAGCCGTCCGGCGCGGTGAGCTGGACAGCGCCCTTCACGCCCTTGGGCACGGTGACCGGGGCGGTCCCGGCAAGCCGGCTACCGCCGGCGGGCGTCAAGGGGAAGCGCTGGGCCTTGCCGTCCACCAGCAGGATGGCATTGGCCTTGAAGCCGTCGGCAGGAACCGGTTTGTCGGAGCCGTCGCTGATATAGAGCGAGACGGCAGTCGTCCCATCGGCCACCAGTTCGGCGTGATAATGCCCGGCGTCCACGCGCACGCCGCCGTTGGGGCCGGTGCCGGGCTCGTGCGCGAGGAGCGGCGTCGCAACAAGGGGAAGAGCGATGAGGGCCGACGCAAGGGGGCGGAAGATCATGGCGCACTCCGATCAAAAGGCATCCGCGCGGGCGGCGGCCGGGGTGGGGCCGGTCTCGCCCGCCGCCGCCACCAGCCGCTCCAGCGGGCGGCGGCCGTAGAGAAGGACGAGGACGGGGGTGAGCACGGCATCGAGCAGCGTGGCGCTGACGAGGCCGCCGAAGATGGTGACGGCCACGGGGTGCAGGATCTCCTTGCCCGGCATCTCGGCCCCGCTCATGAGCGGCAGCAAGGCGATGCCGGCGGAGGCGGCCGTCATCAGCACCGGGGTCAGCCGCTCAAGGCTCCCGCGCGCCACCAGCGCGGGACCGAACGGCAGGCCTTCGGTGATGGCGAGATTGATGATGTGGCTGATCTTCAGGATTCCGTTACGCGCGGCGATGCCGGTCAGCGTCACGAAGCCGATCATGCTCGCCACCGAGAGCGGCTGCCCGGCCAGCCACAGGGCCACCACCGCGCCGATGAGGGCCAGCGGCACGCTGCCCATGATGACCAGCGCGAACAGTGCCGAGCGGTAGCGGCTGTAGAGGATGGCGAAGACCAGGAGCAGCGACACCGCGCCGAGTGCGCCGATGGTACGCATGGATTCCTCCTGCGCCGCGAAGGTGCCTTCGAGGCTCGTGGACATGCCGGACGGCAAGTCCGTCGTGGCGATCACGCGGCGCATGTCGGCGATGATGGCCGCCGTGTCGCGCCCGCCTGAGGTGTTGGCGAGCACGACGATGCGCCGCCGCCCGCCCTCGCGCAGGATCTGGTTCGGCCCGTCCGTCTCCTTCACGTCCGCCACCTGGGAGAGGGGCACCCAGCCGGATGGGGTCTCGATGAGGAGGCGGGCCAGCGCCTCGGCGCTGCGCGTTGCCTCGGGCAGGCGCATCACCAGGTCGAAGCGCCGGTTGCCGTCCACGAGGGTCGAGGCCACGCGCCCGTTGGAGAGCCGCGCCAGCGCGTCCGTCACCTGTGCGGGCTGGAGGCCATGGAGGGCGGCGCGGCCGTAATCCACGCGCACCGTCACCTCCGGCACCCGCACCTGCCGCTCCACCTGTAGGTCGACGAGGCCGGGAATGGCGCCGAGGCGCTGGCGCAGGCTTTCCGCCGTGGCGCGCAAGGTGTCGAGGTCGTCGCCGAACAGCTTCAGGGCGATCTCGGCCCGCACGCCGGAGAGCATGTGGTCCAGCCGGTGGGAGATGGGCTGGCCTAAATTGAAGGACGCCGGCAGGACGGCGAGGCGGTCGCGGATATCCGCCGTGATCTCGGCCCGGCTGCGGTCGGAGGGCCGCAGGTCCACCTCGATCTCGGAGGCGTACACGCCCTCCGCATGTTCGTCCAGCTCCGCCCGGCCGGTGCGCCGACCCACCGCCTTCACCTCCGGCACGTCCAGGATCAGCGTCTCGGCGACAAGCCCCATGCGGTCGCTCTCGGCCAGCGAGAGGCCGGGTCGAAACGACATGGAGATGGTGAGCGAGCCCTCGTTGAACGGCGGCAGGAATGCGCGCGGCAGACTTGCGGCACCGGCCAGCGCGCCGACGAAGAGCAGCGCGGTCGTGCCCATCACCAGGCGCGGGTGGCGGAAGGCGGTGGAGAGCAACGCCGCGTAGCCGCCCTTCAGCATCCGCACCAGCGCGCCGTCCCTTTCCGCATGGCGGCTGAGGGCCGGCAGCAGATAGAAGGCGAGCACCGGCGTGAGTGTGATGGAGGTCAGAAGGCTCGCGAGGATGGAGACGATATAGGCCTGCCCCAGCGGGGCGAACAGCCGCCCCTCAATGCCCGGCAGGGCGAACAGTGGCACGAACACCAATACGATGATGAGGGTCGCGTAGACGATGCCGGAGCGCACCTCCCGGCTCGCCGCCACCACCACGTCGAACACGGGACGGGGCACGGCTGCGGCGGCATTCTCGCGCAGCCGGCGGAATATGTTCTCCACATCCACCACAGCATCGTCCACGAGCTCGCCGATGGCGATGGCGAGGCCACCCAGCGTCATGGTGTTGATGGAGAGGCCGAAGGCGTGGAACACGATGGCGGTGGCCAGGATCGACACCGGGATGGCGGTGAGCGAAATGAGGGTTGTGCGCCAGTTGAGAAGGAACAGGAACAGCACCACGGCCACCACCGCCATAGCTTCCAGCAGCACCTTCTCCACATTGCCGATGGAGGCGGCGATGAAGTCCGCCTGACGGAACACCGGCGGGGAGATGCGGATGCCGTCGGGCAGCGTGCGGTTGAGGTCGGCCACCGCCTCTTCCACCGCATTGGTGAGGGCAAGGGTGTCCGCCTCCGGCTGCTTCTCCACGGAGAGGATCACGGCAGGCCGGCCCATATAGCCGGCATCGCCGCGCTTTAGCCGCGCTGCGAAATCCACCTGCGCGATCTGGTGGAGGAAGACATTGCCACCGGCGGGGCGGGGCAGGATGAGGGTCCTGAGGTCATCGAGGCTCAGGGTGCGGGCAATGTTGCGGATGAGGAATTCCCGGCCGCCCTGGTCGGCGAAGCCGCCGCCGGAATTGGTCCCGAATTGGGAGAGCGCCTTTTCCAGCGCATCGAGCGTGATGCCGTAGGCGCGCATGGCGGAAACGTCCGGCGAGACGCGGAACTGCCGCACCTCCCCGCCCATGGGGATGACCTGCGCAATGCCGGGGATGGCGAGGAAGCGCGGGCGGATGATGAAGTCCGCCGCCTCCCGCACGGCCATGGGCGATGCGGTGTCGCTCGTCACGGCGAACATCAGGATCTGGCCCATGATGGAGCTGATGGGCCCCATCTGCGGGGAAACATTCGCCGGCAGCCGGTCACGCACCAGAGCGAGGCGCTCCGCGATCTGCTGTCGGTTGCGGAAGATGTCGGTGCCGAAGTCGAATTCAACATAGACCACGGAGAGGCCGACGCCGGACACCGAGCGCAGGCGGACGAGGCCCGGCAGGCCGTTCATGGCCGTTTCCAGCGGGAAGGTGACGAGTTGCTCCACCTCCGCCGGGGCGAGGCCTTCCGCCTCCGTCATGATGGTGACGGTGGGCCGGTTGAGGTCCGGCAGCACGTCCACCGGCAGCCGCGTGACCGCATAGGCGCCATAGACCACCAGCACGAGAGCCAGCGCCAGCACCAGCAGGCGGTTGCGCAGCGATTGGGTGACGAGGACCGTAAACATCGCCGGCCTCAGCGGATCTGGTCGATGAGTTCGGCGCCATCGGTCACGATGCGGCGCCCGGGCGCGAGGCCCGCCAGCACCAGCACGCGGGACGCGTCGAGGGGCTCCGTCTTCACCTCGCGCGGCATGAAGCGCTCGGCGCTGACGTGCTCATAGACGATGGGCTGGCCGTTCGCCCCACGCACCACCGCCGAGCGGGGGATGGCGATGCCCGTGCGCGGGGCGCCGGCCTCCGCGAAGACCGTCAGGAACTGGCCGGGGCGCAGCTCCCCGATGTCCGCGGCGACGGAAAACAGGACGGGAAACGCCTGGGCCCGGTCGGATATCCCCGCGCCCACGAAGGCGAGGGCCACGGTGCGCCCGTCGGGCAGGCGTCCTGTGGCACCGGACCGGCCGGCATCCGGCGAGAAGCCGAGCGCCTCCACCCACAGTCGGCCGGGATCGACGATGCGGAACACCACCGTATTCGGGTCCGCCATCTGCCCCGCGACCGCATCGGCGGCGGCGATGACGCCGGACACCGGCGCGCGCAGGGCCTCCGGCTCGCGCTGCACCCGTTCCAGCCTGGCGCGGCGGGTCTGGAGCCCCTTCAGCTCGATTTCCGCTTCCTCCACCTCGCGGCGGGTGACGGCGTTGGGAATGGCCGAGAGCCGCTCGTAGCGCCGCTTCACGATAGCGATCTGCTGGTCCAGCTCGTAGCCCTGCTGCTCCAGGTCCTTGAGGTCGGAGGCGCCGATGGGCGGATGCACATAAGCGAGGATCTCGCCAGCCGCGACCTTGGTGCCGAGCGGCTTGAAGCCCCCCTCCGGCGGGGCGAGGCGCCCACCCACCGCGGTCTGGACAAGGCCGCTGGCATTGACATCCGGCACCACGCGGCCGGGTAGTTCCACAGTGCCGGCAAAGGTGCCGGCAGCGGTCACGAGGGTGCGCACGCCAAGGATGCGCTGGGTCGGCTTGGGCACGATCACCGAGCCGTCGGGGAGGCGCTGAGCGGCATCGCGAGCGGGGGGCTGCCGAGCGGGCGGCTGCGTGTCCGCCGCCCATGCCCCCTGCGGGGCACCGGCCAGAGCGACGCCGAGCGATCCGAGGACGAGGAGCGCGCCCGCCCGACGCCGGGACATGACCAGCGCCCCGGCCAGGAAGCCGATGAGGAGGCCCGCCAGAATGCCCGCGAGGAGGTCGGTTCGCAGCCCGCCGAGCTGCGCCAGCATCGCCGGCGCTTGCTTCTCGGACGAAGTTGGAGCGGCAGGTATGGTCAAGGTGGCGGCAAGAACGTCCACCGTGTCGCCGGCCGTAACGGTGAAGGCAAGGTCGTGCGCGCCCGGCTTCGCGGCGAAGGGAACCGGCAGCAGATAGGTGCCCGGCCCGGAGGTCTTCGCGGCCTGCGAGCCCTCGGGCGTGTCTACCTCAATGGTGGCTCCTTCTACCGGGGCGTTGTCGGCGAAGCGGTCGAGGTGGATGGTGAGGATGCCGTCGCGCAGCACCGCCACCAACTCGAAATCGGCCGAGGCCGCCTCGGCGCGGGGGGCGAGGGTTGTCACCTGTGGCGGCGGGGGCGCACCGTGGTCGTGGCCTTCGTGGGCCACAGCGGAGCCGGACAGCGCCGCGCCGGCGAGAAGCCCGCACAGGCCGAAGACGGCTTTCCGCAAGAAATGGCGCCCCATGCCTCAACCCGTCCGCTGGTGATTCCGGTACGGGAGAGCGATAGCGCGCGGCGCGTCACGCCGCGTATCGCTTCTGTATCAGTTTGTTTCAGCCTGGATCTTGGGCAGGCGCACCGTGGCGACGAGGCCACCGCCGGTGGCGTTGGCGAGGCTCAGCGTGCCATCGTGCGCCTCGGCCACCGCGCTGGCGATGGTGAGGCCGAGCCCGACGCCTCCAGTAGCGCGGCTGCGCGACGCCTCAAGCCGCACGAAGGGCTCTAGCACGGCGGCGAATTGGTCCACTGGAATCCCCGGTCCCTCGTCCCGCACCGTCAGGACGGCATCCGCTTCCTCGTCCATGATGGACACATGCGCGGAGCCGCCATAGGCGAGCGCGTTGTCCACCAGATTGCCCACCATTCGCTTCAGGCTGACGAGCCGTCCCGCGACGACGAGGCGCGGCGGCGCCGAAAGATCGGCCCGCAGGCCCCGGTCCCGCGCGTCGTCCACGATGGTTTCCACCAAAGCCACGAGATCGAGCGGCCGCACCGGCTCCTCGCTCGCCTCGCCGCGCAGGTAGGAGAGCGTGGCCTCGACCATCTGCTCCATCTCCGCGACATCCCCGGCGATGGCGTCGCGCAGCGCCGGGTCGCTCACATCCTCGAGGCGGAAGCGCAGGCGCGTCATGGGCGTGCGCAGGTCGTGGGAGACCGCCGCGAGGGCCTGGGTGCGCCGCTCGACCAACCCAGCGATGCGCGCCTGCATGCCGTTGAAGGCATGGGCCAGTTCCCGCACCTCCTTCGGCCCCGTCTCGGGCAGGTGAATGCGCGCCGCATCCGGCGGCAGGGCCGCGACGGTGCGCGCCATGGCCCGCAAAGGCCGCGTGAGCCATGCGGCGATGGCGAGGGACAGGAGCAGCACCCCCGCCGCCATCAGCGTGGTGGAGAGCAGGGAGCCGTGCCCCCCGGCGGTCTGCGGCACGGAGGCAAACAGGCGCACATTCAGCCAGCTCCCGTCGGGCAGGCGCACGGCCACGAGGCTGAGGTGCGGATCGGGCCCGGCGCCAACCAGAATGTCCGCTGCGGCAAGGTCCGGTGCGAGCGCGCGAACCTCGGCGGCGAGGCGCTGGGCGGACTCGTCGGCGTGGGGCCCCGTCGCGGCCATGGCCTCGCGGCCCCAATGGGCATCGATGGCGCCCCCCGACAGGGCATGGGCCACCTCCTCCCGACGCTCCGCAGGTGCGGCGGCGAGTGACCGGCGCAGCGCCACGATCTGGTCGGCGAGGCGGACGGCATGTGCCGCATGGCGCTCGCGCTCCATGGCATGTTCGTAGGTCCACAGGCTCAGCACATGGACCACGACGATTCCGAGCACGGCCACGACTGCGGTCCGCAGAGCGAGGCTGTCGATGGCGCGGATCATGAGCGCGCCACCTCCGGGACGAAGAAATAGCCGGTCCCACGCACTGTCTTCACCATCTCCGGCCCGCCGCTCGAATCGAGCTTCCTGCGCAGCCGGCTCACCTGGATGTCGATCGCCCGGTCGAAGCCGGTGGCGATGCGGTTCTTCGCGGCATCCATCAGCTGGTCGCGCGTGAGCACGCGCTGGGGATGCTCCAGGAAGGTCAGCAGCAGATCATATTCGCCGGTGGAAAGATCGACGATGGCGCCTTCCGGGTTGGTGAGCTCCCGCCGCCGGGTGTCGAGCGTCCAGCCGGAAAATGTCAGGCGGGTGCCGCCATTAACAGCGGCGGGGTCGGACAGCCGGGTCCGCCGCAGCACCGCATGAATGCGGGCGAGCAGCTCGCGCGGGTTGAAGGGCTTGGCCAGGTAATCATCGGCACCCAGCTCCAGGCCGACGATCCGGTCCACATCGCTGCCGCGGGCGGTCAGCATGATGATGGGCACATTCGAGGTGCGGCGGATGTCCCGGCACAGATCGAGCCCACTCGCCCCCGGCAGCATGATGTCGAGAATGACGAGGTCCACCGTGCCGGCAGCCATTGTCTCCCGCATTTCGCGGGCGCCTTGCGCGGCCGTGACCTTGTGCCCGTGCTCGCGCAGGAACTTGCCGGCGAGACGCCGGATTTCGGCATCGTCGTCAACGATGAGGATGTGGCCTTCGGGGGACACCGTGTCACGCACTCCTCTGCACCACTCCAGACCGCGGCGCTCGGCACGGTTCTTTCTAGCCTAAAGCCGGATGCCATCACATTGAATCCCAGAGCGATCCGATGTGCGCGATGAACCCCTCCATGTTCAAACAGCTTCGGGGCGTTTTAACTCTGAGGTTTCGGACCCATTCGGCGACTTGGCTCGGTCCGTTCGTCACAAGCAGACGTACTCAATGCCCGAGAATGCGTCACGATCGGCGGCCTCCGTCACCCTCCAGTTGAGAAACATCCTCCCCGATCTCCTGCCGCAGCTGAGGCCCCTTCGCCAGGCGCCGGCCGAGCGCGCCGGTGTAAGCAGCGTAGCGCTCGGAGAGCTTGGCCCGCGTGGCCTGGGCGGCGGGTTCTGGCAGCGCGGGGGTGGTGGCGAGCCAGAAGCGGATGAAGGTGGCGAAGGCCTCGGTCGAGATGCCGAGGTCGCGCTCCAGCCGCGCGAGACGGCGATCGATCTGGCCGAGGCGCCGGGCAAGAGCGGCTTCCTGGCGCTCTGAGCTGTCGGGCGACAGGAAGGAGGCGATTGCGGCCTGGGCGATCAGGGACATGGATTGGTCGCGCTGGGCGGCGTAATGCGCGAGCAGGTCCATGACGTCCGGCTCGAGATAGACCGAGATCTGCGCTTTCTTCGTGCGGCCTGCCATGGCGATCACAACTCCATGCCGTCATTGGGATTGAGGCTGACCTGTCGGGCCACGCCTTGCATGAGTCCGGTCATGCGGCGGTTCCGGGTAGCGATGTCGTCCATCTCATCGTCGCGATCCGTGTCGAACTCGAACTCGTTCTCGATGGGCTGCTTTTTCTCGACCGGCTTCACTCGGCTGAGCTCGGGCTGATGCCGGTGCTCGGAGCCGGTAGGGTCATCGTCGCGACCTTCGATGGCGGCGCTCCCGCCCATGCTCTCCTGCGGTATGGGCAACGGCAGCGCGGTCCAGTCATCGTGTTGGATGGTCAGGCCACGAGAGTGCGTTGGCGGCGGCAAAAGCCGGTCTCGGAAGCGCGCGTCCTCATAGTATCGCGCCTTCTTCGCCCGGATCGGCGGGGTCCCGGCGACCATGACGATCTCGTCCGTGGTTGGTAGCTGCATTACCTCACCGGGGGTGAGCAAAGGGCGGGCGGTCTCCGAGCGCGAGACCATGAGATGGCCGAGCCACGGCGAGAGCCGGTGGCCGGCATAGTTCTTCATCGCCTTCATCTCAGTGGCGGTGCCGAGCGCATCGGAGACGCGCTTGGCGGTGCGCTCGTCGTTGGTGGCGAAGCTCACGCGGACATGGCAATTGTCGAGGATCGAGTTGTTCGGCCCATAGGCTTTCTCGATCTGGTTCAGCGACTGGGCGATGAGGAAGGCTTTCAGGCCATAGCCGGCCATGAAGGCGAGCGCCGATTCGAAGAAGTCGAGCCGACCCAGCGCCGGAAACTCATCGAGCATGAGCAGCAGACGGTGGCGTCCGCCTTTGGCCTGCAGGTCTTCGGTGAGCCGCCGACCGATCTGGTTGAGGAGGAGGCGGATCAGCGGCTTGGTGCGATTGATGTCGGAGGGCGGCACCACGAGATAGAGGGTCGACGGCCGGTTTCCGCCGACGATATCGGCGATGCACCAGTCGCAGCGCCGTGTCACCTCGGCGATCACCGGATCTCGGTAGAGGCCAAGGAAGGACATGGCGGTGGAGAGCACGCCCGAGCGCTCATTGTCGGATTTGTTCAGCAATTCACGGGCGGCGCTGGCGATGACGGGATGCGGGCCAGCCTCGCCGAGATGCCCGGTCTTCATCATGGCGTCGAGCGTCGTCTCGATCGGCCGCTTCGGATCGGAGAGGAAGGCGGCGACGCCGGCGAGCGTCTTGTCCTTTTCGGCATAGAGCACGTGGAGGATGGCGCCGACCAGCAGCGCGTGGCTGGTCTTCTCCCAGTGGTTCCGCTTTTCCAGCGAGCCTTCGGGGTCGACGAGAATGTCGGCGATGTTCTGGACGTCACGCACTTCCCATTTGCCGCGACGCACCTCCAGCAACGGATTATAGGCGGCGGACTTGGCGTTGGTCGGATCGAACAGCAGCACGCGGCCATGCCGGGCGCGGAAGCCGGCGGTGAGCTGCCAGTTCTCGCCCTTGATGTCATGGACGATGGCAGATCCCGGCCAGGTCAGCAGCGAGGGCACCACCAGGCCGACGCCCTTGCCGGACCGGGTTGGCGCGAAGCACAGCACATGCTCGGGCCCGTCATGGCGCAGATAGGCACGGTCGAAGCGGCCGAGCACGACGCCATCGGTGCCGAGGAGCCCGGCGGCGCGGACCTCCTCCTTCTCGGCCCAGCGCGCCGACCCATAGGTCTCGACCCGGGATGCCTCGCTCGCCCGCCAGACCGACAGGGCGATGGCGACGGCGATGGAGAGGAAGCCGCCGGAGGCGGCGATCAGTGCGCCCCGGAAGAACACCTCCGGCGCATAGGCATCGAAAAAGTACCACCACCAGAAGAAGGCCGGCGGATAGTAGATGGGCAACTCGAGAAGCGCGAACCACGGCGCGCCCAACTGCGCCTGATAGTCGAGGCTCCAGGCCACATATTGTGTCGCGCCCCAGATTGCCGCCAGCACGATCAGCAGCACGGTGAGGATCTGCCCCCAGAGGATTTTCGCCGCCGACATGGTGATGGTTCCTCTCTCAAGTCAGAGGCCGAGGCCGCGCTTGCGGCCGAAGCTCCAGTCGACGCCGCCATCGTCACGGGCGACGCCGGAGACATGCCCGCCGAGCTGGCGCTCCAGCGAGGGCGACCAGGGCACGAGTTGGAAGCCGAGCCCGTCATCGAGCATGGCGAAGCGACCGGACGCGAGCACAAGTCGCTGGCGATACGTGCCGGCGACATACTCGCCGGTACCGGCCTTGTTGAACGTCAGGCCGGTCTCGGCGGCGAGCTTCTCGCCGACGGCCTCCAGTTCCCGGCGGCGGAGCGTGTCGATGAGATTGCGGGCGAAGACGACGCGTCGTCCCTGTTGATCGGCCAGCCCCTCGCGGATGAGATGCTCGGCGCGCCTGTCGAGTGCCTGACACACCTCCGCGCCGAAGCCGCCGTTCGACAGAGCGACGGGATCACGCGCAATGGACTGCCGGTCGAGCCAGGTGGCGCCGGTGGCCGTGACCTGGTGGGCGAGATCCAGATCGGAGCGCACGGCGAGCGCGACGCGCCGTTTGCCGTGGGCATCGTCGAAGGTCCGCAGCTCGACGATGGAGCCCGGCGCGCCATCGCCGGCTGCATCGAGATCGGGCAGCCGGATGTGATGGGACCGCCCGTCCACGCCATCGACGATGGCATAGGCGGAGCCGCGGAGTTCGTCATCAAGGCCGCGCGCGACCAGTCGGCCGATCACCGGCACGTCGAGGCTCTCGGCGGTGAGGACATAGCTGGCCGTGCCACGCTCGATCCCGCGTTCGGTGAAGGCGCGGTGCATGCGCTTGATGATGTCGCCGCGCTCCCCCAGCCCGCGCAGGGTGGCTTCCGCTTCCGGCTCCATCACCCATTGCGCGTTGCCGATCTCACTGGCGAGGCCGAGCGTCTCGAGTTTGCGGAGGCGCCCAATCTTCAGCGCATGGTGCTCGTCCGGCTGTCGGCCGGTAACCAGCGCCATGTCGATGATGCCGCTCTCGCGGGTCTCGCGGACAAGCTGGCGGTCGAGCTCGGTCCAGCGCTCGGCCTCGATCTGGCGTTCCAAACTCCGGCGGATATCGAGCTCGGTGCGCGGGCCGAGTTCCTGGGTGATCAGGTCACGGGCGCGATCGCGCATGCCCTCGCTGATATAGTCGCGGGAGATCACGAGGTCCTGGCCATCGTCGCGGCGGCCACGGACGATCAGGTGCACATGGGGATGCTCGGTGTTCCAGTGATCGACGGCGACCCAGTCGAGGCCGGTGCCGAGGTCCTTTTCCATCTGCCGGGTGAGGTCACGGGTGAAGGCGCGCAGATCCTCCATCTCCAGGGCGTCGTCAGGCGAGACGATGAAGCGGAAATGGTGACGGTCATCGCGGCAGCGCTCGGTGAAGGCGTCAACATCCACGCTGGCGCTCTCGGGACCGAACATCCGCGCCTTTTCACCGTCGCGGGTCACGCCCTCGCGGCGGAGATAGGTGAGGTGCTGACTGAGGGAACCCGCGCGGGTCGTGTGTCGGACGACGCGGGCCTTCACCACAGCGCCACGCGAGTGCGGCGTGATCCGGCGGCTGGCCTGAAGGCTGGCGACCTGTCCGCTGCCGAAACGCGAGCGGTTGCCGGTGGCGATCTTGGCCGAGCGAGAGACCCCGCCGCCGGCCTTCCGGGCCGCAGCGAGCGCCTGGGCGACGAAGGGGCGGGCCTGCTGGGCGCGGGTCGAGCGGATGCGGCCGGGACGGACTCGGAACTCGCGGTCATCGCTCATGGCGAAGCCTCGCAATGTGCGGAAAATCGTTGATGCGGCGCCATTTGCGGCACGCGCAAACCTTGTGGTTCGGCTCCGCAAGGTGCCGAAGGCGCAGGAAAGATGTGCAGAAACAACACCCCGACCGCCGCGCAATGTGCGCCCTTTTATCCTGCCCTCGTGCGGTCGTGGTCTCTGTCCTGCGCCTCCTTGCTCGCCAAGGAACGCCAGAGCCCGACACCATGCGAAAGCGGGCCCGCCTGCTCATGGCGCTCTCCGCAAGGGCAAAGGTGCAACGAAAAGCGCGCCCGATCGCGGCGCGAGAAGCGCGGCATCGATGGGATTGCTGCGCGCGGGCGGCGTGGCGAACAGCGGCGCCTCACGCCAGCTTTGCGCCATTGGCAGCACCGATGCGGTGGCGCCGGCTGCAGACTCTGTGTCGATGATCGGCGCCAAGGCCGCGAAGTAAGCGCGCGTCTCCGGCGGCAGCGGCTTGCCGGCAAGCGACGCCTCATAGCGCGCAGGCCCGGCGTTGTAGGCCGCGAGCATAGCGCGGATGCTGCCATAGCGGTCATGGAGCTGGCGCAGATAGGCGGCACCGGCGAGGATGTTGTCACGCGGGTCGAACGGATCGACGCCGAGACCGTGATGGACGCGAAGCTCGTCCCAGGTCGCGGGCATGATCTGCATCAGCCCCATGGCGCCGGCGGGTGAGACGGCGCGCGGATCGCCGCCGCTCTCGGCCAGCAGGACGGCACGGATCCATCTGGCTGGAAGCTCGAAGCGCTGCGCGGCTTCGTCGATAAAGGTGGCGTAGGACGTGACGGAATACGCCACGGTCGGCAGCGTGGTTTGCGCGGCGGCAGAGCCGTGCGATGCACCGCCGATCAACAGCCCGGATGCGAGAAAGAGCACAGAGGGATGCATGTCAGCGCACCGCAGCGCGCCAGATGAAGTCACTGTTGCCGGCTTCATCCGTGAGGAGTGGCATCGCACGGCCGATGACGGTGCCGTCTGAAATCGGCCCGAAATACCGTCCGTCGAGACTGTCACCAACGTCCGGGTTCATCAGGAACAGTTCGCCAGGCGCAATACGCCGGCAGCCCTGCCAGACCGGCAGATCGCGGCCCCCGCGGTCGCGCGGCAGCGCTTCGCCGAGTGGCACGCCATCAACTGTGATGGCGTCACGGAGGCGGCAGACATCCTGCCCAGGCAGACCCATCACGCGCTTCAACAGCGGCGTGCCTTCGCCGATATAGCCACGTGCGATGAGGAACGCAGCGAGCGGCGGCGGTGGCATCACCGCGACCAGATCGGTGATCTCGAGATGATCCGCCGGCTCGACCGAGTAGAGCCCGACAGGAACGCTCGCCGAGACATTCCAGATCAGCTTCAGCGGCGTCGGCAGCGTGGCGGCGTAGGCCATGCCGACGCTGGCGGCCGCAGCCATCAGCACATAAGCGGCGCGGTTCATTGTCCGCACTCCCGCCGCTTCAGCCACGCCTGATGGCGCTCCACGCTATAGGCGCGCGGCTCGAATCCGACACTGATGCGGTGCGCGACATGGCCCCAGTGATCGGGCGCGACGGTGGCCGCATCGATGCCGATCGCTTCGATGGCGTCAATGTGCTGCAGAATTTTCTCGACCTTCGGCCAGCCATCGACCCGCAGCAGGATCTCGCCACCGGGCCGCACGAACGGCAGCGTCTGGTAGCTTTCGCCTGGCGCCACGCAGCGCACGATGTCGAGGCGGGAGGCCACGGTGCCGAGGTCGTTCGACGCCCATCGGACAAAGGCGAAGATGCTGCCGGGAGGGAAAGACAGGATGCGCCGGCGGCGATCCAATAGCTGCTCATGCGCGTGATGGCCGAAGCGGATCCAGTTCTCAATCCGCTTCTCGATATGGGTCAACTCCACATGGGTCATGGCATCGGACGGGGGAACAGGTGCGAATGCCGTGCTTGCCGCACGGGGCGCAAACGCCGCGCTCATGGCTGGTCTCCAGATTGGGGAGGGAATTCGCGCGCGAGCAGGTCGCGCAGCATCTCGGCGACGGTGACGCCGTAGCGGAAGGCGGCGACCTTGATCCGACCGCGCAGTTCGGGCGTCACATCAATGGTGAGCCGCGCAGTGAACGCGGCGCCGGGGCGGTGCTCTGGCGCGACATCTGCTGCCTTGATCCAGTGCTCGGGATCAGCAGGCCGAGAGGCGAAGTCGCGGCGGATCGGGCGCTCGCTCATGGCGCGAGCCTCCCGAGGTCGAGACCATTGATCTCGGCGCAGAGCGCGGCGATCTCGCGCGTGGCCGGCCCAGCATCGTCGCGCTCGAAGACGAGACGGCCCGACTGTGCCGCCGCCGCAAAGGCGATGCGCTGACCGATGGTGCTGGCGAGCACTGGCGGATCGTGATCGGCCAGCGTCCGCGCGGTCTCGCGGGCGAGAACGGTGCGCGCGCCGCAGCGGTTCAGGACGAACCGGACCACCATCTCCGGGCGGTAGATCCGCGCCTCGCGGATCAGCGCCAGCATCTCGGCCGAGGCCCAACCGTCGAATGGCGAAGGCTGAACCGGGATCAGCACCAGATCGGCGGCGAGCAGCGCCGAGCGCATCAGCCCTGCGACGCGGGGCGGACCATCGATGACGATGTGATCGGCGTCACGCGCAAGCTCGGGCGCCTCCCGGTGCAGCGTATCGCGGGCAAGCCCGACGACACCGAACAGCCGTGGCAATGCCTCGCGGCTGCGTTGCTGCGACCAGTCGAGGCTGGAGCCCTGCGGATCGGCGTCGATCAGCGTGATCCGCTGTCCCTGCCGAGCCCATTGCCCGGCGAGATGCAACGCCAGCGTCGTCTTGCCGACCCCGCCTTTCTGATTGAGGAGCGCGACGATCATTGCCGATCTCCCCCGCGAGGGGTTGTCTGCGAAGACCTGTCAGGCGGCGTTTTCCCAGGCCGTTTTGCCCGCTGTCGGCGATTGTCGCTTTCCCTTGAAGTGGAGTCTGGTCGGCGGAGAAAGCTGAGTCTTTCTGGACTCTTGCGCATGGTCCGGTTTCCCTTGAATCATAGATTT
>NZ_SMAI01000014.1 GCF_004346185.1 Aquabacter spiritensis | reverse complement strand
CCGTTCACCCCGGTGCCGCTCAGCGTCAGCGCCTCCGCGCCCAGGGCCAGCGGTCCCGAGCCGAAGATCTCCAAGGTCGCCCCGGACGCCACCGTCGTCCCAGCCGCACTGGTGCCCAGCGCGCCCGCATCGGCGATCCGCAGCGTGCCCGCCGTGACCGTGGTGTCGCCCGAATAGGTGTTGGCGGCCGACAAGGTCAGCGTGCCCGCGCCTGTCTTCTCCAGCGTGCCGTTGCCGCCGAGAATGCTCGACACGCCGATGTCGAAGCCGTTCGTGTCGATCTTGCCGCCGCCGGCCGCGAGCGTGATGTCCCCTGCCGCAAAGCCGGACAGGAAGTCCGATTGGGTGGCGCCGGCACGCAGGATGCCGCCATCCAAATTGATCACACCCGTGCTGGCGGATGCGTCCTTCTCGATCCGCCCGGCGACCAACGCCCCGCCGGTCCCCAGGGTGATGCTGCCATTGCTGCTGTACTGGCCCAGATAGACGGTATGCGTTCCGGCATCGAAGCTCGATCCGGCGCCGGTCACCGTCAGGGTGCCACTGCGCCCGGTATTGTTGCCGAGATAGAGGTCGCCGCTGAGGATCGTGCCGCCGGCCGCGACGGTGATGGTGCCGTCGCCATAATAGCCGGCATAGAAGTCGTTGCTTCCGGAATCGAGCATCGACTCCGCGCCGGTGACCGTGACGGAACCGCGGCTGATATCATAGTATCCGAGCCAAACGGCGCCGCTCTCGACCTTGCCCCCGTCGGAAACGACGAGCGTGCCCGACGTATTGTCCTCATAATAGCCAAGGTACAGATCCTGACCATTCAGGTTCCAGGTCGAACCTTCCCCTGTCACCGTCACCGAGGAATTGTAGGTGCCGACGGATCCGCTATAGACGCCGATATAGGCGACGCCGGTCGTGAGCGTTGCACCGTTGGAAACGGTGACCGAGCCGCCATTGTAATAGCCGACATCGAACTCACCGGTTCCAAGGTCCAGGGATGAGCCCGGTCCCGTGATCGTCAGCGTGCCGGTCGCACCGGAATTATCATCATAATAGCCGATGACCGCATAGGCCGCGGTCACCGAGGCGCCGCCGGATATTTCCATGGTGCCGGTGCCGTAATAGCCGACATAGAGACTGTTCGTGACGTCCCAACGCGAGTCGATGCCTGTGACGGTGGCGTGGCCAACCGCTCCGGTATCGTAGCCGACATAGCCCTCGCCGGAGGTCAGGACCGCGCCGGCCGCGATGGTGAACTCTCCTGTCCCCTTATCGGCCACGATCATCAGATTCGAGGTGCCCAGATCGAGGCTCGTCGCGGCGCCGGTCAGCGTCGCGGCGCCGGAGGTCGCGACATCGCGCCCGATCGTGAAGCCGCCCGCCGTCGAGGTGCCGCCGGCGAAAACGAGCGAACCGGCGGAGACCACCGTGGTCCCGGTGATGGCATTGTTGCCGGTGAGCGTCAGCGTGCCCGCGCCGGCCTTCTCCAGACCGGCCGTGCCGCCGAGGGCGGAGGCGATGGTGCCGGTGACGCCGGCGGTGGCGGGCGTTGCGTCGCCGACCGTAATGACGGGCGTCTGCCCGTTGAAGCTCACGAGGGAGATTTCACCGCCGGTGAGGGTGTAGCCGGAGGTGAGGAAATGCATCCCCGCCACTTCCGGATCGGTCGCCCCGCTGAGTGTAACGGTTCCGGCCGTCCCGGCGAAGATGGCGATGCTGCCCTGCGTCCAGGCCTTGGCCGTGGTGCCGGTCGCGTTGGTCCAGTTCGTGTCGGATGCCACGGTCCAGGTGCCGTCGCCGCCCTGCACGCTGGTTCCCGGAACAATGGTCGAGCCGTTCCACCATTGCGCGGCGGCGACCAGCAGGTTCACCTGACCGGAGGTGGAGTAATCGAGCACGTTCAGCGAATAGGGCTCGGTCGAGCCCAGCACCAGGCCGGTATTGGTGATCTGGCCGCCAAAATCGAACAGGCGATAGGTGCCCGAGGCATAGCCGTCGCGCTGGATGAGGTTCAGGGTCCCGCTCAAGACCAGGTCGCCATTGCCGGTCGACAGCGCCGCCGTGGTCGATGGCGCCCCCAGGCCGAGATTGATGACCGTAGCCCCCTGCATGAGCAGGCTGCCGACGGTCAGGCTGCTGACGCCGTCCGCTTCCATCTGCAGCGTCGCGCCGCTTTCCAGCGTCATGCCCAACACCGACCCGCCGGTCGCCCCGGACTCGGCCACGAAGGAGGCGCCGGACTTGACGAGGATAGAGCCGGCGACACTCGCATCGCCGCTGAACTGGAGCGTGCCGGCGGATACCGTCGCCTCCCCCTCGATCGAGTTGGACCGCGTCAGGATGAGCGTTCCCTCGCCCGTCTTCTCGAAGCCGAAGCCCCCGCCGAGCGCGACGGAAATCGTCGCCTCGCCCGCACCCACGGCGATCTCGGGAACATAGCCGTCGGCAACCGGCACGAGCTGGATCGTCCGGGCCGGCACCGCGCTCTCCAGCACATAGCCGGACGTGACGAACTCCAGGCCGGCGACCTGCGGATTCGTCGTGCCGCCGACCGTCACGGTGCCTGCCGTTCCCGCGAAAATCGCAAGCCCGCCTTGCCCCCAGGCATCTGCCGCGCTGCCGTCGGAGGAGGTCCAGTTGGTGGTTCCCGCCTGGACGTTCCAGGTTCCGGTCCCGCCGGCGACGCTGGATCCGCCCGTGGTGTTGGAGCCGTTCCACCACTGCCCCGCCGCCACCATCAGGTTGACCTGGTTGGCGGTGGCCGTGCTCACCACAATGAGCGAATGCTCCGGCGCCGTCCCGATCTCCAGACCGGCCCCTGACAGGGTCCCGGCATAATCGATCAGGCGATAGGTGCCGCTGGCGAAGCCGACGCCCGTGGTCAGGTTCAGGACGCCGGTCAGCACGAGGTCGCCGCCCACGTTGATCGCCGGCGTCGTCGGCGAGGGCGATCCGAGCGTCACGGCGAAGATCGAGGTCGGGTCCGCGAAGGTCAGATTGCCGCCGATCGACAGCGAGGTGGCGCCGGACACGCCGACGAGGGTGGCGCCGGCCGCGATGGCCACGTCGCCCGAGACGGTCCCCGCGCTCGCACCGCCCTTCAAGGTGGCGCCCGTTTCGACCGACACACCACCGGCCAGGCTCCCGCCCGAAAGCTCCAGCGTGCCGCCGGACACCGTCGTCGTGCCGTCGAAGGTGTTGTCGTTCGTGAGCGTCAGCTTGCCGGCGCCGAGTTTGTTCAGCGCGCCGGTGCCGGACACGACGTCGGCAAACGAAATGTCGTCGGAGCGGTTGAACGCGAGCGTGCCGGTGCTCAGCACGACATCGCCCGTGATCGAGCCGATCGCCCCGCCCGCGCCGATCGACAGCGTGCCGCCCGACACCGTCGTCCCGCCCGTATAGGTGTTCGCGCCTGTCAGCGTCAGGGTCTCCGCGCCGATCTTTTCGAGCGCACTGCCACCGGAGATCACGCCGGACAGCGTGAGGGCGCTGACGGATCCGATCACGCTGTCCGCCGCGAGCGTGATCGCGCCGGCGAAGCTGTTCGCTCCCGCGGCGCTGACGAGCACGCCCTCCCCGGCAAGACCGGAACCGGACAGGCTCAAGGCCTCCGCGCCGATGGCCACGCCGCCCGACAGCACGAGCGAGGCGCCCGCCGCGACCGTCGTCCCGCCGGCAGCGGTGCCCAGACCCGTCGCATGCGCGACGGTGAGGGTGCCCGCCGAAACAAGGGTCGCGCCGGTATAGGTGTTTGCGCCGGACAGGGTCCAGCTCCCCGCGTCCACCTTGGTCACCGTGCCCGCGCCGATCGCGATCACGCCGGACACCGTGCCCGCGCCGAGGCCGCCCAGCGTCAGTTTCGTGCCCGCGCCCGTGATGCCGCCCGACAGGGTCAGGGAGCCGAGCGCAGAATAGGTGTGGGTGTTGATCGTGCTGTCCGCCGCCAGGGTGATGGCGCCGGCAAAGCTGTTGGTCCCGCCATAGCTGACCAGGGCGCCCTGGGAGGCGCCGCCGCCATCGACGATGCCGGTCCCGGAAAGCGTCAGGTCCTCGCTGCCCACGGCGATGCTGCCGCCCAAGGCGAGGGTGGCGCCCGAGGCGACGACGGTGCCGCTCGCCGTCGTGCCGAGGGCGGTGGCGTTGGCGATGCGCAACTGGCCGGCGGACACCGTGGTCAGTCCGGCATAGCTGTTGGCCGCGGTCAGATCCCAGCTGCCCGAGCCGGTCTTGGTCAGCGTTCCCGCGCCCGTCGCGATGCTGCTCGACACGCTGCCGTTCGCCGCGCCGCCGAGGGTCAGATTCTTGTCGACCGCGGTGATCCCGCCCGACAAAGTCAGCTGGTTGTCCGTGACGACGATCAGGCTGTCGGCGTCGAGGGTGATCGCCCCTGCCCAGCTGTTGAAGCCACCCGTGCTCTGCAGCGCGCCGCCGCCGGACACGCCCGTGCCGCTCAGAGCGAGCGTCTCGGCCCCGATCACCACGTTGGTGACCGCGTTGCGCAGATCGAGCGTCGCGCCCGACGCGACCGTGACCCCCCCGGCAATCGTGCCGAGGCCGGCATTGTCCGTCACCCGCAGGGTGCCGCCCGACACCGTCGTCGCGCCGGAATAGGTGTTGGCGACGGACAGAATCCAGGTGCCCTCGCCGAATTTCGTGACGCCGCCGGTGCCGGAAATGTCGCTCGAGACCGTCCCGGTGTTCGACCCGCCGAGCCGCGCCGTGAAGCCGGCGGTGATGATGCCGCCGGTCAGGTCCAGGGTCACGCCGCTGTCGAACTGGCTGCCCGCGACGATGCTGGCATCAGCCGACAGCGTAATCGCCCCCGCCCAGCTGCTCGTGCTGTTGACCCCCGAGGCGGTGAGCGCGCCGTAACCGATCTCATAGCCCTCGCCGGCCAGGGTCAGGGCTTCGCCCGTGATCGCCCGGCTGTTGAACAGCATCAGGGTGCCGCCGGACTCGACGACGGTTCCGCTGGTGGTGCCCCCCAGCGCCCCATTGTTTTCGACCGAAAGCGCGCCGTCGGAGACCGTGGTCACGCCGATATAGCCATTGGAGGCCTGGAGGCTCCAGGTGCCGTCGCCGGTCTTGGTGAGACCGCCGGTGGTGGTGAGGATCGGCCCCGACATGATGCCGCCGCCATCCAGCGTCAGCGTCCCGTTGCCGGTCATGATGCCCGAAAGCGTCAGCCGCCGGCCGAGCAGATAATCGCTGGAGATGGTGGCATCCGCGTCAAGCTGGATGCCGCCCGACAGGATGATCCGCCCGGTATTGACCAGCGCGCCGCGTTCTCCCGTCGCGCCCGAACCCGACAACGTGAAGTTTTCAGCGATCGTCGCGCTGGGATCCACAAGGGTGGTCCGAAGCGTCGCCCCCGACGCCACCGTGGTGCCGAAGGCGGTGCTGCCGAGCCCGGCCGCGTTGCTGAATTCCAGCGTTCCGGCAGAAACGGTCGTCGTGCCGGTATAGGTGTTGGCGCCGGTGAGCGTCAGCGTGCCCGTGCCCTGCTTCTCCAGGGATCCCGCATCGAAGATAATACCGCTGAAGGTCTTGGCGTCCGAGCGGTCGAACACGAGGGTGGCGCCCGACAAGATCTGGACGTCGCCAGCGATCCAGCCATTCGTCGCGCCGTCACCCACTATCAGGGTGCCCAAGGCCACGCGCGTGCCGCCGGTATAGGTGTTCTCTCCCGTGAATGTCGTGGTGCCCGCACCGCCCTTCACCACCGAGCCCGCGCCCGACACGACACTGTCATAGGTGTAGTCATTGGAGCGGTAGAAGGCGAGAAACGTGTTGGCGGCGGTGAAGGTCACATCGCCGATATCGCCGGTCGTCGTGTTGTTGCCGACATCGATGCCATTGGCATTGATGGTCGTGCCACCGCTGAACGTGTTGTTGCCCGTGAGCACCAAACCGGCGACCAGGCCGCCCGCCCCCCCCGACTTCGTCAGCGTCCCGTTGCCCGAAATGACGTCCGAGATATAGACGCGGGCGCCGGCCACATTGTTGACCACCAGGGAACCATCATTGGAGACGGCACCCGCCAGCGTGTACGTGCCGATGCTGGTCAATTCCAGAGTGTTGCCGGAGGCGATGGTGGTGGCGCCGGTATAGGACAGCGCGCCGCTCAGCGTCAGCGTTCCCCCGCCCTGCTTCGTCAGCGTCCCGCTGCCGGAGATATTCCCGGTATAGGTCAGGGCGCCGGGCCGGTCGAAGACGAGCGCCGCATTATTGGTGATGTTGCCGGCGATCTCTCCCGCCGCCGCCGTGCCGTCGCCGATGCGCAGCGTTCCGGCAGAAACCGTCGTCGTGCCCGTATAGGTGTTGGCGCCGGTGAGCGTCAGCGTGCCCGTGCCCAGCTTCTCCAGCGTGCCCGAGCCTGAAATGATGCCGGAGAGCGTCAGAGCGCCGGTCCGGTTCACCACGAGCGCCGCATCGTTGGCGATGTCGCCGTCGACGGACCCGGTCGCGCCCCCGGCACCGATCTGCAGCGTGCCGCCGGTAATGGTGGTGCCGCCGGCATAGGTGTTCGCGCCGGACAGGATCAGCACGCCGTCGCCGGTCTTTTCCAGGCCCGTGGTGCCGACGAGGACCGAGCCGATGGTGGCGGTGACGGACGTGGCGACATCGATGCCGGTCTGGCCGGAGGTCGCCGCCAAGGTGATGCTGTCGCCGGAAATGTTGTAGCCGTCGACGTCGAACTGCATGCCTTCGACGGAAATCACGCCCGGCGCGCCCACGACGGTCACGTTGTTGGACGAGGAGGTGCCCGCGAAGATGGCTGTCGAACCGTCCCACGCCACGGCGGTCGCGCCGGCGGAATTCGTCCAATTGGTGTTGCCGGCGCTCCAGGTGCCGTCGCCGCCGACGACGCTCGACCCGCCGGAGGTCGTGACGCCGCCGTTCCAGTAGAGGCCCGCGGACGCAGCCACCACGTCCAGAAAATAGAAGACGGACGACGCATACATGCCGGAGCCGTTGGCGATGTAGATCGTTCCGCTGAACCCGGCCGGCATGTCGCCGAGCGTGAGGGTGCCCGAATTTCCGCCCGCCAGGGAGAGCAGTGTGTAAGTCGTGCCCGCCGCGAGATTGCCGTCATTGACGATATTGACCTCCGCCCCATTGAACGTGGCGAGGTTGAGAACTTCAATGGCCGGAGCCAGCGGATTGTCGCCGAGCGTGATGGTAAGCGTCGATGTCGGCGCCAGCGTCAAACTGGAAACCCTCACGCCAGGATTGGTCGGATAGTTTCCCGGCCCGGCTTTCGCCTCGAAATCAGCGGTGCCGTTCAGCGTAACATTGCCGTGGATGACCGCAGCGCCGTTTGCCCGCAATACGGCGCCGGATTCGACGACGATACTTCCGTAGTTCTCGGCGAACTGCGACCCATCCAGGAACAGCGTGCCCGCCTTCACCGTCCAGTCGGAACTGCCACTCCCGCCGCTCGACGATATCAGCGTCCATGTCGAGGTTCCGACTTTCTCGAACGTCGAGAAATTATTGAACTGCTGCGCTACATATTGGCCACCAACGATCGTCTGCATGTTGATGGTGGCATCAACCGTCCCGCCGAGGGCGAACGTCCCCCCATTGCCCGACGCAACCCCTGTATTGTTGTCGCCCAAAGCCCAGCCGGATCGGATTTCGAGCGTATTTCCCGTTCCGATAAAGCGGATCGCATCAAGTGTGTCCGCGATCGACGAGACGAGGCCGCTTATGATGACTGTGTTGTTGTTGCCGTCGACGCGAATGCCGGACTCGCCTTCGCCGTTTGAATTGCTCCCACTCGTGATGGTTCCGGCACTGATCAGCGTGTTGCCGCTTCCGGTGATGATGACGCCGATGCCGCCGGCGCCAATTGTGGTGTCCGCGCCGTAGATAAAGCCGCCCGACTCGTTGGTGATGGTATTGTTGCTGCCGGATATGAGAAGCCCGGCCCCGCTCGCGCCCCGCCCAGCGTCATACCTGTACCCACCTTCACCACCTCGGAGGGTCCCGGAATTGGTCACGGTCGAGGTGTTTCCGCTCAACAGGACGCCCGCGCCGCCTGCTCCCGCGAAGCCGTTTCTCAAGACGGCGTCGACGACCGAGCCGCCGACGCCACCGGTCACGGTGCCGGACGCAAGATTCCCGAAGCTGCTGCCGTCAGCGCTCAAAACGACGCCGGCGCCGCCGACGCCGCCGGTCCCCTGCGTTCCGGTACCAGACGTGATATTTCCCGCGTTGCCGCCCGCGCCGCCGACGATGGTGAAGGCGCTGGTGACGTCCGTCGCCCCCAGGTGAATCAGGAGCCCGGCGCCGCCATTCCCGCCATTGCCTGATAGGACGTTACCGCTGAACGCCGCGGTCACGTCGCCGCCGGCGCCGCCGGCGCCGCCGGTCACCTGATCGTTGTAGCTGTAGGTGCCCGCAGTGTTCAGGATGATGGCCGCGCCGCCGCCGCCGCCGCCACCGCCACTGATATCGCCGGACCCACCCGCCGCCGCCCCCCCGGCCGCACCGCCGCCGCCGGCCCCTCCCGCGCCGAACGTAGTCGCCGCGATCGCGCCGCCCGAACCGCCAGTGCCGGCCCCGGGGTTGCCATTGACGGTGCCATTTTGCCCGGCGTTGCCGCCGGTGGGTGCCGGCGGCAATAGCCTGCCCGCAATGCCGCCGGCACCGCCGGCGCCGCCTTCGATGGTGCTCCCAGTTCCAGATGCGGCGCCGATCAGGCCGACACCGCCGCCGCCACCGCCGCCGCCCGCCCCCGTGCTCAGAAGCGCGAAACCGTCCTGCCCGGCGACGCCGTTGGGGTCGAGCGCCTGGGAAAACGCCGGCGAAGCCAGGCCGAGCGTCGAGACCAGGGCCGAAGTCAGCAGGAGGCGGCGGCGCAGAAGGCGCCGCGCCGTGAGGCTCGGCCGACCGGCTTCCATGGACCGAGCGACATCGGTCCGGCGCGGCGCTTCACGATTCGACATGTTGTCCCCCACATCCCAGCGGCTGCGTGCCGAACGAATTCTCGCGCCTCGAGGGCGCTACCTGAAGTTGCAGACCCAAACTGATCCAAGTGCTGCCACGCATAAGGTCGGCACAGACACGCGACCGAGCTCGGACAGCGAAAATCTCATGATTTCAAAGACGTGATGCCGCACATCGGCGACTGGACGGGCGCTGCGGGCGCGCGCTCGGCTGTCGGCCTGCGAAGGTGTCCGCCGACCCGCACCGCGCCGCCGCACGGGGGCGGATCCGACCGCGCGCGGAACGGCAAAGGACGGGCGCACGGACGCCTCGGGCATGCCGGCCCCGGCTCCCTGCTCCCACCCTCCGACGATGCCGCACGCGTTTCGCATCCGCCCCGCTGCGCTCCCCCTGCAACCGCCGAATCGCGCCGACGGGCTGCGAAACGTTCGGATTGACCGTAGGAAGGCATCGCCCGGTCGAGATACTCCGATTGCGCAAGCGACATCCGGTTTGCGAAATGCCCTCCGCACAATTTCGGCCTGTTGCATTTCCGCAACGCCGGTCCCGAGGCGGTTCGACGGCCGGACCGCGCGATGGGCGGAAGAAGCGGCCCGATCCCGGCGCCGCGGGCCCGCGCACCGTTTGATCGGCAGAGCGGGCATGCGGGAGAGCGAACCGCGCTTGACACCCTATTTTGCTACTTGTCTAATGTCGCGATGACGACACAAGCTGACATGCCCGGCCTCGACGCCACCTTCGCCGCCTTGGCGGACCCGACGCGGCGGGCAATTCTCGCCCGCCTGGCCGAGGGCGAGGCGACGGTCGGCGAATTGGCCGCGCCGATCCGCCTGACGGCGCCGACCGTGTCCAAGCATCTGCGGGTGCTCGAACGCGCGGCGTTGATCGAAGTGCGCAAGGAGGCCCAGCGCCGCCATTGCCGGCTGGTCCGCGCCCCGCTCGACGCGGCGCAGAGCTGGATCGCTCGCACGGCGGAATTCTGGGACCAGAGCCTCGAAAAGCTCGACGCGCTGGCCGCCGCGCCGGAGGCGGCCCGGCCCGCCCGGCGGCGCAAACGGTGAGCCCGGCGGCGGAGAAGACGGTCACGGTGCGCCGCACCCTGCGCGGCACCCGCGCCTTCCTGTTCTCCGCCTGGACCGATCGGGCGCTGTTCGCCCAATGGTTCGGCCCGAAGGGCTGGAGCGTCGAGGCGTGCACCCTGGACTGCCGTGTCGGGGGCGCTTGGCAGGCGCGTTTCCGACGCGGCGACGGCAGCCGCGTCGCGGTGCGCGGGACCTATCTGGAGATCGCGCCGCCCGACCGGCTCGTCTTCACTTGGGAGGCGGATCCCACAGGCCCCGCCTCGGTCGTGACGGTCGCGTTCGCGGACGCCCCCGGCGGCGTCGAGATCGCGATCACCCATCGCAAGCTCGGCACGGCCCAGGCGGTCGACATGGATGCCGGGTGGAACAACACGCTGGACGCTTTGGAGACGTTCGCGGCCGGCGCACGCGCCGATCCGGTGGCCATCGGATCGGACCGGGCACTCAGGAGGGGAGAGGGAACGACATGACGACCAAGGCCTATACTGGCGGCTGCGCGTGCGGCGCGATCCGCTACGAGATCGCCGCAGATCCCATCATGGCGGGGCATTGTCAGTGCCGCGACTGTCAGTATGACAGCGGGACGGGCCATGCCTCCCACCTCGCATTTCCCCGCGCGGCCGCCCGGCTGAGCGGCCCCGCGACCCATTGGGACAAGCCCGCCGCAAGCGGCAACATGGTCACCCGGGCCTTCTGCCCGACCTGCGGCACGCCGGTCTATTCCACCAATGCGGCGATGCCGGACCTCGTCTTCGTGCGCGCGGCCAGCCTCGACGATCCCGCCCGCTTCGTGCCGCAACTGGTGGTGTGGACCCGGAGCGGCCAGGCCTGGGACACGCTGGATCCGACTTTGCCCAAATTCGAGACCATGCCGGCGATGTAAGGCCGGCGCGTCGTGCCTGTGGCGAAGAGGCGCCGGGGCCCCGGCGCTTACAGCTCGCCGAGCGGCAATCGCAGCTTCAGCGAGAGATCGGCCTCGGACAGATTGAACTGCACGCGCAGCTCCGCCATCTTTTCCTCGAGGCGCAGCAAAGTGAGGCCCAGCCGCTCGATCTCCTCGTCGGTGAGCGCGCCGGCCTCGACCCGGCGGATGGCCTGGCGCTCGATCACCTGGCGCAGCGTCTCGACCACCATCAACACCAGTTTGACGAGGCCCTGCTCGACCCGCTCGGGGTCGATGTCGACCCGGCCCTGCAGCACCGATTCGAGGGTTTCGGTGACGGCGGGGCCGCCCGCGAAGCCGGTCATGGGCTCACCCCCGAGAGATCCGGATCCGAGAAGGAATAAGGCGGCCACGGGCCGGTGCAGGTGATGCCGAGATCGGGCCGCACCCGCTGCAAAGCGGAAACGTCCGCCAGAAAGGCCGCGACGTTCGGCTTGCGCACCAGGAACGAGGCGCGCAGGTCCGGCTGGGAGGTCGAGCGCGCCCAGAGCAGGCGCTCCGCGGCGTGGGCCGCGAGGCCGTCATGCGGGAAGACGGCGGTGGAGGGCGGCCAGCCCGCCTCGCGCCGGGCGAGGGTGCGCAGATAGCTGGTGCCCGGGCCGCCGCCGATGCCCGGGTCCGGCGCCACCTCTTCGGGCAGGCCGGAGACCCGCAGGGCGAATTCGACGCAATGGCGCACGCGGCCGAGCTGCGCGCCGAGCGCGTCGCGGTGGCGCGTCAGAAGCCGGCGGCAGGCGGACGCATCCTCGACCAGCGTGCCGAAGCGCAGAGGCAGAGCGGGGGCGCGGTCGATCAGCGCCTCCACCACCTGCTGGTGCCGCCAGACTTCGGCGGGCTCCGGGGCCACGCTGCGGTTGGGCGTTTCGCTGGCGGCGCAGACCAGTTCGAAGGCCTCGATGAAGTGCGGCGCGCCGCCACCGATGCCGGGCGGCAGGCTGCGGGCGGGCGGGGGCGCCTCCAGAACGGCGTAGAGATACAGCATGGCGCCCTAGCCTCCCGGAAGGTGTGAGCCGGCGGCGGACGCGGCGGCCGCGTCGCGCATCCGATTGGCGGTGTCGGTCGAGGCGAGAAGGACCTTGAGGCCGAGATAGACGAGGTCGACCCCGGCGACCGAAATCGTCGCTTCGCCCCAGAGAACGAGCCCCTTGTGCAGCGCGCGATCCAGCAGATCCGCCAGGGCGACGTCGCCGCTGGTGCGCGGGATGATCGGTTCAGGATCCGGCAAGGCCACCTCCCGTGAAATTGTAAGGCCCCCAGGGGCCGGTCAGCTCGTAGCGGATGCCGGCGCCGGCATAGGTCCGCTCCAGTTCGGCAAGGCTCTCCCGCCACGCCGCCTCGTCGGCGCGCGGCACCAGATAGGCGCCGTTGAGCGCCATCTCGCCGCGGCGCCGATGCACCGCGGCGGGCTGAACCGGATTGGCGACCGCCGCGCGCGCCCGCGCCGCGAGCCGGCGGTGGCTCTCGGCGACACCGTGCGCCAGTGCCGCTTCCGCCTCGGCGCGCAGCCGCTGGGCATCCCGCTTGCGCTGGAAGAAGGCCGCCCCGGCCCCCGGTCCCCGCTCGACGGGGGCGGGCTCGGCGGGCGGCGCCTCCCAGAACAGCTTGACCCCCCATTCCCGGGCGCCGCGCAGCCGAACGACGGTGGCCTCGAGCGCGGCGCGATTGTCCGCCAGCGCCGCCCGCAGCGCCGCCGCGCCGGAGAACAGGGTGCAGAACTTCATCGGCAGGACGGTCGCGACATCGACGAGGGAATCGACGACGCGCTGATGGGCCAGCACGCGCTGCCCGGTCCAGTCGACATCCTGCAGCCGGGCGGGAAGCGCCTCGGGGCCGAAATCGACCGCGGAAACCGGGCTCACGGCGGCGGCGAGATCGCCGAACGGCAGAAGCCGCACCGGCGCGCCGGGGACGATGCCCTCGCCCGGGAGGCTCCCGGCATCATGCGGGCCGGGATGGTCGGCGGTGATCGCATAAACGTACAACATGGGCGCCTCCCCTCCGCCGCGCGAAGGTCGTTTCTCATTGGCCCGTCTCCGC
Organism: Aquabacter spiritensis; assembly: GCF_004346185.1. Classification (GTDB taxonomy): domain Bacteria; phylum Pseudomonadota; class Alphaproteobacteria; order Rhizobiales; family Xanthobacteraceae; genus Aquabacter; species Aquabacter spiritensis. The sequence goes on along the minus strand of NZ_SMAI01000014.1, from coordinate 127,806 downwards.
TCCGCCAGCGGGCGCAGGCTTTCCCCGCAGGCCGTCTCCGGCTTTGGGGCCGGGGCACGCTCCCGTCCCCCTGCCCTCTCCCCCCGCGGATGCGCGATCTCGCAGCCCGCCTTCATGCCCAGACGCGTGGTCCTCCCGGCCGCACGGCCTCATCCCGGAGAAAGGCCGTCCTGCCGCCGGAGCGACACCGGCGCGTGTTCCGCCTGGAGCGTGCGATAGGCCGCCGTGACGGCGGCGAAGCGGGCCGCCCGCCCGCCTTTGCCGGACGCCGCGTCGTCCGCATCGTCGCCGGGCGATCCGTGCGGCACCAGATCGGGATGAAGACCGACGATGAGGCGGTGATAGGCGGCCTTCACCGCCTCCAGCGGTGCCCCCGCCTCGAGCCCGAGTTCGGCATGGGCGCCGGCCAGGCCCGCCGCGGGGCCAAGGTGAATCTGAACCGTGGCGAAGCTGTAAGGCGCGAGCGGGCCGACCAGGCGGAAAGTGAGCCGCCCCTCGAATTCGCCGTCGAGGCGATCGAGCGCGGCGTCCACCTGCGCCGAAGCGGGCGCATCCACCAGAAGCGCGACGCCGACCACCCCCTCCGGCTCGACCGGATCCGAGACGATGAGGTCGCGTGCGACGGCGCCCAACACGGCGCCGATGCGGCTCTGGATCCGCCGCCGCTCGCCGGCCACCAGACCGGCGAGGGCCGCCCCCAGGGACCGCCGCGCGGTTTCGTCGCCGGTCTCGGCGGCGGCGCGCAGGCCGGGCGGCAGCTCGGTCATGAGGTGCGCCACGGTGCGGCTCAGATCCCAGCGCACCGACAGGTCCGTCTGCCAGCAGCCGTTCAGGGTCTCGAACGCGGCCGCCAGCGCCGCTTGGCCGCAGACCAGCATGTGCCGCACGCGGCTCTCGTCCTCCAGCACGCTGCCGAGCGCGGCCGGCAGGACCGGGCCGCGCGCCATCAGCCGCTCGATCACCTTCTGGCTGGCCAGCAGCCACGGCAGGAGGCTGCCGCGGTCGCGGCCCTTCAGCCCGCCTTCCGGCGCCGTCCCGACGATCGCGGCGAACCCGGCCGCCACGACGGTCTCGAGCCCGGGCGGCAGGCCCTCCGCCGGCGCGAGAAGGCCCGGCTCGATCCGATCGGCCGGCACGATGGCGAAGACCAGAAGGCCGCTCATGTCTCGCTCCCCCGCCTGACCACCCGCAAGCCCTCGGCAAAATGGCGGGTCTCCACCCGCAGCACGGCGCTGTCTCCGGCCACCACGTCGCGGATCGCCGCGATCCCGGCATGGCGGCACAGCGCTTCCAGATCGGCGCCCACCATGCCCTCCGCGTCCACCGCCAGCGCCGCCAGATCGACCGAGGGGTCGAGCGGCATCCGGCCGGCATGGACGTCGAGAATGGCGCGGCGCGTCGCGCCGTCGGGGGCGCGGAACTCGACCAGGAAGTCGAACCGCCCCGGCCGGAGCAAAGCGGCGTCGATCTGGTCGAGCCGGTTGGTGGCCGCGACCACGGTGACGCCGCGCAGATCCTCGATGCCGTCGATCTCGGTGAGGAGCTGGGCGACCACCCGGTCGGTCATCGCATTGCCGAGCCCGCCGCGGTTCGGCGTCAGCGTGTCGATCTCGTCGAAGAAGACGATGCAGGGCGCGGTCTGGCGCGCCTTGCGGAACACCTCGCGCACGCCGCGCTCGGATTCGCCCGCCCACATCGAGAGCAGTTGCGGCCCCTTCACCGCGATGAAATTCGCCCCGCTCTCCCCCGCGAGCGCTTTGGCGAGCAGGGTCTTGCCGGTGCCGGGGGCGCCGTAGAACAAGATCCCCTTGGGCGGCTGGATGCCGGCCTGCGCATAGAGGTCGGCATGGCGCGTCGGCCATTCCACCGCCTCGACGAGAAGGCGCTTGATGTCGTCGAGCCCGCCGACATCGGTCCAGCGCTTGTGCGAGGCCTGGGTGACGATCTCACGCAAGGCGCTCGGCTGGGTGCCGGCCTGCGCGGCGGTGAAATCGGCGGGGGTGACGAGCAGAGCGGCCAGCATCTCGTCGGAGACGCGGGCGTCCTCGAAGCTGATGTCCGGGATGAGCCGCCGCAGCGCGCTCATCGCCGCCTCGCGGCTCAAAGCGGCGAGATCGGCGCCGACGAAGCCCGGGGTGAGAAACGCGATCCGCCCGAGATCGACATCGGCCGCGAGCGGCATGCCGCGGGTGTGGATTTCCAGGATCTCGCGCCGGCCCTTCTCGTCCGGCACGCCGACCTGGATCTCGCGATCGAACCGCCCGGGGCGCCGCAAAGCGGGATCGATCGCATTGGGGATGTTGGTCGCCGCGATGACGATCACCTGGCCGCGCGCCTGGAGACCGTCCATCAGGCCGAGCAATTGGGCGACCACCCGCCGTTCCACCTGACGATCGCCGCTCATCTCCTCGCGTTTCGGCGCGATCGCGTCGAGTTCGTCGATGAAGATGATGGACGGCGCGTTCTTCTCCGCATCGTCGAAGATGCGGCGCAGCTGCGCCTCGCTCGCCCCGTACATCTTGTCGATGATTTCCGGGCCGTTGAGATGGATGAAATGGACATTGGCCTCGCGCGCCACGGCGCGGGCGATCAGGGTCTTGCCGGTGCCCGGCGGGCCGTACAGCAGGACGCCCTTGGGCGAATCGATGCCGAGATGCTGGAACACTTCCGGGTGCTTCAGCGGCAGCTCGATCATCTCGCGGATGCGCCGCACCTCGTTGCGCAGGCCGCCGACATCCTCATAGGTGACGGCATTGCTCTCGGCGGTGCCGTCGAGGCAGCGCAGCTTGGTCTCCGGCCCGATCATCACCGGGCCGAGCGGATCGGTGCTCTCCACGGTGAATTCGCGGGTCTGCGCGCCGACCAGCGCCGCGCGCACCCGGTCGCCCGCCAGCAAGGGAATGCCGTCGAGCAGCCGGGCCAGCATGCGCGGCTCGGGCGCGCGGGCACGACCGCCAACCTGGTTGAGGGTGACGGAACGTGCCCGCGCGACCGCCGCCGGGCTCAGAACCACTTGCTCGTCGAGGCTCGCCCCCGCATTGACGCGGGCGAGCCCGTCCATCTGGACGAGGCTCTGCTTGCGCATGCCCATATGCGCCGGCATGACGCGGGCCACGGTCGACCGCCGGCCGGCGATCGAGACGACGTCGCCGACCTCGACCCCGAGCCGGGCCATGTCCTCGGGATCGAGCCGGATCAGGCCCCGGCCGACGTCGCGGGTGGGCGCCTCGCACACCCGGAAGGAAAAGGGCGCGGCGTCATCCGCCATGGGCCACCTCCACCTCGGCACGCAGCATCCCGCCCTCGGGCGGCGCCAGAGCCGCCTCCAGCCGGTCGAGCCGCTCGCGCAGCAGGCGGTTTTCCTCCTCCAGCTGCCGGGCGTGGGAATTGAGATGGGGGTCGCTCTGCCACCAATTGATCCCCATCGACATCGCGCGATCGACCGACGCCACGACCAGGCGCAGGCGGATGTTGAGGAGATCCACCTCCACCAGCGAGATCGAGATGTCGCCGGCGATCACGATGCCCTTGTCGAGCACGCGCTCGAGAATGTCCGCCAGCCCGACTGCCTGGAGGGAGTGCTCCATCCGCTGTTCGCTCATGACCCGTTTCCCTCGGCGTGCGGCCGTCCCTGTCCGTCATCGACGCCAGGGACGCAGCCGCGCCCGCATTGCCGCGCGTGTCCCGCGCGGTCCGGCCTTCGTCGTCCCGCCGGCACCCGCTCCGGGCGCCGGCCTGTTTCCCACGTGCGCCGTCACCCGCCGCGGGCGCGCCGCGCCTCTCCCCCCGCGACCGGCGGGATCAGGGCGTCTCTTCCATCACCTGGTCGCGCAGATAGCGGCGGGACCGGTGATAGCCGGTCACGTTGCCGGCCTTGTCCAGCTTGATGCGATAGGCCGCGAGCATGTCCGTCGAAGCCGGGATGCGCTTCAGCTCCAGCAGATTGACCGTCATTTCCCAGCCGTCCTGCGTCGCCGTGAAGTCCGACACGCTGTCGGCATTGAAGCCGGTCAATTCCTGCAACTGCATTTTCACGTTTCGGATCAATTCGATGGTGGTCGCCATGGCTTGCCTCCTCGCCCTTCCGGATGCCCCCGGAACAGGCCGGACCCTTCGATGTCAAAGCCCGCTGCGCATGCGCTCGCGGGCGATCTTCAGACGCGCGAGAAGGATGTCCTCCTCCGTCTCGTAATCGGCTTCGCTGATCTCGCCCGCCTCGAAGCGCTGTTCGAGATCGAGCAAAGCGGCGCGCAGCACATCCTCGTCATAGAGCGTGCGTTCGGCCTGCTCCGCGATCAGCCGGGCAAGCCAGAGCACCCCCTTCAGCGGTCCCACCGCGGGGGCGAACAGGACGTCCGTCACAAGACTCATTCCCGCCTCCTACCAATGGATCGTGATGGTGACGAAGTTGTAGGGCGGCACCGGCCCGACATATTTGAAGGACAGCCGCGCCCCCCATTCGGCGTCCATCTGGCGCACCGCCTGGTCGAGCCCCGCCTCGCGCGCGGCCTCGACGAGGACGGCCGCGTTGAGGATCATCCGGTCGCCGATCGGCTTGTTGAGCTTGGTCTTGTGGACGAAGGGGCGGACGCGCTCGAGGATCCGCTCCTCGTCGTCGCGGCGCTTGCGCTCCATCGCCTGGCCGATCATTTCGCCGAGGCGGATGCGCTCGAAATGGCTCTTTTCCGGCGAGCGGCCGACGAGGCTGTCGCGCAGCTTCGCGATGGCCGGGTTTTCCTGGAGAATCTCGGCGAAGATGACGTCTTCGCGCCATGTCGCCTTGAGGCCGAGCTCCAGCCGGCCGCGCATCTGCTCCAGCAGGCCGACGAGTTCGTCCCGCCGCCCTTCCAGGATCTTGCCCGAGATCGGATCCGGCCCCGTGGCGACGGTGCCGAAACACACCGGCAGCATGGTGTGGCGCGCCATCACCTCTTCGAGGACCTTGGTGTGCGCCATCATGTTGCGGCGGCTGTTCTCATATTCGATGCGCGGCGAGTCGCTCACGACCGCGGCGAGGCGGCCGACGGTGATCGTGTGGACCACGTCGCCGCGCCCGCCGATGCCGGGCGATGCGAAGGTGTCCGGCGCGGGCGCGTCGATGAGGCAATAGAGATATTTGCCCTCTGCCACGGTCTCGGCGGGGGCGAGGGTGTCCGTCTGCATCATGGGTGGCTCCCTTCGGCATGAGCGAGGCGCGCGGGAACGAGGCTCAGCGTGAGTGGCGCGCCACCCTGCGAGAGGAAGGCGGAGAGGCGGGACAGGATGTCGGCGACCCAGTCCGCGAGGCGCGCGGCGCCCCAGTCCGGGCGCAGCGCGGCGAACGGGGCTTTCAAATCGTCATAGAGGCTCACCATTTCGGGCGCCATCCGCGCAAGGAGATCGTCCGCCAGAAGACCTTCGAGTTCGGCGGCGTGGGCGGTGAGGCCGGCCTCGTGGAACGGCACCGTCTCCAGCGCGAAGGGCAGGCCGATCTGGGCGTCGGCGAGCCGCAGCAGGACCGGCGCCTGGTCCGCCGGCAGCGTGCCGGCGGCGACCGCGGCGGCGGCGCGCGTCTCGAGTTCGGCGCGCTGGGCGAGATTGCGGGCCGCGCGGCGCAGCGAGATGCGGTTCACATGCTTCAGCGCATCGCCGAAGCCATGGGCGAGGCAGAAGGCATTGGCGAGAAGCTCGGTCACGGCGCCGGTCGAGAGGGTCTCGCCGAGGCGTGCGGCGAGCGGCGCGAGGGCGGCCGGCCCCGCAGCCTCGACCGTCAGCCCGCGCGCCGCATGGGTCGCGGGGCATTCCGAGAGCGGATGGGCGTGCTCGTGGGCGAGCAGGCCCTCGGCGGCGAGGGAATCGCCCCAGAATTCCTCCGCCATCATGATCTGGCGGTTGACGAACACGAAGCATTCGGTGGCGTGGCGCGGATCGTAGAGCACCACCATCGGCCGCTGCGGGAGGCCGGCCAGCGCCTCGTCCATCAGCCGGCCCATTTCCTTCAACTGCCCGACCAGAGGGGCGAGATTGTCGAGGACGAACAAAGTGACGGTCTGATGGGGCCACAGGTCCCGATCCGCCAGCTTGCGCACCACCTGCTCCTCGGCATGGACGAGGGCCGAGATGTCGCCGGCGCAGTCGGTCACGATCCGCACCGTGGACGCCCCCACGGTGAATGTGCCGACCCCCTCCACCCTGCCGGTCATGGCCGTCAGACCTTCTTGAACTTGACCTGGAGGATGCCGTTTCGATGGCTGCGCTCCAGGGAAGCCGGGTCGATGCCGTCCGGCAGCGCGACATCCTTGGCGTAGCGGTGACGCCCGGTGGTGGCGAGAAGGAGATGCGCACCCTCGAGGGAGAGCGAAATTTCCTCCTCGGCGACGCCGGGAATCTCGGCCGTGACGATCACCGCGTCCGCCTCGTCGAACACGTCGACCAGCGGTTCGCGCACGTCCTCGACCACCGGCCCCTTGGGCGTCGGGTTGAGATTGCCGAAGCGGCGCACCTGCGGCACCCCGCCGAGGCCGCTGCGGACGCTGAAGCCATAGACGCCGCGCGCCTGGTCGCCGAGCCCCTTGACCTTGAACTCGCCCTGCTGGTTCAGGTGCTCGCCCTTCTCAACCAGCGCGCCGAGCATCTCGACGAAGCCGCCGAGGCCGCGGAACACGGCGCCGATATCGGCGAGATTCTCGGCCGGGTTGCCCTCGCCGGAGGTCGCCTTGGTCTTATCCTTGTCCTGGTCTTTCCCGGTCATGGGACACTCCCTTTGGCGCGTTCGAGACGTGTGGGACGTTCAATATTCGAGCAGGGCGCCGTGCCCGAGGGGACGCGGCTCCTGTACTTTCTGCGCCGGACGCAGGCGCGGGGCGGGACGCAGCGGACCGCTCGCCACCGGCGGCGCGCCGAGCAGCAGGGTCTGCAAGGCGCCGAGTTCGGCCTCCACCTTGGCGAGCATCCGCTCCGCCTCGGCCTTGCGGGCATTCCAGGCATCGAGCTCGCGCAGGATGCGCATCCGCTCGTTCTCGAGCCGCGCGAAGCGGCTCACCGCCTGGGTGCGGTTGGCGGGGGTGGAACTGGTCGCCCGGGTCTGCACCGTCGCCACGTTCCGCATCCCCTTCTTGGGGACCTTCTTGCGCTCGCCGATCATGACGCGTCTGCCTTCTTCGCCCGGCGGGCCGCCGTCACGCGGACGATCGGCGCCTCGGAGGGACAATGGACGGCGAGCAGCGCGAGCAGCGCGGCGCGGCTCGTCTCCCGCGTCGCGGCTTCGAGCCGCGCGCCGGAAAACATGCGCGATTCCAGCGCATCCATGCACAATTGGACGAAGCCGGGATCGTCGATCGAGACCCGCAGGCCCTCCTGTGCCGCCACGCGGGCGATCATCAGGCTGGCGCGCATCGTCGGGGTCTGCTGATAGTCGCCGGAGGCGCGGAACGCGCGCACCAGATCGATGATCCGCGCGGCTTCCGTCTCGCCGAGCCCGGTCCGGGCCGAAGCCACCGCCAGCTCCATGCCGCGATCGGGATAATCCACGTCGATCGTCGCCAGCCGGTCGGCGAGCGCGTCCTGGCTGGCATGGACGCCGGCATATTCCTGCGGATTGCTGGTGAAGATGGCGCGGAAATCGGGATGCACCCGGATGTAGCATTCCTCCCGCGCCTGGGCGGGCAGGAACAGAATCTTCTCCTCGAACACGCCGAGCAGCACGTTGTGCGTCTCCGGGCGCGAGCGGGTGAATTCGTCATAGACCAGCGTGTAGCCTTCGCGGCAGGCGGTGGTGAGCCGGTGGTCGGTCCAGCGCTGGTTGGCGGTCTCTTCCAGTTTGGTGACGTTGTGGATGAACTGGTCGACGACCTTGCGGTAATGATAGCCGCGCTGCGAGCCGACGAGATCGGCGGTGCCGAGCTCGTTGTCGCCGGTGATCACGATCACCGGCCGGCCGAGCTGGGCCGCGACATGCAGCGCCAGCGTGGTCTTGCCGGTGCCGGCAGGCCCACGGAAATGCAGGGGATAGCCGGCGCGCAGAAAGCCGAGGCCGCGGCGGGTCAAATCCTTGACCTGGTCGGTCTCGACGAAGTCCGCACGCGGCCGCGGGGTCAAGGTGGCGGGCGAGGCCGGGCGGGCGGACAGCCGGTATCCGACCGCGAGCGCCTCCGCCGGCTCGGGCCGAGCCGGCCTCTGCGGTGTGGTTTCCACATCCTGGGATGGCGACACCAAAGGCGCGGGCTCTGTCGACATGCCGAATTCCTCATCCTTGCGCGGCGTCCGGGTGGCCTCCCGGCAACGGTGTGCTGGCATCTTTGTGCTGGCGGATCGCCCGGGGTGCGCCGGTCGGACCCGCCGCGACGCCCCCGGGAGTCCGGATCGATCAGACGGTCTTGCCGGGTTCCGGCTTGTCCGACTTGTGGACCGGCTTGGCTTCCAGCTTCGCCTCGACCTTCATGTCGGGCTTCGCTTCGGGCTTGGCAGCCGCCGGCGCGGCTTCGGCCTTCACCGGCTCGGCCTTGACGGGCTCCGGCTTGGCCGGCTCCTTGGCCGGCTCGACCTTGGCCGGCTCGACCTTGACGGGCTCGGCCTTGACGGGCTCGGGCGCCGGATCGGACTTGACCTCGGCCTTCACCGGCGGCTCGGCCTTGATCGGGGCGGCCGGAACGGCCGCGGCGACGGTGACGCTCCGGCCGATCCAGATCGCCGAAGCTTCCTGCCGGTCCTTGGTCAGGGCCGCGAGGAAGGACAGATTCTGCTCCGTGAGGGCGCGGACATCGCTCGCGAGCGCATCGCGGTCCCGCTGGCGCTGGTGCAGGTCGTCGGCGGCCTGCTTGCGGCGCATCGCCGACTGCGTGCCGATCCATTTGCTGGTCTTGCTGCGCAGGCTGTTGGCGCCGTCGGACAGGTCGCGGCGGAGCATGGCGGCCTGCTTGAGGCGCTCCTTGCGGTAGCCGTCGATCTGCTCGTCGGCCGCGCCGAGGAGAATGGCGGTCGCCAGCTTCGTGCTGCGCAGGGCCTCGGACAGGCTCTGCTGCTGCGCGGTGGCCATCCGGCTGTGGGCGGCGCGCGCCTCGCCGAGGTGCCGCGCGGTGTCGCTGCGGATGCCCGAAAGCGCTTCGCGGCGCGCGGCGCGCGTCGAAGCGAGGGCAGTGACGGTATCGGAAATCTGGCCGGCCAAAGACATGCTCTGATCCTCCTTGCCCAAAAGTGAGTTCGCCGCCTCACGGACGAGAATGCGCATCGACGAGATGCCCGCCGGCAGGCTCGGTGCGCGCGGTGACGGGTGCGCGGATAAAGCCGGCCGGAAGCGGACTGCGCGGGCCGCCGGTCGGGATCGCAGGCCTACCGATCAGCCTGCAGGGCAAGCTGATCGGATCGGGCAATGGAGCCCGTTTCGCACTGAGCGGTAGCCCACCCCGAAAGGTCACGCCGAGAGGCGCGAGCCGAAACGAATCCCCCCGGTCGGATCTGAATGATCCGACCCGTGACGTCAGGCAGCCTGAGCGCCGGCGGTGAGCCCAACGGCTTCCGCATACTTCAGATAGGTGTCGACACCGGCGACGACGACACGGGCCTCGACGGCCAGCAACTCGATGCCGACCAGGGAGACGCGAACCCACGCGTCGACGACCACGCCCTTGTCGAGGATACGATCCACGACTTCGGCGAGGCTGCTCGACGCGTTGATCTTCTCTACGGCCATTTGAACCTCCTCAATACGGATGCTGGATGCGCCTGGGCGCCGCCAGGCCCCGCAATGTGGGCGGAATGGCAGGCTGATCGAAAGCCAGATGATCCCACCCGAAGCCTGGGGAGCACCTGCACGGGGCCGTGCCGATACGGGGGCGACCTAGGGAGATTCCGGGCCCGCATGGGGCGTGCCCCTGCCATGCAGCGGATTGCCCGTGTTGGTTGTCCATTTTCGGCCGGCGGCGGACCGAAGACGACTTAAATCAAACAGGTGTGGGGTATCATATGCTCAACCTGGAGATAGGGAAATCGGAGAAACCGGCCGCTCTCATACTGGGCGGAGCGGATCCGCCGTATCCGCCAAGCGCATGACGACAAACCATGTTGACGCGCCCAATCGAATTCAATATTGAGTATACAATTCAGTCAGAGTATAATTTATGAGCGCTTTTCAAAAGCGCCAACTCTATGATTCAATAGAGAAAAGTTTGGATTGATTCGGCCATGTCTCGTCGTAACTTGTCACAACCTTCGCTCGCCGATGCATTGGTCAACGACCTGAGCGGCGGCAATGCGTTTCTGGAAGACGTGCAGAAGCTTATCGATTGGTCGGCTTTCGAGGTTTTATTCAAGGACATCCATGGCAATGCTCTGGGTGCGCCCGGCTACCCGCCGATCGCGATGTTCAAGATTGCGCTTTTACAGCAATGGTATGGCCTGTCCGATCCGGCGGCAGAAGAAGCGGTGGCCGACCGGCTGTCGTTCCGCCGCTTTTGCGGTTTCCCGCTCGATCAGAAGACACCCGACCACATGTCGATCTGGCGGTTCCGCCAGAGGTTGGTCGATTTGGGGCTTCAAGACCAGCTGCTGGCCGAGTTGAACAGGCAGTTGGACGGGCGTGGCCTTCTGGTCAAGCGCGGCACGCTGGTTGACGCCACCATCATCTCGGCGGCGGTGGCCAAGCCGGACTATGACAAGGGCCAGGTGTCGGAGCGCGATCCCGACGCAGGCTTCACCCACAAGCATGGCAAGACCTATTTCGGCTACAAGGCCCATCTTGCCGGCGATGAGGAGAGCGGGCTGATCCGCCAGGCGGAAATGAGTTCGGCCGATTTGCACGACAGCCAGATGGGCGCGGTGCTGATCCAGGGTAACGAAGAAGCCTATTACGCCGACAAGGCCTATGACAGCCAGGCGTTGCGCGATGAACTGGCGGACCGAGGCATCAAGGACCGGATCGCTTACAAGGCGAGGCGGGGCAAGACCCAGCCGAATTGGCAAAAATGGATGAACAAGGTCGCCGCCGGCGTGCGCTCCGGCATCGAGCGCACCAACGCCACTCTGAAGAACTGGTACGGCATGGCCCGGGTCCGCTATCTCGGCCTGGCGCGCAACCACTGCCATCTGCAGCTTGTCGCCTGCGCGCTCAACGCCAAACGGGCGCTCGTTCTCATCAAGGCCAGAGCGGCCTGAGGGGCGAGGTGCGTCCAACATCAGGATATGGAGGCAAAATCGGAGCCAATGAACCGAAAGTGAGCCGCCAGGCTCGGGAAAGTCGCGCGGATCGGCGGGCGGGGGCTGATCGTGCGCGCAAAAAACGGACGGAAAACGTCAACCGGCGGGACGCCTCAACTTCAGAAAAGCGCTCTTTATACAAACTATCTATTATGAAGACTAAAGTATTTTTCGCGGTATCCGAGTGCGCAGATCGCTTATAAGTTTACTTTATATAGTATCATTGATTTTTCTCAGGATTTTTATTGCAAAAATGAACAAAATGTCATAAAATATACAGAACGATAACTTCATATCGTACCCGCTAACTTATTTTGCGTGCCATAGACGGATGCCGAAATGGAACCGTTTACCCCATCAAACAATACCGCCCACGTGAATATTTCTTCACGCCGCGCGCCGCAGAGGGGAATGATGCAGCCCTCGGCGCCGTCGGTCCTGGACGCCGTCGGTCCGATCCTCGCCAATTTCCCCGAGGGGCTCGTCACGGTTGCACGCGGCCACGTCCATTCGACCAATCACGCCTTCGGCCGGCTGTTTCAGTTGCGCTCGTCCGCCGTGGGCGGCATGGCGATCCGCCATCTGCTTGAGCGGCTCGCGTTCAGTCCCTCGGACATCGGCGCCCTGCTCTCCCCGGTCCCGAGCCAGGGCGATGAGTTCGAGCTGGTCCGCGTCCTGCCCGGCTGCTCGCCGCAGACCTTGCGCGTCCGGCGCTTCTTCATCGACCTCCGCCCGCCGCGGCGCCTGGGCACGCTGCACGCGCTCGCTTTCATCGACGAGACCGCCTGGCGCGAATCCCAGCGCTCCACCGAGGTCCTTGTAGAGGAATTGCTCCGCGCCGACCGGCAGGCCGCCCTGGGCGAGATGGCGATGGCGCTCGCCCATGAAATCAATCAGCCGCTCGGAGCGATCGTGAATTTTGCCGGCGCGGCCCGGCGCACGCTTTCGGGCCGCGCCATCCGCGCCGGCGAACTGGAAGAGGTCCTGCTCAATATCGGCGCCGAGGCCGCCCGGGCGGGCGACGTCATCAAGAGCCTGCGCACGTTCCTGCGCGGCACGCCCCAGCCCTCCACGGACGCCAACGTCAATGCGGCGGTCAAGGTCGTGCTCGGCTTCGCGGAGCCGGCGATGCGCGAACAAGGCATCGACTTCAAGCTGGACCTCGCCACCAACCTGCCGCCCGTCCAGGGCGATCAGATCATCCTGCAGCAGATCATCCTCAACCTCGTCACCAACGCCATCCAGTCCATGTCGCACCAGCCCGCCACGCTCCGCCGGCTGAACCTCCAGACCGCGCGCGAGGGCGAGTCGGTGGTGCGGGTCGACGTCCGCGATACCGGCATCGGCCTGCCGACCGACCTCGGGGAGCGGATCTTCGATCCCTTCATCACCACCAAGGTCAACGGCTCGGGCCTCGGCCTGTCGATCGCGCGCACTTTGGCGCAGCGGCTCGGCGGCAGCATCGAAGCTGCCCCCGTGGACGGCAGGGGCGCCCGCTTCACCATCCGCCTGCCCTGCCGGCGCGAGGAACCTGGCCGCGAGGAACATGGCCGAGAGGGACATGGCCGAGAGGGACACGGCCGCCATGCGTGAGCCGGTCGTCTATATCGTCGACGATGATCCCGGCCTCAACGCCTCGCTCGCGGCGCTCTTCCGATCGGTCGGGCTGAAGACCGAACTGTTCCAGCATCCCCAGGCGTTCCTGGACCTGCGGGAGATCAACCGGCCCGCCTGCGTCCTGCTCGACGTCCGGCTGCCGGGCATTAATGGCCTCGACGTGCTCGAACAGGTGAACAAGCTCGGCTGGACCATGCCCGTGGTCATGATCAGCGGCCATGCCGATGTGGTGATGGCGGTGCGCGCCCTGCATGCCGGCGCGCGCGACTTCCTGGAAAAGCCCGTCAACGACACGATCCTCTTGCAGCTGATCCAGCACTGGATCCGCTGGGATGCGCAGAACTATGCCTGCGAGCAGATCTGCGACAGCATCCGGGCCAAGCTCGAAATGCTCACCGAGCGCGAGCAATCGGTGCTGGAATGCATGCTGCGCGGCCTTCCCAACAAGCTCGCCGCCTGGGAGCTGAAGCTCAGCGTCAAGGCGGTGGAGGGCCACCGGATCAATCTCCTTCACAAGATGGGCGCGCAATCCCCCGTCGATCTGGTCCGGATGGTCGGCAGTTGTCCGAAGGCCAGCCACAATCCCCGTGTCTGCGGCCGGGCGCGCGGCGGAAACCGCTGCGCGACGACGCGCGGCTGCGCGCTGGTGGACTGAGGGCGGGCGCGGCGGGTCCCCACTGCACGGACTGAAGCGAACGCCGGCTTCCGGAACCAGCTGGGATATCCCGGGTTAGCGCAGGGCAGAGGGTGGGCCGACAGGCTCGACTGCCCCGCCCAAGACCCGAAGGAGGTCCCCGATGAAAGCGCTCACCTGGCACGGCAAGGGCGACATCCGCTGCGAGAGCGTGCCAGATCCCAAGATCGAGGATGGCAAAGACGCCATCATCAAGGTGACCGCCTGCGCGATCTGCGGCTCGGATCTCCATATCTATGGCGGCATCATTCCGGGGATGGAGCATGGCGACGTGCTCGGGCACGAGACCATGGGCGAAGTCGTCGAGGTCGGCCGTGAGACCAGCACGCTGAAGGTCGGCGATCGCGTGGTGATTCCCTTCACCATCGCCTGCGGCGACTGCTTCTTCTGCAAGCGCGGCTTCTTCTCGGGGTGCGAACGGTCCAATCCGAACAAGGCGGTGGCGGAGAAGATGTGGGGCTATTCGCCCGCCGGACTGTTCGGCTATTCGCACATTCTCGGCGGCTATGCCGGCGGCCAGGCGGAATATCTGCGCGTGCCGTTCGCCGACACCGGCCATATCAAGGTGCCCGAGGGCCTCACCGACGAGCAGGTCCTGTTCCTGTCCGACATTTTTCCCACCGGCTACATGGCGGCGGAATTCTGCGACATCCAGCCGGGCGACACGATCGCGATCTGGGGCTGCGGGCCGGTCGGGCAGATGGCGATTCGCAGCGCCTTCCTGCTGGGCGCCGCGCGCGTGATCGCCATCGATACCGTCCCCGAGCGCCTCGCCTTGGCCCACGCGGCCGGCGCGCTGACGCTGGATTTCCTGGAGGAGGATATTTACGAGCGGATCCGCGATCTCACGAACGGCCGCGGCGCGGATGCCTGTATCGACGCCGTCGGAACCGAGGCCGAGCCGCGCTCATCGGCCTATGCCATGATCGATCGAATCAAGACCGCGACCTTCATGGGCACCGACCGGCCGCATGTGCTGCGCCAGGCGATCCAATGCTGCCGGAATTTCGGCACGGTCTCGGTGGTCGGCGTCTATGGCGGCTTCATCGACAAGGTGCCGATGGGATCTGCGATCAATCGCGGCCTCACTTTCCGCATGGCCCAGACCCCGGTGCAGCGCTATCTGCAAAGCCTGATGACGCGAATCGAGACGGGGGAGATCGATCCCTCCTTCGTCATCACCCATCGCGCCGGACTCGAAGACGGACCCGAACTCTACAAGACGTTCCGGGACAAGCAGGACGGCTGCATCAAAGTGGTGCTGAAGCCGTAGCGCGGGTTCCGTGCGCCGGGGCGGTGCCCTGCGCGCGGGTCGCCGCGGCGCCGCGCATGCGGGCGCGGCAATGCGCAGGGTTCCCTTGCCGGCGCCGGCGCTCTAAATCTGGCCTCTCCTCTCCTGCGGCGGGGCCGGAATGACTTTGATCGGCGAAGCCCGCGCCATGGCGCGCGACACGGTCCGCGTGATGCGCCATCCCGATGCGCGCGGCGCGGTGCTGCTTTATGCCGTGCTGGCGGTGGTCCTGTTCACCTATTCGTTCCTCACCGCCGGGCTGCTCACGACTTTGGTGTCGGCGGCCGTCGGGGTGGCGCTGCTGCCCTTCGTCGAATTCGTGGTGCACAAATATCTCCTGCACCTGCTCGAATTCGCCAAGAATCCGATTCTGGCGCAGATCTGGAACCGGGTGCATTACGCCCACCATATGGAGCCGAAGGACACCACGGTGATCCTCGCCCATCCCGCATCGGCGCTGTTCCTCGTCGCCGTGCTCGGCGGCGGCGCCTGGCTGGTGGAGCCCGCATCCGTGCCGCCGGTCCTCGCCGTCAGCCTGCTTCTGTTCGCATTCTACGAGGTGGTGCACTTCTCCTGCCACATGGATGGCGAGATGGCGTCGCGCTATTTTTCCACGCGGCGGCAGGCGCACGCTTTGCACCATTATCTCGACGAGAACCGCAATTTCGGCATCACGACCGGGGTGGCGGATCGGCTGTTCGGCACCGGGATCGGCGACCGCACCGGGCTCAAGCGCTCGCCCACGGTGCGCAATCTCGGCTATTTCGGCGCCTTCGCCGAGCGCTATCCTTATCTCAAGCGCCGTCCCGGCCGCGGGGAAAACACCGAGGCCTGACCGCGCTCAGCCCGCGCCGGAAACCCCCGCCTCCGCAAAAGTCGCCATCCCTTTGTGGCAGGCGACGGCCGCCTTGACGATGCCGAGCGCGAGCCCGCCGCCCGTGCCTTCGCCGAGGCGCATGCCGAGATCGAGCAGCGGCGACAGCCCGATCTTCTCCAGAACCAGCCGGTGGCCGCGCTCCGCGGAGACGTGGCCGGCGAGGCAATGATCGAGCGCGGACGGCTCCAGGGCGTGCAGGACAGCCGCCGCCGCCGTCACGACATAGCCGTCGAGCACCACCGGAACCCGCTCGTGCCGCGCCGACAGGACGGCGCCGGCGATCGCCGCCAGTTCGCGGCCGCCGAGCCGGCGCAGCGCTTCGAGCGGATCGCCGAGCGACGGCTTGTGAAGCGCGACCGCGGCGCGCACCGCGTCGATCTTCCGCGCGAGCACATCGCCCGTGGCGCCGGTGCCCGCCCCCACCCAATCCTCGGCGGCGCCACCATAGAGGCCATGGCAGAGCGCGGCGGCGACCGTGGTGTTGCCGATGCCCATTTCGCCGAGGACGAGAACGTCCGTCCCGCCGGCGATCGCCTGCATGCCGAACGCCATGGTGGCCGCACACGCGCGTTCGTCGAGCGCAGCCTCCTCCACGATGTCCCCGGTCGGCAAGTCGAGCGCGAGGTCGAACACCCGGAGGCCGGCCTCGAAGGTGGAGCAGATCTGGTTGATGGCGGCACGCCCCGCGGTGAAGGCGGCCATCATCTCCTTGGTCACGGAGGCGGGATATGGCGAGACGCCGCGCGCGCTGACGCCGTGCGTCCCGGCGAACACCGCGACCATCGGGCGGTCCGCGGTCGGGCGCGCCTTGCCCTGCCAGGCCGCGAGATGGACCGCGATCTCTTCGAGCCGCCCCAGCGCGCCGGGCGGCTTCAGCAGGGCGCCCTGGCGCTCCAGCGCCGCCGCCCGGGCCAGAACGTCCGGGCCGGGCATGGTGGCGACGAGATGACGGATGTCGTCGAACGGAAGTCCCGTATGCTGCACGATCTCTCTACTCCGCCGGCGCCGGATGATCGCCCGGACCGGCCTCGCGCTCGGCCCGCAGGGCGCGGCGCCGCTCGCCGAACCCGGCGAGCCAGCGCGCGAAGACGTAGAAGACCGGGGTGAAGACGAGGCCGAACAGGGTCACGCCGATCATGCCCGAGAACACCGCCGTGCCGAGCGACTGGCGCAATTCCGCGCCCGCCCCGATCGCCCAGACCAGCGGCACGACGCCGAGGATGAAGGCGAGCGAAGTCATCACGATCGGCCGCAGGCGCAACCGCGCCGCCTCGACCGCCGCCTCGCGCCGTCCCTGCCCCTGATCCTCGAGCTGTTTGGCGAACTCGACGATCAGGATGGCGTTCTTGGCCGCGAGGCCGATCAGCACGATGAACCCGACCTGGGTCAGGATGTTGTTGTCCTGCCCCCGCAACAGCACGCCGATCAGCGCCGCGACAAGACACATGGGCACGATGAGGATGACCGCCAGCGGCAGAGTCAGGCTCTCATACTGGGCCGCGAGGACCAGGAAGACGAACACCACCCCGAGCGCGAAGGCGAAGACCGCGGTATTGCCCGCCCGTTCCTGCTGGTAGGCGAGAGCCGTCCATTCAAAGGCGAAGCCCTGCGGCAGGACCCGTGCGGCGAGACCCTGCATGATCTGCATCGCCTGGCCCTGCGAATAGCCGGGCGCCGGCGACCCATCGAGTTCGGCCGCTGGATAGAGATTGTAGCGCGGCACCCGGTACGGGCCGGTAATGTCGTGGAGGGTCGCGAACGAGCCGATCGGCACGGTCTCCCCCTCGGAATTGCGCACCCGGATCTTCAGCAGATCGTTGGGATCCATCCGGAATGGCGCATCGGCCTGGACCTGCACCCGGAAGGTGCGGGTGAACAGGTTGAAATCATTGATGTAACTCGACCCGATATAGGTCTGGAGGGCCTGGAAGACATTGCCCATGTCGACCCGCAGGAGCTGGGCCTTGGCGCGGTCGATGTCGAGATACATTTGCGGCGTCGACGTCTCGAACAGCGAGAAGACCTGCATCAGGCCCGGCGTCTGCGCCGCCGCGCCCATCATCGCATACACCGCGTTCTGCAGCGCCGCATATCCCGCGCCGGAACGGTCCTCGACCATCATCCGGAACCCGCCGGCATTGCCGATGCCCTGCACCGGCGGCGGCTGGACCACGATCAGCAGGGCCTCCTGGATCGAGGCGAGCTTGCGGAACAACTGCGCCTGCACCGCCGAAGCGGTGCGGGTGGGATCGCCGCCGCGCTCGCTGAACGGCTCCAGGATCACGAACATCGCGCCGGCATTGGGGGCGTTGGTGAAGGTGGCGCCCGAAAAGCCGGCAATGTTGACGATATGGCCGACGCCCGGCGTGCCGAGCACCTGATCGGCGGCGCGCTGCATCACCGCCTCGGTGCGCTGCATGGCGGCGCCGGGCGGCAATTGGGCGACGACGATGAGATAGCCACGATCCTGCTGCGGAATGAAGCCCTGCGGCGTCGTCGTGAACAGATAGCCGCCGAACGCCACGATCCCGGCATAGACGATGAGCATCAGCGCGACGACGCGGACCAGCCGCCCGGTGAGCCAGGCATAGCCGTTGCCGAGTCCCTCGAAGCCGCGATTGAACAACCGGAAGAAGCCGGTGACCGGCCGCGCGTACCACGGCACCTTGTGGCCTTCGCGGTGCGGCTTCAGCAGCAGCGCACACATGGCCGGCGACAAGGTGAGCGAGACCAGCAGCGAGATCAGCGTCGAGCCCGCGATGGTGAGCGCGAACTGCCGGTAGAACTGGCCGGAAATGCCGGTGATGAAGGCGCTCGGGATGAACACCGAGGACAGGACCAGGGAGATCGCGACCAAGGCGCCGCCGACCTCGTCCATGGTGCGGTAGGAGGCATCGCGCGGCGACATGCCCGCCGCGATGTTGCGCTCGACATTTTCCACCACCACGATCGCGTCATCGACGACGATGCCGATCGCCAGGACCAATCCGAACAGCGACAGATTGTTCAGCGAGAAGCCGAACAGTGACATGAAGAAGAAAGTGCCGACCAGTGAGATCGGGATGGCGACGATCGGGATGATCGCGGCGCGCCAGGATTGGAGGAACAGGATCACCACGAGCACGACGAGGACGATCGCCTCGACGATGGTGTGGATGACCGCCTCGACCGACTGCTGGATGAACTGGGTCGGGTTGTAATAGATCGCGTATTTGACCCCCGTCGGCAGGTCCTTGCCGAGCTGCTCCATCGCCGCCACCACCGCATTGCCGGTGGCGAGCGCGTTGGAGCCCGGCCGCTGGAACACGCCGAGCGAGATCGACAGGTCCTTGTCGAGATAGGAGGTCGAGGCATAGTCCTGGGCGGATATCTCCACCCGGGCGACATCCTTCAGGCGCACCAAAGCGGTCGCGGTCTGCTTGATGACGACATTGCCGAACTCGGTCGGATCCGAGAGGCGGCCGAGCGTGCGCACCGCCACCTGGAAGGCGCGCTGCTCCGGCACCGGCGGCTGGTTCAGCACGCCGGATGCGACCTGGACGTTCTGCGCCCGCAGCGCGGCGACGACGTCCCCGGCGGTGAGATTGAGGGTCTGCAGCCGCGTCGGATCGAGCCAGACCTGCATGGCATAGTCGCGGCCGCCGAACACGGTGATCGAACCGACGCCGTCGATGCGCGACAGCACGTCCTTGATCTGGACGTTGGCGACGTTGGAGATGAACAGCGGATCGCGCGAGGCGTCCGGCGAATAGAGGCTCACGACGAGCATCAGATCCGGCGAACTCTTGGCGGTGATGACGCCGATCTGCTGCACCTCCTGCGGCAGGCGCGGCTGGGCGATCGCCACCCGGTTCTGGACCTGGACCTGGGCGATGTCGAGATCGGTGCCGAGATCGAACGTCACGGCGATCGAGAAGCGGCCGTCGGCGGTGGAGTTGGAGGAGATGTAGATCATCCCCTCGACGCCGTTGATCTGCTGCTCGATCGGCGCGACGACGGTCTCGGCCACCGTCTCGGCGCTGGCGCCGGGATATTGGCCGGTGACGTTGATCACCGGCGGGGCGATCTCGGGATATTGCGCGACCGGGAGGCGGAGATAGGAGACCGCCCCGAGGATCAGCACGATGATGGAAACGACCCAGGCGAAGATCGGCCGGTCGATGAAGAAGTGAGACAGGCGCATGGTGCCCCCCTCACTTCGCCGGGGTCGCGGGCGACCCGGCCTTGGCCTCGGCCGGGCCGGCCTGCGGCGGCTTCTCCTCCTGCGGCGTCACCTTGACCCCGGGACGCACCCGCATCAGGCCGTTGACCACCAGCACGTCGTCCGGGCCGAGGCCGGATTTCACGACGCGCCGGTCGCCTTCGAGCGGCCCCAGCACCACGGGCCGCACCTGGATGACATTTTCCGGCCCGAGCACATAGACGAACTTCTGAAGCTGCTGGCTGCCGATCGCCGTGTCGGGCACGGTCAGCGCCTGATAAGGCGGCGTCGAGGCGATCCGGATACGGCCGAAAACGCCCGGCCGGAACAGATCGGTCTTGTTGTCGAAGATGGCGCGGCCGCGGATCGTCCCGGTCTCGCGGTCGACGACATTGTTCAGGAAGTCCATTTTGCCCTTATAGGGCCAGCCGGTGTCGTCGATCAGTTTCAGATCGACCGGTGCCCCCGCGACGTCGCCGGCCATGCGCTGGTAGCGCAGGAGCGATCCTTCGTCGAAGGTGAACTCGAAATAGATCGGATCCATCGACACGATGACGGCGAGCAGGGTCGGCGTCGCACCGGCGCCGCCGATGACATAATTGCCCACCGATACCCGCCGGTCGCCGATGCGGCCGCCGACCGGCGCCTTCAATTCGGTGAATTGCAGATCGAGCCGCGCCTGGGCGACAGTGGCCTCCTGGGCCTGCACGGTCGCGGCGGCGGTGCGCTGGGATTGGGTGCGCTGGTCGAAGGTCTGCTTGGAGATGGCGGTCGAATTGCGGTCTTCGAGCAGGCTGCGCGCGCGCTCGAGATCGGTGGTCGCGAAGTCGAGATTGGCCTTGGCCTGGGCGAGATTGGCCTGGGCCAGATCGAGCGCGATCTTGTAGGGCCGCTGGTCCAGCGTGAAGAGGAGGTCGCCTTCCTTCACCATCTGGCCGTCGGTGAAGCTGATCTTGTCGAGATAGCCCGAGACCCGCGCATTCACCATCACATGGTTGATGGCGACGAAGCGGCCGACATATTCGTCATACTCGGTGATGGTTCGGGTCTGCGGCTTCGCGACCGTCACGGTCGGCGGCGGCGGAGCGGCCTGCTGCTGCTGCTGCGGCTGCCCGCAGGCGGCGAGAAGCAAAGCGGCGGCGAACGGAAGAAGGGCTGCGGACAGGCGCGGGGGGACCAACATGGGAACGGCTCCGATCGCGCGCCAAAGGCGCCACGAGGGGGTGTCTGAGCGAAGCGCGGCGCCTCCCGCAACCGTCGAAGCCGCTTCCGCTGCGGTCGAATAGCACAGCTCTTCGCAATGCAAAATGCCCGGTTCGATCAATTCGCGGGGGGCGGCGGCGGGGGCTTGGCGCGGCGGGCGAGCAGCGGCGCGATCACCTGCCGGCCGAGAAGTACCGCCACGGCAAGGGCATAGACCAGGCCGCCGGCAAAGACGACCAGCGCCAGAACGACCTCCTCACGTCCGAAGGCGAGCCGCGCCGCGAGGCTGCGCGCGTACGGCTCGACCAGGACGAGCGTTCCCGCCAGAACCAGCGCGCACAGCAGGAGCCGCACGAGCCGCCCGGCGAGCCGGCTGTCGCCGAGCGGCAGGCCCCGCCGCCGCGCGAACAGGATGAGCAGGCCGAGATTGATCCAGCCGCCGATCGCGGTCGCGAGCGCGAGCCCGACCTGGGCGAGCGCCCCCACCAAAACAAGCTTCAAGGCGACATTGACGGCCACCGCGCTCAGCGAGGCGATCATCGGCGTCGTCGTGTCGCTGCGCGCATGAAACGGCGCGATGAAGGCCCGCAGGACGACGAAGGCGAACAGCCCGACCGCATAGGCCTGGAGCGTCGCCGCCGCGGCCGCCGCATCGCCCGCCGTGAAGGCGCCGCGCGCGAACAATGCGCGCATGGTGAGATCGGGAATGAGCAGCGAGGCGACCACGAAGGGCGCGGCGAGCAGCACGGCGAATTCGATCGCGCGGGCCTGCGCGTGCGCCGCCCCGGCATCGTCGCCGGCGGCGAGCCGGCGCGACATTTCCGGCAGCAGCACGGTGCCGACCGCGATGCCGACGACACCGATCGGCAATTGGTTGATGCGGTCGGCATAATAGAGCGCCGAGAGCGCGCCAGAGGGCAGGAAGGTGGCGATGATCGTGTCGGCGAACAGCGCGATCTGCACCCCCGCCGAGCCGATAATGGCCGGGCCGAGCGCCTTCAGGAAGCGGCGCGTGCCGGGATCGAGCCGCGGCACCGAAAAGCGCAGGCCGATGCCCGCGCGCTCGGCATCCCAGGCGAGGACGATCACCTGCAGCACCCCCGAAGCGAGGACGCCCCAGGCGGCGGCATGGCCGGCGGTCGGGAACAGCGCGGCGCCGAGCAGGGTGCCGATCATGCAGACATTCAGCAGGATCGGGGCCGCCGCCGCCATGGCGAACCGGTTCGAGGCGTTGAGGGCGCCGGAGATCAGCGTCGCGACGGAGATCAAAGCGAGATAGGGGAAGGTGATGCGGGTCAGTGTCACCGCCAGATCGAACCTTGCGCCGTCCTCCGCGAGGCCGGGGGCGAGGAGGCCGACGAATTGCGGGGTGAAAGCCAGCGCGAGCGCGAGAAGGACGCCGTGAAGCAGCGCCATTGCGGTCAGGATCTCGTCCGCGAAGCCCCGCCCCGCCCCCGGACCACCTTGTTCGCGCAGACGGGCATAGGTCGGGACGAAGGCGGCGTTGAAGGCCCCTTCCGCGAAGATCGCGCGGAAATGGTTCGGCAGGCGGAAGGCGACGAGAAAGGCATCGGCGACCGGGCCGGCGCCCAGCACCGCCGCCATGATCACGTCCCGCACAAAGCCGGCGAGGCGCGAGAGCAGCGTCAGTCCGCCGACCGAAAGGATGGAACGGAACATGGGCCCGCCGATTCGCAGTGTCTGACGAGGGTAGAGCCGGATCCGATCAGGGTGAACGCCAGATCCGCGCGCCGGTCTCTCGATTTAGAGGCCGTATCTTAGCTTTCACTTGGCGCCGCCGGCCGGGCGGATCGATCCGCCCAGAAGAGCACGTCCGCGCCCGCCATGTCCGCCGCGCCGCGGAACGCTCAGGCCAGCGCCCGACGGACCGCCGCGACGATGCGGTCCTGCGTCGCTTCGTCGAGATACGCGTGCATGGGAAGGCTGATGACCTCCGCGCACAGCGCCTCGGACACCGGCAGCGCGTCTCCCGGGAAGGCGCTGTAGGCCGGCTGGCGGTGCATCGGGATCCGATAATAGACCGCGGTCGGAACCCCGTCCGCCTTCAGGGCCTCGGCGAGCGCGTCGCGTCGGCCGGGGGCGAGACGAATGGTGTATTGCGCCCAGACCGAGGTTGCGCCCTCGGCGAGGACGGGCACCGTCGCGACATCGGCGAGCAGGGTGTTGTAGCGTGCCGCCACGGCTTGGCGGGCGGCGATCTCGCCCTCGAAAATATCCAGCTTCTCCAGAAGGATCGCAGCCTGGATCGTGTCCAGCCGGGCGGTCATGCCGATGCGGACATTCTCGTATTTGTCGGTGCCCTGGCCGTGCTCGCGCACGCTTTTCAGGATCGGCAGCAAGGCGTCGTCGTCGGTGAAGACGGCGCCGCCGTCGCCATAGCAGCCGAGCGGCTTGGCCGGAAAGAAGGAGGTGGCCGAGGCATCGCCGATGCTGCCGGTGCGCCGTCCGCGCCACGCCGCGCCGAAGCCCTGCGCGGTGTCGCACAGCACCTTCAGCCCGTGCCGTTCGGCGACGGGAAGGATGGCGTCGTAATCGGCCGCCTGGCCGAACAAATCGACCGGGATCACGACGCGCGGCGTCAGGCCCTGCGCCTTGGCGACCGCGACCGCGCGGTCAAGGCTGTCGGCATCCATGTTGAACGTGTCGGCCTTCACGTCGACGAAGACCGGGGTCGCGCCGACCCAGGGCACCACTTCGGCGGTGGCGCAGAAGGTGAAGGCCGGGCAGAAGACCGCGTCGCCCGCTTTGATTCCCCAGGCCATCAGAAGCATGGCCAGAGCGTCGGTGCCGCTGGCGCAGGCGACCGCATGCCGCGCGCCGGCGAAGGCCGCGAGCTGCTCCTCGAGGATCGCCACTTCCGGGCCGTTCACGAAGCGGCAGCTGTCGAGGACGGCGCCGACGGCCCGGTCGATGCGGGCACCGAGCCGGGCGCGCTGGGCCGCGACGTCGATGAAGGGAATGGGGGTCATCGCGCTCTTTACGTGGGAGGTCATCAGGGTCGCCCGGGTCAGCCGGTGGCGCGGCGCAGATCGGCGGAGCGGAAGCTCCCTTCCGAGCGGCCGGTCAGGCAGGAAATGGCGATTTCGAGGCTGGCCACGCCTTCGTCGCCCGTCACCGCCGGCGGCCGCCCGGTGCGCACCGCGGAGAGGAATTGCTCCAGCTCGGCGCGCAGCGGTTCGGCATAGGCGACCGGCAGATGGCGCATGGAATAGGAGCCGTCGGGGCGATAGTCGAAGCACTCGGTCACCTGGCGGGTCAGAAGATCGCCGATGACGTATTTCTTGCGCGTCGCGACATGGACGGTGCGCGCCTTGAACGGCGTCAGCCAATTGGTGTTGATGTGGGCGAGCACGCCGGAGGCGGTGCGGAACTGGAGCAGCGCGATGTCCTCCCGCTCGGCCATGGCCGAGGAGGTCTGGGGCTGCACCTCGACGATGTCGGAGCCGGTGAACCAGCGGATCAGGTCGATGTCGTGCACCGCCAGATCGATGACGACGCCGACATTGGACATGCGCGGGGGAAACGGGCCGACCCGCGTGATGGCGATCGACAGCAATTCCTCGCCCGCGATCGCGTCCTTGACCGCCTGGACCGCCGGGTTGAAGCGCTCGACATGGCCGATCATCAAAGTGACCTTGCGGCGGTCGGCGGCGGCGACGATCTCGCGGCCTTCGGCGACGGTCGAGGCCACCGGCTTTTCCACCAAAACGGAGGTGCCGGACGCGATCACGTCGAGGGCGATGGGATGATGCAGATGGGTCGGCGCGGCGACGATCACGGCGTCCAAGCCGAGATCGAGCAGCGCGCGGTGGTCGGTGACGGCGCCACAGCCGAGAAAGCCGGCGACGCGCTCGGCCTGCGCCCGGTCGGGATCGGCGACCGCGACAAGCTCCGCGCCAGGCAGTTGCGACAGAACCCGGGCATGGTTGGAGCCCATGATGCCGATCCCCGTCACCCCCACACGCAGGGGCCGAACGGCCTCGGCAGCCGGCTGATACGCCATGTGAACCCTCGCTCCTGAGACGTTGTGGTCGGCTCTATCACGGGATGCGGGTCGGGCGCGAGACGGACGGCCGTCCCGAGCCGTGTCCTGCGTTCAACAATTGCGTCCGCATATTACGGCGGCGCGGCGCCCGCCTTCACCGCTCGAGCCGGTCGCGCAGCCGGTAATAATGAATCATCGCCGTCGCATAATACCGGTGCAGCGGATGCAGCGGCAAAGGCGAGATGTCCGTCAGCTTCAGCGGCAGCGGGGCGGTGGGATCGAGGAGATGCGCGCCGAGCGCGGTGCCGAGCGCGCTCGCCAAAGCGACGCCGCGTCCGTTATAGCCGAGCGCGATCGTGATCCCGGGTGCGGGCTGGTGGACATGGGGCAGGAAATCGCGGGTGAGCGCGATCCGGCCCGCCCAGCCGAATTCCAGCGGCACGTCGGCGAGGTCCGGAAAGAAAGCCGCGACGGCAGGTCCGAGCGCGGCAAAATCGGCGGCGGTGCGGGGCTCGGCGAACGAGCCGCGCCCGCCCATCATCAGCCGCCCGCCCGGTCCGATGCGGAAATAATTCGCCACCCGCCGGCTGTCCGAGACGACGCTGCCCTCCGGCAGAACGCGGCGCAGCACCGCCGGATCGAGCGGACTGGTCGCAACCTGGAAGGAATTGGCGGGGATGACCGTCTGCTTCAGGCGCGGCCAGAGATCGTCGGTATAGCCGTTGGTCGCGATCAGAACCTGCGCGGCGGTGACCTCCGGCCCCGCGGAGGTCGCAAGACGCCAGCGCCCGCCCGCCCGCCGCAGGCCGGTGGCGCGGCTGAAGCCGTGGATGCGCACGCCGGCGCCCAGGGCCGCGCGCAGCAGGCCGCGCATGTAATTGAGCGGGTGCAGCCGCCCGGCCCGCCGGTCGATCCAGCCGCCGACAAAGGCCGCGCTGCCCGTGAGGCGCGCGGTCGCGCCGGCATCGAGGATGTCCACCGGCGCCCCGCGCTTCGCCCATTGGGCGGCGCGGGCGTGCAGCTTCGGAAGATGGGCATGCTTGAGGGTCGGCTGGATCCAGCCGCCGCGCGCCGCATCGCAGGCGATGCCGTGGGCGGCGACGAGGTCGAACACCAGATCCGCCGTCGCCCCGACAAAGGCGACGCCGGCCTCGCCATAAAAAGCGGCGAGTTCGTCGGGATCGTATTTCAGGCCGGGAATGACCTGGCCGCCATTACGCCCGCTCGCCCCGGCGCCGGGTTCGCCGGCATCGAGGACGACGACGCGCGCGCCGCCCGCCGCGAGGCGGAGGGCGGCGGCGATGCCGGTATAGCCGGCGCCGACGATCGCGACGTCGGCCTCCGCGGCCGCGTCGAGCGAGGGCGTTTCAGGGGCGGGATCCGCGGTGGCCGCCCAGATCGAGGTCATCAACATGTCGGC
Organism: Aquabacter spiritensis; assembly: GCF_004346185.1. Taxonomy (GTDB): domain Bacteria; phylum Pseudomonadota; class Alphaproteobacteria; order Rhizobiales; family Xanthobacteraceae; genus Aquabacter; species Aquabacter spiritensis. The sequence goes on along the minus strand of NZ_SMAI01000014.1, from coordinate 101,328 downwards.
CGCCGCCTGCTCGTCCCGCCGCGGCTCAGATAGCCGCGACCACCATGATTTCGACCAGGATGTCGGGCGCCGCGAGATCGGCCTGGACCGTCGCGCGCGCCGGCGCCTCGCCCTTCGGCACCCAGGCATCCCACACCGCGTTCATGCCGGCGAAATCGGCCTTGATGTCCTTGACCCAGATCTGCGCCGACAGGATGCGGCTCTTGTCGGTGCCGGCCGCGGCCAGCAGCGCGTCGATCTGCGCGAGCACTTCCGCCGTCTGACCGCCGACGTCCTTGGACCGGTCCTGGGCAACCTGGCCGGCGAGATAAACGGTTCCGCCGTGCACCACGGCATGGCTGAGGCGGACGCCGGTCTCCAGGCGCTTGATGGTCATGTGATCTGTCCTTCTGAAGGGAGGCTGGATGGAGGAGATCCCGCGGGCGCGGGACGACGGAGGCGCCGGACCTAGAACCGGGCGTTGACCCACAGAACCCGGCACATTTTCGGGCCGAGATTGCGGAAGCTGTGGGGACGCGGGCTTTCGAACCGGAATCCGTCGCCCTCCCTTAGCACGAAGGTGAGGCCGTCAACGACCAGCTCCATTTCGCCCTGGAGCACGACGCCGGCCTCCTCGCCATCGTGGGAATAGGATTCCTCGCCGGTGGTGCCGCCGGGATCCATGCGCACGAGATAGACGTCGAGGCGGGCATTCGAGGCGGCCGGCGTGAGCAATTCCTTGGAAATGCCGGTCCGCCAGAAGGAGAGCACTTTGCGCTCCGATTTGCGTACCACGATCTTCGCCGCCGCATCCTCGGCCTCGTCGTCCTCGGCGAAAAGGCTGCCGATATTCACGTTGAGCGCATGGGCGAGGCTCGCGAGCACCCGCACCGAGGGCGAGGACAGGCCGCGCTCGATCTGGCTGAAGAACGAGATCGAGAAGCCGGAGCGCTCCGCAACCTCCTTCAGGGAGAGGCCGCGCGCCTTGCGCAAATGGCGGATCCGCTGCCCCAGGCGCACATCCATATCGGCGAGCGGCTCGGCGGCGCGGGCGTCGTCGATTTCAAGGTCAGCATCTGCGCCCACGAAATTCCCCGTCCTGGTGAAATTCGATGATCTGTTTTTCACGATAATGAAATTCTATTGCACTGTCAAAATATGCCGCCTATTCTCTGCTCATGCTCACGATCGAGGCGGATTGTTTGGAAAGGGGCCGGACGCATGGGTGAGGAGAAACCGATCCTCGAAGTGTCGGGCGTCACCAAAGCCTATGGCGCCGCCCTCGCGGTGCGCGGGGTCGACCTCGCGGTCCGGCGCGGCGAGTTCCTGACCCTGCTCGGCCCCTCCGGCTGCGGGAAGACGACCCTCCTGCGCATGATCGCCGGGTTCGAGACGGTCACTGGCGGCTCCATTCGCATCGCCGACCGGGACGCGACCCGGCTGCCGCCGTACCGGCGCAATCTCGGCATGGTGTTCCAAAATCTCGCGCTGTTTCCGCATCTCACGGTCGGCGAGAACGTCGCCTTCGGCCTCAAGGTGAAGCGCGCGCCGCAGAGCGAGATCGAGCAGGGCGTGCGGCGCGCCCTCGAACTCGTCGAGCTCGGGCATCTGAAGGACCGGGCGGTGCATCAATTGTCCGGTGGGCAGCGCCAGCGCGTCGCCCTCGCCCGCGCCCTCGCCATCGGCCCCTCGCTGCTGCTGCTGGATGAGCCGCTAGGCGCGCTGGACCTCAAGCTGCGCCGGCAATTGCAGATCGAATTGAAGCAATTGCAGCGCCGGGTGGGGACGACCTTCATCTTCGTCACCCATGACCAGGAAGAGGCGCTCGGCATGTCCGACCGCATCGCGGTGATGAATCAGGGACGCATCGAGCAGCTCGGCACCGCCAAGGAAATCTACGACACGCCGGCCACCGCCTTCGTCGCCCGCTTCGTCGGCGACAACAATCTGTTCGAGGCCCAGCGCAACGACGGCGCCGGGCGGGCGATCAGGCTGCCGCGGCTCGGCATCGTGCGCACTGCGCCGCGCGCCATGCCGGAGGCGCAAGCGCTGCTCGCGGTCCGGCCCGAGAACATCGTCCTGCGACGGGCGCCCGCGGACGGCGCCCTCTCCGGCGACATCGTCGAGGACACCTATTCCGGCGCGAGCGTGCGCTATTCGATCGCCGTCGGCACCGAACATCTGGTCGCCACGATGCCCTGCCGCGTCGGCGAGGCGCCGCCTTTCGCGAAGGGCGACCGCGTCGTCATCGACTGGGACGACGCACGTTCGGTGCTGACCCCGATGGACCAGACCTGACGCTCCGCGTCCCGAAACGACAACACAGGTCCGGATCCGAGCCTCGGTCACCGGACGCCACGACAAACCAGAGGAGTGGACCATGCTGACACGGTTTGGACGGCGCGCGTTCCTCGCCGCCACGATTGCCGCGCTGGGATTTGCCCAGGGGTTTGCCGCGCCGGCCGGCGCGCAGCAGGTCTCGATGGCGGCCTGGGGCGGCGGTGTGGGCGCCACCTGGCGCGAAAGCTTCGCCAAGCAGTTCCAGGCGGAAACCGGCATTCCGGTGACCGTCACCGACGTGCCGAGCCCCGAGGCGCAGATCCGCGCCCAGAAGGGCGCGCCGCAATACAATGCGGCCATCGTCACCTTCTTCGAGGCCGCCAATCTTTATCGCGACGGGCTGATCGAAAGCTTCTCCGACAAAGACCTGCCGATCATCGCCGACGTGCCGGCAAAGTCCCGCCTCACGGGGCCGGACGGCCGGCTGCTCGGGATGCCGGTCTATTTCATGTATTACGGCATCGCGGTGAACACCGCCCTCGCCAAGCCGTCCGATTTCGCCTCCTGGAAAGACCTCGCCGCGGCCAAATGGAAGGGCCAGCTCGCGGTAACCCGTCCGATCTATGCCTCGACCTATGACCTCACCGTCCTCGCTTATGCCTCGGGCGGCAACGAGAAGGACGTGACGGGCGGGATCGAGCTGTTCGACAAGATCGCCGGCAATGCGATGACGGTCTACAGCTCCATGGCGCAGATGAACCAGCTGATCTCGCGCGGCGAGGTGGCGGCGGGGCCGTATTACTCGACCCGCATCTGGTCGATGAAGCGCGAGGGCCTGAAGGACGTCGATTTCGTCCTGCCCAAGGAAGGCGCGCTGATGCTGCCTTATGTCCTGGTCGTGCCGAAGGGCGCGCCCGACCTCGAGACCGCGAAGAAGTGGCTCAATTATGCCGGCACCACGGCGCCGCAGCTGCGGGCCACCGCCATGTCCGGCTATTTCCCGCTCAACGACACGGCGAAGCTGCCGGCCGCCGAAGAGCAGATGCTCGGCATGCCGCTGGCGGCGCTGAAGGCCAAGCTGATCCAGCCCGACTGGATGGTGATCGCCGCGGCGCAGCGCGAGCGCGCCAACATCGTCGAGCAGATCCTCGCCAAAAACCGGTGATGCCGGCCGCGTGACCCAACCGGCGGCCGGTGGCCGCCGCCTCCATCCCGCGGACGGGGCCGGCCCCGTCCGCCATCGCCAGCTCCGGAGATTGCCGTGAAGCTTCCGCCCTGGGCCCTTCTTCTCGCCGCGCCGGCCGGCCTGCTGATGCTCGTCTTCGTGGCCGGGCTGGTGGGCTTTTCGCTGCAGTCCTTTTGGGGCGAGACCGGCTTCGGGCTTGGCCAGTACCGCGCCTTCGCGGCGCGGCCGGACTATCTCGCGGCGCTGGTGCGCACGATCGAGCTTTCGGCGCTGACCACTGTCTTCTCCATCCTGATCGGCTTCCCCGCCGCCTATGCCATCGCCCGCGCCCGCCGCCATCGCAACCTGCTGATGATCCTCGTCATCCTGCCCTGGCTCGTCAGCGTGGTGGTGCGCACCTATGGCTGGATCGTGCTGCTCGGCAATCGCGGGACGCTGAACAGCTTCCTGATGTGGTCCGGGGCGACCTCGTCCCCCATCCGTCTTCTGTTCAACGATGTCGGCGTCGTCATCGGCCTCGTCCATGTCTTCTGCCCGTTCATGATCATCTCGATCCTGACCGTGCTGCTGCATGTCGACCGTGCGCTCGAAGAGGCGTCGATGAGCCTCGGCGCGGGGCCGGTCGAGACCTTCCTGCGCGTCCTCCTGCCGCTCACCGCGCCCGGCATCATCACCGGCGCCACCATCGTCTTCCTCTTGTCCACGGGCGCCATCGTGACGCCGCTTCTGCTCGGCGGCCCGCGCAGCGGCATGCTCGGCACCCAGATCTATCAGGACGTGTTCCAGCTCTTCAATTTCCCCAAGGCGGCCGCGATGGCGCTGATCCTCACTCTCGTCTCGCTCGCGGTGGTCTGGCCGCTGCGGGTGATCGAGCGGCGCCTGACGCGCCATCTGCGCGGTTCGGAGGTCGCCCCATGATCCTGGGCCGCGCGCTCTGGCGCCTCTGGATCTTCCTGATCTTCGCCTTCCTGCCGGCGCCGATCCTCGTGGTGATCGTGTCCTCCTTCTCGCGGTCGGGCTATCTGCGCTTTCCGCCGACGGAATTCTCACTGCGCTGGTACGGCGAATTCCTGTCGAGCCCGATCTGGCTGAAGGCGCTGGGGACGAGCACGGTGCTGGCGGTGGGGGTCGCGCTGGCGACCACGGCGGTCGCCTTCCTCGCCGCCTTCGCAACCAGCCGCCTGCGCTTTCCCGGCAAGGGCTCGCTGGAGCTGCTGCTGCTCTCGCCTTTGCTGTTCCCGCACGCCGCGATCGGCGTCGCGCTGCTCGGGGTGGTGGCGGCGCTGGGCTGGATCGGCACCTTCCAGGCGGTCGCCCTCGCCCATGTCATCCTGTGCATCCCGTTCGCCTACCGGCCGATCCTGAACTCCATGCGCAAGATGGATCTGGCGCTCGAGGAGGCGGCGATGAGCCTCGGCGCGGAGCCCGCTTACGTCTTCCGGCACGTCACGCTGCCGCTCCTGCGGCCCGGGCTGGTCACCGCGCTTCTGTTCAGCTTCATCATCTCCTTCGACGAGGTGACGGTGACGCTGTTCCTGATCGGCCCGAGTGTCTCGACCCTGCCGACCCAGGTTTTCGCGCACATTCTGGAGAGCGCGGACCCGGTGATCGCCGCCATATCCAGCTTCCTGGTCCTGGTCACGGTGGTGCTGGTGGCACTGCTCGACCGCTTCGTCGGACTGGAACTCTTCGTCGAGGCCGAGCGGTCGCGATGAGCCGCGCGTCCGCCTGCCCCGCACTTTGTCTCCTTCGCCGAGGATCTTGCCGCCCATGACGCACGCTTCCGCCATGACCCGCGTCGGGATCGAGATCGGCGGCACCTTCACCGACCTCGTGGCGATGGGCCCGGAGGGGCTCACGGTCGTCAAGGTGCCGAGCGTCCCGCGCCGGCCCGATGCCGGGGTGTTCGACGCACTCGACGCGGCCGGGATCGCAGCCGCCGCGATCGACGAACTGGTCCACGGCTCGACCGTCGCGACCAATGCCGTGCTGGAGCGCAAGGGCGCGCGGCTCGCCTTGATCGTCACCGAGGGGTTCCGCGACCTGCTCCATCTCCAGCGCCAGGATCGCAGCCGCATCTTCGATCTGTTCTACCGCAAGCCGGAACCTCTGGTGCTGCGCCGGGAGACGCTGGACGTGCGCGAGCGCACTTTGTCCGACGGCAGCCACGCCGTGGCGCTCGATGCCGCCGAGACCGAGGCGCGCATCGCCGCCTTCCTGGCCGGCCGCGATTGCGAAGCCGTCGCCATCTGCCTGCTGAATGCCTTCGCCAATCCCATCCACGAATTGACCGTGCGCGACATCGTCCGGCGGCTGCGGCCGGACCTCGCCGTGACCTGCTCCTACGACGTCACGCGGGAATTCCGCGAATACGAGCGCACCAGCACCACCGCCCTTTCGGCCTATGTCCAGCCGGTGATCGACGGCTATCTCGGCCGCATCAAGGACGGCCTCGCCGGCCGGGGGTTTTCCGGCGACCTCAGCATCATGCAGTCGAATGGCGGGCGGGTGCCGGCGGAGGAGATGCGGCGCAGCGCGGTGACCGCGCTCCTGTCCGGCCCGGCGGCGGGCGTGACGGGCGCGGTGCATCAGGCCGGGCTGTCGGGCCATCGCAACATCATCACCTTGGATATCGGCGGCACCAGTTCGGACGTCTGCCTGGTCCATGAGGGCCGGCCGGATCTCACGCGCGAGAGCCGGGTCGACGATCTGCCGGTGATGATGCCGATGATCGACATCAATACGGTCGGGGCCGGCGGCGGCTCGATCGTCTGGCTCGATGAAGGCGGCATGCTGCGGGTCGGCCCCCACAGCGCCGGGGCCGATCCCGGCCCGGCCTGCTACGGCCGCGGCGGCGCGCGCCCGACCCTCACCGACGCCCACATCCTGTGCGGGCGCATCCCCGCCGACGCCACGCTCGGGGCCATCGCGCTCGACGCCGAGGCGGCCCGCGCCGCCTTCGCCCCGCTCGCGGCGCAGCTCGGCATGGGCGTTGAACAGCTCGCGGAAAGCGCCATCCGCATCGCGGTCGCGAATATGGTGGCGGCGATCCGCCTGGTCTCCACCCGCCGCGGGCACGATCCGCGCGACTTCGCGCTGGTGCCCTATGGCGGGGCCGGCCCGCTCCATGCCGTCGCCGTCGCCGACGCGCTGGATATCGAGACCGTCGTCGTCCCGCCGAGCGCGGGGGTTCTTTCCGCCTATGGGCTCCTGGTCGCCGATCACGGCTTCCACGCCGGGCATACCCGCCGCACGCCGATCGCGGCGCCCGCCCCGGACGCTGTGCGCGAGACCGTGGGTGCGCTGGTCGCCGAACTCGACGCGCGCTGCGATGCGCTGGGCCTGGCGGGCGCGCGCCACATGGCGGCGGAACTCGACATGCGCTTCGTCGGGCAGGCGTTCGAATTGTCCGTACCGCTGCCGCTCGCGGCGCTGCCGACGCTGACCTGCGACGATCTCCTCGCCGCGTTCGAGGCGGTGCACCAGAAAATCTATCATCATGGCGGCGGCCAAAGGGGCAAGCCGGTCGAGATCGTCTCCTATCGCGTCCATCTGCGGGTGCCGCAGGCGCATGTTCCCGCTCTGCCGACGCCGCCCGTGGACGATGCCGGCGCGGCCCGGCCGCATCCGATGTTCGAGGACGGCGGGGCGGTCGCCGGGCAGCGCGTGACGCGCGGCGCGCTTTCCGCAGGCGGGGGTCTGCCGGGTCCGGCCGTGATCGAGGACGCGACCGCGACCATCCATCTGCCGCGCGGCTGGCAGACCGCCGGCATCGTCGCGGGCAACCTCATTCTCACGCGGAGCCGCTGACATGACCGCGCCCTCCCTCGTCGACCAGGCCGTCATCAGCCAGGCCCTGCTCTCCGCCGCCCGCGAAATGGGCGCGAAGCTCTATCGCTCGGCCTATTCGACCATCGTGCGCGACGCCCGCGACGCCTCCACCGGCATCCTCGACGCGACGGGTGCGGCGGTCGCGCAGAGCGACGAACTGATCCCGATCCTGGTCGGATCGCTCTCGCTCACGTTCCGGCACTGTGCCGCGCTGTTTCCGGTCGAAACCCTGGAGGATGGCGATTTCTACATCACCAACCATCCTTATGCCGGCGGCCACCACCTTCAGGACATTCTGATCTTCATGCCGATCTTCGTGGCGGGCGAACTGGTCGGCTTCAGCGCCGCGGTCGCCCACCACACCGATGTCGGCGGTGGCGCGCCGGGGCTCAACAGCACGGCGACGGACCTCTATCAGGAGGGGCTGATCCTGCCGCCGTCGAAATACAATCTCGACCGGGACTGGAACGGCGGGCCGCTGGAGCGGCTGATCGCCGCCAATATCCGCGTTCCCGAACAGACGATCGGCGACATCAACGCCCAGTTCGCCGCCTGCCGCACCGGGATCGCGCGGGTGCGCGACCTGTGCACCAAATACGGCACCGCCAAAGTGCGCGCGGTGATGGCGCACAGCATCGACTATGTGGAGCGGCGGATCCGGGCGGCGGTGGCGGCGATCCCCGACGGAATCTATGTCGGCGAGGACGCGCTCGACGATGACGGGCTCGGTGACACGCCGCTGCGGATCCGCGCCACCGTCACGGTCTCCGGCGACGCCCTGTCGATCGATTATGCCGGCACCTGCCCCCAGGTCGCCACCCATCTCAACGCCCCCTTCGCCTCCACCGTCTCGGCGACGCTCGCCTGCGTCAAGGCGGTGCTGACCGGCGACGACGTGCCGTTCAACGAGGGCGCCAACCGCGCCGTCGCGATTTCGGCGCCGCAGGGCTCGCTGCTCAACCCGAACTTCCCCGCCCCGGTGCGCGCCCGCATGGAGGCCATCTACCGGGCCTATGATTGCGTGCTGAAGGCGCTGGGCCAGGCGGTCCCGGAGCGGGCGATCGCCTGCGGCTACGACACCACCACGGCGATCTGCCTGACCTATGCCTCGGACGGGCGCTATCAGGTCTATATCGAGACGCGCGACGGCGGCTATGGCGCCTCCGCGAAGGGCGACGGCTGCGACGCGGTCGCCGGGCCGCTGTCGAACTGCACCAATGCCCCGGTGGAATCGCTGGATGCCGACTTCCCCTTCTTCCGTGTGGAATCCTACGCGCTGCGCCTCGGTTCGGGCGGCGCGGGACGCCATCGCGGCGGGCTCGGATCGGCGCGGGCCTACCGCATCCTGAAGGACGGGGCGCGGCTCGCCATCTATTCCGACCGCTTCCGCATCCCCCCGAACGGCCTCGCCGGGGGCGAGGGCGGCGCGTGCGGCGCCTGCGAGATCGTCCGCGACGGCGCGGTCCTGCAGGTGAAGTCGAAGGATACGGTGCTGCTGAAGGCCGGCGACCTCGTCATCTCCGCCACCGGCGGCGGCGGCGGCTTCGGCGATCCGCGCACCCGCGACCCGGCGCTCCGCGCGCACGATGCCGCGCAGGGCTTCACGGACGAGGCCGCCTGACAGGATCGGGGCCAGCCCGGCCCCTCACGGCGTCAGGCGGCTTTCGGCTTGGCGAAGACGTCGAGGCCGCGGCCGGTTTCCAGGAAGGATTTCAGGCTGGAGAGGACGGCCGGCCAGCCTTTGCTGATGCCGTTCGCCATGCCGCTGCCGGCTTCGAGTTCGTCATGGGTGACGGTCAGCCGCACCATGGCGTCGTATTCCACGATCTCGAACGTCACTCGGCTATAGCTCGCGGGATCGGCGGCCTGGGAGGCGTTCGCCCAGGTGAGGACGAGGCGGGTCGGCGGCGCAATCTCGACCACTTCGCCGACGAGTTCGACGGTCCGCGCGTCGTTGGCGCGGATATGCGCCCATTGCGATCCCGGCGTCCAGTCGGACACGTTCTCATGGCCCCAATAGCGCCGGGCGACGTCCGGCTTGGTGATCGCCTCGAACACCTTTTCGGGGGTCGAGAGAATGTAGGTCACGTAGACGAATTTGGTCGTCTCTCTGGTCATTCCTGCTCTCCTTCGAGTTCCGTCTTCAGGTCGTGCAGCAGGCTGAGCCGCTGACGCTCGAATTTCCGCACCCACCGCGCGTAGACCTCGTGAAGCGGCACGGGGTTGATGAAGTGCAGCTTCTCGCGCCCGCGCCTGACGGTGCTCACCAGATTGGCGGCCGCCAAGAGTTCGAGGTGCTGCGTCACCGATTGCCGGGCCATGTCGAGGTTCTCGCAAAGCTGACCGAGCGTCTGCCCGTTCTTCTCACAGAGAAGGTCGAGCAACTTTCTGCGCGTGGGATCGCCCAGCGCCTTGAAAACCTTGTCTGCGTCCATCGGCTCCGCTCGACTGTAAGGCGAAAATATGCAGGCAAATACCTGCATGTCAAGCCGCGACCGAGCGAGCCGGCGGCGGAGCGGTGCGCGGAACCGGCGACAGGAACGGCCGGGCCGGAGCGTCAGGCACGGTCTGCAGGCCGACGGCGCGGGCAAACATGCTGTAATGCCGGACCCACCGCCAACCACAGTGCTCCGAAATGCATGATTCTGCCGTTCTCGCCTGGATTCTCTTCGCCGCTCAGGCCGCCCTGCAGCTCGTCTTCATCGTCCGCGCCCTGCTGCGCCCGCACCGCGAACCGGCCTCGCGCTTCGCCTGGGTGCTGGTGATCGCGCTGGCGCCGGGTGTCGGCGTCCTGGCTTATGTGCTGTTCGGCGAGGTCAATCTGGGCCGCAGGCGGATCGGCCGCCTGCGGGCGGCCTTGGCCAGCCTGCCGCCCGCCGAGGAGATCGCAGGTGCGTCGGCGGAGCCGGCGATCCACGACCGCTTCGTGCCGCTGTTCCGCGTCGGCACTTCGGTGAACCACTATGTGCCCGTCGCCGGCAACCGGGCCCGGCTGCAGCCGGATTCCGCCGCCGCCATCGCAGCCATGGTGGCCGACATCGACGCCGCGCGCCACAGCGTGCATGTGCTGTTCTACATCTGGCTCGCCGACGCGAGCGGCCTGAAAGTGGCGGAAGCTCTGAAGCGCGCCGCCGCCCGCGGCGTCGTCTGCCGGGCCATGGCCGACGATCTCGGCTCGCGGGCGCTGATCCGCTCCGCCCACTGGCGCGACATGGCGGCGAGCGGGGTGCGGCTCGCGGCGGCGCTGCCGATCGGCAACCCGCTCCTGCGCCTGTTCAAGAGCCGGATCGACATGCGCAACCACCGCAAGATCGTGGTGATCGACAATGCCGTCACCTATTGCGGCAGCCAGAATTGCGCCGACGCCGCCTTCGCGGTGAAAGCGCGGTTCGCCCCGTGGGTGGACGTAATCGCCCGGTTCGAAGGGCCGGTGGCCCGGCAGATGCAGCATCTGTTCGCCAGCAGCTGGATGGCGGAGACGAGCGAGGATCTCGCGCCCCTGTTCGGGGAGCCTTTGCCGCCGCCGGCCCCCGGCTTCATCGCGCAGACGATCGGCTCGGGCGCCGGCGTGCGCTATTCGGCGATGCCGGAGACCTTTGTGGCGCTGATGAGCGCGGCGCGCCGCGAACTCGTGATCACCACGCCCTATTACGTCCCCGACGAGCCGATCCAGGCCGCCTTATGCGCCAGCGCGCGGCGCGGGGTCGCGACCACCATCGTGTTTCCCAAACGCAACGATTCCTGGATCGTGGCGGCCGCGAGCCGAAGCTATTACCGCGAATTGCTGGAGGCCGGCGTCCAGATCCACGAATATGCCGGCGGCCTGCTGCACGCCAAGACGCTCACGCTCGACGGCGAGATCACCCTGATCGGCTCCGCCAATATCGACCGCCGCAGCTTCGAATTGAATGCGGAGAACAACATCCTGCTGCACGACGAAGCCTTCACGCGGGACCTGCGCGCGCGCCAGCAGGTCTTCCTCGACGCCGCGACGCCGGTGACGGTGGCGCAGGTCGAGGCCTATAGCCGGTGGCGGCAGCTCTGGAACAACACCATCGCGATGCTCGGGCCGGTTCTCTGACGCGGGCGAGCGCTTTGTGACGTCAGACCGCGGCGCGAAGATTGTGGCCGGCTCGGCCGTGCCCACGCCGATCGCCGTGCTCGACCACGGCCGCGCGAAGGGGCAAGGGCGGCGTCAGTCGGCGGCTTAGCTGGTTGCCGCCTGGCGCAGGCTCGAGAGCACGAAACAGGCGTCGCCGAACCACCGCGCGGCGCGGTCGATATGGTCGCCATGGCTGCGCAGGCGCCAGACATTGCGGTCGCTCTCATAGAGGCCGCCGGCATTGTAAGCTGCTGCGACGAGAATGGGATCGTCACCGGTCAGATCCGTGCGATGACGGATCTCCGCGGTGCCGAGATCGATATTCGTTGCCGGATCGTAGAGCGGATGATCCGCCGGGGCCGGATCCGGCCGCTCCACATAAGAGGGAGCGATGGCAAAGGGTGCGGGATAGGCGGGGAGCTTGCGGCGACGGATCACCTGTCGCGCGGTCGTCGCCAAGGTCTGCATCGGCCCGACGCTGTAATCGCCCAGCGTCGGGGGCTCGGTGTCCGTCACTTCGACATGCGGCTCCCAGCGGAACGTCGTGGGACCGGTAAATTTCGCCTTGCGCGCAAATGCGGTTTCCGTGGCGATGGTCATGACGATCAATTCGGGCGCTATCCCGTGCGCGAGGGACGCTTGGTAAATTTGCGGTCCGTAGAGATCGAGAATGGTCTGGCAAGTCAGCGGTGCCCCCGCCGATCGAAGCGGAGTGTGCATCCGGGGGACAAGATAAACACCGCCTTCATCATAGCGCCACCGCTGGCCGCCGAACATCGAAAGCCAGTCGCTGGGATAAACCCCCCGGGTCTTCGACCAATCCAGCTCCCCACCGATCCAGGCCGCGAGGGGTGGACGCGTTGGTTCGTTCCCGTCGATGAGCGGCGCAGGTGGTTCTCCGCCCCACTGCGCCGCAGCGGAGGCGAGATTGTCCCGCCAGCTCGCATCCCCACCCTCCGGCAAATCGCCCTCGATCAGGTCGCCGATCTTCAGATCGGCGAGTTGCAGATGCGGGGCCTCGAACCCCAGGGGCTCCAGGCCCTGCGCTGCTCCCATTTCGTGGATCTGACCCCACACGTCCGGAGGCACATTCCAGGTCCATTGGTTGTCGACGAAGCCGACGATGTCGACCGCCAGCCCGTATTGGTGATAGCTTTCCCACGCCTGCGCATACGTCACCTTGCTCCCCGGCCGCGTGCGCCCCTGGGCATAGAGGTAGCGTTGCCGCTCCGGCGACCGCCATGCCTCAAAGACCCGAAACGGCAGTCTCGATGCGGTGATGTCCGCCACCAATCGGGTGACGCGGGTGCGCATTGCAGGATGGAGCAGAGAGAGATCGCGGTTTGCCGACGTCACCGACATTTCACCACCTCCGAGGGCACACTTGAAAAATACACCACAACTTTTGATGGAGGGGTAGTGTAAATAATACCTCTTTTAGCGAGGGTCGGCGCACGGCGAGGGCGTCCCGGTGCAGGGTAAGGTGGCGCCCCCTTGGATCCCACCAGCCGCGTCGCGCCGCTTCAGATGCGCCCGCGGGCTCGTCCCGATCGCGCCGCAAATCCACCCAGTCGCGGCGGCTCTTCAGCCCGCGCCGACCACCATGTCGTCGCGATGCACCATTTCGGCGCGGCCGGCGAGGCCGAGAATGGCTTCGATCTCCGCCGTGCCGCGGCCGATGATCCGCTCGGCATGGTCGCTGTCATAGGCGACGAGGCCGCGTCCGATCTCGGCGCCGTCCGGCCCGCGCAAGAGCACCGCATCGCCGCGCTCGAACAGGCCCTCGATCCGGATGACGCCGGCCGGCAGCAGGCTCGCTCCACGGCGCAGCGCCGCCACCGCCCCGGCATCGAGATGCAGCACGCCGCGCGGTTCGAGCGCCCCGCCGATCCAGGCCTTGCGCGCCCGGGCGGGCGTCGCGCCGGTCAGGAACCAGGTGCAGCGCCCGCCATCCTGCACCGCCCGCAGGGGATTCTTCCCGTGACCGGAGGCGATCACCATGTGGGTACCGGCCGAGGTCGCGATCTTGCCGGCCTCGATCTTGGTGCGCATGCCGCCGCGCGAGAGTTCCGACCCCGCCGCCCCGGCCATCCCCTCGATCGCCGCCGTGATGCGCGGCACGACCGGGATATGCTGGGCGAGCGGATCCTGGGCCGGCGGGGCGGTATAGAGGCCGTCTATGTCGGAGAGCAGGACGAGCAGGTCCGCGCTCGCCATGGTCGCGACCCGGGCCGCGAGCCGGTCATTGTCGCCATAGCGGATCTCGGTGGTCGCGACGGTGTCGTTCTCGTTGATCACCGGCACCGCGCGATACTCCATCAGCCGCGCCAGAGTGGAGCGGGCGTTCAGATAGCGGCGGCGCTCCTCGGTGTCGCCCAGCGTCAACAGGATCTGGCCGGCGGTGATCTCCTCATGGGCGAGCGCCTGCGCCCAGGTGCGGGCGAGCGCGATCTGGCCGACCGCGGCCGCGGCCTGGCTGTCCTCGAGCTTCAGCGGCCCCTTGGCCAGCCCCAGCACGGTCCGCCCGAGCGCGATCGCGCCGGAGGACACCACCATGATCTCCTTGCCTTGCCGGTGCAGCGCGCCGATGTCCTCGGCGAGCGCGGTCAACCAAGCGAGCCGCACCTTCCCGCGGTCGGAATCGACCAGGAGGGCGGACCCCACCTTGATGACGATGCGGCGGAAATCGGCGAGGGCGGGAGTTTTGGCGGTCACGGCGCGGCTTTTCAGTGGTGCGGGGCCGTCTCGATACTCCAAGCGGCGCATCAGGAACAGGGGCGGCCCACGGCCAAGCGCCAGCGGATGGGGCAATCGGCCCGGACGACCGCCGGGGACGCGGCGCACAACCGCAGCCGATCGGGCGCGGGCGGATCAAACGAAGCGATGAACACGCCGCGACCGACGGCGGCCGACCGGAACCGTTCGGGCCTCAGGGCCGCCATTCCTTCGCCGGCCTGGCGGCCTCTGCGGCCTCCGCACGTGCCGTCTCGACGATGCCGAGCAACGTGCGCAGTGCCTCCTGCACCCCCTGCCCGGATTGGGCAGAGAGCAGAAGGGGCTTCTTCTTGGCGGCGCGCTGCAGCCGCTCCTTCTGCTGTTTGAGCAATTCAGGGGACAAGGCATCCGCCTTGGACAGCGCGACGATCTCGGGCTTGTCCACGAGGCCATGGCCATAGGCGGCCAGCTCTGCACGGACGGTCTTATAGGCCTTGCCCGCATGATCGGACGTGCCGTCCACCAGATGCAGCAGCGCGCCGCAGCGCACGATATGGGCGAGGAAGCGATCGCCGATCCCCGCCCCCTCGTGGGCGCCCTCGATCAGGCCGGGAATATCCGCCAGCACGAATTCGCGGTCGTCCACCCGCACCACGCCGAGGCCCGGATGGAGCGTGGTGAAGGGATAATCGGCGATCTTCGGCTTCGCCGCCGTGGTGGCGGCGAGGAAGGTGCTCTTGCCGGCATTGGGCAGGCCGACGAGGCCGGCATCGGCGATCAGCTTCAGGCGCAGCCAGATCCAGCGCTCCTGGCCTTCGAGCCCAGGATTGGCGCGACGCGGCGCCTGATTGGTCGAGGTCTTGAACTGGGCGTTGCCGAAGCCGCCGTTTCCACCCGAGAGCAGCCGCACGCGCTGGCCGATTTCGGTGAGATCGGCCAGCACCGTCTCCTCGTCCTCGTCGAGGATCTCGGTCCCCGCCGGCACCTTCAGCACGACGTCGGCCCCGCGCGCACCAGTGCGGTTGGCGCCCTTGCCGTGATCGCCCTTCTTGGCCTTGAAATGCTGCTGGTAGCGATAGTCGATGAGCGTGTTCAGCCCGTCGACGCATTCGATCCACACGTCGCCGCCACGTCCCCCGTCGCCGCCGTCCGGCCCGCCGAACTCGATGAACTTCTCGCGCCGGAACGACACGCATCCCGCCCCGCCGTCGCCGGAGCGCACATAAACCTTGGCCTGATCCAGAAATTTCATGTCCTGGAGGTAGACGCGCCTTGACGGGAAGGCAAGGGCGTCCCCTTTGACGTTTGCAGCGCCCTGGACCAAAAGAGGAACATGAGCCCCCGCACGGTCGACATTCTGCTCCCCCTCGGCCTCGACGCGCCCTATTCCTACGCCGTGCCGGAGGGGATGGACCTCGTGCCGGGCGATCTCGTGCACGTCCCGCTCGGCACGCGCGGCATGGTGGGCTGCGTCTGGCCCGGCCGGGGCGCGGCGGCGCCGGTCGACCCCGCCAAGATCAAGAGCGTCAAGGCGCGGCTCGATTACGAGCGGCTTCCGCCCGATCTGCTGCAGCTGATCGACTGGATCGCCGACTACACGCTGGCGCCGCGCGGCATGGTGCTGCGCATGGCGCTGCGCCATGGCGAGAGCCCCGGCGTCGCGCGCGAGCGGGTGGGCGTGCGGGCGACCGGCAAGTCCCCCGGCCGCATGACCGCCGCGCGCCACAAATTGATGGATTTGCTCGCCGACGGCTTCGTGCGCGGCAAAGGCGAGGCGGCGCGGGAGGCCGGCGTGTCACCGTCCGTCGTCGACGGCCTGGTCGATGACGGCGCGCTCGAGACCCTCGTTCTGCCGCCCGCCCCGGCGGCGGAGCGGCCCGATGCGGACCATGCCGCCCCGCAACTTTCGGACGCGCAGGAAGACGCCGCCGCGATCCTGCGGGCGGCGGTGGCGGCCCGCACCTTCGCCGTCCATCTGCTCGACGGCGTTACCGGCTCGGGCAAGACGGAGGTCTATTTCGAGGCCGTGGCAGCGGCGCTGAAGGCGGGGCGGCAAGCGCTGATCCTGCTGCCCGAAATCGCCCTCACCCAGGCGTTTCTCGACCGTTTCACCCTGCGCTTCGGCGTCCGCCCGGCGGAATGGCATTCGGCGGTCGGCACCAAGCGTCGCGCCCGCATCCTCCAGGGCGTCGCCGAAGGCGAGGTCCGGGTCGTCGCCGGGGCGCGCTCGGCGCTGTTCCTGCCCTTCCCCGATCTCGGCCTGATCATCGTCGACGAGGAGCACGACCCTGCCTACAAGCAGGAGGACGGCGTCGCCTATCATGCCCGCGACATGGCGGTGGTGCGCGCGCGGCTGTGCGGGGCGCCGATCGTGCTGGCCTCGGCGACGCCCTCGATCGAGACCGAGGTGAATGCGCGGCGCGGCCGGTATCGCCGTCTCGCCCTTCCGGAGCGGTTCGGCGGCGCCAAGGTGCCGGGCCTCGCCCCGATCGACCTGCGCAAAGAGGGGCCGCCGCGCGGCCGCTGGATCGCGCCGCGGCTCGCGGAGGAGATCGCCCAGACCATCGAAGACGGCGGGCAGGCGCTGCTGTTCCTCAACCGGCGTGGCTATGCGCCGCTCACCTTGTGCCGCGCCTGCGGCCACCGCATGCGCTGCCCGTCCTGCTCGGCCTGGCTGGTGGAGCACCGCTTCCGCCGCCGGCTCGCCTGCCATCATTGCGGCTATCAGGCGCCGGTGCCGGAGGCCTGCCCGGGCTGCGGCGCCAAAGACAGCCTGATGCCCTGCGGCCCCGGCGTCGAGCGCCTCCAGGAGGAGGTCCAGACCCTGTTCCCCGCCGCCCGCAGCCTGGTCCTGTCGTCCGACCTCACCGGCGGGGTCGAACGCATGCGGGCCGAACTCGACGCCGTCGCCCGCGGCGAGGTCGATGTCGTGGTCGGCACGCAATTGGTGGCGAAGGGCCACAATTTTCCGGGCCTCGCGCTGGTCGGCGTGGTCGATGCCGATGTCGGGCTCGGCCATGGCGATCCGCGCGCCGCCGAGCGCACCTTCCAGCTCGTCCACCAAGTGGCGGGGCGCGCCGGACGCGGCGCGGCGGAAGGGCGCGGCTATATCCAGACCCACATGCCCGAGCATCCCGTGATGCAGGCGCTGGTGAAGGGCGACCGCGCCGCCTTCTACGAGACCGAGATCGCCGCCCGCCAGGAGGCGCATCTGCCACCGTTCGGCCGCATGGCGAGCCTGATCGTCTCGGCGACCGACGCCGCTTCCGCCGAGCGCCACGCGCGCCAGCTCGCCGCCTGCGCGCCGCGGGTCGAGGGGGTGCGGGTGCTCGGTCCGGCCGAGGCGCCGCTCGCCGTGCTGCGCGGCCGGCACCGCTGGCGCCTGCTCGCCCGCGCCCCCCGCGCCTTCGACCTCTCGGCCTATCTGCGCGCCTGGCGCGCCGCCGCCCCCCGCGCGACCGGCAATCTGCGCGTCGCCATCGACGTCGACCCGCTGAGTTTTCTGTGAGGGGTCGGCGCGCGGACCGCCGTGCCGCGGGTCCGTGACGCGCGCCGCCTTGCGCCTCTGCGGGGATCGCCTATGGTCCTCGCGAAATGGAGGCTCCGATGCGCGCAGTGTCCCGTCTTGCCTTGATCGTCGCGCTCGGCCTTGCGGTTTCGGGCTGCGACAAGTGTGGCAATTGGTTCAAATACACGCCGAAGGCGTGCGGCACCGAAACGGCCCCGCAATAAGCCGGAGCGGGCGCCGGCCCGCCGAACGGTTCTTCTGCCGAGACGACGCCCTCACTCCGCCGGCAGGACCGCCTGGATGTTGCGGCCGGTGCGCGCGACATGGTCGCGCAGCAGGCGCGTCGCCTCCTCCGCCTTGCGGTCGATGATCGCGCCGGCGATCGCGACATGCTCCGCCGGGACGTCGCGGTCCGGTTCGTGATCCTTCAGGAAGATCCGGCGGTAGCGGTCGCTCTGATCGTGAAGGGTCTCGCAGAACTGCATCAGAAGCGGCATGCGGCAGGCCGAGATCAGCTCGGCGTGGAAGGCGCGGTGCGCGATCTCCCACGCCTCCTGCTCCTCCAGCGAGCGCGAGCCGCGCTTGCAGCGACCGAGCTGGTGCAAAGTGGCGAGGATGCGGCCCTCCCAGGCGGCATCGCCGTGGCGGATCGCTTCGCGCACCGCCATGCCCTCCAGCTCCACCCGCAGGCGGATCACCTCGGCGAGGTTGGCGCGCGAGACCGGCGTCACGCGATAGCCGCGCTGGTCGACGATCTCCACCAGGCCCTCGCTCTCGAGCCGGCAGAGCGCCTCGCGCAGCGGGCTGAGGCTGACGCCGTAGCTGGCCCGGATCCGATCCAGGACCAGCTTGCCGCCTGGCACCAGTTCGCCCCGCATGATGGCGGCGCGCAGCCGCGTCACCAGGGTCGAGGAGAGGGTGGCGGCGCTGTCCTGGGAACGAAGGTCGGTCATTTTTCCTGCTCGATCGCCCCGAAGCCGTAGAGGATCGCCGGGGTCTCCACCAGGGCCAAACGCTGCACCTGCGCGTCCGGCAGCCAGAGCGGGATGAGGTCGACGATATCGCCGTCGTTCGGCATCGGCACCGGACAGATCGGATGCGGCCAATTGCTGCCCCAGAGCACCCGGTCCGGCCGCGCCGCCACCACCGCCTCGATCATCGGCAGCATGTCGCGGTGCGGATAGGGTTCCGCCGAAAGGCGGTAGAGGCTGGCGAGCTTGACATAACAGCGATCGGTGTCGAGCAGCCGCATCAAGGTGGCGAAGGCCGGGGAGCCGACGCCCTCGCGCCCGTCGATCCGCGCCATGTGGTCGAGGATGAAGGGGCTGCGGATCGCCTGGAGGCGCGGGGCGACGTCGACGAGCTCGGCGGCCCGGTTGAAATGCAGCACGAGATGCCAGCCGAGGTCGAAGGTCTCGTCGGCCAGCCGCTGCAGATGGTCGAAGGAGGCGCCGCCGCTCACCACGGTAGACATGCGGCAGCCGCGCATGCCGCGGGCATGCATATGCTCCAAGTCCCGGCGCGGCAGGCCGGAGGGGATCACCGCGACGCCCCGCAGCCGATCGGGGGCGCGGTCGAGCGCGTCCAGCGTCGCGCGATTGTCGGTGCCGTGGGCGCCGCCATGGACGATCACCGCGCGCGAAATCCCGAGCGTGGCGTGGAGCGCCATCAGATCCTCGAAGGTGCAATCCTCGGGCGTGTAGCTGCGCTGGGGGCTGAAGGGAAAGCGCGCCGCTGGGCCGAAGACATGGACGTGGCAATCCGTGGCGCCGGGCGGCAGCGCGAAGGACGGCGTGCGCGGATTGCGGTCGGGTCCCGGGCAGGCATGGAGCGGGCGGCCGGAAGACTGAGCGGGAGCGTCTGGAATCATGGCGGACTTTCAGCAGGACATCGAAACAAGCGGGGCTGTCAACAGGCCCGCGGCGCGCCCGGTTTGACGCGGGCGGCGAGAGGTGCAAGACATATAATCGATGATTTTATAAAAATCGATGATTTGGAGGAGACATGATCCGTCGTACCTTTCTCGCCCTCGCGGGCGCTCTTCTCGTTCTGCAGCCCGGCCTCGTCGGCGCGCAGACCAGCTTTCCCGACCGTCCGGTCCGCATTGTCGTCCCGTTCCCGGCAGGCGGGTCGAACGACGTGATCGCGCGCCTGCTGGCGCAAAATCTGTCCGAGCAGTGGAAGCAGCCGGTGATCGTCGACAACCGCTCGGGGGCCGGCGGCAATGTCGGCGCCGAGGCCGTGGTGCGCGCCGAGCCGGACGGCTACACCCTGCTTCTTGCGGCCCCCGGCCCACTCGCCATCAATCCCTCGCTGTTTCCGCACCTGGCCTTCAATCCCCTGAAGGATTTCGCGCCGATCGCGCTGGTCGCGTCGGTGCCGATCGTGCTCGCGGTCAATCCCGCGGTGAAGGCCAATTCGGTCAAGGAGCTGATCGCGCTCGCCAAGGCAGAACCGGGCAAGCTGAATTTCGGCTCGTCGGGCAACGGCTCCACCAATCATCTGGCGGGCGAACTGTTCAAGACCATGGCCGGGATCGACATCGTGCACGTCCCCTATCGCGGCGCAGCACCCGCCATGAACGATCTCGTCGCCGGACACATTCCGATGATGTTCGACAATATGCCGGCGGTGCGCCCGCAGGTGCAGGCCGGCAAGATCCGCGCTCTGGCGGTGGCCGGGAGCCAGCGCTCGGCGCTCTTCCCGGAACTGCCCACCATGTCCGAGGCCGGCGTGCCCGGCTTCGACGCGACCGCCTGGTTCGGCCTCGTCGCCCCCGCCAAGACCCCGGCGGACGTGCTCGCCATCCTGGTGGACTCGACCCGCAAGGCGCTCGAAAGCCCCGAAATGGCGAAGAAATTCGCCGATCTCGGCGCCGAGCCCGGCACCCTCACCGGCCCCGCCTTCGGCCGCTTCCTCGCCGCCGAGAATGCCAAATGGGCCAAGGTGGTCAAGGATGCCAATGTGAAGGTCGACTGACCGCCCGCCGCATTTCCGCGCCCTCTGCCGCCGGGGGTCCGCCCCCGGCCCAATCCCGCACCTGGAAGACCCGATGGCCAGCGCCCCCCGCACGCTCGAAGACCTGGAACGCCGCTACGAGGACATGCTCGGCTTCACCCCGCCGAAAATCGCCAAGCGCCTCAAGCTCTCGATGACGGTCGACCCCGATCTGGTCGGCGCCCTGGAAGATTGGCGCATCGCCGCCTTGACGCCGGACGCGCTGGATCAGAAGACGGTGCAGCTCATGTGCTTCGCCATCCTCCTCTCCCAGACCTCCGAGGCGGCGGCGAACCACGCCCGCGCCGCGATCAAGGCTGGGGCCACCCTTGAGGAATTGCATGCGAGCGCCGGAATCGCCACGCTGTTCCGTGGCGTCGCCGCCTTCAACATGGCGGGCGAACTCCTCAGCAACCTGTTTCCCGCTCCCGACCAGGCTCAGACTTCGACGCCCGTGAAGGATTGACCCTGCCCGCGGCCGAATGCAGGAGGGCGGACGTCCTGCGCGACGCCGCAGCGACGAAGACGCCCGTCCGAACAGACCCCGCAAGGAACCGCAGCGATGGACCTTCCGCGTAACGCCTTCAAGCACGCCCTGGCGGCGGGCGACCTGCAGATCGGCCTGTGGTGCAGCCTGTGCAGCAACATCACGGTCGATCTGGTCTCGGATTCCGGCTTTGACTGGCTGCTGCTCGATTCCGAGCATTCGCCCAACGAGCTTCCGGCAATCCTGACCCAGCTCCAGGCGGCCCGGGGCGGCACCGCGACGCCGCTGGTGCGGCCGAGCGCGAACGATCCCGTGCAGATCAAGCGCCTGCTCGACATCGGCGCGCCGGGCTTGCTCCTGCCCTATATCGAGAGCGTGGAGGAGGCCCGCAGGGCGGTAGCCGCCACCCGCTATCCGCCTGCCGGTTTTCGCGGGGTGACCGCCTCAGGCCGCGCCAGCCGCTATGGCCGGGTCGGCGGCTATCTCCAGAAGGCCGAGAGCGAACTCTGCGTCCTGCTCCAGGTGGAGACCCGGGAAGCCCTCGACCAGCTCGAGGCGATTGCCGGTGTCGACGGCGTGGACGGTGTGTTCATCGGCCCGGCCGACCTGTCCACTTCGTTCGGCCATTCCGGCAATTGGACCGGGCCGGAGATGCAGGCCGTGCTGAAGGATGCCGTGACGCGTCTCACCAAGATCGGCAAGCCGGCGGGCATCCTCACCGCCAATGAGGAGGAGGCGCGCCGCTTCATCGATTGGGGCTACCGCTTCGTCGCGGTGGGTGCCGATCTCGGCCTGCTGCGCAATGCCGCGGACGCGCTCGCCAAGCGCTTCAAATCCTGATCTGCCCCGTTCGCTTCGGGGACGGGACGCTTCTGCGGGCCTGCGCGGCGGGCGTGCCGCGCAGGCCCGCCTGTGATAGCGTGAGCGTGGTCGGCGGCAACTGCGTGCCGCCGCGAGAGGAGGCGCCCATGCTTCGCCCGCTGCGCCATTTGGTGCGTCAAGCCGGCTTGCCGCTCGTCTGCGCGGCCCTGGCCATTCCGTCTCTTGCCTTCGCCCAGACGAGCCCGCCGCCCGCGCCCCCGGCCTCGGAGAGTGCGATATCTCGGATCGAACGGGCGGTGACGGACGCGCTGCAGCGCGGCCTCGACCGGCTCGATCAGGCCTTGGACGCCACCCTGCCCTACGAAATGCCCGAAGTCCTGCCGAACGGCGACATCCTGATCCGGCGCGTCAAACCCGCGCCGGTGCCCCCGCAGGCCACGCCCAATCCCGCGACGCCGCCCGCCCCGAAGTCCGACCCGATGAAGATCTGACGTCCTCTCCCGAATGCGGGTGCCGCCATGGACGCGCCGCTCACCTCCTCCCCGCTCACCTCGACCCCGCTTCTGGGCCTCGACTGGGTCGCCCTCGACACGGAGACGACGAGCCTCGATCCCCGCGTCGCGCGCATCGTCGAAATCGCCGTTCTGCCCGGTCGCGGCATCGCGGCGGAACCCGCGGGTGCGGAAAGCCACCGCGTCGCGCCGGGCGTTGCGATCCCGCAAGCGGCGACGCGGGTGCACGGCATCGACGACGCCGCGCTCGCCGCGGCCCCGCCCTTCGGGGACGTATGGCATCGCCTCGCGCCTTTGCTGACGGGCAGAATTTTGATCGGTCATACTCTCGGCTACGACATCGCGGTTCTGGAGCGCGAATGCGGCCGGGCCGGTCTGCCATTCGAAGCGCCCCGCCGGCTCGATGTCCGGCTGCTCGCCCATGTCGTGCACCCCGGGCTGGCCGACGTCTCGCTCGACGCCCTGGCGAGTTTCTTCGAGGTGACGCCCGGGCCGCGGCACAGCGCGCTCGGCGACGCCGAGACCGCCGCCCGCCTGTTCGCGGTATTCGTCCCGCTCCTGCGCGAGGCGGGGATCCGAACCCTCGGCGAGGCGGAGGCGGCCTGCCGCAGTCGACCGGACGTCATGGAAGCGCATCATCGCGCCGGCTATGCCGAGCCCGCGGCGGCACCGGCCGCCAGTCATGCCGCGCAGATGCGGGCGGCCGAGGCCTTGGTGCGGATCGATTCGCAGCTCTACCGGCACCGCATCCGGGACGTGATGACGGTGCCGCCCTTCGCTTTGCCCGGACACACGACCGTCGCAGCGGCCGTACGCCTCATGGCCGAGCGCGGCCTCGGCTCGGTCCTGGTTCGCGGGGAGACCGACGCACCCTTGGCGCCCGCCGACACCGGCATCGTCACGGAGCGCGACATTCTGCGGGGCCTGACGCGGTACGGCGCCGGTCTGTTGGAGCGGCCGGTCTCCGATCTCGCATCGCGCCCGGTCGGCGGGCTGCCGGCCGACGCTTTTCTCTATCGTGCCGCGGGCCGGATGCAGCGGCGCGGCATCCGCCATCTCGCCGCGCTCGACGCGGCGGGGGAGATTTGCGGCATGCTGTCGGTGCGCGACGTGCTGCGGCCGCGCGTCGGCGGCAGCTTCGCGCTCGATGACGCGATCACGGCCGGCGAAGACCCGGCCGAGCTCGCCAAGACTTGGGCGGGCCTTCCCTTGGTCGCAGGCGGTCTGGTCGCGGACGGCGTGCCGGCGCGCGATGTGGCGGCGGTGATTTCCAGCGAGCTCGGAGCCCTCACGGCACGCGCCGCCGAGCTCGCGGAGGCGGAACTCGGGCCGCCGCCAGCGCCCTATGCCTTGCTCGTGCTGGGCTCAGCGGGGCGGGGCGAATCGCTGCTCGCCATGGACCAGGACAATGCCTTGCTGATCGACGCGCCACCCGGCCAGGACGTCGACGGCTGGTTCGCGGCTTTCGGCGCCCGCGTCGCGGACATTCTGCATGCCGTGGGCGTGCCCTATTGCCCGGGCGGGGTGATGGCGCGCGAGGCGGATTGGCGCGGCACGCCGCAAAGCTGGCGCCACCGGCTCGAAGGATGGATCCGCCGCGCGCGGCCCCAGGACCTGCTCAGCGTCGATATCTTCTACGATTTCGCCTGCGTCCACGGCGCACCGGCGCCCGCCGCCGCTTTGTTCGCCGATGCTTATGCGGCGACGCGGGGGCATTTCGACTTTCTCAAGCTGCTCGCGGAGGCCGGTGGCGAGAGCCCCGCCGCGCTCGGCCTGTTCGGGGCGATCCGCACCGAAAACGGGCGCGTCGACCTGAAACGCTGCGGCCTGTTCCCGATCGTGCGGGCGGCGCGCATCCTCGCCATCGCGCATGGTGTGCGGGCGCACGCCACCCCGGCCCGGCTCGATGGGCTCGCGCAGGCCGGGCTCGGGGCGGCGCGGGACCTCTCCGACCTCATCCACGCGCATGCCATCCTGCTCGCGGAGATCCTTCATCAACAGATCGAAGACGCCGGCCGCGGCGTGGCGCCCTCCAACAAAGTGGAGCCCGGCCGTCTCGATGCCACACGCCGGGCAACGCTGAAGGAGGCGCTGCGTATCGCCGCCGGCGCCGACGCGGTCCTGCACACCCTTCTGATGGCGCAGCGGACGCCGGACGCGGGAGGGCGCTGATCAGCCGATCAGGCCCAGCAGGAGAGACAGAGCGAGCAGGCCGCTCGCGAGCGCGGCAGACAGGCGGGCGAAGGTGAAATAGGCCTCGCGCAGCGCCAGGCTGACCATCACTTTCGCCTGCGGCTCGGCGGGACGAGCGCGCTCGGGAAGATAGGACCACAATTCGGTGCGGCGGTGATTGGTCCGCGACGCACCATTGGCCTTCAGGATGAGGACGAAGGTCAGGACGAGCGTGAGAACCCCGCCGGCCTCGAACGAGGCCCTGGGGTCGAAGCTCAGGCCGACCATGACGCAGGCGATGCCCAGGAACGCGAAGGCGCACGCGCGCGCAACCGTCACCTGCGCGAGGCGATTGATGTCTTCCATGTTCGCACTCCAAAGGACCGGCCGCGCCGCCTCCCCTGTCGTCGCTCAACCGGGAGCGCGCGCTGCGATGCACTGCCGAACCACCACTCGACGCCATAACGGGCCGGTGGCCAATTTTGATCCATCCCGCCCCGTATGCTGGCTGCAACGCGGCCGCGACGTCAAGCCGGCGAATGTCAATTTATGTTGCAGCGCACAACAGGCTAAGGCTGGGCCGGCCGTTCGCTCAGAAGCCGACGGTGAAGAACCGCGAGACCGCCGGCATGGAAATCACCGCCGTCCCGGCGAGCCAGATCCACATCGTCACCTCGTCGGTCTCCTTCCGGCCGGTGACGCGCTCGAACAGCGCCGCCGGCACGCCCGCAACCATGATGGTGCAGGTGGAAATCACGAGCGAGGTCAGGAAGAACAGGACCGACACGCTGCTGGTGAAGAAGCCGGGCAGGAAAGGCGCCATCAGGATGGCGGCCGGCAGGACGAGCGGCGAGAAGATTCCGTTGACCGCGGCGATGCCGAGGATGGGGAAGAGATAAGGCTGGATCCGGCTCATGCCGCGCCTCCCGGTGCGGGCATGGCGCCGGCTGCCGCAAAGGCGGCGAACAAGGCGACGCGCGCGACCAGAAGCCAGAGCACGCCGAAGGCGAGGATGACCACGTCCGGAACGGCGCGCGGGGTGATGGCGGCGACCACGCGCAGGACCGGATCGGTCATCCTGACGAAGGCGCGCCAGATGTAATTCGTCGAGGCCGGGCCGAAGAAGAAGGAGAGCAGGAACCGGCCGAGCAAGGTGTACATCAAGGCCGCGAGCACGAAATTGGGGAGCTGGAAGGCCCAGGCGGAAAAAAGAGACGTTGTGCCCATCGGGGTTTCCTGTCTGCGCCGCGGGAGACGGTCCGGTCGGACGGAAGCGTCGTCTGGACGATAAAACACTCTCGTGCCGGGATTGATAGCCGATTGCCGCTGCGGAGATGCCCGAGCCACGCCCTCTTCTGCCCGGCGGGCGGATCCTGCAAGAGGCCCAGAAGATCACCGACCGCTCGGTGGGGAGGCGAAAAAATGGGCGGGGCCTTGCGGCCCCGCCCCTGGATCGCGACGCGACCGATGATCAGGCCGACTTCTCCTTGAGCATCGTCCCGCCACGCGGCTTGCGGATTTCGTCGATGAAGTTCTGCATCTCGCGCGACGGCGCCGGTGTGAGGAGGCTCACGATGATCATCACCGCAAAACCGATCGGCAGGCCGAACAGCGCGGAGGAGATGTTGTTCACGTTGAACCAGCCCACCTTGGAGGCGAGGACCGCGTCCGCCGTCGCAGGGTTCGCCAGGGCCTTCGCCACGTCCACCACCGGGGCGCCGGTGATCGGATTGAGCAGCGAGGTCATGCCGAACGAGGAGGCGCCGAGCGCGGGGTAATAGCGCGAGACGACGAGATAGAAGAGGCAGGCCCCGAACCCGGCGATCATGCCGGTAATGGCGCCTGCCGTATTGGCCCGCTTCCACCAGACGCCCAGCACCAGGGCCGGGAAATTGCCCGCCGCCGCCAGCGAAAAGGCCCAGGACACCATGGCGAGGATGTCGGCGGGCCGCGTCGAGGCGGTAAAGGCGGCCAGCACGGCCACGATCACGAGCAGAACCCGGGCGACGACGAGGCGGCGCTGGGTCGGCGCGTTGGGATCGATCATCTTGTAATAGACGTCGTGGCTGAGGGCGTTGGCGATCGCCAGCAGCAGGCCGTCGGCGGTCGAGAGGGCGGCGGCGAGGCCGCCCGCGGCGACGAGGCCGGCAACCACATAGGGCATGCCCGCAATCTCGGGGGTCGAGATCACGATCGTGTCGGTGTTGATCGCGAGATCGGGCAGGCGCAGCAAGTCGCCGTGATTGGCGATCTTGGCGCAGGCCGCCATGATCGCTTGCGGGTCGATGGCGTTGACGCCGCAGACCTTCACCAGTTCCAGCTTGCCGTACGTGTAGATCCAGGCCGGGAGGCTGGAGAGCGGCTGACCGATGACGTTCTGGTACACTTCCAGCTTCGAGAACGCCGCATAGGCCGGCGCGGTGAAGTAAAGCAGGAAGATGAACAGCAGCGACCAGGCGACGGAGACGCGGGCCTCACGCACCGACGGGGTGGTGAAGTAGCGCATCAAGACGTGGGGCAGCGAAGCCGTGCCCACCATCAGGCAGAGGATGAGCGCGAAGAAGTTGAGCGGCGAATAGCTGGTGAAGGGCGCGACATGCTCCTTCAGGCTGGCGCCCGCAAGTCCCGACGTGATCATGCCCTGTTCCAGGCGCGTGATGTCCTGCAGCGCCTGGCCATAGGTGAATTGCGGCAGGGGCAGCCCGTATTTCTGCGCCGACAGGATCACCACCGGCAAGAGATAGGCGATGATCAGGACGATATATTGCGCCACCTGGGTCCAGGTGACCGCCCGCATGCCGCCGAGCATCGAGCAGACCAGGATGCCCGCGAGCCCGACATAGACCGCCAACTCGAAGCTCATGCCGAGGAAGCGCGAGGCGATGATGCCGGTGCCGTAGATCTGCGCCACCACATAGGTGAAGGAGCAGCACAGCAGAACGATGATCGCGAGGAAACGGGCGAAGTTGCCGCCGAAGCGCGCCGACATGAAGTCGGGCACGGTATAGGCACCGAACTTGCGCAGGAACGGCGCGACCAGGATCGCCACGAGGACGTAGCCGCCGGTCCAGCCGAGCACGAAGGCGAGGCCGTCATAACCGAGGAAATACAGCGATCCGGCCATGCCGATGAAGGAGGCCGCCGACATCCAGTCGGCGCCGGTCGCCATGCCGTTATAGATCGCCGGAACGCGTCGCCCGGCGACGTAATATTCCGACACGGCCATGGTGCGGGACATCACGCCGATGAGCGCGTAGACGCCCAGCGTGAAGAACACGAACAGATAGCCGATGATGCGATTCGGCACCCCCAACTGTTCGAGCACCGCCAGAAGCACCACGAAGCCGATGAAGCCACCGGTATAGATGGTGTAGATGCGACCGAGATTGGAAACGAAATCCCCGCCTGCGGGGGACGTGCTTTGTGTCGACATTGTCGCTCCCCCCTATTCGTCTTCGGAGACGCCGCATTCGCGGTCGATCTTTTCCTGGGACCGTGCGAACCAGAACAGCATCACGACGAACGCGATCAGCGAGCCCTGCGCGGCCATGTAAAAGCCGAGTGGGAAGCCCAAAATCACGATCTTGTTCAAGGCGTTGACGAAGAAGTGGACAATGAAGCCGAAAAATATCCACAGGCCGAGCATCACGAACATCAATTTTCGTGTTCTCGTCCAGTAGACCTCATCCTGCGATGTCAGCATGGATCCAGCCCTCCCGTTGATTGGCGTTTCGACCCCGAAAATCTGCGGCCGCAAAGACCGATCCTGGAGGATTTCGAAGCCGCGATCGGCTGAACTCCCCCCGGGCCGGCCTTCGCCCATTTTTTCCTCTGGCCACGGTACAAGCTAACACCAAGCGTTCCCCTACCGTATTCAACCTTCGTCGCAGACGTTTTTCTTTGTGCGTTGCAGCATGACACTGCGGAAGATGTACCCTAAACTGAAGGCATGCTGCGTCGCATCTTGAACATCGCCCGCGGGACCCCGCCGATCGCAAGCCGCGGAGATCTTGTCGATTTCCTCGACAGCCGGGGCGCGTTCCTGGTCCAGAAGAACATCATGGACTATGCCCGCGGCCGCTCGGGGCCGCATTTTACGGCGCTGATGAAGGAGGCGGATTTCAACGATGCGCTGACGCAGTCACGCTGGAGCCTCTACCCGCTCGGCGTCACCATGGTCACCGAGATGCTCGATAGTTTCCTGCGTGCCGGGGGCTACCGGGTCGACGGATTCGCCGAGCTGGCTGCCGAGGCATTCGACCGCCACACCCCGCCGCCCAGCATCGCGCCCGAGGCCTGGACGGCAGCCCGCGCCGCCCTGATCGCGCATGCGGTGCAGATCCCTGCGCGGGCGGCGAAGCCGGTCAAGGACATCCCGTTCGCGTATTCCCAAGCGGTGTTCGACGCCCTGCCGTTCCACGATGCGCGCAAGTCGAACGATTTCGCCCTGGTGCAGGCCAATCTGCGCTCCAATCTTCTGGCCATGCACGAAAACCTCGCGGCCCGCACCTCCCCTGCCCACATGGCCACACTGATCGCGGGCGGCGGCGCGCCGAGTGCGCCCGCGGCGGCGGAGCTGCTCTTTCCGTCCTGATCGCCGGGCGCCGCCGCATCGTGCCGGGGCGCCGCGCCGCTTTCGGCCCCGGCTTCGGCGGCGGCGGGGCTGGACCCGCCCGCGCCCGCATGCTATCGCGCCGCCCGCGTGGTCGACGAGGCCCGCACGAGGGCTTCATGTTTCAGGCAATGCAGCGACGACGACTGGACCCCGCGCGCCGTGCGGCGCCCGCCTCCGTTCGCCTGCCCGCTTGACCGGCCGAAGCCGGAGCGGGCCGTCCGCTCCTGCCTGGCCCTGATCCATGACCGAATTGCCCATCGCCATCGCGCCCGAGACCCAAGCCGATTCCGATCCGATCGAAAAGCTGCATCGCCGCACCTTCGGCCCGGGGCGCTTCACCCGCACCGCGTTCCGGCTGCGGGAACGGGTGCCGCACGACCGGACCCTGTCCTTCACGGCGCATATCGGCACCATGATGGTGGGATCGGTGCGGCTCACCCCCATTGCCATCGGCACCGTGCCTGCGCTTCTGCTCGGACCGCTGACGGTGGAGCCGCCGTTTCGCACGCACGGCATCGGTGCGCGCCTGATGCGCGCCGCGCTGGCGGCGGCGCAGGCAGCCGGCCACAAGCTCGTCATTCTGGTGGGGGATGCGCCCTATTACGGCCGCTTCGGCTTCCAACCGGTTCCACCAGGCCGGATCGTGATGCCGGGGCCGGTCGATCCGGACCGTCTTCTGGTCGCGGAACTGGTGCCTGGAGCGTTCGACGGCGTCACGGGTGCGGCGCGGGGCGCCCCGGCCTGAGCCGGGGCGGTCTGTCTTCGCGGGAGAGCGGCGCCGTCTATTCGGCGGCCACCACTTCGGGACGGCCGCGGGCGAGCCGCTCGCGCTTCAGCAGTTCGGCGACGAGGAAAGCGATCTCGATCGCCTGGTCGGCATTGAGGCGCGGGTCGCAATAGGTGTGGTAGCGGTCCCGCAAATCCTCGTCGGTGATGGCGCGCGCGCCGCCGGTGCATTCGGTGACGTTCTTTCCGGTCATTTCGAGATGCACGCCGCCGGCATAGGTACCCTCGGCCGCATGGACGTCGAAGAAGGTCTGGATCTCCGACTGGATGCGCTCGAACGGACGGGTCTTGTAGCCCGACGCCGCCTTGACCGTGTTGCCGTGCATGGGATCGCACGACCACACGACGGTCCGGCCCTCGCGCTCGACCGCCCGCACCAGAGCCGGCAGGCTCTCGCCCGCTTTGTCGGCGCCGAACCGGCAGATCAGGGTGATCCGGCCCGCCTCATTGTCCGGCTGGAGCACGTCCAGCAGGCGGATGAGGCCATCGGGGGTGAGAGACGGACCACATTTGATGCCGATCGGATTGCGCACGCCGCGGAAATATTCCACGTGCCCGTGATCCGGCTGGCGGGTGCGATCGCCGATCCACAAGAGGTGGCCGGAGGTCGCGTACCAGTCGCCCGAGGTCGAATCCACCCGTGTCAGCGCCTGCTCGTAGCCGAGCAGAAGGGCCTCGTGGCTGGTGAAGAAATCGGTCGTCCGCATTTCCGGGTGCGACTGGGGATCGATGCCGCAGGCCCGCATGAAATCGAGCGCTTCGGTGATCCGGCCCGCCAGTTCCTGATAGCGGTGCGATTGCGGGCTGTCCTTCACGAAGCCCAGCATCCACTGGTGCGCGTTGGACAGATTGGCATACCCGCCCGAGGCGAAGGCGCGCAGCAGATTGAGGGTCGCCGCCGACTGGCGGTAGGCCTCGATCTGGCGGCGCGGATCCGGGATCCGCGCCTCGGGGGTGAAGGCGATGTCGTTGACGATGTCGCCGCGATAGCTCGGCAGATCGACGCCGTCGACGGTCTCGAAATCCGACGAGCGGGGCTTGGCGAACTGACCGGCGATGCGGCCGAGCTTGACCACGGGGGAACCCGCCGAGAATGTCAGCACCACCGCCATCTGCAAGAAGACGCGGAAGAAATCGCGGATGTTGTCGGCGCTGTGCTCGTCGAAGCTCTCGGCGCAGTCGCCGCCTTGGAGCAGGAAGGCCTCGCCGCGCGCCACCTTGGCGAGCTCGGCCTTCAGGCGCCGCGCCTCGCCGGCGAAGACCAGCGGCGGATAGGTGGCGAGCTTCGCCTCGACCGCGGCGAGCACGGCCGGATCGGGATAAGACGGCATCTGCACGGAGGGATAAAATCGCCACGTATCCGGACGCCAGCCTTCGGCGCGGCGAGACGGGGTCGCGGCGCTCGGGGTGCGGTCGGAGACGGGACGGGTCGGCATCTTACTCTCCCTCATCATAATCCGGCGGCGCCGCGCAGACGTTTCGGCGCGGCTTGTCCTTCTGCCGGAAACGCGGCTTATACACGAGAGCGACGGCGCAAGTCACCCGCCACCGGGCGACGGTCCGCCGGCAACCGGCGCCCCGAGGAGGGCCGGGCGCAGCCGAAAGGAGACAGGCATGTCCGACAGGTTCCAGGCCATGATCGTTGCGGACGTGGGCGGAAAACCCAAGGCCGCCTTCGGCACCCTCGCTTTGTCCGACCTTCCCGACCATGAGGTGCTGGTCGAGGTCGCCTATTCCTGCGTCAATTACAAGGACGGTCTCGCACTGACCGGACGGGGGCGCATCGCGCGGCGTCTGCCCATGGTCGCCGGCGCGGACCTTGCGGGAACGGTGGTCGAGAGCCGCAACCCCGCCTACCGGCCCGGCGACAAGATCATAGTGACCGGCTGGGGCCTCTCGGAGACCGAATGGGGCGGTTATGCCCGCTATCAGCGCGTCAAGGCGGAGTGGATCACCCCCTTGCCCGAGGCCTTCTCGCTGAAGGAGGCGATGGCGATCGGCACTGCCGGCTTCACCGCCGCCTTGAGCGCCGACGCGCTGGAGGAATGGGACATTTGCGCCCGCGGCGCGGGCGAAATCCTGGTCACCGGCGCCGCCGGCGGGGTGGGCTCGATGGCGGTTGCGCTGCTCGCCGCAGCCGGGCATCGGGTGATCGCCGCCACCGGCCGTCCCGAAACCCAGGCTTATCTCGCCGATCTCGGCGCCGCCGGGTTCGTCGATCGGGCCGCGCTCGCCGAGAAGGGGCCGGCGCTGCAGAAGGAACGCTGGGCGGGCGCGGTGGATTCGGTGGGCTCGACGACCCTCGCCAATGTGCTCGCCCAAACCGCCTATGGCGGGGCCGTCGCGGCCTGCGGGCTCGCCAGCGGGCCGGATCTTCCGGCCACCGTCATGCCGCACATTCTGCGCGGGGTTTCGCTCCTCGGCATCGAATCGGTCTTCGCCCCGGCCGCGAAGCGGGCGCGCGCTTGGGCGCGCCTCGCCCGCGATCTCGATCGTGCGAAGCTCGCCGCGATGACCCGGGTCGAGCCCTTCGCCCGCCTGCCCGAAATCGCCGCCGAAATCATCGCCGGCCAGGTGCGGGGCCGCGTGGTGATCGACCTCGCCACCGAAGGGGCGGCCTGAGACGCCGCGGCGCCGCCCAACCCAAACCCTCGAGCCAAACCCTCGAGCCAAACCCTCGAGCCAAGCCCTCGAACCGCGTCCTCAAGCCGCCCCCCAAACTGAGGACCCCTGACCGAGGGACCCCGACGCAGAACCGGCCCTCCACAGGCCGGATATGGAGGTCTGGACAGGCCGATCCGAACTCTCTATACACGCCGCTCCGGACGCCTTGCCCAAGGCAGCTCCGGCGCCCAGGTAGCTCAGTTGGTAGAGCATGCGACTGAAAATCGCAGTGTCGGTGGTTCGATTCCGCCCCTGGGCACCATTTCCTTTTTCATGACAATTCATTCAGTCTGAGAAGCGAGCATTTTCACCGCTTCTCGCGGCGTGGCGCGGATCACGTGGCCTCGCCCCGGATCGTTGGATCCGGATAGCCGGCATCCCCTATGTCACGCCCATCAAGGCTTCATCCGCTGCCGGCGATAGCAGCCGGATCGAGCGGCCCATCACGCTACCGATCTGCCCAGGTCGTCAGCCGCTGCGTCCTGCCGATACCGGGCACTTTAAGAGCAATGACATCGCGAACCGCGAAGACACCGGGCTGGCGCATACAGGAAGATGCCGCCCGAGAGAAATCTTGCACATTTCAAATGAAAATATATATTATTCCGGAGGTTCGCGGGGGCATAGCTTGGATCACAAATCGCCAACCCAGTCGGAACTTGTCTATCAGAATCTGCGCCGGGACATTCTTGAATGCCGCCTCCTGCCCGGGGCGAAGATAAAGTCCAGTTATGTTTGCGAGATGTATGGCGTCAGTCTCGGAGCGGCGCGTGAGGCGTTGTCGCGACTGACCGCGCGCGGCTTGGCGACGATGGAGGCTCAGAAGGGGTTTGCCGTCGCCCCGATCTCCTGGGAAGAATTCGAGCAGCTGACCGAGACCCGCGCCGAGATCGAGGTGTCCTGCCTGCGCAAGTCGATCGCGCACGGCGACGTGGAATGGGAGAGCCGCCTCGTCGCAGCCCAGCACCGGCTGACCCGGTTGCATGACGCGGGACAAGGCAATGGCCCTCAGGGGCCAACGCCGGCCTGGCTCGGAGCGCACGGCGAATTCCATAGCGCTTTGGTCGCAGCGTGCCCGAACCGTTGCCTGCTGGACCTGCGCGAGATGCTGTATGAACGGAGCGAGCGATATCGCTATTGGTCGGTGACCTTGAGCCTGACCTTGGGCAAGCGCGACGTGCGCGAGGAGCATATTCAGCTTGCCGCGCTGGCGCAGAGTCGCGACGTCGATGCCGCCTGCATCGCGATCACCGAGCATTTCAAAATGACTGCCGAAGCTCTCCTTACCGCGGCCCGGGAAGCTGGGGAGGCCGAGATGCCGCAATGGCGGGCGCGGAAGGTATAGATTCCACGCCCCCGGGTCATGCCTCGGCCACGACCCGGTTCTCGATATAGCCGAGCCCGGCGATCTCGACCCACATCACATCTCCGGGCCGCAGGAAAACCGGCGGCACCTTCGCCACGCCGACCCCCGAAGGCGTTCCTGTGGCCAGGATGTCGCCTGGCTTCAGCGTCATCACCTGCGTGAGATAGGAGACCTGCTCCCATATGTTGTGGATCAGTTGGGATGTGCAGCCGTGTTGGCGCACCTCGCCATTGACCAGCATGCGGATCTCCAGATCGTGCGGATCGGCGATCTCCTCCGCCAATGTCAGCCAGGGACCGGTCGGGCCGTGGGTGTCGAAGGACTTTCCCAAAGTCATGGTGCCGGTGCGCAACTGCCAATCGCGGGCCGATACGTCGTTCGCCACCATATAGCCGGCAATGACCGAAGGCGCCGCCTCCGGCGTGACATAGCGGCAGGCCTTGCCGATCACCACCGCCAGCTCCGCCTCGTAATCCAGCTTTTCCGAAACCCTGGGCAGGACGACATCGTCATAGGGACCGACGATGCATGACACCTGCTTGTTGAACCAGAGCTGATAGGGCGGCACCTCCAGGCCGAGCTGCCTGGCCTCCGCGCCGTGGTCGGAATAGTTCATGCCGATAGCGAGGTATTTCTCGGGAGCCGGCACCGGCGGATGGAGGCGGACCGATGACAGCGGCAGCCGGCCCACGGCGTCCGGTCCCACGGCGCGGTATGCGGCAAGTGCAGGCTCGCCCGCTCTCAGGAAGGAGATCACATCTTTGGGCAGGC
Organism: Aquabacter spiritensis; assembly: GCF_004346185.1. GTDB lineage: Bacteria > Pseudomonadota > Alphaproteobacteria > Rhizobiales > Xanthobacteraceae > Aquabacter > Aquabacter spiritensis. The sequence continues at coordinate 66,535 of NZ_SMAI01000014.1, read as the reverse complement.
CGGGCGCCGCCACCGAGAGATCGACCACCCCATCATCGAAGACCTTGCCGAGCTTCGGCATGTCGTCATCAAGCGAAAAGACTGCCAAAGGCATCGTATTCTCCCCCTGTCAGCTGGCGACCGGCGCGTTGTGGCAGGTGGTCAGCAGCCATTCGCCGCCTGAGCGCTGCCACGTCTGGGTGGTGATGGCGCGCACAGCGATTTCCTCCCCGCTCTTGCGAAGTGTCAGCCGCTGCGTCAGCGGCCCCACCATGACGGCGCTGTCGCCCCAGGTTCGGATGTTGAGGGCCCCCCGGACGACATCGCGAAACAGGTATTGCTCCCGGAAGCCGGCCATGTAGCCCGTTTTGTCGTCCACCCGCCCGTCAAGGTGGATATGTACCAGATCGGCGGCCAGCATCGCCTCCAGCGCCCCGGCATCTCCGGCCATCAGCGCAGCGCAGCGGCGCGCCTCCACCTCTTCAAGCATCGAAATCTCCAGCGTCATCGTGCCCTCCGCGCCCGCGGCTTCGCTCCCATCCTCGGGACCGACGGGAATGGCGTCAACAGAATTTATATTTTATTTGACAATTCATATATTCATGGCGATGGTGCAAAAAAGAGCTGCCGCACCGTACCAAAGCGCGTCAGCCACAACGGGGAGGATGCCGGTGAACAGGGAAATGACACGGCGAAGCTTTGGGCTTCTTGCCACCGCTGCAGTCGCGAGCTTTGCGGGGAAGAAGAGCTTGGCGCAGCCTGCCTCGGGAGAGCCGATACGGATCGGGTTCTCGACGCCACTCAGCGGAGGATTGGCTGGAAATGGCCGCTCGGCGCTCCTGGCGCAGCAGGTTTGGGGCGACGACATCAACGCCCGTGGCGGCCTGCTGGGGCGGCCGGTCAAGCTGGTATATTATGATGATCAGAGCAACGGCGCGAGCGTGCCCGGCATCTACACCAAATTGCTGGATGTAGATAAAGTCGATCTGGTCATCTCCTCCTACGGCACGGCCCTGATCGCTCCCGCCATGCCGGTGATCGTGCGCCACGGCATGGCGTTCATCTCGCTTCTCGGGTCGGGCACGAACGAAATGTTCAAATATGGCCGCGCGGCCAATATCAGCCCCGTCGGCCGTAAGATGAACGAAGATTTCGCCAAAGGCTTCTTCGAGGTCGCAAAGGCGCTCGATCCGGCCCCCACCACCGTCGCGATCGCTGGCCTCGACAGCGATTTTTCCAACCGCGCCATGGAAAGCGCGCGCACCCAGGCGAAGCTGCGCGGCATCAAGGTGGTCTATGATCGCGCTTACCCACCCTCGACGGTGGATTTCTCGCCCATCGTGCGCGCGATTCAGTCGGCCACGCCGGACCTGGTGTTCTTCGCCTCCTATCCACCGGACTCGGTGGGGCTGCTCAAGGCCGTGCGCGAGCTGAAGCTGACGGCGAAAATGCTGGGCGGCGGCATGGTCGGCCCGCAGGTGACGGCGATCAAGGCGCAGCTCGGCGCGCAACTGAACAATCTCGTCTGCTGGGATGTCTATGCCCCGGAACCGACCATGGACTTCGCGGGCACCACCGCCTTCCTCGATCGTTACCGGGCCGTCGCCGAAGCAAAGGGGGCCGAGACGCTGGGCCTCTACGCTCCGCCACTCGCCTATGCGCAGATGCAGGTGCTCGAGCAGGCCGTGACGCGCGCCGGCTCCCTGGACCAGGCGGCCATCGGCGCGGAGCTGCACCGCGACAGCTTCCCCACCATCATCGGCGAGTTGCGCTTCGACGAGACAGGAGAATGGGTGGAGGAACGCAACGTCTACGTTCAGTATCAGGGCATCGTCGGCAACGACCTACAGCAGTTCAAAAAGCCGGGAGTCCAAGTCATTCTCTATCCTCCTCAGTATAAATCGGGTGTGCTGCGCCCGGGTTTCCCCGCCGCTTGACGCGCCCGCCGCCCTGACGCCGGGACGGCCTCTTTCATGGATGGAGACCAGATGCTGGACCCCGTGCTGATCGTCAATGCGATCGTCTCCGGCTTGTTGCTGGGTTGCCTTTACGCCATCGCCTCCATGGGGCTGGCGGTGTCGTTCGGGATGCTGGACGTGGTGAACATCGCCCACCCGGCGATGATGGTGCTGGCGAGTTTCGTGATCGCCGGGCTCTGTTCGCAGTCGGGACTCGACCCGCTTCTGACCGCTTTATTGGTCGCGCCCGCCTTCGGGTTTCTGGGCGTGGGACTCTACAGGGTCTACCACCACTTTTTTGAGCAGAGTGGTGACGAAGCAATGCAGGGACTTGCATTTTTCTTCGGACTTATGATCCTGATCGAAGTCTCTCTCGTTCTGATCTATGGTGCCGACCAGCGCTGGGTCGAAACCAGCTATGGTGGGCACACTCTCAGCCTCGGTCCGGTGGACCTGCCGTTGCGGATGCTGCTTCCCGCGATGATGTCGCTGGCATGCATCGGCGCGCTGTTCGTTTGGCTGCGCCGCAGCTTCACGGGCCGGGCGGTGGCGGCGGTGGCACAGGATCGCGACGCCCTGCGCTTTCTCGCCATCAATCCGATACGGATCAAGGCTGTGGCCTTCGGCATTTCAGTGGCGCTGGCCGCCATCGCGGCGGGTTGCCTGATCGTGGTCCAGCCGGTGGACGCCCATTCGGGTCACGTCTTCATCGGGCGCATCCTTGCGATCGTGATCCTCGCCGGCCTGGGCAGCCTGCCCGGAACGCTGGTCGCCGCGCTGCTCTTCGGCGTGATCGAGAATCTTGCCGCCACGCTGTGGGGACCGGCTTGGTCGCCCGCTGTAGCCTTCGGCCTTCTCCTCGCCGTCTTGACGGTGCGCCCGCAGGGCATATTCGGAGGGGCCCACACATGAGCCGCCTCCTTCGCTTTCATCTGGGCCTGGCAGCAACCGGCATCGTTCTGATCTTTGCGTTGCGACTGATCGGCAATGACTATGCCTGGTATACAGGCTATGTGATCCTGCAATATGTGCTTCTGTCCGTCGCCTGGAACGTCCTTGCGGGCTATGCCGGCTATGTGAACTTCGGCACCGCGGCCTTCTTCGCCACCGGGGCCTATACGACGATCCTTCTGACCAAGTCCCTGAACCTGGATCTGGTCCTGTGCGTGCTCGCGGCGGGTCTGATCAGCGGCGGGCTGGGGCTCGCCGTGGGATGGCTGACGCTGCGCCTGCGCGGCGTCTATTTTTCCATCGCCACGCTGTCGCTGGCGGTGGTGCTGCAGACTTTGGTGGTGAACTGGTCCTATGCGGGCGGGTCATCCGGCGCCTACACGATGCGCCCGCAGGGCAATAACCTGTTCGGCAATTACAGCGAGTTCCTGTTCGTGCTGATGCTCGTCCTGGCGCTCGGCGCAATTGCTGCGGCGGCGTGGATCGAGCGGTCGCGCCTGGGCATGGGTCTTGCCGCCATTCGCGACGATGAGCGAGCGGCGGCCGCCGCCGGGGTGCCGACGCTGCGGCTGAAGCTGATCGCCACGGCGATCAGCGGCGCGATGATGGGAATGGCCGGGGCGCCATTGCCTTACTATGCCTCCTATCTCAACCCCGAGGCGGCTTTTTCGCTGACCTACACCATCAACACCATGGCGATGACCTTGATCGGCGGAACGCAGAGCTGGGTCGGTCCGGTGATCGGCGCGGTGCTGCTGAGCGCGCTGCAGCAGGGGGCGACGGTGACGATTTCCTCCGCCGGGAACCTGCTCATCGTGGGCGGGGTATTGATCCTGTTCGTGATGCTGGCACCCAAGGGCATCCTTGGCCTCGTCCAGGCCTCCCGCGGGAAAGGCGGCGCGGCATGAGCGCGATCCTCGAGGTGCGCGGTCTCGGCAAGACCTTCGGCGGCTTCACGGCGCTCAACGACATCGGCTTGGCGGTCGCCCCCGGCGAGCGGCTCGGCCTGATCGGACCCAACGGCTCGGGGAAGAGTACATTCGTCAACTGCATAGCGGGGGACTTCCTCAATCATAGCGGCGTGGTGCTGTTCAAAGACCAGCCGCTGACCGGGATGAAGCCGCATGAGCGTGCCCGGCTCGGACTGACCCGCACCTTTCAATTGCCGAGGCCGTTCCGGAGCTTGACCGTGCTGGAAAACGTGGCGGTGCCGCTGCGGTTTTCCGTGCCCCCGCTGGCGATGGCGGACGCGGAGGCGCGGGCGTGCGCGTGCCTGCAATTGGTGGGACTGCACGACAAAGCCCGCTCTTACGCCCACAGCCTCACGCAGGTGGATCTGCGCAAGCTGGAGTTGGCGCGCGCCCTTGTGCGGGAGCCGGCGCTCCTGATCGCCGACGAGGTGATGGCGGGCCTTTCCCATTCGGAGGTCGACCAGATCCTGGACCTCCTCTTCGCGCAGAATGTGCGCGGTACGGCGATCATTATGATCGAGCACGTCATGCGGGCCGTCACCGCATTTTCCCAGCGCCTGGCGGTCTTCGTGGCCGGGCGCAAGATCGCCGAAGGCGACCCGCGGACGGTCCTGGCAACCCCCGAAGTGGAGGCTGCATATCTTGGCATATGATGCGTTGGTCGTTCGCGATTTGGATGCCGGCTATGGCGCGGTCAGGGTCTTGCACGGCGTGTCGCTGCGGGTGCCGGAGGGGCAGATCGTAGCCCTGCTGGGGACCAACGGAAACGGCAAGTCCACTCTGATGAAGGCGATCCTGGGCCTGGTGAAGCCCACGCGCGGCACGGTTCGTGCGCGGCTCGACGGCCGCGAGGTGGATTTGACCGGGAGGGCAACGGAAGAGATCGTCGACCTCGGCGTCGTTCTGGTGCCCGAAGGGAGGCGTCTGTTCCGTGATCTGACGGTGGAGGAGAATCTCGTCCTCGGCGCTTGGCGGGCCTGCGCCCGGCGAGAGATATCGGGCAACCTGCGTCTGTGCTTCGAGACCTTCCCGCGGCTGGGGGAGCGACGGCGGCAGCGCGTCGGCTCCATGAGCGGGGGCGAGCAGCAGATGGTTGCCATCGGCCGGGCGCTGATGTCGATGCCCCGCATCCTTCTGGTCGACGAGCCCTCGGTCGGCCTCGCCCCGATCATGGTCAAGCAGACGATCGAGACCATAGGCGCCCTGAAGGCGAAGCTCGGACTGACCGTGCTGATGGCCGAGCAGAATTTCACCCAGGCGATCCGGATCGCCGACCGCGGCTCGGTGCTGGTTCACGGCAGCATCGCGTTCGAGGGGGAAACGGCCGAAAGCCTCGGCGACAACCATCTCGTTCGGCAATTCTATCTGGGAACCTAGGGAGAGACCATGCTCTACAGCATTCACTGCCTCGACGGCGGCGATCGCAGCGCAATGCGGGCGCAGCACTTTCAGGCCCACCAGGACTATCTGAAGGCCGCCACCGTGCGACTGGTGGTGGCCGGGCCGCTTCTTGCCGACGATGGCGAGACGGCTGTCGGCAGCATGTTCGTGATCGAGGCCCCGGATCGCGCCACGGCCGAGGCCTTCAACCATGGCGATCCCTTCAACAAGGCCGGGGTCTGGGGGACCATCAGCATCACCGTATTCAAGAAGCGCTGGGACGATCGGCTCGGCCCCGGCAGCCATGACGGCGCACAGTCATGAGGCCGCGGGTCGGCTGGATCGGGCTGGGCCATATGGGTTCGGTTATGGCGCCGCGTCTGGCGGCGGCAGGTTGGCCCGTCATGAACTACGACATCGACCCGGCCCGAGCCGCTGGCTGCGGTTTGCCCGCAGCGGCTTCGCTGGCAGATCTTGCGGCCGGCGTGGAGGTTCTGATCTCCACCATCTCCGATGACGCCGCCTTTCTGGCGATGCTCGCCGAGATGTCCCCCGCGCTGCGGCCCGGAATGACGTTGATCGAGATGAGCACGCTGTCGCCGGGCGCCTCGGCACGAGGGGCGGATGTGCTGGAGAAGGCCGGCGTGGCCTATTTGCGAGCCCCGGTCTCCGGCAGCACCGGACTGGCGGCCGACGGCGCCCTGAGCCTGTTCATCTCGGGCGCGCGCGATGTCTTCGAGGCGCAGCGGCCGATCCTCGATGTCCTGGGCAGCCGCGTCACCTGGCTCGGTCCGGCGGAAGAAGCGCGGGCCGCCAAGCTGATCGTCAACTCCCTGGTCGCGGCGATCAACGGAGCGCTGGCTGAGGCGCTGCATCTGGCCGAGGGGGCGGGGCTCGACCGCACCGCCGCCATCGAACTGATCGCGGGGAGCGCCGCAGCCTCACCCTATATCGCGTCGAAAGTGGAAAAGCTGAAAACGCAGGATTGGACCCCGGCCGCGACGGTCCACCTGATCAGCAAGGATCTGGACATGGTGCTGGAGCTTGCCGCGGCGCAGGGATTGGCGATGCCGCTCGCCGCGCTGAACCGGTCGCGTCTGGCCGAGGCGGAGGCCGCCGGCTGGGGTGGGCGGGACATGAGCGCGCTCGCCGCGCTCCCCGCTCAGGAGCCGGTCGTCACCATCGCGGCGCTGGAGGACGAGCGCTATGCCGCGATGCTGGCCAGCGACACCGCGAAGCTCGACCGCCTGCTCGACCCGGCGCTCCGCTACATTCATTCCAGCGGCGGCACGGACAGCAAGGAAAGCTATCTCGCCGGTTTCGCCAGCGGGCATTTCCGTTATCGGCATATCGCCCGCAGCGAGCAGAGCATTCAGGTTTCGGGCGATGCCGCGCTCGTGCTGAACCGCCTGAGCATCGACATCCTTGTCAATGGAACGCCGAAGCAGATCGAGTCGCGGGCGCTGGCAGTCTGGTCGCGGGCATCGGGGCGCTGGCGGCTGATCTGCGTGCAATCGGCGCCTAGGGGATGATCGCTGGCCGTGACCCGTGTCGCGGCAGGTGGAAATGGCGCGGCGGGGGCCGATTGGCATGCAGTGCCCGGAGCAAAGGACACTTTCCGGCGCTCATTTACGTAAGTCAAATCTGACCACGGGGAGGAAATGATGAAGAACGTGAAGGAAATCCAGGAACGGCCAATTCTGCATCATGTCACGATGAAGACGACGCGGCTGGAGGAGATGCTGGCTTGGTACAAGGATGTCGTCGGCTGCGTGCCGAATTTTAAGTTCGACGGCGGCGCGTGGACGACCAACGATGCCGCGAACCATCGGATCGCACTGCTGCACACGCCGGCGATCCGCAACGACCCCGACAAGCTCCACCATGCCGGATTGCACCACATGGCGTTCGAGTTCACGACCCTCGATGCGCTGCTGGCGAACTACACGCGTCTGGCAGAGGCCGGGATCCTGCCCCATGCCTGCCTCGACCATGGATTGACAACTTCATTTTACTACGAAGATCCCGACGGTAACAGCGTCGAGCTGCAGTGCGACAATTTCGGAAACTGGAACCTGTCCAGCGAATGGACCCGGACCTCGCCGGAATTCGTGCGCAACCCGATCGGCGAGGAGTGCGACCCGCCCAAGATGATTGCGGCCCGCAAGGCCGGCATGTCGGTGGCTGAATTGCACCAGCGTACCCGTGCCGGCGAGTTCCGGCCGGATGTGCCGGGCGACCTGCACCTGCCGGTGTGACGCCGACACGATCGCAGGCGAAGATTCTACTGCTCTCGCCTTCACGAGATGCCCGGGACTCACCCCATACCGGGCATCGGCTGCCCAATAAAGCGCGATCGCCGTAAAGACGCCTCGACCGTCGAGGTCGGAATGCTCCGGCGGCGCGGTCACGTCCGAACCCTTCATCTGAACCGAGTCAAAAACGGCGACAGGGTGATGATGACCCTTAAGGATGGCCATTTCGTCGGTGACCTGTCCGGCACCACGCTCGCCTATTGCTATCTCCAGGCCGGCGCCCGGCAGGCGGGCGACAAGCCGGCCGTCGTGATCGATCAACGTTGGGATTGGGCAATGGATGACGCTTTGATAGGAGGTGTCGGACCAGTTTCCGCCTTTGGCGCTTCGCCTGAAACGGACATTCGGGCGCGGCGCTTGTCCAATCTGATCCCGGCCCATAAAGGCCTGATCGCGGGGCTTGAGGGCCACCTCAGTGTGCAGACCGAGCAAGGGCGGCGTCTTCTCGTCCAGCTTGACCGCCTCACCACACAGCCCTGATATGCCGGGTAGACTTCAACCTACCGGATGGCAGGCTGCCTTGCTTCCGGACAAGCGGTAGCGACAGTTCGATGTGGGACGGCAACCCGGTTCGCCTCTCGCTGTTGCACATGCTGCCCGGCGTCGCCGAAGAGCGGGGCGTCGCGCTCGTGCCCCTTCTGGCCCAAGCAGGACTGGCCACCGACGAGCGGTTTGTCGGCGCCGATGTCGTGGCTCGGGGCCAGCTATGCAGTCTTTTGCGGCAATTCGCGCGGCGCAGCGGGGAGCCCACCGTCGGCCTGGATCTCGCGGCAGCGGCCAACCCGCGTCAGCTGGGCGCCGCCGGATGGGCGCTCTTCTCGGGACGCACGCTGCGCGAATGCCTTGTCGCACTCTCGAGGCAGATGCCCGACCTGCAGGGCGGCGTCGCGCTCCGGCTGGAGGAACGCAACGGAACGGCCTCGTGGCGCCACAGCTTCTCGGACAGCGATCGCGAGCACGCCCGCGTGCTCAACGAGGGTATCGCAGCCTTCATGCTCCGAGCCGTCACGCGGATCGCAGGAATCGGATCGGAGCAGGCGGGCGTCCACTTTCCCCATCGTCGTCAAGGGCCTGCGCGCGTCTACGAAGACAAGCTCGGCGCGCGCGTGACCTTCGGTTCGGGCGACGGGATCGCCCTGACCTTCGACGCGGCGTGGCTCGATCGGCCCAGCCTTCTGTTCGACGCCGCGACGCCTTTCGACCCCGGCCCGCGGTCCGCCGCGGCTGGGCTTGACCAGGGGATATGGCGCGACGATGCCGCCCTGCTTGCCATGATCCATCGCCTGGTCGCGAGCGCCGCCATGAGCGGGGCGCTCTCCCTCGTCGATACGGCCCGCAGCCTGGGCGTGTCGCCGCGGACCCTGCAGCGGCGCCTGTCCGGGCTCGACACGTCTTTCGAGAGGGAAGTGGATACGTGGCGCCATGCCCAGGCTCGGCTTCACCTTACCGGGGACACACTGTCCATCGGCTCGGTCGCCCGGACCCTTGGCTATGGGCATCCGTCACACTTCATCCGCGCATTTCGGCGGTGGGAAGGCCGCACGCCCCGCGCCTTCCGCGTTGCCATTCACGGCGAATTGACCGAGGCCCGTTGAGCCGCGCTGCGCACGGGCCGCTGCTCGTTTGGCGCCAAATGGCAATTGAGGGTCCCTTAGGCCTCCGGCTAAACCGAGACCCTTGGCGGTGGCCGGGGCCCGTGGTTCGAGGCTGCCGAATTGGCCAGAGGTCAGGAGACGAAAGTAGACGCGATGCGCGGGCTGGGGAATCTCGTCACGTCCCTTTCTATGGTGACGGAACCTGGCCGGGCCGACGACATGGTGTGGCTTGCCGGCGGGCATTTTCTCATGGGCTCGGACGCGCACTACCCTGAAGAGGCCCCTGCTCATGCGGTCCGCGTGGACGGTTTCTTCATCGACCGCACGCCCGTCACCAACCGAGATTTTGCCGCGTTCGTCGCGGCGACCGGCCACGTCACGCTGGCCGAGCAGATCCCAAACGCGGCGGACTATCCCAACGCCGATCCACGCCTTCTGGTGGCCGGCTCCCTTGTGTTCGCCCCCTCCGGAGGGCCGGGCGATCCGCAGGACTGGACACGCTGGTGGCAGTTCGTGACCGGTGCCAGCTGGCGCCACCCGCAGGGGCCGGACAGCGATCTCGAGGGGCTGGACGACCACCCTGTGGTCCATGTCTGCCACGCCGATGCCGCCGCCTATGCGCGCTGGCGTGGCAAGGCGCTCCCCACCGAGGCGGAATGGGAATTTGCCGCGCGCGGCGGCCTAAAGGGCGCAGCGTTTGCCTGGGGCAACGAATTGGCGCCGGGGGGCGTGCATCTGGCCAATACGTGGCAGGGTCGTTTTCCGCAAGAGAACCTGGCCCTCGACGGCTATAAGGGCACATCGCCGGTCGACGCCTTCCCGCCGAATGGCTACGGTCTCTTCGACATGATCGGCAACGTGTGGGAATGGACGGACGACTGGTTCCGGCCCCGCCACGCGGCACCCTCAGCCAAACCATGCTGCCTGCCCCGCGCTCCCCGTGCGGGTAGCCCGGAGGAGAGCCTCGACCCAGACGGGCCAGGCCGTCCCCTGCCGCGCAAGGTGTTGAAGGGCGGCTCGCATCTGTGCGCGCCCAACTCTTGCCGGCGCTACCGCCCCGCCGCCCGCCAGCCGCAGACCATCGACACGGGCTCTGTGCATATCGGATTCCGATGTGTCCGCCGTGTCTGCCCCTGACGAGGACCCTCCATGACCGACGCACATGACACCATCGCAGACCCGGCTTTTCCACGCCGGCGCGATGTCCTCGCTGGCGGGGCCGGCTTCCTGGCCGCGGTGGCCGGCTTGTCTCTGCTCGCCCCCGGAGCGCGGGCGGCGGACGCACCGCGCCCGCACATTCTCTACATCCTCGCGGACGACCTCGGATTCGCCGATGTCGGCTTTCACGGTTCGGATATCAAGACCCCGCATCTCGACAGGCTCGCGGCGGGCGGGGCGCGGCTCGCGCAATTCTACACGCAGCCCCTGTGCACTCCGACCCGCGCCGCGCTCATGACCGGGCGCTACCCGCTGCGCTACGGACTGCAGGTGGGCGTCATTCCCTCCGGTGCCAGCTATGGCCTCGCCACCGACGAGTTCCTGCTGCCGCAGGCGCTGAAGGAGGTGGGCTACCGCACCGCCCTGGTGGGCAAATGGCACCTCGGTCATGCGGACAGGACATACTGGCCTCGGCAGCGCGGGTTCGACAGCTTCTATGGTCCGCTGGTGGGCGAGATCGACCACTTCAAGCACGAAGCCCATGGCGTCCCCGACTGGTATCGCGACAACGAACTGGTGAAGGAGGAGGGCTACGACACCGACCTGTTCGGTGCCGAAGCGGCGCGGCTCGTTGGCGCCCACGATCCGAAGACGCCGCTGTTCCTCTACCTCGCCTTCACGGCGCCCCACACGCCGTTTCAGGCGCCGCAGAGCTATCTCGACCTCTACGGCCACATCGCCGACCCGTCCCGGCGCGCATATGCGGCGATGATCACCGCCATGGACCATCAGATCGGCAACGTGGTGCAGGCGCTGGAGGCGCGCGGCATGCGCCGCGACACGCTGATCGTCTTCCATTCCGACAATGGCGGAACGCGCAACAAGATGTTCGTGGGCGAAGGCGCGGTCGCAGGCGACCTGCCAGCCAGCAATACGCCTTACCGCGACGGCAAGGGCTCCCTCTATGAAGGCGGCATCCGCGTGGTGGCCCTCGCCAATTGGCCCGGACGCATCGCGCCGGGCCAATCAGACGGCGTGATGCACGTAGTGGACATGTTGCCCACGCTGGCCAAGCTCGCCGGCGCCGACCTCGCCCGCTCCAAGCCCCTCGATGGCCAGGATGTGTGGCCTGCACTCTCCGCCGGCCAAATTGGCCGCGGCGAGGTGGTCTACAATGTGGAGCCCACCCAAGGTGCGGTCCGCGACGGGAAATGGAAACTTGTCTGGCACGTGGTGCTGCCGCCCAAGGTGGAGCTGTTCGACCTGGACGCCGATCCTTCGGAGAAGACCGACCTCTCGGCGCAGCATCCCGCCAAGGTGCAGGCGCTTCAGGACAAGGTCATCGGCCTCGCCCGCACCATGGCGCCGCCGCTCTTCTATTCCGCAGCGTTGAAGGCGACCCTCTCCGCGCCGCTCGCCACCCCCGGCGCCGCGCTCTACGAGATGGGCCTGGGGGACGATTGATGCCGATCGCAGCTCGCATCCGTGCGGACGCACACCACCTTGCCGCGACACTGCGCGTTATCTGGGCCGGTGCAGCCTGCGCTGCGGTCCTGGCCACCTGCGCGACGGCGGCCGATCTTGATCCTCCTGCCACGCAGTTTGCCCCCGCAGGGAGGAGTGACAGGGACGCGCCGGTCTTTTTCGGCACCTTCTATCTGTGGGCGAGCGGACTGAGCGGCACGACCTCCACCCTGCCACCACTGCCGGCGGCCAATGTGGACCTGTCGTTCGGCGACGTGCTGAAGAATTTCGATGGCGGCCTGATGGGGGCCGTGGAGATGCGCGCCGGCCGGTGGAGTGTGATCGGCGACGTGATGTTCACCCAGGTGTCTCCCGGCACGACCATGCCCGGCCCCTTCGCCGCGGACGTCTCGGTGCGATCGCGCAGCCTCACGGTCCAGGGCGACGTGCTCTATCGCCTCTACGCATCGGAGACCTTCGACATCGATGCCGGCGCCGGCCTGAGGTTTTGGAACCTGGACAACCGCCTGACCATCGGGCCGGGCCTGGCGCCCGCCGGTATTGCGCACGACGTGTCTCAGAGCTGGCTCGATCCGATCTTGGCGGGGCGGGTTTCGGCCCGGCTCGGCGGCCCCTGGAGCGTGGTCCTTCTGGGCGACGTGGGCGGCTTCGACCTCGGCGCACGCCTCACCTGGCAGGTCATCGGCACCGTGAACTATCAGTGGAACGAAAATCTGGCGCTGCGTGCCGGCTATCGCGCCCTGTCGGTAGACTACCAAAACGGCGACTTCCTCTACGATGTTCTCATGCAAGGACCCATTCTGGGAGCGACCTACCGGTTTTGAGAGATCCGCAGCGGCGTTGCGTGATCTTTACAAATCATTGATTTATAATATTTTTTCATCACGCTCTCCCGCCGTGCACAGTGGGAGATGAACCTGGGCGAGAATAGGTGACTCCTCGGCCCGAACGGCCGGGTGCTTGGCATCGCTGGCGGTCCGGGACGCGTCCTGTCCCGTCACGGAGACGGTCATGTTCTCGTCCGAGATGGCCGGCCGAAGCTGCGGCCGCCCTCGCGCCACCGAGCCGGTAAAAGGGCCCTAAACGGGCCTATTTCATGCGGATCACCTCTCCCAGCTTGCCATAGACCGGCCCGGCGAGCCGCCCGAGGGGCCGCAGAAGCTCCGAATCCACCTTGCCATCCGCAAGCAGGCCATCCCTGATGTGAAACAGTTTGACCTCGCCGACGAAGAATTCCGACCCGGCGCGCCCAAATGGGATGATGCGGTCCAGCGTGCATTCCAGATTGATCGGGCAGGACAGGATGCGCGGCACGGCGAGGCTGTCGGACGGCGCGCAGTCCAGGTTCAGCACCTCCAGCTCGCTCACGTCGGCCGAATAATCCGCCGCGGACACGTGAACCTTCTCGAGAAACCCGTCATCGACGATGTTTACGACGAACTCCCCGGTCTCGGCGATGTTGCGCGCCGTGTCCTTGCGGGACCCGTCTCTCAATCCGCAATTGACGCCGATCATCGGAGGGTCCGAGGACACGAAAGTGAAACAGCTGAACGGCGCCAGATTGGAAATCCCCGCCCTCGATCGGGTTGAAATCCAGGCAATGGGACGGGGTACGACGACGCCGGTCAAGAGCTTGTAAGCACCTGCCTCGTCCAGATCGCGCGCAAAAATCTTAGACATGGGATGCGCCCCAACAGGAGTGGAAATATCAGTCCTCGCGACACGACCGATATATGCGGAACATTCAGTCGGGACTGTCCATCAGCTGCATGAGGCCGAGCTTCAGGTGGCGGCGCAGGATCCGCTCCGTCCGGTCGGGCGCGTGGGCGCGCAAGGCGTCGACGATCTGCTGATGATCCTTCAGGGCCTGATCGACCTGCTTCTTTTGCGTCCGGGTGATCCATCTCGGGTGCAGAAAGTATTCATTGAAGCTTTTCAGCATGTCGATCAGACGCGGCGCGCTCGACGCCTGGACAATCGTCAGGTGAAACTGATGATTGATGTGCACGCGATCCGCGGCCGAAGCCTTCTCTCCCTGTCTGACGAGATCCTGAAGGACTTCGATCTGCGCTTCGGTAATGCGCTCGGCGGCCAAGCGCGCGGCGCAAAGCTCCAGGGATTCGCGGATATGATGGATATCCACCATATCGCGGGCCATATCCACGACTTCGACGCCGATCGTCTCATGCTCGCGAACCAGGCGATCGCCGATGAGGCGCGATATGGCTTCCCGCACAGGCGTTCGGCTGACGTTCAACGCCTCGGCGATCTCGACTTCCCGCAGGCGCATGCCGGACTCGATCTCGCCGGAAATAATCGCCCGACGGAGATGTCGATACACTTGGTCTGCGACTCGCGCGGCCCGCATGACGGTGGCGGGCTTCAGAGCCGAAGCGGGAGCCGCGTTCGACGAGCGATCTGGTTGGGACACGGCGGAGACGTCGCTCGGTTGCCCGGCGCTTCGATGTTTTGAAGCCGTGGTGCGCATTCCCGGTCCCTTACGAATTGGTCATCTGCTTTGGACACATACGCGAAGCCCGCGGGCGCGCAACTTGCCCAGGCACGCCCCTGCCTGCGGCGAGGACGGCCCGCTGCCCGCGCCCGACATTTCCGCGGGCCCGCAGCGGGAGCAGATGTGTGGGCCGGGGCCCCGGGGCTTGAGAGGGCAGAGGGCGGGGCGCTTGACGCAGATGGGCATTGGCTCCTCAAGCAGGGACTCACGGCTCTTCCACGAGTGCGCAACGCATTCTGCATTCTGCATGCAGCCGGACCATAGGTGCGGCGCCGCGCGCGCGTCAAGCAGCACCCAGATCGCCCTCTCCTTGGGAACTGCACCTGCGCGCCCACCTCAAACCGGCGCCTGATTAACTCTGCGGCATGCGATGCAAGGAGATTGTGCAAGCCGGCACCGTATTGCGGGATTTGGCTCCGGCCGGGCGGCGGCGCCGCCGAGAAATGCCGGGCAGGACCCGCCTTCGCTTACATGGCACGCCTCTTGCGACCATAATCCTGCATGCAGCATGCAGCACTCAGGGCGCAGCGCAGTAGCAAGGACAGGTGGTCTGCAGCTTATGGATTATACGTGGCACTTCCAGATCGTCTGGGACTATCGCGCGGTCTTCGTGCGGGGCGCGATCATGACCGCGCAAATTACGTTCTGGGCGACTTTGATCGGGCTGACGCTCGGCCTGGCGCTCGGCCTCATGCGTCGCAGCGAGTTCTTCCTCCTGCGCGCTCCGGCCGCGACGTTCATCGAACTTTTCCGGTCGACGCCGGCGCTCGTGCAGCTTGTCTGGATCTATTATTCGCTGCCGATCCTCACCGGCCTGCAATTGAGCAACACGACGTCCGTCTCCATCGGCCTCGGCCTCCATGCGGCCGCCTATTTCGCCGAGATCTTCCGGGCCGGCGTGAACTCCATCAGCAAGGGACAGTGGGACGCGGCGCGCGCGATCGGCATGAGCTACAGCAAAGCCATGCGCCGGATCATCCTGCCGCAGGCCGTGCGGCGCATGATCCCGCCCTTCATCAATGAGTTTGCCTCGCTGATCAAGCTGACGACGCTGGGTTCGGCCCTCGCCGTCTACGAGTTGCTCCATGAGGCCAACAACCTCATCAACAATACCTATCGGCCGCTGGAGGTCTACACCGTCCTGGCCCTCGCCTTCGCGGTCATCATCTACCCCATCATCTACGCGTCGCAGCGGCTCGAACAGCGCTGGCAGCTGCGCCAATGACGGAGATCCTGATCAAGGCACGCAACGTGCAGAAATCCTTCGGGACCCATCACGTCTTAAAGGGCATCGACCTCGACATCACCAAAGGCGAGGTGCTCGCCATTATCGGCCCCAGCGGCTCGGGCAAGAGCACGTTTCTCCGCTGCATGAATTTTCTGGAGGAGTACGACCACGGCGAGATCTGGTTCGGCACCGAACTGGTCGGCTATCGCAAGGCGGCCAATGGCAGCCTGGTCAAGGACAAGGCCTCCCGCATCGCCGCGATCCGGACCCGCATGGGCATGGTGTTCCAGAATTTCAATCTGTTCCCGCACATGAGCGTGCTGGAAAACGTCATCGAGGGACCCACCGTCGTCCAGAGGCGCGACCGCGCGGAGGTGATCGCGCAGGCCAAGGTCCTGCTCGATCGGGTCGGCCTCGCGGCGAAGGTCGATGACTATCCGGAGACCCTGTCGGGCGGACAACAGCAGAGGGCGGCGATCGCGCGCGCCCTCGCCATGAATCCCGAGTTGATGCTGTTCGACGAACCGACTTCGGCCCTTGATCCGGAACTCGTCGGCGAGGTCCTGGACGTCATGCGGTCGCTGGCCGCCGACGGCATGACCATGGCCGTGGTCACCCACGAGATGGGCTTCGCGCGGGAGGTCGCCGACCGCGTGATGATGATGGACGACGGAAATCGCGTCGAAATCGACACGCCCGAGAGGATCTTCACGAACCCGTCCCATCCGCGCACGGCGGAGTTCCTGCAACGCGTCCTGCGCTGACCGCTTTGAGAGCCAAACGAAAGGACCCCGCCATGAAGAAAATCTTACGCCGTACCGTTCTCCTCGGAGGTGTGCTGGCTGCATTCGTCGCATCCGCCGCCGTGGCACCGGCGAACGCGCAGGTCATGGACCGCGTTCTGAAGGATCGTCAGATCAAGATCGGCTATATCCCCTCGCCGCCCGGCACCATCAAGGATCCCGCATCGGGCGAAGTAAAAGGCTATTACGTCGACGGCGTGCGCTACATCTTCAAGACGATCGGCGTGGAACCGGTCTTCGTCGAAACCACTTGGGCGAACTTTGCTGCCGGATTGCAGTCTGGCCAGTTCGATCTCTCGATGGCCGGCACATTCGCCACGATCCAGCGCGCCGCGGCCGTCGAGTTCACCAAACCCATCCACTATCTCGGCTATAGCGCCATCGTGAAAAAGGGCGACGAGCGCTTCAAGGCGCTCGCCGACTTCAACAAAGCCGGGCTCAAGATCGCCGTCGTGCAAGGTGGCGCGGCGCAGGAATACGTCAAGGAGAACTTTCCGAATGCCACGATGGTCGCGCTCGGCACCGGGAATCTCACCGCGCCGTTCGTGGAGGTCTCGGCGGGCCGCGCCGATGTCGGCATCGAGGACGCCTGGCAGGCGCGGCGCTATGCGTCCCAGCAGCAGGGGGTGACCGATCTCTTTCAGGACAACCCCTATAATCTTCTGCCGATTGCCTGGAGCGTGAAGCGCGGCAACCAGGACCTGCTCAACTTCATGAACACCGCCATCGACTTCATGCTGCTGACGGGCCGCTGGGAGCGCATGGCCAATGCTTATGGCATGACGGGCCGTTTCTATGACCGGCCCAACCTGATCGCCTTCGGCACCGTCACGGAAACCCCGGCGCCAGAGAAGAAGTGAGCCCTGCGGACCGGATGTCTCGATCACGGTCCGCCGGCCCCGGAGCACCGGCCGCGCATGACAGGACAGGCATTGCGCGGCCACCGCTCCCGCAAACCGTGGTGCGGCCCTCTGCGGTCGGGCGCAAGGCCCGTGACCGGCCGCGGACACTCAAAAACGTCTCAGCCGGCAATGGAGAAGGACCATGATCGAAAACCCCATCCCGTGGCCCAACGGCGCAAAATGCGCGGTGGCCATTACTTTCGACATGGATACGGACTGTCTTCTGCACTATGCCCACCGGCACACGGCGGACACCCTGATCGGTACGGCGTCTCTGCTGCGCTATGATCTTGTCGGCGTCCCACGAATTCTCAAGATCTACAAGAAATATGGCCTGACGCAGACATTCTTCGTGCCCGGCTGGACCGCCGAACGCTATCCCGACACCATCAAACAGATGATGGATGGCGGCCACGAGATCGGCGCCCATGGGTATCTTCATGAGCGGCTCGATACATTGTCGGCCGAGACGGAAGACTATTGGTTCATGCGCAGCCTGGAGGCGCTGGAGACGGTCACCGGCATGCGCCCCCGCGGGTTCCGCGCGCCGAGCTACCGCTTCTCCAAGAACACCTTGAATTATCTCGCACGCGAAGGTTTCGTCTACGATTCCTCCCTGATGGGCGACGACGTCCCGTACATCATCGAAGGCGACAAGGGCAGCCTGATCGAGCTTCCGACCCATTGGGGCCTGGATGACTGGCCGCAATTCACGATCAATTCTGATCTGAACTATGCCATGCAGGTGAACTCCCCACAGCGGGCGATGGATGTCTTCATGGCCGAGTTCGAGGCCGCCTGGCAATATGGCGGTCTATGGATCGCGGTCTGGCACCCCTTCGTCATGGGCCGGCTCTCCCGGGCCGTCTACATGGAGAGGATGATTCAATACATGCTGGAAAAGGGCGGCGTGTGGTTTGCCACGCTCGAGGACATTGCGGCGCATGTCAAACAGATGACCGCGAGCGGCAAATATAGTCCCGCCAGAGAGAAGATCCCCTATCACGATGCGGTGGCCGATGCCTGGAGCCGGCGGCCTTAGCTCCTGCCATCCTTAAAGGTTTCCCATGCCGCTCCCCTCTTGTGGAGAGGCGGATGCACGGCCCGAAGCGGGCGGGGAATGCGGCAACTGATCATGCGGTTCTCGGCTGGCGGCGGCGCGGGCGGCAGTCTAACGAAGGAAGATCAACATGCGGGTTGGGATTTGCGGCGGCGGACTTGGCGGGCTCTCTGCCGCCATCGGGTTGGCATCCCTTGGTTTCGATGTCGAGGTGTTCGAGAAATCACCGACCCTGAGGGCGACAGGCGCGGGCCTCAATCTTTGGCCCAATGCCGGGCGGGCATTATACGGGCTCGGTCTGCGCGCCCAATACGACGCCATTTCCGTGAAGCTGGACCGCTATCTCGGATATAGCTCTGATGGAACGCCGCTTTTCAATAACGACACCAGCAACTGGCCGGAGACGTACGGCGCTCCTTCGGTCGGCGTGTATCGACTTGCCTTGAGCACCATGCTCGCCGACGCCTTCGGTCGGGATAAGATCAAATTCGGCCATGAGGTTCAGTCCATAGAAGACAAAGGTGACAAGGCCGTCTGCCATTTCACGAATGGCGCGAGCTACGAGGGCGATGTCATCATCGGTGCCGACGGCATCTACTCCGTCATCCGCGAGAAGCTGATCGGCGGCGTGAATTTTCGTCCCAATGACCACCACGCCTTTCGGTGGCGCGCCGTCATCGATCTCAAAGACGTCGATGTCGATCCCGCCGCGCAGACCGGCTTCTACACGTCGGGCGGATGGCTGTCCGTGATCCCGATCGGAAACGGCAAGGCCTATTGGTTCGGCTCGGTCTCCGGTGCGAAATCCCTCGATGATTTCATCGCGTTCTTCAGCACCTGGACGAACACGCATATCCCGCGAACCCTGCGCATCACGCCGCGCGACACGATCGTCGAAAGCCCGCTCTTCGACGTGGATGGCGTGCCTTACAAATGGACCCACGGCCGCGTCACGCTGCTCGGGGATGCCGCCCACCCGATGATGCCGGACATGGCCCAGGGGGCCAGTCAGACCTTTATCGACGCCCTGGCGCTGCGGGATGCCTGCGCCAAGACAAAGGATATCGATCAGGCCCTTCATGACTACGAGGCGGAGCGACGCCCCGCCGCGAATTACGTGGTGAAATGTTCCCAGCGGGGGAGTTTCCTCGGGCGGAACAACGTAAGTCCCGTGGCCGTCCGGTACGTGCAGGAAATCGAGACCCAAGCTGCGTGAGATGTCCTGCCTCTCGCAGCGGGGCGTCCGTGCGGCATTGCTGAAGCGTGCGGGGTGACTTGAAGAGATTCGCGGGGGCCGCTTTTCGCCTTCCCCCAAGCCCGCGAGAGCCGGGGGACCAGAATCCACCCTGCCTGAAATGGCGACGAACATGACCGCATCCCGGCCTCGGACGATCCTTTTTCATAGCGAATCCAGCGACCCCCGCTGGCCGGATGCGATTGGGCGCGCCTTGCCGGACTTCGAGGTCCGCAGGACCCTGGATGGAATCCCGCCCGAGGATGTGGTCGCCGCCATCGTCTGGAAACATCCACCCGGAATGCTCGAACCGCTTTCGAACCTGCGGCTGATCCAGGTGCTCGGGGCCGGGGTGGACCATGTCCTTGCGGACACCCGGCTGCCCAAGGGGGTGCCGATCGCCCGCCTCGTGGATCCCGGGCTCACGGCCCGCATGACCGAATATGTGCTTCTTCATACGCTCGCCCTGCACCGCCGGCTGGATATGTCCGCGCGGGCGCAAAAAGACCGGCGGTGGGATTTCATCCCCCCCGCGCCGCCCGAGCGGTGCTGCGTCGGCATTCTCGGCCTCGGCCAACTCGGGTTGTCCTGCGCATCCGCCCTTTCGGGTGTCGGTTTCAAAGTGATCGGCTGGAGCAGGTCGCGCAAAGAGGGATTGCGGTTCGAGACGTATGCCGGACCAGGCGGACTCTCGGCGTTTCGCCGTCAATGCGATGTTCTCGTGCTTCTGCTGCCCTTGACGGCGCAGACCTGCGGCCTCGTGGATGCGCGGTTTCTCGAGGACGTGCAGGACGGCGCGACATTGATCAATGTCGCCCGCGGTGCGCTGGTCGAGGATGCCGATCTCATCGCCGCGCTCGACGGCGGGCGGCTGCGGCACGCCGTGCTGGACGTCTTCCGACAGGAGCCGCTTCCGGCCGACCACCCTTTCTGGATCCATCCGAGGATCACGGTGACGCCGCACAATTCCAGCGCCACGAACCCGGACACTGCCCTTGATCGGATCACCGAAAACATCCGGCTTGCAATGGCGGGTTTGAGACCTCTGGACCTCGTTGATCCCGGCGCCGGCTACTGATGGCTCGGGCCTCGTTTCTTCCAAACGGCACCGCATCGAACAGGAACATGCGGCCCTCCCCCCACGCGAACGCATAATTTTGGAGACCGGCCATGACTGTTACAAAGCAAGAGATCGAAGCCTGGGTCGAGGCGGACCGCGACGTCCTCATCAAGTTCGCCCAGGACTTCATCCGGTGCCGCAGCCCGAATCCCCCCGGCGATACGATCGAGGCCTCACAGCATGTCCGCGCTTTCCTCGATGCCCATGATCTCCCCTATGAGATCATCGCGCCCAATGCGGTGATGCCCAACATTGTCTCCTCGTTCGAGGGCGGCGCCGCCGGGCGCCATCTGGCGCTCAATGGGCATATCGACGTGTTTCCCGTCGAAGACGAGAGCACTTGGAGCCAGGACCCCTGGGGCGGCGCCCTCGTCGACGGCAAGATCTATGGCCGCGGGTCCGCCGATATGAAATGCGGCACCACCGCCTCCATCTTCGCTTATGCCTACCTGCATCGCATCCGCGCGCAACTCAAAGGGCGCCTCACGCTCGTCGTGGTGTCCGACGAGGAGACCTTCGGGCCCTGGGGGGCGCGCTATCTGGCCGAGCACCGCCCCGAAGTCTTCGGCGATTGCTGCCTGAACGGCGAACCGAGCGGCGTCAGCACCGTGCGCTTCGGCGAGAAGGGGCCGCTCTGGCTCGAATTCCTCATTCGCACGCCGGGCGCGCACGGCGCCTATACGCATATGAGCGCGAGCGCGACGGTCATCGCGAGCGAGCTCATCGCCGAACTGTCCAAACTCAAGGACACCGTGGTGCCTGATCTCGGCAACCTCGAATCCGCCATCAGTTCGGCCGCCACGGTCATCGATGGCGAATATGGCGCCGGCGCCGCGAGCATCATTCGCAAGGTCACGGTCAATCCCGGCCTCGTCGCAGGCGGCATCAAAGTCAACATGGTGGCGGCCGAGTGCCGGGTGCAGGTCGACATCCGCGTGCCCAATGGCCTCACCGCGAAGGACATTCTCCCGCGCATCGACGAGATTACCGCCCGCCACCCGGGCGTGACGTACCGCGTGATCCTGTCCGAGGAGCCGGCCTGGACCTCACCGGACGCCGAGATGGTCGATTATGTGCGCCAGAATGCGAAGCGGCTTTCCGGCGTCGATCCGGCACCGATCATCAGCCTCGGCGCGACGGACGCGCGCCTCTGGCGCTACAAGGGCCTCCCGGCAATCGTGTACGGGCCGGCGCCGCGCGGCATGGGGAGTGTCGACGAACATGTGCCCGTCGAGGAATTCATCCATATCGTCAAGTGCCACGCATTGTCCGCGTTCGACTATCTGAGCCGGTGAACCCCGGGCGACGGGTGCCGCTGGCGCGTCCCACATGCATCGCGGAGGGGTCCCCGGCTCAGGCCGGCAGGATCTCGATGGGGGCGTCGAAGACGTATCCGAGCCCGCGCACGGACATGACCGGGAGCTTGCACCCGCACTCCGCCTCCACCCGTTTGCGCAGGCGGAACACCAGCACGTCGAGACCCCGCTCGGCGACGAGCGGGTCGCGGGCGTCGTTCCGCTGGATCAGGTCGGCGCGGGCCACCGGCCGCCCCTGCCGTGCCGCCAGGCGCGAAACGAGCTGGTATTCGGTGCTGGAAAGCCGGACGCGCGTGCCCTCGGGGCTCACCAGAACCCATTGGGCGCCGTCGAGAGCCCACTTTCCGAGCCGGGCAGAGTCGACGGGCGCGGGCATGGCGGCCTGCGTCAGGCGCCGGTGCAGGTTGCGGATCACCAAATCGAGTTCGGCCGGATCGAACGGCTTCGTAAAATAGTGATCGACGCCGAGTTCCAGGCCGCGGACGCGATCCTCGCGTGCCGTGCGGCCCGTCAGCACGACGACGCCGATCGATGTCCGCTCACGCAGTGCGTGCGCAACCGAGAAGCCGTCGGGTCCGGGCAGATTCAGGTCAAGCACGAGGATGTGCGGGGGATGCGCTTCCAACTCGTGTTCAAGGTGCTCTGCATCGGCGACCGAACGGACGCTGTGTCCGACGCCGGAGAGGAAGCCTTCCAAACCGACGCGAAAATCCGCATCGTCCTCTACAAGTAAGACACGAATTGACATGCTCAATATCCGATAGTCCGCCGGCCGATTAGGCTATGCCCCCGCGCCTGGCTGATCAATGATGTCTTCCCTGGCGTAAGGTAGCCAGATCGTAAACGTATTTCCGGCCCCGTGCACGGTTTCCACCCGCACCGAGCCGCCGTGCGCGGCAGCGATCCTCTGAACGATATTAAGGCCGATGCCGAGGCCGCTTTGAGAATTCGCACCCGCCCCGCGAAAATAACGGTCGAAGAGAAACGGCTGCTCCGTCTCCGGGATTGCGGGTCCAGAATCCGTGACGGCGAGCGAAAGCCCCTCCCCCACCTGTGCAAGGCGCGCCCGGATCGGCCCGCCACCGTATTTGACGGCATTTCCGACGAGATTCTCCACCGCCGCGCGCAGCAGATCGGCGTCCGCCTCGAGGATCGCGCGGTCGGCATCCGCGAGGTGCGTCTCCGCCAGAATATCGCGCCCGGTCTGGTGCGCCATGTCCTGACAGATCTCCATGACGAGGGCCGCGACATCCGTGCGCGCGCGGCGCAGGTGCATGACCCTGCGGTCGAGCACCTCCTCCGTCAAGAAGGCGTCGATGAGGTGCGACATGCGCCGCGCGGCGCGCGCAATTCGGCGCGCCTCGCGGCGGACGGCGGCATCCATGTCCGCGACCCTCGGCTCCAGGCTGGCGATCGCCACCTGGATCGCCGCCAGCGGCGTGCGGAATTCGTGACTGACCATGGTGAGGAAATGGCGCTGTTCGCGCAGAGCGACGATCAGCGCCCCCTCTGCGGTGCGGCGCGCCTCAACCTCCCCTTCTAGGGCATGCGTCCGCTGCGCCACCGCCTCCTCCAGTTCCCGCTCCTTGCGTTGGGAGGCGCGCAGCACTTCCACCTGAAGGTCGCGCCGCTCCCGCGCGCCGGCGCGCACCGAGGTTGCAAGACCCACCAGGACGGCCACCATCGTAAAGATGCTCGCAATCTGATAGCCGCTCGTCCCGGCGGGACTTGCCGGCAGCACGCCTAGAACCATGAGGGTGAGCCAGATGCCCGAGAGGGCATAGACCGAGAATCCGACGAAATACCACCAGGATGCGGGTTCTCCACGGCGCACGCGCATCGCCGCGAGCCAAGGCAGCGTCAGGCACAAAAGGAACAGGTTGATGTGAAGATACGGGGCGATCGCGCCGTAGAGGCCGAAGGCGGATGCCACCATATAGCCAGCAGAGAGGAGCCCGAGCGCGGTGATGCCCCGCCGCAAGAGCGGATGATGCCCGTCGGCGCAGAAGATGGCGCGCACCACGAAGGCGGCCGCAGCGACGGCGCAGCACCCCCAGATGCCCTGCATCCGCACCACGACGACCGGCGATAGCGGGTGAAAAAGCAGGGTGGCAAAGCCGGTATTTCCAAGAATGACCAGGGCGGCGCATCCCAGATATGCCCCGTACCATGCAAAGGCGGCCGACCTTAGCCACACGCCGAAGATTACAGCGCCCAGCGCCATGATGCTCGCCGCCCCCACGATATAAGCGACGGTGAAGAGATTGAACGTCACTTCGCTGAGAAAGGGCGATACGCGCCACAGCACTGGTGCGGCCGAGAGGGACCGGCTGCCGGCCATGCGGATATAGATGTCCTGCCTTTGACCCTCCCGCAGGTCGAGGCGCACGACGAACAGGTGCGAGAAGATTTCGCGCTCGCCGAGCGGCACCAGGCTTCCCGTGCGCTTGGCGGCGACCGGCCCCTGCCCGCCTTCCGCATCGTCAGAAGCGTAGACGTCGATATAATCGGTATAGGGCGCCGACATCTGCATCAGCCATAGGCCGCCGCTGCCCGCCTCGGGCTCGACGGTGAGCCGCAGCCACCAGGCTCCCTTTTGCGCCGTCCCGGCATTGAAGGTGCCGGGAATTGGCTCGAACGCTTCGCTGCGAGCCATCACCTCGTCGCGCGTCATACGCCCGCTCGGGTCGTGCAGAACCGAGAGATGACCTGAAGTGGGCGCGATCTCGTCGCGTGCCGACAGACTCAGGGGCGCAGCCGCTGCGGTGGCCGTGACGACGAGCAGAAGGATCAGCGCAAGCGCCACGCGACGCAGCGCGGATCGGACTCCGAGGGTGGCGACCGCCGACCTCGCGCACTGCGGGTCGCATCCGGCCCGTAGAGCTGCGCCCGCGAAAATCGGCCGTTCGGGATCCGCCCCGCCCATAAAACATCTCCAAAAATCCCGCCCGCAAATATGCCGGTCATTTCGCTCAAAATAATCCTGATCCGCAATCGCGCGCGGCCAAGCCATCGTTATAGCCGTCAAACCGGCGGTCATGAAAAGCGCACCGCGGCCGACGCGGACAGTCGGGGGACAAAGGGCTTGCGCAGAAGCTTGACTCTAATATTCCATGGATTTATAGATTATAAAAGTGAGTTGAAGCCATGCGACAGGCGGTGACGCAAGAGGAATTGGAGGAAGCGGCGGGGATGTTCGCCGCCCTCGCCGACCCTGCGCGGCTCAAAATCCTGCTTCGCCTCGGACCGGGGGAGATGTCGGTCTCCGACCTGACCGACGCGCTGGGGGAGAAATTGACCACCGTATCCGCCCGCTTGAAGGTGCTTTACGGCGCCCGATTGGTTGGCCGGATGCGCAGAGGCAAGCAGGTTTTCTACCACCTCGCGGACGACCACGTGATGGCCCTTGTGGCAAGCGCCGTGGATCATGCCTGCGAAGACCACTGAAGGAGTTCGATCATGTCCGGCGACTGCAAGGTCCATCCCGACCACCCCCATGCCCACGGCCCGGCCTGCGGCCATACCGCCATCCGCCACGGCGATCATGTGGACTATCTGCATGATGGGCACCTGCATCACCCGCATGGCGACCATGTCGACGAACACGCTCTCGACGTGAGTGCCACGAATCCCGACCGCTGCACGCCCCAGCACGATTGCGGCGGCCACGAGACGGGGCATGTGCATGGTCCCGGCTGCGGCCATGAGGCGGTGCCGCACGGCGACCACATCGACTATCTCGTCGACGGCCACCTGCATCACCCGCATGGAGACCATTGCGACGATCACGGCCCGGTCGAGCTGGTGCGCGGCTGAGTGCAAGGCGAGGTCCGACCCGGTGGCGGATCGATCTCGCAACCGGCCTGAAAGCGGCCCCGGCGCCCGGCGCGCCGGGGCCGCTTTCGTTTCAGACCCGCCGGCGGCTCAGGACAACCCGCCGATGACCCCCGCGGCATCGACGAAGATGCCCTCGGCGGCCGGCACCGAGGGCAGGCCCGGCATGGTCATGACGTCTCCGGTCAACGCCACGACGAAGCCGGCACCGGCCGATAGCCGCACCTCGCGCACCGGAAGGACATGACCGCTCGGCGCACCACGCAAAGCCGGATCGGCGGAGAAGGAATATTGCGTCTTCGCCATGCAAACCGGCAGGCGGCCGAAGCCGGCGGCCTCCATCTCGGCGAGGCGCGCCCCGGCCGCGGCGGTGAAGCTCACCTCTCCCGCGCGGTAAATCTCGCGCGCGATGGTCTCGATCTTCTCCCGCAGCGGGAGGGCGTCGGGATAGAGCGTATGGAAGGCGCTCGGCCGGTCGGCGAGCGCGATCACCTCCTGCGCAAGAGCCTCGGCGCCCGCGCCGCCCTCCGCCCAATGGCTGCAGACATGGACCGACACACCGAGCGGGGCGAGGGCGTCGCGAACGCCCTCGATCTCTTCCGGCGTGTCCGACAGGAAGCGGTTCAGCGCCACCACGACGGGCAGGCCGAACTTCTGGAGATTTTCCACATGGCGCGCGAGATTGGCGACGCCGCTCCGCACCGCCGCGACGTCGGGCGTGCCGAGCTGCTTGACCGCGACGCCACCATGCATCTTCAGCGCCCGCACGGTCGCCACCACCACGGCGGCGGCCGGCGTCAGGCCGGCCTGCCGGCATTTGATGTCGAGGAATTTCTCCGCCCCGAGATCCGCGCCGAACCCCGCTTCGGTGACGACATAGTCGGCCAAAGCCAGCGCCGATCGGGTGGCGATCACCGAATTGCAGCCATGGGCGATATTGGCGAAAGGCCCACCATGCACGAAGGCTGGGGTGTGCTCCATGGTCTGGACGAGGTTCGGCTGGAACGCGTCGCGCAACAGCGCCAGCATGGCCCCGACCCCCTTGAGGGCACCGGCCTCGACCATGCGCTTGCCGCGCGTCTGGCCGATCACCATGCGCGAGAGGCGGGCTTCGAACTCCTCGAGATTTTTCGCGAGGCAGAAGATCGCCATCACTTCGCTCGCCACCGTGATGTCGAACCCGTCCTCGCGCGGAAAGCCGTTGGCGGCTCCGCCGAGCCCCACCACCACCTGTCGCAGCGCGCGGTCGTTGAGATCGACCACCCGGCGCCAGGAGATGCGCCGGGTGTCGAGATCGAGCGCATTGCCCCAATAAAGGTGGTTGTCGATCAAGGCGGACAGGAGATTGTGCGCGGCGGAGATGGCGTGGAGGTCGCCGGTGAAGTGCAGATTGATGTCCTGCATCGGGACGATCTGCGCCCGGCCGCCGCCGGTTGCCCCGCCTTTGGCGCCGAAGACCGGCCCGAGCGAGGGCTCGCGCAGGCAGATCGCCGCCTTTTTGCCGATCCGCGCCAGCGCGTCGCCGAGGCCGATCGTGGTCGTCGTCTTGCCCTCCCCGGCCGGCGTCGGGCTGATGGCGGTGACCAGGATCAGCTTGCCGGGCGCTCGCTCTTCCAGCGTGCGCACATAATCGTGCGCGAGCTTCGCCTTGTAGGGGCCGTAGCGGAAGATTCCGTTTGCCGGAATGCCGAGCCGGGCGGCGATGTCCTCGATCGGGAACGGGGTGACGCTGCCGGCAATCGCCGCATCGCTGTTCGGATCGATCCGGCGGGCGCTCGTCTGGTCCATGAGCCTGTCAGCCTTCATCCTGAAAACGGGAAGTGAAAGGAAAAGAGCCGGCTGCGCCGGGCCGACGCGCGAGCCCCACCCCCGGCGGCGCCCGACGGCGGGACCGCCCGGCCTGCGCCACCTGCCGGGCGATCCGCTCCACGTCGGCGCCGTCGAAGCCCTGGGCCTGCATGGCTGAGATCCCGGCACCGGCGGCGAGCCCGGCGAGAATCGCATCGCTCTCCGCCGAAGGCGGCGGATCGTCGCCGGAAGAACGCACCAGCAACGCTGCAGGAACGATTTCGCCGTCCGGTCCTTTCGCAGCCGGCGGCTTCCAGCGATTGCGCAGACGGACGAGCGTCACGACCTCGGTTGCGAACAGGTCGCGGATCGGGGCGAAGTCGCCGGCCGATTCGGAAGCCGCGCGGCCGAGAGCAAGATCGGTGCGGTTGCAGGCGGCGAGCGCCAGGGCACCGGACGCATCAGCCACCGCGCCGGAAAGAAGTCCGCGCAGCCGGCCGCCGAGCGCCGTGTCGCTCTGGGGCGTCTCGCCCAGCGCGGGGGCAAGAAGCCCCTCCATGGCATCCAGAGCGGGGGCGAGCGGAAGCGAAAGGCAATGCAGGCCGAGCCGCCGCGCGACCTCTTGGACAGCCGGTTCCGCCGCGGCCGCGGTCGGGAAAACCAGGCACTGGACATGCTCCGCTCCGAGCGCATCGACCGCGAGAATTGCGGTCAGCACGCTCCCGAGGCTGTCCGACAGGCCGACCACCGCCCCGGATCGTCCGGTCTTGCGCACCATGTCGCGCAGGCCGAGCACGCAGGCGCCGTAATCCGCCTCCTCCCGCTCGCTGCGTTCGGCGACCGGCGCCTCCATGCAGCGCCAGCCGGTCTCGAAACGCTGCCAGAGCGTCATGCGCACCCGCTCCTGGAAATTCGGGAGCTGCATGGCGAGGGTGCGGTCGCCATTGAGCGCCAGCGATCCGCCGTCGCAGACTCGCCCGTCCTCGCCACCCACCTGGTTGACCAACAGCAGCGGCAAGCCGGTCTCGACCACGCGCGCGACCACCGCGGAAATCCGCGCATCATGCACCGCGCGATGATAGGGCTCGGCTGCGGCGACGACGAGAATTTCCGCGCCCGTCTCGGCAAGGCATTCGCACACGTCGCCGGTGACGATATCCGCCCCCACCGGCAATCCGAGCCGGATCCCTTTGAAAGGCACCGGGCCGGGCATCGGCCCGGCGGCGAACGGCTCGGCCGCTCCATTGGCCTCCACCTGGAACCGGACCGCCGAGATCCCGCCGTCGGCAAGCAGCAGCACGGCATTGAACAGCCGGCCGCCGTCGCGCCAGGGCGTGCCCACGAGCAGTGCCGGCCCGGTCGCCGTCTCGGCGGCCAAGGCTATGGCGGCGGCGCGGCATGCCTCCTCCAGGGACGGATCGAGCACCAGATCGCCGAGCGGCGCCCCGGACAGGAAGAGTTCGGGAAACACGATGAGATCGGCCTCCTGACGCGCCGCCTCCGCGCGGATCCCACGGACCTGGGCGGCATTGCCGGCGACGTCGCCGCGCACGCAATCGACCTGCGCCACCACGATGCGCAACAGATCGGAGGGGAGGAATGTGGTCATGATGCTCGAGCGCGCCCGCCCGGCGCACCGGTGCGGACGAAGGAGGAAGGGGGGCATTGCCGGCGGGCGGTCATGACCCGAGGTTTAGAGAATGCGGCGGGACGGGGAAAGGGGCGGCGCACAGATCGCGGCCTCCGACCCGGCTCCGGCAACCGTTCCGTCTATTCCGCCGCGACCGGCCGGTCCTGCGCGGGAAGATGCATGGCGCCGAAACTGCGCAGGGCGAGGACCGCGGGCCGCAATGCCTCGCCCTTCTCGGTGAGCCGGTAGCCGACCTGCGGCGGCACC
Source organism: Aquabacter spiritensis (assembly GCF_004346185.1). Taxonomy (GTDB): domain Bacteria; phylum Pseudomonadota; class Alphaproteobacteria; order Rhizobiales; family Xanthobacteraceae; genus Aquabacter; species Aquabacter spiritensis. Next base: position 37,049 of record NZ_SMAI01000014.1, on the reverse strand, counting down.
GCGGGATAGACGGTGCGCAGCAGGATCCCGTCCGCCTCGAGTTCCCGCAACGCTTTGGAGAGAATGCGCTGCGAGACGTTCGGCATCAGGCGGCGCAGCTCGGAAAAGCGCTTCTCGCCCGATAGGAGGTGGTAGATCGTCCCGCCCTTCCATTTGGCGCCGATAATCTCGAGTGCCGCCTCGACCGGGCACCCCGCATAGCAATAGCCGATATGGCGCTTCGCCATCGCTCCCGTCCCTCCGCCGGCGTGCCAGGATAAGCCAGGGCGTCCCGCGCCGCCACTCGCCGCTTTGCGCGGCCGGATCGCCTCGATATACGGTATGCCCGACGTCTGCCGGAGGCCCCATGCTCGATCCCCATCTCGCCGGCCATCTGGATTTCACCCCAGCGGCGGCGATCCGCGACCTCCCGGGCCTGCCGCCGGGACGGCACTGGCTCGGACTGTTTCCCGAGCGCGACGCGCTGCTGGTGGTGCCGGAGGGGCACGATGCCTCGGTGCCCACGCCGCTGATGGTCCTGTTCCACGGCGGCGGCGGCCATGCCGAGAAGATCCTGCCCATGATGGAGGCGCATGCGCAGGCGCGCGGCTTCCTGCTCCTGGTGCCGCAATCCCTGTTTCCCACCTGGGACATCGTCATTGCCGGAAACGGCCCGGACCGGGAGCGGCTCGACACTGCCCTCGCCGCCGTCGCGGCCCGCCACGCCCTCGATCCCGCGCATCTGTGTTTCGCCGGCCATTCCGATGGCGGCTCCTATGCGCTGTCGCTCGGTCTGACCAACGGCCAGTTCGTGACCCATCTGATCGTGTCGTCGGCCGGATTCATGACGGTGCAGAAGCAGGCGGGCGCGCCGCGCATCTTTCTCTCGCACGGGGTGAATGACGAGCAGATCCCGATCGCGCGCAGCGGACGGGCGCATGCCGCGCTCCTGAAGGAGGCCGGCTACGACGTCACCTACATGGAATATAACGGGCCGCACGCATATCAGCCGCCCATCGTCTCGCTCGCGGTCGACTTCTTTCTCGCGCCACAGTCCGTCCGGCGCAACGGTCCCGTCTGAGCGCGACAGCGCGCCCCCGCCGGAAGCGGAGGCGCGCAAAGTCCTATTTCTTGGCGCGCTCGATCGCCTCGTTGATCAGCCGGAACGCCTCTTCGGCGCCGCCCCAGCGGACGATCTTCACCCATTTGCCGGGCTCGAGATCCTTGTAATGGGCGAAGAAATGTTCGATCTGCTGGATCGTGATGTCCGGCAGGTCCGAATAGGTCTCGACCTTGTCGTAGCGCTTGGTGAGCTTGTGGGCCGGAACGGCGATGATCTTCTCGTCCTCGCCGCCCTCGTCCTCCATCAGCAGCACGCCGACCGGGCGCGCCGCGATCACCGCGCCGGGAATGATCGGCCGGGTATTGGCGATCAGCACGTCGCAGGGATCGCCGTCGCCGGACAATGTGTGCGGGATGAAGCCGTAATTGCCGGGATACCGCATCGGCGTATAGAGGAAGCGGTCGACGAACAGCGTCCCGGCCTCTTTGTCGAGCTCGTACTTGATCGGCTCGCCACCGATCGGCACCTCGATCACCACGTTGACCTCGTGGGGGGGATTCTTGCCGATCTTGATCGCGTCGATGCGCATGTCGCCACTCACTTGAAATGTCGGTTTCGCTGCAGCGCAGCGCGGCTACCGCTGCCAAGCGAAGGCGATCTTGTCCAGGGTTTTCGTCCCGAAACGCTCGGTCGAGGCTGCGACGCGTTGCCCGCCCAGCGCCTCGTAGAAGCCGACCGCGCCGGAATTGTCCTTGAGTGCCCACACGACGAGCCCGCTCAAACGGGCGAGAGAGAGATCGCGCCGGGCCGCCGAAAACAGCCGCTGTCCGAAACCGAGCCCTTGATAGACCGGCTTCAGATAGATTTCGTAGATCTCGCCGCCATAGGGCAGGGCCTTGGCGCGGTTGCCGCCATAATTGGCGTAGCCAACCACTTCCTCCCCCGCGATCAGCAGCGACACGCGGCTGCCGCGGCGGATCGCCTGTTCCCACCAGAGCGGGCCGCGACGCTCCACCATGCGCTCGAGTTCGAGACCGGGGATCAGACCGCGATAGGCCGTGCGCCAAGCCGCATCATGAACCTCCGCCACGGCGGAAGCGTCCTGCGTGCGTGCGCGTCGGATCTCTATGAGTCCAGTGCCCATAGCCGAATGGAAGCAAACAAGGGGCGCCTCATCAAGTCCCTTGGGCGCACCGTTCCCCGCCCCGGCATCCCGATTTTGCGCCGACACTTTCCGGAAATAGGCTAAACCCTTGAATGCCCACGCCTTCGTTTGCGTCCGCGCCTGGTGTCGCGGCCACGTCGTCGTGATAGATAGACGCATGATGTGCGGGCGCGGCGGGGTTTTGGCGCGATGATCCGGTTCGTGTTTCGATTTTTCGGCTTCTGGATTCTGGCGGGCGGGTTCGTCGCCCTGATCGTCGACGGAACACGCTCGATCGCCGCCGCGCGCCTCACCTTCACCTCTGCAGCCGATGCCTGGAGCGCGGTGTCGCCCGACACCTTCGCGCTGGCCCGCGCGCGCCTGACCGATCTTTCCACCTGGGCTTGGCCGGACGTCGCCGCGCCGCTCCTCGGCCTGCCGCTGTTCGTTCTGCTGTGCGGGTTGGGATTTCTCCTCCTGGCCATCGGCCGGGCGCGCCGGCGCTCGCGCTACGAGGTCGGCTGAGGCCGCGCCTCTCGCAAAGCGGGCGGCGGCGCCCCATATTGGGGAGCGAGCCGTTCGAGCCGGCTCGGACGGGTCCCGCATCGCACGATCGGTGGCTTCGACAGACGGCTCACGGATCCGGCCCGAAACCCCGATCGAGCGTGCCGCCCGCGCCGGCAAAGGCGCGGAACGCGCGCGAGGAGCGCACCATGTTCTGGTCCCGCAAGCCGCTTGACCTGCCGACACCCGAGACGGCCTTGAAGGGCCGCCCCGATCCGATCCCGACAGCGGCCGCCCATTTCATCACCGGTGCCGCCCTGCAAGGCCCCTATCCCGAGGGCAGCGAACAGGCGGTGTTCGCGCTCGGCTGCTTCTGGGGCGCCGAGCGTAAGTTCTGGCAGCAGAAGGGCGTTCTCGTTACGGCCGTGGGCTATGTCGGGGGCCATACGCCCAATCCGACCTATGAAGAGGCGTGCTCCGGCCGCACCGGCCATACCGAAGGCGTGCTGGTGGTCTATGATCCCAAGCAGGTCTCCTTCGCCGAGCTGCTGAAAGTGTTCTGGGAGAGCCACGATCCGACCCAGGGCATGCGGCAGGGCAATGATGTGGGCACGCAATATCGCTCGGCCATCTATGTCTCCGACGCCGCCCGCCTGGAGGCGGCGAAGGCCTCCAAAGCGCGCTATGAAGACGCCCTGAAAACCCGCGGTTACGGCCCTATCACGACCGAAATCCGCGATGCTGGACCGTTTTATTTCGCCGAGGCCTATCACCAGCAATATCTCGGCAAAAATCCCTCGGGCTATTGCGGCCTCGGCGGCACCGGCGTCTCCTGCCCGATCGGACTCCCGGCGGCGGCCGAATAGGCCCGAGGCCCCGCCCGCGCGGATCACCGGGGTCGCGCGCCCGAGTGCGGCGCGCGACCTGACGCATTGCTCTGCGACGGCGCAGCTTATCTTATGCCGTCATCGTCGCACGAGGCGCGCGCCGGTCCGGCCGCGCGAGGAGCAGTCATGGCCAGCGCGTTCGTCATTCCCGCCCCCTCCATCGCCACCCTTCCGGTCTCGGGAAGCCCGGCTCTGTTTCCGGTCCACCGCATCTATTGCGTCGGCCGGAACTTCGCCGACCATGCCATTGAGATGGGCCACGATCCCTCGCGCGAGCCGCCCTTCTTCTTCCAGAAGAACCCCGACAATCTCGTCCCCCCCGGCGGGGCGGTGCCGTATCCGAAGCGGACGGCGGACCTGCATTACGAGATCGAACTGGTGGTCGCGCTGAAGGCCGGCGGCGAGGACATCCCGCTCGCCGCCGCGCTCGACTGCGTCTACGGCTATGGCGTGGGGATCGACCTCACCCGCCGCGATCTCCAGGGCGAGGCGAAGAAGCTGGGCCGTCCCTGGGAGGTCGGCAAGGCGTTCGAACTGTCCGCCCCGGCGAGCGCCCTGGTGCCGGCGGAGACGATCGGCCATCCCGCCGCCGGGCGCATCTGGCTTTCGGTGAACGGCACGGTGAAGCAGGAGGGCGACCTCAACCAGATGATCTGGAAGGTCCCCGAAATGATCGCCGAACTCTCGACCCTGTTCCGGCTGATGCCCGGCGACCTGATCTTCGCCGGGACGCCGGCCGGGGTGGGCCCCTGCAAGGCGGGCGATCTGCTGGAAGGCGGCGTCGCCGGGGTGGGAGATATCGCGGTGAAGATCGGCTGAGGCGACCGGCGGGACCGCCGACGCGGTCCCGCTTCCCCCCATCGGGGGATATCAGTGGCCTGCGAACGACAGCAGGGTGCGCACCGGCACGTCCATGGCCCGCAGCTTGTCCGACCCGCCGAGATCCGGCAGATCGACGATGAAGCAGGCCGCCTCGACCCGCGCGCCGATATTGCGCAAGAGCTTCACCGCGCCCTCCGCGGTCCCCCCGGTCGCGATGAGATCGTCCACCAGGATCACCCGCTCGCCCGCCGCCACCGCGTCGACATGCATCTCCATCTCGTCCTGGCCATATTCCAGGGCGTAGGCCATGCGCACGGTCTGGTGGGGCAGTTTGCCCTTCTTGCGGATCGGCACGAAGCCGGCGGAGAGCTGGTGCGCCACCGCGCCGCCGATGATGAAGCCGCGCGCCTCGATTCCCGCCACTTTGTCCACCTTGGAGCCCGCCCAGGGCTGGACCAGTTCGTCGACCGCCCGGCGAAACGCCCGCGCATCGCCGAGCAGGGTCGTGATGTCGCGGAACAGGATGCCTGGCTTGGGATAATCGGCGATGGTCCTGATCGAAGCGGCAAGGTCGGCGGCGAGAAAGTCGGTCATGCGCGGCGATCCGGACTGTTGCGGGCTGCATCCTCGCCTATCATTCGTCGCCCCCTGCGGCCAGTCGGAATCGCCGTGCCGCCGCGGCGCGCCGGGTGCAGGGGCGTCGGAGCCTGCCCCTCAGGAACCGGCGGCCAAGGAGCCCGATCATGACCGAGGCGCGACCGAACATTTTCCCCGCTTTGCGCTATACCGACGGGCCGGCGGCCGTCGCCTTCCTTCAGGCCATGCTCGGCTTCGTGCCGCGCATGGTGATGTCCGATGCCGAAGGCGCGATCGCCCATGCCGAGATGACGTTCGGCCCCGGCCTGATCATGCTGGCTTCGGCCACCCCTGCGGACCCCGCCAACCCCTGGGGCACGGCGGCGATGGGGCTTTATGTGCGGGTGGAGGACATCGAGGCGCATCATGCGCGGGCGCTGGCGGCCGGCGCGGACATCGTCATGCCGCTCCAGGACACGCCTTACGGCTCCCGGGAATATTCCCTGCGGGATCCGGGTGGCCATTTGTGGAGCTTCGGGACCTACGATCCCCTCGCGGCGGAACCCGCCGGCGCGGGCTGAGCGTCGTGAACGTCACGCGAAAAGACTGAACGCATGCCGGACTTCGACGCGGCGGCGCACGGCGCAATCGTCACACCGTGCCGCCGAGCCCGGCGACGCCGGCCCGATGGGCCGGCGGTCGGCACTCAGTGAGAGACGTTCTTCCACACCTTCTTCTTGGTGAAGTAGAGCAGGCCGGACAACAGGATCAGGAAGATGAAGACCTGAAAGCCCATGCGCTTGCGCGCGTCGAGATGGGGTTCCGCCATCCACATCATGAAGGCCGAGACGTCGCGGGAATACTGATCCTCGGTCTGCGGCGTGCCGTCGGTATATTCCACCTGGCCATCGGACAGCGGCTTCGGCATCGCGATCTGGTGGCCGGGGAAATATTTGTTGTAGTGCAGGCCCGGCTGGACCGTGGTTCCGGCCGGCGGCTCGACATAGCCGGTCAGCAGCGCGTGGATATAGTCCACGCCATGCTCCTGATACTGGATGAAGGCGTCGGTGATGAAGCCGGGGAACCCGATATGGTAGGAGCGCGCCTTGGCGAGCACCGAGAAATCGGGGGGATAGGCACCGCCATTGGCGACCCGGGCCGCCTGCTCGTTGGGGAACGGCGCGGGCCAATGATCCGAGAGCCGCCCCGGACGCTGGAACATCTCGCCCTGGTCGTTCGGCCCGTCGGTGATCTGGTATTCCGAGGCCACCGCCTTCGCCTGGGCTTCCGAAAAGCCGGGGCCGCCCTCCTGGGCGAGGTTTCGGAAATACAGGAAGTTCGCGGAGTGGCACGAGGCGCACACTTCGCGGAACACCTTGAAGCCGCGCTGGAGCTGGCCCTGGTCGTAGGTGCCGAACGGCCCCGCGAAGGACCAGGATTCCCGGTGCGGCCGGTCTCCACCTTCCGCCGCCTTGACGGGCGCTGCCAGAAGCAGCGCCGAAGCCAGGGCACCGAAGAGAATGCTGCGATTGATCATCTCTCTCTCCGAGTGCTCCGTCAGGCCTTGGCGTGGGGCGCGGTCGCGCCCTTCGCCCCGCGCGCCAGCACCGCATCCGCTATGGAGGCAGGCAGCGGCTTCGGCCGCTCGAACAGACCGAGCAGCGGCAGAATGACGAGGAAGTGGATGAAGTAATAAGCGGTGAGGATGCGCGAGGCGATCACGTAGCCGCCCTCGGCCGGCTGCGAGCCGAGATAGCCGAGGCCGACGGAGACCACCGCGAAGATCCAGAAGAACTGCCGGAACAGCGGGCGGTAGCGCGCCGAGCGGACCTTGGACGTATCGAGCCAGGGCAGGAAGGCGAGGACCGCGATCGCGCCGAACATGGCGAGCACGCCGCCCAGCTTGTCCGGGATCGACCGCAGGATCGCATAGAACGGCAGGAAGTACCATTCCGGAACGATATGAGCGGGCGTCGCGAGCGGGTTGGCCGGGATGTAATTGTCCGAATGGCCGAGATAGTTCGGGATGTAGAAGATGAACCAGCTGAAGAACAGCAGGAACACCACCATCGCGAAAATGTCCTTGATGGTCGCGTAGGGCGTGAACGGCACGGTGTCCTTGGCGACGCTCTTCACATCGAGGCCGTCGGGATTGTTCTGGCCGACATGGTGCAGCGCCCAGATGTGCAGCACGACCACGCCCGCAATCATGAACGGCAGCAGATAATGCAGCGAAAAGAAGCGGTTGAGCGTGGGATCGCCGACCGAATAGCCGCCCCACAGCCACTGCACGATGGTCTCGCCGATGCCGGGAATGGCCGAGAACAGATTGGTGATGACGGTCGCGCCCCAGAACGACATCTGGCCCCAGGGGAGCACGTAGCCCATGAAGGCGGTCGCCATCATCAGCAGATAGATGATCACGCCGAGGATCCACAGAACTTCGCGCGGCGCCTTGTAGGAGCCGTAATACATGCCGCGGAACATATGGATATAGACCGCGATGAAGAACATCGAGGCGCCGTTGGCATGGATGTAGCGGATCAGCCAGCCATAGCTCACGTCGCGCATGATGTGCTCGACGCGGGCGAACGAGACCGGCGCATAGGCGGTGTAATGCATCGCCAGCACAATGCCGGAGACGATCTGGCAGCCCAGCATGAAGGTCAGGATGGCGCCGAAGGTCCACAGATAATTGAGGTTCTTCGGCGTCGGATAGGCCACCGCCGAGGAATGCAGCAGTCCCATGATCGGCAGCCGGCTCTCGAACCAGCGCGCGACCTTTCCTTGGGGCTGGTAGGTGGAATGTCCTTCCATGGAAGCCAACCTTTATTGAGCGAGGCGACGCGCGCGCGTCAGCCGATCACGATCTTGGTGTCGGAGGTGAAGGTATAAGGCGGGACAGGGAGATTGAGCGGGGCCGGCCCCACCCGCACGCGGCCCGACGAATCGTATTGCGAGCCGTGGCAGGGACAGAACCAGCCGTCATAATTGCCCTGATGGCCGAGCGGCACGCAGCCGAGATGGGTGCAGATGCCGACCACGACGAGAAAATTCTCGTGGCCAGACTTCACCCGGTCCTGGTCCGGCTGGGGATCGATGAGCTGGCTCATCGGCACCGCGCGCGCGGCCTCCACGTCCTTGGGGGCGCGGTTGAAAATGAAGATCGGCTTGCCGCGCCACTGCACGGTTACGATCTGGCCCTCGGCGATCGGCGACAGGTCCACTTCGGTCGTGGACAGCGCGAGCACCGATTGATCGGGCTGAAGCTGGGAAACGAAGGGCCACACCATGCCAGCCACACCGACCGCGCCGACCGCGCCGGTGGCGATATAGATAAAGTCCCGACGTGTGGTTCCCGAGGTCTCCGCATGTGCCACGGCGCTTGTCCTCACTCGTGTCCGACCAGACCGTCGCGGCGCGCTTTGCTGCGGGGGGAAGCTCCGTGCGCGGAAACCCCCTGTCCGCGCGCGTCGCGAGGCCTTTTGCGACGCGTCCGCTGCCCGCGAACCGCCACATTCGATTGCCTCTAATTGCACCCTCTTCCGCCCTTGTCCAGATCGCCGCCGTGCGGCACGCGGTCCTGAGGGGGCGGCATGAAAGCGCAAGCGGGGCGCACCTGGCGCGCCCCCTCCCCACCTGCCCGCGCGGCAGGCGTGCGGGGGCGCCTCTTGTGCCGCGGACGCGAACCCGCCAAGGGAAAGGCGACACTCCCGGCTTTCTCCGATCCAGGCACCGCGCCGCATGATTCTCGGCCTTTATTGTCCCGACATCGCCCAGAATGCCGGCACCTGCCTGCGCACCGGCGCGTGTCTCGGCGTGCCCGTCCACATCATCGAGCCCGCGGGGTTCCCGGTCGGCAATGCCGCCTTCCGGCGCGCCGGGATGGATTATCTCGACCATGCGACCTTCGTGCGCCACGCCGGTTTCGGCGCGTTCCAGGACCTGCTGCGCCGGGAAGCCCGCCGCCTCGTCCTGTTCACCACGCGGGCGGACGGGAGCTATCTCGACTTCGCCTTCCGGCCCGACGACGCGCTGCTGTTCGGCCGGGAATCGGCGGGCGTCCCCGAGGACGTGCACGCCGCGGCTGATGCGCGGCTGATCATCCCGCTGCGGCCGAATTTGCGCTCGCTCAATGTCGCGGTGGCTGCGGGAATGGCATTGGCGGAGGCGCTGCGCCAGACCGGCGGCTTCCCCGGCGCCGCCGATCGGCGCTAGAGCTGGGTCGGGACAGCTCGGCCGCCCGCGATCGGACGCGGCGCGGGACGATTCGCTGATGAAATGCAGACCGTCTCGGCCGCCCCCCCCGGGGCCCCGAGGCGAACCGGAAAGATGGCTATGCTCAGCCCCGACATCGAAGACCGTAAGGCCGCAGCGCGTCCCTGGTTCGAGGCGCTTCAGGGGCGCATCACCGAAGCCTTCGAGACGCTGGAGGATGATGCGCCGGCCGCTCTCTATCCCGGCGCGCCCGGCCGGTTCGAGCGCACCCCGTGGGTGCGCACCGACCATAGCGGCGCCGCGGGCGGCGGCGGCACGATGGCATTGATGCGCGGGCGCCTGTTCGAGAAGGTCGGGGTCCACACCTCGACCGTGCACGGCGAGTTCGCGCCGGAATTCCGCGACCAGATCCCCGGCGCCGCAGAGGATCCGCGCTTCTGGGCGTCCGGAATCTCGCTGATCGCCCATATGACGAACCCGCACGTCCCGGCGGTCCATATGAATACGCGCTTCGTCGTGACCACCCGCAGCTGGTTCGGCGGCGGGGCGGATCTGACGCCGGTGCTCGACGCCCGGCGCACCCAGGACGATCCCGACAGCATCGCCTTCCACGCCGCCATGGAAGCGGCGTGCACGCCCCATGCAGTGGCCGACTATGCCCGGCTCAAGGCCTGGTGCGAGGAATATTTCTTCCTGAAGCACCGCAACGAGCCGCGCGGCATCGGCGGGATCTTCTATGACTGGCTGGACAGCGGCGATTTCGACGCCGACTTCGCCTTCACCCGCGATGTCGGCCTCGCCTTCCTCGACATCTATCCGAAACTGGTACGGGCGAATTTCGCCACGCCCTGGACCGAGGCGGAGCGCGAGGAGCAGCTCGTCCGGCGCGGGCGCTATGTCGAATTCAATCTGCTCTATGATCGCGGCACGGTCTTCGGCCTGAAGACCGGCGGCAACGTCGCCTCGATTCTGTCCTCCATGCCGCCCGTGGTCAAATGGCCGTGACGCCTCGGGCGTCGGCCCGGCGCGGGTGTGATGGGACTGTCACGGAAGGCGTCTAAGCCCTCTTCGAGCATCGAGGAGATCACCACATGGCCTTCGCACCGGGAATGATCGTCCAGTTGAAATCCGGCAGCCCGCCCCTGACCGTGGTCGCCGTCGACGGCGACCGGGTGGAAATCGTGTGGTTCGCGGAAGACGTGGCGGAATTCCGCACCCAGACCCTGCCCGCCATCGCTCTCGACGAACTCGAAGTCGAGGAGTTCGACCTCGAGGACGGCGAAGAAGAAGAAGGCGACGAGGACGAGGACGAGGACGAAGACAAGCACTGAGGGCGGAGGCCCGGCGCGCCGTTTTCAGTCCCGGCGCGCCGCATCGCCGAGGGCGTGCGCGATCAGATCGGGGACCGCGGCGGGATCGGCGGGAAAGTCGGCCGCGATCCAGGCCGCCTCGGCCCGTTTGAGGGCGGCGCCGAGCGCGGGGCCCGGCGCTACGCCGCACGCCTGAAGATCGGCGGCGCGCACCGGCAGGACCGGTTTCACCCAGGTCTGGAGCATTGCGCGCCGCGCCGCATCGGGCGGCGGCGCGCCGCGCGCGACGGCGAGCGCGACGCGGTCGCGGATCGCGCCGGCGCCGGCGCGATAGAGCAGCGCCCGCAGGGCGGACGGCGGAAGGTCGGGCGCGATCGGCCCGGCGCCGAGCGCGGTGAGGCGCGCATGTTCCGGCCCCGACAGCCGCAGGCGCACCCGCAGCCGGTCGGCATCTTCCGGAACCCGCACCGCCAATATGCCGAGCCGCAGGACGGCATCGGCCGGCACGCCCTCGGCGTGCTCCCAGGCGGCGAGCCGGCGCAAAGCGGGGAGATCGCCGATGCCGGCGAGGATCCGGTCGAGAAAACCGGTCTCGCTCAGCGTCTCGACCATGGCGGGCGCGCCCGGCGCCGCGAGAAGTTTCAGGATTTCCGCGCGCACCCGCTCGCGCGAGAGGCCGGCGATCCCGGCGCGGTTGCGGATCGCCGCGGCGCATGCCGCCGGATCGAGCGGGCCCCGTCCATAGGCCGCGTGGAAGCGGAACAGGCGCAGGATGCGCAGATAGTCCTCGCGGATCCGCTGGTCGGGATCGCCGATGAAGCGCACCCGCCGCGCCGCGAGGTCGTCGCGCCCGCCCACGAGATCGATCACCGCCCCCTCGCGCGTGGCGTAGAGCGCGTTCATGGTGAAGTCGCGCCGCGCCGCGTCGCGCGCCCAGTCGCGCCCGAAGCGGACGATGGCATGGCGGCCGTCGGTCGCGACGTCCTCGCGCAGCGTCGTCACTTCGAGCGGCCGGCCGTCCGCGACCACCGTGACCGTGCCGTGGGCGATGCCGGTCGGCACGGCCTTCAGCCCCGCCGCCGCGGCGCGGCGCACCACCTCCGCGGGCATGGCGGTGGTGGCGAGGTCGACCTCGTCGACCGGCGCGCCGATGAGCGCGTTGCGCACCGCGCCGCCGACGATCCGCGTCTCTTCCCCCTCCCCGTTCAGCACGTCGAGCACCCGCGCGAGCCGCGGCTCGGCGAGGAAGGCGGCCCCGGCGAGGCTGGTCATTCGTAGCGGCCGGGGACGAACACGCCGTCCTTCATCTGCGCCGGCACATAGCGGCTGCCGGGCGGCGCGCCCTTGTCCGCCTCGAACACGAACAGGCCGAGCGCCATCAAGGCGACCGCGGCGAGCGCGCAGACCAGCACCGCCCGCGCCGACCAGTTCGCAGGGACGAGGGAGCCGCGCGTCGCCATCAGGATCGCGCCATAGATCACGAACGGCGTCAGGAACAGGGCGGCTTCGATCAGGAGCGTACGGATCATGCGCCGTAAATCCTCTCATAGAGGTTGCGCAGCATGCCGGCGGTGGCGCCCCAGATGTACCGGCCTTGATAGGGCATAGCATAGAAATGCCGCAGCGCGCCGTTGCGCTCGGCGGCGTGGCGGTGATGGTTGCCCGGCGTCATCAGGAAATGCAGCGGCACCTCGAACGCCTCCTCGACCTCGCCTGGATTGAGCGTCAGCGCATAATCGGGCGCCACGATCCCCACCACCGGCGTGATCCAGAAGCCGGTGCGCGAGAGATAGCCGTCGAGAAACCCGATCGGCCGCACGAATTTCCGGTCCAGCCCGACCTCCTCCCAGGCCTCGCGCAGCGCCGCCGCGACCTCGTCGGCGTCCTCCGGGTCGAGCCGGCCGCCGGGAAAGGCGATCTGGCCGGGATGGTGCGACAGCGTCGTCGATCTGAGCGTCAGGAGGATGGCCGGCTCCGGCCGGGCGATCACCGGCACCAGCACCGCCGCATGGCGCGGCTCGCGGTCGAAGGCGTCGGCCGCCGGATCCGGCGCCAGCGCATGGTCGCCGTTCACCCGGCCGATCTCGGCCCGCGAGAACACGGTGGGCGGCGCGGCGAGAAGCCGGGTGCGGGCGCGGGCGAGAAAGTCCGCGAGCCCCGTTTCCACCGGCGCGTCGGCGGGCCGCAGCCCGGCGGGTGGTGCAGGCGCGCCCGTCATGCCGAGGCCCGATGAAGATCGCCGGCCGGCATCATGGGATAGAAGCGTCCGCCGGACGCGACACCGAACATCCGCACGCCCTCCACCTCGCGTTCCTCCGCCAGATCCACCAGATCGATGAACACCGCCCGGGTCAAGCGCGCCTCCAGGCCCCGCCGGACATGTAGATAAGGCACCACTTCCCCCGGCTCCGATCCCGGCGCGAAGCGCAGATCGTGCCCGTCGCCGCACCGCACGAGGTCGTCGAGATTGGTGCGGAACACCAGAACCCGCGCTCCGCCCGCTTCGGCCGCGGCATCGTCCACGGCGAGATCGACGGCGAGGAAGGGCGCATCCTCGACCGTGATGCCGATTTTCTCGGCAGGCGTCTTCAGCACGAAGCGCGCGCCCTCCCGGGTCAGCACGGAGGCGAACAATTTCACGAGAGCGGGGCGGCCGATCGGCGTTCCGCCATAGAACCAGGTGCCGTCCGCCGCGATCCGCATGTCGATGTCGCCGCAATCGGGCGGGTTCCAGCGCTCGACCGGCGCCGGACCCCGTCCGCCCGCCGCGGACACCGCGGCCATCAGGCCTTCGAGCCGCGCCGCGCCGCTTCCGCCGTCTTTTTCCGTGCTTTCGTTCTCCGCCACGTTTCCGACCTCGCAATGAGTTGACAACTTTGCCCGGTGGATGGGCACGTCGGCCTGTCGACGCCGACGCAACTTATCGTAAGCTGACCGTTCGTCCCCGCCGCAAGCGGCCTGCTCCGGTTCTTGCATGGGGACTTGTCCGGCCTCGTCTTGGCCTCTTTCGGCGTGAAGATGGTGGTCGAAGCGGAGAGGCGTGCATGTCGGCACCGAGCGAGACCTTCGACCTAGACCAGATGATCATCCGCAATGCGGAGACCGCGGGGGCCAGCGTGCGGGCCGCCCGCGCCGCCATCGGGACGGTGATTTTCGGCCAAGAGGCCGTGGTCGATCGTGCCCTCATCACCATCCTCGCCGGCGGCCATGCGCTTCTCGTCGGGGTGCCCGGCCTCGCCAAGACCAAGCTCGTCGAAACCATGGGCACCGTGCTCGGCCTCGATGCGCGCCGCGTCCAGTTCACCCCCGATTTGATGCCCTCGGACATCCTCGGCGCCGAGGTGCTGGAGGAAAGCGCCGGCGGCAAGCGCGCGTTCCGCTTCATCCGCGGGCCGGTCTTCGCCCAGCTTCTGATGGCCGACGAGATCAACCGCGCCAGTCCGCGCACCCAATCCGCTCTGCTCCAGGCGATGCAGGAATATCACGTGACCGTGGCGGGCGAACGGCACGATCTGCCGAAGCCGTTCCACGTTCTCGCGACCCAGAACCCGCTGGAGCAGGAAGGCACCTATCCCCTCCCCGAGGCGCAGCTCGACCGCTTCCTGATGGAAATCGACGTCGATTATCCCGACCGCGACGCCGAGCGGCGGATCCTGTTCGACACCACGGCCGCCGAGGAGACCAAGCCGCGCGCCGCCATGACGGCGGAAGACCTGCTCGCCGCCCAGCGTCTGGTGCGCCGCCTGCCGGTCGGCGAATCGGTGGTCGAGGCGATCCTGACCTTGGTGCGCTCCGCCCGTCCGGGTGCCGACGGACCGGAACAGCGGCTGATCGCCTGGGGCCCCGGCCCGCGCGCCAGCCAGGCCCTGATGCTGGCGGTGCGCGCCCGCGCTTTGCTCGACGGACGCTATGCGCCGTCGGTGGACGACGTCGCCGCACTCGCCGAACCCGTCCTGAAGCACCGCATGGCGCTCACTTTCGCAGCCCGGGCGGAGGGCGAGAGCGTGACGCGGATCGTGCGGCGTCTCGTCGACCGGATCGGCTGAGGCGCGGCGTGGCGGACCAGCCCCAAAAGACCGTCGAGCGGGCGACCAGCCAATCCGCCGCCTTGGCCGCGGCCATGCCGCGTCTGGTGCTGGAGGCGCGCCGCATCGCGTCGAGCGTGCAGCACGGGCTGCACGGCCGGCGCCGCGTCGGCACCGGCGAGAATTTCTGGCAGTATCGGCGGTTCGTCGATGGTGAACCGGCGGCGCGCGTCGACTGGCGCCGCTCGGCCCGCGACGATCTTCTCTATGTCCGCGAGCGCGAATGGGAGGCGGCCCATACGGTCTGGATCTGGCCGAGCCTGTCGCCCTCAATGGACTATGCCTCCGGCCGCCTCGCGCCCAAAGGCGAGCGGGGGCTGATCATCGCCTTCGCCCTGGCGGAACTGCTGGTGAAAGGCGGCGAGCGGGTGGGTATTCCCGAACTGATGCGCCCGTCGGCCAGCCGCCGCATCGTCGAGCGCATGGCGGAAGCGGTGATGCACGCGCCGAGCGGCCCGGCGCTGCCGCCGCTCTTCCACCCCTCGCCGCAATCGGAGATCGTGCTCGTCGGTGATTTTTTCAGCCCGACCGCACAGGTCGGCGCGCGAATCGCCGAACTCGCGCGCACCGGCGCCCACGGCGAAGTCGTGCAGGTGGTCGATCCGTCCGAGGAGGCGTTCCCGTTTTCCGGCCGAATCGAGTTCCGGGGCGCCTCCGACGGCGCGACGCTGACGGTGGGACGCGCCGAGACCTGGCGCGCCGATTACCAGACTCGCCTCGCCGCCCATCGCGAGGCGATCCGCGCGGCCGGGGCGCGGTTCGGCTGGAGCTTCGTTGTGCACCGCACCGACCGGCCGGCGAGCGAACTGCTCCTCGCGCTCCATGCCCGCATGGGCGCGGGCGGCACGGCCGGATCCGCGCTTGCGGAGGCGCAGCCGCTTGAAGGAGCCGCCTCATGATGGGCCTGCCCCTCGGCTTCGCGTCGCCTTTGATCCTCACCGCCTTCCTGGCGCTGCCGCTGCTCTGGTTCCTGCTGCGCGTCGTGCCCCCCAAGCCGCGCGAAGTGGTGTTCCCGCCGACCCGCCTGCTGCTCGAGATCGACCCGAAGGAAGAGACCGCCGCCCGCACGCCGTGGTGGCTGACGGCGCTGCGCCTGCTGCTCGCCGCCATCATCATCCTCGCCGCCGCCGGCCCGATCTGGAACCCGCCCGCCGCGACCTCGGCGAGCGACGGGCCGACCGTCATGATCATCGACCAGGGCTGGGCGGCCGCCAGCACCTGGGAGACCCGCATCGCCGCCGCCGCCGGCCTCGTCGACGAGGCCGAAGCGCAAGGGCGGGGCGTCGCGATCGTGCCGACCGGCGACGTGCCGAAGGACGCGACCCTGCTCCTGCCCGCCCAGGCGCGCGACCGGCTGCGCTCGCTCACCCCGGTTCCCTACACCCCGGCGCGGCGCGAGGCGCTCGCTCTCGCCGGCCGGCATCTCGCGGCGGAGCCGCAGGCGGGACTGGTCTTCATCAGCGACGGCGTCGACCTGAAGACCGATGCGGCGCTCGCAACCGACCTCGCGGCCCTGAAGCCGGCGCGGCCGCCGCTGGTGATAGCCGGGGGCGTCGCGACACCCCTCGCCCTCGCCGCACCCGACAATGCGGCCGGCGCGCTGACCGTGAAGGTGCTGCGCCCCGACGAGGGCGCGGCGCGGGGCGGACGGGTCGAGGCGCGCGACCTGAAGGGCCTGAGCCTCGGCGAGGCCCCGTTCGCGTTTGCGCCCGGCGCGCGCGAGACGGAGGCCAGCTTCACGCTGCCGGTCGAGATCCGCAACGAGGTCGCGCGGCTGGAGATCGTCGGCGAGCGCTCGGCCGGCGCGGTCCAATTGCTCGACAAACGCTGGCGCCGCCGCGCGGTGGGCGTGGTCTCCGGCACCAGCACCGATACCGGCCAGCCGCTGCTCGCGCCGACCTATTATCTCGCCCGCGCCCTCGGCCCGTTCGCCGACGTGCGCCTCGCAGACAGCCGCGCGCCGAGCGAGGCGATCACCCGCTTCATCGAGCAGCGCGTGCCGGTGATCGTTCTGACCGATGTCGGCACCATTCCCCCCGCAACCCGCCAGCGCCTCGCCCGCTATGTCGAGGAGGGCGGCGTGCTGGTGCGCTTCGCCGGCCCGCGCCTCGCCAATGCGCAGGACGATCTGCTCCCGGTGCGGCTGCGGCGCGGCGGTCGGGTTCTCGGCGGCTCGCTCTCCTGGGAGACGCCCCAGCCGCTCGGCAGCCTCACCTCGGACGGTCCATTCCGCGACCTTCCGCTTCCCGGAGACATCATGGTGAACCGGCAGGTCCTGGCCGAGCCCGACGGCGCGCTCGGCGATCACACCTGGGCGACCCTGCGCGACGGCACGCCGCTGGTGACCGGGGCGCAGCGGGGCAAGGGCATGGTGGTGCTGTTCCACGTCACGGCCGACACGTCCTGGTCGAACCTCCCGCTTTCCGGCACCTTCGTCGAGATGCTGCGCCGGGTGATCGCGCTCGCCGACACCGCCGCCATCGCCGAGGACGCGCCGGCGGGAACCGCGGCTGCGCGCGGCCCGGAAGTCGCCATTCCTCCGAGCCGTTTGCTGGACGGGTTCGGCGCCTTCCAGCCCGCCGGTCCCCGGGCCCGGCCGCTGCCCGCCGGCTTTGCCGGCCGCGCCAGCGCCGAGCACCCGCCGGGCTTTTACGGGCCGCCGGACGGACTGGTCGCGGTCAATGCCCTGCTGCCGGACGACCGGCCGCTGCCGCTCGATCTCGGCCCGCTCGGCGCCAGCGTCGAGCCGCTGCGCATCGGCGCGCCCCGCGATCTGCGCGGCCCGCTCCTGCTCGGCATTATGGGCCTGCTTCTGCTCGACGCGCTGGCGGTTCTGCTGCTGGCCGGCGGGCTCGCGCGCTTCGGCGGCCGCCGCGCCCGCACCGCCGCATTGCTGGCCGCTGCCGGCCTCGGGGCGGCGCTCCTCGCCCTCGCTCCGCACCCCGCAGGCGCGCAAAGCCCCCCGCCGCCGGCCGCGACCCCCGCACCGCGGGCTGCGGCGCCGAGCCCGGCCGCCAACGAATTCGCGGTCAAGGCCACCGCCCAGACCCGGCTCGCCTATGTCACGACGGGCGATGCGGAGGCCGACCAGATCAGCCGCGCGGGGCTCGGCGGGCTCACCACCTTCCTCGGCCAGCGCACCGCTCTGCAGGCCGGCGAACCCATGGCGGTCGATCTCGCGCGGGACGAACTGTCCTTCTTCCCGCTGCTCTATTGGCCGATCCTCGCCAACACCCCCGCCCCGCCTCCGGCGGTTCTGGCGCGGGTCGACGCCTTCATGAAGCAGGGCGGCACGGTGATCTTCGACACCCGCGATGCGCTCGAGACGGTGCCCGGCGGCAACGGCCCCCTCACGCCCGCCGCGCTGCGGCTGCGGGAAATCCTGTCCGGCCTCGACATTCCCGAACTGGCGCCGGTGCCGCGCGAGCATGTCCTCACCAAGGCCTTCTATCTCCTGCGCGACTTTCCCGGCCGCTTCACCGGCGCGACCACCTGGGTGGAAGCGCTGCCGACGGCCCGCGAGGGCGAGGACCGTCCGGCGCGCGCCGGTGACGGCGTCTCGCCCGTCATCATCACCGGCAACGACCTCGCCGGCGCCTGGGCGGTCTCGCCCGCCGGCGAGCCGCTTCTGCCGCTGACCCCGGGCGAGCCGCGCCAGCGCGAACTCGCCTTCCGCACCGGGGTCAACATCGCCATGTACGTCCTGACCGGCAATTACAAGGCGGACCAGGTGCACGTGCCGGCTTTGCTGGAACGGCTCGGACAATGACGCCGGCGGTCCGAACCGGGGGTCCGGACGGCCGCGCGGAACCCGAAAGCAACGCATGACCTACGGCCTCGCCTTCGATCCCTTCGTGTCGCTTCCGGTGCTCGCGGCGCTCGGCCTTCTCGCCGTGCTGCTCGCCGGCCTGCTGCTCGCCTCACGCACCCGCGGCGCCGCCTTCCGCGCTTTGGCGCTGGCGGCGGGTCTCGCCGCGCTCGCCAATCCCTCGCTGACGCGGGAGGAGCGCGAGCCGCTCTCCTCGGTGGTGGCGGTGGTGGTCGACAAGAGCGCGAGCCAGGATTTCGGCGACCGCACCGCCCAGACCGAGGCCGCCCGCACCGAAGTCACCGCGCGCCTCGCGCGCATCCCCGGGCTCGAAGTGCGCACGCTGGAGGCCAATGCCCGCGACGGCGAGAGCGACGGCACGCGGCTGTTCTCGGCGCTCGCGGCGGGGCTCGCGGACGTGCCGCCCGAGCGGGTCGCCGGCGCCATCCTGATCACCGACGGCCGCGTCCACGACGCTCCGGCCGACGCCGCCGGGCTCGGCTTCGCCGCCCCGGTCCACGGCCTCGTCACCGGGCGCGCCGGCGAGCGCGACCGGCGCGTCGCGCTGGAGAAGGCGCCGCGCTTCGGCATTGTCGGCCAGCGCCAGAGCCTCACCTTCCGCGTCACCGACGAGGGCGCCCCGGCCGGCGCGCGGGTGCCGATCACCGTCCGGCGCGACGGCGAGACCATCGCGACGCCGATCGTCACCGCCGGCCAGAGCGCGACGGTGGAGGTGGAGATCGCCCATGCCGGGCCGAACATCGTCGAGATCGAGGCCCCGCCGCTCGCCGACGAACTGACGCCGATCAACAACCGCACCGCGGTCTCGATCGACGGCATACGCGACAAGCTGCGGGTGCTCCTGGTGTCGGGCGAGCCCAATGTCGGCGAGCGCACCTGGCGCAACCTGCTGAAGAGCGACGCGAACGTCGACCTCGTCCATTTCACCATCCTGCGCCCGCCGGAGAAGCAGGACGGCACGCCGATCAACGAATTGTCGCTGATCGCCTTCCCGACGCGCGAACTGTTCCAGACCAAGATCCGCGACTTCGACCTGATCATCTTCGACCGCTATTCCCAGCAGGGCGTGCTGCCGCAGATCTATTTCGACAATATCGTGCGCTATGTCCGGGCCGGCGGCGCGGTCCTGGTGGCGGCGGGGACCGACTATGTCGAGCCCGGCTCGCTCTACAACACGCCGCTCGAAGACATCCTGCCCGGCGTGCCGACCGGCAACACGACCGAAATCCCCTATCATGCGCGCCTGACCGACCCCGGAAAGCGCCATCCCGTGACCCGGGCGCTGCCCGGCTCGGAGCAGACCCCGCCGCACTGGAGCCGCTTCTTCCGCGTCATCGACGCCAATGCCCGCTCCGGGACCGCGATCCTCGCCGGGCCGGACGAAAAGCCGGTTTTGCTGCTCGACCGGGTCGGCGAGGGCCGCGTCGCGCTGCTGCTGTCCGACCATATCTGGCTGTGGGCGCGCGGCTATGAGGGCGGCGGGCCCTATATCGACCTGCTGCGCCGGCTGTCGCACTGGCTGATGAAGGAGCCCGACCTCGAGGAGGAGCGCCTCAAGCTCTCGACGTCGGGCCGCGACCTCGTGGTCGAGCGCCAGACCATGGGCGATACCGTCCCGGTGGCGCAGGTGACGCCGCCGACCGGGCCGGCGCGCACCCTCACCCTCACCCAGGCCGAGCCCGGCCTGTGGCGCGCAACCACCCCGGCCGACCAGCTCGGCCTGTGGCGCGCCGCCAACGGGCCGCTCAACGCGCTGGTGAATATCGGCCCGCTCAACCCGAAGGAATTCGCCGAGGTGACCTCGACCCGCGACGTGCTGGTGCCGGTGTCCGCCGCCACCGGCGGCGGCCTGTGGCGCCTCGCCGATCTCTCGGGGAGCGTGCCGCGCATCGTGCCGGTGACGTCGGGCGACCGGCTCGCGGGCGCGGACTGGATGGGCCTGCGCACCCGCGAGGTGAGCGTGGTGACCGGGATCGGCCTGTTCCCGGTGTTCGCCGGCCTGTCGGGCCTGATGCTGCTGCTCGGCCTGCTGGCCCTGAGCTGGGTGCGCGAGGGCCGCTGAGAGGGAGCGGTCGCGCGGCGGTCGTCCGGCACCGCACCCGTCCTATCGGGCCGGCTTCCTATCGGGCCGGCTCCGGCGCAGGTCGCCCGACCTGAGGCGGGCCGCAATCGTCGGCCTCGCGCAGGCGTGCGCGCCGACAGGTCCCGGCAAGAGAATCCGAGGGTCCTCAATGCGCGGCCGCGGCCTGTTCGTCGCGCTTGCGCTGGGCTTCCTGCCGCTTCGTCATGATCGAGGCGAACACCACGACGACCGTGACGATGCCGATCATGACCGTGCAGATGGCGTTGATCTCCGGCGTCACGCCCATGCGCACCTGCGAATAGATCCGCATCGGCAGGGTGGTGGCACCCGGCCCGGTGGTGAAGGAGGCGATCACCAGATCGTCCATCGACAAGGTGAAGGCCAGCATGAAGCCCGACACCACGGCCGGCAGGATCAGCGGCAGGGTGATGATGAAGAAGGTCTTGAAGGGCGGGCAGCCGAGATCGAGCGCGGCCTCCTCCAGCGAGCGGTCGAAGGTGACGAGGCGCGACTGCACCACCACCGCGACGAAGCACATGGTGAAGGTGATGTGGGCGAGCGTGATGGTCCAGAACCCGCGCTCGAGCCCGATCGCCACGAACAGCAGCAGCAGCGAAAGGCCGGTGATCACTTCCGGCATCACCAGCGGCGCATAGGTCATGCCGGAGAACAGCGAGCGGCCGAAGAAGCGGCCGTAGCGGGTGAGCGCGAGCGCCGCCATGGTGCCGAGCACGGTGGCGACCAGCGAGGACAGGAAGGCGACGCGCAGCGTCACCCAGGCGGCGTCGAGAAGCTGCTCGTTCTCCAGCAGCGCGCCGTACCATTGGGTCGAGAAACCGCCCCAGATGGTGACGAGGCGCGAGGCGTTGAACGAATAGATCACCAGTAGCAGGATCGGGATGTACAGAAAGGCGAAGCCCAGCACCAAAGCGGTGACGTTGAACCAGGACAGGCTCTTGCTCATTTCCCGGCCTCCAGTTGACGCGCCTGGATGTTCTGATAGATCACGATCGGCACCACGAGGACGATGAGCAGCAGCACCGCCACCGCCGAGGAGGCGGTCCAGGAGCGGTTGACGGTGAATTCCGTCCATAGCGACTTGCCGATCATCAGCGTGTCGGAGCCGCCGAGCAGATCGGGGATCACGAACTCGCCCACGGCGGGAATGAAGCAGAGCAGGCAGCCGGCGGCGACGCCGGGCAGCGACAGCGGGAAGGTGACGAGCCAGAAGGCCCGCATCGGCGGGCAGCCGAGATCCTCGGCCGCCTCCAGCAGAGTCCCGTCGAGCTTCTCCAGCGCGGCATAGAGCGGCAGGACCATGAAGGGCAGGTAGGAATAGACGATGCCGATATAGACCGCGAGATCGGTGTTGAGGATTTCGAGCGGCGCATCGATCAGGCCGAGCGCTTGGAGCGCCTGATTGAGCAGCCCATCCTGCGAGAGGATGCCGATCCAGGCATAGACCCGGATCAGGAACGAGGTCCAGAACGGCAGGATCACCAGCATCAGCAAAGTCGGCTGGAGCGTGCGCGGCGCCCGCGCCATGGCATAAGCGATCGGATAGCCCACCAGAAGCAGGAGCACGGTCGAGACCGCAGCGATGATCAGGCTGGAGCCGTAGGCGTCGAGGAACTCGTTGTTCCAGTCCAGCACGTAGACATAATTGTCGAAATTGAGCTGGGACAGGAAATCGACGAAGCCCGCCCAGCCCTGCGACAGGTCCAGCAGCGGCGCATATGGCGGCTGCGCGATCACGTCCTGCGACAGGCTGATCTTCAGCACGATCAGGAACGGCACCAGAAACAGGACCAGCAACCAGAGATACGGCACGGCGATCACGAACAGCCGGCCGATCCCCTTTTCCCCCGCGGTGGCCATGGCGCGCCCCCTATCGGCTCAGCACCACGCCGGCATGCGGCGTGAAGGTGACATAGACCTTGTCCTCCCAGCTGATGGGGCGTTCCACCATGCGCGAGAGGTTCGGCTGGGACACCTTGATCCGGGTGCCGCAGGGCAGTTCGACATGATAGACGGAGAGATCGCCGAGATAGCCGATGTCGAAGATTTCGCCTGCGAAGCAGTTGCCCGCCGCGGCGTCCGGGGCCTCGAGCGAGATGCGCAGCTTCTCCGGCCGGATGGCGAGCCACACCTTGTCGCCTGTCTTGACGCCGCCGGCATCGCCCTGCGCGATCTGGAGCGGATGCGGCGTGATCGGGGTCGACAGGCGCAGATCGCCGCCGAAACAGCCATCGACGACGCATTCCACGATGTTCACGTCGCCGATGAAGTCCGCGACGTATTTCGTCGCCGGCTGCTCGTAGATCGCCGCCGGCGGATCGACCTGGACCAGCACGCCGTGATTCATCACGGCGATCCGGTCGGCCACCGTCATCGCCTCTTCCTGGTCGTGGGTCACGATCAGGAAGGTCATGCCGAGCTCCATCTGGAGATCCATCAGCTCGAACTGGGTCTCCTCGCGCAGCTTCTTGTCGAGCGCGCCGAGCGGCTCGTCGAGCAGCAGGACCTTGGGCCGCGTCGCCAGCGAGCGGGCGAGCGCGACGCGCTGGCGCTGGCCGCCGGAGAGCTGGTGCGGCTTGCGCTTGGCGAAGCTTTCGAGCTTCACCAGCGTCAGCATTTCCTCGACCCGCGCATCGATGTCGGCCTTCGCCATGCCGGCCTGCTTCGGGCCGAAGGCGATGTTGTCGGCGACGCTCATATGCGGGAACAACGCGTAGGACTGGAACATCATGTTGACCGGCCGCCGATACGGCGGGACGCCGGAAAGATCCTGACCGGCCAGCGTGATGCGCCCTTCGGTCGGATCCTCGAACCCGGCCAGCATGCGCATCAAGGTGGTCTTGCCGCAGCCCGAGGGGCCGAGCAGCGCGAAGAATTCGCGCTCGTAAATGTCGAGGCTGACATTGTTGACGGCGGTGAAGGCACCAAACCTTTTCACCACATTCTCGAACCGGATGAGCGGCGTCGCGGTCGCGTCGGTCCAAGGAGAGAAAGTGCGCCGGACGGCGCCAATGGTCTGCGTCCGCGTCTTGGCCATGAGCCCCACCGCCCCGATTGCCCCGAGGAGAGGCTAGACCCGCGCCGCGCGCCGCTCAAGCCTTGTGCAGGCGCAAAAAAAGTGCGCGCTGCAGCGGGATTGCACCGCGATCGGGCAGTGCGCCGGCGCGGCATCCCGATAAGTCCCTTCCTCCGGCCCGAGACCTGGGGCATGACTGGAGCCCCCTGGTTCCGGAGCTTGGCCGACCGATGGCGCAGCGCGCCGATGTCCCCACGGATGATGCCGCGCCGGACGCCCCGGCGGCGACCGGACGCCCGCTCGTGGTCGATCTCGACACCGCCCTCCTGCGCACCGGCCTCGGCACGGAGGCCTTTCTGCACCTGCTGGCGACCCGTCCGCTGCTGGCGGTGCGGACCGCGGGCGCGATCGGCGCGGGACGCGCGGCGCTGGCCGGCCGGATCGCGGATCTGGTGGTGCTCGACGCGACCAGCCTCCCGCTCGACACCGGAATGCTCGCCGCGCTGCGCGAACAGGCGGCGCAGGGCCGGCCGATCTATCTCGCCGCCTCGGCCGACGCGCGCCATGTGGCCGCGCTCGCCGCCATGCTCGGCTTCGTCTCGGGCAGCTTCGGGGCGGAGGGCGGCACGCGCTTCGCGGGCGTGCAGAGGGCGCAGAGGCTCGTCGCGGCCTTCGGCCCGGGCGGCTTCGATCTGGTCGGCACGGTGCCCCCGCAGGATCCGATACGCGCCGCGGCCGCAGGCATCCTCGCCCCCGAAACCCTGCGGGCCGGGGATGCCGCGCAGGACGCCTCCGCAAGCGCGCGGCCGGCGCGGTGGCGCGCCGCGCTCGCGGCAATGCGCCCGCATCAATGGTTGAAGAATGTCCTGATCTTCATCCCGGTCTTCGCCGCCCACGCGTTCGGCTGGCCGCTCCTCGCCGCGATGCTCGCCTTCGTCAGCTTCAGCCTGTGCGCATCGAGCGTTTATATCCTCAACGATCTGCTCGATCTCGCGGGCGACCGCACCCATCCGCGCAAGCGCCACCGCCCCTTTGCGGCCGGCCGCATCGCGCCGGCCTGGGGCGCGGCCATGGTCCCGGCGCTGCTGATCACCGCCTTTGTGCTGGCTCTGGCGCTCCCGGCGGCCTTCGCCGGCGTGCTCGGGCTCTATTTCCTGAGCACCTGCGCCTATTCCCTCGTCCTGAAGCGGCGGCTGCTGGTCGACGTGGTCATGCTGGCCTGCCTCTACGGCACCCGCATGGTGGCCGGCGCCGCCGCGACCGGGATCGTGATCTCCGACTGGCTCATCGCCTTCGCCACCTTCCTGTTCTTCAGCCTCGCTCTGGTGAAGCGCAGCGCGGAACTCACCGCCCTGAAGGCCGCGGGCTCGGGCGACCCGGTCGGGCGCGCCTACCGGATCGCCGATCTGCCGCTGCTCCAGACCATGGCGCTCGCCAGCGGCTATGTCGCGGTGCTGATCCTTGCGCTTTACGTCACCAGCGCCGACGTGCGGCCGCTCTACGGCCATCCCTCGACCCTGTGGCTGCTCTGCGTGCTGCTGCTCTATTGGGTCAGCCGCATCTGCCTGCTGACGCATCGCGGCGCGATGCACGACGATCCGGTGATCTTCGCGGTCACCGACCGCGTCAGCCAGATCGTCGTCCTTTCCGGCGCGCTCGTGGTCGCCGCGAGCATCTGATGGCACCGCGCGCGCCGGCGGCCATGTTCCGCCTCTATCTGCTGTTCGCGGCGCTCGCCACCCTGGCCAATCTCGCCGCGCAGGAAGCCGTGCTCCAGATCCCCGGGGCGCGTCTCGAACTCTCGATCCTCGCCGGCACCGCCGCCGGCTTCGTGCTCAAATATCTGCTCGACAAGATCTTCGTGTTCGACGACGCCTATTCCGGCCATGGCCGCGAACTGCGCAAAGTGTTGGTCTATGGCGCCTTCAGCGTGGGGACGACTTTGGTCTTCTGGGCCTTCGAAATCGCCTTCTGGACGCTCTTCGGCACCGATTTCGCGAAATATGCGGGCGCCGTGATCGGTCTCGCCATCGGGTACGGCGCGAAATTCCTGCTCGACCGCGCCTTCGTCTTCACGGAGCGGCGGACATGACCGAACTGTCCGGCTGGGGGCGCTATCCGCGCCACGCGACGCGGCTGCTGCACCCCGCCACGCCTCGCGCGGTGCAAGGTCTGATGGCGCAGCAGGCCGGCCTGATCGCGCGCGGCAACGGCCGGGCCTATGGCGATGCCGCGATCGGCGCCGCCGCCACGCTCGGCACCGGCGCGCTGGACCGCATCCGCGCCTTCGACCGGGAAACCGGACGGATCCGCGCCGAAGCGGGCCTGCTGCTCTGCGACCTTCTCGCTCTCGCCGTGCCGCTCGGCCTGTTTCCCCCGGTCGTTCCGGGCACCATGGCCGTCACGCTCGGCGGCATGGCGGCGGCCGACGTGCACGGCAAGAATCACCATCGCGACGGCGGGTTCGGCGATCATGTCGAGGCGCTGACGCTCGCGCTGCCGGGCGGCGGGACGCTCGTCTGCGGACCGAACGAAAACGCCGCTGTGTTCCGCGCCACGATCGGCGGGATGGGGCTCACCGGGACCATTCTCGATCTGACCTTCCGGCTGCGGCCGATCGCGACCGGCTGGATCCGCCAGAATACGGTCGCGACGGCCGATCTCGACGCCACGCTCGCGGCCTTGGCCGCAGCGGGGACGGCGCCCTATTGCGTCGCCTGGATCGACACGCTGGCGCGCGGCGCCGGCCTCGGGCGCGGCCTGGTCTTTGCGGGGGAACACGCCGCGCTGGCGGACCTCGCCGCCGGCCTGCCCACCGCGCCGCGCTTTCCCGCGGCCCGGCCGGCTTGGCTCGCGGTGCCGTGCGATCTGCCTTCGGGAACCCTCAACCGGCTCTCGGTCGCGGCGTTCAACGCGCTCTATTTCCGCGCCGGCGCGCGGCAGGCCGGGGCGCCGGTCCTGGTGCCGTGGGATCGCTATTTCTTCCCGCTCGACGCGATCGGCGGGTGGAACCGGATCTATGGCCGGCGCGGCTTCCTGCAATATCAGTTCGTGGTCCCGGGGCCGGGGGCGGGCGCCCTGGTCGGCGCCGTCATCGAGCGCGTGTCGCACCACGGCGCGGCGTCCTTCCTCTCGGTGCTCAAGCAATTGGGGCCGGGGCACGGCGCGCTCTCCTTTCCGATGGAAGGGCTCACTCTGACCCTCGACCTGCCCGCCGCCGGGCCGGTCTTCGCGTTGCTCGACGAACTCGACCGCCTCGTCGTCGCGGCCGGCGGGCGGCTCTATCTCGCCAAGGATGCGCGGCAGGCGCCGGCCACCTTCGCGGCGGGCTATCCCGGCCTGCCCGGCTTCCAGGCCCTGCGCCGCGACATCGGCGCGCCCGGGCGCATCGCCTCCCGCCTCTCCGAAAGGCTCGCCATCTGATGGCCCCGCAGACCCTTCTCCTCATCGGCGCCACGTCCGACATCGGCCGGGCGATCGCCCTGCGCTTCGCCGCCGCCGGCTGGCGGCTCCAATTCGCCGCGCGCGACCTGGACGAGGCCGCCCGGACCGCCGACGACGTTGCGGCCCGGACCGGTGCGGCGGCGACGCTGCACCGGCTCGACATCCTGGAGGACGACGCCTTCCCGGCCTTCCTCGACGGCCTGCCGGCGCTGCCGGACGCGGCGGTCTGCGTCGTCGGGCTGCTCGGCGACCAGGCGCGCGGCGAGATCGACCCGGCGCATGCCCGGCTGGTCCTGCGCAGCAATTTCGAGGGACCGGCTTTGCTGCTCGGCGCCATCGCCACGCGCTTTTCGGCGCGCGGCACGGGCGCCATCATCGGCGTGAGTTCGGTCGCCGGGGAGCGGGGGCGCGGCTCGAACTATCTCTACGGCGCCGCCAAGGCCGGCTTCACCGCCTTCCTGTCCGGCCTGCGCAACCGGCTCGCGCCGCGCGGCATCCGGGTGATCACGGTGAAGCCCGGCTTCGTGCGCACCCGCATGACGGCGCATCTGAAACTGCCGCCGCTCCTCACCGCGACGCCGGACGACGTCGCCAAGGCGGTGGCCGCGGCGATGGCCGGGCGGCGCGACGTGGTCTATGCCCGGCCGGTCTGGCGCCTCGTCATGACATTGGTGCGGCTGCTTCCCGAACCGCTGTTCAAGCGGCTGAAACTGTGAACGCCGCGGCGCGCCGCAGCGGGAAGGCTTGCGCACCCCGCGCGCTTGTGGCAGGAACGGCGCGCTCGCGGCGGTGCATCCGCCGCATCCGGTCCCGCGCTCGCGGGCAGCGCCGACCCCTCGGCCCCGGATCAGGTTTGCTGCGGTAGCTCAGTGGTAGAGCACTCCCTTGGTAAGGGAGAGGTCGAGAGTTCAATCCTCTCTCGCAGCACCAGCTTTCTCGCCGTTTCCCGGCATCGTCCGCGCACAGACAGGCAGAACACGGCAAGAACGCGCGCCCCGGTCTGGGGGAAAACTGGGGAAGCCCGTTCACGAGGCGTTCCGCCGGCCGCCGCCTCCGGGCGCTTCGAGCGTTCCTGGGTCATCCTCCGCGGCGACGGCGACGCGCAGCCAAAAGGAACCGCCGCCGATCGCCGGAGCGGCTTGGTCTTTGCCGTGACAATGGCGATATCGCTCCCCCCTTTCGCCGGCCAGGGTAAGGCGCGCTTCGCGGGGGACCGGCGGCAGGCCTCCCCGGAGTTTTCATGTTACAGGTGCTCGCACTGGGACAATGGCCCACGGCGCCACGCGACGACCCAAGAGGAGCGGACACATGCGCAAAATCGCGCTTGAAGAGCACTTCACGACGCCGGGGCTCGCCGGGAAATACGTGGCAAGGCCGACGCAAAGCGACGCGCTCTTCGCGGATGTCGAACGTCGTCTGGCCGATTTCGACGCGCTGCGGCTCGAGATGATGGACCGGACCGGCATCGAGGTGATGGTGCTCTCCGTCACCACGCCGGGGGTTCAGGGCGTCCGCGATGCCCAGGAGGCGATCCGGCTCGCCTGCGACGCCAATGATTTCCTCGCGCGGGAGGTGCAGAAGCGGCCGGATCGCTATGCCGGCTTTGCCCATCTGGCGATGCAGGACGCCGGGGCCGCCGCAACCGAACTCGAACGCGCCGTCAGGGAGCTTGGCTTTCGGGGCGCGCTGATCAACGGCCAGACCAACGGACACTATCTGGACGAGGACCAGTACATCCCTTTCTGGGAGCGTGTGCAGGAACTCGATGTCCCCGTCTATCTGCATCCTGGCAGCATGGCCGACCATCCCGCCATGTTTGCGCATCGCCCCGAACTCGGCGGTCCAATCTGGGCCTGGACCGCGGAAACCGCCGCCCACGCGCTGCGGCTGGTGTTTGGTGGCACGCTCACCCGCTTTCCCAGCGTGAAGATCATTCTCGGCCATATGGGCGAGACGCTGCCCTTCCTCCTCTGGCGCCTCGACAGCCGGCGGGAGTTCGACCTGGGCGAGAAGCTCGCGCCGGACGATCTCCCCTCGGCGATCATCAAGCGCAACATCGCCGTCACCACTTCGGGGGTATGCGACCCTGTGGCGCTCAACGCGACCCTCCAGGCATTGGGCGACGACAACGTGATGTTCTCGGTCGACTATCCGTATGAGGATCCGCAGGTCGCCTCCGATTTCATCGAATCCGCGCCGATCGGAGAAGAAATCCGCGCGAAGATCTGCCACGGCAACGCCGAACGGCTGCTGCGCCTCTAGATTGCGCGGAGAAAGCTCGATCGCCCTCGGGCGCTCGCAGGCGGGTCATTCGCTCTCCTCCGATGGCTCGCCGAACGGCGGGAAGATGGAGCAGGCGCCTATCGTCTCCTGCCGCGACGCAGCCCACCGCCCCCTGAGGCCCTCGCTCATGCCGAGCAGGGAAGCCGGCCGCGTCCCGCGGATCTCTGGCGCGATCACGGCGGGGGAGCCGACCGGGCGTCGCCGAAAAACACCGGGATTCCCAGACATCGAGGCGCCCCCACAACCCTGGCATGCACAGGATGGCAGCGTTACTACCGATTCGCCACGTTCTGGTAGGGAGATGTGAACGCCAATGACGTCGGGCACCTTGGATCCATTGATGTAGTGGTCAAGCGACGTCGTTGAGATGCCTGACGAGGTCCGGCTGGTGTTCAATGCCGTGCGAACCGACGCGACGTCGAATTTTTCGTCGATCTTGGCCAGATCCAAGTCTTTGAGAACGTAGTGAATTTTCGGGCGCCGTCGGGTTTGCGGTCGCACGCGACCGCGCGCGCTTTCCGCTCTTCCGTCGACAGAACATCGGCATACTTCACCCCTCGGGAATTCCCCGACCGCTTCACCCCATCGCAGGTCGTCCTCAGCGAGGTCCCGCCGATCCCCGGCAGTCGGAACAATCGGGCGCCGGGTCGTGTTGCTCCCGGAACCCCGGAGATGGTCCATGACAAACCTGCTCACGCCCGCGGCTGCGCCAATAAGGGGCGGCGGGGGGTGTGCCCCGGCCCTGCACCACCGGGACCCGGGCACGAAAGTCCGCCGCGCCGAGGGAGGCCCGCGATGACCGGCTCCGACGGCGCCAGACGGCGCGCCGCGATCGATGCGGGGGAAACCCGGGACAAGGTGTCCTATCCCGATCCGGCGGCGGCGCCGCTCGGCACCGACGACGAGGCGGCGGGGACCAGACCGGCGGTGGAGGGCACGGGCGGGCGCCCGGTGGCGTCTCCGTCCGACAGCGGCCCGCAGAGCGAAGAGGACCATCGCGCACCGCCCCGCACCCACCCGACCTCGGGCACCTGGGTCGCCGTATTCGGCGCCGTGGTCGGCCTGCTGGTGATCATGGCCACCGTCAGTTGGGTCATCGCCCGATGATGTGACCATGGCCTTGGGGCCGAGGGCCGCCCGAGCCGGCCCGCAGCTTCGGCTGCGGGACCGGTCGGACCGAAGCGCCTCACCGCCGTTTCGGCGGCTGCATCTCGCCCTGGTCGGTGAGGGTGGGAAATTCCCCGGTATTGCTCAGCGCCTCCTGGGGCTCGACGGCGGGCTTCGCGCTCGCCCCAAAGGGAATGCGCGCGGTCCCGGCCGCGTCTTCGAGGCCGACGATCTCGGACGCCATCTCCCAATGCAGCGCCTCGCGGCCCTCCGGCATCCCCTCCGACCGCCAGAGCTCAAAGGCTTTCTCCCGAATGCGCGTCTCGCGCTCGGTCATTTCGTTCCGATCCATATCTGCCTCCTCACGACGATGGGACCTCTACCGGCGGCGGGCCTCACGCGGCGCGCCCCAATCCCGCCCGGACATCTTCCAGAACGCGCCGGAACTCCGCATTGACCCGACGCTCGAAGGCGAAGGCGCCGTCGGCTTCGAGCCCCGGATCCTCGTGCCCGTCGTGAAAGGTCAGCTTCTGGTCGATCGCTTCGACCAGCGCGTCCCGCCGCGCCGGGTCATGGCCGAGAACACGGAACATCAGGACCAGCAATTGCCGGTGGGCGGCGATCGCCGCATCCAGATTCACCTGGGACCGCGGGGCGACATCGTCTCGATCGGTCATGCTCATTCCTCTCGCCCCCGCGCGCAGGCACCTCCGGCGCTTTCGGGGTGCGCCGGGCGCCGTCTCGAAACCAACCCTCCCCCCCGGTGCGATGTTCCGACGCTCGCCTCGCCTCCCGTCCGGTGCGTCCCGCCGAGGCGTTCACCCCCCCGCCCGCCGGGTCCGACTTGCGCTTTTCTGGCGGCTTCTGTCGTCTTCGAACCATGAGCTGGACAGCAAAACGGGCGAATAAGGCAGTCTTGACCTTCGCAATGAACTTCAAATTCTTACGCATCGAGATGCATATCTGCACACTTAAGTGGAACACCCGGTTTGGGAGAGACTTTACCCGCCGACTGCCCGGCGTGGTGGTCAACCGGTCACAGGAGGACAAGCAGATGGCGCAAAGCGTCCGAGATGTGTTCGTCGTCGGTTTGAAAAACGCGCATGCCGTCGAGAACGAAGCACTGTCGATCATGAATCGGCAGATCGAACGGCTGGAGAGCTATCCCGAATTGGCCGACCGCCTGCGGGGGCATGTCGAGGAGACCAACGGCCAGTTGGATCGTCTCGATAAGATCCTGCACGAACTCGGGGAGGAGTCCTCCACGTTCAAGGATACGGCCGCGTCGATGATGGGAAGCATGGCCGCCTTGGGCCACACCGTGGCGGACGACGAGATCCTGAAGAACGCCTTCGCGGATTTCGCCTTCGAGAATTACGAGATCGCCGCCTACCGGTCGCTCATCTCCATGGCGGAGGCCGGCGGCTTCAATGCGGCGGTGCCGCTCCTGAGCGCCACGCTCACCGAGGAAGAGGCGATGGCGCGCTGGCTCGCCGACCATCTCCCGCGGGTCACCGACCGCTATCTCAGCCTTCAGGAACAGGGCGCCGCGGCGCAGCGCTGATCCACATCCTCGTTCAGGCGAAAGGAGGACAGCATGTTCACCCACACCAAGCATTTGCAGTATCAGGCGAAACCCGACAAGCCCGATCCCCAGTTCGCCAAAATGCTCCAGGAGCCTCTCGGCGGTCAGTGGGGCGAGATCAGCGTCATGATGACCTATCTGTTTCAAGGCTGGTCATGCCGGGGACCCCAGAAGTATCGGGACATGATCCTCGACATCGGCACCGAAGAGATCGGCCACGTCGAAATGCTCGCGACGATGATCGCCCGGCTGCTGGAAACCTCTCCGGTCGAGACGCAGGAAGAGGCCGCCAAAAACAGCGCCGTCGGCGCCATCATGGGCGGGGCGCGGATCGAGGACGCGATCCTCGCCGGGATGAACCCGCAGCACGTCATCGTGGCGGGCTCCGGCCCGCGTCCCGTCGACAGTGCCGGGAATCTGTGGACTGCCGGCTTCATGGCGGCGAGCGGCAACCTGCTGGCCGACTTCCGCTTCAATCTGACGGCCGAGAGCCAGGGACGGCTCCAGGTGGCGCGCCTCTATAATATGACCGAGGACCGGGGGGTGCGCGACATGCTTTCCTTCCTGATCGCGCGCGATACCATGCATCAGAACCAATGGCTGGCGGCCATCCGCGAACTGGAGGAAGACGGGCTGGAAATGACGCCGGTGCCGTCGAACTTCCCGCAGGACCAGGAAATGGTCGACGTGGCCTACCAGTTCATCGGCGCGTCGTCGGGCAGCGAAAGCCGCAAGGGTCCGTGGGCGAACGGTCCTTCGCCCGACGGGCGCGGCGAATTCTCTTATGCCGAGATCCAGCCGCTGGCGAACGACGACGGCAAGCTGGGAAAGATCGACCCGCGTATGTACGGTACCCCGCCTGCCCCGGTGCCGCCGATCGCCGCGGAATAATCGGGGCGCTGGCCGCGCGAAATCGCGCTCTGTCGCTGAAAACCGGTCGGGGCGGCGCGGGAAAGCCGCGTGGCCCCGATCCAGTCTCGAGGGTGTCATGTCCGGCCTTGAGGGTGCCCCTTCTCACGAACCGGATGCGGGTCACGAACCGGATGCGGGGCGCCGCCCCCGCATCGTCGTCGTCGGCGCGGGCTTTGCGGGGCTGGAAGTCGCCAAGAGATTGCGCGAAGCCCCGGTGGACGTGACGGTCATCGACCGACAGAACCATCACTGTTTCCAACCGCTCCTCTATCAGGTCGCCACGGCCGCGCTGTCGCCGGCAGACGTCGCCTGGCCCATCCGGGGCATTATCGGTCCCCAACTCAACACCACGGTCCTGATGGCGGAGGCGACCGGAATCGACATCGCCGCACGTCGCGTGCTCACGGGGGCGGGCGGAATTCCCTATGACATCCTCGTGCTCGCAACCGGGGCGACGCACGCCTATTTCGGCCATGACGAATGGGCGTCCTCGGCACCGGGGCTGAAGCGGATCGAGGACGCGACGGAGATCCGCCGCCGACTTCTGCTTGCCTTCGAGCGGGCCGAACTCATGCCGGAGGCGCGCGAACGCCTGCTGACCTTCGTCATCGTGGGCGGCGGCCCGACCGGAGTCGAGATGGCGGGGGCGGTCCGCGAGCTGGCGCATCACGCGCTGCCGCTCGACTTCCGCCACGTCGATCCGCGCACGGCCCGCGTCGTCCTGCTGGAGGCGGGACCGCGGATCCTCTCCGCCTTTCCCCCCCATCTGTCCGATGCCGCGGCCCAAAGTCTCCAGCGGATGGGCGTCGAGGTGCGCACCGGAACCCGCGTGACCGGAATCGGCCCCTCCGGCGTGCAGCTGGAGGACGGCGTCATCGAGTCGGAGACGATCATCTGGGCGGCGGGGGTCGCGGCATCGCAGGCGGGCGTGTGGATCGGCGCGGAGCGGGATCCGGCCGGACGGGTGAAGGTGCTGCCGGACCTCTCGGTCGCTGGCCATCCCGAGATCTTCGCGATCGGAGACACGGCACGCGTGACGCTGGCGAGCGGGCCGGTGCCCGGCATCGCGCCGGCGGCCAAGCAGATGGGCGCCTATGTGGCCGGGGTGATCGCGGCCCGCGCGCGCGGCCTCCCGGCGCCGGATCCGTTCCGATATCGCCATCAGGGCGACCTCGCCACGATCGGCCGCAAGTCGGCCATCGCCAAGATCGGGCGGCTCGAACTGCAGGGATTTGTCGGCTGGGCCTTCTGGAGCGTGGTGCATATCTACTTCTTGGTCGGCACCCGCCACCGTCTCACCGTCGCCTTTACTTGGCTCTGGAACTACCTGACCTATCAGCGCGGAGCCCGGCTCATCACCGGCACCCAGCGCCAGCTCGAGACGTTGCCACGGGGAACGGCGCCACCGATGACGGCGCAAACGAGGGACGTCGTTGGGGAACAGGGTGGCCCGCCGCCCGGTTGACCCGATGTCCGAGCGGAGCGCCGCGCCATGGAACGATCAGTGAGAGGCTTGTGGACCGCGACGCTCGGCTTTGCCCTGGGCGGCTTCTTCGACGGCATTCTGCTTCACCAGATCCTTCAATGGCATCATCTGCTCAGTCTCGTTCCGGAGGTGGCCGACCTGCGCCTGCAGGTCCTCTGGGATGGCTATTTCCATGCGTCGATGTACGGCCTTGCAGCCATTGCGCTCTGGCAGCTCTGGCGCAGGCCGGGGCAGAGTGGACGCTTGCTCGCAGCCGGACTGCTCGCCGGCTTTGGGCTCTGGCACATGGTCGATGCCGTGCTCTCGCACTGGCTGCTGGGGATCCACCGCATCCGGGTCGACAGCCCTGTGCCGCTGGCGTGGGATCTCGGCTGGGTCGTGCTGTTCGGGCTGGTCCCATTCGGCCTGGGCCAAGCTCTGGCACGCGGGGGCGGCCCGCCATCGGCTCGCCGCGCAATGCCGCTGCTGCTCGCGACCCTTGCGAGCATCGGCACCGGCGCCTGGTCGCTCCGACCACCGCCCGGCCAGCCCTTGACGGTGGTGGTCTTCGCGCCCGGCGTCTCCCCCGGATCGGCCATGAATGCGATCGGTGCGCTCGATGCCCGGCTGGTTTGGGCCGATCCCGCAATGGGCGTGGTCGTCGTCGACCTGCCCCACGCGCGGCGCTCCGAATTCTTCCGCCGCGGCGCCCTAATGGTCTCGGGCACCACCGGCGGACTCGGTTGCTTCGCCTGGAGCCAGCCGAGCTGAGGGCGAGACGTTCGTCCCGGCGGCGTCTGGCCGCCGCCGCGGCCCGGCAAAGCCCCCGCCGCGCGGAACAAACCTTCGCCCGCCGGGTTGCGAGGTCACACACCCGGAGACGACCCATGGCCAAGGAAAAGACGCTGCACGATTTGTTCTTGGACACGCTCAAGGACATTTATTACGCCGAGAAGCAGATTTTGCGGGCGCTGCCGAAGATGCAGCGCGGCGCGCAGTCGCCCGAGGCGAAGAAGGCGTTCGAGACCCATCACGACGAGACCGAGATCCAGGTGGAGCGCCTGGAGAAGATCTTCGACATGCTCGGCAAGCCGGCACGCGGCAAGCAGTGCCCGGCGATCCTCGGCATCATCGAGGAGGGCAAGGAAATCCTGGAGGACTTCGCCGGCAGCCCGGCGCTCGATGCCGGCCTGCTCTCGGCGGCGCAGGCGGTCGAGCATTACGAGATCTCCCGCTACGGCACGCTCAAGACCTGGGCGAAGCAACTCGGCATGGCCGAAGCGGCGAACCTGCTGGACCAGACGCTCCAGGAAGAAATCAAGACCGACAAGCTGCTCACCCAGCTCGCGCAGAGCGGCGAGAACGCCAAGGCGGCGTGATCCCCGCTTCTGCTTCGCCCGGCGGCCTCGGGGCCGCCGGGCCGATCCTCGGCACCGCAAACCGCCCGCGCGCGGCAACGCCCTGTCGCGGTCAGGCGAGATCGTTCTCGCCGACCGGGCTCGGCGCGCCGCGCAACCCGCCCGCCTTGGCGTTCGCAACTTCCGCCTCGGGTGGCGGCCGGTTGCCGGGCGCGTCGGCGGGCCCGGCCTTCTGCTCATGCGCCGGACCGCCGTGATCGCCGGTCTCCTCGGTGCGCGTCTGGTCCTTGCGGGTCTGTTCGGCCCGCGCCGCGGGACGCGGCTGCGTGGACGGGGGCGGAAGCGTCATGGCGGACTCCTGATCTGTCGGCATGACCTGTCAACGCCCGCCGACGGTCAAAGTTGCCTGAGGGAAGCCTGCAAATCCGCCGTCCCGCGCTGATTCTGCCGCGCCGATTCGCGCGCCATGCCGGCTCCGGCGCCGTCTTCGCCGAATCGGAGGCACCGAGATCCCTTGGGCGCCAAGCCTTTTGGGCCGGTGCGCGCAATCGCGCGGGACGGTGCTATTTATTTATTGGACACAAGCACTTTTTACTTTAGGTAGATTGCACGCGCCGTTTCATTCGGTCATTCCTGAAATTTACCTACAAGGAGGCAGCATTGGCAGACGAACTGAAGACTGTGAGCGAACCCGACTACTTGGGCCTTGCGGCGGACGTGGTTTCCGCGTTCGTGATGAACAATTCCGTGTCCGCGGCCGAGTTGCCGGCGCTGATCAATTCGGTGCATGCCGCCCTCACCGGGCTGACCAAGGCGGAAGTGCCTTCGGCCGAGCCGCAGCAGCCGGCGGTTCCGGTGAAGAAGTCCGTGACGCCCGACTTCATCATCTGTCTCGAGGACGGAAAGAAGTTCAAGTCGTTGAAGCGGCACCTGCGTACAACCTACGACATGACGCCCGAGGCCTATCGGTCGAAGTGGAACCTGCCGGCGGATTATCCGATGGTGGCGCCCAATTACGCCGCGGCGCGCTCCGAGCTCGCCAAGCAGATGGGTCTGGGCCAGCAGCGCCGCAAGGCGCCGGTCGCCACCAAGCCGGCCAAGCCGGCCCCCCGCCGCGCCAAGGCGTCCTGACGCATCGCACCCCGAACCCGAACGCCGCCCTCGCGGGGGGCGTCTCGGGGATCCGGGACTGATCCGCGGTCCCGGACTTTCCCGAAGACCAGCCTGCCGAAAGGCAACAAAAAAGCCCCGCATTGACGCGGGGCTTCAGACCGCTGACAAACCCCGTCGATTTTTCGGCGGGGTTTTTGTTTGGGTTGGGGCCGGTCGGTTTTTGGCTATGGCGTCGGTCGATTTTGGGG
>NZ_SMAI01000013.1 GCF_004346185.1 Aquabacter spiritensis | reverse complement strand
ATCGCTGCCGTCAAAGACGTCTTGCCATGGTCCACGTGACCGATGGTCCCGATGTTGCAGTGCGGCTTGTTGCGCTCAAATTTGACTTTGGCCATGGGACTCTCCGTTGGGTCTCGCTGGCAATTCCATTGCGGGGTTCAGTTGGCGGTTCAGGCGTATTTCGCCTGAACCTCCTGAGCGACGTTCGACGGCACTTGTTCGTAATGGTCGAACTGCATGGTGAAAGTGGCGCGGCCCTGGCTGAAGGAACGCAGGGTGTTCACGTAGCCGAACATGTTGGCCAGCGGCACCATCGCATTGATGACGTTCGCATTGCCGCGCATGTCCTGGCCCTGGATCTGACCGCGCCGGGAATTCAGATCGCCGATGACCGAGCCGGTATAGTCTTCCGGCGTCACCACTTCGACCTTCATGATCGGCTCGAGCAGCACCGGGCTGCCCTTCTGCAGGGCTTCGCGGAAGGCCGCACGGGAGGCGATTTCGAACGCGAGGGCGGACGAATCCACCTCGTGATAGGCACCGTCGATCAGCTGGACCTTGACGTCCACGACCGGGAAGCCCGCGAGCACGCCCGCACCCAGCACGCTTTCGAGACCCTTATTGACGCCGGGGATATATTCCTTCGGCACCGCGCCGCCGACGATCGCGCTCTCGAACAAGAAGCCCTTGCCGACTTCGTTCGGCTCGACCACGAACTTCACCCGCGCGAACTGCCCGGTCCCGCCGGTCTGCTTCTTGTGGGTGTAGTCGATCTCGGTCCGCTTCGTGATGGTCTCGCGATAGGCGACCTGGGGGGCGCCGATGTTCGCGTCCACCTTGTAGGTGCGCCGCAGGATGTCGACCTTGATGTCGAGGTGCAGCTCGCCCATCCCCTTCAGGATGGTCTGGCCGCTCTCGAAATCGGTGGACACCCGGAAGGACGGATCCTCGGCCGCCAGCTTGGAGAGGGCGATGCCGAGCTTTTCCTGGTCCGCTTTGGACTTGGGCTCGATCGCGATCTCGATCACCGGCTCGGGGAATTCCATCTTCTCGAGGATGACGGGCTTGTTGGTATCGCACAGCGTATCACCGGTGCGCACATCCTTCAGGCCCGCCAGAGCGACGATGTCGCCGGCGTACGCTTCCTTGATGTCTTCCCGGTTGTTGGCGTGCATCAACAGCATCCGCCCGACGCGCTCACGCTTGTCGCGGGTGGAGTTGAGCAGGCCCATGCCGGTCTCGATGACGCCCGAATAAAGGCGGCAGAAGGTGATGGTGCCGACGAAGGGGTCGTCCATGATCTTGAACGCGAGCAGCGACAGCGGCTCGGAGTCCGAAGGGTTGCGAACGGTGTCTTCCTCGGTCTTGAAGTCGATGCCCTTGATCGCACCACGATCGATCGGGCTCGGCAGATAATCCACGACCGCGTCGAGCAA
The DNA here is from genome assembly GCF_004346185.1 of Aquabacter spiritensis. Taxonomy (GTDB): domain Bacteria; phylum Pseudomonadota; class Alphaproteobacteria; order Rhizobiales; family Xanthobacteraceae; genus Aquabacter; species Aquabacter spiritensis. The sequence goes on along the minus strand of NZ_SMAI01000013.1, from coordinate 159,838 downwards.
AGGCTGAACACCCTTGTTCTTGAACGCCGAACCGCAGAAGACCGGATTGAACTTGCGGGTGACGACCGCCTTGCGGATCAGCTTCTTCAGCGTCTCCACGTCGGGCTCGACACCGTCCAGATAATTGGACAGCGCCTCGTCGTCGAGCTCGACCGCCGCTTCGACCAGCTTGCCGCGATATTCGGCAGCCTTGTCGGCGAGATCGGCCGGGATCTCCTCGTCGTGGAACTTCGCGCCGAGCGCTTCATCTTCCCAAACGACCGCCTTCATGCGGACGAGATCGATGATGCCCTTGAAATTGTTCTCGGACCCGATCGGCAACTGGCAGCAGACCGGGTTGCCCGCCACGCGGTCGATGATCATCTCGACGCAGCGATAGAAATCGGCGCCGGTCTTGTCCATCTTGTTGACGAACACGATGCGGGGCACGTTGTACTTGTCCGCCTGGCGCCAAACCGTCTCGGTCTGGGGCTCGACGCCCTGGTTGCCGTCGAGCACGCAGACCGCACCGTCGAGCACGCGGAGCGACCGTTCGACTTCGATGGTGAAGTCGACGTGCCCCGGCGTGTCGATGATGTTCAGGCGCTTGCCGTTCCAAAAGGCGGTGGTCGCAGCGGAGGTGATCGTGATGCCACGCTCCTGCTCCTGCGTCATCCAATCCATGGTGGCAGCGCCATCATGGACTTCGCCGATCTTATGGCTCTTGCCGGTATAATAGAGGATGCGTTCCGTCGTCGTCGTCTTGCCCGCATCAATGTGGGCCATGATGCCGAAGTTACGGTAGTCATCGATCGCGTGGGTGCGGGGCATGGCTTCAATCCTCTCCGATCACCAGCGATAATGAGAGAAGGCACGATTGGCTTCCGCCATCCGGTGCGTGTCTTCGCGCTTCTTCACCGCGTTTCCACGGTTGTTCGCCGCGTCGAGAAGCTCGGCGGAAAGGCGCTCCACCATGGTCTTCTCGTTGCGGGCCCTGGCCGAAGCGATCAGCCAACGGATGGCCAGCGTCTGGCGACGCTCGGTGCGCACTTCCACGGGCACCTGATAGGTGGCACCGCCGACGCGCCGCGAGCGCACTTCCACCGCCGGAGCGACGTTTTCGAGCGCTTGGATGAAGACCTCGACGGGGTCGTGCTTGGCTTTCGCCTCGACCGTGTCGAGGGCGCCATAAACGATCGACTCCGCGACCGACTTCTTTCCGTCACGCATGACGGAGTTCATGAAGCGGCTGAGGGTGAGGTTGCCATACTTGGCATCCGGGATGACTTCGCGGCGCTCGGCCCGATGACGACGAGACATGCTCTTATCTCCTCAGATCACTTCGGCCGCTTCGCGCCGTATTTGGATCGACGCTGCTTGCGGTTCTTCACGCCCTGGGTATCCAGGACGCCGCGCAGAATGTGATAACGCACACCCGGAAGGTCCTTCACACGGCCGCCGCGGATCATCACCACGGAATGCTCCTGGAGGTTGTGACCCTCGCCCGGGATATAGCCGATAACTTCGTAGCTGTTCGTCAGCCGCACCTTCGCAACCTTCCGGAGCGCCGAGTTCGGCTTCTTTGGGGTCGTGGTGTAGACGCGGGTGCACACGCCGCGCTTTTGCGGGCTCGACTGCAGAGCGGGAGCCTTGTCGCGCGCCTTCTGCGCTTCCCGCGGCTTCCGGATCAGCTGGTTGATCGTCGGCATACGCCTTCGCCTCGTCCTGACCTGCGGCTTGCGCCGCATTCTTGAATTTACGCGGCCCCGAGGGACCGCCGCTCATCGGCAGCCCGATCGGCCGCCACGAAACAGTCATCGCGCCGAAAGGCATTAGCCCTTCGACGGTCCAGGAACGGTCGGGCGCGCAGCATTGCCGTGGCAACGCAAGCGCCTCGTTCGCGACAGAGGATCACGCCGCTCCGCCCCTTTCGGAGCCGGCGCCGCGATCGTGCACCCATGCTTTCACAGTGCTGTTCCTGGCAGCGTTTCGGTGTTCCGATCGGGGCGCCCGGCTTTCCGGGAATGCCGCACCGATCGCTGGAGGCACCGACCGCCTGCCGCGAAGTGGGCTGCTTCTAGCCGGAGAGTCGCCGATCGTCAAGTATCTCCGGTCGGCGATGTCTGGATTAGGCCCTCACAAACGTGTTTGGCCGGCTTTATGGGCGAAATCGGCCAAGACGGGCGCCAAGACCGCGATAAAGGGCCCGGCCGCGCCGCGTAATCGGCAACCTTGGTGGCATAGACATGGGCACAACGGCTCGAAAATGCGGGTCCGCCGGAGCGGCGGACCCGCAGGCGACTCAGCCGACGATGGCCTTCACGCCATCCCGCTCGTCGAGCAGTTCCTTCAGGGTCTTGTCCATCATGGTGCGAGAGAAGTCGTCAACGGGAAGCCCCGCCACGACTTCGTAGGCGCCATTGGCGCACACCACCGGCATGCCGTACACGATCTCTTCGGGGATCCCATAGGAACCATCCGACGGCACGCCCATGGAGACCCAGCCGCCATTCGTCCCATGGATCCAGTCATGCATGTGATCGATGGCGGCATTGGCTGCGGAGGCCGCCGAGGACAGCCCGCGCGCCTCGATGACGGCTGCGCCGCGCTTGCCGACCTTCGGGATGAGGACGTCGCGATACCAGGCTTCGTCATTGATGAGGTCCGGAAGGGGCGTCCCCTTGACCGTCGCGAAGCGGTAATCGGCATACATGGTGGGGGAATGGTTGCCCCACACGGCCATCTTTTCGATGTCCGCCGAGGAGACGCCGGCCTTGGCGGCCAGCTGCGACAAGGCGCGATTGTGGTCGAGACGCAGCATCGCAGTGATGTTCGACGCCGGCAGATCCGGCGCGCATTTGCGGGTGATATAAGCGTTGGTATTCGCCGGGTTGCCGACCACCAGCACCTTCACGTCGCGCTTCGCGACTTCGTTGAGCGCCCCGCCCTGCACCTTGAAAATCTCGGCGTTTGCGAGCAGCAGATCGGCGCGCTCCATGCCCTTGGACCGTGGGCGGGCGCCGACCAAGAAGGCCGCGTCGATATCGCGGAACGCCACTTTCGGGTCATCCGTGACCACGACGCCGGCGAGATTCGGGAACGCGCAATCCTCGAGCTCCATCACGACGCCGCCCACGGCGGCCTGGGCCTGGGGCAGATCGAGAAGCTGGAGGATGACCGGCTGATCCTTGCCGTAGAGATCGCCATTGGCGATGCGAAACAGCAGCGAGTAACAGATCTGACCGGCGGCGCCGGTGACGGCGACACGAACGGCGGGCTTGGTCATGAGATAACCCCTGATTTCGACGCCCCGCTTCGGGGGGCTTCGCGCCGGGCAATCTAGGGCCGCGGCCGAGCCTTGGAAAGGCGCCCCGGCATCAGAATCAACCGGACAGCCAACCTCGCTTAATCCCCGCCCCCTGCCTCGCCGCCGAGCGTGATCGGCGCGTTCGGCAGTTCGTTGCGGTCGCCCGAACGCGCGGGCAGCGGGCCGGACAGGAGGTCGCCGGCGCGGGCGACGGCGGCGACGATGCCGTCGGCGAGCCGGCCCTCGGCGGCCGGCGCCGTCACGGTGCGGCAGACCTCCGCCCAGGCCGCGGCGCCGAGCGCCGCATCGGCATTGGCGTCGGCCAGTATCTCGACGATGCGGTCGCGTGATGCCACCAGGATGAGGAGCCCGCTCCGCCCCTCCGTCCCGTGCATGCCGTGGCCGACGAACAATTGACGCACCATCGCCCGCGCGGCTGCGCGGCGCTCGCGCATCGGCACCAGGCGGCGGGACACCGGGGGGAGCGCGAGTCCACCCCAGAACAGGACGAACGCCGCCGCCTGCACCGCCAGAAGCCGCAGTGGCTCGATCGGAAAGACGGCGATCGCCGGCCACGGCAGCACCAGAGCCCCCAAAGCGGCCCAGAGCACAGGATGATAGGCGTGGGTCACAAGCGGGGCTTCGACGAGCGCGACGCGAATCTCGGCTGAGGTCTTGGCTTCCGCCGCCGCGACCGCGTCGGCGATCCGCCGATGCTCGTCCGGCGTCAGAGGAGGAACATGCGCCATTTCACCACCCTCCCGAGGCGCCGCCGCCGCCGGACGAACCCCCTCCCCCCGAAAAGCCGCCGCCACCGGAATCGCCACCCCGGCCACCCGACCCTGGCATGAAAACGATCGGTCCGGCGGCGCCGCCACCGCGCAGCCCACCACCGCGCCAGATGATGAAGACGAAGATCAGGATCATGATCGCCAGAATCAGGAAATGGACCCAGTCATCCGACTCATCACCGTCTACGAGCGCCCTGGCGCGCCGACGCGCCTCCTCCGGATCGAGATTGAGGATGTCCAGGATCGCGTCGGCGCCCTTGACGATGCCGCCCGCCATGTCGCCGTCGCGGAATGCCGGGACGATGGCGGTTCGGATGATGGTGCCCGACACGGCGTCCGTAAGAATCCCTTCCAGCCCGTAGCCGACTTCGATCCGCACCTTTCGTTCGGCAGGCGCGACCAGGAGCAGAACCCCGTTATTCTCCTGCGCCTGCCCGAGCTTCCAGTGGCGGAACAGCCGGTTGGCGAAATCCTCGATCGAGGTGCCTTGCAAGGAGGGAATAGTCGCGACGACGAATTGGTCGCTCGCTTTCGCTTCCTGCGCCGCGAGCTTTCGGTCAAGTTCGACCAGGGTCTGCCAGTCGAGCACATGGGCCGAATCCACCACACGCCCACTTAAAGGCGGAAAGGTCAGCTCGGCGCGGGCCGGCAGGGGCAGCGCCATTAGAAAAAAGGCGAGCAGCAGCCCCGTAAGCATCCGGCAGATGCCCGGCACGAGCATCCGAGCGGGCTGGAGGTGGGCTGCGCGGCTCATCACCGAGACGCCCGCCGTGTCAATTGAACTTGACCTTCGGCACCTGCATCTGTTGCTCCGAGATCGTGAAAGTTTCCATCGGCCGCGCCGCCCGGTAGAGCGTCGCCGCCCAGAGCGCTCCGGGAAAGGTGCGCAGCTCGGTGTTATAGACCCGAACCGCCTCGATATAATCGCGCCGCGCGACGGCGATGCGGTTTTCCGTTCCCTCGATCTGGGATTGGAGGGCGAGGAAGTTCTGGTTTGACTTGAGGTCTGGATAGGCTTCGGCAATCGCAATCAGCCGCCCGAGGGCGCCGGAGAGCTGCGCCTGGCTGTCCTGAAACTGCTTGAACTGGGCCGGGTCGGTGATAGTCGAAGCGTCGACCCGCACCGAGGTCGCCTTGGCGCGGGCTTCGACGACGGAAGTCAGGACGTCCTTTTCCTGCTGCGCATAGCCCTTCACCGTCTCCACGAGATTCGGAATGAGATCGGAGCGGCGCTGATACTGATTCAGGACCTCGCTCCACGCCGCCTTCGCTCGCTCCTCCTCGGTCGGGATGGTGTTGACGCCGCATCCGGAGAGGACGAGCGCGAGCAGCAGCAGGCACGCGAGCCGGATGCGGGGAGCGGGAGCAATAAGGGCGATCATGGCGAAGCCTTCCCGGTGATATGCCGCGTCCGAGGACGAATCTGTACCTCGCACCGGACGTGCGGAGCGCGCTTGCTCCGCACGTCCGGTCGTCCAATGTCTGCGCAGGCGGCGTCAGCCGGGCGAGATCATCTTCTCGGGGCGGACGACCGCGTCGAACTCCTCGTTGGTGACATAGCCGCCGCCAACCGCTTCCTCGCGCAAGGTGGTTCCGTTGTGGTGGGCCGTCTTGGCGATCTTGGCGGCGGCATCATAGCCGATCTTGGGTGCCAGGGCCGTGACCAGCATCAGCGACCGCTCGAGCGCGGCCTTGATGTTGTCCTCGCGCGGCGTGATGCCGACGACGCAATGCTCGGTGAAGCTGTTGGCCGCATCCGCCATCAGGCGAACCGATTGCAGGAAGTTGTAGGCCATCACCGGATTGTAGACGTTCAATTCGAAATGGCCTTGGCTTCCCGCGAAGGTCAGGGCGGCATTGTTGCCGAAGATCTGGACGCAGACCTGGGTCATGGCCTCGCACTGCGTCGGATTGACCTTGCCCGGCATGATAGACGAGCCGGGCTCGTTCTCCGGCAGCGAAAGCTCGCCGAGACCAGAGCGCGGCCCCGAACCGAGGAAGCGGATGTCGTTGGCGATCTTGAAGAGCGACGCCGCCACCGTATTGATGGCCCCATGCGAAAACACCATGGCGTCGTGCGCGGCGAGCGCCTCGAACTTGTTCGGCGCCGAGGTGAACGGCAATTGGGTGATGGCGGCGATGTGCTCGGCTACCTTCTCGGCGAACCCAACCGGTGCATTGAGCCCGGTTCCGACCGCCGTCCCGCCTTGGGCCAGCTGCATCAGACCCGGCAGCGTCATTTCGATGCGCGCAATGCCGTGCTCGACCTGGGCGGTGTAGCCGGAAAACTCCTGCCCGAGAGTCAGGGGCGTCGCATCCTGCGTATGGGTGCGGCCGATCTTGATGATGGCCTTCCACTGCTCGGCCTTGTCGTTCAGGGCGTTCCGCAGCGTGCGGAGCGCTGGCAGAAGGCGGTGGACGATCTCCTCGGCGCAGGCCACGTGCATCGCAGTCGGATAGGTGTCGTTCGACGACTGGCTCATATTGACATGGTCGTTCGGATGGATCGGCTTCTTCGATCCCATCTGCCCGCCCATCATCTCGATGCCGCGGTTCGAAATCACCTCATTGGCGTTCATGTTCGACTGGGTGCCGGACCCGGTCTGCCAGACCACCAGCGGGAAATGGTCGTCGAGCTTGTTCTCCATCACTTCGCTGGCCGCCTTCACGATGGCCGCGCCGATCGTCGGATCGAGCCTGCCGAGCGCCATGTTCGTTTCGGCGGCTGCACGCTTGATCACACCCAAAGCGCGGATGACTGGCGCCGGCTGGCGCTCCCAGCCGATCTTAAAATTCCCGACGGAGCGCTGGGCCTGCGCGCCCCAATAACGGTCGGCGGGAACTTCGATCGGCCCGAACGTGTCCGTTTCCGTGCGTGTGGCAGTCATCTCGCTCGCCTTTCCACATGTCTGAAGCCGCTTGGCTTCTAGTTCGCCGACGCTCCCGAGGGAAGTGCTCCAAGTCAGGTGATGCCGGCAATGCAAAATAGTTAGGGGGAGGTACTTTGGGAGGGAAGAATGGCGGCACATTTGCCATAGCTTCGCCCTGGATCCCAGGCTAAATGCTTTGATCCGCATCGTTTCGGGGAAATGAAGCGCAAGGGTCATTTGCGATGCGGGAAATTCCCGGCGCGGTTTTGGGGGGAACCATGCCGAACGTCGAGGTTTGAAGTGGGCGAGATCGTCAATCTCAGGCGCGTGCGGAAGGCCAAGGCTCGCGGCAAGGCCGAAGACCAGGCGGCCCAGAACCGGATCGCTTTCGGCCGTACAAAGGCCGAACGCGCGGCTCAGGATCTGGAACGCCAGCAACGCACCCGAAGACTTGACGGCCATTTGCTCACGGAGAGGGAAAAAACATGAAAAGCCCCGTGGTGAAGAGGTCGATCGTCATTGCCGGCCATAAGACCAGCGTCAGTCTCGAAGATGCCTTCTGGGACTCGCTGAAGGAAATCGCCGCGGGCCGCCGGCTGACTCTGTCGGATCTGGTGGCGACCATCGATTCCTCACGGACCCAGGGCAACCTGTCCTCGGCGATTCGCCTTTTCGTGCTCGATTATTATCGCGGGCACGCCGCAGGCGGCCGGCCTCACGGCTCGAACGAACGCACCGGAGCCGGCGCTCCCGTTGCGTAAGCGGGGCCGCTCCCCTATCTGATGGACAAGCGAGGCACGCGCCACGTTGAAACGTGGCGCGTGCCTTCTTATAACCCGCAACTTGCGGCGCCGCGCGTACCGACGCTATTGGGCTCGGTATGTGCGCCAGCGACGTGTGGACTGAGCTGGACCGCAGCCTCAGACCGCGGTGATCGTGGCGCTCGACTGGAGACGTTGGATGTCGTGGAAGAATCAGAGCGGAGGTCCCTGGGGAAGCGGGCCTCGCGGGCCCTGGGGAACCGGGCCTTCCTCGTCCGGACCAACGCCGCCTGATATCGAAGACTTGATTCGCCGCAGCCAGGACCGGCTGCGGCATATGATGCCGGGCTCTATGGGCGTGAAGGGGATCATCCTTCTCGTCGCCCTCCTGATCGCCGGATGGCTTCTGTCTGGATTTTATCGTGTCGAACCCGACGAGCAGGGCGTGGTGCTGCGCTTCGGCCGCTTCGTCCAGCTCACCCAGCCAGGATTGAACTACCACCTCCCTTACCCGATCGAGACGGTGGAGACCCCGAAGGTCACCCGGGTCAACCGGATCGATATCGGCATGCGGATCGGCGAGGACGCACGGCGCGGCAGCCCGGTCGTACGCGACGTTCCCGAGGAAAGCCTCATGCTCACCGGCGATGAGAATATCGTCGACGTGGACTTCGCGGTCTTCTGGGTCATTTCGAATGCGGAGAACTACCTCTTCAACGTTCAAAACCCGGAGGGGACGATCAAGGCCGTGGCGGAAAGCGCGATGCGCGAGGTGATCGGCCGCACCAACATCCAGCCGATCCTGACCGGTGCCCGCCAGACCATCGAAACCGGCGTGCAGGAACTGATGCAGCGCACCCTGGACGAGTACAAGGCCGGCGTGCGGATCACCCAGCTTCAGATGCAGAAGGTCGATCCTCCGGCCCAGGTCATCGATTCCTTCCGTGACGTGCAAGCCGCCCGCGCTGACGCCGAGCGGTCGCAGAACGAGGCGCAGGCCTATGCCAATCGGGTCATCCCCGAAGCGCGCGGCGAAGCCTCCCGCATCGACAATGCCGCCCAGGCCTACCGCGAGCGCACGGTCGTCGAAGCCCGCGGCCAGGCCGATCGCTTCTTGAAGATCTACGAACAATATCTGACGGCCAAGGACGTCACCCGTCAGCGCATGTATTTCGAAACTATGGAGCGCGTGCTGGGGCCGATGGAAAAGGTGTTGATCGACCAAGGCTCGACCGCAACGGCCGGGGCCGGCGGCACGACAGGCGTGGTTCCGTTCCTGCCACTCGGCGAGCTTGGCCGCCGTCCAGCGCCGCCGGTCGGCGCAGCCCCGCAGGGCACCCAGAGCCAAGGAGCCGCGCGATGAGAAATCCGTTCACAGGCGGTCTGATCGCCGTCATTGTCGTGCTGGTCCTGTTCGGGGTCTATTCCGCGGCGTTCACCGTCACCCAGACCCAGCAGGCGCTTGTGCTTCGCCTCGGCAACCCCCTGCCCCCCATCACCACGCCGGGCCTGCACTGGAAGATCCCGTTCATCGACACGGTGGTCTATATCGACAACCGCATCCTCGATTTGGAAAACCCGCCGCAGGAAGTGATCGCGTCCGATCAGAAGCGGCTGGTGGTCGATGCGTTCGCCCGCTATCGGATTTCCAATCCGCTGAAATTCTATCAGTCGGTCGGGTCGATCGAGGCGGCCAATTCGCGGCTTGCCACTGTCTTGAATTCGGCGCTGCGCCGCGTGCTCGGCGAGAGCACCTTCACCCGCGTCGTGCGCGACGAGCGCGAGGCGCTGATGGCGCGCATCAACGAACAGGTCAATCGCGAAGCCGCCAATTTCGGCATCACGGTGGTCGATGTGCGGATTCGGCGCGCCGACCTGCCGGAAGCCAATAGCCAGGCGGTGTTCCAGCGCATGCAGACGGAACGCCAGCGCGAGGCGGCCGAAATCCGTGCGCAGGGCAACGAGGCCGCCCAGCGGACCCGGGCTCGGGCGGAACGCGAGGCCACCATCATCGTGGCCGAAGCCAATTCGACCGGCGAGCAGATGCGCGGTGAAGGCGACGCTGAGCGCAACAAGATTTTCGCTCAGGCCTATGGGCAGGATCCGGACTTCTTCGCCTTTTATCGCTCGATGCAGGCTTTCGAGGCGAGCTTGCGATCGAACGACACGAGGCTTGTCCTAAACCCGGATTCCAGCCTGTTCTTCCGTTACTTCTCCGATCCCATGGGCGGCGTACTGGACCCGCCCGCGATCGCCCCGGGCGCGCCTCCCTCGCGGGCGCCCGCACCTGCGGCCGGCACCGCCATTCCGCCGGTCGCCCCAGCCCCGGCCCAGTAGGCCGGGGGTGGAGATGCGGGACCTTCTGGCAGCCATCGGTCTCGTCCTGGTGCTGGAAGGGCTCGTTCTTGCGGCATTTCCCGGCGCTTGGCGCAGTGCCGTGAAAGCGGTGCTCAAAGCGCCGGAGACCCCGCTGCGGATCAGCGGTCTTCTTGTCGGCGCTGTTGGCGTGATTGTGGTTTGGCTTGTGCGCGGCTGATGCGGCACACTCGTGCCAGTCGCTATTCCGCCGCAATGGCGGGTGACGCATAACGATCCGGCGGTGTCTGCGCCTCGGCGTCACCCGCTATCCCGCGAGGAGAGGTCATGTCCGCTGGAAGCCGTCTGCTGTCCGCTTTGTCGGTGCCGGGCCTCGCCCTCGTTGCGGCCTTGACCTGCGCCGTACCCGCACCCGCTTTTTCAGCCTCCGCCAAGGGACCCGACACGGTGGCCGATACCGCGGCGATCGTCATGGACGCCGTGGTGAACATCTCCACTTCTCAGAATGTCGCGGCCTCCCGCGGCGTGCCGACACCGCAATTGCCGCCCGGCTCGCCCTTCGAGGATTTCTTCGACGAATTTTTCAAGCGCCGCCAGCAGCCCGATGACGGCGAAGGCAACAACAACAGGTCGCGCAGGGTCTCCTCCCTCGGTTCGGGCTTCGTGATCGATCCGGCGGGTCTCATCGTCACCAACAATCACGTGATTGCCGACGCCGACGAGATCTACGCCAATTTCAACGACGGCTCGAAGCTGAAGGCCGAACTGGTCGGGCGCGATCCCAAGACCGATCTGGCATTGCTGCGGGTGAAGCCGGAAAAGCCCTTGACGGCCGTCAAGTTCGGCAATTCCGACGTGCTGCGCGTCGGCGACTGGGTGATGGCCATCGGCAATCCGTTCGGCCTGGGCGGCACGCTGACGGTCGGGGTGGTCTCGGCCCGCAACCGGAACATCAATTCCGGTCCTTACGACAATTTCATCCAGACCGACGCCGCCATCAATCGCGGCAATTCCGGCGGCCCCCTCTTCAACATGGAGGGCGAGGTCATCGGCATCAACACGGCGATCATCTCGCCCTCCGGTGGGTCGATCGGCATCGGCTTTGCCGTTCCCTCGGCGACCGCAGCACCCATTCTCGCGCAGCTCGAACAGTTCAAGGAAGTCCGGCGCGGCTGGATCGGGGTGCGGATCCAGAGCGTCACAGACGAGATCGCGGAGAGCCTCGGGCTCGGTCGGGCCCGAGGCGCCCTGGTCGGTGGTGTGAGCGACGGCGGCCCGGCGGCGAAGGCGGACATCAAGGCCGGAGACGTCGTGGTGCGGTTCGACGGCAAGGACGTGAAGGAGATGCGCGATCTGCCGCGCATCGTGGCCGATACGCCCGTCGGCAAGGACGTGGACGTGGTCGTGATCCGCAAGGGTAAGGAAGAGACCCTTCGCATCACCATCGCCCGGATGCCGGAAGACGAGAAGAAGGCCGAGGCCGACACGCCGAGCCCCTCCCCGAAAGCGACCGCGTCGCAGCGCTCGCTCGGTCTCGAACTGACGGCGATGAGCGACGAGCTGCGCCGCAAGTTCAAGATCAAGGAGGGCGTCGCTGGCGTCGTGATCCTCAGCGTCGACCGCGGCTCAGCCGCGGCCGACAAGGGGCTGAAGCCCGGGCAGGTGGTGGTCGAGGTCAGCCAAGAAGCGGTTTCGAGCCCGGCCGATATCCGCAAGCGGGTCGAAGCCTTGAAGCGCGACGGGAAGAAATCCGCTCTGCTCCTCGTCGCCGATCCCGAGGGCCAGGTTCAGTTCGTCGCCATCCCGCTGACCTGACGGCCCGCCGTCACGGACGGACGATGTCCTCGCTGGTATAGCCCTGCATGTAGAGCAGTGCGGACAGATCGGCATAGTCGATCCGAACGTGCGCGGCCTCTGCGACCTTGGGCTTGGCGTGATACGCGATGCCGATCCCGGCTTCCGAGAGCATGCCGAGATCGTTCGCCCCGTCCCCGACCGCAAGGGTTTCGGAGGGCGAGAGCCGCAGCCGGTCGCGGATCTCGATCAAGGCCGCGGTCTTCGCGTCGCGGCCGAGAATGGGCTCCTGCACCTGGCCGGAGAAGGCTCCGTTTTCGATCAAAAGAACATTGGCGCGGTTCTCGTCGAACCCGATTCGGGCCGCGATCGGACCAGTGAACAGCGTGAAGCCGCCAGAAACGAGGACGGTATAGGCGCCATGCGCCTTCATCGTCGCGACAAGCTCGGGTCCTCCGGGCGTCAGGTGGATCCGGGTCGCCAAAAGGTCGTCGACGACGCCTGTCGCGAGACCGCGCAGCAAGGCGACGCGTTCACGCAGCGCCGGCTCGAACGCGATCTCGCCGCGCATCGCCCGCTCGGTGATGGCGGCCACGTGATCCTTGATGCCGGCGAGATCCGCCAGTTCGTCGATGCACTCCTGGCCGATCATGGTGGAATCCATGTCAGCCAGGAAGAGACGCTTGCGCCGGTCGGCCGCAAGTTGGACAACGACGTCGATCGGCGCGCCGGCGAGCGTGGCGCGGGCGGATTCGGCCAGGATGCGCGGATCGGCACCGAGCGGGGGATCGAAGGGAATGTCGACTGCCGTGTCGGGCGCGAGCACGCTCGCATCGCCGGCCCCCGGCAAAACGGCACGGACGGCGGCGACGTGATCGCGTGACAGCGGGCCGGTCTTGGGATTGGAAACGAGGGTCGCGACATAAACCATGGGGAAGATCCCGACGAGGATGGCCTGATGCAAGCCCCCGCGGATCGCCCGCGCAGGGCGCAGCCGGACGCGGTGCTCATCGCAGGTCCGACCGCAAGCGGCAAGTCCGCTTTGGCGCTCGCCTGCGCCAAGGCGACCGGTGGTGTGGTGGTGAACGCCGATTCGATGCAGGTCTACCGCGACCTCCAGATCCTGACGGCACGCCCCTCCGCCAGAGACGAGGCCGAAGCCGGTCACTGGCTCTATGGCCATGTCGATGGCGATGCGGATTATTCTGTCGGCCGCTGGCTGGACGACGCTGCGGCCGCCCTCGCCGCCCTGCGCGAGGCTGGCCGGCTGCCTATTCTGGTCGGCGGGACCGGCCTCTATTTCAAGGCGTTGACGCAAGGGTTGGCGCCCGTCCCACCGATCCCGGATGCCGTGCGGCTTAAGATCCGGATGGATACGATCGAGGACAAAACACCGGTCCTGCACAGCCGCCTCGCAACCCGCGACCCGGAAACCGCCTTCCGGCTGAAGCCCAACGACCGCCAGCGGATCCTGCGGGCGCTCGAAGTGCTGGAGGCGACCGGAAGGCCCCTCTCGGCCTGGCAGAAGGCCACCGGACCGGGCCTCATCGCCGAGGATCGCGCTGTGCGCGTGGTGATCGATACCGACCGAGACAGCTTGAAAGCGCGGATCGACACCCGTTTCGACGCCATGATCGAGACGGGCGCGCTCCGGGAGGTCGTGGACCTGATGCGGCGCGGCTTGCCGGCGGGGCGACCGATTCTGAAGGCCCACGGCGTCCCCGCGCTGTTCCGCCATCTGATGGGAGAAATCTCGCTCTCCGAGGCGATCGAGATCGGCAAAGCGGACACCCGCCGGTACGCCAAGCGGCAGGAAACCTGGTTCCGCCATCAGATGGCAGACTGGCCGCGCGCCCCCCCCGAGGCGGCCCTTCAGACGATCTTGCGTGTCCTTGGCTGACCCGGCTGAGTGTCGCCGCGACGACGGCTTCACCATCCGAGCACACCGTGTAAGATGACAAGACATGAAGCGGGCGGAGAGGTGGGCATGCCGGAGGGTCCGGGACCCTGGGCGCAGGTGGACGTCCTGCTCGACCGGTTTCTGTCCGGCCGCCTGACATTCGACGCGCTCACCCGTGACCTCAGAGCCGCCTGCGCAGTCGCGGACGGTGCATCTGCACTTCGGGTGCGTCTTCAAGGACATATCGATGGCCGGCGCCTCGCTCTGGCGCTGGCCGAGGCGATCTACGCGAAGGCGATCTCCGAAGTCGAGCCGCCGACGCAGCCGCACATCGCAGCGGCTTCATCCTCCTCAGCAGCACCGCGCAATGCCGAGGCACGGCTGGAGGATGCCCTTGTCGGGACTCTCGTCGACCGCTACCGCACCTTGAAAGGTTCTGGGCCGGAAACCACGGCACGGGACCGCTCGCTCGACCAGGATCTTCAGTCCTTCCTTTCGCTGCGGCTTCGCAAGCAGGCGCAAGTCGGGGCGGAGGGCGCGGCCGGACCATCGCGCGTGGATCTGAGCGAACCCGGTATCGGCACCATCCTGCGGGACCGTTTCGTCATCGACGCGGAACTCGGCCGGGGCGGCATGGGGATCGTCTACAAGGCGGTGGACCGGCGACGCCTAGAGACCGGCGCGCGCCAGCCTTATGTCGCGCTGAAGCTGCTGAATGCTGAATTCGGCGCGCATCCGGATTCGCTGCGGGCGCTCGAAGCCGAGACCCGCCGCACCCAGGAACTGCCGCACCCCGCCATCGTCACCGTGTACGATTTCGACCGCGACGGGGCCCGACCCTATATCGTCATGGAATTGCTTGAGGGAACCTCGCTCGACCGTGTCATGCGGCAAGAGCCGAATTTCATCGGAAGCCCCCTCGCCCGCTCTGTGATCCGGACGGTCATCGACGCCCTCGCCTTCGCACATGCCCATGGCGTCGTGCATGCAGACCTCAAGCCGGCCAACGTCTTCCTGTGCAAGGACGGACGCACCAAGCTGCTGGATTTCGGTATTTCCGCCGCGCTCCAGGCCGACGAGACAGGTGCCTTCGATCCGACCACGCTGGCCGCGGTGACGCCGGCCTATGCCACACCGGAGCGGGAGAGCGGCGCCGCCCCGGACTCGAGCGACGACGTCTATGCGCTCGGCTGCATGATCCACATCTTGATGAGCGGGCGTCATCCGTTCGGTCGGCGCTCCGGTGCGAAAGCCAAGGAGCAGGGCTTGACACCGCCGTCACTGCCGATGCTTTCGGCCGGCGAAGAACAGGCGGTGCGCGCCGCACTGTCGTTCGACAAAGCCGATCGACCGGCCGACGCCGGGGGCTTCCGCCTCGCCTATCTTTCCGGCCGGGATGCCTGAGCCCCGCCGCCTCCCTCTGTTCCGCTCGCACCACCGGGGTTTGTTTCTTTCCGAGACCGCCGCCTTCCTCAGGCCGAGCGCGCCTTCAGCCGCACCGCTTTGTCACGGGGCGGCCGCAGCCGCCGCCACACGGCCGCGGCGCCCGCGACCCCCAGCCCAGAGCCCGCAACCCAAAGCGCAGGACTGATGCCGAGGCCCGGTGTCAGATTCGCCTCTGCGACCAGCCAGGGGTCCACGCCCGTCGCGAGGCCGTACCAGGCGATCTCGCCCAGCGCCGTCAGAAGTCCAGCGATGAGCGCCAGCCCGCCCGCCACCGCTGCCGTCAATTCAACCCGAACACGCTGCACCAATCGGTATCCGAACAGGAGGATGAGGAATCCCATCATCATGATCGGCTCAGTCACGTCGAGCTTGGATTGGATCAGGAAGTGCGCGAGCGCGAGCGGCGCGACCAGATAGACGCTGCGATGGAGCAGCAGCCAACGCCGCCCGCCCATCCGGCGGATGACACGGTCGAACGAGGTCGAGGCGAGAATGAGCAGAAAAACCAGGGCGATCGCGCCGATGGCAAGATAGAAACGCAGGACAATCTCGCGCCCGACGGTCGCGAGATTGAAGCCCTGGTCCGCCACATAGAGGGCCAGATGAAGCGCAGCATAGCCGAAGGCGGCAACACCGAGGCAGCGCCGCGCAAGCACGAGTTTCGGCCAATCGAAAAGCCGCCGAACCGGTGTTACGGCAAGGCTCAGGAGCAGAAAACGGACGGCGAACAGCCCGGTAAAATGGATCGCGGCCATCAACGGCCGCGCGCCCAGATTTCCCATCGCTGCATCCACTGCCAGCCACAGGACCGGTAAAATGGCGGCGAGAAACGCCACCGTCTTCTCCGGGCTAAATCGCCCGGACTTTTCGTGAAAGAGGTTCATTTGCCGTCCGTCGCGAGGGTCGTGCCCTGTTTACGCGCCCGGAACCTGGAAAGTTACACCCCCGCGCGCACAACGCCGTGAGACCCGCACGTCTCCTCCGTCCGTCCCGCTCAGATCGCGACCGGCGCCTTGATGTGAGCATGCGGCTCATAGCCGGCGATTGCGATGTCTTCGTAGCGGAAGGCGAACAGGTCGGTCACCTTGGGGTTCAGATCCAGCCGCGGCAACGGGCGCGGGGCGCGGGAGAGTTGAAGGCGCGCCTGATCGAGATGATTGCGATAGAGGTGCGCGTCCCCGAACGTATGGATGAAGTCGCCCGCTTCGAGCCCGGTCGCCTGCGCGACCATGTGGGTCAGAAGCGCATAAGAGGCGATGTTGAAAGGGACGCCGAGGAAAATGTCGGCGGATCGCTGATAGAGCTGGCAGGAGAGCCGCCCCCGCGCCACTGCGAATTGAAACAGGCAATGGCACGGCGGCAGGGCCATATCGGCAATGTCGGCCGGATTCCAGGCCGAGACGATGAGCCGGCGGGAATCGGGATTCTTTCGGATCTCCGAAACGACCTGCGTCAATTGATCAATGGTGCGTCCGTCGGGGGCCGCCCAAGAGCGCCATTGGCGCCCATAGACCGGTCCGAGATCACCGTTCGCATCGGCCCATTCGTCCCAGATCGTGACGCCATTTTCGCGCAGATAGCGCACATTGGTGTCGCCGGCGAGAAACCAGAGCAGTTCGTGGACGATCGATTTCAGATGCAGCTTCTTGGTCGTGACCAAGGGGAAACCCGCCGACAGATCGAACCGCATCTGGTGGCCGAACACGGACAGCGTCCCCGTGCCGGTCCGGTCGTCCTTCGGCACACCATTCTCCAGAACGTGCCGGAGCAGATCGAGATAGGCTTGCATCAGCGCTCCGCACCGCCGGGCCGACAGTCACTGGACAGACATAGCCCCTTCACGGGCCCGGTCCAAGGCGCCGGAGCGGCGATGGCGGCGCCATCCACGCCTCGATCAACGCCAACCGGACTGCATGCGCGGCGCGGGAAAGCGCTATAAGACACTGTGGCTGCGGCGCGAAGGCGAGACGACATGGCTGGGGCATCGGCGGAACGGGCGAACGCACCCCCCCTGCGGGCTTCCGCGGCAAGCCTCCAGGGCGCCGGACGGGAGCGGAACCAGGACGCTTATCTCTGCGCACCAGACCACGGTCTGTTTGTCCTCGCCGACGGCGTCGGTGGGCTTGCCGCCGGTGAACGTGCGAGCTGGGGCATCATCCGAACGTTCGAGAACGCGCTTCCCCTTCCCCCGGCCTGGGAGGCACGGGTTCAGAGCGCCGAAGCGTGCATACGTCGCGCGAATGCGGACTTGTTCGAAGACGGGCGCAACGCAAAGCCCCCCTTTGTCATGGGGTCCACCCTCGTCGCCCTGCTGGTCGAGGGAGAGCATGCGGCCTGCCTTTGGGCCGGCGATTCGCGGCTCTATCTGCTGCGCGAACGTATCCTGACGCAGGTGACGGAGGACCATAGCGCCTGGGTCAGCCTTCATCACACTGGCGGAAAGCGGCCGGTCCTGACCCGCGCTGTCGGCGTGGAGCCCGAAATCGAGATCGAATCCTGTGTCATATCGCTGCGGCAGGGCGATGTTTTGCTGCTGTGCTCGGATGGAGTTTCGGGCCCGGTTGGCCATGACCGGATGACACATCTGCTCCAGGATCGAACCGGCGATTCTGCGGCCCGCCTCGTCCAAGAGGCGCAGCACGCTGGCGGCCGGGACGACGCGACGGCGATCGTGGTGGGGATGATGGGCGCCGGTTTGAATGAGGACAGAGACGTGGAACGCGACGACACGATCCGTCTCCGGCCGGCAACCGAAGTGCCGGTGGAGGTTACGCAGCGCGGGCCGGAGACCGGCGCGCTGGCGCGCCTCGAGCGGGTCTGCTGGCAGATCGCTCACGGCAGCTACAGCCATGCTGACGAATTGTTCGAAATGACCATTGCGGAGGATGCCTCGCCAACCTTGCGCCAGCTCGCCGAATCGTTCGGTTTCATGCTGGTCCAGGTTGAAGCGCGGGAAATGCGCCTCACGGGCCTTATCGACGACCTGCGGGCTGCGCACGCCGATCTTGAGGTGGCCAACCGCCGGCTCGCCAAGGAGAACGCCGAACTCGCCGTGACGGTCGAGCGCCTGAAAGTCGATATCGACCGAAAGGAGTTCCGCCGCGAGGTGGGGGAGATCGTGGAAACAGAATATTTCCAGGATCTGCAGCGGCGCGCGCGCGATATGCGCGCGCGCCATGGCACCGGCAAACGGGAAGACGGACGATGACCTGCATCATCTCGACCCATTCGTACCGAGGCGGGACCGGCAAGTCGAACATCACCGCCAATGTAGCGGCGCTGCTCGCCGGGCAGGGCCATCGCGTCGGCGTCGTGGACGTCGACATCCGATCCCCCGGCATCCACGCCCTGTTCGGGGTCGATCCGCATGCGATGCGTTCCACCCTCAACGATTTCCTCTGGGGGCGCTGCGAGGTCGAAGACGCGGTGATCGACGTCACCCAATCGGTCGTGCCGCAGGGCGCCGCCTTGGGCGCGGGCCGCGTCCTTCTCGTGCCGAGCAGCATGCGCACCGGCGAGATCGCCCGGATCCTGAAGGAAGGTTATGCGGTCGAACTGCTCAACCAAGGCATCCATGCCCTGTGCCAGAAGCTGCAGCTCGACTATCTCCTGATCGACACGCATCCGGGGGTAAATGAGGAGACTCTCTTGTCGATCGCCGTCTCCGATTGCCTCCTCCTCGTGCTCCGCCCGGACCAGCAGGACTATCAGGGAACAGCGGTGACGCTGGAGCTCGCGCGGCGGCTGGAAGTGCCGCAACTGGTGCTGGTGGTCAACAAGGCGCTCGCCTCGATGAACATCGCCGAATTGCGGGACGAGATCGAGGCCGCCTACCAGACGCCGGTGGCCTGCGTTCTGCCGCTCAGCGAGGATCTGATCCGGCTGGGCAGCGCCGGCGTGCTCCAGGCGGTGCGGCCAGATTCTCCATATCTGGCGGCCCTGAAGCAGGTCTTGCCTTATATCGCGCGCAGCGTTCCGGGCAGCGGGCAGAGCTGAGCAGACGCCTCAAAGAAGCGGCCGGCTGCCGACGATCACGCGCTGCAGATAGAGAAGGTTCTCCGATACGTTGAGTTGGAGGTCGTTGACCTTGCTCGGCTCCAGATCATAGATCACGCGCCATTGCGACTGATCGCTGGCCCGAAAAAGGGCCATCGCAGCGACGTATTCGGCCTCCGGAGCCACTTCGGCCTTGAACGGAATATTGGCGTTGGGCGGGACCAGAACCTCCCGCCGGAAGGCGAGGCTGCTGCCGAGATAGGCCTCGTCCCCGCTGAACATGGTCTGAAAGTCGCTCTGGAGGAACAGCACATTGCTCTTCAGCGCGTAAATCCGCACCACGACCGGCGCGGCGACCCCGGCGGGCGAGGGATTGATCGTATCGTCGGAAATGATCCGAATGCCGATAATGGTCTGTTTGGGCGGAGGCAGGAGGCTGCCGCAGCCGGCCAAAGCCGCCGTGCCGCCGGCTGCCAGGGCTGCCGCCCCGCCGCGCAGAACGTCTCGCCGCGAAATTGGGCGAAGACGATCCGCCGTGCGCTTGATTGGATGTGACACGCCGTCTCGGCTCCCCCTTGGAGAAGCCCTGCGGCCCTCCTCTCACCCGCCACGATCGCGCTATGCTCTCGGCGAAACTCATTGCCGAAACATGACATTCCTGATCAGGTTCGGCGCGGGTGCTTAATGATTTTTACCCGAGGGGCCGCCGGGGTTCAAAAAAAATCGACATATTGCGCGCTATTGAGTGGGTGATGGCCGGGGATCGCGCTGGCGCCGGGCAGAACGGGTTGGGAGGCGACACGCATGACTCCGATTGATCTTAAGCCGCTGATCTCGCGCTTGAACCAGGTCTCTCGCGCAGGCTTGGAAAATGCCGCGGGCTTCGCCCTGATGCGGACCCATTACGCGGTCGAGGTCGAGCACTGGTTAACCAAGATGCTCGAAGACTCCACGTGCGACATTTCCGTGATGATGTCGCTCTACGGCATCGACGTCGGACGGGTGCAGCTCGACATCAGCCGCAGCCTCGATCGGCTGCGCTCCGGGAACAGCCGCCCGCCCGGCCTGTCGCCGGACATCATCTCCGCCACCAAGGAAGCTTGGCTGCTGGCCTCGATCGTCTCCGGCCTTGGACAGGTGCGCTCCGGCCACCTTCTCTGGGCCATGTTGGCGGACGAGAGCCTCAATCTCCGGCTCAACGACATTTCCTCCGAATTCCGCGCCCTTTCGGTCGACGCGCTGCGCAAGGACTTCCCTGCCATCATGGCGAAGTCGGGCGAGCAGACTTCGGCCACCCTGCCCGGTGCCGGCCCGGCCGGCGCGAGCGAGCCGGCAGCGGCGGGCGGCCGGAGCGGCGACGCCCTCGGTCAATACACCGTCGACCTCACGGCCGAAGCGAAGGCCGGGCGGATCGACCCTATCCTCGGCCGTGACGACGAGATCCGGCAGATCGTCGATATCCTGATCCGGCGCCGCCAGAACAACCCGATCCTCACGGGCGAGGCAGGGGTGGGCAAGACCGCTGTCGTAGAGGGATTTGCGCTGAAGATTGCGGCCGGCGACGTCCCGCCCGCGCTGCGCGACGTGTGCCTGCGCACGCTCGATCTCGGCCTGCTCCAGGCGGGCGCCAGCATGAAGGGCGAGTTCGAGAACCGCCTGCGCTCGGTCATCGACGCGGTGAAGGCCTCACCTGTACCGATCATCCTGTTCATCGACGAAGCCCATAATCTGGTGGGTGCCGGCGGCGCGGCCGGTCAGGGCGATGCGGCGAACCTGCTGAAGCCGGCTCTGGCCCGCGGCGAACTGCGCACAATCGCCGCGACCACCTGGGCGGAGTATAAAAAATATTTCGAGAAGGATGCGGCCCTCACCCGCCGCTTCCAAGTCGTAAAGGTCGAGGAACCGTCTGAGCCACTCGCCGTCGCCATGTTGCGCGGCCTCGTTCCGGTGCTTGAAAAGTTCCACAAGGTGCGGATTCTCGACGAAGCGATCGGCGAAGCCGTGCGCCTGTCCGCGCGCTACATTCCCTCGCGCCAACTGCCTGACAAGGGCGTGTCGCTGCTCGATACGGCCTGCGCACGCGTTGCCGTGAGCCAGACCACCATTCCAGGCGCAATCGAGGACCGCGAGCGGCGCGTCGGCCGGATCGACGCCGAGCTGGCGCTACTGAGGCGGGAGGCGGCGGTCGGCACGGCGAATGGGGGGCGCCGCACCGCGCTTGAGGACGAACGTGCGCAACTTGTCGAGGAACGGGCCGCGCTCGACGCGCGCTGGCAGGAGGAAAAAGAGCTGGTCGATCGGCTGCAGGCGATCCGCACCGCGCTCGAGACGGCGCCGCCGGAGGACGACACGGATGCACTGAAGTCCGAGTTCACCGAGCTGCACGATCGGTTGCATACCGTTCAAGGTGAAAACCCGCTGGTGTTCCCGCTGGTGGACGGCCAGGCGATCGCCGAGGTGGTGCAGAACTGGACCGGCATTCCCGCCGGCCGGATGCGGTCCGACGAGATCCGCAACGTGCTCGCCCTGCAGGAGACCATGGAGCGCCGGATCGTCGGCCAGTCGCACGCGATCAATGCCGTGGTTCAGGCAATCCGCACCTCACGGGCCGGCCTCACCGACCCGCGCAAGCCGCTCGGCGTATTCCTAATGGTCGGCCCCTCGGGCGTCGGAAAGACCGAGACCGCCCTTACACTCGCCGAACTGCTCTATGGCGGCGAGCAGAACCTCACCACGATCAACATGTCGGAGTTCAAGGAGGAGCATAAGGTCAGCCTCCTCATGGGCTCGCCTCCCGGCTATGTCGGCTATGGCGAGGGCGGCATCCTGACCGAGGCGGTACGGCGCAAGCCCTATTCGGTGATCCTCCTCGACGAGATGGAAAAAGCCCATCAGGGCGTCCAAGACGTGTTCTTCCAGGTGTTCGACAAGGGCCACATGAAGGACGGTGAAGGCCGGGACATCGATTTCAAGAACACGATCATCATCATGACGTCGAACGCCGCGTCCGATCTGATCGCGAAATTGTGCGCCGACCCGGACACGGCACCGGAGCCCCACATCCTCGCCGAGGCGCTCCGGCCCGAATTGATGAAATATTACAAGGCCGCCTTCCTCGGGCGCGTCACGCTCGTCCCCTATCTGCCGCTGACCGACGAGGTGATCCGCAAGATCGTCGTCCTCCAGATGGAGCGCATCCGCCGGCGGGTGGCCGATGCCTACGAGGCCGTGTTCGACTATGATCCGGCCTTGATCGAGACGATCGCGGCGCGCTGCACCGAAAGCGCGTCCGGCGCCCGCAACATCGAAAACATCCTCTCCCGCACCCTGCTGCCGGAAATGTCGGCGGAGATTTTGCAGGCTCTGGCGCAGGAGAAGCCCATTGAACGCGTGACGGTCGGCATCGGGCCGGACGGACAATTCACCTATTCGGTGGCCTGATACGCCCCGACCGGAGCCGGCCCATGCCCCCCGCCGCACGCATGACAGACAAGGCACTGCAGGCAGCCCCGCATTGCCATGCGCCCATGCATCCGCCTGCCCCGGTGCCGACCCCGGTCCCGCATCCCGCCATGCCGCTCGCGATCATGAAGGGATGCCCGACCGTGCTGATCGGCAACATGCCGGCGGCACGGGTGACCGACACGACCATGCCCTGCATGCTGGCCGGCTGCGTGCCCGGCGGGCCGGGCATGATCCTGAAGGGATCCGCCACCGTGCTGATCGGCAGCCTGCCGGCGGCACGGGTCGGCGACAGCACGCTCCATTCGAGCTGCGTCGCCCCGATCCCGAGCCCGAGCGGAACCATTTTGCCGCCGGGCTGCCCGACCGTCATGATCGGCGGCTGAGCATGCGCCGGCTCCATTTCGAGACGTTGCGGCCCATCTGCCCGGCCTGCCGGCTGCGCGGTCAGGAGGTGCGCCTCGATCTATGCGCCGACGCGGAAGATGACGCGGGCGTCCGCGCGGGGGTGCTGCTCTGTCGGGACGGGTGCGGCCAAGCCTATCCCATCCTCGGCGGGACGCCGATTCTGGTGCCGGATCTCGCCGGCTGGCTGTCCGCCAATCTCCATCTCGTGCTCCAGAGCGGGATCGAGAGCGAGGCGGCGGAGGCGGCGATCGGCGCAGTCACCGGCCCGGATTCCGCATTCAACATCGTGCGTCAGCAGCAATCGAGCTATGGCCACGGCCATTTTGGCGATCTGTCTCACGGAGATATCGATGGCGTCGGCGACTCGTCACCGGGGTTGGGCAGCGTGTTGGCATGCCTCGACGCCGCCGTAACGCGCCTTAAACAGAGCGAGGGGCCGACGTTAGATATCGGTTGCGCGGTAGGGGGATCCACATTCCGCCTCGCCGCTTCCACATCGGCCCCGGTTCTCGGTATCGACGTCAATTGGCCCCTGCTCAAAGTCGGCCGCACGGCCCTCGATCACGGCATCGTCACCTATCCCCTTCGCCAAGGGGGAACTCGCTATGAACGCCGATCAGCACCCGCGAACTTTCCGGGGAGCGAGAGGGTGGATTTCTGGATCGCCGACGCATTGGCCCCACCGTTCGCGAGCGGAACGTTTGGGCGCGCGGTCGGCCTCAACATTCTCGACTGCGTTGCCGATCCGCAGCGCTTGATCGCTGAACTTGCAAGGATTCTTCGCATTGGCGGCGGCTATGCCCTTGCCACTCCATTCGACTGGGCAAGCCACGCCACACCTCCAGCCCAGTGGATCGAAGGGCCCGCAGAGGTTACCCGCCATCTGGCGGCCCAAAACCTGAGCGGCGATGCACCCGTGACGCTTGCATGGCATCTGCGCCTGCACGCTCAAGCTACAATGACTTATTGGTGCATTCTTTTTACAGGACGGAAGGCTTGAACTTTTCCGTAGCGTGGGGGACGTTCCGGTTGCGCGACCGTCAAAAATGGATGCTAAGGATCTCGCGCGTCGCTGAGCAAGCGAGGAATACGGGGGAAAAACCATGGCCATCTATGTGAATTACGACGGCATTCCGGGGGAAGCTACGCAGCAGGACCACACCAAGTGGATCGACGTCCTGTCGCTCTCCTGGGGCGTCGGCCGCGGCATTTCGACGGTCTCCGGATCCACCGCCAACCGCGAAGCCTCCGAGCCGTCGGTGAGCGAAGTGTCGATCGTCAAGATGTTCGACTCCTCCTCCCCCAAGCTCTTCACCGAGGCCTGCACCGGCAATGCCGGCAAGACGGTCAAGATCGACCTGACGACGACCGGCAGCCCCGGCGTGACCTTCTGCACCTACACGCTCACCAATGCGCTGATCTCGTCCTATTCGGTCTCCACCAGCGGCGACCGCCCGACGGAATCGATCTCGATCTCCTTCACCAAGCTCGAATTCAAGTTCACCCCCTACGACGGCACCAACAAGGCCGGTACCCCGGTCACCGTCTCCTACGACATGTCCACCACCAAGAGCTCGTGACGTCGTGACAGCGCAATGAGGGGCAAAGGCCGACCGACAAACGGCGGTCAGCCTACCTTTCGCCGCTAAATGGTTCAGAGGGGCACATGACCACCATCAGAGAGTTGGAAAAAGCCGTCGCTGCCATTTCGCAGGGCGCCAACGCCGTGACGCTTCGCTCGGTGCCGCTCGCAAATCCGACGATCACCAACGATCTCGGACCGGTCACCTCAAAGATGGAAAAACTGAAGACGATCTATACTGCGATCGCCATCAATTATCTGCTCGGGATGTCCAAGGCGCCGCACGGGTACGACCATGTCAACTTTGCGGGGATGAGAGAGGCCATTCGCAATCTTTCCGAGCAGTTGATCTTCAGCGAAAAGCTCGTCACATCTAGTTATGCACAGTCCATCAAGGATCTGACTGACCGCTGCAATCACGCGAAGATCACCTCCCAGGTCGTCGCGGTCACCAAAGCTCTGACGCCTGAACCGACCACACCCGTTTGGGCAACAATGCTCGACGTGACATTGGCGACGGGTCTCAGCTTTGTGCCGTTCGTTGGTCCCGTTCTCTCTTCGGCTGCAACTGGTGGCCTCGGCAAGCTTGTGACGGGCCTCGCCGGAATGGGTGTGACTGAAGTAAATCTGCAATTGGGCGTCGCCACTTCCTCGTCCTACAATAAGGATTTTAAGGCGACAACGTCGGCGAAGGACGGCCTTCTGCAAATGCCTGGATCCGGCATAACAGCCATCGCAGGAACCATCGGCACCAGCAAGACCACGGTCGGATCTGCACTTGTCAGCTACCTCGCAGAGCGTGACAAGAAAAAGGCGAAGAAAACACTCGAAGATCCGACTGCGTTTGTAAATAGCTTTGGGAAAGTAATAAATCCAATAACTCAGAATCAACTTTTAAATAACAAGATTTTTGAAAATATTCGATTAAATGTTAGCAATCCAACGATTGTCACTGCAGTTGGAAAAGTCGAGAGCTGTCTTGAAAAAGAAAGCGACACAGTTGAAAGCTACATCGACAAGTTTGGCGAGGCCGTCGAACTTTCCGGAAGCCTGATCGTCGCCGTTGTCACGTCATGCGTCGTGGATTCATTCGGTGATATTTTAGAGGCCTACAAGACAGAGTTCGACTCGATCAAAAGTAATCCCAAGTTTTCCGGCATGCAGCCATGGGTCAAAAGCAGCGAAGATCAGGGAGATAAAGCTCGGATCCTCGCGTTGGTTATTACGGCCTATTATCTCAATCCCGGCATTAAGGCTTCCGTCCATTCCAAGACCGGAGCGGGCGTGGCTTTCATGGGGATGTTTGGCGCAGCCGGGCTGGACGTATTGATCGAGTCCAACATCCGGGACGGGCTTTTCATCGGACGTAGCCAACATACCAGTGGGCCGCTCGGAAATCTTTCAGCTCAGAAGGAAAATATTAAAGAAACCTTCCGAGACGAGGGAAACCCAACTGTCGCTTTTGCAACAGCAGCGAAGAAGGGCGAAAATTACATCGTTACGGTCAAGGACTCGATGATCGGAACGATTAATAAGGTTCTTTTCGCCAACAATAATATGGGGCATTTTAAGGAAATTATTACGATATTCGCAGCCTCGAATATGATCGTGAATGCCGTCTGGAAGGCTGCGGCAACCCAGCAAAAGCTGGACGTTTGGTTCTCAGAAAAATTCAAAGTTCCCAAGAAAGCTGTCGACGCCCTGAAGAGCGCGGGGTTCGTAAAAACCTATACCACGACGATCGGCCGGGTGAGCAATGATGAAAAGTTACGTCACATGGGTGGCGCAACGATCAATCAGCAGACTCGTACGCTCGAATACAGCGATACCAACAGAAAGACCGCAACGCTTAGATATTATGACGGCACATTCAAGGGAGCCAGCGACCGTGAAAAGGTCATGCTCTATTTGTTTGCGCGTGCCGTCACCAGCGACGTCAATCTCTTTCATGTTTTCATTGGCATTGTGTCCTGGGAAACAGTGAAAGAGCAACTGCACGCCGTGATTGCGGAGATCAACATTTCTTCTCACTTCGTTGATCAAGCAGATCTCCGTCCTGCGTCGCGATAGGATTATGAATTACCCGGTCCCCGTGCGCATGACACAACAACCACCCAAGATAGGATGAAGGATCAACCATGGCCATCTATGTGAATTACGACGGCATTCCGGGGGAAGCCACGCAGCAGGACCACACCAAGTGGATCGACGTCCTGTCGCTCTCCTGGGGCGTCGGCCGCGGCATCTCGACGGTCTCCGGATCCACCGCCAACCGCGAAGCCTCCGAGCCGTCGGTGAGCGAAGTGTCGATCGTCAAGATGTTCGACTCCTCCTCCCCCAAGCTCTTCACCGAGGCCTGCACCGGCAATGCCGGCAAGACGGTCAAGATCGACCTGACGACGACCGGCAGCCCCGGCGTGACCTTCTGCACCTACACGCTCACCAATGCGCTGATCTCGTCCTATTCGGTCTCCACC
Source organism: Aquabacter spiritensis (assembly GCF_004346185.1). Classification (GTDB taxonomy): domain Bacteria; phylum Pseudomonadota; class Alphaproteobacteria; order Rhizobiales; family Xanthobacteraceae; genus Aquabacter; species Aquabacter spiritensis. The sequence continues at coordinate 132,749 of NZ_SMAI01000013.1, read as the reverse complement.
AGCGGCGACCGCCCGACGGAATCGATCTCGATCTCCTTCACCAAGCTCGAGTTCAAGTTCACCCCCTACGACGGCACCAACAAGGCCGGCACCCCGGTCACCGTCTCCTACGACATGTCCACCACCAAGAGCTCGTGACGCGTCGCTCCGACGCTCTATGATGCCCGAGCGGGTGGGAGTCTTCCGACCCCCACCCGCATTTGCCCGCGAAAGACCGCCGGCTCGTAAGAAACTGGGTCTGCCGGACGGAGGTGTTGCCGCATGACCGCGCCCGTTCAGACCGGCCGCCTGATCCAACTGACCACCCCGCTCGGGGGCGATGTGCTGATCGCCACCGAAGTCTCCGGGGACGAAGGCCTGTCGCGCCTGTTCCGCTTCACCGTGGAAATGTCGTCGACCAATGCCGGGATCACCGCCGACAGCCTGCTCGGCAAGTCGATGACGGTGAAACTCGCGCGGCCGGGTGAGGATCCGCGCGCCATCAATGGCATCGTGACCGCCTTCTCCGCGGCCGACCAGATGGTCAACGGCATGCGCCGCTACCAGGCGGTGATCGAGCCCAAATTGTGGCTGCTCACCCGCACCGCCGACTGCCGGATCTTCCAGAATCAGACCGTGGTTCAGATCGCCGAGACACTGCTCTCCGACGGCGGGATCACCGACTACAAAAAGCAAGGCATTTCCGGCACCCACCCCTCGCGTGAGTATTGCGTTCAATACCGCGAGACGGATTTCGACTTCCTGGTGCGCATCCTCGCCGAGGAGGGAATCTATTTTTACTTTCAGCACGAGAGCGGAAAACACACCTTGGTGCTGAGCGACAGCACGTCGGGCTATACGGACTGCGCCGACAAATCGGTGCAGCACGCTCAACCCACCTCTTCGCTGACGCTCGCGGTGCACACCTTTTCGTCCGGCTACAGCTTCCAGTCCGGCAAGACCACGCTCAAGGATTACGATTTCGAGCAGCCGACCTCGGATCTCACCGCCACGACCACGACCGTGCTCACGAACTCGGCTTTCAAATCCTGGGAAATCTTCGACTATCCCGGGGATTATACCCAGAAGAGCGACGGGACCTCCCTCTCGCGCACCCGCATGGAGACCCCGGAGGCCGCCTATGCGGTGGCGAGCGGGACCGCGACCTATCCGAGTTTCGTTCCGGGTGCGAAATTCACCATGGCGAAGCACGAAGTCGCAAGCGAGCAGAACAAGCAATATGTCCTCGAGACGGTGACCCACCACGCCAGGGACCTGTCGCATCTCGGCAACCAGGACGACGCGGTCGGCTATAGCAACCGCTTCACCGCACTGCCCGCGACCGTGGCGTATCGTCCGCCGCCGGTGACCCGCCGCCCGCTGATCCCCGGACCGCAGACCGCACTCGTGGTCGGGCCGTCGGGCGAGGAGATCTATTGCGACAAATATGGGCGGGTGAAGCTGCAATTCTATTGGGATCGGCTCGGCAAGAAGAACGAGCAAAGCTCGTGCTGGGTGCGCGTCGGCCAATGGATCTCGGGCGCCACCTGGGGCTCACAATTCACTCCTCGGGTCGGCATGGAGGTGATCGTCGCCTTCCTCGAAGGGGATCCCGACCGGCCGCTCGTCGTCGGCAGCGCCTATAACGGCCAGAACATGCCGCCTTACACCCTGCCGGACAATAAGACGCAGAGCGGGATCAAGACCCGGTCGAGCAGCGGCGGAAGCGCTACCACCTTCAACGAATTGCGGTTCGAGGACAAGAAGGACAGCGAACTCGTTTATATGCACGCGCAGAAGGACTTCACGCGCGAAGTGGTCAATGACGACACGTTGACCGTGCAGCACGATCAGACCATCACGGTGAAGAACAACCGGACCGAGACCGTGCAGGAGGGAAACGAGAGCGTCACGATTTCAAAGGGCAATCGCTCGGTGACGATCTCCGAGGGCAACGAATCCCTGACCGTCACCAAGGGCAATCAGAGCGTGACCGTGTCGCAGGGCAACCAGACGACGACGGTGTCGAAGGGCAATTCCTCGACCACCGTGTCGAGCGGCAATTACACGCTCGATCTCGGCTCCGGCAACGCGACCTTAAAGTGCGACGGCGGCAGCATCACGCTGCAAGCGGCGCAAACCATAACATTGAAGGTCGGTGGAAACTCCATCACCATCAATCAGAGCGGCATCACCCTCAGCGCGACGCAGATTTCCCTGTCCGGAAGCGCGAAGGTGCAAGTCAGCGGACCCATGGTAAACATCAGCGGAAGCGGGACCGTCTCGGTGAAGGGCGGCCTCGTCAACATCAACTAGGGCAGAATCATTTGTCATGGAGGTGGGATTCCTTCCTAAGGTCCGTTTTGCGCTGGCGGAACACCTGTGCACGCTGCTCGAACCGAGCGACGAGGCGGCAGGTGTCCTGAAACCCGGCATGACGGCGGCCGACTTTATCGGCGCACTGGCCGCTCAGGACCAGACTATCGACGCGATTCGCTATCTGGCGGTCGGGCTCCCACGGCGCGAGGCGGTGTGGTGGGCCTGCATGAGCCGGCGGCGCTTTCTCGAAGAGGAGCTTCCACCTTCCGAGCTTGCAGCCTGGGCCGCGGCCGAGACCTGGGTCTACGAGCCCACCGAACCCCACCGCCGTGCCGCCCACGCGCCCGCGGACGCGCTGAAGTTCCAGACGGCGGGCGCCTATGCCGCGCTGGGCGTGTTCTGGTCCGGCGGCAGCCTCGCCCCGCCCGAAGTGTCGATCGTGGTGCCGCCGGGGGATGCACTCACCGGCAGCGCGGTTGCAGCCTCTGTCATCCTGTGCTGCGTGCCGGGACCAGCCAAGACGATCGGGGAACGTCATCGCGCGGCCTTGGCGATTGGGATTGACATCGCGAACGGCGGGTCGGGCCGACCTGTGCAGGAGCAGATCCACGCATGACAGCGGTGCTTCGCCTGAAACTTCTCACCTCGATCGAGGGTCCGCCGGACCAGCAGAGCCGCAGCCTGACTTCGGGCGCGCTGAAGATCGGCCGCGAAGAGGGCAATGACTGGATCATCGACGATGGATCCAGGCTGATTTCGCGCCACCATTGCACCATCACGGCAAGTGGCGGCCTGTTCGTCATCATCGACAGCTCGGCGAACGGTCTGTTCATCAACGATGCAAAGCAGCCGCTTGGACGCGGCAATTCGGCGATCCTCAGCGACGGGGACACCATCCATCTCGGCCATGTTTCGATCGCAGCCCAGGTGGGCGAGCAATTGGTCACGGAGGCGGACCCGTTTCGGGCGATCCTGCCCCGGCTGGATTCGCCGGAGGTGCCAATGCCCCAGCGCGCCCCGGACCCGTTCGATCTGCCGGTTTCGATCCCCCCCGGCCGCAGATCGGCCCCGTCCATGAACGTGCCGGACCCAGGCTGGCCGAACTTCGAGCTGCGGCCGCTGCCGGACCTTGTGCAGCCCTCTTCAAAGGCAGAGGCGGTCACCCTCGCGGACCACATTCCCGCCGAGCAGGAAGCCATCCTGCCGATGCGTGTCGTAAAGTCGGAGATCCCAGAGGATTGGGACGCGGATTTGATGCCTCGGCCGCCCGAACCTGTGACTCCACGGGCCCCGCGGCTTCCACAACCGCCGTCCATCCCGCCGTCCAGCGCATTCGATGCGCCGCAGGCGCCCCCGCCTCCCGCCGCATCCGCGACCCCGCAGATCCCCGATTGGGATCTCGATTTCGACCCGGCGCCCGCGCCGCCTCCCGCCGGAGCGCCGAATGCTGTGGCTCTCGCGCTTCTCGAGGCTCTGGCGCGAATCGAGGCGGAAGTCGTTGGCAGCGACGAGTCGGCTCTGCTCGCCGGTCCGCCCGTCGAGGTGCTGGCGCGGATCGAGTCCGAGGAATCCGAATGGATCGGCCTGTCCTTGGCCAGTCTTTCGGCGCGGGTGATCGCGAAGTTGAAACAGGCTGAGGTGCGTTCGGGCGGGGGCGTCCCGGAGACGGACGCGGCGCCCTCCAGGTTCGGCACCTCCCTCCCCCCCGCACCGGAAAGCGACCTGTCATGAGCGAGAACAGCAAGGTCGTATGGTCGGAGGGCATGTTCCTCCGTGCCCAGCATTTCCAGCAGCAGGACAGATATGTGGAGCGGCTGGTCCGGCGCCGGGTCGAGGGGCTTGCGTCCTACCCGTGGGGGTTGCGCTCTCTGGTTCTGAACACCAAACTTCTCGGTCTCGGGAAATTTGCGGTCGATACCTGCGACGGCGTGTTCGAGGACGGCACGCCGTTTTCGGTGCCCACTGACGACCAGCATCCCCGGCCGCTCGACCTGCCACCGGCTTTGACAAACTGCATCGTCTATCTGTGTGTCCCGATTCTTCTGCGCGGGGCGCCGGAGATGGATGTCGAGACGCAGTTCAATTCCTCCTCGCGCTTTCTGGCTGAAGAGCAGGACGTGGTGGACGCGATCAGTGGCTCGCAGAGCGTGTCGCGCGTTCGGGTCGGGCGCCTGCGACTCACCCTTATGCTGGAGCACGAGGACCGCTCCGGATTCTTTTGCCTGGGCCTTGCGCGCATTCTGGAAGTCTCCGCCGATCGCCGGGCGCAGCTCGATCCCAATTACATTCCCCCCGCCCTGCATGCCTCGGTGTCCCCGACCCTCGTGGGATTTCTCAACGAAGTGCAGGCGATGCTGCACCATCGCGGCCAGGCTTTGGCCCCGCGCGTCACGGGCTCGACCAGCCACGGCGTTGCCGAGATCGCGGACTTCCTGATGCTCCAATTGGTCAACCGCGTGGAGCCGCTGCTCGGTCATCTCGCCAGCCTGCCGAGCCTGCATCCCGAGCGCCTCTATGCCGCCCTGCTCGAACTTGCCGGCGAATTGTCGACCTTTACCACCAACACCAAGCGGCCCCAGGAACTGCCCGCTTATCGCCACGACGATCTCGAACTGAGTTACGGCCATCTGATGCCGGTGCTTCGTGCGCTGCTGAGCGCCGTACTGGAACAGGCCGCGGTTCAGATTCCGCTGCAGGACCGCAAATATGGCATCCGGGTCGGTGCGATCACGGATCGCGCTTTGCTCGCCGGCGCGGTGTTCGTGCTCATCGTCAAGGCCAGCATGGCGGGCGAGGCGATCCGGCGGACGCTGCCCGCCCTGATCAAGATCGGTCCGGTCGAACAAATTCGCGATTTGGTTAATGCGCAACTTCCCGGCATTCGTGTTCAGCCGCTGGCGGTGGCGCCGCGTCAAATTCCGTACAATGCCGGTGCGGTATACTTCCAGCTGGAGGCAGATAATCCCATCTGGAAGCAACTCATGACATCGGGCGGGATCGCGATTCATCTCGCGGGCGATTTCCCTGACGTCGCAATGGAGCTATGGGCAATCCGGCGATAGTTGCAATCGCCCCGAAAGTGCCACACCGTCATTGGAGCGCAACAGCAGGCCGTCAAAACGCAGTGTGCGGACGAAAGCGAGCAGATGAGCCCAGACCCTCAGGCCGACGAAGATAGGGACGCGACCATCTTTTCGCCTGCCGCTGGCGCGCAGAGGGCTGGGGCGGCCGGATCCGGTGCGCCTCAGGCACCGTCGGGGGGATCCGCCGCTCCGCTGCCGTTTCCGCGCCCGACCGCGCAGCCCCGGGGCGCGCGGCGCCCGGACCGGGTCACTCCGGGCCTCGGCCCCTCCTCCGCCATCGACCGCACCGAGCCGGCGCCGCCGCCAAACGCGCCGATGTCCTCCGGCACCCAGGATTCGCTGCTCAGTGCCGCGCTCGAAGTCTATTGGGACAATCCCGGCCTCGCTTTGGCGGCACCGATCTTCGACACGCTCGTCCGGGCTCAGGCGGAGACCGCAGTGGATGCCGGCGCGCTGCGGATGCAGATGCTGGAGGATCTGCGGACCTTCGAAGCGCAGGCCATCGGACGCGGACTGTCGCACAACCATACGCGGCTCATTCTCTATGCGCTCGCGGCGACGGCGGACGACTGCATCCTCCACACGGCGTGGGGACGCGAAAGCGATTGGTCGTCGAAGACGCTGATCTCGGCCTTGTTCCAGGAAACTTGGGGCGGCGAGCGCTTCTTTGCCCTGCTTCAGCAGATGATGGCCGGTCCCCACGCGGTGGTGCGGGAGATCGAGTTTTTCTATTATTGCCTGCTGTTCGGCTTCGAGGGCAAATACCGCCTCGCGTCCAACGGCTCACGCGAGCTCGTTCGGCTGAAAGAGGAAATCTACCAATTCCTCCGCAGCGTGAAGGGCGGCGTCAAGCGGGAGATGGCGCCGAGCTGGCGGGGTCTTTCCGCCGAGGGAAGCGGCCCGCGCGACATGCGCCTCCTGCTGATCGGCGCCGCCGCGGGCTGTTTCGTTCTCGTCCTCGCTTTCTCCGCTTATTATGTCATCCTGCGGCGCGAAGCCGCTCTCGCCGCGGCGCAGGTGCAGAACCTCACCGCCGAACCCATCCTGGCCCCGCGCCCCCCACCGCCGCCGCCGCCCGAACCCGTTCGCGTCGTTCCGCAGGCCACGCGCCCTGCCGCCGAGCCGGTCAAGCCACAACAGACGCCGTTTCAGGCGATTTCGGCGTTCCTCGAGCCCGAGCAGAAGGCGGGGCAGCTCGCCGTGCTCGATCAGAACGGCAATGTGGTGATCCGCACCACGATGGAACTGTTCGCCTCCGCCAGCACCACGCTGCGCCCACCTTACGACCAGGTGACGCGCAAGGTCGGCGAGGCGCTGGCAAAATATCCCGGACCGGTGAAGGTGTTCGGCTATACCGACAATCTGCCGATCCGCACGGCCACCTTCCCCAACAATCTGGTCCTCTCGGCGGCCCGCGCCAGTGCGGTCGCAAAAATTCTCGAGGACGTGATGGGCACCAAGGGGCGCGTCACGGCCGAGGGCCGTGGGGATGCGGATCCGATCGCCGACAATGCGACCCCGGAAGGGCGGCAACAGAACCGCCGGGTCGAAATCGTCCTCACCCCGCAATAGACCGCTTGGAACCGAACGGCAGATGATGACGAAGTTCACAGGCTGGGCCTTCTGGCGCTGGGTCGTCCTGGCGGCCGTGACGCTTGTCTTCATTCTTCTGATCTGGTTCGTCGGACCGCGCATCGCCATCGGCGGCATCGCCCCGCTGGCCTCCCATACGCCGCGCCTCCTCGCCTGTCTGATCGTGCTGCTGCTCGCCGCGATGTTTGCCCTCGCCTGGCTGTTGCGGACCCCGAATGCGAATGGCGGCACGCGGGAGCGGCAGGTCGCGCTCACGTCCTCGGTGACGGCGGAAACGCAACAGATCTCGAAGGCGCAGCGCGACACGATGGAGCGCGGCTTCCATCTGGCGATGGCGGTGCTCCGGCGCGTGCGCCCGCCGGGCCTCTTCAACCGCACGTATCGCTACGCTCTCCCCTGGTACGGCGTGATCGGCCACGAACAGGCCGGCAAGAGCACTTTCATTCATTCCTCGGACCTTCGCTTCCCGCTCAACGAAGGGCGCGACGGGCGGATCGCGGCGGGGCCGCTCGGCTTTTCCTTCACCGACCGCGCCGTGCTCATCGAAACGCGCGGTCCGCTGGTGCCGCAAACCGAGCTCAACACCTGGAGCGTGTTCGCCGCCTTGCTGAAACGCCATCGCGCGCGGGAGCCGATCAACGGGCTGATCCTCGTCCTGTCTCTGCCCGATGTGATGCGCGCGAGCGAGGTGGAGCGCTTTTCTTTCCATGCCGATCTGCGCGACCAGTTGGAGGTGTTTCAGCGGGTCCTGAAATTGCGCGTTCCGGTCTATGTGGTGTTCACGAAAGCCGACGAGATTCCCGGCTTCCGCCAGTTCTGCTCCGATCTGACCCTGAGCGAACGGCGCGGCGTGTTCGGCATCACCCTGCCGCTTTACGACGAACACGGCATCACAACCAAGGGCAAGCCGCTCAGCGCCACCTTCGCGACCGAGTACGACCATTTCATCCAGTGGCAGCTGCCGCGGGTGATCGGACAGATGAAGCAGGCCTTCTCGGTGGAGGAGCGCTTCGACTGCTTCATGTTCCTGCCGCACCTCGCGACTCTGAAGGCGATGATCAACGACCTCATTGAGGACGTGTTCAAGCCGACCAGCTTCGAGCGGCCGCTCCTGTTGCGGGGGATCTATTTCACCAGCGCGATCCCCACCGCCAACCGAGCTTCGAACGAATTGCTGCCGGCGCCCGGCGCCGAGACCGCCGCGGATGGGCGGCGCATGGGCTTCTTCATCCACGATTTGCTCGACAAGGTGATTTTCAAGGAATCGGGCCTCGTCGAAGCCGACCACGTGACCCGACGGCGCGAAGCCTTGCTGAAATGGGGCGCGATCGGGCTCGGCGGAATCGCTGCCACCGCTCTGCTGGTGTGGTGGACGCTCAGCTTCCTCGGCAACACCTATCTGATCACCGACCTGCAGAGCGCCACGCTGCGGGCGCAAGACGCCATCCAGACGCTGGAAGCGAGCCCCGCCTCAAAATCCCCCACCGACACGGACATGGCGGTGATCCTGCCGACGCTGAACGCGCTGGAAGCGCTGCCGACGGGCTGGTCCGACCGCCACAAGGAGGTCCCGCTGCGCCTGGGCGGCGGCCTCTCGCAGGATACGTTGCTCTCGTCTGCGACGATCGGCGAATACAAGGACGCCCTCCAGACCCTTCTTCAGCCCCGGATGCAGTTGGTGCTGCAGAACGAAATCGCCGGCAGCATGGACAAGCCGACCAATCTCTATCCGGCCTTGAAGGTCTATCTCATGCTGGGCGGCGCCGGACCGATGGATCAGACTGCGGTCAAGAGCTGGATGAGCCATTATTTCGGCCTGGCTTATCCGGGTCCTTCGCAGGCGGCCCTTCGCACCTCCCTCATGCGCCACGTCGACAATCTTCTCGACGCCGACCTGAAGCCGATCGAGATCGATGCGCCGCTGGTGGCCGAAGCCCGCAATGCGCTCAACGCTTACACCCCCGCAAATCGCGGCATGACCGTGCTGCAGCAGATGACCGAAGTGCGGAATCTGCCGCCCTGGCGGCTCACCGAGATCGCCGGCCCGCTCGCGCCCTATGCGCTGGCGCGCCGGTCCGGCCGTCCGCTCTCCGAGCCGATCGACGGCATGTATACCTCCGCGGCATTTTTCTCGACCATTCTGCCGGCGATCTCGAAGGTCGCGGAAGATTTGGTGGGCGAAGACTGGGTGCGGTTCCCGACCAGTCCGACAACACCTCGGACAGCGCGCGTGACACAATTGCGTCGCGACATCACAGATCTCTATCTCAACGATTATATCGTCGCCTGGCAGAATCTGATCAGCGACGTGACGATCGCTACATTCGCAAATCTTCAGGAAGAGCTCGCCGTCCTCCAAGCCCTGATCGGCCCCCCCTCGCCCTTGTCGACCTATCTCCAGGCGGCCGCGAAGGAGACGATGTTGGCTCCCCCGGCCCCGCCCGCCGAACTCGGCAAAGCGGACGTGCTGCAGCCCGAACTCGCTGCGGTGCTCGCCCGTTCGCGCGCGCTGGGGGACTCCGTGACGGTGCATTTCTCGGATCTGCACCGCTTCGTCACCGGCTCGCCCAGTCCACTCGACGAGGTGCTGAAATCGCTCGGGCAACTGCGCGCCCTGATCGGCCCTGCCGCGAGTTCGGGCGGCGAAGGCGCGGCCCAGGTGACCGAATTGTCCACCGGGCCGGCTTACGGACAGGTGCTCAGCCAGCTCAAGCTCAACACCCTCACTGCGCCGCCGGCCCTGACCGCCTCGATCCTCGCTTTGGTGCATCAGACCTCATCCATCACGGATCAAGGCGTGCGCGCCGACCTCGATGCGAACTGGAAGACGCAGATCTATCCATTCTGCCTGAGCGCCATAAACGGCCGTTACCCCTTCGCCAATTCCCCCAACGAAGCGACGCTCGCCGATTTCGCCCGGATGTTCGCCCCCGACGGTCTGATGGACGCCTTCTTCACCAAGCACCTCAAGCCGTTCGTAGACACGCTCACCTCGCCCTGGAAGCCTTTGGCCAATGCCGGCGCGCGGCCGAACATCACACCGCAGGCGCTCGGCTATTTCGAACAGGCGGCGAAGATCCGAACCTATTTCTTCGCCGGAGGATCCACCGCGCCGCTCTTCACGTTCGGCGTCACCCCGCTCGAACTCGATCCCGGCGCCGCCAGGGTGCGCCTGACGATCGATGGCCAGTCCCTGACCTATCAATACGGACCGCAAGAGACGGCGCAGATGAAATGGCCCGGCGCGCCGAGCGGCGTTCGGATCGAGTTCGGCGCGGCGACCATGGAACAGCCGGTCGCTCAGAGCTTCACCGGCCCCTGGGCCCTGTTCCGCTTCCTTGCCGCGCAGAACGTCCAGCGCCAGACCGCCAACCGCTTCAATCTCGTCGTCAATGTGGGTCCGCGCTCGGCCACCTTCGTTCTCGATGCCGCGAGCGTCGACAACCCGTTCCTACGCTCACCGCTCCCCGGTTTTCGATGCCTGCCCTCACTGATGCCCTGAGCGCCTCTGTTCGGGCGAGACTCGCCGGCGGATGCGCCCGCCCCATTGTCACATTTGCGTTTTTGACTGATCGTATCAAAGACTTCGCGGTAGTGACCAAGCTCGGTCTCGACGCGCCCCGGACCGATCGCTCCGGCCGCTCAGAGGGAACCGCGTTAAGTGCTATCGTCGGGTCGAACTTCCTGGCGGACCATGGCCATCCAACACACATTCGATCCTGACGCGCTGCTCGCAGCGATCTCAGACACGGCACCGTGCGGCACGGACCCACGGGCCGACACATCGACGTCCTCGCCGTTCCTCCGAATGAAGGATGCGCGCGCCAATGCCCGGCGCAAGGAGCGGGTCCTGGATGTCGATCCGGATTCTCCACTCGCGACCGAGGATTGGAGCGAGGTCGCCGAGACGGGTTTCGAAATCTTATCCCAGGTCGGCAAGGACCTCGAAGTCGCGGCCTGGCTGATCGAGGCCCTGGTTCGGGTCGACGGCTTCGCTGGGCTGTGTACCGGACTGGTGGTCGCCAGGGGATTGGTGGCGAACTTCTGGGACGCGATCTATCCTCTCCCCGACGAGGACGGCAACGAGCCGCGGCTCGCCCCCTTCATCGCCCTAAACGGCGCGAACAACGACGGAACGCTCGTTCAACCGCTGCGGAAAATCCCGCTCCTCGGCGCCGAACCGATCGGCCTCTGGCAATATGAGCAGGCCGTCGAGGTCAGTCAGATCAGCGATGCCGCCAAGCGTGACGCCCGGATCGCAGCTGGCGCTCTCAAGCTCGAGGATTTTCAGGCCGCGGTCCAGGGGACCCCGGCCGGCTTCTTCAAGACTCTGGTTCAGGAGATCGAAGAGGCGCTGGTCGCTGTCGGCGCTCTGTCGGACGCCTTTTCCGAGCGCGTCGGGATCGACGCCCCACCTGCCGGCGCGATCCGCAACCTTCTGACCACGACGCTCGACGCCGTGAGGGTCTTCGCGGAGACCAAGCTCCAACAGGCCGCCGATGCCCAGGCGACTGCCGACCTCGCCGCGCCTCCCGATGGCGAGACAGCTGCCTCCGCGGAAGACGTCGAGAATGACCCGGGTGCCTCGTCCAGTTCTCAGGTACCATCCGGAAGGCCCCGCAACCGCAACCAGGCCCTGCAACAATTGCTTCTTCTCGCCGCCTACTTCCGGGAGACGGAGCCGAATTCACCGATTTCCTACACCTTGGAGGAAGCGGTGCGGCGCTGTCGCATGCCGCTAAACGAGTTGCTGGAAGAATTAATCGTGGACACCGACGCCCGAAGATACTTTTATCTGGCGGCTGGATTGCGCCTGCCCGCGCACGATGAGGGCGAATCCTCTTGACCATGCCGCACATGGACCGGTGCTCACGCACAACTGTCATTTTCGTCCGCTACAAGGCAACCATCGGAAGGGGGGCTTGTCTAAATGGCCAGCATTCATGAGAAGTTGAACCGGGTGCGCAAGCCCCGCGTTCACATTACCTACGACGTCGAGACCGAAGGCGCCGTGGTTCAGAAGGAACTCCCCTTCGTCGTCGGCGTGCTCGGCGATTTTTCGGGCGATCCCAGCGAGCCCCTGAAGCCGCTCAACGACCGCAAGTTCATCCAGATCGACCGGGACAATTTCAACCAGGTCCTGGCGCGGATGACACCCGGCCTGAAGATGAAGGTCGACAACACGCTCGCCGACGACGGCAGCCAAATGTCGGTCGAGCTCGCTTTCAAGTCGCTCGACGATTTCGATCCGGCCGCCGTCGTGGCCCGCGTCGAGCCGCTGCGCAAGCTGATGGAAGTACGCAACCAGCTCCGCGACCTGCTCTCCAAGGCCGACCGGTCGGAAAATCTCGAAAGCCTCCTCGAACAGATTCTGTCCAACGAAGAGCAGCTCAAGAGCCTGAGCGAACAGCTCGGCGTTTCCAAAGAAAATACGGAGGCCTGATCCATGAGTGCCGCCGAAGCCCAGGGCGAAGCCGCATCGGCTGCCGCCACAGAAGCCGCGGAACTGTCGTTCCTCGATCAGGCGATCGCTGCAACCAAGCAGACCGATCCCGACCGTACCGCCGAACTCCTGCGCACCCTTACAAAGGAAGCGCTGTCCGGCACGGTGACCTATTCGAAGAATCTCGCGCAGACCATCAACAACGCCATCGTCGCGATCGATGCGAAGATGTCGACCCAGTTGAACGCGATCATGCACCATCCCGACTTCCAGAAGCTGGAAGGCACGTGGCGCGGTCTGAACTACCTGGTGATGAATTCGGAGACGGGCAGCAGCCTCAAGATCCGGATGCTGAACTGCACCAAGCGCGAGCTCTATAAGAGCCTGACCAAGGCGTCGGAGTTCGACCAGAGCACGATCTTCAAGAAGATCTACGAGTCGGAATTCGGCAGCCCCGGCGGCGAGCCTTATGGCGCACTGATCGGCGACTACGAATTCTCGAACCATCCCGAGGACATCGAGCTGCTGACGCAGATGTCGAGCGTGGCGGCCGCGGCCTTCGCGCCTTTCGTCACGGCGGCCAGCCCGAAAATGTTCGGCTTCGACGAGTTCACTGAACTCTCCAAGCCCCGCGACCTCGAGAAGATCTTCGACTCGATCGAGTACGCCAAGTGGCGCAGCTTCCGTGAGTCGGACGATTCCCGCTTCGTCACGCTCACCATGCCGCGCACTCTCGCACGACTGCCCTACGGCGAAGCCACCAAGTCGGTGGAAGAGTTCGACTATGAGGAAGGGCCTTTGGTCGACGGTGCCCCGCGCGCAATGGGTCACGAAGAATATTGCTGGATGAATTCGTCCTACGTGCTCGGCGTTCGTCTCACCGATGCCTTTGCCCAGCACGGCTGGTGCACCGCGATCCGTGGCGCCGAGGGCGGCGGCAAAGTGGAAAACCTCCCCAGCCACGTCTTCGTCTCCGACGACGGCGACAGCGACCAGCAGTGCCCGACCGAGATCGGCATCACGGACCGTCGCGAAGCAGAGCTCTCCAAACTCGGCTTCCTGCCGCTCTGCCACTATAAGAGCACTGATTATGCGGTGTTCTTCGGCGCCCAGACCACGCAGAAGCCGAAGAAGTACGATCGGCCGGAAGCCACCGCAAACGCGGCGATTTCCGCCCGCCTGCCGTACATCATGGCGACCTCGCGTTTCGCCCATTATCTGAAGATCATGGGACGCGACAAGGTCGGTGCCTTCATGGAGGCGAGCGACTGCGAGGCGTGGCTGAACCGCTGGATCATCAATTACGTCAACGGCAATCCGGATGCCGGCCAGGACATGAAGGCCAAGTATCCGCTCGCCGAGGCCAAGGTCGAGGTTCGCGAGATCCCCGGCAAGCCGGGTTCCTACAACGCGGTGGCGTGGCTGCGGCCCTGGCTCCAGATGGAAGAACTGACGACATCGCTGCGGATGGTCGCGCGCATCCCGACCGCGTCCTGATCGCTCTCCGTCGCCCTGACGCGACCAGATGGCAGGCCTCGCCCTCACAACCACCCGGCCCCCGAAGCTCCGCTTCGGCGCCGGGTGGCGCAAGACCGAGGAAGCCGAAACGGCGGCGCCTTTGCCGCTGCGACGCATCGCGGCCGATATCGCGCTCGGCCGACGGCCGGACGAGCGTCTGACCACCTTTCTTCGAACCAAGGACATAGCCGTCGCGCTGCGCGACTGGTTCGGTTCGGACATTTCCGGCCTCAAAGACAGCAACGCGTTGCTCGGGGCCATTGAACGCGACATCGCTTTTTTGGACGAGATGCTGACCGTCCAACTCAATGCGGTTCTTCACAATCGTAAATTTCAGCGGCTCGAAGCCTCCTGGCGCGGGATGGCCTATCTGTGCGATTGCGCTGCCCAGGCCCCTTCCGTCTTGGTCCGCGCGCTCAATATCTCCTGGCACGAGATGGCCACGGATTTCGAGCGGGCTCTCGATTTCGATCAGAGCCATCTTTTCCAAAAGGTGTACAGCAACGAGTTCGGCATGCCGGGCGGAGTGCCGTTCGGTGTTCTGCTTTGCGACTACGAAGTCCGGCACAGGCTGACGCCGCACCATCCCGTTGACGATGTCGCCACGCTGATCGGCTTGTCCGGGGTGGCGGCGGCGGCATTCGCGCCGGCGATCCTGGGAGTCTCCCCCAAGCTTCTCGGCATCGACAGTTTCCGCGATCTCGCCTACGTCACCTCACTTTCGGGCCTGTTCCGCAGCGAGGAATATGCCCGCTACAACCGCCTGAGAAGCACCGCGGATTCCCGCTTTCTCGGCCTCGTCTTGCCGCGCGTTCTGATGCGGGCACCTTATTCGGCCGATGGGATGCATGGCCTGCCCTTCCGCTATCGGGAGGATCTGCGCGGCCTGGCACACGAGGACCATTGTTGGGGCAGCGCTGTCTATGCGTTCGGCGAGGTCCTTGTCCGGGGGTTTCAGGCGCATGGGTGGTTTGCCGACATCTGCGGCACCCGCCGTGACGAAATCGATCATGGGCTGGTGACACGCCTCTCGGCCCCGAGCGCGGAGACCGACGCGCCAGGCCTGGTCGCACGCTTTGCCAGCGAGTTGGCGATCCCAAAGAACGTCGAATACGACCTGTGGCGGCTCGGACTGATCACGCTCGGCGTGTGCAAAGACACGTCCTATCTCGCTTTCGATACCAGCGTCTCGGTGCAGGCCGTAGCGACCTATCAAAGCGCCATCGCCACGATGAATGCGCGGATCTCCTCGATGCTGCGCTACATTCTATGCGTCTCGCGTATCGCGCATTATGTGAAAGTGCGCATCCGCGACCGCGTCGGTGCCTATGTGACCGAGGAGGCGTGTGAACGCGACCTGCAGAGCTGGCTGCACGGTTATTGCCTCGGCAATGACGACGCCAGCGCCGAGATGAAGGCGCGCTTCCCCCTGCGCGAGGCGACCGCCGAAGTGCGCGCCATTCCGGGTCGGCCCGGAAGCTTTTCATGCGTGCTGCACCTGCGCCCGCATTTCCAGATCGACCAGATCTTCACCACCTTCAAACTCGTGACCGACCTCTCTTTGGTCACGGCCCGCAGTGCCACCCCCAACCGCTAGGACGAGGCCATGTCCGCCGCAGCCTTACATCTGTTTGAAGAGGGACGTCTGCGCGACGCCATCGCGGCCATGAGCGAGGCCGTCAAGGCCATGCCCACGGACACGCAGCGCCGCAGCCAGCTTGCCGAGTTCCTCTGTGTCGCCGGCGAACTCGAGCGCGCCGAGCGCCAGTTCGAAGCGATCGCCGAGCAGGACCCCACCACTGCACTCCAGGTTGCTTCGCTGCGCCAATTGGTGCGCGCCGACATGGCGCGCCGGCAGGTCTGGACCGAAGGCCGAGCGCCCGAACTGCTGGCCCCGCCGCCGGAGCATGTCGCACTGCGCCTCGAAGCCCTGATGCATCTGCGCGAGGGCCGTCCGCAGGAGGCCGGCGGCTGCCTCGCCAAGGCCGAGATTGCCCGCCCTGCGCTCAGCGGCAAGAGCGATGACGTTCCCTTCACCGATTTTCGCGACCTCGACGATTTGATGGGCGGCATCCTGGAAGTGATGACGACGACCGGGAAATATTACTGGGTCCCGATGGAGCAGGTGGACGAAATCGAGTTCTCGACCCGTGCGCGGGCGCTCGACGGCGCCTGGCGCACGGCCCAGATCAGCGTGCGGGGCGGGCCCGACGGCGAGGTCGTCATCCCGGCCATTTATCCGCCGATCGAAGTGCCGGCCCCGGACCCCATCCTGCTCGGGCGCGAGACCAACTGGGTCGAAGTGGCGCCCGATTGCATCCGCGGCGAGGGTTTGCGCTGCTTTCTCGTCGGCGAGGAAAGCGTATCGATCCGCCAGCTTCATAAGATCGAGTTCGACGCGCAATGAATGACGGACCCGCCGTCGGCCTCTCCCTCATCGACCGCCTCTTCGGCGACGAGGCCCCCTCGCTTGCGCGGGTGCGGGCCGGGTTGAAGCGCGACCTCGAGGATCTTCTTAACACCCGCGAACGCGTCAAGAGTTGGCCGGCCGTTCTCGGCGAGTTGGAGAGGTCTCTGTTCAGCTACGGCATCGTCGATCTCGCCACCGCCAATTTTTCAACCGAGGAGCGTCGCGCGGCCGTGGTGGAGGAGATCGGCGCGACGATCCGGCGGCTCGAACCCCGACTGACACGCATGAACATTGCCGCCCTTCAGAATGCGGATCCTTCCGATCGCTCTCTGCGGATCCGTATCGAGGCGCAGATCATCATTGATTCCGAATCCGAGCCGGTCCAGTTCAATACGATCATCGATCCGATCGCCGGAGCCGTCGCGCTGACGGATCAATCCTGATGGACGACCTGCTTCCCTACTACAATCGGGAACTCCTCTATCTGCGTCAGATGGGGCAGGAGTTCGCCGAGCGCCATCCGCGTATTGCGGGCCATCTCCGGCTGAGCGGCGATGCGATCGACGATCCCCACGTGTCCCGGCTGATCGAAGGTGTCGCGTTCCTCAACGCCCGAGTGGAGCGGCGGCTGGACGACGAGTTCCCCGAGCTGGTCGACACCCTGCTCGAAGTCCTCTACCCGCATTACCTCGCGCCGATACCGGCCATGGCGACGGTTCAGTTCAAGCCCAAGCCGGAAGTGACCGTCCCCCAGCTCATCCCGGCCGACACCGAACTCGATTCAGAACCGGTCGGGGGCGAGAGCTGTCGGTTCAGGACCCGCTATCCCGTCACGCTCTGGCCGATCGCCGTGAGCGATGCGGGTCTGAAGGGCCGCCCGATTGCGGCCCCGCCCAATCCGCGCGGAATGGGCGCCCATTCCTGTCTGCGGCTCGCGGTGCGCTGCACCGCCCCGGACCTCACCTTCGCCGAATTGCAACCGGAGCATCTGCGCATCTTTCTGCGCGGCCAGGCATCCCAGGCCTACGGTCTGCACGAATTGATCTTCAACCACACGGTCTCGATCGCGCTGGCGGATTCGCCCTCCGATCCGAACCCGGTGATCCTGCCGCCCGAAGCGGTGCGCCCGGTCGGATTTGCGCCGGACGAGAACATGTTGCCATTCGCGCCCCAGTCGCAGCCGGCTTACCGGACATTGACGGAATTCTTCGCCTTCCCCGACAAGTTTCTTTATTTCGACATCGATCTCAGCGCCAAGGTCCTGCGCGACGCCGGGCCGGAATTGTATGTTTTCTTCTATTTCAACAAGAGCGATGCGGCTCTCGAGCGGAGCATCTCGAAGGAGATGTTCGCACTCGGCTGCACGCCGATTGTCAACCTGTTCCGCCAGCGCGCCGAGCCCATCCTCGCCGCACAGAACCGTCTGGAGTACCGGGTTATCCCGGATGTGCGGCGGCAGGAGGCGCTGGAGGTCCATTCGCTGCTTTCCGTCACCGCCACCAATGCCGACGGCGAACAGCGCTCCATTCAACCCTTTTATTCGCGTTCGAACCTCGCCGACCGGCGCGCCCGTGTCGCCTATTGGAGCCTGGCGCGACGCCAAACGCAGAACCGGATTCCGGGCACCGAGACGTATCTGTCTTTTTCCGATCTTGATCCGACATTCTCAAACGCGGATCTCGTGGTCTCCACCGATGCGCTCTGCCTCAACCGCGACCTACCGGCGAAGCTGCCATATGGCGGCGGGCATCCGATCCTATCGCCGGTGCGCGGAATTCCGGCTGACGACATCCTCTGCATTTCGCCGCTGACGCCGACCGTGCGGCTGCCAGGCGGCAGCGGGCGAAATTGGCGGCTCGTCTCGCACTTACTCCTCAATCATCTGTCTCTCACGGGCGAGCAGGGGCTCGACGCGCTGAAGGAAATCCTCCAGCTCTACGATTTCCGAGACTCGCCCGAATCCAAGCGGATGATCCTCGGCCTGACCGGCCTGAAGGCGAAACGCGGAACCGCCCGCGCCCCGCGCCGACCGGGCGATGTCGCCTGGGGCGATGCGATCTGCCGCGGCATCGACATAGGTCTGGAGTTCGATCCGGCTTATTTCAGCGGCAGCAGCATGTTTCTCTTCGCCATGGTCCTCGACCAATTCTTCGGTCTCCAGGCCTCCATCAATTCCTTCACCCGGCTGACCGCCAGCGTGAAGGGGCAACCGGGAACGCTTCGCACATGGCCGGCTCGGGCGGGATTTCGTCCTCTCCTCTGATCCGCGCTCTGCTCGATGCGCCGGAGAGCTTCGACCTGGTCCAGGCGATCCGGGTGTTGGAAGGCGTTCAGAGGGCGGTGCTCCATCAGGCGGACGAGGAGTTTATGGATTCCGGCGCGAGCGAATTGCGCGTCGGACTCAGTTCCGCGCGTTTCCTCA
Source organism: Aquabacter spiritensis (assembly GCF_004346185.1). Classification (GTDB taxonomy): domain Bacteria; phylum Pseudomonadota; class Alphaproteobacteria; order Rhizobiales; family Xanthobacteraceae; genus Aquabacter; species Aquabacter spiritensis. Next base: position 113,982 of record NZ_SMAI01000013.1, on the reverse strand, counting down.
GCGACGCCAATCTAAAATATCCGCCGTCCGCCATCACAGCGGCCAGCCAGCGCGGCGACGGGCCGGTCCAACTGACGGTGTCTCTGTTCGGGCTGCTCGGCCCCATGGGCGTGCTGCCCTATGCTTACACCGAGCATGCAATCGAGGCGCACCATAACAATAACGAGGCCCTGCGCGCCTTTTTCGACATCTTTCAGCACCGCGCGGTGACCTTATTCTACCGCGCCTCGTCGAAGTACCGGATCGCCATTTCACGCGAGCAGCACGACCCGGGCCCGGGCGGCAAACCTGACGCCTTCACGACCGCGCTGCGGGGCCTGACCGGGCTCGCCTTGCCCGCCACCATGAACCGTCTCGCTTTCCCCGATTCGGCGGTGCTGCACCATGCCGGCCTGTTCAGCGGACAGACCCGCAGCCTGACCGCGCTGGAAGATCTGCTCACCAGCGAACTCAAGCAGGCGGTCGAGGTTGTGCCCTTCGTCGGAGAGTGGGTTCAGGTCCCCGACGATGAGCAGACGCGGCTCGGCGGCATCTACGCTGGCCGCCATGCGCAGCTCGGTGCCAGCGCCATGGCCGGGGCACGCTGCTGGGTGGCGCAACAGCATTTCCGCATCAATATCGGCCCCGTCGAGGAACCGAGCCTGCGCGCCCTCTTGCCGGACCAGCCGCTCGCGAACCTCATCGCCGACATCGTCCATCTCTTCTGCGGCATCGAGTTCGGCTTCGACGTCAATGTCGTCGTCAAGGCGCACGCGGTCCCGCCCGCTCGGCTCGCATCGAGCCCTGAGGATACGGACGGCGCCCGGCTCGGCCAAATGGCTTGGTTGCTCAGCGCGCCGAGCCCGGTCGACCGGGCCGATGCGATCTATTCCGTCGACAGGCTTTCCTGACCGGTTCGACCATCAAAAGGACAGTGACCATGAGCGAGTGGGCGTCGGGCTATGTCAGCGATGTCGAGTACCTGCCGGGGCTGTACCTGGAGCAAGCGCCCGCGCACGTCGTGCTCACATGCCTTCTGAACGGGGTCGAGCCGCCGGCCGATGGGGAAGATTTCGCCTATTGCGAACTCGGTTGCGGCCAAGGCGTCACCGCGAACATCATCGCCGCCAGCAATCCAGGCGCCCAGGTGGTCGCGCTCGATTTCAATCCGGCACATATCGCCCGGGCCCGTGCGGCGGCGCGGGAGGCAGGGATTGAAAACGTCGCCTTCCACGAACTCAGCTTCGAGGAGGCCGAGGCGCGCGCGGACTTTCCGCAGTTCGACATGGTCACCATGCATGGCGTCTGGAGCTGGATCTCCGACGCTGGCCGCGCACAGATCGTGCGTTTCCTCGCGCGTCATCTCAAACCCGGTGGAACTGTCTCCGTCACCTATAATGCCATGCCGGGCTGGACGGCACTTCTGCCGATCCAGCGGCTGCTCATGGAGCATGCGCAGCTCGGCCAAGGCCGGAGCGACGAGCGTGTCCTCCAGAGCCTCGAATTTGTGGAGTTTCTGCAGAAGACCGGTTCCGGTGTTCTGGGGGACGAGGCGCTTCTCAACCGAATCCGCGACGGCAACGGCAAGTCCGCCGACCAGGATCGGGCCGTATATCTCGCCCACGAATATCTCAACACCGACTGGCGGCCGCTCTATCATATCGACACCGCCCGCCTGCTGGCGGACGCCAAAATGAGCTTTGTCGGATCCAGCGCGCTGCTCGAGAATTTCCCCGACCTCGCTTTGCGCCCGCAGCAGCGGGAGGCTTTGACCCGGGTGCCTCCCGGATCGCTGCGCGAGACGCTGAAGGACTATTTCGTGCCACGCGCCTTCCGGCGCGACGTTTTCGTCCGCGGCTTCCGCAGGATGCCCGACGCGATTCGCGATCAGCGGCTCGCCGAATTCGCTCTCGCCATGATCGCGCCGCGCGACGAGGCCAAGACCACCGTCGAGGTTCCGGCGGGAACCGCAGAGCTGCCGAAGCACTTTTACGCGCCGATGCTGGACGCCCTTGCAGCCGGTCCCCAGACCCTGGCTGATCTGCATGCGATCGCCCGCGCGAGCAAGTTCGAGGGCGCGCCGTCGATGGTCGAAATCGCCGGCCTCCTGATCGGTTCGGGCCAATGCGTGCCGGTGCCGCCGGGACGGATCGCGGCGGTGTCGCCGGAGGCGCTGGCCTTCAACATCGCGGCCACGCGCGAGGTCGCCGAACAGCGCGCCGGCAGCGCCGCGATTGCTCTGCCCCTCACCTCTTCGGGCATGGCGCTGCGCACCATGGAAGCCTCGACCTTCCACGCACTTGCCTGCGGCGTGCCGCACACCGTCGGAGCGGTGACCGAATGGATGTTGGAGCGCATCCGCAAAGCCGGTGTTCCGCTGCGCCAGGACGGGCATATCATTTCCGATCTGGACGGCCAGCGGGCCTTGGTGCGCGACAGCGTCGAATGGTGCTTCGCCCACCGTGTCGGTTTATGGACCGCCCTCGGCGCACTCCCCGCCTGAACCGCCACGCATTTGCGCGCGCCGCCGATTATGCCCGGCCGCCGCGCATGGTGCAGCGCAGCGTTGACAGATCCCGCCGGCGTCCACACAGTGAAGGAATTCCAAGGGGAGCCCTGCGAGGGGGCTGAGAGATCGCCTTCCGGTTTGGTCGTCATGACCTCCGGCGCCGCGATGACCCTTTGAACCTGATCCGGGTCATGCCGGCGAAGGGATCGGAACAGCCTCAGCCCTTTTGCGGGTGCTATGGCGCCAACCGTCTCCTGTCGCTCATCCCGGATCTCATTTGGAGCGAAAGCTTAAAGGAGATCCGCATGCTCGACGAAACGTCGACTTCGTCCCTGAAGGTCACGACCGGCCCCCTGCCCCACTCGCGCAAGGTCCTCGTCCCGTCAGCCCAACCCGGCATCCAGGTGGCGATGCGGGAAATCGTCCTTACGGATAAGACCGAGCGCCCGGTGCGCGTTTACGACACGTCCGGTCCCTATACCGATGAGAACGCACTGATCGATCTCACCAGGGGGCTGCCGGAACTGCGGCGGCAATGGGTGGTGGAACGCGGCGACGTTGAAGAGGTCGAAGGCCGCGCCCAGAAGCCCGAGGATGATGGCCTGAAGGCCGGCCAGGTGAGCCACCTGCCGGCGTTCGACCGCACCGGCCGGAAGCCGCTGAAGGCCAAGGCCGGACGGCGTCCGACGCAGATGGCCTATGCCCGCGCCGGCATCGTGACGCCCGAGATGGAATATGTCGCGGCGCGCGAAAACCTCGCCCGCGCCAATGGCGGGGCTCATCCGAACCATCAGGCGATGAGCCTCGGCGCGTCGATCCCAGTCGATGTCACAGGCGAGTTCGTGCGCCAGGAAGTGGCGCGCGGCCGCGCCATCATCCCGAACAATATCAACCATCTCGAAACCGAGCCGATGGCGATCGGCCGGAACTTCCTGGTCAAGATCAATGCCAATATCGGCAATTCGGCCGTGACTTCGGGCGTCGCAGAAGAGGTCGACAAGCTGGTATGGGCCACCCGCTGGGGCGGCGACACGGTGATGGACCTGTCGACGGGCAAGAACATCCACACCATCCGCGAATGGATCATCCGCAACTCGCCCGTCCCCATCGGCACCGTGCCGATCTATCAGGCGCTGGAAAAGGTCAATGGCGTCGCCGAAGACCTCACCTGGGAGGTGTTCCGCGACACGGTCATTGAGCAGGCCGAGCAGGGCGTGGACTATATGACGGTCCATGCCGGGGTGCGCCTGCCCTACATTCCGCTCACCGCGAACCGGGTTACCGGCATCGTCTCGCGCGGCGGCTCAATCATGGCGAAATGGTGCCTCGCCCACCACAAGGAGAGCTTCCTCTACGAGCATTTCGAGGAGCTGTGCGAGATCTTCGCCCAGTATGACGTCGCCTTCTCGCTCGGCGACGGCCTGCGTCCCGGGTCGATCGCCGACGCCAACGACGCCGCGCAGTTCGCCGAGCTCGAAACGCTTGGCGAACTGACCGAAATCGCCTGGAAGTATGATTGCCAGGTCATGATCGAGGGTCCGGGCCATGTGCCTTTGCACCTGATCCGCGAGAACGTCGAAAAGCAGCTGAAGATCTGCCACGAGGCGCCGTTCTACACCCTCGGCCCGCTGGTGACCGACATCTCCCCCGGCTACGATCATATCTCCTCCGCCATCGGCGCGGCGATGATCGGCTGGTTCGGCACCGCCATGCTCTGTTACGTGACGCCGAAGGAGCATCTCGGGCTGCCCAATCGAGACGATGTGAAAGCGGGGGTGATTTCCTACAAGATCGCCGCGCATGCGGCGGATCTCGCCAAGGGGCATCCGGCCGCTCGAATTCGGGACGACGCGCTCTCCCGGGCCCGCTTCAGCTTCCGCTGGCGCGACCAGTTCGCCCTCTCGCTGGACCCGGAGACCGCGGAACAGTTCCACGACGAGACCCTGCCGGCGGAGGGCGCCAAAGTGGCGCATTTCTGCTCCATGTGCGGGCCGAAATTCTGCTCCATGAAGATCAGCCAGGAGCTGAAGATCGAAGCCGGCGACATTGCCAAGGCGGCGGCGGGGATGGACGAGATGTCACGTAAGTTCCGCGACGGCGGAAGCGAGATCTACCGTCCCGCCGACGACGTCGCCCCGCCGCCTTCGGCCTGACGAAACCGGGCCGGCTTTCGGTTCACCGCATCCCCATGTCCGGCCTGGCGCAGGACATGGGGAGAGCCGGCCCGCCTGCAGGCGGAAAACGTGCGGCCGGGGCTCCATTCCGGAACCCGATCGGGGCCGGGCCGAGTGCATGCGCTCCGCCAATGGCGCCACCGGACAGGTCGGTCAGCGCTGCGCGGCCTTAAGCCATTGCTCAAGATATTGCAGGGCAGCGGCACGTTCGTCCGGAGTGGCGTCGGAGAAGGCGTCCTCGTAGAGGTCCACCACCCATTTGTCCCCCGGTCCGGCGGCGGAATCGCGTGCCAAGGTCAGCCACATCAAGCCCCGTGCCGGCTGACGGCTGATGCCGTCGTCGCCGCGGAACAGCATGTGCCCGAGCTGCGCCTGGGCCTCGTACTGCCCCTTCTGGGAAGAGAGGAACAGCCACCGCGCCGCCTGACGGGGATCACGCTTCACGCCCGCGCCATCGAGATAGAGCTTGGCCAAGCGGTACTGCGCATCCGGATCCCCGAAATAGGACGCGGCGTAGAAATACATGTCGCGCGCGCGCACTGGGTCGCGCCGTACCGCGGAGTTCGGAATGCCGGCGAGGTAATAACCACCCAGCGCCACGAAGGCGCTCGCCGCGAAGCGCGCTTGGGCCGTGCCGGGATAGTCCTCGGCATGCATGTTGGCGATCTTGCTGAAATATTCGAAGGCCTTGATGTCGTCGCGCTTAACGCCGTCGCCATCGGCATACATCCGCCCGAGCTTCCATTGCGCAGCCGGATGCCCTTGGTCGGCGGCATAGCGCAGTGCGTCGACACCCTTCGCGGTCTGACCGGAGCGCAGCGCCTGCGCACCGGAGCGGAACGCCTCGTCCACCGGCCGCATCGGCGGCGCGAGCGGCACGTTTGCGGGCGGGGTCAAGGGCGGACCGTAATTGTCGTCGCTCGATTGCGCATTGCCGTCGAAGGCGGCGGCAGGGCCGCACAAGCCGGCGCCCAGCATCAAAGCCAGCACCGCCCCGACGAACACGGTTCGGCAGCCGATCCTCGGCGCACGCGTCTGCGCGCCGGGACGGTGCAGGGTCGATTGAGAGCGTCCTGTCACAAGCATGATCGACCGACGATGCCATCCCCTGCGGGCGAGATCGCGGCCACCGCAAGGCCGAGCCAAGGTTTCTCCTTGGCGCCCGTCCGGCTTCCGCACCGTGTCCGCAGTTCTGCGCCCACCCATTGAACCACCCCGGCGTGGCACGCTCCGGAATATGTCCGGGACAGCGGAAACGCCACGCTCCGCCTTCTCGTCTCGGCGGGTTTTGTGGCGGGATCGCGGCGTTTGTGACGGCGAGGTCGCCGTGGAACCGTGTTGGTGCAAAGGTGTTGCGCGCCCGACACAGAACACGCCGCGTCATCGCGAGGATCGGGCTTGACCGACGCCTAAGGCCGGTCAACATGCGTGCCGGGACCCAGGCCTGAAGCGGAGGGGACATGCGGACCGGACGCGTCGGCGAAGTGTTCACCGCCTTCCTCTGGCTTGGTTTGGTCTCGTTTGGCGGGCCGATCGCACATCTCGGCTATTTCCGCGAAACATTCGTGGTGCGCCGCCGCTGGCTCAGCGAGGCGGACTATGCCGACCTCGTGGCACTGTGCCAGTTCCTTCCCGGGCCGGCCTCCAGCCAAGTCGGATTCGCACTGGGTATCCTGCGCGCCGGCGGGGTCGGCGGCGGCATTGCAGCATTTTTCGGCTTCACCCTGCCGTCCGCGCTTCTGTTGGCGGGATTCGGACTCGCTGCCGCGCAGATCGCCGGACCGGCAGCCGAGGCGCTCCTGCACGGGCTCAAGCTGGTCGCGGTCGCCGTGGTCGCACAGGCGGTCTGGGGCATGGCGCGCAGCCTTGCTCCGGATCGATTTCGCGCCGGGATCGCGTTCCTTGCCTTTGCCATTTCACTGCTGGCGGGCGGTCCATTTGCGCAGGTGCTCGCGATCGCATTCGGTGCCGTAGCAAACCTCGCCTTCGACAGGACGGCCCCCACCCCGCCCACCGGCCGGCTTGAGGTGCCTATTGCGCGCCGCGCCGGCATCATCGCGCTCGTCCTTGCATTGGGCCTGCTCCTCGCCATCGGCGGGCTTGCAACGGCGGGCGTCTCTCCGGCGCGCTTTCTCGACGCCTTCTACCGCTCGGGCGCGCTGGTGTTCGGCGGCGGCCATGTGGTTCTGCCGCTGCTGGAGGCCGCCACGGTCGCGCCAGGCTGGGTCACGCCGGACGACTTCCTCGCAGGCTATGGCCTCGCCCAGGCGGTCCCAGGACCGCTCTTCACCTTCGCCGCTTATCTCGGTGCCCTGGTAGGTGGTTTGGGCGGGGCGGCGGCAGCCCTCTTTGCGATCTTCCTCCCGGGTCTGCTTCTGGTCTACGGGACCCTGCCCTTCTGGGACAGGCTGCGCAGCGACCGCCGCACCCAGGCCGGCATGCGCGGCGCCAATGCGGCGGTGGTCGGCGTGCTGGGTGCCGCATTCTACGACCCGGTCTTCACCAGCGCCGTCCTGACCCCCTGGGATGCCGTGCTGGCGCTCGGCGGCTTCCTCCTCGTCACGATCGGCAACATGCCGGCTTGGAGCGCAGTCCTGCTGCTCCCCCTCGCCAGCCTGCTGGTTCGCTGATCACCCCGCGGAAAGCTGGCGGATCGCGCTGCGCACCTTGTCCTTGCGGGCAAGGTAATCCTCCCGCTTCTCCCGCTCGGCCTCGACCACCTCTTCCGGTGCGCGGGCGACGAAGGTGTCGTTCGAGAGCTTGGCATCGATGCGTGCGACCTCCTGATCGAGCTTCGCTTCCTCCTTGCGCAGCCGCACGAGTTCGGCGGCGAGGTCGATCACGCCCTCCAGCGGCAAAGCGGCGATCTCGGAGCGCACCACCATCTGGACCGAGCCGACGGGCACAGCATCGGCGAGACCAATCTCCGACAGGCGCGCGAGCCGACGCAGCGCATCGTCCCACGCCGCGGCACGAGCGCGGGTCTCGGCGCTCGCGCCGACGAGGACGAGGGGGACCTGCGCGCCAGCGGGGACGTTCATCTCGGCGCGCACCGAGCGAATCTCGGTCACGAGATCGACCACCCACCCAACCTCCGCCTCGGCGTCGGGCGCTTCGAGGCCCGACAGATCGGGCCATGGGGCGAGCGTGAGAAGTCCCGCGCGGGCCGGGCCGGTCTCACCCGTCCGCGCCCACAATTCCTCGGTCAGGAACGGCATGAAGGGGTGAAGCAGCTTCAGCGCTACGTCGAGCACGAAGGCGGTGGAGGCCCGGGTCTCGTCCTTCGCAGGACCGTCCGGTCCCGAGAGAACCGGCTTGGCGAGTTCCAGGTGCCAGTCGCAGAACACGTTCCACAAGAAGCGGTAAACCGCCCCGGCCGCCTCGTTGAAGCGATAGGCCTCGAGCGCCGCCTCGACCTCCTGGGCGGCACGTGCGGCCTCGCCGATGATCCACCGGTTGAGCGTCCCGTCCACCTTGGACGGTTCGAAACCTTCGATGCGGACGCAGCCGTTCATCTGGGCGAACCGGGCCGCGTTCCAGAGCTTGGTCGCGAAATTGCGGTAGCCCTCGACCCGCGAGGTGGCGAGCTTGATGTCCCGACCCTGGGCGGCCATGGCGGCGAGCGTAAAGCGCAGCGCGTCCGCACCATATTGGTCGATCAGGTCCAGAGGGTTGATCACATTGCCCTTGGACTTCGACATCTTCGCCCCCTTCTCGTCGCGGACGAGGGCGTGGATGTAGACGTCGCGGAACGGCACGTCGGGCATGAAATGCAGGCCGAACATCATCATTCGGGCGACCCAGAAGAAGATGATGTCGAAACCCGTGACCAGGACCGATGTCGGATAATATTTTGCGAGTTCCGGCGTCTCGTCGGGCCATCCCAGGGTCGAGAACGGCCAGAGGGCGGACGAAAACCAGGTGTCGAGCACGTCCTCGTCGCGGGTCAGGAAGCCCTCGCGCCGCGCGGCGTCGTCGATCAAAACCTGCGCCTCGTCGGGCGAAAGCGTCTCGTTGCCGACATTGTGCGCGAGCGCCTGTTCGAAGGCCTCGTCCGCATCATTGGCGACGAAGACATTGCCGTAGGGATCATACCAAGCGGGAATTTGGTGACCCCACCAAAGCTGGCGGGACACGCACCAGGGCTGGATATTCTCCAACCAGTCGAAATAGGTCTTTTCCCAATTCTTGGGCACGAAATTGGTGCGCCCCTCGCGCACCGCGGCGAGCGCGGGCTGAGCGAGGGTCTTCGCATCGACATACCATTGGTCGGTGAGCCAGGGCTCGATCACGACTCCCGAGCGATCGCCGTGCGGCACCATGTGCGTGTGCGGCTCAATCTGCTCCAGAAGCTCGAGACCGGTCAGGAGGTCGACGATGTGCTTGCGCGCCGCAAACCTATCCATGCCCGCCAGAAGTGACAGCACGCCCCCGAAATCGGGATCGTCGAGATAGGCGTCGCGCCGGTCGGCATAATCGTCGCGAATGGCTGCCGGATCGATCCGCGCCTCGGCATCCAGCACATTGATCATCGGCAGATGGTGCCGCCGACCCACTTCGAAATCGTTGAAATCATGCGCCGGCGTGATCTTGACCGCGCCGGTGCCCTTTTCAGGATCGGAATATTCGTCGGCGACGATCGGAATACGGCGGCCCAACAAGGGCAGCACCACATGCTTTCCGACCAGATCGCGATAGCGCTCATCCTCCGGATGCACAGCCACAGCGGTGTCGCCGAGCATGGTTTCCGGCCGAGTGGTTGCGACGACGATGAAGCGGCCCGGCTCGCCTTCCACGGGATAGCGGAGGTGCCAGAGATGGCCCTTCATCTCGACGGGCTGGACTTCGAGGTCCGAGATCGCCGTCAGCAGCTTCGGGTCCCAATTGACCAGACGCTTATCCTTGTAGATCAAACCATCGCGATAGAGCTGGACGAACACCTTCACGACCGCGCGCGAGAGGCCCTCGTCCATGGTGAAACGCTCGCGGGACCAGTCGCAGGAGGCACCGAGCCGCTTGAGCTGGCCGACGATCGTGCCGCCGGATTCTTCCTTCCACGCCCAGACCCGCTCCAAAAAGGCGACGCGGCCCATCTCGCGGCGTCCGGGCTCCCGGCGCTCCAGCAACTGGCGCTCGACCACCATTTGGGTCGCGATGCCGGCATGGTCCATGCCGGGCTGCCACAGCACATCCTTGCCGCGCATCCGTTCGAAGCGCGCCAGCACGTCCTGAAGCGTGTTGTTCAGCGCGTGACCCATATGCAGCGAACCGGTGACGTTCGGCGGCGGGATCACAATCGAGAAGCCGGGCGCCGCCTCCCGCCCCGAACGGGCACACCGGAACGCCTGCGCCTCTTCCCAGGCGGCGGTGATGCGCGCCTCGACGGCCGCGGGTTCGAACACCTTGTCGATCATGCAAAAGGCTCCGCCGAGGGACGCGCCCTCCCAGAGAAAACAGAGTGGGGGTTAAAGCCGTTCGACGGCCCCTTCGTCAACGGCCCGGGGCTCGGCCGGATCCACGCATCGCGATTTCGTCGCCGACGCTCCACCATTGGGTCCGCTCGAGTGGGCTTCGCCCGTCGTCCGGCTCCCGATGACCGACATCATGACCCGCTCCGTCGCCTGGAACGGCTGAGCCCGTGCACGAGCGGTTCGCAGCGGTCGGACTACAGACGACGCGCTCAGCGTGCGGTGCGCGAAACGCGCTCGATTTCCTGGCGCACCAGGCGCTCGACGATGCGGGGGAGATTGTCGTCGAGCCAAGTCTTCAGCATCGGGCGCAGGATCTCCTTCACGAGATCCTCGACGGTGCGTTCATGGGCCGGAACGCGCAAGTCGCCCAGCGATTCGAACGCGGCGCTGACTGCAGCGTCGACATCCGGCGACAGCAGCTCCTTGCGGAGCGGCAGATCCCGGGGTGGCAGATCCCGGGGTGGCAGGTCGCGGGGCGGAACATCGCGGCGTGGCGTGCGGGCGGCGGGTTCCGGCGGGCTGCGGAAAGCGGTGGCCTCCGGTGGACGCGCGGGCGCCGGGCGCTGAGCGGTCGGATCGGCGGCACGCGGCCCGGCCGGTGGAAAAACGCTGCCTTGCGGGGCCTGGAACGGATAATCCGCCATGATGTCTGCCTCCATCCGTTCTTGCTCGACGGCGGCCAAATCGTCCGCCCCGGCCCATTGGTCATGCAGCGGTTGATCACGGAGAGGCAGGTCGCGAACCGGCTCGTCGCGGGCCGAATGAACGCGTGCGGGGGCGGCAGGTGGCGCCCCATAGGGCGCGGCAGAGCTTGGAACCGGCTCCGCCGAAGATTCGGGACGCCGCGGTGGCCCCTCCGATGGACGGGGCGCCGGCCGACGCGGCACCGGCTCGTCGTCGGCGATGATCCTGCGGATCGACGCAAGGATCTCGTCCATCGACGGCTCCTGGGCTTTCGCGTTTGCAGACATGTCCCGACCCCGGCCGAAGACGTCTTTCAATCCGCGCGGCAAGCTACGAGGGATCAAGGACGCCAGAATCGCACCTATTGATGAAGTATGACATCGGCGGTGGCGCCGCAAAATACGTCAGGCGTGTGCTCTGCTATTTTCCGTCCGGCGTTCTCAGACCGAACCAGCTGTCGCGGACCTGCTGGTAGTGCACCTTGGGATCGTAGACCGGGACCTTCAAAGCGAGCGAAATCGCATCGAGCTGACCGACAATCGAGATCAGCGAATAGGCGGCCACCACCCGGTCGCGCTGGGCAATCACCAATGCCGATTTCGAGTTCGTCAGATCGGTCTGCGCATTCAGAACGTCGGTCGTCGTGCGTTGGCCGACCCGCCATTCCTCGCGCACGCCTTCCAAAGCCAGCGTATTGGCGGCGACCTGCGACTGGGCCGACTCGATCTGCGCCTTGGACGCTTCCAACGCACCCCAATATTGCACCGCGAGCGTGCGGACCTGATCCCGGTTCACATCCACCTCGATGCGCGCCTGGGTGAGATATTCCTTGGCCTGCCGAATGGCCGAATATTCCGCGCCGCCCTGATAGATCGGGATCGAGAGGTTCAGCATGACGCTGGCACCGTTCTGAGAGTCGATCGTCCCGCTCTGATCGTAGCTCTGCTGAAGCTGGCCTTGGACGTTCAAATTGGGGGCGAGATTGCTCTCCGCCATGCGCACCGAGAAATTGGCGGCGTCTACGGCGAATTGCGAGGCGAGGATCGCCGGATGACGGCCGAGGCCGGTGCGGATGACGGAATCGAGGGTTCCGGGAATCTTGCGCTCGATCGCCGTCGACGGCGGCGTCAGCCGGCCGGGATCGAGGCCGATCACCTGCCGATAGGTGGCGCGATAGGAGCTGAGATTGGCGACCGCCTGAGCCACCTCGTACTGTGCCGCCGCGACCCGCGCCTCCGCTTGGGCAACGTCGGTACGCGTGACCTCGCCGACATTGAAGCGGTCACGCGTGGCACGCAATTCCTGTTGCAGGGCCGCGAGATTCTGCTGCTGGAGTTCGAGTAGAGAAATCCCCTGAATCACGTCCATATAGGCCGTGACACCGTTCAGGAGGACCGTCTGCTCGGTATTGCGAAGGGTCTCACGCGATCCCTTCACGGTCGATTCCGCATTGCGCGTGGTGTTCGCGGTGAGAAAGCCGTTGAAGATGGTCTGCGTCACCGTGAGATTGAACGCGCGCGGCGTCAGGGTGCCATTCGTGCTCTGCCCCCCCGCCGTATAACGCGAATATTGCGAGCCGACGCTCGCCCCGGCGGACACGTTCGGGCGATAGCCGGACAGGGCCTGAGGCACGTTCTCGTCGATCGCACGGGTCCCGGCGCGCTGGGAATTCAAGGTCGGATTGTTGATGTAGGCCGCCGCCAGCGCCGCATCGAGCGACTGCGCCGAGACCATGGTCGGCGTGAGAGCGGCGGAGGCGAATCCTACCCAGGCCAGCACGCAGATGCGTTGACGGATTCGCGCCATAAGCAGCATTTACCTCTCCCCACCCGACGCAACCCGAAACATGCCGATCCGCCCACCGAGCACGCGCTGGACGAACATAGCGACGCCGCCGAGCTGAAGGAACCGAGAGCCGCAAGCCGAGAAGATTTTCTACCTGACCGCGGCAGAAGCGCCACAGGTGTCGGACCCGCGCGACTTCTAAGCTCGACGGACCGCAAGAGACTTGCGCTCCGGAGCCGGTCGATCGACAGCCATGGAAAGCAGACAGCCGTTGCCCTGTCTCAGAAAGTGAAGCGCGGCAAGGCTTCGAAGCCGGGAAGAAGCGGTATGGCCGCGTTGAACACGACACGCTCGCTGATGGCCTCGCCCGCCCTGCTGAACACCGCGGCCCGCCCAGCGCCGCCACGGCCGACCACCGTCACCAGCCGCCCGCCATCCTTCAGTTGAGCCAGAAGTGCTGGCGGCACGATATCCACGGACCCGTTGACCAGGATAACGTCATAGGGCGCCTCGGGTGCCCATCCCTGAGTGAGCGGACCGGAGAAACAGGCAACATTCGAAATGGCGAGGTCGGCGAGCGTCGCGTTCGCAGCCGCCACCAAATCGGCATCGTCCTCGACCGAGACAACCTGGCCGCTGAGGCGCGCAAGAATGGCCGCCGAATAGCCGGTGCCAGAGCCGATATCGAGCACGAGATCCTCGGCCTGAACGTCCGCCAGCTGCACCAGCTTCGCCAGCACCATCGGCTCCAGCAGATACCGGGCGGGTGCGGCGGCGGTTGCCGCGCGGACAATCAGATCGTCGTCGATATAAGCGAGCGGGCGCAAATGGTCCGGCACGAAACGCTCACGCGGGATCTCAAGCATCGCCTCGACGATGCGCGGATCGGTGACGTCGTTGGTGCGGACCTGGCTGTCCACCATGCCACGGCGCAATTCAACGAAATCGATCATCCCGGCCCCTCCGGTCCCCATCACCCCCGTGAAGAGCCACAGCCGGGGCGCATTTGCAAGCGGCGGGCGCGGCGGCGATGCGCGCCGCGCCCGCCGTCGGCTCACTTGCCGATATCGGCAATCCCCGCCACGGTGATCTGGCGGAAAATGACATGGTCGCCGACCGAGAGCTTCTTGAAGCCGTCCTGGTCGCCCGGCACCTTGATGTCGACCGAGTTTCCGGCCGGACCCTGGAGTGTCACGGTCCGCGTATCGGCTGCGATTGCGGTGATCGTCGCGGCGATCTCACGACGGTCGGTGACGATCATACCGGGTCGCGCGCCCGCCGGGGCCGTGTCGAGGGTCTTCACGTCGACCGGCACCGGTGTGCCATCATTGGCATGGACGACGCTGATCTCGGTGATCTGCTCCATCGCCGCCGCAACCGTGTCGCCGACCTTGATCTGCGGGAAATTCTGCATTTCCGGGCTGGCCTTCACCACCAGCCAATTGCCCTTCGGTCCGACCAGCGTGACGGTGCGGCTCTTGGCATCGACCGCCGACACTTTGGCGGTGATCGCGTCCTTGACCACGAATCCCACGGCGAGAATGGGATCTGCGGCAAAGCCCACGCTCGGAAGGCACGCCAAAAGTCCGGCGGCCAGCATGCTGCGCATGTTCATCGTCTATACTCCTCAGGCGTCGCGCCCACCCCGGGGCGACGCGCCTACCTACCGATGCGTGAAGACACGCTCAAGTCATCGGGGGTGGCGATCTTCGACCGATCCGGGCGGGCGCGCGGGCGCGGCTCCCGGCTTGGCAGCGTGACCGTTCGCGGGCGAGACTGTGGCCCTCCTCTTGCCCAATCCGCTCGCCTGCTCTAACAACCGACGCATGAGGCCACGTGGCGGAGTGGTTACGCAGCGGACTGCAAATCCGTGCACCCCGGTTCGATTCCGGGCGTGGCCTCCAGCGTGGCGTGCGCCGAGCCGAGACATGCCGTCACCCTTTCTCCCCCCGGCACGCGGTGCCGAGGCCGGAATATGGCGAAGCGCAGGGTCTGCGCCGCGGCTCGGATCGGAGACATGAATGAGCTTTGCCCCCCTTGAACGCCTGCGCGACGCGCTGCTGAGAGACGAGAGCCTGCGCGTCATCTACCGGCTGTTCCTGTCGGACGGTGTGCGCCACTGGAAGGGCTATGCGCTCGCCTTTTTCTTCATGGGCCTGATGGCCGTCGCCACTGGCGGCATGGCCTATCTGATGAAGGATGCGGTCGATTCGATCTTCGTCGCACCGACGGCCCAGGCAATCTGGCTGGTCGCCATCGTCATGATGCTCCTGTCCATGACCAAGGGCTTCTCGGCCTATGCCCAGAACGTCACCATGGCACGGGTTGGCAACCGAATCGTCGCCGACAATCAGAAGCGGGTGTTCGAACGGCTGCTCGGCAAGGATGTGCGCTATTATGCCGGGCACCATACCGCCGACATCACGATGCGCTTCTCGACCGGCGCATCCGCCGCGCGCGATGCGCTGAACCTGGTCATCACCTCGATCGGTCGCGACGTCTTTTCGCTGCTCGCGCTCGCCACGGTCGCCTTGATCCAGGATCCGTTCCTCGCGGTGATCTGCGCCGTCGTGATGCCGATCGCCGTGATCGGGACGCGCAAGCTGATCAAGAAGGCGAAGAACATCTTCAAGCGCGAATTCACCAGCATGGTGAAGCTGAACGCGCTGGCGATGGAATTCATCCAGGGCGTGCGGACCGTCAAGGCCTATACGCTTGAGCCCATAATCCGCGAGCGCGTCCATACCTATGTCGACGACGTCGAGCGGGCCGCCAACAATCTCAGCCGCACCCAGGCCAAATCCAGCCCGATGATGGAGACGCTCGGCGGCTTCGCCATTGCCGGCGTGATTCTCTATGCCGGCTACAACGTGGTCGTTCTGGGCCGCACGCCGGGAGAATTCTTCTCGGTGCTCACCGCTTTGCTGCTCGCCTACGAGCCGGCCAAGCGCCTCGCCCGCTTTCACGTCGATCTCGCGCCGATGATGATCGGCGCCAATCTCCTGTTCGAAATCCTTGACAGCGAGGCGCCGGAACTCGTGGACGATACCCGCCCCGCACTCCCGGTGGAGCGCGCCCGGATCACCTTCGAAGAGGTGATGTTCGGCTATCGGCCCGGCGAGCCGGTGCTGCGCGGCATCAATCTTGTCGCCGAGCCGGGCCAGACGATGGCACTGGTCGGTGCTTCTGGCGGCGGCAAGACGACGATCATCAACCTCATCACGCGCTTCTACACCCCGCAGCAGGGCACGATCCGCATCGATGGCCACGACGTGATGAACTACTCGCTTCCCTCCGTGCGTGGCGCCACCGCTCTCGTCAGCCAGGACGTGTTTCTGTTCTCCGGCACGGTGCGCGAGAACATCGCCTTCGGCCGGCCGGGTGCGAGCGACGAGGAGATCGTGGCTGCGGCCAAGGCCGCGCATGCCCACGATTTCATCCTCACCTTCGACCAAGGTTACGATTCGCAGGTCGGCGAGCACGGCGTCCAGCTCTCCGGCGGCCAGCGCCAGCGCATCGCGATCAGCCGCGCCTTCCTGAAGGACGCGCCGATTCTCCTGCTCGACGAGGCGACCGCCGCGCTCGACAGCGAATCGGAGGCCGAGGTGCAGAAGGCCCTGCTCGCGCTGCAGAGCCGCCGCACCACGATCGTGATCGCCCATCGTCTTCAGACCGTGGTGCGCGCCGACAAGATCTGTGTGATCGACGGCGGACGGGTGGTCGAGGAAGGCCGCCACGACGAGCTGATGGCCCGGCGGGGGCGCTATTTCAGCTTCTACCAGATGCAGTTCGCCCACGAGGCGGAAGTCTCCGCCCCACCGCCGGAACCCACCCTGCTCAGTGCATGACGCGGTGAAACCGGACCTCGTCCCTGAGGGCGATATCGCCCTCGCGGCAGGTTTCTCGCCCGGATACGCACTTGGCGCTTCACAAGCCGGCAGCCGGTTGCTATATGGCCGCCTCGCTTGTGAGCGCTGATCCCCGGTAGCTCAGTGGTAGAGCAACCGGCTGTTAACCGGTTGGTCGCTGGTTCGAATCCGGCCCGGGGAGCCAATTTGCCGAAAATTGCGGGTCCCGCCCGCATATGTTGCGCCGGTTTCCTCCAGACGCTCTTTGGTCTGGAGGATGTCGCCGGCTCTGCGGCGAACGTCCCACACGATCATCTCTCTCGCTTGCGCGACGGGCTTCCCTTGACCGATTGCGCCGCGCCGGGCGAAAGCAGCGGCGGCAGTGCAGCTGAATGATTTGGGGACGCTTGAAGCGTCCAAGGATGTCCCATGATCGACGCGCCGACCGCATTCCGGCTCGACTGCGCGCGGCCTTTGCTCCTCGCCACATTTCCTGCGCCACAGCGCATGGTGGGCTGGGCGCTCCAGAATCCCGGTTTCGTGATGGCCGACCGGGTCGCCTGGCTGGAGGTGCGCGACGCCGATCTGCCCACGTCGCGCAATCCGGCGCTTTGGCTCACGGAGCGTCTCTCGGCGCTCGGCGCCGGCGGGGCCGTCGGCATGATGACGGCCCGCAACGTTGCCCTGCATCATGTCGCCATGTGCACCGTGGAGGGGGTTCGCGCCGAATGCGTCGTGACAGCGGGCCTCAGCAATGCCGAGCGGATCGGCCGGCGGTTTCGGGCGGATCCGGTGCGCGCCGGCACCATCAACATCCTCTGCCACGTCTCGGTGCCGCTGACCGACGGTGCGCTGATCGAAGCCCTGGCCCTGGTGGTTCAAGCCCGCACCGTGGCCATCCTGGAGGCCGGCCATCGGCCGGTTGCGGATGTCCCGCCCGTAACAGGCACCGGCACCGATTGCGTCGTCATGGCGGCGCCCTGCCCGGCGAACGGCACCCTGCCGGCGCCCTATGCGGGGATGCATACAGCGATCGGCGAGGCGATCGGCCATGCGGCCTTCGCGGCGACCGCCGCCGCCGTCTCTGAATGGATCGAAGCGCCACCCGGGCGCCCCTGAGTGCGCCGCTTTATCCGAACACCGACCAGTGCATCGCCTTGGCGAGGTGTTCGAGCGCGAGCGAGCCCAATACGGAATTGCCGTGCCGGTCGAGCCCGGGCGACCAGACCGCGATCGAGGCCTTGCCCGGCGCCACCGCCATGATGCCCCCGCCCACCCCGCTCTTGCCCGGCAGGCCGACCCGGAAGGCGAAATCGCCCGAGCCGTCATAATGTCCGCAGGTGAGCATCAGCGCGCTGATGCGGCGCGCCCGTTCGGAGGAGATCACGGTCACGCCGCGCGATGGCAGCCGGCCGGAAAAGGCGAGATACCGTCCCGCCATGGCGAGCTGCCGGCAGGTCATCGTGATCGAGCAATGGTGGAAATAGACCCCGAGCGCATGGTCGACCGGATTTTCCAGCACGTTGAACGCGCGCATATAATTGGCGAGCGCCGTGTTGAGGAAGCCGGTCTGTTTCTCGGAGCGGGCAACGTGCTCGTCGATCGCCACGGTCTCGTCCTCAGAGACGAAGCGGCAGAAACGGAGGATTTCGCCCAGCACCTCGCGCGGCTGGTGGCCCGCGAGCAGGACGTCGGTGACGGCGATCGCGCCGGCATTGATGAAGGGATTGCGCGGCTTGCCCTTCTCGTATTCGAGCTGAATGATCGAATTGAACGGGTTTCCGGATGGCTCGCGTCCAACCTTGGCCCACAGCGCGTCGCCGACCTTGCCGAGCGCGAGCGTCAAGGTGAAGACCTTCGAGATCGACTGGATAGAGAACGGCGTCTCCGCATCGCCAGCGAGAATGGTCTCGCCGTCGGCCGTCACCACGGCCATGCCGAACTGGCCGATCGGCACTTTGGCGAGTTCTGGGATATAGGTCGCGACATTGCCGCGCTCCTCACGGCTCTGCATACGCGCGGCGATTTCGCCGACCACGGTCTCTAGTTTCGGCAAGCCCGCGTCCCCACCTTCGCCCCGGATGTGCCACAAGATTACACTCTTGTGTCGCCTGCGCACGCGCCAAGGCGGCGCATCCGCCCGGCCATCACCTCTGGGGTCCGCCTATGCGTCCCGCTCTCGTCTGGTTCCGCAGCGATCTGCGACTCGCCGACAATCCGGCCCTCATCGCGGCGGCGCGGGAAGGACGGCAGATCGGCGCCCTCTTTGTCTGGGACGAGGATTCGCCCGGCATTCGCCCGCTGGGCGGAGCAGCGCGCTGGTGGCTCGCGCATTCGCTGCGCGCCCTTGCGGCGGATCTCGGCCGGTTCGACATCCCCCTCATCCTCCGGCGCGGGCCGGCGGCGAAGATCGTCACGGAGGTTGCGGAGGAGACCGGCAGCGATCTCGTCGCGTTCAATGCGCGCTCGGGCGCGGCGGAGGCGGAGGTCGACCGCACGGTCGCATCGGCGCTGGAGCAAGCCGGCTGCACCGCGCGCCGCTTCAACGGCGCGCTGCTTCACGCCCCCGGAACCGTACACACGGCGGCGGGCGGCCTGCCGCGCACCTTCAGCGCGTTCCGCCGCGCCGCCCAAAAGCTGGAGCCCCCCCGCCAGCCGAAGCCCATCCCCGCAGGCTTGCTCGGAATCGATACCCCCCCGAAGGGCGACCTCCTGGAAACATGGGGGCTCGAGCCGGTCGCGCCCGATTGGGCCAGCGGGATCCGAGCGGCATGGCAATGCGGCGAGGCGGCCGCTCAAGCACGCCTCGCCGCGTTTCTCGATGACGGGTTGAACGGCTATGCGGAAGGCCGCGACAGCCCCGCGGCCGCGCGAGTCTCGCGCCTCTCCCCGCACCTGCGATGGGGAGAAATTTCCCCGCATCAGGTGCTCGCCTCTGCCCGCCACGCCGCACAGACCGGTAGCGTGTCGCATGCCGATGCCGACAAATTCGAGGCGGAGCTTTATTGGCGC
Organism: Aquabacter spiritensis; assembly: GCF_004346185.1. Lineage (GTDB taxonomy): Bacteria > Pseudomonadota > Alphaproteobacteria > Rhizobiales > Xanthobacteraceae > Aquabacter > Aquabacter spiritensis. Next base: position 94,520 of record NZ_SMAI01000013.1, on the reverse strand, counting down.
GAATTCGCCCACCACGTTCTGGCGGCCGAACCCGACCTTGCGCAACGCAATCTTCAGACGGCGTTCGACGCCTTTCCCTGGCGCGAATGCATCGGCGAGTTGAAGGTCTGGCGGGCGGGACGCACCGGCTATCCCCTGGTCGATGCCGGGATGCGGGAATTGTGGCAGACCGGATGGATGCACAACCGGGTCCGCATGGTGGTCGGCTCCTTCCTCGCCAAGCACCTGCTGATCCCGTGGCAGGAGGGCGAGAGCTGGTTTTGGGACACGCTGGTCGATGCCGATCCCGCCAGCAACCCCTGCAGTTGGCAATGGGTCGCCGGAACCGGGGTCGATGCCGCGCCGTATTTTCGCATCTTCAATCCGGTGCTTCAGGGCGAGAAGTTCGACCCGGACGGCACCTATGTCCGCGCCTTCGTGCCGGAATTGGCAAAGCTTCCCGCCCCCTTCATCCACCGCCCCTGGACCGCCGATGCCGCGACGCTGGCGCGGGCTGGGGTTCGGCTCGGGATCACTTATCCCAAGCCGATCATCGCCCATGACGCCGCGCGCGACCGCGCCTTGCGCGCCTTCGCCCATATCAAGTCCGGTGCGGGCCGGTTGCCCGAAGTGGCGCCGGTCAGCTAGATGTTCGTCCCGACAGGGTTTCCTGATCGGCGACTGCGCTGGTCCCCTCGCGGGGATCGGCCGGCCCGGCGGAGCATCCTCAAAACCGGTCCGTCTCGACGGATCGCGCCACCTCGCGGAAGGTTTCCCGCATGACAATCCGCAACGGCCTCGTCGACACGATCGGCCACACCCCGCTGATCCGCCTGAAGCGTGCGTCGGAAGAAACCGGCTGCGAGATCCTCGGCAAGGCGGAATTCCTCAATCCCGGCCAGTCGGTGAAGGACCGCGCGGCGCTCGGCATCATCCGCGACGCCATGGCGCGCGGTACGCTGGAGCCGGGCGGGGTCATTGTCGAGGGCACAGCGGGCAATACGGGGATCGGACTGGCGCTGGTGGCGGCGCCCTTTGGTTTCCGCACCGTGATCGTCATCCCGGACACGCAGTCGCAGGAAAAGAAAGACATGCTGCGCCTGGCCGGGGCGACTCTGGTCGAGGTGCCGGCCGTGCCCTATTCCAACCCGAACAATTACGTGAAGGTCTCCGGGCGCCTCGCCGAGGCCCTCGCGCGCACCGAGCCGCATGGCGCGATTTGGGCGAACCAGTTCGACAATGTCGCCAACCGCCAGGCCCATATCGACACGACCGGCCCGGAAATCTGGGACCAGACGGCGGGCAAGGTGGACGGCTTCGTCTGCTCGGTCGGCACAGGCGGGACCTTTGCCGGGGTCGGCATGGCACTGAAGGCGCGCAATCCGACGGTGAAGATCGCGCTGGCTGACCCGATGGGTGCGGCACTTTATTCCTATTACACGACTGGCGAACTGAAGTCGGAAGGCAGCTCCATCACCGAGGGGATCGGCCAAGGCCGCATCACCGCGAACCTGGAAGACGCGCCGGTCGACATGGCATTCCAGATCCCCGATTCGGAGGCGATCCCGCTCGTGTTCGACCTTCTGGAGCACGAGGGCCTGTGCCTCGGCGGGTCCTCGGGTGTCAATGTCGCCGGAGCGATCCGTCTCGCGCGCGAACTGGGACCGGGCCATACCATCGTGACCATCCTGTGCGATTTCGGCACGCGCTATCAATCCAAACTGTTCAATCCCGCTTTCCTGCGCTCCAAGGCCCTGCCTGTCCCGGCCTGGCTGGAGCGCTCGCCGGCGGTCCCCAACGTCCTCGTCTGATCCGCAGAGAAGCCGCTCATGTCTATCTTCGTCACCACCGAATGGCTGGCCGACAATCTTTCGGCGCCGGATCTCGTGATCGTCGACGGCTCCTGGCATCTGCCGCCGACCGGGCGAACCGGCGGCCCGGAATTTCTGGAGCGCCACATTCCCGGGGCGGTGTTCTTCGACCTCGAGGCGGTCTCCGACACCACCAGCGACCTGCCCCACATGCTGCCCGAGCCGCGCGCCTTCGCGACGGCGGTAGGCGCCCTCGGCATCGGCGATGGGGTGCGGATCGTCGTCTACGATTCGCTCGGCCTGTTCTCGGCGCCGCGGGTGTGGTGGACGTTCCGCGCCTTCGGGGCGCAGGATGTAAAAATCCTCGAAGGCGGCCTGCCAAAATGGCTGGCCGAGGACCGACCGGTGGAGAGCGGTGCCGCGCGGCGCCTGCCGGGCGTCTTCAACGCCCGGCTCGACCGCTCCGTCGTCGCCGATATCGGCCATATCGAGCGGGTGGTGGCGAGCGGTGGGCCGACCCAGATCCTCGACGCCCGGGCAGCCGGACGGTTCGCCGGCACGGCGCCGGAACCGCGCCCCAATCTGCCGTCGGGCCGTATCCCAGGCAGTCTCAACCTGCCCTCTTCGACTCTCGTGAAGGACGGCGTTCTGGCGTCGCCCGAGGTGGTGCGGCAGGAACTCGACGCGGCGGGGGTCGACCTGTCCCGGCCGATCATCACCAGTTGCGGTTCCGGCGTGTCGGCCGCGATCCTGTGGATCGCGCTCGAGAGCGTCGGCAAGCGCCCCACTGCGCTTTATGACGGCTCCTGGACCGAATGGGCCTCGCGCGGCAAGCCGATCGAGACCGACGCCGCCTGAGCCGGACTCAGCCGGGGTGACGGTTGCAAGCTCCGGACAAGCTGACCCTTGCAAGAAATGACCGACTGCGGGCCGTGCCACGGCGCTGCGGCCTGTGCCCCCGCCGCGTTGGCGCCGGGCCGGTTCCCTTCTGCAATGGTGCTGCCATGTCGTTCAAAAACTGGTCGATCCTCGCCAAGGTCTTGTCATTGTCCGGGCTCCTCCTGCTCACGGGTGCCGGCGCAATTTTTGCCGTCGTTCGGACGGCGCAGAACACGGAAACGGAGCTGCGCACCATGCTCGAGGGCGACGCGCGCGGGCTAGCGGCTCTCGCCCGCGCCAATCGTGCCGTGGTCTTTACCAGCCGCTCGATCTATGAGGCCCTGACCTCGACGACGACCCAGGGCAACGCGGCCGCGCTCAAGCACCAGGAAGCCGGCATCGCCAGCTTCGAGCGCAATATCCAGCGCGCGGCAGAAGCGATGCCTCAACGGGGCGCCGAAATGCGCGCCGTCCAGGCGAAATTCAAGGCCTCCCTCGACACCACCTGCGCCGAGACGGTGCGGCTCGCCAATACCGGAACGACCCCGGAAGAGAACGCCCGCGCAACCGCCTTGATGACGAGCATTTGCGATCCGGCGCTGCAGACCCTGACCGATGCGATCGCAGCAAGCGTCGAAGCCCTTCAGAAGGATGTGGATGTGCGGACCGATGCGATCATCGAGGCCGCCGAAGAGAATACGATCTTCACCGAAGTCTTCGCCGGCCTCGCTATGCTTGCCGTCTTCGGCGGCTCCGCCTTTGCCGCCTCGGTCGGCATCGCCCGCCCGGTCCGCCGCATCACCGACATCCTGACCTCGCTGGCGGACGAGAAGCTCGACGTGGCCGTCGACGGCACCGAGCGCAAGGACGAAATCGGCCAGATGGCCCGCAGCACCGAAAACCTCCGGGCAGCCCTTGTCGAAGCCGAGCGGCTGCGGGACGAGGCCGCGCTCCAGGAGAAGCGGGCGGCGGAAAAGATCCTCGCCGAACGCAACCAGATCGCCAACGAGTTCGAGTCCAAGATGGGCGCCCTCGCCAACGGTTTCGCTTCCTCCTCCACCCAAGTGGCCGATGCCGCGCGCGGCCTGTCCGCCTCGGCCGAGGAGACCTCCCGTCAGGCCCAGGCTGTTGCCGGCGCCGCCGAGGAAGCGAGCAACAACGTGCAGACTGTCGCTGCCTCCACCGAGGAGATGACCGCCTCGATCCGTGAGATCGGTTCGCGCGTCACCCGCGCCGCCGACATTGCCCGGGACGCGTCGGAAGCCACCGACTCGACCCATAGAGAAATCACCGATCTATCGCAGGCCGCGGCGAAGATCGGCGAAGTGGTGGACCTGATCACCAATATCGCCAGCCAGACCAACCTGCTCGCCCTCAATGCCACGATCGAAGCGGCGCGCGCCGGCGAGATGGGCAAGGGCTTCGCGGTGGTGGCGCAGGAGGTGAAGCAGCTCGCCGCCCAGACCGCCAAGGCAACCGAGGAAATCGGCTCCAAGGTCTCCGAAATCCAGGGTGCGACGCGACGGACCGTGGGCTCGATCGAAAAAATCGTCGGCATCATCGGCGAGATCCAAGATGCGACCGCCGCCATCGCATCCTCGATCGAGGAGCAGGGGGCGGCGACGCAGGAGATCGCCTACAACACCCAGCATGCCGCCCAGGGCACGGGCGCAGTGAACGACAACATTTCCGGCGTCGGACGCGCGGCGGAGATGACCGGCGCCGCCTCGACCCAGCTCATGAGCCTGTCCAGCTCCCTGTCGAGCCAGGCCGGCGATCTCCAGCAGGAGGTCAGGCGGTTCGTGAACAATCTGCGCGCGGGCTAAAACCGAGCCAAGCCGTGGACACGCCGCGCCGGCCCGGAAAGCCGGCGCGGTTTCGCGTTCAGAGCAGACCGAGGGCGCGCAGTTCGCGTTGCATCGCTTCCGGCAGGCGATCGTCGGCCTGCCCTTCCGCCGCATCAAAAGGTGCCTCGGCACCCTTCAGGTAGCGCCATCCCTGGAACGGCCGCGACGGCCGCGCGACCACCCGCACGACGGTGGGATCCAGCACCAGGCGGCAGCGACCGATCCCCTCCCCGTCGACGAACGGCTCGATCGCGCGCAATCGCTGCCGGCACAGAACTTCCCCCTTGATCACCCAATAGAGCGATCCGCCCGCCAGAAGCTCGGTGGCACGGGTCGGCATCATGCGGGTGACGTGAGCATGGTCGCCGGGAAGCCCGCGCGCGGCTCTCTCGGCCAGACGCGCGGCAATCCAGGCGGTGAGGTCCTCGACCGAGTCCGCGCCGACGCAGAGCTTGAGCAGATGCAGCCCGCCGGCCGGCGGAACCGACAGATCCCGGGGCGAGGGTTTGGCGGCTTTGGCGCGAGCGTTCATGCCGCCGGCACGCGTTTAACCTCGGGCCAGTCGACCTCGTCGTGCGGCTCGACCCAGGGTTCGGCCAGTGCAGCCTTGCGCCAAGCGACGAAATCGGGCTGGGCGTGGATCGCGGCGACATAGTCGGCGCAGACCGGATCAAGCGGTACGCCATAGGTCGCGAACCGCGTCGCGACCGGAGCGAACATGGCGTCGGCGGCGCAGAAACGTCCGAACAGAAAGTCGCCCCCGGCGCCGAACCGTCCGCGCGCCGCACGCCAGATTTCGCCGATCCGGGCGATCTCCGCACCGATATCCGCATCGAAGGCACGCGTCTCGACCGGACGCCATAAATTCATCGGCAGATGGCGGCGCAGCCGATGAAAGCTGGAATGCATCTCGGCGGCGACGGCTCGCGCCATGCCGCGCGCGACGCGGTCACCGGGCCAGACCGGCCGATCAGGATAGCGCTCAGCGGCATGCTCGATGATGGCGAGCGAATCCCAAACCGCGACGTCGTCATCCAGCAGAAGCGGAACACGCCGCGGCGCGTCGAGACCCTCGAACGCGGCGGCGAATTCGGCGCTGCCGAACGGCACCAGCCGCGCCTCGAACGGGATGCCTGACGCGGTGAGGGCGAGCCAGGCACGGAGCGACCATGAAGAATAATTCTTATTACCGATCAGCAGCGTCAGCGCCATCGCCCATGGTCCCCCGACACATCTTGCGCACGCGACGTCCGCCGCAGGACAGGTTCCGGGCTCCAGCCTATATCAGGCACGGGCCTCCCATCCATCCCGGCGCCGACCTCGCTCGCATGCCGCCAATACCTGATGCGCCGCGGCGCCCGGTCTACCTCGCCGCCAACACCGCCGGCGCTTCGAATCCACCGAACAGATAGACCACAACGATGGCGACCAGAAAGAGAGCGAGGCTAACGCGTGCAATCCCCCAACAGGATCGCTCGGTCGAGACTGCCATGATGACAACGGACCTTAATAGTGATGCGATGCCGGGACTCAACCGCTGAGCGGTGCCCGGGCGGATGTGATTAGGAAATCCTTAAGCAACACGCAACAAAAATCGCTTCGCAACGCACAAGTTTTGACATCTTTTGCTGCACCGCCCTACACGGCGGAGCGTGAGCCTATCCTTCAACGCCCAACTGGGGGCTTGCAGCCCGTCCGGCAGGGTGCGAGGAGACGCACATGATCACCTCAGACCCCCCTGTCCAGAAAGACGGCGACGACTTCGATGGAGAGGCGGCCCGGATCATCCTCGCGCTCGCGCGCGAGATCGGTCCCGATCGCACCTTGAGTCCCATCGACGCGGCCCAACGCCTGATGCCCGGCGACGACTGGCAGCGCGCTCTGCCTGAGGTCCGGCGCACGGCCATCCGTCTCGCGTGCGACGGGCGGCTGATGATCTACCGCAAGGGCAAACCGGTCGATCCGCTCGATTTTCGCGGCGTCTACCGTTTGGGTCTGCCGCGCGAGGATTAGCGCCGTTCGATCGGAGCCGGGAACAGGTCTCCGATCTTGCCGGTCATATAATAGGCCAGAAGTCCGACCCATTCCTTGGCCGCCAGATCGGTCATGTCCATGCCGCTCGCGGCGCGGCTATAGACGATGTTCAAAGCCGCCGGATCGATCGTGCGGTAGTCCACCGGCGCGGCGATCACCGGAAACCCGACCGCGCGGAAGCAGCCGACCGCGCGCGGAATGTGAAACGCCGAGGTCACGAGCAACCAGCGCGCACCTTCGTTGGGCTTGACCAGGTCGCGGGTGAAGGCGGCGTTCTCCGCCGTGTTCCGCGCGCGCGTTTCAAACCGCACACGCGCCATGTCGATGCCGACATCGACCAGGGCCTCGCGGATCGCTGCGCTCTCCAGCGGCCCGCCGCCGTCGAGGACGCCCGATGTGCCGGAGAACACCAGAGCTGCCTCCGGATAGGCCCGCGCGAGCGCGGCGAAGACAATCACCCGTTCGGCGGCGTCGTTCACGGCCGGAATGCCACGTGTCAAGGCGATGTCGGGAACCTCCGCGCCACCGAGCAGGATGATCCCGTCGATGCGCTCCGCCCCCGGGATGAAGGGTGGGAAACGCTCCTCAAGCGGCGAAAGGAGATGCTGTGAGAGAGGCGAAAAGCCCATGACGAGCTGGCCCGCGACCGCCAGAGCGATCAGGACGAGTCCGGATCTCCGGCTCCCCAGAAAAACGATGACGAGCCCCAGGACCCCGACGAAAAGCACGAAATTGGACGGGACCGCGAGGGTCCAGAGCACTTTCGACAGCGTGTAGAACAAATCCATGTGCCGCCGGCCTATTTAGCGTGTGGACCGACCTCGGTCGGCTGGCTTTTTCGCAACGGCCATTCCCCACCTCTCCCCCGGGATGCGGGGTCGGATGCGCCTCAGTCCCAGGCCGGCGCCCATCCGGGATTGGCCTTGCGGCCGTCGGCGCGGGCGAGGCTGCCCAGAACCTGCATGTCGGACGCACTCAGCTCGAAATCGAAGAGCGCGAAATTCTCGGCCACCCGCGCGACCTTCGCGGTCCGGGGAATGACGGTGAGGTCCTTCTGAACGAGATAGCGCAACGCGACCTGGACCGTGGTCCGCCCGTGGGCGGCAGCGATGCGGGCAATCGCCGGATCGTCGATCAGGGCCCCCCGCGCGATCGGGCTGTAGGCGGTGACGGCAAGGCCGAGGTCGCGGGCGGCGGCGATCACCCGATCCTGGTCGAGATAGGGATGCACCTCGATCTGGTTGCACAGAAGCGGTTCGGGGCTCAGCGCAACCGCCTCCTTCATCAGCGCGATGGTGAAGTTCGAGATGCCGATATTTCGGGCGAGCCCGCTGCGCTTCGTCCGCGCCATGCCGGCCAGCGTCTCCGCCAGGGGAATCGCGGGATTCGGCCAATGAATGAGGAAAAGGTCGACATAGGGGGTGTCGAGGCGGCCGAGGCTCTCTTCGAGCGACCGCTCCACCTCGCCGAGACGGGTCCACCAGACCTTCGTGGTGAGGAAGACGTCGCCCCGGTCCACCGACGCCGCGCGCAACCCCGCCCCCACGGCCGCCTCGTTGCCATAGGCCGCGGCGGTGTCGATGTGGCGGTAGCCGACCTTCAAAGCCTCCGCCACGACGGCGCTGCACGCCTCGCCCTCGACCTGAAACGTGCCGAGGCCGATCGGCAGCACCGCGGCGCCGCTAGCGGTAACATATTGCATGAAAAAACATTCCTTAAACCCGGCGGGCGCGCCGTTACATAGTCTTCTCAAACAATTGGCGCCCGATCAACATGCGACGGATCTCGCTCGTGCCTGCGCCGATCTCGTAGAGTTTCGCATCGCGCAACAGGCGGCCCGTCGGATAATCGTTGATATAGCCGTTGCCGCCCAGTGTCTGGATCGCCTCGAGCGCCATCCATGTCGCCTTTTCGGCCGCGAACAGGATGGCCCCGGCGGCATCCTCGCGGGTGGTCGCCCCGCGGTCGCAGGCCTTGGCCACAGCATAGACATAGGCCCGGGCGGCATTCATCGTGACATACATGTCCGCGAGCTTGCCCTGCATGAGCTGGAAGGTGCCGATCGGCTGACCGAACTGCTTGCGCTCATGGACATAGGGCAGCACCACGTCCATGCAGGCCTGCATGATGCCGATCGGTCCCGCGGCGAGAACCGCGCGCTCATAGTCGAGCCCGGACATCAGAACGCTGACGCCGCGCCCCACTTCGCCGAGCACGTTTTCCACCGGCACCTCGCAATCCTCGAACACCAATTCCCCGGTGTCGGAACCGCGCATGCCCAATTTGTCGAGCTTCTGGGCGGTGGAGAAGCCGGAAAAGCCCTTCTCGATGAGGAAGGCGGTCATACCGCGGGGCCCTGCCGCCGGATCGGTCTTGGCATAAACCACAAGGGTCTCCGCGATCGGCCCGTTGGTGATCCACATCTTGCTGCCGTTGAGGACGTAGCGGTCGCCCTTGCGCTCGGCCCGCGTGCGCATCGACACCACGTCGGATCCGGCCCCCGGCTCGGACATTGCGAGCGCACCGACATGCTCCCCGGAGATCAGCTTGGGCAGATAGCGGCTCTTTTGATCGGGGCTGCCGTTGCGGCGGATCTGGTTGACGCACAGATTGGAGTGCGCACCGTAGGAGAGACCGACCGAGGCCGAGGCCCGACTAATCTCCTCCATTGCGATGACATGCTCCAGGTAGCCGAGCCCGGACCCGCCATACTCCTCCTCGACCGTGATGCCGAGCAGACCGAGGGCGCCCATTTCGGGCCAAAGATCGCGCGGGAACTGGTTCGAGCGGTCGATCGCCTCGGCACGCGGCGCGATCTTGTCGTTTGCGAAGCCGCGAACCGTGTGGCGCAGCATGTCGGCAGTCTCGCCGAGGTCGAAATCAAACCCCGGATGGCTATTGGGCAGCATGGCCGTCTCCTCCGCGCCTCTCTCCCGCTGGACCGCGCAATGGGTGGCGAGGGGGCACGCCCCAAGAATAAAACGAATGGCCGTTTGTTCAACGGCTCTGATCGGGCGTCGGACCGCCGTGCCGCTCCGCCCCGGTCTGCCCAGCGGACTGCGCCGCCAGCAAGCGTTGCGCCTCCTCGATCGGCACTGGCGGAGAAAACAAATAGCCCTGTGCTTGCTGGGTGCCGAAGGCCCGCAAGAACCGCAACTGTTCGCGCGTCTCCACCCCTTCGGCGGTGAGCACCATGCCGAGCGAGCGCCCGAGCCGGACGACATATTCGACGATCGCTGCCGCATCTCGCTCGATCCCGAGATTCATGATGAAGGAGCGGTCGATCTTGATCTTGGTCACCGGCATGCTGCGAATATGTACCAGCGAAGCGTGGCCGGTCCCGAAATCGTCGAGCGCGATCCGCACCCCGGCATCGCGCAGCCGCAATAGCGCCTCGTGTGCGCGCCCCTCGCTCTGAAACACCGCGCTCTCGGTAATCTCGACCTCGAGTCGGTCGGGATCGAAGCCGACCTGCGCCAGAACGGCGATCATGCGCTCTGCAATGTCCGGCTCGCGCAGGCTTGCCGCCGACATGTTGACCGAGATCGTCACCTCCGGCAGGTCACGGGCCAATGTGCAGGCCTTGCGCAGCACCCAGGCATCCAACCGGTTGATCAGGCGCGAGCGCTCCGCGACCGGAATGAAGGCTTCCGGCAGGATGAGCCCGCGGACCGGGTGGTTCCACCGGACCAATGTCTCGAAACCGATGATGCGTTCGCTCTCGACATCAACCTGAGGCTGGAAGACGAGTGTGAGGTGGTCCTTGGAAATGCCCTCCGCAAGTTCCTGCTCGACCTGCCGGCGCTTGCGCATCTCGACTTCGAGCGAAGGTTCGAAGATACGAAAGCCCGCCCTTCCCTCCGTCTTCGCCCGGTAAAGCGCCATGTCCGCCCGCTGGATGAGCTCGGAGGCGTCGGAAGCATGCGCCGGAGCGAAGGCGGCGCCGATTGATACGCTGATGAGCAATTCGCGGCCATCGACCTGAAATGGACGCTGGATCGCGGCCAGAAGATCCGAAATGAGCGTTCCGCCGCCCTCCTCCGGGCTCTGTAGCGTAAACAGCACGAACTCGTCGCCGCCGAAACGAGCCGCAAGCCCCTCGCCGCCGAGGCAGCCCTCGATCCGCTTAGCCACCATCCGGAGCATCGTGTCGCCGACAGCATGGCCGAGCGTATCGTTGATGTCCTTGAAGCCGTCGAGATCGAGGAAGAGCAGAACCAGGGACTGACCTGGCGCTAGCGCGGCCAAACGCACTTGGAGCCGCTCGATGAAATGCCCCCGGTTTGCCAAACCTGTCAGATAATCCTGAAACGCGAGATATTTGGCGCGTGCCTCACTCTCCGCCAGGGCGCGCCGGGAGCGCCAAGCTCGGATCAGGAGCCCGCTGCATATCGCGAGAAGCAGGGTCGACAAGGCCGCGACCCATGGCGCCGCCCATCCGATCGCAGCGACGGCTCCGGCAGGTGGTGTCCAGGACAGGGTGAGCGCGACGTCGCCCGAGAGACTGGCAAGCGCGACCCGACCGCGCTCTTCCGCACTGTCCGCCTTCCCAGGCACGATGTGCAGCCCCGAAACCTGCAGCCGCTCCTCGAGTTCGTGCAGGAATCCGGCGTCGACCGCGTCGACCGCAATACAGATGATGTCGGGCGCCCCCTCCCCGCCTTTGACGACCACGGCAAACCCCATGCCCCGGTCGTCGACGATGAAGCCAGTGCGGGGGTCGTCGGGATTTTGCAGGGCGCCGCGGAAGGTCGGCGCCATGGCGGCGAGGGCGCGCTCGTCCAGGAGCGACCCGTCGACGGACCCGTAGACCGCCGCCCCGGATCCCTGCTCCAGAAGCACGGTGCGTTCATACCCGAAGCGGTCATTGAGCGGGGCGCCGAGCCGTTGATGCACGTAATAGATATCGCCAGCCCGGACACGTCGGACGATATCCTCGTCCTGTAGCAGAGCATTCACGCTGCGTTGCATGATCCCGGCCCGCTCGGCGAGGATCGCTGTCACAGCCGCCCGCTCGCGCGACGCGATCCGTTGGTCGCTTGCGACGACCGCCACCACGAGGAGCCCGACGAGAGCGGCGAGCACAATCGCGACGGCCACGAGGGTCGCGATGAAGAAAGCGCGCTCGTTTGCACTCGGGCGTCTTGGAATTTTCTGCCTCCTGCGGCCCGAACAGGCCGCCCAACAGGCTCCGTCGATCAGCTTTTATTAGGAGCGGCGCCGAGGCCGGCGCAAGGCCGGCAGCCGCCGCGACCCGTCAATTCCCCCCGAAGTCGCGCCGTATGCTTAAGCTCGCGCCTCTTGTGGTATCCACATCAAAGGTACGAAAACCAAATCGAGGCGAAGCCGAGAAACGTAAAAAATCCAACACTGTCGGTGACCGTGGTCACGAACACCCCGGACGCCACCGCCGGGTCCAGCTTCAGCTTGTGGATGGCGAGCGGGATAAGGATCCCGAACAGCCCGGCGGCCAACATATTGACCACAAGAGCCGCGGCGATCACCCCGCCGAGCTGCGGGTTCGAGAACCAGGCTGCGGCGGCGATCCCCAGCAGAACCGCCAGAAACACCCCGTTGCACAATCCCACCAGAACCTCGCGCAGGACCACGCGGCGGGCATTGTGGCTGCCGAGATCCTTGGTCGCGAGGGCCCGTACCGCGACCGTCATCGTCTGGTTGGCGGCATTACCGCCCATCGAGGCCACGATCGGCATCAGCACCGCGAGTGCGACCATCTTTTCGATCGTCCCCGTGAACAAAGCGATGATGAAGGCGGCGAGAAACGCGGTGCCGAGATTGACCACCAGCCAAGGCAGCCGGCCGCGCGCGGTATAAGCGACGCTGTCGGAGAGTTCCTCGTCGCTGCCCACGCCGGCCATGGCGCGCAGATCCTCGTCGGCTTCCTCCTGGATCACGTCGACGACGTCATCGATGGTAATCACGCCGACGAGCCGCCCGGCTTCGTCCACGACCGGGGCGGAGACGAGGTTATAGTGTTCGAACAGACGCGCCACATCCTCCTGATCGTCGCTGGCGGTTACCACATGCCGTTGATCGGTTTTCACCGCGGTCAAAAGGACCGCGCGCCGGGTGCGCAGAAGCTTGTCGAGTGGCACCGAGCCGATCAGGCGGTAGGCCGGATCCACGACGAAGATCTCGTAGAAGGTCTCCGGCAGGTCCTCGGTTTCGCGCATATAGTCGATGGTTCGACCGACCGTCCAAAACGGTGGCACGGCGATGAACTCGGTCTGCATGCGCCGGCCGGCGCTCTCCTCGGGATAGTCCAGCGACCGCTGGAGCGCGACCCGCTCCGGCGCAGGGATATATTTGAGGATGTTGTTTTTTTCGTCTTCGTCGAGATCCTCGAGAATGTAGACCGCATCGTCCGAATCGAGGTCGCGAATGCGTTCCGCAACGGTCCAGGGCTTGAGCTGCTGAAGAATCTCGACGCGGACCGTTTCGTCGAGTTCGGTCAAGGCCGTGAAGTCGAAATCGGCGCCGAGCAGTTCGATGAGCCGCGGCCGCGCGTCGGGATGGAGCGATTCGATCAGGTCGCCGAGATCGGCTTCGTGCAGGCCTGCGATCAGTGTCTTGAGAGCGGCACGGTCTTCGCCCTCGACCGCCGCCTCGGCCGCGGCACGGAAGTCGGGCGCTATCGCCCCGTCCGCATCGCGGACCGACGGAACGGCGATGTTCTCGATGGCGGGATCGTCCTCGCGCATCCGTCCGTCCCTCCGGCACCCTGAATTGGAAGCTGGGGGCGTTCTAGATTGCGCTGGGCGGCGTGGGAAGGCGTAAGCCGGCGGCGGCGGGAGCAAATTTCCGCGTGCATGGGTCCGTGCGCCGGCCGCTGCCGAACCGAAGACGGCAGACGCCGCTGCGGGGGAGACGCGCGCACCGGGGGAGAGCATCCTGCCGGGGTCGCGAATCACGCCGGTGCGTCCATGATCCTCTTCGCGCGCGCCCTCGCCGCGCTCCGTGCCCCCGCCTCTGTCACCATTCTTGCGCTCCTCGGACTCGTCCCTCCGGCGGATGCCGCGCCGTGTCCGGGTCAGTCGGACGCCCTTGGGACCGCGCGGGTGATGGAAGTGCCGCCCGGCGCGCGTGTCGGCACCAAATCCTTCCCGCAGACCTTGCCGCTCGCCGACCGCGAGGTTGTGCTCACCTTCGACGACGGCCCGTGGCCGACGACGACCGCTGCGATCCTCGATGCGCTCAAGGCGGAATGCGTCCGCGCGACGTTCTTCCTGATCGGCGAAAATGCCCGCATCCGCCCCGAATTGGTGCGCCGGGCGCGTGCCGAAGGGCATACGATCGCCCATCATTCCATGACCCATCCGGAGGCGACGCTGGCAGGCCTCCCTTTCCCCGCCGCCGTGGCCGAGATTGAGCGCGGCATCGCAGCCGACGATTTCGCGGCCTATGGCACGGTTGCCGGCGCCCCACGCATCCCGTTCTTCCGCTTCCCGGGATTCGCGGCGACCCCGGCCCTGCTCGATTATTTGTCGCAGCGTGGCATTTCTGTCTTCGGCGCCGATCTGTGGGCGAGCGACTGGAACAAAATGACACCAGAACAAGAACTTGATCTGGTGCTGCGCCGACTCGACGCGGCCGGCCGCGGCATCATTTTGTTCCACGATACGAAAAGCCAGACCGCCGCCATGATTCCGGCCTTCTTGCGGGCTCTAGCAGAGCGTGGGTATCACACAGTTCATATCGTCCCAGCTTCCGCGACGGCGCGCCCGCCCAATTAACCCAATCTTGGGCCCGTCGACGGATACTGACACGGTCTGTCACGAGATCCTGAGGGATCCGCCCCGTGGGGCGTCGGGAGAGTGAAGGGGATGCGGTCCATTTTCCTGGCAGGAGCGCTTGTCGCGCTCGCAGGGGCGGCCGGTGCAGCGGAGACCTGCCCGGGCAATCCGAACGCGATCGGCACCTCGCGCGAGATCACCATCGATCCGAAGCAGACGCCGTTCCTCGGCAATCTCCAGTACAAGACGACCGCACCGCTGCAGAAGGGCGAGGTCATTCTCACCTTCGACGACGGCCCGCTGCCGCCGATGACCACCCGCGTGCTCGACACGCTGGCGCAGAATTGCGTGAAGGCCACCTTCTTCATCGTCGGCCGCATGGCGAGCGCCTATCCCACGGTTCTCCAGCGCGTCGCGCAGGACGGCCACACGATCGGCACCCACAGCCAGAATCACCCTCTGATCTTCCCCAAGCTGAAGCAGGCTTCGGGAATCCAGGAGATCGATCAGGGCTTTGCCTCGACCAATGCGGCTCTCGCGCCGATCGGCGCGCATACCGTGCCGTTCTTCCGCTTTCCCGGCCTCGGCCGGACGAAAGCCTTCGAGGCCTACACCCAGGAACACGGCATTGCGGTGTTCAGCGTCGATGCGGTGGCCGACGACTGGCTGCATCTGAAGCCGGAAGAAGTGATGAAGCGGGCGCTCGACCGGCTCGAGGCGCGCGGCTCCGGCATCCTGCTGCTGCACGACATCCAGCCGTCCACGGTGGTCATGCTGCCGACCTTCCTGAAGGAACTTAAGGCCCGCGGCTTCAAGATCGTTCATATGAAATACGGGGAAAACCCGATGGTTGCCGCTCCGGCGGCGCCGGCTGCCCCGGTCGCGGTCGCGCCGACGCCCGACAGCAAGCCGGTCGCCGCAGCGGCGCCCGCCGCCCCGGAAACCACGTCGTCCGTCACGCCGGCGGCGCGGACCACGGCCGTCGCTCGGGCGCCCGCTGCCGTGCCGATGCCGGTGCCGAATCCCACGCAGGCTTTGCCGGGCGGCCGCGCACTGACCGATCCGGTGGAGACGCCCTTCACACTCTTCTGGCCGCGCATCCTCAGCGACATGATTCCGAAGGGTCTGCAGTGAACAGCGGGCACCTCTGACGGGTGCCCGTCTCGCGCGATCGACATTGTGGGTCGGCGCCGGGGGCGCCCTTGAAACGACAATGGCGGCCCGAAGGGGCCGCCATTGTCGTTTCAGAACCGCCGTTTCCACCGGAAGCGGCATTCCCTGTCCATATCTGGTGCGGACGAGAGGACTCGAACCTCCACGGGTCTCCCCACTAGCACCTCAAGCTAGCGCGTCTACCAATTCCGCCACGACCGCAATCAGATCTGGCGCCGGACTGGCCGGCAGCCGGCTCAGCGCCGGGGGCCATCGTCTAACAGATCGACTCTGGCGCCACAAGGCCTCTACAGCATGCGATGCGGAGACTATATGTCGGGTGTGGACAAGCGCCTCCTGCGCCCGTCCGATCCCTGCGTGCGCCGCGTCGTCCGATGACCCCTTCTTCTGCCCGTGCCGATCTCGGCGCCCTGTTTTTCCCCGCCGCGAACGGCGCGCCCCCGGTCGAATGGTGGACCAGCGACGCGCCGGTGGCCTATCCCGACGCGGTGCACCGGATGGAGGCGCGGGTCGCCGCGATTGCCGCCGGCACGGCCGGTGAAGCGGTGTGGCTTCTGGAACATCCCCCGCTCTACACCGCCGGCACCAGCGCCCGGCCGGCCGATCTGATCGACGACCGCTTTCCGGTGTTCGAGAGTGGACGCGGCGGTCAGTTCACCTATCACGGACCGGGCCAGCGGGTGGCCTATGTCATGCTCGACCTCCGCCGCCGCACGCCCGATCTGCGACGTTATGTGAGCGCCCTGGAAACCTGGCTCATCGGCACCCTCTCCGCCTTCAACGTCTCGGGCGAGCGGCGGGAGGACCGGGTCGGAGTCTGGGTTCCCCATGCTGGCGGAGAGGACAAGATCGCCGCCATCGGCATCCGCGTGCGCCAGTGGGTGACGTTTCACGGCATCTCGCTGAACGTTGATCCGGACCTTTCGCATTTCGCCGGGATCGTGCCGTGCGGCGTGCGCGAACACGGCGTCACCAGCCTTGCCGGTCTCGGACGGCTGGTCAGCCTGCCCGAGGTCGACGGCGTGCTCCGCGTCGCGTTCGAGACCGTGTTCGGCCCGACCCGCCGCATGGACGGCGAAGACGGTCCAAACTGAGCTTCCTCTGCCCCGCTGCCGCCACCAGCCCGTCCGGTGCCCGGCACCCTGCACACTCCCCCGACGAGACTGCGCCTTCGTGCGTTGATAATCCGGCTATTCATATCGTCGTCGCACGCCGCAGCGTAATGTCCAAACAACGAAATCAACGCTCCCCTTTTGAAGCGTAACGAGACCTTGGCCATAGCCGGATGGTGGCGGATGCTTGCCCGCCGCCTCGCTTCTCGTCTGTCAAACGTCGAAACATCCTAGATTTTTTCTTTCCATCACGCGCGAGCGAGGGCGGTAGATCATGGAACCCGTTGATACCTTCATCCTCCAGTTGCTGCATCTGGCCGACGGTGAAGCCGGGCTGCTGGCATCCACCACGGCGCCCCATCTGGCGGCGCTGGTTGATGCGTTCGACGACGATTACGCCAATACGTTGATCCTCGCGGGCGGCGACAATTTCCTGCCCGGCCCGTTCCTGGCGGCCGGGACCGATCTCAGCGTCATCGACGAAGTGAACGCCGTTACCGGTTCCACCATCTCGCTCACCTCCAATCTGCCGATCGGCGCCGTCGATATCGCCATCCACAACGCGATCGGGGTCGAAGCCTCGGCGATCGGCAATCACGAATTTGACCTGGGCTCCCGCGTCCTGCGCGACGCCATCTCTCCCAATCTCGGCGCAACAGGCTGGGTCGGGGCGAATTTCGTCCACCTGTCGTCGAACCTCGATTTTTCCGGAGATGGCGACCTTAACCCGCGTTTCACAAACACGGTGGACGGCGATCCGGAGACCGAAATCGCGGAGGCCTCGACGCTGAAGGGCCGGATCGCGCCCGCCGCAGTCATCACCAAAGGCGGCGAAAAGATCGGCCTAATCGGCGCCACCACCCAGATCCTCGAATCGATCTCTTCTCCCTCCGGCACCGAAGTGAAGGGCTTCCCGACCGGCACCGGGTCGAATGGCGAAGTCGACGACATGGACCTGCTGGCAGCCCAGCTTCAGCCGATCATCGATGAGATGCTGGCCTCCGGGATCAACAAGATCATCATCCAGTCGCATCTGCAGCAGATCGCCAACGAGCAACTCCTGGCGACCAAGCTGCGCGGCGTCGACATCATTCTTGCCGCCGGCTCCAACACGCGGCTCGGCGATGGCGACGACGAGGCGGTCGACTTCCCCGGTCACGAAGGGGAATTCGAGGGGAATTACCCCCTTCAAGCCACCGATCTCGACGGCAAGACCACACTGATCGTCAACACGGACAATGAATACACCTATCTCGGCCGGCTCGTGGTCGAGTTCGACGCGAATGGCGACATCATCCCGCCGACCCTCGCCATGGGCACGATCAACGGCGCCTATGCCGCGACGGCCGAGAACGTCGCCGAGGCCTGGAACGTCGAGGTCGCCGAACTCGACGAGACCGCCTTCGCCGACGGCACCAAAGGCGCCCAGGTGCGCTCGCTGACCGAAGCGGTCCAGGAGGTGATCAACGCCAAGGACAGCGACGTCTTCGGCTACACCAACGTCTATCTCGAAGCCGAGCGCGGCATCGTCCGCAACCAGGAGACCAATCTCGGCAATCTCTCCAGCGATGCGAACGCCTATGCGGCGCGCCGGATCCTCGACGACGAGGCCCCCTTCATCGTCTCGCTGAAGAATGGCGGCGGCATCCGGGCCCAGATCGGCACCCTCTCCGCCCCCGACCCGGTCGACGGTTCGGTCGACAAGCTGCCGCCGCCCGCCAATGCGGAAGCCGGCAAGCTGGAAGGCGGCGTCTCGCTGCTGGACGTCGAGAATTCGCTGCGCTTCAACAACCGCCTCATGGTGTACGACACCACGCCCCAGGGCCTGCTCAACATTCTCAATTGGGGCGCCGGCCTTTCCGCCAATAATGGCGGGTTCCCGCAAATCGGCGGCGTGCGCTATTCCTACGATCCGGATCTCCCCGGTAACTTCATCGACTCGAACGGGATTGCGACACCCGGCTCCCGCATCCGGGACGTCGCCTTGATCGATGCCGACGGCAACGTCATCGCCCGGATCGCCGATGACGGCGTCATCCTCGCCGATGCGCCCGACCTCATCACGGTGGTCACGCTGAACTTCACCGCCAATGGCGGCGACGGCTATCCGGTGAAGGCCAATGGCGAGAACTTCCGCTTCCTTCTGGCCGACGGCACGGTGTCAGCGGCGGTCCACGAGAGCCGCGACTTCACCAGCACCAATGTCGAGACCGGGGTGGGCGACCTGATCGGCCTCTCGCTCGGCGAAATCGACGCCTTCGGCGTCTATATGCAGGCCGAGCACGGCACGCCGGCGACCGCCTTCGACGAAGCCGACACGCCGCAGACCCTCGACACCCGCATCCAGAACGTGAATGTGCGCACCGACACGGTTCTGTCCTCGCCCGCCGTGGAAGGCCTCGCCGGAACCGATATGCTCGAAGGCACCGTCGGCAACGACGCGCTCCTCGGCATGGCCGGAAACGACTTCCTGAACGGCGGCATGGGCGACGACCTGCTCGACGGCGGCGAGGGCGACGATACGGCGATCTTCGACGTCGACTTCAACAGCGTTACGGCGACGTTTGCGGACGGCGCCGTGATCCTCACCTCCGCCGAAGGCATGGACCAGATCCGCGGAATCGAGCATCTCCAGTTCGCGGACGGGCGCATCGACCTGAAGGACGAAAACGCGCTGGTCAACGACCTGTTCTACTACGCCGCCAATAAGGACGTCTGGGACGCCGGCATGGACGCCGAGACCCATTACGCCCTGTTCGGCTGGAAGGAAGGGCGTGATCCGAACGCCGCTTTCAGCACGGACGGCTATCTCTCGGCCAATGCGGACGTGAAGGCGGCCGGTATCAACCCGCTGGAGCATTATGCCAGCACCGGCTGGACCGAGGGCCGCGACCCCTCCACCGGCTTCGATACCCGCTTCTATCTCGTGCAAAATCCGGATGTCGCGGCGAGCGGCGGCAACCCCCTCGCCCATTTCGAGGAATATGGCCGCGACGAGGGCCGGGCGACCAATGCCGCGAACGGCAATGCGGTCATCGGCGGCTTCGATGCGGAATTCTATCTCCTGGCCAATGCCGATGTGGGGATGAGCGGCTCCGACCCGCTCCAGCACTTCCTGACCTACGGCTGGAAGGAAGGGCGTGATCCCAACGCCCTGTTCGACACCAGCTTCTATCTCGACGCCAATGAGGACGTCGCCGCGGCCGGGATCGACCCGCTCGCCCATTATCTGACCTACGGCGCGAATGAGGGGCGCGATCCCTCGGCCGCCTTCGACAGCTCGGCCTATCTCGACGCCAATCCCGACGTCGCCGCCTCAGGGGCGAACCCCCTGCAGCATTATCTCACCCACGGCCTCTATGAGGGCCGCGACGCCTTTGCGGTGATCTGAGGCTTCGCCGGAACTGGTCAGGCTCCGCCTGACCAGACGGCCGAGGGTGGCGCCGCTGGGCGTCGCCCTCTTTGCCTCCCGCTCCGGCGGCGCAGGGCGTTACAGGCCGAGCTTGATCTTCAGGATGTCGTTGACCGCCTGCGGATTGGCCTTGCCGCCGGAGGCCTTCATGGCCTGGCCGACGAACCAGCCGAGCATGGTCGGCTTGGCCTGGAGTTGGGCCACCTTGTCGGGATTGGCGGCGATAATGTCGTCCACCACCTTCTCGATCGCGCCGGTGTCCGTCACCTGCTTCAGCCCGCGCGCCTCGACAAGAGCGCGCGGCGCGCCGGCATATTTCTCCTCCAGGATGATGATCAGCACATCCTTGGCGATCTTGCCGGAGATCGTCCCGTCCGAGATCAGATCGACCAAGCCCGCCACCTGTTCTGCCGAGACCGGCGTGCGGGAAATCGACACGCCCGTCGTGTTGGCATAGGCCGCAACGTCGCCCATGATCCAATTGGCGACCAGCTTGGCGTTGCGCGGCGTGCCGCCGGACGTGGCCGCGGCCTCGAAATAATCCGCCGTCTCTTTCTCGGCGACCAGGATCGCCGCGTCGTAGGGCGTCAGTCCGTATTCCGCGATGAAGCGTGCCTTCTTCGCGTCGGGCAGTTCCGGCAGCGCACGCTCCAGGTCGGAGACGAAGCCCGGTTCGATCACCAGCGGCAGAAGATCGGGGTCGGGGAAATAGCGATAATCGTGCGCCTCTTCCTTCGAGCGCATCGAGCGGGTCTCGCCGCGGCCGGGATCGAACAGCCGGGTCTCCTGAACGATCACCCCGCCATCCTCGATGATGTCGATCTGGCGCCGCGCCTCGGCCTCCACGGCCTGACCGATGAAGCGGATCGAATTGACGTTCTTGATCTCGCAGCGCGTGCCGAGCGGCGCGCCCGGACGGCGCACCGAGACGTTCACGTCGGCGCGCAGATTTCCCTTCTCCATGTCGCCGTCGCAGGTGCCGAGATAGCGCAGGATCGAGCGCAGCTTGGTCACATAGGCGCGGGCCTCCTCGGCGGAGCGCAGATCGGGCCGCGAAACGATCTCCATCAGCGCGACCCCGGAGCGGTTCAGGTCGACAAAGCTGCGCGAGGGCGAGAGGTCGTGGATTGACTTGCCGGCATCCTGTTCGAGATGCAGCCGCTCGATGCCGACCAGGATGCTCTCGCCGTCCGGCAGGTCCACCACGACTTCGCCCTCGCCGACGATCGGGCTCTTATACTGGCTGATCTGATAACCCTGCGGCAGATCGGGATAGAAGTAGTTCTTGCGGTCGAACACCGAACGCAGGTTGATCTGCGCCTTCAGCCCGAGCCCGGTGCGCACCGCCTGGGCGACACACGCGCCGTTGATCACCGGCAGCATGCCCGGCATGGCCGCATCCACCAGCGACACGTGGTCGTTCGGCGGGCCGCCGAAGGCGGTCGAGGCCCCGGAGAACAGCTTGGCTTGGGTGGAGACCTGGGCATGGATCTCCATCCCGATCACCACTTCCCAGTCGCCGGTGGCCCCCTTGATCAGCTTGCGGGCGTCGGCGGGGCGGGCGTGTGCATTCATCGCGTCGTCATCCCTGGAATGCGATCCGCCGGGTCGGAAACCTTCGGCCTCCGCGGCGGACGGCGCAATCGACCCGTGTCCCTACTCCGGCACGGCGGCCTCTGGCAACCGGCCGTTTCGGCGCGTGCCGCGGGCATGCTAAAGGGCCGGGCGCGCGACGCGCCCAACCTCTGGAGAAAACCCCATGCGCCTGGCCTCCCTCACGATGGCACGCGACGAAGCGGACATCATCGAGGCCTTCGTGCGCCACAACCTCACCTTTCTCGATCGGATGTACGTGATCGACGACGGGTCGAGCGATGCGACGCCACGCATTCTCGCCTTGCTGCAGGCGGAAGGCCTGCCGGTGGAGCTGGTCGCGGACGGACAGCATGCGAGCTTCAGCCAGGGCCAGCGCACCACGCGCCTGATGCGGCACGCCATGCGGCAGGAGGCTTGGGACTTCATTCTGCCGATCGATGCCGATGAATTCATCGATGCGCCCGACCGTGCGCGGCTCGAGGCCGAGCTTGCCGCCCTGCCGGCGCCGCATATCGGTGCCTTCAGCCTCACCAATTACGTGCCGGACCTCGCCGCACCGCCCGCCGACCCTCTCGCCTGCACCCGCGTTCTCGACCTCGACCGCATCGGCAACAAGGTGATCATTCCCGGCGCCATTGCGGGTCATTCCGAGGCCCTCGTGAGCGACGGCAACCATGAGGTCAGCCACTGGCATGTCGAGATGCCGAAGCGGCTCCTGGCCAGCGTCGATCTCGCCCATTTCCCGATCCGTTCGACCGCCCAGCTCACGGCCAAGTGCTTGATCAGCTATATGCGCTGGCGCGCCCGGCCCGATTATCAGACCAACGCCTCGGCCCATCTCATCGAAGGCGCGCGGGCGCTCATCGACGAGCCCGGCCTTGCGCTTCAGGATCCGGAGCGCCTTCTTCACGCCTATTTGCCCTATGCGGCCGGGGCGCTGCGAACCCAGCCCTTCGTCAACCGGCGTGGCGTGGTCCGTCATGGCGACCTCGCCGCAACCTTCCCCTATCGCCGCATTCTCGACAGCGTGGACACTCTCATCGAGACGGCGCGCGCCCAGGCGCGGGAGGTCGAAACGCTGCGCTACGACATGGCCCGCGCGACGGCGCCGTTCCACGTCGCGCTGGCCCGGGAGATCCGCAAATACCGCCGGTCCATCATGCGCCGCATTCTCCGCCAGCGCGTGGGATAATCCGATCCGGACGCGCACCGGCATCCGTCCGGATCGCTTCCATCCCCGCCTGCACGACCGCCGCCGCCGCGATCAGCCCGCCCTGAACCTGACGCCCCCTCGGCAGGCACCGCGGAGGATATTGGATTTCTTCGGCGACGCTCTTTCCCAATCCGCGCTGAACAATGTCCCTCGACCGACACTGTTCTGGATCGGTACCATTGCGCTCCCCTTCGCCGAAGGACCTGTGATAGCTTGAGGGGCGATATATCCCGTTTTTTCTTCCGCTCAACATGTCTCGTCGGATATTTTACTCATTCTATTCATTCGAATGCAATGTCGATGATCGCGACGAACGCATAATCACCGGAGTTACGCGATGCAGGGCCAACTCAGCCTGGATGACGTGATCTATGTCTTCACCTATATCGAGCGCATGGCCCATCTGATGCAGCGAACCCGAAGTCACCTGACAGTGGCGACGGATACGATCAAATGGGTCCTCACCGCCGCCCATATCCCGGTCGAGCCCGCCGAGCAGAAGCTCACGGACGAGCAGAAGGAGCGGAAGGCGTTTTACAGCGCGGTCATCGACGAGCGTCGCACCTTCGATAAATATGCGTCACGCAACAGAGGCGTCGCGGACATTCCCGTGAGATCCGAAGAACTCGGCCCGATGATCTCGATGTTCCGCTACGCCCAGCGCCATTGCCAGCCGGGCCATCCCGGCCCGCAGAAGATCCTCTCGCGTCTCGCCGGCAAAAGGTGGACGCAGCAGGACATCGACACCTATCCGGTCTGGACGCCCCCGCCGCGACAGGGCGGACACAGCCACTGAAGCGCCGCCGCTTCGGCGGCCGGCTCACTCCTTAGCGTCGAGCTGGCTCTCCTCGAAGCGCACGGTCCAGGCGATGATGGTGCGCCAGACCTCTTCGGCGAGGTCCGGCGGGATTCCCTTCGCGCAAGCGCGGTCGCAGACCCGGGCGACCACCTCTTCGACACGGTCGGGAAGCAGCGCCGGAATGCCCGCCGCCTGCTTGATCCCCACCACCCGCCGTACCACCGCGACCCGCTCCACCAAATGATCGACGATCCGGTCGTCGATCGCGTCGATCTCGACGCGGGCGGCGGCCAGCGCCGGATCGACCGCGCTCATCGGCGCCACCAGAGATCCTCGACCGGGAAGCGGCCGGCGGCCTCCTCGATCGCCTGGGCGAGCGAGAACAGCGTCTCCTCCTCGAACGGCCGCCCGATCAGCTGCAGGCCGAGCGGCAGTCCGTCGGCCGAGAAGCCGGCGGGTACCGAGATTGCCGGCAGGCCGGCGAGGTTCACGGTCACGGTGAAGACGTCGTTGAGATACATCTCGACCGGATCGGCGCTGGTTTTCTCGCCGATGGCGAAGGCTGGCGAGGGCGTGGTCGGGGTGAGGATCGCATCGACCCCCGCCGCGAACACGTCGTCGAAGTCGCGCTTGATCAGCGTGCGCACCCGCTGCGCCTTCAGATAATAAGCGTCGTAATAGCCCGCCGAGAGCACGTAGGTGCCGATCATGATGCGCCGCTTCACTTCGGCGCCGAAGCCGGCCGCGCGGGTGCGCTCATACATGTCGATCACGTCGCGACCCGGGACCCGCGCACCGTAACGCACCCCGTCATAACGGGCGAGGTTGGACGAGGCCTCCGCCGGAGCGACGATGTAATAGGCCGGGAGCGCATAGCGGGTGTGGGGCAGCGTGATGTCGACCACGTCCGCACCGGCGTCGCGCAGCATCTGCGCGCCCTGGTCCCACAATTCGCAGATCTCCTGCGACATGCCGTCCACGCGGTATTCCCGCGGAATGCCGATCCGCTTTCCGCGCACCGAGGCGCCGACCGCATCCTCGTAATCCGGGACCTGGAGCTGGACGCTGGTGGAATCCTTCGGATCGTGACCCGCCATCGAGCGCAGCAGGATCGCCGCGTCGTTGACGGTGCGCGCGAACGCGCCGGCCTGATCGAGCGAGGAGGCGTAGGCGATGATGCCCCAGCGCGAGCAGCGGCCATAGGTCGGCTTGATGCCAACCGTGCCGGTGAAGGCCGCGGGCTGGCGGATCGAGCCGCCAGTGTCCGTGCCGGTGGCGCCGGCGCAGAGGAAGCCGGCGACGGCAGCCGCCGAACCGCCGGAGGAGCCGCCAGGCACCAGCGGTGTTTCATCGCCCTCGCGCCGCCAGGGTGAGACCACCGGGCCGAAGGCCGAGGTCTCGTTCGACGAGCCCATGGCGAATTCGTCATTGTTGAGCTTGCCGAGCAGCACCGCCCCGTCACGCCACAGCTGGTCCGTCACCGTCGATTCGTAGGGCGGCACGAAGCCGTCCAGAATTTTCGAGCACGCGGTGGTCGGGACGCCTTCGGTCGCGAACATGTCCTTCACGCCGAGCGGCAGACCCTCCAGCGGACCGGCCTCCCCCGCGGCAATGCGCGCATCCGCCCGCTCCGCCATGGCGCGGGCCTTGTCGGCGGTCGCCACGGTGAAGGCGTTCAGGTTCCGCGCCGCCTCCATGGCCGCCAGATAGGCTTCGGTCAGTTCGACCGCGGTGAATTCGCCCAATGCGAGCCCTTCGCGCGCCTGGGTGAGGGTGAGTTGATTGAGCGCGGTCATTCCACCACCTTCGGCACGGTGAAGAACCCGCCCTCGGCCTCGGGCGCGTTGGCGAGGATGCGGTCGGGATAATGGCCGTCGCTCACCACGTCCTCGCGCATCGGCAAGGCCAGGGGGACGATGCTGGTCATCGGCTCGATCTCGGACACGTCGATCGCCGAGAGCTGCTCGACGAAGGCGAGGATCGCGTTCAGCTCTCCGGCCAGGGCCGGCAGCTCCTCTTCCCGCACCGCGATGCGCGCGAGATGCGCGACGCGCCGCACCGTCCCTAGATCGACCGACATGACTGGCTCCTTGACCCGGCGCCCGCAGGCACCCTGCCCCCGCCTATAGCAAGCGGGCGAATTGCGAGGCAAATGCGAAGGGGTGGCCCTACCCCTCCCGCACCACCGCCAAGAACTGCGGACCGTAACGCTCCAGCTTGGCCTCCCCGACACCGGACACGTCGCCGAGGGCGGCGAGCGAGCGCGGCCGCAGCCGCGCCATCTCCATCAAGGTGGCGTCGTGGAAGATCACGTAAGGCGGCACGCTCTGGGCGCGCGCGAGATCGAGGCGAAGTGCGCGGAGCTTCTGATAGAGCGCCTCGTCGTGGGGATCCTCGAGCACGGCCTTGGGCGGGCGCCCGCCGCCCGCGACCTTGGCCGCCCGGGCGCGGGTTTCCGCCTTCAGCTCGACCCGCCGCTCGCCGCGAAGCACCGGTCGGCAAGCGGCGGCGAGGCTGAGCCCGCCATGTCCCTCGACGTCGAGGCTGAGCAGGCCGAGCGAGACCATCTGCCGGACGATCGCCCGCCACTCCTCGCGCGGCACGTCCTTGCCGATGCCGAAGGTGGACACTTTGTCGTGGCCGAACCGCGTGACCTTCTCGGTCGCCGTCCCGAGCAGCACGTCCACGATATGGCCGGCGCCGAACTTTTCGCCGGTCCGGTAGACACAGGACAGCAGCTTCTGGACCCGCTCCGTGCCGTCATAGGTGCGCACCGGCTCGAGGCAGGTGTCGCAATTGCCGCACGGCGGGCTCGGCCCCTCGTCAAAATAAGACAGCATCACGGTGCGCCGGCAGCTCGCCGTCTCGCACAGGCCGATCAGGGCATCGAGCTTGCTGCGCTCCACCCGCTTGCGGGCGTCCGGCGCGTCCGAGGCCTCGACGAACTGGATCAGCTTCGCCACGTCCTCCATGCCGTAGAGCAGGAGGGTTTCCGAGGGCAGTCCATCGCGGCCGGCGCGGCCGGTCTCCTGATAATAGCTCTCGATGCTCTTCGGCAGATCGAGATGCACCACAAAGCGCACGTCGGGCTTGTCGATCCCCATGCCGAAGGCGATGGTCGCCACCATCAGGACGCCCTCCTCCTTCAGGAAGCGCTCCTGGTTCCGGGCCCGCACCTGCGGGTCGAGACCGGCATGATAAGGCAGCGCGGTCCGCCCCTCGGTCGCCAGCATTTCCGCCGTCGCCTCCACCTTGGCGCGGCTCATGCAGTAGATGATCCCCGCCTCCCCCGGATGGGCATCGAGGAAGGTGCGCAATTGCTGGCGCGGCTGGATCTTCGGCGCGATGCGATACCGAATGTTGGGCCGGTCGAAAGAGGCGAGAAAGACCTTCCCCTCCTCCAGCCCCAGCCGCTCGACGATCTCGCGCCGCGTCGGCCCGTCGGCGGTGGCGGTGAGCGCCACTCGCGGCACGGCGGGAAAGCGCTCGTGCAACACGGTGAGCTGGCGATATTCCGGGCGGAAATCGTGGCCCCATTGCGAGACGCAATGCGCCTCGTCGATCGCGAACAGAGCAATGTGCGCGCCCTGCAGCAAAGTGAGGAACGCTTCGGTGAGAAGCCGCTCGGGCGCGACATAAAGGAGATCGAGTTCGCCCATGGCGAGCGCGCGCTCGACCTGGCGCGCCTCGCCCGGGGACAGCGTGGAATTGAGGGCCGCCGCCCGCACCCCGAGCTGCCGCAGCGCCTGCACCTGGTCGTGCATCAGGGCGATCAGCGGCGAGACCACGATGCCTGTGCCCGCCCGCGCCAGCGCCGGCACCTGATAGCAGAGCGATTTGCCGCCGCCGGTCGGCATCAGGACCAGCGCGTCGCCGCCGCCCGTGACGTGGGCGACCACCTCGCCCTGGCGGCCGCGGAACGCCTCATAGCCGAAGACATGGCGCAGGATTTCGGCGGGATCGCGCAGCGCGCCGGCGGGTGCGGGTCCGCGAGCGTGGCCGTCGGCGAGGTCGAAGCGGGAATCGACGGGCATGGCGCCTTATAGCCCCGCCGTCCCCCGCGACAAGCACGCCGGCGCCGGAAAGCCGCGCCGCGCACAAAAAAGGCCCGGAGCCGAAGCTCCGGGCCGCTCCCTTCAGGAGGCTTTGGAAATCCGCTCAGCCGCGGGTGCGGGCGCGGACCATGTAATCGTCATAGGTATATTCGACGATCTGCCACCACAGATATTCCTCGTTGCGGAACGCCCGCGCGGCCTCGTGAACCTTCTTGAAGTCCGGGTTCTTGGCGCCGATCTCCTCGTAGAGGTCCTGGGCGACCTTGTAGGCGGCGTCCATGACCTCGTTGGGATAGCGGCGGAGCTGCGTGCCGGCCTTCACCAGCCGCTGGATCGCAGCCGGGTTCTTGGAATCGTAATTGGCGAGCATGTCGCCGTTCGCCTGGGCTGCCGCGCTGGTCAGGATCGCCTGATAGCTCTTCGGCAGCTCGTTCCACTTCGCCTGGTTGTAGAAGAAGGTCAGCGAAGCGCAGCCTTCCCACCAGCCGGGATAATAATAATAGGGCGCGACCTTCTGCAGACCGAGCTTCTCGTCGTCATAGGGACCGACCCATTCCGCCGCGTCGATCGTGCCCTTCTCGAGCGCCGGATAGATGTCGCCACCGGCGAGCTGCTGGGGCACGACGCCGAGCTTGGACATGATCTGTCCGGCGATGCCGGCGATCCGCATCTTCAGGCCCTGCAGGTCCTGAACGGTCTTGATCTCCTTGCGGAACCAGCCGCCCATCTGACCGCCCGTATTGCCGCCAGGCAGCATGTAGACGTTGTACTTCTTATAGAACTCGTTCAGCAGGGTCAGACCGCCGCCATGATAGAACCAGGCGTTGATCTGGCGCGCATTGAGGCCGAACGGAAAGGCCGAGCCGAACGCGAAGGTCGGATCCTTGCCCACGTAATAATAAGACGCCGTGTGGCACATCTCGACGGTGTTGTTCTGCGTGGCGTCGAGGGCCTGCAGGCCGGGCACGATTTCGCCGGCAGCGAACACCTGGATCTGGAACTTGCCGTCGGTCGCCTCGGAGACCGTCTTCGCCATCAGCTCGGCCGCGCCGTAGATGGTGTCGAGCGACTTCGGGAAGGACGACGTGCAGCGCCACTTCAGCTCGGGCATGGACTGCGCGATGGCCGGCATGGCGACCGCCGTCGTGGCGGCGACGCCGGCACCGGCTGCGGTCAGGAATTCACGACGTTTCATGGGCTGCTCCCTCAAATTCATCTTGTGGAACGCGCGGTGAACGTTCACCCCCGGATCCTTCTAGAGCGAGGTCGGCGCCGAGGGAAGCGGCAGCGCCTTATCCGAAAGGCGAATGCGCCGCGGCCCGCAACCTCACTCGATCACGATGCGCGGCGCCTTGCGGGCGGTCGATCCCACGCGCTGCATCGCGGCCTGGACGCCGCGCGCGATCTCCCGATAGGTCGCAGCCTGCGGGCTGTCCGGATCGGAGACGAGGATGGGCAGTCCGGCATCCGACATTTCGCGGATCCGCATGTGCAGCGGAACCTCGCCGAGGAACGGCACGCCGAGCTTCTCCGCCTCGTGGCGCGCCCCGCCATGGCCGAAAATGTCCGAACGCTCGCCGCAATGCGGGCACAGGAAATAGGACATGTTCTCGACCACGCCGAGGATCGGCACATTCACCTTCTGGAACATGGCGATGCCGCGCCGGGCATCGATCAAAGCGAGGTCCTGCGGCGTCGAGACGATCACCGCCCCGGCGAGATTGACCTGCTGGGCCATGGTGAGCTGGGCATCGCCCGTGCCCGGCGGCATGTCCACCACCAGCACGTCGAGCGGTCCCCATTTGACCTCGCGCAGCATCTGCGAGAGCGCCGACATGACCATGGGACCACGCCAGATCATCGGCGTGTCCTCCTCGACCATGAAGCCGATCGACATCAGCTGAAGGCCGAAATTGTCGAGCGGCATCATCGTGCGGCCCTCGATCACCTCGGGCTTGGCATGGACGCCGGACAGGCGCGGCACCGAGGGGCCGTAAATGTCGGCATCGAGCAGGCCGACCTTGAGGCCGAGATCGCGCAGGCCGAGCGCGAGATTGATCGCGAGGGTCGACTTGCCGACCCCGCCTTTCCCCGACGCGACCGCGATGATGGCGGCCACGCCGGGCACTTCGATCGCCTTCCCGCCGCTGGGGCTCGGCGCAGTGGGCGGACCGGCCGGGCGGGCGCCGCTCTTGCGCTCGGCCGTGAGCGCGACGAGCGCCGAGCCGACGCCCGGCAGCGCCCGCACCGTCTCCTCGGCGGCGATCCGTACGCTTTCCCAGGCCCGCACCTGCGTGGCATCGACATTGATCGAGAGATAGACCTTGCCGCTGGCGACGACGATGCCGGACAGCGCCGGCGAAGCGGAGAGCGGGGCGCCCTCGGGCGTGCGCACTTTGGCGAGCGCTTGCCGCACGCCGTCTTCCGTCACTTCGGCCATGTCGCCGCCTCCCGATCGTCTGTCGTCTCTCCTTCGCACAGGTGCCGCGCGCGGTCGAGGCTGGCGGCGATGTCGGCCTGCAACTCCGGCAGCAGCTCGGCCTCGAACCAGGGATTGCGCTTCAGCCAGCCGGTGTTGCGCCAGGACGGATGCGGCAGGGCATAGACCCGCGTATCGTTGCGCGAGGCGCGCACCGCGCGCCAGCCGGCCACCGTCTCGGTCAGCCCTGGGCGGATCAGGTGCCCGAGCGCGAGGCGGCGCAGATGATAGGCCTGCGCCGGGCGGCCGATCGCCAGAACGAGGTCGAAATCCGGCAGGGTCGCGAACAGCGTGTCGTGCCAGTGCGCCGCGCATTCCCGGCGCGGCGGCAGGTCGCCGCCTTTCGCATCCTGTCCTGGAAAGCAGAATCCCATGGGGGCGATGGCGATGCGGCGCGCATCGTAGAAGGTCGCGGCATCGACCCCCATCCAGCGCCGCAGCCGGTCGCCCGAGGCGTCGGTGAAGGGCAGGCCCGACAGATGGACCTTGGTGCCCGGCGCCTGGCTTGCAATCAGAATGCGCGCGGTTGCGGACACGCGAAGCACGGGGCGCGGGGCGTGCGGCAGGGGCACCCGCAGCGGTGCGTCGCGGCACACCCGGCAGGCGCGGATCCGCGCCACCAAGGCGTCCAGCTCCTCCGCCCCTGAACGGGCTGTGTCAGACATCGATCGTCAGGCCGTCCTCCGCCACCTGGAAGCGCGCGCCGTCCACCTCCGCCCGGCGCGCCCACATCGCCGCACTCATATGGGTGAGCAGGATGCGTTTCGCACCGAGCTCGGCATCGCGCGCGGCCAGCGTCTCATAGGCCATGTGACCGGTCGGCGCGCCATCGAACCGGTAGCATTCGCAGATGAAGAGGTCGGCACCGGCGGCGATGGGCAGGAGCGCCTCGGTCCATTCCGTATCACCGGAAAAGGCGATGATGCGCCCCTCCCCCGCGATCCGCAGCGCAGTCGAGGGCGCACCGGATTTGTGCACCACTTCCGCCGAGCCCACGACGAGACCGCCGAGCGTCACGGCCGAGCCGGGCGCCACTTCGCGCACCTCGTGGGCGTAGCGCCACGTCGTCCCGGTCATGCCGGGAAACATCGCCTCGCAAAGGTCCGCGAGCCGGGCGGCGGTGCCCGGCGGACCGACGATCGTCAGAGGCTTGATGCGCCTGGCGCCATATTGGCCATCCAGCAGCAGGAACGGCAGACCTCCGAAATGGTCCCCGTGGAGATGGCTGAGGATCACCGCGTCGAGGCCAGCGGGGTCGACGCCGCGCCTTTTGGCGTCCACCAGGGCCGAGGCGCCGAAATCGAGCGCCACTGAGAGGCGGTCCGCCGCCAGATGGAAGCAGCTATTGCCCCGCCCGCCGGAGCCGAAGGCATCGCCGCACCCGATGACGGTCAGGCGCATCCTACACCCCGGCCGCCGCCGCCGGACGCGCCGACACCTCGGCCCGCCAGCGCGCGACATGGGTGAGCGTTTCCGGCACCGCGATGCGGGCGGCCCGCATGAAATCGACCGCAACGATGGCCACGATGTCGGCGATGGTGAAGCGATCCAGGGCGAGGAACGCGCTCCCGCTCAGCCGCGCATCCATATAAGCGAGAAAGTCGAGCACTTTCGGCTTGTTCGCCTCGCCCCATTCCTTGACCTGCGGCACCTCGCGCTCGGCGAGGGCGGGATGGAGGTGGCGGAAGGCGAACTGCACCGGCAGCATCAGTTCGATCTCGGCCTGCCGCATCCACATCTCGACCAGCCCCTGCTCGGCCGGCGTCGCACCGAACAAATTGGGCGTGGGCTGCGCGGCCTCGAAATAGCGGCAGATGGCGATGCTCTCGGCGATCGCGGTGCCGTCGTCGAGCACCAGGACCGGGACCTTCTTGCGCGGATTGAGCCGCAGGAAGTCGCCGTCCAGATGCTCCATCTTGGCGAGGTCGACGAAGACGGTCGGAACCGTGATGCCCTTTTCCGCGAGGAAGAACTGGACGCGGCGCGGATTGGGCGACCGGGTGGACAGATAAAGCTGCATGACGCCGAACCTCCTCGGGGATCAGACCCGTCTTTTGTCCCGGCGCCTTCGACCTACCTCGACGGCGCCCGCCGGCGGATCGCCCCGGGCGGGTCGGCGGCGGCGCATCGGAGAGACCATGGCGCCGCGCCCCGCGTCAAGCCGAGGCGGCGGCGAGGACGGCGGCGGCGCAGACGATGTGATAGAGGCTCGAGGCGCGGCTCGGCGCCTGCTCCGGCTCGCCCGCCAAGGAGAGATATTCCCACCATCCTCCCGGCACCGGATGGTCGAAGAAACGCATCAGCGCCTGCACCGCCTCGGTCGCGCGCGCCAGCGCCATGCCCCGCGCGTCCGGCCCTGCGGCATCCGCCACAAGCACCACCTGCGCCTTGATGCGCTCGGTCTGCGGCCACAGCCGAGCCCGGCCATCCCGCAGCGTGAGGTCGGCATTCAGTTCGCACATGGCGAACCCCGCTTTGACACCGTGCCGTTCGGCGAGCGCCACCAGCCGGCGCGCGGCGATCAGCGCATCCGGACGCCCCCGCGCAGCGCCCCAGCGCATCAGCAGCCAGGCCCATTCGAACTGATGGCCCGGCTCCACCACGCTGCCCGCGCGGTCTGTCAGCCTCTGCCAGGTCGCGTCGAAATATTCGTGCACGGCGCCGGTCTCGGGATGGATCAGGCGGGACAGGCACAATTCGGCGATGGCGTCGGCCAGCGCGGACCACGCTTGGTCGGCGGAGAGCGCCTCCCATTCCAGGCAGGCCTCGAACAGGTGCATGTGGGGATTGGCCTTGAGGGGCGCGCCCTCTCCTTCGTGGAAGCCGGCGACCGGGTGCGCATGGGTGCGGACCATGCGCGCCAGCAAGGCCCGCGCGGGGGCTTCGTCCGCCAGCCCGGCGCGGGCCGCCGCCGCAAGTGCGAACAGGACGAAGGCATGGTCGTAGAGGTCGAACACATCGCGCACCGTCTCGCCCTTTGTGCCGAGCGTCGGGATGAGCCGTCCGTCCGGCGTCAGATGGCGCGCCAGCGCGGCGAGTCCGTGGCGCACGATGTCGTCCGCCGGCCCGTCCCAGCCGAGATGGCGGGCGACCGAGAAGACATAGATCTGGCGCGCGACGACACGCGCACGGCGCGGGTCGTCGGTGGGCCGTCCGTCCGGCGTCAGCCCCTCGTAGAAGCCGCCGGCGGCCCGGTCGATCCCGCGGTCCGCCCAGAGCGGCAGCGCCGTATCGCGCAGCCAGGCGAGCAACGCCGCGCGTGCCGCCCCGTAGGCCGGCTCAGCGGGGATCGCGGCCGCGGCTTTGGTCATGATCCGGCTCCAAGGGTGTCAGAAGCGGCGCGAGGAAGGCGTCGAGATCGCCGCCGGGGAAGAGGTGGCCGGGAATGCCGGCGGCGGCCGCCGCCGCCATGTCCGTGTCCTTGTCGCCGACGAGGAAGCTCCGCTCCGGCTCGACCGGCCAGTGGCGCATGAGGTCGAGGATCATGCCTGGCCCCGGCTTGCGCCAGTCGCACGCCTCGCGATACGCCGCGACACGCGCCTCGGGATGATGGGGGCAATAACGCACATCGTCGATCCGCGCCCCTGCCTGCGCAAGGTCGCGCATGAGAACGGCCATCACGGCGCGGTAATCATCCTCGCTATAGAGACCGCGCCCGATGCCGGACTGATTGGTGACGATGAACGCGAAATAGCCGGCCGCATTGATGCGCCGCACCGCGGCGCGGGCGCCGTCGATCCAGACGAAGCGCGCAGCCGTGCCGATATAGCCGAAATCCTGGTTGAGAACGCCGTCGCGGTCCAGGAATACAGCCGGTCGGCGGACCCCCATGCCTCTGCCTTTCGGTTCGCCCGATTCCCTCCTTTATACCAGCTTTGCCCGCGCCACGCCTTCGCACCGGGGCGCTTTACCGGCGGACGCGGCCGTGTCAGGCTCGCTTGGATTGGCGAGGTGCGCGATGCAATTCCCCCCGGTGTCCGTTCGGCAGATCGCTGCCGCATGCGCCCTTCTCGGTCTGACCCGGTCGGAGCTTTCGGCCCGCGCCGGCGTCGAGGATGCGATCCTCGCAGGGCTCGACCGCGCCCCGCCCGACGACATCCTGATCGAAACGCTGCGTCAGACCCTGGAGGCCGCTGGCGTCGACTTCATCGATGGCGGCGCGCCTGGCGTGCGCCTTCGCCCGCCACCGGAAGGGCTTCGCGCCGATCAGCTCAATGCTTCGAACGACGGCTGAGGGGCGCGGCTTGTCGCGGAAAAAGACTGCGATATTGTGGCTGGCCCGGACCCGGGCCGTTCGCGGCGCAGCCGGCTAAACACAGGCGGGGCGCACTGGCCCCGGGAGGAACGAATGCTGAAGCACCCGCTGGAAGGGCAGATCATCGAAGGCCTCGGCGTGATCGAGACTTCGGAGAGCGACAATATCCTGAGGTGGGACGGCAAGATGGTCTATGTCGAACACGACATTTACCACAATGGACAATTGGTCCACGCCAAGTATAAACGCCGCGTCACCAAGGAGGTCGCCCGCTGCCTGCTCGCCAGCATCGCCGCCAACAGCAATTAGCCGCGAGACCCCTCAACCCGATTTGGTGGCCTGCAAAGATTGGAACCCTCTGTTCCGTACGTCGCCGCGGGGGGCGGGCGCGCCTCGTCCCGCAGCCTCCTTCCACGCCCTCGATCATGAAGCGCGGCTGCCAGCCGGCTCATCGGCACGATACAAGCCTGCGACATGCGCTTCGGCGCACTGCAATCCAAGGTTCGTGCATGGAGCCGCCGCCGAGCCGCGGCCCGCGCGATCGATATCCGCCGCGCATATGCTCGGCTCGCACGAGCGACCGCCGAACAAAATCCTGATCAAATGTCCCCGCTTCGGTCAATCCACTAGAAGCAATATTGCCTCAGGCACAGGCTTCTAGGATTATCGGGCTGCGGCAATAGTCGGTTGTTACCATGACACGTTCCGGTTTCTGTGGCTTCAAATTAATCGTCGTCTTCGCCAGTGCGGTGGTAATTTCGACGCTACTGGCCTTTGCACCATCCGGTGCCGCGCCGCCGTCGCCCGTCAAGGATATCGCAGTTTGGAACATCCCGGCGTTTGATGCCCTGCCGGACGACGAGAATGGCCGGCTCGCGCGCTATGGCCGCACAATCATCGCGGCGACCTACGCGCATATCGGCCCCGCGGCCGTCAATCCCGCAGCCCGATATGCCGGCAACAATCTGGCCTGCACGAACTGCCACCTGCGAGGCGGCCTGAAAAAATTCGCCCTACCCTTGGTCACGGCGTCCGCCGACTACCCCGCCTATAGCGCGCGGACCAACGCTTCGATCTCCATCTTCGACCGCGTCAATCAATGCCTGATGCGCAGCATGAACGGACGGCCGATGGCGGAGCAGGATCGGCCGATGCAGGCGATCCTCGCCTATCTCCGCGTCCTCTCGACCAATATTCCGGTGGGTGGGACCATCATCGGGGCCGGCGCGGGCGCAATGCCAGAGCTGGATCGTGCGGCGGATCCGGGGCGGGGCGCGGCGATCTATGCCCGCACCTGTGCGGACTGCCATCGCCCGGACGGCTCAGGTGTCAGGCGCAACGTGGCGCTGCCGGAGATGGGCTATGCCGTCCCTCCTTTGTGGGGCCAAGACAGCTTCAACACCGGAGCTGGCACCGCACGGCTCATCACGCTCGCCAACTTCGTCCATGACAACATGCCGAACGGGACATCCTGGGTCGCTCCGACGCTCGTGCCGGAAGATGCCTGGGATGTCGCGGCGTTCGTACTTTCGCAACCTCGGCCCCAGTTGGCTGGCATTGATCGCGATTTCCCCAACCTGCTGCTTAAGCCGGTGGATGCGGGCTATCCGCCTTATGCCGACAGCTTCTCCTTGGAGCAGCATCGCTACGGGCCGTTCGCACCGATCCGAGCCGAAATCACCAGGCTCAAGGAAGTGCGCGGGGAAGTGCCCAATCCCAATATCCGCTGACATAGGTGGCGTGGACGGGAGCCGCATCAGAGCCGCCTGCCCCTAATCCTGCAGGAAGCCCCTCCTTAGGCGCCAACAGGATACCACCTTGGTCTTCGGAGATGGACGGTCGTCACGCAGACAGATATGGGCGTTGCGTCACGCACCACCGCCCTGCAGCGCCGGTCGGATTGTTTCAACCTGATCGACCAGGCAACTAAGTCTTCACCTCAAACGCCTTGATCGCGTCCAGATGCTCACGCAGAACCGGCACCGTCTTTTCGGCAAAGCTTTTGAGCACGGACTGGTCGCCGTCGGTGGCATAGGCCGCGTACACGCCGACGGCCGCATGGTGCGCCTGGGTCTGCAACTGAACGTAGAGCATGTCGAAGTCCGTTCCCTGGGCCGCATTCAGCTTCTCGATCATCGCCTCGTGCCGGGCGTCGAGTTCGGTCGGGATGGGGATCTGGCCGTAGGCCTCCGCAGCTGCCGATTTCAAGCGGCTCATGATTTCGGCATGGTCGC
Source organism: Aquabacter spiritensis (assembly GCF_004346185.1). Lineage (GTDB taxonomy): Bacteria > Pseudomonadota > Alphaproteobacteria > Rhizobiales > Xanthobacteraceae > Aquabacter > Aquabacter spiritensis. The sequence goes on along the minus strand of NZ_SMAI01000013.1, from coordinate 57,888 downwards.
GCGACATGCGCTCGGCATAAGCCCGGATCTGAGGATTTTCGCTCTTCTTCAGCGCGAGCGCGCTCGACTCCATTTCGAACAGGTTGGAAATGCCCGCCGTCTCGACGAAGGTGACGCCGGACAGCATGCTGCGCGTCTGTGCCTGCGCCGCCGTCGGCAGCAGGGCCATCGAGACCGCCGGGCCGAGCAGCGGGATCTGGAAGAGAAGCGTCGCGGCGAACGCGAGTCGGGCGCGGGTGACAGGCATGGTCGGCCTCCTGTGATCCCCCGCTTCCGAAACCCGCCGCCCACCGCCCCGGTTCCCCGCGCCCGGACCCGCTGTGCGGCTCAGGTCCCCACCCGCGTCAAGGCGAAGCCGTCATAACCCTTGCATCCCACCGTCTGGACGACGGTCGTCACGAGCCGCGGATCGGCCGCCAGCCCCTCGAAATAGCGGCGTACACCGACAACTTTCGGGTCGGCGCTGGCGGCGTCGGCCACCGCGCCCTCGCGCACCACATTGTCGGCGACGATGACGCTGCCGGGTCGCGTGAGGCGCAGCGCCCAGCGCAGATAGTCCGGATTGCTGGGCTTGTCGGCGTCGATGAAGACGAGATCGAACGGCGCGTCGCCCGAGAGCCCTGGCAGAAGGTCGAGCGCCGGGCCGATCCGCAGATCGATCCGCTCAGCCAGTCCGGCGCGGACGAAATTGGCCCGCGCCACCGCCGCATGGGCGGGCTCCGCCTCGAGCGTGACGATCCGTCCGTCCGCCGGCAGCCCGCGCGCGAGCCAGAGCGTCGAATAGCCCGCGAGCGTGCCGATTTCCAGGACGCGGCGGGCGCCGATCATGCGGGCGAACAGTTCGAGCATGCGCCCCTGGGCGGGCGACACGGCGATCGGCGGGAGCCCGGCGGCATCGCTGGCAGCAAGCGCCGCCTCCAGGGCCGGATCGGCGTCGATCAGGGTTTCAGCGACGTAACTGTCGACGCGCGTCCAGACATCCATCTTTCCGGCCCCCCGTTCACTCCTCGTCGCTCTCCCGCGCCGCACGGATGGAGAGAACGGCATAAGCGAGCACCAGCGCCACCTCGACGACCGACAGGACGATGAGGCGCGCCGTGCCCTCAGGCGCCCAGAGCCCAAGCGTCACCTGCGTGAGCGTCGCGAGCAGCCAGATCACGACCCCCCACGCGGACCCCAGCCAGAGCCCCACCGCCGCGATCGGATCGATGATCGACGCCCAGATGATGCCGATCTGGACGATGGCCGGCAGATCCTCGAAGCCGCCGAACTGCCCCTCCCCGACGCCACAGATAATGGCCCAGTGGAACAGCGATTCGGCGATCAGCAGCATCGACACGGCACGCAGGAAAAAGACCAGGCGCCGCCGCCAGGGCGTCAGCCGTTCGAGATTTGCCTTGGCGCTCGCATCGATCGGATCGTAATGCGTCATGCTCCGGCGGCCCCGGCCGAAAGCGGCAGGTCGTGTTCGAGCGGCGCGAAGTGCGCTGAGATCGTTGCCGCATCGACCGCGTCGATCTGCGCCGGGTCCCAGCGGGGGGCATTGTCCTTGTCGACCAGCACCGCCCGCACGCCTTCGTAGAAATCGTGCCCGCGCGCCACCCTGTTGACGATGCGGAACTCGGTGACGAGGCAGCCCGCCAGATCGAGGCCGGGGCCGCGGCGCATCTGCTCCATGGCGATGGCGAGGCTGGTCGGACAGGCGGCCCGCATGCTCTTTGCCGCAGCGGCGGCGAATGCCCCGTCCTCACCGCCTTGCGCCGCCAGAGCATCGAGCCGGGCCAGGATGTCGTAGAGGTCGGTGCGGCCGAACACATCGGTGATCAAAGCGTCCTGCGCGTCGAGCGGAGCGGGTCCCGGATCCTGGTGAAAGCCGGAGAGGACCGCGGCGACCATCCCGCCTTCGCACAGCGCGTCCTCCAGCGCCGCGAACCGGTCGGAAGGCACGGCATGGGTCGCGAGACCGGCGGCGAAGGCGTCCGCCGCCTTGATGCGGGCGCCGGTCAAGGCGAGATAGACGCCGCGGGCGCGGGGAATGCGCGGCAGGACATGGGTGCCGCCGACGTCCGGGAACAGGCCGATATTCACCTCCGGCATGGCGAACAGATAGCGCTCGCCCGCGACTCGATAGGTGCCGTGCGCGGACAAGCCGAACCCGCCGCCCATGCAGATCCCGTCGATCAGCGACACATAGGGCTTGGGATAGGCGCCGATATAGGCGTTCAGGAGATATTCGTCGTGCCAGAAGGCGATCGCGTCGTCGTGCCGGCCGGCGCGGCCCAGCTCGTACACAACCCGGATGTCGCCGCCGGCGCAGAACGCCCGTTCGCCGCTCGCTTTCAGGACGACGCGCGTAATGCCGGGGTCCTCCGCCCAGGCGCGCAGGCGGGGATGGATCTCGCGCACCATGGCGTGCGTCAAAGCATTGAGCGCCCGCGGCCGGTTCAGAGTGATGATGCCGGCTTCGCCGCGGCGCGCGAACAGGACCTCGGGCTCGCTGGTCACTGGGGCTCCTTCCGGCGGGACGGGACGCGCGAGGGTTAGACGGGGCGGGCGCGAGCGTCAACGGCCGTGCCCGCCGTCAGGCTCGCGCGCGGCCATGGGAGGGTCTATAGATCGGCGGTCCGCCTTGCGTCCGAAGATCCCGCGCGCGCCGAATGGCCGCCGTGACAGTGAGTGCCGCCATGTCCCTCAGCCCCGCCCGCCTGCGATCCGCCCCCGAGGCCGAATCCCTCCCGTCCGCCCGCGATCTCGGCCTCGCCACCCGGCTGCGGCGAAATCGCAAGAGCGACTGGTCGCGCCGGCTGGTGCGCGAGAACACATTGACGGTCGACGACCTGATCTGGCCGATCTTCCTGATGGAGGGCGAGGCCAAGCGCGCGCCGGTCGCTTCCATGCCCGGCGTCGAGCGCCTCACCGTCGACGAAGCGGTACGGGCCGCCGAGCGCGCGGCCGCGCTCGGCATTCCCGCCCTGGCGCTGTTTCCCTATACCGACCCGGACCTGCGCGACGCGACCGGCAGCGAAGCGCTGAACGACGCCAATCTGGTCTGTCGCGCGCTGCGCGCCATCCGCAGCGCGGTGCCCAATCTCGGCCTCGTCACCGACGTCGCCCTCGACCCCTATACCAGCCACGGCCATGACGGCCTGCTGCACGACGACCGGATCCTGAACGACGAGACGGTGGAAATCCTGGTGCGGCAAGCCCTGGTCCAGGCCGAGGCGGGCGCCGACGTCATCGCGCCGTCCGACATGATGGACGGGCGGGTCGGCGCGATCCGCGCCGGACTCGATCTCGCCGGATTCAAGGACGTGCAGATCATGTCCTATGCGGCGAAATACGCTTCCGCTTTCTACGGCCCGTTCCGCGATGCGATCGGCACCGCCAAGACCCTGTCCGGCGACAAGCGAACCTATCAGATGGACCCCGCCAACGGCCTCGAAGCCCTGCGCGAGGCGGCGCTCGACGTCGAGGAGGGCGCCGACATGCTGATGGTGAAGCCCGGCCTGCCGTATCTCGACATCGTCTACCGGCTGAAGGAGACGTTCGGCCTGCCGACCTATGCCTACCAAGTGTCCGGCGAATACGCGATGATCGAAGGCGCGGCGCGCGCCGGCTGGGTCGATGGCGAGCGCATCATGCTGGAGAGCCTGATGGCCTTCAAGCGCGCCGGCGCGGACGGCATCCTCACCTATTTCGCCCCGCGCGTCGCGACGCTGCTGGCGTCGCGGTCATGAACGGTCCCGAGGCCCCCCTTCCCGTCACCCTCGCCGATATCGAGGCGGTCCGGCCGCTGGTCGCGGCGGCGGTTCTGCGCACGCCGACTTTGCAGGCGCCCCGGCTCTCGGCGCTGACCGGCGCGGAGGTCTGGGTCAAGTTCGAGAATTTCCAGCTCACCGCCTCCTTCAAGGAGCGCGGGGCGGTGGCGAAGCTCGCCCGGCTTGCGGCCGAGGATGCGGCGCGCGGCGTAATCGCCATGTCGGCCGGCAATCACGCCCAGGCCGTGGCCTATCACGGCACCCGTCTCGGCATCTCCACCACCATCGTCATGCCGGAGACGACCCCCCAGGTGAAGGTTCTCGCCACCGAGGCCTATGGCGCGCGGGTGGTTCTGTTCGGCGACACGGTGGCCGACGCCGAGCAGGAGGCGCGGCGCATCGCCGAGGTCGAAGGGCGGGTTTTCGTCCATCCCTATGACGACGTCGAGGTGATTGCCGGCCAGGGCAGCATCGGCCTCGAAATGCTCGAAGACGGTCCGGCCTTCGACAGCATCGTCGTGCCGGTGGGCGGCGGCGGGCTGATCTCCGGCATCGCCGTCGCCGTGAAGGGCCGCTCGCCCCGCACAGAAGTCGTCGGTGTCGAGGCCGCGCTCTATCCGGCCATGCGCGATCGGCTGGACGGCGAAACGCGTCCCTCCGGTGGTCCGACCCTCGCGGAGGGCATCGCCGTGCGCAATGTCGGACGACTGACCTCGGAAATCGTCGCCCGCCTCGTGCACGACATCGTCCTGGTGGAGGAGAGCGCCCTCGAGCGGGCGGTCAACGCCTTCCTCACGCTTCAGAAGACGGTCGCGGAGGGTGCCGGCGCGGCAGGGCTCGCGGCTCTGCTCACCGAACCCGAGCGTTTCAGGGGCCGCACGGTCGGCCTCGTCCTGTGCGGCGGCAATATCGACCCGCGGGTGCTTGCCGGGATCATGATGCGCGAGTTGGAGCGCGACCACCGCATCGTCTCGTTCCGCCTCACCATCCTCGATCGACCGGGCATGCTCGGCCGCATTTCCACTCTGCTGGGCAAGCTCGGCGCCAACATTCTGGAAGTGCATCACCGCCGCACCTTCCTCGACGTACCGGCGAAGGGCACGCGGCTCGATCTCACCGTGGAGACCCGCGATCAGGCGCATGCGGAGGCGATCCAACGCGCGCTGGAGGCGGAGGGCCTGCCGGTGCAGCGGCTCGGCGCAGGCGGCGCCGACTGGTAGCGGCACGCCTTGCGTCTGCCACACGCCTCCACCACCTATAGGCGCGAGGAGATGATCGAGATGCCGTATACGCCGCCGAACCAGGGACGCTTGTCCGACCTGGCCACCGACCGCCCCCACGCCTACGATCCGGTGACGCAGCCGGAATATTTCGAGGGCGTGCTGTCGCGCCGGCTGGTGGCCTTCTGCATCGACGCGGTCATCATCGTCGCACCGATCGTCCTTCTGGCCATGTTCATCTTCGTGTTCGGCATCGTGACGCTGAGCCTCGGCTGGATGCTGTTCCCGGTGCTCGGCCCGGCCTTCGTGATCTGGGCGGTCTGGTACAATGCGGTAACCCTCGGCTCGCCGGCCTCCGCAACCCTCGGCATGCGCGCCATGGATCTCGAAATGCGCACCTGGTACGGCGCCCCGGCTTATGCGTTGCTCGGCGCGGTTCATGCCATCGGCTATTGGGTCTCGATGAGCGTCCTCACGCCGTTCGTCCTGTTGGTCGGACTGTTCAACAGCCGGCGGCGCCTGCTGCACGATTTCGCCGTCGGCACCGTGATCGTCAATGCCGAGCCGCGCGCGGACGCGCTGCGGCGCGCGCGATTTTGAGCCGGAGCGCGACGGAAACCTTTGACCGACTCGTGGCCGGGAGCGATGCTGGCAGACTGCCTTCGCGAGCCTGAAGGCGCCGGGGTTTTTGTGCCGTGACCGAGCATTCGCGCGACACGCCGCAGTTTTATCTGACCGCCCCCTCGCCCTGCCCGTATCTGCCCGGGCGCGAGGAGCGGAAGGTCTTTACGCATCTGGTGGGCGAGCGGGCGACCTCGCTCAACGACGTTCTGACCCAAGGCGGGTTCCGCCGCAGCCAGTCGATCGCCTACCGTCCCGCGTGCGAGGGCTGCCGGGCCTGCGTGTCGGTGCGCATCTGCGCCGACGACTTCCGCGAGAACCGAAGCTTCCGCCGGGTGTTGCAGGCCAATGAGGACCTGATCGGCACGCTGCGCCAGCCCGGCCCGACATCCGAGCAATATGCTCTGTTCCGCGCCTATGTCGCGGCCCGCCACGGTTCAGGCGGCATGGCGGACATGAGTGTGCTCGATTATGCCATGATGGTCGAAGACACCCATGTCCAGACCCGGCTGATCGAGTATCGCCGCCGCGGCCCCGACAGCCGGATCAACGGCAAGGGCACAGGCGATCTGTTCGCAGTGGCCCTGACCGACATTCTCGCCGACGGGCTGTCGATGGTCTATTCCTTCTACAATCCGAACATTCCGAGCCGCTCGCTCGGCACATTCCTGATTCTTGATCACATCGCCCGCGCACGCCAGATGGGCCTGCCTTACGTCTATCTCGGCTATTGGGTGCACGGCTCGCGGAAGATGGATTATAAGCGGCGCTTCCTGCCGCAGGAGCGCCTCTCCCCCCACGGCTGGGAGCGATTCGACACCGGATCGCCGCAGGCGGAGACGACGGGCGCGCCGGACGTGGAATGACCCAGGCCTTCAACATTTTCCTGGCGGTGTTCGCCGCTCTGTTTCCGGTCGTGAACCCGCTGGGCGGGGCGCCGATCTTCTATCAGATGACGCGCGGCGTGCCGCCTGAGACACGCGCCGCCATGGCCCGCAAGGTGGCGATCTACGGCCTCGTTCTCTTGGTCGGCTCGATGCTGGTCGGCTCCCACGTTTTGACCTTCTTCGGCATCAGCCTGCCGGTCCTGCGGGTGGCGGGCGGACTGGTCGTGACCTTTGTCGGCTGGCAGCTTCTGCACCAGGGCAATTCCAATCCGGAACGTGCCGCCGCGCACACGATCGACATCGCCCAGATCGAGGGTCAGAGCTTCTATCCCATCACCATGCCGCTCACGGTCGGTCCGGGATCGATCGCCACCGCGGTCGCCCTGGGCGCGCAAGGCTCGATCCACGACAGCACTTATGCCGAGGGGGCGATTGCAGCGGCGGCGGCGCTTCTCGGCCTCTTTGCGGTATCGGCGACGATCTATGTCGCCTATCGCTATGCCGGCGACATCGAGCGGGTGCTCGGGCAAAACGGCACCAACATCCTGGTGCGCCTGTTCGCCTTCATCCTGCTGTGCATCGGCATGCAGATCATGTGGGTCGGCATCAGCGGGCTGATCGAGAGCCTGCCGCCGCGCTGATCAGGTTTATTCTTCACCTGAGAGATACCAGGATCGGCGTTCCGAGCCCGCCGGCTGTGGCCACGTCACGAGGACGTCCCGGGGTTTTCGACGCCGCGCCGTTCACCGCACCGGCTCCTCCCCGGCGATGCCGCGCCGCTGATCCTCGAGCGCCTGGGCATAAGCGTGGAGCGCCTCGGCCTCGTCCAGCATGCCGATCACCCTGCCCGACCCATCCTCGGCGACCACAGTGAGAATCGGCGTGCCGGCGCCCTCGAACTGGCGGATCGCCTCCTCGATCCGCATCCCGGGATGCAGCACCCGGTCGCGGCACAGGAGATGGTCGGCCAGGGGGGCATCGTCGGCGACGCCCTGGAGCGTGAGCAGGCGCACCAGTCCGGCATAGCCGCCCGCGCCGTCCACCAGCACCACCACGCGCGGTGGCGCCGACGCGAAACGCGCCCGCAATTCGCCGACCCGCCCCGCCACGGGACATATCGGCGGATCGCGCGTCATCAGCCGGCCCACGGTCAAGGCACGCAGAATGCCGACATCGAAAGCGCCGCGGATGCTTTCGCCGCGCAGATGCAGCCGCCATGTGGAAAAGGAATAGCCGAAAGCAAGGCGCACGGTCAGCGAGGACATGATGGCCGCGGTGAGCACCAGGCCCGTGATCGCGAGATTGGACGTGGCCTCCAGGACGAGAAACGTCATCGTCACCGGCCCGCCGACGATGCCGACCGCGAGGGCCGCCATGCCGACCACGCCCGAGATCACCGGGTCGACATGAAGCGCCGGCGCCACGAACGCGGCGGCGGCAGCGAACAGCTTGCCGAGCAGCACGCCCATGAAAAGGGCTGCCGAGAACAGGCCGCCGCGAAAACCCGAGCCGAGCGAGAAAGCGGCCGCCAAGATCTTCAGGAGGAGCACGCCGAGCACCGCGAGGGTGACGGTCGTCCCGACCTGGATATGGATCGCGGCCTCGCCGCTCGAAAGCACCTGGGGCGAGAGCACCGCCAGCGCGCCGACCGCCAGCCCGCCCACCATGGGGCGCAGCGCGGCCGGGATGCCGGTGCGACGGAACCCCTGCTCGATCAGCGTCATCAGCCGCATGATGGCGATCGCCACCAGCGCCCCGACCAGTCCGAGCAGAATGAACGGCAGATAGTCCGCCGGCCCGATGTGCGGCACATGGGGGATGACGATCGGCGTGCCGACCGCGCCGAGGGCGCCGGCGCACAAATAGCCCAACAAGGCCGCCCCCATCACCGGCGCGACGCTGGGAATGGCATAGACGCCGATGATCAGCTCGAAGGCATAGAAGGCGCCGGCGAGCGGTGCGTGGAACGCGGCCGCGATCCCCCCCGCCGCACCGCAGCCGACCAGGATCCGCAGATCGGCCCGGTTCAGCCCGAGCTTCTGGCCGATCGCCGAGGCGACCCCCGATCCCCATTGGGTATAGCCCGCCTCCATGCCCACGGAGGCGCCGAATCCGTTGCCCAGAACGGTTTGGCTCGAAAGGATGACGCTGTCGGTGAGAGACATGCGCCCGCCCTCCAGCGCATTCGCCTCGATCGGATCGATCACGGGCTTCGGCCGATAGCGCTTGATCAGCAGCCCGAGAAGGCCGAGCAAGAGGCCGCCCGCGGCGGGGATGAAATACATATAAGGCGATGAGAGATCCGGCACGATGCTGAGAAAGCCGCCGGGGCCGGTTCGGAACAGCACTTCGTGCATCGCATGGGCGACGATGCTCATGAAGGTCGCGCCCGTCCCGGCCAGCGCGCCGACCAGGCAGGCGAGCACCATGAGCCGGACTTCGCTGCGCAGGGTGAAGCGGCCGAGCAGACGGATGATCGCGGCGCGCCCGGCCTCGCGCGGGGCGACTTCGAAGACCTCTTCGCGCGCCTCCGGCTGCATGCCGCGTCCCGCTTGCTCCGCCGGACTCGCGTCGATCCGGCCCCTTCCCGCTTGTGCCCCGGTCACGCGGCGATGTCGATCCGCGTCCCGAGATCGACTGTCGCGGGCTCAGCCGAACCTGTTGTTCCGGGGGAAACCCTTCGGTGGAAGCCGGCCGGACGAGGCGCGCTCACCCTGCCATTCCAGCAGGTCGGTCACCGTCCAGGTCCGCCCCGACGTATCCTCCCAGGTGAGACTGTCGGCGCGGGTGAACACCTTGAGGTCGGAGAGCCCGCCGTCGCGGTAGCGCTGCAGCCGCACGCCGCGGCCGCGCACCATTTCCGGCACCTGGGCGAGCGGGAACAGCACCAGCTTGCGGTTGTCGCCGATCACCGCGACCGTATCGCCCCGCGCCGAGACCGCGGCGTGGGCCCGGTCCGGCGCGTCGACGGTCAGAACCTGCTTGCCCTTGCGGGTGTTGGCGAGGCACTCGTCCTCGCCGACCACGAAGCCCCGTCCCTCTTTGCTCGCGACGAGAAGCTTGCCGCCCGGCTGGTGCGCGAACACGCGGACGATCTCGGCGTCCTGCTCCAGTTCCACCATCAGCCGGATCGGCTCGCCATGGCCGCGTCCGCCGGGAAGTTTGGCGGCTTCGAGCGCATAGAACCGCCCGTTCGAGGCGAAGACCAGGATCCTTGCAGTGGTTTCGGTGAAGAATGCGTGGGAAAGCCGGTCCTCGCCCTTGAACTGGAGGGTCGAGAGGTCCTGGACATGGCCCTTCAAGGCCCGGATCCACCCCTTCTCGGTCACGACCACGGTGATCGGCTCTCGCTCGACCAGCGCCTCGGTGAAGGCGTCCTCGCGGATTTCGGGCACGGGGGCGAAGCTCGTGCGGCGGCGTCCGAGATCGGTCTCCGGCCCGTAATCGGCCCGCACCTTCTGGATCTGCTTGCCGATGGTCCGCCACTGCGCCGCCTCTGAGGCCATCAGACGGTCGAGCTTGTCTTTCTCCTTGGTGAGCGCGTCGTGCTCCTTGCGGATTTCCATTTCCTCCAGGCGCCGCAGCGAACGCAGGCGCATATTGAGGATCGCTTCGGCCTGGAAATCGGTGAGCGAGAACGTGGCGATCATCACCGCCTTCGGTTCGTCCTCCTCGCGGATGATGCGGATCACCTCGTCCAGGTTGAGATAGGCGATGAGATACCCGGCCAAAACTTCGAGCCGCCGGGAGATTTCCGCCAAACGGTGCCGCGAACGGCGCAGCAGGACGTCGCGGCGATGCGCCAGCCATTCCCGCAGCGCATCGGCGAGCGAAAGCACGCGCGGAATCTGCCCGCGCACCAGCACGTTCATATTGAGCGGAACGCGTGCCTCCAGCTCGGTGAGCTTGAACAGGCTTTCCATCAGCACTTCGGGATCGACGGTGCGGGCGCGCGGTTCGAGAACCAGCCGGATATCCTCCGCGCTTTCGTCGCGCACGTCGGCCAGCAAAGGGAGCTTCTTGTCGGTGAGAAGCTCGGCGATCTTCTCCACCAGGCGCGATTTCGGCACGCCATAGGGAATCTCCGTTACCACCACGAGATAGGTGCCGCGCCCGCTCTCCTCGCGATGCCAGCGCGCCCGCACCCGGAACGAGCCTCGCCCGGTGGCATAGGCCTCGGCAATGCCGACGGGATCCTCGATCAGGATGCCGCCGGTCGGAAAATCGGGACCCGGCACGAATTGGAGCAGATCGGAGGCCGGCGCGGCGGGATGGTCGAGGAGATGAAGCGCCGCGTCCAGCAGTTCGGCCGCATTGTGCGGCGGGATCGAGGTCGCCATGCCGACCGCGATGCCCTGGGACCCGTTGGCGAGCAGGTTCGGGAACGCCGCCGGCAGGACCGCGGGCTCTTCCTCCGAGCCGTCATAGGTCGGACGGAAATCGACCGCGTCCTCGTCGATCCCCTCGAGCAGGAGGCTCGCAATGTCGGTGAGACGCGCCTCGGTGTAGCGCATGGCGGCGGCATTATCACCGTCCACATTGCCGAAATTTCCCTGCCCGTCGACCAGAGGATAACGCTGGGCGAAATCCTGGGCGAGCCGCACCAAGGCATCATAGACGGCCTGATCGCCGTGCGGGTGGAACTTGCCGATCACGTCGCCGACGACGCGGGCGCATTTCTTGAACCCCTGCCCCGGATCGAGCCGAAGCTGTCGCATCGCATGGAGAATCCGCCGATGGACCGGCTTCAACCCGTCGCGCGCGTCGGGCAGCGCGCGGTGCATGATGGTGGAGAGGGCGTAGGCCAGGTAGCGCTCTTCAAGCGCGGTCTTCAGTTCGACCGGCTCAACGGCGCCGTCTCCGGGCGGATTCGTGCGGGTGGCCATGCGCTGTCGAGTAGCGCGCCCGGCTGCGCCGCACAAGCGCGGCCGCCCCGTCATGGCGGGCCTGCCGGCCCTGTGCACAGCTTTGTCGAGCTTCAGCCTTCGCGCCGCCTTAAGAATGAACGCAGAAACCGCTTCGATTCACACATCTGAACGCATGTTCAACTCGCCCGTAGCGCGGCACCTGCCGCCATACGGCGATTTAATGTTTGAGTTCTCTCGGGAACATAACAGTGACGTTCGAGCGTTTCACCTTCCGAGCCGGCGCTGAATTGCGCCGATGATGGCTCTCACGGGAGTGAGCGGTATGAAACGTCTTTTCGTTGCTTTATGGGGTGCGGGCGCCCTTGGGCTTGTCGCGCTGGCGAGCCCGGCCAATGCCATGCCCCTGGCCCCAACCAATCCCCTGAACGGGGTGCAGATCACCAGCCAAGCACAGGACGTGGCGTGGCGCCGTGTGTGCAAGCCGACCAGCCGTTGGGTCAATGGCCGCCGCGTCGTGACCAATCGCTGCCGCAATGTGTGGGTCGGCCCGCCGCGCGGCCGCAACTGGAATGGTCCGCGTCCCGGCTATCGCCAGGGCTATGCCCCGCCGCCGCCCCGGCGCGGATATTATGCCCCGCCGCCGCGGCCGGGTTTCACCTTCGGGTTCAACTGATCGTCCGCCATGGCTGCGATGAAGGCCGCGCGGGCGTCCGAGAGGGCGAGCCCGCGCGGTTCGAGGATCCGGCGGCTGAGAAAATAGCCCGTCAGCCGGAAGGCCGCCGCGAGTTCGGCCGGGGTAGGTCGAACCTGGCTGGCGATGAGAAAGCTGGGGAGCGGCAACAGGCGGTCCGCGAGTGCGGCGCCCGCCCCGGCGCTGACCGCACGGCCCGTCCTCGGAGACACATAGATCAGATCCTCCCGTGACCCGGTCGCGGCGCAGCGGGTGAGATCGAGGCCGATCCCAAGTTCCGTCAGCATGGCCATTTCGAACCGTGCCAACAGGATCGCCGCATCGCCCGGTGCGTCGAATGCATCGAGCACCGCATCGAGCACACCGAACAAGCCGGGATGGGGATCGCGTTCCGCGAGCAGGCGCACCAGACTCGTGATGTGGCTGATGCCATAGGCGGCGTGGCGCGTCCGCATGAGCGCGTCCGCCCGCAGCCGCACCGGCTCGACGGTATATTGGCCGAGCTGCGTGTCGATCCGCGCCCGCCACACGATATGGAGCCGGTTGCCCGGCTGGAGCAGAGGCGCGAGCCGGCGCGACAGGCCACCGCGCACCAGACCGGCGTGCCGCCCCCGCTCGCGGGTGAGCAATTCGACAATGGCGCTGCCCTCCCCGTGCCGCCGCACGCCGGTGACGATGCCCTCGTCGGTCCACTCCACCGCCGCTAGCCTCCGCGGGGAAAGTCCAGGCCCATCTCGCGATAGCGCTCGGGATCGTCGGCCCAGTTTTCGCGCACCTTCACGAACAGGAACAGGTGGACCTTCTGCTCGGTGATCTCGGCGATCTCCGCCCGGGCCTCCGTCGAGATCGCCTTGATGGTCGCGCCGCCTTTGCCGAGCACGATCTTGCGCTGGGTTTCCCGCTCGACATAGATCGTCTGCTCGATCCGGATCGAGCCGTCGCGCAATTCCTTCCAGCTTTCGGTCTCGACCGTGGAGCGATAAGGCAATTCGTCGTGCAGGCGCAGATACAGCTTTTCCCGCGTCACTTCGGCCGCGAGCATGCGCATGGGCGCATCGGTGATCTGGTCTTCGGGATAGAGCCAGGGACCGGCCGGCACCTGTGCTGCGAGCCACGACTTCAGATCGTCGACGCCGTCCCCCGTCAGGGCCGAGATCATGAAGACGCGGTCGAACGCCAGCCGCTCCGTCAATTGCGTGGTCAGCGCCAGCAAAGTGTCGCGGCGGATCTGGTCGATCTTGTTCAGGATCAGCGCCCGTGTCCGGCGCACCTCGGCGAGCGGGGCGAGCAGTGCCTCGATATCGGGATCGATCCCCCGCTTGGCATCGATCAGCAGCGCGACGAGGTCGGCATCGGCGGCGCTGGTCCAGGCGGTCGAGACCATCGCCCGTTCGAGGCGACGGCGCGGCGAGAAGATGCCCGGCGTGTCCACCAGGATCACCTGCGCCGCGCCTTCGATCAGGATGCCGCGCACCACCGCGCGCGTCGTCTGCACCTTGTGCGACACGATCGACACTTTGGTCCCGACCATGGCATTGGTGAGGGTCGATTTTCCGGCATTGGGCGCGCCGAGCAGGGCGACGAAGCCGCAGCGTGTCGCCTCGCCGGCCGGTGCCTGCGTGTCTTCGTTCATGGCGGTGTCTCCTCGCTCACCCCTTCGCGCGCGAGAAAGGCCGCGGCGGCCGCCTTCTGCGCCTCCTGCTTGGAGGGTCCTGCCGCCTCGGTCGTCTTCAGGCCGGGCAGTTCGACGCAGATCAAAAAGCGCGGCGCATGGTCCGGCCCCGACCGCGACACTTCGCGATACAGCGGCGGCGGCAGGCCGCGCGCCTGCGCCCATTCCTGAAGCACGGTCTTGGGATCGCGCAGCGGCCGGCGCGGCGCCTCCAGGCGCGGGCGCCAGAACCGCTCCACCACCCGATGCGCGGCCGCGTATCCGCCGTCGAGATAGACCGCCGCGACCACCGCTTCCGCAATGTCGGCGAGGATGGTCCGCCGTTTGCGCCCCCCCGCCTGCGCCTCGCCGGCGCCGATCAGAAGAACCGTCCCGAGATCCATCGCCTCGGCCACCTCGGCGCACGCCTCTTCGCGGACCAGATCCGCCAGGCGGCGCGACAGTTCGCCCTCCTCCGCGATCGGGAAGGCCGCGAACAGCATATGCGAGACGATGCTGCCGAGAACGTGGTCGCCGAGAAACTCCAGCCGCTGGTACGAGCGCAGGCGCGGCGCGTCGCCCTTGACCGCGCTGATATGGGTCAGCGCGAGTTCGATCAGGCTGCGGTCCGTGAACACATGGCCGATGCGCGCTTCGAGCGCTGCGAGATCCGCCGCGCTCAAGCCCATCGCGGCCTCGGGGAAACCCGGCTCGGCGCGCCCATCTCAGCGCACCCAGGTCAGCAGGCGCGACCAGCGCACCGTCCAGGGCCACAGCCAGACCTGCCAGGCCGCCGCGTGGTCGTCGACCGAGAAGAAGATGATCTGCGCCTTGCCGATCAGATTCTCGAACGGAACGTAGCCGACCTGGCTCAGCACCCGGCTGTCCGCGGAATTGTCACGGTTGTCGCCCATCATGAAATAATGGCCGTCCGGCACGTTGTAGACCTGGGTGTTGTCGTAGAAGCCGTTTTCGACGATATCGAGGGTCTCGTAGGAAACGCCGTTCGGCAAGGTCTCGCGATAGCGCTTCACGGGGACGATGCGGCCCGACCCGTCATCCTCCATCACGTCGCCGAGCCGCTCGCGCTTGACCGGCACGCCATTGATGTTGAGGACGCCGTTGATCATCTGGATCCGGTCGCCCGGCATGCCGACGACGCGCTTGATGTAGTCGGTTTCGTTGTCTTTCGGCAGCTTGAACACCACGACGTCGCCCCGCTCCGGCGGCGCGCCGAAGAGGCGGCCCGCGAACAGGTTGGGCGAGAACGGGATGGAATAGCGCGAATAGCCGTAGCTGAACTTGGACACGAAGAGATAGTCGCCGATCAGCAGCGTGTCCTTCATCGAGCCCGAGGGGATATTGAAGGGCTGGAACAGGAGGGTGCGGATCACCAGCGCGATCAGCAGCGCATGGACGATGACGCGGACGGTTTCGAGAAAACCGCCTTCCTTCTTGGAGTCGCTGCTGGCTGTCATGCTCTGTCCGGTCCGTCCCGCACGCACGCGCCGATCGGCTGCATCGCAAGCAGGTCGGGCACCGCGGCCTGTTCACTCAAGGTCGAGACGGACGCTTCGGTCGGGTCGGAACGACACGGCCTTAACCTCCATCGGCGCCCACTTCGCCAATCCGCCGAGGGCCTTGCCGCGACGGCGCACGATCGGAACGCGCGGCCGCGGCGGCCGAGCGGCGGACCGTGCGGTCGCGCCTCTATAAACGCTTGATCGGGAGCGGGCAACGGAATGCCGCCGGCTGTCCCCTCACACCCGCGTCGACGCGAGCAGGCCATCCGGATCGGCGTCGAAGCAGGCACGCATCACGCCGACCGCATCGAATTGCGCCCCGCGGTAGCTGACCCCGCCGATATGGAACCAATTGTCGAAAATCTGGTGGGGGCGGGCTCGCTCGATGCCTGGGACGAAGCCGGGGCGCACGTCGGCGGGCACGAATTCGGTTTCGTCCATATGCCGGTAGAGACTGGTCCACATGCGCCCGCCGGTGTCGAGGCCGAGCATGCGGTCGGCGCCGAAATTGACTTTGCCCCGGGGGATCCGGTCGAGATCGAAGATCGCGTAGCCCGGCCAGAGATACCAGGCCCGCGAGCGCGCGCCGTGCTGGACATAGCCATAGCAGGGCTGATCGGCGATGCGGGCGGAGAGGTCGTCCGGGGCGAGCGGAACGAGATCGTGATCGAGGGTCGCGAAGCGGCGCACTCCGGACGGGATGATCAGATTGTGCAGGACCCAGTTGAGCGCGGATGCGTGCGACCGGGAGGAATGGCGCTTCACCAAGGGCGCCCGCGGCACACGGCAATAGATCCGGCCGGCTGCCACGCTGAACCGGCGGATCGCGTCTGCCGCTGCCGGATCGTCGGAATTGTCGCAGACCACGAGTGGGGTCTCCGGCAGGAAACGCGCCATGCCGTCCGAAAGCAGCGCGAGCGCCCCCGGCACGTTGTAGGCGATGGTGAAGGCGACGAGGGTGTGGCTCTGCGCGCGCAGCGCGGCGACCGCCGCAACCTGGTCGGGGCTGGCCCGGCGATCGTGGATCGCGTCCAGCAGCACGTAGCGCAGGTGGAAGAGCTCCTGCTGCGCCCGTCCGGAAAAGAGGGCGTCGCGGAATTTGAAACGGCTCACCCGTGGCGGCTCCGGTCGGAGCCTCATTCTTGCCGGCTTGGTTCCGCGCTGATGATCACATAAGCGGCGCAGAGCGGTCCCTCATCGGTGAGGCTCAGTTCGATGTGGGCGTCATATCCAGGCGGAAGCATGGCGGCAAGTCGTGCCGCAGCGCCACCTGTCAGCTGAAGGGTCGGTTTCCCGGACGGCAGGTTCACGACGCCCATGTCGCGCCAGAACACGCCCCGGCTGAAGCCGGTGCCCAGCGCCTTGGCGCACGCCTCCTTGGCAGCGAAGCGCTTGGCATAGGTCTCGGCCCGCCGCGCGCGCCGGTCGGCCTTGGCACGCTCGGCCGGCGTGAAGATCCGGTCGAGGAAGCGATCGCCGAAGCGCTCGATCGAATTGGCGATGCGGCGCGCGTCGCAAAGATCCGTCCCGAGGCCGATGATCATGCGACATCCTCGAGCGTCAGGGTCCCGCGTCCCCGCGCGATGCACGCGCGCATCCGCCGCACGACCGAATCGAGGCCGTCGAAAACCGCCTCGCCGATCAGAAAATGCCCGATATTGAGTTCGACGATCTCAGGCAGGGCTGCGACCTTCTCGGCCGCTGCGAAATCGAGCCCGTGGCCGGCATGGACTTCGAGCCCGTGCGCCGCGGCGCGGGCCGCGCCGTCGGTGAGCCTCTTGAACTCGGCTTCGGCCGCCGCGTCCGCGCCCGCCCCGCGGTGCTCGCACCATGCCCCGGTATGGAGTTCGACGATATCGGCGCCGAGCGCGGCCGCGGCGGCGATCTGGTCGGCCTCCGGGGCAATGAACAGCGAGACGCGGATCCCCGCCGCCTTCAGCGCCGCGACCTTGCGCCCGAGATCGGCGAGCAGTCCCGCCGCGTCCAGGCCGCCTTCGGTGGTGCGCTCCTCCCGCCGCTCCGGAACCAGGCAGCAGGCATGGGGACGCGTGCGCAGCGCGATCGCCACCATTTCGTCGGTCGCGGCCATCTCGAAATTCAGCGGCAGCGGCACCTCGGCCTTCAGCCGCGCGATGTCGGAGTCGCGGATGTGGCGGCGATCCTCGCGCAGATGCGCGGTGATGCCGTCGGCCCCGGCCGCCTGCGCGGCGAGGGCCGCCCGAACCGGATCTGGATGGGCGCCGCCGCGCGCATTGCGCAGCGTCGCCACATGGTCGATGTTCACTCCGAGCCGCACCGGCCGTTCGCCGCGCATGGGCCTTCTCCTGTGTGATCGCGGGCCGCTACCCGTTCAACCGCTCGACGCTCGAGACCACCGCCCGACTGCGCAGGTCGGCCATGATGCCGTTCAGATGCCGCAGGTCGAACACGCCGAGATCGATCCGCATTTCGGTGAAATCGGGCGAGCGCGAGCGCATCTCGATCCCTTCGATATTGCCGTTGCGCTCGGCGATCGCGGTCGCCACCTGGGCGAGCGAGCCGGGCTCGTTGACGGCCGTGACGAGGAGCTGGGCGGGAAAGCGTCCGTCGCTGAGTTCGTCCACGTCCCAGCGGACGTCGAGCCAGCGCTCCGGCGTCTCCTCGAATTTCTGCAGGTCGCGCGACTGGATCGGATAGACCGTGATCCCCTCCCCGGGGGTCAGGATACCGACGATGCGGTCGCCGGGCACGGCACCGCCGTTCGGCGCGAAGCGCACCGGCAGATCACCGCGCGGGCCCCGGATCGGGATCGCCGCGCCATGCGTCTCCTCGGCGCCATCGGGGATCTTGAACTTGAGGTTCTGCCCCTTCTTCAGTTCGAACCAGCCGTCGCCATTGGGCGCCCGATGGCCGCCGCGCTCGTCGGCGCGTGGCGCGCTCCAGTCGGGATCGACCGCGCGGATCAGATCGTCGGTCTTGATCTCGCCCCGCCCCACAGCCGAGAACACGTCGTCGAGCGAGGTGCGGGCGAGCCGCGGCATGCCCCGGGCGATCGCTTCCTCGGAAAACACCTTGCCGGCACGGGCGAAGGCCCGCTCGGCGATTTTGCGGCCGAGCCCGGCATATTGCGCGCGCACCGCCGCCCGGGTCGCGCGCCGCACCGCCGCACGCGCCTTGCCGGTGACGGCGATCGATTCCCACGCCCCCGGCGGGGTCTGGGCCTTCGAGGTGATGATCTCCACCTCGTCGCCATTCTTCAGCTCGGAGACGAGCGGCGCGATGCTGCCGTTGATCTTGCAGCCGACCGCGGTATTGCCGACATCGGTGTGGACCGCATAAGCGAAATCGATCGGCGTCGCGCGGCGCGGCAAGGCGATCAGCCGGCCCTTGGGGGTGAAGCAGAACACCTGGTCGTGGAACAATTCGAGCTTGGTGTGCTCAAGGAACTCCTCCGGGCTGAGGCCCTGGGAGAGGTTCTCGATGGTCTTGCGCAGCCAGGCATAGGCCCGGCTTTCATTCGACAGGATGATCGGCTGGGCCCCCGATTCGTCCTTATAGAGCGCGTGCGCGGCGATGCCGAACTCGGCGATGTCGTCCATGTCCTGGGTGCGGATCTGCAATTCGACCCGTTGCCGCTTCGGTCCGATGACCGTGGTGTGGAGCGAGCGGTAATCGTTGGGCTTCGGCGTCGAGATGTAGTCCTTGAACCGGCCCGGCACGATCGGCCATTTGGTGTGCACCACGCCGAGAGCGCGGTAGCAATCCTCGACGCTCTCCAGGATCACCCGGAAACCGTACAGATCGGACAATTGCTCGAAGCCGATCGCCTTGCGCTCCATCTTTCCCCAGATGGAATAAGGCCGTTTCTCGCGCCCCTTCACGACCGCCTTGATCCCGCGCAAGGTCAATTCCTGCTGCAGCTCGCGTTCGATCTCCTCGACCAGCGGGCCGTTGCGCGCCCGCAATTCGGCCATCCGCGCGGTGATCGAGCCATAGGCCTCGGGCGAGAGCTGGCGGAACGACAAATCCTCCAACTCCTCGCGCATGTCCTGCATGCCCATGCGCGCGGCGAGCGGAGCGTAGATGTCGAGAGTTTCCTGGGCGACCCGGTCGCGCTTTTCCTGCGGCACGTATTTCAGCGTGCGCATGTTGTGCAGCCGGTCGGCGAGCTTGACCAGCAGGACCCGGACGTCGTCGGCGATGGCCAGGAGCAGCTTGCGCAGATTCTCCGCCTGCTTGGCCTGCTTGGAAACGAGGTCGAGCTTCTTGATCTTGGTGAGCCCCTCCACCAGATCGGCGATCTGCCGGCCGAACAGCCGCTCGATCTCGACCTTGGTGGCGCCGGTATCCTCGATCGTGTCGTGCAGCAGCGCGGCGACGATGGTCGCATCGTCGAGTTCGAGATCCGTCAGGATCGCCGCGACCTCGAGCGGGTGCGAGAAATACGGGTCGCCGGAGGCGCGCAACTGGGTGCCATGCGCCCGCATGGCATAGACATAGGCACGGTCGAGCAGCGCTTCGTCGGTGTCGGGATTGTACCGGCGAACGCGGTCGACGAGCTCGTACTGGCGCATCATGGCCGAACGGACCGCCGCGGATTGAACAGGGGCGGAGCGCCCCCGAATTGCTAATTTACCAAGGATATCATGCCGTGGCGGCCGGCACGCAAGATGGCGTGAGCGCGCGGGCCGATTCCCGTGCTCAAGGAATGAGGAGCGTCGAGCCCGTGGTGGCCCGGGATTCCAGGTCGCGGTGCGCCCGCGCCACGTCCTTCAGCGGATAGGTCTGGTGAATCGGGATCTTCACCGCCCCCTTCAGCACCATCTCGAACAGGTCGTTGGCGGTCGCGTAGAGGTCCTCGCGCGTGGAGATGTGGGTGTTGAGGGTGGGCCGCGTCGCATAGAGCGAGCCTTTCTGCGACAGCAGAAGAAGGTCGAAATTCTGGATCGCCCCCGAGGCATTGCCGAACGTGACCCACAGGCCACGCGGTTTGAGGCAGTCGAGCGAGCCGGGATAGGTGTCCTGCCCGACGCCGTCATACACGACGTCGCATCCCTTGCCGCCGGTAATCTCCTTGACCCGCTGCACGAAATCCTCGTCGCGATAGAGGATCACCTCGTCGCAGCCATTGGCATAAGCGAGGTCCGCCTTGGCCTTGCTGCCGACCGTGCCGATCACTTTTGCACCGAGCGCATGCGCCCATTGCGACAGCAGAAGGCCGACGCCGCCGGCCGCCGCCTGGATCAGCACGGTCTCGCCCGGCTTCACCTCGTGCGTCTTGCGGACCAGATATTGCGCGGTCATGCCCTTCAGCATCATCGCCGCGGCCGTGCGGTCGTCGATCGCCGCGGGCAGATGCACCAGCATGTTGGTGGCGATGTTGCGCGCCTCGCTATAGGAGCCGGTCGCCGTGGCATAGGCGACCCGGTCGCCGACATGGAAATCGTTGACGTGGTCCCCCACGGCGACCACCACGCCCGCCCCTTCATTGCCGAGGACGAAGGGAAGCGCCGGACCGCGATAAAGCCCGGAGCGGAAATAGGTGTCGACGAAATTGAGGCCGATCGCGGTGTGCCGGATCTGCACCTGGCCCGGTCCCGGCGGCGGCAGATCGACATCCTCGAGCACAAGGGCCTCGGGACCGCCGAATTTGTGAATGCGAACCATGCCAACCATGTGCGTCGTCTCCCGATATGTCGCGCGGATGATAGGGGCTCGCCGGGACGCGGCAAGCCGCCGCGCGCAAAATCGCACGGCGCGGCGGACCCGGACGGCGCACTTTGGCGGCGCATGCCTACATGAGGTATCAAGGATCAGGCGGCCGGCGCGCGGCAGGAGGCGGATATGGCACCCTCGGACCCCAGGCAATGCGACGTCGCGGTGGTCGGCGCAGGCCCCTCGGGATTGGCGACCGCGATCGGCCTCGCCCAAAGGGGCGTGCGGACCGCGCTCGTCACCGGCCCGGCGCGCGGTCCCGACACACGCACCACGGCGCTGATGGAAGGCTCGGTGCGGTTTCTCGACGGGCTCGGCCTGTGGGACGCGCTCGCGCCGCACGCCGCGCCGCTGCGCGATCTGCGCCTCATCGACGCCACGCGCCGGCTGGTGCGCGCGCCGGAAGTCCTGTTCCGCGCCGCCGAAATCGGGCTCGAGGCGTTCGGCTACAACATCGAGAACGACGCCCTGCGCGGCGTGCTGCGGGAGGCCGCCGGCGGTTTGCCCAACCTCACGATCGTCTCCGCCTCGGTCGAGGAGGCGATGGCCGGGGCCGACGAGATCGTCCTCGGCCTCGATGATGGCGGCAGCATCCGCGCCCGCCTCGCCATCGCCGCGGACGGGCGGCATTCGCGGCTTCGCGAGGCCGCCGGCATCGCCGTGCGCAGCCGGGCCTATCCTCAGGTCGCGCTCACCTTCACCGTGCGCCACACCCGGCCGCACGAGGAGGTGTCGACCGAATTCCACAGCGAGACCGGGCCCTTCACCCTCGTCCCCCTGCCCGGCCTGCGCTCCAGCATCGTCTGCGTCGTGGACGAGCGGACGGCGGTTCGCCTCCTCGGCCTCGATCCTTCGGCGCTCGCCCGCGAATTGGAGCGCCGCGCGGGCTCGCTGCTCGGCGCCTTCACATTGGAGGACGGCCGGGGCGCCTTCCCGCTCGCCGCCGAGGCGGCCGAGCACCTGATCGCGCCGCGCCTCGTCCTGATCGCCGAGGCGGCCCATGTCATGCCGCCCATCGGCGCCCAGGGCCTCAATCTCGGTCTGCGCGATGCCGCCGCGATCGTCGCGCTGGCGGGCGAGACGGTGGCGGCGGGGGGGGATCCCGGCGCGGAACCGCTGCTTGCCCGCTATGCCGGCACGCGCAGCCGCGACATCGAGACCCGCATGGCGGCGGTGGACGTGCTGAACCGCTCGCTCCTCTCCGACCTCCTGCCGGTTCAGGGCATGCGCGGCCTCGGGCTCTATCTCATGGAACGGATCGGCCCGCTGCGGCGCGGTTTGATGCGACTCGGCGCCGGACTGCGCGCCGCCTGAGCGCGCGGCGGCTCACCACAGCCCGCCGAGCGGCAGGAGATGCTGCTGGAGCAGATAGAGCACGCCGGTCACCGTCACCACCGAGGCGACGGTGCCCAGCAGCACCGCGGCGGACGCCTGCTCGACATAGACATTGTACTGCCGCGCCAGAATGAAGCAGTTCAGCGCGGGCGGCAGCGACGCCATCAGCACCCCGGTCTCCACCCAGCTGCGCGATACGCTCGCGAGCGTGGTCAGCGACACGAGGGCGATCACCGGATGCACCAGCAGCTTCAGCCCGAGCAAGGGCGCGAGTTCGCTCGGCACCCGGCCGAGCGGCCGCAGCGCGACCGTCACGCCGAGCGTGAACAGGGCGCAGGGCGCGGCGGCGTTCTTCAGATAATCCAGCATCCGCTCGACGGCGCCCGGGGCCCGGAACTCGAAATAGGCGGCGAGCACCCCGAGCAGGGTCGCGATGTTGAAGGGGTGGGTGAGAACGCGCTTCACCACCAGCAGAAGGGTCGCCCCGATCGAGCCGCCGCCGGTGCGCAGCGCCATGAGCAGCGGCACCAGCGTGAAAAAGAACACGCTGTCACAGGCGAAGATCAGGGCCGCCGGGGTCGCCGCATCCTGGCCGAGCGCGGCGAGGGTGAGGCCGGGGCCCATATAGCCGACATTGGCATAGCCCCCGACCGTGGTCGCGATCGCCGCCTCGCCGATATTCCCGCGCCGCAGCCAGAGGCCGAGCGCAAGGGCGAGGCCCGCCGTCACCGCGGTCGACACGACGGCGGCCAGGATGAAGCCGGGATTCGCCAGTTCGGCGAACGGTGTCTGCGCGACGATGCGATAGAACAGAGCCGGCAGCGCGAGATAGATGATGAAGAAGGACAGCCAGGCGAGCCCGGCCTCCGGCAGGCGGGCGAAGCGCCCGCAGCCATAGCCGAGGAAGATCAGGCCGAAAAAGGGAAAGGCGAGGCCGAGAAGGTCCGACATGAGGCGCTTTTGGCAGGATGAGCCGCGACGTTAGAGCCCGCCGCACGGCGAGGAAAGCGCGCCGTCCCCAGTTTGCCGCATGGCTGGACTGTGCGTGCCGCGGCCCCCTTGAAACCGCCCCCTCATCAGTTTAGGTTCCGCCCTCGCTCCGGCGCTCCAGCGCCGGATGCCCTATGCAGCTGTAGCTCAGTTGGTTAGAGCGCCGGTCTGTGGAACCGGAGGTCGGTGGTTCGAGCCCACCCAGCTGTACCATTCAGGCGCGCACGCGCGGTCGGCCCGAAACCGCTGACTCTCCCTTTGGCCCGCTGAGCCGCACCTCGGATACCGGCCCAGGCGTCGGACAGGCTGCGCGCCAGCCCACCGGCTGATCCCGGCGCCTTCCGATCGAGCCGGGTCTCCGGCCGGGATCCCTTCGTCACGACGATGGCCGCGCTTTGCGCTCCCCTTCCCTCGCACCAGCACGAAAATGACGCGGGGCCTCGCGCAAATCGCCGCGAATCGGACCTAATGCGCGGTATGCTGCGACCGAGAGAAGGGACCGGGATGTGACCAGCGACGATATCAAGGCCCGCGCCGAGGCAGCCTTCGCGGGCCGCCCCGCAGCGCCCGCCTCCGCCGCCGACCAAGCTGCGGAAGCGGCGCGCGCCAAGATGGCCCGCCTGAAGGCCTTGCGCGAAGCGCGGGAAAAGGCCGAAGGCGAGCGCGTCCAGATCGCCCGCGAGCGCGGACGCCGGGCGCGCGCCGAAAAGACCTGATCGGCCCGAGCCCCGCCCGGCGCGCCCCTCGAGGCTGCGCCGACCCGGCAGGCGGTGCGCGTCAGGCGACCTTGCGGCGGTCGTGGCGGCCTTCACCCACCTCCTCGATAATCTTGGCGACGAAGGCCGGCAGGTCCTTCGGCGACCGGCTGGTGATCAGGCCCTGATCCGTCACCACCTCTTTGTCCACCCATTTGCCCCCGGCATTCTCGACATCCTTGCGGATCGAGGCATAGGACGTGACGTTGCGCCCGCGCACGGCATCGGCCTCGATCAGAAGCCAGGGCGCATGGCAGATCGCCGCCACCGGCTTGCCGGACGCCAGAAAGGCCTTCACCACCCGCATCGCCTCGGGATCGGCCCGCAGCACGTCGGGATTGATCTGGCCGCCGGGCAGGACGAGCGCATCGTAGCGGGCCGGATCGACAGCCGAGATCTTCAGATCGGCCGGCACCGTTTCGCCCCAGTCCTTCATGTCCCAGCCACGGATCGGCTGGCCGTCCTGCGAGGCGACGTCCACCGTCGCGCCGGCCTTGCGCAGGTCGTCGCGCGGCACCATCAGCTCGGACTGCTCGAACCCGTTGGTGGCGATGATGAGAATGCGGGATTCGCGAATATCGGTCATGCGGGTATCTCCCTCGCGCCCCGCCAGCACCCGAAAAGGCAACGGCCCCTGCCCGCTCCGGTTCCCTATTTTCCGGTCTGCCCGCGGGGCGCATCGAGCGGCTTGGATTCCGGCGAGCCGCGCTGCCGCAGGACGATCGTCAGCACGACGAGCACGGCGGTCGACAGGAACTCGCTCTGCCAGTTCTGAAACGACTCGAACCAGAAGCGCGCCTCGAACAGATGGTCCAGCATCGAGGCGGGACCGGCCAGGCCGTTCATGGCCGCCTCCTCCATCGCGTCGCGCGTGCTGAAGACCCAGTGCAGCAGGAAGCACAGCAGGAACAGCGCGACGAGCGCGAGGCCGAGCAGATGGGCGTGGATCCAGCCAGCCAGCCCCGGCCGCGGCCGGTCGCCGGGCGCATCGTCCGGCGCGTCCGGATCGCGCGATTCGGCCGAGCCGCGCTGAAACAGAATCGCGGTGAGCACGACATAGGCGGCCATCTGGAGGAATTCGCTCTCCCAATTCTCGAATAGGCTGGAGAGAAAGGCGCCGCTCCCGAGATAGGCGGGAAGGCCGAGCATCGTGCGCCCCCGCTCGGCGAGATCGGCATTGTGGGCGCTCCAGCCGGACAGCACATGTCCGGCCAGGCTGGCGAGGAAGATGGCGCCGAGGACCAAGGTGAGGCCGTTGTCGCGCACATATCGCGAGAGGCCGAGACGCGGCGGCGGGGCGGAGTGGCGGGCACGGGCCGGAGACATGACATCACCTCGGTCCCCTCAACCGCGCCGTGCCGCCTTCGTTCCGCGCGGCACGACGCCGCGAAGCGATTTCGCCGCGCCGGATCTCGCTCTAAAGTGGAGCCCCCTGCCCCGGATGCCCCGTGACCCGCCCCAGTTCGCCGCCCCCCGTTGCCCTCGCCGATTATGAACGCCTCGCTTTGGAGCGGATGACGGCGCGCGCCGAAGCCTATGTGAATGGCGGGGCTGCGGACGAGATCACGTTGCGCGAGAACCGCGCCGCCTTCGACCGTCTGCGCCTGACCAGCGCGGTGCTGCGCGACCTGTCCGGGGCGACGACCCGCACCCGCCTCCTGGGGCTGGAGCTCGACCATCCGATCCTGCTCGCCCCGGTCGCCTTCCAGAAACTGGTCCATCCCGAGGGCGAGATCGCCGCGATCCAGGGCGCCGGCGCCGCCCGCGCGGCGGCTGTCGTCAGCACCCAGGCCAGCATCGCGCTGGAAGACATCGCCGCCGCCGCCAGCACCCCGCTCTGGTTCCAGCTTTATATCCAGCCCGACCGCCCCTTCACGCGCGATCTGGTCGCGCGCGCCGTTGCCGCCGGCTACCGCGCTCTGGTGGTCACGGTCGATGCCCCCGCCAGCCTGCGCAACCGCGAGCAGCGCGCCGGGTTCCATCTGCCGCCGGGCGTCGAGGCGGTTAATCTGAAAGGCATGGCGGCGCGGCGCGACGCACCGGCCGCGGTCGGTGACAGCCCGCTCTTCTCCGGCTTCCTCTCGGGCGCCCCCACCTGGGACGATCTCGCCTGGCTGCGGGGCCTCAGCGATCTGCCGATCGTGCTGAAGGGGATCCTCGCGCCTGGCGATGCCCGGCGCGCGGTCGAGGCGGGGGCGCAGGGGCTGATCGTGTCGAATCACGGCGGGCGGATCCTCGATACCCTCCCCGCCACCATCGACGCGCTCCCCGCCATCGCCGACGCGACGCGGGGCGAAATTCCCCTTCTGCTGGACGGCGGCATCCGGCGCGGCACCGACATCGTCAAGGCGCTGGCGCGCGGCGCGACGGCGGTGCTGATCGGCCGGCCCTACGTGCATGCCCTCGCGGCGGCCGGCGCGGTCGGGGTCGCCCACGCCGTCCACCTTCTGCGCGCCGAGCTGGAAGTGGCGATGGCGGTCACCGGATGCGCCCGGCTCGACGAGATCGACGGCTCGGTCCTCTGGACGGCGTGACATTGCGCCTCGCCCCGGCATGGAACCCGTGCGGCCACGCTCGCGTTTGTCACGCGAAACGGAGACGTGACCATGCCGAAATCTGTGCTTTACGCCATCATCGCCGTGATCCTTGTCGGCGGCGGGGTCTATGCCTATCAAGCCTATGAGAAAGATCGGAACACGCTGCAGATCGAAGTCGGCCCGAACGGCATGAAGGTCGACCCGCCGGGCCGGTGATCCCCGACCCGGGACGCGGCGCGGACCAAAGATCGACCCGGGGGGCCCGGCCCCGCGCCCCCCCGCGAACGAGGCGGCGAATGGCGGACCTGATCGACCGTCTCCAGACGTCACCGGCCTGGTGCTCCTATGAGGAGATTCTCCAACAGCGGATCGACGCCCTCGCCGAAATCCGCCGCCTGACGGGGGAGATCGAGCACCTGCGCACGCTGATCGCGCGAAAGGAGGAGCGATCAGGGCCTCCGAATGACGGGGGCGAGACCGTGAATGGGAGCGTGCCCGGCAATTAAATATTTCCTGACTTGCACCCTTATGCCCTCCTCCGCCCACAGAAGGTCGGATGGCTTTTTTTTGAGCCACACCACGCGCCCGCTAGAACGGAACAGTCTCCGCAACTTTGAATTGCCACACCCTCTCTGCGTCCCTTAAGGTCATTACAACCGGACCTAAAGCCCGCGGGGCGGAGAATGAAGCGGCCAATCGGCGAAGAGCATGAGTCGTGCGCGCAAGAGACTGTTGATTCCTACCTTGAGGTTACACGCAGCAACGGCGTTGTGAGGGGGCGACTGGTCTCCCGCGACGGCGAGATCCGTGGCCTGCTCTGGTTTCTTATCAAAGACGGCAGAATTTACCGTCGCTCGCAGGATTGGACCGAATGCCAAAAGTGCGAGTGGTTGATTACAGAGAGTGGCCTTTATCTCGTCCAGGTCACGGTCTGGACCCCTCCCCACCATACTGTCCTGCGCTCACCTTACACGCTGTATCAAACGGATAGCGACAAGCTCGCGTTTTCAAAGTTCCTGGTGAACGACGATTCCGGCGCAATCCCATCTCTTCAATATTGCAGATCCGCTCGCCCGTATTCCGAATTTGCAGCAATATCTTTGGCACCTGACGCGCCCGACCATCTTGCGACCGTTCCCGACTGCCTTTCGGCACTGGGGTTGACGATGTCGGTCGCAACGACACGCAAGGGCGTGCTGGGCGTCGTCTCCCGGCCTGGCAGCGAGCAAAGAGATAATCCGTTCCTGTTTTCCGGGAGCGCCTTCTCGAAAGGGACGCTGTATTTTGGAGGTGAGCAAGCAGCCGAGGCGAAATTAGCGGCAACGGGAGGCGCGGTCGGGACTTATACCTATCTCGACTGTGACACGCGGCGATGCGAATGCATCGCCGGATCTGATTTTTTTGGCGTTGGAAAGATATATTATTTCGTTCGATCTAAAGTCGCCATCGCCTCAAATCGTTACCATCTCTTGTTGATACTCATCAATGCGATGGGCCTGACTGGCTCCGTAAATAAAAGAAAGGTCGAAGCTACCCTTTCCTGCATCGACCTGCAGCCTCTCCTACAGAATTTTTCAAGCGAAATGGAAATCGAGGGCGCGTCCCTTTTGCCGGTCGACCACCGCCTGCGCCTGAGAGCAGGACACGCCGTCCTTGAGCCAACCGGCCTTTACTCCATGCTTCGCAGCGAGCTCGAATATTCGCCTAGCGAACATTTGCGTCACTTGAACGATGCGAAGGCCGAACTAATCGAGAACGTCGGAGCGATCCTGGCGCATCCCGGATTTAAAACCGTGATATTTGACCTGACGGGCGGGCTCGACAGCCGCCTGGTCTATGCCGCGCTCACGAATACAACCCATGACAAAGATCGAGTTAGGATTAGCGCCCGAGAGACCCCCGCAGAACCGGCAGATTTAGAAATCGCCCTCTCACTTAATAGTCTCTACGCCTATACTTACGATGACTGCAATCGACATATTGAAAAAAGCCGAAACGACTCTCTTCTTTCCGATTCAATGAGTCATAAAATCGGCCAATCCTATGCCTACACACCCGATATAGCTCGTCAAAATATACGGAACTCCGTTAGAGTGACCGGAGCATATGGGGAAATATGTGCTCGCGCATATTATTCTAGAAAACATTTTGACAAATACATTGACACAAAAACACTTGAAGAGTTTGTCGAAAAATATTTTATACTACATTACACTCACTTCATAGCCGATTTTCCTGGCGCACAAAATACGATAAAAGACCTATTTTTGAATGAAATGTCTAAAATTCCAGGAAGAACACCCCTCGAATCATTTGAGAATTTTTATCTATTCTTTCGCAATGGAATTCATTTTTCAGATCAAATCAGGTGCGACTATCGCGAACCTGAACTCGGCCCACTTATGTCAAAAAGTCTCTTCAAGGCAAAGATGTCGACCTTTCGTGAGTTTAAAGGAGCACGTGTTCAGTTCGAAATGATGGCCTTGATGAACCCGGTGCTGGCGGCTCATCGCTATGCTTCGCAGGACGACAACACGGAGTATGGTCAGCTGTCGCCTCAAACGTCTCCCATGTCTCAGTTCCTCAATGGACTTACCGTTGCGGGTTCGACCGACCGAACCAAATGGATCGAGGCTCAGAAACGACAGACGGTGCGGATCGAGCCGTTTCAGAATGAGGAGGAGCAGGCGGCTTACCGTCGGAAACACGATTCGCTTGTTCAGGACCGCGATCGGATCGCCATGGCGGCATTGAACTTTCTCATCCGTACTGAAACGATCGACCGGGACCGCGTCGGTCGCAGTGTGTGGCACTACCTGCAGCGCCATCAAGGCGATCCCTCAGTCGCCGCGTGGAACATGGCCAATCGGCTGAGTTCGATCTATTTTCAAATAATGCTGGCGGGTCCCCGAGCCCTGCGCGAAGGAGGCAAGGCCGTGGTGGCCGGGGCATCGATTCCCGCCGCATCACCTAAAGCCCGGGGACAAGCTGTTAGCGCGGCAGCGCCCTCAGTATCGGGCGGCATCTCTTACGCAAGCCGGATTTTCGGAACCCTCGGGATCAAACTTCCCTTCCGTGGATGAAATCTTTCCGCGTTTGTCCGCCGGACGGCAGACTCATCGACGGGCGGAAGGCAAGTCGGAAGGAGTGGCGGGAGTGACGGGGCTCGAACCCGCGACCTCCGGCGTGACAGGCCGGCGCTCTAACCAACTGAGCTACACCCCCAAACGCGGCCGGCGAGCGGCGCGTCGAGATGGCGGGTGATAAGGCCCGCTTCCCCGCAAGTCAAGCGACCCAAGCGGCTTTCACCGGACCCTGTGCAAAACCCGGCGCGGCGGTCGGACAGCACGAACCGGCGCGGCGATGGTGGGCGGTGACGGGCTCGAACCGCCGACCCTCTCGGTGTAAACGAGATGCTCTACCAACTGAGCTAACCGCCCATGCCGCAGGTCGCGGCCTCCCTGCGTAGCGTCGCATGACGTATTGCGGGGACAGGCCGAGCTTTCGCCCTTACGGCAGGCAGCCATATAAGCCGGCGCGGAGCGGTCGTAAACCTCGCCGGTGGTGGATCCGGCGTGGAGAGCGCCAGAGAGGGCCCCCGGACGGTGGGGACGCCTCGCCTCGGCCGGGCGGGGTCGCGACATGGCCCGAACCGGCAACGCGCATTTCCAGGCTGGGACGGCGGCGCCAGAGCCCGCCGGCATCGTCGGTGGTGTCTTGTTGCCTCCGCAGCTCCGTCTTAGACTGCCGCTCCTGCGGTTATGTCCGGAGCCGATGTCCGTGAAACGCATCGCCGCCTTGCCGATGGTCCTCGCCTTAGCAGGTGCCCTTGCCGCCACCACGCCTGCCGCAGCGGACTACGCGCTCGCGTTCGGCAAAGCAGGCGCCAGATGGGCGTTCGGCACCAGCACCAACGCCCCCTCCGTTGCGGAGGCCAAACGGCGCGCGCTGGAAGGGTGCGACTGGAAGGCGTGCAAAGTCGTCATGTCCGGGCGCGGTCAGTGTGTCGCGCTCTCGGTGTCGCGCGAGACCAGCAGCGCCGCCTGGGTGGCGGCGGAGACGCTGCAGAAGGCCCGGGAAGACGCTCTCGTCGAATGCAGTGCCACCGCGCGCAAATGCACCATCCAGGCGTCGTTCTGCGACACCGGCGCCGCCGCACCGCCGGCTGTTCCCGCCGGCCCTCCGGCCCCGGTATCGCAGCCCAAAGCGGCGGCGGATCCGCGGCCGGCAAACAGGGGGACGCCCAACGCGCCCGCCGCATCGCCGATCACACCCGAGGAAATCGCGCGCTTTCGCGACCGGGTGAGAGAGTGCTGGATCATCAAAGCCGATTATTTTCCCGACGACACCACGGCGCGCATCGAGATCGCCCTCAATGCGGACGGCACTTTGAGCGCACCGCCAAAGATCATCGAGGGGTCGGCGGGAGAGAAAGGCGCAGAATTCGCACTTGGCGCCGTCCGCGCGGTGCAGAAATGCGCGCCTTACACGGGATTTGCGGCGCACACCTATGCCGCCTGGAAGGTCATTGAATTGGTCTTCCGGCCCAACATGGCGGCAAAATAGAACAGCCCGTCCCCGCGCCACGCCACCCGCACGCCCGGCGGGATACATGCCGCCGTCGCACAGACGACCGCCTCTCCGGGCCGCGCTGGCGCGTCGTGTGCGGGGCGTTTGCGCAGTCCGACGGGCCTATGCCGGATTCAGGCGCTTGAAGCGTGGCGCTGGCACCGGTCCCACGGCGCGGCCGGGAGATGGCCGCGGAGCAAAGGGGGGAGCGTGTGCCGAGGCCCGTGGGGACCGCGAAAACAGCAGGGGCGCCGCGGCACCGGCGGGCGGGGAAGGAGGCCGCCGCACGCCGGGAACGCCGTCGGCAGCCGGCGCTGGCCGGAAGCGCAGGGCGCGCCGCCGGCGGACACGTCTCCGGGGGCGCGCCGGCCGGATGGCCGGGCGCCCACCCGAGGCGTCAGCCGTTCACCGCTTCCTTCAGGCCCTTGCCCGGGGTGAATTTCGGAGCCTTCGACGCGCTGATCTTCACCGGCTTGCCGGTACGCGGGTTGCGGCCCTCGCGCGCGGCGCGGCTCACCACCGAGAAGCTGCCGAAGCCGATGAGCTTCACTTCCTCACCCTTCTTCAGGGCGTCGGCGATGATGTCGAAAGTCGCATCCACCGCGGCCTGGGCAGCCGCCTTCGTCAGCTTGGCCTCTTCGGCCACAGCGGCGATCAGTTCGTTCTTGGTGGTCATGAGACCGTTCCTTCCGTGTTGTCTTCAGAATCGTCGAAGCCGACGCCCCAGACGATGCCGCGGAAAATTTACGCAAAATGCGGCATTTGCAAGCGCGAACCGCTCCAAACCCGCATAAATGCACGATTTCCAAAACTTCCGGCGGCGGACGAAAAAAAAGCGGCGCGAAATGTCGCGCCGCCACTCGTTTGCTAACGTCTTGAAATTGCTCGCGCACCGGAGCCGGCCGTCTGCGTTGGCCGGATCTCCCCGGGACTCGGCCCCGAAGGACCGATCCCGGAGAGAAAGCCCGGCTCAGTGGGCGACCACGCCCGCGGCGTCGTCGCCCGACACCACGCCCTCGATCGGCCGCTCGACCCATTCGATCGGCTCGGGGCGGCGCACCAGCGCATGGGCGAGCACTTCGTCCATGCGGGACACCGGGATGATTTCCAGCGCGTTCTTCACATTGGCCGGAATGTCCGCGAGGTCCTTGGCGTTCTCCTCGGGGATCAGGACCAGCTTGATGCCGCCGCGCAAAGCGGCGAGCAGCTTCTCCTTCAGCCCGCCGATCGGCAGGACCCGGCCGCGCAGCGTGATCTCGCCGGTCATCGCCACGTCGCGGCGCACCGGGATGCCGGTGAGGACCGAGACGATGGTGGTGGCCATGGCGACGCCGGCCGACGGCCCGTCCTTCGGGGTCGCCCCTTCGGGAACGTGGACATGGATGTCGCGGCGCTCGAACAAAGGCGGCTCGATGCCGAAATCCACCGCCCGCGAGCGGACATAGGACGCTGCGGCCGAGATGCTTTCCTTCATCACCTCGCGCAGGTTTCCGGTCACCGTCATCTTGCCCTTGCCGGGCATCATGACGCCTTCGATCGTCAGCAGCTCGCCGCCGACCTCGGTCCAGGCGAGGCCCGTGACGACCCCGACCTGGTCCTCCGCATCGATCTCGCCGTAGCGGAAGCGCGGCACGCCGAGGAAGTCCTCGAGATTCTTCTCGGTGACCTTCACCGACTTGCGCTTCGAGACAACCAGCTCCTTCACCGCCTTGCGGACGAGTGTGGAGAGCTCGCGCTCCAGATTGCGCACGCCGGCTTCCCGGGTGTAGCGGCGGATCAGCGTCATGAGCGCGCCATCGTCGATGGTCCACTCCTTCGGCTGCAGGCCGTGCTTCTGCACCGCGTTCGGGATCAGGTGCTTGCGCGCGATCTCGACCTTCTCGTCCTCGGTGTAGCCGGCGATGCGGATCACCTCCATGCGGTCGAGGAGCGCCGGCGGGATGTTCAGCGTGTTGGCGGTGGTCACGAACATCACGTTCGACAGGTCGTAATCGACCTCGAGATAATGGTCGTTGAAGGTCCCGTTCTGCTCCGGGTCCAGCACCTCCAGCAGCGCCGCCGAGGGATCGCCCCGGAAGTCCGCGCCCATCTTGTCGATCTCGTCCAGCAGGAAGAGCGGGTTGGCCTTCTTCGCCTTGCGCATCGACTGGATGACCTTGCCGGGCATCGAGCCGATATAGGTCCGGCGGTGGCCGCGGATCTCCGCCTCGTCCCGCACGCCGCCGAGCGAGACGCGCACGAACTCACGTCCCGTCGCCTTGGCGATGGACTTGCCGAGCGAGGTCTTGCCGACGCCGGGCGGACCGACGAGGCACAGGATCGGCCCCGTGAGCTTGTTGGCGCGGCTCTGCACGGCGAGATATTCGACGATCCGCTCCTTGACCTTGTCGAGGCCGTAATGGTCGGCGTCGAGGATCGACTGGGCGAAGCCGAGATCCTTCTTGACCTTGCTCTTCACGCCCCACGGGATCGAGAGCAGCCAGTCGAGATAATTGCGCACCACGGTCGCCTCGGCGGACATGGGCGACATCTGGCGGAGCTTCTTCAGCTCGTGCGTCGCCTTCTCCCGCGCCTCCTTCGACAGCTTGGTGCGCTTGATGCGGTCTTCCAGTTCCTGAAGGTCGTCGCGACCGTCCTCGTCGCCGAGTTCCTTCTGGATCGCCTTCATCTGCTCGTTGAGATAATATTCGCGCTGGGTCTTCTCCATCTGGCGCTTCACCCGCGTGCGGATGCGCTTCTCCACCTGGAGCACGGAGATTTCGCTCTCCATGAGTCCCAGCACCTTCTCGAGCCGGTCGGCGACCTTGATGGTCTCCAGCACCCCCTGCTTGTCGGGGATCTTCACGGCGAGATGCGAGGCGATGGTGTCCGCGAGCTTGGAATGGTCGTCGATCTGGCCGACCACGCCCACGACTTCCGGCGACACCTTCTTGTTGAGCTTCACATAATTCTCGAACTCGGTGACCACGGACCGCCCGAGAGCCTCCGCCTCGACGCGGTCGCCGGTCTCGTCGTCGAGCGTGATCGCCTCGGCCTCATAGAGGTCCGAGCGCTCGGTATATTGAACCACCTGGGCGCGCGTGACGCCTTCGACCAGCACCTTCACGGTGCCGTCGGGCAGCTTCAGCAGCTGGAGCACGGTCGCGAGCGTGCCGACGCGATAGATCGCATCCGGCGCGGGATCGTCGTCCGACGCGTTCTCCTGCGTCGCGAGGAGAATATAGGTATCGCCGCGCATCACCTCTTCGAGGGCGCGGATCGACTTCTCGCGCCCGACGAACAGGGGAACGATCATGTGCGGGAACACCACGATGTCCCGCAGCGGCAGAACCGGGAAGGTCTGCGACACACCCGGAACCAAGGGGGGGCGCGGCTTTTGGCTCGTCATGACCCAATCCTTTCAAATGGCGCAGGCGCGGGCGGGCGTCTGTCCGCCTGCGCGACGGCGCAGCCGGGACGGGAACGGGATGTCAATGCGGGAGCGGCCGGGCGGCCGCGAGAGGCACGATTTCCGAGCCCGGGGACCGGATTCTTCAAGACATAAATGGAGAGCGCGCGGTGCGGTTTCAAGATTGCCGCCGTCCGCCGCTCCGCAGCCCGGCACCGCGCCGCGCGGACGGGCGCCGTACCAGCTCCGGCGCGTGCGCCGGAGCGGAAGATCAGGGCCGCCCGCTCACGCACTGGCGCCCGCATCGCCGACGCGGTCGGCATAAATATAGAGCGGCCGTGCATTCTGCTCGACCACCTCCTTGGAGATCACCACCTCTTCCACGCCTTCGAGCCCGGGAAGGTCGAACATCGTATCGAGGAGAATGCCTTCCATGATGGAGCGCAGGCCGCGCGCGCCGGTCTTGCGATCGATCGCCTTGCGGGCGATCGCGCCGAGCGCTTCCTCGTGGATCGTCAGGTCGACGCTCTCCATCTCGAACAGCCGCTGATACTGCTTCACCAGCGCGTTCTTCGGCTCGGACAGGATCTGCTTCAGCGCGGCCTCGTCGAGATCGCCGAGCGTGGCGAGCACCGGCAGACGGCCGATGAATTCCGGGATCAGGCCGTATTTCAGCAGATCCTCGGGCTCCACCTCGCGGAACACCTCGCCCGGCCGGCGATCCTCGACCGAGGCCACCTTGGCGGCGAAGCCGATCGAGGTGCCGCCCTTGCCGCGCGCGGCGATGATCTTGTCGAGGCCGGCAAAGGCCCCGCCGCAGATGAACAGGATGTTCGTCGTGTCGACCTGCAGGAATTCCTGCTGGGGATGCTTGCGCCCGCCCTGGGGCGGGACGGAGGCCACCGTGCCTTCCATGATCTTCAAGAGCGCCTGCTGCACGCCCTCGCCCGACACGTCGCGGGTAATGGAGGGATTGTCGGATTTCCGGCTGATTTTGTCGATTTCGTCGATATAGACGATGCCGCGCTGCGCCCGCTCGACATTGTAGTCGGCCGACTGGAGCAGCTTCAGGATGATGTTCTCGACGTCCTCGCCGACATAGCCCGCTTCGGTGAGCGTGGTGGCGTCGGCCATGGTGAAGGGCACGTCGAGGATGCGCGCCAGCGTCTGGGCCAGCAACGTCTTGCCGGACCCGGTCGGGCCGATCAGCATGATGTTGGACTTGGCCAGTTCCACGTCGCCGTGCTTGGTGGCGTGGTTGAGGCGCTTGTAATGGTTGTGCACCGCGACCGAGAGGACCTTTTTCGCATGCTCCTGACCGATGACATAATCATCGAGAACCTTGCGAATTTCCTTCGGGGTCGGGATGCCGTCCCGCGACTTCACCAGCGAGGACTTCGATTCCTCGCGGATGATGTCCATGCACAGCTCGACGCACTCGTCGCAAATGAAGACCGTAGGCCCTGCGATGAGCTTGCGGACCTCGTGCTGGCTTTTGCCGCAGAACGAGCAGTAAAGCGTGTTCTTGCTGTCGCTGCCGCCGGTCTTGCTCATCTTCATCTTCCTCCGGCCCCCTTCCGCGCACGCTGCGTGAGCGATCCGGGAGCCCAATGCGGGAGTTGAGGTGGCGCCTCCACCCCCCGTTCTCCCAGCCCGATCAAATCCCGGTCCGACCGCATGGCCGGACCTCAGCCAATCACCCTCCGACACTCCGATCAAGGCATATGCATAGATTATGCCTAGTCGGCTTGCCCGAGGCTCGCATCCGGCCCGCCGGATGCGCCGCGCCGGCCCTTCGGCCGCCCGGCCCAACCCGCGCCGCGGCCCCGTCGAGACGGGAACGCCGCGCCGACGACATCAGATACGGCGGAAACCACCGATCGGACCTCATCGGACGCGGCGCCATCCGCCGCACGGGTCGAAGCGCAAGCCGGCTCATCTCTCCATGCAAGCGCGATCTTGCACTGCACGCAAGAGCCCTGTCGCCGAACCCCCGTGCAAAAGGGATCGGATCACGCCTTGGGCGCGTCCTCGGTCGGGCGCTTTTCGATCACGGAATCGATCAGCCCGAACTCCTGCGCGGACGCAGCCGTCATGAAATTGTCGCGCTCCAGGGCTTCCTCGATGCGGTCCATCGTCTGCCCGGTGTGCTTCACATAAATTTCATTCAGCCGCTTCTTCAGGCTCAGGATCTCCTGGGCGTGCAGCATGATGTCGGTCACCTGGCCCTGGAACCCGCCGGACGGCTGATGGACCATGATTCGCGCATTCGGCAGGCCGAAGCGCAGGCCCTTCTCGCCGGCGGTCAGCAGCAGCGAGCCCATCGAGGCCGCCTGGCCGATGCACAAGGTCGAGACCGGCGGCTTGATGAACTGCATCGTGTCGTAGATCGCGAGGCCCGACGTCACCACTCCTCCGGGGGAGTTGATGTACATCGAGATTTCCTTCTTGGGATTCTCGGCTTCCAGGAACAGCAATTGCGCCACCGCAAGGGTGGACATGCCGTCCTCGACCGGCCCGGTCAGGAAGATGATGCGCTCCTTCAGAAGGCGCGAATAGATGTCGTACGCGCGCTCGCCGCGGTTGGTCTGCTCGACCACCATGGGCACGAGGTAGTTCATGTAGGTATCAACGGGATCGCGCATCTTGGGTCCTCGGCGCGGGCGCCCCGAAGGCACGCCGCGCGCTCTCGTCGCAGTGGAGACGAATGACGCCCTGGGATCAGGCCGCCTTTTCCTCATCCTCCTTATAGAGCTCTTCGCGCGAGACCGGCTTTACGGTCACGTCGGCGAGCTCGAGGAGGAAGTCGACGACCTTCTCTTCGAAGAGCGGCGCGCGGACCGAGGCCATCGCCTGGGGATTCCGGCGATAATAGTCCCACACCTGCTGCTCTTGACCCGGGAACTGCCGCGCCCGCTCCACCACCGCGCGCGTCACTTCGTCGTCGCTGACCTGTATATTGTTGCGCTCCCCGATCTCCGCAAGCACCAGACCGAGCCGCACGCGGCGCTCGGCGATGCGCTGATAGTCGGCGCGCGCCGCCTCCTCGGTGGTGCCTTCGTCCGCGAAGGTGCGCTTCTGCGCCTCGAGGTCCTGCTGGACCTGCGCCCACACGCCCTCGAACTCCTGCGAGACGAGGGTCGGGGGCACGTCGAACTGGTGCATGCCGTCGAGCGCGTCGAGCAGCGCGCGCTTGACCTTCTGGCGGGTGACGCCACCATGCTCCTGAGCGATCCGCGCGCGGACCTGCTCCTTCAGGGCGTCGAGACTGTCCTGACCGAGCGACTTGGCGAAGTCGTCGTCGAGCGTGAAGGCGCCGGGCGCCTCGACCAGCTTGACGGTGACCGCGAAGACGGCCTCCTTGCCGGCCAGTTCGCGCGCCGCATAAGCCTCGGGGAAGGTCACGGTCACGGTGCGCGCATCGCCGGCCGAGACCCCAACGAGCTGCTCCTCGAAGCCGGGAATGAAGCTGTTGGAGCCGAGCACCACCTGGATGCCCTCGCCGGTGCCGCCCTCGAAGGCGACGCCGTCCATGGTGCCGACGAAATCGACCGTCACGCGGTCGCCGGTCTCGGCCGCACCGGCCTTCTCCGCGAACGGGCGGTTCGCGTCGGCGAGCCGCGCCAGGGTCTCGTCGACCTGCGCGTCCGACACCTCGGCGACCGGCTTCTCGATCGCGATGTCCTTGAAATTGCCGAGCTCGATCTTCGGCAGAACCTCGACCTCGATCGTGTAGGTCAGGTCGTCGGCGCCGTCGATCACGCGCCGCACTTCCGCCTCGTCCTGCGGCAGCTCGACCCGTGGCTGCAGCGCGAGCTTAAGGCCGCGTTCCTCGACCAGCTTGCCGTTCGCCTCGGTCACGGCCTGCTCGATCACCTCGGCCATGACCGACTTGCCGTACATCCGCTTGAGATGGGCGAGCGGCACTTTGCCCGGGCGGAAGCCCTTGAGCTGCACCTGGTTCTTCAGCTCGGTGAGGCGGGTCTGCGCCTTGGCGTCGAGCTCGGAGGCCGGGAGCACCACGCGATAGGCGCGCTTGAGGCCGTCGGCCTGAGTTTCAGTCACCTGCATCGTCTTGCCTTCATCCCTTGCCGCCAGGAGCGGCCAAACAGTCTCAGCGGCGCGCCCAAGAAAGGCACGGCATGCAGCGTCGGAACGACGACGTGGTGCGGGCGGAGGGTTTCGAACCCCCACGACTTTCGTCACGGGAACCTAAATCCCGCGCGTCTACCAGTTCCGCCACGCCCGCGGTCGTCGGACCGGCTCACGGCACGGCTCACCGGGTGCGCAATTCACTGAATCGGCACCGACCGGGTTGGGGCTTATAGCATGGGGAATCCGGCGCGCAGCAAGAAAAAGCATCCCGCACACCATCCCGTTTACCCAAGGTGTCCGAAGGGGGTCCGGGCGGGCACCGTGCGACATTGCGCCGTCCCCGCGCGGAAGCGGAGCGGCCTCAAGCCTGCGGCGGCCGAGGGCGGTAAATCCGCCTTGCCCTTTGCACAGCGCCGAGACAAGGTCACCACGCTCAAGTCTTGCGAGGAGAGGTCCTTTGCGCGTCCCTGGCCCCAATCGCCGTTCGGTCCTCGCCGGAACCGCTGCACTGGCGCTCGGCGGCGTCCTGCCGCGCCTCGCCTTCGCCCAAGCCGCGCCGACCGCCGCCGTTCCGGCGCCCGCCACGGCCACGGTCGTGCCGCTGCGGGCCGCGACCGCCGTGATGGTCGAATTCGCCGGCGCCACCCCGATCGCGGTGTTCCAGAATCAGGTCCCGGGTCCGGTCCTGCGGGTCAAGCACGGCGACAAGCTCGCGGTCGCGGTGGCGAATGCGCTCGACACCCCGTTTTCCCTCAATTGGCAGGGCGTGCGGATGCCGAACGCGCTCGATGGCGTGCCGGGACTCACCGGTCCGGCGATCGCCAAGGGCGCGTCGCTCGACCTTTCGTTCACCCCGCCCGACGCCGGCACCTTCCTGTACCGCGCCTTCCAACCCGATCTGGCGCACCGCGCCCTGGCCGGCGCCCTGATCGTCGACGAGCCGGGCGCCGCCCCGTATGCCTCCGACCATGTCCTCCTGATCCAGTCCTGGCCTGCGGACGCGCTGAATTCGTTGCCGATGGTGACCTCGAACGGCGCGGTCTCGCCCACCCTCTCGGTTCCGGCAGGCGGGCGCACGCGGCTGCGGCTGGTCAATGCCTCGGTGCATTTCCTGCGCCTCCAGATCCCCGCGACCTGCTACGCGATCGCGGTCGACGGCCAGCCGGTGCAGCCGTTCCAGCTCAAGGACGGGCGGGCGCAGCTCACCCCCGGCGGCCGGCTCGACCTTGCGGTCGATATCGGCACGGCTGATCCGATCCCGGTCAATCTCGAAACCCGGCAATTGCCGATCCAGCTCGGTCTGCTCGCCCCGGACGGACCGGTGCCGGCCGCCGGCACCGCCCTCCCCGTCCCCACGGCCCTGCCCTCGAACGGCCTTCCCGCGACCATTCCGCTGGAAAAGGCGGCCCGGTTCGAAATCCCGCTCGGCCCGGGCACCGTGCCCCTCACGGGGTTCGAGAGCGTCGGAACCGTCGATCGCGGCACCTCGGTCGTGCTCGCTTTCGTCAACCGCTCCGACACCCCCGTCGCCGTGCAGTTGCACGGCGCGCCGGCGCGCCTGCTCGACGGCATGGACGACGGCTGGAAACCCTGGTGGCACGACGCGATCCCGGTCGGCCCGAAAGCCACCGTGCGGGCCGCTCTGGTCGCGGACAGCCCGGGCAAATGGGCGATCGTCGGCTTGCGCGGGGGCGACGGCGCGGTGGTCGCCGCGCGCTCCTACGACGTCCGCTGAGCCGCCGGCCGCCCTACGCCCCGGTCCAGCCGAGGCTCGGGAACAGCCGGGCATAAACCGGCCGCAGCGCTTCCGGCAGATCGTCCGCAATGAGGCCCGGCCCGGCCTCCCGTGCCGCCTCGCCATGCAGCCAGACCGCTGCGCTCGCCGCAGCGAAAGGCGGCATGGCCTGAGCCAGCAGGCCGCAGACGAAGCCGGCCAGCACGTCCCCCGCCCCGGCGGTCGCCAGAAAAGCGGGCGCGTTCTCGGCGATGGTGGCGTGTCCGCCCGGCTCGGCCACCACGGTGTCGGCGCCCTTCAGCACCACGACCGCACCGAGCCGCGCCGCCGCGGCGCGCGCGCGCGCCAGCTTGGATGGCGCCCCCAGCACCGAATCGTCGCCGGCGAACAGGCGCGCGAATTCGCCTTCGTGCGGTGTCACCACTGCGCCCCGCGCCCGGGACAGGACCGCCGCGAGCGCGGCGGCGTCCCCCGCAAAGCTGGTGAGGGCATCGGCGTCCGCCACCACGCTGCGCTCCGGCCCGGCACAAGCCGCGAGCATCGCTTGCGCCTGCGGTCCGGCGCCGAGGCCCGGCCCGACCAAGGCGGCGGTGAAGCGGGGATCTTCCAGCAATCGGCCGAGTTCGGCCGCATCCCCGACCGGGCGCGCCATCAAAGCGGCATAGGAGGCGGCATGCACGGCCAGGGCGTCCGGCGGGCAGGCGATCGTGACGAGCCCCGCCCCGGCCCGCAGGGCGCCGCGCGCCGCGAGCCGCGCCGCCCCCGCGGTCCAGGCCCCGCCGCTGGCGACGAGCGCATGGCCGCGG
The DNA here is from genome assembly GCF_004346185.1 of Aquabacter spiritensis. Lineage (GTDB taxonomy): Bacteria > Pseudomonadota > Alphaproteobacteria > Rhizobiales > Xanthobacteraceae > Aquabacter > Aquabacter spiritensis. The sequence continues at coordinate 16,765 of NZ_SMAI01000013.1, read as the reverse complement.
CTGTATTTGTGACCGGCGGCTGCCGGCAGCACAAAAGCGCTGCCCCAGGCGCCCGGATCGTTCACCGCGCAGGTCGGGGCAATGGCGTCGAGCACGCTCGCCGGAATGCCGATGTCCGCCACCCGCACCCGGCCGCACAGCGCGCGCCCGGGCAGCAGGAGATGACCCGGCTTGCGGCGGAAGAAGGTGACGGTTTCCACCGCCTGCGCCGCCGCGCCGCGCACCTTGCCGGTCGCGCCGTCGAGGCCGGACGGCAGGTCGACCGCGATGATCGGCCGCCCGCTCGCCGCCATCCGCTCCACCACCGCACGCGGGACGCCCTCGAGATCCCGCGCGAGACCGGCGCCGAACAGCGCGTCGACGATCAGATCGACCGTCTCGTAGGTCAGGGTCTCCGCGCTTTCGACCGGCCCCGTCCAGCGGCGCGCCGCCGCGGCCGCATCGCCGATCAGGGCATCGCGCGCGCCGAGCAAAGCGACGCGGACGCGGAACCCGCGCTGCGCCAGGATGCGCGCGGCGACGAGCCCGTCGCCGCCATTATTGCCGGGGCCGCACAGAATGGCGATGCGGGTCGGATAGGGCCGCCGCGCCGCCGCGTCGGCAACCGCCGTGCCGGCCCGCTCCATGAGCGTGAGGCCGGCAATTCCCCCTTCGATGGCGCGGGCATCGGCCTCGGCCATTTCGCGTGGATCGAGCAGCGCGTTCATTTCACCTATCCCGTCATGCCTAATTCATGATCCGCCGCCACGTCGCGCGCCAAGCAGATGTTGATTATATTTTGAGCGTATCGATGTTTTTTTGAGCATTTCCATGCTATCGCGACGCGGTGCCCAAAGGTTTCGTGTTTATGGCACGCATCCTGCTTAAAGACAGGGCGGCTCGGCCGGCCTTTGGAGGGCCGGGCCACGGGAGATGGAGCGCATGAAGAAGATTGAGGCCATTATCAAACCCTTCAAACTCGATGAGGTGAAGGAAGCCCTGCAGGATGTGGGCCTGCAAGGCATCACGGTCACCGAAGCGAAGGGTTTCGGGCGGCAAAAAGGCCATACGGAACTGTATCGTGGCGCCGAATACGTGGTCGACTTTCTTCCGAAGGTGAAGATCGAGGTCGTTCTCGCCGACGAAATGGTGGAGCGGGCGGTCGATGCCATCCGCCGTGCGGCGCAGACCGGCCGGATCGGCGACGGAAAGATCTTCGTCTCCAGCATCGAAGAGGCGATCCGCATCCGCACCGGCGAATCGGGCCTCGACGCGATCTGACGCTTGGACTACCAAGTCCGCGTCCCTGACTACGCAGGAAAGGCAGTGCCAAAAATGACAACGGCCAAGGACGTCCTCGATTCCATCAAGGCGAACGACGTCAAGTACGTCGATCTGCGATTCACCGATCCGCGCGGCAAGTGGCAGCATGTGACCTTCGACATCTCGATGGTCGATGAGGATCTGTTCTCCGAAGGCACCGCCTTCGACGGCTCCTCGATTGCCGGCTGGAAGGCGATCAACGAATCCGACATGCAGCTCCTGCCGGATCCGGCGACAGCCTGCATCGACCCGTTCTTCTCCGAAACCACCATGGCGATCGTCTGCGACGTGCTCGAGCCGACCACCGGCGAGCCCTATGCGCGCGATCCCCGCGGCATCGCCCGCAAGGCCGAGGCCTACGCCAAGTCGACCGGCGTCGGCGATACGGTCTATTTCGGCCCCGAGGCCGAATTCTTCATCTTCGACGACGTGCGCTTCAAGGCGGATCCGTACAATACCGGCTTCCGCCTCGATTCCTCCGAGCTGCCGTCGAATTCGGACACCGATTACGAAGGCGGAAATCTCGGCCACCGCGTGCGCACCAAGGGCGGCTACTTCCCCGTCCCGCCGATCGACAGCGCACAGGACATGCGCTCCGAAATGCTCGGCGCCATGGCCAAGATGGGCGCCAAGGTCGAGAAGCACCACCACGAGGTCGCCTCGGCGCAGCACGAGCTGGGCCTCAAGTTCGGCCCGCTGGTGACCATGGCGGACCATCTGCAGATCTACAAATACTGCATCCATCAGGTCGCCAACATTTACGGCAAGACCGCGACCTTCATGCCGAAGCCGGTGTTCGGCGACAACGGCTCGGGCATGCATGTCCACCAGTCGATCTGGAAGGACGGCAAGCCGCTGTTCGCCGGCGACAAATATGCCGACCTCAGCCAGGAATGCCTGTGGTATATCGGCGGCATCATCAAGCATGCCAAGTCGCTGAACGCGTTCACCAATCCGCTGACCAACTCGTACAAGCGGCTGGTCCCCGGCTACGAGGCTCCGGTGCTGCTCGCTTATTCCGCGCGCAACCGCTCGGCCTCCTGCCGCATCCCCTACACCAACAACCCCAAGGCCAAGCGCGTCGAGGTCCGCTTCCCCGATCCGGGCGCGAACCCCTATCTCGCCTTCTCGGCCCTGTTCATGGCCGGCATGGACGGCATCCTGAACCGGATCGATCCCGGCCAGGCGATGGACAAGGACCTGTACGATCTGCCCCCGGCCGAGCTGAAGCAGATCCCGACCGTGTGCGGCTCGCTGCGCGAAGCGCTGAAGTCGCTGGAAGAGGACCACGCCTATCTCCTGAAGGGCGGCGTGTTCGTCGAGGACTTCATCGAATCCTATATCGACCTGAAGATGACCGAGGTGATGCGGTTCGAAATGACCCCGCACCCGGTCGAGTTCGAAATGTATTATTCGGTCTGAGGCGCCGCGCGGGCTGCTGGCCCGCCACGCTTCGAGGGGTCAGGGGCCGGGTTCGCCGAACGTCGGAATGTCCGTCCGATCCGCGCCGGCTCGATCGGTCTCTCCCAACTGGGGCGCCTCTCGGGGCGCCCTTTTTGTTTCGCGCGCGCGTCACGCGCCGGGCCTATCATCTGCCCGCCGCCGCGTCCGCCCGCGACGGCCTTTCCGCGACCGAGATGCCCATGCCAAATCCGTCCGAAGTCCATCCCGAGCCGCTCGCCGTCGCCCGCGAGGCGCAGGACGACGCGCCGTGCAACCCCGCCGCCAATCCCACGCTGGGCGACGTGGTCGCCGCGCGCTTTGGTCGGCGCGATCTCCTCAAGGGCCTGCTCGGCGTCGCCGCCATCGGCGCGACGCTCGGCCCGCAGGCGCGCGCCGCCGCCCGCGCCGTGGCGCCCGCCGGCACGACGCCCGCCGACGATGCCGCGGCGCGCTTCCCTTTCCCCGAACTCACCGCCGCGCCCGACGCCACGATCCATGTGGCGGAGGGCCACGAGGCGCATGTCCTGGTGCGCTGGGGCGACCCGGTCCTGCCCGGCGCCCCCGCCTTCGACCCGCAGAACCAGACCCCGCGGCCCAGGCGATGCAGTTCGGCTACAACAACGACTTCGTCGGCTATATCCCGCGCCCCGGCGGCGATCCCGCGGCCCGCGGCCTGCTTGTCGTGAACCACGAATATACCAGCGCCGACATGATGTTCCCCGGCATCGGGCCGCAGCGCGCCAAAGACGGCTTTCCCGGCATGACGCGTGAGCGGGTCGATGTCGAGATGGCGGCCCATGGCGGCTCGGTGATCGAGATCGCCCGCATCGACGGCCGCTGGCGCGTCGTGCCGGACGCGCAGGAAGCCCGCCGCATCACCGCGACGACCCCGATGCACCTGACCGGCCCGGCGGCGGGCGACGACCTCCTGAAGACCGCGGCGGACCCGGAAGGCCGGACCGTGCTCGGCATGATCAACAATTGCGCCGGCGGCATCACGCCCTGGGGCACCTGGCTGACCTGCGAGGAGAATTTCAATCTCTATTTCCTCGGCACGGCGCAGGCCCATCCCCGCCCGGCGGCGCTGAAGCGCTACGGCATCCCGGCGGCCTATTATGCCTGGGGCAAGTTCCACGACCGGTTCGACATCTCCAAGACGCCGAACGAGCCCAACCGCTTCGGCTGGGTGGTGGAGATCGACCCGCTCGATCCCGCTTCGACGCCGAAGAAGCGCACCGCCATGGGCCGCTTCAAGCACGAGGGCGCGGCCAATGTGGTCAATCGCGACGGCCGCTTCGTGGTCTATCAGGGCGACGACCAGCGGATGGACTATGTCTATCGCTTCGTCACCGCGCGCGCCTACGACCCCGCCGACCGCGCCGCCAATCGCGACCTGCTCGATGCCGGCACGCTCTCGGTCGCGGTGTTCCATCCCGACGGAACCGGCGAATGGCGCCCGCTGGTGTTCGGCCAGGGGCCGCTGGTGCCGCAGAACGGTTTCGCCAGCCAGGCGCAGATCCTGATCGAGGCCCGCTTCGCCGGCGACGCCCTCGGCGCCACCAAGATGGACCGGCCCGAGGATGTCGAAGTGAACCCGGCCACCGGCAAGGTCTATGTGATGCTCACCTCCAACGACGCCCGCAAGGAGAGCGAGACCGACGCCGCCAATCCGCGGGCCAACAACGCCTTCGGCCATATCGTCGAGATCATGCCAGAAGGCGGCGATCATGCCGCGGACCGCTTTTCCTGGGAGATCCTGGTGAAGTGCGGCGATCCCGCGATCGCGGCGGTGGGCGCGACCTTCTCCTCGGCGACCACCGGCTATGGCTGGTTCGCCAATCCCGACAATTGCGCGGTCGACAGTGCGGGCCGGCTCTGGGTGGCGACCGACGGCAATTCCGCCGGCAGCACCGGGCGCACCGACGGCATCTGGGGCGTCGAAACCGAGGGCGCCGGCCGGGCGACCGCCAAGCGCTTCTTCTCCGTGCCGATCGGCGCGGAAATGTGCGGGCCCTATTTCACCCCGGACGACACCACCTTCTTCGTTGCCGTCCAGCATCCTGGCGAAAGCGAGGACGGCCGGCTCTCCTCCTTCGACGATCCCTCGACCCGCTGGCCCGATTTCCAGCCCGACATGCCCCCCCGCCCCTCCGTCGTCGCCATCACCAAGATCGGCGGCGGGCGGGTCGGAACATAGAGCCCGATCCTGGCCGATCCGGTCCGATCAGATCGAAACGGACCGATCGATGACCCCGATTTCAAATCTTGGATAGCGACCGTCCGCGCAGCCGGATCTGGCGGCGGATTCGACCGCGCTCTCGGCGACGCCCACCGTCCCGCGGCCAAGATCACGATTCTGAATTGCATTCCCTGTCAGCACAATCTAAAGATTCAGACAACCTGAAGCTGTGACCGGCGGGGCTGACATGACCCTCCTCGTGATCGTCGCTTTGCTGATCGGCGTCGGCTTTCTCCTCGCCACCGCGGTGCTTCTGGCCGCCGGGATGCTGTCGGGTCGGATCCGCACGGCCGGGCTCATCGCGGGAAGCTCCGGCGGTCCGGCGCGCATCGGGCGCCTCCAGGCGCTGCTCACATCGCTCGGCGTCATCGCCGCTTATAGTTTCACCGCGATCCGCGATCTCTCGGGCGATGCGGCCCAGCTTCCGGACGTGGACCCGGTGCTCCTCGGCGCCCTCGGCGCGAGCCATCTCGGCTATCTCGGCGCCAAAGGCCTTTCGGTGACGCTCGCTGTGAACCCGGGGGGTGTGGGAGATGGCCGATCCTAATGTCATTGGCTCGCTGACCGCGCTCGCCCTCCTGATCGCAATCGTGATTATCGGCGGGTTCGGCGCCACGCTCCTCGCCGGCATGTGGCGCGGCACCATCGCGCTCGACCGCCTGATCGCCGAGGAAGACGGCAAGGCCAGCCTGTCGCGGTTCCAGCTCCTGGTCTTCACCATGGTCGTCGCGACGATCTATCTCGCTTACGCGATCGCGGCGCTCGCGAAGGGAACCGGCACGCTCCCCGACATTCCCGACGGCCTGCTCGGGCTGATCGGCATCAGCGGCGGCAGCTATGTGGTGTCGAAGGGCATTCAAAGCGTCGGCACGCCCAAGCCGCCGGATGAAATTCCCGTCGCCGAGCGCCGCAATCTCGGGTGACGGAGCGCGCCATGTCCCCCGATTTGATCTTCTTCACCCTCCGTAGCCTCCTGCGCGTCGGATCGGCCGCCCAGAGTGTTTTGGAACAGCAGATCCGCGACGCCGCGATCGACCTGCCGCCGCCCGCGCCGGATCAGGCCGATCCGCTGGATGTCGCGATCAAATATTTCAGGGGGGATTACCGATCCTGGGTCGCCCCCGGCGGCGCGCTTCACGCGCACTGGGATGCGGTGAGCGATGTTTACAAGCCAACGCCGGAGGCAAAGGCGGCGGTCATCGACGCGGTCTTCACCATCAAGCGGACATTCGCGTCCCCGGCAGCCGGCGCCGGCAGCCTGAGCCTCGACCAGCTCGCTGCCGAAGGCGACGGCGTGGTTCTGCTTCAGCAATGGAAGACCGGAGAAGCGCCCGACCCGTGGGCGCGGATCGCCACCACGCTCGCCGGCGTCGCGCTCGATTATGTCGCCCTCGATCCCGGCCTCTTCGCGTCCGGCGCGCGCGGGGAGAAGCTGGTCGCCGCCCTGGCCGCCAATCTCCAAGGGCTGCTGCCCAAGCTGGACGCCCCCGGTCAGGCCGATTTCGTCGAGCGCCTCGCGGCCATCGTCCTTCAGGCGGGACTCGAAACCCTCGCCAAGAGCCCCGATCTCGTCATCGGCCAGAAGCCCCTGCAGGATCTGTTGCGGGCAATGACCCTGCCGCTCGCCCAGGACTTCGCCAGGTCCGCGCCGGACGATGTGCTGGCGCGGATTGCCTTGACGCGATTGCGCGATGATGTCCTGCCCCGCATGGTCGCCGCCGGCCTCGACGTGGTGGCACAGAACCAGCGCGCCCTTCTCGGCGCCGCCTTCGACCCCGCCAAGACCGCGGGCGCCCTCACCCAGGCGTTTCTCGCCGCGGTCCAAGGCCGCGAATTCGCGACGCTGGCGCAGCCCGAAGGATGGGTCCCGGTCTATCAGGCGCTTCTACGCGGCGTCGCCGCCCGCGCCGAGGCGGTGATCCCCGGCACGGGCGCGCCGGAGGATTTCTATCGCGGCGTCCTGAGCAAGGTGGCGATCGCCGCCGCGGGACTCAGGCCTTTGGCGCCGGGCTGGGAGGTGGCGATCGTGGTCGCGGCCCTGGAGGGGCTGAACGACAATTTGCCGTTCCGGGTCAAGACGCCCTGGGCGGACCTCGCCGGCACGGCGATCCAGCAATTCGTCGGCGGCCTCGGCCAGGGGCTGAACGCCGGAACGCCGCTGGAGAGCATCTTCACCCCGGAGCTGTTCACAGGGCTCGTCAAGCTGGTCCTCGCCAAGGTCGCCGCGACGCCCGGCATGCTGACCGGCGACGGCCAGGAGCTGCGATCCCTCACCGCCACCCTCGCCGCCGCCTTTGCCGCGGACACCACCTTGCTGGTGTCCCCGGAGGGCTGGAAGACCATCGTCGCCACATTGCTGGACGAAGCGGCGCGCAATCCCGGCCGGCTGTTCGGCCTCGACGGCGCGGCGCCGGAGCAGCACTTGGCGACCCGGATCGTCGCCCGCATCCTCGCCCAGGCCGAAACCGCGCTCAAAGTGTCCGGCCGCGCCGACGGCGCGGTGCTGCTCGGCGACACGCTGGCGGATGCGATCTGCGAGACCCTGAAGGTCGCCGCCGGCAATGCCGACCGCGCGGCGAAGAATCTGCCGGCGCTGGATGCCCTGCTCGTGCGGCTGAACGCGCTCGCCGTTGCGCCCGCCGACCGGATCGGCGCGCGGGAATGGCTCTTCCTGTTCCGCACTCTGGTTGCCGGGGCGCTCGACACCGGCACCCTCCCGGCATCGGACGCGGACCTGCGCAAGCTGCTCTACCGATCGAAGGGGACGCCATGAGCCACGGTGCCGGAAGCCGCGGTGCCGGAAGCCGCGTTGCCGGAAGCCGCACTGCCGGTGGCGGGCTCCCCCGCGCGGGCGCCCTCCTCCTCCTCCTTCTCACCCTCGGCGGCTGCGCCAGCCTGTCCCAGTCCGAGCTGCACGGCACCTACCAGGCCCTCGTGGCGCGCGAACAGACGATCCAGGGGTCCGGCCTCAAGCCGGACGCGCGGCGCGAACAAACCGACGACCTCACCGACGGCTTCGTGGCCGTCGCACAGGACGCTCTGACGCTGGCGCGCACCAGCACGGGCGTCACCAAGGTCAGCCTGTCCCGCCTCGTCGTGTCGGCATCCTTCCATGCCGAGGGCCGCGCCGACGCGTTGGCGCTGGAGGCCGCCGAACTCGGGACCCGGGCCTGCGCCGGCCTGTCGCCGCCGGAGGGCGCGCCGCGCGACTGCGCGATCCTTCTTCTCGCACCCGACATCATCGCCAGCGACGCGATCCGCGCTGCGCTCCGCGACCACCCCCCGGACCTCGCCCAGGTGGAGCAGGACAGGCTCTATGTCGCCGCCGTGGAGCAGAAGCTCGGCGCCATCGCCGCGCTCGCTCCGTCCATCGTGGTGCACTGGCAGGCGATCAATGGCGGTGCTGGACCCTATCGGGGCCTTGCGCCGGAGGCGCGCGACGCCCTCGGCCGGCATGTCCGGGCGGCCGGCTGCCGCATCGACAATATCGACACGCGGCTGGCCGGCATTGCCGCCCGCGTCCCCGCGCTGAAGCCACAGGCCGAGGCGGCGCGGGCCGCGCTGAAACCGGCCCTGGCGAGCTTCAAACCGTTCCTGTCCTCCGAACGCTGTTAAGGCCGCAACCGCCCATCAGACGTCCGGCGCCCGTCTGCACTCTGGTCCGGCGCCGCAGGAAGCGAGGGGGTCATCATGGTGTTTTCCTATTGGCAGACCTATCAAGGCACCGACATCTTCCGGGACGAAAGCCGCAAGGCCTACAGCTACAAGACGTCCTACGTCTCGCTGGATGCCGACGGCACGCCGCGGGCCTATCACCCCGACAATACCGGCCTCGATGATCTCGCCAATGCGGGCTATCCCCACAAAGGCTGGCGCGGCGTCCTGGTGACGGACCCGGCCGATCCCGCGCGGCCGCTGGTGCGCGAGGGTGGCCCTTATGCCGGCTATTTCATCAGCAAGACCTCGCTCCACGATCCGGACCGGGAGGAGACAGACCCGCTGAAATACGTGGATTCGGAAACGATCCCCTACATCGTCCTGCCCGGCGCCTTCTATGCGCAGGCCGGCACCGGCTATGTCGGCAATCTGGCCCTCGCCCGCCGCAGCGACGGCGCGATGGAGACGGCGGCGATCATCGCCGATATCGGACCGCCCAAGGCGCCGCTCGGGGAAATGTCGCTGAGGCTCGCGACCGCGCTCGGCGGCACATCGCCGAATCCCCGCACCGGCAAGGGCGCCCCCAAGGGCGAGTTCGAATACATCGTCTTTCCGCGCGCCGGTAAGGCCTTCCGCACATGGCCCCGCTCGGCGGCAGAGATTTCCGAAGCCGCCCGCGCGCTATTGGACGAGGCCGGGGGCTGGCCGGTCCATTATGTCGGCTGAGCCGGATCGCCGCCGAAGGGGCGCCGGCGCGCGCTCAGAGGCCGGCGCCCTGCGCCTTGGCGCGCTTCAGGTGTTCGTCGAGGCGCGGCAGGATCTCGACGAAATTGCACGGGCGGTGGCGCATGTCGAGCTGATTGGCGAGGATCTCGTCCCAGCCGTCGCGGCACGCGCCCGGCGAGCCCGGCAGGCAGAAGACATAGGTCGCGTTCGCCACGCCCGCGGTCGCGCGGCTCTGCAGGGTCGAGGTGCCGATCTTGCCGAACGACACCATGTGAAAGACGGTCGAAAAGCCCTCCATGCGCTTTTCGAACAGCGGCTCGACCGCCTCGGGCGTCACGTCGCGGCCGGTGAAGCCGGTGCCGCCGGTGGTGATCACCGCGTCGATTGCGGGATCGGCGATCCAGGCCTTCACCACGTCCTGGATCTGCGCCACCTCGTCGGGCACGATCTCGCGCGCCGCCAGGTCATGGCCGGCCGCGACGATCCGCTCGGCGAGCAGCGCGCCGGAGCGGTCGCTCGCAAGGTCGCGGCTGTCGGACACGGTGAGCACCGCGATCCTGAGCGCGACGAACGGACGGGTCATGTCGAGGCCGGACATCAGATGGCTCCCTGCAAGGCGTTGCATTGCTGCATGGAGCCGGATTTCAGGCCCCGTGTGAACCAGGTCACGCGCTGTTCCGACGTGCCGTGGGTGAAGGAATCCGGCACCACGCGGCCCTGGGCGCGCTCCTGCAGCTTGTCGTCGCCGATCGCGCTCGCCGCATTGAGCGCCTCTTCGACGTCGCCCGGCTCCAGGATGCGGAACCGCGCATTGGCATGATGCGCCCAGACGCCGGCGAGGCAATCGGCCATCAGTTCGGTGCGCACCGAAAGCGCGTTCGCCTCGGCGCGGCTGCGCGCGGTGCGCTGCGCCTCCTGCACCTTGGGCAGGATGCCGGTGATGTTCTGGACATGGTGCCCGACCTCGTGGGCGATCACATAAGCGGCGGCGAAGTCGCCCGGCGCCTTGAAGCGGGTCTTCATCTCCTGGAAGAAGCCGAGATCGAGATAGACCTTCTTGTCGAGCGGGCAATAAAACGGCCCCATGGCCGAGGAGGCGCCGCCACAGGCCGAGCGGGTGGCGCCGGAAAACAGCACCATGGTCGGTTCCTGATAGGTCCGCCCCTGGGCGCGGAACAGGCCGGTCCAGACCTCCTCGGTCTGGGCGAGCACCCGGTCCGCGAAGCGGCCGAGCTCGTCGGTCGGCGCGCCGTGCCGGCCCTGCGGCTGCGCGCTCTGCTGCGTGGGGCTGCCGCCGCCCTGGATCGCGTCCAGACCCGAGAGGAGGACGAGCGGGTTGATGCCGAGCGCCCAGCCGACCAGACCGACCACGACCAAAGTGCCGATGCCGACGCCGCCTGCGCCACCGGGCATGCGCATCCCGCGCCGGTCCTCGACATTGCCGCTCGGGCGGAAATCCTCCCACTTCATTCGTGCCTCCTGCGCCGAGACGCCGCGCGCCTGCCATGCTCAACGCACGGCGGCGCTTCCGGTTCGCCCCGCCCCCGGATTGCCGCGTCTTGATCGCACGGAGCTGGCGCGTCCGCCATCCGGAACTCTCCCGAGCCGGCGTCGCGCTCAATCCGGCGCAACGAGGCGCGCGCGGTCGCGGTCGTAGCGCCACAGGGCGCCGGGCCGCAAATGGGTGCCGCCCAGCCAGCGCGTGACGGCATTCTCGGCGGCATGGTCGAACGATCCCGACAAGGCCGCCCGACCGGCTGCGGTCAAGGCCAGCGGCGCCTCGGCATAGGCGCGGTAGGCGGCTTCCGCCGGGGTCGGCGGCGCGGCGGGGGTGAAGGCGGGACAGTCGTGCACGGGATGCGGCAGGCCCGAAATGAGCGGCGTCGGCGCGAAGGCGAGGTCGTCGAGCTGCAGAAAGAAAGAGAGGTCGCCGAGAAACCGCGCCGCTTCCTGCACCGACACGGCGGCGAACAGGCGTGCCGCCGAAGACGGCCCCGCCGCGAGCGCCGCCATGGCGCGCGCCTGGGTCAAAGAGAGGCCGTTGCCCGGTGCCGGCAGCTCGGCGAGCGCACGGCGCAGGGCGGGCGCGAGATGGGGAAGGCCGGGAACCGGCCGCGCGGCAAAGGCCGCGAGCGCCTCGGGCGTGGCGGCGGTGAAGGCCGCCCAGGCGGCGCGGCCGGCCTCGAGCTGGATCGCGCGCACCGGCGCGGCCGCCGGTGCCAGCCCGGCGATCGCGTCAGGCGCCATCGGCCCGAGATAGGTGTCCGCTTGGACCAGGAACAGGCCGCGCCGGTCCGGTTCGCTGGCGAAGAAAGCGAGGAGCTGGATCAATTGGAGCTGGTCGTAGAGATCGTGCTCGAACCACAATTCGACCGTGTCATAGGCGATGTGCGCCTCGATCACCCCGTCGCGTACCGCGAAATCCGCGCGCACCGCGTCGAAGGCGAGGCCCATCGCCGCGGCGAGGAAGCCTGCCCGCGCGTCCGACACCATGTCGAGCCGGTCGTCGGCCGGCACCGGCCCGTCATGCAGCCCGTCGCGCCAAGGCAGCAGCCGGCCCGGGACGCCGACGGCGCGGAGGGCGGCGGCGGCGCAATCGCCGTTGGTGACGAGGAGACGCGCCATGCCGGCCTCCCGTCAGCCGCGCATGCGATAGGGCGAGACGCCGGGCTCGGGCAGCCAGACGCCGGCCGGCAGAGTGCCGGTCTGCCAGAAGACGTCGATCGGAATGCCGCCGCGCGGCGCCCAATAGCCGGCGATCCGCAGATAATGCGGCGCCACCAGGCCCACCAGCCGCTTGGCGATGTCGATGGTGCAGTCCTCATGGAACGCGCCGTGATTGCGATAGGCGGCGAGGAACAGTTTCAGCGACTTCGATTCGACCAGCCGGCGATGGGGCACGTAATCGATCACCAGATGCGCGAAGTCCGGCTGGCCGGTCACCGGGCAGAGCGAGGTGAATTCCGGGCAGGTGAAGCGCGCGACATAGAAAGTGTCGGAATGCGGGTTCGGCACGCTCTCCAGCACCGCCGCCTCGGGACTGGCCGGCAGCGCCACCTGCCGCCCGAGCTGAAGCGTCTCTTCGGTCATGACCTTCTCCTCGCCGATGCTGCGGCCTGCGCCCGCAACTCCGCGCGCAGTCAAGCCGAGCCGGGGCTCCGCCTCAAGCGCGCAATCGCAGAAGCCGCCTGCCGCGGGGGCAAGGTGCCGCTGCGCCGGCCCCTTCTAAGCCGGCGGCGGACGCGGTAGAAGGCGCGCGACCGAACAGGGAAGGACGCTCCATGACCGCCATCGTCGACATCATCGGCCGCGAAATCCTCGACAGCCGGGGCAATCCCACGGTGGAGGTCGACGTGCTTCTGGAGGATGGCTCGCTCGGCCGTGCCGCAGTGCCCTCCGGCGCCTCGACCGGCGCCCACGAGGCGATGGAACTGCGCGACGGCGATCCCGACCGCTATCTCGGCAAGGGCGTCGAAAAGGCGGTGGACGCCGTGAACGGCGAGATCTTCGACGCCATCGGCGGCTTCGACGCCGAGGACCAGGTGAAGATCGACACCACCTTGATCGAGCTGGACGGCACGCCGAACAAGGCCCGGCTCGGCGCCAATGCGATCCTCGGCGTGTCGCTGGCCGTGGCCAAGGCGGCCGCCCTCGCTACGTCGCTTCCGCTCTACCGCTATGTCGGCGGCGTGAACGCCCGCACTTTGCCGGTGCCGATGATGAACATCGTCAATGGCGGCGCCCATGCCGACAATCCGATCGACTTCCAGGAATTCATGATCCTGCCGGCCGGCGCCGACAGCTTCGCCGAGGGCCTGCGCTGGGGCGCGGAAATCTTCCACACCCTGAAGAAGGGGCTGAAGCAGGCCGGCCACAACACCAATGTCGGCGACGAAGGCGGCTTCGCCCCCAACCTCGCTTCGGCCGAGGCGGCTTTGGATTTCGTCATGAAGGCGGTCGAGACCGCCGGCTTCACGCCCGGCGAAGACGTGTTCATCGGCCTCGATTGCGCCGCCACCGAATTCTTCAAGGACGGTGCCTATCATTATGAGGGCGAGGGCAAGGTGCGGGACATCGAGGCCCAGGTGCGCTATCTCGCCGACCTCGTGGCCGCCTATCCCATCGTCACCATCGAAGACGGCATGGGCGAGGACGATTGGGCCGGCTGGAAGCTGCTGACCGACACGATCGGCGCCAAATGCCAGCTGGTCGGCGACGATTTGTTCGTCACCAATGTCGCGCGCCTGTCGCGCGGCATCCGCGAAGCGACCGGCAACGCCATCCTGGTCAAGGTGAACCAGATCGGCTCGCTCACCGAGACCCTGGAGGCGGTGGAAATGGCCCACAAGGCCGGCTACCGGGCGGTGATGTCGCACCGCTCGGGCGAGACCGAGGATGCGACCATCGCCGACCTCGCGGTCGCCACCAATTGCGGGCAGATCAAGACCGGCTCGCTCGCCCGCTCCGACCGCACCGCCAAATACAACCAGCTCCTGCGGATCGAGCAGGAACTCGGCACGGCGGCAAAATATGCCGGCAAAGCGGCGCTGAAGGCCCTGGCCTGATCGCTCGCACCACGCCATGCGGCCGGGCCCCCAAGCCAGGCCGTGTGGCCTGCGCCGAACATTTTCTTGCTCTCCCCGCAAACGGAGGAGCAGCACTGCACGCGGGAAGGGACCTGGAGCGTCCCCCCGCCCGCTATTCGGGCCGGAACCTTCCCGACTCGAACCAGGAGAGTGTCGAACTGGCATCCATTGCGAACGGAAACCAGTTGCTGTCCTTTATTTCCTTTAACGTGCGGCAGGCCGCATCGGGCGCCACGGCCAGCGTTTCTATCGCTGCCATGAGCCGGACCTGAATGTTGTCATGCGTCAATAACGGCAACAAATCCCGCCGCCGGTCACCGGGCCGAATTTTTCGTTCATTTCTTATTTCTACAATTCGATCAAATAATTTATTATATTTTGAAAATTTATCTTTCTCAGATGCCTCCTTCTGCGCAATAGACGCATTTGTGAACTCACCAACAAGCTCTTCTTCCGTCATTTCTGACAATGTTTTATTTTTCTTCATGGCGCGATCACTCCTGTATCCTTAAGCGCTTCGATTCCGATCCGGACATGCTCCCTAAATGGCTTACCCTTGAGGTATTCACGAGGCGTGACATCTTCCGTCTTCTGATTTTTACGTGCGAACCACGCATTGATCTCCCAGTGCTTGAAGGTCGAAATCCGCACCAGATTTGCTTTGCCGTACACGAGGTCCGCCGGAAATCCCTCGCGCGCGCCGGCTGCGCGCTCCACGAGATGGTGGACGTCGGTGCCGCGGGCCGGGACGTCGACGTCCGCACGCAAGGCGTCCAAGGTCTTCGGCGCCGCCAGATAAGCATTTATAGAGGGACTATACCGTTCGGCAAACCAGATCGTCGCCTCGAGAAGCACCGGTAAAGCAATGGCCGCCGGGTAGATTCTAAAATATTTCAAGTTCATTGAGATCCATCGGGCGGCATCCCGCGCCAGATGATATTTGCGCCGTCTCCCGCCGGCTCCCGGGACGGAACCTCGGGCGGCGGGTCGAGCGGCGGCCCCTGATTGTGCCCAACGTCCGGCGGCGGCGGGGTGATGATGATGACGGGTGCCGCCGGCGGGCTTGGGACCATCGTCCCCGCCCCCTCGCCTGAAGGCGGGGGAGTTACGGCCACGGTCCTATCGGGCCTCTTCCGGACGCTCGGTGGGCCTCACGGATCGGGGCGGGGAAAGACCCCCGATTTGAAGGCGGAGAGCGTCGTGCCGGCGTCCGCCGCGAATGGGAACCAGTTGCTGTCCTTGATCTCCTGCAGCGTCCGGCACGCTGCCTCCGGCGCCACGGCCAGGACTTCTCTCGCGGCCATAAAGCGGACCTGAACGTTGTCATGCGCAAGCAAGGGCAGAAGATCGCGCCTCCGATCACCCGGCCTGCTCTTCAACTCCCGCCCCAACTCTACGACACGCGCGTACAGCTTGTTGTAAATCGAGAATCTGTCTTTCTCCGACGCTTCCTTCTGCCGCACCGCCAGACTCGTGAATTCATCGACGATCTCTTCTTCCGTCATATCGTTTAGAGCTTTTTCCTTCATTTTATAACGACTCCCATTTCATTGAGGGCCTCCAAACCAATCCGGACATGTTCACTCCATGATTTTCCTTTCAGATATTCTCGCGGTGTCTTTCCCTCAGTCGCATCTTGTGGACGCGCGAACCACGCATTGATCTCCCAGTGCCTGAAGGTCGAAATCCGCACCAGATTCGCTTTGCCGTACACGAGGTCCGCCGGAAATCCCTCGCGCGCGCCGGCTGCGCGCTCCACGAGATGGTGGACGTCGGTGCCGCGGGCCGGGACGTCGACGTCCGCACGCAAGGCGTCCAAGGTCTTCGGCGCCGCCAGATAAGCATTTATATAGGGAATATACCGTTCGGCAAACCAGATCGTCGCCTCGAGAAGCACCGTAAAAGCAATGGCAGCCGGGTGAATTCTGAAATATTTCAAGTTCCTGGAGATCCATCGGGCGGCATCCCGCGCCAAAAGATATTTGCGGCTGTCTCCCGCCGGCTCCCGGGGCGGCACCTCGGGCGGCGGGTCGAGCAGCGGGTCGAGCGGCGGCCCCTGATTGTGCCCGATGCCCGGCGGCGGGGTGATGATGATGACGGGGCCGGCGGGCGCGTCCGATGCCGGACCGCCGCGCGGCCAGCCGGCGCCGTCGTCGCGCGTCGGCGCGCCGGCATCGTCGCCGTCGGTCCATTGCCCGCCGGTCTCATACCCACGCGGGACGCGCGGCTGGTTCGGGTCGAATTTCGCCTGCCGCCGGGCAAAGGCCATCAGCTTGAGCATGAAGCGCATGGCGGCGAGGTCGGACCTCATCCGCAGAAGCTCTTGGGTGGTGCTCCACTGGTCCGCGTGTCTCTGCATGGTCCCCTCGCCATCCGTGCGCCTGCGCAAGGATGGGCGAGGTTGGAGGGGTGGCGGATAATATTCCTATATCACGAATGCGTGATGGGATCGGTGCGGGTGTCGGGGCGACCCCGGATGCGTCTTTCGGTGAAGCGCGGAGACCTGGGCCAGCCCCCTCCCCAGCCCTCCCCCGCACGCGGGAGAGGGAGCCCGGTGCGCAAGCGGGCGCGTGGCGTGTGCAGAGAAAAGGCTGTCTGGAGAGGTGCGCGCTGTTCGCGGCGCGCCTTTGTTTCCGTAGAGAACAGACCGTGTCAGCCACCCGTCATGGCGCGCGCGGCCGCGCGCGGCCGGCACCGTCCGGATCCCCTCTCCCGCTTGCGGGGGAGGGTGAGGGAGGGGGCTGGGGAGAGTCAGGGAGGGGGACGGCAGCGGGTGCGGGAAGGACCTCCCGGTAAGAGCGACAGGTCAAAG
>NZ_SMAI01000012.1 GCF_004346185.1 Aquabacter spiritensis | reverse complement strand
CAAAATCGACCGACGCCATAGCCAAAAACCGACCGGCCCCAACCCAAACAAAAACCCCGCCGAAAAATCGACGGGGTTTGTCAGCGGTCTGAGCCCGCGCCGAGGCGCGGGCTTGAACTGCAATGCGCGGGGATCAGAGCTCGGTATAGCCTCCATCCTTCCACACATAAACGACATAGTCCTTCTTGGTGATATCGCCCTTCTTGTCGAAGGAGAGCGGGCCGAGAACGGTCTGGAAGGTGGCGCCGGAGTGCATATAGTCCGCGAGCTTCTTCGGATCCGTGGACTTGGTGGCCTCCATGGCCTGCTTCATGACCTGCACGGCGGCGTAGGAATAGAGGACGTAGCCCTCCGGGTCGACGCCCTTGGCCTTGAACTTCTCGACCACTTCCTTGGCGGCGGGGTTCTTGCGCGGATCCGGACCGAAGGTCATCAGCGTGCCGGCGGCGCCCGGACCGGCAATGGTCCAGAATTCCTTGTCGGTGATGCCGTCGCCGGAGAACAAGACGCTGCCGACGCCCTGGTCGCGCATCTGGCGCACGATCAGGCCGGCCTCCGGGTGCAGACCGCCATAATAAACGAGGTCGACGCCCGCCGCCTTCAGCTTGGAGACGAGCGCGGTATAGTCCTTCTCGCCCGGATTGATGCCTTCATAGACGACTTCTTTCACGCCGCCTTGGTTCATCGCCTTCTGGGTCTCGTCGGCCAGGCCCTTCCCATACGGCGTCTTGTCGTGGACGATGGCGACCTTCTTGCCCTTGAAGTTCTTGGCGATGTAGTCGCCCGCGACGCTGCCCTGCTGGTCGTCCCGGCCGCAGGTGCGGAACGTGTTCCACATCTTGCGCTCGGTAAAGGTCGGGTTGGTGGAGGCCGGGCTGATCTGAAGGACGCCGGCTTCCTCGTAATCGGTCGAGGTCGGGATCGAGACGCCGGAATTGAAGTGGCCGACGACGTATTTCACCCCGTCGGAGATGAATTTGTTGGCGGCCGATTTACCCTGTTCGGGCTTCGAGGCATCGTCGCCGACGAACAGTTCGATCTTCTGGCCATTGATGCCGCCTGCGGCGTTGATGTCCGCGACGGCCTGGTCGACGCCGGTCTTCAATTGCGCGCCGAACGCGGCGTTCGACCCGGTCATCGGGCCGGCGACGCCCATTTTGAGCGTCGATTGCGCCTGGGCGCCCGCTGCAAATGCAAGGCCCGCGCTTAATGCGAGGCCGGCCAGTATGAGCTTTCTCATTACGTTCTCCTCTGTGTCCGATAAGAAGCGTCTTGGGTTTCTCATCCCGCCCGAAGGACTGTGCCGCTCGCCATTCTGCCCGATTTGGACAGGCTGTCGATGGGCACACAATCAGGACGCGGGGTCTCCGTCCCGCCCTCTCCGGGCGCGCCAGCACAGCCATCCGGCGGGCTCGAACAGCCAGCCATAACGGTGCGTCATCTGCTGCTTGCGCACGGCCCGGAAGCCGAGCGTCGCGATCGCGAACAGCAAAGCGAGTTCGAGCAGATAATGGTCGTAAGCGAACAGCGTCCCTTGGAACAAAGCAAAGTGGCAGAAACGCACCGCTCCGGTCAGCAGCGCGGAATAGACCAGAACCTGCCAGAACGGGCTCCAGCCTTTGGCCACCGCCCGCCCGGTCAGGAAGGCCGCACCGCCGCCGAGAAACAGGGTGACCAGCATGAAGTCCCCGGTCGAGACTTCGACCACCGAAGAGGGGTGCGCCACGGACAAGACCAGGATCGCGACCAGAACGACCAGAGGCAGGACCAGCATCGGTGCGCTCGGCCGTCCCGGCTCGGCGATCGGAGCCATCAGGCGCCTCCTTCGAGATAGGCGGCCTTGACCTCGGGGCTTTCGAGAAGTTCCCGGCCGGTTCCCGCCATGGTGATGCTGCCATTGACCAGCACATAGCCGCGATGGGCCAGCTTCAGCGCGTGATAGGCGTTCTGTTCGACCAGAAAGACGGTGAGGCCCTCGATCGCATTCAGTTCGCGGATGACGTCGAAGATCTGGCGCACCACCAGCGGCGCGAGCCCCAGGGACGGCTCGTCGAGCAGCAGGAGGCGCGGCCGGCTCATCAAGGCGCGGGCGATCGCCAGCATCTGCTGCTCGCCGCCCGACAGGGTGCCACCGCGCTGATGCAGCCGCTCCTTCAGACGCGGGAACATGTCGAACATGCGTTCGAGGTCGCCCTCGAAATGGGCGTAATCGTCCATCGCCGCGCCCATCTGGAGATTTTCGTAGACGGTCATGCGCGGGAAAATGCGCCGCCCCTCCGGCGACTGGGCGATCTTCAGCCGCATGATCTCGTGGGTCGGCATGTGGGTGATGTCGCGGCCCTCGAACAGGATCCGCCCTTCGCTGGCGCGCGGGGTGCCGCAGATCGTCATCATCAAAGTCGACTTGCCGGCGCCGTTCGCCCCGATGAGGGTGACGATCTCGCCTTCGTTCACGTCCAGATCGACCCCGTGCAAGGCGATGATCTTGCCATACTGCGTTTTCACGCCGGCGACGCTGAGCATCGGCTTGCTCATACGCCGACCTCCGCCTCGATCGCTTCCACGGCGTCTTCTTCGACGCCGAGATAGGCGGCGATCACGCGGGGGTCGGTGCGCACCTCTTCCGGCGTGCCGTCAGCGATCTTGCGACCATATTCCAGCACGACGACGTGATCGGAAATGCCCATGACCACCGACATGTCATGCTCGATCAGCAGGACCGAGGTCGCATCGGCGTCGCGGATCGAGAGCAGCAATTCGTTGAGCGCCGCCGATTCGCGGGGATTGAGCCCGGCCGCCGGCTCGTCGAGGCAGAGCAGGACCGGCTGTGCGCACATGGCGCGCGCGATCTCCAGCCGGCGCTGGTCGCCATAGGGCAGATCGCCCGCCGGATCGTCGGCGCGGTGGATGAGGTGGATCCGCTCGAGCCAGGTCTTGGCGCGCTCCACCGCCGCCGCCTCCCGCCGCCGCCACGACGGCAGGTTGAGCAGCGCCGCCGGCGACAGCAAACCGGTCTCCGTAAGCCCCATATGCTGGGCGACCAGCAGGTTCTCCAGCACGGTCATACCGGAAAACAGACGGATGTTCTGGAACGTCCGTCCGACCCGCGCGGCCGAGGCGACCTTGTGGTCCGGCAGGCGCTCGAGCAGGAACACGCCGCCTTTGCGGGTCCGGGCCGCCGCGCGCCCGGTGCGGGTGAGGGCGTCGAGTTCGGAGGGGGACGGCGCGGCACCATGCGACAGCGCCAGCCGCCCGGCGCTCGGCTTGTAGAAGCCGGTGATGCAATTGAAGACCGTGGTCTTGCCGGCGCCGTTCGGGCCGATCACGGCCGTCACCTGGCCGCGGCCGACGCGGAACGACACGTCGGATACGGCGACGAGGCCGCCGAACCGCATGCTCAACCGGTCGACCGCCAGAATTGGATCTTGCTCCCAGGGCCTCATCCATGGCCCTCCCGGACCAGGTCGCCCGACACCTTCTTGCGCTCCTTCAGGAAAATGGTCGCGAGGCGGCTGGAGACGAGGCCGCGCGGACGCCAGGCCATCACCGCCACCATGGCGAAGCCGAAGATCAGCATGCGGTAGAGGCTCGGGTCGAAATCGGGGCCGAACAGCCAGGGGTCCTTCAGGAAGGTGAGGTTGCGCAGCATCTCCATGCCGCCGATCAGGAGGATAGCGGAGACGGCGACGCCGATCTGAGAGCCCATGCCGCCGAGCACGACGATAGCGAGGATGACGGCGGATTCCATGAAGGTGAAGGATTCGGGCGAGACGAAGCGGATGCGGACCGCGAAGAAGGCGCCGGCGAAACCGCCGAACATGGCGCCGATCGAGAAGGCCGTGAGCTTGGTGAGCGTGGTGTTGATGCCGAGCGAGCGGCACGCGATCTCGTCCTCTCGCAGCGCCTCCCAGGCGCGTCCCACCGGCATGCGGCGCAGCCGGATCGTCGCGACCGCGGTCAAGGCGGCCAGCGCCAGGATGACGAAATAGAGGAAGATGTTGCGGTGCATCGGGTTGAATTCGAGCCCGAACAGATTGGCGAATCCGCCCTCGCCGCTGGAGAAGGGGATGCCGAAGAAGGAGATGGGCGGGATCGAGGCGATGCCGGCGCCCCCATTGGTCAGGTCCACCCAATTGATGAGGACGAGGCGGATGATTTCGCCGAAGGCGAGGGTGACGATGGCGAGATAGTCACCCCGGAGGCGCAGCACAGGAAAGCCGAGAATGACGCCCCACAGCGCCGCGAGAAGGCCGGAGAGCGGCAGGCAGACCCAAAAGCTCCACAGCCGCCAGAAATCGGCGCCGAGCGTGCCGGCGAAGAAGTCGGAGATCGGCACAGAACCGGCGAGCAGGGCGAAGGTGTAGGCGCCGACCGCATAGAAGGCGACATAGCCGAGGTCGAGCAGGCCGGCGAGACCGACGACGATATTGAGGCCCCAGCCGAGCATCACGTACGTGAGGATATAGATGCCGAGGTCGATCCAATAGCGGCTGGGGCCGAGCCCGCCGCTGCCGAGGACGGCGAGAAGGGGATAGAGAAGCAGCACGGCGAAGAAGACCGGCTTGGCCGCGTCGCCGGCCGGACCTGCCAGGCGCGCGAGTGCCGGGAAGCGGGGGGCGGCCCCCCGGGCGGAATCGCCGCGCCACACGGTCAGATGGAGCCCCAGGCGCAAGCCGCCGACCAGAAGCGCGAAAATCGCCACCAGCCCGAAGCGGTATTTCAGGACGAGCGCCCCGCTGGGACCTTCGGTGGCGTGCATACCGACCAGCGGCACGAGGAGCAGGGCGGTGATGGCGGCGCTCGCCGCGGCATCCTTGAGCGCCCGCGCGAGGAGGCCGGAGGAGGCGGCCGCAGTCGCCTCGTGCATCAGACCTTCTCCACTTCCGGCCGCCCCAGCAGGCCCTGGGGCATGAAGACGAGCGTGATGGCGAGGATGGAGAAGGCGGCGACGTCCTTATATTCGATGGAGAAATAGGCCGACCAGAAGGTCTCGATCAGGCCGATGAGGAGGCCGCCCAGAACCGCGCCCGGCAATGAACCGATGCCGCCGAGAACCGCCGCCGTGAAGGCTTTGACGCCAGGGACGAAGCCGTCGGCGAAATTCACCACGCCGTAATAGGTGAGGTAGAGGACGCCGGCCACGGCGGCGAGCGCGGCGCCGATGACGAAGGTCAGCGAGATCGTCCGGTCGACATCGACGCCGAGCAGCGCCGCCATCTTGCGGTCCTGTTCGCAGGCGCGCTGGGCGCGTCCGAGTGCGGTCTTCTGCACCAGCCACCAGAAGGCGAACAGGAGAACCGCCGTCACGACCATGATGAGGATCTGCTTATAGGCCAGCGTCACCGCATAGCTGCCGCTGTCCCACACCACGATCACGTCCGGCAGGATCGGCGGCAGCGCCTTGTTGCGCGGGCCCTGCGCCACCTGGACGAAATTCGAGAGCAGGATCGACATGCCGATGGCGGAGATCATCGGCGCGAGCCGGAACGAGCCGCGCAGCGGACGATAGGCGACCCGCTCGATCGCCCAGCTGACGAGGCCGGTGAACGCCATCGCCACGACCAGCACGATCGCCAGGACCAGGAAGATCGAGGTGATGCCGAGAAGGGTGGTCAGCAGCAGGAAGGCGATGAGGGCGGTGAAAGTGCCGACCATGAAGACATCGCCATGGGCGAAATTCACCATGCCGATGATGCCGAACACCATCGTATAACCGATCGCGATGAGCCCGTAGATGGAGCCGAGGGTCAAGCCGTTGATCAGCTGCTGGAGGAAAATGTCCATGCGGCTTCAATCCCCTCTGGTTGAAGGCGCACATTGCTTGACCGTGCCTCATGATTGGGCGGCGCCTTCCTTCAAGTCATAGCGCGCGCCGGTTCTGGTGACAAATGGGTGTCACCCACGCCTTTCGACCAAGGCTTAAGCGTGTCAGCCGGTGGTGAGCTTCAACCGCCGCATCTCCTCCGGCGAGAAGAAGAAGAGTTTCTCGCGCGGCGTCTCCATGGCGTGAACCCACACTTCGAGGTCCACGCCCATGTCGCGCAGGTGGCGCTGGCAGGCGGCCGAGATCCTCTGCGCCCGCGCCATGCTTTCCGGCAGATCCCGGCCGGAAGGCTGCGCGGCGGCATAGACCTGATGGACCCCCAGAGCCGCGTCGCGGCCGGCCCGGCGCTCCACGCCCCCGGCGAACACCAGCGGGCAGGACGAGGCACAGCGGCCATTGTCCGGGACTTCGGTGGCGTAGCCCTTGTCACGGATCATGCGCCCCATCGCGAGGGCCTCCTGGACCGCGCCGCCGGGCGAATCGAGGACCACAGTGCGCACATAGCCGCCGCGTTTCTCCAGCTCCGCCGCCAGCGCCTTCGCCGCACCGGGCAGAATGCTTCCGGTTGCGTAAAGGCGTCCATCCGCGCGCAGTTCGAAGGTCATTTCCGGGCCGGATCCCGGGTCGGTATCCGGAAGGTCGGGGTTCGGGCCTTCGAAATCCGGAATCATTCCCGGCAGATTGCTGAAGGTGGCGGGCGTAAGCCCCGCCTCGCGGGCGAAGCGCGCGCCGTCTTGCGCCAGCATCGCGCCCGTCAGCGCGAGGAGCCCGGCGAAGACCAGGCTCAGGATCGCGTCGTCGGGCCGCGTGCGCCAGTTCTTGAGCGTTGCGCGCAGGGTGGGGACGGGCATGTCGGCTCAGTCCCGCAGCGCCGGCCGGAGGGCGGTCACATTGGCCTCCGGCTCGGCATCCGCCCGGACCCGCGATGGCAAAGCGGCCGACCCGTCAGGGGCGACGTCGGAGCCGGTTGCCCGCGCCGTGTTCGTGCCCGGCATGGCGGCAGGATCCACCTCGGGCAGGCGCGGACCCGGCACGTCCGGCAGGTCGCTGGCGGGGGCGGCGGGGGCCGGGGGCGCGCGCAGCGCGGCATGGGCGCTTCCGACTTCGTGCGCCATGCGCAGCGCCGACACAAGCTCGGCCGCCGTCATCTCCCCCGCCCTCGGCAGAGGCGCGCCCTCGCGGCGGATTGCGGCGTGCACGACGCAGAGGATCAGAACCAGGACACCGGGCAGCAGGTCGATGGAGATCGCGCCGGCCCAGCTCGGCACGAAATCGTTCGCATAGCGCAGCACGGCTTCGGCGGGGGAGATCTGTTCGTACCGGCTGGCCACAACCGGCGGGCGGTCGATCACCGCATCCGCGGCCTTGGCGAGGGCGCGCGCCTGCGCTGCGACGGCGGTCTGGACACGGCCGACGACTTCGGTCTGACGCCCGGCAATCTCTGCGGTCCGGCCATCGGCGGCGGGAGCGATGAAGTTCTCCCCCAGATCCGCCGCGATCCGCTTGACCGCAGGGGCGATCGACGCCTGCTGAAGGGCGGTCATCACGCCGGCGAGCGCGGTCGATGCATTGCCGAAATCTTCGGCGCGGGCAGCGACGGGGCCGCTCGCGGCGATGCGTTCGCGCATGGCGGCGAGATGGCGCGCGCCTTCTTCATTGAGATCGGCGATCCGCCCGCCGGAGGCCGCGACTTCCTTGCCGAGGGCGGCAAGCTGGTTCGACATCTGGCCGAGCAATTGCACGACCGTTCCCGATCCGCTGGTTCCGGTCAGCGAGCCGGACCGCTCGGCCTGGGCGAGCTCGGCGAAGCGCGTCGCGGCGAGCTGGATGTCGGGCGCGAGCCCCTGTGTCGCGAGAGCGTTGCCATAGGCGCGCTGGAATTCGTCCTCTGCCTGCGCAAGGCTGGCGCCGAGATGCCGTTCGAGCGCCGCCGCGCCCGCCAAGGCGCTGGCGTTCAGCCAGGACGACATGGCGACGATCATCACGCAGCCCAGCGCCATTGCGCCGAGCAGCAACATTCGGCTGGTCGCATCCACCACCTGCGGCAGGAAGCGCATCAGGAAGGCCCAGAAGGCATAGATCGCGACGGACACCGCGGCGGAATAGATGATCGCCGCGAAGAACACCGCCGCCGGGCTCGCCTCCAGAAGCTCGCGCACGCCGAGATAGGTGTAGACCCCGCTCGCCAGAGCAAGGACCAGAAGGGAAACGCGCGCCGTGGTCTCGAGGTGACGCACGCCGTCGCGCAGCGCAATGGACATGACAGAGCTTCCCCAGGTCCCGGGACCGGTTGGAATTCGCAATATTTTTCAGGTTGTTCCGTAGGTAAGGGGGGAATTCGGCCGCAATTGGGAGACTTTGTGCCGATTTGTGCATTGCAGCGCTCGCGCTTGGGGCAAAGCGCGTTGCTCGGGCTTTCGTGGCGCGTTGTCCTGGCGCAGGATGCGGCGCGACAAAGGAGGCACGAATGGCCCTTGAAATGACCGGCTCTTACGAATTGCCCGTGGCGCGCGAGAAGGTGTGGGAAGCGCTGAACGATCCCGAAATGCTGAAGCGCTGCATCCCCGGCTGCGAGGAACTGGAGCGGGTGGCGGACAATGAATTGCGGGCCCTGGTGGTCGCCAAGGTCGGGCCGGTCAAGGCCAAGTTCAAGGGGAAGGTGTTTCTCGCCGACCTGGATCCGCCGGCCGGCTATCGCATCTCGGGCGAGGGCGATGGCGGGATTGCCGGCTTCGCCAAAGGCGGCGCGCGGGTGGACCTTGCCGAGACCTCGGTCGGGACGCTCCTCACCTACACGGCCGAGGCCCAGATCGGCGGCAAGCTCGCCCAGCTCGGCCAGCGCCTCGTCGCCGGTACGGCAAAAAAGACCGCGGACGAATTTTTCCAGAACTTTGCCGCGGCCATGACCGAAACCGCCGGCTGAGGCAGAATCGGCGCGGCCGCAGGGGGGCGCGCCGCCGCCGCATCGCTGTGGTGCGGGCCATCCGGACCGCTTCGGCGCCGCGCCTCACGATCCGACCCCATGTCACGCACAAGGCACCGGTTGCGCCTTGACCGGGTGGGAAGTGCGGCCCCACACTGGAACCTGAAAAAAGAAAAACAGGCGGCCGGCCATCGGGTCCGCGCCGCGGCCGGCGTGTTCCCGGCGTCTTTGAGGAGGTCGCGCATGACGCACGTTTCCATGACGGTGAATGGTCGCGCCGTCTCTGCCGATGTCGAACCGCGCATGCTTCTGGTGCAGTTCCTTCGCGAGAAGCTGCTGCTGACCGGGACCCATGTCGGCTGCGATACCAGCCAGTGCGGGGCCTGCGTCGTGCAGGTCGACGGCGCGGCTGTGAAATCCTGCACGCTGCTCGCAGTTCAGGCCGACGGCTGCGCCGTCCTGACCATCGAAGGTCTTGCGCCTTCGGGCGCGCTGCACCCGATGCAGGAGGCGTTCCGCGAGCATCACGGTCTGCAATGCGGCTTCTGCACGCCCGGCATGATCATGACGGCAATGGACATGGTGGCGCGGCTCGGCCCCGATCTCGACGAAGCGACGATCCGCGAAAACCTCGACGGCAATCTCTGCCGCTGCACCGGCTACCACAACATTGTGAAGGCGGTGGCGGCCGGGGCCCGCGCGATGGCTCCGGCGAGCGCGGCGGCCGAGTGAAGCCGGGCCCGGCTTAGGGCGCGCTTCGACGTCAAAGACAGATCGTCCTTCAGGGAGGACACGATGAACGCCAGCACCGTCACCCCCATCGGCGCCCCGGTCCGGCGCAAGGAAGACAAGAGGTTCATCACCGGAAAGGGACGCTACACCGACGATCTGTCCCGGCCCGGTCAGGCGCATGCCTATTTCCTGCGCTCGCCTTACGCCCATGCCCGGATCCGCACCATCGATACGGCGGCCGCCGCGGAGATGCCGGGCGTCGTCGGGGTACTGACCGGCCGTGATCTCGCGCAAGACGGGCTCGGCGGCCTGATCTGCGGCTGGATGATCAATTCCAAGGACGGTTCGCCGATGCGCGCCGGTGCCCATCCGGCGCTGGCGGTCGATACGGTGCGCTATGTCGGCGACCATGTCGCCGTCGTGATCGCCGAGACGCTCAATCTCGCCAAGGATGCGGCGGCCGCTCTCGCGGTGGAGTACGAGGTGCTCCCCGCGGTGCCGGACCTTGCAGTGGCGCAGGCGCAGGGGGCGGCCCAGATCCATGAGGCGGCGCCGAACAATACCGTGTTCGAGTGGGAACTCGGTGATCGCGCAGCGGTCGAGGCGGCGTTCGCCCAGGCTGCGCACGTGACCGAGATCGACATCGTCAACAATCGGCTCGCGCCCAATCCCATGGAGCCGCGCGCGGCGATCGGCGAATACGATGCCGGAGACGAGGCTTATACGCTCTGGACGACGAGCCAGAACCCGCACGTCGCCCGGCTCGTCCTTTCCGCCTTCGTGGGTCTCGCGCCGGAGAACAAGCTGCGGGTGATCGCGCCGGATGTCGGCGGCGGGTTCGGCTCCAAGATCTTCATCTATGCCGAAGAGACGGTCTGTGCCTGGGCCGCCAAGAAGGTCGGTCGTCCGGTCAAATGGACCTGCGAGCGCGGCGAGGCTTTCCTGTGCGACGCGCACGGCCGCGACCATGTGACGAAGGGTCGGCTCGCGCTCGACGCGCAGGGCAAGATCCTCGGCTTCCAGGTAAAGACGATCGCCAATATGGGCGCCTATCTCTCCACCTTCGCGTCCTGCGTCCCGACCTATCTCTACGCGACCCTGCTCTCCGGCCAATACGCCATTCCGGCGATCTATTGCGAGGTCGATGCGGTCTATACGAACACGGCGCCGGTCGATGCCTATCGCGGGGCCGGGCGGCCGGAAGCGACGTTCCTGGTGGAGCGGATCGTGGACAAGGCGGCGCGCGAACTCGGCATCGACCCGGCCGAGATGCGGCGGCGCAATTTCATCACCGCCTTCCCGCATCAGACGCCCGTCATCATGTGCTACGACGCCGGCGATTACGCCGCCTCCCTCGATAAGGCGCTGGAGATGGCGGATTATGCCGGATTCCCCGCCCGCAGGGCCGAGGCGGAGCGGCGCGGCAAGCTGCGCGGCATCGGGCTCTCCAATTATATCGAGGCGTGCGGCATCGCGCCCTCGGCCGCAGTCGGCTCGCTCGGGGCGGGCGTGGGTCTCTGGGAGAGCGCCGAGGTGCGCGTCAATCCGACGGGCAATGTCGAAGTGCTCACCGGCTCCCACAGCCACGGCCAAGGCCACGAGACCACGTTCGCGCAACTCGTCTCGGCGCGGCTGGGCATTCCGATCGATCAGGTCACCGTGATCCACGGCGACACCGACAAGGTGCAGTTCGGCATGGGCACCTATGGCTCGCGCTCGGGCGCGGTGGGCATGTCGGCCATCGTCAAGGCGCTCGACAAGGTCGAGGCCAAGGCCAAGAAGATCGCCGCCCATATCCTGGAAGCGAGCGAAGGCGACATCGAGTTCAAGGACGGGCGCTTCTCGGTTGCCGGCACCGACCGCGGGCTCGCCTTCGCCGAAGTCGCGCTCAACGCCTATGTCGCGCACAAATTCCCCACCTCTGAAATCGAGCCGGGGCTGAAGGAAGGCGCCTTCTACGATCCGACGAATTTCACTTTCCCGGCCGGCTGCCATGTCTGCGAGCTGGAGGTCGATCCGGAAACCGGCACAACGGAGATCGTCAATTGGATCGCCGTGGATGATTTCGGCACCGTGATCAATCCCATGATCGTCGAGGGGCAGGTGCATGGCGGCATCGCGCAGGGCGTCGGCCAAGCCTTGATGGAGCGCGTCGCCTATGACGGCGAGGGGCAGCTCGTGACGGGCTCCTACATGGATTACCAGATGCCGCGCGCCGAGGATTTTCCGGCCTTCAAGGTCGGCATGACGGAGACACGGTGTCCGTCCAATCCGCTGGGTATGAAGGGGTGTGGAGAGGCGGGCGCCATCGCCGCGCCGCCCGCCGTGATCAACGCGCTCGCCGACGCACTCGGCACGCAGGACATTTCGATGCCGGCGACGCCGGCCAAGGTTTGGGCGATCGCGCAGGCGCGGGTGACGCGTCAGGCCGCGGAATAGGGGAGCGCGTCATGTATGCCTTCGACTATCGGCGGCCTTCCGCCCTCGACGAGGTGGTTTCGCTGCTCGGCGGGCTCGAAGAGCCGAAGCTTCTGGCCGGCGGTCAGACGCTTCTACCGACCCTCAAGCAACGGCTCGCCCAGCCCGGTACCCTCGTCGACCTCGCCGGCATTCCCGGCCTTGCCGACATCGCAGCGGAAGGCGGGGGGGTGCGGATCGGCGCCATGGCCACGCATGCACGCGTCGCGACCTCGGACGTGGTGCGCGCCGCCATCCCGGCGCTGGCGGAACTCGCCGCGGTGATCGGCGATCCTGCCGTCCGCAATCGGGGAACGATCGGCGGCTCCGTCGCGAACAATGATCCGACCGCGGACTATCCGGCCGCTTGCCTCGCCCTCGGCGCCATGATCGTCACCACGGCGCGGCGCATTCCGGCGGACGAATTCTTTGCCGGCCTGTTCGAGACCGCGCTGGGCGAAGACGAGGTGATCGTCGCGATCGAGTTCCCCAGGCCCGAGCTTGCCGCCTATCGGAAGTTCCGCAACCCGGCCTCGCGCTACGCCATGGCCGGCGTGTTCGTTGCGCGGACCGGGGAGGGGGTGCGAGTCGCCGTGACGGGTGCCGGGCAGTCCGGCGTGTTTCGTTGGGGCGCGGCCGAGGCTGCGCTTACGGATGATTTCACCGCCGCCGCGCTGGAAAGCGTTCCGCTCGACGCATCAGACCTGATGAGCGATCTGCATGGCGGCGCGGACTATCGTGCGCAGCTCGTGAAGGTGATGGCGAAGAGGGCGGTGGAGGCGGCCGCGCGGTAGCCGTCCGTCAGCTGACATTACCCCGTCGGGGGCGCCCCTTCGAGCGGCACGATGGGGGCGTTCTTCGCCTGCTTCAGGGTGAGGGCGGTGCGCACGTTGCGCACGTTCGGCGTGGCCGTGATCTCCAGGACGAAGCTCTGGAACGTGCGCAGATCGGGTGCGACGCAGAGCATGATGAAATCGACATCGCCCGAGAGCATCCAGGCGCCACGCACCAGCGGCCATTGGTCGATGCGGCGCTGGAAAGCATCGAGGTCGATTTCGGCCTGGCTGATGAGGTGAACCATCGCAAAGGACATGAGATCATAGCCGAGCCGCTTCTCGTCGAGCAGCGCCCGATAACCCTGGATCAAGCCTTGCTCTTCCAGTGTGCGCACACGTCGCAGGCAGGGCGGCGCGGAGATGCCGACCCGGCGCGACAGCTCCACATTCGTCATGCGCCCGTCGCGCTGAAGTTCGGCAAGGATCTTCCAGTCCACGGAATCGAGATGGGCGCGCAAGGAAACCTCCGGGGGCGGCGGGCGCACCTTAATTGAGCCGACGCGGGGTGCAACGCAATATTATTGCGCAACGGGTTGGGGATTTCCGAAGCGGGGCCGCACTGCGGGCGCTGCACGCCTTGTGACGGAAGGGCCGTGCTCCTACATTGCCGCATAGCTCGGTACGGGAGGCATATGAATTTTATGCCCCGTCTTCCGCTTCCGTTCCGCACGAAGGCGTTCGGAGCGTTGTCTGTCTCGAGGTTTCCATGACCGCCCACCATGTCAAGGTCGTCATCATCGGGTCGGGTCCGGCCGGATATACGGCGGCCATTTATGCGGCTCGCGCCATGCTTGAGCCGGTGCTGTTCGAGGGCATCCAGCCCGGCGGACAGCTCACGATTACCACCGATGTCGAAAACTATCCGGGTTTCGCCGATGTCATCCAGGGGCCCTGGCTGATGGAGCAGATGCGCGCACAGGCGGCGCATGTCGGCACCCGGATCGTCGCCGACCATGTGGCGAGCCTTGATCTGTCGCGCCGCCCGTTCCGCCTGACGACCGATGGCGGCGACGTCTATCTGGCGGAGACCGTGGTGCTCGCCACCGGTGCGCAGGCGCGGTGGCTCGGCCTGCCCTCCGAGGAGATCTATCGCGGCTTCGGCGTTTCGGCCTGCGCGACCTGCGACGGCTTCTTCTATCGCGGCAAGCGGGTGGTGGTCGTCGGCGGCGGTAACACAGCGGTCGAAGAGGCGCTCTTCCTGACGAATTTCGCGGCCAAGGTGATTCTTGTCCATCGCCGTGACCGGCTGCGCGCCGAGCGCATCCTTCAGGACCGGCTGTTCGCCAATCCCAAGGTCGAATTGGTGTGGAATGCCGAGATCGCCGAAATCATCGGGGATGTGGAGCCGACACGGGTGACCGGCGTCAAACTGCGCGACGTCTTCACGGGCACGGAGAGCGTGATTCCCGCGG
Source organism: Aquabacter spiritensis (assembly GCF_004346185.1). Classification (GTDB taxonomy): domain Bacteria; phylum Pseudomonadota; class Alphaproteobacteria; order Rhizobiales; family Xanthobacteraceae; genus Aquabacter; species Aquabacter spiritensis. Next base: position 160,929 of record NZ_SMAI01000012.1, on the reverse strand, counting down.
ACGGCTTCTTCGTGGCGATCGGCCATGCTCCGGCGACCGCGCTGGTGGAGGGGCAACTCCGTCTGAAGTCCAACGGCTATGTCTGGACCGAGCCGGATTCCACGGCCACGTCCATTGCCGGCGTTTTCGCTGCGGGCGACGTCGCGGACGACGTGTTTCGCCAGGCGGTGACGGCTGCCGGCCGTGGTTGCATGGCGGCGCTCGAGGCGGAGCGCTTCCTGACGCTCGCCGAAGCGCCAGTCGCCGCGGAATAAAAGCGGATCCGGACGTCGGATCCGGATCGAGAACACGGGACCGCTCGTGCCTTCCCGGCCGGGCGCCTCCCAGGAGGGGCGCTCCACCATGGACTGGGACAAGCTCAAGGTCTTTCACGTCGCGGCCGAGGCCGGGTCTTTCACCCATGCGGGCGAAACGCTCGGCCTTTCGCAGTCCGCTGTCAGCCGACAGGTGTCGGCACTGGAACAGGAGCTGAAGGTTCCGCTGTTCCACCGCCATGCCCGCGGACTGATCCTCACGGAGCAGGGCGAACTTCTCTATCGCACCGCGCACGAGGTGTTTCTCAAACTCGAATCGGCGCGCGCCCAGCTGACGGACAGCCGCGAAAAGCCCAACGGCGAACTGCGCGTCACCACCACGATGGGGCTCGGCACCCATTGGCTGACCGCGCGGGTCGGCGAGTTCGTCGAACTCTATCCCGATATCCGCATCCAGCTCATTCTCACCGACGAGGAACTGGATCTCGCCATGCGCGAGGCCGATGTCGCGATCCGCATGCGCCAGCCGGTGCAGCCCGATCTGGTCCAGCGCAAACTCTTCACCGTGCATTTTCATGCCTATGCCTCGGCCGATTATATCAAGCGGCATGGCCATCCCCGGACGCTGGACGAGTTGGACAAGCACCGCATCCTTCTCCTCGGCGGGCCAATCCCAAGCTATTTCCAGGGCCTCAATTGGCTCGAACATGCGGGGCGCGATGGTGGGGCGCCCCGCGTGCCGGCTTTCGAGGTCAACAGCGTGCTGGGCCTGCGCCGCGCGGTGGAGCGCGGGGTGGGAATCGGCACTCTGCCAGACTACCTCACCGACGACGCGACCTCGCTCGTCCAGCTCTTCACGGATCGTGAAACGCCTCAATTGGAGGCATATTTCACCTATGCTCAGGAAATGCGCTCGGTCGCCCGTATCCAGGTGTTCCGTGACTTCCTCATTTCCAAGGCTCAGCGCTGGAATTACTGATTTATGACGGTTGGCGGGGCGTTCTGCCGCTGAATGCGAAATGAGCTAAGCGTCCCGAACATGCCTGACATGCGATCAGGCTCCCTTGCTTTCTGCCCATCCGAAGGGCATCTTGACCTTGCACTGCTTGCACCTTGTGCGGTGCAGCAGCTGTTCCCCTCTGGAAGGTTCGCCGCTCTGCGGCGATACTTGCCGGACCTCGAAAGAGGTCCGGCATTTTTCTTTGTGCGCTGCGGCACCCACCCGTCCGACAACGCGAAAAATCTTGCTGGTGCGATCGATTTCCTCGGATCGCGGGCGTGTGAGGAACGCGGCGGCTGGGCGGGCGGAACGTGCCGTCCCATCGTGCGTTTCTCTGCATGGACCATCGGGGGACACACGCATGACACGCAACCAAATCCCGGCTCCGGACAAAGGGCGCGCAATCTGGTGCGGCCCTTTCCCCGGCTACGATCCCGTCCGCCCGCCGGAACCGCCCATCCCGCCGCCCGACCCGGTCGAGGATCCCCACGACGTCCCGGAACCCGGCCCGGACCTGCCGCCGCTGCCTGAAGGCGATCCCACCCGCGACCCGCGTCGCGATCCTTTTCCCGAACCCGGCCCGATTGACGATCCCGCCCCCGATCGCCAGGATCCCCTGCAAAGCCTTGCCGCGGCGCTCCCCCCTTCACGGATCCCGGGCGTTCGGCAAGGCGTGCATTGAGGCCGGGACACGGGACATGGATGTACGGACGGCGGGTGTGGCGCTCGCTTTGGGATTGGCGCCGCTCCCGGCTGCGGCCAATTCCGCGCTGCCGGCGGGTTTCGTCGACGTGGCGCAGATCGTTCCGTCTGCCCAGTTCGACGTCCGCTATTACGGCACCGATAATTTCGTCGGGGCGCGGGTCGAGGGATATGACGCTCCGCGCTGTTTCCTGACCGAGGCCGCGGCGCGCGCCTTGGCGAAGGTCGCCGCAGATGCGGGGCAACAAAATCTGCGACTGCGGATCTTCGATTGCTATCGTCCGGCCCGTGCCGTCGCCCATTTCGGACGCTGGGCCGCGGATTTGTCGGACCAGCGCACCAAGCCGGCCTATTATCCCGACGTCGACAAAGGTGACCTCTTCAAGGAGGGATATATCGCGGCACGCTCCGGTCATTCGCGGGGGTCGACGCTCGATCTCACTCTGATCGACGCCTCGACCGGTTCAGACCTCGACATGGGAACCCCGTTCGATCTTTTTGGGATGCGCTCGTGGCCGGATTCTCCGGATGTCACCGCCGCGCAGCGCACCAATCGCGACCGGCTCGCCGCGCTGATGATGCGCAACGGATTCAAGCCGTTCGACAAGGAGTGGTGGCACTTCACGCTCCGGGACGAACCATTCCCCGACACCTATTTCGATTTCCCGATCCGCTGAGCCGGTGCGCAGGATGCATCAGTTGGGGGTCGCCTCTTCGACCTTCAGCCGGCGTCCCCAAGTGTCGAAGAAATGCCCGTCATTGAGCGTGAGGCGGTCTTCGCGCACCCGCGCCTCCAGGGCCCGCAGCCGCGCCCGCGCCTCCGCATTGAGCAGCGGCCCGCCCGCGTCAAGGACGGGAAAGAAGGCCGCGCCGTCCCATTTATGTCCCGATCCGCCAAACAATGCGACGATCTCCGGCCATCGGATTTCGGCGCCGATCACCGAGAGAAAGGTGGAGGCGAGCGGGGCCACTTCAAGCGGACCAATTCGAACCAGGATCACCAAAGCGGTGAATGGACCCTCGGCCTCGAAACTGGCGACCAGCCAGTCGTCGAAATCGGTCCGCCCGACGTCCTGTTTCGGCTTTTTGTATCGGGGCTTGTCCGCCCCGCGCCTAGAAGTCGACAAGCGGCGTCTCCGGCATGTAGTGCTCGAACAGATACCAGAAGGGGGTTTCGCGCGTCTCCAGATACCAGGTCTCGAAAGTCGCCATCGCGGCGGCCGGGTCGGTTATCTCGTCCCCGGCGGGAGCATCGGCCAGGGCATAATGGATCGCGGTCGCGACCGGTGCGAAATGCGCCAGCACTTCGACCCGCGCAGGGGTGTCTTCGGTCCAGCCCAACCGGTCGCGCAGATAGGCCGAGCCCCGCCGCACGGCGTCCTCGGGGTCGGCACCGCCGATCACCCCGGCGAGCGGGCGGAGGAAATTGACCCGCCGATAGGCTTCGGCGCGGGCGGCCGCGAGCGCCTTGGAGCGGGCGTCGGCTTCGGCGCGGAACGTGCGCTCCGCGGCCTCGGCCTCCTGGGCGGCGAGGTCCAGCGCGGACAGATAGGATGCAAGGCTCATGGGCGGCGCCTCATTCAGGGCCGCGTCGCGCCGTTGCGGCGCGGGGGCGGGTTGATGTCGCGTCCGCGACCGGCCGGACCGGGGGGCGTGGCGGAAGAGAGTGGGAGTCGAACCCACCAAGGACCGGCTCGCGGCCCCTCCCGGATTTGAAGTCCGGACGCCCCACCAGGGACGCTTCTCTTCCATCGCTGTGCGCCGCACCGGAAGCGGCCGGCATATCCTTCGCCGACGCATCATCTGCGAGCGGACGAAAGAGGTCCAGACGGTGCGGGTTGATGCGGCGCAGATCGCCACGGCGCAGTGTTACACCGTGGCGGTCGAAGAATTCCAGGATCTGGATCGCGACCTTGCGGCCATTCTCCATCTGGTCGCGGAATTGGGCGGCGGTGAATTCGGCGCGCCCGGCGCCCAGCCGCGTCAGGATCCCCACCATCTCCGCGACGGTGGCACGAAGGAAGAAATGGTCGTGGGCGATCTCGTCGACCCGGCCGATGCGGCTCAGAAGCTTCATCATCCGCCGCACGTCCGGCTCGGGCTCGCCGAGCAGTCCGGCAATATCCCGCACGCGCGGGGGCCGGAATCGCTCCCCGCCGGCGAGGAGGGGGCCCACCCGTTCCCAGAGCGCCTCGTCGCGCCCTCCGAGGCGGACCGTGAACCCGGCGCGTCGGATCCAGGCGCCCTCGAGCGCGACTTCGCCCGCGCGCGCCATCCCTTGGAGCGCGGCTGCGAAGACGGCAGGGGGAAGGCGGGGGACGATCTGGAGGCGCATCCGCTCCGTGCCGATCCCCGGCAGATCGGGATTGTCGGCGTGGAATGTGTCGAGGCGGCCCAGCAGCGCGGTATGGAACATCTTCCAGTGCGCCGCGGACAGGACGTGAAGGGTGGATCCCACCATGAGGCGGGTCAGGTTGAGGTTCCCGGCAATCGTCGTCTCGGCCCCTTCCTGCAGGCCGCGATCGCGGACGAAGGCGGTGAGATCGAGCACGAAGGGTGAGATATCGAGCAGCCGCGCAACCGCCGCGGTGGGCTGCGCTTCGCCATGGGCCGCGATGGCAGCGAGCCGGTCCGCCGTGCGGCGGCGGCGGGCCGGAGCGCGAAGGTCCAGCAGGCGACCGCCGCCGATCGTGCGTTGCGCCGAGGTATCGCGCACCACATAGCGGTCCCCGGAAGCGACCGCGATGGGCCGCTCCAGGACCACCTGAACGAGACCGCTCTCGCCCGGCGCAATCGGATCGCCGAGAAGGACCAGCCGCCCGCCGACTTCGCACGAGGCGGTATGGACCCGGACCGGGAGCCATTGGGCGATGGGTCTGCGCTCGCTGGCGAGCACGTTCAGCGTGGCGTCGATCCGGTCCGTGGGGGCATGGAGGCTCGGGTCGAGGACCACGTCGCCGCGCGCGACGGCGTCCTTCGAAATGGTCTCCCCGGCCAGATTGAGGCCGCAGCGGTCGCCTGCCCGGCCGATCTCGGCCGGCCGGTCCTGGGCACGGATGGAGCGGATGCGCGCCGTCCGCCCGGAGGGGCTGACGGCCACGCGATCGCCCGCCCGTACGCTGCCGGACAAGACCGTCCCGGTCACCACGGTGCCGGCCCCGGCCAGCACGAAGGAGCGGTCGACGGCGAGGCGGAAGCGTCCGGTATCCGCCCGCATTCCGACAACCCGCGCGGCCTGCGCGAGGTGCGCACGGATTTCGTCGATGCCGGCGCCCGACTGCACCGAGGTGGGAAGGATCGGCGCGCCTTCGAGCGCAGTCCCCGCGAGCGCCGCCGCGATTTCGCGGGTCACCGCCGCGATGCGGTCCGGGTCCGCGAGGTCGCTCTTTGTGAGTGCGACGAGACCGCGGGAGATGCCGAGCAAATCGATGATGGCGAGATGCTCGCGGGTCTGGGGCATGATCCCGTCGTCGGCCGCCACCACCAGCAATGCGAAATCGATCCCGGTCGCGCCGGCGAGCATGGTGTGGACGAACTTCTCGTGCCCCGGCACGTCGATGAAGCCGAGGGTGTCGCCGTCCTCGATCGGCAGATAGGCGAAACCGAGGTCGATCGAGATGCCGCGCGCCTTCTCCTCCTTCAGCCGGTCGGTATCGACACCGGTGAGCGCCCGCACCAGCGAGGTCTTGCCATGGTCGATATGGCCGGCCGTCCCGATGATCATGGCGCCGGCTCCGGCAGGGGGCGCCGCGCCCGGGCCTCGGCCGCGGTCTGCTCCTCGGGCGTGAGACCCGCGCGCGCGACGGCGAGGAACGGTCCGGCGAGGGCGCTGCCGCCCTCCTGTCCCCGCAGCAGCCATTCATAGGCGGCCGACGGATCATGCGGGACGCCGGATCCGAGATGCAGCGCAGCGCCGAGCATCGCCTGGCCGTCGGCATCGCCGCGCGCCGCGCCGCGCCGCCACCAATGGGCGGCTTCGGCGGGATCGCGCGCGACGCCGAGCGCGTTATGATAGAGCATGCCGAGGCGCGTCATGGACGAGGCGATGCCCTGGTCCGCCGCCGCTTCGGCCCAGCGACGCGCTTCGTGCACGTCGGTGGCCATGATCTCGCCTTCAAGCAGCATCCAACTCAGCATGTCCTGCGCCGGCGCATCGCCCTGTTCGGCAGCGGCGCGGTACAGCTCGGCGGCGTGCTGATAGTCCTGCGGCACGCCTTCGCCCTTGAAATACAGAGCGGCGAGATTGCGCTGGCCGACCGGGTCGCCGGCCTGCGCTGCAAGGGCGAGCCAGCGTTGCGCCAGGGCCGGGTCGCGCTCGACCCCGATGCCTTCCGCGAAACAGGCGCCGATATTGTTCTGCGCCCGCGCCACGCCGATGCGGGCGAGTTGCTCCCAAAGATCGAGAGCCGTGTGATAGTCCCCGGCGCGGGCGGCCGCCAGCGCCTCGGCCATCTGGGTGTCCGCATCGTGGGGCGCAGGAACCGGGGCGCCGCGCAGGCGGTCAAACCAGCCCATGGCGCGGCTCCAACGCTTCGAGCGCAGCCAGAAAGGCGGGCTCGTCCTCCAGACAGCGGAGGTCGAGCACCAATGCGCCCTCCTCGATGCGACCGATCACCGGAACGGGCAGCGCCCGAAGAGCCTTGGCCAGCGCGTCGAGTGCACGGCCGCCGCCATCGGGCCGCACAGCGAGCCCGTAGCTCGCGAGCGTCGCCGTGGGGAGCGCACCGGAGCCGATTTGACTGCGGCAGGGACGCGGGACCACGGCGACACCGGGGCCGAGCTTGGCCCGGAGTGCCGGGGCGAGGCGGTGCGCACTGGCCTCCAGGTCTTCCGCGCTACGGGTCAGGCGGCGCAAGGTCGGCAGCCGGGCGGCGAGGCGGTCGGGATCGCGATAGAGCTTGAGGGTGGCTTCGAGCGCGGCGAGGCGGATCTTGTCGACCCGCAAAGCCCGCTTCATCGGGTTGCGATTGATCGCCGCGATGAGGTCCTTGCGGCCGATGATGAAGCCCGCTTGCGGACCACCGAGCAATTTGTCGCCCGAAAAGGTGATGATGTCGGCGCCGTCCGCGACCGCCTCGCGCACCGTGGGCTCGTGGCCGAGCCCATAGCGCGCGAGGTCGCACAGGGTGCCGGAGCCGAGATCGTTGAACAATGGCACGCCGGCCTCGCGGGCGATGGCGGCGAGATCGCGCGGGGCGACTTCCTTGGTAAAGCCCTCGATGCGGTAGTTGGAGGTATGGACCTTAACCAGGAGGCCGGTCGACGGTCCGATCGCGGCGCGATAATCCTTGGGATGGGTTCGGTTGGTGGTGCCGACCTCCACCAGGCGCGTCCCGGCGCGCGCCATGATGTCCGGCATGCGGAACGCACCGCCGATCTCGATCAACTCGCCGCGCGACACGATCGAATCCCGATCCTGCGCCAGCGTGTTCAAGACGAGCAGGACCGCGGCCGCATTGTTGTTGACGAGCGTCGCATCCTCGGCGCCGGTGAGCGCACAGAGCAGGTCGCGCACATGGTCGTCGCGCTCGCCCCGTCCGCCGGATCCGAGGTCGAATTCGAGCGTGACCGCCTCGCGCATCGCCGCGATCGCGGCGGCGACCGCTTCCTCGGCGAGGATTGCGCGGCCGAGATTGGTGTGGAGCACCGTTCCCGTCAGGTTGAAGACCGGCCGAAGGCTGGGTTGCGCCGCGGCGTCAAGCGTCGACAGCGCGGCATGCGCGACATCGTCGGCCGTGGGCGGCGCATCGTGGCCGGTGCGGACGGCGGCCCGGGCGGCATCGAGCGCGGTGCGCACGGCTTCGGTGAAGAGGCTCCGGCCGTGGCGATCGAGGCCAGGACGCGCCGTGTCGCACGTCAGAACCTGGTCGACCGAGGGCAAAGCGCGCAGCGCCGCGCGAAGGACCTGTGGTTCCGGCATGGCCTAATAGCCCAGCAGGAAGGGATTGAACGCCGCGCGCCGATAGGGACCGCCCCGCATCAGAAGATCGAGGCCGAGCGAGGCCACGTCATCCGCCAGCGGGTCGATCCCGCTGTCTTTGCCCTCGTAGAAGACCTTCACGTAAGAGTGGCACTCGTCGCAGGTTTCAGCCTTCACCGCACCGGTTCCGCTTTCGACCTCCTGAAGGCCGATCCCCTTGGTCGAGCCGCACACCACGCAGCGCACCCGCACATGGTTCCAGAGCGTGCCGCAGAGGGCGCAGGCGCAATAGCGCGCGCCGGGCGCTTGCGGCCAATCGACGACGAGGCTCGCGAGCGGCGGACCGCCGCAGCAGGGGCACACTCCGTCCGCGAGCTTGGCGAGGCGGTCGGCCGGGAGACCCGCAGCAAGGCGGGTGAAATGCACCTGGAGGGCGCCGGCGAGGAACAGGTGCTCGGCAAGGCTTTCCACGGGCAAGGAATCTGTCAGCACGTTGCGCAGCATGGCGTCGCGCGCGACTGGGCCGGCCGCGATCACGCGATCGAGCGCGGCTTGTGCGGGGAGGGGCTTTTCCACCGCGCGGACGCCGTCGAGAAACCGCTCCAGCGTCGCGTCGAAGGCCGCATCAAGGGTGAAGCGGCCCCGGTCGAGCGGCGGCATGGCGAACTCGGCGGCGCGGGCGATCGTCTCCGCGTCGGGACCTTCCGGGGCGGGGAGATCCCGCTGGATGTCGTGCTGCACCTCAGCGAGCGCCGAGAGGAAGACGAGATACGGCTTCATCTCGCTCGCCGCTGCGAGCTGGGCGAGGCGGCGCGACCGGGTCGCGAACAAAGCGAGAGGATCGGGAAGCTTGGCATAAGCGGGCTGCGCTATGCCGCCGATCATGCTGGGATCGGGCTGAAGTCCGGAAATGCTCGACATCATGTCCTCACGAACCCCACGGGCCACGTGGTGCACAGGGTTGGCTGCCGTTGGGAAGCGGCAAGCCGAAGATTTTCCCCGAATGGGGAGAAGGCGAGGCGCAGCGCCTCGCCCCGCTCATTCTGCCGGCGTTCGGGTGGTCCGACGGCCGACCAGTTCACGCAGCCATTTGCGGTGGTGGCGCCATGCCCAGCCGCCGGTGACCTTGCCCTTGGTCATCGCACCGATCGTACCGCGCACCCAGATCGCGGCATAAACATGGATGATCCAGACGCAGATGATCGCCACCGCGGCCAAGGCATGGATCAGGATCGCGACGCGCTTCTGCTCGATCGTCGTGAAGGGATAGAAATACTGGTCCCACACGACGATGCCGCTCGAGATCAGCACGACGATCAGGAACGACATGCCCCAGAAGACGAATTTCTGGCCGGCATTGTACTTTCCGAGTTCGGGCAGCCGTTCCTCGTGCCCCGCCAGCACGTCGCGGATACGACGCAGCCAGGTGCCATCCTCGCTCTTCCAGAGATTGGCCTTCCAGAAGCGGATGAACAATCCGGCGAAGGAGAAGAACAGCACGACGCCGATCCAGGGGTGGATGGCGCGGGTGATCTGCCCGCCGCCGAACAGAGCGGTGAGGAAGTAGAGCTGCGGGCTGAACAAGGCCATGCCCGACAGCGCCAAAAGGATCAGGCTGACGGCCGTGATCCAGTGGTTGATGCGCGCGGCGAGCGTGTAGCGGTCGACGGTGACGGGGTGGCCGCGATGCACCCCGTCGCCTTTCTCGACGTCATAAGGTTTGCCGCTCATGTCCGGTCGCTCCCCGTCAGCTTCTCGGCATTCTCCTCATCCTCTTCGCTGACCCGGTTGGGACCGGCGACGAGGTGATGGAGCACGCCCGCGGCCGCGGCGATGCCGATGACCGCGAAGCCGACATATTTGGTGACACCCTTCCAGATCTCGACCACCGGGCTGATGGTGGGATCCTTCGGCAGGCCGGCATAGATTTGCGGCGTGTTGGCGTGCTGCAGCACGTACATGACGTGGGTGCCGCCGACGCCGGGGGGATCGTAAAGTCCGGCATTCTGGTAGCCGCGGGACTTCAGATCCTTGATCCGGCCGTCCGCCCAGTTCTTCATCTCGTCCTTGGTGCCGAAGACGATGGCCTGGGTGGGACATGCTTTGGCGCAGGCCGGCCACTGGCCGACCGCGATGCGGTCGGAGCAGAGGGTGCATTTGTAGGCCTTGTTGTCGACCTTCGAAATGCGCGGGATGTTGAACGGACAACCCTTGATGCAATAGCCGCAGCCGATGCAGTTCTCGTGGACGAAATCCACGATCCCGTTGGAATATTGCACGATCGCGCCGGGCGCCGGGCAGGCCTTCAGGCAGCCCGGATCCTCGCAATGCATGCAGCCATCCTTGCGGATCAGCCATTCCAGAGTGTCGGTTTCGGGATTCACCCATTCGGTGAACCGCATCAGCGTGAGGCTCGCCGGCGTGAGGTCCGGCGGGTTGGTATAGCTGCCGTTGAAGGTTCCGATCTCCTCGTGGAGATTGTTCCATTCCAGGCAGGCCGCCTGGCAGGCCTTGCAGCCGATGCACTTCGACACGTCGATGAGCTTGGCCACTTCGGTCTGCCGCGGGGAGGCCGGCGTGATGCTCGACGCCGACTTCCGGATCAGGTCCTTCTCGCCGAATTTGGCGGGGGTGGGCGCGATCGGGGGATTTGGGGCTGGGGGAAACATCTGTCCTACCTCCCTCAGGCCACCGGCCCGGTCGTGGGCTCAATATTGACGCAGAACGCCTTGTATTCAGGCGTCTCGATGTTGGCGTCGCCGACGAACGGCGTGAGCTGATTGGCGGGGAAGCCCTTGCGGGCGGCGCCGACAAAGCCCCAGTGGATCGGGATCCCGACAATGTGGACGGTTTTGCCGTCCACGAGCATCGGGCGGATCCGCTTGGTTACGTAGACCTTGGCGAACACCGATCCGCGCTTGGACCACACACGGGCCCAGCCGCCCTGCGCGATGCCCTTCTCCTTGGCCAGTTCCTCCGAGATCTCGACGAAGAATTCCGGCTGCAGGACCGAGTTCACATGGTTGTTCTTGGTCCAATAGTGGAAATGCTCGGTGAGACGGTACGAGGTCGCGGCATAGGGGAAGTCGGGCGAGGCGACCTCGGCGAACTGGGCGAAGTCGTCCTTGAAGACCCGGGCGACGGGATTGCCCCGCACTTTGGGCGCGATCACGTTCGCGACCGGGCTTTCGAACGGCTCGTAATGAACCGGGAAGGGGCCGTCGCGCATCATGCCCCGGGCGAACAGGCGGGATACGCCTTCCGGGTTCATGATGAACGGGCCAACATCCTGGGGCTTGGCGGTCGGTGCGATGTCGGGGACATCGTAGCCGGTCCAGCGGGCGCCGTCCCACCATAGGAGCTTGCGGGTCTCGTCCCACGGCTTGCCGTTGATGTCGGCAGAGGCGCGGTTGTAGATGATCCGCCGGTTCGCGGGCCAGGAGAACGCCCATTTGGCATAGGCGCCGGTCTCGCCCGGATCCGAATTGTCCCGGCGCGCCATCAGGTTTCCGGCCTCCGTATAGCAGCCGGAATAGATCCAGCAGCCGCAGGCGGTCGAGCCGTCGTCGCGCAGGGCGCCGAAGCCGGCGACCTGCTTGCCGGCCTCCAGCAGCTTCTTGGTCGGATCGTTCGGGTCCACGACGTCCGAGACGACGTAGCCGTTCATCTCCTTCGCCAATTCCTCGGGCGAGGGTTCGTGCGGGTCCTTGTAGTTCCACTGCAGATTGAGGAGGGCGTCGGGGAACGCACCGCCTTCCTTCCTGTAGAGCTCCTTCAGCCGAAGATGGATCTGCGCCATGATCCACACGTCGGTCTTCGCCTCGCCGGGAGGCGAGCCGGCGGGCCAGTGCCATTGCAGCCAGCGGCCGGAACTCACCAGCGCCCCCTCATCCTCCGCAAAGCAGGTGGTGGGGAGCTGGATGACTTCGGTCTGGATCTTGGCGGGTTCGGCCGGATTGTAGATGCCGTGATTTTCCCAGAATCGGGCCGTTTCCGTTTCCAGGGGGTCCATGATGACGAGCAGTTTCAGCTTGCCCAGCGCCTCGGCCAGCTTCGCCTTGTTGGGGAACGCCTGCAGCGGGTTGAACCCCTGGCAGATATAGGCGTTCATCTTGCCCTGCTTCATCAGCTCGAAAGCGCGAAGCACATCATAGGCCGGGACGTCGAGTTTCGGCAGATATTCGAAGGCGAAATTGTTTTCCGCCGTCGCCGCCGGTCCCCACATCATCTTCTGGAAACTGACGAAGAACTTTTTATAGTTCTGCCAGTAGCTCATCTGGTTCGGCCGCAGCGGTTTGAAGCCGCGGCTCGCCATATAAGTGGGGAAGTCGGGCTCTCGCTCGGTCGGGAGGGTGAGATATCCCGGGATCAGGTTCGACATGAGCCCGAGATCGGTCAATCCCTGAATGTTGGAATGACCCCGCAGCGCATTCATGCCGCCGCCCCGCACGCCGATATTGCCCAGGATGAGCTGGAGCATCGCCATGGTGCGGATGTTCTGCGAGCCTTTGGAATGCTGCGTCCAACCGAGCGCATACATCGAGGTCATCGTCTTGGTCGGCGACGCACATTCGCCGATCATCTCGCACACCTTCAGGAACTTGTCCTTGGGTGTGCCGGTGATGCGCGAGACCATGTCCGGCGTGTAGAGGGCGACGTGCGCCTTCAGGAGGTTCCACACGCAGCGGGGATTCTGGAGCGTCTCGTCGACCATGGCATAGCCGTCGGGGCCGATCTGATAGTCCCAGGTCGTGCGGTTATAGTCCCGCTTGCTCTCGTCATAGCCGGTGAACAAGCCGTCCTGATAGCCGAAGCCGTCCTTCACGAGGTAGGCGGCGTTGGTGAAGGCCTTCACATATTCCCACTGCACCTTGTCGTTTTGGATGCAGTAATTGATCACGCCGTTGAGGAAGGCGATGTCGGAGCCCTGGCGGATCGGCGCGTAATAGTCCGCGACCGCCGCCGACCGCGTGTAGCGCGGATCGACCACGACGAGCTTCGCTCCACGGGTGGCTTTTGCCTCCGTGACCCATTTGAAACCGCACGGATGTGCTTCGGCGGCATTGCCGCCCATGATGACCACAAGGTCCGTGTTCTTGATGTCAGTCCACGAATTGGTCATCGCGCCACGGCCAAAAGTCGGGCCCAAACTGGACACCGTGGGGCCGTGTCAAACCCGCGCTTGGTTGTCGAACACCAGCATGCCGGCGCTGCGTACGACCTTGTACGTGCACCAGGCGGCTTCGTTGGTGGTCGCCGAGGCGGCAAGGAAGCCCGTGGTCACCCACCGGTTTACCGTCACGCCGTCATTGTTCTTGGCGATGAAATTCTTGTCGCGATCGTCCTTGAGGACCCGCGCAACCCGATCGAGCGCCACATCCCAGCTGACCCGCTCGAACTTGTCCGAGCCGGCCTTGCGCATCATTGGATATTGAAGGCGCGTCTTCGAATGGACGATGTCCAGAAGGGCTGCGCCCTTGGGGCAGAGCGTCCCGCGATTGGTCGGATGGTCGACATCGCCCTCGATATGGGTGATTTCGGCCTTCTCGCCCTTCTTGAGATCGCCTTTGGAGAAGATGAGGATGCCGCAAGCCACCGAGCAATAGGTGCAGGTGTTTCGGACTTCGGTCGTGTTCGTCAGCCTGAAGGGGCGGATCGCGTCTGCCAGTGCTTCCTCGACGCCGCCGAACCCGAAAGCTCCAAGCGACGTCCCCGCGATCCCCGCACCCGCCGTTCTGAGGAACTGGCGCCGCGAGAGCTCCATGTTCATCGAAGGATGCCTCTTAACTGCCCCCGACGGGGGACCGTGACAGGTGCGCTACGCACTCCTGTGCCGGGATTCCGGCAAGCACTGACGCTATTTTGGAATTTGAATCATGTCAAACGGTGTCACTACAACCGTCCGTGACTTTTTCTTTGAAAATTGGGGTTTTGCGCCTGCCACTTCTGCGCGACGGTTGCCGGATTTTGAAGCCTGAAGATAGCTTCAAAAAATGCTGCATGTGCGAAGTGTATTCGAGAGGCGCGTGAGGAGAGCTTTGCAGTGCGAATTGTGTCGAGGCCAGATTGACGGCGCGGCACAGGAGCGCAATATTCACGCGTGATCCTAAAATCGGCTCCCGAGGTTCGGGGCGCAGACGAAGTGCCAGAGACGACGCTTGCCGCCGAGAACGGGAATGAACCCCCGATGGTGAGCCTGCGCGGAGCCTCTTGCAGCCGCACTTGCAATTCGCGCTGGGGCGCTTCGTCGGCGCTCGCCTGCGCTTTTGCCATTGCCTTGGTGAACGGTCCTGCTGCCGCAGCCGGAAGCCTCATGCCCTACCGAGGCGCGCCCTTGCCGCCGCTCCTGTTGGAGAGGCTGGCGCCAAGAGCCTCGGATCCCCCGGTACAAATGGGTCTTCCCGAAGCGACCGAGGGCGTGACAGTTGTGCATTTTTTCGCCACCTGGTGCGAACCCTGCCGTGATGAGCTTCCCAGCTTGTCGACCCTCGCACGGCAGAGGTCCGGCCTGACGGTTTCGGTGGTTCTCGTCGCCGTCGCCGAGGTCGATACGCGCGTGCGGCCATTCTTCGAAACCATCATGCCTCCCGGTCCGATCCTGATGGATCGGGATCGGGCAGCCGCGCGCGCTTGGGGGGTGAGCGCGCTGCCATCGAGTTTCGTCTTCGTGGGGGATGCGCCGCGTCTGTTCGCGGAAGGGGAGGTCGTGTGGGGGGACCCGGCGGTCGGGGCGTCGCTTCTGGCTCTGACCGAGCCGGCAGCGCGCCCCGACCGCTTGCGGAAATGAGGCTCGGGATCCGGCCGGCGATCATCGCCCGCCGGTACGCGGGATGGCAGACATACGGCAAGGAGTGCATCAGATGAGCACGAGACGTGACATCCTCAAAGTGGGCATGCTTGCGACTGCGGCCGCGGTGATGCCGCGCGCCGCGTTTGCCCAGAGCCCGGCGCCGGCGGTCTTCGCTCCGACGACCGGAAAATGGCGCAGCTACCAGATCGTGACCACGGTCGAGATTTTGAAGCCGCAAGGCCGCGTCCAGGCTTGGCTGCCGGTCGCCGCCTTCAGCAATCCGGACTGGTTCAAGGCGGGCGGCAACAGTTGGACGACCAATGCCGCCAAGGCGCAGATCGTGCGCGATCCGCGCTCCGGCGCCGACATGCTTCATCTCGTCTGGAACGAAGGCGAGACGGCGCCGAAGGTGGAACTCACCAGCCAGGCGATCAGCCGCGACTACAAGGTGGACCTCGCCAAGCCCGGAAAGCCGGTGCCGCTGAACGCCGAAGAGCGGAGCGTCAACCTCGCGGCGACCGATCTGATCCCCATCGATGGCATCGTGAAGCAGACCTCCGATACCATTGCCGCCGGCAAGACCGGGGACCTGGAAAAGGTTCGCGCAATCTATGAATGGGTGGTCGAGAACACCTATCGCAACGCCGCGACGCGCGGCTGCGGCATCGGCGACATCGCCGCTTTGTTGCAGAGCGGCAATCTCGGCGGCAAATGCGCCGACCTCAACGCGCTGTTCGTCGGTCTTGTGCGGGCACAGGGCATTCCCGCCCGCGATCTCTATGGACTGCGCGTGGTGCCCTCGCAATTCGGCTATAAGAGCCTGGGCGCCAGCAGCGACATCGTCACCAAGGCGCAGCATTGCCGGGCCGAGGTCTTCCTCTCGGATTTCGGCTGGGTTCCCATGGACCCCGCAGACGTCCGCAAGGTGGTTCTCGAGGAGCCGCCCGGAAAGCTGGCGATCGACGATCCGAAGGTGGTCGCGGCCCGAAAGGCGCTCTTCGGCGGTTGGGAGGGCAATTGGTTCGCCTATAATACGGCTCACGATGTGGCGCTCCCGGGATATGACGGGCCGAAGCTCGGCTTTCTCATGTATCCGCAGGCGGTATCGGCCGGCGGGCTGCTCGATTGCCTCGATCCGGACGGATTCCGCTATAGCATCCGGGCCGCCGAGATCGCGGTCTGAGCCTGAATTTCGCGTCCCGCCGGCGCGCGGTTTCCTGATCCACCCGTGCGCCCGTGCCTGATTGAGGAAGTTTGCATGACTGAACCGGCATTCCGCCTCACCAGTCTCGCGCATGGCGGGGGGTGTGGCTGCAAGCTTGCCCCCGCGGTGCTTCAGGACCTGCTTGCCGGGGCTCCCGCAGCGGCGGCGTTCGAGCGGCTGCTCGTCGGGACCGAAACCGGCGACGACGCGGCCGTTTGGGAGTTGGAGGACGGCACCTGCCTGGTGGCCACCACGGACTTCTTCATGCCCGTGGTGGACGATCCCGATCATTTCGGCCGCATCGCCGCCACCAATGCGATCTCCGACATCTATGCCATGGGCGGCACGCCCGTCCTCGCGCTCGCCATTCTGGGCATGCCGATCGGCAAGCTCGACGCCTCGGTGGTGCGGGCGATCTTGGGGGGTGGGCGCGCGGTGTGCGCGGCAGCGGGCATTCCCGTTGCCGGCGGGCATTCGATCGACAGTATGGAGCCGATCTACGGCCTCGCGGTGATCGGAACCGTCAAGAAGGATGCCATCCGCCGCAATTCGGACGCCCGGCCCGGGGACGTCCTGATCCTTACCAAGGCGCTCGGCGTCGGCATCTATTCCGCGGCGTTCAAGAAGGAGGCGCTTTCGCAAGACGCATATGACGAGATGATCGCCTCCACGACCTTGCTCAACAAGGTGGGCGCGGGGCTTGCGCAGGAGCCGGACGTCCATGCCATGACCGATGTGACCGGCTTCGGCCTGCTCGGCCATGCGCTGGAAATGGCGCGCGGCTCGCGCCTCTCGGTCACCATCGAGGCCCCGCGCGTGCCTCTTCTGTCTCATGCCGAGGCGCTGGTGCGGCAGGGTTTTGCGACCGGAGCGTCGCTCCGCAATTGGGACAGCTACGGTGCGGACATCCGCTTGCCGCGGGACTCGGAAATCTGGCGACGTCATCTCTGGACCGACCCGCAGACCTCCGGGGGCCTTCTGGTCTCCTGCGCGCCGGAAGCCGCCGACCGGTTGCTCGCCGATATCGTTGCTGCAGGTTATCCCAGCGCGCGCCGCATCGGCCATGTCGGCGCAGGCGCCTCGGTCGTCACGGTCGAAGACTCACACGTCGCTTGAGCCTGGCGGGAACGCGGACCGGGTATGGCGCGTTTCTCTGCGTCGGATCCGACGAGGTCGCACGACCTGGTCGGTGAATCCGCTCCCGGAGCCCGCACGCGCAATGCAGAATGCATCGTTCGGACGGATTTCCGTAGGGGAACTGCGCCGAGGAAACAAGCATGCCCAACATGATGCCGCGCCGGGGGGCTCCGATCGGAGCCGTCACGCTCTGCCTTCTTCTCTCCGGTCTCGGGGGCGGGCCCGCCGCCGCGCAGCAAATCGGGCCTGCGGGTTCGGGGTGCACAACGACGCCGCCGAAGGCCGCGCCGACTCCTTTGGCACAGGGTCCCGCGTCCGGCACGGAGCCGGGCGCCGCCGGCTCAACCGCTTGGAGCGGGGGGACGGGCGGATCCTATATCGGCACGACGCCGGGAAGCGCCACTCCGGCCTCGCCGAATTCCCAGCCTCCGACGGTTCAGGGCGTGTCGCCCTCGGTGGTCGGTCCGACGACCGGCGCCGGTTGCTGACGAATCCTCAGCCCTCGGCGTAACGCCGGCGCAGATGACTGATGAAGACGGAGGCGTCGAGCGGCCGGCCGGTTGCGCGGGTCAGCAATTCGTCGGTCTCGTATAGCGATCCCTGGCCGTGAATGTTCGCGCGAAGCCAGCGGACAAGCGGACCGAAATCGCCGCGGGCGATGCCGGGCAGCACGTCCGCGTCGGCCCGCTTCGCCGCGTCGAACACCTGTGCGGCGGTCATCGCGCCGAGTGTGTAGGTCGGGAAATAGCCCCAGCCGCCACTCGGCCAGTGGATGTCCTGAAGGCACCCGAGGCGATCGTTCGGCGGGGTGATGCCCAGAAGTTCCCGCATCATCGCGTTCCAGGCCGAGGGCATTTCGGAAAGCGGCATCTCGTCGCCGATCAGCGCCTTTTCCAGGCGGTAGCGCAGGATGATATGGGCAGGATAGGTGACTTCGTCCGCCTCGACGCGGATGAAGCCGCGCTCGACCTTCGTGTAGTGCCGCAGGAGCGCGTCAGCTTCCCAGGCCGGTCCAGACCGTCCGAAGGCCTCGCGCATCTGCGGCGCGGCGAAGGTGAGGAATTCCCGGCTTCGGCAGGCCTGCATCTCCATCAGCAGCGATTGGCTTTCGTGCACGCTCATGCTGCGGGCTTGGCCCACCGGCTGGTGCAGAAAAGTCTGGGGCCGGCCCTGTTCGTAGAGCGCATGGCCGGTCTCGTGCATGACGCCCATGAGCGCGCGCGCGAAGTCTTCCTGATCGTAGCGCGTCGTGATGCGCACATCGTTGTCGGCGCCGCCGCAGAATGGATGGGCCGACACGTCGAGCCGGCCGCGATCGAAGTCGAAGCCCAGCACCGCCATCATCGATAGGCCGAGGGCCCGCTGGGCTTCGACCGGGAACGGACCGTCCGGCGCGACGACCGGACCGCGCCCTGCCTGGATCGCGATCACCTCGTCGGTGAAGCCGGGCAGGAAATCGGCCAATTCGGCGAACAGCGCATCGATCCGTGCCGAACGCCCGCCGGGCTCGTAATCATTGAGCAACGCGTCATATGGGGAGAGGCCGAGTTTCTCGCCCTTCGCCGTGCCGATCTCGCGCTGCAGGCGCAGGACCTCGTGGAGATAGGGAAGGAGGGTTGCAAAGTCGGCATCGGCCCGCGCTTGCCGCCATGTCATCTCGCAGGCCGAAATGGCCTTGCTCGAGGCTTCCACGAGGTCCGCGGGCAAAGCGGTGTCGACCGTCCAGATGCGACGGATCTCGCGGACATTGGCCTGTTCCCAGGCGCCCAGGGCCGTGTCCGAGCCAGCGGCCTCCAGCCAATCGCCGATGCGCGGGTCCGTGACCAGACCGTGATGCGCGACGCGCAGATACGCGAGGCTTTCCGCCCGGGTGCCGACGGCTCCCTTGGGCATCATGGTGTCGCTGTCCCATTGCAAGATGCCGATGGCGTTCGACAGGGCCGACGCCCGCTCGAAATGGTTCGCGAGTTCCGAATAGGCCGACATGGTCTCTCCCGCCGGCGCCGCTTGATCCTGCGCCGCTGCGGGATCCTTAGGAGGCGCGGGGGGCGAAAACAAGCTGCACTGCGGGAGGCGCAGCGCAGCAAGACCGGCCGCCGGCTGCGGTCAGGATCGCCGGAAGTCAGGTCACCGCGACGATACGATTGCGGCCTTCGCTTTTGGCGCGGTAGAGCCCGCGGTCGACGATGTCGAGGAGTTGCGGCAGCGTCGCAGCGGGCGTTCCGTCGTCGTTCGCGGCCTGCGCGACCGCCCCGCTCATCGTGAGGGTGAAGGTGCCGCGATCGGCCACGAAAGCCCGGCCGGCGATCTCGCGGCGGAACCGGTCCATCGCGTCCGCCGCAGCGTTCCGCCCCGCGCCAATCAACACCGCGGCGAACTCCTCGCCGCCGATGCGGAACAGCCAGTCTTCCGTCCGCATGACTTTCCGGAAGATGTCGGCGAAGGCGAACAGCGCGCCGTCTCCGGCTTCGTGCCCGAAGCGGTCATTGACCAGCTTGAAATGGTCGATATCGACGATGGCAACCGAGAAGGGGCGGCCGACCCGGCGCGCCCGATTGAATTCGTTGGTTGCGACCATATCCAGCATGCGCCGGTTCCAGGCGCCGGTCAGCGCGTCCGTCGACGCGACACGGCGAAGTTCCAATTCGTGCGCCGTAATGGCCGCGAGGTCCCGGAGAATCTCGAGTTGCTTGGCCGTGAGCGTGCGCGGGATCCGGTCGAGAACACAGACGGTGCCGACCCGTACCCCCTCGGAGGACCGCAGCGGCACGCCGGCATAAAAGCGGATCGCCTCTTCCCCCACCACGAAGGGATTGTCCGCGAACCGCGCATCGCGCGTGGCGTCGGGGATAATAAGGGGATCGTTGCCTTCGACTGCATGGCCGCAGAAGGAATGCGCGATCGGCGTTTCCCGCATGTCGAGGCCGCAGACCGACTTGAACCATTGGCGATCCTCATCGACCAGGCTCACAAGCGCGATCGGCACGCCGATGGAGGCGGAGGCGAGGCGGGTGATCCGATCGAACGTCTCCTCGGGCGGCGTATCGAGAACGTTCATGGAATGCAGGACCTGGCTGCGCAGAAGAACATCCTTCCCCGGCATCCCCGTCATCGTCGACACCTCAACCTGCGTTGCGCGGAGATCGCGCAACCCTACGCTCCAGGCGCTTCGCGCAAGGATAGCGCAACCTTTGGTGACCGTCATTGTGCCGTTTGATTGAAATGAGACCAAGGTGCTTTCGATCGGTGGGCCGTATGCCCACATAGCAGTCCAGGCCCGCGCGGCGAGGGGCGCGCCGGATCGGAGGTCCCATGCACGTGAACGGCAGCTTGAATGCGAGACTTGGCGAGGTTACCGAACGCATCGTCAAACGGAGTCAGGAGAGCCGTGCGCGCTATCTCGCCCGGATCGACGCGGCCATCGAGAACACGCCGCCGCGTCAGCGCCTCGGTTGCGCCAATCAGGCCCATGGCTTTGCCGCCTGCGGGCCGACGGACAAGGCGCGCCTGCGCGACCAGCCGACTCCGAACCTCGCGGTCGTCACGGCCTATAACGACATGTTGTCGGCGCATCAGCCTTATGAGCGATTTCCCGATCTGATCCGCACGGCGGCCCGCGAGGCCGGCGGTACGGCGCAAGTCGCCGGCGGCGTGCCGGCGATGTGCGACGGCGTCACCCAGGGCGAAGCGGGGATGGAACTCTCGCTGTTTTCGCGGGATGTCATCGCGCTCTCCACCGCCGTCGCCCTCTCGCATCAGACGTTCGACGCGGCGGTGTTCCTCGGCATCTGCGACAAGATCGTCCCGGGCCTCGTCATCGGCGCGCTCTCGTTCGGACACCTCCCGGCGGTGTTCGTGCCCGGAGGGCCGATGACGTCGGGCCTGCCGAACGACGAGAAATCCCGGATCCGCCAGTTGTACGCCGAGGGCAAGGTGGACCGGGCGACGCTTCTCGAGTCCGAGTCCCAATCCTATCACGGGCCTGGAACCTGCACCTTTTATGGCACCGCCAACACCAATCAGATGATGATGGAGATTATGGGTCTCCATTTGCCCGGTGCCGCCTTCGTCAATCCCAACACGCCGCTGCGCGATGCCCTGACCCGCGCGGCGACGAAGCGCGCCCTTGCGATCACCGCGCTCGGCAATGATTACACACCCGTTGGCCGGGTCCTGGACGAAAAGGCCTTCGCCAACGCCGTGGTCGGCCTCCATGCGACCGGGGGGTCGACCAATCACACTCTGCATCTCGTCGCCATGGCGGCGGCAGGGGGCATCCGACTCACCTGGGACGACTTTTCGGACCTTGCCGAAGTCGTGCCGCTGCTCGCGCGGGTCTACCCCAACGGCAAGGCCGACGTGAACCATTTCCAGGCCGCGGGGGGGATGGGGTTCGTGATCCGCGAACTGCTCGGGGCCGGACTGCTGCATCGCGACGTGCGGACGGTGTGGGGCTCCGGGCTCGACGGCTATATCGTCGAGCCCGGCCTCGACGCCGCAGGCGACCTCGTCTGGCGCGAGACGGCGGCCCAGACCGGGGACGATGCGATCCTGCGGGGTGCGGCGACACCGTTCCAGCCGACCGGCGGGTTGAAGGTGATGCACGGCAATCTCGGACGCGCCGTGGTCAAAACCTCGGCGGTCGCGCCGGAGCGGCACGTCATCGAGGCACCGGCGAAGGTCTTCCATTCGCAGGAGGCGTTTCAGGAGGCGTTCAAGGCCAAGGCCCTGGGCGGCGATTTCATCGCCGTGATCCGGTTTCAGGGCCCCGCCGCCAACGGCATGCCCGAGCTGCATAAGCTGATGCCGCCGCTCGGCGTGCTCCAGGATCGCGGGCAGAGGGTCGCGCTGGTTACGGACGGGCGCATGTCGGGGGCGTCGGGAAAGGTGCTTTCGGCCATTCACGTGACCCCCGAAGCCGCGCGCGGCGGGGCGATCGCCAAAATCCTGGATGGCGATCTGTTGCGCGTCGATGCCGTCACCGGCGTGCTCGACGTGCTCGTCGATTCCGATGAATTTGCCGCACGGCGCCCGGCCGAGGCCGACTTGGCCTCGTCCCGTCCCGGCGTCGGGCGCGAATTGTTCGCGCCGTTCCGCGCCGCGGTCGGCGCGGCGGACAGCGGCGGCACGGTGTTCGCGGAAGCCTTTGCCTGACGGTGGCGCGACGCGGCATTGCGGTCTATGAGGAAAGCCGCGTGAGACCGTAAGGAAGACTTATATGACGGCGGTGGAACAGCGGGCCGCGCGGCCCGTCGAAATCGTGCCCGGACTTTTGCGGGTGCGTGTGCCGCTGCCGTTTCCCCCTTCCGAGGTGAATGCTTGGTTGCTGTCGGACGTCGGTGGCTGGACGCTGATCGATTCCGGTGTCGACGATGCGCCGACGCGGGCGCTGTTCTCGGACGTCCTGGCGGATCCCATCCTGAAGGGGGAGGGGATCACGCGCCTCCTCGTCACGCATTTTCATCCCGACCATATCGGTCTTGCCGGCTGGCTGCACGCCCGCACCGGCGCGCCCATTCAGATGAGCCGCATCGAATGGCTCCAGGCCCGGCTGATTCTCTCCGAGCCGCAGGAGGTGCCGCTCGCCGCCTTTCTCACGCAGTATCGCCGATGCGGTGCACCGACGGATTTTCTGACCCAGCTCGAACGCCGAGGCCTGTTCTACCGGCGCTGGGTCGGGCCTTTGCCGTATGACCACCGCACGATCCGCGAAGGTGATGCGCTCGATTTGGCCGGAACAATGTGGCGCGTCATCACGGGTGAGGGGCACGCGCCCGAAATGGTCTGCCTGTTCAGTGCCGAGCGGCGGATCCTGATCGCCGCGGATCAGATCCTCGGTCGCATCACGCCCCATATCGGCCTGCATCCCGCCGATCCGACGGCCGATCCCCTCGGGGCCTATCTCGCCTGCCTGAGCAAGTTCGAGGGGCTGCCGCAGGACACCCTCGTCCTGCCGTCCCACGGCGACCCGTTCCAGGGGCTGGACGCGCGCATCGCGGGGCTCCGCGCACACCACGAGGAGCGCCTGCGCCGGCTGATCGATTTCTGCGATGTGCCGCGCACCGTGATGGAGACGACCAGTGTCCTATTCCGCGCTCTTGCTCCGGAGCAGATCGGTTTCGGACTCGGCGAGGCCCTCGCACATCTGCGCCATCTGGTGGTGCGCGGCGCGATGGAGGATGTCGGCGATCCAGAGCTTTCGCGCTTCGTGCGCCGGTGAAAGGTGGTCGGCTGCCCGGTGCGCGCCTCGTCCGCGCGGTTCGCGGAGCGGAAGGCGCGCGCTCGCGCCGCAGGCCGGGCGTACCACTCACGCCAATCAAAGCAGACAGCTTTCCGCGAAGCCTGATATAGGACGGCGTCAAGCCATGGCCGGCAATGTGGAGCGGCCCCGAGCGTGACCATCTATCTTCCGATCGCCGAACTCCCCGTCGCGATCTTCACGATTTTCGCCATGGGCCTCGCCGTCGGCTTCATCTCCGGCATGTTCGGCGTGGGCGGCGGATTTCTCATGACGCCGCTGCTCATCTTCACGGGCGTGCCCGCGGCAGTCGCGGTCGCGAGCGTGTCTGCTCATATGGCGGCCTCCTCCTTCTCCGGCGCGCTGTCCTATTTGCGTAAAGGTCTGATCGACCTTCCCCTGTCCGGCATCCTCCTCGCGGGAGGGCTGGCGGGGACCGGGCTCGGGGTGGCGACATTCACCGTGCTGCGGGCCTATGGTCAGGTCGACCTCACGATCGGCCTCTCATATGTGATCCTGCTCTCCGGCGTCGGCCTGCTGATGTTCGTCGAGAGCGTCGGGGCGATCCGCCGGGCGCGCAGCGGACGCAAGGCCGAGGTGCGGCGGCCCGGCACCCATGGCTGGTTTCTGCGCCTGCCGTTCAAGATGCGGTTCCGGCGCTCGCGCATCTATGTCTCGGTGATCCCCGTTGCGGTGCTGGGGCTCGGGATCGGCTTTCTCGGCGCGCTGCTCGGCGTCGGCGGCGGCTTTCTCCTGGTGCCGGCTTTGATCTATCTGCTGCGCGTGCCGACCCAGATGTCGATCGGCACGTCGCTGGTCCTGACCCTCGTCACCATGACCGCCGCCACCGTGCTCCACGCCGTCGCCAACGGTACGGTGGATGCGATCCTTGCTTTGATTCTGATGATCGGTGGAACGATGGGCGCGCAGTTCGGCGCCCGGGCCGGCCAAAGGCTGAAGGCCGAGTATCTGCGCTTGCTTCTGGCGATGCTGGTGCTCGCGGTCGGCCTGCGGGTCGGCTACGATCTGGTGCGGCCGCCCGCCGACCCGTTCGTGGTGCGCACGGAGGAGGGGCGGAGATGAGGCGCCGGCTGCTCGCGATCTTGCTGTTCGGCCTCGCAGCGCTGGCGGGTCCGGCGCGCGGCGAGCGGCTGGTCCTTTCTGTGTCCCAGCCGGAGGTGCTCATCACCTCCAATTTCACGGGCGCGGATCTCGTCTTGTTCGGCGTCGTCGAAGGCGATGGCCGCCCGAAGCCGCGCTACGATTTCGCCGTCACGGTTCGGGGGCCGGCGGAGACCTTCGTCACGTGGCGCAAGTCCCGCGTGCTTGGCTTGTACATCAATACGGACAGCCGGACCTTCGTGGATTCGCCGGCGGTGCTCGCCGTCGCCACCAACCGTCCCGCGGCCGAGATCGCCCCGCCGGAGGTGCTGCGACGCGAGCAGGTGGGGCTCTGGCGCAACATTTTCGTCCAACGGGTCGGGCCGGATTTCGCCGATGTCGTTCCCGACGATCCGTTCCGCCTCGCCTTTCTGCGCATCAAGACCGCCGAAGGCCTTTACGCAGAGGATCCGTTCGGGGTGAATCTGTTGTCGCCCTTCGTCTTCCGCACGACGTTCCGCATTCCCGCGAGCGCGCCGGTCGGCAGCTACGAGGTCTCGGTCAAGCTGTTCGAGAGCGGTCTTCCCGTCGCCAGCGCCGTCACGTCGGTGATGGTGCGCAAGGACGGCTATGGGCAGGAGCTTGCGGCCTTCGCCGAGGACCGCCCCTGGCTCTACGGCTTCGGCGTCGCGTTCGGCGCACTCTTCGTCGGCTTCGGCGCCAACCTTCTGTTCCGCAAGGATTGAAGCGGGCCAGCCGGGGGATAATTGGTGGGCCCGGCAGGACTCGAACCTGCAACCAGACCGTTATGAGCGGCCGGCTCTAACCATTGAGCTACAGGCCCCACCGTCGCGGCGGTGCGCGCGCCGCGACAAGGGGCTCTAGCAAGTCCGGCGCCCCGGAACAACCGGGAGCAAGATGGCGCCGCGGGCGCGCCCCACTGCCGCCGCGTTCGCACGGTGCTCTGGGGGCCTGTTTCTTCGGAGTGTTCCATGTTCGATCTTTCCTGCGCGCGCCGTCCGGGCCTGATGCTGATGGCCGCCTTGCTGTTCGTTCCGGTCGCGCCGGCCGCCGCGCAGGAGACCGCGCGCGCGACCCTCACCGTCGTCGGCGCGGGGGAGGCGCGCGCGGTGCCCGACATGGCCACCCTGTCGAGCGGCGTGGTCGCCAGCGCGAAAACGGCGGAGGAGGCGCTGGCGGGGAATTCCAAAGTGATGGCGGACCTCGTCGCAGCAGTCCGTGCCGCCGGGGTGGAGCAGCGGGACATTGCGACCTCGGCCTTTTCGATCCAGCCGCAATACAGCCAGCCGCCGCAAAATTCCCGGGAGGCGCCGCGCGTCGTCGGCTACGAGGTGCGCAACACCGTGACCGTCACGGTTCGCGATCTCGCCCTTCTCGGTGGGCTGGTGGACCGCATGGTCGCAGCCGGAGCGAACCAAGCGGGGGCGTTGCGCTACGGGGTCTCGGAGCCGGGCGCGCTGGAGGAAAAGGCGCGCCTGACGGCGCTGAACGATGCGATGGCGCAAGCGAAGGCTCTGGCGGCCGGCGCCGGCATGCGCCTGACGCGGCTGCGGCGCATCGCGCCGGCGGAGAGCGGCGGAGCCTCCCCGTCACCGATGCTGATGAAGGCGGAGGCGCGGGGCGTCCCCTTCGAGGCCGGAGAGACGGTGGTCGAAGCGCGCGTCAGCCTGGTCTATGAGATCGAACCGCTCTGATCGGGCGCCGGGTCAGGGGAGACGGCCGGGTCCGGGCTCCGCTCCAGCCCCTTCGCCTCGATCCAGAGCGCTTCCATCTCGGGAAGACCGGCCTCGGCCGGCGTCCGACCGGCAGCCGCGAGCCGGTCCTCGATATGGGCGAAGCGGCGGGAGAATTTCTGGTTCGTGCCCCGAAGGGCGCGCTCCGGATCGATGCCGGCATGGCGGGCGAGATTGACCACGGCGAAGAGAAGATCGCCGATCTCGTCTTCCACCGCGGCGGCGTCGCTGGTGGCCAGTGCGTCGTCGACCTCCCCGATCTCCTCGCGGATCTTGGCGAGGACCTGACGCGCGTCGCGCCAGTCGAACCCGACGCGCCCGGCTTTTTCCTGGAGTTTCAGGGCGCGCGTCAAAGCCGGCAGGCCGACCGGGACACCGTCGAGGAGGCGGACGCCGGTCTCCGCGGGGAGGCCGAGAGCCGCGCGTTGGGTCGCGCGCTCGGCCTTTTCCTGCGCCTTGATCTCTCCCCACAGTGCCTTGACGGCATCCGGCGAAAGGTCGCGCGCCGTGCCGAAGACGTGGGGATGGCGGCGGATCAGCTTGGCGGTGATCGCCGCCACCACGTCGCCGAAGTCGAAAAGTCCGCTTTCCTCGCCCATGCGGGCGTGGAACACGACCTGAAGCAGAAGGTCGCCCAATTCGTCGGTGAGATCGGCCATGTCGCCGCGCGCGATCGCATCGGCGACCTCATAGGCCTCCTCGATCGTGTAGGGGGCGATGGAAGCGAAATCCTGTTCCAGGTCCCAGGGGCAGCCGCGCTCCGGCGTCCGCAGCGCCGCCATGATCTCGATGAGGCGTGCAAGATCGCGGGAGGGCTGCATGGCGGGCTCCGGAGTGTGGGGTGCGGCGTGGGCCGCCCTTCCTGTATGATGCCGGAAAGGCGGAGTGCAAAGCATGCGTGCCACGATCGAAGGGGACCAGGGCGACATTCGGCCGGGCGAGATGCAGATTGCGCTCCCTGCAGCGTTCGATGCCGGGCTCTATTTCATCGGACAAATCCGTACGCCCTGGACCCGGCGGGAGGAGTGCCCGCGCCGCGGTGCTGCGGACGGGCCGGTCTGCCGACTGGAGGTCGATCCGCTGTTCGCGGCGGCACTCGACGGCCTGGCGGGGGCCCCGCGGCTCCAGATCCTTTATTGGATGGACCGCGCGCGGCGCGACCTCGTGCGCCAGACGCCGCGTCGCGACGGGCTGGCGCGGGGCACCTTCTCGATCCGCTCTCCGGTGCGGCCAAACCCGATCGCGTCGTCGATCGTCGCGCTGGTCGCCCTTGAGCCCACGGCCGTGCTGGTGCGGGGGCTCGACTGCCTCGACGGAACGCCGCTGCTCGACATCAAGCCCGAATCCTGCGCCTTCGATGCGCCGTTGGGTGAGGCGGCGGGAGAAGCGGGTCGGACATGAGCGACGTGGAAGGGCTGGTTTATGCGGCGCGACCGAAGCTGATCGGTCCCGGCGTTCGGTTCCATTTGCAGCATGATGCGATCGACTGGTCGATCGGTGCCCGCTCCGGGCGGCTCGCGCTCGCTGACGTCGTGTCGGTTCGGCTGTCCTTTCATCCCGGCCAGCTCGCCGCGCCGAACTATGAAATGCGCCTGCGTGGCCGGCGCGGTGAGGATCTGAAAATCGGCTCGCTCTCGCGGACGTCATTGACCGGCGTCGAGGACAACCGGGCGGCCTATGCCGGCTTCGTGCGTGCCGTCCATGCCGCGCTGGCGGCGCGCGGGGGGGCGGTGCGGTGCGAGGCCGGCCTGCCGCCGTGGCGGTGGTGGCTGATGGGTGCCCTCGCTCTGGTCACGGGCCTCGGTCTGCTGGCGGTGCTGGCGAGTGCCGTGCGCGCGGGCCAATGGAGCGTTGCCGGGCTGATCGCGGTCCTCTGTCCGCTGCTCGGCTGGCCGCTGGTCGAGACACTCTGGCGCAACAAACCGGCGCCCTATTCCTTGGCGAGCTTGCCGCTCCGTCTGCTTCCAGGCTGAAGCGCGTCCTCGTCTTCCGCTGCGGCGCGCAATAGGCCCGCCGCCACGTCGGACAGGCGAGGCGCTGGGAGCGCGGCGAAGGGCAGGGGGCGCGTCACCGCGATTGCGGCGAGCCCGAGCCGCGCGGTGAGGAGACCGTTGACCACCCCTTCGCCGAGGCGGGCCGAGAGCCGCGCTGCGATCCCGTGGCCGAGCACCTGCTGCACGAGGCTGTCGCCCGCGGCCATGCCGCCGGTAATGGCGAGATGGGCGAGAACGTGCCTGACCAGTCGCACCGTCCCCAATGTGCCCGGCCGACCGCCGTAAAGCTGCGACAGACGGCGCATCAGCGCGAGCGCGGTGTAGAACACAAAGATGAGGTCGACCGCCGCGCGCGGCGAGACCGCGGTGACGACCGAGACGCGCTTTGCGGCGTCCGACACCATCTGACGCGCTCTGGCATCCAGCGGCGTCATCAAGGTGCGCTCGGTGAGGCGCACGAGGTCCGCGCCGTCGATGATGGCGGACAGGTGCCCTGCGAGTTCGGCGCGCGGGCGGGCGAGACTGGGGATGCGGCCGGCCAGGGCAAGCAGATCGCGCGCCACGTGCTCGGCTTTCGGCCGGTCGTCTTCGGCGATCGCGCTCACCGCGCGGGCGCGGATCGCATCGAGGCTCGACAGGCGGGCGAGCGCATACACCTCGCGCGCAGCAATGGCGAGCGCAGCCGCGGCGAAGAGACCGGCGAGCGTAAGGCCGACGAAGCCCAGCCACTCCGCGCGCGCGGCGAGATCTTCGATCAGACGGGATAGGGCGAGCCCGATGCCCAGGCTGACGAGGCCGCCTAGTGCCGACCAGAACACCGTGCCGAGGCCGATGCCGCGGCCGGACGGCGCCGTCGCCCGGGTGATTTCCGCCACCGGCATGAGATCGTCCCGCGCCGCGACGGGCTCCTCGGACACCGTTATTCCGGCTTCGTCGAGGCGGAACACCTGCGGGCGCGAACCATCCTGTGCCCCGGCGCGATCACGCGCCCGGGCGGCAGTCGGAGCGGAGGTCGCGGCCTTTGCCATTTTCAATCCTTGTCGCCGGTCCGGGTCTACCTCGCCGGACCTCGTCCGGAGAGCCTTTAAGCCAGCCGGTCGCCCAAAAGGAATTCAAGCGCCCGGTCCAGGCGGATATGGGGCAGGGACGCATCCGCGCCAATGCCGGCGGGCGGACGGAAGCGCAGAAAGCGGAAATCGGCGTCCGTGCCGCTTGCGAGTCCGCGAAATGCGTCGCCCGACGGGTCGAACAGGGCATCGGGCATCGCCGGCAGGGCGCCGGGAAAGAGGGCAACCTCCTCGGCCCCGTCGAACCTGTGCCCGGCCACTTCCTGCCCCGCTTCGGGCGTGCCAACGATCGCCGCGAGGCGGCGCCCGTCGCGCGTCACCTCTGCTTCGCGCGTCGCGCGCACTGCGGCCAAGGCGGCGACGTCCAAATGCGCTCCGCCGCTGCGGCCACGCGCATGGGCGCGTTCGACGAGGCGGCGCAGGATCGCTTCGAGGCGGTCGTGGCTGGTGCGGTGAAGATGGTCGGCCTTCGTCGCCGCAAACAGGACCTTCTCGATGCGTGGGCGCCACAAAGCCGACCACAGACTGTTCCGGCCGACGCGGAAGGCGAGGAGTATCGCGTCGAGCGCACGCTCCAGGTCGGCGAGCGCCGCCGGACCGGCATTGAGCGCTGCCAGAACGTCGACCAGCACGATCTGGCGGTCGAGCCGCGCGAAATGTTCGCGGAAGAACGGCCGGACCACAGCGGATTTGTAGGACTCGAAGCGGCGCACCATCATCGCCGCGAGCGAACCTTTCGGAACGGCCTTGTCCTCGCCGAGGTCGAGCGGTGCGAAGGTGAGGGCGGGCGAGCCCTCGAGATCGCCCGGAAGAAGGAAGCGGCCGGGCGGCAACAGGCTCATCGCCACCCGTTCGCTCCGGCATTCAGCCAGATAGAGCTTGAACCGGGCGGCGAGGTCCTGCGCCACGCGTTCGGCGGCGGCGGCGAAGGGGTCGGTCGCCGCAAGCGCCCGCAGCAGGTTTTCCGCTTCCGCGGCGCGTGCCGGCGCACGCGCCAAAGCCAGGCTCTCGCGGCTGAACCGGGCATAGCTCATGTCGAGCAGCGGCAGATCGAGCAGCCATTCGCCCGGATAGTCGACGAGGTCCAGCGTCAAGGTCCGCAGCCCGCCCCGTTTCGGCGCATAGCGGATTTCGAGGCGCAGCTCGCTGACGCGCGAGGTCGATTCCGGCCAGCTCCGCGCCTCTGCGATTGTCCGAACGTGCGCCTCGTAGGGAAAGCGCGGCACGGCGTCGTCGGGCTGTGGCCGGAGCGAGGCCGAGGCGATGCGCCCCGTATTCAAGGCTTCGAATACCGGCATGCGCCCACCCGTCACAAGGGAATGGACCAGGGCGGTGGTGAACACCGTTTTGCCGGAGCGCGCGAGGCCGGTGACGCCAAGCCGCAGAGTGGGGGAGGCGAGATCCGAAAACCGGTCAGCGACCGCGCGGGCGCCGATCCGCGCCTCGTCGACGAGCCGGGTCGGATCGACCATGGCTCAGCTATCACCCAGAAGGATGCGCGGCGTCACGAAACGGTCGAGCCGCCCGCTCTCGGGTGCAACCGCCGACCAGGCATCGATCGGCAGATCGATCACCGCGACCGCGCCGGTCGGAAATTTTTCGTCCATTGCGCCGCGCGCCGTCGTCGATCCGTGCTGGACCAAAAGGTCGGCGAGTTCCTCGAGGCCCGGATTGTGACCGACCAGCATCAGGGTCTGGATCTCGGGCGCCTGCTCGCGCACCACGGCGAGGAGCCGGGCGGCGGGCGCCTCGTAGATCCGCGGCTCGCTCACCGAATCCGGCGGAGCCGGGAATTCCGCGCCGACCAGATCCCAGGTTTCCCGAGTGCGGCGGGCGGGCGACACCAAAACCTTGTCCGGGCGCAGGCCCTCGTCCGCGAGGTAGCGCCCCATGCGCGGTGCAGCCTGGCGGCCGCGTGCCGCGAGCGGGCGCTCTTGATCGGCGATGCCTTCGGGCCAGTCGGATTTGGCGTGACGGAACAGGATGAGGCGACGCATGGGATCCGAGCCGGTCGTGAGGGCGATTCGCACCTTAAGGCCCCGCCGCCGTCGGTGGAAGCGGCCGGCGGTCGCGCTGTTCTGGCGCAAACGCGCCGCATCTGCCAATGAAGCGGAAAGAAGCTTGGGGAGAGACATTGGCGGGACATCCGCAGTCCGAACGCGGGACCGAGCAGACTCTCGACTGCGACGTCTGCGTTGTGGGGGCGACCTTGGCCGGCCTCTGGCTGGCGCTCGCACTTGCTTTGCGCGGCCGGGAGGTGGTCGTGCTCGATGCCGGCGGCCCCGCGCCGCACGCCGGCAGCGGCCTCGTTCGTCCCGGGCTGGGTCTTGGTGCCGCCCAGCTTTGCGCGCGCACCGACCGTGCGACGGCGCGGCGGATCTATGACCTTTCCGCCGATGCCGCGGCCGGCGCGGTTCGCTTGCTCGATGCGCTGCGCCTCAATGTGCGCGGTACGGGGGCCTTCACCCTGCCGGGGCCTCTGGGCAAGTCCGACCTTCTGGAGGAGGCGGCCGCCCGCGACGTCCTCGGCATCGGCGAGCTTCCCCATATCGGGCGGCTGGATGTCGCGGAGGTGCTCGGCATCCCAGGCTGGGGCGGCGCGCTTTACGACGCCGAGCCGGTCACCTATGCCGCCCGACGCCTGCCGCAGGAACTCGCTACTGCGGTGCGGGCAGCGGGTGCGCGGATTTTCTTCGAGACGCCTGTTCGTGAGAGCGACCTCGACGGCGTGCGCAAATATCTCCGCACCGGAACCCACCGGGTTCGAGCCGACCATGTGGTGTTCGCCGGCGAACGCAATCTCGGCGCCTTCGCGCCCTGGCTGGCGCGTGGGCTCATGTTTCAAGCCTTCGCGACCGGGAGCTTTTCGCACGATGCCGGCGGCCCCATGGCCAGCGAAGCGGTCATCGAGGGCGGCGCACGCGGGGTACGCTTCGCCTGGGAGGGGACGACGCTCGGCTTTGCCGCGCCGACCGCCCGTCTAATCCGGGGAGAGATCGCCGTCGCGTGCGCTTTGAGGCGGCACGTGCGGCGCTTCTATCCCAGCCTGGCATCGGCCGTGGTCGGAGATGCGAGGGGCGCCGCCCTTCCGGTGGCGCGCCACGGCTTGCCATTGATCGGGGCCTACCGGCCGGGCGTGTGGTATGCGCTTGCGCTCGGCATTGAGCCCATCGCCAATGCCAGCCTCGCCTCGGAGTTAATCGCTGCAGCGATCGTCGAACGGGACGATCGATTTCGCGTGTTCGCGCCGTTCGGCCCGCAATACACCTGGGGCATGGCCGGCCGATATGCGCGTCGGCTCGGCTATTGGGCCGGGCGCCTCGCCGATGCCGCCAACCGGCGCGACGCGCAGCGCGAGGCGAAGCTCGAGGAGGCATGACAGGCATCGGATGCGCGAAAACGCCGACGTATTGGCGACGCCTTGTGGCTTTGGCGCAACCAATTGCTAAGGGGAACTAGCTAAGGTACTTACATTCGCAAGGGAACCCTTTCGTGACCGCGCATCGCCCTCTGGCTGGACTTTTATTCGGCACCGCAATGGCCCTGGCCAGCGTTCCGGCGGTAGCCGCGGATGCATTCCTTATCCCTGGCTTCAAGGCGCCCGAATTCACCTATGTCGAGGACAATTGGTATTTGACGCTCGGCCTCGGCGTGCGCGTCCAGCCCTCCTATCCCGGCGGACAGCAATATCTCGGCGTGCCGTTTCCGGTGATCAACCTGTCCAAGGGGCGGGAGCTGTATGACTTTCAGAGTGTCGACGACAGTTCGTCGATCGCCCTGTTCGACAACGGCTCGATTTCCACCGGTGCCGCTTGGTCGCTCAATTTCGGCAGGGATGAAGACGATTCGCCCCATCTGACCGGCCTCGGCGATGTCGATCCGACTTTCGAACTGGGCGGGTTCGTCCAGTGGTTCCCTGTGAACTGGTTTCGGTTCCGTGGCGAGCTGCGGTACGGGATGGGCGGGTTCAGCGGCTGGGTCGCCGATCTGGGTGCCGATTTTATCGTGCCGTACGAGCAATGGCGCTTCTCCCTTGGCCCGCGCCTGTCTTTTGCGGGGTCCGGCTATATGGACACCTTCTATGGCGTCACTGCGAGCCAGGCTGCGGTTGCGAGCTTCTACGGCAATGCGCTGCCGATCTACCGGCCCAGCAGCGGGCTCGATTCCTGGGGCCTGACCGCGCAGATGACGCGGAATTTTGGCGACGGCTTCACCTGGGGCATGTATGCGACCTACGCCAACCTCGTCGGGTCGGCGAGCGACTCCCCCGTGACTTCGAACAGGAATCAGTTCGAAGCGGGGATGTCGCTGAGTTACGCCTTCAATCTCGGCAAAGCCTGGTGGTGACACGGCTGGGCTTCGGTTGCCGATCCTCCTCCGATTGACGCGAAAGATCGCACCGAGCGCGCATATTGCGGGCAGTTCGCTCATTCCGTCGTCGCCCCGGACGTTCTTGCGTACGGGCCTGTTGTCGTCGGGCGAGGGGATGGCTATAAGCGCGGCGACCCGACGGGATCAGCGACGGTGTATCGAGGACATTGCTGATGTCGATCCAAATCGCCGAGGATTACCGCCCCCGCGAGGACGAACCTTTCATGAACGACCGGCAGCGTGAGTATTTCCGCGCGAAGCTGCTCGATTGGAAGGACGATATCCTCAAGGAGGCGCGCGAGACGCTGCAGCACCTTCAGGACGAGAACCAGAACCATCCGGATCTTGCCGATCGGGCCTCCTCGGAGACCGACCGCTCGATCGAATTGCGGGCGCGCGATCGCCAACGCAAACTGATCGCCAAGATCGATGCCGCCCTCCAGCGCATCGAGGACGGCAGTTACGGCTATTGCGAGGACACCGGCGAGCCGATTTCGCTGAAGCGCCTCGAAGCCCGTCCGATCGCGACCTTGTCGGTCGAAGCGCAGGAGCGGCACGAGCGCCGCGAGCGCGTCTATCGCGACGACTGATCGATCCGCGGCGGCCAGTCTGCCGCGTTGCCAGCGCCGGTACGCGCATTATAATTGATACAGTTGGAAACCGGCCGCCGGTCACGACCGACGCGCGAGTGGAGACGGGCGAGCAATGGTGGCACGCATCTACAGGCCGGCCCGCAATGCGATGCAGTCCGGTGTCGGCAAGACTAAGCATTGGGTGCTGGAATACGAGCCCGAGCGGCCGCGGTCGATCGAGCCCTTGATGGGCTATACGTCGTCGAGCGACATGCGGAGTCAGGTGCATCTGCGGTTCGAGACCAAGGACGAGGCGATCGCCTATGCCGAGCGGCAGGGTATCCCGTATCAGGTGTTCGAGCCGCATGATCCGGCCCGGCGCAAGATCGCCTATTCCGACAATTTCACCTTCCGCCGCACGGGGCAGTGGACGCACTGAAGCCTGGCGGGTTCCGGCATCGCTCCGCGCAGGACCGAGACCGGCCCCGGCGCATGCGCGTGCCGTTTGCTTCGTTCGCTGCGGGAAGGCATCAGGGCAACGTCATTGCGCCAATGTCATCGCGGGAAGGTCATCGCGCCACCTTGACCGCGCATTTTGAGTGACGCCCGACCTGCGTTACAAGCGGCGCACCGGCCCCGTAGCTCAGCTGGATAGAGCAGCTGCCTTCTAAGCAGCAGGTCGCAGGTTCGAGCCCTGCCGGGGTCGCCAATAAAATCAAGTACTTAGATCTTATTTCAAGCATTTCTATAGAGCAGGATGGCGTCTAGTTGCGCCATAGGTGTGGCGGTGCCTTAAGTTCGTGCTGATGGCCGGTATGGTCGTCTGTGGTGCCTGTGCGCCGGTATGGCGCGAATCGATAAGGGCCAATCAAGTCCGCATTCATGATACAGACATTGCCTGCTAGAATAAATGTGATACAAATATTCAATGAAGGTCACCAGCGATCCCGCGAAGCGCGAAAATACCCTTCGGGAGCGCGATCTGGACCTTGAGGTGGACAGTGTCGAGGCATTTTCTGGCCGGACGCTGACGCTGCTGGATGATCGGTTCGACTACGGCGAGGAGCGTTTCCAGACTTATGGCCTGGTCCGCGACCGGCTGGTGATGGTCGTCTGGACGCCCCGCGACGGTGGCCGCCACGTAATTTCGATGAGGCACTGCCATGAGAAAGAAGCACGAAAAGTCCTCCCCCACCTCACCTCCTGAGGAAATCGCTCGCTTGATAGGGAATGAGGAACTCGTTCGGGAGCGCGGATGGAAAAGCCTTTCACATCAGAACCTTAATGAACCGCCGGATGAAGCCCCGGAATGGACGGATGAGCAGCTTGCCCGCGCTGAACTCGCGGAAGGCGGAAAGGTGATCCGTCCGGCCCAAGGCACGCTTACGCGCCCTCGCGGTCGCCCGAGGGTTGATAGCCCCAAGGCGCAAATTTCGGTGCGGCTTGACACCGACGTATTGGCCGCGCTGAGAGCCAGCGGCCCTGGGTGGCAAGCGCGGATGAACGATGAGCTCAGGAAGGCCTTGGGTCTTTAGGCGAATCTGGAAGCCGGCAGTGTGCTCGCCCTCAAGGGGGCACTCGTTTCGACAGGCTCGATCGGTCGCGCAACTCATTCACAGCCACGTCAGTATGTCGGCGGCTGAGAGGTTAGATCCGATCTACTACGCAGTCCCCGCGGTGAAGGGCAGCGGGGCTCTGCATGGTCGTGCATGCACACGCGGTACCTCGTGCGAAGAGCCTTGAAATCTCTGAATTGTTGCTCGCCAAAGTGGCCACATTGGCCGCAATTTTCTTTCTTCTAAGCAGCAGGTCGCAGGTTCGAGCCCTGCCGGGGTCGCCAGTCGGCAACTGCGCGCGCCATGACGTTAATCAGTCCGCCACGACATGGCAAGCCGCAATGTCGTTTGATGCCGGAGGGCGGCGAGACGCCCCGTTCGGGCGTCGCGCCGGCGCGGTCGATCATCGGGCCGTGAGGCTCCGACGCTCCGCAGGGCTATTTCCGCTTCGCCGCGTCGCCGCCGATCGCGATGCCCTTGCTGAAGGCGGCCGGAGGGGCGGCGGCCTCCTTGACCTTTTTCGGTTTCTTGACTTCGCGGCTGCTGCGCTTCTGACTTTTTGCCATCGCAAGGCTCCTGAAAATCGGGTTATCGGGCGACTATCTCGGCTGCGCCGCCGCCGGCCGATCCGTTCGCGGCTTGGCCGGCTTGCGGGGAATCAGCCCTTCGCGCTGGGCGACTTTCCGCGCGGCCTTCCGCGCCCGACGGACGGCTTCCGCTTGCTCTCTCACGCGTCGTTCCGAGGGCTTTTCATAGGATTTCCGCTGTTTCATCTCGCGGAAAACGCCTTCACGCTGCATCTTTTTCTTTAAGACCTTGAGAGCCTGTTCGATATTGTTGTCTCTTACAAAGACCTGCAATTTATATCCGATCGTTATTCAGCGTCCATACCGTCAGAATATTTAATCATTTCCCCAGGAATAAGGCGAATGAAAATTCCCGACAGAGACGGAGTTTACCACGGCAAGCGCGAATATTGAAACAGCCGCCTTTCTCCTGACACAATGGCCGTCTAGAAGGACGTCATTCGGCAGTGGCGCTTTGACGAGCGACCTGGGAGACGGACGGATGTACTCCGATCCTGGAGCATAGCTGGAGACAGGAAGCCTCGCGAAAGCGGGGCTTTTTTGTTGTTGGGTACGTCCTGTCCTTCTTCGAGATAAGTCCGATGGCATCGGATTTCCGCTCGGGCCTGGTGGCGGACCCTCGTTCGCTTCGACGGCGATGACGCTGGTGTCGAGGCGCGAGGTTTGCTTTCATGCGCCGATGTCGCACCCTGCACCTCCCTCGCTGTTTGCCGCCGCCGTCACTTTCTGCCTCGGCGTTTGCGCCTCCATCTCCGGCGCGATGGCGCAAGGGATCCCGGTGCCCGCGCTATCGGAGTATCTGTTCGGCCGCGCCAGCGTGATCGACGGGGCGACGATCGAGATTTCCGGCCGGAGCATCCGCTTGGCCGGCATCACCGCACCGCCCGCCAGCATGATGTGCACCGAGAAGGGCAAGGCGCAGACATGGCGCTGCGGCGAAAGGGCGGCGCTGGCCTTGCATGCGCGGCTCGGTCTCGCGCC
This sequence comes from Aquabacter spiritensis, assembly GCF_004346185.1. Lineage (GTDB taxonomy): Bacteria > Pseudomonadota > Alphaproteobacteria > Rhizobiales > Xanthobacteraceae > Aquabacter > Aquabacter spiritensis. The sequence goes on along the minus strand of NZ_SMAI01000012.1, from coordinate 123,701 downwards.
GGTCGCGTGCTTTCCGACAGGGATCGACGTCTACACCCGTCTGGTCGCGCGGTGCTACGTGAACGGGATGGACGTCGCCGGCGCGCAGGTGCGGGCCGGTTGGGCCTTTCCCCTCGGCCCGGGGGACTATGCCGCGGAGGCGGAGGCGGCCAAGATCGCCGACGCGGGATTCTGGCGTTTCTCGTTCAAGACGCCATGGAGCCCCACCGGGAGCCGCGGGTCCTCAACGCAAGGTGCCGGGAGGTCCTGAAGCGAAACGCAACGGGATCCGGATTCCTTGGCGTCGGCCTCATTGCCGGCGCTGTTTGGTGATCGTAGAGGGAATGCTCTGCGCCGAATGCCCCCGTTGCCGCCGCCGTTCCATCATCGGGACCGGCTCCTCTCGCCTCGAACAGGCCCCGTCGGAAGAAGCGCCGCCGAAACTCAGGTGCGACCTGTGCGGAAGCAAAGCGGTGCGGTTGCTGCGGTTTCGCAGCCCGATCGAGGCGCTGCGCTTCGCCAATGGCCGTTTTTAGCGCGGACGTCGCGGGGACGGTGGCGCGAGGGCTTGGGGCCGCGTGAGCGGCATCCTGCATCCGATTTATCGGGCGAGTGGCAATCTCTTCTTAAAATGAAGCCCGCCCGAGAGTGGCGTTCAGGCCACTGCCGCGCGCGGATGGGGCATCATTTCCGTCAGACCGGCAGGGGCGGGAGACCCGTGGCTCATCAAAGGAAAATCGGCGAGCAATTGCCCATCCGCTCCCAGCGCATAAACCGACAGTCCGGCCGTATAGCCGCGGTCGGAATCAGCCATGTCGAGGGCCAGATCGAGGTCGAAGCAAATCGTGTCAGGCTCCGCGAGCATCGCGCCGGACGACGTGACCAGCCATGATTTTACGAGATAGGCATAAGCAGATGTATGCACAGTCATCATAATTCCCCCCGCTCCCCAGCGCGACTCCCCTCCCGACGATCATAGCCTTCGGGCGAAGGGAACTCACAATACGCTCCCGCCGCCAAAGCGGCTACAGTACTTTTTTTGACCGAATCCAATGGAGGTCCCAGGCGTCGATGGAAGCCGTGTTTCTGTCTAATGTGGTCCTCCTCATATGTGCCGCTCTGGTCGTGGCGGGAACGGTTTCCAGCCTGGTCGCGGCCCGGTTCGGTGCGCCGATCCTGCTGATGTTCCTGCTGATCGGCATGGTGGCCGGAGAGGACGGTCCGGGCGGAATCCATTTCAGCGACTTCTGGGCCACTTACATGGTGGGCTCCGCGGCCCTGGCGGTGATCTTGTTCGACGGTGGTTTGCGCATGCGCGCCGCCACGATGCGGGGTGCCCTTGCGCCCGCTCTGCTTCTTTCGACGGTCGGCGTGGTCGCCACGGCTGGGCTCGTGGCACTCGTAGCGGGGCCTTTGCTTGGCCTCACCGTGCTCCAGAGCCTGCTGGTCGGCGCCATTGTCGCCTCCACCGATGCCGCCGCCGTCCTCTTTCTGGTCCGCGCCCAGGGCTTGCGGCTCGGACGCCGGGTTGGTGCGGTGATCGAAGTGGAATCGGCCACCAACGATCCCGCGGCGGTCTTCCTTACGGTATTGCTGGTCGAACTGATCACGTCGGGCACCGGCGATGTCGGGTGGACCATCGTCCTTGGGGTGTTCCGCGAGATGACAGTGGGCGCGCTGATGGGCGTCGGCATGGGATTTCTTCTGGCGGTGTTCCTCAACCGCATCGATCTGCCGGGCGGGCTTCAGCCGGTGATGGTGGTGGCCGTCGCCGTGTTCACCTTCGCGCTCACCGCCCTTCTGCAGGGCTCGGGATTTCTCGCCGTCTATCTCGCCGGCCTGGTGCTCGGCAATCGTCCAGTCCGAGGTATCGCTGGGATCACCAGCTTCCACGACACCATCACGTGGCTTTGCCAGATCGTGATGTTCACCATGCTCGGATTGCTCGTCACCCCGCGCGGACTGATGGAGTCGCTGCCCGCGGGCCTCGCGGTGGCGGGCTTCCTCGTTCTCGTGGCCCGGCCCGCCGTGGTATTCACATGCCTTACCTGGTTCGGCTTCTCGTTCCGGGAAAAGGCGTTCGTGTCCTGGGCCGGCCTGCGCGGGGCGGTTTCGATCTTTCTCGCGACCATTCCGATGCTGGCCCAACTGCCTTTGGCACCGCTCTATTTCAATATCGCGTTCATCGTCGTCCTGGTTTCTCTGGTGCTCCATGGCGCGACTCTCGCGACCTCCGCGCGCCGGCTCGGTGTCGCTTTGTCGGGTCCGATGCGCGAGCCGCGCCGCTTCGAGATCGACCTTCCCGGCCAAAGCGAGCACGAACTGGTCGGCTATCCCGTGACCGCGCAGACGCCGACGATCGCGCCCGGCCTGCTTCCGACTTGGACGCGGCCCCTTCTCGTGGTGCGGGCAGGGCATATCCTCGGGGCGGAGGAGGCCGGTGCGTTCCTGTCTGGCGATTATGTCTATCTCCTGACGCCGCCGCAGAGGGTGAAACAACTCGACCGGGTGTTCATGTCGGAGCCGTTGGTCTGGGGGGACGACGCCGCCTTCCCATTTTCCGGCGACGTGCGGATCGGCGACGTGGCGGATCTCTACGGCCTTGCGGTCGCAGAGGCCGATCGCCACGTGACGCTCGCCGACGCCTTTGCCGATCGCGCCGACGACCGGCCGATGCCGGGCATGCGCTTTGCCCTCGGCGCTGCCTTCGTCGAGGTCAGGAGGGTGGATTCCGGCCGGGTCACGCAGGTTGCTTTGCGGCTCGGCGAGGCCTCGGATGCCGCCCCACCGGGTCGGCTCGACCGATGGAAGACACGCGCCCGCAGGATTGTCTCCGGATCGGGCGCGCAACGCGGATGAGGTCGCATCGGGCCCGTGCCGGGCATGGCCATTCGAGACGCAAGGCTTCCGCATACGGAGCCTGGGGAGGATAGCGTGCGCTTGTTCATGAGGGGCCGCGGAGAAGGTGCCGAGGCCCGGTCCGCCGCGCGGGATGCGGCGCGCGACCTTGCCGAAAAGGTGCGGACGCTCCTTCACCTGGACGCGGACGCGACCGTGAGCGTCTCCGAGATCGCCTGCGGCGATCCCGGCTGCGGCGGCGCGGAGACTGTCATCCTGGTCATGCGGGCGGGACGCCGGACCGAGGCCGCCAAGCTGCTGATGCCGATGACAAGCGTCACGGAGGCCGACCTTTCGATGGCGCTGGAGCCGCTGGCGGGTGCGCCCGGTCGCGCCGACTGACACTGCGCTTTCGCGGCTTGGCCAAACCGGGTAGAGCCGGGTTGATTCAGCCGTGCCCAGAGTTCGCGCCGTCATGCCTCTCTCCCCCTCCGTCGGGACGTCCCCGGCCCGCAGCTTCAATCCGGTCTATTCCAACCTTCCGACCACGATCTTCGAGGTCATGTCGGGATTGGCGCGGGAGCACCAGGCGGTCAATCTCGGCCAGGGCTTTCCCGACGATCCCGGTCCCGCCGATGTCCGCGCCAAGGCGGCCGAGGCCCTGATCGAGGGGTGGAACCAGTATCCCCCGATGATGGGGTTGCCGGAGCTGCGCCGCGCGGCGGCGGACCATTATCGGCGCTGGCAAGGTCTTGCGCTCGATTCCGACTGTGAAGTCATGGTCACGTCCGGTGCCACGGAGGCATTGGCCGGCGCGCTGTTCGCCCTCATCGAGCCGGGCGACGAGGTCGTGCTGTTTCAACCGCTCTACGATGCCTATCTCCCGCTCGTCCTGCGCGCCGGCGGCGTGCCGAAGCTGATCCGCCTGGAGCCGCCGGCCTGGCGCATCACCGAGGGCGCGCTCGCGGCCGTCTTCTCCGCGCGCACCAAACTGGTCCTGTTCAACAATCCGCAGAACCCGACCGGTGTGGTGCACTGCCGCGCCGAAATGGAGCTGCTCGCCGATTTCTGCCTGCGCTATGATGTAATTGCAGTTTGCGACGAGGTCTGGGAGCACATCGTGTTCGACGGCCGTCGTCATCTGCCGATGATGGCATTGCCCGGCATGCGCGAGCGCACCGTCAAGATTGGTTCCGCCGGAAAGATATTCGGCATGACCGGATGGAAGGTCGGATTGGTCTGCGCGGCGCCGCCTCTGATGCGCGTGCTGAGCAAGGCGCATCAGTTTCTCACCTTCACGACGCCGCCCAATCTCCAGACCGCCGTCGCTTATGGTCTCGGCAAAGACGAAGCCTATTTTGACGCAATGCGGTCGGACCTGCAGCGCGCCCGCGACCACCTGACTGCGGGACTGACTGCGCTGGGCCTGCCGGTGCTGCCGAGTGCCGGGACCTATTTTCTGACCGTGGACCTCGCGGCCGTCGATTCATCCTTGGACGATGAGCAATTCTGCCTGGACCTCGTCCGCGCCCACGGCGTCGCAGCCATTCCTGTCTCTGCCTTTTACGCCGAGAACGCGGTGCGCTCGGTGGTGCGCTTCTGCTTCGCAAAGAACGACGCCACCCTCGACCTCGCATTGGAGCGGCTCGGACGAGCGGTGTCCGTCTGGCGGTGAGGGGGCACCACCAAAGGGCTTGGAATCGCCGGCAAACATGACAAGATGGTAAGCCTTGCGAACGATATCGTGATCGCAATGCAAACAGGCTGCGTGTACCCTCGCGACCGAGGTCAGGCCGCGGCGGGACATCGTTGCGGGCGGCCGAGGCGGTTCGAGGAACCTAATGGCATCGGGGACGAGATCACGCGGCGTGCGGCTTCTGCTGACGCTTGCGGTGCTGGCTATGGTCGGCGCCGGAGGATGGCTCTGGCAGAGCGGTGCTTTCACCGGTAAAAGCGGCGTCGCCGCAAATGCGCAGCCGGCCGGTAACCGGGCCATTCCGGTGGTCGCGGCAACCGCCGTCCGAAAGGACGTGCCGCTGCGCGTCGACGCGCTGGGCACGGTCGAGCCGATGGTTACGGTGACGATCCGCACGCGGGTGGCGAGCCGGGTCGAGGAGGTGCGGTTCGAGGATGGTGCCGCCGTGAAGGAAGGCGACATTCTGTTCGTCCTCGATCCCCGCGAAATCGATGCGCAAATCCTCCAGGCACAGGCGACGCTCTCGCGGGACAAGACCCAGCTCGAAAAGGCGCAGCGCGATGTCGAGCGCTATGTTGGGCTTTTGGCCCGCAGCGCGGTCTCGCAAGTTCAGGTGGACGACGCGAAGACGACTGTCGACGTTCAGCGCGCGACCGTCCAGCAGAACGAGGCGAACCTTCAGGCCCTGCAAGTTCAGCGCTCCTATTATGAGATCAAGGCCCCGGTGACGGGGCGCATGGGGGTGTCCGGGGTGCGTCCGGGTGCCGTGATCCGGGTCGACGACACGCTGGCGACGATCCGGCAGATCAAGCCGATCTACATCGCCTTCGGCGTGCCGGAGCGCTATCTGACGGAGTTGCGCACCAATATGGCCCGAGCCGACGTGCGGTTCCGTCTGCAGGGCTCGGACGAGCGGGTGTCCGGCGGGCGGGTCGCGGCGCTGGACAACACGATCGATCCTCAGACCGGCACCCTCATGGTGCGGGCGCAATTCGAGAACGCCGACGAGCGGCTGTGGCCGGGAACGCTCGGGGACGTCACCGTCACGCTGCGGATGGAGCCGAACATGGTCACCGTCCCCGCCGAGGCGGTGCAGAGTGGCCAAGCCGGGACCTTCGTTTTCGTGATCGAGAACAACACCGCGAAGGTGGTGCCGGTCGGCGTCAGCCGGACCATCGACGGCGAGGCGGTGATCATATCGGGTCTCGCGGGCGGCGAGACGGTCGTCACACAGGGACAACTCGCTCTCCGCAACGGCGCAAGGGTGGACATCAAGCGCCAGACCGGGGCACCGGCCGCCGGGAGCTGACGCCATGTTCTCCGAAATGTGCATCCGCCGACCGGTGATGACCTGCTTGATGATGGTCTCACTGATCGTCGCGGGCCTTTTCGCCTACCGGCTTCTGCCGGTTGCGGCCTTGCCCCGGGTGGATTTTCCGACCATCAGCATCACCGCCACGCTTCCCGGTGCCAGCCCGGAGACCATGGCGACAGCGGTGGCGACGCCGATCGAGCGCCAGCTTTCGACCATTTCGGGGATCACCTCCCTCACATCGTCGAGCACGCAAGGGTCTAGCTCGATCACCATTCAGTTCGACCTCGCGCGCAACATCGACGACGCGGCCCTCGACGTGCAGTCCGCCTTGTCGATCGCCCAGCGTCAGCTGCCGGACGAGATGACCACGCCGCCGAGCTTCCGGAAGGTCAACCCCGCCGACGCGCCGGTGATCCTGCTCGCGGTCTCATCCGACACGCTGCCGCTTTCGGCTGTCAACGAATATGCCGACACGATCATCGGCCAGCAGATTTCGCAATTGCCCGGCGTCGCTCAGGTCCAAATCTATGGCAGCCAGAAATATGCGGTGCGCATCCGCGTCGATCCGGCGGCCGCAGGGGTTCGGAACATATCGGCCGCCGACATCCGCACCGCCATTGAGGCCGCCGCCTCCAATACCCCGATCGGCCAGTTGGCGGGGCCGCGTCAGAGCTTGACCATCGACATGGGGACGTCGAAGGCCGACGCAGAGCCGTTCCGCCGGCTGATCGTCGCCTGGCGCAACGGTGCGCCGGTGCGGCTCGACGAGATCGCCCGCATCAGTGACGGTGTCGAAAATGAACGGGTGGCGAGCTGGTTCAACGATTCGCGCGCCATCGTCCTCGCCGTGGTGCGTCAGCCGGACGCGAACACTGTAGCGGTGGTCGACGAGGTCCGGGCCCATCTCGACCAGTACCGTGCGCAGGTGCCGGGTGCGGTCAATATCGAGGTGCTGAACGACCGTTCCGTTTCGATCCGCGATGCCGTCCACGACGTGCAGAAAACGCTGCTCGAGGCGATCGTCCTCGTCGTTCTGGTGATCTTTCTCTTCCTGCGCAATGTTCGAGCGACCCTCATTCCCTCGCTCGCGCTGCCCTTGTCGATCGTCGCCACCTTCGCGGCCATGTGGGTGCTGGACTTCTCCATCAACAACATGACGCTGCTCGCTTTGACGCTGTGCGTCGGCTTTGTCGTCGACGACGCCATCGTCGTGCTGGAGAATATCTATCGCCACATCGAGAACGGCGAGCGCCCCTTCAAGGCGGCTATTCTGGGTTCGCGCGAGATCAGTTTCACCATCATCTCTATGACGCTGTCGCTGGTCGCGGTGTTCATCCCGGTGCTGTTCATGGGCGGGGTCGTGGGGCGGGTGTTCCGCGAGTTCGCCGTCACCATCTCGGTCGCGATCCTGGTGTCGGGCTTCGTCTCGCTCACCCTCACGCCCATGCTCTGCGCACGGCTTCTGAAGCCGGTGGACCATCGCAAAAGGCCCAATCTCCTGTTCCGCATGAGCGAGCGGATGTTTGACCTGTGGCTCGCCGGCTACCGGAACAGCCTCGATTTCGTTCTGCGCCGTCGCCCCTTCATGCTGGTCGTGACCTTCGCCACGATCGGGCTCTCCGTCTATCTCTATGTGGTGATCCCCAAAGGCTTCTTTCCGACCGAGGATAACGGCTTCATCACCGGAACGGTCGAGGCGGCGACCGACATTTCCTTCGATGCCATGGTCGAGCGCCAGAAAGCTGTGGCGGCGGCGGTGCGGAGTGATCCGAGCGTCGCCTATCTCGTCTACACGGCCGGGGCTACCGGGATCTCCCGCACGGCCAATTCGGGACGCTTGTTCGTCGCGCTGAAGCCACGGGCGGAGCGCGAAAAGAGCGCGTTCGAATTGATTCAGGATCTGCGCCGTCGGGTGTCGGGCATTCCCGGCGTGAAGGTGTTCTTCCAACCTGTCCAGAACATCAATGTCGGCGGCGTCGCCTCCAAGAGCCAGTATCAATACACGCTGCAAAGTTCGGATTCCGATGCGCTTTACCCTTCGGCGAGCCGGATGGAGGAACGTCTTTCCGGCTTACCCCAATTGCGCGACGTCACGTCCGATCTGCAGATCACCAATCCCCAGCTCACCATCGACCTCGACAAGGACAAAGCGGCGGCTGTCGGCATCACCGAGGACCAACTGCGCAACGCGCTCTACACCCAGTTCGGTACCCGTCAGGTGGCGACGCTCTATACCTCGACCAACCAATATGCCGTCATCGTCGAGGCACAGCCGCGTTTCCAGCAGGACGCGACCGATCTCGCCCGCGTCTATCTGCGCACGACGGGCGGTGCCGTCGTGCCGCTCGAAACGGTCGCAGAGATCCGGCGCACCGTCGGACCGCTCCAAATCGCCCACCAGCAACAGCAGCCGGCCGTCACCATCTCCTTCAACCTCGCGCCGGGGGTTTCCCTCGGCCAGGCGGTGGATGCGATTCGCGCCGCGGAGGACGAGGCGGGGCTGCCACCGAATGTCTCCACCGGGTTCCAGGGCTCGGCGCAGGTGTTTCAGAGTTCGTTGAGCAACCAGCCGCTGCTGATCCTCGCCGCAGTGGTGGTGATCTATATCGTGCTCGGCATCCTGTATGAGAGCTTCATCCACCCGATCACGATTCTCTCCGGCCTCCCCTCCGCCGGCATCGGGGCGCTGCTCACGCTGATGGCGTTCAAGATGGAGCTTTCGGTGATCGCGCTGATCGGCATCGTCATGCTGGTCGGGATCGTGAAGAAAAACGCGATCATGATGATCGACTTCGCCCTGGAGCGTCGGCGCCAGGGCGTCGATGCGCAGGAGGCGATTCGCGAGGCCTGCCTGCTGCGTTTTCGGCCAATCATGATGACGACGCTCGCCGCGATCTTCGGCGTTCTGCCGATCGCCATCGGTGCCGGTGCGGGGTCGGAGCTGCGCCAGCCTCTGGGCATTGCGGTGGTGGGCGGGCTTCTGGTGTCGCAGGTCCTCACGCTCTACATCACGCCTGTGGTCTACCTCTATCTCGACCGGCTCGATCGAGCCGTCTCCCGCGCGATCTCGGGCGAGGGGACGAAGCCGGACGTCGCGGCGCCGCACCCGGCGGAATAGCCATTGTCGTACCCACCAGCCCGGCCTTCTCCTTCTTGGCTTCTCCCTTTCGATTCTCGCCATGCGCGGATGCGGAGGCTGGCTGCGTTGATTTCCATGCGATCCTGTATTAACTAGCGGGAGATCAAGAACAGCAATTATTGAACTGTTCTAAATTCAGCGAAGACTTGTCAGATCGCTGTTTTGTGCGATTTTAATTTGGAGTCGTTCAAATGACCAAGCATGAACACAGGGGCCCAGCCTGGTCAGCGCACAGCAAGGCCCGCGTGATACCGATGGCCGAGGAAAGGCTCGACAGTCGGGATCTGTTCACGGACTCGCGCGTGATCACCATCGCCCACGGCGCCCAGACCTACCAGCTCCGGCTGACCGCACAGGACAAGCTGATCCTGACCAAGTGATAATCGTCCCGCCGGCCGGCCTCCGCCGCCGCGGGATATCGGCGTAGGCCGTTAGAGGAATAGCGGTCGGCACCGCCATTTTTCCGCCGTGCTGCCCGGCCAGTGGTGCGGACGAGCAAGGCGCGTCCGCTCGCATCGGGAATGGCACCTTTCCGGTCCGGACGTTTCTGCTATTGTCCCGCGCCCAAAACGACCGGATCCAAACCTTCGCATGGCGATTTCCGAGCCTGCCATCAGCGGACGCACGGCGGCGCGCCCGTCCGCGTCGTTCTTCTTCGCGCGCGGACTTGATGCCGCATCGGCGACGCATGTACGGGCGAGCCTGTTTCTCGTCCTGATCGCGCTGGTCGCCTTCCTTCCCGGCATTTTCACGCTCTCGCCGATCGATCGTGACGAGGCCCGCTTCTCCCAGGCCACCAAGCAGATGCTGGAGAGCGGGAATTTCGTCGACATCCGCTACAAGGAACAGGCACGGCATAAAAAGCCGGTCGGCATCTATTGGTTGCAGGCGGCGAGCGTGGCGGCCGCCGAGGCGGTGGTGGGACCCTCCGCCCGCACGACCATCTTTTTCTACCGCATCCCCTCTCTGCTCGCGGCCGTCGGCGCGGTGCTCCTGACCTATTGGACCGCGCTGCCCTTCGTTGCGCGACGCGGTGCGCTTCTCGCCGGGCTGATGATGGCGAGCTGCGTCCTGCTCGGTGTCGAGGCGCGGCTCGCCAAAACCGATGCGGTGCTGCTTTTCACCATTCTCGCCTCGCTCGGCGCGCTCGCGCGGGCCTATATGTCACGCCCAATGCCGGTGCGCGGGGATCTCGGGCTCGCGGCGATTTTCTGGACGGGCCTCGCCGCCGGCATCCTCGTCAAGGGACCGCTCGCGCCGATCTTCGTCGGTCTGCCATTCCTCGTCCTGGCGTTGCTGGACCGTTCGGCGGCTTTCATGCGCGTGCTGATGCCGTTGCCCGGCCTCGCTTGGTGCGCGCTGTTGTGTCTGCCCTGGTTTGTCGCGATCTATTACGTCACCGACGGCGCCTTCTACGAGCATGCGGTGGGTGTCGATATGCTCGGCAAGGTGGCCGAGGGGGCCGAGGGACATTGGGGGCCGCCGGGCACCTATCTTCTCGCGATCTGGGGCACGTTCTGGCCCGCCGTCGTGCTGGTGGCGATGGCGGTGCCGTTCGCATGGCGCAATCGCCGGGAGCCGGCGGTGCGCTTTCTCCTGGCGTCGATCGTGCCTTGCTGGCTGGTGTTCGAGATCGCCGTCACCAAGCTCCCGCATTACGTTCTGCCGCTTTATCCCGCCCTCGCCATCCTGACCGCTCTGGCACTCGAGCGGGGCGCTTTGGATGCCGTGGGCCGACGTCTGCGCGATCTGAGGGGGCTATGGCCGATTCTCGGCTGCATTTTGGCAGGGGTTATGACGGCGGGCTTCGTCTGGTTCGGCGGCTCCTGGGGCTATGCTGTGGCCGCGGCGCCGCTCTTGGCTGGGGCTCTGGTGTGCCTGTTTCTCGCGGCGCGGCGCGTGCCGACCGCGGGCACCGAAGCGGGATTTCTCCTCGCCGCGGTCGGAGCGCTGCTGCTCTATGCCGGCGTCTATCAGTTCCTGCTGCCGCAGATGCGCGCGGTGTGGATTTCCGAGCGCCTCGCCGCGATCGCCGCCGAGGCCGGCTGCCCGGCGGGCAATATTGCGACGGTGCCGTATCAGGAGCCGAGCCTCGCCTTTTTGATCGGCACCGACCTGCGGTTCACCAATCCGGTCGCGGCGGCCGACCTGCTGAAGCAAGGCGGGTGTACGATGGCGTTTCTCGGCGCCAACATGGTGCCACTGTTCGAGCAGCGGGCGCGGGAGATCGGCCTGCGCTATAAGGCGACATCGAGCATTGCCGGCTTCACCTATAATGGCGGGCGCAATGTCGTGATCACCGTGTTCCGGCCCCAGGAGGCCACCCCGTGACGAACAGCGCCGCACAGGTCCGGGACAGCGCGCTGGCCGCCATTGTCGGCCTGCGTGAAGCCTGGCTCTATCTGCTGCGTCGGCCGGTCCGGGGTCCGCGGCCGCGGATCGGTACGGCCGGTATCGTGGAATTGGCGGCGCTCACGATTCTGATCGCGGGCCTCACCGCCGCCTCCATGATCTTGGTCGACCCTTTGGTCTCCGGTCTGCGCCTGCGGCTTTCCCAAGGGGTGGTGCATCTGTTCGAGCGCATCACCGAGCTCGGACTGGGGAGTGTTGTGCTGTGGCCGATCGGTCTCGGCCTCCTCGCAATTCTCGGCGTGATGCCCCGTCTGGCCGGTCTAGGCCGGCGAATCGGTGCATCGGTGGTGGCCCGGCTTGGATTTCTGTTCGTTTCGATCGCCGGGGCAGGATTGCTGGTCCTGGTGATGAAATATGCGTTGGGCCGGGCGCGGCCTTACGCGGCGCTTCATTTGTCGGGTCCGAATGCCCAGCTCACGTTCGACTGGCTGGCGCTGCAATCGAGCTATGCGAGCTTTCCGTCGGGCCACAGCGCGATCGTGTTCTCGACCGCCGTCGCCTTCGCAGCCTTGTTTCCCCGGGCGCGGACCCCGCTGATTGCGATCGCGGTTCTGGTCGCCTCCTCCCGCGTCATTCTCGGATCGCATTATCCGAGCGACGTTCTCGCCGGCGGCGCGATTGCGGCCGCCTTTACGCTGCTCATGGTGAAGCTGTTCGCCGCCCGCCGCCTGGTCTTTTGCGTGGCGGGCGACGGCGCGATCCGTCCGAAGCCCGGTCCGGCGGCGCGCCATCTCGCGCGCCTCGTCCCGCCGTCCGCCCCGCAGACCGCCTTCGAAGAGGCTCGATCTTGACCTTCGCTTCCCTCGACGCGCCGCAAAAGGTGCGTCTCTCGGTCGTCATCGCGGTGCGGGACGAGGCCGAGAATATCGCGCCCCTCATCGAGGAAATCGACGCCGCCCTCCGGCCCGAGGCCTATGAGCTCATCTTCGTGGATGACGGCTCGGCTGACGGGACAGCGGATGCGCTGCTCCGAGCGGCGGCGAGCCGACCTTATATGCGGATCCTCACCCACGGCAGGGCCTGCGGAAAGTCGGCGGCGGTGGCCACCGGCGCCTGGGCGGCCCACGGCGAGATTCTCCTGCTGCTGGACGGGGACGGGCAGAACAATCCGGCCTATTTGCCCCAGATGGTGGCGGCCCTCGACGCGGTCGGCGAGCGCGCAGGAATGGTGCAAGGCGAGCGGCAGGGGCGCAAGGATACCGCCTTCAAGCGCTTTCAGTCCCGCCTCGCCAATACGGTGCGGGGGCTGATGCTGCGGGACGGCACCCGCGACACCGGATGCGGGCTCAAAGTGGTGCGGCGCGACATCTATCTGCGCCTGCCGCATTTCGATGCGCTGCACCGGTTCACGCCGGCCCTGGTGGGACGCGAGGGTTTCGAGGTTCTGACATTCCCCGTCGTCGACCGGGCACGCTGGCACGGTCTGTCGAAATACGGATTCTGGAACCGGCTCTGGGTCGGCATCGTCGACATGCTCGGCGTGTGGTGGCTGACCCGCCGACGCAATATTCCCGAGGTGGTCAAGGTCTATCCGGATGCTCATTGATCTCGCCGATATCGTCGGCGGATATCTCCACGACGTCTTCGTCACCCAGCTCGACTGGTGGGTGCTGCTCGGCTTCGTCGCGCAGATTCTGTTCACCATGCGTTTCGTGGTGCAGTGGGTCGCCAGCGAGCGGGCGGGCCGCAGCGTCATCCCCTTCGCCTTCTGGACGTTCTCACTCGGCGGCGGCACGCTCCTGCTGATCTACGCGCTGTACCGCCGCGACCCGGTTTTCATCGCCGGTCAAGCGCTTTCAACCTTCATCTATATCCGCAATCTGCAATTCGCTCTGCGTGAGCGGCGTGCGCAGAAAGGTCTCTGACCCCGCGCGTCGGGGCCGGAGAGAGGAGGGGCCGGCGAGGCCCCTCCGTCAGCGTGCGGCGTCCAACTTGGCGAAGGCCTGGGCGAGATCCGCGATCAGGTCCGCGGGCTCTTCCAGACCGATATGGAGCCGGATGGCCGGGCCTTCGGCCCGCCACTGCGTCGCCGTGCGATAGTCCGAGCAGTCGAACGGGATGGCGAGGCTCTCGAAGCCGCCCCAGGAATAGCCCATTCCGAACAGGACGAGGGCATCGAAGAACGCCGCGACGGCAGGCTCTGGTGCCGGCTTCAGGATCACCCCGAACAGACCGGAAGCGCCGGCGAAGTCCCGGCTCCAGATTGCGTGCCCGGCATCGCTTTCGAGCGCGGGATGCAGCAGCCGCGCCACCTGGGGCTGCTCGGCGAGCCAGCGCGCCACGGCGAGGCCGGAGCGCCAATGCCGTTCCAGGCGCACCACCAATGTCCGCAGGCCCCGCGAACCGAGGGCGGCGTCTTCCGGGCTCACGCAGATGCCGAGATCGCCGTGCGTCGTCTGCACCTTGCGCCACGCCTCGCCGGAGGCGGAGATCGTGCCGAGATTGAGATCGGCATGGCCCGACAGATATTTCGTTCCCGCCGAGATGGAGATGTCGATGCCATGTGCCAGCGGGCGGAAATAGATCGGCGTCGCCCAAGTGTTGTCCATCAAGGTCGTGATGCCGTGCGCCCGCGCGATTCGGGCGATTGCGGGGACATCCTGCATTTCGAACGATTGCGAGCCGGGGGATTCGAGGAAGACGGCACGGGTGTTCGGCTTGATCAGACCGTCGATGCCGGCTCCGATCAGCGGATCGTAATAGGTCACCTCGACGCCCAGGCGCGTCAGGATGGTGTCGCAGAAACGGCGCGTGGGGCGATAGGCGGTATCCACGACGAGCAGATGATCGCCCGAGCCGACGACGGCGAGGAGGGCGGTGGTGATCGCAGACAGGCCGGACGGGGTCAGAACGGTCCCTTCGGCGCCCTCAAGGGCGTTCAGTGCGGTCTCCAAGGCCTCCGTCGTCGGGTTGCCGCGACGGCCGTATGTGTAGCGCGCCTTGTGCCTCACGAGATCGTCATAGGAGGGATAGAGGACCGTCGAACCGCGAACGACAGGGGGGTTGACGAAGCCGTCGAAGCGCACCGGATCACGGCCGAGCCGCACCACTTCGGTTGCAGGTGCGAAAATTGCTTCGGGGGAGGGGGATTTCATCTTGGCTCCGGTAACGATAGTTGGAGACCCAAACGTCAGGCAAGGTATTGACCGCCCGACGGCAACGGACTGAGATACATCCATACGACGTCCCGGGCGACGGCGTCGATCCCGCAGCGGGAGACGCCGCGAATTCGTCCGGACTGGTCTGGGAGCGAGAAACGATGGTTCATTCCTTCAAGCGCATCCTGCTTGCGGCTGGAGTCCTAGCGCTCGGCGTCGGCGCTGCGGGAGCCGCCACACTCGACGACGTGAAGGCACGCGGCGCGCTCAATTGCGGCGTGTCGCAAGGCCTTCCTGGCTTTTCCAACCCCGACGACAAGGGCAATTGGACAGGCCTCGACGTTGACTTCTGCCGCGCGATCGCCGCGGCGATTTTTAACGATGCGAGCAAGGTGAAGTATTCACCTCTTTCGGCGAAGGACCGATTCACCGCACTTCAATCCGGCGCGATCGACGTTCTGTCGCGCAACACAACCTGGACGATGTCGCGCGACACCACCCTCGGATTCAACTTCGTCGGTGTGATGTATTATGATGGTCAGGGCTTCATGGTGCGCAAGTCGCTCAATCTGAAGTCTGTCAACGAGTTGAACGGCGCGTCGATTTGCGTGCAGACGGGCACCACCAACGAGCTGAATGTCGGCGACTATTTCCGCACCAACAACCTCAAATACGAACTCATCGCATTCGCGACGATCGACGAGACGATCAAGGCGTATGATTCAGGCCGGTGCGATGCCTTCACCTCGGACCAGTCGCAGCTGTACGCCGTGCGCCTCAAACTCACCAATGCCAGCGACCATGTGGTCCTGCCCGAGGTGATCTCCAAGGAGCCGCTCGGCCCGGTCGTACGCCACGGCGACGACCAGTGGTTCGACCTCGTGAAATGGAGCTATTTCGCGCTGGTGGACGCCGAGGAATTGGGCGTCAATTCCAAAAATGTCGACCAGATGGTCAGTTCGCCCAACCCGGAGATCAAGCGCCTGCTCGGCAGCGACGGCAAGTTCGGCGAAGCGATCGGCCTTCCGGTCGACTGGGTCGCGCGGATGGTCAAGCAGGTCGGAAATTACGGCGAAATCTTCGACCGCAATCTCGGCCCCAACACCCCGCTCGCCATCGACCGCGGCCTCAACAAGCTGTGGAACAAAGGCGGCCTCCAATACGGCATGCCCGTCCGCTGAGGCTTCGAAGCCCGGCGCTCCAAGGCGCCGGGCTTTCCATTTCTAAGGGCCGCTTGGGCCCCGCGCATCGCCGCATCATCAGGGGCCGCAGAGCTCCGTTCTCCGAGGGGCTAAATGACAGACGCTCGCTGGTCGGAGCCCGCTCCGACGCGCCGCTGGTCGTGGACCGACCCGGCGTTGCGGTCCGCCGTGATCCAGATCGCGCTCGCGATCGCCTTGATCTGGATGGCATGGTCTTTCTTTGCAAATGCCCAGGCGAACCTCGCCCGACAGGGCATCGCCTCCGGCTTCGGCTTCCTCGACAATTCCGCCGGATTCGGCATCACCCAGACGCTCATTCCCTATTCGGAATCCATGAGCTATGGCCGCGCCTTCCTCGTCGGCCTCCTCAATACGCTGCTGGTGGCAGCCCTCGGCATCGTCCTTGCCACCATCATCGGCTTTCTGGTCGGGGTCGCGCGACTGTCCAAAAACGTCGTGATCAAGGCGCTCGCCTCCGCTTATGTCGAGGTGACGCGCAACCTGCCGCCCTTGTTCCAGATCCTGTTCTGGTACCTCGCCGTGCTCTCCACGATGCCGAGCCCACGCCAGAGCTGGAGCTTCGGCCTGCAGCCGATGTTCAATGCCTTCGCGGGCTGGGCGTCGGGAATCGGGCTAACGCCCCTGTCCGACATGCTGGCCGCCCTGGCGGGGGATGTCTCCGCCCCAGGCGTGTTCATCAACAATCGCGGGCTGGTCGTTCCGCGACCGGTGTTCGAGGCCGATTTTTCCATCATTTTCTGGATCTTCGTGGCCGGCATCGCGGCGGCTTTCCTGCTGGCCCGCTGGGCGCGGCGCCGGCAGGAGCGCACCGGCCAGCAGTTTCCGTCCTTCTGGGCCGGTCTCGCTCTTGTTGCGGTGCCGCCCACCATCGCCGGGTTCCTGCTCGGCTGGCCGCTTTCCTTTGAAACGCCCGTGCTGCGCGGCTTTAACTTCGTCGGCGGCATTCGGGTGATTCCGGAATTCGTGGCGCTGCTCGTGGCGCTGGCGATCTATACCGCCGGCTTCATCGCGGAGATTGTCCGCGCCGGTATTCTCGCCGTGTCCAAGGGCCAGACCGAGGCCGCCTATTCGCTGGGCCTACGGTCCGGGCCGACGCTGCGTCTGGTTGTCATTCCGCAGGCGATGCGCGTCATTGTCCCGCCTTTGACCAGCCAATATCTCAACCTTACTAAGAATTCGACGCTCGGCGTGGCGGTCGGATACCCGGATTTGTTCGCGATCTTTGCCGGAACCACGCTGAATCAGACCGGCCAAGCGATCGAGATCATCGCTCTGACAATGGCGGTTTACCTCGTCATCTCGATCCTCACCTCTGCGTTGATGGGCTGGTACAACAAGCGCGTCGCGCTGGTGGAACGGTGAGGCCGTCATGACGACTGCGCAAAACCCCGTGTCCTATGTGGCGCCGACGGATCTTCTTAAACCGGAGCCGGCACCCGTCTCGGATCGCGGTGCCTACGGCTGGGCGCGCGCGCATCTGTTCGGCTCGGTGGGGCAGGTGCTGCTCACCTTGTTCGGAATCCTCGTTGTCCTCGCCGTGGTCCCGCCCATGGTGCGGTTCTTCATCACCGATGCCGTGTTCATTGGAACCAATAGGGAGGCGTGTCTGCCGGAGACGGTCGGGCGTCCCGTGGGGGCCTGTTGGCCCTTCATCGCAGCGAAATGGAACCAGATTCTGTACGGCTTCTATCCTGCCGATGAGCGCTGGCGGGTGAACGTGGTGTATGGGCTCGGCGTGGTCCTGCTGATTCCGCTGCTGATTCCGCGTGCGCCTTACAAGCGCACCAATGCGCTGGCGTTTTTCGGGATCTATCCGCTCATCTCCTTCGTGCTGCTGACCGGCGGCGATCTCGACATGCGCAGCTTCGTGCTCGGATGGATCGGGCTCGACTTCGGCGTCACCGCCTCGGCCAATGGCCTGAGGCTCACCTTCTGGCTTCAATTCCTCGTCGTCACACTGCTTGCGATGGCGTCCGGCATGGCGTTGGCGCCGGTATTTGGGGGCGAACGTCGCGCTGTCGCGCTGGGCATCCTGAAGGCCTTCGCGGTCGTCGGCATCGTGATGCTGGCGATGGATTTCGATTTCGGCCTGCCGCAGGTCGAGACCCGCCAATGGGGGGGGCTGCTGGTCACGCTGGTGATCGCCGTGACCGGCATCGTCGCCTCGCTTCCGCTTGGCATCCTCCTCGCCCTCGGTCGCCGCTCCGAACTGCCGCTGGTGAAATATTCCTCGATCATCTTCATCGAGTTCTGGCGCGGCGTTCCGCTCATCACCGTGCTGTTCTTCGCCACTTACATGCTGCCTTTGTTTCTCCCCGGCCGCTTCACCATCGACGGCCTCCTTCGGGCGCTGGTCGGCGTCGCCCTGTTCGCATCGGCTTATATGGCCGAGGTGGTTCGCGGCGGGCTGCAGGCGATTCCGAAGGGCCAGTACGAGGGTGCGATGGCAGTCGGCCTGCGGTCTGGCCTAATGATGCGGCTTGTGATCCTGCCGCAGGCGCTGAAGCTGGTGATCCCGGGCATCGTCAATAATTTCATCGGCCTCTTCAAGGACACGACATTGGTCCTGATCGTGTCGATCTTCGATCTGCTCGGCATTCTGCGGGCCTCCTTCACGGACCCCGCCTGGGCGACGCCCACCACGTTGTTCACCGGCTTCGGCTTCGCAGGCCTCGTCTATTTCGTGTTCTGCTACGGCATGTCCCGCTACTCGATGGCGCTGGAGCGGCGCCTCGATCGAAACCAACGCCATTGAGGACCCGACCATGAGCCAAACTTCGCAGATCAAGGCCGATGCCGTAGCGGGTGAGGCGGAGCAGGCGGTCGAACTGATCGGCGTCAACAAATGGTATGGCGACTTCCACGTGCTGCGGGACATCAATCTGTCCGTGCGGCGCGGGGAGCGCATCGTGGTGTGCGGCCCTTCGGGCTCGGGCAAGTCCACCATGATCCGCTGCATCAACCGCCTGGAGGAGCACCAGAAGGGCCGCATCATCGTTGACGGGATCGAACTCACCAACGACCTCAAAAGGATCGACGAGGTGCGGCGCGAGGTGGGCATGGTGTTCCAGCACTTCAACCTGTTCCCGCACCTCACCATCCTGGAGAACTGCACCCTGGCGCCCATGTGGGTGCGCAAGATGCCGAAGAAAGAGGCCGAGGAGGTGGCGATGCACTTCCTCACCAAGGTCAAGATTCCGGAACAGGCGGGCAAATATCCGGGCCAATTGTCCGGTGGTCAGCAGCAGCGCGTCGCAATCGCCCGCGCGCTCTGCATGCGCCCGCGCATCATGCTCTTTGACGAGCCGACCTCGGCGCTTGATCCGGAGATGGTGAAAGAGGTGCTGGACACCATGGTGTCGCTCGCCAATGAGGGCATGACCATGCTGTGCGTCACCCACGAGATGGGATTTGCCCGTCAGGTCGCGGACCGGGTGATCTTCATGGATGCCGGCCAGATCATCGAGATGAACGAGCCGGAGCCCTTCTTCTCGAATCCGCAGCACGAACGGACGCGCCTGTTCTTGTCCCAGATTCTGCATTGACCGGCGGGCGCCGCGCGGCAAAACCGCGGCTGGATGCCATCAGTGCGGGGGCAACCTTGCTATGAAGGCAGGCGCCGTTGTTCGCGCACAATGGCGCGAAGCTCCGCTTCGGGTACAGAGCGTGCAAACAGGAAACCCTGGCCGGTGCGGCATCCCATGGCGATCAAGGTGCGACGCTGGTCCTCGGTCTCGATCCCCTCGGCGGTGACGCTGACATCCAGTGTACGGGCGAGGCCGAGCGTCATCTCAATGATGGAGCGCGAAACCGAATCCGTCGTCAGATTGTGAACGAAGGAGCCGTCCACCTTCAGTTCGTCGAAATTCATCAGATTGAGATAGCTCAGCGAAGAATAGCCTGTGCCGAAATCATCCAACGAGACGCGGACCCCCATCTCCCGGATGCGATTGATCTTCGCCACTGTGTCCTCGATCTGGAGGCTGAAAATCGATTCGGTGAGCTCGACGACGACCATGGCCGGGTCAACGCCGTACCGTGCAAGATGCCCGGCGAGAACGGTGTCGACGCTCTCGCGATCGAATTGAGCCGCCGAGACATTGATCGAGATCGGCACGGGGCGCGGGCCAATCCGCGGCCAATCCGCAAGCATGCGGATCACCTCGCCCATGACCCAGTCTCCGATTGGCACGATCAGCCCGCTTTCCTCGGCGATCGGGATGAAGCGGGCAGGTGGCTGAAGGCCGAAAATCGGGTGTCTCCATCGAACGAGGGCTTCTGCCCCGATCACCGTCCCGGACTCGAGGTCGACCTTGGGCTGATATTCCAGCTCGAATTCGTGGCCCGACAGCGCCTTCTGGAGCGAGCCGTAGAGCCGCACCCGTTCGTGGGCGTCGGCCTCGATCTTGGCGTTGAAGAAAGCCGAGGAGGACAACCCGCGGCGGCGCGCAAGGCCATGGGCGATCTCGGCGGCCTGAAGCAACTTCCCGGCATCCTGGCCGACTTCGGCCACCCGGGCGCCACCGACGGTCATCCGCACGTTGAAGGTATGACCTTCCAAATGGTAATCCTGCGAGAGGTGCGAGACGAGCCTCTGAAGCCGCTGAGCGGCCGTGACGCCATGCTCCGTGCTCGGCATGAACAGGCAGAATTTCTCGCTGTCGATCCGCCCGGCGATACAGCCGTTGGCGGCGAGCGCCCCCAATTTGGCCCCGACCGCCGAGAAGGCCTCGTCACTGACGCTGAAGCCACGGAGTTCCTTCAGTTCCGCGAGGCCCACAATGTCGAACACGAACAGGCAATCCTCGCCCACTGCCTGGGCGATGCGGGTGGTGAGGATCGCCATGAAGCCGGCGCGCGTTGCGAGACCTGTTTGTGAATCAACCAAAAGTTGAGAGCGTAGGCGCAGCTCGAGCGCCCGCTGCTTGGAAATGTCGACCACGAGAACTGCAAAGCCTTCGCTTTTGGTTTCCGGGGCGAGCACGATACGGCTGATACTGACTGTGAAATAACGGTCGGCTCCTTCGTAGCGGCAACGCAGTTCGAGAGCGGCGTTGCGCTTCGCGCCCGACCTGATCAGGCCTATCTCCGCCAGGAACTTCTGACGGTCTTCCGTCAGTCCATCATCGCCGCCGTGCTGGATCGCATGCTGCAGCGCCATGAAGGCATCCGGTCGCAGTCCGGCCGGCACCTCGAACAAATCCCCCAAAGCGCCCCAATTTTCGTTGCTCTTGATGAGAGCGCCCTTTGTGTTTGCAATCGCGATGCAGGCTGGTGTCTGCGAGAACATGGTGTCGAGGAGGGCTGACACCTCCTCCTGTCGCCGCGCGACGTGGGCGCCTGCGATGCCCACAAAGACGATCACGGCGCCGAACAGACCGGACAGTGAAAGCATGATCCGGCTGTGCGCGCGCCATTGCGCCAGAATCTGGTCGACGGGGACGGACACGGTGAGGATCAAGGGAAGCGATCCAACGCGCCGGACCGCATAGAGGCGTTCGGCTCCGTCGATGGGAGAAGGGGCCGTGAGCGTGATGGAATCCGTCGCTGCGGCCGCGGATGCGCGCAGCGCTTGCGAGGCGGCAAAGCTTCGTCCGAACAGGGAGGTGTCTTCAGGGGCCCGCGCCACCAAGCGAAACCCGGTAGTATAGAGCCCGACGACAATGCCGGGGTCCGGCCGATAGGCGCTGAGGACGCCCTCGAACATCCCGGTATCGATGGAGGCGGCGATGACACCGGTGACCTTGCCGGCCGAAACGATGGGGCGGCTGGCGAAGAAGTGCCAGCGATTGGCGACGCGACTCATCATCGTTTCGGAGATGGCGACGGTCTTTCGATCCGGCGCCATCGCCTCGGTGAAATATGGACGGTCAGCGAAGGATATGGTCGGGCGCGGCATCTGCCGCGTGAAGACAATCGGCGCGCCTTCCGGCCCAAGGGCGAATAAGCCGCTGAGCCCGCTTACGCCGATTGCGAAATCCGCAAGCTTGGCCCGGAGTTCCTCTTCGCCAACCAGACCTTGGGTTCCGGCGATGTGACGGCTGCTCGCAAGCAGCACGCGATCGATTCCGTCGACGAATTTGTCGATGAATTCAGATAAGAGAAGGTTTGCGTTGGCGAACCGCTTCTCGTTATAGCGAAGGACTTGATTGCGATCATAATAGATATAACCGATCGCTCCAATTATGAGTAGGAGCGCAAGTCCGACAGATGCGAATATAATTAATCGCGCTTGGCTGATTTTCATAAGGCCATGAGCCCAACCGCGCCGCCCTGTGCTTTTTTACACTGCCATACAACCGGAGCTTAAGCCGGTCTGTCAATAGATTAGTCTATCGAGTTGTGCATTTTCCGGCGCGCACCTCGCGGCAAGACGATGCCCCGCATCGACATATTGAGCTGAACCATAGGCAGCTACGAACGTTCTTCTCGTAACCGACAACGAAGGAGAGCCTCATGCAGGATCAGGACGAGCGGCGTGAAGAGCGCGAGTTTCGCCAGCCCGGTGCGACGGGAGCTCCCGGGGAGCCTGTGAAGCCGGCACCGCAAGCGCGGCAGGGGGTCTATTCGGGACGAATTATGACCATCCTTCTCGCGGGCATCGTGCTGGTTATCATCGGCTTCGCGATGAGCTATCTCGGCGCGGTCTGAGGCCCGCCTCACAGGCCGATATTATCGATGAGACGCGTCTTGCCGAGCCAGACGGCGGCCAACAGCCGCACGGGCTCGGCTCGTCCCTCAAGGGGCGCCAGCGTCTCGGCGTGCCGGGCGGCGACATAATCCACCGCGAATCCGTTGGCGGAAAGTGTGTCGGCCGCCGTCTCGGCAGCACGGTCCGGCTCTTGCCCTTGGTGAATGGCGGCCGCGGCGGCTTGCAGTGCACGATGAATGGCAGGTGCTTTCGCGCGGTCCTCGTCCGTGAGGTAGCGGTTGCGGGAGGAAAGCGCGAGGCCGTCAGGTTCGCGCACCGTCGCGCACGGCACGACACGGATGCGCAAATCGAGGTCGCGCACCATCCGGGTGACCACTTTCAACTGCTGATAGTCCTTTTCGCCGAACATGGCAAAGTCCGCCTCGCTCTGGAGAAAAAGCTTCGCGACCACGATGGCGACTCCGGAGAAGAAATGCGGCCGGAAGTCGCTTTCAAGCCCCTCTGCCGGACCCTGCACGTCGAGCCGGGTGCAGAAGCCGTCAGGATACATTTCCGCCCGGGCAGGCGCATAGACGACATCTACCCCTTCGTCCGCCAGCAGGCGCATGTCGGCGTCCCAGGTGCGGGGATAGCGGGAGAAGTCCTCGTTGGGAGCAAACTGCGTTGGATTGACGAAGATGGAGACGACAACCCGCTCTGCGCGGGCCCGAGCCTCGCGAACCAGCGCGAGGTGCCCGGCATGCAAGGCGCCCATGGTCGGAACGATGGCGACTTTTTCTCCAGCTGCGTGAAAGCGCCCGACCTCGGAGCGCAGGTCTGCAACCCTCTCCGCAACCTTCGGCTTCTGCGTCATCGACGTCTCTCCCGGCCCATTGGGCGGAAGCTAGCGGGCGCAGCGCAGAGAGGGAAGGGCGCTGTCGCCTGCGGCCGCGGCCGCGCCGTCAACGCGGCTGGATGGCGGAATTGCCGGGGGTGACGGGGTCGGTGGTCTGCGCCGGAGCGCTCTCCGGCGTCGGCGTCGCGGCCTCCGGCCGCGCGGGATCGACGCGGGCGCTGGTGAAGACCGTCGTATAGGCGAGTATGCCGAGCAGGATCACGACGACGATGGCAATGAGTGCGTTTCGGTTCATGAGGGGCTCCGTTCACTCCTCAAAAGCCTCGGCTCACGGGATGGTTCCCCTCAGAAGCCCCAGCGATACCAGTCGCGGTCCGGATCGATGCAGGTATAGCCGACGAAGCATTGAGCGACGTCGCGCGCCGGCACCCATTCTGGCTTTAGCGCCTGACCCGGCATGCAAAACCGCAGATTGGCAACATAGCGGTCGAAAGTGGTGCGCGACGTGTCCATGACGACGCCGCCCTGGCGCGCCACGAGGGCTTGGGCTTTGGCGCAGGTCATTCGGTACGTCGCCGGACGTGCCACGGCAGGGGCGGTGATCGCGAGCGTGGCTAAGACGACGATGACGGTCCGAAGCATGGAATTCTCCTGGTCCCATCGGCAAGACGGCAAAAGCGGGCAGGGGGTTCCCGCTCCCGGCAGGCAAGATAGAATGGGCTGTGCCGACCGTCTCACCTTCCCGAACCTGGCGCGCGCGAACGCCCGACGGCCTCGACGTAGCCGTGTCCGAACGCGGCGATCCTACGGGTCGCCCGGTTCTGTTCATCCACGGCTATGCCCAGTCGGCCCTGAGCTGGCAGGCGCAGCTCGCCGATGAAAGCCTGGGTCTGTGCAGGCTCGTCGCCTATGACCTGCGTGGCCACGGCGCCTCGGACAAGCCGAGGGAAGCCTCATTTTACGGCGAGGCCCAGCGTTGGGCCGGCGAAGTTCGCGCCATCCTCGACCAGGGCGGGCTGCACCGGCCGGTTTTGGTTGGATGGTCCTATGGCGGGCGGATCATCGCAGATTATCTCGCCGCCTTTGGCGACGCGGATCTGTCCGGGCTGGTGTTCGTCGATGCCGTCACCTCGAATGCGCGGCACTTCTACGGCGCCTGGAACCGCGCCATGCGTCTCATGGGCGAGCCGGATCCCGCCACCATGATCGCCGCCACCCGCGCCTTCCAGCGCGCCTGCTTTCACGTCCAGCCCGCCCCCGATCTGTTCGAGACCCTGTTGGCCGCCGCGATGATGTGCCCCGCCGACGTGCGCGCTGCGATGGCGCGCGCGGCGGATTACGACGCGGTGCTGGCGCGCATTCACGTGCCGTCCTTGATCATGCACGGCGCAGAAGATGCGGTGATCGCCCTTTCGATGGCGAAACATATCGCCGGACTCGTCCCGAACGGGCGTCTGGCCGTGCTTTCCGGGGTAGGACATGCGCCATTCATCGAGACGCCGGCAGCGTTCAATGCGCTTTTGGCGGGGTTTCTCGACGACCTCGCCTGAGGCGTGTGAATCCCCCCATCGACGGATCGAAATCGGCAACCACAGTGGCATAAAGAGGTTGCGAGCCGACCCCATTTGCGGCGACATCAGGGTGGGGCCGCAACGGACGCAGGCGAGGACTGGGATATGACGGGCTTCCGGATAAAGATGTTTGCGGCAGCCGCTTTGGCGGCCGCCTGCCTCTCGATTGCGCCGGCACAAGCGGACGACCGCTACGAACCCTTCAATTTCAACTCGTTGTTCAGCGGTTTTGCCTCGGGTTTCGGCGGTTCGCCGCTCATGCGCCGCCAGGTGCCCATCGATGCCAAATATGCACCGGGTAACATCGTCATCTCGACCAGCCAGCGCCGGCTCTATTTCGTCACTGCGCGCGGACAGGCGATCGAGTATGGCATCGGTGTCGGCCGGGACGGATTTCAATGGTCCGGTGTGAAGACGGTGAGCGCCAAGCGCGAATGGCCGAGCTGGACGCCGCCGGCCCAAATGTTGAAGCGACGTCCCGATCTGCCGCGCTATATGCCCGGTGGCATCGACAATCCGCTCGGCGCGCGCGCTATGTATCTCGGATCGAGTCTCTACCGCATCCACGGGTCGAACGAGCCGGAAACGATCGGTCAGGCGGTCTCCTCGGGGTGTTTCCGCATGACCAATGAAGACGTCACCGACCTCTATAACCGCGTCCGGGTGGGCGCGACGGTCTATGTGATGCGATAGGCGCCCTTGGGGGCGGGCGCCGTCGACCCGTTCAGGCGCCGGCAGGCGCTCCGTAAACGGCGTCGGCGCGGGCCTCGAAGGCATCGGCGAAGCGGCGGAACGCGGCGTCGAACATGGCGCCCATGAGCAGGCCGAGGGTCCGCGAGCGGAATTCGTAGGAGATGTGGAACTTCACCTCGCTGCGTCCCTGGTCCACGGCACGGAATTCCCAGCGATTGTCCAAGCGGCTGAAAGGGCCGTCGAGATATTCCACATGGATGACGAGACGCGGCCGGTCGAGCGTGACGCGGGAGGTGAAAGTCTCCCGGATCAGCTTGTAGGCGACCGTCATGTCGGCCACGAGCACTTCCACACCCTCGTCGCTTTTGGTGCGCCGGCGGACACGCAGTGCTTCGCAGAGCGGCACGAATTCCGGATAGCGCTCCACGTCCGCCACCAAAGCGAACATGTCGGCGGCATCGTGCTTCACGATGCGGGCATTGGAGAAAGACGGCATGGTGTCAGGCCCGGCCCAACTTCTGGTCTCGCGCCTTGCGCAGCCGCTCGAAATCCTCGCCGGCATGGTGCGAGGAGCGGGTGAGGGGGCTCGAGGACACCATGAGGAAGCCCTTGGCGAAGGCGACCGTCTCGAACGCCTTGAACTCGTCGGGCGTCACGAAGCGTTCAACCTTGTGATGCCGACGGGTCGGCTGGAGATATTGACCGATGGTCATGAAATCCACCTCGGCGGCGCGCAGGTCGTCCATGAGCTGGAGAACTTCGTTCCGCTCCTCGCCGAGGCCGACCATGATGCCTGACTTGGTGAAAATGGAGGGATCCAATTCCTTCACCTGCTGCAGCAGCCGCAGCGAATGGAAATACCGCGCGCCGGGACGCACGGTGAGGTATTTCGCCGGCACGGTCTCCAGATTGTGGTTGAACACGTCCGGCCGCGCCGCGACCACGACCTCCACCGCACCGGGCTTGCGAAGAAAATCCGGCGTGAGGATCTCGATCGTTGTCCCCGGACTGGCCGCGCGGATCGCCGTGATCGTGCGGGCGAAATGCTCGGCGCCTCCGTCCGACAAGTCGTCGCGGTCAACCGAAGTTATGACGACGTGGCTGAGGCCCAGTTTTGCTACCGCCTCCGCCACCTTTTGAGGCTCATCGCCGTCGAGCGCATCCGGCAGTCCCGTGCGCACGTTACAGAAGGCGCAGGCGCGGGTGCACGTATCGCCCATGATCATGAACGTCGCGTGCTTCTTTTCCCAGCACTCGCCGATATTGGGGCAACCCGCTTCTTCACACACGGTGTGGAGGCCGTTCGCCCGAACGATCTCTGCGGTCTTCGCCCAACCGGCGGACCCCGGTGCCTTGACGCGGATCCAGTCTGGTTTGCGCAACACCGCGTTCTCCGGGCGGTGCGCCTTTTCGGGGTGGCGGGGCCGGTTCAGGGTGTCGACGATGGTGACCATGCGTGGCTGCCGCTTTCGAGCCTCAGGCGGTGCGATGGGGAAGGTGTAGCGCTCCGCCCGCTTCGCGTCGAGCACCGCACACGCAGCCCAGTCCTGCGCGCCCGGCGCAGCCCTGGGAGGTTACCCCCTGGCCGCGCCGGAGGGTTGGGTTCAAGCCTTGACCAGGGGCACCTTCGGCACATGGCTGCCCCGGCCGGGGCCGCCGCCGCCTTTGGGACCCGCCTTCGGCCCCGCCGGCTTGCGCGGTCCGCCCGGCCGCGAGGCCTTCGCTCGCGCTTCGCTCTTGCGACGCGGTGCGCGCTTCACTGCGGGCGCGATCTTGTCCGGCTTCGGAGTGATCGGACCTTCCGGGAATTCAAAGCCGAGCTTGGACTGAGAGTCCTCGCCCGTCACCACGACCCGGACATGCCCGCCGCCCTTCAGGCGACCGAACAGGACTTGGTCCGCCAGCGGCGTCTTGATGTATTCCTGAATCACCCGCGACATGGGACGCGCGCCCATCTGCTCGTCATAGCCGCGTTCCACCAGCCAGGCCGATGCCTCGTCGGAGAGCTCGATCGTCACGTTCCGGTCGGCGAGCTGTGCTTCGAGCTGGAGCACGAACTTCTCGACCACTTGCGCAATGATCTCCGTCGAGAGGTGGGCGAACGGGATCACCGCATCAAGCCGGTTGCGGAATTCCGGCGCGAAGGTGCGATTTATCGCCTCCACGTCGTCGCCCTCGCGCTTGCTGCGGGTGAATCCATACGCCGCCTTGGACAGGTCGGCGGCGCCGGCATTGGTGGTCATGATCAGGATGACGTTGCGGAAATCGACCGACTTCCCGTTGTGATCGGTCAGTTTCCCATGGTCCATGACCTGGAGGAGAATGTTGAACAGGTCGGGGTGGGCCTTCTCGATCTCGTCCAGCAACAACACGCAATGCGGGGTCTGGTCGACGCCGTCCGTCAACAGGCCGCCTTGGTCGAAGCCGACATAGCCCGGAGGGGCGCCGATCAGCCGTGAGACCGTGTGGCGCTCCATATATTCCGACATGTCGAAGCGGAGCAGGTTCACGCCGAGCGAGGAGGCGAGCTGCTTGGCAACCTCGGTCTTGCCGACGCCGGTGGGGCCGGAAAACAGATAGCTGCCGATCGGCTTTTCGGGCTCGCGAAGTCCGGCACGTGCCAGCTTGATCGAGGCGGAGAGAGCCTCGATCGCCTTGTCCTGCCCGTAGACCACCCGCTTGAGCGTGGTTTCGAGAGCCGCAAGCACCTCCGCATCGTCCTTCGACACCGATTTGGGCGGGATCCGCGCCATGGTGGCGATGGTCGCCTCGATCTCCTTGAGGCCGATCGTCTTCTTGCGTCGTGTCTCGGGCAGCAGCATCTGCGCCGCGCCGCTTTCGTCGATCACATCGATCGCCTTGTCGGGCAGCTTGCGGTCATGGATGTAGCGGGCCGAGAGCTCCACCGCAGCCTTGATGGCCTCGTTGGTGTAACGCAGCCGGTGGTAATCCTCGAAATAGGGCTTCAGCCCCTTCAGGATCTCAATGGCGTCGGGCACCGTCGGCTCGGCCACGTCGATCTTTTGGAAGCGGCGCACCAGCGCGCGGTCCTTTTCGAAATATTGCCGATATTCCTTGTAGGTCGTCGAACCCATGCAGCGCAGCGACCCGGAAGCAAGAGCCGGCTTCAACAGGTTCGAGGCATCCATCGCGCCCCCGGAAGTGGCGCCCGCGCCGATCACCGTATGGATCTCATCGATGAACATGATGGCGTTGGGATAGGCCTCGATCTCCTTGACCACCTGCTTCAGACGCTCCTCGAAATCGCCGCGGTAGCGCGTTCCGGCAAGCAGGGCGCCCATGTCGAGGGAGAAGATGGTGGCGGTGGCGAGCACTTCCGGCACGTCGCCATTGATAATGCGGCGCGCCAGGCCCTCCGCGATCGCGGTCTTGCCGACGCCGGGATCACCCACGAAAAGGGGATTGTTCTTCTGCCGGCGGCACAGCACCTGGATGGTGCGCTGAATTTCCTTGTCGCGGCCGATCAGGGGGTCGATCTTGCCCTCGTGCGCCTTCTTGTTGAGGTTCACGCAATAGGCATCGAGCGCGTCGGCCTTTTTCTTCCCGTCGTCGCCCGCCTTGGTCTCGGTCTCGTCCTCCGCGCCGCGCACCGGGCGGCTTTCGGACATGCCGGCCCGCTTGGCGATGCCATGAGAGATGTAGTTCACCGCATCGTAGCGCGTCATATCCTGCTCCTGCAGGAAATACGCGGCATGGCTTTCGCGCTCCGCGAAGATCGCGACCAGCACGTTGGCCCCGGTCACTTCCTCGCGACCGGACGATTGCACATGGATGACAGCCCTCTGGATGACGCGCTGGAACCCTGCGGTCGGCTTGGAATCGTCGCCACCCTGCTGGACCAGATTTTCCAGTTCGCCATCGACATATTCGATGAGATTGCGACGCAGCTTGTCGAGATCGACATTGCAGGCCCGCATTACGGCCGCAGCATCCTGATCATCGACGAGGGACAGCAGCAGATGCTCGAGGGTCGCATATTCGTGGTGGCGCTCGTTCGCGAGAGCGAGGGCCCGATGGAGCGACTGTTCGAGGCTGCGTGAGAAAGTTGGCATCTAGACCTCTATCTCGTACCCCGTCCCGGGCCCTGGCCGGTCCAACGGCCCGACACGTGTACGCGCTCCCTTAAACTTCGTACCGGCCTCACCCCTTCGCAAGGCCCAACTCGAACCCTCCCCTCCGGATCCGTCGCGCCGCTCTGCGGCAGCGTCATTTCTTCTCCATGACACATTGAAGAGGATGTTGGTGTTTGCGCGCGAAGTCCATCACCTGCGTCACTT
Source organism: Aquabacter spiritensis (assembly GCF_004346185.1). GTDB lineage: Bacteria > Pseudomonadota > Alphaproteobacteria > Rhizobiales > Xanthobacteraceae > Aquabacter > Aquabacter spiritensis. The sequence continues at coordinate 93,952 of NZ_SMAI01000012.1, read as the reverse complement.
TTGTTTCGGCGACCTCGTAGGTGAAGACACCGCATTCGCCGACGCCGTGATTGTGGACGTGGAGCATGATCGTGTTGGCCTCTTCCCGGTCCTTGTTGAAGAACCGTTCGAGCACGTGAATCACGAATTCCATCGGCGTGTAATCGTCGTTGAGGAGGAGCACCCGATAGAGGTTGGGTCGCTTGGTCTGCGGCTTGGTGCGCGCAATCACCGCGGTTCCCGGGCCTGAGCCGCGTCGCGGTTTGTCGCCGTCGCCGCCCGCCATCCTGAGATCGCGCGCCTGGGGGCGGGGAATGGGAAAAACGAACGTTGTTCTGGTCATTTTGGCAATCGCAGGCCCGATACGCGCGACCCGGCCCCCTAGGCCCGTCACCGCTGCGTTTGCCGAAATAATAAGAAGGCCGATGGGCAAGCGCCAGACCGCAGCGCGCCGGCGGGCCGATTTTGGCATCCGGCGGCGCAGAGTTTCGCGGGCTAGGGCGACGTCACGCGCCGCCCGCCCGCTTGACGGTGAAGCCTCAACGGACCTTCGCGAAGACCGTCTCGTAAGGCTTGTAGGCCTCTTTGGCGAGGTCGGCGCAGAGCTCGCCGATCTTCGTGACTTCCGCAACGAGCGTCTCGTAGGAGGTCTTGAAATAGCCCTGCTGAATCTCGACGGCCTGGTCGAGCGTCTTGGCGCCGAGCAGCTTTTCGAGAGTCGAGGTGCCGAGCTCGAACGAGCTTTTGGTGTAGTCCGCCATCTCGATGGCGATCGCCTGGGCGCCCTTGGACCACGCGCCGAAGCTCTTCAGCGCCAGGTCCACGTTTTCCTTGCCGAGCTTCTGGATGTCCTCGGCGTTCTGCATCTGAACCATGGGAGTTCCTTTCCTGCATCCGCCAGCGCCGCGATGGGGGCGCCGGAGCCGGTTTTCCCGGCTCGGACTGTATAATATGCACTGCAACAATTTCGTCAACAAAATTGTGCACTGCACAAAACAAGGTGCCGCCGGATTTACGCCTTGGTAACTGCGGGTTTCTAACCTCACTCGCAGTCACTCCTCGCACCATCACGGTCCCAGCGGCGCATATTTCGCGCCGCGGCGGGGCATCGGTCATCGCGACCCACCCGGACTGATACGGAACCATGTTCATGCGTATGGCGCTGGCTCACGGCACCCTCCCGATCAAGCTCCTTTCCACCGCGCTTGCGGCGGCCTTGTGCCTGTCGGCGAGCTTCGCCGAGGCGAAGCCGAGAAAGCAGAGCAAGGCGAAATCCTCGAGTTCGCAGGTGGCGAAAAGTTCGACCAGCGGGTCGGGGTGGCGGAGCGGTCAGTCCGCCATCATCGTCGACGGCAATACGGGCAAGGTCCTGTACGACGACAATGCCGATGCGCTGCGCCATCCCGCTTCGGTTACAAAGGTGATGACGCTCTATCTGCTCTTCGAGCAGCTCGATGCAGGACGCCTCAATCTCGACAGCGATCTGCCGGTGTCGCAACGGGCGGCGGCGCAGTCGCCTTCGAAGCTGAATGTCCGGCCCGGCTCGACGATCGAGGTCGAGGATGCCATCAAGGCGCTGGTCACGCGCTCCGCCAACGACGTTGCCGTCGTCATCGCCGAGGCGGTGGGCGGCAGCGAATCCAATTTCGCCGCGCAGATGACGCGCAAGGCGCGCGCCCTCGGGATGAGCAACACCACGTTCCGCAATGCGTCCGGTTTGCCGGATCGCGCCCAGGTCACCACGGCGCGCGATCTCGCGACGCTCGGTATCGCGATACAGGACCGCTTCCCCCGCTATTACAAATATTTTTCGACCCGAAGCTTCACTTACAAGGGGCAGACGATCGCGGGTCACAATCGCATGTTCGGGCGGATCGAGGGGGTCGACGGCATCAAGACGGGCTATACGCGCGCGTCGGGGTTCAATCTCCTCACCTCGGTCCACGACGAAGACAGATTCCTGATCGGCGTCGTCATGGGTGGGTCCAGCGGCGCGTCCCGCGACACGCGGATGGCGCAGCTCATCAACACCAACATGAATCGGGCTTATGCCGGGCGCCGTGTCACGCCGAAGGTGACGGAAGTTGCGGCTGCCGCCGAGCCGCCGCCGATTCCGGCGCCGGCACCGGTGCGCGAGGCCAAGGCCGTCATCGCGCCGCTTCCGACCCCGCAGCGGCTGGCATATGCCGCCGATCCTGTGACCACGGCGGCCATCGCCGTGCGCACGCCACCTGCAGGCTCGACCGAGCCGATAAAGCCCGTGGCCGTGAAGACGGTGCCGATCAGCCGTCCCATGCCGCAGGCGTTGCCGGCGCCTACCTTCGCGGCTTCGGGCGGTCCGGTGCCCCCCGCCGCCCTGACCGGGGCGAGCGAACTGATGGGGCCCCCGCCCAATGCGCCGATAGCGGCTGTCGCACCCGCCATCGCCGCCCCGGTCGCGGCGCCTTTGCAGCCGGTGCGGACGGCTTCAGCTGGTCCGGTGACTCTCCCAGCCGCAGCCGCGCCGGCCTCGATCCCGCCGGCCCCGACGTCCGCCCCCCGTATGGACGTCGCGAAACTCGCCGCCGCCGAGCCGAAGCCCGCCCGCACCGAGCCGGCCGCTGCGCACCGCCCGGGCTGGATGATCCAGATCGGCGCTTTCGGCGCGGAGCGGGAGGCGAAAGCGCGCCTCGATCTCGCTCAGGCCAAGGCGAAGTCGCTCCTCGGCGGCGCCGAGCCCTACACTGAAAAGGTCACGAAGGGGTCGTCCGACCTTTATCGCGCGCGGTTCGCAGGCCTCGACGAGAAGGGCGCAAAGGAAGCCTGCCGTTTACTCCAGCGCAACGACTTTGCGTGCATGACTTTACGGAACTGAATTGTCGAGATTCTCCCGGATCGCACCAAGGTTCGGCTCCGGGGGAAATCGAAGGTCAGCGTGTGAACGACGGACGCGCCGAGAAAATCGCTCCAGCGCGGTCCGGTCCTGGTCCTGGAGAAGCGGAACCCTCATCGATGTTTGCTCAAGATGACATCCTTGGCTTGGTTGACCCGCGCCGCGAGATAGCCGGACCCGCCATGATCGGGGTGCAGCTTCTTCATCAGGGCGCGATGGGCGCTGCGCACGGCGGCTTCTCCCGCCCCCGGTTCAAGCCCAAGCACCTCATAGGCTTCCTGCTGCGTCATCGCAGTGTTCGCCGCGCGTCCCCCGCCATCCCCCCGACCCGCATCCTGCTCACGGTTCTCACGCCAGGCGGGCGCCCGGCGGTCGAGATAAGCTTCGACTAGAGCCAGCGACTGCGGATCGAGATCGCTCCGCAAAGCGACGAGGGTCGGCACGTCCAGGCCGTCCAGCGCGGTTCCCGCCCGCGGGCCCGCGACGAACCGGCCCGTGAGGGCCCCGCTGCGATGGTCCAGTTCCATTTCGATCAAGGCGGACCGCACCCGCGAGACCTTGGCCGGTCCGCCGCCGAACAGGCCCGCCAGTCCACCGCCGGAGCGTCCGAGAATCGCGAGGCCTATTCCGGCGACCGGGATGGCCGCCATGAAGCGCCCGGTGACCAGCAGTCCCGCGGCCGCGATCAGGGCCGCGATGCCGCCGGCCTGCATCAGCCGGCGCGCCAGCGCCTGCGGGGTCGTCTTGGTCCAGAGATGGACGAGATAGAGGATGAGGGCGAGGGCGAGGGCTCCGGCGATCAGGGTCACGTGCCGGCCTCTCCCATCGCGGCCAGCAGCCGCATCGAATCGCGCTCGCGCCCGGCGCGCAGGGCCGCCCGCCCGCCTGCCGCATAGGCCGCCACGGCCCGCAGCAGGCCACGCAATTCCTCGCCTGCGCCCGGGGTGAAGCGGCACCAGGCCCCGCCCGACAGGCGCGCCATTTCCTTCAGCACCCCTTCCACCCGGGCATCCCCGCCCTCCTGGAACAGGAACAGGCGCACGCCCATCAGGCCGAGGCGTCCAGCCCGCTCGCAGAGGAGCGCGGGATCTTCCTCGATGGCATCGCCGACGAACACGGCCGCCTTGACCCCCGAGCGTTCGACCTCGCGCTCCAGATGGCCGAGAACCCTTGAAATCTGGGTGAGGCCTCCGCGACAGTCGATGCGCCGCATCAGCGGGCCGAGGACCGCCGGGTCCGACACCCAGTTCGATGCCCGACACTCGTTGCTGCCGCGATAATAGATGAGTTGCACTTGGAGGCCGCCCAGGTCCGCAGCGCTTCGGAATAGGTCCGCCTGGATTTCGCAGGCGAGGTCCCATGTCGGCTGACGGGAAATCGTCGCATCGAGCGCAAATGCGAGACGCCCGGTTCCGGTCGGCGCGCTGGGTGAGACGCTCTTTGCCGCTTGCAGGAAGGCGTCGAGTTCGGCTCGGCTCGAAGCTGGCGTGGCGGGCAAAGGAGGGTCGCGCCGGGTCATGTCGGATCCGGGAGCGTCGACGGCCTCGGGAGGAGAAAGGTGCGCATACCGGCAAAATAGGCAGATGCACGCCTTCGGCAAGAGCGGCCGTGCGAGCGGCGGCCGCCGCGGGGTCCGTCCGACGCGAAACCGCCGTCCGTCATGCCACATTGATCGACGATCGCAGCGGGAGACGACGTACCGTCGCCGCGGGCTTGACTTCGAGCCCCAGGGCGCTCTAAACCGCGCGTCTCGCCATCGGCGCGGCCATGGCAGGGCGATTAGCTCAGCGGGAGAGCACTCCCTTCACACGGGAGGGGTCGCAGGTTCAATCCCTGCATCGCCCACCATTCAACTTCCCTTTTTCTTTTTTCGGGCTTTGCCGAAGACTGGCCGCGCGGTGCGGCCGGTTCACACGTGCGCGTCGCGGGATGTGTCGCGGGAGCCGAGGGGGCGCTGCGTGGGCGCTGGTTTTCGCCACAATCCCTGCGGCTTGGACTACCGGACTGTGCATCTTTGCTGTCTCCGCCCTCATCTGTTCTACCGGGACGGCGGAGAAGAAAGCCAAGGGGTTGAGCGAGCGCGTTTTTGAGCTCCGATCACGGCCTCGGAGTCCGGCGGAGGACATTCCGCGGTCCATCGCCGCCTTCTCCGATAGGTTTGTGGAACGCCTCCCGTCCGCAGCCCTAAGATCTTCCTGCGTGTGGAAAATTTCATTGCGCGCGGCCATTCGCCGTCTCTTTGTTTTGGGCCGGCCGCAGGCGTGTGTCGGGTCAAAAGGACGTCCGTTCTGTCTCAGCGGAAAGCAAATAATCATGGGTGTAAAGTAAATAAACGAAGGAAAGTGTTCCTGATTGTATTTGAGCCGCGCTCAAAGATCTGGGATACACACCGCTAACGCGCGGGTGTGGCAGAATTAACACATTTTTAAGGGAAATCGACCTTAGGGTGTCTCTTTTCGCGCTTCGATTTGGATCCGGAGCCCCGATCTGCTTGCGGCGCCGCGTGCCCCCATGTTACCGCTTGATGGGAACATGGTAGGGGGCACGGTATCATGCGCGGCGAAGCGTCGATGCGTCCTGAACGCCTGCGCGCCGCGTTCTGCAGCGTGGACCTGGCCATGGGATCGGGATCCGCAACCATCCCGAGCCGAACTCCTTGATTGTTAATGCCGAACGTCTCGCCTGACCGCCGTGGCGACACTTGGAGAATTTCATGCCTGCTCTCTTCTCCTCCGCCGGTAATGCTCGCGCTTTGTTTCCTCGCCGGCCCGGTCGGACGCGGTACCTGCAGGCCGCGCTTCTCGCCGGTACGGCGCTCGTCGCAGTGGCCGTGCACGCCGACCGCGCATTCGCGCAGGCGGCGGGCGGAGCGGTCGGAATTGCGAACTCCGTCGGCGGAAATGTCGGCGCGGGCACGGGCGGCGACGGCGGGGATGGTACCGCGGGCAATGCCAGCCTCGGCATCGGCTCGAATGGCGGGCAAGGTGGCGACGCGGGCAGCGGCGGCGCCGGCGCCTGGCTCGGCAATGGCGGGAGCCTGTTCAATTATGTCATGACCGGGAATTTGATCGGCGGCGCGGGCGGCGACGGCGGAAATGGCGGGGGATCCGGCGGCAATGCCGGCGCGTCTCCCGGCGCGGGCGGCTTGGGTGGGAATGGCGGCGCCGGCATCAATACCGATCTGGTCAGCGGAATTACAATCAATACCACAGTGCTCGTTACGGGCGGCGACGGCGGGAATGCCGGTACGGTCGGGGTGGGAGCGGCCAATAATGGCGGGCGGTACGGCTCTGCCGGCGGCGCCGGCGGTGCCGGCATTCTGTTCCCGCAGAAGAGCGGGAGCATAGTCTCGGTCCTCTCGGTTGATAACAGCGGGACGGTTACCGGCGGCAATGGCGGCGGGGGAAGCGCCGCGGTCTTTGCCGGTTCGGGGGGCGCGGGCGGCTCCGGCGGGAACGGCTTGGATTTCTCATTGGTCGAAGCGGCGGCCGCACCTGCTCTGACCATTCACAATTACACGGGGACCATTATCGGAGGAAATGGTGGTAACGGGGGGGCGGTGGCCGGATCCATAACGTATTATGGTGTAGGCACCGGTGGGTCTGGCGGGCACGGCATCTATTATTATATCTCGCCGTCATTCTCTGTTGGATCCTTGCTTCAGCCGACCGTGACGATTGAAAATGCCGGGACGATTACGGGCGGGTCAGGCGGGTATCGCGGAGCCGGCCCAGCGCCTTCTCAATTCGACGGCAACCAAGGTAGCGGTGTCTATCTTGAGACGGCGAATTCTCCGTTTATCTACGGCTCGCTGTCCTTAACCAATATGGCTGGCGGGACGATTACGGGCGGCGCGGCCTTGAACCAGAAGGGTGGCGGCACAGGTGCCTATCTGAAAGGCGTGTCGGTCACCATCGTAAACGGCGGTGGAAATCCCTCTATCGAGGCCGTCATCGCCGGCGGAGCCGGTGCTGGAACCGGCGTCTACGCCGCCACCACTTCACCGGCAGGCACGATCTCGATCACCAATGAATCGAATGGGGTGATACGTGCAGGAGACGGGAGTCTCTCTAGTGTGGACGGCATCGGCATTCAGGCCGCGACGACGGCGACGATTATCAATGCTGGGACGATCGCGGGAACCGGGGCCGGAAACGCCATCAAGTTCGAAGGAAACATCAACACGCTTGAACTGCATCCCGGTTTTACCATTACCGGCGATGTCGACGCTGCCGGAAGAGGCAATCAGCTGACGCTCGGGGGCAGCGGCTCCGGAAGCTTCGACATCTCCAAGGTGAGCACGACCGCTCAGTATCGCGGCTTCGACAAGACCTTCAAAAAGATCGGCGACAGCACGTGGACGCTGACCGGGACCCAGGCTCAGGACACCGGCTGGTCCGTGGAGGCCGGGACCCTGAAGGTGAGCGGGGGCAATGCGATCAGCAACGCGGCGAATGTCAAGGTCTTCGACGATGCCACGTTCCAGGTGGTCGACAGCGAGACCATCGGCGCGCTGGCCGGTTCCGAAGAGGGCAGCAGCGTCGTCATCGATTCGACGAAGACACTGACGCTCGATTCGACCACGTCCTGGGCTTTCCTCGGCATCATCAGCGGGGGCGGCGGCCTTGAGAAGGCCGGCACGGGCGAGGTCACGCTCGGGACGGTGAACACCTTCTCCGGCGGCACCACCATCACAGGCGGCACGCTGGCGATCGAAGGCGGGAGCGCCCTCCTCGATACCGGGACGGTCGATATCGGCGCAGCCGGCACCTTGAAGGTCAGCGCGACCGAAACGATCGGGTCTCTGAGCGGCGCTGCGGGGGCCTCCATAACCATCGCTGAATCCGCCACTCTGTCCGTCAAGCAGGCCACCGCGAAGACATATGCGGGGACGATCAGCGGCAATGCGCTGACGGTGGCAGGCACGGAATATCTCACTTTGATGGGTGCAAATACCTATTCTGGCGGCACCACGATCAACACCAGCGCAAAACTCGAAGTATCGGGCTCCGGAACGCTCGGCTCCGGCGGTCTCACCTTGTATCAGGGGACTCTGAAGGCCAGCACCGATTTTACGATCTCCGGAACATCGAGTGCCGAGTACGGCACCTTTCTGATCGCGGACGGTAAAACACTCACGATCTCGGGAACGTTAAGCGGCGGCAACATGCTGTTTAATGAAGCGGGAACGCTGAAACTGTCCGGCACAAACAACACGTTCGGGTCCACCGGCAACATCAACGTCGATGCCGGAACCCTCATCCTTGCTTCGGGGTCGGCTTATTCCGACACCGGATATATTTATATCAACAGACGCACCTCAAAGCTCAAGCTGGAGGCCGACGAGACGGTCGGATACGTCAACGGCTCCGGCGTGATCGAGCTCGGCACCTCCACCCTGACCGTTTCGATCGCATCCGGGACCCAGAGTTTCAGCGGGACCATTACCGGGACAGGCGGTCTGACCAAGACCGGAGCCGGGACGTATGAGCTCTACACAAATTCCTCCGACGCCAGCACCTATTCCGGCGCGACCCTCATTTCGACGGGCACGCTGACGGCCAGTGGGGGCTTTTCGATCGGCGATACCAGTGCGGTCACCGTTGAGTCCGGCGCCACGTTCCGCGTCGACACGGGCTTTGTCGATACGTACGAATTTATCGGCGCCTTGAGCGGCGCCGGAAACGTCAACATCGAGGGCAGCGGTCTGGCGTCGACGATTTCTACCGGCAGCGCCGAGTTTTCCGGCGTCATGTCCGGGGCGGGCAAGTTCGCCAAGTCCGGCGACGGAACCCTCGTCTTCACCGGCGCCAATACCTATTCGAGCGGCACCATCATCGACGCGGGCACGCTTCAGATCGGCGACGGCTCGTCGACAGGCAGCATTGCGGGAGCGGTCAGCGTCTCCGCCGGGGCAATATTGGACTTCCGCCGCAGCGACAGCCTCTCGTTCGGCGGCGTCATCAGCGGCGATGGCTCCGTCGTCCAGAGCGGCGCCGGCACGCTCACGCTGTCGGGCACCAACACCTATACCGGTGGCACGACGATCGAGGCGGGCACGCTCGCTTTTTCTGCGGATGCCAATCTCGGGGCGGTGTCCGGGGCCGTCACGTTGAAGGGCAATGTCGGGCTCCGGGCGACGGACAACGTTACGACCGCGCGCGGCGTGGCGCTCGACGTCGCGAATCCCAACGGGCGTAACATCTCGACGCACTCTGTGATCCTCGTCGACAGCGGCAAGACGCTCGAACTGACCGGAATTGTCTCCGGGGAGAACGCGCTCGAGTCCGCCGGCCCGGGAACGCTCAAGCTGTCCGGCGCCAACACCTTCACCGGCGCCACCAAGGTTTCCGGGGGGATTCTGCAAATTTCAGGCGGCAGCGCGCTGGCCGATGCCGCGCTCGTCACCGTCGAATCGGGCGCGACGCTTGACGTTCTCGCCTCCGAGACCATCGGCGGCCTTTCCGGGGCGGGAAGCCTGCTGCTCCAGAGCGGCGCGACGCTGACCGTGAACGAAGCCACCGAGACGGAGTTTTCCGGCGCGATTTCGCAGGCGGGTGAGCTTGCGAAGGTGGGCATCGGGACCTTGAAGCTTTCTGGCTCCAATTCTTTCGGGAGCCTCACGATCACGGCGGGGACGGTTCAAGTCGCCAATTCGCTCGCCATTGCTGATAATGCGCCGGTCCATATCGGAGCGTCCGGTACCCTTGAGCTTATCAACGGTGAAACCATCGGATCTTTGACGGGCCCTTCCGGCAGTAAGGTTCTCCTCAACTCCGCAACCTTGACGGTCAACAATTCGGGCACCAACATCTTTGCCGGAGCGATCACCGGGACGGGTGCATTTGTTCTGAACGGCATCGGTATTTTGAGCCTGGACGGGACGCTCTCGCCTGGCGGTGGCATCACGATTGGCGCGACGGCCGAACTTCGGGTCGGCGAGACGTCCGACAGCGCAAGCATTTCCGGCGATATCGCCAATAGCGGTGTGCTTGCCATCTATCGCAGCAGCGCCGGATCTGGCCTTGTCCTGGATGATGATATAACCGGATCCGGACAGTTCATCATCGCCGGTACGGGCATGACGACGCTTTCCGGTGACAATTCCGGTATGAGCGGTCCGATCTTTGTGAATTACGGAATGCTGGTCGTCGAGGCACAGGAAAACCTCGGGTCCGGTGCCATCACGATTGCGCACACCGGCACGCTGCGCACCACGGGAGAGTTCACGCTTACGAATGGTTTGACGTTTGACGGGAGCGGCGGAACCCTCGAGACCCAGGCCGATCTGACGATCAGCTCCGTTATCGGAGGCACCGGACCGATCACCAAGGCTGGAGCGGGGACCCTCACCCTCACCGCGACCAACACATTCGGCGCGCTTACGGTAAACCAAGGTCTCGTGTCCTTCTCGACCGACGGAAATCTCGGCGCAAGCGGCGAGGCCGTCACCCTGAAGGGCGGCGGGCTCTACGCATCGCTGACGACGGCGAGCAACCGAGACATCATTCTCACCGACGATTCGTCGCTCTCCAACGCGGAGGAAACCACGCTGACCTGGAGCGGCGCGATCTCGGGCGCCGGAGGACTGACCTGGAACGGCGCGGGGACGCTCGTCCTGGATAACCTGACCAATTCCTACCAGGGCGGCACGACGATCGGCGGCGGGACCGTGATGGTCGCGGGAGACACCGCGCTCGGTGATACGGCCGGGGGCGTGAATTTGGGCGACGGCACCTTGTCGGCGAGCGAGAGCTTCGTCATGGCGCGCGCGGTCTCGCTCGACTCCGACGGCGCGCGGATTGCCACCGCTGCCGGCAAGACGCTGGAGATTTCCGGAATCGTGTCCGGTGGCAACGGCTTGACCTATGCGGGCGCGGGCACGCTTCTGCTGTCCGGTGCGAACACCTTCACCGGCGGGACGACGATCGACGGTGGCACGCTCCAGGTGAAGGGCGGGCAGGCGCTCGGCGACAGCGCCGTCGTGACCGTGAATGCGGGCGGCATCTTCGAATTGCTCGCCGACGAGACGATCGGAGGCCTCGGAGGCGTCGGGTCCGTTCGGGTCGGGGCCTATATGCTGACCTTGAACGTCGACTCGGACCAAACCTTCGGCGGTGGGCTTGCCGGAACCACCGGCGGCCTCGTCAAGACCGGCAGCGGCGATTTCATCTATACCGGTATCTCGACGCTCACCAACGTGACCGTCGAACAAGGCGGCTTCATCTACGGCGACAATACCGCGGCGGGTCTCCTCGACGCCGCCGTCGACATCGATGCCGGAGCCTCGTTCGGTTTCGCCTTCTCATCGGACATCACCTACCAGTCCATCATTTCCGGCGGTGGCAGCGTCTCGCAGGTCGGCTCCGGCCGGGTGACGCTCGGGGGTGTCAATACCTATAGCGGGGGCACCAAGCTCAATGACGGCATCCTCTCGGTGTCGCAGGACGCCAATCTCGGTTCCGCCGCTGGCGCGCTGACCTTCGGCGGTGGCGCGCTCGAAGCGACGTCGAGCTTTGCGACGTCCCGCGCGATGTCCGTCGCCGCGGACAAGAGCGCAGAGATCATCGTCGCGGGCATGGCGACCCACCTGACGGTTTCGGGTGCCGTGACCGGCTCGGGCGGGTTCCAGAAGTCCGGGGCAGGTACCCTGGAGCTCTCCGGAACCAACAGCTATAGCGGCCATTTCAAGGTTACGGAGGGCATTCTGGCGCTCTCCGGCGGCCAGGCGCTCGGCGACACCGCGACGCTCGGCATCGGAGACGGGGGAACCCTCGCGCTCAATGCCAGCGAAACGATCGGCGGGTTCGGCGGGAGCGGCACGATCTCGCTCGGCAGCTCGACCCTCACGGCCGGCGGAGCGAACCTGAATGACGTCTTCTCCGGTTCCATCGAGGGGACCGGCGGTCTGGTGAAGACCGGAACCGGCACCCTCGAACTCTCAGGGACAAATACGTATTCCGGCGGAACCGAGATTCAGGGCGGCGTCTTACTCGCCAGCGGGGGCACGGCGCTGAACGACACGGGTCGGGTGACCGTCGGTGCAGCGGGCACCCTCGCCGTGAACGGCTCTGAAACCATCGGCTCCCTCACGGGATCCGGTGCGGTCGCCATTGTCGGCACGCTGTCGGTGGGAGCCGACAATACCGATACGACCTTCTCGGGCACCATCTCCCAAGGCTTGCCCTCCGATGGTCCCCCGCTGAGGCCGAGCGCCGGAAGCCTGGCCAAGGTCGGTGATGGCACGTTGACCCTGACCGGCACCAACACCTATGCCGGCGGAACTTCCATCCTCGGGGGCATTCTCTCGGTCTCGGCGGACGACAATCTCGGAACCGGCGACCTGACGCTGGCCCAGGGCACGCTGGCGGTAACGGCGACCTTCAACTCCGCGAAGTCCGTCACGCTGGGAGTTGGCGGCGGCACCTTCTCGATCGTCGGCGCCGACACGGTCCTCACCTTGACCGGCATCGTCAGCGGCGACGGCAGCCTGACCAAGACCGGACTCGGGACCCTCGCCCTCACCACCGCAAACACCTATACCGGCGCCACCTTCATCAATGAGGGGACGCTGGTCGCCGGCGTCGCGGAGGCTCTGGCGACCTCGAGCAGCGTGACCATCGCGTCGGGCGCCACGCTCGCGATCGGCTACAATCAGACGATCGGCGAATTGGAGGGCGTCGCTGGCTCCACCGTCTCCATCGCGGCCGGCAGCACCCTGACCGTGGGCAACGGAAACGCCTCCTCGACCTATGACGGCAACCTGTCGGGCGCCGGCAGCTTCGTGAAGGAGGGCACCGGGACCGTGGTTCTGGGCGGCACCGGCAGCTATACGGGAACGACGTCGGTGACCGGCGGCGTTCTCGCGCTCGCATCCGGCACGGCGATCGTCGACAGCGGGATCGTCTCGATCTCTCTCGGGGCGACCTTGGACGTGCGCAGCAACGAGACGCTGGGAGCGGTCGAAGGTGCGGGCGCAGTCACGCTCACCGGTGGTGCGTTGAGCGTCGGCGGCGGCAATGCCAGCGGCACCTTCTCCGGCACCATTTCGGGCGACGGCGGACTGACCAAAGTCGGGACCGGCACCTTCATCCTCGCCGGGGCGGGGACCTATATCGGCGGCACGACCATTGAGGGCGGGACGCTGCAGATCGGCAATGGCGGCACCACCGGCTCCATCACGGGCGACGTGGTGAATGACGGCACGCTGGCGTTCAATCGCTCGGACGATCTGACCTTCTCCGGCACGATCGCGGGGACCGGCGGGCTGGTCAAGGCCGGGAGCGGCACGCTGACGCTCAATGGGATCAACCGGTTCTCAGGGCAAACCGTCATTGAAGCCGGAGTGTTGCGGCTCGAGACAACGTCTGGAGGCGGCACCGGAACCCTGGGCGGCAATGTCACCAACAATGCGGTTCTGGCGTTCAAAGCCGCCGACCGTGACATTTCCTACGGTGGGGTCGTATCGGGCAGCGGGTCTGTCTCCATCGAAGGCCTGGGCTATGCGGTCGTCTTCACGGGGACCAACACCTATACCGGCGGCACCACCATCGCCTCGGGCAGCACGCTCATCCTCGGTACCCCGACGGAAACCGGCAGCATCGTGGGCAATGTCGCGAACAATGGTGTGCTGGCCTTCGCCTCGGGCGGAGACACGACTTTCGCCGGCGCGATGAGCGGGTCCGGCGCGCTGCGGAAATCGGGGGCCGGGACCCTGACGCTGACCGGCACCAGCAGCTATAGCGGCGGGACCGAGCTCTCGGAGGGGACGATTTCGGTGGCGTCGCGGGCCAATCTCGGGGCCGGGGGCCTCGAAATCGCCACGGGCACGCTGCGCGCGACCGGTGCGTTCACATTTGACAGCGCGGTCTCCATTGCCGGAACCGCGACCTTCGATGCCTTGGCGGCAATCGAAATTTCGGGCGCGGTTTCGGGTGCCGGTGCCCTCGTCAAGACGGGGACCGGGACGCTGACCTTGTCCGGCGCCAACAGCTATGCCGGCGGCACGCAGGTGAATGCCGGCACGGTCGCTGTGTCGTCCGATGCTGGGCTCGGCGCGGCGGCGGGCGGACTGTCGCTCAACGGCGGCGCGCTCTCGGCGCTCGCGTCCTTCGACAGTGCCCGCTCCGTCGTCCTGGGGGCGCTGGGCGGCACGATCGACGTCGCCTCCACCAGCAGCACGCTGAACCTGTCTGGATTGGTTTCCGGTGAAGGCGGCCTCTCCGTCTCCGGTCTCGGCACTTTGGTCCTTTCGGGTGCCAATACGTATGCCGGGGGAACGTCGGTGACGTCCGGCCGCCTCATGGTTTCGTCGGACGCAAATCTCGGGTCCGCCGCGGGCGGCATCGTCCTTTCCGGCGGTACCCTCGGAGCGCTGTCGAGCTTCACCTCGGCCCGCTCTTTGTCCCTTTCCGGAACCGGCACCCTCGATGTGGAAGGCAGCGCCACGACTTTGGTGTGGTCCGGTGAGATCGGCGGCAGCGGCGGCTTGGTGAAGAGCGGCGCGGGCACCTTGGTGCTTCAGGGCTCCAAGGCCTATACCGGCGGAACCACGGTATCCGCAGGGACCGTGTCGGTGGCCTCGGACGGCGCCCTCGGTGCGGCGTCCAGCAGCCTCACCTTGGCCGGGGGCACCCTGTCAGCCACGGCGAGCTTCACGTCCGCCCGCAACGTTGCGCTCTCCGGGGCGGGTGGCAGCGTGGACGTCGCTGCGGCCGACACCACATTGACCCTGTCCGGCGTCGTGTCGGGCGATGGCAGCCTCACCAAGCTCGGATCTGGTACCCTGATCCTGACGGGCAACAACACCTATGTGGGCTTGACCACCATCTCGGCGGGGACTCTGCAGATCGGAAACGGTGGGACCACCGGCGCCATCGCCGGCGACATCGTCAACAATTCCGCGTTGGTGTTCTACCGCTCCGACACCTACGCTTTTCCGGGAACCATTTCCGGCACGGGCAGCGTGACTTTCCTCGGCGGCACGGTTCTGTTCGACAGCCCCGAAGCCTATACTGGCCCGATTGCGATCGACGGCAGCACGGTGGAGCTTGTGAACGGAAGCACCTCAAGCTCCGCCTTCACGGTCAATGCCGGCGGTCTCCTGGGCGGCGCGGGTACGATCGGCAATCTGACGGTCAATTCCGGCGGCACGGTCTCGCCGGGCTATTCGCCGGGGACTTTGACCGTGTCCGGCAATGCGACGTTCAACGCCGGCTCGGTCTACCGCGTCGACGTCACCCCGAGCGGTGCGCATGATCTGATCATTGCGACGGGGAACGTCGTCATCAGTTCCGGAAGCGCGGTGGAGGTGGTCGCCGCGGCGGGAACCTACAGCCCGATGAGTACCTATGCCATCGTGTCCGCGACCGGGACCGTGAGCGGAACCTTCGGCTCGGTGACCTCGGACTATGCGTTCCTTTATCCCGAACTGAGCTACGATACGCAGAACGTTTATCTGACGCTGGTCTACACCGGAGAACAATTTTCCTCCGAGACCAACACGGCCGACCAGGCCGGGGTCGCGAATGCGGTTCAGTCGCTCGGTCCGGCCAATGGCCTCTACCGTGCCGTGCTGACCTTGCCTCAGGGCCTGGTGCCCTATGCGATGGACCAGCTTTCGGGCCAGGCGCATGCGTCCGCGTCCAGCATGTATCAGCAGCAATCGATCTTCCTGCGCAACGCCGTCGGCGCCCGGCTCAGCCAGTCTCTGGCGGGGATGGGCGGAACCTCCGGCAAGCCGCTCGGCTATGCGGCGGCCCAGCCGCAGACCGCGGCTCTCGCGCCCGGTCTCGATGCGACGGTCTGGATGCAGGCGTTCGGCGGCTGGGGCGAGATTTCGAGCACAGGCGGAGCCTACGGCCTCTCGTCCAACATCGGCGGCGTGTTCGGCGGCGTCGATGGTGGCGTCGGGGAGAACTGGCGGATCGGCCTCTTGGGCGGCATCAGCCAGTCGACGTTCGACGTCAGCGGGCTGAACTCCTCCGGGACCGTGAACAACTACGATTTCGGCGTCTATGCCGGCGGCAAATACGGTGATGTCTCCGTGAAGGCGGGTGCCGCCTATACGTGGCATGACGCGTCGACCAGCCGGACTGTCGTGTTCCCGGGCTATGTCGGCGCCAACAGTGCCGATTACGATCCGGCCACCGGCCAGATTTTCGGCGAAATCGCTTATGACTGGAGGGCCAACGGCTTCCAGTTCCAGCCCTTCGCCGGCCTCGCTTACGTCAATGTGAGCGGCGGATCGTTCGCTGAAACCGGAAGCAATTCGGCGCTGATCGTCAGCAACGGCGACCTCAGCACGACCTACACCACGCTCGGCATCCGCTTGGCCGCGGAAACCGATTGGGGCGGGCGTAAATTCTCGCCCTTCGCCACTTTGGGGTGGCAGCATGCCTTCGGCGACGTCGCATCGACGTCGACGATGAACTTCTACGGCGGCACCACGCCGTTTGCGACGAGCGGGGTTCCGATCGCCGAAGACACAGCGATCCTCGGGGTCGGCTTCGACTTCGCTTTGTCGCAATCGGCGTCGGTCCGGATCGCCTATGATGGCCAGATCGCCTCCGGTGCCAACCAGAACGCGGTCACGGGGGCATTCTCGCTCAAGTTCTAGGACGGGCCCGATCATGTCTCAGCGACGTGATCGGGTCATCGGTCTCAAGGATATGCGAGATGCGTTGAAGGCTGTCGCTCCGATCGGGTTGGTGAACCTGATCGGAGCATGCGCTCGAATGGATCAGATTTCGGCGACACCAGCGGTTGCGCAGGCTGAAATGGCGGTGGCGGAAGTCACATCGCCGCCGCTTTTTTTGACCGGCGTGGACGCGGCAAAACCGAGCGGGTTCGGGGTGTGGGGCAAGAGGCACCCTACACGTCTGCTCATCCGCCGACGTCCCAGCCGCGAACACGCGCTGTGACGAAGGCGTGGAGGTATACTTCGAAAATGACCGAAAAGAAGCGGCCCATGGCCGGCGCAAGGTCCGGCCCCGCCCGATAGCCGCCGCGTTCACTGGCCGCCACAGCCAGCCCGCTTCGCTCAGCGGCGCGAAGAGTTTCCAGAACGTGGGACCGAGCGACGGAAAAACGGCGTGCCAGATCCGACACCGAGACGCTTTGGCCAGGATCGGCTGTCAACAGCGACAGAACCACCATCAACCCAGCGTCGCGATCGGCGATGGCCGTCAGGGCTGGTACGAAATCATAGAGCCTTTGGCCCCGCCGATAGGCCTCCATCACCACGCCGGCGCAATGGCCGACGAAGGCGGGGTCCTGCAGAGCCTCCGACGCCCCGCGGGCTTCCGGGCGGAGTTCGGCGAGCAGGGCAAAAACCCGGCGCCACCGTGCGCGATGAACATCGAGCAGGGCTTCGGTCGGGGCCAGCCTACGGTTGCCGGGATTCTGGCCGTCGGCGTGCGCGAGTAGTCCGGAGAGACGGAGGGTGGCGAGAAAGGCCGTGATCCTCCCGGGACTGCACAGCCCGCATTCAATGGCGTGCCGCCGCATCTGCGCAGCCGTGAAGCCCTGGCCACTCCCGGCAGAAAAATGAAGATCCAGGATCATTAATGAAGCGATCAGCCGACCCCGGTCGTTGAGAAGGCGGTTCAGCATCCAATGCCCGCGATAGAGTTCGACCGATACCGCGGCCGCACGCCGGACGAGATCGGGAAAAGCAGGATGCGACTCCCACTCCGCGAGGATTGCGGGCGAGAGATCGACACTGTTGTGCGTGGCAAGCGAGCGTGGCTGGCTCACCGTTGACACCTTTCATCATGGCGCCCACCTCCAAAGAGGCGGCGACCGGAATCGGACGAAATCAGCCGTTGCGTCGGCTGGCCTCGACTCTCGGCCTGAAACGCCTTCCGACTGATTGCATCGCGCGCAGTCGGGTTCACGCCATGTCGGACCTGCCCCACAGTGACTGTGTCGAGTTTCCGCGTGGGGAGCAATGCACAGGGCGGAGGGTTTCCACCACGCTGTGCATCGTCGCCGCCTGGTGCTCGGTCGGGTGGGCCGGACCTACACAAGGTCAAAGGACCAGCGGGGCCCGGTCGGCCTTGCGGCGAACGGGATAGGACTGCGGCCGGATGGGCACGTTCATGCCGGCGCCTTCCAGTCGCCAATATGGGCGTAGATGGCGTCGCGAAGTCCTCTGACGTCCTGGTTCAGGGCTCCGAGACGTGCCGCGCTCTGCCCAGAGGCCGCCAGCAAGGCGTCGCCGAGGCAGCCGGCCCGTTTTTTCAGGGCACGACCGAGATCGGTCAAGGCGACGACGACCTGACGTTCATTATCCGGGTTCCGCGTCCGGCGTACGAACCCGGCAGCTTCGAGCCGCTTGAGCAGGGGCGTCAGCGTGCTGGATTCCAGCGCCAGCTTCTCGGCTATGCCGCCGACCGTCAGTGCATCCTCGCGCCACAGAACGTTGAGAACGAGGTACTGCGGATAGGTGAGCCCCAGCTCGTCCAGCAAGGGCTTGTAGACGCGCTGGACGGCGATCCCTGCGGAATAAATGGCGTAGCAGAGCTGGTCGTCCAGCGGCACCGGGCTGTTCGCATCCTCGATCATGAGCGGCTCCTTCGAACCCTTTTATATCCCCTCACGGTGCGAAAAAGAATATCGCGATAAAAATTACGTTTGACGGATCCAGAATGGCTGTGTATCAAAAACATATCGCGATAAATCATATCGCACAAATCAAGAGAGAGCCGATGCCGACGAAGACAACAACCCTCCTCGCTACGATGGCTGCCGCCGCGAGCCTGTCTTCCGCCACCGTCGCCCAGAGTGCCGATGCGATCCCCGCAGCCCAGTCCGTTCGCAACGTCGTGCTGGTCCATGGCGCGTTTGCCGACGGTTCGGGTTGGCGCGGCGTGTACGACCTGCTGACGCAGCGCGGCTACCGCGTCACCATCGTCCAGAATCCGCTTACTTCGCTGGCCGATGATGTCGCTGCGACCAAGCGGGCGCTCTCCCGCCAGGACGGGCCCGCGATTCTCGTCGGCCATAGCTGGGGCGGCACCGTCATCACGGAAGCGGGCGTCGACCCCAAGGTGGCGGGTCTCGTCTATGTCTCCGCTCTCTCCCCTGATGCGGGCGAGACAACCGCCCAACAGTATGAGGGCTTCGTCACGCCACCCGAATTCGTTCTCGAGAGTCATGATGACGGCTTCGGATTCGTGAAGCCGGAGAATTTCAAGTCCGGCTTTGCCGCCGACGCGACCGATGCGGACGCCGCCTTCATGCGCGACTCGCAGGTGCCGATTGCCATGTCGGTCTTCGGGACCAAGCTCACGCAGGCGGCGTGGCGCGCCAAGCCCAGCTGGGCGGTGATCGCGACCGACGACAAGGCCTTCGATCAGCGCATGCTGCACCATATGGCCAAGCGCATCGGCGCGACCGTTATCGAGGTGCCCGCCAGCCACGCGGTCTTCATGACCCAGCCCAAGCTTGTCGCCGATGTGATCGATCAGGCTGCGCAAAGCGCCAGTGCGGCCGTGCGCTGATCATCCGCGTGCGCGGGGGGATACGTGCAGGGGAGCCTCCCGGCTCGCCTGCACGTGGCGGCGGCCTGCATGCGACGATGATACGCGGCCGGGGTCAAACCATCCGAAAGGGAGATCGGCCGGTATTTCCGCGCTGCCGAAGCGTGCCTGAGTGGCGCGGATCGGCGGCCGCCGACCGGGCGCGGTCCATCGCAGCCCTCGCCTCCGCGATGATCAAACCCGGGGCTCCGGTCGCCTGACCCATCGCGGGCCGAACCGGACCACCCCCAGCCCGAACGTGAGCGCAGGAGCCCCCAACAGCAGCCAGGCCTGCGTCTCATCCATCGCGAGCAAGGTCAGACCGCTGAACACGCACCATAGCAGCGGGATCGGCAGCAGGACGGCGAGCCATCCGCCGCGGACGATCAGCAACACGCCGATCGTCGCGATGACAGTGGGATCCGGCGCGATGCCGAAGACTTCGGCACACGCGAAAGGGCGGCCCGCAGCGAGTGGCAGCACGGGAAAGACGAGGAGCGCGACCAGAGCCAGCGTCAGACCCGCCACGCCGACGCCATCGAGGCGCCTGAAGGCCAGGGCGCCGGCGCGCAGCGCGGCGCCCCCCATCAGGAGGGCCTGTATGAAGAAGGCCGGTCCGAGATACGCGACGGCCCAGTTGATCGTCGCATAGCGCTCGAGCAGGAAGGAATACCCGACAAAAGCCCAGACCACGCCGAAGACGAGCCCCATCCCGAGACTGGCGCCGGGGGCCCGGAAAAGGATCAGCAGAAGGGCCGCCAAGCCGGCCGCGGTCGTCGCCAGCGGCAGCGGCCAGAGCGCGGCGTTCTGCGCCTCGAACAGGCGCCAATAGGTGCGGGGCGAGAACAGCAGGAAATCGTCCAGCCGATAGGTCCACCACTCGGACATCACAGCGCGCCGATATGGGCGGCGATGCGCTCCCGCAAAGCCCGATCGGGAAGCACGCCGCCCGCCGCTGCGAGGTTCTCGCGCACATGGTCCACCCGCGTCGTGGCGGGAATGGCGACGGTGACGGCGGGATGCGACAGGATGAACCCCAGGATCAGCTGCGCCCAACTCGTCGCGCCTGCGGCGCCCGCCCAATCGGGAAGCGGCTCGCGGGCGAGCCGGCGGGTGAGGGCGCCCTGCCGGAACGGGCGGTTGATGATGACCGCGATGCCGCGCTCTGCGGCGAGCGGCAGCAGGCGCCGTTCGGCATCGCGATCGACGGGGTTGTAGGACAATTGCAGGAAGTCGATCGGGTGGCGGCGCATGATCGTCTCGACGAGATCGTGGCGGCGCCCCTCTGACGTGGTGATGCCGGTATAGCGCAGCCGGCCCGCCGCCTTCATCGCCTGCAGCGTGTCGAGATGCGCTTCCCAGCCCAGCAGATTGTGCACCTGAAGGAGATCGAAGCGGTCCACGCCCCACAGGCGCCGGGTCTGTACGATCTGCGCCGGGCCGTTCGCGGCGGACGTGGTCCATACTTTTTCGGCCGAAAACACCGCATCCCGGCGGTCGAGAGTGGCGAGACCGCGGCCGACAACGGCCTGCGAAGAGCCATACATCGGCGAACTGTCTATCATGCGCCCGCCCGCCGCGAAAAAGGCGGCCATGACCGCGGTGCATTCGGCCTGCAATTGCCGGTCGTCGCCGACATTGAACGTGATCCAGGTGCCGAGCCCGATGGCCGGGATCGCCTCGCCGGAAGCGGGGATCGTCCGCATGAGCGGTGCGTCTTGGGCGAACAGACGCGTTGCCGGAAGGAGGGGCATGGCGGCGCCGAGCGCGGCCGTTTCCAAGAGACGCCTGCGTGTGATCGTCACCGTCTCTCCTTCCTCGGTTCCGTGATCTTACCTAAGGTCCGATCCCCCCGCGTCCAGGGACACGCCTGATTACAGATGCGGCGATTGTGTAGCTATCTCGCAAAATTCGCGCCACGGTGTGTAATCGACGGGCCGCGCCCGATGATGATGAGCGCCACGAGATCGTAATAAGCCTATCATCTTGAAGAATATCATTCAACCCGCACGGCGATCGGCGGTCTTCGGCGGCTATTGCGTAGCTAGCGGTGGTGATATCGGATGTTGTGCAGGCATCTATCCACTTTGCGAGCTATCTCGGCAGTGTGAAGGTCTTTCTGGCGTCGGTCGCGTGCTCCCGAACGACGCATCCCTCGGCATGATCGTTGATGAGGCCCATGGCCTGCATGAAAGCGTAAACTGTCGTCGGGCCGACGAAGGACCAGCCACGCTTCTTCAGATCTTTCGAGAGCGCGATGGTTGACGAGGATGTTGATACGGTCTGCGGTGCGGCCAATTCCTCCGGCCTCGGTTCGAAGCGCCAGACATAAGCCGCGAGCGATCCCTCCTGTCTGACTAACTCCTGCGCTCGCGTGGCATTGTTGATGACAGCGGCGATCTTGCCGCGATGACGAACAATGCCTTCGTCCTTCAGCAACCGCTCGAGATCCGCATCAGTGAAGTCGGCGATCAGGTTGAAGTCGAAACTACGGAAAGCAGTGCGGAAGTTTTCTCGCTTCGCAAGGATGGTGCGCCAACTCAAGCCCGACTGAAATCCTTCGAGGCACAGCTTCTCAAAGAGGCGACGGTCATCATCGACGGGAAAGCCCCATTCGGTGTCGTGGTAAGGGAGGAATTCGGGCGCGGCCGCGCACCAGCGGCAACGCGGGCGTCCGTCTGGGCCGGGGATCGTCGCGCTCATCACTCAGCCTTTCAGAAAGGCGAGCCGTTCGTCGCTACGGCCCGGCGTGATGGTGAGGATTTCAGCGCTGACGATCCCCTCGGCGACGAAGGGGTCATCTTGCACCCGAGCCTCGATCTCTTCAGGAGACGCGTTGTGCGCGAGGATCGCACCGCCTGCGCTCGGCTGAAGGTTGCCGGTCAGCAGGAAAACGCCATCGTCGAAGCCGCGCTTGATCCAGGCGTTGTGCCCATCCATGAATAGGGGCGCTTTGGTCTTGTCAGCAAAGCGAAGAGTGATGACGAACATGGTCTCTCCATGAGGCAGGTTAATGGACATTGGGGGCTGAACCGACCGGACATTGGACGAGCAGCCATGCCTCCATGTCCGCGACTTCGCGCCGGATGAACTCTTCGTCCCGGAAAGCGGTGGCGAGCGTCGCGACGCCCTGGCTGCCCATCAGAACGTGGAGGGCCAGCGCATCGGCATCCGCTTCGCGCCCCAATCTGATGAACTGCCGGCGGAGCCAGTCGCGGAACAAGGTGAACAGACCGGCCGCGTCATCCTTCGCCAGATGATCCAGCTTCGCCAGCTCGTTGCAGAGCGTGCCGACCGGGCAGCCATAGGCCATGATCTTGGCCCGGTTCGTGATGAGGATATGGACGAAGTTGCGGATGCAGTCTGTGGGGGAAGCCGCAGCGTGCTCCCAGGCCTCCAGCATGGCGCGGGTATTTGCCATGCGCTGCGTGATCACCGCGTCGAGGATCTCGTCCTTGGTCTTGAAGTGGTAGTAAAAATTGCCGCGTGAGAGGCCCACATCCTTGGCGATATCGGCAAACGATGTCGCTTCGAAGCCAGACTCGTAGAAGAGCCGGTCGGCGGCATCCACGATCTGCTGGCGGGTTTCTCTGGCACCCATATCCGGCCTCCACGATCATGGCGTGGAAGGCAAAAGCCGGGAACCACACCGCAGGACATTTGACCTTTATTTCTTAGGGCAAGTGTCCTATGAAATCAATGGCACCGGACGAGCCATCGCGCGGCGCCACGACCGGCGAGGTGGAAAAGCGTACCGTGGAGGGAAAACAGCGGCGATCGCCGTCAAATTGTTCGCTGGATTGGCGAATTTCGCCAAAATGGCGGGCCGCGTCAGAACCAGATGAGCACTACGTCTTCGCTATAGCGAATTGCAGCGCGGCGTGGCGGGTGGAGACAAGCTGATTGGATACGACAGGGCCTTTGGAAGCTCAGAGAGGGCAGCTTCGGAACTGGCGACATCAGCCGCCACAGCATCCTTGCTAAATTGGTAGCGGTGTTCGATTAGTCCCTGCAGCGGCCTTCGAATGGCCTATTCTCACCGATGAAGCCTCGGTAAGACCATCGGAATTCCAGCATCAGTGCGGCAGGATATAATCGGGCCACAATGAGGCGTCGGGGAGCTGAGAAACCGGCACGCCTGATAAGAGCCGTGGGGGCTCAGGAGCGGCCATTGCTATCACGGCAGCATCCTCGATTTGCAACCGTCCGTCGAAACGATCGGGACAAACACCGCGCGTTATGACGATGCTCGAACCGCCGCCCTTTACGGCAATTCGCGAAACACCCGGCACGAGTTCCGTCGTGATGAGGTCCGGGGCATCTGAGGGATGCGGCCCCGCTTCGTCACGCACGTCCTTGTCGGACAAGATGGCTTGATAGAGTTCGAGAAGCTCAGGCCCCTCGCTCTCCTGCGGCCAGAGCACGGCATTTGCTATTCCCCGCTTGCGAGTCATCAGGCGCTGCAAGAGGCAGTCGAAAGAGTTCGGCCCAAGGCGCGGATGCACGGCAAGCGGAATATGGATAGTGACCGACCTGCTCTGGCCGATGCGGTGGGTTCGGTCGTTGCATTGCTCCTCGACCGCCGGATTCCACCAGCGCGTCAGGTGAATGACGTGATTGGCCGCCGTCAAAGTCAGGCCGGTGCCAGCCGCGCGCGGACCCATCACCAGCACATCGAAGCCTCGGTCCTCGACCAGATGCCGCTGGAACCGGTCTGTGATCTTTTTGCGGTCGTCGATGGAGGTGTCACCATTGATGACGTAGACGCGTTCCAACCCGAACTCGATCTTTATCAATTCGGCGAACCAGGCCTGCACGTCGCGGTTCTCGATGAAGACAAGCGCGCGCTCACCGCGCGACTTGATGTGCGCCAGAATGTCCATTGCTGCGGCGAGACGCGCCGATGCCGCCGTGAATGTTTCCGGTATCTCACCTTCGACGAGGCCAGGATGCAGCGATGTGCGACGGATGTGATGCAATAGCGCGAACATCCCGCCGCCCTTGCCTCTGATCTCGTCGTAGCGGATGGCCTGCACCTCCGGCATGATTCGCGGGTGAAGGATGCGGACCTTCGGCGGCAAGTCGGGCGCGGCATCCTTTTTCAGCCGACGCGACGCGAGCGCGGGCCGACCGCATTGACCGGAGAAGAGCGCGGCATGAAGCTGCTTCATGCGCTCTTCGCGTGGCTCGTCGAAAACCCGGCGGAACTCAGCGAGCGGACCCAGCGCCAGCGGGAAGAGCTGATCCATGATCGCCCAGATGTCGCGCGTAGCGTTCTCAACCGGCGTCCCGGTGAGGCCGATCCGAAAATCAGCCAGGATGGCCTTTGCGGCCTCCGAACGCATGGCAAAGGGGTTCTTGAGATTCTGGATCTCGTCGAACACGGCGACAGCGAAGGGCGCCTTTGAGAAGGAGACGGCATAATTGGCAACCGTCTGGTAGGTCGCGATTACAAGGCGAGGCATGTTCTCGATCGAGGAGAGGTCGAGCCGAGCCATGCCATCGTCGATGTCCCGTCCGCGCTGCGCGGGGTGCTTCCAGCGCTGGAGGTGTTGGCCATAGAGGCGCGCCGGCTCCCCCCAGACATCGGGATCCACATGGGTGGCACATTCTGCCTCCCAGTTTCGCAGCAACGAGGTCGGCGCAACAATGAGAAAGGGTCGGGACGGCACCTCGCCATCGACCATTCGCTGCTGTAGCCATGTCAGAAAGCTCAACGTCTGCAGGGTCTTGCCGAGACCCTGCTCGTCCGCGTTCAGGATACCCGGCAACCCGGCACTCCAGGCCTGCACCTGCCACTCAAACGCCGCGAGCTGATAGGGGCGCAGCGTCGTCGACACATGTGGCGGGAGGCTGAACTGCGCGAACGAACCGCGGGGGGTGACTTTGGCGCCGAAGTCCGTATCCCAAAAATTGCTGTGGGTGAGCGGCAGAAAGACCGTCTGCGGGTCGCCCGTTGCCGGCATATCCTTGCGGCTGCGCAGCATCTCCAGCCGCCGCACCAAAGCCTCGATCACCTCATCGATGACCGGGATGGCGCCGACGCGATGAGGCACGATCTGCGTGCCCGCCATCTTCGCCTCCGCGAGGACCTGAAGCAGGGGCTCCACCTCGTCGTCGAGCAACAGACCGAGCCTCTCGCCCAGTTCCTCCGTCATTGTCGCCGGGAGCCAGTTGGTGCCCGACCCCTCCATTATGGCGGGCGCAGGGCGAGCCCACTCGGCGACGGCGATGACGCGCGACGTCCATGCGGCGGTCTTGGTCCATGCCCCCGAGACGGCCCGCTCCAAAGCCTCCTGGTAGCCGGCAGGGCTCATCAGCTCGTTCAGCCGGCCATCGTCACGTGCCTGACGTTCGACGGCTTCGGTAATGATACGCTCAGCGTCGCGAATGAAGACTCGACGCCCATCCGCATCCTGCCGGCCTGCAGCGGTGATGGCATCCACCACGGGCATTGCCGAACGATCCAGGATCAGGAATTTTGCCGAGCCGATCCGATAGGCCGGCTGCGCACCGCGCGCCATAGCCTGCTGCTGGAATTCGGCCAGCTCTTCGGCCTTGACGGGGGACGCCATCGCCTCCACCGGAGACCCAGACGTGAGGTTTGCGCCGATGAAGGGTAGCGGGGCAAACCGGCTGTCATCGGCGGCGTCGAGATCGAGGCCGACCCGGTCGCAGGTGACGATCTCGATTTGGTCCAGCGCCCCCTCGAGAGCGACCGCCTTCCCTGCCTCTTCCAGGCCGAGCGCCCGGCGAAATGCGCCAAGCGCCAGCCAGTGGTCTTGCAAGGTACCGCTTGGCTCAAATGCCTCTGCGATACCGACGGCCTCGAAGAGCGGAGCCGGAATCCTCAACAGTTCGGACCCATCGTGGATGACGGCGCCCGTCCGCTTCAGGGGCACGGTCCGCCCGCCCCTTTCCCACCACCAGTCGAGACGGAAATCCGGACTGCCAAGGGCCCCCCGCATGGCGGCCCTGAAGACGTAGCGCGTGTTGAGCCCTGGCAGCCCAATAGCGCGCGCGGCTCCGTTGTCCAGCGCAGCGACAAGGCGGTGCGACAGGCGGATCTTCTCGCCGTCGACGGAATGCTCCTGCCGGTCTCGGTCGAGCACGCGCAGTCGCGCCAGCCCCATGGCTACGGCCCGCTCCTCGCGCGGCAATGCATCGAGATCGTACTGCCGCCGCGTTCCGAGAAAGGACAGCAGGCCACGCTTGGGCTGGACGACGGAGAGGGTGCAGCCGTCGGCATCGGGAACACATGTGAAGGTCAGGCTCATCCGACTTTCTCGCGGACCCAGTCCATCCAGTTGCCAACGTGACGTCGTGCGTCACGATGAGGGTCAGGCAATATGAAATCGTCGACAGCATATTCGTTTTGGTAAAGCGTCAGTGGCGTATTCTCGCTGCGTCGAAAGACGTGAACACGGAAATTGTGCGATCCCTCGACAACGATGTGCCGTCCAACTCGCATGATCAAAAGCGAGGTATTCTTGCGCGAGAGCTGCCGGCCATAGGCCGCATAGGCACGATCGCCGGTTGTTCGGGTAAGTTCGTCGGCGATCGCCTGCGCCTCCGTCCCGTAGGAAGGCCACGCCTCGTCGATCCGTCCCTCTTCATAGAGCCCCATCCAGAACTCCCGCCTGGCCGGCCATTGGTCACCAGCATCCGATTTTTCTTCCGAACGGGACACCACATCGAGAAAGGCCTCCATGCGCTGGCCGGCCAGCCAGCGCATCAGGGTCCGTTTGCCATCCTCGCCCACCTCGTTCCAAAAATGCGCGTTCTCGCGGCGCGGATCGCCGCGATGCCGGACAAATTCGTCGAGCAGAAACGTGCGCAATGGCTTGGGTGGCATCGCGTTGCCCCAAGGGCGCAGAAGCCGCGCCACGACGATTGCTGCCCGCCCCCCTTCCAGTTGGGGTGCGCCCGAGGGATGTATCCAGGCCAGCATCCTGCGGATCGTCGGCTCGTCCACCGGCTCCGGCAAAGCCGACAGCCAGGCCGCGTGAACTTCGGTCATGAAGCCCGGCCCATGAGGAGCGAGGATGCCGTGCGCGATCACCGCGCGATAAGGATCGGCCTGCGCGGCCAGCCAGCGACCGAACCGGATGGCCCCATCGGCCGGATCAAGGCTTTCGGGGGTCGCCCGAAACGCGATCTGCCAAATTCGAGGCAGGAAGGCCGCGCGAGCCTGAATGATGCGGGCGAGCTCTGAGGTCCGTGGTTCTCGCGCAACCCAGCCGGTAAGATAGCCATCGCAGAGCGCGCCTAGCAGGGACCTGCGCGTGGTGCACTGAAGCTCGCGCAGCAAAAAGTCTTCGATGTCGGGCGCGAGCGTAGCACGCCGGCTGGCCCAGGCCCGCACTACCTGCGCCATCTCCCCGTCTGTTAACTGCTTCCAGTCCCATTGCCGTGTCGCCTGCGTCAGGCGGGAAATGAGGATGTTCAGCGCCTCCGGCTTCACCGGCCGCCGATCGCCGAAGCGTTGCCGGACGCGCTCAGCGACTTCCACCAGCCGCTCCGGAACTTGCGGCGGGGCTGGCGCTGACGGCAGGCGTGCCAGTCGGTCAATCAGGCTCATGGGTCCGCCCTAAGGTACAGGACCGGCCGCGAGCAGCTGTCGCAGACGGGGCAGATCTTCGATCCGCTGCGGCACGAACTGCTCTTCGGGCGGCGCGAACATGATGAAGCGCAGGTCAATGCGCCGGTTGGCGTCGCGGCCGGAGACCGTGTTGTTGTCGCGGATCGGTCGACCCTTGCCATAGCCCGCCACCGAGACGATGGGCTGGTTCCTGAGATTGCGGAAGCCCAGCAATTCGGGGCTTGTCGACACCATGATGGCGTAGATGGCGCTTCCCCGGCTGGAACTGAGGTCCATGTTCAGCACATCCGTGCCCGTGCTGTCGGTGTGTCCCTCGACCTGGAGCGCGTCGATCAATGCCACAGCGGGGTTGCAGGCGGAAGCAAGTGACGAGCGCTCACCCAGCGCGAAACATCTCAGCTCTTCCCTCAGGATGCCGGCTATAATCTCCATCTTGCGGCGACCGAGTGGACTGGGTGCATAGCTGCCCGATTCGAAGAGCCCGTCACCCTTGAACTCAAGGGCGTCGCCATTACGGCTGATCGAGACGTCGATCGAGGTGTCTGCCGCCTTGATGCGCTTCTGAATGCGATCGAGCATCTTGCCCCGCAGCTCGGCAGAGCGAAAATTGTAGCGCTCGATGGGGTTGCCATCTTGCGCGCTGAGCTGGCGGCGAAGCCGGCGATTCTCCTCCTCCAGTGCGCGCAGTTTCTGTTCGCGGTCGGTGAGCTTGTCCGCCACGGTCTCAAAGCGCTGGCGCGACACGGCGTCCCTCGGCGCGATCTGAGTGGCGAAGAAAGCGAGGAGGATCATAATGATGAACAGGAAGCTCACCATCAGGTCGGTCATCGAGACGAAAGCGGACTCATCGTCCTCCTCGGCACGCCGAATGCGTCGCGCGGCTCTCATGCCGGCAACCGCTCCCGTGGCGGCTCACTTTCCGGCGTGAAGGTCCGGGCGTTTTCGATGACGGCCTGCAACACCTGCAGCGCCTCGGCATACCGGTCATGGACCCCATCGCTGTGCTGGCGCAATTCGCCGAGTGTGCGCTGGACCTGCTCCAGATAGGTCGAAAACGCCTTCTCCAGGTGGCCATCATAGGCCTTCGCACGGGTCTCGAAATTGCGGATCAGTTCCTCGATGGACTTGGCCGACGTGACCACGATGGTGCGTTCCGCATCGATCGCTTCCTTGGCCGCATCAACCAGGTTCCGCGCGCCATCGGCCATGGCGCGCGCCTGGTCGGCGGTCGCACGCGCGCTGTCCAGAATCGGAGTGGATGCCGCGTTCATGCTGTCGGCCGCAGATACCAGTTGCTTCGCCGCCGCCTCGATCCGCTCGACAAGCGTGTCCAAGGCAGACGCCGAACGGCCCAGCGTCGCGCTGAATTGTTCGGATGTCGTTCCTAACGCAGACGACAGTTCCATCAGCTTGTCGGCGGCCCCATCGATCCGCTCGGCCACCTTGTCGAGGGAGGCGCCGATGCGCGCCGTCAGCGTCTGCCCGAGTTCATTGACCATGCCCCCGATCGCTTCCGTCCCGGTTGCCGTGATGCGTTCGAGCGGTTTGCTGAGCTCGGCAATGAGCTGGGTGTTTAGCAATTGCTGCTGGGCCGTCTGTTCCTGGATGGCGGCCAATTGCTTGTCCGCGAGCGCTTCGAGGCTGACGAAATCCATCCGCTTTTCGAGTGAGTTAGCGAGACGGGCGACGGAACGCTCCAGTTTTTCGCTCAGGAAGCGGTATCCGACGCTGAAGACGATCGAGCAGAATAGACCCGTGACCGACATGATGAACTTCGCCGACGCCGTGCGGAGCAGCCCTTCGAGCGCGGCGATCATCTGGGCCTGATCGCCACCACCGGCTTCGAGACTGGCTTGGGTCTGGGCAAGCGCTGCGATGAGCCCGAGGAACGTGCAGAGAAGCCCTATCGACACGAACAGGCCAGGCCACATACGCCAGCCCGCGAGCCCCATATGCAGGTCGTCCAGATTGAAGAAGGCCGACGGTCGAACGGAATTGCGCACATGGCCCTCGCCATGCCGGGACGGCTCGATCAGCGTCTCGCGATACTCAGCAAAGCTATCGGCGAGATGTCGGGCGTCTTCTCCGCTCCCCCGCCCGATATCGCTCTGGATCTCATGGAGCTGGCTCTGAAACCCGGCGGAATCTCCAGCCGCCTCCACGCGACGGGCTGCCTTGTCCAGCAGCCGCAGGCGCCGATAGGCTGAAAGACCCATAGCGCATGAGAGCACTGCCAGAAGCGCGAGCAGCGCGAGGCTTATCAGGCCGGGGACAAAATCTCGGGTGATGATCTGTGCGACCCCGAGAATCCCTTCCTTGACCCATGTCCCCCAAAATGCCCAGTCCAATCGTTCCCCCAGCGCCAAACGCGCGTAGAAATTGGACGAGAGCATCGGTGCAATCAAGCGGTCGAAATCAACGACCCGCCCAGATTGCATCTTCCGGCCCTTTAGGCCACGCGTGCGACAAAGGGCGCGTCGAAATTGCAGCTCACTCCACGTTGATGGCCGACGCACTAGAGATGTAGCAGCACGACTGCATCGCCGAACCATGTCAGGCGGGACTTGTACCAGATTGGGGGCTCGGTCAAGCGGACGCCATTGGCCTAGCCGTCGTAATGGGAAGCATCGGCCTTGCGGTCAATTGCAATTGAAAGCGAGATGACCGCCGACGGTGATCATGCACGCCATGTGGAGCGACGGAACCTTCTACGTCGGCGATCCGACGGCGAGCGAGGCGGACCGCGCCACACGCGCCCAGATCAAGGACGGCAAGCTGCTGGGGGCGCACGCATGACCAACCCACGACGAAACAACACCAGCGCGACCGCTCGATAACGGTCGCCGACTGATCACACGAGCTCCGCCACGGCGGATGAGGACCGATGCAGACCATCAACGACGGGACGCACGATAGCTTGCCTGCGGCCGTACCGGCGAGCAGCCGGCCGGACCGCGCCCGAGTGCCTGTGACGATGCCCCGTCAGACCGATGGAAAAATGCGCCTCGACGGTTCGGGCGCTGCCAAAGGGCAGCCGGAATACCCCGTCGACGAGCGCGGAAGAGTGCAAGGCGCATCGCAACTCGAAACCACAAAGAGCAAGCGTGTCATGGCGAACGACCGAGTATACTTTCGCATCCGGAAGGAGAAACGGCGATGCCAAGAAGACCGGCGGAAACACAGCCGATTAAGAGGGCAGGATAAAAGCGCGCACATTGCGCTTTGGGTCGGTCGTTGTCTTTTCAGTGACTTGGCGTTCGCGGGGGCAATGTATGGGGAGATTTCCCAATGTGCCCTGAGGCGCGGAAACCGCAATTTTCACCGTGTCTTCAGGGAGATGGCCAAAAGGTGGGTTCCGCCGAACGTGCGCCAGGGCTCCCGGCCTTCGGGAGCCCTGCAGAAGCCGTTTTCCATCCAGATGGACTGGTCAGAAGGTCCTCCATATGCTAGTTACATGTAACTTCTGAGGGGGCTGCCATGTCATCCGCACCCAGGCCCAAGCCTTCGCGCGTGAAGGTCGGCGAGCATCGCGCGCGGCTGCGCGCCCAGGGGCTTCGGCCGATCCAGATCTGGGTGCCGGATGTGCGGGCACCCGCGTTCCGGGCGGAGGCGCGGCGCCAGTCGCTGGCCGTCGCGTCGAGCGCGCAGGCCGGCGATGATCAGGCCTTCATCGATGCCGTGTCCGACTGGGGCGATGAATGAGGCGCGGCGAGGTGTGGACCGTTGCTGGAGGGCAGGACTACGCCGGAAAACCGCGCCCGGTGGTCATCGTGCAGGACGACAGTTTCGAGGGAACGGACTCTCTCACCATCTGCGCCTTCACGACCGACGAGACGGAGGCTCCGCTGTTCCGGCTGGTAGTCCAGCCGAACGAGAGAAATGGCTTGCGCGCGGTCTGCCGCCTGATGGTCGACAAGATCACGACCGTTCGGAAGGCGAAGTTTGGGCAGCAGGTCGGTCGCCTCGACGACGAGGACATGGTCCGGCTCAATCAGGCGATGATCGTCTTCCTCGGGCTGGCGGCGTCGCCACGAGCAAGCCGGAAAGGGAGTGGGCCATAATGCGCGGCGCCCCCGCTATTCTAGCGTCACGCGACGCGGGGCGAAACGGTGGGCTGTGGCGTGGATATTGGCCCTTCGTCCGAGCGCGGTCCCGGGCGAAGCTGGCGTCATAGCGAGAACGCGACGACCTCCCCCTTCCGGCGCATCCGCCGAGCTTGAGGCCCTGCTGGGATATCCGTGGCCGTTTGCGGGCCGACCACCGAAGCACGATCCCGCAACCTGGGTCGTCACCGATGACTGGCCCGAAGCTGTGCCACTCGCCGAGGCCGAGATCGACGTTTTCGAGCGCTGGTTCGGCGACCTGTTCGATGATCTGCTCGGCCCGGACACCTGATCCTCTCGGGAGATACCAGTCATGACCGCACCTCTGCGCGCCGCCCTCTATCTGCGCGTCTCGACGGTGCGCCAGGCCGAGCACGATGTCTCAATTCCCGACCAGAGACGCCAGGGGGAAGCCTGGTGCGCCACACGGGGCTACCAACTGATCGAGACCTATGTGGAGCCGGGCGCATCGGCCACCAATGACCGCCGCCCCGAGTTCCAGCGGATGATCGAAGCGGGCACGTCCAAGCCCGCGCCCTTCGACGTGGTGATCGTCCACTCGTTCAGCCGCTTCTTCCGCGATCATTTCGAGCTGGAATTCTACGTCCGCAAGCTGGCGAAGAACGGCGTGAAGCTCGTCTCCATCACCCAGGAGATGGGCGACGACCCCATGCACGTCATGATGCGCCAGATCATGGCGCTGTTCGACGAGTATCAGTCGAAGGAGAACGCCAAGCATGTGATGCGGGCCTTGAAGGAGAATGCCCGGCAAGGCTTCTGGAACGGCGCCCTGCCGCCGATCGGCTATCGCATCGTCGCGGCCGAGCAGCGCGGGGCGAAGACCAAGAAGAAGCTGGAGATCGACCCGCTCCACGCGGAGACTGTGCGGCTGATCTATCGGCTCGCGGTGGAAGGCGACGGCACCACCGGGCAGATGGGCGTCAAGAACATCGTGTCCTATCTGAACAAACGCCGCATCTTCACCCGCGACGGTGGGCGCTGGGGCATCGGGCAGGTTCACCGCATCCTGACCCGCCGCACCTATATGGGCGAACAGGAGTTCAATAAGCGGTCCAAGACCAAGGAGCTGAAGCCAGTCAGCGAGATCGTTGTCGTGCCGGTGCCGCCGATCATCAGTCGGGACACGTTCGACACCGTGCAGATGCTCTTCAAGGCGCGACATCCCAGGGTGACACCATCCGCCGTGATCAGCGGCCCGACCATGCTCACCGGCCTGATACATTGTGCCGAGTGCGGCGGCGCCATGACCATCCGCACCGGCAAGGGCGGACGCTACCGTTACTACGCCTGCTCCAGGAAGGCGCGGCAGGGGCCGACCGCCTGCACCGGCATGGCGGTGCCGATGGAAAAGCTGGACGATCTTGTCGCCAGTCATCTGGAGGAACGCCTGCTCCAGCCGGAGCGGCTGGAAACGATTCTCGCCACAGTGCTCGACCGGCGGCAGGAGCGATCCGAGCGCCAGCGCGAGCATATTGCCGAGCTGAACAGGCGTGCAGCCGAGTCTGAAGCCCGCCTCAGGCGGCTTTATGACGCCATAGAGGCCGGCGTCGCCGATCTGGACGACCCGGCGCTGAAGGACCGTATCGACGGCCTGAAAGCCATACGCGATCAGGCCAAGGCTGACGCCCAACGCGCCCAGGCCACGCTCCAGAACGCCGGAAGCAAGGCCGTTACGCCGGAGATGCTGAGCAAATTCGCCGAAGCTGCACGTCAGCGTATCCGCATAGAAGGCGGGGGCTATCGCCGCGACCACCTCCGCGCGCTCGCCCAGCGCGTCGAGGTTGCCGAGGGCGAGGTTCGGATCATGGGATCAAAATCCCGGCTGCTTCAGACGCTGGTATCAGGTGATGGCGTAAACGCAGTGCCCACTCAGGGACTGAAATGGCGGAAGGGGTGGGATTCGAACCCACGGTGGGCTTGCACCCACGGCGGTTTTCAAGACCGCTGCCTTAAACCACTCGGCCACCCTTCCTGCGATCCGCGCGCTCCGGGGAACTGCGGCAGGCGATGCGGACCCGTGGTTTCAGGGTCCGCAAACCGCACGGGCGAGCGTCTTAGCGCAAGCCAAGCGCGCCGTCGATTGGGTTGGGTGGGGCTTGCACGCGTCCGGCCGGCGACGTGAGGCGGGACAGGCGATTTCGGGCGGAGACCATGGCGGACCGAGAGCAAAACATGGCGATCGCAAGCGGCAAGGTCACGGGCGGCGCGGCAGCCGCGCTTCCCGGGCCGTCCCGGCGTTCGGCCGATTTCGCACGGCGTCGCAGGGGCTTGATGGTGCGCTCCTGAGCGAGGCGGACGCTGGGGCAGGCATACACCGTTTACCATAGTCATAAGCTTGCCGCATTTTCGCCGCCTTGTCCGCCACTCATCTGTCCATTCGGTCGCCGTCATGCCATAGGTGGACGGTGCGTGGGCGGACAGCGATTCCGGTGACGGAATGGCTCCAAGACGGGACGGATATGACGCGCGAGCCTCAGAACGCATCCGAGAAGCCCGCATGGCGCGGCGTCCTCGGTGTGGGCATCGTATGTGTGGTCCTCGCGGGCTGCAGCGGCGCGAACAAATTCTCCAGCACGGTCGATCCGAAATACGGCGTGTCCGCAAGCCCGCGTGTGGTGGCGGACGGCGAGCCGATCCCCAAAGGGACCGGCGCCTACCGCGTCGGCAAGCCCTATGTGATCGCCGGACGCACCTATTATCCGGCGGAGAATCCCAATTATAAGGCGATCGGGATCGCCTCTTGGTACGGCGACGAGTTTCACGGCCGCCTGACGGCGAATGGCGAAGTGTTCGACCGCACGTCGATTTCCGCCGCGCATCCAACGCTTCCCATGCCGAGCTATGTGCGCGTCACCAATACCAAGAACAACAAGTCGAT
The DNA here is from genome assembly GCF_004346185.1 of Aquabacter spiritensis. Classification (GTDB taxonomy): domain Bacteria; phylum Pseudomonadota; class Alphaproteobacteria; order Rhizobiales; family Xanthobacteraceae; genus Aquabacter; species Aquabacter spiritensis. The sequence goes on along the minus strand of NZ_SMAI01000012.1, from coordinate 58,974 downwards.
TATCGTGCGGGTCAACGACCGCGGGCCGTATCACCCGAACCGTATTATCGATGTCTCCCATCGCACCGCCGACTTGCTCGGGTTTCAAGCCCATGGCGTGGCGCGGGTGAAAGTGGAATATGTCGGTCGCGCACCGCTCGAAGGATCCGACGACCGCAAGCTGATGGCGACCCTGCGCGACGACGGTCCGGCCGAAGCTCCGTCGAACTCCGCGGTGATGGTCGCGTCCGCCACGCCGTTCATCCCCTCTTTGGCCCGGCCGGCCGTGGCCGCGGTGTCGTCGGACGTGCCCATGCCGTCGCAACGCCCGTACGATCTCGGCCACGAACTCGATCAGGAAGTGGTTCAAGCGGCGGTTTCCCGCGAGCAGGTCCGGACCGTTTCCGCCCCGGTCCAGCACGCGTTCCACCCCGCCGAGCCGGCTCAGCCGCGATCGACGGTGGTCGCATCGGGATGGGCCGTGGGGCCGGCCCCGGCCTCCGGGCTCGGCTATGCGGGCGTGCCGGCTTATGGCACGGGCCGCTAACGCGCTCTTGTCCCGCTTTCGGGTGAGGGCGTGCGCCTTCGCCCTGGCTCTGCTTGTTTTCCCGTTGCTGCTGGCTGGGGCGCGGGCTCAGAGCGCTTTCCAGACAGCGGTTTCGAGTGCGATCCTGGTTGACTTCACCACCGGGGCGATTCTGTTCGAGAAGGACTCGGAGCGCCAGTATCAGCCCGGCGGCATCGTCAAGATCATGACCGCCTTGGTGGTGTTCGACGACATCCGTTCCGGCAAGATCAGCCCCGACACGGTGTTCACGGTGAGCGAAAATGCCTGGCGGCGCGGCGGCGGTCCCTCGGGCGGTGCGGCGATGTTCGCCCCGGTGAAGGCCAGCATCACCGTTGGCGATCTGGTCGTCGGCATGCTCACCGTCTCGGGCAATGATGCAGCGATTACGCTCGCGGAAGGCGTCGCCGGGACCGAAGGCGAGTTTTCGGCGCGGATGAACGCCAAGGCGCAGGAATTGAGCCTCACCGGCTCAGAGTTCCGCAATTCCACGGGCTTCACGGATCCCGGCCAGCGGTCCAACGCGCGCGACATGGCCCAGATCTCGCGCTATCTGATCCGCACCTATCCTGGCCTTTATTCGATGTTCTCGGTTCCCGATATCGAATGGAGCAAGGTCAAGCAGCGCAACCGCAATCCTCTGCTCAATGCGGGCGTCGGCGCCGACGGGCTCCAGGTGGCTTGGGTTCGCGATGCCGGCTACCATTTGGTCGGTTCGGCCGTGCAGAACAATCAGCGCCTGATCGTCGCGATCATGGGCGCGAAATCCGAGAAGGAACGCCTCGAGGAGGCGAAACGCCTGCTCGAATGGGGGTTCCATTCGTTCGAGCACCGCCAATTGTTCGCCGCAGACGCTGAAATCGGCCGGGCCGGGGTGTTCGGCGGCGCGGCGGGTTCGGTCGGTCTTGTGGCGCGCGGGCCAGTGATGCTTCTCATGCCGCGCAACAGCCAGGACAAGCTGGTCGCGAAGGTCACCTATACCGGACCACTGCACGCTCCGGTAACGAAGGGCGCGGAAGTTGCCCAGCTCGAAATCTCGCGTGGCCCTCTCAAGGTGCTGGAAGTGCCGCTGTTCACAGCCGAAGACGTGCCGGTGGGCTCGCTCTGGCAGCGCGCGGTGGACGGTGCGGGCGTGATGGTCGGTGACACGGCGCGCGACCTCGGGCAGAAACTTCTCGCCAAGATCGGGAAATGACGCCGCCGCGCGGCCGCTTCATCACCCTCGAGGGCGGAGAAGGCAGCGGCAAGTCCACCCAGGCGCGGCTCTTGGCCGAAGCGCTGTCGAGGCGTGGCCTTGATGTGGTCCGGACCCGGGAACCGGGTGGATCTGAAGGTGCCGAACTGGTTCGCCAGATCCTCCTCAGCGGCGCCGCCGAGCCCTTCGGAACCGACGTCGAAGCCCTGCTTTTCGCCGCCGCTCGGGGGGATCACGTCGACCAGCTCATTCTGCCGGCCCTCGCTACCGGACATTGGGTGATCTGCGATCGCTTCGTCGATTCCACGCGGGTCTATCAGGGCGCGGTGGGTAAGGTCGATATTCGGCTGCTTCGGGCGCTGGAACGGGTCGTCGCCTCTGCTGCCGTGCCCGATTTGACGCTGATCCTCGATTTGCCGCCCGAGGTCGGGCTGGCGCGCGCCGCCGTGCGCGGCCGCGGCGCCGTAGCAGACCGGTTCGAACGCGAGGGGATCGCCTTCCACACCGCCGTTCGTGAGGCGTTCCTCGCGATCGCGCAGACGGATCCGGTCCGCTGTAAGGTGATCGACGCGAGCGGCGAGGCGGAAACGGTGGCGGAACGGGTCTGGGACGAGGTCGAGGGGCGGCTCGGCGCCGCACTGTCGCCGGCGGGCGCACGATGAGCGAGGGCGACATCCTTCCCGGCGCGCCGCACCCGCGGACCCGGTCCCGTCTGATCGGCCATGCCGAGATCGAGGCCGACCTGATCGGCGAATGGCGGGGCGGGCGCTTCCCCCACGCGCTCCTGCTCAGCGGTCCCGAAGGCATCGGCAAGGCGACGCTGGCCTATCGGATCGCGCGCTTCGTGCTGGCCGGAGGGGTTCTGCCGGAAGGGCAGCACGGGTTCGACATTTCCGAAGGCCATCCCGTGGCCCGGCAGGTCGCGGCGCTGACCCACCCCGATCTGTTGGTTCTCCGCCGGGTGCCGGAAGTCGGCGAGGAGCGCATTCCCACCCTCATTCCGGCGGAGATGGTGCGGCGGGTGCGGCCCTTCTTCGGCACCACCGCCGCCTCCGGCGGCTGGCGGGTGTGCATCGTCGATGCGGTGGACGACCTCAATGCCTTCGGCGCCAATGCGCTGCTCAAGACGCTCGAGGAGCCGCCGCCGCGCGCGCTGTTCCTTCTGGTCTGCCACGCGCCGGGGCGGGTGCTTCCGACGATTCGCTCGCGCGCGCGGATGGTCCGGCTGCGGCCGCTGGAGAGCGGTTCGGTTCTCGCGGCCCTCGATGATCTGCGTGTGGAGGTCGAGGATCTCGACGAGGCCTCTTTGCCGGCGGCCGCGGCGGCGAGCGGGGGCAGCGTCCGGCGTGCTCTCGTCCTCGCCCGCGGCTCCGGCCTGGAAGTCCGGGCGGCGGCGCTGCGCATGCTCGACCAACTCCCGCAGGTCAAAGGGGAGGAGATGCATGCGCTCGGCGCCCGGCTCCAGGGCGACCGCGGCGACGGGCTCGATCTGTTCGTGGAAGCGGTCAGCGACTGGATCGCGGGCGCGGCCACGGAGGGGCGGTTCGAACGGCGCCGCCTTGTCCGGCTTGGCGAGGTGTGGGAGAAGGTCCGGCGCGCCGCGGCCGAGGCGGACAGCTTCAATCTCGACCGGAAGGCGCTCGTGTTTCGCATCTTCACCGAGCTCGCCGAAGCCTCGCGCGCCTGAGCGGGGACCGGCGGGCGCCCGCGCCCGGATGGGCGCGACGAACCCGGACCGGGCCTCATGTCGCCGAAGCCGCCCTTCTACATCACCACCGCCATCGCCTATCCCAACGGCGTGCCGCATATGGGCCATGCCTATGAGGCCATCGCGACCGATTGCATCGCCCGCTTCAAGCGCCTGGACGGCTTCGATGTTCGCTTCCTGACGGGCACCGACGAACACGGCATCAAGATGCTGCAGACCGCGCAGAAAGCCGGCCTGACCCCGGCCGACCTGTTGGCCCGCAACGTCCCGCGCTTTGCCGCCATGGGGCCGGCGTTTGGGCTTTCGAATGACGATTTTATCCGGACGACGGAGGCGCGGCACCGGCGGTCGGCGCAGGCGATCTGGGAGCGGATGGCGGCGAACGGAGATATCTACAAATCGGTCTATTCGGGCTGGTATTCGGTGCGGGACGAGGCCTATTACGCCGAATCCGAAACCGTGCTCACTGGCGACGGCGTGCGGCTCGGGCCGCAGGGAACCCCCGTCGAATGGGTCGAAGAAGAGAGTTATTTCTTCCGACTAGGGGCCTATCAACAGCGATTGCTCGACTATTACGACGCTAATCCCGGCTTCATTATGCCCGAGGCCCGCCGTAACGAGGTGGTGAGCTTCGTCGCCGGCGGCCTTCAGGATCTGTCGATCTCGCGCACCACCTTCGACTGGGGAATCCCGGTGCCCGGCGATCCGAAGCACATCATGTATGTGTGGGTGGACGCGCTGACCAATTACATCACCGCGCTCGGTTATCCCGACACGCAGGCGGAGCTGTTCCGCAGCCATTGGCCGGCCGATCTGCACGTCATCGGCAAGGACATCATCCGCTTCCACGCGGTCTATTGGCCGGCCTTCCTGTGGTCCGCCGGCCTCGATGCGCCGCGCCGGGTGTTCGGCCACGGCTTCCTGTTCAATCGCGGGGAGAAGATGTCGAAATCGGTCGGCAACGTGGTCGACCCGTTCGGCCTCGTCGAGACCTACGGCGTCGACCCGGTGCGCTATTTCTTCCTGCGCGAGGTCGCGTTCGGCCAGGACGGCTCCTACAGCCACGATGCGATCGTCGCGCGGATGAATGCCGACCTCGCCAACGATCTCGGCAATCTCGCCCAGCGCTCGCTGTCCATGGTCGGCAAAAATCTCGACGGCGTGCTGCCGGTCCCGGGAACCCTTTCGCCGGAGGACGAGGCCATGCTGGCGCTCGCCGACGGCATGCTGGAAAAGGCCCGCGCGGCGATGGAGGCGCAGGCGATCCACCTGTATCTCGCGGCGGTCTGGGCCGTGGTGGCGGACGCCAACCGCTATTTCGCCGCCGCCGCGCCCTGGGCCCTACGCAAGAGCGATCCGGAGAAGATGGGCACCGTCCTGTGGGTTACGGCCGAGGTGATCCGCCAGATCGCGATCCTCGTCCAGCCGGTCATGCCGGGGAGCGCCGCCAAGCTGCTGGACCTCCTGGCGGTGCCGGGCGAGGCGCGCGACTTCGCACAGCTCGGCCCCGTTGCCCGGCTTGCGCCGGGCACACGCCTGCCGACGCCGATCGGCGTGTTTCCGCGCTATGTCGAGCCGGAGGCCGCGCCTCAATAGAGGCCGGTCAGGTAATAGAAGCCGATCACGAAGAAGACTGCGGCGGTCTTCACCAAAGTGATGGCGAAGACGTCGCCGTAGGATTGCCGGTGGGTCAGCCCGCAGACCGCGAGCAAGGTGATGACCGCGCCGTTGTGGGGCAGGGTGTCCATGCCGCCCGAGGCCATGGAGGCGATGCGGTGCATCACCTCCATGGGGATGCCGGCGGCATTGGCGGCACTGATGAATTGCTGCGACATGGCGGCGAGCGCGATCGACAGGCCGCCCGAGGCCGAGCCGGTGATGCCCGCCAAAGCGGTGATCGAAATCGCCTCGTTCACCAGCGGGTTGGGGATGGCGGCGAGCGCGTTCTTGATCGCCAGGAAGCCGGGCAGCGCGGCGATCACCGCGCCGAAGCCGTATTCCGAGGCGGTGTTGAGCCCGGCGAGCAGCGCCCCCGCGACCGCCGTTTTCGAGCCCTCCGCGAATTGTCCCGCCACCCGCCGGAAGGCGAAGAGGAAGACGGTGAGGATGCCGAGCAGGAGTGCGCCGGCGACCGACCAGATGGCGACCACCGAATTCACCGCGAGGCTGACTTCGTGGTCGCCTGGCGTCAGGGTGGCGCTGGCCGTTTCGCCATAGGCAAGCGGAATCACGCGGCCGATTACCAGATTGGCGATGCCGACGACGACCAGTGGCGAGATCGCGATCCAGGGATTGACCAGACGTTCGTCGGCGCGCGGCGCCGGCTCGTTGGCATGCCCCGCGCCATAGCCTTCGCCGGCCTTGACCGCCTGCCGGCGGCGCAGGTCGAGATAGAAGAGCCCGACCCCCAGGATGAAGGCGGTGCCGACGAAGCCGAGGATCGGCGCGGCATAAGCGGTCGTGTGGAAGAAGGTGGTCGGGATGATGTTCTGGATCTGCGGCGTGCCGGGCAGGGTGTCCATGGTGAAGGAGAAGGCGCCGAGCGCGATGGCCGCCGGGAGAAGCCGCTTCGGGATCCCCACCTGCCGGAACAGTTCCGCGCCGAACGGATAGACGGCGAAGACGACCACGAAGAGCGAGACGCCGCCATAGGTGAGCACCGCCCCGACCAGAACGACGGCGAGCATAGCCTGGCCGGCGCCGAGGATGCCGATGATGGCGGAGACGATCGAGCGGGAAAAACCCGACAGCTCGATCACCTTGCCGAACACGGCGCCGAGCAGGAAGAGCGGGAAATAAAGCTTAATGAAGCCGACCATCTTGTCCATGAAGAGGCCGGAATAGATCACGGGCACAGCCGCCGGATCGGTGAGAAGCACGGCGCCGAGCGCGGCGACGGGTGCGAACAGAATGACGCTGAAGCCGCGATAGGCCACGAACATCAGGAAGGCCAAAGCGGCCAGACAGACAAGAAGGTTCATGGGAGAATCCGCCGGAGGAGGGAAGGCGACGGGGTACTCTAGGGTGCTCCGGTGCGGCGGCATAGGAGACCATGACGGCCCAGGCGCGTATTCCGCTCGACCCGTCAGGATTTTTCGCAACGCATGGAAAAAGGCTCCGGCCGAGCGCCCCAAGGCCCGCGCCGTGCATTCGGGCCCGGCCCATGGGCGCCGTGGTCTACAAGCACCACGGCGGCCCAGGGCAGCGAAGTTTTAAAGCCTTCCGCTCAGAGCCCGTTTGGAAAATGCCCAACGATCGCAGGCCCGCGCGCTTTGCCCAGCCTCGCTTGCCCCCTCCCATCCCTCCCCCGCAAGCGGGAGAGGGATGGGGAAGGACGCAACCCACGAATTTCCAAACGGGCTCTCAGGCCTCGCCGTCCGGCTCGCCCATCATGTCCCGGACCCGGCTGGCCAGCGTTTCCATCGCGAAGGGCTTGGTGATCATCGCCATGCCGGGTTCGAGGAAGCCGTTGGCGATGGCGGCATTCTCGGCATAGCCCGTCATGAACAGGACCTTCAGATCGGGACGACCGATCCGCGCCGCATCGGCCACCTGGCGGCCATTCACCCCCGGCAGGCCGATATCGGTGACCAGGAGATCGATCGTGTGGCCGGCTCTCAGAAGCTCCAACGCCGCCGGCCCGTCGGCCGCCTCGATCGTGCGGTAGCCGAGATCGCGCAGGACTTCGAGGATCAGACCGCGCACCACGGTCTCGTCCTCGACCACCATGATCGTCTGGCCGGCGCCGTCATGGTCGGGATTCGGCTCGGGAACCGCGCTGGCTTCGCTTTCGGCAGCGCTCCAATGGCGCGGCAAATAGAGCTTCACCGTCGTGCCCTTGCCGACCTCGCTATAGATTTTCGAGAAACCTTCGGACTGGCGCGCGAAGCCGTAGATCATCGAGAGGCCGAGGCCGGTGCCCTGGCCGATCGGCTTCGTGGTGAAGAAGGGGTCGAACGCTCGCTCCAGCACTTCGGGCGTCATGCCGACGCCGGTGTCGGTGACGCAGATGCACACATATTGGCCCGCCGACATGCCCCGCTCCTTGGCGAGGATGGAATCGACATGGGTATTGCAGGTCTCGATGGTGAGGCGGCCGCCGTCCGGCATGGCGTCGCGGGCATTGATCGCGAGATTGAGAACCGCGCTTTCCAGCTGGTTCGGATCGCACAACGTGGTCCAGACCCCGGCCGCGAGAACCAGTTCGAGCTGGATGTGTTCGCCGATGGTCCGCCGCACCAGATCCTCCATCGAGGCCACGAGCGGATTGACGTTGACCGGCTTCGGATCGAGCGGCTGGCGCCGGGCGAAGGCGAGGAGGCGGTGCGTCAGCGAGGCCGCGCGCTGCGCCGAGGTCATCGCGCCGACGGTCCAGCGCTCCAGGTCCGAAATCCGGCCCTGGCGGATGCGCTGCTGCATGATGTTCAGCGAGCCGATGATGCCTTGGAGCAGATTGTTGAAGTCGTGGGCGATGCCGCCGGTCAATTGGCCGACCGCTTCCATCTTCTGGGCCTGGCGCAGGGCGTCTTCGGCCCGCGACCGGTGTTTTACCTCCTCGACGACGCGCTGCTCCAGCGTCTGATTGAGCGCCTGGAGGGCGGCTTCCGCCCGCTTGCGCTCGGCCAGCTCGCGTTCGACCGCCTGGAACAGGCGGGCATTGTCGATCGCCGTCGCGGCCTGTCCGGCAATGCCGGTGACCAAATCCTCGTGTTCGTCCTTGAAGCGCGCCGTTTCGGGATGGCCGAACAGCAAGCCGCCCAGCACTTCGCCGGCGCGCGACGTGACCGGCACCGCCATATAGCTGCGCACCGGCAGATGACCCGGCGGCATCCCGAAATAGGGCGCGGCGGCGCCATAACGAGGGTCCTGGGCGATGTCGTCGGAACGCACCGTGCCTTCGCCCTTGAAGGTCGGCTGAAACAAGGCGGTGGCGCGCGGCATGGGAAAGGCTTCGAACGCGGCACGGGGGGCGCCGCTCAGCGTGTAGAGCCGATAGCTTTCCCCATTCGCATTGACGACATTGTAGAAAAAGGCCCCGAAAGAGGCGCCCGTCAGCTCGACGCAGGCATCGACCACCTTCTGGACCACCGCCTCGATATTGAGTTCGGCCGCGATCTCGACCCCGGTCCGGTTGAGGATTTCAAGGTGATGCGTCTCGGTGCGCAACCCCTCCTCGGCGGCGCGCAGGTCGGTGACGTCGACATTCACGCCGATCATCCCGAGAAAGCTGCCGTCGGCGCCGAAGCGCGGCCGGGAATCGGTGTGAACGAGCCGGTGGGTTCCATCGGCGCGCCGGTAGCGCGCCTCGACGGAAAAGCCGGTGCGCGTCTCCATCGCGTGCGCATAAGGCGCATGGAGGAGCTGGAGATCCTCCGGATGCAAGGTGGTCGACCAATCGAAGCTCGAAACCTCGTCCTCCCGCACGCCCCAGAAGTCGCGCAGCGTGCGGTTGAGATAGACGCACTTGCCGGTGGTGTCGCCCATCCACAGCATGACCGGGGCGCTTTCGGCGACCAGGCGGAAGCGCTCTTCGCTCTCGCGCAGGGCATCTTCCGCCGCCTTCTGCTCGGTGACGTCGTGGCCCTGGACCAGAATGCCGGACGTCGCGCCGTCTTCTCCGCGGATCGGCTGATAGATGAAATCGAGATACCGAGTCGCGGCAGGCATGCCGGGCTCGGCCACGAGCTCCACCCGCACATGCTTGCCGACGAAGGGCTGACCGCTGGCATACACGCGATCCAGAAGCGCCACGAACCCCTGGCCGACGACCTCGGGCAGCGCGTCCCTTACCTTGAGGCCCAGCACTTCCCGCTCGCCGATCAACCGGCGATACGCAGCATTGGCGAGTTCGAAGACATGATCCGTGCCGCGCAGGACCGCCATGAATCCTGGCACCTGCTCGAACAGGGCGGCGAGCTTCAGCCGTTCGGTTTCGAGGGCCTGGTTGACCTGCTGGACTTCCTCCGCACGGCGCAGCACGTCGGTTTCGATCAAAGCCGAGCCCGTGGGCTCGCGGCCGGCGCTCTCGGCGATCCGGCGCAGCCGGTGCAATTCGGTGACGTCCACCGTGTGCTGGAGGATGAAGGCGAGGGACCCGTCGACGGCGAACAGGGGGGTGTGGGTCGCGCTCCAATAGCGTTCTTCGTAGCCCCTCCCGTTCGGCAGGGGGATCGCATAGCGGATCAGCGGCAGATGGTCCGCCACGCGGTCGCGCAGCACGCGTTCGAAAGAGTGGCGCAGCTGCCGGTGTTCGACGGAGGCCGGATCACTCGGAAAGGCCTCGAACAGGCCGCAGCCCACCAATTCCGCGCCCGACCGACCGGTCACCCGGAGATAGGCGGGGTTCATCGTCACGATCGCGAGCGACGGGTCAAGGAGCACATAGGGATTGGGCGAGGCGCTGAACAGCGCTTCGAAGTCGATCGGACCCACAGATTGTGCTGGCGACGCCAGTCCCTCTCAGCCCCTCGGAAGGGTGCGACCGTTTCGGTAAATGCGTCCACACGCCAAGTCAGGTCGCGATGTTCGCACGACGCATCGAGCGGATGTTGTACTGCCTAAAGAGATAATGGCCAATATTATTCAATGCTTAAGCTCAAGGCGTCGAAATCCGGCGGCCTATCGATCTCCTGTATTTGAGGGGAGGCGATCCCAGTCCAGCAGATAGGCGAGACCACGGGCGACCAGCGGGGCAATCAGCGGCTGGGACACCAGGACGACGGTAATCCCGCCCATGATTCCGGCCAGACGGTTGATCGCGGGCAGGATGTCGGGCGAGGGGGCGAAGCCCTGCACCATCGCCATGATCAAGGCGATTCCCGCCTGGTACCCGACATAGGCGGCGTCGCCTTTGCCGTGCTTCACATGCGCCACGACATAGAGGCCGGCGAACAGGCAGGCGATCCAGGCGACGGGATCGTCGCCGATGAAGCGCATGCACAGAAGCCCGAATCCCCCGCCCACAATGCAGCCGGCGAGACGGTTCAGCGCGGTCCAGGCCGGCTCCCGCCGCATCCCGATCATGATGACGAAGGCGGTGATCGGGGTCTGGCCGAGCCCGGGAAGCTGGAGCCCTTCCCAGATCACCGGAATGAGCGCGGTGGCGATCCCGCCGGTGACCGCCGTGACGAGGAGGCCGCGATCGATCGGACGGGTGAAGAACCCCGGCTTGCGGGCCGCGGGAAGCGCGGGACCGGTCGGGCCGAAGACATAATCCACGAGGCAGGCGACGGCGACGCCGACCATGATTTCCAGGGCGCGATAGACCGCGACATGCAGGGTCGCGTCGGGCGTCTCCATCGCGCCGAACATGACGAGAATGACGGTTCCCGCCATCAGCAGAGCGGCATAGCCGTGTTTCGAGCGCTCCTGGCCATAGATCCCGAATATGGTGGCGCCGGCGCAGATCAGCTGGAACATCAGGTGGTCGGCGACGAAATGGGCGCCGAGATAGCCGATGACCGCGCCGGCGAGGGTGCCGAGGCAGCGGTCGATCGAGCGGGCGAGCGAGGCGGCGAGATCCTGCTGGATGATGCCGAGCGCGGTGATGCCCGCCCAATAGGGATTGTCGAGATGCAGCCACAGAGCGGCCAGGACCGCGAGCACCACGGCGATGGCGGTGCGGAAGGCGAGGCTCGCCGTCGCGCCGGAAAAGGATATGACGCCGAATTCCCGCCGCAGCCCGGCGGCGAGACGGTGGGTCAGGGGCGCCCGGGCATCCGCCATGTCCGGCTCAGGGGAAGACTAGGACCCGCGCGTCCGCGCCCATGAACAGGCGCAGGTCCGGCGGGCGGGGGTCGAGCACCATGGTCACCGGAAGGCGGCGTGCGAGCCGGATCCAGTCGGTGGTCGGCGCGACATAAGGCAGGAGGCCGTCGGATCCCTGGACGCGGGAAATGCCGCGCCCGACGCCGGTGATCCGCGCCGGATAAAACCGCCCGGGATGGCTGTCGAGCCACACCCAGGCGCGCATGCCGGGCGTGAGGCGCGCGGCGACATATTCCTTGAAATTGGCGACGATGCGCCATTGGCTTTCGTCCACCATGCCGAGCAGCGGCACGCCCACGCTGGCATAGGCGCCGGGCCGGAGCGACAGATTGGTGATGTAGCCCGCGACCGGGGCGGTGAGCGTGGTGCGCGAGAGGGCATAGGTCGCGATGGCGAGCTCGGCCTGGGCGATCTCGACCTGCGTCACGGCGGTGGCGACCTCCGCCGCGTTGACCTGCGCCTTGGTGCGGGCCGCGGACAGCGCGTCGAGGGCCTGCTGGCGCTTGTCGGTCAGCTCGTCCATCGTCACCTGCGAGACGTCCTGGCTCTGATAGAGGTCGAGGATGCGCTGGTATTCGCGCTCGATCAGCGTGAGGCCGGCCTGCGCGTTGTCGATCTCGTCGGCGAATTCGGCGGCGCCCTCCTGCGCCACCCGCACCCGGGCGCGCGCATTCTCCACTTCGCGGGTCTTCAGCGTCACGTCGAGCGCGAACGGCGTCGGGTCGATCGTCGCCAGCCGGTCGCCGACCTTCACCGCCTGGTCGTTCAGCACGTCGACCTGCTGCACCACGCCGGCCACTTCGGGCGCGATGGCCACGAAATCGGACCGCACATAGGCGTCCTCGGTATAGGAGACGAACCAGGTGACGCCGAAATACAGCAGGATCAGCGCCACGAATGCCCCGAGCACGATCCAGACCCGCCGCGATCGCGGCGCGGCGGCGTGTCGGGGCGGGGCGGGTTCGGATGGTGCGGGATCGGAAGACACGGGGATCGAGCCTTCGAGGCTGGGAGGAGGCGGGTCTGTACCGGTTCGACATGTGACGGAATTTGTCGGGCGAGGCAACCCGCAGGGCCGCCGAAGCCTGCCCGCCCTCGAAAAACGTGGTGCCGAAGCAAAGGTTTAGCCGGCCGGATCACGCCGCGGCGGCGGACCGGCGCGCAGCGCGGGCACCCCGCCCTGTCCTCGCGCCGCCGGCCGCCCAGCGCGGAACCGCGGCGCCGCTCACGCTGTTGAGCCTTGCGACGGGACGACGCCAGCGTGTCGCCTTCCCGGTCGAGAGGAGCGGTCCATGAGCGAGGCGACGGCGGACGGACCCCTGGCGGCGCGGGACGGGGATCGCGCCGCCGCGCCGAGCCTGAAGCGGGTGATGGGCCCCTGGCTCCTCCTCCTCTTCATCGTCGGCGACATTCTCGGCACCGGCATCTATGCCCTGACGGGGCAGGTGGCGAAGCAGGTCGGCGGTGCGGTCTGGCTGCCCTTTCTGGTGGCGTTCGCGGTCGCCCTCCTCACCGCCTTCTCCTATCTCGAACTGGTGACGAAATATCCCCGCGCGGCCGGCGCGGCGCTCTACACGCACAAGGCGTTCGGCATCCATTTCGTCACGTTCATCGTCGCCTTCGCGGTGATGTGCTCGGGCATCACCTCGGCCTCGACCGCCGCGCGCGCCTTCGCGGCCAACCTCTCCACCGCCTTCGGACTGGGCCTTTCCGGAACGGTCTGGATCACCGCGATCAGCCTGCTCTTCATGGCCGGCATCGCGGCCATCAATCTGCGCGGCGTCGGCGAGAGCGTGAAGGCGAACGTCGTGCTCACCATGGTGGAATTGAGCGGGCTGCTGATCATCATCTTCATCGGCCTGTGGGCGATCGGCGCCGGGCAGGGCGACGTGTCGCGCGCGGTCGAGTTCCCGAGCGGCGAGGCCGGCATCTTCTGGCCGGTGATCGCGGCCACCACGCTCGCTTTCTTCGCGATGGTCGGGTTCGAGGATTCGGTCAACATGGCCGAGGAATGCACCCACCCGATCCGGGATTTTCCCAGAGTTCTGCTCGCCGGGCTCGCCATCACGGGGCTGATCTACGTGCTCGTCGCGGTTTCCGCCGTCACGCTGGTTCCGGTGGCGGAACTCGGCGAAGGCGAGACGCCGCTTTTGAAAGTGGTCGAAGCCGGGGCGCCGGGCTTCCCGCTCTGGATTTTCGGCTTCATCACCATGTTCGCGGTCGCCAATTCCGCGCTGATCAACATGTTGATGGCGAGCCGGCTCGTCTATGGCATGAGCCGGGAGCACGTCCTCCCGCCGCTGCTCGGCAAGGTGCATCGGGGGCGGCGCACGCCTTATGTTGCGATCGGTTTCACGACGCTCCTGGCCTTCGCGCTGATCACCTTCGTCGGCGAGGTGCCGGCTCTGGGCGGGACCACGGCGCTGCTGCTGCTCTGTGTCTTCGCCGTGGTCAATGTGGCCGTTCTCGTCCTGCGCAAGGACAAGGTCGGGCACAGGCATTTCCGCACGCCGACCGTGCTGCCCATCCTCGGCGCTCTGACCTGCGCATTCCTCGCCGGGCCCTGGACCGGGCGCGATCCGGTTCAGTATCGGGTGGCGGGCGTGCTGATCGCAATCGGGGTCGCCCTCTGGGGCGTGACGTTCCTCGTCAACCGCGCGGCCGGCGTCTCCGCCACGCCGCCGGTCACGCCAAAGACCGAGGCGGCAGGGCCATAAGACGCCCGCCGCTTCGCCGCGCGTCACATCTCGACGACCGTCTCGAACCCGCCGAAGATCAGGCGCTTGCCGTCGAAGGGCATGTTCTCCATGTCGCACTTCATCCGCGGGTCCGCTATCACCTTGGCATTGATCTCGTCCCGCGCCGCACGCGAGGCATAGGTGATCCAGGAAAACACCACGATCTCGTCGGGCTCGGCCTTTACCGCCAGCGGGAAGGAGGTCAACTTGCCGGGCGGAATGTCGTCGCCGAAACATTCGACATAGCTGAGCGCGCCGTGATCCTTCCAGACGGTGCCGGCACGGCGGGCCAAGTCTTTGTAATCGGCGAGCCGGCTCTTGGGCACCGCAAGCACAAATCCGTCGACATAGGGCATCTTGGTCTCCTGTGGTTTCCTCCCCGAGGACGCAGGGCGGGTGCCGGTTCCGACATCTCACCGGCATTTTGCCACCTTCGGCCAGCCTTGAAACGGCCAAGACGTCTCCTTAGGTCAAGCTCCGCCGGTGGTGAGTGTGTCCGGCCATCTGGAGGCAAGCAATGTCCAATCCCGCTGTCGGAATGCCGTGTCCCGTGTGCAAGCTTCCCTTGGTGATGAGCGAGCGGCAGGGCGTGGAGATCGATTATTGCCCGCAATGCCGGGGCGTCTGGCTGGACAGGGGTGAACTCGACAAGATCATCGACCGCAGCGAACGCGACGGCGCACCGCCGCAGCCTGCCGCACCCTTCGTGCCGCCGCCCAGCCAGGAGCCTCCGCGCCCGCACGGATACGGCCAGCACGGCCAAGGCCATAGCCAGCCGGTTTATGGGCAGCAAGGCTACGGTCAGCAAGGCTACGGTCAGCAAGGCTATGGGCAGCAGGGATATGGCCAGCAAGGCCATGGCAAGCCTTATCAGAAGCGCAAGAAGTCCTTCCTCCAGGAGCTTTTCGACTGAGGTGAAGCGGGGTCGCCGGAGCGGCGGCGCGGACGCGAACGGCGATCTCGCGCCGCTGCCCCGGGGCTTCGGCGCCGATCGGCCGGCTCCGGTCCAGGTTTCGCCCCCCGGGACGCCATGGCAGTGCCCGGGGGGAGAAATCCGACGGCATCGAGTTCGCTGAGGGAGCCCGCCTGCGAGGGGGCGCGTGTCTTCTGGATATGGCAGCAGAGGCGCTCAAGCCGACCAAACCGGCTCACGCGCCGGCCGAGGCCCGCCGGAAGGATAGAGCCGGCCAAGCGACCACCTGGCCGATCAAGGTCGCGCGCACCGTGGCAATCGGCGACGAGGCCAGGATGCGCCGCCACAAATGACGTGGACTATCGCCGCTTCGCAGAGGCGAGCCGGGTGTCGGAAAAAGGCTTCGGGCAATTCTTATGCCTCGCGCATCTCTCGCGCCGTGACGCCAGTGCCGGTATTGTGCGCGTACTTGCTCCAATTTCTGATGAGGGTTTCATTGCTCGGGCGCATGGCTTGCACCGCGGGCGTTTGGTGCATGGCATCAATCCACGCAAGAAGCCGGGTGCATTCCGGAGGGATGACGAATGACCGGTAGTGACTGAGGACCACGAACCGCTGCACGTGCGGGAAGAACGTGAAGTCCACGAGGTTAGGCCTGTCGCCCATCCAGAATGGTCCACCCGACAACTCCCGCAAGCCCGAATGCTCCATAAACAATACGGCCGCGGTTAAACGCTCCCGCTGAAACTCTTGCCCCTCCTGATCCTGCCGAAGCATAAATTTATAAACGTGCGGCACCATACGGACATTCGCGAAGTCGATCCAAATACGGGCCAGGGCGCGACGGAAGGGGTCTTGCGGAAGCATCGGCACAGCCGGAAATACTTCATCAAGGTACTCGTTGATGACGGCCGACTCCCACAGCACCTTCTCGCCATGTCGCAGGACCGGCACTTTCCCGTAAGGCGACAATTTGAGAAACCAGTCAGGCTTGTCGTCGAGACTGATTTCCTTGAGCGAGAATGCAATGCCTTTCGTCGCCAATACCATGCGGGTCCGTTGCGCGAACGGGCACGTCGAGGAACTGATGATTTCAACCTCAGGGGCCTCGGTTCGATCAGTTCCGTCGCGTCCTGCGGTCGTGCCGCTCTGTACCGACCCCTCCAACATGGCGCTGAATCCTCACTGAACTGAGCAACAGGATTTTGGTACGATCGTTATATTTTGGTGTCAAGGCGTGCATCAAGACTCAACATTTCACAATACTTTGCTGTTTGCAGGCCGCCGATCCGAAAATTGAGAATTCCGCCGACCCCAGAAGTGCTGGCGCAATTGGGCGGTGCGCGGGACGATTTGTCGGAAACGGTCAACCGATCTGTGCCCGCGCGGGTCAGGATCGGCGCGGCTTTAAAATCCGGCAGACCCGATGTCGGCGGCGGGGCCGGCTGCGCGTCCTTTGGGCTGCGCAACCGAGGAGGCCGCCATGCAAATCCGGCAGAAGATCACCCCGTTTCTCTGGTTCGACGGCAATGCCGAGGAGGCGGTCGATTTCTATGTCGCCGCCTTTCCGGACTCCCGGATCCTGAAGGTGGGCCGGTATGGAAAGGCGGGGCCGGGTCCCGAGGGCTCGGTCATGACGATCGCCTTCGAACTCGCCGGGCAGACCTTCGGCGCGATCAATGGCGGCCCGCATTTCAAATTTACCGGTGCGGTGTCGCTGTTCGTCGATTGCGAAACCCAGGCGGAGATCGACCGTCTGTGGACGACGCTCGGCGAAGGCGGGGAGGGCCACGATTGCGGCTGGCTGACCGACCGGTTCGGCCTCACCTGGCAGATCAATTCCTGGCAGGTGCCGGAGATGATCGTCTCCGGCACGCCGGCGCAGTCGGAACGCGCCATGCGCGCGATGATGGGGATGACGAAGATCGACCTCGCCGCCATCCGGCGCGCCTATGCGGGATAGAGCGGAACGTTGCGGCGGACCGCGATCGGCACGGCGACGACGAAGGGGCGCGACCGAGGGCACGCTCCGATCGATCCGAGTCGCGAACCGATCGGCAAAGCGGTCGCTCTCGTTGGTCCCGGGCCGGATCCGACCAGGGTCGCTCCGACCTTACCGGATCCGGGCCGAGGGGCTGCGTGGCGGTTTCAGGAGCGCTCGCGCACGTAGCGCCCCGGGGCGTCCTCGATCGCGTTGAAATGCCCGCCGCCGATCGGCCGGGCCGGCACGTCCTCCGGGTGGAGCGCGGAGAACCAGGCGACCCAGTCCGGCCACCAGGAGCCCGGATGTTCCTGCGCGCTCTTCAGCCAATCGTCGAACTCGCCTTTGGCCTCGCCGCCGGTCCAATGCTGGTATTTCTGCTTGGAGGGCGGGTTGACGACGCCGGCAATGTGGCCGGACCCGGCCAGGACATAGCGCACAGGCCCGCCGAGGAGCCCCGCGCCGATGAAGGCCGAGCGGGCCGGGGCGATATGGTCCTCGCGCGTCGCGAGATCGTAGACCGGGATCGTCACCTTGCTCATGTCGATGCGCTCGCCGCCGATCTCCGCCTTGCCGCGCGCGATATTGTTCTCGAGATAGCAGTTGCGCAGGTAATATGAGTGGTTGGCTGCCGGCATGCGGGTGGAATCCGCGTTCCAGAACAGCAGGTCGAAGGGGAAGGGGGCCTTTCCCTTCATGTAATTGTTGACCACATAGGGCCAGATCAGATCGTTCGAGCGCAGCATGTTGAAGGCGCTCGCCATCTTGCGGCCCTCGAGATAGCCGAATTCCTTCATCCGGCGCTCGAGCACGCCCAATTGCTCCTCGTCGACGAACACCTTCAGGTCGCCGGCATGGGTGAAGTCGATCTGGGTGGTCAGGAAGGTGGCGCTGGCGACGCGGGTGTCCTTCTTCGCCGCGAGATAAGCGAGCGTGACGGCCAGAAGGGTCCCGCCGACGCAATAGCCGACCGTATGCGCCTGCTCCTCGCCCGTCGCCTTCAGCACGGTGTCGAGCGCCGCGAGGATGCCGTCGCGCATATAATCGTCGAAGCCCTTAGCGGCGAGGCGGGCGTCCGGATTGACCCAGGACACCACGAACACGGTCAGGCCCTGATCGACCAGCCATTTGATGAAGGATTTTTCGGGGGTCAGGTCGAGAATATAGAATTTGTTGATCCAGGGCGGCACGATCAGAACCGGCACCTTCTTCACCGACGGGGTCGACGGCTCATACTGGATGAGCTGCATCAAATCGGTCTCGAAGATCACCTTGCCCGGCGTGGTCGCGAGATTGCGCCCCACCTCGAAGGCCGACATGTCGGTCTGGCGGATGCGCAGGTCGCCCTTCCCCTCGATCAGGTCCTCGGTGAGATTCTTCATGCCCCGCACGAGGTTCTCGCCCGAGGAATTGACCGTCTCGCGCAGGAGCTCGGGATTGGTCAGGATGAAGTTCGAGGGCGAGATGGCATTGGTCAATTGCCGCACCAGGAACCCGGCCTTGTGCTTGACGTGCGGGTCGAGCGTGTCGGCTTCCTTCACCATCGCGTCGGCCCATTGGCTGGTGACGAGATAGGTCTGCTTGAGGGCGTCGAAGAACGGGTTCGTGGACCATTCCACGTCCTTGAAGCGGGCATCGCGCGGATCGGGTGCGACCACCGGCTCGGCCGGCTCCCCCGACATGCGCCGCAGCGCCGCGGTCCAGACGCCGAGATAGCCGGTCATCAGCCGCGCCTGCGCCTCGACGGTGCGCTGGGGATCGGCCAGCCAGTATTCCGCCACGGTCCCGATGGTCTTCACCGCATCGGCGACGTCGTCGGCGAGATCGTCCTTCTTGCCTTCCTCGCGGGGGCGGATATAGGCGGCCAGCGCCTTGCCGCCCTCTTCCACCAATTGCGCGAGATTATGGGCGAACGCATCCATGTCGAGCTTCGGGGGAGGCGGATCCGCGATGATTTTCTTGTTCGTCGCCATGAGGCTTCCCTTGGTTCAGGACCGATCGGAAATCGCCGCGTCGGGCCTGTATCGCGTTTCCGGCTTCGGGCATAGTAACGGGGCGTAAGCCGGCAGGCGAGGGCGGAGCCCGCCGCGTCGACAGAGTTCGGGGTTCGGAGCTTTCATGGGTGGAATAGGACAGGGCGAAGCCGGCAAGTCCGTGGCGGGCAGCCCCATGGCGGGCGGTTCCGCGACACGCATCGTACGCCTCGCGATCGCGGCGGGATGTGCGCTGCTCCTCGCTGGCTGCGCGGGGGAGGGCATATTCGGCATGTTCGGCCCCAAGGAGCCGGAGGTTCCTCAGGCGCCGGCCGGGCAATATCCGACCTTCATCCCCGCCGCGGCGCCGTCCCGTCCGCCGGTGCTCGACGCGGCCGGTCAGGCGAAGATGGAAAAGGACCTCGAAGCCCTCGGCCGGCAGACCCAGCAGAAGGGCGAGGCCGCCGCCGCGGAGAGCCCTTGACGGGCAGGTTCCGCGGGGGCATGAGCTGGGGTATGTGGGTGTTGCGGGGCTGGTACGTCGGGCTGGAAGCGTAATGTGACATCGGCCCCAATTCTCATCGCCGGCTTCGGCGGCATCGGCGACCATATTCGCTGTTTCGCGCTCGCGCGGCACATCGCGCTGCAGGAGCCGGGGGCGCAGATCGACTTTCTGTGCCGCAGTCCGGTCGACCGCCTCGTGCCCTTCGTGCCGCATCTGCGGGGCGCCTTCGTGGACGATACGCCGCACGGACGCTTCGGCCTGCCGCAGAAGCTGCGGCTCGCCGCGCGGCTGCGGCGGCAGGGCTATCGGCGTGCTTATATCGTCAGCCGGACGCTGAAGGCGGCGCTGGTGCCCTTTCTCGCCGGCATTCCCGAGCGCGTCGGCTGGTTCGGCGAAGGCCGGGCGGTTCTGATCAACCGGGTCTGTTCCGGCGAGGCGCGGCTCTACGGCGAAACCGAGAAGGTCTGCGCGCTCGCCTTTTCCGGCCGCCTCGCCGCCTGCGGCGCGATGCTGCCGCCGGAAATGGTGATCCCCCCGCCGGTGCTCGAGGCCTGGCGCCGCGCGGCGCTCGGCGGCATGCCGGCCGGCCCGGTCCTCGCTTTGGGACCCGGCGCCTATAATGACCGGCGGATCTGGCCGCCGGAGCGCTTTGCCGAGATCGCCCGGCGCTTCGCCCGGCGGGGCTGGGACATCTGGCTCCTCGGCGGCCCGCGCGAACAGGCGGTGGCCGCGATGATCGCCGGCGCCGCGCCGATCCGCGACTTCACCGCGACCCCGCTCGACGCGGCCGCCTGCCAATTGGCGAGTGCCGACCTGTTCCTCGGCAACGATTCCGGTCTGCTGCACATGGCGGGCGCGCTCGGCGTGCCGAGCGTCGGCCTGTTCGGGCCGACGGTGCTCGAAGTGACCGGACCGCGCAATCCGGGCGTGGTCGAGGTGCGGCCGCCGGATCGCGGCATCGACCTGCGCGACGTGACGATCGAGGCGGTGGATGCCGCGCTTCTCGCCCGCATCGCCGCCTGCCGCGGCCTGCGGCCGGTCTCGGCCTGAAGGTCAGACCGCGTCAGGGAGGCGCGCCGCGCGGTCGAGCCGCGCGCGCACGTCCGCGAGGGCGGCGGCCTCCATCCGCCCGATGCGGCCGCCGGAACACAGCGCGCCGCGGAAGCCGAGATAATCGGGCGCGAGCGCGGCGAGCGGGGCGATATCGGTGGTGCGAAGCGACCCGGCGAGCCCAGTGAGGAGCCCGCGCCCGCGCGCCTCGGCGACGAAGGCGCCGAGCCGCGCGTCCGCCAGATGATGGCGCAGGGCGCCGCCCGCTTTGTCCGCCGTGTCGAGCATGGCGCCGTGGAAACCGGCGGCGGTGAGCGGGCCGAGCAGGGCGAAATCGGGATCCTGGTCGGCGAACAGCACGGCGACGAGGCGCGCACGCCGGGCGAGCGGGGCAAGCCCCGAGATCGCCGCGACCACCGCGGCCGATGTCAAGCCCTTGGTGGCGAAGCCGATTTTCACAAGGGGAATGCCCGTCGCCGCCACCGCCTCCGCCGCTTGGGACAGGGCGTCGGCCGTGCAGGGATGGTCGCCGACCGTGGCGCTGAGCAACGGCCGCGCGGCCCCGGCGCGGTGCTTCACCGCGCGCTCGAGGGCATCCAGTTCCCAGGCGCCGAGCGCCCCGGCGGCCGGATCCTTCAAATCCACGATGTCGGCGCCGCCAGCGATGGCGAGCGCCATCTCCTCGGGCGTCGCGACGCTGGCGAGAAGCCCCGGCCGGGGTCCGGCGGCGATCATGCGGCGCCCCCCGTCCGGTGCGCCGCCACCGCCTGGCACAGCCAGTCGAAGGCCTCGCGCTCCGCCGGCCCGCCGGTCTTGGCGACCGGGATTTCCAGCGCCGCCATCTCGCGCGCGATCCGGTCCGCGTCCAGGAGCCCGAGGCGGGAGACCAGGATCGCCGCCTCGATCACCGCCGCCACGGCGCGATTGAGCCCGGCGAAGGGGGCGTGGTTGGCCTGGTGCACCACGCGGCAGAGGAAGCGCGGGCGCACGGCGTCGTCGTCCATATGGGTGACTTCGACCTCGGCATGGGCCAAGGCGGCGGCGAGGCGCACGCCGGGAATGCGCGTCGCCGGAGCGGTCGGCCAATCCCGTCGGCGGCCGGTGATGCAGCCGGCGAAAATCCGCGCATCGTCGGTGAAATTGATCACGCCGCAGCGCTGCGCGGCGAGATGATCGAGGGTCCGGGACGGTCGGAAGGGCTGCAGCACATAGCCCGTTTCGGTCACGGTGGCGCCCATCGGGGCGAGGTGCGGTGCGCCGTCGGGGCCGAGCGTCGTCACGATCGCCTCGCGGATCATGCCTCGTCCTCCGCGTCCGGGCCGGGACGGGGGGACAGGGTCGGGCCGGCGGCCTTGAATGCCAGCCGATGGCGGTCGGGTTCCGGGGGCGCCGGCCCCCCGGCCACGCCCCAGTCCAGGGCCTCGTCCTGGGCATAGCGCTTGCCGAGGCGATGGGCGATCTCGGCGCGCGCCGTCTCGACGCCGAGATAGAAGGCGTGCGCCGCATCGCCCTCGACCTCGAGGTGCGGAAACAGCGCGAACGGATCGGCGGCGAGATGGTGGCCGTCGCGGTTGAAGGCGTGAATCCCCTCCGCGGTGACCGCGATGCGGTAATTGGCGTCACGAACCGAGGCGGCGAGGCGCCGGACGTCCGCGTCCGAGGCCGCATGCGGCTTGCGGTCGCGCAACGCCATCAGGCCCCCACCAAACCCCTGCGGCAAGGCGCCGGCCTCCCGCGCCGCATAGAATTCGCGCCGCGCGCGGTCGCATTCGCGCACCGCCGACCGGCAATGCGGGCTGACCTCGACCGCCAGCACGGCATTCAGGCGCAGCTCGGAGACGATCCCCATCAGAAGGGCGGTCATCCCCGTCGTGTCGGCGTCGGTCAGTTCGGTCAGATTGCCGATGCCCATCAGGATGGGCGCGTCCGGCAGAAGCCGCCGCAATTCGGCGTAGCGCTGAAGCGAAGCGGTGAAGCCGAAATGGATCGGGTCGAGGATGGGATCGGCGAGGAACCGGCGGTTCGCCTTGCGGCAGGCCTCGACCGCGCGCACCAGCGAGGCGAGGTCGCCCGGGCGCGCCGGGACCAGGACCGGAACGGCCGGCGTGCCGAGGCCGATAGCGAGCGTGTCCTCGGTGAGGCTGAGGAGATAATCGGCGCCCGCCTGCGCGCCGCGCGCGAGTTCGGAGGGATCGAAGGAATCGATGCTGACGGCGAAACCTTCGGCCTTGAGCGCGGCGATCGCCGCTTCGATATGGTCGAAG
This sequence comes from Aquabacter spiritensis, assembly GCF_004346185.1. Lineage (GTDB taxonomy): Bacteria > Pseudomonadota > Alphaproteobacteria > Rhizobiales > Xanthobacteraceae > Aquabacter > Aquabacter spiritensis. The sequence goes on along the minus strand of NZ_SMAI01000012.1, from coordinate 36,336 downwards.
GCTTCCCCGGGCACGGCGCCGAGGTCGATGACGTCCGCCCCGTCCGCGCGATAGGCGTGGGCGCGGGCGAGAAGGTCGCCGATCGCAAGGCGCGGGGCATCGACGATTTCTGCGAAGATCGTCACGTCATGGCGCGACAGGTCGGCGCTTCGCCCCGTGCGGGCGAAGAAATCGGGCAAATCGGCGGCCTCGTCCGGGCCGCGGACGAAAGGCAGGCCGAACCGGAGCGACAGGCGGTCGAGATTGCCCCGGAAGCGCCCCGGCATCACCACCCGGTCCACGCGCTCGGGTAGATGTAGCCGGCGCTCCACGATCTCCGCCGTCATCAAGGCGGCCACCTTGACGCCGATATTGATCACCACCGGATCGAGCCGGTCGTCGCGCAGCGCGGCGGCGATCTTCGCGAGCCGCGGCTCCGCGAGACTGCCGGTGAGCAGGGCGACCCGCTCGGTCATGGCGCCCGCCTTTCCCCCGCCGCGCCGCGGGGGAAGCGGCGCGCTAGGCGGGACGGCATGGGTGCAGACCGTTCCGGCGGACGCGGACGGCCGAGACGAGGTCGGCGAAGCTTTCCGCCACCACCGTGTCGTCGAAGCTCTTCAGACGGGTCGTATTCTCGAGGTCGATGCGGCGCGGATAGACCTTCACCGGGCCGCCCGGCGCCATCGTGGTCAGTTCGGGCGCGCTGTCGCAGGCGAAGACGATGGCGGGGATCCGGCATTTTCCGGCCTGGGCGAAGCAATTGGTGACCAGCGTGTCGGAGATCCCGAGGACGCATTTCGCCACCGTATTGGAAGAGGCCGGCGCCACCACCAGCGTATGGTAGCGGCCTTCATAGAACAGGCCGACCGGCGCCGCGCTCGCGGTGGTGTCGCGGAACACTTTGGTCGAGGGCGGCAAAGGATGGCCGTCCTTGCGGTACATCCGCAGCACTTCGGCCGCCGCCGCCGAGACGAACAGGTCGACATCGCCGATCTCTGCGAGCAGATCGAACGTCTCGGAGAAAAAATGACCGGAGCCGGACAGGGCCCAGGCCCAGCGCGGGGCGGGGGCGTTCATGCGGCGCTCCGACGGGGGAGGGGACCGAACAGACGCGCGATCCCGGCCGCATCGTCGGCGGCGATCACATGGACCGGACCGCCGAACGCCGCCGCATAGGCGGCAAATGCCCCGTCGACGCGCCCGGATCGCGTCCAGCCGGCGATATCGGCGGACGTCGCGGCAGCGGCATTCATGGGCGGGACGGCGCCGGGTGCCTTCACCAAGACCACGCGTGCGGCGCCGATCCGCCGGGCGAGCCAGCAGGCCAGACTGTCCGACGTGACATCCCAGCTTTCTTCGATGTCGTCGGCGCCGAGCAGTTCGGTGGCCGGGAACCACAGGCCGGCGCGATGGCGGCGCACCTCGTCCAGGGTCCGCAAGGGGCGCAGCGCAGGGGCGATGTCGCGCAAAGCGTGCGCCATCTGCTCCATCCCGAGGATCGCCATGCGGTGGCAGGCGCCGCGCGACAGACGCAGCGGGCCTTCCGCATGCCGGACGGCGTCCGCGAACGGTCCGCCGCCGGGCACGATCACCACATCGTCGCGCGTCGCGAATTGCGCCGTGAAGGTGAAGAGGTCCGGCGCCCCGGCGAGGCTTCCGCCCAGCTTGACGACGATCGTCCCGGGCGTCGGCGGGGCGGAAGGAGCGGGGACGGCAGGCGGCATGCGCCGATGGTATCCGAGCCGCCGCCGGCATCCAAGTCTCGGGCCGGCGGCCCTTAGGTGCACGGGGTGCGACCTTGGCGCATTGAGGTTCGGCCGCTTCCGGTGCATATCCCGCGTCATGGACCGCTCTCCGCTCATGGCTCCGTCCCGCGCCCGTCCGATCCTGGCCGTTGCGACCCTGGGGCTTGCCCTTTTGTCGCCGCCGCTCCACGCTGCGGAGCCCGACATCGCCAAAGGCGAGCAGGCGTTCCGCAAATGCCTGCCCTGCCATGCCGTCGGGCCCGGCGCCAAGGCCAAGGTCGGCCCCCCGCTGAACGGGATCGTCGGCGCGCGCTGGGCGGCTTTTCCCGGTTTCACCTATTCGCAGGACCTGCGCGACGGCGGTGCGGCCGGCCGGACCTGGGACGCTGCGACGCTCGATGCCTATCTCGCCAATCCGAAAGTGGTGGCGCCCGGTGGGCGGATGGCCTTTTTCGGCATCAAGGGCGAAGCCGAGCGGGCCAATCTGATCGCCTATCTCAAGGGCTTCTCCGCCTCCGGCGCGACCGGCGCGGAGGATGGCAAATGAGCATTCCCCTCCGCACGCAGCGCCTCTTCGTCTCCGAACCGCTCGCCGAAGACGCGCAGGTCGCCCTGGCGCCGGACCAGGCGCATTACGTGAACAATGTGATCCGGCTGCCGGAGGGCGGCGCGCTGCTTCTGTTCAACGGGCAGGACGGGGAATGGCTGGCGCACCGCATCGCGGGCCCGAAGCGGGCCGTGCAGATGCGGATCGAGCGGCGGATCCGCGACCAGACCCCGCTCGGCACCGTCGATTATGCCTTCGCGCCGCTGAAGCATGCGCGGCTCGATTATATGGTTCAGAAGGCGGTCGAGATGGGCGTCGGGCGCCTCTCGCCCGTCGTGACCCGCCACACCCAGGTCGCGCGCGTCAATCTCGACCGGATGCGGGCGAATGCGATCGAGGCGGCGGAGCAATGCGGGATCCTCGCGATCCCCGACCTCGACGATCCGCTTCCCCTCGAGCGCTGGCTCGGTGGCCTGCCGGCCGAGCGCTTGCTCGTCTTCTGCGACGAAGCCGCCCCGGTGGCGGATCCGATCGCGGCGCTGACCGGCGCGCCCGCGGGCGCTGCGACCCTCCTGATCGGGCCGGAAGGCGGTTTTGCGGCGGAAGAGCGCGCGATGCTGCGCGCGCGGCCGCGGACCCTGATCCTCTCGCTCGGCCCACGCATCCTCAGGGCGGACACTGCAGCGATCGCGGCGCTGGCGCTGATTCAGGCGACGCGGGGCGATCTGCGGGGCTGACCCGTTCGGGCCTTCGGCCGCTTGCTTGCCGGTGGGGAATGAAATTTCCGCCCATCCCTGCCTCTGCGAGCATTTGCGAGTAAAACCACAGGCGCGGGACGCAGCCCGTGTGTCGAAACGATAGAATTCGAAAACTGATCCGGCCGGGCTAAAGGCGTATTTGCGCCGCGACGATGGACTATTTGCCTTGCGGGACATGGGGCGCTCCGTTCGCGCCAGACACAAGCGCCTGCGCCGTGCGATTTTTCACCGATCGAGGAAACCGCGGACGCGAGCGTGGCGTTTAAGGCTCGCTTCAGGAGTGAGGCGGAGGGAGATTTCATGTCCCAGGATTATCGCTTCGGCATCGAAGAGGAATTCTTCGTCGTCGATGCGGACACCAACACCGTTCAGCGGCGCATGCCGGCCGGCTTCTTCGACCAGCTGAAGCTGGCGCTCGGCGATGCCGTGACGGTCGAACTGCTGCAATCCCAGCTGGAGATCGCGACCGAGCCGGCGACCTGGACGGGCGGGGCGCTGGAGGACCTGCGGGATCTGCGCGGGCGCGCGGCGCGGGTCGCCGCCGAACATGGGCTCGGCTTCATCGCTGCCGGCACCCATCCCACGGCGACCTGGGACGGGGTGCGGCACACCCAGGCGAACCGCTATGACAGCCTGATGGAAGATCTCCAAATGCTGGGCGAGCGCAACATGGTGTGCGGCCTGCACGTCCATGTCCAATTGCCGGATCCCGATCAGCGCGTCGACGTGATGCGGCGGATCCTGCCTTATATCCCGCATTTCATCGCGCTCGCGACCTCCTCGCCGTTCTGGGGGGCGAAGCAGACCGGGCTGATGGGCTATCGCCTGGCGGCCTATGACGAACTGCCGCGCACCGGCCTGCCGGAACTGTTCGAGGACAATGCGGCGTACCAGGCCTATGTGCAGGCCCTCGTCGCGGCGGGGGCGATTGCGGATTCGAGCTATGTGTGGTGGGCGATCCGGCCCTCGTCGAAGCATCCGACGCTGGAATTGCGCGCGCCGGACAGCTGCACCCGGGTCGAGGATACGGTCGCGATCGCGGCTTTGTACCGGAGCCTCGTGCGCTTCCTGGTGCGCAATCCCGACCATAACCGGCAGGTCGGCGCGGTGGATCGGGCGATCGCGAACGAGAACAAATGGCGGGCGCAGCGCTACGGCGTCCACGGCTCGTTCGTCGACCGCGTGCAGCAGCGGGCGGTGGGCGTGCCCGACGCGGTCGAGGCGCTCATTGCGCTGGTTTCCGACGACGCCCACGCGCTGGGCGCGCTGGATGCGCTGCTTCATCTGCGCACCATCGCAACGGACGGGACCAGCGCGGACATGCAGCTCGCCATCTATGACGAGGCGCAGCACCGCACCGGCAATCGCGGCGAGGCGCTCAATGCGGTGAAGACCTGGCTTGCCGAGACCACGCTGCAATGACGTTCCCGGCTGCGGGCGCGCGCATCCCGGGCCGGACGGATCAGTTCAGAAGGTCGCGGCGCACCTGCCAGCCGCCCTCGCCATCCTCGGCGAGGGCTTCGGCGACCTGCGGGTGGCGCACCGGCTCGTCGGAATTGTCCCGTTCCAGATTCTGTTCGGAGACGTAGGCGACATATTCGCTTTCCGCATTCTCCGCGAACAGATGGTAGAACGGCTGGTCCTTGTGCGGCCGGATCTCTTCGGGAATGGCGAGCCACCATTCCTCGGTATTGTCGAAGACGGGATCGACGTCGAACACCACGCCGCGGAACGGGAAGTGCTTGTGGCGCACGACTTCGCCGATCCGGAACTTGGCCAGGCGGGGCGTGAACGCGTTCGCGGCGCGGGGCGTTTCGGCGACGAGGGCGTGTCCCCCAGTGATGGCACCACGACGGCGCGCCGGGGCGAGGGGGGCGGCATCCCTTGGCTTCTGATTGTGCGGCATGAGCGGCCCCCTTGTTTTACCCCCTGATGCCACCCCCCGGCGGCGGGCGCAACTTACAATCCGTACAGTTTTGCGAGATCGGCGTCCTTGGCGGCCACGATCCGCGCGAGATCGACGATCACCTTGGCCTGTTTCCAGGTTGCATCATCCTGCATCTTCCCGTCGATCATCACCGCGCCGGCCCCGTCCGGCATCGCTTCCAGGATCTTGAGGGCGAAGGCGACCTCGCCCGGGTCCGGGCTGAAGACGCGCTTGGCGATATCGATCTGGGTCGGGTGCAGCGACCAGGCGCCGACGCAGCCCTGCAGGAAGGCGTTGCGGAACTGGCTCTCGCAGGCCGCGAGGTCGCCAAAATCGCCGAACGGGCCGTAGAACGGCTTGATGCCGTTGGCGGCGCAGGCATCGACCATCTTGCCGACCGTATAATGCCAGAGATCCTGCTGATAGCCGGCGCGGGGCGCATCGCCATCGGCGTCGGCGAGCACCTTATAGTCGGGATGGCCGCCGCCGACGCGCGTCGTCTTCATGGCGCGCGAGGCCGCAAGGTCCGCCGGGCCGAGGCTCATGCCGTGCATGCGCGGGGAGGCGGACGCGATCGCCTCGACATTCTTCACGCCCTCGGCGGTCTCGAGAATCGCGTGGATGAGGATCGGCTTGCCGATGGCGTGCCGGGCTTCGAGCTGGGCGAGCAACTGGTCGAGATAGGCGATGTCCCAGGGGCCGTCGACCTTGGGCAGCATGATCACGTCGAGCTTGTTGCCGATCGCCCCGACGATCTCGATCACGTCGTCCAGCGCCCACGGGCTGTTGAGGGCGTTGATCCGTGTCCAGAGCCCGGTCGATCCGAAATCGACCGCATGGCCGAGCGCGATGAAGCCGGCCCGGGCGGCTTCCTTCGCGTCGATCGGGATCGCGTCTTCCAGATTGCCGAGAACCACGTCCACCTGCTTGGCGAGGTCGGGCACCTTGGCCCGCAGCTTCTCCAAATGGGGCGGCACGAAATGGATCATCCGCTCCAGGCGGACGGGCAGGTCGCGATAGGGCGCGGGCGCGCCGATGGCGAGCGGCTTGAAGAAATTTCGTGGCAGCTTCATTGGCATCCCCCCTCGGCAGCGTCAGAATGCGACGGGAGTCTGGGGGCGGCAAGGACGAAGTTGCATTGCAGCATTCACAGGGCACAGAGCCACATCGTACCGAGCCACGTCGTGCCGATCTGCCGGCGCGGCGTGCACCTGGGAGATCCCGCACATGGTGATGACCCGCCGCGCTTTCCTCGCGGGATTGGCGGCGGCGCCCGCCGGGCTGTCGGCCGTCCCGGCCTGGGGGAAAGAGAATTACTGGCGCGAGCCGCTCGCGGCGCCGCCAACCGATTTCATCTTCGGCTATGGCAGCCTGATCAACACGCCCTCGCGCGAGAGCACCGGGCGGCCGGGCATGGGCGTGGTCCCGGCGCGGCTGTCGCCGGACTTCGGCCTGATCCGTTCCTGGTGCGCGCGGGGCGGCAACTTCACGGCGCTGGGCCTGCGGCCGCGCGGGGCGGGCGAAGCCGGCGCCAGCATCAATGGCGTGGTGTTTCCGGTCGATGCCGAACTTCTGCCGCGCTTCGACCGCCGCGAAGGCGGGTATGACCGGGTCGCCGTCGCCCGGCCGCTGATCGAGCCTTTGTCCTGGCAGGGCCTGCCGGAGACCGGAACCATCTGGGCCTATGTGCCCAAGCACGTCGCCGATGCCGCCGCCGTGCCGCTCCTGCCCGATGCGCACCGCCCGCTGGTTCAGTCCTATATCGACCTCGTCCTTCTGGGCGCGCTGGAATATGGCGAGAGCTATGCCGCCGAGCTGATCGCGACGACGGCGGATTGGGGCGCCTTCTGGCTCAACGACCGGGAGACGGCCCGCCGGCCCTGGGTCGCGCTCCCGAAAGCCGGGACGATCGACGGCCTGCTCCGCCGCACCATGCCCGCGTCGGCGTCGTTTCCCGACCGGCTGTTTCCGGAGACCTATACGGCGCGCCATCTGTCCGCGCTCCGGGAGAGCCCCGCGCCCGCGCGCTGAGCCCGGTGCCGGGGATTGCCGCCCGGACGCGAAATGGCCCCGGAGCGGGGGCTCCGAGGCCATTGTCGTCGCCCGGCGGCGGGACCGCGGTCACCCGCCCGGCATCACCGTGGCGGGACGCCTGGGTCCGACCGCTGGCGGGCGGCACCGGCTTGGGTGTTCGAGCCGGAGGTGGTCCCGCTGCGCGGCACCGGGCCGGCCGGCGCCATCATCGTGCCGACGAGGTCGAACCCGGCGAGCCGCCCGGAGTTGCCTGTGTGCGGCCGCCCTGCTGAGCCGGACCAGCCTGGGTGTTCGGGCTGGCCGTGGTGCCGCTCTGCGGCGTGGGTTGCGCGGCGGGGCTGGCCGGATTGATCACGCCGGCGCCGCTATATCCCGGGGTCGCCTGGGTGCGGCCGCCCTGCTGGGCCGGGCCGGCCTGGGTGTTCGGGCTGGCCGTGGTTCCGCTCTGCGGCGTGGGCTGCGCCGCCGGATTGGCCGGATTGATCATTCCGGGGCCGCTATATCCCGGCGTGGCCTGCGTGCGGCCACCCTGTTGGGCCGGGCCGGCCTGGGTGTTGGGGCTCGCGGCCGTTCCGCTCGTCTGGGCGGACGCGCCGACGGTGGTGAGGGCAAGCAAGGCTGCCGTGACAAGGCTGAGCTTACGCATGCAAAATTCTCCTTTCGCCTCCCGTTGTCCCCAAGAACGCACCTCAAGCCGTTGAGTTCATTCACAGCATTGTGGGTTCGCCGGCCACGTCGGACGGGAACAATTCGCCGGCTCCACCCGCGTGTGCGCCCGGCGCCGGGCTTGATCTGGTGCGGCGCCGCAACTAGTGTCCGCGCGCCCCCGAGACCTCCCTCGGCTCATCGCCCGCAGGACTGAAGATGGATCCGGCCCTTCCGCCGCACATGCGCCCGGACGCCTCGTTTCAGGGGTTGCTCCTGACCTTGCAGCGCTTCTGGGCCGACCAGGGCTGCGTCATCCTCCAGCCCTACGACATGGAGGTGGGCGCCGGCACGTTTCACCCCGCGACGACGTTGCGGGCGCTCGGGCCGCGTCCCTGGAAGGCCGCCTATGTGCAGCCTTCGCGCCGGCCGAAGGACGGCCGATACGGCGAGAACCCGAACCGTCTCCAGCATTATTACCAATTCCAGGTGATCCTGAAGCCGTCTCCAGAGGACCTCCAGGATCTCTATCTCCGGTCGCTCGCGGCGATCGGCATCGATCTGCGCCTGCACGACGTGCGGTTCGTCGAGGACGATTGGGAGAGCCCGACGCTGGGTGCGTGGGGGCTCGGCTGGGAATGCTGGTGCGACGGGATGGAAGTGTCCCAATTCACCTATTTCCAGCAGGTCGCCGGCTTCGAATGCGCGCCGGTGTCCGGCGAGCTGACATACGGCCTCGAACGCCTCGCCATGTATGTGCAGGGCGTCGAGAACGTCTACGACCTCAATTTCAACGGCCGCACCGGGACCGAGAAGGTCACGTATGGCGACGTCTTCAAGCAGGCGGAGCAGGAATATTCGCGGCACAATTTCGAGCACGCCGACACCGCCATGCTGCTCGAACAGTTCCGCATGGCCGAAGGCGCGTGCACGCGCTATCTCGCCGCCGGGGACGGCGGGCCGCGCCATCTGATGGTGCTGCCGGCCTATGACCAGTGCATCAAGGCGTCCCACGTCTTCAATCTTCTCGACGCCCGCGGGGTGATCTCCGTCACCGAGCGGCAGAGCTACATCCTGCGGGTCCGCGAACTGGCCAAAGCATGCGGTGCCGCCTGGCTGCGGACCGAGGCCGGGGGCGCGGCGTGACCATTTCGGCCCTTGACGGGCCCCGCGTGGGAACGGACGGGCCGCGGGCGACAATCACGCCGCGCATGATCGCCGCCGGCTCTCTCGGCAACATGCTCGAATGGTATGACTTCGCCGCCTATGGCTTTCTCGCCAGCGTGTTCGCGAAGAATTTCTTCCCCAGCGCGGACCCGTTCGTCGGGCTGATCTCCGCCTTCGGCATCTTCGCCGCATCCTTCCTGATGCGCCCGCTCGGCGGGTTGATCTTCGGCCATATCGGCGACCGCCACGGCCGGCGCCTGGCGCTTTATATCTCGGCCGGCATGATGTCGGTCTCCACCGTCGCCATCGGCCTTCTGCCGACCTATGGGCAGATCGGCGCCGCGGCGCCGCTTCTCCTCCTCGCGCTGCGTCTCCTGCAGGGTGTTTCGATCGGCGGAGAATACACCATGGCGGCCATTTTTCTCGGCGAGAACGCCCATGCCCGGCGGCGCGGGGCGATCACCGGCTTTGCCGGGCTCGGCGCGACGGGGGGCACGCTGCTCGGCTCGGCCGTGGGGGCGCTCACCGCGTCGGTGCTGACGACCGACCAATTGGTGGCGTGGGGCTGGCGGCTGCCCTTCCTCGCCGGCATTCTGCTCGGCGGGTTCACCTTGCTCCTGCGCCGCTCGGCGAACGAAATGCCCGAGCCCGTCGCCCCGCCGGGCCAGGCGCCCATCGTGGCGGCGCTGCGCGAGGATTGGCGCAACATTCTGCGCGGCATCGCGCTCAACGGAATGCTGGGGGCGAGCTTCTATCTCGTCTTCGTCTATCTCACGACCTACATGCACCAGATCGACGGCCTGCCCGAGCGCGAAGCGCTGCAGATCAACACGGTGAGCATGATCGTTCTGCTCGCGCTCGCCTTCTTCTTCTCGGCCCTCACCGACCGCGTGGGGCGCAAGATCGTCGTCGTCGGGGGGCTTGCGGGTCTGGTTCTGTTCTCGTGGCCGCTGTTCCGGCTGATCGACAGCTCGGACCCGGCGCTGATCCTGATGGGCCAGATCGGGTTTGCCGTTCTGATCGCGGCTTATGCCGGACCGATGCCGGTGGTCCTGGTCGAGATGTTCAAGCACAAGACCCGGTGCACGGCCTTGTCGATTTCGTACAATGTCGCCGCCGGCCTGATCGGCGGGACGGCGCCGATGGTCGCCGTCTATCTCGTGAACCGCACGCAGAACGACATGTCTCCCGCCTTCTATCTCATCGGCCTCGCAGCACTTTCGCTCGCGGCCGCGCTGACCCTGAAGGACCGGACCGGGCAGTCCTTGACCTAACGTTTTTCGCGCGGCCCGGCCGGGCCGCGCGACTTCGCGGTCTCGACGCCGGGACGGAAACCTTCTAGGCAGTCCCCTCCGCCTCCAACCGGCTGCCGCGCCCCGAAAGCCATGCCAGATCTTCTCCTCGAACTCTTCAGCGAAGAAATTCCCGCGCGCATGCAGGCGCAGGCGGCGGACGCGCTGCGCCGGCTGGTGACCGATGCCTTGGTCGAGCGCGGCCTGCTCTATGAAGGCGCCAAGGCGTTCGTGACGCCGCGCCGCCTGGCGCTTGCGGTCCACGGTCTTCCCGGCCGGCAGAGCGATGTGCGGGAGGAGCGCAAGGGACCTCGGGTCGGGGCGCCGGAGGCGGCTCTCCAGGGCTTCCTCAAGGCCGCGGGCCTCACATCGATCGATCAGGCGAAGGTCCAGACCGATCCGAAGAAAGGCGATTTCTACGTCGCACGCGTCGAGCGGCCCGGCCGGCCCACCACCGAGGTGATCGCCGAGATCGTTCCGGACATCATCCGGTCCTTCCCTTGGCCGAAATCGATGCGCTGGGGATCCGGAACGCTGCGCTGGGTGCGGCCGCTCCAGTCCATCCTGTGCACCTTTGGAACCGAGATCGAGGATCCCGAAGTGATCCGCTTCGAGGTCGACGGCATCGTCGCCTCGAACGTCACCTATGGCCACCGCTTCCTCGCGCCGGGGGCGATCGAAGTGCGCCGGCTCGAGGACTGGCTGGCCAAGCTCGAAGCCGCCAAGGTCATCGCCGACCGCGACCGCCGCAAGGCGGCGATCCTGGCCGATGCCAAGGATCTCGCTCTGGTCCACGGCCTCGAACTGATCGAGGACGAGGCGCTGCTGGATGAGATTTCCGGTCTCGTGGAATGGCCGGTCGTGCTGATGGGCGTGTTCGAGGCGGCCTTTCTCGACATTCCCGACGAGGTGATCCGGGCGACCATCCGCGCCAATCAGAAGTGCTTCGTGCTCCGGGACCCGCGCACCGGACGGCTCGCCAACCGCTTCATCCTGGTCTCCAATCTCGCCGCCAGCGACGGCGGCGCGCAGATCGTCGCCGGCAATGGCCGCGTCATCCGCGCCCGACTGTCGGACGCCAAATTCTTCTGGGACACGGACCGCCGGACGAAGCTCGAGGACCGGCTGGCGCGCTTTGCGCAGATCACCTTCCACGAGAAGCTGGGTTCGCAGGCGGCGCGCATCGACCGCATCGCCCTCCTGGCGCGGGCGCTGGCGCCGCAGATCGGGGCCGAACCCGGGCTCGCCGAGCAGGCGGCGCGCCTCGCCAAGGCGGATCTCCTGACCGAGGTGGTGGGGGAATTCCCCGAGCTTCAGGGGCTCATGGGCCGTTATTATGCGCAGGCCGAGGGGCTCGCGCCCGAGATCGCGGCTGCGAGCGAAGAGCATTACAAGCCGCAGGGCCCCGCCGACCGCGTTCCGACCGCGCCGGTCTCGGTCGCCGTGGCGCTGGCCGACAAGATCGATACACTGGTCGGGTTCTGGGCCATCGACGAGAAGCCCACCGGCTCGAAGGACCCCTATGCCCTGCGCCGCGCGGCGCTCGGCGTGATCCGCATCGTGCTCGACAACCGGCTGCGCCTGAAGCTCCAGCCGATTCTGATCGAGGCGTCGCGGCCGATCCTGGGCGAAGCGCATTACGACGCGCATCCGCACGATGTGTTCCACCTCGAATCGCTGGCCGACAAGGTGGTCAGCGATCTGCTGCGCAACCTCTCGCGCCGCCTCGTCAAGGCTGGGCCCGACACGCCGCCGGGCGATATTGCGCGGGTCGAGGGGCTTTCCATGGCCGCCGATCTGTCGGCAGATCTCCTGGCCTTCCTGGCCGAGCGGCTGAAGGTCCATGTCCGCGAGCGCGGGGCGCGGCACGACCTGGTCGATGCGGTGTTCGCGCTGCCGGGGCAGGACGACCTGTTGATGATCGTGCGGCGGGTCGAGGCGCTCCAGAGCTTCCTCGAGACCGAGGACGGCCGGATCCTGCTCGCGGGCTATCGCCGCGCGGTCAATATCCTGCGCATCGAGGAGAAGAAGGACGGCGCCCGCTATGCCGGGCCGGCCGACGCGCGCCGTCTGGTCGAGCCCGCGGAGGAGCGGCTCGCCGCGGCGATCGAAACGGTGAAGGGCCAGGTTGCCGAGGCCGTGGCCGGCGAGGATTTCGCGGCGGCGATGGCGGCTCTCTCGCATCTGCGCGGCCCCGTCGACGCCTTCTTCGAGGCGGTCACGGTGAATGCGACGGACGGCGAACTGCGCGTCAACCGCCTGCGGCTGCTGGACGAGATCCGCGACGCGACGCGCGTCATCGCCGATTTCGACCGGATCGAAGGCTGACCGCAGCCCGGACGGGCACGGGCGCGCCTTGCGCGGATCCAATAATTCGCTTCATAAGCTGTTAAGACAAGTAAATAACATATTCTACTTGTCCTTTAGGGAAATGTTCATCGGCTTCGCTCACGATTGCCTTGGGTTGGGTTCGTGTAATGGGTGAGCGTAACGATGACCGATGCGTATCGGCCAAGAGTCAAATACGTCATAGGGCCGGATGGAAGTCCGCTGACCGTAGCGGATCTTCCTCCGCCCGACACCCGCCGCTGGGTGATCCGGCGCAAGGCGGAAGTCGTCGCGGCGGTGCGCGGCGGGCTGATCAGCCTGGAGGAGGCCTGTCGGCGCTACACGCTGACGGTCGACGAATTCCTGTCCTGGCAGGCATCGATCGACCGGCACGGCCTGCCGGGCCTGCGCACCACGCGCATCCAGCATTACCGGCAATAAGCGCGGGTCCGCCGGTGCGCGGCGGGCGGTCTACGTGCGCGCCGCGGCCCTGCATTCATCGGCGGTGCGGGCGATGAAAGCGGCGAGCTGCGCGCTGCCTTCGGCGGCGGTCCCGACATTCTCGATCTCGAACTGCGGCGGCGCGTCCAAAGGCGGCGTGCGGGCCAAACGCGCGGCGACATCGCCGCCGGTCTCGCGTCCGCGCGCCGCGATGCGCTGGGCGAGGACCTCCGGCGGGGCCGTGACATGGACAATCTGGAGCATGGCGAAGCGCTGCCGCGCCGCGGGCAGGGTTGCGCGCGAGCCGTTCGCGACCACGGTGTCGCCCGCCGCCAGCCAGGCCACCACCTCCGGGCCGAGCGCATAAGACAATCCGTGGGCGTCCCAATGCAGGGCGAACGTCGCGCGCTGCGCGGCAAAGGCGTCCGGCGTGAGGGTGCCGTGCGCCTCTCCGGCGCCGGGGGCGCGGGTGACGAGGCGGCGGGCGAATCGAATATCCGCCCGGTCGGCGAGGTGCGCCCGCGCGCCGTCGATCAACGTGTCCTTGCCGGCGCCCGACGGGCCGACCACGAGGATCAGCGGCCCGGGGCCGAGCAGGGCCGGCCTCATGCGACGCGCCGTCCCGCGCGCCACACCGCCTTGACCACCGGCAGGTCGCCGGCCAACGCCACCTGGATCAGATCGGCGCGCCGGCCGGGCATCAGCGCGCCCCGGTCGGTGAGGCCCGCCGCTTCGGCCGGGTTCAGAGAGACCATCCGCACGCTCTCGGGAAGCGGGATCGCGGGATTGCGGCGCGGCAGGTCGAAGGCGGCCCAGAGCAGGCTCGAGGGCACATAATCGGACGACAGGATGTCGAGGAGACCGGCGCCGGCCAGCGCCTCCGCCGCCGCGTTGCCGGTGTGGGAGCCGCCGCGCACCAGGTTCGGCGCGCCCATCAGAACCCGGATTCCGGCCGCGTGGGAGAGCCGCGCGGCGGCTTCGGTGGTGGGGAATTCCGCGATCGACACGCCGTCGCCGATCGCCTCGGCGACATGGATGTCGGTTGCGTCGTCATGGCTGGCGAGGACGATGCCGCGCTGATGCGCCATCGCCACCAGGCGGGCCCGGTTGGCGCGCGCATAGCGCGCGTGAAAATCGAGCCGCGTCGCCACGATCACGTCCATTTCGGGGGCCGTGATGCCGCTCTTCTTCATGTAATAGGCGCGGAACTGCTCCACGCTGGTGAATTGGCGCTGCCCGGGCGTGTGGTCCATCAGCGAGACCAGCCGGACGTCGTGGCGCGCCATGATCGCCTCGGCATCCTCGGCGACCGTGTCGGTGGCGACCTCGCAGCGCAGATGGATGAGATGCTCGGCCCGCAGCGCGCCGGTGGCCTTCGCCGCGTCGAGCGCCTCGGCGAGGCTCGCCGCGTCGCCGTCCATCCCGACCGCCCGCTTGTCCGGCCAGACGCGCAGCGAATCGAACACGGTGGTAATGCCAGAGGCGGCGATCTGGGCGTCGTGGGCGAGCACCGCGGCGACCGGATTCCAGCGCACCTTGGGCCGCGGGACCAGATGCCCCTCGACATGGTCGGTATGCAGCTCGACGAGGCCCGGCAGCAGATAGTCGCCGCCGAGATCCTCGGCCGCGCGGGGCGTCGCGCCGGTTCCGGTCTCGACGATCGCCCCGTCCCGCACCACCAGATGGCCGGCCACGACCGCGTCGGGAAGGACGAGGCGCGCATTGGCGAACACGGTTTCCGTCATGGCTGGGCTCCGAACCGGGTCACGTCGACGATGCGGTCGGCGGCCGCGTCGCGCACCGCCGCATCGTGGAAGATGCCGAGCAAGGCGGTCCCGGCCGCCTTCTTTTCGGCGATGAGGGCGACGACGGCGGCGCTGTTCTCGGCGTCCAAGGAGGCGGTGGGCTCGTCCAATAGAAGCAAATCGCGCGGCGCGATGAAGCCGCGCGCGACGTTCACGCGCTGCTGCTCGCCGCCGGAAAAGGTGGCCGGCGGCAGCGCCCAGAGCCGTTCCGGCAGGTTCAGCCGGGCGAGCAGATCGCGGGCCCGCCGCGCCGCGATGTCCGCCGGCACGCCGTCGCCGCGCAGCGGCTCGCTGACGACGTCGAGGGTGGCGATGCGCGGGATGACGCGCAGGAACTGGCTGACATAAGCGATGCGCTCGCGGCGCAGCCGCAGCACGCGGCGCGGGGCGGCGGTCGCGACGTCCACCATCTGCGCGCCGTCGGCGATCAGGATCGCGCCGCTGTCGACGCGGTAATTGCCGAACGCCATCTTCAGGATCGAGCTTTTTCCCGCGCCCGAGGGGCCGCCGAGCGCGACGCATTCGCCCGGCGCGACCGTGAAGGAAAGCCCCTGCACGACCGGCAGGCGCAATCCGTCGCGCAGATGGAGCGTGAAGGCCTTGGTCAGCCCCTCGACACGCAGGCGGGGCGTTGCCGGCGCCGGGATCGGCCGAGGGTCGGGATGGCTGCGGGCCGGTCTGGTCATGCGGCGAGCACCGAGGCGACGAGGAGCTGGGTATAGGGCTCGCGGGGATCGTCGAGCACCTGGTCGGTCAAGCCGGTCTCGATCACCCGGCCGTGGCGCATCACCATGATGCGATGGGAGAGCAGGCGCGCCACGGCGAGATCGTGGGTGACGATGATCACGGCGGCGCCGAGATCGGCCACCAGCGAGCGGATCAGGTCCAGAAGGCGCGCCTGGACCGAGACGTCCAGGCCGCCGGTCGGCTCGTCCATGAAGACGAGGCGCGGGCGCGTCACCAGATTGCGGGCGATCTGCAGGCGCTGGCGCATGCCGCCGGAAAAGCCGCGCGGATCGTCGTCGATCCGGTCGTCGGCAATCTCGACCCGGCCGAGCCAATCGCCGGCCTCGGCGCGGATGGCGCCGTAATTGCGCCAGCCGATCGCCATCAGCCGCTCCCCGACATTGCCGCCCGCCGACACCGCCATGCGCAGCCCCTGTTCGGCATTCTGCCGCACGAATCCCCATTCGGTGCGCAGCAGCCGGCGGCGGTCGGCTTCGGGGAGGGTGGCGAGGTCGGTGAGCGCGTCGCCGGCCATTCTGTAGCCGACCGTGCCGGCGCTCGGCGCCAGTTCGGTCGCGAGCAATGCGAGCAGGGTCGATTTGCCGGAACCGGATTCGCCGACAATGGCCAGGACTTCGCCGGGATAGACATCGAGGTCGACGTCGAGGCAGCCGGCCCGCGCCCCGTAATATTTCGTCAGCCCGCGGGCGGAGAGAAGCGGCGGTTCGTCCGCGCTCATGTCGTTCGCGCCCACGTCGTCCGCGCTCATGTCGTTCGGGTTCATGGCTTGGACGTTCCTTTGGGCGCCCCCTGCGGCGCCATCGTGCCGGCATGGCCGGCAGCGCGGCGCTGGTCGCAATGGTCGGTGTCCGAGCACACGAACATGCGCCCGCCGCGATCGTCCAGAATCACCTCGTCGAGATAGACGTCCTCGGCGCCGCACAGGGCGCACGGCCGGTCGAAGCGCTGAACGCGGAACGGATGATCCTCGAAATCCAGCGAGACGACCCGGGTGTGCGGGGGAATGGCGTAGATCCTCTGCTCGCGCCCCGCCCCGAACAATTGCAGCGCCGGGCAGTCGTCGAGCTTGGGATTGTCGAATTTCGGGATCGGGGAGGGGTCCGTCACATAGCGCCCCGCGACCATGACCGGATAGGCATAGGTCGTGGCGATATGGCCGTGGCGGGCGATGTCCTCGTAGAGCTTCACGTGCATCAGGCCGTAATCGGCCAAAGCATGGAGCGTCCGCGTCTCGGTCTCGCGCGGCTCGAGGAAGCGCAGCGGCTCGGGGATCGGCACCTGATAGACCAGGATCTGTTCCGGCCCGAGCTTCGTCTCCGGGACGCGGTGGCGGGTCTGGATGATCGTCGCCTCCTTGGTCCGCGTCGTCGTCCGGACCCCGGCGGTCGCCGCGAAGAAGCTGCGGATCGCGACCGCATTCGTGGTGTCGTCGGAGCCTTGGTCGATGACCTTCAGGATATCGTCCGGGCCGAGAATGGCGGCGGTGACCTGGACGCCGCCGGTTCCCCAGCCATAGGGCATCGGCATTTCCCGGCTGGCGAACGGCACCTGATAGCCGGGGATCGCGATCGCCTTCAGGATCGCCCGGCGGATCATGCGTTTGGTCTGCTCGTCGAGATAGCCGAAATTGTAGGTGATCGTCGGCATCGCGCTCATTCGGGATCTCCGTCCTGCAGCGCGTCGGATGCCGCGGCATGCGCGCCGCGCATCAGGCGGACCAGGCCGAGTTCGGCCTGGAAGTCGACGTAATGCGGCAGCTTCAGATGTTCCACGAAGCCGGTGGACTGCACATTGTCGGAATGGGAGAGCACGAATTCGGCATCCTGGGCCGGGGCGCTCAAGGTCTCGCCCAGTTCTTCCCAGCGCATCGCCCGGTCGACCAGCGCCATCGACATGGCCTTGCGCTCGCTCTGGCCGAACACCAGCCCATAGCCGCGGGTGAATTGCGGCGGCGCCTCGGCTGTGCCGTGAAACTGGTTGACCATTTGGCATTCCGTGACGGAGACCGCGCCAAGCGGGACCGCAAAGCCCAATTCCTCCACGAACAGTTCGACCTCCACCTCGCCGATCCGGATTTCGCCGACGAAGGGATGCGTGCGGGCATAGCCGCGCTGGGTGGAATAGCCGAGAGCGAGCAGAAAGCCCTCGTCGCCCCGCGCCAGGTTCTGGAGGCGCGTCGCGCGGTCGGCCGGGAAGGCAAGGGGCGTGCGGGTGAGGTCCGGCGGCTCGGCGCCGGTATCGGCGGGCGCGGGCTCGATCAGCTTCTCGTCGCCGAGCAGGTCCGTCACCCGCGGGACCGGCGCGGCGGGCGTGCTCGTCTCCCCCATGGGGGGCTTGGGGGCGGCCTTTCCAGCGGCCTTCGAAGCAGCTTTCGCGCTGACTTTCGGCGTGGCTTTCGCCGCCGGGGCCGGCGCGGCCGGCGTCTGAGTCGCCAAAGCCGGATCGAGCAGGCGATGGGTGTAATCGAACGTGGGGCCAAGCAATTGGCCGCCCGGCAGGTCCTTGAAGGTTGCCGAGATGCGGCGCCGAAGCGTCATCGTCGCCGTGTCGACCGGCAGCGCAGCGCCGAACCGCGGCAAGGTGGTGCGCAGGGCGCGCAGCAGGAAGATCGCTTCGATCGTGTCGCCGCGCGCCTGTTTGAGGGCCAGGGCCGCAAGGTCGCGGTCGAACAGGCTGCCTTCGGCCATGACCCGGTCGACTGCCAAAGCGAGCTGTTCGCGAATCTGGTCGATGCCGATTTCCGGCACGGCGGGGTCGCCGCGGCGGGCCTCTGCAAGCAGCGCATGCGCATTGCGGATCGCCGTCTCTCCGCCTTTGACCGCGACATACATGGGTTAGTTTCCCTCCGCGAGGCGCACCGAGCGCGGCAGGCCGACGACGGCGTCGGGGGCGATCAGGAACAGATCGATCCCGAGCGGGAAGCCCGCGGCATTGGCGGCGATCCGTGCGGGAAAGTCGTCCGGCAGCGGCGCTGCGGAGACGCCGACACGGCCTGCAATCCCGGGCCCTTCAAGCCGGAGCGCGCCCGTTGCGAGCTTCGCGACCTGGACGAGAAGGGTCGTGGCGCGGTCCGGATAATCCGGGGTGCCCTGGGCGAAGACCTCGAATGGCGGCATCCGCGCGGCATCGCTGATCAAGGCGAAGTCGGCGTCGTGCGGCGCGGCGATGATCCGCGGCGCGGCATGGAAGCGCAGAAAGTCGGACACGGCCGGCGCCCCGGCCAAAGGCGCATCGAGCCAGACCGCCGTTTCGAAATCGAGCAGCGTCAGCGCGACGGCGGCGAGTTCTGGTGTAAGCGGCGGCGGGGGGGACAGCCGCGCGGCGAGCCGCTGCTTTCGGCCGGGGCGCGCGAGCGCCGACATCAGCGCCTTGAACACCCGCTGCGCGTCGCGCGCGGGATCCGCAAAGCCCATGGCCAGCGGGGGCGATGCCATCAGTCTTCTCCCCGCGCCATGGTGAAGAAATTCACCCGCGTCGCCTCGACCTTCGCCGCCGCTTCGGCCGCGGCTTCGGCGAGCCGACGGCGCACCGGCGCGAGCGCCTCCTCGACCACAGGCTGCGCCGCCGGGTCCTGCCAGAGGGCGTCGAGGATGGCGGCGGCGCGGGCCCGTTCGGGAGCCCGCCCGAGGAGATAGGAGACGCCGGTCACATCATTGAGCTGGACCGCCGCCCGCGTGACCGTGGCTTCCCCGAGATTGAAGGGGGCGCCGTCGCCGCCGATCCGGCCGCGCACCATGACGAGGCCGGTTTCCGCGGGGCGCGGCTCGCGCAACGGCGGGAGCGGCGTGAAGCGATCGATCGCCGCCTCGAGTTCCGCCTGATCGGCCCGCGCCAGAACCTGCATCAGGGCCTTGCGGCGCTGAACGGGATCCTCGGCAGATGTCATGGCAGTCCCCGTGCGTCCGCATTCCCTGGGCGCGCACCTCTTACCGCGCTGGACAACATTTGTATAGTAAAATATACAAATGCGACGGGTGGCAGGATTCGGTGGGACCAGCGGACTATGGACAGTTTCGATCACGTCTCCATGACGGGTCCGGACGCGGGGGATGTGACGCGGGGCACCGGCGTTTCGCTGTGGAAGCAGATCGCTGCGCGCCTGGAATGGCAGATCGCCGCGGGCCAGTATCCGGCCGGCGCCCGGCTGCCGGTCGAGTCCGAATTGTCGCTCCGCTTCGGCGTGAACCGGCACACGGTGCGCCGGGCCCTGGCGGTTCTGGCCGAGAAGGGCCTGATCGAGGCGACAGCCGGGCGCGGCACCTTCGTGAAGGAGCCGCCGATCCGCTATCCTATCGGCCCGCGCACGCGCTTCAGCGAGATCGTCTCGGCCGGCGGGCGCGAGCCGTTCGGCCGCTGCCTCGGCTCGCAGGTCGAGCCGGCGGACGCGGAAGTGGCGCGCGAACTCGGCCTGACGGAAGGAACGTCCGTCTTGTGCATCGAATCGATGCACGAAGCCGACAGCGTGCCGATCTCGTTCGGGCGCGCCTATTTCCCGCTTGATCGCTGCCGCGATCTCGATCTCGTCTATTCCGCGACCGGTTCGTTGACGCGTGCATTGGCGACGCTGGGCATTCAGGATTATCGTCGGCGCGAGACCCGGATTTCCGCCCGGGCGGCCAACGAACGCGAGGTCGACGTGCTGTCATTGACTCCTGGACGATCGGTCCTGGTGCTCGAACGGGTGGACGTGGAACTCGACGGCACGCCGCTGCAATGGGGCCGCTCGAGCTTCGTCGCGGACCGCGTCCAGCTGGTGATCAAGCCGTGAGCCGGATCGAAACGCGGGACGCGCTGCGCGCCATCTATCCGGCGGCGCGGGGGCGCAGCGTGGAGAAGGTGCTCGCCCGGCTCGATCCGCATTGCGCCCGCTTCATCGGCCTCAGCCCGTTCGTGCTGCTCGCGACGCGCGGCGCGGGGGGCGGGCTCGACGTGTCGCCGCGCGGTGACCGGCCGGGCTTCGTCGCGCTCGAGGATGCCCAGACGCTGTTGCTGCCGGACCGTCCGGGGAACAACCGGCTGGACAGTCTGGAGAACATCCTGGACGACCCGCATGTCGGGCTGCTGTTCCTGATCCCCGGCGTGGACGAGACGTTGCGGGTGAACGGGCAAGCGGAAATCCATGCCGGGGGGCCGTTCGCCGCGCGATTCGCGGTCGCCGGCAAGCCGCCGGCGAGCGTGCTGCGGATCCGGGTGGAGGAGGCCTATCTCCATTGCGCGAAGGCGCTGATGCGCGCCCGTTTGTGGGATCCGGAAGCCCGGATTGCGCGCAGCGCGCTGCCGACCATGGGGCAGATGCTGAAGGACCAGATCGGCGGCGCGGAGCCGGCGGAGGACCAGGAGGAGATGCTGCGCCGCTACCGCGAAGTGCTCTATTGAGCCCGGCGGTCAGGCCGTCACGGCCTTCCGGCCGATAATGGCGAAGCGCAGGCGCGAGGAGATGAGGTCGATCACCGCCACCATGATCAGCATCATCAGGATCAGGAAGCTGACTTTCTGCCATTCCAGCACGCGGATCTGCTCGGCCAGATGCAGGCCGAGCCCGCCCGCGCCGACGATGCCGACGATGGTCGACTGGCGGGCATTGGATTCGAAATAATAGAGCATCTGGCTCGCCAGGACCGGCAGGACCTCCGGCAGCATGCCGAACCGCACCGCCTGCGGCTTCGAGCCGCCGGTCGAGACGATGCCCTCGACGGGCTTGCGGTCGGACGCTTCGACCGCCTCGGAGAACAGCTTGCCGAGTTCGCCAATCGAGGCGGTGGCGATGGCGAGGATGCCGGCGAACGGGCCGAGCCCGACCACGGTGACATAGATCAGAGCCCAGATCAGCTTGTCGATGCCGCGCAGCACGTCCAGCACGCGGCGCACCGCGACGTGAAAGGCCGGATTGGCGATCACGTTCTTCGCGGCGAGGAAGCCGAAGGGCAGAGCCAGCGCCGCGCCGGCGAAGGTGCCGAGGAACGCGATGGCCAGCGTCTCGCCGAGCGCGTCGAGATAGAGCGGAAGCTGGGTGCCAGGGTCGGGCGGCAGCATCAGCGTGACGAAATGGAGCAATTGGCCGATCCCGGTGCCGAGCCGGCCGATGGAAAAGCTGAGGTGCCAGAGCGCATAGACCGCGAGCGCGGCGAGCGCGGCCAGGAGCGCCACGGTGAACATGCTGCGCGGGTGCACATTGCTCGCGAGCTGTGGGTGCAGCGCGAAGAGGCGGGCGCGCTCGGCGTCCGTGGGCGTGAGCCGGGCGCGGATCATCGGCCCTGCTCCATGCCGATCAAACCGTGGCGGATGCGCTCGGTGACGAGGTCGATGATCACGACGGTCGCGATGATCAGCAGCAGGATGGCCGAGACGTCGGAATAATAGAATTTGCGGATCGCCTCGACCAGATCCTGGCCGATCCCGCCGGCGCCGACGAAACCCATGATGGCGGCCTCCCGCACATTGATCTCGAAGCGCAGCAGGCCGTAGGAGGTGAAATTGGACAGGACCTGCGGCAGCACGGCGAGCCGCACCGTCTGGGTCCAGCTCGCCCCGGTGGCGGTCGCGCCCTCGACCGGGCGCATGTCGATATTCTCCACCACCTCGGCGAACAATTTGCCGAGCGCGCCCATGGTGTGGATGGCGAGCGCCAGAACCCCGGGCATGGCGCCGAGGCCGAAGGCGACCACGAAGAGCAGGGCGAAGACGATTTCGGGGACGGTGCGGAAAAGCTCCAGCAGACGCCGCACGGACAGGCGGATCCAGGGCGAGCGGACCAGATTGGCGCTGGCGAGGAAGCACAGGCAGAAGGCGCCGATGCCGCCGATCAGCGTGCCGAGATAAGCGATGAGAATGGTATCGAACAGCAGCTTCAGCCAGCCGTCGAGGTTCCAGTACCATTCGGCGAGATCCGCGCCGAGGCTGTCCCACCGCAGGGTCGGGGTGATGTTCCAGAAATATTGCCCGAGCCGATGGGCATTGGCGGCGAACACGCCGGGCCGCACCTCGCCCGCCCAGCAGGACAAAGCGATGCAGACCAGGATCACCGCCGCGACGATCAGGCTGTGGCGCCGCCGCGCCGCGAGCGCCGCATCATAGTGGCGGGCGAGCGGCGCGATCTGGTCGGGCGGGAGCTGGATGACGGCGTGGGCCAAGAGCGGCGGTCCTCGGGCGGCGGACGGTGAGGGCGGACTTCGGCGCCGCCCATGCCCGGGCGGACCCGGGCATGGGCGGCGGAGAGGCTCAGGAGCCCTTCTTCTTGCGCAGGTCGTCGACGAACTTGTTGAGGTCGACGATCGCCTGGTAGGACGAATTGTCCACCGGCTGCCACACCAGCTGCTTGCCTTCATAGATCTTGTCGAAGGCGGCCTTGTCGTTCTTCTCGATGCTGAAGAAGGCGTCGCGGATCTTCGCCTTGAGATCGGCGGGCAGGCTGTCGAGATAGGCCAACGGCGAGTTCACGATCTGGTCGGACGTGAAGATGATGCGGTAGTCCGCATATTTCGCCATGCCCTTGCGCTCCATGCGCATCAGGTTGGATTCCTTCTCGTCGTTCCACCAGTTGAACGCCGCGTCGCAGGTGCCCTGCATCACGCCGATCACCGCGTTTTCGTGCGAGCCGGCATAGACCACCTTGCCGAAGAACTGGTCGGGCGTGATGCCCATCTTGTTCATCGCGAAGCGCGGGACATTGTTGCCCGAGGTGGAATTGGGATCGACGAGGCAGAGATTCTTGCCCTTGAGATCGTCGATCGACTTGTAGGGGCTGTCGGCCTTCACATAGAGCACCGAATGATAGCCCTTGGTGCCGTCTTGGTTCACCTCGATGGCGAACGCCTCGATCTTCGCACCGGTCATCAGGGCCCGGGCGAAAGAGGAGGGGCCGTAGGAGGCGATCTGGATGTTGCCCGCCCGCTGGCCTTCGATCACCGCCGCATAATCGTTGGCGATGCGCAGCGTCACCTTGGTGCCGAGCTGCTTGGTCAGATAGGTGATGAGGGGGGTGTAGCGCTCGGTCACGCCCGAGGCATTTTCCGCCGGGATCACGGCGAACACCAGCTCGGGATATTGGGCCTTCCAATCCTGCGCGCTTGCGGCGCCGGCGGAAAGCGTGAACGCCGCGGCGGCGGCGATCAGGGTACGGCGGGTCAGCATGTCTCGCTCCTCGAGGACGCGGGGAATGGATACGCGGGAAAAGCGTCGGTCACATCGCGACGGCGGCGCCGGCCAGGGCCTCGCTCGTGCGGTCGGGTGCGGATTGGCCGACATCCATCACCTCGCCGGCCTCGAGGCCATAGAGGTCGTGGGCCACCGCGTCGGTCAGCGCCTCGGGGGCGCCGTCGAACACCACGCGTCCCGAAGCCATCCCGACCAGCCGGTCGCAATAGGACCGGGCGAGATCGAGGGAATGGAGGTTGACGAGAACGGTGATGCCGAAATGCTTGTTGATCCGCAGCAGCGCGTCCATCACCACCTTGGTGTTGCGCGGGTCCAGCGAGGCGATCGGCTCGTCCGCCAGGATCAGGCCGGGCTCCTGGACCAGAGCACGCGCGATGGCGACCCGCTGCTGCTGCCCGCCCGAAAGACTGTCCGCCCGCTGCGGCGCCAGTTGCGCCATATCGAACTGGTCGAGCGCGGACAGGGCGAGCGCCTTGTCCTCCGCGCTCCAGGCTTTGGTCATGGCGCGCCAGGAGGGCATGGTCGACAGGCGGCCCATCAGGACGTTGGTGAGAACGTCGAGGCGGCCGACCAGATTGAATTGTTGGAAAATCATCGCCGCCTGGGCGCGCCAGAGCCGCAAAGCGCGCCCTTGGAGCGCGGTCACGTCGCGGCCGTCGAACACGATCCGGCCCGCGGTCGGTTCCTGGAGGCGGTTGACCATGCGCAGAAGGGTCGACTTGCCCGCGCCGGACCGCCCGATGACGCCGACGAACGATCCCTGGCCGACATCCAGATTGACATCGCAGACCGCAAGCTTGTCGCCGAACTTGCAGGTCAGTCCTTCGATCACCAGCATGTCGCGCTCCGCTGCACGTGCGAAGGGGATAATTCGGGAGCGCAACAGGCATGTGACGACGGGATGAAACGGCCGCTGCTTTTGTGGGCAGGCGTCGTGGAAGTGTCACAGTGCGGAAGGAGACCCACTGCGGGCAGCATTCCCGAAAGCCCCACCTTGATGTCTCCGCCGCCGCCACGGTCTGGGTGGGCGGCGCCGCGCGATCGGGGCATGGCGGCGCGGGGAAAGCTCAGTCGGTCCGGACGAGGCCCGTCCGGACGAGCCCCGTATCAAGACGGTGCGAACGATGACCGCACAAACGACGACGGCGCCGGAGAGGTGTCTCTCCAGCGCCGTCCGATCGGCCGATCCTTGTTCTTATCGTTATGGCGAAGGTTTCCTGGACGGGGAGACCGCTCTCAGATCACTCCGGCGACCACCGCGCCGATAAAGGCGAGGGCGGCACCCAGTTTGAGTAGATCGAGCGTCGAGTCGCTTGGCACGTTCCAGGACCTTTCCAGGCCGATCGTCTAAGCAAGCTTAGCAAAGACGACGGCGTAGAAAAGCAAATAAATCTGCCGCGCTGCACGCAAATGCCATGCATTGCACCACGGCTGTTGTGAAACGGCTTTGATGTCAGAGCCTAAGCCGTATCGCGGTGCACGACATGAGGAAAAAATATACAATATTCAATTCGCCAGGGCCCGCTCCAGAAAGGCTGCGGACAGCAGGGCGGCCCGATCCCTGCCGAACCGGCCCACGATTTGAACGCCGACGGGCAGGCCCTGCGCGTCCGCGCAGCCCGTCACGTTGAGGCACGGCGTGCCCATCAGGGTCCAGAGGCGGTTGAAAGCGGGCGAGCCTGTGGTCTCGAAGCCGGCCGGTGCCGCGCCGGGGGCCGAGAAGGTCAGCAGCATGTCGTAATCCGCGAACAGGTCGCCGAGGCGCTGGCGTGCGCGCTTGGCGGTGCGGCGGGCCTCGTCATAGGCGTCCGGGGTTACCGCCGCAGCCCGCGTCAGATAGGCCGCGAGCACGGCCGAGAGCCGGTCGCGGTGAAGGTCGAACTCGTCGGCGAGGGCGAGATTGCCCTCGAAGTCCTGGATAACGGGGTGCGCGGCGTCGGCCGCCTCGATTTCGTCGGGCAGTGCGATCTCCCGCACGACGGCCCCGGCCCGCGTGGCGGCCGCGATGGCGGCATCGAGCGCGGCATGGCTCGCAGGTTCGGCGAGATGGGCGCGGGCGGTGCGGACGACCGCGATCCGCGGCGCCTGCGCCACCGCATCGCCGATATCGAGATCGCGCCCGGTCAAGGCGGCCGCGGCGAAGCCGACGTCGCACACCCGCGCGCCGAACAGGCCGAGCGTGTCGAGATGCCAGGAAAAGGTCTTCATTCCGACAGTGGGCAGCGTGCGAAAAGTCGGCTTGTAGCCCGTGACGCCGCAGAACGCCGCGGGCCGGATCACGGATCCACCCGTCTGCGTGCCGAGCGCCAGCGGCACCATGCCGGCGGCGACGGCCGCCGCCGAGCCCGACGAGGATCCGCCCGGCGTGTGGGTGAGGCGCCGCGGATTGCGCGTGCCGGCGGGTTGCATGAAGGCGAATTCGGTCGTCACGCTCTTGCCGATGACGAGGCCGCCCGCCCGCTTCACCTGGCGCACGACTGCCGCGTCGGCGGCCGGCCGATGGCCGGCATAGAGGTCGGATCCGTACTGCGTGGGCAGATCGCGCGTGTCGATCACGTCCTTGATCGCGAGGGGGAGGCCCGCGAGCGGGGCGGCGGCGAGGCCCGGAACGGCGGCGGCGGCTTCGGCCCCCGCGATGTCGAGGGCCGCGAAGGCGCCGATTTCGGGATCGCGCGCGGCGATCGTCTCGGCGCACCGTGCGACGAGGTCGATCGGCGAGAGCCGGCCGGACAAGAGTTCGAGGGCGAGATCGCGGGCGAGCAGCATGGACGGGGCGCCGTATCAAGAGGAGCTGTGCCGCCTTTGCACGCGGCTGCGCAGCGCGCAAGGCCGGGTCCCGCCGGGGCTGGAAGGGACCGCAGATTCTCTTTGTGTCGCCGCGAAATGCGCGGTAGCTGGCGGTGACTTCCCCAGTGCGGCGTGCCCCCATGAATCTGATGTCGATCCAGTCCCATGTGGCCTATGGGCATGTCGGGAATTCCTCGGCCGTGTTTCCGCTTCAGCGCCTCGGGGTCGAGGTGTGGCCGATCCACACCGTCCAGTTCTCGAACCATACTGGCTATGGTGCCTGGCGCGGGCAGGTGTTCGATGCCGGCGGCATCGGACAGATCATAGAAGGCATTTCCGACGGCGGGTGGCTCGGCGCCTGCGACGGGGTGCTTTCCGGCTATATGGGATCGGCAGAGATCGGCGCGGCGATCCTCGATGCCGTGGCGCGCGTGCGCGCCGCCAATCCGGCCGCCGATTATTGCTGCGATCCGGTCATCGGCGATGTCGGGCGCGGCGTGTTCGTGCGGCCGGGAATTCCCGAATTCATGCGCGACGCCGCCGTCCCCGCGGCGGACGTCCTCACGCCGAACCAGTTCGAGCTGGAACTGCTCTCCGGCATCGCCGTCGCCACCCATGCGGATGCGGGGCGAGCTTGCGACCTGCTGCATGCGCGCGGTCCGAAAGTGGTTCTCGTCACCTCGCTGCACGGCGCCGAGACGCCGGCCGATTCGCTCGATCTCCTCGCCTCCGGCCCGGACGGGCGCTTTCTCCTGCGCACGCCGCGTCTCGACATCTCGCTGAACGGCGCCGGCGATGCGATCGCCGCGCTGTTCTTCCTGCACCTGAAGCGCTCCGGCAGCACGGCGGCAGCCCTGAGCGCGGCCGGATCCGCGATTTTCGGCCTTCTGAAGCGCACGCACGACGCCGGTTCGCGCGAATTGTTGTTGGTGGCGGCGCAAGAGGAATTCGTCCGGCCCTCCCACGTCTTCACGCCGCAGGCGATCTGACGCCAGTATGTCACCTTGCGTCCGACACAATCGGGCGCGCCTGAAATCCTCGGAAGCCCGGAGCCCCGATGCCCCGCCGTTACGTGACGCTCGACGTCTTCACCTCACGGCCGTTCGGCGGCAATCCCCTGGCGGTCGTGCTCGATGCCGTCGGCCTCGACGATGCGGCGATGCAGCAGATCACCCGCGAGTTCAACGTCTCCGAGACGGTCTTCGTGCTGCCGCCGCGCGATCCGGCGCACCGCGCGCGCATCCGCATCTTCACCACCGCCCACGAAATGCCGTTCGCCGGCCATCCCACGGTCGGCGCGGCGGTGCTGCTGGCGCTCGAAGACAAGAGGACCAAGGGCTCATTCCTCCTCGAAGAGCAGATCGGCACGGTGCGGTGCGAGGTCGCGACCGAGGGGCCGCGCAAGGGGAGCGCGACCTTCATCGTGCCGCGCCGCGCCGAGCTGGAAGACGTGGAAATGTCGCGCGGCGACTGCGCGAACGCGCTCAATCTGTCCCGCGACGATGTCGGCTTCGATGCCCACCGGCCGCTGGTCGCGTCCGCGGGCGTGCCGTTCCTGTTCGTCCCGGTGGCCAATTTGACCGCGCTCGCCCGCGCCCGGCCGGATGAATCCGCCTTCATCCGCTCGCTCGGATCCTACGGCGAAGCCCTCTTCCTCTATACGCCGGACGAGGAGGGGGATGCGGACTATCGCGCCCGTATGTTCTCGCCCGGCCTCGGCACCGAGGAGGATCCCGCGACCGGGGCCGCCGCCGCCGCCTTCCCGGCGGTGCTGATGGATGCGGAGCCGCGCGTCGACGGGCACCATAAGGTGCGGATCGACCAGGGTTTCGAAATGGGGCGGCCGAGCCGCATCAATCTCGGCTTCCAGGTCACCGGCGGCCGGGCCGGGGAGGCGACGATCGGCGGCGCGGCCGTGGTGATCGCCGAGGGCATTCTGCATTTGTGACATCACCGCCCCGTGCGGGACGAGTGCGCCTCGGGGACGGGCAAAGCGATGCGACGGCCGGCTTTGCCGGAGCGTGGGTCCGACGCCCCTTGGCGCAGGCGCGATCGTCGCTATGTCTACCGCGCCGCACAACGGCCGGTTCGACGCTCGATGAAAGGCGCCCCATGACTTCCGCGACCTCTCCGCTCTTCCAAGGCTACCGCCTCGGGGACATGTCCCTTCCCAACCGCATCGTGATGGCGCCCTTGACCCGCAACCGGGCCGGGGCCGGCTTCGTCCCGTCCGACCTCGCCGCGGACTATTATGCGCAGCGTGCTTCCGCCGGCCTCATCGTCACCGAGGCGACCCAGATCTCCCAGCAGGGGCAGGGTTACCAGGACACGCCCGGGATCTATAGCGACGCCCAGGTCGCGGGCTGGCGCAAGATCACCGATGCTGTTCATGCCAAAGGCGGCCACATCGTCGTCCAGCTCTGGCATGTCGGCCGCGTCTCGCACAGCTCGCTTCAGCCGAACGGCGGCGCGCCGGTCGCGCCGTCCGCGATCCCCGCCAACACCAAGACGTTCGTCAACAACGGCTTCGCCGAGACGTCGCCGCCGCGCGCGCTCGATGCGTCGGAAATTCGCGGCATCGTCGAGGATTATCGCCGCGCGGCCGCCAATGCCCTGAAGGCGGGGTTCGACGGCGTGGAGGTGCATGGCGCCAACGGCTATCTGATCGACCAATTCCTGCGCGACGGGGCGAACCAGCGCACCGACCGGTATGGCGGATCGATCGAAAACCGCGCCCGCTTCCTGCTCGAGGTGATGGCGGCGGTGATCGGCGAGATTGGGGCCGCGCGCACCGGTCTGCGCCTCTCCCCGGTGGCGCCCGCCAACGGCCTGTCCGACAGCGCGCCGCAGCCGCTGTTCGATCATGTGATGGACGAGTTGGAGAGGCTCCATCCGCTCTATGTCCATGTCGTCGAGGGCGCGACCCAGGGCGCCCGCGACATCGCGCCGGATTTCTCGTTCGCCGCGCTGCGGCGCCGCTATTCCGGGGCCTGGATGGTCAATAACGGCTACGATCTCGCTTTGGCCGAGCGCGTGCTCGCCGCCGGAGAGGCGGACCTCGTCGCGTTCGGCCGGCCCTTCATCTCGAATCCGGATCTGGTCGAACGCCTGCGCCGGAACGCGCCCCTCAACCCCCTCGATCGCGACACCCTCTATGGCGGCGGCGCCAAGGGCTATATCGATTATCCGGTGCTGGAGCCGGTCGATTGACGCGGACCCCCGCACGCATCACCCGCATCGCCCGCCTCGATTTGCGGGTCGAGGCGGGGGGATGGCCGGAAGCGGAGGCCCACCGCGCCGAAATCGACGCCGATTTCGCCCGCCGGACGGCGGCGAACCCGCATCTGTGGAACGGCCGCGTGATCCTGATGCGGGACCATGCCATCCGTGACGGCGCCCTGATCGGGCGCTGCATCGAGACCGACTTTGCCGCCTTCACCTGGTGGCGGGCGCGCGGCAAGGCCGATCTCGGCGTCGTCAACGTGTTTTCGCTCGCCGCGCTCGAAGGCGCCGACGGCGCCTTCGTGATGGGGGTGATGGGCGATCATACGGCGAGCCCGCGGCAGGTCTATTTCCCCGGCGGCACGCCCGACCCCACCGATGTGGCGGACGGCCGGCTCGATCTGGCGATGTCGGTGGTGCGGGAAATGGCGGAGGAGGTCGGCCTGCGCCCAGCGGAGGCCGATGCGGAGACTTGCGCGGAGAGTTGCGGTGAGCGTTGGGTCTGGGACGTCGTCGAGGACGGGATCTATGTCTGCCTCATGCGCCGGTTCGTCTTCGCCGAGACCGGTGCCGCGCTCGCGGCGCGGATCCGGCGGTTCCTGTCCGCCGAAACGCGGCCGGAGCTGAAGGATGTCCGCGTGATCGCCGCGGCGGCCGATCTCGATGCCGCCGTCGTCCCGTTCGCGGCGGACTATGTCCGCTGGCGCTGGACGGGTCAGGGGTAACCGTAGCGCGCACGGATCGTGGCGAGCTCAGCGCGGGCCTGGGCGTCGTGTCCCGCCTGGCACGCGGTCCGGACCGCGCCGAGATCACCGGTCATGCGGGCATGGACCGCGGCGTTGAGGTGGCCCGTCGCCTTGTCCGCGTCGATCACGCGCTGGAAATTTACGAGCGCCGCCGCGCAGCCTCCCGCCCCGCCGGTGGCGTCCGCGGCACCCGCCGGCGCCGTT
This sequence comes from Aquabacter spiritensis, assembly GCF_004346185.1. Classification (GTDB taxonomy): domain Bacteria; phylum Pseudomonadota; class Alphaproteobacteria; order Rhizobiales; family Xanthobacteraceae; genus Aquabacter; species Aquabacter spiritensis. The sequence continues at coordinate 5,808 of NZ_SMAI01000012.1, read as the reverse complement.
GCGACAATCGTGGGCGTGGGCGATGGGCCGGTGGTGCAGCCGGCGAGGAGAAGAAGAACGGGGAGAAGGACGGCGCGGCGCATCGGGCGCTCCTGTCGCGATGTGGCCCGAGCCAAGCCTGAAGCCAATCCCCCGCCGCCGCAACCCGCCTTGTCTCGCCAGCGGTTTTCCGCTATCAGCCGAGATCTAGAGCTGTTGAGAGCGAGCCTGAAGCCGTGTCGTCCCGTTCGACGATCTGTGCCGGTACCGCCTCCCGCACCCCTCGGGTGACGGGCGACGCTCTCATTTCGCGCGCGCTGCTTCTCCTTAGCCGCCCCTGAGGGCCGGCCGGGCGCGTGCGCCTGGGCACTCAGGGGATGCGAGCCGCCGACCAAGACAGCCACGAAGCGCCATCCGGCAGGTCCCAGGGCGCGACCGCCGAGACCGACAAGGACGCGACACATGAATGCGCAGCAGGATTCCGCCGCCGGCTCCGACAAGGACCGCGTGGTCATTTTCGACACCACCCTGCGCGACGGCGAGCAATGCCCCGGCGCGTCGATGACGTTCGAGGAAAAGCTCGAAGTCGCCGAACTGCTCGACACGATGGGCGTCGACATCATCGAAGCCGGTTTCCCCATCGCCTCGGTCGGCGATTTCGAATCCGTCGCCGAGATCGCGCGGCGCACCAAGCGGGCGGTCATTGCGGGCCTCGCCCGGGCGATTCCGGGCGACATCGCCCGCGCCGGCGAAGCGGTGCGCCACGCCCGCCGCGGGCGGATCCACACCTTCGTTTCGACCTCGCCGATCCATCTCGAGCACCAGATGCGCAAGACGCAGGCGGAGGTGCTGGAGATCATCGCCGCCACCGTCACCCAGGCGCGCAATTTGGTCGAGGACGTGGAATGGTCGGCGATGGACGCCACCCGCACGCCGCTCGACTATCTCGCGCGATGCATCGAGGTGGCGATCAAGGCCGGGGCCACCACCATCAACCTGCCCGACACGGTGGGATACGCCACGCCGGACGAATATCGCGCCATGTTCCGCACCATGCGCGAGACGGTGCCGAATGCCGACAAGGCGATCTTCTCCGTGCACTGCCACAATGATCTGGGCCTCGCCGTGGCGAATTCGCTCGCCGGCCTGGAAGGCGGCGCGCGGCAGATCGAGTGCACGATCAACGGCATCGGCGAGCGGGCCGGAAATGCCGCGCTGGAAGAGGTCGTCATGGCCCTGTCGGTGCGGCGGGACGTTCTGCCCTACAGCACCGGGATCGACGCGCGCATGCTGACCCGCGCCTCGCGTCTGGTTTCGGCCGTCACCTCCTTCCCGGTCCAGTACAACAAGGCGATCGTCGGACGGAATGCGTTCGCCCATGAGAGCGGCATCCACCAGGACGGCATGCTGAAGCACAATCAGACCTACGAGATCATGACCCCTGAGAGCGTCGGCGTGTCCAAGACCTCGCTGGTCATGGGCAAGCATTCCGGCCGCGCCGCCTTCCGCGACAAGCTGAAGGCGATGGGCTACGAGCTGGGCGAGAACGCGCTCAACGATGCCTTCACGCGATTCAAGGACCTCGCCGACCGCAAGAAGGTGGTCTATGACGAGGACATCGAGGCGCTGGTCGATCAGGGGATTGCCGCCGCCCACGACCGCATCCGCCTGCTCTCCCTCTCGGTGATCGCCGGCACGCGCGGCCCGCAGCGCGCGACGATGCGGCTCGAAGTCGACGGCCGCCCGGTGACCGAAGAGGCCGAGGGCAATGGCCCGGTCGATGCGACCTTCAACTGCATCAAGGCGCTGGTGCCCCACGCGGCCAAGCTCGACCTCTATCAGGTGCACGCCGTCACCGAGGGCACGGACGCCCAGGCCGAAGTGTCGGTGCGCCTGGAGGAGGACGGCAAGGCCGTGACCGCGCGCGCCGCCGATCCCGACACGCTGGTCGCCTCCGCGCAGGCCTATATCACCGCCCTCAACAAACTGATGCGCAAGCGCCAGAGCGTGAACCCCCAGGCCGCCGCGGGCTGAAGCCACGATCAGAGGCGTTCGCGGCGCGGCCGCCGGCGGGTGGCCGCGCCTTTTCTTCGCCTCGGGACCGGCAAAGGCTTGCGATCAGGCGGCTCCGCGGCCCGCGGCTCCAAGCGGTTCGCGGCGGTCCACTCCGTGGGTTCCGTAACGAAATCCGAAGAAGAGAAAAGACGAACGCCAATCCAGCGGCGGACCCGCCTGTCGAACCGCCCGGATCCGATGGCTGATTTCGCCGGCTTTGCTGCGATGCAACATGGCTCTCATGCTAAAGTTATGCGGCCAAACCAGTGGCGGCCCTTGACGGAGGGGCAAAAGCCGGCCTTCAACAAAGGCGGGCATTCGCTCGAAAATTGAAAAGACCCGCCTGAGGGCTCCAGGAGGTTATCCCATGAAATTCAAGCATGCGGTCGTGGCGCTCGCCGCGTTCCTCGGATTGGCCGCCACCGGCGCCGAGGCACAGACCGCTTATCCCACACGTCCGATCACCGTCGTCGTCCCGTTCGCGGCGGGCGGCCCCACCGACACGGTCGCCCGGCTGATCGCCGAATCCATGAGCAAGACGCTGGGCCAGCAAGTCCTGGTCGAAAATGTCGGCGGCGCGGGCGGCACCCGCGGCGCCGGGCAGGTGGCGAAGGCCGCCCCCGACGGATACACCCTGCTGATCCACCATATCGGCCAGGCGACCGCGGCGACCCTCTATCGCAAGCTGCCCTACAACGTGCTGACCGATTTCGAGACCGCCGGCCTGATCACGCCGGTTCCGATGACCATCATCGGCAAATCCAATCTCGAGCCCAAGACCGTCGGCGACCTGATCACCTACATCAAGGCGAACAAGGAAAAGGTCACCTACGGCAATGCCGGCGTGGGCTCCGCCTCGCATCTGTGCGGCATGCTGTTCATGTCCAAGGTGGGCGCCCAGATGACCACCGTTCCCTATCAGGGCACGGCGCCGGCCATGAACGATCTGATCGGCGGCCAGATCGACCTGATGTGCGACCAGACCACCAACACGACCGGCCAGATCAAGGGCGGCAAGGTGAAGGCCTATGCGGTCACCACATCGGGCCGGGTGAAGTCGCTGGGCGATCTGCCGACGCTCCAGGAGAGCGGCATGAAGGATTTCGAAGTGACCATCTGGCACGGCATGTACGCGCCGAAGGGAACGCCGAAAGACATCATGGACAAGCTGAACGCGGCGCTCAACACCGCGCTGGAAGATCCGAAGGTGATCGCGCGTTTTGCCGACCTCGGGACCGAGCCGGAGACGAAGGACCGGCGCAGCCAAGCGTTCCACAAGCAATTCCTCGCCGACGAGGTTGCGAAATGGAAGCCGATCATCCAGGCGGCGGGTGTTTACGCCGATTGATCGCAGTGCGCGAAGCCTAGCAATTTCGGGCTTGCCTTGAATGGCTTGGGCGGGCGGATGTCTCCACATCCGCCCGCCATTTTCATGTCGGTGCGACTGGGTTATTGATCGGCGTGAGTGGTAGAAAGTGCCGCAGCGGCATGCCTTTACTGATAGAGAGATGGACTTTTTGTTCGACTTTCGCAGCATAGTCAGTATGTTCTGCGGCCGGGCGCGAGGCCCTGCTGAAGGCGGGATGCCCCGGCTCGCCAAAGGCAAAAGCAAAATTTTTTCGGGGGAGGGGGGGATATGAGTTTTATCCGCAGTCCTAAGGACGTCCTGTCCGGTCTTCTGTTCCTGGCGTTGGCGGCGCTGTTCGCGTGGCAGGCCAGCGATCTGCCGATGGGATCGTCGGTGCGCATGGGCCCCGGTTACTTCCCGATGGTCCTCTCCGGCATCATGGCGCTGTTCGGCTTGATCGTCCTGATCAATGGCCTGCGATTCGACGGCGACCGGACTTCCGCGATCGCATGGCGCGGCGTCATCATGCTGACCCTCGCCACCTGCTTCTTCGGCTTCTTCATGCGTCCCCTCGGCTTCCTGCCGACGTTGGGCGTGACGGTGTTTCTGTGCACGCTCGCGAGTTCGAAGTTCCGCCTCATGACCGCGCTCATCAGCGTCGCCGTCATGGTGGTCTTCGCCTGGGCGGTGTTTATTGTGGGACTCGGCCTGCCTTTGCAGCTCGTCGGCCCTTGGCTCGGCGGCTATTGAGGAGGGCGTCATGGAACTTTTTGACAATCTGGCGCTCGGCTTCTCGGTCGCTTTCACGGCCCAGAACCTTCTCTACTGCTTCGTCGGCTGCGTCCTCGGCACGCTGATCGGCGTTCTCCCGGGTCTCGGACCGGTGGCGACGATCGCGATGCTGCTGCCGATCACCTTCGGCCTCCCGCCCGTTTCGGCCCTGATCATGCTCGCCGGCATTTATTACGGCGCGCAATATGGCGGTTCGACGACCGCGATCCTGATCAATCTGCCGGGCGAATCCTCCTCTGTGGTCACCGCGATCGACGGCCATCAGATGGCGAAACAGGGACGGGCCGGTGCGGCGCTCGCGACCGCCGCGCTCGGCTCCTTCTTCGCCGGCACGGTGGCGACTTTCCTTTTGGCGCTGTTCGCCCCGCCGCTCGCGGAATTGGCGCTTCAGTTCGGCCCGCCGGAATATTTCGCGCTGATGGTTCTCGGTCTCGTCGCCTCCGTGACGCTGGCTTCGGGCTCCGTCATCAAGGCGCTTGCGATGATCGTCCTGGGTCTCCTGCTCGGCCTGTCCGGACAGGACATCTATACCGGTACGCCGCGATTCACCTTCGACGTCCAGGAACTGGCCGACGGGTTCGACTTCGTCGCGCTGGCCATGGGCGTGTTCGGCATCGGCGAAATCATCCGCAATCTCGAGGACGAGAAGCAGCGCTCTCTGGTCGCGGCCAAAGTGTCGAGCCTGATGCTGACCATGGACGAGTTCAAGAAAATCATCGGGCCGGTTCTGCGCGGGACGGTGATGGGCTCCTTCCTCGGCATCCTTCCGGGTGGCGGCGCGATGCTCTCCTCCTTTGCCTCCTACTCGATCGAGAAGAAGATCTCGAAGGATCCCAGCCGGTTCGGCAAGGGGGCGATCCAGGGCGTCGCGGGGCCGGAAAGCGCCAACAATGCCGGCGCGCAGACTTCCTTCATCCCGATGCTCACCCTCGGAATTCCGTCCAACCCGGTGATGGCGCTCATGATCGGCGCGCTGATCATCCAGGGGATCACGCCGGGGCCGAACGTCGTCACCGAAAAGCCGGACCTGTTCTGGGGCATCATCGCCTCGATGTGGATCGGCAATCTGATGCTGGTCCTGCTCAATCTGCCGCTGATCGGCATCTGGGTGCGCCTGCTGACCGTGCCGTACCACATCCTGTTCCCGGCGATCATGGCGTTCTGCTGCATCGGCGTGTACAGCGTGAACAACAACACGTTCGACGTCTATACGATGGCGATGTTCGGGCTGTTCGGCTACATCCTGGTGAAGCTGGACTGCGAGCCGGCACCGCTGCTTCTCGGCTTCGTCATTGGACCGATGCTCGAGGAATATTTGCGACGCGCCATGCTGATCTCGCGCGGCGATCCGACGGTGTTCGTCACCCGTCCGATTTCTGCCGGTCTGCTGGCGGTCGCCGTCATCGCCCTCGTCATTGTCCTGCTGCCCTCGGTGAGCAAGACGCGCGAGGAGGCCTTCAAGGAGTGAGCCGCCCCCGGCGTCAGCCGGGATGGCAGCGTCCACCGCCTTCGAAAGAGCGCCGTCCCCGGACGGCGCTCCAGACCGCTGACAAACCCCGTCGATTTTTCGGCGGGGTTTTTGTTTGGGTTGGGGCCGGTCGGTTTTTGGCTATGGCGTCGGTCGATTTTGGGGG
>NZ_SMAI01000011.1 GCF_004346185.1 Aquabacter spiritensis | reverse complement strand
CCGCTCGCCCATCATCGCCTCGTCCCTCCATCCGCAAGGACAACTGAATCAGGACTTCGGCCCAACAGCAACGCCGACTTTTTCAACGGAATCGATCCAAAGCGACCCCTCAACGGCCCTTTCAGAGACGTCCGCTTTGCGCCGCCATTGCGGTCACTGATTCGGGAACGGTCGCGGCCCAAAAGCGACATTAGCGAAGTGGGACACGTCGGGCCTTTTGCGCCATCGGACTAAACCGCTGCCGCGGTAACTGCCCTGCATAACGGGTGTGCGTATGTTTTCGATGGGGCGCCTGGCATAGGCGGGCGGAGCATCACGGGGTTTCTCACCAGAGGAGAGCCCCATGGACACTTCCGAGCATCCCACCACCACACGGCCAGCCATCAGCCCGCTGCGGCAGCGGATGATCGAGGATATGACCATCCGCCGGTTCGGCGAGCACACCCAGCGCGATTATGTCCGCCAGGTCGCCGCGTTCGCCGCCTTCCTCGGCCGGGCGCCGGACCAGGCGGAGCCCGAGGATCTGCGGCGCTACCAGCTTCATCTGGCGAGCTTCAGTGCCAGCTATGCCCGCATGAACCTTGCCTGCACGGCCTTGCGCTTCTTCTTCCACATCACGCTGGGGCGGGCCGGCTTCGGTGATCGCATGGCCCGCATCCCGACGCCCGAACGCCTGCCGGTGGTGCTGAGCACCGAGGAGGTGGCGCTGCTGCTCGCCCATGCGCCGAACCTCAAGTACCGCGCCGCTCTCAGCATCGCCTATGGCTGCGGCCTGCGGGTGTCGGAGGTGGCCCACCTCAAGGTCGCCGATATCGACAGCGCGCGGATGCTGATCCGCGTCGAGCAGGGCAAAGGCCGCAAGGACCGCTACGTGATGCTCGCGCCTGATCTGCTCGACCTGCTGCGCCGCTGGTGGAAGGAGCGCCGGCCGCAGGGTTGGCTGTTCCCCGGCCGCGATCCCGGCCAGCCCATCACCACCCGCCAGCTCGACCGGGCCTGCAGGACGGCAGCCTCCGCCGCCCGGCTCGACAAGCGCGTCTCCATGCACACCCTGCGGCACAGCTTCGCCACCCACCTGCTCGAGCGCAAGACCGATATCCGCGTCATCCAGGTATTGCTCGGCCACAGGAAGCTCGACACCACGGCCGTCTATACCCGCGTCGCGCTGAAGACCCTACGCGAGGTGGAGAGCCCGCTCTCCCTGCTGACGCCACCACCTCTGTAGTCCGTACCGGTCCATGGCGCGGCCTGCGCTGGAGGTCGCGGATATCCTGAACGCCCATGGCGATGCCTATGAGAGGGCGCACGCCGGACGTCTCAGTCGCGGCCAGATGAAGGTCATGTCGGCGATCAGGTCCTGCCGCACGGTGGTGCTCGGCGGGCACGTGTCGCGCTGCGCCGACTGCGCTCATGTGGAGGTCGCCTACAACTCCTGTCGCAACCGGCACTGCCCCAAGTGCCAGGGAGCAATGGCGCGGGACTGGCTCGCCGCCCGCCAGGCCGAGCTGCTGCCGGTGCCCTATTATCATCTGGTCTTCACCCTGCCGGCCGCGATCGGCACCATCGCCTACCAGAACAAGGCGGCGGTCTACGACCTGCTGTTCAGGGCTTCGGCCGAGACGCTCACCACCATCGCCGCCGACCCCCGGCATCTCGGCGCCCGCATCGGCATCACCGCCGTGCTTCACACCTGGGGCTCGGCGCTCACCCACCATCCCCATATCCATGCCGTGGTGCCCGGCGGGGGACTGTCTGCCGACGGCTCCCGCTGGATCGCCGGCCGGGTCCGGTTCTTCCTGCCGGTGCGGGTGCTGTCGCGCCTGTTCCGGCGGCTCTTCCTCGACGGGCTGCGCGCCCTGCATGCCGCCGGCCGGCTCGCCTTCTTCGGTGATCTCGCCCCCCTGGTGGATACGCCTGCCTTCGAGGCGATGCTGGCACCCCTGCGCAGGGCCGAATGGGTGGTCTACGCCAAGCGCCCGTTCGCGGGACCCGCGGCGGTGCTCGCCTATCTCTCGCGCTACACCCACCGCGTGGCGATCTCCAACAGCCGGCTCCTCTCCATGAATGCGCGCGGCGTCACCTTCCGCTGGAAGGATTATCGCGCCCGGGCCAAGACCTCGGGCAACGACTGGATCAAGACCATGACCCTGCCGGCGGACGAGTTCATCCGCCGCTTCCTGCTCCATGTCCTGCCCGACGGCTTCCACCGCATCCGGCACTACGGCCTGTTTGCGAGCGCGGTGCGGGCCGCCAATATCGAGAAGATCCGCGCCCTTCTCGTAGACCAGCAGGTGCGCGCCTCGCCGGAGGAAGCCCCGCCTGCCGAGGAGAAGCGGCCAGAGGCCACGCTGCGCTGCCCGTGCTGCGCCGGCATCATGACCATCATCGAGACCTTCGCCCGGGGCTCGGCGCCGAAGACCTGGCCCGCCAGTGCCTCCATCAGGATCGACACCTCATGAGCGGCGCCACCTCTCTCGAACTCCAACTGCATCCGGCAGGCCGCGTCGCAGGCGCAAAGGATAGCTTCGTCCTCGCGCCGACCATCCCGCGCTCAGTCTCGTCATGGAACCCGGCCGCGCACTCATCAACGGGCGCTGGCAGCCCCACGGCACTGTTCCGGACTGTCAGGTGTTCTGGCAACCGTCACCAGCAAGACCACACAGCCCCCAGCCCAGACCCAAAATCCCCATAGCACCGCGACGACCTCGACCGTCGCCCACGTCGGACCGCGGTTTCCTCCCCTGGAGGCTTTCCGACGCCGGCCCGCGCGATCAGCCCCACCATCGTGATCGGGCCGGCATCCGAAACCCTTCACAAAAGCCGACATTTGCGGACGCATCGACAGCAGACGCTTCGGTGAAGACAGCATTTGCGCCACGGAGGCGCGACGACCTCCGTGGCGCGGGCGCGACTAGATCATCAATCGGTCCGCTTGATCTCGGCGTAAGCGCCGCTCGTCTTCAAGGTGAGGGTCACGTCGGCGCTGCCGCGGTTACGCCAGAACCAGCCGTGATTGCCGTCGAAGGCCGCTTCAAGCACGCCGTCATCGCCTGGCACCGCGCGGCCCTTCTCATAGCTGATGGACTTGCCGCCGCCGTCGCCATGGGTATCGAAGTTCACCACGCCGCCCGCGACTGTCCAGCTGTAGTCGGCCTTGGCACCGGCCTTCATCACCAGCTTGATCTCGGCGCCCTGGCCGGGCGTGAGCGTGAGGGTTGTCACATCCTGCCGCGATGTCGTTTGGGCCGAGGCCGGGGAAACGACGAGAGCCGCAAAGATCCGGCCGAGCAGGCTGGAACCGGGGGCAGGCACGGTGGTGTTCTGGTCCATCTGCCGGTCGCGCTCGGCTTCTTCGGCGAGTTGCACCTTGATCTCGCCCATCTGGGCGAGGCCGAGCACCCGGCCGACGCCTGTCGGGTCGATATTGTACTCGGCGGGCAGCACGATGGTGACGAGGATCGCCAATGCGGCGACGATGGCGATGAAGGTGGAACGCAGAAGCTGGCGGGATGTCGGCAGTTCGGCGCGCGAAGGGATGTCCGAATTGTACATGTCAGTATGTCCTTGAATCGGGAGGGTCACGCGACGAACCAGCCGGTGATCTGATAGCCGATCAGCACGAAGCCGGCGGTCATCATCATGACGTTGGCCGTGTAGGCGTGGCGGAAGAAGCTGTCGGTGCGGCGCCAGTAGCTCATGACGATGAGGATGGCGGCGAGGGCGAGAAGCTGGCCGATCTCCACCCCGACATTGAAGGCGAGGAGGTTTGGCACCAGTCCGTCCGGCGAGATGTCATATTCGATGATCTTGGTCGACAGGCCGAAGCCGTGCAGGAAGCCGAAGATCAGCGTCGCCGCCTTGGAATCCGGCTGCACGCCGAACCAGCGCTGAAAGGCGCCGAGATTGTCGAGCGCCTTGTAGACCACCGAGAAGCCGATGATAGCATCAATGATGTAACTGTTGATGCCGATGTTAAAATAAACGCCCAGCAGCATCGTCGTCGAATGCCCGATGGCGAACAGGCTGACATAGATGCCGATGTGCTTGAGCTTGTAGAGGAAGAAGATCACGCCCAGCAGGAACAGGATGTGATCATAGCCGGTCACCATGTGCTTGGCGCCGAGATAGACGAAGGGCAGCAGGTGTACGCCCGTTATTTCCTGGATGTAGCCCTTGTCGCCTTCGGCCACCGCATGGGCAAAGGCTGCTGCCGCGGTCAGCGGCAGCAGAAGAAGTGCAAGGCCTTGGCTATGGACGAGCCGCGTCAGCGACGCGCGCACGCCGAGCCGGCTCTCGCGAGAGGTGGAATGCATGGAAACTCCGAAATGTCGTCGATGAGGGTGGCCGCGTGTGCGGCCGCGATCACGCTGTGACGACGTGCTTCGGAGGCTTATCGAAGGGATAGGTCTTCGTGACCGCAGGCAAGTTCCGGACCGTGGCGCTCCAGACCCGCCATACCGGCGGCGTCATCTGGACGAGCGCCGCAACAACGCTGGGAACGTCGTGAGAGTGGTCAGCGGGGTCGTGGCCATGGGAATGGCCGGGCGCCTGCTCATCCTGCCAGCCCTCGTCATGGGAATGGCCGTGGTCGGCGATTTCCTGGGCGAGGGCCGCGTGTCGCTCGGCCTCGATTGCGAGAAGAACTACAGGGTTATGGGACAGCGTGGTTCGCACGGTCGACACCACCGCCCCCAGCGCCATGACAAGCGCGAGGAAGCTGCAAAGCAGGACGGTGCGGGCACGTGGCGTCATCACGAATAGGTATCGCCGAAAATCTGAATCGTTCATTAACCCTAGGTCATCCGGCCTGATACGCAACCTCATTCATCCCCCTAGGGGGGATCGACACATCCCATCTGGGGGGATAGGATAAATTAATGAACGATCATCCGCACATCCATGAGACACATCCGGAAATCGTCAAGCGGCTGAAGCGCGCCGACGGTCATTTGCGCAGCGTGATCGAGATGCTCGAGACCGGCCGCAATTGCCTGGACATCGCCCAGCAGCTCCACGCGGTCGAAAAGGCGATCACACAGGCGAAGAAGACCCTGATCCAGGATCATCTCGACCATTGCCTCGATGAGGTCGTCGCATCGCTGCCGCGCGACCAGCGCCGTTCGATCGACGGTTTCAAGGACATCATCAAATATCTATGAGGACCGCATGACGCCCTTTGCCGAGTTGCTTCAACAGAGGGCAGGAAGCTCCTGGCTGTTCATCGCGAGGGCCATCCTGCTCGGCGCGCTGCACGGGCTGGAACCGGGCCATTCCAAGACGGTGACGGCCGCCTTCATAGTAGCGCTGCCTGGAGTTTCGGCCCATGTGGTCCCTCTCGGCCCGCCGGCCATAGTGTCTCACATACGGCGCGCGCTCGGCTTCTTCTATGCACGGCTGATCGCGGTGGGCCTTGATGTCGGCGGGCGCCGCCGGAGCGGCATCGCCGTGCTCGCCAGCGCGCAGGCGGTGTGAGACATGCTCGCTGTCCTTGCGAACCGGACATACCGGCACCTGTTCCTCGCCCAGGTCATTGCCCTGATCGGGACCGGGCTGGCGACTGTGGCCCTCGGCCTTCTCGCGTATGACTTGGCGGGGGCAAATGCGGGGGCGGTGCTGGGCACGGCACTCGCGATCAAGATGATCGCCTATGTCGGCGTCGCGCCGGTTGCCGCCGCCTTTGCCGAGCGACTGCCGCGACGGACCATGCTGGTTTCGCTGGATCTGGTTCGTGCCGCCGTCGCGCTCCTGCTGCCGTTTGTGAGCGAGATCTGGCAGGTCTATGTGCTGATCTTCGTGCTCCAGTCGGCGTCCGCCGGATTCACGCCGACCTTCCAGGCGACCATCCCCGATGTCCTGCCGGATGAGCGTGACTATACCCGTGCGCTCTCGCTATCCCGGCTCGCCTATGACCTCGAAAGCCTGGTCAGCCCGATGCTGGCGGCCGCCCTGCTGACGCTGATCAGCTTTCACAGCCTGTTCGCCGGCACCGTCGTCGGCTTCCTCGCCTCGGCCGCGCTCGTGGTCTCGGTGGTCCTGCCGAGCCCGCAGGCGGGAGAGAAGCGGGGCATTTACGACCGGACCACGCGCGGCATCCGCATCTATCTCGCAACGCCGCGCTTGCGCGGCCTGCTGGCGCTGAACCTTGCCGTCGCGGCGGCCAGCGCCATGGTCATCGTCAACACCGTGGTTCTGGTTCAGGCGGTGCTCGGCCTCGATCAGAGCGCCGCCGCACTGGCGCTCGCCGCCTTTGGCGGGGGCTCGATGGTGGCGGCCCTCGTATTGCCGCGGCTGCTGGAGACGGTTCCTGACCGCACCGCCATGCTCGCCGGCGCCGGGATCTTGGTCGCGGGACTTCTGGTCGGATCCGCCCTGCACAGCTACGCATTCGTGCTGCCGCTCTGGTTTCTGCTGGGGCTTGGATATTCGCTGGTGCAGACGCCCTCGGGCCGTCTGCTGCGCCGCTCCTCGCGGCCTGAGGACCGCCCCTCTCTCTTCGCGGCCCAGTTCGCGCTGTCGCATGCCTGCTGGCTGATCACCTATCCCCTTGCCGGCTGGCTGGGCGCTAGCATCGGCCTGCCGGGCACGTCCGCCGTGCTTGCACTTCTGGCCGGGTTCGCCGTTCTCGCCGCGCTGCGGCTTTGGCCGGCGAGAGATCCCGATGAGCTGGAGCATGTCCACGGCACGCTGGCGGAGGATGATCCCCATCTGGCCGGCGCTGTTCCCGTTGCCGGCGGCCATCGCCACAGCCATGTGTTTGTCATCGACCGCCACCACACGGAATGGCCGCGCCCATGATGCTCCCCGCCGGCCGTGGCCGACCATGACCGAGCTCGCGGCCTATGCCGGCCTGTTCTTCAGCGCACTGGTCGCGGCCACCATCCTGCCGATGCAATCCGAAGCCGTTCTGGTCGGGTTGCTGCTGACGACCGACTATCCTCCCTGGGCGCTCGTGGGGGTGGCGAGCCTCGGCAATGTGCTGGGGTCGGTCATCAACTGGCTGCTTGGGCGCGGCATTCACCGGTTTCGGCACCGGAAGTGGTTTCCGGTAAAGCCCGCCGCTCTGGCACGTGCGGAGAGCTGGTATCGTCGCTACGGCAAATGGTCCCTGCTTCTCAGCTGGGCGCCTGTTATCGGCGATCCGCTGACCGTCATCGCCGGCGTGCTGCGCGAGCCGCTGCCGATTTTCCTGATCCTCGTGACCCTGGCCAAGGTCGGGCGCTACCTGGTTCTTGCCGCCGTCACGCTGGGGCTGGGCTGATCATGGCCTTCTGGCAGCACATTGTCGCGTTCCAGCAGGAAATCTATCAGGCCTTCGCGGCACAGATCCGGGATGTTGCGGGGGAGGGCGGCTGGGGCGCGTTCATCGTCTATCTGCCGATGGGAATCCTGTTCGGTGCGGCGCATGCGCTGACCCCGGGACATAGCAAGACGATCCTTGCGACCTATCTGGCGGGCTCCCGGCTCGGCATGCTGCGCGGGTTGGGCGTCTCTCTGGCGCTCTCGTTTACCCATGTGCTGATGTCGGTGCTGATCGCCCTTCTGGCGCTCCCACTGATCTCCGCGTCCCTGGGCAGTGTCGGCCGCGCGCCTGTTCTTGAGGATGTCAGCCGCGCGCTTCTCGGCATTATCGGCCTGTGGATGGTGTGGCGGGCCTTGCGCCCGCGAGGGCATGTCCACGCGCACGGCGAGGGCCTGATGGTCGGCGTCATGGCCGGCCTCATCCCCTGTCCACTGACGCTTTTCGTGATGACCTTTGCCATCTCCCGTGGCGTGCCGGAGGCGGGTATCGCTTTCGCCTTCACCATGATGCTTGGCGTCGCGCTGACCCTGTCCACGGTCGCCGTCGCGACGATCCTCTTCCGCGATCAGCTGATGCGGCTGCTGGCGCATCAGGCGAGGCTCCTGGATCGCTCGGCGCGGTTCATCGAGGCCGCCGCCGGGCTCGTGTTGCTGGCGGTTGCCTTAAGAGAAGTGTGGCTGCGCTGATCGCGCGGCTTGCGGGCGACGGACGAGTTCAGCTAGAAGCGGGATAAGGGGTTATTCGCGATTGCCCCGTGAGGCGGCAGCCCAAAGATCGCGTCCATGTTCCCTGACAAATGGGATGGACGCTCATGCCGTCAAACACTGAAATCACCGTTTCCCAGCTCTCCCGTCTCATCGGTCTTCCGGGCGCGCCTGCGATTATCGACGTGCGTATGAAAAACGACATCGACGTGGACCCGCGTCGGCTACCGGCGTCAAGCCGGTACGAGGCGCAGGCTGTGCCGGCCTGGGCCTCGCAGTTCGCCGGCCGTGAGGTGGTTGTGGTTTGCCAGAAGGGTGGCAAGCTGGCGCAGGGCACGGCGGCATGGCTCCGCCAATCGGGCGTCCGGGCCGAAACGCTCGAAGGCGGCTTCGAGGCGTGGCGTGCCGCTGGAGGACTGCTCGTCACAGTGTATCGGCGTCGAGGGGATCGGCCCAGCTCCGGTAGAGATCCACCATCATCTCCGCGATGCCCCGCTCCTTCGGCTTCACGTTGCGATTGTCGGTGTCGAGGCCGAGCTGACGGCGCAGGGAGGATTGCACGCTGAGGCGATCCAGCGTCTCTCCTTCAATCGCGCTGGTCTTGACGGCCTCGTCGCTGAGGAGTTCGATCCGCAGCAGGTCGCGCTCGCCGTCGCTCACATGCCGGACCGCGCCGATCACCTCGCCGGTGAGCAGGAGGAACCGCCGCTCCAGCGGTTCGAGGGCGACCGGATCAAAGGCAAAATGCGGCCAGCCGTGCTGCGTCCAGTTCCACACCATGAGCGATAGGGTCTCCCGCTATAGCTCACATAATATCGGATGCGTGATTGATATCGCTCACGGCAGCGCGAAGGAGAACTGAGAGCGTGATGCCGGGTCGATAACGTGATGCGCGCGACCAAGGGGTGAAAGGTCCACCTGCTGCCGAACGATACCCATTGTGCGCTACGATCGAATGGGGATCAGGGATGGCACATGGGATTCGGCGTCTTCATTCACCGCTCGGACTCGATCTATGACGACAGCCCGGCTGAGCGGTATCAGTTCCCGCACCCATATCTGGGACGCGTCGAGGCCTGCGTCGGCGACTGGATCGTTTATTACGAACCCCGGAAAGTGGCGGAGACCCGCGGCTATTTCGCGATCGCCAGGGTCCAGCGCGTCGTTCCCGATCCCACCGCTCCGGGTATGTATCTCGCTCTCATCGAACCGGGCAGCTATCTCGATTTTGCCAGCCCGGTGCCGTTCACCGATGCGGATGGCGTGGTCGAACGCGGCGTGCTGAACGCGGACGGGCGCATTTCGGGGCGTGCACAAGCCGCCGTGCGTCCGCTGGCGCCGGACGATTTCAACCGGATCGTCACTCTCGGGCTGAATGATAGCGAGCCGCTGCTGCCCCGCGTCGACGGGGGTGCGTCCCTCTCAGGCTTTGAAGAAGAACAGGCGCCATTCGCGTTCGAGCAGCCCCGCGAGCGCGTCGAGGCTTTTTCCTCTCGTATCGTCCGCGACCGCATTTTTCGGCGCGTCGTGCTGCGGGCCTATGACGAGCGCTGTGCCATCAGCGGGCTCAAGCTGATCAATGGAGGCGGACGCGCCGAGGTGGCGGCCGCGCATATTCGGCCGGTAGAGGCAAATGGCCCCGACATTGTCAGCAATGGGCTGGCGCTGTCGGGCACGGCGCACTGGATGTTCGATCGTGGGCTGATCAGCCTCTCGGATGATCTGGATATCCTGATCTCCCGGCAGAGCAACGATCTCGATGGTGTGCGCGCTTTCATCAATAAAGACGGCCGCGCCATCGCGCCACGCAGGTTGATCGAGCGCCCCCATCCCCATTTCCTGCGCTGGCACAGGGAGCATTGCTTCAAGCCGTGAAGCGGAGGCTTCCTATGAAGCTTCCGCTTCACTGAACAGCAGTTCCGCCGTTCGCCTGTCATTGCACGCCACGCTGCGACGCGGATGGAATCCTGTTGAACCGGCCTAATAACGGGCTCTTTTAATCATCCCCACCCGGGATGAGATCGTCATGACCCCGGCACGTCGGGGGTCGCATGGCGGCAGCACATCAACATCAGAATTTTGCCCGCGGCGCGCGGATGCTGCGCACGGCGCTGGGTCCGGCGATCGCCCGGCACCTGGAAGACCCGTCCGTCGTCGAGGTGATGCTGAACCCGGATGGGCGGCTGTGGATCGACCGGCTTTCGGAAGGGCTGTCCGACACGGGTCAGCGGCTCTTGCCCGCTGACGGCGAGCGCATCGTGCGGCTCGTCGCGCACCATGTCGGCGCGGAGGTTCACGCTGGCGCCCCGCGCGTTTCGGCCGAACTACCCGAGACGGGAGAGCGTTTCGAGGGATTGTTGCCGCCGGTCGTGGCGGCCCCGACTTTCGCCATCCGCAAGCCCGCCGTCGCGGTGTTCACGCTCGAGGACTATGTCCGGGCCGGGATCATGTCCGCCGGACAGGCCGGCGCGCTGCGCCGGGGCGTTGCATCCCGCGCCAACATATTGGTGGCCGGCGGCACCTCGACAGGCAAGACGACGCTGACCAACGCGCTGCTTGCCGAGGTCGCAAAAACCTCCGATCGCGTCGTTCTCATCGAGGATACGCGCGAGTTGCAATGCGCGGCGCCGAACCTCGTTGCCCTGCGCACCAAGGATGGAGCCGCTTCGCTGTCCGACCTTGTGCGTTCGGCGCTTCGGCTGCGTCCCGACCGCATCCCCATCGGCGAGGTGCGCGGGGCTGAGGCGCTCGACCTCTTGAAAGCATGGGGCACCGGCCATCCCGGCGGCATCGGCACCATCCATGCCGGCAGTGCCATCGGCGCGCTGCGCCGTATGGAGCAACTCATCCAGGAAGCCGTCGTCACCGTCCCGCGCGCGCTGATCGCCGAGACCATCAATCTCGTGGCCGTGCTCTCCGGCCGCGGCGCGGCGCGCCGGCTCACCGAACTCGCCCGTGTCGAGGGCCTCGGCCCCGATGGCGACTACCGCATCACCCCTGCTTTCACCGGAGATCCCTCATGATCCGATCGCTCCATCGCGCTGGCAGCGCGGCCCGGCTGGCCGCGTCTGTCACCTGCATCAGCCTCATGGCCACGGCCAGCGCTCATGCCTCCGGCTCGTCCATGCCGTGGGAAGCGCCGCTGCAATCCATCCTCCAGTCGATCGAGGGCCCCGTCGCCAAGATCATCGCCGTCATCGTCATCATCTCGACCGGCCTGGCGCTGGCCTTCGGCGACACGTCGGGTGGCTTCCGCCGGCTGATCCAGATCGTGTTCGGCCTATCGATCGCCTTCGCCGCCTCGAGCTTCTTCCTGTCGTTCTTTTCCTTCGGCGGCGGAGCGCTCGTCTGATGGCCGAGACGGTTGAGGTTCCCGGCTTCAGCGTGCCGGTCCACCGGGCGCTGACCGAGCCGATCCTGCTCGGCGGCGCGCCGCGCGCCATCGCCATCGTCAATGGCACGCTTGCCGGGGCCGTGGGTCTCGGCCTGCGGCTGTGGCTGGTCGGCCTCGCCATCGGGGTGATCGGCCATATCGCGGCGGTGTGGGCAGCGAAGCGCGACCCGCTTTTCGTCGAGGTGGTGCGCCGCCATCTGCGCATCCCCGTGCACCTCTCAGTCTGAGCGAGGTGCCATGATGATGAACCTCGCCGAGTATCGTAGCCGCAACCGCCGCCTTGCCGATTTCCTGCCCTGGGCGGCACTGGTCGCGCCGGGCATCGTGCTGAACAAGGATGGCTCGTTTCAGCGCACGGCACGTTTTCGTGGGCCAGACCTCGACAGCGCCGTGCCCGCCGAGCTCGTCGCCGTCGCCGGGCGGCTGAACAATGCCTTCCGCCGTCTCGGCTCGGGATGGGCGATCTTTGTGGAGGCGCAGCGCCATGCCGCAGCAACCTATCCGGCCAGCACTTTCCCCGATGCCGCCTCCGCTCTGGTCGATGCCGAGCGGCGGGCCGACTTCGAGCAGGCGGGCAGCCATTTCGAGTCGAGCTACTTTCTGACCTTCACCTTCCTGCCGCCGGCGGAGGATGCGGCACGGACCGAAGGCTGGCTTTATGAAGGGCGGGACCAGGCGGGTCTCGATCCCCATGAGACGTTGCGCGGATTCGCCGACCGAACCGATCGGCTCTTCAACCTTATCGACGCCTTCATGCCGGAATGTCGCTGGCTCGATGACGGCGAGACGCTGACCTACCTGCATGGCTGCGTCTCGACGCATCGGCACCGTGTCCGCGTGCCGGAGACGCCGATCTATCTCGACGCGCTGCTGGCCGATCAACCGCTCACCGGCGGGCTGGACCCGCGCCTTGGCGACCAGCATCTGCGGGTGCTGACCATCACCGGCTTTCCCACGGTGACGACGCCCGGCCTACTTGATGAGCTGAACCGGCTGGCCTTTCCCTATCGCTGGTCCACACGGGCGACCCTGCTCGACAAGACGGATGCGGTCCGGCTGCTGACCAGGATCCGCCGCCAATGGTTCGCCAAGCGCAAATCCATCGCCGCCATCCTGAAGGAGGTCATGACCAACGAGCAATCCGTCCTCGTGGACTCCGATGCCGCAAACAAGGCTGAAGATGCCGACCTCGCGCTTCAGGAGCTCGGCGCGGATCACGCTGGCATCGCCTATGTCACCGCGACGGTGACGGTGTGGGACACTGCCCCGCGCATCGCCGACGAGAGACTGCGACGGGTCGAGAAGGTCATCCAGGGCCGAGATTTCACGGCGATGTCGGAGACGATCAACGCGGTCGATGCCTGGCTCGGCAGCTTGCCCGGCCATGTATACGCCAATGTCCGCCAGCCGCCGATCTCGACACTCAATCTCGCCCATATGATCCCGCTGTCAGCAGTATGGGCCGGCGAGAGCCGCGACGTGCATTTCGATGCACCGCCGCTGCTGTTCGGCAAGACCGAGGGCTCGACCCCGTTCCGCTTCTGCCTCCATGTCGGTGATGTCGGCCACACCCTCGTCGTCGGCCCGACCGGCGCCGGTAAGTCCGTGCTGCTGGCGCTGATGGCGCTGCAGTTTAGGCGCTACGCGGGCTCACAGGTCTTCGCTTTTGATTTCGGTGGATCGATCCGCGCTGCGGCGCTCGGTATGGGCGGGGACTGGCACGATCTCGGTGGCGGGCTCAGCGAGGGGAGCGCGGAGACTGTCGCGCTCCAGCCACTTGCGCGCATCAATGAGGCCGCGGAGCGCGCTTGGGCCGCCGATTGGCTGAACGCCATCCTCACCCGCGAAGGTGTTCCCATCACGCCGCAGGTGAAGGAGCACATCTGGACGGCGCTGACCTCGCTCGCCTCGGCGCCGGTTGAGGAGCGCAGCCTCACAGGTCTCTGCGTCCTCCTGCAGTCCAACGACCTCAAGCAGGCGTTGCGTCCTTATTGCCTTGGCGGGGCGTGGGGCCGGCTGTTGGATGCGGAGAGCGAGCATCTGGGCGCGGCCACGGTCCAAGCCTTCGAGACCGAGGGATTGATCGGGACTGAGGCTGCGCCGGCGGTTCTGGCCTATCTGTTCCACCGGATCGAGGACCGGCTCGATGGATCACCGACCCTCCTCATCATCGATGAAGGCTGGCTAGCGCTGGACGATGAGGGCTTCGCCGGCCAGTTGCGGGAATGGCTGAAGACGCTGCGCAAGAAGAACGCCTCCGTCATTTTCGCCACGCAGTCGCTCTCCGATATCGACGGCTCGGCGATCGCGCCCGCCATCATCGAGAGCTGCCCGACACGTCTTCTGCTCCCCAATGAGCGGGCCATCGAGCCGCAGATCACCGCCATCTATCGTCGCTTCGGCCTGAACGACCGGCAGATCGAGATCCTCGCGCGGGCGATGCCGAAGCGGGACTATTACTGCCAGTCGCGGCGCGGCAACCGTCTGTTCGAGCTGGGTCTCTCCGACGTCGCGCTGGCGCTATGCGCGGCGTCCTCCAAGACCGACCAGCAGGCCATCGGCAAGATCTTTGCCGAGCACGGACGCGACGGCTTCCTTGAGTCCTGGCTGCGTCATCGCGGCCTCGGCTGGGCCGTCGACCTCATCCCCAACCTCACCAATCTGGAGACGCAGCCATGACGCTGTCCCGTCCCCGCGCGCTCACCGTCGCCGTCGCGCTGCTGTCCGTGCCGCTCACCCTCGCACCCGTGCTGTCCCCGCCCGCGCAGGCCCTCACGGTCTATGACCCCTGGAACTACGCGGAGAACATGATCTCGGCCGCCCGCGCGCTGGAGCAGATCAACAACCAGATCACCTCGCTGCAGAACGAAGCGCAGATGCTGATCAACCAGGCGCGCAATCTCGCCAGCCTGCCGCACTCCTCACTGCAGCAGATCCAGCAATCGGTCCAGCGTACCCAGCAGCTTCTGGGACAGGCGCAGAGCATCACTTTCGATGTCGGCCAGATCGACCAGGCCTTCCAGCAGCGCTACGGCAACATCCCGCTCTCGGCCTCCGATGCCCATCTCGTCGCCGGTGCGCGCTCGCGCTGGCAGACCACCGTCGGGGGCCTGCAGGACGCGCTGCGGGTGCAGGCCGGCGTTGTCGGCAATGTCGACGCCAACCGCGCCGAGATGGCGACGCTTGTCGGCCAAAGCCAGGGTGCCACGGGTGCGCTTCAGGCCACGCAGGCCGGCAACCAATTGCTCGCTTTGCAGTCGCAGCAGCTTTCCGACCTGATCGCGGTGATGTCCGCCAATGGCCGCGCCGAGGCGCTGTCCGAGGCGGAACGCGCGACCGCCGCCGAGCAGGGCCGTGAGCAGCGCCGGCGCTTCCTCACTCCTGGCGCCGGCTATCAGGCCGGCACTGCCCGCATGTTCAGCAACTGAGGGAGGCGAACATGGATGGAGCCATGCTGGCCCGGATCGGCGCGGTGATCTTTGTGGCCATCGTCGGCACGGCGGCGGTGCTGGAAATGAGCCGGGAGGAGAAGGCGCCGGAGCCTTCACCCATGCGGATGGTCGAGGCCGAGCGCGATCCGCTGCGCGATGAACAACGCCGCTGCCAGCAATTGGGAGAGGCGGCTGCGCAGGACGCCGCGTGCCTGAAGGTCTGGGCACAGACGCGGGACCGGTTCCTCGGGCGTCCCGTGCCGAACGAAGGCCGCTGAGATGGGCGGCACCGGCGTCATCGACACTTTCCTTGGGGTCTTCACCTCCTACATCGACAGCGGCTTCGGCCTGCTTGGCGGCGAGGTTGCCTTCATCGCCACCACGCTCATCGTCATCGACGTGACGCTGGCGGCGCTGTTCTGGTCGTGGGGTGCGGATGACGACATCATCGCCCGGCTCATCAAGAAGACCCTATTCGTTGGCGTCTTCGCCTACATCATCAGCAACTGGAACAACCTCGCCCGCATCGTCTTCGAGAGCTTTGCCGGGCTTGGGCTGAAGGGCTCGGGAACGGCATTTTCCGTGAGCGACCTCATGCGTCCCGGCAAGGTGGCGCAGACCGGGCTCGATGCCGGTCGGCCGCTGCTCGAGTCCATCTCCGATCTGATGGGCTGGGTCGCCTTCTTCGAGAACTTCATCCAGATCGCCTGCCTGTTGTTTGCCTGGGCGCTGGTGCTGCTCTCCTTCTTCATCCTCGCCGTCCAGCTCTTCGTCACCCTGATCGAGTTCAAGCTGACGACGCTCGCCGGCTTCGTGCTGATCCCCTTTGGCCTGTTCGGCAAGACCGCCTTCATGGCCGAACGGGTGCTGGGGAACGTCGTGTCTTCCGGCATCAAGGTCATGGTGCTCGCCGTCATGATCGGCATCGGCTCGACCCTGTTCGGCCAGTTCACCGCGGGCTTCGGTGGCCAGACGCCGACCATCGATGACGCCATGGCCATCGTCCTCGCGGCGCTTTCCCTGCTCGGTCTCGGCATTTTCGGTCCCGGCATTGCCGCCGGCCTCGTTTCTGGCGGGCCGCAGTTGAGCGCGGGGGCCGCCGTTGGTACGGGCCTCGCCGCTGGGGGCGCCCTGATGGCAGCGGGCGGTGCCGCCAGCTTCGCCGTCCGCGGCGGTGGGGCGGCGCTCTCGGCGACGGCGGCTGCGGCGCGGGGTGGCGCAACGGCCTACAGCCTCGGTTCCGCCGGCCAGTCCGGCATGGCGAGTGTCGCGCCGGGACTGAGGGGAGTCGTCCGCGCGGCGGGCTCCGCCGCCGTGTCACCGCTGACGAACGCCGTCAGTGGCACGGCCTCAGCCTCCTCGGCCGGTGACGTGCCCGACTGGGCAAAGCGCATGAAGCGCGGCCAGTCGCTTCGCCACGGCGTCTCCGCCGCCGCCCATGCTGTGCGCTCCGGTGACAGCCATGCCGGTGGCTCTTCCGTCCCCCTGTCTGAGAGCGACCGCTCATGAGCCTCTTCAAGCGACCCGCGACCCATTACGGCACCTCGCCTGAGCCGGTCACGCCCTATCAGAAGGCAGCACAGGTCTGGGACGAGCGCATCGGCTCCGCCCGCGTGCAGGCGAAGAACTGGCGGCTGATGGCGCTTAGTAGTCTGTTCCTCTCCGCCAGCTTCGCCTCAGCACTGATCTGGCAGTCGACGAAGGGCACCGTCGTGCCCTGGGTGGTCGAGGTCGATCGTCTCGGCCAGACGCAGGCCGTTGGACCCGCCACCGGCGATTATCGCCCAACCGATCCGCAGATCGCCTGGCATCTTGCCCGCTTCATCGAGCAGGTGCGCAGCCTGCCGGCGGATCCCGTCATCGTGCGGCAGAACTGGCTTCGGGCCTATGAGTTCACCACCGATCGCGGCGCCGCCGCGCTCAACGATTACGCCCGCGCCAATGATCCATTCACCCGGGTGGGCAAGCAGCAGATCGCCGTCGAGGTCTCCAGCGTGATCCGGGCCTCGCCCGACTCCTTCCGTCTCGCCTGGGTCGAGCGGCGCTATGAAAACGGCCAGCTCGCCGCCACCGAGCGCTGGAGCGCGATCCTCACTTTGGTGATCCAGCCGCCGCGCGATGCCGAGCGCCTGCGTACTAATCCGCTCGGCATCTATGTCAACGCCATCAGTTGGTCGCGGGAGATGAGCCAGTGAAAACGTCTTTCCGTAAATCCACATCTCCGGCTTTCCGCCGATCCGCCTTTGCGGCTCTCCTGCTCTCGGCGACGATGCTGGGCGGCTGCGCCTCGGCACCGAAGCCGCCGCAGATCAGCTATGACAGTGACGTGCCGGCGCTGCCGACGGTGCCGACAGTGGTTGCGGATGACCGGCCGCGCCCGCTCCACACGCCGCCCGCCTGGACGCCGGCCAAGGGCGGCACGGATGCGAAAACCCCAGTCGCCCGCGTCGAGAACGCCAATGCGGCGGCCCGCGTGGAACCGCGCCGCGAAGGCTATTACAACGCCATCCAGATCTACCCGTGGAGCGAGGGCGCGCTCTATCAAGTCTATGCCGCGCCCGGCCAGATCACCAACATCGCGCTGGAGCCGGGTGAGAGCCTGACCGGCAGCGGCCCCATCGCGGCCGGCGACACCGCCCGCTGGATCATTGGCGACACCGAGAGCGGCGAAGGTGCAAGCCGGCGCGTGCATGTGTTGGTGAAACCGACGCGGGCGGAGATCTCCACCAACCTCGTCATCACCACCGACCGGCGCAGCTACATGATCGAGCTGCGGGCCGGCGAGAAGCCCTATATGCCGGCCGTCGCCTGGGCCTATCCGCAGGTTCCGGGAGTACAGCGCCCCAGTGTTCCGCCGACGCCGGTCATCCCGGCCTTCGGTGCCCGCAACTATCGCTACGCGCTCACCGGCGACACGCCGCCCTGGCGGCCGATGGCCGTCTATGATGACGGGCGCAAGGTCTATGTCGAGTTCCCGCGCGGCATTGTCCAGGGCGAAATGCCGCCGCTCTTCGTCATCGGCGCGGATGGCGAAGCGCAGATCGTCAATAGCCGCATCCACCAGAACATCCTGATCGTCGACCGGCTGTTCGGCGCGGCCGAGCTGCGCCTCGGCGGCGGCGAGCGTCCGCAGAAGGTGCGGATCGAGCGCACGGACGGGAGGCCGGCATCGTGAGCATCTCCGACAATCATGACATAGAGGCGGACCTCGGCGCTCCGGCCACCGATCACGCTGCCGCCATGCGGCTGCGTCCCGAGCCGCCCCGCGTCACGCGTCTCTCGCGGAAAGTGCTGGCCGGGGCCGGATTGGTCGTCAGCCTCGGCATAGGCGGCGCCCTGATCTATGCGCTGCAGGGTCGCGACAAGGGCACCGGCGGCGAGGAACTTTATTCCACCCAGAACCGCTCCACCGCCGATGGCCTTGCCGGCCTGCCGCGGGATTACACTGGCCCCATCCTGGGTCCGCCTCTTCCCGGCGATCTCGGCCGGCCGATCCTTGATGCGCAGAACCGCGGCCAGCCCGTCGTGCCGCCGACAATGACAGCGCCACAGGTCGATCCCGAGCAGCAGCGGCGTCTTGCCGAACAGGAAGCCGCGCGGACCAGTCGCGTATTCTTCCAGGCGGCGCAGGCTCGCGCGCAGGCGGCGTCAGTGACGAGTGCTTCCGGCTTCAGCGGCCTTGGCGCAGCGGGACCGGGGGGCGCCCCCTCGACCCAGGATCGCCAGCTTGCCTTCCTCAATGCCGCCGTCGATCGACGCGTCGTGGCGTCCGATCGCGTCATGGCACCGGCGTCGCCCTATGTGCTGCAGGCCGGCGCTGTCATCCCGGCCGCGCTCATCACCGGTATCCGCTCCGACCTGCCCGGCCAGATCACCGCCCAGGTGACCGAGAATGTCTATGACAGCCCGACGGGCCGGATCCTGATCATCCCGCAGGGGACCCGGCTGCTGGGCCAATACGACAATGGTGTCGGCTTCGGTCAGCGCCGGATCCTGCTGGTCTGGAACCGGCTGATCTTCCCCAATGGCCGCTCCATCGTGCTGGAGCGGCAGCCCGGCACCGATGCGCAGGGCTATGCCGGCCTCGAAGACGGCGTCGACATGCACTGGTGGGACCTCGCCAAGGCGGTTGGCCTCTCGACGCTGCTCTCCGTCAGCGCCGAGCTCGCCATGGATGATGAGGATGAACTGATCCAGGCGCTCCAAAGCGGGGCGCAGGACACCATCAACGATGCCGGCCAGGAAATCATCCGCCGGCAGTTGCGGGTCGCGCCGACCCTGACCATCCGGCCCGGCTTCCCGGTGCGGGTCATGGTCACCCGTGACCTCGTCCTCGAACCCTACAGGTACTGACCATGGCGAAGCTGAAGCTCGGACCCATCGCGAACGACAAGCCGGTGAAGGTGGCGCTGTCATTGCCTGGCGCACTGCACCGCGATCTTGTCGCCTATGCGGAGGTGCTCGCGCGGGAAACCGGTCAGCCCACTCCGGATCCCGTGAAGCTTATCGCGCCCATGCTGGAGCGCTTCATCGCCACCGATCGCGAGTTCGCCAAGGCGCGCCGCGAGGCTGGCGGCGCTGCGAGCATCAGCGCGTCGCTGCCCGCTCCTGGGCCATCTTCCGTGTGAGGCTGAGCAAGGTGCGTACCGCCGGATTGTCGTTTCTCGGCGAATAGATCACAGAGAACGGGATCACCTCGCCGGCGAGCGGCCTGTACACCACTTCCGGTAGGCTGATCGTCGTCTCGGATTCCAGCACCGGGACGATTCCGCGTCCCGTGGCGACCAGACCGAGAAGGCTATAGCGCGCGACCTGCTGCGTGCTGATGCGCGGCGAGATGTCGAGTTCCCGAAACTTCCGCTCAAGAAAACCGCGCACCTCATTGCCGGAGCCTTCGGTACGGACGAGAAAGGTCTCATCCACGAGATCTCGCCAGGACAGCACATCCCTTTGGACCAGAGGATGAAGCCGCGGCAGCGCGAACAGGAGCGGTTCGCTCCACGAGGAAATCGCATCACAGTCCGGCCAGCTTTGCCGGCCCAGCACGAATGCGGCGTCGAGATCAAACCGCCGTATCGCGGCCGCGTGACTTTCCGCAGGCGCTTCGACGAAGTCGATGTGAACACCCGCATAGCGGCTGTCATAGATCTGGAACAGGTCGCGCAGAAAGCCGGAGGACAGGTTCGAGAACAGCCCAACCCTCAGGTGCCCTTCTTCCGCCCGGCCGAACGCAGCGGCCTCCGCGCCGGCTTCGCGAATCTGATCCAGCGCCTGCCGTGTCCGGCTGAGATACCTTTGCCCCGCCAGAGTGAGGTTCACCCCGCTCGAATGCCGGATGAACAGCGAGACGCCGATCTCATCCTCCAGATCCCGGACGCTCCGGCTGATGGAAGATTCCTTGACCTCAAGAGCCACCCCGGCTCTTCGGAAGCTTCCGTGCTCGGCGGCCGCCACGAAATAGCGCAGTTGGCGCAACTCGATCGAGGGTGACAACAGCGCAGCCATCCGGGCTCCAGCGTGTTGAGTAGCTTCTGGATATTGATACTCAAAGTTGCGGCTACGTCGAGAGTTGCAGACGGGCTTTGCATCGCGGCCGTTCCGGGCGCCGCCACGCGCAGCGCATCGGTGCAGCGCCGCCGCTTAGAAAGCTGCCGAACGCACGCCATGGCATCCGGGAATTTTCTTCCGGGAGCATAGATTCTGCTCAGAATGTCGCGTTCGAGGGCGAATCTAAGCAGAAAACGCCCCGAAGGGCGTTTGCTAACTATCAGATTTTATTGGGAAAATTTGGAGCGGGCGATGGGATTCGAACCCACGACCCCAACCTTGGCAGGTTGCCAAGGGCAATTGGTGCGGGTGGTCGGAATCGAACCGACACTCCTTGCGGAACCGGATTTTGAATCCGGCGCGTCTACCAGTTCCACCACACCCGCACATTCGCCGCCGATTCTAGCCGACGCTCTCTGCACCTATACTGCACCTAGAGCGAAAACTGAATATCGCCGGTCTCTTTTTTCTTCCTTCATAAACCCCTGAAAACACGCCGTTTTCAACTCGTCGTGTTTTCCTGTGGATTGGTAGACAAACCACTTTTTGAGTCCGGCGCGTCTACCAGTTCCGCCACGCCCGCCGCGGGGGTTTTCCTATAGCGGCGGGCCGGGCCGGCGCCAATCGAAAAAGCGCGGTGCCGCGAAGGGACCCGCCATCAAAGCGCACCGCCGCGGGGGCGCGCTCACCGGGACCGCCGTTCGGCCAGCAAGGCGAGGAGCAGGTCGGACAAAGCGCGCGCGCGGCGGTCGGGATCGATCCGGGCCACCGGGCCGCGGCCGGGGAGATGGACGAATACGGTGGGGGTCTCGCCCCCGCAGGCCAGCGCCGTGTAATAGGCCGCATTGCAGAGATAGCGCCCGGCATCGCGCGACAGGCCGGCGGCGAGGCCCCGGGCGCGGAGCGCGTGGAGCAGGCGGGCCTGCCCGCCGCTCAGGCCAAGGACGTCCGCGCCGTCAGGATCGAGGGTCGGGCCCGCCGGCCGGACGCCGGCGGCGTCGATGCCGCGGACAAGATTGGTGGCGCGCCCTTCCACCTCGATGCGCCGGCGCCGGGGCGCGACGCCCAGCAGAAGAACGGCGTCGGGCCGGCTCGCGCGGATCCGCGCCTTCAGGCCCTCCAGCGCGCGCCATTCGGTGGCGAGGAGCAGGACCTCCCGCTTCACATCCGCGAGCGCCGGACGGCGCAGTTGGGCGAGACGCATCGCCGCCTCCGCCGAGGGGTTGCGCGGCACGCCGGGAAACGGGCCGAAGGCGGTGATCAGGACGATCGCGCTCATAGGCCGAGCATGGCGGCGATCTCGTTCGCGGCGAGGGTCGGCGCGAGGCGGCCCTCCGCCACCTCCCGTTCGAGGTCCGGCACCCGCGCCGTGATGGCGGGATCGGTGGCGACGCGCGCCGCGAGGCGCTCGTGCAGCAAGGTCCACATCCAGCGCACCTGCTGCGTGCGCCGCGTCGCCGCGAACGCGCCGGCCGCCTCGCAGCGCGCGCGGTGCGTTTCCACCTGTTCCCAAAGCTCGGGAATGCCCGCGCCGGTGAGGCCGGAATAGATCAGGACCGGCGGCGACCAGTGCGCCGCCCGTGCGCCGAGCAGATGCAGAGCGGCGCGATACTCCCCGGCCGCCGCCCGGGCGCGGGGCAGATTGTCGCCGTCCGCCTTGTTGACGGCGACGATGTCGGCGAGTTCCAGGACGCCCTTCTTGATGCCCTGAAGTTCGTCGCCGGCGCCGGGGAGCATGAGGACGAGAAATGTGTCGGTGAGATCGGCCACCGCCGTCTCCGACTGGCCGACGCCGACCGTCTCGACCAGCACCACGTCGAAACCGGCGGCTTCGCAGAGCAGCATGGTCTCGCGCGTCTTGGCCGCGGTGCCGCCCAGCGTGCCGCCGGACGGGGAGGGGCGCACGAAGGCGTTGGGGTCGACGGAGAGGCGCTGCATGCGCGTCTTGTCGCCGAGGATCGAGCCGCCGGTCCGGGTCGAGGAGGGATCGACGGCGAGCACCGCAACCTTGTGGCCCTTGCCGGTGAGATAGGTGCCGAGCGCATCGATCGTGGTCGACTTGCCGACGCCGGGCACGCCGGTAATGCCGACCCGGATCGCCCCCCCGGTCCGCGGCAGGAGGTTCTGGAGCAGCGCCTCGGCCCGGCGGCGATGGTCCGGGCGGCGGGATTCGATCAAAGTGATGGCGCGCGCGAGCGCGGCGCGCTCGCCGCGGGCGACCCGCTCTGCCAGCGCCGCATCCTCCTCCGCCCCGGCGACCCGCGTCATGCCC
Source organism: Aquabacter spiritensis (assembly GCF_004346185.1). Lineage (GTDB taxonomy): Bacteria > Pseudomonadota > Alphaproteobacteria > Rhizobiales > Xanthobacteraceae > Aquabacter > Aquabacter spiritensis. Next base: position 180,251 of record NZ_SMAI01000011.1, on the reverse strand, counting down.
CCTCCGATGGCGCGCGAGTCGCGCCGCGTCCGGCCAGCATGGCGTGATCGCAGCCGACGCTCAACGCCCGGGGGCACAGCGCGTCGTCGCCCCGGGGAACCGTTCCGTGGGGAGCGGGGTTTCTCTCTTGTAATTCTACTCCCGAGCTTGGAGATCGATCATGAATTGGGACCGCGTCGAAGGCAATTGGAAGCAGTTTTCCGGCAACGTGAAGACCCAGTGGGGCAAACTCACGGACGACGACCTCACGCAGATCAACGGAAATCGCGAAATTCTGGAAGGAAAACTCCAGGAAAAGTATGGGCTTGCGAAGGACGAAGCGTCCAAGCAGGTCAATAACTGGAGCGAGAGCATCAAGCGCATGTGAGGCGGCGGGGTCCGCCCCGGCCCTTGGTCCAGGAGAAAGGCGCCCCGCCTCCGGTGGGGCGCCGTTTTGCGTCCGTCAGTCCAGCCGCGCGATCCCTTTGGTGTCCAGCCGGGCGAGCGCCTGCGCGGCGGTCGCCTCGCCGATCCAGGCGTCCGGCGCGATTTCCGCCAGCGGCACGAGGGCGAAAGCCCGCTCGCGCAGGCGGGGATGCGGCAGGACGAGGTCCTCCCGCGCCACCCGCCGGGTGCCGAACAGCAGAATGTCGATATCGATGGCCCGTGGTCCGTAGCGCTGCTCGCGGACCCGCTCGCGGCCCATCATCCGTTCGGTGCGCAGGCACATCGCCAGCAACGCGGCCGGCCCCACGGGGCTGTCGACCGCGACGACCTGATTGATGAAGTCCGGCTGCGCGACCGGCCCCCAGGGTGGCGTGCGGTAGAAGCCGGAGCGCGCCCGCACCGTCAGGCCGGAGCGCGCGAGGACGCCGCAGGCGAGGCGCAGCCGCGCTGCCGTATCGCCGAGGTTTCCGCCGAGGCAGAGATAGGCGCGCTCGGGCGCCGTCGTGACGGGCGTGCTCATCGCGCGTCGCGGATCGCTTCCGCCACCCGCACGGCCTGAATGTGCGCGGCGACGTCGTGCACCCGCACGATCTCCACCCCCGCCATCACCCCGATCACGTTCGAGGCAATGGTCCCCGGCAGGCGCTCGGAGGGGGCTGCGGCCACCACTTTCCCGATCAGCGATTTGCGCGATGTGCCCAGCAGCAGCGGCAGGCCGAAGCGGCGCAGATCGGCGAGGCGGCGGATCGCGGTGAGGTTCTGCTCGAAGCTCTTGCCGAACCCGATCCCCGGATCGAGCACCAGCCGCTCGCGCCGCACCCCAGCCCGGGCCGCGCGCTCCAGCGCCGTCTCGAAAAAGGCGACCATGTCCGCGACGATGTCGGCCGTGGGGTCGACGGTCTCGCGATTGTGCATGAGCACGGCCGCGGCGCCGGTATCGGCGACCACCCGCGCCATGTCCGGATCCCGCGAGAACCCCCAGACATCGTTGACGATCACCGCACCCGCCACGACGGCGCGGCGCGCGGTCTCCGCCTTGAAGGTGTCGATTGAGATCGGCGGCGTGTCTTCGCGCGACAGGGCGTCGAGGACGGGGCCGACCCGCGCCCATTCCTCTTCGAAGGTCACGGGGGTATGGCCGGGTCGTGTCGATTCTCCGCCGACGTCCAGAATGTCCGCGCCCTCCGCGGCCATGCGCCGGGCATGGGCGAGCGCGTCCGGCAGAGCGGCGCTCTGGCCGCCGTCGGAAAACGAATCCGGCGTCACGTTCAAAATACCCATGACCAGCGTCCGGCCGCCGATCGACAGCCGCCGCCCGCAGGCGTCCAGATGGCGCACCGGCGCGTCGATCAGGGTCGCATTGTCCGTCATGGCCTCATGCCACCTGACGCAGGCCCGGAATCGCGGCGACGATGCGGTCGACCGCCTCCGCCCCGGCCTTTTCCCGCGCAAAGGCGACGACCTCGCGGGTGGCGTCCTGCACCTGCGGCATCGTGAGGCCCGCCGCCATCATCCGGTCCGCCACCTGGATCAGCCGCGCCATGCCGCCGAAATGCCGGGTGTCCGCGGGGATTGCGGCCTGCGCCGGCAGCCGCGCGCGCAGTTCGGCGAGACCGGGAATGGCGGCGGCGATTTCGTCCATCGCCCCGGGCGGGGCTTCGTTCGAAAGGAATTCGATCACGATTTCCACCGCGTGACGCGCCGCCGCCTCGCTGATCCCGACCTTTTCCTTCAGTCGAGCGACCAACTCCTCCATGGCGCACCTCCGGTAGAGCCCGTTCAATCGATACGCCGCGATCCGGGCCGCGGCGCGGCCCCGCAATGGCGAGGAGGCGGGATCGCCGGCCGGATCGGCGCTCGGCCGAGCCGGGATATTGGCCGTGCCCCGTCCCCGAGGCAAGCGGCGGCCGCCGTCCGGGTGTCGCGGGTGCTCTTGTGCGTGGCCGCCGGGAGCGCAAGAAGAGAGGCGCGGACGAGAGAAGCGAAAGACGGAAGCGCGCTATGGAAAAGCCGGGATCGGACGGACACATCCTGCTCGGGCGCAGCTTCTCGCCCATGCCCGCCGGCGAGCCGGATGCCCAGCCCCGCTTCGGCGACGCCTGGCTCGATCTGCGGCTCGCCAACCGGCACGGCCTCGTGACCGGCGCCACCGGCACCGGCAAGACGGTCACGCTCCAGGTCCTGGCGGAGGGATTTTCGCGTGCCGGGGTGCCGGTGTTCGCGCCCGACATCAAGGGTGACCTGTCGGGCATCGCGGCGCGGGGCGAGGCGCGGGACTTCCTCGTGGCGCGCGCGGCCGCCATCGGCATCGCTTATGCGCCGGAGACGTTTCCGGTGGAATTCTGGGACCTGTTCGGCACCGCGGGGCATCCGATCCGTGCCACGGTCTCGGAAATGGGGCCGCTTCTCATCGCGCGCCTGCTCGGACTGAACGACACCCAGGAAGGGGTGCTCAACATCGCCTTCCGGGTCGCCGACGAAGAGGGAATGCTGCTCCTCGACCTCAAGGACCTCCGAGCTTTGATGACCTTCGTCGGGGACAATGCCGCATCCCTCGGCCGGGTCTACGGCAATGTCGCGCCGGCGACGGTCGGCGCGATCCAGCGGCAATTGCTGGTGTTGGAGAATCAGGGGGCGGACGCCTTCTTCGGCGAGCCGGCGCTGAAGATCGCCGATCTGATGCGCGTCGATGCCGCCGGCCGCGGCGTCGTCAATCTGCTCGCCGCCGACCGGCTGATGGGCGCGCCGCGGCTCTATGCCTGTTTCCTGCTGTGGCTGCTGTCGGAACTGTTCGAGGAACTGCCCGAGGTCGGTGACCTCGACAAGCCGAAGCTGGTCTTCTTCTTCGACGAGGCGCACCTCCTGTTCGACGCCGCGCCCAAGGTCCTGCTCGAAAAGGTGGAGCAGGTGGTCCGCCTCATCCGGTCGAAGGGCGTCGGGGTCTATTTCGTCACCCAGAATCCGCTCGACGTGCCCGACAAGGTGCTGTCGCAGCTCGGCAATCGGGTCCAGCACGCGCTGCGCGCCTTCACCCCGCGGGATCAGAAGGCGGTGAAGGCCGCAGCCGAAACCTTCCGCCCGAACCCCGAGATCGACACCGCCGCCGCCATCACCGAACTCGGCAAGGGCGAGGCGCTGGTCTCGGTGCTCGAAGGCAACGGGACGCCGACCATGGTGGCCCGGACGCTGATTGCGCCGCCGCGCGCCCGGGTCGGCCCGATCGCGCCGGAGCTGAGGGCGGCCGCAATCGCGCGAAGTCCGCTGCGGGCCGCCTATGGGACCCTGGTGGACCGGCACTCGGCCTTCGAAATGTTGCGCGACCGGGCGGCGCCGCAGCGGGACGGCCGGGTGGCGGATGGAGCGGCGGCGGGGCGGCCGGCGCCCGGATCCGAACCGCGCCGCGGCGGGACCTCCGTGCCGAAAGCCGGGGGCCGAAGCTCCGGACCGGCCACGCCGGCGCCGCCGGATTCCCGCCCGCCCGCGCGGCCGTCGACCCGCATGTCCACCTCCGAAGCGGCCGTCCGCCAAATGGCGCGGTCCGCCGCTTCCGAGGTCGGGCGTCAGCTCGGACGGGCGATTCTCCGGGGCCTGCTGGGCGGTCTGCGCCGCTAGAAAGCTCGGGCGCTACGGTAGGACGATGGTAGTGTTTGCTTCATGCCGGCCATCTGGTATCCTAAATTCGAGTCGGACGTGATTGCGGGGAGTTACGTTCGGCCGGCGTCGCTCAATTTGCGACCCGGCCGTGCCACGGCCGGGTTGCTCCCAAACCGGAGCGCCCCATGAAGGTGTTGCCAACCGCCCGCATTCTTATCATCGACTCCGATTCCGACCGTCGCGAGACCACCCGTCTCGGCCTGACCGCCTTGGGCGTCGGCGCCGTGACCGAGGTCGAAACGATTGCGGAAGCGCGCGATCTTCCCCGCAATTTCGACGTGGTCGTCGTCCAGGTCGGGACGGTGGACGAGATGCCGGATCACCCGTTCCGTGACACCGGCGACGCGGTTCCGGCCGTGGTCGTCGCGGACGGAACCTCCCACAGCCTGACGCGCGCGGCGGGCCGGGGCGGCTATGACGCCGCGGTCGGCATGCCGCTCCTGCCCCGGCTGCTCTATCGTCGCATCGGATCGGTCCTGCAGAGGGCGCGGCGTGTGCAACGCCCCGCGGCTGCGCAGACCTCCGCCGCGCAGGATGCGACCGCCGCCGTCGGCTGACGGCGGGACCCGTGTCCGCCGGGGCCGCAGGCACATCGGCCGTCACTTCCGGGCTTGAGTCGCCGGTCCCCTCGAGGGGGACCGGTTTTTTGCTGTCTTGCAGCCGGCGGGGGCGCGGCTGGCGCCGCGCCCGCCGAATTCTCCCGCCGCATCCTTGACGCCGCGCCGATCCTGAGCCCCGATGGCGGCCGCACGCGCCCGTGCCGGTCGGAGCCACCGCGTTCCGCCGAAGCGGGTTTCACCGACCCTCCGAGGATCACATGGCCGCGCTGGACGACGTCTTGAACCGCGTTGACGGACAATTGGATGCGAGTGTCGAGCGGCTGTTCGCCTTTCTGCGCATCCCCAGCATCTCGACAGATCCGGCCTTTGCGGCCCAATGCCGGCTCGCCGCCGAATCGGCGGCCGCGACGCTCGGCGAACTCGGCCTTTCGGCTTCGGTGCGCGAAACGGCCGGCCACCCCGCCGTGATCGGCCGCACCGATACCGGCGCGGCGCGGCGCGTTCTGTTCTACGGCCATTACGACGTCCAGCCGGTCGATCCTCTCGATCTTTGGGAGACGCCGCCCTTCGAGCCGGTTCTGGCGACGGACGCGTCCGGCCGCGCCCGGATCGTCGGACGCGGGGCATGCGACGACAAGGGACAGGTCTTCACCTTTCTCGAAGCGCTGCGCGCCCACCGCGACGTTGCGGGGCGGCTGCCGGTCGACGTGACGGTGCTGCTCGAGGGCGAAGAGGAGTGCGGCTCGCCGAGCCTGCCGGCCTTCCTCGCGGCGCATGCCGGCGAGCTTGCCGCCGATGTCGCGCTGGTGTGCGACACCGGCATGTGGGACCGCGACACGCCGGCCATCACGACGGCGCTCCGCGGCATCGTCCATTGCGAACTGACCGTTTCGGGCGCCGACCGCGATCTGCATTCCGGTCTGTTCGGCGGCGCGGCGCGCAACCCCACCCACGTCCTCGCCGGGATCATCGCCGATCTGCACGATGCCGCCGGGCGCGTCACCATTCCCGGCTTCTACGATGCGGTGCGCGAACCCCCGGAGGCGGTGCGCCGGCAATGGGCCGGGCTCGGCTTCACCGCGGAGAGCTTCCTCGGGCCCGTCGGCCTTGCGATTTCCGCCGGTGAAGCCGACCGCATGCTGATCGAGCAGATCCAGTCCCGCCCCACCGCCGAGGTGAACGGCATGTATGGCGGCTATACCGGGCAGGGGAGCAAGACCATCATCCCCGCTTCGGCGACCGCCAAGATTTCCTTCCGCCTCGTGGCCGATCAGGACCCGGCCGCGATCAAATCGGCCTTCGCCGATTTCGTGGCGGCGCGCGTGCCGGCGGACTGCAAGGTGCAGCTGAGCTTCGGCGAAGGGAGCCGGGCCGTGCTGGTCCCGCCGGAGAGCCCGGACCTCGCGAAGGCGGCGGGCGCGCTCGAGGCCGAATGGGGCCGTGCGCCGGTCGAGATCGGTTCCGGCGGGTCGATCCCCATCGTCGGCCAGTTCAAGGCCGTCTTGGGCATGGACACGCTGCTGATCGGCTTCGGCCTCGACGACGACCGGGTGCATTCGCCGAACGAGAAATACGACATGGCCTCGTTCCGAAAGGGCACGCGCAGCTGGGTGCGCATCCTCGACGCTCTCGCCTGAGGCACGCGCGCAACCGGCGGTCTCGCGCGAAACGGAACCTGTCGGTTTGGCGCTTTCCCCCGCCGGGGCTTTCTGGCAGGAATGTGGCGCGCGCGCAGGGGGAGGCATGTCGGCACCGGATACGGAAGGTCTTCTGGAGGGCTGGCAGTTCGACGGCCGGGGCGGCGGGCGTCGCCTGGATTGGGATGAGGTGAGAAACCTCGGCCCGATCGAGGAAGGCTTCGTCTGGCTGCATTTCCGCCGCCTCCAGAGGAGCCCGCAGGACTGGCTGTGCAACCAGAGCGGCATCGATCCGCTTATCCTCGAAGGCATGCTCGAGGATGAGAGCCGGCCGCGCTGCTCGCTGTTCGCCGACAGTGCCTTCCTGGTGCTGCGGGCCGTCAATCTGCACCGCAATGCGCTCCCGGAAGATCTCCTCGGCCTGCATATGTGGGTCGATGCACGGCGCATCATCACGTTGCAGCACGAGCCGATTTCGGCGATCGCCGATTATGTGGAATCGCTCGGCCGCGCCCGGTGCCCGCGGACCCAGGGCGAGATGGTCTCCGATCTCGGCCTGCGGCTGGTCGACCGGCTGGATCCGGTGATCTCGGCCTTGATGGACGAGGCGGACGAACTGGAGGATGCGGTCGAGAAGGCGGAGGCGCGCGATCTCCTGCCCAAGCTCGCCATTCTGCGGCGCCTCGCCATCAAGCTGCGCCGCCATATCGCGCCCCAGCGCGAGGCGCTGAACCACTTCTCCACCGAGGACGACCCCTGGCTCGGACCGAAGGACCGCACGCGGCTGCGCGATGCGGCGGACCGCGTGGCGCGCTTTACCGAAGAGCTCGATTCCATCCGCGAGCGTGCGGCCCTGATCCGCGATCAGATGGTCGACCGCAGGGCCGAGCAGATGAACAAATCGATGCTGGTTCTCGCCGTCGTGACCGTGGTGTTCGCGCCGCTCACCTTCGTGTCCGGACTGTTCGGGATGAATGTCGGCGGCATTCCCGGCGTCGACGATCCGGAATCCTTCTGGCTCATTTCGGCGCTTCTGATCGCGCTCGCCCTCAGTCTCGCCTGGTTGTTCCGCCGGCTAAGATGGGTTTGAGGGACGTCATTCAAGTGTGATGGCCATGTCGCGGCTTTGACATGCCGCAGCGTCTAGACATCTCCGTGGCGATGACACGGAGATGAATATGCGAAAGCTTCCGATTCTTTCCGCAATTCTTTTAGCTGGCACATCTCTTCTGGCCGCTCCGGCCTCGGCCCAGCAGCCGGCGCCCGCGGCAGCGACCGAGGGCGCCGCATTTCCGGCCGTGGTGGAGGGCCATGTGGTCCTGCCGGCCGCGAGCTTCATCGCGGCTCCGGCGGATGCGCCGAAGGATCTCGGTGTGTCCGGCAAATTCGCCGGACCCGACCGGGCGCGCAACGATGCGGTCGGCTCGGTGCCGGCGACCAGCGTCCTCTCCGACAAGGCGGCGCCGCGCGCGACCGGCTTCAGCCTCCCGCTCAGCGGGCAGCCGGTGCAGGGCTTTTCCGGCATCGTCGCCGAGGGCGACGGGCGGTTTCTCGTCCTGACCGACAATGGCTTCGGCTCGAAAGCCAATTCGGCCGACGCCATGCTGATGTTCCACCGCCTGGCGATGGACTTCAAAGCCGGCACGATCACCCGCACGGAGACCGTCTTCCTGCGCGATCCCGACCGCAAGGTGACCTTCCCGATCGCCATGGAAGGTACCGAGGGCCGCTATCTCACGGGCGCCGATTTCGACCTGGAATCGATCCAGGTGGCCGGCGACAGCGTGTGGCTCGGCGAAGAATTCGGCCCCTTCCTCATCGAGGCCGATGCCAGCGGCAAGGTGAAGGCGGTCTATGACACCAAGGTCGATGGCAAGACGGTGCGCTCGCCCGACAATCCGTCCCTCGCGCTGCCCGGCGCGCCGGGCGGCAAGGTGGCGTTCGAGGTGTTCCGCTCCAAGGGCTTCGAGGGCATGGCGATCTCGCCCGACAAGACCAAGCTTTATGCGATGCTCGAAGGCCCGCTCGCGACGGCGGACGGCGGCAAGGAGATGGACGGCGGCGCGGAATATCTGCGCGTGATCGAATTCGACATCCCGTCCCGGCAATGGACCGGCCGCTTCTGGAAATACCCGCTGGCCGTGGCGGGGAACGCCATCGGCGACTTCAACATGATCGACGCGACCACCGCTCTGGTGATCGAGCGCGACAGCCTGGAAGGGTCCCCGGCCGCCGCCTGCGCGCCCGGCAAAATCGAGCCGACCTGCTTTGCCAAGCCGGCCGCGTTCAAGCGCGTCTACAAGGTCGTGTTCACGCCCGAAATGGCCGGACAGGCGATGCGCAAGATCGGCTATATCGATCTGATGGCGATGCAGGATCCCGCCGGCAAGGCCAAGCAGGGCGCCGCCGGCGGCCGCCTGAACTTCCCCTTCTTCACCATCGAAAACGTCGTGATGGTGGATCCGGCGCACATCGTCGTCGGCAACGACAACAATCTGCCCTTCTCGGCCGGCCGGGCGCCCCAGAAGGCGGACGACAACGAGTTCGTCCTCCTCGGGGTCAAGGACCTGCTCTCGGCCAAATGAGGCCCGGCGGGTTCGACAGGAATGCGAGCCGGAGCGGACCGCGCGTCCGCCCCGGTTCGGCAGCGCTGCGCGGCGGCGTCTATTGGCCGGCGGCGAAGACGCTCGGGAAAGAGCGGCCGCGGGTGTCGTAGACCCGGGCATAGACCACGCCGTCGCGCTCGATCTTCACGATCACCGGGGCCGGGACGGTGGCGCAATAGAACTCGCCCAGCATCAGGGCGAAGTCGGCGCCGAACGTGTCGTAGGTGGTCTCGTAGCGCGGCCCCAGTTCCGCCGCCGCGGCACGGTGCGGCCCGCAGACCGCCACCCGGAACTTCCGGCCCTGCGGCAGCGACCGGCGGTGCTCGTCGACATATTCGTCGAGTTCGGCCGCGGCCTGTTTGAAGGCGAGGCCCCAATAATCCAGCATGAACTTGTCGTCGGCGCCGCGCACGCCGCCGACGAAATGATTGTAATAGGTATATTGATAAGGGTGAAGCTGCGCGAGTTCCACCGCCGGCACGATCAGCCCGCCCGCGAACACTGCGGCCGCCGCGGCGCGCAGCGCCAGCGTCCGGCGTGCCAGAGCGCCCCAGATCCAGGCGCCGGCGAGCCCGCCGAGGACCGCCAGCGCAGGGGTGACGAAAACGAAGTGCCGGATGCCGTTATACATGACCGGCCGGGTCGCCACGGTCAGCAGGATCGGGAACAGCGCCGCCGCCGCGATCAGCATCAATTGGGCGCGGCGGGTCGGCGGTGCCTTGCCGGCGAGGGCGCCGACCAGCGCGCCGGCCGCCCCTGCCAGAGCGAGGCCGAGGAACAGTTCCGGCATCTGCACGGCGAACAGCGTCGGCACATAGGTGCGCGGCATGTCCGGAACCAGGATCGGCCGACCCTCATAGAGTTCGCGCCACGGCACCTCCCAGAAATGGGAGTAATAGGACAGCGCATGGATCGGGTTCAGCGGCTCGACCACGGCCCATGGCCACACCACGCCGAGCACCAGATAAGCGAGGGGGAGACCCAGCGCCATCAGCCCGAGGGCGCCGAGGAGGCGCAGGCCGGCGGCCTTGAATCCCAGGCCGCGCCATTCCAGGCCGAACAGGAGAAGCACGGCGAGGCCGGCATAAGCGAGCGCGATGAGGCCGAGCACCCGGCTGCCGACCGCGAGGCCGAGGCTGAGCCCGAACAGGGCGACGGTGCGCCAGGAGGGCGTCGGATATTCGTCGAGCGCCCGCACCATGGCATAGACCAGGGTGGCGACCGCGACCGCGAAGGGGGCATCCTTCGCATTCATGAAGATATGCCCGTAATAAAGCGGGCAGATCAGCAGCAGGCAGACCGCGACCAGGCCGCAGACCGGCCCGCCGATCCGCCGTCCGGTGCGCCATACGACCAGAAGCCCGACCATGCCGATGAAGGCGCCCAGGAGCCGGCGGCCGTCAAATGTATCGATCGGCAGCCATTTGGCGATCAAGGTCGCGGCGAGGTCGAAGCCGCCCCCGTAATAATACAGGTTGACGAAGGAAAAGACCCGCTGGAACACCAGCCCGGAGGCAAAATAGCGGTAGAGCAGGTCGCCATATTGCGAATGGGTGAAATCATCCCAGCCCAGGCCGTAATCGCCGAAGGTGAAGAGGGCGACGACGCCCGCGGCGGCAATCGCCAGCAGCGCACACCGATCCGCCAAAGCGGTCGGCAACTCGGCACGAAAGAAACGCATGGGTGGGTAAATCCAACTCGAACGCGCTGCATCGGCCCGCAAAACATGTCCCGCCGGCGACAGCGTGGCAGCAGCGTCGGTCACATATCCGTGAGCTTTTTCATCATCCGTTTAAGTGCGGTCTTTGCAAGAAAATTATGCGTTGCATTGCAGCGGACGGCGGTGCGGAATTTTATTGCTGCAACGTATCGGTGTGTGCCGCAGGATGCTTGTGCGAATCTGGTGTCAAGCCCAAAGAAAATGCCGGACGCTCGAATGCGCCCGGCACGGGTCAAATCTCGAAGGGAGGGAGCGCCGGCTCAGACGGCCTTGCCGTAAAGCTCGGCCACATAATCCCAGTTCACGAGGTGATCGACGAAAGCCTTCAGATAATCCGGCCGCCGGTTGCGGTAGTCGATATAATAGGAATGCTCCCACACATCGACACCCAGCAGCGGGGTGCCGCCATGGACCAGCGGATTCTCGCCGTTCGGGGTCTTGGTGACCGAGAGCTTGCCGTCCTTCAGCGTCAGCCAGGCCCAGCCCGAGCCGAACTGGCCGACTCCGGCCGCCACGAAGTCTTCCTTGAACTTTTCGACCGACCCGATGTCCTCGACGATCTTCTTTTCCAGCTCGCCGGGAATGGCGCCGCCGCCGTTCGGCTTCATCCAATGCCAGAAATGCAGGTGGTTATAGTGCTGGCCGGCATTGTTGAACAGGCCGGCATTCTTGCCGTAGGCGCCTTTCACGATCTCTTCGAGGGATTTTCCCTCGAATTCAGTTCCCTTTAGGAGATTGTTGCCATTATTGACATAAGCGAGATGATGCTTGTCGTGATGGTATTCCAGCGTCTCGCGCGACATATAGGGCGCGAGCGCGTCATAGGAGTAAGGCAGGTCGGGAAGCGTGAAGGACATGGGGCGTCTCCGCGTTCGGTCCGGGAGGAGTTCGGCAGCCGCATCTCGAAGCCGGCATGGGCTGCCAGAACTGCGACTTAGATAGGCTCGGCGCGGGGATCGGACAACACTTGGCGCGCCGATTTCTGCCATGGATTGCAATGAACCGGACCGGGGGAACGGTCCTGCGTGGAGTGAGGCGATGTGGCGGTTCCTGGTGGCTCTCGGTTTTCTGCTCGCGCTCGCGGGCCTCGTGGTCGCGGCGCTGGGGATCGCGATCTTCGTGTCCTCCTTCGGCAACACGCTCATCGCGACCGGAGCGGTGAGCCTGTCGGGCGGCATCGTCATCATCGCCGTCGCCATGGTGCTCAAGGAATTGAGGGAATTGTCCGAGCGGCTTGATGCCATCTTGGCGCCGGGCGCCACCTTTGCCCCGGCCCCGGCCCACGACGACACCGACCTCGAGCCGGCCCACGCCGCCTTCGAGCCGGAGGAGGCTTACGAGCCGGAACCCGAGCCCGAGCCGCTTCCGATCGTCGAGCGCCCCGCCGAGCCGCCGCGCCCGGCCCCGCCGCCCTTCCTGCGCACCCGTGGCTTCGGACGGCCCGAGACCACCGCCGCCCTCGACCCGGCCGTCGCCCCGCCGCTCCCCGATGCGCTGCGCCGCGGCCGCATTCTCGGGCGCCCGGGGGAGACGGACACCGGGCGGATGCGCCCGCCGATCGAGCCGCCGCTTCCCGCGCCGGCCGCCGAGCCCGAGGCGGCGCCCGAGCCGGTCCGGCCGCCCGCGCCCGAGCGGACGGTGCGCGGCTTCGCACCGCCTCCGCCGCCGCCCGCCGCCGCGCCTCCTGCTGCGCCGCCCGCCGCGCGCCGCCCCGATCCGGCGTCCGAGCCGAGCGTGCTGAAGTCCGGCATCGTCGGGGGCATGGCCTACACGCTCTATACCGACGGCTCGATCGAAGCCGAATTGCCGGACGGCACGCTGCGGTTCGGGTCGCTGCAGGAACTGCGCGACCACGTCGCGCGCACCTCTCAACGCTGAGCGCGCCTGTGGGCGGCGCGGCCGCCTGCGGACCACCGCCCACGCCACGGGGACTTCCGGGCGGGGGCAGGCGGCCGGATGCCGGCGGCTCCGGGCCGCAGCGGAGACGTCAGGCAGCGGGGACGTGATGTCGCGGAGGGAGGCAAGCGCCGGGGCGCCGATCGGGGGCCGTTTCCCGGTGCCGGGCCAGGCGCGGACCTGGATGGCCGCCGTGTCCGCCGGCGGCGGCAGCCGGCTCATCGTGGTCTTCTGTCTCGCCTGCGTGTTCGCGACCGGGGCCTTGGCGTGCCGCCGCTCCATCTTTCAGGATGAAGGCGCGATCATCCTCAATTTCGCGGCCGGCTATCTCGGCTTCTTCGCGCCTCTGCCCTATTACGACCAGGCCGCGCCGCCGCTCGCCATGGCGGTGCTTTCCGCCTTCTACAGCCTCGAGGGCGGCGATCTCTTCCTCACGCGGTTCTTCCTCCTTCTCCTGTGCTGGGTGTTCTTCGCCGGCGCGCTCGCGGTTGCGCTGCGGACACGGGATACCGGGCTCTGGTACGGCCTGCTCATCACCCTGGCGGTGCGGCCGATCCTTCTCTACGCCACCGAGATCAAGCAATACGCCTTCGAGTTCATCTTCACGATCGTCTTCCTGATGATGCATCTCGCGCGCAAGGGCGATTATTCCCTGCGCTATCTCGCGCTCTTCCTGGCGCTCGGCATCCTCTCGATCTTTTTCTCGTTTTCGAGCGTGTTCATCATCCTGGCGGTGATGTTCGACATCGTCGTCACGCGGGAGAGCCGGGGCGTCCGGCTTTATTGGGCCGCGGGCGCTGTCCTCTATTGCCTGGTCTGGGGCGCGGTCTATGTCGTCATGGTCAAGCCCATGATCGCGTTCCAATTCATCAATTACGGAAAGGAATATGCCGGCCTCACGCTGCTGAACGTGGTGCGCAATGGCGATCTGACCTCCCTGGTCATCATGCTGAAGGAGGTGCGCGGCATCGGCCCGCATCTGTTCATCGTGGTGGCCGCTCCGGTGCTGTTGATCGCCGGGCTGCGCGCGAAAACGCCCCGCGCGGCGCCCATCCTGCCGCGATGGGGGGAGGCACGCTCCGCCGATCACGCGGCCGCCCGGCTGCTCGTCTGGGTCTGCGGCGGCCTCGGCTTGCTGAACGTGCTCGGGATCTATCCCTTCTCCACGACGCGGCAGATGCTCTATGTCGCCCCGGTGATCGGCCTGTTCCTGGGCTGGCTGGTGGTGCGGATGCTGACCGCGTTTGGCCTTCGCCCGGCTATGCGGACCGCGCTTCTGGCGCTGATGATCGCCCCGGCGATGCTCTACAATCTCGGGGTCGCGGCCCGGACCTCCTATGTCAAGACGGACGTGTGGGATCTCTACCAATTCATCAAGCAGCACCAGTACCGGCACGTCGTCTCATGGGTGATCTTCGACCCGACCCTGCAGCTCTTCTACGGCACCGATCCCGACAAGACGTTCGAGGTGAAGGGGCTGCTCAACCGGAATTCGGCGCCCAATCTTTCGGTCGCGGAGTTGAAGCGGCGGCTGGCCGCGAACGATGACGACATTCCGAACCAGCTCTGGTCGGTGCTGAAGCGCGAGGAGGACTTCCGCGCTTATGTCGATTGGGTGGTGCGGCGGGTGACGCGGGACGACGTCACCTTGATCGCGACCGTCGAGATCTTCCCCTATCAGGAGCAGCAGCTCGATGCCGCCCTGAAGGCGGCCGGCTGCGACGGGCGGGTGGTGTTCGAAGAGAAGGCCGTGAAGGCCTTCGAGGTGCGCTGCGCCCACCCGTGAGGGGCGGGCGCATGCCGGTTCGGATCCGCCGGCGGCTCAGGCGATCCAGCCGCTGCCATAGGCTGACGTGAAGTCGAGCTGGACGACGAGGTCGTTATAGTCGCGGTCGCCGCCGCCATAGAGGTCTTCCCAGCCCCAGGTGTTGAGGCCGTAGCTCCACAGATGCGCGACGCTTTGGCCGTCGACCTGTTCGTTGGCCTGCGCGAAGGCATAGAAGGTGTCGGTGCCGTTCGACAGGATCATCGCGATCAGATCGCCGGAATCCACGTCGATCAGCTCCGCCTCGCCATATTGGCCGTAGCCCTTGCCGGCGATCCAGGTCGCGCCGCCGCTCTCCTGGTACGCCCGCGCCGTAGCGGCCGCGTCATAGCCGGCATCCCCGGGCGCGAGCCCGTCGACGGTGCCCGCGAAATCGTCGACCTCGTAGAACAGGACGGAGACGTCGTTCATGCCGTTCTGGCGCATCCGCATGATGGCGGTCTGATCGTCCGTGGCGAGCGCCGTTTCGGCGATCGCCACCGCCCGCGCCACCTGGATCGCGCTGTCGCCGTCCGCGTCGGTGAAGTCGACGAAGCCGAACGCCGAGGTCAGGTTGATCTGCGGCAGGCTGGTCGCGGCGCCCTGGATGTCGACCCCGATGCCCGCCCCGGCCTCCACCACGGTCTGGTACACCGTGCCCTGGCTGAAACGGTCGAACAGGGTGACGAGGTCGGCCGAGAAATCCTGCTGCAGGCTCTGCTGGGCGAGCTGGCTGGTCCAGGCATAGGAGCCGGAGGCGGTGCCGGAGAAGCTGATGTCGCTGCCGCCCAAAGAGAGCGACCACGCGTCGTCGGCGGCGAGGATCGGCTGGAACATCAGCGACTGGCGGGTGCCGCTGACGAGTTCGACCGCGGAGGCCGGATCGCTGGGATCGACCGGAAGCTGGACGATGACGTCCGGCGAGAGCGGATAAGACATCTGCGAATGGGCGATGGCGGTCAGCGTCCGGGCGAGCAGCAGGCCGTTGGGCGAGCCGAGCCCGGTCGTCAGATCATAGCCGGGCGTGGCCTCGTAGCCGTAGCCGGTGGGCGTGATCATCTCACCCTGGCTGTCATACGTGCCGCCCAGGCGGTACGACGACATATTGTTGCCCATCGTGATGTCGTTGAAAGCGCCCGGCGCGACGGCCGCGGCGAGATAGAGCAGGTCGGTCATATAGCCGAGCTGCGGCAGGCCCTGATCGGCGAAGATCGCGTTGAACTGGATCGCCAGCGACGCCCAGAGCGGGGTCGCCGCGCTGGTGCCCCAGTCGTAATAAATGTCCTTCATGTCGGGGGAGGGCACGACATAATAGGTGTTGCCGCCGGCATTGGCGGCGACGTCCGGCAGTCCGCGGCCCTGGCCGGGATAAGGGTTGGTGGTGGTGGTCGGGGTCAGGCCGAAATCGAGCTGGTAGGAGGGCGTCGGCTGGGTCGTGTCGACGCCGCCGGACGTGGTGTTGTTGCTGGTATAGCCGTCGGCGGTGAGGGTGGTGCCGTCGAGATAATACTGGTTCCAGACCACCTCGATGAATTGCTGGGTCGCGTTCGCATCCTTCGGCGACGAGGTCAGGCCGCCGGCCACGAGCCGCCAGAGCGTCGCGCGGTCGCCGCCCGCCGCCAATTGCAGGAACGGCGTCAGGGTATAATCCTGCGTCGCCTGGCTCACGGTCGAGACCGAGGTGCCGCCGACCAGCACGGAATAGGGGCTGGCATAATTGTAGGTGACGTTGGTGAGACCGTTGGATTGCTGGTTGCCGGACCCGCCGTCGCCGAGCGCGGTGAAGATCGTCTGATTGTTCAAGGCGGCGTCGACGAACAATTCGCTATAGGCGGAATAGAACAACGAACTCGGGTCGGGATTGTTGCCGTCTCCCCAGGAGGACGAAATGACCGCCGGATTCGTCCAGCCCACCGGCACGGTGTCCGGATCTTGCCAGATGGCGCTCTGATAGGCGGTGAAGACGCTCGACGTCGCGCCATATTGGTCGCCCGACCCGACATACATCGCAATGTCGCTGTTCGGGTTGATCGCGGTCACGACGCCGACGTCGAGCGAGCGCTCGAGGCCGCCATTGTCGGGATAGCTCTGCCCGACAGCGCCCTGAGTATAGACCAGCCCATCCCCCGACACGCCGACGCTCTTGCGGTATTCTTTGGTGTAATGGTCGAAACTGTCGGGGCCGGGAATGGCCGTTCCGATGCCGGGCTCGACGAGCCCGATCGCGCCGGTCGGGACCGCCTCGCCGTTCAGCGGGAAATTGTAGAAGTCGGCGGCGATATCCTGCGGGTTCAGGGAGGTCGCCGTGTTGGTCGCGGTCAGCGTGTTGCCGATGCTCTGCACGCCCTGCGGCAGGGCGACCGAGGCGTCGTGCGCCTGGTTCTCGCCCTCCGGGCTGTTCGAGGCATCGAACCAGAGCCCGCCCAATTCCCAGCCGAAATCATCGGGAAGGTTCAGGTTGCCTTCCCAGAAATAGAATTCCTGAGACGTGCAATAATAGAGCGTCGTTCCAAAGAATTGGGAAAAAGTGGTTCCATCCATCTGCACCCACAAGGTGCGGGATTCGGCGGAGCTGACATAGGTGTTGGAATAGGCGTCATAGGGAAAGGTCGGATAAATCTGATCTTCGGAATTATCGCCGCCGAAATAGGAGACGACGTCCGAATAGGTGGTCGAATCCGCGCCGTAAGTGTCCCAGACGCCGTCCGATCCGAGTTCGGCGAGCATCTGCTGGCGGGTTCCCCAATCGGCTTCGAGAAGCGCCGTGGGGTCGTTCGCGCGCGGCAGGATGATGGCGACATTGATGAGGTCGCTCGAATCCGCGGTTTCATAGTCCGAATCACCGAACCGATAGGCGTGCTGCACGGTGGCGGAGAGGTCGACGAGAGAATAGCCGGTGAATTGAAGATAGGAGGAATTCTGGATCTCAGTATACGCCATGGCCGCACCCTGACTCTGCGACGGAAAACCCGGGCGCGCGGGCGCACCCGAGCGGGAGGATAAACCTGCAACGGTGAAGCCGCAGCGACTTTTTCCGTCGCAGTCGCAGCGTCGCGTCTTTCACCCCGGTCGCACCCATCCGCCGGATCGAGAGGCCTGCCGCCGAGGGGCGCGGGGTCTCTTGGCGTCGGCGAGGGATTGGTGCATCCATCGCTCGCGCGGCGTCGATCCCAGCAGCTCGGGGGCGACGATTGAGGGAGACGTACCGCCATGACGCCTTGGATTCTCGCCGGCGCGGCCTTTCTGGCCATGGCTCTGGCCGGCGGCGGCGCCATGCTGATCGCGCGCCGCCTGCCGATCGACTGGCGCGGCGAGGGGTCGATTGAGAATCTGAAGACGAGCATCGCCATGGTCGCCACCATGTCGTCGCTGCTTCTCGGCCTCATGGTGAACTCGTCGCGCTACAATCTGAGCGAGGCCTATTCGGACGTTCAGAAATATGCCGCGGCGCTGCAGATCACCGATCTCGACCTCCTGTCCTATGGACCGGCCGCCTGTCCGCTGCGCCTGACCTTGCACACCTATACCCATGAACTCTTGGCGGAAAACTGGGACTCCGTCACGGCGTTCTCCGCGAACATGATCGCCGAAGACGCCCTCCAGACCTTGCTGCGCTTCGACGGGCAGATCCGCGCGCTCGAGACCGTGACGGCGGGGCAGGAGGCGCGGCGCAATTCCCTGCTCGCCGCCTCCCGCCAGCTTCTGGAATATCGGTGGAAGGTGACCGGCGTCGCCCGGACCGCAACGCCGGTGAATCTCATCGTCGTCGTGATCTGCTGGTTCGCGCTGATCTTCGCCTATTCCGGCCTGTTCGCGCCGGCCAATCCCCTGGTGATCGGCGGCCATATCCTGGCGATGGCGACCATCGCCGCCGCCATCTTCCTGGTCACTGAAATGGGCGAGCCCTTTGCCGGCGCGATCCAGGTATCGCCGGCGCCGATCCAGCGGCTCCTGCACCGCATGGAAGCGGTGCCCTGCCCGAGTGCCGCACGTCTGCTGGAAGGCGTCCGCCCCGGGTGAGGCGCGCGGCCGGGGTCAGTTCCCGGTCGATCCGGCGTCCGCCGACGCTCCCGCCATTGCGAGGGCGAAGACATAGATCAGCGCCACTTCCTCCAGCCGGTCGAAGCGGCCCGCGGCGCCGCCATGGCCCGCCTCCATATTGGTGCGCAGGAGGAGCGGACCCGGACCCTGGTCGATTTCGCGCAGCCGGGCGATCCAGCGCGCCGGCTCCCAATAGGTGACGCGCGGGTCGGTCAGGCCGGCGAGAGCGAAGATCGCGGGATAGGTCTGCGGCACCACATTGTCGACCGGGGAATAGGCCCGGATGAGGTGAAACGCCTCCGCGCTGTCGATCGGATTGCCCCATTCGGGCCATTCCGGTGGGGTGAGCGGCAAGGTCGCGTCCAGCATGGTGGCGAGCACGTCGACGAAGGGGACTTCCGCGACGATGCCGGCGAACAGGTCCGGCCGCAGATTGGCGACCGCCCCCATCAGCATGCCGCCGGCCGAGCCGCCATGGGCGACGATGCGGTCGGCGCGGGTGATCTTGCCGGCGATCAGGTGCTCGGCGGCGGCGATGAAGTCGCTGAACGTGTTGGTCTTCTTGTCGAGCTTGCCGTCGGCGTACCAGTGCCAGCCCTTTTCGGTCCCGCCGCGGACATGGGCCACCGCATAGACGAAGCCGCGGTCGACGAGGGAAAGACGATTGGCCGAAAACCCGGCGGGAATGGTGATGCCGTAAGCGCCGTAGCCGTAGAGCAGGCAGGGCGCGCTGCCGTCCAGCGGCGTGCCGGCTTTGTAGAGCAGCGTCACCGGTACGCGCGCGCCGTCCGGCGCGGGGGCGAAGATGCGCCGCGTCACATAGGCCGAAGGGTCGTGGCCGCTCGGGATTTCCTGGCGCTTCAGAAGATGCCGCCCGCGCCCGTGCATCTCGTAGGACCAGACCTCGGACGGCGTGGTCATCGAGGCATAGGTGAAGCGCAGATCGGCGGTGTCGAACAGGTAGCCGCCGTCTATGCCGAGCGCATAGGCCTCCTCGTCGAAGGCGATGGCGTGTTCGTCGCTGGAGAACACCGTGCGGATGACGATGCGCGGCAGCCCGTTCTCGCGTTCCAGCCGCACCAGGAAGGACCGGAACGCGATCTGGCTCAGGATCATGCGCCCGGCCTGGTGGGGCACCAGATCGCGCCAGAAGGCGCGCCCCGGATTGGCGCTCGGCGCGGTGACGATCTTGAAGTCCTCGGCGTCGCCCGCATTGGTCAGGATGACGAGACTGTCCTCGCCGCCGAGATCGGGATGATGCTCGACCTCGTAGCGCACGCCGGCCTCGCGCGGGGCGACGGTGCGCAGCGGAGCTGCGGGCGCGCGCAGGTCGATCAGATGGACCTCGGAGGTGGCATGGTCGCCGCACGCGATCAGGCCGTAGGCGCGCGACTGGGTCTCGGCCAGCGAGACGAAGAAGCCCTTGTCTGGCTCCTCATAGATCAGGACATCGTCGTGCGGATCGCTGCCGAGCGTGTGGCGGAACACCTTGGAGGGCCGATGCTCGGCATCGCGGCGGATATAAAACAGCACGGTGCCGTCTTGCGACCACAGAAGGTCGCCCGTCGCGCCCTCCAGGCGATCCGGCAGATCGGCGCCGGTCTCGAGGTCGCGGACGGTGAGGGTATAGAGTTCTGAGCCCTGCAGGTCCGCGGCGAAGGCGAGCCGACGATGGTCGGGGGCGTGGCGCACCGCCCCGAGATGGAAATAGCCCTTGCCCTGCGCCTCGGCGTCGCCGTCGAGCAGGATCTCCTCTTCGCCCGCCGGCAGCGCGACGCGGCAATAGAGAGGATGCTGGCCGCCCTGGCGGTGGCGCGAATAATAAGCGAACGCCCCGTCGGGCGCGGGGACGCCGGCATCGTCTTCCTTGATGCGGCCGCGCATCTCGGCGAGCAGCGTGTCCTTCAACGCCGCGCGCGGCGCGAAGAAGGCGTCCGCATAGGCGTTCTCCGCCTCCAGATAGGCCCGGATCTCGCCATCCAGAACGGCGGGATCGCGCATCACGTCGCGCCAATTCTCCGCCTTCAGCCAGGCATAGTCGTCGTCCAGCCGGACGCCGTGAATGTCGCGGTGCGTGGGACGGCGGGGCGCGCGGGGCGTCTCAGGCGGCATTGCCGGCCTCGCCCTCGGGCGCCGCGTCGAGCGTGAGCTTGAGTGCCGTCCCGTTCATGCAGAAGCGCAGCCCGGTCGGCGGCGGGCCGTCCGGAAAGACATGGCCGAGATGGCTGTCGCAGCGGGCGCAGCGCACTTCGACCCGGCGCATCCCCAGAGTCCGGTCCTCGTGGCTCGCCAAGGCGTCGGGCGAGATCGGGGCGAAGAAGCTCGGCCAGCCGGTCCCGCTGTCGAACTTGGTCTCGGAGCGGAACAAGGGCGCGTCGCAGGCGACGCAATGATAGAGGCCGGCGCGCTTGTCGTCCCAATAGGGGCCGGTGAAGGCGCGTTCGGTGCCGTGCTGCCGCGCCACCCGGAATTGCTCGGGCGTCAGGCACGACATCCATTCGGCTTCGCTCTTGACGACCTTGTCCCGGCTGGGGCGGTCGCCGCCGACATGGGCATCTCGGGCGTTCGCGTCTTCGGCCATCGGGGCATCCTCTCGTCTGCACGCACCACCTGTCGCAGACGAACGTCGCGGCGTCAAAAGGGATCCCGCTTCGGGGTCCGGCCCGCAGCCTGCCGCCGGTCTTGCGGATTTCGGCCGGTTCTTGCGGGATGACGCCTTATGTTGCGCAATCCTGGGATGGACTTTCACGATCTAGTGCATGTGTCGCTTTCTCGCGGAACCCCAAAGAGCTGTGAAGAATAAGAACGCATAGCCGCAAAATGAACTTGATTTTGACGAGCCGACAACCTAACTAACTGGAGTGGCGTGGTTGTCGAATCGCTCCGCCGTCCCGGGAGGGCTGGGGATACAGCGTTCGCCAATGCAAGTCGGCTGCATTCCTGCGGTCAATGCGAGTTTCGTTTCAAACCTGAAGAAAGTCCCATGAGCGAAGCAGCGGAATCGACCTCCTATATCGAGCTGGCGGCGGACATCGTCTCTGCCTATGTCAGCAACAATTCCGTCGCGGCGGCCGATCTGCCGAGCCTCATCAATGAAGTGCATGCTGCCCTGCAGCGCGTCTCCAAGGGTGAAGCCGAACCCGCGCCGGAGCCGTTGAAGCCGGCGGTGCCGGTCAAGAAGTCGGTCACGCCCGACTTCATCATCTGTCTCGACGACGGCAAGAAGTTCAAGTCGCTCAAGCGCCATCTGCGCACGCAATACAATATGAGCCCGGAACAGTATCGCGAGAAGTGGGGCTTGCCGCCGGATTATCCCATGGTGGCGCCGAACTATGCTGCGGCGCGGTCCGAGCTCGCCAAGCAGATGGGGCTCGGCCAGCAGCGCCGCCGGCGTCGCTGACTCCTCGAAATGCTTGGAGCCTGATCCGATCAGGGTGAATCGCCCCGATCGGTGACTCAGTCTCTGCTCATTCGTTAGAGACCGTGTTTTCCGATCAGCCTGCGATGCAAGCCGATCGGCGCGCGCTCTAGGTTCGACGGCGCCCGCGGGGCGCCGTGTCGGGCGCCCGCTCTCCGGCGGGCGCCTTTTCTTTTGCCAGGCGCAGCAGCGCGGCATGGCGCGCCGGGTCGTAATCCGCTGTCCAACCGCGGGCCGCCCGCCGCATCCTCCGCAGCGCGGCGCCGAGGCCGCCGGGTTGCGCGGCAGCGAGGACGCGAAGGGCCGGCAGCCGGCGGGCAATCTCGCGCTCCCGGTCGCTGCACCGCATCGCCCGGATGCGACGCCTCTCCACCGTGGGCGCCGATTCGCTCACGGATGCGCGCTTCGATATGGCCTTCGATGGGGTCCTGGTCTTCATGGCAACCTCCTTTCGCTGTCGCCATCATGCGCCGTCGGGCGGGGGTGGCGGACGGCGGAATAGGAAATAAAACCGAGTAGCCGGACCCGATCCGATTGCGTGCGAAAAATTTGCGTGCAACGATGGCTTGTCATGAGGCCTGAAGCGATATAGGATTTTAAGCCTAGTATCAAATTCAGGATCTGCTCATGTCCACTCCTGCTTTGGATCCCCCGCCGCGGGGATCGTCCGGCCGGCCGAGCCCGTCCGTCTCGCCGTCGTCGCCCGCGCCGCACGCCGTCGCACGGGATGCCGAGACCGCGCTGGCGCTCGCCGCCGCCTGGGCCGAGCTTCCCGTCGCCCGCATCCGCACGCCGCAGGCCGGACGTGACCCCGCGACCCGGGCCCGGCACGTCGCCTTCTATCTCGCGCATGTCGGGCTCGGCCTGTCGCAGCGCGCCGCGGCGCGCGCCTTCGGGCGGCATCGATCGAGCATCGCCTATGGCTGCGCGCGGGTGGAAGCCGCGCGCGACGACGATCGAACATTCGAGCGCGACCTTGCGCGGCTGGAACGGCGGCTCGCGGGCGCGGATGGGGGGCGGCCATGAGACGGACGCCGCGCGCCGGCCATGGGCGCGTCAAGCCGGCGGGGGAGGCGGTCCGCCGTCCGGTCCATTCCTGCCGGGTGCTGGTCGACGGCACCGAGCGCGCCCTGGAGATGAACCTGGCCGAGAGCCCGCTCGCCTGGCTCGCTTTGCGCAAAGGACGGGACGGCGCGCCTCTGATCGCGCCGGCGCAGCTCGCGGCGGGTGAGCGCCTGCGCTGCGATTTCACCCGCGCCGGCCTGACCCCCCGCGTCACCACCAATTGGTCGGCGGCCGGACGGGGCGGCGGCATCGAAGCCTTCAGCGACGTGGTGCTGGCCGCGAAGGCCCGGGTCAACGCCGCGCTCGCCGCAGTCGGTCCCGAACTGTCCGGGGTGCTGCTGGACGTGTGCTGCTTTCTCAAGGGGCTGGAGGCGGTGGAGCAGGAGCGCGGCTGGCCGGCCCGCACCGGCAAGGTGGTGCTCGGGCTCGGGCTCGACCGTCTCGCCGCCCATTACGGCCTCGCCAGCGTTGCGACCGGCCGGCGCGCCGTCGCGCCGCGGGCCTGGCGCGCCGAAGCCGGCGGGGATGGCTGACGCCGTCTTCGATCCGGGCAATGTTTTTTCGGGGGGTGCGGGCGAGCCTTGATGTGCAGCAAGGCCCGCCTGCTATACATCGTTCGATTGGCAGCGGTCGCGCCGTCGGGGGGCCGGCAGGTCGTGCTCTGGGGGGTGGTACGCGATGAATGCTTATCTCGACGCGATGCGGAACTACGCGACCTTTTCAGGCCGCACCAGCCGCAGCGGTTATTGGTTGTTTGTCCTGATCCTGATCCTGATCGAGCTGGTCGCGGCGGTGCTCGATGTGGTTCTGCTCGGCTACGCCATCGAGCATGGCGGCCCGATCAGCGGCATCGTCCACCTGATCCACTTCATCCCCGCGCTCGCCATCGCCGTGCGGCGGCTGCACGATATCGACCGGACCGGGTGGTGGCTGCTGCTCTACCTCACCGTGATCGGCGGGCTGGTGGTCCTCATCTTCCACATCTTGCCGGGGACGCGGGGGGCGAACCGCTTCGGCCGCGATCCCTATCCGTCCGCCCCGGCCTGAACCGCCGCGCGCCTCACGCCTCCGGCAGTGCGGCGCGCGCATCGGCGCGGATCCGGTTCACCATCGAGTTGAGGCCGTTGGAGCGCTGCGGCGTGAGATGGCCTTCGAGGCCGACCCTGCGGAACAGCGCGAGCGCGTCGGTCTCCAGGATCTCCTTGGGCGGTCGGCCGGACGTGATGGCGAGCAGGACCGCGACCAGGCCACGGACGATATGGGCGTCGGAATCCCCCTGGAATTCGAGCACCGTCCCCTCCGGCCCGGTGCGCCGGCGGGAGGTCAGCCACACCTGGCTGGCGCAGCCCTGCACCTTGTTGTCCTCGGTCCTCTCCGCCTCGGGGAAGGGGGGCAAAGCCCGTCCCAGCTCGATGACGTAGCGGTAGCGGTCCTCCCAATCGTCCAGGAGTTCGAAATCGGCGATCAGCGTGTCTGCGTCCATGGGTCCAGGATCCGGGCGTCCGCCCCGTCGCGGCCCGCCTTCCTCATATAGCGCGCATCGGCCGGGGGAAAAGCGGCCCGACGCCGTCCGGCCCCCGGATTTGGCGCGGATCAGGCCGGGCGGCGGGGCGGCAGGGGGATGCTCGGCGCCGCAGGAGCGGCCGGCTTCTGCGCTTCGCCGATCGCGCCGCCCCAAGCGGGGGCGAGATCCTGGGGCGTCAGGCTATGGACTGCGGGCGGGGCGGTATCGCCGGTCTCGACCGGAACCTGGGCCGAGCCGATATTTTCGTACAGCCATTTGGCGCCGGCCTGCGCCTTGTCGCCGAGATGCGCCAGCAATTGGCCGCCGACCGCACAGGCGTCCGGCTGCCGCTGGCAGAAGCCGCCGACATCGGAAAACGCCGATTGTGCCGCGCCGAGCGCCTGGAATGCGCCGATCTGCCGCGTGCCGTCCTCCGAGGTGGAGATCGGCAGCAGCATCAGGACGACGGCCAGCCAAAAGGCCATGCGGATGAGGAAGAACATGGACGCCTCGCCGCCCGGCCAGCCTCCAGTGCCGGGCATTGCCAGGATAACAAACCCGGCCGGCTTCGGCAGCGCAGCGGCGCCCCCCGCGCACCGACTTTTAAAGACATCGTTAACGCTGGCGGGGCGCGGCAAACCGCGCGGCCTGCGACATGTGCACATCTTGTAGTCACACTCTGCCCACTCGATATGCATGCCAGTTGAAACCAACGAGCAGGAGCGGCTGATGTCCGGTTCGGACCAGACGCGGCACTGGCCGCCTCTTTCCCCGATGAAGACTGGTGTGTGGGGGCGGTGCCCGCGCTGCGGGGAGGGCCATCTGTTCGACGGCTTCCTGACCCTCGCCCCGACCTGCGAGGTCTGCGGGCTCGATTATTCCTTCGCCGATCCGGCGGACGGCCCGGCTTTCTTCGTCATCACCTTCGGCTGCCTGCCCTCGACCGTGTTCGCCCTCTGGGTCGAACTCGTCTGGCAGGCGCCCTATTGGGTGCATCTGGTGACGACCCTGCCGCTTCTGCTGCTCACCTGCATTCCCCCGCTGCGCCCGCTGAAAGGGTGGCTGGTCGCCAGCCAGTATTTCTACAAGGCGCAGGAAGGCCGCCTCGTGACGGGCCCCGACCGGCCGGTGGCGTGACGGCGCGGCCGGGCGGCTCTCACCGCCCGAGCCCGGCGAGGCGCGGCAGCCAGAGGGTGAGTTCGGGGATATAGGTGATCGCCGCGAGCGCGAGCAGCAGCGGCACCATCCAGGGCAGGATCGCCATCGTCGTCCGTTCGACCGAGAGCTTCGCCACCCGCGCCAGCACGAACAGAACCATGCCGAGCGGGGGGTGCAGCAGGCCGATCATCAGGTTCAGCGTCATCACCAGGCCGAAATGGATCGGGTCGATGCCGAGCTTGAGGACGATCGGCAGCAGGATCGGCACCAGAATGGTGATCGCCGCGATCGTGTCGATGAAGCAGCCGACGAACAGGATCAGCAGATTGGCGAGCAGCAGGAACACCCATTTGTTCTGGGTGAAGCCGAGAATCGCCTCGGAGAGCATCTGCGCCGCCTGGCTCGCGGTGAGCAGCCAGGCGAAGATCGAGGCGGCGGTGACGATGAACAGCACCGAGGCGGTGGTCTCGATCGTGTCGAAGGTCGCCTTGGCGAGGCCCTTCAGCGTCATCGAGCGGTAGCGCACGAGGCCGAGGAACAGCGACCAGATCACCGCCGCGACCGCGGCCTCGGTCGGGGTGAACCAGCCGAGCGTCATGCCGCCGATCAGGATGACCGGCGCCATCAGCGCCATCACCGCAGAGAAGTCGAAATACCAGTCGGCCGCCAGCAGCACGGCGAGGGCGAGCAGCACCGCCTGGTTGGTGGTGAGGCCGAGCAAGGTGAAAAGATAGACGCCGAGCGGAAAGGCGGCGACCACCAGGATCTCCACCGCCGCGGCGCCGAGCCGGCGCCAGGAGAATTTGGCGTCGCTGCCCCAGCCGTTGCGGTGGGCGAAATAGGCCACCGTCGCCATCATCATCAGCGTCATCACGACGCCGGGCACCACCCCGCCGAGAAACAGCGCGCCGATCGAGACATTGGCGAGCATGCCGTAGATGACGAACGGCAGCGAGGGCGGGATGATCGGCCCGAGCGTCGCCGAGGCGGCCGTCACCCCGACCGCGAACTCGGTCGAATAGCCATGGTCCTTCATGGCCTTGATCTCGATCGTGCCGAGCCCGGCCGCGTCCGCGATGGCGGTGCCCGACATGCCGGAGAAGATCACCGAGCCGACGATGTTGACCTGGCCGAGGCCGCCGCGCATCCAGCCGACGAGGGCGACCGCGAAGGCGTAGATCCGCCCGGTCACGCCGGCAATGTTCATGAGATTGCCGGCGAGGATGAAGAAGGGCACGGCGAGGAGGGGAAAGCTCTCCACCCCGGCGATCATGCGCTGCGCTATCACCACGTCCGGGGCGGTCCCGGTGACGAGGATATAAAGCAGCGAGGCCCCGGCGAGCGCCAGCGCCACCGGCACGCCGATCAGCATCAGGCCGAGAAAGCCGCCGATCAGGATCCACATGTCACGCCTCCGTCCCGTCGAAGGCGGCGGGGCGCTCGAGCACGGAATAGCCGCGCCTGAGATTGGCGATCGTCACCTGGACGGCGCGCGCCAGCATCAGCGCGAAGCCGGCGAGGACGGCGTAATAGACGATGTCCTTGCGCGCCTCGACCATCACCATCGGCTCGTCGCCGACGATCGCGATATAGCGCCACATCAGCCAGACGGCATAAGCGAAGAAGGCGATGCGCAGCAGGTCGACCACGGTGGCGAGCAGGCGCCCGGCGCGCGGCGGCAGGAAGCGGTAGAGCAGGTCCACCTGGATATGCCGCGACAGCCGCACGCACATCGCCGCGCCGAGGAACACCACCACGACCAGCGCGTAGCTCGCCAGTTCCTCGGTCCAGGCGAAGCTGTCGTTCAGCACGTAGCGGGTGAAGAATTGGGTGAAGACCAGCCCGGCCATGGCCCAGAACACGAGCAGCGTGATCCAGTCCTCCGGCCCATAGGCCGAGAGGCGGATCGGCGCCTCCTGCTCGAAGGTCTCGGCGAGTTCGGCGCCGGTGACCTCGGTGTGGATTTCGGCGGTGCGGGCCGGGTCTGCCATCATGTGTCCGGATCTCTTCGCGAAGGCGGTCGTCCCGGCATGGCCGATCGGCGGCGGGAACGGGGCAGGCGGGCCATGGCCGGCGCGCGGCCGGCCATGGGGTCGAACGGCGGGCGCCGCTCAGTTCGTGGCCTTCAGCGCCTGGATGCGGTCCCAGTCGGCCTTGCGGTAGCCGAGGCTCTCGAAGGTGATGTTCTTGATCACGGTGTTCTTGAAGTCGGCGGTGTCGACCTCGACGATGGTCAGGCCCTTCTGCTTGAACACGTCGAGCAGTTCCTTCTCGCGCTGCGCCACTTCCGCCGTCGCCCGCGCGGCGGCCTCCAGCGCCACCTCGGAGAAGATCTTGCGGTCTTCCGGGGTGAGCTTGTCCCACAGGCCCTTCGACAGGATGGTGTTGAGGTGGTCGACGATGTGGCCGGTGAGGATGATGTTCTTCTGCACCTCGTAGAACTTCTTGGCCTCGATCGTCGTCAGGGGATTTTCCTGCGCGTCGACGGTGCCGTTCTGGAGCGCGAGATAGACCTCGGCGAAGGCGATCGGCGCGATATTGGCGCCGCACGCTTTGGGCATGGCGAGATAGGCCGGGGCGTCCGGCACGCGGATCTTCAGGCCCTTCATCTCGGCGCAGGTCTTGAAGGGCTTGTTCGAGGTCGCTTGCCGCACGCCGTAATAGGTGACGGCGACGATGTGGTTGCCGGTCTTGTCCTCATAGCCCTTGGCGAGGTCCTTGAAGACGTCGCTCTTGGCGTAAGCGAGCAGATGGTCGGCGTCGCGGAAGGTGTAGGGATAATAGGTCACGCCGATCGGCGGATAGGCCTTGGCGGCGAAGCTCGACCCGGAAATGATCATGTCGACGGTGCCGAGCGCGAGGCCCTGATTGATGTCGCTCTCCTTGCCGAGCTGGGAGGAGGGATAGACGTCGATCTGGTAGCGGCCGTTTGTGCGCTTGGCGATCTCGCCGGCGGCCCAGACCGAGGCGGTATGGAACGGTTCGGCGGGCTCGTAGACATGCGCCCATTTCAGCTTGGTCTGGGCCTCGGCCACGCCGCCGAGCGTCACGGCGGCCCCGAGGGCGAACGCGGCCAGCAGGCCGCGGGAAAGAGCGGTCATGGGGGAATCCTCCACAGCGCCGGCTTTGAATTGGCGTGCCGGCTTAAATCGATTTGAACAGGAGGCGGAGGCAGGCTGTCAAGCGCTCCGGCGCAACCATCGGTACAGCGCTCGGGGGAGGGGCCTCAGCAGCCCTGCGGGATGCGGTCGAGCATGCGGTTGACATGGCCCATCTTGCGCCCCGGCCGGGCCTCGCCCTTGCCGTAGAGATGCAGATGCGCGGCGGGGTCGGCGAGATGGCTCTGCCAGTCCGCGATGTCGTCGCCGATCAGGTTCAGCATCTCGACCGGCCCGAGCCGCGCGGTGTCGCCGAGCGGCCAGCCGGCAATGGCGCGGACATGCTGCTCGAACTGGCACGTCATCGCCCCGTCCATGGTCCAATGGCCGGAATTGTGCACCCGCGGGGCGATCTCGTTGACGATCACCGTCTCGCTCATGCCGCGTTCCGCCACGAACAATTCGACCGCGAACACGCCGACATAGTCCATCGCCCGGCCGATCTGCCAGGCGATGCGGTGCGCCGCCTTTTCCGTTTCGGCCGCGAGGTTGGCGGGGACGGTGGAGGTGTGGAGGATGTGGTTGCGGTGGACGTTCTCGGTCACGTCATAGGCCGCGAAGGCGCCGTCCGCGCGGCGCACGCCGATCACCGAGACTTCGCGGCGGAAGGAAACGAAGCCCTCCAGGATCGCGCTCTGGCGGCCGATCGCCGTCCAGGCGGCGGCGAGGTCGTCGCCGGCCCGCAGCGTCACCTGTCCCTTGCCGTCATAGCCGAAGCGGCGCGTCTTCAGCACGGCCGGGGTGCCGATCGCGGCGATGCCGGCCGCGAGCCCCGCCAGATCGTCGACCGCGACGAAGGGCGCGGTCTCGATGCCGAGTTCGCGGACGAAGGATTTTTCCGCCAGCCGGTCCTGCGTCAAGGCGAGCGCCCGCGCGCCGGGCCGCACCGGGACCCGGGCGGAGAGGAATTCCGCCGTCGCCAGCGGCACGTTCTCGAACTCGTAGGTGACGACGTCGCTCACCCGCGCGAGTTCCGCCAAAGCGGCGGCATCGTCATAGGCGGCGCAGATATGGCCGGCGGCGACCTGAAAGGCCGGGCTGTCGGCTTCCGGGCACAGGATGTGGGACTTCAGGCCGAGCCGCGCGGCGGCGAGCGCGATCATGCGGCCGAGTTGGCCGCCGCCGAGAATGCCGATCGTCGCGCCGGGCTCCAGCATGGATCAGGACGGCCGCTCCGCGACGCTCTCGGTGCGCGCCGCACGCCAGGCTTCGAGCCGGGCGGCGAGGGCCTCGTCGGAGAGCGCGAGCACGGCGGCCGCCAGCAGCGCGGCATTGATCGCTCCGGGCTTGCCGATGGCGAGCGTGCCGACCGGCACGCCGGCGGGCATCTGGACGATCGAATAGAGGCTGTCGACGCCCGAAAGCGCCTTGGACTCCACCGGCACGCCGAATACCGGCAGCGGGGTGAGCGCGGCCACCATGCCCGGCAGGTGGGCGGCGCCGCCGGCGCCGGCAATGATCACCTGGAAGCCGGCATCCTTCGCGCCCTTGGCGAACGCGACCATGCGCTCCGGCGTCCGATGGGCCGAAACGATGCGCACGTCGCAGGGGATCTCCAGCGCCTCGAACATGTCGACGGCGTGGCGCATGGTCTCCCAATCGGACTGGCTGCCCATGATGACGGCCACCGGCCGCAATCCCATCGCCCTACCCCCGAATTCAAGGAAAGCGCGGCTTTATAGGATCGCGGCGCGGCGGGCAAGGGGCGAGGTGATCGGCCGGTCAAGCGGGAGAGGGTCGGGGGCGGAACAGGCCGAGGCGCGGGCGGGGCTGAAGCGGCCAAGCGGGCGCCCGCTGCCCCTCCGATGTGCCGCGCGAGGCCGACCGCCTCACCGCCATCTGCGGTGAAGCCAGAGCCATTGCGCGGGATATTCGCGCACCCAGCCTTCGATCACCGAGGTCACGGCCTGCATCGCGCCCTCGACGTCGATGCGGCCGTCGCGGTCGCGCGGCAGGGGGACTTCCTCGGTGATCTCGATCCGGAAGCGGCCTTTGGGCAGGCGGATCACCCGCATGCCGTGGACCGGGCAGTCGAACTGGCGGGCGAGCCGGGCGAGGGTCGGGTTGGTGGCGGCCGGGCGGCCGAAGAAGCGTACCGTCACGCCCTGGCCCCAATGCTGGTCGACCAGCATGCCGATATGCGCGCCGTCCTCCAGCATGCGCGCCATCTGCCGGCCGGCATGGCGGCTCGCTTTGACCAGGCCCGGCATGGTCTGCGCGCGCATTTCGGCGATCAGATCGGCGGCCTTCTTGATGTTGGGCGCGCGGTAGAGGACCCCGCCGGGCACGCCGAGCTTGGCGCCGGTGATGGCGTTCAGCTCCCAGTTTCCGGTATGGGCGGTGAAGAACAGCGCCGGCCGGCCGTCGTCGCGCAGCCGCGCCATGATGTCGGCGCCGACAATCTCGATGCGCCCCGCATCGGGATGCGCCGGGTCATAGTCCCAGATCCGGTCGAGATGGGCGAACTCGGCCGCCATGCGCCCGAGATTGTCCCAGACGCCGACCACCAGCCACCACACCTCCCACCCGCTCTTCTCGGGAAAGGCGGCGCGCAGATTGCGCCGGGCGGTGCGGCTGACGACGAAGAACGGCCCGCACAGTTTCGCCAGGCTCGCGATGATGGCGCACGACCAGCTCACCGGGAACAGGCGCGACCACCAGACCAGCCCGCGCAGCGTGCCGACCACGAGGCTCTCCCACAGCGGCGCGAGCACGAGGCGCGCGCGGCGGGCGATGCGCACGAACAGAGCCCTCAGTGACGACACGATCCGGGTCTCCGCGCCGGCGGATCAGAAGCGGACGACGATTTTGCCGAACACCCGCCGGGTCTCCAGACGCTCGAGGCCGGCATTGAAGTTTTCCAGCTCGACCACGCTGTCGATCACCGGCAGCACCCCGCGCCCCATCTTGGCGAGGCCGTCGGAGACGTTGCGGATGGTGGCGCCGAACGAGCCCATGATGTGGTACTGGCGCTGGAACAGCTGCATCAGGTTCATGTTCACCGAGACGCCCGAGGTCGAGCCGCAGGTCACCAGCCGGCCGCCGGGCTTCATCGAGAGCAGCGAGCCGTTCCAGGTGTCGGCGCCGACATGCTCGAACACCACGTCCACGCCGACCTTCTTGGTGATCTTGCGGACCAGGTGCTCGAACCGCTCCTCGCGATAATTGATCACGTGGTCGGCGCCGAGCATCTCGGCCTTGATCGCCTTCTCGTCGTCGCCCACGGTGGTGATGACGGTCGCCCCGACATCTTTCGCCAGCCGGATGGCGGCGGAGCCGATGCCGGAGCCGCCGGCATGGACGAGCACGGTCTCGCCCTCTTCCAGCTTGGCATTGTCGAACAGCATATGCTCGACGGTCGAGAAGGTGATGCCGGCGCAGGCCGCGTCCTCGAAGGACACGCCCTCGGGCGCCGGGATCACCAGGCGCTCGGGCATGTTGATGAGGTCGCGGGCGAAGCCGTCGATGTGGAAGCCCAGCACGCCGCCGACAGCCTCGCAAAGATTGTCGCGGCCCTTCAGGCAGTTGCGGCAATGGCCGCAGGTCATGGCGCCGTACATCGCGACCGTCTGGCCGACCTTCAGCCCGCGCACGTCGGCGCCGAGCGCGACGATCTCGCCGGCCGCCTCGGCACCGACCACGAGCGGCATCTTGCGCTTGGCGAAGGCCATGCCGCGCCAACCCCAGACGTCGATATGGTTGAGGGCGAGGCCCTTCACGCGGATCTGGACTTCGCCGGCACCGGGCGCGCCGGGCTCGGGCATGTCCACGAGTTCGAGCTTGCGGTCGGAGACGAGCTGAAGGGCGCGCATAAGGGTCCTTGAAGGTCAGCGGTGGGCGGAGAGCTGGGCCGAAAGGCCCCCGTCCACCGGGATCGTTGCGCCGGTGATATAGCCTGCCGCAGGGGAGAAGAGAAACGCCGCGACCTGCGCCACGTCGTCGGGTGTCGCGAACCGGCCGGCGGGGATCTGCGCCTCCAGCCGCGCGCGGTGGTCGGCGAACTTGGCGAGCATCGCGGTGTCGATGAAGCCCGGGGCGACGCAATTGACCGTGACGCCGCGCCGCGCGGTCTCGATCGCCAGCGCCCGCACATGGGCCTGCAGCGCCGCCTTGGAGGCGGCATAAGCGGCATTGCCGGGATTGGCCTGCAGCGCGGCGACCGAGCCGATGGCGACGATCCGGCCGTCCCGCGCGCGCGTCATGGGGCGCACCAGAGCGCGGGCGATGCGCACGAAGGCGAAATGGTTCACCTGCATCACCGCCTCGGCCTTGGCCTGGTCGATCATGGCGGCGAGCGTGTCGTAGGGCATGCCGGCATTGTGGCAGAAGCCGAAAAAGGCAGTCGTACCGGCTTCGAGCCCGGCGGCGAAGGCCTCGACCGCATCGCGGTCGGCGAGGTCGAGGGCGACCGCCTCGGGCGCCGTGCCGGGATACGCGGCGCGAAGCTCCGCGACCAGCGCCTGCGCCTCGGCGGCGGCGCTGCGATAGGTGAAGGTCACGTCGAAGCCGGCGGCCGCGAGCGCGCGGACGATCGCCGCGCCGAGCCCGCGCCCGCCGCCGGTGACCAGGATGCGCCGCGCGCTCATGCGCGAGCCGGTGTCACGCCGGCTCCCCCGCCAGAACAAGGCTGACATTCTGTCCGCCGAAGCCGAACGAATTGGAGATCACCCGCCGCACCGTCGCGTCGCGCGCGACGTTCGGGACGACGTCGAGCGGGATGGCGGGGTCGGGGAGGGTGTAATTGATGGTCGGCGGGATGCGGCCATTGGCGATGGTGAGGAGCGAGAACGCCGCCTCGATCGCGCCGGCGGCGGTCAAAGTGTGGCCGATCATCGACTTGTTGGACGAGATCGGGATGCCGGCCAGGACCTCGTCGCCGAAGGCGGCGCGCAGGCCGACATATTCCATCCGGTCGTTCTCGGGGGTCGAGGTGCCGTGGGCATTGATATAGTCGATGTCGGCCGGGGTGACGCCGGCATCGGCGAGGGCGTTCTTCACGCAGCCGATGATCGGCTTGCCGTCCGGGCTCGACCGGGTGCGGTGGAAATTGTCCGCCATCTCGCCGCAGCCCTCGACCACGCCGAGAATGCGCGCGCCGCGCGCCTTGGCGTGGGCATAGCTCTCGAGCACCAGAGCCGCCGCGCCTTCGGCCATGACGAAGCCGTCGCGATTCTTGGCGAAGGGGCGCGCCGCCTCTTCGGGCTTCTCGTTGGCGGTGGTCAGCGCCGAGAGCAGGGAGAAGCGGATCAGCGCCTCGGGATGGACCGAGCCGTCGGTGCCGAGCGCGAGCGCGACCTCGCATTCGCCGCGCCGGATCGCCTCGACGCCGAGCTGGATCGCCGTGCCGCCGGAGGCGCAGGCGGTCGAGAGCGAGATCGGCTGGCCCTTGGTGCCGAACCGGTCGGCGAGGCGGTCGGCGACCGAGCCGAACAGGAAGCGCTCGTGCCAGGGCCGGAATTTTCCGCTCGCGGCCGAGGCGAGCAGGTCGCGATAGGCGAGGGGACGTTCCGGCACATTGTCGGCGAGGCGGCACTTTTCCGGCCATTCCATCTCGACCGGCGGCACGGCCGCGAACAGCGGGCCGGGAAAATCCCCGCCGCCGCCGATCCCGGCCTCGCCGATCGCCTCTTCCACGGCGATCGTGGCGAGCCGCTCGGACAGATCGGGCGCCGGCACGCGATGGTCGAACAGGAAGTCGACGGTGCCGGCGATCGTGGTGCGCATGCCCTCGACCGGGAAGCGGGTGATGCGGTGGATGCCGCTCTCGCCGGCGGTGAGGCGGCGCCAATTCTCCGCCTTGCCCTGGCCGAGGGACGAGACGATGCCGATGCCGGTAACGACGACGATGGGACGACCGTGCGTGTCGGTGTGCGCCATGGGGCGACTCCTGATTTCCTGACAGCGCCCCGCCCGGCGCACGCTTCCGCCTGTTTAGTCGATCACGCGAAAAAGGAGAACGGTGCGCCGGCTCTAAAGCCCGCGCGTCAGCCGATCTTTTCCACGAGGCCCGCGCCTTCGCCGCGCCAGTGGCCGACGCCGGTCACCAGGATGCGGTCCACCGCGCCGTCGCCGCGCTCCACCGGATCGCCGGGCAAAGCGGGGAACAGCGCCCCGCGCGACACGGCGAGGGCGGCCAGAGCGAGGGCGGCGGGGAACTGCGCCTCGAAGCCGTGGCCGATCCGGTTGGCGACGGACCGCACCGCGCGTCCGGACGCTGCGAGCGCCTCGGCCTCGGCCTCGGTCGCGCCGCGCGCCCCGGTGGCCCCGGACAGGATGGCGGCGTCGCCGCCCTTGGCGAGCAAGCCGGCCACGGTCTGCGCCACGCTGCCGGCGACGTCCCGCTTCGCGCGCTCCGACCAGACCCCGGCGAGCCGGGCGATCGGGGTCGCGCCGCGGGCGCGGGCATGGTCGGCCGATTCGAGCACCAGGAAGGCGCCCATCGAGCCGGAGGGGATGCCCGGCGCGTCGCGGCCGGAAAACACCGGCCGGAACTCGCCGGTCATGCAGAAATCGTTGAGCGCGTAGAGCAGGAGCATGTCCTCGCGCTCGGCATTATAGGCGCCGCCCACGAGGCCGATCTCGCTCTGTCCGGCGGCGATCCGCGCATGCCCGACACGCACCGCATCGACCCCGGAACTCTCCTCGCCCATGAAGGTGCGCGAGGAGCCGGTGACGCCGTGGACGATCGAGATGTTGCCGGCCAGCAGATTGGACAACTGCGCCAGCGACAAGGTCGGGCGCAGATCGGCCAGCAGGCGTTCGTTCAGCAGGCGCCCGGCATCGTTCGAGGCGATCAGATCATTGAGGATCGCGGTATCGACCTGATGGTCGCGCTCGCCGCCGCCGGCGCCGACGATCATGTCGGTGCGGCCGAGAATGTCGGCATTCTTGGCGATGCCGGCACTGTCGAGCGCGAGCCCGGCGGTATAGGTGCCGATGCGCTGCCACGTCTCCATCTGACGCTGATCGCCCTTTTTGGGGATCTGGCTGTCATAGGTCAGCTTGACCAAAGGGTGGACGACATAGGGCGCGAAGCGCGCGGCGTCGGTGACCGGCGCCCGGCCGTCGGTGAGCGCCTCCCAATGGGCGTCGAGCCCCTCGCCTAGCGAGGAGACGAGGCCGATGCCGGTGATCCAGACCTCGCGCGCGCCGCCCTCAGGCATCGACATAATCCCCGACGGGGAACGCGACCTCTTGAGCGACCTGAAGGACTGTCGTCTTCATGCGCCCCTCCGGCCAAGGCAGGACGCGGAAGGTCAGCTCGGCGCTGCAGATCGGCTTGCCGTCGAGCGAGGTATGGGTTTTTGCGACCACGAAGCCGGAGCCCTCGTGGAGGATTTCCGAAAACAGATCGAGATTCTGCCCCGGCACGACGAAGGTGCGCAGCTTGGCTTCCTTCACCGTGGCGAGGAAGGGCATCTTGTCGAAGCGGTTGCGGGCCAGCACGAGCCAGCCCGTGGTCTGCGCCATCGCCTCGACCAGCAGCACGCCCGGCATGATCGGATAGCCGGGAAAGTGGCCCTCGAAGATCGAGCTTTCGTGGGGCACGAGGCCCTTGCAATGAATGGTCTTGAGCGCCGGGTCGATTGCAACGACCCGGTCCACCATCTTGAAGACCTCAGGACGCATACGCTGGGTCCGCCTCAGGCCGTCTTCGCCGCGACCAACTCGTCGATCTGGGCGCAGAGATTCTTGAGCACGAAATATTGCTCGGTGGTCGCCTTGCCGTCATTGACCTCCTGGGTCCACTGCTCGAGCGGCAGCTTGATCCCGAAGGCCTTGTCGATCGCGAAGGCGATGTCGAGGAAGTCCAGGCTGTCGATACCCAGGTCGTCGATGGCGTGGCTTTCCGGCGTGATCGTGTCTCGCGGGATGTCGCACGTCTCGGCGATGATATTGGCAACGGTATCGAACGTCGAAGACATGTATGCGCCTCTGTGGTGCTCGGCCGTTCTGTGCGACCGGCTCGCGCGGCGAGGGGGAGCGGGCACGGCCGAGGGAGGCCCGACCGGACCTCCGAATAGTCGAGCGCCCCTATAGCGAAGGTGACCTGAGGTTTCAATGGGAACCGGTCGACGGCCCGCATCGCCGCGCACCGAAACACGCGTCCGGGACGCGGCGAAAGCCGGCGCGCCGGGGGGCGCGGTCAGCGGTGCAGGATCGCGCGGAGCGCCTCGACCAGCCGGCCGCAGGCCTCCGGCGTGCCGATGGTGATGCGCAGATAGTCCGCGATTCGCGGGTGGCCGAGCCGCCGCACCAGGATCGCCCGCTCCCGCAGCGCCGCCGCCAGCACATCCCCGGCATGGTCGGGATGGCGCACGAACAGGAAGTTCGCGACCGAGGGCAGAACCTCGAACCCCAGCGATTGCAAGGCACTGGCAAGGTCTTCGCGGGTCGCGACGACGCGCGCCCGGTTGTCTTCGAGCCAGGCGGTATCGGCGATCGCCGCAGCGGCACCGGCGAGCGCGAGCCGGTCGAGCGGGTAGGAATTGAAGCTGTCCTTCACCCGCACCAGCGCCTCGATCAGATGCGCCTGTCCGATCGCGAACCCCACCCGCAGCCCCGCCAAGGCGCGCGACTTGGACAGCGTCTGGACCACCAAAAGATTTGCGTGGTCGCGCACGAGGGGCACCGCGCTTTCGCCCCCGAAATCCACATAGGCCTCGTCGATCAGCACCACCGCGTCGGGATGGGCGCGGAGCAGGGTCTCGATATCGGCGCGGGAGAGGCCGATTCCCGTCGGCGCGTTCGGGTTCGGCAGGACCACGCCGCCGCACGGTCCGGTGAAGTCCGCCACCTGCACCCTGAGCGCCGCATCGAGCGGAATCTCGCGATAGGCGATGCCGTAGAGCCCGCAATAGACCGGATAGAAGGAATAGGTGATGTCGGGAAAGAGCAGGGGCGCGTCGTGCTTGAGCAGCGCCTGGAAGGCGATCGCCAGCACCTCGTCCGAGCCGTTGCCGACGAACACCTCCTCGGGGGCGACGCCATAGACCTCCGCGATCGTGCCGCGCAGCGCCGCTGCGGTGGGATCGGGATAGAGGTTCAGCGATTCGGCCGCCGCCGCGATCGCCGGGCCGACGCGCGGGGAGGGCGGATAGGGATGCTCGTTCGTATTGAGCTTCACCAGCCCCGGAATGCGCGGCTGTTCGCCGGGCACGTAGGGGGTCAGGGTCTCTACGATCGGGCTCCAGAAGCGGCTCATGGGAAACTCTGGCGTGGCGGGCCGGCGGGACGTGCCGGCGGCGGGGGGTGACAGAGCGGCCATGTATCATGTCCAGCCGGCAATGGGAGCACCCGAGCAGCCTGGAAGCGGGCGCGGCGCCGCCCTTCGTCGCTCAATGGGCGGCCGCGCGGGCCGCGGCGGGCGTCGGCTTCACCGGTCCGGCGGTCCCCAGCTCTGCCTTCAGCCAGGACTCGAACGCCGCATTCTGCGCCCCGCTGCGATGGCCGCGCGGGCGGACGAGATAATAGGAGGTCGCCGTCACGCGGCATTCGGGCGCGGCAAAGGGGGCGACGAGCTTGCCTTCGTTCATCTCCCGTTCGACCAGGATGTCGCCTTCGAGGATCACGCCGAGGCCGTTCACGGCCGCGTCGATCGCCATGCTCGACCGGTCGAGCCACAATTCGTTGGCGGCATGCAGTTCGCCGATCGCCAGGCGCCGGAAATAATCCTTCCACGTCACCGCATTGCTGGAATGGATCAGGGTCGCCCGCACGAGGTCGCCGGGGCTGCGCAGGTCGAGCCGGGCGGCGAGGGCCGGGCTGCACAAGGGGCGCAGCATTTCGGTCACGAGCGGCTCGGCGTCGCGCGCGGTGCCGGCGGGCAGGGCATAAGCGATGGCAATGTCGAACCGGCTGTCGTCGAGGTCGGCCATGCCGGAGAGCGTCGACAGGCGGATCCGGACCTCCGGATGCCGGCTCAGGAAATCCGGCAGGCGCGGCTGCAGCCATTTCGCCGCGAAGCTCGGCCCCGACGCGATCACGAGATGGCCGTGCTGCGACTGGGGGGCGACCAAAGTGGTGGCCTTGCCGATGATGCCGAAGGCCTGTTCGAGTTCGCGGCTATAGACCATCCCCGCCGGCGTGAGCACCGCCCGGCCGGCCCGGCGCTGAAACAGCTTCACCCCGAGAAATTCCTCCAGGACCTGGATCTGGTGGCTCACCGCCGAGGGCGTGACGCCGAGTTCCAGGGCGCCCTTGGCGAAGCTATCCTGGCGCGAGGCCGCCTCGAAGGCGAGCAGCGCCTTGAGCGGCGGGAGCTTCTGGCGCGGCGGCGTCATTGAGCCTGCTTCATGGGGTGCTGAGTTTTTTGCGTTGGCGCTCATCGACGCACCTCACCATCATCCCGGGCGAAGACCAAAGCAAATCGTGGGCCATGGCGGAAGCGCGGGCGTTTCCGGACCTTCCGGGCTGCCTCCGGGAGGCGGGCCACGCGGCGCGCGGCGAATGTGGAGAGGCGAGATGGATCAGGCCCTTGAAGAGGCATCGAAGGAATTTCTCGTCCGCTATGGCGGCGACGTGTTCCCCGCTCTGTTCCGCTCGGCGAAGGGCACCATCGTCCGCGACACAAGGGGCCGCGACTATCTCGATTTCACCTCGGGCCAGATGTGCGCCACGATCGGCCACAACCACCCGGCCATCGTCGCGGCGGTGCACCGCGCCGGGGAGAAGGCGTTCCATTTCTTCAGCGGCATGATCCCGGAAGTGGTGGCGGAATTGGCGCAGGTTCTGGCCCGCGACTGGCTGCCGGGCGACCTGACCCGCTCGATCTTCATCAATACCGGCTCGGAGGCGACCGAAGTCGCCCTGCGCATGGCGAAGATGTACACCGACGGCTACGAAATCCTCGTGCTCGGCGGATCCTGGCACGGCATCACCGGCGGCGCGAGCGCGGTGTCCATGGCCAGCGACCGCAAGGGCTATGGCGTACCGGTGCCCGGCATCTTCGTCATCCCCGAGCCCAACGCCTATCGCCCCTACGTCAAGGGCGCCGATGCCGAGGCGGAGGCCCTGGCCAATCTCGACCTCGCGCTGAAGCTGTTCGACATGCAGTCGACCGGGCGCGGCGCGGCGATCATGGTCGAGCCGGTGATCAGCGCGGGCGGCGTCCTGGTGCCGCCGCAGGACTTCATGCAGGCGCTGCGCCAGGCGGCCGACGACCGCGGCATGCTGCTGATCTTCGACGAAGCGCAGACCGCGTTCGGCCGCATCGGCAAGAAGACCGGATCCGAGCATTTCGGCGTCGTCCCCGACATCATGACCATGTCGAAGACCCTGGGGGGCGGCCTGCCGCTCGCCGCCGTCTCGACCACGGCCGCGATTGAGGCGCGGCTCTACGAGCGCAAGTTCGCCTATTATACCAGCCACGTGTCCGATCCCCTGACCGCCGAGGTCGGGCTCGCCGTGCTGGACGTCATCCAGAGGGAGCATCTCGTGGCGCGCGCCAACGAGATGGGCGCCTATCTGCGCGGCCGGTTCGAGGAGCTGCAGCAGCGCTACGAGGTGATCGGCGACGTCCGGGGGCTCGGCCTGCTGATGGGCGTCGAACTCGTCACCGATCGCGCCAGCCGGACGCCGGCCCATGCGCTGGGCGCGCTGACGACGCAGAAATGCTTCGAGAACGGCCTCAGCATGAACATCCGCCGCCGCCCCGAGCGCGGCTCGGTGTGGCGGATCGCGCCGCCGCTCACCGTTTCCCACGCCGAGATCGACCAGGCCATCGACATTCTCGAACGGGCGCTGCGCGACAGCCTCGACGAGATCGCGCGCGACAAGGCCGCCTGACGCGTCCGGCCGCCCCGGCTGGTCCGGGACGGTCCACCATCCGCCGCACCCGACAGAGGCGAATGCCCGCGGGCCCGGCGCGGCCGAACCGGCCGGTTCCATTCAGAGGGGTAAAGACCATGATGTTTCGGCAGACCTTCCTTCCCGTCGCCGTGCTGGCCGCGATCGGCCTGTCCTCCGCCGCCGCGGCCGCGACCCTCGACAAGATCAAGTCGACCGGCACCTTGACGCTGGGCTACCGGGAATCCTCGGTCCCCTTCTCCTATCTCGGCGCCGACCAGAAGCCGGTCGGCCTCTCCATCGACCTGTGCGCGGCGGTGGCGGAGGCGGTGAAGGCGAAGCTCGCCATGCCCGGCCTGAAGGTCGCGATGACGCCGGTCAACGCCTCGAACCGCATCCCGCTGATCCAGAACGGGACGGTCGACCTCGAATGCGGCAGCACGACCAACACCGCCGACCGCCAGAAGCAGGTCGCCTTCTCGGTCGCGACTTTCGTCAGCCAGCCGAGCTGGCTCACCATGGCGGCGTCCGGCATTTCGGATCTGGCCGGCCTGAAGGGCAAGACGGTGGTCGTCACCCAGGGCTCGCTGAACTATGCCCTGGCGCAGAAGATCACCAAGGAAAACAACCTCGATCTGGTCTTCGTCCAGGCCAAGGACCAGGCGGAATCGCTGCTGATGCTGCGCACCGGGCGCGCGGCGGGCTGGTTTGAGGACCGCATCCTCCAGGCCGGCCTCGCCGCCTCCGCCCCCGATCCGAAGGCGTTCAAATTCCTGCCGGGCCAGTTCGGCGGGTTCGACTATTACGGTCTGATGTTCGCCAAGGACGACCCGGACTTCAAGGCGGTGGTCGACGGCGCGATCCGCGCGCAGATGGCATCGGGAGCGTTCGCCAAGCTCTACGAGAAATGGTTCACGCAGCCGATCCCGCCCAACGGTCAGAATCTTTCGTTGCCGATGGGCGAGGCCCTGCGTGCCCGCGTCGCGGCGCCGAGCGACGCCTTGACGCCCTGATCTGGGGCCAAAGACCGGTCCGACAGGAGGCGGCATGTTCGATCTGCTGTTCGAGCGGGCGCCGGACGGGCGGCTCTATGGCGAATGGCTCCTGTCTGGGCTGTTCTGGACGCTGGCCCTCGCCGGTCTCGGCTGGGCGATCGCCTTCGTCGTCGGCGTCGCAGTGGGCGTGGCCCGCACCCGGGCGGGCGGTGCGGCCGCGGTGGCGGCGCGGCTCTATGTCGAGCTGTTCCGCAACATCCCGCTGCTGGTGCAGCTCTTCCTCTGGTATTTCGTGCTGCCGGAACTCCTGCCGGCCGCCGCGGGCACCTGGCTGAAGCAGATGCCGCCGCCCTGGGGCGCCTTCCTGCCGGCGCTCCTGTGCCTCGGCTTCTATACCGCCGCCCGGGTCGCCGAGCAGGTACGGGCGGGCATCGAGGCGCTGCCGCGCGGCCAAGGCGAGGCCGCGGCCGCCCTCGGCCTCTCCCGCGCCACCGTTTTCCGCCGCATCCTCCTGCCCCAGGCGCTGCGGATGATCGTCCCGACCCTGACCAGCGAGGTGATGAACATCTACAAGAACACCTCGGTGGCGCTGACCATCGGAGTGATCGAGCTGACCGCGCAGGCCCGGCAGATCAGCGAGACCACATTCCAGACCTTCGCGGCCTTCGGCTGGGCGACCGTGATTTATCTCGCGCTCGCTCTGGTCGCCTATCAGGCCATGGAGCTGGTCGACCGCCGGCTGCAGATCCCCGGCCTCCAGCCGGCCCGCCCCGCAAAGCTGCGGGCGCGGTCTTTGTTCGCACGGGCGCGGTCCTGGTTCGCACGGGCGCGCTTCGTCGGAGCGGGGGAGAGATCGTGAGCGGGATCGATTTTTCCGTGGTCTGGCAGGCCGCGCCCTATCTCTGGGCCGGCCTGACCTTCACGCTGAGCCTGACCGTCGCGGCCTTTCTGATCGGTATTTCGGTGGGCACGCTGCTGGCGATCGCCCAGCACCTCCAGGTGCCGGTGCTCGCCCCCCTGGCGCGGATCTATGTCGCGGTGATGCGCTCGATCCCGCTGATCATGGTGCTGTTCTGGTTCTTTTTCCTGATGCCGGTGGTGGTCGGCTATGTCACCGGCAGCCCCCGGCCGGTGCCGGTCGGCGCGCACGCCACCGCCTACATCACGTTCGGCCTGTTCGAGGCGGCCTATTATTGCGAGATCATCCGCGCCGGCCTGCGCGCGGTGCCGCGCGGCCAGTACGAAGCCTGCCGCGCGATGTCGATGAGCCCCTTCCTGACATACCGGCTCGTCATCCTGCCGCAGGTGCTGCGCGCGGTGGGGCCGATCGTGCTGAACCAGACCATCGTCCTGTTTCAGGATACGTCGCTGGTCTATGTCCTGTCGCTGACGGACCTTTTGGGGGCGGCGGCGAAAATGGCGCAGATCAATGGCCGCCTGGTCGAAATGTATCTGGCCGCGGCCTTGATCTATCTCGTCATTTCGACCCTGGCCTCGCAGATTGTCACCATGCTCAAGCGCCGATCCTGGCGGTAACGGACCGTCTCCGGCCGGGCTGGACAGGCCCGGCCGGGACGGCGTTACAGCGCCCGCCCGCCATCCACCAGGATGACCGAGCCGGTGGAGTATTTCAGCGTGGTCGCGCAGGCGACGATGGCGTCGGCGACGTCGCCCGCGCCGGCGATGCGCTTCAGCGGGATGGTGGCCGCCACCTTTTCGTTGAAGGACGCGTCGCGGCCCGGCACGAAATCGGTGTCCACCACGCCCGGCGAGACCGCCATCACCCGCACCGCGGGCGCGAGCGCACGGGCGAGCGACTTGGTCATCACGTCGATGCCGGCCTTCACCGCGCAATAGGCGATGTTGCTGCCGACGCCGTTGGTGCCGGCGATCGAGGAGACGTTGACGATCAGGCCGTCGCCGCTCTCTTTCAGGAGCACGG
Organism: Aquabacter spiritensis; assembly: GCF_004346185.1. Taxonomy (GTDB): domain Bacteria; phylum Pseudomonadota; class Alphaproteobacteria; order Rhizobiales; family Xanthobacteraceae; genus Aquabacter; species Aquabacter spiritensis. The sequence goes on along the minus strand of NZ_SMAI01000011.1, from coordinate 136,880 downwards.
CGGTGGCCCGCACCGCGGCGAAGCTGCCGCGCCAATTGACCGCGAACATGCGGTCGATCAGATCGTCGTCGAGGGCATCGAGATCGGCATGCTTGATCGGCTTGGTGAAGCCGGCGGCATTGACCAGGATGTCCAGCTTGCCGTGCCGCGCGCGCAGCGTCTCGGCGAGGCGCACCAGCGAGGCGCTGTCCTCGACGCTGGCCTGTTCGGCGGCATGGCCGCTGCCGGGCAGCCGCGCCACCAGCGCCTCCGCCTCCGCCGCGCGGGCGCGGTAGGTGACGGTGACGCTGGCGCCGAGCGCGGCGAGGCGCTCGGCGGTGGCGGAGCCGATCCCGCCCGATCCGCCCACCACCAAAGCGATCCGGCCGGCGAGAGGGGCGGGAGGGGTCACGACTTGAGGCCGAGAATGGCCCGCGCCTCGTCCGGCGTCGCAAGCTCGCCGCCGAGATCGTCGATGATGCGGGCCGCCTTGGTGACCTGCTCGGCATTGTCCTTGGCGAGCTGGCCGCGGCGGATCTGCACGCCGTCCTCGAAGCCGCAGCGCACATGAGCGCCCAGCGTGTAGGCGGCGGCGACCATCGGGAACATCATGCGGCCGATGCCGAACGCCGCCCAATGGGCGTTCTTCGGCAGCAGCGACTTGGCGTAAACCACGGTCTCGACGGTGCCCGGGAAGCCGTAGCGGATGCCGGTGACGATCTGGAACAGCGGCGGCTCCTCGAGCACGCCCTGCTCGATCAGCACCTTGGCGAGCTGGATGTCGCCCGAATCGAACACTTCGAGTTCCGGCTTGGACCCGGCTTCCTTCATGGCGTTCGCCATGATGGTGACGTTGCGCGGGGAATTGATCACCACGCTGTCGCCCGACCACATCGTGTTGAGGTCGAGGGTGCAGATTTCCGGCTTGATCGCGAGGACGTGCTCGACGCGCTTCTCCGGCGCCATCAGCGTGGTCCCGGGCGCATAGACCTTCGGGTCTTCGAGGCCGGGAACGAAGCGCTGGCCCGGGCCGGTGGTCAGGTTGATGACCATGCCGCAGCCGGAATCGCGGATCCGGTCCACCACCTCGCGGTAGTGCGCCAAATCCATGCTCGGCCGACCGTCGTCGTGCCGCACATGGATATGCGCGACGGCCGCACCGGCCTTGCACGAATCGATGGCGGCGTCGGCGATCTGCTTCGGCGTGCAGGGCAGGCCGGGATGCTGGGCCAAAGTCGTCTGGTTTCCTGTCACCGCGACGGTGAGGATCGTCTTACCCACTTTCAGCGTCTCCTGCTGAGCTGCTACCGTAGGACCACGGAAGCTTGACATATATAAACGACTGTTTACGGTAAACATACGTTTGAATACGTCAAGGCCCCGATTTGGTTCGCCTTGAGGGAGCAGCGCCGGAATGTCAACGGAACCGCCGCGCCTCGTGGAAGCGGGAGCGCAGGAGCAGGAGGACCGCTTCGCCGATATACGGGCGGTGCTCGCCGGCCTGACGCCGCGCGAACGCATGCTCGTGGTGGCGGAGCGCCTGTTCGCCGACGAGGGGCTGGCCGCCGTCAGCGTGCGCGGCATCACCGCCGCCGCCCAGGTCAACCTCGCCTCGCTGCATTATCATTTCGGCTCCAAGGAGGGCCTGCTCGAAGCGATTTTCGAGGCCCGCGCCAAGCCCATCGCCGACGAGCGCATGCGCAGGCTGGCCGAATGCGCGGAGGCGCCGGGGCGTCCGCCGCTCCTGGAGCAATTGCTCTTCGCCTTCCTCCATCCGGCGCTGACGCTCGGCCTCGAGCCGCGCTTCGGCGGGCCGGCCTTCGCCCGCCTGCGCGCCCGGCTCGGCTCCGAATCCGAAAAGGTGTCGCGGCGCATTCTGAGCAAGGCGTTCGACGAGAGCAGCAAGGCCTTCATGGCGGCGATGCAGGCCGCCTTGCCGGATTTGCCGCGCGGCGAATTCGCGTGGCGCTTCCATTTCCTGCTCGGAACCATGGTCTACACCATGGCCGATAGCGGGCGGATTCAGAGCTTGACCGGAAACGCCTGCGATCCCGCGGACGGCCGGGCTGCGCTCGACCATCTCATTCCGTTTCTCGCGGCGGGTTTTCGCGCCCCGAGCATTGTCGGATCCGGCGCGGCGCCTTAGGCGCCGGCGGCTCCGGCCCGTTCAATCCCCAGAAACCACCGCGTTCAATTGAGGACCGCTCGAGCATGACCAAGACTGTGTCTACCCCCATCACGATGAAGCTCATCGAGGAAGCCGCCGAAGAGCTGAAGAACTGGGGCAAATGGGGGCCGGAAGACCATATCGGCACGCTGAACTACGTGTCTCCGGAGGATGTCGTCCGCGCCGCCAGCCTGGTGCGCACCGGCAAGGTGTTCTCGCTCGCGATCGATTTCGACAATAAGGGCCCGCAGGGCGGCAAGACCAAGTTCCCGCCGGTCGGCCGCTTCAATCCGGTCCACACCATGCTGCGGTCGGGCACCGACGCTTATTCCGGCATCCTGGACAAGCGCGGCATCCGCTCGGCCGACGATCTGGTGCTTCTGCCGCTCCAGGCGGCGACCCATTGGGACGGGCTCGGCCACATCTTCTACAAAGATTATATGTGGAACGGCTATGATTGCCGCGAGGTCTCCTCGTTCGGCGCGGCCAAGGCGGGCATCGAGCATGTCCGCGACCGCATGGTCGGCCGCGGCGTGCTGCTCGACATCGCCCGGCACATGGGCGTCGAGTGCCTCGAGGACGGCTTCGCCATCACCAACGAGATCCTCGACGCCGCCTGCGCCTCGCAGAACGTGACCGTCGGGCGCGGCGACTTCCTCCTGGTGCGCACCGGCCAGATGGGCAAGCAGCACAAGCTCGGCCATTGGGACGGCTATCCCGGCGGCGACGCGCCGGGTCTCGCGTTCGAAACGCTCTATTGGCTGCACGAGAAGCAGGTCGCCGCGGTCGCCACCGACACCTGGGGCGTTGAGGTCCGCCCGAACGACAGCGACGCCAACCAGCCCTGGCACTGGATCTGCATTCCGATCATGGGCCTGACCATGGGCGAGATCTTCTTCCTGGACGAACTCGCTGCCGCCTGCGCCGCCGACAAGACCTACGACTTCATGTTCGTGGCGCCGACCTTGCCGATCACCGGCGCGGTGGGCGGCCCGGTCAATCCGATGGCGATCCGCTGATCGCCGCGCCGCCCCGGATGGCCGGGGCGGGCCGGTGACGTTAATCTCCAGGGCCGGCGCGGATCTTCGGGTCCGCGTCCAGCCCAAGTCAGGCCCGCGATCGGCTGCCGGGGAGACGCCCCGGTGCCGACCCAACGGCCCGACGACAACCAGAGGATGGGAAGAAATGCCGACAGACGACACCCGAAAGACTGCGACCGGATCGGTTTCGCGCCGCACGGTTCTCGCCCTCGCCGCGGGCGCGCTCGCGACCCCTGCGCTGATCCGCTCCGCTCATGCGGCGGGATATCCCGAGCGCTTCGTGACCTTCATCGTGCCGTTCGCCCCGGGCGGCCCGACCGACGCCATGGCGCGCGTGGTGGCGGGTCCGCTCGGCGAACTGCTCGGCCAGACCGTGGTGATCGAGAATCGCGGCGGCGCGGGCGGCAATATCGGCATCGGCGCGGTCGGGCGCGCGACGCCGGACGGCTACACGATGCTGCTGACCTCCAGCGCTTATGTGGTCAATCCGAGCCTCTACAAGACCGTGCCCTACGATCCGTTCAAGGATTTCCTGCCGGTCTCGAATCTCGGCTCCTCGCCGAACGTGTTCGTCGCCAATCCGCAGGCCGGCATCAAGACCTTGGCTGATTTGGTCAAGAAGGCCAAGGCGGAGCCGGGCAAGCTGTCTTATGCCAGCCCCGGCGCCGGCACGACGCCGCATCTCGCCATGGAACTGCTGAAGGTCCGCGCCGGCATCGACATCCTGCACGTGCCGTTCTCGGGCGCCGGCCCGGCCATGCAGGCGGTGCTGGGCAATCAGGTCCCGCTCGCCTCGACCGCGCTGCCGCCGGCCCATCCGCAGATCAAGGCCGGCAAGGTGATCGGCCTCGCCGAGACCGGCGCGAAGCGCTGGTACGATCTGCCGGACCTGCCGACCGTGATGGAATCCGGCTATCCGGACTTCGAATCGGAAACCTTCCAGGCTCTGTTCACCCCCACCGGAACGCCCCAGGCGGTGATCGACAAAATGTCGAAGTCGGTGATCGAGGTGCTGAACCGCGCCGACGTCAAGGAGCGGCTGAACAAGGCCGGCTTCGGCGTCCTGGCCCAGGGTCCCGCCGAACTGGCGGCGCTGGTCCAGAAGGAAGTGCCGATGTGGCGCGAGATCATCAAGACCAGCGGCATCTCGGCCGACTGACGCATCGACGACCAATCAAGCGGGGGGACGTTCGTTCCCGCGCCCGGAGACGGGCGCGGGCGGATGCCGTGTACCCGAAAAACCATGACCAGGAGGACGCCATGAGACCCCCTAACACCACCCCCGCGCGCAGCGGGATCGGGAAATGGATGACCGCCGGCATCGCCGCCGCGTTTGCGCTGTTCGCCGGCGCCGCATCCGCCGCCGATCCCTATCCCACCCGGCCGATCACCATCGTCGTGCCGTTCGCGCCGGGCGGCCCGACCGACCTGATCGCGCGCGTGCTCGGCGAATCGCTGCAGAAGCGGCTCGGCCAGGCGATCGTGATCGACAATCGCCCCGGCGCCGCCGGCAATACCGGCATGGGCGTCGCCGCGCGCGCCACGCCGGACGGCTACACCCTGCTCTTGACCTCGACCTCGATCGCGGTGAACGCGGCGATGTTCGACAAGCTGCCCTACGACCCGATCAAGGACTTCATCCCGATCTCGGAACTGGTGAATTCGCCCAACGTGTTCATCGTGAAGGCGGAATCCGGCATCAAGACGCTCCCCGAACTGATCGCCAAGATCAAGGCGGCCCCCGGCACCTTCAATTATTCGAGCCCGGGCGCGGGGACCAAGTCCCACATGTCCGGCGAATGGCTGAAGCTGCTCGCCACCATCGATTCCACCCATGTGCCGTATCGCGGCGCCGGGCCGGCGACCACCGCGGTGATCCAGGGCGACGTGCAATATGCCTGCGTCGCGCTGCCGCCGGCCGAATCCCTGATCAAGTCCGGCCGTCTCAATGCGCTGGCGGTCACCGGCGCGAAGCGCTGGTTCTCGCTGCCGGACGTGCCGACCATGGTCGAGCTGGGCTACAAGGATTTCGTCTCCGACACGTTCCAGGCGCTGTTCGCGCCGACCGGGACGCCGGCCGAGATCGTCGCCCGCCTGACCAAGGAGACCCGCGAGGTCATGGCGGAGCCCGCCGTCATCGAGCAGGCCCGCAAGCTCGGCTTCGAGGTGGTCAACGGCACGCCCGAGGACCTCGGCAAGCGCGTCGCCGCCGAAATCCCGGCGGTCAAGGACATCGTCGCGAAGGCCAAGATCAGGTCGGAGTGACGCGGCCGGCCGGGGTCGCGTGCCCCGGCCGCCCGCAGCGCGCCCCCGCCGCAGCGGAGGCGGATCGAAACGACGCGCCGTGGCCGCCACGGCGCGTTCGCCATGTTCAGGGGTGCCGAATGGATGCCGATCCCGCTCTCGATGGATTTCGCGCCCTCGTCGGAGAGGCCGGTCTGCTCACCGCGCCGGACCTCACGGCGCGCTATCTCACCGACCAGCGCGATTTGGTCCGGGGCGTATCCCCCGCCATCCTGCGCCCGCGTTCGACGGCGGAGGTCCAGGCGGTCGTCCGGCTCGCCCGCGCGCTCGGCTATGGCCTCGTGCCCCAGGGCGGCAACACCTCTTATGTCGGCGGCGCCACGCCCGACCGGAGCGGACGCCAGCTCGTCGTCAGCCTGGAGCGGATGGCGGGGATCCGGGAGGTGGATGCCGCCGGCTTCAGCCTGTGCGCGGATGCCGGGGCGGTGCTCGCCGATGCGCAGGCGGCGGCCGAGGCCCACGGCCTGATGCTGCCGCTCAGCCTCGGCGCGGAAGGCAGTTGCCGGCTCGGCGGCAATATCGGGACCAATGCGGGCGGCCTCAACGTCCTGCGCTTCGGCATGGCGCGCGACCAAGTCCTGGGCATCGAGGCGGTGCTGGCGGACGGCACCCTGTTCTCGGACATGCGCACGCTGCGCAAGCACAATGTCGGCTACGACCTGAAGCAGCTCTTCATCGGCGGGGAAGGGACGCTCGGCATCGTGACCGGGGTGGCGCTGAAGCTGGTGCCGAAGCCGGTCGCGCACGCCACCGCCTGGGTGGAGCTTGCCGACGGCGCGCCTTTGTCGGGGCTGCTGGCCGAGGTGCGGCGGGAAAGCGCCGATCTCGTCTCCTCGTTCGAATTCATCACCCGGAACGCGCTCGACCTGGTCAAGGACCTCGGCACGGCGGCGGGGCTGAAGGCGGGGCCGGGCGGCGCGCTGATCATCGAATTGTCCGCCTCCTCCCGGCGCGTTCCGCTCGATGCGCTGATGGAAGGAATCCTCGAAGGCATGATGGAGCACGGCTGGGTCTCGGACGCCTTCCTCGCCCAGTCGGAGAGCCAGCGGCTCGACATGTGGCGGCTGCGCGAGACGATCCCGGAAGGCGAGAAGCAGGCGGGCGGTTCGGTGAAGCTCGACATTTCCGTGCCGCTTTCGCAGCTCGACGCCTTCCTCGCCCGCGCCCGGGCGGCCGTCCGGCAGCACGATCCCGACCTCGTTTTGTCGATCTACGGCCATGTCGGCGACGGCAATGTCCATTTCAACATTCTGGTGCCGAAGGGCGCGGACCGACTCGCCTTCACGCGCGAGGTCGATGCCGGGCTGGCGCACGACATCTATGCGATCGCGGCGGATCTCGGGGGCGCCTATTCGGCGGAATACGGCATCGGCCGCATCAAGCGCGGCCTCCTCGAGCGCTATGCCGATCCCGTGCGGCTCACCTTGATGCGGCGGATCAAGGCCGCCTTCGACCCCGAGAATGCGATGAATGCCGGGGCGATGGTCGATCCGGTGCCGTAGCGCCCGATCCCGCCCCGTCGAACGCCATCCCCGAGCGGTCGATTGGTCTCAATCCGGGCATCGGTTCCGCCTCACGGATCGGCGCGCGGGGCCCGAAATCCGGCGGCGACGAAGGGGACCATCTGGCGCAGGGCTTCCTGCATATCGGAGGAATCGCACCGGCCCTGTGTCAGGGCCTGGATGCGCCCGCTGTCGGCCATGGTGTAGGTCATGGCGCCCAGCAGGAAATGGAAGCGCCAAAACAGATCATGCTCCGGCAGGTCCGGGAGCAGCGATTTCAGCACGTCGAGATAGCGCCGTCCGGAGGCGTCGAACGCGTCGGACATGATGCTGCGGCTCAGCCCCTCGGATTCGACGCTGAGCCGGGCTCTGAGCTTGCAGAAGGCCCGGCCGCCGAAACCGGTCTGCATCTCGTAGGACAAGGCGCCGTGCAGATAGGCCGCGATGACCTTTTCGAGCGTGACATCGCCGCTCGCCATCACCGCGTCGAGCCGCCGGTCGCGCTCGGCCACGATGTGCCGGGCGCGGTTGGCGAACAATTCGCCGAGAAGCTTTTCCTTCGAGCCGAAATGATAGTTCAGCGCCGCCAGGCTGACATTCGCATGGGCGGCGATGGTGCGGATGCCGACACTGTTCCAGCCATGCTCGGAAAACAGCGCCTCGGCGGAATCGATCAGGCGCTGGCGGACCGGGCGCGGATCGTCGGTGGCGTCGTGGCGAGCATTGGTCTTTGGCACGCGGGAATCCTCGAAATCATTGGGCGCCGGGCCGGGAGCCCGGAGGGATCAAGACTGCATGGTCTCGCGCCCGTGCGGTTGCGACAATCGGGAAGCAAAATCCTGTGGGGGAAGCGGCACGATCCGCGAGGGATTGGCGCGCGGGATTGAAAAATAGCCGCGCACGATATGATCGATGCGCACGGTCTCCGCAACGCCCGGCTGCTGGTAAAGGTCGCGCATGTAAGCGGAGAGGGCGGGATAGCTCTCCAGCGTGCGCAGGCTGCACCGGAACAGGCTGTGATAGACCGCGTCGAACCGCACGAGGGTGATGAACAGCCGCCAGTCCGCCTCGGTGATGCGTCCGCCGACCAGATACCGGGCGCCCGCGAGGTGCGCTTCGAGCGCATCGAGCGTGGCGAACACCTGCCGGCAGCCCTCCTCATAGGCCGCCTGCACGGCGGCGAAGCCGCAGCGATAGACGCCATTGTTCAGGCCGGCATAGATTTTTTCGTTCATCGCATCGATGTCCGCGCGCAGATCCGGCGGGTAAAAATCCTGCTTGTTCGTGGCGAAGGCGTCGAACGCCGAATTCAGCATCCGGATGATCTCGGAGGATTCGTTGTTGACGATGGTGCGTCGCGCGCGATCCCAAAGAACGGGGACGCTGGCAATCCCGCTATAAATCGGGTCGGCGGCGGCATAGGCCTCGTAGAGATAGGCGAAGCCTTCGGCGGCATCTTCCGTCGTGCCGGTGCCGTCGTCGCGGAACTCCCAGCTCATCCGCCGGTCGTTCGGCACCGCGATCGAGACGCCGATGGCCCCCTGGAGCCCCTTCAGGGCGCGGTAGAGCAGCGCGCGATGCGCCCAGGGGCATTGATAGGAGACGTAGAGGTGGTAGCGGCCGGCTTCCGCCGGGAATCCCGATGCGCCGTCGGCGGTGACCCAATTGCGGAACTGGCTGTCCTTGCGGATGTAGCGGCCGTTTTCCGTCAAGGCGTGGTTCGCCTCGGTCTCCCAGCGGCCGTCGATCATCGTCCCCATGCGCAGCTCCCGGCAAATTTCCCGCTCTTGACTAATACGAACGTTCGTATACTTCAACAGGCAGCCTCCGGCCCGGGTGAAGCACGCCGCCGCGCGATGTGCCGAACGTCATCGCGTCTCGACGGGGGGCGACAGCAAGAGGGCCGTCAGCGGGCTCCTGAGGAAATCGTCCATGACCATTGAATTGTATCACACGTCCCATTCGACCTGCAGCCAGAAGGTTCGCCTGACCCTTGCGGAGAAGGGCCTGCCGGAGCGCAATGTCGATTGGACCGAGCACGACGTCGATTTGAACAAATTTCAGCAATTGACGCCGGAATATCTGAAAATGAATCCGAACGGCGTGGTGCCGACGCTCGTTCATGACGGCGTCGCCCTCTATGAATCCTCGGCCATTCTGGAATATCTCGACGAGGTTTTCCCCGAGCCGAAAATGTCGCCGGACACCGCCGTGGGCCGCTCGCTGATGCGCGCCTGGATGCGCTATATCGACGAGGTCCCGACCGTGGCGGTGCGGGTTCCGACCTTCGCCAACATCATCGCGCCGATGCGCTTCGGCAAGACCAGCGACGCCGACTTCGCGGCCCATGCCGAGCGGCTGCCGCTGCGCAAGCAATTCTACCAGCGCATGTCGCAGAAGGGCTTCGGCAAGGCCGAACTGGACTATTCCCTGTTCCAGATGCGGCAGACGGCGGAGCGAATCGACAAGGCCGTGTCCGAGAGCGGCGGGCCGTTCATTCTGGGTCCGGCCTATAGCCTGGTCGATGCGCAGGTGATCCCGCTGATCGATCGCATGGACGATCTCGGCTACCAGGAATTGTGGGACGGCCTGCCGCACATGCAGAGCTGGTACGCCGCGGTGATGGACCGGCCCTCTTACGCCGCCACCTATTATCCCGGCGCCCGGATTTCGCAGAAATATCCGGACCATTTCCGCACGGCGGCCGAAGTGCGCGCAGAGCGCGGCTACTGATCCCGCGGCGCGGTCCAGCGGCGGCCCAGCCGGCGCTGGAAAACCGGGCGTCGGGCTCGGTCCGAGCTTGAGCTTGCCCTGGAAGCCCGGAGCGGGTCGAATGGGCCGGCCGGCCTTGGACCGCGTGAAAATAAAAAGCTTTTGGGAAGAAACTGAGGAGGGAACATGGACAAATTTGACCCCGCCCGCGCCACTGGGCGGGTGACGCGACGCGGCGCGCTGGCGCTCATCGGCGGCGGACTTGCCGCCTCGTGCCTCGCGGCGCCGGCCCGCGCTGCCGGCTATCCCGAGCGCTTCATCACTTTCATCGTCCCGTTCGCGCCCGGAGGGCCGACCGACGTGATGGCGCGCGTGGTGGCCGGCCCGCTCGGGGAACTGCTCGGCCAGACCATCGTGGTGGAGAATCGCGGCGGGGCGGGCGGCAATATCGGCATGGGTGCGGCCGCCCGGGCGGCGCCCGACGGCTACACGATGCTGCTGACCTCGAGCGCCATCGTGGTCAATCCCAGCCTCTACAAATCGCCCCCGTACGCGCCGAAGGATTTCCGGGCCGTCTGCAATCTCGGTGCGTCGCCCAACATCTTCATCGCCACGCCGGCGAGCGGGATCACCTCGATCGCGGATCTGGTGAAGCGGGCGAAGGCCGAGCCGGGCAAGCTGTCCTACGGCAGCCCCGGCGCGGGAACGACGGCGCATCTGTCGATGGAACTGCTCAAGAGCCGCGCCCAGATCGACATCGTGCACGTGCCCTATTCCGGCGCCGGCCCGGCGATGCAGGCCATCCTCGGCAACCAGATCCCCCTCGTCACGGCGGCCATCCCGCCGGCCTTTCCGCATGTCAAGGCCGGGAAGGTCATCGGACTCGGCGAAACCGGACCCGCGCGCTGGCCCGAACTCCCGGATGTGCCGACCTTGGTGGAATCGGGCTATCCGGGATTCGTCACGGAAAACTTCCAGGCCCTGTTCGCCCCGGCCGGGACGCCGGACGCCATCGTCGAGAAGGTGTCTTCCGCCCTCATCACCGTGCTGAAGCGGCCTGAAATCAAGGCGAGCCTCGCCAAGACCGGGTTCGGCGTGGTCGGTGACGGTCCGGCCGCTTTGCAGGCGCTCGTGGACAAGGAGATCCCGATGTGGCGCGACCTCATCAAGGTCGCCGGGATTTCGAACGACTGAGCCCGATCGGGCGCGTCGTCGGCGGGGTGATCCCATCCCGCCGGCCGCGCGCGGTCTCAGCCGGCCTTGTGCACGGTCTCGGCCAGAAAATGTTCCAGCCAATGGATGTCGTAGCGGCCCTCGGCGATGTCCTTGGTCCGCACCAGCGTGCGGAACAGGGGCAAGGTCGTGTCGATGCCGTCGACGACGAACTCGTCCAGCGCCCGGCGCAGGCGCATCAGGCATTCGTCGCGCGTCTTGCCGTGGACGATCAGCTTGCCCACCAGCGAATCGTAATGCGGCGGGATCGAATAGCCCTGATAGGCATTGCTGTCGACGCGGATGCCGAGCCCGCCCGGCACGTGATAATGCGTGATGCGCCCCGGGGAAGGGCGGAAGGTGGTCGGGTGCTCGGCATTCACCCGGCACTCGATCGCATGTCCCTCGAACACGATGTCGGCCTGGGTGAGGGTCATCGGCTCGCCGGCGGCGACCCGGATCTGTTCGTTGATCAAATCGATGCCGGTCACCATCTCGGTCACCGGATGCTCGACCTGGATCCGGGTGTTCATCTCGATGAAATAGAAGGCGCCGTTCTCGTAGAGGAACTCCACCGTTCCGACGCCGAGATATTTCATGTCCCGCATCGCCTTCGCCACCGTCTCGCCGATCTCGGCGCGCTGCGCGGCGGTGATGACCGGGGAGGGGGCTTCCTCCCACACCTTCTGATGGCGGCGCTGGAGCGAGCAGTCGCGCTCGCCGAGATGGATCGCGGCGCCGCGCCCGTCGCCGAGCACCTGAACCTCGATGTGCCGCGGGGTCGAGAGGTATTTCTCCAGATAGACCGCATCGTCGCCGAATGCCGCCTTGGCCTCGCTGCGCGCGGTCGACAGGGCCTGTGACAGGTCGTCGGCGGTGAGGGCGACCTTCATGCCGCGCCCGCCGCCGCCCGCCGCGGCCTTCACCAGGACCGGAAAGCCGATCTCGGCGGCGATCCGCTGCGCGTCCTCATCCGAGCCGACGCCGCCGTCGGAGCCCGGAACCACCGGGATGCCGAGCCGCTGCGCGGTCTTCTTGGCCTCGATCTTGTCGCCCATGATGCGGATATGCTCGGGCTTGGGACCGATGAAGTGAATCTTGTGGTCGGCCAGGATCTCGGCGAAGCGGGCATTCTCGGCGAGGAAGCCGTAGCCCGGATGCACCGCGTCGGCGCCGGTGATCTCGCAGGCGGCCAGCAGCGAGGGGATGTTGAGATAGCTGTCGCGCGCCGGCGGCGGGCCGATGCACACGCTCTCGTCGGCGAGCCGGACATGCATCGCGTCGGCATCCGCGGTCGAGTGCACGGCGACCGTGTCGATGCCGAGCTCCTTGCAGGCGCGCAGGATCCTCAGCGCGATCTCGCCGCGATTGGCAATCAGGATTTTCCGGAACATAAGCCGTCTCTCTCCGCCAAGCGGCGTCACTCGATGACGAGCAGCGGCTCGCCATATTCAACCGGCTGACCATTCTCGACCAGGATCCGCGTGATCGTGCCGGATCGCGGCGAGGGGATGGCGTTCATGGTCTTCATCGCTTCCACGATGAGCAGGGTCTGGCCCTCCTTGACGCTCGCGCCGAGTTCGACGAACGGCGCCGCGCCGGGTTCCGCGCTGCGATAGGCGGTGCCCACCATCGGCGAGGCGACGACGCCGGGATGTTTCGAGAAGTCGATCGCCGCCGGCGCGGTGTCCGCGGCGGGCGCGGCCTGCGGCGCCGGGGCCGGGGGGGCGGCCGGCGCCGCCGCGGCGATGGTCACCGGCGCCGGTGCGCGCACCACGCGGATGCGCAGACCGTCATGCTGGACCTCGATCTCGGTGAGATCGCTGTCGGACAAAAGCTGGGCGATCTCGCGCACCAGGGCCGAATCGATGGGCGTTTTGGAGGGTTTCATCATGATGCGTGCAACTGCGCGCCGGGAGCGGCTGCGCAAAGGCTCCTTCGAAGGGTCATGGGAGGGTCGGCCGCGCGGCCGCCAGAGCGGCGATGCCGAGCACGTAACCGTTAAGGCCGAAGCCGCAGATCACGCCGCGGACCACGGGCGACAGGTAGGAATGATGCCGGAAGGCCTCGCGGGCGAACACGTTGGACAGGTGGACCTCGACCGTCGGCACGCCCGACGCGGCGATCGCGTCGCGCAGCGCCACCGAGGTGTGGGTATAGGCGCCGGCATTCAGCACCACGCCGAAGCTGCCGCGCGCCGCGTGGATCTGCTCCACCAGCTCGCCTTCGTGATTGGTCTGGCGAAACACGAGGTCGAGCTTGTGCCCGGCCGCCGCGGCGCGGCAGGCGGCCTCGACGTCCGCGAGCGTGGTCGTGCCGTAGATCTCCGGCTCGCGCGTGCCGAGCAGGTTGAGATTGGGTCCGTTCAGGACATGGACGAATTGTTCGGGCATCCGCGCGGTCAGCCTTGGCGGCCGCGCCGCCCGAAGCGGGGGCGCTGGCCTGCATCTCGTGCCGGAGAGCGGGGGCCGCCGGCTCCGGGCGTGCGTTTATAGGGGGCGCGAGCTCGCATGAAAAGGCATGCCGCGATGCACGGACGCCGCGCGGCGTCGCATCGCGGCATACCGGGGGCGCCGACCGCTGCGCCGGATCACTTCGCCTGCGTCTTGCGCTGGGCGTCCACGGCCGCCTTGAGCTGCTCGTAGCCGACCGCACCGATCACCACCTCCTCGCCCACGACGAAGCTGGGGGTGCCGTTGAGGCCGAGCGCCTGGGCGATCTTCATGCTCTCGTCGAGGGTCGCGTTGAGTTCGGGCGAGGACGCCTGCTTCTGGATCAAGGCGGGATCGATCCCGGCTTCCTTCGCCGCCGCCAAAGCCCGCGTCCGGTCGGCCTGCCCGCGGCCCGACAGGAGAGCGTTGTGGAAGGCGAGATATTTGTCCGGCGCCACCATCCGCACCGCCACCGCCACCTGGGCCGCCTCGACCGAGCCCTTGCCGAGCACCGGGAACTCCTTCAGCACCACCTTCAGATTGGGGTCTTCCTTCATGAGCTTGGTCAGGTCCGCCAGCGCATGCTTGCAATAGCCGCAATTGTAATCGAAGAACTCGACCAGCGTGACGTCGCCCTTCGGGTTTCCGACCACCACACCGCGCGGGCTGTCGAAGATCAGGTCCTTCATTTCCGCCAGCGCCTGGCTCCGGCCGGCGGTCTCCTGCGCCTGCTGCTTCTTCTCCAGTTCGGTGATCACCTCCTGGAGGACCTCCGGATTCTTCATCAGATAGTCCCGGACGACCGTTCCGATCTCGGTCTTCTCGGCGTCGGTGAAGGCGGCCGCGGGCGACGGCGCCGCGGCCAGGATGCCGAGCGTCGCGACGCAGGCGAAAGCGGCACGCAGGCCGGAACGGAACATGTGGTTCTCCATGAGGACGAAATGCGGCGTCGGGATCATTGCGATCCCTGCGCCGATTTCGGGGGCTTGAAATTGAGGATGTCGTCCGCCTTCAGCCAGCCCGGCGAATTCGGCGGGAAGCGCATCCGGGCGCGCGCCGCGAGTTCCTGGGCGGTGCGGAATTCGCCCGACGCCATCAGCGACTGGGCCGAGGCGAGATCGGCATTGGGGAGATCGCCCTTGCGGCCATAGGCCATGGCGAGCGAGCGCCAGCCCTCGACCGAATTCGGATCGCGCTGGGTGGCGCGCACCAGTTCGACGATCGCCTCGTCGGTGAAGGCGGGATTGCCCGACTGCACCAGAGCCTGGCCGAGCATGGCGCGAATCAGCGGGTTGCCGCCGGTCATGCTCACGGCCTGGCGTAGCGGCGGCACGGCCTGCCCGGCCCGGCCGGCCTCCAGCAGCGCCTGCCCCTTCAGTTCCAGGAAATAGGGATTGCCCGGCTCGCGCGCGATCAAGGCGTCGATCTTGGCCACGGCGTCGTTCACGTTGCCGTAGCGATAGGCCGAAATGGCGCGGGCATATTGGGCGGGGAGGGAGGTGTCCGAGAGCGGATAGCGCCGGTAGACCCCGTCCGGCCGCTCCATGAAGCCGGCGAGCTTGGCGCGCATCAGATTGTGGCGCTCCTGCAGGGCCGGCGGATCCTTGGCGTTGTAATAGGGGCTCGCTTTGGCGAGCTGTTCCAGGGCCGCGATCCGCTCGCGCGCCATGGGATGGCTGAGCAGATAGGGATCGACCCTTTGGCTGAGGAACAATTGTTCGCTCTGGAAGCGCTCGAAAGTCTCCAGCATGCCCTTGGAGGATTGCTTGGTCTCGTTGAGATAGCGCACCGCCGAGCGGTCGGCCGCCTGTTCCTCGCCGCGCTGGTAGGAGAGCAGCGAGCGGCGGATCATTTCCTGGGGCGCGGTGATCGCGCCCGCCGCCGCGCTGCTGAGGCTGGAGCCGCCGACCCCGGAGGCGGCGCCCGCCGCGACGCCGGCCCCGGCGAGCAGCATCGCCACGACCGCCATGGTCTGTGCGCCGGCAATCTGTTCGCGCATCCGGGCGAGATGCCCGCCGGCGATATGGCCGGCTTCATGAGCGAGCACGCCGATCACCTGGTTCGGGGTTTCCGAATCGAGCAGGGCGCCGGCATTGATGAAGATCCGGCGGCCATCGGCGACGAAGGCGTTGTAGGACCGCTCGCCGATGATCGTCACTTCGACATTCTGCTGGGCGAGGCCCGCCACCTTCATGACCGGGCGGGTATAATCGCGCAGCAGAGCCTCGATCTCCGCATCGCGGATGATCCGCACGCGCGGGCCGCCTTGGCCCTGGCCCTGGCTCTGCGCCACGGCGGCCTCGATCGGCAGCGCCAGTGCCGCAAGGAAGGACAGCGCGACCGCAAGGGCACGGCGCGGACGGCGCATCGCGCCGGCTGGCAATGTCGCTTTCCCAGTCATCGGCCCTGCATCGTCTCCGTTGCGTGTATGGGGACCCGTGCGGCCCGTCTGCCCTTGGCGCGCAGCGCCGCCCGGGCTACGAGACGAAGGAACACGGGCGCAGCCTCAGGGTCAATCACCCTTCCTTCACGATAGGGCGACGAGCTACCCACGCCGGGAATGCGGCGACACGGCGGCGGCGCCCCGGGATTTCGATACGATGCACCTGCCTCATCCCCGTCTTGGCTCCGCCCGCAGCGCGGTGGCCCCCTTCATCGTCATGGACGTGATGGCGCACGCCGCGCGGCTCGAGCATGCCGGCGCGCACGTCATCCATATGGAAGTCGGACAGCCGGCAGCGCCCGCCCCCGGCGCCGCGCGCCGCGCCGCCGCGGCCGCGCTGGAACGCGGGCAGCTCGGCTATACCGCCGCGCTGGGCATGCCGTCTCTGCGCGCGCGCATCGCCCGCCATTATGCCGAGACCCACGGCCTGGCGATCGATCCCGAGCGCGTCGTGGTGACGAGCGGCTCTTCGGCCGGGTTCATCCTCGCCTTTCTGGGCCTGTTCGAGGCCGGCGCGCGCGTCGCGATCGCCGCACCCGGCTATCCGCCCTATCGCCACGTGCTCGCGGCGCTGGGCTGCGAGCCGGTCCTGATCGAGACCAGGGCCGAGGATCGCTATGCCTTGACGCCGGAGACTTTGCGGGCCGCGCACCGCGAGAAGGCGCTGGCCGGGGTTCTGGTGGCGAGCCCCGCCAATCCGACGGGCACGATGATGGACCGGGCGGCTCTGGCGGCGCTTCATGCCTGCGCCCGCGAGCTCGGCCTCGCCTTCGTCTCCGACGAGATCTATCACGGCCTCGATTACGCTTTTCCGGCGGTGAGCGCCGTCGCGATCGCCGAGGATGCGATCGTCATCAATTCCTTCTCGAAATATTTCTGCATGACCGGTTGGCGCGTCGGCTGGATGATCGTGCCGCCCGGTTTGGTGCGCACGATGGAGCGCCTGCAGCAAAATCTCTCCATATCGGTGCCCACCCTCTCGCAGATCGCCGCCGAGGCGGCGTTCGACGCGCGCGACGAGATGGAGGCGATCAAGCACGGCTATGAGGAAAACCGGAAGATCCTGATCGAGGGCCTTCCCAAGGCCGGGCTCGACCGGTTCCTGCCGGTCGACGGCGCCTTCTATCTCTATGCCGACGTCTCGGCCTTCACGTCCGATTCGGCGGCCTTCGCCACCCGGCTGCTGGATTCGGCGCATGTCGCGGCGACCCCGGGCGTCGATTTCGACCCGTATCGCGGCCATGACTTTCTGCGCTTCTGCTATGCCGGATCGCCGGCGGAGATGCACGAGGCGGTCGCCCGCATCGGGAACTTCCTCAAGGCCGGCTGAGCCTCACCCGCCGGGGGAGGGCCGCAGGAAGGTGAGTTCGGTGGTGTCGTAGCGCCGCCGTTCCAGCACTTCGAACCCGTCGGGCGGCACGAAGGCGCCCGCTTTCTCCTCCACCACCAGGAGCGCGTCTTCGGCGAGCCAGCCCCCCGCGCGCGCGGCGGCGAGCGCGGCTTCGGCCAGGCCCTTGCCATAAGGCGGATCGCAGAAGACGAGGTCCGCGCGCTCGTTCTGCGGGCAATCTCCGAGCCGCGTCGCATCGCGCCGGAAGATCCGGGTCGCACCCGTGAGCCCCATCGCCTCGACATTGTCGCGGATCAAGCCCCGCGCCTCGGCCGCCTCCTCCACAAAGACCACGAAGCGCGCCCCGCGCGAGATCGCCTCGATCCCGAGCGCGCCGGTTCCGGCGAACAGATCGAGCACCCGCGCCTCCGCGGCGGCATCGCCATAGGCATGGGCGAGCACGTTGAACAGCGCTTCCCGCAGCCGGTCGGAGGTGGGGCGGATCGCCTGCGAGGCGGGGGCCTTCAGCGCCCGCCCCTTGAGCCGCCCGCCGACGATCCGCACGGGTCAGCGCGCCCGCGGGCCGCCGGCCTTGCCGCCGGGCTTTCCGCCGGACCGCGCGCCGCCGGGGGCTTTCCCCCCGGACGATTTGCCGCCCGTCGGTTTTCCCCCGGGCGACCGGCCCGCGGTGAATTTGCCGCCGGGCTTTCCGGCGGGTCGGCCGCCGGCCTTGCCCGCCGGCCGGCCGCCCGGCTTGGCACCGGGCCGCGATGCGGGTGCGCCCGCATCTGCGCCTTCGGTCCGCCTGGGGGGGCGGGGGCCATCGAATCTGCCGCCGGCCGGCTTGTCCGCGCCCCGGCCGGCATATCCCGGCTTTCCACCGCTGCGGGCGGGGCGTGGCGACCGGTCGCCGCGCGCCTCCTCGCTCCAGCCGGTCCGCTCGGCCGGTGCGCGCCGGGCACCGCTGTCGCGCGCGCCGAACCCGTCGTCGTGCCCGCGCGCCGGACGCTCGCTATCGGTCGTCTCCCGGGCGCGGCGCGGGGGGCGGGCGGTGTCGGAGGTCGGGCGCCCGGCGCGGAAGGGCTTGTCTGCGTCCCGCGCCGGGCGCTCGCCATAGGTCTTGCTCCGCTCCTCGCGCGGCGGCCGCGCGCCGAACCCGTCGTCGCGTCCGCGCGCCGGACGTTCGGTATCCGGCGTCTCCCGGGCGCGGCGCGGGGGGCGGGCGGTGTCGGAGGTCGGGCGCCCGGCGCGAAAGGGCTTGGCTGCGTCCCGCGCCGGGCGCTCGCCATAGGTCTTGCTCCGCTCCTCGCGCGGCGGCCGCGCGCCGAACCCCTCGTCGCGCGCGCGCCGGGGCGGGCGGCCGTCCTCGGACTCCGAGCGGGCGCCGCGATAGGGCCGCGCCTCGGACCGTTCGGGCTTTGCCCCGGCATGCGGGGTGCGGTCGCCGAACTCGGCCCGGCGCGGTTTGCCGTGACCGCCTTCGGGACGCTTGCGACCCTCGCCCCCACGGCGGAAATCCTCCTGGCCGGCGGGTGCGCTCCACGCGCCCCGTTCGCGCGTGCCGCCCTCGCGCGGGCCCTTCTCGCGTGGGCCGCCCTCGCGCGGCATGCGGGGACCGCTGCGCGCGGGACGGCGATCGTCGCCGTCGTCGAAGCCCGCGCCGGGCCGGGTCCGCGCCGGGGTGGGGCGCTTGCCGCGCGGGCCGCCGGCCCGGTCCGGCGCGCTGCTTTTGCGGCGGGGCGGACGGCGCTCCTCCTCGGGCGGCGGGGCGACCACGCGCTCGACTTTCACCTGCCGGCCCTTGCGGTCCGCGACGGTGCCGCGGCTCTCCACTTCCCGATCGGGATCGGCGCGCCGGCTGCGCAGCCGGAAGGCGACCGCATCTTCTTGCTCGCCGCGCGGATGGCGGGTGCGGCCGCGGCCTTCCGGCTCGCGATCGGTCCGCCGGGCCGGACCCGGGACCCGCCGCGGATCGGCGTCGGCGGGACGGGGTGGCGGCGGGCCGAGATCCCGCTCGATCAGAGGGGCGTCGAAATCGGCGCCTGCGGCGGCCGTCAGCTCGTCGCCGATCTGGTCGCGCAGGATGCGGGTGCGCACCTCCTCGATGCCGCCCTCGGGGACGTCGCCGAGCTGGAACGGACCGTAGGAGATCCGGATCAGCCGGTTGACCTGCATGCCGAGCGCGGCGAGCACGTTGCGCACCTCGCGGTTCTTGCCCTCGCGCAGCGACACCGTGATCCAGGCATTGGCGCCCTGGACCCGGTCGAGCGTCGCCTCGATCGGCCCGTAGGTGATGCCCTCGACGGTGATGCCGCCGAGCAGGGCGTCGAGCCGCGCCTGGTCGATATCGCCCTTGGCGCGCACCCGGTAGCGGCGCAGCCAGCCGGTTTCGGGCAGTTCCAGGACCCGGGCGAGCCCGCCATCATTGGTGAGGAGGAGCAGGCCCTCGGAATTGAGGTCGAGACGGCCGATCGAGACCAGCCGGGGCAGGCCGCTCGGCAGGATCTCGAACAGCGTCGTGCGCCCCTCGGGATCGCGGTTGGTCGTCACCACGCCCTTGGGCTTGTGGTAGAGGAAGAGCCGCGTGCGTTCCCGCTCGGGCAAGGCCGCGCCGTCGACGGCGATCGCGTCCGCGGGCGTGACCGTGATTGCGGGGCTGGTCAGGACCACGCCGTTGACCGCGATGCGGCCGGCAGCGATCCAGTCCTCGATCTCGCGCCGCGAGCCGAGGCCCGCCCGTGCGATCACCTTGGCGACGCGCTCCGCCTCCTTGGCGGGGGCGGTGGGCGTCGGCGCGCGCGGGGCGCGCGGAACGCGGTTCTTGTCCTTGCGGGGAGGCGGTGTCTGGGGCATGCAAGGCCGATAGCACGAAGACGTGCCGCGGGCCATTGTCCCGCGCATCGGGGGCGCCGGCGGAAATCGGTGCAGGCGGCGGGTGAGCGAGACTTTCATGCAGATGGCGCTGGCCGAGGCCCGCCTCGCCGCGGCGCGGGGCGAGGTGCCGGTCGGCGCCGTCCTGGTCTACGGATCGAACGTCGTCGCGCGCGACGGCAACCGGACGCGCGAACGCACCGATCCGACCGCCCATGCCGAAATGCTGGTGATCCGGTCCGGCGCCGCCGCGCTCGGCGCCGAGCGGCTGCTCAATTGCGACCTCTACGTCACCCTGGAGCCCTGCGCGATGTGCGCCGCCGCGCTCTCCTTCGCCCGGATCCGCCGGCTCTATTATGGCGCGGCCGATCCGAAGGGTGGGGCGGTGGAGAGCGGACCGCGCTTCTACCAGCAGCCGACCTGCCACCACGCGCCCGAAGTTTACGGCGGCATCGCCGAGCGGCAGGCGGCGGAGGTGCTGCGCGCCTTCTTCCGCGACCGGCGCTAGGGTGGCGCGCCGAACAGGAACGTAATTATAAATTTATTCATTGTATTTCAATGCATTGAATTCTTAAGTTCGAGCTTAATCTGCGGTGTTAGGCGCCTGTTACGATGGCTGCGGCCGCCGCGCGGCGCGCCACCGCGCCCCGGCCGCGCCGCTCCGGTCGAGACCATTCGCCGCCGAGAAGGCTGTTTCCCGCGGCCCGGAACGTGCTTTAGGAAGCGGCATGACCACGACACGCCTCGATGCTGCGCCGGTTCAACGGCCGCGCCGGCTGACCCATCTTCCCCTCGCTTTGTTCGCCGCCCCCATGGGCCTCGGCGGCGCCGCGCTCGCCTGGCGCGAGGCGGCGCGGATCTTCGGTGCCCCGGCCGCGATCGGCGAAACCCTTGTCGCTGTGACACTTTTCGTCTGGCTGCTGGTGGCCGGCCTGCAACTCGTCCGGATCGTCGGTGCCCCCGGAGCCCTGGTGGCGGATCTGCGCCATCCGGTCCGCTCCGCCTTTGCCGGCGCCGCGACCATCGGCCTGATGACCGTCGCCGGGGGCCTTTTGCCCTACGCCCCGTCGGCGGCTGCGGCGATCTGGCTCGTCGCCGTGGCCGTCCATCTCGTCATCGGCGTGTGGATGTTCCGCGGACTCCTGAGCCTGCCCCGCGAAGCCGCCGCTTTGACGCCGCCTTTGCTGATCCCCCTGGTCGGCAGCGTCGTCGCGCCCATCATGGGCGTGCCATTGGGCTTCGAAACCCTGTCCTGGGTGCTGTTCGGGGTCGGCGGACTGCTGTGGATTCTGGTCCAGTCGCTGATCTTCGGCCGCATCGTCACCGGCCCTTCCTTGCCGGAGCCGCTGCGCCCGACTTTGGTGATCCTTCTCGCTCCGCCGGCTGCAGCCACAGTGGCGCTGGCGAAATTGACCCACGGGTTCGGCCCGGCCCCGCTGATCCTGTTCGGCCTGGCCGTCTTCATCGCCGCCGTTCTGGCGAGCATGGCCGGGCGGTTCGCGCGGGTCCCGTTCTCGGTGTCGTGGTGGGCCTGGACCTTCCCCACCAGCCTTTTCGCTGCCACGCTCCTGCTGCTCGCGGAGGCGCATCGAAGCGTCTGGACGAGCGGGCTCGCCTGGATTGCGCTTCTGGCCGCGAGCGGCGTGCTGCTGAAGGTTTCCCTCGCCACGATCGCGGCCGCCCGCAGCGGCGCTCTGCTTCGGTCAGAAGGTGGATAATATTATTTAAGATCAGTTGTTTGTGGTGATTTGTTTCAGCGAAAAATGAGAAGGGGCTAGGCGGCGAGAAACGGTTTCAACGCCGCGAGAACCTCGTCCGGAGCCTCCTCGCACAGATAATGGCCGGCTTGAATCGGCTGCCCAGCGAGCTTGGGAGCGAAGGCACGCCAGCTTTCGAGCGGGCCGGTACTGACCGAGCCCCGGGCGCCCCAGAGCACCAGGACCGGACAGGCGATGGTGCGCCCGGCCGCAAGATCCGCTTCGTCATGTGCGAGATCGATCGTCGCTCCGGCGCGATAATCCTCGCAGGCCCCGCGGATATGGTCGGGGGAGCCGAAGGCGGCGCGGTAATGCGCCAGCGCGCGCGGGTCGAACAGCGACAGGTCGTCGGCCCCGGACCAGGCCTTCAAAGTCCAGTCGAGATAAAACCGGGGATTCCCCCCGATGAGAGTCTCGGGGAAGGGATGAGGCTGGGCGAGGAAGGTCCAGTGATAGGATTTCATCGCCCGCGCGCGATCCATGCTCCGCCAGGCGGACAGCGTCGGGGCGATGTCGAGCAAAGCCAGGCGGTCGACGCGCCCCTCGTGGTCGAGCGCCAGTCGGTAGGCCGCCCGGCCGCCCCGGTCGTGGCCGATCAGGGCGAAATGGGCATGGCCGAGCTGCTCCATCATCGCCACCAAAGCGGCGCCCATGGCGCGCTTGGAGTACGGCGCGTGGTCCCGGCCGGGTTCGGGCGCCGCGCTCCAGCCATAACCCGGGAGATCCGCGATGACGACGCGATGGGTCCGCGCCAGCGCGTGTGCCACGCGATGCCACATCACACCGGTCTGGGGAAAGCCGTGGAGAAGAAGCAGAGGCGGGCCCTCGCCCCCCGCCCGCGCGAAGATCCGACCGGCGGGCGTGTCGACATGATGCGCCTCAAATCCGGGAAACAGATCGGCCAGATCCTCGGACATCGCTTCTCTCCGGTCTTTAATTATCGCCTGCAGCGCATTGAAAATACGCGTGAAAGCCTCACTCCGACCAAGGTGCAGGGCATCAAAGGCGGGTTATTTCAGCGCGCGCCAGCCGATGTCGCTACGATAGAAACCTTCCGGCCAGTCGATCCGCGCGGCGGCATCGTAGGCGCGCGACCGCGCCTCGGCCAGCGTCCGTCCGGTGCCGGTGACGTTGAGCACCCGGCCGCCATTCGAAACCAACTTGGCTGCGACGCGCTTCGTGCCGGCCTGGAAGACCAGCACTCCCTCTACGGCGCCCGCTTCCGCCAGGCCGGATATTTCCAAACCGGTCTGGTAGCTCCCGGGATAGCCTCGGCTGGCATAGACCACGGTCAGGGCCGAGCGGGGCGACCAGCGCACCTCGGCCTCGGCCAGACGGCCATGCGCCGTCGCGTCCAGGACGGCCAGGAGGTCGCTTTCCAAGCGCGGCATGAGCACCTGGCATTCCGGGTCGCCGAACCGGCAATTGTACTCCACCAGCTTGGGGCCGGCTGCGGTCAGCATCAGGCCGGCATAGAGGATGCCGCGATAGGGCGCGCCCAGCGCCACCATCGCCTTGGCGGTCGGGACGACGATCTCGGCGATCGCCCGCGCCTCGAGGTCCGGGGTCAGAACCGGGGCGGGCGAATACGCCCCCATGCCGCCGGTGTTCGGGCCGAGATCGCCGTCGAACGCGCGCTTGTGGTCCTGAGCGCTGCCGAAGGGGACGACGGTCTCGCCGTCGACGAGGCAGAACAGGCTCGCCTCCTCGCCTTCCATGAATTCCTCGATGAGGACTTCCGCGCCCCCGGCGGCGAACACCTGCTCGACCGCTGAAATCGCCTCTTCCACGGTGAAAGCCACCACCACGCCCTTGCCGGCCATCAGCCCGTCCGCCTTCACGACGATCGGGGCGCCTTGCGCCTGGACATAGGCGAAGGCGGCGTCCGGCGTCGTGAACCGGCCGAAGGCCGCGGTCGGAATATTGTTCGCGCGGCACAATTCTTTGGTGAAGAGCTTCGATCCCTCAAGCCGGGCGGCGGCCGCCGTCGGGCCGAAAGCGGCGATTCCCGCCTCGGCCAGCCGGTCGACGAGCCCCGCCACCAAAGGCGCCTCCGGCCCCACGACCACCAGGTCGATCGCCTGGGCGCGACACCAGGCTACGAGGCTCTGGTGGGCCGAAAGGGCGACGCCTTCCACAGGCTTGGCATGCTCGGCGATCCCGGGATTTCCCGGCAAAGCATAAAATCGGCCCATGCCCGGGCTCTGTGCGAGCTTCCAGGCAAGGGCATGTTCGCGGCCGCCGGCGCCGAGCAGAAGCACGTTCATCCAGGTTCCTCCCCGGGAAACCGCTATCGGCTTCAGCCGCCGCGAACAAGGGGTTCGGTGTTGCGCTCGCCGCATGGGGGGTGAAGCGGCTATGCTTGCTCATCCGTCCTCAGCGCCGGTGCGAATCATGTCTGCCGTTTCCGAACCGCGTCCCAACACTCCGGAATGGACCGTCTCCGAGCTTTCCGGCGCGCTCCGTCGCACCGTGGAGGACGCCTATGGCCATGTCCGCGTGCGCGGGGAAATCTCCGGGTATCGGGGGCCGCATTCGTCCGGCCATGCCTATTTCAGCCTGAAGGACGAGGGCGCTCGGCTCGACGCGGTGTGCTGGAAGGGCACGTTCGCCCGTCTGAAGGTGAAGCCGGAGGAAGGCCTCGAAGTCGTGGCGGTGGGCAAGCTCACCACCTATCCCGGCAAGTCCGGCTATCAGATCGTGATCGAGGCCCTGGAATTTGCAGGTGCCGGCGCCATCATGGCCATGTTGGAGGAGCGCAAGCGCCGGCTCCAGGCGGAAGGCTTGTTCGAGCCGGCGCGGAAAGTGCCGCTGCCCTTCCTGCCCCGGACGATCGGCATCGTCACCTCGCCGACGGGCGCCGTGATTCGCGACATTCTGCATCGTCTGGCCGACCGCTTTCCGCGCCGGGTCCTCGTCTGGCCGGTCCGGGTGCAGGGCGAAACGTCGGCGGCGGAGGTCGCGGCGGCGATCCGCGGATTCAACGCGTTGCCTCAAGGCGGCCCGGTGCCGCGGCCCGACCTGCTCATCGTCGCCCGCGGCGGCGGCGCGCTCGAGGATCTGCTCGGCTTCTCGGACGAGGCGGTGGTGCGGGCGGCGGCGGAGAGCACGATCCCGCTGATCTCGGCGGTCGGGCATGAGACCGACGTCACCTTGATCGATTTCGCGGCCGATGTCCGGGCACCGACGCCGACTGCGGCAGCGGAAATGGCGGTTCCGGTGCGCGCCGAACTTCTCGGGACGGTGCGCATGCTCGGCGGGCGCCTGACGGCGGCACCGCCGCGGCTCGCGGAGCGGTGGCGTAGCGCGCTGCGGGGCCTGGTCCGCGTCCTGCCGAGTGCGGAGGACCTGCTCGCTCAACCCCGCCAGCGGCTTGATCTCGCAGCGGCCCGTCTGCCGCGGGCGCTGCGCACCAATGCCGGTGCCCACCGCGTGCGTCTTCAGGCGGTGAGCGGGCGGCTGTCGCCGGCCATGCTGCGCGCCCGCCTCGACCGTCTGGGCGATCGGACGCGGCAACTCAGCCGATCGCTGGTCCAATGCACCGCCCGGACGATGCAGCGGGGAGCCGACCGGCTCGCGGCGACGCGGGATCGCCTCGGGGCTGCCCGCGCCGCCAGTCTGCGCGCCCACCGGGTTCAGATCGAACGGCGCGGCGAGCGGCTGATGGGTTTGCATGAGCGGGCGGTGCGGTGCCTTTCGGTCGGATTGCGGGACCGTGCGCGCCGTCTCGGCGCCGTCGCGCAGGTGTTGGAGGCCTTGTCCTATCACGGGGTTTTGGCGCGCGGCTTCGCCTTGGTGCGGGACGCGTCCGGCAAGGCCGTCCGCAGCGCGGCGGGTGTTTCCGGCGGCCAGGTGCTCGATCTCGAGTTCGCCGACGGCCGGATCGGCGTCGTCGCGGCTGGGACGCGTCCGACCGGCAGACGGACGCCGCCGGCGCCACAACCGGGGCTGTTCGACGCGCCGTGAGGATCTTGACCTTTTCCTGCGCCCCGCAAGCCACTATCTTTGCGGCGTCGATGGGTGCGCAGTGGCAGAGATGAACAGGTTCGAACGATTCCCCGAATCCGGCGGCGAGGCTCAGGTCCGCTATCTCGACGGCGAGTTCCGCATCCTGCGGCCCGGCAGCTTCGTGATCTGTGCGGTCACGGGCCAGACCATTCTGCTCGATGAACTGCGCTATTGGAGTGTCGATCTACAGGAACCCTATTCGGATCCTGAAGCCGTTTTAGTCCGGGTGCTTCAGCGCCGACTCGAGGGCTGAAGTGCGGCTTCGGTCTCCGCACGCCGTGCCTCGGCGGCGTCGATGAGACGGTCGAGGCCCGCCTCCTGCTCCAGCACGAGACCCACTGGCAGGACGTGAATGTGCGCGCGCGCTTCCGCGAAGGCGGGGCCTGACAGGCGCACGAAATCCTTGGCCGTGGTCACGATCCGGAGATCGCGGGCCACAGCGCGCTCCAAGAGTCCCTGTATGTCGGCGAGCGTATAGGGATAATGATCGGGAAAGGCGCGGGTCTCGACGAGATCGCAGCCGATGGCGCGCAGGCTGGTGAAGAACTTTTCCGGCCGCCCGATGCCGGCAAATGCGAGAAGCCGACGTCCGGCCAGCGCCTCGGCACCGCCCGGCCGGGGGACGAGACGGCCGCGCAGGACGAGACCGTCCCCCCTGGCCAAGAGATCGCCGGCGCTGCCGTCCCCGATCACCAGGAGCGCGTCGGCACGGCGCCGCTGCGCAGCGTACGGCGCCCGCAGCGGACCGGCCGGCAGGACGCGGCCATTGCCGAGTCCTGCCTCGCCGTCCACCACCAGCAGCGCCGCGTCCTTTTCGAGCGCAGGATTTTGGAACCCGTCATCCATCACGATATGGCTTGCGCCGAGCGAGACCGCGAGGCGCGCGCCGGCGGCGCGGTCGCGCGCGACGATGGTCGGTGCGGCGGCCGCGAGCAGCACCGCCTCGTCCCCGACCGCGGCGGCATCGTGTCCGGCGACGAGAAGCGGCCCAGCCTCCCGGCCGCCATGGCCACGAAGCAGGGCGAAGGGGCGGGCCCCGCGTGCCGCGAGCCGTTCCAAGACCAAGATCGCGGTCGGTGTCTTGCCGGCGCCGCCGACCGTGGGATTGCCGATGCAGATCACGGTTGCCGGTACCCGCGCGCCCGTTTTGCCCATGCGGGCGAGCGTGATCCGGCCGATCAGCGCGCCTATTGGCGCCAGGAGGGTACCCGCCAAGCTGTTCGGCGCCGACCAGAAGCGAGGCGCGCGCGCTCCGATCATCGCCGGGCGAGGCGGATCTGGGCGAGATAGGGATCGATCGCAGCGAGGGTGCGATCGAGGGCGCCACTGAGCGCCTGCGTGGTGCGGCGCGCGGCTTCCACGGTGTGTCGGTGCAGAGTGGAATCCGTCATTTGCGCCAGAACCCCTTCTGCGAGGCTGAGGGCATCCTCGATCGGAACGGCACCGCCCTCCTGGTCGAGGCGGGCATAAAGCGCCCCAAAATTCCACACGTGCGGCCCGTGCAACACCACGGCACCGAGCTTTGCCGCTTCGATCGGGGTCTGCCCGCCATGGCGGACCAGGGATCCCCCCACGAATACAACCGGCGCCAAGCGATAGAACACGCCGAGTTCGCCGACCGTGTCGGCGACATAGAGATCGGTCGCGCCATCGGGCAGGTGGCCGGCGCTGCGCAGCCGAACCCGAAGTCCGGCTTGTTCGGCGAGCCCGTAAATGTCTGCGCCACGCTCGGGATGGCGCGGGGCGATGATGGTGAGGAGGTCCGGCACTTCGCGTCGCAGCAGACCGTGCGCGTCGATCACCACGGCGTCCTCGCCGGAATGGGTCGAGGCGGCGAGCAGAACCGGGCGCCCGCGCACGGCGGTCCGCATCTTCTCCAGCGCGTCCGGCTCCGCCGTGGGAGGAGGGACGTCGAATTTGAGATTGCCTGAAACCTGGACGCGTGGCGCGCCCAACGCCTCGAAGCGCTGGCCGTCGTCCCGGCTCTGCGCGAGGCATAAATCGACATGGGACAGCAGAGCGCGCGCGCTGTTCGGCAGACGCGCCCAGCGGGCGCTGGAGCGCTGCGAGAGGCGCCCATTGACCAGAACCATCGGTGTTCCGCGGCGCCCGGTTTCGCCGATGAGGTTCGGCCAGAGCTCGGATTCCGCGAGCAGCGCGAGGTCGGGCTGCCAGTGATCGAGGAAACGTCGGACGAAGCGGCGGGCATCGAGGGGGACGAACTGGTGCGTGAGCGCCGGGTTTGGCCGACGCGCAGCGATCCGGCCGGAGGTGAGCGTGCCCGAGGTCAGCAGCACGTTGAAGCCGCGCTCGGTGAGCCGGTCGAGCAACGGCATGACGGACAGGACCTCGCCGACACTCGCGCCATGGACCCAGACCAGCGGCCCCTTCGGTCGCGGCGCGCTCGCAATGCCGCGGCGCTCGGCCAGGCGGCCGGGATCCTCCTTGCCCTTTCCGACCCGGTAACGCAGCCAGATCGGCGCGAGCAATGTCGCGGCTGCGGTGACCCCGCGATAGACCTGCAGGGGCACCGGCGCGGCGCGGCCTTTCATCGCCCGGGACCGTCCCGGCCCAGAAGGGCTTCCGCCCGCGCGCTCGCGGCCTCCAGCCGCTGTTGCACCAACAGACGCGCAGCCTGAAGCCCGGCCTCGTCCACGTCTTTCGCGACCCAGATCGGCTCACCCGCCACCGCGGCCCCCCGGCCGAACGGCAGGTGAAGACTGGCGCGGTCCCAGCTCTTGAGGAGGATGCGGTTTCGCGTGGCCATGGCGACAGGCAGGATAGGGCGTCCGGAATGGCGCGCAATCGTCACCACGCCGAGGCCGGCGCGCCGGGAGATTTTTGGTACGTCCGCCGTCATCGCCACGTTGATGCCTTCGGCGAGCGTGTCGAGCATGGCATAGGTGGCGGATACGCCACCCTTGCGGTGGAAGTCCCGCGGGGACGTCGCACCAGAGCCGCGGATCGTGCCCACGCCCAGCCGCTCGGCGGCGATCGCGTTGATCTCCGCATCGGCATGGCGAGAGATCAGCACCTTGGCCTTGTGGTGCGGCTTCATCATGAAGGGGGTCAGGAAATGCTGACCGTGCCAGAAGGCGATGATGGCCGGAAGGCACGAATCGATGCGCTCATAAATGTCCTCCGGTTCCACCACGAAGCGCGTCGAATGCGCGACAAGCGAGAAATAACCGGCGAACAGATTGCCTGCCGCCAGCTGGAAGGCACGATTTGTCCTGACGCGACGCCACATACTCGGAGGAAACCTTGCTCGTCGCGCAGCACGCCCCCCGGCGCCGGCGCACCTTGAATCGGAAAGAAGCGACGGCGCGACGGCAAAGCGCCGCGCCGGGCATCAATGGGCGTGGCCGGTCTCGGGGTCGAGCAGCCGGTGCATGTGCACGACGAAGTAGCGCACCATGGCATTGTCCACCGTCAGCTGCGCCTTGGCGCGCCAGGCCGCGGCGGCGCTCGCATAGTCGGGAAAGATGCCGACGATGTCGAGGCTGGAGAGGTCCTTGAACTCGATGCCGCCCAGCTCCTTCAGCTCGCCGCCAAAGACCAGGTGCAAAAGCTGTTTGGGTTCCGATGAGGTGGTCATGGGTGCCGGTAATCCGCGTTTGGTAGGGACCGGGTGACCCCGATGCCGTCTCGGATGAGCGCGAGCATCGGCGCGTGGAGGTGAGGCCCGGCACAAACCAAGGGTCCGTGACGGGGCACAGAGGCATTGTAGACTGGTACCGCGCCATCGTAACCCGTCAAGGCGCCGCCCGCTTCGTGCACCAGAAGATCCGCCGCGGCAATATCCCAGTCATGGCTGTTGGCCGAGGCCAGAGACACGTCGAGCTCCGCGGTCGCAACGCGTGCCAGCCGCAAGGCGAGGGAGCGCACCCGCGGCATGCGGGTCAGCCCGACGTCCGCCAGGCGATCGAGCAGGAAGCCGGGGCCGGAAACGGCCGCCTGGTCTAGTCCCGGTTTGGCGGACGCCACCATCGGGCTCGCGTTACGGGTGGCGCCCGCACCGCGCGCCGCGATCATCATTTCGCCGGTCACCGGAGCGAACAGCACGCCGACGATCGGCCGGCCGCTTTCCACCAACGCGACCGAAACCGCCCAGTCCGCACGGCCCTCCAAATAAGCGCGGGTCCCGTCGATCGGGTCCACCACCCACACGCGCTGGCGCGCCAATCGATCGGGGCCGTCGATGCTCTCTTCGGACAACCATCCATAATCCGGCGCCAAGGCCCCGAGTTCCGCGCGCAGGAACCGGTCGACGGCGATGTCGGCCTCGGTGACGGGGGAATCATTCTGCTTGTTCCAGGTGCGAAGGTCCGACCGGAACAGCCCGAGCGCGATCGCCCCGGCTGCCGCGACGGTCTCCGCCAAAAGCCGAGCAACCTCCACCGGCGCCGCAAGGTCGGCAGAACCAAGCCGGGTCAAGGGAGGGATCGCAGTCATGTGCACCGCAATAAAAGGGTGGGGGGCCGGTGGCAAGCGCTGATCCCACGCGGCACGCCCGACACGCTTGAGGCTGGGTCTAATTTGTAATAAATGAAGTTACATGAAAAGAGACAGCCGCCTCTCGTCGGTCCTCCACGCGCTCCTGCATTTGGCGGAACATCAAGCGCCGATGACATCGGAAGCCCTGGCAAAATGCATGGCCACCCACCCGGTGGTGGTTCGCCGCACCATGGGAATGCTGCGCGCGGCTGGGCTCGTCGCCTCGGCACGCGGGCACGCGGGCGGCTGGCGGATCACCGCGGATCTCGCAGCCGTCACCTTGCGCGAGTTGCATGACGTGCTCGGCGAACCTGCCGTCTTCGCCATCGGCAATCGCAACGAAACACCAGGCTGTCTGGTCGAAGAGGCCGTGAACGCCGCGCTCGACGACGCTTTCGCGCAAGCCGAGGCTCTTCTGCTCGAACGGTTCGCGCGCATCACGCTCGCCGACCTCGCCGCCGATTTTGCACGCCGGCATGCGGAACGGCGTGCGCAGGACCATGAGCGAGGAGACCGAGATGCCTTATGACGTGATCGTCGTCGGTGGCAGTTATGCAGGAATGGCGGCCGCCCTTCAGGTGCTGCGTGCCCGGCGGTCCGTCTTGGTGGTGGATGCCGGAGCGCCGCGCAATCGTTTCGCGGCCCATTCGCACGGCTTCCTCGGCCAGGATGGCGTCGAGCCGGAGATCATTGCGCACACGGCGCGGGCGCAGCTCATGCGCTATCCGACTCTGACCTGGACCGAGGGGATGGCGTTAAGCGCCGAAGGCGAGAAGGACGCGTTCGCGCTTTCGCTTGCCGAAGGCCCCTCGGTCGCGGCGCGCCGCCTCCTGTTTGCGACCGGCCTTGCCGATGCCTTGCCGGATATTCCGGGGATCGCGGACCGCTGGGGCCGGAGCGTCTTTCATTGCCCCTACTGCCACGGCTACGAACTCCAACGTGGCAGGATTGGCGTGATCGCGACGGGTCCCATTTCTCTTCATCAGGCGCAGCTGATCCCGGAATGGGGCGATGTGACCTTTTTCACGAATGGCGCGATTGTGCCGGATGTCGCTACCCGTACGGCACTCGCCGAGCGCGGGGTGGCGATCGAAGACACGCCGATCCTCGCCCTCGAAGGTGAGGCGGACATCCGCCTTTCGGACGGACGGATTCTCGCCTTTTCCGGCCTCTTCACGGCCACCCGCACCGCCCCGGCGACGCCGATCGCGCAGAATCTCGGCTGCATGTTGGAGGAAACGCCGTTCGGCACTCAGATCCGCACCGATGCCGGGAAGGAAACCAGCATTCCCGGCGTCTTCGCCTGCGGGGACGTGGCCCGCATTCCCCATTCGGTCTCGCTTGCCGTTGGGGACGGGGCCTGGGCGGGCGCCTGTGTTCATCGGTCTTTGGTGTTCTGAAGCGCGCGAGACGGCGTCAGATCAGCCCGGCGCTCACGGCGCGTTGAAGCAAGGCGTCGGCGCACAGGCCGGCGAACAGGATCAGTCCGGCGTCGCGGTTCGACTTGAACAGAACGAGGCAAAGGGTCCCGTCCGCGATATCGAGCCGCTTGACCTGCCGGTAGAGAAGGACGGCAAAGCCGATCAAGCCGAGCGCGGCGAGAAGGCCGGCTCCGGCCGACGCCAGCGCGCAGCCGAAAAGTAGGACACAGGCGCAATAAGCGAGCGCGATCGCGAGCCGGCTGTGCGCCCCGAACAGCAGCGCGGTCGAGCCGACGCCGACCAGCGCGTCATCCTCTTTGTCCTGTTGGGCATAGATGGTGTCGTAGCCGAAGACCCAGCACACCGACCCGGCGAACAGAAGCAGCGCGGGATCGTCGATGCTGCGGAACACGCTCGCCCAGCCCATCAGCGCGCCCCACGAAAACGCGATGCCCAAGATCACCTGCGGCACCGAGGTGATCCGCTTCATGAGCGGGTAGATCGCCACGACGCCGAGCGACGCGATTCCCGTGACGATGGCAAAGCGCGGAAGACTGAGCAGGACGGCGACGCCGACCGCAAGCTGGAACGCGAGAAAGGCGAAGGCCGCCTTCAGGCCAAGCTGCCCGCTGGCCAATGGGCGATTGCGGGTCCGGGCCACCTGCCGGTCAATGTCGCGGTCGAGAATGTCGTTCCACGTGCAGCCGGCGCCGCGCATGGCGACCGCACCAACCGCAAACAGCGTCAGCAACCAGGGGTTGGGATAGGTCTGTCCCGCAGCGATGGCGGCAAGCGCTGTCGACCACCAACAGGGGAGAAGCAGCAGCCAGCTGCCGATCGGCCGGTCCGCGCGGGCAAGTCGCAAATAGGGCCGCAAAGGCGCCGGCGCATACCGGTCCACCCAATTGCCCGCGCCCGCATCGGCGACGGGCGCGACCGCGCCATCGCGCCAGGACGTCACGCCGCCACCGTCAATTTCTCAAAGCGTTGCCGGTCAGCGTGTCGAAGATCCCGCCGCCGGAGGAACTCTGGCCGGGAGCATAGCCCGTGGTGACGCCGAGAGCGCTCGACACCGAACCCTGTGGCGGCGGGCGTGCGCCCCCGCCCGCCGCACCAGCGGCGGCCGCGGCGCACACCTTGTCGCGCAACGCGAAGGTCTTCTGATTGGTCGCTTTGGCCTGGGTGATCGCCTCTTCGGGGATCTGGCACCAATCCTTATTTTCGATCAGATATTTGGTCATCTTGCCCTCGGCCGCGGTATAGGCGCGGAACAGCGGGCACAATTCCTGGGGCGAGGCCTTCGCCTTGCCGGCCGCTTCGAGTGCCTTGCCCTTGGTCTGCATTTCCTCGCGGATCGCGATGAAATCCGCCTGGCAGTCGGCCCGGGCGGGACCCGCAGCGAACAGTGCAGACGCGATGACGAGCAGGGTTGCGGCAGACGTGACTGCGCGCGGAAAGCGAAATTGCTTCGACATGACGTGTTCCGCCCTCCCTCTGAACCTCTATTCTCCCTTACAGAGAGCGCAAAGTTAGGGCAATATCGGGGCGGATTTCGAGGATCAAAAATCCGCGCGCCGCTGCCTTGACGGAGATTTCGTCAGAAGCTAGGTTTGCGCAACTTTTGGAAGGACGCGTGGCTTCATGCGCAAGATCGTTACGATTATCGTACTTAGGAGCGCCACCATCGGGACAGGCTGACAGCCGGTTGCGAGAGATGGTGGCGTGCGACGAGGGGCCTTCGGGCCCCTTCGTCGTTTCCGAGGGGAGACAGACGTTCGGATTGCGGCGCGGAGGCGGCGCCAGGGAGAGACGAGATGAGCAAGGACATGACCGGCGCCGAAATGGTCATCCAGGCGCTAGCGGATCAGGGCGTCGAGCACCTGTTCGGCTATCCGGGCGGCGCGGTGCTGCCCATCTATGACGCGCTGTTCCACCAGAACAGCATCGAGCACATCCTCGTGCGGCACGAGCAGGCGGCGGTGCACGCGGCCGAGGGCTATGCCCGTTCGTCCGGCAAGGTCGGCGTCGTCCTGGTCACGTCCGGGCCGGGCGCGACCAACGCCGTCACCGGCTTGACCGACGCGCTGATGGATTCCATCCCGCTGGTCTGCATCACGGGGCAGGTGCCGACCCACCTGATCGGCAACGACGCCTTCCAGGAATGCGATACGGTCGGCATCACCCGGCCGTGCACCAAGCACAATTATCTCGTGCGCGACGTGAAGGATCTCGCCCGCGTCCTCCACGAGGCGTTCTACGTGGCGCAGAACGGCCGGCCGGGGCCCGTGGTCGTCGACATTCCGAAGGACGTGCAATTCGCCCTCGGCAGCTATGTCGGTCCGGAAAATATCGAGCACAAGACCTACAAGCCGAAGCTCCGCGGCGACGCGGACCGGATCGAGGCCGCGCTCGACATGATCGCCCGCGCGCGGCGGCCGATCTTCTATACCGGCGGCGGGGTCATCAATGCCGGGCCGAAGGCGAGCAGCGCGCTGCGGGACCTCGCGCGGCTGACCGGCGTGCCCGTCACCTCGACCTTGATGGGTCTCGGCGCCTTTCCGGCGGCGAGCCGGCAATGGCTCGGCATGCTGGGCATGCACGGCACCTACGAAGCCAACATGGCGATGCACGGCTGCGATCTGATGGTGTGCATCGGCGCGCGCTTCGACGATCGGATCACCGGCCGCATCGATGCCTTTTCGCCGGAATCGAAAAAGATCCACATCGATATCGACCCGTCCTCGATCAATAAGAATGTGAAGGTCGATCTGCCGATCATCGGCGATTGCGCCCATGTGCTGGAGGCCATGGTGCGCGGCTGGCGCGAGGGCGGCCGTTCGACCGATGGCGAGGCGATGGACGTCTGGTGGCGTCAGATCGACCGCTGGCGCGCCCGCAACTGCCTCGCCTATCGGGCGTCCGATACGGTGATCAAGCCGCAATACGCGATCGAGCGGCTCTATGCGGCGACCTGCGACAAGGACGTCTATATCTCCACCGAGGTCGGCCAGCACCAGATGTGGGCGGCCCAGTTCTTCCGCTTCGAGGAGCCGAACCGCTGGCTCACGTCGGGCGGTCTCGGCACCATGGGCTACGGCCTGCCGGCGGCGATCGGCGCGCAGATCGCCCATCCCGACGCTCTGTGCGTGGACATTGCCGGCGAAGCATCGATCCTGATGAACATGCAGGAGATGTCCACCGCCATTCAGTTCGATCTGCCGGTGAAGATCTTCATCCTGAACAACCGCTATATGGGGATGGTGCGCCAGTGGCAGGAATTGCTGCATGGCGGACGCTATTCGCACTCCTATTCGGAGGCGCTGCCGGACTTCGTGAAGCTGGCGGAGGCTTATGGCGGAGTCGGAATGCGGTGCGACAAGCCCGGCGACCTCGATGCGGCGATCGCCGAGATGATCGCGGTCAAGCGGCCGGTGATCTTCGACTGCATCGTCGACCAGCAGGAAAACTGCTTCCCGATGATCCCGTCCGGACGGGCACACAACGAGATGATCCTCGGCGACATGGCGGTGGACCTCGACGAGGCCATCACCGACGAAGGCAAGATGCTGGTGTGAGCTGAACCGCGCCCACGCCCGCCACCTCTCGGGAGGGGGGCGGCGGGTGGCGCGGTTACTCGCCCTGTTTCGCTTTTTGATCCTTCCGGCCCCTCCCGCCGGTCGTCCCCCATCCTCAGAGACATCCCATGTCGCACCCCCCCGAACGCATCGAACGCCACACGCTCTCCATCCTGGTGGACAATGAGCCGGGCGTGCTCGCCCGCGTGATCGGCCTGTTCTCCGGCCGCGGCTACAACATTGACAGCCTCACCGTTTCCGAGGTGAGCCACGAGCGTCATCTTTCCCGCATCACCATCGTCACCACCGGCACGCCCATGGTGATCGAGCAGATCCGAAACCAGCTCGACCGCCTCGTGCCGATCCACCGGGTGCGTGACCTCACCGTCGAAGCCGCCTCGGTCGAGCGCGAACTCGCCATGGTGAAGGTGCGTGGCACCGGGGATGCGCGCAGCGAGGCGCTGCGGCTCGCCGAGGCGTTCCGGGCGCGCGTGATCGACGCCACGACGGAGAGCTTCGTGTTCGAGATCACCGGCAAATCCGACAAGATCGACCAATTTGCCGTGCTCATGGTGCCGCTCGGCTTGGTGGAGGTGTCGCGCACTGGCGTCGTCGCCATTTCCCGCGGCCCCGAAGCGATGTAAGTGGCTCGCTGCGATCACGCGGCCTGATCCCAGCCTGACCTGATCCCAGCTTTATAAGAGACGCCCAACAGGAGAGAATGATGCGCGTTTACTACGATCGCGACGCCGACCTGAACCTCATCAAGGGGAAGAAGGTGGCTGTCGTCGGCTATGGCAGCCAGGGTCATGCCCATGCGCTGAACCTGCGCGACAGCGGCATCAAGGACGTTGCGGTCGCGCTGCGGCCTGGCTCCGCCACCGCCAAGAAGGCCGAGGCCGAGGGCTTCAAGGTGATGAGCGCCGCCGAGGCCGCCAAATGGGCCGACGTCGTCATGATGCTGACACCGGACGAACTCCAGGGCGACATCTACCGCGAGAGCCTGCACGACAACATGAAGAACGGCGCGGCCCTGCTGTTCGCCCATGGACTCAACGTGCATTTCAATCTGATCGAGCCGCGTCCCGATCTCGACGTCCTGATGGTGGCGCCCAAGGGCCCCGGTCACACCGTGCGCTCGGAATATCAGCGCGGCGGCGGCGTACCGACCTTGATCGCGATCGCCCAGGACGCCTCGGGCAATGCGCACGATCTCGGTCTGTCCTATGCGAGCGCCATCGGCGGTGGCCGCGCAGGCATTATCGAGACGACGTTCAAGGAAGAGTGTGAAACCGATCTGTTCGGCGAACAGGTCGTGCTTTGCGGCGGCCTGGTCGAACTGATCCGCGCCGGCTTCGAGACGCTGGTCGAGGCGGGCTACGCGCCCGAAATGGCTTATTTCGAGTGCCTGCACGAGGTGAAGCTGATCGTCGACCTCATTTATGAGGGCGGCATCGCCAATATGAACTACTCGATCTCGAACACCGCCGAGTTCGGCGAATATGTCACCGGCCCGCGCATCATCACCCCCGAGACCAAGGCGGAGATGAAGCGGGTTCTGGCCGATATCCAGGGCGGCAAGTTCACCCGTGACTGGATGCTGGAGAACAAGGTCAACCAGACCTCCTTCAAGGCCACCCGTGCCCGCGTCAACGCGCATCAGATCGAAGACGTCGGCGAGAAGCTTCGCGCCATGATGCCCTGGATCAAGGCCAAGGCGCTGGTGGACAAGACCAAGAACTGAGCGGCGGGGTCGCCCAGCGACCCGGCGGATGATGACGGGCGGCGGCACGCAGCAGGCGGGGCCGCCGCCTTTGTTTTGAGGTCCCGCGTCAGAGGCGCCCGGTGAGTGCGACATCCCGGAGGATCAACCCGCCGCAATCGGCCGGCGGCTCGACCGTGATCCGGATCTGCGCGATGGATGGGGCGAGGAACCAGCGCGGCGCGGCATCGAGCGGGACGAGATTGACCGGAAAGGAGGCTGCAAACCAAACGCTCCGCTCGGCCGAAAAGCCTTGTCCTGCGCCGCGCCACGCAATTTCGATGTGCGGCATACGCCGCTTGACGGCGCAGCGCACCTCCAGAACGAGCAGGCCGTTTTGCGCCGGGTTAAGCCCGGCCGGAACGTCATAGAGGAACCCGGGCTGCCGCCCGACAATCCTGTAGCGTCCGTCCCCCGCGCGCGTGGCGTCCGTCATCCCGGCCTGCGGCAGGGGGAAGCGCGTCGCACCGACAGCGCCGGACAGCTTGGCGAGCGAACGCCCCCAGGCTGAAGGCAATCTCCCGAAATCGCATACGTTGAAGACCTGCGCCCAAAGGTCGGCATCGTCCCGGCCGGTCGCCGGCGCCTCTGTCTTGAATGGCAGGCGTGCCCCGCTCACATCGGGAGGTAGTGGCGGCGTCAGCCGTACCATTTCGCCGTGGACGGCGACCACGGTCCGCGCGACACCATCGTAAAAGTTCAGGAAGTCGCCCGGCACGAGGCGACCGGCGAGGGGCTCTTGCACCCGGAGCGACCACGTCGTGTCGCCGGCAATGGCCGTGCCACTGTGGCAAGTGACGCTCGTCACGGGGCGGCGCGCCGCGGCGGGCAGGGCAGTCAGCCGGTCCGTTTGATCGCTGCGGATGCCGTAGAGGATCGACCCGGCCAGAAAGGGCCGATAGCGTTCCAAGAGGTCTCGGTAGAGCAGGAAAGAGCGCAGCGGGAGGGTGTAGCCGTCATGCTCGAAATTCTCCGCGCCCACCAGCGCGAGCGGTGGCGGGTTCGCGGCGAGATACGCGAGATTGAGCTCCTGAAATGCCCGGGGCGCAGCGTTGTAGGCGCCGGAGATCGGCACCGGGATCGCGCGGTCGAGATAGAAATAGAGCGCGTTGCGGTTTGTGAGGTCGAGATAAGTCTCATCCGGCCGCAGGAGTGCGTCGGTCGTGCGCTTCACCGAGGCGATCAGATCGAGGTGCGCGCGATCGGCCTGCGCCATGCCCATGGCGGGGAGCGGGGCGGGCGGCAAGGCGCCGAGGGGGGCCGGGGGCGGCATGAGTGGCACGGACGCCCACACATGCAGGAAGGTCGGCAGGGCGGTAACGAGAAGGAGCGCGGCGATTCCGGCCTGGACGAAGCCGGTCCGAGGCGCCCCGGGTGAGAGGAAACGGTCCCGGATCTGGGGTGCCGTGATCCAGAATGCGAGAAAGACGAGGGTCACCGCCGTCGCAAAGCTGGCGCGTGGTAGGCTCACATCGAGCCGGCCCAGGGCATAGGGCGCGAGCAGCAGCACCAGTGCGACCACCGGAAGCACAGCCAGCCCGATCCAGGTCCAGGAGTGGCCGCGACTCTGCCCCGGACGGACCAGCAGCGCGAAGGCGAGCATCGGCGTCAGCAGGAACATCAGCGCTGTGCCGATCTCGACGAGGCTAGCCAAGTCGGATGCGCGGACAACGAAATTATTGCCGTAAAGAACTGCATTGGTCCGGGCAGAGGTCGCCAGGAAAGCGATCTCGCCGAGAAAAGCACGCGGAAACGCCGCGAAGAGGGCCAGTGCGCAGATCGCCCCGGCGCAGCAGGCGCGGACCAGGCCACGCCGGGTCCCGTCGCGAAACAGGAACAAGGCGGCGAGGGCGCTCGGGACGGCAATAGCGACCCCGATCCCGTTGAGGAGAAAGATCGTGGTGGCGGCGGCGAGGGCTATCGCTGCGCCGGCTGCGTAATCGTTCCTCGGCGTGGCGCTCCGCAGGATCGCGACGATCATCAGCACGACCAGTGGCACCGGGAATATAAGGTTGGGCTGCAGGGCAACGAGGAGGAGGATGGCGGGCGCTGGCCCGAGCTGGCGCACCATCTGCCAGGCGAGGATCAGCAGGATGAAGACATCCGCATAGATCTTGCCGATCGCGACGCCGATCGCGCTGCGGTCGCCGATCAGCAGGGCGCCGAGACCGCCCAGGGCGTCGCTGAAGCCGTGGGGCGAGAAGAAGGTCTCGAACAGACGGCCCTCCCACAGGGCGCGGGCCGCCAGGAGCCGTTCCCCGTAATGGTAATCGTCGAACGGCAGACCGAATGGGCTCTGCCGGAAGACCGCGAGGAGGAGAAAGGCGGCCGCCAGAGGAAAGGCAGGTGTGCGGGAGAAGCTCTTGCCTGCGGGGGAGCGCAGGAACATCAGGGTCTGCACCGCGACACCGGCCGCGGCGATCCAGATCACAGCGTCGATGACGGTCGGTCCCGCATACGCCGAGGTCGGCATCCAGAGAACCGGCGCGGCGCGGGCCGTCGCGCCCGCCAGTGCCAGGCCGGTGAGGCCGTAGGCCGCCCTCAGCAGGCGGGTGCGACCTCGCAGCACCAAAGCTGCGAGACACAAGGGAAGATAGGCGGCGGACAAGAGAAGGCGGACGTCGAGAATGCCGAACTGATTGCAGCCCCAGGCAAACAAGGCGGAGAGGCTGAAGACCAGACCGAACGGCGCGGTCCAGGCGATGCCGAACCCCGCGCGGAGCAGGACGACGCCCAGGCCGAGCAGAATCAGGATGGCGAGCGGGACCAGATCACCCGCAATCGCGGCGAGTGAGAGGAGAAGAACGAGGACGGCGACAAGGACGGCGTGCGATGGAGCATACTCTGCGAAGGTATCGAAGCGCGGCACGGATGAGAGGCGTCGTGCCCAGCCGAGCGCCACCAAAGCGGCTGCGATCTGAAGCACGATCGCGACGGGCGCGATCCAAAGGTCCCGCGCCTTGTTTGCATCGTGATAAACCGCGCCGCCCACCGTCAGTTCGCTGACGAACCCCATGTGCGGCATGTTTTTATAGACGACCACGCACAATCCGACCGTTGCCGCGGCGCAAAGCAAGAGAAGTAGGAAGAAGACGTTGTCTCTCAGGGAGAAACGTGGAAGAGAATCGATGAGAGACTGCAGGTTCGCTCGCACGGCGGTCGTCAAATAGTGCAGCATCGACGAACCTGGAGGACCCGACCGAAGCGGCAATTCATGCAGGGAACCGCCGAGGAAGAAGCCGATTTATAGCGAGCGCCGCCTATCGCCGCAATCCCCGAGACAACGCTTGGCCGCCCCACGTCGCGGGAGGACCTTCATGGCTATTTTGGCTGGATCGTCGGGTCGCCGCCCGGCGAGCCTGGGGGCGGGATAACGGGCATCGTCCCGGTCGCCGGCGCGGGGTGGGAGAGTTCGGGGTCGAGATTGCGCGCGGGCGGAATCACGCCTTCGTGCCGCTCCAACTGGTCGCTCAAGGTTTCGCCGGGCGCCGGCTCGGGCAGAGCAGGGCCGGGTGCGGTCGGCGGCCGGGGATCGTTGCCGGCCTGCGAAAAGGCGGGGCCGGCGATGACCACACCAAAGGCGATACCAATGAGCAAAGCGGATGCGGGTTTCATGCAGGCTGCCTCCGTGTGTTCTGTGGCGCCGGGTCCGGACGCGGTTGCAGAGCCAACACGAGGGCAAGGTCTCGGGTTCCAATTTTGCCGGAGACCAGTTCTGCCGGGGCAGGTCCCCCGTTGGAATGCTATCCGAACATCTTCAGAACGGCCGCGCCCGGGGCCAGCATTGCGAAAGCCCAGAGGGCGGCTGAGAGGATGTTCGCAACCTGGAACGGGATCTGCCGCATGGCCAGGATCCCGGCGATAAGGGGCACGACAGCGCGGATCGGGCCAAAAAAACGGCCGATCGCAACGCTCCAAACGCCGAAACGGTGAAAGAAGGATTCCGCCCGCGCCACCAGATCCGGGTGTCGGGACAGGGGCCAGAAGCCGCGCGCCTGATCCTTGTAACGAAAGCCGATCCAGTAGGAGAGCGTGTCGCCCAGGATCGCTCCCATGGTCGCGGCGAGCCAGATCGGCGCCAGCGGAAGGCCGCTCGCCTCGGCCAGGGCGCCGATGGCGAGCAAAAGGACCGTCGCCGGAATGAAGAAGGATACGAGAGAGATCGATTCCCCGAACGCCAGAAGGAACACCAGGACCGGCGCCCAGGATTGGTTGGCCCGGACGAAATCCGTGGTGGCGGCAACGAGGGAATTGGCGTCGAACATGGAACCTCCCCTTGGGTGATGTCCGAAATCCGAAATCGCGACAAGGGGTCGAACAGGCGTCCGGCGCGGCATGATGGCACGGTCCCGTGACCGACTTGTTTGAGCCGATCACGCAGATGTCTTGAAAATGCCGTCGATTTAGGCCATATGACGGCTCGCAGCAGACCGCGGTGCCCACCAGAGGCGGAGCGGATTGCTCTCGGGCCGCGTAGCGGACGCGCAGGAGCGCCATCAGGCTGTTCCGACGCCTTTGCCCGATATCTTTAGACGTGCGACAGCCCAGGCCACGCGGGGTGTCATATCCCTCGCGAATGCGCGGTGCGCCAAATGATGAGCGCGCTGACGATGTTCGCCGCATGAAAGACAGAGCTTGATCTCATTTTCGGAACTCGGCCTCGCCGAGCCTATCGTCCGCGCCCTCACCGAAGAGCGCCATATCACGCCGACGCCGATCCAGGCCGAGGCGATCCCTCACGTTCTCTCCGGCCGCGACCTCATCGGCATCGCCCAGACCGGAACCGGCAAGACTGCCGCCTTCGCGCTTCCCATCCTCGACCGTCTGGCGCGCCATCCCGCCCGTCCTCTGCCGAAGACGGCAAAGGTCCTGATCCTCTCCCCAACCCGCGAATTGTCCGGCCAGATCCAGGAGAATTTCACCAGGTTCGGCCGCCATCTGCGCCTCTCCGTGGCGCTCGCCATCGGTGGCGTGCCGATGGGCCGGCAGATCCGCGCTTTGGCTCCTGGTGTCGATGTGCTCGTCGCCACCCCCGGCCGGCTTATGGATCTCGTCGAGAACAACGCGCTGAAGCTCGACCAGGTGAGCGTGTTCGTGCTCGACGAGGCCGATCAGATGCTGGACATGGGCTTCGTCCATGCCATTCGCGCCATCGTCCGCCGCTTGCCCGCCAAGCGCCACAGTCTGTTCTTCTCGGCGACCATGCCCTCGGCGATCGCCGAACTCGCCGGCTCCATGCTGCACAATCCGGTCACTGTCGCTGTCACCCCGGTCGCCAAGACGGCCGACAAGGTGGAGCAGCGCGTCATGCTGGTGGACAAGCAGAGCAAGCCGGCGCTGCTCGCCGAACTGCTCGCGGCCGAGCCGATCGACCGTGCACTGGTCTTCACCCGCACCAAGCATGGCGCGGATAAGGTCGTGCGCGCTTTGGAAAAGGCCGGCCTCTCGGCCGAGGCGATCCACGGCAACAAGTCGCAAAATCAGCGCGACCGCGTGCTCGCGGCGTTCCGCGACGGCACGGTCAGAACCTTGGTTGCGACCGATATCGCCGCCCGCGGCATCGACGTGACCGGTGTCAGTCACGTGTTCAATTTCGATCTGCCGAA
Source organism: Aquabacter spiritensis (assembly GCF_004346185.1). Classification (GTDB taxonomy): domain Bacteria; phylum Pseudomonadota; class Alphaproteobacteria; order Rhizobiales; family Xanthobacteraceae; genus Aquabacter; species Aquabacter spiritensis. Next base: position 94,262 of record NZ_SMAI01000011.1, on the reverse strand, counting down.
TGTTGCGGAATCGTATGTGCATCGCATCGGCCGCACGGCGCGGGCCGGCCGCGAGGGCATTGCGATCTCGTTCTGCGACAGCGAGGAGCGGGCCTTTCTCAAGGCGATCGAGCGGCTGATCCGCATGCAGCTTCCGCTGATCGACCGACGCGCCCAGGCGCAGGCGGCCCCCGCGCCGCTGCCGGCCGATCCGCAGGGCCGCTCTGAGCCGGCACGCCCTGCGCGCCGTCCGGAAGGTGGCCGCTCCAATCAGCCCGGTCGTTCGCGCGACGGGCGCGCCCAGGATGGGCGCGGCCATGAAGGGCGCGAGAGCCGCCCGCATGACGCGCGCAAGCCGAAGGATGGCCGCGCGTCCACGCGCAACGAATCCAACTCCGCCGGCGCCAAAGCCGGCCGATCGGGTGAGGGGCGGGGCGCTCCGCGTCAACAGGATGTGCGCGGCGGCGGGATGGCTGCATCCGCGTCCGGCGCCGATATCGGCGCCGTCGGTTTCATGAGGACTGCACCCGCACGCGGCGGACAGCCGGATGCGCGCGTCCGTCGTCCGCGGTGAATTTGGGTAGCTGGAGACGTATATATGGCGAAAGAAGAACTGCTGGAGTTCGAAGGGACGGTGACGGAAGTGCTGCCGGACGGCAATTTCCGCGTGCGGCTCGACAATGATCATCAAATTCTGGCTTATGCCGCCGGAAAGATGAAGAAGAACCGCATCCGCACCATCGAGGGCGACCGCGTCGTGGTCGAGATGTCGCCGTACGACCTCGACCGGGGCCGGATCAATTTCCGCCACAAAGCGGAAGGCTCCATGCCTCCGCCGGGTGCGCGCCGCCAGCAGAACTTTCGCCGCCGCTGAGCGATGATTCTTCCGCGCTCCGGGCGAGACCTGGAGCGCGGCCGTCGCTGGGCCGCGCAGACGGAATTCTCAGAAGGCCGGCATCACATCGAGCACGATCTCAAGCGCGCTCTCACGCGTGTCGACGGAGAACCGTCGCCGCATGACGTAAAGATCGAGCGTCGGCACGTCCGACAGACCCACCCGATCACCGACCCGCATCACCCCTTCGAAATGCGCCGCACGCTCCATGAGGATGGACAGGCGCGGTCTCAATCCATGTTTGACGACATGGTTTTGTGCCGATGCGGTCAGGCTTATGACCACGCTCAGACCATTTTCCGTGGGGGCCCCGCGAAGCGGACCGGCCCCGCGCGCATGCGCCGAAGCCGGTTGAGGAGGTCGCCCTGAAGCCACGCAAGTCACCCTTGTCTCTCTCGAGTGGATCCAAGAACAAACTTGTTGTGTCCGACCGACTGGTGGTTCGCAAGCAGAACTTTCGTCATTGCTTCTACCCCTTGGATGTTCGGTATCTCGATCTGCGTGTGGCGCGGGACAGGACAGACTTCGCCTCTTGCGCGTTTGCCCGACACGGCTAACCTCTTCCCCGTAAGAGCCGGAAAGGCTCAAGGGAGGGCAGATGGACAGCGGCACCGCGCCGGTCCCCATCAGGATCGGGTCACGTCATTGCGCGGTTGCGCTGACCGACATGCGTATCACCTTTTCCGGACAGGACCGCGACGGTTTCACCGCGGTCGACCGGGTCGACTTGAGCGTCGCAGATGGCGAGTTTGTTGCGATCGTCGGGCCGACCGGTTGCGGCAAGTCGACCCTTCTCAATGCCACCGCCGGTCTCATCGCGCCGAGTGCCGGCTCGGTCGCCATTTTCGGGGAGCCCCTGGTCGGACTGAACCGGCGCGCGGGCTACTTATTTCAGGCTGAAGCTCTCTTCCCGTGGAAAACCGCGCTCGAGAATGTCGCGATCGGGCCGGAAGTCGCGGGCGCGACCGCTGAGGAGGCGCGGGGCCGGGCGCGCGACTGGCTCGCGCGGGTCGGCCTCACCGCTTTCGCCGCGCGTTATCCGCACCAGCTCTCCGGTGGACAGCGCAAGCGCGTCGGGTTGGCGCAGGTGCTCATCCGCGATCCCAAGATCCTGCTCATGGACGAACCGTTCGGGCCGCTTGACGCCCAGACCCGGCAGATCATGGGCAATCTTCTGCTGGACCTTTGGAACGCCGACCGGAAGGCGGTTCTGTTCGTGACCCACGATCTGGAAGAGGCCATCGCCCTCGCCGACCGGGTGGTCATCATGGGGGCAGGGCCGGCCGCCCGCATCATCGGCGCCTGGCGGGTGGATCTGCCCCGGCCGCGCGACATTTCGGAAGTGCGCCTGGACCCCGCTTTCCATGCCCTCCATCGGGAGATCTGGTCGGCTTTGCGCGACGAGGTGATCAAGGGCTACCGCCAGACCGAGGGCGCGGCATGAAGCGCGCACGACTCCTCTTCTTCCAAATCCTGGTCGCAGTGGTGCTGATCGCCCTTTGGCATGTCGGCTCCACCGTGAAGGTGCCGGCCGGCTTCCTCTCCCAAAAGGCGTTCTTCTTTCTCGACCCATTCTTCTTCTCGACGCCGTTCGCGGTGTTCGAGCGGACCTGGCGCGATTTTGCGACGGGGGTGATCTGGTTTCACCTCGGCATCACGCTGCTCGAGACGCTGCTCGCTTTCGTGATCGGTGCAGCCGGCGGCGTGCTGATTGGCTTCTGGTTCGCCCGCCAGCATGTGGTGGCGGCGGTGTTCGATCCTTATGTGAAGATGGCGAACGCCTTGCCCCGGGTGGTCCTCGCACCGATCTTTGCGCTGTGGCTCGGCCTCGGCATCTGGTCGAAGGTGGCGCTCGGCGTGACCCTGGTGTTCTTCATCGTCTTCTTCAACGTCTATCAGGGTGTGAAGGAGGTGAGCCCGACCGTGCTGGCAAATGCCCGCATGTTGGGAATGAGTGAGCGCCAATTGATGCGCCACGTCTATTGGCCTTCCGCGCTCTCCTGGATGTTCTCCTCGCTGCATACCGCGGTCGGGTTTGCGTTGGTCGGGGCGGTGGTCGGAGAATATCTCGGCTCGGCTGCCGGCCTCGGCTATCGGATCCACCAGGCGGAAGGCGTGTTCGACGTGACCGGTGTGTTTTCCGGCATGTTGGTGCTCGCGATTTTCGTGATCATCATCGACACCTGCGTGACCGCGATCGAAAACCGCCTGATGGTTTGGCGGCCGACCAGCGCGTCGAGCCAAACCTGATCGGCGAACAACAACAGATCAAGATGGAGGAAGCCCCATGAAGATGTTTGCAAAGGCCGTTCTGATCGCGGTCGCTGCCGTGCTGAGCGCCGGTTCCGCGGCGGCTCAGAAAATCGAAAAGCCAAATGTGACGCTGGGCGTGGGCGGCAAGTCGCTGCTCTATTACCTGCCGCTGACGATCGCCGAACGCAAAGGCTACTTCAAAGAAGAGGGCCTCGCCGTCACGATCAACGATTTCGGCGGCGGTGCGAAATCGCTCCAGGCGTTGATTGGCGGGTCGGTGGATGTCGTCACCGGGGCCTATGAGCATACGATCCGTATGCAGGCAAAGGGCCAGGACATCGTCTCAACCATCGAGCTCGGCCGCTATCCCGGCATCGTTCTGGTGGTGCGGAAGGACCGCGCCGACGCCTACAAGGCGGTGAAGGATCTCAAAGGGGCCAAGATCGGCGTCACCGCCCCCGGCTCCTCGACCAATTTCTTCGTCAATTTCCTGCTCGCCAAGAACGGCCTGAAGCCGGAGGACGTGTCCTTCGTCGGGGTCGGCGGCGGGGCCTCCGCCGTCGCTCAGATGAAGCGCGGAGAAATCGACGCCATGTCGAACCTCGATCCGGTCATCACCAAGCTCGAGAGCGACGGCGACGTGGTGGTGCTGGCGGACAGCCGCACCGAAGAAGGCAACAAGGCGATCTTCGGCGGCACAAACCCGGCGGCCGTCCTATACTTGAAGCGCGATTTCGTCACCGAGAACCCCGTCACCACGCAGAAGCTGACCAACGCCCTGTACAAGGCGCTCATCTGGCTGAAGACGGCGACCCCGGAGGATATCGCGCAGGTCGTGCCACAGGAATATCTGCTCGGCGACAAGACCCTCTATCTCGCCGCCGTAAAGAATTCGAAGCCGATCTATTCCCTCACCGGACTGATTCCGGAAAGCGGCATGAAGACCGCCTTGGATATGCTGGTCGAGTTCGATCCCGAGCTGAAAGCCGCCAAGATCGACCTTGCCAAGACCTTCGATCCGCGCTTCGTGAAGGCGGCTGCCGAAACTATCAAGTGAAATGGCACGAGGGGCGGGGAGCGTCCCCAGCCCCTCGGGTGGTCCGCGCCTCCCAGAGAACGGCGGTGCGTCACCGCCCGCCGGCCACATCGACAAGGCTGCCGGTCACATAAGACGAGGCGTCGCCGAGCAGCCACACGATCGTCTCGGCGACTTCCTCCGCGCTCCCCGCGCGCCCCATAGGCGTGGTCGCGCCGAGCACCTGCGCCCGGTCGGGCCTGCCGCCGGAGGCGTGGATCTCGGTCTCGATCAGACCGGGACGCACCGCATTGACGCGGATCCCCTCCGGCCCGAGTTCCTTCGACAGGCCGATCGTCAGCGTATCGAGCGCGCCTTTGGATGCGGCATAGTCGACATATTCGAACGGCGCACCGAGCTTGGCGGCGATCGACGAGACGATCACGATCGATCCGCCCGATTTGAGCCGCCGGGCCGCCTCCCGGGCGCAGAGGAGGGCGCCCAGAACATTGACGTCGAACATCCGGCGCAGCCGCGCCGCGTCCATGTCCGCAAGCTTCGATCCCGGCGCGACGATGCCGGAATTCACCACCACGCCATCGAGCGGTCCGAGCGCGCGCTCGGCGTCGTCGAACATCCGTAGCACGTCTTCCTCGCGGGCCACGTCGCCCTGCATCGCCCGCGCGCGGACGCCCGCCGCCTCTGCTTCCGCCACCGCTTGATTTGCCGCATCGGCGTCGCGCACGTAGGACAGGGCGACGGACCAGCCCTTCGCTGCGGCCTTCCGGACCGTCGCCCGACCGATTCCGCGGCTGCCGCCCGTGATGAGGATCGTTTTGGTCATGAATGCCTCCCTTATTTGGGAGGATCCTAACCCAGTCTGGATCGCGATGCGGCTTGTTGAGCCGCTCAACCCGGTTTCCTGCACAGGGCCCTATGCCTGTCGTGCGGTCAGGACGTGCGGTCTCCGGTGTCGTAGGTGGTTCCGGTCGGTGCCCCATTCGTGTCCGACACGAGGCGGATCGCGGTTGCCGTCGGTGGTGTCCACGGCCGTTTTTCGATCGCTGCGCTTCCGTCGGGGCTCGCGACCGCACCGTCATCAGCGGATGAATTTGGATGATCGGTCATCGATAATCCGTCAGTTTCTGCACATTTCGCCCGGCAGTTCGTCCGATCTCCGCACACTGCCTCTTATCTAAGACCCTCATGAGAATGACTTTCCGATAAAACTGCGATTCCGTTGGATTGGAAGCGCGCTCGGACAAAGGCGGCCTTCGGCCGCCGACCGCCAGAATGCGCGAGATTTCAATCTTGGCTGCAGCGGGAGTCAATCCGACGCATACGTCTCACATTGCCCCTTTGCCGGTCATTAAGTCGGAGATCAGCTGCAGTGCACGCGCGCAGGTTTCAGCGACAGGCTGGGTGGCGTCGAGCCGATGCCAGCCGAGCGGGCCGATCTCGTAGCCGAGCTGCCGGTCGACGACCTCGACCGTCGCGTCCGAGGCATCCGCGCGCCGTTCTGCCACGCGCTGGCGCAGCACCTCCGGAGCGCCCTCCAGCCAGAGGCCCAAGAATTGCGCCCCGGCGGTCCGGGCAACGTCTTCGATCGCGGTGCGCTCCTCGGGGGAGGCATGGACCGCATCGACCACCGCGCTGAATCCCGCCGACAGAGTGCGGGCGGAGAGGTCCCGCACCTGGGCATAAACGCGTTCGGTGATGTCGGAACCATAGGCCGCGGGCGGCAAGCGGTTGCTCAGCGTGCAGCCGAGCATGCGTTTGCGCTCCACGTCGGTGCGCAAATGGATTGCCCCCGGACGAGGCGCGAGATCCGGACAGAGGCTTTCGGCGAGCGTACTTTTTCCGGTGCCCGAGAGACCGCCGACCGCGACCAGAAGCCGCGCGGGGGCAGGGGAGATCAGCGTCGAAGCGAGGTCGAGATAGGCGCGCGCTTCGTCGCGGGCCTCGTCCTGCACCGCCGCATGGCCACTGGAAAGCCCAGCCAGATCGAGCGCCACTTTGGTGCGCACCGCCGCCCGCAGCGCCATGAAGACCGGCAGCGCGCGCAGCCCTTCGACCAGCACCGCAGGCTCCGCGGCCCCCCACACATAACGGTTCAATAGCCTGTTTGCGTCGCCCGCGAGGCCACGATGACAGAGATCCATCAAAAGGAAGCCCAGATCGTAGAGCACGTCACAGGTTGCAATCGTGTCGTCGAACTCGATCGCGTCGAAGAGCACCGGTTCTCCCGCGATCAGCGCGATGTTGCGCAGATGCAGATCGCCGTGGCAGCGGCGCACCTCGCCGGTGGCGCAACGCGCGAGAAGAAGGGGTCGAAGGGCTGCAAGTCGGGTTTCCATCTCGGTTTGGAAGTGAAACGCTGCCTCCCGCGGAAAAATGGCGGCGCCCTCCGAAATCGCACGCAGCGTATCCGATGCCTGGATGAGGAAAGTGTCGACCGCTGCCGGCTCCGTTGTTACGGGTGCGCGGGCGTGCGCCTCCAGGATGCGCTCGGCGAGCCGCGTGAGAAGGGACTTGCCGAGAGGTCCGGCGGTGGCAATTCGGTCGAGCGTCTGCGTCTCGTCGAAGCGACGCAGATGCACCGCCCATTCCACCACCTCGCCGTCTCCGCCGATCGCGAGCCGGCCCGCGTGGCGCGTGATCGGGACGACGCCAAGATAGAGATCTGGGGCATTGGCGCGATTGACCGCGATCTCGTTCAGGCACGCCTTTTGCCGCAGGTCCAGTGTGGAGAAATCGAGAAATGGAAACCGAACCGCGCGCTTCACCTTGTAGGCGTTTGCTCCGGCGAGGAAGACGAAGGCTGCATGGGTTTCGACGCGGCGCACCGTGATGCCTGGACCATGGGCCTCGGCACTCTCGAGAAAGCGCAGAACCTCCGTCTGGTCATCCATGAGCCGCGCCTCTCGTTTTCGCGGGCGCGTCCCGGACGGGAAAGCCCCCGCCGGGTTCAGATGTCCAGAAGCTCGTCGTCGGCGAAGGCGGCGCGCTCGGAGATGAAGGCGAAGCGCGCTTCCGGCTTATTGCCCATCAGCCGCTCAACCAGATCGGCGGTCGCCGCCGCCGCCGCTTCCTCGATGGTCACGCGGAGGAGGGTGCGGGTGCGCGGGCTCATCGTGGTTTCCTTCAATTGCGCCGGCATCATCTCGCCCAGGCCTTTGAAGCGGCCGATTTCGACCTTGCCGCGGCCGGAGAACTCGGTCTTCAGGAGCCGCTCCTTATGGGCGTCGTCCCGGGCATAGATCGTCTTGGGACCCTGCGAGATGCGGTAGAGCGGCGGTACGGCGAGGAACAGGTGACCCTCTTCGATCAGCTTCGGCATTTGGCGGTAGAAGAAGGTGACGAGGAGCGAGGCGATGTGCGCGCCGTCCACGTCCGCATCGGTCATGATGACCACCTTCTCGTAGCGCAGGTCCGCTTCCCGATAGTGCGAGAGGGCGCCGCAGCCGAGCGCCTGCATCAGGTCCGACAATTGCTGGTTCTGGGCGAGCTTGTCGCGGCCGGCATTGGCGACGTTGAGGATCTTGCCGCGCAGCGGCAGCACGGCTTGGGTCTTGCGATCGCGGGCCTGCTTGGCGGAGCCGCCGGCCGAGTCGCCCTCGACGATGAACAGTTCCGATCCCGCCGCTTCGGTGTTGGAGCAGTCGGCGAGTTTGCCCGGCAGGCGCAGCTTGCGCACCGCCGTCTTGCGGGAGATTTCCTTCTCCTGCCGGCGTCGCAACCGCTCTTCGGCGCGCTCGACGACATGATCGAGCAGGCGCATGGCCTGGACGGGATTGGCGGCGAGCCAATGATCGAAAGGATCGCGCAGCGCCTGCTCGACGATGCGTGAGGCTTCAGCGGTCGCGAGCCGGTCTTTGGTCTGGCCCTGGAATTCCGGCTCCCGCACGAACACCGAGAGCATGGCCGCGCAGCCCGTGGCAACGTCGTCGCCGATCAACACCGCCGCGCGCTTGCCCTGGCCGGTGCGCTCCGCATGATCCTTGAGCCCGCGCAGGAGCATGAGGCGCAGCCCATTCTCGTGGGTGCCGCCGTCCGGGGTCGGGATGGTGTTGCAATAGGAGGAAATACCGCCGTCCCCATCGGCGACCCAGGCGACGGCCCATTCCACCGAGCCATGGCCACCGGTCTTCTGGATCCGTCCCGCGAAGATCTCGCCATGCACCAGGGTTTGGCCCTCGAGGTCGGCGGCGAGATAGTCGCGCAATCCGCCGGGAAAGCGGAAGGTCATTTTCTCCGGCACGCCGGACACGCCGGCGAGGAGCGCCGGATCGCAGCTCCAGCGGATCTCGACACCGCCGAACAGATAGGCCTTGGAGCGGGCCATGCGGAAGACGCGCGCCGGTTCGAAGCGGGCGCTGGCGCCGAAGATCTCCGGATCCGGGTGGAAGCGGATCCGCGTGCCGCGCCGGTTCGGCGCCCGGCCGACTTCGGCGAGGGCTCCAATCGGATTTCCTTTGGAGAAGCTCTGACGATAGAGCGTCTGGTTGCGTGCAACCTCGACCTCCAGGTGGTCGGACAGCGCATTCACCACCGAAACGCCGACGCCGTGCAGGCCGCCCGAGGTCTCGTAGACCTTGCTGTCGAACTTCCCGCCCGCATGCAGCGTGGTCATGATGACTTCGACGGTCGATTTCTTGGGAAATTTCGGATGCCGCTCGACCGGGATTCCGCGCCCGTTATCGGTCACCGTCAGGAAGCCGTCGGTGCCCAGATGCACCTCGATGAAGCTGGCGTGCCCGGCGACCGCCTCGTCCATCGAATTGTCGATCACTTCGGCAAACAGATGATGGAGTGCCTTCGCGTCGGTGCCGCCAATATACATTCCTGGGCGGCGGCGCACCGGCTCCAGTCCTTCCAGCACCTCGATATGCGCGGCGGTATAATCGCTCGCCATGGTCGGGACCGTGGGCGCGCGGCTGCGGGCCGGCGTCGGGCGGCTGGGATTGGGAGCGAACAGATCGTCGGAATCGGACATCGGGTCCTTTCGGGCGGCGGCGCGAATCGTCTTCCCATATCATGTCAGGATGCCGAAGCGAGCGGAACGGACCGGAAACGCGCACCAGTTCCGCGCTGCCGCGTCTTTCGCCCCGGGTGGAATATGGGGTAGAGAGCCAAGGCTCATGCCGCGCGCTGCGGCACCACCATCCGAACCTTGACGGGGAGCGCTTCCATGGCGGACGGATCGAAGGCGAGGATCGCGGTCCTGGGCGCCTCGGGCTATACCGGCTCCGAACTGGTGCGCCTTCTCCTGCGCCATCCCGGTGCCGAACTGGTGGCGTTGACCGCCGATCGCAAAGCCGGCCAGGCTATGGCCGACGTGTTCCCGCAATTCGCGCCGTTCTCACTGCCGCGCCTCGTGACGATCGAGGAAGTGGATTTCTCCGGCGTGGATCTCGTCTTCTGCGCGCTGCCGCATGCCACGACGCAGGACGTCATCAAAACGGTGTTCGACAAGGCGCCGAAGGTGAAGGTGGTCGACCTTTCCGCCGACTTCCGCCTTCACGACCCCGGCATGTACGAGAAATGGTATGGCCATCCCCATGCCGCCCTCGACCTGCAGAAAGAGGCGGCGTTCGGCCTCGTCGAAATCTACCGCGACGCGATTCGCAAGGCGCGGCTCGTCGCCAATCCCGGCTGCCATACCACGACCGCGATCCTGCCCGTCGTACCTCTGCTCGAGGCCGGCGCGATCGATCCGGACACGATCGTCATCGACAGCAAAACGGGAATGTCGGGGGCGGGGCGCAGCGCCAAGGAGGCGATGCTGTTCTCGGAGGTGTCCGAGGGGATCCATGCTTATTCCGTCGGCTCGCACCGCCATATGGGCGAACTCGACCAGGAATATTCCAAGGCTGCCGGCCGGCCCGTCGCGCCGGTCTTCGTGCCGCATCTGGTGCCGATGAACCGCGGCATCTATGCGACGCTTTATGTCCGCACCGCGGGCGCGAAGCCGGAGGATCTGCACCGGCTGCTGGCGGACTATTATCGGGGCGAGCCTTTCGTGCATGTGCTGCCGTTCGGCCAGGTGCCGCAGTCGCGCCATGTGCGCGGCTCCAACATGGTCATGATGGGCGTGGTCGCCGATCGCGTTTCGGGCCGCGCGATCCTCGTTTCCACCACCGACAATCTGGTGAAGGGCGCATCCGGGCAGGCGGTTCAGAACATGAATCTGGTGCTCGGCTTCCCCGAGACGATGGGGCTCGAACAGATCGCCTTGATGCCGTGAGGCTTGCGCTTCTGGTGAAGCGCGGCATCGTTCAATCCTACGGCTGCCGGCGGACCGGGTGGCCGTTTCCGTCCGTGCCGAAGGCGCTCTAAACTCGGCGCGCGACTCGGCCTTTGCGTGAGCCTCATGCCCGATCCTGGCTTCGTCCATCTGCACGTCCACTCCTCCTATTCGCTGCTGGAGGGGGCGCTGTCGTTCGGTAAGCTCGCCGATCTCGCGAAGGCGGACGCGCAGCCTGCGCTGGCTCTGACCGACACGGGAAATCTGTTCGGGGCGCTGGAATTCAGCGAGAAGATGGCGGGGGCCGGAATCCAGCCGATCATCGGCTGCGCGGTGGCACTCGATCTGCCCGAGCCGACCAATCAGCGGACGCCCGTGCTGGTGCGCAAGCCGCGCCTCGTCCTGCTCGCGGCCCGTGAGGCCGGCTGGCGCAATCTGATGACCCTGGTCTCCCGCTCCTTCATCGAGACCCCCAGCGACGAGGAGCCGCGCATCGCCCTCGATTGGCTGGCGGAGGCGAACGAGGGGCTGATTGCTCTATCCGGCGGACCGGCGGGGCCCCTCGACCGGGTGCTCTCAACCGGCCATGCGGAGGTCGCGGCGCAGCGGCTCGATCGGCTGGCCGGGATGTTCGGCGACCGCCTCTATCTCGAGATCCAGCGTCACGGCACCGTCCCGGAACGTCTGGTCGAGGCCCAATTGCTCGACTTGGCCTATGCGCGCGGCCTCCCCATCGTCGCCACCAACGAGCCGTTCTTCGCGGCGCAGTCCGACTATGACGCCCACGACGCGCTGATCTGCATCGCCGAAGGACGCATGGTGTCCGAGGGCGAGCGCCGCCGTCTGACGCCGGAGCACCGCTTCAAGACCCGCGGGGAAATGCGGTCCCTGTTCGCCGATCTGCCGGAAGCGGTCGACAATACGGTGGAGATTGCTCGGCGCTGCGCCTATCGGGTGCGGACTGTGAAACCAATTCTGCCGCGCTTTACCAGCGGCACCGAGGCCGGCATCGACCCGTTGGAGGCCGAGGCTGCCGAACTCGAGCGCCAGGCGCGCGAGGGGCTCGCCGCGCGGCTCGACAAACATGGCCCGGCGCCGGGACTCTCCATCGAAACGTATCAGGAGCGTCTTACCTACGAAATTTCGATCATCAGCCGCATGAAATTTCCCGGCTACTTCCTGATCGTGTCGGATTTCATCAAATGGGCCAAGGCGCACGACATTCCGGTGGGCCCGGGGCGTGGGTCCGGGGCCGGCTCTTTGGTCGCCTATTCGCTTCAGATTACCGATCTCGACCCGCTCCGGTTCGGCCTTCTGTTCGAGCGCTTCCTCAATCCCGACCGCGTGTCGATGCCGGATTTCGACGTCGATTTTTGCCAGGACCGACGCGACGAGGTGATACATTACGTCCAGCAGCGCTATGGTCGCGCCCAGGTCGCCCAGATCATCACCTTCGGCACGCTCCAGGCGCGCGGCGTCCTGCGGGATGTCGGCCGGGTGCTGGAAATGCCCTACGGCCAGGTCGACAAGCTCTGCAAGCTGGTGCCGCAGAACCCCGCGGCGCCCGTCACTCTGAAGCAGGCGATCCACGACGAGCCACGTCTTCAAGCGGCCCGTGACCAGGAGGACGTGGTCAAGCGCGCCTTCGACATTGCGGTGCGGCTCGAAGGGCTGAACCGCCACGCCTCGACCCACGCCGCCGGCATCGTCATCGGAGACCGGCCGCTGCATGAACTGGTGCCGCTCTATCGCGACCCCAAGTCCGATATGCCGGTTACCCAGTACAATATGAAATGGGTGGAGCAGGCCGGGCTCGTGAAGTTCGACTTCCTCGGCCTCAAGACCCTGACGGTGATCGAGACCGCCGCGAAGCTGATCCGCCAGCGCGGCGTCGATCTCGACATGTCGCAGATCCCGCTCGATGATCCCAAGAGCTACGCGATGTTGGCGCGCGGCGAGACGGTCGGCGTGTTCCAGGTGGAAAGCGCGGGCATGCGGCGCGCGCTGGTCGATATGAAGGCCGACCGGATCGAGGACCTGATCGCGCTCGTGGCGCTCTACCGTCCAGGTCCAATGGCCAATATCCCGGTCTATTGCGACTGCAAGCACGGCCGCGCGCAGCCGGACTATATCCATCCTCAGCTCGAGCCATATTTGAAGGAGACCTTCGGCGTCATCATCTACCAGGAACAGGTGATGCAGATCGCGCAGGCGCTCGCGGGCTATTCGCTCGGCGAGGCGGACCTGCTGCGCCGCGCCATGGGCAAGAAGATCCGCGCCGAGATGGAGAAGCAGCGCGAGCGCTTCGTTTCGGGCGCCGCCGAGCGCGGCGTGCCGAAGGCGCAGGCGGATACGATCTTCGACCTGCTCGCCAAATTCGCCGATTACGGCTTCAACAAGTCCCACGCGGCGGCCTATGCGCTGGTCGCGTACCAGACCGCCTGGCTGAAGGCGAATTACCCGACCGAGTTCCTCGCCGCCTCGATGACCCTCGACATGGGCAATACCGACAAGCTGGCAGAGTTTCGCCAGGAGGCCCAGCGGCTGGGGATCACGGTGGTCCCACCCTCGATCAACCTGTCGGGCCGCGCTTTCGCTGTCGTCGACGGGCGAATCATCTATGCCCTCGCCGCTCTCAAGGGGGTCGGCGGTGCCGCGGTCGACGCGCTGGTCGCTGCGCGCGGCGCGACGCCGTTCAAGGATCTCGGCGATTTCGCCGGTCGTCTGCCGGCCAAGACCGTCAACAAGCGGACCCTGGAAAGTCTCGCCGCCGCCGGCTGTTTCGATGCGCTGGAGCCGAACCGCGCGCGGGTCTTCGCCGCCCTTGAATCGATCGTGGCTCATGCCGCGCGCGAGGAGCAGGGCCGGGCGCTCGGACAGAACGACATGTTCGGCTCGGGACCAGTCAAGGCCGAACTGCCGTTGCCGCAGGCGTCGCCTTGGGATCCCGCCGAGCGGCTCCAAAAGGAATATGACGCGATCGGGTTCTTCCTGACCGGCCACCCGCTGGACGATTATGCTCCTGCGCTGCAGCGCATGCGGGTTCAGCCGTTTGCCGATTTTTCGCGCGCGGTGCGGGCCGGCGCGGCGGCAGGAAGACTTGCCGCGACCGTGGTCTCGCGTCAGGAGCGGCGCACGAAATCCGGCACCCGCATGGGTATTGTCGGCCTCTCGGATCCCTCCGGCCATTTCGAGGCGGTGATTTTTTCGGAGGGGCTCGCCCATTATCGCGACCTGCTCGAACCTGGGACTCCGCTTCTCATGATGGTCTCCGCGGAGCTTCAGGGTGAGGACGTCCGGGTCCGCATCCAGTCCTGCGAGCGTCTCGATGCGGCGACCTCGCGCCATCACAAAGCCCTCCGCATCTTCATGCGCACGCCGGACCCGCTTGACGGCATCGCGAAACGCCTGACTGCCGGGAAGGGCGACGGCGAAGTCAGTCTCATTCTGCTGATGGATGACGGGCGCGCCGAGGTCGAGATTCGGCTCGACGGCCGCTATCCCGTCTCGCCCCAGATCGCCGGCGCCATCAAGGCCATCCCCGGCGTGGTGGCGGTGGAGGCGGCCTGAGGCTGCCATGACCTATCGCCTGCCGCCCTTGAATGCCCTTCGCCTGTTCGAGGCGGCGGGGCGCCATCTTTCCTTCAAGCAAGCGGCGGACGAACTGCATGTCACGCCGAGTGCGGTGAGCCATGCCATTCAGGGGCTCGAAGCCTGGCTCGGCGTAGAGCTGTTTCGGCGCGGTCCACGGAGCCTCGCTTTGACCGAGGCGGGAGAGGCCTATCTCCCAACGGTCAGGTCGGCGCTCGCCCAACTCGCGGCAGCGAGCGCACGGCTGCCGGGCCGGGCGCCGCGGCGGCTTGTCGTGAGTGTCGCACCGACCTTCGGGCTGCGGTGGCTGATTCCCCGGCTCGCACGCTTTCAGGCGGGTCACCCTGATATCGAGATTACCCTCGATACCAGCCGCCGCCGCGTCGACCTCGCCCGCGACGGAATCGACGCCGCGATTCGCATGGGGCGGGGGGATTGGCCGGACGTGGCGCAGGACCTGCTCGTTTCCGAAACCCTCGTCCCGGTCTGCGCGCCGTCACTCGCCCCCCAGATTGCCGGGCCGGGGGATCTCGCCGGCGCGCCTCTGCTTCATGTGGTGAACGTCGCGGAGGATTGGGCGGCGTGGGCGGTCGGCGCCGGTCTCACGCCGGACCGGCTCGATCTCAACCGAGGCCAGAAGTTCGACAATATCCATATCGCCTTGGAGGTTGCCGCCCGAGGCGGCGGGATTGCCGTAGGTCGCCTGCCCTTAATGCAAGACGACATCGCCGCCGGTCGCCTGGTTGGCGTGGCTGGGCCGCCTGTGCCCGCGGTCACAGGCTACTGGCTCGTCACCGAACGGGAGTCGCGGCAGCGGCCTGAGATTGCCGCTTTCCGCACCTGGCTGAGGCGCGAACTGGCGCCGGATCAGGATGCGGCGTAGCGGGGCCGGCGTTTTTCCACCCAGGCCTCCAACCCCTCTCGCAGATCGTGCGTGGGAACGAGCCGGGCGAACTGTTCGCATTCCACGGCCAGCCCCTCCGCGATCGACAGGTTAATGCCGCGCGTCACCGCTGTCAGAACCGCCGTGACCGCGAGCGGTGAGTGACGCAGGATGCGCCGCGCGAGAGCTTGAGCCGAGGCGAACTGCGCACCCTGCGGCACGACCTCGTTCACAAGCCCCAAATCGAGCGCACGCTGGGCCGAAAAGGCGTCACCGGTCAGCAGCATTTCCAAAGCCCGCTTGCGGCCGGCGAGGCGCGGCAGACGCTGTGTGCCGCCGAACGTGGGCGGCATTCCGAGCTTGATCTCCGGCTTGGCGAACAGCGCCTTTTCGCTCGCGACCGAAAGATGGCACGCTTCGACGATCTCGCAGCCGCCGCCATAGGCGAGGCCGTTCACTGCTGCGATGACCGGCTTGCAAAAGGCTTCGATTCGGCTGGTCACGGCTTGGCCGCGGCGCACGAAATCCCGCACCGCCGTCGGTACGCCGAGACGAACGCTTCGGCTGAATTGGGTGATGTCGGCGCCGGCGGAGAACGCCCGGTCACCGGATCCCGTGATGATGACGGCGCGCACGGTTCCATCGGTCTCGAGCGCATCGAGGAACGAGGACAGCGAATCCAGCAGCGCATAATTGAGTGCGTTGAGCTTTTCCGGACGATTGAGGGTGAGGGTGGCGATGGCGTCGGCGATATCGCAGTGAACAGGTTTCGACATTGGCGTCTCCCACAGTGTGGCCATGTGGGAGGCTGCGGGCTGCGCCGGTTGGCGACAAACGCGAAATCCGCATCCCGTGGTGAAACGCGCTCACCCGTGCCATTCGCCCGAACGCTTTGGGCGCATTCTCGGTACATGGGGAGCGACCAAAATCGCTCCTGCTGCCGTCAAGGCCAGGCTGAGGCCGTGACCGTTCTTGAGTCAGGCGCGCGCCGGTCTTGCCTCTTTGGTGCCCTTCGCCTATAAGCCGCGCCATTCCGCACGCGGACATTCGGCCATATCGGCCATCCGGTGCCTTCGTCCCCGACGGGTCGAGGGTACGTCCGCGGAGGCTCAACCGGAGAACAACGAAATGGCGCTTCCCGATTATTCGATGCGCCAGCTGCTTGAAGCTGGCGTGCATTTTGGACATCAGTCCCACCGTTGGAATCCGAAGATGGCTCCGTACATCTTCGGCGTTCGCAACAACATCCACATCCTCGACCTGTCCCAGACCGTGCCGGCGCTTCACCGCGCGCTTCAGGCCGTCTCCGACACGGTGGCCAATGGCGGTCGTGTGCTGTTCGTCGGCACCAAGCGTCAGGCTGCGGACCAGGTGGCCGATGCCGCCCGGCGTTCTGCGCAGTATTATGTCAATTCTCGCTGGCTGGGCGGGATGCTCACCAATTGGAAGACGATCTCCAATTCGATCGCCCGGCTGAAGAAGCTGGAGGAGATGCTGTCGGGTCCCGAACAGGGGGCCGGTTATACCAAGAAAGAGCGTCTGACGCTGTCCCGCGAAAAGGATAAGCTTGAGCGCGCCCTCGGCGGCATTCGTGACATGGGCGGTCTGCCGGATCTCCTGTTCGTGATCGACACGAACAAGGAAGACATTGCGGTGAAGGAAGCGCAGCGCCTCGGGATTCCGGTGGCGGCGATCCTCGACACCAATTGCGACCCGGACGGTATCGCCTTCCCGGTGCCCGGCAACGACGATGCCGGCCGTGCGATCCAGCTTTATTGCGATCTGGTCGCCCGCGCGGCCATCGATGGAATTTCGCGTGGTGCCGGTGAGCTTGGAGACATCGGTGCCTCCGACGCTCCGCTGATCGAGGACCTGCCGGTCGAAGAGGTCAGCATCTGGACTTCGTTCGAGCCGCTTTCCGGCCCGCGTGGCGTCGCCGACGACCTCAAGAAGTTGGCGGGCGTAAGCCCGGAGATCGAGCAGAAACTGAACGATCTGGGCATCTTCCACCTCGGCCAGATCGCCGCTCTGGATTCTCATGACGCGCATCTGATCGGGGAAGAAGTGGGTCTGCCCGGCCGCGTCGACGGCTGGATCGCCCAGGCGAAGGAGGCCTCCGCCGAGGTGGAGTGACCCCCTTCGACGGAACCCTATCTGTAGAGGGGCAATGGCCCCGGCGGCCGGCTCGGGACACCGTGGCCGGCCGTGGTGCGAAAAGAAGAGGAACACGACAATGGCCGCGATCACGGCAGGACTGGTGAAGGAACTGCGCGACAAGACCGGCGCGGGCATGATGGACTGCAAGGCCGCCTTGACCGAGACCGACGGCGACATCGAGGCCGGCATCGACTGGCTGCGCAAGAAGGGCCTCGCCAAGGCGGCGAAGAAGGCCGGACGCGTCGCTGCCGAGGGTCTGGTGGCGGTGGAATCCTCCGGCCATTATGCGACCGCGGTCGAGATCAATGCCGAGACCGATTTCGTTGCCCGCAATACCGATTTCCAGGCTTTCGTGCGCGAGGCTGCGAAAGTGGCGCTCAATACCGACGGCACGGTCGAAGCCCTTGCTGCTGCGCATTTTCCGGGCGAGACAGTCACCGTCGCTGAGAAGCTCTCCTCTCTGATTGCCACGATCGGGGAGAACATGACGCTCCGCCGCACGGCGAAGCTCTCGGTCGAGAAGGGCGTCATCGCCAGCTATGTCCATGGCGCGGTCTCCGATGGCATGGGGCGGATCGGCGTCCTGGTCGCGCTGGAATCGGCCGGCGACGTGGACAAGCTCTCGACCCTCGGCCGACAGATCGCGATGCATGTGGCGGCGTTGAGCCCGGTCGCTCTCGATGCCTCCGGGATCGACCCGGAGACCGTTGCGCGCGAAAAGGCGATCCTGCTCGAGAAGCATCAGGGCAAGCCGGCCAACGTGCAGGACAAGATCGCCGAAAGCGGCATGAAGACGTTCTTCAAGGAAGTGACGCTGCTCGAACAGGCTTTCGTGCACGACGGATCGAAATCGGTCGCGCAAGTTCTCAAGGAGAACGAGGGCTCGGTCGGTGCTCCGATCAAGATCAAGGCGTTCGTCCGTTTCGTTCTGGGCGAAGGCATTGCGAAGGAGGAAAGCGACTTCGCCGCCGAAGTCGCTGCTGCTGCGGGTCAGGCGTGACAAGGGAGGGGAGGCGATGACCGACCTTCCCTATCCCCGCATCCTCGTCAAGGTCTCGGGTGAGGCCTTGATGGGCTCCGAGCCCTTTGGGTTGCATACTCCGACGGTTGCGCGCATTGCCCGCGATCTCGTGGCGGTTCGGGCGCTCGGCTGCGAAGTTGCGGTGGTTGTCGGCGGCGGCAATATCCTGCGGGGATCGCGCGTCGCGGGTGAAGATCTGAACCGCTCCACGGCGGACCACATGGGCATGCTGGCCACGGTGATGAATTGCCTTGCTCTGGAGCAGGCGGTCGAGGCCGCGGGCGAGCCCGCCCGCACCATGTCGGCTATTCCCATGCCGACGGTGTGCGAGCCCTATGCCCGGCAGCCGGCGATGCGGCACCTGCGGCGCGGACGAATTGTCCTCCTCGCGGGCGGTACCGGCAATCCGTATTTCACCACAGATACCGGGGCCGTGCTGCGCGCGGCGGAGCTCGATTGCGACGCGGTGCTGAAGGCGACCAATGTCGACGGCGTCTACACGGCGGATCCCAAACTCGATCCAAACGCCCAGCGTTACGATCGCATCACCCACGATCAGGCCCTCGCTTATGACCTCAAGGTCATGGACGCGGCCGCCTTCGCCCTTGCCCGGGAAGCGGCGTTGCCGATAATCGTGTTTTCGATCCGCGAGGCGGGAGCCATTCTGGCGGCAGCCAAAGGGGAAGGCCGCGTGACCGTGGTCGCGCCCTGATAGGCACCGCGGCGGCAACCGGAGACGTCCGGCGGTCCCGAACGGCCTCGGCACAACCAAGAACAGGGGTAATCATGTCCATCGAGGATTTCGACCTCAACGACATCAAGCGCCGCATGCAGGGCGCGGTGAGCGTCCTGAAGCAGGAACTCGGCGGCCTGCGGACCGGGCGCGCCTCGGCCAGCCTGCTCGAGCCGATCCAGGTGGATGCCTACGGCACGCACATGCCGCTCAACCAGGTGGCGACCGTCTCTGTGCCGGAACCGCGTCTGCTCTCGGTCCAGGTTTGGGACCGGAGCATGGTGAGTGCGGTGGAGCGGGCGATCCGCGACAGCAATCTCGGTCTGAATCCGAATACCGAGGGGCAGGTCATGCGCATCCGCATTCCCGAGCTCAACCAGGAGCGGCGCCAGGAAATGGTAAAGGTCGCCCACAAATACGCCGAAGCAGCGCGTGTCTCGGTCCGTCATGTGCGACGTGACGGCATGGACCATCTGAAGAAGATGGAGAAGGATGGCGACATCAGCGCAGACGATCTGGAGCGCATGTCGGTGCAGGTTCAGAAAGCGACGGACGAGACCATCGCCGAACTCGATCAGACGCTGGCGCACAAGGAGAAGGAGATCCTCTCGGTCTGAGGGGTCTCGAAAGGGGGGAGCGGCCATGTCTATGCGCGAGGGAGCTGCGACCCAGGCGAAGGCTCCCGCCTGCGTGCCGGTGCATGTGGGTGTGATTATGGACGGCAATGGCCGATGGGCCACCGCCCGCAATCTCCCGCGATTCGAAGGCCATCGCCGCGGGGTCGAAGCGCTGCGGCGCTGCGTCCGCGCCGCCCGCGAGATCGGCATCCGTTATCTCACCATCTATAGCTTTTCGAGCGAGAACTGGTCGCGCCCCGCCCAGGAAATCTCAGAACTCATGGGCTTGCTCAAGCGGTTCGTCAGGCACGATCTGGCTGAGCTGCACGCCAACAATGTCCGGGTCCGCATTATCGGCGAACGCCTCTCTTTGGCGCGCGAGATTTCCAATCTGCTCGAAGAGGCGGAAAATCTCACCAAGGGCAATAACGGGCTCACTCTGGTCATCGCGTTCAATTACGGCGCGCGGCAGGAGATTGCCGCAGCCGCGGCGCGGATCGCCGCGCAGGTGGCGGCCGGTGAGCTGACGCCGGAGGACGTGACGGTCGAACGGATCGGGGCGAATCTGCTCACCGCCGGCATTCCCGATCCTGATCTCATCGTGCGAACCAGCGGAGAGCAGCGTCTCTCCAATTTCCTGCTTTGGCAGGCGGCCTACGCGGAATTCGTGTTTCTGCCGATCTATTGGCCGGAATTCGACGAGGCCGCGCTGCTGGGCGCGATCGAGGAGTTTGCCCGGCGTGACCGCCGGTTCGGGGGCGTGACCGCCCGCGCCGGCAGCGCGCGCTCGTGAAGGTCAGTCCCGATCTTCGGCGACGGACGATCTCGGCGCTGATCATGGTGCCGGTGGTGCTCGGCGTGACATATTTCGGCGGGCTGCCGTTCGTCGCGCTGTGGATGATCGCGGCGGCGGCGGTACTTCATGAATGGGCGCACGTCGCCAAGCTCGCGCCGGCTTCGGCCTTCCTCGTCATCGGATTGCTGGGCATCGGCGGCGGCGCCGCCGACATCTATCTCGCAAGCGGAAGCTATGCGCCTCTCGCCGTGCTGGCGGCGGCATTCGCCTGTGCTCTCGTGACCCGAAGCCTTCGGTCTGGGGCGAGTGGGGTGGTGATTGCCGCGCTCGCCTGTCTGCCGCTTATGGTGCTTCGGGGTGACGATCGGATCGGCCTGTCCGCGGTGCTGTTCGTCTATGCGATCGTCTGGTGCACCGATATCGGCGCCTATTTCGTCGGACGCGCGGTGGGGGGGCCTAAATTGTGGCCGCGTCTCTCGCCGAACAAGACTTGGTCGGGTGCGATCGGAGGTGCGCTGATCGGGACTGCCGCGGGGTGTGGACTGCTGGTGGCGACGGGCTTACGGCTGGTGCCCGAAATGGCGGCGATCGGACTTGTTCTGAGCATCGCGGCGCAGTGTGGCGATCTGGCCGAATCCGCATTCAAGCGCGCCTATGGGGTGAAGGATGCGGGATCGTTGATCCCGGGTCACGGTGGGGTTCTCGACCGGCTGGACGGCTTCACGGCGGCGGCCGTTGCTGCGCTCGTCATTGGCCTCGTGCGCAATATCGATGCCCCTGCCATCGGCCTTCTCCTGTGGTAGGAGAGGCCATGGCGAGTGTTTCCATCCTTGGCGTCACGGGCTCGGTCGGGCGCAGCACCGTCGAATTGTTGCGTCATGCGCCGGGGCGGTTTGAGGTCGAGGCCGTTGCCGGTGGCCATGACGCCCGGGCGCTCGCCGCTGCCGCCATCGCTGTCGGTGCCAAGTTCGCCGCAATCTATGATGCCCGCGCCGTAGCCCTCCTGGCGGATCTGCTGTCGGGCACCGGCATCGCCTGTGGGGCGGGGCCTGAGGCCTTGACCGAGGCCGCGCAGCGGCCCGCAGATATCGTTATCGGTGCAATTTCCGGCGTGGCGGGATTGGCGCCGACCGTTGCGGCCTTCGGACCCGGTCGGCGAATTGCTCTTGCAAACAAGGAGTGCCTCGTCGCGGCCGGAGCGTTCTTCATGGCCGAGGCGCAGCGCACGGGTACGATCCTCCTGCCGCTGGACAGCGAACACAACGCGATATTTCAAGCTTTGGCCTGCGGCAGGATCGAGGATGTGGAGCGGGTGACGATCACCGCATCCGGCGGGCCGTTCCGGCAGGCGAGCCGTGAGGAGATCGCACGGGCTGGGCCCCAGGACGCGCTGCGCCATCCCAATTGGTCGATGGGAGCGAAGATCACGATCGATTCGGCGACCCTGATGAACAAGGGTCTCGAACTGATCGAGGCGCACCACCTCTTCGCCCTGCCGCCCGAACGGCTGGAGACGGTGGTTCATCCGGAATCGGTGGTGCATGGCCTCGTCGCCTATCGGGACGGCTCCGTCATGGCAGGGCTCGCCATGCCCGATATGCGCGTGCCAATTGCGCACTGCCTCGGTTTCCCTGGGCGGATCGAGACCTCCTGTCGCAGGCTTGATCTGGTGCGGCTCGGACGGTTGACGTTCGAGGCACCTGACCTCGTGCGATTCCCCGCGCTCGGGCTTGCGCTCGAGGCGCTCGCCGCAGGCGGGCGCGCGGCGAGCATCCTCAACGCCGCCAACGAGGTGGCGGTGGCCGCCTTCCTCGATGGCCGGATCGGGATGTTCGACATCGCGGCGACCGTGGCGGAATGTTTGGCCACGCTGCCATCTGGCGTGCCACCCGCTTCGGTCGAGGAAGCGCTGGCGCTCGACCAGGAGGCGCGACAGTTCGCGCTTTCTCTCTTGCCTAAGTTTGCCGCAAAGGCATCTTAATCAAGGCTGCGAGGGGAGTTTCGGACTTCGGGAGAGGCGGCTGTGGCACTTGGTGTGACGCGCCGCAGCTTGCGATGATCGGAAGTCTCTTCATCCTGACACGGCGATGAGGACGTGACGATGGACGTATTGGCAGGTATGGGGTCCTGGGGCTCCTCGCTCCTTGGTTATGTCGTTCCGTTCCTGTTCGTCCTGACTTTGGTGGTGTTCTTTCACGAGCTTGGCCATTTCTGGGTAGCGCGCCGCGCAGGCGTGAGGGTTCTTACCTTTTCGCTAGGTTTCGGCCCTGAACTTCTTGGCTTCAACGACAAGCATGGCACGCGCTGGCGGTTGGCCGCGATACCGCTCGGCGGGTATGTCCGTTTTTTCGGGGATGAAGACGCCGCGAGCACGCCGGATGCCGAAGGACTGGCGCGCATGTCTCCGACGCAGCGACGCGAATCGTTCTTTTTTCAGCCGCTCGCCTGGCGCGCGGCGATTGTCGCCGCCGGTCCGATCGCGAACTTCATCCTGGCGATCGTCATCTTCGCGCTGGTTTTCATGACCTTCGGGCGCCAGATCACGGCGCCGAGGGTGGATCAGGTGGCAGCTGCGAGCGCCGCCGAGCGCGCCGGGTTTAAGCCGGGCGATCTCGTGCTGACGATCGACGGCTCGCCCGTCGAGAGCTTTTCCGACATGCAGCGTGTAGTCGGCGGCAATGCCGGGCGGCCACTCGAGTTCCGGGTCGAGCGTGGCGATAGCGAGATCGCGCTGACGGCGACGCCGGAACTGCGTGAAATGAAAGACGCGTTCGGCAATGTGCACCGGATGGGCCTGCTCGGGATTACCCGTTCCCTGGCGCCGGACGATGTCTCGACCCGGCGGTACGGTCCGGTCGAGGCGGTCGGGCTCGGTGCTCAGGAGACCTGGTTCGTCGTCACGCGCACGTTCGATTATCTCGGAGGGCTGATTTCCGGGCGCGAGTCGGCCGATCAACTCGGCGGACCGATTCGGATCGCTCAGGTGTCGGGGCAGGTCGCCACCTATGGGATCGGTGCGCTGCTGTCGCTTGCCGCCGTGTTGTCGGTCTCGATCGGATTGCTTAACCTCTTTCCGATCCCGCTCTTGGACGGCGGACATTTGTTGTTCTACGCTGTCGAGGCGGTGAGGGGGCGCCCGCTCAGCCCCCGCACCCAGGATATCGGGTTCCGGATCGGTCTCGCGATCGTTTTGATGCTGATGGTTTTCGCCACGTGGAACGATGTGCTCCACTTGGCAGCAATGTAGCATTTTCGCCGAGCGGCGGGATATTCGTGGCGTGGGGGCAACGGTGGCCGGAAAAGCAGAACCCGCTGTAGCGGCAGGCGTTTGCAGTGCGGTCAAAAGCTTGTACAAGCGCCGCGAAGGGCGGAATCTGCGGGGCTACTTCCGCTGGTTCGTGCACAACAAAATCAGGGTTGCGTGCCATATGACTGCTCCGGTCCGGGTTATGTCGAAGTTGGCCGCCGTCCTGGGCATTGCGCTCTTCGTGGCGCTGTCCTCAGGCGCCGGTTCGCTTCTCGTCTCCACCCCGGCTGCCGCGCAGTCGTCGAACATCGTGGTCGAGGGCAATCGACGCGTCGATGCCTCGACCATCAGGTCCTATTTCGGCACCGGTCCGCTCACGCCGGCCAAGATCAATGAAGGCCTGGCGGCGCTCTATGCGACCGGCCTGTTCTCCGACGTGAACATTTCCCAGCAGGGCGGGCGCCTGGTGGTTCGCGTGTCGGAGAACGAGGTGATCAACCGCATCGCGTTCGAGGGAAACAAGAAGATCAAGGACGAAGTCCTTGCGGGCGAGATCCAGTCCAAGCCTCGTGGGACCCTTTCGCGCGCCACGGTCCAGGCCGATACCCAGCGCATCCTCGAAGTCTATCGCCGGTCCGGCCGCAACGACGTGCGGGTCAATCCGGTCACGATCGATCGCGGCAATGGACGAGTCGATCTCGTGTTCGAAATCAACGAGGGCGAGAAAGTCGGCATCAAGGACATCAAGTTCCTCGGCAACAAGGCCTTCTCGGAATACAAGCTGAAGGACGTCATCTCGACCACGACGACGAACTGGCTCTCCTTCCTCAAGTCGACCGACGTGTATGATGCCGACCGCATCAATGCCGACCAGGAGCTTCTGCGGCGTTTCTATCTGAAGAACGGCTACGCCGATTTCCGCATCCTCTCCGCGACCGCCGAGCTGGAACCGGACGGAAAGGCGTTCGTCGTGACCTTTACGGTGGAAGAGGGGCCGCAATACACCTTCGGCACCGTGGATGTCGTCTCGAACATCCGCGACGTCCCTGCAGCGAACCTGCGCAACGCGCTGCGCATGAGCGCGGGACAGGTTTACAACGCCGAGCTCGTCGAAAAGACGGTCGAAAACATCACCATCGAAGTCTCGAAGAGTGGTTACGCCTTCGCCCAGGTGCGGCCGCGCGGCGAGCGTGATTTCGAGGCGCGTAAAATCAATGTGGTGTTCGTGGTCGAGGAAGGGCCGCGCGTCTATATCGAGCGCATCGAAATCCGCGGCAACACCCGCACCCGCGACTGGGTCGTGCGCCGGGAGTTCGATATCGGCGAGGGCGATGCCTATAATCGCGTGCTCGTCGATCGCGCCGAGCGCCGGCTGCGCAATCTCGGATATTTCAAAACGGTCAAGATCACCAACGAGCCCGGCTCTGCGCCGGATCGGATCATCCTGATCGTCGACGTCGAGGACCAACCCACAGGCGAGTTCTCGGTTTCGGGCGGCTATTCGACATCGGACGGCTTCATCGGTGAGGTGTCGCTCGGCGAGAAGAACTTCCTTGGGCGCGGCCAGTATGTGCGGGTGTCCGGTTCCCTCGGTGAATATGCCCAGGGTGCGGAATTCTCCTTCACCGAGCCTTATTTCCTCGGCTATCGCCTCGCCGCCGGTTTCGATCTGTATTGGAAAGAGACCAACGCGACCAATTACACGTCCTATGACAGCAACACGGTTGGTGCCGGCATCCGGTTCGGCCTTCCGATTACGGACGAGATCACCCTGGCGCTGCGCTACAACCTCTATCAGCGTGAGCTGAGCCTGGAATGCGGCGACGGCTGGGGGGTCTACTTCACCTGCCCCCCGGGCTTCGCCTCCTGGGCGATCATCGAAGCGGTTGCCCAGGGACCCACCATCACGTCGGTGGTGGGCTACACCCTCTCGTTCAACGGTCTCGACAACAACCTCAATCCGACCTCGGGTCTGTTTGCCGAGTTGAAGCAGGACTTTGCCGGTCTCGGCGGCGATGTGAACTTCATTCGTACCACCGGCGACATGCGCTACTATTATCCGCTCATGAACGACTGGGTGCTGATGCTGCGCGGTCAGGCGGGCTATGTGTCGGCTTGGGGCGACGAAGATCTGCGCATCATGGACAACTTCTTCATGGGGCCGAACCTGGTCCGCGGCTTTGCGCCGTCCGGCATCGGTCCGCGGGACGTCGCAAGCCTCCAGCTCGACTCCTTGGGCGGCACCGCCTACTGGGGCGTTTCGGCCGAGGTGCAGTTCCCGCTCGCTTTCCTGCCGAAGGATGTGGGCATGAAGGGCGCGCTCTTCTTCGATGCGGGATCGCTTTGGGATTATAGCGGGCCCACCAGCTTCCCGGCGGTTCCGAACGTCACTTGCCCGGCGGGTTCCAACAACGCAACCGGTGCGGTCTGCGTCGCCGACGACAACGGCATCCGGTCGTCGGTCGGTGCAAGCCTGATCTGGCAGTCGCCCTTCGGTCCGCTGCGCTTCGATTATGCCTGGGTTCTGTCCCAGCAGGCCTACGACCAGGATCAGGCGTTCCGCTTCTCGGGCGGCACGCGGTTCTGAGCCCATCTCTCACCGCGGGCGCCGGCGCTTTGCGCGCGGCGCCCGCTTTGTATTTGATAATGACCGAACCGCTCTTCTTCCCCCTTCCGACTGCGCTCTCACTGAGCGATATCGTGGCATTGAGCGGCGCGCGCGCCCTCACGGATCTCCCGGAGGGTGACCTTCTCGTGCGGGGCGTCTCGACGCTCGTCGATGCCGGGCCGGGCGACCTCGCTTTCTTCGACACCCCCCGGTTTCGCGACGATTTCCGCGCTACTCGTGCAAGTGTTTGTATCACGACGCCGAAGCTCGGCGCCGAGGCGCCGGCTGGTGTCGTCGTTCTGGCTTCGGATCGCCCGGCCCACGCATTCGCAGCCGTGACGCGACGCCTCTTTCCCACCGCCCTGCGGCCGCAGCCGGTCTTCGGCCACAGCGGGATTGCCCCGGGCGCCTTCATTCATCCGACCGCCCGCCTTGAAGACGGCGTGACGGTCGATCCCGGGGCTGTCATCGGGCCAGGCGTCGAGATCGGCGCCGATACGGTCATCTGCGCGAATGCCGTCATCGGCCCGTCGGTGCGGATCGGACGCGACTCCGCCGTCGGTCCGGGGGTGAGCCTGCTGCATGCGCTCGTCGGGAATCGCGTCATTCTCCATGCTGGGGTGCGCATCGGTCAGGACGGGTTCGGCTACCAGCCTAGCCCGCGCGGGCATTTGAAAGTGCCGCAGATCGGCCGCGTGGTGCTTCAGGACGATGTCGAGGTCGGCGCCGGGACGTCGATCGATCGCGGCGCGCTGCGCGACACGGTGATCGGCGAGGGGACGAAGATCGACAATCTCGTCCAGATTGCACACAACGTCGCCGTCGGGCGCCATTGCATCATCGTCTCTCAAACCGGAATTTCAGGCAGCGCGACACTCGGCGATTTCGTGATGCTGGGGGGGCAGGTGGGCGTGCTCGGCCATATTACAATCGGGGACGGGGCCCAGATCGCGGCAACCAGCAATGTGAAGGACGATGTCCCGCCCGGAGTGCGCTGGGGCGGTTCACCGGCGAAGCCCGTACGCGAATGGTTCAGGGAAATCTCCACGCTTAAGCGCTTGGCAGAGGCGGGAGCGCACCGTCAGGGGGAGGGGTGACGATGAGCGGCAACCTCACGGTCACAGATCAGAATGCGGCGCAGGCGCAGGGGACCGGCGGCGAGCGCGCGCTTGCCAGTGCCGACATCATGAACATTCTCTCCTGTCTGCCGCACCGCTACCCGTTTCTGTTGGTCGATCGGATCGTGAACATCGACAGTGATCAGACCTGCATCGGGATCAAGAACGTCACGGCAAACGAGCCGCATTTCCAGGGTCATTTCCCCGGCAATCCCGTTATGCCGGGGGTTCTGATTATCGAGGGGATGGCGCAGACCGCGGGGGTCATCTGCATCCTCTCGAAAGGCGGCATTCCCAAGGACCAGGCGGCGCCATTGGTTTATTTCATGACCATAGACGAGGCGAAGTTCCGTCGTCCGGTGGTGCCAGGGGACATACTGGAATATCACATGACCAAGGTCGCGAAGCGCCGCAACATGTGGTGGTATCGCGGCGAAGCGCGGGTCGCGGGAGAACTCGTGGCCGAGGCGCGCGTCGGCGCCATGATTACTGGCTTTTGAGATGACTTCCATCGATCCGACGGCGCGGGTGAGCGACGGCGCCGTGTTGGCAGAGGACGTCAGTGTCGGACCCTATTGCATCGTCGGTCCGGACGTGACGCTTGCGACGGGGGTCGTTCTGCATGCCCATGTCAACATTCAAGGCGCAACGACGATCGGTGCCCGTACGCAGATCTATCCCTTCGCCTCTCTCGGGACGCCGCCCCAGTCCGTGCATTATAAGGGCGAACGGACCGAGCTTTTGATCGGGACCGATTGCGTCATCCGCGAGCACGCGACGGCCAATACCGGGACCGCAGGCGGGCGCGGCATCACGCGTATCGGCGATCATTGCATGTTGATGACTGCCTCCCACGTGGCCCACGACTGCATCGTGGGAAATCATGTCATTTTCGCCAACAATGCGACGATCGGCGGGCATGCCGAAGTGGGCGATCATGTTTTCCTCGGCGGCCTGTGCGCGGTGCATCAGTTCACCCGCATCGGGGCTCAGGCGATGATCGCGGGCCTCAGCGGGATTCGCGAAGACGTTATCCCGTTTGGTTACGCCCTCGGCCAGGCGGCGCGTCTCGTCGGACTCAACACGATAGGCATGAAGCGTCGGGGCTTCTCGAAGTCCGAACTGCACGCGGCGCGGGCCGCCTATCGCGAGCTGTTCTTCGGTACGGGTGTCTTTGAAGATCGGCTTGGACGACTGCGGGAGAAGATCGCGACGTCGGAATTTGCGCGCACCATTGTGGCCTTCATCGATTCCGGAGACAAGCGATCGCTCTGCCGCCCGGCGCGTGGCGTTGCGGGCGAGGCCTGACCTTGCCGGCTGCCGCGCCCCTCCCACGGCGTGAAGCGGGAGCCGGCCGGGTAGGGCAGGGGCCCCTCGCGATCGTCGCCGGAGGCGGCGCGTTTCCGGCCGCGGTCGCCGAGGCGGTGAGGGCAACGGGCCGCGACGTCGTCCTCCTGCTGATTCAGGGCTTCGCCGACCCGGACCTTGAGCGTTATCCGCATTTTTGGTTCAAACTCGGCTCGCTGGGCGGGGTCACTCAGCGTGCCCGTGCGCTGGGTGTCCACGATGTGGTGATGGTGGGAAGTCTCACGCGCCCGCGTTTGCGGGATCTCGGGATGGACTGGACCATGGTGCGGCTCTTGCCGCGCATCGCCCGCCTACTCCAGGGGGGCGACAATCATCTCCTCTCGGGCGTCCTCGGCCTCGTCGGCGAGCAAGGGTTTCATCTCCTGGGGGCGCATGAGGCCGCGCCGTCGCTTCTCCTACCGGAAGGCCGTCTCGGGGCCCGAATCCCGAGTGCGCGCGACGAGGCGGACATTGCACTCGGCCTGCGTTTGGTGCGCACGCTCGGCCCGTTCGATGTCGGCCAGGGGGCGATCGTGGTCGATGGCTTTGTCGCCGCAGTCGAGGCCGCCGAGGGCACGGATGCGATGCTGGCGCGGTATGGAGATTTGCGCCGATCCGGGCGGTTGCGGTTTCCGGCGGGATTGGGTGTGCTCGTTAAGGCGCCGAAGCCGGGACAGGATCGGCGGGTGGATCTTCCGTCGCTCGGACCGGCAACCATCTTGGCCGCAGCCGCGGCGGGGCTCGCCGGCATTGCGTTCGAGGCGGGTGGAGTGATCGTCCCGGACGCGGCCGAGCTGGTCCACGCGGCGGATGCCTCGGGCCTGTTTGCCCTGGGGACGCCGCCATTGGTGCGCGCCTGATGGGTGCGCCTGCGAACCGGCCTCTGCGCGTGTTTGTGGTCGCAGGGGAGGAGTCCGGGGATCAGTTGGGCGGAGCGCTGATGGAAGCGCTCGCGGACCTTGCGCCGGCGGGCGCCACATTTTCGGGCGTCGGCGGCCGGCGCATGGAGGCTGCCGGCCTGCAGAGCCTATTCCCCATGGACGACCTGACGGCCATCGGGTTCGGCCAGGTGGTGGGGAAGTTGCCGACAATCCTGCGCCGCCTTCGGGAGACGGTCACGGCGATCGTGAAGGAGCGGCCGGACGTGCTGGTCTTGGTGGACGCGCCGGATTTTACCCACCGAGTCGCGGCACGGGTGCGGCGGCTCGCCCCGGACATTCCCATCGCCAAATATGTCTCTCCCACGGTCTGGGCCTGGCGCCCTGGGCGCGCGCGGGCGATGCGCCCGTCTATCGACCGGATTCTTGCGCTCCTGCCGTTCGAGCCACAGGTGCACGAAAGGCTCGGCGGCCCCCCGACCTTCTATGTCGGCCATCCGCTTTTGGAGCGACTGGGAGACCTTCGTCCTGCGGCTGCGGAATCCGGGCGGCGCTCGGCGCGGCCATATCGTATCGTTGTTTTGCCAGGCAGCCGACGTAGCGAGGTGGAGCGGCTCGGTGACGTGTTCGGGACGGCGCTCGGGCAGATTGCGGAGGCACGTGACGCCGAGTTCGTTTTGCCGACGCTGCCGCGTCTCCTGCCGATGGTCGAGGCGTTGGTTTCCCACTGGCCGGTTCCGGTCCGCGTCGTCACAGCGGAGGCCGATCGCATGACGGCCTTCCGCACTGCGCGCGCTGCACTGGCTGCGTCCGGGACGGTGACGCTGGAACTGGCGCTCGCCGGAGTTCCGCTGGTCGCCGCCTACAAAGTGGCGGGATGGGAAGCGAAGATCGCCCCATACATTCTGACGATTCCCAGCGTGATCCTGCCCAATCTCGTGCTTGGCGAGAATGTCGTTCCGGAATTCCTGCAACATGATTGTACCCCGGCCAAGCTTGCACATGCGCTTGACGAGGTGATCGCAGAGGGGCCGAAGCGCCGCCGGCAGATCGAGGCGTTTGCGCGTCTCGATGATGTCTTCGGGACGACGGGTCCAGTACCTAGCGAACGTGCGGCTGCGGCCGTGCTGGACATGATCGCGCACGGCTCGCCGGAGAGAGCCAGCGCGCAGGCCGACGTACGGGCATAAAAAAGCGCGGCCGTGGCCGCGCTTCAGCATCTCGCAGAGACGGACCGGCGGCTGTGCCGCCGGTCCCCGATCACTTGCGCTTGGCCATTGCCACGTAGTCGCGGCGCTCGGCGCCCGTATAGAGCTGGCGGGGACGCCCGATGCGCTGGCTGGGATCCTCGATCATTTCCTTCCATTGGCCGATCCACCCCACCGTCCGGGCAAGGGCGAAAAGCACGGTGAACATGTCGGTGGGGAATCCCATCGCCTTCAGCGTGATGCCGGAATAGAAATCGATATTGGGATAAAGCTTCTTCTCGATGAAATACTCATCGTGCAGCGCAACGCGCTCGAGCTCGATGGCGACGTCGAGGAGCGGGTCGTCCTTGATGCCAAGTTCACTCAGAACCTCATGGCAGGTCTGCTGCATGATCTTCGCGCGCGGATCGTAATTCTTATAGACCCGGTGCCCGAACCCCATCAGCCGGAACGGGTCGTTCTTGTCCTTGGCCCGGTTGACGAATTCCGGGATCCGCTCGGGATGGCCGATCTCCGTCAGCATTTTCAGCGCGGCTTCGTTGGCACCGCCATGGGCGGGTCCCCAGAGACACGCGACGCCGGCGGCGATACAGGCAAAGGGGTTCGCGCCCGAAGAACCCGCGAGCCGAACCGTGGACGTCGATGCATTTTGCTCGTGGTCGGCATGAAGGATGAAAATTTTATCCAGTGCTTTGGATAAAGTTGGCGATACTTTATAGTCTTCGCAAGGTACAGCAAAGCACATATTCAGGAAGTTTGCTGTGTAATCAAGGTCGTTCTTCGGATAAATAAAGGGCTGGCCAATCGAATATTTATAAGCCATGGCCGCCAGGGTCGGCATCTTCGCGATCATGCGAATCGAGGCAATCAGGCGCTGCTGCGGATCCGAGATGTCGGTGCTGTCATGATAGAAGGCCGACAGAGCCCCAACGCATGCGACCATGATCGCCATCGGGTGGGCGTCGCGGCGGAAGCCCGTGAAGAAGCGGTTCATCTGATCGTGAACCATCGTGTGACGGGTCACGGAGAAATCAAAATCGGCCTTCTGGGCAGGGGTGGGCAGTTCCCCATACAGCAGCAGATAACACGTCTCGAGGAAGTCGCCATTCTCCGCCAGTTGCTCGATCGGATACCCGCGATAGAGCAGCACGCCCTCGTCGCCGTCGATATAGGTGATCTTGCTCTCGCAGGAGGCGGTGGAGGTGAAGCCAGGATCATAGGTGAAGAGACCCGTCTGGCCGTAGAGCTTGGAAATATCGACCACCTGCGGGCCGATCGTCCCGTCATGGATCGGAAGGTCCCAGCTCTTGTCCCCCACGGTAAGCTTCGCAGATGCGGTATTGGCGGTGGCGTCCATGAGATCTCCCATCCTTGTGCGGCTGAGTGATACCGCTATCGCATATGCGCTAGGGTTCCCGGCAGTCGTAACCCCTCCCC
This sequence comes from Aquabacter spiritensis, assembly GCF_004346185.1. Classification (GTDB taxonomy): domain Bacteria; phylum Pseudomonadota; class Alphaproteobacteria; order Rhizobiales; family Xanthobacteraceae; genus Aquabacter; species Aquabacter spiritensis. The sequence goes on along the minus strand of NZ_SMAI01000011.1, from coordinate 62,232 downwards.
AATTCTGCCGCAAGCGTGACCGAAGGGATGGAGGCCAATCGAAGGATCGATCGTCTCCTCGGCCTTATGGCAGTGCAGCGAATGCCGCGAGGAGCCAGCTTGCAGAGCGGCAGGACCTCGTCGGGGGTCGTCGCGATCCGCAGGTGTGCGAATTGGTCTTCCGCTGTCAGAGCGCCAGGGATGGTTGGGAATGTGTTGCGCGAGGGACGTGGCCGCGAATGGTCACGTCCCCGCGCGATTACTCCGCGACTGCGGGCGGAGCAGCGGGGCGCAGCCGGCGCAATGGCGCTGCCACCAAAGCCCGTGCCGCCGCCCAGGATGCGAAGTCATTGAGGCGGGTCGGTTCGGCGAGTCCGATCAAAGCGGCGGCGACGAACGGCAAGCTCTGGATCGCCAGAGCGAGGGCGTATAGGTCCACCTCGCGCACCCAATGCCAATTGGTCATGTGCAGGAGGATGGCGCTGCTCAGCAACAGTCCGCCCATCACCGCCTCGGGCAATGCCGGAAAGCTGCGTGCGGCTCCTGCGAGCCAGCCGCCTTTGGCGGTGCGGGCAAAGGCGAGATCGCGATAGCGGAAGCCGTCAAGAACCGCCTTCGCGACCGTGAACTGCACGGCCATCGCGGCAAGCGCCGCCCCGGCCATCCGCAGCGGGGTGGTCGCAACACGCATCCGGTACAAGGCAACGAAGTGCAGCAAATACGCGGCGAACGTCATGATAATGGGCAAAGTGAGGATGTAGGCGGGAACCGAAATCCCCAAAGTCAGGACGAACGGCACGAACAGCAGCGAGAGAATCGCCGCGAGCGCACCGACGGACTCCGCGCCCAACCAGGAAACCCAGCCGAGGAGGAAATGGCGACGTTGTGACGTGGTGAGGCGCGAGCCTCCGGGCAGGAAACGATGCCAATGCTTGCGGATGATCTGAAAGCCGCCATAGGCCCAGCGGTGGCGCTGCTTCTTAAATGCCTGGAACGTGTCGGGGAGCAGGCCCCAGCCGTAGCGCGTCCGGGTGTAATGGGTCTTCCAGCCGTTCTCGGCGATCGAAAGCCCGAGATCGGTGTCCTCGCAGATCGTGTCGGAGGACCAGGAGCCGGCCTCCATCATCGCCGCGCGCCGGATCAGGCACATCGTGCCGTGGACGACGATGGCGTCCTCTTCGTTGCGCTGGACCATTCCGATGTCGAAGAATCCGGCATATTCCGCGTTCATCGCCTCGTGCAGGGGGCTCAGCGTCGCGTCGCGATGATCCTGCGGCGCCTGGACGAGGCCCACCGTCGGATCCTCGAAGACCGGGACGAGGTCTTTCAGCCAGTCGGGATGGACCATGTAATCGGCATCGATCACGCCGATGATTTCGGCGTCGGGCGCGGTGTGCTCCAGCGCGATGCGCAGGGCACCCGCCTTGAAGCCGGCCATTTTCTCGACATTCAGGAATTTGAATCGATCTCCCAACGTCTCGCAGTGCGCGCGCACAGGCTCGACAAGAGCGGGGTCGGGCGTGTTGTTCACCACCACCACGCATTCCAGATTCGGCCAATTCAAGCGCGCGACGCTGTCGAGCGTCTGCTTCAGCATATCCGGTGGCTCGCGATAGGCGGGAATGTGGATCGAAACTTTGGGGTGCCGCGCCGCCGGGCCGCGCGGGCGCAGCTCCACCAACCGGCTCGGCGCCCGTCCAAAGGCGATCGCGGAAAGCTCTTCCGCCCGGTAGAGCAGAACGAGGACCAGGGGCCCGAGCAAGACGACCGACAGGACCAATGTCACGTAATTGCCGCCGGTGACATAATGCGTCGCCCAATAATCCACGACGAGCGCGACCCACGCGCCGACCCCGCAGGCGGCCGCCGACAGAACCGCACCCTGCGAAACGGTCATGTTTCGCGCGCCGAGCATGGGCAGGCAGAAAGCGATTCCGAGAAGAAGAGCGAGGATTGCGGTTCGACTGTAAGTGCGATGCTCCAGGGGGCCGGAAAGCGCGAACTTCAACTTACGGTCGGCGTCGAAGACGCCCCAATATTGACCAACCGAGCCTTCGAAGCTCTTCCAGGGCGCGTCGAAGGCCTCGATGATGTTGTACTCGATGCCGAGCGCCTCGGCCCGCGACGCGAAGGTGCGGATCACGTTCGCCTGGGCGATCTCGCCCGGAATAGCACCGTCACGGTTATAGCCGGCGCTCGGCCAACCGAACTCGGCGATGACGATCCGCTTTCCAGGATAGGCGGCGCGCAACCGGTTGTAGATGTCGATCGAACGATCGACGACCTGCTCGGCGGAGACACCTTCCCAGTACGGAAGAATGTGCGCTGCGATGAAGTCCGAGGCCGAAACGAGTTCCGGATGATCGAGCCAGACGTTCCAAATCTCGCCCGTGGTCACGGGGACGTTCGTCTGGCGTTTCACGGTACGGATCAGCTCGGCCATTTCGGCAGCGCTTTTCTCGCCGCGGAAGATGGTCTCGTTGCCGACGACCAGGGCTTCGACATTGCCGTTCTGCTTGGCGAGCCCGATCGCATTCTGAATTTCAAGCGCGTTGCGTTTTTCGTCTTTGTCGATCCAGGCGCCGACAGTGACCTTGAGACCGCGCTCCGCTGCAATCGACGGAATCTGATCGAGGCCAAGGGTGGTCGAATAGGTGCGGATCGCCCGGGTGTGGTCAGCCACCGCCTCGACGTCCGAGCGGATCTGTTCGGCCGTCACAGCCGGTCCCTTGTCCGGGTGCCGGACGTCGCGGCTGTAGGGGGCGAAAGAGAGGCTGGAGAAGCGCTCCGTCACCGCCGGAGCGGTTCCTTCGGGCCGCAGAGAATACCAGACCGCAGCGTGAAATCCGGTCACAGCCGCGATGATCACTGCCGCAGCAGCAAGGCCCGTACGCATGATCGAGACCTACTCGATGGGGAGTCGAACCGTGAACGCAGGCTTTCGGCACCGGTTCCGGCCGAAAGTCAGGGGACACCGTTTCGACCTGCCCCACCGGTCGGCGGCGCCTGTCATACGGCACCGCATCGAGACACTAAACCTCTCAAATAAAGAGGTAAATGGGGACTGTGGCGGCGGTTCGGCGGAGCCGGGGCGCCGCCGTGATCTAATTATTGCGCAGGTGCAGCAACATAGTCGGGGTTAACCCAACATTGCTGAACCCTTCCGCCAAGGCGCTCCTGCGTTTTTGGATCGATGTTGCCCTGGCGCACCAGACAGCGGAAGGCGAGTTTGAGGTGTTCGGTCGGGCAGCCGAAGCGCTCGTAGAGTTCCAGATGGCGCCGGGCAGTGTCGATGTCGTCGCGCCAGAGCAAGGCGGCGATGCGCCGTCCGGTCCAAACACATTCCGGAAGGCCGGCCGTCCCCGGCAGTTTGGCGGCCTCGGCGAACTCTTCAACCGAGCGGCGCTGCGCCTCGCGTGCGGCCTGCTGCTCGGGTGTCATCTGTTCGGGTTGAGCCGGCTTCTGCTCAGGAGAGGAGGATTGGGCGCCGGCCGCTCCGGCGCAGCCGAGGAGAATGGCGCCCGCGAGCAGAGCGATACGAAAACGATCCATGTCGGCCATGAAGTTCGAGGCTGGAAAGCGGAAGGCGTTCCGCGGCGACACGTTAGAAGAAGGGGCCGAATTTGTCAGCATGACGACGTGCGCCCCGAGCGCGCAGCGCGGCCGTCTCTTCACAGGGGGGCGGGGAGGCTTTATGTCGCCATGGCCCGGGCCTCGGGCGCTGGGAGTTGTCATGCCGTTCGCCCTCCGCTCGTCGGGCCTGTTGCTGCCGGTCGGACTCTTCGTTTCGGTAGCCGTCCTCATCCTCGCCTTTTGGGCTTGGATCGGACGCCCGGTCGAGATGCCTGCCTCACCGCTCGGTGCCGACGGGAAACTGCCGTGCGTCTCCTACGCGCCGTTTCGCGAGGGCCAGTCCCCGCTCGGCGACCGGGTGCCGATTGCCGAGAGCCAGATCGAAGAGGACATGGCGCAGCTCGCCAAGCTGACGCAGTGCGTACGCACCTATTCGGTCGAACTGGGTCTCGACAAAGTGGCCCCCCTGGCACGCAAATACGGGATAAAGGTCCTGCAAGGCGTCTGGCTGGGATCCAATCCGGAGAAGAACCGCGCCGAAATCGACGCCGCCGTCGCCGTCGCGCAGAAATATCCGGACGTCATTTCGGCCATGGTGGTGGGAAATGAGGTCATGTTGCGCGGGGAGCTCTCGGCCGCCGCCATCGCCGCGGCCCTGCGTGACGTGAAGGCGCGGGTCGGGGGCATTCCCGTGACCTATGCCGATGTCTGGGAGTTCTGGGAGCGCGCCCCCGCGCTGGCCGGCGAGGTCGATTTCGTAACGGTGCATATCTTGCCGTACTGGGAGGATTTCCCGGTTCCGGCCGAGGCGGCGGCGGCGCACATCGATCGGATCCGCCAGCACGTCGCGGCGCAGTTTCCGGGCAAGGAGATCCTGATCGGCGAGACCGGATGGCCAAGTGCCGGACGGATGCGGGAAGGCGCACTGCCCGCGCCCTCGACCCAGGCGCGCGTGCTCAGCGACGTGCTGAGGCTGGCTGCCGAAAAGGGCTACCGCGTCAATCTCATCGAAGCCTATGACCAACCCTGGAAGCGGCGGAACGAAGGCACGGTCGGCGGGCATTGGGGGCTGATCGAGGCCGTGTCCCGCGCCCCGAAATTCGCTTGGGGGACCCCGGTCAGCGATCATCCCTATTGGCCCTTGCAGGCGCTGACGGGAATCGTCCTCGCCGGCGTCGCCTTCGCCGTGGCGGGAGCGGCAGCCCGTCGCCTGAAGGAGCGGGGGGAAGCGCCGCCTAAATCCGGGGCCTGGGTCTGCGTCTCCGTCCTGGCCCTCACCGCGGGGGCGACCCTGGGCGGGACGATCACCGCTTTGCCGCTGGAGAGCCTCGGCGGAGTGGGGTGGGCGCGGAACGGCGCCTTTCTCGGTTTGTCGCTTGCCGTCGCGTTGGTGGTTCCGGCATTGCTCGTGCGGCGCACTCCGCTCGCCTCGGTCGCAGTCGCCCTCGATGTCCGCGGCTGGCGCCTCAGACCCGCGCGCATCGTCGCCGGTTCCGTATTGCTCGTACTTGGGGTGCTGGCGGTCGGAGAGGTCGCCCTCGAACTGATCTTCGACCCGCGCTACAAGGACTTTCCGCTCTATCCCTTGACGCCGGTGGTGGTCGCACTCGGCCTCCTCGCCGTGCGTACGCCGCCGCAGGCCGATAAAGCCGGCTTCGCCGAGCGGTCGGCCTTCTGCCTGCTCTTGGTCGCGGCCTTCTATATTCCTTTGAACGAAACGCTGGCGAATTGGCAGGCCCTGTGGTTCGGGCTGATCTGCCTCTGCCTCGCGCTTACGCTGTTACGCGTCCTGGCCGCGCGAGCGAAAGGATGAGCAGCATCGCCGCCACGGCGCCTGCGAGATTGTTGTAGAGGACCAGGGAGATGCCCGAAAAGGCGAGGCCGGCGGCGAGCATCGGGACCGAGGGGCGCAGGAGCTGGATAACCGCTGCCGCCAAAGCCAGCCCGCCGAACACAGACCAGCCGAACAGAAGGATCACAATAGCCCGCATGCGGCACAGAAACGTCGTCAGACCGGCGTCGCAGGCGAGGCCGACGACCGATGGCTCGATCACCATATAGCGGACATAAAGCGCCCAGCCGGTGGCTGCCATGGTGAGGAAGATCAGCCAGTTCATGGCACGCGGGCCCGGGGTAAAGGTGGTGCGGGGCATTTCGTCCTGTCGCGCCTCGAAAATGGGATCGCCTCTATGACCGGCTGAGTCCGGAGCGGGAAACTTGGATAGGGATAGACCGACCGGCGCGTTGCGGAAAGCCCCGGAGGTGCCGGCCCAATTGTTCGGTTCACGATAAACGCCTAAGGAAGGGCCGGTGGTCCGGGTGAGTGAGATGCATTTTTCCGACGCGCGGGTTCTCGTCATCGGCGATGCCATGCTCGACGTCTATTGCGAGGGCAGCGTTGCACGGGTGTCGCCGGAGGCGCCCGTACCGGTCGTCCTGATGGCGAACGAGCGCATGGTGCCGGGCGGAGCCGCCAACGTCGCCGCCAATATCGCCTCGCTCGGCGCTGCAGCCGATCTCATCGCCGTCCTCGGACGCGATTCCGGCGCGCGCGATCTTGCAGACTTGATGCGGGCCCAGTTTCCCCGCGTGGGGCTCGACCATCTGGTTCAGAGCGACACCCGGTCGACCACAACCAAGACCCGGGTGATCGGTAACAAATATCAGGTCGTGCGGCTCGACAGGGAGCAGAGCGGATTCCTCGATGCTGCGACCGAGAATGCGGTGCTCGCGAAGATCGAGGCCCGGCTCCCATTCTGTTCGGTCGTGATCCTGAGCGATTATCTCAAGGGCGTGTGTTCCGACCGTGTGATCCGCGGTGCCATTGCTTTGGCGCGAGCGGCAGGAAAGCGAATCCTCGTCGATCCAAAGCGGTCGGATTTTTCGATCTATGAGGGGGCGGATTACCTCAAGCCCAACGCCAAGGAACTGGGCGCAGCCACCGGGATGCCATGCGGCACGGATGGCGAGATTGCTGCGGCGGCACGCCGTATCACCGCTCTGACCGGCGCGTCCGTCATCGTGACTCGTTCGGAACGTGGCATGTCCTTCGTTCCGCCGGAGGGGGATCCGATCCATATCCCGACCGTCGCGCGCAGCGTGTTCGACGTGTCGGGTGCCGGCGACACCGTCATGGCCGCGCTGGCGCTCGGGCTGCAGGGGCGCGAGCCGATGGCCCATGTCCTGGCGGTCGCGAATGCGGCGGCAGCCGTGGTGGTCGGTAAGGCAGGAACCGCGACGGTCACCCCAGAGGAGATCGACGAGGAAATGCGGGCCCGCCGAACCCGCCGCTCGGCCGCGCGCAGCAAGGTTGTCGCGCGGGAGGAGGCGCGGCGGGCGGTCGCCCAATGGCGCGCGGAAGGGCGGATCATCGGCTTCGCCAATGGCTGTTTCGATCTGCTGCACCCCGGACATATCGATCTGCTCGAACAGGCGGCCGAACAGTGCGACCGGCTGGTTGTCGCCCTCAATACCGACGCATCCGTCCGTCGGCTGAAGGGAGAGAGCCGTCCGGTCCAGGACGAACACGCGCGGGCCACGGTCATGGCCGCGCTCGGCATGGTCGATCTCGTCGTGCTGTTCGACGAAGACACGCCGAAGGCGCTGATCGAGGCCCTTCTCCCGGACGTCCTCGTCAAGGGCGCGGACTATACGGTGGAGACCGTGGTGGGCGCCGACATTGTTCAGGCCAATGGCGGGCGGGTCTATCTCGCGACCCTGGTGCCGGACATGTCGACCTCGGCGCTGGTGCGTAGGATGCGTGGCTGAACCATTCACGCTTTGGAGGGAATTGACGTGCTTCTCTCCGCGCGGAACACAGTTGGCTGCGGGGCCGGACAGGTAATGCGGGGCGAGGGGCAGCGATGACCGAGCGCAGTCTTCTGGTGGTGGTGCTCGCCGCGGGCGAGGGAACGCGAATGCGGTCCAGCCTGCCGAAGGTGCTGCATCGGATCGCGGGATTCCCGATGCTCACCCACGTTCTGCGTGCCGCCACCGACGCCGGAGCCAACCGCATTGCGGTTGTGGTCGGGCCGGGGCGGGCCGACGTCGCCGAAGAGGCCCGCAAGGTCGCGCCGGACGCGCAGGTGTTCGTCCAGGCGGAGCGGCGCGGCACGGCCCACGCCGTTCTGGCGGCACGCGCGGCGCTCGCCGAACCCGCCGACGACGTGCTGATCCTTTATGCCGATACCCCCCTGGTGCGCGCCGAAACCCTTCTGTCGCTCCGGGCGCCGCTGGCGGCGGGCGTGGCGGTCGCGGCGCTTGGCTTTGAGGCGACCGATCCCGCGGGCTACGGCCGCCTGATCGTCGAGGGCGGCGAGCTGCGCGCGATCCGCGAAGACCGCGAGGCGAGCCCGTCCGAGCGGGGCATTACCTTCTGCAATGGCGGCCTGATGGCGCTCGCCGGCGCTCAGGCGCTGCGCTTGCTGGATGGGGTGCGGAACGACAATGCCAAGGGCGAATATTATTTGACCGATGTGGTCGAACTCGCCCAGGCGGCCGGCCTCGGCGCGGCGGCGGTCGAGGCCGCGCCGGAGGAAGTGGTCGGGGTCAACAGCCGGGTCCAACTCGCCGAGGCGGAAGCTCTGCTGCAACGCCGCCTGCGCCGCGTGGCGATGGAAGCGGGTGCGACCCTTGTTGCGCCGGACACCGTCTTCTTCTCAGCCGATACCCGGCTCGGCCGCGATGTCGTGGTCGAGCCGCACGTCGTTTTCGGCCCGGGCGTGACGGTGGCGGATGAGGTGGTGATCCACGCTTTCTCGCATCTCGAAGGCGCGGTGCTGGCCCGCGGGGTCTCGATCGGACCCTATGCCCGTCTGCGCCCCGGTACCCGTCTCGATGAAGGCGTCCGAATCGGGAATTTCGTCGAGACCAAGGCGGCCCACCTCGAACAGGGGGTGAAGGTCAACCATCTATCCTATGTGGGCGACGCCCATGTCGGGGCCGACAGCAATCTCGGCGCCGGCACCATCACGTGCAATTATGACGGCTATTCCAAGTTCCGCACCGAGATCGGGAAGGGCGCCTTCATCGGCGTGCATTCCGCATTGGTCGCACCGGTGACGATCGGCGCGGGGGCCTATGTCGGAACCGGATCGGTTATCACCGAGGACGTGCCCGAGGATTCACTGGCTCTGGCGCGTGGCAGGCAGGTGACGAAGCCGGGTCGTGCGATCACGATGCGGGCGCGGCTCGCCGCGGCGCGGGAGACGGGACGGGGCTGACGGGCGATGCCTCCCGGACTGCGGCGGCGCTGTCAGAATGCGACAGACGAAGTGAAGGGCCGGCCGCTTCTGCCGTGCTACCAAGACCCCCTGTCATCTGCGGAGCAACATGGTCTATGTGCGGCATAGTGGGCATCCTGGGCAAGGACGCGGTCGCCGATAATCTGGTGGAAGCGCTCCGTCGCCTCGAATATCGCGGCTACGATTCGGCGGGAGTTGCAACCCTCGAACAGGGACATCTCGCGGTCTGCCGGGCCGAGGGCAAGCTCAAGAACCTCACCCACAAATTGCTCAGGCAGCCGTTGTCCGGGCGTTCCGGCATCGGCCATACCCGCTGGGCGACCCACGGCAAGCCCACCGAGCGCAACGCCCACCCCCATGTCACGCCGCGGGTCGCGGTGGTCCACAATGGCATCATCGAGAATTTCCGCGAGCTCAAGGCCGAGCTGGAGGCCGAGGGCGCCTGTTTTCTCAGCGACACCGATACTGAGGTGGTCGGGCAGTTGGTCGACCGTGAAATTGTTCGGGGGAAGGATCCGGTCGCGGCTGTGGAGGCCGTTCTACCTCGCCTCAAGGGTGCGTTCGCGCTGGCCTTCCTGTTCGAGGGCGAGGACGATCTGATGATCGCGGCGCGGCGCGGCTCGCCTTTGGCGATCGGCTATGGCGCGGGCGAGATGTTTCTCGGGTCCGACGCCATCGCGCTCGGCCCGTTCACCGACCTCGTCGCCTATCTCGAAGAGGGGGACTGGGCGGTGATTACCCGCACCGGCGCCGAGATCCATGACGAGAGCGGTGCAGTGGTGGTCCGCCCGGCCCAGAAGGTGCCCCCCGGAACGCTCCTGGTCGATAAGGGCAACCATCGCCATTTCATGGCGAAGGAGATTTACGAACAGCCCGAGGTGATCGCCCACACCTTCGGCCACTATCTCGATCTCACCCGAGAGACGGTGACGCTGCCCGATCTGCCGTTCGACCTCGCCGAAATCGACCATATTTCGATCACCGCCTGCGGCACCGCCCTGTTTGCCGGATCGATCGCGGAATATTGGTTCGAGCGGTTCGCGCGCCTGCCGGTCTCCACCGACATCGCGTCGGAGTTCCGCTACCGCGACACCCCTTTGGGCAAGAACGGCATCACCATCGTCATTTCCCAATCGGGAGAAACTGCCGACACCCTGGCGTCGCTGCGCTATGCGCGCGAATGCGGGCAGAAGACGGTCGCTGTGGTGAATGTGCCGACTTCGACCATTGCCCGGGAGGCCGACATGGTTCTGCCGACCTTGGCGGGACCAGAGATCGGCGTCGCCTCCACGAAAGCCTTTACCTGTCAGCTTGCGACGCTCGCCTGCCTCGCGGTGCACACCGGCCGGGTGCGCGGCGTGCTTTCGGAAGACGACGAGCATCGGCTGGTCCGGGCGATGATGGAGGTTCCCCGCCTCATGACCGAGGCGCTGAAGCTCAGCCCGGAGATCGAGGCGCTCGCCCGCACCCTCTCCAAGGCCCGCGATGTGCTCTATCTCGGACGCGGCACCAATTATCCTCTGGCGCTCGAGGGTGCGCTGAAGCTGAAGGAGATTTCCTACATCCATGCCGAGGGCTATGCCGCAGGCGAACTGAAACACGGGCCGATCGCGCTGATCGACGAGACCATGCCCGTCGTGGTGATCGCACCGTTCGACCGGATCTTCGAAAAAACCGTATCGAACATGGAAGAGGTGGCCGCGCGGGGCGGTCGGATCATTCTCGTCACCGACCAACGCGGCGCGGACCTCGCGCATGTCGAGGCGATGCAGAAACTGATCCTGCCTGAAATGCCGGCGACCGTGACCCCGATGGTCTATGCCCTGCCGGTTCAGCTCATCGCCTATCATACGGCTGTTCTGATGGGCACGGATGTCGACCAGCCGCGAAATCTCGCAAAGTCGGTAACGGTGGAATAGCCGATCGGGAGATCACCCCGACGGCCGCGTCACGATGAAGACCGTGAGGGCGGCGAACACGGCACCCTCGACGCCGAGTACGACAGGCGGCGCTCCGAAATACCAGGTGCCGGACAATGTGCCGACAAAGCTTGCGAGCGCAAACAGCTTCACGATCGGCGGGATCGCCCCCGTTTCCTGCCAGCGGCGGACGCTCGGCCCGAGATAGCGGTGGTTCAGGAGCCAAGCCTCGAAGCGGGGCGAGGTGCGGGCGAAGCACCAGGCGGCGAGGATCAGGAACACCGTGCCGGGCAGCATCGGCACGATCATGCCGATCGCCCCGATGACCAGGAAAACGAAACCGGCGGCAAACAGGGCCCTACGCCAGAGAACCTTCATGGACGCGCCTCAGCCGGCCGAGAGCAGGCGCATCGCCGCATCCCGTTTGTGGAGATAGAGCAAGGTCCGGGCGGCGGCGCTGTCCGGGGCAGACAAATGTGGATCGCGCGCCAGGAGGACCGCCGCCGCCGCGCGCGCGGTGTCGAGCAGCGGCCCGTGCATATCGAGCCGGGCGAGATCGAAACCCGGAAACCCGCTCTGGCGGGTGCCGAGCACATCGCCCTCGCCGCGCAGCCGCAGATCCTCCTCTGCGATGGCGAAGCCGTCATCGCTCGCGCGCAGCATCGCGAGCCGCGCCTTGGCCGTCTCGCCGAGCGGCCCGCGATAGAGCAGAAGGCAGGTCGAGGGCTTGTCGCCGCGTCCCACGCGTCCGCGCAATTGGTGGAGCTGCGAAAGGCCGAAGCGCTCGGCATGCTCGATCACCATCAAGGTGGCATTCGGCACATTCACCCCGACCTCGACGACCGTGGTCGCGACCAGGATGCCGGTTTCCCCCGCTGCGAACCGCGCCATCGCGGCATCCTTCTGGGTCCCCGACAAGCGCCCGTGGACGAGGTCGACCCGCCTCCCGAAGCGAGCCGCCAACATGGCGTGGCGCTCGGTCGCCGCAGCGAGGTCGCTGGCATCGCTTTCGTCGACCAGGGGGCAGATCCAATAGACCTGGGCTCCGGCCTCCAAAGCGCGCCCGATCGCTTCGATCACCTCGCCGAGGCGCTCAAGCGAAACGGTCCGTGTGTCGATGGCCTGGCGGCCCGGCGGCTTCTCCCGGAGTTCGCAGACCGCCATGTCGCCGAACAGTGTGAGAACCAGCGTGCGTGGGATCGGCGTGGCCGTCATCAGCAACATGTCCGCCGCTTCGCCTTTGCGGGTCAGAGCGAGCCGCTGCTCGACGCCGAAGCGATGCTGCTCGTCGATGATGGCGAGGGCGAGATCGGCGAAGGCGACGTCCGGCTGGATCACGGCATGGGTGCCGACGAGGAGACCGGTGCGCCCGGCGGCGAGGTCGTCCAGGATCGCGGCGCGCGCACGCCCCTTTTCGCGACCGGTCAGGATCGCGGTCGCGATCCCGGCGCGGGCGGCGAGTGGCGCAATGGTGTCGTAATGCTGGCGGGCCAGCACTTCGGTCGGCGCCATCAAGGCCGCCTGACGTCCGGCTTCGATCACCAGCGCCGCGGCGAGCAGACCGACCACCGTCTTCCCGGACCCCACATCGCCCTGGAGCAGGCGCAGCATGCGCCTGTCGGAGGCGATGTCGGCGCGGATGGCTGCCACGGCGCTTTCCTGCGACCGCGTGAGCGCGAAGGGGAGGGACAGCCGCACGGCCTCGGCCAGACGGCCGTCTCCGCGCGTCGCTCGACCACCGATTTCGGCCTGACGGACGCGCACGAGGCCAAGCGCGATCTGGTGGGCGAACAATTCCTGGAACGCCAGTCGCTGCCACGCGGCGCCTGTCACCGAAATGTCGGCGATTTCGGAGGGCTGGTGCACCCGTCGCAAAGCCGTCTTGAGATCGGGCCAGCCTTCGGCGGCGAGAATGCCTCCGGGAACCGGCTCGCCGAGGGTTGGCACGCCGTCCAGCGCCGCGGCGATTGCCCGTCGCACCTGGCCGCCGGAAAGCCCTTCGACCAGGGGGTAGACCGGCTCGATGGGCGGCAGCCGCGCAAGGCCCGCCGCATCGAGGATCCGATCGGGATGGGTCATCTGGCGCATGCCGTCATAGAGCGTGATGCGTCCGCAGAGCCAGCGCGTCGCCCCGACCGGAAGGAGCCTTTCGAGAAATGCAGGATCCATTTTGAAATGCGCGATGACGAGGTCGCCGCTGGGATCGCTGACAAAGGTGCGGTGCGGGCTCCGGCTGCCGGGGGGCGGGGGCTGGTGGCCGTCTACCCGGACTTCGAGGGTGACGTCGGTCTCCGGCACGGCCGCCGCGATGGTCGGGCGAGAGCGACGGTCGACGAAGCCGGAGGGCATGTGGAAGAGGAGATCCACGACGCGCGGCGTCTCTGCCCCCAGCAGGCGCGCAAACGGGCGCTCCAGCTTGGGGCCGATGCCCTTGAGCGTCGTCAGGGGGGCGAACAGGGGATCGAGGGCCGCAGGGCGCATGCGGGGCGAAAGTGGCGGACGCGCGCGGCCTGTGCAAGGGTCGTCAAAGCCCCGTTCCATCAAAGATTTCTGGTATTGTTCCAAGCTATCGGAGCGGTCTGATGCGCGGGATGGCATTCCGATGAGTGACCGGCAGGACGAGGACACCGAGATCGCGGCCTTTTTGCGGGGCCTGCATCGGCGCGGCATCCGCGATCCCGCCGTGCTGCGGGCAATGGAATTGGTGCCACGCGCCTTGTTCGTGGAGCCAGGATTGCGCCGGCATGCCTATGACGACGTTGCACTCCCTATCGCCTGCGGTCAGACCATCTCGCAGCCGAGCCTCGTCGCCGAGATGACCGAGGCGCTTCAGGTCACCGCCGGTCATCGCGTTCTCGAGGTCGGAACGGGCTCCGGCTATCAGGCGGCCATTCTCTCCCATCTGGCGGCCGACGTCGTGACGGTCGACCGCTATCGCAGCCTGGTGGCTGAGGCGCAGGTCCGATTTCAGGAACTCGGCCTTCGCAATGTTTCCGCCCTCGTAGCGGACGGCAGGGGTGGCATGCCGTCGCGGGCCCCTTACGACCGCATCATGGTGACGGCGGCAACCCGCGAGGTGCCGCCCGCTCTGTTCGAGCAATTGCGGATTGACGGCCTCCTCGTCGCTCCGGTCGGCGATCCCGCCTCGGTGCAGGATTTGACGCGCTACGCGAAGGGAGTGGACGGCATCTCTGCGACGCGGCTCTGCGCGGTCCGTTTCGTTCCGTTGCTCGAAGGCGTATCCGCGCGCCTGTGAACGGGAACCGGCCCTCAGGCGCATGCGGTTTGCCCTCGGGTCCCACCTCCTCTACTTATCCGGCGGAAAGGGGCGCGGCATGCGGCAAATCCGGACGGGCCTGGCGGGAGTGATCTGGATCGCGGCGGGACTGGCTGTGTCGGCCTGCGCCAGCCGTCCCCCGGGCATAATGGTCCCTGTTGCCGAGAGCGCGCCCGGCGCGAGCCGCGTTGAGATGGTTGTCGCGACCACGCGGGCAAAGGTCGATACCGGCGATCTCTATGGCGGCGATCGCGCCACGGACCCGAGTTTTGCGGAAATTACCGTTTCGATCCCGCCGGCCAGCGCGCGGGCCATCGGCGAGGTCCAGTGGCCGAAGAGCGTGCCGGGCAATCCCGCAACCGATTTCGTGACGCTCAAGGCGGATATCATCGACCAAGCCGAGGCGAAGCGTTGGCTCGACAAGAGGATCGAGCGGACACCGCATCGCCAGGCCCTGGTCTTCATCCACGGCTATAATAATCGGTTCGAGGATGCGGTCTTCAGATTTGCGCAGATCGTGCACGATGCCGGAGCGGACGTGGTCCCGGTGCTGTTCACCTGGCCCTCGCGTGGAAGCCTGCTCGCCTATGGCTATGACCGCGAGAGCGCGTCCTACTCCCGCGACGCATTGGAAAAGCTCCTGACCATCCTGGCAAAGGATCCGGACGTCGGGGAAATTTCGATCCTGGCCCATTCTATGGGCAATTGGGTGACCCTGGAGGCGCTGCGCCAGATGGCGATCCGCAACGGCCGCGTCCTGCCCAAGATTAAGACCGTCATGCTGGCCGCGCCGGATGTCGACGTCGACATCTTCCGCACGCAGCTTGCGGACATGGGAAAAACGCGGCCGCGATTTGCCATCTTCGTCTCGCAGGACGACCGCGCGCTCCAAGTTTCCCAGAGGGTCTGGGGTTCGCGCGCGCGGCTCGGCCAGATCGATCCCGAGGCCGAGCCGTTTCGGACCCAGTTCGAAAGGGAGAAAATCACCGTCCTCGACCTCACCAAGCTGCGCACGGCGGACCAGCTCAATCATGGCAAATTCGCCGAAAGTCCGGAGGTCGTGCAGATGATCGGCGCCCGCCTGGCGCAGGGGCAGACGATGAGCGATGGCCGCGAGGGCGTGGGCGACCGAATTATCCAGGTCACGACAGGTGCCGCTGCAACCATTGGGAATGCAGCGGGCGTGATCATCTCGGCTCCGGTCGCCGTGGTCGATCCCAGCACCCGCGAGAATTTCGGCGCGCAGGTTCAGGAGCTCGGCTCGACCGTCACCAATACGGCGACCTCCACGGGTCGATTGCTCACCACACCCGCACCTGTTCCCCAATAGGATGTGTTGTATTTTTATCGCACACCAGAGGGACCGCGCGCAAATCTGCCGCATTTAAGCCCGCGTTTACTCAGCCACGGTTTACTCGCGTCATGTTCGTAGCGTGCGAGTCGGGCCACATGCCTTCTTCCAGCAACACCTTGGGATCCGGCGCTTTGGCGAAGCTTGCCGTCCTCGGGCTGGTGTCCGGCGCACTCGCCGGCTGCAGCTCGGACGCCACTCGCCTTACGTCTTTAACCAGCCCCTATCCGCCGGCGACCCAGGGCTCGCCGGAAGTGACCGGTTCCCTGGGTGCGGCGCCGACGGCCCGTGTCGATTCGGGTGCTTTGGGGTCTCCGGCATTGGCCGCGGCACCGACCGCACCGTCGGGTCCGCCGGTCGCCTATGCTCCGGCAAGCTATCCGGGGCCGGCATCGATGCCGACTCAGGTCGCGCCCGCGATGGCCGCGGCACCCGTCACGTCGATGGCGACGTCGACCCATGTCGTGGTCGGCGGGGAGACACTCACCTCCATTGCCAGGTCTTACGGAACCACGGCCGCTCAAGTCGCGAGCCTGAACGGGATGCCGCCGGACGCCGTCCTGCGCATTGGTCAGCCGCTCACAGTACCGCGCACGTCGACCACGGTAGCCCAGCCGCATGTCGTCGCTGCACCGGTGGCCGTCGCTCCGAAGCCGGCCGTGGTCGCGGGGACACAGGCGGCAGTGCCCGTGCCCCCCGCAGCGAAGCCCGTGACCGCGCCGCCGGCCGCCCCGGCCGCAGCAAAGACCTCTCCGGTCCAGGCCGCCGGCATGCTCGCCGCGCCCACGGCCGCGCCGGTCGCCACAGCGCCTGCGCCGGCGTCGGCCAAGGGTGCCGCAGCGCCCGCCGCCCAAGCCGCAAAGACTGCTGCCGTCGCTCAGGACGATGCCGACGACGCGCCGCGCGCCGCCGGGTCAGGCCCGCAGTTTCGCGCGCCGGTCCGTGGACGTGTGATTTCGGGCTTCGGTCCGAAACCCGGCGGGGCCCGCAATGACGGGGTGAATTTCGCGGTGCCGGAGGGCACGTCCGTGCGCTCGGCCGAGGACGGCACCGTGGCTTATGCCGGCAATGAGTTGAAAGGTTACGGCAATCTGGTCCTGATCAAGCACGCCGACGGCTATGTCACTGCCTATGCCCACAATAGCGAGCTTCTGGTGAAGCGCGGCGACACGGTACGGCGCGGCCAGATCGTCGCCAAGGCCGGGCAGAGCGGCGGTGTGAGCACGCCGCAACTCCATTTCGAGATCCGCAAGGGATCGCAGCCGGTCGATCCGAGCCAGTACGTCGCCGGCCTCTGAGCACGACCGGGTCAGGTCGAAACGGCTTGATCGGGGATCGGTCTCCAACGCGCCGAAAACGCGCCAAAATCTGGAATTCAATCCCCCGAATCGGCCGGCCTTCCGCCGGCCGTTTTCATTTGTGCTCTGCTTGGCTGAACCGACCTGCGGCAGAAGGGATATCGTCAAACAAAAAAGGCGCCCGGTGGGGCGCCTTGAGGTCACGCTCGGACGGAAACCAAGATCACTTGATCTTGGTCTCACGGAATTCGACATGCTTCTTGGCGACCGGATCGTACTTCTTCAGGACGAGCTTGTCGGTCTTGGTCCGGGAGTTCTTCTTGGTCACATAGAACACGCCCGTGTCCGCGCTGGACAGAAGCTTGATCTTGATGGTTGCAGCCTTGGCCATGATCCTGAATCCTGATGCCGCAGACGTGCACGGGGCAGCGCGGTTCAATAAATATCGCACGCGCTGCCGGCGCGGCGGCTCGTGGGGGCGGAACCTCGGTTATCGGAGCGGATTTGTCAAGCCTCGGACCGCTTCACGAAGGCGAGCCGCAGCGCCACCACGGCGACATAGACGCCCAGCATCCCACCGATGACGATGGCGAAGCCGAACGGATCGTAGAGGTCCATTCCGAAGCCGACCATTGGCGGCCCGATCACGAGGCCGATCGAGTACAGCATGACGAACGCCGCATTTGCCGCGGCGAGGTCCGCGCCGTGGAATCGTGCACCGAGATGGGCGAGCCCGACCGTGTAAAGGCTCCCCACGATGCCCGTGACGATGAAGATCGCGATGTGGAACGACAGGCTCTGGACCGGCACGAAAGGCAGGATGAAGGCCCCGATCGTTCCCACCAGGGCGCAGAACAGAAGCAGCAAGCGCCGATCTACGCGGTCGCTCACGAGGCCGAGCGGGATCTGAAAAGCGACATTGCCCATCACCGCGATGGTGAGCAGCAGCGACGCTTGTCCCGCCGGAAGGCCCAGCCGCAGGCCATACAGCGGCAGGAAGCTCATGACGGCTGTCTCGATCGCGCCGAAAACCAAAGCCGCGAGTGTTGCCGTCGGAGAGCGGCGGATGAAGGACAGGACTCCGTGCGCACCGCTCTCGATGAGTTTCGGCGCCATGCCGCGGGACAGGAGAATCGGGACGAGACCCGCGGAGAGGACGGCGCATCCGGCGAGATAAGGCAGCCAGCCTTGGGTGCCGAGAAGGCTGAGCATGGCCGGGCCGATCGCGGCGCCGATCGACAGTGCGGTGGCGTAGACCCCCATGATCAACCCGCGCCGGTGCGGCGGCGCCACGGTGTTGATCCAGAATTCGCTGACCGCGAACAAGATGCACAAAGCGGCGCCTAGCGCGAAACGCAGCGGGAACCAGACGATGAAGGCGTCGGCCGCCTTGAAGGCCGGCAGGCTGAGCGCCGTCACGACAATCGCAAAGGCGAGCAGCGCCCGAGGCCCGACACGTCGCAGCAGAGCGGGAATGAACGGCGCGGTCGCCACGGTCGCAAGACCAGCGACGGCGGTGTTGATCCCGATCCAGGTACGGCTGATCCCGCGCGACTCCATCTCGATGGCGAGCAGGGGAATGGACAGGCTGATGCCGATGCCGACGACCGAAATGGCCGCGATGGCGGCGGTGATCGAGGCGGTCCGGCTCATGGGGGCGGCCGACGCCGGGGCGTGCATGGAAAAGTCCTTGTTGCGGCGACGTCGCAGAGGTCGTCGGTCTGCTCTAATCGAGCACCGTGCGCACGAACCGGCCGTGATGCATACTGTAGAAGGGCACCGGCAATGTGCGCTGGAACCCGGCATCCAGCCGACCCCTCAACTCGTCGAGTATGACGCGGGTAATGGCGGGAAGTTCCGCGTGCTCGGTTTCTTTGAATGTGAGCCAGCGGGTTTCGACCAATTCGGACGCGGGGCCGACCATCCCTTCCACGCGGCTGCACACCGCCTGGACATCAGCCACGAAGAAGCGCGTGTCGAACCGCTTGGGCCGTCGTGGTGGCGTGATGGCGCGCAGCACGAAGGTGAGCGCCTCGAGATCCGGGAATACACCGGCTTCGCCAAAGGCCGCCCAGGGTTCCGGACATTCGGGGGCGCCGGCCTCCTTCGTCCCGAGCATCAGGCCGGTCTCCTCGAACATTTCGCGAATCGCCGCCGCGGCGAGGGCGCGCCCACGCGTCGCGCTCGGGCGCGAAACATTCTGTTGCAGGCGCCGGTCGCTATCGCCGTCGAGCGTGCCGTAGACCGGCATCGCCTTGTCGGAGGTCTCTACCCGGCCGCCCGGGAACACGAACACGTTCGGCATGAACCGGTGGCCGGGATGGCGCAGTCCCATCAGCACGCGCGGCTCGCGGCCGCTGCGATCGATCAGGATCAAGGCGGCGGCATCGTTCGGGCGCGTGTTCGGCCAGTCCTGGCGGCGCTCGGCGGCGGTGAGGCGTTGGGCGAGGTCGGTCATGGTGCCTTGGACGGTGCGGCCGGAGGGAGGGGCTCGTGCTCCGGGCTGCGCGGATCGAAGCCGTGCATCCGCAGCGCCCATTGCAGCCCGACGAGAGCGCCCTTTATGGGCGGGAGGAAGGCCAAGCTCAAGAGCAACGTCAGCGGCATGAAGATCGCGAGATGCAGCCAGATGGCCGGGCGGAATATCTCTTCCACCAGAACCAGGATTGGAACGACGATATGGCCGACCGCGACGATCACCATATAAGGCGGCGCGTCGTCCGCCCGGTGATGATAGAGCGCTTCGCCGCAGACCGGGCAGTCATCCGCCACCTTGAGATAGCCGCGAAACATCGAGCCCGCGCCGCATTTCGGGCAGCGGCACATCGCGCCCCGCATCATCGCGGTGCCTGGGGCGCGGGGGGCGCCGTCGTCTATAACCGTCATCGAGGTCATCAGCTCCTGCCCCGCCCGCCCTTTGCCGGTCCCTTGGACGATCGCCCCTTCGGGGCCTTGCCCTTGGTGGCGCGCGGCGCGCCGCGAAAGCCCGGGCGCGGAGCCGGGCCCGCTTTGTCCGCGCCTCCCGGCCGGGCGGATCGGCCACGCCGCCCCGCCCCTAGATAGGTGCCTTCGCTCAGAAGCTCAAATCGCAGGGCGCCGGCGACCGGCGCCGCCTCGACCAGGCGCACCTCCACCCGGTCGCCGATGCGGTGCATTTCGCCCGTCCGGTCGCCCACAAGTGCCTGGCGCGTCTCATCGAATCGGTAATAGTCGGCGCCGAGCGTGGAGGCCGGAACAAAGCCGTCGGCGCCGGTCTCGTCGAGTGCGACGAAGAGCCCCGCTTTGGTCGCCCCGGTGACCCGCGCGGCGAAAGTGGCGCCGATCTGGTCGGCGAGATGGTGGGCGATGAGCCGGTCCACCGTCTCGCGCTCTGCCGCCATGGCCCGCCGTTCGGTCACCGAAATGCTCGCGGCGACCTCGCCGAGTGTCTCGGGCGTGGCGTCGTCAGGCAGCCCGTCGCGCCCGAAATTGTGGGCGCGGATCAGTCCGCGGTGCACGACGAGGTCGGAATAACGTCGTATCGGGGAGGTAAAATGCGCATAACGGCGCAGATTAAGGCCGAAATGTCCGTAATTATCGGCGGCATATTCGGCCTGAGACTGGCTGCGCAGCACCACCTGATTGACCAGCGCCGAGACGTCCGTGCCGCTCACTTCGGCCAGGATGCGATTGAAGGTCGACGGGCGCACCGAGTCCCCCTTCGGCAGTTTGATGTCGATGGTCAGGAGGAAGGTGCGCAAATTTGCGATCTTCTCCAAGGTGGGGCCGTCATGCACCCGGTAGATCAGGGGCGTTCGCTTGGCCTCGAGGGTCTCGGCTGCGGCGACGTTGGCGAGGATCATGAATTCTTCGATCAGGCGGTGGGCGTCGAGCCGCGCCGGCACGATCACGCGGTCGACGGTGCCGTCCGGCTTCAGCACGATCTTGCGCTCCGGCAGATCGAGGTCGAGCGGCTGGCGGGCGTCGCGGGCCTTTTTGACACAGGCATAGGCGGCATAAAGCGGGCGCAGCACGTCGGCGACCAGCGGGGCGGCAATCTCGTCCGGTGAGCCGTCGATGGCCGCCTGAGCCTGGGCGTAAGCGAGTTTCGCCGCCGAGCGCATGAGGATGCGGTGGAAGCTGTGGTCGCGCTTGCGGCCGTCGGCGCCGATCACCATCCGCAGGGCGAGGGCAGGGCGGTCTTCGAGGGGGCGCAACGAGCACAGATCGTTGGAAATGCGCTCCGGCAGCATGGGGACCACGCGATCCGGGAAATAGACCGAATTGCCGCGCAGCAGCGCCTCGCGGTCGAGCGCCGACCCCGGCAGGATATAAGCCGCGACATCGGCGATGGCGACGATGACGACGAAGCCGCCCGGGTTCGCGGGATCCGCGTCGGGCATGGCGAAGACGGCGTCGTCATGGTCCTTCGCGTCGGGCGGATCGATGGTCACGAGCGGCAGGTCGCGCCAGTCCTCGCGGCCTGCGAGGGTCGCCGGCCGCGCGCGCTCGGCTTCCGCCAGCACCGGCTGGGGAAAGACGTGGGGGATGCCGTGGGCATGGATGGCGACCAGCGACACCGCCTTCTCGCTCGACAGCGAGCCGAGCCGCTCCTTCACCCGCGCGGTCGGCAGGCCGAACACGCGCTGGCGCAGAATGTCCACCGAGACGAGGTCGCCGTCCGCCGCGTCCTGCTCGGCACCGGGCGGCACCTGGAGTTCGCGGCCGAGATTTTTCTTGTCGATCGGAATGATGCGCCCGCCGCCCTGGGGCGCGGCCCGGAAAATGCCGAGGGTCTGGCGGCGCGCCTTTTCGATGACCTTGAGAACGCGCCCGACAGGGCGGCCGTCTTCCATGTCGTCGGCGATCCGCAGCAGCACCCGGTCGGAGAGGCCGGGCGCCGGCCCCTTGGCGCGGCGGGGCACCTGGACCAGGATCCGCGGCGCCTCGCCGTGCTCGATCTCGTCCCACTCGACGGGAACCGCGATCAGTTCGCCATCGGCGTCGCGGCTCGAAATGTCCGCGAGGACGACCCCGGGCAGGGCGCCAGCCACATGCATCTTCCGGCGGCGGCGGGAGACGCTGCCCTCCTCGGAAAGTTCGCGCAAAAGCGCCCGCAGCGCGCCTTTCTGGTCGGCGCCGATGCCAAAGGCGCGCGCAATCTCGCGCTTGTCCACGTCCGCGCCGCGCTGGGCGATGAAGGCGAGAAGCTGGTCCTTGGTGGGAAGCGCGCCGTCCAACGCGTCGGGTGCCGCAGCAGCGGCTTCCGCCGCCTCGGATGCGCCCGCAGGCTGAGATGCGCTTCGGCGCGGGGTCCGGCGCGGTTTCACCGAGCGGCCTGCCGGGGAGATGCGTTTTGCCAAGAGTCAAAAGTTCCGTTGGAGGAGAAGGGTAGCCGAACGCGCCCGTGCGAGCCAGTCGCGCAGGCCGGGGGCGGGCGCCCAGTTGCGGAGGCCATCGCCCGGATATAGTAAGGGAGCCTCGCTATTGCGAACCTGCCGCGATAACCCCCCGGCCAAAGAGTCAGTTTCATGAGCGGCCCGTCCGATCCCGTCGCGCCCTCGACCGGGTTCTCCCACGCTGAGATTCTCTCGATCGTGTCCGGCCTGATGCTCGCCATGATGCTGGCCGCGCTCGACCAGACCATCGTTGCCACGGCGCTGCCGACCATCGGCGCCGATCTCAACGACTTCGTCAATCTGTCCTGGGTCGTGACCGCCTATCTGCTGGCCTCGACCACGGTCACGCCACTCTACGGCAAGCTGAGCGACATCCATGGGCGCGGGCCGGTTCTGCTGGTGGCCATCGCCCTGTTCTCGATCGGGTCGCTGGCCTGCGCGCTGGCAGAGAACATGCTGGTCCTGGTGATCGCGCGCGGCCTCCAGGGGCTCGGCGGCGGCGGTCTCATCTCGCTCGCTCAGACGGTGGTCGCGGACGTCGTCTCGCCGCGCGAACGCGGTCGGTACCAGGGCTATTTCGCCAGCGTTTTCGCGGTGGCCTCGATTGCGGGGCCGGTGATCGGCGGGGTGGTGGCGCAGCATCTTCACTGGTCCCTGATCTTCTGGATCAATCTGCCGCTGGGTCTCGCCGCTTTCCTGGTGATCCGCCCGAAGCTCGCGCGTCTGCCGCGGCACGGCCGGCCCCACAAGCTGGATTATCCGGGCTGCGGCCTGATGGTGGTCTCGTCCACCTGCCTGCTTCTCGCCGTGACATGGGGCGGGGTTCAGTTTCCCTGGACCAGCCTCGAAATTCTCGCTTTGCTGACCGTCGCCGCGGTGGCCGGCGTGCTGTTCGTCGTGCGCATGCGGACCGCGCCGGAACCGTTTCTGCCGCTGGCGATCCTCGCCGATCCCGTGGTCGGCTCCGCCATCGGCGCGGCCTGCTTCATCTATGGCACGATGATCGCGCTCACCATCGTGTCGCCGCTCTATTTCGAGACCGCCCGCGGCTTCTCGTCCAGCGTGGCGGGCATGGCCCTGATCCCGCAAATGGGCGCGACGGTCGCCGGGGCGGTGCTCGGCGGACGGGCCATGGCGCGGATGACCCATTACAAGCGGCCGGCTGTGGTCTTGATGTTCCTCTCCACGTTTTGCCTGCTGGCTCTCGCTTTGATTCCGGTCGATTGGCCGGTCTGGGTCTGGATCGCCTTGCTGTCGGTCGCCAGCCTCGGGATGGGAACCGTGTTCCCGATTTCGACGGTCTGCATCCAGAACGCGGTGCCGATCCACCTTCTCGGCACCGCGACCGGCGCCGCCAACTTCTTTCGGGCCCTGGGCGGCGCGCTGATGGTGGCGATGCTCGGCGCTGTGTTCATCGGAGCGCTCGGAGCGAGCAAGCCGGGCGATCTGGCGCAGCTCGCCCAGAGCTCGGACACCATGAATGTCGCCTTCGCCTTCAAGATCGTGTTCGGCTGTTCGGCGGTGGCGCTTTTGATCGGGACCGGCTTCCTCATCGCCATGAAGCAGCTCCCGCTGCGGGCCACGGTGCGGGAGGCCGCCGAGATCGTCGCGGTGGAATGACCCGGCGCGGGCGCCGGATCCGGCTCAACCCGCCCCCGTCTCCCGCTTCGCAGCCCTTGGGGCTTTCGCGCTCTTGGCTTTGGCGCCCGATTTGGCAGCCGACGTCCCGGCTGGTTTGGACCGTGGAGCGGCCGTCTTTGCCCCCGCAGACTTTGCCTCCTTGGGCTTGGCACCTGCCGTCTTGCGCGCAGGCGCCGCCTTTTTGGCCGTGCCGGCGTCGCCATCGGGCTTGGTGCGGCCCTTTGCGGCGGACTTGCCCGGCGGCAGGGTCGCGGCCTTGGCATCGAGCAGCGCAATCGCTTCGGCCAGGGTCAATGCATCGGGGTCCGCGGATTTCGGCAGCGTGGCATTGAGCTTGCCAAGGCTGACATAAGGCCCGTACCGGCCGGCCCGTACGCTGATGCTGCCGCCCGAAGGATGATCGCCGACGACCCGGCCGGCCCCCGCGCCGCGCCCCTTCGCCTGCTTCTCGGCGAGCAGCACGACGGCGCGATTGAGGCCGATCGAGAGGATGTCGTCGTCCTTCTCGATATTGGCGTAAAGCTTGCCGTGCTGGATATAGGGACCGAACCGGCCGATCCCGGCGAGAATCGGCGCGCCGTCCTCGGGATGGGTGCCGATTGTGCGCGGCAGAGAGAGCAGGCCGAGCGCCTTTTCGAGGTCCACATCTGCTGGCGCCAGTCCCTTGGGCAAGCTGGAGCGCTTCGGCTTCCCGTCCTTCTCCGCCTCACCGAGCTGGAGATAGGTGCCGAAACGGCCATCGCGCAGCGTCACTTCGAGCCCGCTTTCGGGATCGACGCCCAGCTTGCGCACCCCATCACCTTCCGGCGCGGCGTCGCTGGTGCTGAGCGGGCGGGTGTAGCGGCACTCGGGATAGTTGGAACAGCCGATGAAGGCGCCGAACTTGCCCATTTTGAGGGACAGGCGCCCCGTGCCGCAGGTCGGGCAGGTGCGCGGATTGGCGCCCTCGGGACCGGGGGGAAAGATGTGCGCGGTCAGCATCTCGTCGAGGGCGTCGAGCACCTGCGAGACGCGCAGATCCTTGGTCGCGTCCACCGCCAGGGCGAAATCGGCCCAGAATTCGCGCAGGACCTGCTTCCAGTCGATTTCGTCGGCCGAGACCCGATCGAGCTTTTCCTCGAGATCCGCCGTGAAGTCGTATTCGACATAGCGGGTGAAGAAGCTCTGGAGGAAGGCGGTGACGAGTCGGCCCTTGTCTTCGGGGACCAGTCGCTTCTTGTCGATCTTGACGTATTCCCGATCGCGCAGCACGGCGAGCACCGCCGCATAGGTCGAGGGGCGGCCGATACCCAATTCTTCCATGCGCTTGACGAGCGACGCCTCGGAATAGCGCGGCGGCGGCTCGGTGAAATGCTGGCTGGTGAGGATTTCGCGCTTGTCCAGCGGCTCGCCCTTGGACATTGCGGGCAGCCGGCGGCTCTCCTCGTCTTCCTCCTCGTCGTCCCGTCCCTCGCGATACAGCGTGAGGAAGCCGTCGAACTTCACCACCGTGCCGGTCGCGGTCAGATCCAGCTCCCGGCCGGCGACGCTCGCCCGGATGTCGGCGGTGGTGCGCTCCATCTCGGCCGATTCCATCTGGCTCGCGACGGTGCGGGTCCAGATCAGCTCATAGAGCCGCGCCTGGTCGGCATCGAGCATGCGCGCGACGGCACTCGGACGGCGCGCCGGATCGGTCGGCCGGATCGCCTCGTGGGCCTCCTGCGCATTCTTCGCCTTGGCGGTGTATTTGCGCGGCGCGCTGGGAAGATAGCGTTCGCCGAATTGGTCGGCGATGGCGTCGCGGGTGGCTGCCACGGCCTCGGGCGCCATGTCGACGCCGTCGGTCCGCATATAGGTGATCAGCCCGACCGTCTCGCCCCCGACATCGACGCCTTCATACAGACGCTGGGCGATCTGCATGGTCCGGGCGGGCGCGAGGCCGAGCTTGCGGCTCGCCTCCTGCTGCAGCGTCGAGGTGGTGAAAGGCGGCTGAGGATGGCGACGGACGGGCTTCGCCTCGATGTCGCGAACGACGAAGGCGGCGGTGTCCAGCGCGGCGCGGAAGGCCGCGGCTTCTTCGCCCGTCCCCACCGAGAGCCGCGTGATCTTCTTGCCGTCCGCGCCGCTGAGGCGGGCCTCGAACACGTCGCCGCGCGGCGTCGCGAGCCGCGCCGCGATCGACCAATATTCTCGCGCGACGAAGGTCTCGATCTCGCGTTCGCGGTCGCAGACCAGCCGCAACGCCACCGATTGGACGCGGCCGGCCGAACGGGCCCCCGGCAATTTTCGCCAGAGCACCGGCGAGAGCGTGAAGCCCACCAGATAATCGAGCGCCCGGCGTGCCAGATACGCGTCCACCAGAGCGACATCGATCGCCCGCGGCGCCTTCATGGCCTCCAGCACGGCCTGCTTGGTGATCGCGTTGAAGACGACGCGCTCGACCTTCTGGTCGCGCAGGGCCTTCTTCTCCCGCAGGATCTCCAGCACGTGCCAGGAAATCGCCTCACCCTCGCGATCCGGATCGGTGGCGAGGATCAGGCCGTCGGCCCGCTTCACCGCCTGCGCGATCTCGCTGAGCCGCTTCTGCGCCTTCGGATCGATCTCCCAGAGCATCCGGAAGTCGGCGTCGGGATCAACCGAGCCGTCCTTGGAAGGGAGGTCGCGCACATGTCCGTAAGAGGCGAGAACCTCATAGTCCGGACCGAGATATTTGTTGATCGTCTTCGCCTTGGCAGGCGATTCGACGATGACGACCTGCATCGGAAGCTGTCTCTTGAGAACGCCGCGGCCCCTGCGGCGGCGGCAACATGGGGTGCGAAGGCTGACCTGTCAAATCTGCTTCCTCAGCCCCCTTAAAGCCGAATGCATCGCGAAATACAACCCTAGGTATGTTGTGAAAGTACCGACAACCTTGAGGATCGTACCGCTGATCGATACGGAAGGGAGCGGGCGAGGATGAAAGAAGGGCCTCAACCATACGAAGAGGCCGATGTGGGCGAGTTCGCGGCCTATGTGGCGGCGCTCACCTCCGAACTGTCCCGGCTGGCGCGGGATCACAGACTTATCACATTGGCCTATCTCCTGGAAATGGTGCGATTGGAAGCGCGGGGCGTTGCCGCCGAGGACGCGGCGATCCGGCCGCACGAGCCATGACGTCACCTCAAGGAGACGGCGCCTCCGCTGTGGCGTTCGAGGCGCCCGGCGAGTTCGAGTTCCAGGAGGATGATCTGCACCTCCGCTGCGGTGCATCGGGCGAGACGGACGAGATCGTCCGGAAAGGTCGGGACCGGACCCAGAAGTTCGACGACCCGGCCGCGCACCGTATCCGGCGGCGCGGCAGGAGGATCCAGCCGAGGCGGCGGCGCCTCCACCTCGTCGGACGGGCCGCGGGCGCGCAACGGGGCCAGCGCCTCGATCACGTCGGCCGCCTCGGTGACGAGACCGGCCCCGTCCTTCAACAGGCGGTTGCTGCCGCCGGCGCGCGGATCGAGGGGCGAGCCGGGGACGGCGAAGACCTCGCGGCCCTGCTCGCCGGCGAAGCGCGCGGTGATGAGCGAGCCGGAGCGCTCCGCGGCCTCGACCACGATCACCGCCAGCGCCATACCCGACACCAGCCGGTTGCGGCGGGGAAAGTCGCGGGCGCGGGGCTCCCAGGCGATCGGCATTTCCGAGACGACCGCGCCGCTCTGCGCGACCTCTTCGATCAAGGGTAGGTTTTCCGGGGGATAGGGGCGGGCGAGCCCGCCGGCGAACACGCCGATCGTCCCGGTCGGCAGGCTCGCGCCATGCGCCGCCGCATCGATGCCGCGGGCGAGGCCGGACACGACGACATAACCCGCCGCGCCGAGGTCGCGGGCGAGGCGCCCCGCCATGGTGCGTCCGGCGGCCGAGGCGTTGCGGGCGCCGACGATCGCGACCTTCGGCGCGGCGAGGGCGGTCTCGGTTCCGCGCACCGCCAGCAGCGGCGGGGCATCCTCGATCCCGCGCAGTTCGGGGGGATAATCGGGGTCGGTGGTCGCGACGAACCGCCCGCCGAGATCGGCGAGCGCGTGCCATTCCTCTTCGGCCTCGCGCAGGCTGGGAATCCGGGGCGCGGCGTGGCGTCCGCCCCGGCGTGCGAGGCCCGGGAGGGCCTCCAGCGCCGCGGCGGCGCCGCCGAACTGGTTGATCAGGGCGCGGAAGGTGCGCGGGCCGACATTCTCGGTGCGGATCAGGCGCAGCCAGTCGAGGCGCTGGGCATCGGTCAGCCGCGCGCCCCGCCGGGTCATGCCGCCGGGCCGCCGGCTTTCGGACCGCCTTTCCCGCCGATGCGCGATTCGGTGCCGGCGATCAGGCGGCCGATATTCTCGCGATGCTTGAGCCAGAGCAGGGCCGTCAGCACGGCCAGAAGCAGCGCGGTCGGCGTGGCGCCGAGCGCGGCCGCGGCGAGGCAGGTGGCGAGCGAGGCGGCGAGCGCGGCGAGCGAGGAATATTTCGTCGCGGCGGCGATGGCGAGCCAGACCAGAGCGAAGGCGATGCCGGCCGGCCAGAGCAAAGCGAGCGTCACGCCGAGAAAGGTCGCGACGCCCTTGCCGCCGCGAAACCCCAGCCAGACCGGCCAGAGATGGCCGCAAAACGCTCCCAGCGCCGCCGCCAGCGCGGCCTCTTCGCCGAGTGCGGCGCGCGCGATCAGCACCGCGGCGGTCCCCTTCAGCGCGTCGCCGAGCAGCGTGAGCGCGGCGAGGTCCTTGCGGCCGGTGCGCAGGACGTTGGTGGCGCCGATATTGCCGGAGCCGATCGAGCGCAGATCGGCGGTGCCGGCCATCCGCGTGACCAGAATGCCGAACGGAATCGCGCCGAAAAGATAGCCGACGGCGAGCGCCGCGAGCGCAAGAGGAAGAGAGAGAGACCAGGACAAAGAGGTCATGTCAGGCGCCGGCGGCAATAGGAGGGAAGGCGGTGGACCGGCCTCGCAGTGCCAGTTTACCGCCGGACCGGATCCCGTCTCAAACGTATTCGTAGACCGTCCGGCCGGCAACGAGGGTGCGAAGGACGCGCCCAGTCATGCGCGCTTCGTCGAACGGGGTATTGCGCGAGCGCGATTTGAGCTGGGCGGGATCGAGCACCCAGGCCTGGTCGAGGTCGAACACGACGATGTCGGCCGGCGCGCCGGGGCGCAGCGTGCCGGCACGCAAACCGAGCAGCTCGGCCGGGCGGGTCGAAAGCGCCCGCAGCAGATTGACGAGGTCGACCTCGTCCGAATGAACCAGGCGCAGCGCGGCGGAGAGCAGCGTCTCGATGCCGATGGCGCCCGGCTCGGCCTCGGCGAAGGGCAGGCGCTTGACCTCGACATCCTGCGGGTTGTGGTCGGAGACCACCACGTCGATCAGGCCGGAGGCCAAAGCGCGCACCAGCGCCTGCCGGTCGTCCTCGGCGCGCAGCGGCGGGGACACCTTGAAGAAGGTCCGGTATTCGCCGATGTCGCGCTCGTTGAAGCACAAATGGTTGATGCTCGCGGCGGCGCTCACGGGCAGGCCCTGTTCCTTGGCGCGGGCAAGCACGTCGAGCGATTCCGCGCAGGTCAGAGAAGCGGCATGATAGCGCCCGCGCGTTCCGGCGACGAGCCGCAGATCGCGCTCGAGGACGATGGTCTCGGCCGATTTCGGAATGCCCGGCAGGCCGAGGCGGGAGGCGAAGGCGCCTTCGTTCATCGCGCCCACGGACATCGTGGCGTCTTCGGTATGATGGGCGATCAGCGCGTCGAAATCGCGGGCATAAGTCAGGGCGCGGCGCAGCACCTGCGCGCTGGCGAGCGAGCGGGCGCCGTCGGTAAACGCCACCGCGCCGGCGGCCTGGAGCAGGCCGATCTCGGTCATCTCCTCGCCGCGCCGGCCCTTGGTCACGGTGGCCATGGGATGGATGCGCACCACCGCCGTGTCGCGCGCGCGCCGCAGGATGAAGTCGACGATGGCGGGATCGTCCACCGGCGGATCGGTATCCGGCTGGCACACGATGGTCGTGACCCCGCCCGCCGCCGCCGCGTGGCTCGCGGACGCCAGGGTCTCGCGGTGCTCGGCGCCGGGTTCGCCGATGAAGGCGCGCATGTCGACGAGGCCGGGCGCGACCACCGCGCCGCGGCAATCGACCACCTCCGCACCGTCCGGAATGCCGCCGGCCGCCAGACCGAAGGCGGCGTCCCGGATGATGCCGTCGGAGACGAAGAGGTCGCCGTGGAAGTCGGAGCCGCGCGAGGGATCGACGATGCGGGCATGAACCAGCATCAAAGGGGGAGGGACGGCGCGTCCGGTCTCACGCATTGGGCAGCTTCCGCGCCAGAGCATCGAGGACGGCCATGCGGACCGCAACGCCCATTTCCACCTGTTCGCGGATCAGCGACCGTGGACCGTCGGCGACCGCGGAATCGATCTCGACGCCGCGATTCATCGGGCCCGGATGCATGACGAGCGCGTCGGGCCTGGCATGGTGCAGCTTGGCCTCGTCGAGGCCGAAATAATGGAAATATTCCTTCACCGAGGGAATGAAGGAGCCGGCCATCCGCTCGCGCTGGAGCCGCAGCATCATGACGATGTCGGCGTCCGCGAGGCCGCTCTCCATCGAGCGGTGAACCTCGACGCCATATTGTTCGATGCCCGCCGGCAGCAGCGAGGAGGGCGCCACGACCCGCACCCGCGCGCCGAGCGTCGAAAGCAGAAGCATGTTGGAGCGCGCGACCCGGGAATGCAGGACGTCGCCGCAGATGGCGACGGTCAGCCCCTGAATCCGGCCCTTGTTGCGGCGGATTGTGAGCGCGTCCAGAAGCGCCTGGGTCGGGTGCTCGTGGGCGCCGTCACCGGCATTGACGACGCAGCAATCCACCTTGCGGGCGAGCAGAGCGACCGCGCCGGAGGCATGGTGGCGCACGACCAGAATGTCGGGATGCATCGCGTTCAGCGTCATCGCGGTGTCGATGAGGGTTTCGCCCTTCTTCACCGAGGAGGTTCCGACCGACATGTTCATGACGTCGGCGCCGAGCCGCTTGCCGGCGATCTCGAACGACGCCTGGGTTCGGGTGGAGGCCTCGAAGAACAGATTGATTTGGGTGCGTCCGCGCAGAGTGGTGCGCTTCTTCTCGATCTGGCGGTTGAGATCGACGAATTCCTCCGCCAAATCCAGAAGGCCGAGGATCTCGGCGGCGGACAGGCCCTCGATGCCGATCAGGTCGCGGCGTTCGAGGGTGAAGGCGGAGGGCGCATGCATGGCAAGCCCGAGGCTTTAAAGAACACAGGCCGCCCCGGCAAGCGCGGAACTGAAGCGGGGGCATTCGGAGTTTTCTTCATCTTTCCGCCGGAATTGGCCGGAATGGATGAACAGAGCCAAATGTCGCCACGAAGTGGGACGTGCCTCCACCGCAGGGCCTCATTCGGTTCAGATCCTATTCAGTAGACTATAAAGATATTCGTCGGAGCAGAGAGAAGGCGTGGTGCCGGAGCGTCCGGAAACCTCTATCCTGCACGGGACAGGGCCCGCGGCGGAGACGTAAAGGCCGCCTACGGGTCATCGGAGACTTGAATCATGGCCATCCTTACGAAGAGCTTTGCGGCCCTCGCTTTCGTCGCGGCGCTCGGCACCGCCGGCATGTCCCCCGCTTTTTCCGCCGCGCTCGGCACCGGTGCCCTGTCGGTCGCCCCGGCGGCATCCGCGAACGTCGTGAATGTCGGCTATTGGGGCCCGGGCGGCTGGCGCGGCGGCTGCTGGAATTGCGGCGGCTGGAACAATGGTGCGGCGGTCGGCGCCGGCATCGCGGCCGGCATTATCGGCGGCGCGGCGCTTGCCGCGGCGGCCTCCCAGCCACAGGTCTATTATGCCCCCCCGCCGCCGGTCTATTACGCGCCCCCGCCAGCTTATTACGCGCCGGCACCGACCTATTATGCCCCGCCGCCGCGCGCCTATATGGCGCCGGCCCGGTGCTGGCACGAGACCGACGATCGCGGCTTCGGCTATTGGGGCGCGTGCTGAGCGCCGCCCCAAGCCACGGGCGGTCCGGCGACCGGTCCGACCCGTGATCGCGCCCGTCAAGCGCCGAGCGCCGTGGCCGTAATCGCCACCAGCGGGAGCGTCACGGCGGCGGCGACGATCTGGACCGAGAGGATTTCGGCGAGCAGAGGGGCGTCGCCGCCCATCTGCCGCGCCAGGACATAGCCGGTCGGCGCCGACGGAACAGCCGCCAGAAGCGTGATCACCGTCAGTTCCATTCCCCGCAGGCCGAAGGCGAAGCCGATGGCGAAGGTCGCCGCCGGCTTCACCAGCAATTGCAGGCCTGTGGCGAGGAAGGTGACCGGTCGAGGCCGCACCAGATCGCGCAAAGACAGTCCGGCGCCGACGACCAGGAGGCCGGTGGCCAGGGAGGCGGCGCCGAGGACTTCGCCGAATTCGATCGCGGCGGCAGGAACGGGAAGGCCCGAGAGGTTGATCGCCATCCCGGCGGCGCAGGACCAGATCAGCGGGTTGCGCACCAATTGTTGGACGATCCCCGACATGCGGGGCGTCGCGCTGGCATGGCGGGCCAGGACGCCGACCACCATCACGTTCACCATCGGGATCAGGCAGACCAGCGTGACCGCTGCCACCGCCACGCCTTCGGCACCGAACAGACCGTCTGCGATGGCGAGCGAGAGATAGGTGTTCCAGCGCACCACGCCTTGGAAAAGCGAGGTGAAAGCGGGGCCGTCCACCCCCATTCGCCGCTGCAGCACGGGGCGCAGCGCGAGCACCGCCGCCCCGAGCAGAAGGAGCATCAGCGCATAGGCGCCGACGACGCCCGCAAAGGAGACCTTGGACAGGTCGGCCTTGATGGCCGAGACGGTGAGCAGCGCGGGGAACAGGACGAAATAGGTGAGTTGCTCCAGTCCGAACCAATAGCTCGTTTCGCGCAGGAGCGTGCGGCGCAGGACGAGGCCGAGCACGATGACCAAGGTGACCGGCACCAAGGCGTTGAGGATCGCCGACATTTTTCGCTTACGGGCTGAGAGGGGGCAGGTTCGTCCCGTAACGGGACAGGCGAAGGATAGCGAGGGGGAACGGGTGGGGACCGGAAGCAGCGCGAATCGCGATTTCAGGGGCGTTCATGCTTCGCCCCGCAGCACCGCGCTCCGCCGCAGGAAGGTGAGGGCACCGTCCAGAATGTAGGCCGCGGCGTGCTGGTCGATCACTTCCGCCCGGCGGGCGCGGCTCATATCGGCGGCGATCAAGGCGCGCTCGGCCGCAGCCGTCGACAGGCGCTCGTCCCACAAAGCGATCGGCAGTCCGGACAACCGGGCGAAATTGCGCGCGAAAGCACGACTCGCCTGAGCCCGCGGCCCTTCGCTGGCGTCCATATTCAAAGGCAGGCCGAGCACATAGGCGACCGCCTTGCGCTCGCCCGCCAAGGCGACGAGGCGCGCGGCATCGGCGGTGAATTTGGCCCGGCGGACCGTTTCCACCCCCGTCGCGAGACGCCGGTCGGGATCGCAGGCGGCGACCCCGATGGTCTTGGTCCCGAGATCGAGGCCGATCAGGGTGCCGCGTTCCGGCAAATGGGGCGCCAGTTCGGCGAGCGGCAGGACGAGGGCGGGGGCGGCCGAATTCATCCCGCCTCGCTATCACGCCGTGCACGCGGCGGCGAGATCGGAACGGTGGATGGGTGCGCGGCGTTCCGGTCTTGAATCCGGCGTTGACGCCATATCGCCGGGCTGCGTTGCGCTCGGGGAGCGGCTTCGGCATGCTCCCGCCGCAGCCCCATTGCAGATCATAAGAGGCACCGCTCATGAAGATCATTTGGTACGGACACGCGGCCTTCCGGCTGGAATTCGCCGGCAAAGTGGTGCTGATCGACCCGTTTTTCACAGGCAATCCGGCCTTCACCGGCTCGGTCGAGGAGGCCGCCCACGGCGTGACCCACATCCTCCTCACCCACGGCCATGGCGATCATCTCGGCGACACGGTGCCGATCGTGAAGCAGGCGGCAGGCTCGGGGCGTACGGTGCCGGTGGTGGCGAACGCCGAAATCTGCGGCTATCTCGGCGGCGAAGGCCTCGACGCCCTCCAGATGATGAATACCGGCGGGACCATCGCGCTCGACGGCTTCACCGTGACCATGGTGCGGGCCGACCATTCTTCCGGCGGCGGCGGGGCGAATCCGGTCTATCTCGGCAATCCCTCCGGCCTGATCGTCAAGGCCCCCGGCGAGCCGGCGATCTGGCATCTCGGCGACACCGATATCTTCTCGGACATGGCGCTGATCAGCGAGATCCACAAGCCGAAGGTGGCGTTTGTGCCGATCGGCGACCGCTTCACGATGGGACCGGAGACCGCGGCACTTGCGGTGCGGCGCTTCCTCAATGTCGAGACCGTGGTGCCGTGCCATTACGCCTCCTTTCCGCCGCTCGCGAAGGATGCCTCCGGCTTCGTCGCGGCCCTGGAGGGCCACACCACACAGGTCGTCGTCCCGAAACCGGGCGTCGCGTTCGATATCTGAGGTCCGTCGGGTTCTGCGAACGTATTTATAAGAGTCCATTCATAAAAGCCGGGCCGCGAGGCCCGGCCTGCCGGTTTTTCCGGGGCACTTTCTCTTGCCCGGCCGGGTTCTCCGGTCCCCTGCCAACATGCCGCAATTGAGCTCGCGCGCAATTCCGCTCATACGCTAAAGTCCCGCGGGGGAAATATCGGGGGTCACCAAGATGAGATATGCGTCGATGGCTGTCGGCGTTGTCACCGCCGCCTTTGTCGCCTGGGCTGGTCCGGTTGCGGCGGCGAAGCAGAACTTCGAGCTGGTCAACAGGACCGGCTACGACATCAGCGAAGTCTACGTCTCTCCCACCAAGTCGGACGATTGGGAAGAAGACGTTTTGGGAATGGATATTCTCGAGAACGGTGAGGCGTCGAATATCATCTTCGAGCGTGGCGTGCGCACCTGCCGCTGGGATCTCAAAGTTGTCTATGACGACGACGATTCCAGCGCCGTCTGGACCAATATCGACCTCTGCGCGGTGCGGCAGATCACGATCCGCTACAACCGCAAGACCGATACCACCTCGGCCACCTTCAAGTGACGTGGAGGGGGCCCGGCGCTCCGGCGCACGGGCCCTTCGGCCCGCGGCCCCGCTATGCGGCGATCGCGAGATCCGCCCAGACCGGCACATGGTCCGAGGGCTTCTCCCAACTGCGCACATGCTTGTCGATTCCGGCCGCGATCAGGCGGTCTGCCGCCTGCGGCGAGAGCAGGAGGTGGTCGATGCGGATGCCGAGATCGCGTTGCCAGGCGCCCGCCTGGTAGTCCCAGAAGCTGAACAGCCGCTCCGCATCCGAGGTCGCCCGCACCGCATCGGTGAGGCCGAGATGGACGAGATCGCGGAACGCGGCGCGGGTCGCGGGGAGATAGAGTGCATCGTTCACCCAGGCGGCGGGGTCGGCCGCGTCGATCGCGGTCGGGATCACGTTGAAATCGCCGGCGAGAACGAAGGCCTCTTCCAGCGCCAGGCGCCGGGCGGCGAGGGCGCGCAGACGTGCCATGAATCCTAGCTTGTAGGGATATTTCTCGGTGTCCGGCGGGTTGCCGTTCGGCAGATAGAGACAGCAGATGCGCACCGCCGCGCCCTTCACCGAGACCACCGCCTCGATGAAGCGGGACTGCACGTCGAGATCGTCGCCGGGCAAGCCCGTGGTGACGTCCTCCAGCGGCAGCTTGGAGAGCAGGGCCACCCCGTTGAACCCCTTCTGGCCGTGCACCGCCACATTATAGCCGAGCGCCTCGAACGCCTCGCGCGGAAACGCCTCGTCCTGGCATTTGATCTCCTGCAGGCAGACGACGTCGGGCGCGGCCTCGCCGAGCCAGCGCACGGCATGGTCGAGGCGCTGGCGGATGGAGTTCACGTTCCAGGTGGCGATGCGCATGAGCGGGCTCCGACTTTGTCGCCACGATAGGGCCAGCGGCCGGGCGCGC
Source organism: Aquabacter spiritensis (assembly GCF_004346185.1). GTDB lineage: Bacteria > Pseudomonadota > Alphaproteobacteria > Rhizobiales > Xanthobacteraceae > Aquabacter > Aquabacter spiritensis. The sequence continues at coordinate 26,638 of NZ_SMAI01000011.1, read as the reverse complement.
AAGCTTCCTCGGCCGGTCGGGTTGCCGAACGGGAGAAAGGATGGCATTGCAAGGTCCCTCTCCATCGGACCTCAGCGCCGGCATGACGTTCGCCTCGATCCAGTTCCTCTTCTATTTCCTGCCGCTGTTCCTGGTCCTGTATTTTGTTGCGAAGACCATCAAGACTCGCAATGCGATTTTTGTCGTCTTCTCGCTGATCTTCTATTCGGCGGGCTATACCCCGCATCTCCTGCTGCTTCTATTCTCGATCTTCGTGAACTACCGCGTCGCGCTCGCGATCGATGGGCGCGTGGGTGATGCGCGCAAGAAGGTCCTGGTGTGGGGGGTCGTCTTCAACGTCGCGCTCCTAGGCGTGTTCAAATATACGTCCTTCATCCTCGACAATATCGACGCGCTTCTGATGCCGTTCGACGTGCGCATTCCGGTTCCGCACTTCGACCTTCCCTTGGGCATCTCGTTCTATTCCTTCCATGCGATTTCCTACATCGCGGATATCTACAAGGGCAGGGTGCGGGCGAACCGGGATCCGCTCCAGTTCATCCTCTATATGACGATGTTTCCCCAATTGGTGGCGGGTCCGATCGTCCGGTATTCGACGGTCGCGCGGCAACTCGGCCGGCGGCGCACCACCTGGGGGCGATTCTCGGCCGGGGCGCGCATGTTCGCCATCGGCCTCGCCTGGAAGGTGATGATCGCCGACGAGGTCGCGCCCTTGGTCGCCGCGGTGTTCGACGGCACCTCGAATCCGAGCCTGATCGACGCCTGGCTCGGGGTCTATGCCTACGCGATCCAGATCTATTTCGATTTCGGCGGCTATTCCGCCATGGCCGTGGGCCTCGGCGTGATGGTCGGGTTCACGCTGCCGCGCAACTTCCGCATTCCCTATGCCGCGCGCAGCATCACCGAATTCTGGCGGCGCTGGCACATGAGCCTGTCGTCCTGGCTGCGCGATTATGTCTATATCACGCTCGGCGGCAACCGGCGCGGGCTGGGGCGGACCTATGCCAATCTCTGGGCGGTCTTCCTGCTGTGCGGGCTTTGGCACGGGGCGAGCTGGAACTTCGTGATCTGGGGCGCGCATCACGGCGCCTTCCTGGTGCTGGAGCGGGCCTTTCTCGGCCGGCATCTGGCGCGCGGGCCGAAGGCTGTGGCGCATCTCTACACCTTCCTCGCCGTCCTGCTCGGCTGGGTGTGGTTCCGCGCCGAGACCTTCGACGGCGCGCTGGAAATGTTCGCCGGCCTGTTCGGGCTCAACGGGGTGGGTGGGTTCAGCTTCGCGATCGGCGCCGGGCTCTACCCGCTGTCGGCGGCGGCCTTGATCGTCGGCGGGCTGATCGGGCTCTGGAAATGGCCGCGCCTGCGCACCGCGCCCGCTCTGCGGCCGGTGGTCGCCATCCTCGATTATGCCATGGTCGCGGCCATCATGATCGTCAGCGTCCTGTGGATCGGCGGCGGCCCGGCCGCTCCGTTCCTATATTATCGGTTTTGACCCATGCCGCTGCTGCTCCCCTCTCGCCGCTATATGGGTGCTCTCGTCGTCGGCATTGTCGGCCTGCTGCTGCTCAGCAATCTGATCCCCGACCCCTCGGGTCGCTTCATCTGGCGCGGCGGCCAGAAGGCGCCGGACGCGCCCTGGTATCATCAGGCGCATGGCGCGCTTCAGCGGCTCGGCTTCTATCTCCAGGACAATTTCGGCTTCCGGGCGAGCCTGCCTTTGCTGCGCGGGGAGATCCGCGACTGGGCGGGCGCGCCGGAGACCGGGCCGGTCTATGAGGGCCGCAACGGTCAGCTGTTCTGGGCCGGGCAGGAGGCGCCGGCCCAGTCGGCCGGTGCTCTTTTCCGGACCGAAGCGGTCGAGCGGTTCGCGGCATTGATGACCGCCCTGAAGCGCGAACTCGCCCCGCAGGGCGCCGAACTCGTGGTCGCGCTGCCGCCCAATGCGCAGTCGGTGGATGTCGGGGAATTGCCGGAATGGCAGGACCGCCTTCCGCAGCGCCGGACGGAATATTCCTATATTCTGGACGAGCTGAAGACCCGCGGGATCGTCGCGGTGGATCTGCGGGACGTGCTCAAAGCCTCACCCGATCCGCGCAAATATCTCGTCAACGATTCCCACTGGAACAACCGCAGCACGGTGCTCGCCTTCAATGCGACGATGCGTGCCGCAGGCCATCCCGACTGGCAGGTCAGCGAGGCCGAACTCGTCGGGCCGATGCAGCCTTATCCGCTCGGCGACCTCGCCCGCAGCCTCCGGCGCGCGCCGCCGCATCCGGACGAGAACCAGGCGCTGCATCTGAAGGCCGTCGGCACGCGGTCCGATCAGGCGTTCGAGACCAACCACGAATCCCGGCTCTTCAACGGATTTTCCATCCGCTATGCCGAGACGGGTCCGCGCGTCCTGATCATTGGCGATTCCTATACGGTGCGCTCCTGGCCCTATCTGTTCGCCTTCACCCCGGTCGCCGAGGCGGGGTGGATGCATTTCAGCCAGACGACGTTCGGCGCGTGCGATTTCGACTTCGCTCAGGCGCGCAAGTTCAAGCCGGATCTTCTGATCGTGGCGCGGGCCGAACGCATGTTCCCCTGCCTTGAGAATGCGTGGCCGTTCAACCTCCCGGCGCCCGACTGACGGCGGGCGGGCGGCGGATCAGAGGGCGAAGCTGGTGCCGCAGCCGCACGAGGCGGTGGCGTGGGGATTGTCGATGCGGAACGCCGCGCCGATCAGATCATCGACGAAATCGAGTCGCGAGCCGGAGAGATAATCGAGCGATACGGGGTCGACCACGATGGTCGCGCCCGCCTTCTCGATCACCAGATCGTCCGTCTCGCGCTCGCGCGTGACGTCGAAGCGATATTGGAAACCCGAGCAGCCGCCACCCTCGACGCTGACGCGCAGCACGCTCTCGGGTGCTTCGCTCGCGAGGATCTGGCTGATGCGGCGCGCGGCATTGTCGGTGACGGTCAAGGAAGCTTGGGCTGCGGCATCCACGGCGGACATCCCGGAAACGGCGGTTGATCCTGATCAGGCATGATAGTTAAGTGCGCGCGCGGCGAAGTTAAAGGGGCGGGACGTTATGGCGGTGGCGGGCGGACGGCCGCGTGTGCCTTGGGCGAGCGACCCGTTCAAGACCCGGGGGCGGAAATTCCCAGAACCCGACGATTCCCGCAATCCGTTCCGCCGCGACTGCGACCGCATCATTCATTCGACGGCGTTCCGCCGGCTGAAATACAAGACCCAGGTCTTCGTGTTCCATGAAGGCGACCATTTCCGCACCCGCCTGTCCCACACCCTGGAAGTCGCGCAGGTGGCGCGGTCGGTGGCGCGGGCGCTCGGCCTGGACGAGGATCTCGCCGAAGCGCTGGCCCTGGCGCACGATCTCGGCCACCCGCCCTTCGCTCATGCCGGCGAGCGCGCGCTCGACGCCTGTCTCGCGGCACATGGCGGGTTCGACCACAATGCCCAGTCGCTGCGTGTCGTCACCCGCCTCGAGCGCCGCTATGCCGCGTTCGACGGGCTGAACCTGACCTGGGAGACGCTGGAGGGGATCGCCAAACATAATGGGCCTTTGACCGATGCCGCGGGGCGGGGGATCGGCCGCTATGCCGGCGGCCTTCCCCATGCGGTGGTGGTGCATTCGGCGGCGCAGGACCTCGAACTCTCGCGCTTCGCCGGCCCCGAGGCGCAGGTCGCTGCGGTCTCGGACGATGTCGCCTATGACGTCCACGATCTGGACGACGGACTGCGGGCGGGCTTCTTCGCGCTCGAAGACATTGCGGGCCTGCCCCTGGTGGGCGAGGCGTTGGTCGAGGTGGAGGCGCGCTATCCCGGCCTTGAGCGGGCCCGGGTCGCGACCGAAGTCATGCGCCGCGTCATCACCCGCCTGATCGAGGACGTGGTGCGCGAAACCGACCGGCAGGCACAGGCGGCGGGCGTCGGCAGCGCCGATGCGGTTCGGTGCCTCGGCCGGCCGGTGGTCGGCTTCTCGCCCGAGATGCAGCGGGCAGAGGCGCAGATCAAAGCGTTCCTGTTCGCCCGCATGTATCGCCATGCCCGCGTCCAGCGCGTCATGGACGAGGCGCAAAGCGTGGTCCGCGACCTGTTTGGCCATTTTCTGGCGCAGCCCGACGACATGCCGGAGGGCTGGCGCATGGGGCTCGACGCCTCCGACCGCACCCAGCGGGCGCGCCGCGTTGCGGACTATATCGCCGGCATGACGGACCGCTATGCCCTCGACCAGCACGCCCGCTTCTTTGACACCACCCCGGATTTGCGTTAGGCGCGCCCAGACCTCTCCACCTTGGATGCGTTCATGAACGTCTACGCGATCTTTGCCGATCACGTGCGGGCCGCGGTTGCCGAGCTCGACGCGGTGCCGGCCGGCCTGGATCTCTCGCGCATCGTGGTCGAACCGCCGCGCGATGCCGCACACGGCGACCTTGCCACCAATGCCGCCATGGTGCTCGCCAAGGAGGCGGGCCTGAAGCCGCGCGATCTGGCGGGCCTGATCGCGGCTCGGCTCGAGGGGGTGCCCGAGGTCGCGCGTGTCGAGGTGGCGGGACCGGGTTTCATCAATATCGCGCTCTCCCCGGGCTATTGGGTGCGGGTGCTGGAGGCGGCTTTGCGTTCAGGGCCGGATTTCGGCCGCTCCACCTTCGGCGCCGGCACGCCGGTCAATGTCGAATATGTCTCGGCCAATCCGACCGGACCGATGCATGTCGGCCATTGCCGCGGCGCCGTGTTCGGTGACGCGATGGCGAGCCTGCTCACCTTCGCCGGATTCCCGGTGACGCGCGAATATTACATCAACGATGCCGGTGCGCAGGTCGACGTGCTCGCCCGCTCGGCCTTCCTGCGCTATCGCGAGGCGCTGGGCGAGACCATCGGGGCGATCCCCGACGGGCTCTATCCCGGCGATTATCTCGTGCCGGTCGGCACGGAACTCGCCCGCATCCATGGGCGCGCCTTATTGGGGCTGGCCGAGGCGGAGTGGCTGCCGATCGTCCGCGCAGAGGCGATCTCCGCCATGATGGCGATGATCCGGGAGGATCTGAGCGCGCTGGGCATCGCCTTCGACGTGTTCTTCTCCGAGCGCTCGCTGACCGAGGGCGACGATCGCGTGGCGCGCGCCATCGCGCAGCTGCGCGAGAGCGGCGAGGTCTATCAGGGCCGGCTCGCCCCACCCAAGGGAGCGCCGATAGAGGATTGGGAGGACCGCGAGCAGACGCTGTTCCGGTCGACCGATTTCGGCGACGACGTCGACCGGCCTCTGGTGAAGTCGGACGGCAGCTACACCTATTTCGCCGGCGACATCGCCTATCACAAGGACAAGTTCGACCGCGGCTTCCGCCGCATGATCGACGTCTGGGGCGCCGACCATGGCGGCTATGTCAAGCGCATGCAGGCGGCGGTGAAGGCGGTCAGCGGCGGCACGGCGACGCTCGACGTGGAACTGTGCCAATTGGTGCGCCTGACGCGCAATGGCGAGCCGGTGCGCATGTCGAAGCGCGCCGGGTCGTTCGTGACGCTGCGTGAGGTGGTCGACGAGGTCGGCCGCGATGCGGTGCGCTTCATGATGCTGTTCCGCAAGAACGATGCGCCACTCGATTTCGATCTCGCCAAGGTCATCGAGCAGTCGCGCGAGAATCCGGTCTTCTACGTCCAGTATGCCCATGCCCGGGCGCATTCGATCCTGCGCAATGCGGCGGAGGCCTTCGCCGACCTGCCTTCGGACCGCGCGGCCTTTGCCGATGCCGCCCTGGCGCGGCTCAACGATGCCGGAGAGACGTCGCTGATGATGCGCCTCGCCGGTTGGCCGCGGCTGATCGAGCAGGCGGCGACGGCGCGCGAGCCGCATCGCATCGCGTTTTTTCTTTATGATCTGGCAAGCGAATTCCATGCACAATGGAATCGCGGAAAGGACTTGCCACATTTACGCTTCATTATGGAGAATGATCGAGAGTTGACCATGGCTCGTCTGGCCCTGGTCCATGGCGTCGCTGCGGTCGTCGCCTCGGGCTTGAGCCTGCTGGGGGTCGAGGCCGTCGAAGAAATGAAATGACCGTGCTCCGGGGCGGTCCCGGCGCGCCGCGCGCTTCATCCGCGGCAGCGGTTCGAACTCAATCACGGACACCGTCGAGGCACTATGGGCGACGAAAGCAGCTTCCGCTACCGGCGCGATGACGGCTACGGCGACGAGACGCCCGGTGCACGGGCCGCAAACCCCGCGCAAGGCGGGGAAGACCCTTTGGCCGAACTCGCCCGCCTGATCGGCGAGGAGGACCCGTTCGCCGATTTCGCGGACATCTCGAAGGACGCGCCGACCCAGACGCGCACCACCCGAACGGAGAGCGCCCCCCGCCCGCAGTTCAGCGCCCCCCCGGTCGAGCGCCGCTTCGACGATTGGCAGCCGGGCCGGCGCACCGCGCGCGATCCCCAGCCCGCGCCGGACGCCGGCATCGACGAGCCGACGGTCATGGGTCGCGGCCGCGCCGTCGATCATCAGGGCTGGGACGCGACCGCCTATGAGCGCGCAGTCGAGACTCAGCGCACAACCGTGCGTTCGGGCTATGGCTCGCTCGCCCGCAAGACCGAGGCCGAGCAGGCCGAGACGACACAGCGCCAGTTGCGCTATTCCGAGGCCGCACCGTCGCATGGCGCCCCGGGTTCCGGCGTGCCGGCCCGCGACGGCGAAGACCCGTCCGCGGCGGGCTATGCCTATGGCGCAGAAAGCGACCGGGCGGACTATGACGCGTATGACGACAGCTACGATCCGGCGTTCGGCGAAGAAGGCTATATGCCGCCGCACGGCGAGGAGATCTACGAGACCGAGCCGCGCCGGCGCCGCAGCCGCGTCGCCCTGATCGCGGCGGCGGCGGTTTTGGGCCTCGGCCTTGCCGCGACCGCCGGCTATTTCGTGCTGCTCAACGGCGGCGGCGACGGCAGCGCGTCGTCGGAGAACGCGCCGGTCATCAAGGCCGACACGACGCCGAGCAAGGTCGCCGGGCCGGCGCCCGCGAGCCAGGGGACGGACGGCCAGAAGCTGATCTATGACCGCGTCGGCGGCGCACCCGCCGGCACCGAGCGCGTCGTGCCGCGCGAGGAACAGCCGATGGACGTCAATGCCGCGGCCGCGGCCAATGCGGGCCGCGTCCTGCCCGGCGCCACGCCGGTGTCGCCCACCGAGCCGAAGAAGGTCCGCACCGTGTCGGTGCGGGCGGACGGCAGCGTCGTCCCCGCGACCGCTTCGACGGCCGCGCCCGCACCGCAGGCGAGCGGGGTGGCGCCGACGGCTTATGCGCCGACCCAGAACCCGCTTCCGGCGGGGGCGCCCCAGCCCAAGACGGTGACCACGATCAGCACGGACGGCCGCGGCGCGTCGGCCGGTTCTGCCGCGCCCGCCGCCCCGCCGGCCCAACAGGCCGCCGTGTCCCCGCCGCCGGCGGTCGCCACCGGAAGCTATGTGGTCCAGGTCTCCTCGCAGCGGACGGAGGCCGATGCGCTCGGCTCCTGGAAGGTGCTGCAGGGCCGTTATCCGCAATTGCTCGGCGCCTATACGGCGTCGGTGCGCAAGGCGGACCTCGGCGAGCGCGGCATCTATTATCGTGCTCAGGTCGGCCCGTTCGCCGGCCGCGACGATGCCAACACGCTGTGCAATGCCCTGCGTGCGCAGGGCGGCGACTGCGTCGTCACCCGAAACTGACCGCGATCCGCTGAGTTTTACGCTGGAGCGCGGCGCGGCGGTGCCGCTCGCGCCGGTCGATCGGAGCGGGCCGTGCGCTGCCCGCTCCGCTTTCAGGCCGCCGGCTTGAGCTGGCGGCCGATCTGCCCGGCCAGATCCTGGATATATTGCCACGCCGTTCGCCCGGAGCGGGAGCCGCGCGTGGTGGCCCATTCCAGCGCCGCGGGGCGCCACGTCGCCTCGTCCACGGGCAGATCGTGAAACGCGATATAGGCCGCCACCATCGCCAGATATTCGTCCTGGCTGCATTTGTGGAAGCCGAGCCAGAGCCCGAATCGGTCGGACAAGGACACCTTCTCCTCCACCGCCTCGCCGGGATTGATGGCGGTCGAGCGCTCGTTTTCCATCATGTCGCGCGGCAGCAGATGGCGCCGATTCGACGTGGCGTAGAAGATCACATTGTCGGGCCGCCCCTCGATGCCGCCTTCGAGCACCGCCTTGAGGGACTTGTAGGAGGTGTCGTCGGCATCGAACGACAGGTCGTCGCAGAACACGATGAAGCGGTGCCCCGACGGGCGCATCTGCGCCATCAGCTCCGGCAGGCTCTCGATATCCTCGCGGTGGATCTCCACCAGCTTGAGCCGGGCCGGCGCGTCCTTCAGCGCGGCATTGACGTGCGCGTGGGCAGCCTTGACGAGGGAGCTCTTGCCCATGCCCCGCGCGCCCCAGAGCAGCGCATTGTTGGCGGATAGGCCGCGCGCGAAGCGTTCGGTATTCTCGACCAATTGATCGCGCACCCGATCGATGCCGTGCAGAAGGTGCATGTCGACGCGGTTGACGCGCGGCACCGGCTCGCAGCGCGGCGGGTCGGTGTGCCAGACGAACGCGTCGGCCGCCTCGAAATCGGGCGCGGGCACGCGCGGCGGGGCGATCCGTTCGAGCGCGTCGGCGATCCGCACGAGCAGCGTCTGCAGGGCGTCGGGGGCGAAAGTGGTGTCTGGCGTCATCGGTGTCTCCCTGGGACGGGGATAGCGGCGCACCGTCGGCCGGGCAAGCACCGGGCGCGCGTGGCGGCGGCCTCCAGTCATGCCGGCGGCGCATGCGGCAAAGCTTTCTGCCGGCTTGGTCTTGCCCGATTTGCGCGGGGATTTTCACAGGCCTCTGTTGCGCTGCGGTAGGATTCCTTTAACGTCGGGGGGATATCTCAGCGGTGCTCCGGGTGGCTGGGCCGGGGCGCATCCGAGGCGGACCTCAGGGTCCGAAGCTGTGGAGCGGATATGCGATCGACCAGCCTGACCGGCGTTGCGGCGCCGGCGCTTTTGCCCCTGATCTTGATCGGCGCCTGGACGGTGCCCGCGGCCGCGAATGGCGCGGGAGAGACCGCACGGCCGGCCGTTTCTGCCGACACGCGCGTCTCCGCGACGCCCCTTTCGGGCACCCCCGACTGGACCTGGAGCGAGGTCGATATCGAGGTTCCCGGCATCGTGGCGGTCGGACCGGTGACGGCAAAGCGGGCGGCGGCCGTTCCGTCGGCCGCTCCGGCCCCAAGCGCCGTGACGACGCGCGTCTCCGGCAGCCTGCATCCCGACGGCACCAGCGCGGTCACCGCGGCGGGCAGCTTCTCCGACTGGACCTGGACCGAGTTCGGGGTCGACATGTCGCTCGCCGAAGGCGCGCAGACCGCCGGCCTGCCCTACAAGACCTCGTCGATCTCGACCCCCGCCGGCTCGGGCGCGGTCGCCTGGGCACGCACCACGCTGCCCGCTCTGTCCAACCTCTCGATCTGGGAGAAAGGCAGCGTCGATCTGCGCCTCGACGCGCTGCAGGACGAAAGCCGCCTCGGCACCAGCTTCACCCGCGAATGGACCCTGCTCGATTCGGTGACGGCGAGCCTGACCGACGCTTATGCCTTCGTCATGGGCGCGGGCGGGACCGAGCAGTGGGAGACCGGCAAGACCGTCAGCGTAAATCTCGCGCAGACCGGAACGCGCATCAGCATGGCGACGACGGCGTCGAGCGCCGGCTCGACCTGGCAGCCGAGCCTCAGCGCCTCGCAGACCCTGTTCGGCCCGCTGGTCGTGACGACCTCGGTGACCGACACCGGCGAGACGCTCAACAAGGCGGTGAGCGCAGGCTTCCGGCGCAGCTGGTAGCCCCTCGTCAGCCCCAGACGATGGCGATGAAGAACCGCGCCGCCATCAGCAGCAGGAAGACGCCGAAGCCGATTTCCAGCGCCCGGCGGGACAGGGAATGGGCGAGGCGGGCGCCGAACGGAGCGACCAGGGTGCTCACCGGCGCCATGCAGGCAAAGCCGAGCAGCGAGACATAGCCGATCGACAAAGGCGGCAGTTCGGACAGGTGCGGCCAGCCGCCGATCGCATAGCCGATCACCCCGGGAATCGGCACCAGCATGCCGATGCCGGCGGCGGTCGCCACCGCGGCATGGATCGGCACGCCGTAGAGGCTGAGCAGGATGGTGGCGAGCCCGCCGCCGCTGATGCCGATGAGCGAGGCGGCGAGCCCGACGATGAAGCCGTAGACCCACATCATGCGGCGTCCCGGCAATTCGCCGGCGATGCGCCAATCGTCCCGGCCGGACAGGACCTTCGTCGCCATCAGCAGGGCGATGACCACGAAGGCCGCCTGGAGCACCCAGCCCTCGACCACCGCGGCGATCGCGCTGCCGGTGACGATGCCGAGAATGGCCGGGATGCTCCAGGTCCGCAGCACGCCGGGAATGACGGCGCCCCGCGCTTTGTGGGTGCGGTAGGATTGCAGCGAGGTCGGCACGATGATGGCGAGCGAGGTGCCGACGCACAGCTGCATCCGCACCGATTCGTCGACACCCACGGCGCGGAACACCTCGTAGAGCACCGGGACGATCACCGCGCCGCCGCCCACGCCGAGCAGCCCGGCGAGAATCCCCGTGACCACCCCGCCGATCAGCAAGGGGGCGACGAGCGCGGCGATGTCGCCCCAGGACAGTGCGGTGAGCATGAGGAAAGCCTTTGGGGACGCGGGCGCGGCGAGGAGCCGGGAGGGCCGGGAAGGGCGCGAACTGTGTCCCAAGCGTGGCCGACCTGTCCAGGCCGCCCAGCGCGAGGGCAGGGGCCGCGATATGCTCTCAGAGCATGGCGGGAAGGGCCTCGCAGCGCGACTGCGCCAATCAGGCCGCGTCACGCCGGGCCGGGGCGCGCAGATCCGCGAGCGCGGCGCGCAGCACGTCGAGGCCGGCCCCGGGCGCAACCCCTTCGGTGGCGAGCCGACGTCGGAAGCGCCGCGCCCCCGGCCGCCCGCCGAACAGGCCCAGCATGTGGCGGGTGATGTCGTGCAGCCGCCCGCCGCGCGCGAGATGCGCCGCAATATAGGGCTCGAAGGCCGCGACCGCCGCAAACGCGTCGGCGTGCGGCGGGGCGCAGCCGAAGAAAACGGGATCGACTTCCAGGAGGAGTTCGGGGTTCTGATAGGCCGCGCGGCCGAGCATCACGCCGTCGAGGCCGGCCATCGCCGCGCGGGCGTCCGCGACCGAGGCGAGGCCGCCGTTCAGGCTGACCGGAACGTGCGGCAGGCGGGCCTTGAGCCGGTGGACGCGGTCGTAATCGAGCGGCGGGATCTCCCGATTCTCCTTCGGCGAAAGACCCTGGAGCCAGGCCTTGCGGGCGTGCACGACGAGCCCGTCCGCCCCCGCCGCGACCACCGCGTCGGCCAGCGCGTCGAGCGCGATCTCCGGGTCCTGATCGTCCACGCCGAGGCGGCACTTCACCGTGACCGGGACCGCGACCGCCGCCTTCATCGCCGCGACGCAGTCCGCGACGCGCGCCGGCTCCCGCATCAGGCAGGCGCCGAAACTGCCGCCCTGCACCCGGTCGGAGGGGCAGCCGACATTCAGATTGATTTCGTCATAGCCCCGCTCGGCGCAGATCCGCGCCGCCTGCGCGAGCGACGCCGGCTCGCTGCCCCCGAGCTGCACCGCCACGGGATGCTCGACCGCGTCGAAGCCGATCAGCCGATCCCGGTCGCCGAAGATCACGGCCTGCGCCGTGACCATCTCGGTATAGAGCAGCGCGCGCGCCGTCAGGCTGCGGTGGAACGCCCGGCAGTGCCGGTCGGTCCAATCCATCATAGGTGCCACGGCAAATCTAAATGATTGATTTTTCGACATTATTTTTGTATCTTCAACGGGTTGGGGCATGCCGTGTGCACTCGATTTTCCGCCACGATACGCCCCAATTTCCGATTTTTCGACGCGTGAGTGCACACGGAGCGCACACGGTTTGGCTACCTTCACTAAACTAAAATCCGGATCCTGGAGAGCCCAGATCCGTCGGAAGGGGCAGTACGTCAGTGAGACGTTCCTGCGCCGCAAGGATGCTGAAGAATGGGCGATCGAAACCGAACGCCGCATAGATCGGCAAGAGCCGGCCATCTCGCGCAAATCGCGGGATGCGAAACGTTTTGGCGACCTTGTCGCGCTTCACCGGCATGACATGGCCGAGGTGGGGGTCAGGATCGGGCGCTCCAAGGACTTCTGCCTTACCGCCATCGACGAGGCGCTCGGCGCCTTGAAGATTGCCGAGCTCGACCGCGAGCGTCTCATCAAATATGGCAAGGACCGCGCGAAGGAAGGGGCTGGTCCGGTCACGGTGGGCATGGACTTCGGATATATCAAGACCGTGCTCTCCCACGCTGCGGCGGTCCACGGCGTGACCCTCTCGACCGAACCCCTCGATCTCGCGCGCATTGCCTTGAAGCGGCTTGGCTTGATCGGGAAAGGCAAGGAGCGGGATCGCCGGCCGACGCAGGATGAGCTTGACCGCATCATCAAGGCTCTGGACGAGAACCCTCGGCAGAACATTCCCGTCGGAAGGATCGTGCGCTTCGCCGTAGCCACAGCGATGCGTCAGGAAGAAATCTGCCGTGTCGAATGGCGCGACTTCGATCCAAGGACGCGGATGCTGCTCGTTCGGGACCGCAAGGATCCGCGCAGGAAAGACGGCAACCATCAGCGCATCCCGCTGCTCGACGTGTCAGGCTACGACGCATGCAAGATCATCGAGGAGCAAGGAGCCGCCTTGAGCCGGCGGGAAGGCCGCATCTTCCCCTACAACGGCCGCTCGGTCGGCACCGCATTTCGTCGCCAGTGCCAGGACCTCAAGATCGAGGACCTGCATTTCCACGATCTGCGCCACGAAGGCACCAGCCGGCTATTCGAGGCCGGCTTCACCATCGAACAGGTTGCGCTAGTTACCGGTCACAAGGACTGGAAGATGCTGCGGCGCTACACCCACCTCAAGCCGGAAGCGCTGCACACCATCCGGGCTGCGAGAGCGGCATAGCTTATCGCGAAGAGTTATTTGATGAGCCGTAGTCCCTGCGGCCTTGTTGGCTTATCACGTAGGGCTTCTATCAAATCATAAAAGTCTGGCAATTCCAACTCGTTCATCGTCAACATGCGCGCCAGATCGGCTATCGAATAGCCCAAGTTCTCGATGTGAGCTCTAAGCAAGCTTTTTATGATCGTCGGCTCTTCGCGCGGAAAGTCAAGCTCCGGCGGTTCAGCCATGCGTATCTTGGCAACCGAGAACTGCTGCCAGATGTAGTTTTTCTGAGCTGGCGTCAGCTTGCCAGCACGGTCCGCGGCAAAGACAAGGCTGGCCATCGACACCCGCCAAACCCGCTTCAACGCTGCGAGTCTAGGGAGGTCTACGCGGCCAGTACCAAAATGAGATTTAACGTCCTGCGTTGGCACCAGGAAGCAACTGGCAAAGTCGTTCGCCTCCTTTTCCATGGTAGGTGTCGGGAACCGGTGCATCACGATGTGCCCCAACTCATGGCTCAGCGTGAAGCGCATTCGATCAGCCGGCTGGTCGCTGTTGAGAACAATCAGCGGGGGAAGGCCAGGCACACGGAATGTTACGCCGGACACAGAAGAGCCGCCCATTGGGGAATGTACAACGATAACGCCGGCCTCTTCCAGCAGAGCCGTTAGGTTCTTCACCGGTCCAGCAGGCATCATCCAGTGCCTCCGCAACAGTCCAGCTACCGTTTCCGCGTCACCATATTCCTCGATATCTAATTGCGGGATGGTGCGGCTAGGATTGATCTCCGTGGCCTGCAACAATCGGCGGAGATGCATGATGCGAACGTTGAGCTCGGCAATGACACTGTCGAGCTCGCCTGCGGAGACGTCCGCTTTTTTGCGCCACATGGGATGCACCGAAACGGGCGCTCCATAGACGGTATCTGTCAGTGCGAAAAAGCCTTCCGGTACTCGGAAAGCAGCAGCCGCCTTTTCGATGAAAGTCTGGGGCGGCTCCTTGGCGTCGTTTTCGATGCGGGACAGATCTGACGGCGAGACGCCCAACTGCTGGGCTGCCTCGTTCTGGCGAATCCCTCTCCTCTGCCGCGCAAGACGGAGCATTGCTCCTGAAAATGCCATGCTACTCGCCGTCCTTTGTATCTGTCTTTGGCACTGGTTTGACCGTGACCAGAGGTGCCGTCTTGGTGGGGACGATCGGATCGACCGGGGCGTCAAACGGCAGCGTGGCGATATCAGGCTCGCTACCCATTGGGTAGCCCCAGAGCCGCCGCTTACCGTCTCGGGCGGTAACCTCGACGCGATCAAGCTTGGTGCGCAGACGGTTTTCGTACCATAGCAGTTCGACCTTCATCGCTTCAGGCATGCCCAGCAAATCGACCTGAGCATCGATGAAATCATCATTGGCCTGAGTATCAATATTGCTACCTAGTCCCCTTGCCGAGCCGTGCTTGAACCGCAGCAACACACGATCCTTAAACAGATACCGCACGCTCTTATCGTGCGCGATGCGACTAACCCCAGGCATGTCGTCCAATGCGAAACCCGCCTCTTGGACGATAAAGTCATGCATCATGCCTGTTCCGGTCCTGGCGAAAACCAGTGACGGCCAATCAGGGTTCGAGACCAGCCGATCCCACGCCTTGAGGTGCACGGCCATCAACGGCTCTTCGAAGTCTTTCAACACTCGGTAGACTTCGTCAGCGTCTGGATAGCTCACGGTGGCGACTCGCGCTGTTGCTGATGATCAATCGATACTCCGGAAATTTCGTAAATTAAACGAAAAAATTTCAATTATGTTTCGCGAGGCCCCGGGAGGCTTTCGAAGCGACGCGAGTAGATCCCATCCTCAAAGTGAGAGGCCGGATCGGAGTTCCGTGATGGGTTGAGGGTCGGGAGAGAGTCTTCCCGACGCCCGTCATGGAGGGTGATCCCCATGAACATGCAGGTTCTGGATGCCGGTCGTGATGTCAGCGGCGGCTACAAGGTGGATGTCACGCGCGGCGAGCGGATCGGGCGCGTGTCGTCGGAATGGTTCTCCCGACCGGACGACGAGCGCTTCCTGTCGCTCGGCGAACTGGCCGCGATGGTGCGGGGCCGGGCCGATCACAGCCGGTCGCGCCTTGTGGAGACGTCCCGCATCCATGTGGAGGCGAGCCGGTCCAATACCGAGCGGCTGGCGCTGGTGCTGCCCGGGGCGGACGCACCCGTTGAGCCCAACCATTGGTCCTTCGGCCAGCTCGCGGCCCAGATCGGGGCGCCGGCTGCCTATCTGCGCCAACTTCCCGCCGCGCTGGCCGGCATCAATCTGCAATATGGCCTGACCTCGCACCGCGCCGAGCAGATCAAGACCTTTGAAACCGCCGATGGCCGCGTCGAACTGCGCGCGGTGACCGGCCCGGACTATGGCCGGATCTACGATCATGAACTGGTCGAGGCAGTGCAGCGCATCGCTGGCAACGGCACCGGCGACACGCGCTGGAAGGTGCCGGGCGTGCTCGACTGGTCGACGGGCATCTACAATCCGCGTGTCGACATCACCAAGGATACGACGACGCTCTATGCCTCCGACCGCGACGTCTTCCTGTTTCTGGTCGACGATCTCAACCCGATCGAGGCCGGGCGGCTGCCCGACGGCTCGCCGGACCTCTATTTTCGAGGCTTCTACTGCTGGAACTCGGAGGTCGGGGCCAAGACGCTCGGCATCGCGAGCTTCTATCTGCGTGCTGTGTGCCAGAACCGCAATCTCTGGGGCGTCGAGGATTTCCAGGAAATCACCATCCGCCACTCCAAATACGCCGCCTCGCGCTTCGCTCATGAGGCGGCCCCGGCCCTGACCCGCTTCGCCAATTCCTCGCCCATGCCCTTCGTCAACGGCATCAAGGCCGCACGCGAGAAGATCGTCGCGCGGACCGACGAGGACCGCAGCGACTTCTTGCGCAACCGGGGCTTCTCCAGGGCCGAGACGGCGCGGATCATCGACACGGTGCTGGCCGAGGAAGGGCGCAAGCCCGAGAGCATCTTCGACTTCGTGCAGGGCATCACCGCGGTCGCACGCGACAAGCCGCACCAGGATGCAAGACTCGACCTCGAGGGGCGGGCCAAAAAACTGCTCGATCGGGCCGCCTGACTTCCGGAAAGCCGGAGATGCGGAGATCCGTGTCTCCGGCTTTCCGCTTGTGCGGATCTGCGGCGTCGCCCTCCAGAGTGAGAGGGCGGCGCTGCGCTTCGTGACGGGTTGGAGGCCGAGAGAGAGGCTCTTGGCCGCCCGTTGCGGAGGTGCCTTCCATGGCGATCACTGTTCAGAAGATCACGCTCTCGCCCTCGCGTGACATCCCCTTCAACAAGCTCCTGCTCAGCCAGTCGAACGTCCGGCGCATCAAGGCTGGCGTCTCGATCGAGGAACTGGCCGAGGACATCGCCCGGCGCGGCCTGCTGCAGGGCCTCAGCGTTCGCCCGGTCGTTGACGACACCGGCGTCGAGACCGGCATGTTCGAGATCCCGGCGGGCGGGCGGCGCTATCGGGCGCTGGAATTGCTGGTGAAGCAGAAGCGCCTCGCCAGGACCGCGCCAGTGCCCTGCGTCATCCGGGAGGGCGGTATCGCCGAGGAGGATTCGCTCGCCGAGAATGTCCAGCGCGCGCCGCTGCACCCGCTCGACCAGTTCCGCGCCTTTCTGGCCCTGCGGGAGAAGGGCCAGTCGGAAGAAGAGATCGCCGCCGCCTTCTTCGTCTCCGTCGGCGTAGTGAGGCAGCGCCTCAAGCTCGCCTCGGTCTCGCCGGTGCTGCTGGAGGTCTATGCCGAGGACGGCCTGACGCTCGACCAGCTCATGGCCTTCACCGTGTCCGGCGACCATGCGCGGCAGGAACAGGTCTTCGAGCGGCTGAAGACATCCTATGACAAGCAGCCTTATGCCATCCGCCGCATGCTGACCGAGGGCGCGGTCCGCGCCTGCGACAAACGCGCCCAGTTCATCGGTCTCGAGGCCTATGTCGATGCCGGCGGCACCATCCTGCGTGACCTGTTCCAGGGTGATGATGGCGGCTGGCTGCAGGATGTCGCGCTGGTCGACCGGCTGGTGGCCGAGAAGCTGAAGGCCGAGGCAGCCACTGTCTCCGCCGAGGGCTGGAAATGGGTCGAGATGGCGCCCGACTTCGCCTATGGCCACACCTACGGCCTGCGACAGCTGCGCGGCGAGACCATCCCGCTCACCACTGAGGAGGAAGCGAGCCGCGACGCCCTCCAGGCGGAATATGATCGCCTGTCCGAGACCTAT
The DNA here is from genome assembly GCF_004346185.1 of Aquabacter spiritensis. Taxonomy (GTDB): domain Bacteria; phylum Pseudomonadota; class Alphaproteobacteria; order Rhizobiales; family Xanthobacteraceae; genus Aquabacter; species Aquabacter spiritensis. The sequence goes on along the minus strand of NZ_SMAI01000011.1, from coordinate 9,367 downwards.
GCCGAGGCGGACGAACTGCCGGAAGAGGTCGATGCGCGGCTCGGCGAGATCGAGACGGCGATCGAGGCCTTCGAGGCGCGTCCGATCGCCTTCGATCCGCTGGATGTGGCGCGCGCCGGCGCGTTCGTCAGCATCGCCCATGATGGCGCGGTGCGCATTGAGCGCGGTTATGTGCGGCCGGAGGACGAACTGCCGGTGGAACCCGAAGTCGTCGCGGAAGACGCCGGGCCGCACCTTGCCGCCGCTGTGGCCAGGGGTAACGGCGAGGCCGTCATGGCAGACGCGCCGATCCCCGAGCCCGACGAGGACGAAGGGCTGTCTGCGCTCTCGGACCGGCTGATGACCGAGCTGACCTCGCATCGCACGCTCGGCCTGCGCCAGGCGCTGGGCGAACGGCCCGACGTCGCCTTCCTCGCGGCCCTGCATGCCCTGACGCTGAAGAGCTTCTATCACTACGGCTCGGATAGCTGCCTCGAACTCGACCTGAAGAGCGTGGCGTTCAGCGCGCAGGCGCCGGGGCTGAACGACAGCGTCTCGGCCGCGGCGATCCACGCCCGACATGAAGGCTGGGCCAAGGCCCTGCCGAAGGACTCGGCTGATCTCTGGGAGGCTCTGCACGACTGGGACAGCGACAGCCGCGCCGGCCTGTTCGCCCATGTGGTGAGCCTATCGGTGAACGCCGTCCATGAAGCCTGGAACCGGCGCCCGCGCGCGCTGCACCATGCCGATCAGCTCGCACGCGCCGTCGATCTCGATATGGCGGCCTCCGGGTGGAAGCCGACCGTGGACAATTTCCTCGGGCGCGTGACCAAGGCCCGCATTCTGCAGGCGGTGAGCGAGGCCAAGGGGCCGCGTGCGGCAGAGCGCATCGCGCACCTGAAGAAAGGCGACATGGCCCGCGAGGCCGAAACGCTGCTGGCTGATACCGGCTGGCTCCCGGAACCGCTGCGCGGCTCTGAACCCGCAGTTGGCGGAGAAACGGCGGCTCAGGACAGCACAACGGCCATGGGCGAAGACGGGAGCCTTGAGGATACTGAGGACACCACGGACATCCCCCCTGCCGTAGCGGCGGAGTAACCCTCAACACGATCTCGGCCCGCCGGCTCTGTCGGCGGGCCTTTGCTTTTGAAAAGCTCGCCATGTCCGGGATTGCTCACGATCTGTCGCGGCGGCTCGCCAATCAAGCCGAGGCGGTCTGCCGACACTATCTTTCCAATGGTCGCCGGGAGGGTCGTTACTGGCTCGTCGGCGATATCAGAAACACACCCGGTCGCTCGCTCTTCGTCCGGCTCCAGGCATCCGCGAAGGGGCCGGCGGGCAAATGGACCGATGCCGCCACCGGCGAACATGGCGATCTTCTCGATGTCATCCGCGGATCGCTGGGCCTCACTGATTTCATCGACATTGCTGCCGAAGCACGAACGTTTCTCAGCCTGCCGGATCCCAAACCGGAACCCGCAGCACCACCTAGCCGTGTCCGGCCGGCTCCATCGGGGGCGGTCGAAGCGGCACGCCGGTTGTTCGCCATGTCGCAGCCCATCGCCGGGACCATCGCAGAGACGTATTTGCGCCGACGCGGCATTACGCTTTTGCACGGAACCGGAAACCTGCGCTTTCATCCACGCTGCTACTACAAGCCTGACGACGGCCCGTCAGAGACCTGGCCCGCCATGATCGCCGCCATTTCCGATTTCACCGGCAGGATCACCGGCGTACACCGCACCTGGCTCGCCCCCGACGGTACGGACAAGGCTCCAGTCGACACGCCGCGCAAGGCGATGGGTAATCTGCTTGGGTCTACCGTTCGCATCGGCGTGCCCGACAGCGTGATGGCGGCAGGTGAAGGCATCGAGACCATGCTGTCTCTCCGGCAGGTCCTGCCCGATATGGCGATGGCACCGGCACTTTCGGCCGCGCATCTGGCCGCCATCCTGTTCCCACTGAGGCTGCGGCGGCTTTACATCATCCGCGACAACGATCCTGCCGGTGACGCCGCCCGGGACACGTTGATCGAACGGGCGAACGCCGAGGGCATCGAGGCCATCCCATTGTCGCCAGCGCTCGGGGACTTCAACGAGGATCTCCAGCGGCTCGGTATGGATGCACTTCGGACGGGTGTTCGGGTGCAACTCGCCACGGAGGACGTGGCGCGCTTCATGAACCTGCCCCCATAGCCGGAGCGGGCTGAACCGCGATCCTTGGCTGCCATACCCGCAAGGATGCGTCAGTGACGGCAAGAGGACCGCGCCTTGCGCCTTCGAGAGGGCGATCGGCCGTCAGCCGGGCCGGATCGGCAATGGCTGCCACCGACGATTTTCCGGCGCAGCCTTCTGGCCGCTTTCCATCGCGAAGCAAAATCGCCGGCTTCTCGCCATCCTCCGCTACGCTTCGGCCCTCTCGCTTCGCTCCGGGTGCAGTTCCGTCCCGCCCGACGGCTTCGTCGCCATGAAGGCCGCCACGGCAAGCGGTCCACACCGACGGAGCATCCCATGAGCGCGCATGACGACCACGAGCCGCACCACGTCTCATCGCCGACCGACCACCTGATCCAGGAGTTGCAGCTCCACGGCCATCGTCCTTCCGAGGACGAGCGCGACCAGCGCCCGCCACCGGAGGACCGCCTCATCGACGGCGCCGTTGCCGACATCTTCGACGCCCTTGTCGCCACGATCACCGACACCAGCCTCGATGCCGAGCTTCCCGATCTCCTCTGGTCGACCGTCAACATGTTCCACCGCGCCGTGGACCGGATCGAGCAGAAGCTTGACGATAATGAGCAGGACCAGAAGCAGCTTCAGCGCGAGCAGGACGGGTCCGAGGTGAAGTCTCTCGAACTCGAGCGACTGATTGACATCGGCATGAACCTGATCGGCCGCCGCGACGGCATGGAATCCTTCCGCGAGGCCGCCGCAGACCGCTACCGTATCGCCACAGGCTCGCCCTGGACGCCACGGGCCGGATCACGGGTCAACCATCGCCATCTCACCGCAGCACTGATCGACAGCCGGGATTTCCTCGCGGCCAGAAGGCGTGCCGATACCGAGGTGCTGGTACCCGCCGGGCCAAAGATCGCCTTCTCGGGGGGCGACACCGCCGATCACCGCCAGATCTGGGCCAAGCTCGATCAGATCCACGCCAAGCACCCGGACATGGTGCTGCTGCATGGCGGCTCGCCCAAAGGCGCGGAGAAGATCGCGTCCCTCTGGGCCGACAGCCGCAAGGTCCCGCAGGTGGCCTTCAAGCCCGACTGGACGAAGCACGCCAAGGCCGCGCCCTTCAAGCGCAACGACCAGATGCTGAACGTGGTGCCGATCGGGGTCGTGATCTTTCCCGGCACCGGCATTCAGGACAATCTGGCCGACAAGGCCCGCAAGATGGGCATTCCGGTCTATCGCCTCAGTTCCGGCGGCGCATGAGCGCCGCCATACCCGCAATCTTGAATATGATGGCAACTCCTCTATTTTGCTATCAATGCTATCAGCCTTACTGGAGGCGCCATCATGCCCGCAGTGACGATCCGGAATCTGTCGGAGGCAACGCACCGCGCCCTCAAGGTGCGTGCGGCCCAGCATGGCCGCAGCACCGAAGCCGAGATGCGCGACATCCTGGAGACCGCCGTTCGCCCTGACACGCGCCTTCGGCTCGGAACGGCGCTCGCGGAGCGCAGCCGCCGCCTCGGCCTGACCAATGAGGACATCGACGGTCTCAGCCCGGCGCGTGAGAGGACGCCTGCCGAGCCCATGAGCTTCGAATGATCCTTCTCGACACCAATGTCATCTCGGAGGCGATGAAGCCTATCCCCGACGACGCCATGCGGGCTTGGCTCGACGAGCAGGCTGCCGAGACGCTCTATCTCTCCAGCGTCACCATCGCCGAGCTGTTGTTTGGCATCGGTGCGCTGCCCGCGGGCAAGCGCAAGGACCGGCTCACCGAGGCCCTGGATGGGGTGATGGAGCTGTTCGCCGACCGTGTCCTGCCATTCGACATCGCTGCCGCACGACATTATGCCGGCCTCGCCGTGAAAGCACGCGCGGCCGGGAAGGGCTTTCCGACGCCCGACGGCTATATCGCTGCAATCGCAGCCTCCCGGGGCTTCACTGTGGCCACGCGCGATACCAGCGCGTTCGACGCCGCCGGTGTGGCGGTCATCAATCCGTGGAACGTGGACAGCTGACGACCTGCCACAGTCAGCACGTGTTCAACCTGGCAACGCTGCGGAAGCGACCTGCGCAGTAGCCCGCCATCACGGTCTCCTGACCGGACGACCATCCCCGCTTCACGACGCTGATCCTTGGGTCCAGCCGATGGCCTGACGCCATCAACCCATGAAGGGTCGGACGACGCTGCGCGTGCCTCCGCTCCGGCTGCGCCTCACGCGGTGATTGCGGCCAACGGCCGGCCTCTTCGGGCGCCTGTCAGCGGGGGATGGACCTCCGCTCGCGCAGGAGCCAGGTCGATGTCCGCCCAGATCGCTCACGCCTTCGCCTTAAGCCTCGCCACCACCCTAATGGCCACCGTCGTGATCTTCCGCGCCGGCGACGGAACGCTCTCCGTCATTCCTGCTGCCGAGTATGACGGCGACGAAGCCGCCATCGTCCGGGAGATCGACCCCTTCGCCTCCTGAGAGGCGAACCGGCGGCCATGAATGGTGGCCGCCGCCAATTCTGCTCATCGGGCGGGTGCGTCGGAGTCGGTGGCGACACATTCCTCCGATCTTACGGAGCCGTCCCCATGATCTTCATCGGCATTCTTCTCGGCATCGCGACGATCGCATTCCTCTGCTGGCAACTCTTCGCGCTTGCGGTGTTCGCGTTGCCGCTGTTTGCGGGCATCACGGCGGGCACATGGGCCTATGGCACCGGCGGCGGATGGCTCGGCGTACTTGTTGTCGGCCTTGCCGCCGCTGGCCTGACTTACGGCCTCGGCCAGTTCCTGTTCGCGATCGTCCGCCCGATCTGGGCGCGCCTGATGATCGCGGCCGCATTCGTCGTCCCGGCCGCTGCGGCAGGCTTCCACGCCACCCATGGCATCGTTAAGCACACCATGCCCTCCCATACGTGGCAGATGGTGTTTTCGATCCTCGGAGCCGGCGTGGTCGGCATCGTCGCCTTCGTGCGCATCACCGGAAGGAAGGCATTGCGCCCTTCTGGCGGACACAGCTCCGCCCACTGACACCGCAACATCCGCTCGGCGCACCAGAAGGCGAATGACATTACGTCCGCGTCAAAGGGCTGGGCCGGGAGGGAGCGGAAGCCCAAATGGTCCGTTTCGCCATGCTGTACGGCAGAGTTAGCGTGCGCGGCAAACGGCGGCCGTGTCGCTGTTGAAAGGCCCCTCGGAGTGGAGCATTCGAGGCGTTGGCGGGCCAGGGAAACGGCAGTTTGGCCAAGCTCAGGGTATCGTCCGCCGATGCTCGCCGGCGCGTCTCTATGTCCGGCGCGAGGCCAAACCATCTCCCTCATCCATCAGCCATTGCCCGCTCCAGACGGCCTCTTCAATGGCCTGATCTGGCCGAAGGTCGGCTGCGCCTCGAGCGCCTATGCCACAACGGCTGGTCCCGACTTTCTTCCCCTGCCGACGCCCACCCCGCGCGCTGCGCGGGGCCCCGGATCGCCGTCATTCCTCGCGGAGCAACAAAGTCGCGCCTGCGCCGTCCTCCGCTGCGCTGCGGTCGCAATCCTCACCCCATCGCGCGAGCGCGACGGGGACCCCGAGGCGATGCGGCGCCGCTCGCCTTCGGCCTTTCGATCGCCATCGAGGCCGCAATGGCGCGGGCTCAGAAGACAGGACGGAGACGGAACATGGCCACCATCGGCACCTTCAAGAAGACCGGCACCAACGAGTTCACCGGCGACATCGTGACCCTCGGCGTGCAGGCCCGGGGCGTGCGCATCATCCCCGACACCCGCGCCACCGGCGAGAACGCCCCCAGCCATCGGGTCCTGGTCGGCCGCGCCGAGATCGGGGCCGCCTGGTCCAAGCGCTCCACCGAGGGCCGCGACTATCTGGGCCTCAAGCTCGACGATCCGAGCTTCACCGCCCCGATCTACGCCAATCTCTTCGACGACGAAGACGGCGAGTCCTTCTCCCTCATCTGGTCCCGCCCCAACGGACGCCGCAGCGACTGAAGCGCGGGCCGCGTCCCCGGCCTCCGAGGCCGGGGACGAACGCCATCGGCAAGACGGCGACGATCGCGATGATGGCTACAATCGTTCCCTACTTGTCGTCTTCGAGAGCGGTCTCGGCTGGGCCTTTCGGCCGACGCAGGAGCAGGTCGGACGCCTCGACGCCGAGAACCGAGGCGAGCCGCTCCACCACATCGATGCTGGCGTTGTAAACGCACCGCTCGAGTGAGCTGATATAGGTGCGATCAATGTCCGCGAGGTGCGCAAGCTCCTCCTGCGACAGCCCCTTGGCAAGCCGCAAGGCCTTCAGATTGTGCGCGAACACCTCTCGGATCTCCATGACCGAGAGAGCAGTCGCTTGATGAGTATTTCACCACGGAGTATTCTCTACATCGCACTCGCCACGGCGTGGGTAGCGGTCGCCTGATGCCTTGCATCGGCAGTGCCAAAGAGGTGGTGGATCAGGTGTGCGCACCGGCGACGCGGCGTTCGGCTTTATGAGCACGCATGATAGAATGATCCCAAATTGCACCCCCACACCGTCGCCGACGGCTTGGCTTGCGACAGAAGAAGCGACAGCTTGCGGGGGATGGACGTGGCCAAGGCGTTTGAGGATAAGGCGCCGTCCGGTCAGGAACTGACCGCCTACGACCGCGCCCATATCAAGCTCTATATGCGCCTGCTCGATGCGACCGCCGAGGGAGCGGACTGGCAGGAAGTGGTGGTCGTCCTGTTCGGGATTGATCCGGCGCAGGAGCCTGCCCGCGCCCGCGCGGTACATGACAGCCATCTGGAGCGCGCCCGTTGGCTCGCCCAGACAGGCTATCGCGATCTGCTCCCGCACAGTGTCAACTGAAGCGCCTCCGGTCCATGTGATGCGCGCGCCGCATCACCTGTTGCCTGTGAGGTGAGTTCTGCCTCGCGATGCAATCCTTAATTGCTGTTCCCAACGGCATGCACCGTCTGGGAGTCGCTCATGAAGCCCGATACGTCGCGCTGGCGAGACAGTCGGACCTACGACTATTTCGATGATCTCTCCGTGGAGGGATTGGCCTGGGAGTGCCTGAGGCGCGATGAAGCCTACCAGCAGGCTTATCGAGACCTCGTGGATGCCGAGAGAGCGGCTGAACATTTCTCGGCCGAGGTAGAGCATCGCTGGGGGTTACGATGTCCCGGCGAACCCCTCGTTTCCTGCACACTTACAACGGCTTCAGTGGTCGCCGCGCGTCAATCCGGCCGTAACGATTTTCACCGCGCTGCCCGACAATTTGCCGGACACCGGCAAGACCTGTCTGCCTGCTCCTGCGGAGACACCTGCTTCTGCAGCACCGCTGCCCCTCTTCCTCTCCATCGTTGAACCCGGCGCACCGATCGCCGCCCTGATCCCTTTCGACGACGATCTGCCGGGCCGTATCGAGGCGCTGAACCGCCTCTGGCATGCGCGCCGTAGGAAGCCCGTGCCCCCCGACACCCGCATGACCCGCCAGCAACGGGGGCGCCTGCGGCTGATGCTTCAGGCCTGCGACGGACGAAACCGGGGTGCGAGCTACCGGGCCATCGCAGAGGCTGTCTTCGGCACAGAGCGTGTGGCGGCCGATCCCTGGAAGACATCTCCCTTGCGCGACCGCGTCATCGGCCTTGTGGAAGGCGGCTCCGGCCTGATTGCCGGCGGCTATCTGCGGCTGTTCCGGCATCGCCGCCGCCCGTGACGGGTGGGGATTTTAGCCCCCCAATCTTCCCCATCCCTCCCGACATTCCTCCTCCGCCACCGTGGTCACCGTCCGCCGCCGCACTCCGGCAGCACCCGCCACACCCACGGAGGCCCGCTCCATGCGACCCGATCTCGCCCCCCTCCCGCCGCGCTATCTGCGCACCAAGGAAGCGGCTGCGTTTCTCAGCCTCTCGGCCCGCACGCTTGAGAAGCACCGCACCTATGGCACCGGTCCCGCCTTTCGCAAGCTGGGCGGACGCGTCGTCTATTCCATCGACGACCTGCAGGCATGGACCGAGCGCGGCGCGGTCACCTCGACATCCGATCCGCGCGGCACCGTCCTGCCGGCCAAGCGCCACGCGCTTGCCGCCGGTTCGTTCGCTGGCCGCGCCGCGCGCTGAACGCACCACCATGGCGGCGCGGCATCACAGCCTCTCGGAGCGCGGACAGCTGGATCTGTTCCGCGCCCTGCCAGGCGACTTCGCGCCACGAGATGCGCAGGATCTCATGGCCTATCCCTTCTTCTCCCTCTCCAAGACCCATCGCGTGGCGCCGATCGATTTTCGGACCGGCAGCATCGCCATCCGGGTCGAGGCCGTGCCCGACCACGGCATGGCGACGATCTGGGACGCCGACATTCTCATCTGGGCGGCGAGCCAGATCGTCGAGGCGCGCGACGCGGGGCTGCGCACCTCGCGCCTGATGGCGGCGACGCCCTATGAGATCCTCACCTTTGTCGGGCGCGGCACCTCGCTGCGCGATTATCAGCGCCTCAAGGCCGCGCTCGACCGTCTCCAGTCCACCACGGTCTCGACCACCATCCGCCAGCCGGCGGAGGGGCGCCGGCACCGCTTCTCCTGGATCAATGAATGGCAGGAACGGACCGACCGCAACGGCCGACCTGATGGCGTCGACCTCATCCTGCCGGACTGGTTCTACCGCGCCGTGCTCGACGACGCGCTCGTGCTTACCATCGACCGGGCCTATTTCGGGCTGACGGGCGGGCTGGAACGCTGGCTCTACCGGCTGGTGCGCAAGCATGGCGGGCGGCAGCAGGACGGGTGGCGGTTCGATTTCCGGCACCTACACCAGAAGTCGGGCAGCTTGTCGCCGTTCAAGCGCTTCGCCTTCGAGCTCAGGGATCTGATCCGGCGCCAGCCGCTTCCCAACTACATGCTGTTCGTTGAGGTCGAGGTCAGCGGCCGGCTGCTGCTCGCCTTCGAGCCAGCCGCGCCCTGTGGACAGGCTGTGGATAGCCTCGTGCTATCGGGAACCCGGACTATCGTGCCATCGGGAACCGGTGCCTCGTGCTATCAGGAACCCAAACAGGCCTTAACTCCCTGTCCTGCATCAGGAAATCGCGCCCTTAACTTAGAGTCTAACCCAGAATCTAACTTTAAGAGGCGCGCGAGCGCTTTTGTGAGCGCCGCAGATCAGCTGTCAGTTTTCCGCAAAGCGAAGACTGGGGGTGATCGGTGACTGATCTTCCCCTTAAAGCGGAGACTCGTTTTCCCTTAATCGTAGACTGGAG
>NZ_SMAI01000010.1 GCF_004346185.1 Aquabacter spiritensis | reverse complement strand
CAAGAGCGGTCTGGGTCGGGCCGGGTTTCTTCAGCATACCCGAATGAATCAAAAACCCCCGGCTCGCGCCAGGGGTTTGTCAGCGGTCTGAGGCCCCGCCGAGCGGGGCCTTTTTCAGTTTCCGGCCCGGCCCCGTTCAGATCATGGGGACCAGCTGCATGACCATGTCGTTATAGTCGAAGTCCGAGCCCTCGGCGGCGGTCAGATCCTCGAAGCCGAAAGTGTTCTCGCCATACATCCGGATGAAGGCGTCGCCGCCCGGATTGGCTTCGGTGCCGATCACCAGCACCTCGCCGCTCTGGGTGAGCAGGACCGGCGCGTAATAGCCGGTCTCGCCCGCGACGGTCCAGCTTCCGGTATCCTCGAAATTTCCGCCGCCATAGGCCGCGCTGAATCCCGTGTCCAGATGGTCGCGCACCGCGGCGTCGAAGGCGTCGGTGTCGCCATAGGCGACCCCGGCGACCGACATGTCGCCGGTGAGCGGATCGAAATCGAAGCGCACGAAGCCGAGCGTGTTGGTGTTGGCCGCACTGCCGGCGACGCCGACGCTGAGTTCCGCGCCCTGCTCCAGATACACGAACGGCAGGTCGTAGATGCGCTGGACGCTCGCCAGTTCCGCGCCGTCCGAAAGGGTGTTGTTGGTGACCGCGGAAAGGGAGATCCCGCCGACCGTCAGGTCCACCGCGCCGCCCGCGGCCGGCGTCACCGCGACGCTCGGGGCGAGGTCGAGCGTGCTCTCGCCGGTGAGCAGCGCGAACCGCAATTCGTGCCCCACCCCCAGATAGACCGACTGTACCCCATCGACCATGAGCGCGCCCTGGTCGTTGGGAACCGCGCCCACGGCGCCGATGATCGCGTCCTGGAGATCGAGCGTCACGGCGCCGTCACGGCTCACCATGTTGCCGGAACCGTCCACGGCATACATCAGAAGCGTCGCCTCCCGGGCGAGGCTGGAACCGGTGACGGTGAAATCGATCCAATTGCCTTCGGTCGGTCCGGTGACGCCGTCCAGCACCAGCCCATTGCCGGACCCGCCCGCTGTGAGGGCGAACTCGGCCATGTCCACCGTGAACGAGAGGGTGCTGCTGACCGGCGTCAGCGGGGCGGTGAAATCGGTGTCGGACATCGTGTAGGAGGTCATGGTGACGACATAGTCGCCATTGCCGAACTGCTGCATGACCGGCGTGAACCATTGCCCGTCAATGTCGGATTCCGCGAGGATCGGGGCGAGATAATTGGTCAGGTTGGTCGTGAAGGAGAGCTGGGCGACGGTGAGCGCCTGGATCTTGTTGGTGTAGCCGCTGATCCAGGACACGGTCGAGGCATCGGAATTGTGGCCGGTCCAGCCGAAGGCGAGCGTGCCGCTATAGATCGTCGCGACGACGTCGGTGTCGGTGGTCTGCCCGGCCGCGGAGACGAACCCGTCCTCGGTGAGCACGCCGGCGACCGGCGCGGTCGGCTGCGCCAGCAGTGCGATGAAGGCGGGATCGGTGTTCAGCTCGAGCAGCGACATATCGACGGTCGGCAGCGCGCCGGTGACGTTGACCGTGAAGGTGGTCAGGGTCGGATCCGCCGTCGCGGTCGACGCCAGATTCGCCAGCCCGTCGATGCCGAACAGAGACGGATCGGACTGGAAATTGACGAACTCACCCTCGGTGGTCGTGGTGTAGAGGTTGAACGTCTTCTCGACCGCGCCGGAGCCGACCACGAGCTGATACCAGCTCACGCCCGACTCGGCCATCGGCATGCCGGTGACGACGAGGCTGCCGGGCGTCTGCGATCCCGCCCCGGTTCCGGTCACGGAATAGGCGCCGTCGGAATAGACGATATTCCAGTTCTGCCAGCTCGTCGCGCCGTCGCTGCCGAGCGTGACCTCCTCCCAGACCGGGGTGTCGCCGTCATAACCGACGATGAAGCGGAACACGATCGGAACGTCGTCCCGCAGCACCATGAGCTGACCAGACCCGAAATCGAACGTGATGTTCGAGGTGTTCGAGGGCGTCCAGGTGGTGACGCTGTAATGGCCGTCCTGGTTCGGGGCGACATAATTGAAAATTTCCGGCTCGGTATAGCCGCCGACCGGCGCCGGATCGCTGTCCGCATAGAGCGTGACGGTGAGCTCGGTGACGTTGCCCGACCCGGAATAGGTCGGCAGAAGCGGCCCGCCTTGGGCATAGGCCGCCATCAGCGCGTCCGAATATTGCGAGCCGTACGAGTTCGAATATTTGAACAGGACCGCCGAATAGGGATCGTAATAGAGCGGATCGCCGGACACGTGCGCGCTGTCGAAGGCGTAGGTCGGATCCCAATTGTAATTTTTGTTGAGGTCGATCGCGGCGGTCTCTTCGGCGTTCAGCGAAACGCCGGTCACCCCGAAATAGCCCGCGCTGAGCCCCACGGTGAGCTGCTGGAGTACCCTGCCCCACTGATTGTTGGCGCCCACATTCATGGCGCTGGCGTCGTCATAGACCATGTAGGGCGTGGTGTCGGACTTCTCGGTATAGATCTCGACCGATCCGAGGCTGGAATAGATGCTGTTCACCAGATTGGCTTCGGTGAGCTTGATATAGCCCTGAATCTGGCTGTTCTCGGACGGGTTCAGCCAGAACACGCCGCCGTCGGTGTCCGGATCCCATTCCAGCGTGTAGCTGAAGAAACCCGCATTGCGCCACACCTGGGGGTAGCCTTCGGGCTTGCCGGCTTCAAGGTCCGGGGCGCCGTTGAAGAAGCCGGTGAGCACGATCGGGCTCGACGGGCTCTTCAAGGAGTCGACGTAAGGCTGCCAGACGTCGGTCGTGTAGAGCGGATAGTCGTTGCCGTCGACCACCGCGACGGTGGGCGACACCGCCAGGCGATCGTCGCCGGCCAGCGGCCCGCCGTTGAAATCCGAGATCGGCGGGTAGTCCTCCACCACCGGCGCGGCGGCGGCCAGCTTATCGAACATTTCCGCGCCGCTGATGCTGTAGCCGCGCGTGCCGGTCGAGGCGCTCAGCACCATGGGGATGCCGAACCCCTCAACCGAGGTCAGGTTCGCCGCATCGCCGGTCTTGTCGAGGAGGCTGACCTCGACGCTGTCATAGCGGTAGTCGAACGTGACCGAGGCGTTCCAGTTGATCTCGGCCTGAGTGATGGTGCTGGAAAGCTGATAGCTCGGCTCGTCCGTGGACTGGATGACGAAATAGACCTTGCCCCCGTCCAGAGTCGGGCGGTCGACGGTGGTCAGATCGAGGACGATGGAGGCATCGACCGTTCCGCCGCTCGCGAACTGGATATATTCCAGCGGGGTCTCGGAATTGTTGCCGTAAAGGATCGCGTAGGCATAGACGCCGGGCTGCGCCAGCTCCGTGCGCATCGCGTCGCTAAGATTGACGTTCAACGTCGTTGCCATACGACCCCCCGGACATGACGCAAACAACCAGGGGCGGAACCGCCACCATCGGGCCTGCGAAGGAGGTATCGTCCATCGCCCGCCGGCGCGACCTTAGCCGCACGGCGGGGACAATGGCAAATCGAATCACTCAGCCGGGAAACGATATCTTAACATAGTATTAACGCAACCGCTCGACCGGTTGCGGTGAACCGATTTCTCACCCCCGCCGCTTGCGCATCAGGGCCTCGAGGTCCGCATCCTTCTCGGCCGGGAGCGTGACCGCGACGCCGACCAGGAGATCGCCGTGCCCGCCGGACGCCTTGGGCAGGCCCTTGCCGCGCAGCCGGAAGACGCGGCCGCCGGAAGTCCAGGCCGGGATGTTGAGATCGACCGCCCCCGACAAGGTCGGCACGCGCACCTTGGCGCCGAGCACGGCATCCTCGAGCGGGACCGGCGCCTCGTAGCGCAGATCGTCGCCCTCGCGGCGGAACTGCGGGTGCGCGGCATAGGAGATGGTGACGAAAGCGTCGCCCGCAGCACCGCCCATCGGGCTTGGTTCACCCTGCCCCTTCAGGCGCATGCGGTGGCCTTCCAGGGTGCCGGGGGCGATCTTGACGTCGACCTGCTTGCCGTTCGGCAGGAACACCCGCTTGCTCGCGCCACCGCTCGCCTCCTCGAAGCTGACGGGGAGCGTCATTTCGGTGTCGGCGCCCGGCGGCGGCTGGAAACCGCCACCCCCGGCCCGGCGCTGCCGCCCGAAGCCGAACAGGTCGCCGAGATCCTCGAAGCCGGGCCCCGCCCGGTTCTGGCGGCGCCCGCCGTCCGGGCCGTAGGTGAAGGTTTCGAACGTGTCGGTGTCGAAGCCGGAGAAGCCGCCCGGCCGCCGGCCGCCGCCATAGGCCGCGAAATCGTGCATGCGCGGCTTGCCCTCCGCGTCGATCTCGCCGCGGTCGAACTGGCCGCGCTTCTCCTTGTCGGAGAGAATGTCATAGGCCGTCGTCAGCTCGGAGAACTTCTCCTGCGCCTTCGGATCGGCCGTATTGGAATCCGGATGCAGCTTCTTCGCCAGCCGCCGATAGGCGCGCTTGATCTCGGCTTCGTCGGCGGCCTTCGTCACGCCGAGAATGTCGTATGGATCGCGCATGGAATATCACCTCGGGGCCGACGCTTTCCGGCCGGCCTCACCCCTCATGTGGGGACATGTTGCCCGATTGCAACGGCGGTGCTCAAGCACGACCGAGCACGCGGACCTGCGACAGGCTGACCGTGCCTTTGGCATCGCGACAGGCGGCACCCTGAACCCATTGCTCGCCGGTCGCGTCGACCACGCCGATACGGAAATCGCGGCACCCGTCCGCCGTGGCCGCGCCGATCGGCGTCGCGGTGCCCCGCGCCCCGGTCTTCGGATTGTCCCAGGGAATGCTGGCGCCCGTATCGGACGATGCGATGGCCTGCTGGAGCGCCGATTTGGCGAGTGCCCAATCGCCCCCGGCAATGCCGGCCGGGGCGTCGTCGGCCGAATAGACGGCCGGCTGCGCCTTCAGCGAGCCGGTGACGATGGGATCGGCCGGCTCCGCGAACCTGAGAATTCCGCACCCCGCCACGGCGCACGACAGCAGGGCCGAGATCGCGACCATCCGCATGCGGAGCCGCAAGGCCGCAGCTTCCTGATATAAAGGCCGGGTCGCGCCACGACGGACCGCACTGACCTGACGACGCCGCACGATGAGGGCCCCTACAGCATGTCCAACTCCACCATCGAAGCCACAAACCCCTTAACATCCGGTGATTTCACCGAAGCCGGCGAACCTTTTCGCCTGTTCGCGGACTGGCTGACGGACGCCCAGGGCGCCGAGCCGAACGACCCCAACGCCATGACCCTCGCCACGGTCGACGCGGACGGGCTGCCCGACGCGCGCATGGTCCTCCTCAAGGGACTAGACGCACGGGGCTTCGTCTTCTTCACCAATACCGAGAGCGCCAAGGGCACCGAACTCGCCGGCCAGCCCAAGGCGGCCCTGGTGTTTCATTGGAAGTCGCTGCGCCGCCAGGTGCGGGCGCGCGGCCCGGTGGAACAGGTGAGCGAGGCGGAAGCCGACGCTTATTTCGCGACCCGCCCGCGCCTGTCCCAGATCGGCGCCTGGGCGAGCCGCCAGTCGCGCCCGCTCGAAGGCCGCTTCGCGCTCGAAGCCGCGGTCGCGACGATTACGGCCCGCTACGCCCTCGGCGAGGTGCCGCGCCCGCCGCACTGGACGGGTTTCCGCGTCGTGCCCTCCGCGATCGAATTCTGGCACGACCGTCCCTTCCGCCTGCACGACCGGGTCGTGTTCCGGCGCTCGGGGCCGGACGGCGCATGGAGCCGGACGCGACTCTATCCGTGATTTCTTGACGCGGCGGGCGGGAATGTGCTGCCTCGCCGGCAATCCCCCCGGCCGGACGTGCCGGCCCCCCATTGCCGAGGATCCCATGGCCCCCGCTACTTCCCAGGCGCCGCGCATCATGCTGCTGACCGGCGCCTCGCGCGGCATCGGCCATGCGACGGTGAAGCGCTTCTCCAGCGCCGGCTGGCGCGTCATCACCTGTTCGCGTCAGGCCTTTCCGGAACAATGCCCGTGGGGTGCGGGGCCGGAGGACCATATCCAGGTCGACCTCTCCGATCCCGCCGACACGGAGGCGGCGATCCGCGAGATCCGCCAGCGGCTGCCGGAGGGGGAATTGCACGCCCTGGTCAACAATGCCGGCATCTCCCCCAAGGGCGAGGGCGGCAGCCGGCTCGGCGCGCTCGATACCGAGCGGGAAACCTGGATGCACGTGTTCCAGGTGAATTTTTTCGCTCCGATCATGCTCGCGCGGGGGCTGATCGCGGAACTCGAAGCGGCGCGGGGCTCGGTGGTGAACGTGACCTCGATCGCCGGCGCCCGGGTCCATCCCTTCGCCGGGGCGGCCTATGCCACGTCGAAAGCCGCCCTCGCCGGCCTGACGCGCGAGATGGCGCGCGATTTCGGGCCGCGCGGCGTGCGGGTCAACGCGATCGCCCCCGGCGAGATCGACACGGCGATCCTTTCGCCCGGCACCGAGAAGATCGTCGCCGAAATCCCGCTGCGGCGGCTCGGCACGCCGGACGAGGTGGCGAAGATCATCTATGTGCTGTGCACCGAGACCTCGTCCTACCTCAACGGCGCCGAGATCCATATCGACGGCGGGCAGAACGTCTGAGCGGCGGCGCTACAGCCAGCCGCGCCATTTGAAGAAGACGTAGGGCAGGATCGCGGAGACCACCATGGCGACCAGCGCGATCGGATAGGCGACCGCGATGCCGAGTTCCGGCATGTGCTCGAAATTCATGCCGTAGATCGAGGCGATCAGCGTCGGCGGCATGAAGATCACCGAGAGCACCGCGAAAATCTTGATGATGTTGTTCTGTTCGAGGCTGACCAGGCCGACGGTGCCGTCGAGCATGAATTGCAGCTTGTTGCCGAGGAAATTGGCGTAGTCCGACAGGCCCTGGACGTCGCGCGCCATGCTCTTCAGTTCGCGCTTGACGGCCGGCCGGAGCGGCACGTCCTCGGTGGTCGTGCCGAGAAAGGCGACCAGCCGGCTCACCGATGCGAGGGCTTCGCGCACGTAGGAGGTAAGACCCTCCTTGCGGCCGATCAGCGTCAGAATGGCCCGATAGTCGCGATTGCGGCTTCCCACGCGGTCGCGCTCGAAGATCCGGCGGGACAAAAGCTCGATATCCTCGCCCGCGCCCTCGAGCGCCTCGGCGATCTTGTCGACCAGGGTTTCGAGCAATTCCATCAGGACCACGTCGCCGGCGACCTCCGCCGGGCACGATTTTCCGAGCCGCCCCGCCAGCAGCGCGAAAGCGCGGGGATCGGCATAGCGGACCGTCACGAGGCGACCATCGACGAGAATGAAGGTGACGGGGGTGACGCGCGGCCCGTCATCGTCCGTGCACAGCACGGAGAGCGTCATGTAGCGCGCCGCGTCCTCGACATAGAGCCGGCTCGAGGGCTCGATCTTGCGCATTTCCTCGCGGGTCGGAACCTCGACCCCGACGGAGCGCTCGACGGCCGCGTCCTCGCTGGGCGTCGGCGAAACGAGATCGATCCAAATGGCGGCGGGTGGAACCTCGCCGCTTTCCAACGGGACCGGGCGCAAGCTGCCCCCGGAGAACGCATACGCCACCAGCATGATCGCCTCACCAGCCGCCGGCCTGCGGCGATGGTCGCAGGCCCAGGATCGAAGCCTCAACGCTGCGGCGGCCGAAAGGTCGCGCAGGACGGATCAGGCTGCGAGGTGGTCGATGTCGCGCAGAGTGACGACCTTGTTGGGCTCGCCGGCGCTCTTGGCGGGCGCCGCCGTTCCGGCATACCGGGCCGCAGCGGCAACCGCCGTGATCCCGATGTCGCGCCACTGCGCCGATTGATTGACGGGACGCTGAACTTCAGCCTCCGCGCGAGGAGGTTCCTGCGCGGGATGGGCGTTGGACATACTCACTCTCCCTTACTTGGGCGCGCTGCCTAAAACAAACGCGCCGTCCTGTGAAGACATCCTTCAGATGGTGTGCGACTGCGTCGAAACTGTGCAAACGCAGCGGCATGACTGAGGTCTTAGTGCGGGAGGATGGCGCCAAGCTTGTAAACGCGGGTTAATGGCTGCCGAAAGGTGAGGAGCTGAGACATTTTTGCCACGTCTTTCCCGCACCGCACCGTGGCGGCTTTGAGGCCCCTTCAAGGCCCGCTCCGGTTCCGGTAATCGAGGGACGTCATCGATTCCGTTCACCATGATTCTTTACGAGGCTCACATGAGGGTGCGGACGCTCGCGGCTGTGTTGCTCGGGCTTGCCGTCGCGGGGTGCATGACCGCGACCCCGCAGCCGGCCCCCGAAGCGGCGCTGAAGCCGCGCGACCGGCAATTGCTGGCCAATGCCCCCTATCCCAAGGTGCGACCCGATGGGATGTTCGCGCGGCACATCGTCGATTATGCCGGGCGCGAGAAGCCGGGCACGATCGTCGTCGATACCGACAAGCGCTTTCTCTATTTCGTCCAGGGCGACGGAACGGCGATCCGCTACGGCGTGACGGTCGGCGAGGAGAGCCTGGCTTTCCGCGGCGATGCCAAGATCGGCCGCAAGGCCGAATGGCCCACCTGGACGCCCACCCCGGAGATCCACCAGCGCATCGCCGGGCTGCCGAACTTCGTCGGCCCGGGCCCGCACAATCCGATGGGCGCCCGGGCGCTCTATCTCTACCAGGGGTCGCGGGACACCCTGTTCCGCATCCACGGCACGAACCAGCCGGAACTGCTCGGCGAGGCGATCTCGTCCGGCTGCATCCGCATGCTGAACGAGGACGTGATCGACCTCTACAGCCGGGTGCCGGTCGGCGCGTCCGTGGTCGTGCTCTGACCGCCCGCTCTACGCGCTGAATGGTGTTCGAAGGCCCGGCCCCGCCGGGCCTTCTGGCTTTTTGGCGCAGGCGCGCCGGGCGGGTGCTATCCCCGCTGGGCGCGGCGCGGCGGCAGGCTCGCCGGGCGGCGCGGGGGATACGGCACGTCGTCGGGCTCGGCCGCGTGCCGCTCCGCGGCCGCCGCCTCTTCGGTAGCCGCGGCGGCGTCTTCGGGCGCGGCCGCGTCGTCGCCCCCCGCTGCGGGCTTCGGCTCCGGGACGCGTGCGACCGCCGGTGCCTCGGGCAGCTTGATCCGCCATTTGCACAGCCGGATATCGAGGCGCCGAACCGCGAGGTCCACATGGACATGGTCCTCGTGATAGCCGTCGGAGCCCGGACCGAGAACCGTCGTGAAGCGGGCGCAGGCGGACTCCTTCAGCGCGGCCTCGAACGCCGTCGGCATTTTCTGGCCCTTCACATCGAACACCCGCTTGTCCGCGAGGACGAAGCCGTAGGTGTCGAATGCGTTGCCGGTGCCGTGCTCGCTGATCTTCGCGCCCCGTTTCCGGTTGCGCGGGCGGCAACTGTAGGAATCCGCCACCTTGACCTCTTCGAGCCGCGTGCCGAGGGCCGCGACGGCCGGCCCGATATCCTCGCGCACCCAGGTCGCAACCGCCACGGCCGCCTCGCAGCGCATGATGGCCGCGGGCGCGAAAGAGACGAGGTTGCCGTCGGCGAGGCGCACCGCGGTGAGACGGACCGGAACCGGGAGCGGACATCCCGGCCGCTCCGTCACCGGGGGCGCGCGTTCCATTTCAATCGTCTTCTGCTCCACCAGCGCGGCGCAGAGGGCGGGAAGCTCGGTGGCGCTCTCCGCCGGGGGCGCCCGCCGCGCCTCGGGGGCCGGCGTGGGCTCGGGCGCGGGTTGGGGCGCCGGCTGAGGCGGCAGAGCCGCCTGGACCGGCTCGGACTTCTGCGCCGGCGGTGACACCCGCGCACCGATCCCGGGATCGACGGTGCGCGGCTCGCCGAGGTCCATCGGCCGCGGCGCGGGCAGCGGCACGTTCGCAAGCCGCACCGCGCCGGGTGGCGTGGGTGTGACAGCGGAACGGATCGCGTCGGGCCGAGCGGCGGGGACCGGAACCGGCTCGGCCGAGGCGGGCCCCGCCAGACAGAACAAGGCCGCCGCGAACGACCCGGCCCGGAATGCGCCGAGCCCCGCCGGTCTGGTCGGCTGCGGGACACGGAGCGAAAGCGATCGAGCGGAATGGCGCATGGCGGCGACTTTAGAAGGAGACCCGGCGGGTGCAAAGCCATTCCTCCGCCGGCCCGACTTAGCCAATTGCCAAGCTTACAAAATTCGGCTCGGGCGCCAGTACGGGCTCGGCCTGTTCCCGGGCCGGGCGCCGTGCCGCGACTGCGCCCCGGGGGGTTGGACAGCAGGCCGCCGGCGTGTTTGATGCGCGCAATCCGCCGCGTCCCGCGGCGGCGCGGAATACCCGATGCGCGACCTCGCGGCGATCCTGTTCGACAAGGACGGCACCCTGATCGATTTCGATCGCACCTGGGGTCCGGCGGCCGGCGCCGTCATGCGCACGCTGGCCGGATCGGATGCCCATGCGCTGCACCGCATCGAGGCGGTCAGCCATTTTCTGCCGTCGGAGGAGCGCTTTCTCCCCTCCTCGCCCTTGGTCGCCGGCTCTTCGGCACATTACGGACCGCTCTGGGCGGAAGCGCTCGGCCGGCCGGCGGACGCCGCCTTTCTCGGCCAGATCGACCGCCTGTTCAGCATCGAGGGGATGCGGTCGCTGAGCCCGATCGGCCATCCCGCCGCCGTCGTGGCGCGCCTGCACCAAGCCGGGATGAAGATCGGCATCGTCACCAATGATGCCGAGGCCAATGCCCGCCTGCAGGCCGATGCGCTCGGGCTCCTGCCCTTCGTAACGGAAATCCTCGGCTATGATTCCGGCCACGGCTCCAAACCCGACCCCGGCATGGTCCTGGCCGCGGCGGACCGCCTCGGCGTGGCGCCGCGCCACATCGCGGTGGTGGGCGACAGCGCCCACGATCTCGCCGCCGCGCACGGCGCAGGCGCACGCTTCATTCTCGTGCGGACCGGTCCCGGCGATCCCCAGGCGCTCTATGCCGAAGCCGATCTCGTGCTCGATTCCATTTCCGACCTGCCGCACCGGCTGATCGAGGCCGCGCCATGCTGATCAAGCGCACGCTCTATCTCGAGGAGCGCAATTCGGCGCTCGCCACGTGGAGCCTGCGGCTCGCGCTGTTCTCCTTTCCTGTCGTCGTCCTCGCAGCAGCCCTCTACCGGGCCGAATTGCTGAGCTTCGAGCCGGCGGTCGCGACGATGGCGGCAGGGCTTGCTTTGGCGCTGCTTGCCGGGCTGGTCGCGATCATCGCCTGCATCGCGATCTGGGAAAGCGGCTGGCGCGGATTCGGCAAGGCCCTGGGGGCGCTGAGCATCGCCTTCGTCTTGCTCGCCGGCCCGGCGGCGGTGCTGGCGCGCGGGCTGATGCTGCCGCCTTTGACGGACCTCTCGACCGATCCCGCCGATCCGCCCCGCTTCCGCGCCATGGGCCTCGCGCGGCCGAGCGCGGCGAACCCGGTGGCCTTTCCCGAGGCCACGGCTCCGCTCCAGCGCAGCGCCTATCCCGGCATCAAGCCGGTGGATCTCGATGCGACGCCGGAAGAGGCGTTCAACACAATCCTCACGCTGGTCCGCGCGCGCCACTGGCAGATTCTCGATTCCGTGCCGCCGCGCGGCGGGGTGCGGGACGGCCAGATCGAAGCGGTGGCCCAGACGCCGCTGCTCGGCTTCCGCAACGATGTGGTGATCCGCGTGCGGCCCACCGCGAAGGGCGCGCGCGTCGACGTGCGCTCGGCCGCCCGGTACGGCATCCACGATCTCGGCGAGAATGCCTGGCGCATCTCCAAACTGATGGCGGATCTGTCCGCCGTGCGCCGCAAGCATCCCTGAGGCGCGGGAGGAAGATCAGCGCCGCAGCGCGAAGTGACCATCGATCGCCGCGTCGCCCTGCGTCAGCACCAGGCCGCGCCCGACCAGATCTTCGAGATGCGCGAGCACGGTCAAGCCCGCCGCGCCGACCAGGCGCGGATCGAGGCCGATATAGATGCCCCGCACCAGGTCCGGAATGCTGGCCGCCCGCTCCAGCCCGCGCAGGATGGCGGCCTCGCGGGCCCGCCGATGGTCGAGAAACTTGCGCACGAAGGCGGGCGCGTCGGTCACCGCCGGACCGTGGCCGGGCAGATAGACCGGCTCCGTGCGCCGCGCGAGCTTTTCGAGGGAGGCCACATAATCCCCCATCGCGCCGTCGGGCGGCGCGACGATGGACGTCGCCCAGGCCATGACGTGATCGCCGGAGAACAGCAGATCCGCTTCCGGGAAGGCGAAGGCGAGATGGTTCGCGGTATGGCCGGGTGTCGCGACCGCGCGCAGCGTCCAGCCGTCCCCGGTCACAGCGTCGCCGTCCTTCAACACGACGTCGGGCGCGAACAGACCGTCCGCGCTCACGTCGAGCGGGTTGGCCTCGCCGATATGGAGCGGGCGGGCGGGACGATGCGGCCCCTCCCCGACCGTCACCGCGCCGGTGGCGGCGACGATGGCGGGCGCGGCGGGCGAATGGTCCCGATGGGTGTGGGTCACCACGACATGGGTCACCGTTTCCCCGCGCACCGCATCGAGAAGCGCGGCGATGTGGGAGGGATCGTCGGGACCCGGATCGAGGATCGCGACCCGGCCGCGGCCGACGATATAGGTGCACGTACCCGTGAATGTGAACGGCGACGGATTGGGTGCAAGGATACGTCGCACGCCGGGCGCGACCTGCGCGACCCGGCCGGCTGGAACTTCGAAGCTGCGGTTGAAGGCGATGTCGTCGCTCATGATCTTCCCGTGGACGCTCGACCCTCCGGTGCGATATGCCGATCGTGCCGGGAACCGATCCAAACGTACCCTGTTCGGTAGACTGTTTGCTTTCGCGATGTCCAGCGGCGCGAGAGGCAGCGGAAGTGATCCAACTGCTGCCTTCCCGCGCATCAATGAGTGAAACAAGGCTCTAAACTCGGGAGTGAACCATGCGTATGCACACTGGAGTCCGGATGGCGGTCCTGGCGGCGGCACTTGGAGCGGCGGCCCCCGCCGCATGGGCGCAGGATTTTCCGAACACCCTCACCATGACCTGTGCGGAAGCCAAGGCCATGGTGAACAATTCGACCGGCATCGTGCTCAGCACCGGGCCGAATACCTTCAACCGCTATGTGAAGGATATCGCCTATTGCGCCGGCGCCCAGGTCACCAAGGAGCAATGGGTGCCGACCCGCGACGTCGCGCAATGCGCGATCGGCTCGACCTGCGTCGATCCGGCGAATCTCGGCGGCGGGCGATGACGGGCCGCGTCGGCGCGGCGCGGACGGGGTTGCGTCCCGGTCTCGCGCCGATTCTGGGATGCACGGCGGCGCTGGCGCTCGGCCTGTTCGGCCCGCCGGCGGCCGCCCAGCAGGGCATGCCCAATTCGCGCACCATGAGCTGCAAGCAGGTGCAGGATCTGATGACGCGCGCCGGGGCCGTGCTGCTCGCCACGGGGCCGACGACCTTCGACCGCTATGTGCGCGACAGTGGGTTCTGCAGCGTGGAGGAGGTCGTCAAGCCGCAATGGGTCCCGACGCGCGACGGCCTATGCTATGTCGGCGGCATCTGCTGGGATTCGACCAAGGATAACGGCCGGCACTAGCCTTCATCCGCCGAGCCCGTGCGCCTTCAGCGACGCTTCGATGTCGTCGAGGGCGCCGGGATCGTCGATGGTCGCCGGGGCGGCCCAGCTCTCGGCATCTGCGATCTTCTTCATCGTGCCGCGCAGGATCTTGCCCGAGCGCGTCTTGGGCAGGCGCGGCACGGTGATGGCCAGCTTGAAGGCGGCGACCGGGCCGATGCGCTCGCGCACCAATGCGACCAGTTCCTTCTCGATGACCTCCGGCGCGCGGCGTTCCCCGGCCTTGAGCACCACGAAGCCGCAGGGCACCTCGCCCTTCAGCTCGTCCTTCACGCCGATGACCGCACATTCGGCGATGTCGGGGTGCGAGGCCAGAACTTCCTCCATGCCGCCGGTCGAGAGCCGGTGGCCCGCGACATTGATGATGTCGTCGGTGCGGCCCATCACGAAGAGATAGCCGTCGGCATCGATGAAGCCGGCATCCGAGGTCTTGTAATAGCCTGGGAATTCCGTGAGATAGCCCTCGCGGAACCGATCGTCCTGCTGGAACAAAGTCGGCAGGCAGCCCGGCGGCAGCGGCAGCTTGATCACGATCGAGCCCATCACGCCCGCCGGCACCGGCCGCGCGGCTTCGTCCACGATCCGAACGTCATAGCCCGGCATCGGCACGGTCGGCGAGCCGCGCTTGACGGGGAGCGTCCCGAGGCCGACCGGATTTCCGGCGATGGCCCAGCCGGTCTCGGTCTGCCACCAATGATCGATCACCGGGACGTTCAGCGTCTCCTCGGCCCAGCGCACCGTATCGGGGTCGGCGCGCTCGCCGGCCAGGAACAGGGTGCGGAAGGCGGAGAGGTCCCGCCCCGCCAGATGCGCGGCCTCGGGATCCTCCTTCTTGATCGCGCGCAGCGCGGTCGGCGCGGTGAACAATGCGACCACTTTGTGTTCCGCGATGACGCGCCAGAACGCACCGGGATCCGGCGTGCCGACCGGCTTGCCTTCATAGATGACCGAGGTCGCCCCGAGGATCAGCGGGCCATAGACGATATAGGAATGGCCGACCACCCAGCCGATGTCGGAGGCCGTCCAGAACACCTCGCCCGGCTTGATGCCGTAAAGATTCTCCATGCTCCAGCGCAGCGCCACGAGATGGCCGCCGGTGTCGCGCACCACGCCCTTGGGCTTGCCCGTGGTGCCGGAGGTGTAGAGCACATAGAGGGGATCGGTCGCCGCCATATGGGCGCAGTCCACGCTTTCCCCCGCGCGCCGCGCGGCGGCGCACGTCTCCTGCCAGTCATGGTCGCGCCCCGGCACCAGATCGCAGTCCATCTGCGGGCGCTTCAGGATGAGGCAGGCCTCGGGCTTCACCGCCGCCATCTCGATCGCCTGATCGAGCAGGGGCTTATAGGCGACGAGCCGGTTCGGCTCGATGCCGCAGGAGGCCGCGAGGATGACCTTGGGTGCGGCATCCTCGATCCGCGTGGCGAGTTCCTTCGCGGCGAAGCCGCCGAACACCACCGAATGCACCGCCCCGATCCGCGCGCAGGCGAGCATGGCGATCACCGCCTCGGGCACCATCGGCATATAGAGGACCACCCGGTCGCCCTTGCCGACGCCGAGATCGCGCAGCACCGCACCCAGCGTGCGCACCTCGGTCAGAAGCTCGGCATAAGTCAGCGTGCGCTGCGTCCCCGAGACCGGGCTGTCATAGATCAGCGCCGCCTGCCCGCCGCGGCCGGCGGCGACATGCCGGTCCACGGCATTGTAGCAGGTGTTGCACACGCCCCCGACGAACCAGCGGCCATAGACCCCCGCAGACGCATCGAAGATCCGACGCGGCGGCGTGATCCAGTCGATCGCCTTCGCCGCCTCGGCCCAGAACCCCTCCGGGTCGGCCTGCCAGCGGGCATAGATCTCGGCATAGCGGCTTTGGCTGCTCTCGCGCATGGCGTCCCCCTCCCCGTTCCGCGCCGATGCGCGGCAGCCTTCCGGCCGTTTGGCCGCGATCATGCGCCGACGCACGCGCAAGGCAAGTCCGCGCGACTGC
Source organism: Aquabacter spiritensis (assembly GCF_004346185.1). Taxonomy (GTDB): domain Bacteria; phylum Pseudomonadota; class Alphaproteobacteria; order Rhizobiales; family Xanthobacteraceae; genus Aquabacter; species Aquabacter spiritensis. The sequence continues at coordinate 189,587 of NZ_SMAI01000010.1, read as the reverse complement.
GTAAGACCTTGGTCGGACCCGCGCGCAATTGCGCGCGCGTGTTGCGCTGGCTAGGCTCCCGCCACGATCCGCGTGCAGCGGACGACACCGAGGGGGGCGGCCATGCCGGGCATTTACGATCAGGATCTCGCACGCAATCCGGCAAATTTTCAGCCCTTGACGCCGCTCGGCTTCCTCGAGCGGGCGGCCGCGGTCTTTCCCGATCATGTCGCCGTGGTGCACGGCCCGCTGCGGCGCTCCTATCGCGACCTCTATGCCCGCACCCGCCGCCTCGCCGCCGCCCTGGCGCGGCACGGCATCGCGCCGGGCGACACCGTCGCGGCGATGCTGCCGAACATCCCGGCCATGCTGGAGGCGCATTACGGCGTACCGATGTGCGGCGCGGTCCTCAACGCCATCAATACCCGGCTCGACGCCGCGATCATCGCCTTCATCCTCGACCATGGCGAAGCGAAGGTGGTGCTGACGGATCGGGAATTCGCCCCGGTCATGAAGGCGGCGCTCGCTCTTTGCGCGCGCAAGCCTTTGGTCATCGATGTCGACGATCCGGAATATTCCGGGCCGGGGGAATGGCTCGGCACGATGGACTACGAGGCGTTCCTCGCCGGCGGGGATCCGGATTATGCCTGGGCGATGCCCTCCGACGAATGGAACGCGATCGCGCTCAATTACACGTCCGGCACCACCGGCGACCCGAAAGGCGTGGTGTATCACCATCGCGGGGCGCATCTGCTGGCGAACGGCAATGTGATCACCTGCGGCATGGGCCGGCACCCGGTCTATCTCTGGACGCTGCCGATGTTCCATTGCAACGGCTGGTGCTTTCCCTGGACGGTCTGCGCCGTCGCCGGCACCCATGTCTGCCTCCGGCAGGTGCGCGCCAAGCCGATCTTCGACGCCATCGCGGATGTCGGCGTCACCCATATGTGCGGCGCGCCCATCGTCATGTCGACCCTGCTGAACGCGCCGGAGGCCGACAAGCGGCCGCTGCCGCACCGCGTCGACTTCATCACTGCCGCCGCCCCACCCCCGGCCGCCGTACTGGCGGCGATGCAGGAGGCCGGCTTCAACGTCACCCATGTCTACGGCCTCACCGAGGTCTACGGCCCCGCGGTCGTCAATGACTGGCACGCCGAGTGGGAAGCCCTGCCCGCCGCCGAACGGGCCGAGCGCAAGGCGCGCCAGGGCGTGCGCTACGGCGCGCTGGAAGCGCTGGACGTGATGGATCCCGACACCATGGTCCCGGTGCCCGCCGATGGTGAGACGCTGGGCGAGGTGATGTTCCGCGGCAATGTGGTGATGAAGGGCTATCTGAAGAATCCCACCGCCACGCAGAAGGCCTTCGCCGGCGGCTGGTTCCATTCCGGCGATCTCGGCGTGAAGCACCCCGACGGCTATGTCCAATTGAAGGACCGCTCCAAGGACATCATCATTTCCGGCGGCGAGAACATCTCTTCGATCGAGGTCGAGGATGCGCTCTACAAGCATCCGGCGGTCGCCGCGGCGGCGGTGGTGGCGCGCCCGGACGAGAAATGGGGCGAGACGCCGGTCGCCTTCGTCGAGCTGAAATCCGGTGCCAGCGCCAGCGCCGAGGAGCTGATCGCCCATTGCCGGGCGAGCCTCGCCCATTTCAAATGCCCGCGGATCATCCTGTTCGCGGAAATCCCGAAGACCTCCACCGGCAAGATCCAGAAGTTCAAGCTGCGCGACATGGCGAAGGCCGGCTGAGGGGCGGCGCCGCCTACAGGTCCTTCTCGAACCAGAAATCGGCGTAGGGATCGCGGTTGAAGGGGGCGGCGGGGCGGTAGTTTTCGGCACGGTAGAAGGCCTGGGCCTCCGGCAGGGCGCGATTGGTGTCGAGCCGGACGCGCGTGCAGCCGCCCGCGCGCGCCGTCGCCTCGAGAAGCCGGAGCAGGCGGCGGGCGATGCCGAGGCCGCGCGCCTGCGGTGCGGTCCACATCCGCTTGATCTCGCCGATCTCGGGCGCCGCGCGCTTCAGCGCCCCGCAGCCGACCGCCACGCCGTCGAGCCGCGCGACGGCGAAAGCCCCGCGCGGCGGCCGGATGTCCGCCTCCGGGAGCGGATTGGCCTGCGCCACGTCGAACCCGCCTTCGAAACGCGCGTCCAGGTCGCGATAATAGGCCAGGAGGCAGGCTTGCGCGTCCGGCCCGTCCGCCGGCTCCAGAGCGACCGTCACGCAGGCGGCACGGATCAGGCGTTCGACCTCCCCCATGGCCGCGAGCAGGCGCGCCCGCTGCCGCTCATCGAGCGGCGTCAGCATCGACCCGGCGAGACGGTCCGACAGCGCGTCATAGACGGCGCGCTCGGCCAGGCCCTCCGGCGTGAGAAGCGCGCGACGGCGGCGGGCATCGCCCGGCGGCGTTTCCAGCGTCACCAGGCCCTGCCGCTCCAGGGTGCGCAGCAGCCGGCTGAGATACGCGGAATCGAGGCCGAGCCGCGCCCGCAGCTCCCTCAGATCGGCGCCCGCGCCGCCGATCTCGAACAGCAGCCGCGCCGCGCCGAGCGGCCGGCCGCGCGCGAGATAGCTGTCCTCCAAGGCCCCGGCGCGCCGGGTCACCAGCCGGTTGAACCGGCGCACGTCCTGGATCTGAGAAGGAGGGATCGGGGGCGCGTCCATTTCCGGACCTTAGTCAGGCATTTCACCGCTCTCAAGGGGCCGCCCCCGCCGCTCCGCGTCCGACGCTGCCGCCGGTTCCCCTCCGGCACTTGCGGCATCGGCCGCCGGACCGGTAAGTCAGGAGAGGCGCCGTTTGCGCGGCTGGGCACAGGGGGAGCGGGCGTGGGACCTTCCGGGGAAACCGAAGACAGTCGCCTCGGCGATGCCGCCTATTATGCCGTGGCGATCGCCGCCGGCGGCGTGGTGGGCGCGATCGGCACGATCTTCCATCTCGCGGTGGACCGGATCGGCACATGGCCCTCGGTCCTGTCCGGCGGGTTCGGCGAACGCGGCCTTCTGCTCATGGTGGTCATGGCCCTCATCGCCGCCGCGATGGTGATGGTCTCGGTCCTGATCGTGCGCACCTATGCGCCGGAGGCGGCGGGGTCCGGCGTCCAGGAGATCGAAGGCGCGCTCGAAGGCCTGCGGCCGGTGCGCTGGAAGCGCATTTTGCCGGTGAAGTTCTTCGCCGGCCTGCTCGCTCTGGGCTCCGGCCTCGTCGCGGGACGCGAAGGCCCGACCATCCATATGGGCGCGTCGGTCTGCCAGGCCGCCTCGGAATGGCTCCGCCTGTCGACGCGCGACACGCGCGGCCTGCTGGCGGCCGGCGCCGCAGCCGGGCTGGCGGCGGCCTTCAATGCGCCGCTGGCGGCGATCCTGTTCGTGATCGAGGAGACGCGCCGCCAATTTCCCTATGGGCTGCGCACCTATACGGCGGTCATCCTGGCCTCGGTCACGAGCGCGATCGTCACCGAGGGCATTGCCGGGGTCGGACCCGACATGCAGATCGACGTGCCGGACATGCCGCTCCTGTTCCTGCCGGCCTTCGTCGGGCTCGGCGTCATTCTCGGCGGGGTCGGCGTGCTGTTCAACGCGGTGCTGATCCAAGCCCTGGACCTCGCCCGGACCATCGGCCTGCGCTGGTCCTTCTATATCGTGCCCGCCGCGGTCGGGCTCACGATCGGCGTGCTGCTGATCGTCCGCCCCGAGGCGACGATGGGCGGCGAGGCCTTGGCGGTGACGCTGGCGGGCGAGCGGCTGCCGCTTCTGGTGATCGCCGGCATCGTGGTGATCCGCTTCGTCATGACCATGGCGAGCTATTCGACCGGCGTTCCCGGCGGCATCTTCGCCCCGATCCTCGCGCTCGCGACCGCGATCGGCGTGCTCTACGGCACGTCGCTCGGCGCCGTCATGACGCTGCCGGAGGGAGCGCTCGCGGCGCTGGCCGTCGCCGCCATGGGCGGCCTGTTCTCCGCGACGGTCCGCGCGCCGCTGGTCGGCATGGTGCTGGTCGCCGAGCTGACCGGCGCCTATTCGGTCCTGGTGCCGGTCATCCTGACCTGCGTGTTTGCCAACGTGGTCGCCGAGGCGCTGGGCGGCAAGCCGATCTACGAGGTGCTGCTGGATCGCACGCTGCGCCTCGCCGGCCAGACCCCGCCACCGCCAGCGGCGCTGGCGGCGGACGGCTCCGAGCCGATCGGCGGCTGGGACCAGCGCGAGCGGAAAGGCTGATCGGTCAGAGCCAGCGCTTGGGCCAGGGGGTGTCCGAGACGCAGCGGTGCCACGCAAAGGCGAACGCCGCGAGCAGGACCGCCCCGATCGCCACCGGCGCCAGGATGAAGACGGGCGACAAATGCTCGAGAACGATGAGCAGCGGGTTGATCCCGGCCGGCGGGTGCATCGTGCCGGTGAGCCGCATGGCGACGAGCGCGAGACCGACCCCCAAGGCGGCCGCCGGCTGGGACGGGCCGACGAGCCAGAGGATTGCAAAGCCCACCAGGCACGAAACGAGATGTCCGCCGATCAAGGCCCGCGGCTGGGCGGGCTCGGCCTCGGGCATGCCGAGGACCAAGGCGATCGAGGTGACGAAGGGGATCAGCGAGAGCGGCGTCTCGCCGAAATCGGCGGCGAGTTCCAGCGCCCCCACTGCGAGCGCGGCCCCAAGGCCGCGCCACACCCAAAGAAACAGGTCCCGACGCGCCATCCCGACCGTCCTGCCGCGCGCGGCGGACAAGCCGGGCGCCTGGAAAATTCAGGCCCCATGAAAAATCAGCACCAGCGCCTTCGCAACTGCGAACAGGAGCTCAGGCCAGGACCGCACCGCTTTGCCGCAGCAGTTCGGGGAAGCCGGTGCCGGACAGCACGCCCCGCTCCACTTCGCGCGCGCCGGTGACGGGGTCGCGTGTGGCGAGGAGATCGTCGACATGGCCGGGATGCACCATGACGAGCCCGCCGTCCGGCAGACGCGCCAGCGCCCGCGCCAGGACCGGGGCGAACGCCTCGGGCCGGTCGAAACCATAGGCGCCGGCAAAGCCGCGATTGGCGCCGAGCCCGTGCCGCGCCGCCGCTTGGGCGAGCCCGGCGGAGAGCAGACCGATGACCCGCCCCTTGGCGTCCAGCCCGATGCCCACGCCCCGCGCCGGCGTGCAGTCGCGCACCCAGGCGCCGGGTGCGCGGCGGCGCGTGGCAGCGAGCACGAGCGGCCGGATGGCCGGCAGGACATGGGCATGCTGGTGCCCGTCGACATGGTGCGGGGGATGGCCGAAGGCGGCCTCGAAGGCGGCGAACTGCGCCTCGATCTCCGCGGCGACCGCCGGCCCGTCGATCCGGCCCGAGAAAGCCGCCGCCGCCAGTTGGCTGAGAGACGGCAGATGGGTCGCCCCCGGCAGCGGCGCCGCGGCGAGCGGCACGAACCCGCCGGTGAGGGTGAGGTGAAGACCGATGCTCGCCGATCCGCCCGCCGCCGCGGCGCGCAGCCGGCCCGCCTCCTCGGAGAGCCCTGCGAACAGCGTCATGACGGAGGTGGCGTTGAGCCGGCGCGCGGCGAGGAGATCGCGGATCGCGCGGGAGACGCCGGGTGCCAGTCCGTAATCGTCGGCGCAGATGCGCAGGCGCCGCGATGTCATGCCGGGCCACCGGCGGACGGTACGCCCGCCGCTTCGGCCGCCGCCGGGGCGGGACCCTGCGCGTGCCGCAGCGTGTGGTCGGCGACGAAATAGACCGGCCGGCCCTTTATCTCGGACAGGACGCGGGCGACATATTCGCCGAGCACCCCCATGACCAGAAGCTGCATGCCGCCGATCACCATCACGCCGACCATGAGCGAGGGATAGCCGGGCAGCGGGATGCCCCAGAACAGCCATTCCACGACGATCCAGAGGCCGACCACGAAGGCCGCGCCCGCCAGCGCGGCGCCGGCGAGGGCCGCAAGCCGCAGCGGCGCCGTCGAGAAGGAGGTCAGCCCCTCCATCGACAGGCCGAGCAAACGCAGGAAGCTCCAGCTGCTCGATCCGTAAAGCCGCGGCTTCGGCCGGTAGGGCACCGCGATCTGGCGGAACCCGATCCAGCTCGACAGACCCTTGAAGAAGCGATTGCGCTCCGGCAGCCGCCGCAGCGCCGCCGCGGCACGCGGCGACAGCAGGCGGAAATCGGCGGCATCCTCGGGAATGGCCGTGGCGGCGCCGAAATTCAGCAAACGGTAGAACAGCTTCACGAACAGCCGGCGCGACGCCGGCTCGTCCGCGCGGTCGGCCTTGACCGCATAGGCGACGTCGTGCCCCTCGTCGCGCCAGAGGCCGACAAAGGTCTCGATCATTTCGGGGGGGTGCTGGCCGTCGCCGTCCATGAACAGGAGCGCGTCGCCCCGGGCATGGTCGAGGCCCGCGGCGAGCGCGGCTTCCTTGCCGTAATTGCGCGACAGCGCGACGGTTTGAAGATCGATCCCCGCCACCGGCAGCGCGGCGGCGATATCGGCCGTGCCGTCGCGGCTGCCATCGTCGACATAGACGATCTCGATCCGCAGGCCGCGGCTGGCGGCCACCCGCGCGGCACAGGCGCACAGCCGCTCATGGAAAGCGGCGATTCCGTCCGCCTCGTTATAGAGCGGAACGACGATGGTCAGATCCGGCGTCATGCCCGCGCGGCCCCTGTCTGGAATACCTCTGCGAAGGTTCCGCGCCCCGGTCTTACCGGGCCGGAAAACGGGCCGCAATTTTTTTTCATTTTTCTCGGAACCCTTCCCTCGCGGCGCGGTTTCATCATCGGAACGATCGACTCCCCCCCTTGATCGTACCATGCGACGCGGCCGCCTCTCCCCCGGGCGGCCGCGTTTTCTTTGAGGCCGCCCCCTCGCGTTTGCGCGGCATCAAGTGTGTCGTCGGCGTGGGGGACTAGGATAGAATGGTGGCGAAATGACCACCGTGGGAGGGGCGCATGATCCGGGACATTCTTGTAAGCCTGACCCAGGGGACGGAGCGCGATCCGGCCGCCGCCTTTGCCGCCAGCCTCGCCGCGGCCTTCTCGGCCCACCTGACCGGGGTCGCCGTCACTTATGAGATCGACGTGCCACCCTTTTATATGGGCGCGGTCCCCACCGACTTCATCGAGACCCAATCGCAGGAGAACGAGGCCGCAGCCAAGCAGGCGGCCGCGCGGTTCGCTCAGCTCGCCGCCGGCGCCGGGATCGGCTACGATCTGCGCACGCTCAGCGCCTCGCTCGGGGTTGCGGCGAACACCTTCGCCCAGACCGCGCGCCTGTTCGACCTCACCGTCGTGGCCCAGCCCGATCCCGACCGCCCCGGCCCGGAGGAGGTGATCGCCGAGACCGTGCTGCTCGATTCGGGGCGCGCCGTCCTGCTCGTCCCCTATGTCCAGACCGCGCCCTTTACGGCGCGGCGTGCGGTGCTCGCCTGGGACGGCAGCCGCGCCGCCGCCCGCGCGCTCGCCGAGGGCCTGCCCCTGCTGCGCAATGCGGCGGTGGTGGAGGTGCTTCAGGTGATCCGAGGATCCGAAGAGGCGCCCGGCGGCGACGATGTCGCCCGCCATCTGTTGCGCCACGGAATCGATGCCCGGGTCCGCGCGCTCCATCTCGGCGGCAGCGAGACCAGCATCGCCCAGACGATCCTGAACGAAGTGTCGGACCAGGACGCGGATCTCGTCGTCATGGGCGGCTACGGCCATTCCCGGCTGCGCGAACTGGTGCTCGGCGGCGTCACCCGCGAAATCCTCGGCGCCATGACCGTGCCGGTGCTGATGGCGCACTGAGCGAGAGGACGCCGGCGCGGCCGGTTCGCGGCCGGCGCCGGCCGCGCTCCTAGTCTTCGCCCTTCTTCGAGCCGCCGAGCTTGGCGAACACGGTTTCGAGATCGAGCGATTCCCGCCGCGGCGGGGGGCTGTCCTCGTGCCGGGTCGTGACATCGGCGGGCAGCAGCGTCGCGCCGCGCTCCTCCTGCGGAGCGGTCGGCCGGTCCTTGGAGGCGCGCTGAACCTCCATGTCGAGGTCGATCTGGCTGCACAAGCCGAGCGTCACCGGGTCCATCGGCTGGAGCGCCGCCGAATTCCAGTGGGTCCGCTCCTTGATCGCCTGGATCGTCGCCTTGGTCGTCCCGACCAGGCGGATGATCTGCGCGTCCTTCAGCTCGCCGTGATTGCGCACCAGCCAGAGGATCGCGTTCGGCCGGTCGTGACGGCGCGAGACCGGAGTGTAACGCGGTCCCTTCCGGCTCTTCTTCTCCGGCAGGCGAACCTTCGATTCGAGCAGACGCAGGCGGCGGTTCTGATCCTTCTCGGCGAGGTCGATTTCGTCGCGCGAGAGCTGGCCGGTCGAGATCGGGTCGAGGCCCTTGATCCCCTGCGCCACTTCGCCGTCGGCGATGCCCTTCACCTCGAGCGGGTGAAGCTTGCAGAAGTCGCCGATCTGCTCGAACGTCAGCGCGGTGTTCTCGACCAGCCAGACGGCGGTCGCCTTGGGCATCAGAGGTGTGGTCGACATGGACAGCCTCTCGGCATGATGTTGGTTTCCGGCGCACGGCCGCTGGGCATGGGGGTCCGCTGGCCGCCCCGGAGGACGGACCGCGGATCGCAAAATGTCCGGGATGACCGCAGCATAGGCATCCCGGCCGTCCGATGCAAATGGGCATTGCCGCCATGCGGGGCAAGCTGCGCTCTTGACACGTCTCGGCGCCCGCCCCCATTCATGGCCGATGCGCGCCGACCCATCCTTCCCCCGTCCGCCCCTGCGCGTCCTGCTGTGCGCGCCGCGCGGCTTCTGTGCCGGCGTCGTGCGCGCGATCGATGCGGTCGAGCAGGCGCTGCGGCAATACGGGCCGCCGGTCTATGTGCGGCATGAGATCGTCCACAACAAATATGTCGTGGACGGCCTGCGCCGGAAGGGCGCGGTGTTCGTGGAAGAGCTGAGCGAGGTCCCACCGGGGACGGCGCCGGTGATCTTCTCGGCCCATGGCGTGCCGAAGGCGGTGCCCGACGAGGCCGCGCAGCGCAACATGTTCGCCATCGACGCGACCTGTCCGCTCGTCACCAAGGTGCATCGCGAGGCGCAGATCCACCACAAGCGCGGCCGCGAAATCCTGCTGATCGGCCATGCCCGCCACCCCGAAGTGGTCGGCACGATGGGCCAGCTTCCCACGGGCACCGTCACCCTGATCGAGACCGCCGACGATGCCCGCGCGGTCGCGGTGCGCGATCCGGCGAACCTTGCTTACATCACCCAGACCACACTCTCGATCGACGACACCGCCGAGATCGTCGCAATCCTGCGCACCCGCTTTCCGGACATGGCCGCTCCGCCCAAGGAGGATATCTGTTACGCCACCACCAACCGCCAGGAAGCGGTGAAGACGGTGGCGCCGCAGGTCGATGCGATGGTGGTGGTGGGCGCGCCGAACTCGTCGAACTCGCAGCGTCTGCGCGAGGCCGCCGAGCGCGCCGGCTGCACCCGGGCGGTGCTGGTGCAGCGCGCCGCCGATCTCGACTGGAGCCTTCTCTCCGGCCTCGCCTCTCTCGGCGTCACCGCCGGCGCCTCCGCGCCCGAGGTGCTGGTCGAGGAAATCCTCGATGCCTTCGCAGACCGCTATACGCTGGCGGTCGAGACCGTGACGGCGGCCGAGGAGAACGTGTTCTTTCCTCTGCCCCGCGCCCTTCGCTCCGACGCCGCGGAGTAGCCCGTGGCCGTCTATACCGATGTCGCCGCGTCGCAGCTCGACGCCTTCCTCGCCGATTATGCGATCGGCACGCTGGTCTCCTATCACGGCATTGCGGAGGGGGTGGAGAATTCCAACTTCCTGCTCCAGACCACGCTCGGCACCTTTATCCTCACCCTCTACGAGAAGCGGGTGGCGCGCGGCGACCTGCCCTTCTTCATCGGCCTGATGCAGCATTTGGCGGCGCGGGGCATCTCCTGCCCGCAGCCGGTCGCCACGCGCGGCGGGGCAATGCTGGGCGAGCTTGCCGGGCGGCCCGCCGCCATCGTGACCTTCCTGCCCGGCGTTTCGGTGCGCCGGCCGAGCGCCGATCATTGCGGCCAGCTCGGCGGCGCGCTGGCGCGGCTGCATCTCGCCGGTGCGGACTTCCCGATGCGCCGCGCCAACGGCCTCTCCGTCGCCGGCTGGCGGCCGCTGTTCGAGGCCGCCCGCGACCGCGCCGATACGGTGGCGCCCGGGCTGCATGCGGCGATCGCCACGGAACTCGACGACCTCGCGGCGCACTGGCCCGCCGGCCTGCCGACCGGCGTGATCCATGCCGATCTGTTCCCGGACAACGCCTTCTTCCTGGACGACACGCTGTCGGGGATCATCGATTTCTATTTCGCCTGCACCGATCTGCTCGCCTATGACGTCGCCGTCTGTCTGAATGCCTGGTGCTTCGAGCCGGACGGCGCCTTCAACGCCACCAAGGGCCGCGCGCTGATCGCCGGCTATGGCAAGGTGCGCCCGCTCCTGCCGGAGGAGGGCGCCGCTCTGCCGCGCCTCGCGCGCGGCGCGGCCCTGCGCTTCCTGCTCACCCGTTTGGTGGACTGGCTCGACGTGCCGGAGGGCGCCTTGGTCCGGCCCAAGGACCCTCTGGAATATCTGCGCAAGCTGCGCTTCCACCGGGCGGTGACGAGCGCCCGCGATTACGGGCTGGCGGCATGAGCACCCCTGTCGAGGTCTGGACCGACGGCGCCTGCTCGGGCAATCCGGGCCCGGGCGGCTGGGGCGCCATTCTGCGTGCCGGGTCCCACGAGAAGGAATTGCTCGGCGGCGAGCCGCACACCACCAACAACCGCATGGAACTGATGGCGGCGATCAGCGCGCTCGAGGCGCTGACTAAGTCCTGCGTGGTCGACCTCCACACCGACAGCGAATATCTGCGCAACGGCATCCTGAAATGGATGGCCGGCTGGAAGCGCAACGGGTGGAGCACCGCGGACAAGAAGCCGGTCAAGAACCAGGATTTGTGGGAACGCCTCGACGCGGCCCTGAAGCGCCACGAGGTGCGCTGGCACTGGGTGAAGGGCCATGCCGGCAATGAATTGAACGAGCGCGCCGACGAATTGGCGCGCCAGGGCATGGCCCCCTTCAAGACGCGCCGCTCCGGTCTTCCCGTGCGCGGGGAGGTCTGATCGGCGGGGACGGGACGCGCGCGCCAGCGGCCGGAGCCCGGCGATACGGCCGCACGGAGGGGGTCATAATCGGAGGCGCGGACGGGCGCATCCGATCCAGCTTTTGCGATCGAGGAAGAGCCAGCACCATGCCTGAGCTTCAGAGACCGATCGAGATCCGGGTCGAGCGGATGTCGCAGCTCGTGAACATGCTCGATCCCTTTCCCTTCAGCGACCGCGACCTCGATCCGAAAGCGGAGGATTACATCGTCGGATGGGCGCGCGAACTGCCGCGCGCCGCGCCGATCACGGTGATCGTCCATGTTCCGTCGGGCGAAGCGCAGTCCGATTTGGCGCGCACGTTCCCCCTCACCTTTCGGCACTTCTTCGCCAACAAGGTCGCGCAGTCCAGCGCCGACCTGAAGGAACTGATCCGCATCGGCCGCGTCTCGCTCCTGGTCGGCTTCGGCGTGCTCGCGCTCTGCGTGTTCACGACCCAGATCGTCTCGGGCCGCCTCGGGCCGGGGCCGCTCGGCCGCTTTGTCGAGGAGAGCCTGATCATCCTCGGATGGGTCGCCAATTGGCGACCCATCGAGATCTTTCTCTATGACTGGTGGCCGATCGTGCGGCAGCGGCGCCTCTATCGACGGCTCGCTGCGGCCGAGATCGCCATCCGGCCGGCGCGGGACGCGAGCTGAGGCGGGGCGGCGACCAGCGGCCACCGCCCACATCCCGAGGGCGCAGGAAACCTCCCGCGCTCACCTGTCGCTCATTTGCCGCTCATTTGCCGCGCTTGAAGCTGCTCCAGGTGCGGGTGACGACGCGCTGAACGTCCTGCGGATAGGTGGTGACGGTGAACAGGAGCGCGAAGGTCTCCTTGTTCGGGTAGATCGCCGGGTTGTCGAGGATCTCCTTGTCGATGAATTTCTGCGAGGCGAGGTTGCCGTTCGCATAGGAGATATAATTGGTGTTCTTCGCGGCCACTTCCGGCCGGTTCATGTAATTGATGAAGGCCAGCGCCTCGTCGACGTTCTTGGCATCCTTCGGGATGGCGAAATTGTCGAACCACATCAGCGTGCCTTCCTTCGGGATCACATAAGCGATCTCGACCGGCTTCTTCTTGCTCTTCTTCGCCGCCTCCTCGGCCCGCGACTTGGCCTGGAACACGTCGCCCGACCAGGCCACCGCGATGCAGATGTCGCCGCGCGCCAGCGCGTTGATGATGCCGCCCGAATCGAACTTGCGGATGAACGGCCGCACCTTCATGAGCATTTCGCCGGCCTTGGCGATGTCCTCGGGCTTCTTGGAATCGGGGTCGAGCCCGAGATAGCGCAGCGCCGCCGGGATCACCTCCTCCGGGGCGTCGAGGACGTAGACGCCGCAATCCTTGAGCTTGGAGAGGTTTTCAGCCTTGAACACGATGTCCCAGGTGTTCATCGGCACGTCGCCGAGCCGCTTCTTCACCTGCTCGACATTGTAGCCGATGCCGGTCGTGCCCCACATGTAATTGACGGCGTAATCGTTGCCGGGATCGTAGACCGCGAGGCGGCTCGTGATCTCGGGCCAGGCATATTGCAGGTTCGGGATCTTCGACTTGTCCAGCTTCTGGAAGACGCCGGCCTTGATCTGGCGCTGGAGGAAGGAGCCGGTGGGCACCACCACGTCGTAGCCGGTGCGCCCCGCCAGCAGCTTGGTCTCCAGCACCTCGTTGCTGTCGAACACGTCGTAGCGGACCTTGATGCCGGTCTCCTTGGTGAAGTCCTCCAGCACGGATTCGTCGACATAATCCGACCAATTGTAGACGTTCACCACCTTCTGCTGGGCAGCCGCCGGAAGCGCGCCAAGGGCGAGCAATCCGGCCGCGGCCGCAAGGGCAAGGCGACGCATGTGTTTCTCCTCTCGAAGGTCCCGCAAGCCGTTCCTCGGCTTTGCCTCCGGAAGGCTATTGCGGGAACTGCCCCGGCTCAACTCCCTTTGCGCGCCGCAGCGGAGGGCCCGCGATCGGCGGCTAGGTGACCGCGTTGCCGAGAAGCACGAAGAACAGCAGGACCAGGGCCGCCAAAGCGAGGAAGATGCCGAACAGGACGAACGAAATGCGCCGGGCGATGGCGGAAATGTTCATGAAGCCCATCGCGCCCGCGAGCATCGAGATGATGAGAAAGATGATGGCGTATTTCAGCATGGTCCAAGCTCCGCTTTCGCTTGCTGGAACCGCGGGGGCCGCGCTCGGGTTCCCACCCCCGACGCCTGCGGATCTGGCGGCCTCCTCCGCTCCCGGCTACGGACTGTTGAGCCAGCCGCCGAATTCCAGCTTGAGTTTGCGGAAATCCCAGAAGGCGGCGGCGAGGATCAGGCAGGGCACGAGGGCGAACACGAGGGCCGTGGCCGGCGACCAGTCGAGCGCGCCGCGCAGGAAGTCGAAGACGAGATAGGTCGTGATCAGCGTGATCCCGGTGGCGAGAAGGAAATATGTCTTGCGTGTCAGCCGCGTAATGCCGAAGGCGATAAGCCCCGCGACGATCAGGGCGACCACGGTCGCCCAGATCCACCCCAGCTCGAACTGCACCGCGACGAAGCGGCCCGCCGAGATGCAGAACATGATCAGTGCCAGCAGCAGCAGGATGCCCGCCCGCAGCCGAAGAATCGACGGCCGCCCCGGGCGACCGGGCGGCGGTTCCGGCATGCGCCCGTTCGGCGATCCCACATCATATGACCGCCCGCCGGGCGACTTGCCAGCGGATGAAAATTCGGATGCCATTCCGGACGCTCCCTCAGGCTGCCCCGGCGCCGCGCCGGATGCCACCCTGCGGGCCGGAGTTTAGGAATGAGCAAGACCCTTGTCATCCTGAATGCCAAAGCCGGCACGATCGCCGATCTCGGCGCCGAGCGCGTGCGCGCGGAAGTCGACGCCGCCCTCACCCAACCGGGACGGGACGTCGACGTGCTGCTCTGCGAGGGCGCGAAGATGGCCGAGGCCATCCGCGGCGCCGCCGCACAGAAGTACGACACGGTGATCGTCGGCGCCGGCGACGGCACGGTCAGCTATGCCGCCTCGGTCCTGTGCGGCACCGACATCACGCTCGGCGTGCTGCCGCTCGGCACCATGAACCTGCTCGCCTACGATATCGGCCTGCCGCGGGACCTGCCCGGGGCGCTGGTCGCGCTGCAGGGCGCGGAGCCGATGCGCATCGACCTCGCGACGCTCAACGACCGGGCGTTCCACGGCGTCTCCGGCATCGGCTTCTTCAGCCAGATGGCGCTGGCGCGCGAACAGGGCCGCAAGACCAGCGGGCGCGTCTTCGGCTGGTTCGTGGCGCTCGGCAAGGCGGTGATGCGCTCGGGCCGGCTGCGGCTCGACATCGAAGTGGACGGCAAGCGGGTCTCGCTCGATGCCTACGCCGCCCTCGTGACCAACAATTGCTTCGACGGCGCCGACTGGCACCGCTCGCGGCTCGATGCCGGCGTGCTCGAAGTGCACGTCGCCGAGGAGCGGGGCGCGTTCGCCCGGGTCAAAGCGGGTGCGGACCTTCTGGTCCAATCCTGGCGCGGCAATCCCGGCATCCATTCCTTCACCGCGGAGCGCATCACCATCAATGCGGTCCACCGCGACCGCGCCTGGGTGGCGACCGACGGCGAAGTGACGCGGGAGACCATGCCGTTGCGCTACGAGATCCGCCGCGACGCGCTCACTTTGCTGATGCCGCCCGGCGCGGTGCAGTGGCAGGGCAAGCACGTGCCCGAAAGCGCGGCCTGACCGCCCCTGTTCCGGTCGGCCGGGGCGGCCGACGGGCCGGGACTATCCGAGCCACCAGGCGCCGAGAACGAGGATTGCCTCGCCCACGACGACCCCGGCGAGGACGGAGCGGCGGATCGCGGTGAAAGCTGCGATGCCGCCGACGATGCAGAGCAGCCGGAGCCAGAGCGGCACCTCGACCAGGGCGCCGGTCGGGACAAAGATCAGCCGGGCGACCACCGCGGCGAGCAAAGCGGTGGCGACCGCCTTGACCCAGAGGAAGGCCTCGCTCCCCTCGTCCATGCGCCGCCCGGCGATCACCGCCAGCATCCGCCAGATCTCGCTCGGCAGGAAGCCGACCAGGATGACGATCAGGATCGCCGTCCATTCGCTGGAAAAGTCGATCATGGCCGCCTCCGCAGCCGGCGGCCGACGAGATAGGCCACCGTGCCGCCGCCGATGCCGCACAGCATCAGGTCCATGCCGCCGCTCAACCCGGCGACCAAAGGCGCGGTCAGGAAACCGAGCGCCAGCGCAATCCAGTCGGTCGCCTCGCGGGCGCCGCGGATCATCAGCAGGCTGAACGAGATCGGCGTGAGGAACAGCAGCCCCACGGCCAACCAGACCGGCAGTTCGGCGGCCATGAAGAAGCCCGCGGCGGTGCCGGAGAGGCTGATCGTGGTGAGGCCGCAGCCGAGCCCGAGCTGGAACGGGATCCGCCCCTCAAGCGGCATGCGCGGCAGCAGCCGGTGGCCCTCGGCCCACACCGTCATGGCGACGAAATGGGCGCACAGCAATTCGCGCGCGAGGCTGCGGCGCGTGCCCCGCAAATAGGGCGCGAGCGAGAGCACCATCGGCATCAGCCGCAGCGAGGACAAGGTCACGGCGAGCGCGATGGGCACCAGGCCGGTGCCGGTCGCCAGACCGCCGATCAGGATGATCTGCGCCGGCAGCGCCCAGATCAGCAGCGTCGACAACAGGCCGGCGACGAAGGGAAAATCGATGCCGGTCAGCAGCCCGCCGAAGCCGATATAGCCCGCGAACAGGACCAGGCCCGGCACCGAGAGCGCGGCGCGGGCGCCGGTGAGGAACCAGCGGGACGACGAAGACGGGGCGGGGGATGAAGCAGGCGGAGGCACGAACCAGTTCCGGGGCGGCGCCGGCGCGCCGCTGCCGGGGCAACCTAGCACCGACCGCCGCCCGCGCACCTGCCGCAGGCGCAGAGCTGCGGCGCCGGCCATGAGCGCAGCGCGCGCCGGAGATGCGCCGATCGCGGACCCGCCGTGAACCGGATTGCATTCGCGGCGGCGAGGCGGTCTTTCTCTCTCCGGTGGAGACGGAGTCCCGATCGGACCGGCTCCGCCGCCTTCTCCTTTTCGGACCGCGCCGTGCACATCGTTCCCCTCGCCGTCACAGACCCTTCAGCCGCCTTCGTGCCGTTCGCGCGCGATCCGGTTTCCGCGCTGCTTCAGAGCTGCGCGCCGGACGGGGCGCGCGGCCGCTATTCCTATCTCGCGGTCGCGCCGTTCCGGGTGATCGTCGCCGATTCGGACGGGGTGCGGGTGGACGGGCGGCCGGTCGACGGCGATCCGTTCGCGGTGCTGAAGCGCGAGATCGCCGCCTTGCCGGCGCCGGACGGCCCGTGTCCGGTGCCGTTTTCGACCGGCGCGGTCGGGATGTTCGGCTATGAACTGGGCGGCCATGTCGAGCGGCTGCCGGCGCCGCGGCCCGACGCGGCTCGCGTGCCGCATTTGCTGGTCGGGCTCTACGACACGGTGATCGCCTTCGATCACGCACAGGGCACCGCCTGCCTGCTGTCGAGCGGCGCCCCGCTGCACGATCCGGCGGCGCGGGCGGCGCGGGCGGCGGACCGGGCGGCGCAGATTCTCGCCCGGCTCGCGGCGGCGCCCGCCACCGCGCCGGCGGCCGATTTTTCCGTGCGCGGCCGCTGGCAGCCCGAACAGAGCCGCACGGCGGTCGAGGCCGCGATCGCCCGGACCATCGGCTATATCCAAGCCGGCGACATCTTCCAGGCCAATCTCACCCAGCGGCTGCGCGCGCCGCGTCCCGCCGGCCTGGACGATTTCGGCCTGTTCCTCCGGCTGCGGGCGCTGAGCCCGGCGCCGTTCGCCGCCTTGCTCGCCCTCGGACCCGACGCGGCTGTGATCGGCGCCTCGCCCGAGCGCTTTCTGCGACTGGCGGCGGACGGGACCGTCGAGACCCGCCCGATCAAGGGCACAAGGCCGCGCGGCGCGGATCCGGCGGGCGACGCGGCGCTCGCGGCCGATCTGCTGGCGAGCGTCAAGGACCGCGCCGAAAATCTCATGATCGTCGATTTGATGCGCAACGATCTCGGCCGGGTCTCGGCGCTCGGCAGCGTCGCCGTGCCGGTGCTGAACGGGCTTGAGACCTTCGCCTCGGTCCACCATCTCGTCTCGGTGGTGACGAGCCGGCTCGCGCCGGGGCTGGGGGCGGTCGACCTCCTGCGGGCCTGCTTTCCCGGCGGCTCGGTGACCGGCGCGCCGAAGATCCGCGCCATGGAGATCATCCACGAATTGGAGCCGGTGCCGCGCGGCCCCTATTGCGGCGCCGTGGGCTGGATCGGGCTCGACGGCGCGATGGACACGTCGATCGTGATCCGCACCCTGGTGCGGGCGGGCGAGACCTTGTTCGCGCAGGCCGGCGGCGGGATCGTCGCGGATTCCGACCCGGCGGCGGAATATGAGGAAGCCATGGTCAAGCTCGCACCGCTGCTGCGGGCGCTGGAGGGAGGAGCGGCATGAAGGTCTGGCTGAACGGGGAGATCCTGGATGCGGACACGGCGCGGATCGCCCCCGACGATCGTGGCCTGACGCTCGGCGACGGGCTGTTCGAGACGCTCCAGGCCCGGGCCGGCACGCCGCTGCGGCTCGCCGCGCACCGCGACCGGCTGGCGCGCGGCGCCGCGCTTCTCGATCTGCCGCTGCCGGAGCTGGATCTGCACGCCGCGCTCTGCGCGACCCTGGCGGCCAACGGCCTGTCGGACGGCGCGCTGCGCCTCACCGTGACGCGCGGGTCCGGGGCGCGCGGCGTGCTGCCGCCGGCCGCACCGACACCGACCGTGCTGATCACGGCCGGCCCCCTGCCCCCGCGCGACCCGGTTCGCCTCGTCCTCGCCACGGTGACACGGCGCAATGAAATGTCGCCGCTGTCGAAGATCAAGAGCCTGAATTATCTCGATAATATTCTCGCGCGCCAGGAAGCGGAACGGCGCGGGGCGCACGACGCCCTGCTGCTCAACACCCAGGGCCAGATCGCCGAGAGCAGCATGGCCACCCTGTTTGTGGTGCGCGACGGCGCCCTCCTGACCCCACCGGTTTCGGATGGCGCCCTGCCCGGCATCCTGCGCGCCGAGCTTCTGCAGGCCGGAGCGATCGAGCGGAGCCTGCGTCCCGAAGACGTCGCGGCGGCGGACGAAATCTTCCTCACCACCAGCCTCGGCCTGCGCGCGGTCGTCGCGTTCGAGGAGGGTGCGCACGCACCGGGGCCGGTGGCGGCGGCGCTGTCCGCGGCGCTCGCGGCGCGAACGGGCGCCTAGCCGGGACCCTGCTCCGCCGGCCGGCGCTTCGGATCCGGCCCGGTTCCAGCACCTCCAGCCCCGCCGGTTTCCCGGCGGGGGGGAGGGATGCGGGAGCGGTCGGCACGCCGGCAAGGCATGCCTTGGGAACACAAGTGACGTCGGAGCCTGCGCTCCGTCCGCTCCCGCGCGGGGATTTATGGCGTGTCGGCTGCGCCGCGTGGGTGATCGGTTCTCCCATCGGGACCGGACGAACCACTCCCGGATCGGTGCGCAGTCCCCTTCGGCCTCCTTTCTAACTGAACGGGGTGCGTTGTCCCCGTCCCGTCGGACACCCGCTGCCCCGCACCACCCGTCAGGCCGCTCCGGACGCGCCCCTCCTTGGTGCGAGGTGAAGCCACCATAGCAGGATCGGGAGAAGAAAGGAATATAGTCTTTAAGATTTTTTTCTTATTCTCCGACCGATGGAAGCGAGCCGGCGCTTCGGCCTATATAAGCGCGCAAACCCCTGGCGAAGACCGACCGATGATTCCCTGGATCCAGCTCGATACCGCCGACGTGCCCGATGGCGGGGGCCGGTTGCGCCTGATGCGGCGCGGTGCGGAATTCTCGATCATGGCGGGGTCCACCGAGCTGATGAACAGCCGCCTCAGCGGGTCGGAGGCGGCGCTCGCCACGATGGTCTGCGACCGGCTCCGGGATCGCCCCGCCCCGCATTTGCTGATCGGCGGGCTGGGCATGGGTTTCACCCTGCGCGCGGCGCTGGCCGGTCTCGGGCCGGAGGCCCGCATCGTCGTCGCGGAACTGGTCCCTGCAGTGGTGGCGTGGGCGCGCGGGCCGCTGGCCGAGATCTTCGCCGGATGCCTCACCGATCCCCGCGTCGACCTCTGCACGGCGGACGTCGGCAGCCTGATCCGCGACGGCCGCGCGGCGTTCGATGCGATCCTTCTGGACGTCGACAACGGGCCGGACGGGCTGACGCGCGCAGCGAATGGCGGGCTCTACGATATGACCGGCCTCGCCGCGGCCAAAGCGGCGCTGCGGCCGGGCGGCATCCTGGCGGTCTGGTCGTCCGGACCGGACCCGCGCTTCACCCAGCGGCTGCGCAAGGCCGGGTTCGCGGCTGAGGAGGCGCGGGTGCGGGCCAATGGCGCCCGCGGCGGCGCGCGCCACCTGATCTGGATCGCCACCCATCCGGGCGTCCGCCCGTCCGCCCCGGCCCTGCGGCGGCCGGCCTGACGCGGGAGCGCGCATCCTGGAGACGTCCCTCTATCTCCCCGTCAAAGGGTTTCTGGAAGGCCTCGGCTTCGCCGTCAAAGGCGAGATCGGCGGCTGCGACCTGGTCGGCCTCGCCGGAGACGGCACGCCGATCGTGGTGATCGGCGAGCTGAAGCTCAGCTTCAATCTCGAACTCGTGCTCCAGGCCGTCGACCGCGCCGGGGCCTGCGACGAGGTCTGGCTCGCGGCACGCACGTCGCTGCGCGGAAACGGACGGGAGCGCGACGCGCGCTTCCGCAATCTGTGCCGGCGCCTCGGCTTCGGACTGCTCGCCGTCTCGCCGGCGGGCGAGGTGACGATCCTCCTGAGCCCCGCCGCGCCGATGCCGCGCAAGGATCCGCGGCGCCGGTCGCGGCTCGTCGAGGAACATCGGCGGCGGCAGGGCGACCCTGCGGTGGGCGGCGGCTCGCGCGTGCCCATCATGACCGCCTACCGCCAGCAGGCGCTCGCCTGCGCGCACGCCATGGCGCCGGCGCCCCAGCGGCCGCGCGATCTTCGTCCCATCGCACCGAAAGCCGGGACGATCCTGCGCGACAATGTCTATGGCTGGTTCACCCGGATCGACCGGGGGCTCTACGGCCTCACGCAAGCGGGGCGGGACGCTCTGATCCGCTGGCGGGCGCCCGGCTCCGATGCAGGCGCCGCGCCGGCGGACGGCGCCCCTCTCCCGGGTGAGGACCTCGCCCCCTCCGACGACGGCTGACCCCGCGGCGCCCGCTACGGCGTGTCGGCCATGGCCTTGCGCAGCACCTGGTTGATCCGCTCCTGCCAGCCCGGCCCGGCTTCCTGAAAATGCTCGAGAACGTCGCGATCGATTCGGATCGAAACGGTTTCCTTCGCATTGGGGATAGCGGCGGCCCGCGGCGCTTTGGGCGCCTCGGGCACCGGCTTGGTGGTGGCGGAGCGGAAGGCTGCTTCCGCCGTGTCGCGCGCGGAGCCACCGGACCGCCGAATGGGTGGCTGGGACATGGCTTTCTCCTTCGCCGTGCGAGGATGGGATCAGGCGACTTTAGAGCACGTGCCGCTGCTGTTGTTCAACAAGAGCGGAACAGAGGCCGGCGGACCCGGCGCCGGTCATCCCGTGTGGTGGTCGCGCAAAGCGCCGCGGACGACGGCGGGGGTGAGCTGGGGCGCCACCGCCTTGATGAAATCGAGCATGAAGCCGCGCAGATAGGTGTTGGCGCGCAGGCTGATGAAGATCGTGCTCGGCTCGAACAGGTGGCTCGCATCGCGCGCGCCGAGTTCGGCGTCGCGGGCGGGATTATAGGTGATGTTGGTCAGCACCCCGATGCCGAGACCGAGCTCGATATAGGTCTTGCAGACATCGGCATCGATCGCCGAAAGTAGGATCTTGGGTTCCAGCCCCGCTTTGGTGAAGGCGTTCATCACCCGCCAGCGCCCGCTATAGCGTTGGTCGTAGGAGATGATGGGATAGCGGGCGATCGCCTCCAGGGTCAGATGTTCAGCGCCGAGGATGGGGTGGTCCTTGCGCGCCACCACCGAGCGCGGCAGCGAAAAGCAGGGCAGCTTCACCAGATTGGGCAAAGCATTGATCGTGTCGGTGCCGATCGCGAGGTCCGCCTCGCCGGAATCGACCATGGTGCAGATGTCCTCCGGATTGCCCTGCCGCAGTTCGAGCTGCACGTCCGGATGGCTGGTAACGAACTCCTCGATCACGCGCGGCAGAACGTAGCGCGCCTGGGTGTGGGTGGTGCCGATGGTCAGCGTGCCCTGCGCGCCGGAGGAGACGTCGTCCTTCAGCGCCCGCAGCGCCGCCATGTCGGTGACCACGCGCTTGGCGATCTCCAGCACCTGACGGCCCGGCTCGGTCGGACCGATGATGCGGTTGCGGGTGCGCAGGAAGATCTCGAAGCCGAGTTCCGCCTCCAGGAGCTGGACCTGGCGACTCACCCCCGGCTGGGACGTGTGCAGGGCCTCGGCCGCCGCGGACAAGTGATTGTTCTGACGGACGATTTCCAGGACGTACCGGAGCTGCTGCAGTTTCATCGGACCCCTGCATGTTTTTCTCGCATGCTAGGATAACGTCTTATTCTGTGCGTGCATACTGGCTGCGGACTAATGCTCGGCGCGTGGACGGAGCGGGGGCGGCAAGACCCCTGCGCACAGGAGTCGCGCTCCATGACAGAGTTTTCCAGCAAACGGTATGACGTGATCGTGGTCGGCGGGGGCAATGCGGCTCTGTGCGCGGCCTTGTCGGCGCGCGAACAGGGCGCCAGCGTGCTGATGCTGGAGCGCGCGCCCCACGCCGAGCGGGGCGGCAATTCGGCCTATACCGACGGCCTGATGCGGGTGGTCTATGAGGGCGCGGACGACATCCGCGCCTTCGCCCCGGACCTGACCGACGCCGAGGTCGAGAGCGCGGATTTCGGCAGCTATACCGAGGATGATTTCTTCGACGACATGGCCCGGATCACCCAGTATCGGACCGATCCGGACCTGTGCGAGATCCTGGTGCGCAACAGCAAGGCCACCATGCTGTGGATGCGCGACCAGGGCGTGCGCTTCATGCCGAATTTCGGCCGGCAGGCGTTCAAGGTCGACGGACGGTTCAAATTCTGGGGCGGCGCGACCATGGTCGTCGCCTCGGGCGGGCCGGGCCTCGTCGACGCGCTCTATGCCGCCGCCGAGAAGAAGGGCGTGGACATTCTCTACGAGGCCTGGGTGCGCGAGCTGGTGCACGACGATGCCGGCGTGCAGGGCGTCGTCCTCCAGTATGAGGGGGCGAGCCATACGCTGCGCGGCGGCGCGGTGATCCTCGCCTGCGGCGGGTTCGAGGCGAACGCCGAATGGCGCGCCCGCTATCTCGGACCGGGTTGGGACCTCGCCAAGGTGCGCGGCACCCGCTTCAACACCGGGGACGGCCTCGACATGGCGCTGAAGATCGGCGCCCAGCCCTGCGGCCACTGGTCCGGCTGCCACGCCACCGCCTGGGAGCGCTATGCCAGCGATTTCGGCGACCTCAACGTGACGCCGCAATATCAGCGCCACTCCTACCCCTTCGCCGTGGTGGTCAACAAAGACGGCCACCGCTTCATCGACGAGGGCGCGGACTTCCGCAACTACACCTATGCCAAATACGGCCAGGCGGTGCTGGCCCAGCCCGGGCAGGTGGCCTGGCAGATCTACGACGCCAAGACCCGCCACCTGCTGCGCGACGAATACCGCGCCCGCAACGTCACCAAATTCACCGCCGACACGCTCGAAGCCCTCGCCGACAAGATCGAAGAGGTCGACAAGGCCCAGTTCCTCCAGACGCTGGCCGCCTTCAACGCGGCGGTGCAGGACGACGTGCCGTTCAATCCCAACGTCAAGGACGGGCGCGGCGCCCCGGGCCTGCCGGTGCCGCGCTCGAACTGGGCGTGCAAGATCGATACGCCGCCTTACGAGGCCTATGCCGTGACCTGCGGCGTCACCTTCACCTTCGGCGGGGTGCGCGTGACCAATTCCGCGCAGGTGGTGAACACGGCACAGGCGCCGATCGGCGGCCTGTTCGCGGCCGGCGAGATGGTCGGCGGCATCTTCTACTTCAACTATCCCGGCGCCTCGGGCCTGACTTCCGGGGCGGTGTTCGGCCGGCTCGCGGGCCGCAGCGCGGCCCTCTTCGCTCTCGGCCGGAGCACGGACGCACCGGTCGCCGCCCGCAAATTCGGCTGAGGCCGCCGCCGGCCGCCGGCCGGCGCACCGCCCGCTAACGATCCAAGGAGCAGTTTCGATGAACGTCGCCGTCGACCCGACCGTTACCTCCCCCACCCGCGCTCTGGCCGAATTCTCCGTCGGTCTGCGCTACGAGGACCTTCCGGCGGACCTCGTGGTCAATGCCAAGCAATGCATCCTCGACAGCCTCGGCTGCTCGATCTTCGGCTCGGACAAGCCGTGGACGCTCGCCGTCGCCCGCGTCGTGGAAAAGCTCGGCCAGGCCGGCAGCGCGAGCGCCTTCGGCATGCCGCTGCGCGCCGACCCGACCGGCGCCGCCTTGATCAACGGCACCGCCGCGCAAGGCTTCGAGCTGGATGATTGCCACGACCAGTCGATGTCGCATTACGGCGCCGGCGTCGTGCCCGCGGTGCTCGCGGTCGCCGAGGCCTTCGGCCCGTTCGACGGCAAGGACCTGATCCTCGCCACCGTGGTCGGCTACGAATGCGGCACCCGCATCGGCAATACCGTGTCGCCGCATGCCTTCACGCGCGGCTTCCACCCCTGCGGCCTGACCTCGACCTTCGCCTCCGCCGCCGCGATCGGCAAGCTGCTGGGCCTCGACGTGGATCAGTTCGTCAGCGCGCTCGGCCTCGCCGGCTCGCAGGCCGCCGGCCTGATGGCCTCGCAATATGGCGCGATGGCCAAGCGCTTCCATTCCGGCAAGGCGGCGCAGAACGGCATCCTCGCCGCCATGTGCGCGAAGGAAGGCCTGACCGGCGTGCGCAACGTGCTCGAAGCGCCTTATGGCGGCTTCTGCTCGACCTATGCCGCGCAATACGATCTCAGCTATGCCACCAACGGGCTCGGCACCGCGTTCGAGATGCGCCACAACGGCTTCAAGCGCTATTCCTCGCTCGCCTCCAGCCAGACCTCGGTCGACGCGCTGCGTGCGATCCGGGAGACGCACGGCGTGACGGGCGAGGACGTCGCCGGGGTTTTGGTCGAGACCACCGAAATGGTGCACCGCCATTGCGGCTGGCCCTATGTTCCGGCGGAGACCATCACGGCGCAGATGAACCTGCCCTATACCGCCGCGGTGACGCTGCTGGAGGGCAACGCCTTCGTCGACCAATATAGCGACGACAAGCTGCGCGATCCGAAGATCCTCGATCTCGCCAACCGCGTCGAAGTGGTGGTCGCGCCCGACCTCGACGCGCTCGGGCCGCATGAAATGCGGGCGGTGCGGGTGACCGTGACGACCAAATCGGGCGAACGCTTCACCCATGCCCAGACCTACCGCTCCGGCCATTGGAAAAACCCGCTTTCGGACGAGACGCTGAAGGCGAAGTTCCGCGACCTCGCGGGCCGTCGCCTCACCGCCGCGGCGGTCGCCGAGGTGGAAGCCATCGTCTCGACGCTGGAGACCCAGGCGGCTCCGGCCGGCACGCTCGGCGCAGCCCTGCAGAAGGTGCGCTGACGGGCCGCCCCCTCCCCCGTCCGCGGGGGAGGCTTTCTCGCATTTCCGAAGGGACAGGGACCATGGGACAGCCGACATCCGAGCGCATGCTCGCCCACACGCTCGCCGATTTCGCGTCGGGCCTCAGCTTCGACCGCATCCCGGCGGAAGTCCGCACCGCCGCGCTCTGGCACATGGTCGATTCGATCGGGGTGTGCATCGCCGGGGCGAGCCCGCGCGAGGAGAGCGGCCAGGCGGCGGCGAAGCTGGCACGGCAATGGGCGGGCCCGGGCGCCAGCGTCATCGGCATCGGATCCAGCGTGCGCCCGGAAATGGCGGCGCTGCTCAACGGCGCGCTCGCCCAGGCGCTCGAAATGGACGACAAGCACGGCTCCTCGCTGGCGCGCCCCGGCTCGACCGTCACCCCGGCCGTGCTCGCGGTGGCGCAGGCCAACGGCCTCGACCTCGCCGACGCGATCACCGCCGTCACGGTCGGCTATGAGGTCATGATCCGCCTCGGCTTCGTCGCCGGCGACCGGTTTCTGGAGCGTGGCTACCACACCTCCTCGCTGCTCGGCGGGTTCGGCACCGTGGCGGCGATCGGCTCCCTCCTGAAGGCGACGCCGGCCGAGATCGTCGACGCGCTCGGCATCGTCGGCACCTTCGCCGCCGGCATCCAGGAGGCGACGCGGACCGGCTCGACCTCCAAGATCCTGCATGGCGGCTGGGGGGCACATTCCGGCATCCTCGCCCTCGATCTCGCGCGCGCCGGCATCACCGGTCCGGCCTCGGTGTTCGAGGGCAAGTTCGGCTTCTTCTCCTGCTTCCTTACGCCGATCACCGGCGCGCTCGATTTCGCGATCGCGGCGGAGGGCCTCGGCAGCCGCTGGTACACGCCGGAGACCGCCTACAAGCCCTATCCCTGCTGTCAGTTGCTGCACGCCTTCATCGAGGGCGGCAAGCAGATCCGCGCCGAGCTGCGCGCCGACGGGGTCGGGCTCGACGCGATCGAGCGCATTTCCTGCCAATTGGCCGAGCCGGGCCTGACTTTGGTCACCGAGCCGAAGGACCGCAAACTGGCGCCGAGCCATCCCCACGAGGCGCGCTTCAGCCTGCCCTACGGCGTCGCGACGACCCTGGTGCACGGCGATGTCGACGTCGAATCGTTCCGCGTCGAGCGCCTGTCCGACCCGGTGGTGCGGCGGATCGCGGCCCTGGTCGTGTCCTCCGAGGATCCCGATTCGGATTATCCCCAGCACTGCCCGGCGATCCTGGAAGTCACCGCCAAAGGCAAGCTCTACCGCCGCCACGTGCGCTTTCATCCCGGCTCGCCCGAGGCGGCGCTCACCCCGGACGATGTGCTCGACAAGTTCGCCCGCAACGCCTCCTGGCTGTTCGGCCCGGAGGCCCGCGCGGTCGGCGCGGCGCTGACGCAGACCGCCGAGAGCGCGCCGGTCGACGCATTGTTCCGCCGGATCGCGGCCGAAGCGGCGCGGCGGCCGGTGGCGGAGGCGGTCTGAGCCATGGCCCTGACCTCCGAGTCGCCCCGCCCCGCCACCGCGCTGCGCCGCTTCGACACACTGTTCATCGGCGGCGAATGGGTGGCGCCGCGCTCCGGCCGGCGGATCCGCTCGATCGATCCCGCGACCGAAGAGGTGTGGGCCGAGGTCGCGGAGGCGGACGCGGCGGATGTCGACGACGCCGTCGCGGCGGCGCGGGCCGCCCTGCACGGTCCCTGGAGCCGGCTCACCCCGAGCCAGCGCGGCGAACTGATGCTGCGCCTCGCGGCTCTGATGCGGCGGGACGCGGCCGCGCTCGCCGAGATCGAGAGCCGCGACAATGGCAAGCCGCTGCGCGACACCAAAAGCGAAATCGCCCGCGCCGCAGACTGGATCACCTTCTTCGCCGGCGCGGCGGACAAGATCAACGGCGCGCAGATCCCGTTCCGGCCCGATGCGCTGGCTTATACCCGGCGCGAGCCGGTCGGCGTCGTGGCGGCGATCCTGCCGTGGAATTCCCCCATTTCGCTCTGCTCCTGGAAACTCGGTCCGGCGCTGGCGGCCGGCAATACGCTGGTCCTGAAGCCGGCGGAGCAGACCCCCGCGAGCCTCCTCGCCCTCGCCGCTTTGGTCGCGGAAGCCGGCTTCCCCGCCGGCGTCGTGAATGTCGTGCCGGGGTTCGGCGAGATCGCGGGTGCGGCTCTGGTCGCCCATAAGGGGGTCGCCAAGGTGTCGTTCACCGGCGATCACCGCACCGCGCAGAAGATCATGCAGGCGGGGGCGGCGACGCTGAAGCGCTGCACCTTCGAATGCGGCGGCAAGTCGCCTTACATCGTGTTCGCGGACGCCGACATCGAGAAGGCGCTCACGGTCGCGCTGCACAGCGCCTTCCGCTCCACCGGCCAATCCTGTTCGGCGGGCTCGCGGATCTTCGTCGAGCGCCCGTTGGCGCGGGCCTTCGCAGAACGCATGGCGGAGCGCGCGCAGCGCATCCGGACCGGCGATCCGCTCGACCCCAAAACCCATATCGGCCCGCAGACCTCGGCCGAGCAGCTGGCCAAGACCGAGCGCTATATCGCGCTCGGGCGCGAGGCGGGCGGCCATGTTCTTTCCGGCGGCCGACGGCCGCCGCACCAGCCGCGCGGCTATTTCATCGAGCCGACCGTGTTCGTCGATGTCGAGAACACCTCCCGCCTCGCCCAGGAGGAGGTGTTCGGCCCGGTCGCGGCGGTGATGCCGTTCGACGACGAGGACCATGCCGTCGCGCTCGCCAACGACACGGATTATGGCTTGGTGGGTGGGCTGTGGACCTCGGACGTCTCCCGCGCCCACCGCGTCGCGCACCGCATCGAGGCCGGGCTCGTCTCGGTCAACACGTTCCGCCCGGTGCATTGGATGCTGCCCTATGGCGGCTACAAGATGAGCGGGATCGGCCGCGAGAACGGGCTGGAAGTCCTCCACGAATATACCCAGACCAAGACCGTGGTGGTGGAACTCGCAACCGGCGCGCCGGCCGACCCGTTCGCCGATTGAGCAAGCGAACCGCCGGAAGGAACATCGCGCAGCATAATAGTTGACTGGGGGTAGGATAACGAAACTGCATACCGGATTCGCAATCGGTATTTGATCCGCTCCCTGCCCCCCCTAAGCTCCGCCCAAAGAACCGCGACGCGTCACGCCGAAGACGGTTCATCAAAACACCCAGGGAGAAGACGCCATGTTTCTGCGAACCGTGGCCGCGGGCCTTGCGGCACTGACGCTTGCGATTGCAGCGCCGGCGGCGCGCGCCGAGCAGCCGATCTCGATCGTCGTCGCCTATGCGGCCGGCGGGACCACCGACACGCTCGCCCGCATCATCGGCGCGCGGCTCGCGGACAAGCTCGGCACCCAGGTCATCATCGAGAACAAGGCCGGCGCCACCGGCCAGATCGGCTCGCGCTACGTCGCCAAGGCGGCGCCGGACGGACGCACGCTGCAGATCGCCACCCAGACCACCCATGCGGTCGCCCCGGCGCTCTACCCCAATCTGGGCTACGACCCGCTGAAGGATTTCACGCCGATCTCGCTGGTCGCGTGGTCGCCGCTGGTGCTGATCACCAATCCGGCCTTCCCGCCCAAGACCGTCCAGGAGCTGATCGCTTATATCAAGGCGCGGCCGAAGGAGGTGAGCTTCGCCACCGGCGGGCGCGGCGACGGCTCGTTCATGGCGGCGATGTTCTTCAACAATATGGCCAAGATCAACC
This sequence comes from Aquabacter spiritensis, assembly GCF_004346185.1. Taxonomy (GTDB): domain Bacteria; phylum Pseudomonadota; class Alphaproteobacteria; order Rhizobiales; family Xanthobacteraceae; genus Aquabacter; species Aquabacter spiritensis. Next base: position 161,111 of record NZ_SMAI01000010.1, on the reverse strand, counting down.
CGGTGGCCGTGCCGTTCCCGGGCGAGGCGCCGGCCCTGCCCCAGGTTCTCGGCGGCCAGCTGCCCTATATGTTCTGCTCGGCCCCCACCGCCGCCGCGCCGGTCGATGCCGGCCAGCTGCGCGGCCTCGCCGTGACCTCCAAGGTGCGCGCCTCGAACCTGCCCAACATCCCGACCATGGCCGAATCCGGCCTGCCGGGCTACGAAATGGTCAATTGGTGGGGCTTTTTCGGCCCGGCGGGCATGGCCCCCGATCTGGTCCAGAAGCTCAACACCGCCTTCGTCGAAATCCTGAAGGAGCCGGAGACGAGCGCCAAGCTGAAGGGGCTCGGCTACGAGCTGACGGGCACCTCCTCCGACGAATTCAAAAAATATGTCGGCACGGAAATCGAGAAATGGGCGGCTCTGGTGAAGGCCGAGGCCGCCGTCCAGCAGCAATAGGCGGCGCCCGCACGGCCGTCTCCCCGCGCTCCGGTCCGCGCCGCCGTCCCGGCGCCGCGGACCGGCCCGTTCTCGAACGCCTGAAGCCGGAGCTTGCGGCATGACGCATCGCCCTCCCCGACCGAGATCGTCGCGCGCCGCGGTGCGCGACCCTCAGAACCTCGCCGCCGGGCTGGTCCTGCTGGGGTTCGCCGGCCTCGCCTGGATCGCGTCCGCGGGTCTGGAGATGGGCACTCTGTTCGTCATGGGTCCGGGACTGGTGCCGCGCGTCCTCACTTTGTGCCTCGCCGCCTTCGGCCTTTTCCTCTGCGCCAGCGCTGTGGTCCAGGACGGAATGCCGGTGCGCCTCGCCGATTTCAGCGCGGTCCTGCTCATCGCCGCCTTGATCGCGGCGGCGGCGGCGGCAGGAAGCCTGCTTCCCGGCGGCGCCGTGATCGGCCTGCCCCCGGCGGCCTTCGTCTTCTGCCTGCTTTATCTCGTGGTGATGGTGGCGCTCGCGGTGCTGTGCGTGCGGCGCTCGACCTGGCTCGACCGGAGCGGCCTGCGCGGGCCGGTCTTCGTGATCGGCGGGGTGATCGCCTTCGCCTTGACGGTGCGCTCCGCCGGCCTGCTGGTGTCCGGCCCGCTGCTCGCGCTGATTTCCGGCGCCGCGGCCCCCGACACGCGGTTCGGCGAACTGGTGGTGTTCGCGATCGCCGTCACCCTGCTCAGCGTCGGCCTGTTCAAATATGTGCTGCAGCTGCCGGTGCCGGCGCTGATCATCCCCGGCATCGTCTATCTGTGAGGGGTGATGGAGATCCTCAGCAATCTCGGCACGGGCTTTGCCGCCGTCCTCCATCTCGTCGACGTCGCCATTCCCGGGATCGGCGTGGTGCCGCTGCCGGTCAACATCTTCCTGTGCTTCACCGGATGCCTGGTCGGCACGCTGATCGGCGTGCTGCCGGGGGTGGGGCCGATCGCCACCATCACCATGCTGCTGCCCATCACGTTCGGCCTGGAGCCGACCGGGGCGCTCATCATGCTCGCCGGGATCTATTACGGCGCCCAATATGGCGGCTCGACGACCGCGATTCTGGTCAATATTCCCGGCGAGGCGACCTCCGTCGTCACCGCGATCGACGGCCATGAGATGGCCAAGCAGGGGCGCGCCGGGTCTGCGCTCGGCATCGCCGCGCTCGGCTCCTTCTTCGCCGGCTGCGTCGCGACTCTGGTGATCGCCGCGCTCGCTCTGCCGCTCACCCGCATGGCGCTGATGTTCGGGCCGGCGGAATATTTCTCGCTCATGGTCATGGGCCTGGTCTTCGCCGTCGTGCTGGCGCACGGCGCGCTCTCAAAGGCGATGGCGATGATCTTCCTCGGCCTGCTCCTGTCGACGGTCGGGACCGACCTCGAAACCGGCGAGGAGCGGCTCACCTTCGGCTTCCCGCCGCTCGCCGACGGCATCGATTTCGCCGTGCTCGCCATGGGAATCTTCGGCTTTGCCGAGGTGCTGCGGAATCTCGGGATCGACGAGAAGCGCGACCTCGTGTCGAAGCCGATCGGCCGGCTCCTGCCCTCGCCCGCCGAATTGCGGCAATCGGCGATGCCGGTGGTGCGCGGCACCTTCATCGGCGCCCTGCTCGGCATCCTGCCCGGAAACGGCGCGGTGCTCGGGCCGTTCGCCTCTTATTCCATGGAAAAGAAGCTGGCGCGCCAGCCGGGCCGTTTCGGGCGCGGCGCGATCGAAGGCGTGGCCGGGCCGGAAAGCGCCAACAATGCCGGCGCGCAGACCTCCTTCATCCCGCTTCTGACCCTCGGCGTGCCGCCCAATGCGGTGATGGCGCTGATGGTCGGCGCGATGACCATCCAGGGCATCATTCCCGGCCCGCAGGTGATGACCCGGAACCCCGATCTGTTCTGGGGCATGATCACCTCGATGTGGGTCGGCAATCTGATGCTGCTGGTCATCAATCTGCCTTTGATCGGGCTCTGGGTCCGGCTGCTGCGGGTGCCCTACCGGCTGCTCTTCCCCACCATCCTCGTCTTCTCCTGCATCGGCATCTATTCGATCAATAACAGCCCGCTCGACGTGGTGATGACGGCCGGCTTCGCGCTGGTCGGCTACAGCCTGATCAAGCTCGGCTTCGAGCCGGCGCCGCTGCTGCTCGGCTTCGTTCTCGGCAAGCTGATCGAGGACAATCTGCGCCGCGCGCTGCTGATGACGCGCGGCAGCCTGATCGGCGTGCTGGAGCGGCCGATCAGCGCCGCCCTGCTGCTGATCGCGCTGGCGGTGCTGGTCGCGGCAATCCTTCCGGCCTTGCGCAAGAGCCGCGACCGGGTGTTCGCGGAATGAGACCCGCTCAGGCGTCGTGGCCGAGCAGGCGGGGGAGAGCCGGGCCGAGCGCGTCCGCGGCGGCGCCGCGCCAGGCGACATAGCCGTCCGGCCGCACCAGCCAGGCCGCCCCGCCATAGGACGCGGCGAAGCTACCCGCGGCGTCCTCCACCAAGGTCACGCCATAGGGGTCGTCGAGGTCCGCCCCGGCCGGCGCCACCGCGACCACCCGCAGGTCCAGGCCGAGCCCCGCGAGAAGTCCGGCCTCGGCCTCGATTGCGGCGAGATCGCCGGCATCCGCCACCGGGCGCAGGAGAACGTGGGCGGTGCCGCGCAGCAGGTCGAACAGGCGCAGCGGGAACCCCACCCCCCTGCGCCGCAGACCGGCGGCGTCGGGCGCGCGATCGCCCGGCTGGAGGCCGGCCTCTTCCGTGGCGGGCGCAATGATCGGCGAGCCGCGATAGTCGACTTTGATCTGGGTATGGGCGAGGCGGTCGGGCGGGCGGCGCTCGCGGCCGAGCGCCATGCTCTCCTCCACGGTCCGGGCGATCACCCGCTCCGCTTCCGGCAGGCGCTCCGCCTCGTAACTGTCGAGCATGGCCGGACCCGCCACGCCCTTGAGGACCAAAGCGAGCTTCCAGGCGAGATTATAGGCGTCCTGGATGCCGGTATTCATTCCCTGGCCGCCGGTCGGGGGATGAATGTGGGCGGCGTCGCCGGCGATGAAGACGTCGCCGACCCGGTAGCGCGCCGCCAGCCGCATGGAGATGCGGTATTGCGACGACCAGCGCAGATCGGAGACCACGGGCGGGGCGTCCATCACGCGGTCGGCCGTCGCCTGGATGTCGGCCAGAGCGGGTCCGAGCCGCTCGGACTGAATCCCATGCACGACATCTTCGCCCGCCGGCGCGGCGAAATCGCCCGGCGCGAGCATGGAGACGCGGTAGCGCCCGCGCTCGGGCAGCGGGATGGCGATGAACATGTCCGGCGCCTCGTCCGCGCCGCGCAGCCGCAGCGCGCGCAGCGCCACCCCCCGCGGCAGCTCGGCGCCCTCCGGCCAGGCGAGATGGACGTCGCCCAGCATGAAGGGCATCGGGAAGGCTTCGCCCTCGAACGGAATGTCGAGCAGATGACGCACCACGGAATGGGCGCCGTCGCAGCCGACGAGATAGCGGACCTGCGCCACCTCGGCGCCCCTCGGGCCGTCGAGGTCGACGCTCACACCCCCGTCCGCCTGGGTGAAGGACACGAGCCGCACGCCGCGCTCGACCGATCCGCCGAACCGCGCGAGATGCGCGGCCAGCACCCGTTCGGTCTCGCCCTGCGGGACGCCGAGGGCGGCATAAGGCAGATCGGACAGGTCGGTCATGGCATCGTGCGGCGGCATGCCGGGCATCTGGGTCCGGGTGCCGGTCAGCCACAGCCCGGCCTCGATCATGGCCCGGGCGACGCCCATGTCCTCATAGATTTCGAGCGTGCGCGGGGTGACGCCGATGGCACGGCAGAAGGGCAGCGGCGCCGCCCGCGCCTCGACGATCCGCACCCCGACGCCGTGCCGCGCCAATTCCGCGGCGAGCGCGAGCCCCACCGGCCCCGCCCCCACGACCAGAACCTCCGCCGCGTTGCTCCGCATGCCCCACCCCACGTCTTTGCCCCGAAATCCGCGATCCGATCAGGCGCCGCGGCCGTGTGCGGGAGACTAAAGGGCCGTTCCGCGCAGCGACAGATGCTTTCGCCGGAAGCCGCCACGTCTACCGGTTCAGCGCGGCCATGGCGGCCTCGGGATAGCGCGTGCCCGCCACCGCCTCGGGTGGGAACAGCGCGTCGAGATCGGCGATTTCCTGCGCCGACAACGTGATCCCGGCGGCGGCGACATTCTCGTGGATATAACGGATGCGCCGGGTGCCGGGGATCGGGATCACGTCGGCATTCTTGTTCAGCAGCCAGGCGAGGGCGAGCTGCGCCGCGGTCACGCCCTTGGCGGCGGCGATCTCCCCGAGCGCCACGGCGAGCTTGCGGTTGGTCTCCAGCGCTTCGCCCTGAAAGCGGGGATTGTTGCGCCGGAAGTCGGTCGGCGCGAGCGCGTCCGGGCCCGAGACGGTACCGGTCAGGAAGGCGCGGCCGAGCGGACTATAGGCGACGAAGGCCGCCCCCGCCGCCCGCACCGCCGCCAGCATCCCGGCCTCGGGGTCGCGGCTCCACAGCGAATATTCACTCTGCACCGCCGCGATCGGGTGGACCGCATTGGCCCGCTGGAAGGTCTCCACCGCGCATTCCGACAGACCCAGCGCGCGCACCTTGCCCTCGTCCACGAGACGGGCCATCGCGCCGACCGTGTCCTCGATCGGCGTCTTGGGGTCGACGCGGTGCTGGTAATAGACGTCGATCACCTCGACGCCGAGGCGCGTGAGGCTCGCCTCGCAGGCGGCGCGCACATGGTCCGGCCTGCCGTCGATGCCGAGCCATTCGCCGTTCGGCCCGCGCACCACGCCGAACTTGGTCGCCAGCACCACCTTGTCGCGCCGGCCTTTCAGGAAGCGGCCGATCAGCGTCTCGTTATGGCCCCAGCCATACATGTCGGAACTGTCGAAGAAGGTGATTCCGGCGTCGAGCGCGGCCTCCAGGGTCGCCAGCGAGGCGTCGTCGTCGCTGGGGCCGTAGAATTCCGACATGCCCATGCAGCCGAGGCCGAGCGCCGACACGGTGAGGCCGGAACGGCCGAGAGGGCGGCGATCCATGATCGACCTCGCAGAATTTGAAGAGCGTCGGCCCGGATGGGCCGGGAGCGGGACCGCCGGAGCTTACGCCGCCAGGGCCACCGCGACAATCGCCGCGAGGGCGCGGGGTTTGCCGCTTGACGCCGCGCAAGGGCGCCGATACGCCCGAACCATGCGTGTGCGCGCCTTCATCACCGGCCTCGCCGGCCCCGAACTGCTCGATCAGGAACGCGCCTTTCTGAAGGAGGCGGCGCCCTGGGGGCTGATCCTGTTCGCGCGCAACGTGCAGACGCCGCAACAGGTCAAAGCCCTCGTCGAGGAGGCGCGCGCGGTGCTCGGCTGGCGCGCGCCGGTGCTGATCGACCAAGAGGGGGGCCGGGTGCAGCGCCTGCGCCCGCCGCATTGGCGCGAATATCCCCCCGCCGAGGTGTTCGGCCGGCTCTATGGCGAGGATCCCGCGGGCGCGCTGGCCGCGACCCGGCTCAATTCCCGGCTGATCGCCGCCGACCTCGCCGAACTCGGCATCGACGTCGACTGCCTGCCGGTCGCCGATCTGCGCCTGCCGGAGGGTCACGGCATCATCGGCAACCGCGCGTATGGCGACACGCCGGACGTGGTCGCGGCGCTCGCCCGCGCCGCTGCGGAAGGCCTGCTCGAAGGCGGCGTGCTGCCCGTGCTCAAGCATATTCCCGGCCATGGCCGCGCCCCGGTGGACAGCCACGAGCGGCTGCCCCGGGTCGAGGCGCCGCGCGACGTGCTGGAGCGGACCGATTTCGCCGCTTTCCGCCCGCTCGCCGACCTGCCGCTCGCCATGACCGCCCATGTGGTCTATGCGGCGATCGATCCCGACCATCCCGCGACCACCTCCCGCATCGTCATGGACGAGGTGGTGCGCGGCTTCATCGGTTTCTCCGGCCTGGTGATGAGCGACGATCTCTCGATGGGCGCACTCGCCGGCACGGTGGCGGAGCGGGCGGCCGCGGCGCTCGCCGCCGGCTGCGACATGCTGCTCCACTGCAACGGACGGATGGACGAGATGATCCCGGTCGCCGCCGAGGCGCCGCTGCTCGACGGCCGCGCCGCAACCCGCGCCGCCTCCGCGCTCGGCGCCCGCATTGCGCCGGCGGCGCTCGACCTCGACGCAATGCGGCGGGAGCTTGCGACCCGCGTCGACAAGCCCGCCTGACCATGAGCACGTCCCCCGGAGACGATTTTTCCGAGGATCCGCCGCGCACCGCCGGGGACGAGGCCTTCATGGTCGATATCGAGGGGTTCGAGGGCCCGCTCGATCTGCTGCTCGCCCTCGCCCGCACCCAGAAGGTGGATCTGACGCGCCTTTCGATCCTCGCGCTCGCCGACCAGTATCTCGCCTTCATCGAGGCGGTGCGCAAAGTGCGGCTCGAGCTCGCCGCCGATTATCTCGTGATGGCCGCCTGGCTCGCTTATCTGAAGTCGCGCCTGCTCCTGCCGCCGCCGCCCGCCGAGGAGGGGCCGAGCGCGGAGGAGATGGCGGACGCCTTCGCCCGCCGGCTGCGGCATCTGGAACGCATCCGTCAGGCGGCCGCCCGCCTGATGTCGCGCACCCGGCTGGGGGTCGACGTCTTCCCCCGCAAAGTGCCCGAGACCGCGCCGGGCGCCCCCGACCGGGTGGTCTATGATGCGAGCCTCTACGATCTCCTCGCCGCTTATGCCGGACAGCGCCAGAGGCAGGCGCTGTCCTCGGTCACGCTGAAGACCCGGGCGGTCTGGTCGCTCGCCGAGGCGCGGGCGCGGCTGGAGCGGCTGCTCGGCACGGCGCTCGGAGACTGGCTGCGGCTCGACGATTTCCTGGCCGATTTCCTCGCCTCCCCCGAGCAGCGCGCGACGGCGCTCGCCTCGAGCTTCTCGGCCTCCCTCGAAATGGTGCGCGAGGGCCAGCTCGACATCCGCCAGGACGCACCGTTCGGCCCGCTCTGGGTGCGGGCGCGCCCGACCGAAGCGAAGCTGCTATGACCCGCGCCGCGCCGCGCATCGACCTGTTCGACGTCCGCCCGCTGGACGAGCGGGAAGCCGCTCTGGTGCGCGACCTGCGCATCGCGGAGGCGCTGCTGTTCGGCTCGGCGCTCCCGGTCGATCCCGGCACGCTGGCGGCGCATCTCGGCAAGGACACGGACATTCCCGCTTTGATGGACGTGCTCGCCGCCGATTATGCCCGGCGCGGCGTGAACGTCGTGCGGGTGGCCGGCGGCTGGATGCTGCGCACCGCCCCCGACCTCGCCGAGGTGGCCGGGGCCGGGGCGCCGGAACTGCGCAAGCTGTCGCGCGCCGCGACCGAAGTGCTGGCCATCATCGCCTATCACCAGCCGGTGACGCGCGCCGAGATCGAGGAGATCCGCGGCGTCTCGACCTCCAAGGGGACGCTCGACGTGCTGCTGGAAACCGGCTGGGTCCGGCTGCGCGGCCGGCGCCGGGCGCCGGGACGGCCGGTCACCTATGGCACGACGCCGGCCTTTTTGGTGCATTTCGGACTCGACGCGGTGCACGATTTGCCGGGGATCGAGGAAATGAAGGGCGCCGGACTGCTCGATCCGCGGGTGCCCTCGGGCTTCGCCATTCCCCTGCCCTCGGACGACGACCGGCTGCGCGACGACGAGGAGCCGCTGGAGCCGGAATTGCTCGACCTCATCCTGACGCCGGAGCCCGACGCCCCGGACGCGGACGAGGACGCCCCGTGAGGTCGATCGTGCGCCAGCATGCCCCCGTCAGCTTTGCCAAGAGCCTCGGTTTCGAGGACGTCCACCTCGCCTTCGGCGCGGTCGAGGCGGTGCGCGGCGTCACCCTCGAAGTGCGGCCGGGAGAGGTGATGTGCCTGCTCGGCCCGTCCGGCTGCGGCAAGACCACCTTGCTGCGCCTCGCCGCCGGCATCCAGACGCCCGATCGGGGCCGCGTCCTGATCGACGGACGGGAGGTCGCCGGCCCAAACGCCTTCGTGCCGCCGGAGCGGCGCGGCGTCGGGCTGGTGTTCCAGGACTATGCTTTGTTCCCCCACCTCACCGTTCTCCAAAACGTGATGTTCGGGCTCGCCGGCCTGCCGCGCGCCGCCGCGGCGGCCGAGGCGCGCCGCGCGATCGAACGGGTCGACCTCGCCGGATCCGCGGACGCTTATCCCCATGAATTGTCCGGCGGGCAGCAGCAGCGCGTCGCGCTCGCCCGCGCGCTCGCCCCGCGTCCCGGCATCCTGCTGCTCGACGAACCCTTCTCCGGCCTCGATCGGCGGCTGCGCGACCAGGTCCGCACGGACACCCACGCTTTGCTGCGCGACGTGCGGGCGACCGCCATGCTGGTCACCCACGATCCGGAGGAGGCGATGCGCCTCGCCGACCGCATCGCCTTGCTGCGGGCCGGGCGGCTGGTCCAGCTCGGCACGCCGGAGCAGCTCTATCGCGCGCCCGCCGATCTCGGGGTCGCGCGCTTCTTCTGTGAATTGAACGAATGCCCCGCGCGGGTCGCGAACGGCGTCGCCGACACGCCGATCGGCCGCTTTCCGGCTCCCGGTCTGCCGGACGGCGAGGCCGTCGCCGCGTTGCGGCCGCAGGGAATTCGCCTGACCCGTGCAGGCGGCGGGCTGCCGGGCCGGGTGATCGAACGGCGCTTTCTCGGCGAGGTCGACCTGCTCCTGGTCGCGGTCGAGGGGCTCGACGCCCCGCTTGCGGCACGGCTTCGCCTAGGGGAAGGTGTCGGCGCGGGGACCGACGTGCACCTCGCGATCGACGCCGGGGAAGTCCTTGTTTTCGCCTTGTCCGGGTCCTAGTGTCGCCGTTCGAAGCGCGCGCCTGCGGGAGACATCCCGGGGCGGGCCAACACAACATCCCGGCGGCGCCGTCCGCACGGGACTCTCACGGAGGGTGAGTGATGGGTTCGATGAGCATCTGGCACTGGGTCGTGGTGCTGGCCGTGGTGCTCCTCCTGTTCGGTCGCGGCAAGATCTCCGACCTGATGGGCGACGTGGCCAAGGGCATCAAGTCCTTCAAGAAGGGCATGGCGGACGACGACACGGCGACTGCGCCGTCTTCGGCCCCCGAGACGCCACGCAACATTCCGCACCAGGTTTCGAGCACCACCGAGGCCGAGAAGAAGCCGGTCTGATCGCGGCATCCTGCGAGGAGGGGCGGCGGCACGTCCGCCGGCAATAAGCCGTCATGTTCGACATCGGCTGGTCTGAGCTGATGCTGATCGGCATCGTAGCGCTGATCGTCATCGGTCCGAAGGAATTGCCCTCGGTGCTGCGCACCGTCGGCAAGACCCTGGGGAAGCTGCGCCGCATGGCGGGCGAGTTCCAGGGGCAGTTTCAGGATGCCCTTAGGGAAGCCGAGCTGTCGGAGATGCGCAAAGAGATCGGCAGCATCGCCGAAGGCGCGGGCGACAGCGTGAAGAAGAGCTTCCCCGGCATGGACGTTCTCGATCCGCTGCGCTCGATCCGCGAGGAAATCCGCGCGACGGTGGAGAGTGCGACCGCCCCGGCGGCGGCCGGCGCGGCGACGGCGGCGGCTGTCTCCGCCGGATCGGCAGATGCCGCGCCCAGCGATCCGTCCGCTGGCGAGGCCGGGGCCGAGCATCCGGCCGGAGCGATGCCGGCACCCGCGAATGCGACGCCAACGACCCCGGTCGTCGCCGAACCGCTGGTGCCTTTGCCCGCGCCGGCGGCAGAGCCCCTCATCGCGCCCCAGGACATCCGCCAGGACATCCGCCAGGACGCGCCCCAGAATGCCCCCCTTGCGCCGGCCGAAACGCCGGCACCGGCGCACGACACGCCCAAGACCGGTGGATCTTCGGCATGAGCGAGGACGAAATCGACGCCTCCAAGGCGCCTTTGATGGATCATTTGATCGAGCTGCGCTCGCGGCTCATCAAGTCGGTGATCGCCTTCCTGATTGCCTTCTTCCTGTGCTTCATGCTGGCGAAGCCGATCTACAACATCCTGCTCTGGCCGTATGAATTCGCCTCCGGCTTCGCGACCACCGTGAAGCTGATCTATACCGCGCCGCAGGAATTCCTGTTTACCCAGATCAAGCTCGGCATGTTCGGGGCGGCCTTCCTGTCGTTTCCGATCGTCGCGACGCAGGTCTACATGTTCGTCGCGCCCGGCCTCTACCGGCACGAGCGGCAGGCCTTCCTGCCTTATCTCGTAGCGACCCCGTTCTGCTTCCTTCTCGGCGCGGGCTTCGTCTATTTCATCGCCATGCCGCTCGCCATGAGCTACTTCCTCAACATGCAGCAGATCGGCGGCGACGGGCAGGCGGAGATTTCGCTGCTGCCGCGGGTGTCGGAATATCTCTCGCTCATCACCACGCTGATTCTCGCCTTCGGCGTCACCTTCCAGCTTCCGGTGATCCTGACGCTGCTGGCGCGGATCGGGGTTCTGACCTCCGACCAGCTCCGCAAGGCGCGCCGCTATGCCATCGTCGCGGTGTTCGTGGTGGCCGCCGTGCTCACCCCGCCGGACGTGATCTCCCAGCTCTCCCTTGCGATCCCGACGCTCCTTCTCTACGAGGTCTCGGTCTATCTGGTGCGCATCGTCGAGCGGCGCCGGGCAGCGGAGGAGAAGGCCCGCGAGGCGGCATCCTCCGCACCCTGACGCGGCGGCGGGCGCCCCTGTCCTCGATTTTCGGACGGCGGCCGTCCCCTCCTCCCGGCAAGGCCGCCGCTCCACCGGAGCGGGTCGCATGCACGACATCAAATGGATTCGCGACGAGCCCGAGGGCCTGGTCCGGGCGCTGGTGCGCCGCCAGGTCCCGCAGGCGGAGGCCGCCGCGCTGCGCGACACGCTGCTCGCGCTGGACGAAGAGCGCCGCGCCGCGCTGACCACGCTGGAAACCCTGCTCGCCCGCCGCAATGCCGCCTCCAAGGAGATCGGCCAGGCCAAGGCCGCCAAGGACGAGGCCAAGGCCGCCGCCCTCATGGACGAGGTCGCGAAGCTCAAGACCGACGTGCCGGCTCTCGAAGCCCAGGTGAAGGCGGTCGAGGCCAAGCTCCAGGCCGAACTCGCCGCAATCCCCAACGTCCCCCTCGCCGAGGTGCCGGACGGCAAGGACGAGCACGACAATGTCGAAGTGCGGGTGGTCGGACAGAAGCGCGCCTACGACTTCGCGCCCCGCCAGCATTTCGAGATCGGCGAGGCTCTCGGCCTGATGGATTTCGAGACCGCCGCCAAGCTCTCCGGCGCGCGCTTCGTGGTCAATAAGGGACCGCTGGCCCGGCTGGAGCGGGCGCTCGGCCAGTTCTTCCTCGACCGGCATACCGGGACCGAGCACGGCTATACCGAAGTCAACCCGCCGCTGATGGTGCGGGACGAGGCGATGTTCGGTACGGCGCAATTGCCGAAGTTTCGCGAGGATCAGTTCTTCGCCGGACCGGGGGACTTCTGGCTCATCCCGACCGCCGAAGTCCCTTTGACCAACCTGGTGAGCGGCGCGATCCTCGCCGAGGACGAGCTCCCGCTGCGCTATACCGCCTGCACCCCCTGCTTCCGCGCCGAAGCGGGGTCGGCCGGCCGCGACACGCGGGGGATGATCCGGCAGCACCAGTTCACCAAGGTGGAGCTGGTCTCGATCACCACGCCGGAGCAGGCGCTGGCGGAGCACGAGCGCATGCTCGGCTGCGCCGAGGCGGTGCTGAAGGCGCTGGACCTGCATTATCGCGTCGTGACGCTCTGCACCGGCGACATGGGCTTCGCCTCCCAGAAGACCTACGACATCGAGGTCTGGCTGCCGGGCCAGAACGCCTATCGGGAAATCTCCTCCTGCTCGGTGTGCGGCGACTTCCAGGCGCGGCGCATGAATGCCCGCTACCGGCCCAAGGACGCCGCCGGCAAACCGGGCGCGCCGCGCTTCGTCCATACGCTGAACGGCTCGGGGGTCGCGGTCGGGCGCGCCCTGGTCGCGGTGCTGGAGACCTATCAGCAGGCCGACGGCTCCGTCATCGTGCCGGACGCCTTGCAGCCGTATATGGGCGGCATCACGACGATCGCGAAGGCGGGATAGGCCACACGGCCCGTTCCTCCCCGCCCCGGACGGGCGCCCGTCCGGCGCGACAGACAGAAGGACCGATCATGCGCATCCTGGTGACGAACGACGACGGCATCCATTCCCCCGGCCTCGACGCCTGCATCCGGATCGCCGAAGCTTTGTCGGACGACGTCTGGGTCGTTGCGCCCGAGTTCGATCAATCGGGGGTCGCGCATTCGCTGTCGCTCTCGGACCCGCTCCGGCTGCGCGAGATCGCGCCGCGCCGCTTCGCCGTGAAGGGCACGCCGACCGATTGCGTGATCATGGCGGTGCGCCACATCCTCGACGCCCCGCCGGATCTGATCCTGTCCGGCGTCAATCGCGGCCAGAACATCGCCGAGGACGTCAGCTATTCCGGCACCGTGGCGGGCGCGATCGAGGGCACGATCCTCGGCATCCCCTCGGTCGCCTTGTCCCAGGCGTTCGGGCCGACGACGCGCGAGGCGCCGAGCTACGACACCGCCGAGACCTACGGGCCGGACGTCGTGCGCACCCTTTTGAAGGAAGGCGTGCCCAAGGGCATCGTCATCAATGTGAACTTCCCCGACCGGCCGCCCCAGGAGGTCGCGGGCATCGCCGTCACCGCCCAGGGCAAACGCGACCAGAACCTGATGCGCATCGAGGCGCGGCGCGACGGGCGCAACAATCCTTATTTCTGGATCGCCTTCGAGCGGCGCATCTCCGCGACCGTTCCGGGCTCCGACCTGCGCGCGCTGGATGAGGGACGCATCTCGGTGACGCCGCTGCGCGTCGACCAGACCGACGAGCCCTTCATGACCCGGCTGGTGCAGGTGTTCGAGGAAGCGGCCAAGGCGTGACCAGCCGGCAAGGCCGGGCGATGGGCGCTTCCCTTGCCGTCTCCGGCCATCGCTGCTAAGGAGCCGCGCGGCCGCGTTGGCGCGGCGGCATCCCACACTCCAAATTTACAGGACGGTGAGCATGGCGATCGAGCGCACATTCTCGATCATCAAACCCGACGCGACACGCCGGAATCTGACGGGCGCGGTCAACGCGGTCATCGAGAAGGCCGGTCTGCGCATCGTGGCCCAGAAGCGGATCGCGATGACCCGCGCCGAGGCCGAAGCCTTCTACGGCGTCCACCGCGAGCGGCCCTTCTTCGGCGACCTCGTCGCCTTCATGACCTCCGGCCCGGTCGTGGTCCAGGTGCTCGAAGGCGAGAATGCGGTCGCCGCGTATCGCGAAGTCATGGGCGCGACCAACCCGGCCAATGCGGCCGAGGGCACGCTCCGCAAGCTGTTCGCCGAGTCGATCGAGGCCAATTCGGTGCACGGCTCCGACAGCGCCGAGAACGCCAAGATCGAGATCGCCCAGTTCTTTTCGGGCAACGAAATCGTCGGCTGACGCACTCCGGCACGGCGCGGGCGGCATCACGCGCTGCGCCGTGCCAAAGGACCGCGGCGCAGCATCTTTTTTCACGGCGGCGTGTCCGGTTTTGGTTGTGAGACACCGAGCCGTCGATTAGCTTCCGCGAGGCATTCATAATACGGCGCACCAGACGCAGAATGCCGGGATGGAAATCGTGGTGCAAGGATAGGGACCGATGTCGTTTGACTCCCCTGCGCTCTGGTTCGCGCTGCTGCAAATCATCTGGATCAATATTCTGCTCTCCGGCGACAATGCCGTGGTGATCGCCATGGCGTGCCGGTCGCTGCCCGACAAGGCCCGCAAATGGGGCATCGTCATGGGCGCCGGCGTGGCGGTCGCGCTGCGCATCCTGTTCACCGGCATCGTCGCGACTTTGCTTGCTCTGCCCTGGCTGAAGCTGGTGGGCTCGCTCGCCCTGATGTGGATCGCGGTCGATCTCGCTTTGCCGGGCGAAGAGGCCGACGACGCGGTCGAAGCGAGCGACAATCTGTGGAAGGCGGTCGGCACGGTGGCGGTCGCCGATATCGTGATGAGCCTCGACAATGTCGTCGCCGTGGCCGCGGTCGCGAACGGCAACTGGCTGCTTCTGGTCCTCGGCCTCGCCATCTCGATCCCGCTGATCGTGGCCGGCTCGTCCTTGGTCATGTCGCTGCTCGACCGCTTCCCGCTCCTGGTCTGGGCCGGCGCCGCCCTCCTCGGCTGGGTGGCCGGCGAGATGCTGGTGTCGGACGTCGCGGTCATCGAGCGGCTCGGCGGCGAGGAGGCAGCGCATCACCTCGATCTGCCGGTCGCCGCGATCTGCGCGCTTCTGGTCATCGGCGTCGCCTATGGCGTCGGGCGCGTCCGCAAAGCGAAGCACTCCAAGGCCTGATCTCTGGTTCCAAAGGGGGCGAATTCGCCCCCTTTCCTTTGCGTCACGACTTCCCATAGGTAATCACGCAACGGAATAGTTCGATTTACGTTACGATACGGACGATACCTTCCAAAGAGCGCGAAAAAGACGAGGATCGCGATGGATTTCGACTCTCCCACATTCTGGCTCTCGCTGATGCAGATCATCTGGATCGATCTGCTCCTGTCCGGCGACAATGCGGTGGTCATCGCGCTCGCCTGCCGCTCCTTGCCGGAAAAGCAGCGCAAATGGGGCATCCTGCTGGGCGCCGGCGCGGCGGTCGGCCTGCGCATCCTGTTCGCTCTGGTGGTCTCCTATCTGCTGGGCGTCCCCTTCCTGAAGGTCGCGGGCGGCCTGCTGCTGCTCTGGATCGCGGTCAAGCTGATCACCGACAATTCCGGGGACGCGCATGAGGTCGAAGCCTCGGACAGCCTGTGGAAGGCGGTGCGCACCATCGCCGTCGCCGACGCCGTGATGAGCCTCGACAATGTGGTCGCGATCGCCGCCGCCTCGCGCGGCCATCCCGAACTGTTCATCTTCGGCCTGCTGCTGACCATTCCGCTGATCATCGCCGGCTCGCAGCTGGTCATGGCGCTGCTCACCCGCTTCCCGATCATGATCTGGGCGGGCGCGGCCCTGCTCGGCTGGATCGCCGGCGAGATGGTGGTCGGCGACGTGATCTCCATGCAGTACATGCAAGGTCTCGACCCCGCGCTGGTCCAGGCGGACGCGGACTCGCCCATCGGCATCAAGCCCGCCGCCCTGCCGCATTATGTGGCGAGCGTGATCGGTGCGGTCATCGTGGTCGGACTCGGCCTCATCCTCCGCAGCCGGAATCGCGCCCACCAGGAGGCGTGACGGCCCGCCCCAAGCGTAAAGAAGCGGCCATGCCCCGATCGGGCATGGCCGCGGCGACAAGCCGGACCGGGCGCCCTGCCCGGTTCGGCTTTTTTATTTTGTCGAATGCGGCTCTATAAGGGGCAAGGAGCCGCCATGACCAAACACGTCCCGATCCGCGCCTCGGCCTGTCCGCACGATTGCCCCTCCACCTGCGCCCTGGAGGTCGAAGTGGGCGCGGACGGCCGCATCGGCCGCGTGCGGGGCGCCGCGGACAATTCCTATACGGCGGGCGTGATCTGCGCGAAGGTCGCGCGCTATGCCGAGCGGGCGCACCATCCCGACCGGCTGACGCAGCCGCTCGTCCGGACCGGGCCAAAGGGCTCGGGCCAGTTCGCGCCGATCTCCTGGGACGACGCGCTCGACCGCATCGCCGCGGCGTTCGACGCCGCCGCGCGGCGCCACGGGCCGGAATCGGTCTGGCCCTATTTTTATGCCGGCACGATGGGCCTGCTGATGCGCGATGGCATCAACCGGCTCACCCACGCCAAGCGCTATTCGCGCTTCTTCTCCTCCATCTGCGTCAATCCAGCCTGGAGCGGCTATCTCGCCGGCACCGGCCGGCTGACCGGCGCCGATCCGCGCGAGATGGCGGCTTCGGACCTCGTCGTCATTTGGGGCACGAATGCCGTCTCGACCCAGGTCAATGTGATGACCCATGCCATTCGGGCGCGGAAGGAGCGCGGCGCCAAGATCGCGGTCGTCGACGTCTACCGCACGCCGACCATGGAGCAGGCGGACATTCCCCTCCTGCTGCGCCCCGGGACCGACGGCGCCCTCGCCTGTGCGGTGATGCACGTGCTGTTCCGCGACGGCCACGCCGACCGCGCCTATCTCGCGCGCTACGCTAACGACGCGGAGGCGCTGGAGGCGCATCTGCGCGACCGGGACCCCATTTGGGCCTCCGCCATCACCGGCCTCGGGGTGGACGAGATCGAAGCCTTCGCCGCACATGTCGGCACGACGCCGCGCAGCTATTTCCGGATCGGCTACGGCCTCAGCCGCAGCCGGAACGGCGCGGTCAACATGCACGCCGTCGCCTCGATTCCGGTGGTGTCCGGCGCCTGGCAGCACGAGGGCGGCGGCGCGTTCCATTCGACCTCCGGCCTCTACCGCCTGCGCAAGACGCTGATCGAGGGCCTCGATCTGCGCGATCCCACCGTGCGCGAACTCGACCAGTCGCGCATCGGCGCGATCCTGTGCGGCGATGCGGAGGCCCTGTGGGGCGGCCCGCCGGTCGACGCGCTGCTGATCCAGAACACCAATCCGCTCAGCGTCGCCCCCGACCAGTCGGCGGTCAAACGCGGCTTCGCGCGTGAGGACCTGTTCGTCGCGGTGCACGAGCATTTTCTTACCGAGACCGCGCGCCAGGCCGACATCGTCCTGCCGGCCACGATGTTTACCGAGCATGACGATCTCTATCAGGCCGGCGGGCATCCCCATCTCCTGCTCGGCCCCAAACTGGTCGAGCCGCCGGGCGAATGCCGCTCGAACCATGAGGTGGTGTGCGCACTCGCAGCGCGGCTCGGCGCCGAACATCCCGGCTTCCACCTCTCGGCCCGCGCCATCATCGACCGCACGCTGGCGGAGTCCGGCCGCGGCTCGCTCGCGGAGCTGGAAGAGGCGCGGTTCCTGGACGTCGCGCCGGACTTCGCCACGGCGCATTTCCTCACCGGCTTCGGCCACAAGGACAAGCGATTCCGGCTGAAGGTGGACTGGCCGAACATCGCCTATCCCGCCCCCGCCAAGTTCGGACCGGTCGACGACATGCCGTCCTTGCCGGACCATTGGGCGGTGATCGAGGCCGCGACGGAGGAACATCCGTTCCGGCTTGTGACCGCGCCGGCGCGGAACTTCCTCAACTCGACCTTCACGGAGACGCCGACCTCGGCGCAGCGCGAGGGCCCCCCGTCGCTGCTGATCCATCCCGACGACGCGGCGGCGCTCGGTCTCGCCGCGGGCGACTGGGTGGCGGTGGAGAATCCGCGCGGCCGGGTCCTGCTCCAGGCGCGCCCGTTCGAGGGCCTGCGGCGCGGGGTGGTCGTCTCGGAGCAGATCAAGCCCAACCGGGCGCATGCCGGCGGGTGCGGGATCAACACCCTCACCGGCGCCGATCCGGTCGCGCCGGTCGGCGGCGCGGCGTTCCACGACAACCGGGTGCGGCTGACGAAGGTGTCCGCCCCGGTCTGAGGCGCAGGCGGGTCAGAAGCGGGGCGCGACCAGGATCTCGGCGGGCATCCGCGCGCCCTCGATCCGCACCCGTTCGGCCTCGATGCTCAGCCGCCCGCCGGCGAGGAGGCCGAGCGCGGCGGGATAGAGCGCATGCTCCTGCCGCAGCACGCGGGCGGCGAGAATGTCGGGCGTGTCTTCGAACTGAACCGGCACGACCGACTGCAGGATGATCGGCCCGCTATCCATTTCCGGCCGCACGAAATGCACCGTGCAGCCGTGGAACCGCACCCCCGCTTCGAGCGCGCGCGCATGGGTGTCGAGGCCGGGAAAGCTCGGCAGCAGCGAGGGATGCACGTTGATCATGCGGTTGCGCCAGCGCTCCACCAGCCAGGGCGTGAGCAGCCGCATGAAACCTGCGAGGCAGATGATGTCGATGTTCTCGATCCGCAGATGGGCGTCGAGCGAGGCGTCGAAGGCGATCCGATCGGCGAAATCCCGATGATTGTGGATCATGGTCCGGATGCCCGCCGCCTTCGCCACAGCGAGCCCGGCGGCGTCCGGCCGATTCGACACCACGAGAGAAATTTCGGCAGGGAAATCCGCCGCCTGCGCCGCTTTGATCAGCGCCGACATGTTCGATCCGCGCCCCGAAATGAGGATCGCCGTCCGTTTTTTCATATGCCCCAGCCCGACCCAACCTATGCGCGCAACCAGCGTCTCCCCATCTAAACCGCATTCCGCCGCGAACACAAAGACTTGTGCC
Source organism: Aquabacter spiritensis (assembly GCF_004346185.1). Classification (GTDB taxonomy): domain Bacteria; phylum Pseudomonadota; class Alphaproteobacteria; order Rhizobiales; family Xanthobacteraceae; genus Aquabacter; species Aquabacter spiritensis. The sequence goes on along the minus strand of NZ_SMAI01000010.1, from coordinate 142,490 downwards.
GACAATCAACGCTTTTGCGGGTTCCGGCGGCGATCAGAGGCCGAGTCGGCCGGCATAGATCACGCGAGGGCCGCCTTCGGCCGGTTCGACCGCACCGAGCCGCACCACCGTCTCGCCCGCCTGGGCGAAGGCGTCGGCGACCCGTTCGGCGGCCTCCGCCGGCACCACGACGGCCATGCCGATCCCACAATTGAAGGCGCGCAGCATCTCCTCCGGCGCGACGCCGCCCGCTGACGCCAGCCAGCGGAACACCGGGGGCACGATGAGAGTGTCGAGGTCGATTCGGGCCTGAAGCGTCTTCGGCAGGACGCGGGGGAGATTTTCCGTGATGCCGCCGCCGGTGATGTGGGCGAGCGCCTTCACCGCGCCGGTGGCGCGGATCACGCCGAGGACGCTGCGCACATAAAGCCGCGTCGGCGTCAAAAGAGCGGTGCCGAGCGAAAGGTCGGGCGCGAAGGGCGCGGGATCCGCCCAGGACAGGCCGGCGCGCTCCGCCACCCGGCGGACCAGCGAATAGCCATTGGAATGCACGCCCGACGAGGCGAGGCCGAGGATCACGTCGCCTGCAGCGACATCCGACCGCGGCAGCAGCCGGTCGCGCTCCACCGCGCCCACCGAGAAGCCGGCGAGATCGTAGTCGCCGTCCTGGTACATGCCCGGCATCTCGGCCGTCTCGCCGCCGACCAGCGCGCAGCCGGCCTCGCGGCAGGCGGCGGCGATGCCGCCGACGATCCGCGCGCCAACTTCCGGCGAGAGCCGGCCGGTGGCGAAATAATCGAGAAAGAACAGCGGCTCGGCGCCCTGAACCACGAGGTCGTTGACGCACATGGCGACGAGGTCGATACCGATCGTGTCGTGCTCGCCGGTCTCGATGGCGATTTTCAGCTTGGTGCCGACGCCGTCGGTGGTGGCGACCAGGAGCGGATCGGTAAAGCCGGCGCGCTTCAGATCGAAGATGCCGCCGAAGCCGCCGATTTCGGCGTCCGCGCCGGGGCGCAGCGTGGCCTTCACCAGTGGCTTGATGAGGTCGACGAGCCGGTTGCCGGCATCGATATCGACCCCCGCATCGCGATAATTGAGCCCGTCCTGCGCCATGGCGTCCCTTCCGTCGTCGCGGCGACCTCGCGCGCAGGACGCTGCGCCCGACCGGCGCGGCATCGCACCCGTGCCGAAAATCCTGGCGGAGCCGACCTCGCGGGTCGCCCGGCGCCTGAGACTGCGGCTCTAGCCGCGAACGGGACGGGTGGCAAGACGAAGGCGTGCGCCGCCTTGCGAGATCGCGCGCAGCCGACCCGTCAGAGCGACTGGCGCAGCAATTGGAGCGCGGCGTCGGCGAAGGCGCGCATGTTCCGCGCCCGGTCGGCCGAGCCGGTCTCCAGGGTGCGGGTCATTTCGATCGGACCGGAAATGGCGAAGCAGCCATGGCCGGGCGCATCGCCGTAACGATTTCCGGACGGGCCGGCGGCGCCGGTCTCGGCGAGGCCCCAGGTCGCGCCGAGGCGCTCGCGCAGCCGCCGCGCCAGAAGCAGGGCATAGGGCTCGCTCGCCCCGCGCAGCCCCTCCAGCTCCTCCGGCGTGATGCCGAGCAGCCCCTCGCGCGCGGCCCGGGTGTAGGACACGGCACCGCCGACATAGAAGGCCGAAGCCCCCGGCTGCACCAGCAGCGCCGCCGAAATCAGCCCGCCGGCCGAGGATTCGACCACGGCCACCGTCTCGCCCCGCGCCTTCAGCCGCGCGCCGAGATCCGACGCCACCGGTAGCAAACTGTCCATGCGGGCTGCCTCCGTCTTCTTGGCGGCACGATGTTACACCATGTCGGCGGCACGGGGGCGGCACGCCCGCACCATCTCGCCGAACGCCTCGATATCGTCCGCGAACGGCAGGGTCCTGCGCCAGACGAGGCCGATCGTGCGCTTGGGCTGCGGGTCGGGAAACCGCATCAGCCGGACCCGGGGAATGGTGCCGCCCTCCGAATGCACGAACATTTCCGGCAGCAGGGTGATGCCCTGGGCATTGGCGACGAGCTGGACCAAAGTCGACAGGCTGGTCGCGCCGAACCGGCGCAGGCGGCGCTGGTCCATCGCCCCGCACACCTGCAGCGCCTGATCGCGGAAACAATGGCCGTCCTCGAGCAGAAGCAGGTCCTCCGGCGCGAGCTGGTCGGGCGAGGCGAGCGCGCCGGGGCGCGGCCCGCCTTGCTGCGGCAGAGCGAGGAGGAACGCATCGTCGAACAGCGCGATGCAATCGAGCGCGGGATGTTCGATGGGCAGGCTCAGGATCAGCAGATCGAGGCTGCCATTGGCGAGTTCGGCCACCAATTGCTCGGTCTGGGTCTCGCGCAAGGCGAGTTCGAGGCCGGGATGCGCCCGGCTCACCTCCGGCAGGAGGCGGGGCAGCAGATAGGGCGCCACCGAGGGAATGACGCCGAGCCGCAGCCGGCCTTCCAGCAGCCGCCCGCGGGCGCGGATCGCCCGCTCCAGATCGGCGATCGAGGCGAGCACCGCCCGGGCGCGCGACGCCGCTTCCTCGCCCGCGACCGTGAGCCGCACACCGCTGCGCCCACGCTCGACCAGCTCGGCGCCGAGATAGGCCTCCATGTCGCGGATCTGCATCGACAAAGCCGGCTGCGTGACGGCGCATTCCTCGGACGCCCGGCCGAAATGACGGTGCCGGGCCAGGGCCTCGAAATAGCGCAGTTGGCGAGTTGAGAGCATATCGATCAGATAATCTTATCCTAGAACCTATGCAAACTGATTTGTGCTGATCGCCGTGCCGGCCCAGAGTGCGCGCCGACCACTCCGGAACCCGGCGCACCGCCGGGACATGCGCACAGGGGACGCTCGGATGACCAAGCCAACACTCACCACGACCGCCGGAAATCCGATTTCCGACAATCAGAATTCGATCACCGCCGGCCCGCGCGGCCCGGTCCTGATGCAGGACTATCAGCTGATCGAGAAGCTCGCCCATCAGAACCGGGAGCGCATTCCCGAGCGCGTGGTGCACGCCAAGGGCTGGGGCGCCTTCGGCACGCTCACCATCACCGGCGACATCACGCGCTACACCAAGGCGAAGGTGTTCTCGCAGGTCGGCAAGACCACGGATCTGCTGCTGCGCTTCTCGACCGTGGCCGGCGAACTCGGCGCGGCGGACGCCGAGCGCGACGTGCGCGGCTTCGCGCTGAAATTCTACACCGAGGAGGGCAATTGGGACCTCGTCGGCAACAACACCCCGGTCTTCTTCGTCCGCGACCCCTATAAGTTTCCGGACTTCATCCACACCCAGAAGCGCCACCCCAAGACCAACCTGCGCTCGCCCACCGCGATGTGGGACTTCTGGTCCCTCTCGCCCGAGAGCCTGCACCAGGTGACCATCCTGTTCTCCGACCGCGGCCTGCCCACCGACGTGCGGCATATGAACGGCTACGGCTCGCACACCTATTCGCTGATCAATGCGGCCGGCGAGCGGTTCTGGGTGAAGTTCCACTTCAAGACCCTGCAGGGCCACAAGCACTGGACCAATGGCGAGGCCACCCAGGTGGTCGGCCGCACCCGGGAATCCACCCAGGAAGACCTGTTCTCGTCCATCGAGACCGGCAATTTCCCGAAATGGAAGATGCAGGTCCAGGTCATGCCGGAGGCGGACGCGGAGAAGACCTCCTACAATCCCTTCGACCTGACCAAGGTGTGGCCGCACAGCGAGTATCCGCCGATCGACGTCGGCATCCTCGAGCTGAACCGCAACCCGGAAAACTATTTCAACGAAATCGAGCAGGCGGCGTTCTCGCCGTCGAACATCGTTCCGGGCATCTCCTTCTCGCCCGACAAGATGCTCCAGGCGCGGATCTTCTCCTATGCCGACGCCCACCGCTACCGGCTCGGCACGCATTACGAGCACCTTCCGGTCAATGCCGCGCGCTGCCCCGTCCATCATTATCACAAGGACGGGTCGATGCGGTTCTTCCCGCAGATGACGGGCAATACCGACGCGTATTACGAGCCGAATTCGGTCTCCGGCGCGGCGGTCGAGAACCCCGCTTATGCCGAGCCGCCGCTCGCCATTTCCGGCGATGCGGAACGCTACAACCATCGCATCGGCAATGACGATTATTCCCAGCCGCGCGCTCTGTTCGAACTGTTCGACGCCGACCAGCGCGCCCGGCTCTTCAGCAACCTCGCCGAAGCGATGTGGGGGATTCCCGAAGCGATCGCCGAGCGCCAGCTCGGCCATTTCGACAAGGTCCATCCGGAGTACGGCGCCGGGGTGCGCGCCGCCCTCGAGGCCATGACGCGTGAGAAGGCCGCCGAGACCGCTCAGCAGCAGAAGATGCCGCAGGGCGCCGCAGCGGCGGAGTGACGATTCGCCTCGCGGCTGATCGGCGAGAGGAGTCAGGAGGGGGGCGCGGCGTTTGCTTCGCCCCCCTTTTCATGGGCGACTGCTCTCGCGTGCCGTGGGATGGGCCAAATAGTGCCTTAACATTCCTCCATCCGGAAAGGCCCGCGCTGACGGAAGCGGACAAAAGTGCTAGTGGTCCCGCCCAAGCCTGGGGAGGCGAAGGGAGATCACGCATGCATGTCGCTGGCCTGTTGGACCGCAGCCGGAGTGCGGGAAAGGGAGCGCTGGTCGCGCTCCTGATGTCCGGCCTCGTGCTTCCCCATTATGCTTATGCCCAGCAGGCGCCGGCGGCGCAGTCCGCACCCGGCGTCACGCAGGGCCTCGCTTGGCCGCGCGACTTCGATGTCGGCGACAACCGGCTGGAAATCTATCAGCCGCAGATCGAGACCTGGGAGGGCGATCGCATCACCGGACGCGCCGCCCTCGCGGTCGGCCCGAAGAACGGCGCGCCCACCTACGGCTTCGCCCAGTTCGCCGCCCGCGCCACCATCGACAAGGCGTCCGGCCTCGTCCATCTCGACCAGATCGTGGTGCAGAAGGTCGAAGTCGCGACCGCGCCCGAAAAGGCGCCCGAGATCAAGTCTACGATCGACCAGCGCCTGCCCAAGGACGGCATGACGGTGCGGCTCGACCAGCTCCAGGCGAGCTATGCGGTCAACCAGAAGATCGCCGCCCTGCGCACCCAGCCGGTCGACAACAGCCCGCCGAAGATCGTTTTCACCGACACCCTCACCATTCTGGTGCCGATTTCCGGCGAACCGGCCCTGCGCCCGGTCGACGGCGCGAACGGCTTCCAGCGCGTGATCAATACGCGCCCCCTGATCCTGCGGGATTCGGGCGGTGTCTATCACCTGCAGGCGGCCGGCACCTGGTATGAGAGCCGGGATCTCAACGGACCGTGGCTGGTGACGCCGCAGCCGACGCAGGCGCTCGTCAATGCCGGCAAGGCCGCCGCGAAGGCCGGCACGCCGGATCCGCTGCTGTCCCAGGACGGCAAGCCGATCACCCCGCCCCCGGCCATCCTGGTCTCGACCGTGCCGACCGAGCTGGTGCAGACCAACGGCCAGCCGCAGATGCTGCCGGTGTCCGGCACGTCGCTGCTCACCATGAGCAATGCCGACCATGCCGTGTTCATGGATCCCAACAACAACGATTTCTACGTGCTGATTTCCGGCCGCTGGTTCCGCTCGGCGGGCATGAACGGGCCGTGGGCCTATGTCGCCCCGGACGCGCTGCCGGCGGATTTCGCCAAGATCTCGCCCCACGACCCCAAGGCCAACGTCCTGGTCTCGGTGGCCGGCACGCCGCAGGCCAAGGAAGCGGCGATCGCCGCCACCATCCCGCAGACCTCGACCGTGAAGCGCTCCGCCACCACGACGGTCAGCTATGCCGGCGCGCCGCAATTCGCCGACATCCCGGGCACGCCGCTCAAATATGCGGTCAACACGCCGCTGCCGGTGATTCAGGTGTCGCCGTCGAGCTATTACGTCGTCAATAACGGCGTCTGGTTCGTGGCGCGCGCGCCGTCCGGCCCCTGGGCCGTCGCGGCCGAGGTGCCGCCGGTGATCTATACGATCCCGGTCGCCTCGCCGGTGCATTACGTGACCTATGTGCGGGTCTACAGCACCCAGCCCGACGCGGTCGTGGTGGGCTACACGCCGGGCTATATGGGCGTGATGGTCGCGCCCGGCGGCACCGTGGTCTACGGCACCGGCTACAATTGCGTCGGCTATGTCGGCGCGGCCTATTGGTATCCCTGCCCGACGACCTACGGCTACGGCGCCGGCTTCTCGCTCGGCGCGGCGGTCGGCTTCGGCTTCGGCTTCGCGGCCGGCTGGGCCTGGGGCGCGGCGGTGACCCCGGGCTGGGGGCCGTATTGGGGCGCGGCGCCCTACGGCCATTGGGGCTATGTCAATGTCAACCAGGCCAACATCTATGGCCGCTGGGGCGGGGCAGCCACGGTGAGCCATGCCTGGGGCACCACCTGGACCGGGACCGATTGGGGCACCCGGGCCTGGAGCGGAAACACCGCGCGCGGCACCGACTTCGCCGGCCGCTCGGCCGCTGCCTTCAATCCCTATACCGGCAATTACGGCGCCGCCCGCGACAATACCCGGTACAATCCCTATACCGGCGCGCGCGGCACTTCGAGCGCGTCGATCTCCGGCAATGCCTATACCGGGAATTACGATGCCACCCGCCAGTCGGCGGGCGCGAACCCCACCGCCGGAACGGCCCACGCCTCGTCCACGTCGGTCAGCCGCACCAACGGCCAGGTCGACGTCGACAGCAAGGGCGTCGCCACCAACCAGCGCACCGGCAATTCGGTCGCCTGGAACAACGGCAACGTCTATGCCGACCATGACGGCAACGTCTACCAGCACGACAATACCGGCTGGAACCGCAATACGGGCTCCGGCTGGCAACCGGTCGACCGCTCGTTCGACAGCAGCCAGCTCGACAATGAACGTCAGGCGCGCGACTTCTCGGCCCAGCGCTCGACCTTCGGCGGCGACCGTTTCGGCGGCGGCGGCGGGTTCGGCGGCTTCCACGGCGGCGGCGGTTTCCGCCGCTGATGTTCCGGGGCGTTCGCCGCCTGCAATGTCGGGCGGGAGAACCGAGCGGGCGGCACATCGAGCTTCGAGCGGGCGCCTTCGGGCGCCCGTTTCTTGTTTGGCCTGTCGTCAGTTGAAGCGCGGCTTCCGCAGCAGCGCCGCGCGGTCCACCGAGCGCAGCTCGACCTCGAACACGTCGTCCTCGCGTTGCAGCCGGAGCGGGATCACCGTTCCCGCCGGCCCCTGCGCCCAGAGCGCCCCATAGAAGTCGGCGAGATCGTGAACCGGCACGCCGGCCAGTTCGAGGATCAGGTCGCCGGTGCGCAATTCCGCCCGCGCCGCGGGGCTGCGCGGCGTGATACCGATCACCTGCACGTGCGCCCCGTTCTCCTGCGCGAAGACGCCGAGCCAAGGCCGCGGCGGAAACGGTGCACGGCCGCTGGCGAGGTCGTCGAGAATCGGCGGCAGAAGCTCGGCGGGCACGAACATGTTGATCGGCGCGCTGCCCCGCCCGGTCTGTCGTTCCAGCCGCAGCGAACCGACGCCGGCCAGCTCGCCCGACGGCCCGATCAGCGCCGCGCCGCTCCAATGGGGGTGGGCCGGCTGGGTGATCAGGGCCTCGTCCAGCAGATATTCCCAATAGCCCGCGAACGGCATGCGGGCGAGGACCTCGCCGGCGGCGGCATGGCTCCGCCCGCCGGCCCCGGCCAGCAGAACCGGATCCCCGGCCCCGATCCCGCGCGAGGTGCCCACCGCGAGGGCGGGAACGCCGAGAGGATCCAGCGCCTGGAGCAGTCCGAAGCCGGTGACCGAATCGACCCCGAGCACATGGGCGGGCACCCGCCGCCCATCATTGATCGTCAGCGCGACCTCGGACGCTTCGGTGACGAGATAGCCGATCGTCAGAACCAGACCACTCGCACTGATCACGGTGCCGTTGCCGAGCCGCTCCACGCCCAGAATGGATGCGGTGAAGGCATCGTCGGGAATCGTCGCCTCGACCGCCACCACGGCCGAGAGAACCGCATCGAGGTCAAACGGGTAAGCTTCGGCGAGCGGCCGCATGCGGGCGTCGACCTCATAGCCATCGAACGGATATGCCATGCCAATCTCCTGCTCGCACCAGAACCCGCCGCGCGCCCAGATGTTCACCCGCAATGCGGCGATCGGTCAAAGGGAGACGGCGCAGGCGTGCCGCCTTGTGCGGGGTTCGACTTGTGCGGGGTCTAAAAAACCGGAACGCCCCGCCCGTTATACGGGCGGGGCGCACAGCTGGGCTTGTACCGGCCGTGGTGGCATCCGGTTGGGATCCACTCTTCGGGACTTCGGTGCCGAGGATGCGGGAACACGAAGTTCAACCTGGCCCGGCGCTCGATCTCGATGGGGGGATATACAGACCTTTGTTCCGCACCTTTCAATCATACTTTAGTCGCATGCTGTAGCTCGGCCGTTTCACACCAGTGCCCCGCCACCGTCCAGATAGACCACGCTGCCGGACTGGTAGGGGTTCGCCATGAAGGCGAGCACCTGCACCGCAATGTCCGCCGGCAGGCCGACCCGCCCGACGGGCAGGCGCGCGGCGGCATTGTCGAACATCGCCGCGCGGGCATCGTCCGCCAGTCCCGCGAACATCTCCGTGGCGACCAGGCCCGGCGAGACGCAATTCACCCGAACCGGCGCGAATTCCAGCGCCAGGCCCTTGGCGAGGGCTTCGAGCGCGCCGTTGATCGCGCCCTGGATCGCCGCGCCCTTGCGGGGCCGGATGGCGAGAAAGCCCGAGACCAAGGTCAGCGAGCCGCCATCGGTGATCCTGGCGGCGCGGGCGACGCGATACGTGCCCCAGAATTTGGAATTCATCGACTGGTAGGCATCGGCCAAAGCCAGATCCCGCACCGCCGCCACCTTGGTCTGCGAAGCCGACACCACGATATGGTCGAACGCCGCCCGGCCGGCGAAGAAATCGGCGATGCCCACCTCGTCTCCGGTGTCGAGGATCGCGCCCTCGGTCCCCGCGCCGAGCCGCTCCACCGCGCCCGCCACCTTCTCGGCCGAGCGCGAGGCGATGGTGACCGCCGCCCCTGCCGCGGCGGCGGCCGCGGCGACACCGAAGCCGATACCCGAACTGCCGCCGACGACGAGCACCCGCTGCCCTGCCAGATCCATGGTCCCCTCCTGTTATTTCGTCGCCTTGGCCGAGAGATGGTCGCCCGCGTCCTTCGGCAGGCGCAGGCAGTCATAGACGCTGAACAGCGAAACCAAGGCGATCACCAGGAACGCGCCGCGATAGGACACCGCCGGCACCTGGCCGAGCCCGGCCAGATCCGCGCCCCATTCGGCGAGGCGGATGGCGATCGCACCGAGCGCGACGCCGAGGCCCATGGCGATCTGGAAGGCGGTCGAGAACAGCGTATTGGCGCCGCTCATCCGCTCGGCCGGCACGTCGGCGAAGGCGATGGTGTTCAGCGCGGTGAACTGCATCGAGCGCGTCAACCCGCCGAGGAACAGAATGGTCGCGATCACCGCTGTCGGCGTCTGCGGCGTGAACAGGGCGCAGGCCGCCAGGGACGCCGCATTGATGAGGCTGTTGATCAACAGAACCCTGCGAAAGCCGAACCGCTTCAGCACCGGCACCGTCGCCGGCTTCATCAGGAGATTGCCGGCGAACACCGCCATCATCAGCAGGCCCGCCTGAAAGGCGTCCAGCCCGAAGCCGAGCTGGAACATCAGCGGCAGGAGAAAGGGCACAGCGCCGATCGCGGCGCGGAACGCCGAGCCGCCGCGCACCGCGACGCTGAAGGTCGGCAGGGAGACGGCGGACAGATCGACCAGCGGATGCGCCGCGCGCGCCAGATGGCGCAGGCCGAGCCCCAGCAGCAGCAGGCCGGCGCCGGCGGTGAGCGCCGCGACGCTCCAGTCGACGTCCGGCTGGCCCAGCGCCTCGGCGGTCCACAGCAAAGTGAAGAGGGCACCACCGCAAAACACGAAGCCGGGCCAGTCGAATGGCCGCGACACCGCGGCGCGGTCGCCCGGGATCAGGATCAAGGCCGCGACGAGGCCGATCATTCCGAGCGGCAGATTGAGATAGAAGATCCAGCGCCAGGTGGCATAGGTGGTGATGAAGCCGCCCACCGGCGGCCCCAGGATCGGCGCCACCAAAGCCGGCCAGGTCAGCATGGCGATGGCCGAGATCAGCCTTTCCTTGGGCGTGGTGCGCAGCACGACGAAGCGCCCCACCGGCACCATCAGCGCCCCACCCACCCCCTGGAGAATGCGCAGAAGAACGAATTCGGTGAGGCTCTGGGCGAGACCGCACAAGAGCGACGCCAATGTGAAGACGATGATCGCCGCGGCGAAGACGCGGCGCGGCCCGAACCGGTCGGCGACCCAGCCGCTGATCGGGATGAAGACGCCGAGCGTCAGCAGATAGGCGCTGACGCCGATGTTCAGCTCGATCGGCGCGACGCCGAAGCTCACCGCCATTTGCGGGATGGCGGTGGTGATCACCGTCCCGTCGAGATTTTCCATGAAAAAAGCGCCGGCCACCAGCAGCGCGATCGCGGTGCTGCTCCGGCGGCTCTGCGGGGGGACCGGCGTGTGCATGACCGACCTCATACCGGCCCGCCCGTCGCCGCGCCACCGCGCCGCAACGTCATGTGACGGCGAATCGCACGCGGACCGCGCATCGGCTCAGGCGTGGGCCGGCTGCTCCCGCTGGAACTGGATGAGATCCAGCGACGGCGCCGCCGCGCGGCCCGCCAGAACGGTCAGCAGACAATGGATCTGGCCGCGATGATGGGTCTGATGGTTGAAGAAATGATCGAGCGCGCTGGCGAGGCTCTGGCGCACGGCGCGCCCCGAACTGGTCGCGTAGACGATCTCGGCGGCGAGCGCCTCGGCATCCAGGGTCTCGACAAAGGCGCGGATCCGCGTGTCCTCTGCGGCGCGCGCGCAGCGCAGGGCAAACGGCTCCTCGAACAGGATGGAGTCGAGCGGGGGCATCGGCACGTTCAATCCTTGGAAGCGGTCCATCCAGATCCGGTCGGCGACGAGAAGATGGTTCAGCGTGCCGTGCACCGAACCGAAGAACGCCCCGCAGGCGCGCCGATAGCTCTCGTCCGGCAGCCGGCCGGCGGCCTCGTAGAGGCGGCCATTGGCCCATTCGTTATAAGCGGCAAGGTCGTGATAGGCGCGGTACGGCATCGGTCCCCCCGGGCCCGCTCCCGAACGGTCGCGCAGCCCCTCCCCTCGTTCAAGCCTGGCGGGACACGGCGGCCTCGCCGGCCGACGGCCCGCGCCCCTCATCGACAGTGGACCGCCCGCCTGCGGCCGGCAATGCCGCTCACACCGGCAGGCGGAAATGCAGCTCCCACATGCTTCCCGCGCGCTGGGTCCGGAAGTCCGGAGCCAGGCGCGAAATCAGATAGGCCGACAGCGCGTGGACCAGATCGGGATTGTCGACCAGATCCTCGGCGGACGGCGGCCCGGCGGGCGGCACCAGCGCCGTCCCCTCATAGCGCACGATGACGTCGAACACGATGTCGTTGAACCCGGTCGTGACCTCGATCGCGGGACGGGCGGGATCGACGAATTCGCGGCCGATCAGTTCGATCGCCTGCCACGCCACATGCGCGCCACGCTGGACGACGTCCACCGGCGCGCCCCACCGGCCGGCCTCCGCCTCAATGAAGTCCGCCACCTCGTTGTGCGACGCCTCGCCGCCGGGAAAGCGCCGCACCACGCTGCGCCGCGCACCGATCCGGAACAAAGCGAGAAGGACGATGGTGACGAGGATCGAAACCGCGAAAGAGGAGAAGGTGACGAGGCGCAGTTCGGGAATCCGCCCCTCGAGAAGGTTGTGCAGCGGCTCATAGGCGATGGCGGTGACGAAGCCCATGCCGATCGCGACCACCTTGCGTGCATCGAGCACCCGGCTCGCCACCAATTGCAGTCCGTTGACGGTGGTGAAGGTGGCGAGGAAGAGGAACAGCGCCCCGGTCGCCGCACTCGGCAGCAGGATCCAGAAGCCGATCATCTTGGGCAGGAAGCTGAACAGGATGAGCAGGCCGCCGGTCCAGAAGGCGAGCCGGCGCGCGGTGCAGCCGGAGGCCGCCGCGAGCGCCACGGCGCCGCCGGACGCCACCATCGGCAGCGCATTGATGAGGCCGGCCAGGAGATGGACCAGCCCCTCGGCGCGGATGCCGCGGCTGATCGAGGTCAGATCCGGTGCCTTGAAATCGCGGTCATTGTTGCGCTGGGCGATGGTCTGCACCCCCACCGAGGTCAAGGCGAAGACGAACCCGGTCACGGCGAAGGGAATGATGGCGCCCGCCTGGAAATCCCAGCCGAACAGAGGCGGCAGGGGGAAGCTGATCCAGGGCGCCGCCGCCAGGAGGTCGATTTCGTGCGGATCGAGCAGCCCGACCGCCGCCGTGACCACCAGGCCGACCGTCAGGCCGATAAGATTGGTGAACAGCCGCACCCGGTTGCGCACATAGATGTGCAGCACGATCAGGGTCGTCAAAGTGAGGAACGCGATCGCGATGTGCGCCATCGCGTCGTTGAAGCCGGGCGGGGCATCGAAGATCAGGACCAGTCCCTGCTGGCCGAGGCCGACGCCGATGAGGAAGACCGCCAGCCCCGCCGCTTCCACGGTGATGATGCCGCGCAGCCGGACCAGGACGAAGGAACACACGAGCTGGCTGAGCCCGACCACCGCGACCATGGTGAAGCTCTGGCCCAGCGACAGGCCGGAGGAGCCGGCATAAGCCAGAGCGGGAATGGCGGCGGTGGTGCATTGCAGGGGATAGAACAGGCCGGCGCCGACTCCGAACCGGGCGTAGCCCTGGAGGATCAGCGCGATTCCCGCGCAGAACAAAGTGGTCGCGGAGAGGTCGAAGAAGCCCTGCGGCGTCAGGCCGAGCCGCATCGCCGCGACCCCCGGGACGCCGAGCAGCGTCACGAGGAATGCGACCTGCTGGAGCGCGGCGATGAAGGCGACCCGCGCCGGCGGCAGGTCGTCGACGCCGTAGAGCAGCGTCTCGGGTTTGCGCATCGCGCCCCGGGGCCTCTCAGGTCACGGGGAGAAGCGGCGTGCCGGGGGCGTCGGTGGCCCACAGATCGCCGCTGTCGAGGTCGAACCACCAGCCATGAAGCGCCAACGTGCCGGCCTCGACGCGCTCGCGCACCCAGGGATAGGTCATGAGATTGTCCAGCGAGCCGAGAATGGCGGCGCGCTCGGCGAGGAACGGCACCTCTTTCAGCCGGTCGAGCGGCATTGCCCGCTTGCCGCCTTCGGCGCCCTCGTCGGTGACATAGAGCCGGCTCGCATCCAGCGCCATCTCGACCCAGGGGCCGACGAATTCGCGCGGCGGGCGCTCGCCGCCGGCGGTCGAGAGCATCGCCTTGATGCCCCCGCAATGGGCGTGGCCGAGCACGATGATGTGGTCGACCTTCAGGTCGCGGACGGCATATTCGATCGCCGCGCCGGTGCCGTGCAGTCCGTCGTCCGGGCGATAGGCCGGGACGAGATTGGCGACATTGCGCACGACGAACAGTTCGCCCGGCTTCGCACCCGAAAGGATCGCCGGATCGACGCGGGAATCCGAGCACGAAATCATCAAAGTGGCGGGCGCCTGGCCCTTGTCCACGAGGCGGCGCATCAAAGACGGTGCCTCTTCGTAGAAGCGCGCCCGGAAGCGGCGTACGCCGTCGACGAGATGGGAAATGTCGCGGCAGCCCGCGCCGTCGGAATGGTCGTGCGCGTGGTGAGATGGTTGGTCCGACACGGCCCCTCTCCTGATCCCGAGCTCAAGGCGTCCGGCAGCATCGGCTCCGCGGACGGGGACCTCGGCCTTAGCAGATCCCGGCGCGGGTGAGAAAGCGCCGCGCATGACATTTCTTGCGCGCCCTGTGAAAAGCGCTGCGCAACGGTATCACTGCCCCGCACCGCGGCGGGTGTGACTTTCGCACCGTGCGTGAGGTCCGCGCTGCCCGGCGGGCGCGGACCTCACGGCGGCCCCTCAGGCGCCGCCGGGACCCAGCGCGCGGGTGAGAAGGCGCGCGAGGCGTGCGGAGAAGGCGCGCGGATCCTCCAGCGGCTCGGCATCGAGGATGCGGGCCTCGTCCAGCAGCAGATAGGCGGCGTCCGCGCGCAGCGCCGCCTCCTCCGCGCCGAGCCCGGCGAGCCGCACCACGAGGTCGTGGGTGGGATTGATCTCCAGGACCGGCTTCTCGCGCTGCGGCAGGCGGCCGGCGCCGGCCAGGATCTTCTCCAATTGGCGATCCATGCCGCGATCGGGCGCGACCAGGCAGACCGGGCTCTCGGTGAGCCGGTCCGAGGCGCGGACATCGGCGACCGAAGCACCGAGTTCGGTCTTCAGGAACTCGATGAAGTCCGTCACCTCCGCGCTCGCCGCGGCGCCGGGGGCAGCGGCATCGCCCTCGGGCAGCGGGATCAGGCCGAGATCGGCGGCGCCCTGGGTCACGGACTTGAACGGCTTGCCCTGGTAGTCAAGCCCCGACATGACCCAGAAGCTGTCCACATGGTCCGGCAGAAGCAGGACCTCGACGCCACGGGCCCGGAACCCTTCGATCTGAGGCGAGGCGGCGATCCGCTCGAGATCGCTGCCGAGCGCGTAATAGATCGCGGTCTGGTTTTCCTTCAGGTCGGCGACATAGTCCTTCAGCCCGCGCCAGCCGCCGCCCGAGGCCGTGGTCCGGAAGCGGGCGAGGCCGAGCAGGCTCTCCCGGCGCTCGCGGTCCTCGTACAGGCCTTCCTTGAGGACCGGACCGAAATTCTCCCAGACCGCCTCATAAGCGGGTGCATCGGCCCCGGCCAACTTCTCGAGTTCGCCCAGCACCCGGCCGGTGACGCCCTTGCGGATTGCGCCCAGCATGGGGCTTTCCTGGATCATCTCGCGCGAAACGTTGAGCGGGAGATCGGCGGAATCGACCAGGCCGCGCACGAAGCGCAGGTAGGCCGGCAGCAGATCGGCGTCGTCGGTGATGAAGACCCGGCGGACATAGAGTTTCATCCGCCCGTCTCGGCCCGTGTCGAGCAAATCGAACGGCTTCATGCCGGGCACGAAGGCGAGCACGCTGTATTCCTGCCGTCCCTCGGCGCGGTAGTGCAGCGTGAGGGCCGGCGTGTCGAACTGGCCGGACAGGCCGTGATAGAAATCGGTATAAGCGTCGGCGTCGATCTCCGCTTTGGGGCGGGTCCACAAGGCCGCGCCGTCCGCGATCTCCTCCGGCTCGGCCTCCGGCGTTTCGCGCAGCACGATCGGCACCGGCACATGGCCGGACTGGGTGCGCACGATCCGCTCGACGACGCCGCGCTCGGCATAGCGCGCCGCATCGGGGAGGAGATGGAGCACGACTCGGGTCCCGCGGGCGGGCGCGGCGTCAAGATCGACCGCATCGATCTCGTAGGTGCCCTGCCCGTCGGACGACCAGCGCGCCGCCGCGGCCGATCCCGCGCGCCGCGACACCACTTCGACCCGGCCCGCGACCATGAAGGCCGAATAGAAACCGACGCCGAACTGGCCGATCAGTTGCGCGCCCTCGCCGCTCGCCGCCGCGACCCGGTCCATAAAGGCGCGGGTGCCGGAGCGGGCGATGGTGCCGAGCGCCTCGGCGAGTTCGTCCGCGCTCATGCCGATGCCATTGTCCTCGACGCTCAGCCGGTTTTGCGCGGCGTCGAGCGTCAGGGTGATGCGCGGCTGGGGATCCACTGCGAGCAAAGCGGGATCGGCGATCGCCTCGTAGCGCAGCTTCTCGCAGGCGTCGGCCGCATTCGAGATCAGTTCGCGCAGGAACACGTCCTTGTCCGAATAGACCGAATGCACCATCAGGTGCAGCAGCTTGGCCACGTCGGCCTCGAACGCGTGGGTCTTCGGAGCGGAGGCTTCGGAGCGGGATTCGGGGGCTTGGGATTCGGGGGCTTGGGATTCGGGGGCGGCGCTTTCGGTGGTCATGGCGAGCGTGAACGTCTCCGTTGGCGTGCGAGCGTCGAAATGGCGGGGACCGGCCGCGATTGCAAGGGGGACGCGGCGTTGAACCGCCGTCCGGCGCTTGACGGAGCGGCGGGCAGGCCCCGGGACACGGGCGGCCTATCCAGCGATCCGCCCGGCCGCCCCTCTCGGAGCCTACGCCCCTCGTCCCGGGTGCAGAAATGACGTGTCGACGAAGACCTCGGCAGGTCATTGACGTTGATGTATCCAACTCAGAAGTATTTTATCGACTAGAAACAGAACCAATTTGAGCCGCATCCATTTCTCCGAACAATAGCCGGATTGTTGAATTGCGAAGCCCGATGACCGTCGACCTGAACCTCGTATCCGTCTTCCTCGCCGTCGCCGAAGCGAAGAGCTTCCGCGGTGCGGCCGACCGGCTGGGCGTGACCCGGTCGGCGGTGAGCCAAGCCATCCGGCGCATGGAAGACCGGATGGGCGTCGCCCTGGTTCAGCGGACGACGCGCAGCGTCAGCCTGACGGAGGCGGGCCTGCATCTGCACGCGCGCGTCGCACCCGCCATCGCGGAAGTCGAACTGGCCTTGGGCAGCGCGCAGGATCGGGACGGGCAGCCGACGGGGCTGCTGCGCCTCGCCGTGTCCTCGATCGCCGAGCGCTTCATCTCGGGGCCGCTTCTGGCGAGCTTCGCGCACGCTTATCCCGGCGTGCAGGTCGACGTCACCGTGACGGATGAAGAATTCGACATCGTCGCGGGCGGCTTCGATGCGGGCGTTCGGCTGGGCGAAGTGATCGCGCAGGACATGATCTCGGTGCCGGTCTCCGGCGACCAGCGTCAACTCGTCGTCGCCGCGCCGTCTTACCTCGCGCGCTTCGGAACGCCGTCGCACCCTTCGGAGCTGTCGCGGCATTGCTGCATCGGCTGGCGTCCCGCCCCGGACGTTGCGCCCTATCGTTGGGAATTCGAGGCGGACGGGCGCGCCTTCGACGTGGCGGTCGACCCCAGGATCACGACAAACGACATGTGGATCATGGTCCGGACCGCCTGTGCCGGGGGTGGCCTCACCTTCGGCATGGAGGAGACCTTCAGGCCCTTTATCGCACGGGGAGAGCTGGTGCCGCTGATGGAGGACTATCTGCCGCCATTCCAGGGATTTTTCCTGTATTTCGCAAACCGCCGGAATCTGGCCCCCAAGCTGCGCGCCCTCATCGACCACGTGCGGTATCGGCCCGAGCGGGCCGGCGGCGGCACGACCAGCGCCTGAGAGCGGTCGGGACCTCGCAGCCCTACCCGAACCGCACATGGGCCAGGTGTTCGGACGTCTCCCAGAGGCGGATCGCCACCGCGGTGTCCAGCGCCTGCGGGGGCGGCGCTTCCTCGGTCGGGTAGCCGCGCGTTCCCCAGAGCCGGTCGGGTCCGTAATGGGCACCGTCCCGCGCAGCCGGATCGGTCGCGGCGAACAGCGTCGGCAAGGCGCCTTGCCATACCGGCTGGTAAAGGAACGGCAAATAGCGTCGCGCCCGCCCGGGCCAGCTCGACCATCCCGCTCCGTTTGCGATGAGATCGGTGCGCGTAACGCCGGGATGCGCCGCGATGCCGGCGACCCCCCAGCCCGCCGCCTTGCTGCGGCGGCTGAACTCGAAGGCGAACATGATGCAAGCCAGTTTCGACTGGCAATAGACCGGGAACGGCTTGTAGCTCCGCTCGGCCTGAAGGTCGTCGAAATGGATGGCACCGCCGCGCGCGGCCACGCTCCCCACATTCACGACACGCGGATCGCGCCCCTTCTTCAGCAGCGGCAGCAGATGCGCGGTGAGCGCGAAATGGCCGAGATAATTTGTGCCGAACTGCAGCTCGAAACCGTCGCGGGTTTCCTGGCGCTTCGGCGGCGTCATGACGCCGGCATTGTTGATCAGAATGTCGAGGCGATCCTGCTCTTGCGCGAGACGCTCGGCGAAGGCGGCGATGGAGGCGAGGTCGGCGAGGTCCACCGCGCCGAACCGGACCTGCGCGCCGGGGACGGCTTGCGCGATCGCGGCCACCGCTTCGGCTCCCTTCCGGGGATTGCGCCCCGCAATCACCACGTTTGCGCCGGCGCGCGCCAGGGCCAGCGTATCCTCATATCCGAGCCCCCCGGTCCCGGTGACGACGGCCGAGCGGCCGCGCTGCGAGGGGATAAGGTCGGCTGTCCACTGCGTCATGATCGTCTCCAGTTGGGCGGCGAGAGCCTGACCCGGTCATGTCGCATGACACGATCGGTAAAAATCCTATAAGTCATTGATTATATTATATTAAAAATCAGACGGCGATGCCGTTCGAGCGGACTGCCCTATTCGAACGTCACCTGGGTCAGGCGCTCCAGGGCGGCCCACAATCTCTCGGCCGCGCGCGGATCGCGAGCGGCGGCGGGGGGAATCGCCACGCCCGGCGGACCGCGCAATCCGAGCAACCCGGTCGGGCCGTAATACCCGCCGGAGACGGCTTTCGGATCCGTCGCCGCATAAAGCGTCGGGAGGGCGCCCTGCGCCGCAGGCTGGAAGAAGAAGGGGAGGAACCTGAACCGCCAGCCTTCGGCACTGTCGAGGCCGGGACCGTCCGGGATGAGATTGGTTCGCGCGACGCCGGGATGCGCGGCGAGGCTGGACACGCCCCAGCCGCGGGCCGTGCTTCGTCGATCGAGTTCGATGGCCAGCATGAGATTGGCGAGCTTGCTGTTGTCGTAGGCGGCCGTATAGGCGTAGCTCCGCGCCAGCTGGAGATCGTCGAACGGAAGGGCGTCGGACGTCCGCAGGCTTCCCACCCAGACGATCCGGGGGTCGCGCGCCTTCTTCAACAGCGGCAGCAGAAGAGCGGTCAGCGTAAAATGACCGAGCGTGTTCGTCGCGAGCACCCGCTCGAAGCCGTCGACGCTCACTTCGCGACGGGCGCGGCCCATCACGCCGGCATTGTTGATCAGGACGTCCAAACCTTGGCCGGACGCGCGCATGCGGGCGGCGAACGCGCGGACCGAAGTCTGATCCGCAAGATCCAAGGTCTCGAACCGCACGGCGGCGCCGGGAACTTCCGCGCGGATGGCCCGCACGGCCTCCTGCCCCCGCGCCGCATTGCGCGACGCGATGGTCACATCTGCGCCCGCGCGGGCCAGAGCCAGGGCATCCTGATAGCCCAAGCCGCTGCGGTCATCCTGAGGGTGGCCATTGCCGCCCGTCACGAGCACCCGGCGGCCGGCCTGGGGCGGGATGGTGGACGCGGTCCGTTCGGGTACGTCCGCAGCGGCCGCGTGCGCCGGCGCCGCACAGACCCCCGCAAACAGTCCGGCCGAGATGCCGAGGGCGGACGCCTGAAGGACCGTGCGCCGTGAAACCGCCGCGCTCCCGCGAGGTCGTTGATCTCCAGTGTCCGGTGCCGGTGCCACGCCGTGTCTCCCTCGCTTGCGACATTCAAGCTAGAGCGTCGGGCGCTGACGGCGATGCCGATTTCCGGATAAAACTTGCCTGTTCCTCCAAGGCGCATCCGCGTGATCCGGACCTTCCCGACGGCGCGCCCACCGCAGGATGCGCGCGCGACGGATCGAGCGATCATGTCGGTTCCTCAGGGCCGGATTCTAAGCGCTCAGAACCTTCCGGCTCATATATTCGCTGTACTGGCGATGCAGGTTCATCACGTCGCGCTTCGGGGCGGCGCCGAACATGCGTGAATATTCCCGGCTGAATTGCGAGGCGCTCTCATAGCCGACCTGATAGGCCGCCTCCGCCACGCTGGCGGCGGCCGCCAGCATCAAGCGCCGCGCCTCGAGAAGACGCAGCTGTTTTTGAAACTGAAGCGGCGTCATCGAGGTCAGCGCCTTGAAGTGCTGATGGAACGAAGAGGGGCTCATGCGCGCCGCCTCGGCCATTTGCTCCACGCGCAGTGTCTGGGCGAAGTTGGCGTGCAGCAGAGTGATGGCTTTGGCGACCCGCTCGACATTCGAGTCCGGCAAAGCCAGCTTGCAGAGCTCGCCGCCACCGGGGCTGGTCAGCAGCCAGTAGCAGATCTCGCGCATAACCGACGGAGAGAGGATCGCTATCGCGTTCGGCGTCTGGGACATCCGGAGCAGGCGCAGGACGCAATCGGCCAAGGGGTCGTCGACCCGGCTCACGAACAGGCAGGGACCCGGGCTGACGGGCGGGTTCGGCGGCGTATCGAGCTGTTGCAGCACGTCGCGCAGCATCGCCACATCGAGTTCGATGGTGACGCCGATATAGGGCGCCTCCGGGCTTGCCTCGACGATCCGCCCGGTCGCCGGCAGCGCCATGCCGACGGCCAAACACTCCATCGTGCCGTAGCGAAGCGTGGACTCCCCGAACAGGATTTCCTTCGCCCCCTGAAGCACGACGCAGAGCGACGGCCGGTAGATCTGGCGCATCGGCAACCGGGCCTGGAAGGAGCGGAGGATGTGAACGGCGTCGATCCGTGTCGGAAACAGGCCCTGGCCGCCACCCTGTCCCTCGATGTGATCGGTGACCGCTGCAAGTAGCGCCGACGACACGCGACCCTCCGCCTGATGCCCAGGCCGACGCACCGGGCAGCCTTCGGCCGATGACCTAGCGTCATTTGTAGAATTAGGCAAATTTATTGGGGTATCGGGCATTCGGATCATGGGGCTCTCCTTCTACCTTGATGGCGCCAACCACGGTGAGGAGCCAGCATAGAATGGCAGATATTTCCGCTGAATCAAGAGACGCTCCCATCGCGAAACCTTATGCGACCCCAACATCAAAAAATGAATATGCGGAGGGATGGCATGTTTTCGCCATCCTGTTCGTCCTTTTCTTGGTGAGTGCGATCTCGCAGGTCGATCGAATATTGCCATTCGTGATGGCCGAAGCGATAAAGTCAGAGCTTTCACTCAGCGACACGCAGATCGGTCTGCTCACGGGGGTCGCGTTCGCCGTCTGCTACACGCTGCTGTCCCTGCCGCTCGCCCGCGCCGCCGATCGCGGCTCGCCCCGGCTGGTCCTTGCGGCGTGCATTCTCGGCTGGAGCGCGATGACGGCGCTAGGCGGCCTCGCCGCGAGTTTCCTGGTTCTGGCCTTCACGCGGTTCGGCGTCGCGTTCGGCGAGGCGGGCGGACTCCCCTCGGCCCATGCCATTATCGCGCGAAAGATCAGACCCGAGCGCCGCGGCCTCGCCATCGGACTTTTTGCCATGGGCATCCCGCTCGGCACCATGACGGGATTTGCCGCCGGCGGCGCGATCAGCGACGCACTGGGCTGGCGCACGGCGCTGATCGGTGCGGGACTCATCGGGGGTGTGCTCGGCCTGTTGGCGATATTCGTCATCGGACCGACCGCGCCGCTGAAACGGCCCACGGCCGGCAGCGACTCGTTTCTGCGGTCGAGCGCGGAGCTTCTGGCCACCCCGGCGTTCCGCTGGCTGTTCATCGGCGCGGTCGCCAGCAGCTTCGCCGCAGCGCCATTCTACGCCTTCGCGGTGCCGTTTCTCATTCGCACCCATGGGTTCAGCGCCGGTGAAGCGGGATTGGCATTCGGCCTCCTGCAGGGCCTGATGGGCATCGTCGGGACGCTGCTCGGCGGGCGCATGTTCGATCGCGCCGTTCAATCCGGGACCGGCCGCCTGCTCGGACCGCCCGGCCTCGTCTTCCTGGTCGCCAGCGTGACGACGACCGGCGCTCTGTTCGCCCCGATGGGATGGTTGACGGTGATGCTGCTCGTGCCAAGCATGCTGTCCTTCGCCTTCTTGCTGCCCTGGGGCTTCGGCACCGCGCATCTGGTGGCCGGCACCGGCAAGGAAGCGATGGCGTCGAGCCTCGTCATGATCGGTTCCGGCCTCCTCGGCCCGGCCTTCGGACCTTTGATCGTCGGCATGATCAGCGACGCGGCGCGCGCGGCGCAGATTCCCGGCGGCCTTGCGCTCGGTCTGCTGATCGTGCCCGTCGCCAGCATCCTGAGCGCCATCGCCTTGCTGGTCGCCGATCGGCGGGTTGCCGGCGTGCTTCGACGTCGCTGAAACCCCGTCGAAGCGCGCCGGTCGAGATCGGACCAGGGAACACCGCCCCCGTTCCCTGATCCGGCGGGTCGCCAATCCCCCCGCGGTGGCGACCCGCGCCCGTTCAATTCGCCGCCGGGCCTTGCCTAGCACGCCATACGTCCGACTACGGTGTTTCGGCATCCGCCCGCTCCGGCGAAAAATAGCCGGCCTCCCGGATGTCGCTCAGAAGATCCGGACCGCTGGGCGCCCAGCCGAGCGTGGCCCGGGTCCGAGCGCTGGAGGTCGGCTGATCGAGGGACGCGAAGCCGAAGAACCAGCCGAAATGATCGCGGGCCTCCGTGTCGGACAGCGACACGCAAGGCAGATCGAGGCCACGCGCAATGGCTTCCGCGATCCGGCGGAAGGGTACGCCCTGTTCGGCCACCGCGTGGAAGGTTCCGGCGTCCGCACCCCGCGCGACAACGTGCCGGAAAGCGCGGGCGGCGTCGTTCACGTGCACCGCCGGCCAGGCATTGCCGCCGTCACCGATATAGGCCGATCGACCCTTTTGCCGGGCCATGTCGATCAGCATCGGGACGAAACCGTGATCCCCCCTGCCGTGGACGGACGGCGGCAGGCGCAGAAGACTCGCCGCGATTCCGCGGTCCCGGAGCGCCCGCGCCGCCGCCTCGGATGCGCGGGGATACCTGTCCGACGGCGGGAGGCCCGGATCCGTCTCGACGGCGACGGGTCCGGCCGCATCGAGATGCGCGACGCCCGCCGTGACGACGAGGGGCTTCTTCGTGCCTTCGATCGCGGCGCCGAGGGCCTCGATGGCGCATCGGTCGACCGCACAGGCTGCGGCGAAGCGGGAGAAGTCGTGGATGAAACCGGTATGCACGATCGCATCGGACAATTCCGCACCCCGGCGCAGCGTTTCCGGCGCCTCGAGATCGCCGCGAAGGGCCTGCGCGCCCATTCTTGCCAGGTGATCCGCGCTGCGCTCCGATCGGGCCAGTCCCAGGACGTGGTGCCCATGGGCGAGAAGATCCCGGGTCACGGCCGTTCCGACAAATCCCGTCGCGCCGGTGACAAACACTTTCATGACCGTTCTCCGTCTTGCCCATGCGGAGACTATCGGTCACCTTCGATCTAATTAAAGATGAGACGTTATACCGGTATCATGACCAACAGTCAGGATGGGGGAGACGACGGCCAGCGCCTCGGAGCGTTCCTGAAGGACCGGCGGCAGCGGCTCGATGCCGCCGCGCTCGGTTTCGCGGGACGGCGCCGGACGCCGGGCCTGCGGCGCGAGGAAGTGGCCCAGCGGGCCGGTATCAGCACGACATGGTATACGTGGCTGGAACAGGGACGCGGGGGCGCGCCGTCGCCGCGCGTGCTCGACAGCCTCGCCGACGCGCTCATGATGACGGAAGCTGAACGGGAGCATCTGTTCCTGGTCGGCCTCGGCCATCCGCCGAAGGCGCGCACCACGCCGCGCGCGGGAATCTCGGGGCGGTTGCAGCGCCTTCTCGACGCCATGCCGACAATCCCCGCGACCATCGCCACCGCGACTTGGGACATTGTCGGCTGGAACCGCGCCGCGCGGCTCGCCCTCACGGATTACGAAGCGCTGGCACCGGAGGAGCGGAACATCCTGCGGCGGATGTTTCTCGATCCAGCGACGCGCGCCGCCCAAAGCGATTGGGAGGCCGTGGCGCGGTTTCTGGTCGCGACCTTTCGCGCGGAGACCGCGCGCATCGGCGAGAACGCGCGGGCGGCCGGCCTGATCGCCGAACTCGCCGGCCAAAGCGCGGCCTTCACGCGCATGTGGGCGGAGATCGACGTGCGGACGACCGGGGAAGGCGCAAAGACCATCCGCCATGCGGCGGTGGGAGAGATCACCTTCGAATTTTCATCCTTCGCGATCGACGGCCGGCCGGACCTCAAGCTGATGATCTACAATCCGGCGGGCGCCGACGACGTTGAAAAGATGCGCCGGCTGTGCAGGTAAGGGGAAGGCGCCTGCATCGCAGGTGAAGGTCGCCCCATGCTTTATCATCGACCGCCATTGTGACGAACACCGACCGAATACTCGTCAGCGTCCGAAACAATGTCGTTCGTTCGCAGCTGCGGCGTTTTCGAAGGTCAACCTTCTCATGCCCACCGCTCACGGAATTCCGGCGCCCCGGATTTCCGCGACCATAGCGAAGCGGGGGAGAGGACCATCTTGACACGGTGGTCGCGCCGGCCCGCGACACCAAGGTGGTGCCTTATCTCGGGCTTCCCGCGATCAACATCCCGTGCAGCGTGACCGGAAACGGCCTGCCGACATCGTTCCAGCTCATCGGCCGCCCGCTCGCCGAGCCCAGCCTTCTGAAGGTCGGCCATCTCTACCAGGTGGCCACGGACTGGCATCTGCGGGAGCCGAATTGAACAAAGCCGGCTCCGAGACCACAAGGCCTCGAGCGCCGGCTCTGCAGGGGGCTCTCCGTCGCCGGGCGCAGCCCGGTGAGAGGCCCGTCGCGGTCAGGCCGCGGCCTTCTTGGGCTGCACTTCCTGGCTGTAGGCATCCATCAGCTGATGGGTGATGCCGGTCGGCGCGAAGCGCCAGTCGGCGATTTCCCCGACCGGGGTGACTTCGGCCGCGGTGCCGGAAATGAAGCATTCCGAGAAGTCGGACAATTCCTCGGGCCGGATCTGCCGCTCCACCACCTCAATGCCGTGGCGCCGCGCCAGCTCGATCACCGTGCGGCGGGTGATGCCGTCGAGGAAGCAGTCGGGAGTCGGGGTATGGATCACGCCATCCCTGACGAAGAAGATGTTGGCGCCCGTGCATTCGGCGACGAGGCCGCGATAGTCGAGCATCAGCGCATCGGCATAGCCGCGGCGTTCCGCCTTGTGCTTGGAGATGGTGCAGATCATGTAGAGACCCGCCGCCTTGGCCTTGCACGGAATGGTCGCGGGATCGGGCCGGCGGAATTCGGCGAGGTCGAGCCGCAGGCCCTTCAGCCGCTGCGCGGGATCGAAATAGCTCGGCCATTCCCACACGCCGATCGCCAGATGGATCTGGTTCGACTGAGCGGAGACGCCCATCATCTCGCTGCCGCGCCACGCGACCGGGCGCACATAGGCGTTGACGAGGCCGTTCTTCTCCAGGGTCAGGCGTTTGGCCGCGTCGATCTCCTGGATCGAATAAGGGATGGTGAAGTCCAGCAGTTCCGCGGAATAGCGCAGGCGTTCGGAATGGGCGGTGGACTTGAAGATCTCGCCGCCATAGGCGCGCTCGCCTTCGAACACGCAGCTTGCATAATGCAGGCCGTGGGAGAGCACGTGCAGCTTGGCATCCTGCCACGGCACCAATGCGCCGTCGTACCAGATCCAGCCGTCTCGTTTGTCGAAGGGCTCTCCACTCATGGTCTTCGCTCCTCTCGGGACCGTCTTCAAGGCGGCCCTTGGTCCCCCACGACGACCGCACCTTTGCAGTCGCGCCCGCTACGGAATAGGTTCACGGCTGAGATATGACGCACAGCCCGCTGCCGCGCAACGATCGAACTCCCGATAGGCTCCCGGAGACCGATCCTTTCGCGCCAACGGCCATGTGAGTAACGATCGGACCGAAAAAAGTCAACATGGCTGACGTAAATCCTTCCTTGACGACGCTGCGTCCCGAGCCGGCCGGGCCCCGCCCGGCGTCGGCCGACGCCCCTTTGGTCGAACTGATCGAACTTTTCTTCTTCGCCTATCGCGATTTCGTCGCCGATCCCGACGAGATTCTGGCGCCGCTCGGATTCGGGCGGGCGCACCATCGGGTGCTGCATTTCGTCAACCGCCACCCCGGCATGCGCGTGACCGATCTGCTCGACATCCTGCGCATCACCAAACAGAGCCTCGGGCGAGTGCTGCGGGAGCTGGTTGACCAGGGCTTCATCGAGAGCCGGGCTGGCCCGTCCGACCGGCGCCAGCGGCTGCTCTATCCCACCCCCAGGGGCGAGGCCCTGGCGCATGAATTCGTCGCCCTCCAGAGCCGGCGGATCGCAGGCGCCCTGGATGAGTGCGGCGCCGGCGCGCGCGAGGCCGCGCGCCGCTTTCTTGTCGCCATGATCGACGCCGAGGATCGCGCCGGCGTGGAGCGGCTGATCCAGCGTGCCGAACGCGACCGGCGCAGCCGCTGAACCCGTGAAGTCCGACCAATGACCGCGCCCCTCCCCGCCCCGCCTCTCGCCGACGATGCGCCGCATCTCCTGGTCGTCGACGACGACAACCGAATCCGCTCGCTCCTCTCGCGCTTCCTCACCGAGCACGGCTACCGCGTTACCACGGCCGCCTCGGCGGCCGAAGCGCGCGGGCGGCTCGACGGCCTGTCGTTCGACCTCCTGGTACTCGACGTCATGATGCCCGGCGAAAGCGGGCTCGACCTCGCCCGCGCGCTGCGGCGGACCTCCGGGGTGCCTATACTAATGCTGACCGCGCGCTCGGAGGCGGAGGACCGCATTGCCGGGCTCGAAGTCGGCGCCGACGATTATCTCGGCAAGCCGTTCGAGCCGCGCGAACTGCTGCTGCGCGTCGCCTCGATCCTGAAGCGTGCCCAGCCGGCGGCGCAAAAGGCGATCGAAGAGGTGCGGTTCGGCGAATTCCTGTTCCATCTCGGCCGCGGCGAGCTGCTGCGCAACGGCGACCCGGTGCGCATCACCGAGCGCGAGCGCGACATGCTGCGCGCGCTCGCCGAGGCGCCGGGCGACACCGTCCCCCGCTTGGCCCTCGCCGGCAACGGCACTGCCAGCGAGCGGGCGGTGGACGTCCAGGTCAACCGCCTGCGTCGCAAGATCGAGCGCGATCCGGCCAATCCCATTTATGTCCAGACCGTGCGCGGGATCGGCTACCGGCTGGTGGTGACGCCGTGACCATGCCGCATAGCCTTGCCGGCCTGCGCAGCTTCGGGGCGCGCCTCGTCGACCTCAACGGCCGGATCGGCGCCTGGTTCAACCGCATCACCCCGAAGGGCCTCTATCCCCGCTCGCTGCTGATCATCGTCGTCCCGATGGTGCTGCTTCAGTCGGTGGTCGCCTTCGTCTTCATGGAGCGCCACTACAATATGGTGACGCGCCGGCTTTCTGCGGCGATCAGCCGGGACATCGGGGCGGTGGTGTCGCTCTACACCGTCTTGCCGCAGGAGAAGGAGGCGGCCGCGCTGCGGCGCATCGCCTGGCAGGACCTCGATCTCGCGGTCGACGTGCTGCCGCCGGGTCCCCTGCCCGCACCGGGATCGCGCCCCTTCTTCTCGATCCTCGACACCTTCCTTTCCGGGGAAATCGGTGAGCGGGTGAAGCAGCCGTTCTGGATCGACACGGTCGGCCGCTCCGACCTCATCGAGGTGCGGGTCCAGCTGTCCGACGCGGTGCTGCGCATCTTCGCTCCGCGCAACTCCGCTTATGCCTCCAATTCGCACATCTTCCTGCTCTGGATGGTGGGCACGTCTCTGGTCCTGCTCACCGTCGCCATCCTGTTCCTGCGCAACCAGATCCGGCCGATCGAGAATCTCGCCGACGCGGCCGAAGCGTTCGGCAAGGGCCGCGACGTCGAGAATTTCCGTCCCCGTGGGGCCCGCGAGGTGCGGCGCGCGGCCGTCGCCTTCCTTGAGATGAAGCGGCGGATCGAGCGGCAGATCGAGCAGCGCACGACCATGCTCGCGGGCGTCTCCCACGACATGCGCACCATCCTCACCCGCTTCAGGCTGGAGCTCGCCTTCCTGCCGGAGGGGCCCGAAGTCGACGCCCTGCGCAAGGACGTGGACGAATTGCAGGGCATGCTCGAAGCCTATCTCGCCTTCGCCCGCGGCGATCCCGGCGAGCAGGCCGCCCTCACCGACATGGCGCAGGTGATCGAGGATCTTCGCGCCAATGCCGAACGCTCCGGCGCCGCGGCGACGGCGAGCTTCATGGGGCCGCCGCTGGTTCAGGTGAAGTCGGATGCGCTGCGCCGCTGCCTCGGCAATCTGGTCAGCAATGCCGTGCGCTATGCCCGTGCGCTCGAAATCATCGGGACCCGCGATGCCCGCTGGCTGCTCGTGTCGGTGGACGATGACGGGCCGGGAATTCCCCCCGACATGCGCGAGGAGGTGTTCCGCCCCTTCCTGCGGCTCGACGATGCGCGCAACCAGGATGCCGGCGGCACGGGCCTCGGCTTGTCCATCGCCCGCGACATAGCGCGCGCCCATGGCGGCGACATCCTGCTCTCCGAAAGCCCGATGGGCGGCTTACGCGCGACGCTGCGGCTGCCGGTCTGAGACCGGAGTGCGCAGCCGCGCCGGGCCGGATTACGTAGACCCGCACAGGATACCTGCCGACTTCGCGTCAAAACCCGGATCCGAGAGATCCTTCAATCAGCGATCTCAACACTCTAAAAAATACTTCCGGACCCAGAGAGCATTTATACTCAAGCTATAGATTCTACATATATGGCACAGCCGGTCTGTTTTCGCCCTCCACACGCCCCCACACATTGACACTGCTTGCGGCGCGGGGAATTTTCCCGTCTTGAGTGGAATTCAACGCCGATGTCAGGCGGTTGCGGAGCTGGACCATCCATGAGCGACGTCGACGACACGCCGGCACCCTCCGGCGGTGCGGTCTATTCCACCCCCAAAGGCGGCCTGTATGGCGGGCCGTTCGATTCCTCCGGCCTCGACCCGAATACCCGCTCCGTGATGATGGACAATCGCTGGACCACCGTGTTCGGCGGGTCCGAGGCGGCGAGCGTCATCCCCTTCGCCTTCGCCACTTCGGCCACCGATTACACCAGTGTCGAGGGCGGATATCCTGATCCGGCGTTGGTGAGCACCTTCGCGCCGGTCACCGAGGAGCAGAAGGACGCGGTGCGCAGCGCGTTCGGGCTGGTCTCGTCCTACACGTCGCTGACCTTCAGCGAGGTCGACTCGGCGCTACCGGCCGATGCCGCCTTCCGTTTCGCGCGCTACAGCGACACCGGATCGGAATCGAATTTTCCGGCCAACAGCGCCGCCTATGCCCCGACCGACAGCCGCATGTCCGGCGACACCTTTCTCGGCGGCAACGGCAATGTGCCCGCCAGCTATTTCGGCACCGACCATTTCAACACGATCATCCATGAAATGGGGCATGCCTTCGGCCTGAAGCACGGCCACGATCCCGACTATAACGGCACGCTCGCGCCGGAATTCAACGACAACGAATTCTCGGTCATGACCTATGCGAGCTATTTCGGTGCCGACACGGGCGGCGCGACGGAGGCCTGGGTCGGGTCCGCGCCGCAGAGCTACATGATGTTCGATATCGCGGCGCTGCAGGCCTATTACGGTGCCGATTTCAGCAAAGTCGGAACCGAGGCGGTTTACACCTGGGACCCGGCGACCGGCCAGCAATCCATCAACGGCGTGCCCGCCGCCTTCACCGGACCCTCGGCCACCGGCAAGATCTTCTCCACCGTCTGGACCCAGGGCGCGCTGACGACCTACGATCTGAGCGCCTTCGGCGACGATCAGGTGAACGACCTTCGGCCGGGCTATTGGCTGACCTTCTCCTACGCCCAGCTCGCCGACCTCAACAATGCCGCCCCCCAAGGCACTCTCGCCTACCGGGCGCAGGGCAACATCTATAATGCCCTGCTTTATGAGGGCGACGCCCGGTCCATGATCAGCAATCTGATCACCGGCAGCGGCAACGACACCATAACCGGCAACGACCTCGGCAACCTCCTCATCGCCAATGCCGGCGCCGACACGATCTTCGGCGGAGCCGGGGACGACGTCATCAGCGGCGGCGCGGGCGCGGATCTCATCGATTTCGGCACCGGCGACGACACGCTGCGCGACCTGCTCGCCGATCTCGACGGCGACGTCGTCACCAGCTTCACCTTGACCAGCACGCTCCAGATTGCCGACGCCCTCGTCGGGCGTGCGAACATCTTGTTCGCAGCGACGCCGGAGGTGGCGACGATCGAGATCGGCGGAACCACGCTCGTGCTCAACGGCGATTTCAGCGGCGGCGACATCATGGCGGCGGCGCGCGGTACCGGCCCCGACGCGCACACCCAGATGTCGTTCGTGACCTATCTGCCGACCCTCTCAGAAGCGGTCTCGGTCGATCTCGCGGCCATCAACGGGATCGCCAATCAGGCCTATCTGACCGGCGACGGCACGGTGACCTATGCGATGGAGCTGAGTTCGGCGACCTCGGCCTTCGCCAACATCCTCGGCTATTACAGCATCACGGTGGACGGCACGATTTCCGACGTCCATCTCGCCTTCGACAACACCCTTGATGCCGCGGCGCCGGGCACGCAGGTCGATCTCGGCATTCCCGAAGACGGCGCGCGCGTCGGCTTCTTCCTGATCCAGAACGGCTTCACGCTGTTCGGCGACCTGCCCGACGACCTCACCTTCTTCGCCCCCGACGGCATCACCCCCGCGGACCTCGATTCCGGCCTCTCTCCTCTCCTCTACAGTGCGAGCCGTGGCTTTCTCGGCGGCACCGACATCTTCCACTCCTTCGCGACGCTCAATCCCGACGACGCCACCCAAGTCCTGTCCGGCGTCGCCCCCGGCGGCGAAGCCCTGTGGATCGGCTTCGAGGACCTGCCGACCGCGACCGGCGACAACGATTTCCAGGACGTCGTCATCAGCATCGGCACCAATGCCGACGGCTTGTTCATCGTCTGACGGGCGGCGACAAGCGGCGGCCGGGCCTTGACGGCGCGCCGTCCCCGCGTCACAGCAAGGCTTTCACGCACAAGAGGCGGACATGACGCCATCCCTCATCGCCGGTCTTCTCGACTCGCGCGCCTTCGCGATCTTCGCCCGCATCGTCCTGACCTTCGTCTTCTGGGGCGCCGGGCTCGACAAGCTCAACCATTTCGACGCTGCGGTCGCCGAGATGGCGCATGTCGGGCTCAATCCGCCGGCCGTCTTCGCCATTCTCACGATCGCGACTTTGCTGGTCAGTTCGGTGCTGATCATCGCCAATGTCGCGGCCTGGCTGGGCTATGGCGCGCTTGGCGTGTTCCTGGTCCTCACCATCCCGCTCGCCCATCCCTTCTGGGCGGCCAGCGGCGACGAGGCCGTGATGCATTTCCGCGTCGCTGTCGAGCATGTGAGCCTGATCGGCGGCCTGATGACCGGCGCGATCCTCTCCCACCGCACCCGCGCCGCCAAAGCGCCCCGCTCGCTCTCGCCTGGCCCCGCGACGCCCTGAAGCGGCGGGCCGGGGACAAGCCTGCGCGGCGGGCGCTCCCGGCCGTCAGGGGGGTTCCCCTCCCCCCGCCCCCCGCTTAAGGTCGCCGCCGCAGCGGACGTGGCGGAATCGGTAGACGCACGAGACTTAAAATCTTGCGCCGTTAGGCGTGCGGGTTCGAGTCCCGCCGTCCGCACCAAGGCTTGCGTGCTACTTCTGGCGCGCGGCCAGCCAGGCCCGCATCTCGGCGATCTCCTTTTCCTGATCGGCGATGATCTTCAGAGCCATCTCCTTGGTTCCCGGGTCCGTGGCGTAGGCCAGAGCGACCTTGGCCATGTCGATCGCCCCTTGATGATGCGGGATCATGTGAGTGCGGAAATCGACGTCCGCATCGCCGGTATAGGGCACGGCCATGGCCGTCATCATGGCGGCATCGGCGGCCTTGAAGGCTCGGGTGGAAGGCGCCTCCGCCGGCCCGGAGCCGGCATCGCCATGCCCGGCATGCGGCGTGGTCTGCGCGCCGACCCCGCTCGCGAGACTCAGGCCGATGAGGAGACTGGCGACCGAAACCTTGGTCGAGAATTTGGCCGTGCGTTTGCGCATGATGTCGCTTCCGTTCGGTGGTGGGCGTATGCGGGCCTCGGCGTGCGAACGCGCCGATCGCGGCTTAGAACCGCAGGGAGAAAGTCCCCTTGACCAGATTGCTGGTCTCAGCTTGCGCCAACTGGCCGGCATAGAAAACCGAAAGCGTCGCCGCGGGGGTGAAGGCGATGTCGAGGCCCGCTTCCACCAGCGCCGAGTCGGCCGCGACGGGAACGCCGGAAATCGCAAACGGCAACGTGGCGGCGGCTCCGAAGGCGATCAGGGTCTCGGGCGCCGTATCGCCGAAGGCGTGCTGCCAGGCGAGTGTGCCGCGAAACCGTGCCGCCGCCACGCCGAAGGCGAGCGGGGCGCTCAGCCGCGCGCCGAGGGTGGAATAGGTCACGCCGGCCTGTGATCCGCGCCCCGTCAGCGCCGCCACGCCGCCGGTCTCGGTGAAGCCGTCCATTGCCACATCGACATAAGCGAGGCCGACGAACGGCTCCACTTCCAGCCCCGCAGTGCCGGAGGCTGCGGGCCTTTGCCCTGGAACTGCCTGCCCGGCCAAGGCGAATGCATAGCCGATCTCCCCGAACACCTGAGCGGTGCGAGCCGACGTGTCGGCTGTCACGGCATCGGCAAATCCGGGAAAGGCGACGGTCCGGCTGGCGGCGAGATCGGTCCAGCTATAGGCGCCGCCGAGGCGCACGCCGAGCGCGCCGACGGCCGCGCCGCCATAAAGCGCGACATGGGCGGTGTCGGTCGAAAAGCCCGAGGACCGCGCATCGACCTGATAGGAGCCGGCGGAATAGCCGGCGGCGAAGCCCGCCCGCACGTCGCCCTCGCCGAGCGTGAAGCCGCGATCATAGCCGACCAGGACGCCGCCGGTATCGCCCGACACGGTGGCCGCATTGCCGTTTCCGTCGATCCGGCTCCATGCGCCGAACCCTTGCGCCCAAAAGGCGTCGGGATCGCCGGGTACGCCCGGGGGCGAAACGCCTGCGAACGCGCCGGGCTTGGGATCCCGCAGCGGCGCGGCCGCACGATCGAGCACCGCCCGCCGCAGGATCAGGCTCTCGCTTTGCAGCACCGACAGCGCGGAGGGATAGACCTCGCCCGACAGCGCGTCGAAGGCGGCCGGCGCCTGATCCCGCGTCACGCCGACCAGCGCGCGGTTCAGCAGCGTTCGATCTCCGAGGCCGGCGGCTCCGGTCGCCGCGCCGATTTCGTTGGGGGTCCGCGCGAGGGCGGTGAACGGCACAAGGCTGCGGACCAGCGTCAGCCCCATCGCCGTCCCGTCCGAAACGACATCGGGCGCGAGGAAGGGGAGGACCGAGCCCGCCGTGCCGAAATAGGTCGGATCGAGCGCAAAGCTGCCGGCGATTCCTCCTGCTGCGGTCAGCACGACGTAGCGGGCGCCGAGCGTGGGGCTGAAGCCGGTGCCCGGCACGAGCGCCAGCGTTCCGCCTTCGACCGATACGCTGCCATCCACGGCGAGAAGATCGCTCGTGCCCGAAGCTCCGAGCTCCGCGATAAAAGCGGAGCCCGGCTGAAACGCGACATTGCCGTTGACCGCCATAGCGCCGATCGAATTGCCCGGTGCGACCCGGCCGTTCACCACCAGGGCGCCGCCGATATAGCCGGTACCGGTCAAAAGCCCCGTGTCCAGCACCGACCCGGTGACGCGCCCGTTATTTACGAAAAGCCCGGCATTGAGGACCGGTCCGTCGATGGCGCCGGAATTGTCGAGCGATCCGTTGTTCACCACCAGGCCCTGGAGCGCCCCGCTCAGGACCAGACCGGCGCCGGCGGCGATCGCAGTCCCACCGGTATAGGTGCTGGTGCCGCTCAATTGCTGGATGCCGCCGGCAATGATCAGCCCGCCGCCCGTGCCACCGCCGATGCCGCCGTCACGGAGGCTGCCGGAGAACAGGCCTGTCCCAGCGGTGATGGTTAGGGTCTGGGCGCCGAGATCGACGACGCCATTTCCGGAAAGCATTGCGACGGCGGCACCCGAGGCGGTGCGGGAGATATCCAGCGTGCCGTCCAGCTGGAGGCCGGCCGAGGCGGCGATGCTGCCGGGGCCGGCGAGCGCGAGCCAGCCGCCAGCGGCGACCCCGGTGCCGCCAGTATAGGTGTTCGCCGCGCTCAAGGTGAGCACGCCGCCGGCCGCGACGCCGAGCCCGCCGCTGCCCGAAACGACGCCCGCCAACCCGATCGGTCCGATCTCCGGACCGATCGTGACGGGTGTCGTCATCGGCATGTCGGTGACGAAGCTGGAGGTGTAGCCGATCACCATGTTTTCGAGGTCGAACAGCACCGAATTCTGCGTGAAGAAAGCGATCCCGAGGATTCCTACACCGTTCCCTATGGTCTGAATGAGATCGGTGGGAAGCGGCGCGTCGGGCGCCGAGACGATCGCCGTCGCGGCGGCGCCCGGCACCGCCGCGGCGACCGTGAGCGTGCTGCCGGCGATCACCGCGCCCGTGCTCGGGGTGACATAGCTCGCAATGTCCGCGGAGGTCGAAATTTCGATCAACTCCGTGCCGGTGTCGAGCAAAGTGGGGGAGGCCCAGGTGACGGTGGCGAGACCCGGCGCGCTGAGGGCATAGGTGAAGACCAGATTGAATTCGGTGCCGCCATTCGCGCCGGAAACCGGGAAGTTCGATCCGCTCTCGCTCCAGGGCACCAGGGTCGTGAACTGCGCGCGCAGCTCGGGTGTCAGCCCGAGCGTGACGCAGGGGCTGCACGGCAGGCCGGCGGGGCCGTTCGCGGCCACCACATAGCCGGACGTCGTCGCCTGACCCAGCACGCCCCCGAGCGTCGCGCCGCCTTGATGCGAGACGAAGGCCCCGGCGCCGAAGACGCCGTAGAAGGTGCCAGCCATGGGCGCCTGCCCGGCCGCCAGAGCCTGCGCCCAGGCCAGCGACTCGGAGTACGGCACATTGTCGGCATTGGTGTAGAGGACCGGCCCGGTGCCGCCGGTCGTGACGATATAGGTGCCCTGCGCGACCTGGAATCCCGCCCCCGGCGCGGTGAGCGTCTGCACCGGAGCGCCTGCCGGAGTGTAGAAGGTGAGCGAAGGATAGGTCACCTGATTTAGCAGGAAGCCGTAGGTGCCGTCGCCGTAGAGATAGGGAATGCTGCCGACGAGGGTCGACGTCGCCGGGGGAACCCAGCTCGGATCATAAGCGAAATTGAAAGAAGAGGATCCGGTATCGAACAGATAGGGTTTCGGCGCCCCGTCGCCGATCCCGACATAGACGAGCAGCCGGAGAGAGGAATCCGAATCGACGGCATATTGGAGCGGAAAGCTGTCCGCCCTCGCGGGGGCCGCCCAGAGGAGCACCGTCGCGGCCGTGCCCGCCAGGAAGCGCGCGCGCAGTCGTCTTAAGCTGTCTTCGCGCGTCGAAGCCGGCACGCGGCGTGGCACGGCCCTCCGAGCGTCGGCAAGTCCTCCGACCCTGTCCCGCAACGCTGCCCCTCCCTTTTGGACGATTCCGTGCCCGATTTCCCGCCCCGCCGCCCTCTCGTTAAGGAAAGCGCGTTCTTAAACTCTGGGCAACAGCCGACGGCCGGGACACGCCGCGACCGACGGGTTGTTTTCGCCTTCCCCGCAGTGAACGCAGACCTCCCGCGCAGAAACTGATGGATGTGCGTGCGCTTCCTCTTGGCGTAAAGACAGGTCCGCGCCGGCATCCCGGTGCCCCGCCCTTCTCGGTTTCCACCATGCTCTCTTCTCATGCGACAAAGGTGCCGCCGGCCGCCGGAATGTCGCTGGCCCTCGTCGGCGTCGTCGTCGCCATGGCCTCGATCCAGACCGGGGCGGCAATCGGCAAGAGCTTGTTCCCCGCGGTGGGACCGGCGGGGGCGACCACGCTCCGCCTGGTGTTCGCGAGCCTGATCCTCGCCGTGGTGTGGCGGCCGTGGCGCCATCTGCCGCCGCGCGGTGCCTGGCGCGCGATCCTGCTCTACGGCGCTGCGCTCGGGGGCATGAACCTGCTGTTCTACATGTCGCTCGCGCGCATCCCGCTCGGGGTTGCCGTGGCGCTCGAATTCACCGGGCCGCTGGCGGTCGCGGTGGCGGGGTCGCGGCGGCTTCTGGACTGGCTGTTCGTCGCCATGGCCGTGGTGGGCGTGGCGCTCCTCCTGCCGTTCCACGGCGCGGCCGAGGATCTCGACCTAATCGGCGCGGGCTACGCGCTGGCCGCCGGCGCCTGCTGGGCGGTCTATATCCTGTTCGGGCAGAAGAGCGGCGCGCAGGTGCATGGCGGAGCGGCGGCGGCGCTCGGCATGATCATCGCGAGCTGCGTTGCCCTGCCGGTGGGGATCGCCCAGGCCGGCGCGGATCTCTTATCCTGGTCCCTGGTGCCGGTGGCGCTCGCCGTCGCGGTGCTGTCGAGCGCCCTGCCCTATTCGCTGGAGATGCTCGCGCTGAAGCGCCTGCCGACGCAGACCTTCAGCATTCTCATGAGTGGCGAGCCGGCGCTCGGCGCCCTGTCGGGACTGATCATCCTCGGCGAGCACCTGACGGTCAGCCAATGGCTGGCCATCGGGCTCGTCGTCGCCGCCTCGGCCGGGTCCAGCCTGTCGGCGCAGCGGAAGGCGAGCCCGGAAATTCTCACCTGAGGCGGCGCGGGCCGCCGCAGGTCAGGGCCGCCGGATCGACCGGGCCGCGATCCGGCCTTGGACTACGCCGCCTTGGGATAGGCGATGGGCGCGTCCGGATCCTGCCGGGTCGGGTTGAGCAGCCGCTCATGGTAGAGTTCCATGATCTGCAAAAGTTCACTGCCCCAGGCGAGGCTCGACTGCTGCAGGAAGGCAATCTCCTTCATCATGGGGTTGCCTTCGCCGCCCTCCAGCGTCGAGAGCTGGGCGAAAAGGCGCATCTGCTCCTGCATCTGGGTGGCGCCGAGCCGCTGAAGACGGGTGGCGGCCTCCATCGGCAGATCGACCCAGAGGGTGCGGGCGGCGGTCATGGGCCAAGCTGCGGGAGGGGTTGCCCCCTGCCACGCCTGCGCCCAAGCCTGGAATGCGGGATTGTCAGGCATGGTGCAATCTCCCTTCAAAGAAGACATAATCTACCATGTCCGCGCCGGGTCCGTCCCGGGCGCGTCCGCGATTTCGCCCCCGTATGATCCCTTAAGGGGCGCGCCGGCTGGCAAAGCGCGGGCGGCAGGTCAAGTAAGGGGCGGTCTCGCGGCGCGCGTGGCGATAAGGCCCGGTGCGCGCGCGGCGGAGAATCGCGCGGCGGAGAGTTCCGACGCCGGCCGTGCAAGAGCGCCCAAGGAGAACATGCTCATGGCCCATCTGCCCCGCGACTTCCGCGAAATCCGCATGGAGCTGGCGCGCGAGAAGGCGCATCCCGCCGGCGCGCGGGACTTTGGCTACACCTTCGTCGCCCCGCTGGACGCACGCGGCCATATCCTCCCCGACCTCTGGGCCGCGCATCGCGACCAGTGCCGGGTGGTGCGCTTCCGGCCCGATGAAATGGACGAGATCGGCCATCTGGTGCGCCGCCCCGGCGGAAGCTGGGCGTTCCGGTACGACATTTCCGGCACCGACGACGACGAGGCCGGCTTCCGCTTCGGCGACGAGCGGTTCGAGGTCGGCGAATATGTCTCGGTCCGCGAGGACGACGACGTCCACACCTTCCGCATCGTCTCGGTCGAACCGGTCTGATCAGGCGGGAAGCCGCCCCGGCGGCGTCGCCCCCTCGAGCAGCAGGTCGCTCTCGTCTTTGAGCGCGATGCCGGTGACACCGCGCCGGAACGCCTCCTTCAGCAGCCAAGCGAGCTTGAAGGCGGCGGCGGCATGGGACAGGCCGGCGCCGCGCACGTTCGAGATGCAGTTGCGCTCGGCGTCCGAGCGCCCCTGCGCCGGGGCGAGCGTGAGATAGAGGCCGAGGCTGTCGGGCGAGGACAGGCCGGGCCGCTCGCCGATCAGCACCGCCACCGCCCGCGCCTTCAAGAGCACACCGACCTCGTCGCCTAAGGCGACGCGGGCCTGTTCGGCCACCACGACCGGCGCGCACCGCCATCCCTGCGCGGCGATCCAGGGTTTGAAGGCGGCGAGGAACGGCACCGCCTGGGCATGGACGGCAGCCGAGGAGAGCCCGTCGGCGACGACGATCGCCAGATCGGCGGGCGCGCCCGACCCGCCGGCGAGTGCGACGCGGCTCGCATCGCCGAGCCGGCGGCCGAGATCGGGGCGGCGCAGATAGACATCGCGGGCCGGGGCCGCGCTCGCCGCGCGCAGGACGGAAAAGCCGAGATCCGCAATGCCGCGTGCCACCGCATCGGCGTCGAACGGCATGTGGACGGCGTCGCGCGCCTGCGCATGCGCCAAGGCGAAGCGCAGCACCTCGGCGGTCGGCAGGCTGGCGCCGGTGCGGCCCAGCGCGATGCGCGCCGGGGTATGGCGGGCGAAAGCGAGCCAGGGATCGCGCGCGATCATGCCGCCCGCTCCGCGACGAAGCCGAGCAGCGGATGGTTGGCGCTCGGTGTGAGCAGCCGTCCGTCGGCGCCGGTGATCCCCATGCGCGCGAGCCACGCTTCGAATTCCGGCGCCCGGCGCAGGCCGAACACTTCGCGCACATAGAGCGCGTCGTGGAACGAGGTCGACTGATAGTTCAGCATCACGTCGTCGGCGCCGGGAATTCCCATCACATAGGTCACGCCCGCCGCCGCAAGCATGGTGAGCAGGGTGTCCATGTCGTCCTGGTCGGCCTCGGCATGGTTGGTGTAGCAGACGTCGCAGCCGAGCGGCACGCCGAGCAGTTTGCCGCAGAAATGGTCCTCCAGCCCGGCCCGGATGATCTGCTTGCCGTCATAGAGATATTCCGGCCCGATAAAGCCGACCACAGTATTGACCAAGAGTGGCTCGAACGCGCGGGCCACGGCATAAGCGCGCGCCTCGCAGGTCTGCTGGTCGACGCCGTGATGTGCCCCGGCGGACAGAGCCGAGCCCTGCCCGGTCTCGAAATACATGGCGTTCTGGCCGATTGTGCCGCGCTTCAGCGCCTTGGCCGCCTCGTAGCCCTCCTTCAGCACGGAGAGGCTGACGCCGAACGAGTGGTTCGCCCCCTCCGTCCCGGCGATCGACTGGAACACCAGATCGACCGGCGCACCCCGGTTCATCAGGTCGATGGACGTGGTGATGTGGGTAAGAACGCAGTGTTGCGTCGGGATCTCGAACCGGGAAATGACCGCATCCATCAGGTTCAGCAGCCGCTCGATGACGGGGAGACTGTCGGAGGCGGGATTGATGCCGATCACCGCGTCGCCGCTGCCATAGAGCAGGCCGTCCAGGATGGTGGCGGAGACGCCGGCCGGATCGTCGGTGGGGTGGTTCGGCTGGAGCCGGACGGCCATCGTGCCGGGCAGGCCGATCGTATTGCGGAAGCGCGTCACAACCCGGCACTTGCGCGCGGCCAGAACGAGGTCCTGGTTGCGCATGATCTTCGACACGGCCGCCGCCATTTCCGGCATCAGCCCCGGCGCCAGAGCGGCCAGAGCGGCTGGGGTCGCCGCATCCGACAGCAGGAAGTCGCGAAAATCGCCCACCGTCATCGCCGAAACCGGAGCGAAGGCGGTCCCGTCATGGGTGTCGAGGATGAGGCGGGTGACCTCGTCCGCCTCGTAGGGGATCAGCGCCTCGGACAGGAAATGCTTGAGCGGCAGATCGGCGAGGCACATCCGCGCCGCGACATTCTCCTGCGCGCTCGTCGCCGAAAGGCCGGCGAGCATGTCGCCCGAGCGGGGTGGCGTCGCCTTGGCCATCAGATCCTTCAGATCCGAAAAGACGTAGCTCTTGGGGCCGATGCGATGGGTGAAGGACATGGACCGCCTCTGCGCAGGTCACGGACCTGAATTAACACGCAAGAAACATGCCTTCCTCAAGAGAAATCGCACTGCCTCACCCGCCGTGACGATCCAACGCCTCCTGCCGGATCGCCGAGAGCGTGCGCATGGGGGTCAGCGCCTCCGGGTCGAGCTTGCAATGCAGGATCGCCGGCAGGCCGCTGGCCTGTGCACGGGCAAAGGCGGGCAGGAAATCCTCCGTCCGCAGCACCGTTTCGCCATGTCCGCCGAAAGCGCGCGCATAAGCGGCGAAGTCGGGATTGCGCAGCGTGCTCGCCGACACCCGGCCGGGATATTCGCGCTCCTGGTGCATCCGGATCGTGCCGTACATGCCGTTATCGACCACGATGTTGATGACCGGCACGCCATATTGGACCGCGGTGGCGAATTCCTGCCCGTTCATGAGGTAGCAGCCGTCCCCGGCGAAGGCGACGACGGTGCGGTCGGGGAACTGGCGCTTGGCCATGACGCCGGCCGGAATGCCGTAGCCCATCGAGCCGGAGGTCGGCGCCAGTTGGATCCCGCCGGTGCGGAAGCGGAAATAGCGGTGGATCCAGGTCGCGTAATTGCCCGCGCCATTACAGATGATGCAGTCCGCGGGCAGCCGATCGCGCAGCGCCGCGATCGCCGCGCCATATTGGAAGTCGCCCGGCAGATCTGCGGGGCTCTCGGTCCAGGCGAGGAAATCGGCATGGCCCGCGCCGGTCGTCTCCTCCCACCGGCCCTGCGGCAGATCCGGCACGGCGGCGAGCGCCGCGGCGAAGGTCCCGGGCGTCGCCTCGATGGCGAGTTCCGGCTGATAGACCCGGCCCAGTTCCTCCGCGCCGGAATGAACATGAACCAGACGCTGGCGCGGATTGGGAATGTCGATCAGCGTATAGGCCGAGGACGGCATTTCCGACATGCGCGCGCCGAGCAGGATCAGGAGATCCGCCGTCTTCACCCGGGCCGCGAGCTTCGGGTTGGGGCCGATGCCGACATCGCCGACATAGCAGGGATGGTCGGAGGGGAAGCGGTCCGCCCGGCGGAACGAGGTCGCAATCGGCAGGGCGCAGCGGGCCGCGACGGCCGCGAGATCGGCGCGCGCCGCGTCGGTCCAGCGGGTGCCGCCGAGGATCATCAGCGGCCGCTCCGCCGCCCGCAGCATCTCGCCCAGGCGCGCCACATCGGCGGGCGCGGGCGCGGGCGCGGCGGGCTCCACATAAGGCGCATCGGCGACGCTGGCGGTATCGGTGAGCACGTCCTCCGGCAGCGCCACCACCACCGGGCCGGGGCGGCCCTGAAGCGCGACGCGGAACGCGCGGGCCACCAGTTCCGGGATGCGCGCGGCGTCCTCGATCTCCACCACCCATTTTGCGATCGAGCCGAACACGGCGCGGTAATCGAGTTCCTGGAAGGCTTCGCGCCCACGCATGCCGCGCTCGACCTGGCCGACGAACAGAATGAGCGGCGTCGAATCCTGAGCGGCGATATGGATCCCGGGACTGGCATTGGTCGCGCCCGGCCCGCGCGTCACGAAACAGATGCCCGGCCGCCCGGTCATCTTGCCATAGGCGTCCGCCATCATCGCCGCGCCGCCCTCGTTGCGGCAGACCAGAACATCGATCGCCGCATCGTGGAGCGCGTCGAGGACCGCGAGATAGCTCTCGCCGGGGACGCAGGTGAGGCGCTCCACCTTCTGGGCGATCAATTGGTCGACGATGAGCTGCCCGCCGGTGCGGGGCGCATGGGGGGAGGTCATGACGCAGCGTGCTCCGCAAGGGCAGCGAGAATGGAAGCGGTGTCGGCGCCGAGGCGCGGGCTGGCGGACGAGGCGACGAGGCGCTGGCCGTCCATGACGATCGGACAGGCGACGCTGGGCACGGTGCCGCCCCCCGCCTCCGGCAGCATCACCTTCAGGCCGCGATGGATCACCTGGGGATCCGCGAAAACCTGATCGATCGCATTGATGGGCGCGGCGGGAACGCCGACGGTCTCGAGCCGAGCGAGCAGATCGTCCCGGGCAAATTTCGCCGTCAGCGCCGCGAGCGTCGCACAGAGCGTGTCGCGGTGGCGCACCCGGTCGGCATTGTGCAGATGGTTCGGGTCGAGCGCGATCTCGGCGGCGCCGAGCACGGCGCAGAAGCGCGCGAACTGGCCGTCATTGCCGACCGCGACGATGAGATGGCCGTCCGCCGCGGGAAACACCTGGTAGGGCACGATGTTGGGATGGGCATTGCCCATGCGGTGCGGCACCTCGCCGGAGACGAGGAAATTGAGCGCCTGGTTGGCGAGAACGCTGACCTGGGTGTCGAGCAGCGCCATGTCGATCCGGGCGCCCTTGCCGGTCTCGCCGCGCCGGTGCAGCGCCGCGAGAATGCCGGCCGTCGCATAGAGGCCGGTGAAGATGTCGGCGACCGCCACCCCGACCTTCTGCGGCTCGCCGGCCGCCTCTCCGTTGAGATCCATCAGGCCGCCCATGCCCTGGACGAGATAATCGTAGCCGGCGCGCGGCGCATAGGGACCGGTCTGGCCGAAACCGGTGACCGAGCAATAGATCAGGCGCGGATTGAGCGCGCTCAGCGTCTCATGATCGAGGCCGAAGCGGGACAGTCCGCCGACCTTGAAATTCTCGATCAGCACATCGCTCTCGGCCGCCAGAGCCCGCACCGTCGCCTGCCCTTCCGGACTCTCGAAATCCAGTGCGATCGATTTCTTGCCGCGGTTGGTGGCGTGGAAATAGGCCGCGCCGATCGGCGCGCCGTCCGCCCCGGTCGCGAAAGGCGGCCCCCAGCCGCGGGTGTCGTCGCCGGCCCCCGCCCGTTCGACCTTGATCACCTCGGCCCCGAGATCGGCGAGCAATTGGCCCGCCCAGGGACCGGCCAGGATGCGGGCGAGTTCCAGCACGCGAATGCCGGCGAGGGGTGCGGCCATGAAGAGGTCTCTGCAATTCGTCGCGTCGGATCAATCGGAAGGCGGGCGCCGCGCGGCGCCCGCCAATTCGGCAGGGCGACGACGCGGCGTCGGAGGCCGATCCGCCGATCGGGTCGACCGACCCGGTCGGATCGGCCCGTGCTCAGAAGAACGCCTGAATCCCCGTAATGGCGCGGCCGATGATCAGCGCGTGAATGTCGCTCGTGCCCTCATAGGTGTTCACCGTCTCGAGGTTGGCGGCGTGGCGCATCACGTGGAAATCGGCCGATATGCCGTTGCCGCCGTGCATATCGCGCGCGACCCGGGCGATGTCGAGCGCCTTCTGGCAATTGTTGCGCTTCAAATAGGAGATGGCCTCCGGGGAGAGCCGGCCCTCGTCGAACAGCCGGCCCGCCCGCAGGCACGCCTGAAGCCCGAAGGCGATATCGGTCGACATGTCCGCCAGCTTCTTCTGCACCAATTGGGTGGCGGCGAGCGGCCGGCCGAACTGCCTGCGGTCGAGCGTATATTGGCGCGCCGCATGGAGGCAGGCCTCGGCCGCGCCCATGGCGCCCCAGCCGATGCCATAGCGGGCCCGGTTGAGGCAACCGAACGGCCCCTTCAGGCCCGACACGTTGGGCAGGAGGCTGTCCTCCGGCACCTCGACATTCTCCAAGACCACCTCTCCGGTGACCGAGGCCCGGAGCGAGAGCTTGCGCTCGATCTTCGGGGTGGAGAGACCCTTCGCGCCGCGCTCGACCAGGAAGCCGCGGATCTGGTCGCCATGCGCCGAGGACTTGGCCCAGATCACCGCGACGTCGGCGACCGGTGCGTTGGAGATCCACATTTTGGAGCCGTTGAGGCGGTAGCCGCCCTCGATCTTCTCGGCCCGCGTGCGCATGCCGCCGGGATCCGAGCCGGCATCCGGCTCGGTGAGGCCGAAGCAGCCGATCCATTCGCCGGAGGCGAGCTTCGGCAGATATTTCCGGCGCTGCTCCTCGCTGCCATAGGCGAAGATCGGGTGCATCACGAGCGAGGACTGGACGCTCATGCTCGAACGATAGCCGGAATCGACCCGCTCCACCTCGCGCGCGGCGAGGCCATAGGCGACATAGCCGAGCCCGGCGCCACCATATTCCTCGGGGATGGTCGGCCCGAGCAGGCCGAGCGCGCCCATCTCGTTGAACACCTCCCGGTCGAACCGCTCTTCCAGATAGGCGCTGGTGACGCGCGGCAGGAGCTTCTCCTGGGCATAGTCCCGGGCCGTGTCGCGCACCAGCCGCTCTTCCTCGGTGAGCTGCCCCTCGAGATCGAAAGGGTCCTGCCAGTCGAAACCGGCCTTGGCGGCGCGGACGTCATCGAGCTTCGCGGGTTCGGCCATCGTCTTCTCTCCCATCTCGCCGCATCCCGGGGCGCAGCGCACCCGAGCGGCTGCGGCCGCGGCCGCGATCGTCCTGGCCGGCCGCCTCGCCCTGCGGAAAGCGGCCGTCATCGTCCGGCGCACATTACGATTTTCGTCGCGCCCGGCAAATGCACAAGCCGCGGCCCGCACGGCGCGCCGCGGGCGGCATTGCGCCTCACCAGAGCGGCGACACCGGGGCCTCGCCCCGCACTTCGGCCAGCCGCCGCGCGGTTCCCCCAGACACGTCGGGCGGCGGCGCGCGCAACGGGAAATAGCCGATTTCGGCGATTTCGAATCGCGGCTTGGGAAGTGGCCCGCAGGTATAAATCGGCGCGCGATAGCAGGCGACATGGTCGCGGCCACCGAATCCGGCATTGAAGAACAGGCCGAGAAGCGCGAGCGGCCCTTCGGCGGCGACATTGGTCTCCTCCAGCAATTCCCGCCGCGCCGCGTCCTCGGCGGTCTCGCCGACATCCACCCCGCCGCCCGGCAGGTGCCATCCGGGACCATAACCGTGACGCACCATCAACACCCTTTCGTCGGGGGTCAGGACGAGGACGCGGACCCCGAGAGTGACCCCGTGGGTGACGCGGCGAAGCAAGGGGCGAAACGGCAGCATGCTGTCTTATAA
This sequence comes from Aquabacter spiritensis, assembly GCF_004346185.1. Lineage (GTDB taxonomy): Bacteria > Pseudomonadota > Alphaproteobacteria > Rhizobiales > Xanthobacteraceae > Aquabacter > Aquabacter spiritensis. Next base: position 98,028 of record NZ_SMAI01000010.1, on the reverse strand, counting down.
CGGGCCGGGCCGCGACGCGCAGCCTCGCGCCGCGCCTGTTCACCGCCTCATGCGGGGAGCGCCTCCGCCTCGATCGCCTCGGCGCGCTGGAAGGCCGGCCGCGCGACGCAGCGCGCGACATAGGCTTCGAGCACCGGCCGGTCGGTGATCACCTTCAGCAGATTCATGCCGTACCAGAGGTCGCAGCCGAGCATCACGTCGGCGGCCGAGAAACGCGCGCCGAGCACCCAGGGGCCGGGCGTGATCAGGGTCTCCGCCACATCCATGACCCGGTCGAAGGAGCCCCAGCCGGCGGACCGCGCCGGGATCTCGAGCTTGGCGAGCTTCTCCACGAAGGCCGCCTCCACGCAGGCGGCGTCGAAGAACAGGCCTTGCAGATAGCGGCCGCGTGCCGGATCGCCGATGGGCGGAGCGAGCTTTCCGTCCGGCGCCAAGTCGGCGACATAGGCGCAGATGGCGCCGCTCTCCGCGACCGTGGTCGGCCCATCCTCCAAAGCCGGGACCTTCATCATCGGATTGATGGCGCGATAGGCCGCGCTCTGGAGCGATCCGTCCCCCAGGCTCATGAGCTGGCGCTCATAGGGCAGGCCAGCCTCCTCCATCAGCCAGAGGGTGCGGAAGGCGCGGGTCTGGGGCGCCCAATAGAGCTTCATGTCTGCATCTCCGGTGAAAAATAGAACATAACGCGAACAAATGGCGGTGTCGAGCCGGCCGGCGGGTGGTTTTCCTTGCCGTCTCAGCAAAGAGCGGTGATAATGAAACACCGGCCTGGGGTGCCGCACATCATGTGCGGCTGAGATCATACCCATCGAACCTGTCTGGATCATGCCAGCGTAGGGAGGAGCCGATGAGCGAGAGCTTGTCGCCCCCATTTGTTGCAACGTCCCGTCCCCGAATCGCCATCGTCGGCGCCGGGGTGATCGGCCTCGCCATCGGCTGGAAGCTGGCGGAGGCCGGCTGCCGCGTCGACATCTTCGACGCCGGCAAGGCCGGCGCGGGGGCGAGTCACGCCGCCGCGGGCATGCTTGCCGCCTGCGCCGAAGCCGAGCCCGGGGAGGAAGCCCTGCTTGGCCTCAACCGCGAGAGCCAGCGCCTGTGGCCGGGCTTCGCCGCCGCGCTGGAGGCGGCGTCCGGGTTGGAGGTGGAGTACCGGGAAAGTGGAACGCTTGTGGTCGCGCTCACCGCCGACGATGCGGCACGCCTGCGCCACCAGCACGCCTTTCAGCAGCAACTCGGCCTGCCGGTCGAATGGCTGACGGGCGCCGAGGTCCGGCGGCGCGAGCCGCATCTCGCGACCAAGATTTCCGGGGCGCTCTGGTGCCCGCAGGACCATCAGGCCGACAACCGCAAAGTGGCGGCGGCGCTCAAGGCGGCGGCGCTGACCACCGGACTCTCACTGCACGAAGACGCTTCAGTCGCCAAAGTCGCGAGCACCGCCGGGCGGGTGCGCGGCGTGATGGTCGGCGACGACCTGCATCCGGCGGACATCGTCGTGCTGGCCGCGGGCGCGTGGTCGCGCGGGGTGGACATCGCCCCGGCACCACCGCTCCCGGTGCGTCCAATCAAAGGCCAGATGCTGGCGCTGCAGATGGATCCGGCCGCCCCGATTCTCTCCCACGTGCTGTGGGGGCCGGGCACCTATCTCGTTCCGCGAAAGGATGGGCGGCTGATCATCGGCGCGACGGTGGAGGAAAAGGGCTTCGACACAAGCCTGACGGCGGGCGGTCAGCTCGCCCTCCTCACCCATGCCTGGCGGGCGCTGCCGACCATCGAGGAACTGCCCGTGATCGAGCAATGGGTCGGTTTCCGGCCCGGTAGCCGGGACGATGCCCCGATCCTCGGGCCCGGCGCTCTGGAGGGTCTGGTCTTCGCCACCGGCCACCACCGCAACGGCATCCTGCTGCTGCCGGTCACGGTGCGGGCGATCACCGATCTCATTCTGGCGGGCCGGACCGATCCGTTCGCGGCACCGTTCGGGGCGGACCGGTTTCGGCCCCGCGCGGCGGCGGAGTGACCATGGCCGAGCCCCTCGATTTGCACGTCAACGGCGCCAGCGAGACCCTTGCGGTTGCGACGATCGCCGATCTGCTCGACGCCAAGGGCGTCGATGCGGCCCGCAAGGGCATTGCCGTCGCGCTGAACGGCACCGTCGTGCCGCGGGCGCGCTGGGCCGAGCAGACCCTCGCCTCCGGCGACACCCTTGAAATCATCCAGGCGAGGCAGGGCGGCTGAGCCCTGCCGAGAGACCCATTATGCCCCTCATGTCAGATCCCCTCGTCATTGCCGGCCGCAGCTTCGCTTCGCGCCTGTTCCTCGGCACCGCCGGCTATCCCAGCCAGAAGGTGTTCCTGGACGCGCTCGAAGCCTCCGGCGCGGAGATGGCGACCGCCTCGATCCGCCGGATGAGCCTTGCGAGCTACGAGGAGAGCCTCGCCGATCTGCTCTCCGGCCGGGTCCATATTTTGCCCAACACGGCCGGCTGCCAAACCGCCAAGGATGCGGTGCTGACCGCCGAACTGGCGCGCGAGGCGCTGGAGACGGACTGGGTGAAGCTCGAGGTGATCGGCGATCGCGAGCTTCTCTATCCCAATGTCGAGGAGCTTTTGAAGGCGACGGAGGATCTGGTCGGCCGCGGCTTCGTCGTGCTGCCGTATTGCAACGACGATCCGGTGACGTGCCAGAAGCTCGCCGATCTCGGCGCGGCGACCGTGATGCCGCTCGGTTCGATGATCGGCTCTGGCCTCGGCATCGCCAATCCGCACATGATCGAATTGATCTGCGCCCGCTCGCCGGTGCCGGTGGTGCTGGATGCCGGGATCGGGACCGCGTCCGACGCCGCCCTCGCGATGGAACTCGGCTGCGCCGCGGTCCTGCTCAATACCGCGGTCTCCCGTGCCCACGATCCGGTTCGGATGGCGGCCGCCTTCCGTCATGCGGTCGAAGGCGGCCGTCTGGCCCGGCTCTCCGGCCGCATCCCGAAAAAGCTGCACGCGGAAGCGTCCAGCCCGGAATTCGGGCTGGTCGGCAGCTGAGACCCGTCCGCTTTACAGCTTCGTGCGCGGCTCGATGGGCGCGACCCCGGAGACCAGGCAGGGGGCGAAGAACAGGTGGCCGCGCCAGGCCCCATGCAGGGTGCGCGCCATCACGATCGTCCAGAACACCGCGAGCAAGACGATCAGCGCACCGCCGACGGCGGAGAAAAACCAGAAATGGGTGATCCGCGCCAGAGCGAGGGTCGCCAGCGAATAGACGCCGAGCGGGAAGGTGAAGGCCCACCAGCCGATATTGAACGGCATGCCCTCGTTGAGATAGCGCACGGTTTTCAACATGGCGAGCATCAGCCACCACGCCCCGTAGCCCCACAGAATGGCGCCGCCGATGACGCCGATGCCGAAGCCGACCTCGCCGACGCCGGGCAGTCCGCTCGCCGCATAGATCGTCGGGGCATTGGTTCCCAGGAGCAGCAGACCGAGCGATCCGGTGCCGATCGGGCCGAGCGCGAGCCAGCCGGAGGCGGCCATGTCGCGCGTCGGCAGCTTGTAGAGAATGAGCCGCAGCAACAGGATCACCAGGATGCTCATGGCGAGCGGCACGGAATAGGCCCACAACACATAGCTGATGATGTGGACGTCATAGGCTTCGCCGGGCGGCAGACTGGGGACCAGAAGCGCCCCGCTGGCGGCCGCGACCTCCGCCGCCACGATCGGCAAGAGCCAGACGGCAGTCATCTTTTCAAGGCTGTGATCCTGTCGGGTGAACATCAAAAACGGGATCAGCAGGCCGCAGGCGACTGCCATCGCGACGTCGATCCACCACAGGGCATGGGCGATGGAGATCGCGGTCGCGCCCCAGAGCGGCACACCGAAGGCAAGGAAGCCGTTGATGATGGTCGCAAGCCCCATCGGGATCGTGCCGAAGAACATCGAGACCACGGGATGGTGGAAGATGCGCTTCGCCTCGTCGAAGAAGAAGATCCACCGCGCGGCATACATGGCGGCGAACAAAGTGAAGAGGGCGATGTTGAACAACCAGAGGATCCGGCCGATATCGTGCAGGATCGGGATCTCGATCGGAAACTGATTGAGCGCGAGCGCGAGGACGCCGGTTCCCATGGTCGCCCCGAACCAATTGGGCGTAAACTGGCGGATCATCTCTTTCAGGTTGCCTGCCGGAGCCGGGCCGGAGGCTCCGGTGGACGAAGCTAAATTCACCACGATGACCGCTCCTCGGATCGCTAAGCTTTGCAGCGATCCACACTAACGATCTTCCATCAGGGCGCCATGGGACGAATAGGCCGCCGGGCGGATCTTCGGACGAGAGAGGCGAACGCGGTTGAAGCACCGACGGGCGCTCGGCATTGTGCGCGCCTCCCCTCGCCCTGCCGGCACGGTGCGGACATGCTACCCTTCCCGCCTCTCCTCCTGATCACCGATCGTGGCCAGTCCCGGATCGCGCTGCTGGACGTGGTCGCCGCGGCGCTGGCCGGCGGAGTGCGGTGGATCAGCGTCCGGGAGAAGGATCTGGCGGATCTTGCCCAGATCGCGCTCGCGGGCGAGGTCGCGGCTCTCGGGGCGCGGTTCGGTGCCCGGGTGACCTTGCACGGCACCGCCGACCTCGCCGCGCGCGCAGGTCTCGACGGCGTGCATCTCGCGGCCGGGGCCGATGCCGCAGACGCGCGCGCCCGGCTGGGCGCCGGCGCCCTGATCGGCCAGTCGGTCCACGCCGCAGCCGAGGCGGCCGAGGCGGAGCCCGGGGTGCTGGATTATGTCGTGGCTGGCCCGGCCTTCGCCACCGCCTCGAAGCCGGGCTATGGGCCGGCACTGGAGGCTGATGGACTGCGCCACCTGGTCGGCGTCTGCCGGGTGCCGCTTCTGGCGCTCGGCGGCATCGATGCGGCGAACGCCGCCCGGTGCAAGGCGGCTGGGGCCCAGGGGATCGCCGTTATGGGCGGCCTCATGCGCGCGCCGGACCCGGAGGCCGAAGCCCGTGCCCTGCTCAGAGCCTGGTCGGACGCCGCCTGATGTCCTGTGCGGTCACCAGAGATTGAGGGTCGCGCGCGCTTCTTCCGACATCCGGCCCTGGTCCCAGGGCGGATCGAAGGTGACGTCGACGCTCACCGCGCCGACGCCCTCGACCGAAGCGACCGCATTCTCGACCATGCCGGGCAGTTCGGCCGCCGCGGGGCAGTTCGGCGTGGTCAGCGTCATCTCCACCGCCACGGACCGGTCGTCGGCGATGTCGACCTTGTAGATCAGGCCGAGTTCGTAGATGTCGACGGGGATTTCCGGATCGTAGACGGACTTGAGCGCGCCGACGATGTCGTCGGTGAGCCGCGTGAGTTCCGCTTCCGGAATCTGGGCGGTAATCGCCGGAGCGTTGGGATTTTCGGTGGCGATGTCGGTCATGAGAACAAATCCTGCGCCTTCAGCAGGGCCCGCGCAAGGCGGTCCACATCCTCGGGTCCGTTATAGAGGCCGAGCGAGGCCCGGCAGGTCGCTGTCGATCCATATCGGGCAAGCAGCGGCTGGGCGCAATGGGTGCCGGCGCGGACCGCAACGCCGTACCGGTCGAGGACAGTCGCAACGTCGTGGGGATGCGCGCCCTTCATCTCGAACGAGATGATCGCGCCCTTGCCTTCGGCCGTGCCGATGATCCGGAGGCTGTTCATGGCGCCGAGCCGATCGTGGGCATAGCGCGAGAGCGCCGCTTCGTGCGCCGCGATGCGGTCGCGGCCGATCGCGGTCATGTAATCGAGGGCCGCGCCGAGCCCGATCGCCTGGACGATGGGCGGCGTGCCCGCCTCGAACCGGTGGGGCGGCGCGGCATAGGTGACCCGCTCCTCGCCGACCTCGCGGATCATTTCGCCGCCGCCCTCGTAGGGCGGCATCTGGGCGAGCAGATCGCGCTTGCCGTAAAGCACCCCGATGCCGGTCGGGCCATAGAGCTTGTGGCCGGTCACGGCGAAGAAATCGACATCGAGGTCGCGCACGTCGACCGGCATGTGCACGGCGCTCTGGCAGCCGTCGATCAGCACCTTCGCTCCCACATGATGGGCGAGGCGCGCGATTTCTTTCACCGGGGTCACGGTGCCGAGCACGTTGGACATCTGGGTGAGCGCGACGATCCGGGTGCGCGGCGTGAGCAGAGCGGCGAAGGCCTCGAGGTCGAATGACCCGTCCTCGCGCACCGGCGCCCATTTGATCACCGCCCCCTTGCGCTCGCGCAGGAAATGCCACGGCACGATGTTGGAATGATGCTCCATGATCGAGAGGACGATCTCGTCGCCCGCGCCGATCGACTGTCCGAGCGATCCCGCGACGAGATTGATCGCGCCGGTGCCCGAGCGGGTGAAGATGATCTCATCCACGCTCGCGGCATTGAGGAAGGCCCGCACCGTCTCGCGCGCCTGCTCGAAGCCCTCGGTCGCGGCATTGGCGAGATAATGCAGGCCGCGATGGACATTGGAATATTCGCTCTCGTAGGCCTGCCGCATGCGGTCCAGCACCTGGCGCGGCTTCTGCGCCGAGGCGGCATTGTCGAGATAGGTCAGAGGATGGCCGTTGACGGTCAGCGCCAGCGCCGGAAAATCCGCGCGGACCGCTTCGAGGTCAAAGGCGCCCTCGGCGAGGGGGAGATGGGCCTGGGTCATGCGGCGATCGTCCGTTCAATCCGAGTGACGGTCACGGCCGGGACGAGCCCGGCCCGACGGTCGGCCAAAATCACCCCGTCCGCGCGTTCAGCCAGCGTTCGGCGCGTGCGATGAGCGCCTCGCGCAGACCCTCCTCCTCGACGAATTCCAACGCCTCGCCGACGAAGGCCTGGATCAACAGCGCCTCCGCCTCCTTGGCGGGGAGGCCGCGGGCCTTGAGATAGAAGAGCAGGTCCTCGTCCAGGGCGCCGGCGGTCGCGCCGTGGCCGCATTGGACATCGTCGGCGAAGATTTCGAGTTCGGGCTTGTTGTCCATCTCGGCGGTCTCGCCGATCAGAAGCGCCTGGCTCATCATCCGCCCGTCGGTCTTCTGGGCATCGGGGCGCACCACGATCTTGCCCTGGAACACGCCGCGGGTTTCGTCGAACAGCACGGTCTTGAACAATTCCCGGCTCTCGCAATGGGCGACCGCATGGTCGAGCAGAAGTGTCACGTCGGCATGCTGGCGATCCTTCAGAAGGGTCACACCGCGGATGCCGGCATGGGAATGCGTGCCCGAAAAGCGGCCATACAGGCTGACGCGCGAGGCGATCGCCCCGGTGGTCAGGCCGAAGGCATGAAACTTCGCATCGCGGCCGATATCGACCATCACGGTCGACAGATGCAGCGCGGTCTCGCTGTCGTCCTGGAGGCGCACATAATCCATGTGACCGGTATCGCCGACGAACAGTTCCAGCGCGTCATTGACCTGATAGGGCACGCCGGACCGGCCCTCGAAGCTTTCGACGAGCGTGAAGGCAGCACCCTCCCCGACTTCGACGAGGCGGCGGGTATAGGTGGCGACCGGGTGATCGTGCGTCACCAGATGGGCGACGTGCAGCGGCCGCTCGATCTTCGCGCCGTCGGCAATCTGGATGACCAGACCGTCGCCGAAAAACGCCGTGTTCAGCGCCAGCACGCCATCATAGCGCTGCGGGGCGAGCGTGCCGAACTTCTCGACCGTTCCACGGCCGACAGCCATCGCCTGCGCGAGCGGGACGACCGTGAGACCCGGTTCGAGATCGGCGAGATCGGACCCGGCAGGACTGAGCTGCCCGTCGACGAACAGGATGCGCCTCGCTCCCGGAAAGGCCACGGCCGACGGCGCGCTTGCGCCGTCGGAAATTCCGAGCGCCGTCGCAGCCGGTGCGGCCTCGCGCAGGAAGCCGCGCAGATCGGTGTATTTCCACTCCTCGACCCGCCGGTGCGGCAGACCGTTGGCGGCGAAGGCGGCATGCGCGGCGCGGCGCAATTCGCCGATCCGACCGGCGAGCGGGCCGTCGACGGCGGGCCCGGCCAGCCGGCGTTCGAGCAAAGCGAGAAGCGCCTGCTCTGCGGCGGTGCGGATGGGCTGGGGTTGAACGTTCATCGGTTCGTCCTCACGCCGCGTCCTGGCTGTAGCCGGCATAGCCGGACGCTTCCAGCTCCAGCGCCAGTTCCTTTCCGCCGGACCGAACGATCCGGCCCTTGTTCATCACATGCACCACGTCTGGCACGATATGGTTCAGCAAGCGCTGGTAATGGGTGATCACCACCATGCCCCGGTCCGGAGCGCGCAGGGCATTCACCCCTTCGGACACCACTTTCAGGGCGTCGATGTCGAGGCCGGAATCAGTCTCGTCGAGGATGCACAGCTTCGGCTGGAGCAGCGTCATCTGCAGGATCTCGTTGCGCTTCTTCTCGCCGCCGGAAAAGCCGACATTGACGCCCCGCCGGAGCATGTCCTGGGTGATGCCGAGATCGCCGGCCTTCTCCTTTACCAGGCGCAGGAAATCTGGCGTGGAGAGTTCCGCTTCACCACGCGCCTTGCGCTGCGCGTTGATGGCGGTGCGCAGGAAGGTCATGGTGGCGACGCCTGGGATTTCGATCGGATACTGGAAGGCGAGGAACAGGCCGGCGGCGGCGCGCGCGTCCGGATCCATCTCCAGCAGGTTCTGACCGTCGAGCAGCGCTTCGCCGGCGGTGACCTCGTAATCCGGCTTGCCGGCAAGGACGTACGAGAGGGTCGACTTGCCGGAGCCGTTCGGTCCCATGATGGCATGGACCTCGCCGGGATTCACCACGAGGTCGAGCCCGCGCAGGATCTGGTTGTCCTCGATCTGGGCGTGCAGGTTCTTGATTTCGAGCAGAGCCATAGTCGTGTCCGTTCGGTTCGGCGGCTGGCCTGCACGGATGCCCGGGTCCGGCCCGGGCATGACGACGTGAGGGACCGCGCGTGATGTGCGTGGCCGGATCGCGTCCGGCCGTCCTGTCCTGACCGGGCGATCAGCCCACCGAGCCTTCCAGGCTGACCGAGATCAGCTTCTGGGCCTCCACGGCGAACTCCATCGGGAGCTGCTGCAGCACGTCCTTGACGAAGCCGTTGACGATCAGAGCGACCGCCTCCTCTTGCGTCAGGCCGCGCTGAAGGCAGTAGAACATCTGGTCCTCGGAAATCTTCGAGGTCGTGGCCTCGTGTTCGAAGACCGCGCTCGAGTTTTTGGCCTCGATATAGGGCACGGTGTGCGCCCCGCACCGGTCGCCGATCAGCAGCGAATCGCAATTGGTGAAGTTCCGGGCGTTGGTGGCGCGCCGGTGCGCCGTCACCTGGCCGCGATAGGTGTTTTCCGAGCGGCCGGCGGCGATGCCCTTGGAGATGATCCGGCTCGACGTATTCTTGCCGAGATGGATCATCTTGGTGCCGCTGTCCACCTGCTGGTAGCCGTTGGAAATGGCGATGGAATAGAATTCGCCCTGGCTGCCGTCGCCGCGCAGGATGCAGCTCGGATATTTCCAGGTGATCGCCGAGCCGGTTTCCACCTGGGTCCAGGAGATCTTGGAATTGTCGCCCCGGCAATCGCCGCGCTTGGTGACGAAATTATAGATGCCGCCCTTGCCGTCTTTGTCGCCGGGATACCAGTTCTGGACGGTGGAATATTTGATCTCGGCATCCTTCAGCGCCACCAGCTCGACCACGGCGGCATGGAGCTGGTTCTCGTCGCGCTGCGGCGCCGTGCAGCCTTCGAGATAGCTGACATAGGCGCCCTCGTCGGCGATGATGAGGGTACGCTCGAACTGGCCGGTATTGCGCTCGTTGATGCGGAAATAGGTCGACAATTCCATCGGGCAGCGCACCCCCTTGGGGATGTAGACGAACGACCCGTCGGAGAAGACCGCGGTGTTCAGCGTCGCATAGAAATTGTCCGAGACCGGCACCACGGAGCCGAGATACTGGCGCACCAGATCGGGGTGCTCGCGGATCGCCTCCGAGATCGAGCAGAAGATCACGCCGGCCTTGGCCAGCTCCGCCTTGAAGGTGGTGGCGACCGACACGCTGTCGAACACCGCGTCGACCGCGACCCGCGACGTCGGATTCTGGATGCCGAGCAGGATCTCGCGCTCGCGCAGCGGGATGCCCAGCTTCTCGTACGTGGCGAGAATCTCCGGATCGATGTCGTCCAGCGATTGCGGCCCCGGCGTCGATTTGGGCTGGGAATAGTAATAATAATCCTGGAAATCGATTTTCGGATAGCTCACCCGCGCCCAAGTCGGCTCTTCCATGGTGAGCCACCGCCGGTAGGCGTCGAGGCGCCATTCCAGCATCCATTCCGGCTCGTTCTTCTTCGCCGAGATGTAGCGGACCGTATCTTCCGAGAGGCCTTTCGGAGCCTTCTCGCTTTCGATGTCGGTCACGAAACCGTATTTGTACTGGTCGACATCGATCGAACGCACGCGTTCGACCGTCTCCTGAACAGCAGGCATTTTTCCTCTCCTCTCCCGCGCGGGGTCAAGGCCCGCGGGTCAAGTCCGTCAGCATTTACGCCGCCCGTACCGGGCGGTTCAGAAGTCGCGGAACGACGCGACCAAGCGCCGCGATCGCGACATCCACATCCTCGTCACAACTCGACCAGCCGAGCGAGAGCCGGATCGCCCCCCCCGCCGCCGCGTCCCCCACTCCCATGGCCGCAAGAACATGCGACGGTCCGACCTTGCCAGACGAGCAGGCGGACCCCGCGCTGACGGATACATGGGCAAGATCGAGCGCGATCACCAGGGTTTCGGCCTTCAAACCGGCGAAAATCACGCTGGTGGTGTTCGGCAGGCGCTCGACGCCCGCCCCCGCCACCTGCGAGCCCTGGAAGCGTTCCACAATCTCCTTTTCCAGACGGTCGCGCAACCCCCGCAACCGCCCGGCTTCCTCTCCACCTTGGGCGGCGCAGATCACGGCCGCGGCGCCGAAACCGGCGATCGCGGCGACATTCTCCGTTCCGGCCCGCAGCCCCCGCTCCTGCCCGCCCCCCGCGATCAGGGGGACGCGTGGCCGGGAGTGCGGATGCGCCGCGACGAGAGCGCCCGCGCCCTGCGGGCCGCCGATCTTGTGCGACGAGATTGTGAGGAAATCTACCCCGAGCGTCGCCATATCGAGAGACATCCGGCCGGGAGCCTGGACCGCGTCGCAATGCATGACCGCACCGTGGGCGTGGGCCAGCGCCGACGCGGCGGTCACCGGCTGGATCACGCCGGTCTCGTTGTTCGCCAGCATCAGCGAGACCAAGGCGCGCCGTCCCGCCGCGGCGTGGCCCGCCAGCACCTGCTCCAAGGCGTCGAGGACAAGCCGTCCGTCCGCATCGACCGGGATGCTCTCCACCTGTGCGATGGGAAATCGGTGGCCGCGCAGCACCGAGGGATGCTCGACCGCGCTCGTCACGAGGACATCGCAGGCCTGGTTCTGGCCGGCGATTTCGAGGTCCGGATGAAGCACGAGCGCGTTCGCCTCCGTCGCGCCCGACGTGAAGACGATGGCGGCGGAGGGGGCGCCGACGAGGCGGGCCACCGCCGTTCGGGCCGCCTCAACGACGCCGCGCGCGGCGCGCCCGTCGGCATGGACCGAAGAGGCGTTGCCGGATGCGGCAAGCACGTCGAGCATGGCCGCACGCGCGGCGGGGCGCAGCGGCGTGGTGGCGTTATGGTCGAGAAAAACCCGCCGAGCCGGCCGGTCCAGGGCCGCCCCATTCATGGCGCAGGCCTCCTGCGGACCGAACGGCACGCCGCCGCTCCGAGGCAAGACTTGCAATTGCGGCCGATCTCCGTCATACGTCAGACTTCACCCGTTCCTTGTCATGAAGCGACACTGGCCAAGTGCGCCCTGCCGAGGAAAATTAGAATTATTCTAAATAGATAGCGGACCTTCCGGCGAAGTCAAGACGTCTCCGGGTGGGCGTCGCCCCGGTGCTTGTCCTTCGGCTCCGGCCGGGCCGCGCACCGCCGAGATTTCACCGGGCCGCGCAAGAGGTTGCGGACGTCCATGCCCGAGGTCATCTTCACCGGCGAACGGGGGCGGCTCGAAGGCCGCTACCAGCCTGCCAAGACGCGCAATTCTCCCATTGCCATCATCCTTCATCCGCACCCGCAGTTCGGCGGGACGATGAACAATCCGGTGGTCTACAATCTCTATTATCAGTTCGTGAACCGAGGCTTCTCGGTGCTGCGGTTCAATTTCCGTGGCGTCGGCCGCAGCCAGGGCTCGTTCGACCACGGCACCGGCGAACTCTCCGACGCCGCCGCGGCGCTCGATTGGGCGCAATCGGTCAATCCGGACGCGCGGGCCTGCTGGATCGCGGGCGTCTCGTTCGGCGCCTGGATCGGGATGCAGCTCCTGATGCGCCGGCCGGAGGTGGAAGGCTTCATCTCGGTGGCGGCACCGGCCAGCCTCTACGACTTCTCCTTCCTGGCGCCCTGCCCCTCGTCTGGCCTGTTCGTCCATGGCGACAAGGACGCGGTGGTGCCCACGACGGCGGTCGCGACGCTGGTCGAGAAGCTCAAGACCCAGAAGGGCATCGTGATCGAGCAGCAGATCGTGCCGGGTGCCAATCATTTCTTCGACGGCAAGATCGAGGATCTGATGGGGGTGATCGGCACCTATCTCGACAAGCGCCTGCCGGGCAGCCGCAAGGACAGCGCGGCCTAGGCCGCGCCGACACCGGGAGCCGCGGCATCAATGTTCGTGCCGCGTGCTCTGCGCGATGCGCGTGACGCCGCGCCCCCCGATGTCGTGTTCCAGCATGATTTCGTCCGACATGTAGATGCGGAACTTCTCCGGCGTGAGCCGGCAGGAGATGGCATGGACGAACACGCCGATCGACAGGACGGCCATCAAGAGGGTGTCGACGCCGCCCTGGAGGATGCCCGCGCCGCCGAAGCTGCCGAGCGCGGAAATCAGCCCGACGCCGCCGAAATACGGCCATAGCCACGCCGCCTCGCGATAGTCCGGCGTGCCCGTGATGCGCTTGCGGGCATAGGTCGCGAACAAAATCCCGCCGAGGATCAGGCACAGGCCCAGCCGCCACACCGTCTCCCAGCCCGACCAGTGGATGATGAGGGTCGCGATGACGAAGGCGGCGCAGGCGATCACATGCACCGCCGGCAAGGTGATCGGCCGCCGCGCGCCCGGCAGGATGTAGCGCAGCGCGACCACCGCCACCGGGCCCACCACGAAAGACAGCATGATCGCGGATTCGTTGAGCTTCACCACCTCTTCGAAGGGCAGAAGGACGAAGGTCAGCACCGCAATGGCGAGATTCATGAGCAGGGCCGACAGCGGCACGCCGCGCGCCGATAAGGTCGCGATGATCTTCGGGAACAGCCCGTTTTCCGCCAACGCGAAGCCGATGCGGGCGCAGGAGCCGGTCGCCACCAGCGCGCCGCCCATCGGCCCCGCCACCGCCCCGACATTGAGCAGGCTCACGAGCCAGAGCAGGCCGAGCGCGCTCGCCACCGCGCCGAGCGGTCCGAATTCGCTTGAGAGCGTCAGCCGGCCCCAGCCATTGACCAGCGCGGACGGCTCCAGCGCCCCGATGAAGGCGAATTGCAGCCCGCCATAGATGATGAAGCAGATGAAGACCGAGAGGATCAGGGCGGCCGGAATATTGAAACCCGGATTGCGCACCTCGCCCGCCATATCGACGGCGTGACGGAAGCCGATAAAGGAGAAGATCACCCCGCCCGAGGACACCGCGCTCAGGACCCCGGCCCATCCGAACGGGGCGAAGCCGCCATGGTCCGTGAAGTTCGACACTTCGAGGCGCGTCGCCAGAAGGGTCACGACGAGCACCATCGGGATGGCGATCTTGGCCCAGGTGATGGCGCTGTTCACATAAGCGAAGAACTTCACCCCGAAGGCGTTGATCACCACGAACAGCGCGAGGAAGCCCATCGCAACGCCGATTCCGGCGAGCGAAAGGTCCGACCCCGGACCGCTTCGGTAGAGCCAGTCGGCATGGGGCGCGAGATAGCGCAGCATGGCCTCGACCTCGATCGGCGCCTGGGTGGTGTAGCCGATCCAGCCGCTCCACCCCATCATGGTGCAGACCAGATTGCCGTGGCTGAACAGCGGCACCCGCGCGACACCGCCGGGCACCGGCAGCATCGCGGAAATCTCGGCGAAGGTGAGCGCCAGCAACAGCATGGCGACGCCACCGATCACCCAAGCGATCAGCGCCGCCGGCCCGGCATGCTGGACCGCGAGGAGCGGAGCAAACAGCCATCCCGACCCGATGATGCCGCTCACGGCGACGAAGGTCAGGCCCACGAGCCCGATGTCGCGATGCAACTTGTTGTGCATGGAATCCCCCCGCCGTCGACGCGGCTCGGGCGACTTTAGAACTGGATCGGGGCCGTTGGAATCGGTCCAACCCGTCAATCCCCGAAAAATGCGAGATTCGCGAACGTGTTGCCGTTCGGCCGTCAGCCGACGCCACCTGGCGGAAACACGACCCCGCCGGTGAGCGGCCGCGGCGCCCGTGTGGTCGAGGGAAAGGTCAGCGGCAGGCCACGCAGGGCGCGCACCGCCAGAAAGCCGAACGCGTAAGCTTCCAGCGCATCGGACGACCAGCCGACCGCCTCCGCCGCGACCACCGGCCGGCCGAGGCGGCCGGCGAGCATGCGCAGCAGGGTCGCGTTGCGGGCGCCGCCGCCGGCCACGATCCAGCTTTCCGGAACAGCCGGCAGGTGCCGGACGATTTGGGCGATGGAAGCGGCCGTCACGGCGGTCAATGTCGCCGCGCCGTCCGCGAGCGAGAATCGCTCGGGCCGCAGGCGCGCCGCGACATGGTCGCGGAAGGCGTTTCTGTCGAGCGATTTCGGCGGCGGCAGGCGGAAGAAGGGATGGTCGAGCGCTGCGGCGACCGCGACCTCGTCGACCGTACCGGAGGCGGCGAGCGCGCCGTCGGCATCGAACGGGCGACCCGTGCGCGCAAGGACGAAATCGTCGATCAGGGCGTTGCCGGGACCCGTGTCGCAGGCGACCGGATCTGCCGCCTCCGCCAGCACCGTGACGTTGGAGACGCCGCCGATATTCAGGATGGCGAGGGGACGCGGCAAAGCGAGCCTTTGCGCAAGCGCGGCATGAAACACCGGAACGAGCGGGGCCCCCTCGCCGCCCGCGGCGACGTCGGCGGCCCGGAAATCCGCCACCACGGCGACGCCAAGCGCCTGCGCCAGAGCTGCGCCCAGCCCGATCTGCACGGTGAGCCTTGCCTCGGGCCGGTGAATGACGGTCTGGCCGTGAAACCCGACGACGTCGATATCCCCGGTCGACAGACGCAGCGGCACGAGAAGCGCACGCACCGCATCGGCGTGCAGATCGGTGATGCGCCGTTCGGCCGCCGCGAGCGCACCGGGCCGCGCCTCCCGGTCGTTGAGCCCCCGGGCATCCTCGACAGCCTGCGCCAGCAGGCGGCGCGTCGCGACGTCGAAAGGGAAAGTTGCGGCGGCACCGAGCCAGGCGATGCGCTCCCCGTCGGTGTCGATCAGGGCAGCGTCGATCCCGTCCATGGAGGTGCCGCTCATCAAGCCCAAGGCGCGCATATCAGGCCCCGGCGGTGAGGATGCGCCGTGGTGCGAGCGCGGCCGGTGCGGGGTCCGGCGCGGCGAACGCCTCCCGGACAGCGAGGATGCCGGCCGGCCGGCGCCGCAAGCAGCGCAGCACTTCGCCCCGGTCTTCCCGCACCAGGCTGCGCACCAGGGCGCTCGCGAAGTCCGGCAGCGCGGCGTAATTGCCCTCATAGATGATGCGCTTGATCGCCATGTCCTCGATCTCGCCGCGCCCCTGGCGCAGCAGGCGGTTCCATTGCCGGCGGCGGTCGGCGGCGCTCCAGGGCGAAAGCGGCCGGAAGCGCCAGGTCGCCCCCGGCGCGACGGCGATATGCTCCCAGGTCCATGGCACGCGCAACGCGTCGAGATCGTGCATCACCGCCGAGCCGATCAGCCCGTCCCCGCGATAGAGCCCGACCGGCAGACGGAAACGGGTCTCCGCCATGCGCGCCACGAATTCTCCGCGCAGAGCGAACAGCGACCCGTGCAGGCCGGGTTCGACCATCATCTGGGCGCGGATCGCGTCAGCGCTGCGGCCCACGCTCGGCACCGCGGCGGCTGCCAGGGCGCGGGGGTTGGCCGCCAATGCCGCCGCCAGATCGCGCAAGGCGCTCTCACCGATCATCGCATAAGCGTCGACGAAGAAGTAGATCTCCGCATCCGCCCGCAGCCGATGCACGAACTGATTGATGGCGTTCGACTTGTCGGCATAGTCGATCTCGTAGACGTCGAACGGGATGCCGATCTCGGGCGCGGCATCGGCGAGCGCGTGGGCCGAGCCGTCGCTGCTGCCGTTCAGAATCACCGTCACATGGGCATCGCGCCCGGCGGCGGCGCGGGCGATATGCTGCAGGCAGGAAACCAGGGTCGGGCGTTCGTTGCGGGCGAAGACGGCGATGCGCCACGCACATAAACGTGGCGGGACCTCCTCGAATGGCTTAGTCAGCAAGCGCCCTCCCCAAGCTGTCACATCCGAGCCCGACGATGAGTTCCTACCGTTCCGATCTTCTGCGCACCCTCGAAGCGCGCGGCTACATCCACCAATGCTCCGACCCGGAGGGGCTGGACGCCAAGGCTGCAGCAGGGCCGATCACGGCCTATATCGGATTTGATGCCACCGCATCCAGCCTACATGCGGGACACCTTTTGTCCATCATGATGCTGCGGACGCTGCAGCGCACCGGTCACCGCCCGATCGCCCTGATGGGCGGGGGCACGACCAAGATCGGCGACCCGTCCGGCAAGGACGAGGCGCGCCGGATGCTGACCGACGCGCAGATCGACGACAATATCGCCTCGATCCGCCGCGTCTTCGCGCAATTCCTGGACTTCTCTGCCGGCGCGATCCTGGAGAACAACGCAGCCTGGCTGGACGAGCTGAAATATATCCCGCTGCTGCGCGAGGTGGGCCCCCATTTCACGATCAACCGCATGCTCACGTTCGATTCGGTGAAGCTTCGGCTGGAGCGCGAGCAGCCACTCACCTTTCTCGAATTCAACTATATGATCTTGCAAGCCTACGACTTCGTCGAGCTGAACGCCCGCCACGGCTGCATCCTGCAGATGGGCGGCTCCGACCAGTGGGGCAACATCATCAACGGCATCGAACTCGGCCGGCGGATGCGCGGGACGGAGCTTCATGCTTTGACCACGCCGCTGCTGACCACCTCCTCCGGCGCCAAGATGGGCAAGACCGCCGGCGGCGCCGTCTGGCTCGATGCGGCGTTGCTGAGCCCGTACGATTATTGGCAATATTGGCGCAACACCGGCGATGCCGACGTCGCGCGGTTCCTCAAACTCTTCACGGAACTGCCTCTCGACGAGATCGCCCGCCTCGCCGCACTCGAAGGTCAGGAGATCAACGAGGCGAAGAAGGTCCTGGCAACGGAGGCGACCGCCTTGCTGCACGGCCGCGCCGCGGCCGAGGCGGCGGAGGCGACGGCCCGCACCACGTTCGAGGACGGCGCGCTCGCCGCGAGCCTGCCGACCGTCGAGATCGCCATGGCGGAGCTGGAGGCCGGCCTCGGTGTGCTCACCGCCTTCTGCGAAAAGGCCCAGCTCGTCGCCTCCAATGGCGAGGCGCGCCGCCAGATCAAAGGCGGCGGCCTGAAGGTGAACGACATCACCGTAACCGACGAGAAACTGGTGCTCAGCCCGCGCGCGCTCACCCCCGAAGGGGTGATCAAGCTGTCCCTCGGCAAGAAACGCCACGTTTTGTTGCGTCCGGTCTGAGCGGCGGCGTCCGACCCTCCCGACAAACGGGCCCGCGCTTGCATCGACAGCGGGATCCGATCAGGCTGACGGTGGCCGGTCGACCGGGGAATGGGCATGGATCTCAACACGGTTACCGCCGTCAGCCGGCCTCGCGACCGGGCGGCGCTTTCTGGCTGGACAGAGGGCGACGCTTTCCTGGCGGGCGGCACCTGGCTTTTCTCCGAGCCCCAGCCGGACGTGCGACGGCTCATCGACCTCTCTGCCTTGGACTGGCCAGCGCTCACGATCGGCCAAGACGGTCTCGAGATCGCCGCGACCTGCACGATCGCCCAGCTGTGCCACGCCGACTTGCCGCCGGCCTGGGCGGCCGCGCCGCTGATCGAGGCCTGCGCCCGCTGCCTGATGGCGTCCTTCAAAGTGTGGAACATGGCGACGGTGGGGGGCAATCTCTGCCTCGCTCTGCCGGCCGGCGCGATGATTTCCCTGGTCTGCGGCCTCGACGGCACCTGTCTCCTGTGGGCGCCGGACGGCACCGAGCGGCGGATTCGGGCACTCGATTTCATCACGGGGGCGAGCCGGACGGACCTGCGGCCGGGCGAAATCCTGCGCGCGATTCATCTGCCCGCCACCGCCCTCACCCGGCGGGCGGCGATGCGGCAGGCCTCGCTCTCCGCGCTCGGCCGCTCGGCGGTGCTGGTGATCGGCACGCGCCCACCCGAGGGCGGGCTGAGCCTCACCGTCACCGCCGCCGTCCCGCGCCCGCTGCGGCTGGAATTTTCGCAGGACCCGGACGCGGCCGAATGCGCGGCCGCGCTCGCCGCGGCCCTGCCCGCGGATGCGTATTTCGAGGACGTCCATGGCGCGCGCGACTGGCGCCGCGCCATGACGCTTCATCTGAGCGAACAGGTGCGCGCCGAACTCGCGGCGGGAGATGCCGCATGAAATTCGACCTGAACGGGGCGGCGACCGAAGCCGCGCCGCGGCCCGGACAGTGCTTGCGGACTTTGCTGCGCGACCTCGGCCGCTTCGGCGTGAAAAAGGGCTGCGACACCGGCGATTGCGGCGCCTGCACGGTCCATGTCGACGGCGCGCCCGTGCATTCTTGCCTCTATCCCGCTTTTCGTGCCGAAGGCCGCGCCGTCACCACCATCGAGGGGCTGGCGCAAGACGGCGCGCTGCATCCGGTCCAGGCGCGATTCCTGGCCGCACAGGGGTTTCAGTGCGGGTTCTGCACCGCCGGCATGATCATGACCGCCGTCGCCCTCGATCAGGCGCAGATGCGCGATCTGCCGGCTGCGTTGAAGGGCAATCTCTGCCGCTGCACCGGCTACCGCGCCATCGCGGATGCGGTTCACGGCGTGTGCCATGTCGAGACGGAAGAGGCCGGCGGCGGCATCGGCCGGAGCCTCCCCGCCCCGGCCGGCCCGGATCTCGTGACCGGCGCCGCCTGTTTCACCATGGATGTCGCCCCTCCGGGGCTGACGCATCTCAAGCTGCTGGCCTCGCCTCATCCCCATGCGCGGATCGTCGCCATCGAGACCGCCGAGGCCCTGTCCGTCCCCGGCGTCGTCGCGATCCTCACCCACGCGGATGCGCCCGCCGCCCATTTCTCGACCGCGCGGCATGAGATCGCCACGGATGATGTCGACGACACGCGCGTCCTCGACGATGTGGTGCGCTTCGTCGGCCAGCGCGTCGCCGCGGTGGTCGCCGAGACCGAGGGCGCGGCGGAAGAGGCCTGCCGGCGCATCAAGGTCACTTATGCGCTTCTGCCTGCGGTGTTCGAGCCCGAGGCGGCGCTGGCGCCGGGGGCCCCGGTCCTGCATCCCAAGGCCCCCGGGACGAGCCGCATCGCCGCGCCGGAGCGCAACGTGGTGGGCGCGCTTCACGGCGCGGTGGGCGACGTGGCGGCCGGCTTCGCCGAAGCCGATTTCATCCATGAGGGGACCTATGCCTCCCAGCGCGTCCAGCACGGTCATCTCGAAACCCACGGGACGATCGGCTGGCTCGACGCCGACGGGCGGCTGACCCTGCGCACCTCCTCGCAGACCCCCTTCCTCACCCGCGACGCGCTCGCAGGCCTGTTCGGCCTCGCGCCGGACAAGGTGCGGGTCGTTTGCGCGCGGGTCGGCGGCGGCTTCGGCGGCAAGCAGGAGATGCTGACCGAGGATATCGTCGCCCTGGCCGTGCTGAAGACCGGCCGGCCGGTGAAGTTCGAATTCACCCGGCACGAGCAGTTCACCGCATCGACCTGCCGCCATCCCATGAAGGTGACGGTGAAGATCGGCGCGCGCGCCGACGGGACGCTCACCGCCATCGCGCTCTCGGTGCTCTCGAACACCGGCGCCTACGGCAATCACGGGCCGGGCACCCTGTTCCACGGCTGCAACGAGGCGCTGATCCTCTATCGCTGCCCGAACAAGAAGGCCGAGGGCCGCGCCGTCTATACCAACACGATGCCGAGCGGCGCGTTTCGCGGCTATGGGCTGAGCCAGACCATTTTCGCCGTCGAATCCGCCATGGACGAGGTCGCACGCGGGCTCGGCCTCGATCCGTTCGACTTCAGGCGGCGTAACATGATCCGCCCCGGGGATGCGATGATCGCGCACAGCGACCACCCGCACGACGTCGCCTTCGGCTCCTACGGGCTCGACCAATGCCTCGGCCTGGTGGAGCAAGCGCTCGCGGCGCCGAGCCCGGACGCCCCGCCGGGCTGGCTGACCGGAACGGGCATGGCGGCGGCGATGATCGACACCATCCCGCCGCGCGGGCATTTCGCCGAATGCCGGATCCGCCTCGCCGCCGATGGGATGTTCGACCTGACGGTCGGGACCGCGGAATTCGGCAACGGGACCAGCACCGTGCATCGGCAGATCGCCGCCACCATTCTCGGCACCCTGCCGTCCCGGGTCCGCCTCCATCAGTCCGACACCGCTCTGGGGGGCTACGACACGGGGGCTTTCGGCTCGACCGGGACGGTGGTGGCCGGCCTCGCCACCGAGCGCGCGGCGACCGCGCTGGCGGCACGCTTGATCGCGCTCGGCCGGATCGCGCGCGGCGAAGCTGCGAGCGAGCCGAACGCGACCGGTGCGCCAGCCCGGCTCGCGCCGGACGCGGTCGTCGCAGGAGACACCCGCATCCCGCTCGCCGACCTCGCCGCGCAGGCCGGCGCGCCGATCGAGGAAAGGGGACGGGCGACCGGCTCGCCGCGCTCGGTGGCGTTCAATGTCCAAGGGTTTCGCGTCGCGGTGGATCCCGCCACAGGGGCGCTGCGCATATTGAGGAGCGTGCACGCGGCAGATGCAGGGCGGGTGATGAACCCCCTGCAATGCCGCGGCCAGATCGAGGGCGGGATCGCCCAGGCCCTGGGCGTCGCACTGATGGAGGATCTGCAAATCGGTCCGGATGGACACGTCGTCAATCCGACCTTCCGATCGTATCTGATGCCGCGCTTCGCCGACATCCCGCCGACCGAGATCCTCTTCGCCAAGACTTACGACGCTTTGGGCCCCGCTGGTGCCAAGTCGATGAGCGAGAGCCCGTACAATCCGGTCACTCCCGCCCTCGCCAATGCGATCCGCGACGCGACGGGCCTGCGTCTCCACGCGCCGCCTTTTACGCCGGACCGGCTCCATGCGGCGCTGGTCGCTCGGGATGGATCCGGACGCCCGGTATAGAGCGCCGCGCGGACCGCACCGCGCCGGCCCCAGAAACTATGCCTTTTTCGGGCCGACCATCGCAAACACGCCGCCCTGCGGATCCATCGCCTGGAAGATGTGGGCCCCGCCGGGCACCTCCATCGGGCCGTTTACGACCTGCCCGCCGCCGGCCCCGACGCGCGCCATGGCCGCGTCGATGTCGTCGCAGGTGAAATAGAACATCCAGAACGACGCCGGGACCATGGGGGGCCGGGTCATCATGCCGCCCGCCGCTTCCGTGGCTCCGGCATAACGCCATAATTGGTAGAGACCGAGGGCGCCCATATCCATGCCCTGGTCCTTCTCCCAGCCGAACTGGCCGGAATAGAAGTCGAAGGCCGCCGCGCCGTCACCGGTCAGCAATTCGTGCCAGCCCACCACGCCCGGTGTTTGGGACGGATCCGGCATGGGCGGCATGTCGCCCTCGCCCCGGAAGAGCGCCAGGACCACCCCCTGGGGGTCGGCGACGATCGCGAACCGGCCGATGCCGGGAATGTCGCTGGGCGCCCGATAGACCTTGCCGCCCGCCGCCGCGAAGCTCGCCGCGCCAATATCGACGTCGTCGACCGCGACATAGCCGATCCAGGAGGGCGGCGCGCCCATTTCGCGTGCCTGATCCGGCAGAACCATCAGGCCGGCGATCTCGGTGCCTTGGCTGGAAAACAGGGAATAGGCCATGTCCGGCATGCCGGCATCGCGCGCCTCCCAGCCGACGACGTGCGTGTAGAACGCCTGTGCCGCCGGCATGTCCGTGGTCATCAGTTCGTACCAGACGAATTTTCCGCGATGATCGGCCATGGCGCGCTCTCCCTTGGTTGGCCCACTATCATCCCCGAACCTGACGCCCACGTGAACGCCCCGCGCGGAAAGCGAGCCGGGCGCCGAACTAACCTCCTTAGAACCCGATCCGATCAGGCGATGGCCGCCCCCTCGGCGGGCCGGATCCGCGCCTGAGCCAGAATGTCCGCGAGCACCTGCGCACGCTTCAGCTCCGAGCGGCAGCCGCGCAAGGTCTTGGCAAAGCGCTCCAGGGCACCGTCCTCGAAGGCGGTCACGATCGTGCCGTGGACATAGCTCTTGCGGCAGACGGTCGGGGTATTGGCGAGGTCCTGCGCCGCCGCCCGCACCGCATCGAGAATCTGCGCGCGTCGCTGACGGGCGCTGCTGGCCGGAACGGTTGCGGCCAGCGTCTCGAGAACGCCCGCCGAGGCCACGAGGGTGCGAAAATCCTTGAGAGAAATCGACGCTCCCGACACCTCTTTCAGATAGGCGTTGACATCGGCGGCCCGCACCGCCCGAACGCCCCCCTCCGCGTCGCGATATTGGAACAGGCGGCGACCGGGCAGCGCCTTCAGCTGCGTCATCACCTGTGCGAACCGGGGCATGCAGACCTCGCGGACCTGTACCTTTCCGCCCTTCGCCTTGAAGCGGAGCGTGACCCGTTCGCCGTCAATGGTGACGTTGGATTTGGCGAGCGTGGCGGCGCCGCGTGTGCCCCGCTCCTTGGCATAGGCCTCTCCGCCCGCACGGATCGCGGTCAGCGCGACGAGCTCCACGACGGCGGCCAGCGCGAACCGCCGGCCCGGCGCGGGCGCGGCGAGGTCGCGCCCGATCGCCCGCCGCACCTTCGGCAGGACGGCGGCGAACTGCGCGAGGCGCTTGGCCTTCAGCCATTCGCGCACCGTCTCCCAGCCGGAATGGTAGCGATATTGCAGCCGCCCCGCGGCGTCGCGGCCGATCGCCTGGAGGTGGGCGCGCGGATCGGAAGCATAGCGCACCTCCGAATAAGCCGGCGGCACTGCGAGCGATGCGAGCCGCTGCACCACGGAAGGATCGCGGATCGTGGCGCCGTCGGCATCGAGGTAGCGGAAGCCCCGCCCGCTCCGGCGCCGCGCCAGAACGAGGTCGCTCACCGTCACCGGCATCAGCCCCGCCCGTCGCGCCAGAGCGGCCTTGCTCGGCATGCGGATCGCTCGATCGGGGAACTTGGCGGACGAGGGGGATCTGGGACGCGGCATGGCGATCAGAAATGCGCGATCCCCCCATCGGGTTCCTTCCCGAAGCGAGCGCCACGCCGAGCTGGAACGAAGCCGCGGCTCAGAACTTTCGTCCACAGAGCGCGATCCGAATGTCGCCCCGGCGGCGGATCGCCGAAGGCGTCCCCGCCGCCGTCTGCCGGAAAAGGAGACCGACCTTGGCGCGAACGACGACCCTGACGTCACCCCTGCCACGCACCGAAGCGGCCGCCAGCGGCCCGCGCAGGGTCCGGCTGCGCCTGCCGGCCTGGTGGCGCCGTGCGCCAGCCGTCCGCCCCGCCGGCGGCGACGACGCGATCCTGGTCCCCGGCTGGAATTGCTGGAAACGCGCGCGGGCCGACCGCGCCGCCTTGCTGGTCGATGGAGCCGCCTATTTCGCGCGTCTCGAAGCGGCGCTTCGGCGCGCGCGGCACTCCATCGTCATCGTCGGGTGGGACTTCGACAGCCGGGTCAAACTTCGCCCGGACACGGACGACACACTGATCGGCACCTTGCTGCGCCGCCGGGTCGAGGCGGAACCCGACCTGTCCGTACGGATCCTGGTCTGGAGCAGCGCCGTCGTGCACGCGCCGAGCGCGCCGAGCGAGCTGCTGATCGGCGACGAGAGCCTGGAGCATCCGCGGATCCAGCTCCGCCTGGACACCACCCATCCCTTCTATGCCGCACACCACCAGAAGATCGTCTGCATCGACGGCGCGCTCGCCTTTGTCGGCGGCATGGACCTCACCGTGGACCGCTGGGACACGTCCGAACATCTGCACGCCGATCCCCACCGCGTCACCCCGGGTGGCGCCGCCTATGGTCCGGTCCACGACACCCATCTCATGCTGGACGGCGATGCCGCCCGCAGCATTTGTGCGCTGGCGCACACCCGCTGGGCCGAGGCAACCGGCGAGGATGTGCCCTTTACCCCGGAGCCCGTCGATCTCTGGCCGCATGATCTGTCGCCGGATTTCGCCGAGGTCGATCTCGGCATTTCCCGGGTGATGCCGGAATGGGGCGGACGCACCGCGATCGAGGAATCCCCGCGCCTGACGGGAGATGCTCTGCGGGCCGCACGCCGCACCATCTTCATTGAAGCGCAGTATCTCACCGCCGGCTTCGTCGCCGAAATCCTGGAGCAGCGGCTGCGGGAGCCCGACGGACCGGACGTCGTGGCTGTGGTGAGCCGGGCCGCCCACACACTGCCGGAACGCCTCATCATGGGCGAGAACCGCGACCGGCTGATCCGCCGCTTGACCCGCGCCGACCGCCACGACCGGTTCCGGATCTACCATCCCGTCGTCCCCGCCCCCGAGGACGAGTGTGCGATCCTGATCCACTCCAAGCTGATCCTTGTGGATGACCGCTTCTTGCGGGTCGGCTCGTCCAACCTCAACAACCGGTCCATCGGGCTCGATACCGAACTCGATATCGCCGTAGAAGCCGGCACCTCTCGGGAGCGCGAAGCAATCGCAGCCATCCGCGACCGCCTGATCGGCGAACATCTGGGAACGGCGCCGGCGCAGGTGCGCGCGGCGATGGAGGAGACCGGATCTCTGGTGAAGACCATCGAGCGGCTGAACCGGCAGCCGCGCGGGCTGCGCCAGTTCGATGCGATCGACACGCACGGTCCGACACAGCCGGTCATCGCGACCTGGCTGCTCGATCCCGCCCGGCCGTTCGAGCCGATCTGGATGCTGAAGCAGCGCAAGCGTCGGCGGTAGACCACGCGGCAGGGTCCCGCGGCGAAGCCGATCGGAAAACGCTCTAACGAGATCCTTTTCCGCGGGCGTAAAACGCCTCGCTGGCGGCGAGCCCGAGCGTTCCCAGAGCGAGCGGGACCAGGAAATAGGTGAAGCGGAAGACGAGAAGCGGCCCCACAAGCCCGACACCCGGCAGCAGATGCTGCACCACGGTCTCGATCACCCCGAGGCCACCGGGCACATGGGAGAGGATCGTCGCGGTATTAGCGACCACATAAGCCGAAGCGACGGCGGCGAAACCGACTTCGCGCACCCCGGCGAGCGCCTGGTGCAGGCAGGCCGCGACGCAGAGAAAATTGGCGACCCCCACCGCCACCTGCGCCACCGCCAGCTTCGGTCCGGGCAATGCGATCGACCAGCCGCGGACCACGAGCGGCGCACGCAGACAGGCGGCGAGCAAAACATAAAGCACAGGCGCTGCCAGGCAGGCGATCGCGAGCCCATAGGTGGCGGCCGGGGAAAGCCCCGCCATGTCCCAAGCGATCCCGGGTTCAAAAAGAAGGGCGGCGCCGGCCAGCCCGGAAAGGCCGAGCCCCACCGTCAGGCCGCAGAACAGGATCACCTTGGCGACCTCGCCCGCATCGAGACCCCACCGCGAATAGAAGCGATAGCGGATCGCCCCCGAAGACAAGGCCGCGAGGCCGATGGTGTGACCAAGCGAGAGGCCGACGAAGGAAGCGAGCGCGGCCCTGCGATAGGCCAGCGGCTTGCCGGCATAGCGCAGCGCCAGATAATCGAAGAGGGTCAGGCAGACATAGCTCGCGGCGGCAAACCCCGCACTGGCGGCGACCCGCCCCGTCGGCACCCGACCCACAGCGGCCACCAGTTCGTCGAAACTGTAATCCTTCAGCGCGCGATAGATGAGGAGAGCGCCGAGCGCGATGGCGGCGAGCGCGACGGCGATCTGGAAGGGCTTCGAGGCGGCCACTGCCCGGCCCCGGCGCAATGCAGCCCTGCCCTTACCGCCGGCTCGATCGGGAACGGACATGGACGTCATCCCGCCCCCTCCGAATTTTCCGGGCTCCGCTCCGGCCCCGACGTGGCCGCGGCGGGGACCGTGAGATCCACGCACAGCGGCACATGGTCCGAAGCCAGGCGGGCGGCGCCGCCGCGCAGCGTCGCCACCCGCTCGACGCCGATGCCGCCGCCGACGAAGACGTGGTCGATGCGCAGGATCGGCCAGCGCGTCGGAAAGGTCGGCACCGGCCGGCGGCCGTTCGCCCGCTGGGCATCGGTCAACTTGGCGGCGATCCTGCGATAGGCGCGCGAGCCCGGGCCGGAATTGAGGTCGCCGACCAGGACCGTCGGCCCCCGGCAGGCGGAATGCCCGAGCCAGTCCGGCCCGGCGATCGCCTCGGCCTGCAGCAGGCGTTCGCGGGCGAGAAGGCCGAAATGCGTGTTGATGATCTGGACCGGCGTGCCGGCGAGCCTGGCTTCCACCCAGAGCGCGCCCCGCGGTTCCGTGCGCAGCGCGCCGCCCGTCCCCGGCAGCGGCCCGGCCTTCTTCAATTCGAGCGGCAGCAGAGAGAGGATGGCGTCGCCGTACAATTCCTCCACCACCCGCATCGCCGGATGGAAGTGCAGGTTCATCCGCAGCTCGGAGGCGATGGCGACGGCTTGGTCGATGCCGCCGCTGCGCGCGCGGCGGACGTCGAGTTCCTGGAGGGCGACCACGTCGGCCGCACTTTCAGCCAGGATCTCCGCGATCCGCCCCGGCGCATAGCGCCCGTCGAGGCCATAGCAGCGGCGCACATTATAGGTGACGATCCGCAGCCGAGCCGTCGCCTGCGGCGACGCTTGCGGCGCCGCGGCACCGTCGGAGCGGAAGGGAGGCGGGGGGGCGGAAGGGAGGGCAGGCATCGCTGAACAACGCAGCGACGCCTTTGCGGTTCACTGCGACGGCGTGGCGGCGTCCGGCGGATTGGAAACAGCGGCGCCCCGCTCGGCCTGATAGGCGACCATCAGGCGGCGATAACGCAGGGTGGAGAGCGGCAGGACCGCCAGATAGATCAGGCTGCACACCGTCAGGACCAGCCAGGGATAGCTGGCGAGCAGGCCGGCGAACAGCGCCACCAGGACAAACAAGGGCAGCACCATGTCGCGGCGGACGCGCTTGCCGAGCGTCTTGCCGGACCAGGCGGGCACCTTCGAGATCATGAGGACCCCGATCGCCAGGCAATAGATCAGAGCCAGCGGGGCATTGGCGGCGCCGTGCGGGACCCCGAGCAGTTCGAGATAGACGGGGAGCAGAACCGTGATCGCCCCGGCCGGCGCCGGCACGCCGGTGAAGAAGTCCGCCGTGAAGGCGGGGCGGTCGGGGTCGTCCAGCATCACGTTGAAGCGCGCGAGGCGCAGCGCCGCGCAGATGGCGAAGATCAAGGCCGCGATCCAGCCCATCGACCCCACTTGGTCGAGGCCCCAGAGATAGAGGATGAGGGCGGGAGCGCAACCGAAATTGACGAAGTCCGCCAGGCTGTCGAGCTCGGCGCCGAAACGCGACGTGCCCTTCAGCGCCCGCGCGAGACGCCCGTCGATCCCGTCGAGAAGGGCGGCGAAGACGATGGCGGCGAGCGCCAGCTCGAAGCGACCCTCGATCGCCATGCGCACGGCCGTCAGGCCGGAACACAGGGCGATCAGCGTGACGAGATTGGGCAGAAGCAAGCGCATCGGAATCCGCCGGAAGCGGGCGAGACCGCGCGGCGGTTCGCCATCCGGATCGAATTGTTGGAACATCGGCGCCATGGCGGTTCAGTTCACCCGAAAGGCGGTGTCCCGCCCGCCGGGCATGGACAAATCGGCGATCACGGTTTCCCCGGCGGTCGCGATCTGCCCCTCGGCGACCTGAAGATGCGTGCCGGTCGGCAAATAGACGTCGACGCGCGAGCCGAAGCGGATCAGGCCGAACCGCTCCCCGGCCCCGATCTCCTCGCCCTCCCGCACGAAGCACACGATGCGCCGCGCGATCAGCCCCGCAATCTGGACGCAGCCGATCCGGGCCGCGGCGGTGCGGAAGACCAGGCCGTTGCGCTCATTGTCCTCGCTCGCTTTGTCGAGATCGGCATTGAGGAAGATGCCGGGCTTGTAGGCGATGCGCTCGATCCGGCCGGACACCGGCGCGCGGTTCACATGGACGTTGAACACGTTCATGAAGATCGAAACCCGCAGCAGCGGGACGTCGGACAGGTCGAGCTCGCGCGGCGGCGTCACCAGGGCGATCTGGGAGATCGTACCGTCGGCCGGCGAGACCACCAGCCCCTCGCGCAGCGGCGTGACACGGGGCGGATCGCGGAAGAACAAGGCCGTCCAGATCGTCAGGCCGAGTGCGATCATGCCGAAGAAGGTCGAAACCAGGAAAAGCCCGATCGTGACGGCCGCCGCGATCGCGATGAACCGGTACCCTTCGCGGTGGATGGGAACGATGCTCTTTTTGATGCTGGCAAGGACCGACACGCGCTGCTCCGCCTTCGGAGCCGGTCCGGCCGGATGCAGGCGATCCGATCGAGACGAGCTCCCGTCGGTCGCATAGGTAGAGCCCGCCCGCCGGGGCGTCAAATCACGCACCTGCCAGCCGTCAGAAGCTTCCCACCGGCAACTTGAACTTGGCGTCGATCACCTCGAAGCCGCCCGCATCGTCATAGGTATGGATGCCTTCGGCTGGGCGATCGGCGAAATCGGGCACCGCGTCCGGCCCCACCTCGAGCACGAAATGCTCCGCATAGGTGTCCGGCGTCAGCGCATCCACCTGGAACACCCGGATCGCCCGCCCATAGGTGCCCGAGCAGTCCTGCGCAGGCCGGAACAGCCCCCCGTTTTGGCGGAACAGGCGGCCGGCTCCCCGCGCATCGCGCACATCGTGCGAGAGGGGACTTGCCGGGTGCGGCCGCCAGGGTTCGGTCAGTCCGTCCGCGATGAACAGATGAAGCGCCACCGCCTCGGTGCCGGGCACGATGAAGGTGACGAAAAAATACCAGACGCCGTTCTCGAACCAGGGCGTCGTGTCGACGACGGCTCCGCGGAACAGGACGTGCGTCTTGACCCAGCGGTCCGGAAAGACCTCGGCGCGGTAGAGCGCGACCTCACCGGCCGCGAGGCTTTCCGGGATCATGTAGATCGCGCCGTCATGGCTGAAGACGAAGGGATAGGACAAATGCGATCCGGTGGAGAGGCAGATCCGCGCCGTGTCCGGCACCTCATCCGTCACATCCATCACGGCGATGTCGCCGCGCGACTCGGCATAGGAGAAATCTTCGAGGAACAGGAATGTGCGGCCTTCGTGGGCGAACAGAAACGGATCGGCATAGAAATGTCCGTTCGGCGCCATGATGAACCGGAAGCCCGAAAGGTCGGCGGTGCGGGCGGCCGGCCGCAGCGCGGGCTCGGCCGTCCGCCTGCGGATCGCGGTCATCCAATGCAGCGCCCGGCGCGGAAACCGGTCCGGCACCTTGCGCTTCAGCATTCGCCAGAGCCAGCCCAGCATCTCGCGGTTTCGCGGCTTGCCGTAAAGTCGCCTCAGGCCGCGATAGGGCGCCGGCGGAACCGCACGCGCCTGGAGGAAGGCGAAGCCCCGTTCATGCAGCTCCTTGAGCTTCCAGATCAGGAAATGGACCGACCCCCAATAGGGCGCGATGCGATTGCGAAACAAGGACAGCCCGCCCTCGCTGGCATATTGCCCCTTGGCGAGCACCAGGCCGTTGTCGAGATCGTCGCCGAGGATCTGGAGGATGGCGCCGCAGCGCGGATTGTCCTCGAGCAGTTCCCACATATAAGGCGGCAGGCCGCGATAGAAGTCGTTGTCACCGTGATGAAACGACCAGATGCCGTAGCGCGCCGCGGTCAGGATGTCGCCCTTCAGGATGTTGAATCCGAAGCGTACGATCACGTCGATGTCGCGCGCACGGATCGCGTCGATGGCGGCCTGCGGAAAACGGTGCACCGCGCCGTTTTGCTCCGGCACGACGCGGATCTCCTCCACACCCGCGAGCCTCTGGCTGCAATCGACCAAGCGGGTCGGATCGAGGTCCGCTTTATAGGTGCGCCAGGCGTCGAACTTCACGTAAAGCGCATAGACGATGGCGTGGCGCAGTTTCGGACTGCGCACGAATTTCGCCGCGCGGGACGCCAGAGAGGCCGACCCGCTTTTGCCAGACGCCGGCGCCCCGTTCCGGACCACCAGAACGATCTCGGCGAAGGAACTCGCCCGAATGTGATCGATCGCTTCCGCGAAGACAGCCTGCAAATGCAGGTCGTCGACGAGCAGCGCGAGCTTGAGCTTCGGGGCCTGAGACTCGGAGGTCAAATAAAGGTCGCCGAGCACGCAGCGTGGCCTTTGGATCCAGCATCGAAGAGTACCGAACCGCTACCACGCCGCGGAAGGCTCCGGCAACGAAGTCGACGCCGTGCCCAGCGGCAAATTGTCTGGTGCCTCCGACAGTTGGGCGTCCTCGGCCTCTGCGCGGAGCTTTTCCCTAGCGTCATCCGCCTCGCGCTGGCGGTGCCAGAGGGCGGCATAGAGCCCGCCCCGCCCGATGAGTTCGGCATGGGTTCCGCGCTCTGCGATCTCGCCCTTGGCCAGAACCAGGATTTCATCCGCCCCGACCACGGTCGACAGGCGGTGCGCGATCACCAGGGTGGTCCGCCCGCGCGAGACACGGTCCAGCGCGTCCTGGATTTCCTTTTCGGTATGGCTGTCCAGCGCGGATGTCGCCTCGTCGAGGATCAGCACCGGCGGCGCCTTCAGAATGGTCCGAGCGATGGCGATCCGCTGCTTCTCGCCACCGGATAGCTTGAGGCCGCGCTCGCCGACCTGCGTCTTGAAGCCGTTTGGCGTGGCGCGGATGAAGCCGTCGATCTGGGCGAGGCTGGCCGCGGCCTCCACCTCCGCCTCGCTCGCCGCCGGCCGGCCATAGCGGATATTGTAGCCGATGGTATCGTTGAACAGCACCGTGTCCTGGGGAACCATGCCGATGGCGGCCCGCAGGCTCTCCTGGGTGACGCCGCGAATGTCCTGTCCGTCGATCGTGATGCGGCCGGACGAAACGTCGTAGAAGCGGAACAGCAGACGCGAAATCGTGCTCTTGCCCGCGCCCGAAGGGCCGACGATCGCGACGGTGCGCCCGGCGGGGACCTCGAACGAAATCCCCTTCAGGATTTCCCGCGCGCTTTCATAGGAGAAGTGCACGTTCTCGAAGCGGACCGTTCCACCGTGCACGACCAATGCAGGCGCACCGGGCCGATCCTCGATCTCGGGATCGCGGGAGAGCACGGCGAACATGGCCTCGATGTCGACGATCGCCTGCTTGATCTCGCGATAGATCATGCCGAGGAAGTTCAGCGGCTGGTAAAGCTGGATCATCATGGCATTGACCATGACGAAGGCGCCGACGCTCTGCCGCCCCGCGCGCACGTCGAAGGCGGCGAGCACCATCACGGCCGTCAGGCCGAGCGTGAAGATCACCGCCTGACCCGCATTCAGCCAGGCGAGCGAGGTGAAGGTCCGCACCGTGGCGGCCTCGTAGCGCGCAATGGATGAGTCGTAGCGCGCGCTCTCCCACCGATCGGCGCCGAAATATTTCACCGTCTCGTAATTCAGCAGGCTGTCGACCGCCTTGGTCGTCGCCTCGGTATCGCTCTCGTTCATGTCGCGGCGGATCGAAATGCGCCACTCGCTCGCGACATAGGTGAACCAGGTATAGAGCACCACCGTCGCGCCAACCGCCGCCACGTAGCGCCAGTCGAAGGCGAAGGCGAGCACCCCCATCACCAGGACGAGTTCCACGATGGTCGGGGCGAGCTGGAGCACCAGCATGCGCACGATCGTCTCGATGCCCTCCCGGGCCCGCTCCAGCACGCGCGTCAGCCCGCCGGTCTTGCGCTCCAGGTGGAAGCGCAGCGAGAGGGCGTGCATGTGGTCGAAGGTTTCCAGAGCGAGCTTGCGGACCGCGTGCAGCGCCACCTTGGCGAACATCCC
This sequence comes from Aquabacter spiritensis, assembly GCF_004346185.1. Taxonomy (GTDB): domain Bacteria; phylum Pseudomonadota; class Alphaproteobacteria; order Rhizobiales; family Xanthobacteraceae; genus Aquabacter; species Aquabacter spiritensis. Next base: position 65,830 of record NZ_SMAI01000010.1, on the reverse strand, counting down.
GTCGCGCAATTGCGTGACGGCCGCCATCAGGATGCGCGTCCCGCCATAAGCGAGGGTAAGCAGAACCGGCGCCGCCAGAAGCCACGCAAACTCCGGGTCGGCCTGCCCGTCCGGCATGCTGGCGAGCGCGTCGGTCGCCCATTTGAAGAAAAAGGGCACGGAGAGGGTGGCGAATTTGGCGAGGAACAGCAGCAGCAGGGTCGCGACGACGCGCCGCCGCAGATCTTCCCGCCCAAGCGGCCAGAGATAGGGCCACAGCGCGGCGATGGTGCCGACAAGGGCGCCGCGCGCGGAGGCGACAGCCCGGAAAGTGTGCCGCGCAGGCGCGCGCGACGCGCCGGTCTCGGCACCGGGGAGAAGAGGATTGGACATGCGACCCTTAAATCTCAGGCCCCGCCGAACACTCTTGGGCGAAGGCCTCGAACAGCGCATCGAGATCCCGTCGCAGCGCAGCCAGCGCGTCGCGGTCGATGCAATAGCACGCGCGCGGGCTCTCGCTCCCCCGCACCAAGCCCGCGTCGCACAGGATCCTTATATGTTGGGACACGGTCGATTGCGCCAGGGGCAGCCCGGCGACGATCGCACCGCACTGGCAGGTCCGGCTACGCGCCAGATGCGCAAGCACCTTGAGCCGCGCCGGATGGGCGAGCGCTTTCAGTTGCACGGCGAGGCGCGCAGAGGCGGACGGGTCCATGGGCAGGATATTCATCGTCTATCGACGATAGACGATGGTTGGATCGCGAACAAGTCTCCCGCGTTGTCGTCGAGGCGCGTCATTCCGACGTCGCCGACTCCAAGGCCAATTGCCGAGGTGGGGAAACCCGAAGGTGGCTCGTGACGCGATGCACAAAACTGATAGACTTGCGCCCATGGCCCGCATCGAGAGCATCTGCGTCTATTGCGGCTCCTCGCGAGGAGCCGACCCGCAATTCACCGCTGCCGCACGGCAATTCGGACAGATCCTGGCCGCAAGCGGCGTGCGGCTCGTCTATGGCGGCGGCGGGATCGGCCTGATGGGTGAAGTGGCCGCGGCCGTCGCTCAGAATGGCGGACAGGTCACGGGAATCATCCCGCACTTCCTGATGTCGCGCGAGCGCGCCTTCGGCTACGCCGCAGAGATGATCGTGACCGAGGACATGCACGCGCGCAAAAAGCTGATGTTCGAGCGCGCGGACGCTTTCGTGGCCCTTCCGGGCGGGGTCGGCACCCTGGAGGAACTGGTCGAGCAGATGACCTGGGCGCAACTCGGCCGTCACCGCAAGCCGATCCTGGTCGCCAATATCGACGGCTTCTGGAATCCGCTCCTCGCCTTGATCGATCACATGCGCGACAGCGGCTTCATCCGCGAGACGACGCCCGTCGACGTCCTGGTGGCCGACGCCGTCGCGGACATCCTGCCCATGCTGCAGGCTGCCGTCGCCGGCATGGCCGAGACCCAGATTCGCGGTCCCGCGCCGCAGGTCGCGATCGAGAAAATGTGAGCGACGCCCCTATTTCGGAGCGCCCGCCGTCAGCAGCTTCCAGGTGATCGAATCGATCAGCGCCTCGAACGACGCGTCGATGATGTTGGGCGACACCCCGACCGTCGACCAGCGCGCCCCGGTCTCATCCGCGCTCTCGATCAGCACCCGGGTGATCGCCTCGGTGCCCCCGTCGAGGATGCGCACCCGGTAGTCGGTCAGGCGCAGTCCAGAAATGAACGGCTGATAGCGGCCGAGATCCTTGCGCAAGGCGACATCGAGCGCATTCACTGGCCCGTTGCCCTCGGCGGCGGAAATCAGCACCTCGCCATGGACGTTCACCTTGACGATGGCTTCGGCCACCGTGGTCATCTCCCCGCGCGCATTGAAGCGGCGCTCCACGTTCACGCTGAACCGCTCGACCTGGAAATAGTCCGGTACGGTGCCGAGCATCCGGCGCGCGAGCAAAGCGAAGGAAGCATCCGCAGCTTCGTAGGAATAGCCCAGCGCCTCGCGCTGCTTGACCTCGTCCAGCAGGCGGGCGAGGCGCGGATCCTTGCGGTCGATATCGACCCCCAGGCGTTCGAGCTCGGCGATCACGTTCGAGCGGCCCGCCTGATCCGACACCATCACCCGCCGCCGATTGCCCACCTGCTCGGGCGCGACGTGCTCGTAGGTGGCGGGATCCTTCAGGATGGCCGATGCGTGGATGCCGGCTTTTGTGGCGAACGCACTCTCCCCGACATAGGGGGCGTGACGGTTCGGCGCGCGGTTCAGCATTTCGTCGAGCGTGCGCGAGACATGGGTGAGATCGGCGAGCTGCTCCGGCCCCACGCCGAGATCGAAGCGCGCGGCGAAATCCGGCTTCAACAGCAAGGTCGGGATCAGAGAACAGAGATTGGCATTGCCGCAGCGCTCACCGAGCCCGTTCAAGGTGCCCTGGATCTGACGCACGCCGGCCCGCACGGCGGCGAGCGAGTTCGCCACGGCCTGCTCGGTATCGTTATGGGCGTGGATGCCGAGATGATCGCCCGGCACGACCGTCAGCACATCGGCGATGATCGCCTCGATCTCGTGCGGCAGCGTCCCGCCATTGGTGTCGCACAGGACCACCCAGCGTGCCCCTGCCTCGTAGGCGGCGCGGGCGCAGGCCAAGGCGAAGGTGCGCTTTTCCTTATAGCCGTCGAAGAAATGCTCGCAATCGACCATCGCCTCCCGACCGGCGGCGCAGGCGGCGGCGACACTCTCGCGGATCGAGGCGATGTTCTCCTCTTCGCTGATCTCGAGCGCGACCCGCACCTGATAGGCCGAGGCCTTGGCCACGAAGCAGATCGCATCCGCCTTGGCCGCCAGCAGCGCGGCGACCCCGGGATCGTTCGCTGCCGAGCGACCCGCACGCTTGGTCATGCCGAAGGCCGTGATTTTGGCCTTGGCCGGGTGCGTCTGCGCGAACAGGGCGGAATCCTGCGGATTGGCGCCGGGATAGCCCGCCTCGATATAATCGACTCCGACCGCGTCGAGCAGGGCCATGACCCTGAGCTTGTCGGGCAGCGTGAAATCGACGCCATGGGTCTGCGCGCCGTCGCGCAGCGTGGTGTCGAAGAGATAGAGTCGTTCTTTCTGCGGCATCGTCGCCCCCGCGCCCCCGGCACCGCCGGGCGACACATCCAGCGCGGCGTTCACGACACGATCTCCGGCGCGGCGTCGAGCGGCTTGGTCAAGGTCGTGTTCGCCAGCCAGACATCGCCGCGCGGCACGGTGTTGCGACGCTGCGGGACATAGCCGCGCTTCTGGAAGAAGCCGAGGGCGGTGTCGCTGGCATCGACGCCGAGCGCCTTGGTGCCCCGCGCCTTCGCCAGGGTCTCGGCGGCCCCGCAGAGCACCGCGCCGACCCCGCTGCCGGCGACGGCCGGCGCCACGTAGAACAGATCGATCACGCTGTTGTCCTTGAGCGTGAGAAAACCGACCGTCTCGCCGTCGCGGACGGCGACCAGCGTCAGATGCTGCGACAGGCGCGCGCCGAACGCCGCCTCGTCGTCCGCCGCGGCGGCCCAGGCCTCCTGCTGGTCGGTGTCGTAATCTTCGCCGGTCAGTTCGTGCACGGCGGCGCGGAAGATCGCCGCGAGACGCGCGGTATCCGACGGCAGGAACGGACGCAGCGCCGCCGGCGTGGCGGGCGCGTTGGAATTGGCGGCCCTCATCGCGACACCTCCCAGCTCGTGGTTCCGTCCTTATTGTCCATCAGGACCACCCCCTGCGCGACGAGTTGCTCGCGGATTTGATCGGCGGTCGCGAAGTCGCGTGCCTTGCGCGCCGCGATCCGCGCAGCGATGAGGCGCTCCACTTCCGCGCTGTCGACCGCGACCGCGATCGCCTGCCTGGCGCGCCAGGCGGTCTCGGTCTCCGGTAGGAGGCCGAGCAGGTTGGCCGCGCCCTTGAACCGGCGCTTCAAGGCGGAGGAGGCGTCGACATCCTCCGCGACGTCGGCGAGATGATGCAGATGCGTGATGGCGGAGGGCGAATTGAGATCGTCGCCGAGGCGGCCGGCGATCTCCGCTTCGAACGGATTGCCCTCCCCCGCCTCGGCCGGTTCGTCGCCGACGATCCGATACCATTTGTCGAGCGTCTTGGCGGCGAAGCCGAGACCCTGCCGGGTCCAATTAATCGGCTGGCGGTAATGGGTCGCCAGCATGGCGAAGCGCAGCACCTCGCCGGGCCATTCCGCGAGCAAGTCGCGGATGGTGACGAAATTGCCGAGCGACTTCGACATCTTCTCGCCTTCCAGCGTGAGGAAGCCGTTGTGCATCCACACCTGCGCCATCAGCGCGGTGCCGAAGGCGCAGCGCGACTGCGCGATCTCGTTCTCGTGGTGGGGGAAGACCAGGTCGATGCCGCCGCCATGGATGTCGAAGGTCTCGCCGAGATGGCGCCACGACATGGCCGAGCACTCGATATGCCAGCCGGGGCGGCCGGGCGTCGCGATCCCGCAGGGCGACGGCCATCCGGGCACGCCCTGCGCGCTCGGCTTCCAGAGCACGAAATCCATGGCGTCCCGCTTATAGGGCGCGACGTCGACCCGCGCCCCCGCGATCATCTCGTCGAGCGGGCGCTTGGAGAGGCGCCCGTAATCCGCCATGGCCGGCACGTGGAACAGCACATGCTCCTCGGCGACATAGGCATGGCCGGAGGCGACGAGGCGTTCGATCAGTTGGCGCATCTCCGCAATATGGTCGGTCGCGCGCGGCTCGATGGTGGGCGGCAGGCACCCCAAAGCGGCGACATCGGCCCGAAACCAGTCGTGCGTCTCCTCGGTCAGGGCGCGGATCGCGATCCCGCGCTCGGCGGCCCGCGCATTGATCTTGTCGTCCACGTCCGTGATGTTGCGGACATAGGTCACCGCGCCCGCCCCATAGGTGCGGCGCAGCAGCCGGAACAGGACGTCGAAGACGATGACGGGCCGCGCATTGCCGATATGGGCGAGGTCGTAGACCGTCGGCCCGCAGACATAGAGGCGCACATTCGCGGCATCGAGCGGACGAAAGGCGTCCTTCGCGCGCGTCAGCGTATTGTAGAGCCGCAGCTCCATGGTTCGTCCGCTCCCTCTAAGGCGCAGTCGCGCACACCAGCTTCCGCCGGCCGGGGCGTCCAGTCTCCTTCAGGAAGGGGGCAGCAAGGGACGGCCGCGGCCAGCGCTATGGGCTAACCGCAAATAATCGCCACAGCGGCGCCGAGGCGCCCGTGGTCGAGGCTGATGACCGATCCGTTCATGGCGGCGGACAATGCGAGCGGAACACTGCGCCGTCAAGCCATTTCAATGGCCGGACCGGCCGGCATGCGCCGCGCGGAAGCGCGCCCTCCGTCGGGCTTGACCAGACGCGACGCTGCATTCTATGGCTCGCGAGACGTCGCGCGATTCGCATCGTGACGGCGGATCGCCCCGCCGCCCGGGGCCGCGAAGGACCCGACGCCCGTCCATGAGAAAAAAAGCCAGCCTGCTTTGCGCATCCGCTTTGTTGCTGCTGTCCGGGGCGGCCGCTGCCGAGACGCGCATCTTTCTGCTGGAAAACTGGGACGGGTACGGCGTCGATGCCTGTCTTGCGAAGGGCCTGCCCTGCGGCGAGCAATTGGCGTCGTCCTGGTGCCGGGCGCACGGCTATGCGATCGCCCTGGATTTCGGCCAAGTCTCCCCCGAGACGACCGGCTCCATCCGCCCGGTCGCGAGCGGCACCCCGAGCGCGCCGGCCTGTACCGGGCGCGCGTGTCCCGCGACCGTGGCGATCAGCTGCCACCGGTGAGCCCGCCCGCCCCTGCCGCGAACGCTCATTTCAGGAAGTCCGCGCATTTGGGCACCTCGCCGTTGCTGCCCCACGGCATGATCGGAACGGTGGAGGTCGAGTTCTTCGGGCTGCCTTCGATCAGCTTGTCGGAATAGACGAGATAGACCAGGACATTGCGCTTGGTGTCGCAGCCCCGCACGATCTGCATGCGCTTGAAGAACAGCGAGCGGCTCTGGCGGAACACGATGTCGCCCTGTTCGAACTTCCCGGTGAAGGAGATCGGTCCCACCTGCCGGCAGGCGAGCGAAATGTCCGACACTTCCTCGGCGACCCCGAACATGCCGGAAACCCCGCCCTTCTCCGGCACCGTATAGTGGCAGGCGACGCCGGAAACGACGGGATCGTCGATGCCGTAGACGGCGAGCTTGTCGTCCGGGGTGAGAAACTTCCAGACCGTCGAGCGCCGCATGATCAGATCCGGCTCCTGGGCCTGCGCCGGGAGGGCGGCGAGGCAGGACAGGACCGCGCACGGCAGAAGGACGGAGATACGGCGGAACAGGGCGATCATGGGGGCTTTCCGGTTGGACTTCCCGGCTCATATGGGGGCCGGACGTCCTGCCGGAAAGGCGGCATTGACGCCTAAGTTCCCGCATGACACGAGTTCACGCAAACAAGATCAAGACGCCAGGAGAGCCCAATGACCCCCAACCGCCGCCGCTTCCTCGGCGCATCCGCCGCAACGCTCGCCTCGAGCGCGGTGGCAATGCCGGCCCTTGCCCAGAGCAGCCCCGAGATCAAGTGGCGGCTCACCTCCTCCTTTCCCCGCCAGCTCGACACCATTTTCGGCACCGCGCAGACGCTGTCGAAATATGTCGCCGAAGCGACCGACGGGAAATTCCAGATCCAGACCTTCCCGGCCGGCGAAATCGTCCCCGGCTTGCAGGCGCTCGACGCCGTGACCGCGGGAACGGTCGAGTGCGCGCAGACCGCGACCTATTTCTATATCGGCAAGGATCCGACGCTCGCCTTCGGAACCGGCGTGCCGTTCGGCTTCAATTCGCGCCAGCAGCATTCCTGGTGGTTCTTCGGCGGCGGCGACAAGATCATTAATGGCGTCCTGGCGAAGTACAACGCCTTCGCCATCCCGGCCGGCAATTCGGGCTGCCAGATGGGCGGCTTCTTCCGTAAGGAATTGAACACGGTCGAGGATCTGAAGGGGCTGAAATTCCGCATCGGCGGCATCGGCGGGCAGGTCCTCGCCAAGCTCGGCGTCGTGCCGCAGCAGATCGCGCCGGGCGATGTCTATCCCGCCTTGGAGCGCGGCACCATCGACGCGGCGGAGTTCGTCGGTCCCTATGACGACGAGAAGTTCGGCCTCGTGAAGGTCGCGAAATATTATTACTATCCCGGCTGGTGGGAAGGTGGGGCGATGCTCCACAACGTGGTCAATATCGACCAGTGGAACCGGCTGCCGAAGCATTACCAGGCGATCTTCTCCAATGCCTGCGAAGCCGCCAACAATTGGATGCTCGCCAAATACGACATGGTGAACCCGCCCGCCTTGCGCCGGCTGGTGCAGCAGGGCTGCGAGCTGCGGGCCTTCCCGAACGCGATCCTCGAAGCCGGCTACAAGGCGTCGTTCGAGCTTTACAACGAGATCGCCGCCACCAATCCGAGCTTCAAGCAGGCGCTCGACAGCATGAACGCGATTCGCGCCGAACAGCTCGTTTGGTGGCAGATCGGCGAATATGCCTTCGACAGCTTCAACATCCGGATGCGCGGCAAGAGCTGAGGCGGGCTTTTCGGCCCGAACCATACTTTGGTCACCATTCCGCGCGCGCATGGCGCTATAACGCCCCGCAAATCGGGGCATCGGGCGCAAGGGTCAGCATGAAGTCGGTTCGTTATCTCGGCCTGTGTCTCGCCTTGATCGCCGGGCCGGCCGCCGCCCAGGCACCGGGCCCCAGCTGCATGCAGCTCGAAGGCGCGCTCGCGACCCTCGACCGCGGCCCGGATCCCAACGACACGCGCATCCAGCAGGCGGCGCGCATGCGGGCCGACCTCGACCAGTTGAGCCAGCAGGCGCGAGCCATGCAATGCGACGCCCCGCGCGGCTTCTTCATCTTCCAGGGGCCGCCGCGGCCGCCGCAATGTGACCAGATCGACGACCAGATTTCACGCCTGCGCTCCGCCTTGGCAGGCGTCGAACGCAACAGCGTCGATCCGCAGGCCCAGCGCCGGCAGATCATCGTCGCGCTGGCGCAGAACAATTGCGGGCCGCAATACCGCGCCGCCGCGCAGCAGATCACCGCCAATTCGGCGCAGCGCCCGCCGCGGCCACGCAACTTCTTCGAAGCCCTGTTCGGGGGCGCGGTGAACAGCGAGCCGGAGGAATCCCCCGGCCTCGACGTAGCACCGATGGACCTGCCGAAATCGTCCACCTTCCGTACCGTCTGCGTGCGGACCTGCGACGGGTATTATTTCCCGATCTCCTACGCCACCGTTCCCGCCCGCTTCGCCACGGACGACGCACTCTGCCGCCGCCTGTGCCCGGCAACCGAGGCCCAGCTCTTCGCCTATCGCAATCCCGGCGAAGACATCCAGCAAGCGACCTCGGTCGGCGGCCGGCCCTATATGTCGCTGCCGACCGCCCTGCTCTACCGCAAGCAATTGGTGCCGTCCTGCTCCTGCCGTGCGCCGGGCCAGTCCTGGGCGCAGGCGCTCTCCGGCCTCGAGGACGCCACCACGATGCAGAAGGGCGACATTCTCGTCACCGAGGAGCAGGCGCGGGAAATGTCCCAGCCCCGTCCGGTCGAGGTGCCGCAACAGGCGAAATCGCGCGCCGCCGCCGCAAAGCCACAGCCGAATGCGCTCGATGCCGCCTCTTCGACGGCGGCGGCGCCGCTCGCCCCGGCCACCGAACAGCCCGGCCAGCGGCCGGTGCGCGTCATCACCACGCCGCGGCCGCCCGGCTCGTTTCAATAGCGGCGGGGCGTCCGGCATTTGACAGGTGCACGAGGCGATGCTGCCTTCGGCGGATCATCCCGCCGAGGTGGCCATGCCCGTCCTGACGTCGTCCGCCTATCTCCCGATCCTGATGCTGGTCGCCTCCAACGTCTTCATGACGTTCGCCTGGTACGGGCACCTCAAATACAAATCCTCGCCCCTGCTCTTCGCCATTCTGGCGAGCTGGGGCATCGCTTTGTTCGAATATTGCCTCGCGGTCCCGGCCAACCGGATCGGGTCCGAGACCTATTCGACCGCACAGCTCAAGACCATGCAGGAGGTGATCACCCTGGTCGTCTTCGCGGCATTTTCGGTGCTTTATCTGAAAGAGCCGCTCGGCTGGAACCACCTGGTCGGCTTTGCCTTCATCGCCGCCGGCGCCTATTTCATCTTCCAGAAATTCTGACGCGCCCCCTGCAGCACCGCGCCTATCGCGCGGGTGCGATCCGCAGGATCTCGCCGTCGGCATCGTCGATGGCGAGCCACAATGCGCCGTCCGGTCCCTGCCGCACGTCGCGCACGCGCTTGCCGAGCGACAGCCGCTCCTCCCCCGTGACGCTGTCGCCGTCGAGCGTGAGGCGCACCAAGGACATGCCGGCGAGCGCGCCGACGAACAGGCTCCCCTTCCAGCGCGGCATGAGGGCAGCATCATAGAAGGCCGCGCCGGAGGGTGCGATCGAGGGATCCCAATAGAAGACAGGCTGCTCCAGTCCTGGCTTCGCCGTCCCCTCGCCGATCTTCGCGCCGGAATAGTCGCGGCCATAGCTGATGACCGGCCAGCCGTAATTCTTCCCGGCTGCCGGAATGTTCGCCTCGTCGCCACCGCGCGCGCCGTGTTCCACCGCCCAGAGACGGCCGGTGCGCGGATCGAGCGCGGCCGCCTGCACGTTGCGATGCCCGTAGCTCCAGATTTCCGGCAGCGCGTCCGCTCGGCCGCGAAACGGATTGTCGGCGGGCACCGAGCCATCCGGATTGATCCGCACCACTTTGCCGATCGTGGTGGAAAGATCCTGCGCCATGTCGCGCATGGAAAATCGGTCGCCCAGCGTCACGAACAAGGTGCCATCCCGTCCAAACACCAGGCGCGAGCCGAAATGGTTGCCGCCGCTTCCAGATGGCCTCTGACGGAAGATCACCTCGACATCGTCGAGCCGCGTCGCATCCTGCGACAGGCGACCGCGCGCGACGGCCGTGCCGGCGCCATCGGCCCGCGGCTCCGCATAGCTGACATAGACCCGACGATTGCGCGGAAAATCAGGATCGAGTGCGACGTCGAGCAAGCCACCCTGCCCGACCGCCCGCACGGCGGGGAGTCCTTCGATCGGCGGAGAAACCGATCCGTTGCGCGAAATGACGCGCAGGTGTCCTTCGCGCTCTGTGACGAGGAGGCGCCCCTCGGGAAGGAAGGCGATCGACCAGGGATGGTCGAGCCCGGCAGCCACGCGCGTCACGCGCACCTGCTCCCCGCCGAACGTCCGCACGGGGGCGCTTTGGGCACGAACCGCCTCGGCCGAAAAGTGAAGACAGACGGCGGCGAGTGCGGTGGCGAGAGCCAGCCGCACCATCAGTCGCGCCGGCTCCGGCGAACCCGCACGGGAACTGCCCGCGTGCGCACATTGGTCCACAGGAGAATGCCCACTGCCACGGCGCCGGTGGCGGCGAGCGACGCGCCGAAAAGGAGATGCGATGCGACCGACGAATTCTCCCCGCCAAGGGTGAAAGCGGCCGCACCATCTACCGACAGGACAAAAGTGACGGCGCAGATCGCCATCATCAGAGCCACCGTCAGCGCCGCCTGGGCCATGGCATCGCCCGTCTTGTGCTTGCGGACGGCCCGCGCAAGGGCTTCCGGGTCCGCCGCCGAGGCCCCGACCCGCAACATTCCGAACTCGCGAAACTCGGACATGGAAAGCACCCGATCCGCTTGTACCGCCACGCCGGCATTCCGACTGGAGCGATCTCGTTCACATTGCTAGAGGCCGGTGATGCCGCCGCGGCGGAATTGCCTTGGCTGCGCCGTCCCTAGGGCTTGGCACTCAAAACCGAATCAGGGGGATTCGGTTCCAGCCTGATGAACAATGGTTGCTCCGAGAGCGCGATGCGATTGTGGCGGAGCGGCGGCTGGCCCAGGAAAAACCGTGGCGCTTTCATGACTTAGATCACGCAAGCGTGACCCTGGCCGCAACCCGCCCCGGGTCCGGGCGGCGGGATTCGTCACGCCGCATACCGCAGCGGCCGCCAATCCATCGGCATGTGACCGGGTTGCGCAGCCACCCGGTTCAGCCAGGCGCGCACATTGTCGAACGGCGCGAGATCGAAATCGCCCTCCGGCGCGAGCAGCGTGTGGGGATAGAGGGCGAGATCGGCCACGGTCAGGCTCTCGCCCACGAAGAACGCCCGTCCGGCGAGGTGCCGCTCCATGATGGCGAGGGCGCCATAGCCTTCTTCCATCCAGCGGTCGACATCGTGCGTGCGCAGTTCGCGGCCGCCGCGAACCTCCCGCAACCAGAAGCGCGCCTGCGCGATGCCGGGCTCGTGGTTGTTCTGCTCGAAGAACATCCAGCGCAGAACCTCCGCGCGCCCGCGCCGTCCCGCCGGAACGAGCCCTGTATCCTCCGCGAGATAGAACAGGATCGCGTTGGATTCCGCGAGGATCGTGCCGTCCTCGAGCTGCAGGAGCGGGACCCGCCCCTCGGGATTGAGGGCGAGGAATTCCGGGGTTCGGTTCTCCCCGGCAAAGATGTCGATTTCGATTTCGGTGAAGGCCAGGCGCAAATGCGCGAGGGCCAGCCGCACCTTGTAGGCGTTCCCGGAAGACCGGGTCGAATACAGCTTGAGCACGGCATTGTCCTCCCGATCTCCCCGCAGATGGCGTTGACCCAAGCGGAGCGCAAGATGCCCCACGGGGACCGCGCGATGCACCGATCTGTCCGATGCGATCGGCGCAGATTCTTGCCGGCAATCGGCAGGGGGCCTTGCTGCATGCTAAAATCGCCGCGGTGCGCGTCGCGACCGGGGGATTGGCTGATGCACGTCTATTCCGACACGGGGAACGCCTTCGTCGCGGCGCACATCCCGCCGGAGAGCCGACGCATTCTCGACATCGGATGCGGCAGCGGGGATCTCGCGCGACTGATCAAGCAGCGCCGGCCCGCTGTAACAATCGAGGGCATCACCCACAATCAGGTCGAGGCGGACGCAGCGTCCGACGTTCTGGACAAGGTCTATGTGGCGGACATCGAGCGGGACGCCGCCGCGAGGATCGCGCCCCCGTTCGATTGCCTGCTCTTTTCGCATGTGCTCGAACACATGCGCGATCCGGCGAGGGTGCTCTCGGCCTTTCTGCCGATGCTCGAGGCCGGGGGGGCGATCGTAATCGCGGTCCCCAATGTCCTCGAATGGCGTACCCGTGCGAGGTTTCTCATGGGGGACTGGACCTACGCCGATTCCGGTATTCTCGACCGAACCCATCTGCGTTTTTTCACCTACGCTACGGTCGAGCATCATTTCGATCATGCCGACCTGCGCGGCAGGATCGAAATCATCGAGAAGAAGGCCGAAGGGTCGGTCCCGCTCTGGCCCCTGCGTCGTCTGCGCAGCGCCAAGCCGCTGCTTGCGGCGATCGACGCGGCCGGGACCCGACATTTCCCCAATCTGTTCGGCCGGCAGATTCTCCTCCTCGCCAGGAAGGTTGCCTGAGCCGGGCGTGCCGCATCGCTTGTCGGCCCGGTCCAGCGCGATTAAATGGTCGCGCCGTCCCGCGGATCACGTAAAGTGTCCGGAGCATGGTACGTATCCTGCGCCAGCCCGGCCCCGCGCGGCGCATTTGTCCGGAGATCCGAAGGCCATGAGCCTGCTGTCGCCCGCTTTGAAGCGGATCAAGCCGTCCCCCACCATCTCCATCTCCAACAAGGCCCGCGAGCTGAAGGCCGCCGGGCGCGACGTGATCGCGCTCAGCGCCGGCGAACCGGACTTCGAGACCCCGGACAACATCAAGGAAGCGGCCATCGCCGCCATCCGTCGGGGCGAAACGCGCTACACCGCGGTGGACGGGATCCCCGAGCTGAAGGCGGCCATCGTCAAGAAGTTCAAGCGGGACAATGGCCTCGATTACAAGCCGAGCCAGATCAGCGTCGGCACCGGCGGCAAGCAGGTGCTGTTCAACGCGCTGGTCGCGACCGTCGGCCCCGGCGACGAGGTCATCGTCCCCGCGCCGTATTGGGTGAGCTATCCGGACATCGTCGAATTCTGCGGCGGCACGCCGGTGCCGATCGAAACGCGGATCGAGGACAATTTCAAGCTCCAGCCCGAGCAGCTGGAACGCGCCATCACGCCCAAGACCAAGTGGCTGATCTTCAATTCGCCGTCCAACCCGTCCGGCGCCGCTTATTCGCACGACGAGCTGAAGCGCCTCACCGACGTCCTCGTGCGCCATCCGCAAGTCTGGATCCTGACGGACGACATGTACGAACACCTCGTCTATGACGACTTCAAGTTCGCCACCCCGGCCCAGGTGGAACCGAGCCTCTACGACCGCACCCTCACGATGAACGGCGTGTCGAAGGCCTATTGCATGACCGGCTGGCGCATCGGCTATGCCGGCGGCCCGGAACCCCTGATCAAGGCGATGGGCACGTTGCAGTCGCAATCGACCTCCAACCCCTCCTCGATCGCCCAATGGGCGGCGGTCGAGGCGCTGAACGGGCCGCAGGACTTCATTCCGCGCAACAATGCCGTGTTCAAGGAGCGGCGCGACTTGGTCGTCGCCATGCTGAACCAGGCGAAGGGCCTCACCTGCCCGAAGCCGGAGGGCGCGTTCTACGTCTTCCCGTCCTGCGCCGGAGCGATCGGCAAGACCTCGCCCACCGGAAAGGCGATCGCAACCGACGAGGATTTCGCCACCGAACTGCTCGAGGTCGAGAACGTGGCGGTGGTGCACGGTTCGGCCTTCGGCCTTGCCCCGGCTTTTCGCATTTCCTATGCGACCAGTACGGAGGAATTGGAGGAGGCCTGCCGGCGCATCCAGCGCTTCTGCGGCGCGCTGGACTGAACGCCGCGATCCGCATTTCTCCTTAAGGGAACTTGCGGCCATGCAGGGCGTTGGCTGAACGGCGATGCCGAGCTAAGGCTTGGCTGAGTCCGGCGCCTGAAGGCGCGGGCTCCCTTGGAGGATACCCATGAAGATGTTTGCCAAAGCCGGCCTTGCCGCCGCGATCGCCGCTTCCGCCCTGACGCTCGGCGCGCTGCCGGCCGCCGCCCAGAGCCGCGTCCAGGTTGGCACCCTGGTCTGCAACATGAAGCCGAACGTCGCCTTCATCATCGGTTCGGTGCGTGAAGCCACCTGCACCCTGAAGCCCGCCACCCGTCGCACAGCCGCCGGCTCCTACGCCGCCACGATCCGGCGTTTCGGTCTCGATATCGGAATGAACGGCACCGGCGTCATGGTGTGGACCGTCCTCGCTCCGACCCGCTCGATCAACCCGACCGACCTGCGCGGCACCTATGTCGGCGTCTCCGCCGGCGCAGCGATCGGGGTTGGCGTCGGCGCGAACGCTCTGGTCGGCGGCTCGAACAACACGATCGCGCTGCAGCCGGTCTCGGTGCAGGGCGAAACGGGCATCAATCTCGCCCTCGGGGTGGCCGACCTGACGCTCCGCTGATAGCTTCCGGGTGGGGTCGAAAGCCCCACCCGGACATTTTGAACGAGGTTTGCCATGCGCCTTTCCACCGCCTTTGCAGCTGTCGCGGCCTTCGCCGCCTCGCTTCTGCCCGCGGCTGCCCAGGCCCCCACGAAGGTGCAGGTCGGCGTCCTGCGCTGCAACGTTGCGCCTTATGTCGGGTTCGTTCTGGGCTCGGTGCGCGAGATGACCTGCGAGCTGCGGACCGGCATGCCGGGCGCGACCAAGGTCGCGGGTCTGTACAAGGGATCGGTGGCGCGATTCGGCATCGATATCGGCGCCGGTGGTCCGAGCGTGCTCGGTTGGGCCGTCTTCGCCCCGACCAATGCGCCGACCCCCGTGGACCTCGCAGGCAAATATGTCGGCGTTTCCGCGGATGCCGCCTGGGGCCTCGGCGCGGGGGCGAATGTTCTGCTCGGAGGCTCGAACAGCACGATCGCGCTTCAGCCGCTTTCGCTCGAAGGGACGACCGGGATCGCCATTGCGGCGGGCGTGTCGGATCTGACATTGACCCCGGCCCGCTGAGGTGCGGCCGGGCACCGGGCGCGCCGGCATAGCGGCCTGCGTGACGGCGGCCGCCTGGTGCGCGTCCGCCGCCGGTGCGGCGGGGCAGAGCATGCCGACGCCCGGCCTCGCGCAGCCGGATATGCAAGCGGGCGGCGCCGGCGGAACGGCGATCGAATCGGGCCTGCTCGAATGCCGCAGCCCGGCGTCCGTCTCCTACGGCTTCGGCTCGTCGCGCCGCCTGACTTGCGAATTCCGGCCGTCCGCCAGAATGGGCACCCAATATTATTCCGGCACCTTCGACCGCGTCGGCCTCGATTTCGGCGTGTCCGACCAGGGCAGCATGATCTGGATGGTGCTTTCGACGACGCCGCACCTCGGGCTCGGTGCCTTGGCGGGTACTTATGTCGGTGTCACCGCCGGCGTGGCGCTCGGACCGGGCCTCGCGGCGAACGTCCTGGTGGCGAAGGACGCCGCGCACGGCCTCGCGCTGCAGCCTGTCAGCGTCTCCGCCGATAGCGGCCTCGCCATCGCCCTTGCTGCCGCAAGCCTCACCCTCGCCCCCGCGCCTTCCCCGACGCGATGAAACGGTCGGAGGAGACGCGTCTCACGCGCGTTTGAACATGCGCGGGGATAGGCGGGCGCGAAACACGTGTGTTTGACTTGCCCGGCCCCGCCGGCCTCGCAATGCTCACGGGCAACGGAGGGTGTGCGATGCATATTTTGAAACGGCGTGGCTGGGAAATTCCCGAGAGCGCAGCGACCCCCGAGCATGTCTATCTCTCGCGCCGCACATTGCTCGGCGCCGGCATGATCGGCGCGGCGGCCGGCCTGGTCGGCCCGGCACAGGCGCAGGCGCAGGGCGATCCCTCCGCCGCGCTCTACCCGGCGCCGCGCAATCCGCGCTACGTCCTGGACCGGCCGGTCACCCCGGAGGCCTCGGCCTCGACGGTGAATAATTATTACGAATTCGGCGGCAATTACGACGTCGGCCGCGCCGCCGCCAAGCTCAAGACGCGGCCGTGGGTCATCACGATCGACGGTCTGGTCGAAACCCCGCGGCAGGTCGGCATCGACGATCTCCTGAAGGCGGTGACACTGGAAGAGCGGCTTTATCGCCATCGCTGCGTCGAGGCCTGGTCCATGGCGGTGCCGTGGACCGGCTTTCCGATGAAGGCGCTGGTGGACTATGCCAAGCCGCTCGGCAGCGCCAAATATCTGCGCTTCGAGACTTTCCTGGACCGGAGCGTCGCCCCCGGCCAGAGCGGACGCTTCTATCCCTGGCCCTATGTCGAAGGCGTCACCATGGCCGAGGCCACCAACGACCTCGCCTTCATGGTGACCGGGATCTATGGCAAGCCGGCGCAGAACCAGTTCGGCGCGCCCCTGCGCGTCGCCCTGCCCTGGAAATACGGATTCAAGTCGATCAAAGCCATCGTCAAGGTCTCGTTCCTCGAGACGCGGCCGAAGGGCTTCTGGGAGGTGGTGCAGGGGTCCGAATACGGCTTCTGGGCCAACGTCAACCCGCAGGTCTCCCACCCGCGCTGGAGCCAGGCGACCGAAAAGGACATCGCAACCGGCGAACGCCGGCCGACCCTGCTCTATAACGGCTATGGCGAATACGTCGCCGGCCTTTATGCCGGGATGGAAAAGGAACGCCTGTTCCTGTGACCCGGCCGGTCATGCTGCGTTCGGATGGCATTACCAGCCGAACGCAGTCCCGGCAAAGTGCGTCGACCGAAGGCCGGCACCACGTAAATCAGCGGACCTCTTCGGGCGGCTCGTGAAGCTCGCCGCGCGAATCGCCCCCGACGCCATCTTGCGGCCGCTCGGGTTCGGGGAGGCTCGCGCCGAGATCGGCGCTCTCGAACGGCTGGTCCACTTCGACCACCGTATCGGGATAGAAGCCGTTGAATCGGGTGCGCAGGGACAGCGAATAGGCGCCGATATGGCCGATTTCGATCCAGTCCCCGGTATCGACGGTTTCGGGCAGATAGAATGGCCGCGAGAGCACGTCGACACTGTCGCAGGTGGCGCCATAGATGCGGAACGGCACCATCTTGTTGGGATCGCCGAACCGGCGCCGGCGCGCGGGATCGGGAATGTGATTGACCGGCAAAAGCAGCTTTCCGGTCCAGCTGTCCGACAGTGACGACCAGATCCCGTCATTGATGTAGAGCCGCTGCCCCTTCTTCAGGAGCACGCGCGCCACCAAGGAATAGGCGCGGGCGACCACCACGCGCCCCGGCTCGGCCACCAGCGGCGTATCGCCGAACCCGTGCTTCGCCACGGCATCGAGGATCGAGCGCATCAGCTCGGTCAGGGGCGGCATCGCCGTTTGGCGCTTGCGCGGATCGGCGCCATAGAGCGCGGGAAAGCCGCCGCCGATGTCCAGTTCGGCGATCGGCACGCGGGCGGCATCGCGGACCTCGGCAGCGGTCGCAATCGACCGCTCATACGTGGTCGGATCCTCGACCTGGCTGCCGACATGGAATGCGATGCCGCATTTGAAGCCTATATTGTCGATGCGCTGCAGCAGTTCGGCGGCATGGGCCGGAGCCGCGCCGAACTTCTTCGACAATTCGTAGGCCGCCTCGCCCTTGGAGGCGATGCGCACGAACAGGGTGAAATCTTCTGGATCGAGATCGAGCGCGCGCACGATGCGCAGCACCTTCGCCACCTCGTCCTCGTGGTCGACTGCCGTGACGCGGATCTTGTAGGTCTCGAAGGCGAGGCGGATGTCCGACTGGGCCTTGACCGGGTGCATGTAGAGCAGCTCGGAGCGCGGCGAGACCGCCCGCGCAGCCGCGAACTCGGCCGGGCTCGCGACGTCGAACACCGCCATCCCGTCATCGGCGAGCGTCTTCAGAACCTCGTGCTCGCCATTCGTCTTGACCGCATAGGCGGTCTTGCCGGGGAACACCGCCTTGAAAGCGCGGGCGTCCGCGGCGAGGACGCCAGGACGGAAGCAATAGATCGGCTGGTCCGGACGCAGTTGCAGCGCGACGTCCCTGGCCGTGGCGAAACGCTGTGCGCCGATTGCCGCGCTGTCCGCCACGACATGGGGAACGAAGCCGGATTTGGACATGATGCTCTTTCGGTTTCTGGACTTTGGCGGCACAGGTGCCACCGTCTCTAGTGTTCGGTCAATCAGGCATGTGTTTCGCGACAGCCGTATGGCGGCGGCGGGGCGACGGGAGGACGGCGCGTGCACGCCCTTCAATGCCCTGGGGCATCAGCCGAATTTCCTGGACCAACCGAGGGTGCCGCCGCCGCGCGGCAACCGGACCTCACTTTCTCGCGCGTTTTGCGGCCAAGTGTTGCTCCGCTACGCTTGACCGCGCGCCGTGAGCATCTCATCGTCCCGCCTCGAGCTGAGGCGTCTTGGTGGGGAGAGCGGAATGGAGCGCGGGTTGCACAGGCGTTGGGCCGGAGCCGGCATCGCGGCCGTGATGGCGGTTGTGGCGGCGGTGGTCCCGGTGCGCGCGGCGAACATTCTGCTCGACAATTTCTGGCTGCCCAACGACAGCTATAGCGGCGATCTGCCGGCCTGCACCGAACCGCTGGCGCTCGGCACGATCTCCATGCGCTTTGCCGAAACCGAGCGCATGTATTGGAACGCCGCCTTGAACATCAAGGACTTCTTCAACGTGCGCGAGATCGCCTTCCGCCCCTGGGGCGAGGGCTTCCAGCCGCGCCGCTATTGCAGCGCGACCGTCACCCTTTCGGATCAGCGGCGTCACCCGATCTATTATTCGATCATCGCGGATTCGAGCTTCCAGGGATATACTTGGGGTGTCGAATGGTGCGTCGAAGGGCTCGATAAGAGCCTCGCTTACGCCCCGAACTGCAAGATGGCCCGTCCGTGATCCGCGGCCCGCGCGCGGGCCTTTTCTGCGTTCTCGCCGGCCTTCTCATCCTCCTCGCGCCGGCGGTCGCCCAAACCGTCGCGCCGCGTGACCGCGACCGTGATATTCCGGGCCGCTTCGATTTCTACGTTCTGAGCCTGTCCTGGAGCCCGACCTTCTGTGCCGGGGAGGCTGCGGCCGGCGACCCGCAATGCCGCGCCGCCCATCCCTACGGCTTCATCGTTCACGGGCTCTGGCCGCAATATGAGGCCGGCTATCCCGCCTATTGCCAGCTACCGCCGCCGCCCGTGTCGCGTGCCGTGGCGGACGGGACGCTCGATCTGATGCCGAGCCCCGGCCTGATCCGCCATGAATGGCGCAAGCACGGCACCTGTACCGGCCTCGGCCCGGTGGAATATTTTGCGCTGCTGCGGCAGGCCCGCGCCCGGATCGCGATCCCGCCGCCGCTCGAGGCCCCGCAGGCCGATCTCGCCCTCAGCCCCGAGCGCATCGAAGCCGCCTTCCGGGCCGCCAATCCCGGCCTCGGCGCCGACATGATCGCCGTGCAATGCGGCAAGGGCCGGCTGTCCGAGGTCCGGATCTGTCTGACCCGGGACCTCGCCTTCCGCGCCTGTCCCGAAGTCGACCGGCGCGGCTGCGCGGCCCGCCGTCAAATCAGCGTTCCCGCGCCCCGCTGAACCCCGCGCCTTCGAACCATCGCCCCTGCGTGGCGCGGGCCGTCACGGCTGCTTCTGCAGCCGGGAGCAGACGGCGAGGCCGTCATTGTCGCCGGGCTCCAGATAGCAGGCATCGAGGATGCCGCCCTTCAGCGCCGCGATATGGATGCCGTCATCGCCGGCGAGATAGATCGAGGCGCCGTCCGGCGCGAGCGTGCCGACCAGATCCTCGTTCTGTTCGCCGCCTTTGGGAGAGGCATAAGTGATGCGGGCCTTGAACGAGCGACCGCGCTGCTCCGTCACCACCAGCGTCACGGGGCCGGTGACCCAGCCGTCCTGCTTTCCGAGCCCATCGCTCGCGCCCTTCCAGGTGCCGAGGAGCGACGGAATCTCCTGCGCCGCGGCGGGAGCGGCGATCAGCAGCGCGGCGATAAAAGCAGCATATTTCATGGACGTTTTCCTCGAACGGACCAACGGGCCTTGACCGGACGGCATCAGTGCATTTTGAGAAGACACGGCGCAAGCTCTCTCCCCTGCGACACCCGCGCCGGCCCGGATCTCGATGAATTACCGCCACGCCTTTCATGCCGGCAATGCGGCGGACGTGATGAAGCATGCGGCGCTCGCCCGCATCCTTCTGCATCTCGCCCGCAAGGACACGCCGTTCCGGGTGTTGGACACCCATGCCGGCGCCGGCCTGTACGATCTCGGCGGTGCGGCGGCGCAGCGCACCGGGGAGGCGGAAGCCGGAATCGAGCGGCTGCTCGACGCCGATCTGCCGGCCCCGGCCGCCGCCCTCCTCGCGCCCTATCTCGATGCGGTGCGCCGGCTGCGGGCGGAGCGCGGGCCACGCTTCTATCCCGGTTCGCCGGTGCTCGCTCTGGCGCTCTCGCGTCCTCAGGACCGCTTTCTGTTCTGCGAACTCAATCGCGAGGAAAAGGCCAAACTGGAGCGCAACGCCGCCGACGGCCGGGCGAAGATCCTGAGCCAGGACGGCTATCAAGCGGTCCGGGCGCACCTGCCGCCGCGCGAGCGGCGCGGCCTCGTGCTCATCGACCCGCCGTTCGAGGAGCCGGGGGAGTTCGCCCGCCTCACCGGCGCCCTCGAAGAGGCTCATGCCCGCTTCGCGCAGGGCATGGCGATGGCCTGGTATCCGATCAAGGATCTGCGTGCGGTCGACGCGTTCCGCCGCGATGTGGCGCGCCTGCGCATGCCCAAAACCTTGAAGATCGAGTTCGACTTCGCCGAAGTGCGCGCGCAGGACACCTTGTCGGGGTCCGGGCTGATCGTGGTCAATCCGCCCTTCACGCTGCAGGAGGAGATGCGAACCCTTCTCACGGCGATCGCGCCGCTGCTCGCGCGCGACGGCAAGGGGCGCGTGCGGGTGGCGTGGCTGGTGGGAGAACCCGGCGCGATCTGACCGAGCGCGGGCGGTGCAGCATGGAAGGGCCCTTCCGTCCCGCGGAAAACCGCTCTACCCCTGTCGTCCCGCCTTTTGTGAGTGCCCTCCATGCGCCTGCGCTATTCCCTCACCTCTCCCTTCGCGCGCAAGGTGCGCGTTGCCGCGCACCATCTCGGCCTTCCTCTGACCCTGGAACTCGCGGACACGCTGAGCGAGACCGACACGCTCCTCCAGCAAAACCCGCTGGGCAAGCTGCCCGTTCTGCTGGTGGAGGGCGAGGCGCCGGTGTTCGATTCGCCGGTCATCCTGGCCTATCTCGATCATCTTTCCGGCGGCGGACGGCTGATCCCGGCTGAACCCGCCGCGCGCTTTGCCTGCCTGCGTCTCGAGGCGCTCGCGGACGGCATCATGGATGCGGCGCTGCTCAGTTTCTACGAAACGCGCTTCCGCCCCGTCGAACGGCAGCACCCGGACTGGGTGGCGCGCCAGAAGGCGAAGATCGCCCGCGCGCTGGACGCCCTGGAGCCTGCGCCCCCCTCGCTGGAGGCCGGCCCGACTGCCGGAACCATCGCCCTCGCCTGTGCGCTGGCTTATGTCGATCTGCGCCTGGGATCGGATTGGCGCGGCCCCCATCCCAACCTGGTCGCCTGGCTGGACACGTTCGCCGCCCAGGTCCCCGGCTTTCGCGAGACCGCCCCGCCGGCGGCGTAGCGCCGCGGCGGGGAAATCTGCCGGGCAGCGGCGGCAGGGCCGCCTCGCCCGCAGGATCAGGGAACGACCTGGATCACCCGGCGCGTGTTCGGATCGACGATCACGCGCTGTTCGTTGACGACGGTGTAGCCATACTGGTTGTAGTTCGGCACGGAATAGACTTCCACGGTGCGCGGCAGCGGCTCTCCCACCACCACCTGCCCATCCATGCGGACCGAGGGGCGGCTCTCCTGCACCACATAAGTCCGCACGGCCTGCGGGGGCTCGGCCGCCGCACCCATCGTGGCGCCGACCGCGCCGCCGACCACCGCGCCCACCGGACCGCCGACCACGGCCCCGACCGCGGCGCCGCCCACGGCGCCCGTCGCGGTCGAAGCCTGGGCGAAAGCGAGGCTCGGGGTGAGCATGGCCAAAGCAGCGGCTGCCGCAACAATACGATTTCGCATCGGATTTCTCCTGTGTCTTAGAACCGATTGCGAAACGGTGCAGCTAGGCCATCGTTCCATCCTTGGATCCGAAATGCGATCAACAGATATTACATTACCGTCGCGCCCACGCTCGGCGAATCGACCCCGGCGCGGGATATTCCAGCCTCGCTATACTTGGTGTCGGCGCGACTTGACGGCCGATTGCGGCGCCCCGGAACCCCCCTGCCTCGAGCCTGAGAATGCCTGCGGCGGCCGTCCCATATCGCGAGAAGACGGGCCGAGACGACCGGCGCGAAGCGGGCGCGGCGTCATCGCCGCCGACCCGGGCGTCAGGTCTCGACGCGGGTGAATTGGCCGGCTTTGCGGAACCGCCACAGATAGCTCGGCAGAACGCTCGCGAGCGAGGCGGGGGCGATGCCGAGCCCTGTCAGGGTGCGCCCCTCGGCGATCGCCGCCTCGCTGACCACATTGTCCGATCGCAGCATCGCCACCTGGTCGCGGGTGAGAAGCGGCTTCGGCAGCATTTCCAGGAAGCGCGCCTGAAAATCGGCCACACCGAACGGCAGATCGACCAGCAGCCGCTTGCTGCCGATCTCGTGCAGCATCAGTTCCATGAGTTCCCGGAAGGTGCGCACTTCGGGACCGCCGAGCTCATAGGTCGCGCCCGGCACGCCTTTGCCTTCGACCAAACGCTGGATCGCCGCGGCGACGTCGCCCACGAAGACAGGCTGGAAACGGGTATGGCCGCCGCCGATCAGCGGCAGCGCCGGTGTGAAGCGGGAGAGGGCGGCGAAGCGGTTGAAGAACTGATCCTCCGGTCCGAATACGATCGAGGGGCGCACGATGGTCGCGTTCGGCACGGCGGCGCGCGCCGCCGCCTCCCCCTCGCCCTTGGTGCGGGCATAAGCGACTTCGGACTCGGCATCGGCGCCGATGGCCGAGACGTGCACAAGGCCGGCACCCGCCTCGGTGGCCGCCATGGCAATCGCCTTGGCGCCGAAGGCATGGACGGCATCGAAGCTCTGGCGCCCGCTCGGCGCGAGGACGCCGACCAGATTGATCACGCATTCGGATCCGGCGGCCGCCGCCAGCACCGAAGCGGGAAAGCGGACATTCGCCTGCATCACCTGAATCTGGCCGACATAGCCGAGCGGCTGGAGGAAGCCTGCCAGATCGGGCCGGCGCACCGGGACACGGATTCGGTAGCCGCGCTTCGCCAGCGCCCGCACCACGTATCGGCCGAGGAAGCCAGATCCGCCGAATACGGTCACAAGGCTGTCGGTCACGGGCCGGTCGGCCACCGCCACTTCGCTCATGCCTCTTCCCTCGGTATAAGGAATCGCGCGAGCGCTCGCGCGTTTCCTATTCTGTCGCGTGTCAGCACATACGCGAACCCCTTCCGTTCCGTCCAGAGACCACGGCGTCGCAAGGCAGGGGAACAGTTGACGCGGACCCGCCGCGCACTTATAAGCCCGTCACTTCGCTGGCGGCTGAGGTTGCCGGCACCAATAGCCATTCACTGCTGCGCGGCTGGGGTCCTTCGGGACGACGCCGAGCGCCATACTGAACAGAGGTCGGCCGATGGCCAATACGCCCTCCGCCAAGAAGGCGGCGCGGAAAATCGAGCGCCGCACGGAGATCAACCGTTCGCGTCGCTCGCGGGTGCGCACCTATCTGCGCAAGTTCGACGACGCCCTCGCCTCCGGCGATGCCGCCGCGGCGACCGCAGCGTTCAAGGCTGCGGAGCCGGAACTCATGCGCGCCGTCACCAAGGGTGTGCTGCACAAGAACACCGCGTCCCGGAAGGTCTCGCGTCTCGCGAGCCAGCTGCGCAAGCTCAGCGCCTGAGGCGGCGCGCCGGTCCAACGGACCGATGCGGTTTGAGGAAAGGCCCGGCTCGCGCCGGGCCTTTTGCGTTGCAGCATCCAACATGTTGCCGTTTTGCAACGCTGGCGGCAAGTCGAGTCGCCGCCGCCTGTTACGGGCGATCCCGGCGGGGTCAAGGGCGACAATTTGGCCACGCCGCCGCAAATGCCGGTTTTCAACCGCTACAACCCGAGCAGGAAATCAGCTTCCGCTTTAAGAGGTTAGGCACCAAGCACCAGGACGACCGAAAGACCACCATAGACTGTGGTAATATAAAACCTTATGGTGCCGCATCCCCCCGGCTCTGTCGAAGCGCCCAGAGCCCCTTGATTCTCACTGCGTCATCAGAGGTTTGCCGGCTGAAGTAAAAGCGCCTTCGGATGATCCGAGAGGCGCGGTTTCCCCCGCAATCCTCCCCGTCCGGGAAAGGCGTTGCACGCCCCGCACCGCCTGTGTATGTTCAATCTCACCTCGGGGGCTGACCCCGACTTCATCAACAGACTGAAGATTTCACGGACCTTCGTGGCAGAGGGAGGGCGCAGTATGTTTATCTTCGTTC
The DNA here is from genome assembly GCF_004346185.1 of Aquabacter spiritensis. Lineage (GTDB taxonomy): Bacteria > Pseudomonadota > Alphaproteobacteria > Rhizobiales > Xanthobacteraceae > Aquabacter > Aquabacter spiritensis. The sequence goes on along the minus strand of NZ_SMAI01000010.1, from coordinate 41,414 downwards.
TATGCCCCTCCGATTTTACCTGTCACCTAGACTTCGGTGAACCGACAGTTGCGGGTCGTGTTCTGTTCTTGAACTTGTAAGCGTTCAGAATTTCACGCTCAAAAATCACAACAGCTTACTAATTACGGTCCGCGGGACACTTGATCCGCGGCAGGTGGGGCAGCTATGACTTCTTGCACCAGCGCGGATTCAGGCGCTCACCTTCGCGATCCAGCCGCCTGCGATGGCGCGGCAGACGGGTCTTCGTCCGAGGACGAGCGAGCGCCCAGGGGTCGCTAGGACCCCTCCCCCGGCCAACCGGCCCCTCACCCTTCCAAGCACATGTGCGCGCGCCCGACCGGCGCCGGCGCCGGTGCGTTCCAGCCAGGGAGCCGCCTCGCGCGGATGACGTATCGATGTTGAAACCAGAAGCCGTTGACGTCGCCAAGTTCGGACCTGCGCTTGCGGGGGCTGCGGCCGAATTGGGGGCGGAGCAGTGGGATCGCGTCCGTTCGCGGCTGCGCGCAGAGATCGGGGAAGAATCCTATCTCTCCTGGTTCGCCCGCCTCGAACTCGACAAGGTCGAGGGGGATTGCGTCCGTCTTTCGGTTCCGACGCGGTTTTTGAAGTCCTGGATCCAGGGGCATTATTCCGAGCGCCTCACCGATCTGTGGCGCGAAGAATCCGGACGCCCCCAAAAGGTCGACGTCGCCGTGCGCTCGGCGGTGATGCGCAGCCAGCCCCTCAAGGCGGCGCGCGAGCCGCGGGTCGTGGTCGCAGAACCGGCCGTCGAGCCCCGCACGTCGCTCGGGCCGACGCGCGATGCGGCCGACGTCGCGGTGGGATCGCCGCTCGATCCGCGCCTCACCTTCGACACCTATGTCCTGGGCAAGTCGAACACTCTCGCCCATGCGGCGGCCCGGCAGGTCGCCGAGGCGGCGGCCGGCGCCGGCCCGGTCTTCAACCCGCTCTATCTTCATGCCGCGGTCGGGCTCGGGAAGACGCATCTGCTCCAGGCGGTGGCCTGGGCCGGAGCGGCGCGTGGCCGCCGCGTCGTCTATCTCACCGCCGAGCGCTTCATGTACGGCTTCGTCGCGGCGCTGAAGAGCCATGCCGCGATCGCCTTCAAGGATGCGCTGCGCAGCATCGACACGCTGCTGATCGACGATCTGCAATTCCTGACGGGCAAGAATATCCAGCAGGAATTCTGCCACACCCTCAATTCTTTGATGGATTCCGGACGGCAGGTGATGGTGGCCGCGGACCGCGGTCCCGCCGAGCTCGACGCGCTCGACGACCGGGTGCGCTCGCGCCTCGCCGGCGGCCTCGTGGTGGAACTCGCGCCGCTCGAGGAGGAATTGCGCCACCAGATCCTGAAGGCGCGGTCGGCGGCTTTGTCGGAGCAGCATCGCGGCTTCGCCGTCCCCCCCGCCGTTCTCGAACTCGTCGCGCGCAATGTCGGCCAGAGCGGGCGCGACCTCGACGGCGCCTTGAACAAGCTGCTCGCCTTCAACAAACTGACCGGCGAGCCGGTCACGCTGGAAATGGCCGAGAACGCCATCCGCGATCTGGTGCGCCCGTCCGATCCCAAGCGGGTGCGGGTCGACGAGATTCTGCGGGTGGTGGCGAAGCATTACAACGTGTCGCGCGCCGACATCCTGTCGCAGCGCCGCACTGCCAATGTGGTGAAGCCGCGCCAGATCGCGATGTATCTCGCCAAGACCCTCACCTTGCGCTCTCTGCCCGAAATCGGCCGGCGCTTCGGCGGACGGGATCACACCACGGTGCTGCACGCCGTGCGTAAGATCGACGGGCTGATCGCCACCGACCGCGCGCTGGCGGAAGAGATCGAGGTGCTGAAGCGCCTCGTGAACGAATAGGGTCGGCTCCAAAGGCCGCGCACGGCGCCCCCAGCCGAATTAACGCCCCACGCGGTGCGGCGAAGCGCGGCGCGGACCCGGGGAAATCGCCGTCGCGCACTTGCTTTGAGCGGGCACCAACGGCAATGTCGGCACCCCCGCCGTTCGCGCATGCGAGCGCGGACCGGATCGGCGTCCGTCGGTCCGCCATGTTTCCCTGAGCGAAGGTCACGGATCAGGCCATGAAGGTCACCGTCGAACGCGCCGAGCTGCTCAAGTCGCTCAGCCATGTTCACCGCGTCGTCGAGCGCCGCAATACCATTCCGATCCTCGCCAACGTGCTGGTGAAAGCCGGCCAGACCGGTCTGTCGCTGAAGGCGACCGATCTCGATCTCGAAGTGATCGAGGAGGTGCCCGCCGAGGTCGCGCAGCCGGGGGCGACCACCGTGCCGGCGCACGTTCTCTACGACATCGTGCGCAAGCTGCCCGACGGCGCGCAGATCCTGCTCGAAGTCGACCGCGAGCGCGGCCACCTTTCGGTGCGCGCCTCGCGCGCCCGCTTCACCCTTCAGACCCTTCCCGAGGCGGACTTCCCAGATCTCGCGGCCGGCGAGTTCAGCCACACCTTCACCCTGAAGGCCGCACAGCTGCGCCACCTGATCGACAAGACCCAGTTCGCCATCTCCACGGAAGAGACGCGCTATTATCTCAACGGCATCTATCTCCACGTCACGCGCGGCGCGGGCGACGAGACGATGCTGCGCGCCGTCGCGACCGACGGGCACCGCCTCGCCCAGGCGGAATTGCCCGCGCCGGCGGGAGCGGCGGGCCTTCCGGGCGTCATCGTCCCACGCAAGACCGTCGCCGAGGTGCAGAAGCTCCTGGACGACGCCAATGCCGACGTCACCGTGTCTCTGTCCGCAACCAAGATCCGCGTCGGTGTCGGCGCCATCGTGCTGACCTCCAAGCTGATCGACGGCACCTTCCCGGATTATGGCCGGGTGATCCCCACCGGCAACGACAAGACGCTGAGCGTCGACAAAGGCGATTTCGCCGCCGCCGTGGACCGTGTCTCGACCGTCTCGTCCGAGCGCGGCCGCGCGGTGAAGCTGTCGCTGTCGGAGGGCCGGCTGGTTCTGTCGGTGACCAACCCCGATTCCGGCAGTGCGACCGAGGAACTGGAGGTGGACTATGCCTCCGAGCCGCTCGAAATCGGCTTCAACAGCCGCTATCTGCTCGACATCGCGGCGCAACTCGAAGGCGATACCGCCGAGCTGAAGCTGGCCGACCCCGGTTCGCCGACTTTGGTGCGCGACGGCAACAAGACGGATTCGCTGTACGTGCTCATGCCCATGCGGGTGTGAGCACGGTCTCCCATGCCTGAGCCCGAGGCCGCGAAGCGCGCGGTGCTGACCCGCCTCACCCTGACGCGATTCCGCTCCTATCCCGCCGCGCAGGTCACCCTCGGCCCCGGACCCGTCATCCTCACCGGGCCGAACGGGGCGGGAAAGACCAATCTCCTCGAAGCGGTCTCCTTTCTGTCGCCGGGGCGCGGTCTGCGCCGGGCGCGGCTGGAGGAGGTCGCCCATGCGGCGGGGGACGGCTCCTGGGCCGTTGCGGCGCAGATCACCGGCGCCGGTGGAACCGTGCGGCTCGGCACGGGCATTGATCCGCCGCGCCCGGACGCGCCGGCCGGGCGGCGGTGCCGGATCGACGGAGAGGCCGTCTCCTCGCCCATCGCTTTCCTCGCTTTCGTCAAGGTGGTCTGGCTGACGCCCGACATGGACGGCCTGTTTCTCGGTCCGCCGTCGGATCGCCGCCGCTTTCTCGATCGGCTGGTTCTGGCGGTGGATGGCGAGCATGGCGCGCGGGTGAATGCGTTGGAGCGGGCGCTGCGCACCCGCAATCGGGCGCTGGAGGACGGCGCCGATGCGCGCCTGCTCGACGCGATCGAGCACGAACTCGCCGAGCTCGCCGTCGCGGTCGCGGCGGCCCGGCTCGAGACCGTCGGCCGCCTCGCCGGAGAGATCGCCGCGGCGCGCGACGCCGCCTCCCCCTTCCCGTTCGCCGACCTGGCCCTCGAGGGCGCGGTGGAACGCTGGCTCGCCACCCGGCCCGCGCTCGAAGTCGAGGAGCGCTACCGCGCGCACCTGCGCGACGCCCGGCCGCGCGACCGCGCGGCAGGCCGCACGCTCGACGGCCCGCATCTGTCGGACCTCCTGGTCTCCCACGGCCCCAAGGCGGTGGCTGCGGCGCGCTGCTCGACCGGGGAACAGAAATCGCTGCTCATCGGCCTCGTCCTCTCCCATGCCCGTCTGGTGACGGCGATGCACGGCCAGGCGCCGATCGTCCTGCTCGACGACGTCGTCGCCTATCTCGACCGGGACCGGCGGGAGGGTCTGTTCCAGGCGCTCGCTCGGCTGAGCGCCCAGGTCTTCATGACCGGGACCGACGCCACCGCTTTTGCCGGCCTGACCGGCGCCGAGCATTTCATCGTCGAGCCCGGGACGGTGGAAGCGCAGGGGTGAGCCAGCGTCACGTTTGCGCGAGTCGCCGGCTCTGGATCCAGGGTTTTGCCGCAGTGTGGCGGGGCTGCAACCCGCGCCGCCGCGCCGCATGCTACGCAGATGTACGTGATTCGTTTTCAGACGGGACCCATGGCCAGCGACAGACACAAGCCTGCCGAGATCAGCCGGCGTCTCTTCCTCCTCGGTGCGCCCCTCGCCCTCGCCGCCTGCCAGACCGATGGCAGCATGACCTCGCCCCTGTCGATGTACGGGCCCGTCGGCGGCGAGCCGTTCCCGGTGGCGGCGGTGGACACCAGCGAGATCGACCCGCAATTCTATCGTCGCATCGTCGATTATCGCGCCAAATATCCTCCCGGAACGATCGTGGTGGATGTGTCGAACCGCTTTCTCTATTTCGTCCTGAAGGACGGGAAGGCGGTTCGCTACGGTGTCGGCGTCGGCAAGGAGGGCTATTCCTATCGCGGATGGGCGACCATCAAGCGCAAGGAGAAATGGCCGAGCTGGACCCCCACCGCCAACATGATCCGGCTTCAGCCGGCACGCTACGGCCCCTATGCCGGCGGCCTTCCCGGCGGTGAGGACAATCCACTCGGTCCGCGCGCCCTCTATCTCTATGACGGCGACCGCGACACCCTCTTCCGCCTGCACGGCACGACCGAACCCTGGAGCATCGGGACGCAGGTCTCCTCGGGCTGCATCCGGCTGCTCAACCAGGATATCATCGATCTCTACGAGCGCGTTCCCCTCGGCACCCGGGTTTATGTGATGTGAGGACGCGCGCGGCGCGTCGTTGCTCTCCGGCCTCGCCATCCCGGACATGCCGCTGCGCAACGCCTCCTCCCGTTTGTCACATCACCTTCACGAACCGCGTGGGAAGTGTCGGCGGGCGGCCGGGGCGAGGCCGGATGGAGGGGTGAATGAGCGTTCCCGACGACGTTGCGCCGTACACAGTGCTGTTCCTGTGCAACACCAATTGCGGCCGCTCGATCATGGCCGAGGCGATCTTGAACCGCGACGGCAACGGGCGGTTCCGCGCCTATTCCGCCGGGACCAGGCCGGCGAGCGAAGTCAATCCCTACGCACTCGAAACCCTCGTTGCGGAAGGCTATCCCATTATCGGGCTCCGCTCGAAGTCGGTCGAGGAATTCCTCGGTCCCGATGCTCCGGAAATGGACTTCATCTTCACGCTCTGCGACGAGGCGGCCGGCGAAGAAACCCCGGAATGGCCGGGTGACCCGGCGACGGCGCATTGGGGGATCGAGAATCCCTCGACCATCGACGGCTCGCCGATCGACAAGGAGCGGGCCTTCGAGACCGCCTTCCATTTCCTCAAGAACCGCCTGCTCGCTTTTTCAGCGCTGCCGCTGAAGAGCCTCGACCGCCTCTCGCTGCACAGCCACCTTCAGGCGATCGGCCAGCAGGACGGCGCCTCCGCCTCGGCCGAAAAGGTCGACTGAGGACCCGCGCGCGCCGGGGGGTTGACCGCGCGCGTGCATGCGCGCACACGTGAGGGATGGATTTCGCCACCCTCGCCGTGTTCGCGGGCGTTCTGACGGTCGCGGCGGCCTCCCCCGGTCCGGCCGTCGTCGCGATCGTTGCGCGCACGCTGGCGCGCGGCCGCGCCGGGTCCGGCGCCTTCATCGCCGCCCTCGCCTTCGGCGACATTCTGTGGCTGGCCGCCGCCTGTCTCGGCCTCGCGGCGCTGGCCGCTACGATGGGCAGCCTCTTCGTCGTCGTGCGCCTCGCCGGCGCCGCTTATCTGCTGTATCTCGCCTATCGCCTGTGGACGGCGCCCCCCGCCCCGCAGCGGGCGGAGGCGCCCGTGCGTGATCGCGGGCCGCTCGGCCTGTTCGGCGCCGGCCTCGCCGTCTCCATGGGCAATCCCAAGACCATGGCCTTCTATCTCGCACTGCTGCCCACTTTGGTCGACCTCACCCGCCTCACCATGCTCGGCTTCGTCGAGATGAGCGCGATCATCGCCGTGGTGCTCACCGTCGTGTTTGCCGGCTATGTGCGGGTCGCCGACCGGGCGCGGCGCCTTTTCGCTTCGTCGCGGGCCATGCGCTGGCTCAACCGGAGCTGCGGCGTCGCGATGGCCGGCGCGGCGGCTGCGGTCGCCACCAAATAACCGCGTCTTTGCGGTACAAGAGTTCAACGCTTCCAACGATTCGAGACATCACCATGGCCGAGCCCGCGCCCGCGGCATCCCCCAACGATTATGGCGCCCAGTCGATCCAGGTCCTGAAGGGCCTCGACGCCGTGCGCAAGCGTCCGGGCATGTATATCGGCGACACCGATGACGGCTCCGGCCTGCACCACATGGTCTACGAGGTGGTGGACAACGCCATCGACGAGGCCCTGGCCGGCTATGCCCAGGAAGTGACCGTCACGCTCAATGCGGACGGCTCCGTCACGGTGACCGACGATGGACGCGGCATTCCCACCGACATCCACCACGAAGAAGGGGTGTCGGCCGCCGAAGTCATCATGACGCAGCTGCACGCCGGCGGGAAGTTCAACCAGAATTCCTACAAGGTGTCCGGCGGCCTGCACGGCGTCGGCGTTTCGGTGGTGAATGCGCTCTCCACCACCCTGGACCTCACCATCTGGCGCGACGGCAAAGAGCATTACATGCGCTTCCGCCATGGCGATGCGGAGGCGCCGCTGCGCGTGGTGGGCGATGCCCCGCCCGGCAAGCGCGGCACCAAGGTCACTTTCGTCCCCAGCCCGGAAACCTTCACCCACATCCAGTTCGACTATGCGACGCTGGAGCACCGGCTGCGGGAACTGGCCTTCCTGAATTCCGGCGTCCACATCATCCTGACCGATGCGCGGGCCGGCGAGAGCCGGGTCGAGGATCTGATGTATGAGGGCGGCGTCGAAGCGTTCGTCCGCTATCTCGACCGCTCCAAGCAGGCGGTCCTGGCCAAGCCGGTCGTGATGCGCGCCGAGCGCGACGGCATCACCGTGGAAGCCGCGCTGTCCTGGAACGACGGCTATCACGAGAACGTCCTGTGCTTCACCAACAACATCCCGCAGCGTGACCGCGGCACCCATTTCACGGGGTTCGCCGCCGCCCTCACGCGCCAGGTCATGGGCTATGCGGATTCCTCCGGCATCGCCAAGAAGGAGAAGGTCACTCTCACCGGCGAGGATTGCCGGGAAGGTCTGACCGCGGTTCTGTCCGTGAAGGTGCCGGACCCGAAATTCTCGTCGCAGACGAAGGACAAGCTGGTTTCCTCCGAGGTCCGCCCGGTGGTCGAATCCCTGGTCGGCGAGGCGCTCAGCACCTGGCTCGAGGAAAATCCCGCCGAGGCCAAGGCGGTGATCGGCAAGGTGACGGAAGCCGCCGCCGCCCGCGAGGCCGCGCGCCGCGCCCGCGAACTCACGCGCCGCAAGAACCCGCTCGACATCGCCTCCCTGCCCGGCAAGCTCGCCGACTGCCAGGAACGCGATCCGGCGAAGTCCGAACTGTTCATCGTCGAGGGCGATTCCGCCGGCGGCTCGGCCAAGCAGGGCCGCGACCGCGCGTTTCAGGCGGTGCTGCCGCTGCGCGGCAAGATCCTCAATGTCGAGCGCGCCCGCTTCGACAAGATGCTGTCCTCCGAGCAGATCGGCACGCTGATCACCGCCCTCGGCACCGGCATCGGCCGTGACGATTTCGACATCGCCAAGCTGCGCTACCACAAGATCATCATCATGACCGATGCGGACGTGGACGGCTCCCACATCCGCACCTTGCTGCTCACCTTCTTCTTCCGGCAGATGCCGGAGATCGTCGAGCACGGGCACCTCTACATCGCCCAACCGCCGCTCTACAAAGTCGCGCGCGGCAAGTCCGAGAGCTACATCAAGGACGAACGGGCGCTGGAGGATTATCTCATCACCGCCGGGACCGACGATGCCGGCCTCTATCTCGCCTCGGGCGAAGTGCGCACCGGGGCCGACCTCGCGGCCTTGGTCGAGGTCAGCCGCCAGTTCCGGGGCGCGCTGAACGCCCTTCATCCGCGCTACAAGAAGGCGGTCGCCGAACAGGCGGCGCTGGCCCGGGCGCTCGCGCCGGGGCTGCTGTCCGACCCCGGCACCGCGGCGGACGCGGCGGCGCGCACCGCCGCGCGTCTCGACACGCTCGCGGAGGAAACCGAGCGCGGCTGGGTCGGCACCGCCGACGAAACCGGACTGCGCTTCTCGCGCACCGTGCGCGGCGTCCTGGAAACCACCCTGCTCGACGTGGCCTTCCTCTCCGCGCCGGAAGCGCGCCGGCTCGACAGCCTCGCCGCCGATCTCGACGGCGCGTTCGACCAGGGCGCCAGCCTGAAGCGCAAGGCCGAGGAGACATGGGTCTACGGCCCGATCGATCTGTTCGACGCCGTCACCGATGCCGGTCGCAAGGGGCTGAGCCTGCAGCGCTACAAAGGCCTCGGCGAAATGAATCCCGGACAGCTCTGGGAGACCACGCTCGACGTCAATGCCCGCTCTCTGCTTCAGGTGCGGGTCAAGGAACTGGACGCGGCGGACGATCTGTTCAACCGCCTGATGGGCGATCTCGTCGAGCCGCGCCGCGAATTCATCCAGGCGAACGCGCTGAAGGCGACCGTCGACGTCTGATGCGCACTGCAATTGCGCTTTACACAACCATGAAGTGAGTCACACTTCCCGCGACAGCGGGGGGCGTGCAGATGGAAGGCGAAACGCGGCCGGAGCGCAGTCCGGACGAGCCGGAGACATCACCAGCGGCGGCGCGCGGCGTGGATCCGCCGCCGTCGAAATTCGAGATCGGCCTCGTCATGGCGGGCGCGATTTCGGCCGGCGCCTATACCGCCGGCGTGATGGATTTCCTCATCGAGGCCCTCGACGCGATCGACGACGTCCGGGCGGGGCGCGACGTGTCGCGGCTGTCGGCGGGGGGCGCGGAGGAAAAGCCGATCTTCGATCCGCCGCACCGCGTGTCGATCGAAACCATGGCTGGCGCCTCGGCCGGAGCAATGGTGACGGCGATCGCGGCCGCCGCCTTCGGCGCGCGCTTCGATCCGGTACCGAGCGCCACGCCCGCCGATAAATTGCGCGAGACCGGCAATCCCTTCTACGAGGCGTGGGTGCGACGGATCTCCCACGACAGGCTGCTCGACCCCGCCGACCTCGCGGGCGAGGCGCCGGTGCGATCCTTGCTGAATTGCGACGTGCTCGACGACATCACCAGGCAGGCGCTGGCCTACGCCAGACAGACCGACCGGACCCGCACCTATCTCGCCGACAAGATGGCGATCTTCCTGTGTCTCGGAAATTTGCGCGGGGTGCGCTATGCGCTGCCGCTCGACAGCGGCGCGCCAGGCGCGAGCGAGCACCAGATGTCGCTGCATGCCGACCATCTGCGCTTCTGCTACAGCCGCGACGTCCATGTTCGCCTCCCCGCCAGCACCACGCTGACCCCGGGCGACGGCGCCGATTGGTCCACCCTCGCGGACGCCGCGCTCGCCTCCGGCGCCTTCCCCATCGGCTTGGCGGCGCGGGTCATCACGCGCGATTTCAGCGATTATGTCGACCGGGACTGGTACTTTTCGAGCGCGTCGTCGACGCCCCCGCCGGACGCATCGACGGCTTCCGGCGGCGCGTGCCGTCTGCCGCCGCTGGACGCGGCCACGCAGTTTCCCACCGGCTACGGATTCGTGAGTGTGGACGGCGGCGTGTTCAACAATGAACCGCTGGAACTCGCCCGCACCCATCTCGCGGACGGCGGCCGCAATCCGCGCGAACCGGAGAAGGCGCATCGCGCGGTCATCCTGATCGATCCCTTCCCCGATCTCGCCGCCTTCGATCCGGGTTTCGAGCCGGACGCGCATCGCGACATCATCGGCGTCCTGAAGGCCTTCCTGCCCGCTTTGATCGCCCAGGCGCGGTTCAAGCCGGAGGAACTCGCGCTTGCCCGGGAGCCCGGCGTCGCGAGCCGCTTCGCCATTCTGCCGGTGCGCTATCTCGGGCGGGGGGACAAGACGCCCGAGCGTTACGCGATTGCGAGCGGCGCGCTCGGCGGCTTCGGCGGCTTTCTCTCCGAAGCGTTCCGCCACCACGATTTCATGCTCGGCCGCCGCAACTGCCAGCGCTTTCTCGAGCGGATCTTCGTGCTCCCGGCGGATCCGGAAAAGGGCGTCGTCAATCCCCTCCTCGCCGGCTGGACCGATCCGGCGACCCGGACGGCCTATGTGCGCGCGAAGCAGGTCGGGGGAACCGGTCCCCTGGTCGACCATCTCCCCATCATTCCCCTCCTCGGCCGCCTCGGCGATCCCGCTTATACCGAGATGCCGCCTTGGCCCGAAAACCCGACCGATCTCGATCTCGCGGCGCTGAAGGCCAAGGTCCTGACGCGTGCCGATCTCCTCAAACGCAAGCTGCTGAAGACGTTCGCGCCGCCCTGGTATGTCGATCTCGGTCTGCGCGGCGTCTGGTGGATCAAGAAGAAGAACTGGATCGACCGCCTCGTGATCGCGCCGATCAGGGCGGATCTCCGCAAGCGCGGCCTCATCGCCTGAACGGGCGTCTCGCCGCGCGCCGCGCGCCGCGCTAAAAGCGGGCGGGAGGTGCGGATGCTGTACGATTATATCGTCATCGGCGGAGGGATCGTGGGCCTCGCAACGGCGATGCAGATCGCCGAGCGCCGGCCGGGGGCCGGCATCCTCCTGCTGGAAAAGGAAGACGGACTCGCCCGGCACCAGACCGGCCACAATAGCGGCGTCATCCATGCCGGGATCTATTACGCCCCCGGCAGTTTCAAGGCCGAGCTGTGCCGGCGCGGCGCGGCCGCCACCAAAGCCTTCTGCGCGGCCCACGGCATCCCTTTCGAGGTCTGCGGCAAGACCATCGTCGCGACCGATGCCGCCGAGCAGGCACGCATGGACGCGCTCTACGAGCGGGCGACGGCCAACGGCGTGGCGCTGGAGCGGCTCGACGCAGCGGAGCTGAAGCGCCGCGAGCCGCGGATTTCAGGCGTCGCCGCTTTGTTCGCCCCCACCACGGGGATCGTCGATTATCGCCACGTGTGCGCGGCGATGGGCGACGACTTCGCGAGCGCGGGCGGAACCGTCCGGCTCGGCGCCACCGTCACGGCCATCACCGAAGGACCGGAGGCCGTCGAGGTGGTGGCGGGCGGGGTGGCCTATCGCGCCCGCCGGCTGGTGGCCTGCGCCGGACTGCAATCGGACCGGCTGGCGCGTCTCGCCGGCCTGAAAATCGCCCACCGCATCGTCCCGTTCCGCGGCGAATATTACCGGCTCGCGCCGCATCTGAACGATGTGGTGAAGACGCTGATCTATCCGGTCCCGGACCCGACCCTGCCATTCCTCGGCATCCATCTGACGCGCATGATCGACGGCTCGGTCACGGTCGGCCCGAATGCGGTGCTCGGGATGGCGCGGGAGGGATATGCCAAGTTTTCCCTCGATGTCCGCGATCTCGCCGACACGCTGGGCTTCCCGGGCTTCTGGCGCACCTTGATCCGGCATCCCGGCGCGAGCGTAAAAGAACTTGGAAACTCGCTGTTCCCGCGCGGCTATCTCGCCGCGTGCCGCAAATATTGCCCGGACCTCGCATTGGACGACCTGAAGCCGCACCGCGCGGGAATCCGCGCCCAGGCCGTCATGCCGGATGGGACGCTGGTGCACGATTTCCTGTTCGTCGAAACCCCCCGCATGCTCCATGTCTGCAACGCCCCCTCCCCGGCCGCCACCTCGGCTCTGCCGATCGGGGCCATGATCGCCGACAAGGTGGCGTGAGGCGCCATGGCCGCAATGTTCAACGTCTACCGGCGCGCGCTGCGCCTGCTCGGACCGCAGGCGCGGCTCGGCGCGATCCTCGCCTTCGTCAATCTGCTTCTGGCTTTGGCGCAGTTCGCCGAACCGATCCTGTTCGGCCGGATCGTCAATGCGCTGGCGAACCCTCCGGGTGGCGCGGCGGCCCCGTCGCTGGCGGACATCGCGCCACTGCTCGGCGCCTGGGCGGCGTTCGGCCTGTTCTCGATCGCGGCCGGCGTCGCGGTCTCGCTTCACGCCGACCGCCTCGCCCATCGCCGACGCCTCGGCGTTCTCACAGAATATTTCGAGCACGTGCTTCAGCTTCCGCTCGCCTTTCACGGCGAGACCCATTCCGGCCGGCTTCTGAAGATCATGCTGCAGGGCACCGACGCGCTGTGGGGCCTGTGGCTGTCCTTCTTCCGCGAGGATTGCGCAGCCCTCGTCGCCCTGGTGGTGCTGGTGCCGGTGGGGATCTGGATCAATTGGCGGCTCGGCCTGGTCCTGATCTCGCTGGTCTTCGTCTTCGCCTTCGTCACCGCCTATGTGCTGCGGCGCACGGAGGCGATGCAGCGTGCCGTCGAGGGCCACCGATCGAGCCTCGCGGAACACGCCACCGACGCCCTCGGCAATGTTGCTTTGATCCAGAGCTATGCCCGGATCGAGGCGGAGGTGACCCATCTGCGGGACACGGCGGGCCGGCTTCTCGCCGCGCAGATCCCGGTCCTCTCCTGGTGGGCGCTGGTGTCGATGGCGACCAAGGCGGCAACCACCCTCACCATCCTCGCCATCCTCGTGGTCGGCACCTGGCTGCACCTCGACGGCCTCGCCTCGATCGGCGAGATCGTGACCTATGTTGCTTTCGCGACCTTGCTCATCGGCCGCCTCGACCACACGGTCGGCTTCGTCAACCGGCTCGTCATGAGCACGCCGACACTGGCGGAATTCTTCGACGTGCTGGATGCCGTGGGCCAGGTCCGCGAGCGCCCCGGCGCGGTCGATCTCGGACAGGCCGCGGGGGCTGTCGCATTCGAGGACGTCTCCTTCTCCTATGACGCGCGGCGCCCGGCCCTGGCCGCGGTCTCGTTCCACGCCGCGCCGGGCGAGACGGTGGCGCTGGTGGGCGCGACCGGGGCGGGAAAATCCACCGCCCTCGCTCTGCTGCACCGCGCCTTCGACCCGCTGTCCGGCTGCATAAGAATCGACGGCACCGACATTCGCGACGTCACGCTGGCTTCGCTCCGGCGGCAGATCGGCGTCGTGTTTCAGGAGGCGCTGCTGTTCAACCGCTCGATCGAGGACAATCTCCGGGTCGGCAAGCCGGATGCCACGGAGGACGAGATGCGCCTCGCCTTGCAGCGCGCGCAAGCGCTCGACCTGGTCGCGCGCCACCCCGACGGGCTCAAGGCGCGCGTCGGAGAACGCGGCCGCGCGCTCTCCGGCGGCGAGCGCCAGCGGCTGGCGATCGCTCGCGCTTTGCTGAAGAACCCGCCGATCCTGATCCTCGACGAGGCGACCAGCGCGCTCGACGCCACGACCGAGGCCAAGGTCCAGGCCGCGCTGGACGCGGTGATGACCGGCCGAACCACCTTCGTGATCGCCCACCGGCTCTCGACCGTCCGGAACGCCGACCGAATCCTGGTGTTCGATCACGGGCGAATCGTCGAGACCGGCGATTTCGACACGCTGGTCGCCCTGGGCGGACGATTCGCCGCCTTGGCGCAGGCCCAGTTCCTGATCGCGCCGCCCCCCCGCGCCGCCTCGATCGCCGAGACCTGACAGGCGCCCGGACGGCGTGAGGCCCTTTCGGCTTTTCCGCAGAGGCGAAACGGGTTAAGGAAGGAACGGACCTTTCCTTGAACGGAGCGAGCTTTGCCGGGCCTCCCCCGTCTGCGCGCATGCGGCGCGTTGCACACACTGGCCCTGGCGGCCGTCCTCATCGGCGTCGCCCTGGGCGGCGCACGCGCCACCCCCATGCTCCTGGTCGAAGCCGATACCGGCAAGGTGCTGGAGCAGCAGGACGCTGGCAAGCCCTGGTATCCCGCCTCCGTCACCAAGCTGATGACGGTCTATGTCTCGCTCAACGCCATGCGCCAAGGCCGCGTCACCGGCGATTCCCTGTTCACGGTCTCGGCGCTTGCCGCCTCCCAGTCGCCCACCAAGATGGGCTTCGGGGTCGGCACCAAGGTCACGCTCGACAACGCTCTGAAGATGCTGATGGTCAAGTCCGCCAACGACATGGCGGTGGTGATCGCCGAAGGCGTCGGCGGCAATCTGCCGGATTTCATTGCGGAGATGAACGACACCGCCGAAGCCCTCGGCATGTCGGGCACGCATTTCGAAAATCCGAACGGCCTGCCCGACAAGGAGCAATATACGACGGCCCGCGACCTCGCGATTCTCGCGCGCGCGCTGATCTTCCATTTCCCCGAGCATGAAATGCTGTTCCGCCTGCCGGCGATCCGGCTCGGCAAGGTCGTCATGCGCAATTACAACCGGCTGATCGACCGCTATCCCGGCGCCGACGGCATGAAGACCGGCTTCATCTGCGCCTCGGGCTTCAACCTCGTCGCCACCGCGACGCGCGACAACAAGCGGCTGATCGCCGTCATCCTCGGCGCGCCCTCGGCCGTCGCGCGGACGGAACAGGCGGCCCTGCTGTTCGAAAAGGGCTTCCAGCCGTCCTGGTCGATTTTCGGCGCCGCCTCCCCCACCTTGGAAGGCATCGTCAATGTCGGCGGCACCCCGACCGACATGAACGTCTGCAACCGCAAGCGCGCCGTGGCCGCCGCGGAGAATGAGGACGACAACCTCTACAATCAGGGGCCCTCGACCAGCTCCTACGCCGTCTCTGCCGCCATCGCCGCCGGCTTCAGCAAAGGCGAAGGCGCGGCTCTGCTCCAGAACCTGCCGCCGTCCATGCCCCCGGTTCGGGTGTTCGTCGGCCCGGCGGGCACGGCGCCCGCCACGCAGGACGAAGCCCTCGGCGAAGCGAAGACATCCGCGGCCAAGCCGGATTCGGGCAAGCCCAAGCAGAAGACCGTCGCGGTCACGCCGGGCTCGGCGTCGAAGGACCCGGCCAAGGCGACGATTTCGACGGCGCCGATTCCCGCTCCGAAGCCGGCGGCCAAGCCGGCGGTCGCCACCACCACGATGCCCGCCGCCGCCAAGCCGGCAGCCGCCAAACCGGCCAAGCCTGCGGCTTCGCCCAAGCCCGCTGCCGACGCAAAGCCCAAGCCCGCGAACACGACGGCGGCTGCGTCCGGCGCGGCCGGGCAGAACGATCCCCTCACATTCGGTCCGCCGCCGCCGCGACCCGGCACCTGAGGGTGGCGGACGCCATGGCCGCTGCCGCAGACGCTCCCGCTGCGCGCCGGGGCCCGCCGGACCCGATCCCGGTCACCGTGCTGACCGGCTTTCTCGGCGCCGGAAAGACGACTTTGCTCAACCGGCTGCTCGGCGACCCCGCGCTTGCCGACACCGCCGTCCTCATCAACGAATTCGGCGAGATCGGTCTCGACCATCTGTTCGTGCGCGAGGTGACGGAGGGCGTTGTCCTCCTCGCCAGCGGCTGCCTGTGCTGCACCGTGCGGGGGGATCTCGTGACGGCGCTGGAAGATCTGCTGCGCGGGCGCGACAACAACCGCCTGCCGCCCTTCAACCGGGTGATCGTGGAGACCACCGGCCTCGCCGATCCCGCGCCCATCCTGTTCACCCTGATGAGCCATCCCTACCTGGTCCTGCGCTATCGTCTCGACGGCGTCGTGACGGTGATCGATGCCGTGAATGCGCAGGCGACCCTCGATGCCCACCCGGAAGCCGTAAAACAGGCGGCCGTCGCCGACCGCATCGTCCTCACCAAGACCGATCTTCTGACCGACGCCGCCGCACGCGACGCCGTGACCGCGCGGTTGAAGCGGCTCGCGCCGGCCGCGCCCATCCTCGATGCCGCCGCGGGCGAGGCGGACGCGCCAGCGCTGCTGCGCGCCGGTCTCTACGACCCCGCCCGCAAGATCCCGGACGTCGCCCGCTGGCTGGCCGAGGAGGCGGTCGCCGCCCCGCAGGCCGCGCACGCGCACGATCCCAACCGTCACGACGACCGGATCCAGGCCTTCACTTTGGCGACGGAAGCCGCGATTTCCGCCTCCACCCTCGACATGTTCCTGGAATTGCTGCGCGCCACCTACGGCGCCAACCTGCTGCGCATGAAGGGAATCGTGAAGCTCGCCGAGGATCCCGAGCGGCCCATCGTCCTGCACGGCGTCCAGCATCTCATGCACCCGCCGGTGCGGCTGGACGGCTGGCCCGACGACGATCACCGCAGCCGCCTGGTCATGATCGTGCGCGACCTCGACCCGGCCGTCGTCCGCCGCCTGTTTTCCGCCTTCCTGGGGATTCCCCAGATCGACACGCCCGACCGCGCCGCGCTCACCGACAATCCCCTTGCGCCGGCGGGACTGCCGCCGGCGAAAGAACGAACATGAGCGCGCGCACATGAAGGGTTTGCCCTCCCCTGCCGAGATCCTCGCCTTCTGGCGCGATGCCGGGCGCGCGCGCTGGTTCACCGCCGACCCGGACTTCGATGCCGCAATTCGGGACCGGCTGCTGCCGGCCTATCGCGACGCCGTTGCGCGCGGCGCGGGCGCCGCGCCTCTGCCGGATTATGAAGGCGATGCCGTGGGGGCGCTGGCTCTGGTACTGCTGCTCGACCAGGTCCCGCGCAACGTCTTCCGCGGCACGCCCGACGCCTTCGCGACCGACGCCGCCGCCCGGCAGGTCGCCGATCGGGCACTCGCCCGCGGCTTCGACGCGGCGACGGATCCGGATCTGCGCAGCTTCTTCTATGTGCCCTTCATGCATTCGGAGGCTCTGGCGGACCAGGTGCGCTGCGTCGCGCTCTATGCCGCGATCGACGATCCGGACGGGCTGGAATATGCCGAGATCCACCGCGACATCATCGCCCGCTTCGGCCGCTTCCCGCATCGCAACCCGATCCTGGGCCGGGACATGACGCCCGAGGAAGCACGCTTCCTGTCAGAGGGCGGATTTGCCGGCTGATCCGTCGGCGAGACGGCGCAGGACGCCCTCGGCGGCTGCCCGCCCGGTGGCGAAACAGGCCTGGAGGAGATAGCCGCCGGTCGGCGCCTCCCAATCCAGCATCTCGCCGCAAGCGAAGGTCACGGGATAGCTCACAGGCAAGCCGCGGACACGAAAATCCGCATCGAGGCCCTCGAAGGCGAGCCCTCCCGCGCTTGAGATCGCCCGTTCGAGTCCTCCGGTGCCGGCCACAGCGAACCGCGCGGCCTTGATCGTCCCAGCGAGGGTGTCGGGGTCGGTGCCGGGCCGATCCAAGGCTTCGCGCAGCAAGCCGGCGGCGGCCGGGGACAATCCCCCGCCCTTGCGCAGCCGATTGGCCAGCGAGTGCTTGGGCGGCACCGATGCGAGGCGGCCGGCGAGATCCGCACGCGAGAGATCCGGGCGCAGATCGACGACGAGTTCCGCCGGCCCCCGCGCAAGCGCCGCGCGCAGGGCGGCGGAGACGGCGTAGATCGCGCCACCCTCGAGGCCCTGCTCGGTGAC
This sequence comes from Aquabacter spiritensis, assembly GCF_004346185.1. GTDB lineage: Bacteria > Pseudomonadota > Alphaproteobacteria > Rhizobiales > Xanthobacteraceae > Aquabacter > Aquabacter spiritensis. The sequence continues at coordinate 23,687 of NZ_SMAI01000010.1, read as the reverse complement.
AACGGCCTCGCCGCGCGCCGTCTTGTCCCCGACGCGGACCGCCAGCCGCTTCAGCGGCGCGCGCGCGAACCGCGCGCGGAACGCCTCCGACCAGTGGATATGCACGCCCATATTGGCGGGAGCGAGGGGGGTGACCGGCACGCCGCGTGCCGCAAGCGGCGCGGCCCACGCCCCGTCGCCGCCGAGCCGCGGCCAGGACGCGCCGCCGAGCGCAAGCACGCACGCATCGGCCGCGATTTCCGTCTCGCCCTCGGGCGTCGCAAAACGCAGCGCTCCGGATGGCGACCAGCCGAGAAACGTATGGCGCACGCGCAGATCCACCCCGCGGGCGGCGAGCCGGCGCAGCCAGGCGCGCAACAGAGGCGAGGCCTTGAAGCTCTTGGGGAAGACCCGGCCGCTGGAGCCGACGAACGTTTCCTCGCCGAGGTCGGCGGCGAACGCCCGCAAGGCCTCGGGCGGAAAGGCGCGCACCGCGGCGGCGAGCGCCGGTGCCGCCGGCCCGTAGCGGGCGAGAAACGCGTCGAGCGGCTCGCTGTGGGTCAGATTGAGCCCGCCGCGCCCCGCCATCAAGAATTTGCGGGCGGGCGACGGCATGCGCTCGAACAGCGTGACGCGCAGGCCGGCCAGTGTCAGCCGATCGGCCGCCATGAGGCCCGCCGGCCCGGCACCGATCACGCAGACAGGGGAGATCGCTTCGACCATTCCAGCGACATGCCCCGCCACGCCCGCGCTGTCCAGACCAGAGGACGGTCCCCGGGGATCCGTAAGGCCCCGTTATGGACCGGCCGGCGATTTTCTGCCATGCCATCGCCGCCGGGGGGCGAGGGTTGGTGTATGAATGAATAGAAGATTATCCGCCCAGCGTCGGCTGGTCGCCCGGCTTTTGATGGCGAGCGGGATCGTTTGCAGCGGCGGGCTCTGGGCTTTCGAATTCCGAACCGGCCTCATTTCCACTTACGATCGCGATGCCTATCCCATTCTGATCGGCGTTTTCGTGCTGAGCCTCGGCATCCATTGCGCCCTCCCCGCGCGGCGCCGTGTCGCCGAATGGCTGGCCTTCCTGGCTTATGCGCTCTATTGCATCCTGGGTATTCTGTCGTTCGGGACGCTGGATCCCGCCGCGCGGCTCTATACCATCGCCAATACGCTGCAATGGCTGCCGCTGGTCTATGTGACCGCATTCGTCTTCTTCCGAAAATGGGAGGCGATCGCCGCAGCCGCGACGGTCTACGCCCTCGCTTTGCTTGCCCTTGCCTGGATGGTGGCAACCGGCGGCACGCAGACTTGGGACATGATCTACGGCTCCCTGATCGTGAATTCCTATCTCGTCAATCTTCTGATGCTGGCCATGCTGTCGCTGTTCATCCTCACCAATCAGGCGTTCGAGGACATGCGCGAGCAGGCCATGGTGCTGGAGAGCGTCGCCTTCTCGGATGCGCTGACGGGGGTGGCGAATCGGCGCGGCCTCGAGCGCATACTGGAGCGCTACGCGGCGCAGCCGGCGCACGACATGGCATTGATTCTGCTCGACCTCGACAATTTCAAGGGCGTGAACGACCGGTATGGCCATGTCCACGGCGATCAGGTTCTCCAAGCGATCGTCGGCGCGCTGCGCCAGACGCTGCGCGGCGCGGACCAGCTCGGGCGATGGGGCGGCGACGAATTCCTGGTGCTCGCCGAAAACACCGGTCTCGGCGAAGCGCAAATGCTGGCGGAGCGGCTGCGCCGCGCGGTCGGACGGCTTGCGGCGGCGGAGGGCGTCACGCTGAGTGCCGGCGTGACCACCTGGGACGGCAGCGGCGGTCTCGAAGAGGCCCTGCGCCGCGTCGACGGCGCGCTCTACAGCGCCAAGGGCGACGGACGCGACCGGACCGCTCTGGCCCAGCCGGTGTCCTGACGCGTCAGACCGAGAGAGAATAGATCTCCAGCATCGCAACCGCCATGAACAGCAGAATGAAAAGGCCCATTCCCACGGCGGAGGTCCATAGCGCGAAGCGATACTGGCGTTCACGTTTCAAGGTGATCTGGATAGTGGTGTCCCGGTATACATCGAACGGGCGATCCGGAGATATCCGATCAAACGCGAGGTAGAATATCCTGGTGCCCATTATTTCAGCCCATGCGAGCAATATGAATATTGCAATGCATACCGACAGAAATAAAATCGGCCAGCTAATTATGTCCGATTTTTCCACGACCTTAAACACCGCTACCGTCACGAAACCCATTATAATGCCATTAACGCGGAGCAGAGAACTCATTTTACTGTCTATTATACCGAGCCTGTCATAGAGGTATTTTATCGCCCACTGATCCTTTCGAGCGCTCAGCGCTTCAAAATGGAAAATATCCGTTTCAAGGGTCGGACGCGGCTTCTCGATCATGCCGAACATTTCACCCCCTCCATCGCGCGATCTCAAAACGTGAAGGAATAAGGCAGAAGCTCCCGCGCCGTGAGGCTCATCATCGTCCCTCGCTCGGCGAAGAAATGAACCGTCATGTCGGGGTTACATTCGATTATGCGCTGCCGGCACGCCCCGCAGGGGCTGCAGGGCGCTTGGAGCCCGTCGCTCCCGATGGCGTAGATGGCGATCGCCAAGGCGGAGAGCGTCTCTCCCTCGGCCACGCGGGCGGCTGCGATCGCCGCCGCTTCGGCACATGTCCCGATGGGATAGGCGACATTCTCGACGTTGCAGCCGACATAGACGCCGCCTCCCGCAGACAGGAGCGCCGCTCCGACTTTGAACCGGGAATAGGGCGCATAAGCGTGCATCGACGCGCTCTTCGCCGCATCGAGCAGTGCGTCGAGGCCCAACCGGGGAACTCGGGCAGGCTGAGGCATCATATAGACTCGCGCTTTACGTGCAGTATGCCCAAGACACATGACGAAGTCACGAAGGACGGGACCCCGCCGGGGTCAGCCCCCGGCGCAGGCTTCCAGCACGTCCTCGAAGGTCCGCAGGCCGGCGCGCGGCGCATTCACCAGCACGGCCATGTTGCCGGGAGCGTGCTGGTTCTTCCACATCTTGGTGTGGGCGTGGGGGATGCGGTCCCACGGGAAGACTTCCGACATGCACGGGTCGACGCGCCGGTCGATGATGAATTGGTTCGCACCCGACGCCTGCTTCAGATGGGCGAAATGCGAGCCCTGGATCCGCTTCTGGCGCATCCAGACATAGCGCGCGTCGAAGGTGAGGTTGAAGCCGGTGGTGCCGGCGCAGAACACGATCATGCCGCCGCGCTTGGCGACCAGCGTCGAGACCGGGAAGGTCTGCTCGCCGGGATGCTCGAACACGATGTCGACATCGCGCTTGCCGGTAATGTCCCAGATCGCCTTGCCGAACTTCCGCGCTTCCTTGGTCCACTCGGCATATTCCGGCGAGTTGACCTTGGGCAGTTGGCCCCAGCACTTGAAATCCTTGCGGTTGATCACGCCCCGGGCGCCGAGACCCAGCACATAATCGCGCTTGGTCTCGTCCGAGATCACGCCGATGACATGGGCGCCGGAGGCGGCGGCGAGCTGGACGCCGAACACGCCGAGCCCGCCCGAGGCGCCCCACACCAGCACATAATCGCCCGGCTTCACGTCGTGCGGCGGGTGGCCGAACAGCATGCGATAGGCGGTCGCGAGGGTGAGGGTGTAGCAGGCGCACTCTTCCCAGGTGAGGTGCTTGGGCCGCGGCATGAGCTGACGGGCCTGGACGCGGCAGAATTGCGCGAAGGATCCGTCCGGCGTCTCGTAGCCCCAGATGCGCTGGGACGGCGAGAACATCGGGTCGCCGCCATTGCACTCCTCGTCGTCGCCGTCATCCTGGTTGCAATGGACCACGACCTCGTCGCCGACCTTCCAGCGCGTCACCTTCGGCCCGACGGCCCAGACGATGCCGGAGGCGTCCGAACCGGCGACATGGAACGGCTGCTTGTGCACGTCGAACACCGAAATCGGTTCGCCGAGGCCGGCCCAGATGCCGTTATAATTGACGCCCGCCGCCATCACGAGGACCAGCACGTCGGTCTCGCCGAGCGGCCAGGTCGGCACCACTTCGACTTCGAACGAGGTTTCCGGCGGCCCATGGCGCTCGCGGCGGATCGCCCAGGCATACATTTTCGAGGGGACGTGGCCCAGCGGGGGGATCTCGCCGAGTTCGTAGAGATCCTTCAGCTCGGAGCCGGCAGGCGCGGTTGCAATCGCTGTCTGGCCCATCGCGTCTTTCCTTCCTTCCTCTGCGGATCTTCGTTCGCCCATCGTCTCGGCGCGCGCCCCGGATGTGCGCGGGACGTCCGCCTCCCGCGTGCACTGCCCAAGGGTTTCGCGTTGCAGCGTAGCAGAGAAAACGCGACTGGCGAGCCCCCTCTTTATGGGCAGGTCGCGCGGCCGCGGCGCCTGACGCGGCAACGCGCGCGGCCGTGTCTCCCGCGTTCATTTTCCCGTCGACGCAAGCCCGGTTGCAGCGCAAACTGCACGGAACGCGTGTGACGAGGAGCTGACGATGGCGACCCGCGACAAACCCTGGCTGTTCCGCACCTATGCCGGGCACTCGACGGCCGCGGAGTCCAACAAGCTCTATCGCGGCAATCTGGCGAAGGGGCAGACCGGCCTTTCGGTCGCCTTCGATCTGCCGACCCAGACCGGCTATGACAGCGACCATCCTCTGGCGCGCGGCGAAGTCGGCAAGGTCGGCGTGCCGATCTCCCATATCGGCGACATGCGCACGCTGTTCGACGCCATCCCGCTCGCCGAGATGAACACGTCGATGACGATCAATGCCTGCGCCGCCTGGCTGCTCGCCCTCTATATCGCGGTCGCGGACGAGCAGGGCGCCGACCGCACCAAGCTGAACGGCACGACGCAGAACGACATCATCAAGGAATATCTCTCGCGCGGCACCCACGTCTTCCCGCCGGCGCCGTCGATGCGGCTCACCAAGGACGTGATCCTGTTCACCACCAAGAGCCTGCCGCGCTGGAACCCGATGAATGTCTGCTCCTACCATCTGCAGGAAGCGGGCGCGACGCCGGTCCAGGAGCTCGCCTTCGCCCTCGCCAACGCCATCGCCATCCTCGACACGGTCAAAGCCTCCGGGGAGGCCGAGGGTCCGGTGTTCGGCGAGGTGGTGGGCCGCATCTCCTTCTTCGTGAATGCCGGCATGAAGTTCATCACCGAGATGTGCAAGATGCGGGCGTTCGTCGACCTCTGGGACGAGATCTGCATCGAGCGCTATGGCATCACCGATCCCAAGCAGAAGCTTTTCCGCTACGGCGTCCAGGTGAATTCGCTCGGCCTGACCGAGCAGCAGCCGGAGAACAATGTCTACCGCATCCTGATCGAGATGCTGGCGGTGACGCTGTCCAAGAAGGCGCGCGCGCGCGCCGTGCAATTGCCGGCCTGGAACGAGGCGCTGGGCCTGCCGCGCTCGTTCGATCAGCAATGGTCGCTGCGCATGCAGCAGGTCGTCGCCTATGAAACCGACCTGCTCGACTATGGCGACATTTTCGACGGCTCGGTGGAGATCGACCGCAAGGTCGAGGAACTGAAAATGCAGGCGCGCGCCGAGCTGGAGCGCATCGGCGCCATGGGCGGCGCGGTCGCGGCGGTCGAGAACAGCTACATGAAGCAGGCGCTGGTCGAGTCCAACACGCGCCGGCTGGAGGCGATCGAGCGCGGCGAACAGGTCGTCGTCGGCGTCAACCGCTGGACCGAGACCGAGCCCTCCCCCCTCACAACCGGCGAAGGCTCGATCCTCACCGTGCCCGAGCATGTCGAGGCCGAGCAGATCGCCCGACTTCAGGCCTGGCGCGCCGAGCGCGACGCCGCCGCCGTCGAGGCGGCTCTGGCCGACCTGCGCAGCGCCGCCCAAGAGGGCCGCAACATCATGGAACCCTCGATCGCGTGCGCCAAAGTCGGCGTCACGACCGGCGAATGGGGCGCCTGCCTGCGCAGCGTGTTCGGCGAATATCGCGCGCCGACAGGCGTCGGCCGCTCTGCTCGCGCCGACACGCAGGGGCTCGACGAGGTCCGCCGCGAGGTCGAGGCGGTGTCCGCGCGGATCGGCCGGCGGCTGAAATTCCTGGTCGGCAAGCCCGGCCTCGACGGCCATTCCAACGGCGCCGAGCAGATCGCCGTGCGCGCCCGCGACGCCGGCATGGAGGTGGTCTATGAGGGCATCCGCCTCACCCCGGCGGAGATCGTCAATGCGGCTTTGGAGGAGGGCGTCCATGTCATCGGCCTGTCCATCCTCTCCGGCTCGCACGTTCCCCTCGTGCGCGACGTGATGGACCGGCTGCGCGCGGAAGGGCTCGGCGACGTGCCGGTCGTGGTCGGCGGCATCATCCCGCCCGAGGACGAGGTCCAATTGAAGGGGTTCGGCGTCGCCGCGGTCTACACGCCGAAGAATTTCGAGCTGAACCGCATCATGGCCGACATCGTCGCCATCGTGGACCGGGAAGCCCAGAAGGCGGCCTGAGGCCGAGATCCGCCGGACGCTATTTGCGCACCACCACATAGCCCCGCGTCTTGTGGGACGAGGGGTCGACGGTGTTCATCGCCGCGAACAGGAGGTCGGCCGGAATCCAGGTCGGCTTGTATTTGTAGCGCGCGACGTCGAGCAGTAGGAAGCTGTCGGCCTCCGCATTATAGGCGGCGGCGGGGGAAATGTGGCCGCCCTCCCCCTGGCCCAGAGTGGCGCGGAAATAGTTCACCAGCAGGACTGCCGCGGGATTCGCCAGCACCTGCCGCGCCGCCGCGCGGAAGGCGGCGAGATCGGTGTCACCGGCGAACACCGGCTTGGCCCGGGCGCCGCTCGCGACCAGGACCCGCGCAAGCTCGGCAACGGTAAGGCCCTCGGCCTCGACGCTGTTGGCGGCCTTCACCTGCAGCACCGCGAGGGTGAAGATATTGGTCTGATCCCAATGGGGATAGGGATACCACAGCGGCGCTGGTGGCGGGGAAACCCCGAGCGCGTTGAGCGCCATGACGCTCGAGGCGATGCCGCAATAGCTCTGGGTGTTCTGTGACACGAAGGTCGCCATCAGGGGCCAGAAGCCCGCCTTCTCCGACGCCCGCTCGAACAGGCTGATGCCTTCGGGGGCAGGAAGAGAGACCAGCCGCTCCTGTGCGGCGGCGGAGCCGGCCAAAGCGAGAGCGAGCGCGGTCACCAGAAGGCAGACGTGCAGCATCATGCGAACTGTTCCCAGATAGCGATGGCGGGGTCGCGCATCGGGCGGAAACAGGTCCGCTCCGGGAGATGCGAACACGGCTGCGCGGGACGTTCATACCGCCAGGCGGCGGCCCGCAAGCCGGACGCGCTGCGCCACGCCTCCGGAAGCAGCGACGGCACCCCGCGGCATCGGCCAGCCGCGGCGTCCCCTCAGAACTTCAAAGCGGGCGGCGGCATATCGCTCGGCGGCGGGGACAGATTGTCGAATTGCTGCTGGACCGCCCCGGAATCGAGCTGCACGCCACCCGATTTGTAATGCGTGACCAGCCCGGGAAATATCACCACCAGCGCCACCATGATCAACTGGATGAACACGAACGGCACGGCCCCCCAATAGATCTGCCCGGTCGTGACCGGCTCCATGCGAATCCCGGTGACACGGTCGAGATAGGGCACCTTGGGCGCCACCGAGCGCAGGAAGAACAGCGCGAAGCCGAAGGGCGGATGCATGAAGGAGGTCTGCATATTGACCGCCAGGATCACCCCGAACCAGATCAGGTCGATGCCGAGCTTGTCGGCCGCCGGGCCGAGCAGCGGAATGATGATGAAGGCCAGCTCGAAATAATCGAGGAAGAACGCCAGAACGAAGACCAAGGCATTGACGGCGATGAGGAAGCCGGTCTGCCCGCCCGGCAGGGAGACGAGCAGTTCCTCCACCCAGCGATGGCCGTCGACACCATAGAAGGTCAGCGAGAAGACGCGGGCGCCGATCAGGATGAACAGCACGAAGGCGGAGAGCTTGGCGGTGGAATAGGTCGCCTGCCGCAACAGGTCGAATTTCAGCCGCCCGCGGCCGATGGCGAGCAGCAGCGCCCCCACCGAGCCCATCGCGCCGCCTTCGGTCGGCGTCGCGACACCGATGAAGATGGTGCCGAGCACGAGGAAGATCAGCGCCAGCGGCGGCACCATCACGAACACCACCTGCTCGGCGAGGCGCGAGAGGAGGCCGAGGCGGAACACCCGGTTGATCACCGCGACCACGAAGGCGAGGCCGACCGTGGCCGACATGGCGAGCACGACGTAATCGGCGCCGAACTTCACCGTCGTCTCCGCCATCAGCAGGATCGAGGCGGCGATGGCGATCGCGAGCACGATGAACAGCGAGGGCGTCAGCAGCCGCGCCGCCCCCGAGAGCACGAAATAGAGCAGCACGAAGGAGGCCAGCCCCCACGCCGCCATATTGGCGGCGCCCGGAAGCAGGTCGGCGGTGGTCGCGGCGATATTGCCGGTGGCGATGAGGAAAGCGAGGCCGGCCGCGGCGATCGCGCCGAGGATGCGGCTCGGCGCCGCCCGCTCGTTGGGATCGCGCAGCGTCTGGGCGTCCAGAGGCAGGCCCGGGGTCGCGGTCGGAAAGAAGGTCGAGACCAGGAAGATATAGGAAGCGTAGAGGCAGGACAGGATGAGGCCGGGAAGGAAGGCCCCGGTATACATGTCACCCACCGAGCGGTTGAGCTGGTCGGCCATGACGATCAGCACCAGCGAGGGCGGGATGATCTGGGCCAGAGTGCCGGAGGCGGCGATCACGCCGGTCGCGACGCGCCGGTCATAGCCGTAGCGCAGCATGATGGGCAGCGAGATGAGACCCATCGAGATCACCGAGGCGGCGACGACGCCGGTGGTCGCGGCGAGCAGCGCGCCGACGAAGATCACCGCATAAGCCAGTCCGCCGCGGATCGAGCCGAACACCTGCCCGATCGTGTCGAGCAGGTCCTCCGCCATGCCGGAGCGCTCCAGGATCAGCCCCATGAAGGTGAAGAACGGGACCGCCAGCAGCACCTCGTTGTTCATGGTGCCATAGACGCGCTCGGGCAGCGCCTGGAGGAAATCGACCCGGAACAGGCCGAGTTCGATGCCGATCAGGCCGAAGATCAGGCCGTTCGCGGCGAGCGCGAAGGCGACCGGGTAGCCGAGCAGCAGGAACACGACCAGCGCCGCGAACATGATCGGCGCCATATTGTGGATGAACCAGGCCTCGAACCCCGCCGGCGCGGCGACGGCGAGGTCGGGCAGCCCGACGAGCATCAGGGTGGCGAGGATGGCGGCGGCGAGCGCCTTCGGAAGGCCGGTGCGGATCATGATGCGGCGCTCAGCGGGAGGGGCCGGGTTCGGAATCGATGCGCGGCGCGTCGGCCAGCAGCCGATCCACCTCCGCAGCCAGGACGGCATGCCCGCCTGCCCCCTCGTGCGGGTCCTCCATGCGACCCGTCATGATCGCGACGCGCTTGATGATTTCCGAGATCGCCTGCACGAACAGAAGAAAGAACCCGATCGGCACCAGCATTTTCGCCGGCCATTGCGGGAGGCCGCCGGCATTCAGCGATTGCTCGTTGATCGAGTAGGAATTGAGCGCGAACGGCCAGGACGTCACCAGCATGACGATGGTGAAGGGCAGCAGGAAGAACACGCCGCCGAGGAGATCGATCGAATTGCGAACCCGCCGGGAGAGCCGGGAACTGACGATGTCGATGCGGATGTGCTCGTTGTCGATCAGCGTCCAGGGCGCACAGCACAGGAACACGACGGCGAACAGCACCCATTGCAGTTCGAGCCAGGAGTTCGACGAGGCGTCGAACACCTTGCGCACCACCGCATTGATGGCCGACACCAGCACCGCGACGACAATCAACCAAGAGACCGATTTCCCGACGCGCGCGTTCACGGCGTCGATGGCGCGGCTGAGCGCGATCAGCACATTCATCACGATCCCCTCGATCGGGTCATTCCCAGGCCGGCACCGTCCTTGCTGGGGTGCCATTGAGCCGGCACCATACGGAAGTGCAACCGGCAAGCAAGTGCACCCTTCGTCGGAGGATCGCTGCCGGCTCAAAGCTTCAGGGTGAAACCCGCGGCGAGGGAATCGGTGCGGAAGATGCGCACCGCCTCGAGCGACAGATCCTCCGGCGTCTTCCTGCCGAAGGCGGCGGCCTTCGCGATCTGGTCGGGGGTCGCGGTGATGATGTGGCAGCCGACCTGGTGGGCGTGCACGATGTTGAGGGCTTCGCGCGCGCTCGCCCAGATCAGCTCGATCTGCGGTTCCGGCGCCACGATCGCCGCGGCGGCATGCATCATGGGCACCGGATCGATGCCGATATCGGCGACGCGCCCGGCGAAGATCGAGATGTTCGAGGGCGGCCCGCCGGCCAGCGCCTCGGCGACCACATAGACCTGCTTCACCGTCATGATGGCGGTGACGTTCTGCTTCACCCCGGCATCGGCGAGCCGCCGGATCAAGGGCGCCGCGCTCTCGCCGGCCGTATTGGTCACCGGCATTTTCACATAAACGTGTTCGCCCCAGGTCGCGATATGCCGCGCCTGGTGCTCCATCTCGTCGAAATCGTCGGAAAACACCTCGAACGAGATCGGGCGGTCCGGGATCGCCTCGAGCACCTTGCGCGCGAAGCTCTCATAGTCCGTCACGCCGGCTTTGTGCATGAGCGTCGGGTTGGTCGTGAAGCCCTTCACGAACGGATATTTCCGATACGTCCCGATCATGCCTTCGAGGTCGGCGCCATCGGCGTAGATCTTGACGTTGTACGAAGCGATATCCATCGCGGCATCCCCACTTGCAGAAAACCGGACCTCTGGCGCGGCGAACCGGTCCCGCGCGCCGCGTGCTTTTGGCACAGATGGCGCGTTCGGGCCAGCCGCGCGCCGGCGCACCGCGCGGTCATTGTGGCGGTTGAGCAATCGGCCTAACGTCGGCCGGCGGTCGGTGCGCGGGAACGCGCGTGGGGATTTCCCACTTAATGCAAGCCTGTCGCGCAGGGACGCCGATCAACCGGCGCCCGCGTCCGGTCAGGGGGGCTCATGAGCATCGTCGGCATCCGCGGCACGTTCTTCGACTTCATCGACGATCCCTGGAAGCATCTCGGCCAGGAGAGCGCGGCGGCCCGTTTCGTGGCCGACGGTCTGATGGTCATCGAGGACGGCATCATCGCCGAATGCGGCCCCTATGCCGCGCTCGCCGGGCGCCATGCCGGCTTGGAAATCACCCATATCGAGAACCGGCTGATCGTGCCCGGCTTCATCGACGGGCACATCCATGTGCCGCAGACCCGGGTGGTCGGGGCCTATGGCGAGCAATTGCTGCCCTGGCTGCAGAAATGGGTTTTCCCCGAAGAGGTGAAGTACAAGGATCGCGATTATGCCCGCGAGGGCACGCGCCGCTTCTTCGATGCCCTGCTCGCGTCGGGCACCACCACCTGCCAGGCCTTCACCACCACCGCGCCCGTCGCCACGGAGGAATTCTTCGAGGAGGCGTCGCGCCGCAATATGCGGGTGATCGGCGGCCTGACCGGGATCGACCGCAACGCGCCCGACTATTACGTCGACACCGCCGAGAATTTCTACCGCGACAGCGTCGCCCTGATCGAGCGCTATCACCGCCACGGCCGCAACCTCTATGCGATCACGCCGCGCTTCGCGATGGGCGCCTCGGACGCCATGATGCGGCACTGCGAGCAGTTGAAACAGGATTTCCCGGACTGCTGGATCAACACCCATATTTCCGAGAACCCGGCGGAAATCCGCGCGCTTCTCGACCTGCACCCGGACTGCGCGGACTATCTCGGCGTGTATGAGAAATACGGCCTCGTCGGCCCGAAATTCTCCGGCGGCCATGGCGTGTGGCTCTCGAACGACGAGTTCCGCCGCATGTCGCAGAGCGGCGCCGCCGTGGTGTTCTGCCCCTGCTCCAACCTGTTCCTCGGCTCCGGCCTGTTCCGGATCGGCCGGGCGACCGATCCCGACATGCGGGTGCGCATGTCGTTCGGCACCGACATGGGCGGCGGCAACCGCTTCTCGATGATCAATGTGCTCGACGACGCCTACAAGGTCGGCATGTGCAACAACACCCTGCTCGACGGCAGCGTCAATCCGAGCCTCAAAGACGCGGCCGAGGCCGAGCGCAACAAGCTCTCGCCCTACCGCGCCTTCTGGTCGGTCACCCTCGGCGGCGCCGAGGGGCTCTATATCGACGACATGCTGGGCAATTTCGAGCCCGGCAAGGAGGCCGATTTCGTCGCGCTGGATTGGAACGGCGGCCCGGCGGCGCTGCCGTGGCACCAGAGCCTCTCGTATCGGGGCGCGGGCCCGGAGACCGTCGAGGAGGCGGCCGATCTGCTTTTCGGCATCATGATGGTCGGCGACGACCGCGCCGTCGACGAGACCTGGGTCATGGGCAAGCGGCTCTACAAAAAAGGCTGAGGCCCGTCATGACCGCAGGTCAAAAGCCGGAAGCGGTCCAGGTCGCGCTGGTGGCGCAGCATCTGGTCGCCGAGACGGGCTATGCCGCCTACATCCACTGGCTCGCGCGCCTGGTCGAGGACCTGCGCACACGCCCCGGCTTCATCGCCCACGAGGTCATTCCTCCCGCCCCGCCGGGCCAGATCCATTGGGTCACGATCATGCGGTTCGAGACCGCCGCAGCGGCGCAGGACTGGCTCGCCGGGCCGGAGCGCGAACGAGCGGTGGCGGACATCCAGCCGCTTTTCCTGAAAGAGGAAAGCATCCACCTCCTGGAAGATGCCGGCCCGGCGCCCCAGGCCGGCGTCTCCGCCTTCATCGCCTATGACGTGCCGCCAGAGGAGCAGGACGCCTTCCTGAAATGGCAGAAGGTGATCTATGCCGAGGAGACCCGGCACCCGGGCTTTCTGCGCCACAAGATCGAGCGCCCGGTGCCGGGGATGCGGGACCAATGGATCATCGTCCTCACCTTCGACAGCGACGCCAATCTGACGCGGTGGCTGGACTCGCCGGAGCGCCAGAAACTGCTCGCGGACGGCGGACGGCTGAACGTCGAATCCCGCGTCAGCCGCGCCAGCTATGGATTCGACTTCTGGTTCCAAAAGAAGGACGCGCCGGCGGCGAGCGGCTGGGCGATCCTGAAGAACAATCTTCTGGTCCTTCTGGTCCTCTATCCCATCGTCTATCTCTGGGGCCTGTATGTCGGGCCGCTGTTTGATGCCGCCCACGTCCCGTTTTGGCTCGGCCTGTTCGTCGCCAATCTGGCGTCGACGCAGATCCTCGGCTGGTGGGCCGTGCCGGCCATCTTCCGGGTCTTCGACTGGTGGCTGGCGCCGGATCCCGGCCCGCGGCGCGAAGCGCTGGGCCTCGCTTTGATCGCCGCGCTCTACGCGCTCTCGATGGCGCTCTATGCCGGGCTCGCCGCGATGTAAGGCCGACCCCTTACCTCTCGGGCGGCGGATCGAGGCTCACGGCGTCGACCCGCGCGAGTTCGCTGAGAAAGGCCAGCGTCTCGGCGCGGCAGACCTCTTCGTCGACCTCGAAGCGTCCGACCAGCTCTTCGACCAGACCGTCGAGCGTCCGCGGCTCCGCGAGGATTTCCCAGATCTCGGCGCCGACCTCCGACAGGTTGAGATAGCGGCCGTGTTCCGGGCTCATCATCACCAGTTCATTGTCGATCCTGGCGCTGAGCCAGTCGCCTTGACGCATGATCCGCACGATGGCTCGCCTCCCCTGCCATTGGGTTGTAGGCCCCCAAGGTCAGGTTGCATCTTTAGCGCGTCCGCGGCGCCGCCGCCAGTCCGCAGTCGGTTCCCGGCGACGCAGCTCCCGGATCGGGCGTCGACGAGGGGGCCGGCCGACGTGCGCCGCGGTCCACGGACGGCCGCGCCGGACCCGCCCCGCCGTCACGCCTCCGGAAGTCCGGCCAAAAGCTTGTCGAGCGTCACCGGATAATCGCGCACCCGCACCCCGGTGGCATTGTAGACGGCGTTCGCGACCGCCGCCGCGACCCCGCAAATCCCCAATTCGCCGACCCCTTTCGCCTTCATCGGCGAGGACATGGGATCGGTCTCGTCGAGGAAGACCACCTCCTGGTGCGGGATGTCGGCATGGACCGGCACCTCGTAGCCCGCCAGATCGTGGTTGACGAAGAAGCCGCGCCCGGTATCGACCGCCAGATGCTCCATCAGCGCCGCGCCGACGCCCATCGTCATCGCCCCGATCACCTGGCTGCGCGCCGATTTCGGGTTGAGGATCCGGCCCGCGGCGCACACCGCCAGCATGCGCCGCACGCGGATTTCGCCGGTATGGGCATGAACCGCCGCCTCGACGAAATGCCCGCCGAAGGTGGATTGCTGATATTTTTCAGCGAGATCGCCATATTCGATCCGGTCTTCGGCGACGAGCCCGTCGGCGCCCGCCGCCGCCGCGAGCGGGACGCTGCGGTCGCCGGAGCGGACCGCGCCATCGGCGAAGACGAGATCGGTCGAATTGAAGCCGAGCTTCCGGGCCACGGCCGCGCGCAGCTTGGTGCAGGCGGCATAGACGCCGGCGGTGGAATTGTTGCCGCCCCATTGTCCGCCCGATCCGGCGGAGACGGGGAAATCCGAATCGCCGAGCCGCACGCCCACTTTGTCGAGCGGCACGCCCATCATCTCGGCCGCGGTCTGGGCGATGATGGTGTAGCTGCCGGTGCCGATATCCGTCATGTCGGTCTCGACCGTCACCACGCCCTTCGCATCCAGCCGCACCCGCGCCGCGGACTTGGTCAGCAGATTGTTGCGGAAGGCGGAGGCCATGCCGAGGCCGATGAGCCAAACCCCGTCCCGGACCTGCGCCGGGCGCGCCGCACGCTTTGCCCAGCCGAACCGCTCCGCCCCGGTGCGCAGGCACTGGACGAACGGGCGCTGCGAGAACCGGCGGCCCGGTGTCTCGGGGTCCTCCTGCGTGTCGTTGCGGATGCGGAATTCCACCGGGTCGAGCCCCAATTTCTCCGCCATCTCGTCCATCGCGATCTCGAGCGCCATCAGGCCGGACGCCTCGCCCGGCGCGCGCATGGCGTTGCCCTCGGGAAGGTCGAGCGTGGCGAGCCGCAGCGCGGTCAAGCGATTGGCGCCGGCATAGAGCAGCCGGGTCTGCTGCACCGCCGTCTCGGGCTTGCCGTCCGGCAGGTCCCCCGACCAGCTCTCATGGCCGATCGCGGTGATCGTCCCGTCCCGCTCGGCGCCGATGCGGATGCGCTGGATCGTGGCGGGTCGGTGCGGCGTGTTGTTGAACATCAAAGGCCGCGTCAACGCGACCTTCACCGGCTGCCCCGCCGCTTTGGCCCCCAAGGCGGCCAGGACCGCATCGGCGCGGATGAACAGCTTGCCGCCGAACCCGCCGCCGATATAAGGCGACACCAGACGGACCTTGTCGCGCGGGATGCCCAGGGTTTTGGCGAGATCGCCCGCGCCCCAGGCGATCATCTGGTTCGACGTCCAGAGGGTCAGCATGTCACCCCGCCAGACCGCGATGGAGGCATGGGGCTCCATCATCGCATGCGCCTGATCGGGGGTGGTGTAGGTCGCGTCGAGCTGGACCGGGGCGGCGGCGAAGGCGCCCGGGAAATCGCCGATTGTGCTGTCCGGCTCGTCCTCCGGCGTCACCGCGCCGTCGCGCGCTGCGGCGAGGTCGAACGCCCCCGCCTCCGCGACATAATCGATCCGCACCAGACGGGCCGCGGCCTGGGCCTGCTCGAACGTGTCCGCGACCACCAGGGCGACGGCCTGATGGTAATGCGCGATCTCCGGGCCGGCGAGCAGTTTGGCGGTGTTGCGGCTGGCCTTGCCGAGCGGCCCGGCGGTCCGCGCCGTGACGATGGCGCGCACGCCGGGCGCCCGCGCGGCGGCGGACGTATCGATCGCGGCGATCCGGCCCTTGGCGATCGCCGAACCGATCACGTGCCCATAGGCGGCGTCGGGGGCGATGTCGTGCCGTTCATAGGCATAGGGCGCGGTGCCGGTGGTCTTGAGCGGACCTTCGATGCGGGAGACGGGCTGTCCGACGACGCGCAGCGCGTCGATCGGATTGGTGGTTGCGGGGGTGTCGAACTTCATGGCGTCAGCCCCTCGCTTCGGCGAGCACGGCAGCCAGCGTGCGCTGGACCAGCGGCAGCTTGAAGTCATTGTCTTTGGTCGGCCGCGCCTGCGCGAGCAAAGCGTCGGCGACCGGCTTGGCGCCGCGCGGCAACTCGGCCTCGGCCGCCGCGATCCGCCACGGCTTATGGGCGACGCCGCCCAGCGCGACCCGGCCCGTGCCGTCCGCCTGCACCACCGCCGCGACCGACACCAAAGCGAAGGCGTAGGACGCCCGGTCCCGCACCTTGCGATAGAAGTGGGTGCCGCCGAGCGGCGCCGGCAGCGTCACCGCCGTGATCAGCTCGCCCGGCGCGAGGGCGGTCTCGATCTCCGGCGTGTCGCCGGGCAGGCGGTGGAGGTCGGCGACCGGCAGGCTGCGCGTTTCGCCGTCCGGGCGGACCGTCTCGACGGTCGCGTCGAGCAGGCGCATCGCCACCGCCATGTCACTGGGATGGGTGGCGATGCAGGCCGCGCTGGCGCCGACCACCGCGTGCTGGCGGCTGTAACCGTCGAGCGCGCCGCAGCCGCTGCCGGGCCGGCGTTTGTTGCACGGCTGGTCGGTGTCGTAGAAATACGGGCAGCGCGTGCGCTGGAGCAGATTGCCGGCGGTCGTCGCCTTGTTGCGCAGTTGCCCCGAGGCGCCCGAAAGCAGGGCGCGGGACAGGACGGCGTAATCGCGCCGCACCCGGTTGTCCGCCGCGAGATCGGTGTTGCGCACCAAGGCGCCGATCCGCAGGCCGCCCGCGGGGGTCTCTTCGATCGTGTCGAGCGCGAGGCCGTTGACGTCGACGAGATGGGTCGGCGCCTCGATCTCCAGCTTCATCAGATCGAGCAGATTGGTGCCGCCGGCGATGAATTTGGCCCCCTCGGTGCGGGCGGCGGCGTCCGCCGCGGCGGCGGGCGAGGCCGCCTTCTCATAGGTGAAGGATTTCATGCCGGCCTCCCGGCGATCTCGGTGATCGCCTCGACAATGTTGGAATAGGCGCCGCAGCGGCAGATATTACCGCTCATCCGCTCGCGCACCTCGTCGGCGCTCGGCTCGGGCGCGGCGGTGAGATCGGCGCTGACATGGCTCGGAATGCCGGCCTTGATCTCGTCCAGCACCGCCACCGCCGAACAGATCTGCCCCGGCGTGCAATAGCCGCACTGATAGCCGTCATGCGCCACGAAGGCGGCCTGCATGGGATGCAGCGCCTCCGGCGTGCCCAGGCCCTCGATCGTGGTGACGCTGTCGCCGTCATGCATCACCGCGAGGCTGAGGCAGGAATTGATCCGCCGCCCCTCGACGATCACCGTGCAGGCGCCGCATTGGCCGTGATCGCAGCCCTTCTTGGTGCCGGTCAGGTGCAGATGCTCGCGCAGCGCGTCGAGCAAGGTGGTGCGGGTGTCGAGATCGAGGTCGCGCACCGTCCCATTGACCTTCAGGGAGACCGCGGCGCGGGCCGGCTGAGGGGACGCCCCGGCCCCGGAGGCGGACGGCGCGGCGGGGGGCGCCCCTTGGCCGCTCTGGGCCTGCGCGCCGGTCGGCGCCAGGGTCCCGGCGACCGTGGCCGCGCCGGCGGCCAGCACGTCGCGGCGCGTGACATCGTTCGGACCTTGCATGCTCTGCTCCACCGGGCGGCCCGGCCGCACCCGGCCGCCGTCCGCCCGCTCCTCCGCCCGCCCTCAGTTCAGAATGCCTCCAAGCCGAGAGCGTTCCCTCCGAGGCGCAAGGTTCACCGGAGCGTGAGGGAAGAGGGATGGAAGGGAGAAAGTGCGCAGGGCCGCTTCGCGGGGCCTCGTGCGCCGGTTCAGCAAAAACAGCGAACAATTCAGTTAAACATTACGAATGCGGCCAACGGCGGGCCTGACGATCGTCGGGAGTGCAGAGGCTGGTGAGCGGGAACGATGAAACTGAGAACTACGTCTACGCTATAGCCCTCCAAAAATTGAGGTACGAGCTAACGGCGACAATTGGGGTGGATTCCTGTTCGACCGCTTCTGGGTACCAGAGTTGGAAAAACAGCCATTCATGCGGCTGCTGCGTTCGACCTCAACGCGCCCCCGATTTCGACAATCGGACTTGCTGCGCGAATTACTGAGACCCGTCTATGGTCCTGACCCGGACGACCCCACGCTCGGGTTCGAATGAGCCATGTTTCTGTTTCTACATGAAGGGACGGTCGGTAGGGTCTGCTATCGCGTCCAACCACGGCACCAATTCGCCGGCCTTCATGGGGAACCCCTTCTTGGTACGCTTCACGCCGCAATCCCTCATCACCTCCACCATGCTCCAGCCGTGATACTTCGTGGTGACGGCGTGCTTCATGACCTCCATCAGCTCGTCGAACTCGACCTCAGCGCACACGTCGTTCAATTCCTGCACCGAGCAGAACACAACGTCGCGCCTATCCTCATCCGTGATGTCAGGATTTTCCTGTGCCATCTCCCGCGCGCGCTGCACGACGGCGTCACGAAGTTTGCCCGCCATCTGCATCCAAGCGTCCATGGTCAGGACTACCCCGATAGCTGTCCCTGACACCGCTTGATCGGTGTAAACGCCGTGGCGGACATGCGAGAAGAAGCGCCAAAGCTGGAACACTGCCTTAGCCATCTGCTCGAACCCCTGCTTGGCAGTACTCATGGGGTCTTCGGCGAACTGGGCCTCAAACGTTAGCTTGGTCGCCTTACATTCTACGGCAATATTGATCTCCTTGCCGTCCATCACGAGGCAGTCAGGTGGGTCGACCTTCAAACCCTTCGGCCCGTAGGGCTCGCCGCTGAACGCCTGCACGCGCCCGTGATAAGCGACCAGTAGCTTGCGGATATATTCCTCGAACCGGCGATTGGCCTGCTCCAACATCTGCTGAGAGCCCGCCATGAAGTCGTAATACAGGCCAGCGGTGACGCGAGCCAACACAAGAGGCGGCAGCGGTGCGATATAGCCGGTCTCGCGGGAGTCGGTGCGGCTGAAAAGGGGAAACCGCCGCATCAGGCTCGGCATGTAGGCGGTTCTCAAGGGGCGCCTGATACGCAGCGCCATCTCGCGGTTAAGTTCGGTGGCTAGTGACCGCGCCTGCGCCACGTCTACGCTGAGTATGGACAGGGTCTTGTTGAGCTGGTCCTGGCTGAAGTTGGACTTGGTTAGGTCGGGCATTCTCGTCCAAGCTTGGTCGAACAGCAGGCCGCAGATCATCAAGCCCATGAGCATGAAGTCCTGCACGGACAGCCCGCGACTCTCCTGAAAGTACTTTGCGCAGTCGCCCTGCCCGTAAACGTAGGCATACCGGAATATCTGCTCGCGGTTGGTGCCACGCTGCCAAGAAAACTGCCGCTGCCCGATCCGGTACATCTCCTCAAGGATGTCCTCGGGGCGGGACATCAAGGCGTACTCGCACTCCTCGATGTCGCGCAGGAACCGTGTCAGCTGGAGGATGGAGTCGAACTTGGAAAGGTTCGTGATGTGGTAACGGCCTTCGCGCGGCTTGTCCTTGGCTGTCGTCAGGAGTGACGTGATGAAAGTCTCCAACTCCCACTTATAGATGGCCTTGGGTTCATCCATGCTGGCAACGGCAGCATCGTTCGGGAAAGTGAGGAACGGCTTGGCTGAATCAGCGCGGCCGGACTGGATAGCATGGACGGCCCAGATGGCTTGCAGCGCATGTTCGTCGGCAGAGCGGGCGAGGAATGACTCGTACCGGCCGCGCGCAAGGTTCAATCGCGGCCGTGTCGGCTTCAGTGATGCTCGTTCTTCGCCCATCGCCGGACACTGATGGAAATATTTGCCGAGATTCGAAAGGTGCATTCGACTTTGACAGGGCATGTGCCACCGTCAAGGTTCTTAAGATACGGATTGCGGGTCCGGCTAGCTCCAAGCGGCTAGTCCCAACCGACTTCTATCTCGTCGCATGCAGCCACCGCACGAACAGCAGCTTTCGGAAATTTACGTTGGCCATTGAAGTTCTGAGATGGGGTCGTTTACCGCCGTCGCTGATCTTCAAGATATATCGGGCTGTAGCGTAGAGTCAGCGGTTCTCAGAACCACGTAGTGGTGTGCGGTGATCGGCAATATCGCACCATGGAGGGCAATCGGCGGCTTTTGGCGGAGAGGGAGGGATTTGAACCCCCGATACGGTTGCCCGTATGCCGCATTTCGAGTGCGGTGCATTCGACCACTCTGCCACCTCTCCTCCGGGGCCGGGCGCGGGCGCCCGTTGCATGGTCGAGCGCTTCTAGCGGAGAGCCCCGCCGGCCGCAAGACCGTCGCGCACGGCTTCGGCCCCGGCGGAGAAAAATCGGCATCGGCCGGCCACCCGGCGGCCTTCCGACGGAGTCCATGAAAAAAATCCTACAGACTATATTCCTTTCCTCTCCCGATCCTGCTATGGTGGGCTCACCTCGCACCAAGGAGGGGCGCGTCCGGAGCGGCCTGACGGGTGGTGCGGGGCAGCGGGTGTCCGACGGGACGGGGACAACGCACCCCGTTCAGTTAGAAAGGAGGCCGAAGGGGACTGCGCACCGATCCGGGAGTGGTTCGTCCGGTCCCGATGGGAGAACCGATCACCCACGCGGCGCAGCCGACACGCCATAAATCCCCGCGCGGGAGCGGACGGAGCGCAGGCTCCGACGTCACTTGTGTTCCCAAGGCATGCCTTGCCGGCGTGCCGACCGCTCCCGCATTCCTCCCCCCCGCCGGGAAACCGGCGGGGCTGGAGGTGCTGGAACCGGCCCGTGCCTTCCCCTCCCCCGCCCGCCGACGGCGGGAGGCGCGCTTATTCGGAAACCGCAACCGCCGGCGCGATCGCCGGCTCCCGCTCGGGCGGGATGGGCCGCGACCGGCCCGATTCGTCGATCGCGACGAAGGTGAAGATCGCCTCCGTCACCTTGCGGGTCTCCTCGCCCGCCCGCGCCCGCCGCCACGCCTCGACCTCGATCCGCATCGAGGTGCGGCCCACGGAGAGCACCCGCGCGAACAGGCTGACCTCGTCGCCGACCGCGACCGGGCTGAGAAAGGTGATCGCCTCGACCGCCACCGTCGCCGCGCGTCCGCGGGCCCGCCGCGCCGCGACGTTTCCGGCGGCGAGATCCATCTGCGACATCAGCCAGCCGCCGAAAATGTCGCCATTGGGATTGGTGTCGGCCGGCATCGCGATGGTGCGGATCGCGGGCGCCTCGTCGGGCATCACGGCCTTCTTGTCGTGCATCCTTCCCCTCCTCGGAGCGCCGGCGGCGGCCGCGCCGGCCGGCCCTGCGCTCCGGGACGAGCTTACCAAGCCGCACCCGCGTTTCGGAAGGGCGCCGGAAGCCGGCCGCAGCCCGCTCCGAACCGCACCGCGATTGACATTTTGCCCCTGTTGCGGGTAAAGGGACCGCTTCGCGTGGACGCCTTGCGTCCGCATCTCCCCCCGACCGAAAGAAGCCGGCCCTTCGAGGCGCGGCGGAACAAAGCGAGACAAGAATGTTCGCGGTCATCAAAGCAGGCGGCAAGCAGTACCGCGTCGCCGCCGACGACGTCATCACAGTGGACCGCATCGAGGCCGAAGCCGGCGCGAGCGTGTCGTTCCCCGTCCTCATGCTCGGCGGCGAGACCATCACGGTGGGCGCGCCCCTCGTCGAGGGTGCCAGCGTCACCGGTGAAGTCGTGGAACAGGCGCCCGGCGACAAGGTCATCGCCTTCAAGAAGCGCCGCCGCCAGAATTCGCGCCGCAAGCGCGGTTTTCGCGCCGACCTGACGGTCGTGCGCATCACCAGCATCGCCGCCGGCGCCTGATAGGAACGGAGAGCACAGATGGCTCACAAAAAAGCAGGCGGCTCGTCCCGCAACGGCCGCGATTCCGACGGCCGACGCCTCGGCGTGAAGCGCTTCGGCGGCCAGGACGTCATTGCCGGCAACATCATTGTCCGCCAACGCGGTACCAAATGGCATCCCGGCCTTAATGTCGGCATGGGCAAGGATCATACCCTGTTCGCCCTCACCGAAGGCAAAGTCGAGTTCCGCTCCAAAGCCAACGACCGCACCTATGTATCGGTCGTCCCCGCCGCCGCCGAGGCGGCCGAATAAGCGGCAGGACCTGACATGCAGGATCCCGCCGGTCTCGTCGACCCGGTGGGAGCCTGATCCGGAATATCCGGGCTCCCGGACCAGCCGGGGAGACGAGCGTCTCCCCGGTTTTTCTTTGTCCGCCAGGTGGTTCGTCCCACCACATTCGTTGGAGCCCGCCATGACCCTCGTCGAGCCGCCGACCGGAGCCCCGCGCACCGACAGCTGTATTCCCGTCCTCGAGACCAAGCGGCTGCTGCTCCGCGCCCCGCGATTCGAGGACGCCGGTGCCATCGCGGAGCATGCCAACAATCGCAAAGTCGCGGAAATGACCGCGAACCTGCCCTATCCCTACCACCCCGCCGACGGCCGCAACTTCGTGGAACACGCCACCACGCGCCCGGACGGCGCGCAGTTCGCGGTGTTCCTGAACCGGCCGGAAGGCCCGGTCTTCGCCGGCATGTGCGGTTATGGCTGCAAGCCGGGCGAGAGCGTGCCCGAGCTCGGCTATTGGTTCGGCGAAGCCTTCTGGGGCCGCGGCCTCGCCACCGAGGCCGCCCGCGCCGTGATCGACTATGCCTTCTCGGACACCGAGATCGACCGCCTGATGGGCGCCGCCCGGGTGGCCAATCCGGCCTCGCGCCGGGTGCTGGAGAAATGCGGCTTCCAATGGTGCGGCGCCGGCCTGACGCGGGTGCGCGCCATCGGCGCCTCGGTGCCGGTCGACCGCTTCCAGCTCGAAAAGGGCACCTGGGCCTCGCTCCGAGCCTGGGGCACGACCGCTTTGCCGCTGCGCCGCGCCAACTGATGCGGCGCGCGCGCCTTCGCCGCCCGCACCGGGCGCGAATCGCGCATCACATGTGAACCTGCGGGATCCGGCCGAGCCGCCGGATCCCACCATGAGGTGTTGGATGGCACGCCACCTGGACGATCTCCCCTACCGGCCCTGCGCGGGCATGGCCGTGTTCAATTCCGCCGGCCGCGTCTTCATGGGCGAACGGTCCGGCGGGCCGGAACATGTCGACATGACGCATTCCTGGCAGATGCCGCAGGGCGGCATCGACAAAGGCGAGGACCCGCGCGATGCCGCTTTGCGCGAACTCTACGAGGAGACCTCGATCCGCTCGGTCAAGCTCATCGGCGAGATCGACGATTGGCTGTCCTACGATCTGCCCGGGCGGATCGCCGGCGAAGCGTGGCGCGGCAAATATCGCGGCCAGACCCAGCGCTGGTTCGCCTTCGCCTTCACCGGGTCGGACAGCGAGATCGACATCGTCAAACCCGGCGGCGGCAAGCACAAGGCGGAGTTCGTCGCCTGGCGCTGGGAGCAGCTCGACCGCACGGCGGACCTCGTCGTGCCGTTCAAGCGGCCGATCTACGAGCGCGTGATCCGCGAATTCCGCCGCTTCGCCGGCCCCTGAGCCCTGCTGCCCGCAGGTCTCGCCCCAAATTGATGCCGGAGCCGGAAAAGCAAAAGGCCGGGCGATGGCCCGGCCTCAGACCGCTGACAAACCCCTGGCGCGAGCCGGGGGTTTTTGATTCATTCGGGTATGCTGAAGAAACCCGGCCCGACCCAGACCGCTCTTG
>NZ_SMAI01000009.1 GCF_004346185.1 Aquabacter spiritensis | reverse complement strand
AAATCTATGATTCAAGGGAAACCGGACCATGCGCAAGAGTCCAGAAAGACTCAGCTTTCTCCGCCGACCAGACTCCACTTCAAGGGAAAGCGACATCAGCATCAGCAGCGGGCAGAACGGTCTGGGAAGACGCCGCCTGACAGGTCGTCGCAGACACCCCCTCGCGAGGGAGATCGGCGATGATCGTCGCGCTCCTCAACCAGAAAGGCGGGGTCGGCAAGACCACCTTGGCGCTGCATCTCGCCGGGCAATGGGCCCGGCAGGGGCAGCGGATCACGCTGATCGACGCCGATCCGCAGGGCTCCAGCCTCGACTGGTCGCAGCAGCGCGGCCACGAGGGCCTGCCACGGCTGTTCGGTGTCGTTGGGCTCGCCCGCGACACGCTGCATCGTGAAGCACCCGAGCTCGCGCGGGACGCCGATCACATTGTCATCGATGGCCCGCCCCGCGTCGCCGGGCTGATGCGCTCGGCGCTGCTCGCTGCCGATCTGGTGCTGATCCCGGTGCAGCCCTCGCCCTTTGACGGCTGGGCCTCGGCCGAGATGCTGGCACTGATCCGCGAGGCGCGGATCTACCGCCCGGCGCTGTTGGTCCGCTTCGTCCTGAACCGCTGCGGCGCGCGCACGGTTCTCGCCCGCGAGACCGCGCGGACGCTGGCTGATCACGATCCTCCGGTGCTCGCCAGCACCATCGGTCAGCGCATCGCCTTTGCGGCGGCGGCGCAGTCCGGACGTCTCGTCTTCGAACGCGACGATGCCGGGCCAGCCACGCGCGAGATCGCTGCGCTGAGCGCCGAGATCAATGATCTCGACCTCGGGAGGCTCGCGCCATGAGCGAGCGCCCGATCCGCCGCGACTTTGCCTCCCGACCTGCCGATCCCGAGCACTGGATCAAGGCGGCGGATGTCGCGCCGGAGCACCACCCCGGCGCCATGTTCACCGCGCGCCTCACCATCGATGTAACGCCCGACCTGCGCGGCCGGATCAAGGTCGCCGCCTTCCTGCGCGGCGTCACCGTCGCCGAAATGATGCGCGACCTGCTCGCGCGCGAATTCCCTCCCACGTCAGGAGATCAGCCATGAGCGCGGCTTCTGCCCCCGGTGCCGCCAGCACGGCATCCGCGTCCAGTTCCCCATCCGATGCCCTGACCCATGTCGAGTTGACCCATATCGAGAAGCGGATCGAGAACTGGATCCGCTTCGGCCACCCCGAGCATGAGCAGTTGCTGGATCGCCGCCGGCGCATCCTCTCTTTCCCTCCCGGCCGCATCTTCGCCTTCGTCCGATGGGCGTCGAACGACTTCGGCACCGTGGCCTCCCGCCTCGATATCGTGCGCTGCGTGGCGCCGGGCGAAGGCTACCAGACGCTGCCCTTCGTGCGTCCCGGCGGCGAGATCCTGCTGCGGGTGGATGGCTGGCCGAAGGTCGAGAAAATCCTGCAGCACATCGATGCCATCGAAGCGATCGGCATCGATCCAGCGACGGCAGCCCCGGATCATTGGGGTCACGTCGCCCACCGCCTGAGCGTCGGCTTCGAGCCCCGCGCCTACACGATAGAGCGCCATCAGGCGTGGCTGAAGCGGCGGGAGTGCGGACAATGAACCGCGCCGCATACGTGCTGATGACGACGGTCGCCAGCGTCGGTGTGGCCTATGCCGCGACGCTGCCGACGCCACTCAAGCTGATCTGGAATATCTCGGCGAGCGTTCCCGTCGGGCTATACTCGGTCGAGCCGGCCGATGCCCTCGAGATCACCGATCTGGTCGCGGTAATGCCGCCACCGCCGCTCGCCGCGTTCCTCATCGGGCGCGGCTATCTCGGTGAGGGCACGCCGCTGTTGAAGCGCGTGATGGGGCTTCCGGGACAGGAGGTCTGCCGTCTTGGCGACGCGATCACCGTCGATGGCGTGCTGCTGGGCGAGGCTCTGCGGCGCGACCACATGGGGCGCGATCTGCCGGTCTGGCAGGGATGCAAGCGTATCGCTCCCGGCCATCTGTTCCTGATGAACCCGGACGTCGGCGACAGTCTCGATGGGCGCTACTTCGGCCCTATCCCGGCTTCCACCGTCATCGGGCGGGCGATGCCACTCCTTACGGATGAGGCCGGCGACGGCGACTTCATTTGGCGCGCGGCGGTGCGCTGACATGCATCGCTCTGTGCTCTTCCTCGCGGGCGGATTGCTGATCGGTGGCATATCGCCAGGCTCTGCCACCGCGCAGCCCGTATCGCCGACTGTGGCGAATGCAGTCACCTCCTACGCCGCCTTTATCGACGAGGCCGCGGAGCGCTTCGAGCTTCCGATCACCTGGATCCGTGCGGTGCTGCGGGCCGAGAGCGGCGGCGATCCACGCGCCGTCTCACCGGCCGGTGCCATGGGGCTGATGCAGATCATGCCCGTGACCTGGGATAAGCTTCGCGTCCATCACGGTCTCGGCACCGATCCGTTCGACCCGCGTGACAACATCCTCGCCGGCGCGGCCTATCTGCGCCAACTCCACGACCGATATGGCAGCGTCCGCGCCATGCTCGCGGCCTACAATGCCGGGCCTTCGCGCTATGAGGCCTCGCTTTCCGGCAAGCCGCTGCCGCCGGAGACGCGCAATTACATCGCGGCTCTGGCGCCGATCATCGACAAAGAGCCTGCAGCCGGCGCCACCGGACCGGTGCAGCCAATGGCGCAAAGCTGGCGCGAGGCGCCGCTGTTCGCCGCGCAGCCCGACCGCAGCAATCCCACCGATACCGCGCTCCTCGCGCCGCGATCCGGCGCGCTCTTCGTTGCACCTTTGCCAGCACGGAGGGCGCCATGAGCAGGCCGACCCGCTTTCGCATTCTGGCGGGCTGTGGCGCTCCATGGAGGGCGAGGAGGCGTAGGACGGGAACCACGACCGCACGATGGCAGGATAAAAGGGCGCACAGTGCGCGGCGGTCGGGATGTTGTTTTTGCAGGTGTTTTCCGCGCTCTCGGCACCTTGCGGAGCCAGATCACACGTTTCACGCGTCCCGTAAATGGCTGCGCATAAACGATTTTCCGCACATTGCGAGGTTTCGCCATGAGCGATGAACGCGAGTTTCGCGTCCGTCCCGGCCGCATCCGCTCGACCCGCCCCCAGCAGGCCCGCCCCTTCGTCGCCCAGGCGCTCGCTGCGGCTCGCAAGGCCGGCGGCGGGGTCTCTCGCTCCGGCAAGATCGCCGCGGGCAACCGCTCGCGTTTCGGCAGCGGACAGGTCGCCAGCCTTCAGGCCAGCCGCAGGATTACGCCGCGGTCACGCGGCGCCGTGGTGAAGGCCCGCGTCGTACGACACTCGGCCCGCACCGGTTCCCTCAGTCAGCACCTCACCTATCTCCGCCGCGAAGGCGTAACCCGCGATGGGGAGAAGGCGCGGATGTTCGGTCCCGAGAGCGACAGCGTGGATGTCGATGCCTTCACCGAGCGCTGCCGCGAGGACCGGCACCATTTCCGCTTCATCGTGTCGCCCGACGACGCCCTGGAGATGGAGGACCTGCGGGCCTTCACCCGCGACCTAGCCCGGCAGATGGAAAAGGACCTCGGCACCGGTCTCGACTGGGTCGCCGTCGATCACTGGAACACAGAGCATCCCCATGTGCATCTGATCGTGCGAGGCCGCCGCGACGACGGCCAGGATCTCGTGATCTCCCGCGACTACATCAAGGAGGGCATGCGCGCCCGCGCCCGCGACCTCATCACCCAGGAACTCGGCCCGCGGAGCGAGCTCGATATCCGCCGGAGTTTGGAACGCCAGATCGAGGCCGAACGCTGGACCGAACTCGATCGGCAACTCGTGCGCGAGACCCGCGAGAGCGGCATCCTCGACATGGCGCCGGCTCCAGGCCGACAGCCGGACGAACATCATACGCTGAAGATCGGGCGCCTTCGCAAACTCGAGACGCTCGGCCTCGCCAAGGAGATCAGCAACGCCCAATGGATGATGGAGCCGGAAGCCGAGGCTACCCTGCGCGCGCTCGCTGAGCGTGGCGATATCATCAAGCGCATGCACCGCGCTCTGACCGACCGCGGGATCGAGCGTGGCACGGCCAGCTATGTCCTCGCCGCCGAGAGCCTCGACGTGCCGGTGATCGGCCGACTGGTCGCGCGCGGGCTCGATGATGAACTCCACGGCTCCGCCTATGCCATCGTCGATGGCGTGGACGGGCGGTCCCATCACATACGGCTGCCAGACCTCGAAGCCGCCGGTGATGGCGCTCCAGGCGCCATCGTCGAACTGCGCACCTTCGACGATGCGCACGGCAAACGACGCGTCGCGCTCGCGGTGCGCTCCGATCTGGATATCGCCCATCAGGTCACGGCCCCCGGTGCCACCTGGCTCGACCGGCAGGCCATTGCGCGTGACCCCATCGCTCTCTCCGACGGCGGCTTCGGCGCGGAGGTGAGCCAGGCGCTTGATCGGCGCGCCGAGCATCTCATCCGCCAGGGACTGGCCGAGCGGCAGGGACGGCTCATCCTCTTCGCCCGCAACCTTATCGACACGCTCCGCCGCCGGGAACTGGAGGCGCTCAGTGAGAAGCTCGCCGCCGAGACCGGCCTGACGTTCAACAAGGCAGGCACCGGCGAGTATGTCGCCGGCACGTATCGCCAGCGCCTTGTGCTCGCCTCCGGCCGCTTCGCCATGCTCGATGACGGGCTGGGCTTTCAGCTCGTGCCCTGGTCGCCCTCTCTGGAGCGCCAGCTCGGCAAGCATGTCTCCGGCGTCGCCCGTGATGATGGTGGCGTCGACTGGAGTTTCGGTCGCAAGCGCGGCCTTGGCCTCTGACCTGAGAGAGGGATCATCACCATGCCGGCGACGAACATCCTCTGGAGGCAGATCCTCACCGTCCTGCTGATCGTGCTCGCGGCCATCTGGGGCGCAACACAGTATGTGGCCTGGAGCCTTGGCTTTCAGGCGCAGCTGGGCGCCCCTTGGTTCGCGCTTCTCGGGCTGCCGGTCTACTACCCGCCGGCCTTCTTCTGGTGGTGGTACTTTTTCGATGCCTATGCGCCTGAGGTGTTCTTCCGGGGGGCGCTGATCGCCGCCTCCGGCGGCTTCCTCTCCGTCGCAGTCGCCATAGCCCTGTCAGTCTGGCGGGCCCGCGAGGCCTCCAGGGTCGAGACCTATGGTTCGGCACGTTGGGCCGAGAAGGAGGAGGTCCGGGGCGCCGAGCTGCTCGGCTCGGATGGCGTCGTGCTCGGCCGGTATGAACGGGACTATCTGCGCCATGACGGGCCCGAGCATGTGCTGTGCTTCGCGCCGACCCGGTCCGGCAAGGGCGT
The DNA here is from genome assembly GCF_004346185.1 of Aquabacter spiritensis. Classification (GTDB taxonomy): domain Bacteria; phylum Pseudomonadota; class Alphaproteobacteria; order Rhizobiales; family Xanthobacteraceae; genus Aquabacter; species Aquabacter spiritensis. The sequence goes on along the minus strand of NZ_SMAI01000009.1, from coordinate 215,717 downwards.
CGGGCTGGTCGTGCCCTCGCTGCTGACCTGGCCGGGATCGGCCATCGTTCATGACATCAAGGGCGAGAACTGGCAGCTCACCGCCGGCTTCCGCGCCCGCCACGGCCGCGTGCTGCTGTTCGACCCGACCAATGCCAAGTCCGCCGCCTATAACCCACTGCTGGAAGTGCGCCGCGGCGAGTGGGAAGTCCGTGACGTTCAGAACATCGCCGACATCCTCGTCGACCCCGAGGGCTCGCTGGAAAAGCGGAACCACTGGGAAAAGACCAGCCACGCGCTGCTCGTCGGTGCCATCCTCCACGTGCTCTATGCCGAGACGGACAAGACGCTCGCCGGCGTCGCCGCCTTCCTCTCCGATCCGAAGCGGCCGATCGAGACCACGCTCGACGCCATGATGAAGACCGCCCACCTCGGCGAGGCGGGCCCGCATCCCGTCATCGCCAGCGCCGCCCGCGAACTGCTCAACAAATCCGACAATGAGCGCTCGGGCGTGCTCTCCACCGCAATGTCCTTCCTTGGCCTGTACCGCGATCCGGTGATCGCCGAGGTGACGCGGCGCTGCGACTGGCGCATCGCCGATATCGTCGGCGGCAAGGTTCCCGCGACGCTCTACCTCGTGGTGCCGCCCTCCGACATCAACCGCACCAAGCCGTTGATCCGGCTCCTGCTCAACCAGATCGGCCGGCGACTCACCGAGGACCTGCAGGCGAAGAGCGCGCGCCATCGTCTGCTGCTCATGCTCGACGAATTTCCGGCGCTGGGCCGGCTCGACTTTTTCGAGAGCGCGCTTGCCTTCATGGCCGGCTATGGCCTGAAAGCCTTCCTCATCGCCCAGTCGCTGAACCAGATCGAGAAGGCCTATGGGCCGAACAACTCGATCCTCGACAACTGCCATGTCCGCGTGAGCTTCGCCACCAATGACGAGCGCACCGCCAAGCGCGTCTCCGATGCGCTCGGCACCGCCACTGAGATGAAGGCGATGAAGAATTATGCCGGTCACCGGCTCTCGCCGTGGCTGGGTCATCTCATGGTGTCGCGCTCAGAGACCGCCCGCCCGCTGCTCACCCCCGGCGAGGTCATGCAACTGCCGCCCATGGACGAGATCGTCATGGTCGCGGGCACGCCTCCAATCCGGGCGAAGAAGGCCCGCTACTACGAGGACGCGCGGTTTCGGGACCGGCTCCTGCCACCGCCAGCGCCCACTCGTGGTTCGGCCGGGCAGTACGATGACTGGACCGCGCTCCCTGTGCCTAGGCCCCAGGAGGGTACTCGCGGGAGCTTTGTCGCCGAAGATCGAGACGACGATCCGACCGGCTCCGAGCACCGGCACCAGCCCGAGCTAAGCCGCGTCAAGCCGGTCGAGAAAATGCAGCCCATCGAGAATGAGTTCGAGTTCGACATGGATCGCGACGACGAGATGGAGGACATCGCTACCCGGAACCGGCGCATGACCGGACTAATGCAGGGCGTCGCCCGGCAGGTCAGCCTCAATCCCAATGACGGCATGGAGCTTTGATCGCCATGGCAGGTCGCACGAAGAAAACGCAGATCTCCGTCTATCTGGAGCCAGACATCATGGACCTGCTGGCCCACTACGCCGCCCAGCGCGACCAGTCCATGTCCCTGATCGCCCAGGCCGCTATCGCCTCCTTCCTGTCCCCCGACAGCGCGGAGCGTCAGGAGGCCGCTCTTGCCCGGCGCCTCGGCCAGATCGACCGCCGTCTCGCGCGGCTGGAGCGCGATCTCGGCATATCGACCGAGGCCTTGGCCACCTTCATCCGCTTCTGGCTCGCCACCACCCCCGCGCTGCCCGAACCTGCGGCCCAGGCTACGCGGGCCAAGCTCTCCGAGCGCTACGCAGCCTTCACCCGCGCGCTCGGCCGGCGCTTGGCGAAGGGGCCTCAGCTGCGGCAGGAGGTCGTCGAGGATCTTTCGGCAACAGAGGAAGACGGGAGCGGCCGGAGTTGACCCAAGGCGGAAATTGGGAAGGTCCGCTCTTTGGCGCCAGTCCCATTTTCCGGCCATACAAACCTTCGTGTTTTGGCAATGCTGCAATCAGGAAGCCCCGCTACAGCGAGCGGAGCTTCCCCCTTATCTAGCAGCAACAATCGTCCTGCGTTCGTTACAGCATCCGCTTGATGTCGGTATAGCTGCCGTTGGTGCGCAGCGTCACAGTTACATCGGCGGAGCCCCGGTTGCGCCAGAACCAGCCGTGGTTGCCGTCGAAGGCCGCTTCGAGAACGCCGTTGGCACCCGGCACTCCGCGCCCCTTCTCGTAGCTTGTCTCCTTGCCGCCACCATCACCATGGAGGTCGAAGTTCACCACGCCCCCGGTGACGGTCCAAGTGTAATTCACCTTCTGGCCCTGGCGCATGGTCAGCTTCACCTCGCTGCCTTCGCCGGGCTTCAGCGTGATGGTCATCTCATCAGTTCGCGTGCCCGCATTGGTCTGCGCCATGGCCGATCCGATCAGGAACTCGGCAAAGACCCGCTCCGTCAGGCTCGAACGCCGGTCGGGCGCCGGCGCGGCGATGGGGGTGGCGCCCTGCTGGCCGGCCGCGCGGTCCTTCTCCGCCTCCTCGGCGAGTTGGGCCTTGATCTCGCCCATCTCCGTCAGCCCCAGCATGCGGCCGATGCCGGTCGGGTCGACGGCATATTCCGCCGGCAGCACGATTGTGATGAGGATCGCCGCAGCGGCAACGATGGCAATGAGGGTGGATCGCAGCAGCTGGGCGGAGGTCGGCAGCTCGGCGCGGGTAGGCATGTCCGTGTTATACATGGTTGGTCCTTTCAGGAAGCTCAGGAGACGAACCAGCCGGTGATCTGGTAGCCGATCAGCACGAAGCCGGCGGTCATCATCACGACGTTGGCGGTGTAGGCGTGGCGGAAGAAGCTCGGCGTCCGCCGCCAGAAGCCCATGACGATGAGGATGGCGGCAAGCGCCAGGAGTTGGCCGATCTCCACGCCCACGTTGAAGGCGAGCAGGTTCGGCAACAGTCCGTCGGGCGAGATGTCGTAGTCGATGATCTTCGTCGACAGGCCGAAGCCGTGGAAGAAGCCGAAGATCAAGGTGGCGAGCTTGGTGTTCGGCTGGAAGCCGAACCACCTTTGGTAGGCGCCCAGATTATCGAGCGCCTTGTAGACCACCGAGAGCCCGATAATGGCGTCGATGATGTAGCTGTTGATGCCGACGTGGAAATAGACGCCGAGCAACATGGTGGTAGAGTGCCCGATGGCGAACAGGCTCACATAAATGCCGATGTGCTTCATCTTGTAGAGGAAGAAGATCACGCCGAGCAAGAACAGGATGTGGTCGTATCCCGTCACCATGTGCTTGGCTCCGAGATAGATGAAGGGCAGGAGATTAATGCCAGTGATTTCCTGTATATAGCCCTTGTCGCCCTCGGCGACGGCGTGGGCGAAGGCCGAGCCCGCCAGAAGCGGCACAGTCAGGAAAGCAACGAGCATGGGAAGGGCGAGCCGCCGGCGCGCGCAAGGCGTGCTGGACTGGCCCTGACAGACAGGTCCGTGCATAGGAATTCCGATCTTTGCTGATGAGGGATGCCGCGTGCGCGGCAGCGATCATGCGACGAAGATCAGTCGCGGAGGGCGATCGAGCCTGAATGAAGCCTGAAGGTGCGCGAAGACCGGCGGGCACGGATGCCAGTCACGGGTCGACTGAACAACTGGTGCCATCGCCACCGAGAGGACGTTCGGCGTCTCGTGCGAATGGTCTGCGGGATTGTGGCCATGGGAGTGGCCGGGGCTCTGTTCGTCTGCAGCTCCGTCGTCATGGACATGGCCATGATCCTTCAGGTCGGCTGCGAGCTCAGCGTGGCGAGCAGCCTCCGCCACGGCGAGCGCCACGGGATCGTGCGATGCAGAGCGACCAACGGGTGACAGCAGCATGCCGAGAGTCATCGTGATAGCGACGACGAGGCGAAAGGCGATGCTGCGGGTACAGTTTGGCATGCTCGGTGATTATCTGCGCAGATCCTAACAAAGCGTTGTCGGACAGATTCGATGACCGACCTGTCCTTGTAATATCCCCTCCAGGGGGATAGGATCAAGAGATGACCGAGCCGGCCCAGCTCCACGAAACCCATCCCGATATCATCAAGCGGCTGAAGCGCGCAGATGGCCATCTCAAGGGCATCATCGAGATGATCGAAGCTGGGCGTCCCTGCCTCGATGTCGCCCAGCAGTTGCACGCAGTGGAGAAGGCCATCGCCCAAGCCAAGCGGACCCTGATCCAGGACCATCTCGACCATTGCCTCGAAGATGCCGCCGGTCCGCTTGGGCGGGAGCAGCGGCGCTCCATCGACGAGTTTAAGGAAATCACCAAATATCTGTGAGCTGTGCATGCCCTCGTTCACCGACCTGATCCAGCAGGGTTCCGCGCACGCTTGGCTGTTCATTCCGAGCGCAATACTGCTCGGCGCGCTGCACGGGCTGGAGCCGGGCCACTCCAAGACCATGATGGCCGCCTTCATCGTCGCCATCCGGGGGACGGTGACGCAGGCGGTGCTGCTCGGGCTGGCGGCGACGGCATCGCATACCCTCGTGGTGTGGGGAATCGCCCTGGGCGGCATGTACCTTTGGCAAGGCGTTGATGCTGAGGCCTTCGAGCCATACTTCCAGCTGGCCTCCGCCGTCGTCATCGTCGCCATCGCACTGTGGATGTTTTGGCGTACGTGGGAGGAGCAGCGGCGTGCACAGGCCGCCGCCGGAGATCACGAGCATGCGCACAGCCACCACCACGGCGGGCATGGGCATAACGCCCATGGCGAAGACCTGCGCCGTATCGATACGGGGCATGGCGTGGTCGCCGTGGAGGTGTTCGAGGACGGTGTGCCGCCGCGCTGGCGCATCCGCACAGAGCGGGGCCAAGCCTGGACGGCGGAAGACGTGACCATCGTGACCGAGCGGCCCGATGGAGCGCGCCAAGTGTTCACTTTCATGGACAGGGGCGGCATCCTGGAATCCGTCGACGAGATTCCGGAGCCGCACGAGTTCATGGCACGCGTGAGCCTCGGGCATGGCGGGCACACGCACGATTACGATCTGTCGTTCGTTGAAGGGCATGGCCACGACCACATGCACGAAGAGGTCCAAGGGCTCGATGTCGCGACCTCCGGCTACCAAGACGCGCATGAGCTCGCGCATGCCAATGACATCCGCCGCCGGTTTGCCGATCGCGACGTGACCACCTGGCAGATCATCGCGTTCGGCCTGACCGGGGGGCTGATCCCGTGTCCCGCGGCGATCACGGTGCTCCTGCTGTGCCTTCAGCTGAAGGAGTTCACGCTGGGGTTTGCGCTGGTGCTCTGCTTCTCCAGCGGCCTTGCGATCACGCTCGTGACGGTGGGTGCTGCCGCGGCGCTTAGCGTGCGTCACGCGAGCGAGCGATGGGCGTGGTTCGGCACCGTAGCCCGCAAAGCCCCTTATTTCTCAAGTCTCCTGATCGTCGCCGTGGGTCTCTACGTGGGTTGGCACGGCTGGAGCGGCCTCACTGCGCACGCCGCTGCGGCGGCATCTTCCCTGTCTTCTGGCACGTAAGGCCATCGAGCAAAACTATGCTTCAGGTCCTAGCCAATCGCACCTATCGCCATCTCTTTCTCGCACAGGTAATTGCGCTGGTGGGGACCGGCCTGGCTACGGTGGCGCTGGGACTGTTGGCCTACGACATTGCCGGCGCCGACGCGGGCGCAGTTCTGGGTACGGCGCTCGCCATCAAGATGGTCGCCTACGTGGGCGTGGCGCCGGTAGCGGCCGCCTTTGCCGAGCGTCTGCCGCGCCGAACCATGCTGGTTTGCCTTGATATGGTGCGGGCCGCGGTGGCCTTGTGCCTGCCATTCGTCACCGAGGTGTGGCAGATCTATGCGCTGATCTTTGTCCTGCAGTCGGCCTCCGCTGGCTTCACGCCGACCTTTCAGGCCACCATCCCGGATGTCCTGCCTGACGAACGGGAGTACACGCGGGCACTCTCCCTTTCGCGGCTGGCCTATGACCTTGAGAGCGTCGCCAGCCCGATGCTGGCGGCCGCGCTCCTGACCCTCATCAACTTTCACAGCCTCTTTGCTGGGACAGCCATCGGTTTCCTCGCCTCAGCCGCCCTGGTTGTTTCGGTGGCGTTGCCCAGCCCGAAGGCGAGCGAACGACGGGGCATCTACGACCGCACCACGCGCGGCCTCAGAATCTACCTCGCGACGCCGCGCCTACGCGGGCTCCTGGCACTCAATCTCGCAGTCGCAGCCGCGAGTGCCATGGTCATCGTCAACACGGTAGTGCTTGTGCAAGCGCAGTTCGGCCTCGGCCAACGATCAACGGCTCTGGCGTTGGCCGCTTTCGGTGGTGGGTCGATGATCGCCGCGCTCCTGTTGCCGCGCCTGCTGGACGATGTTCCCGACCGGCGCGCCATGCTGGCCGGCGCTGGCGTCCTGGTCGCAGGCCTCTTCGTAGGGGTCGCGGTTCCGAGTTTCGTATGGCTGCTGCCGCTTTGGTTTGCGCTCGGGCTCGGCTATTCGCTGGCGCAGACGCCATCCGGTCGCCTGCTGCGGCGCTCTTCAATGCTGGAGGACCGACCTTCGCTGTTCGCTGCCCAGTTCGCGCTTTCGCACGTCTGCTGGCTCATCACTTATCCCATTGCAGGCTGGTTCGGCGCCAAGATTGGCTTGCCGCTTACGTTTGCGGCGCTGGGCCTCCTCGCGGCGTTATCGGTCCTCGCTGCAATCCGACTTTGGCCGTCGAATGATCGGGACGTGCTTGCCCATTCCCATGGGGCACTCGATCCTGCTCACCCCCATTTGGCCGATGCGGTGCCGACGCCAGATGGCTTGCAGCATGCCCACGCCTTTGTCATCGACAGCAATCATCCGGAATGGCCGCGCTCGGCATGACTGCCGCTGCTCTTCTTCTCCTCCGCGAGGCCCAGTGGTGACGGAACTGCCGGTCTATCTCGGCCTGTTCCTGGCCGCGTTTGCTGCGGCGACCATCCTGCCCATGCAATCTGAGGCGGTTTTTGTGGGATTGTTGTTGGCCGATTACCCCCTACTGCCGCTGCTTCTGGCAGCCAGCGGCGGCAACGTGCTGGGTTCGGTCGTGAACTGGTTCCTAGGTCGCGGGATAGAGCGCTTCAGCGGGCAGCGATGGTTTCCGGTGAGCGAGGCAGCGCTGGCCAAGGCCCAGCGGTGGTATCGGCGCTACGGCAAATGGTCGCTTCTTCTCAGCTGGATGCCGGTCATTGGCGATCCACTGACCGTTGTAGCCGGGCTTATGCGGGAATCGTTCCCGACGTTCCTTCTCACCGTCGCCTTCGCCAAGGTTGCACGTTACGCGGTACTCGCGGCACTCGCGCTCCAAATCGCTTAAAGATGTGTCACGACATGGCCACCTAAGCTTGGCAAGGCTCGCTGTGATGGGAACACTCCTCGACCTCCAGCGCTGGCTCTACGGCGGCGCGCTCGATGCACTGAACGCCCTGCGGACTGTGGGCATCGCAGGACTGCCCGCGCTGATCGGTGCAGCCTTCGGCTTCGGCATGCTCCACGCACTCCTGCCCGGCCACGGCAAGGCGGTGCTCGCCTCGCACTATGCCGGCGACGGGCGAATGGTGGGTGCGCTCGGCGCCAGCATTATTCTCATACTCACCCATGTGGGTTCGGCCATTCTGATTGTGCTGGGCGGTTTTGCTGTCCTCAAAAGCACCATTGGCGGCGCCGGGCGGTCCCCCATGCTGGAGCAGACGAGCCAAGTCCTAATCGTCGTCGTGGGCCTGTGGCTGCTTTGGCGCGCCGGGCGGCCGCATTCGCACGACCATGATCGCTCCGGCCCGGCGCTTGCCTTCGTCACCGGCCTCGTGCCGTGTCCGCTCACCACCTTCATCATGACCTATGCGCTGGCCCATGGCGCGCTCGCGTCGGGTCTCCTTCTGTCGGGCACCTTCGCCGCGGGCATGGTCGTCACGGTGGCGTCATTCCCGCTGCTGGCGGTTCTGCTGCGCACCCGGCTTATGCCGCTGCTGGCACGCACTGAGGTACTGAGAGCGCGGACGGGCCACGTGCTTGAGGTGGGAGCAGCCCTGGCGGTCATCCTGCTGGGCGTGTGGCCGCTCGTTCGCTGAGCTGATCAGGCACGCTGCTCTTCCGGCGGCCGAACGTGCCGGAAGATCCAGAGCAAAGCGAGGTCGTAGAGGATCTTCAGCACGCCGCACAGGATCAGCGGCCATGCCTCATGGCCGGCGGCGAACAGCGCCCCGGCGAGCGCCGGGCTCAATGCCGCGGCGAGACTTCGCGGCACCGAGGTGATGCTGGCGGCGGCCGGACGCTCGGGAGGCGTCACCACAGCCATCACGTAGGAGGAGCGGGTCGGTACGTCCATCTGTGACAGAGCGGAACGCACCAGCAGCAGGGTGAGCGCGACTTCGAGGCTCGGGGCCAACGCGGCGAGGATCAGGCAGAGGCTGGACGGGATGTGGGTGAACACCATGGTGTTCACGAGCCCGATGCGGCGCGACAGCCAGGCCGCCACCGGGAAGGAGAAGGCGGACAGCACGCCCGAGATGAAGAAGAAGGTGCCCGCCGCCGACAGGGACAGACCGAAGCGCGAGAACAGCCACAGCGCCATCAGCGACTGCACGGCGAAGCCGCCTGCGAACGCATCGATGGAGAACAAGGCGGCCATTCGATAGACGATGCCCCGCGAGGGGCCGAGGGCAGACGTGGGACGCGTCTCGCCGGACGCCGCGCTGCGGGGGATACGGCTGTAGAAGACGCTGCCGGCGATGCCGAGCAGCGCATAGAGGGCGAACATGCCTTCCAGCGCGGAGAGGCGTGACACGCCGATATCCGCCAGGAGGTCCGGGCTCATGGCGGCCAGTGCCCCCACCGCCGCGGCGAGCGCACCAATCAAGCTGTAGCGGGCGAAGGCGGCGGTGCGCGCCTTATCCGTCACCAGATGGGACAGGGCCGCATGCTCCAGCGGCACGAAGATGCTCACGCTCCCCGCCGACGGATTGATGGTGCCGCAGAAGGCCACCAGCAGCACCGCCCCATAGGTCTCCGATTGGGTGAAGGCGAGGCCCGTCGCCACCATCAGGGTCGAGGCGGCGATCAGCAGGGTGCGCGGGTCGAAGCGGTGACCGACGAGGCCGATGGCGAGTGTCATCAGCGCCGAGCCGAGGAGCGCTGTCGTCGCCGCCACGCCGATCTCGAAGGCGCCGAGGCCGAGGATGAAGAGATAGACCGGCAGCAGCACGGCCACGAAACCATCGCCGAAATCCCGGAGCGCCCGCGCCGCATAGAGCGACGACACGGGGGAGAACGGGCCTTGGTCCTCCGCTACCGGACTATTCACCACCTGGGTCACGGGCGCCCCTCCGTTTTCAAGCCGCCGCCGGCCACTTCGCGCTCTTGCCACCCGCCCAGGCATAGAGGGCGTCATAGATGATGAAGCCCCGCCTCAGGAGGTCGTGGTCGTCCGGCGTCACCTCGCGCAGCCCCTTGGAGATGGCCAGCAGGCCCGCCGACTGGGGCGTGAGGCCTGGCCGGCTGGTGTCGGCACCGCGCACGATGTCTGCGACGGCGGCGATGGCGGGATCACGGTCGAGGCCGTAGTGCGCCACGAAAGCGTCGAAGCTGCACTTCTCCCCCACATGGCCGAAGATGACGCCCGGCACGTCAAACGGCGTCGCCCCCGTCTCCTCGGTCCTGCGGATCACCTCGTCGGGCGGAGCGAACAGGAATTCCGGCGCCTCGTCGATGAAGCGGGCGATCAGCCAGGGGCAGGCGATGCGGTCAATGACCGGGCGGGCACGGGTGATCCATTTCATGGGCGGTCTCCTCGGCCGTCAGGGAGTGTCCGAGCTCCGTCGGCGCGAAGGAGACGCTACGCCTGCATCATAAATGATACAAGTGTTGCATTTCAAACTTGAGATGATACGGTCTGCTCATGAGCGATGATAACGCCCCCTCCGACCAGCTCTGGCTGCTGCTGATCCACCAACTGCCGACCAAGCCTGCCTATTTCCGGGTGAAGATCTGGCGGCGGCTGCAGGGCATCGGCGCCGTGGCGGTGAAGAGCTCGGTCTATGCCCTGCCGGCCTCAGCCGAAACACATGAGGATTTCCAGTGGTTGGTGAAGGAGATCGTGGCGGGCGGCGGCGAGGCTATGGTCTGCGAGGCCCGCCTCGTGGACGGACTGACCGACGCCCAGGTGCGCGCTTTGTTCGATGCCGCCCGTGACACCGACTACGAAGCGATTGCGGACGAGGCCCGCGCCATCGCCGCCGCGCTGGACGGTGACGGAAGCACCGAGAAGCAGACCGAAGCGCGCACCCAGACCAGCCGGTTGCGTCGGAAGCTCACGGACATCGTCGCCCTCGATTTCTTCGGGGCCACCGGGCGCGTCATCGCCGAGGGCCTCATCTGTGCACTTGAAACCCGGACGGCAGAGGACAAACTCATGGCATCTCCTTCCGCGCAGTCGCCAGCCGAGATGGACGCCCTTGCCGTTCTCAGGGGTCGCGTCTGGGTGACGCGGCGCGACGTGCATGTGGATCGCATCGCCTGCGGCTGGCTGATCCGGCGCTTCATCGATCCGGATGCCGAGATCCGCTTCGTGCCCGGCAAGGGCTATGAGCCGAAGGCGGGGGAGCTGCGCTTCGATATGTTCGAGGGCGAGATCACCCATGAGGGCGACCGCTGCAGCTTCGAGGTGCTGCTCGGCCGCTCCGGCATTGCCGACCCAGCCCTTCAAGCCGTGGGCGAGATCGTCCACGACATCGACCTCAAGGACGGGAAGTTCGGCCGCGAGGAAACGGGCGGCATCGCCAGCCTCATCGCCGGCATCACATTGAGCGAGGCCGATGATGCCCAGCGCCTCGCCAAGGGCGCCGGGGTGTTCGACACGCTTCACCAGTATTTCCGCGCCCGGCGCCCATAGCCGCTCGCGCGCACCCAAGGAGGACATCATGGCCAATCTGGACGGCGCGGCTCGCGCGCCGGCCCTGAGTCCGGCTGCGCCGGTTCAGGATGCCAGCCAAGCCGCCCCCAAAGGGCATGGCATCTCCTTCGGTGAGGCCTGCCGTGTCTGGGCGCGCGTCGCCGCCCTCAGCTTCGGCGGGCCGGCCGGGCAGATCGCCATGATGCATCGCATCCTGGTGGAGGAGAAGCGCTGGATCGGCGAGGAACGCTTCCTCCACGCCCTCAATTTCTGCACCCTCTTGCCCGGCCCCGAGGCTCAGCAACTCGCCATCTATATCGGCTGGCTTCTCCACCGCACCAAGGGCGGCCTCGTCGCTGGTACCCTGTTCGTCCTGCCCGGCATGATCGCCATCATGGCGCTGAGCTGGATCTACGTGCTCTTCGGCAAAGTGCTCGCGGTGCAGGCGCTGTTCTTCGGCCTGAAAGCGGCAGTGCTCGCCATCGTGCTTGAGGCGGTGTCCCGTGTCGGCAAAAGGGCACTAAGGAACAACGTGATGGTGGCCCTCGCCGCCAGCGCCTTCATCGCGCTCTTCCTGTTCCAGGTGCCGTTCCCGCTGGTGGTGCTCACCGCCGGCATCATCGGCTATTTCGGCGGGCGGGCGGGGCTCACGGCGTTCCAGCCGGGAAAGGGGCATTCAAAGCTCGGTGCGACGCAGGTGGCCGACGCCGACACGGCCCTCGGAGAGGAAATCCCTGACCATGCCCGGCCACCGGCCAGCTGGTCTCTTAAGATCGGCACCGTCTTCCTCGCCCTGTGGCTGGTGCCGGTGGCTGCGCTCGTGCTCCTGCTTGGCCCAGGGCACGCCTTCAGCGATATCGCGGTGTTCTTCTCCAAGATGGCGGTGGTCACCTTCGGCGGCGCCTATGCGGTGCTCGCTTATGTGGCCCAGCAGGCAGTAGACACTTACGGTTGGCTGAAGCCGGGCGAGATGCTGGACGGCCTCGGCATGGCCGAAACGACGCCTGGGCCGCTGATCATGGTGGTGCAGTTTGTGGGCTTCCTCGGCGCCTACCGCGATCCCGGCAGCCTTCCCCCCCTTCTGGCCGGCACCCTCGGCGGACTGCTCACCACCTGGGTCACCTTCGTGCCCTGCTTCCTGTGGATCTTCATCGGCGCGCCCTACGTGGAGACACTGCGCAGCAACAAGGCGCTCTCCGCGGCGCTGGCAGCCATCACGGCAGCCGTGGTGGGAGTGATCCTCAATCTCGCCGTCTGGTTCGCCATGCATGTGCTGTTCAGTCAGGTCGCCACGGTGAGCGCGTTGGGGCTGGAACTAGACCTGCCGGTACTCTCCTCGATCCGCCCGGCCTCGGGGATCCTCACCCTTGCCGCCATCATTGCCATGTTCCGTTTCCGCTTCGGAGTGCTGACGGTGCTCGTAGGTTGCTCTGCGCTGGGGCTGCTCTACGCGCTCGCGGGCGGCGTAGGGTAGTGTTGCCCCGGCCGTGTCGGCGACGGGGGAATGGCGATATAACTGTGGTTCATCTGGGAGTTGGCTGGACGCTCCGCCCAGCCCTACGAGCCCGCAGGAGGCATCCACTGCACCCGGATGCCCATCCTGCACCTCATGGCGCAAAGGTGCCGTACAACTCATGTGGACCCATATCGGCCTCTCGACGGCAATTTCAGCAATGTCGGCTTTGCGCCCCCATTTCGGTCACTGATCTGATAACGGCCGCGGCCCAAAACCGGACATTCGCGAGGTGGGCCACGTCGACAGTTTTGCGCCAAGAGGAGACCTCGAAGCCTGGCTGGAAACGTCGCGGCGCAAGGCGAAGATCAGGTATGGCCGCCACTGTGGGCCAAGGCAATCTTGCAGTCGGGATTAGCCCGTCTTTTCGGTCGCTGAAACCTTAACCTCGCGTCGCCGATTTCGTCCCGTTGAAGTCGTGGGTGCCAGTGGCGCGGAATTCCGCTGGAACATTGAGAAGAGATGTTCGACGCGCTCGCGCTCCGTCCGGAATCCCCGCCGCGCATAGAGGCTATCCACCAGCCGATCGTTCGCCTTATGCGCAGCGCGGAGGTCGCTTGGCATGAGGTCAGGATCGTATAGGGTCGCGAGCGTCTCCTCGGGATGGTTGGCTCGAGCGTCCAGGACGGCCTGAGCAGAAGCTTCGAGCTTAGCCTGATTGGCTGGAGTAAAAACAGGCCAAGGAAAAGAGTTATAGACATTTGGCGAGTAGCTATAGTCGCTTTTCATGCGTCCCGCGACAGTGCGCATCCAACCCATGTGCATGGCCGACATGAGCATCGCCATGAGCCATAGCTCAGCCTCAGGCAAAATCAGAAGTTTGTTGCTCCCTATGATGTGTGCATCGACGTAGCAGATGGGAATGTACTCTCGTGTCTCTGAGGAAACTTCCGGTACGGCAAGATAATCAGTGCTCGGTTGCCGATCCTGTGTGAACAGCCAAGGCGTGACGGCGAACTCGCGAACGCTCGCTGTGGGACTTTTCCGGCGGCCGTTTCGGACGCGTTCAAGGCGCTCCGCAAGCTCCTGCGAATCTTGGAGATCCTTCGGCTGGGCGCCCTTGAGCCACAGGCACCACCGCCGCTCTCCTGAGATCAGCTCCTGGCCGCCAACATAAGGGCGCAGCCATTTTGCCAGTTCGGGCTCCCGGGCGAGCACAGCGAGCCGATCTTCCTCCCCAAGAATGAGATTGCTAGTGGTCACGTACTTGCCCTTATCGTTCTTAAGCCGCGCACCGTCCGCCGGCTTGCTTCCCTGAAAGAGCTTGCGAAATCCGGCCGGTGGTCGACTGCGGGGCGGGATGTAGATCTGTGCGCCAGCCACCAGATAGCTGTTGATCTGCGGGACCAAGACCAGGTGCGGATCACCTCGAACGTGCTCGTAATCGTACATCTGACAATCGCCGCCCGCCGCAAAATCAAGCCCCACGATAATGCAATGAACCGCGGCTTTCCCTCGGGCCTCGCTCATCCACTCGAACGTCCGATGGGCGAAACAGATCCGAGCGCCCATCGCTAACAGCGGCGGCCATAGAATGGCGGCCTGCTCGCCTTGGCAGATCGAGTTTGTCGAGACGAAGCCTATTCGAATCGCGCGATTCTGCTGAGCGTACTGGACCGCCAATTTGAACCAACAGCTGACATAATCCAGGCGGTTCACCTGGCCGTCGCGTCCCCAGACACGGTGCATTCCCGCCTGTTGACCGGCGTCCCGCCAAGCATGTCCGACAAAGGGCGGATTGCCGAGGACGTGTGTGCACTTTTCAGGCGGAAGGACATCTTCCCAATTGCAGGCGAGTGCATCCGCGTGGACGATAACTGGCGACTTCCGGAGGGGTATGCGGACGTAGCTCTTGCCGAACGCAAGCGAGAGTCGCGAGTTCATGATGTGGTCCATCATCCACATCGCGGTCTCCGCTATGCGTGCCGCGAATTCGCCGATCTCGATGCCTGCGAACTGGTCGACGTCTACCTTCGACAATGCTGACACGTCGAGAACAAGTTGCTCGCTGTCGTTGAATATCTCCTGGAGCACTTCAAGTTCGAGGCGACGAAGCTCCCGATAGGCGATGACGAGGAAATTGCCGCACCCGCAGGCCGGATCGATGAAGCGGAGCGCGCTGAGCTTGTCCTGAAACTCCTGCAGCTTCGCGGCGCGGCTCGTTCGTAGCTTCTTGAGACGTTCGAAATCCGCCCGGAGCTCGTCGAGGAAGAGCGGACCGATGACTTTCAGGATGTTTTTTTCGCTGGTGTAGTGCGCACCATGGCGGCGCCGCTCGTCGCGGTTCATCACCGACTGGAAGAGCGAACCGAAGATAGCGGGAGAGATGGGTGACCAGTCGAATCGCGAGGCGTCGATAAGCGCTTCACGCATCTTGGCGTCAAAGTCCGGTATGCGGGTCGCACCCTTGAAGAGGTCGCCGTTGATGTAGGGAAACGCGGCGAGATCCTCGTCGAGGTGCCTGCTGCGTCGCACCTCTGGCGTGTCGAGGACCTCGAAGAGCTTGGTCAGCCATCCCCCCAGATCGGCACCGTCCGCGCTCGTGCGCGTTTCAAGGAGATCAAGGAAGATGCTGCGTGGCTCAAATACGCCTGTGTCGTCAGCGAAAAGGCAGAAGACGAGCCTGACGAGGAAGCGCTCCAGATCCTCGCCGACGTAGCCAGAGTCTTCGAGCGCATCGTGAAGCCGCCCAACGAGTTCGGCTGCCTGCTCGTTAACGGGGTCCTGGTCCTTGAACGTCCGCTTCTGGATGCCGAGGATGAACCCGAACTTATCGATGTGTGCCGGCAATTCCTTGAGCTCAAAGGCAACGCTTTCACGCTCGTCGAGATCGTAGAGCTCGAAAGTCTGGAAATCGGAGACGAGAATAAAGCGCGGTCTTTCTGCCTCTTTGAGAGCGTCGAAGTACTCTCCAGCCTGACCATAGGCGGCCGTGAGGTCGCGGCCGGAGCTCTTGTGCTCCACCAGTAAGACCCCTGGCCAGAACAGGTCGATGAAGCCGTGCCTATTGTCGAGCTTTTGAACATGCGCCTCGAAGCGAGCCACCGAACGCCGCTTCACGCCGAAAAGCTGAAAGAACTCCTCGTAGAAGGGTTGCGTCTCACCCTTTTCGTATCCTTCGCCTGCCCAATCGGCAGCGAACTGTGCCGCACGAGCGCGGATGTCGTTCCAACTCAGTCTCATAGACACCCCGGAGCAATACGCCGCATTGGGATGCAATAGCTCTGCACGATGATTTTCACCACAGTATCTTCAACTCCCGACAAATTCGGGGGGCGACTTTTTTCTCGTTCTCTTCCCAAATTAGCGCTAGCTTTACTTTGAATCTGCCCCTCCCTAGGATGAACGGGACTTCATGTCCATTCAGAATCGGTATGACCTAATTGATAAGCGCTTCACTTAGTAAGGCTTAAACCTCACGACGCCACCGTTTCACCACGGCCTCGATGTCTGCGCGTCGAATGGGTGGTTTGGCCCAGCCATCGGCGAACTTAATGTCGTTCGAGTCGGGGAGCTGTTGCTCGCTGAGTTCGCGGATTTTGATCCTCGCAGGGATAGCGGCAGCCTCCCCGACGAAGACGGCTTCGCGCCGGACAAGTGACGGGAGTAGCTTGGTTAGGCCAGCAAGGCTATCGGGTAGGAAGCGCCCGACGTGCTCCTGGTCGGCGGAGTTGGTGAGGCGAAGGATCACCCAGCTATTGCACTGGGAGAGCACCGTACTCTCAACATCCGCTGGCCGTTGCGAGACGAGCATCAGGCCAAGGCCGTATTTGCGCCCCTCACGTGCAAGGCGCCGAATGGCCACTTGGGCAGCCTCGTACTCTGCCTGCCCGTGGTTGGGCACATAGCGGTGCGCCTCTTCGCAGACGAGCAGAACGGGATCGCGCTCTCGCTCCTCGCGCGTCTGCCAAATCTTGTATTGGAAGAGCAGCCTGGCTATGACTGCAGCGAGCGGGCCGGCGACCTCATTTGGGAGGCCGGAGATATCAACGATCCTGATGTCCTTCTGCTCATTCGCCGCGTTCTCCCCCACGAACTGCGCAATGATCTCGGCAAGCTCAGGGTCGCCGTCGGCGTGGTTCTTGAGCATGAACGAGAGACGCGGATCGGCGCGCAGGACATTCAGCTTGTCCAAGATCGAGCGGTGCGACTTAGAATCCGTCACCGACTTTCGCTTGACCGCCCCCTTCGCGTCCGTCGTTACGCCTTGCTCTTCGACGATGTGAGCGACGAATTCATCTAGCGAAAACGGGAAAGGCAGATCACGGTCGAATGCGGCGACCTTCGCTGCGTCTTCATTCTTCAACGGGCGTGGATCGTCCGGCACCTTGTCCGTGGTCTGATCGATCCAGCTTTTGGAGGCTTCGATGAGCTTCAGGTGCACCATGCGAGCATGGGCCAGCGCCTTGTAGACGATATTGTTCTGCGAAGTGGCTTCCTCTTCGGTCTTGCCGATGACCAGCGATCGGAACTCATCACCGGTCATAAGCCAGTACGGAAGCCGAAGGATTGGCCGCGCGGCTTCTTCACCACCGGCGCTGGAGTCGTAGGCCCTATAAACGATCGCGCGCTCCCCGAACGCCTTGGCGTACTCACCATGAGGATCAATGACGACGATTCGTGGGCGCCAGGTGCCGGCTGCGCTGGGCTGGTTGAGCAAGCCGTGAAGCAGGGCCGCGACCGTCGCGGATTTACCCGAGCCCGTGGAGCCGAGAATGGCGCAGTGCTGGCCGAACATCTTGTTGATGTTGGCGCGAGCTACGGCGGCTTCGGCGCCCACGTAGCGACCGATCTCAACCATGGGGTCCTCGCCGTCCCCCCGCTGCTGTTCCGCAGCAGTGAAAAGGGCCTGCACTTCCTGATGCGCCATCAGGTAGACCCCTTGCAGGGGCAAGGGATAAGTCGTGACGCCCCGACCGAATTCCAGGATGCTATGGTTGGCGTGCCAGACGCCCTCCCCGAAAAGATCAATCTCCATGATCCGCTGATCGCGCTCAGGCGGCAACGTAGGGCCGCCGCCTTCGAGTTGCATATCGGACCGCATCCGCAGAAGCCGGACATACGCGAAGAGGACCCGCCTACCGAAATGGATTTTCACGACACTGGCGATCTGACCGACGGCGTACACCCGCCCCTGGTAGGTGCGGTTGAGTTCGGTAATGCCGCCATCGAGTTCGACACGGGCGGTGGTTCCGGAAACCTCAATGATCGAACCGATCTTGAGGTCGGGGACGACGTCGAAGGGCCTCATTCGGCGCTCCCAACAGCAGCAGCGTCCTCGACGCCCGCGACAAGCGCAGGGAAAGCCACGACGTTGTCTTCCACGTGCTGCGGGCCGTCGCCGAGGAACTTGGTCAGCCCCTCGAAGGTCCACCACTCATAAGTTTCGTCCGCCTGGGAAAGGTTCGTGGTGCTGCCGTGGTAGAGGCCTTTGTCGGTAAGGGCGAAGATGCGGTTGGCCCACGGCTTATTTGCCATCCAATCAACGAGCTTGTCCGGCAACTGGGATATGCCCGCCTTCTCCTGCTCACGAACGAACGCTACCAACACCGTCTTGCAGTCGGGCTTGGCCATAGCTTCCTCGATCTGGAGGTCTACGTGCTCGTCGCCGAAGCTGTAGCCGCAGATCGCAAAGACCATCGGCTGCGGCGAACGCAACACCTCGCGCAGCTTCTCGAACAGCAAGGCAAAGGGATCGCGCTGGGTAGCCACGTACTTGGTGGCCTGCGGGTAGATCAGCACATTGCCCGCCCGCTCGGGATAGCCGCACCCCTCACGACAGCGGATGACCGATCCGGTACCTTCGGCGTGCCAGTCAATCGAGCCATGCAACTTGATCAAGTGAGCTGCTACCCGACCGCCAGCGCCGGTTTCTGCATAGGCCGTCTCGGGGGCCCAATAGGCCATTGCCCCGCCGCTGAACCCATCGACGAAGCTGATCCGTTCGAGGGCAAGCGCATCTTCAATCAGCGTGTCATAGTTCAGAGTGAAGAAAACGACGGGGCGCAGGGGGCGGCCTACCTTGTCGCGAGCCGCAAAAAGGGTCCGAAGAAAATCGCGATGGTACTCGACCTTCACAACATGCGTCCCCTCTTCGGCGACCTTCGGGGCCTCGCCGCCCGCTCCAGGCAGATAGCCCCGCCGGATCACGTCACGGATTGCGTCACGAATTCTGCCGTGCAGCGCACGAAGTGTCTCCACCGCATATTCCGCGCTGCCGATGGCGATTTTCTGGTCCTTAGACCTTTCGGCTAGTGCGATAAAGTCGCCGAGCTGGCTGAGTACGTGTTCGATATGAGCCGTGTCAGGCAGGCTCGACTTCAGACACGCGAAAAGCACGTGATGGTCTGCCGCCGCATCTGCATAGTTCGCCGCCACGAGTTCGGTGAGAGGGTACATTAGCGGAAGCCCCGAGCGGCAGCTGATGCCAGCGCCGAAGAGCCACGCCTGACGCTCCGAAGTGAGATGTGCGGTCACGTCCTCCACCGCTGCATCGAAGTCCGCCGTCATTTTGTCCCCTCCCGCACGGATCGAACGTCACACGCTCGACGAACAGCGCGGCCAAAGCAAGAGGCCCGCCGACTCGCGCGGGATTTTTGCAATACCACCTAAACGGAACCCATCCGCTCCTAGGTGATTAGCCGCATCAGCGTTCCCTCGATCGAAAAGCCAAGTCCGACGAGTGGACGTTAACAGCGTCCGTTAAGGGTCAGTCTCGGCATCGGACATTCATCGGCGATATGTCCGCTTCCGTTTGAAGTCCCCCAATAGCGGACAGTCTGCCACCGGCCCCAAAGCGGTCGATCATGACGTCGTCGCAGCGACCTTCTGCTTCTGGCGCAACTCCGCCGTTCGCCTGTCATTGCACGCCACGCTGCGACGCGGATGGAATCCTGTTGAACCGGCCCAATATCGGGCTCTTTTAATCATCCCCACCCGGGATGAGATCGTCATGACCCCGGCATTGTCGGGGTTGGGATGGCGGCAGCACAACATCATCAGGGTTTTGCCCGCGGCGCGCGGATGCTGCGCACGGCACTGGGTCCGGCGATCGCCCGGCATCTGGAAGACTCGGCCATCGTCGAGGTGATGCTGAACCCGGACGGGCGGCTGTGGATCGACCGGCTCTCAGAAGGGTTGGGCGACACAGGCGAGAAGCTGTCGGCAGCGGATGGCGAGCGCATTGTGCGGCTCCTCGCACACCATGTCGGCGCCGAGGTGCATGCGGGAGCACCGCGTGTTTCAGCCGAACTGCCCGAGACCGGCGAACGTTTCGAGGGCCTGTTGCCGCCGGTCGTGGCGGCCCCGACCTTTGCCATCCGTAAGCCCGCCGTCGCGGTGTTCACGCTCGAGGACTATGTCCGCGCCGGGATCATGCCCGCCGGACAGGCACAAGCCCTGCGATCGGCCGTTGCGTCCCGCGCCAACATCCTGGTGGCCGGCGGCACCTCGACGGGCAAGACCACGCTGACCAACGCGCTGCTTGCGGAGGTGGCAAAAACGTCCGATCGCGTCGTGCTCATTGAGGATACACGCGAGCTGCAATGCGCGGCGCCGAACCTCGTCGCTCTGCGCACCATGGACGGCGTCGCCTCGCTATCCGACCTTGTTCGTTCCGCGCTGCGCCTGCGTCCCGACCGCATTCCCATCGGCGAGGTGCGCGGCGCTGAGGCGCTGGACCTTTTGAAGGCCTGGGGCACCGGCCATCCCGGGGGCATCGGCACCATCCATGCCGGCAGCGCGCTCGGCGCCCTGCGGCGGATGGAGCAACTCATCCAGGAAGCCGTCGTCACCGTCCCGCGCGCGTTGATCGCCGAGACCATCAATCTCGTGGCCGTGCTCTCGGGGCGCGGCGCGGCGCGCCGGCTCACAGAACTCGCCCATGTCGAGGGCCTCGGCCCCGATGGCGACTACCGCGTCACTCCTCTAATCACCGGAGATCCCACATGATCCGATCGCTCCATCGCGCCGGCAGCGCAGCCCGACTGGCTGTGTCTGCCACCTGCGTCAGCCTGATGGCCACGGCCAGCGCTCATGCCTCCGGCTCGTCCATGCCGTGGGAGGCGCCGCTGCAATCCATCCTCCAGTCGATCGAGGGGCCCGTCGCCAAGATCATCGCCGTCATCGTCATCATCTCGACCGGGCTGGCGCTGGCCTTTGGCGACACGTCGGGTGGCTTCCGGCGGCTGATCCAGATCGTGTTCGGCCTGTCGATCGCCTTCGCCGCCTCGAGCTTCTTCCTGTCCTTCTTCTCCTTCGGCGGCGGAGCGCTGGTCTGATGGGCGAAGCGGTCGAGGTTCCCGGCTTCAGCGTGCCGGTCCACCGGGCGCTAATCGAGCCGATCCTGCTCGGCGGCGCGCCGCGTGCCATCGCCATCGTCAATGGCACGCTTGCCGGAGCCGTAGGTCTCGGCCTGCGCCTGTGGCTGGTCGGCCTCGCCATCGGGGTGATTGGCCATCTCGCGGCGGTTTGGGCCGCGAAGCGCGATCCGCTTTTCGTCGAGGTGGTGCGGCGGCATCTGCGCATCCCCGCGCATCTCTCGGTCTGAGCGGGGTGCCGAGATGATGAACCTCGCCGAGTATCGCAGCCGCAACCGCCGTCTTGCCGATTTCCTGCCCTGGGCGGCGCTTGTCGCCCCAAGCATCGTGCTGAACAAGGACGGCTCATTCCAGCGCACGGCGCGGTTTCGTGGGCCGGACCTCGACAGCGCCGTGCCCGCCGAGCTCGTCGCGGCCGCCGGACGGCTGAACAACGCCTTTCGTCGCCTCGGATCGGGATGGGCGATCTTCGTGGAGGCGCAGCGCCATGCCGCCGCGGCCTATCCGGCGAGCGCCTTCCCGGATGCCGCTTCCGCTTTGGTTGATGCCGAGCGGAGGGCCGATTTCGAAGAGGCCGGCAGCCATTTCGAGTCGAGCTACTTCCTAACCTTCACCTTCCTGCCTCCAGCCGAGGATGCGGCGCGCACCGAAGGCTGGCTCTATGAGGGCCGCGATCAGGCGGGCCTTGATCCCCATGAGACGTTGCGCGGCTTTGCCGACCGGACCGATCGGCTTCTCAACCTCATCGACGCCTTCATGCCGGAATGTCGCTGGCTCGACGATGGCGAAACGCTGACCTACCTGCATGGCTGCATCTCGACGCACAGGCACCGCGTCCGCGTGCCGGAGACGCCGATCTATCTCGACGCGCTGTTGGCCGATCAGCCGCTCACGGGCGGGCTGGACCCGCGCCTTGGTGACCAACATCTGCGGGTGCTGACCATCACCGGCTTTCCCACGGTGACGACGCCCGGCCTGCTCGATGAGCTGAACCGCCTGGCCTTTCCCTATCGCTGGTCGACCCGGGCGATCCTGCTCGACAAGACGGATGCGGTCCGGCTGCTCACCAGGATCCGTCGACAATGGTTCGCCAAGCGCAAATCCATCGCCGCCATCTTGAAGGAGGTGATGACCAATGAGGTCTCCGTCCTTGTGGACTCGGATGCCGCAAACAAGGCTGAAGATGCCGACCTCGCGCTGCAGGAGCTCGGCGCGGACCATGCCGGCATCGCTCATGTCACCGCGACGGTGACGGTGTGGGACGCTGACCCGCGCATCGCCGACGAGAAGCTGCGGCGGGTCGAGAAGGTCATCCAAGGTCGCGATTTCACCGCGATGGCCGAGAGCCTCAATGCCGTCGACGCCTGGCTCGGGTCACTTCCCGGCCACGTCTACGCCAATGTCCGGCACCCACCGATCTCGACGCTCAATCTCGCCCACATGATCCCGCTCTCGGCGGTGTGGGCCGGCGAGAGCCGAGACGCGCATTTCGATGCCCCGCCGCTGCTGTTCGGCAAGACCGAGGGCTCGACCCCGTTTCGATTCTGCCTCCATGTCGGCGATGTCGGCCACACCCTCGTCGTCGGCCCCACCGGCGCGGGCAAGTCCGTGCTGCTGGCGCTGATGGCGCTGCAGTTCCGGCGCTATGCGAGAGCCCAAGTCTTCGCCTTCGACTTCGGCGGCTCCATCCGCGCTGCGGCGCTTGCCATGGGCGGTGACTGGCACGATCTCGGCGGCGGGCTCAGCGAGGGGAGCGCGGAGACTGTCGCGCTCCAGCCGCTTGCGCGCATCGATGAGGCCGCGGAACGCGCTTGGGCCGCCGACTGGATCGTCGCCATCCTCACCCGCGAAGGTGTCGCCATTACGCCGCAGGTGAAGGAGCACATCTGGACGGCGCTGACATCGCTGGCCTCGGCACCGGACGAGGAGCGCACCCTCACAGGCCTCTGCGTCCTCCTGCAGTCCAACGATCTGAAGCAGGCGCTGCGTCCTTACTGCATCGGCGGAGCCTGGGGCCGGCTGCTGGATGCGGAGAGCGAGCATCTGGGTTCGGCCACGGTCCAAGCCTTTGAGACCGAAGGGCTGATCGGGACGGAGGCCGCGCCGGCGGTGCTGGCCTATCTGTTCCACCGCATCGAAGACCGGCTCGATGGATCGCCGACCCTGATCATCATTGATGAAGGCTGGCTGGCGCTGGACGATGAGGGCTTCGCCGGCCAGCTGCGGGAATGGCTGAAGACGCTGCGCAAGAAGAACGCCAGCGTGATCTTCGCCACGCAGTCGCTGTCCGACATTGATGGCTCGGCGATTGCCCCGGCGATCATCGAGAGCTGCCCGACCCGTCTTCTGCTCCCCAATGAGCGGGCCATCGAGCCGCAGATCACCGCCATATATCGCCGCTTCGGCCTGAACGACCGGCAGATCGAAATCCTCGCGCGGGCCATGCCGAAGCGCGACTACTATTGCCAGTCGCGGCGTGGCAACCGGCTGTTCGAACTCGGGCTGTCGCAGGTCGCGCTGGCGCTGTGCGCGGCGTCCTCCAAGTCCGACCAACAGGCCATCGACAAGATCTTCGCCGCGCACGGTCGCGACGGCTTCCTGGACGCCTGGCTGCGTCATCGCGGCCTCGTCTGGGCCGCGGACCTCATTCCCAACCTTACCAATCTGGAGACGCAGCCATGACGCTGTCCCATCCGCGCCTATCCGCGTTCGCCGTCGCGCTGCTGACCGCGCCGCTCGCTCTCGCACCCGTGCTGCCCCCGTCCGCGCAGGCTCTCACGGTCTATGACCCCTGGAACTACGCCGAGAACATGATCTCGGCCGCCCGGGCGCTGGAGCAGATCAACAACCAGATCACTTCGCTGCAGAACGAAGCGCAGATGCTGATCAACCAGGCCCGCAATCTCGCCAGCCTGCCGCATTCCTCGCTGCAGAAGATCCAGCAATCGGTCCAGCGCACCCAGCAGCTTCTGGGACAGGCGCAGAGCATCGCCTTCGATGTCGGCCAGATCGACCAGGCCTTCCAGCAGCGCTATGGCAATATCCCGCTCTCGGCCTCCGATGCCAATCTCGTCGCCGGGGCGCGCGCGCGCTGGCAGACCACCGTCGGGGGCCTGCAGGATGCGCTGCGGATCCAAGCCGGCGTCGTCGGCAATGTCGACGCCAGCAAGGCCGAGATGGCGACCCTCGTCGGCCAGAGCCAGGGTGCCACGGGCGCCCTTCAGGCCACGCAGGCCGGCAACCAATTGCTCGCTTTGCAGTCGCAGCAGCTTTCCGACCTGATCGCGTTGATTTCCGCCAATGGGCGCGCTGCGGCGCTGTCCGAGGCGGAACGCGCGACCGCGGCCGAGCAGGGCCGTGAGCAACGCCGGCGCTTCCTCACCCCGGGCGCCGGCTATCAGGCCGGCAATGCCCGCATGTTCAGCAACTGAGGGAGGCCGACATGCACGGAGCCATGCTGGCCCGGCTCGGCGCGGTGATCTTCGTGGCCATCGCCGGCACGGTGGCGGTTCTGGAGATGAGCCGGGAGGAGAAGGCGGCGGAGCCTTCCCCCAGTCGGACGGTCAAGGCCGAGCGCGATCCTCTGCGCGATGAGCAGCGGCAGTGTCAGCAGCTTGGAGAAGCCGCCGCGCAGGACGCCGCCTGCCTGAAGGTCTGGGCGCAAACGCGCGACCGGTTTCTCGGCCGTCCCGCGCCGAACGAAGGCCGCTGAGCCATGAACGGCACCGGCGTCATCGATAACTTCCTTGGGGTCTTCACCTCCTATATCGACAGCGGGTTCGGGCTCCTCGGCGGCGAGGTCGCCTTCATCGCCACCACCCTCATCGTCATAGATGTGACGCTGGCGGCGCTGTTCTGGTCCTGGGGGGCGGATGACGATGTCATCGCGCGGCTCATCAAGAAGACGCTGTTTGTCGGCGTCTTCGCCTACATCATCGGCAACTGGAACAACCTCGCCCGCATCGTCTTCGAGAGCTTCGCCGGGCTTGGGCTGAAGGGATCGGGCACGGCATTTTCCGTCAGCGACCTCATGCGTCCGGGCAAGGTGGCGCAGACCGGGCTCGATGCCGGTAGGCCACTGCTCGAGTCCATCTCCGATCTGATGGGCTGGGTCGCCTTCTTCGAGAACTTCATCCAAATCGCCTGTCTGCTCTTCGCCTGGGCGCTGGTGCTGCTCTCCTTCTTCATCCTCGCCGTCCAGCTCTTCGTCACCCTGATCGAGTTCAAGCTGACCACGCTCGCCGGCTTCGTGCTGATCCCCTTCGGCCTGTTCGGCAAGACCGCCTTCATGGCCGAGCGGGTGCTGGGCAATGTGGTCTCCTCCGGCATCAAGGTGATGGTGCTCGCCGTCATCATCGGCATCGGCTCGACCCTGTTCGGCCAGTTCACCGCTGGCTTGGGGGGCCAGACGCCGACCATCGATGACGCCATGGCCATCGTGCTGGCTGCCCTTTCCCTTCTCGGTCTCGGCATTTTCGGTCCCGGCATTGCCGCAGGCCTCGTTTCCGGTGGGCCACAGCTGAGCGCCGGGTCAGCCGTCGGGACGGGCCTCGCCGCCGGTGGCGCGCTGATGGCGGCCGGCGGTGCGGCCAGCCTCGCCGTCCGCGGCGGTGGGGCGGCGCTCTCGGCGACGGCGGCCGCGGCGCGAGGAGGTGCGACAGCCTATAGCCTCGGCGCGGCAGGCCAGTCCGGCATGGCGGGTGTCGCCTCGGGACTGGGTGGCGTCGCGCGGGCTGCGGGCTCCGCCGCCATCTCACCGCTCGCGAATGCCGTCGGCGGTACCGCCTCGGCTTCCTCGGCCGGCGAGATCCCCGATTGGGCCAAGCGCATGAAGCGCGGCCAGTCGCTTCGCCATGGCTTCTCCGCCGCCGCCCATGCTGTGCGCGCCGGTGACAGCCATGCCGGCGGCTCTTCCGTCTCCCTGTCTGAGAGCGACCGCACATGAGCCTCTTCAAGCGACCTGCGACCCATTACGGCACCTCGCCCGAGCCGGTCACGCCCTATCAGAAGGCAGCACAAGTCTGGGACGAGCGCATCGGTTCGGCCCGGGCGCAGGCCAAGAACTGGCGGCTGATGGCTTTTGGCAGCCTGTTCCTCTCGGCTGGCTTTGCATCAGTGCTGATCTGGCAATCGACGAGGGGCACCGTCGTGCCCTGGGTGGTCGAGGTCGACCGCCTCGGACAGACGCAGACCGTGGGACCGGCCACCGGCGATTATCGCCCGACCGATCCGCAGATCGCCTGGCATCTCGCCCGTTTCATCGAACAGGTGCGCAGCTTGCCGGCCGATCCCGTGATCGTGCGGCAGAACTGGCTTCGGGCCTATGAGTTCACCACCGATCGGGGCGCCGCCGCGCTCAACGACTATGCCCGCGCCAACGATCCGTTCACGCGGGTCGGCAAGCAGCAGATCGCCGTCGAGGTCTCCAGCGTGATCCGCGCTTCGCCGGACTCCTTCCGCGTCGCCTGGGTCGAGCGGCGCTATGAGAACGGCCAGCTCGCCGCCACCGAGCGCTGGAGCGCGATCCTGACGCTGGTGATCCAGCCACCTCGCGATGCCGAGCGCCTGCGCACCAATCCGCTCGGCATCTATGTCAACGCCATCAGCTGGTCGCGGGAGATGAGCCAGTGAAAACGTCTTTCCGTAAATCCACATCTCCGGCTCTGCGCCGATCCGCCTTTGCGGTTCTTCTGCTCTCGGCGACGATGTTGGGCGGCTGCGCCTCGGCTCCGAAGCCGCCGCAGATCAGCTATGATAGTGACGTGCCGGCCCTGCCTGCGGTGCCAGCCGTCGTCACCGATGACCGGCCGCGCCCGCTCCACACGCCGCCCGCCTGGACGCCGGCCAAGGGCGGCACGGACGCCAAAACGCCGGTTGCCCGCGTCGATAACGCCAATGCCGCCGCGCGGGTGGAGCCGCGCCGCGAGGGCTATTACAACGCCATCCAGATCTATCCCTGGAGCGAGGGTGCGCTCTATCAGGTCTATGCAGCGCCCGGCCAGATCACGAACATCGCGTTGGAGCCGGGCGAGAGCCTGACCGGCAGCGGGCCGATCGCGGCCGGCGATACCGCCCGCTGGATCATCGGCGACACCGAGAGCGGCGAGGGTGTGAGCCGGCGCGTGCATGTGCTGGTGAAACCGACGCGCGCGGACATCTCCACCAACCTCGTCATCACCACCGACCGGCGCAGCTACATGATCGAGTTGCGTGCCGGCGAGAAGCCCTATATGCCGGCCGTCGCCTGGGCCTATCCGCAGGTTCCGGGAGCGCAGCGCCCCAGTGTTCCGCCGACGCCGGTCATTCCGGCCTTCACTGCCCGCAACTACCGCTATGCGCTCACCGGCGACACGCCGCCCTGGCGGCCGATGGCCGTCTATGACGACGGGCGCAAGGTGTATGTCGAGTTCCCGCGCGGGGTCATTCAGGGCGAGATGCCACCGCTCTTCGTCATCGGCGCTGATGGCGAAGCGCAGATCGTCAACAGCCGTATCTACCAGAACTTCCTGATCGTCGACCGGCTGTTCGGCGCGGCCGAGCTTCGCCTCGGCGGCGGCGAGCGCCCGCAGAAGGTACGGATCGAGCGCACGGACGGGAGGCCGGCATCATGAGCAGCCCCGACAATCATGACCTCGAGGCGGATCTCGGCGCTCCGGCCAACGATCAAGCCGCCGCCATGCGGCTGCGTCCCGAGCCGCCGCGCGTCACGCGCCTATCCCGCAAGGTGCTTGCCGGTGCCGGGCTGGTCGTCAGCCTCGGCATCGGCGGCGCCCTGATCTATGCGCTGCAGGGTCGCGACAAGGGCACCGGCGGCGAGGAACTCTACTCCACCCAGAACCGCTCCACGGCCGACGGCCTTGCCGGCCTGCCGCGCGATTACACCGGCCCGATCCTCGGTCCGCCGTTGCCCGGCGATCTCGGCCGGCCGATCCTTGAGGCACAGAACCGCGGCCAGCCCGTCGTGCCGCCGACAATGACGGCGCCACAGGTCGATCCCGAGCAGCAGCGGCGCCTCGCCGAACAGGAAGCCGCGCGGACCAGCCGCGTGTTCTTCCAGGCTGCGCAGGCTCGCGCGCCGGTGGCGTCAGTGACGGGGGCCTCCGGCTTCAGCGCCCTTGGCGCCGTCGGGCCGGGCGGTACGCCTTCAGCCCAGGATCGCCAGCTTGCCTTCCTCAATGCCGCCGTCGATCGACGCGTCGTGGCGTCCGATCGCGTCATGGCGCCGGCATCGCCTTATGTGCTGCAGGCGGGCGCCGTCATCCCGGCCGCGCTGATCACCGGCATCCGCTCCGATTTGCCCGGCCAGATCACCGCCCAGGTCACCGAGAACGTCTTTGACAGCCCGACCGGCCGGATTCTAATCATCCCGCAGGGCACGCGGCTGCTCGGCCAATACGACAATGGTGTCGGCTTCGGACAGCGCCGGATCCTGCTGGTCTGGAACCGGCTGATCTTCCCCAATGGCCGCTCCATCGTGCTGGAGCGCCAGCCCGGCACGGATGCGCAGGGCTTTGCCGGCCTCGAAGACGGCGTCGACATGCACTGGTGGGATCTCGCCAAGGCGGTCGGTCTCTCGACGTTGCTCTCCGTCAGCGCCGAACTCGCCATGGATGACCAGGACGCGTTGATCCAGGCGCTACAGAGTGGGGCGCAGGACACCATCAACGATGCCGGCCAGGAGATCATCCGCCGGCAGCTGCAGGTCGCGCCCACCCTGACCATCCGGCCGGGATTCCCGGTGCGGGTGATGGTGACGCGTGACCTCGTGCTCGAACCCTACAGGTATTGACCATGGCGAAGCTGAAACTCGGCCCCATCGCGACCGACAAGCCGGTGAAGGTGGCGCTGTCGTTACCCGGCGCGCTACACCGTGACCTTATAGCCTATGCTGAGGTCCTCGCGCGAGAAACCGGCCAACCTGTCCCGGATCCAGCACAGCTTATCGTGCCCATGCTGGAGCGCTTCATCGCCACCGATCGCGAATTCGCCAAGGCGCGCCGTCAAACTGGCGGCACTGCAAGCATCAGCGTGTCGCAGCCCGCTCATGGGCCATCTTCCGTGTGAGGCTGAGCAACGTGCGCACCGCCGGGTTGTCGTTTTTCGGCGAATAGATCACCGAAAAGGGGATCACTTCGCCGATAAGAGGGCGGTAGACCACCTCCGGCAGGTTGATCGAGGTCTCGGATTCCAGCACAGGCAAAATACCCCGCCCGGAGGCAACGAGACCAAAAAGGCTGTAGCGTGCAAGCTGCTGCGTGCTGATACGCGGCGAGATGTCGAGCTCCCGGAATTTACGTTCAAGGAAGCCCCGCACCTCATTGCCCGAACCCTGGGTCCGAACTAGGAAAGTCTCATCAATGAGATCGCGCCAGGAGAGTGCCGCGATATGGGCCAGTCGGTGCAGGCGCGGCAAGGCGAAGAACAAAGGTTCGCTCCATAGAGGAATTGCATCGCAGTCCGCCCAGCTTTGCCGGCCCAGCACGAAGGCGGCATCGAGATCGAACCGCCGTATGGCAGCCGCATGGCTCTCTGCAGGGGCCTCCACGAAATCGATGTGCACACCGGAATAGCGCTGGTCATAGCTGTCAAAAAGACCGGCCAGGAAGCCAGAAGCTAGCCTCGAGAACAATCCGATTCTCAGAAGACCTTCTTCCGCTCGGCCGAATGCAGCCGCCTCTTCGCCGGCTTCCCGAATCTGCTCCAACGCCTGACGTGTTCGGCTGAGGTACCTTTGGCCGGCCAGGGTCAGATTGACGCCGCCTGAGTGCCGGATGAACAGCGACACTCCGATCTCATCCTCCAAATCGCGAATGCTCCGGCTGATGGAGGATTCTTTGACATCGAGTGCCGCACCTGCCTTTCGGAAGCTTCCGTGCTCGGCGGCCACTGCGAAGTAGCGCAGATGGCGCAGTTCGATCGAGGGCGACAAAGGGACGACCATCCGAGTTCCGGCATCTATGACTGCTCGCTGATATTGATACTCATAGTTGCGGTGACGTCGAGGGTTGCATCCACGTCGGCGTCCACCCCAACGACGCGACTCTATGATGCTTGATCCGACATTTCCTTCCGCCAAAAGCGATTTCCGCTTTAGGGTCCGCTCCGCAGTGAGGGGCCGAGACCGGCGAGCAAGCGGCAAAAGACGTTCGTGCCTCGGAAGGGCGCTGTCGGGGGGCGTGGCGCGCAAAAGAAAACCGTGGAGAAGACATCGAACAGTGCACACATTGTGCACATGACCTAATGTTAAGTATATGAAAAATAAAATAAATCTCAGCTATCCATCATAGGCGCCACGGAAAATCTAAATGGTTGAGGTTTCAACATTATTCTTTGACTACAGGGGATTGGCCTCGTCGTGTGCACGCGATTTACGACACGATACGCGCCAATTTCCGACTTTTCGACGCGTGCGTGCATACGACGCGCATACGGATTGGCGACCTTCATTAAACCAAAATCCGGCTCCTGGAGAGCCCAGATCCGTCGGAAGGGGCAGTACGTCAATAAGACGTTCCTGCGCCGCACCGATGCCGAGGAATGGGCGCTCGACATGGAGCGCCGCATCGATCGCCGGGAACCCGCCGTCACGCGCAGGTCGCGCGACGCGAAACGCTTCCGCGATCTCGTCGCGCTGTCCTTCCGCGGCACGATCCGTGCGCCGGAACATTGCCGTTCGCGCACGGGAGATGACTGAATGAGCGATTTTTCAGTCCATAAGATCTGAGATATCACCTGCAATATCTGCGGCGGTTTGCCTGAGGAGCTTCAACGTCTGCACGGTTCTCCTCGCCCCATTCTCTCCAAGGAAGAACATGTGATTGCCCGGCAGCGTCGCGCTCAGGCGCTGGGCGGCGTGCCCGACATACGCGACCAGCGACGCCCATTTCTCGGGGGGCAGCGCAGCGAGCTTGTCCGTTTGCGAGAAAACGAGACCTTCGCAAAGCTGCTGGGTGATGTAGACGCCCCAATTGGAGCGGTCCGTAAGAGCGTGCCGGGCATCGATCGCAGAGGCGTGCGTCATTAAAGCGAGCGTCGGAAAGGCGCGATACTGCGCGGTGCCGACCTCGAGCGCGTCTCCGGCCGGGTCGGGAACGAAAGCTCCGTCTCTATAGCGCATGGCCGATGCTGCCAGCCCGACCGGAAAATCGCCGGTCATGTCGCGTGTGAATTCGTCGGCATCGAGCACCACGTGGCCGGCAGCCGCGTTCTGATCCGCAAGACAGTGGAGCAACCAGTCGAGGTAGGCCCCCTTGACCCCAGCGAGGCCGCTTGCGGCCGGCTTCAGGTGGTCGAGGCCGGGCAGGGTATGGGGAAGTGCCGACGCGGCCGCCATCGCGACGAAGAGTTCGATGCCCTTTCCCTTTCGTCGCAACGCGGCATGAAGCGGCTCGGCAACTCGCCCCGCCATGCTCCAGCCGAGCACGATGGCGTTCGCCGGCAGGCCATTGCGGTCCATGTAGCGGGCGATGATCTCGGCGCTCTGTTCCGCCCAGTCGGTGATCGAAAATCGCGGGAATGCGGCGTCGAACGCCCCCCTGTTGTCGATCGGATAGGACAGGACCAGCGACGGGAAGCCTTCCTCATGCAGCCAATGACAAAGGAAATCGGCGGCCCTTCCCCCGGGCGGTCCGTAGGCGACGCGACCGAGCACGCCTCCTCCTGTGACGAACACCACGACCGGAAGCTCCGGCCGCCCCGGTTCGAACCGCACCAGAGCCGGATAGCCGCCCGCCTCGGTCAATTCTTCGCCCGGATAGAGCATTGGGGATCTCTTCTGTGCTTCCGCCGGAGCGCGCCATGTCGCGGCAAAGGCTACGCCGAGCATCGCGGCTTGACGACGATTAAGGTCGCGGACAACCACGCTCGAACCTCCATTTGGCGTCCGGCCATCAGCGCCCATCAGCCGACATTGCGGCGGGTGGCATAGCCCACAGGCAGATCCTCGGGGGCGCAGGCAATCACGCTTTCGTCGTCTCGGCCGCAATCCTCCACGAAGGTGATCTTTGCAAATTCGTCGATGAGAAGGGTGGGATAGGTCGGCCCGGCGTCCCGGTACTGGCGCATCAGGTCGATCTTCTCGTTCTGGAATCCGATGATCTTCTTGGGCTCCAGCTCAATCCAGCGGGGGAAGAAGGTGGCGCCGTGGGCGAGGTTTTCATTGAGATTGTAGGCGACGCTGACGCAGGTGCCGGTCGGCTCATTCCACGAGACCTTGTACACGCCGTCGGCGAGGCGGACGATATGGACTTCCTGACCCTTGACCCAGCGCCCGCCCACCATGCCGCCATGCACGCGGTAGTCGATGGTGCGCTCGTTCTTGAAATACATCTCGTACTGCCAGCCATTGGCATAGGTGTAGATGATGTGCTTTCCGACGAAGGGGGCGATCTCGGCCGGACGGGTGGATTCGAATGGATCGGACATGATTTCCTCTCTCCCGGCCGCCAGTCGATGCTCGGCTGTCCGGGTCCGTGGGTGGGGTGGTGGGAAACGCTTAGCTGAAGCCGTACTCGCTCCAGCGCCGACGCACACGGTCGACGACCTCCGCCGGATAGCCGTGGCGGAACGAAGCCCGCATCGGCAGGGCTTCGCCCCATTCGTCCGGGGCAAGGCAGTTGTAAACGATCTTGCCGGTATGGCCGGAACCCTTCTCGCTCCTGGGTAGATAGGCGAGCAGAGGCGCGGCCTCGATGTCGTTGAAAACCGCATGACCGAGAAGGGGATGGCAGCGCGTCGCGAAGGCCCATACGAGCTCCTTCACATCGGTGGGGTCCACGTCGTCGTTCAGGACGATCACCTTGGGGATCAGGGCCCCCGCCTTGCTCGCGAAGACCGTCTGCCCGATGCGCCGGCAGAGCGCCTCGCTCTCCCCGACGCCGCTGCGACGGCGCCAGTGACGGGGAAGCGTGACCACCAGCCAGTGCAGAGCCGACTGCAAGGGAATCCAGGCCGTGGTGGCCGGAATGCCGGCCTTGCGCAGCTCGTACAGAAGCCGTGCCGAGCTGGGCAGGCCCCAGGCGGTGTGGTTCTCTTCCACCGGCTCGCCGGCGACGACGACCGGCAGGATGGCGTTGTCGCGATGGCTGATGGCGGAGACCCGATAGGTGGGCCGGCGCATCTGCGCATCGAGAGGGATGTAGCCGGCGAACTCGCCCATGGGGCCCTCCTCGACCAATTCGTCGAGATGAAGATGCCCTTCGATCAGGATCTCCGCGCTCGCGGGGGCGTCGAGGTCCACCGTCCTGCACGGCACGGTCCTGATCGCTCGCCCAAGCAGCGCGCCGAGGCGCCCGCTCTCGTCGACTTGGGCGGGCAGCGGCATGCCGCAAATGAAGGGAATGGCGGGTTCGACCCCAAGCGCCAGCGCGAACGGCATCGGCTTGCCCCTGTGCGCCCAGGGTTGCGCCACGATGCCGAGGTGCTGCTCCGGCGCCACGATCCCCGAGAGACGCTTGCCGTCGACCACCATCATTCGAGCGATCGACCAGTTGGTCCAGGTTCCGTCCGGCGTGCGGGCGACGATGCAGCCGAAGGTGTTGAGATAGCGCCCGCCGTCCCCATCGTGCAGCAGCGGCACGGGAAGCGCGGTGAGGTCCACCGCGGCGCCGGTGACGGTGTTCTCGAAGACCGGGGCATCGTCCACGACCACAGGGTCGATGGCCAGCCTGTCGAGGCTCGCGGCAATGGCCTCGGCGATTGCAAGACCGCCCGTGGTCGGCGGCAGCTCCAGCGCGACGGCAACGCGAACAAGCTCCATGCCGGGCCGTGCGCTGGTCCCGCCCGGAGCACCGAGGATGCGGAACCCCCCGGGGTGGTCCGAGAAGGTGTTGAACAAAGGCGCCGGCGCCCCGGTCTCGATGCAGCGCCGGATGATGGCGCCGAGCTCCAGATCGAGGGAGACCGGCGCGTCGATCTCCTGGATTTCCCCAAGGGCGCGCAGAACCTCGATATAAAGGCGCAGGTCGGTGAGCGGCATCAGGCGTCTCCCCTGGTGCCCGCGACGCGCGTGGCCGCTTCCGGGCCGCAGCTCCATCGATTGAACAGGCCTGTGTCGAGGTCGTACAGATCGAGTGCGCGCCCGAGCACTTCCAGGATGCGCAGTCCGTAGATGATCCCCGTGGCGCAGCTGATCCCGACGATCATGCGCCGGTGTGGCGCAGGCGTGACGTGCTGTTGCATGGCGCGCATCCAGTCCCGGTTCGATTGACGGCAGCCTAGCCAGCCCGGCCCGCCGCCTCATCGTCAGAACTGTCTATGCGGGACGCGAGCCGACCAGCGGGCCGGCCGAACCACCTTCAGCGCTGCTGCGGCACAAGTGCGCCGAGGGTCGCCATGGTGCGCTCGAAGTCCCGCAGGTTCTCCGCTTCCGACTTGCCCAGGATCGAGCGGATCTGGCTGCGGACGGTCATGAGCGAGACCCCGCGTCCCCGCGCCACATCCTCGGCGCTGGCGCCGCCGGTGAGAGCGAGAGCGACCTCCGCTTCGGCCCGGCTGAAGCCGAACATCTCGCACAGCATGTCCGCCTGCGGCACCGCCTTGCGGTTGAGCGGCCGCAGGAGGATGAGAGCCAAAGGGTCCCTGCCATCGCCTTCGTCCCGACCTCTCACGTCATTGGCGAGGCCCAGCGGCGCCGGTGCGACCGTCAGCGCCGCGATGGCGCCATTGCGCGAGGTGACACGCGTCGCGCCCCCAGCGCCTCCCGATGTGGCGGAGGCAACGAGTTTGCGGAGCACGCCGGCCTCTTCGCGGGACATGGCGGCGAGGTATACGCCGCTGCCGGCATAAGGGCCCGAGCGCATGGAGAAGAGGCCGGAATCGGGACCGGCCAAGTACCTGCGGGCGAGATCGTTGACGAAGCGGATCTTCAACCCCGCATCGACGACCCCCACGCCTACGGGAAGCGCGTCCAGGGCGGCGCGCGTCAGGGCGGCGGCCTCGTCCTCCCGCCCCAGCCGTGCGCGCAGCTCGATGGCGCGCTGGACGTGCGGCATCAGGGTCTTAAGCAGGCGGACATGGGTTTCGTCGAATGCGCCCGTGTCGTCGCCCCGGGACACCAAGATCGGCGTCGCCTCCGTAAGGCCGGCCATGCCGCCGATCACGTGTCGACGCTCGTGATGCCGAGCGAAGTCGAAGTAATATTCGCTGCGGAGGAGTTCGGTTTCGGCGACCAGCTCGGCCCCGAGCTTCGCGTTGCCGAGGTGATAGGCTCGCGCTGTCGCAAAGTCATAGCGGGCCTTTGCGGCATAGGGGTCTCTGGCATGGAAATAGTCGGAATATGCGGTCTCGCTGCCGTCGGCAGGCATCAGCAAGTTGCGAGGTCCCCCGGGGCCGCCGAGATTCAGAAGGGCGCGCCTGGCATCCATAATCCGGCAGATGCGTTCGCCAACGTCGAACCAACTGCCGTCTCCGGCCCCAGCCTGATAGATGGCGCCGACGCAGTCGGCGAGTTCGCGCTCCGTGTCTTTCACGCTTGGGCAGTCCCGAAAGTAGCCGGAAGATGGCAGAAAATCTCAGCCCGTTCAACGCATCCTGACCTACCGGGATGCTGATGAAGTGGCTCGACCTGATCCGCCCCTCTTTTTTCAGTTAGGACTACAATCTGGGCACCTCACCACTTCTGTTGATGTGCCGCCCAATGCCGTTGCGATAGGCTGACGTCTCATCAAGCCCGCGGCGGGCGACCATCAGCAACCGACGAATCTGGTTCAGGGGCGATCACCGGGGCAGGCCGTTGGCCGAATGAGGCCGATAGCCAGAGGTGACGTTAGGGAGAGCTGTCGCCATGGACGCTGCATTTCTCGACTTGGCCGTCCCGATGCGCGACGCTGCCGGACGAAAGACGATCACAGATGAAGCGCACCTCGTCACGGTCCTGCAGGAGATCGTCGGTCGGCCGCATGTCCTGACGAGCCCCGAGGCCACGCGCCGCTTTCGCACCGGGATAAGGTTCGGCAGCGGCCCGGTGGTCGCCGTGGTGCGGCCGGGATCCCTGGTCGAGCAGTGGCGCGTCCTCAAGGCCTGCATCGCCGCGGACAAGATCGTGATCATGCAGTCGGCCAATACGGGCGTGACCGGCGGCTCCACCCCAGACGGGGACGATTACGACCGCGGCGTGGTGCTCATCAACACCATGCGCATCGAAGGCCTTCACCTGATCAATGACGGCACGCAGGTCGTGTGCCTGCCCGGCACGACCTTGTTTCACCTGGAGAAGGCGCTGGAGAAGATCGGCCGCGCGCCGCACTCCGTTATTGGATCGTCCTGCATCGGCGCATCGGTGTTCGGAGGCGTCTGCAACAATTCCGGCGGCGCCCTAATCCATCGCGGCCCGGCCTTCACCCAACTCGCTTTGTTCGCGCGGCTGGATGAGGCGGGCGGGCTGCATCTCGTCAATCACCTGGGCATCGCGCTTGGCAACGACCCCGAGACGATCCTTCAGCGCGTAGAGAGCGGCGACTTCACCGCCGCCGACATCTTCAACGACCCCGCCCGCGCCGCTTCCGACCATGAGTATGCGGACCATGTGCGCGATATTGCGGCGCCGACTCCCGCCCGCTTCAATGCCGATCCGCGCCGTCTGTTCGAGGCCTCCGGCAGCGCCGGTAAGGTGATGCTCATGGCCGTGCGGCTCGACACTTTTCCGAAGGAGAAGGAACAGGTCGTCTTCTACATCGGCTCGAACGACACCGGGGAACTCGAAGCCATTCGCCGCCACATTCTCCAGAGATTCAAGACGCTGCCCATCGAAGGCGAGTACATGCACCGGGACTCCTTCACTTGCGCAGAGGTCTACGGCAAGGACACCTTCCTGGTGATAAATTACCTCGGCACCGACATGATCCCGCGGCTGTTCGCCCTCCAGGCGGCATTCGACAATCTGTGCCGGCGCTTCATATTCCTGCCGAAGAATCTCAGCGCCAAGCTGCTGCAAGCCTTGAGTCACCTCTTCCCGAAGCATCTGCCCGAGCGCATGACCGACTATCGCGATCGCTTCGAGCATTATCTGCTATTGAAGATGGGGGATGAGGGGATTGCAGAAGCGCGCGCCTATCTGACCTCGCTCTTTCCTACGAAGACGGGAGATTACTTCGAATGCACGCCCGACGAGGGCGACAAGGCTTTCCTGCATCGCTTCGCCGCCGCCGGCGCCGCGATCCGCTATCGCGCGGTGCACGACGGGGAGGTTGAGGACATCGTGGCGCTGGACATCGCGCTGCGCCGCAATGACGAGAACTGGTTCGAGACGTTGCCGGTGGAGATCGAGAAGCATCTGATCCGCAAGCTGTATTGCGGGCACTTCTTCTGCCACGTCTTCCACCAGGACTACATCGTGGCGAAGGGCAGCAATTGCGCGGAGATCGAGCACGCGATGTGGAAGCGGCTCGATGGCCGTGGCGCCGAATATCCCGCCGAGCACAATGTGGGGCATCTCTATTTCGCGAAGCCCGCGATGGTCGACCATTTCAAAGCGCTCGATCCCTGCAACGCGTTCAATCCGGGGATCGGGCGCACCACGAAATGCGCCCATTGGATGCCGCGCGGACAAGCACCGGGAAGGTCCGAGCTGCACTGCGAGGGCTGAAGATGACGGCGCCCCACGCAGAGCGTATTCCCACAATAAACAGCATGCTCTTCTTGGAGGAAACGATGACGACCCGGACCGGTGGCGAGCTTATCCAGGATTTCCTTGAGACGTATGATATTCCCTTCGTCTTCGGCAATCCGGGGACGACGGAGACCACCTTCCTGGCGGCAGTGGCCGCGTCGAAGGCCACCTATGTTTTGTCGCTGCATGAATCGAGCGCGGTCGGCATCGCGGCGGGCTATGCGCTGATCACCGGAAAGCCGGGCATCGTCAGCCTGCACACCTATCCGGGCCTCGCCAACGGCATGTTCAATATGCGCAACGCGCTCATGTCGGGGGTGCCGCTGCTTGTGATCAACGGGCAGCAGGATTCCCGTTTCCTCATCCACAATCCGGTGCTGGGCGCGCCCAATGTCCAGCTGGCGGAGACCGCCACCAAATACGCTTACGAGGTGACGCGCACGGACGATCTCGCCATCGCCCTGCAGCGCGGCTACCTGCATGCGCGGCTCCAGCCGACCGGTCCGGTGTTCCTCTCCATTCCGATGAACTTCATGCTGGAGGAGACCGCGCATACGGCGTTCAAGAAGACCCGCATCATTGAGGATGCGGTGCCGCGCGCCATCGGCGAGGTCGCGGGCGCGCTCAAGGTGGTGCCGGCAGGCAAGCTCGCCATCGTCGCCGATTATGCGGTGGGCGCGGCGCACGGCATCGACGCCGTCAGCCGCATCGCGAGCGCGCTCGGCGCCGACATCTATGCCGCCCCCTTCCACGTGCAGGGCACGGTCGATCCCCTGCATCCCAACTTTCGCGGCCAGCTTCCGCCGACCACGACGGCGATCAACCAGACGTTGGGCCGCTACCACACCATGCTGCTGGTCGGCGAGAAGGTGGACAGCTTCACCTATGACGGCCTCCAGGCGCTGCCGCCGGACTTGCAGGTGATCCAGATCGCGCCGGCGGCCAGCCAGCTCGGCTTCGATTTTCCCTGCGACATGGCGGTGCTGGGCGACATCCATGCGACGCTGGATGCACTGGCGGCGGCGCTGGGGGGGGAGACCCAGCCTGCGGTCCCGCGTGCGGTCGACGAGGCGGCGCTCGACGCCAAATATCCCGCGTCCGGCGCGCGGGCGAGCGATGCGCTGATCCTCGCCGTGTTGCGCCATCTCGATCCGGGAACCCACATCATCACGGAAGGCTCCTCCGAGGACGCCATCGTGCAGGATATGGCGGTGCGCCTCGGCTTCCGGAACGTCCATTTCTCGCCCCGCGGCGGCGGACTGGGCTGGGCCATGCCGCTCGGCGTCGGCATCGGGCTGGCGAGCGGCAAGCACGCCGCCTGCTTCGTGGGCGACGGCGGCAGCCTGTTCTCGATCCACGCCCTGTGGACGGCGGCGAAATATTCCATCCCGTCCATCTTCATCTGCTTCGTGAACAACGAATACCGGCTGTTGAAAGACCTGTGGTGCAATGTGATGGGAACCACCATCGCGACCACACATTTCGTCGGCCTGGATTTCACCGATCCGAACGTGGACATGCGCAAGATCGCCGAGGGCTTCGGCGCGCGCGTCGAGACGATCGACGACCTTCAGGGGGTCGGCGACGTTCTTTCCCGCGCGCTCGCCCATCAAGGCCCGAGCTTCTTGATCATCGATCGCGAGCCGTGAGCATCGCCGCCACCGCCCCGGGTCGCCTTTGCCCCGGTGGAGCCAACCCAAGCAGAATGGAGGAACGCTCATGTCGGGGGATTTCGAACGAGAGCTGACGAAACGCGTCTGGAGCGACGACGGGTTCGCCGCGCAAGTGGAGAGCGATCCCGTCGCGGCGCTCGGATCCATGGGCGTCGAGGTGCCGGCGGGCGTCAAGGTGAAGATCGTGGTGCAGCGGCGCGACCGGGTCTACTTCACCATCCCGCCCGCCCGCACGCCCAACGCGCCGCCACCGACGGCGCCGCTCAACCAGATGGATCTGTGGTCCAGCCAGGGGCTTTTCATCTGGCTCGTGCCCGTCGCTGCCAAATTCAAGCTGCTGGCCCTGCGCAATGCGGCCCGCACCGGGGGAGATCAGCCATGAGCAATGCCGATTTCGTCGAGAAGAATTACGAGCGCATCGCCACCGATCCCGACTATCGCGCGAAGCTCATTGCCGATCCTGTCGGGGTGGTCTGCGAAGAGTTCGGCTACACGCCGGGTCCGGATTTCAAGATCGAGATCATCGAGCAGGCGGAAGACACCATCATCATCATGGTTCCGCCCAAGCCCGAGGCGGGAGCGGACCTGGAGCAGGCGCTTGGCCAGGTGACGGAGCGCGTCTTCGACCTGCTCTTTTCGTCCGGCATCGGGGGCTTCTTTATCCCGAACGACACGCAGAAATGGGTGGTGCGCGAGATGCGGCTGGCGGCGCAGAAGAAGATCGGCCTCGACATCTCGCAATTGTAGGCTGCCCCGCGCCACGACCTGGCGCGGCCAGCCTGGGATCGGGGAGGGAGAAGGAAAATGACGGCCAAAGACGGGAAGCCCGGATTCTGGGACAATCTGATCGCGCCGAAGGGCGGTCTGTTCGGCGCGCAACTCGCCGGCTGGACGCCCGGCCCCGCCGCAAAGTCGGGGCTCGGCTGCCGCGTCCTCGCAGACCAGATGATCGAGGTCGCGCCCGCCGTCGCGCTTGCGGCCGATGTCTATGTGCCGAAGCCGCCCGGCCGCTTTCCCGCAGTCATCTGCTTCGCGGCCTATTCCAAGGAATTGCAGGCTGCCGGCGTGCCTGCGGGCAATAACGAGACCGGGAGCCCGCCGATCTTCACCGATCGCGGCTATGTGCATGTCATCGTGACCCGGCGCGGCATGGGCCGCTCGGGTGGAGCCGACGCCGTCTATCTCAACGACACGGACGTCGAAGACCACGCCAAAGTGATCCAATGGACCGCCGCGCAGCCCTGGTGCGACGGACAGGTGGTGCTGTTCGGCACCTCATATTACGGGCTGACCCAGCCGCAGGTGGCGCGCTTGTCGCCGTCCGCGCTGAAGGGTTTCTTCACCAACGAGATGTGTACGGACTATTTCCGCCACATCGCCATGTTCGGCGGCGTACCCCAGCCGGATTTCTTCGCGCTCTGGATGGGGGCGAACTTCACGCCCCTGCAATTCCGGCTGCACCTGCCGCCGCTGCTGCGCGCGGTGGTGAGCCACATCACCAACTCAGCCCTGAAGCACCTGTGGTGGCCGCAACTGAAGAAGCGCATGGCGCGGATCATGAAGGGATTTCGGCGGATGACGCCGACCCCTGCAACGCGTCGGCTGTTCGCCGGCCTCATGCTCGACGGCAAGACCCGGGCGACCAGCGTCCTACCGGCGGGGCCGTCGGGTGCGCTGGGGGATATCAAGGTGCCGTTCGTCGTCGTCCAGAATGCCGGCTACCTCAACCTGCACCAGTTCGGCGCCTACGATCTGTTCGAGAATGCCGGCACGCCGAAGGATCGGCGCTGGCTGATTGTCGGCCCTGCGGCCTATGACCTGCCGGTCTATGCCTGGCAGATCGAGGCGCTCGCCTTCTTCGATCATCTCGTCTACGGCGCGGACAACGGCTATGCTGCGCAGCCGCGGGTGCGCTACTGGGCCGAAGGCGCCAAGGACTATCGCAGCGCGCCGGACTGGCCGCTGCCCGGCAGCACGGCACTGCGCCTCTACCCGGCCTCCAATGGCGCCGACGCCGCAACCCATCGCCTCGACCGCGCGCCGGGCAAAGGCGGGACGAACCGATGGGCGGCGGTGCCGCTCGGCGCCATCGTGACGGCGGGTTTCGACGAGGTGGAAAACCAGCGCCTCACCTTTGAACTGCCGGTGGAGGAAGAGACGGAGTTGACCGGGCCCGTGACTTTGAGCCTCTCCTTCAGCTCGAACGAGATCGATTCCTACGTGGTGGCCCGCACCGGCCTCGTCTCGGCCGATGGCGCCTACCAGATCCTGTCCATGGGCGCGATCCGCCCCGCCTGCCGCAGGATCGACACCGCGCGCTGCACCGCAACCGAGATCGCCATCGACATCGACACGCCGGAGCCGCTGGTGCCGGGCGTGCCGGTGACGCTTCGTTTCAGCCTGACACCGCAGCCCGTGGTGCTGAAGCCGGGCGAGCGGCTGCGCCTCGACATCGCCAGCCGCACCGACCTCCTGCGCAGCGATGTCAGCCACGGGCACGCGCAATTCGACATGCAGGTGCCCCCCTATTACGCCCGCAACACCCTGCATTACGGACCGGACACCTACATCGAGCTCGCTCGGGCGGGCGAGGCGAGAAGCGATCTTCCCGTCTGATGCGACCGCCGCGTTCATCTGCAAGGCAGAGCGGATACGAACTGCTGGCCGATCCCCGGCTCAACAAGGGCAGCCTTGTCCGAGGAAGAGCGCGACGCGTTCCATCTGCACGGATTGCTGCCGCCGCATGCCTCGATCCTGGACGAGCAGATCTCCGCAGCCCTCGCGGTTGCGATGCAGGCGCACCGGGAAGGCGCCGCACCCGACGTCCCGGTCGATCAGATCCCGCAGCGCCTGCGCGCCCAGGTCTGGACGCCCCGTCCCGTCCCGCTCATCGCAAAGGGAACTTTATCGCCCGCAGCCGCGCCGCGCGCGTGGGCGCAGGCTTATTGTCCGCAAACCGAAGCGAGCCTCCTGACGAAGCCGCCCGAGATGGCCCGGATTGTTGCCGGAGAGGCGAACTCTTCCACATAGACGATGTTGGCGATCAGCTGACCGTCGTAGACCGACACCGAGGCGTTCGGAAATTTCTTCATCCAGCCCAATGCATACTCGAAACCGGTTACTGCCAGGCGCTCGACCGGCCAATGAAACTGCACCGTCTGGATGTCGGAAACATTGATGGCGACCGGCGACTGCTGAGCGCTGCCGAACGCCCTGGGATAATTGATGTAGTCGTGAAAGATGCTGCCGTTCGCCAGCCCCTGATGGATATCGTCAAAGATCAACCGGGCGATTTCGACCATGGGCCGGTCGAGGTCGGGGACGGGCGTGATGTGCCCGGTGATGGCCGTGAACACCAGTTCGGGTGAAACGTGGGGCTCGAGCCGCCGGCGCATGTCCACCGATGATCTCATCAGAATCTGACGCGGGTGTCCCTCCGCCACGTCACGTATGGCGAGAGCGAGCGCGGCCAACAGGAGCGCGTGCACCGAAGAGCCGGTGGCGTGGCTCGCCTGCTTGATCCGATGCAGCGTTTCCGCCCCGATCAGGACGCGTTCGAGGCGATGGGTCACAGGGCCGCTATCATGGGGTCCGGGCATGGGAATCTCGGCGAACCCACCGCAATAGGAAGACGACGGCGCATCCGTGCCAAGCGCCGCCAAGCTGCGGCTCACCGCGTC
The DNA here is from genome assembly GCF_004346185.1 of Aquabacter spiritensis. Classification (GTDB taxonomy): domain Bacteria; phylum Pseudomonadota; class Alphaproteobacteria; order Rhizobiales; family Xanthobacteraceae; genus Aquabacter; species Aquabacter spiritensis. The sequence continues at coordinate 172,986 of NZ_SMAI01000009.1, read as the reverse complement.
GTCGACCGGGGTCGGGAACGGCTGCGCGCGGAGCGCCGGCGCCTCCCCGCGCACGACGCAGTCGCACATATGGGCAAGACAGGAATGCAGCTCGATCAGCGATGTCGCATCGGTGATCGCATGGGACGTGAGCATGAAGACGTCGATCGCGTCATCGGCGGCGATGACGTGGATGGCATAGAGGGTCTTCCCAGTATCGAGGTCGGCGTTCAACAACTGCGCGTACATGGCCTCGGCGGAGCAGCCATCGGCGGGCAACCAGCTCTCGACCGCCGAACGGTCATCGGACCGCTCCACGAACTGCCCGTCCTCGACCACCGAGCGCAGGATTCCGTATCGGGCTTCAAGGTGGGCGACCGCCGCCTCGAACTGCGCCCTGCCGACCATCCCCGAGAGGCTGCTGCGGCTCACCACGATCATGCGCGCAGCGATGTAGATCAATTCTGTCGGCGAGGCTTCCCGATAGACGCGCCTTTCGCGCCCGAGCGGTCCCTGGGACGTCTCTTCGTTGAGATCATTGAGCATTCTTGTCCCCGCGGAGTTCGGTGCAATGAAGCCACACGGCCGCTGCACCGGATGGCAGTGCAAGGCGCCGCCATATGCCTACCATCACAAACGTGCGCCCTCTGCGGCGAGCCGCGCGATCTCCCCGACGACACGCACGCGGACGCGCCGCGCATTGCCGGGCAAATAGGCGATCGGAATGTCCTCCACGTCGAGCGTCTGCACGCTGCTCGCTTCAGCGCCGGCCTCGATCGCCCGCCGCGTCGCCTCCCGGCGCGCTTCGTCGAGCGCCACATCGCGCTCGACACCGGAGAAGATGCGGTCCACCTCGCCGCTCACTTGGGCGATGGCGGCGCCCACGGCATTGGCCACGGCATGGTGCTCGATACGTACCACCTGCGAGACGCCATCCATCTTATCGGGCACCAGAAAGCTGCCGCCGCCCACCGCGATGAGGGGGATAGGCGCCGCATCGGTCTTCATCCGGTCCACCACCTCCGCAACCATGCCTTCCATGTGCCGGAGGCTGTCCGCCACCAGAGGACCGGGAAGCCTGCGCACCAGTCCCGGATCTCCAAGTGCGATCCGTCCCGCCGCGACGGCGATGTCCGTGGCGGTCAGCGTGCCGCCGCCAAAGCACAGCGCCTTTTCCGGCAGCCGGAAGCCGACGCTGCCCGGACCGATCCGGCGCCCGTCATCGGCAATTTCAGTGCCGCCACCGAGGCCGATGGAGATCAGGTCCGGCATGCGAAACAGCGTGCGCACCCCACCGATTTCGACCGTCGCATTGGCTTGGCGCGGAAACCCGCCCTTCAGGCAGCCCACGTCGGTGGTCGTGCCGCCCACATCCACCACCAGCGCGTCCGCGAGGCCGGAGAGGAAGGCCGCGCCGCGCATACTGTTTGTGGGGCCCGATGCGAAGCAATAGACGGGATGGCGTTCCGCCACCGCCGCCTGCACGATGGTGCCGTCATTCTGCGTGAGATAGAGCGGCGCCGCGATACCGCTGTCCCGCAGCGCCCGCACGAAAGCGGCCGTGGTGCGCTGCGCGAGGGCTTGCAGCCCGGCATTCAGCAGCGCCGCATTCTCCCGTTCGAGCAGGCCGATCTGTCCGATCTCGTGGGAGAGTGTGATGCGTGCCGCGGGTACCACCTCCCGCACGATCTCCGCAGCCTCGCGCTCGCATTCGTCGGTCAGCGGCGAGAACACGCTGGTGATGGCGACCGAGCGGACGCCGCTGTCGGCGATGCGCTGCGCCTCGCGCCGCACGGCGGCACGATCCAGCGGCACCAGGGCCCGCCCGTCATATTCGTGACCGCCAGCCACCATGTGGATGCTTCCCCGCACCGCTGCCGCAAGGTCCTTCGGCCAGCCGATGAAGGGCGGCAGGCCGGCATTGGCGGGCAGGCCGATGCGCAGCGCCGCGACGCGATCCAGATGGCGGCGCTCCACCACGGCATTGGTGAAATGCGTGGTGCCGATCATCACCCCTTCGATCCTCCCCAGGGCCGGATGGCCGGCGGCCGCGGCGACCAGATCAACCAGCGCCTGGCGCACGCCGTCCGCGACATCGACGGTGGTCGGCCGCTTCAGCGCGGCGAGCACCGTGCCGCCCTCGAGCAGGACAGCATCGGTATTGGTGCCGCCGACATCGATTCCAATGCGGCTCATGCCAGCTCCTCCCCAAAGACGCTGCGAAATTCGACGTCGTGGCCGAAGGCGCGCGGACCGACGTGGCGCAGCCCCTCCGCGCTCCGATGGATCGGCTGCGACGGCAGGGCGATCACCGTGACCCGCTGGCCGTAGCGCAGGCTCTCCGTGCCGATGGCCTCGCCCGAGATGCTGTCGAGCACGCAGATCAGGTCGGGCGTCGTGACGATCACCGCGCCGTCGCGCCGGCCGATGGTGAACTCGTTCTGAAAGGCGATGTCGAAGGACGCGCCGGCATCCTCGCCCAGGCCCGCGAGGTTGAGGGATCCGCGCAGGAAGCCCTCGGTCGTGTGCCGTTGAACATCCATCACCTTGCCCGTGAACAGCCGCTTGCCGCCGCCCGCGGCCACGGTCGCCTCGACGGGGTCCTCATGGGCCATCTTCGCGCGGCGCACCTCGCGGCCGAGCGCGATGGCCTGCGAGAGGCTGCGCAGGACCGCGTGACGCTTCACCTCCGCCCCCGTGCGCGGCGCCTGGCATGTGGTGGCGACCGATCCATATTCCGTGCAGACCCTGCGCCGCACGCGCTCCATTTCATGCCAGCCGGATGCGGTGGGGATGATCACGTCATTGTCGCGGATGTCGGAGACGACGTGCGGGACCATCCCCAGTCCCGCAATCGAGAAGGTCTGCATCTGGGCCTCGGGGTAGGCCCGGCCCATGGCGTCCGCATCCACCACCGGCAGGCCCGATGCGGCGGCGACGAGCAGCGGCTGGAACGCGTTGCAGCCGCCGATCTCCACTGTCATCACGGCCCGGAACGGCCTGCCCCGGAAGGCCTCCATGACCCGCACCGGCTTCAAGGCGAAGGCGGCATCGGTCATCCGCTCCTGGAACACCAACGGCGCACCCATGGTCGAGACCACGGCCACAACGTCATCATCCGCCAGTTCATCCGGATCCAGAAGCGCGATGCGGCCGCCGTCCTCGTAGAAGTGCCGGGCGACGAGGTGGGAGGCATAGGGCGATCCGCCACCCCCGGTCCCGAGAATCCAAGCGCCGATTGCCAGCAGATCAAGTTCTTCGGCATCCAGGAAGCGAGGCATTGCGATTCCTTCATTTGTGCGGCGGGCTGTCATTCCGACCGCCACGACCGTTCGGGATCTGTCTTAAGCAACGAGCGGTCAGCGTTCGGCCCCGATCTGGTGCAGATAGGGGACGAGGGCCTGCCAGTCCGCATCCTGCACCTCGGCCGCGAGGTAGCCGTCCGGCCGGACCAGCGAGAGGAGAGGTTCGCCATCGGACGGACACCGCCGCGCCGTCACGAGCTGGGGAAAGCGGGAGGCGAGTTCGGCCGCGCCTGCACCGCCGCACGCGGCGAACAGCGGCGTGTCGCCCGCGCCGAAGGGCACCTCGCCCACTACCGGCCGCACCCGCGACCCTGCCGGCGCATCGCCTCGGGACGGGCCGTTGAGGGGGCTATGGAGATAGCCGATTGAGACTTCCGCCATCAGCCCGGTCATGGCCCGCTGCACCGGTGCAAGGCCCAGCAGGAGATGAACGGCCACGTCGCGCAGATGCTCCAGGATCGGGTTGGCCAGCGTCGCCATCCGGGTCATCCGCCCGGACGCGGCGATCACCTGCGCGCCCACCGGGCGGCGCTCGGGGTCATAGCTGTCCAGGAGCGCGGGCGCGTCGGCGATGCCGCGGGTCACCAGGGCCAGCTTCCAGGCGAGGTTCATGGCATCCTGCATGCCGGTATTCATTCCTTGCCCGCCGGCCGGGCTGTGAATGTGGGCCGCGTCGCCGGCGAGGAAAGCCCGTCCTCTCCGATAGGTGTCCACCTGCCGCTCGTTGATGTGGAAGGCGCTGATCCAGACCGTCCCGGTGAGCGTGATACCCCCGGGGCCGCGAACATCGAGCACCTTCTGGAAAGCGTCCTGGTCCAGCGGCACCGCTGGCTTTCCGGTCGTCGGGCCGAGGCTGGTGATGATGCGGGCGCGATCGGGCCCCATGGGGAAGAACAGCATCGGCCCGTCCTCGTGACAGAAGATGGACATCTGCGAAGACGGGAAGGGATATCCGCTCAAGTGAAAGTCGCCCTGGGTCCAGTCGAGGCCCATGGTGTCGCCCTTGAAGTCGAGGCCGAGGCGATGGCGCACCACGCTGTGCGCCCCGTCGCAGGCGACCAGAAAGGCGAAGCGCTCGGTGCTCTCGGTACCATCGCTGCCGCGCAGGCGGGCCGAGACGCCGTCCGCATCCTGTTCGAAAGCCAGCAGCTCGGTGCCAAGGTCAGGCGTGGCCCCGTGGGCCGCGAGATGACGCCGCAGCACGGATTCGGTGTCGTATTGCGGTACCATGAGCACGAAGGGATAGGGCGAGGGCACCTGATCGAGAGACAACGCCGCCACGCGCCGGCCACCCGACAAGAGGTTGGCGACGGTGACCTTGTTCCCCAGAGGAATCAGATCCGCCGCCGCGCCGGACCGATCCAGAAGCTCCAGCGTGCGCGGCCACACCGCGACCGCGCGCGACGTGTGCTCCGCATCCGGGATCTTGTCGATGATACGGACCTGCACGCCATAGCGCGCCAGCTCCAGGGCCATGGTCAGTCCGACCGGTCCCGCGCCGACGATGAGAACGCGATCCGTCACGATGTCCTCCTGAGTGTCTCATGGCTCGGCCCGCGCCGCGGACCGTGGTTTGGGTCGACTGGAAGGGCGGGCTGTTCCTGCTTCAGTCCGTGGGCTGGTCGTTTTTGCTTACCGGCGGACCGAGAAACTCCACGTGCCACTTCAGCCCGAAGGCATTGAGCGCAGCTTGGTCGGGGATGCCGTCGTGCATCACGCCGGCGAGCTCGGTGAAGAAGGCCGCCGCATCGAGCGCTGGGGTCATCAGGATGTATTGGCGTGCGGGCTTGTCAGTGACGTTGCAGAAGCCGTGCTCGACCCCGCCGGGAATGCTCACCACGTCGCCGGCCTCGGCATAGAAGCGCCGGCCGTCCGCCTCATAGAGATATCGGCCCTCGATGACGCGGAAGATCTCCGCTTCGCGGTGGCGATGCCGGGGTGGACCGGCGCCCGGAGCATTGATGGTCTCGATAAAGCAGAATTCGCCTGAACTCGCCGCCGGCGGCATGCGCACGAACAGGTCGAGCCCAATGGTCGGGATCTTGATCGGGGCTTCGATGCCCCTCGAATGCAGGAAGGATATGGACATGGGAGCCTCCTTGAGACCGGGGTTGTTGAGATAATATTGATTTGGCGTCAGTTTTCTTCCTCGAACAGCCAGATCTCGGCGGTGGGCTGGGGCAGGCCGAAGCCCTCGCGCAGGCCGAGGAAAGCGGGAATGCGCCGCTGCTGCTCCGGCGTGAGAGACGCGACGAGAGGCTTCAACACAACCGTCACGGTCTTCAGGTCCCGCGCCCGCAGCGCCTCGGCATCGGCGATGCGGTCCAGGATGTCCACGAAATCGGCCGGCTGTGGCGCCTTCGCGCGCTCGGCGCGGCGCTCGGCTGACTGCTTCGCCACCGCGCGGATGGCGGCTTCCACAGGCAGCCAGAGCTTCTCTTGCTCCGGGGTCAGGGCGGTCACCGTCTTCAGCGCGAGAATGCGCGCATTGAGCACGGCCTGCGCATCCGCCGCGCTGTAAAGCTCCACGGCAGGAGCCTCCGGCGGCGCGCTGGCAGCCGGTGCGGTCTGGGCGCGCGCGCCAGGCGCTGCGATGACGAGTGCGCCCACCAGGGCGGCCATGAGGCTGCGGTTCATGGTCGGATCTTTCGTGTCATGGGATCTCAGGGCGGAGAGGCCTTTTTCCGTCACTGCCATCCGCCGCCGGGCAGCCGGCCGTGATAGGGGGTGTCGCGGCAATGCCCCCAGGGGCCATGCCAATAGCCGGGCGGGCAGCCATTGCCGAAATAGCCGTAGGTGGGGGGCAGGTCATAGACCCACCCGCCGCCCGGCACGCGGCCGGTATAAGGGGTATCGCGACAATGCCCCCAGGGTCCGCGCCACCAGCCCGGGCCACAGCCCTGGGCGACGGGGGTCACGATGGCGGTGCCAGGCACCGGGGATGGCGCAAGCGGTATCGCCGAAGCCGGCAACGCCGCCAGCATGCCGAGCCACAAGCCGGAAATCAGTCCGAAGGTGTTTCGCATGGGGATCACGCGCAGTGAGACGTCCCGGGCCTGGAAGATCGCAGCCCGCACCAGGGGTCGCTTCGCGGACCCGAGTGCCAAAGAATTATCTCCACCGCCGTGGAGGCGCATCGACAGAACTGGTGATGCGCCGAGCTGTCCATCGGCGTTCCGGCATCGAAACGGTGGGGGCCATCGGCGCGACCGGGCTCGAGGCCGAACAGGTCAAGCTGGGTGCAATGCGCACAATCGAGGTGTGGAGATCTGCACCGACAGCGACCGGGAACTGGGCCGTCACGTGGCGATTTTCGGCTCGACGGGCCTGGTTGCGAAGAAAAAGGCGATGCCGCGAAGGCCATCGCTGGCGCCGCCTCGAAGCTTGATGCCGTCTGTCACCTTCCCTTCTTGGCATGGTGCGGGGCCGGGCCGATCATAGCCGGTCGCGCCTGGTGGAGACGTCCCGCATCCCTGTGGAGGCGAGCCGGTCCAGTGCGGAGCGGCTGTCGCTGGTCCTGCCCGGGGCGGATGCGTCCGTCGAGCCGAACCATTGGTCCTTCGGCCGGGAAGGGCGCAAGCCCGAGAGCATCTTCGACTTCGTGCAGGACATCACCGCGGTCACACGCGACAAGCCGCACCAGGATGCGCGGCTCGACCTCGAGGGCACCTGCATCGCCGTTGACAAATCTGCATTATGCAATATCGATATTAAATTAATGGAGGCGAGTGTGCTTGTATCGGATCGCGGGGTGGAAGAGGTCCTGAGGCCGGGCGAGGAGGCGCCACGGAGTGTCACGTCCGCTGTCTTTGTGCGCCTGCGGTCGGAAGTGCTCACCGGCGACCTGAAGGCCGGACAGCCCCTTCGGGCGGCGGCCATCGCCGAGCGGCTGCGGGTCAGTCTCACTGCGGTGAGGGAAGCGCTGGTCCGCCTGCTCTCGGATAATTTCGTGACGTCCGTGGACCAGAAGGGGTTTCGCGTCAGCCCTGTCAGCTTGGATGACCTGATCGATGTGACGGAGACCCGGATCCAGATCGAGGGCGAAGCATTGCGCCGCTCCATGGAGCGGGGAGGCGCGGAGTGGCGCGAGCGTATTGCTGCCTCGCACCAGCGCCTCTCCAGTATTCCCCAGCGCCAGCAGGACGCGCCCGACCGCACCAATGAAGCCTGGTCGGAGGCGCATGAACGTTTTCACCTGACCTTGCTGGATGCTTGCGGATCCCCGTGGCTTCTCAGATTTCGCAGCACGCTTTTCGTTCATAGCGAAAGATATCGCCGGCTCTCAGTGAAAGGGCGCGAGGCTGCGGCCCGGGACGTCGCGGCAGAGCACGATCTGATCGTCCAGGCCGTTATGGCCGGAGATGTGAACGCCGCCACGAATGCCCTTGCCGCCCATTACCGGCGCACTGTGGAGATCGCACGTGCCGTTCTCTAGGCCATCCGTCAGGTCCGAGCTGGGCGGCTTCCCCGCGCTGCCGCGCAGGGGAGCGGCCCGCATCGCTCGCGCAGGAACACGGCAACCTCTCGGGTCCGGCATCAGAACCAAAAAAATCAGGAGGAGACGCTATGATTTCACAGGTCAGCCAGTCGCCGCGGGATGAGAAACGGCGCACCAGGACGTCCGACATTGTCCGCCGCGCGCGAGCGGTGGTGTTTGCGGCCCTTTCGACAGCGTGCGCCCTGGCCGGGGTCTCAGGTGCCGCCTACGCGCAGGAACCGTATCCCACCCATCCGGTGAAGATCATCGTAGGCTTTGCGCCGGGCGGCAGTTCCGACATCGTTGCTCGCCTCGTCGCGGAGAGGCTCACGGTTCGCCTCGGCAAGCCGGTGGTGGTGGAGAACAGGCCTGGCGCGGGTGGCTTCCTCGCCACCAGCCAGGTGCTGCGCCAGCCCGCAGACGGGTACAGCCTGCTGCTTCTGGCCAGCGCCCATTCGGTCACCGCCGCCATGCGCGCCAGCATGCCGTTCGATCCGGTGGAGGATCTCGACTGGCTCACCACGGCGGCGACCTACGGCATGGTCTTCGGCGTCCGGCCAGATTCACCCTATGCCAGCTTCGTGGACATCATCGCCGCCGCCAAGAGCAAGCCGAAGACGCTGACCTATTATTCCGTGGGCGATGGCACCGCCCATCATCTGCTGGGGGAATGGTTGAGTGCGGCGACGGGGACGGAATTCATCCACGTGCCTTATCGCGGCAGTTCCGCCGCGCTGCCCGACTTCCTCGCCGGGCGGGTGGACATGATGATCGACACCATGACCTTTGCGCTGCCGCAGATGACAGCGGGCGCGATGCGGCCTCTCGCCGTAACATCCCGCAAGGTGCCGTCCGAGATGGCGAAGGTGCCCTTCTCCGGCGATATCGTCCCCGGCCTCGCCTATGAATCCTGGCTGGGCCTCGCCATGCGCAAGGGGGCACCGCCCGAAGTGGTCGAGAGGCTGAGGCGCGAGATCACGGCCATCGTCCTGTCCGACGACTTTGCGCAGGAACTGGCCAAGTTCGGTGCCAACGCTACCGCCAGCACGGGGGCCGAATTCGCCGACCGCATCCGGCGCGAGATCACGGAATTCAGCCGCGTGATCGATGCCCGCGGCATCCAGAAGCAATAGGCCTGCCGCGCCTCGAACCGCGCAAAGGAGATGCGCCATGACGATCAAGGCCCTCGGCTATATCGGCGTGCAATCCAGCAATGTGGACGACTGGAGCAGCTTCGCCACCGGCCTGCTGGGAATGCAGGCGGTGGATAGCGGCGGCGCCGTGCGCACTTTCCGCATGGATGACCGCAAGCAGCGGCTTGTGGTGACGGGGGCGGACAATGACGGCCTCGGCTTCCTGGGCTGGGAAGTCGAGGACCATGCCGCGCTGGAGGCGATGGCGGCCCGCCTCGACCGGCACGGCGTCGCGGTGCGGCGGGGGACGCGGGCGCTGGCGGTGGAGCGGCGGGTGGCCGACCTCATCGTCTTCACCGACCCCAACGGGCACCACGTGGAGATCTTTCATTCCCCGGAGATCGCCAGCGATCCGTTCGTGCCGGGCCGGCCCATATCGGGCTTCAAGACCGGCCCTTACGGCATGGGCCATGCCGTGCTCAACGTGACCAATATCGACCAGGCGGTGCCGTTCTATCGGGACATCCTGGGGTTCAGCGTGACCGATTACGGGCTGAAGCCGTTTCCCCTTTACTTTTTCCATGTCAACGGGCGGCACCACAGCTTCGCGATGGTGGGATCAGGCAAGCAGAGCTTCCATCACTTCATGGTGGAACTGCACAGCCTCGACGATGTCGGCCAGGGCTACGACCTCGCCCAGCTTGAGGACGGCCGCATCGCCTACACGCTGGGGCGACACACCAACGACCACATGACTTCGTTCTACGCCCATACGCCGTCGAAATTCTTCGTCGAGTATGGCTGGGGCGCGCAGGTCATCGACCCACAGTCCTGGCAGCCCTTCGAGACTCATGACGGGCCGAGCCTGTGGGGGCACGAGCGTCTCTACATGGCCGAGGAACAGCGCACCCGGCTGCGCGAGATGCGCCTCGATGCCGCCCGGCGCGGGATCAGGGCGCCAAACCCCGCCAACTGCGCCTGGCTCGACGCGGCCATCGCTGCGGAATGACGGGGTCCTGCGACGCAAAGTACTCTTCACGGTGAAAGGTCACCCATGAAACTCGTATCTTTCGAGGCGGGCGGTCGCGCGCGCTTCGGTGTCGTAGTGGGCGACAGGATCGTCGATCTCTGCCCGCATTTTCAGGATCGCGGCATTACTGGCCTGCGGCAGCTCATCGCCGCCGATGCGCTGGATGATGCCCGGCGCATTGCGGAGATCAGCGCGCCTGACTGGATGCTCGCGGATGTAATCCTGCTTCCAGTGATCCCCGACCCCGGCAAGATCATCTGCATTGGACTGAATTATCGGGACCATGTGGAGGAAACCGGGCGCACAGTGACCGAGAACCCGTCTTTCTTCACGCGCTATCCGGAAAGCCAGGTCGGCCATCTCCAGCCCATCGTGACGCCGTTGGAATCCGACCAGTTCGACTATGAGGGCGAACTGGCGCTGGTGATCGGACGCGGCGGACGCCGCATCCGCGAACAGGACGCGCTGGCATCGGTGGCGGGTTATGCCTGCTACAATGAAGGCTCAATCCGTGATTGGCAGCGGCACACCTCACAGTTCGGCGCCGGCAAGACATTTGCAAGGACCGGCGCGTTCGGCCCCTGGCTGGTGACGCGCGACGAAATCCCTGATCCGGGCCACCTGACGCTGGAAACCCGCCTTAACGGCACGGTGGTGCAGCACGCCACCACCGATCTGCTCATCACCAACATCCCCGCCCTGATCCGTTATTGCTCGACCGTGCTGACGCTTGAGCCGGGGGACGTGATCGTCACCGGAACGCCCGGCGGCGTGGGGGCGAAGCGCACGCCGCCATTGTGGATGAAGGCCGGCGATATCGTGGAGGTCGAGATCAGCGGGATTGGTGTCCTGCGCAACCCGGTGGTGAACGAGGCTGCCTGACGCGTGCCAGCGCGCTTTGAGTATCGGCAGCATCGACGGGCGAGACAGAGATGCCTTGCCATCTGCGGGTCGCCGCCGTCTGCGGGATCGATCTGGAGGGGGATCCCTGAGGCGGACCCGCAGGCAAGCGCAAAGACCAGCTCACCGAAGCCCTGGACGGGGTGATGGAGCTGTTCGCCGACCGTGTCTTGCCATTCGATATCGCTGCCGCACGACGTTATGCCGACCTCGCCGTGAAAGTGCGCGCGGCTGGGAAGGGCTTTCCAAAGCCCGACGTGGCGATCTACTTGGTCAGCCCGTTATAGATTTTAAAGATCGGCCCTGTCAGCAGCGCGACGAGGATGATCCGCACCAATTGCCAGGCCGTGACCAGCGGCGGCGCGAGATGGAGCGCCTCGGCGGTGAGTGACATCTCGGCGATTCCGCCGGGTGCCGTCGCGAGCACGCCCGTGGGAAAATCCAGGTACGATATGATCGCCAACGCTGACAGACCGTTCGCCGCCATCAAAAGCATGGTGGAGATGATGGTGGCCGGCAGGAAGCGGAACCCGAGCGCCCGCAGAATGCTCCACTGGAACCGGGCGCCAAGCGCGGCACCGATCGCCACCTGCGCGAACGCACGCGCATAGGGCGGCGCATAGAGATGCTCCTCCAATGCGAGACCGAGGGCGATGCCGACGATCAGGCCGCCGAGCAGCCAGGGGTTGAACACCCGCAGCCGATTCAGCCCCGCGCCGATGCACGCCGCAACCGCCAGGCCGGCGAGCATCGGCCCTAAGGACAGCGAGGCATGGTGCGGCAGGTCCCTCGCTCCGCTGCCGATCGTCAGCGCCAGGATCGGCGGCAAAGTGAGCACGATGGTGATGACGCGCAGGCTCTGGGACAGCGAGACCAGGGTGATGTTGGCGCCGAACTGATGCGCGAAGCCGGCCATTTCCGCCAGGCCTCCCGGCATCATGGCGAAGAACGCGCTACGCCGGTCGCAGGCGCCCGCTTTCGCGAGGAAGACGGATAGGACCACGGAAACGAGGATCGACGCGCACCCGGTGAGCACCATGATCCAGCCGAGCTCCAGCGCCCGCGCGCCTACGGCCGGCGTAAAGAACAATCCAACCGAGAAGCCCGCGACCACCTGGCCGATCTTGCGCACGTTATCGGAGATGCCGAGATCTACGCCCGACATCGAAAGGCCGCCTGAGACCGCCAACGCCCCCAGCAACCATGGCAGCGGAATGCCGGCGGCATACGCGAGCAGGCTGCCGGCGACAACGCAGATGGCCGCCGCGAGCATCCGCGGAATCCGGGGCAGGGCATTGAAGCGAACGATGGCGTGGGTCACGATCGAGATCCGCAATAGACTTTCCTGGATAGGCCTCCGACCGGAGCGGACGGGCAATGGGGCGCGAACGGCAGCCGGGCTGTCCGCTCCGGCCGCGTCAGGCGAGCGCGAGCCCGCCGCCGCCCCGCGGATCGGACCCGCCTGCGAAGCGTCCATCGGGATGGCGCAAGGCGATATGGGCGATGGCGAATGCCCGGTCATAGCCTCTCGGCGAGGGCCGCAGGTTCCATCCCTTTCCGGTGAGATAATCGCCCATTCCGGGCGTCAGCCTGGCTTCCAACTCCAGCCAGGGCCCCTCGGCATGAAATCGCGGCGCGTCCACCGCCTCCACCGGAGTCATGCCCAGGTCCACCACGTTCAGAAGCGTGTGCATCACCGCGGTGAGGATGCGCGTGCCGCCGAGCCCGCCGATCGCGGCACGGGGCTGGCCGTCGCGCAGCAGAAGCGTCGGGGTGATGCCGGTCATCCGGCTTTTGCCCGGCGCGATGGAATTCGGCATGCCCGGCATCGGGTTGTACTGATACATGCAATTGTTGAAGACGAAGCCCAGCCCCGGCACCACGACGCCGGAGGCGGAGCCCAGCGTATGGGTCATGGCGAGCGCATTGCCCTCGGAATCCAGCACGCAGACATTCGTGGTGGTCGGTGCCTCCCGATAGGTCATTCCCGGAACCTCGATCCGATCGTCGCCGCAGACGCGCTCCAGAAGCTGCGCGACATAGTCCGGCGAACGCAGCAATGCGAGCGGCGGATCGGTGAATTGCGGATCGCCATAGTGCCGGGCGCGATCGGCGAAGCCTGCGAGGATCACGCGGGCGACGAGATGCACATAGAGCTTGGGGTCGCGCGCGAAGATCCGGCCGAGCGGCAGATGCTTCAGCACGTCCAGCATCTGGGCGAGCTGCGGGCCGCTGGCGGGCAGGGGCATCGTGCGCACCTCGTAGCCCCGATACTCGGCGGTCACCGGCTCACCGACCGTCGGCCGGTAGGCGGCCATGTCCTCGGCGTCGAACAGCCCATTGTTCCTGCGGAACTCCTCGACGATGGCTGCCGCGATTTCACCGGTGTAGAAATCCTGCGCGCCGACCTTGGCGATCCGTTCCAGAACCGCGGCATAGTCGGGCTGGCGCAGCAGCGCGCCGGGCGGCAAGAACGCGCCGTCGCGGGTGAAGATGTCGCGGCAGGCCTGCGTCGCATTCACGCGCTCCCAGCAGCTGCGATGACCCGGTTCGGGCACCGCGACCCAGCGGTCATAGACCTCGCCGGGCAGCGCGATGCCAGCGCGCGCCAGCGCGATTGCCGGCTCGAACAGGACGTGCCACGGCAGGCGGCCATGGGCCTGGTGCGCCGCGGCGAAGCCGGCCAGCGTGCCCGGCACCACCACCGAGCGATGGCCGACCTGGTTGACCGCGCCCTTCACCTCGTAGCGTTCGCCATGGCCGTGGATCTGGCCGACGACATCCGCCTGGAAGATGTCGGGGCGCGCCTTGGAGCCGGCCTTTCCGTGAAACCCGATGGCGACGCTCTTGCCGGCCTGCGCCGCGTGCAGGCACAGGCAGCCGAAGCCGCCGATACCGCCCATGAAGGGATCGACGATGCCCTGGGCGAAGGCGGTGGCGAGGGCAGCGTCGATCGCGTTGCCGCCCTCGCGCAGGATGTGGGCGCCCACCTCGACCGCCAGAGGCTGCGGGGCGACAACAATGCCCTTGGGTCCGGCATGGCCCGCCTCGAGTTGCTCGACGTGGCGGATCACGGCGTCTACACGCGATGTCATGAGAATCGTCCTCGGCAGCCGACTGGAGGCTAAATATCTGTTAGAGAACACCTTTATCCGATCGGCTTGCGATCCGGACTGATCAGCGCGTGCTCTAGTGCCTGGAAGCGAGCCCGCGCTTCCACTTCAGCAGACGCCGCTCGATCAGCAGCAGCAGCATGCTCATGAAGAAGCCCAGGAAGCCGAACAGAAGCATCGCCACCATGGTGCGGTCGGTCTGGAACGTGAGCTGTGTGTCGACGATGAGGTAGCCGATGCCGCGCGTTGAAGCGATCATCTCGGCCGCCACCAGCGTGAGGAAGGCGAAGCCGAGCCCGAGCCGGAGCCCCACCACGATATCCGGCATCGCAGCCATCAGGACCACTCGGCGGAAGATCTGCATCCTGGTGGCGCCGAGGCTTTCCGCCGCCTGAACATAGACCGGATCGACAAACCTCACCCCGGCTATCGTATTGATGAAGATCGGAAAGAAAGAGCCGTATGTAATGAGGAAAATCTTCGATGCTTCGCCGATGCCGAACCACAGGATGGCAAGCGGCAGGATGGCGAGCACGGGGATCGGCCGGAACAACTCGACGATGGGTTCGATGAAGTTGCCGGTGCGCGCACTCCAGCCGGTGGCGATGCCGAGCGGCACGGCGATGAGCGTCGCCAGCACGAAGCCCTGGCACACCCGTGCGAGGCTGGCGGCGATATGGGGCAGCAGCGCGCCGGACAGCAGCATCTCCCAGCCCGCCTGCAGCACCGCCATCGGCGAAGGCAGCAGGACGGGCGTGAACGCGCCCGACATGGCGATCAGTTGCCACGCCGCAAAGAACCCCGCCAAGGCCAGCGTGCGCTCCGCCAAGCGCTGGCTCCGGCGGCGGCGCGGGCGCGAAGCGGCCGCGGGGGCGGACGCTTCGATCTTGACCTGCTCCATGCTCATCAGTGGCCTCCCCGGAACAGCACTTCGAGGTTGGCGTATTCCTTGAGAAAAGCGGCGTCGGAGCGATGGCGCGGCCGGGGCGCCGCGATGCGGACGCGGTGCAGGATGCGGCCCGGACGGGCCGCGAAGACCAACACCTCGTCAGCGAGGTAGGCCGCCTCCATGATGGAATGGGTGACGAACAGGATCGTCTTGCGATCCTGCTCCCACACCCGAAGGAGCTCGTCCTGAAGAAATTCGCGTGTCAGGGCGTCCACCGCGGCGAACGGCTCGTCCATGAGCAGCACCTTGGGGTCGTTCGCCAGCGTGCGGGCAATCGCGACCCGCTGCGACATGCCGCCTGAAAGCTCGTGCGGATACTTGGCCTCGAACCCCTCGAGGCCGAACAGCTTGATGAGCCTGTTGGCGATTCCGGCGCTGTCGGCCACGTTGCGGCACGTCAGGCCGAAGCGGATGTTCTCCAGCACGTTCAGCCAGGGGAACAGCGCATAGGCCTGGAACACCACGCCCCGGTCCGGTCCGGGCACCGATGTCGGCATGCCGTCGAGCAGCACCCGCCCCGTGCTCGGCTGGGCAAAGCCCCCGAGCATGGACAGCAGGGTGCTCTTGCCGCAGCCGCTCGGTCCGAGGATGCAGATGAAGGACCCTTCCTCGATCTCCAGATTGACGCGCGACAGCGCCTGGACGTGGCCGCGGTCAGGGTCCTCGTAAACCTTGGTGACGTTGTCGAATACGATCTGTGCCATCAGATCGTCACCATGTCCGGCCTGACCTCGCGCAGGACGCTGGGGTCGAGCCAGCTCATGATGTCGGGCTTGGTTTTCAGACGTCCAAGATCGAAAAGAAAATCCGTATTGACCTTCTCCGCCGCGATGAATTCCGGCGTGATGGACATGGTGTATTTCCGCCGCTTCATCATGACCGCGAGAACGTCGGCCGCAATGTCGACACCCAGGATATCACGAATGTAGACCGCAGTGCGATTGGCGACGTTCGGATCCTTGTTCAGCTCTTCGAGAGCTTCCACGAGGGCGGCGACGAACAGCTTCACCGTTTCGCGATTTTCTTTCAGAAACGGCTCGCGAACCAATAAAAGGTTATAGGCGCTGATGTACCGCTTTGGCTCGTCCCCGCGCGCGAGCACGCGGCTTTCAGGGAAGCGCTTGGTGGCGCTCCAAATGTGCGGCTCCCAACTGACATAGCCGTCGATATCGCCGTTCGCCAGCGCCGGCGGCTGCTGCACGGGATCCATGTGGATGAGGGTGATGTCTTCGGTCTTGAGCCCGTTCTGCGCGGCATAGCGCTCGATCAGCAGGGTTGCGACGCTGCCTTTGTACAGGGCGATCTTTGCGCCCTTAAGATCTTGCGGCTGCTTTATTTTCTTGCCAACGACGATGGCCTGGTCCGCGGAAAACTCCGACAGGGGGCAGAGCGCCTTGATGGCCCCGCCCATCGCCGACATCAAAGGGATTCCCGGCACGTCGCCGGTGGCGATGATGTCCAGGCTGCCGGCCACCAGGGCGGGCCCCATGGCGGCCCCGGAGCCGAAGGGCGACAATGTCACGTCCAGCCCGCGCTTCTTGAAGAGGCCGTCATGGCTCGCCAGGACGAATTCGGCGGACTGGCCGGCGCCTTTCGCCTCGCCCAGACGCACGGGTGCCGTGCCTTGGGCAATCGCGAAACCGGTGCCGATGGAAAAAGCCCCGGCGACACCGAGGCCCCCCGCTGCTGCGAGGAATGCGCGTCGATCGATGGACATTTCAGGCGATCCTCTGCGTGCGGGCCGGGAAGATTTCGAGATAACGGAGCACCTCCGAGGCGATCCGCGATGCGGTGCTGTCCGCGATGCGCTCGCCGAGTTCCTCGGAGCAGATGCCGGGGTCGCCGAAAAACCCGTCGGTCGGCGCGAACTCCTCCATGTTGAGCACGGCCTTGAACGGGAAGGAGCGGATCGCATCGGCGAGATGCCGGTCCGGCTTCTTGCGCTTGTCGAGCTTCACCGACCCCTTGGCATGCGCCATAGCGATGGACAGCTCAGTCGACCCGCCATGGCCGTCCGCGCCGTATTTCAAGTCATCGGGATTGACGTGGTCGGCCGCATCGCCCAGCACCTCGCGCAGCCGTCCGCGATTGGCGTCCTGATAGCTCATGTACAGGAAGTGCGTTGAGCAGTTGTAGGCGGCTTCCTGCACGCCGGTGATGCAGGGATGGTCGTTGCCGCGATGTCCGCTGATGAAGAGGACCAGGCGGTAACCATCGCGGGCGAAGTTCTCGCATAGCTCTTTCACCACCAGAGACAGGGTCATCGGGCGGAGCGTGACGGTGCCCTTGAAGTTCGCCTGGTCGCACGCCATGCCGTAGGGCAATGCGGGCGCGACGACTGCATCGATGAGTTCGGCGACCTTCCGGCAGACGATGCGGGCCGTGAAAGTGTCGGTGCCGAGCGGGCCATGCGTCCCGTGCTCTTCGGTCGAGCCCACCGGCACCAGAAGGATGCCGGAGCCGGAGGTCAGAAACCCCTCCACCTCGTCATAGGTCATTCGGTCCAACTCGCGCGCCATGACAGCCGTGTCCCCATTGCCACTGAAAGTTTCATTTATTGAAATTCTGAAACCGAATATTGAAACTCCATCCGGATCATGTCAACGGAACCTGGTGATATTTTCGCCAGCTTTTTTTCAGCCTATTTTTTGAGCATTTGCATTATTTTGCGACGCGGGAGGCGGAGATGAGAACGAAAGCAATGATGGACGACGACGGCAGCAGGGACCTCGGGGCTGCGCCCGGCACGGTTGTGAAGGCGCTCGGCCTGCTCGACGCCTTCCTTGACGGGGCAGAGGCGCTCACGCTTACCGAGCTGGCAGCCTATTCCGGGCTTCACAAAACAACGGCGCTTCGGCTGTGCACGAGCTTGGAAGAGGCGGGCATGCTGCAACGCAAGCCCGGGCGGCCGTTCCGCCTCGGCCCGAAGATCTGGCAACTTGCCCAGGTCTATCGCCGCGGCTTTCAGCTTGAGGAACTCGTCCGGCCGATTCTCGCCCGGATCCGCGATGAGACCGGCGAGAGCGTGTCTTTTTATGTTGTCGAAGGTCGGTCCCGAGTCTGCCTTTTCCGCGAGAATTCCAAATGGGCTGCCCGCCATCACGTGGATGAGGGGGCTCGCTTCCCGTTAGACAGCGGCATTGCCGGACCGGTCCTTCTGGCTTTCATGGGGCAGCCCGGCCCGCAGCTGGAACAGATCCGCTCCGACGGGCACCTCATCGGCCAGGGACGCGAGCCGCACACGACTTCGGTGGCCGTGCCGGTCTTCGACACCGCGAACGTCCTGCAAGGCGCGTTGGTCGTATCCGGACTCACAGCGCGCTTCACGGAGGACAGGCACGCGCCCGCGCTTGAGCTTCTCAAGCGTAGCGCGGAGAGCATCCGGCAATTGTCGTCCTAGGTGAACCCTCCCATCAGCGAAGGTTCTCCATTGTTGCCACCACGGTGGCAGCGTGCCCGCGTTATTCGACCCTAGCGGCGCGGAATCCAAAGCGGGCCATGCCCCTGTCGCGGGCCAGTCTCTCTCAATCGCAGGACGCTGCCGTCTATTTCAGGCCGTCTTGGGCCAGAGTATGGGCGACAATCGCGTTGGCGTGTCCGTGGCCGAGGCCATGTTCGGTCTTCAGCAGCGCGACCAGCTCCATGTGCTTGGCGGGGTAAGCGTCGCGCACGAACCGCTGCCACTCCGAGATCGGCCGCCCATACGCCTTCTCGATGGAAGGGAAGTAGGATGCGGGTCCTCGAACCTTGTCATCGGCCATAGGCGGCGCCTCGGTGGGGCAAGTCGCCATCTATGCCCGCAAAGCGAGATGTCCGCAAAATTCGAATGCGG
The DNA here is from genome assembly GCF_004346185.1 of Aquabacter spiritensis. Lineage (GTDB taxonomy): Bacteria > Pseudomonadota > Alphaproteobacteria > Rhizobiales > Xanthobacteraceae > Aquabacter > Aquabacter spiritensis. The sequence continues at coordinate 154,268 of NZ_SMAI01000009.1, read as the reverse complement.
GGACCGCCGGACGCTCCGGCTCGGTCGATGGACAGGTTCGGCACGGACCCTGACGATCCTGCCGTCCGGGTCCCCTGCGCCGACCGCCATGGCGCGGCCCGCCGGCGGCCTCGTGTGCGGCCGCGGGCGATCGGCACCCATCCCCGGGGTTTGCGGCATGCCTTTGGCTCTGCCGTAAACCCGCGCGACCGCCGTCCGGTTCGGGGCGCTCCCGCCGTCCGCCGAACTCCGTTTCACGCTGCGGAATAGAGATATTTGGCGCCCCCAGCGGCCCCGCTATGGCTGTACACGTCCAAAAATGAGGACGATAATTCGAGTCATGGAGTAAAGCTAAGAACAAAGTCTCCATGAAGATACAAAAAGAATAAGTTTTTCCAATTTAAAATATTCGTATGACTATATAGATATTGGAAATTAAAAATAAAAATAATAGAACGGGAGAGACGCCAATGAAAAATGAAAGAAAATTGAAGGTGTGTGCTGTGCGCCTCAGGGGCGGCGCGCGATTTCATCCCTTCGGGCCGTGCCCACGACGGGCCCTTCGCCGCGCGGCTGGGTCCGGGATCCAGGCGCCGCCGGTCTCCCCACCATCCTCAGCGCCGGAAGGCGCCCGTCCCAGCGCATGAGTCGGCCGTCGAAGGCGTGAGGTCGCGGGATCTCAGCGGACGAACCCCATCGGAAGGAGCTGGTCCTGCAATGGCCATCCAAAACCCTGAACCGACACCGGTCGACGATGCCCTCGTCGCCGAGTTGATGATCGGAGCCGCCGATCTCCATTGCCACAGCGGTCCGTCCGTCATGGCCCGCAAGCTCAACCACGCGGACGCGGTGCGGCAGGCCAAAAATGCCGGCATGCGGGCCGTGTTGTTCAAGGACCATTATTATCCGACCGCGCCGGTCGCCGAACTTCTCAAGGAGATGATGGGCGACGACGATTTTGCGATCCTGTCGGGCGTGACCCTCAACAATCATGTCGGCGGCCTGAACCCCTATGCCGTCGAGCATGGGCTGAAGCTCGGGGCGCGCCTGGTGTGGATGCCGACTATTTCAGCCGCAAACCATCTGCGGCATGGCCATCGCAAACGTCTGCTGCCCACCAAGGTGCCGATGAATGCCTCAACGGCCCTGACGGTCGTCGATGCGCAGGGTCGTCTCGTCGACGAGGTGAAGGCAATCCTCGATTTGATCGCCGAGCACGATTGCACCCTCGCCACGGGGCATCTCCACATCAGTGAAATCTGGCCGTTGCTGACGGAGTTCAAGCATCGCGGCGGTCGCAGGATGCTGATCAATCATCCCGAATATCTGATCGAAGCCAGCCTTGCAGACATGAAGGAACTCGCCGGCATGGGTGCATATCTGGAGCATTCCATCTGCCAGGTGATCGACTGCCCTTCGAAGAAGTTCAGCGGCGAGGAGCTGCGCGGCTTCATCGAGGCGGCGACGGTGGAGAAGACCATATTCGGATCGGATATGGGACAGATGAAAAATCCCTTTCCGGTCGATGGGTTCAGAGAGGTTATCCGCGTCTGCCTGCGTCTCGGATACGGCGAAGACGCCATCCGGCGGATGGTCGGACAGAACGCCTGCGACCTGATCGGTCTTTCCCCGTTGGCGGCCGAAACGGCCGTCCCTCGGCAGGCGGCGCAATAGCGCGGCCTATCCCATTCCCCCGACACTCACCTCTGGAGCACAAAGATGAAACTCTGTCAGTACGAGCGCGACGAACAGCGCGCGGTCGGCCTCGTGATCGAGGACAAGGGCGAAATCGTGGATCTCGCCGCCGCATGGTCCCAGCTTTCCGCCTCCGCACCGTCCGCTTTGCGCGACTATGTCATGCCTAGCGAACTGCTTCAGCTGATCGCCGACGGCGATAAGGGCCGTGCCGCGGCTGCTTTTGTCCAGGCCGCCATCGATGCGGGTGACGGCTCCCTTCCGAGGATCGCCCTCGCAGATGTCCATCTCTGCGCCCCGATCGCCCGTCCTCCCAAATTCTTCGCGATCGCCGTCAACCAAGACAGCCGGCGGCGCGCGATCACCCCGGAAAATCCGCACCCCACTTATTTCGTGAAGCTCCACACCTGCATCACCGGGCCGTTCGACACGGTTCGCATTCCCGACATCGGTCAGGTCGGCCCGGAGATCGAGCTGGCGGTCATCATCGGAAAGGGGGGAAAGGCCATCTCCGAAGCCGACGCGATGGATCACGTGTTCGGATTCACGGTCCATAACGACATCACGGCGCACGAGATGCGCAAGACCACCGAGTGGGTGCATGTTCGCAGGCCGGACGGGTCGGAGGAGCACCTGACCTATCCCGGCCGTTACAAGAATTTCGATACTTTCTCACCGATGGGGCCGTGGGTGACGACGGCGGACGCGGTCGCCGACCCGCACGATTTGTCGATGGCGTCCTATCTGAACGGCGAGGCGGTGCAGGCCGGCTCCACCAAGACTTATGTCTACAATCTGCGGCAGCTCATCTCGCATCTGTCCTGGGCCCATACGCTCGAACCCGGCGACATCATTTCCTGCGGCACCTGCGCGCCCGTCGCGCCCTGGAAATCGTCGACCATCGACCTGGGCAAGATCGGCGGCGTTCTGGAATCCGAAATCGCCGGTCTGGGACGGCTTCGCAACCCGATCGAGTTCGTGCCCGGCAAGCAGAATTTCAGCGGCATCAAAGAACAGGTGGCCGCGCCGGTGAAGGAAGTGGCGGAAAGATGAAGCAGAAGCGACACGAGACGCCGCTCGAGGCCATCGACCGGATGACGGACAATTCCGTCGTCTTCGTCGGCGGCTTCGGTCGGGCCGGCGTGCCGGAAAGGCTCGTCGAAGCCGTCTGCCGGCGCAAGCTTCGCGGGCTGACGATCGTCAGCAACAATGCCGGCAGCAACGTCGCCGGCATCGCGTCGCTCCTTCAGGAGGGCTGCGTCGGCAAGATCATTTGCAGCTTTCCGCTGGCGCGGGAGGCGGTCGCGTTCCGCGATCTCTACGACAGGAACCTCGTCGACCTCGAAGTGGTCCCGCAGGGCACCTTGGCCGAGCGGATCCGGGCCGGCGGCGCGGGGCTCGGCGGCGTCCTCACGCCGACTGGCGTCGGCACCGACATTGCGGAGGGCAAGCCTTTGATCGAAATCGACGGGCGGGCCTTTCTCATCGAGCGGGCACTGCGGGCCGACTTCGCCCTCATCAAGGCTTACAAAGTCGATCCGCTGGGCAACCTCATCTATCGGAAAGCCGCAAGAAACTTCAATCCGATCATGGCGATGGCCGCCGATTGGGTGATCGTCGAGGCGGCTGAAGAGGTCGGGATCGGGGCTCTCGATCCCGAGCACATCATCACGCCCGGCGTCTATGTCGACGCCTATTGCGCGGTGACGCGTATCGACCAGATGATGGAGGCGACCCCATGACGGCAAATTGCGGTCTTTCGCTCGACCAGATGGCGTGGCGCGTCGCGCAGGAGCTGCAAGACAGCTGGGTCGTCAACATCGGGATCGGCATGCCGTTGCTGGTGCCGCCGCATGTTCGCGCCGACCGGGACGTGATCTTTCACAGCGAGAACGGCATCATCGGCATGGGCCCCGAGATCGAGGGGGGAGACCATGTCGATCCTGACCTGTTGAGCGCGGGCAAGCGGCCGGTCCGGCTGATGCCGGGCGGAAGCTTTGTCCACCATGCCGATTCCTTCGCGCTCGCGCGTGGCGGACGCCTCGACGCGGCCATTCTGGGGGCCTTTCAAGTCGCGCAGAACGGCGATCTGGCGAATTGGAAGCTGCCGGGCGCCAGGACCGGCAGCATCGGCGGTGCCATGGATATCGCGGTCGGCGCGCGCCGCGTGCTCATCTTGATGAGCCACACCACCCGCGAGGGCGAACCGAAGCTGGTCGACCGTCTCGCCTATCCCCCCACGGCACGCGGCGTGGTGACAAAGGTCTTCACCGAACTCGGGGTATTTGCGATAACCGAAGACGGCTTCGTACTGGAAGAGATCGCGCCCGGGGTGTGCGCGGATCAGGTGCGAGCGGGGAGTGGTGCGCAGGTGAAGACTGACGGCGCCACGCTGATGGTGCCGCCCGACCCCGTCTCGCCGAGGGAGCCTGTGCTGTCGCGCGCCTAAACAAAAACCAACGCCCCGGGAGGACGTCCAATGACTTCCTATCGCCAAGTCAACTCGGTCATCAGGGCGTTTGGACTGCTGGAAATCATGAACCGCCAGAAGTTCACGTCCGTCGATGTGCTTCACAAGATGAGCGGATTACCGAAATCGACGATCGTCCGACTGCTGGAAACGCTCGCCGGCGCGGGATACGTCGTGAAGGATGCCGCGGGCAAGGGGTACCGCGTCACCTCCGCCGTCAATGCGCTGAGCTGCGGCTATCACGGGGCGCCGCTCGTGGTCGAGGCGGCACGCCCATGGGCGCAGACCCTGACGGTCCAATTGCGATGGCCGGTGGCGATCGCGGTGCTCGACGAGAATGCGGCGCTGGTCGCCTATACGACCTGCGCCGACAGCCCCATGTCCCCGTACCAGGGCATCCTCCATCACCGCTTGGGACTGCTGTCGAAGGCGTTGGGCAGGGCCTATCTGGCATTCTGCCCGTTGAAGGAACGGCGTCTGATCCTGGACATTCTGGCCCGCGCCCCGCACCCGGATTCGCACATCGACTCTTCGGAGGGCGAGGTCGAATCCATGCTCGACGCCGTGGCGCGGCAGGGCTTCGCGGCGCGCGGGCCGAGCGGCGAGCGCACGCCTTCCTCAAGCCTCGCAGTGCCGATCTTCGAACTGGGAAGCCCACGGGTTCTGGGGACCATCGGCATCACCTATTACAGCTCCGCGGTGCGGTGGGAGCAGGCCGTCGAGCGCTATGTGCCGCTGCTTCAGTCCGCGGCGAAGGGAATCGGCCAGAGCGTCGCCGTTCTGCAGCATCGCGTCCTGCCGGAACCCGGCGGCGCTATCCAGAACGCCCCCCAGCGGGAGAGTTTACGCGCATGAGCCTCTACAGGAGCGCAGCGATTGCGGGCGTGGCGGAATCGCGCCTCGGCATCGTGCCGGACGCCACGGTGCTGGACTTGCAGGCGGAGGCGGCAATTGCCGCGCTTGCCGATGCGGGGGTCGAGAAGTCGGAGGTCGACGCATTGTTCTGTACCGGACGATGGGGTCGCACGCCGCAATTGGAGATCGGCGAATATCTCGGTATCCGGCCGTTTTATTCGGATGGCACGGCGGTGGGCGGCGCGTCGTTCCTGTTTCATCTCGGCCATGCCGCGGCGGCGATCAGTGCCGGGCTGTGCGATGTCGCTTTGATCCTCTATGGCAGCACACAGCGCTCGCGGAAGGAGCGCAGCCTCGGGGTCAAGCAGGGGCTGTCCGGGCAATACGAGGACTTCGCCGGCTTGCCGAATCCGGTCGGGGCCTATGCCCTGGCGGCCTGCCGGCACATGGCCCTTTACGGCACCACGCGCGAGCAGCTTGCGGAGGTGGCCGTGGCGGCTCGGCAATGGGCCGGGCTCAATCCGGTTGCCTTCAGCCGCGCGCCGCTGACGGTCGAGGCGGTGCTGGCGTCGCCGCCTGTGGCGGAGCCGCTGGGCCGGCTGGATTGCTGCCTCGTCACCGATGGAGGGGGTGCGGTCGTCATCGTCTCGCCCCGGCGCGCGAAGACACTGCCGAAGCGGCCCGTCTGGCTGCTGGGGCACGGCGAAACCCATTCTCACATGCTGATCTCGCAGATGCCCGACCTCACGGTGACGCCGGCCAAGGAGGCCGGCGCCCGGGCTTTCGCCATGGCGGGACTTGCGCACCGCGACATCGACATTCTTCAGATCTACGATTCGTTCACGATCACCGTTCTTCTGACCTTGGAGTCACTCGGCTTCTGCGCACCCGGTTCGTCCGGAACCTATGTCTCGGACGGGCGGATCGCCCCCGGGGGCGAGGTGTCGCTCAATACCAGCGGGGGCGGCCTGTCCTATTGCCATCCCGGCATGTTCGGAATCTTCCTCATCATCGAGGCCGTCCGGCAATTGCGCGGCGAGTGCGGGGCACGGCAAGTCGGTCGGCATGAGACCGCGCTGATCAGCGGGACCGGGGGTGTGCTGAGTTCCAACGCGACATGTATCCTGGCGGGCGATTGACCATGACCGAAACGACGACGCAGATCGATCGCGATTGGTGGGCTGGGGTCGAGGCGGGCAAAGTGCTGTTCCAGCGTTGCTCCCGATGCCAGGCGGCCACCTTTTATCCCCGCTTCGCATGCGCGGTGTGTCTGTCGCCCGCGTGGCACTGGCAGGAATGCGCCGGGCAGGGGACGGTCTATGCCTTCACGCGCATTCACCGCGCCCCGAATCCCGATTTCGAAGCCGACATTCCCTATGTCGTGGTGCTGGCGGATATGGACGAAGGGTTCCGCCTGATGGCGAAGCTGAAATCCGGATCGATAGGAGCCGTCTCGGTCGGCGCACGGGTCGCTGTCGCCTTCGAGGGGCAAGCCGCTGGACGACCTCGTCCCTGCTTCGAGCTGCTGTAACGCACAGCCCCGCCGAGCAGCTCTTCAAGACCGCGCTTGCGCGGCCGCGCAGGCTGGCCATGGCCGTTGAAGGACGGCGCATGCTCCCCCGCTGATGCCGAACGGATGGCCCCAGCGAACACCAAGGTCCCGATCCAGGGGACCGATTCCACCCTGCGAAAAGCTTGCACAAAGATCCGCCGGTGGCGATTGCGTCGGCTAGGCTCGGCCAAACAAAAAAGCACGGCATTGCCGTGCGTCATGGGAGGAGCATCATGCACACCTGCATCACGCGGAGGGTTGCGCTCGCCATCGCGGCCGCCAGCATCTTTGCAAGCCCTTCGGTCGCCTGGGCCGAGGCCTGGCCATCGCGATCTGTCACCATGCTGTTGCCGTTCGCCTCCGGTGGCGGAGCCGACCTTTTGGCACGTGTGATGGCGCAATCCTTTTCCGAGCAGTTGGGCCAGCAATTCATCGTCGACAACCGGCCGGGTGCAGGCGGCAATATCGGTGCCGCCGTCGTCGCCAAAGCCGCCCCCGACGGCTACATGCTTCTGTTCGGCACCCCCGGACCCCTTTCGAACAACAAGCTGATCTACAAGGCCATGCCGTTCGATCCGGATCAGGCCTTTACGCCGGTCGTCTTGCTTGCCACCACCCCTCTGGTCATCGCGGTGCGTCCCTCGCTTCCCGTGAAGGACCTGAAAGAGCTTGCGGCCTATGGCAAGGCGAATCCCGGCAAGCTGACCATCGGCGTTTCGGGCAACGGCACGCTGGGCCACGTCGCCGGCCTGCTGCTGCAGAAGGAGCTGGGGGTGGCAATGACCATCGTCCCCTATCGAGGTACGTCTCATATCATTACGGATCTGCTCGGGAGTCAGGTCGATCTCACGGTCGATTTCCTCCCGGCGTTCGTTCCGCTGGCGCGCGATGGGAAAGTCCGCGTGCTCGCCGTGACCACAGATCACCGATCCCGGGATCTGCCGGGGGTGCCGACGGTGAAAGACGAGGGATATCCGGGAATGGAAGTCGTCGGCTGGTATGCTCTGGCGGCGCCGACGGGCACGCCGCCGGCGATCATCGACAAGCTCAATGCCGCCGCCAATATCTATCTGAAGAGCCCCAAGGGACAGGAAGCCCTCGAAAAGCTGAGCATGGAGGGCGCCGGCGGGACCCCGGGCGATATGAAGGCATTCCTTGCCTCCGAGCTGGCGAAATGGGCTCCGGTGGTGAAGGCGGCGAACATTTCCCTGTGACTGACGCGGGGTGTCCGATGCGGGATCGGGGGCTGTGCGCTCCCGATGCTCGACGTGTCTCCGGCTCCTTGTCCTTGCCGATCCGCGCCGCTTCCCGAGCCTGTGCGGCGCAGCTGAAGGCGGATGGCGGCGTCAATCGTGACGACGGGGCGCGTGTCTGAGAGAGGCGGCGAACCGTTGGCGGGCTCTCGGCCCTCCCGGGGGCCGGTCGCATCCGTCCTCTCGGCGTCCGGCATCGTCTGCATCACCGCCCGAATGGCCTCGCGCAACGAATGATCGCCGATTACGTTTTTGACGACGACGATGGCCGGCTTCAGCTCTGTCTCGGTGCGGCTGGTCTCCTGACGGCGCCGATGACGTCTGACACCAACGGGCCGCCACGACCGCCTCATGCGGACGATTTGCAGACCATTCAGCACGCAGCTGTATTTTGATCCCGGCCCGGGTGGGCGGCCGGCACGAAATGGGCTATCCCCTCGCATCAAGCTGGAGAGCCGCGACGTCCGGATCGCGGCCCGTCGTCCGGCGACCCGCCTCTCCGCCTCACGTCGGGGACGGCGTCGACGACAGGTCGGATCCATCCTTTGGGATTCGGCTTCAAGAAAAACTGGCCATGCGAGGACTGGATGAAGAAACCGATTTTTGATCCCGCCGGCGCGGTGGCCGATATTCCCGATGGCGCCAGCGTCATGATCGGCGGCTTTGGCGGAGCCGGGGCGCCGGTGGAATTGGTGCATGCCTTGCTCGATCAGGGTGCCCGTGAGCTGACTTTGGTCAACAACAATGCCGGCAATGGCGGTGTCGGGCTGGCCGCGCTCATCCGCGAGGGCCGGGTCCGCAAGATGATCTGCTCGTTCCCGCGCTCCTCGGATTCGCGGGCGTTCCAGGAGGCGTATCTCGCCGGCAAGATCGAACTGGAACTCGTGCCGCAGGGCACGCTGGCCGAGCGGATCCGCGCCGGTGGTGCCGGCATTCCGGCCTTCTTCACCCGCACTTCGGCCGGCACGCCGCTTGCGGAGGGCAAGGAGCAGCGGGAGTTCGACGGTCAGCTTTACGTCATGGAGCGGTGGCTGAAGGCGGATTTCGCCCTGGTCAAGGCGAAGCGCGCCGACCCCTATGGCAATCTCGTCTACAACAAGACGGCGCGCAATTTCGGCCCGTTGATGTGCATGGCTGCGGCCACCGCCATCGTGCAGGTGAACGAGATCGTCGAACTCGGCGAAATCGATCCCGAGATCGTCGTGACGCCGGGTATTTTCGTGAACCGCCTCGTGGCGGTCGCCGACCCGCAGCAGGAAGAGCGTCTGGTGGCGCAAGGAGCGGTCTATCCATGAGCCTCGATCCCGCGATTAAGCGGCTGACCCGCCAGCAGATGGCGTGGCGCGCCGCGCAGGACATTGCCGACGGCAGCTATGTCAATCTCGGCATCGGCATGCCGGAACTCGTCGCGCGCTACGTGCCCGCCGGCCGCCATGTCACCTATCACACAGAGAACGGCCTGCTCGGCTTCGGCGAGCGCCCGCCCGAGGGCCAGGAGGATCCCGACCTCGTCAATGCCGGCAAGAAGCCGGTGACGTTGTTGCCGGGCGCCGCCTTGTTCCACCACGCCGACAGTTTCGCGATGATCCGCGGCGGCCATCTCGATCTCTCGATCCTCGGAGCCTTCCAGGTGGCGCAGAACGGCGACCTCGCCAATTGGCAGGCGGGCGAGGATGCCATCCCCGCGGTCGGCGGCGCCATGGACCTCGTGAGCGGCGTCAAGCAGGTCTTCGTGCTGACCGAGCACACCACGCGCGACGGCCAGCCGAAGCTGGTGGAGCGCTGCTCCTATGCCTTGACCGGGGCAGGGGTGGTGACACGGGTCTTCACCGATCTCGCCGTGGTCGACGTCATCGATCGGCAGTTCGTGGTCCGGGAGATCGTCGACGGCCTCTCGCTCGATGCTCTGCGCGCTTTGACCGGCGCGGACTTGCACGAGGCCGGAGCGCCGGGCCTGCTGAAGGCGGCCTGAGCCGCCTTACAGCGCGAGGAGGCGGGCCCGCGTGATCGGAAGATCGCGCACCCGCGCCTCGAGAGCATGGGCGAGCGCATTGGCGATGGCGGCCGCCGTCGGCCCCATCGTCATTTCTCCGGCGCCGAGCGGCGGGGCTTCCGGGTTCGCGATCAGGTGAACCTCGATGTCCGGCACCTCGGAAAAGCCGAGGATCGGATATTCCTCCCAGTTTACGCTGCGCGTCCCATCGCGGGCGAACCGCATCTCCTCCTTCAGCGTCCAGCTGATCGCCTGGACGATGCCGCCTTCGGCCTGGTTGATGACCCCGTCGGGATTGACCACCTGCCCGACATCGACCGCCGCGACGGCGCGCGTCACCCTCAGATCGGGATCGACGGACAGGTCGATCACCACCGCGAAATAGCCGAGATGGTTGCTATAGCGGGCAACGGCGAGGCCGCGCCCCCAAGTGCCGTCGCTGACCGCGCCGCGCGTCCAGCCCGCGCGCGCCGCCGCCAGTTCGAGCACCGCTTTGGCGCGCGGGTCGGCGAGATGCCGCAGGCGAAAATCGAGCGGGTCGGCCCCGGCCGCGAGCGCCAGTTCGTCCAGGAAGGATTCGATCGCGAAGATGTTGGCATAGGCCCCGATCGCGCGGAGCGAAGAGGCCCGCAGCGGCAGCGTTTCGACGAGATGGCCGACCACCTTCTGCGTGGGAAAATCATAGATGGTCGAAATCGCATTGCGCGACAGGCCGCCATGCTCGACGCCGGCCGGACCGAGCGGGGGATCAATCTGCGGCGCCCGCGGCACAGGATCGGCCAGTGTCCAGGCGGCGAGGAGAGCGGAACTGCGGTCCGCAGTGCGGGCGACGCCGGGGCGCGACAAATGGCCGTTGCTCCAGCCGTGCAACTCCCATTCTGCGATCGCACCGTCGATGTCGAGCGCGGCGCGCACCTCCACCACCATGGCCGGGCCATAGGGTTCGAACGCGAATTCGTCCTCGCGCATCCATTGCACCTGGACCGGTCGCCCACCGACCGCGCGCGACAACAGGACCGCATCGAGCGCAACGTCGTCGGCGCCGTTATGGCCGTAGCAGCCGGAGCCCTCCGCATGGGTGAGCAGCACCTGGTCCAAGGGCACCTGCAACACGCGCGCGATGTCTTCGCGCAGCGGGAACAGGCTCTGGCTGTGGCTCCAGATCTCCCAGCCCCCGCTTGCGGCGCGCGCCAAGGCGCAGGAGGGTCCGATGGCGCCGTGGGCGAGATAGGGCTTCGTGAAGCGGGCCGACACATGACGCAACGGCCCCTTGGGTGCGGACCCGTCGCGCCGGTCGGCGACGATGGTCGCACGGTTCGGCTGGGCGACGAGCCAGTCGGAAATTTCACCGGAATCGGTCGGCAGGGATATGTCTTCCCAGCGCGCCGTCTTCAGCGCAGCGGCACGGGCGGCGACAGCCTGTTCCTCCCGCGCGGCGACGATGCCGAGGAAGGAACCGTCCTCGATGACGGCGATGATTCCGGGCATAGCGCGCAGCTTTGCCGCATCGAAGCCGACGAGCCGGACCTCCCCGGTCGGCGGGCGCACGACGCGGCCGTAGAGCATGCCGGGCAGGTCGATGTCCTGAAGGAAACGCGGTCGGCCCATCACCTTGTCGGGCAGGTCGCGGCGCGCGGCGGGGCGTCCGACGATGCGGTGCTGCGCCGGCGGCTTCGGCGCGACGGTGCCGGTCGCCGACCGTTCGAGCAGGGTCGCGTGCGGCAAATCCCAATAGGTCAGGGCGGTCAAGGTGCCGTCGCGCAGGAATGCCCCGTCAGCGACCGAGATCGCGTCGGCCGAGCAGCCGAGCCGCGCGGCTGCGGCGACGATCAGGATGTGGCGGATCTCCGCACAGGCCTGCCGCAGCGCCGCGCCGCCCTCGCCGACCGAGCGGCTGCCCGACGTGATGCCCTCGTCCGGCCCACCCGCCGTGGTGAGCGGCGCGATCCGCACCCGGTCGAGCGCCACGTCCAGTTCCTCGGCGGCGATCTGCGCCATCGCGGTCGCTATCCCCTGGCCGATCTCCACCTTGCCGCTGGTGACGATCACCGTGCGGGCGGCGGCGAACCGGACCCAGGTCGAGAGGCGCGGATTGTTGCGAAGTCCGGCGGGGAGGGCGCGCGGGTCATGGCTCATGGCACGATGCGGCGCCTGGCGCCCCTTCCGGTTCGGCGTCGCGCGCAGCCCGCTCGATGGCGCGAATGATGCGCGGATGCGCGCCGCAGCGGCACAGATTGCGCGCCATGCCGGCACAGATCTCCGCCCGGCTCGGCTGCGGGATCTCCGCCAGCAACGCTGCGGCGGCGACGATCATGCCGCTGGTGCAATAGCCGCATTGCGCGGCCTCCTCGGTGAGGAAGGCCGCCTGAAGCGGATGTGGCGCACCGCCCCGCGGCAAGCCCTCGATCGTCGTCACCGCCTTGCCGGCGACCGCCCAAAGCGGCGTGTCGCAAGACAGCGCGGCACGTCCGTCGATCAGAACGGTGCAGGCGCCACACAGGCCGAGGCCGCAGCCGAACTTGGTGCCCTTCAGCTTGAGGTCGTTGCGCAGCACATAAAGCAGCGGCGCATCGGGTGGCGCCGCCACGGTGTGTTCGACACCGTTCACCATCAAGGCGATCGCGTCCATGTCGGCGCCTCAGGGCAGGTTGTCGCCGATCCAGTCCGCGATGTAGTCGATGCCGATCTGCCGATTGTCCATCTGGCAATGATAGGCGCTGCCGGTCTCGCGCGTGAACATCTTCAGATGTTTGCGGGGGGACGCGATGGCGTCGTAGAGCTTCACCGCGGACGGGGAGGGCACGACCTTGTCCTCCTCGGCATGGACGATCAGGAACGGCTTGGTGATCTGGTCCGCGATGCCGGCGAGGGAAAAGCCCTTGGCCTTCTCGATCGCCGCGTCAGCATCGTCCTCGCCCATCACCCAGCGAAAATGGAAGGTGGACTGCGCGGTGGATTTGGGATCGGCATCCTGCCGCCGCTTGATCTCGGCCTGCCAGCCGGCGAGATCCCAATGGAGCGCGGCGAAGGCGATTCCGAGGGCGTAGCGCTTTTCCAGCGCCGCCACGCGTCCGGCATAATAGCCGCCGAAGCTGTAGCCCATCACGGCGACGCGCGCGGGATCCACCTCGGACCGCGCCGCGACCCAATCATAGGCGGCGGCGCCGGCGACTTCGTAATCGTGGCGCGCCGAAAGGCCGCGCAGGCGCAGCGATTCCCCTTGGCCCGGTCCGTCGATCGACAGCGTGTTCCACCCGCGGCGGGCGAATTCCAGCCCGGCGAACAGCACACTCATCTCCTTGCAATTGTCCATGCCGTCGAACACGACGACGGTAGGTCGCGGCCCCTCGACGCCCGGCGCCTTCATGAACAAGGCCGGCAGCGAGCCGCCCTCGAACGGCACCTCGACCCGTTCGATATTGGGATAGCGGATCAGCAGGCCCTTTTGCTGGAGATCGAGCGCCTTCTGGCCGAGGGCGCGTTTCTGCGCACCGGGCGGAACGAAGCGTTCCGCCGTGAACCAGTACATGCCGGCCCGCAGATAGCAGTTGCCGGCGGTGAGGACATGGCCCGCCGCCTCCGCATCCACCGCATTCTGTTCGATCTTGGCGCCCATGGCGCTCCATTCCTCGCACCAGGCGTCGGGCTCGCTCTGGCGCACCCGCAGGCGCTCGCACACCTCGTCCACTTCGGCCATAGCGACGGCGTTGTAGTGCGCCATGCCCTTGGTGATGAGGGTGGCGTTCGACCAGACCATGTTGCCGGGAAAAGTCTGGATCCAGGGACCGGGGGTGGACATGTGAGGCTCCATTGGAAATCAGGCGGCGAGCTTGTCTTCGAGTTCGCCGAGATCGAGCACCCAGCCGAGACGGCGCTGGATGTTGGACAGTGCGAAGGCGTGCAGATCCTCGCCATAGGCCGAGGCCACGCAATCCGAAATCACCACCGCCCGATAGCCGCGATTATAAGCGCCGAAGGTGGTGGAGAGGACGCAGGTATTGGTGTTGCAGCCGGCGATGAGCAGGGTGTCCCGGCCCATGGCCCGCAGAAGGCGGTCGAGCGGCGTGCCTTCGAACCCGTCGAACGTGCGCTTGCCGTCGACGATGAGATCCTCCGGCCGCACGTCGAGATCGTCGACGAATTCGGCCTCCTTCGAGCCGGGGCTCTTGTGGCGCTTGAAGTCGCTGGTCTGGCCGGGGGAGAACGACTCCTTCAGGTCCAGCATGGCCTTTTCAAACGGATGGGTGCCGAGAAGACAGGCCTCGAACACGGTCGTCAGATGGACGATGGGCAGCGCGTGCCGCCGCCCCAGCGCGAGCAGCCGGTTGGTGCCGGCGATCACGCGGGCGCATTCCGGTGCCGGGACGGGCAGGGAGGCCAAGGCCGGTTCCAGATTGCCGCGCTGGCAGTCGATGGTGAGGACGATGGTCCTCTCCGCCTCCAGCCTGAGGGCGTCCCGCATGCGCGTAATCATCGAGGAGCGGTCGAGAAGCGGTGCCATGGGAGCCTCGGATCAGGAGAAGCCGTAAAGGCGAGCCGGATTGTCGACGAGCACCCGCTCGCGTACGGCGGGATCGGGCACCCAACGCGTCAGAAGATCGGCGATGTCGCCGTCGTTCGGCATGGGGATCGACCACGACACCTTCACGTGCGGCCAGTCCGAGCCCCAGACCAGTTGGTCGGGCACCTGATCGACCAATGTCTCGGCGAACGGCAGAATATCGTCGTGGGGCAGACCGGTGGCGGAGATGCGGTAAGGCCCGGTCAGCTTCGCCCAGGCCCTGCCGTCGCGCATCAGGCGCAGCAGCGCCTGGAAGCCGGGATCTGCCGTGCCGTGCCGCGCCGGCACGTAGCCGAGATGCCCGACCACGATTTCGGTCGGGAAATCGGCGAAGGCCCGGTCCATATCGGGGAATTCGTTGACGTGCATCAGCAGCTCGATATGCCAGCCGAGCGGGGCGATGCGCCGCGCGACGGCCCGCAGCCGGTCCATCGGCAGCACGCCCTTGCCGTCTTTCACATCGACGATGTTGAAGCGCACGCCGCGCACGCCGGCGGCGCTCATCCGTTCCAATTCCGCATCGTCGACATCGTCGCCGAGCACAACGATGCCGCGGGCCTGTGGCCCCATCGCATCGAGGCCGTCGAGGACCGCACTGTTGTCGTCGGCATAGAAGCTCGGCTGGACCAGGACCGCGCGCGACACGCCGAGCGCGGCGAGCATGGCGCGGTAATTGTCCAGCGTCGCTTCCGGCGGGGGCGAATAGATCCGCTCCGCGAAGGCCGGGTAGCGATCCAGCGGCCCGCACACATGGGCATGGCTGTCGCAGGCGCCCGCCGGCATGAAGACGCGCGGCGTGCGGACGTCGAGATGGGGAGGCGCGGCGAACGGCGCCGCGTCTCCTATTGGCTGTGTGGGGTTCGGGTTCATTGCATCGTGATGTTGGAGGTCTTGGCGACGTCGCGCCATTTGGCCATTTCGGCCTCGAGGAAGGCTTTCGCTTCGGCCGGCGTGCCGCCGACGGGCTCGGCCCCGAGCGTCAGAAGCCGCGCCTGGAGCGCCGGTTCGGCCAGCGTCGCCATCAGCGTCTTCGACAATTTGTCGATGATCGGCTGCGGGGTGCCGGCGGGAACAAGGATCATGTGCCAAGAGCCGGCGATCATGTTCGGCATGCCGAGTTCGGCAGAAGTCTTCACGTCCGGCAGCACGTCAACGCGCTTGGTGGCCGTGATCATCAGCGGACGCAATTGGCCGGCCTTGACCTGCGGCAGGAAGGTGATGGGGTAGAACACCATCTGGATGCTGCCGGAAATGATGTCCGGCAGCGCCTGGCTCACGCCCTTGTAGGGGACGTGGACGATGTCGATCTTCTCCTGCGCCTTGAACAGCTCGCCCGCCAGATGAACGCCGGAGCCGATGCCGGTGGAGGCATAATTGAGCTTGCCGGGGTTCTTCTTTGCGTAGTCGACCAGATCGTTGACCGTCTGGAACGGCTGGGTCGCGCCGACGAACAGGAAGAACGGCACGTTGGCGATCAGCGAGATCGGCGTCAGGTCCTTCAGCACGTCATAGGGCGTGCGCGGATTGACCGCCGGCAGGATGGCCAGCGCGCCGATATTGCTCATCAAGATGGTGTAGCCGTCCGGCGCCGCTTTCGCCCCCGCCTCGGTCCCGGTCATGCCGCCGGCGCCGGGTCGGTTGTCGACCACGATCGACTGGCCGAGCGCTTTGGACCAAGGCTCGGCGACCGAACGCGCGACGGCATCCAGAGATTCGCCAGGGGGGAAGGGGACGATGAGACGGATCGGCTTCGAGGGATAATCGGCCTGTGCCGCCGCTTCGTTCGGTAGCGCCGCCGCCAGTCCCGCGACCAAGGCGGTGGCGGCGAGCAGGCGCGGCAACACGGTCCGCATTCGGGCAAAAGTGGTCATCAATTTTCTCCCCACGGCTTGTTGTGATTTGGATCCCGAGGTGCCCGCCGCCGGCCCCTCGGTCGTCGTCATCGGGCGGCGAAATCGATGCGCTTGGCGTGGCCCGCCGGGAGCTTCCCCTCGAGGGCGTCGCGCATCCAATCGGCGACGTGCAGGTAGAAATCGGGCAGGCGGCCGCCGAACGTGTGGGTCTCGTTCTCGTAGACCCACAATTCCTTTGGGCAGGAGAGTTCGTCGAACAGCGCTTCGCCATCTTCCAGCGGGCAGAGTTCGTCGAACTCGCCCATCACCAGCAAGGTCGGGCATGAAATGTCGGCGGCGACCGGGCTCAGGTCCATCTGCTCGGCCATCGCGTCGAAGGCATCCTCGTCGTGGATGTTCGACATGTATTTGTAATTGGCGCGGTAGGCGGGCTTGGAATGCTTGAAGATGGTGTCCTTCTGGCCATAGACGCCCATCGCTCCGACCAGAGCCTTGATCCGCTTGTCGTGGGCGGCGATGCGCGGCGCCCAATAGCTGCCCATGCTCCAGCCATAGGTGCCGATGCGTGTGGCATCGACGCCGTCCTGGCGCTCCAGAAAGTCGATCGCGGCGCTGCCTGCGCGCTCGAAATTGTCCAGCGTGACCCAGGTCTCGCGGGTGTTGCTTTCGCCCTGGCCCGGCCCGTCTATGGTCAGCGTCGCCATTCCGCGCCGGCGGAAATGGTTGTGGTAGGGGCTCGGCATATATTCCTTGATGGTGTCCATTCCAGGAACCACCAGGACGCACGGCGCCTTCGCGACACCCGGCACGGTCTGGAGGATGCCGGGGATGGTCTTGCCATTCTCGAACGGGATCTCGACCCGCCGGACCGGCGCCTCGTCGAAATATTCGGTGAATTTAGTGTAGCAGTGGATCAGGCGTTCATAAAGTTCAAATTTACGCGGCGTGTTCGCGTGAATGACTCCGCAGGCGGGGCCATAATAAAGTGCGGCGCGGTAATAGAATTCGGCCGCGCTCTCGCGGTGGCCGCGCGCCTCCGCCTCGCGCGCCAGGTCCTCCTCCTGGCGGGCGGTCCGCACCCATTCCTTCACCACCATTCCGGGGATCTTGATACGGTCCGTCGTGCGCCGCACATCGGCCGGGCGGAACCCCCACTCCACGAACATCACGGAGCGGAATCCGAACACGTCGAGGACCTTGTAGAATTCCTCGTTGATCCATTTCTGGTTCTTGCGGCTGCGATCGGTCATCGATGAGTCCCGGGCGTTTCCTGAGGTAATGCGTGTCGTTCCGATCTTTTTGGGCCGTGCGGCCGGTCCGCGCGGCTCACAGGCCGTGCGGTTCGAGAACCTTGGCGAGCCAAGCCTGCTCGCGGCGTCCGGTGGCGATCTCGGCACGGATCGACCGTTCGGTTTCGGCGGTGCGGCGTGCGGCGGCGATCAGGCTCTCGGCTGCCGCGACTGGAAAACTGACTACGCCGTCTTCGTCGCCGACAACGAGATCGCCGGGCATCACCACCTGCCCGCCGACCGTGACCGGCACATCGATCTCGCCCGGCCCGTTCTTGAAGGGGCCACGATGGGTTACCGCTCTGGCGTAGCAGGGAAAATCTTCGTCGTAGAAGATTGCGCGGTCGCGGATTGCGGCATCGAGCACAAAGCCTTCGCAGCCGTGCTGGCGGGCATAGAGCATCATCAGCTCGCCGACCAAGGCGTTGGTCGCATTCGCCCCGCCGTCGACCACCAGCACGCTGCCGGGGGGCATGAGGGTCAAGGCCTTGTAGACGAAAAGATTATCCCCGGGCCGGGTGCGCACCGTGACGGCGGTTCCGACCATTTTGCGGGCCCGATGCATGCGGGTGAGACCGCACAGGCCGGAGAGACGTTGGAGATTGTCCGACAGATGGGAGGTCGGAATCTCGCGAAGCGCCGTCAGAACGGCATTGGAAACGCCGCCAGGCTCGGTCTGAACTTTATGCGCGGGCTGCATCTTGGCGTCGGCCCTCCCTTGTTGCTCCAAGTGTCGAACGTTCGTTTGCGAAAAAAAAGCGATTTTTTTGGATTGCGTTTGATCGCTAAATTCGATGAGTTCGAGGGCGGGAGGCGGTGCCATGATGACCTTCAAGCAACTCGAAGCGCTCTATTGGATCGAGCATCTGGGCGGGTTTGCGGCCGCGGCCCGCCATCTGCACACCACCCAGTCGGCGATCTCGAAGCGCATTCAGGAACTCGAAGCGGATTTCGGAACCCAATTGTTCGATCGCACCCGCCGCGGCGCCTGGCTGACCGAGAGCGGGGAGCAGATGCTCGAACTCGCCAAGCACCTGCTGGAGCAGCGGGACGCCGCGATGGAGCGCTTTTCCCGCATGGAGATGATCCGCCGGCAGGTGCGCATCGGCGTCACCGAACTGACGGCGCTGACCTGGCTGCCGCGCCTGATCGGTGCGATCCGCGAGCGCTATCCCGGCGTCTCGATCGAGCCCGACGTCGATCTCAGCACCATCCTGCGGGACAAGCTTCTGGCCGGCGAACTCGACCTCATCATCGTGCCCGACACGCTGAAGGAGCCCCGCGTCACCTGGACCCGGCTCGGCAGCGTGGAAAATGTCTGGATGTGCAAGCCGGGTCTTGTACCGAACGATAAACCCCTGCGTTTGCAGGAGCTTGACCGGTACACATTGCTGACCCACGCGGAGAAGTCCGGCACCGGCCTGCTATATGACCGCTGGCTGCGGGCCCAAGGCATCAACCCGCATCACACGATCCGCACCAACAGCCTCGTGGCGTTGATCGGCATGACGGTCTCGGGGCTCGGGGTCAGCTATCTGCCGCGCACCTGCGTCAGCTGGCTCATCGATACCGGCATGCTCGAAGTGGTCAATGCCCGCCGCCCGCCGCCGGAGGTCCGCTACGTGGCGTTGCGCCGGGCGGGGTCGGAAAGCGCGTTGATCGCGGCCCTTGTCGCGCTCGCGCGCGAGCACTGCAATTTCTCACGAATGTTCCAGACGGAATCGTGAACACTTCACCCCGGTTCAATTAAACTTGAAATCGCCCGTTGACGTCTTTGTGCGTCCGGCCTATCCCTGGGCCGGCGCGAAACCCGCTTGTGCTCCGGCACTGCGCCGCCTCGCGCGCCACCGATTTCGCCCGCGAGGCGGCGGGCCAGCCGAGGACATTCCATGGATCTGGGACTGAAGGGGAAGGTTGCGCTCGTGCTCGGCGCCGGGGGCGGCCTCGGCGGCGCGATCGCGCAGACCCTGGCGCGCGAAGGCGCGAAAGTCGCCCTCGGCGACATCGACGCGACGGCAGTCGAGCGCACGGCCGCGGCCATCGTTGCCGCCGGCGGCGAAGCGCTGGCGCTGCAATGGGACCTCGCCGATCTGTCGATCATCGAGCCGCGCTTCGCCGCGATCGAGGCGGCGCTCGGGCCGGTCGACGTGCTGGTCAACAATACCGGCGGTCCGCCGCCCACCCCGGCGGGCGGCCAGGCGCCCGAACTCTGGACCAAGAGCTTCCAACAGATGGTGCTCTCGGTGATCGCCGTCACCGATCGCGCTTTGCCCGGCATGCGTGCCCGCAAATGGGGCCGCATCGTCACGTCGACGTCCTCGGGCGTGGTGGCGCCGATCCCCAATCTCGGCATTTCAAATGCGCTGCGCCTGTCGCTGGTCGGCTGGTCCAAGACGCTCGCCCGCGAGGTGGCGCGCGACGGAATCACGACCAATATCGTGCTGCCCGGCCGCATCGCGACCGACCGCATCAAGTTCCTCGACGAACAGAAGGCGAAGCGCGAAGGCCGCACCGTCGAGGAGGTTTCCACGGAGAGCACCGGCGCGATCCCGGTCGGCCGCTACGGTGCGCCGCAGGAATATGCCGACGTGGTGGCCTTCCTCGCCGGCGCCCCCGCTTCTTATGTCACCGGCTCCGTCATCCGCGTCGATGGCGGGCTGATCGCCAGCGTCTGAGGTGCAAGAATGGCTCTCGACATCACCGCCAGCGGGCTTTTCCCGATCGCACCGACGCCGTTCCTCGCGGATGGGCGGATCGACACGGCTTCGGTCGGCACCCTGATCGACCGCTATCTCGCCGCCGGTGCGACCGGCGTGACCGTGCTCGGGATCATGGGGGAGGCGCCGAAGCTGGAGCCGGAGGAATCCCTCGACATCGCCGCGCGCTTCATCGCCGGCATGGCCGGGTTGCCGGTGATCGTCGGGGTCTCGGCGCCGGGCTTCGCCGCCATGCGTGCACTGGCGCGGGCGGTGATGGACAAGGGTGCGGCGGGGGTGATGATCGCGCCCGTGCCGAGCCTGCGCACCGATGACCAGATTGTCGGCTATTACCGTCAGGCCATCGAGGCGATCGGCGGCGACATTCCCTTCGTCATCCAGGACTATCCGCTCACCCTCTCGGTGCAGATGACGCCGAAGGTCATCCGCCAGATCGTTCAGGACCATGCCTCCTGCATGATGCTGAAGCACGAAGACTGGCCCGGCCTCGACAAGATCACCGCGCTCCGCGGCTTCCAGGCCGACGGCTCGATGCGGCCGATCTCGATCCTCACGGGCAATGGCGGCCTGTTCCTCGATTTCGAGATGGAGCGCGGCGCGGACGGGGCGATGACGGGCTACGCCTTCCCGGAAATGCTGGCGGACGTCGTGCGCCTTCAGAAGGCGGGCGACCGCGATGCCGCGCACGATCTGTTCGATGCCCATCTGCCGCTGCTGCGCTATGAGCAGCAGCAGGGCGTCGGCCTCTCGACCCGCAAATATGTGCTGATGCGGCGGGGCTTCATCGCCTCCGACGCCCAGCGCAAACCGGGCGGCGCGCTCAATGCTCCCGCCCGCGCCGAGGTCGATTATCTCCTTGCGCGCCTTGCGAAGCACGATCCGCGCGCCAGAGTCTGACCGGCGCGCCCGGCGGGGTGCTCGTTACCCCGCCAATTCCGCGAGCATGTCGAGGGCGACCAGCACGGAGCGGCGGCGGATCTCGTCGCGCGAGAGCGGGCCGAAGCGCATCTCCCGGTGCGTGACCGCCCCGCCGCGCCGCGCCGCGGCGAAATGCACGAGGCCGACCGGCTTTTCCGGCGAGCCGCCGCCGGGCCCCGCAATCCCCGTTACCGCCACCGCGAGCCCCGTGCCCGCGGCGCGCAAGGCGCCTTCGGCCATCGCGCGCGCCGTCGGCTCGCTCACCGCGCCGAATGTTGCGAGCATCGCTTCCGGGACTCCGAGCATCGCCGTCTTGGCGGCGTTGGAATAGGTGACGAAGCCGCGATCGACGACATCGGACGACCCGCCGACCGCGGTGAGGGCGCCGGCAACGAGGCCGCCTGTGCAGGATTCGGCCGTCGCGACGGTGAGCTTTGCGGCGCGGCAGGCGGCGAGAACCTGCGTGGCCCGCTTTGTGATGTCCGGGTCGATCATTCCGCCTCCTCCGGCAGGCGGATGGTGGCGGTGGCCATGGCGGCGATGCCTTCCCTGCGGCCGGTAAAGCCGAGCTTCTCTGTGGTCGTGGCCTTCACGCTGATGCGGCTCTCGGGAACACCCGCGATCGCGGCGATGCGGGCGCGAATCGCGTCTCGGTGTGGGCCGATCTTCGGCGCCTCGCAGATCAAGGTGAGGTCGAGGTGGGCGATTTTTCCGCCGCGTGCCGCCACACGCGCCGCAGCGAAGGCGAGAAACCGGTCGGAGGTCGCGCCTTTCCATTGCGGGTCGGAGGGGGGGAAATGGGCTCCGATATCTCCGTCGCACAGAGCCCCGAGCACGGCGTCGGTGAGCGCATGTAATCCGACATCGGCGTCCGAATGGCCGTCGAGACCGCGCTCGAAGGGGATGGCGATACCCCCCAACATCACATGGTCTCCCGGACCGAAGGCATGGACGTCGAAGCCCGATCCGGTCCGCACGTCGTCGCGCGCGCCGGCACGCGCGGCCCGGGCGAAATCCTCGGGATAGGTCAATTTCATGTTTCCAACCTCCCCAGCGACTGTCGCGACCGCGTGACCGGCCCATTCCATCACGGCGGCATCATCGGTCAATCCCGCGGCGCCGCTTGCGGCGGCGTCCGCGTGAGCCGCGCGCAATGCGGCGAAGCCGAAGCCCTGCGGCGTCTGGACCGCCCGGAGGGCGCTGCGATCCGGGGTCGCCGCCACGCGCCCTTCGGCATCCACCAGCTTGATCGTGTCGCTCACCGGCAGGGCCGGGATGGCCGCACCATGCTGCGCCGCCGCCGCGATGACGCGGGAAACGAGCGCGGGGGAGGCGAAGGGCCGGGCGGCATCATGGACCAGGACGATCTGTGGCGGCGCGTCGGCGAACGCATCGAGCCCGGCTTTGACCGAACCCTGCCGGTCGGCGGCCCCGATGACCGGGGGGCGCAATTTGGGAAGCCCGGCGGCCTGCGCCGCATAGAGGATGCGGTCGTCCTCATGGATGACGGCTTGCACCGACGCGATTTCGGGATGCGCGGCGAGCAGATGCAGCGATCGGCGCAGCGCGCTCTCGTCGCCCAGAAGCCGATATTGTTTGGGCAGCGGACCGCCGACCCGGCTGCCGCGCCCCGCTGCCACCACGATCGCCACGCATTCCATCGCTGCATCCACCTTTAGGAGACGCTCCTCTTGAAGCCCGGCCGTGCGTGGGGGGCAAGCACCGAAAGCCGGGCATGGGTGTGGAAAACGTCGCGAATTCGATCTGAGGCTGGGCAATAAGGCATTGGCCGCATGAGCGAATATTTCCCGGGACGGGAGCGCGGCCACCAATCGTTCAACGTGCCCTTGCGCGGGCACCGCAAATGGCTAGAATGTAGGCAGACAGTGGATGGCCTAATTTCTGTGCAAGAACATTTCTTTCCTCTTCGCCCGGCGCTGCGCATCGGGAGCCATGTGCTTCCCAATCCAGTGCTGCTTGCCCCCATGGCAGGCATTACGGACACCCCCTTGCGCCGTATGGCGCTGCGCCATGGCGCGGGATTGGTCATTTCTGAAATGGTGGCAAGCGAAGCATTGCTCGACGGTCATGCCGAGACCGCATTGCGCGCAAGTCGGGTCGCGGGCGCGCTGCATGCGGTCCAGCTCGCCGGAAACGAACCGCATTGGATGGGGGAGGCAGCGCGCCTCGCCGTGGCCGAGGGTGCCGATATCGTCGATATCAATATGGGCTGCCCGGCCAAGCGCGTGACGACGGGGGCGGCGGGCGCCGCTCTGTTGCGCGATTTGCCGCTCGCAGCCCGCATCATCGCTGCGGTTCGGGGCGCGGTTTCGGTACCTGTGACGGTGAAGACCCGCCTGGGATGGGAGGCGGGGACGCCCGTCGCGCCCGATCTCGCGGCGATCGCGGAGGATGCGGGCGTGTCGCTCGTCACCGTGCACGGCCGCACCCGCTGCCAATTCTATACCGGGGCCGCGGACTGGGCGGCGGTGCGTGCGGTCACGCAGCGGGTCGGGATTCCGGTCGTCGTCAACGGTGATCTGAACCGGGCCGAGGATGCTCGCGCCATGCTGGCCGCGTCCGGTGCCGACGGCGTCATGATCGGTCGGGGTGCTCAGGGGCGGCCCTGGTTCCCCGGTCAGATCGCCCGTTTCATCGAGACGGGGCGGATGCCGGCCGATCCCGAACTGGCGGTTCAGCGGGACATTCTTCTGGAGATGTACGAGGGCTGGCTCGCCCTCTACGGCATTCCGCTCGGCCTGCGTCAAGCGCGCAAACATATCGGCTGGGCTCTCGAAGCGGCTGCCGGATCCACCCGGGCGGCGTGGGCGAAGGCATGGCGGACCCGCCTCCTCACCCTGGACGATCCGCGCCAGGTGGCGATGGGCATCCGCGATGCATATGACGAACTCGGCTGGAGGGCCGCGGCATGAAGGTCGACACCAAGCGCCGACCCGAGCCGGAGGCGAACTTCACGCGGGCGATCCTCGACGCCGTGCCGCATCCGGTTCTCACGCTTTCGGGCAAAGGCGAGATCGTCGACGCCAATGTCGCGGCCGAGGCCTTTTTCGAGGTCAGCCTCCCGGTTCTGCAACGCCGGCCGTTCGCTGAATTCGTGCCGTTCGGAACCCCGCTTCTCGGCCTGATCGATCAGGTGCGGGCGCGCGGCGCGCCTGTAAACGAATATCGTGTGGACATCGGCACGCCGCGCAATGGCGGCGAGCGGGTGGTCGACATCCATGTCGCGCCGGTGGCGGAGCGGGCGGGGCATGTTGTGGTGATGCTCCAGGAGCGCACCATCGCGGACAAGATGGACCGCCAGCTTACCCATCGTGGCGCCGCGCGTTCGGTTAGCGCGCTCGCCTCCATGCTGGCGCACGAGATCAAGAACCCGCTGTCTGGGATTCGCGGCGCGGCCCAACTGCTGGAACAATCCGCCGGGGACGAGGATCGCGCGCTCACCCGGCTGATCTGCGACGAAGCCGACCGGATCGTGAAGCTGGTCGACCGGATGGAAGTGTTCTCCGACGAGCGCCCCGTCGAACGCGCGCCGGTCAATATCCATGCCGTTCTGGAGCATGTCCGGACCCTGGCGAGCTCGGGCTTTGCCCGCCACGTTCGCTTCGTCGAGGACTATGACCCCTCTTTGCCGCCAGTGCTGGCCAATCGCGATCAGCTGATCCAGGTGTTTCTCAATCTGGTGAAGAACGCCGCCGAGGCGATCGACGGCGACGGCGACGGCGAGATCCAACTGACCACCGCGTTTCGCCCCGGGGTGCGGCTGACCGTGCCCGGCACGACGTCCCGCGTCAGCCTGCCGCTCGAATTTTGCGTCAAAGACAACGGCAAAGGGGTGCCGGACGATCTCTTGCCGCACCTGTTCGACCCATTCGTCACCACCAAGCCAACCGGCAGTGGCCTCGGGCTTGCATTGGTCGCGAAGATCATCGGGGACCATGGCGGCATCGTGGAATGTGACAGCCAACCCCGACGGACCACCTTCCGGGTGCTTCTGCCCATGTATCGCGGCAAGCGTGCCGCTCCCGAGGACAACTGAGGTCATTATGCCCAGCGGAAGTATCCTGGTCGCCGACGACGATGCCGCGATCCGTACGGTGCTCAACCAGGCCCTTTCGAGGGCCGGATACGAGGTGCGCTCGTGCGGCAATGCGGCGACCCTTTGGCGCTGGGTGAGCCAGGGCGATGGCGATCTCGTCATCACCGACGTGGTGATGCCCGACGAGAACGCCTTCGACCTCCTGCCGCGCATCAAGAAGGCGCGGCCGGACCTGCCGGTCATCGTCATGAGCGCGCAGAACACCTTCATGACCGCGATCCGCGCATCCGAACGCGGCGCCTACGAATATCTGCCGAAGCCGTTCGACTTGAAGGAGCTGATCTCGATCGTCGGCCGCGCGCTGGCCGAGCCGAAGAAATCCGACCTCCGGGTGATCGGAGGCGACGAGCAGGATAATATCCCCCTGATCGGTCGTTCGCCGGCCATGCAGGAAATCTATCGCCTGCTCGCCCGGCTGATGCAGACCGATCTGACCGTCATGATTGCGGGTGAGAGCGGCACCGGCAAGGAACTCGTGGCCCGCGCGCTCCACGATTATGGCAAGCGGCGCAACGGGCCGTTCGTCGCCATCAACATGGCGGCGATCCCCCGCGATCTGATCGAAAGCGAGCTGTTCGGGCACGAAAAGGGGTCGTTCACGGGCGCGACGACCCGCAATGCCGGCCGCTTCGAGCAGGCCGAGGGGGGAACCCTGTTCCTCGACGAAATCGGCGATATGCCGATGGAGGCGCAGACGCGTCTTTTGCGGGTGCTCCAGCAGGGCGAATACACCACTGTCGGCGGGCGCACGCCGATCAAGACCGACGTGCGGATCATCGCCGCCACCAACAAGGATCTGCGTACACTGATCCAGCAGGGCCTGTTCCGCGAGGATCTGTTTTTCCGCCTCAATGTCGTTCCCCTGCGACTGCCGCCGCTGCGGGAGCGCGCCGAGGATGTGCCGGACCTCGTGCGGCATTTCTTCCTCCAGGCCGAACGCGAGGGGTTGCCGGCCAAGCAGATCGACGTCGCTGCGCTCGACCGGCTGAAGCGCTATCGCTGGCCGGGAAACGTGCGCGAGCTGGAGAATCTGGTCCGCCGCCTCGCCGCGCTCTACCCGCAGGAAATCATCACGCCCGGCATCATCGAGGCCGAACTGTCGGAGCCGCTGCCCAACGCGCTCTCGGAAGAGGGACCTGCCGACGCCACGCTCGGAGCCTCGGTCGAGCGGCACCTGAATATCTATTTCGGCGGGTTCGGCGAGGATCTGCCTCCTCCCGGCCTCTATCACCGCATCCTGCGTGACGTGGAATATCCGCTGTTGTCGGCTGCTCTCGCGGCGACGCGCGGCAACCAGATCAAGGCGGCCGAACTGCTCGGCCTCAACCGGAACACGCTGCGCAAGAAAATTCGCGACCTCGACATCCAGGTCATCCGCACAAGCCGTTGACCGGCAGCGCCTGAGGGGATCAGTTCCGCCTGCGGCGCTCACATGCCGTGGTCGACGCCGCGGGCGCGTATGCGCGCCCCAAAGCCCTGTCGCGCGACACGGCCAAAAATTTTACGACACGTCGCAAAGGTCGTGCGATCTCGGGAGGACACGCGCGATCTGGCCGCAAAACCGCTCAGAATCCTGATCGCGCCGAGGTGTCCGGACATGCGGACCCAGTTTGAGCCGCTTCCCAGGGTCTTTCTCACCGTCAATTTCCAGTGTCCGCGCAGGGAGGTGGGTGCGCGTGTCACATTTTTGCACCAGTGTCGTTCCACTGCATCATATGACGGCGCGAGTCGCCGCGGGTCCAGGTGCGCGAGAATGAACGTGACGAGTGTCGAGCGTACCGAAGGCGGCACCGCCGAGGGGGGAGGACGGCTGAGCCGCTTCCGCCTTGGATGGTTCGCGCCGGCGATGGTGGTCCTGGCGCTGGTTTCCGCCCTGACGACCTTCCTCATCCTGATGGGTCTGACGCCGGTCGTTCCGACCCACGAGGTGGTGATCGGGCTCCTGGCCGGCAATGCCTTCGCCGTCATCGTGCTCTCGGCCATGGTGGGGCGGGAGATCTGGCGTATCGCCCGGGCGCGGGCGCGTGGCCGGGCAGCGGCCCGGCTCCACGTCCGTATCGTCGGCCTGTTCGCGGTAGTTGCGGTGGTCCCTGCGATCTTGGTCGCGGTGGTGGCCAGCTTGACGCTCGATCGCGGCTTGGACCGTTGGTTCTCGCTGCGCACCCGCGAGATCGTCGCGAGCGCGGTTCAGGTGGCGCAGACCTATGTGCGCGAGCATGCCCTGAACATCCGCGGCGACGTGCTGGCCATGAGCAGCGACCTTACGCGCCTGAAGCCGATGTACGACGGCGACCGCGCCCGATTCCAGCAGGTCCTCACGGCGCAGGCCGCGCTGCGCAACCTGCCCGGTTCGGCCATCATCCGCCATGATCTGTCGGTGGTGGAGCGGGCCCAAGTGAATGTCGGCCGGGAATTCCTGGTTCCGGCAAACATCGCGATCGACGACGCCACGCCGACCCAGCCGATCATCTATCTTCCGAACGATGCCGACTTCGTCGGTGCGCTCGTGAAGCTGAAGGATTTCGACGATTATTATCTCTATGTGGCGCGGGCCATAGATCCGCGCGTCATCGGCTATCTCAAGACCACGCGAGAGACGCTTGCCGACTATCAGAGCCTGGAGGAGCGCCGGTTCGGCGTCCAGGTGGCGTTCGCCCTGATGTATATGGTGATCTCGCTCATCGTCCTGCTGTCTGCTGTGTGGCTCGGCATCAATTTCTCGAAATGGCTGGTCGCGCCCATCCGCCGCCTGATTTCGGCGGCCAACCATGTGGCCGCCGGCAATCTCGACGTCCAAGTGCCGATCTACCGGTCCGAGGGCGACCTCGCCGCCCTCGGCGAGACCTTCAACAAGATGACCGCAGAGTTGCGCGCGCAGCATGACGATCTGGTGCGGGCGAACGACCAGATCGATGCCCGCCGCCGCTTCACCGAAGCGGTGCTGTCGGGGGTCGGCGCAGGGGTCATCGGCTTGGATCCCGAGGCACGCGTGACGATCGTGAACCGATCCGCGGAGCGCCTGCTGGGACTGAAAGAGAGCGATTCCCTGGGGCACTCGCTCCAGGCTGTGGTGCCCGAACTGGCGGATCTCCTGACCGAAGCGGAGGGGTCTCGCCAACGCTCGGTTCAATCCAACGTCACGCTGGTACGCGAAGGGCGTGAGCGCGTCTTCGCGGTGCGGGTGACGACCGAACAGGCGGGAGATGCCGACCATGGGTGGGTGGTGACGCTCGACGACATCACCGCCCTGATTGCCGCCCAACGCACCTCCGCCTGGGCCGACGTGGCCCGCCGCATCGCCCATGAAATCAAGAACCCGCTGACCCCGATCCAGCTCTCGGCCGAGCGCCTGAAGCGCAAATACGGCAAGCACATTACCCAGGACCGCGACGTGTTCGACCAGTGTACCGACACGATCATCCGCCAGGTCGGCGATATCGGCCGCATGGTCGACGAGTTCTCATCCTTCGCGCGGATGCCCAAGCCGGTCGTGGACAGCCAGGATCTCGCCGAAACGCTGCGGCAAAGCGTCTTCCTGATGCGCGTCGGCCATCCTGAGGTCACGTTCGAGGTGGAAATGCCGTCCTCCCTCCCGGCGCGGTTCGACCGCCGGCTGATTTCCCAGGCCTTGACCAACATCCTTAAGAATGCCGCCGAGGCCATCGAGGCCGTTCCGGCGGAGCAGCGCGGCCAGGGGCTGATCCGCATCCGTGCGGATCGCTCCAAAGACGACTTGGTGGTGGACGTGATCGACAATGGACCTGGTCTGCCCCAGGAGAACCGCAACCGGCTGCTGGAGCCTTATGTGACGACCCGTGAAAAGGGGACGGGCCTGGGGCTCGCGATCGTCGGAAAGATCATGGAAGAGCACGGCGGGGGCATCGAGCTTTATGATTCGCCGAACGGGCGCGGCGCCTGGATCCGGCTGCGGCTCCGCGCCGACGGCCCGGCGTCCGCGCCGGCCCCCGCCACCCAGGCCCAGGGAGCCTGATGCATGGCCTATGACATTCTGATCGTCGACGACGAGGCCGACATCCGCGATCTGGTCGCGGGCATCCTGGAGGACGAGGGCTTTTCGGCCCGGACCGCACGCGATGCCGACACCGCGCTCGCCGCGATCGCTACGCGCCGTCCAAACTTGATCTTCCTCGACATCTGGTTGCAAGGCAGCCGCATGGACGGGCTGGAACTGCTCGATGTGATCAAGGCCGAGCATCCCGACGTGCCGGTGGTGATGATTTCCGGCCACGGAAATATCGAGACCGCTGTCGCGGCGATCAAGCGCGGCGCCTACGACTTCGTCGAAAAGCCGTTCAATGCCGACCGGCTGATCCTGATTACCCAACGCGCCCTGGAGACCCTGCGCCTGCGGCGCGAGGTGCGCGAGTTGAAACAACTCACCCCGCACAAGCTTGTCGGGCGCTCCAGCGCAATCCAGCAATTGCGCGCGACCATCGAGCGCGTCGGCCCCACGAATTCGCGCATCCTGATCGTCGGTCCATCGGGCTCAGGCAAGGAACTGGCGGCGCGCATGATCCATGCCGCTTCGGTTCGCGCCCCCGGACCTTTCATCGTCATCAATGCTGCGGCGATCACGCCCGAACGCTTGGAATTCGAGCTGTTCGGCGTGGAGCCGGGCGAGGGGCGCGAGCCGCGGCGCGGCGCCCTCGAAGAGGCCCATGGCGGGACCCTGTTCCTCGACGAAATCGCCGACATGCCGCGCGAGACCCAGAACCGGGTGCTGCGTGTGCTGGTGGAACAGACCTTCACCCGGATAGGCGGGACCGAGAAGGTGAGCGTCGACGTGCGCATCATCTCGTCCACAGGGCGCCATATGGAGGAGGAGATCGCCAAGGGCCGGTTCCGCGAAGACCTCTATCACCGCCTCTCGGTGGTGCCGATCCGCGTACCGCCTCTGGCCGACCGGCGCGAGGACATTCCCGAACTCGTCGACTTCTTCATCGACTTGATCTCGCAGACGACCGGGCTACCGCGCCGCCGCATCGCCGACGACGCGATGGCGGTGCTGCAGTCGCACGATTGGCCGGGCAATGTCCGCCAGCTCCGCAACAATGTGGAGCGCGTGCTGATCCTCGCCGGCGGCGATCCCGAAGCGGTCGTCACCGCCTCGATGCTGCCTCCCGACGTCGGGGCTCTGGTGCCGAACCTGCCCAACGGCAATGGCGGCGAGCATCTCATGGGCCTGCCCCTACGGGAGGCGCGCGAAGTATTCGAGCGGGAATATCTCGCCGCGCAGATCAACCGCTTCGGCGGCAACATCTCGCGGACCGCCGAATTCGTCGGCATGGAGCGCTCAGCCTTGCATCGCAAGCTGAAAGCGCTCGGCGTCGGGTGAGCGTCGCACGCGACGCGTTTGCGCCCATTGGGATCGGAGATCGCCTGCAAGATCGCCTGCAAGACCGCTTGCAAGTTCGCTGGCTTCCGCTCATTGCGTGCCGCGCGCCGCCGTTCGGCCAGGCATATGAGTGTGCGGGAAAGCATGTCGCCGCCATAGGCGGCGGAACGACGACGGGTTAAGCTCGCAGAGTTCGGGGGATGGGCCGATGAAGGTTGTGATCTGCGGGGCAGGGCAGGTGGGGTTCGGCATCGCCGAGCGCCTTGCTGGCGAGCAGAACGACGTCTCCATCGTGGATGCCGATCCGCGCCGCGTCCAGGCTGCGACCGAGCAACTCGATGTGCGCGGCATCGTGGGCCACGGCTCGCACCCCGACGTGCTCGCCAAGGCCGGCGTCGAGCAGGCGGACATGCTGATCGCCGTCACTTTGGCGGACGAGGTCAACATGGTGGCCTGCCAGGTCGGGCACTCGCTGTTCAACGTCCCGACCAAGGTTGCCCGGATTCGCGCCCAGACCTATCTCCAGCCGGAATGGCGCGCCATGCTCTCGCGCGATCACATGCCGATCGACGTGGTGATTTCCCCGGAGGTCGAGGTCGGCGAGATGGTGCTGCGGCGCCTGTCGCTGCCCGGCGCCGTGGATACGGTGAATTTCGCCGACGGCGCGGTGGTGGTGGCAGGCGTGCTGTGCGGCGAGGAGTGCCCCGTCCTCGACACGCCGCTGCGCGAACTGACCCAATTGTTCCCGGATCTGCGCGCCACCATCGTCGCGGTGCTGCGCGAGGGAAAGCCGGTGGTGCTGAAGAGCACCGATGCGATCAAGGTCGGCGACATCGCCTATTTCGTCGCCGAGGCAGGACAGGTGAAGCGGACCCTGTCGATCTTCGGCCACGACGAAATCCCGGGCCAGCGCATCGTCATCGCCGGCGGCGGCAATATTGGCCTTTACGTCGCGCAGGAACTCGAGCGCCGCAATGCGGCCGCGAAAATCAAGGTGTTGGAAGCGGGGCGCGAGCGCGCCCAGGCGATCGCCGAGGTGCTCGACCGCGCCGTGGTGCTGCACGGCGACGCGCTCAACCGCGACATTCTCGACGAAGCCGGCGTGCCGGACGCCGACACCATGATCGCCGTCACCAATGACGACCGCATCAACATCCTCTCCTGCCTGCTTGCCAAGCAGATCGGCGCGCGGCGCATTCTCTCGCTGGTCAATGAGCAGGGATATGCCGCTTTTGCCCAGGGGCTCGGCATCGACGCGCATGTCAATCCGCGCCAGATCACGGTCTCTAAGATCCTCCAGCACGTCAGGCGCGGCCGCATCCACCGCGTGCATGCGCTGCTCGATGGCGCGGGGGAAGTGATCGAGGCCGAAGCGCTGGAGACCTCGCCGCTGGTGGGCAAGCCGCTGCGCGACGTCGACCTGCTCGACGGTCTGCGCGTCGGTGCGATCGTGCGCGGCGGGCAGGTGATTCTGCCGACCGGAGACACCGTGGTTCGGGCGCAGGATCGGGTGATCCTGTTCGCCCTCGCCGAGCGCATCAAGCGCGTGGAGCAACTGTTCCGCGTCAGCCTCGAATTCTTCTGAGCCGCCGGGGATCCATGGCGTCCATCGTCCGCCTTCTTTCCCTGGTTCTCGCCTGGACCGGCGTCGCCGCGCTCCTTCCCGCGCTGGTCTCGACCCGCTGGGAGGAGGGGCATGCGGCGATCTTCCTCGCCACCACGCTGGGGTGCATTTTTTTCGCCGGCGTCATGCGGTTTTCGAGCGCTGGGCTGGGCGGAAGAATCCGTCGCTTTCAGGTGTTCGGTGCGCTTGCAGCCCTCTGGGTCCTGGTGCCGCTGGCCGCCACTCCGGCGATCGCGGCTGCCGCCAAGCTCGATATTGGTCCCGCCTGGTTCGAAGCGGTCTCCGCCTTCACCACGACCGGCTTTACCGCAATCGAGACCGGGCCGCGCAGTTTGTTCGTGTGGTTTGCGCTGCTTCAGTGGAGCGGCGGCCTTCTGACCCTGATCTCGGGGCTCGCCGTGCTCGCGCCGTCCGGCATGGCCGGCCTTCCCGACCGCGCCATGCATCATCTCGACGAGCTCGATGCGGTCGATACCGAGGGCGTGCTGAAGGACGTTGTGCCGGTCTATGCGGCGGGGACCTTTCTCACTTTCGTCGCGCTTCTGTTCGCAGGCAACGCACCGTTCTCCAGCTTCTGCCTCGCCACCGCCGCCATTTCGGCCGGCGCGCATCTGCCGCCGGAGGCGAAGGTGGCTCTTGAGACCGGGGAGGCGACCCGCTGGGTGGTGCTGCCGGTCCTGCTCTGGGCGGCGACGAGCGTGCGCTGGCACAAGGCGCTGGTCAGCCGCCGCATCCATGCCGCCCCCGAACAGCGCGAGAGCCTCGTCCTGCTCGGCTATTTCGTCGGTCTTGGTCTCGTTCTCTCGGTCATTCTGTTCCGTCTGCCGAGCGATCTCTCCGTGCGCGAAGCGCTCGGGCAGGGTCTGTTCGCCGCCGCATCGCTGATCTCCACCTCGGGCATCGTGCCGGCGCCGGACACCTATGCCGGCCTGCCGGCCGGCCTGCTGATCCTGGTGGCACTGGTCGGCGGGGGCGCGCTGTCGGTCGCGGGCGGCCTGAAGATCCTCAGGGTCCGGGCGATGCTGGCGCGGGCGCAGGGCGATCTCATGCGCCTGATCTCGCCGCACATCGTGCTGCGGGCGCGCACCGGCGAAGGCGGGGTCGGCTCGGCCATGCGCGGGGTTTGGGTGGGCACGGTTGCGATGATGATGATGCTCGGCTTGACCATCGTTCTCATGGCGATGGGGGCGCCGAGTTTCGAGGCCGCGCTCACGGGTTCTGTCGCCGCGCTCACCAATACCGGCCCGCTCTACGACGCCTCCGGCGCCGGCTGGCCTGCGATCTCGGACCTGCCGCCGCTCTCCGCGCTCGGCGCGGTCGTCGCGATGATCGCCGGGCGGCTCGAAACGGTCGGGGCCTTCGTGCTCGTTCATCTCATCTTCTGGCGGACCTGAAGTCGGACCCATGTCGCGCATCGCTTATGTCAACGGTCGTTATGTTCCCCACCGCGACGCCTCGGTGCATGTCGAAGACCGCGGTTACCAGTTCGCCGACGGCGTCTATGAGGTGTGCGAAGTGCGCGCCGGGCGGTTGATCGATGCGCGCCTCCATCTCGACCGGCTCGACCGTTCCCTGCGCGAATTGCGCATCGCGCCCGCTATGTCGCGGGCGGCGCTGCTCACCGTGCTGCGCGAGACGGTCCGGCGGAACCGGGTGCGGGACGGGCTGGTCTATATGCAGGTGACGCGCGGCGCCGCGCGACGCGACCATGCCTTCCCGGCGGCCCAGACTGCGCCCGCTCTGGTCGTGACCGCGCGTGCCGCCGACCCGGCGCAGGGTGCGCGACTCGCGGAGAGCGGCATCGCCGTCATCACCGTTCCCGATACGCGCTGGGCGCGGGTCGACATCAAGAGCGTCAGCCTCCTGCCGAATGTGCTCGCGAAGCAACAGGCGAAGGAAGCCGGCGCGCGCGAGGCCTGGTTCGTCGACGCGGCCGGGAATGTGACCGAGGGCGCTTCGACCAATGCCTGGATCGTCACGTCCGCGGGCGCGCTCGTCACCCGGCCTGCCGACAGCGGGATCCTGCGCGGCATCACACGGACGGTCCTGATGGCGGTCGCGGCCTCGGAAGGCCTGCGGGTCGAGGAGCGCGCGTTCAGCCGGGCGGAGGCGCTGGAGGCCCGAGAAGCCTTCATCAGCTCCGCCTCGGGAATCGTCCTGCCGGTGGTCCGAATCGACGGCCAGGCCGTCGGCGACGGCAAGGTGGGACCGGTGGCGCGGCGCTTGCGCACACGCTTTCACGATTTCGCCGAAGCCGGCTCGTGACGCAGCGCAGCAAGCTATGCTGCGAAGCAAAATTTCCTTGCGCCTACCGCCGGCTGTGCCATCTTAGCAGGCCTAAATCCCGCCCGTCCGTCTGCGGTTGCAGCGGGGAGGGTGGGGCAACGCCGAAACAACGGATACCAAAATGGCGGCGGAACGCACACAAAACCTGCAGGACACGTTCCTGAACCATGTCCGCAAGAACAAGACTCCCCTCACCATCTTCCTCGTGAACGGGGTCAAGCTTCAGGGCGTGGTCACCTGGTTCGACAATTTTTGCGTCCTCTTGCGGCGCGACGGACATTCCCAGCTCGTCTACAAGCATGCGATCTCGACCATCATGCCGGGGCATCCCGTGCAGTTGTTCGACCCTGCGGACGAGGTCGTGGCGGAGAAGGCGTAGCGGCGCGTGGAGCGCAAGCCCGCCGAGCGCGCGGCACGGACTTCGCCCGGGAGCGGCCTCAAGGGGGTCGATCGCCGGGCGCCGCCCACCCGCTGCGCCGTTATCACCCCCAGCTTCACCAAACGTGCCGCCCGCGGCGCGGACGATCGACGTTCGCCCGAAGCCCGGCTCGAAGAAGCAGTCGGGCTCGCCCTCGCGATCGATCTGGAGGTCGTGCATCGCGGCCTCGTGCCGATCAGCGAAATCAAGCCGGGTACCTTTCTCGGGTCCGGCAAGGTTGAGGAGATCGCCGGAATCATCGCCGCCGAGGAGATCGGGCTCGTCTTCTTCGACGCGGCCCTCTCGCCGGTTCAGCAGCGCAATCTGGAAAAGGCCTGGTCCACCAAGGTCGTTGACCGGACCGCTTTGATCCTGGAAATCTTCGGCCGCCGCGCCCGCACCCGCGAGGGAACCCTCCAGGTCGAACTCGCCCATCTCACCTATCAGCGCTCTCGCCTGGTGCGCTCCTGGACCCATCTCGAGCGCCAGCGCGGCGGGTTCGGCTTCCTCGGCGGTCCGGGCGAGACCCAGATCGAGGCCGACCGCCGGCTGATCGGCGAGCGCATCCTGCGGATCGAGAAGGATCTGGAACAGGTCAAGCGCACCCGCGCCTTGCATCGCACCAGCCGCAAGCGGGTTCCCTATCCGGTGGTCGCCCTGGTGGGCTATACCAATGCCGGGAAGTCCACTTTGTTCAACCGCGTGACGCGGGCGGACGTGATGGCGCAGGACCTCCTGTTCGCGACCCTGGATCCGACGCTGCGCAGCCTCGATCTGCCCCACGGCACGCCGGTCATCCTGTCCGATACGGTGGGATTCATCTCGGAACTGCCGACCCAGCTCGTAGCGGCCTTCCGCGCCACCCTCGAAGAGGTGCTAGAAGCGGATCTGATCCTGCATGTGCGTGACATGTCCCATCCCGACACCGATGCCCAGGCGCAGGACGTGCGCGACGTTCTCGCCGAACTCGGCGTCGATACGGCGCCGGACGGACGGCTGCGGGAGGTCTGGAACAAGATCGACCGCCTGCCCGAGGACGAGCGCGAGCGGCTCGCCAATGCCGCCGCGCGGATCGAGCTGGCGGAGCGCCCGATCCTGCTCTCGGCGCTGACCGGGGAGGGCACCGCCGACCTTCTCTCGACCATCGAGCGGGCGGTCACGGCCGGCCGGGTGACGGTGCACGTGACGGTTCCGGTGGAGGATGGAGAGGGCCTTGGCTGGCTCTACCGCCAGGGCGAGGTTCTGGATCGGCGCAGCGACATCGATGGCGCGGTCCACGTCGCGCTCCGCATTCTTCCCGAGCGCACCGCGGCTGTGAAACGCCGCTTCGGTGCCGCCCGGGTGAAGCGGACTTAAGGCGTCCCGATCGGCTTCCGGTATGGGCCGATCGGGACATGCGCCTTCGTGCCGTCGATGAAAAAGCTTCCAGATTTGATCGAAGCGCGGTTCGAGCGGTCCGCCGCTATGTGTGGATGACCCGGCCGTAGGCGTCGAGCACGCTCTCGTGCATCATTTCCGACAGAGTCGGGTGCGGGAACACGGCGTGGATGAGATCCTCTTCCGTGGTCTCGAGATTCATCGCGATGACGAAGCCCTGGATGAGCTCGGTCACTTCGGCGCCGACCATGTGCGCGCCGAGCAATTCCCCGGTCGCTTTGTCGAAGATGGTTTTGACTAACCCGTCCGGCTCGCCCAGCGCGATCGCTTTGCCGTTGCCGACGAAGGGGAAACGGCCGACCTTGATCTCCCGCCCGAGCTCCTTGGCCCGTTTTTCGGTGAGCCCGACGGAGGCGATTTGCGGCGTGCAATAGGTGCAGCCGGGGATCTTGTTCTTGTCCATGGCGTGGGTGGGGAGCCCCTTGATGGTCTCGACGCAGATCACGCCCTCGTGCTCGGCCTTGTGCGCCAGCATCGGCGGACCCGCGACGTCGCCGATCGCCCAGATGCCCGGCACATTGGTGCGGCCGAGACCATCGGTGACGATGATGCCGCGCTCGATCTTCACCCCGAGCGCCTCGAGCCCCAACCCATCGACATTGCCGACCACGCCGACCGCTGAAATCATCCGGTCGACGGTGATGTCGTGCTTCGCGCCCTTTTCGTCCTCGATATGGGCGGTCACGCTGTCGGCATGCTTTGTAACGCCGGTCACCTTGGCGCCGGTCATGATCTTCATGCCCTGCTTTTCGAAGCGCTTGCGGGCATGGGCGGCGATCTCGGCATCCTCCACCGGCAGAATCTGCGGCAGAACCTCGACCACCGTCACCTCGGAGCCCATGGTGCGGAAGAAGGAGGCGAACTCGATGCCGATCGCACCCGATCCCATCACCAAAAGGGATTTCGGCATTTTCTCAGGCACCATCGCCTCGAAATAGGTCCAGATCAGCTTCTTGTCGGGCTCCAGACCCGGCAGAGCGCGCGGTCGGGCGCCGGTCGCGACGATGATGTTCTTCGCCGAATAGTCGCCGGCGCCGAGCGCGCCTTTGGGCGGGTTCTCCGCGGCCGTGACCGACAGTTTCCCAGGCGCCATGATCTTGGCGGTGCCCCAGATCACGTCGATCTTGTTCTTCTTCATCAGGAAGCCGACGCCGGTATTGAGCTGCTGCGACACGCCACGCGAGCGCTTCACCACGGCGGCGGCGTCGAAGGAGATGTTGTCGGCGGAGAGCCCGTAATCCTTGGCGTGCTGCATGTAGTGATAGATTTCGGCGGAGCGCAGCAGGGCCTTGGTCGGGATGCAGCCCCAATTGAGGCAGATGCCGCCGAGATGGGACTTCTCGACCACCGCGGTCTTGAAGCCGAGCTGGGCGGCACGGATCGCAGCCACATAGCCGCCCGGCCCGCCGCCGATGATGATCACGTCATAGGTGTCGGCCATGGGTCGTCTCCGGTCGTCTCCTCCCCTTGCGTCCCGCGCGAAGGGGGTGGTTGGTTTCGGGCCGCCCCACCGAACACGCGCGCGCCGGGGAGGCCGAGGATGCCTCACCTCGGTGGCGTGGAGACCGCCGGGCCGGCTTCAGCGGGTCAGCAGCGCGTAGATCTCGTCCTTGAGGCGGACGCGCTCCTTGCGCCGGGCTTCGAGTTCCAGATCGTCCATGGGGGAGAGGTCGGTCTCCGCCTTATGGACGGTTTCGTTCACGGCGTCATATTCGGCGACCAGCCGGGCGAAATGCGCGTCGCTCTGCTTCAGATCGTGGATCCGGCCGGCGAGTTCGGGGAAGTCGGCGGCAAGCTGGTGTGGCGTGTGGCTCATGGTCTCGCTCGTTCCTTTATCGCGGGCGGCAAGTGTCGCCTGCGCTCCCAGCTAGACCGGGGAGGCGGCCGACGACTTGATCTGCCGCAGCCCGCCCGTTTCGGCCTCCGTCAGACCAGCATCGCGAACGGCTTCTCCACATAGTCCTTGAACGCGCCGAGAAGCTCGGCGCCGAGCGCCCCGTCCATCACCCGGTGGTCGCAGGTGAGGGTTGCGGTCATCTGCGTGGCGATCTTGATCTCGCCGCCCCGCACCACGGCCCGCTGCTCGGACGTGCCGATGGCGATGATGGAGGATTGCGGGGCGTTGATGATGGCGACGAAGTCGCGGATCCCCATCATGCCGAGATTGGAGATGGAGGTGGTGCCGCCGGTGTAATCCTCGGGCTTCAGCTTCTTGTTGCGGGCGCGGCCGGCAAGATCGCGCATCTCGGCGGAAATGGCGGAGATCGTCTTGGTCTCGGCCTTCTTGATCACCGGGGCGTAAAGACCGCCGTCGATCGCCACCGCGACGCCGACGTCGGAATGCTTCATGCGCAGGATCCGGTCCTCGGCCCAGACCGCATTCGCCGCCGGCACCTTCTGAAGCGCCAGCGCCATCGCCTTGATGATGAAGTCGTTCACCGAGACGCGGAAGACCGGCTTGCCGTCCTTGTCCTTCGGCGCGGTGGAATTGACCGTCTCGCGCAGCTTCATCAGCTCGTCGAGGTCGCAATCCACGGTGAGATAGAAAGTCGGCGTGACCTGCTCGCTCTCCACCAGGCGGCGCGCGATGGTCTTGCGCATGCCGTCGAGCTGCACCTCCTCATAGGTGCCGGGCTCGTAGAGCGCCTTGACCTGCTCTGCGCCTGGCGCGCTTGCGACCGCCGACTTCGGCGCGGGCGAAGCTGCAGGAGGCGAAGCAGGCGCCTTTTCCGCCGCGGCCGCCGGGGCGGGGGCGGGCTTGGACGCACCTGGCTGCGCGCCCTCGAGATCGCGGGCGACGATGCGGCCGTGCGGGCCCGAGCCGGACAAAGCCGACAGCTCGATCCCCTTCTCCTTGGCGATCCGGCGGGCGAGCGGCGAGGCGAAGATCCGTCCGGTTTGGCCGTTCGGCGCCGGGGCGGAGGCGGTCTCGCGCTGCAGCGCACCGGCATCTCCGGGCGCCGGCGTCTTGGGCGGCGTCGCATCCTCGGCCTTGGCCGCCGCCTGCTGAGGCGCCGGCGCGGCGGGGGCCGGCTTGGACCCGGAGGCGCCGGAAGCGGCCGTTGCCACGTCCTCGCCTTCGCCGGCGAGCACGGCGATGAGCTGGTTCACCGGCACGTCCTGGGTCCCCTCGGCGACCAGGATCTTGGCGAGGATCCCTTCGTCCACCGCCTCGACTTCCATGGTCGCCTTGTCGGTCTCGATCTCGGCGAGGACATCGCCGGACTTGACGCTGTCGCCTTCCTTCTTGAGCCACTTGGCGAGGTTGCCCTTCTCCATCGTCGGAGAGAGGGCCGGCATCAGGATCTCGATGGGCATGGGTCTCTCCCGCTCAGCGATAGGTCACTGCGCGCACGGCCTCGATCACGTCCGCGACCGAGGGCAAGGCAAGCTTTTCGAGGTTGGCGGCGTAGGGCATGGGCACGTCCTTCCCGCTCACGCGCAGGACCGGGGCGTCGAGATAGTCGAACGCCTCGGACATCAGCTTGGCGACGATCTCCGCGCCGACGCCCGACTGGGGCCAGCCCTCTTCGATGGTGACGCAGCGGCCGGTCTTCTTCACGCTCGCGACGATGGTCGGCACGTCCATGGGGCGGATGGTGCGCAGGTCGATCACCTCCGCCTCTATCCCCTGCTTGGCGAGTTCCTCGGCCGCCTTGAGGGCATAGGTCATGCCGATTGACCAAGCGACGAGCGTGACGTCCTTGCCGGGGCGGGCGATGCGTGCCTTGCCGATCGGCAGGACGTAATCATCCAGCTTCGGCACCTCGAAGGAATGGCCGTAAAGGATTTCGTTCTCGAGAAAGATCACCGGATTGGGATCGCGGATCGCCGCCTTGAGCAGGCCCTTGGCGTCCGAGGCGCTGTAGGGCGCGACCACCTTAAGGCCGGGAATGTGGCTGTACCAGGAGGAATAATCCTGGCTGTGCTGGGCCGCGACGCGGGCGGCCGCGCCGTTCGGGCCACGAAACACGATCGAGCAATGCACCTGACCACCGGACATATAGAGCGTCTTGGCGGCGGAATTGATGATCTGGTCGATCGCTTGCATGGCGAAGTTGAAGGTCATGAATTCGACGATCGGCTTCAGCCCCGCCATGGCGGCGCCGACGCCCAGACCCGCAAAACCGTGCTCGGTGATGGGGGTGTCGACGACGCGTTTGGCGCCGAACTCCTGGAGCAGGCCCTGGGTGATCTTGTAGGCCCCCTGATATTCGGCGACCTCTTCGCCCATCACGAACACGTCGCCGTCGCGGCGCATCTCTTCGGCCATCGCATCGCGCAGTGCCTCGCGGACCGTCATCGTCACCATCTCGGTGCCGGGCGGGACCTCGGGATCGGGCTGCGCCGAGACCTGAGGCGGGGCGGCGACGGCGGAAGGGACGGCTGCCTGCGGGGCCGGGGCGGCGTCGGCGACCGGGGAAGGCTGGGGCGCGGCAGGCGGCGCGCTCTCGGCGGCCTTCTGTTGCTGCGCCGGAGCGGCGGCGCTCGCATCCTCGCCTTCGCCGAGGATCACGGCGATCGGCGTGTTCACCGCGACGTCCTGCGAGCCTTCTGGCACCAGGATCTTGCCGAGCACGCCCTCGTCGACCGCCTCGACCTCCATGGTGGCCTTATCGGTCTCGATCTCGGCGATCACATCGCCGGATTTGACCGTGTCGCCTTCCTTCTTCACCCATTTTGTAAGGTTGCCCTTCTCCATCGTGGGGGAGAGCGCCGGCATGAGGATGTCGATGGGCATGGCTTTCAGCTCTGGCTCGGCGCCGCAACGACCGCCGAAGCGGCCTTGCCGGGGCGCACATAGGTGAGATTGGTGTAAGCGGAGGCCGCGGCGACCGCGACCATGACCGAGGCGATGAGGACGATCTGGGCCTTGCCGGCGCGCCGGCCATGGACATTCTTCGGATCGGCGCCGCTCCGCGCGGCGAACGGCCAGATGATGATCTGCGCACGCCGGGCGAGACTCACCGGACCGGCGGCCTCCTCCGCCAGCGTGCCCTCATAGACCGCGACGCCCCAGCTCCCGGCGATGCCGAGGATGGAGAGGAGGACGAAGCTCAAGGCCACCATCGCCATGGCGTGTTCCCGTGCGATCCGGGGCCGGTCAGCGCAAGATGTCGGTATAGAGCTCCGCGGCGTCGGGCTCGGGATCGTGGCTGGCAAAATCCGCCGCCTCGTTGACGATGTCGCGGATCTGCGCGTCGATCTTCTTCAATTCCTCTTCGGAGGCCAGTTGGCCGTCCAGGAGGCGGGTGCGCACCTGCTCGATCGGGTCGTGCTCGGTCCGCATCTTCTGGACCTCCTCCTTCGACCGGTATTTCGCCGGGTCCGACATGGAGTGGCCGCGATAGCGGTAGGTCTGCATTTCCAGGATATACGGACCGTTGCCCTCGCGGGCGAAGGCGAGCGCCCGCTCGCCCGCCGCCTTCACGGCGCGCACGTCCATGCCGTCGACCTGTTCGCCGGGAATGTTGAACGAGGCGCCGCGCTTGGAGAAGTCGGTCTGGGCCGAGGCGCGGGTGACCGCGGTGCCCATCGCATATTTGTTGTTCTCGATGACGTACACGACGGGCAGCTTCCACAGCTCCGCCATGTTGAAGCTCTCATAGACTTGGCCCTGATTCGCCGCGCCGTCGCCGAAATAGGTCACCGAAACCGCGCCGCTGTCGCGGTAATGGTTGGCGAAGGCGAGACCGGTGCCGAGCGAGACCTGCGCCCCGACGATGCCGTGGCCGCCGAAGAACTGCTTCTCGATGCTGAACATGTGCATCGAGCCGCCTTTGCCCTTGGAATAGCCGCCGCGCCGGCCGGTCAGCTCGGCCATGACGCCTTTCGCCTCCATCCCGGTGGCGAGCATGTGGCCGTGGTCGCGATAGCCGGTGATCACCTGGTCGCCGGGCTTCATCGCCAGTTGCATGCCGACAACGACGGCTTCCTGGCCGATATAGAGGTGGCAGAAGCCGCCGATCA
The DNA here is from genome assembly GCF_004346185.1 of Aquabacter spiritensis. Lineage (GTDB taxonomy): Bacteria > Pseudomonadota > Alphaproteobacteria > Rhizobiales > Xanthobacteraceae > Aquabacter > Aquabacter spiritensis. The sequence goes on along the minus strand of NZ_SMAI01000009.1, from coordinate 111,925 downwards.
GTCCCATGCCGTACATCTGGCCGGCCTTCTCTTCGAAGCGCCGGATCAGAAGCATCTCGCGATACGCTTCGAGCTCCTGCTCCTTGGTGAAGGCCGGTACCTCGCCGGGTTCCGCACGGGCGGCCGCCTTGGCGGCGGGTCGTTTGCTAGCCATCGTCGTCCCTCGGAAACGCTCGAACCGCGAAACCTGTAGCGCACCTCGACACCGGCTCAAAGCGCGATTTGCGCTCTGCTGCACTGCAAAACGTTGTAAACGCTTGAAAAGCAAGGAATGAACTTCAAATCAGTTCATCGAACCCATAAACCTGATGTCGGTTCATTGAGCCGGCTTGAGAAGAACCAGGTCCTTCGCGTGAACGAAATCGAGTTGCCGCCGCCCCTCTTCGTCGAGCAGGTCCGGATCGAGACGCCGGGCGTCGAGAAGCGACACTTTGTGTTCGATCGCGGTGCGGACCGCGCGCAGTTTCGCCAGTTCCGCTTCGAGTTCCGCCATCTCCTGGAGAAAGCTGCGTTTGGCGCGCAGCCCGTGGTCCCCGCTATAAGCATGGTGGGCAAAATAGCCGATGACGCCCGCGGCGACGGCATAGAGCGTCAGAGCACTGAGGATGGAGCGAAGGCGCGAACGGGTCTGCATAGCGCGACGATAGCGGCAAGCTCTTGCCGGCCGGTTAAGCCGGGACCGTCGTGCCTTTGCGGGAATGCACTGCAGGCTTGCAGAACCGCCGCTGGCCCGGGGCGCACGTGCATGCCACTACCCTCCTGGAAAAGGAGAGCCGCCATGACCAAGCCCGTCATCGCCATCGTCTATCATTCCGGTTACGGCCACACCAAGGTGCAGGCCGAGGCCGTCCTCTCGGGCGTCGCCGAAATCCCCGAGGTGGAAGGCACCTTGATCTCGGTGGACGAGGCGGACGCGGCCTGGGAGGTGCTCGACGGTGCCGCCGCGATCATCTTCGGCGCGCCCATCTATATGGGTTCGATCTCGGCCGGCTTCTGGGGCTTCGCCGAAAAGACCTCGAAGCGCTGGATGGAACTGAAGTGGAAGGACAAGATCGCGTCCGGCTTCGTCAATTCGGGTTCGCAGAACGGCGACAAGCTCCAGGGCCTGCACGCGCTCTACAACCTGTCGCAGCAGCACGGCATGGTGTGGGTCGGTCTCGGCCTGCATCCCGGGAACAACAATTCCGCCGGTTCGGTGAACGACCTCAACCGGCTCGGCGGCTTCGGCGGCGCCTTCGCCCAGTCGAACATCGACCAGGGGCCGGATATGGGGCCGCCCGAAGCCGACCGCCGCACGGCTGCTTATCTCGGCCGGCGGGTCGCCGAGGCCACGCTCCGCTGGGAACGCGGCAAGGCCTGACGATCGGCGGGGCGGGCGCCGGCCCAAGCGGCGCCCGAACCCGTGTCGGCTTCAGCGCGTGACGACGGTCTTCTGAAGGGTCATGCGGTCTAAGGCGGCCTCGTCCAGAGTGAGGCCGAGGCCGGGGCCGGTCGGGACGGCGACGGCGCCGTCGGCGATCACGAGCGGGGTGTCGGCCACCAGCGGGTCGCGCCCGAGCGGGCCGAGGCCGAACACGAATTCGGCGGCGCCGAAGGTCTGGCGCACCGGAATGGTCGCGCAGAAATGCGCCGCCGCGGCCGCCTCGAAATTCGACACCGTGGCGAGGCCGCCGCAATTGAGCAGGATGTTGGCGCCTTTCGCGACCGCGGCGATGCGGCGCGCCGCCGACAGGCCGCCGACTTTGTAGAGCTTGATACAGAAGACGTCGACCGCACGGTGCCGCACGAGGTCGACGGCGTCCTCCACCGTGAACAGGCTCTCGTCGGCCATCAAGGGAATGCCGGCCGCCGCGCGGCGGATCTCCGCCAGCCCATCCAGGTCGCGCCGTCCGATGGGCTGCTCGAGATAACCGACGTCGAACGGGCGCATGGCATTCAGAGCGGCGATCGTGTCCGGGACGCTCCAGCCGGTATTGGGGTCGACGCCGATCACGATGTCGGGGCCGAAGGCGTTGCGCACCGCCTCGAAATTCCGCACGTCCTGTTTCCAGCCACCTTTGCCGGCGGCCTTGATGCACAGCACCTTGATGCCGAATTCCTCGACCGCCCGCCGCGCCTCCGCGATCATCACGGCGACGTCGTCGGCGAGGCTCACCGACCATTCCAGCGGAATGACGCTTTGACTGCAGCCGCCGATCAGCTTGTGGACCGGCACGCCGAGCGCCTTGCCCATGGCGTCGTGCAGCGCGATGTCCAGCACCGCCCGCGCCGCCGGATTGGCGGCGAGGCGCAGATCGAACATTTCGGTGATCGCTTCGATGTCGAAGATCGAGCGGCCGATCAGGTTCGGCCCGAGGATCTCGGTGATCGCCGCGACCACCGAGTGGGTGGTGTCGGCGACGAAATGGCCCGGGCTGATGGGGCGGATCTGGGCGCAGCCGACCACGCCCTCCGCGAAGATCTTCACGAAGACCGGTTTGCCGAGCAATTGCTTCGGAGGGCCGGTATCGTAGCTGCCCGAGGAGAATACGCGCTTCAGGCGGATCGGCAGTTCGGTGACGAGGACTTCGATGCGTTCGATCATGACAAGCGGGGCTCTCACGCGGCCTTGCTCAAGGCGAGGACTTTCTGCCACGAGCGCAGAATGAGATCCGCGCCCTTCTCTCCGAGCGCGATGGTGGGCGCGTTCGTGTTCGAGGAGGGAATGGTGGGAAAGCAGGAGGAATCCACCACCCGCAGCCCGTCCACGCCCCGCACCCGGAGTTCGGGATCGACCACCGCTTCGGCATCGAGCCCCATCCGGCAACTGCCGACCACATGCCAGGTGGTCTGCGCCGTGGCGCGGATATAATCGATGATCTGCGCCTCGGTCCGAACCTCCGGCCCGGGGCGGGTTTCGCGCACGATCAGCCGCTTCAGCGAGGGGGCCTCGGCCAGCCGGCGCACGGCATGGATGCCGGCCATCAGCACGCGGGCGTCGTCCTCCACCGCCAGATAGTTCGGATCGATCTTAGGATGTACCGCGGGATCGCTCGATGCGGCATGAACATAGCCGCGCGAGCGGGGGCGCAGCGCCATGATGCCGATGGTGAAGCCGGAATAGGGGTCGAGCCCGTCTTTCGGCCGCCGGGCGTAGCGGTCCTTGCCGGAGAACGGCTGGAGCTGAAGCTTCAGATCCGGCTGGTTCTCTCTGGGATGGCTGCGCATCACGGTGTGGGCGGTGGCGGAGCAGATCGACAGCAGGCCCTTGCCGAACAGAATATAGCGGATGCCCTCGCGCAGCTTCGAGGTCGGGCGCTGCAGCACGTCGTTGATGGTGATCGGCCGGGCGCACTCGAAGGTCAGGCGCACGTTCGGATGGTCCGACATGTTTTCGCCGACGCCGGGCAGGGCATGAACCAATGGGATGCCGAGCGATCCGAGAAGATCGGGCTGTCCAACTCCGGAGAGTTCCAAAATCTTCGGTGACTGGATCGGTCCCGCCGAGAGGATCACCTCACGCCGCGCCGCGACGCGCATCATACGTCCCTCGCGCCGGCATTCCACGCCGCTCGCCCGCTTGCCTTCGAACAGGACGCGCGAGACCAGCGTATCGGTCCAGACGGTCAAATTCGGGCGATTGCGCGCCGGGCGGAGATAGCCGACCGAGGAGGAGCAGCGGAAACCGCGGCGGGTGGAATATTGCAGGTAGGACGCGCCCTCGTAATGGCCGTCATTGTAATCGTCGACCAGCTCGAACCCCGCCTCGCGATTGGCGTCGAGATAGGCGTCCGCCAGCTTGTCGAAGCGCTTCAACTGGGTGACGGAAATCGGCCCGTCTTTGCCGCGGGTGCGCGGATCGCCGTCGGCAAAGGTCTCCATCTTCTTGAAATAGGGCAGCATCTCGTCCCAGGACCAGCCGGGGCAGTTCCAGGAATCGAACTCGGCCGGGTCGCCGCGGACATAGACGTTGCCGTTGATCGAGGAGGAGCCGCCGAGCACCCTGCCGCGCGTCCAGAGCTGTTCGCGGCCATTCAGATGCACCTGCTTCTCGGTCATGAACGGCCAGGTGAAGCGCTCGTCCTTGAGGAGATTCACCACCATCAAGGGCACGTGAATATTGATCGAGCGGTCCTTGCCGCCGGCCTCGATCAAGAGCACCCGATGCGTGCCGTCGGCCGACAATCTGTTGGCGAGCACGCAGCCCGCCGACCCGGCCCCCACGATGACAAAATCGAATTCCGCATCCGGCGCATCCTGCCTTGGCGATCCCATCTCCCGGTGTCCTCGTTGGTGGCTGGCCGCCATCTGTTCGGTTCGAGCGGCATTGCCAGCATGATAAGCCTGTACGGCGACCAACATAGGGGGCGCCATTATCTCACGACAATCACGTTAGCGGCTCGAGTATGCGTAAATTGGATAGTCGGCGCCCCCGGCGTCAGTATGCGCCGTCGGCATCGCCCAAGGCGAAATCGGTATTTCTTTCATGCGCGCGCTGCTTCTAGCGTCGCGCCGATTGCCGCCGCGGGCGACCACGGCGGGCTCCAACATGCGTCACAGGAGAGCCAGATCCGATCAGGTCGAGCCGATCCGATCGGTGAACAGGCCTCCAACCAATCGACAGAGAACGTTTTTCGATCGGACTGCGATGCAATTCGATCGAACGTGTTCTAGGCGTCACGGAGGCAGGGATGAACGCGCCGGGAAATCTCAAGACTTACCAGCTCTATATCGATGGACGGTGGGTCACGCCGGAGGCGGGCGAGACCTTTCCGACCTACAATCCTTATAACCGGCAGCCCTGGGCGCTGATCGCGCAGGCGGGTCCGAGCGACGTCGCGGCGGCCGTGGCCGCCGCCCGGCGCTGCTTCGAGACCACCTGGCGCCATGTCAGCGGGCTGGAGCGCGGGCGCCTGCTGCTGCGCCTCGCGGAGCTTCTGGAAGAGAATGCGGAGCGCTTCGGACGTCTCGAGAGCACCGACAACGGCAAAGTGATCCGCGAGACCCGAAGCCAGATGCCGTTCTCGGCACGGATCTATCGTTTTTATGCCGGCTTCGCGGACAAGATTTTCGGTCAGGTCATCCCGCTCGATCAGAGGAACGTGTTCGATTATGCGAGCTACGAGCCGCTCGGCGTGGTCGGTCTGATCACGGCCTGGAATTCGCCCATGGCTTTGCTGGCGAACAAGCTGCCGGCGGCGCTCGCGGCGGGCAATTGTGTCGTGGTGAAACCCTCCGAGCACGCGTCCGTCACGACGCTGGAATTTGCCAGCCTGGTGGAGCAGGCCGGGTTTCCGCCCGGCGTGTTCAATGTGGTGACGGGCGACGGACGCACCGGGGCGGCGCTGGTGGAGGGCGGTGGGATCGACAAGATTTCGTTCACCGGCTCCGGCCATACCGGGCGGAAGATCGCCGCGGCGGCGGGCCGAAATCTGGTGCCGGTCATCATGGAACTGGGCGGAAAATCGCCGAACATGGTGTTTGCGGATGCCGATCTCGACAAAGCGGTTGTCGGTGCGCTCGCCGGGATCTTCGCCGCCACCGGCCAGACCTGCATCGCCGGCTCGCGGCTGCTGGTGCAGCGGCCGGTCTATCGGGAGATGGTCGAGCGTCTCGCCGCGCGTGCCGGCCAGATCCGGCTCGGCAATCCGCTCGACATGGCGACCGAAATGGGCACCGCCGCCAACCAGCCGCAGTTCGACATGATCCTCGGCTTCATCGCGGCGGCGAAAGCGGACGGTGCGTCGTTGGTCGCGGGCGGCGAGGCGGCGCGCGAGGGTGATCTCGCCGACGGCCTATTCGTGAAGCCGACCATCTTCGCCGATGTTCGAAACGACATGCGGATCGCACAGGAGGAGGTGTTCGGCCCGGTCCTCTCGATCATTCCGTTCGACGAGGAGGAGGAGGCGGTGGCGATCGGCAACGACACCCGCTACGGCCTCGCCTCCGGCATCTGGACCCGCGATCTCAACCGCGCTTTGCGCGTTTCGCGCGCCATCCGGTCCGGCATGGTCTGGGTGAACACCTATCGCGCCTCCGCCGCACAGACCCCGTTCGGCGGGGTGAAGGAGAGCGGCTACGGGCGCGAGCGCGGGGAGGCGGGCCTCTATGAATTCGTGCGCACGAAGAACGTGATGATCGACTTCTCCGACGAGGCCCGGGACCCGTTCGCCGTGCGGGTGTGAGGCAGAAAGGGAAAAACCGGTGAAACTTTGGCGCCGGCTCCGGGTTGAGCTTGAGCCGGAGCAGACGGGCGTGATCCATCACGGGCCGATTTGAGCGCGCCTCTGCGCGAAATGGTCCATTGCCGGCGTACGGAGGCTGGCATGGCAGGCTGGGGCAGCGCGGCACGGGTGGTCTGGAGCGGGATGTTCTTGGGCGGCATCGTGGCGGTTCTCGTCGCCCGCGGCGCGCAGGATCCTCTTGAGACACCAGGCCTGCGGGGCGCGCCCCGAGCGGCGCGGGAGCCCGGGCGCGGGCGCACCGCCACCAGCCCCCTCGGCATCCCGCGGCGCGGGTGGCGGGATATTTTGGTCCGCACTTTCAAAGAGTTCTTCTCCGATCGCGTGCTCGGCCTCTCCGCCGGCGTCACCTTCTACACGCTGCTCGCGGTGTTTCCGGCGCTCGGTGCCTTCATCTCGCTCTACGGCCTCTTCTTTGACCCCTCACACGTCCAGCAGCAGCTCGACGCGGCGAGCTGGGTGCTTCCGGGTGGGGCGATCGAAGTCTTGCGGGAGCAGACGACGCGGATCGTCGCGACCGGGGGATCTACGCTCGGCTTCGGCTTCGCGGTGGGTCTCGGCACCGCGCTCTGGAGCGCAAACGCCGGGACAAAAGCGATGATCGAGGCCCTGAATATCGCGTATGAAGAAGAGGAGCGGCGGTCTTTCTTGATGCGGACGGCGGTATCGCTCATCTTTACAGTGGCCGGTATCCTTTTTGCTATCCTCGCGCTCGCCAGCGTCGTCGCTTTGCCCGTCGCGACGCGGTTGATCTCGCTCGAAACAGGCACGGAATGGCTGGTATCGAACGTTCGCTGGCCTTTGCTGGCGCTGGCGATCGGCTTTGCGATCACCGTCATCTATCGCTATGGGCCGTGCCGGGTGCGGGCGCGCTGGCGCTGGGTGAGCCTTGGAAGCGTCGTCGCGGCGCTGCTCTGGCTCGCCGTCTCGGCGGCGTTTTCCTGGTATGTCGCCAATTTCGGGTCGTATAACGAAACTTACGGCTCGCTCGGCGCCGTTATGGGCTTCATGACCTGGATCTGGCTGTCGGTCACGGTGATCCTGTTCGGGGCGGAGCTGAACGCCGAGATCGAGCACCAGACCGCCCTCGACACCACGACCGGCCCGCCGCGCCCCATGGGCCGGCGGGGGGCGACCATGGCGGACACGCTGGGCCCCGCGCAATAGGCGCAAGTCCTTGGAAATGCGGGGACCGCGCGGTTTTGGCCCTGCCGCCTCCAAGCTCACCTCTTCCCTTGGCGCGCGCGGCTTGGTTTGATCCGGACGGGCCGGATTCGCGCGACGCGGGCGGCGCCAGGGGAAGCCGATGCCCGCGTTCCGTCCCTCCCAAACCCTTGTTCTTGCTTATATCGTCGCCCTGTTCGCAGGGTTCTGCGCGGCCAAGCTTCTGGCGCTTTTCGTGCTGTTCCGGGGCGAAGGATCGATCTTCGACCTCAAATACGGGTTCGGCCCCTACATCCAGAATCTGGTCGAGACCGGGCGGTTCTTCTCCTGCTACGAGGGCCGGTGTCAGGTCTCCTCGCGCATGCCGCTTCTGCCGCTGATCTATGCCGGAATAGCGCTGTTCGGGACCGATCAAGCCCATATCGGCATCATCAAAAGCCTGATCATGTCGGCGTATAGCGGAACGCTGTGTTTTTTCCTGATCCGCATGCAGGCGCGGCTCTATCCGGCGGCCGCTCTGCTCTGGGCGGCGGCGCTGACCGTTTTGTTCGCCAGCTACCCGACGGTGAAGCACGCCTATGAGCTGACCTATGAGGAAGCGATCCTGCTCGAGATCCTGCTGGTCTGGAGCGTCGCCTTTTCGGTCGTGTCCTGCCTCCTGTTCGCGCCAAGCGAGGGGCGGCGGACCGACATCGCGCTCGCGATCCTGCTGCTGAACGCGCTGCTGGCCTTCTTCACCAAGGCCTCGATGGTGCTGATCCTCGCCCTCAGTTTTGGGATCTTCGTGGCGGTGGCGGTGCGGGCGCGGTTTTCCTGGCGTGCGGTCGGGCGGTCGGGCGCGATGGCGCTCGCCGGGCTGGGGCTGCTCGGCCTGTGGGCCGCGCACAATGCCGGCGGCGGACGGCTGACGCTGATGACGAGCTATGATGCCGAGAGCCTTTATCGCGGCAACAGTGCGCTCGGCGCCGAAATCTATCCCGACGTCAATCTCGACCAGATCTTCGACGCCACCGAGGTCGTCACCCGCGACGGCCGGCACTTCGCCGTGCCGCTCCAGCCGAAGCCCTGGTCGTTTGCGGACGAATGGGCGTGGAGCGACCATTTCCGCGCGGCGGCGCTCGGCTGGATCGCCGACAATCCGACCGCCGCCGCCGGCTTCCTCTGGCGCAAGGCGGTCAATTTCTTCCTCAGCGTGGAAAAGAGCCCCTACAGCTTCAATGCCGATGCCCAGCGCGCCACCGACAACAGCCGCACCGAAATGATCCTGATCTCCGCCGGCCTGGTGGCCGGGCGGGTCGCCACGCTGGCGCTGGTGGTGTGCGGCGTCCTGGTCCTGGTGACGGGCAGCCGCGCCGACCGGGTGATCCTCGGCCTCATGCTGCTCGCCAACATGGCCTATGCCGCGCCCTATCTGGTGGGCTTCAATTATTCGCGACATATCGCGGTCTCTTTCGTCATCGTCCTGGGGTCGCTCGTGACTTTGGCGCTCCGGCTGTGGGGCGCGCGGGCGGCGCGGCCTGTCCTTCCCCCGTCTATGGGCGTAAGCTCTCCAAAGCGGAGAGTTGCGGCGGGCCCCTGAGGCGTCGGTTGCAGACATCGCTTGGGTCTCGAGGACCGCGGCTTCCGGACGGACGGTTCGGGAGAACGAAGATGACGATCAAAAATCCGGTCGAATGGACCTACGATCAGGCGCGGATCGGCCTGCGCGCCGCCGGCGCGGCGGGGCGCAGCTTCGCGCGGCCGCCGGCCGCTTTCGACGGCGCGCGGCCGCTGGTCCGGCGCCTCTCCTTCGCCGACCTGCGGGACTGTCTCGCGCTCGGCTTCCAGGATTTCCGCTCCTACCGGACCGATCTCCTGTTCATCGGCATCGTCTATCCTCTGGCGGGCCTGCTGCTCGCCCGGGTGATGCTCGGCTACGACATGCTGCCGCTGGTGTTCCCGCTGGTCGCCGGCTTCGCCCTGATCGGGCCGCTGGCCGCCACCGGCCTGTACGAGATGAGCCGGCGGCGCGAACAGGGGGGGCAGGTGACCTGGATCGATGCCTTCGAGGCGTTCCGATCCCCGGCGATCGGCGAAATCGTCAAGTTCGGCGTCGCTTTGCTCGGCGTGTTCCTGCTCTGGATGATCGCCGCCGCCTTGATCTATGGCGCGACCCTGGGATGGCAGGCGCCGGAGACGCCGTCCGCCTTCCTCGCCGCGGTCCTGACCACGCCGGCGGGTTGGGCGCTGATCGTGATCGGCGGCGCCGTCGGTTTCGGCTTTGCGCTGATGGCGCTGGCGATCGGCGTCGTGACCGTGCCGTTGCTGCTCGACCGCAATGTCGACGCGTCGACCGCGATCTCGACCTCGATCGCGGTGATGCGGGGCAATCCGGGACCGATCCTGGCCTGGGGCGCGCTCGTCGCCACGTTGCTCGCCGCCGGCGCGGTGCCGCTTCTGCTCGGCCTGATCGTGGTGATGCCGGTGCTTGGCCATGCCACCTGGCATTTGTATCGCCGCGCGGTGTGGTGACGCCTTTTGGGGGACATTCCGCGCGGTCCTTAGGGTTCGCTTAAATCCTGCCGTGGCACGCTCCGGTCGAGCTCGAAGGGAGGGCGCGCAAGCGCGCCGGATCGCAGGTGCAGGTCGCAGGACCGATTGGCGCAGGGACCGTTCCGCCGTCCAGCGGGGACGCGGCGCGGCGCGTAGCGGACGTCTGGCCCGGCCTGCGCGCCGCGCCGCCGGACCAGCTCGCGCCGCTGGCGCGGGTCGCCGCGCGGGCGCTGGGCGGTCTCGGGGCCTTCTCGGCGGGAGCCGGCGGGCTCGTTCTGCTCGCCGAGGGCGCAGGGCTGGTGACTGGCGCGGTGCCGGAGGCCGGCTGGCTGATCGCCTGCGGCCTGGTCTGCGGCGCCCTTGCCGCGGTGTCGGCCGGTCTGGCGCGGGCCGCGGCGCGCATGGAGGCGGGACGGCAGGATGCCGGCCTCGCGCTCGAGACCTTGCACAAATCCGGTGGCGAGACGGTTCGCATCCTCGCCGCTCGGGCGGCGTTCGCCGATCTGCCCGCCGACGCGCTTGCCGGTGCGGGAATTTTCGAGCGGATCCATGTCGCGGACCGGCCCGCTTTCCTCTCGGCTTTGGCCGCGGCGATCGGCGACAAGCGCGAGCGCAGCGTCGAATTGCGGCTGCGCAGCGAACCCGCCGGCGCGGCGCCGGACTTCGCCTGGATGGAGGTCCGGGTGGCGGATGCCGGGCAGGGGCTCGGCCGCGCATTCTGGCGCGACGTCACCGCGGCGCGCGAGGAGGCCGAACGGGCGGCGGCGGCCCAGGCGGAGGCCGAGCGGGCGAACGACGCCAAGAGCCGCTTCCTCGCCGCCATGAGCCACGAATTGCGGACCCCGCTCAATTCCATCCTCGGCTTTTCCGAACTGCTTCAGGAGGATGCCGCCGGCCGGATGGATCCGGCGCGCCGCGCCGACTATGCGCGCATCATTCATGAGAGCGGCCAGCACCTGCTCGGCCTCGTCAACGACATCCTCGATCTCTCGCGGGTCGAGGCGGGCGCCTACGACCTCGCATGCGAGGATCTCGATATGAACGCGCTGATCGCAGGGTGCCTCGAAATGATGGCGCTCGAGGCGGAGCGCCGGTCGGTGACCTTGTCCTCCAGCATGCCGGCCATCCTGCCCTTCCTGTCGGCGGACCAGAGGGCGATGCGCCAGATCGTGCTCAATCTGCTGTCGAATGCGGTCAAGTTCACCCCTGCGGGCGGGCGGGTCGACGTGTCCGCGGGGGTCGCGGCCGGCGCGCTCCTGGTTCGGGTGCGGGACACCGGCTGCGGCATGGCGAGCGCCGATCTCGCGCGCATCGGCGAGCCGTTCTTCCAGGCCGGCGACATGGACCACCGGCGCAGCGGCAGCGGCCTCGGCCTCGCCGTGGTGCGCGGGCTGGTCGATCTTCACAAGGGCCGGTTCGACGTGTCGAGCGTGCTCGGCGTCGGCACCACGGTCAGCCTCGCCTTCCCGCTCTGCGGGCCGGTCGGGATCGTGGCGCCGTTCGAGCGCCCCGGCGGTCGCACCGTCCGGGCGCGGGCAACCGACCGGAGGCGCGCATGACCTACGATTATGACGGACGGCTCGTCGTCCACGACGAGCCCGTCGAGTCCCCCGCCGGGCGCACCGTCATGCGCATCGCGGACGCCTTTGCCGGCGCTGTCGCCCTGGCGGCGGCCGCAGCCGTTTTGATCAACATCTTCGTGTTCCAGGCCGGTACCGTCCGCCGGCCGGACGGCGCGACGACCTCGATTTCGGTCGAGTCCAAGCCGCGGGCCGTCGCCGCGCCGGTGCCGAACCTGCCGGCCATGGTGTTCGCGCCCAATGCGATCGGCGGGACGCCGCCCGCGTCGGCTCCGCCGTCCAAACCGGTGCCGCCGCCCGCCGTTTTGCCGGCCGCGACCCCGCCGGACGCGCTGATGCCGCCGGCCGCCCTGCCGCCCGCCGGGGTGCTCGGCCAGAAGAGTCCGAGCCCGCTGGTCGCCGACATCCAGCGCGAGCTGGCGCGGCGCGGCCTCTATGACGGCGTCATCGACGGGCTGAGCGGCCCGCGCACCGAGGCCGCGATCCGCGCCTTCGAACAGGCGGCGCGCCTGCGCATCGCCGGCGAGCCCACCGAGGCCGTCCTGGCGCAGTTGCGCCGGGCGCCGGCGCTTGCCGCCGTCAATCCGCCCGCCGGTCTTCCCGGGGCGCCGCCGGCCGCGACGCAGGCCGTGTCCGCGCCCCCGCAGCAGCCGGCGCTTTCGCCCGCGGCGGCGGCGGCGCGCGCCATGCTTCCGCCGGCCGCCATCCCGGGCGATGCCAGCGTCACCGGCTCGGTGCGCCCGCCCGGCGACGTGCAGGCTTCGGCGCGCATCCTGTCGGTCCAGAAGGCCCTGGCCCGGCTGGGCTATGGACCGCTTCGCCTCGACGGTCAGCCCGGCACCGAGACCCGTCTCGCCATCCAGCGCTTCGAGCGCGACCGGAACCTGCCTCCGAACGGCGAGATCACCGATCGGCTGGTGCGCGAACTCGCGGCCGTCTCCGGCGCGCCGCTCGACTGATGCGGCTCAAGAGCGCGATCTTCGTTTCGGCCCTGGTGCGCACCGCCAATGGTGCGGGCGCCTATGCGGCGGTGCGCCGGCGCGGCGCGGAGGAGGCCGGCGCGGTGTTCGTGAAGGTCAGCACGCTGGATGGGCGCGCCGCGCTCTATGGCCCGGCCTCCCAAAGCGATTTCGACGTGTCGTTCCCTGCGGACCGGCTTTTCCGGCCCCTGGTCGGTCCCGAGAGCGCGGAGGCGGACAGCGAGGCCCGCATGGTGAAGGAGATGCGCTTCGACCCCGATCTCTGGCTGGTCGAGATCGAGGACCGCGCGGGCCGGACCTTCATCGACCTCGTTCCCCCCGACATCGACAGGAGCTGGCCCCGCGCCCCTTAAGATCGAGGAAACCTTCTTGCGGCAAACAGCGTTGTCGTCGCACGACTCTCGCATCGAGGAGAGGGTGATGGGCACGGTCGTTGCATTTCCCGCGGAACGGTCTTCCAAGCCCGGCGCCGGACCGGCATCCGGCGCGGCAGCCGGCAGCTGCGCGCAAATCTATATTCTTCCCGTGGTCCGGATCGAGCGGCACGCTTCGGCGTCTCCGCCCGGGCGGCCCGCGCCGCGGCCGCCGGACCGGCCGCGCCGCTTCCTGCCCTGATCCGACGCGCGGCGGTCAGGACGGCATGCAGCTCGCGGCTTCGAGCTGGCGCCGGATGGCCGGCCGCGTGTCGTTGTAGCGGGCATAAGCGCGCACCAGCACCACCCCGCGCAGGCTCGGGGATTCGACGACGAGGCGGTCCGCCGCGGTGATCTCCTCGTCCTCCGGCAGCGCCGCGCGCTGGGCGGGGGACAGCAGATCGAGCTCGATGACGCGTCCCGCCGCCTGATCGCTCAGCGCATAAAAGGCCACCCCGCGCGAGGTATAGAACGACACCGAGGTATAATCCGCGGTCGCCGGCACCCGCACCCGCAGCGGATGATCGCCGAGATCGTAGAGACATACCGCGCTGACGAAGGCGGGATCGGTCATCGGCAGGACCATGCCGGACGGCGACGCGTCGGGAAGGAATGTCAGCGTGTTGGGGCGGGCGATGTCCGACAGGCGCTGATAGGCGCTGCGCTCCGCGAGCGTCGGCATGGCGAGCACCGAGACGAGATGGGTGATCCCGGCCAGCACCAGAATGGTGGCCAGCGGCAGGAGGACCGCCGCCGGCGCCGCCGCGGGCAGGCGCCCCAGCGCCCGCCGCAGGCGGATCAGGACCGGCGGACGGGCGGTGCGCGGCAAGGCGCGGCGCCGGCCGACGAACAGACGGTCCAGCCATGGCGGGATCGCGGCGCTCATGGACAGCGCTCCGTCGCGATGCGCGGCAGGTCGGCGCCGCCGCCGGTATCGGAGGAGAAGCTGAACGGCGCATCATAGAGCCGCAGCGCGACCTTGACCCGGCCGCGCGCGCCGGTCGGGATCCAGTTGCCGGCGCGGGCGCGGGGCGAGAGCACGATGTCGATCGTCCCGTCCTGGCGGTAGACCACCTCGTTGCTGGTGAAGCCGTAGCGTTCGGCGTCGTTGGCGATGAGGCGGCCTTCCGCATCCATCAAAGTGAGCGTCCAGACGCGGGCCTGCGGCAGCGGGCCGGAAATGCGCAGGTCGCAGCGCCCGTCCAGCGGCGCGCCGGCGCTGTCATGGGTGGCGAGGAACATCAGCCCGTCGGCGAGTTCGAGCGGCAATTCGCCGGAGCGGGCGAAGCCGGCCCGCGCATAGGGATCGGCCTGGGTGGTGCCGGAGCGCGGCCAGCCCTGCCAGGCGCCGGCCGAGACCACGTCGAGGCCGCGCGACTGCGTCACCGCGGCATAGGTCGCCGCAAGGCCGAGGGCGGCGGCGGCGGCGAGGGTGAAGGCGAGCGGCAGCAGGCGCACGGCGGGGTCAATTGGCCTGGGCGGGGGCGGCGATGGCGGCGGTCGGCCCGGTCGGCGGGGCGAGGGCCGGCGCCTGGCGGAACTGCTGCTCCAGGCCTTTGAGCCGCGCCGCGGCGCGCGGCGAGAGCGTGATCGGCCGCGTCGCCGCGTCGAGCCCCGGCACGTCGAGGGGGGGCGGCGGCGGATCGAGCTTCGGGGCGGGCTGGTTGCCGACGCCGGGAATGTATTTCGGCTCGATGCCCTGATGGGCATAGGCCATCACCTTCTGCCAGGTCATCGCCGGCAGCGAGCCGCCGGTCATGCGGTTGGTGGAGGTGTAGTCGTCATTGCCGAACCAGACGCCGCCGACATAATTGCCGGTGAAGCCCATGAACCAGGCGTCGCGATAGGCGTTGGTGGTGCCGGTCTTGCCGCCGACCTTGACGTCGACCAAGCGGGCGCGCCGGCCGGTGCCGTTCTCCACCACATTGTTCAGCATGGGATTGATCATGTCGACGACGGCGGGCGGGATGATCTGGATCGGCTGCGGCGCGTCGCGGTCGTAGCGCCACACCACTTCGCCATTGGCGACCCGCATCTCGACGACGGCGTGGGGATAGACGCTGCGCCCGCCATTGGCGAAGACGGCATAGGCCGTGCTCATGTCGACGAGGGTCACCTCCACCGCGCCGAGCGGCAGAGGCGCGGTCGGCGTCAGGGTCGAATTGATCCCCATCTTATGGGCGAGATCGATGATCTTGCGC
The DNA here is from genome assembly GCF_004346185.1 of Aquabacter spiritensis. Taxonomy (GTDB): domain Bacteria; phylum Pseudomonadota; class Alphaproteobacteria; order Rhizobiales; family Xanthobacteraceae; genus Aquabacter; species Aquabacter spiritensis. Next base: position 96,834 of record NZ_SMAI01000009.1, on the reverse strand, counting down.
CGCCCGAACCGCTCGGACAGGCGCACCGCGACGGTGTTCAGCGAATGCTGCAACGCGGTGGTGAGGGTGATCGAGCCCTTATAGGAGCGGCCGTAATTCTGCGGGCACCAATTGCCGAGGCAGATCGGCGCGTCCTGGACCATGGTGGTCGGCGTCATGCCGTTCATCAGAGCGACGGTATAGACGAAGGGCTTGAAGGAGGAGCCGGGCTGGCGCAGCGCGTCGGTCGCGCGGTTGAACTGGCTCTCGCCATAATCGCGCCCGCCGACCAGAGCGCGCAGCGTGCCGTTCGGCTCCATGACGACGATGGCGCCCTGGCTGGCATTGTAATCCTTGCCGAACTGCCGCAGCGACTGGTCGAGCGCCGCCTCCGCCACCTTCTGGATGTTGGGATCGAGCCCGGTGCGCACGACGAAGATCCGCTCGCCGACGGATTTCGGCAGCGCGTCCACCAGCTTGCGGACCTCGCCGAAGGCATAATCGAGGAAATAGTCCGGCACCGCCATGTCGCGCCGGTCGATCGGGGTGGCGGGGGCGCGGCGGGCGCCGAACACCTGGCCCTCGGTCATGAAGCCGGCCTCGACCAGATTGTCGAGCACGGTCGAGGCGCGCGAGCGGGCGGCGGGCAGGTTGATGTGCGGGGCGAATTTGGTCGGCGCCTTGAACAGGCCGGCGAGCATCGCCGCCTCGGCGAGATTCACCTCGCGCACCGATTTGCCGAAATAATATTTCGCCGCCGCATCCACCCCATAGGCGCCGCCGCCGAGATAGGCGCGGTCGAGATAGAGTTTCAGGATCTCGCTCTTGGTGAGCCGGCTCTCCAGCCACAGGGCGAGGAAGGCTTCCTTCACCTTGCGCTCGATGGTCCGCTCATTGGACAGAAACAGGTTCTTGGCGAGCTGCTGGGAGAGCGAGGAGCCGCCCTGGCGCACCCCGCCGGCGCGGGCATTGGTGACGAGGGCGCGCAGCGTGCCGGCGAGGTCGATGCCGAAATGCTCGTAGAAGCGCCGGTCCTCGGTGGCGAGCACGGCCTTCAGGAGATAATCGGGGAAATCCTCCAGCGGCACGGTGTCGTTCTGCTTCACCCCGCGCTCGCCGAGCACATTGCCGTAGCGGTCGAGGAAGGTCACGGCCAGCTCGGTGCGCTTCAGCCAGTCGTCCGAGGTCTCGCGGAAGGCGGGCAAAGCGAGCGCGAGCAGCGCGATGGCGCCGAACGTGCCGAGGGTGAAGCCCTCCGAGCCCATGCCGACCAGGACGCGCCGCCAGCCGGAGAGCGAAAAGCGCTCCATGAAGGCGGAATAGGCCGAGGCCACGCGCAGCAGGAAGGTGCCGAGCCGGTAGAGCGCGGAATCGAGGCGCGCGTCGGCGTCCAGCCACGCATCGCGCAGCCGGTGCCGGGGAGGGGGGGTCTCGCGCTCGCTCACGGTCGCAGGTCTCGGGTCGAAGAAGCTCGGGGTCGAAGAAGCTCGGGGTCGGAAACGTCTCGGGTCGGCGGGTCCCGGCGTCGCCTTCGATCCTGGCTGCCGACCGGGGCGGAAACGCGGCGGAGGCGCCTGCTTTTCGTCTATAGCCCGCGGCGCCGCTTGGGGCGAGTCGCGCCGCCCTTTCCCCCGGCCGGAAGGCGCTTTAGGAAGGCGGGATGGTTGACGTCCCCTTCTGGCGCCGCAAGGCCCTCGCCGAGATGAGCGCTCCCGAATGGGAGAGCCTGTGCGACGGCTGCGGCCGCTGCTGCCTGGTCAAGCTCGAGGACGAGGACACGGCGGCGATCGCTTATACCGACGTCGCCTGCCGCCTGTTCGATGCCGGCACCTGCCGCTGCACCGATTATCCCGACCGGCAGGCCAAGGTGCCCGATTGCGTGCGCCTGACGCCCGAGGCGGTCGGCACCCTCTCCTGGCTGCCGCCGACCTGCGGCTACCGGCTGGTGGCGGACGGCAAGGATCTGCCGTGGTGGCACCCTCTGGTCTCCGGCGATCCGCAGACCGTGCACGCGGCCGGCATCTCGGTGCGCGGCAAGGTGGCGGGGCTGGAAGACGCCTTCGGCCTGTTCGAACTCGTCGACCGCATCGTCTCCTGGCCGGTCCGCTGGCCGAAGGGGGCGAAGGGGAAGGGGCGGTGAGGGGGGATCTTTGGCTGGCCGTCCGACAGGGATTGGGTGATCATTCGAGGCTTGGGGAGGTGCCCATATCGGGGGGGCTGTGACGCAAACGAGAGAGATAGCGGTGCCCAATGCCCTGCTGATCATTTCGGGTGATCGGCAGGTTACCGTTCCGCACATCTTTGCCGGACAGACCGTCTTCAGCACCCCCGTCTGCATCGCAGTGATCTGCTCACACGCGCAAGAGGGAATGACGACGATCACGCTCGGTCGCGCGGCTACCGTGAACCCCGGCCACAATCCTTCGTTTGACGACTTTCTCGAAACGCCGGGTCGGCGCGTCATCGTCGCGACGGTCGAGGCCGAGACGATCCTTGAGATGATCGTCCCCGACCGCCGCACGCGGGTGCGCATCTGGGTGAACCATCCGGTCTGGGCGGATTCCGTCGCGATCGGGATCGAGGTGTGAGAAATACGGTCGCGCCGAGGCGGAATGTGCAGTGCCACGAAGTCTCTGTTCGATTATAGCTCGAAGCACGGAAAGGCCACTTATTTGAAGAAGGGCGTGGGAGAGCATGATCCGGACAGTCAGGATTACGCTGCCGAATTCGCTCCTTGCCGTGTAGGACGTCGGTTCCGTGATCGCGTGGATTTGTGGGGTGTGAGACGATTGACCACGTTGCGCGAAAATGACGAATCGTAACGCCTAATCCTTTCAAGCTAAGGGCCTCTTGGTGCCTAGGCGCTATATTCGGAAACTGTTGTGTTCTCGCTCCGTTCTAGATATCGATCTAATCGATGAGGGATCCACTCGGTGTTGCAAACCGCGAGTCGCAGTACCTTGGGGGACGCATGAAACACACAAGTATTGATTTGTTCTCCGGTGCCGGTGGGCTTAGCCTTGGGCTTGAGTGCGCTGGTTTTGAAAGCCTATTCGCTGTCGATACCGACGCAGACGCGATTGAGACCTATCAGTCGGTATTCCCCGACGCGAAAGTGCACAACGGTGACATCCGTGATGTGGATTTCCGGGAGTGGCGCGGAATAGATCTTATAGCAGGCGGCCCACCTTGCCAGCCATTTTCTATCGGTGGACTTAGGCGGGCGTGGGACGATCACCGAGATATGTTGCCGGAATTTGTGCGCGTTGTGCGGGAGGTCCAACCACGCGCATTCATCATGGAAAATGTGCCAGGGCTTGTCTCATTCAGCTCCTATTTGGCGACAGTAATGGCCCCGCTTAGCGAACTTTATCGAATTTTCGGGCCACAGGTATTTAACGCAGCCGATTACGGAGTTCCGCAGTCACGTCGCCGTATGATCATCGTTGGAATACGAGATGCGATCGCCTTTCGGTTTCCAGAAGGCGACCACACCCTACACGTGCCCGCAGGCACGGTGCTGACGTCAGAACCGCTGGGGCGTCCGAACCCTTCGAAGATTGTTTTCGCGAGAAACCCCGACCTTCGGCCAAATCCGTATCACGGACAATTATTTAATGGTGGGGGCAGACCGATTGATCTCAAGCGTCCGGCCCCGACTATCCTGGCTTCGGCAGGGGGCAATAAGACCCATTTCCTTGATCTTGAGGATCGGGTGCCCCGGTATCATCGATATCTCGCGTTGGGCGGCGCACCTTACCGCGGCGAACTCTCTGGTGCCCGGCGGCTGACGGTCGCCGAAAGCGCAGCGCTCCAGTCATTTCCTCCACAGGTCCAGTTCGCAGGACGAACTAGTTCGCAATATCGCCAGGTTGGAAACGCTGTGCCTCCCAAGGTAGCACAGGCGATAGGAAATTCATTGATGGAGCAAGTGTTCAGCCAATCAGTCCGCCGCAAACGCGTGGCGGCGTAGTAGCGTAACATACCCGTTAGTTAGAGCTACGTCTGGCTGTAATCGATCCAGTAAATCGTAAAGGCGCCGCAGCGCGTCTTCGCGAGCAGGCGGTCGTAATATCGAGCAAACGATGCGGATAAATGAGCGGATTTCCGCAACAGATATGTCTACAGTGGAGCCTGAAAGCATTGCCTTAAGGTCAGCTGTGTCGGTACCCGCGGCAATGATGTGAGCTGTAGAAAGGCCGGCCCGCTTCGCGGCGTCAACTGCTTGGTCAATTTTATGCCGCCAATCATTTGCAGACACCTCGAAGACGGCTTCAATCAAGTTGCCGCGAACAATCTGGACATCAGCCGCCGTGCCAGTGCTCGCGTCCGAGGCGTTAATGTTCTTGGTTTTGACTTGCAACCCTTGCAAGCCTCCGGAACTAAACTGATCCAGCATAGCTCCTAGGACGGCTGCAACCGCAAATTGTTCGTGGGCGCCGCCCGACGGTACTTCAAAAAGTTCTTCGAAGAATACACTAATACGTGCGAATGTAAGTTCTACAGGCCGCAAAGTTGGCATGCGCAATACAGGCCGCGCCGTTAGCGCGACCTCGGCTAGAGCGTATCTGAAGAGAAAAGTTCTGTCTTCGAGGGAAGCTGTGTTCATCCAGGTCAGCAATCGGTCGAACTCGAGCACATTTCCTCGAACTAGGTTTTTTGTATTCTTTCCAATGTTCTCGTAAGCGTCGTTGATCTTTGGGATATGTCGCTGAGCGTTAGCCTTCCCTAGTGCCTGGGCTACACCGCGAGCTCCCTCAGCACGCAAGGTGTGATCGAAAGTATTTTCACTAATCAGGCCATATCCGAGTTGAATAAGAATTCCGTCTCGATACGAGAGGCCGCCCTTCTTCCCGCCCAGAATTGCTTGTGCATCTGACAGTACAATGGGCGCAAGCTTCGTGGTTGCCTCCAGAACGGCCCCCTCTGCGCCTGCAGCATCCTTCAAAAGGTCATCTAGCTGCTCAATGACCAGCCTAATGACCAGGGATCCAGATGGTATTCTGAGTTTCGACTCATCTTTCGCCATGAGTTAAGGTGACGCTAACGAAGGCTTTGATGCAAGCCGTGTAGACCGTCGTCTCGACCCTCGAGGAGGATTGCGTGTTCGACCTCGCGGTGCCGGACACGGAGACCCGCCTGCGGATCTGGATCAACCGGCCGGCGCTGCCCGATGCCGTCGCGATCGGCGTCGGCGAATGAGGGCCGGCGGGCGGCGCGTTACGCGCTTTTCGCCACCCGGCTCGCAGCAAAAGCGCGGAAGCCGCCATAGGCGGTGATGTCGGGGCAGCCTTCGGTGCCGGCGGCTTCGGCGAGGAAGCCTAAGACCTCGCGTCCGTCGTCCAAGGTCACCCGGCCGAGGCCGAGCGGGGCGGGGATGCGGGCGAGCAGCCGGCCGATCCCCTCATACGGCAGCGACCAGACCTCGCCGGCGAGCGCCGCCCCGCCGCTCGTCACCCGCACCACGCCCGGGCGCGGCACGCCGCCGGCCAGCAGCGCCATGCGGTAGAGCGGCGCGGTCGTGACCGGGGCGACGAGGCGTCCGCCCAGCTCCAGCACCTCGCCATTGAGCCCCATCCCCGAGAGATGGGCGCCGAACACGCACAGATCGAGCCGGCCGGTCTCCCCCGGCGGCGGCAGATCGGGGGCCGGCGGGGCCTTTTCCCCGCTGGCGCCGAGCGGCAGGTCGCCCGCCAGCACGAAGGCGCGGGCGAGCGACGCGATTTCGGCATCGCGCCCGGCCGGGGCGAGCAAGGTGATGCCGTAGGGCACGCCGGAGGCGGCGATGACGTTCGGCACCGCCGCGCCGCACAGATCCATGAGATTGACGAAATTGGTATAGGTGCCGTTGCGCGAATTGAGCAGGATCGGCTCGGCCAAAACCTGCGCCAGCGTGTAAGCGGTCGGCGCGGTCGGCAGCAAAAGCGCGTCGAGCCCGGCGAGGATCGGCGCCGCCTTGGCGCGCAATTCGCGCAGCCGGTACATGGCGCGAAAGGCGTCCGCCGCGCTCGCCGTGCCGCCCGGCAGGGTGATGGCGCGGGTGACCGGGTGCACCGCCTCCGGATCGCTGGTGAGGAGGGCTTCCGCGACGATCCAGCGCTCGGCGACCCACGGCCCCTCATAGAGCAGGCGGGCGCATTCGGCGAAGGGCGTGTAGTCGAATTCCACCAGCTCCGCGCCGAGGCCGCGGAAGCGCGCGAGCGCCGCCGCATAGGCCGAAGCCGCATCGGCATCGCCGAAGAATTCGCGCTGGTCGGGCGGCAGGATGCCGAGGCGCGGCGCGCCCGCAAGCGCGGCGAGCCGGCCGAGCGGGAGCGGGCGGGAGAAGGCGTCGGCCGGGTCCGGTCCCGCCATCACGTCGAGCACCGCCATGGCGTCGTCCACCGTGCGGGCGAACACCGAGATGCAGTCGAGCGAGCGGCAGGCCGGCACCAGGCCGGTATTGGGCACGAGGCCGAGGCTCGGCTTCACGCCGACGATGTTCTGCAGCATGGCCGGCACCCGGCCCGAGCCGGCGGTGTCGGTGCCGAGCGCCGCCGGCACGAGCCCGGCCGAGACCGCGCTCGCCGAGCCGGAGGACGAGCCGCCCGGCACCAGGTCCGCCTTGAAGGCGTTGCGGGGAATGCCATAGGGCGAGCGCGTGCCGACGAGGCCGGTGGCGAACTGGTCGAGATTGGTCTTGCCGACGATCAGCGCCCCCGCCGCCTTCAGCCGCGCGACGGCGGTGGCGTCGGCGGCGGGGAGATAGGCGAAGGCCGGGCAGGCGGCGGTGGTGGGCAAACCGGCGACGTCGATATTGTCCTTCACCGCGATCGGGATGCCGTAGAGCGCCAGCGTGGTGTCGCCCGCCGCCTCCAGGGAAGCCGCCTCGGCGAGGAGGTCGGCCTCCGGGCGCAGGGTGATGAAGAGCGCGGGATCGGCATGGGCCGCGATGCGCCGATAGGTCTCGCGCACCGTCTCGCGCGGCGTGCGCGCGCCGGCGCGGTGGGCGGCGAGGAGGGTGGCGAGCGTTTCCATGGGGACCTCGAGACAAAGCGGGCCTGCGGCCGGCATCGTCCCCCTCTAGCAGGAAGCGCGCCAGATCCGCCGCGCGGCGTCGGGCGGCCGGGCGCGCCCGCAAACGCTGACACCACGGGGCCGATGCGCCGGCACGCCCGGCCCCCGGCGCGGGCCCTGGGGCTGCCGGATCGAGTAAAAATCAGGCAAATGTTTAAAGATTATGCAGCTTTTACCAGCTTGCATGCAGTGCGGGGCGGTCCTTTCAGCCCCGCACGACAGCGTCATTGCGGGGTGACGGGGGCGGCGGGCACATTGGCGGGGGCGCCCTCGGTCGGGTCGGGGGTCCCGCGGTCCGAAAACAGCACGGCCGCAGCCAGCGCCGCGGCGAAAATGACGCCGCCGACAATCAAGGTGAGCGTCCGGTTCATGGGGCCTCCTTCCGTTTCGTCATGACCTTTGGTCATATAACGCAAGGGCGGCCGTTTGGTTTCTGCGCCAAGACAAAGCTCATCGCAAAGCTGACCGCAAAGCTAGCCGCAAAGCTCGGCGCAGAGCCGGGAAAAATCCCGGCGGGCGCGGCTCAGTCGCGGAACACCACGGTCTTGCTGCCGTTCAGCAGCACCCGGTCCTCCAGATGCCAGGACAAAGCGCGGGCGAGGACGCGGCGCTCGATGTCGCGGCCCTTGCGCACCAGATCCTCCGGGCTGTCCTGGTGGCTGATCCGCTCGACGTCCTGCTCGATGATCGGCCCCTCGTCGAGGTCGGAAGTGACGTAATGGGCGGTCGCGCCCATCAGCTTCACGCCGCGCGCATGGGCCTGGTGATAGGGCTTGGCGCCCTTGAAGCCGGGCAAAAAGGAATGGTGGATGTTGATGCAGCGGCCCGACAGCTTGGCCGACAGCCCGTCCGAGAGCACCTGCATGTAGCGCGCGAGCACCGCGACTTCCGAGCCGGAGGCCTGGAAGATCCGCCAGATCTCGGTCTCCTGCTCCAGCTTGGTCGCCTTGGTCACCGGCAGATGGTGGAATGCGATGCCGTCGAAATCGAGATGCGCATAGGTCTCGCGCGCATGGTTGGAGACGATGCCGGAAATCTCCATCGGGATCTCGCCGATGCGCCAGCGATAGAGCAGATCGGCGAGGCAATGGTCGAATTTCGAGGCCAGCAGTAGGACGCGCCGCTTGTCGGCCTTGTCGCGCAGCCCCCAGGTCAAAGCCAGCGCCTCCGCCACCGCGGCGAAGCCGGCGCGGATCTCGGCGCCGGTCGCCGCGCCGGTCGCGACATTGAACACGACCCGCATGAAGAAGCGGCCGCTCTCGGTATCGTCGAATTGCTGCGCCTCGAGGATGTTGCAGCCCTTCTCGAACAGGAAGGTCGAGACCCGGGCGACGATGCCGGGGCGGTTCGGGCAGGACAAAGTGAGGATGAACTGGTCGGTGGGCGCGGTCATGGCAAAGGCATCCGGCTGAAGGAGGAGGAGGCGGGCGGAAGCGCGCGGCGCGCCGCCATCAACCTCGCGCCGTGCCGGAGACCGTGACGCCGAATTCCGCCGCGCCGGAGACCAGCGCGCGCAGGAAAGCGGGCGCGAACGAGCGCGGCACGGCGAAGCGATAGGCCGGCATGTCGTTGAGCTGCCAGACCACGAGCGGGATCAGGGCCGCCGCCGTCGCCGCCGCGTCGCCGGGCGCGAACACCGCCGGGTGGAGATCGAGCGGGACGAGCTTGGCCAGCGCCATCCGGGCCTTCGGGCCGTAGACGTCGATGATCAGGCTGCCGTCGCTCTGGTCGGTGAGCGCGGCGGCGTCCGCCAGCGCGCCCTGGAGCCGGGCGACATGCGCCGCCGGGGCGCCGCCCGCGGTCGCCAGCCAGCGGCCGGGCGCGGTGCCGATGAAGGAGAGGTCGCCGAGGAAGCTGACCTTGGGCGCGTCGACCAAAGCGATGCCGAAGGCGTCCAGGACCGCCTGCGCCAGGGCGCCGGATGCGCCCTTCCGCGCGGCGACGGTGGCGAGCGCGAGCCCATCCACCACCTGCGCGGTGAGGCCGGGCTGCGCCGCATCCGGGCCGTAATGGCCCTCCGGCACGAGATCGGTGACGGGATGGTGCGACAGGAGATCAGACACGCAGGCGCTCCCCTTCGGGATCGACGAAGCCGGGACGGCAGATTTCCACCGGGATGTCCGCGCCCCGTACCGGATCGTAGGCGCGCACCGTCTCGCCGATCCGCTCCGGCCCGCGGGCGAGGAGGCCGAGGCCGATCCAATGGCCCAGCGTCGGCGAGAATGCAACCGAGGTCATGTAGCCCTCGTCATTGGCGAGCACGGCGCTGCGGCCGTGGCGCAGGAAATGCGCCCCGGCGCGCAGCCGGTCCTTGGGGTCGACCGGCTTGAAGCCCACCAGGGTGGGCCGGTCGGGATCGCGGAAGGCCGGACGCTCCGACAAGACGCGGCCGATATGGTCCTTCTTGGTCGACGCCATGCGGCCGAGCCCGAGATCGGCGACGGAGGTCTGGCCGTTCAGTTCGTTGCCGGAGACGTGGCCCTTCTCGATCCGCATCACGCCGAGCGCCTCGGTGCCGTAAGGGGTGATGTCGAAGGGCGCGCCCGCCTCCATCAAGGCGCGGGCGAGGGGCGCGCCGTGGCGCGCGGGCACCGCGATCTCGTAGCCGAGCTCGCCGGAGAAGGAGACCCGGAAGATCCGGGCCGCGATGCCGCCCATCACGCTGCCCTGGGCGACGCCCATATAAGGCAGGCCGGCATTGGAGACGTCGAGCGGGGCGTCGGCGATGCGCGCCAGCACGTCGCGGGCGCGCGGGCCGGCGATCGAGACCTGCGCCCACTGCTCCGACACCGAGGCGATCTGCACGTCGAGGTCCGGCCACAGCACCTGGAGGCAGAATTCCAGATGCTGGTAAACCTTGGCGGCGTTCGCCGTGGTCGTGGTCATGAGGTAATGGGTGTCGGCGAGGCGCGCGGTCGTGCCGTCGTCCATGACCATCCCGTCCTCGCGCAGCATCACGCCGTAGCGCACCTTGCCGACGGCGAGGGTGGAGAAAGTGTTGATATAGACGCGGTCGAGAAAGCGCCCGACATCCGGCCCCTGGAGGTCGATCTTGCCGAAGGTCGAGACGTCGATCAGGCCCACCGAGGCGCGGGTCGCGGTCACTTCGCGTTTGACCGTCTCCAGCCAGTCGGCTTCCCCGGCGCGCGGAAAATACTGCGCCCGCAGCCAGAGCCCGGCCTCAACGAAGGTCGCGCCCTGCGCCCGCGCCCAGGCATGGGTCGGGGTCGGCCGGGTGGCGCGGAAATCCTTCTCCCGGTGATGGCCGGCAATGGCGCCGATGGCGACCGGCGTGAAAGGCGGGCGGAACAGGGTCGTGCCGGTCGTCTCGATGTCCTGGCCGGTCAAGGCGGCCATCATGGCGAGCCCGTTCACGTTCGAGGTCCGCCCCTGGTCGGTCGCCATGCCGAGCGTCGTATAGCGCTTCAGAAGCTCGACCGCCCGGAACCCCTCCTGGTGGGCGATCGCGATGTCCTTGGCGGTCACGTCGTTCTGCAGGTCGACGAAAGCCAGGCCGCGCGATTGCGCGACATGCCAGAACGGGCTGACCGTGATCGGCTTGTCCTGCGCCTGCGGCACCGGGGTGGCGCGGGCGGTGAAGCCGAGATCGTTCGCGGCCTCGGCACCGCGCGCCGCGCCGGCGGCGAGGCAGCGGGCGAGGGAATATTCCCCCGCCGCGGCGCCGGCCACCGAAAGGCCGGGCGGGAGCACGCCTGGAACGAAGCCCGCAATGTCCGCGCGATAGACCGGCTTGCCGCCGAAATGGCTGGTCAGGGCGAGGGTCGGGCTCGATCCGCCCGATACGGCGAGTATCTGTGCCGCGATGGTCTCGGTTCGCCCGCGGGCGCGCACCGTGACCGAGGACAGAAGCTTGCCCGACGTGGCGATGACTTCGCCCCCGGCGATCACCCGGATGCCGCGCCGGTTCGCCCGCTCCATCTGAACCGGCGGCGGCTCGGCGCGCACGTCGACGATGGCGGCGATCGGTACGCCGGCGGCGGCGGCGTCGAACGCGGCCGACCAGGCATAGCCATTATTGGCGAACACCACGGCAGGTGAGCCGGCCGCGGCGGCATAGCGCACCGCATAGCTGCGCAGCGCCTGCGCCGACATCACGCCCGGCCGGTCATTGCCGCCGAACACGATCGGCCGGTCGCCCGCTCCGGCGCACAAAACGGCGCGGCGGGCGACGATTTTCCAATAACGCTGGCGCGGCGTGAACGGCGCGGGGACCGGCAGATGGTCGCCGACCCGTTCGAGGGCGCCATAGGTGCCGCCGTCATAGACGCCGAACACCGTCGTCCGGCGCATCACCCGCACCTCGGGCATGGCCGCAAGCTCGGCTTCGGCGCGGGCGACGAACTGAAGGGAGGGCGCGTCGTCGATTTCCTCGCGTTCGGAGAGAATGCGCCCCCCGAGCCGGAAATCCTCGTCCACCAGGATCACCCGCGCGCCGGAGCGCCCGGCGGTGAGGGCCGCCATCAGCCCCGCCGCGCCGCCGCCGATCACCAGCACGTCGCAAAAGGCATAGGCTTTCTCATAGGCGTCCGGATCCGGCGCCTCCGCCGCCCGGCCCAGCCCGGCGGCGCGCCGGATCACCGGCTCGTAGAGCTTTTCCCACAGCGCCGCAGGCCACATGAAGGTCTTGTAGTAGAAGCCCGCACCGAGCAGGGGCGCGAACAGGCCGCCGGCCGCCTGGAGATCGAAATCGAGCGAGGGCCAGCGGTTCTGGCTCGCCGCGTCGAGCCCGTCATACAGCTCGACCGTGGTGGCGCGGGTATTGGGTTCGCGCCGCGCGCCGGTGCGCAGCTCGACCAGCGCATTGGGCTCGTCCGATCCGGCGGAGAACAGGCCGCGCGGGCGGTGATATTTGAACGAGCGGCCGATCAGCCGGACGCCGTTCGCGGTGAGCGCCGAGGCCAGCGTGTCGCCGGCGAAGCCGCGATAGGCCTGTCCGTCGAAGGTGAAGGCGAGGGGGCGTGTGCGGTCGATCAGCCCGCCGTCCACGAACCGGGTCATGACCGCGCCTCCGTTGCGAAGGCCGTGCCGAGAATGGCATGGGTGCGGGTGTCGCGGTCGACGACCAGCCACCGCCGGCAGCCGGCGCCGTGGTACCACAGCTCACGCATCGGACCGGCCGGATTGTCCCGGAGATAGACGTAATCGTGGAACGCGTCCGCCGCGTCCGGCGCGGCGGGATCCGGGCGCTGCGGCGCGGCATCTCCGAGATAGGAGAATTCGTGGGCGTCGCGGAGCCCGCAATAGGGGCAGGGAATGCGCATCGTCGGGGCGCCTCGTCAGTGGAGGTTCGGCTGGGCGCCGACCCCCTTCTCGTCGATCATGTGGCCGGTGCGGGAGCGGTCGAGCCGGTAGGCGGCGTTCAGCGCATGGGGCGCGTCCTGTGCCAGCGTCCAGGCGAAACACCAGCCGGACGCCGGGGTGGCCTTGAAGCCCCCGTAATTCCAGCCGCAATTCAGATAGAGGCCGGGGATCGGCGTGCGGTCGATGATCGGCGAACCGTCCATCGACATGTCCATCAGGCCGGCCCAGGAGCGCAGGACGCGCAGCCGCCCGAGCTGCGGCATCAGTGCCATGGCGGCTTCGCAGACATCCTCCACCACCGGCAGATTGCCGCGCTGGGCGTAGGAATTGTAGCCGTCGATATCGCCGCCGAACACCAGGCCGCCTTTGTCCGACTGGCTGACATAGAAATGCCCCATGCCGAAGGTGACGACGCCCGGCACCACCGGCTTCAGCCCCTCGGAGACGAAGGCGGTGAGCACGTGGCTCTCGATCGGCAGCCGCAAATCGAGCAGCCGGGTGAGCCGGGAGGTGGAGCCGGCGACCGCCAGCCCGATCTTGCGCGCGCGCACCGGCCCCCGCGTGGTCTCCACCCCGACCACCGCGCCGTTCTCGCGGATGAAGCCGGTGACCTCGCAATTCTGCACGATGTCGACGCCGAGCCGGTCGGCGGCGCGGGCATAGCCCCACACCACCGCATCGTGGCGCGCGGTGCCGCCGCGCTTCTGCAGCAGGCCGCCCTGGATCGGGAAGCGGGCATGGTCGAAATTCAGGAACGGGGCGAGGGCGCGGACCTGATCGCGGTCGATCAGCTCGGAATCGGCGCCCGACAGGCGCATGGAATTGCCGCGCCGGGCGAAGGCGTCGCGCTGGGCGTCGGAATGGAACAGGTTGAGCACGCCGCGCTGCGAGACCATGGCGTTGTAATTGAGGTCCTGCTCCAACCCTTCCCAGAGCTTCATCGACCATTCGTAGAAGGGCTGATTGCCGGGGAGCAGATAGTTCGAGCGGATGATGGTGGTGTTCCGCCCGGCATTGCCGGAGCCGATCGTGCCCTTTTCCAGCACCGCGACGTTGCGGATGCCATGGACCTTGGCGAGGTAATAGGCCGTCGCCAGCCCATGCCCGCCGCCGCCGATGACCAGCACGTCGTAATCCGGGCGCGGCGCGGCGTCGCGCCAGGCCGGCGTCCAGCCTTTCTGCCCGGAAAAGGCGTTGGCGATCAGGCTGAAGACCGAATAGCGGCTCGACATCTCACGGGTCCCCGAAGGTCGCGTCCGGCCTCATTTCTGGGCGGGCGGGATCGGCAAAATCTGTGCGGCACCGGCGGCCCGCGTGTGACTCGGGTCCGCCGTTCCTCGTGCGCAGGCTTCGATAGCGCACCCGCGATCGAGGTATAATATAAATGTTGCTTATAGTGTGGAAGGCGCGGCCATGCGCAGCGAGGCGATCCCCTTCGATCTCAGGACCTTGGATATATTTCTCGCGGTCTGCGATCGCGGGTCCATGGCCGGGGCGGCGCGCCAGATGGGGCTGACCCAGCCGGCGGTGTCGCAGGCCGTCGCGGAGCTGGAAACGCGCACCGGGGCCCGCCTGTTCGACCGCAGCGTGCGCCCGCTCGGCCTCACGCCGGCCGGCGGCGTGCTGCGCCAGCGGGCGAGCGCGCTTCTGTCCGAGGCGCGGCAGATCGCCCCCATGCTGCGCGAGACCGAGAATAGCCGGTTCCCGCTGTTGCGGGCGGGGCTGGTCGATTCCCTCTCGCGGGCGCTCGCCGCGCCCCTCGGCGCCACGCTGCTGCGGGAGGCGGACGAGGCCTCGGTGCAGGCCGGCCTCACCGCGTCCCACGCCGCCGCCCTGCTGACACGCCAGCTCGATCTGCTGATCGGGGCCGACGAACTCGAAGAGGTCGCGGGGCTGGAGCGCTTCGACGTGCTGAGCGAGCCCTATATCCTCATCGCGCCCGCCGGCACGCCGCGCCCGGAGGGGCCGGAGGATCTCGCACGGCTCGCCGCGCGGCTGCCTTTCGTGCGCTATTCCGCGCGGTCGAAAACCGGGATCGAGGTCGAGCGCCATTTGCGGCGGCTGAAGCTGGACCTGCCGCGCCGCCTGGAATTCGACACGCCGCAGGGCGTGACGGCGGTCGTGGTGCGGGGCGAGGGCTTCGCCGTCTCCACCCCCTTGTGCGGATTCGAGGCGGGCGTGTCGCAGGCCGCGCTCGCCTGCTGGCCGCTGCCCGGGCCGGCCGTGGTGCGCCGGCTGGTGCTGGTCGCGCGCCGGCAGGAACTCGGCCGGCTGCCGCGCGAACTCGCGACCTTCTGCCGGAGCGAACTCGCCGCGCATGTCGCGCCCGTGCTGCTGGCCGATATGCCCTGGCTCGGGTCGTCGCTGTAGGTGTGAGCGGCGGCGGGATCATTCGCCGCGATCCTTGGCCGTGATCCTTGGCCGGGAAACAATCCTGTTTCCCTCCCGTGCGGTCGCGCTTTACGGTCGAGGTCTCCCCAACCGACTCGCGGTGCGCCGGCCTCATGTCCGATCCGACGTCTTCCAACATCTCCAAGGGCGCCGCCCTGCGGCATCTGCTCGCCCGGACGGAGACCGCGTACCTGATGGAGGCGCACAATGCGCTGTCGGCGCGGATCGCCGAGGAGGCGGGATTTCCCGCCGTCTGGGCGTCGGGCCTGTCCATCTCGGCCGCTTTGGGGGTGCGCGATTCCAACGAGGCGTCCTGGACCCAGGTGCTCGAAGTCCTGGAATTCATGGCCGACCGCACCAGCGTGCCGATCCTCGCGGACGGCGATACCGGCTACGGCAATTTCAACAATGTCCGCCGGCTGGTGCGCAAGCTGGAGCAACGCGGGATCGCCGGCGTCTGCATCGAGGACAAGCTCTTCCCGAAGACCAATTCCTTCCTCGGCGACGACCAGGACCTGGCGGACATCGCGGAATTCTGCGGGAAGATCAAGGCGGGCAAGGACAGCCAGGCGGGCGCGGATTTCGTGCTGGTCGCGCGGATCGAGGCGCTGGTCGCCAATCGCGGGCTCGACGAGGCGCTGGCCCGGGCGCACGCCTTCCACGCGGCGGGCGCCGACGCGCTGGTGATCCATTCCAAGAAGGCCGAGCCCGACGAGGTGCTCGCCTTCTGCGCCGCCTGGGGCGACCGCTGCCCGGTCATCCTCATTCCCACCAAATATTTCCGCACCCCCGCCGAGATGTTCGAAGCGGCCGGCGTGTCGGCCGTGGTGTGGGCGAACCACAATCTGCGCGCCGCCATCACCGCGATGCGCGAGACCTCGCGCGAAATCTTCGCCACCCGCTCCTTGGTCGGCGTCGAGGCGCGGGTGGCGCCGCTCGCCGACGTGTTCGAACTGTCCGGCAATGCCGAACTGGAGGCGGCGGAGCGGCGCTATCTCGTCCGCCCGCCGGTCGGCCAGGCTGTCATCCTCGCCGCGAGCCGCGGCGCGGAACTCGGCGACCTCACCGCCGACCGGCCGAAATGCATGATCGACGTGCGTGGCCGCAGCCTGCTGGCGCGGCAGGTCGAGACGCTGAAGGGCGCCGGCATCAAAGCGGTCTGCGTCGTCACCGGCTGGCGGGGCGAGGCGGTGGCGCTCTCCGGCGTCTCCACCCGCGCCAATCCCGCCTGGGAGACGAGCGGAGAGGTGGCCTCGCTCGCCGCCGTCGCCGACCGGCTCGACGCGCCGACGCTGCTCGCCTTCGGCGACATTCTCTACCGCCGGCACGTGCTGGACCGGCTGCTGGCGGCCGAGGGCGACATCGTTTTGGTGGTCGACGCGGCCGCGACCGGCCCCGCCGACCGGGTGCGTGCCAGTCGCGGCCGCGACGAAGACTGGTTCGCCGATGGCGATGCGGAATTGTGCGATATCGGCGCGGATGTCGCCGACGGCCATGGCCAGTGGATCGGCCTCGCCCGGGTGTCGCAGGCCGGCGCGGCGGCGATCGCGCAGGAGATCGAACGGCTGCGCGCCGAGGCGCTGCTCGATACGGCGGACCTCGCCCTTCTGTTCCGCCGGCTGCGCGCGCGGGGGGCGGTGCTGCGCATCGTGTGGGTGGCAGGCGACTGGTTCAACATCAACACGGCGTTCGATCTGGCCTCGGCCCGCAATCAGGTGTGACCATGATCGATGCCGCCGATTTTCTCGAACAGGCGCGGGGACGCGGCGTCGATTTCGTCACCGGCGTGCCCTGCAGCTTCCTGACGCCGCTGATCAATGCCGCCGCGAGCGATCCCCGCGCGCCCTGGGTGGTCGCCACCAGCGAAGGCGAGGCGGTGGCGATCGCCGCCGGCGCCTGGTTCGCCGGCCGCCTGCCTTTGGTCCTGATGCAGAATTCCGGCCTCGGCAATGCCGTCAATCCGCTCACCTCGCTGAACTGGCCGTTCCGCATCCCGGTCCTGCTCGCGGTATCGCGGCGCGGCGCGCCGGACATCAAAGACGAGCCGCAGCACGAATTGATGGGCGCGATCACCCCCGATCTCCTGGATTTGATGCGGGTGCCGCGCGTGCCGTTTCCGGCGGAGGCGGCCGGCATCGGACCGGCGCTCGACGCGGCGGCGGCGGGCCTCGCCGCGACCCGCCAGCCGCACGCTTTCGTGGTCGGCAAGGACGATCTCGCCCCCTCGGGTCTCGACGAGCCGGCCGCGCCGCCGCGCCCGCCGGGCCGTCGCGCCGACCTGCCGGGCGACGGCGGCTTGCCGCCGTCGCGCATGACGGCGCTGGCGCTCGCGCTCGATCGCCTGCCGTCCGATGCCGCCGTGGTGGCGACGACCGGCTATTGCGGCCGCGAACTCTTCACGCTGCGCGACGAGCCGCGCTTCCTCTATCTGGTCGGCGCCATGGGCGCGGCGAGCGCGGTGGGGCTCGGCATCGCGCTGTGCACCCCGCGCCCCGTGATCGTCTTCGACGGCGACGGCGCGGCCTTGATGAAGCTGGGCAATCTCGCGACGATCGGAGCCCGGGCGCCGGACACTCTGATCCATATCGTCTTCGACAATGAGCGCCACGCCTCGACCGGCGGCCAGCGGACGGTCTCGCCCGGAATCGACTTCGCCGGAATTGCGCAGGCCTGCGGCTATCGCCTCGCTTTGAGCTGTCGCGACCAAGCCGGCTTCGCCGCCGCGCTCGACGCGGCGGCCGGGGCGCGGGGGCCGGTTCTGGTCCATGCCAAGGTGTCGGCGGATCCCGTTCCGGGGCTCGGCCGGCCGACCGTCGCGCCGTCCGCCGTCGCGGACCGGTTCCGCGCCTTTCTGGGGGGAAGCCGATGACGTCCCGCCCGCCTTTACTGCTGACGCCCGGGCCTTTGACCACGGCACCGAGCGTGCGCGCCGCGCTGGACCGCGACTGGGGCTCGCGCGACCGCGACTTCATCGCCGTGACGGCGCGGGTGCGCACGAAGCTGTGCGCGCTCCTGCCGGAACATGACGGCCTGACCGCGATCCCGATCCAGGGCTCGGGCTCCTTCGCGGTCGAGGCCATGCTGGGCACCTTCGTCCCGCCGGGCGGCCATGTGCTGGTCCTGGTCAACGGCGCCTATGGCCGGCGCATGGCGGAGATGGCGGCGCGGGCCGGGCGGCGCGTCTCGATGCTCGAGGGTCCCGAAACGGAGGCACCGGACGTAGCGGCACTCGTGCGCCGGCTGGCGCAGGACCCGACGATCCGGCACGTCGCGGTCGTCCATTGCGAGACCACGACCGGCCTCCTCACCCCGCTCGCGGACGTGTCGGACGTCGCGGCGCGGCACGGCTGCGGGCTGCTGATCGACGCCATGAGTTCGTTCGGCGCACTGCCGATCCCGGCTTCGGTGCGGTTCGAGGCGCTCGCGAGTTCCGCCAACAAATGCCTCCAGGGCGTTCCGGGTCTCGCTTTCGTCCTCGCCCGGACCGAAGCGGTCGCCCGTGCCGGCGGGCAGGCGCATGCTTTGGTGCTCGATCTCGCGGCGCAATGGGCCGGCTTCGAGGCCAATGGGCAATGGCGCTTCACGCCGCCGACCCAATGCGTGGCCGCCCTCGATCGCGCCTTGGCGGACCTCGACGCCGAGGGCGGGCCGCCCGCCCGCCTGGCGCGCTACCAAGCCAATCTCGCCGCTTTGACGGACGGTCTCGCGGCCCACGGTTTTCATCCCCTCGTCGCGCCTGCGCTGCAGGCGCCGATCATCGTCACGTTTCCGGCGCCGGATGCCGTCTGGTGGGATTTCGCGGCTCTGTATGACGGGCTGCTGGAGGAGGGATTCGCGATCTATCCCGGCAAGACCGCGGCCGCCGAGAGCTTCCGCGTCGGCTGCATCGGCGCCGTCGCGCCGCCCGACTTCGTGCGGTTCGGCGCGGCCTTCGGCCGGGTCGTCGCGCAGCTCTCGCAGGCGGCGCCGCGCGCGTGAGCAGGCGCCGTCATGGCGCGGGCACGCGGTCCGGCTAAGCTGCCGGCAGGTCGGGCGTCGATGACGGCCGCCGGGGTGTGGAGGGGACCATGTTCAGCAGGCGTCGGTTCGTGTCGTGCGCGATCTGCACGGCGGTCGGTTTCGTCGCGACGGGGGAGGGCGCCCTGGCGCAAGGCGGGGCTTCCGCGGGCATGCCCGCGCCGGGTGGGATCGTGCGCACCATGATCGAGACCACGGAGTATCCCGGGCCGGGCCATGTCACGATCCTCATGACGGCGGATGTCGAGGCTGGCGGCGTCATCGCGCGCCACATTCATCCCGGGGTCGAATCCACCTATCTGGTGACCGGCGGCGCCGTGCTCTCGATCGCCGGGCGGCCGGACCGGACCCTGGTCGCGGGAGACGGCTTTCAGATCCCGCCGGAGGTGCCCCATTCGATCGCCATCGGGCCGCAGGCGGCGCGGCTCGCAATCACCTATGTCGTCGAGAAGGGCAAGCCGCTCTCGAGTCCGGCTCCGGCGACCTGATCCCAGCGAGGCCGGCCGGGGCGAACCCGGCCGGCCCTCTCGGCTTCACTCGGCCGGCGCGGGAAGCGCCTCGGAGGTGTGGTCGAGCAATTCCTCGTGCACTTCCTTCTCCATCATGATCTGGCGCGCGATGAAGAACACGAAGAAGGCGCCCGCTACTGCGGAATACAGATATTCCATCCCGCTGAAGGGATAGATCACCGTGATCTCCGTGATCTTGGCGAGTGACGTCAGTCCTGTATTCATGTCGTCTCTCCTGTCGAATAAAGATCAGACCTTGGTTTAGACCTTGGCTTCCTTGCGCTGGACGGCCTCGAAGGCCGCCTCGGCGCCGGAGGATGCGGGATAGGTCGTGGGGATGTGCTTGCCGTCGAGGCCGAGCACTTCGACCGCGGCCGGCACGCGCAGCAGCCCGAACATCGAGAGCAGCTTGCCGATGACGAGCCCGGGAATGAGCCCGAAGCCGATCGCGAAGACCAGCGAGCCGATGATGTTGCCGATCGGCGTCACCACCGGCAGGCCCTCGGCATTGGCGCCGAACCAGCCGGCGCCTTCGGCGAGCACGACCAGCGTGCCGTCGCTCGGCATGATCGCCGGATAGCCCCACAGGGCGAAGCCGGCCACGATACCGCCGAACAGGCCGCAATAGCCGTGCACGGCGACCGCGCCGACCGCATCGTCGATCTTGTATTTCCGCTCCACCCAGAAGTGCAGCTTGTAGGCCATGATCGTTCCGGCGATCGCGATCACCATGGCGATCACGGGATGGTAGAGATCATTGCCCGCGGAGGCGCTGATCAGGCCGGTCAGTCCGCCGGAATAGGTCCAATAGGCATTGCCGTTGCTGATCAGATAGGCGGTGATCATGCCGCCGAACAGCGCCAGCATGAAGTTCATCGTGACGCCGGAGAGGGTGATCGGAACGCCATAGATGTTGGTCGCGGTCCAGTAGGGCGCGGCCTCGGTGCCGACATTGGCGATCGGGATGTGGCAGGCGGCGTAGAAGCCCCAGAAGCCGACATAGATCATGAAGAGGCCGATCGTGATCAGCCAGGGATTGTGCGCCGGAATCTCTCGCGGCGTGCCGTCGGGCGCGAACTTGCCGATGCGCGGGCCGAGGAAGATCAGGATGCCGAGCGTCGCGAAGCCCGCCACCGAGTGCAGGACGGCCGAGCAATATTGGTCGTGGAAGCCGAGATACTGGGCCATCCAGCCATTGCCGGCCCATCCCCACGCCGCCGGAATGACCCAGGCGATCGCGCCGACATAGATGGCGATGATGAAGAAGCCGGACGTCTTCGTCCGCTCGATGAGGGCGCCCGACACGATCGAGGCGGCGGTCATGCCGAACAGAGCGAAGGCGGCCCAGAAGACGCCGGAAATCCGATCGCCGAGATTGGGGGCGATCTTGGTCGACCACGGCTCGAACCCGGTCTCGAAGCTGAGCGCCCCCGAGGACACCGGCCAGCCCTGGAATGCAATGTAGATCCACATGCCGAAAAGGAAGAAGGCAAGTCCGACCAGCGGAATCGCCATCGTGTTTTTCAGAAGCGTGTGCTGAACGTTCTTCACGCGCGCGGCGCCGACTTCATACATGCAGAAGCCGACATGGATAAAGAACATGAGCACGACCGTCAGGAAGAAATAGAACTCCGTGAAGATCGTCGTCAGGGCTGTCAATTGATCTGTCATGCTGATCCCCGAACCCTCTGTGGCTCGCCCGCGGCGCCCTCCAGGCCCGGATGAACCGGGCCAGACGGTCGGCAACCGTGCGCGGTTTTACTGTGGAGCAACTTTTATGCCAGACACGGCGCGACGGCGGGGTTTATTTCGCGGTGCAGCATCGCGCCGCCAGTGTGTCGTCACGTCCGCGCGGGAAATCCGGAAAGAAGCAGGAAAACGATGTTTCCCGAGAGGAGCCGGAGCTGGCGCCACGCGCCGCAAGGCGACACCACGCAGGGAGCCGTGACGGGCGGCGGCGCGCGCGCGCGGGTCGTTCCGCTTTGCTGCCCAAAGTTGCGCCCACGGTGCTTGCCAACTGCCCGCAAATGGCGCAATCGCCTGTGATGTCACACTTTAAATGACGTTGCGTCAGGTACGTGTGGTGCGATTTCGATAGATTGCGCGAGTGCGGACATGCAATCATTCGGAGAAGTTTCGGCGTCCGTGATGGGAGAGACGACGATGCTTGGCTTGCGATACCGGTTTTCCCCGGCGGCTGCGGTTTCCGGCGTGTTGGCCTGCGTGCTGGCGAGCGTCTGCGCGCACGCGGCGACGGATCGCTATGACGGGATCTGCGACGCCTCCGCGGCGATCGCGCTCGATGCGAACCATTTCGTCGTGGCGGAAGACGAGCACGACGTGCTGTTCGTCTACCGGTTCGGCCAGTCCGCGCCGGTCGGCGCCGTCGACCTCGTCGATGTCCTCGGCAACCGATCGTCCAAGGGCAAGGTCAAGGAGGCGGATATCGAGGGCGCGGCCCGGATCGGCACCAGGATCTATTGGATCGCCTCCCACGGCCGGGACAGCAAGGGCGACCGCGAGCCGACCCGTCAGCGCCTGTTCGCGACCGATATCAAGACCGGCGCCACGCCGCCGACCGTTGTGCCGGCCGGCACGCCCTATAAGAGCCTGCTGGACGACCTGCTGGCGGCGCTGAACGCGACCCCGGACGGCGCGGCGCTCGTTCTTGCGGCCGCCGCGAAACAGGCGCCCGAGGCGCCCGCCGGCCTCAATATCGAGGGCCTCGCAGCGACGCCCCGCGGCGATCTGCTGATCGGCTTCCGCAATCCGCGGCCGGGCGACAAGGCCCTCATCGTGCCGCTCACGAATGCCGCCGCGCTGATGGACGGCGCGAAGCCGGCGGTGTTCGGCGCGCCGATCCTGCTCGATCTCGGCGGACGGGGCATTCGCAGCATCGAGCGGGTGGGCGCGGCCTATGTCATCGTCGCCGGACCGTTCGGCGACCGCACCGCGGCGCCCGGCGGCGACTTCGCCTTGTATCGCTGGGACGGGCCGGGCACCGCGCCGCGCCCGATCGCAGCGGATTTCGGGGCGTTCCGGCCGGAGGCGCTATTCCAGGCGGACGGCGCCCTCTATCTCCTCAGCGACGATGGCGGGGAACCCGTCGGGGGCGTCGACTGCAAGAAGGCACCACAGGCCGCGCGCGCCTTCCGCGGCCTGTCGGTCCCCCTGCCGTGACGGGCGGCGGGGGGCCGCGACGCCTCGAGCCGGGCCTCAGATGTCGAGCGTGGTGTCGCGCTCCCATTGGGTGAGGTGGCGGGAATAGGCGTTCCATTCCTCGGTCTTCAGCTTGAGATAGCTCGCGACGAAGCCGGCGCCGAGCCCGTCCTTGAGCACCTTGGAGCGCTCCAGGGCGCGCAGCGCGTCGAGCAGGTTCAGCGGCAGGCGCTTGGCGCCCTTCACCTTGTGGCCTTCGGTGTACATGTTGATGTCGAGGCGCTTGCCCGGGTCGCGCCCCTGGGCGATGCCGTCGAGCCCGGCGGCGAGGATGCCCGCCTGAAGCAGGTAGGGGTTGGCCGCGCCGTCGGCGAGCCGGCATTCGAAGCGGCCGGCATCGGGGATGCGGATCATGTGGGTGCGGTTGTTGCCGGTATAGGTCACCGTGTTCGGCGCCCAGGTGGCGCCCGAGACGGTGCGGGGCGCGTTGATCCGCTTGTAGGAATTGACCGTCGGATTGGTCAGCGCGCAGAGCGCGTCGGCATTGTGGATCAGCCCGCCGATGAAGCTGTAGCCGAGCGCCGAGACGCCCAGCTCGCCCTTGGGATCGGCGAAGGCGTTCTTGCCCTTTTTCCACATCGAAATATGGACATGGCAGCCCGAGCCGGTCAGGTGGATGAAGGGCTTGGGCATGAAGGTCGCCCGCAGCCCGTGCTTCTCGGCGATGCTCTTGACCATGTATTTGAAGAAGACGTGGCGGTCCGCCGTCACCAGAGCGGCGTCATAGTTCCAGTTCATCTCGAACTGGCCGTTGGCGTCTTCATGGTCGTTCTGATAGGCGCCCCAGCCGAGCGCCAGCATGCTGTCGCAGATCTCCTTGATGACGTCGAACCGCCGCATCAAGGCGGCCTGGTCGTAGCAGGGCTTCTCGGCCGTGTCGCTGGCGTCGGAAATCGCCTTGCCGTCGGCCGAGGTGAGGAAATATTCGCATTCCACGCCGGTCTTCATGTCGAGCCCGAGCGCGGCGGCGGCGGCGATCTGCTGGCGCAGGACGGTGCGCGGCGCCTGCGCGACCGGCTGGCCGTCCATGAAGAGGTCGGAGGCGAGCCAGCCGATCTCGGGCTTCCACGGCAATTGGATGAGCGAGGCCGGATCGGGGATCGCGAACATGTCGGAATCGGCCGGCGTCATGTCCAGCCAGGTCGCGAAGCCGGCAAACCCCGCGCCGGCCTTCTGCATCTCGCCGATCGCCTGCGCCGGCACCAGCTTGGCGCGCAGTGCGCCGAACAGATCGACATAGGAGATCAGGAAATATTTGATCCCCTTGTCCTCGGCGATCTTTTCGAGACTCGCGGCGGCGCCGCCGGAGCGGCCCTCCGCGTCGCGCGCGGCGTCTGGCAAGCGGGTCATGTCGGGTCCCCTGGAAGGTTTTGGTCGTTTTTGGTGGCCGCGCCGCTTCGGGCGCGGAGGTCGTCAGTATCCGCCGGTGCGGCCGGGGATCCAGTCGGTTCCGGCCAGAGGCACGCCCGCCATCGCGGCCGCCTCGACGGTCAGGGCGACGAGGTCTTCCGGCTCGAGATTGTGCAGGTGGCTCTTGCCGCAGGCGCGGGCGATGGTCTGCGCCTCGAGGGTGAGCACGCCGAGATAATTGGCGAGCCGGCGGCCGGCCTTGACCGGGTCGAGGCGCGACCAGAGGTCGGGATCCTGCGTCGTGATGCCGGCGGGGTCGCGGCCCTCGTGCCAGTCGTCATAGGCGCCGGCGGTCGAGCCGAGGGCGGCATAATCGGCCTCGTACTGGGGATCGTTGTCGCCGAGCGCGACCAGAGCGGCCGTGCCGATCGCCACGGCGTCGGCGCCGAGCGCCAGCGCCTTCGCCACGTCCGCCCCGTTGCGGATGCCGCCGGAGACGACGAGCTGCACCTTGCGGTGCAGGCCGAGATCCTGGAGCGCCTTTACCGCCGGGCGGATGGCGGACAGGATGGGAATGCCGACATGCTCGATGAACACGTCCTGGGTCGCCGCCGTGCCGCCCTGCATGCCGTCGAGCACGACCACGTCGGCGCCCGACTTCACCGCGAGCGAGATGTCGTAATAGGGACGGGAGGCGCCGACCTTCACATAGATCGGCTTTTGCCAGTCCGTGATCTCGCGCAATTCCTCGATCTTGATTTCCAGGTCGTCCGGCCCGGTCCAGTCGGGATGCCGGCAGGCCGAGCGCTGGTCGATGCCCTTTGGCAAGGTGCGCATCGCGGCGACGCGGTCGGAAATCTTCTGGCCGAGCAGCATGCCGCCGCCGCCGGGCTTGGCGCCCTGGCCGATCACGATCTCGATCGCGTCCGCCTTGCGCAGATCGTCGGGATTCATGCCGTAGCGCGAAGGCAGATATTGATAGACCAGGAGCGAGGAATGGCCGCGCTCTTCGGGCGTCATGCCGCCGTCGCCGGTGGTGGTCGAGGTGCCCATGGCGGAGGCGCCGCGGCCGAGTGCCTCCTTGGCCGGCGCGGACAGCGCGCCGAAGCTCATGCCGGCGATGGTGACCGGCGTCTTCAGGTGGATCGGCTTTTTGGCGTAGCGCGTGCCGAGCACGACGTCGGTGCCGCACTTCTCGCGATAGCCTTCGAGCGGATAGCGCGAGACCGAGGCGCCGAGAAACAGCAGATCGTCGAAATGCGGCAGCTTGCGCTTGGTGCCGCCGCCGCGGATGTCGTAGATGCCGGTCGCCGCGGCGCGGCGGATTTCCGACAAAGTGTGCGGATCGAAGGTGGCGGAGAAGCGGGGCAGGGTGCGCGGGACGTTGGAATGGGCGGTCATGGTCTCGTCCTCACCCGTCAATAGGCGTCGACATTGTCGATGTGGAAATTATAGAGCCGCCGGGCCGAGCCGTAGCGTTTGAAGTCGCCGATATCGACGCCGGAAATGCCCGCCGCCGCCAGCTTCTCGGCGATCAGCGCCTTGTGCGCGTCGCGCATCTCCTTCTCCACGCAATCGGCCCCGAGGCTCTTGACCGCGCCGCGCACGAACAGCTTGGCCTCGTAGAGGCTATCGCCGAGAGCCTCGCCGGCCTCGCCGAACACGATCAGGCTGCCGGCCTGGCCCATGAAGGCGCTCATATGACCGACCGAGCCCTTGACGATGATGTCGACGCCTTTCATCGAGATGCCGCAGCGCGCCGAGGCGTTGCCGTCGATCAGCAGCAGCCCGCCATGGGCGGTGGCGCCGGCGGCCTGGCTCGCATCGCCGCGGACATGGACGAAGCCGCTCATCATGTTTTCCGCCACGCCCACCCCGGCATTGCCATGGACGATGATGTGGGCGTGCTGGTTCATCCCGGCGCAATAATAGCCGACATGGCCCTCGACCTCGATGGTGAGCGGGGCGTCGACGCCGGCCGCGAGGGCATGGCGGCCATTGGGATTGAGCACCCGCCAGCGCCGGGCATTGCTGTCGCCGGTCGCCGCGTGGAGCGCGGCATTCAGCTCGCGCAGCGGCGCCTCGGCGAGGTCGAAGGTGACGTCGGGCGTGAAGGCGTTCATGCGGCGCGGTCCCAGAAATAGACGGTGGCAGGCTCGGGCTCGAACACCTTGGCCTTGGCGATGCCGGGCAGATCGACCAGAGCGCGGTATTCCGAGCCGAAGGCCACATAGCGGTCGGTCTCGGCCATGACGGCCGGTTTGCAGGCGATCGGATCGCGCAGCACGCCGAAGCCGCTCTCGGTGCCGACGACGAAGGTGAAGAAGCCGTCGAGATCCTTCAGACCGGCTTCCAGCGCCGCGCCGAGGCTCGCGCCCTGCTTCATGCGCCAGGTGAGATAGCCGGCGGCGACTTCGCTGTCGTTCTCGGTCGCGAAGGCGATGCCCTCGCGGGTCAGCGCGCGCCGCAGCGCATTGTGGTTGGAGAGCGAACCGTTGTGCACGAGGCACTGGTCGTCGCCGGTGGAGAAGGGGTGAGCGCCGGCGGTCGTGACCGCGCTTTCCGTCGCCATGCGGGTATGGCCGATGCCGTGGGTGCCGCGCATCGTGCCGAGATCGAACCGGGTCGCGACCGCGCTCGGCAGACCGACCTCCTTGAAGACCTCCATCCGCGTGCCGGCGCCGACCAGAGCGACATCGGGATGGCGCGCCAGCGCCGCGCGCACCTCGGAGGCATGGGCCGCGGGCACTTCGAGAACGGCATGCGTCGCGCGCACCGTGACCCGGGGCGTCCCGCCGGAGGTCAGCGACAGCGAATGGGCGAGACCCTGGAAGTCGAACCCCTCTGCCGCGCGCAGCGAGAATTTGACATGTTCCGCATCGCCTGCGCCATAGATCGCGAAGCCCGCGCTATCGGGGCCGCGATCGGTCATCACGCACAGCATCGAGGCCAGCATGCTGCCCAGCTCCGGCTCGAGCTTGGCGTCTTTGAGAAAAATGCCGACAATGCCGCACATGCCGTGCTCCGGGAGAGGAAACGATCTTGCTGATTGCTACGCCCCCCGACTGCGAGCGTCAACGATCTGCGAATAAAATTTTCCTATTAGGAAATCCACAAGTGCGACTCATGTCCCCTCTGCGGATGCAGGGAGGCGATGCGACTGATCCTTGCATCGGCGCGGTCGGCAGCTCAGAACCGCGGCAGGCTCCCCCGATGCCGGGCGGATCGCAGGCTTGGACGTGACCGCCGATGCCGTTTTCCCTTTCCGCGTTCGCGCGCATCGGCCGGAGCTTCGCCACGCACCCGCTCACGCGTGAGGCCCGGATGGCGGCGTGGTCTCGGTTTCTGCTCTGGCAGGTGCGCAGCCGCCTGCAGAGCGAGGTCGTCTGGCCCTGGGTCGGCGGGCAGCGCCTCGCGGTGCGGCGGGGAATGACCGGTGCCACCGGCAATGTCTATCTCGGGCTTCACGAATGGGTGGACATGCTGCTCGTGCTGCATTTCCTGCGCGAGGGCGACCTGTTCTTCGATATCGGGGCGAATGTCGGGAGCTACACCATCCTCGCGTCGGGCGTTCGGGGTGCGCGGACCTGGGCATTTGAGCCCGACCCGGCGACGGCGCGGCTGATGCGGCGGAACATCGCCCTCAACGGGTTGGAGGGAAAGGTCCGGGTGTTCGAGCGCGCCCTGGGTGCGAGCGAGGGCGAGGTCGGCTTCACGATCGGCCTCGACACGGTCAATCACGTCGTCCAAAGCGGACATGCCGCGGTCCGGAGAGTGGCGCAGAGCCGGCTCGACGATGTGGCGGGCGGATCCTGCCCGATCCTGCTCAAAATGGACGTCGAGGGCTATGAAGACGAGGTCCTGAAGGGCGCGCACCGGCTGCTCGCCGATCCGGTGCTGCGGGTGATGCTGGTGGAGACGGTGTCGCCGGACGCCGAAGCCCGGTTCGCCGCGCACGGTTTCGTCCGCGTTCATTACGACCCGCTCAGCCGCACGCTGCAGGAGACACCCACGGCCGAGCCGGCCTCGAACGCCCTGTTCGTGCGGGATGCCGCCGAGGTCCAGGCGCGCCTGCGCTGGGCGCCGCCGGTCAGGGTGCTCGGCCGGGCCTTCTGAGGCTCACCGTCCGTCCCGGGTATAGACGATCACCGAGAGATAGGTCATCGGCCGCGCGATCAATTGCTCAGGGCCGTGCGCGGCGCCGGAATCGAACATCAGCGAATCGCCCGGCCGCAAATGGTAGGCCCGGTCGGCATGGCGGTACATCACCTCGCCCGACAGCATGAAGAGGAACTCGACGCCGGCATGGCGGAACTCGGTATAGGGCGCGGCTTCCTCGGACAGCGTGATCAGATACGGCTCGACCACGATGTCGCCGCCGAGCCCGTGCCCCAGCAGCTCGTATTGATGGCCGACCTTGGTGCCCCGCCGCTCGATGATGACGCCCTGATGGGCGCGCACGAACGAGCAGTCGCGCCGCTCCTCGAAGGCCGAGAAGAGGGTGGTGATCGGCACGTTGAGCGCCTGGGCGATCGCCTGAAGGGTGGCGAGCGAGGGCGAGATCTGGCCGTTTTCGATCTTGGACAGCATCCCGACCGAGATTCCGGCGGCGCCCGCGAGATCCGAGACGGTGAGGTCGAGCTGGCGGCGGATCGAGCGCACCTGGACCCCGAGCGCATCCTCAAGGGTGCTGGCGCGCGCCGCCGGCGCGCCCGAGCCTGTGGCGTAGCTTTCCGCTTCGGCCGCCTCCGCGGCCTTGTCCGCCACCTTCTCCGCGGCCTTGATCCTTCGCTCCGCCAAGATGTCCTGCCTCCGCATCGGCCGGCCGCAGCCGGGTTTTCCTGTGAAGAAAAATGCTAGACGGCTTCTCCTCCCGTGGAAAGCGGGAAAGCCGCCTTTCGCGGAGCCGTGCGCCGGGGCTCGCCGCAATCGGCGCGGAGCTTTATCGGAGGTTGCGACGTTGTGTTTCCGTTACGTTGCGCGATGGGGGACTTCGGCATGGGATTGCGAAAACGCGATCAGGCGAGAGGCGTCTCGGCCGGGCTGGTCATCGGCCTCGTATTCGGGACGATTTTGGCGCTTTCGGTGGTGTTCGTCCTGCTGGGCGGCGGCGTCGGCTGAACCGACGCCGTCTTCCGCAGACGGCACGGCATCGGGAAGAAGGCGGCTCGCCGGGAATGCGATCGCCGCGCGCGTCCCGCCGCCGGGCCGCGCGGTCAGGGTGAGCTGCGCACCGTGGAGGTCGGCGAGCGCATCGACGATGGCGAGTCCCAGGCCGGCGCCGCGGCCGGTGGCCGGGTCGAGCGTGCTTTCCCGGTGACGGGCGGAGATGTCGAGGGGAAGTTCGGCGTCCTTGAGCCCGGGGCCGGTATCTTCGACGACGAGCAGCGGCGATCCCGACGCATCAAGCGCGGCGAACACCCGCACCGCCCCGCCCTTCGGCGTGAACTTCACCGCATTGCCGAGCAGGTTCAACGTCATCTGGCGCACGGCACGTTCGTCCGCCCAGAGCCGCGGCGTCGGGCCGTCCGCCGTCGCCGACAGCGTGACCGACCGCGCGGCGGCGGCCAGGCGCATCATGTTTCCGCAGTCCTGCACCAGATCGTCGAGACGTACCGGGGTTTCGAGCAGTTCGCGGTGTCCGGTCTCGATCCGTGCGAGGTCGAGCAGATCGTCGGCGAGGGCCAGCAAATGGCGCCCGGATTCGTGGATGTCGCGTGCATAGTCGCCATAGACCGGTGCCCCGTGGGGGCCGAACACTTCGTGCGCCATCATTTCGGAAAAGCCGATCACCGCATTGAGCGGCGTGCGCAGCTCGTGGCTCATCTCGGCGAGGAAGCGGGACTTCGCGAGGTTGCGGGCCTCGGCCTGGGCCAGAGCGGCGCGCGCGGTCGCTGCGCGCGCGTCGGCGCGCCGGGCCGTGCGTTCGAGGCGCGCCGCGACACGGCCGGCCAGGAGGCCGGCGAGCCCGGCGCCGCCGAACAGTCCGGCGAACCCGGTCAGGACCGGGGAGGCCAGCGCCGTGCCGGCGACGCCAAGGACGAGAGCCGCGGCACAGGCGGTGCCGGCGAGAAGAGGCAGCCGTCGGAATCCGGACCTGAGCGCCGGCGCCGTGAGGGTCGGCGTGGCACCGCGTGCGGCAGGCTCGAAAGGACGATCCATGGTCCCCGTCATCCGCGCCTCGATGCGGGGTGAGTCCCGCTGCGAGAGGTCCGGACGCGACTCCTGCGCCAACAGGGTTAGTGAAGCGTTAACGTGGCAGAGCCATCGAGGGCGCGGCTTCTGCCTCCAGGGTCACTTCCGCGCGCAATCGCCAGGACAGGGCGCGGCATCGGAACGTCAGAGGGGCGGCGGGGCGGCGGTCGCCTCATCCGGCGCGCGATGCGCGAAATTCGTAAGGCTCAGGCCGGCTCTGTACAGAGAAACGATCCCGCTCCCCAGCGCCTTTTTGCGTTGGCTCGATCGGGCTTTGCGAAGCCACGCCGCCGTGGATTGAGCGGGGAGACCGTGCGCCCGTCGACGCTGCGACACCTCGCGCATCAACCATTCGAGCGCCGACGGGGCGGGCGCGTTGTGGAAATGGCACAGGGGCTTCCATCGATTGTCCGCGCGCAGCGCCGCCAATTCGCGGCTCCAGTAAATCGGAAACGGTTCGCGCATGATCGTCACGCCGCGTCGGCCGCCGACAATGCCGAGAGGGATCTCGTCCTCGACACGACGTATCCGGGAGCGGCGCCGGAGATCGCAAAGTTCGTCTTCGTATGTCTTCAAGCATTCGTTGAAAAAATCGCGGCCAGACTTGGTTTCAAAAGCAAAGGCGCCGCTATGGTTTTTGAAATAGCGGTCCAATCCACACGTCGCGATCAGTTTTCGAACCGAAAATCCATGGTGGACGAGGGTCGAGCGGGCGTCGCAATAGACGCCCATCATGAGAACGTCCGCGCGTGCGGCTTCCTGCAGGAGATCGGGCATGGCGCTCAACACGAGCGTGTCGGCATCGATAAAAATGGTGCGGGAAAAGGGCGTGAGTTCGGCCATCGCATATTTCGCGGCGACGCCGGTCCCGGCCTGATACCTTTCGGGCAGCGGTATTATGGCGTCGAAGACCCTGGGGTATAGACCTTGCACGAAGGCGGCATTGTGGTCGTCGGCGACCAGCGCAATCGGATGAGAACAAAAGTCCCGCAGCGACAAGGCCAGGTCGACGGCCATTTCGGAATACGACGTGTCGCGTCTTGCGATGGTGATGAAGCCGAGATCCGACATGCAGCTTAGCCGATAGGAATCCCAGCGAGATCTGAATTACCTTATCAATCTACCGTTTCTCAAAATCTCCGGTCAAGTCAAAGTGGGTTCAAAATTAAAATTTTATAGAATGTCTATACATTGCGCGCCGCTGACTTATTGATGACGCGCGGTGCAGATGTCTCCTATGGCCGCCATCAAACCATCGTAATGATCGATCACCCGCTCCGCGCCGAGGCGGGCGGCCGGGGTTTCGGTATAGCCGAACGTGACCGCGATGCAGGGCACGGCGCAGGCCTTCGCCGTGGCGACGTCGGTCGCGCTGTCGCCGACCATGATCGCGCGTTCCGGCACGCCGCCGCAGGCGGCGATGGTGGAGAGCAGGGGGAGGGGATCCGGCTTCGCGCGGCCATAGGTGTCGGCGCCGGTGATGGCGGCGAAGCGCGGCGTCAGGTCGAGGCGGTCGAGCAGCAGGCGGGCGAGCCGTTCCGTCTTGTTGGTGCAGACCGAAAGCCGCGCCCCTTTTGCCGCCAGGCGGTCGAGGGCCGGCAGCAGGCCGGGGAAGGGGCGCGAGACGTCGGCGATGTGTTCGGAATAATGCGCGATGAAGCGCTGCGTCATCGCCTCCATCTCGGCCGGCTCCGGCGCGATCCCGGCGCGCTCCAACGCCCGCACCAGGAGCAGCCGCGCGCCCCCGCCGATCATGGTGCGGGTGAGGGCGCGGTCGACCGGCGCGATCCGATATTCCGACAGGATGTGATCCAAAGTGTCGAGCAGGTCCGGCGCGCTGTCGACCAGGGTGCCGTCGAGGTCGAATGCGATGACGAGCGGGGCCATGTCCTGTCCTTCCCGGCGCATGCGCCGCTGCGGCCGCAGGCACGGCGAAGCCGGGCGGCCGCGCGATGCCTACAATCCTGCCGCTTTTCCTGTCCAGCCTTCCGGCGCGGACTTTTCACGGAGCAGGTCCATGGCGCATGCGTGGCGTTCGAGGAAGATCGAGGTCGTGTTCGGCCTCGCGGCGAGCTTGCTCGCCCCGGCGGCGGGGCTGGCGCAGGATGCGGGGACGGCTGGCTATCTGTTCGCCGCCCCGCCCTCCTCGCAGGCCAACCGGGTCTATTCGGTGAACCGGCAGACCGGGGACATCTCGGCCTGCCAGTTCGAGCGGCCGGACGTCGCGCAGGTCGGCCTCACCCGCTGCTTTCCCGCGGGCGAGGGCGCGGGGCCCCAGCCCAAGGGCGATTACGGCCTGGTCTCGACCCAGTATGGCGGCGAAACCGGCGTGTTCCGGGTCAATGCCCAGACCGGAGAGATGAGCATCTGCTATGTCCGCGACGTGCCGAAATCCGGCGGCGGAAGCGAGCCGCGCATCCTGTGCACCGCGCCCGCCAAATGACGCCGCCCGCCGCCCCGCGCCGCCCCCGGCTTGCCGCCGAGGCCGAAGGGGGTTAGCAACCCGCCATCCTTCCTCTTTGCCGCTGGGATCCGCCATGGCCGATGCCGATGCCCTGAAACGCCTGGCTGCGGCCCGCGCCCTCGACTTCGTCACCGACGGGATGCGGCTCGGCCTCGGGACCGGGTCGACGGCGGCCCATTTCGTCGATCTGCTCGGCGACCGGGTGGCGGCCGGCCTCAAGGTCGTCGGGGTGCCGACCTCCGAGCGCACCCGCGCCCAGGCGCTGTCGCGCGGGGTGCCGATCGCCACCCTCGACGAACAGCCGGAGCTCGATCTGTGCATCGACGGCGCCGACGAGATCGGGCCGGAGCTCGCTTTGATCAAAGGCGGGGGCGGCGCCCTGCTGCGCGAGAAACTGGTCGCGAGCGCGGCGCGGGAGATGATCGTGATCGCCGATCAGACCAAGCACGTGGCGATGCTCGGACAGTTCCCGCTGCCGGTCGAAGGGGTCGATTTCGGTATCGCGGCGCTGCAGCGGCGGTTGGACGCTGCGATCGCGGCGGCGGGCTGCGCCGGTCCGGGAACGCTGCGGCGGACCGCGGACGGGGCGGTGTTCCGCACCGATCAGAACAATGTCATTCTGGATTACGCGCTCGGGCGCATCCCCGATCCGGCGCGGCTCGCCGCGGCGCTGGACGGCGTGGTCGGCGTCGTCGAGCACGGGCTGTTCCTCGGCCTCGCGCGCCGCGCCCTGCTCGCCGGCCCGGACGGAATCACGCTGCTCGAATGGAATGCGGGCGCATGAGGCCGCCCGCGCGCGGTGCGACCGACCGCGAGTTTTAAAGCCGCTTAATCGGCCGGACGGCTTAATCTGCGCGGATCCGGCTCTAGAATCATCCCAAACGGAGACCAAAATGCGCCGCATTCACGCCCGCAGCCTCGGTTTCGGGGGCCTCGCCCTCCTGATCGCGCTCGCCCCCGCTGTCGTGCCGGCCGTGGCCCAGCAACCGCCCGCCGCCGCCGCGGCAGCAGCACCGAGCGCGGGCGAGATGCAGGCCGCCCGCGACCTGGTCCAGGCGAACGGGGAAGCCGGCGCCTTCAACGGCGTCCTGCCGAATCTGGTCGACGGTGCCGCGCTCGGCTTCCTCCAGACCAATCCCGACCTCGCCCCGCAATTGCGCGACGTCGCGATCGCGCTGCGGCCGGAATACGAGAAGCGCCAGAGCGAGATCGTCGACATTCTGGCGACCGCCTATGCCGACCATTTTTCCGAGGACGAACTCAAGCAGGCCTTGGCCTTCTACAAGTCGCCGGTCGGCATGAAGCTGGTCAAGGACCGCCCGATGATCGTTCAGCAGGCGGTGCAGAACATGCAGGAATGGGGCGCGAAGCTGAACCAGGAGGTCATGGAGCGGATCCGCGTCGAAATGAAGAAGCGCGGCTACGATCTCTGATCGCCGCCGGGCCGGTCAGATTTCGTCGGTGCGGGCGTGGCGCGGCCCTTCCGGCGCCGCCGCCAAAGCGGCATGCAGGCTGGTGCGGGAGAGGTTGGGATTGTAGTGGGGATCGACCAGCGTGTCGGTCCCCCACAAATCCTCCATCCGCTGGCGCTGCGCCTTCAGCCGGTTGCGGTGCGAGCGCGAGCGCTTGCGCCCGCGTGACGCGGATTCGTGGTGGATGAGCTGGGCATAGGGGGTGAAGACCACCTCGAACCCCGCCCGCCGCGCCCGCAGGCACAGATCGATATCGTTGCAATCCTCGGCGAAGCGGACCGCGTCGAGCGGGCCGATCGTGTCCCAGCAGGCACGCCGGATCATCAGGCACGCCCCGGTGACGGCGCTGACATTGTTCCGGCAGACGAGCCGGGCGAACGGGCCGGGAACGTCGGCCGCCGCATGCACGAACCAATGCGCGGCATAGCGGAACAGCCCGACCACCACGCCTGCATGCTGCGTCGTTCGGTCGGGAAACAGCAGTTTGGCGCCGACGATGCCGGTGCGCGGCTCCACGACCAGGCCGACCATTTCGTCCAGCCAGCCCGGATCGACGATTTCGATGTCGTTGTTGAGCAGGCAGAGGATCGAGCCCCGCGCCTCGGCGACGCCGGCATTGCAGATGCGGGGATAGTTGAAGCTGCCGTCGTCGCGCACGATGCGGGTGTCCGGCCAGGCGGCCTTCGTCTCTTCGAACAAAGCGAAGGTCTGCGGCTCGACCGAGCCGTTGTCGACGATGACGATTTCGAAGGCGCGATAGGATGTCAGCGCGATCAGCGAGCGCAAGGCGGTGCCGAGCAGGTCGGCCCGGTCGCGGGTCGGGATGACGATCGAGACCAAGGGCGGCGGCTGCGGCACCCGCGCGTGGGCCCGCAGCCGGCCGGCGGCGGCGATTTCGACCGGGGTGCCGAGCGCCGCCTCCAGCGCCCGCGCGGCCTGAACGGGATCGGGAGGCGCGCCGCAATCGCGCGCGCGCTCCGGGGCGGAGAAGGCCACCCGGGGAATGTGCCGCACCGTTGTGGAGGGGCCGGTTTCGAGGGCGCGCAGCAGAAGGTCGTAGCGGGCGGCGGCGCCGAAGTCCGGCCGCAGGCCGCCGAGATCCGCGACGACGCGGCTGCGGATCGCGACGAGATCGCCGAGATAGTCGCCGGCGCGCAGAAGATGGCGGTTGAAGGCGGGTTTGAAGAGGCCGCCGACCGGCTCCCCCTCCGGCCCCAGCCGCTCCTCGTCGGTATAAGCCAGCCGGCAGTCGGGATGGGCGGCGAAGGTGGCGCGGAGCATCGCCACCGCATCGCGCAGGGGAAGTCCCGCGTCCGGCAGACAGGCGACGAGGCCGTCCGCGACCTCCGCCAGGGCGGCATTGATCGAAGCGGCCGGGGGCGCGTCGGTGATCAGAAGGCGGACCTTGGGGTGGCGGACGAGCGTGTCGTTCGCGAAGGCGGCCAGCGCCGGGTCGGCGGCGGCGGGCAGGATCGCGATCCAGCTCCAGTCGGCGTCGGTCTGGCGCTCCAGCGCCGCGAGCCGGGCCGCCGCGTCCGCCGCGGCGCCTTCGAGGCGGCCGATGAAGGTGAGATGCAGATCCGTGCGCGGCGGGACGGGGGATCCGAAATCCTCGACATGCCGGCTCCGGTAGCGTCGGTAGCGCACCGCCTGTTCGCCCTCGCGCGCGGGCGAGGCCTCGATCAAGGTCGCATGCATGCCGCGCAGATCGCGCGCCTCCGCAGCGGCCGTGCGCCAGCGGCGATGCGCCGATTGCGCCGGAAAGGCACCGCGCAGGAAGGCGTGCAGCTTGAGGCCGATCTTGCTGCGCGGGAACACGCCGAGCCGGACCTCGCCCCCGCCTTCGCTCCGGATCGCGGCGGCGCCGCGCGGCAGGAAGACGGCGGCGAAGCGGCCCGAGACGCGGCTCGTGCCGACCACGCGGCCGTCGGCGGCGAGGATATCGAGGCGGATGACGGCTTCGGGATCGGCCCCCCCGATCTCCAATGCGACCGCGCGGCCGGACGAGAAGAGCTGAAGCTTGAATGCGAGCGGCAAGGCATGGCGCCGCGCGCCGCCGGGCAGCGGTTCGGCGCGCAGCCAGATCGGCGGGATTGTGCCGAACGGATGCGAGGATTCGGGCGGGCGTGACGCCGACTCTGCGCTGACGGCTCGGACCATTCCGCCTTGAAGCATTCCAAGCCGCCGCCTGCAAGCGCGCCGACCTTGCTTGACGGACGCCCCCCGCTGGGGCTTGAAGGGAGCAACGAAGCGAAGCGGAGGCGTCTGATGCCGCACGACGAGGTGGATCTGTTCGTGATCGGCGGCGGCTCCGGCGGGGTCAGGGCGGCGCGGATCGCCGCGCGTCATGGCGCCAAGGTGATGATGGCCGAGGAATATCGGCTTGGCGGCACCTGCGTGATCCGCGGCTGCGTGCCCAAGAAACTGCTCGTCTATGCCGCGCGCTACGCCCACGACCTCGCCGACATGGCCGGGTTCGGCTGGACGGTCGAGGGGGCCAGGTTCGACTGGGCGACCCTGATTGCCAACAAGGACCGGGAAATCGCCCGTCTCGAGGGGATCTATCGGGCCAATGCCGAGGCCGCCGGCGTGACGATCGCCGCGACCCGCGCGGTGCTCGACGGGCCGGACCGGGTCCGCCTGGCGACCGGCGAGACGGTCCGCGCGCGCCACATCCTGGTCGCGACCGGCGCCCGGCCCGCGCTCGGTCCGGAAATCCCCGGCTGCGAGCTCGCCATCACCTCCAACGAGGCCTTCGACCTGAAGGCCCTGCCGCGCCGCATCCTGGTTCAGGGCGGCGGCTATATCGCGGTCGAGTTCGCCGGCATGTTCCGTGCGCTCGGCTGCGAGGTGGCGCTGGTGCAACGGAGCGAAGTGATCCTGCGCGGCTTCGACGACGAGGTGCGGGCGCATCTCGCCGCCGAAATGGAGCATTCGGGCGTCCGCATGCTGTGCGGGCGGACGATTGCCGCGATCGCGCAGGGGCCGGGCGGCAAGACGGTGCGGCTGTCCGACGGCCTCGAGATCGAGGTCGACGAAGTGATGCTGGCCATCGGCCGGGTGCCCAACACCCGCGACATGGGCCTCGAAGCCGCAGGCGTGGAGCTGGACCAGGCCGGCGCGATCAAGGTGAATGCCGCCTCGCAGAGCAGCGTGCCCTCGATCTATGCCGTGGGCGACGTGACCAACCGCGTGAACCTCACGCCGATCGCGATCCGCGAGGGCCATGCGGTCGCCGACAGCCTGTTCGGCGGCAAGCCCTGGACCGTCGACCACGCTTTGGTCGCGACGGCGGTGTTCTCCGAGCCGGAGGTCGGAGTCGTCGGTCTGAGCGAGGCGGCGGCGCGCAAGCTGGGACGGCCGGTCGACATCTACAAGACCGGCTTCCGCCCCCTGAAGGCGACCCTCTCCGGCCGCCAGACGCGGGTCTTCATGAAGCTGGTGGTCGACCAGGAGACAGACAAGGTGCTTGGGGTGCATATCGTCGGGGAGAGCGCGGGTGAGATCATCCAGCTCGCCGCCGTCGCCTTGGGCATGGGCGCGACGAAGGCCGATTTCGACCGGACCATCGCGGTCCATCCGACGGCGGCCGAAGAATTGGTGACGTTGCGCGAGAAGTCGGCTTAGAGCCCGATCCGATCAGTTT
This sequence comes from Aquabacter spiritensis, assembly GCF_004346185.1. Taxonomy (GTDB): domain Bacteria; phylum Pseudomonadota; class Alphaproteobacteria; order Rhizobiales; family Xanthobacteraceae; genus Aquabacter; species Aquabacter spiritensis. The sequence goes on along the minus strand of NZ_SMAI01000009.1, from coordinate 59,214 downwards.
GGTTCACCCCGATCGGATCAGGCGCACCCCCCGGGGCTGTCCGCCGCGCCGGGGTCCGGCAGGCCCTGGCGTCCGAGCGCCGCGTCCGCTTCCACCACGGGATCGTTGAAGGTCCAGCGGCGCACGGTGCGGATGCGGTCGAGGTCGGCGAAGACGCCGGCAAATCCTCCGTCGGGCGCAATCTCCCGGAGGGCGGCGTCGAATTCCGCGCCGAAGCCGGCGAAGCCGTCGGCCTCCACCTCGCACAGATGGATCTGGTTCCAGCCGATCGTCAGTTCCGGGGCCTGATAGAGCACCGCCGCGGTCTCCATCGTCCTGAAGGTTCCGATCCGGTTCGCCCGGACGAGCGTCGCGGCGGCTGGGCCGATATATCGGCGCATGACGTCCCTGTAGGCGTCGAGAGCGGCGGGCTGCACCTCGATATATTCCAGCGACGCCTGCCGTTCGGGTCGGTCGGCCGTGCCCTGCCAGCCGCGCGGCAGCACGAAGGCCGCGGGCGTGGTGAGAAGAATCTCGGCGCGCAGCAGGCCCGTCTCCGCCGGGGGCCGCGCCATCACCAGTTCGTGGATGGCGGCTGCGGGAACGATGCCGCGGAAATAGCTGAGCGCGAGATGGCTCCAGACCGGCGCATCCGCCGCGTTCCGAAACAGCGCGCGGTGCCGATAGAGCGCCTGCCCGAGACAAGAATCGCCGAACCGCGCCCCGTCGCCGGCGCCGTGCCCGAGCGCCCCCTCCATTGCCGGATCCGGCGCCTGGAGGGTCCGGGCGAGCACAACGAGGCGGTCGTCGGGCTCGATCCGGACCAGAGGCGCGCCTTCACCGGGGGGAATGTGCACGGTCATCGGACGCCGCTCCGAGGGGTTTTGCGTGGGGTCCAGCTATCCTGCGGCCACGGCCTTTGGAGCCGCATCCGTCACGCGGGAGCCGTGACCGGAAGCGGGCCATGAGGACCTCGTCACCCGCCGGCAGCATAGCGGCGCGGGCGTCGCTGCGGAACGGATGACGGTGGCTCGGTGACGGCAGATCGGTGACGGCGGTTCGCCCCGGCCGGCGCCGCGACGGGCCGGCCGGGGCGCCGTTTTCAGTCCCGTTCCGCGTAGAGCGGGCGGAATTCGAGGAAATCGGAGACCCGCGAGCCGGGATAATAGGTCGCCTGGAAAGACGGTTTTTCCTGCAGCCGGGCGTACCACTCCGCGACGCGCGGGTATTTGCTCTCCCAGATGTGCGCAAGGCCGAGATCCGCCATCCGGTCGATGGTCGGCATGACCAGCACGTCGGCCAGCGTGAACTGCGCGCCGACCAGCCAAGGCCCCTCTTTGGCGAGCGCTTCATCCATCCGGCGGCAGGTTTCGGTGAGTTCGCCGAGCGAGCGGTCGACCTCGTCCTGCGCAAATCCCTTGGGCGATCCCATGCGCTGGAACAATTCCTTGCGCACCTTGCGCACGTTCATCTGCTCCTCTTCCCAGCGCTGCTGGTCGAGACCGTCATACCGGTAGAGGAAGGCGCGGTTGAAGGAGGGCACCCGGATCGCCCCGACCGGGACCTCTTCGATATAATGCATCCAGGCGCGCATCCGGGCGCGGGTCACGAGGTCGCTCGGCACCAGCGGGTTTTGCGGGAATTTCTCGTCGAGATATTCGCAGATCACGCTCGATTCGATGATCGGCACGCCGTCATCCACCAAGGTCGGCACGACCCCGTTGGGATTGAGCGCGAGATAGTCCGGCTTGAGCTGGTCCTTCAGGCCGAGATTGAGCTGGATCGCCTCGAACGGCAGGCCCTTCTCATGCAGCACCAAGCGGACCTTCTGGCTGCATGTGGAATGGTGCGCATGGTACAGCACGAGCATTGGGCTTTCTCCCGAATCCATTGTCTGGTGCGGCGCCGAGAGGTGGATCCCCACGGGCCGGATAACGTGCAGATACGATCGTTTCAAACACGTGTTCGACATATAGGCCGCGGCGCGCGGGTGCGGCAAGCGGCGCGGCGGGTTTTCAAACCATGCCGAGCGGGCGCCGGGTTTGGCGGATCGTGGCATCCCGCCGCCTTGATTTTTCGCCGAATCGGCGCTTCGTCGTGATCTGCGTTTCGTCGAAGGAGAGTTCCCGTGCGTTCGCTGATTCTGGCGCTCGTCGGTGCCGGCGTGATGACGTCCGCCGCCCAGGCCGAACCAATTCTTCCGGCGCAGGACCGCGCCGGTGCGCTGCTCAAATACCAGCTTCTGGTGGTCCAGGATCGCCGCGCTACGCTCGAGGCATTCACCGGAAAATCGATGCGCAATCAGGCGGTATTCCAAAATCTGGATGCCTGCACGCTGCGCCAGACCACCGAGGACGGCGCGGCGGGAATGCGGCTGTCGAAGGTGATCGCGGCCTGCGTCAAGGAACTCAATCTCTGAGGCTTCGGATCGGATCGAGCCGATCCGGCAGCAAAGCTCAGCGGGCCGCGGCGGTGTCGCCGCCCGCGCCGAACAGACGCCCGCCCTCGGCCCACATCACCAGCACGATCGCCGCGGCGCCGAGCAGGAAATAGCCGAGCCCGAGCGGCAGGACGGTGCCGTCGAACGCCCGTCCGACCAGAGCGCCGAGCGCGGCGCCGACGAGGGTGGTGTAGCAGCCGATGAAGGAAGAGGCGGTGCCGGCGATCGACCCCATCGGCTCCATGGCGATCGAATTGAAGTTCGGCACGGTCAGCGCGAACAGCGCCTGCGACAAAGCGAGAAGGGCGCAATACAGCAGCAGCGGCGGGGGACCCGCGTAGCCCAGCGCCGCGACCACCTGGGCGAGGCCGAGCAATGTGAAGCCGCAGACCCCGACATGCGACAGGCGGCGCATGCCGACGCGGCGCACAAGCTTGGCATTGATGAAGGAGGCGAGCGACATCACCCCGGCAATCGCAGCGAAGGCGAGGGGGAAATAGCCGCCGAGATCGTAGATCTCGGTCTCGAAGGTCTGCTGCGAGACGGCGATATAGGCCATCAGGCTGCCCATCATCAGGCCGATCGCGGTGGAATAGCCGAAGGTGCGCCGGTTGGAGACCGTCCGCCGCATGCCCGCCAGGATGGTGCGCGCGGACAGGGGAACGCGGTCCTCCGGCCGCAGCGTCTCGGGCATGCGCAGGCCGAACCAGACCGCCAGGATCAGGCACAGGACGAACATCGACCCGAAGATCAGGTGCCATTCGCCGAGCAGCAGGATGCCGCCGCCGATGCTCGGCGCGATCACCGGGATCACCAGGAACACCATCATGATGAACGACATGACGCGGGCCATCTCGCGGCCTTGGAAGCGGTCGCGCACGATCGCGACCGATAGGACGCGGGCGGCGGCCGAGCCGAGCCCCTGGATCGCGCGCGCCACCAGAAGCGTCGTGAAGCTGTCCGCGGTCATGGCGAGGACGCAGCCCACCGCATAGATGGCGAGCCCGGCCATCAGCGCCGCCTTGCGGCCGACCACGTCCGAAATCGTGCCGAACACGATCTGCATCACGCCGAAGCCGACCATATAGGCGGTCACGAGGAGCTGCAGGTCGTTCGCTTCCGTGACCGAGAAGTCGCTGCGGATCGGGGCGAAAGCGGGCAGGAGATTGTCGATCGAGAAGGCCGTGAGGCCCATCATCAGCGCGACGATGGTGACGAATTCCGCAAAGCCCGGGGCGGGTGCGGCCGCCCGGTCGCGGCGCTGATCTGTCATCTGGTGGCTCTTGGTCGGGGCATCCGGGCGGCGCCACGGTGCGCGCTTTCTAGACTGCCGATTGCCGAAATTGAAGGGCGTTCCCGGTCCGCCGGCGGGCTTGGGGCCGCAAACCGGCGGGAGACGTTGGGAACGCGGCGTCAGGCCTCGGCGTTCCGCGCCACACAGACGCAGGAGGAACGCGTGATGGGAACCGGCCTGATCCACGGCGCGCCGGGCGCGGCGGTGCATCTGTGCATCGACATGCAGCGTCTGTTCTCGGAGGCGGGGCCGTGGCCGACGCCGTGGATGCCGCGGGTCCTGCCGGTCGCCCGCCGCATCGCGGAGCGTCATCCCGCGCGCACGCTGTTCACCCGCTTCGTGCCGCCCCATCGCCCCGAGGACCGGCCGGGCATGTGGCGGATCTATTACGAGCGCTGGCGCGCCGCGACGCGCGCGGAACTGGATCCGGCTTTGATCGGGCTGATGCCCGAGCTGGCGGCCCTGACGCCGCCGGCCGTGACGCTCGACAAGCCGGGCTATTCGGCCTTCACCGCGCCGGATCTCCTGCCGGCGCTGACCCGCCTGCGCGCAACCTGCCTGATCGTGACCGGGGCGGAGACCGACATGTGCGTGCTCGCCAGCGTGATGGCGGCGGTCGATCTCGGCCTTCGCGTCATCGTGGTGGCCGACGGGATCTGTTCCTCGTCGGACCAGGGGCACGATTTTCTCGTCACCCTGTTCCGGTCGCGCTTCGGGAGCCAAATCGAGGTCGCGCCCTGCGCCGAGGTCCTGGAAACCTGGCGCCCGGAGGCCGAGGGCCCGTGAGCCTCAGCGGGTGGCCGAGGCGACCGGCTGGCTGATGCCGAAGCGCACCTGATAGACATTGTAATTCTCGAACACACGCTGGACGTAGTTGCGGGTCTCCGAGAACGGGATGGATTCGACCCAATCGATCGGATCGACGTCCTTGTCGCGCGGGTCGCCATAGCGCTCGAACCATTTGCGCACGCTGCCGCGCCCGGCATTGTAGGCCGCGAAGATCAGGATCGGATTGCCGTCATAGGCATCGACCAACTCGCCGAGTTCGGCCGCGCCGAACTGGACATTGTAACTTTGGTCGTTCATCAGGCGCGCCTCGTTATAGGTCGCCCCGGTGACCTTCGCGACCTGACGACCGGCCGCCGGCGTCACCTGCATGAGGCCCATCGCCTTCGCGCTGGACAAAGTGCGCGGGTTGAACTGGCTCTCCTGGCGGGCGATGGCATAGATCATCGCCTTGTCCACCGGCGTCCCGATCGGGGAATAAGACGGCAGGCCGAAGGTGGGGAACGCGGCGGCGTCGAGCGGATGGCCCTCATAGACGCTCTCTTTGCCCACGACGAGCGCGCCGCGCGCGTCGGAATGGGCTTCCGCGAGCTGCGCGAGCAGAGCGAGCTGCCCGCTGTCCCGCAGCCGCCAGGCGAGGTCGTAATAGATCGTCATCGGGGTGTCGCGGTCGCCGATGGCATAGAGCAGCTTGATCGCGCGGACCGGCTCCATGCGCTCGAAATTGGCGCGGGCGGCCGAGGAGTCCGGCGTGCGGCGCAGCGCGACCGGCGGCAAACCGAGGCGGATCCGGGCGAGCTGGCCGTAATAGGTCACGGAATGGCGGCCGGCGGCTTCGTAGAGCGCCCGCGCGGTGCCGGTATCGCCCATGGCCTCGGAGGCCCGCGCCTGCCAATAGGCGGCGCGCGAGAGCGTGATCGGATTGGTCTGCCCCTCGGCGATCCGCGAGAAGTGGGTCGCCGCGGTCCGCGGGTCCTTCAGGAAGCGCAGGGCGATCCAGCCGGCGGTGAACTGGGATTCGGCGCGGTAATTGTCGGCCTCGGGGGTCGCCGCCGCCGCTGCCACGCGATACGCGGTCCGCGCATCGCCGGCATCCAGAAGCTCGCGGGCGACGAGGCGCCGCTCGATCCACCATTGGTCGGTGTCGACCTGCGCCGCGGCGCTGTTCGGCGCCGCGAGCAGCGCCTTGGCGGCCTCCTGGGGCTGGTCGGCGCGGCGCGCGAGTTGGGCTTTGGCGAACAGATAGGCAGGGTCGCCCGCCAGCGTCATCGGCACCTGGGAGAGCAGGCTCGCGCCGTTCGATTCGCGGCGGGCGATCGCGAGGCGCGCTTTGGTCAGGGCGACCACGTCGGAGCCGGCCCGGGCGGCGGCGCGCATCGCGCGCTCGGTGTCGGGATTGTAGCTGAAACGGTCCGCACGCGCCTTGTGGTCGGCGCGCGACAGCATCGGGCCGAATTCGGCGAGCACGGTCTGCTCGGAGCTCTCGGACAGATCGTCGGTGCGCCATGCGTCGCGCACCAGCGCTCCGGCGGTCTGGGTGTCGCCGTTCGCCACGAGGGCACGGGCGAGCACGATCTTCCCCGGACCGGACAGGGGGGCCTGCTCGCCGAAGAAGGTGCGGACAACGGCGGGGGAGGGCTTCTCGACGAACAGCACCGCCTCGGCCTTGCGCCGCAGGGTCGCGGGCGTCGGCCAATAGGGTTTGTCCTGCATGAAAGCGTTGATGGCGTCGAAGCCGAGATCGTTCGGCGCGTGGCGGATCGCCAGCCAGGTGACGAGATGGCGCGCGACCGGGTCGCTCAGGCCCTGCGCGGCGGCGAGCGCCTCCCGGCCTTTGCCGCCCTTGGCGAGGCTGACCGCGCTGCGCAGCGTCGAGAGTTCGCCCGTGACGACCGGGGCGGGGGCCGCGGCCGGGATCGAGCTGGCGACCGATGTCCCCTTGGGCGCCGGCTTGGGCGGGGTTTTGGGGGCGGTCTTGGATGCGCTCGCGGCGGTGGATTTGGCGGTGGGCTTCGTGGCCGGCTTCGGGGCGGCACTCGGCTTGGCGGCGGGGCTTTTGGATGCGGTGCTGGTCTTGCCGTCCTTGGGATCGGGCGCCGCCGAAGCCGGAACCGCGCAGGCGAGCGCCAGCGCGAGAACGGCTCGGGAGACAAGACTGGGGGTCCGCAGCATTCGTATGTCCTCGCCAGTGGAAGCTGGTTCGCTGCTATTTCTCCGCCACCTCGATTGACGAAACCCTAAGCGTCGTAAAAAGACACGGACTTTCGCCGGAGACGGTTCATCTGACGCAGCGCGACGCACGACTGATCTCGCGCCCTGCGCCTCCGATCGGGCGCCTGCCACCGCGAACGCGGTCGATTGCCGCAACGACATGCAGGCCTGTTCGTGACCAACAAACCGGGCGAAAGCAGGGCCGCCCCCGCCATCTTTGGACGGTGCGCTCTTCCCCGCGTGCCCGCAACAGTTTATCTGATGCGGTCCGCAGGGCTCCGCGCCCGCGGCGCATCGCCAATCAGAACAAGGCACAGGCCATGTCCACCCCCTCGTCCCTGGAGCGCTTCCGCGGCTCCTTCACCGCCCTCGTCACCCCGTTTCGGGACGGGGCGCTGGACGAGAAAGCCTTTCGGGGCCTCGTGGAATGGCAGATCGCAGAGGGCACGCACGGCCTGGTGCCCGTCGGCACCACCGGGGAAAGCCCGACCCTGAGCCATGCCGAGCACCGCCAGGTGGTGGAATGGTGCGTCGATCAAGCCAAGGGGCGGGTGCCGGTGATCGCCGGCGCCGGTTCCAACAGCACGTCCGAGGCGGTCGATTTCGCGCGCCACGCCGCGCAGGTCGGCGCCGATGCGGTTCTGATCGTGACGCCCTATTACAACAAGCCGACCCAGGAGGGGCTGTTCCAGCACTTCAAGGCGGTCAATGACGCGATGGACCTGCCGATCATCATCTACAACATCCCCAGCCGTTCGGTGATCGACATGTCGGTCGAGACCATGTCGCGGCTGTTCGAGCTCGAACACATCGTCGGCGTGAAGGACGCGACCGCCAATCTCGCGCGGGTCTCCCTGCAGCGTCAGACGCTGGGGCCGGACTTCATCCAGATGTCGGGCGAGGACGCAACCGCGCTCGGCTTCATGGCGCATGGCGGGCACGGCTGCATTTCGGTGACCGCCAACGTGGCGCCGCGCCTGTGTTCGGAGTTCCAGACCGCCTGCCTCGCCGGCGACTATGCCAAGGCGCTGGCGATCCAGGACACGCTGATGCCGCTCCACACCGCCTTGTTCCTGGAAACCAATCCTGCGCCGGCGAAGTTCGCCCTCGCATGCCTCGGCAAGATCGCCGAGGATGTGCGCCTTCCCATGGTGCCGGTGTCCGAAACCACCCGCGCCGTGGTGCGGCACGCCATGGTTCATGCCGGACTGATCAATTGAGGACGCGCGGGGCCGCGCGCCCCGCAGGTGAGAGATGAGCGAAAAGAAGAAGAAGGAATTGCCGCGCAAGGTGGTCGCCGACAATCGGCGGGCGCGGTTCGACTATGAGATCGGCGAGGTCTTCGAAGCGGGGATCACGCTGACCGGCACCGAGGTCAAGAGCCTGCGCAGCGGCAAGGCGACGGTGGGCGAGAGCTATGCCGCCGCCAAGGCCGGCGAGATGTGGCTCTACAACGCCTTCATCCCGGAATATCTGGAGGCCAACCGCTTCAACCACGAGACGCGCCGGCCGCGGAAGCTGCTGCTGCACAAGCGGCAGATCACCAAGCTGGCCCATGCGGTGGAACGCGACGGCATGACCGTGGTGGCGCTCAAGATTTATTTCAACGAGCAGGGCCGCGCCAAGGTGGAGCTCGCCCTCGCCAAAGGCCGCAAGGCCCACGACAAGCGCGAGGCCGTCAAGGAGCGCGACTGGGGCCGCGACAAGGCGCGGCTGATGCGCGAACGGGGCTGACGCACGAGCGGGGCCGAAGGCCGCTGGCGCTGGACCGCCCGACCGAACCGATGCGGCGGTGCGGCGCCACAGCCGCATGCGGTCCGCCTTGCCGCGGGGCGGGCGCGCGTGAATGATGCGCCGGCTTCGACGGGGGGACGGGATCATGCGCGCCGCTTTCTATACCAGCCAGGGACCGGCCCGAGAGGTGCTGAAGGTCGGGGAGCAGCCGACGCCGCGCCCCGGACCGGGAGAGGTCCGCGTGCATCTCTCGGTCAGCGGCGCCAACCCCTCCGACTGGAAGGCGCGCAAAGGCGGGTTCCGGCCCATGCCCGCCGATCTGGTGATTCCCCACAGCGACGGCGCCGGGGTGATCGACGCGATCGGCCCCGGTGTTTCCCCGGCGCGCCTCGGCGAGCGGGTCTGGATCTGGAACGGCCAGTGGAAGCGCGCCTTCGGCACGGCCGCCGACTATATCGCCTTGCCCTCCGCCCAGGCGGTCAAGCTTCCGGAGGGGGTGGATTTCGACGTGGGTGCCTGCCTCGGCATTCCGGTCTTCACCGCCCTCCAGGCGATCCGCGCGGCGGACCCGAAGCCGGGGGAGACGGTGCTCGTCGCCGGCGGCGCCGGCTCGGTGGGCCATTATGCCATCCAGCTCGCCAAGCTGCGGGGCGCGCGGGTGCTGACCACGGTGAGCAGCGATGCGAAGGCCGCCCACGCTCTGGCGGCGGGCGCGGACGCGGTGATCAATTATCGCGTCGAGGATGTGGGCGACCGTGTGCGGGCTCTCGCCCCCGAAGGCGTGGACTCCGTGGTGGAAATGGATCTCACCCGCAACGTCGCGTACTATCCTAGAATCCTGAAGCCGCACGCCACCTGCGCCGTCTACGGCATGTCGGCGAACGAGAGCACGCTGCCCAGCCTCGCGCTGATGACGAACAACACCCGCTTGCTCTTCCTTTTCATCTACGAGCTCACGCCCGCCGATCGCGCCGCCGGCCTCGCCGAGATCACCCAGCTTCTGGAGGACGGCGTGCTCACCCACACCATCGCGCGCCGCATGCCGCTTGCCGATATTGCCGAGGCCCATGATTTGATCGAAGGCGGCAAGGTGATGGGCAATATCGTTCTGGAGATCGGGTGAGAGGGCGCATTGCGCAGCCGCCCGCTTGTCGGCAGAGTGAGGGTCGGGCGTAATTTCCAGGGATTTGAACACCGTGAACGATTGGACGCAGCTTCCCGACGATCTGCCCGTCCCCGAGGACGACGGTGGGGCGCGACATCTTCCCGGTCTCGAGCTTCCCATCACCCGCCTTCCGGGCACCCATGGCCGCACGGTCGATCTATCCTCCCTGTCGGGCCGGGTCGTGGTGTTCTGCTATCCCCGAACGGGCGAACCGAACGTGCCCAACCCCGACGGCTGGGATGCCATTCCCGGCGCGCGCGGCTGCACCCCGCAATCCTGCGCCTTCCGGGACGCCCATGCGGACCTGCTGGCGCACGGCGTGTCGCATGTGTTCGGCCTGTCGACGCAGCCGACGGCGTACCAGCGCGAAGTGGCCGAACGGCTGGATTTGCCGTATCCGCTCCTCTCGGACCATACCCTCGACTTCGCCTCGACCATCAATCTCCCGACGTTCCGGGTGGACGGCATGGTCTTGCTGAAGCGGCTGACCCTGATCATCGAGGACGGCGCGATCGGGCACGTCTTCTACCCGGTGTTTCCGCCCCACACGAACGCTGCCGACGTCCTCGGCTTCATTCGGCGTTACCCGAGATAAGCGCGCACCGCCGCAAACACGCCGCGGAACATGTCGGGGGTGAGGACGCCGGTATTGGTGTTGTAGCGCGAGCAATGATAGCTCGAAAACAGCGCCCGCCCGGCGATCTCGGCCCGCCGGCCATGGCCGAACGGAACGTGGGCCGGCCGCGCGCCGAGCGCAGCGACCGTTGAATCATGGGCGATCTTGCCGAGCGTCACGATCGCCGTGAGATTCGGCATCGCGGCGATTTCGGCGGCGAGGAAGCCGCGGCAGGTGCGGATCTCCTGCGGCGTCGGCTTGTTCTCCGGCGGCACACAGCGCACCGCATTGACGATGCGGGCGTCGTGCAGGGCGAGGCCGTCATCGGGCCGGGCGTCGAACGTCCCGCTCGAGAACCCGAATTCGGCCAGCGTCGCATAGAGGAGCTGCCCGGCATAATCGCCGGTGAAGGGGCGGCCCGTGCGGTTCGCGCCCCGCACTCCCGGGGCGAGGCCGACCACGAGCAAGCGCGCCCCGGAAGGCCCGAAGCCGGGCACCGGCGCGTTGAACCAGGTCGGCTCGGCCGCGCGCCATTGCGCGCGGAACGCGGCGAGGCGGGGACAAAGGGGGCAGTCGCGCCCCGGTTCGCACGCCGCCATCGCGACCGCTCAGGCCTCGCCGGGATCGGTGGTGGGGCGCCGTTCCAGGAAGCGCGGCGTCTCCTGCATGCGGCCCTGCCGCTCGGAGGGGTCGCGGCCGATCTTCGGCTGAAGCTCGACGAGATCGATGAAGACGTCCGCCTGCCGGCGCAAATCGTCGGCGATCAAAGGCGGCTGGGTGGTGATGGTCGAGACCACGCTCACCCGCATGCCCCGGCGCTGCAGCGCCTCCACGAGGCAGCGGAAATCGCCGTCGCCGGAGAACAGCACGATATGGTCGACATGGCCTGCGAGCTCCATGGCGTCGACCGCGATCTCGATGTCCATATTGCCGCGCACGCGGCGCCGGCCCTGGGAATCGGTAAATTCCCGCGCCATCTTCGTGACGACGGAATAGCCGTTATAATCGAGCCAATCCAGAAGCGGGCGAATTGAAGAGTACTCTTGATCTTCGATCAACGTCGTATAATAGAAGGCCCGCAACAAATATCCTCGAGACTGGAATTCTTTGAGCAGTCTCTTATAATCGATGTCGAAGCCGAGTGCCTTCGTCGCCGAGTAGAGGTTGGCGCCATCGATGAGGAGGGCAATCTTTTCATTGGTGATCATCTACACGCCCGCAACTGATTGCTCTTCACACTGGAAGAATTTTAATCTGCCGCCCCCGGCGCGCCTTTCTCCTATGTTCCCAAGGGAACCGCAAGAGAAAAGTCAGAAATGGGGCTTGTCGGGACAAAAAATTTCAGGTAATAAGGTCGGCTTCCTAAATCTTCGCCCCTTACCGCCCTTGCAAGGGAGTGCCGAGTCCATGGCCCGTGTCACCGTTGAGGACTGCATCGACAAGGTCGAGAACCGGTTCGAGCTGGTCCTTCTCGCCGGCCACCGTGCCCGCATGATTTCCGCCGGATCGCCGATCACCATCGACCGCGACAACGACAAGAATCCTGTCGTCGCGCTGCGCGAGATCGCCGACGAGACGGTGATCCCGGAGGATCTCAAGGAAGATCTCATCCACTCGCTGCAGAAATACACCGAGGTCGACGAGCCTGAGCCCGAGGCCGTGCCGATGATCGCATCGAGCGAAGGCGGCTCCGCCGACGATTCGGACATCGTGCTCGACCGCATGACCGAAGAGGAATTGCTCGCCGGGCTCCAGGGCCTCGTGCCGCCCGAGCATTCCGACGAAGACGAGGGCTGATCCTCCCTCCCGGGTCTGTCCCGTATTATCCAAGGCGGCCTGCGGGCCGCCTTTTTCGTGGGGACGCGCGTTTGATGGCGCGCCACCCGCAGGTCGGCGCTCCGCGGGGCGCGGAACCCTCAGCCTGAGGCGGGTCCGCCGTGGGCGTCGCGGATCGGAGCGGGCGCTAAAATCCGACCGCGGTGCCGACCAGATCATAGGCGTCGGCCGCCTCGATCTTGACGGTCGCGATCTCGCCGACCCGAAGCGGCCGGCGCGAGGCGACGCGCACCCGCCCGTCGATCTCCGGCGCATCGCCTTTGGTGCGGCCGAAGGCGCCGGCCGGCGTGACGCTGTCGATGATCACCTGCTGACGCGTCCCGACCTTGCGCTTCAGGCGGCGCGCGGACACCGTCTGCTGCAGGCGCATGAGCCGGTCGTAGCGCTCCGCCTTGACCTCCTCCGGCACCGGCGGGGCGATGTCGTTGGCCGGCGCGCCCGCCACCGGCTCGAACTTGAAGCAGCCGACCCGGTCGAGTTCGGCCTCCGAAAGGAAGCCCAGCAGATCCTCGAATTCCGCTTCGGTCTCGCCGGGGAAGCCGACGATGAAGGTCGAGCGCAGCGTGAGATCCGGCACCGCCGCGCGCCAGGCCTGGACGCGCGCCAGCGTCTTTTCCTGGGAGGCCGGCCGCCGCATCCGCCGCAGCACGTCCGGATTGGCGTGCTGGAACGGGATGTCGAGATAGGGCAGCACCGTGCCCGCCGCCATCAGCTCCATCACCCGGTCGACATGGGGATAGGGGTAGACATAGTGCAGGCGCACCCAGGCGCCGAGTTCGCCCAGCGCCTCCGCGAGGTCGTAGAAGCGCGCCTGCCGCTCCTTCTCGCGCCACAGGCTCGGGGCATATTTGATGTCCACGCCATAGGCCGAGGTGTCCTGGGAAATGACGAGCAATTCCTTGACCCCGGCCTTCACCAGCCGTTCGGCTTCGCGCATGACTTCGCCGAGCGGCCGGCTGACGAGGTCGCCGCGCAGCTTGGGGATGATGCAGAAGGTGCAGCGATTGTTGCAGCCCTCGGAAATCTTCAGATAGGCGTAATGGCGCGGGGTGAGCTTGATGCCCTGCTCGGGCACCAGATCGAGGAACGGGTCGTGGCGGGGCGGCACCGCAGCGTGCACCGCTGCGAGAACGCTCTCATATTGCTGCGGGCCGGTGACGGCGAGCACGCCGGGATGCACCGCGCGGATCTGCTCCGGCTCGGCGCCCATGCAGCCCGTCACCACCACCTTGCCGTTCTCGGCCAATGCATCGCCGATCGCCGAAAGGCTCTCCGCCTTGGCGCTGTCGAGGAAGCCGCAGGTATTGACGATGACGAGATCGGCCCCGTCATGGCTGCGCGTCAGTTCATAGCCTTCCGCCCGCAGCCGCGTGACGATCCGTTCGCTGTCCACCAGCGCCTTGGGGCAGCCGAGGGAAACGAAGGAGATGCGCGGCGCATCCTTGTGCGCGTGCGGCGCGGCTTCAAGCGCGATGTGGGCCATTCGCGGGGGTGACTGCCAGAATGAGAGGAGGCAGAGCCGTTACGGGAGAGGGGCGCCGGCGTCAATCCCGCCGATCGCCCCTTCGGGCGGGCGCGATCACTTTGCGGCGATCGATCCGCCCGTCGCCGGGCCGGGCGGCACCGCCCCCGGCCCGGTCCACAAGGCGGAGCCGGCCAAGGGGATGCCGCCGTCGTCGCCGCATCGGCTCAGAACGAGACCTTCGTTCCGACATAGACCGCCCGCCCGTTGCCGGGCTCGAACAGCGCCTGGTTGGGCGCGGCGAGGGCGGTGACGTTGACGCTCGCAATATAGTTCACGTTGAACAAATTGCGCGCGTCGACATAGAAGAAAAAGCGCCCGCCGGGCGGCTCGTAGCCGGCCTTGAAGTTCAGCAGCGCGTAAGGCGACGTGTTCAGGGTGTTGGCATCGTCGACGTAATAGGCGGTCGGCACCCATTCGACGTTCGGTCCGGCAAAGAATCCGGCCGGATGCTTGTAGAGCAGCTCCGCGCGGATGTAATGGCGGGGAATTCCGGGCAGCTGGTTGTCGCCCCAGACCGGATCATTGTCGAAGAAGAAATCGGAATAGGTGTAAGCGAGGTTCAGCCAGACGCTGTCGAACGCCGCGCCCTGCGTGAACAGTCCCTGGAACAGGGACCAATTGGCGCCGACTTCGAGGCCCTGGTGGATCGTGTCGGAGAGGTTCACGACGGTGCAGGTGAGGCCCATGAGGACGCCGGTATCCTGGCATTGCAGCTCGTTCTGCACCCAGGACCGATAGAGCGAGACGTCCCAGTTGAAGGTCGGGCTGGTGCCGCGCGAGCCGAACTCGACCGTGGTCGCGGTCTGCGCCTCGAGATTGGCGATGTCGCCGACCGCGAAATTGGTCAATTCCGAGAAGGTGGGCACCTCGCCGGAGCGCGAGACGTTGCCGTAGAACTGGGCGTCGGGGCCGATCTCCCAGACGAAGCCGCCTTTGGGCAGGAAGAGCTGGTAGTCGTTGCCGCCGGACACGGTGCCGAGATAGGCGATGCGGCCGCGGCTGGCGTTGAGATACTGGAACGCGCCGACCAGAGCGAGGTCCGGCAGGACGTAGAAATTGTCCTCGGCATAGACCGTGGTGGTGGTGGCCTCGTCGGTCGAGAGATAGACCAGCCGCGCGGCATTGCCGTTCACATTGGTATAACGCTGGGCATCCACCGTCCCGGTGCCGTAATTGACGCCGACCACGAGGCGGTTGTCGAAGCCGCCGATGGTTCGCTCGTCGACGATCCGTCCGAACGCGCCATATTCCTCATAGCCGTAGTCCAGAACCTGGAAGATCGGGTGGACCAGGGACTTGTCGGTATAGAACAGGCCGGCATCGACCTTGGTCGTGTCCGAGAGGAGGAAGGTGGTCTTGTTGGCGACCCGCACCGACTGGATGTTGCGCTGATAGTCGAGCGCGATGTTGGTGGGGTTGGCGCTCTGCGGCGAGTTCAGCGCCACGGTCTTCGACACCGCGCCGGGGATTTCCTGCTGCACGTCGGTGGCGTTGAAATAGAAGCGGGTCTCCAGCGTGTCGGTGGGTTGCCAGCCGAAATTTGCGCTGCCGCGCGCATTGGTGCCGGCGGAATGCTGGCGGTATCCGTCGAGGGTGAGATAGGAGCCCGTGACGTAGCCGTCGAACGCGCCGTTGACGCCGCCGGCATTCGCCTGAATGCGCCCGAAGCCGAAGCTTCCGCCGTCGAGCCGGCCGCCGATGCCGGGATTGGAGCGCCCGGTGGGCGAGACGAAATTGATCGCGCCGCCGAGCGCATTGGCACCGTATTGATAGCCGTTGGCGCCCTTGAACACCTCGACATATTGATACGCGGTCGGATCGAGTTCCTGGAAATCGCCGCCGCCGTCCGCCGCCGAGAGCGGAATGCCGTCCTGGTAGAGCAGGATGCCGCGCATATGGGCGTTGCGGGAGATCCCCGAGCCGCGGATCGAGAGCCGCGTGTCCTCGCCCCATTTCGGCTGGGCGAACACGCCGGGCACGTAATCGAGCATGTCCTTGATGGTGGTGGCCGGCGTGTCCTGCCAGGCCTGCTCGGTCACGATTTCGACGCCGCCGGGCGTGAGGTTGATGGTCTCCCGCGCCTGCTGCGCCGAGAGCACCGTGAGGCTGCCGCCTTGTCCGGCCTGGACCGTGACGGTGGGAAGATCGAAGCTCGCGTCCTGCGCCGAGGCGAGCCCGGGAAGGCCGATGGCGGTGGTGGCGAGAAGCGCACGCAGAAAAGCGCGCCGGAGCGGCGCGGGGGAAACGATCGACATGAGAAGGACCCGCATTCGTTCGTCCCTCGGGGACGAAGCTGACCTGAAATGCTGCGGGAGCAGCGGCGATGGCGGTCAGGCGGGAACAGGCGGGGCGCGGGGCCGGGCGCTCTCGTGGCGCGGCGGGGCGGGCGGATCGATCTGGAGGCAGGGCTGCGGTGCGGCGGGGACGCAGGCGGCGCGGGGCGCATCGGCGTGCACCGGCTCCGGGAGAAGCGGAGTGGCGCCACCCAGCGGGCAGAGCAGGCAATGGGGTGGATGTCCCGCCGGCGCCTCGCCGCCCTGGTCGGGGCCGTCATCGAGATGAAGGCTGCAGAGTCCCGCGGCGTCCGCGATCCCGGTGGCGGCAGCCCCTGCCATCGCCCCGGCGGACAAGCCGCCGAGGATCAGGTTGACCACAAGGAGGTAGGAGAACAGCCAGCCGGATAGACGGGTCAGGGGCGCATGCGCACCGCGCGCCGCACCCGGGGCCCTTCGTCCCGGCCTTGGTGTCCCAGCTCTCATCCGTCCCAGCCTCGATCCAGCGCGGCAGCGCTGTATGGAGCGGCGCATCTGGTCGATCAGAATGGCCGTCCAAAGCCGCGCCGTCGCTGCGTCACGGGCGCGCGTTGGCCCGTGCAGTGCAAAAACACTTACACATCCGGGCCGTCCGGCGCTATAAAAGGACCAGCAAGCCATTCCGCGCCGCGGATCGCCAGCCAAGCCAGCCTCCATATTTCTGACGCCGGTGACTGCGCGATGACGATACGCGAATCCATGCCCATGCTCTCGATGCGCAGTGTGGCGCCGCCCGGCCGGGCCGGTCGGGTCGCGCTTTATCCAATCGTGCTGTGTCTGGTCCTCGGGGTCGCGGCGGGCATGGCCTTCGCTCAGCAGCCGGCCGGCACGCCGGCGGCGCCGAGTGCCGCCGCTCCGGCGACTCGACCGGCCGCGCCTCCCGCTGTATCCGCTCCCGCCGCATCGCCGCCCACCGCTGCGCCACTGGCCGCGCCGTCGCCGAACGGCGCCGCCGTCGCCCCGAATGCGCCGCGTTCTGTGCCGGCAGCCGCCCCGGTCGCCACACAGCCTTCGCCGAGCGCGCAACCTGCGGCACCAGGCCCCGCGCCCGGGACCGTTGCGCCCGGGACCCCCGCCGCCGCGCCGCCGGTCGCCGGTCCCGATGGCGGAACACCGGTCGCCGCGCCCGACGGCTCGGGCCTTCCCACCGACGCGCCGTTGCCGGATGCGCTGCCGCCGGCCGCCAATGCGACGCTGCCGCACAATCTGTCCCCCTGGGGCATGTTCATGGCCGCCGATCTGGTGGTGAAGGCGGTCATGATCGGCCTCGCCTTCGCCTCGGTGGTGACCTGGACGGTCTGGCTGGTGAAGACGCTCGAACTTTGGGCTGCCAACCGGGCGGTGCGCCGCACGCTCAAGCTGCTGCGGCAGGGCAGCGGCCTCGTGGCGATCGCCAATGAATTGCAGAAGCGGGGTGGCGCTGCCGCCGCGCTGGTGCGCGCCACTCTGGCCGAAGTCGAGGCCTCGCGGTCCCTGCCGGCCGAGGGCATCAAGGAGCGCGTGGCGGTGTCTTTGAATCGCATCGAGGCGGCGGCCGCGCGGCGCATGGTGATCGGCACCGGCCTGCTCGCGACGATCGGCGCGACGGCACCCTTTGTCGGCCTGTTCGGCACCGTCTGGGGCATCATGAACAGCTTCATCGGGATCTCGAAGGCCCAGACGACCAATCTCGCCGTGGTCGCGCCCGGCATCGCGGAGGCCTTGCTCGCCACCGCCATCGGCCTTGTCGCCGCGATCCCGGCGGTGATCATCTACAACGTGTTCGCCCGCGCCATCGCCAATTACAAAGCCTCGCTCGCCGACGCATCCGCCGAGGCGATGCGCCATCTCTCGCGCGATCTCGACCGCAACCAGGCGGGCATCGTGGCGCGCCTGCGCCCGGCGGCGGAGTGACGCATGGCCGCCAAGCTCGACCATGGCGGGGACGACCTCGCGGAGAATCACGAGATCAACGTCACGCCGTTCATCGACGTGATGCTGGTTCTGCTCATCATTTTCATGGTGGCGGCGCCGCTCGCCACGGTGGACATTCAGGTGGACCTTCCGACCTCCACCGCGCAGCAGCAGCAGCGACCGGACAAGCCCATCTTCCTGACCGTCAACACCCAGCTCGAACTGGCGCTGGGCAACGATCCGGTGCCGCGCGACGGCATCGCCCGGGTGCTCGACGCCGCGTCGAACAATGACCGCCAGCAACGCATCTTCGTGCGGGCCGACAAGGCGGTGAGCTATGGCGATGTGATGGAGGTGATGAATCTCCTGCGCAATGCCGGCTATCTGAAGGTCGCTCTGGTCGGCCTGGAAGGCACGTCGGCCGGCGCCGCGCCCGCCCCGAACGGAACCCCGCCCGCGGGCGGCGCTGCCGCGGCCCCGCCGCCCGCCGCCGCTCCCGCCGGAGCCGCGAGGTGACGGCGGTTCCTTGGCAGAACGAGCCGTCCCCCAAGGGGGATGGCGGCATCCTCACGCGCTATCTCGCGGCCGGGGCGGTGATCCTCGCGGTCCATGTCGGCGCGGTCTATTTCGCGCTCCACATGCGCCCCGCCGCCGAGCCGGCGCCGGCGGCCGCGGCGATGATGATCGACCTCGCCCCGGTGCCGGTGTCCGCGCCGTCCGAGGTGGAGGACGTCGCCCCCGGCCCGCAGATGATGCAGGCGCCGGAGCCGCTGCCCGATCTGCCCGAGGACATCGAGGAGGCGACGCCGCCGCCCGAGCCGATCGTCGAGCCGCTGCTCGAACTGCCCGATTTGCCGCCGCCGCCGCCGCTCGCCGAGGCTTTGCTGCCGCCGCCGCGTCCGGTCGAGACGGTGAAGGAGCCGCCGCCGCCGCTGCCGGTGGAGAAGCCGAAGCCCAAGCCGAAGGCCAGCCGCAAGCCACCGGCGCCCGTCACCAGCGCCGCGCCGCGGTCGGAGGCCCCGCGGTCGAACGCCACCGCGGCGCCGAGCGCCGGCGCGACCAGCTCGAACTCGACCGCCCCCGCCACCTGGCGCAGCCAGCTCATCGCCCATATCAACCGGCACAAGCGCTATCCGGCAGAGGCCCGCTCGGCCCGCCACGAGGGCACCGCGCGCCTGCGCTTTTCCATCGACCGCTCGGGCCGCGTCGTCGGGGCGACCTTGGTCGGCTCGGCGGGCTCGGCGATGCTCGACGAGGAAGTCATGCAGATGATCCGCCGGGCGTCGCCGGTGCCGGCCCCGCCGCCGGAAGTGCCGGGTGGCGTCATCACCTTCACCGTGCCGGTGAACTTCAATCTGAGGTGAGCCGGCAGGCCGCCGCGGCGGGCGCGCGCGCCGAGACCTCCGGAAGCCGCAGCCCAGCCATGCCGCGGCGAAAGCCCGTTGCTTTGGACACGCCTGCCACCCTGTGTTAAGCGGCACGCGGCCGCGCCGCCCGAGGGGCCGCGGCCGGAACCTTCGGAGACCGTCCATGGCATCGCACGATGCGACCCGCTCCTCCGTCAGCGAGGACCACGCCCGCTTCTTCTCCGCCCCGCTCAGCGAGACGGACGGCGAAATCGCCGCCGCCATTCAGGCCGAGCTCGGTCGCCAGCGCGACGAGATCGAACTGATCGCCTCGGAGAACATCGTTTCGCGCGCGGTGCTCGAAGCCCAGGGTTCGGTCCTCACCAACAAATATGCCGAAGGCTATCCGGGCCGGCGCTATTATGGCGGCTGCCAGTTCGTCGATGTCGCCGAGACGCTCGCCATCGAGCGCGCCAAGAAGCTGTTTAATTGCGGCTTCGCCAATGTGCAGCCGAATTCCGGCAGCCAGGCCAATCAGGCGGTGTTCTATGCGCTGATGCAGCCGGGCGACACCTTTCTCGGGCTGAATCTGGCGGCGGGCGGGCATCTCACCCACGGTTCGCCGGTGAACATGTCCGGCAAATGGTTCAAGGCGGTCGCCTATGGCGTGCGCGAAGACGACCAGCGCATGGATTACGAGGAGATCGCCCAGCTCGCCGACCAGCACAAGCCGAAGGTCATCGTCGCCGGCGGCTCGGCCTATCCGCGTGTCATCGATTTCGCGCGGATGCGGCAGATCGCCGACAGCGTCGGCGCCAAGCTGATGGTGGACATGGCGCATTTCGCCGGGCTGGTGGCCGGCGGCGTGCATCCGAGCCCGTTCCCGCACGCCCATGTCGCGACCACGACCACGCACAAGACCCTGCGCGGGCCGCGCGGCGGCATGATCCTGACCAATGACGAGGACCTCGCCAAGAAGTTCAATTCGGCGATCTTCCCCGGCATCCAGGGCGGGCCGCTGATGCATGTCATCGCCGCCAAGGCGGTGGCGTTCGGCGAGGCGCTGCAGCCGGGCTTCAAGCTCTATGCGAAGAATGTGGTGGAGAATGCGCGGGCGCTCGCCGAGACGCTGCGCGGCCACGGCTTCGCCATCGTCTCGGGCGGCACCGACACCCATCTCATGCTGGTCGACCTGCGGCCGAAGAGCCTGACCGGCAAGGTGTCCGAGATCGCCCTCGGCCGCGCCCACATCACCACCAACAAGAACGGCATCCCGTTCGATCCGGCGAAGCCGGCAGTGACCTCGGGCATCCGGCTCGGCACGCCCGCCTGTACCACGCGCGGTTTCGGGGTGAAGGAATTCCAGCAGGTCGGCGACATGATCGCCGAGGTGCTCGGCGTGCTCTCGCAAAAGGGCGTCGAGGAAGATAGTCTGGTCGAGCAGGCGGTCCGGGAGAAGGTTGCGGGCCTTCTCGATCGCTTCCCCATCTACGGCTGAGCGGGGCGCCGGAGGGGCGACAAGCATGCGCTGTCCTTATTGCGGGCACGAGGACACTCAGGTCAGGGACAGCCGCCCCACCGAGGAAGACACGGCCATCCGCCGCCGGCGGGTGTGCCCGAACTGCAATGGCCGCTTCACGACCTTCGAGCGCGTGCAATTGCGCGAACTGACGGTGGTGAAGCGCTCCGGCCGGCGCGAGCGATTCGACCGCGAGAAGCTCGCCCGCTCGGTGCACATCGCGCTGCGCAAGCGCGTGGCGGAGCCGGACACGGTGGATGCGCTGACCTCGCGTGTGGTGCGCAACCTCGAGAAGATCGACACCGACATTCCCACCGAATTCATCGGCGAGATGGTGATGCGGGAATTGAAGAAGATCGACGACGTCGCTTATGTCCGGTTCGCCTCGGTCTATCGCAATTTCCGCGAGGCCAAGGATTTCGAAAGCGTGCTCGATGAACTGGCCGCCGGGCGTCCGGCGGAGCCCAAGCCGGCCGGCGGCGACGGGCCGCGCCGCGCGGAGTGACCGTGTCCGCCCTGTCGCCGGCCGTCGCCACGCCCCAGGACGACGAACGCCTCATGGCGCTGGCTCTGGCGGTGGGGCAGGGCGGCCTCGGCCGCACCTGGCCCAATCCGTCCGTCGGCGCCGTCGTCGTGGTGCATGATCCCGCCGGCCCGCGCATCGTCGGCGAGGCAGTCACGGCACCGGCCGGCCGGCCGCATGCCGAGCCGGTGGCGCTCGCGCAGGCCGGTGCGGCGGCGCGCGGGGCGACGCTCTACGTCACGCTCGAACCCTGTTCGCATCACGGCCGCACGCCGCCATGCGCCGATGCCGTCATCGCTGCGGGCGTGCGCCGCGTCGTCGCCGCGATCGAGGATCCCGACCATCGGGTGCGGGGGCGGGGCGTCGCCCGCCTGCGGGCGGCGGGGATCTGGGTCACGGTCGGGGTCGGGGCGGAACAGGCGCGCGTCGACCATGCCGGCCATATCCGCCGGGTCACCGCCGCACGGCCGCACGTTCTTCTGAAGATGGCCGTATCCGCCGACGGAAAGGCCGGGCGGTCCGGTCCCGCTCCGGCCGCGATCACCGGGGAAGCGGCGCGCAAGCGGGTCCACCTGATGCGTGCCCAGGCCGATGCGATCCTGGTGGGGATCGGCACCGCTTTGGCCGACGATCCGATGCTCAATGTTCGCCTTCCCGGTCTCGAAGGACGCTCGCCGGTGCGGATCGTCCTCGACGGTGACCTGCGCCTGCCCGCGACATCGCGCCTGGCGCGCACCGCCGCCGAGGTGCCGGTCTGGGTGGTCGGAGCGGAGGACGCGCCGCTGGACCGCGAGCGGGCTCTGGTCGATCTCGGCATCGAGGTGCTGCGGGCGCCGCGCGCCGCCGGCGGACGGCTCGATCTGGCGTCGACGATGAAACTCCTCGGCCTGCTCGGCCTCACCCGCCTGATGGTCGAGGGCGGCCCGCAGCTCGCCGCCGCGCTCCTGGAGGCGGAATTGGTGGACGAGGTGGCGGTCTTTTCGAGCCCGGTGGTGCTCGGCGCGGACGCCGTCGATGCGCTGGCCGGGCGCGCCTTGACCCGGCTCACCGCCCCCGTGGGATTCGCGCAGGTCGAGCAGACCGGCTATGGCGAGGACAGCCTGCTGCGCCTCTGGCGCCGCTGAGAGGACAGGAAAATGTTCACGGGCATCGTCTCGGATATCGGCCGGATCGTCGGCATCGCCGCGCACAACGAGGTGCGGACCCTGACCATCGCCAGCAGCTACGACGCCGCGACCATCGCGCTCGGCGCCTCGATCGCCTGCTCCGGCGTCTGCCTCACCGTGACCGCGGTGCGCAGCGGCGGCCCCCTCGGCACGTTGTTTTCGGTCGACGCCGCCCCCGAGACACTGGCGGTCACGACGGCTGCGGTCTGGACCGAGGGGCGGCGCCTCAATCTCGAACGGGCATTGGGCATCGGCGCCGAGCTGGGTGGTCATCTCGTCACGGGTCATGTCGACGGGGCGATCCCGGTCGTCGCACGCGAGGATCTCGGCGAAACCAGCCGGTTCGTGTTCGATGCGCCGCCCGCTCTGGCGCGCTTCGTCGCGGCGAAGGGGTCGGTTTGCCTGGATGGAACTTCGCTCACCGTCAACGAGGTCGACGGCACGCGCTTCTCCTGCCTCTTGATCCCGCACACCCTCGCGGTCACCACCTGGGGCGAAGTCGGGGCGGGCGACCGGGTCAATCTCGAGGTCGACCTGATGGCGCGCTATGCCGCGCGGCTTGCAGAGTTCCCCCGGGGCTAGTACGCCTCGCGGGAATTCGGGAGACATGGCCATGGTGACCACGCGCAGCGACCGCGCGGGCGGAGAAGCGGAGCCGGTAACCGGCGCCCGCGTGCTGATCGTCGAGGGCCGCTATTACGAGGCTCTGGCGGACGAATTGCTCTCGGGCGCGCGCACCGTGCTCGATGCGGCGGGCGCGGAGATCGAGATCGTCACCGTCCCCGGCGCGCTGGAAGTGCCGGTGGCGGCGCAGATCGCGCTCGAGGGAGCCGAACTCGAAGGCCGGCCGTTCGAGGCCGTGGTGGCACTCGGCTGCGTGATCCGCGGCGAGACCTATCATTTCGAGATCGTCGCCGGGGAATCCGCGCGCGGCCTCATGGATGTCGCGCTCGCGAACGGCGTGCCGCTCGGCAATGGCATCCTGACGGTCGATACCGAGGCGCAGGCCTTCGAGCGCGCGCGCACCGGCGAGGGCGACAAAGGCGGCGGGGCGGCCGAGGCGGCGCTCGCGCTGCTGCGGCTCAAACGGCGGGTGATGCCGTGACCGACGCTCCCAAACCCCTCAAGAAGAGCGCCGCGCGGCTCGCTGCCGTGCAGGCGCTCTACCAGATGGATGTCGCCGCGACGCCCCTCAACGAGATCCTGGCTCAGTTCGAGACCCATTGGCTCGGCCAGGAGGTCGAAGGCACGCAATATCCCGAGGCCGACCGGCGGCTGTTCCGCGACATCGTGGAAGGCGTCCTGCGCGAGCAGCGGCGCATCGATCCGATGGTCGACCTGGCGCTGTCGGACGGCTGGCCGCTGAAGCGGGTCGAGACCGTGCTCCGCGCCAGCCTGCGCGCGGGGGCCTACGAACTGCTCGGGCGGCCCGACGTGCCGGCGCGGGTGGTGATCGCCGAATAT
The DNA here is from genome assembly GCF_004346185.1 of Aquabacter spiritensis. GTDB lineage: Bacteria > Pseudomonadota > Alphaproteobacteria > Rhizobiales > Xanthobacteraceae > Aquabacter > Aquabacter spiritensis. The sequence continues at coordinate 35,405 of NZ_SMAI01000009.1, read as the reverse complement.
GTCAATGTCGCGGGCGCCTTCCTCGAGCGGGACGAGACCGGGATGGTGAATGCCGTGCTCGACGCCCTGGCGCGCGACCTGCGGGCGCAGGAATTCGCGCGTCCCGGAGCGGCCTGACATGGAGGACGGAGACTCGGGCGAAGACCGGTTCATCGCCCGCTTCCTCCGCCCGCTCGCGGCCCACCCGGCCGCCCTCGGCCTGCGCGACGACGCCGCTTTGATCGCGCCGCCCGCCGGTACGGACCTCGTCGTCACCAAGGATGCGCTGGTGGCGGGGGTCCATTTCTTCGCCGACGATCCGCCCGGCGCGATCGCGCAGAAGGCGCTGCGGGTCAATCTGTCCGACCTCGCCGCAAAGGGAGCCGTGCCGTTCGGCGCTTTCCTCGCTCTGGCTCTGCCGCGCGAGGCGGACGAGGCCTGGCTCGAGGCGTTCTTTGACGGGCTCGGCGCCGATGTCGCGGCCTATGGTTGCCCGATCCTCGGCGGCGACACGGTGCGCACGCCGGGGCCGCTCACCCTCAGCGTCACCGCCCTCGGAACCGTGCCGCGGGGGGAGTTCGTGCCGCGCACCGGAGCGCGGCCGGGTCAGGCGATCATCGTCTCAGGGACCATCGGCGATGCCGCGCTCGGCCTGAAGCTGCGCCAGGAGCCGGGCCGCTTCGGCTTCCTCTCGCTGATCGAGACCCAGCGCGGGCATTTGTCGGATCGCTATCTCCATCCCCAGCCGCGGCTCGCTTTGGCGCCGCTCCTGCGCAGCTATGCCGCCGCCGCGATGGACGTGTCGGACGGGCTCGTCGGCGACGTTGCGAAGCTGCTCGTCGCCTCGGGATGCGGCGGATGGATCACCAGTTCCGACGTGCCCCTCTCCGCCGCTGCCGCGGCGGCCGTCGCGGCGGAGCCCGATCTTCTGCGCACGGCCCTGACCGGGGGCGACGATTACGAGATCGCGGCGGTCCTTCCGGTGGCGGCTCTGCCGGCCTTCGCCGAAGAGGCGCTCGCCCTCGGCATCCCGGTCTGCGTGATCGGCGAGACCTGCGTCGGCCGAGGGCTCGACGTGCTCGATGCGGCGGGCGATCCGCTCCAGTTCGGCGTCGGCAGCTACAGCCATTTCTGACCGCGCTTTGCTGCGCCCGATCTCGGGAACCGTTCGATCGCGGCACCGTTAAGCTGAGGCACCGCGCCCGGCATGCCGGTTTGTATATCCGGCTCCAGGCGCCCGCAGGCCCTCATCGAAGAGATTTCAGTATGCGCCGCCGCTCGTTCGTCCAGGCTGCCGCCCTTCTGCCCGTGGCGGGCGCGCTCGGCTATCCGTTCTGGCAGAATGTGATCGAGAGGGCGGAGGCGCAGGACAGGCCGGCCGGAGACCGCCAGGGCGCCGCACCGCCGGTGCCGTTCGATGCCTATTCCGTGCGGCAGCTTGCCCGTGAGCGTGCGCAGAAGCCGTTCCGCGCGCCCGACCAGAAGCTCCCCGGCCAGCTCGAAAAGCTGAGCTATGACGATTACCGCAACATCCGCTTCAACGGCGAGCGTGCGGTCTGGCGCGGCGAGGACCTGCCGTTCCAGGTGCAATTGATGCACCGGGGGTTTCTGTTTCGGGAGAAGGTGGACATCTATCTCGTCGCGGACGGGCAGGCGCGCCCGCTCGCCTATTCGCCCGATCTTTTCCGGTTCGAGCACGGGGTCGCGGCGCCCGATCCGAAGGATGCCGCGCTCGGCTTTTCCGGTTTCCGCCTGCACGCGCCGATGAACTCGCCGGACTATTTCGACGAGGTCGCCGCCTTCCAGGGGGCGAGCTATTTCCGCGCAGTGGCGAAAGGCCAGGTCTATGGCTCGTCGGCGCGCGGCCTCTCGCTGAAGACCGGCGACCCGGCGGGGGAGGAATTCCCGCTCTTCGTCGCCTATTGGATCGAGCGCCCGCGGCAGGGCGGCGATTCCATCGTGCTGCACGCCCTGCTCGACAGCCAGAGCGCCACCGCCGCTTTCCGCTTCACGATCCGTCCCGGCCAGAGCACCAATATGGCGATCGAGATGACGCTGTTTCCGCGCGTCGACATTGACCAGGCGGGCATCGGAACGCTGACCTCGATGTTCTTCTTCGGTCCCAACGACCGCGACGGGGTCGACGATTTCCGCCCCATGGTGTGCGATGCCGAGGCGCTGGCGATCAGCAACGGGCGCGGCGAGCGGCTGTGGCGGCCGCTGCAGAATCCGTCCCGGCTGGAATTCTCGGTGTTCGTCGATACCAATATGCGCGGCTTCGGCCTGATGCAGCGCCAGCGCTCCTTCTTCGATTATCAGGACCTCGAGGCCCGCTATGAAAAGCGCCCCAGCGTCTGGGTCGAGCCGATCGGCGATTGGGGGCAGGGCGCGGTCCATTTGATCGAGATTCCGACCCGCGAAGAAATCCACGACAACATCGTCGCGTTCTGGCGGCCCAAGGATCCGCTCCGCAAAGGCGGGGAATATTCCTACACCTATCGGCTGCACTGGGGCTGGGACAATCCGGACCCGACGCGGCTCGCCCGCTTCGGCACGACGCGAACCGGACGCGTCGGGGACAGCCGGCTGTTCGTGGTCGATCTGGTGGGGGAGACGATCGCTGCCGGCGACATGAAGGCCCTGCGGGCCGAGGTGTCCACCAGTGCCGGCACGGTGCGCGACGTGGTGCTCCAGCCCAATGCCGAGATCGGCGGCGCACGCCTGTCCTTCGTGCTGGACCCGCCGCAGGGCGAGGGGACCGCGGAATTGCGCGCCCAATTGATGCGCGACGCACAGGTGGTCTCCGAGGTGTGGGTCTATCGATGGAGAGCCTAGCGCGCGCCGAGGCCCATCTGCCACCGCCCGCACCGCCGCGCCGCGCCATCGTGCCGGCTTTGCCCGCGGAGACGCCGCTCGCCATGCCGATCCAGGGGCTGGCGCATCGCCCGGTGCGATCGGGGCCGCTGACCGCGGCCCCGCTCGGGATCTGGCTCCGCCGCCTGTTCGTGATCGGCGGCGCCGTCGGGCTGGCGGCCTTCGCGGCCTATGAGATGTATCTCGTTCTCTCGGTGGGCGCCTTGTCCTGGCTGGAAGGCATCGTGCTCGGCCTGTTCGTCGTGCTGTCCGCCTGGATCGCCTTCTCCTTCACCAGCGCCATCGGCGGCGTCTTCACCGTGCTGCGGCGCGGCGGGGGACAGCTGGGGATCGACCCCGACGCCCCCCTTCCGCAGCTGACGCGCCGCACCGCGCTGCTGATGCCGACCTATAACGAGACCCCGCACCGGGTACTGGCCGGCCTTCAGGCCACCTGCGAATCCCTCGCCGAGACCGGCCGCATCGGCCATTTCGACGTGTTCATCCTTTCCGACACCACGGATGCCGACGTCTGGGTGCAGGAGGAGGCCGGCTATCTCGCGCTGCGGGCGCGGCTCGACGGGGCAGGGCGGATCTTCTACCGGCGGCGGCCGCGCAACATCGACCGCAAGGCCGGCAACATCGCCGAATGGGTGACGCGGTTCGGCGGCGCCTATGATCATATGCTGGTGCTCGACGCCGACAGCCTGATGACCGGCGAGAGCATCGTGCGCCTCGCCGACGCCATGGAGCGGCATCCCGAGGCCGGTCTGATCCAGACCCTGCCCGCGATCGTCGGCGGCCGCACCCTGTTCGCGCGGGCGCAGCAATTCGCCGGCCGGCTCTATGGTCCGCTTCTCGCGCACGGGCTCGCCTGGTGGCACGGCCCGGACAGCAATTATTGGGGCCACAACGCCATCATCCGCACCCGCGCCTTTGCGGAAGCGGCCGGCTTGCCCCATTTGAGGGGACGAAAACCGTTCGGCGGCCACATCCTCTCGCACGACTTCATCGAAGCGGCGCTGATGCGGCGGGCCGGCTGGGCGGTGCATATGGCGCCGGGGCTGGAGGGCAGCTACGAGGAGGGGCCGCCCTCGATCACCGATCTCGCGGTGCGCGACCGCCGTTGGTGCCAGGGCAATCTCCAGCATGCGGCGGTGCTTCCGGCCCGCGGGCTCGCTTTCGTCAGCCGGCTGCATCTGTTGACCGGGATCGGCAGCTACATCACGGCGCCGCTCTGGCTCGCCATGCTGTTCGTCGGACTGCTGATCTCGCTCCAGGGGCGTTACGTGCCGCCCAATTACTTCCCGGACGGGTTCTCCCTGTTTCCAAGTTGGCCGGCACAGGATCCGGTACGCGCGGCCTGGGTTTTCGCGGGGACGATGGGGCTTCTGCTGGCTCCGAAGCTCATCGCCTATGTCCTGATGCTGTTCGACGGCAGGCGGCGTCGTGGCTTTGGCGGGGTGGCGGGATTTTTCGGCCTTCTGCTGGAGACGCTTCTGTCGGGGCTGATCGCCCCGGTCATGATGCTGGTGCAGTCGGGCGGGGTCGTCGGGATCCTGGCCGGCCGCGATTCCGGGTGGCAGCCGCAGCGCCGCGACGACGGCAGCGTGCCGTTCGGCGACATTGTCGGGCGCTATGGCGGGCATTGCCTGCTCGGCATCCTGCTCGGCGTCCTCGCCTATCTGATCGCGGCGCCGCTGTTCTGGTGGATGAGCCCGGTCATTCTCGGGCTCGTCCTGTCGGTCCCCCTGGCGGCTCTGACCGCCCGGCGGGACCTCGGAATGGCGGCACGGCGGCTGGGGCTCCTGGTCGTGCCGGAGGAACGCGATCCGCCGCGCATCGTGCTGCGGGCGGCGGAGCTCGTGGTGGAACTGAGCCGCGAGGCGCGCGAGGAGGATGCCGTGACCCGGCTGGTGCGTGATCCCGAGCTTGCTGCCGCCCACCGCGCCTTTCTGCCCTTCGGCGGCGCGCGGCCGCCGGGCGACCACAGCCCGGAGCGCCTCGTGGCGCGCGCCAAGATCGAGGATGCGCGGGACTTCGCCAGCGCGGTCCGCGCGCTCACCGCGAAAGAGAAGGCGGCGGCCTTGGGCGATGCGCAGGCCCTCGACCGCCTGATTCAGCTCGCAGGTTAGGCCGCCGGTGCGATAAAACCCGTGTCGCCGCGCACGCGGACAAAAAAACCCCGCCCGGATGGGGCGGGGTCTTCGGATCAGACGATCCGGGCCGGAAAATCGCCGGCCGGCGGATCACCAGCCGGGACGGCAGTGAAGGCCGCCATACGGCCCGCGCCAGCAATAGCCGTGGCCCCAATAGGGTCCCGGCCCGTAGCCCGGCCCATACCACCAATCGATGAACAGGCTGGGATTGGTGCCGTTCTTCGGCGGGTCGCCGCCCAGAACCTTGAACGTATAGGTCAGCGAATCGCCGTTCAGCACCGGGTTGGTCAGCTCGACCACGGCCGTGGCAGGCTTGCCGTCCACGGTGACCGCGAGGGTCGCGTTCGGCGGATCCTTCTCGAAGTCGCTCTTGCCGGTGGTCCAGAACTTGACGAAAGCGGGGGTCGGCGCATCGCCGGTCATCCGCTCCGGGCGATCCGTGAACATCAGGGTCTGCGGCGCCACACCCTTGAGGGTGAGGGTGTTGCCGTCGACCGTGACGGAATCCGCGACCTGGACGAACAACCAGTTCGCCGGCTTCATTTCCTCGGCTCCGGCCGGCTTGGCGCTCTGCGCGTTGGCCAGCCCGACGGCGCCGACCAAAGCGATCAGCGCGCCGTAAATCACTGATTTCATGGCTTTCTCTCCAAGCGGGGGTATCGTTCCTCACCGCGGCACGAACATAGCACCGCGCCCGCCGGTTGCCAGCCCGGATCGCCGTTTCAAACGGATTAGAAATCATTAAATTAAGGATATGCAGGCAGCCTTAAAGAAGGGCGTCCGTTGCGTGAACGTCACGTCTTTGGCGCGATGCTGCAGATCCTGGCCGTCACGTCGCCGCTTGTTCAAACCCCAAAGTAAACGCTCCGATAGGCCAGTTTTTGATTAAGAGCGGCGCCTTTTCTGCAACGGATTGTTGCGCCGGCATCGGGTCGGCCACACGCAAGGGTTGCCGTTATCCGTCCAGCAGTCCGGCAAGCTTGAGCGCAACGCCCTGCGAGCCCTCGACGCGGAGCCGGCCGGTGGAGAACGCCATCATCGGGCCGATCCGGCCGGTGATGAGCTTGTCCAGGGTGTCGGTGGACAGGGTGAGGACGGCTTCCGCCTCTCCAGGGCCGGCGCTGATGTCCGCGGTGGCGCCGGTCGCGTCGAGCAGGATCGAATCCTTCACGTCCGTCAGGTCGAAGCGGATGCGGTGGCCGAGGCCGGACAGCGCGTCGGCGCGCGCCTGGAGGGCTTCGATGAGGGAGGCGGTGTCGGCCATGGGATCCTTTCGGGCGACTGCGCGGGGTGCGAGTGTCAGAATTGGGCGGGGTCGAGCGCCATCATGCTCGATTTTCCGGCTTTGATGGCGCCCCAGAGCGCCGCGGCCTCGGGCAGGAGGCGGTCCATATAGAATCGGGCGGTGGCGATCTTGGCATCGTAGAACGCAGTGTCCGCGCCGGGTTCGACCCGCTTTTCGGCTGCCACCTTCGCCATGCGCGCCCACATATAGCCGAGCGCGACCACGCCGAAGAGCCGGAGATATTCGGTCGCGGCGGCGCCCGCTTCGTCGGGGTCCCTGAGGCCTTTCTCGGCGATGAAGCCGGTTGCGAGCTGGAGCGCGCCGAACGCCTTGCCGAGCGGCCCGACCAGCGGGCCGACCACTTCGTGGTCGAGATGGGCGTCGATGAAATCGAGGACCGGATGGAAGAAGGCCCGCAGATAGCGGCCGGTATGGGCCGGCAGCTTCCGCCCGACGAGATCGAGCGCCTGGATGCCGTTGGTGCCCTCATAGATCATGGCGATCCGGGCGTCGCGGACATATTGCTCCATGCCGTGGTCGCGGATGTAGCCGTGTCCGCCATAGACCTGCATCCCGAGCGAGGCGTTGAGGAAGCCGAGATCGGTGAACAGCGCCTTGACGATCGGCGTCATCAAAGCGGTGAAGTCCTCGGCCGTCCGGCGTTCCTCCGGATCCTCGGAGCGCTCCATCAGATCGAGATTGCGCGACACCCAGCCGGCGAGCGCGCGGCAGCCCTCATTATAGGCCCGCATGGTCATCAGGGTGCGGCGCACGTCGGGATGGACGATGATCGGGTCGGCCGGCAGATCGGGATGCTTCGCGCCGGACAAGGCGCGGCCCTGAAGCCGCTCGCGGGCATAGGCGACGGCGCTCTGATAGGCGGCCTCGCCGACCCCGAGGCCCTGGGTTCCGACCGACAGGCGCTCGGAATTCATCATCGAGAACATCGCCCGCATGCCCTTGTGGGGCTCGCCGACCAGCCATCCGGTGGCGCCGTCGAACGACATCTGGCAGGTCGATGAGCCATGGATGCCCATCTTGTGCTCGATCCCGGTGCACATCACGCCGTTGCGCATGCCGGGGCGGCCGTCGGGGCCGGGCAGGAATTTCGGCACCAGGAACAGGCTGATCCCCTTGATGCCCTTGGGCGCGTCCGGCAGGCGCGCGAGCACCAGATGGACGATGTTCTCGGTGAGATCGTGCTCGCCGGCCGAAATGAAGATCTTGTTGCCGGTGATGGCATAGGAGCCGTCGGGCTGCGGCTCGGCGCGGGTGCGCAGCAAACCGAGATCGGTGCCGCAATGCGGCTCGGTCAGGCACATCGTGCCGGACCAGGTGCCTTCCACCATCTTCGGCAGGAAGCGCGCCTTCAGTTCCTGCGGGGCGTGGTGGGAGAGCGCGACATACGCCCCGTGGGTCAGGCCGGGATAGAGGCCGAAGGCGAGATTGGCCGAGCACATCATCTCCTCGATGAGCTTGGTCACGCTCGCGGGCAGGCCCTGGCCGCCCCATTCGGGATCGCAGGCGATGCCGTTCCAGCCGCCTTCCACATAGGTGCGGTAGGCGTCCTTGAAGCCTTTCGGCGTGCGCACCACGCCGTTCTCATAGGTGCAGCCCTCGGTGTCGCCCGACGCATTCAGCGGCGCGAGCACCTCGGTCACCAGCTTGGCGGCCTCTTCCAGCACGGCGTCGATCAGGTCCGGCGTGATCTCCGACAGGCCCTTCATGTCCTTCAGCGTGTCGGATCCGTGCAGTTCGTGCAGCACGAACCGCATGTCGCGAAGCGGGGGCTGATAGACCTGCATGGCGGCGTCTCCCGAGTGTCTTTGCGGTGGGGGCGGCCCCGCGCGGAGCGCGCGAGGCGCAGGCTCAGTTGCGCAGCGGCCGGCCGGTTTCCAGCGTGTGCTCGATGCGCGCCAGCGTGGCATGGGTGCGGATGAGGCGCATGAAGCTCTCGCGCTCCAGCTCCAGGATCTGCGCCTCCGTCACCGGCTCGATATGGTCGGCCTTGCCGCCGGACAGAACGGTCGCCAGCGCGTCCGCAACGACGAGGTCGTGCTTGGTCGCGACGCCGCGGCGGTGGAAGCCCTCGGCCGCCATCACCATGGCGGTCTTGCCCGAGGGGCCGGGCAAGGTGAGGTCCACCGGCTTCGGCGGCGCATAGGCCTCCACCATAGCGAGGGCGCGGGCCTTCGCGTCGGCGAGCAGCCGGTCCCGGTTCATGGTGATGCCGTCGCCGGCGCGCAGGAACAGCAGGTCCTTGGCCTCGGCGGCGGACTTCGACACGGTTGCGACAGATACGGTCTCGAACACCTTGGAGGGCGCCGGCATCGGTCCTTTGGGCATGGACGGCTCGGCCTGCCAGCGCGTCAGCATCTCCTTGCAGCCGCCCCAGCCGGGAATGAGGCCGACGCCGCATTCGACGAGGCCGATATAGCTCTCGGCGTGGGCCTGGACGGCGCTCGAATGCAGCAGCAGTTCGCAGCCGCCGCCGAGCGCCATGCCGGCGGGCGCCGCGACCACCGGGAAGGGCGCGTATTTGAGGTCCTGATAGACCTTCTGCCCGGTCGAGACGAGCTTCTCCACCTCGCCGAAGGCGGCGATGTTGCAGGCGAAGAGCGCGAGGCCGAGATTGGCGCCGACGGAGAAATTGGTGCCCTCGTTATAGATCACGAGCGCCTTGTGCTTCTCCTTCACCAGCTTCAGCGCCTTGCCGAGCAGACCGATAATGCCGTCGTCGAGCGAGTTGCCCTTGCTGGTGAATTCCAGGCAGAGCACGCCGTCGCCGATATCCCACAGTGCCGCCGATCCGTTCTTCAGCACGGGGGCGGTCTTCAGCTTGATGTCGGCGAGCAGCAGCACGCCCTCCGGTCGCACGATGTCGCGATACACCCCATCGACGCCGAGATATTGCCGCGTGCCGTCCGCGACCCGGTAGAAGGGCTGACTCTCCGCCAGCGCCAGAAGCGGCGGGATGTCCGCGCCGTCCTGCTTCAGGCGGGCGATGAGCGCGGCGGCGCCGATCCGGTCGATCAGCTCGAACGGTCCCCATTTCCAATTGTAGCCGAGGCGCATGGCCTCATCGATGGCGACGATGTCGTCGGCAGCCTCCGGCACCAGCCGCGCGGCGTAAGCGAGGGTGCGGCCGAGCACCCGCCAGGCATACCGCCCCATCGGCACCGGGGCGCCGATCAAAGCGGCGAGATCCTTCTCCGCGCCCTCGGGCAGCGCCGCCTTTTCTTCCGTGCGGTATGCCCCGCTCGAAAGGTCGATAGCCTCCTTCACCTTGCCGCCATCGGCGCGGTTGAGGCGGTAGAAGCCGCCTTTGCCCTTGCGGCCGGTATAGCCGGTGCGGATCATTTCCTCGATCAAAGGCACGTCGCGCAGCACGGCATGGAACGGATCGTCGGCCGGCAGCGCACGCTTCAGGCTGCCCTGAACGTGCGGCATGAGGTCGAGGCCGACCAGATCGAGAAGGCCGAACACGCCGGTCTTGGGGAAGCCGAACGGCCGGCCCATCACGGCGTCCGCCTCCTCGACGCTCAGGCCGAGATCGAGCGCTTCGATCACCGCGGCCTGCAGCCAATAGGTGCCGAGGCGGTTGGCGATGAAACCGGGCGTGTCCTTGCAGGGCACCACGGTCTTGCCGAGCTTGAGGTCGGCGAAGGCCGAGACGCGGGCGAGGCTCGCGGGATCGGTCTCCGGCCCGGCCACCACTTCCAGCAGCCGCATGTAGCGCGGCGGATTGAAGAAATGGGTGATCAGGAAATCGCGCCGGAAGCCGTCCGGCAGGCCGCGCGTGAGATCGCCGAGAGGGATGGTCGAGGTGTTGGAGGAGACCGGCGTGCCGGGCGCGCGCGCCGCATCGATCCGGGCATAGAGCGCCTGCTTGACGTCCAGCCGCTCCACCACGGCCTCGATGATCCAGTCGCACGCGGCGAGCTTTTCGAGATCGTCCTCGATGTTTCCCGGCACGACGAGGCGCGCATTGCGCTTCGCCATGAAGGCGGCGGGCTCGGCCTTTTCCAGCTTCGCGATGGCGCCTTTGGCGATGGCGCTGCGGTCGTCCGCGCCTTCCGGGACGATGTCGAGCAGCAGCGTCTCGATTCCCGCATTGGCCACCTGCGCCGCGATGCCGGCGCCCATGACGCCGGCGCCGATGACGGCGACCTTGCGGATGTCGCGGGTCTTTGCGGGCTTCCCGGCCTGTCCGTTCTCGCTCATCGCCGCCTCACACCCGCTCGAGAATGGTGGCGATGCCCTGGCCGCCGCCGATGCACTGGGTGGCGAGGGCATAGCGGCCGCCCTCCCGCTTCAGCAGCGCGGCCGCCTTGCCGACGATGCGCGCGCCGGTGGCGCCGAGCGGATGGCCGAGGGCGATGGCCCCGCCGTCGCGGTTCAGCGTCTCGTCCCGGATCCCGAGTTCGCGGGCGCAGGCGAGCGCCTGGGACGCGAACGCCTCGTTGAGTTCCACGATTTCGATGTCACCGATCTCGATGTCCGACCGCGCCAGCGCCTTGCGCGTGGCGGCGACCGGACCGATGCCCATGATTTCCGGCGCGCAGCCGGCGACCGCGACGCCGCGCAGGCGGGCGAGGGGCTCCAGCCCGTTCTTCTCGGCATAGGCCTCGGTGCAGATCAGGACCGCGGAGGCGCCGTCGGTGAGGGGGGAGGAGGTGCCGGCGGTGACCGAGCCGTTCTGGTCGAAGGCGGGTTTGAGATTGGCGAGGTCTTCGGCGGTGGTCTCGGCGCGGATGCAGCCGTCTTTGTCGACGCTCTTGCCGTTCGCCGCGATCGCGACGATCTCCGCATCGAGCCGGCCCTGCGCCTGCGCTTCCGCCGCTTTGCGGTGGCTCTCCAGCGCGAAAGCGTCCTGGTCGGCGCGGGTGATCTGCCATTTGCGCGCGACATTTTCGGCGGTGTCGCCCATCGCCATATAAGCGGCGGGATTGTGCGCGTGGAGCGCCGGGTTCGGCATCGGGTTGAAGCCGGTCATCGGCACGCGGCTCATGCTCTCGACGCCGGCGCACACGAAGACCTCGCCCGCACCGAGCTGGATCTGGCCCGCGGCCATGTGGATGGCCTGCATCGACGAGCCGCAGAAGCGGTTCACCGTGACGCCCGCCACCGATTGCGGGAGTTCGGCGAGCATGCCGACGAGGCGCGCGAGGTTGAAGCCCTGCTCGGCCTCGGGAAAGGCGCAGCCCAGGATGAGGTCCTCGATGTCCTCCGGCTTCACGCCGGTCCGGGCGATCAATTCGCGCACCACCTGGGCGGCGAGGTCGTCCGGACGCACGCGGGCGAGGGCGCCGCGCTTGGCGGGGGCGAACGGCGAGCGGGCATATCCCGCGATGACAACGTTCTGCATGGGGTCTCCTGCCATGGGGCCTTGTTCTGGTTGATGCGCGCCGCGGCGATCCTGCGGGGCGATGACGACGGGCGGATGATCCTCAGCCGGCCGCCTTGCGCGTCGGCTTGCCGTTTTGGTGCGCCGCGAGGGTCTGGGCTTCGACCTCCTTCAACTCCAGGATCGTCTCCTCCAGCGCGATGCGCTGGTCTTCGAGCGAAGCCAGCCGGTCGCGCACCTTCTTCAGCAGAAGGCGGTTCTGTTCGCTCTGGGTCGGGTCGACGTCGTAGAGATCGAGATATTCCTTGATCTCACGCAGGCTGAAGCCGAGGCGCTTGCCGCGCAGGATCAGCACCATGCGCGCCCGGTCGCGGCGGGTATAGACCCGGATCGTGCCGGCGCGGCGCGGCGCGATCAGCCCCTTATCCTCGTAAAAGCGGATGGTCCGCGCCGTGACGCCGAGATCGCGCGCGAGTTCGGTGACGGTGAAGAAAGTGTCGGTGAGCGCGCCTGGCACGTTTCGCTTGGCAGTCGCCATCACAGCCTTACCTATACGTCATAAGTCCGCACTTAAGATACACCTTCTCCCCGGGCTCGCAAGAGCTGGAGGTTCGACGAATTCGGGGGTGATTGCGATGCAGGTCGGAATAATGCAGGGCAAAATCGCGTTGTGCGCGATGGTGCAATGCAAAATTCGGCGACGGACAGGTCGTGGCCGAGGCCCGTTCTGAAATCCAGATGTATTTCCGGCACCGTTGTTTGCGAAAGTCCCCGGGCAACTGCCACGGTCGTGGCAAAGGTGCCACACCCATAGGTCATTCCTGGGGATCGCAAGAAATGTCCGTTGACCCGGAAAGCCGTTGGGGCATGCTGACGTATAGGAGATGGAGCGAACCAATAAGAGCGTCAGACGGACGTCATCGGGTCGCTCCGTCGGAGGAAGCGCCAAGGTCAGGGGGCGGAAATGATCGATACCGGCACATCCATGCGCGCCGTGCGGCGCGCTCTGCCCTCGCTCCTGCTCGCCTCAGCGGCGCTGCCGGGGCTGGTGGGCGAGGCGCAGGCGGGCGGGTTCGGCCTGCGCGAGCAGAGTTCCTATTATCAGGGCATGTCGTTCGCGGGGAATGCGGCCGGCGGCGCCGGCCTCGCCTCGATGTATTGGAACCCGGCGGCGGTCAGCTTCGTGCCCGGCATGCAGGTCGAGGGCAATATCTCCTACATCGCGCCGCATGCCTCGATCGACATCGTCTCGGCGCGCGGCCCGCTCGGCACCAATCTCGGCCCGCTCGGGGTCGGCAACATCGTCGACAACGGCGCCATTCCGACCGGCTATGCGACCTATGCCTGGGACCGGGTGGCCGTCGGCCTGTCGCTGAACGCGCCGTTCGGCCTGGTGACCGACGCCCCCTGCAATTGGGCGGGGCGCTATTATGGCTGCTACAATCGCATCTTCGATCTCAATGTCGGCGCGCAGGTGGCGTTCAAGGTCACCGACTGGCTCACGCTCGGAGCCGGCGTGAACGCCAATTATATCGATGCGCGGCTGACCAATGCGCAGATGCTCGGGGGGCCGCCGACCTATCCGCAGGGCTCGGCCGCGGTGAACGGGTCGGACATGGGCTACGGCTTCTCCCTCGGGGCGCTGTTCACCCTGATGCCGGGAACCACGCTGGGCGTCGGCTATCGCTCCTTCATCGATCAGACGCTCGATGGTCTCACCACGCTCGACAATGCCGCCGGCATCACGGTCGCGACGCTGGCGACCAATGCCGACTTGACCCTTCCGGACCAGATCACCGCCAGCCTGCGCTCGCAGATCGATCCGCGCTGGACCCTGCTCGGCACGGTGGAATGGACGAATTGGTCGACCGTCCAGCAACTCGTGATCCAGCCGGTCAAATCGACCCCGTCCGTGCTGAATCTGCAGTGGAACGACGGCTGGTTCTTCTCCGGCGGCGTCGAATATCAGTGGGACCCCCAGCTCACGCTGCGCGCCGGCATCGCCTATGAAATCTCGCCGATCAACGACGAACATCGCTCGCCGCGGCTGCCCGACAGCGACCGCTTCTGGGTCTCGGCCGGCCTGACCTATGCCTGGACCCCGCACCTCTCGCTCGATCTCGCTTATACCCACATTTTCGGGCAGGACGGCAACATCACGCTCAGCCCCGCCGACCCGGCGAATGCCACGCGCGGATCGCTGGCCGCGACCGTCAGCGATGCCTATGTGGATATCATCTCGGTCGGCGTAAGGTACCGGTTCGACGCGCCGATTCAGAAGACCGTCCTGGTCACAAAATAGCGCCGATCAGCGGCGGGTGCGGCCGCGGCGAAGGTCGCGGCCGCCGGTTCAAGGTTCCGCGCGGGAGGGTGGAATATGCTCGCGAACGATGCCTCGGCCATCGCCACTTGCCCCGTTGCCGATCTGCTGGACCAGAGCGTGGCGCGTTACGGCGCCCGCACCGCCCTCAATTTTCTCGGCCGGCGCTGGACCTATGCCGAGACCGGTGCCCTGGTGGACCGCGTGGCGGCAGGGCTGCAGCGGCTCGGGGTGGGGAAGGGGAGCCTGGTCGGCCTGTGTCTGCCCAACACGCCCTATTCCGTGATCTTCTATTTCGCGGTGCTCAAGGCCGGCGGCACGGTTGTCAATTACAGCCCGCTTTATGTCGAGCGCGAGCTCGACAAACAGATCCGCAATTCCGGCACCACCATCATGGTCGTGCTCGACATCAAATCGATCCATGCCCGGGTCGCGGCGGTGGCGGAGCAGGCGGGGCTCCGGACGATCATCGTCTGCCCCATGCGCGGCATCCTGCCATTTCTGAAGGGAATCGGGTTCGAACTTTTCAAGCGCAAGGAGATAGCGGTCTTCGACCGGCACGACGGGCGCCATCTGACCTTCGCGGATCTGGTGCGCGGCGTCGGCCGGCCGCAGCCGGTCGAGATCGCGCCGGACGTCGATCTGGCGGTGCTGCAATATACCGGCGGCACCACCGGCATACCCAAGGGCGCGCAGCTGACCCACGCGAATGTCAGCGCCAATGCCATCCAGGTGATCCGCCATGTCGCGTGCCTGCGCGAGGGCGCGGAGCGCATTCTGGGTGTGCTGCCGCTGTTCCACGTCTTCGCCATGACCAATGTGATGAACATTCCGATCATGATCGGGGCGGAGATCATTCTGGTGCCGCGCTTCAACCTCGCCGATTTGATCGCGACCATCGCGCGCGAGCGGCCGACGGTGTTTCCCGGCGTGCCGACCCTGTTCGCGGCGCTCGCCAATTGCCCCGGCTTGCGCACCGAGCAGCTCGCTTCGCTGCATCTCGGAGTCTCCGGCGGCGCCCCGCTGCCGGCGGAGGTGCGCCAAAGGTTCGAGGCGCTGAGCGGCTGCCGGCTGGTCGAGGGCTATGGGCTCAGCGAGACCTCGCCGGTGCTCACCGCCAATCCGCCGAACGGGGTGATCAAGGACGGCTCCGTCGGCACCCCGGTGCCGGGCACCGTGATCGAGATTCGCGATCTCGTCGATCCGCGCCGCCTGATGGGCGTCGGCGAGAAGGGCGAGGTTTGCGCGCGGGGGCCGCAGGTGATGCGGGCCTATTGGCGCGCGCCGCAGGAGAGCGAAGCCGCCTTTATCGAAGGTGCGTTCCGCACCGGCGATGTCGGCTATCTCGACGAAGACGGCTATCTGTTCCTGGTCGACCGCATCAAGGATGTCATCCTGTGCGGCGGTTTCAACGTGTATCCCCGCATGATCGAGGAGGCGCTCTATCTCCATCCTGCGGTCGCGGAGGCGGTGGCGATCGGGGTGCCCGACGCCTATCGCGGTCAGGCGCCGAAGGCGTTCTGCACCTTGCGGGAAGGCAGCCGCGCCACGCCCGAGGAACTGCTCGCCTTTCTACGGACCCAATTGTCCAAGGTCGAGGTGCCGAAGCAGGTCGAGATCCGCGAAAGTCTGCCCAAGACGCTGGTCGGCAAGCTCTCGAAAAAGGAATTGGTCGAGGAAGAGAGACGCAAGGCCGAGGGCATCGCGCCGGGCTGAGGGGCGCGGAACGTGCGCGCGCGCTTCGCGTTTTCGGGCCATTGGGCGTGCTCCCGGAACCATCGCGCACCGTCCTGATCATCGTCTCCGTGTGGCCGCCGGCGGTTCGCTGAAAGGCGGCTTTTCGCCTGCCGTTGCGGCATGATCCAGACCCGTTTGCGGCGGCGGCGCGGGCGTGTATGTTCGCGCGCCTTGTTCTTGAGCATGCGCGCTGCCGGCCGCACCCAATCGGGGCAGTCGCAGGCTTTCACCTTCATCGGCGCGGATGCGCCGCCGGAAGTCGAAGAGCCCGTTCCGGCCGGATCGCGCTGCGATCCGGGCGGCAAGACGGGGTCCGTCATGGATAGGGGACGGCGCCGCGGCCCGGGACGATCCGGCCCGTGCGGTTCCGCCCGATACGAAAGCGCGGCCCGCTCGGTTCGGCGGTGCCCTCAAAGGAAGACGCGCGCATGGCCCGCGACACGTTGGACGCTACGCCGATAAGCTCCCGCGACGAACTCGTCGCCTGGCTGGAGGAAGGGAACAAGCCGGAGGAGATGTTCCGGATCGGCACCGAGCACGAGAAGATCCCCTTCACGCTCGGCCGCCACGAGCCGGTGCCCTATGACGGCAACAAGGGCATCCGCGCGCTCCTGGAGGGCATGGCGACGGCCTGTGGCTGGGAGCCGATCCTGGAGGGCACGACGCTGATCGGCCTGTCCGATCCGCGCGGCGGGGGCGCGATCTCTCTGGAACCGGGCGGCCAGTTCGAATTGTCCGGCGCGCCGCTCGCCTCGATCCACGAGACCTGCTCGGAGATCAACACCCATCTCTCGACCCTGCGGCAGGTGGCTGATCCGCTCGGCATCGGCTTTCTGGGCATCGGCATGAGCCCGAAATGGAGCCGGTCCGAGACCCCCGTCATGCCGAAGGGGCGCTACCGCATCATGGCCGCTTACATGCCGAAGGTCGGCTCGCTCGGCCTCGACATGATGTTCCGGACCTGCACCGTGCAGGTCAATCTCGACTTCTCGTCCGAGGCCGACATGGTGCGGAAGCTGCGCGCGAGCCTCGCGCTGCAGCCGATCGCCACCGCCTTGTTCGCCAATTCGCCCTTCTCCGAAGGCAAGCCGAACGGCTTCCTCTCGTTCCGCTCGGAGATCTGGCGGGACACCGATGCCGATCGCTCGGGCATGCTGCCCTTCGCCTTCGAGCCCGGCATGGGCTTCGAGCGCTATGTCGATTATGCGCTCGACGTGCCGATGTATTTCGTCAAGCGCGGCGATGCCTATGTCGACGTCGCCGGCTCCTCGTTCCGCGATCTTCTGGCGGGCCGCCATCCCGCTCTGCTGGGCGAGACCGCGACGCTGTCCGACTGGGTG
Organism: Aquabacter spiritensis; assembly: GCF_004346185.1. Lineage (GTDB taxonomy): Bacteria > Pseudomonadota > Alphaproteobacteria > Rhizobiales > Xanthobacteraceae > Aquabacter > Aquabacter spiritensis. The sequence goes on along the minus strand of NZ_SMAI01000009.1, from coordinate 18,385 downwards.
AACCACCTTTCGACCATCTTCCCCGAGGTGCGTCTGAAGCGCTTTCTGGAGATGCGCGGCGCGGATGCCGGGCCCTGGGCGGAATTGTGCGCGCTGCCGGCCTTCTGGGTCGGTCTGCTTTACGATCGCGAGAGCCTGCAGGGCGCGCTCGATCTCGTCGCGGGCTGGACACAGGCGCAGCGCCAGACCCTACGCGACGAGGTTCCGCGCCTCGGTCTCGGCGCGCGGATTGCCGGCCGCAGCGTGCTCGAGGTCGCGCGCGACGCGGTCGCGCTGTCGCGCGCCGGCCTCGCGCGGCGCCGCCGGCTGGACAGCCAGGGCCGCGACGAAACGCGGTTCCTGGTGCCCATCGAGGAGGTCCTCGCTTCCGGCCGCGCACCGGCCGAGGTGCTGCTCGATCGCTATGCCGGCCCCTGGAACCGTTCGGTGGAGCCGGTCTTCAAGGAACTCGCCTACTGACGCCATCGGGTGGCCGCGACGCGCCATGATCTGAGCGCATGGCGGCCATTCCGCCTAGGCAGGTATCGCCGCGGGATGCGCTGGTCCAAACAGGGGGCCAGCGCGAGACCCCCTCATGTCGCCTCCGGCCGCCCCCTCCGGTTCCCCCCTGGCGCCGACAGATCTCGCTCTCTATGCCGTCACGGTCCTTATCTTCGGGTCGGCATGGCTGCCGCTTCGCTTCCAGCTCGGGGTTGTGGATCCCGAAGTCTCGGCGGTCTGGCGCTTCCTGGTCGCCAGCTCCTGCATGATCGCGATCGTGCTGGCGACGCGGGGCCGGCTGTCGTTCCCCTGGCGCGACCATCTGCTGTTCGCGGTGCTCGGGGCGACGTTGTTCTCGCTGAACTTCCTGTCCTTCTATTATGCCGGCTTCCACCTCACCTCCGGCTTGATGTCGGTCCTGTTTGCGCTGGTGGCGGTGTTCATTCCGATCCTGACGGCGATCTCGACCCGGACGTGGCCGCAGCCGCGGATCCTGGCCGGCGCCATCGTGGGGATCGTCGGCGTCGGCCTGATCTTCGGCCCCGAGCTGACCGAATCGGGGCTCGGGTCCGGGCTCCATCTCGGTCTGATGGCGGGGCTGGCGGGGACGGTGCTGTTCGCCTTCGGCAGCATGGCTTCGGCGATCGCCGGCCGCCGCGGTCTGCCGCAGGCGTCGGTGAACGCCTTCAGCATGACGTACGGCTTCCTGTTTCTCCTCGCGATTGCGCTGCTGAAAGGCGCGACCTTCCAGGTGGAATGGACCGGGCGCTATCTCGGCGCGCTGGCCTATCTGATCTTCTTTCCAACCCTGCTGGGCTTTGCCGTCTATATGCAGCTGATCAAGCGCATCGGCGCCAGCCGGGCGGGCTATGGCGCGGTGCTGTTCCCGATCGTGGCGCTGCTGCTGTCGACCGCCTTCGAGCAGTATCACTGGACCTGGTCGGCGGCGGCGGGGATCGCCCTGGTCCTGACGGGCAACGTCGTCGTCCTCAGCACGCCGCGCCGCGCCTGAGGGCGCGCGGCTTCATTCCGCCGCGTCCGCCTCTGTGATGTTGTCGAGCCCCTGGATGATGTGCTGGGCGAGCGCGTCGGCGAGCGGGGAGGGCGCATGGCGGTTGCGCAGCAGGCCGATGTCGCACGGCGGCAGCGGCGGATAGCCCTCCGCCGTCCCGAGCACCCGCATGCCGGGCCGCAGCGCGGATTCCGGAAACACCGAGACCGCGAGCCCGGCCAGCACGGCCGCCGAGACGGCGCCGGCATTCGGGCTCGAATAGAGCAGGCGATGATGGCGGCCATACATGGCGAGCGCCGTTATGGCCGCATCGCGCCATTGGCAGGTCGGACGGCCGAGCGCCAGCGGCACGGGGGTCTCGTTATGGGCGGAGTGGCGGGCCGACGCCACCCAGAGCAGGCGCTCGCGGCGGATCACCTGGGCCTGACGGCCGGAGTCGGCGGTATAGGTGATGATGGCGAGATCGAGCGTCCCGGCCTTGATTCGCTCGGTCAAATCGGAACTCGGTTCGCAGATCACCGTCAGCTCGACCGAGGGATGCGTGCGTGAGAACCGCGCCATGATCTCGGGGAGGTAGCGGTCCGCATAATCGTCCGGCACCCCGAGGCAGACATGCCCGGAAAGCGCGGCGTCGGTGAAGCTCGCCATCGCCTCCAGGTTCAGCTTCACGATGCGGCGGGCATAATCGAGCAGCCGCTCGCCGTCCTCGGTCAGCCGCGAGGCCCGCCCGTCGCGCGCGAAAATCGGCCGACCCACCCGCTCTTCGAGCCGCTTCATCTGCATCGACACCGCGGACTGGGTCTTGTGGACCACGTCGGCGGCGCGCGTGAAGCTCCCGGTCTCGGCGATGGCAACGAAGGTGCGGAGCTGGTCGCCATCGAGCAGGAACGTCATGCCGGGTCCCTCGAAACATCACCAGATACGATAGGTCCGATGAAAAACATTCGCTAGCGTGATTTTTTTAGCCCGGGCACAACCGATCCCGCAGCGCGCGGAAATCGGGTGGATGGATCCGATGGAAGGAGACACACGTCGCTGCCCGAATTGGAGAGTCCCATGAGCGTTTATGGCGAGATCCGCACAGCGGCCACTGCCCCCGTCGGCACGTCGCTCGCCGCCCTTCTCCTCGCGGCCGCCGGCTTCGTGGTGAAAGTCGCGCGCGCGATCGAGCGCCGCCATGCCCTCAACCAATTGGGCGCTCTCGACGATCATATGTTGCGCGATATCGGGCTCACCCGCTGCGACGTGAGCGATGCCGCCGCCGAGCCGCTGTGGCGTGACGCCACCCAAGTCCTGGTCATGCGGGCGGTGGAGCGCCGGGCGGCGGCGCAACTCGCGGCGCGGGCGCGCGGACGCGACTGAGCCCCAGCGCTTCCAGCGCCGGGGCCCGAAAATCCGGCTGTTATCGAATGGCGGTCGCGCCCCTCGAGGCCGCCCCCTTGGCCCGTACCGGCCGCAACCGGTACGGGCCTTTTTTGGTTCAGCGCGTCACTTCTTGCGATCGGCGGGTCCGGTCCGACCGCGCTGGTGGCCCGAGGTCCGATCCAGCATCTGGCTCCAGAAATCCGCCATCGGCATGAAAGCGGCGAACGGGTCGAAGGGGGAGGGGGCGCGGTCGCGTCCCGGCGGGCCGCCGGGCGGCGGGAAGCCGGTGGCGAAGAGCTGGGCGAAATAGTCCTGGAACGGCCATTGGCCGAGAGCGGGGGGCGCCGGCGGTGGCGGCGGCGGGGGCGGGGGAGGCAATGGCAGGGGCTCGCGCTTGGGCACCGCCGCGCCCATCGCCGCGAGGGTCGCGGCGATCATTTCCGGCCACGGATTGCCGGGCATCTGCGCCGTCTGGCCGCCCCAGGGGGAGCGGACCATCATGTCGGCGAAGGCGTCGATCCAGGGATTGCCGGTCGCGCCGCCGCGATTCGGCGACGACATCATCGTCGCCATGCCGTCGACCCAAGGGTTCCCGGTCGGCGTCGGCTGGCCGCTGGCACGGGCGATCATCCCGGCGAGCATCTGATTCAGCGCACCGGACGCGGCGAGCGATTTGGTGAGCCCGCCGAGCAGAAGCGCGGCAAAGGCGGGCGTCACCTGGCGGACGGCATTGACGCCGAGGCCCGTGGTCGACGCGGCCTGATTCATCACAGCGCGGGTGATTTCGGGCGAGCCGAACATCGCGTCCAAGGCGGTGGTGCCGGATTGGGTCAGGTCGGCGGAGGGGCCGCGATCATAGAGCGCGCCATAGGGACCGCGCATCATCAGCACCATCAGGCTCGCCAGCCCTTCGGGCGACTGCATCGAGCGCTGCAGACCCGCGGCGAAGGCCGGCATGAGCGTCTCGGCCGCCAGCTGCGCCTGCTGGAGGGACAGTCCGTAGAACCGGGCGAGGTTATTCATCCCCTCGCCGCCCTGAGCCGCACGTAACAATTGTACAAAGGGATCCATCGGGGCGCCTCCTGCCCCGACTGTAGGCCATCATCCCGCCGAAATCACCGAAAGATGCGGCGCGGGGACGCGCGCGCGATGCCGCGCCCCGCTGCTTCAGCCGGAGAATTCGGTTTCGTGCGTCAGCACGTCCTGAGCTTCGGGATTGAGCGGCTTTGCCGGGCGCCCGGGCTCGGTGAGCGGTTCGGGCTCGACCTTGCGGGTGGGGATGAGATCGATGCCGGCATAGAGGCCCTCTTCCACCTGCCGCTGCAGACGGCGGCGGTCGCGCTCACGCACGTCCGCGACCAGTTCCGCCACCGCCTCGGCCTCGAGTCCAAGCGCCTCGAGGGTATGCCCGCCGAAGGCGAAGGCCGATTCGAGGGTTTCGCGCATCTCGAAATCGACGCCCTTGCGCAGCAGGTCCATGGAATGCGCGCGGTCGAAGCTGCGCACATGGAGCCGAACATGCGGCATGCTGGCCTGGACGATGGCGACGATGCGGTCGGCCGCCTCCCGGTCGTCGACACACACCGCGATGACCTCCGCGGTCTCCGCGCCCGCCGCGCGCAGCACTTCGAGCCGGGTCCCGTCGCCATAATAGATGTGGACGCCGAATCGCCCGGCGCTCTGGATCATCTCGACATCGTTGTCGATGATGGTGACGCCGACGCCTTCCGCCAGCAGGCATTGCGAGACGATCTGGCCGAACCGGCCGAAGCCGATGACGAGCACGCGCCCCCCGGCATCGCTGAAATCGTCCGGCTCGGGCTCCGGCTCGTTCCGCTTCAGGCGCGGCAGCAGGGTGTTGATTCCGGCGGAGACGAGCGGACCGATCATCATGGTGATGGCGGCGGTGGCGGTGAGGAAGCCGCCCTGCTCGGGCGTCAGCAGGCCGTTGGCGAGGGCGAGCGGGAACAGCACGAAGGCGAATTCGCCCGCCGGCATCAGCACCGCCCCGGCGCGCAGCGCGTCGGACCGGGTGGTATGGTCGGTCCGATAGAGCGCGAACACGACGCCGAATTTGATCGCTGTGATCAGAACCGCCGCCAACACCAGCGGCACGATGTGCGGCAGCAGCACGCCGAGATCGAGCGACATGCCGATGCCCATGAAGAACACCGCGAGCAGCAGGCCGCGGAACGCGTCGATGTTCGCCTCCAGCTCGTGGCGGAAGGTGCTCTCGGACAGGAGCAGACCGGCGAGGAAGGCGCCGAGCGCCATCGACAGCCCGACCATCGCCATCAGCCCGGCGGAGCCGAGCACGACCAGCAGCGCCGCCGCCGTCATCGCCTCACGCGCGCCGGAGCGGGCGAGAAGGCGGAACAGGGGGTTGAGGAGGTAGCGCCCGGCGAGCACGATCCCCGCCACCGCGGCGATGGCGGCGCCGGCCTGGATCATGGTCGCGGTCAGATCGTGGGCGGCATCGGATGCGCCCGGGGCGAGGAGCGGCACCAGAGCGAGGAGGGGGACGATGGCGATGTCCTGAAACAGCAGGATCGAAAATGCCCTCTGTCCGTAGCCCGAAGACAAATCGCCGCGCTCGGACAGCAATTGAAGGGCGATCGAGGTGGCCGACATCGCGAGCGCCATGCCGGCGATGATCGCGCCGGGCAGCCCGAGCCCCAGGCTCCAGGCGACGCCCGCGATCACGGTGCCCGTGATCAAAAGCTGCGCCGTGCCCAAGCCGAAGATGTACCGGCCCATGGAGAGCAGCCGCGAGGGCTGAAGCTCGAGCCCGATCAGGAACAGGAGCAGCACGACACCGAGCTCGGCGACGGTGATGACGGTGGCCGGATCGGCAACACTGAACCCGGCCGGGCCGATCATGATCCCCGCAAGGAGATAGCCGACCACGGGAGACAGGCCGAAACGTTTGGCCAGCGGTACGGAAATCACGGCGGCGGCGAGAAAGGCCAGGCCGCTGATGAACAATGTGTGGTCGTCGCCGTGCATCACACCCCGCCTTCTTCGCGCCCGCACCCAAGCTCAAGCCTCGGGCCTTCTGCGCAGAGAGCATGGCCAAACCATGCCCGCGGCGTGACCGGCGGAAGGTCGCGCGTGACCGGTTATTTCAGCGCGTCGAATCCAGGTCCGAAACCGTTGAGGCTCAGGGGAATACCGATACCCTCTTCCGGCGTCTGGAAGATGATGAAGGTCGCCTGTTTGCCCTGTCTCAGACGGCCGATCAGGGTGTCGTCCATCACCACTTCGGCGACGCACCCGTTGGGCAGGCAGCGCACGAAGCCGGCCCGGCCGACATCGACGTCGTCGATCTTCAGGCCGAGGCCGGAGGGAATCAGCACACCGAGCGGCGCGAGGACGCGCAGCAGGCGGCTCTTCTGGTCCGCGGTCTTCAGGATGATCACGGTGAGACCGACATTCGGCCGATCCTCCGCCTGCACGCTCTGGAGCAGGACGCATTGTTCTCCCTGCGCGCCCGGGGGCGTATCGCAGCGAATCTGCCAGTCATTGAAGACCTGCTTGACGGTGCCCTGGGCGCTCGCCGGCGCGGCGAAGGCGCACAGGAGGACGAAGGCGAGCGCCAGGAAGCCCGGAGCGCGCACCGAACGCGGCAGGATATCGACCGACAACATGAACCCCATAGATTCCGGCTCCGAAAACGCGCGGCTGGGCCGCGTCTGACGAGGGCGGGACGGATCGTTCAGGCCCGGACCTCTCCGCTTAAGAGTCTGGCGGGCCTTGTCAAGGACGCGGCGCCCGAATCGGCGATAAAACGATCCCTGCGCCCGGTGGGAATGGCGGGGTGGTAAATCCGCATCCGGCGGGTGGCCGACCGCGACCCTGCGGCAGGGGCAGGCAAGTGCGGGAGGGGGCGTGGCACGGGGTCGCGACGGGCTGGCGCAAAGCCGACCTTGTGTCGCATCGTGCGCTCCCGGGACGCAATTGCGGGGCCGTGGGATTTGTGTTTGATGTAACTTCAACAAGGACGCCTCCGCCTTTGGCCAGGCGTATCCGGCTTCGGTCCGACGGACCGCAGACAGGGTCCGGCAGCGGCGATGCCGCTCAGGGAGAGATGAGCATCATGAGGTCGTTTGTTCGCACCGCTGCTTTCGCCGTGGCCGCCTCGGCCGCCGCGGTGCTGTCGAGCGCGGCGTGGGCCGGGATGGGACAGCCGTCCGACTGGCAGGTCAATCTCCAGGACGCCGCGACGCCGGTGATGGAGAGCATCCACTCCTTCAACATCTTCCTTCTGGTCATCATCACCGCCATCGTGCTGTTCGTGATGGTGCTCCTGGCGATCGTCGTGGTCCGGTTCAACGAACGGTCGAACCCGGTCCCCTCGAAGACCTCGCACAACACCATGATCGAGGTCGCATGGACCGTCGTCCCGGTGATGATCCTGGTGGCGATCGCAATTCCCTCGTTCCGCCTGTTGCATCTCGAACTGAACGTTCCGCAGCCGGACATGACGATCAAGGCGACGGGCCACCAGTGGTATTGGTCCTACGAATATCCGGACGACGGCGGCTTCAGCTTCGATTCGCTGATGGTGCCGGAGAAGGATCTGAAGCCCGGCCAGCCCCGTCTGCTCGCGGTCGACAACGAAGTCGTGGTGCCGGTCAACAAGACCGTCCGGGTTCAGGTCACCGCCGGCGACGTGATCCATTCCTTCGCCGTCCCCTCCTTCGGCATCAAGATCGACGCGCTGCCCGGCCGGTTGAACGAGACCTGGTTCAAGGCGACCCGCGAGGGCGTCTATTACGGCCAGTGCTCGGAATTGTGCGGCCGTGACCACGCCTTCATGCCGATCGCGGTGCGCGTGGTGAGCGAGGACCAGTACAAGGCCTGGCTCGATCAGGCGAAGCAGAAATTCTCCGCGGCACCGGCCGCGACCCGGACGGCGGAGGCGGTCGACGCCCCTGTGCGCCTGCGGGTCGCTGTCGCGGACTGAGCATCGGCGCCCGGCGGCTTCTGACCGAGCCGTCTTGGAGCCCCGCCCTACGGGGCGTGCGAAGCACGAGGCGGCGACGCTTCGACAGTGAGGACAGTACCCCATGGCTTACCCGTCGCACGCGGCGAATGCCGACGACCACCATCACGCCGATCCCACCGGCTGGCGGCGTTGGGTGTTTTCGACCAACAACAAAGACATCGGCATCATGTACCTGATCTTCGCGATCGTCGCGGGGATCGTCGGCGGGGCCTTGTCGATCGGCATCCGCATGGAGCTGATGGAGCCGGGTCTCCAATATTTCAAGAACCCGCAGACCTTCAACGTGTTCACGACGGGACACGGGCTCATCATGATCTTCTTCATGGTGATGCCGGCGCTGATCGGCGGGTATGGAAACTATTTCGTGCCGCTGATGATCGGCGCGCCGGACACCGCGTTTCCGCGCATCAACAACATCGCCTTCTGGCTGATGCCGCCGGCCTTCGGCCTCGCCATCATCTCGCTGTTCGTCGAGGGCGCCCCGGGATCCGACGGATTCGGCGGCGGCTGGACGATCTATCCGCCGCTCTCCGGCAAGCTCGGCCATCCCGGGCCGGCGATGGATTTCCTGATCTTCGCGCTGCACATCGCGGGCGCCTCGTCGATCCTCGGCGCGATCAATCTGATCACCACCATTCTCAACATGCGCGCCCCGGGCATGACGCTGCACAAAATGCCGCTGTTCGCCTGGTCGCAGCTCGTCACCGCCTTCCTGCTGCTGCTGTCGCTGCCGGTCCTGGCGGGCGCCATCACCATGCTGCTGACGGACCGCAATTTCGGCACCACCTTCTTCGATCCGGCGGGCGGCGGCGATCCGATCCTGTTCCAGCATCTGTTCTGGTTCTTCGGGCATCCCGAGGTCTACATCCTCATCCTGCCCGGCTTCGGCATCGTCTCGCACATCGTGTCGACCTTCTCCCGCAAGCCGGTGTTCGGCTATCTCGGCATGGCCTATGCCATGGTCGCGATCGGCGTGGTCGGGTTCGTCGTGTGGGCGCACCATATGTACACGGTCGGTCTCTCGGTCGCGACGCAGTCCTATTTCGTCGCCGCGACCATGATTATCGCGGTGCCGACGGGTGTGAAAATCTTCTCCTGGATCGCCACCATGTGGGGCGGCTCGGTCCAGTTCCGCACCCCCATGCTCTGGGCGGTCGGGTTCATCTTCCTGTTCACGGTCGGCGGCGTGACCGGCGTCGTGCTCTCGAATGCCGGCATCGACCGGTCGCTGCACGACACCTATTACGTGGTGGCGCATTTCCACTACGTGCTCTCGCTCGGCGCCGTGTTCGCGATCTTCGCGGGCTGGTACTATTGGTTCCCGAAGATGAGCGGCTACATGATCCCGGAATTCTGGGGCAAGCTGCACTTCTGGGTCACGTTTATCGGCGTGAACATGGTGTTCTTCCCGCAGCATTTCCTGGGCCTCGCCGGCATGCCGCGCCGTTATGTCGACTATCCCGACGCGTTCGCCCACTGGAACTACATCTCCTCCATCGGCTCGTACATTTCGGGTGTGGCGGTGATCATCTTCCTGGCCGGCGTCGTGGTGGCGTTCCGCCGCAAGGAACTGGCCGGGGACAATCCCTGGGGCGTGGGAGCAACCACGCTGGAATGGACGCTGAGTTCGCCTCCGCCGTTCCACCATTTCGATGTGCTGCCGCGCATCAAGTGATCTCTGCCAAAGCGGTGGGGTCTCCCGGCGCGGGTTTCCCGCGCCGGATGCATTCGGGGGGCGGCGCCGCACCGCGGCGTGATATACTCGGCGCGTGTCGTCCGGCTCGGAGGCCGGGCGCTCTCACGAACAGCGCCATCGCCCGTCAGGACAGACAGAGATGAATGACGCCAGCATAAGCATCGAAAAGACCGGCCTCGGATCCGAGGCCCTGCGGGGCCTTGCCGGGCCGGGCGACTATATCGCCCTGCTGAAGCCGCGGGTGATGTCGCTGGTGGTGTTCACGGCCCTTGTCGGCCTGGTGCGCGCGCCCGGAGACGTGCATCCGGTCATCGCCTTCACCGCCCTTCTCTGCATCGCGGTCGGGGCGGGCGCTGCGGGCGCCCTCAATATGTGGTGGGACGCCGACATCGACGCCGTGATGACGCGCACCCGGCGCCGGCCGATCCCCGCCGGGCGCGTCACCGCGTCCGAGGCGCTCGCCTTCGGCCTGACGCTCGCGGCCTTCTCGGTGGTCGTCCTCGGGCTTCTGGTGAACGTGCTCTCCGCCGCTTTGCTGGCCTTCACCATCTTCTTCTACGTGGTCATCTACACGATGTGGCTGAAGCGCTCGACGCCGCAGAACATCGTCATAGGCGGCGCTGCGGGCGCCTTCCCGCCCATGGTCGCCTGGGCGGCGGCCTCGGGCACGGTGGGCCTCGAAAGCCTGCTTCTGGTGGCCATCATCTTCGTCTGGACGCCGCCCCATTTCTGGGCGCTGGCGCTCTACCGCGCGGACGATTACGCGCGGGCCGGCGTTCCGATGCTCCCGGTCACCGCGGGGCCGGACGAGACCCGCCGGCAGATCCTTTTCTACACGCTGTTTCTCGCGCCGCTCGGCGTTGCGCCCGCTCTGCTGGGCTATGCCGGTCTCGCTTATGCCGCCGTTTCGGTCCTTGGCGGTGCGGGAATGATCTGGCTTGCCTTTGCCGTTTATCGCAGGCGCAGCGGCGACGGCGCTGTGCGTGCGGCGCGGCAATTGTTCGGCTTTTCGATTCTCTATCTCTTCGTGCTCTTCGCCACGCTTCTGGTCGAAGCGCTGGTCCCGGGGATCTGACCGTGGCCAGACGCGAGAAGAAGCCGGACGACGGTGTCGTCCTGACCGAAGAACAGAGGCGCCGCCGCCGGGCCCGGTCGATCGCCATCGCCGCGGTTCTCGGTTTCCTGGTTCTGCTGTTCTATGTGGTGACGATCGTGAAGCTCGGACCCAACGTTCTCAACCGGCCGCTGTGAGGTGGCGATGGATGCGATGAAGACCGGCCAACCGACTGCCTCCACGCCGCGCCGCGGCCCACGGCACGGTCTTGTGGCCGCCGCCTGCGCGATGTTCGTGGCCGCCATGGTCGGCATGGCCTATGCGGCGGTGCCGCTCTACGCGATGTTCTGCAGCCTGACCGGATTCGGCGGCGCCACCCGGGTCGGCACGGCCGCTCCGGAGACGACAATCGACCGCACCATCACGGTGCGGTTCGACGCCAATGTCGCGCCGGGCCTGCCCTGGGTATTCAAGCCGGAACAGACCTCCATGGAGGTCAAGGTCGGCGAGACCAAGATGGCCTATTACATGGCGCGCAATGAGGCCGCCACGCCGACCTATGCCAACGCCACCTACAACGTCACCCCCGCGCAGGCCGGCTTCTATTTCGTGAAGATGCAGTGCTTCTGCTTCGAGGAGCAGACCCTCGCCGGGGGCGAGAAGGTGGATATGCCCGTCGTCTTCTATATCGACCCGGCGATCGCCGAGGACGAGGACCTTAAGAATCTGAAGACCATCACCTTGTCCTACACCTTCTTTCCGGCCAAGCCGCCGGCTCCGAAGGCCGCCGCGGTCCAAGGGGCCGGTGGCAAAGGCGGGTGAGGGCAGGGGACACGGGGGCGGGACATTAGGCCGCCATTGCGGCGGAGCTTCGGCCCCGCTAGGACAGAGTGAAGTTGGGAAGGGAGGCCGCCCGCCATGGCCGAGGCACACGCGAAGCAGCATGACTATCATCTGGTGGAGCCGAGTCCCTGGCCCATCATCGGCGCGGTCTCGGCATTCATCCTGACCGTGGGTGCGGTCATTTGGATGCATGGTGGAACCTCGATCCCGACCTTCGTCGGCTTCATCGGCGTGGGCTACACCATGTTCGGATGGTGGCGCGATCTGGTGCGCGAGGGCACGAAGGGTTTTCACACACCGGTGGTGGATATCGGCTTCCGCTATGGGATGATTCTCTTCATTGCCTCGGAAGTGATGTTCTTCGTCGCCTGGTTCTGGGCTTTCTTCGACGCCGCTTTGTTCGTGGGCGAGGGCATCAATTTCCAGCGGCTCGAATTCACCGGCGGCGTCTGGCCGCCGCACGGCATCGAGGCCTTTGATCCCTGGCACCTGCCGCTCCTGAATACGCTGATCCTTTTGACGTCGGGAACCACCGTGACGTGGGCGCATCACGCGCTGCTCGAGGGCGACCGCCAGGGTCTGAAATGGGGCCTCGTCTGCACCGTTCTGCTCGGGGTGTTGTTCAGCACCTGTCAGGCGTTCGAGTATCTGCACGCGCATTTCGGCTTTTCCGGCAATATTTACGGCGCCACTTTCTTCATGGCGACCGGGTTCCATGGCTTCCACGTCATTGTGGGAACCATCTTCCTGCTGGTCTGCCTGCTGCGGGCGATGGCGGGGCAGTTCACGCCCGAGAAGCATTTCGGGTTCGAGGCTGCGGCCTGGTACTGGCACTTCGTCGACGTGGTGTGGCTCTTCCTGTTCACCTTCATTTATGTGTGGGCGGTGGGCGGCAGCGCCGGCGGCCATTGAGCATGGCGAAGCCCGAACTTTTCGGCACGGGGCGGCGCAGGCCGCCCCGTTTTCATTTGAAGGCCACGCAATGCCCCTGAGCCCCTATCACGCCCCGATCTCTCCGCTGTCGGCGGGCCTCGGCTGCCGCTGCCCGCGCTGCGGCAAGGGGCGCCTGTTCAAGGGTTTCCTCGAAACCGCGCCGCGCTGCGACTCCTGCGGTCTGGACTACGCCTTCATCGATGCCGGAGACGGGCCGGCGGTGTTCGTGATCCTGTTCGGCGGCTTCGTCGTGGTCGCTCTCGCCTTTTTCGTCGAGGCGACGTGGCAGCCGCCGCTCTGGGTCCATGCCTTGCTCTGGATCCCCGCGATCCTGCTGGTCACGCTCGGCCTGCTGCGACCGTTCAAGGGCGTGCTGATCGCGCTGCAATACCGCAACAAGGCGGCCGAGGGAAAACTGGAGCCCGGCACCGGAGAATGAACGCGCGCGGTCTCCTCCTGCCGTCTCTGGTCGCGCTCGCGGCGCTCGCCGTGCTCGTGGCGCTCGGCACCTGGCAGATCGAACGGCTCGCCTGGAAGAACGCCGTCGTCGCGCAGGTCGCGGCCCGCACCGCCGAAGCGCCGGCCCCGGTGCCGCCGGTGTCGCAATGGCCGGCATTGAACAATGCCGAGGACGAATATCGGCCCGTCACCGCCACCGGGCGATTCGACCATGCCCGCGAGACCTTGATCTACACCGTGCTTTCGGATCCGAAGGGTCCGCTCAAGGGGCCGGGCTTCTGGGTCGTCACGCCGTTGCTGCGAAACGATGGACCGCCCGTCTTGGTCAATCGCGGCTTCGTTCCGGAGGATCGCCGGTCGCCGGGCACGCGCGCCGAGGGACAGGTTGCGGGGGAGGTGCGAGTCACGGGGCTGATGCGCCTCGCCGAGGAGCCGAGCTGGTTCGTCCCCGAGAACGATCCGGGACGCAATGCCTGGTATCGCCGGGACCCGGAACAGATCGGGCGCGCGCGCGGCTTGACCGATGTCGCGCCCTTCCTCATCGACGCGGATGCGGCGCCCAATCCCGGCGGGCTGCCGCAGGGCGGCGAGACCCGGCTTTCCTTTCCCAACCGCCATCTCGAATATGCGCTCACCTGGTACGGCCTCGCGGTGACCCTGGTCGGCGTTTATCTCGCTTTCGTCGTCACCCGACTGCGGACACGGCCGCAGCCTTTGGCGCGCGGAAACGACACCGAGGACGATTGACGGCGGCAAGGTGTCCGGTAGGCTTCCCACCGACTTGAAGTGAACATGTTTGGCGCCGCCGCCATGGTTTTCGGCGCCGCGGACCGGAATTGCGGCGGAGGGGCCATGGTGCGGGTCGACGTTCTGGTGCTCGGGGCCGGCATGGTGGGCGTGTCGAGCGCCCTCCATCTTCAGCAGGCGGGCCTGTCGGTCGCCTTGGTCGACCGCCGCGATCCGGGCGAGGAAACTTCGTTCGGCAATGCCGGCGTGATCGAGGGCAGCGCGCTGTTTCCGGTCGCCTTTCCGCGCGACTTGATGATGATCGCCCGCCACGCTTTGAAACTCTCGCCGCAGAGCAATTACCGGCTCGGCGCGCTGCCCGGAATGCTGCCGTGGCTGCTGGCTTATTATCGCACGTCGCACACCTGTGCACTTGCCGGGATCGCCCGCGACCTGCGGCCGCTCTTCGCCCGCGCGCGCGCCGACCACCATGCGCTCGCCGACGCGGCGGGGGCACGCGGCCTTCTTTCGCCGACCGGCTGGGTCAAGCTCTACCATTCCGAGCCGGATTATGCTGCCGGAGAGCCCGAACGCGACCTCGCCCAGGCGCTCGACGTCACATATGAGGAACTCGACCCGGCAGGCGTACGCAGGCTCGAGCCGCATTTGCGGCCCGCTTTCCTCCGCGCCACCTTCTGGCCGGACTGCGACAATTGCAGTGACCCGGGCGGGCTGGTGAAAGCCTATGCCGCAGCGTTCGCGCACGCAGGCGGGAGCCTGTTCAAGGGGGATGCGCGGGGGCTCGCGCGGCAAGGCGGCCGCTGGCGGCTCGAGACGCCGGAGGGGACCATCGAGGCGGACCGCGCCGTGCTCTGTCTCGGCCCCTGGAGCATGGATGTGTTCGCGACCTTCGGGCTGCGTCTGCCGTTCGCCGTGAAGCGGGGCTACCACATCCACTTCGCCCGGGAACCGGGCGTCAGCCTGTCGCGCGCGATCGTCGATCGGGCGGGTGGTTTCTCCCTCCAATCGACGCGGCTCGGCATCCGCGCCACGACCGGGGTCGAGTTCGCCCGCCGCGACGATCCGCCCGACCTGCGGCAATCGCGTTTGGTTCAGCCGGGCGCGCGGCGACTTCTGCCCCTCGGCGCGGTCCGGGACGAAGCGCCCTGGCTCGGCCGGCGTCCCGCCTTTCCCGACTCCAAGCCGGTGATCGACGCGGTCGCCGGTCATCCGGGCTTGTTCGCCAATTTCGGCCACAGCCATTGGGGTTTTACCCTGGGCCCCGTCACCGGGCTGCTCCTGACCCAGATGATGACCGGGGCGACCCCCTTCACCGACCCCGCCCCCTACCGCGCGGCGCGTTTTCAGGACATGGCCGCGGGCGGCCACGTCCCGCACTGATCTGCGTCACCGCTCCGTCGACGATGGGCGAGCCTATCTGACGAAATAGGCGCGCGGCTGCGCGCCGTCCCGCATGAAGGCCCAGAATGCGGCGACCCCGACGCCCTGCGCCAGAATGCCGGGAATGAGCGCCGCGAACGCCTCCATGGTCATGCCGCCGGGCGCGATCGCATCGCGGATGCCGAACTGGCACACCGCCGAGATCAGCAGCCAGGCCAGCATGAGCGCGCGCGACACGAGCAGAGCGGATTGGCGGCGCATCACGGTCAGGACGACGAAGCTCGCGGCCCAGACGAACAAAACCAGTTGGGGAAACAGGCCGAACCGCAGGATGCGGCTCTGCACGCTGTCGCCGGACAAAGCGTCGATCACCGCATTGAAGGTGGCGTGGGGGCCGATCTGGGCGATCAAAGCGAACGGGCCGGCGAGATTGACCGCGGTGACGCCGCAAGCGCACCAGAAGATGATGGCCAGCATGCCTTTCAGGCGCGGCTCGGTCGAAGCGCGCGGCGGGCGCGCCGGCAAAACGGGCGGAAGTGCGGGCATGGAAAATCCTCAGGTGAAGAGATCGCGCCAGGCGCGCTGGGCGTCCGGAACGGGCAAAGCGGTCGCCTCATAGATCGCCCGGCCCACCGCGCGGGCCAAGGCATGGGCAGCGCGCGCGCCGATCTCGGTTTCCTCGGCGAGATCGACGGTCGCTCCCTCCCCGGTCGCGAGGGCGAACACGGTATCGCCGTCGAGCGGGGTATGGATCGGATGCAGCGACAAAGCGAGCCCGTCCTGCGCCATCACCGCCATGCGCCGCACTTGGCGCGGGCTCAAGGCGGCATCGGTCGCGACGATGGCGATCGTGGTGTTGGCACGGGCCGCCGCAGCGCCCTTGACCGGCAGCGGGCCGCTTTCGTCCGGCCAGCGGGCGGGCAGACCAAGACCACCGAACTCGCTTCCGCGCTCATAGGGTGCGGCGCGCAGATGCGGCCCGGCACCGATCAGCGGGCTGCCGACCGCATTTACCGCCACCAGTGCTCCCACCACATGGCCCGCGGGCGTCACCGCGGAGGCCGAGCCGAGGCCGCCCTTCACGGTCGCGGTCGTGGCGCCGATGCCGGCGCCGACCGTCCCGAGGGGGAACGGCGCCGCGCGCGCGGCCAGCGCGGCGGCACGGCCGAAGGCGCGGTAGGGCGGATCCTCCCCCCAGGCCTTGTCGCCGCCGTTCAGAAGGTCGAACAGGACCGCGCCCGGCACCAAAGGCACGCGGGCGGCGCCGATGGCGAAGCCGCGCCCCTGGACCGCCAGCCAGCTGGCGACGCCGGCCGCAGCCTCGAGCCCGAAGGCGGACCCGCCCGACAGCGTTATGGCGTCGATGCGCTCCACCGTCGCGGCCGCGCCGAGCAGATCGGTCTCGCGCGTGCCGGGGCCGCCGCCGCGGACATCGACCCCGGCGATCATCGGGCGATCGCAGAGGACGACGGTGACCCCGGAGCCGATGGCGAGATCGCCCGCATTGCCGACCTGGAGCCCGGCAACGTCCGTGATGAGATTATGTCGCGCTGCCATTCAGAACGCCTCCGTGCGCTCCCTGTGTGCACGAGGACGGTGTGAACGATCAATGGCCGCGCGGCGCCGCATGCGCTTCACATGGCAGGGAGGGACGCCGCGCGGGCTTGCCCGGCGCGCGCGTGCGGGCCAGAAAGCCCCCGCAGGGTTTTCGCCCGTGCGAGCGCGTACCGTTCGATGCCCCGCTTCCGTCGGGTCCCGGCGGTCTGCTGTGCCGAGAGATCAGGGTCCAGATGGCCGACGTCACACTTCCCGCTGCCTTTATCGCCGGCCTTGCAAGCTTTCTTTCGCCCTGCGTTCTGCCGCTGGTTCCGCCCTATCTGTGCTTTATCGGCGGCACCACGCTTGAGGACCTGTCGAACGCCCGGCCGCTGGAGCGGGTGGCGGCCCGCACTTTTGCCGGCGCGCTGCTGTTCGTCGCCGGATTCTCCGTCGTGTTCGTTGCGCTCGGGGCGGGGGCTTCGGCGATCGGCGACCTTCTGCGGGCGCACCTTCACGTGCTCTCGATCGTCGCAGGGTTCGCCATCATCGTGATGGGCCTGAATTTCCTCGGCGTGTTCCGGATCCATCTCCTGGCCCGGACCGCCCGCACGGAGGTGGCGCCGCCGACCGGAATCTGGGGCGCGTTCGTCATGGGCCTCGCCTTCGCGTTCGGTTGGACGCCCTGCCTCGGTCCGGTTCTGGGGGCGATTCTCGCCGTCGCCGGGTCGGAGGCGACGGTGGCGAAGGGGGCGCTGTTGCTCGCGGTCTATTCCGCCGGGCTCGGGGTGCCGTTCCTGCTGGCGGCGCTCGCGGTGCGGCCGTTCCTCAAATGGATGCGCCAGATCCGGCGGTTCCTGCCGCTGATCGAGAAGGCGATGGGGGTGCTTCTGGTGCTCACCGGCATCGCCTTCATGTCGGGATGGATCGCCAATATCTCCTACTGGCTGCTGGAGACCTTCCCCGCTTTGTCGACGATCGGCTGATCCAACCGTCGTTCCGGACCGGCCGCGCCGGCCCGGAAGAGGGGCGCTTGGAGCCCGCGCCGATCAGCTTGCACCGCAACCTGATCGGATCAGGGACTAAGTGAGGGGCACCGCCACCGCGGTCGCGAAGGCGGGGCGTTCGCGCACCCGCGCGTACCACGCATCCAGATTCGGCAAATGCGGCCGCTCGATGGGCATTTCGTACCAGCCATAGGCGAAGCAGGCGAGCGGGATGTCGCCCATCCGGAAGGTCTCGCCGGAGAGATAGGGTTTGTCGGCGAGCGCCTGGTCGACCCGCGCGAGCAGCGCGCTGCAGGCGGTGCGTCCGCGCTCCACCGCCGCGTCGTCGCGTGTTTCGGGAGTCATGCGGACCAGATTCCAGAACACATCGCGATAGGGTCCTGCGAGGTTCGAGGTCGCCCAATCCATCCATTTGTCGCCGATCGCGCGCTCCGCGGGATCCTCGGCCCAGAGCGAGCCGGCGCCGAACTTGGCGCAGAGATAGCGCAGGATGGCGTTCGATTCCCACAGAACGAGGTCGCCGTCCTTGAGCAGGGGAACGAGGCCATTGGGATTCATGGCGCGGTACTCGGCGTCGTTGACGAGGCCGAAGGCGCCGCCGGCATCGATCCGCTCGTGCGGCACCTCCAATTCGTGCACCGCCCAGAGCACTTTCTTCACGTTCACCGAATTGGTGCGTCCCCAGATCGTCAGCATGTCGTCCTCCCGTCTCGATGCGAGCGCCAGCTTTTATCAGCCCGCCCAATAAAAAGCCCGCGCCGAGGCGCGGGCTCAGACCGCTGACAAACCCCTGGCGCGAGCCGGGGGTTTTTGATTCATTCGGGTATGCTGAAGAAACCCGGCCCGACCCAGACCGCTCTTGAGA
>NZ_SMAI01000008.1 GCF_004346185.1 Aquabacter spiritensis | reverse complement strand
GCTGAACAGGCGGTAGACGCCGATCTCCAAAGCCGGGCCGGTAATGTCGACGGTGCCGTCGAGGGTGAGGTCGCCGGTGACGCCGAACAGGGCGGCGGTCGCGGGGCCGGCGAAGTTTGCAGCGATCGACGCGCCGGCGTCGAGCACCAGCGATCCCAGCGTCAGGACGCTCCCGGCGGTGCCGGAAAGGGTGCCGCCGGCCGCGACCGCGACCGCCCCGGCAATGGCGCCGGTGCCGGCGAGGGTGCCGCCGGCGCCGACCGTCACGGCGCTGGCGCTCAGCGTCCCGGTCACCGCCAGCGTCCCGCCCGAGACGTTCGTCGCCCCGCTATAGGCATTGCTGCCGGACAAAGTCAGCGTGCCTGCGCCGGTCTTGACCAGACTGCCGCCGCCCGAAACGGCGCCGCTCAGGGTGACGGCGTGCACGCCGGTGTCGAGGGTGGCGGTGGTGGCTTCGTCCAGGATCAGCGCATTGCCGACCGACAGATCGGCGAGGAGCGCGAGGGTCGCGCTGCCGGCGAAGGAGAGCGTGCCCGTCCCGAGGCCGGTCTCGCTGCCGAGCGCGATCGCGCCCGCGGCGAGGCGCGTCCCGCCGGAATAGAGGTTGTCGCCCGTGAGCGTCAGCGTGCCGGTGCCGGTCTTGGCGAGACCGCCCGCCCCGTCGATGACGCCGGAGAGCGTGACCGCGTTTGCCCCTGATGCGAGGGTCGCCACCTGGCCCTCGGCCAGGGCGATGGCATTGCCGATGCTGTAGGCGCCGCCGAAGGCGAGGGTGGCGGTTTCGGTGACGGAGACCCGGCCGGCGCCGAGGGCGGTGGCATGGCCGAGGGCGAGGGTGCCGCCCGAGAGGGTGGTGCCGCCGGAATAGGTGTTGGCGCCGGAGAGGGTGAGGGTATTCCCCCCCACTTTGGCGAGCGCGCCGGTTCCGCTCAGCACGCCGCTCCAGCTTGCGTCGAAGGCGGTGGTGTCGAGGGTGCTGGTGGTGTCGGCGACCAGGGTCGCGGCGACGCTGGTGGCGAGGGCCGATCCGACGACCTTGATCGTGCCGCCGCCGAGATTGAAGGCGTAGGTGCCGGCGCCGCCGCCATTCTGGTAGAGCCCGAGCAGGCTGGCGCCACCGATCTCCAGCGTGCCGCCGCTCAGATTGTAGGTGCCGCTGCCCTTGGCGCCGAGATACAGCTCGCCCGCGGCGCCGACATGCAGCAGCCCGGCGGTCTGGGTGATGGTGCCGTGGCCGATTCCGGTGGTCCCGATCAGCCAATTGCCGAGAATGAGATTGCCGGAATGGATGTTGACGGTGCCGCCGGCGATGGTGAGCGTCCCGGTGGACACGCCATTGTCGGAACTGGAGACCCGGCCGAGACTGAAGGTGCCGCCTGAAAAGTCGAGGGTCCCGTTCGAGAGGGTATAGGTGCCGGTGCCGCCCTGGTTGCCGATATGCAGGCCGCCGCAGGAATCGCACCCGTCGGGATCGGGGATCGTCAGCGTGCCGCCGGTCTGGGTGACCTGGCCCGAACCGCCCCAGGCGCCGATGGACAGGGTCGAGACCACGGTCAGTTCGCCGCCGGACAGGTCCAGCGCGGCGGAATTGGGCACGCCGCTCGTGGTGCCGGTGCCGACGTCGAGATAGGAAATCGCGGTCTCGCCCGCGCTCTGCGCCAGAGTTCCGGCAGCGACATAGAACTCGCCGGTGCCGACGCCCGACCGGGCCATGGTGGCGCCGTTGATCAGCAGCGTGCCGGCGCCGAGCTTGGCGAAGCGGCCATAGGACGAATTGCTGACGAAGCCGGCCGCGATGTCGCCGGAGAAGGCGGTGGTCCGGTCTGCGGCCACGTCGACGAGCAGGAAGCCGGTGCCGAGCGCGACGGAGCCGGCGCCGCTGAGGGCGCCGATGATCGCGACGCCGGCCACGCCGGAGACGTCGAGGGTGGCGCCGGCGCCGATGCTGACGGCATTGGCGGCGCCGAGGGCCGCGGCATGGCTCAAAGCCAGCGTTCCGGCATCGACGGCGACCGCGCCGGTGAAGCTGTCGGCGGCGGCCAAGGTCAGCGTGCCGGTGCCGGTCTTCTGGAGGCCGCCATCGCCGGATATGGCGCTGTTCCAGGTGATCGCAAAGCCGTTGGTGTCGAAGATCGCCGTCTCGTCCGCTGCGATCACGGTGGAAAACAGGGCGCTGGCGCTGAGAGTGGCGCCGGCGCGCAGCGTGCCGCCGCGGAAGTTCAGCGTGTCGCCCCCGGCGGCGCTGGCGGTGATGGCGTTGAGGCCCTGGACCGTCAGCGTGCCGCCGTCGAGATTATAGCTGCCCGCGCCCGCCCCGAAGCTCAGGCTTCCCCCGGTGATGGCGACCGCGCCGCCGGTCTGGTTGACCGTGCCGGTCGAGCCGGCCACATCGGCGATCCGAAGGCCGGCGGCGAAGCTGGCGGTGCCGCCGCTCACATTATAGGTGCCGGTGCCGGCCCGGCCTATGGTGACGCTCTCATTGGCGGTGAGGGTACCGCCCGCCTGCGACAGAAGGCCGATGGCCCCGGCATTGGAGCCCACCACGAAGCCGCCATTGCCGGCGGTGTCGATGGTCAGCGTACCGCCGTTCAACTCATAGGTGCCGGTGCCGCCGGCATCGAAGCCGATGGCGACGCTGCTGCCGCCGAGCGAAACGACGGAGGTGTCGTTCTGGATGATCTTGCCGTCGCCGGCGAAGTCGCCGCTCCCGCCGCCGGACCCGGTGGTCGCCATGCCCAGGAACAGATAGTCCGACGTCAGGGTGAATGCGGCGCTGTCGTTCAGCGTCAGGGTGCCGCTGGTGCCGGCGGTGCGGACGGCCTCGTTGAGGCCGATGAAGACGAAGCTGGTGCCCCCGGTGACCAGGGTGGCGGAATCGTTGAGGACATAAGAGGCGACGGCGCCGTCGCCGCCAATGATCAGATTGCTGCCGATCGTCACCCGGCTGGTGTCGTTCTGGGTGAAGGTGCCGGTGACGCCCGCGACCCCCCCGCCGACGCCGACATAGAGCAGGGTGGTGTCGGCGGAGGTGAGGTCCAGCTTGCTGGCGCCGCTCATGGCGACGGTGCCGGAGGAGGCCACCAGCGTCGGCGCCGTGCCGGTGGGATAGCCGACCACGAAGCTTCCCTCGGCGACCTTCAAGGTGCCGCTGCCGCCGAGGTTCAGGGTGGAGTTGCCGTAGACAATCGCCGCCGATCCGCTGGCGGCATCGCCGAGCAGGTTCAGGGTTTTCCCGCTGGCCACGTCGAGGCCGTAGGTGCCGCCGGATACGGCGACCAGCAAGGCGACGGAATTGGTCGCGCCCGTCGAGCTGACGGTGCCGCCGGTGAGGTTGAGATAGCCGGTTGTGGCGATATTGCCGAGGGTGAGCGTGCCGGCACCGGCCTTGGTCAGGATGCCCGCGCCGGTAATGGCGCCGGTCCAGGTGGCGCCGAGGCCGTTGGTGTCGATGACCGAGCCGAGGGGCCTGGTGAGCGGATCGACCAGATTGACCGACATGGCCGCGTCGGTGACCAGGGCGGTGTCGAGCACCTGGATCGTCCCGCCGGCGAAATTGAAGGTCTGGGTGCCCCCGCCATTGGCATACAGGGCATGCAGCGAGGTGCCGCCGATCTGCAGCAGGCCGCCGTTGAAATTGTACGTGCCGTCGCCGCGCGCCGCCAGATAGAAGTCGGCGGCATTCTCGATCCGGAGGGTGCCGCCGTCCTGGGTGAAGATGCCGTCGCCGATGCCGACCGTCGTCAAACCGCCGGCGGAGGCGTTCACCAGCCAATTGCCGAGAATGATACCGCCGTCGCGGACGATGATCTCGCCGGTGCCGGACAGGTTCAGCCGGCCGGTGAAGGCGGGCGAGCTGGCGGAATTGGTGCGGCCGAGATTGAGCACGCCGCCGGTGAAGTCGAGCGTGCCGCCGGTGAGATTATAGGTCCCGGTTCCCGCCTGGTTGCCGATATAGAGCCCGCCACAGCTGACGCAGCTGCCCGGGTCGGGGATGAAGACGGTCCCGGCGCTCTGGTCGACCGTGCCGGTGCCGCCCCAGGCGCCGATCGAGAAGGTGCGCTGGACCGTCAGCGAGCCTCCGGAGATGGTCATGCGGCCGACATTGGGATTGCCCGAACTGGTGCCCGAGCCGACATCCAGATAGGGGATCGCGGTCGTCCCCGCGGTCAGCGCCAGCGTGCCCTGCGTGACGTAGAACTCGCCGCCCGAGCCGACCACGGGATCGGTCATGACGGTGTCGTTGATGGTCAGCGTGCCGGCACCGGTCTTGTCGAAGCGGCCGTAATTGTTGCCGCTATTGCTGGTGAAGTTCGCGGTGATCGTGCCCGAGAACGCCGCCGCGGTCGCGACGTTCACCTGCAGGCGCGCATTGCCGAGATTGATCGTGCCGGTGCCGTTGAGCGCCCCGATGCTCACGATCCCCGTGCCCAACCCGGTCGTCGCCAAGGTCGCGGACTGGAGCGTGACGTCGTTGGCTGCGCTCAGCGCCGCGACATGGCCCAGCGCCAGCCCCCCGGCCGCGACCGTCACGTCCCCGGTAAAGCCGCTGTTCGCCCCCCCCAGAGTCAGTGTGCCCCCGCCGGTCTTCAGCAGATTTCCCGCGCCCGACAGCACGCCGTTCCAGGTGGCGCCGAGGTCGTTGGTGTCGATGGTCGGCGTGGTGCCGGCCGTCAGCGTGGCGGCGACGCTGGTGGTCAGGGCGGAGCCGATGACCTTGATTGTGCCGTTGCCGAAATTGAACAGGTAGGACCCTGTCCCCCCGCCCCCGCCATACAACCCCTTCAGGCTGGAACCGCCGATCTCCAACGTGCCGGCGGTGAAATTATAGGTCCCTGCGCCGTAGCCGCCGAGATACAGCGAGGATGCGCCGACGAAGCGCATGGTCCCGCCACTCTGGTTGAGTGTACCCGTGCTGTTCGTCTGGGTGCCCGGGTCGCGGTCGCCGATGACGAGAAAGCCTTCGCCATAGGCGCCATTGGGGCTGATTTCCAAGAGGCCCGTGCCGCTGACATTGAGCGTTCCGGTGCTGGCGGGGCGGCTGGTGGCATTGCGGCCGATCGAATGGCTGCCGCCGGCGATCAGCAATTGCCCGCCGCTGAGATTGTAGGTGCCGGTGCCGCCCTGGTTGCCGATATTCATGGCCACGCAATCGCCCGTGACCCCGCAGGTCGGGGTGAGCGAGACGGTGCCGCCGGACTGGTTCACGACGCCGGTGCCGCCCCAGTCGCCGATCTGCACCGTCGTGCCGATCGTCAACGCGCCCCCCGTCACGTCCAGTATGCCCGGGTTGGGGACGCTGTTGGTGAGGCCCTCGCCAAGGGCGAGATAGGTGAGGCTGGTGGTACCCGCGGTCTGGGAGAGCGTGCCGCCGATGACGTAGAAATTGCCCTTCGTCATCGACATGCCGTCGATGACGAGGGTGCCGTCGCCGGCTTTCACCAATGAGGCTTCCAGCCCGTCGCTGTCCGCTGCAATGACGTCGGCTGTGAATGCACCGCCGAAGGCCGAGGTGACGCCGGTGCCGATGACGGTGACCAGCGCGTTGGCGCCCACATCGACGGTTCCGGTGCCGGAAAGCACGCCGATCGTGACGATGGAATAGGGATTGGGGGACGTCGCCGGGATGCCGCTGATGTCGAAGACGGCGCCACTTCCGACGGCCACGTCGTTGAAGACGGTCAGAGGGGAGGCCGTGGCGAGCGCAGCAATATTGGTCAGCGCCAGCGTGCCGGCCGCGATGTCGATGTCGGCCGACAGGGCATTGGCGACGGCCAGCGTCAGAATGCCGGTGCCCTGTTTGCGGAACACCGTATCGCTGCCGCCGCCGGTGATGGTGCTGTTCCAGGTGGCATCGAAGCCGCCGGTGTCGATGGTGGAGGTCTCTCCACTGACGAGGAAGGTCGAGAAATTGCTGTCGGTGGTCAGGTTCGCGGCGACGACCCCGAGCGTTCCCCCGCCCAGGTTCAAACGGGTGGTCGCGACGGCGGCGCTGCGAATGCCGTTCGCGCCGCCGACCTCGAGCGTGCCGCCGTCGAGATTGTAGGTGCCGGTTCCATTGCCGAAGGACAGGCTCCCTCCGGTGATCGAGACCGTGCCCCCAGTCTGGTTCACGGTGCCTTCGGTCCCGGACGCGGCGAGGGTGAAACCCTGCGAGAAGGTCGCGGTGCCGCCGCTGATGGTGTAGCTGCCCGCCGCGCCCGCACCCGTCGATCCGAACGCGATCTGGCCGCTACTGGCGGTGTTGGCGATGAGCGTGCCGCCGGTCTGAACCAGGGCTCCCGTGCCACTGGCGCCATTGCCGAAATAGAAGAATCCGCTGTTGATAAGGAGCTGGCCGCCTTCCAATTGGTACGTGCCGGTTCCGGCTGTCCCGCCGGAGCCACTGCCGAACGCGACGAAGTCGCCGTTGAAGGTCGCGGTGCCAGCCTGCTGGATGATGGTGCCGGTGCCGGAATCCGTCCCGACATCCACATAACTGCCGGCGTCGGCGGTGAAGGCGCCGGTCCCTGAGATCGTCAGCGTGCCCATGCCGCCGGCCCCATCGCCGATATAGACGTGGGTTCCGGCCCGTGTGCCCTGGTGCAGGCTGCCGCCGCTGAGCGTGTAGTTTCCGGTCGCACCTGCGACGCCGAGATTGAGCGCACCTCCGGTGGCAACTTCGCCACCGCTCTGCGTGAAGGTGCCGGTGGAGTCTGCGCCATAGCCGACCGACAACACGCCATAACCTGCGGAGGCGGCGTCATTCATCGTGATCGCGCCGCCGGTCATGGTGACCGTGCCGGTTCCTCCGTTGTACCCGACCCTCATGCCGAGGGCGACGGCGGAAACGTTGAAATTGATTTCGGCGCCGTCGGCGAGGGTCAGGGCAGAGATGTTGCCGGTCCCTGCGCCGACATCGAAGCGGGGGCTGCCGGAGGTTTGGGCGAAGGTCAGGATGAGCGGCTGTCCGTTGCCGGGCAGACTGAGGCCGGCGGGGGCCACGATTCCGTTAGCGCCCTCGACGGTGATCGTATTCGAGGTGCTGCTCGCAGCCGCAGCGGCAAGGGCGGCGTCGAACTCGACCTGGGTTTCGACCATGTAGTTATCGGCGCGGACGGCTGTGCTCCCGAGCAAAGCGAGGCCGACCATCCCGGCCATAACCCTGGACCGGGGAATAGACCGCGGCGGAGTGAGCGCGGTGGTCATGGCGAGGCTGGCTTTGAGCAAGCGCGGGAGGATCAGACGAGAACTCCACGCACCCGGCTGAGCGGGACGCGCCAATCCAGTGGTCCGGCAGGAATGCACTGGCAACCGCGTCAAAGCCGCCCCCTTCCAGATCGCGCCGCCGACAGGCCTGTGCCTCTGAAAATTGAGACACCACGATCCAGTCATGAAAATTTGTAGCGAAGCCTAAATGAAAATCTCTCCGCTCGTAAAGCACGAATCCATGCGGTAGAGCAGCGGTGAAAGTAAAAACTATTTATTAGTCCACTATATTTTAGTGAAGGAAAATTTTAGAAATGTAAAAAACGTCATACATTTCTTACATATATGATTCTATCAAAAAGTGACATATAAAATAAAATTGAACACTTATTACAATCAAGTAAAATGTAATTCGATAAAAATTATACATAAATTATAAGAAAATTCCGGGCATATAGGTATTCGAGTGTGATTGTTCATCTGTCTCGTTGGTTGTAAAAATTCAGTTGAGCGTTACGTGTGCAGGGTACGTCCGGTTTAATGTAGGTATTAAAGTAGGTCATCTCGGCCGCCGGCGCGAATCACCTCATGGGGCGACGCGCTTTGATGAGTGCTCCGTCGGCGAAGTGTGCGCCCGTCGCACCGTCGCGGATCCGCGTGAGAGGCATGCGGACCGGCAGATCCGACGACCGCCTCGCGGCGTGGAATAAATTGCGCCCTGCGGGGTCTTCTTTCGCGTCGCTTCAAACGGCATGGCGTGCGCACAGGCTCTCGGACAGCGCGCTTGTTTCCACTTGAAAGGATCCGGTTCTAGAATAGCTCCCCAGATGAAGTTGCAAAGGCCGTGGCCGGCACGGGCCGGGCCTCCGATAAAGCGGGACGGGGTGGATGGCGCGGGTGGATCAGGCGGTGTTCCTCGCGGCGGGGCGCGGCGTACGGCTCGGGCCGCGCGGGCGCGAGATTCCCAAGGGCTTCTTGGAAGTCGGCGGAACCAGCCTCATCGAGCGCGCCGTGGGTCTCCTCAATGCCGCCGGAATCCGAGATGTGACCATCGTCACAGGGCATTTGCACGCGCATTACGACGCGTTGGCGCGCCGGCTGCCGGGCGTTCGCACGGTCCACAATCCGGACTTCGCGGAGAGCGGGTCTGCGCGTAGCCTCGCGGTCGGACTCGCGGCGACCGAGGGGCCGCTCCTGCTCCTCGAGGCCGATGCGATATGGGAGAAGGCGGCGCTCACCGCCGTGCTTCGCAAGACCTATCCTTCGCTGCTTCTCGCTTCCGGTCCGACGGGCGGCGGCGACGAGGTCTGGATCTGGGCCCAAAGCGGCACGCCGCGCCCGGTCCTCGATTTCATGTCGAAGCGGTGCGCCACGCGCCGGGGGCCGCCCTTCGGCGAACTGGTCGGCATCACGCGAATCGGGGCCGCATTCCGCGCCGCTCTGTTGGCCACCGAGGACAGATTTTTTACCTCCGACCCGAAGGGCGATTACGAGGACTGGCTGATCGCGGCCGCCACCCGCGTGCCGCTCCCGCTCCGGCGCATCGACGATCTCGTCTGGGCCGAAATCGACGACGAGGCGATGTATGCCCGTGCGCGCGCGACCGTGTGGCCGCGGCTCGCGGCGAGGGAGTGAGAAGGGAAAGGGGGGCGATCCGACCCGCCGCGTAGCGGGCGCGAGGTCATCCGACGTGGCGACTGAAGGCAAGGCAGACATTGGCTCCGCCAAAGGCGAAGGAATTGGAGAGCGCCGTTTCGACCGCCGTGCGCCGGGGGCCGCCGGAGATCGGATCGAAGCCGATGGCAGGATCCATGGCGAGAAAATTCAGCGTCGGCGGAAGGGTGCCTTGCTCCAGCGCGGCGATGGTGGCGATCGCTTCCAGCGCGCCGGCGGCACCCAAGGCGTGGCCGATCATCGATTTGGTTGAGGACACCGGAACGGCGTGGCTGCCAAAGACGGCCCGGATGGCGGTGGCCTCCGCCAGATCATTCGATTCCGTCCCGGTGCCATGGGCATTGACATAGCCGACGGCCTCGGGGGAAAGATCGGCGTCCGCCAGCGCCAGCCGCATCGCGTCCGCCATGCCTCCGGCATCCGAGGCGAGGAGCCCAGAGGCGCGGGTCGCCATTCCGCCGCCGCGCAGCAGACCCCGGATCCGAGCGCCGCGCCGTAAAGCCCTTTCCGGCCGTTCGAGGACGAGAATGCCGGCGCCTTCTCCGAGCACCATCCCGTCGCGGCCCGCCGAAAACGGGCGGCAAGTGGTCGTCGAAACGGCTCTCAGCGCGTCCCAGGCTCTCAGGACCCCTTCCGAGAAGCAGGAATCCGTGCCGCCGACGACCGCGATATCGATCAGCCCGGCGCGGAGGAAAGTGGCGCCGACCAGGATCGCGTGCGCCCCGGAAGCGCACGCGCTGGCAAGGCCGAAAACCGGACCGCAGGCCCCGATGTCGGCGGCAATCCGGACGGCGGGCGCATTCGACATGACCTGCGGCACGGTCAGCGGGCGCGGGCTGACCTTCTCCACCAGGATGCGCGCAAAATTATGCTCCAGAGCATCGATTCCGCCATTGGCTGTTCCGACGAACACGCCGATCCGGCTGGGATCCTCGATCTGCCCGGCCAGCCCCGCTTCCCGCCAGGCCTCGCGGGCGGCGACGGCGGCAAACTGCGTGAACCGGTCGATTTGAGACATGTCGCGCTCGGAAAAATGGTCCGACGCGACAAAGCCACGGATGGGGGCGCCAGCGGTCAGCCTCAGACCGGCCGGGCGGTGTTCCAGGGGAGCGATGGCCGCTTCGCCGGAAAGCACCGCCCGCACGAATGCGGATGCGCTCTGGCCGAGAGCCGAGACGGCGCCTCGGCCCGTCACCGCGCAAGCGCGGCGCACAATGCCCTCAGCGGCGGTGTTCGGGGATGAAA
Source organism: Aquabacter spiritensis (assembly GCF_004346185.1). Taxonomy (GTDB): domain Bacteria; phylum Pseudomonadota; class Alphaproteobacteria; order Rhizobiales; family Xanthobacteraceae; genus Aquabacter; species Aquabacter spiritensis. The sequence continues at coordinate 215,431 of NZ_SMAI01000008.1, read as the reverse complement.
GAGACGAGGGCATCGACCAGATCGCCGACCGTGTCGAACTTCATTCCGGGCTTCAGATCGACCACCGCCCCGTACTGCTCTTCGAGGGCGAATACGACATGGACGATGTCGATGGAATCGATCGCCACCGCGTCGCGGGTCGTGCCGCGCGCCAGGACCGCCGACTTGTCTTCGATCTCGCTTCGGATCAGCGCGACGACACGCGCTTCCAACGGCGACCAATCCGCCTCGGTCGCCCCCGCTCCGGAAGGGTCTTGGCCTGCAATCATGCTGCCCCCTGCTTGGACCGCCCATTTCGGCGCCGTCCCTCGTTCCTCTTACCATCCCTTGGATAAATTTTCCCACTCGCGGTGGTATCTTCCGGCTGGTCGGCAAGCCAGTATCGACGGTGTCCGGCGGCTTCCTTGTCCGGGTCCACCCTCTGGGTTCGACCCTCTTGCGCGGAGGATGGATTTCTCGCGCCGAGGGGCCGTTCTGCCGAGTTGGGCCGAGCTCGCGCTTGAACTCTCCGGCTTTGGCCATCGGGTGGGTGCATCCACCAGGCCGTCATCGGAGGGTTTTGCGGTCTGCAGGGCGAAATGGGAAAAGCCGCGCCTCGAAAAGCATAGGACGGCATCCGGGACGGGCCCCGCGCGTCACTCGGCCGTGTTGCGGCGGAGCGCGAGGCGCACCCGTGCGGGGATGGACCGCCGAAGCGGGGCACGCTCGCTGGCGGCCGGCAGTTCGAAATATTGGTAGAGCACCGCGCCCGCCATCCCGAACCCCAGCGCCACGCACGGCACGGCTTCCGCATAGAAGCCCTTTCCGATCATGTACCACGCCAGGCCCAGCAGATAGGTTGAGAAAGCCAGCTCGAAGGTGACACACCATTTGGCGACGGTGAACCCGGCGCGCGACGGACGACGCGCCTTCCCCTGCTTCGGCGTGCGCTCGAACACGCTCGCCCGCTCGAAACAGCCGACGATGAAGGCGAAGGTGTTGTTGATCATCAGCGAGGCGCCGAGCATCAGCGCGAAGCCGATGTCGCGCAGGGACCGGAACCCGGCCCCCCTGCGGGAAATGAGCGACGTGAGAGCAAAGCCGAGGATGCCGATCAGGTTTGCGGCGGTGAGGCTCATCTGACCGGCGAACGTGACCGCCCAGACACCCTCGTCCAGTACCACCCAGGGCCACAGGAGCGTATAGGAGAGCAGCAAAGGGTGCAGGACATAGCCGAGGGCCGCGTACAGATCGTCCCATCTGTGCCGCAGCTGCTTCGAGCGAATGATGTCGACGGCGAGCTTGCGCACGCACTGCGCGCTGCCTTTGGCCCAGCGGCGCTGCTGGAGCTTGAAGGCGAAGAGGCTGGCGGGGATCTCGCTCGGGCAGACGAGGCTTTCCTCGTAGGTGCCGATCCACCCCTTCAGGGCACAGCGATAGCTGAGGTCCATATCCTCGCACAGTGTATCGGCCGACCAGCCCCCGACCGAATCGATCGCGGCGCGCCGCCAGATTCCGGCGGAGCCGTTGAACAGGATCGTTCGCTCGCCCGCCATCTGGAACGGCTTCTGGATCACGAAGTGCCGGTCCAGCAAAATGGCCTGCGCGCGCGTGAGAAGGTTCTGGCGTTCGTTCGAATAGGTCCAGCGGCCTTGGATGAAGGCGACCTGAGGATCGTCGAACGCCGATCCCTCCACCAGGACACTGCGCAGATAGTTCGGGGGCGGGAGGAAGTCGGCATCGAACATGGCGACGAATTCGCTGTCCGAGACGGCAAGGCCCGCCGCCAGCGCGCCTGCCTTCCATCCCTCGCGATCGTCGCGGCACATATGGGCGATGTCCAGGCCCAGCTTGGCAAGCCGGTTGACCTCGGGCGCGATCAGCGCGGAGGTCCCATCGGTGGAATCGTCCAGAACCTGGATGTGCAGGCGGTCACGCGGATAGTCGAGCCGGCTGACCGCGCGGATCAGGTCGAGCGCCACCGCCCCTTCATTGTAGATGGGCAATTGGACCGTGACGTCGGGCGCGGGCTTATTGGTCCGCTTCTTCTTCGGCTTCGGCAGAATTTGCCCAGCGCGTCCGTGCCGCGCCTTATGCCAGAAGCCGAGGAGGATGCGCGCTTCGAAGACCGCGTAGATCGCCACAGCGAATGTGACCAGTCCGAAAGCGAGCATTAGGAGCATGAGGGCACGCCTTTGGACTCACACGGATTTCAGGAAGTGTTGCACACTGTCGAAATAGCCTGCCCAGGTCGGTGCAACAAACCTTTTCGCCGAACTTCGTGCGGCCTCGGCTTCCGGCGACCGCCGATCCGACAGTCCCAGAATGGCATTCTGCCATCCGAACCCGTCGATCGGCGAACGATAAAGGGCCAGGCCCTGCGTCACTTCGCGGAAGACCGGCGCGTCGGTGGCGACCACCGGCGTCCCCATCGCGAGCGCCTCCACCAAGGGAAGGCCATAGCCCTCGGCGAAAGAAGGCATGAGCAGTCCCCGCGCATTGGCGATCAGCCGCGACAGGTCGGTGGGCGCGAGAAATGGAATTTCGAGCACGTGCGGCTGCGTCAGACGCCCGCGATCGAGCACATCCACGATCTGCTCGTTCTCCCGCCCCCGCCGTCCAACCAGAATCAACTTCGGCACCGCCTTGCCTTCGGCGGCGGCGGCCTTTGCCAGCTCGCGCCAAATCGAGAGCATCAGCAGGTGGTTCTTGCGGGGCTCGATGGTCGCCACCATGACGAAATAAGGGTGGGCGGACAGATCTTCGTCGATCGGGTTCGGAGCCGGGCAAGTCAGCGGCGAGGGGAATGGCGCGACGAGGACCGGCAGGCGGGCGTGTCCGCGACGCGCCATCTCATCCTGCACGCGTGCGCGAACGTCCTCGCTGGTCACGATCAGGCCGCGGCCGCGAGTCAGGGCCATGGAGATGCGGCGCGCGAAACGCTCCCCTTCGCCGGGGACGAAGAACTCCGGATAGTCCAGCGGAAGCAGATCGTGCACGAGGAAGACCGGGCGCACGTCCGGTCGCCGGTCCAGCCAGCGATAGGCTTCGCAATCGCTATAGGCATATTGCGCGACGTTGAGGTACACGGCCCCCTCGGCGATCCGGCCGCTGGCGCGGGCACGCGCGATGTAGGAACATTGGACCTTGGCCACCCGGTCTCCGACGAATCGGGAGGCCGCCGTGCGCAAACCCGAAGCCCGCACCTGCGATGGGGGAGGCGCGCCGCCGGCGAGCCAGTCCCGCACCCCACCCAGGGCGGAAGGACGGGAGGACATCGTCTGGTCCAGCGTCTTCAGGATGCGATGCGCATGGTGCCGCTCGAGCACGACCGGATCCGACGGCCCGTTGCGGACGAAGAAGCCCCGCGCCTGGTCGACGAAATGCCGCGCATACGCCAAAGTCACGTTCGTGAACCCGTCCGCGCGCGGGTATGTCGCCCGCGCGATCAGATAGGAGGCATCGAAGAAGACCGGCGCGGCCATTGAACCTTCAGGGTCAGGGGTGAGCGTAAGACTACCTAACCAATGCCACATTTGCGGCGCAAGGGCCTTCGGGTAGGATTGTAGGGAAAATTCGCACCTGCGCGCAAATTGATGCAGGTGGGTCACACTGCGTCACGCTGACCTGTCGTGATCGCCGGCGTGGGTCGGAGGTATTAATGGTGTTCCCAGGATTAGATTGCACTCCCGATACTCTCATCCCGCTCTTTCCTCCAGGTTTATTGTCTCTTTTTGAAAGGGCGCAGAAGGATATTGTTTACCATGCCATATTCTGATCATCGGCGTGCGGTGAATGGCATGTTCTGCCGATTCGGGTAGAATGGCCGGGACGGGCGAGCAGATCCGCGGGCGGTATCGCATGTCGGCAATGTAGGACCGCATGAATCAACAATTCAGGCTGCCACCTCCCCAGACGGGGCATTCGGGAGCTCTCGCTCTGGCCGGTGCGAAGCGCCGCCTGCCGGGATGGGTGTCTTGGAACCGGGTGCTGTTCTGCTGCACGCTGCTGATTCCGCTGCTTGTCTTCTCGGTGTATTCCCTGCTGATCGTGACCGAGCGCTACGTGTCCGAGGCGCGCTTCATGGTGCGCGGCTCCTCCAGCACGAACGCCTCCGGGCTCGCGATGATGTTCCGGACCTTCGGGATCGGCAGTGTCCAGGACGATACGTTCGCCATTATCGATTACATGGAATCCCGCGATGCGGTGATCGATCTGTCGAAACGGCTTCCGCTCGCCGAGATCTTGAACCGTCCGGAAGCGGACTTTTGGTCCGGCTACGGAAATTTGTGGGAAAATCGCACGGTCGAAGCGCTCTACCGGCAATATGAGCGGTATGTCCGGATCATCTACGATCCCCAGACCGGCATCTCCACCCTTCAGGTCCAGACGTTCCGCGCCCAGGACAGCTTCGACGTCGCCCGCGCGCTTCTGGAACTCGGCGAGGAGGTCGTGAACCGGATGAACGACCGGGCGCATCGCGACAGCATCGCCCATGCCGAAAAGCTCCTGGGCGAGGCGGAGCAGCGCATCATCGCCGCGCAGGCGGCATTGTCGGCATTCCGCAACCGCGAACTCCTGTTTGATCCCAACAGCACGTTCGGCAGCTCGGTCAAGCTGATCGGCGCGCTCACCACGGAACTCGCCACCGTCAACGTCCAGCTTCAGGAGATGCGGGAACGCGCGCCGCGCAGTCCGTCTCTGGGCGTCCTGGAAACCCGCGCCGCCGCGTTGCAGCAGCAGATCGAGGAGCAGCGCGCCGGCGTCGTCGGCAGCGACACGTCCCTGTCCGCAAAAATGGCGGAATATGAGCGCCTCGTTCTGGAGCGGAATTTCGCCGACCGCGCCCTGGCGGCGGCTTCGACCGCCATTGAACGCGCGCGCCAGGAGGCGCGCCAGCAACAGATCTATATCGAAACCGTCGCCCAGCCGAGTTTTCCCGATGAACCGACCGAACCCAAAGCGTGGAAGATCATCGCCACCGTTTTGCTGTTCGGCGGATTTGCCTACGGCACGATGTGGCTCCTGCTGGTCGGTGCGCGGGAGCATGCCGATGTCGAAACGTAAGGGGTGCGGCGGGCCGCCCGCGTCGACCGGGCGTGCGGTCCGCAGGCGGGGGGAGACGTGATGAGCGGCAATCCGAGCGTGCCGGCGGAAACGCGGCAATTGACCCTGCTGCCCCTGGTCGACGACGCCTCGGTCACCACGGCGCCCGAGCATCATCTCCCGGTCGACGGATCGCGGCAGCCGCCGCCGGCGATGCGCCATCTCGTCGACGAGGCGCGCCAGTTTTATCGGCGGATCGCATTCATCGTCTGCGTGGCCGTCCCGGTCCTGGTTGCCACGATCTATTTCGGCTTCATCGCTTCCGACCTCTATGTGTCGGAGACGCGCTTCCTGGTGCGGCAGGGCGGAAATCCGGATGCGTTCAGCGATTCCATGGGGGCGGTGCTGCAATCCAGCGGGATCGAGACGACCAGCGAGGGCAGCCATGCGGTGAAGGCGTTCGTGGAGTCCCGGGATCTTGTCGAGCGTCTGGCGAAGCAGAATGATCTCCTCGGCCGCCTCGACCGGTCGGAGGCCGATTTCGTCACCGCCTTCTCGACCTTCTGGCGGCCCCAGACCCAGGAATCCCTATACAAGTGGTTCTCCAGTTTCATCGATCTGTCGATCGACAAGTCGACGGGCATCAGCACGCTCAAGGTCAAGGCGTTCCATGCCGCCGACGCGCAGGCTCTCGCGGTCGGCATTCTCGATCATGCCGAAGCGCTGGTGAACCGCCTCAATGCGCGGGTGAGCGCCGATTCCATTCAGTTCGCGGAAGAGGTGGTGCAGCGCTACGAGGCCAGGGTCGGTGTGATCCAGGAGAAGCTCACGGAATACCGCAACCGGGAGCTCGTTGTGGATCCGGGGCGCCAGACGTCCGTCGCGCTCGATCTCAGCACGCGGCTTGCGCTCGAACTCGCGCAGGTCGACACCAAGATAGCGGGTCTGCTTCAGAGCAATCCGCGCAGCCCGCAATTGAACGATCTGCGCTCGCGCCGGGCGGCGCTGAAGGGTGAGATCGACCGCCAGAGCCGCCTTGTGGTCGGCGAAAGCTCCTCGCTTGCGGGGAAGCTCGCGGATTACGAGAAGCTGGTGCTGGAAAAGGAGCTCTATTTCAAGGCGCTTACGGCCGCGATGGCGTCGCTGGAACGGGCGCGCCAGGAGGCAGTCGCCCGTCGCCTCTATCTCGAGCGGATCGTCGAGCCAAATATCGCCGACCGGCCCGAGCATCCCCGCCGCCTGCTGATCCTGATGGTGGTCGTGGCTGTGTGCGGCGGCCTGTATTGGATTGTGCGGGTCATGTTGGACCTGACGCTGGAACATTTGCGATGAGTGCGGACCTCGCGCCCGCGGCGGCCACGCCGCCCGCGTTTTTGCCGCCCGATGGCGCACGCCCCCTGGCTGCGCCCAATGCGCACGGAAGCGACCGCCGGATCCGCCTCGTCAATGTGGTGAAGGAGTTTCATACCCAGTTCGGGATGAAGCGCGTGATCGACGGGATCACCTTCGATATCGCCTATGGCGAGAAGATCGGCGTTCTCGGCCGCAACGGCGCCGGCAAGTCCACTTTGGTCAAATTGATCGGCGGCGTCGAGCCGCCGACCAGCGGCACCATCGATATCGGCATGAAAATGTCGTGGCCGGTGGCGTTCGGCGGCGGCTTCGATCTGTCGATGAGCGGCTACGACAATATCCGTTTCATCGCCCGGCTTTACGACAAGTCGATCCCGGACATGATCGATTATGTCGACGATTTCGCTGAACTCGGAAACTATCTCAAACTGCCGGTCCGTACCTATTCGACGGGCATGCGGGCGCGGCTCATGTTCGCGCTGACGCTCGGCATCGATTTTGAATGCATCCTGATCGACGAGGTCATCGCGGTGGGTGATCAACGTTTTCACCGCCGGTGCCACGAAGAACTGTTCGTAAAACGCAAGGATCAATCGATGATCCTGATCAGCCACGACGTCAACACCATCCGAGAATATTGCAACAAGGCCCTGGTGCTGAAGAGCGGGCGCGGACGCGTCTTCGAAGACGTCGATTTCGCCATCAGCATCTATGCGTCGCTGTGACGGCGGGGACCAGCGAAGCCGTGCCGGGTTGGAAGCTTCGAAGGAAGCACGGGCCGGATTGAGACGGCATGTCGAAGGCCGGCGGGTTGCTGATTATGCCGGAGGGCGGGGCATACTCTGCCGGCCTGCAGACCCTTCGACCCGCGCGTCACTGGCGCCGCGGGCTCATCGCGAGCAACTGACGAATCGACCGCAACGGACCCGCCGCAGGGGCCTCTGAGGAAGGCCCTTCGCCGCTGGCGGTGTCGGTGCCGCGCGACGTGCGCAGGTCGGACACCTCCCGGCTGAGTTCCTCCGCCCGCTGCATTTGCGCCGCCAATTGCGCTCTGAGCGTCGCCACGAGGCGCACCGCGCTCTCGCCTTGGCGGACCTGATCGTGCAACTCGTCGCGAAGTTCCACAATCTGTGATAGAAGGATCGCTTCCTTCGCTTCGCGTACACTCTGCGCGTCCGTTTCAATCCTCCCTTCGGCCTGCGCCAGCTGCGCCGCAAGATCTGCCGCCTTGGCGCGCTCTTGCTCCAAGCGATCCTGCAGATCTGCAATCTGCCCTCTGGCCGCGGCAAGTGCGGTTTCCGCCTCCGCAATGGATGCCGCATGGCGCATCTGGGTGCGCAGGTGGTCCGTTATATCTGCCCGCAGATCGGCAAGCTGAGGCAGCAGAAGGGCTCTTTCCGCCTCGGTCATCCGATGCCGCTCATCGCGCGAGCCTGACCGCGCATCCGCCATGGCTTCCCGCGCCCGCGCGCGCGACGCCATCGCGGAGCGCGCCTCGCGTTCGGCCTCCCGTTCGCGATGTCGCTCGGCCTCGGACTGCGAAATTTCGAGGAAGGCAGCGTCGGCATCGACGGACACGTCCTGCAGAGGGAGCGCTGCAGCTTCGAGTTCGCCATCGAGAAGGACGGCCGAGGGATCGGCCTCGCAGGCCCTCGCCGCGACCAGCACTTGCCATCTGGTGACCGGTGACGCCTCCCTCAAAGCCGGCAGGGAGGCCATTTCCGGATCGAGCCTGACCGAGCGCGCGGCGAGCAGGTCGAACACGAGGGACGGATCTCGTGCGAAGGCGGAGGCGGAGACGAACGTCACGGTCCGCCGGCTTCGGCGGTGGCACACGAGGAGGGCGCCCGCATAGGCCTTCCAGGACGCGAGGCCCGCCGATGGCAACCGCCCGTCGACGATCTCGCGCGCGATCCAGGTCCGGGCAGGGGAATAAAACACCAGGACGGGGGCGGCGGCCGTGTCGGCGAGGAGGCCCGCCAGGCAAGCAGGACCATCCGGACCGGTGGCATCGAGGATGAGGATCTCACCGTCCCCAGACCGGGACCGGTCTCGTTCCCCGAGGGCTTCTTCGGTATCGGCCATCTGCCCGCCCTGCTCGCTCACGAAAACCCGATGTCCTGTGGCACCCCGACCCGCGCCCGAGCCGTCAGTTCTCCAGAGAGACCGACATTGAGAGTCCGTGTTGGTTGAGAAGAGCATGGCGTCGCGCCACCCGCAAATCGGCCTCCACCATTTCCGCGCACATGTCCCGCGCCGTGATGAGCGGCTCCCATCCGAGTTTCAGCTTGGCCTTCGACGGGTCGCCGAGAAGCGTCTCCACCTCGGCCGGCCGGAAATAGCGCGGATCGATCCGCAGCACCACTTGTCCCGGCTTCACGGCGGGTGCCCGATCGGACGTGACGCGCACGACGGTCGCCACCTCATCGACCCCTTCTCCGTGGAATGCCAACTCGATGCCCAGCTCCTCGGCCGTCCAGAGGATGAATTGGCGCACGGAATATTGCTGCCCGGTCGCGATGACATAATCCTCGGCGGTGTCCTGCTGCAGCATCATCCATTGCATGCGGACATAGTCGCGCGCATGGCCCCAATCGCGCAGCGCATCGATGTTCCCCATATAGAGGCAGGCTTCCAGCCCCTGGGCGATGTTTGCCAGCCCCCGGGTGATCTTGCGCGTGACGAACGTCTCGCCGCGGCGCGGGCTTTCATGGTTGAACAGGATGCCGTTGCACGCGTAGAGCCCATAGGCTTCGCGGTAATTGACCGTGATCCAATAGGCGTAGAGCTTCGCCACGGCATAAGGCGAGCGGGGATAAAACGGCGTGGTCTCCCGTTGCGGGGATTCCTGCACCAGACCGTACAGTTCCGACGTCGACGCCTGGTAGAAGCGCGTGCGCCGCTCGAGGCCGAGAAAGCGGATGCCTTCGAGAAGCCGGAGGGTGCCGATCGCGTCCACGTCGGCGGTATATTCCGGGGCCTCGAAACTCACCGCCACATGCGATTGCGCGCCCAGATTGTAGACCTCGTCCGGCATGACCTCGCTGAGGATGCGGATGAGGTTCGACGTGTCGGTGAGGTCGCCATAGTGCAGCTTGAAGCGCTGGGGGGCGAGATGGGGATCCTCGTAGATGTGGTCCACCCGCTGGGTGTTGAACAGCGACGCGCGGCGCTTGATGCCATGCACTTCGTATCCCTTGTCGAGCAGAAGCTCGGCGAGATAGGAGCCGTCCTGGCCTGTGACCCCTGTGATGAGCGCTTTTTTGGTCATTCTCTACCAATAAATCTGGGACCCCGGGCAGGATCCGCCCCACAATTGCGCGGCTTGGCACCACCGCGGCCTAAGCCAAATCCGGTCCACAGGCCGGCCAGCCGCCGCGGGCCGATCGGCGTTTGGACTATCTGCGCGCGATCTTTGCCGATTCCAACTCGAAATCGACGTGGCCATTGGTCCAAAGGCGGATTTCCAAAGGCTTCGGATCCGCCGTGAGGGTGAAGTCGAGAGCCAGCGCCGTGCGGTCGGGCTGGACTGATTGCGCGAGCCCGATCGTCTCCTGAACGAGAATCTCGTCCCCCGCGCTGACCTCGACGACGGCACGGGTGGTCTTCGGCGCTCCCCTACGCCCCGCAAGCCGCGAAAAGGCGAGCGTGACCCTGTAATCTCCGCCTTCGAGAGCCAGGAAGGGGCCGTAGATCGCGTGCCCTTCCGCCATGGTCCGTCCTGCGACGATACGCGGGCCGTTCCGCTCCGCGCCGGCGCCCAGGTGCAGGTTGGCGATCTGCTCGCCCAGCCGAAGGTCGCGCAGTGCAGACTTGAAGCTGCGCGCGGAGGGCTGCGGAGGCTCCGAGGACAGCTTTTCGAAGAACCAGACATACGGCCACAGGACGTCACCATCCTCGCAGATGCCGAGGACGGGAAGCCCGCGGTCCCGTTGGTCGCGCGTGCCGACGAGTGCAAGGTCCTCCTTGCCGAGCGCCAGGCGCCCGGGATCTTTCAATCGGAGCCCGGCGAAGCGATGGAAGGTGTCGGCGAAGCCGTCCTTCCCCGCTGCCGACAGGGCAGGGCGCATTGCGTCGGTGCGCCCCAGCAGCGAGACCTCGCCTCCGACCACCAGCAGGCCCTTCGGCGACAGCGCCGCGCTCAAGGGAGCCGCCACTTCATCGAGGCGGCCCACCCCGCCCTTGAACGCGCTCGCATGGGGCAGCACGATCACGTCGTACATCCGCGGCTGGACCGAGCCGAGCGTCACCCGCCGGACCTTATAGGCAGGGTGCAGTTCGGGCGCGAAGCGGCGCTCGCTCGTCAGCACCGCAGGTTCACCGAAAAGCTCGCGGACATCCATCACGTCGATGGATCCGAACCGCGCCGCGACGGCATTGACGATTTGGTCCTCATGCTCGCTCACCACCAGCGCCCGGGCGTACCGGCCGCTGGAAAAGCAGGTGGCGATCCCGTCCAATATCTGCGCGCGCTCCCACGTCCAGCCGCTTCGAACGCGCGAGAAATATCTGGCGACCGAGGCCCATTCCCCTTCGTTCCAGGACGCGATCCGCGCAGGGCCGGACAGCGTCGGCGGGGATGGCCCCGGCTCGAACGCGAGGCCGGCCAGGTCTGCAGGCGGGTGGACCACCGCGCTGAGCCGCTCCGTGAGGCGGTCCAGATCGGCCCACGCTTCGCCTTGGTCAGCCGAACTCCGGATCGCTTCGAGGATCAATGTGGCATGGGCGGCGATGTCGAGCCGCATGTCGGCGGACGGGGCTTTCCCATCGGCCAAGACCCTCAGCAGACCGCGCGCATGGGCTTGCTCCTCCGGATGCGCCCGCAGCGGAGCCGTCGTCCCGGCACCCACCGGACGGTGCGGCGGGCCGTAGCGCAGCCGCGTCGCGAAGGGGCTGGTGCCAACGGCGATGGTTTCATCGACGAGGTGCTCGAAGCGGGTATGGACCGAGTTCACGGCGATGAAGAGTCGGGCCGGGCCTTCCGGAGCGCGCGATGATTCGCCCTGCGCCGCCTCCGCCAGCAATTGCGCGACGGTGTCGAGCGCGCGGACCGCGGCAGGGTCGGAAGCCGGCGTTTCCGCATCCAGGCCGAACTCGAAGATCAGAACGTCGGCGGTGCGCAGAACCGCGACGTCGTCTCCGACCTGGATTTCGGGAAGGCCGTCCGCCCCGAGATGGTCCGCGATGCTGCTGGGCACGAGCAGCTTCTTGGTAAATCCGAGGGCCGACAAGCCCTTGCGAAGCAGGTCGAGAACGCCGCGCCGCGCGCCGGAATAAGCGAGGACGGTGCCGGTCGAATGACAGCTCAGCAGGTCCAGAAGATGGGCTGAAGCGGGTCTGGCGTCGTAGTGAAACGTATCGAAGCTATCCGGGGTGTAGCGGCTCGCGGGACGAGCGCCGTCGAGCGGCGCCATGATCGCCCGGCAGACGGTCCGCACCTGCTCGCCCGGGACGACGTCGAACCGGATCTCTTCGACCGCCTCCCGTTCCAGGCCCCAGCGTGCGCGGTCGTGCATCGCGTCTGCCGCTTCGACAGAAGCGACGAAACGGAAAGTGCTGTTCTGAAGCCGATGTCGGGAATGGGTGTCCACGACATTCCTCGAATGACCGAGATGGTAGAGATCGAAATGCTCCGCGAGGCTGCGCACGGCGCCGAGCCGGAAGGAGAGGCGCTTGGCGAGGTTGTGGTCGACGTGCCAGCCGAGCAGCATTTCCTCTTCGAAGCCGCCGATCTCGATGAGGGTCGCGCGTGGTGCGAGCTGAAAATCCCCGGGATTGTCGAAAAGAACCTCATCCACCCCATAGACGGTCTCGCGCAGGCAGGCCTCGTCGGCCCATGCCGCCGCCAGGGACACGCATTCCTCGGGATCGGTTCGGTTGAACCCTTCCCAGCTGCGCTCGGAAAGTTCGAAGCGCGGCAGACCGTACAGCCCGTCCGGCAGGTCGGCGACGACCGCGCACAGCGGGCGGTCGCCTCGGGGGGCGACGAGGGCGTCGGTGTTGGTCGACAGAATCCAGCGATTGCGCGGATCGGACCGGCGCAGCGCCACGTTGCGCGCGATGGATTCGATAACGGGCAACGGCGTCAAGGATGCAAACCGCGCATGATGCGCGGGGCGCACCCGCAAGACGCGCAGTCGACCGAGCGTTTGCGCGGTCAAGGTGTCCCAGATCAGTTCGGGAAGGGTGGGAAGATGATCGGGCGTATTGTAGTCGACGAACAGGATCTCTCCCGCCCCCTGGTCGATCTGCGTGGCGAGGACGTTCAGGCTGATTGCAACCCGCTTCGCCATTCCGTAACCGCGGCTGTCGTTGCGACCATAGACGATCACAGAAATCATGAGGACCATTCCGCGGTACATTGAAGGGCCGGGACCGTCGAGACGATCCAAGGTTCTCAATCGATGAATTTAGAGACTGGCGCTCCGGCCCTAGAGGGTCACCCTGCTGGGATCGGGATCGATCCCCTCACCCTCCCGAAAGTCTGTTGCGTGAGCGAAAATGCACATGGAGCCGCAGGGGGTCAAGCAAAGGCGCCGCAGGGCTCAAGCGACGTCCTCCAGGCGGATGGGGCCGTCCGGCCGCAATTCGGACGCCCTCTCGTTATCCCCCAATCCGTGGGCTAAGCATCGAGACATTGACGCAGGGTGCGTGCGGATGGAATCTTGGCCGTGCACCGGGGCGGGCGAGGCCAGGGAAAATGAGACTCATCCTTCTGAAGGCGCCTCTCTTTCTCGCCAATTCGGTCCGCGACTATTTCGATGGCGTATTTGCAAAGTCCACCGATGACTTGGCGCCTTGGCTCGAACGCCTTCCCGCAGCGGTTGCGGAATGCAGGGATTTCACCGTGGGGTCGTGGGCGATTGGCGAGGGCGCATGCGTCGTTGTCCTGCGGTCGGATTTCGCGATGTCGCGCCTGAAAGAGCATCTGGCGCGAGACCCGGCTTCGCATGTGGTGGCCTTCTATCTTCAGCCGGTCGAAGAGGTGGCCCTCTCCCTGAAAGCCGGGGCCGGGGTCGTCGATGCGCTCGATGATTGCCACAGGTCCATCAAGGACCTGCTTGCGCTGTTCCGGTCCGCGCGAACGCGAATCACGATGGTCCACGCCTCCGTTTTGGGAAGCCCCGCCAGGCTTGCGGAGGCTCTGGGTCTGTCCATCGATCTGCCGGGCCAGGCTTGGTCGGCGGAGCCGCCCGATGCCATCTCCACTCTGCTGGCAAAGGCGATCGTCGAAGCCGATATCGGCCTTTCCGGCGCGGCCGGCCAGATCGAGGCGGCCTCGAAAGGGACGACGGCGGCGGAGCCGACCTTCCGCCTCGAGGATCTGGTTGCGGCCTGGGACGGTCTGTTGTCCGACAGGGGTGCGGTTGCCCGGGCAGAGACCCTCGCCGACGCTTTGGAGGCCGCGACGGGGGCTCTGAGCCACGCAAAACAACAGATTGCCGAACTGCAGGAGCTGTGCGAATCCCGTGCGCAGGCGGTGCAGCAGGCTCAGGACGAGGCAGCGCGCCACGCACAGCGGGTCGAGATGCTGGAAGGTGACCTCGGCGCGAACGCCGTTGCGGCTGCCGACGCCATCCAGGCAAGAGCCGCAGCTGCGCGGCTGGAGGCGGCGTTGGCTCTCCAGGGGCGCGAGATGACGGCAGCGGAAGAAAAGCTCCGCGAACTTTCGGCAGCGCTGGCGATGGCCAATCAGATGCGCCTCGAACTTCGCGGTGAGCTTGACGCGATCGAACAGGCCCAGCGCCCCGGCGCGACGCGGCGCGGACCGGGACCATTGCGCACTGGCCGAACGGATCTGTCTCGGGAAGCCGTACTGAAGAGAGGCCTGCGCGAGGCCGTCGCCTTGGCCTCGCCAGGCCCGGGCGAGGGACGCGCCGGTCGTGAGCCCGCCGCGACTGCGTGAACTCATATCCAGGATTTTCGATGCACGGGCGCCAACAGGACTCCGGAATGGAAAGACGCCTAAAATCGGGGCGGGTGACCGGCATCCTCCTCTATCTGGGTGCAGGCGCAGGCGACGATCTCGACTCTTATCTAGCGGGCGCAAACGCCCGCAGAATTGTCTTGGTCGAGGCCAACCCGGTGCTGGCTTCCGCCCTGGCCGCGCGATTTTCCGGGGACCCGAGGGTGACGGTCATTGAGGCGGCGGTCGCTGTCGAGGCGCGGCCATCGGTCCTGTGCGTCTTCAATGTCGCGGCGATGTCCAGTCTCAAGCCCCCGACCGGGCTTTTTGCCATCTTCCCGGGCCTGGCGGTTCGGCGCGAGATCCCGGTCGAGACCCTGCCGCTGCGCCGGCTGATTTCAGAACTTCAGGTGGCCCCCGACGAGGTCAATGCGCTGGTGATCGATACGCCGGGCATGGAAGGTGATCTTGTGCACGATCTGCTGGAGACAGGACAGACGTTCCTGTTCTCCGAAATAATCCTGCATTGTGGCCGCGCCCCGCTCTTTGAAGGCGGGGTGGCCGGCGAGGAGATTCTCGGCGCATTCACGTCCTCCGGCTATGACGTCGAGCTTGTCGACGAGACCGATCCCGACATCCCCGTCTGGTGCGTGCGCGGCGGAAGAGGCCTCCTGGAAGCGCGCCGCCTCAAGGAGGAGGTGGCGGCGCTCAGGTCCAGTTTGGCGCTGCAGACGATTCAACAAGAGCAACTGGGCGAGAGCCTCGTCCGTGCCGAGCTGGAGCGCGAAGCCCTCGCGTGTCGCTTGGCCGAACGGGAGAGCGAACTTTCTGTTGCAAACGAGGTCGGCGCGGATGCGCAGAGCCGGCTGTTGGCCTTGGAAGCAGCACTTAAGGGGGTCGAAGAAGAAGGAGAGGAGCGCTTACGGGCGCTTCACGCGGCGCGCGACGAGAGGGCCGCACTCCGGGCAGCCCTCGATGCGGCCAATGCGGCGCGGGCGGCCGCCGAGTCGGGCTTGGAAGAGGCGCGGCGGAGCGCGGAGGCCGGTACGGCCCTGGCTGCGGACCGGATTGAAGCTCTCGAGGGCGATCTGGAAGTCCGGGCCAATGCGCTCTCCGCCGCCGAGGCGCGTGAGAAGGGCCTCAGGGCGCAATTGGATGAGCAGGTCTTGCTGGCGACCAGGCTGGCCGACGAGGCGCGCGCCCACGTCGCGGCAGAGCTCGCCGCCGCGCAGGTTGCCGCCGAGACGCGTTATCTGGAGGCACGGCAAATCGCGGAGGCGGAATCCACCAGTCTCAGGCAACAGATTCAGGCGCTGAAGCAGGAGTGCGATGCAGGGAATGCGGCTCTCTTTGCGGCAGAGGAACGGGTAAGGGGCTTGAGCGCCGAGCTCGAGGAGCAGACGGCTTTGGCTGCGCGTTTGGCGGTGGAGCGGCAAGCCGAGGCCTCGGCTGCCGAAGCGGCGCGGGCAACGCTGGAGGCGCGTTTGGTCGAAGTCTGCGAGACCGCGGATGCCAAGGTGACGCAGCTCCAACAAACGGTCCAGGCAAGGCAAAGCGAATTGGCGAGGGCTTTGGCTGCACTCGATGCGGCTGCGGTTCGCGAGAAGGACCTTCAGGCGGCCGCCGCGGCGCAGGCGGAGGACGCGCGGCAGCGCGCGGCGGCGGAAGGTGCGCAAGCCGCGCAGAAAATTGCGGCGCTGGAGACGGATCTGGCGTCGATCCGATCGGCGCTCTCCGAGACCGAAGGCCGTGCGACGGAAACGAAAGCGGCGCTGGACGCCCAGCTCGCGGACAATGCCCGGCTGACGCAGGAGCGCAACGCAGCCACGGCACAGGCCGAGGCGGTGCGTGCGGGGCTCGAAGCGCAGTTGGCGGAGGCGCGGCAGCGCGCGGCGGCGGAAGGCGCGCAAGCCGCGCAGAAAATTTCGGCGCTGGAGACGGATCTGGCGTCGATCCGATCGGCGCTCTCCGAGGCCGAAGGCCGCGCGACGGAAGCGAAAGCGGCGCTGGACGCCCAGGTGGCACACAATGCCCGGCTGACGCAGGAGCGCAACGCAGCCACGGCACAGGCCGAGGCGGTGCGTGCGGGGCTCGAAGCGCAGTTGGCGGAGGCGCGGCAGCGCGCGGCGGCGGAAAGCGCGCAAGCCGCGCAGAAAATTTCGGCGCTGGAGGCCGGCTTGGCAGGCGCAAAATCGTCGCTCGCCGCGGCGGAGACGCGTGAAAAAGAGCTCAAGGCGGACGCTGAGGCGAAAGCGGCGGCACATACGCAACAGTTGGCGGCGATGGACGGCGAGCTGAAGGCCGCGAAATCGGACAATGCGCTCGCGCTCCGCTTGCATGCCATGCGAGAGGCGGACCTCCGGGACCTTCAGTCCCGCTACGCCCATTTGCTGGAAGCCAAGGAAAAGCAGGAAATGCTTTTGCGTCGGCTGACCCAGCGTCTCACGGTCGCAGCCCAGTATATGTACCAGATCGAAGCCGACCCGACCCAAGGCACATTCCGCAACGCCATCCCTTCCGAGACCCGGGAGGGCGAGGACGCAGTCGTGCCGCGCAAGAGAGTCGGACGCAAAGGAAAGTTTCGCGGCGCGCTCGCCGATAAGACGGCGAAGCGCCGATGAGCCGGCGGGTGACGCGGCACGATTTTCATGACGCCATCGAAGGGGCTCTGGCGCTTCTGCGCGACCATGGCGATCTGGCCGTGGCCGATGCCGGCGCGTCGGATCGCCCGGAGGCTCTGCCTAGCCTGTTCGAGCAATGCCGTGATCTGATGCGGGAGATCGAGGCGCAGGAGCGTCCTCCGGTTCGGACCATTCATCACCTCGCTTGCACGGGAGGAACGCTCATCAGCCGGTGCATCGCCGCGCAACCGAACGTTCAAGTGTTGAGCGAGGTCGATCCGCTCAGCCCCATGCGCCAGCAGCAATCATTCGTACCCTCGGACTTGATCGCACTGGCGCAGCGCGGCTCGCGCCCACCGGACGCGGACGTTCTGGTCAAGATATTCCTGTCGGGCCTTTCTGTGCTGTACGAGGATGCCCGCGGAAGAGGCCACGACCTCGTCCTGCGGGATCATTCGCACAGCCATTTCTCATACGGCCCTGCGCTTCCGGCACGCAGCTCCTTGCGAGACATCGTGGTCGAGGCGTTTCCGGTGCGTTCCGTCCTCACCGTCCGCCATCCCTTCGATTCCTTCCTCAGCCTGAAGAATAACGGCTGGCTGCATTTCTCACCGCAGACACTTCACGAATATGCGGTCCGTTATCATGCCTTTCTCGACCATTACCAAGGCCTCGAATGTGTGCGGTATGAGGACTTTGTCGCCGACCCCGCGGGACAAATGCAGAGGATCTGTAGCGTTCTTGCTCTAGCCTACGATTCCGATTTCCTTCACACCTTTTCGGCAATCAAGCTGTCGGGCGACAGTGGTCGAAAGGGAAGCTTCATCGCGCCGCGCGCGCGCCGCAGCCATCGCGACGAATTGGCGCAAGAGGCCGCGGCTTCCGACGCGTTCGGGGCTTTGCTCGGTCGGCTAGGGTACGAGCTCGGGACGTGAGCAAAACGATGCGACCTTCTTAAAGATTAGGCATTCGCTGGGTTCCTATGAAAAATGCCCCCTTCTTCTCGATCGTGACGGTCGCACGGAACGACGCGTGGTCGCTCATGAAGACGATGCGCTCCGTCTTCGAGCAGAGCTTCCGGGATTTCGAATATCTCGTCGTCGATGGGGCCTCGACGGACAAGTCGCAGCGTCTGGTGGAGTTCTGGCAGAATCAGGGGCTCGTCACCGGCGCCGTCAGCGAACCTGACACCGGGGTCTATAACGGCATGAACAAGGGCCTGCGCATGGCCCGTGGCCGCTTCGTGTGCCTGCTCAATGCCAGCGACGTGTTCGCCGACCCGGACGTGTTGGAGCGCGTCGCCGGGATTCTCACCGATCGCGACCTCGACGGGGTCCTCGGCTGGGGCGAGTTGAAGGACCAGTTCTGGACCTCCTGGACCGAGGGCGAGGCGTTCAAGCTCGCGAGCCTCGGCTTCTGCCATCAGGCGCTCTATGTCCGGCGTTCGCTCCTGGTGGATGAACCGTTCGACGAACGCGCGTTCAAGACCGACAGCGACACGCTGCAGCTCGCGCGCCTGTATGCCAAGGGCGCCCGCATCGCGATCGTTCCTCAGGTGCTTGCGATCCGCGGCGGGGAACCGGGAATCTCCGCCGACCTGGAACGCAGCGGCCGCTCGATCCGCCACACCTTGGTCGAGGAATATCCCGAACTGACCGAGGCGGATGCCGACCAGATCCTCGCATTTCGCCGCACATGCGCCGAGCCCGAGGCGATCCTCGCGCGTCTGCAAACCGCGCAGCCCCCGCTGTCGCGGCATCTCGCGCGCATGGTTCTCGACACGCTCTTCCAGCGTCAGTCGGGGACGCTCGCGCCCGCTTTGAGCGCGCGCCTGCTCGATGCGGCGCTGGCGATCGTGCTCGCCGAGGACGGCGGCGCGGGCGAGGTCCGGCGTCTGGTCTTCACCCAGCGCCGCCGTGCCGAAATGCTCGCGGAGCGTGCGGAGGCCCGGCGTCAGCTCGACTATGACGCGAGCAAGTTCGAAGCCGAGGAGACGGCGCGGATTTCGAAGATCCGGGGCGGCGTCCTCGCGGCGCCGGCGCGACCGTCCGATCTGATCGTGTCTCTGACGTCCTTTCCGGCGCGGATCAAGACCGTGAGCTTCGCCATCGCGTCGCTGTTCGAGCAGACCTGCCCGCCGAAGGAGATCCATCTCTGGCTCGGGCGCGACGAGATTCCGGGCAAGAACTGGCTGCCTCGGCGGCTGCGCGATCTGGAGGAGCGGGGTCTCCAGATCCATTTCGCACCACGCACCTTCCACCAGTACGACAAGTTTCTGCACAATGCCGCGCTGAATGCCGCCGCGCCCTTCGTCATCGTGGACGACGACGTGATCTATCCCCCCGAGGCGCTCGCGCATCTGTGCGAGATGCACCGGCTGCATCCCCATGCCGTCATCGGCAATCGCTGTCACAGCATGGGCATCGAAGAGGGGGCGATCGCGCCCTATCGCCTCTGGCAGCGTGAGGTTCGGCTGCCGGCGCCGAGTTTCCGCCTGATGCCCACGGGGGCGGGCGGCGTGCTTTACCCGCCCGGCTTCCTGTCCGATCCGGCGGTGACGCGGATCGAGGACATCCTCGCCTTGGCGCCGTACGCCGACGACATCTGGCTGAAGGTCTGCGCGCTGGCGCGGGCGATTCCGACCATGGCGACCGCGCTCAGCCACAAGAGCGACTGGTACCATCGCTACACGCCCACGATGCGGGCCGGGACGCTGATGGCCACCAATGTCGAACGCGGCCTGAACGACGTGCAGATCGCGCGCTGCCTCGACTGGCTGACCCGCCGCAAGCCGGATTGGCGCGCGGCGTTTTTCGGCAAGGATCTCGCGGCATGAGGATCGAGATCCCGTTTCCCGCTTTGTTTCGCGCGGAAGAAAAGCCCGAGGCGTTCCGCGATCTCCTGTATCGGTGCGTGGAGGCGCGCGGGTCGCTCGCCGTCCGCCTCGCCGCCGACAGCGCGGAAATCACGGTGTCCGACGAGGCCGTCGGCCAGATCGACGTGTTCGGCCGGTGGCGCGGCCCCGGGCTCGCCGGCGACCCGGCGGACGAGGTCGGCGTGAAGCTCCTTCTCCCCCTGGTGTTCCGGTTCTGCGAGATCGTACTGCCGCACGGCCAGATCTACACGACCGGCCGGGCCTACCGGTCCGTCGCCGATTTCTTCGTGCGCAATCTGTTCTTCGCGATCGCCCGCAACGAGCGGGTGGCGTTTCGCGCCGTGCCGCGCGGGGATGTTCCAGCGCACGCCGCCGCGGAATTCCAGCGGCAGTATTTCTATCTCATCAAGGGCTATTTCCCGGAGCCCGTGTTCCATCGCAACAGTGTCGGGGACGCCATGGATCTTCTCGCCGCGAACCTCTTCCTGCCCGTCGCGACGTTCGAAAATCCGCTGCTGCGGCACGGCGGCCGCGCTCTGCGGCAGGCGGTGCGGGCCGGCGAGGCGAGCGAGCTGAAGGCGGGGCTTCTCGATGCCCGGGCCGCAATGATGGCGCATTTTGGGACCTGACCGCATGACCTCCGGATCGCACCCGCAACTGCTCGAAGACCATGTCGCCGACGGCATGGTCGCGCGCCGCGGGCTGGTGGCGTTCCCGCATCATTGGCAGGTCCCGGCCGCGACGGAGAAGGCCGCCTTCGCGGCGATGTCCGTGCGCGGCGAGGCGGGAGACTTCGTCTATGTCGGGTTTCCCTGGGCGACGGTGATCGACGGCCTGCGCAACGACGCGCCGCAGACCTGGGATCTCCTGCGCAATCTGGCGGCGCTGCGCGCGCGCCTGGAGGGCGAAGGGCGCCGCCGCGCGACGGTGGCGCAGCACATCAATGCCGACAAGTTCGTCGACCTCTTCAAGGCCCTGGGCGTGACGGACCTGTTCTGGTCGCACGCCCGCGTCGGCCAGGCCGAGATCGACGGGATCGCGCTCCATCCCTTTCCGCTGTTTCCGGCGCAGACCCCGGACGGCCGCGAAGCGGGGGATCCCCACCGCGCGCGCCGCTATGTCGCGAACTTCATCGGCGCCTACAATCCCAGGGTCTATCTCACCGATGTGCGGGAGCAGATCTTCGCCGACCGGGACGCCGCGCCCGATCTCCTGATCGTGCGCCGCGAGGCGTGGCACTTCGACCGGGCGGTCTATTCCGAGCAGATGAAGGGCGTGCCCGCAGACGCGGCGCGCCTGCGGCTCGAGGCGGCGCACAAGGCGGAATACCTGCAGGCCATGCGGGATTCCCTCTTCACCCTCTGCCCCTCGGGCTCCGGCCCCAATTCGATCCGCATCTACGAGGCGCTGGCGGTGGGCTCGATCCCGATCATCCTGACGCGCGAGCTCGGCCTCGCCGGCGACCCGGCGCTGTGGGAGCGGACCTGCCTCATCGCGGAAGACAGTGTCCGCGGCTACCGCGACGCGCTGGCGCGGGCCCGCGCCATGTCGGTCGCCGAAGTCCGCGACCGCCAGCGCGCCCTTGCGGCTTTGTTTGCGATGGTGGGCCCGCAAGGGTATGGAGATTTGATCGCGGACGCGATGGCGGACGGCGCGCCCGCCGGCCGCGCGTCGATGGCTTCGCGTGAGAAGGGGTGACCGTCTTGCGATACCCGGTTTTGACCCAATGCCTCCGCCTGGTCCGGGAAATCTCTCCTGCCGCGACCCGGCAGATCGTCGATGTGGGCGTTCAGGTGAAGACGGACTTCCTGATGGAGGTTTTTCCCGACCGCCATCACCATCTGTTCGAGCCGACGACGCTCTACCATCCGCAGCTCGAGAAGAATTACCGAGACAAGGGCATAGATTTTACATTGCACAAGATCGCCTTGAGCGATTCCGACGGCGTTTTGTATTTGCACAATACAAGCAATGACGGCTCCGGCCGCGTGACGCACGCCCAGATCAGGCCGGAGCGCGACGAAGGCATGCAGCATCTGGTGAAGATCGAGGAGGTCGCGACACGGCGCCTCGATACCGCGTTCGCGGAGAACCCGCTGGAGGACCTGTCCTACATCGTCAAGCTCGATGTCGACGGTGTCGAGGAGCGGATCATCGCCGGCGGCGCCGCCGTGCTGAAGGGCGCCTCCTTCATCATCATCGAGACCTCCATCGGGCGCCAGGACATGTGCTCCCGCGCGGCCCTGCTCGAAAAGCTGGGCTTCAGGATCTTCGATATCTGCGACAATGCCTATTATTACGGCCAGCTCGCTTTGGTTGATCTCGTGATGATCAACAACCGGCTGAGGAATACGGAAATCAAATACCGTCCCTGGTCCTATGCCGACGGCAAGGTCCATTGGCCGAAATGGCAGCATGGGTTCCGTGACCTGGAGAAGGTGCCGTTTGGGAATCCGTATGATTGAGGTTTTACAAGGGGCTAGAGCATCATTAAAATGGTGCCATATTTGCCGGTTGTAAAATACTTTCCAAAATTCAAAGGATATAGGCCTGTTCAAATAAGTTAAGGTCAACCTATAACCGTTAGGCCAGTCTTACTATTGGGGGTGTAAATGAGTTCGGAAACTTATAACCCTGCTGAGTATTGGAATATGCGAGAACACCCGAACACAGCGGCTGCTCCCGACATTAATGTTCACGATAGACAATTTATCACCCCCATTTTAGAGGAGGCTAAATCTGTATTGGAGCTTGGCCCTGGGGTAGGCCGACTATTTCCTCTTTACAAGAATGTACCTCGAGTTGCGACTGTTGATCTTTCGAGAAATTACGCGGATCGAGCCAAAGATGCCGCCCTTAACGTTGGAATCTCGGTTGAAGCCTTCTATTTAGATACTCCCCTCGCGCCCCTTCCATTTATGGCCGGGGAGTTCGATGTTGGAATAGCTGCGCATGTTTTAATGCATGTGCCTTTCGAGAACATCGAGCACTCCATGTCCGAACTCGCTCGTGTTTGCAAGCAGGTCCGAGTCATTTCGGTTGTTCATCGATTTTGGCCTAAGAAGGGTACAAGGTTCGACCCGAAATGGCACTGCTTTAATCATGATTACGAGGCGATTTGTAAGTCGCTCAATCTCCAATTTGGTGATTACGAAAAATTCAGTGAAGGCGCGGACATAGGTAGTTTCGGGTTTTCATTCAGACTCAATTCATAAATCGTCACTCCAATGTTGTTTTTTGAATAAATAGTCGAAGATTCCCCACCCGCTTTTGATGATTGTATATTCTGAGGTGGGTGGGTGTTGGTCGCTGCGGACGAGTTGGTTACGGTTTATCCGCTTTTGAACGTGAATAAATTCAGCAACATATGATGTTGCATGCAGTGCAAAATTTAGATGTCTCGCATGTGCTCGCGGTCGAGGAAGTTCCGAAACTAATGGCGGTTGAATAATGCAAACTCTTACGGCGCTTCTCACTCGGTTCAGTGTGCCTTATCCCGTGTGGGACGATAGCCCGCCCGAGGCCTATGACGCTTGGCTCGAAGTGCGGCTTGATTTGCTAGCCCGCTATACTCTGCCGAGCATTCAAAATCTGGACGTGAAGCCTGACTGTTGGATACTCCTAGTAGGGCCGCATACGCCGGAATTTTTTGCTCGATTGGAGGGTGTCGTCACTAAGGCTCAGGTTCCTGTCAAATTGGTTCCATGCAGTCGTGGCGTACCCGTATCGAAATCAATAGCGGTTGCGCTCGCCGACGAGTTCTCGCTTCCTCTGAGATTGTGCACAGTACGACTCGATTCTGATGATGTCATAGCATCAGATTTCTTTTCTCGCATCGCAGCAGTGTTGCACTCCGAGGGGGATACGTCGAATTTCGGAATTAGTTTTCCGGGGGGTGCCGTTTACGAAGCAGCGCTCGACCAATTCAGTTTCTTAGGCTATGCTGACAACCCTTTTATTGGGTACGTAGAAGTTGTGGAAGCCTGGGATAGACTAAAGACGGTATTTTCAAGAATGCATATTGATTTTCTAGCGCATGTGCCGCGGTCAATCTATATACGGTCAACATATCCCATGTGGTGTTCGGTTGTGCATAACCATAATCTTGAAAATGCCGTACTATTGAAAGGCGTAAGAGTGATATTGGAAGATGCGCCGGCGCTACGAGGTAGGTTTGGTTTCTCGGCGAATCCTTGATGCATTCGTGAATGGGGCGTGTGTTGGAATCTACTTAATGCAAATCGTATGATTGCGGCTCTGAGGGGCGAGAGGTGCGCCTGAGATCCTTCAAATACAGACCGCGCAGATCCAAGAGCCTCAGCATGTGTTGAATTCTACGACGATATTCTGAATGTAAAAATATGCCCTCAGGCGATGTACGCGGGGGCGGCTGTTTGTGCACTTCCTTCATTCCCAACTGAGGGGCGAAAATGCTCGATGAAATCAAAGCCGCTTATCCGTGGCCGGCCGAACGGCCGCTTTCGGCGGATGACGCATTCAGTTTTTCTTTGGATGGTGGGGGCAGGGACATTCTCACCCAGGCCTTTGACCAGCTTCGACCGTCGCTCATGATCGAGATTGGGTCTCTTCTTGGGGGCTCCGCATTGCAATGGTTAATAAAAAATCCGAAAATGCATCTGGTTTGTGTCGATCCATGGGCTGATACGATGTATAATTACATCAAAACGATGGTCGGAGCGCCATGGGCGGTAAATTATGGAGACGAAAACTTAATTAGATACGCTAGTCTGTTGCAAAAATATGGGACCTTGCCTGTTGTGCAGAACAACTTGTGGGATTACCGGGACCGCGTGACTTTGATAAGAAGTCGAATTCAAGAGTGTGATGTAGTGTCGAGCTTGCGTCCGGACATGGTTTTCATCGACGCAATGAAGGAGCGAGACGAGTTCGATTTTGTGAACACGGTATTTCCAGATGCAATGGTCTGTGGGGATGATTGGAATTGGATTGATAAAAATGGAAAAAAGGTAATCCAAATGTATGCGCAAGACGTCGCAAATTCGAGGGGCGGCGAAGTTTATGCGAAAGCGGCCACGTTCTTGATCGACGAGCCAAGATTCGGTCTCTCATATTCTGGAACATCTCGTCATTGGCTGCATGTTCCGATTATATGATTTCTATCAAATTTTAAATTTGATTTGATAATGATATTCCGCATGTAAACGAATTCATGAATTAAAAATGAAGGTGCCTAATAAACGCTCATAACTGGATGGAGTCGAGCTTATGCATTACCTAAAATTTCTAAAAGCTCTGCATGATCGGTTTGATCCAGAAGTTTACTTTGAAATCGGTGTCCGACGGGGTGCATCCATGACCCTAGCTCGGAGAACTGCAATAGGTGTGGATCCGTCATATCTAATTGAGAATCCACTGTGCGAAGATGCGCACCTGTTTCAAGAAAAAAGCGATGACTTTTTTGCAACTAAGAAGCTGTCAGATGTTTTAGGTTCTCGTAAAATTGATTTAGCGTTTATAGATGGTTGGCATAACTTCGAATTTGCATTGCGTGACTTTATCAACACGGAGTCGTACTGTAATCGTCGAAGTATAGTTGTATTTGACGATGTCCGACCCCGGAGTGAGAGCGAGGCTGTCCGACAGCCGCATGGTGGAGCTTGGACCGGGGATGTGTGGCGAATAGTGGATTGCCTTACGAAGTATCGACCCGACCTGAAGCTAACCCTGGCTGCTACTAATCCAACTGGGCTCCTGATTGTCGAGGAGCTCGATCCTGCATCAAAGGGTCTGAGCAGCCGATATAAGGAAATCGAAGTCGAATACCTTGATCCAACATTGCCCCTAATGCCCGGGCCGGAGTTGCTGAGTCGGTTCATTACGCCTGAAGCTGCGCTATTGAGCATTGGCCAGGCGCGTTAAAGGGGGAATTTCTGGACCTTCCGCTTGCTGCAGACCATTGGATCTGTCCGTGTCCGGGGACAGCCTTTATCGGCGTTGCAGATCGATTGACAGCGAGGTCACGACTCCCCCCTCACGCCCCCGAGATCGCCGGCACCGCGGCGACCAGGACGAGGCCGGCGAAGAGGGCGAGGAGGTAGGGCCAGATCGCGCCGATC
The DNA here is from genome assembly GCF_004346185.1 of Aquabacter spiritensis. Lineage (GTDB taxonomy): Bacteria > Pseudomonadota > Alphaproteobacteria > Rhizobiales > Xanthobacteraceae > Aquabacter > Aquabacter spiritensis. The sequence continues at coordinate 189,553 of NZ_SMAI01000008.1, read as the reverse complement.
GCCTCGTCGGGGGAGACGTTGCCGATCTTGCAGGCGAGGTAGAAGCCGATGCCGATCGGCGGGGTCATCAGCCCGATATTCATCGCGGTGACGACGACCATGGAATAATGAATGTCGTTGATGCCGAGTTTACGGGCTATCGGGTACATTAACGGCGCCATTAGGACGATAGCAGGCAGCCCTTCCAGGATACAGCCGAGCACCAGAAACAGCGCGATCGACACCGCCATGAAGCCGATCCAGCCGCCCGGAAGGCCGGCCATGAGGGTCGCGAGATCCTGGGCGATGCCGGCCTGGGTGATCGCCCAGGCCATGGCGACCGCGCAGGCGAGGATCATCAGGATCGTGCCGGTCAGCGCCGCGGTCTCCACCAGCATGGCATAAAAGGTGCGCCGCGAGATGCCGCCATACAGCACCATCCCGATGAACAGGGCATAAACCACTGCGAAGGTGGAGACTTCGGTCGCCGTCGCCATGCCGCCGGAGACCGCGCTGCGGATCAGGAAGGGCAGGACCAAAGCCGGCGCCGCGACCAGAAGGGTGCGCCAGATCAGGCCGGGAGAGGCGCGGCGGACCCCGTCCATCTTCTCGTCCCGCGCCAGAAAGCGCGCCAGCGCCGCCAGCGCCGCGAGCAGAACCAGCGCCACCACGAAGCCGGCCGTGAACAGCCCGGCGATCGACACCCCCGCCACAGAACCCAGCACGATCAAGACGATGGACGGTGGTACCGTGTCCGCCATGGCGGCCCCGGTCGCCAGCAGGGCGATCATGTCCTTCGGCCTGTGGCCGCGCCGCTTCATCTCCGGAAACAGCGCCGGCGCCACCGTCGCCATGTCGGAGACCTTCGAGCCGGAAATCCCCGATACCACGAACAGCGAGCCGAGCAGGACATAGGACATGCCGGCCTTCACATGGCCGAGCAGCGAGGCGAGGAAATCGACGATCGCCTTCCCCATCCCGGTCGAATCGAGGATGCAGCCGAGCAGCACGAACACCGGCACGGACAAGAGGATGAGGCTCGACATGCCCTCGTCCATGCGGCCGATCATGACGAAGACCGGGACGCGCGTGGCGAAGGCGAGATAGGTCACCGTCCCGATGCCGAAACAGAAGGCGATCGGCACGCCCCCGGCGAGACACAGGGCGACGAACACCACCAGAAACAACAGGATCGTGACATTCCCGGCATGGATCAGCGCCGGCGAGGCCAGCCAGAGCAGACCGAGCACCGCGCCGATGATGGCCAGGCTGACGACAAGGTCACGCAGCGTGCCGCGCTTCACCGCCTGCGCCACCGCGAGCGCGGCCATGGCGCAGATCCCGAACGGCAGCGCCGCCGCCCGGTAGCTGCCGGCGATGTTCAGCGCCGGCGTGGTGATGAACCGCTCCTCCATCATATAATCGAACGCGGGATAGGCGAGCGCGAGCAGGAAGGCCGCCACCAGCAGCAGCGCCAGCGTCTCGACGAAGCCCTTCGCCCGGTCGGGAAGCACCCGCAGGACCAGCGTCAGACGCAGATGCTCGTTGCGGTCGAGCGCGATCAGCGACCCGAGCATCGCCAGCCAGATGAACGAGATGGACGACACCTCGTCGATCCAGACGACGGGGAGCGAGAAGAAATACCGCGAGATCGCCCCGGTCAGCAGCAACCCGACGACGACGACCAGCAGCGCCGAGGCGACGGCCTCCACAGGGCGCATGAAACGCGACCCCGCGCGGGGCGCCTCGGTCTCGGCGACGAGGGGCAACGTATCGTCGGCTGACGCCATGTCGGTCCGGTCCCTCGAAGAGGCAGGGGCGCGCCGCGCCCCCGCAGGTGATCGGGAAATGGCGTGATCAGGACAGCTGGCCGGAATATTTCTCCAGCAGCGACCAGGCTTCGTCGCCATATTTGCCCTTCCACTCGGCATAGAAGCCGGCGGAGCGGAGCTTGTCGCGGAAGCTGTCGGGCTTGGTCTCGTTGAACACCATGCCCTTGTCGGTCAGCTCCTTGCGCAGCGAGGCGTTGAGCGCAGCGACGTCGGCGCGCTCCTTCTCCCCGGCGGCATTGACGTTCTTCGCGACGATGGCGCGCAGATCCTCCGGCAGCCGCTCGAAGGCGCGGCGGTTCGCGAGGAACCAGAAGCCGTCCCACATATGGTTGGTGAGGGAGCAATATTTCTGCACCTCGAACAGCTTCGCCGTGGCGATGATGGCGAGCGGGTTCTCCTGGGCGTCGACCACCTTGGTCTGGAGCGCGGTATAGACCTCGGCGAAATTGATCGAGGCCGGGGCGGAATCGAACGCCTTGAACATCGAAGTCCAGAGCGGCGAGACCGGAACCCGGATCTTCAGGCCCTTGAAATCGGCCGCGCTCTCGATCGGCTTGGTCGAGGTGGTGGTCTGGCGGAAGCCGTTGTCCCAGATCTTGTCCATCGCCACGAGGCCGAACTTGCCGATCTGGCCCCGCACATAGGCGCCGAGCTCGCCATCCATCGCCTTCCAGACCGTATCGTAGTTCGGGAAGGCAAAGCCGATCCCGCTGATCGAGGCGTTGGGGACGAGCGTTGAGAGGATGAGCGGGGAGAGGGTGAAGAATTCGATGCCGCCCGAGCGCAGCTGGCTCAGCATGTCGGTGTCGCCGCCGAGCTGGCTGGAGGGGAATACCTTGATCTCGACCCGCCCGTTGGTCTCCTTGCGGATCGCCTCCACCATCTCGTTGGCCCGCACGTTCATGGGGTGCGTGACCGGAAGATTGTTGGCGTATTTGTAGGAGAATTCCGCGCTCTGGGCGCGGGCGACGAACGGCGCTGCGATTCCGCCCACGAATGCGGTGGCGGCGCCCGCCTTCAACAGGCTGCGACGGCTCAGACCCATGACGACCTCCTCCTTGGCGGCCCGGCGGGCCGGCTTCCTCGCGGGCCCGCTTCGGGGCCGGTTCTTGTCCGCCCCTTGTGAGGGGCGATGGCCGAGAGATACAGTCTCGCCCCGAACTTGTCGTCGGGTCTCTAACGCAACTTAAGTATAAGGTCCATTGCATGGATCATGGGGAAGGACGCGCCGGATCCGCGGCGCCGCGGGGCGGCATCGTCCCCTGTACCAAGCGTGTCATGAATCTCTCCCACGTCCTGCGCCAGGCGGCGCGGCGGTTCCCCGAGGCCGTCGGCTTCGTCCACGGGGACACCACCGTCACCTGGGCGGAAATGGACGCCCGCGTCGATGCCATGACCGCCGGCCTTGCCGCGCGCGGCATCGCCAAGGGCGACCGGGTTCTGGTCCAGTCCAAGAATTGCCTCGAAATGTTCGAGAGCATGTTCGCCTGTTTCCGGCTCGGTGCGGTCTGGGTGCCGACCAATTTCCGCCAGACCCCCGACGAGGTGGCCTATCTCGCCACCGCCTCCGGTGCGCGGGCGATGATCTGCCATGCCGACTTTCCCGACCATGTGGCGGCGGTCCGGCGCGAAGCGCCCGCGATCACAACGGTGATCGCAATCGGTGCGGCCCCGTTCGGGCCGACGTATCAGTCGGTGGTCGCCGCCCATCGCGGTGCCGCCGTGGTGCCGGCGGATGTCGAGCACGACGATCCCTGCTGGTTCTTCTTCACCTCCGGCACGACCGGGCGCCCCAAGGCGGCGGTGCTGACCCATGGCCAGATGGGCTTCGTCATCACCAATCATCTCTGCGACCTGATGCCGGGAACGACCCATGCGGACGCCTCCCTGGTGGTCGCCCCGCTGTCGCACGGCGCCGGCATCCACCAATTGGTCCAAACCGCGCGGGCGGCCAAGACCATCCTTCTCGCGGCGGAAAAGTTCGACGTCGCGGAGGCGTGGCGGCTGGTCGAGACCTGGCGCGTCACCAATCTCTTCACCGTCCCGACCATCACCAAGCTTCTGGTCGAACATCCGAGCGTCGACGCCTACGACCATTCCAGCCTGCGCTACGTGATCTATGCCGGCGCGCCGATGTACCGGGAGGATCAGAAGCGCGCCCTCGCCAAGCTCGGCAAGGTGCTGGTGCAATATTTCGGCCTCGGCGAAGTGACCGGCAACATCACCGTCCTGCCCCCCGCCGATCACGAGCCGGAGGACGGCCCGAACCTCAAGCTCGGCACCTGCGGTTTCGAGCGCACCGGCATGCAGGTGCAGATCCAGGACGAGTCGGGGCGGGAGCGGGCGCCGTTCGAGACCGGCGAGATCTGCGTCGCAGGTCTCGCGGTGTTCGCCGGCTATTACAACAATCCCGAAGCCAATGCGGCCGCCTTCCGCAACGGCTGGTTCCGCACCGGCGATCTCGGCCACATGGACGCGCAGGGCTTCGTCTACATTACGGGCCGGGCCTCCGACATGTACATATCGGGCGGTTCGAACGTCTATCCCCGCGAGGTCGAGGAGAAGCTTCTGGCGCATCCCGCCTTGGCGGAGGTGGCGATCCTCGGCGTTCCCGATCCGGTGTGGGGGGAGGTCGGTGTGGCGGTGTGCGTGCCGCGCCCCGAGGCTACGGTGAGCGAGGCCGAATTGCTCGCCTTTCTCGACGGCAAGGTGGCGCGCTACAAGCTGCCCCGCCGTGTCTTCCTGTGGGACGCGCTGCCGAAATCGGCCTATGGCAAGATCACCAAAAAAATGGTGCGGGAGGCGCTTGAGGCGCGCGGCGACCTGCCGATCGCGGCCGTTCTGGAGCGGTCGGCGTGACCACCATGCCGCGCCTGCTGCGTCATCCCGGGCCCGTCGCGCCGAACCGCCGCGAGAGCCGCGCCGAGGCGCGCGGGCGGGCGGTGCGGTTCCACCTGCTTCCCGGCCGGTCGCTGCATGCGTGTCTGGTCGCGGCGCTCGGCCAAAACGGCGTCGCTTCGGCCGTGTTCACGCTGCAGGGCGGCGCCTTCTCCCGGCTGAGCTATTGCATCGCCGCGCCCAATCCCGAGGGGCCGCAGGTCGCGCGCTATTCCGATCCGATCGAGGCCGGACCTGCGGCGGCGATCGGCGGCGGCGGCGCGCTCGGGCGGGATGCCGGCGGGCTCCCGCTGGTTCATTGCCACGCCCTCTTCTGCGATGCGCAGGGTTCGGTGTTCGGCGGCCATGTCCTGCCGCATGCGGCGATCGTGGGAGACGATCCCCCCGTCGTCCATGCCCGCATGTTCGCGGCGGTCTGGATCGCGCAGAGGCCCGACCCCGAGACCGCCATGTCGGTGTTCCATCCCGTTCCGGTGGAGCGCGCTCATGCCGTCTGAGATCCGGCTGGAAGTGGGCCGCACGGGGCGGCTGCTTTATGCGCGCATCCGCCCGAACGAGGATCTGGTCGGCGCCGTGGAAGCGGTGTGTGCGGAGAACGGCTTTGCAGCCGCCCTGGTGCGCGCCAGCCTGGGCAGCCTGACGGAGGCTTGGCTCCAAGCCGCCGGAGGGGCGGAGGTTCACGTGCGCGGTGCCGCGGTCGAGACGCTGAGCCTTTCCGGCGAGGTCCGCACCATCGACGGCACTCTTGAGGCCTGCCTGTTCGGCACGGTGTCGGATGCGCAGGGCCGGGTCTATGGCGGGCGCTTTCTCGCCGGGCGCAATCCGGTCTGCGTCACCTTCGAACTCGCGCTCGAGGAATGGATCGCGGGTGACAGCTAAAGCCGCGCACAGGCGCATAAGAAACTTCGGACATGGGAGAAGAGCGTGCCGGATCATGGAAGCGTCCTGGTAACGGGAGGGGCCTCGGGGATCGGTCTCGCGCTGGTGGAGGACTTGCTGAAGGCGGGTTGGCGGGTCGTCGCCGCCGACGTCTCCGAGGCGAATCTCGCTGCGACCCAGGCCGCGCTCGCAGGTCACGGCAATGCGCTGCGGGTTCTTCAGCTCGATGTCACGGACGAGCCGGCTGTGGTCGAGACGGTCGCGGCTGTCGACCGCGACTTCGGGCCGCTGCGCGGCGTCGTGAATTGCGCGGGCATCGCCCGCGACGTTCCGGCCCTCGACACGTCGGCCGACCTGTTCCGCAAGATCCTCGACGTCAATCTGGTCGGCACCTTTGTCGTGGCGCGGGAGGCGGCGCGGGCGATGAAGGCGAATGGCGGCGGTTCGATCGTCAATATCGCCTCTGTGTCCGGCCAGAGGGGCAATCTCGGCCGCTCGGCCTATGGCTCCTCCAAGGCCGGGGTTATCCTCCTGACCCAGGTGATGGCGGTGGAACTCGCCGCCGACAATGTGCGGGTGAATGCCGTCGCGCCGGGGCCGATCGAAACGCCCCTCGTCAAGGCGTTGCATACCAATGAGGCCCGCGCGGCTTGGATGCGGACGGTGCCGATGAAGCGCTATGCGGCGCCGGGCGAGGTCGCCGGCGCGATCGCGTTTCTCCTCGACGGGACCAAATCCGGCTTCGTCACGGGCCAGACCCTGGGGGTCGATGGTGGCTTCGCCGCCGGGGGGCTGATCGGCCAGTAGATTTGCGCCTGAGGCGAAAATGCCGGCTGCCGGGACGGCGGCCACCCGCCCGGCGGGGGCGCGGATTGACACGAACCCGGGCGGGGCCTTCCGTGCGGGACCAATCGGGACGATCGTCATGCAGGTTCAAGGACACGCCGCTCTGATCACGGGGGCCGCTTCGGGGCTCGGCGCGGCCACCGCGCGGGCACTTTCGGCGGCCGGCGCGAAAGTGGCGCTGCTCGATTTCAACGAGGCAGGGGCCCGCGCCGTCGCCGAAGAGATCGGTGGCGCCGCCTTCGGCTGCGACGTCGCGCGCGCCGAGAGCGCTGTGGCCGCCGTCGAAGCGGCCGCTGCCGCGCACGGTCCGGCGCGCATCCTGGTGAACTGCGCCGGTGTGGCGGATGCCGGGAAAGTCGTGGGCCGCAATGGCCCGCTCGACCTCGACGCCTTCCGGCGCGTGATCGAGATCAATCTCATCGGCACCTTCAACATGATCCGCCTGTTCGCCGCCGGAGCGGCGGCGCTCGACCCTCTGGCAGGAGGAGAGCGGGGGGTGATCGTGTCGACCGCCTCGATCGCCGCTTTCGATGGGCAGATCGGGCAGGCGGCCTATGCCGCCTCCAAAGCCGGCGTGGCCGGGCTCACGCTTCCGGTGGCCCGCGAACTCGCAGGCGCCGGCATCCGCGCCATGACCATTGCGCCCGGCATCTTCGAGACGGCGATGCTGCGGGGCCTGCCGCAGGCGGTGCAGGACAGTCTCGGCGCCAGCGTGCCGTTTCCCTCGCGGCTCGGCCGGCCGGAGGAATATGCCGATCTGGTGCTCCATATCGTCGGCAATCCCATGCTCAACGGCGAGGTCATCCGGCTCGACGGCGCGCTGCGCATGCCGCCGCGATAGCGCCCGACCGGCGCGAACCGAAAGAGGAGGGGCGGACGTGACCGAAGAACAGCGCCTGATCCAGGAGACCGCCGCCGCCTTCTCGCGCGCGGTGCTGGCGCCCGGCGCCGCGCGGCGCGACCGCGAGAAGCGGATCGAGCCGGAGGTGTTCCGCAGCCTCGCCGAGCTCGGCTTCATGGGCATGACGGTGGCGCCGGAGCATGACGGGGCCGGCGCCGATTATGTCAGCTACGCGCTCGCCCTCATCGAAGTGGCGGCCGGCGACGGAGCGGTCTCCACCGTCATGAGCGTCCACAATGCCCCCTTCAACGCCATTCTGGAGCGCTACGGCACGCCGGACCAGAAAGCGCAGGTGCTGCGACCGGCGGCGCGCGGCAACTTTATCGGCGCGTTCGGCCTGACCGAGGCCGAGGCCGGGTCCGATGCCGGCGCGCTCGCCACCCGCGCCGTGCGGCACAACGACCGCTATGTGCTGAATGGCGGCAAGGAATTCATCACGTCCGGCGCCATCGGCGGCTGGATCATCCTGTTCGCGCGGGTCGAGGGGGCGGCGACCAAGAGCCCCATCACCGCCTTTCTGGTGCCGACCTCGGCCAAGGGCTATGTCGTCGCCAAGGTCGAGGACAAGCTCGGCCAAAGGGCCTCCGACACCTGTTCGCTGCGCTTCGAGGATCTCGAAGTGCCATCCGAATTCCGCATCGGGGAGGAGGGGGAGGGCTATCGCATCGCCCTCTCCTCGCTCGAAACCGGGCGGATCGGAATCGCCGCGCAGAGCGTCGGCATGGCGCGCTCCGCCTACACGGCGGCCCTCGCTTATGCCAAGGAGAGGCGGGCGTTCGGCAAGGCGATCTTCGACCATCAGGCGGTGGCATTCCGCCTCGCCGAGATGCGGGCCGACCTCGAGGCCGCGACACAGCTCGTCCTCAGCGCGGCGCGGCTGAAGGATGCCGGCATTCCCTGCCTCACCGAGGCCGCCATTGCGAAACTGTTCGCCTCCGAGGCCGCCGAGCGGATCGTTTCGCGCGCGCTGCAGACCTTCGGCGGCTATGGCTATCTCGCCGATTTTCCGGTCGAGCGGATCTATCGCGACGTCCGGGTCTGCCAGATCTACGAAGGCACGTCCGACATTCAGAAGATCATCATCGCCCGCGCCATCGGTGCCTGATCGCGACAGGCGGTGCGGAACCGCAGGCGCGGCCGTGCGGTTCACTCCCTGCGCACAGGTGCACCAGCACCGTTCTTTCCGCCGAGGCGCCGGCGTCGACGGGGGACGCCGTGAAGGCTCGAATTCGAAAGCTGTTCAACGATCTCGGCGAGACCTTCTGGGTCGTGCCCGGCCTGGCCGTGGCAGCGGGCATTCTTCTGGCCTTGGGCCTCGTCCATGTGGATCGCACCGACTCCCTGACGGACGGGCTTCGCAAGACCTGGCTCTATGACGGCGGCGGCACCGGCGCCCGGACCCTGCTCGGCGCCATCGCGTCGTCCGCGATCGGCGTCGCAGGCACGGTTTTCTCGATCACCATCGCAGCCTTGTCGCTCGCGGCGGGCCAGATGGGGCCCCGGCTTTTGCGCAACTTCACGCGCGACCGGGGCAACCAGCTCACCCTCGGAATCTTTCTCGGCACTTTCGCTTATGCCTTGATGGTCCTGCGCAGCATCCGCACCCAGGACGAGGGGGAGTTCGTCCCGCATCTGGCGCTCAGCGCTGGGCTGTTCCTCGCTATGATCTGCGTCGCGACCTTGGTCTATTTCGTGGCTCATATCGCCTCGCGCATCAATGTCGATACGGTGATCGACCTGGTCGGAGAGGATCTGCGCGCCGCGATCCAGCGCCTCACGACCAAGGAGCCGCAACCGGAGGCACCGGATGCGTCGATCTGGTCCGATGGGCAGGTGGTGTGCGATCCGCGGCGCGGATATCTGCAAGAGCTCGACACAGACGGCCTCGCCGATTGGGCGGCGGAGAGGGACGCGCAGATCCTCCTTCTCGTCCGTCCGGGCGATCATGTCTTCCCGGGCTCGCCCATCGCGGTGGTGACGCCGGAAACCGAGGGGGCGCAAGAGGCGGTCCGCGCGGCCACCGCGCTCGGCTCGAAGCGCATGTCTTCGGCAGACCTCGAATTCGCCGTGCGTCAGCTGGTCGAGGTCGCCGTGCGGGCTTTGTCCCCGGGCATCAATGATCCCTACACCGCACTGAGCGTGCTGGACCGGCTTGGCGCCGCCTTGTGCGACATCGGGCCGTTCCATCTGCGCAGTGGCGTGGTGATGCGGCAGGGCAAGCCGGTCCTGGTGGTCCGCAACGTCGATTATGACGGGCTCGCCGATTCCATGTTCCACCTGATCCGGCAGAATGCCCGCGGCAGTGCGACGGTACTCGTCCGGCAGCTGGAGGTGCTCGCCGCTATCGCCAGTTGCGAAACCGCGCCCCACCGCCTCGCCACGCTGTCCCGCCATGCGGGTCTGGTCTTGGCCGACGCCGAGCGCAGCGTGTCCAATGCGGACGATCTCGACGATGTGCGCAATCGCTACCGCCGCTTCATTCGAACCCGGCGCGGCGAGGTCCTGGCCGCATCGGGCCGCGTCGATCCTCACGCACCGTAATAGCTGCGGTACCACGCGACGAAGCGCGCCACCCCGTCCCGGACGGGAGTCTTCGGCCGGTAGCCCACCGCGGCCATCAGCGCGGAAACATCGGCCCGCGTGTCCGGCACGTCGCCGGGTTGGGCCGGCATCATCTGCTTGATCGCCTTGCGCCCGAGGCAGTCCTCGAGCACCTCGATATAGTCGATCAGGTGGACCGGCGAGTCGTTGCCGATATTGAAGATCCGGAACGGAGCATTGGAAGCCGCGGGATCGGGACGGTCCGAATTCCAGTCCGGATCGGGTTGCGCGACCTGGTCGCTCGCCCGCACCACGCCCTCGACGATATCGTCGACGAAGGTGAAGTCTCGGGTATGGTGGCCGTGATTGAACACCTCGATGGGCTCGCCCGCGAGAATCCGTCGCGTGAACAGGAACAGGGCCATGTCGGGCCGCCCCCAGGGGCCATAGACGGTGAAGAACCGCAAGCCCGTGGTCGGCAGCCGGAACAGGTGACTGTAAGAGTGCGCCATCAGTTCGTTGGCGCGCTTGGTGGCGGCGTAAAACTGCAGTGGATGATCGGCGCCCGCATGCTCGGAGAAGGGCAGCCGCGTGTTCGCCCCGTAGACGCTCGATGTCGACGCATATGTGAGATGTGCGACCGCGTGCCGGCGACAGGCTTCGAGGATGGCGCTGAAGCCGACCAAATTCGACGCCACGTAATCTTCGGGGTGGGTGATGGAATGCCGCACGCCCGCTTGTGCGGCGAGATGGATGACCCGGTCCACCCCGCCTGCGCCGAAACACGCCGCCAGCGCCGTGGGATCGGCGAGATCGCCACGCACAAAACGATAGGTGCCGGCACTTTCCTGCGCGGCGCGGGCCAGCTCGGCGAGCCGCGCCTCCTTCAGGGTGACGTCGTAATACGCGTTCACCGCATCAAGGCCGATGACGTCGTCCCCGCGTGCGAGGAGCGCGCGCGCCGTATGGTAACCAATGAAGCCGGCCGTGCCGGTCACCAAGATTTTCATGTCCCTGACGCTCAAGCAGGCCGCGACGTGCCGACCGATGCCTGGATACGCCGCCAGCTTCATCCGGCCAAGGGGCGAGCGTCGCGAGGCGGAGGCGCCGCCTTGACAGAAACGGCAACTCTGCGTTGATCGACGGGGCTGGAGGGCGTGACATGGATGGGGGACCCGCACACACCGAGATGCTTCGGAAGGCATTCGACAGCTTCGTCGCGCAAGCGGATTGCGATGCCCGAAAGCTCGCGGCACTCGCGCAACTCGCTGCGAAGAACGGGCCCGTGCACCGGGTGTACGACCTGGCGATGCGCGCCCGTGCCCTCGCGCCCGACGATCCCGACGTGCGCTCCATGACGGACATCTGCCTGTCCGCGGGCGTCCCCTCCTGGCATTTCCGGATCGTCCGCGACACCCATCGGAACGACAGTTACGAGGCGGCGCTGCGCCGTGCCGTGCGCCCGGACAGCCGAGTTCTCGATATCGGGGCGGGGACGGGCCTGCTCGGGATGATGGCGGCGCGCGCCGGCGCCGCGGAGGTGGCGTCCTGTGAAATGAACGCCCCGGTCGCAGCGGCTGCCGCCCACATCGTCGCGCAGAACGGGCTCGCCGAGCGTGTGCGCATCATCCCGAAACATTCGAAGGACCTCGACGCCGAGGCCGATCTCGGTGGGCGGGTCGATATTTTGGTCCAGGAAATCGTCGCCAACAATGTGGTCGGGGAAGACGTTCTTCCGGCGATGGAGCACGCGGTTCGCCAGTTCCTGAAGCCGGGCGGCGTCGCCATCCCGCGGTCGGCTGCGGCGCAGGTCGCCCTGTGCGCTTGGCCGGACCTCGAGAAAAGCCTGCTGGGGGAAGTTTCCGGCTTCGATCTCTCGGGGTTCAATCCGCTCCTGCAGCGGCCCATCCGCCTTCCCGCCGGAGAGCCTGGCCTGGAATTGCGCAGCACGGTTGCGGCTCTGTTCGATTTCGATTTCGAATCCGGCGGACCTTATCCTAACGCGGCGGACGTCGATCTGACCGCGGAGGGCGGAGCCGCCGACGGCATCGTGCAATGGCTGCGGCTCCAAATGGACGAGAGCGGCGTGTACGAGAACGCACCGGGGCGCGGGTGGCACTCGGCGTGGGCTTGCCTGTTCTATCCGTTTTCCGGCGCGCGGACCTTCTCCGCGGGAGAAACGGTGCGCGTGCACGGAGCCCACAGCGCCGGTACCCTGCGCCTCTGGGTGGACTGACCGGTCAGAGCCGCTGCGGCCGCTTGCCCGGCGCGGCGGCAGCGGCGCGCCGCTTGCGGGGAGGCGCGTCAGATGCCGGGGCCACGGATATGAATTCGTTGAGGAAGTTTGCGACGATGCGCGCAACGACCATCGGCTTGTCCTCAGCCACCGGCAGCCGGTGAATATATTTCCGGACCAGGAAGTAAATGAACGTCGAATGCAGGTGCCACACCAGCTCGAATTCGATCGGATCCACCGACGAATCGTCCGGCAGGCCGCGATAGACCTGCAGCTCGCTCAGGACGATTTCGAGGAGGCGGTTGACATGGGTCTGGACGTAGCGCGCCGTAATGTCGTGACCGGCCAAGCTTGCGTAGAGTGAGACCCGGATCCACGTCGATTCGTCGACGGCGTCGAAATACGACAGATAGAATCGCTCGAGACGGTCGGGAAAGGGCACGGATCGGTCGCGCAGGCCCAGTTCCCACGCCTGCGACCAGCGGCTGAGAAAGACCTTCTGATAGACCTGCTCGACCAGATTCTGCTTCGTGCCGAAATAGCGGAAGATCAGGCCCTGGGAGACCCCGATCCGCTCCGCCAGTTCTTTGGTCTGCGCCTCGAAGCCATGCTCGGCGAAAAACTCGACCGCGGCTTCGAGAATCATGCGCTCGCGCACGGTCGGGTCGAGGCGGGTGCGCACGGACGGGCGCTTCGCGCCGGCGGGGCGAGGCGGGGATTTCGCCCGGGCGGGGGTCTCGCGCTCCCGCACTTGGCTCTGCTTTTTCAAATGACCACTCCGCGCGCCGCGCTTCGGGGCGGCCTTCGATCCTGTATCGCCCTGAAAGCCTATTGACAATCCGCTCAATATGAATTGAGTCTTTGATCAATAAGGCGGCGAGAACAGCTGCCGAAAGGGAGAGAACGTTGGCCAAATCCCGCAAGGTGATCATCACCTGCGCCGTCACCGGCGCGATCCACACCCCGACCATGTCGCCGCATATCCCGATCACGCCGGACGAGATCGTGACCGATGCCCTGGCTGCGGCGGAAGCCGGCGCGGCGATCCTGCATCTGCATGCCCGCGATCCGGAGAACGGCAAGCCGGACCAGCGCCCCGAGGCGTTCGCGCCGTTCTTGCCGCGCATCAAGCAGGCGACGAACGCCGTCATCAACATCACGTCCGGCGGCAGCCCCTATATGCGGGTGGAGGAACGCGTCCTCCCTGCGGCCACGTTCAAGCCGGAAGTGGCGTCCCTCAATATGGGGTCGATGAATTTCGGCCTCTATCACCTTCTCGATAAGTATAAAGAATTCAAATACGACTGGGAGCGTCAGCATCTCGAAAACACGCGCGATCTCGTATTTCGGAATACGTTCAAGGATATCGAATATATCCTGCACACCTGCTACGATAACGGGACCCGTTTCGAGTTCGAATGCTACGACATCGCGCATCTCTACAATCTGGCGCATTTCCTCGAGCGGGGGCTGGTGAAGCCGCCTTTGTTCGTGCAGTCGGTGTTCGGCCTGCTCGGCGGCATCGGCCCGCATCCCGAGGACGTGATGCACATGAAGCGGACTTGCGACCGGCTGTTCGGCGATCAGTATCGCTGGTCGGTCCTCGGCGCCGGGCGCAACCAGCTGCCGATCGCCGCGATGGCCTGCGCCATGGGAAGCAATATCCGCGTCGGGCTCGAAGATTCGCTCTGGGCCGGGCCGGGCAAGCTGGCGACGTCCAACGCCGACCAGGTATTGCTCGCCCGCAAGATCGTCGAGGGGCTCGGGCTGGAACTCGCGACGCCCGACGAAGCGCGTGTGATCCTCGACCTGAAGGGCGCGGACAAGACCGCGATCTAATTCGGTCCAGCGGAACGGCGCATGTGCGTGCCGTTCCGCCCCACGCATCGAAACAGCCGTGTTCCGACGGCGCGCGCGCCGGACGCGATGAGTCGAGAGCACGATCGCGGTGCCGCGCGCCCGCGTGACCGCTCCCGGGGCGCCCGTGCGCCGACCCAATAAGCATAAGGCCGCCGCATCAGAACGGACGGTCGACTTGGGAGGAGAACGATATGGCACATATGACGAAAGGCTTACGGACGGGCCTTTGTGCGGCCGGTCTGCTGCTCGCGAGTACGCTGGCAGGGCATGCCGCGACCTATTCCCTCAAGATCGGGGCCGGCCATCCCGCCGGATCGGTGTGGATCGGCGCCATCCGCGACTTCTTCATGCCGCAGGTGGCCGAGCGCGTGGCCAAGGCCACCGGCGACAAGATCGTCTGGACAGAGGCCTGGGGTGGATCGGTCTGTAAGCTCGGCGAATGCCTGGAGGCTGTGGAATCCGGGCTTCTCGACATCGGAGAATTGCAGACCCCGTTCGATCCGGCGAAGCTTCTCGCCCACAATTTCACCTATTTCGCGCCGTTCGGCACGCCCGACCCGCGTGTGGCGGCCAAAGCCGTGCTCGATGTCTACGAGGCGACGCCGGCGCTGAAGAAAGTCCTGGAGACCCGATACAATCAGGTCTTCCTCGGGGCGGGGGTGATCGGCAATTACGGCCTCGTGACCAGCTTCAAATGGACCGATGTCGGCGACCTGAAGGGCCATAAGATCGCCGCGGCAGGTCCGAACCTGCCTTGGCTCCAGGGCACCGGCGTGGTCGGCGTCCAGTCGAACCTCAACGAGGCCTATACGTCGTTTCAGACCGGTGTTTATGAAGGCTGGGTGATGTTCCCGGACGCGATCGTCAGCTTCAAACTCAACGAAGTGACGAAGCAATATGTCGACATGGACTTCGGCTGCATCCACACCCCGCTTCTCAGCATGAACAAAGACACCTGGAACGATCTTCCGCCGGCGGTCCAGAAGATATTCATCGAAGTGGGCAAGGAATGGAACGCCTATACCGGGCGGGTCACCTGGCAGAAGCAGCAGGATGCCCTTGCCAAGATGAAGGAGCTCGGGCTCGACGTGCGTCAGGCCGACATGGCCACAAAGCAGGCTTGGGCGAAGGCGCTTCCGAACATTCCCAAGCAAAGGTTCGAGGAAATCAACAAGGCGAACCTGCCCGGAGAGGTGATCTACACCTACATCAAGGCGCTGAAGGCTGCCGGACATCAGTTTCCCCGCGATTGGGAAGCGGAGCGCTGACGGGCCGGGCGCATTGGCGCCCAGCTCTCTGAGGTAAGCGGCGGACCCAGGCTCGGCTTCGGACATCATCAGTCCCCTGCCGTACTCCGGATCCGCCGCCGCGACCGCCGCCGGGCGTCGTCCCGGATTCCCGCCCCTTCCTGCGAGGTAAGCGTCGTGACCCGTCTGTTCGGTGGGCTTCTGGCCGGCATGAACGGCCTTGCGAGCCTGTGGGTTCTGTTCCTGGTCGGGCTGATCTCGACCGACGTCTTGGCCCGCTCGCTCTTCAATGCGCCGCTGTCCGGCGTGCCGGAGATCGTGAAATTCTCCATCGTCGGCATGGTGTGGCTGCAGATGGCCTATGTCTTGCGCAGCGGCAATCACCTGCGAACCACGCTGGTGCTCGCGATGCTGCCGCGGGGCGGCCAGCGGCTCGTGCTCGTGCTCAATGCGCTGGTCGGGATCGGCATGTTCGCCATGATCGCCTGGCTCGGTACGATCGAGATGGCGAAGAGCTACGACATCGGCGCCTTCGAAGGCGAGTATCCCGTGCGCATTCCGGTTTGGCCGATCTGGGCGATTCTGGTGTTCGGCGCCGTCGCCACCCTGGTCCAGTTCGCACTCGACGCGGTCCGCTATGCGGTGTCCGGCCCATCGTCGGCGGAATTGCCCGAGGCCGAACTCGTGGCCCGCGAGAAGGGCACGCGGCCATGATGGATCCCGTCACCGTCGGCGCCCTGTCCGTGGTCGCCATCTTCGTCCTGATCCTCGCGGGATTCCATGTCGGCATCGCCCTCGGTGCGATGAGCTTCGCCGGGGTCTATCTCATCACGGGCAAGTTCCGGGTGGCGGCCAGCATCCTCCAGACCACCGCCTTCAACGGTGTCAACGATTACATCTTCGCCGTCATCCCGCTTTTCGTCGTGATGGGCCTGTTCGCGACGCAGGCGGGGGCGACCCGCGATCTGTTCGATGCCGCCGAAAGCCTGATGCGGCGCGTGCGCGGCGGCATCGGCGTCGCGACCGTGATGGCGAATGCGATCTTCGCAGCGATCACCGGGGTTTCGGTGGCCTCCGCTGCGGTGTTCTCGAAGCTCGCGATTCCGGAGATGGACCGTCTCGGCTACAACAGGCGCTTCGGCCTCGGCATCGTCGCCTCCAGCGCCCTGCTCGGGATGCTGATCCCGCCTTCGATTCTGATGATCGTCTACGGCGTCATCACCGAGGAATCGATCGGCCGGCTGTTCGCGGCGGGCATCGGGCCGGGCCTTCTGGTGGCGGGCACCTTGTCGGCGACCATCCTGCTCATGGTCCGGCTCAACCCCGCGCTCGCGGGGCAGGAAGGGCATGTCGCTGCGCGGGCGCGGGAGCCGCGCCTCTCGATCATCCTCAAGATCTGGCCGATCTTCGCGCTCATCGGCCTGGTCCTCGGCGGCATCTATGGCGGGCTGTTCACGCCGACCGAGGCGGGGGCGATCGGCGCCTTGGGGGCGCTCGTCCTCATGGTCCTGCGCGGGCGCTTCAGCGGCGGCGGGGTGGTCGAGATCCTGCTCGAGACCGGCAAGGCGTGCGCCAGCATCTTCTTCCTGCTCATCACCGCCCAGATGTACAGCCGCATGCTCACCCTGTCCCGCCTGCCCGAGGCGCTGACGGAATGGGCCTCGGCGCTCGAAGTGCCGGGGATCGTCATCATTTTGAGCTTCATTCTGGTGCTGCTGATCCTCGGCTGCATCATCGATTCCGTCTCGATCATGCTGCTGACCATGCCGATCATGGTCCCTTTGGCGGCGACCTTCGGCTACGACAAGGTGTGGTTTGGCATGATCGCGATCCTCACGATCGAGATCGGCCTCCTGACGCCGCCCTTCGGCATGGTGATCTTCGCCATGAAGGCCTCGCTCCCTGCGGACGTGAAGATCGAGGACATCTTTATCGGTGTCGCCCCGTTCTTCGCGATGCTGTTCGTCGCACTCGCGCTGATCGTCATCTTTCCGCAGATCAGCCTGTTCTTTCCAAAGCTTCTACTCGGATAAAAATCCGACTTTCACCTGGAGGACGCCATGGACATCAAAGTGGGCAAGGCCGCGATCGCGGAGGCTTCGCAGAAGCTCTCCAATTGGGGGCGCTGGGGCAAGGACGACGAGATCGGCACGCTCAACCACGTCACCCCCGAACATATCGTCGAAGCCACCAAGCTGGTGAAGAAGGGCAAGGCGTTCGCGCTCGGCATTCCGCTCGGCGCCTCGGGACCGCAGAACGGCCTGTTCGGCGGGCGCTGGAACCCCATCCACACCATGCTCGCGACCGGCACCGACGCGATTGCGGGGCGGTTCGACGAGACCAACAAGATCCGCTATGCGGACGATGCCCTGAACATGCCCGTCCAGGCCGCGACCCATTGGGATTCGCTCGGGCACATCTTCTACGAAGACAAGATGTATAACGGCTTCGAGGCGAAGCTGGTGGATTCCGGCGGCGTGCACAAGAACGGCATCGAGCACACCCGCAACAAGATGATCGGCCGCGGCGTGCTCCTCGACGTCGCGCGCTACAAGAAGGTCGACTATCTCGAAGACGGCTACGGCATTCCTAACGACGAGCTCGATGCGGTGGCGAAGGCGCAGGGCGTCGAGATCCGCAAGGGCGATTTCGTCATCATCCGCACCGGCCAGATGGAGCAGCGCCTGAAGACCGGAGAGTGGGGCGGCTATGCCGGCGGCGACGCGCCCGGGGTCAAGTTCGAGAATTGCTACTGGTCGCAGGAGAAGGAAATCGCCGCCATCTGCTCCGACACGTGGGGTGTCGAGGTGCGGCCGAACGAGACCTCCGAAGTGTTCCAGCCCTGGCACTGGGTGGTGATCCCGGCCATGGGCCTCACCATGGGCGAGATCTTCTATCTGAAGGAACTGGCCGAGGACTGCGCTGCCGACGGGGTTTATGAGTTCATGTTCTGCGGCCCGCCGCTGGTGATCACGGGCGGCACCGGCTCGCCGATCAATCCGCAGGCGATCAAATGAGCGGCGTGCTCGATGGCCGCACCGCCCTCGTGACAGGGGCGGGGAAGGGGATCGGGCGCGCCTGCGCCCTGGCGCTCGCGGGGGCGGGCGCCAGGGTCATCGCAGTGTCCCGGACCCCCGCCGATCTGGAGGCGCTCGCGGCGGAGGCGCCGGGCGCGATCGAGCCCTGGATCGAGGATGTCACGGGTGACGCTTTGCCCTCTCGTATCAAGGCGTTGCCGCGGCTCGACGTGCTGGTCAACAATGCCGGCACGAACCGGCTCCAGTACGTCCTCGATGTCGACGACGCGACGCTCGACATGCTGATCGCCCTCAATATCCGTGCCGCCTTCAAGGTGGCGCAGGCGGCTGCGGCCGCAATGGTGGCGCAAGGCGGCGGCGGCTCGATCGTCAACATCTCGTCCCAGGTCGGCCATGTCGGCGGACCGCGCCGCACGGTCTATTCCATGACCAAGCACGCGATCGAGGGAATGACCAAATCGATGGCCATCGACCTCGCGCCGCATGCGATCCGGGTCAATGCGGTGGCCCCCACCGTGGTCGAAACGCCGATGACCGCCCCTTTCTTCAAGGATCCCGCCTATCGCGAGGCGGCGCTGGCGAGCATCCCCTTGAAGGAGGTCTTGCAGCCGGAAGACGTTGCCGGTGCGGTGCTCTACCTCGCCTCGCCCGCTGCGCGGCTCGTGACCGGCTCGAGCCTCAGGGTCGATGGCGGCGCGACCGCCATGTGAGGCGCCGTGGCGACGAGGCCGGGACCTCCGATCGGACCCGTTTTCGTCTCCACAAAACGATCGCATCGAGGGGCGGCCCGGCGTTGGCCGCCCCTTTTCGTCGCGTTCGGTTGGACATCGCCGATTCTCGATCGGCAACGAGAGCGGACCCCGCACCGTGCCGCCACGCTGCGGGGTCCGGGTCCCGACCTTCCTGTGCTTCTCGTCTCGGGCTTCAAAGAGGACGCCGGAGCGGCCTTCGGCCCCGCGCGGCCGAACAAGCCGTATCACCGCACCGAACTGGCCCGCGCGCTGGCGGCGCTGCTGCGGCAGGCAGGACGGCCGCTGCCGCCGGTGTCAAACTGCGGCTGAGGCCGGGGCCCGATCACTGCGTCGCGGCGCCTCTGGCGAGTTCGGTGTCGAAATAGGCGATGGTGCGGATCAGTCCTTCGCGCAGCGGCACCGTCGGCTCCCAGCCGAGGGTTTGCCGCGCGAGGGCGATATCGGGTTTGCGCTGCTTCGGATCGTCCTCGGGCAGGGGCTTGCGCAGAATCTGCGATTTGGAGCCGGTAATGGTGAGGATCATCTCGGCCAATTCGAGAATCGTGAATTCGCTTGGATTTCCGAGATTGACAGGTCCCGTCACCTCGTCGGGGGTCGCCATCAGGCGGGCGATCCCGGCCACGAGATCGTCGACATAGCAGAAGGAGCGGGTCTGGCTGCCGTCGCCGTAAATGGTGATCGGCTCCCCGCGAAGGGCTTGGACGATGAAGTTCGACACGACGCGCCCATCATTGAGCTTCATGCGGGGACCGTACGTGTTGAAGATCCGCACCACTTTGATCCGCGCGCGGTGCTGGCGCCAGTAATCGAAGAACAGCGTCTCCGCGCACCGCTTGCCCTCGTCGTAACAGGCCCGGCTGCCGATCGGGTTGACATTGCCCCAATAGCTTTCCGGCTGCGGGTGAATTGCAGGATCGCCATAGACCTCGGAGGTGGAGGCCTGGAGCACCTTGGCGTGCAGACGTTTGGCGAGGCCGAGCACGTTGATCGCCCCCAGCACGCTCGTCTTCGTCGTCTGGACCGGATCGAACTGATAATGAACGGGCGAGGCGGGACACGCGAGATTATAGATCTCGTCGCATTCCACATAGAGGGGTTGGCTGATGTCGTGCCGCATCAACTCAAAATTCTTGTGATCGAGAAGATGCAAGATGTTGGCGCGCTGGCCGGTGAAGAAATTGTCAAGGCAGAGAATTTCCGCGCCGCCGGCGAGTAGGCTTTCGCACAGGTGGGAGCCGAGAAATCCCGCCCCGCCCGTGACCAGAATCCTGGGCCTTTCAACCATGTACGCGGCTCCCTCGACGATCTGACAGCCATGACGGCAGGGGAGGAGAAGGTCAAGAGCGGGGGGCTGCGGCTCGGATGTCCCGGGGTGTCACCCAGTCGTCCGTCCTCCGTATCGCTGCCCCCGGACACGCACGCGACGCGCCTTCATGAGCGCCTTTCCGGCGTCCGGGTGATCTTCAGCTCGCCGTACCAGAGGACACCGGACATGAACTGCTCGGACGCGATGCGGGCGGGCAGATGCAGTTGCACCCTTTGGGCGCGGCATCCGGCTTTCGGGACCGAGAAGGTGAATGAAAAGTTCCGCCAATCGGGAACGGGTGCGTTGAAAAGCTGGCTCGCAGCCAGCACCTTGTCTTCCCCATAGCACAGAACACGCCACTGAAGGCCGCGTGATCCGAGCGGGTTGCCTTTGTACCGCCCGCTGAAAGTGTAGGTGCCGGGCTGCAGCAAGACCACCTGATAGACTTCGCCGAATTCGACGCGCCCTTGCCCGAACTCGACAAACAATCCGCGGTCGCCGTTCGCGAGCGGCTGGCGGACCGTTTCGACCGTCACGCCCGAGCCCGGCCCAAGCACCCAGTTGAAGGCGACACTCGTCAAAGGAAAAGCGAAATCCCCATTGAAGAGATAGCCTGCCGCGGCCAGTTCATCCGGCGGCAGGAACTGGAGCCATGTGTAATAGGCGACATCGTAGAGCTTCTTCGCGAGGAGGAGATTGAGCCACGGCGCGAGCTCCGTCTCTGTCGGCGGAGAGCCGTGCTTTGCGAGGTCCTGCGCGAGGGCGAGGGGCGTCGTGGCGTCGGTCGTGAAATGCGGGAGATAGGCGAAGAAGGACGCACGCCACGGTGGGTTGGCCGCCAATTCCTCGCCGACGGCGGCGCGGCCCTCCGGATCGTCGAGGGCGCGCACCAAAAGCGGCATGACGAGCGGAATGAGTTCGAGGTAGGTGCGCGCGACGATGTCGGCATAGCGAACCGCGTCTTTGAAGGTCTTCGTCCGCAGGTAATGGTCCATCAGCCAGAGCGCGGCCGGGGCTTCGTGAAGCGTCCGCCGCACGGCTGCGATCATGAGCCGTTCGGTGTCTGCCGTGTTGCCTTCGATCTGGGTAAGGACGCCGAGCAGGCGCCGTGCGGTGCCGCTGAGCGGCTCGGCGAGAAGAATGCGCGCCACCTCGTCTTTCAACCGCGCCAGGGTCTGCGGGTCGGGCACCGCCGGATTCGCCGCCTCGTCGGGCGGCTGCACGAGGGCGACGACTTCGCTGCCAGTCACTTCCAGCATGGCGGATGGGGTGTCCAGGCGCAGCGCCAACGCGGCCGTTGGAGCGGAGGTCGCGAGCGCCGCGGGGAGGCTGCGCGTGCCGATTTGCCAGACCAGAAGAGCACATAGGCCGCCGAGTATTCCGGCGCGCCAGGGATGCGCGCGCAAGAGCCCGATCAGCGGCCGAAGAGACCGGCCGCGAAGGACGCTCCAAAGGGTGCGGCTTCGATCCTCGACCCGCCGCCAGAGTCTCTGCAAGACGGTCGATCTGTGGCGGCGCGCCGTCTTCGGAGCGGAATGCCTCACCTCAGCCTCTGCGGTTTGAGCGCCGACCGAACAGGGTCAGCCAGAGTCGGGTCCAGAAGCCCGGCTGCGCGGTATGGCCGCGCGAGTGACCCGTGCCGCCGTTCCGGCTCCGAGACTTGCCGTCGACCCGCTTTTTGCCGCCGGACTCCCGTTTGCGCACCGGCGCTGGGGCGACCGGGGGCGCCGCAAGGTCGTAGGCCGAACGCCGATCCTGCGTCTTGAGGTCGTTCCAGGCCAGCGTCACCCGCGGGAAGAAGACCGATCGGTCCCGAACCCCGTCGGGTTCCGCATGGAGCCAGCGGACCAGAAGCGCCATGTTCTGGCGCAACTCGCCGGGCGTCGCCCCGCGTTCGCATCCCAGCACGCGGTAACTGTCGGCGTCTGGACTGAAGAGAACCTGTTCGATGAAGAAGTCGGCCGCGTGCCGGACCACTTCTGGGGTGCGGCCGTAGGTCCGCGCGGCCTCATCGAGCGCATCCCCATCGGCGGTCGCGACCCGAAGAAGCTGCGGGATGCCGTCCGGCAGCGGTCCGCGCCGCACGAGCCGGACACGCGCGGGCATGTGGGCCAAATCGAGCGCGACCTTGAGGACGCCGGGCTCCATCACGCACGCGGACGATCTGCGCCAAGCTGAGCCGGGGGCGGCTCCCCTGCGGCGCCGCCATAGGTGAAGGCGCTCGCCCCGCCATAGCCATAGGCATGGCCGTAGCCATGGCCATAGCCGTAGCCGTGGGCCTTTGCGTCGAATTTGGTCAGAGCCGTGCCGATGAGGGGACTGCGCGACAATTGCAGCCGGCGCAGCGCGCCCTTTACGGTGCCGGCGCGCGATTCGCCGGCCGCAGATATGAACACGACCGCGCTCGCCGCGCTCGAGAGAAGGGGGGCATCGGCAAGCCCCATGACCGGCGGTCCATCCAGAACGATCAAGTCGAACACCTCGCGGCCGACCGAGAGCAGCGAGAAGACGCGCGTTCCGCCCAGGAGGTCGGCGGCGTTGGGAGGGAGGGGGCCGGATGACATGAATGTCAGATTCGGAAGATCGGTGCCCTGCATGGCCTCAGGGGGCGTACAGGCCCCCGTCAGGTAATTGCTGAAGCCCACGGTGTTGCTGAGGCCGGTCTTGATGTGGAGGCTGGGATTTCTCAGATCCGCATCGATGAGAAGCACCTTCAAGCCGAGAGTCGCGAAATGGCGGGCGATGGCGATCGCGGTCAGAGATTTGCCTTCGGCGGGGACGGCGCTGGTCACCACCAGATTGCTCGGGAGGCCGTTTTCGGTCGAGAACTGAAGCGCAGTACAGAGCGAGCGATAGGCCTCCGACAATGCGGATCGAGGGTCTTTGAGTGCCGCGATCGGCTCGACAGCACCGCGCACCTTGGGAAGAATCCCGAGGGTCGGCAGGCCGGATGCCCGTTCGAGTTCTTCGGCGGATCTGATCTTGTCGTCGAAATGGTCGAGCCCGACCGCGGCGGCAACCCCGACAACCAGGCCGAGGCTGAGGGCGATCATCAATGCGCGAGGAACGTTCGGCGAAGACGGGCCGCCCGGAACGATCGCATTGTCGACAACGAAAACATTGTTCACTCCCGCTCCGCCCGCGACGTCCACTTCCTTCCAACGTTGCAGCAGGCTCGCATACAGATCGCGATTCGTGTCCACTTCGCGCTTCAGAGTGTTGTACTGGATCGAGCGCTCTTGCAGGTCCAGGACCTCGCGGCGCAGAACTTCGATCCGCGCTTTCATGTCGTTTTCCTGCGCCACCGAGGCCTCGTAGGCGGCCTTGTAGGAGCTGCGGATCGCTTGGATCTCGGACGCCAATTGCCGGTCCAGTTCCTTGATCCGATTGCTGATCTCCACCATGGACGGATAGCTCGGCTTGTAGGTCTCAAGCTTCTCCTGATAGTCCACGGCCAGGGCATTGCGCCGGGCGCGCAACCCATCCACGACGGTGTTGGATAAAATCTGGGGAAGATTGATGGTGCCGGAGGATTCGATCTGACGCCATTGCTGCTCGTTTCGGATGCGCTCGGAGACCAGAATTCCGAGCGCAGCATTGGCGGCGGCGAAGTTGCTTTCAGCGATGGAGGATTTTTCCGTCGCCGTCCCCACGATTTGTTGCTTTTGGGCAAACTCCAGAAGCCGCTGTTCGGAGTCTTCCAGGCGTAGCTTCACTTGGCGGACCTGATCTTCCAGGAAGGCCTTGGCATAGGCATTCGCTTGAAAACGTTTGTCGAGGTTCGAGGCGATGAAGGCGTCGCCGAATGCCGCGGCAATGCGTTGCGCGCGCACCGGGGACGGATCCGTATAGGAAATGTCCACGAGCCGCGCGCCCGACACCGGCCGGACGGTCCGGTTCGCCAGCACCCTTCCGGCCGCCGCCCGTTCGAGCGCGGCTTTGTCCGGGGTCGAGGCCGGCTGGGGCGTCGAGAACAGGCCTTCGATGCCGCCGAGAAGAGAGAAAGAGCGGGAGGAGAGGAAATCCGGATCGTTGCCGAGCTTCAGGGCGGAAGCGACGCGTTCCGCGATTGCGCGGCTTTGCAGCAATTCGTTCTGGGTCCGCAGGAAATCGAAGTCGAAGCCTTCAACCGGGGTGACGTTTCCGCCCTCGACCACCTTGGCGACGTTACGGTCGATTTGCAGCCGCACGCTCGACGTATAAAGCGGGGTTTCCATCATGGTGCGGACCGCCCCGATCACGCCGAATGCCAGAGTGATGGCGAGGATCAACCATTTGCGCTTCAGAAGGATGCGCACATACCGCAGGATCTGCTGCCCGGACGACGGGGCGTCATCGACCATCCCCGCTCCGTAATCGCCATAAGGGCGATACGGCTGGGACCTCGCGGGTGCCGTCTGTATGGGCGCGGCGAGCGCCCCCTTGGCTGGCTGCTGGTCCATGTCCGATGCATGAAAGTTCATGGTGGAAAGCTGGGTTCGAGGGTCATAGGAGCGTGAAGAGGCCGATCACGGGTACGGCTCTCATCAGATTTTCGAATCCTTCCTTGATTGCCGATGTGCCGACCACCACCGTGTCGCCGGCCTTGATCTCGGGATCCTCCAATTGGCCGTCCTTGATCGATTGGAGGTCGAAGCGCGCCGCATAGCGTCTGCCGCCCTCCTGCCGCAGGACGATCACCTGGCTGTCGGCGCGGGTCTCGAGGCCCTCCGCCTGGGCGATCACCTGAAGCAGGGTGCCTGCGCCCTTCAGAGGATAGACGCCCGGGCGCCGCACAGCGCCTTCGACCACCACGCGCTGGCTGTTATATTCCTTGACGAAGACCGTGACCTGCGGGTTCTGCAAGTATTTGTCGCCGAGCTTCCGGGTCAGTTCGCGCTCGAGCTGCTGCGACGTCAGGCCGGCCGCCTTGATTTCGCCGACCAGCGGCAGATTGATCGTTCCGGTCGGCGCGACCTGGACGCTGGTCGTCAGGTCCGGCACCTTGAAGACCGTGATTTCGAGCACGTCCAGCGTGCCGATGTGATAGGCGAGTTGAGACGGCGCGCGCGGGGCCGTTTCGGAAGCCCCTGCGTCGATCGGCGCGAAGCTGTTGGCGGGTATGGTGTTCGATCCGGCCGACGGCGCATCCGCATTCGCGGCCTCGGTGGTCCGGCTATTCGAGGAATTGCCGCAGGCGGCGAGAAATCCACCGCTGAGCGCCAAGACGGCGCAGAGAAGCAGCACCTTCCTCGCTCCGGCCGCTCGTCTCCGCATCGAGCAGGCGCGCCTGCATCCCGGAGCGGGGAGCACTCCCTGCAGGCAGTGGAACATTCGCGGCAGGTTCATCCTTGACGATCCAATGAGGGCGGCGGGACACCAGAAGGCTGGCCTCTTCGTCCCCGACCCGCCTGGCCGCCAGCTCGCGGCCCCTCGAAAGATCGGGCGGACGGCGTTGAACGTCGTGCGCATCGGTTGCAAGAATATGGACCCCGCCTTCGTCCAGCATTCTCTCCGCCCAGTATCGCGCACTCCGCCCGAAAGCGCCAGCGAGCGAGCCCGCGGTGACCTGCATCCACACGCCGGACCGGATCAGGCTGCGAATGGTCTCATACTGCGTTTCGATCCACGACAACCTTTCCGGGTGTGTCAGGATTGGTGTATAACCTGCAACCAGAAGTTCAAAGAAAAATTCCGGGAGACGCTGGGGGGCGACATGGTGCGGCGGTTCGACCAGCACGTAATGGCTATCGCCCAGGGCCAAGAGGCGGCCACTCCTCAAGCCCGCGGCGAAGTCGGGAACGATGTGGTTGTCGGCCCCGGACAGGAGCTGCAAGGGTAAGCCCTCGGAATCGAGGGTGGACTGCAGGCTGCGGACGGCGTCTCGGATCGCCGGACCTGAATTGTTGTAAAGTCCCGGCAAGATGTGGGGTGTACAGGCCACAGTCGTTACGCCGTCGGCAACATAGGCGCGCGCCATCGCGACGGCGGTGGAGAGATCGGCCGCTCCGTCGTCCACCCCCGGGAGAATGTGGCTGTGCAAGTCGATCATGCGCCCCACTTTCGCTTGTGCAGAGGCCGGATTCGCTGCCGTGTCGCCGTCGCCGTCTCTGGCCTTGAAACATGGCGGTATTGCGCCACGCGGCACCCGTCGAGATTGCGCAGGAAAAATATTCTCCTCTTTTCGGGCTGAGCGGGGCGATGCTGGCTTTTCTCACCTCGCCGCGTGTGGTACTTTTAAACTTAGGAACAGTGGGGGAACACCATGCGCGCCGCGGCATCGTTTTTGATTGCCTGCTCCGTTCTGACGGCCGGATCGGCGCTCGCCGCCACAGTCCAACTCGTCTCGGGTGAAGTCTCCATCAATCATGGGGAAGGCTTTCAGTCCTTGCCAGGGGTTGCGACCCTCGATGTGGGAGATGCCGTGATGGCTGCTCCAGGTTCGGCGGCGGTCGTCATGTATGGGGACGGCTGCGAAGTGAAAGTTGTGCCTGGTGCCGTGGTCACGATCGCCGACGAGTCGCCCTGTCAGAGCTTTGCCCAAGCGCAAGTCGCACCGATCGTAGGGGCGACGCTGCCCGGTTCCACGGTTGCGGGGCTCACCACGGCCACCATCGTCACCACGACGGTGGTCGGGGGCCTGTCGATCGGTGCCTTGGTGGTGGCGGGAACGCAGTCGCCCGGCAAGACGTTCACCAATACGCTGCAAGTCAGTCCCTGATCCCGAGCTTGGCGCCGTGGGAAGCGCCGAAGCCCGGATGCCGCGGATTTTTGGAGCCGCCATTGCCCATGCGCATGGCGGCTTTTTTTATCTTGCCTCCGTCACCTTTATTCTCTGCTTGATGCTGGGCGGCGGGACACGGGGCGGCTTCCTCTCGGATACCGTTCTGCAGTTTCTGTCTTTGCCGCTTCTCGTGACCGCTCTCTGGCGCCTGTGCGATCTGCCGAAATCACAGGACCGGCGGTGCGTGCTCTGGCTGGTCGGTGCGGTTCTTTTTCTTCCGCTGCTCCAACTCGTGCCGCTGCCGCCGGCGATCTGGAGCGCGCTACCGGGGCGTGCCGCTGCCGTCGAGGCGTTCGGCCTTGCCGGACACGACCTTGGATGGATGCCGATCAGCCTGTCGCCGGCGGGGACCTGGCTTGCCCTTCTCGGCCTGGTGCCACCTTTGGCAGTGTTTCTCGGCACCCTCCTCCTCACATATCCGGAGCGGCGTCTCCTGAGCCTGGTCTTTCTTGCGGCAGCTTTCTTCAGCGCCGTTCTCGGCCTCCTGCAGCTCGCCCAAGGCCCCTCGAGCGCGCTGCGCTTCTTCGCCTTCACCAATGTCGCGGATCCCGTGGGGTTTTTCGCAAACCGCAACCACTTCGCCGCCTTACTTTACAGTGGGGTCGTCTTCGCAGTGGCCTGGGCCCTGGATGCGGCCGGACGCATCCAGCAAAGCCGCAAGGCGCGTCGGCCGACCACCGAAGGCCTGGTCCTGCTCATCGCCGCTGCGACGGTGCTGACGGTGCTGATATGCGTCCAATTGATGACCCGTTCGCGCGCCGGTCTGGGCCTGACGGTCTTCGCCATTGCAGGTGCATCCGCCCTCTTTTTCGCTCGCCCGAAGGCCGGGGCGTGGCTAACGCCGTCACGATTGGTCCTCAGTGTCGTCCTCGCCGCCGGAGCGCTGTCATCGCAGGTCGTCTTCCACGGCATAATTGCGCGATTTGCGGCAGATCCGGTCGAAGACGGCCGCCTTCGCTATGCCCGCACCACGATCGAAGCGGCCTGGGCGAACCTGCCGTTTGGAACCGGTGTCGGAAGCTTCGTACCGGTCTATGCTGGCGTCGAGCAGCCGGCGGACCTGATCGCCAACGTTTTCGTCAATCACGCCCACAATGATTTGCTCGAATTCTGGCTCGAGGGCGGCGTGCTCTCCGCGGCCCTCGTCGCCGCTTGGGCCGGTTGGCTGGCTTTCAAGTTGCTCACGGTTTGGAACCCGCGCGTCGCCTGGGGCCAAGAGGACATTGACGGGTCGCTCGCGCGGGCCGCAATCCTGCTCCTGCTGCTCCTCGCGGCGCATTCTGTGGTCGACTACCCTTTGAGGACCAGCGCGGTAATGAGCGTTATGGCGATGGCCTGCGCTTTCCTCGTCGAAGCCCCCGAAGAAAATTCCGCCCGCCGCCTTCGGTCGCGCGACCGGCCGCTGGAGCGCGGCGACGGCGGGACCACGCGCCGCTCTCCGCAGGCGCTCGGCCGCCCTGCCGCGGCCGCCGCAGGACCCGTCATGCCCCGCCCTCCCAACATTGTTTGGCCGGACTCGACGGAAGAGGCCCGGCCCCGCCAAAGGCCAGAGCGATCTCCGCCTCTGGACCGCGACTTTTCCTGACGGCGGCGTCGGCGATTGGCCGTCTCCGGGCCGCGAATAGTCCCATCGGGCCACCCACTTTCCGATAGTATTCGAAGGAATCCATTAGCGGTTGCGATCTGAAATCGCATCCGCTAGGATTGTATGAGGAAGTGGGGTTTATGCGATCATGCGTTCGGCCAGATCCCTTGCCCTCGATCTATTCCTGATTTCTCTGGGCACCGTAAGTGCCTTGATTTTAAGAGATAATTTTGACGTCAGCTGGGATCGCCTGGCGAACTTTGCGCCCTATATCGGGATAACGCTGCTGGTCTCTTGCGGCGTTCTTCCCGCTCTCGGAATCAGCCGATCAT
Source organism: Aquabacter spiritensis (assembly GCF_004346185.1). Taxonomy (GTDB): domain Bacteria; phylum Pseudomonadota; class Alphaproteobacteria; order Rhizobiales; family Xanthobacteraceae; genus Aquabacter; species Aquabacter spiritensis. The sequence continues at coordinate 160,558 of NZ_SMAI01000008.1, read as the reverse complement.
CCTGGCAGTTCGCGTCGGCAGGGGATCATTTGCGCATCGTTGCCGCCGCTGTGATCATTGTGGCCGCGTCTGTCACCATCGGCTTCATCGGCACCCGGCTCGACGATGTCGCGCGCTCGTTGCCGATCATTCAGGGCATGCTGATCATCTTCCTGCTTTCGGGTCTGCGGGCCTGGTTGGGGGCGCGGCGCGGGGCCGTCGACGCGGTGACCATGCCCCACCACCCGCACGCTCAGACTGGCGTGATCATTGGATTGAACCGCTTCACCGAACTTTATCTGCAGTGCGTCGGGGAGTTCGCTAAGGGACGAATCCGGATTGCCGGCCTCCTCGCGGAGCGCGAGCGCGTCGGCCTGTCGGTGCTGTCATATCCCGTCATCGGAACGCCGGAAGCCTTGGACGAGGCTTTGCGGCAATTGGAAATTCATGGCGTGACTGTCGATTGCGTGCTGGTCGCCGGGACGGTGGAGAGTCTCTCGCCCGAGGCGCGGGCCGCCTTGGTCCGGGCTCAGGCCGAGCGGCCCCTGCAAGTGGAATATCTCGCCGATCGGCTGGTGCCTCCGCTCGACAAAGCCGCTGCAGAGAGCGAGGCACACTTGGTCGAGCGGGCAGTCCATGGCGACGCGGAGTCTTATCTCCGGCTGCTCGTTCATGCGCCACGCCCCTCCTATCATGCGCTCAAGCGGGTCATGGACGGGGTCGGTGCCGCAATCCTCCTCATGTTGCTATGGCCGGTTATGTTCCTCGTCGCCCTCGTCGTGGTGCTTGATCTCGGCCTTCCGGTCCTGTTCTGGCAGCAGCGTCCGGGCTTGAACGGGCGGCCGTTCAAGCTCTTCAAGTTCCGCACGATGGCGGCCGCCTATGATGCCCAAGGCCGGCGCCGCAGCGACGAAGAGCGCGCCTCACGCCTCGGATCCTTCCTCCGCCGCACACGGCTCGACGAGCTGCCGCAATTGGTCAACATTCTGAGGGGCGAAATGTCCTTCGTCGGCCCGCGCCCCTTGCTCTCTTCGGACCAGACGGTCGAGCATGCCGGCCGTCTCCAGGTGCGGCCCGGCCTTACGGGCTGGGCGCAGATCAAGGGGGGGCGGCGGATTTCCACCACCGACAAGGCGGCTCTGGATATCTGGTATGCGAACAATATTTCTTTGCTTCTCGATGTGGCGATCGTTTTCGGCACGGTCCGTATGCTGGTCCTCGGAGAGCAGGTGAGGCATGACGCGATCATCGAGGCTTGGCGCGATCTCGGTGTGGTGTATTCGGTCGGCGATCGGCAGGGACAGTCTTGAGCTGCCACAAAGGGCGCGCGTTGCTTCTACGGCGGCGATGCTCGCTCTGGCGATGTGCCTGACCGCTCCGGCCATCGGCGCGGATGTCGAGCGCATAGAATTCGATGTAGGGGGCCAGATCGGCCCCTATATCCAGAAAATGAAGTCATGGCGTAAAGCCGGGCGCCGGGTGGTCGTCGATGGGCCCTGTCTGTCGGCCTGTACGCTCATTCTCGGGATCATGCCGCGTGATCGCATTTGTGTGACGTGGCGCGCTTTGTTCGGTTTCCACACGGCCTGGAAGCCTGGGCAGGACGGTGCGCCCGTGGTCAATTCCGACGCAACGCAGTTTCTGTGGGGCTTCTATCCCGATGACATCAAGGCCTGGATCCTATCGAACGGCGGATTGTCGGGAGACATGCTGCTGCTCGGAGGCAAACCTTTGACCGCGATGATCGCCTCCTGCCGGCCGTGATGGCTCGGCATGTTTTCGGGGATGCACGAGGATGGTTCGGGGCATCTTTGCACCGCATCCTTGACTGGAGGGCTCAAACGAGCACCGCCGCCATTTTCAACCCGTCATCGGCACTCTGGTATTGCGCCCTCAAGGAAAATCTTGCTCATCGGCGACGTGCCGCAGGAACGAGATGGGGCCGGCCGCTGCCCGGCGCCTGCATGGCGGGACGAGAGGGATGGTGTTGATCATCAGATCGGGCCAGCGCGTTTTCCTCGGGGCGGCTGTCTTGGCGGCTGGCCGAGGCGGCATTGCGCGCGTCGCCCGCGCCACCGCGCGGGCCCTGGCACAGCACGGGGTCGACGTGAGCCTGCTGTCCCTCCTCGACGACGCGCCGATTCGGATCGACGGACGGGCGTCCACCACGGCCCGCGGGAGCAAAGTGCGGTTCGTCGGCCGATCTTATGCCGCCGCTCTGACCCACGCGGCATTCCTCTATGATTCCATCGGAATCGCGCGCGCGCATGCGCGGATTCCCGGCTTTAGGCGGCCATATGCGGTGTGGATCCATGGTGTCGAGGTGTGGTGTCCTCTTCCTCCGGATCGGATGCGGGCGCTGCGCGGGGCAGACTTGGTTCTGGTGAATTCTCATTACACGCTCGCCCGCGTGGAGGAGCTTCACGGGCCCCTGCCGAACGCGCGCGTCTGCTGGCTGGCGACCGAAGAGGATGCGGCAGCCCCGGTGCCGGCGGCCCGGGCTACGGGTCGGCCGACCGTCCTCATGGTCGGCCGCGTCGACCGCGGGACCTTCTATAAGGGCCATCAGGAAGTGGTGGCGGCATGGCCGGCTCTCATCTCCACGGTTCCGGATGCGCGCCTCGTGATTGTCGGCGACGGGACCGCCATGCCCGATCTGCACCGCCTCGTGCGCGCCTCGCCCGCCCGCGATGCGATTGAAATCAAGGGGTTCGTCCCTGAAGCGGAGATGCCCGGGATCTGGAACGGAGCGCACGTCTTCGCGATGCCGAGCCGCGGCGAGGGGTTCGGCCTCGTTTATGCGGAGGCGATGCGCCATGGCGTGCCGGTCATCGCCTCCCGGCAGGATGCCGGCCAGGAGATCAATCTCGACGGTGTCACGGGCTATAATGTCGACCTCGACCGGCCGGGCGACCTGACCGACCGGCTTCGCTTGCTGCTCACGTCGCCGGACCGGCTCGTCGCGATGGGGGCCGCCGGTCGCGCGCGCTGGCAGGCGCATTTTCGCTATGGCGCCTTCAAGGACAGGTTCCTCGAGGCGATCGGATGAGCCCCGCGCCGCGACCCGTCGATGTGCCGTCGCCGGCCTATCGGGTGGCGTTTGTTAACACACATCCAATCCAGTATTTCGCCCCGCTCTATGCGTATCTCGGCGCGAAACACCGCATCTCAGTCACGGCGCTATACCTTTCCGACGTCTCGCTTCGCGGCGCGCGGGATGCCGGATTCGGGCAGCCTGTGGCCTGGGACGTCGACCTTCTCGCCGGCTATGAGGCGCGGTTCATGGGCGAGGCCGCCAGGCGGCGGGAGGTCGGCGGCTTCTTCTCCATGGTCGGCCCGGAATTGTGGCCGGCGATCCGGAGGGGCGCTTTCGATGCTGTGATCATCCACGGCCACAACCTAGCCGCGCATCATGTCGCGCTCGCTGCAGCGAAGACCTCCGGCACGGCGGTGTTCGCGCGGGGGGACACGCATCTCGGGCTGCACAGGCCCAGATGGCGGTCGCAGGCGCGGCGCGCCGTCCTTTGCGCCTGGTACCGGGCCTTCGACGGCGTGCTGGCGGTCGGCACCGCCAATGCGCTCTATTACAGGGCGATGGGCGTACCGCCCGAGCGCATCCACATCATGCCGTTCGCGGTGGACAATGCGCGCTTCATGGCGGGCGCGCGCCTCGCGCCGGAGGAGCGGGCCGATCTGCGCCGGCGCCTCGGCCTCAAGCCCGATCTCCCGGTCGTGCTCTTTGCGGCGAAGTTCGAGCCGCGCAAGCGGCCCGAGGATCTGGTGCGGGCGATGGCCGGGCTGCAACGGGAGGGGATCGCAGGGCAAGTGCTGCTCGTCGGATCGGGCGAGACCGAGCCGGATCTGCGCGCTCTGGTCGCGCAGAGCGGCATTGCGGACGTGGTCTTCCACGGCTTCGCCAATCAGAGCGCATTGCCGGCGATTTACGGCGTGTCGGACATTTTCGTTCTGCCGGCGGAGAACGAGCCCTGGGGGCTGGCCGTCAACGAGGCGATGTGCGCCGGCCTCGCGATCGTCGCCTCGGACGAAGTGGGGTGCGTTCCGGATCTGGTCGAGACCGGGGTCACCGGCGCAACGTTTCGCGCGCGCGATCTCGCCGGCCTCGCCGCGGCGTTGCGCCCGCTTCTCGCGGATGCGGACCATCGCCGCCGCTGCGGGGCGCACAGTCTCGCGCGCATCGCCCGCTGGAGCTACCGCGAGAGCGCGGACGGGCTGATGCGCGCCCTTGCGGCCGTCGATCGGCACACGGGAGGGCGGGGATAGAGCATGGTGATCGCCGAATCCGATATTTCGATCCTGATCCCGACCTACCGGTACCGCGACAAGGTCGTGCGGGCGGTGGACTCCGCTTTGGCGAGCGGGGCGGGGGAGATCATCGTTCTCGACGATCACGGTCGCGACGGCACGATCGAGCGGCTCGCCGCCTATTCGGATCCGCGGCTGATCGTGCGCGAGAACGACCGCAATCTCGGCCTGTGGGAAAACCACCTCGCCGCACTCCACATGGCACGCCGGCCCTGGATCAAGTTCATCCAGGCCGACGATTATCTTCTTCCCGGCGGCCTCGCCGCCTTCGCCGCGGCGGTGGACGAGGGGGTCTCGATCGTGTTCGGCTGCCCGCTCTACAAGAACGAGGCGGATGGACGGATGTGGGAATTCTATCACACGACACGGCCGCACCGGCTCACCTCGCGGCACGTGCAGGAGGCGTGCTTCTATTTCGGCTGGCTCCTGGGGTCTCCCTCCCAGATCCTGCTGCGCCGGGCCGCGATCATGGGCGATCCCGCGATCTGGCGGAGTACGATGTCGGCCGACTTCGTGATCGGCGCGATCACCGCGGCGCACGGCGATACTGTCATCCTGCCGCCGGGCACGCTCGTGTGCGAATCTCACGGGAAGCAAGATTCCGCAACCGAGACCGCGCTTCTGTGGCTGGAGCGGACCGCAAACTCGACGGCCTATCTGAAGGCTCGGCCGGAGCAAGGCCTGAGGCGGCTCGCCAATGGTTGGGTCCGGATGGAGGCCGAGCGCGCGGTGCGCAAGCTGGGTCGTGGTATCCTGAGGCGGGAGGCCCCGGTGGCCGACCTCATCGCGGCGTTTGCTGCCATTTTCAAGACCATGACGCCAGCCGATCTCGTGCAGATCTGGCGCGATCGTCGCCTTCTTCGCGCTGCGATGACCTTCCGCAGGACGCGCTTCGTCCCTTTCGATCTCGATCGATTGATTCCGGAACTGCTCGAGCGGCGATCCTCGCCCTGAGTTCGAGGCCGGCTTCTCTGCCGGAGGGCAACATCTGGCGAGGGGGCGGGGCAATGCGCTATGAAGGCATCTGGCGGCCATTGCATCCTAGTGGTTGCGACGACGCTGCATCTCTGGCGGGTCACCCTGGAAGGGAGGAAGCGGTGTGACGACCATCTCCGTGGGCAGCCCCCGGCATCTTCCTGCCGATTCCCGGCGCCTCGTGGTCGGCGCACTGGGCGTCGTCTATATCGGCGCCGCCATTTTCTGTTTCGCGCAATGTTTTCTTGCCGAAAAATTCTCCGAAATTCAACTTAATCTGGCCTGTTCTGCTTTCTCGATTTATTTATATTTAGAATCTAGGCGGCTTATTTTAAGTAGCGACAGTCTGTCCGCATTATCTCCGGCAGTCCTGTCGTCATTTTTTGTATTTTTTGCAAGTTACACACTTCAGTCATCTGTAATGATATTCGATGAAAAATTCAGAATGGATTATATGTTTCTGTTTTACGATTTCTATGAATCGTTCCTTTATAGTATTTTTATTTGCTTTGGCGCATGCTTTGTGATGTGGCGTGGATATTATATTGGATCAAAAATAGCTAGTGGACTTAGGAATTCATTAATTCAATCTCAGTTTATTCGCAAGAATTTGCATCCAAATATGATTTCTATATTTTTTCTTCAGTTAATTTATATATTCGGTGTTTTATATTCTATAAAGAATGGAATATTTGGTTTTTCGGCAAATAAAATACGAATTGAAGAAAACGTATCTGCGATGGAGTTTTTGAATTTGGCGATTGGGGCGGGAACTTTTGCCCTGTTCCTTTTGGCCTTAAGTTATTTTCAGCTGCGAAAATCTGGCGGAAAGGCGGCCGCAATGGGGGCGATGACCCTGGTCATGGCCGCGGTAATGGTCTGTGTCGGTGCCTTTTCCGGGTTTAAATCTCAGCTTGCCGTTCCGTTCATTGTCATTGCGGCAGCTGCATTTGTCGTACTGAAAAGAATAAAATATCAATACATAATTTATGGAATTTTGGCTTTGATTGTTGCTTATAGCATCATTGAGCCGTTCAGATCCTATCTCGGGCGCAATCCGAATGTTCAGCCGGATAGCGTTTCAGAGATGGTCGACGTCCTTCAAAAATCCTACGGTGAACGGGATCGATATCAGAGGGCGGAGACGCCGGTTCTGCTCTCGATCACTTCTCGTTTGGATGTACTCGGGCAGACCGCAGTGGCGATCGACTATGTCGATGCCGGCCGGCTCGATCCCACGATCGCGGAATGGATGGCGGAGGCCATCTATCTCTCCCCCATCCTCGCCTTTCTGCCGCGGGCTTTCTGGCCGGACAAGCCGAGCTATTCGACCGGAGTCTGGTTCAACCAGCATGTTCGCGGAAGCTGGTATGACAGCCGTACGGCGGTCGGCATGGGGCCGGTGGCCTATCTCTATTTGGTCGGGGGCTTGACCGGGGTGCTCTTGGGCTTCTTCTGCATCGGCATCCTGCAGGCGGTCATTTTCGAGGGGGTGGGCCGGGCGGGGCCGGGCGGCCTAATCGTCTATTTCAGCGTCGCCATGCCTTTGGCCTTGCTTCCCACAGATCTCGGTGTGGTCCTTACGTCGCTCATTCGGATGCTTCCGATCGCCTTTCTGGCCCAGTATTTCGTGCTTCTGCCTGGGAGAACGCGGCTCTCGCCCACGCCTCCGCGGCAGGCTCCAAGATAGTGTAAGCGGGGCGCACCGGATCAAGCCCATGCCCTCGGGGCGTGGCGCTTCTCGCCGGGGGCGTGTCGCCTGGGGGCTGGGGAATGAAAATCGGCATCGCCACATTCGGCCGGTTCCACGTGCTGGATCTGGCCCGCGAATTGGACGGCCTGGGCGCGGAGGTCCGGTTCTATTCCTGCGTGCCGCGGAAGCGGGCGCTGCGGTTCGGATTGCCGGAACGATGCTATCGCGGCCTCGCTACACTCGCTGCCCCGGCGGTCGGATGGCACATTCTGGCGCCGCGCCTGCTGCCGCGACTTCAAGAACGGGCTTTTGTTCATGCCTTGAACGCCGCGGTCATTGCCCGTCTGGAACCCTGCGACGCCTTCATCTGCATGTCCGGCCTCTATCTGGAGGCGGCCCGCTTTGCGAAGCGTCGTTTCGGGGCGAAGGTCTGGCTCGAGCGCGGCAGCCGCCATATCCGCTCTCAGCTCGAAATACTGCGCCAAGCTGGCGTGAGCGGTCTTCCAAGCGATTTCGGCGTTCGCCGCGAACTGGAAGGCTATGCATTGGCTGACCGGATCGTCGTTCCGTCCCGCCAGGTGGCGGAGAGCTTCGCGGCGTGCGATCCCGATCTGCTCGCCAAACTCTTCGTCAATCCCTATGGGGTCGATCTCGACCAGTTTCCGCCGGCGAAGCCGGGTGCGGATGTACCAGCGCGGCGGGTCTTGTTCGTCGGCGGCTGGAACAAGCGCAAGGGTGTCGATCTGCTGGTCGACGCCGTCCGGCGCCGCGGAGATGTGGGTCTTCTCCATGTCGGCGCCCTCGGCGATGTCCCGTTCCCGCGCGCGGATCGACGCTTCGAGCATGTCGATCCGGTGCCGCAATGGACGCTCAAGGAGCAGTATGCGCGGGCACGGGTGTTCGCTCTGGCCTCCCGTGAGGAAGGGTTGGCGATGGTTCAGGTTCAGGCTCTGGCGAGCGGGCTCGCGCTCGTCTGCACCGATCGGACGGGCGGCGCGGATCTCGCGCTCTCGCCGGGGCTCGCCGCCCGCATCTTCGTGGCGGCGCCGGAGGTCGAGGCGATCGCGCGCGCCCTCGACGACGCGCTCACCTTGGCCGATCGTCCCGGCGGTCTCGTGCCGCTCTCGGAGAGCGATCGCGCGCTTCTGAGCTGGAGCGCCTATGGTGCGCGCTATCACCGCGAACTCGAGGCCTGTCTTGGCCCGGAGGGCGATGCATGACATCGCGTCTGGCGGTGGGCCAAATTCTTGCTGCGCTGACGCCAGCCGCGTCCGGGGTCACGCTTGCGGTCACCCGCCTGGCCGATGCGCAGGCGGCGTGCGGGCTCGATGTCGCGATCCTCAGCGTCGGAGAGACGGAAAGAGCCGACCGCGCCGGTGTCCGATACGAGACATTTTCACAAGATTTCGGCGATCTGCCGGTGCTGCGGCGGCTTTCGGCCTCGCAGGGGCTCGCACGGGCGGTGGACGTCCTGGCGCGGGAGGGGACCGTGCTCCACACCCACGGCCTCTGGCTCGCCTGCAATCTCTATGCGGGGTGGAGCGCGCGCCGGCATCGAAGCCCGCTCGTCGTCTCCCCCCACGGCATGCTCGCTCCGGCGGCGCTGCGTTTTTCCTCGAGGAAGAAGCAGGTGTTCTGGGCGCTCGCGCAAGGACCGGCTCTCTCGCGTGCGGCCTGCTGGCATGTCACCAGCACGCAGGAATTCGAGGAGCTACGGGATTTCGGAATTGCTGCGCCCATTGCGCTCGTGCCGCTCGGGATCGACGTGCCGCCGGCTGCACCCTATCTCGCCGGACCCCGCCGAACCTTGCTCAGCCTGGGCCGGGTGCATCCCAAGAAGGGCCTCGACCGGCTTGTCGCGGCCTGGGCGCAGGTGGAGGATCGGCATCCCGACTGGGACCTGCGCATCACCGGGCCGTCGGAGCGCGGGCATGCGGAGGAATTGAGGCGCCAGGCGCAGGCGCTCGGCGCCCGTCGGATCGCGTTCGAGGACGGTCTCTACGGCGCCGACAAGCTTGCGGCCTATGCCGCGGCCGATGTGTTCGTTCTGCCGAGCTTGAACGAGAATTTCGGTTTCGTCGTCGCCGAGGCATTGGCGTGCGGCGTGCCGGTGGTCTGCACCAGGGGCGCGCCCTGGCCGGGCCTCGCGGAGCACGGCTGCGGCTGGTGGATCGATCACGGCGTTGCGCCGCTCGTCGCCGCGCTGGAGGATGCGATGGGGATGCCGCCCGCGGCGCTGGCGGAAATGGGCGCGCGCGGGCGCCGCTGGATGGCGGCGGATTTTTCCTGGGACCGGACCGCGCGCGATCTGATCGCGGTCTATCGCTGGTGCGCCGGCGCCGGTGACAGGCCGGCCAGTGTGATACTTTAGAAACCAGAGCCTGATCCGATCAGCCGCATGATGCAGACCGATCGGCGCGGGCTCTAACGGCGTTCGAGGTGCCGGAGTGAGCGAGCGGGCGAAATTGTCGAAGGTGTCGCCTCCCGGCGTGAGGAACAAGCTCTCGCGGCTGCTATGGGCAGCGGTTGAAGGCACGCTCTATCGCTGGTCTCCGACCCTCTTCCACGGATGGCGCCGGCAGATCCTGCGGCTGTTCGGGGCCCGCGTGGGGGCCGGGTTTCACTCCTATCCGACTGCGCGCATCTGGGCGCCGTGGAATCTCGAAGCCGGCTCCAATGCCTGTCTCGGACCGCGGGTCGTCTGCTACAATGTGGTGCGCGTGACGCTGGGCGCCGACGCCGTCGTCAGCCAGGGGGCGCATCTGTGCGCGGCGTCGCACGACTTCCGGGATCCCGCCTTTCCGCTTGTGACAGGTGAAATTCGCATCGCGGCCGGCGCCTGGGTGGCGGCGGACGCGTTCGTGGGGCCTGGCGTGACAATCGGCACGCGCGCGGTCGTGGGCGCCCGCGCAGTGGTCGTGAAAGACGTGGCGGCGGCGACCGTCGTCGCGGGCAATCCGGCCCGTGTTGTAAGCCGACGCTGAAGCCATCGAGGGTAAGGTGTCGTTATGTCTTGCTCCGTCTTGATCCTAACCTACAACGAGGAAGCAAATATTGCCGACTGCATCCGCTCGCTGAAGTGGCGCGATGACGTTCACGTCCTCGATTCTCTCAGCACGGATCAAACCCGCCGCCTCGCTGAGGATTTGGGCGCCGCCGTGCACGAGCGCGCGTTCACGAACTATGCGGACCAACGCATGGCCGGACTCGCACTGCCCTTCCGTCATGACTGGGTGGTCATGCTCGACGCCGACGAGCGGGTGACGCCAGAGTTGGCAGAGGAAATCGACGGGCTTCTCGCCGAGGTGGGAGCCGGTGTCGCGATGGCACGGGTTCGCCGCAAAGACATTTTATTTGATCGCTGGCTCCGCCGGTCCTCCGGCTATCCCACTTGGTTTCCTCGTTTGATCCGCCGCGGACGCGTCCGTGTCGAGCGGGAGATCAATGAGGACTATATTGCCGACGGCGAGGTGGTGCACTTATCCGGGCACATTCTTCACCACCCCTTCGCCAAGGGAATCGATTGGTGGTTCGAGCGGCACAACCGCTATTCTGCCATGGAGGCGCACCGATTGATGGCGGAGCAAGCGGTTTCCCTCCCGCCGCTGGGATTGGCCTTCACGCGCGACCCGGCGGCCCGCCGGAGGGTTTTGAAGGCTTGGCTTTACCGAATGCCGGCGCGCCCCCTGGTCGTCTTCGTCTATCTCTATGTCCTCAGGATGGGCTTTCTCGACGGCAGAGCCGGCTATCTCTATGCGTTGATGCGCATGTCCTATGAGGTGATGATCGACGCCAAGATGGCAATGGCGCGCGGCGGCCGATGAGCACCCGCATGCCGCAACCGGCCGGATGCCGGCGCTGATGGCGCTGATCTTCCTCAACCGCTTCTTCCATCCCGACCATTCGGCGACCAGCCAGATGCTCTCGGACCTCGCCTTCGACCTCGCGGCGCGGGGCGAGGCGGTGGCGGTGATCGCGAGCCGCCTGCGCTATGACGCGGCCGCGGCCGCGCTCCCGCCGCGGGAGATCGTCAACGGCGTCGCCGTATCGCGGGTCTGGACGTCCCGCTTCGGCCGCGCGGGGTTGGCCGGCCGCGCGGTGGACTATCTGACCTTCTACGTCTCGGCCGCCTGGCAGCTGTGGCGCACGGCGCGGCGCGGCGACGTGGTGGTCGCCAAGACCGATCCGCCGATGCTCTCGGTGATGGCGGGGCCGGTCTGCCGGCTGCGCGGGGCACGTTTGGTCAACTGGCACCAGGACATCTTCCCGGAGACCGCGCAGGCGCTGGGGCTGGGCGCGGGCGGCGCCGCGCCGGCCTTCGCGGCGCTGCGTTGGCTGCGCGACCGCTCCGTGCGCGGGGCGCGGCAGAATGTGGTGCTGGGCGAGGGGATGGCGGCGCGGGTCGCGGCCATGGGGGTGCCGGCCGGGCGGATCGCGATCGTGCCCAACTGGGCGGACGGGGCGCTGATCCACCCCGTGGCGCCCAGCGCGAACCCGCTGCGCCGCGACTGGGATCTCGAAGCGGCGTTCGTCGTGGGCTATTCCGGCAATCTCGGCCGGGCGCACGAGGTCGAGACGCTCTTGGAGGCGATGGAGCGGCTGGGGTCGCCGGCGGGAGGGACGTGCGCGGTGCGGTTTCTGTTCGTCGGCGGCGGTGCGCATCATGCCGGTCTGAAGGCGGAGGTGGCGCGGCGCGGCCTGTCCTGCGCCCGCTTCCAGCCCTATCAGCCGCGTGCGCGGCTGGCGCAGAGCCTCTCGGTGCCGGACGTGCACCTCGTCTCGCTGCGCCCTGAACTCGAAGGCCTCATCGTCCCGAGCAAATTCTACGGCATCGCCGCGGCCGGCCGGCCGACTGTGTTCATCGGCGCGCCGGACGGGGAGATCGCCCGGCTTCTGGCCCGGCATGCCTGCGGGCTGACGGTCGCCGCCGGCGACGGTGCGGCGCTCGCCGCCGCGATTTCCCGGCTCGCCTTGCAGCCCGATCTGTGTCTCAAGATGGGGGCGGCGGCGCGGACGGCGTTCGACGCGCGGTTCGACCGGCGCATCGCGCTCGCCCGCTGGCACGATCTGCTGGCGCGCGCGGCCCGGGAATAGCGCCCGAAAGGGCGGGATCGCCCGCCTTGATCGCGCGGCGCCGGGCCGCGAGAATGGCGCTTTCGGATTTGTAGGGGCCCCTGCTTTGCTTGCCGTTTCGATCTGCATTCCGGCCTATCGCGAGATCGCCTTGCTCGAAAAGGCGCTCGATTCGGTCGTGATGCAGCGCTTCACGGATTATGAGGTGATCGTCGCCGACGACACCCCGGACGCCGCCGTCGAGGACCTGATCCGGTCCTATGATTTCGGTGGCCGGATGCATTATTTCCGCAATCCCCATGCCCTGGGCGCGCCGCGAAACTGGAACGAGGCGGTGGCGAGCGCGCGCGCCCCGCTGGTCAAGCTGCTGCACCAGGACGACCGGTTCGCCCATGCCGACGCCCTCGGCCGCTTCGTCGCGCTCATGCAGGCCCATCCGGACTGCGCCTTCGGCTTCTGCGCGAGCCGGGTGGAGGATCTGCCCGGCGGGCGGGAATGGGTCCATGCCGCCGATGCCGCGCAGCTCGCCGATCTGAAGCGCCGGCCCGAGCGCCTGCTGCTCGGCAATGTCGTGGGCGGGCCGAGCGCGACGATCTACCGGCGCGCGCTGGCCCTGGACTACGACCCGCGCCTGCGCTGGCTCGTGGACGTCGATTTCTACATGCGGGCGCTGCGCCAGAATCCCCGCGTCGCCTTCGCCGCCGAGCCGCTCGTGGTCACCTCGAACGGGCCGCACCAGATTTCGGCGACGTTGCGCCACGACACCGCCCTCCAGGCCCGCGAGGCGCTGCTGATGTTCGAGAAGGCGCTCGACCAGCTCGCCGATGATCCCGACGTGGCGGTGTTCTGGTGGCGGACGCTGCGGGCGAACCGGATCCGCAGTGCCCGGCAGATCGGACGGCTCGGCGCGCCGTCGCCGGCCGTCGCGGCCTATTTCAAGACGCTGTTCGCCCACCCGCCGCGCAGCGAGCGGCGGCGGCTCGCGGATTTCGTCCCGGACCGCCTGCGCGAGGTCTGGCGGCCGATCCGCCACGCGCTGTTCAGATCCTGAGCCAGCGCTCCGGGACGATGTCGCGGGCGTCGCGGTCGGGCGATGCGAACCAGCGCGTCGGCGCGACCGCGAGAGTGCCCGGCTTTTCCCCCAGCCATGCGCCCCACCAGGACAGGGTGCTGTTCGCGATCACATGATGCCGGCAGGCCTGCATCAGCCGCAGGTCCTCGTGCGGCCGGTCGGCGGCATTGTGCGTGACATAGACCGTCGGGACCGGCAGCGCGATGTGCGCGCGCGTCCAGTCGGGATCGTCCGAAAACACGAAGGCGGTGAGATCGCCGCCGAGCCGGTCGATCAAAAGGCCGAGCGCGGCGCGGTAATAATCGGGGCCGCAGGTGCCGTGAACCGCCCGCACCTGCGGATCGGCGGCATAGTCGCCGCGCCGCACATGGACGCAGATGCCGGTCGTGCCGGCGATCCGGTCGAGGAGCGCGGCATTGGCTTCGTCGGGGGGCGCGCGCAGGGTGAAGTCGGCGCGGATCGGCGCGTCCTGGTCGAGAAAATAGCGTTCGCTCTGCCAATAGCCGTCGAGACAGGTGCCATCGGGGGCCGCGATCACCGCAGGATCGAAGCGCAGCGAGGCCTCGACCAGCCGCCTCCGGGGCCGGCCCAGAAGGCGATCGGCCCAGGACCGTCGTGCGGGGGGCAGATCGCCGGCCGCCGCCGCCGGGGCCGTCAGTCGGAAGGCGCCAAGGCCATAGGCGCGCGCGCCCGGCGCATCGAGGCCGGAGAGGTCGAGCCGCAGCTCGGTTCCCCGCCGCAAAGCGAGGGCACGCCCGGCGGCATATTGGAACATCTGATTGCCGAGTCCGCCGGCGAGCCGGGTGACGATCATGAGCGCGCCGGCTTTTCAGGCCACGGCGGGTCGCGTCACGCGGCGGCCGCGATGGCGATCGCGGCGCCGCACTCCCGCGTGCTCGCCGTTCCACCGAGATCGCGGGTGCACGAAGCGGGATCGCCGAGCACGGTTTCGATCGCATCGACCACCGCTTTGGCGGCGTCTGCGTGGCCGAGATGCTCCAGCATCATGGCGCCCGACCAGATCTGGCCGATCGGATTGGCGATGCCCTGGCCGGCAATGTCCGGCGCGGAGCCGTGGACCGGCTCGAACATGGAGGGGAATTCGCGCTCCGGATTGATGTTGGCGCCGGGCGCGATGCCGAGCGAGCCGGCCACCGCAGGACCGAGGTCCGACAGGATGTCGCCGAACAGATTGGAGGCCACGACCACGTCGAACCGGTCGGGATTCATCACGAAATGCGCGGCGAGAATGTCGATGTGATACTGGTCCGCCGAGACGTCCGGATAGGCCTGCTTGACCGACGCGAACCGTTCGTCCCAGAACGGCATGGTATGGACGATGCCGTTCGACTTGGTGGCCGAGGTGACGTGCTTGCGGGGCCGCTTGCGCGCCAGTTCGAAGGCGTAGCGCATGACGGCGTCGGTGCCGGTCCGGGTGAACACCGCCTCCTGCATCGCCATCTCGCGTTCGGTGCCGCGGAACAGCCGTCCACCGACCTCGGAATATTCGCCCTCGTTGTTCTCCCGCACGACGTAGAAATCGATGTCCTTGGCGGTGCGCCCCGCCAGCGGGCTAGTCATGCCGCGCAGCAGCCGCACCGGGCGCAACGCAATATATTGCCGGAACTGCCGGCGGATCGGGATGAGCAGGCCCCAGAGCGACACGTGGTCCGGCACGCCGGGAAAGCCGACCGCGCCGAGAAAGATCGCATCGTGGTGGCGGATGCGCGCGAGGCCGTCATCCGGCATCATCTCGCCATGGGTGCGGTAATGGGCGCAGCTCCAGTCGAAATGATCCCATTGGAATTCGATGTCGAAGCGCCGGCCCACCGCCTCCAGAACCCGGATTCCCTCCGGCACCACCTCCATGCCGATCCCGTCCCCGGGAATCGTCGCAATCCGGTAGCGTGGCATGGGTCTCTCCGTCCGGTCGCGCGGGCCGCGCCGCGCTTGTCCTGCGCGGCCTCGGGCGGACGCCTCCGGCGATGCGGGGGCTGCACCTTAGCGTGGCGCAGAGGGGTTGCAAGCGGGAGAAAGAGGGACACGCGGACCCGCCGCGCGCTCCGGATTCACTTCAGCGCGGCGTCGAGCCGATCGGCGATGGTGGAGAGCACCGCCACCCGGCACCATCTCTTGTCCTCGGCCGAGACCAAGGTCCAGGGCGCATAGAAGGTGCTGGTTCGGTCGACCATATCGGTGACGGCCTCTTCATAGAGCGGCCATTTCTCGCGATTGCGCCAGTCTTCCGGGGTCAGCTTGAACCTCTTGTAGGCCACGCGCTCACGCGCCTCGAAGCGGCGTGCCTGCTCCTCCTGGCTGATCGCGAGCCAGAATTTCACGACGATGTAGCCGGCTTCGTCGAGGCGGTGTTCGAAATCGTTGATTTCGTCATAGGCGCGGCCCCAATCCTCCGGCTGCGCCAGCTTTTCCACCCGCTCCACGAGCACCCGTCCATACCAGGACCGGTCGAACACGGCGATGTGCCCGCGGGCGGGGACGGAGCGCCAGAACCGCCAGAGATAGGGCCGCGCCCGCTCTTCGTCGGTCGGCGCGGCGATCGGATGGACGCGGAAGCAGCGCGGGTCGAGCGCCTGCCGCAGGCGCATGATGGTGCTGCTCTTGCCGGCGGCGTCGCTGCCTTCGAATACGCAGACCAGTCCCCGGCGCTGGAAGGCGCTGGACTGGGTAAGGCGGCTGATGCGGGTCTGCTGGGTCTCCAGCTCCGCGCGGTAGTCCTCTTCCTCCAGGGTGCGCGTAAGATCGACCGTGGACAGGATGCTGGCCTTTGGCAGCAGGGACGCGATGGTCTCGTCCGTCTCCGTCTCGCGCGGTGGAGCCGCGCCCGCGGACGCGTCGGCTTCGGCGCCCGCCCGCGGCTGCGAGGCGATGGCGCGTCCGAGGGTTTCGAGGAGTGCGCCGCCCACCATGGCGTCCCGAAAGCGCCCGTCCTCCGAGGGGACGACGATCCACGGCGCCTCGGGCGTCGAGGTGAGCCGGAACGCCTCCACGGCCGATTCCTCCA
Source organism: Aquabacter spiritensis (assembly GCF_004346185.1). Classification (GTDB taxonomy): domain Bacteria; phylum Pseudomonadota; class Alphaproteobacteria; order Rhizobiales; family Xanthobacteraceae; genus Aquabacter; species Aquabacter spiritensis. Next base: position 144,421 of record NZ_SMAI01000008.1, on the reverse strand, counting down.
AATGGCGCCGCTGCTTTTTGCTCTTGATCGCCGACCATTCGCGCACCAGCGGCCGGTCGAACGGGTTGCGCTTCAAAGCTTTCAACCGCGCCAGCGCCTCTTGCGGCTCCAGATAGAGCCAGAGCTTGAGGAGGAAGACGCCCTCGCGCCTGAGCATCGCTTCCAACCGTCGGATCTCATCGAGCCGCTGGGTGAAGAGCGCGTCGGTCTCGCCGTTCAAAACATGGTCTGCGAGCACGTCGTGATACCAGGAGCCGAGCACGATGCCGATCTCGCCCGCCGCCGGCATGTCGCGCCAATAGCGCCAAATGCCCGGGCGGGCGCGCTCCTCGTCGGTCGGCGCGCCATAGGTGAGGGTCCGCAGCTTGCGGACGTCGAGCCAGCCATAGAGCTGATTCAGCACCGCACCCTTGCCGGCCCCGTCGGCGCCGTTCACAAGGACAAGGATGCTGCGGGCGCGGCCGGCGATCAACTCGGCCTGCCGATCGAGCAGGTCCTCATGGAGCTTCGGCTCCAGCGCCTTGAAGTCCGATTTGGCGAGTCGACGCTCGATCTTCATGGAATCAAACATGAATTGCCTGTCTTTTGAGCTGGCCGCATGGTCCGGCCGCGGGCGCGTAACGTCAAGGCGGCGCCATTGCGCGAGGCCAACCCGGATCCGGCCGCGGACCGGCTCTTGCGAGACGGGTAAAAACCCCTTCGACTGCAGCGAGTTCCCCGCATGGCATCACTTTGCTTGCACCGACCGCTTCGCCTGCGGCATGGTTTCGCCATCGCCGTGACCGGCGGTCTCGCCGGTCCTGCCCTTCTCCTCACGCCCCTCGGAGCCGCCGCCTTGCCGCGCATCGTCATTCTGGCCACCGGTGGCACCATTGCGGGCGCGGCCGATGCCCGCTCGCACGCCGGATACAATGCCGGCCAGATTTCGGCCGCGCAGCTGGTGGCGGCCGTGCCGGGGCTCGAAACGCTGGCCCGGATCGGCACGGAGCAGATTGCCGCGATCGGCAGCCAGGACATGAACGAGGCGGTCTGGTTCAAGCTGGCAGAGCGCATCGACGCGCTCGCCGCCCAGGGCGATGTCGACGGCGACGTCGACGGGATTGTCGTGACCCACGGCACCGATACGATGGAGGAGACTGCGTTCTTCCTGGATCTGATCGTCGGCACTTCGAAGCCGGTGGTCCTGGTCGGCGCGATGCGCCCGGCGACGGCGATGAGCGCGGACGGCCCGCTCAATCTGCTCGAAGCGGTCCTGGTCGCGCTGTCGCCCGAGGCGGCCGGGCGTGGCCCCCTCGTGGTGCTGAACGACACGATCCACGGGGCGCGGGACGTGACCAAGACCAGCACGACCGAGGTTCAGGCCTTCCGCTCGCCGAATTTCGGACCCGCCGGCTTCGTCTCGCCCAACGGCGTCGTGTTCTTCCGCCCCGCGGGGCCGCGCGCGCCGGCCTACAAACTGCCGCCCGCCCCGCCGCTGCCGCGCGTCGCGATCATCTATGCCCATGCGGGCATGGACGCGACCGACGTCCGCGCCGCCGTCGCGGCCGGCGCGAAAGGCATCGTGCTCGCCGGCGTGGGCGACGGCAATGCGTCCCGGGACGCGATCGCGGCGCTGGCGGACGCCGTTATGCAGGGGGTCGCCGTGGTGCGGGCCAGCCGGACGGGCTCAGGACCGGTGATGCGCAACATCGAGGTGGCGGACGACGCCTGCGGCTTCGCCGCCGCGGGCTTCGCGAATCCGGCCAAGGCGCGGGTGCTGCTCCAGGTCCTGCTCGCCAATGGCATTAGCAGCCCGGAGGCGGTGCAGACGGCCTTCGACGGTCCGATCTGATCAGAGGAAGGCCAGCAGCGCCGCCAAAGTCTCCTCGGGCCGCTCTTCCTGGACCAGATGGCCGCAATCGAGGGCGTGCCCGCGCACGTCGCGGGCCTTTTCGCGCCAGGTTTCGAGCACGTCGTAGAGATCGCCGACCACGCCCTTTGCCCCCCACAAAGCGAGCAAAGGCGCGGCGATCCGGGTCTCGCGGTCGGCTGCGTCGTGGACGAGGTCGATGCCGGCGGCGGCGCGATAATCCTCGCAGATGGCGTGGCGCGCCGCCGGATCGAGATAGCAGCGCAGATATTCGGCGAACGCCTCCGGCTCGGTCGCCCCGGGGGTGCGGGTCTGTCCAGCGAGGTGATGGCGCAGGAAATAATCCGGGTCCGCGCCGATCATGCGCTCCGGCAGGGGATAAGGCTGGATCAGGAAGAACCACCAGAAATAGCGGGTCGCGAACGCCTTGTCGGTCATCGCATACATGGTCGCGGTGGGCGCGATGTCGATGACGCAGAGCTTTTCCACCGCCTCCGGCCAATCGAGCGCGAGCCGGTGCGCCACCCGCCCGCCGCGGTCGTGCCCGACCAGAGCGAAACGGTCGAACCCCAGCCGGGCCATCAGGGCCACCTGGTCCTTGGCCATTTCGCGCTTGGAATAAGCGATGTGGTCGGGGCCGCCGGCGGGCTTGGAACTGTCGCCATAGCCGCGCAGATCCGCCGCCACCACGGTGAAGCGGCGGGCGAGCGCGGGCGCGATCTTGCGCCACGTGACATGGGTCTGGGGGTGGCCGTGCAGCAGAAGGAGGGGCGGGCCGTCGCCGGCGATCGCGGCGCGCAGGGTGAGGCCGCCGACGGCGACGTCGACGAGCCGGAATCCGGCCATCAGCGGGGCCGGGCCGCGCTCCGCCAGATCCGCGCGCTCCGCCACACCTTCACGTTCCGCTTCGGTCTCGCCGGACATGGCCGTCTCCGTGCGTGCCGCACAGGCGCGCCGCGCCGGGTCGGCGGGCGCGGGTCGGGGAGGAAGGATCAGGGCGCGGCGTCGCGCGCCGCCGCCTTTTCCTTGCGCGCCTGGACGAAGGCGAGGACTTCGCCGACCACGCCGCGGCGGAACAGCGAGACGGCGAGGACAAAGATCACGCCCTGGATGACCAGCACCCATTCGCCGAGCGAGGCGAGATAATTCTGCATCGTGACGATGATCGCCGCGCCGACGATCGGGCCGAGCATGGTGCCCATGCCGCCGACCAGGGTCATCAGGATCACCTCGCCGGACATCTGCCAGGCGACGTCGGTGAGCGAGGCGAGCTGGAACACGATCGATTTCGTCGCGCCGGCGAGACCCGCCAGCGCCGCCGACAGGACGAAGGCCAGCAGCTTGTACTGGTTCACCCGATAGCCGAGCGAGACCGCGCGCGGCTCGTTCTCGCGAATCGCCTTCAGCACCTGCCCGAACGGCGAATGCACCGCCCGGTAGATGATCGCGAAGCCGATCACGAAGATGGCGAGCACGACGTAATAGAGGTTCACGTCCTTGGTGATGTCGATGATGCCGAAAAAGGCGCGGCGCGGCACCGCCTGGAGCCCGTCCTCGCCGCCGGTGAACGGCGCCTGGAGGCAGAAGAAGAAGAACATCTGCGCCAGGGCCAGCGTCACCATGGCGAAATAAATGCCGAGCCGGCGGATCGCGAGGAGCCCGGTGACGAGGCCGAGCAGCGCGGCGGAGAGGGTGCCGGCGATGATGCCGATCTCGGGCGTGAAGCCGAGCACCTTGACGGTGTGCGCGCTGATATAAGCGGCGCCGCCGAAGAACATCGCGTGGCCGAAGGAGAGCAGCCCGGCATAGCCGAGCAGGAGGTTGAAGGCGCAGGCGAACAGCGCGAAGCACAGCACCTTCATGAGGAAGATGGGATAGACCAGGAACGGGGCCGCGATCAGCGCCGCCAGCACCACCAGGGCGATGAGGAGGCGGAGCGGCGAGTAGCCTTCCCGGGGGGCGGCCATGGGGGACGTGGCGCTTGTCATGGTGTCGCCCTTCTCATTTCGCGGAGTTCACTTGGCCGTGCCGAACAGGCCGGCGGGCTTCACCATGAGCACGATGGCCATGATGACGAAGATCACGGTTGAGGACGCCTCGGGATAGAAGACCTTGGTGAGGCCCTCGACGACGCCGAGCCCGAAGCCGGTGACGATCGCGCCCATGATCGATCCCATGCCGCCGATCACCACCACGGCGAACACCACGATGATGAGGTTCGAGCCCATGGTCGGGCTCACCTGATAGGCGGGGGCGGCGAGCACCCCGGCGAGCGCGGCGAGGCCGACGCCGAAGCCGTAGGTGAGGGTGATCATGCGCGGCACGTCGATCCCGAACGCCTGCACCAGGTCCGGCTTCTCGGTCGCGGCGCGCAGATAGGAGCCGAGCTTGGTGCGCTCGATCACGAACCAGGTGGCGAAGCACACCACAAGTGAGGCGACGACGATGAAGCCGCGATAATTCGGCAGGAACATGAAGCCGAGATTGGTGCCGCCCGGCAGGGGATTGTTGTAGGGCAGGCCGGAGGCGCCGTATTGCCGCCGGAACAGGCCCTCGATGATCAGCGCGAGGCCGAAGGTGAGCAGCAGGCCGTAGAGATGGTCGAGATGGTAGAGCCGCCGCAGCAGGGTCCGCTCGATCACCATGCCGATCGCGGCGACCACGATGGGCGAGAGGATCAGCGCGCCCCAGAACGGAATGCCGGCATAGTTCAGCAGCATCCAGGCGCCGAACGCGCCCATCATATATTGCGCGCCGTGGGTGAAATTGATGACGTTGAGCAGCCCGAATATGACCGCCAGCCCGAGGCTCAGCATGGCGTAGAACGCGCCGTTGATGAGGCCCAGCAGAAGCTGGCCGAACAAGGCCGGTGGCGAAATGCCCAGGAGCTCGAACATGGCAGCCGTGTCTCTGAGAGAAAAGGCGGGTCCGGCCGGGCGCGCCCCGGCCGGACCCGGTGGGATCAGGTCTTCTTGACCAGCGGGCAGTCACCCTCGCCGATCGGGCGGAACGCCTCGTTCGCGGGGATGGTCGCCTTCAGGGTGTAGAAGTCGTAGGGCCCCTTGGATTCGGAGGGCTTCTTGACCTCGAACAGGAACATCGGATGGATCTGGCGTCCGTCCGCGCGGACCTCGCCCTTGCCGAACAGCTTGTCGTCGGTGGGCATCTTCTTCATTTCGGCGACCACGGCCGCGCCGTCCTTGGCGGACTTCAGCGCCGCGACCGACTTCAGGTAATGCGTCACGCCGGAATAGACGCCGGCCTGCACCATGGTCGGATACTTGCCGCCGTTCGCCGCCGAGAATTCCTTGGCGAAGGCGCGGTTGGCGTCCGTCATGTCCCAGTACCAGGCGGAGGTCAGGTTCAGCCCCTGCGCGGTCTTCAGGCCGATCGAATTGATGTCGGTCAGGAAGATCAGCAGCCCGGCGAGCTTCTGGCCGCTCGATGTGATGCCGTATTCCGAGGCCTGCTTGATCGAGTTGATCGTGTCGCCGCCGGCATTGGCGAGACCGATGATCTTGGCCTTGGAGCCCTGCGCCTGAAGCAGGAAGGACGAGAAGTCCGACGTGTTGAGCGGCACGCGGACCGTGCCGACCACTTTGCCGCCGTTCGCCTTCACCACTTCCGACGTGTCGCGTTCGAGCGCGTGGCCGAACGCATAGTCCGCGGTGAGGAAGAACCAGGTGTCGCCGCCATTCTTGGTCACCGCCTTGCCGGTACCGTTGGCGAGCGCCCAGGTGTCGTAGGTCCAATGGACCGTGTTGGGCGAGCAGGCCTTGCCGGTCAGATCCGAGGTCGCCGCGCCGGAATTGATGAACACCTTGTTCTTTTCGCGCGTCACGGTGTTCACCGCGAGGGCGACGCCGGAATTCGGCGTGTCGACGATCATGTCGACGCCCTCGACGTCATACCATTGACGGGCGACGGAGGTGCCGACATCGGCCTTGTTCTGATGGTCGGCGGCGATCACTTCGACCTGCAGGCCTTTCGCCGCAGCGCCGAAATCCTCGACGGCCTTCTTGGCGGCCCACACCGAGCCGGGTCCGGACAGGTCCGAATACAGGCTCGACATGTCGTTGAGCACGCCGATCTTCACCTTGACGGGCGATTGGGCGTTGGCGGCGGTGACAGCGAAGACGCTGGCTGCCGCCATGAGCATGGCTGCGAAACGCATGTGTTTCCTCCTGCCGGCGCGGCCGGCCGCGATGTCACGAAAGCCTCGGCTCAGACACCGAGGAGTGTTTCAAGACGCGCCGCGTTCTCCGCGATCTTGTCGTTCTCCACCATGTCCACCACGCGACCGTGCTCGACCACGTAATGGCGGTCGGCCACGGTGGAGGCGAAATGGAAGTTCTGCTCGACGAGCAGCACGGTGAAACCCTTGGTCTTCAGCGTCCGGATGATCGCCCCGATGTGCTGGACGATCACCGGGGCGAGGCCTTCGGTGGGTTCGTCGAGCAGCAGGAGTTTCGCCCCGGTTCGCAGAATGCGCGCGATCGCGAGCATCTGCTGCTCGCCGCCCGACAGCTTGGTGCCCTGGCTGTAGCGCCGCTCTTCCAGGCGCGGGAACAAAGCGTGGACCTCGTCGAGCGACAGGCCGCCCGGCTTCACCACCGGCGGCAGAAGGAGATTTTCCCGCACGTTGAGGCTGGCGAAAATGCCGCGCTCTTCGGGGCAATAGGCGATCCCGAGCCGCGCGATCTGGTTCGGTGCCAGCGCCACCGTCTCCTTGCCTTCATACCGGATCGAGCCGGCCCGCTTCTGCAGCAGGCCCATGATCGCCCGCATGGTGGTGGTCTTGCCGGCGCCGTTGCGCCCGAGCAGGGTGACCACTTCGCCGGCCTTCACCTCGAACGTCATGCCGTGCAGGACATGGCTTTCGCCATAATGGCCGTGCAGGTCGCTCACGCTGAGCAGCGCATCAGCCATGACCGTGCCCCGTTCCCATATAGGCCTCGATGACTTGCGGGTTCTTCGACACCTCGGCGTAGGGACCCTCCGTGAGGATCTCGCCGCGGGCCAGAACGGTGATCGTGTCGGAGAGGTTCGCGACCACCGAGAGATTATGCTCGACCATCAGGATGGTGCGGTTTTCCGAGACGCGCCGGATCAGGTCCGAGGTGCGGGCGATGTCCTCGCGCCCCATTCCGGAGGTCGGCTCGTCGAGCAGCAGCATTTCCGGATCGAGCGCCAAAGTGGTCGCGATCTCCAGTGCCCGCTTGCGGCCGTACGGCAGCTCGACCGCCAGGTTCTGCGCATAAGAGGACAGCCCGACCTCTTCGAGCAGCAGCATGGCCCGGTCGTTCAGCACGTCGAGCGACGTCTCGGAGGACCAGAAGTGGAACGACGTGCCGAGCGGGCGCTGCAGCGCCACCCGCACATTTTCCAGCACGCTCAGATGGCCGAACGTCGCGGAGATCTGGAACGAGCGCACCATGCCGAGCCGCGCCACGTCGGCGGGCTGCGCGCGGGTGATGTCCCGCCCGTTCAGCCGGATGGTGCCGCGCGTCGGCTCCAGGAATTTGGTTATCAGGTTGAAGCAGGTGGTCTTGCCGGCACCGTTCGGCCCGATCAGGGCGTGAATGGTGTGGCGCCGAATTCTCAGGTCGACGTCTTTGACCGCCGCGAAACCTTTGAATTCCTTGGTGAGACCACGCGCTTCAACGATGTAGGGCACGTCGGAGACGGTGTCCATGATCGCGCTTCAAACCCTCGCTGTTCGCCGAGGGGAGCTCGAACCGCCCCCGGCAATCCTCCGGACCGCATCTCATCCGATGAGCGATCATCGTTCGACGCTTTTTGATCTTGCCGGCACGGTATCACGGCAGCCGCGCCCGACGTCAATATGGTCGAAAGGCAAATTTGAACGCTTGATAGATTCCGTCCCCACCTGCCGCCTGCGAACGGCGGAAAATGCGCGCATCGGCGCCGGGTGACGCGGCGGCCGAGGCGCCGGCTGGCGGTATCGCCGCGCGCGACGCGAACGGGCCGGGTTGCACGTCGAACCCTACGCCCGTCGCAGGCCGCGATCACCGCCAAGTCCGGCTGGCAAGTCCGGCTGCCAGTCCGGCTGCGATCTCCGGCTGCCCGAGGCGCCGTTCAGCGGGCCTGGGCGTGGTATTCGATGTTCGGGCGCATGTCGGTGGCGGCGGCGATGCGATTGGACATGTTGAAAAAGGCAGTGACCGCCGCGACGTCCCAGATGTCGCGGTCCGACAGGCCGACGGCGCGCAGCTCGGCGCGGTCGGCCTCCTCGACCTCGTGCGGGCGTTCGGTCAGCTTGACCGCGAAGTCGAGGACGGCCCGCTGCCGCGGGTCGAGGCGGGCGGCGCGATAGTTCATGACCATCTGCTCGCCCAGGATCGGATCCCCCGACAGCTGGCGCACCGCGGCACCATGGGCGGTCAGGCAATAATAGCAGCGGTTCACGCTCGACACCGCCACCGCGATCATTTCCCGCTCCAGCTTGGAAAGGCCGGACGGGGCGAGCATCAAATCGTTGTACATGGTGGCGAAGGCGCCGAATTTGGCGAGGTCGAACCCGTAGGCTTGCAGCACATTGGGAACGAAACCGATCTTTTCCAGGCACTTGCCGAAATAGGCCTTGGTCGGCGGGTCGAGCTGGGCGGCCGGGAGGTCGAGCGCGATCACGGGCGCGTCGTCGCGTCGCGGCGGAGCTTCGGAGGACATTTCGGGGGGGCCGTGCGCGGCCTCTCTCAACCCCGCGGCGACGTCCGGGGGCGCCTTGCGGGCCGTCTTCTTTGGCTTGCCTGTCTTCTTTGCCGAAGTCATGGTGTGCCCTCGTTCGGATCTCGTCATCGTTTCAACGTGCCTGTGTGCGAAACCGCAGATGCAGACGGACGATAATGAGGCTCTTGCGCGCCGACGCGCTGGGCCGATAGGGGGGAAAGGCCATGAATGTTCACGGAGTGCAAGGCGGCGAGGCGGATTTCGATGCGCATGCGCGGATCGATGCGGCCCTCGATCTGCTGAAGGCCGGACCGGTGCCGGAGGCGTTCTCCCGTGCCTTGCTGACCGGCGCGGCGCCCGAGGACGTCGAGACCCTGTTTCCGGACGCGCTCGCGCGGCTGACCGAAGAGGCGTTCGCCCATCTGGCCGCCCGCCCGCCCGGCCGGCACGACGTGCGCGTCTACAATCCCGAATGGCCCGGCGCCCCTGCGATCACCGTGATCGAGGCGGCGAACGACGACATGGCCTTCCTGTTCGACTCGGTGGCCGGTGAACTGGCCGACCGCAATCTCGAACTGAAGCTCACCTCCCACCCGATCCTGGCGGTGAAGCGCGATGCGTCGGGCGCGATCGAATCGGTATCGGGCGACCTGCACGGCGCCGCGACCCGCGGCCTGCCGCATGAGAGCCTGATCCATCTCCACATTCAGCCGCTGGAGAGCGAGGAAGCGCGCGCGGCGCTGAAGCAGGCGCTCGACCGGACGCTCGACGACGTGCGCGCCGCCACCGGCGATTTCATCGCGATGCGCGATGCGGTCGACGGGCTCGCCAAGGCCTGGCCGGGCGCCGCTCTGCCTTATGCCGAGACCGACCGGGACGAGGCCGCCGACTTCATCTCCTGGCTCGTGGGCAACAATTTCATCTTTCTCGGCGTGCGGCGCTATCGGCGCGCCGGCGACGGCCTGCTGGAGGCCGAGACCGGTCTCGGCGTGCTGCGCGACCCCGCCGTGCGGGAATTTGCCGAGAGCACGCTGGCGGCCGACGGCGCTCCCGCCGTGCCGGGCGACAAGCCGCTCCTGATCGCCAAATCGAGCCTGTGGTCGCGCGTGCACCGCCGCGCCTATATGGATTTCGTCGGCCTGACGCTGCACGATGCCGACGGCGCCCCGGCTGGCGAACTGCGCATCATCGGCCTGTTCACATCCACGGCCTATACCCATTCGGTGCGCGAAATCCCCTATCTGCGCCTGAAGGCCGAAGCGGTCGCCGCGCGCGCCGGCTTCGAGCGGGAAAGCCATTCCGGCAAGGCGCTCTCGACGGTGCTCGAGACCTATCCGCGCGACGACTTGTTCCAGATCGACGTCGACACGCTCGCCACCTACGCCCTCGACATTCTCTCGCTTTACGACCGGCCGCGGGTGCGCGTCCTGCCGCGCCCCGATCTGTTCGGGCGGTTCGTGTCCGTGCTGGTCTATGTGCCGCGCGAGCGGTTCGACAGCGCGCTGCGCGAGCGCATCGGGCGCCGGCTCGCCGCGACGTTCGACGGCCGCGTCGCCTCTTTCACGCCGGCCTTCCTCGCCGACGTTCCGCTGACCCGCGTTCATTTCACCATCGGCCGCAGCGGCGGCCGGGTTCCGGCCGTCGACCGTCCGGAGCTGGAGCGGGCGGTGGCGGACGACGTGCTGTCCTGGAGCGACCGGCTGCGCGACGCGCTGCGGGCCGCGCATGGCGCCCATGACGCTTTGGTGCTGTTCGAGCGCTATGGCAGCGCGTTCGGCGCGGGCTATTCGGCGGCCTATGGGGTGCAGACGGCGGTGGCCGACATCGAGCGGCTGGAGCGGCTTTCGGCGGATCGGCCGATCGCGCTCGACTTCTATCGCCGCGAGGACGACCTCGCGACCCGCATCTCGCTGCGGCTGCTGTCCTACGGCCGGCCGCTGCCGCTCTCGGAGCGGGTGCCGATGCTGGAGAATATGGGCCTGAAGGCGATCAACGAGCGCACCTACCGGATCGCCCCGGACCGCGCCGAGACCAGCCTCGCCTGGATCCACGACATGACGCTCGAGCGCTGCACCGGCGGCACGATCGAAGTGTCCGGCGCGGCCGAGCGGATGGAGGATCTGCTGACGGCGGTGCTGCGCGGGGAGGCCGAGAATGACGGCTTCAACGCGCTCGTGCTCGATACCGGCCTCGCCTGGCGCGACGTCGCGCTGGCTCGCGCTCTCGCCCGCTATCTGCGCCAGGCCGGCATTCCCTACAGCCAGGATTATCTCTGGGCGACGCTGGTCGGCCATGCGGATGTCGCCGCCCACATCGTCCAATTGTTCCACATGCGCTTCGATCCCCGTCTCGATCCCGCAGCGCAGGCGCGTGCCGCGCGGGAGGAGCCGCTGCGCCGCGAGATCGAGGCCGCGCTCGCGGAGGTGTCGTCGCTCGACGAGGACACCATCCTGCGGCGCTTCGTGAACCTCGTCGACGCCGCGCTGCGCACCACCTTCTATCAAGTGGAGGCGGACGGACGGCCGAAGGGCGCGATCTCGATCAAGTATGAGAGCGCCAAGGTCGAGGGTCTGCCGCTGCCGCGTCCGCTCTACGAGGTGTTCGTCTATTCGCCGCGGGTCGAGGGCGTGCATCTGCGCTTCGGCCATGTCGCGCGCGGCGGCCTGCGCTGGTCGGACCGGCCGCAGGACTTCCGTACCGAGGTCCTCGGCCTCGTCAAGGCGCAGCAGGTGAAGAATGCGGTGATCGTGCCGGTCGGCGCGAAGGGCGGCTTCGTCCCCAAGCGCCTGCCGTCAGGCGGCAACCGCGAGGCCTTCATGGCCGAGGGCATCGCGGCCTATAAGCTCTTCGTCTCCAGCCTGCTCGACATCACCGACAATCTGAAGGCCGGACAGCTCGTCTATCCGCCGAACGTGGTCCGGATCGACGGCGACGATCCGTATCTGGTCGTGGCGGCGGACAAGGGCACCGCGACCTTCTCCGACACCGCGAACGGCATCTCGCAGGAGCACGGCTTCTGGCTCGACGACGCCTTCGCCTCCGGCGGCTCGGTCGGCTACGACCACAAGGCCATGGGCATCACCGCGCGCGGCGCCTGGGAGGCCGTGAAGCGGCATTTCCGCGAGATCGACATCGACATCCAGACCACGCCGATCCAGGTGGTCGGGGTGGGCGACATGTCGGGCGACGTGTTCGGCAATGGCATGCTGCTGTCGACCGTCCTGAAGCTGGTGGCGGCGTTCGACCATCGCCACATCTTCCTCGATCCCGATCCCGATCCGGCCGCGGCCTTCGCCGAGCGCCAGCGTCTGTTCGCTTTGCCGCGCTCCTCCTGGGCCGACTACGACGCCGCGCTCATCTCCAAGGGCGGCGGGGTATTCTCGCGCACCGCCAAGAGCATTCCGCTCTCCCCGGAAGTGCGCGCCGTGATCGGCCTCGAAAAGCTCGAGGCGACGCCGAACGAGGTGATGAACGCGATCCTGAAGGCCCAGGTGGACCTGCTCTGGTTCGGCGGCATCGGCACCTATGTGCGCGCCTCGACCGAGACCGACGCGCAGGCGGGCGACCGCGCCAATGACGCGATCCGCATTCCCGCCGGCGACCTTCGGGTGAAGGTGGTGGGCGAGGGGGCCAATCTCGGCATGACCCAGCGCGGCCGCATCGAGGCGGCGCGCCGCGGGGTGCGCCTCAACACCGACGCGATCGACAATTCGGCCGGCGTGAACACGTCGGACGTCGAGGTGAACATCAAGATCGCCCTGTCGATCCCGGTGGCGGAGGGCGTGCTCTCCGCGCCGGACCGGGCGGCGCTGCTCGGCACCATGACCGACGAGGTCGCGCATCTCGTCCTGCGCAACAATTATCTCCAGACCCTCGCGCTCTCGCTCGCCCAGCGCAGCGGCACCGAGGACATGGCCTTCCAGCAACGGCTGATGCAGATGCTGGAACTGCGCGGCGAACTGGACCGGGCGGTGGAATATCTGCCGAGCGACGCCGAGATCCAGGAGCGCCGCTCGCGCGGGGAAGCCCTGACCCGGCCGGAACTGGCGGTGCTGCTCGCTTATGCGAAGCTCTCGCTCTATGCCGAGATGCTGACCACGGACGTCCCGGACGACATTTATCTCGCCGACGAGCTGGTGCATTATTTCCCGCACGCGCTCCAGAGCCGCTTCCCCGATGCCATCCAGGCGCACCGGCTGCGGCGCGAGATCATCGCCACCGGTCTCGCCAATGCCGTCATCAACCAAGGCGGCCCGGCCACCATCGCCCGCATCGCCGACCAGTCCGGCGCCGACGCGGCGGCGATCGTGCGGGCCTTCGCGGCGGTGCGGGACAGTTTCGGCCTGCCGGCCCTCAATGCCGCGATCGATGCGCTGGACAGCAAAATTCCCGGCGACATGCAGTTGCGGCTCTATGCCGAGGTTCAGAATCTCAGCCTCGCGCGCACCATCTGGTTCCTGCGCAATGTCAGCCTCCAGTCCGGAATCGGGCCGGTCGTGGCGCGCTATCGCACCGACATCGAGGCGCTCGCCGAAGTGCTCGATGACAGCCTGCCGGAGAATTGGCGGGCCTGGCGCGACCGCAAGGCCGCCGAATTCACGGATGCCGGGGTGCCCGCACCGCTGGCGCTCAAGATCGCCGGGCTTCGGCCGCTCGCGGCGGGCACCGATATCGCTTTGCTGTCGCAGACCACCGGCCGGTCGGTTCCGGAGGCGGCGCGGACTTTCTTTGCCGCGGGCCTTTATTTCGGGGTGGACAGCGTGCTGTCCGCGGCGGGGTCGATCCTGGCGCCGGATTATTACGACCGGCTCGCCATGGACCGGGCGCTCGGCCAGATCGAGAGCTTCGTCCGGCAGGTGAGCGTCGAGATGCTGAATGGCCCGGCCAGCGGGACGGAGGCGGTGGAAGCCTGGGTCGCCGGCCGGCGCAAGGAAGTGGAGCGCACGCGCGCGACGGTGCAGGACATCGTCGCCTCCGGCCTCACGCTCTCCAAGCTGACGCTGGCGGCGAGCCTGCTTTCGGACATCGCGCGGGCGTGACCGACAGCGCCCGGCCCGGCGGTGCGCCGGGCCGGGCGCCCTTCAAAAAGCGCCCAGCGCCCGCGGCGCGTCGATTGGGTCTTCGGCTGCCTCCTCGGCCTCCCAGCTTCGATCCGGATCAGGCGCCGCGCCGAAAGCGGGCACGCGGCCGATCTCATAGCCGAGATCGGGCAAGCCGAACGCCCGCCACACTTCCATGAGCAGAGCCTCCTCGCGCTCGCTCCAGACCGCGGGCGCCACCGCAGCCTGGCGGGTGCTGGTCTTGCGCCCGATGGCCGAACTCGCGCGCCGCTGCGCCGGGCGGACCGGCATGCCGAGAAACCCGCCGATGCGCGCAAGTTCGGCCTCGGGTGCCGCGAGCAGATCCTCGTAGCGCAGATGCAGCACATCGTCCCGCTCGAGCCAGGCCGCGACATGGGCGCACCAATAGGCAATCTGGTTCACGCGCCGGTCCGGGTCGCGGGCGGACGGCGCGCGCAGATAGGATTGAAAACTGGTGCCCGGTTTCAGCCGGAAGGCGGGCTCGTGCCCCTTGAGATCGAAATAGAATTGCGAGCGCAGGACCGCGCGCGGGTCGCGCAGGATGTGGATGTGGCGCGCCCCGGAATAGCAGGCGGCCGCGGCGACCCAGTGCAGATAAGAGTGCCAACAGTCGCGCCCGCGGATCTTCTCGCCCCAGAAGCGCTCGTGTCCCTTGATCACCACGGGCGCGCGGACGAGCCGCGCGAAGAAGTCCTCTTCCAGATGAAACCAGTCCCGGTCGACGTCGAACCGGCTGCGCAGCGTATCGATGAGAAAATGCGTGCCCGAGCGGCGATGGGCATGCACCATGATGGCGGGGCGAAGGCCATGGGCGTCGCAGCCACCGACGGGCCCGAGAAAACAACGCTCCGCGCCGGATTCGGCGCGAGGGGCGCCGCGCGCCAAATAGCGCCAGCGCAGCACAGCCAGCGCCCGAGACGTCTTCCGAGACAAACTCACCATGGTCCCCGCCTCACACCCCCGAGCGCGCCCACAACCCAGCTTAGCCTCTCCCTTGGGCGGCGTTAAGATACCGCAACGGTAAGTGGCGGCGAATTCGCAGCGGTCTGCCCGCGGGCGCCGTGGGGCGGCCTTTCCAGGGCGCGGCGCGGGTGCGATGGTGGCCGCCGATGGTCACCGCCGATTCCCCCCGCGCCCCGCGCCGCGCCCTCGTCGCCTGGGTCCTGTTCGACCCGGCCTGCCAGCCTTTCTTCACCCTCGTCACGACCTTCATCTTCGCGCCCTATTTCGTGTCGGCGGTGGTGGGCGATCCGGCGCGGGGGCAGGCCTTGTGGGGCTATGCGACGGGGGCGGCCGGCCTCTTCATCGCACTTTGCTCGCCGCTTCTCGGCGCGGTGGCGGACGCCGCGGGCCAGCGCAAGCCCTGGATCGCCGGCTTCGGCGCCATGCTCGTCCTGGGATCGGCGCTGCTCTGGTTCGCGGCCCCGGGCGAAGAGAGCCGCATTCCGCTGATCCTCCTCGCCTTTGCCATCGCCACGATCGGCGCCGAGTTCGCCACGGTCTTCAACAATGCGATGATGCCGAGCCTGGTCCCGCCGAGCCATATGGGCCGGCTCTCGGGGGCCGGGTGGGGGTGCGGCTATGCCGGCGGGCTGATTTCGCTCGCCATCATGCTGGTGTTCTTCTCCACCAGCCCGGAGACCGGCCTCACGCTGCTCGGCACGCCCCCGGCGCTCGGGCTCGATGCGGCGGCGCGGGAGGGGGACCGGATCAGCGGCCCCTTCACGGCGCTTTGGTTCCTGCTGTTTGCCGCGCCGCTGTTTTTCTTCGTTCCGGACACGCCGGCCAAGCTCCCGCTGCGGGCGGCGATGCGGGTCGGTTTGAAAGAGGTGTCCGGTCTGTTCGGCCGCCTGCGGACGCGGCGCAACCTCGCCCGCTTCCTGATCGCCAACATGGTCTATGCCGACGGTTTGGTCGCCCTGTTCGCCTTCGGCGGCATCTATGCCGCCGGCACGTTCGGGTGGGGATCGCTGGAGATCGGTATTTTCGGCATCCTGCTCACCATTTTCGGGACGGTGGGCGCGCTGGTCGGCGGGCGTCTCGACGACGCGTTCGGTGCGCGGGCCGTCATTACCGGGTCGCTCGCGGTGCTGTTTCTCGCCAGCCTCGGCATTCTCGGCCTGGACCGCGACAGCCTCCTGTTCGGCCTGGTGCCGACGGCGCCCGCACAGGGGCTCTTCGCGACCCTTCCCGAAAAGATCTATCTCGGGCTCGGCATCTTCATCGGCAGCGTGGCGGGTCCGCTCCAGGCGGCCTCGCGCAGTTTGCTGGTGCGGCTCGCGCCGGCCGAGAGCATCGCGGAATATTTCGGCCTGTTCGCTCTGTCCGGCAAACTGACGTCGTTCGCCGCGCCGACGCTGGTCGCCATCGTCACCACACTCTCCGGCAGCCAGAAGGCCGGCGTCGCAGTTCTGCTCGTTTTCTTCGCGCTCGGCATAATGCTGATTTCCGGGGTGCGGGAGCCCGGAAAGGACGGGTGAGGTCACGATCGCGCGCCGTCCGCCGTTTTCGGCGGCGCTGGCGCGGATGCGCGGGTAGGATTGCGGCGCGACGGCGGGTTGGGGAGACCTCATATGCGGACGATGACCTTAATCGCGGTCTTGGCGGCGATCGCGGCCCCGGGCGCCGCTCTGGCCGATCCGACGCGCGAGACCGCGGCGCGGCCCGCGCCGGCCGCCAAGTCGGATCTGTCCGAGGCGGATATGTCGAAGGCGGGGGCCAAGGCGCCGGCCGCCGACGCGGCCGCGCCGTTCAATCCGCGCTGGGTGGCGCGCAAATGGACGATCACGGGCTTGACGGTCTGGACCTATAGGCCCGGCCATTTCCAGCGCAACTGACCCGGTTTCCGGCAGCGGGGTGCGGCCCCTGTTGCCATTCGGCCACAATGGGCGCCGGCGTGCGGCCGCCTTTCCCCGCCCACCTCTTCGCCATCATGCCGCCACCGGCCGTCAGCACAAAGTCCGCACATTCACCATTCGTAAACCATAGATGGCGCGAGTTCGGGACTGGAACGGGCAAGCGGGGAGGGCGGCGACCGGGCCTTCGGCTTCCGGAACGTTCGCTTAACGAAGCCCCTGCTAAAAGTCCTCTCCGGTTCGCGTCGAGAAGGGAGTGCCGGATGCTCAACTTTGATTCAGTGCGCGGCTTCCGGTTCGCCGCCCTGTTTGGGTTCGCGTTCTTGCTGGCGGCTTGCGCCGCCACGCCCGATCCCAATACGGCAGGGGCAGGCGCCGGTGGGCCGCCGGGGTCGCCCCAGGAATTCGTCGTTGCGGTGGGCGACCGCGTATTCTTCGATACCGACCAGACCGACCTCTCGCCGCAGGCCCAGGCGACGCTCGAACGGCAGGCGCAGTGGCTCCAGCAGTACAACCGCTACACCTTCACCATCGAAGGCCATGCGGACGAGCGGGGCACGCGCGAATACAACATCGCGCTCGGCGCCAGGCGCGCCCAGAACGTGCGGGACTATCTGGCGTCGCGGGGCATCGATCCGGCCCGCATGCGCACCATTTCCTACGGCAAAGAACGGCCGGTGGCGGTGTGCAACGACATTTCGTGCTGGTCGCAGAACCGCCGGGCGGTCACCGTCCTGAACACCGGCGGGGCCTGAATTCCGCCTTCGGCCCGCCGGCGCCGCACGGCGCCCGGCGGGCCGGCTTCTCCTACCCTGCGACGGGGCACGCGGCGGCGGCGGGTCACACTTTGGACGCGTTCCCTCCCCTAAGGTGCGTGCCGAGCCGGGCCGCTTCGGCGGGCCGGCAGCGCCCCTCCCCCCGGCCGAAGCGGATCATGCCCCGTCCGATCTTTTCCCTTCCGATCTCATTCCTGCCGGTCCCGCGGCTTGCGATGCGGCGCGGCCGCCTGATCGCCTGCCTGCTCGGCCTGCTTTTTGCCGGGCCGGCGCTGGCGCAGTCGAGCGGCAACATCTTCACCGATCTGTTCAAGCCGCCGGGCGCGGTGCCGCAGCAGCCGGATCCGGCCGCGGCCGCGTTGTCCGAAATGGTCCTGCGGATGGACCGGCTGGAAAATACGGTGCGCCAGCTCACCGGCCAGGTCGAGCAATTGCAGTTTCGCGTTCAGCAGCTCGAGGCGGGCGGCGGGCGCTCCGGCGCTCCGGCCGCTGGCACCATGCCGCCGCCGACCGCGAACCGTGCGCCGGTCTCCGTCCCGGCGAGCGCGCCGCTCGCCCCCCCGCCCGGCACCACCGCAGCGCCGAGCCGGCGCTCCGATTCCTTCGATCCCAACGCCGCCCCCGAGGCGCCCGGCGCGCCCCAGCCGCTCGGCTCGCCGACCAGCGGGGCCGCATCGATTGGCGCGCCGACCGACATCGCCCCGCCTGGCGGCGCGCGCGCGGGCAGTCAGGTGGCCGCCCTGCCGCCCGCCAACACGCCGCGGGACCTGTTCGACCTCGGCAACGGCTATATCCAGCGCCAGGATTACGGCGCGGCGGACCAGACCTTCCGGCAGTTTCTGCAGACCTATCCCAGCGACCGCCTGGTGCCGGAGGCGACCTATCTGCTCGGCGAGAGCCAGTTCATGCGGCAGAACTACAAGGACGCCGCCGAGAATTTTCTCCAGGTCTCGACCAAATTCCCCAATGCCCCCCGCGCCCCCGAGGCGCTGCTGCGTCTTGGCCAGTCGCTCGCGGCGCTGAACGAGCGCGAGGCCGCCTGCGCGACGCTCGGCGAAGTCGACCGCAAATATCCCCGCGCCAGTTCCTCGCTGCGCCAGGCGGTCGAGCGCGAGCAGAAGCGTGCGGGCTGCTGACGCACAGCTGCCCTTTGGGGGCGAGGAGCTGGACCGGCTCTTTCTGCCCTTCCAATGTCACGCGCGCGTTCTTCTCGCAGTCTCCGGCGGCCCGGATTCCACGGCCTTGCTGCTTCTCGCGCATGCCTGGCGCGCCGGCCGGGCGGCGGGGCCGGACTTGAGCGTCGCGACCGTCGACCATCGCCTGCGCCCCGAATCCGCTGCGGAGGCGCGATCTGTGGGCGCGGTGTGCCGCCGTTTGGGCCTGTCTCACGCGGTGCTGGACTGGATGGGCGAAAAGCCGCGCAGCGGCATCCCGGCGGCGGCGCGGGCGGCGCGGTACGGCCTCCTCGCGCGCCATGCCGCGTCGCGCGGCGCCACGGCGCTGGCCTTGGCCCATACCCGCGACGATCAGGCCGAGACGGTGCTGCTGCGCCTGGCACGGGGCTCCGGCCTCGCCGGCCTCGCGGCGATGCGCCCCGTGTCCCGCATGGGGGCGCTCGCTCTGGTGCGACCCTTCCTGGACATTCCCAAGGCCCGGCTGGTGGCGGAGGTCCGGCGCGCCGGGGTCGATTTCGCGGAGGATCCCGGCAATCGCGATCCGCGGTTCACGCGGCCGCGCCTGCGGGCGATTGCCGCGGCTCTGGCGGCGGAAGGGCTCGACGCCCCGCGGCTGGCGGCGTTCGCGCGCCGCGCCGCACGGGCCGACGCCGCCCTCGCCACCCTCGCCGAAGAGGCGGCCGCACGCTGCCGCGCGATGCGGCCCGACGGCACGCTCGCCTTCGACGGCGCCGGTTTTGCCGCGCTCCCGGAGGAGATTTCCCTGCGCGTGCTTCTAGATGCCGTTCGCGCCCAGGCGACCGAAGGCGAGCCTGAGCTGGGCAAGGCCGAACGCCTGCATGCCGGGCTGCTGGCGGCCCTCGGCCGGGGCGCGCGGTTCGGTCGAACCCTCGCGGGGGCGCAGATCACCCATGCCGCCGGCACGATCCGGGTGCGGCCGGCGCCGCCGCGCGAAAAATGCTCCGGCTCTCAAATTCGCCGTGATGTCGACACGCATCCTTGGCAAGCAACCACCCGGCACCTAGATTAGGCCACGGACGCAACGGGAGCGGCATCGCGCGAAACCCGCCGAGGACGGCGGAAATCGAACGAAGGCGCGGCCGATGTGGTCCCCGTGAGGGATCAATGAACGCCAATTTACGCAATTTCGCCCTCTGGGTGATCATCGTTCTGCTGCTTCTCGCGCTGTTCTCGCTCTTCCAGAGCCCGGGGCAGCGCACCAGCGCGAACGAAATCTCCTTCTCTCAGCTCCTGTCGGACGTCGACCAGGGGCGGGTGCGGGACGTGTTGATCGAGGGCCCCAACATTTCCGGCACCTTCACCGACGGCCGGCAGTTCCAGACCTATGCGCCCAACGATCCGTCGCTGGTGCAGCGTCTCTACGGCAAGGGCGTCGCGATCACCGCGCGCGCCCCGTCCGACAATGTGCCCTGGTTCGTGAGCCTCTTGGTTTCCTGGCTGCCCTTCATCGCCCTGATCGGCGTCTGGATCTTTCTCTCGCGGCAGATGCAGGGCGCGGGCGGCAAGGCGATGGGGTTCGGCAAGAGCCGCGCCAAGCTGCTCACCGAGGCCCATGGCCGCGTCACCTTCGAGGACGTGGCCGGCATCGACGAAGCCAAGAGCGATCTGACCGAGATCGTGGAATTCCTGCGCGATCCGCAGAAGTTCCAGCGGCTCGGCGGCCGGATCCCGCGCGGTGTGCTGCTGGTCGGCCCGCCCGGCACGGGTAAGACCCTGCTGGCGCGCGCCATCGCCGGCGAGGCCAACGTGCCCTTCTTCACGATCTCGGGCTCCGACTTCGTCGAGATGTTCGTGGGCGTCGGCGCGAGCCGGGTGCGCGACATGTTCGAGCAGGCGAAGAAGAATGCGCCCTGCATCATCTTCATCGACGAAATCGACGCGGTCGGCCGCCATCGCGGCGCCGGCCTCGGCGGCGGCAATGACGAGCGCGAACAGACCCTCAACCAATTGCTGGTCGAGATGGACGGCTTCGAGGCGAACGAGGGCATCATCCTCATCGCCGCGACCAACCGCCCGGACGTGCTCGATCCCGCTCTGCTGCGTCCCGGCCGGTTCGACCGGCAGGTGATCGTGCCGAATCCCGACGTGGTCGGCCGCGAGCAGATCCTGAAGGTCCATGCCCGCAAGATCCCGATCGCCCCGGACGTCAATCTGAAGGTGATCGCCCGCGGCACGCCCGGCTTCTCCGGTGCCGACCTCGCCAATCTCTGCAACGAGGCCGCGCTCATGGCCGCCCGGCGCAACAAGCGCATGGTCACCATGAGCGAGTTCGAGGACGCCAAGGACAAGGTCATGATGGGGGCGGAGCGCCGTTCCCTGGTCATGACCGAGGAAGAGAAGATGCTGACCGCCTATCACGAGGGCGGCCATGCCATCGTCGCCCTCAGCGTTCCGGCGACCGATCCGGTGCACAAGGCGACGATCATCCCGCGCGGCCGCGCGCTGGGCATGGTCATGCAGCTGCCCGAGCGGGACAAGCTCAGCATGTCCTACGAGCAGATGACGTCCCGCCTCGCCATCATGATGGGCGGGCGGGTCGCCGAGGAACTGGTGTTCGGCCATGACAAGGTGACCTCCGGCGCCGCCTCCGACATCGAGCAGGCCACGCGCCTGGCCCGGATGATGGTGACGCGCTGGGGCTTCTCGTCCGAGCTCGGCACGGTCGCCTATGGCGAGAACCAGGACGAGGTGTTCCTCGGCATGTCGGTGCAGCGCCACCAGAACGTGTCGGAATCGACCGCGCAGATGATCGACAAGGAGGTCCGCCGCCTGGTCGACGAGGGCTATGCCGAGGCCACCCGCATTCTCAACGAGAAGCGCGAGGAGCTCGAGGCCCTGGCCCGCGGTCTGCTGGAATACGAGACCCTGTCCGGTGACGAGATCGTCGACCTGCTCGGCGGCAAGCCGCCGGTGCGCGACACGGTGATCGAGCCGGCCAATCCGCGGGGCTCCGCGATCCCCACCGCCGGCAAGAACCGGCCGCGCCCCGGCGGTCCGGCCGGCAGCATCGAGCCTCAGCCCCAGGCGTGACGCGGCGCAGCACCCATTCGGCAGACGCCCGCTTCGGCGGGCGTTAATGTTTTTGCGGAATGACTATGAGCATCTGTTGCCGGATGGGCGGGACACATGACCACCGCGGATGAGTGCGGATCGCATTCGACGGGCCGACAAATGCGACTCGCAGGGCACCGCCGCCGCGTGACAGACCGCATCTGTCGCGCGGACAGGGCCGGGACGACCGCGTTCCGCATCGGCGCCCTCTCTTTGCGCGCCCCGCACCGCCCGGGCAGGCTTCTCCGGGCCGGCGGTTGTTGACGGGCGGGTGCGGGGGCGATGGCGACGACTTCGAAACAACCGGCGGGCGCGCTCGATAAGCCGCAAAACGGGACGGAAATGTCCGCGTCCTCGGCAGCAGAGGACTTGTCCGCGCTGCGGGAGGGCCTGCGCGCGGCGGAAGAACAGTTTGCGGCCGAGCGCGCGGCCTTCGATGCCTGGCACCTGGCCGAACGCGAGGCGCTGTCGCGCCGGCTCGCCCAAGCCGTCGCCGAGGCCAGTACGGAGCGTGCCCGGCGCGCGGTGGTCACGCGGTTCGCGCAACATCGCTTCCTCGCCGCTCGGCGCGGCTTGCGCGGCATTTTTGCCCTTCTCCTGCGCCGTTACAGCACGGACGAACTGGCGATCCGCTGCCGCCTCTTGGAGGCGTCGGGCTTTTTTGACCGCGACTTTTACCGGCGCGAGCATCCCGACAACCCCCAGGTCGAGCCGGTCGTCGACTATCTGCTGCGTGGTGGGTTCGAGGGATGCAAGCCGAACCCGTTCTTCGATTCCGGGTTCTATCTGCGCACGTACGAGGACATTGCGCGCGGCGGAGAAAACCCTCTGGTGCATTATATCCTCGCCGGCGAGGCCGAGGGGCGCCGCCCCAATGCGGCCTTTGACCCGGCCGCCTATCGGGCCGCCCACCCGGATCTGGAAGCAGATGGCTCCCCGCTCGCGCACTTCCTCGCGGCGCAAGCCGGTGCCGGGAAGGCGCGCATGCGTGCGGACGGTCCGCGCTGGACGCGGACCTTGCGCCGACTGGTCGGGACCAGCGCGACGGCAGATACGCAAGCCGTGCGCCGGGCCGCAGCGACTTATTTCGCACTGAGCCGCGGCGCGTTCGCAGACAGCTATCTGGCGTTCCGACCCTCTCCACGCTCCGAGGGAGCGCCTTTGGCGTCACGGGCAGGACGGTACGAAATCGCCATCGATCCCGCCGGCTATACCTATGTTCCACCGCGCAAGCCGCAGGATTTCGACGATTGGCGCGCGGACCTGGCGTCGCCGCCGCGGTTTTCGATCGTGGTGCCGCTCTACAACACGCCGCCGGACCTGTTCCGTCGCCTCGTCGCCTCGGTCGATGCGCAATGGTATCCCGACTGGGAACTGATCCTCGTCGACGACAAGAGCCCGCAGCCCGAGGTCCGGACGGAGATGGCGCGGCTTTCCGACCCGCGCATCCTTAAGCTCCAACTCGACGACAATCGCGGCATTGCCGGCGCGACCAATGCCGGCATCGCCGTGGCGCAGGGCGATTACGTGGTCTTTCTGGACCATGACGACGAACTGACCGAGGATTGTCTCTACGAACTCGCCCGCTGCATCCACCGCGAGTCCCCCGATTATCTCTATAGCGACGAAGACAAGATCGCCCCCGACGGCGCCTTCGTGTCCCCCTTGTTCAAGCCGGACTGGTCGCCCGACACGATGATGAGCACGATGTATACGTGCCACGTCTCCTGCGTGCGGCGGGCCTTGCTGGACGAAGTCGGCCTGCTGCGATCCGAATATGACGGGTCGCAGGATTGGGATCTCGTGCTCCGGATCACCGAACAGGCGCGCAAAATCGCGCACATTCCGAAGATCCTGTATCACTGGCGGATGATTCCGAGTTCGGCCGCGGCCGATTTCAATGCCAAGCCGGCCGCGCTGACCGCCTCGCGCGCCCTGCGTCTCGATGCCCTCAGACGTCGCGGGCTTGCCGGCGATCTCGAGCCGGTCGAAGACCTGCCGGGCTATTTCCGGGTCCGCTACGACCTCGTCGGCACCCCGCTCGTCTCCATCATCATTCCCACGAAGGACAATGAGGCGGTGCTCGATCGCTGCATCGCATCAATCCGGGGCCGCAGCACCTATCGCCGCTACGAAATCGTCATTCTCGACAACGGATCCTCGCAGCCGGCGACGCTTTCCGCGCTCGAACGGATGCGGCGCCTGCCGGGCATCACGGTGGTCCGGCACGACAAGCCGTTCAATTTCTCCGAGCTGAACAATGTCGGCGTGCGCCACGCCGAGGGTGAGCTGCTGCTGTTTCTGAACGACGACACCGAGGTTCGTTCGCCGGACTGGCTGGAGCGCATGGGCGGATTCGCGCAGCGCGACCATATCGGGGCGGTCGGTGCCAAACTTCTCTATCCCGATACGCTGCGGGTCCAGCACGGTGGTGTGCTCAATCTCTCGGATGGCCCGAACCATGCGTTCTTGAACTGCGAGGCGCGGGAGCCGGGTTATTTCGCCCGCAATCTCGTCGAGCACAACTGGATTGCCGTGACCGGTGCCTGCCTGATGATCGAACGTGCGAAGTTCGAGCGGATCGGCGGCTTCGACGAAACATTCCCGGTGGCCTATAACGATGTTGAACTGTGCTTCCGCCTCGTCGAAGTGGGCCTGTTCAACGTCGTGTGCTCCTCGGTCGAACTGCTGCACCACGAATCGCTGAGCCGGGGCGACGATTTGAAGAGCGCCGAGAAATTCGCGCGTCTGAAGGCGGAGAAGCGCCGCCTCGATCTGGCCCATCCGAACTTCTACCTGCGCGATCCTTTCTACAGCCCGAACCTGCATCCCAACGACATGACGTTCCGGGTGCCGGGATGAGCCGGACGATGCAGGACGGCGACGCCGGCGGGCACGCTCCTCCCCCGGGAACGCTGGACGCGGAGGCCGTGCGGGCGCTCGGGTTTCGGCTCGGCGAAACCTGTGCTGGTCCGGCCGCCGACGCGTATCTGCGCTGGATCGAGGAGGAGGCGCGCAGGGACTCGCTGGATCTCCTTCTGTTCCTGACGCCGGCCTGCACGCTCCTGGAGCCGCTGCTGCGGACCGGCGCCCCGCGGTCCGCCGCGCGCCACGCCCAGCTCCCGGTCACCGGCATGACCGGTGCGCTCGCCGAGGTCGACTTCCGAACCGTCGCGCGGCGGCTCGATGCCTTTGCCGGCCATTTCGAAGGGCTGAGTGCGGCGGACGTGCTTCTCCGCTTGAATGTGCCGGTCCCGGCCGAACATGTGATGGCCGATCTCGGCCTGCCGGACGACCGCGCGCTGACGCTCCAGGATCGAGCCCTTCTGCATCGCCTGCTGCATGTCTGCCGGTGGCAGATCCTGCGATCGGGTCAAGCCGCGCGCGGGGCCCTGATGCGGGGGCTGGATCGTATGGGCGTCCGGCCCGGCATTCGCGTCGGCCTTGTGGACATGGGGTGGGACGGATCGCTCATCGCCATCCTCGCCGGCCTCTTGGACACCCTTTTCCGGGCGGACTGCGTCGGCCTCTCCTTCGTTCTCGATGCACCGGACGCGTCGCCGCGCCCGTCCAACCTTGTTCTGAAGGGCTTCGTGGGGCGCGGTTCGAAAGGTCGGCCGAGCCTCTCGGACTTGGCGGCGCATCGCCCCGTGCTGGATCTGCTCCTGTCGCCCCGCAAGGCGGAGGTGACGGGCTATGATGAAGACCCCCGCGGCACGGTTGCTTTGATCTGGGCGGAAGCGGATCCGGCTGGCTTCGGTGCGCAGGTGATCGCGGGCGTGACCGCGTTCGCCGCGGCCGGACGGTCGGCGACCGATCCCCTTGCGCCGCTCGCCGCCTTGGCATCCGGCGATGGAGCGGCCGATCGCGACGCGTTGAGCGCGGTGCTCCGCGCCGCGGCGGCCTCGCGCACCGGCGGCGCGCCGCGCCGCCTGTCCCGCCTGCCGTTCATGGCTCCGCCGTCCGGCGCGGTCCGCTGACCGCGCCGGGGTCCGCCCGTCACGCGACGTCGGGCCGCGCCGCCTCCGGTGTGGCGGCGTGTGCCCCGTGCTGGGCCAGCGGCCGGTTGCCCGAGAGCTGGCGCAGCAGGACATAGAAGACCGGCGTCAGGAAGATGCCGAAGGCGGTCACGCCGAGCATGCCGGCAAACACGGCGACGCCCATGGCGTGGCGCATCTCGGCACCGGCGCCCTCGGACACGACCAGGGGCACCACGCCCATGATGAAGGCGAGCGAGGTCATGAGGATCGGCCGCAGGCGCAGCCGGCTCGCCTCGAGCGCCGCCTGAAGCGGCGTCCGGCCGGCGAATTCCAGTTCGCGTGCAAATTCCACGATCAGGATGGCGTTCTTGGCGGAGAGCCCGACCAGCACGACGAGCCCGATCTGGGTGAAGACGTTGTTGTCCCCGCCGGTGAGCCAGACGCCGGTCATCGCCGCCAAAAGGCCCATGGGCACGATCATGATGATCGACAGCGGCAAAACGAGGCTCTCATAGAGTGCCGCCAGAACCAGGAAGACCAGGAACAGCGCGAGCGGGAAGACCCACACCCCCGAATTCCCCGCCAGAATGTCCTGATAGGTCAGCTCGGTCCATTCGAAGGCGAAGCCCTTGGGCAGGCTTTCGGCGGCCACGCGTTCGACCGCCGCCTGCGCCTCGCCGGAGGAATAGCCCGGCGCCGGTCCGCCATTCACGTCCGCGGTGAGAAAGCCATTATAGCGCATGGCGCGTTCCGGCCCCGCCACCTCCCGCACCTTCAGCAGCGCGGAGAGCGGCACCATTTCCCCGCTGCTTGAGCGGACCTGGAGCACGCCGACATCCTCGGCGCGCGCGCGGTAGGGCGCATCGGCCTGGACCCGCACCGTGTAGGTGCGACCGAACTTATTGAAATCGTTGACATATATCGATCCGAGATAGATCTGCATCGTGTCGAAGACGTCGGTCACCGCAACCCCGAGCTGGCGCGCTTTGGTGCGGTCGATATCGGCATAAAGCTGCGGCACGTTCACCTGATAGGATGAGAACAGGCCCGCGAGCTCCGGCGCCTGGGCCGCTTTGGCGAGGAAGGCGCGGGTGGCCTCGTTCAGCGCGTCGTAGCCGAGGCCGGCGCGGTCCTCGATCTGCAGCTTGAAGCCGCCGATCGTGCCGAGCCCCTGGACCGGCGGCGGCGGGAACATGGCGATCATCGCATCCTCGATCGCGGCGAACTTGCCGTTCAGCTGCATGGCGATGGCGCCGCCGGCGAGGTCGGGGCGGGTGCGCTCCTCGAACGGCTTCAGCGTGACGAAGACGATTCCGGAATTGGAGGAATTGGTGAAGCCGTTGATCGACAAACCGGGGAAGGCGATGGCGGTGGCGACGCCCTCCTGCTTGAGGGCGATCTCGCTCATCCGGCGGATCACCGCCTCGGTACGGTCGAGGGTCGCGCCGTCCGGCAATTGTGCGAAGCCGACCAGATATTGCTTGTCCTGCGCCGGCACGAAGCCCGGCGGCACGTTGCGGAACAGGACCCCGGTCAGCGCCAGCAAGCCGACATAGACCACCATCATCATCGCCTTGCGGCCGACCACGCCCTTCAGGCCGGCGCTATAAACCGCGGTGCCCAGGCCGAAGCCGGCATTGAAGCCGCGGAACAGCCAGCCGAGGCTGAAGTCCATGGCGCGGGTCAGCCGGTCCTTGGGCGCGTCGTGCCCCTTCAGGAGGAGCGCGGCCAAAGCGGGGGACAAGGTGAGAGAATTGATCGCCGAAATCACCGTGGAAATGGCGATGGTGAGGGCGAATTGGCGGTAGAACTGGCCGGTCAGGCCGCTGATGAAGGCGAGCGGCACGAACACCGCGACCAGCACCAGAGCGATCGCGACGATCGGCCCCGACACCTCCTGCATGGCCTTGTAGGTGGCGTCGCGCGCCGAGAGCCCGCCCTCGATGTTGCGCTCGACATTCTCGACCACGACGATCGCGTCGTCGACCACGATGCCGATGGCGAGGACCAGACCGAACAAGGTCAAAGCATTGATCGAGAAGCCGAACACATACATCACCGCGAACGTGCCGACGACCGAGACCGGGACGGCGAGAAGCGGGATGATCGAGGCGCGCCAGGTCTGGAGGAATAGGATCACCACCAGGACGACCAGCAGGACCGCCTCCAGCAAGGTGTGGACGACGGCGTCGATCGAGGCGCGCACGAACTGGGTGGTGTCGTAGACGATCTCGTAATCGACCCCCTCCGGCATGTTCTGCTTGATCTCGGCCATCACGCTGCGGACTTCGTCGGCGATGCGGATGGCGTTGGAGCCGGGCGCCTGGAACACCGGAACGGCGACCGCCGATTTGTTGTCGAGCAGCGAACGCAGCGCATAGTCCGCCGCGCCGAGCTCGATCCGCGCGACGTCGCGCAGACGCACCACTTCGCCATTGGCGCCGCTCTTGACGACGATGTCGCCGAACTCCTCCTCGCTCTGGAGCCGCCCTTGGGCGTTCACCGAGAGCTGGAGGTCGACGCCGGGAAGCCCGGGAGAGGCGCCGACCACGCCGGCCGCGGCCTGGACGTTCTGCGCGCGGATCTCGCTCACCACGTCGGCGGCGGAGAGGCCGTGCTCGGCGACCTTCTGGGGGTCGAGCCAGACGCGCATGGAATAATCGCCCGAACCGAACAGCTGCACCTGTCCGACCCCGTCGATGCGCGCCAGCCGGTCGCGGACGTTGAGGACCGCGTAATTGCGCAGATAGGTCATGTCGTAACGCCCATTGGGCGAGAGCAGGTGGACCACCAGCATGAGGTCGGGCGACGACTTCACGGTGGTCACGCCGAGCTGGCGGGTCGCCTCGGGCAAACGCGGCTCGGCCTGCGAGACGCGGTTCTGGACCAGTTGCTGGGCCTTGTCCGGATCGGTGCCGAGGCGGAAGGTGACGGTGAGCGTCATCAGGCCATCGGTTGTGGCCTGGCTCGACATGTAGAGCATGCCCTCGACGCCGTTGATCGCTTCCTCGATCGGCGTCGCCAGCGTCTCGGCGATGACCTTGGGATTGGCGCCGGGATATTGCGCCCGCACCACGATCTGGGGCGGCACGACTTCCGGATATTCCGAGATCGGCATGATGCGCAGCGCCAACAGGCCGGCGAGGAAGATCAGGGTCGAGAGAACACCGGCAAAGATCGGCCGGTCGATGAAGAAACGCGAAATGTTCATGGCATCCTCCCCTCGCGGGGCATGTGGGGCCGGGCCCGCCCGACGCCCCCATGGGTCGCCCGGCGCGCGCAGACAGGCCCGCGCCCCAATCCGGGCGCGGCGGGAAGGCGATCGAAGCGCGCGGTCGGCGCGGCGCGCGAAAGCGGGGGAATGCGGGGGATCAGCGCGCCGCGTCGGCGGTGCGGATCGGTTCCATCGCCACCATCTGCGGATCGAGGGTGGCACCCGGCTTGACCCGGTGCAGTCCGTTGACGACGATCCGCTCACCGGCCCGCAGGCCGGCTTTGACGATGCGCAGCCCGTTCACCGTGGCGCCCAGCGAAACCTCGCGATAGGCGGCCTTGTTGTCGCCGTCGACGACGAGGACGAACTTCTTGTCCTGATCGGTGCCGACGGCGCGTTCCGTGATCAGCAGCGCTTTGGCGGTATCGGTGCGCCCCATGCGCAGCCGCACGAACTGGCCCGGGATCAGGCGCCCGTCGACATTCGCGAACACGGCGCGCACCCGCACGGTGCCGGTGCGGGGATCGACCTGGTTGTCGATCAGCTGGAGTTGACCCTGATAGGTGCGGCCGGCGCTCATGTCCTCGTCGATCGCGGTCGTCATCTCGACCGGGATCCGCTCCACCGGCAGGGACTTGCCGGGGCGGGAGGCGAGGCTGCGGAGGGCGCGGGTGACCACCTGCTCGTCGGCGCTGAAGGCCGCATAGACCGGGTCCACCGAGACCAGGGTGGTCAGCGGCAGGGATCCGGGGCCGGCGGAGATCAGATTGCCGGCGGTGATTTCGAGGCGGCCCACCCGGCCGGCGACCGGCGCACGCACCTCGGTATAAGACAGGCTGAGATCGGCGGCCCGGAGCGCGGCCTCGGCCGCCTTCAGGTTCGCCGCCGCTTCCTTGCTGGCGTTCAGCCGTTCGTCGAGGTCGCGCTGGGAGACGGTGCGGCTGTCGAACAGGCGCTGGCCGCGGTCGAGATCCGCTTTGGCCAGAGCGAGGCGCGCCTCCGCTGCGGCGACCTGCGCCTGGAGGCGGTCGACCTCGGCCTGATAGGGCGCGGGATCGACGGTGATCAGAAGGGCGCCGGCCTGGACCAGGTCGCCTTCCCGGAAATGCACCGACTGGATCGCCCCGGCGACGCGGGCGCGCACCTCGACGCGCTCCACCGCTTCGAGCCGGCCCGAAAAGTCGTCGAACACCGGCGCCTCGCGCGCCTCCACGGTCGCGACCGAGACCGGCACCGCGGCGGGGGCGGCCTGGGCCGCCGGGTCGGCGGCTTCGGCGCGGGTCAGCGGGAGAAGATAAGGCAAAGAGAGGCCCCCGCCGATCAGGAGAACGAGGGTGGCCGGAACGATCAGCCGGCGCAGCTTGGAGGGGGATGGGGTCTGGGCGGTCATGGCGGTCGATCCTGGGATCAGGGGGTCGGGGACGGTGCCGGACGCTTGGCAGGCCCGGTTCGTGTTTGGCTGAAGAAGGCGCGGATCACGGGGGGGAGGGCGGTGACGCACGGACAGGTGCCGTCCTCCTCCATCGTGTCGGGCCAGCCCGTCGGGGCCGGCACCACATGCGTCAGGGCGGCGGTGCCGGCGGCGCGCAGCCGGGTGGCATAGGCCAGCGCCTCGTCGCGCAGCGGATCGTCGTCCGATGTGATGACCAGTGCCGGAGCGAGCTGGCCGAGGCGGGTCGCGGCGGCGGGCGAAGCGTAGGGATGCCCCGCTTTGTCCGCCGAGCCGAGATAAGCGTGCCAGCCGTCGGCCCATTTGCAGCCGACCGGCCCGGCCTCCGCCATCCGCAAGGACGGCGTCGCGAGGCACGGGTCGAGCATGGGGGAGATGAGAATCTGGCCGGCCAGCGGCGGGGCCTGCTGGTCGCGCGCCATCATCGCGAGCGCGGCGGCGAGGTTGCCGCCCGCTTCCGCGCCGGCGACATAGATCCGCGACGTCTTGGACGCGAGGGTCCCGCGCGCGGCGAAGCTCCACAGGAGCGCGTCATAGGCGGCTTCGAGCGGGGCGGGAAAGGGATGGTCCGGCCCGCAGGGATAGGCCGCGGCCACCACCACCGCACCGGCGGCGACGAGCATTTCGGCGATCAGAGCGCCCGTATCGAGCGAGCCGCCGGTGAACGCACCGCCATGCAGGTGCAGCACGACGGGGCGCGCGGCGCCACGGGCGGGCCCGCTTGCGCCTTCGCCATAGACGCGCAGCGGCATGAGGCCGGAATGCCTTGTCGCCACCTGTGTCTCGCGCCATGCCATGTCCATCGTCACACCTGTCGGGAAGGCCGTTTCCTTGTGCGGTGCGTCATGGATAGCTCTGCTAATTTTGACAATAAAGCCGCCAAATGTGACTTCATTGTTCACGTATGGAAATAATAAGTCACTGCGGACCCCCGGCGAGGCCAGGATTATGGACCAGCTTGCTGCGATGCGTGCCTTTGTGCGGGTGGTGGAGGCGGGGACCTTCACGCGGGCGGCGGACCTCATGGCGATCCCCAAGCCCACGCTCACCAAGCATGTGCAGACGCTGGAAGCCCATCTGCGCACCAAGCTGCTGAACCGCACGACGCGCCGCGTCACCGTCACGCCCGACGGCGCGGCCTATTACGAGCGCGCGCTGGCGCTGCTGAACGATCTGGATGAGCTGGACAATTCCATGGCGCGGTCGCAGGCGAGCCCCCGCGGCCGGCTGCGCGTCGACATCAGCACGGCGCTGGCCATCCTGGTCCTCATCCCCGCGCTGCCGGATTTCTTCGCCCTTTATCCCGACATCCGCATCGATCTCGGCGTGACCGACCGCGCCGTGGACATGGTGGGAGAAAATGTCGATTGCGTCGTGCGCGGCGGGGAACTGATCGATCCGTCTCTGGTCGCCCGGCGCGTGGCGGAAATCCAGATGATCACATGCGCCGCCCCGTCCTACATCGCCCGCTACGGCGTGCCCGAGCATCCCCGCGATCTCGAGGTGAGTTTTCCGGCAGTGCGCTATTTCAGCGCCCGCACAGGCCGCCTTATGCCGCTGGAATTCGCCAAGGATGGCGAAACGGTCGAGGTGGAAGGCCGGTACAGCCTCGCCGTGAATGAGGGCAATGCGTATATTGAGGCGGCGCTGTCAGGCCTCGGCCTTCTCCAGGCGCCGACCTTCATGGTCCAGACCCACATCGCCTCCGGCGCGCTGGTGCCCGTGCTGTCGGCGTGGGAGACCGAGACCTTCCCGCTGTTCGTGGTCTATCCGCCCAACCGCCACCTCTCGACCCGGCTGCGGGTTTTCGTGGATTGGGTCGCGGCGCTGTTCGCCAACCACGATCTCATCCAGCGCCGCTCGACGCTCGCGCGGGGTGAAGGCGGCGCACGGTGAAGGCGGGGCCGCCGGGCGAGGGGCCCGGCGGGTCGCGGCGCGTCAGTGGACGCTGACGGTCACCAGAGCATGCTCGCTCGCATTCGCCAAAGCGGCATCCCGGCTGTCGGTCAGCATGATGGGCGTGCCGTCCGCCGCGTGCAGCGTGAACAGCGTCAGGCCCGGCGCGATCTGCGGCGCCTGCGGGAACAGCCGCTGGACGTCCTCGGACCGGATGGTTCGCACATAGGCGATCTGGCCGCCGCCGAGCCCGGCGAGGGCCTCCGGAGAGATGGTGGGCTTCTGGGTGTCGTTTTCGATCTTTTCAATCATGATCTGCGTCCTCTCTGTCCGCAAACTCAGCGCCAAGGCAAAGGATCCCGTCAGGGACGAGATACGATGTCGATGCGCCGGGCCTGCCGGGTCGGCTCCGGCCGCGCGAGATCGATGGACAAGAGCCCATTCTTCAGTTCGGCGCCGAGCACATTCATGCCTTCGGCGAGGACGAACGTGCGCTGGAACTGCCGGGCGGCGATCCCCCGGTGAAGGAAGATGCGATTGCCGGGCTCCTCGGTCTGGCGACCGCGGATCGTCAGTTCCCTCTCCTCGAGCGTGATGTCCAGCTGTTGTTCGGTGAAGCCCGCGACCGCCAGCGTGATGCGCAGGCGTAACGGTTCCCCATCCTCGGGATCGATCCGCTCCACATTATAGGGCGGATAGCCTTCGGCGGCTTTCGTCACACGGTCGAGCGCCCGCTCGACCTCGTCGAAACCCAGAAGAAACGGGTTCGACAGCGAAGAGATACGCGACATGAGCCAAAGTCCTCATCAAGCGACTTTGCGGGATTTCGGCAGTCCTATCCGGCCTGCCGAGCGGGGCCCGATGAGGCGCCCCGTTCGCAGTCGGATATGGGAATGCGGTGGGGTCGACGCAAGGGCGGAGAGCCGGTGGAGGGGGCGGGGGTGGAACCTGACGCGTCGGCGGGACGTTGCAACAACGGCCGCGCTTCGCCGATCCCTCCGCCGAGAGCGGGGAGCGGGCGCGGGCCGTCGTCGCGAGAGGTCCCCCGAACGCAGGGCGCCGCTCTCGCGCATCGTCCGGGACGGATCCGAGGTTTCCGGGCCGATCCGATCTCGCCGCGCGGGCGTCCGGCACGTTCCGGCCGTGCCGCTGTGCCAAACGGGCGCCATGTGCGCCGAGACACGGAACGGCTTCATGCGTTCACCCCGCGTCCCCGTCTTCGCCCTCTCCTTCCTCCTCGCGGTCCTCGTCGCGCTCGGCGGGTCGCTCGCCCCGCTCACCGTTTCTGCCCAGACCGATCCCGCCGCGACGGCTCCCGTTCCCGCAGCCCCGAGCGAAGGCGCTCCCACGCCGTCCGTGCCGTCCGCTCCGCCCCAGACGGCGACGCCCGTCGCGCCTCCACCCTCCGCGCCGCCGCCCGCGGCCCTCGCCGAACCGGAGCGGCGCAGCGTCGAGCGGCTGCTCGGCACGCTCGCGGACGAGGGCGCGCGCACCCGCTTGATGGACGACCTGCGGAGCCTGCTGCGGGTCGCGCCCGGCGGGGAGCCCGCACCGGAGGCCCGCAACGATTGGCTTGCGGACGTGACGCAGTCGCTCGGTGCGCTTTCAGCGGGCGTGCTGGCGATGGTCGGCGAGATCGAGCGGCTGCCGGAGCAGATCGAATATGCGACCGCCAGCCTTTCGGACCCGCTGACGCTCGAACGAATCGCCCGCACCGTCTTCACCGTCGCGGCGGTCCTGCTGGGGGCGCTGGCCGCGGAGTGGCTCGTCAAATTCCTTCTGCGCCGCCCGCGCGAGGCGGTGGAGCGGCGGGTGGTCCGGTTCTGGCCGCTCCGTCTCCTGCTCGTGATCGTGCGCATTCTGCTGGACGTGCTGCCGATCGCGGCCTTCGCGGCCGCCGCGTTCGGCGTGCTGGCGCTGGCGCTCGTCGATATGGGCTTCGTGGTGCGCCTCGCCGTGGTGACGGTCATCAATGCCAACGTGCTGGCCCGCATCGTCATCGCCGGCGGCCGGGCGCTGCTCGCGCCGAGCACGCCCGGCCTGCGCCTGCTGCCGCTCACCGACGAGAGCGCGGCCTACAGCTTCCTGTGGCTGAAGCGCTTCACAAATACCGGCATCTACGGCTATTTCCTGCTGCGGACCTTCTGGATCATCGGCCTCTCCCAGGCCGCCTATCTGTTTCTCGGCGACCTCCTCGCGCTGCTCCTGGCGGGCATGGCGATCGTGTTCGTGTTCCAGGTGCGCCGGCCGGTCGCCCACGCTTTGCGCGGGCGGGACGGGGCGCCGGGAAATTTCTCCCGCTTCCGGCGCCACGCGGCGGACTTCTGGCACATTCTGGCGCTGGGCTACATCGTCGCCGCTTATCTGGTCTGGGTCCTCGACATGCCGGGCGGCTTTGCCTATCTCGCCCGCGCCACGCTGCTCTCGATCGTCACCATCGGGGTTCTCCGCCTGGTGCTGCACGGGCTCGACCGGGTGTTCGCCGCGATCTTCCGGCTCGGTCCGGAGACCGTCGTGGAGCACCCGCTGCTGGAGGAACGCGCGAACCGCTATCTCCCGGCCCTGCGCCGCGTCTGCCAGGCGGTGCTGGTCCTGGTCGCCGCATTGGTCATCGTCGAGGTGTGGGGCGGCGCCCCGTTCGAATGGTTCGCCTCGGAGCGCGGGCAGGGGGTCCTGGGGCGCGTGGTGTCGATCTCGATCGTGGTGCTGATCGGGGTGTTCGTCTGGGAGATCGCCAGCGCGTTCGCCGAGCGGACCGCCCGGCGGCGACCGGATTCGACCCGGCTGAAAACCTTGCTGCCCTTCATGCAGAATGCGCTGCGCATCGTCCTGCTGACGATCGCCGGCCTCATCGTGCTGTCGGAGCTCGGGGTCAATATCGCGCCGCTGCTCGCCGGTGCCGGCGTGCTCGGCCTCGCCATCGGGTTCGGCGCCCAGACCCTGGTGAAGGATGTCATCACCGGCATCTTCATCCTGCTGGAGGATACGGTCTCGGTCGGCGACGTGGTCGAGCTTGGCTCCCATGGCGGGCTGGTCGAGAAGATCTCGATCCGCACCGTGCATCTGCGCGACTTCGACGGCAACGTGCATTCGATCCCGTTCAGCGAGGTGCAGACCATCAAGAACATGTCGAAGCATTTCGCCTTCGCCGTGGTCGACGTGCGGGTGGCCTATCGCGAGAATATCGACGACGCGCTCGCGCTCATGGCGGAGGTCGCCGCCGACATGGCGACGAAGGGGCCGCTGGCCGCGACGATCGTCGAGCCGTTCGAGGTGGTGGGGGTCGAGGCGCTGGAGGATTCGGGGGTGTGGCTGCGCGGCCGCTTCAAGACCCGGCCGCTCGGCCAGTGGAACGTGAAGCGCGAGTTCTACCGGCGCATCAAGGGGGCGTTCGATGCCCGCGGGATCGAGATCCCGTTTCCGCACACGACGCTCTATTTCGGCACCGACAAGAAGGGCAATGCCCCGCCCGTGCGCGTCCTGTCGAACGACGCGGCGGCCGCCGAGGCGCCGACGCCGAGCCGCCGCCGGGCCGCCCTCGATGCCGCGGCGCGCGCGCCGGGGCCGATGATCGAGGAGCATCCCGGCGCCCGGGAGCGCGAGGACGATACCTCGCTCATCCCGGCGGTCGACGAGCAGACGCCCCGCTGAGGGGCGTCTCAGGGGCGGAGCGCGCTACGCCGCGCGGCGCGGGCCCACCGCCGCGCGCGGCAGGAAGCTGTCGGGGTCGGCTGCGGCCCATTCCGCGGCATAGGGCGTCTCGTCCGGCGCGTCGAGCAGCGCCCCCACCGGCAGGAACGGATAGACCTGGTCGAGGGGGCGCGCCTCGACCGGGGTCATCCGATGCCAGACATGGTGCGGGGCGAGATCGCTCGGATGTTCCAGGCCCGCCGCAGCGACCAGTTCGGCGAGGGCGATCACCGTCTGGCGCTGGAAGTTCGCGACCCGCTCGGCCTTGTCCTCGACCACAAGGCCGCGCTGGAGGTGGGGATCGTTGGTGGTGATCCCGGTCGGGCACTGGCCGGTATGGCAGCGCATCGACATCACGCAGCCAAGCGAGAACATGAAGGCGCGGGCGGCATTGCACCAATCGGCGCCGATCGCCATGTTGGCCGCCATGCTGAAGCCCGACGTCACCTTGCCGCTGGCGGCGAGGCGCACCCGGCTGCGCATCCCCGATCCCACCAAAGCATTGCGCATCAGGACGAGGCCTTCGCGCAGCGGCATGCCCATATGGTCGGTCAGTTCTTCCGGGGCGGCACCGGTCCCGCCTTCCGCGCCGTCCACGACGATGAAGTCCGGATGAATGCCGGTGTGCAGCATGCCCTTGACGATCGCGAACACCTCGCTCGGATGGCCGACGCACATTTTCAGGCCGACCGGCTTGCCGCCCGACAGCTCGCGCAGGCGGGCGACGAAGTCCATCATCTGAGCCGGGGTCGCGAATGCGGGATGGCGCGCGGGGGAGATGCAGTCCTCGCCCATCGGGATGCCGCGGATCTCGGAAATCTCCTTCGTCACCTTGGCGGCGGGCAGAACGCCGCCATGGCCCGGCTTGGCGCCCTGGCTGAGCTTCACCTCGATCATCTTGACCTGGGGGTCGGCCGCCTTCTCGGCGAACCGCTCCGGCGAGAAGGTGCCGTCGCGGTTGCGGCAGCCGAAATAGCCGGAGGCGACCTGCCACACGATGTCCCCGCCATGGATGCGGTGATAGGGCGATAGGCCGCCTTCCCCGGTGTCGTGATAGAAGCCGCCTTTGCGGGCACCCAGATTGAGCGCCTCGATGGCGTTGCGGCCGAGCGAGCCGAAGCTCATGGCCGAGACGTTGAGCACCGCCGCGTCGTAGGGCTTGGCGCAATCCTGGCCGACACGCACCCGGAACGGCTCTTCCGAGACCGGCATGGGCGCCAGCGAATGCGTCATCCATTCATAATCCGGCGCATTGGTGCGCAGTTCGGTGCCGAACGGCTGGCGGTCTTCCTCGCGCTTGGCGCGGGCATAGACCAGGCTGCGCTCCTGCCGGTTGAACGGCGTCCCTTCGAGGTCGCTCTCGACGATATATTGGCGCAGATAGGGCCGCGCCGCCTCGAACACCCAGCGCACCGAGGCGACGACGGGATAGTTGCGCAGCAGAGAATGCTGCTTCTGGATCACGTCGAACACGCCGATCCAGGCGAGCGGGAACAGGATGCAGAACAGGAACAGCCACGCCCCGCTGCCGACGAAGGACAGCACCAAGGACAAGACGCACAACACCAGGATCGCGACGAAGATACTGTAGCGGCGCACGAGCATCTGCGTGCTCGGTTCCAAAGCGTACGACACGGCTGTCCCCCCGGCTTTCTCCCTGATTCCAGGGATATAGGGGGCTAAGCTAGAGCGGCTTCAAGCTGAAGGGAAGACGCGGCATCGGCGCCGCGCCGCCGCGCCTCAGGCGACCCGCGGCAGATCCCGCGTCGTCACACGGCCCGAAAGTCCGCGCAGCAGCGCGACCTGGTCCTTAAGTTCGCTCCAATAGCGGGCATTGAGTTCGAGATTGAGGATCGCGCCGGGCTCGATGCGGCAGCTCCGGGCCAGTTCCTCCCAGGCGATGCTGCCCCAGCCGACCGGCAGATGCAGGTCCCCCTCGCCGAGACCCAGGCGCTCCGCCTCGTTCATGCTCCAGGCCTCCTGCGGCCGCCCGAAGCTGTCGTGGACATGGACGTGGCGGGCGAACCGGGCCAGCGCCTGGATCTCCCTGACCGGGTCGATCTTGGCGTCGGCGCAGCGCAGATAAGCGTGGCTGACGTCGAGCGTGGCGCGCACATGAGGATGGGCGATCGCGTCGATCTCCTCTGCGAGGCGCGAGGGCGTGGCGGTCTCGCGCATCGGCTCGAAGCGGAAAATGTTCTCGACGCACAACGTGACGCCGGCTTCGCCCGCTGTGTCGCCGGCCCGCTGCAGGGCCTGACGCTGGCGCGCATAGGCGACGGCGAACGTATCGTCATGGTCGCGCACGCACCCGCTGTGCAGCACCAGATGGACCGCCTGCACCGCGCCGGCGACGGTGATCGCCGCATCGAGCAGCGCCACATGAGGAGGAAGCCGCGCCGGCACTTCCATGAGGTTCACCGCCAAGGGGCCGTGCACGGTATAGCCGAAAGGGCGGTCGCGGGTGAGGCGGACGAGGCGCTCGAGGCGCTCGGGTATGACCCGGCCGTTGGCGATCAGCGTCCAGGCGAAGATCGGAAGCTCGACGAAATCGACGCCCAGCGTCTCTGCCTCGTCGAGCATCGCGGGAAGATCGCCCAAGTTCGGATCCGAACTCCGCAAGGAATATCCGATGCCCCGAACGGACTTGGACAAAGCGGCTGTGTCCATGCACTCTCCCCCTCTTGAGAATTGGCGTATGCGTCGTCCTTGGTTTTCCTTTGGAAATCGAACGATGTGTCGGATTGAGCGAGCTGGCGGTGCGATCGGCGCGTCAGCCGAATGCTGCCGTCAGCGATCGCGGACAGGATCCGAAGGGCCACCCCGAGCTAGACAATAGAGCTACCGGCCGCCGATGACACGCATTTTTTGCGCTGCACCGCCACGCGGGCGCCGCAGCGTGGCAGATGAACGGGGTGGATCCTAGGAGGCGCACAAGGCCTTCACATCCCGTGCCAGGGTCATGGGATCGAAGGGCTTGGCGATCACGCCGATCGCACCAAGGCCTTTGAACAAAGCGATTTCATGCGCCTGGGTCCGGGCCGTGACGAACGCCACAGGGATCGGCGGATCGAGGCCGAGCGCGCGCAATTCCGCGAAGGTGGTGCGGCCGTCCATCACCGGCATCATCACGTCGAGCAGGATCAAATCGATCCCGCCGCGGCGGGCGCGCACCAATGCGTCGGCTCCCGAGACGGCGGTCTCGACGGCGAAATCCGGGTCGAGGCTGAGCGACAGGGCGACGATCTCACGTATGTCCGCATCGTCGTCGACATAGAGGACACGCAAGGTCATGCCGGGTCTCCGTGCGAGGGAGCGGCCAGCGGCGGAAGAGGGCGGCCGGCCGCGGAAATCAGTTCGGCGAGACGGCGCGCGACGGCCGGATCGCCGTCGGCGCGGGAGCAGCCGACGAAAGGCGGCAGCAGCCCCTCCGGCTGTTCCAGGATGCGGATCAGTTCCTCCCGTGCGAGGCCGGGATCGTCGATGTCGACCACGAGCAGGCTGCAGGGGCGCAAGGCGAGCGCCGCCCGCGCCTCGTCCAGGCTGGTCGCGGGGATGACGTCCGCAATCCCCTTGGCGGCCCGCGCGAAGGCGCGCCTCGTCTCGCCAGCGACCGCGATGTGCAGCACGGCGGGACGGCGGGCGCGCGGCGCGAAGCGGGCAAGCAGAGCCACCAGACGCGCCGGTTCGGGCGGCTGATCGAGCCAGTCCGCGACGGCGAGCGCGGCGATGCCGCCGTCTCGCGCCCGGCCCCCGCCGTCGACCAGGATCAACGGCGTCGTGCGCGTGCGTTCCGCCCGCCGCAGGGCGCGGATCAAGGACAGGCCGTCGCGGTCGTGGAGCAGAGGCGAGATCACGATTGCTCGGAGAGGATGCAGCGCGGCACGCCCCTCGCATTCGGCCGCGGTCGCCGCGCCCTCGGCGGCGATGCCGCGGGCGGCGAAAAGGTCGAGAAGCCCGGTCGCCTGCGCCGGGTCGCTGTCCACCACGAGCACCGGCGCATCGCGCAAGCGGTCCGGCGGCGCAGCGTCGTCGAGGCGGGCGGGGAGGTCGACATGGAAGGTGGTTCCGACGCCTTCCTCGGTCTCGAACGAGATTCGGCCGCCATGGCGGTCGACGATCTCCTTGACGATGGCGAGGCCGAGTCCGGTCCCGCCGCGCTGGCGCGTGTCGCTGTTGTCGGCCTGGGCGAAGCGGGTGAACATGCTGGCGCGGAAGGCGAGCGGAATGCCGGTGCCGTGATCCTCCACGGAGACCCGCACCATCCCCGTCCGCCGTCCCACGCGCAGCGACACGGTGCCCTCCGCAGGGGAGAATTTCACCGCGTTGGAGATCAGGTTGGTCAGGACCTGGATCAGCCTGTCGTGATCGCCGACCACGGTGGAGTCGCAGCTCACCGCCTGCAGCACGAGTCTGACGCCGTGCTGGTCGGCGAAGGCCGCGTTCTGCTCGATGGCGAGCCGCGCCACCTCCTCCAGCGAGACCGGGTCGTGCGCGAAGGCGACCGATGCGGACTGCATCTTCTCGATGTCCAGAATGTCGTTGATGAGACGCACGAGCCGGCGGCTGTTCTGATGCGCGATGGCGACGAGACGCTTGGCCCCCGCCGGCAGCGCGCCCGCGGCCCCGCCGTCCAGAAGGCCCAGCGACCCGGCGATCGAGGTCAGCGGCGTGCGCAGTTCGTGGCTCACCGTCGAGACGAACTCGTTCTTGATCACTTCGGCGCGCTTGCGCTCGGTGATGTCGTGCAGCATCGCGACCAATTGGGTGCCGTCGCGCGCCTGCATCTCGCCGACCGCCACATCGACCGGCACCGCCGAGCCGTCCTTGCGCCGGCCCGTCAATTCCCGGGCATGGCCGCCGTCGAGGGCGTAGGTCTCGAGCTGCCGCAACAGGCGGCGATCCGCGTCCTCGCCATCGAGGGTGAACAATTGGCCGATCGGCGCGCCGGCGAGTTCCTCGCGCGACCAGCCGAACATGCGGGTGGTGGCGGGGTTCGCGGTCTCGATCAGCCCCCGCTCGTTCACGGTGACGATGGCGTCCATGGCACTCGC
Organism: Aquabacter spiritensis; assembly: GCF_004346185.1. Classification (GTDB taxonomy): domain Bacteria; phylum Pseudomonadota; class Alphaproteobacteria; order Rhizobiales; family Xanthobacteraceae; genus Aquabacter; species Aquabacter spiritensis. Next base: position 103,639 of record NZ_SMAI01000008.1, on the reverse strand, counting down.
GAGGATCGCCCGGTGCCGGGCGAGGGTTTCGGCGAGCTCGATCTCGGCGCGGCGACGTCCCAGAAGGTGGGCGATCATCACGAGGCTTGAGCCGGCCACCACCGCGATGGCGGCGGACAGAAGCAGGAGCAGCGTCTGCTTCGTGCGCTGGCTGGCGAGGCGGACCTCGTAGGTCCGCTGTTCGGAGGCGGCGATTTCGGCATTGGAGATATCGGTCACCACCAGACGGATCCGGTCCATCAGCGACTTGCCGCGCCGTGCCTCCATGACGTTCGCGGCCGCCAGCGCGCCTCTGGCGTCGCGGGTCGCCACCATCTCGCGCAGCAGGCGCATCTCCTCCTCGGTGAAGCGGGCGAATTCGGCCAGCGACACCTTGTGCGCGGGGCGCGCGGCGGCGAGCTGGGTCAGCGCGACGATGTCGCCGGCAAGCGTGCCGTCGGCGCGCTCCAGCGGGTCGAGAAATTCTCTCCGCCCCGTCACCACATAGCCGAGCGTGCCGCTTTCCGCGCTGAGGAGGTCTTCGAAGATGCGCTGGAGATGGTCGCGGATGGCCGAGGAGTAGATCAGGTCCTCGCGCAGCCGATTGGCGGAGGCGAATTCGCGGAAGCTGGCGAAGCCCACGGCAAGGACGATGGCCGCCGAAATGCCCGCACCGAGCACGGCGATGACCAGAACGCGGCCGATGCCGCGCTGTCGGCCTCGGCGCTCGGCCGGCAGCTTTTCCCCATCTTTCCCCATCGGGCCGTTGCGTCCTGTCTCGAGGGCCAGCTTGGCGCCAGTTTGTGCCGGGAGGGATCCAGGACCAAGCCCTCGGCAGAGCTTAGACGACATGCCGCGGGGGTGCGGCCATGCGCCGGGGCAGCAGCGAAGATGCGGTGGTCAGCCCTTTGTATCGGCGACCGTCAGGCCGACCCAGGCGTCGAGAAACCGGTCGAGCCAGTGGCAAACCGCCGGATCGTACTGGCTCCAGCCGGAAAAGTGGGCTTCGGCCGGCTGCGCGCCGGGCCGCTTCAGCCGCTCGGCCCCCCGCACGGTCCAGCGGCACATCATTTCCTGCGTCACTTCGGGGTGGAATTGGAGGGCGTAGGCATGGCGCCCGTAGCGGAACGCCTGGTTCGGAAACACATCGCCCTCAGCGAGAAGCTCAGCGCCGGCGGGGAGGTCGAAGCCCTCCGAATGCCAATGATAGACGTGGCTCGGCCAGGGCAGAAGGCTCTGCCCGAGCGGTGTCGGACGCACCGGATAATAGCCCATCTCGCACAGGCCCTCCGCGTGTTGGGATACGCGCGCGCCCAGTTGCGTGGCCATCAGCTGGGCGCCGAGGCACACGCCGAGGAGCGGCTTGTCCTGCGCCATCACGCGCCCGACGAACTCGATTTCCTCGCGGATGAAGGGGGAGGGATCGTTGGCGCTCATCGGGCCGCCGAACACGATGACACCGTCATGGCCGGACAGGGATTTGGGGAGGGGATCGCCGATCGCGGGACGGCACGGGTCGAGCTCGAAGCCGCGCGCCTCAAGGCGCTGGCCGATACGACCGGGGACGGAATGCGCCTGGTGCATGATCACCAGAATGCGGCCGGCCGCAGCCGGCGAACCCGGTTCGATGTCGTCCCTGATCTCGTCAATCGTCTCGCGGTCCAAGGTCCCCTTCTGCCTCCTCACGCACCTCGCGGCGAATCTGCACGCGCTCGCGCGCGCCGATGTTCAGCAGTTCGGCCGCGCGCCAAACCAGATTGTCCTCGAATTCGGTCAGGCCGCCATCAGCATAGGCGACTTCGAACATCATTTCGACCACGCGCCGCCGGCCTTCGTCGTCGAGCGCACGATTGAGGACGCTCGTGAAGGCGTAAAGGTCGACCGCCTCGGCGTCCCGGGCGATGGCGAGCTCCACCAAAGCCGACGTATCGGCGGCGGACAGGGAGAAGCGGTCGGCCAGGATGCGGCCCACGATGTCGCGCTCGACGTCCGTCACCGCGCCATCGATCGCCATGACGTGCACCAGGAGCACGGCCGCGGCGAGCCGGTAATCGTTCGGCTCGAAGGCATTGGCATCGCGATGCCCGCCGGTGATCTCGGTGATGAAGTCTGAGAGCGCGCGGAACATTCCGTCCCCTATCCCGTGGCTCATGCTGTGGTGCCACAAAAACCGCGCCCGTGACAGACGCCATGTGCCGGTCTTCCCACCGGCGTCTGCAAGTTCTTGCGACGGTGTGACATTTCTGTTGCGGTCACTGCCCCGGCACCGGCGGAGGCGGCGCCGGCATTCGCGAGGACCGGTCTGTCTGGATCCGCGTCGTGGAATCGCCTTCTCCCGGCCGCGGCGTGCGGTTCGGCGGCGGCGCCAGGTTCTGGCGCGGCGCGGGCGGCGACAGATTTTGCCCGGGAACCCCTGGGGAGGGCATCGGCTGAGGGCCTGGTACGTAGCGGGTCTGCGCCTCGGCGGGGCCGGCCAGAAGCCACACCATCGCGATCAGGGCCGCGGAAGCGAATGTCATGCGCATCTCCTTGCATGCCGCCCACCCGTGCGGCGTGACGCCTTCCTTACGTAAATCGGGGAACCCCCGCCGCCAGGTGGGGTTTATACACGAAGGCGTGCGCTCTGCACCGCCTCCCTTGAGCGTTTTCGCTGTATTGCGTTCGGCGAAGCCCAAGATGATCGGCGTTCGATTTATTGTAACGTCAAAGCTCCCATTCTTTATTTCCGGCGCAGTCTGCGGACCCCAAGAAACGTCGGAACGAAGTGCAGATCGGAGCGTTGTCGTCACTGTAAAGCCGCGCTGATAAGCGCGCAGAAATGAGCGCCGAGAATAGCCAAAGGAGTTTCATTATGCACAACAAGTTTCTGGCCATCGCTGCCGTGACGACGCTGTTCGCTGCGCCGGCCTTCGCGCAGTCGACCGCCCCCTCCTCCGCCCCGAATGCCACCCCGCCCGCCGCGACCGCTCCGGGCGGCAATACGCGTGACATGAACACCCAGGGCGGCGCCAACACGGGTGCGAATACGGGTGCCAACATGGGTGCCAACACCGGCGCCAACATGGGTGCCAGGTCCGGCACCATGTCGACCGCCGGCGGTGCGTTCATCGATTCCCAGCAGCGTGAACAGTGGCTCGCCAGCACCCTGATCGGCACCAAGGTGCAGGGGTCCGGGGAAGAGGATCTCGGGGAAGTGAACGACGTTCTGCTCGATCGCTCCGGCAATGTCGTGGGCGCCGTGATCGGCGTCGGCGGCTTCCTCGGCATCGGCGAAAAGGATGTCGCCGTGCCGTTCAACACCCTGGAACTGGTGCGCAATGCGGACGGCGACACGCTGATCCTGCGCAAGTCCAAGGACGAGCTGCAGAATGCGCCGGCGTTCAAGGAATATACCGACCAGAACACCACCACCGGCGGCTCGGCGAGCGGCACCATGGGGGCGCCGCGCGCCACCACCACGACGCCGCCCGCCACCACGCGGTGACCCGGTCGATGCGCTGACTGCGCAGGCGTCTTGCGCCTGACAGGTGGGTAGCGCGTTGCGGTGAACGAGACGGCGGATGGAGAGGGAACTCTCCGTCCGCCGTCTTCGCGTGTTCTGTCAGAGGGTTGTCTGGCGGAACAGGGGCAGGCATGGTGCCCTCGCCTGCCGGTGCGTGGGTCCATTGACCACATCCTCGAGGTTCGGGCGTGGCGCTCGCTGTTCAATTTCTGACCCGCCCCAGATCCTTGGCCTGGCGTCTCGCGATCGCGATCATCGTGGTTGGGGTCCTGGCGGGCCTGCGGCTGGGTCTCGGTCTGTCGCCGCTGGAGGTCGCGCCGTTCGCGCTTCAGATGCCGGGGCTCCTTTTGGTCACTCTGCTCGGGGGGCTTTGGGTCGGGCTATTCGGCCTCTGCCTCGCCTTCGCGGCCAATGCGGCGATGCTGCCCATCGAGATCTGGCTCGATTTCCCAGCCGGGTCGACGGCCCTGGTGTCGCTCGGATTGTTCGGATTGAACGGGCTCATTCTGTGCTTCATCGCGGCGGCGCTGCGCCATGTGCTGCGGGAACTGACACGCACGCAAGACAGCCTCGGAGCCACTGCCCAGGTTCAGGCGGAGACGCTCGCCACGCTGACGGCATTGCTCGACCACGCGCCGGTCGGGTTCGCCTTCTTCGACCGGTCGCACCGATTCGTTCGGGTCAACGGGCGCGTCGCCGACCTCAACGTCATGACGGCGGAGGCCCATGTCGGACGCACCGTGCGCGACATCGCACCGGATTATGCCGAGGATGTGAACCGCTATGTCGACCAGGTCTTCGCATCGGGCCGGGTGATTTCCGCCGTGGAAATCGAAGGCGCGGTTCCGGCCAGTCCGGGGGTCGTGCGGCATTGGTTGACCGGATTCTTTCCTGTCCGCGACGCGGCGGGAGCGGTGAGCCTCGTCGGCATCGCGGTGGTCGAGATCACCGAGCGCAAGGTTGCGGAACGCGCGCTGGCGGAAAGCGTCAAGCGCTTCCGCAACCTCGCGGAAGCGCTGCCGCAGATGGTCTGGACTACGGATGCCGGCGGCAAGGGCGACTATTACAACGACCGCTGGGCGGCCTATACCGGTGGCACGTTCGGCGCCGGCCATCCCGAATGGGACGCCTTCCTCCATCCCGACGACCGCGAGGACGCCCTTGCGAACTGGCGCGCCGCACTGTCGGCGGCGCAGCCGTTCGGGCGCGAATATCGGCTGCGGGGCGCGGACGGCAGCTTCAAATGGTTCCTGTGCCGCGCGCTGCCGGTGCGCGCCGCCGGCGGCGCGGTGGAGCGCTGGTTCGGCACCTGCACTGACATCACCGAGATCGTGGATGCCCGCGAAGCGCTGGCGAAATCGCGTGAAGAGCTGGAGCGCCTCATCGATCAGCGGACGGCCGAGCTGATCGCCGCCAATGCTCGCCTCAAGGCGGAGATCGAAGAGCGGATCAAGGCCGAGGATCAACTGCGCCAGGCGCAGAAGATGGAGGCGGTCGGCCAATTGACCGGCGGCGTCGCGCACGATTTCAACAATCTTCTGACCGTCATCATCGGCAATCTGGAAGCCGCCGAGCGGCGCGTCGCGCCGACCGAGACGGAGATCCGCACCTTCCTCGACTATTCGCGCCAGGGTGCCCTGCGCGCGGCGACCCTTACCCAGCGCCTGCTCGCCTTCTCGCGCCGCCAGCCGCTCGATCCCAAGCCCACGGACGTCAACCGCCTCGTCACGGTGGTGTCGGAGATGCTGCGCCGGACGCTGGGCGAGCGCGTCCTGGTGGAGACGGTGCTGGCGGGCGGCCTCTGGCGGGCCGAGATCGATCCCAATCAGCTCGAAAGCGCCATGCTCAATCTGGCGGTCAACGCGCGCGATGCCATGCCGAACGGCGGAAAGCTCACCATCGAGACCGCCAATGCCTATCTCGACGAGGCCTATGCCGCGGCCCACGAGGAGGTGGATGCCGGGCAATATGTGGTGGTGTGCGTGAGCGATACCGGATCGGGCATGCCTCCGGAGGTGCTGGAGCGGGCGTTCGAACCGTTCTTCACCACCAAGGGACCGAGCGAGGGGACCGGCCTTGGGCTGAGCCAAGTCTACGGCTTCGTCAAACAATCCGGCGGCCATGTGAAGATCTACAGCGAAATCGGCGAGGGGACGACGGTCAAGATCTACCTGCCCCGCCTTCGCGGCGCGCATGCCCCGGTGTCACCAAGCCGCGGCCTTGCCGCCTTGCCGCGCTGCTCCGCAAAGACGACAATCCTGGTCGTCGAGGATGAAGCGTCGGTGCGAAACTACAGTGTATCCGTGCTTTCGGAGCTCGGATACGATGTGGCGGAAGCCGGTTCGGCGGAAGAGGCGATCGCCATCCTCTCGGGCGGCCTTCGTCCGCATCTGCTGTTCACGGACGTCAATCTCGGGGGCCTCAACGGTCGGGACCTCGCCGAACGGGCGATGGCGCAGGTTCCGGGGCTGAAGGTCCTGTTCACCACGGCCTATGCCCCCAACGCCATCGTCCATCACGGCCGTCTGGAACGGGGGGTCAAGCTGCTGACGAAACCGTTCAATCAGGCCGAACTCGCAGGAAAGGTCAGGGACGTGTTGGAACAGCCGGAACCCCGCGGGACGGTTCTCCTGGTGGAAGACGAGCCGTTCGTGGCCATGGTGGCGCGCCAGATTCTCGAGGATGACGGCTTCGTGGTGAATCTCGTCGGCACCGCCGCTGCCGCTCTTGCGGTCGCGCAGACGGATGCGCACGCGCTCGCCGCGGCCGTCGTCGATGTCGGGCTGCCCGATTTGCGAGGGGACGAGTTGCTGCGGCGGCTGCGGGCGATCCGAGCGGATCTGCCCATCCTGGTCGCGTCGGGCTATGGCACGGGGGAGCTTCAGGCCATGTTTGCCGCCGACGAGCGTGTCGCCCTGGTCGCCAAGCCCTATGACAGCGCGGCGCTCCGCAAGGCGCTGGCCACTCTCGGCTTCGATTTCGGGAAGGTGTGAGCGGCGGTCGCACCGGAAGCCGGGGAGGGGGAAGGGGGGTGGGCACCTCCGACACGCCCGCCGCTCGGTGAATGAACCCGCGTGCGTGAGGCGGGTTCCGCTCTCCATCGTTTTATTTTCGCGTCCCGGCCGCAGGGCTCGAACCGTCGCCAGAGCTGCCCGGCATCGCGGTGCGAGCCGGCGCGGAAGGCTGCGTCATTCCGGTGGGGAGGGCGCGAGATGTGCGGGGGCCACGCTATGTGCCGGCGACCGCGATCTCGGGGCGCTGCGTCCCCGCAGCCATCACACGATGGAGCCGGAGCCGGTGAGGCGGGCGACGCGCGCCGATGCAGCGGGGGTGGTACGGCCGGCGCGCAATGCCGGCTGAAGCGCCTGATCCGATCAGGTTGAATCGACCTGATCGGATCATTCTTTAGCGGCGGCGTCCCAGGATCATCGACTGGATGAGACCCACCGCCGCCGCGGCGGCGATGGCGGCGAGGGGGTGGTTCTCCACCGCTCGCGACACCGAGGATGTCGCGAAGCCGAAGGCGGACCCCGTGAGGGGCGCAGCCGCGACCACACGGCGGCGCCGCGTCGCAATGGCCGCGAGGAGGCCCGCCAGAGCGAGACCGATCCCGCCCGTGATCAGGCCCGCGGCCCATGGCGCAAGGCTGAGAAGCAAAGCGTGATACAGCCCCACTCCGAGAAATGCCGTACCGGTGCATAAAAACACCACGGCGACGAACAGCAGCACGGCGCGTTGGACCACGGACGCCCCTCCAAGGTTCAGCGGCGCAGGAGAATCTGGCCGAGCAGGGCTCCAATTCCGGCCGCGATCGCGCACGCGGTCAGCGGCTGGGCGCGAATGTTCTCGCGCAGGCTTTCATATTGGGATTCGGCCCAGTCCGAGACCTCGCCGATCGCGGCTTCCGCCTCGCCGGTGGCGCCGTTGACACCATGCCGCGCGGTGCGGGAGAGGGTGTCCATGAGCTGCGCCAGATCCGCCTTGACGGCGGCGAGATCGGCTTTGAGCTCTGCGATGTGTGGCTCGTCGGCCGAGGCACTGCCCGGCGTCGCGCCCAGATTCAAGTTCGGCGTATCCGCCATGTGCACCCTCCAGATAGACTGCTTCGATCGCCGCGAGGCTGCGCGGCCGCCGTGACCCTGCAGCCGAAAGGCCCGCGCCATGTGCCGCGGTTCCGTTCGACTGCCGGAGGGAAACGCCCCTCGACCGGCGCGGTTCCCCCCTTTTCCCGGCTCCGCCGGGATCAGGCGATGCGCGCGGTTGGTTCGGCGCCGCTGCGCGCGTCGTGAAAGAACAGGGCCTGGGCGATGGTCGCCTTCACGTTCTCGCTCAGGAAGGGCTTGGTGATGAGATAGGTCGGCTCGGGCCGCTCGCCGGTGAGCAGCCGGTCCGGGAAGGCCGTGATGAAGATCACCGGCACGTTGAAGCTCTGGAGGATGTCGGTCACCGCATCGATGCCCGACGAGCCGTCGGCGAGCTGGATGTCGGCCAGGACCAGGCCGAAATTCCCTTGCTGCGCGAGTTCGATCGCCTTGGAATGGGTCGGCGCGACGCCGACCACTTCGTGGCCGAGTTCGGTGACCAGGGTCTTGAGATCGAGCGCGATCACCCACTCGTCCTCGATGATCAGAACGCGGGTGGCGAGCTGGGCGTCGATCTCCGCCTGCGCCGCCACCACCTGCGCCTCGACCTCGTCGAGCGGGATCGAAAGGATCGAACCCGCCTCGGCGAAGGAGAAGCCCTCCATCGCGGTGAGGAGAAGGGCGACCCGCGACACGGCACCGAGCTGCTGAAGGCGCTGGTCGGCGCGGCTCACGGCCGTGCCGTGCTGCGCCGGCCGGAGGGTCCACACTTCATGGAACGCCTTGTAGATCGCCACCCGCGGGGACAATCCGGCCGCTATGGTCACCTTGCGATCCAGGATCGCCTGGAGGGTTTCCTGAACCAGCTGATCGCCGGCCTTTTGGCCCCCGAGAAGGGCTCGCGCATAGCGCCTCAGAAGGGGAAGCTGCTTAAGGAGCTGTTGCTGTGGCATGCCACTCTCACCTCGGACAAAGTCGGCTGTAACGCGGGGCGCCACGAAAAGTTCCATGTTCAGGAACCGGATCCCAGCCTTGCGCATTATAGCCCTGCAGCCGTCAGCAATACAGGATGGGATGTGGTATTTCGTCAATCCTTCGCGGCCGGCAATGGCTGGCGGCTGGCGGACGATCTCCGCCGATGGCAGATCGGTGAGGCGGAGTAGGAGGCGGGGTTCGGCATGGGGTGGGTGAGAGGCGAGGCGGCTCGGGCGCGTCATCGCGAACGAGATGCCATATTCGCATCCGCGGCCGGGCATCCCCGTCACCTTCTGGATAGCGTCCGACGCGGCCTGATCGTGGTGATTCTCATCGCCATCACGCCGATCGCATCGGCGAGCATGCTTCAGGGCGTGCTCCAATTGCGGCGCGCGACGGAGGAAGCCCAGCACAGGCTGCTTCAGGGGGCGATCGCCGGCGCCGGCAGCCAGCAGAACGTCATCGCCTCCGCCGAAAACGTGCTCCAGGCGCTGAAGAATGTTCAGGACGTGCGGAACGGCGGCGATGAGTGCGTGGCGACGCTCTATGGCGCGACCCTCAGCTTGCCCTTCGCCTCAAATATCGCCCTGCTGAGCGCGGACGGCATCGTCCTCTGCTCGGCGCTGTCTCCGGTGGGCACCGACGTGTCGCAGCGTCCATGGTGGCTCGCCGCCAGCAAGGCGAAGGCGTTCGTTCTGAGCGGGCGGATCGTCAGCCCGATCACGCGCGGCGAGGTCATTGCCGGCACCTTGCCGCTGTTCGGCACGTCCGGCGCGTTCGAAGGTGCGCTCTCGGTCGCCATCGATGCCGGATGGCTGGACAATCTTCTGAAGCGCGAGGCGCCGCTCACCGATGGTGTGGCCGCGGTTCTGACCGCGGGGGGCGCGCAACTGGTGTCCAACGCCCCGGCGATCAGCGCGCGCCTGTTCGCTAGCCAAAACCTCGCCAATTATGTCGGACAACTGGGCGAGACCCGTGATGATGCGGGCCGCTCCTGGAGCTTCGCCGTGGCGCGCCTCGACCGGCACGAGCTGCTGGTCGCGTTCGCCCAGCCGACCGATCAGCTGTTCCAATGGACCGCGTTCCACGTCGCCGTCTCCTTCATTCTGCCGATCTTCATGCTGGCCTTCACGATCGTCGCCATCTGGCTCGCCACCGACCGCATGGTGCTTCAATGGCTGCTGTATCTGCGGCGCGTCACGGCGGTCTACGCGCAGGGCCATTACGGATTCAGGCCCTCGCGCATGGATCTGGCGCCGAGCGAATTCCGCGTGCTCGGCAATGCCATCGAGGACATGGCTTCGGCGATCCGCGAGCGCGACGGCAAGCTGCGCGAGGGCCTGGCGGAGAAGACCGCTTTGGTGCGCGAGATTCACCACAGGATCAAGAACAGCCTCCAGGTGGTCGTCAGCCTTCTCAGTCTCTACGGCTCGGGCGTGCGGGGCGAGGAGGACCGGCGGCGCTTCGATCATCTGCGCATGCGGGTGAACACGCTCGCGGTCGTCCACCGCATCCTCTACGAGGCCAATGAGGGCTCGGAGGTGCGCTCGCGCGAGCTGCTGCGCGAGCTGGCCGCGCTGCTCGAAGTTGCGGTCGACCGTAATGTGCTGATCGTGGTCGACGCCGAGGATCTGGCGCTGCCCACCGACCTCGCGGTGCCGCTGGCCTTGCTCCTGACGGAAGTCGTTCTGATCCTCGCCGATGGCGAAGCCGGAAGCCCGACGCACATGGCGATCCGCGGCATGGAAGAGACCGGCATGCTGGTGCTGCGGATCGATATTTCGGCCACCCTCTCCGAGGAGCTCGGCGAGACCCGCGCACCGCTCGCGCACGGCTTCGCCCGCCAGCTCGGAGGCACCATCACGACCACCGTCACACCGTCGGGTTCGCAGGTGGAAGTTCGCTTCCCGCCGCGGGTGAAGCGGGGCTGAGCGACGTTTCGGCGGAACCTCGGCGGAGAAAATCCGTTCTGCTCCCGAGAGTCGCGCAGGCTCGTTGCACTCCGAGGAGCAATGGGATGGTACAAGGAAAGGCGAAAGGCACGTCAAACCGCGGCTTTGCGGCGATGGATGCCGAAAAGCAGCGGGCGATCGCCCGCAAGGGCGGAGAGAGCGTGCCGCCGGAAAAGAGGAGCTTCTCGCAGGATCGCGCGTTGGCCTCGTCCGCGGGCCGGAAGGGCGGGCAGAGCGTGGCGGACGAAGATCGCTCGTTCTCCCGCGATCGGTCGCTCGCATCTCAGGCGGGGCAGAAGGGCGGACAGGCGTCGCATTCCGGCTCCGGCCGGACCTGAGGCGTTCGGCGGCGCGGGCGACAGTTCAGCGGCTTTTGTCGCACGGAGCTGGAACCTTCCGCGCCGCCGGCCGTTATGTTCCTCAGGAAGGGTCTGCACTTCTCAGCCTGCGTTGCCGCAATGGTGGTCGTGCGGCGCAGATAGCCGTCCGCACAGTGCGCGAAGGGGGCTTGGGCGTGTTTCATCGGGAACGAATGGATAGCAGGGGTCCAATGGAGCTGCCTCGGACGACGTCCGCCAAAGACGCTGCGGATCTGCGGGCTCAGGTGCTGGAACTTATGCCCGCTTTGCGCGCCTTCGGCCGCTCGCTGACGCGCAATCGCACCGAAGCCGACGACCTGGTCCAGGAAACGCTGCTGAAGGCCTTGTCGAACATCGACAAGTTCGATCCGGGCACCAATCTGCGGGCTTGGCTCTTCACCATTTTGCGCAACACCTATTATACCGAGATCCGCAAGCGGCGTCGCGAGAGCGACGGCATTTCCACGCTCTCCCAGCAAGACTCCAATATGGGTCCCGGTCAGGAATGGTCGGTGACGCTGCGCAGTCTGAAGGAAGCGCTCGAACTTCTGCCTTCCGACCAGCGTGAGGCGCTGGTCCTGGTCGGTGCGGCGGGTCTGTCCTACGAGGAGGCGGCCGAAGTGTGCGGCTGCGCGCTCGGGACCATCAAGAGCCGCGTCAACCGCGCTCGGGCCAAGCTGCTGGTGCTCATGGGCGCCAACGAGACGGCCGATGTGGTGGAAGGCGATGCGCTCGCTTTGTCTGCCGCGCGCAGCTGATCCGGCTGCGGATCGTTTTCTCTTCCTGTTCGATCTGTTCAATTCGGCTGCCGTGCGGCCCCGCTTCGGCGGGGCTGCGGCAGCTTACGCTTGTCGGGTGCTTGCGCGGAGCCGCAGGCGCGTCCGGCGCGTCGGTTAGAGCCTGATCCGATAAGCTTGCGATGCAAGCGGATCGGCGCATGCTCTGGACGGGCGCGCTGCGCCGGTCCGGGTGCCTTGTCCGGGATTGCGACGGGTGGACAGGCCCGTCAGGCGCGGGCGCCAGCTCTGGCCGAAGGGCAAAGTCTTCCCTTCACGACCTCGGCACCGGGCAACAGAACGCCTCATGTAATGAAAAAGCCCGCCGGGGAGGCGGGCTCATCGGGCGTCGGCCTCAAAGGCCGGGGGGCTTGGATTTCGACGCGTCGGGTCCGTCGCCGTCGCCGGCCGCGTCCTCGGGCCGCGTTTCGAACGCCCCCTGAAGCTGCTGGGCGAGCTTCATCAGCTCGTCCGGCATGTCCTCGTGGGCATAATCGTCGAACAATTGGCGCAATTCCTTACCGAGAAGATCCTGCCGCGCAGAAATATCCCGGCGATGAGGGGCCCGCATCGCGCTTCCCTCTTTCTGGTCTTGCGTCATGAGCCGGTCTGACCGCTGCTGTCGCATGAGATGTCTTCATTAGCTGGCGAAGGGGAGGACCCGGTCACATCCCGATCGCATCGCACCGGACGGTCGCCCAAAGGCGGAGACCAACGGTACAATGCGGTTGGGGAACGAACAAGATCACCCTCATTCGCGGTAGAGGCGGGATGCGGACGTGGAGCCCTCATCGTCTTCATCGTCCCATTTCTCATTATTTTGGACTTCGTTTGGACGCGCTGCGCCGCCTTGCATGGCGGCGTCGGCATCGCGCAACCGGCGCCGTTCGTCGTCCGCGCCGGGGCGGGGACGCTTATAGTCGCGCGGTGCAAGCGCAGGACCGAACTCGGGTTGATCATAGCCGTGCGGCGATGACAACTGGTTCCAGTCTTCGCGTCGTTTGGCCTCGTCGGCCTCTCGAGTTGTCGGCATGGGCGATGTCCTCCCCATCCAGCGAAACATAGTCGACCGTGAACGTCGCACCTCGGGATTGGTTCCGCGACTTCCGGGTCTCCCGCGAAAAAAAAAGCGGATGCGCACAAGGCGCCATTACCGCTCGTCGAAGGAGGAACTGGTGTGCCACGGGAGAGGTTCCACTTTCGTCGATACCATTGCGCACCGACGAGGAGATAGAGGACCGTGGGATACCAGAGGACAGCCTCGACCAGGCCTGCGTCGGGCCCCGCCGACCGCGACCGAAACAGGCCCGCCGTCGTGGTGTCGCGCGATCGTCTGCCGGCGCTGCGCTGGGGCCGGCGGGGACTGGAGCAGCAATGGCTGGTGACGTGCCGCACCGGCCCGTTCCTGCGCCTCGTGTGGGAATGGCACCCGCTGGACATCGCCGCGCCCCGTTAGGCCGTCCGCGAACGGCGCGGAACCGAAGCCGTCACCGCCAAGTTCTGAAAGCGAACCGCGAGCCGGAGAGAGCTCCCGCCTCTCGTGCCTGCGGCGCAGTCCGCAAGATCTTATGACCGGCCGCCTTACGGCCGGTCGAACCAGGAGTTACGCAGATGCTGGGTTGGGCTGTTACATTTCTCGTCGTGGCCTTGATCGCCGCCGTCCTCGGCTTTGGCGGAATCGCCGGGACAGCGATCGAGATCGCGAAGATCATCTTCTTCGTCGCCATCGCCTTGTTCCTCATCTCCGCCGTCATCGGCCTGATGCGCGGCCGCGGCCCCACGGTTCGATAGGCGGCAGGCTGCCCGCAGCGGGGCGCGTCCGATGGGGCGCACCCCGCTTTGGCGGGGGACAGCGCCGCCGCAAGCATGGCTTTTGCGGTGTCCGGGTCCTATCGTGACGGCGAACGGGGACCTCCATGCGTCGGCTGACCGTCGAACATAAGACGCTTTATCGCTATTCCGAGCCGGTGAGCTTCGGCCAGCATCGCCTGATGCTCCGGCCGCGCGACAGCCACGAATTGCGGCTCCACGAGGCGCGCCTGACCTTGTCGCCGTCCGGCGTGGTCCGCTACATCTACGACGTTTTCGGAAATTCCATCGCCTTGGTGGATTTTCACGCGCCCGCCAGCGAACTGCTGATCGAGAGCGTGCTCGATCTCGACAGTTATGCGACGCCGGACCTTCAGGCCCTCCTCGACCCGGCGGCCGCCACCTATCCCTTCGTTTATTCCAGCGAGGACCGGTTCGAGGCCTCGCAGATGTTTACTCGGCATCAGCAGGACGAGGGCGAGGTGAAGGCCTGGGTCGCCAATTTCATCGCGCCGGGCGAAACGATGGGCACGCTCGAACTCCTCCATCGCATCAATTCGGCGATCAAGGACGCGTTTTCCTACAATGCCCGCTTCGAGCTGGGCACCCAGACGCCGGCGCGGACCCTGGCGCTGAAGAGCGGCACATGCCGCGACTTCGCGCAGCTCTTCATCGAGGCGGTGCGGGAGCTGGGCTTTCCGGGCCGCTTCGTGACGGGCTATCTCTATACGCCGCATCTCGACGTCGCCCGCGACGCGGCCGGCGACTTCCGCGGGGCGGGCGCGACGCACGCTTGGGCGGAAGTGTATCTGCCGGGGGCCGGCTGGATCGCCTTCGACCCCACCAATGCGCTCGTCGGCACGGACCATCTGGTGCGCGTGGCGGTGGTGCGCGATCCACGCCAGGCCTCTCCCGTCGTCGGCACCTTTTCGGGGTCGCCCACGGCGTTTCTCGGCATGGACGTGGAGGTCTTCGTCTCGACCCGCGCCCCGGCCCCGCCTCTGGTTCCCGCAGAGCCCGCCTGTCAGGACCCGCCGGTGCCACAGACCGCCAAGGTCGAGAAGGCCCCCGCCTGAGGTTCAGGTCCGGATGGTGGGCCTTACGTGCAAAAAAAAGGGCGGATCACCGCGAGGAGATCCGCCGATAGTCAATCTGGAGGCGTCGATGACAATGACCGACGCATCCTGAACTCCGTCCCCCGCCCGCCGGTTCCCGATCCTCCGCTCAAACGAAAAGGGCGCCCGCGAAGGGCGCCCGTCATCGCTTGGTATCCCCCGCCGCGGGCGGCCTTATCAGGCCGGCCGTACGGCCCGCCTCAGGGGCAGGCGACGCGGAAGGAATTGCCATAGGCATCGCGGGCCCAGCAGGCCTTGGGCGTGGTGGCCGCGCCCACAATGGCGCCGGTCGCTCCGCCGAGCACGCCGCCAACCACCGCGCCACCGGCGGTGCCGGTCGCCGCGCCGCCGATCAGCGCACCCGCGCCGGCACCCAGCAGGCCGCCGCCGACCGCGCGGTCGGATTCCGAATACTGGCTGCATCCGCCCAGCACCAGGCCCGCCGCCACAACGATGATTGCCGCCTTCATTTTTCGCTCTCCATTTGATCCTGTTCCGGCAGCGCCGAACGCTTCCACCGATTAACGAAACACCTTCGCCAGCGGTCGGCGGAGGGCACCGCCCAGCGAGGCTCCACCGCTCCGGCGGGGCTCCTGCGCCGCCAAGCTAAGCACACATCCGACCAATAATCCTACCCCGATCGCCGCGAGGACCACCGTGCCGGGGTGGCGTGCGACCACTTCCTGCGTGCGCTGGGAGGCAGCGTCAAGCTCGCGCCATGCGACGTCGCGTCCCTTCCGCGCCGCCTCCAAGCCGGAGGCCGCCAGAGTGCCGGCATGGTGGCCGACATGGTGTCCGACATCCTCGGCCCGGTGCGCGAGCTGCGCGACGGCATCCTGCGCATAATGTCCCGCCCGGGCGCGCGGGCCGCGGGTGCTTTCCTCGGCCGCGCCGGCGAGCGCCTCACCAAGCAATGAAATGTCCGTGCGGAGCGCTTCGAGCCGGTGTGCGATCTCCCCACTCGAGCTGCGCGATCGGTGTCCGAACATGTTCTGTCTCCTAGGCCTGTGTCCTGCAACGCCCCGGGTTGGCCTTGGGTTCCGGCGGCGCGCGTGATCGCCGTCTGCGCATTTTTCGCGCGATTTTCCATCGTGGCTTTTTTTTGGTCTTTGTCTGGTGGAACCGCGAGCCGCGCCGTGACGTTCATCGGGTACATCTTAAAGTCTCACGGCCCGCTTCTTGATCCCGTCGGGCCGCACGATGGAGGTCGAAGGCCGAAATGACGCACCCCGTTCCGCCTGCTTTGCGAGAATTCGGCGCCGCGACCGGCGCAGGCGCAACGGCGCTTCTGGACACGCCGATCCACGAGGTCGAAGCCCTGCTCGATCCGTCGACCAATGCCTTTTTCTTCGACGTGGACGGCACATTGATCGATATCGCGCCGCACCCCGATGCGGTGGAGGTGCCGGCCTCGCTGATCCGCGACCTGACCGCTCTCTCCGAGGTGGCGAATGGGGCGATCGCCCTCGTGAGCGGGCGCGCGGCCGACGTGCTCGACCGGCTGTTCGCGCCGATGAGCCTCGCGCTCTCCGGCATCCACGGCGCCCAGATGCGTCGTGTTCCGGGCGCGGCTCTGGAGCAGCCGGGGGCGCCGCTCGATCCTGCGGTCCGCGCCGACCTTTCAGGCGTGGGCGACGCGCATTCCGGCGTTCTGGTCGAGGACAAGGGCGCCAGTGTCGCGCTGCATTACCGCAACGATCCGGCCTTGGGCCCGCGTCTCGAAGAGGAGATCGCCCGCATCGTGGCGCGCGATCCGCGCGGCCTCACGGTCCTGCCGGGACGCATGGTGTTCGAGGTCAAGCGGCGTGGCTACGACAAGGGGGCGGCGGTTCGCGCCTTCATGGACGCGCCGCCCTTCGCCGGCCGCATCCCGGTTTTCCTGGGCGACGACGTCACGGACGAAGCCGGTTTCGCCGCCGTGCGCGAAATGCACGGCATCGCCATTTCCGTCGGACGCCGACTTCCGGGTGCCGACGTCACCTTGCCCCATGCACAGGACGTGCGCGCGCTGGTCAAGCGCCTCGCCCGCTCTGCAGAACGGAGGGTCTGACCGTGTCGCGCCTGATCGTCGTTTCGAACCGAGTTGCCGTTCCCCAAGCGGGAGGCAAGGCGGCCGCGGGGGGGCTGGCTGTCGCCGTCAATGCCGCCTTGAAGGATCGCTCGGGGGTCTGGTTCGGCTGGAGCGGCCGCATCACCGAAGAGCCTTCCGATCGTCCCGTGGTCACCAACCGCAACCGTATCAAATATGCCGTCATCGACCTCAAGGAGGCCGATTTTCAGGAATATTACAACGGCTTCGCCAACCGCGTGCTGTGGCCGATCCTGCATTACCGGGTCGATCTCGCCGAGTTCCAGCGCGCCGATCTCTCCGGCTATGTCCGGGTCAACCGGCTGTTCGCGGAGCACGTCTCCAAAATCATCCAGCCCGACGACGTGATCTGGGTGCATGATTATCACATGATGCCGCTCGCCAAATATCTGCGCGAGCGCGGCCATGCGAACCGGATCGGCTTCTTTCTGCACATTCCCATGCCGCCGCCGGAACTGATCGCGGCGCTGCCGCGGCATGGCGAGATCCTGGGATCGCTGGCCCATTACGACCTCGTCGGGTTTCAGACGGAGAGCGACCGCGACAATTTCGGCCGGTATCTCTCGACCCGCGGCGGCCAGGCGGGGGCCGACCCCAATATTTTCGACATTGCCGGCCGGCAGGTGCGGATCGGCGCGTTCCCCGTCGGCATCGAGACGGAGGCGTTCGCACGCCGCGCCCGCCATGCCGGGCGCACCAATTATGTCCGCGGCTTTCGCCGCAGCCTTGCCGGCCGCAAGCTGATCATCGGCGTCGACCGGCTGGATTATTCCAAGGGCATACCGCACCGGCTGGAGGCCTATGAGGCGCTGCTGCGAACCTCGCCGGAATGGCAGGACCGCGTCACCTTCGCCCAGATCACGCCGAAGAGCCGGATCGAGGTGCCGGAATATATCGAGATGGACCGCTTCCTCTCGCACAAAGCGGGGCAGATCAACGGCACCTTTGGCGACGTCTCCTGGACGCCGCTGCGCTATGTCAACAAGACCTATTCGCGCTCGGCTCTCGCCGGCTTCTACCGGGCCGCGGACGTCGCCATGGTGACCCCGCTGCGCGACGGGATGAACCTCGTCGCCAAGGAATTCGCGGCAGCGCAGGACCCGGAAAATCCCGGTGTCCTGGTTCTCTCGCAGTTCGCCGGCGCGGCCGCCGAATTGTCGGGGGGCGCGCTGATGGTCAACCCGCACGAGACCGAAGGCATGGCGGCGGCGCTGAAGCGGGCGCTCGACATGCCTCTCGACGAGCGGCGCGAACGCCACGAGCGCATGATGGCGGTGCTTCTCCGTCAGGACATCGACCAGTGGGCCGAGAGCTTCATCGAGGCCCTCATGCCGCCGGCTGTCAAGCCCGTCACCGCGGCCATTCCTCTGCCGCGCCCGGTGCTTCAGGGCGTCGGCTACGGATCCGGCTGGCACGGCGTTCACGGGCCGGATCGGCTATAGAAGAGGCCGCGCGGGTCCCCGGCGGGACTTGCCTTTTTCTCTGCGTGGCGACAAGGCTGTCGGCGGGCGCCAGGCCGGTTCCCAGCGTCAACCGAACCCATCGTTCCGCCCGCATGATATCCGTGACACGCCCAGTGGACTCGCCCGCTGGAGCGACGTGCCCGTTCAACCGGCTCGATTATGCGCGGTCCTTGCGCCATGTCGGCGCTGCGCAGGCGCATCCGGTGCGGCCCCTGGTCCTGCTGCGTCGGCCGATCGGCACCACGGGCCGGCATGACGGCATCTCCCCCTGGCCGTATCTCTGGCTGGAGGATGGGGATGTCGATGCGCTGCGGTCGCATTTCGATGATCTGGTCGCCATTCCCGTCGTTGCCCAGCCGGGCTATGTGCCACCTGCGGGCGTCGATCACGTTCTGCTCAAGCACCATTTCGTCTATGATCCGGCCCTTCCCACGCCGCCCCTCAGTCCACGCGCGCATCGCCGGTTGGAGGCCTGCGCGCGGCGCGCCTGTTTCGAGCGGGTCGTCGACCGCGAGGCGCGGATGGCGATCGCCGGCCTCTATGCGGGCCTTGCCGCGCGCCGCGGATTGGTCGGGGGCTTCTTCGACATGGGCGCGGATCATTTCGCGGTCCTGGCCGACCTGACGGACAGCGTGTTCGTGCGCGTTCGGGCGGGAGAGCGTGTGGGCGCCATGGCGTGCGGCGTGGTGTTCGGCGGCATGCTGCAAATTCTCCATACCGTGCCGTCGCAGGACGGGCTGACCTGGAACGCGTCCTACCTCCTGATGCACGGGCTTCAAGCGATGGCCCGCGCGGAGGGGCTGCGGCTGTTCCTCGGCGGATTGCCGGACGGCGCCGCGGCAGGTCTCGACGTGTTCAAATCCCGCTGGACCAATGCCCGCGTCCCGGTCCACCTCATTCGCATCGTCAACGATCCGGCCGCCTATGCCGCGCTCGCCGGCACAGCGGCGACGCGCGGCTATTTTCCCGCCTATCGGGACCCGAAGCCGTGACCCGGGCGGAGCGGCTGCGCCAGACGCCCAAGACCTTCCTGATCTGGGCGCCGGACTACACCCATCGCAGTTCGGGGGTGCGCGCGCTCTATCGGCTCTGCCACCACCTCAATGTGCGCGGCTATCCCAGCGCCGTGCTGGCGCGGCCGGTGGTCCCGATGCCGGACTGGAATTGCCCGATCCACGAGGGCGACGCGGCGGACGCGATCGTCGTCTATCCGGAGATCGTTTCCGGCAATCCGTGCGGCGCCGGGCGCGTGGTCCGATGGGTGCTGAACACGCCCGGGCTTCTGGGCGGGGACACCGTCTATCCCGAAACCGAGATGGTGTTCGTCTACGATCCCCAGCGTTTGCCGGAAGCCTCGGCGGCCGCGGGACTGCCGCTCGGGACCGACCGCGTGCTGTGGCTGGGGCTGGTGGATCCCGACCATATCTATCCCGATCCCACGGTGCCGAAGACGCAGGATCTCAGCTTCACCTATAAGGGCGCGGCCCTGGCGGCGCGCTTCCCGCTGCCCGACGGCCGGGACCTGCCGCGGCTCGAGGATCTGACGCCGGACATGGCGGCGCTCGGCGATCAACTGCGCCGCACCCGGACGCTCTATTCCTACGACCATTACAGCAACGTGCTGCGCGAGGCGGCGATCTGCGGCTGCGACCTCCGGGTCGTCGATGCCGACGGGCGCTGGCACGATCCGCGCACCTGCGGCTGCGCGCGGAACATCATCTGGCACGCGGATCTCAGCGCGACCTATGGCGAGAGGTTCCGGTCGAGCGCATTCGTCGACCGCTTCATCCGCGAATTGCGCACGCGGTGGGACTTTCCGGGCGCCAGTCCGTGGTGGCAGGCGCTCCAGCCCTTCGCCTGATCCGGCCCGGCCCCGCGCCGGTCCGGACCTCGGCGCCGGTCAGAACACCAAAGCGGTGACCTTCGCGATCGCCGCTTTCATCGCGGCGTCGTCCTTTTCGGTCCAGGGGCGCGGACCGGTGACGTCGTGGGCGGAGACCCAGCCATAGACCCAGTCGCCCTTATAAACCGGGCCGACCATCTGCGACTTCGCCTTGAACACCTGCATGAGCTGCCACGGCGGATCGGCCTCGACCTTGGTCAGGTCCTCCTGCTTCAGGATCTGTCCGGTCTTGATGATCCACTGGATCGTGCCGGCGGCCCGGTGATTGACCGAGGCATCGTTCATCATGGTCGGCGCGCCGTGGCGCAGCACCTCGGCGCAGGGCGTGTCGGCCTGCCAGCCGCGCGCCGGATCGTCGGCGCGCAGCGTGCCGCGGCTGGCGCCGGTGGCGTCGAGCAGTTCATTGAGGATCGCCTCGATCTTGGCGATCAGGTCGGGATCCTGCGGAATGGGGGTGGGTGCAATGTCAGACACGGAAACTCCTTCGAGGGGGATCAATAGCCGAGCGCCCGGGGGAGGGCGGTGACCAAAGGCGGGAACAGCATGAGGGCGAACAGGAGCGCGTAGCCGAAGGCGATATAGGGCCACAGATGGCGCATGATCTCGCCCATCGAGACCCGCGCGACCCCGCACACCACGAACAGAATGATGCCGACCGGCGGGGTCAGGGAACCCAGAACCAGGTTGAACACGAACAGGAACGAGAAGTGCAGCGGGTCGAGCCCGTAGCTGACCGCGAGCGGGTGGAACAGCGGCACCAGCATGATGTAGGCGGCGTTGCTTTCGAGGAACATGCCGACCACGAACAGGATCAGCGCCACCAGAAGGTTGAACATCAGCGGATCGCTGGTGATGTCCCGCATCAGCCGGGTCAGCTTGATCGGCAGGAGGTCGATGGTCAGCAGGAAGGTGACGGCCGAGGCGAAGGCGATCAAAGCGCCGACGACCGCGGTGATGATGGCGGCGTGCAGGAGACAGGCCGGAATGTCGGAGAGCTTCAGCCGGCGGGTGACGAACAGGCCGATCAGCAGCGCATAGACCACCGCGATCGCGCCGCCCTCGGTGGCGGTGAAGGCGCCGGCGACGATCCCGCCGATCACAACGACCGGCATCAGCAGGATCGACCAAGAGCGCACCAGCTCGCGTGCCATCCGCTTCAGCGTCACCGGCTCGCCGGCGAGCGGATAATTGCGCTTCTGCGCGATCCAGCGCGTCAGCAGCATCATGCCGGCGGTGAGGATCAGGCCGGGCACCACGCCGGCCATGAACAAAGCCGCGACCGAGACCCCGCTGCCCGCCATATAGGCATAGACGATCATGGCATTGGAAGGCGGGATGATCGGACCGAGCAGCGCCGCCGCCGAGATCACGGCCGCCGAGAAGCCGATGCCATAGACCCGCGCGAGCTGGCGGGTGAGGACCGAGGCGAGGGCGCTCGCGTCCGCCACCGCCGCGCCCGAGACCGCCGCCATGCCGGCGCCGGCCAGGATCGTGACCTGGGCGAGGCCGCCGGCGATCCGGCCGACGAAGGCGTTGGCGAGTTCGATCAATCGCTCCGCCAGACCGCCGCGGATCATCAGTTCGCCGGCGATCATGAAGAACGGAATCGCCATCAGCGGGAAGGCGTTGACCGAATGCATCATGCGCTGGGGCAGCATGTTGAGATCGATATTGCCGGCCATCAGGACGCCGAGCGCGGCCGCCCCCAGCGCGAAGGCGAGCGGCATGCCGAGCACGGCGAGGCCGATGAACGCTGCGAAGATGGCGAGGCTCACGGCGCGGACTTTCGGTTCATTCGACCACCAGAGCGGGCGCGGCATAGGCGCCGCTGCCGGCGAGGGCCAGGAAATGCAGGACGCCATGGGCGCATCCGAACACCAGCGGGACCAGGAACAGGGCGACGCTGGCATCGAGCGTGGAGAGCGGCTCCTCCCACTGGTCGATGGCCAGCAGCGCGCCCTGATAGGCGACGACGGCGAGCAGGGCGGCGCACATCAGGCTGGTGAGGCGGAACAGGAGGCGGCGCGGCCGGTCCGACAGGCGGTCGGTCAGGAGGCTGACGCCGACATGGGCGGCCTTCGGGATGCCGAGCGGGAGCGCGAGGAACACCACCCAGACGAACAGCAGGCGGGAAATCTCGTCCGCCCAGTCGAACGACTGGCCGAGGCCGTAGCGCAGGGCGACCTGCGCCACGACCACGACCACCATGGCGCCGGTGACCGCGATCACCAGGACCTGGACCGCGCGGTCGAGCGCGGCGAGGGCGCGCCCCGCCGCCGCCGTCGCCCGATCCGGGCTCATTGGGCCTTCGCCTCCTTCAGCACCAGGTCGACCAGTTCCGGACCGGCGCGCTTCTTCACCTCGTCGACGATGCCGGAGGTGCGCTCCCGGAACACGGCGAGGGCCTCGGGGGTGAGGACGGTATATTCCATGCCCTTGGCCTGGAGCTCCTTGAGCGCCGCGGCCTGCTCGCCGGCCGAGGCGGCGCGCTGCGCCGTCACCGCGCCCTTCACCGCCGCGGTCAGGGCGGCCTTGTTGGCCGGGGAGAGGGCGTCGAACTGCTTCTTGTTCACCACCACGACGATGAAGTCGAAGAAGTGTCCGGTGTTCGAGAGGTATTTCTGGACCTCGAAATAGCGGTTCGCGGCGATGATCGAATAGGGGTTTTCCTGGCCGTCCACGACGCCCTGCTGGAGCGCCGAATAGAGCTCCTTCACGTCCATCGAGATCGGGCTCGCGCCGAGCGCGCGGAAGGTGGCGAGATGGGTCTCGTTCGGCTGCATGCGCAGCTTGAGGCCCTTCAGATCGTCCGCCGAGCTGATCGGACGCTTGGAATTGGTGACGTTGCGCAGGCCGAGTTCCATCCAGCCGAGCACCAGGAAGCCCTTGTCGGCCATCTTCTCGTTCAGCTTGTCGCCGACCGGTCCGTCGATCACCCGGAAGGCGGTCGCGCTGTCGTTGAACACGAAGGGCAGGCTGACGGCCTCGATCTCGGGCACCAGGCGGGAGAGGAAGCCGGGCCCGATCCAGGTGCCGAAGATGGTGCCGGCGCGCACCGCGTCGACATTTTCGCGCGCGCTGCCGAGCTGCATGCCGGGGAAGAGATCGGCCTCCAGCGCGCCGTTGGTGCGCTGCTTGAGGTCGGCCGCGAAGCCTTCCATCGCCTTGCTGGAGGAATGGGCGGCGGCGAAATTGCCGGCGATGCGGAGAGTCTCGGCGCTGGCGGCGCCGAGGGGGGCGGCGAGGAGGGCGGCCGCGAGCGCGACGGCGCCGGCGGCTTTGAGCGACGGGAATGCGGACACGGCCTTGCTCCCAGTTTGCATACGATTTCGGTGGGATCCGAATTGCAAAGGCAGTGCCAAGTCCCGGCTCATCTTCCGGGTTAAAAACCTATTTTATTGAAAATAAACAAAAAATTATATGGCCAGTGCATGTAGGATACAATTTCATACTTAGATCGTATACCATCTTGCTTAAGCATCGGGCATTTCGCCCATCGGATGCGCATCCGATGGGCGCGTGCCGCCCCTTTGCCGCGCAGCGGGGGGGCGCGATGCCGGCCGTCTCAGGACCCGGGGGTCGCGACCAGCGCCTGTGCAGCCGCGAGCAGCCGCGCATCCTCGCCGCGCGCGGCGAGGAGCGAGAGACCGACCGGGCAGCCCTCCAGCGTGCCGAGCGGCAGGGAGATTTGCGGCAGGCCGGAATGGCCTGCGGGGCAGAGAAGCTCCAGCGCCCGCGCCCGGAACACCTCGAGAGCCGGGCCGGACGTGTTGCGCAGCGGCGCGATGCCGGGCGCGGTGGGAAGGATCAGCAGTGTCCCGGCGGACATCAGCGCGTCCATCCGCGCGCGGATCCGGCCACGCAGCGCGATCGCCTCGGCCACTTCGGCCGGATCGAGCACCGCCGCCGCGGCGAAGCGCTCGCGCACGCCGGGGCCGAAATCCGGCTTCACCCGCTCGGCCCAGGCGCCGTGCGCGGCCCAGGCCTCGCTCGACTGGATCACCCGGAATGCATTGCGCCAGGCCGGCAGTTCGCCGCCGGCGACATCGACCGGCTCCGCGTCGCCCCAGAGTGCGGCGATCTTCGCCAGAGCCGGGGCCAGCGCCGCGGCGACGTCCGGACCGGCGGCCGCGAACAGATCATCCGCCTGCAGCAGGCGGGTCGGCGCCGACGGGTCCGGCGCATCTCCGAGCAGCACCGCGCCCACGGCCGCGAACAGGTCCGGATCGCGGGCGAACCAGCCGACCGTGTCGTAGGACGGCGCCAAAGGTACCGCGCCGCCGATCGGGATCCGGCCATGGGTCGGGCGCATGCCGAGAATGCCGCAATAGCTCGCCGGCAGCCGGACCGAGCCGCCGGTGTCGGAGCCGATGGCGAAGTCCACCAGCCCGCCCGCGGTCGCGGCGGCCGAGCCCGAGGAGGAGCCGCCGGGGATCCGCCCCGGCGCGGCGGGATTGATCGGGGTGCCGTAATGGTGGTTCTCGCCGTTGAGGCTCCAGGCCATTTCGTCGGTGTGGGTCTTGCCGACGAGCCGCGCCCCGGCGGCGAGCAGAAGATCGAGCACCGGCGCATTGGCCTGCGGCACGTCGTGGCTCGCGAGCCAGTCCGGGCTGCCGGCGGCGGTCGGCACGCCCGCCACGTCGAAAAAGTCCTTCAGCGCGAAGCTGCGGCCCGACAGCGGTCCGTCTCCGGTCGGGTCGCGGTCGATGTGGCCGTGGGCGACGAAGGCGTCGAGGGTATCTGTTACGGGCATGGCTGGCCTTCTCTGTCTGGAACCGCGGGCGTCTTCGGGAATCGCAGGTGCTCCCGTCTAAAGCCTCGATCCGTCTGGGTTCAATCTTCGGGTGGGAAATGCGCCGGCGGCGCGCCCAGCGCCGCCAGCCCCGCCGGTTTCCCGGCGGGGGGAGGGATGCGGGAGCGGACGGCACGCCGGCGAGGCATGCCAGGGGTAATCTTCGACGTCGGAGCCTGCGCTCCGTCCGCTCCCGCGCGGGGATTTATGGCGTGTCGGCTGCGCCGCGTGGGTGATCGGTTCTCCCATCGGGACCGGACGAACCACTCCCGGATCGGTGCGCAGTCCCCTTCGGCCTCCTTTCTAACTGAACGGGGTGCGTTGTCCCCGTCCCGTCGGACACCCGCTGCCCCGCACCACCCGTCAGGCCGCTCCGGACGCGCCCCTCCTTGGTGCGAGGTGAAGCCACCATAGCAGGATCCGAAGATGAAAGGAATATAGTCAGTAGGATTTTTTTCATCCATTCCGTCGGAAGGCCGCCGGGCGGCCGGACCTTCGGCCGTCACGCCGGCGCGTGCAGGGTCGGGGCGGGGCGCGTCACCGTGCGCCGGCCGGCCTTGACCGCCAGGAGCACGGGGGCGAGTTCGGCGACCGCCTGCGGTCGGCTCTCGCACTCCAGCACGACGAGATCCGCCGGCTTGCCGACCTCGATGCCGTAATCCTTGAGATTCATCAGCCGGGCCGACGAGGTGCTGACCATGTCCAGGCAGTCCGCCATGCCGGCGGGCGCGCCGATCTGGGCGATATTGGCGTAGAGATTGGCGATCCGCACCGTCGAGCAGTCGCCGAACGGAGTGAAGGGGTTCAGCACATTGTTGGTCGAGAGCGAGGTGATCACCCCGATCTCCTTGAGCTTGTGGGCGAGCGCCACGCCGCGCGGCACGTTGTGATCGAATTCGCGGCCGATCAGGAACAGATCGGTCGAGGGCAAAGCGGTGACCGCCACCCCGGCCTCGGCGAGGCGCCGGCCCAGCTCGAGCAGACGCGGCTCCGGCACCGCCGAGAGCTTGGTGACATGGCCGATCGCGACGCGCCCGCTCCATCCCGTCGCCTCGGCGAGCCGGCACACCTCGAACAGATCGAGATGCGAGGGATCGAGGCCGAAATCGAGATGGAAGTCGATGTCCACGTCGAACCGTTTGGCCAGCGCGAAGATGCGGGCGATCTGGCCGTGGCTGTCCTTGTCCATATAAGGCGCGCCGCCCACCACGTCCGCGCCGCTTTCCAGCGCCGCCACCATCACGTCCTCGCAGCCGGGATCGTCCAGCAGGCCTTCCTGCGGGAACACGCAGAGCCTCAGGTCGATCGCCCAGCTATAGGCCTGTTTCAGTTCGAGCAGGGCGGTGAGCGAGGTCAGGCCGATGCGGGGATCGACCTCGACATGGGTGCGCATGCGCTGGGTGCCCTGGACGATGGCCTTTTCCAGCGTCCGAGTGGCGCGCGCCCGGACGTCGTCGACGGTGAAGCCCTTCTTCGCCGCCGCCACCGCGGCGATCGCTTCGTCAAGCGTGCCCTTCTCGCACTGGCAGCGGCCGAGCAGGCAGGATTTGTCGAGATGGATGTGGGTCTCGCAGAAGCCCGGCACGACGAGCCGGCCGCCGAGATCCTCGGATGGGGCGTCGGCTTCCAGCGTTACCTCGATGGCGGCGAAGCGGCCGTCCTTGATGCCGATGTCGCACGTCTCGGCTTCGCGTCCGGCGATGCGGGCATTGCGGAAAATATGGTCGAGGCTCATGGGGATACTCCAGAAACGCTATTGGGCGGCGGGACGGGCGCCGAGATAGGCGGCTTCGAGCGTGGCGTCGCCGGCGAGGTCCGCGGCGCTGCCGGCCTGCACCACGCGGCCGGATTCGAGGACATAAGCGCGGTCCGCCACGGTGAGGGCGAGCGCCGCCATCTGGTCGACGAGGAGGATGGTGACGCCCTCCGCGCGCAGTTCGGCGAGCACGTCGAACACTTCGTTGATGATGGCCGGCGCGAGCCCCAGAGACGGCTCGTCGAGAAGCAGGATCTGCGGCTTCGCCATCAGGCCGCGGGCGAGCGCCAGCATCTGCTGCTCGCCGCCGGAGAGCAGCCCGGCGCGGCTCGAAAGCCGCTCCGCGAGGCGCGGAAAGCGGCGCAGCAGGACGTCCAGCTCGGCGGCGAAGGCGGCGGCGTCGGGCCGCTCCGCGCGGGCCGAGGCGCCGAGCCGGATATTGTCGCGCACCGTGAGCTCGGGGAAGACCTGGCGGCCCTCCGGCACCAGAGCAAGGCCCAGCCGGGCGATGCGGTGGGCGGGAAGGCCGGAGACCGGCGCGTCGCGCAGCACGATCTCGCCCGAAACCGGGCGCAGCAGGCCGCTCACCGCTTTCATGGCGGTCGACTTGCCCGCGCCGTTGGCGCCGAGCAGCGCGACCAGTTCGCCCGGACGCACGGCGATCTCGACATTCTCCAGCACCGGGGCGGCGCCGTAGCCGGCGGACAGGCGCAGGGTCGCGAGCACCGGGTCGGCCGGGCCGCTCCAGGGCACCGCGCGGCGCCGCGCGCGGGTCTCCGTGCCGCCGAGATAGGCCGCGACCACCTTGGGATCGGCGCGCACCGCGTCGGGCGTCCCGGCGGCGATCGGGCGGCCGGCATCGAGCACGACGACATGGTCGGAAATGCCCATGACCATGGCCATGTCGTGCTCGACCAGGATCACCGCGATGCCGGTCTCCGCGATCCGCCGCAGCAGGGCGCCGAGCGCGTCCTTGTCGGCGCGCATGAGTCCGGCGGCGGGCTCGTCGAGCAGCAGCACGCGCGGCCGGGTGGCGAGAGCGCGGGCGATCTCCACCAGCCGCCGGTCGACATGCGGCAGGTCGTCGGCGCGGGCGGCGACCGGGCCGCCATAGCCGACAAAGGCGAGCAGCGCCTCCGCCAAAGCGGGATCGGCCCCGGCGATGCGGACATTGTCCCGCACCGAGAGCGTGCCGAACAATTGGGTGGTCTGGTAGGTGCGGGCGATGCCGGCGCGGGCCACCTTGTAGGCCGGGGCGCCGGCGAGCTCCGCGCCGGCGAGGCGGATCGTGCCGGCGTCCGGCTTATAGAAGCCGCCGATCATGTTGAGGACGGTGGTCTTGCCCGCGCCGTTCGGGCCGATGACGGAGGTCACGGCGCCCGGCTGCGCGGTGAACGCCACGTCGGACGCCGCCTTCACCCCGCCGAAGGCGATGCCGAGGCCGGCGACGGCGAGCGGCGAGGGGGCGGCGGGCCGCAGCGCCGCCGCGACATCGATCCCGCCGGCCTGCGCCGGCCGCGGGTCCTGCCGCATCAGCCGCCGCGCCAGGCCGACAATGCCCTCCGGCGCGATCCACAGCACCACCAGAAGCAGGCCGCCGAACACCAGCAGCCGGTATTCGGCGAAATCCGAGAGCAGCTCCGGCAGGCCGACCACGACCAGCGCCCCGAAGACCGGTCCGAGCACCGAGCCGGCGCCGCCGACCACCACCGCGAACAGGAACAGGATGGATTGCGAGAACGGGAAGGAGCCGGGGCTGATGAACATCATGAGCGGCGCGAACACCGCTCCCGCGAGCCCGGCCAAAGCCGCCGACAAAGCGAAGGCCAGGGTCTTCAGGCCGACCGGGTTCAGCCCGACCGACTGGGCCGCGATCTCGCTGTCGCGGACCGCCCGCATCGCCCGTCCGAGCCGGCTCTCCGACAAGCCCCAGAAGCCGAGCAGGGCGAGGGTCGCGAGCAGGATGGCGAGCAGCGCCATTTCGCGCTCGGCGAACAGGATCGGACCCAGCGTCGGCGGCAGGATCCCCATCAGGCCGTTGGCGCCGCCGGTCACGTCGCGCCATTCGATCAGCCCGTGTTCGACGATGAAGGCGAAGGCGATGGTGACCATGGCGAGATAGGGCCCGCTCACCCGCAGCGCCGGCAGTGCGAGCAGCGCGCCGATCGCCCCCGCCACCAGCACCGCCAGCGGCAGCGCGGCGAAAAAGTCCCAGCCCTTCAGGATCAGGATGCCGGAGACATAGGCGCCGATGGCGTAGAAGCCGACATGGCCGAGCGAGACCTGGCCGGCGAGGCCGAGCAGGATGTTGAGCCCCACCCCGACGATCGCGGTCAGCGCCACCAGAGCGATGACGAACAGCGTGTAGCTCTCCGCCTGGAAGGCATAGGCGGCGACCAGCGCGGCGCCGGCGAGGATCGAAGCGGGCAGAGCGAAGCGGCCCATCTCACACCTTCTTCACGGCGGCGCGGCCGAACAGCCCGTTCGGCATCAGAGCGAGCGCGGCGATGACGGCGGAGAAGACCAGGATCTGGGTGTAGGAGGAGCCGAGAAAGCTGGTGATCAGCGCCTCGGCGAGGCCGTAGAGGAAGCCGGCCAGCATGATGCCGGAGGCCGAGCCGATGCCGCCGAGGATCGCCACCGCGAACGCCTTGATGCCGAACATCAGCCCCATGTCGGAGGACACCGAGAAGAGCGGGGCGATCAGCATGCCGGCAATGGCGGCGAGCACCGCCGAGGCGGCGAAGGAGAGCGCGATGGCGCGTTTCACGTCGATACCCATCAGGCGCGCGGCGGCAGGGTTCTGCACCACCGCGAGCAGGCGCTTGCCGGCATCGGTGTGGCGCAGCAGGACGTGGAGCGCCAGCGCGACGGCGATGCCGGCGACAGGGATCACCAATTGCAGCGGATAGATCCCCGCGCCGAACAGGCTCACCGGCTGGCTCGCCAGGGCCGAGGGCAGAGCGCGCGGCTCCTTGCCGAAGGTGAACATCACCGCATTGTCGAGCACGATGCCGCCGGCGACCGTCGCCATCAGCCAGGCGTTCGAGCCGCGCTCGGCGAAGGGGCGCACCAGGAAGCGCTCGACCGCGAGGCCGAACAGGCCCGCCAGCGCCAGCGCCCCGAGGATCGCGAGCGGCAGCGGCCAGCCCACAGTGATCCAGAGCGTGTAGCAGAGCACGGCGCCGAGCATCACCGAGGAGCCCTGGGCGAAGTTCACCGTGTTCGAGACCGCGAAGGTGACGTGGTAGCCGAGCGCGATCAGGCCGTACATGGCGCCGAGCGAGAGGCCCGAGACGATGGCGGACACGATCAGCATGGGGCCTCCTCGGCGCTCTTGGTCTTGTGGGTCGCGTCGTCTTGAGAGGTCGAGAGGTCGCGCCGGGCCGGCCTCCCCCGCGCGCGGCGGGAGAGGCGGCGCCCGTCGGAGCCCGAGGCGGTCAGTTCACCGGGACGATTTCGGCGCCCTTGAAGTGCGTGAACATGTAGTCGCCTTTGCCCAAAGCATCCTGGTTGGATGGCGAGAAGGGCTTGGAATAGGTCTTGATCAGCCCCTCATAGGTGCCGATCTCGTAGAAGGCCTGGCGCACCGCCGGGCCGTCGGTCGAGCCGGCCTTGGCGATCGCCAGCGCCAGCAGGTGCATGCCGTCATAGGCATTGGCGATGCCGACCGCGGGGGTCACGTCGGCGAGCGTGGTGACCTGCGGATACTTGGTCTTGAGTGCCGCGAGCACCGTCTCGCCTTTCTTCGACAGCTTGCCGGAGAAGGAATAGGTCTGGACCAGATGCACCTTCTCCGCGCTCGGACCGCCGAGTTCGGTGAAGCGGCCGCCGGCCGGTCCCCAATGCGACACCACCGGCACGGCCCAGCCCATGCGGTCGAGCGACTTCACCACCTGGGCCGAGGGCTGGACATTGGCGACGAGGAAGATCGTGTCGGCGCCGGCCTCCTTGAGGCGGGTGAGCTGGGGCACCATGTCGACGTCGTTATTGTCGAACTTCTCGGCGCCCGCGATCGTCAGCTTGCTGGCTGCGGCGGCGGCCTTGAGCCCCTTCTCGTTGGATTCGCCCCAGGGATTGTTGATCAGCATGAGGCCGGGCTTGGTGGTCTTGTAGGTCTTGACGGCGTAGTCGATCATCGCCTCGTCGACCAGTTCGTCCACCGCCGAGACGCGGAACACGTAATTCTCGGCCGCGCCGTTGCGGGTGATCGCCGTGCCGGCCGCCCAGACGCCGATGAACGGCACCTTGGCCTGGTTCGCGAACGGCACGATGGCGAGGGAGACCGGGGTGTCGATGCCGCCGAAGAAGGCGACGACCTTTTCGCGCTGCACCAGCTCGCGGGCGGCGAGCAGGCCCTTGGCGGGATTGCTTTCGTCGTCGCGGCGGATCAGCTCGATCTTCTTGCCGAGCACGCCGCCGGCGGCATTGATCTCGTCGATCGCGACCTCGAGGCCGCGGGTGATCGCCTCGCCGGACTTGGCGGACTGGCCGGACAGGGCCGCGACCAGGCCGACCTTGAGGGTTTCCTGCGCCAGCGCCGGCGCACTGGGCGCACCGAAGGCGAAGGCGGCGCCGAGCCCGAGAACGGCGGCGCGCCGCGTCAGGCCGAAGCGGGACTTTAGGATGGACGTGACCATGTGACTCTCTCCTCCTCCCGGAAGCCAGACACATCTCTACGCAAGCGGCATGCCATCCCGGCCCAATTGGCAGACCCGCGGGGCCTGGAGGGTGATTCCCTCTCTCTTGCGCGGGTCTGGGCGGGGTCCGGCCCGACCGTATCGCCCAAGCATTGGGCATTTTGCGCGCAAATGATAGTCAAAATCGTATACACTTAAGGCGACGCCACCGTGCAGCCGCGGCGGGCGCCGGCTTCGGCTGCTCTTTGGGCGTGCACGGCGCACCTATTTCCAGCCGCGCCCCCCGCCCCGCCGAAACATTGGGCAGGGCGATGCGGCCGGCCTGCGAATCGCCACCCGAGGGCGCAGGGGCGGTGCGGGAGGGTACCGACCGGGCAGATTGTCTCGAAAGATCTGATCAAATTGTATACGATTTAGCCCGATCTTGAGCCCGCTCCACACTCGTGCCATGGAAGAGGCGAACGGAGCCTTAGATGAAGCAGCGGGGCGAACGAGTCGACGCGATCTATGCGGGTCTGCGCCTCGCCATCTTGGAGCAGGTGCTCCAGCCGGGAACAAAGCTTCCGGAGGATGCCATCGGCGAACAGTTCGGCGCCAGCCGGACCGTCGTGCGCCGGGCGCTGGAGCTGCTCGCCGGCGAGGAACTGGTCGATATCCGGCCCAATCGGGGGGCGACCGTCGCCAAGCCGTCGCTCGACGAGGCGCGCGACCTCTTCAGCGTCCGCCAGGATGTGGAGCAGATGGTGATACGCCGGCTGTGCGGGCGGCTCACCCCGGCCCAGGCCAAGCGGCTGGAAGCGCAGATCGAGGCGGAGGAGCGCGCCCATCGCGAGGGGCGGCCGGAATATATCCGCCATGCCGCGGAATTCCATCTCGTGCTCGCGGAGATGACCGGCTCGCCGCTCCTCGTGCGCTACATGCGCCAGCTCGTCGGGCGCAGCGCGCTCATTCTCGGCCTTTATGGCCGGCCGCGTTGGACCGACTGCTCCGTCCAGGAGCACCGCGACCTCGTGACGTGCCTCCTGAACGGGGATCTCGCGCGGCTGGAGCACCTCATGCACCACCATCTGGAGGCGGTGCTGTCGCGCGCCATCGACACCGCCGCGCGGGACAAGGAGCGCGGCATCCGCGATCTCCTCGCGCCCTATGTCGAGGCCGCGCGTTCAGGCTGACCGCGCCCGGTCTCCCCGGACGCGCCCGCCTCGTTCGGTCGGCAATTTCGGCTACCGGCAGTCGTCGCGGCTGGTCTGGCGCATGGTTTCGCTCTCGACCCCGTCGAACTCGAATTCCTCGACCGCCTGCGGTCCGTAATAGACGCAGAAGCGCACGTCCGCCTCGCGCGGGGTGGAGGCGCCGCGCAGGCGCAGCGTCGGCAGATTGACCAAGGCCGGCGGCAGGTCGAATTCGGGCGCATCCCCCTTCTTCCAGGTCATGAAGGGCGTGACCGTGTCGCGGGAGGACCCGCCGCTCAGCTCGACCGACTGGGCGACGGTCTTGGCCGTGTCCATGCGGATCCACCAGCCCGTCTTGGCCGCATCCGCAAATGCCGCCGTCGTCCCGAACAGGCCGAGGCCCAGAACCATCGCTCCCAGACCGCGCATCGATGTCTCCCTTATCCTGTCGAGCGGGATCGGCGCCGTCGGCCGGCATGCCGCTGCCACACAAGGCGGCGTGGACCCCGACCCGGCGCGTCCAACGGGGGAATGCGCCGGTATCCCGCTGGTTCCCATAGCGGGGCGACCGGAGGATGTCACGTCTGCGTCCCCGCCGCGCCGGGTGGGGACGTCGCGCCAGCCGCCGCGGCGTCAGGCCGCGATGCGCGCCACCGTCGCGGCGGCGCCTTCGCGCAGGAGACGATCGAGCCAGGTTCGCACCGGCCCGGTGAAGCGCGGGTCGCGCGGCAGATCATCGCCGAACACCTCGCGCACGCTGAGCAGGGCCGGTGCAAGCTGGTC
This sequence comes from Aquabacter spiritensis, assembly GCF_004346185.1. Taxonomy (GTDB): domain Bacteria; phylum Pseudomonadota; class Alphaproteobacteria; order Rhizobiales; family Xanthobacteraceae; genus Aquabacter; species Aquabacter spiritensis. Next base: position 70,492 of record NZ_SMAI01000008.1, on the reverse strand, counting down.
CGCGTCGCGGCCCGCTGCATCCGCAAGATCGCGCAGGCGCGCGGCGAGCGGGTCGCGCACGTCGATCGGCGCGGCCTTCTCGTCGACGCCGGTCACGTAGCGCATCCAGCCGGCCACGCCGAGCGCGATGCAGTCCACCGGGGCACCCGCGGCGAGGCGGTCGCGGGCCGGTGCCAAAAGGCGCTGCGGCAGTTTCTGGGAGCCGTCCATCGCGATCTGCCAGGTGCGGTGCTGCAGCGCCGGATTGCGGAAGCGCGCCCGCAGTGCCGCCTTGTAGGCGGCGATGTCGGTGCCCGGCGGCACGTCCAGCGTCGCCGTCATTTCGGCGTCCTGGAGCCGGGCGACGAGCTGCGCGAAGGGCGCGTCCGCCATGGCGTCGGCGATGGTCTCGTGGCCGGCGAGATAGCCGAGATACGCCAGGGTCGAGTGGCTGCCGTTGAGCAGCCGGAGCTTCATGTGCTCGAACGGCGCGACGTCCGTCACCATCTCGACTCCGACCTCCTCGAAGGGCGGGCGCCCGGCGGAGAAGCGGTCTTCCACCACCCATTGGCTGAACGGCTCGGCCATGACCGGCCAGGCGTCGCGCATGCCGAGTCGTATGGCGACGCTGGTCCGGTCGGCCTCGGTCGTCGAGGGGGCGATGCGGTCGACCATTGTGGAGGGGAAGGCGACCTCTCCGGCGATGAAGCGCGCGAGGTCGGGATCGCGCAGCGCGGCGAAGCCGTGCGTGACCTTCGCCACAGTCCGGCCGTTGCTCGGGAGATTGTCGCAGCACAGCACCGTGAAGGGCGCGGTGCCGGCGGCCCGGCGCAGACGCAGCGCCTCGACCAAAAAGCCCGGTACGCTGCGCGGGCGGCCGGGTGTCGCGAGGTCGGCGCGGATGTCGGCGTGATCGGGATCCAGCTCGCCCGAGGCCGGATCGTGGCAATAGCCTTTTTCGGTGACGGTGAGGCTGACGATCCGCACCGCCGGGTCGGCCATCGCGGCCAGCAGAGCGGTGGGATCGCGCGGCGCGACCAGAAGCCGGCGCAACGCGCCGACGACGCGCAGCCGGTCGCCCTCCCCCGCGCGTTCGCACAAGGTGTAGAGGCCGTCCTGCGGTTCCAGCGCGTCCGAGGTGTCGGCGGCGCGCAGGCTCGCCCCGCAGATCGCCCAGTCCCGATGGCCGCGCGCCAGGAGGTCGTCGGCATAGACCGCCTGGTGGGCCCGGTGGAACGCGCCCACCCCGAGATGAACCATGCCGATCCGCGCGTCCGCCGGATCATAGCCGGGGGTGCGCACGTCGCGGGGCAGGCGGGACAGGGTGGCGGCGCTCAGCCTCACTGCGGGGGCCTCCGTTTCTGGGGTTCGATGCGGCGGGTTCGGTGGGGCGGGTTCGGTGGGGGGAATTCCAGGGCGCGGTTTGCGCGGCGGGCGCGTCGTCAGAGCTTATAGGCGGCCTTGGCGAGGCCATAGGCGAGGGCGTGGGCAATCTCGCCGGCTTCGTCCAAGTCCAGCCGGTGCTCGGCAACCAAGCGGGCGAGATAGGCGCAATCGACCCGGCGGGCCACATCGTGCCGCGCCGGGATCGAGGGGAAGGCGCGGGTGTCGTCGTTGAAGCCGACCGTATTGGCGAAGCCGGCCGTCTCGGTGGTCAGCTCGCGGAACCGGCGCATGCCTTCGGGGCTGTCGAAGAACCACCAGGCCGGGCCGAGGCGCAGCGCGGGATAATGCCCGGCGAGCGGCGCCAGTTCGCGGGCATAGGCGGTCTCGTCGAGGGTGAACAGGATGATGGTGAGGTCCCGTTCGTTGCCAAAACGGTCGAGCAGCGGCTTCAGCGCCCGGACATAATCGGTCCGGGCGGGAATATCGGCACCCATGTCGCGGCCGTGGCGGTCGAACAGCGCGGCATTGTGGTTGCGGACCGCGCCGGGATGGATCTGCATCACCAGCCCGTCCTCGAGCGACAGGCGCGCCATTTCGGTCAGCATCTGGGCGCGGAACAGTTCGGCGTCGGCCGGCGTGACGCCGGGCACCTTCACCCGCTCGAACAGTGCCTCGGCCTCGGCGGGCGTGAGATCGGCGGTGGCCGCCGAGGGATGGCCGTGGTCCGTCGCGGTGGCACCGAAGCTCTTGAAGAAGGACCGTCGCTTGCGGTGGGCGGCGAGATAGCCGCGCCAGGACATCGTGTCCTCCCCGGTCAGCGCGCCGAAGGCGTGGAGATTGCCGACGAAGCCCTCGAACTCGGGATCGACCACGGGATCCGGCCGATAGGCGGTGATCACCCGGCCGCCCCAGCCCGAGCCCCGGATCATCGCGTGCCATTTCAAGGGGTCCAGCGGGCTCTCGGTGGTTGCGATCGCCTCGATATTGAACCGCTCGAACAGCGCGCGGGGGCGGAACGCTTCGGTGCGCAGCGCGGCGGCGATGAGGTCGTAGGTGGCGTCGGCATTGCCCGCGCACAGGCGCTCGTCGAGGCCGAACAAAGTCGAGAAGGCATGGTCGAGCCACAGCCGGGTCGGGGTGCCCCGGAACAGGTGGTAATGCGCGGCGAAGCGCCGCCAGATCTGCCGGCCGTCGCGCTCCACCGGCCCGCCGTCGCGGCGCGGCACGCCCAGCTCCTCGAGCGGGACGCCTTGGCTGTAGAGCATGCGGAAGACGTAATGGTCCGGCACGACGAAGAGCTGAGCGGGATCGGGGAAGGGCGCGTTCTCGGCGTACCAGCGCGGATCGGTGTGGCCGTGGGGGGAGAGGATCGGCAGATCGCGGACGCTGGAATACAGGTCGCGGGCGATGGCACGCACCGCCGGCTCGGCTGGAAACAGGCGGTCGGGATGGAGCAGCGGCGCGGCGGAGGTGCGGGCGGCGGGCGCGGATCCGGCGAGGGCGGAGGGTGCGGTCACTTGAGTCTCCTCGCGGTCACTTGGGTCTCTTGGTCGCGGGGGCGGGCGGCCCCGGCCGCTCGGGCTCGCCGGCGTCGCTGAACAATTCGGGATGGCTCGCGGCGAGCGCATCGACGCTGGGCAGGACCCGGTCGAGATGCCGCGCCATGGCGCGCTCGGCGGCGTCGGGATCGCGCGCTGCGAGCGCATCGACGATCGCGCGATGCTCCGCCATCACGCTTGCGCGGCGCCGCACGGCCGGCAAAGTGAGGATGCGGCAGCGGTCGACCTGCGCCTTTTCCGCCCGCACCACGCGCCACAGATTGGGATGGCCCGACAATTCCGCCACCTGCTGGTGGAAGTCCTCGTCGGCATTGTGGAATTCGCCGATGCGCTCGGCCTCGTGCGCGGCCTTCTGGATTTCCAGGCAGGCGTGCAGCCGGGCGATCGCCGGACGGTCGACCCGCTCCGCCGCGCCGCGCACCGCGGCCCGCTCCAGCGCCTGGCGGATCACCATGGCGTCGCGCACCGCGTCGCGCGAGATGCGCGAGACGAAGGTGCCGTGCTGCGGGAAGATGTCGACCAGCCGCTCGTCCGCCAGCCGCAGCAGCGCCTCGCGGACCGGGGTGCGGGACACGCCGCAGGCGAGGGCGATCTGCTTCTCCTGGAGAGCGGCGCCCGGCGGGATCTCCATCGCGACGATCTGCGCCCGCAGCGCGGCATGAATGCGGGTCGCCGCGCTCACGGCGCGCAGGCTTTCGAGGCGCGGCACGGGGCCGGTCCCGGGATCCGCCGCATCCTTGCCGACGAGCATCGCGTCGTGTCCTCCACATCTTCTTCTTGCCTGCACTGATATATTAGCATATCAGAACCGTCAATGATCGGTCGTCACGGCGGCCGGCGCACGTCGCCCGGATCCAGCCCCCGAACGGGGCGGACCGGCGCGCAGGGAGGTGACGATGCCCGATCCGGCGACCGCGCCGCGCACGTTGCGCCTCTCGCCGCGCGACAATGTCGCCGTGGCGCTCGACACCCTTCCCGAAGGCAGCCGCGTCGACGGCCTGGTGATCCCGGCCCGCGTTCCGCGCGGCCACAAATTCGCGCTGGCCGAGATCGCCGACGGCGCGCCGATCCTCAAATTCGGCCAGATCATCGGCTTCGCCGCCGGCGCCATCGCGCCCGGCGCGCACATTCATGTCCACAATGTCGCGCTGCACGATTTCGACCGCGATTACGCCTTCGCCGCCGATGCCCGCGCCGAAGTCCCGCTTCCGCCGGAAGCGCAGGGCACGTTCGCCGGTTTCCGCCGCTCCAACGGGCGCACCGGCACGCGCAATTATCTCGGCATCCTGACCTCGGTGAACTGTTCCGCCTCGGTGGCGCGGTTCGCGGCCGAGCATCTCCAGCGCGCCGGCGTCGGCGAATGGTTTCCCGGCGTCGACGGGATCGTGCCGATCACCCACGGGACGGGGTGCGGCATGGCCGCGAAGGGCGAGGGGTTCGAGGTGCTCTCGCGCACGCTCTGGGGCTATGCGACCCATCCCAATTTCGCCGCCGTGGTGATGGTCGGGCTCGGCTGCGAGATGTTCCAGATCGCCCGTTTCAAGGCGGAATACGGGGTCGAGGAGACCGACACCTTCCGCACGCTGACGATCCAGGACGAAGGCGGCACGCGCCGCGCGGTCGAGCACATCACCGGCGCGCTGCGCGAGATGCTGCCGGCCGCCAATGCCCTGAAGCGCAGCCAACGGCCACTGTCCGAACTCGTCCTGGCGCTGCAATGCGGCGGCTCGGATGGTTATTCCGGCCTCACCGCCAATCCCGCGCTCGGCGTGGCCTCCGACCTCCTGGTGCGCCACGGAGGAACCTCGATCCTGTCCGAGACGCCGGAAATCTACGGCGCCGAGCATCTGCTCACGCGCCGCGCCGCGACCCGCGCGGTGGGCGAGAAGCTGGTGGCGCGGATCCGCTGGTGGGAGGCCTATACGGCGCGCAATGGCGGGGAGATGAACAACAATCCTTCGCCCGGCAACAAAGCCGGCGGGCTCACCACGATTCTCGAGAAATCGCTCGGCGCGGCGGCCAAGGGCGGCTCCTCGACGCTCAACGCGGTCTATGAATATGCCGAGCCGGTCACCGCGCCCGGCTTCGTCTTCATGGACACGCCGGGCTACGACCCGGTCGCGGCGACCGGGCAGGTGGCGGGCGGCGCGAACCTCATCTGCTTCACCACCGGGCGCGGCTCGGCCTTCGGCTGCAAGCCGACGCCCTCGATCAAGCTCGCCACCAATACCGACGTCTATCAGCGCATGACGGAGGACATGGACATCAATTGCGGCGACGTGCTCGACGGGGTGCCGCTGGAGCGCAAGGGGGAAGAGATTTTCGACCTCCTGGTCCGCGTCGCCTCGGGCGAGCGGACCAAGTCCGAGCTGCTCGGCTATGGCGACGCCGAGTTCGTGCCCTGGCAGATCGGCGCGGTGATGTGATGCGGCGCGGCGGGGGGCAGGCGGCGGACGGGCTACTCGAACAGATCGGGGAATTCCGCCTCGACCTTGGGAAGCGCGCGCAGGATCTCCGAAAGATGAACGCGCATCGCTTCGGCCGCCGCGTCGCCGTCCTGCCGGTCGATCGCTGCGACGATGGCGCGATGCTGCGCGACCAGGGGCGCCATGGCGCCGGGCAAGGTCAGATGGCAGGCGCGGTCCATATGCGCCTTGATGTCGGCGATCGCCTGCCAGGCGAGGCCGCATCCGGCGCCCTGCGCCAGCGCCATGTGGAACATCTCGTCGTAGCGCTGGAACGTCTCGTGCTCGCCGCGCTCGGCCGCACTCACCTGAAGCTGCAAAAGATCGTCGAGGCGGTGGCGTGCGGCGGGGTCGAAGGCGGCCGCGGCGCGGCGCGCGACGGCGGTCTCGACCGCCTCGCGCACGAAGCGCGCCTCCATCATCTTGCGCACGGAAATCTTCACGACGATCGTGCCGCGCTGCGGCAGGATTTCGACCAGGCGCGTGCGGGCGAGCCCGATCAGCGCCTCGCGCACCGGCTGGCGCGACACGCCGTGGCGCTCGGCGATCTCCTGTTCCGAGAGCCGGGTGCCGGGCGGCAAGGCCAAGGTGACGATGGCGCGCCGCAGCTCCGCCTCGACCTTGTGCGCGGCCGTTCCGGACGAGCGGATGCTGATGGCGTCCACGTTGCGCACTCCTGTTGCCTACAAGTCTACACTACCATACAGTACGGACAGAAGGCCATCGGCTCTCTGCCGTTCCGGCATTCTGGATCGGCGGACCGATCCCAACAAGAACGCGGCGCACGACGCCGGCCAAACAACAGGCTCGTTTCTGCTCAGGGAGAATGCTCATGCTGACCCGTCGCCGCGCCCTTGCGCTGGCCGCCGCCCTTTCGCTTGCGCCGCTGACCCCGGCTTTGGCCCAGAGCGTCACGCTGCGCTCCGCCGACATCCATCCCGACGGTTACCCGACCGTCGAAGCCGTGAAGTATTTCGGCAAGATTCTGGACGAGAAGACCAACGGAAAATACAAGATCCAGTTGTTTTTCTCGGCCCAGCTCGGCCAGGAGAAGGAGACGATCGAACAGACCCGCTTCGGGGTGATCGATCTCAACCGCGTCAATACGGCGCCCTTCAACAATCTCATCCCCGAGACGGCGGTGCTGGGCCTGCCGTTCCTGTTCCGCTCGGTGGACCACATGTACAAGGTGGTCGACGGTCCGCTCGGGGGCGAGATCGCCAAGGCGTTCGAGCCGCACGGCCTGATCGTGCTCGGCTTCTTCGACAGCGGGGCCCGCTCGATCTACAATTCCAAGCGGCCGATCAAGACCTTGGCCGATATGAAGGGGATGAAGATCCGGGTCCAGCAATCGGACCTGTTCATCTCGATGATCAACGCGCTCGGCGCCAATGCGACGCCGATGCCGTTCGGCGAGCTTTATTCGGCGCTGCAGACCGGCCTCGTCGACGGGGCGGAGAACAATTATCCCTCCTATGAATCGGTCAAGCACTACGAAGTCGCGAAATATTATTCGCTGACCGAGCATTCGATGGCGCCCGAGGTCTTCGTGATGTCGAAGATGGCGTGGGACAAGCTCTCGCCGGGCGATCAGAAGATCTTCAAGGAGGCCGGCGCCGCCGCCACCCTGAAGATGCGCGAATTGTGGGCGGCGCGCGACGCCGAGGCCAAGGCCAAGGTGGTCAAGGGCGGCGCCCTCATCAACGAGGTGGAGAAGCAGCCCTTCATCGACGCGATGAAGCCGGTCTACGACAAGTTCGTCACCTCCGAAAAGATGAAGAGCCTGGTCGACCGCATCAAGGCGACCCAATGATCCGCCCGGCGGCCCGGCTTCGTGCCGGGCCGCCGTTCTCCGCTCTGCCCGCCCGCTTCTCCGGCCTGTGCCCTGACCGTGCGACGAGCCCCGCGCCATGAGCCAGATCTCACTCCAGAGGCCGCACGCCATGGGACCCTTCCCAGCCTTGCTCCCTTTGCGCCGCGCCGTGCGCCTTCTGTCCATCGTCGCCCTGTGGGTGTCGGGGCTCGGGCTTCTGGTGATGACCGGCTGCGTCGCCTGGCAGGTGATCGGGCGCTATCTGCTGAACGATTCGCCGAGCTGGACCGAGCCCTTTTCGCTGCTGCTGATGAGCTGGTTCATCCTGCTCGGGGCGGCGGTCGGGGTCCGCGAGGGCAATCATCTCGGCTTCGAGATCGGCCTCCACGTCGCCCCGCCGCCGCTGCGCCGGGCGATGGCGGTGCTGACCGATCTTCTGGTGATGCTGTTCGGCGGCGCCATGGCCTATTACGGCTGGCAGCTCGCCATGGGCACCTGGTCCGCGAACATGGCCGGCATCGCGCTGCCGCAGGGGCTGGATTACCTCCCCCTGGTCGGCGGCGGCGCGCTGATCGCTCTGTTCTCCTTTGAAAAGCTTCTGGCGCACCTGACCAGCGAGACCGTCGCCGACGTCCCGCTGCACGGCGAGCACACGGTGGAATAGGGGCCGGTCATGGCGATCACCATCCTGTTCGGGGTCTTCACCCTCCTGCTTCTGATCGGCACGCCGGTCGCCTTCTGCCTCGGCCTCGCCTCGCTGGCGACCATTCTCTATATGGGCCTGCCGCCGGTCGTGGTGTTTCAGCAGATCAATTCCGGCATGAACGCCTTCTCGATGCTGGCGATCCCCTTCTTCATCTTCGCCGGTGACCTGATGATGCGCGGCGGCATCGCCGACCGGCTGATCGGCATGGCGGCGTCCATGCTGGGGCATCTGCGCGGCGGGCTCGGCCAGGTGAACGTCGTCGCCTCGACCCTGTTCGGCGGCATTTCCGGCTCCGCCGTCGCCGACGCTTCGGCGATCGGCGGGATCATGATCCCCCAGATGGACAAGCGCGGCTATGCCCGCGACTACGCCGTGAACGTGACGGTGAGCGCGGCGATCATCGCGCTGCTGATCCCGCCCTCGCACAATATGATCATCTATTCGCTGGCGGCCGGCGGCACGATCTCGATCGCCGATCTGTTCACCGCCGGCATCGTGCCGGGGCTGCTTCTGGCGCTCGCTTTGATGATCACGGCCTATGTCGTGGCGCGCCGCCGCGGCTATCCCGCCGGGGTGTTTCCCGGCTGGGGCGGCGTGCTGCGCGCGGTGGTCGCCGCGGTGCCGGGCATCCTGCTGATCGGCATTATTTTCGGCGGCGTGCGCTCGGGCATCTTCACCGCGACGGAATCCTCCTGCATCGCCGTGGTCTATGCGCTGCTGGTGACCGTTCTGGTCTATCGCGAACTCGATTTTCCCGCCTTCTGGGACGCGACCCTCGGCGCCGTGCGCACCACCGCCATGGTGCTGCTGGTGATCGGCACGGCGGGCGCCTTCGGCTGGCTGATGGCCTTCCTCCAGGTGCCGAAGGCGACGATCGAACTGATGCAGTCCATCTCGGACAACAAATACGTCATCCTTCTGCTCATCAACATCATCCTGCTGGTGCTCGGCACCTTCATGGACATGGCGCCGATGATCATCATCTGCACGCCGATCTTCCTGCCGCTGATCAAGGCGTTCGGCATCGATCCGGTGCAGTTCGGGGTGATCCTGATCCTCAATGCCGGCATCGGCCTCAACACCCCGCCGGTCGGCTCCGTGCTGTTCGTGGGATGTGCGGTCGGCAAGATCAGCATCGGCGAGGCGATGAAGACGATCTGGCCGTTCTTCGGCGCCTCGGTCGCGGTGCTGATGCTCGTCACCTACATCCCGGCCGTGACCCTCTGGCTGCCGGCTTTGTTCCGCTGACCCTTCCATCGAGGCTATCATGATGATCACCGACGTCCGCCAGGTGTGCCATCCCGAGGCGGTGCGCCAGTTCGACACCGATGCGCTGCGCGCGCATTTCCTGGTGGACGGCCTGTTCGATCCCGGCACGATCCAGCTCACCTATTCGCATATCGAGCGCTTCGTGATCGGCGGCGCGACCCCGCTCGCCACGCCGCTCCGGCTGGAGAGCGACAGGGCGACGATCGGCTCTGCCAACTTCCTGGACCGGCGGGAACTGGGCGTGTTCAATATTGGCGGCCCCGGCACGGTGACCACCGACGGCGCGGTCCACGCGCTCGGTCCCCGCGACGCGCTCTATGTGGCGATGGGCACGACCGACGTCGTGTTCGCCTCCGACGATCCCGCCCGCCCGGCCAAATTCTATCTGCTCTCCACCCCGGCCCATGCCCGTCACGCGACCAAGGTGGTGCGGGCGGCGGAAGCCAAGAGCCTGGTGCTCGGCGATCAGGCGACCGCCAACAGGCGCACGATCACCCAGATGATCCATCCCGACGTGGTCACGTCCTGCCAGCTCGTCATGGGCATGACCCAGCTCGCCGAGGGCAATATCTGGAACACCATGCCCTGCCACGTCCATGACCGCCGTTCGGAGGTCTATCTCTATTTCGACGTCGCCCCCGATGCCCGCGTGATCCATCTGATGGGCAATCCGTCCGAGACGCGCCATCTGATCGTCGCCGACGGCGAGGCGGTGATCTCGCCGCCCTGGTCGATCCATTCCGGCGTCGGGACGCGGGCCTATACCTTCATCTGGGGCATGGGCGGCGACAATATCGACTATACCGACATGGACATGGTGGCGATGGACCAGTTGCGATGAGCGCCTTCGACCTTACCGGGCGGCGCGCGTTGGTGACCGGCGCCAATACCGGGCTCGGCCAGGCGATCGCCCTGGCGCTGGCGCAGGCGGGCGCCGACATCGTCGCGGTCGGCCGCTCGCCGATGGACGCGACCCGCGAATTGCTGCGGCCCACCGGTGTCGCCTTCACCGAAGTCCAGGCGGACCTCGCCACCCTCGCCGCGATCCCGGATCTCGTGGCGGCGGCGACGCGCGCGGGGCGGGTGGACATTCTGGTCAACAATGCCGGCATCATCCGCCGCGCCGATGCGATCGACTTCACCGAGGCCGATTGGGACGCGGTGATGGACGTCAATCTGAAGAGCGCCTTCTTCCTCACCCAGGCGTTCGCGCGCGGCTGGATCGCCGACGGGGCCGGCGGCAAGGTGATCAACATCGCCTCGCTCCTGTCCTTCCAGGGCGGCATCCGCATCCCCTCCTACACCGCCAGCAAGAGCGGGCTCGCCGGCCTGACGCGGCTGCTCGCCTGCGAATGGGCGGGCCGGGGGATCAATGTGAACGCGATCGCGCCGGGCTATTTCGTCACCAACAATACGGCGGCGCTGCGCGCCGACCCGACCCGCTCGGCCGACATCCTCGCGCGCATTCCCGCGGGCGCGTGGGGCGATCCGGCGGATATCGGCGGGGCGGCGGTGTTCCTCGCCTCCCCCGCCGCGCGCTATGTGCACGGCATCGTTCTGCCGGTCGATGGCGGCTGGCTGGCGCGGTGAAGGAGAGACCAATGTCCCAGAAGGGCCAGTATTTCGGCTTCGCCGACACCACTGCCGTCGCGACGGTCACGCCCAACGTGGACCGGCAGATCCTGACCTATAATGACGAGATCATGCTGGTGCGGGTGATCTGCACGCAGGCGGGGCCGTGCGGCGTGTTTCACGACCATCCCCATGTGCAGATCACGTCCGTGGAGAGCGGCGTGTTCGACGTCACCGTCGACGGCAGGACGGCGCGGCTGAAGGCGGGGGACAGCTTCTATGTCCCCTCCGGCCTGTGGCATGGCGCCGAATGCATCGAGCCGGGCGTGCTGGTCGATGTCTTCGCGCCGATGCGCGAGGAGTTCGTGGCGGCCTGAGCGCGCATATGCCATGTCGCGCCCGCGGGCTGTCGGCGCCGCGGCGGCGGGGGCCGGAGAGCGGGCGCCCTCCGGCCGCCTGCATCAGGCGATGCGGTCGCCGGGCTTGATCTGGACGGTGCGGCTGTCCACGCCCGGCAGCATCTTGGAGGGGTCGCGCGTCACCACCACGTCGAGCACGGTCGGCCCGCCGCAGCGCTCCAGCGAGGCGCCGAGCGCGCCCGCGAGGTCTTCCGGCCGCTCCACGCGGATGCCCCGGCAGCCCATGGCGTTCGCCACCGCCGCATAGTCGATCTCGCTGAGATCGGACGACTGGTAGGCGCCCTGGCCGTACATGAGATGCTGGAGCGCCTTCACATAGCCGGAGGCGGCGTTGTTGATGACGATGACGGTGAAGTCGAGCTTCAGCCGCCGCGCCGTCTCGAGCTCGCCCAGCATCATGTTGAAGCCGCCATCGCCGGTCAGGGCGAAGACCGGTGCCTCGGGCATCGCCAGCGCCGCGCCCATGGCGCCGGGCAGGCCATAGCCGATGGAGGCGGAGCCGCGGTCCGGCACGAAGGCCCGGCCGGCGCGGGGGGAATTGAACAGCAGCCCGCCCCAATGCGCGGCGAAGCCGCCATCGGCGATGAGATAGCCGTTCTCCGGCAGAATCGCGTTGATCTCGGTGAGCAGGCGGGCAATGTCGACGGGCGTCTCGGTGGAGTTGAGCCGCTCGCCCACTTTCTCCCGCCACGCGGCCATGCGCGCGGAAATGTCGGCCGGGCGGTCCGCCCAGCGGGCGGCGAGGCCCCCGGCCTGCGGCGCCAGTGCGGCGCCCAGATCGGCGAGGCCGAGCTTGGCATCGCCCCACAGCTTCACCGCGGCGGGCACGGTGCGGTCGAATTCCTCCGCCACGCAGTCGAGATGGATCAAGGTCTTGCCGGGGGAGGGGATGGTGTAGCGCTTGGTGGCGATCTCGCCCAGCTTGCAACCGACCACGATCAGGAGGTCGGCCTCCTCGATCAGCGGGTTGGCGATGCGGTCATAGCGGCCGAACAGGCCGGCATTGAGCGCATCGGCGCAGGGGATGGCGCCCTTGCCGCTCAGCGTGTGGGCGACCGGGATGTTGAGGGCGCGGGCAAAGGCGGTCAGCGTCTCCGCCGCACCCGAAATATGCACCCCGCCGCCGGCGAGGATGACGGGCGCCTTCGCCGCCGCGATCAGGTCCGCCGCCTTCGCGACGCTCTCCCCGTCGGGGCGCGTGCGCAAAGCGGGAATGCGCGCGAAGATGGGGTCCACCTCGAACGCGCTCACCGGGAACGGGTAGACCGCGTGGGAGATGTCTTCCGGAATGTCGATGACCACCGGGCCGGGGCGGCCCGAGGTCGCCACGGTGAAGGCGCGGCGCACCAGTTCGGGAATGCGGCTCACCATCTCGACACGGATCAACTCCTTGCAGACCGGGCGCAGCAGATCCACCTGCCGGCATTCCTGGGTCATGTTCTTCCAGGAATGGGCGCGGTGGGTGTCGCCGGCGAGGACCACCATGGGCGTTCCGGCATTCAGCGCTTCCATCAGGCCGGTCACCAGATTGGTGGCGCCCGGCCCGAGGGTGGCGTCGCAGAGACCGACGCGGCCGGACACCTTGGCATAGGCGTCCGCCGCGAAGATGCCGGCGCGTTCGTCATTGATCAGGACGTGCCGGAGGCCGAGCCGGCGCGCTGCGTCGTAGAACGGCAGGAGCTGGAAGCCGCCCATGCCGAAGCACACGCCGCCGCCGAAAGCGATGAACATGCGGGCGATCGCTTCGCCGCCGGTGATGGACAGGACTTCCGGGCCGGATGCGGCCTGAAGCTCGACATGCTGGGTCATGGAACAGGGTCTCTTCGTGCTGGAAAACAGGGTCAGTCGACGGTCGCGCCGGAGGCCTTCACCACCTTGGCCCACTTGGCGGTCTCGGAGGTGATGAAGGCGGCCAGCTGGCCCGGCGGGCTGGACACGGGGTCGGCGCCCAGGGCGGCGAACTGCTGCTTCACGACGGGGTCCGCCAGCGCCTTCACGGTCGCCGCATTGAGGCGGTCGACGATGTCCTTCGGGGTCTTTGCCGGCGCGACCAGCGCGAACCAGGACAGCACTTCGCACTCGGGCAGGCCCGCTTCGGCCATGGTGGGAATGTCGGGCGCGGCGGGGGAGCGTTCCGCGCTGGTGACGGCGAGCGCCCGCAGCCGGCCGGCCTTGATGTAGGGCAAGGCGGTGGAGAGATTGTCGAACATGGCCTGGATCTGGCCGCTCATCAGGTCCACCGACGCCGGGGCGCTGCCCTTGTAGGGCACATGGGTGAGCTTGACGCCGGCCACCATGTTGAACAGCTCGCCGGACAGGTGCACGGAGGAGCCGCTGCCGGACGAGCCGAAATGGATCTCGCCCGGCTTGCTCTTCGCCAGCGCGATGAATTCCTTCACCGTCTTTGCCGGAACCTCGGGATTGACCACGAGGACGTTCGGGACGGTCGCGACCAGCGAGATCGGGGCGAAGTCGCGCTCGAAATCAAAGGCGAGGCGCTTGTAGAGCGTGGTGTTGATCGTATTGGCGATCGTGCTCATGAACAGCGTGTAGCCGTCGGGCGCGGCCTTCGCGACATAAGCGGACGCGATGGTCGCCCCGGCGCCGGGCTTGTTCTCCACCACCACCGGCTGGCCGAGTTCCTCCGACAGTTTCTGGCCGAGCAGCCGCGCGACGGAATCCGTCGCGCCGCCGGCGGCATAGCCGACCACAAGATGAATGGTTTTTGCGGGATAGGCCTGCGCCGCTGCCGGCAGGGGGGCGGCCGCGAGCGCGGCGGCAAAAGCGAGCGGGCCAAGCAAAAGGGTTCTGCGGTCCATTGGCGTTCCTCCATCGATGGTTTCGTTAATGTCCATAATATGGACTGTTCAATTCTTCATAGAATCCATGAAAACCTATAATTCAAAACATAACTGTCAACAAAAAGATTCATTGACGAAGAGAGTCAAAATAAATAGTCCATATAGTGGATAAAATCGGAGGGAGCGGTGATGGCGGGGGCCGACACGGCCGGGGTTCAGAGCATCCGCCGCGCGGCGAGCGTGCTGCGCGCGCTGGCGCAGCGGAGCCAGTCCGGGGCGCGGATGGTGGACATCGCGCGGGAGACCGGCCTCGTCCACGCCACGGCCCACCGCATCGTGCAGGGCCTGATCGCGGAGGGGCTGGCCAGCCAGGATGCCGCCACCCGGCGCTACCATCTCGGACCATATGTCTATGAGCTGGGGCTGCTGGCGGAGCCGCGCCTCGCCTTCAGCAGCATCGCGGAATCCTCCGTGGACCTGCTGTCCGAGCGCACGGGCGATACCGTGTTCGCCGCCGTGCGCGCGGGCGGGGATGCCTTGTGCGTGCGGCGGAAGGCGGGCAGCTTTCCCATCAAGGCCTTCACCATCGATCTCGGCGCGCGCATCCCGCTGGGCGTCGGCTGCGGCGGTCTCGCCATGCTGGCGGCGCTGCCGGAGGAGGAGGCGGAGAGCATCATGGCGGCAAACGCACCGCGCCTCGCCAGCTTCACCGACCTGCCGCCGCAGGCGCTGCCCCGCCTCGTCGCGGAGGCCCGGGCCCGGGGCCATGCGGTGAATGTGAGCCGCGCCCCGGGCGTGGTGGCGGTCGGCGTTGCCGTGCGCGGCGCCGACGGCGCGCTCGCCGGCTCGCTGAGCGTCGCCGCCATCGAGAGCCGCCTGACGCCCGAGCGCATCGAACAGGTGGCGCGGCTGCTGCGCACGGAGGCGCGCCGCATCGAGAAGGCGCAGCAGCCCGCCGCGAAGCCGGAGCCGGAAAAAAGCGCCGACTGACCGCCCGCGCCCGCCGGTTCAGCGCCGCGCCGTCCTTCCCGCCCTGCGCGGTGGGGTCGACTTGAGGAGGTCGGACAGGAGGTATCCTAGAAGGCGTTCCGAGATCCGTCCGCAGCCGCCAGCCGGTTCAACCGGGCGGGGGGAGTTCCAGGGGAAAGGGCGTAGGGGTCCAGAACTTTTCGATCCTGAAGTTCCGGACCGTGATCGCCTCCCAGTCGTGCAGCAGGGCGGCGAGGCCGGGCCGGTCGTCGGCATCGAGCAGCGCGCACAAGGCACGGAGGCGATGACGCTTGTCGCGGATGCGCTCGGCGAGAGAGGGGTCGTCATCCCATTCCGGGCGATGGGCGTCGCGCAGCCGCCGCGCCGCGGCGAGATCGCCCTGCGCGACATCGACGATGATCTTGACGCTCGGCCAGTCGAAGAGTTTGTGGCGGAACATATGGCGGGAGACGAAGGCGAGATAGTCGTCGAGCGTGGTCACCGCGCGGAGCTTCGGCAAGGCCTGGTGCTCGATGGCCTCGATCAGCGCCTCCGCGATACCCGGCTGCTCCATCGACCAGAAGCCGGGATGGGGCGAGTGCGAATTGGCGATGAGATCGCCGAAGTCGAAGTGGAATCTGGATCCGGCCTCGAAGAGATGGATCATCGCCCAATACGGGTCGAAGACATTCGCGGACCCTGTCCGCCCGATCAGCACGCCGCGAGCGAAATGGGTGAGGGGCCTCATGAAAATCCATCGTCCGACCAAGACAAGATCCGGGTTCCGCGCCAGCAGCGGCGCGACCATTTTTTGAACTTGAGCGGCGGTAGTCATGGAGTGGCCTCACCTCAATGACAATAACCATTTTGGCGTGGGGGTAAAACCTATTGACGGCATCCGCCAATTCCTTCGCGCGTCCCCAGCGCAGACCACTTCGTCCCGTCTTTATATCATAGATGCAGACATTCCCCGTACCTGGGTTTTCATAGACATCGACACGTTTCGACCCCGGCGCGCCATAGTCGTCAAATCTCGACTTGCTTAGAGACAGCTCCGCTCGAAAGTTTGGATCGCGCGGGATCGGGTGGGGGCCGTTGATCTCGGTCTTGATCCGGAGATGGATCGCCGTGCCGCGTTCCGCCGGGCGCGGACATTCGCGATCTCGCCGGTCGACCGCTCACCCGCCGTCTCGCCCGAGCATCCGTCCGGGCGGTCCGGCCCGGACCCATCGGAGGCGCGTCACACCTAATGTCGACCTTCTGGCGATCGATCGCGGCACGGTCACTGCACCGGCTGGATGTGGGAAGACCCATCTGATCGCGCAGGCGCTCTGGCGCCGCATCGCCACACGCAACGACCGATGCGCTCACACCTTCTTCTCTGCCATATGCATCGCCCCAGCCATCATCTTCTGGCTCTGATCAATGAGTCCTGAGCCGAGAGGCCATTTACATCTGCCGTGCGATCGGGCGTTGACAGGCGGCCGTGCCTTTCATGCAGCCTCCCGCAGCGCGGGATGGGCAGTGACCGCAGCTGCGCCTGTTGGCGGTATCAAGGTCCGCCTTTGGCGTTGCGCGGGGCGGGCCCGCATGGTCAAGTCGATCATATCGACTTTGGGGACGATTAGGGACGGACATGGGTAGGCCTCGTTCTTCTTCGCGCCGGCGACCGTCACGCCGCGGGTCGGCGCTTCGCCTCATTGCGATGTCGGCTGCCTGCGGCCTCGCGTCGGCCGGCGTGGCCTCCGCCACCGATATTCCCCTCACGTACGGGGCTGCCCCGACCAATTCGAGTTATCGGCTCACTATCAATGTCGGCGTGAACGACGGCGTGCCGCAGACCTATCTCTTCGATACTGGGTCTTCCGGCTTCAACGCGGATTTTCACTTCACCTCCGGGTCGGCACCAACAAGCTATACGACGGTGGTCGGCACGCCATTCTATTTTACCTACGGCGACTCGGGTCCTTCCCATGGCTTTTATGAGACGGCCATCGCGGTCCCCGAGATCTCCTTTTACAAGACCCTGACCGGACCGGCGGTCGCGACCGTCACGGCGGCGAGCCCCGGCTTCCTCATGGGCGACGTCATCTACCCCGTGACGTACAACGGTTCGACTTACACGCCGCAGGCCGAAGTGCAGGGCGACGCGGCCGGGACCTCGGGGACATTCGGCGCGGCCAACGCCACGACGAGCAATTATGGCGGCATCGTCTTCGGCGGGATCCTGGGCCAGGCGACGACCTCCGGATATGTCATCGCCGCCAACTGCCTGTCGGAGGGCAGCGGCTGCAACCCCCACGTCATCCTCAACCTCACGCCTTCGATCCGGGCCCAGTTCGACCAGGTCTTCGGATGGTCCGCGAACGGCACGCCGTTCCCGACATCCGGGGCGAACAGCGCCGAGCTCTACGCCATCACGTTCAACTACAACGTGGTTGGATCCAATAATTCCGGATCCTATCAGTATCCGGCGAATACGCTGCTCGATACGGGAACGAATACCTACAATCTTTATGTGAATGCGTCGGTTGCGGCCTCCGCTCTGTCGGCCGTATCGTCGATGGTGGTCAGCAATCCGCAGAGCGGCGCCGTCCTGCAAACGGTGAACGGCGCATCCTCCGGACCGAATATCATCAACTTCACCACCGGCAGTCCCAGCGTCCGAACCATCCTCGGCATCGGGTTCTTCATGGGGAACTCGGTGATGTACGATCTCGCGAACAATCAGACCGGCATCACCTCATTCTTCGTGACCGACCAGGATGCGGAGGCGACGGGCGCCGCGCCCTTTACCGTCGGCGCGAGCACCGGCAACGCTGGCCAGTTCGGCATGGCGGGCGTGATCTCCGGCGCTGGCGGCGTGGTGGTGACGCAGGGCGGGCAGGCGAAGCTCAGCGCGGCGAACACCTTTGCCGGAACGACCACCATCAATCAGGGCGGTTGGCTCGGTCTCGTCGGGCCCGGCAGCATCGCCCAGTCGGCCGGCGTCGTGAACAACGGCGTGTTCGACATCTCCGGCACCGGTATCGTGCCCGGCACGGCCGGCCTGACGACGAACGGCGCTTCGATCACGACCCTCTCCGGCAGCGGCCTCGTGTCGCTCGGCGGCCAGACCCTGACGCTCACGGCGGCCTCAGGCACCTATTCCGGCGTGCTCGCCGACGGCGGCTACGCGGGTGGTGCCGGCGGCGGCCTCATCATCTCCGGCGGCACCGAGACCCTGAGCGGCGCCAACACCTACACCGGCGGCACGGCGGTCCAATCCGGCGCCACCCTGATCCTCACCGGCTCGCTCGCCGGCAGTGTGATCAATGGCGGCACGATCCAGAACAGCGGCTCGATCGGCGGGCCGGTCGTTAACCAGGGCTGGCTCGCCGACAACGGCACGGTCGGCGGGTCCGTTCTCAATTCCGGCCTCGTCACCGGCAACGGCACCATCGGCGGCGACCTCGTGATGCTGAATGGCAGCGTGGTCGCCCCGGGCAACTCGATCGGCACGCTCCATGTCGGCGGCAACGTCGTCTTCCAGCCAGGCTCCTCCTATGCGGTGCAGATCAATGCCGGTGGGGCGAGCGATCTCATCCAGGCCGGCGGTGCGGCCGCAATCAACGGCGGTGCCGTGCAAGTCTCGGTCGGGTCTGGCTTCGTCGTCGGCCTCAACACCTTCAGCATCCTGACGGCGAACGGCGGCGTCGGCGGCCAGTTCACGTCGATCAACGATCCGTTCGGCACGAACTATCCCTTCCTCGACGCCGCGCTCATCTATGGCCCGAACGGCATCTCGCTCATCAGCACCCGCAGCAGCGTGCCGCTCGCCTCGGTCGCGCGGAACGCCAACCAGGCGGCCGTCGCCGCCGCCCTCGACACCATTCCGGCGACCGGCCCGTTGGTGAACGCCGTCGTCTCGCTCAACGCCTCGACGGCACCGGCGGCCTTCTCGGCTCTGTCAGGCGGGATCTATCCGTCCATCGACACGGTGCTCCAGGCTCAATCCGTCTATTTTCGCGATGCCGTCACCGATCGCCTGCGTCAGGCCTTCGCCACCGCGGCGGCGCCGGCCGTCGGACCGAAGACAGCTGCGCTCATGCCCGGTCTTCTCCCGACCGTCTGGACCCAGGCCTATGGCAGCTGGGGCGACGGTGAGGGTGGCGCCGGCGTCGCCGACGTCTCCCGCTCGATCGGCGGCTTCGTCACCGGTCTCGACAACCCGATCGGCGACAACGCCCGCATCGGCCTAGCCGCCGGCTACTCCCAGTCGCGGTTCAAAGCGGGGGCGCTGTCGTCGTCCGGCGAGAGCGACAATTACGACGTCGCGCTCTATGGCGGCGCAGAGTTCGGTGCGCTCGGCCTGCGCCTCGGCGCGAGCTACACCTGGCACGACGTGTCGGTGAGCCGCTCCGTTGCCTTCCAAGGCTTCTCGCAGGCCCTCTCGTCGTCCTACGATGCCGGCTCCACGCAGGTCTTCGCCGAGGCTGGTTACGGCATTGCGACGCCCTACGCCGATTTCGAACTGTTCGCCGGTGTCGCACATGTCAGCCTCCAGACCGATGCGATGAGCGAGACCGGCGGCGCGGCGGCACTCCAGAGCGGCTCCTCGACCCAGGACAACACGTTCACGGCGCTCGGCTTGCGCGCAGCCAAGGGCTTTGCCGTCAACGGCGGAACGGTGACGGCGTCTGCCAGCCTCGGCTGGCAATATGCCTTCGGCGACACGACGCCGATCTCGACCCTCTCGTTCAAGGCGGGCGGATCGGCGTTCCAGGAGACCGGCACGCCGATCGCCCGCAACGCGGCGCTCGTCGGCGTCGGCTTCGACTTCACGGCGACGCCGAACATCACTGTCGGCTTCCACTATGCCGGCCAGCTCGCGGGGTCCTCTCAGGACAACGCCATCGACGGACGCATCTCGATCAAGTTCTGACCGTTTGCTTAAAAGCCCTCTGTGGCATGCATTTGAGGCTGACTGACGTTGCGCCCAGCCTTTACCAGCCCTGAGTTCGCCCTGGCGGTCGGTTGCGGTCTGTCGACCTGTGGTGGAGACGGTATCTGGCACGGAGCCATTCACGGGGCGCAGCGGCCTATCTCGTCTGGGGTGCGACGTGGCGGCGAAGGCGGATGGCGATGGCAAACACGTGGTCGGCGCGGACCCGCATTCCGAGTGGGCTCTCAACTGATCCGATCGAAACAACGCAAGGGACTCTCGATCCATGCGCCAAAGGCAAACGCTCCCAAGTGCACGCCTGAATGCCGGTATGAGGCCGGGAGCGTATGCCGCCGGAAAGCGACGATGATCGCCTCTTTCTCGATCGACAGCACGGTCGATGTCGGGTCCCTCGGACCCGTCGGCAGATCGGCGACCGAGATCCGCTTCTTCCTCTCGGCCACGGTCTTTTGGTTGATCCCTTAGCGCTTTGCCAGAGCCCTCAGGCTCTCTTGACTATGCTGTATCGCTCGACGGACCGCCCCCGTCCTTGGGCGCTCCCATGAAGAACCCGGCCCATAGTGCTTCCTTCCACTCCTGCGAAAAGACTGCACCATCAAAGCCCGGGATCAAACATCTAGGCGATCGCGCAGGAGGCTTCCTGCACCTTGCGCGTGGACTCCTCCATCTGGCTCGTGGCGGCGGCGATCGCCTTCACATTCTGCCGCACGGTTTCCACCGCGCGGGCCGCCATGCCCATATTGGCCGCGACCTCCCGGGTCACGGAGGTCTGCTCCTCGACCGCGGCGGCGATGACCGCCCCGATGCCGCTGAGGTCGGCGACCGTCTCGGTCACCGACGCCAAAGCCTGCGCCGCCTCCCCGGTCGCCCGCTGCACGCTCTGGATCTGCAGCGCGATGTCGCCGGTGGCATTGGAGGTCTGGCCCGCCAGCGTCTTTACCTCGGAGGCGACCACCGTGAAGCCGCGGCCGGATTCGCCCGCGCGGGCGGCCTCGATGGTGGCGTTGAGCGCCAGCAGATTGGTCTGCTCGGCGATCTTGTCGATCAGATTGACCACATTGCCGATCTTCTGCACCGCCTCCGTCAATTGCCCGACGATCGCGTTGGTGCGCGAGCCGGCCGTCTGTGCGGCATCGGCCAGTGCGCTCGATTTGTGGACCTGGCGGCGGATCTCCTCCACCGAGGACGCGAGTTCCTCCGCGCCGGCGGCGACCGATTGAACGTTGTTCGCCGTCTGGTCGGTGGCGGCCGAGGCCGAGGCCGCCTGGAAATTGGTGTTTCGGACTTCCTCCGAGATCCGCGCGAGATCCTGCGCGATGGCTTTCTGAATCTCTTCCCGGCGCATCCGCCGCTCGACCGCGTCGGTGACGTCGGTGGCGAACTTCACCACCTTGAAGGGCCGTCCGGCGTCGTCGACGATCGGGGTATAGGTCGCCTGGATCCAGACCTCGCGCCGTCCCTTGCCGATGCGCTTGAACTCGCCTTGCTGAAACGTGCCGGCCCCGAGCGCGCGCCAGAAATTGCGATAGTCTTGGCTGTCGCGATCATCCGCGGATACGAACAAGGAGTGGTGCTTTCCTTTGATCTCGTCGAGCGTGTATCCGAGCGCGCGCAGAAAGTTCTCGTTCGCGTCGGTGATGATGCCGTCCATGGTGAAGTGGATGACGGCCTGCGAGCGCCCGATGGCGGCGATCTGGCCCTCCCGGTCCGCATTGATCCGCTTGCCGTCGGTGATGTCCGCCGCGAATTTGATGATCTTGTAGACCCGGCCTGCTGAATCCAGCACGGGATTGTACGTGGCCGTGAGCCAGATCTCGGCGCCACCCTTCGCCACACGCTTGAAGTCGCCGGCATAGAACTGCCCGCTCTTCAAGTGTTTCCAGAAGTGCCTGTAGTCTTCCGACCGGCCATAGGTCGGGTCGACGAACAGGCTGTGGTGCTTGCCCTTGATCTCGTCGAGCGTGTAGCCGATTACCTTGAGGAAATTTGCATTCGCCGTAATGATTTCCCCGTCGGGGGTGAACTCGATGGTCGCAAGCGAGCGGTCGAGCGCCCGCAGGGCCTGCGCCGCCTCAACAAACCGTCCAAACATCGCTGCACCCATCCGATCCGAGCAAGTCGATCTCGGTTCTGCGCGGCTCACCTTGCGTGAGCCTTGCGCGGCGCGGGAGATGGGGTGGAGGGCTATTTGCGCGTCAGCAGGAACACGGCCTGTTCGCCGAGCAGGTTCCACACCCACCAGGGCATGTTGAAGCGCACGCGATGGCCGGAGGAATCCAATGCCACCGCCCGCTCCATGCGCGCTCCCAGGACTTCGACCAGTTCGACGAAGTCGCGGATGGTGCAGAAATGGATGTTCGGGGTCTCGTACCAGGCGATCGGCATGTTCTCGGTTACCGGCATACGGCCGTGCACGACGAGATCGAAGCGCGAGCGCCAGTGGCCGAAATTGGGGAAGGAGACGATGGCGTGGCTGCCGATGCGCAGCATCTGCTCCAGCACCCAGCGCGGCCGCCGCGTCGCCTGCAGGGTCTGGGAGAGGATGACATAGTCGAAGGCGTCGTCGGGATAATGGGCGAGATCGACATCGGCGTCGCCCTGGATCACGGCGAGGCCGCGCGCGACGCCCGCATTCACCCCCTCGCGCGAGAGTTCGATGCCGCGCGCGTCGCAGCCGCGCGTCGTCGCGAGCAGATCGAGCAGTTCGCCGTCGCCCGCGCCGACATCGAGCACGCGCGATCCGGGCGCCACCATTTCGGCGACCACGACGAGGTCGACGCGCCCGCCCGAGGTGCGGACCGCGGTCTCGTCGAGCGGCTGGGCGCGGGTCCAGGCGAAGCCGGTCATCGGTCGCGGGCCACCGGCAGTCCGGCGGTCTTGGCGGCGCTGTCCAGGAAGCCGCGGGTGATATCCGAAAGTTCCGGCTCGTCGAGCAGGAAGGCGTCGTGGCCCTTGTCGCTCTCGATCTCCGCGAACGAGACGGGGGCGCCCGAGGCGTTCAGGGCATGCACGATGGCTCGGGAATCCTGGGTCGGAAACAGCCAGTCGCTGGTGAAGGAGACCACGCAGAAGCGCGTCTTGCTGCCCCGGAAGGCGTTGGCGAGCACCCCGTCATATTCCGCGGCGAGGTCGAAATAATCCATGGCGCGCGTGACATAGAGGTAGGAATTGGGATCGAACCGCTGGACGAAGCTCTCGCCCTGGTGGCGCAGATAGCTCTCGACCTGGAAGTCGGCGTCGAAGCCGAAGGTCGGCAGCGCCCGGTCCTGGAGCCGCCGACCGAACTTCCGGTGCAGGGCCTGGTCCGACATGTAGGTGATGTGGGCCGCCATGCGCGCCACTGCGAGCCCGCGATGCGGGGTGACGCCGAACTGGAGATAGTGGCCGCCGTGCCAGTCGGGATCGGCCATCACGGCTTGGCGGCCGACCTCGTGGAAGGCGATGTTCTGCGCGGAATGGCGCGCGGCGGTGGCGATCGGCAGGGCGGAGACGACGCGCTCGGGATAGCTCGCCACCCATTGCAGCACCTGCATGCCGCCCATCGACCCGCCGGCGACGCAGAGCAGCCGCTCGATGCCGAGATGGTCGAGCAGCATGGCCTGGGCGTTCACCATGTCGCGGATGGTGACGAGCGGCATGTCGAGGCCGTAGGGGCGGCCGGTCTGCGGATTGGTGGAGGAGGGGCCGGTGGTGCCCATACAGCCGCCGAGCACATTGGCGCAGATCACATAGAAGCGCTCGGTGTCGATCGGCTTGCCGGGGCCGACCAAGGTCTCCCACCAGCCCGGCTTGCCGGTGACCGGATTGACGTTCGCGACGTGCTGGTCCCCGGTCAAAGCGTGGCAGACGAGGATCGCATTGGTCCGCGCGGCATTGGGCTCGCCATAGGTCTGATAGGCGATCTGGAGATCGTGAAGCACCAGTCCGGCATCGAGCCGGAGGGTTTCGCCGGGGAAGGAGGCCACCGGCGAATGAGGGGCGTCCGCCTCGCGCCGTGCGCGCGCCTCCTCCGTATCCAGCGGCGGGGCCGCGATGTTGATCAACCGATCCATCGCGCCACCAAGCGACCGAAGGCCGCTTGTGTCAAGCCGAGGGCGGCGGGTCAGCGGCCGGCGTCGGGCGTAACGCCCGGGCTCTCCTGGCACAACGGATCGATCTCGCGGCAGCCGAACACGTTGAGGTTGTGAGGGGATTGCGGCAAGCCGCGGGTGTCGCGGGCATCGATGCTGCCGGTGGCGGCGGGATCCGGACCGAGCCGATCATCGTCGCGGGCCGGTGGGACAGCGGAGGGCGAGGGGACCAGCGCCCCGGTCGGCTGACGGACGGTGGGGTCGGTCCCGGTCTGCGCGTTCGCAGGGCCGGCGTGGAGCGCGCCGAGGAAGATCAGGGCAGCGGCTGCGAGGACGGCACGGCGCATGAGAGTCTCCTGTCGGCGCCGAAGGCGCTGTCGGGGCGCCGCCATGCGACGCTTTGAAGGGAAACACGCCGGCCGCGCTCGAGTTCCGCGCGGACAAAGCGGGATCGCGCACGCCGCCGCGATTCGGTCCCGTTTCGGCCGCTTCTGTTCCCCGCGCGGCCGGTCCGGCATCCCGATCCGGGACGGTCGGGCAGGCGGGGGAACGAAGCGGGATCTCGCGGGCAGCAGCGATTCGCGCGCCTTTCGTTCGCGTCCCGTGCCTCTACGGGTGGCACTGTGGTCCCTCGGTCCCAATATGATACACAGGCCCCTCACGCGCCGGACCTCCCGCCCCGCCCATGGATGATGTGACCAAACTCGCGGTGCTGCCGCGCACCGTCCGGGCGCGCGGCGTGACCGCGGTGCTCGGCCCGACCAATACCGGCAAGACCCATCTCGCGATCGAGCGGATGCTCGGTCATTCCAGCGGCATGATCGGCCTGCCGCTGCGCCTTCTGGCGCGCGAGGTCTATCAACGCTGCGTCGAGCGGGTCGGGGCCAAGCATGTGGCGCTGATCACCGGCGAGGAGAAGATCAAGCCGCCCGAGGCTCGGTACTGGGTGGCGACGGTCGAGGCGATGCCGCGCGACCTCGACGTCGCCTTCGTCGCCATCGACGAGATCCAGCTCGCCTGCGACTTCGATCGCGGCCACGTCTTCACCAATCGGCTGCTGAACCGGCGCGGCCGCCACGAGACCCTGGTGCTCGGGGCCGCCACCATGCGCCCGCTGCTCGAGCGGCTGATGCCCGGCATCAACAGCGTGGTGCGCCCGCGCCTCTCGACCCTGTCCTTTGCGGGCGAAAAAAAGATCACCCGGCTGCCGCCGCGCTCGGCGATCGTCGCCTTCTCGGCCGAGGAGGTCTATGCCATCGCCGAACTGATCCGGCGCCAGCGCGGCGGCGCGGCGGTGGTGATGGGGGCCCTCTCGCCGCGCACCCGCAACGCCCAGGTCGAACTCTATCAGAGCGGCGAGGTGGACTATCTGGTCGCCACCGACGCCATCGGGATGGGCCTCAATCTCGACGTCGACCATGTCGCGTTCGCTTCCGACCGGAAGTTCGACGGCTGGCAGTTCCGCCGCCTCAATCCATCCGAAATGGCGCAGATTGCCGGGCGCGCCGGCCGCGCCACGCGCGACGGCACCTTCGGCACGACGGGCCGCTGCCCGCCTTTCGAGACCGAATTGGTGGAGCGGCTGGAGGGCCATGTCTTCGAGACTGCCGCGGTGTTGCAGTGGCGCAACGCCGTGCCGGATTTTTCCTCGCTGGCGGCGCTCCAGGCCAGCCTGGCCGTCCCGCCGCGGGAGGAGGGGCTGACCCGCGCGCCGACCGGCGACGACGTGCAAGTGCTGGAAATCATGAGCCGCGAGCCCGAGGTGGCGGCGCGCGCGGACAGGGCGGACGTGATCGCGCGGCTGTGGGACGTGTGTCAGGTTCCGGACTATCGAAAGATCTCTCCAGGGGCCCATGCGGAGCTCCTGCGGACGCTTTTCGACCATGTCGGGACGGGTGGGCAGTTGCCCGATGCGTGGTTCGCGCGTCAAATCGCCTTGACCGATCGCGCGGAAGGGGACATCGACACGCTGTCGAGACGGATCGCGCAGGTGAGGACACTCACCTATGTGGCCAACCGCCCCGATTGGCTAAAGGATCCAGGACACTGGCAAGGCGTCACGAGAGGGGTCGAGGACAAGCTGTCCGACGCACTGCACGAGCGGCTGGCACAACGCTTCGTGGACCGACGGACCAGCCTGCTCATGCGGCGCCTGCGAGAGAATACGATGCTCGAAACTGAGATCAGCAAGACCGGCGACGTTACCGTGGAGGGCCACATGATCGGCCATCTCCAGGGCTTCCAGTTCGCGCCCGACCCGACCGCTGGCGGGGAGGAGGCGAAGGCGCTGCGCGCTGCGGCCCAAAAGGCGCTCGCCGGAGAGATCGAGGCCCGCGCGGCCCGGCTCTCGGCGGCGGCCGACGAGGCCTTCGTGCTCACCGCCGACGGCACGGTGCGCTGGATCGGCGAGCCGGTGGCGAAGCTCATCCCCGGTGAGGAGGTGCTGCGTCCGCGCTTCAAGATCATCGCCGACGAGCATTTGACCGGCCCGTCCCGCGACCTCGTCGATGCGCGCCTCGCGCTCTGGCTGAAGGCGCATGTCGACAAATTGCTCGGCCCGCTGACCAAGCTCGCCGAGGCGCAGGACCTCGCGGGCATCGCGCGCGGAATCGCCTTCCAGATCGTCGAGAGCCTCGGCGTGCTGGAGCGGACCCGGGTGGCCGAGGAGATGAAGACCCTCGATCAGCCCTCGCGCGCCACCCTGCGCGGATATGGCGTGCGGTTCGGGGCCCACCACCTCTATCTGCCGGCTCTGATGAAGCCGGCGCCGCGCGCCCTCGCGCTCGAACTCTACGCCCTGAAGCATGGCGGCCTCGCCCAGAAGGGGCTCGACGAGCTGCCGAGCCTGGCCGCGTCCGGACGCACCTCGATCCCGGTCGATGTCGAGATCCAGAAGGGCCTCTACCGCGCCGCCGGCTTCCGGGTGTGCGGCGAACGGGCGGTGCGGGTGGACATTCTGGAGCGGCTCGCCGATCTGATCCGCCCGGCGCTCGCCTGGCGCCCGCAATCGCCGGGGCCGAAGCCGCCGGGCGCGGTGGACGGACGCGGGTTCACCGTGACGGTCGGGATGACGTCCCTGGCCGGCTGCTCGGGCGAGGATTTCGCCTCGATCCTGCGCTCGCTCGGCTATCGCATGGAGCGCCGCGCCGCACCGCCGCCCGAGGCGCCGAGCGCCCCTGCGGCGCCGGTCGCCGCAATTCCCGACTTCGCCCCCGCGCCCGAAGGCGCAATCGAAGCGGATCTTCTGTTCGATCTCGCCGCGCCGGCTTCGGCCGAGGGGAGCGCCCCTGACGACGCGGCACAGGATGTCGAAGCGATCGCCGAGGCGACACTCGACGAAGCCGGCGCGCCGGATGCCGAAGCCGCTCCGGATGCCGACGCTCCGGACACAGACGCTCCGGACACAGACGCTCGGGATGCCGACGCGGCCGCAAGCGAGGCGGGGGCAGACGATTCCGCATCCGCTGAACCTGAAAGCGACGTGGCGCGCGACGCATCGGTGGGTGACGAGGTTTCGAGCGAGGTCGTGGCGAGCGACGACGCGTCGGCTGCGGAGGCCGCTGAGGCCGATGCCGCCGCGCCGGACGCGGCCAGCTATGTTGAAGCCGTTGCCACGGCGCCCGAAGGCGGCGCCGTGGAAGGCAATGCGGGTCAGGACGCCTCCGAGCCGGCTTTGATCGAAGTGTGGCGTCCCGGCCGTCCGCCGGGTGCGCCGCGCCGCGACAGGCCGTCGCGGGACGGGCAGCCGGGGGGCGAGGGCGCGGACCGGCGCGAGGGCCGTCCGCAGCATCGCCGCGGCCGTCCGCACCCGGGCGCCGGGGGCGCCCCGTCGTCGGAACCGGCCGGCGAACGCCAGGCCCGTCCGCCGCGTCAGGATCGTCCCGACCGCCAGGATCGTCCCGACCGCCCGGATCGGCAGGACCGCCCAGAGCGTCAGGATCGCCCGCAGTTCCGCGGTCCGCGCGAAGGCGAGGGGCCGCGCGGTCCCCGTCCCGACCGCCCGCCGCAGCACCAGGAGCGTCGCCGCGACAAGCCGGCGGATCCGGACAGCCCGTTCGCCGCCCTCGCCGCGCTGAAGGCGCGCATGGAGGCGGAGAAGAAGGGAAGCTGAGTGGCGGACATCGCCCCGCAGGAGCGCCAGCGGCTCGACATCTGGCTCTGGCACACGCGTGTTGTCCGGGCCAGGTCCGCCGCGGCGGACCTGGTTCGCACCGGCCATGTGCGGGTCGACGGCACGCGCGTGACCAGCGCCGGCTATGCCGTGAAGGTCGGGCAGGTCGTGACGGTCAGCCTCGACCATGCGGTCCGCGTGTTGCGCGTGGTCGGCTTTGCGGAGCGTCGCGGGGATGCTACATCAGCAGTCGAGACATTCGAAGATATTACGGATTTGTTAGGTAAATAACGTCGCGCCACAACGCGCTTGCGCGGCCGGGGCGCCCGGGCTAACCGGCGCTGCGAGAGGAACGTGTCATGACCTATGTCGTCACCGAGAACTGCATCCGCTGCAAATACATGGACTGCGTGTCCGTGTGCCCGGTGGACTGTTTCTACGAGGGCGAGAACATGCTCGTCATCCATCCCGACGAATGCATCGATTGCGGCGTGTGCGAGCCGGAATGCCCGGCCGAGGCGATCAAGCCGGACACCGAGAGCGGCCTCGAAAAATGGCTCGGCCTGAATGCCGAATACGCCAAGGTGTGGCCGAACATCACGATCAAGCGCGACGCGCCCGACGATGCCAAGGACTGGGACGGCAAGCCCGGCAAGGAAGAGCTGTTCTCCGCCGAGCCGGGCACCGGGGATTGACGCCGCGGCCGGCGTCTCCGTCGGTCAGTCGCGATCGCCGGGCAAAGCGGCGAGCGGCTCGTATTGCGACAGAATAAGGGTGCCCGCCGCGTCCAGATAGGCGCGGCCGAACGGCGTCGCCAGCGTGTCCGGCGTGCGCCAGATGGTGCCCCCGATCGGCGGGTGCGCGCCCGGCCTGCTGCAGGGAACGGCGATCGTCACGCTTTGGCCGAGCCCGTAGAGACCGCCGCGCTCGACCCGCCGTACCGCGCCGGACACCGCGCAATCGCCGAACGGTGCCGGCGGCGGCGCGACCGCGGCGACGGCGATCACGATCACCTCCGGTGCGGTGCGCCGGGCGTCCTCGTAATAGTGCGGCGCGAGAAGCGCCGCCGCTTCGCCCGCCATTCCCAGCACGGCGGCGGTGATTCCCGCCCCGATCCATCTGCGCATCGGTTTCTCCCGCGGCGGCAAAGCCCCGCCGTGACGACGGATCATCGACGACGTTTGCTGAATTTTTCGCTGCAGCCCGCCGCTCGGCTATGGCGAGACCATGCCGGACAGGCGCGTGACCAGTGCCACCAATTCGGACTGCCGGCGCACGTCCAGCTTGTTGAAGATCGATCGCAAATGCGTCCGGGCGGTCTCATAGGCGATGCCGAGCAACTCGGCGGCCGTGCGCAGGCGCGCGCCTTGCCCCAGCGCCTCGGCGAGGCGGATTTCGGCCGGTGTCAGCCCCATCGCTGCCAGATAGTGCGCCACACTCTTGCGCGTGGGATCGAGGCGGCGGATCAGCAACATGGCCCCGCCGTCTCCAAACGCCACCTGCTCCAGCGTGTCGAGCCGCGGCCGAAGAGGCGCCACTTCGACATGGTAAGGCGGCCGCCCCTCCGCGCGGTGGACGAGAAAGCCGCGTGCGGGAAGAAGATCGTCGCCCGGTAGCGCGGCTTTGATCGCGGCCTGAAGGCGCGCATCGTCGGCGCGCAGGGTTGCGTGCACCGTGCCGTGGACCACCGTCAAGCCGTCGCCCATCATCTGCCGGGCGAGCGGGTTCATCGTTCGCACCTTGCCGCGGCCATCGAGCGTCACGACGCCCATCGCGATCCGCTCGAGGGCGCCGGAAAAATCGTCCGCCAGGCGGCGGGCGTCCGCCAGGGCCGTGGCGAGCGTCAGAGCCCGTGCGATATGCGGCGCCAGGGCGGCGAGCACCGCGACGTCCTGCGGGCTGTAGAGGCCTCTGCCGAGGCCGCGCTGGGTGGCGACGGAGAGCAATTGTCCTGGCCCCAGGGCGACGACGGTGGCCATCGATTGGGCGATGCCGTGGGGTCTCAGGAAGTCCTGGTAGAAGGGATCGCGCCGAATCTCCTCCTCCTCCATCACGAGGCGGTCGGTGCCCACCGCTCCGGGCCGGATGCCCCGGGTCACGAGGCGCCGGGTCGGCGTATCGCGCTGCCACCATTCCGCCTGATATTGCGCATTGGCCTCCAGGAGGGAGTCCGACGCCATCGAGCGGACCGTGCCTTCGGGGCCGACCGGGACCATGCTGGTGCCGATGGCACCGACCGAGCGCGAGATCGCATCGAGCGCCTCCGGCCAGCGGTCCGGCTCCAGCGCCGCGGCATAAAGCAGGTCGACGGTGGTCAAGAGGTCGATATCCGGCACGCGCACGCCCCGCTTTCCTCAGATCGCCCGGTCCGGCTTTCATCCGGAGGCGGCGCCGGCGGCCGCTCCGCCTCGCGGCACGATCTCCGGCCCGTGGCCGTCACCCGGGAAGCCACCGGCGCCGACGGTCACACCGATCTCGGTATCGACGTTAACGTGCCGGCAAGACAGGGCAATGGCAAGACAGGGCAATGGCAAGCCAAGGCGGTGGCGCCTTGTTCGCGCGACAGCTTCCGCGTGTCTCGCCGCACCGGCCTGGGAAGCGGCGAATGCGCGCGCCGAGCAGATCCTGACCGGGGGTTTAGGCCGATGCCCCCGCGCGTGCGTTCGGCGTTCCGCCCGGCGCGGTTTGGTCCTATATAGCGGCCATGCTCGAACCGACCGTCTCCTCCCCCGCCGCGCACGAGGCCGATCATGCCCGCCGGCGCACTTTCGCGATCATTTCCCATCCCGACGCGGGCAAGACCACGCTGACGGAGAAGCTGCTGCTCGCCTCCGGCGCGATCCGGCAGGCCGGGCAGGTAAAGGCGCGCGGCGAGCGCCGCCGCACCCGCTCGGACTGGATGGAGATCGAGCAGCAGCGCGGCATCTCGGTCACCTCCTCGGTGATGACCTTCGAGCGCGACGGCATCGTCTTCAACCTGCTCGACACGCCGGGCCATTCGGACTTCTCCGAGGACACCTACCGCACCCTTTCCGCGGTCGACGCGGCGGTGATGGTGATCGACGCGGCCAAGGGCATCGAAAGCCAGACCCGCAAGCTGTTCGAAGTCTGCCGGCTGCGCGACATTCCGATCTTCACCTTCATCAACAAGGTGGACCGGGAGGGCCTGGATCCGATCGGGCTCATGGACGACATCTCCGCCACCCTCGCCCTCGACCTCACGCCCTTCACCTGGCCGGTGGGAATGGGTACGGACTTTCGCGGCCTGATCGACGTGCCCGGAAAGCGTGCGCTGTTCGCCGAGGAGCGCGGCGGCCCGCTCACCCGCATCGTGCCGTTCGCGGCGCCCGAGGACCTGATCGGCCTCGACGGCGTCGATCCGCGCATCCTCGCCGAAAGCGTGGAGGGATTGAGCCTCGCGCTCGGCATCCTGCCGCCGTTCGATCTCGACAGCTTTCGCGAAGGCCATCTCTCGCCGGTCTTTTTCGGCAGCGCCATCAAGGAAGCGGGGGTCGCCGCGCTTCTGGCCGGGCTCGGCGGTTTCGGCCCGAGCCCGCTGCCCCGCACCGCCAATGGCCGCATCGTGCAGCCCGAGGAGGCGAACGTCTCCGGCTTCGTCTTCAAGGTTCAGGCCAATATGGACCCGAACCACCGCGACCGCGTCGCCTTCGTGCGGCTGTGCTCGGGCACCTTCAAGCGCGGCATGAAGCTCTTCAATGCCCGCGAGAAGCGCCAGATGGCGATCGCCAACCCGATTTTCTTCTTCGCCCAGGAGCGCGAGACCGTGGACGAGGCGGTGGCGGGCGACATTATCGGCATCCCCAATCACGGCATGCTGCGGGTCGGCGACACGCTCTCGGAGGGCGAGACCATCCGGTTCGAGGGGATTCCCGATTTCGCGCCCGAGATTCTGCGCCGGGTCCTGCTGGCCGATCCGATCAAGGCCAAGCAGCTCCAGAAGGCGCTGCAGGACATGGCGGAGGAGGGCGTGGTCCAGGTGCTGCGCCCGGTCGCCGATCCCGCGCCAATCGTCGGCGTGGTCGGCACGCTTCAGCTCGACGTGCTCTCCTCGCGGCTCGACAAGGAATATGGCGTGCCGATCCGCTATGAGTCGGTGTCCTACGTCACGGCGCGCTGGATCGCCGGCGAGCGGGCCGAGATGGACCGCTTCATCGACGCGAACCGCTTTTCGATCGCCCTCGACCGGGACCAGGCCCCGGTCTATCTCGCCCGCAGCCAATGGGTGCTCGACCGCGCGATCGAGGAATGGCCCAAGCTGAAATTCCTGGCGGTGAAGGAGCGCGGCTGAGCGCGCCCGCGTTGACATTGCCGCAGGGCGGCACCTTAGTGCCGCAGCACCGCCGCCAACAGAGGAAGTTCCATGTCCAAGCATGACGATCCGGGGATCGAGGAAATCATCGATGCGGCCTTCGAGAAGCGGGCGGAGATCGACTTTTCCACCCGCGGCAAGGTGCGCGAGGCGGTGGAAGAGGCGCTGAAGCAGCTCGATTCCGGCACCGCGCGGGTCGCCGCGCCGGCCGCCGACGGCACCTGGACCGTGCATCAATGGCTGAAGAAGGCGGTCCTTCTGTCCTTCCGTCTGAACGACATGAACATCATCACCGGCGGCCCCGGCGGCGCGGCCTGGTGGGACAAGGTGCCGTCCAAGTTCGAAAAGTGGAACAGCGCGGACTTCCGCAAGGCCGGCTTCCGCGCCGTGCCGGGGGCGATTGTGCGCCATTCCGCCTATATCGGGCCGAACGTCGTCTTGATGCCGTCCTTCGTCAATCTCGGGGCGCATGTCGGCGAGGGGACTATGGTCGATACCTGGGCGACGGTGGGCTCCTGCGCGCAGATCGGGAAGAATGTCCACCTTTCCGGCGGCGTCGGCATCGGCGGCGTGCTCGAGCCGCTTCAGGCCGGACCGGTGATCATCGAGGACGATTGCTTCATCGGCGCCCGCTCCGAAGTGGTGGAGGGCGTCGTCGTGAGGCGCGGCGCGGTTCTGTCCATGGGCGTGTTCATCTCCGCCTCGACCAAGATCGTCGACCGTGAGACCGGCGAGATCTTCATCGGCGAGGTGCCGGCCTATAGCGTGGTGGTGCCCGGCACGCTGCCCGGCAAGCCGCTTCCCGACGGCAGCCCCGGCCCGTCGCTCGCCTGCGCCGTGATCGTCAAGCGGGTGGATGAGCAGACCCGCGCCAAGACATCGATCAACGATCTCCTGCGCGACTGATCCGGCGGCGGAAAAGTGGCGCCGGGCGGCTTGCCAGCGCCCGGCGAACCGCTATATTCCGCCGCCTTGCCCCGGGGGCGGCGCATCAACCGGCGTCGTCCATCGTCTTCAGGATCCGGGACCCCGTGCGCAGCCGCGCGGCGGGGAAGAGGGGCGGGTGGTCGAAGGTGCCTTGCGGCGTTTCCGACACATTCGCCTTCTGGAGCGCGTTCCGGCCGAACTGCAGCGCAGGTCGATCGGGAACGCGTTCTCTAACAGGACGAGGCTGGTTCAGCGATCGGGTCGTTTCGCCCCGGTCGGATTGGGCTCAAGAGTTCCGCGCGCATCTGCGTGTGCTGCGGAGAGGTGGCCGAGTGGTTGAAGGCGCACGCCTGGAACGCGTGTATACGGGAAACCGTATCGAGGGTTCGAATCCCTCTCTCTCCGCCATTTACTCGAGAGCAGTCGGCAACGAATTTTATCGGTGCCCCTGACTTACGCTCGATGTAATATTGATCTCCTGTGTGGCCTGGTCCCGCACATAAGCGAGGCTTTCTAGATGGCCATCTTCACGCCAGATGACGAGCCATATCTAGGCAGAAGATCAGTATTCCATTTCGATGAAGTTATACAGGTCGCAATGGATCAAAACAGCAAGATCGGCCCCTGGACGCACAACAGAACCCTAACTCCTCTCCAAATAGCCGCGACGGAATTGATACCCCATGGATTTTCGATCGCCCTGAGCATTAGAGAGCTTATTAGACAAGCATATCTCATTTCGGCCGAGATACTGCTGCGGCCGCTTATGGAGCGGGCGGTAGTAATAAGTTATCTGTGCGAGAGTCCAAGCGCATTGCCTCTTTGGGAGGCTGGGTGGCCGCACAAATCGAGGCCGCCGCTACACAAGATGCTTGCCGCGATCAATGGTCAGAGTGGAACCGCTGATGAAAGCGAGATGCAGGCGAGGCTACTTACCCAGCATTTTAACTCAATCGTCCACGCAGATCCACTGGGGGCAAGAAGCCAAGTCGCGAGGCTAGGGGATGGCCTAGGCGGCTACACAGCTTCGAAGTCCGTTAATGACATAGAGCGATGCGACGAAATATGTTGGCAAGCTGTTTCGCATCTGATTATCCTGATGGGGCGGGCGGCCCAATTATTTCCCGAGGCAGTGGATAGAGGTTCTGATCTGATAGGGCCGAATAGAAATCTGCCATAGAGAAGGTTCGACCCCAGTTCTTATCTCCCCGCCATTTCAGTCTCTGAGGGGCATTGCTTTTACGTCATCTTCCAATTCAAGCGTCTGGAGCAGCCGGGTCTTCGATCTCATGATCCGAACCTCGCCCTCGGCGACCTCGACGCGCTGGGCGCAGATGGTCGCGGCGATCGCGGCCGCCCAAGGTCCGGATGCGCCGGCGCGCCGATGCGCCGCGCCGGCGCACTTGTCGAGCATCCGCCGGGCGACCGCCCGGCCTCCGAGTTCCGAAGCGGCCCCGGCTGCGCTCGCCTTCGCCTGATCGCGGATGGCGTTGAGCCCGGCAGTGTGTTTTCTTCAGCACCGTGGCTGTCCTCATCGGCACGCCGCCCTCGCGGGTGCCTGGGAGCCGCGCGAGGCAGGCCGGACGTCGGTCATGGGTGGCCGACGCTTCGGCCGCGACATCGGCTTCGATCCCCGGAGTGGCGCTCCGGCCTTCCGGGTGCTCTGATCGGGATCGAGACGTCATGCCCGGTGCGCCAGCGGGACCACGGTCATGAAGCCCTGTGTGACGCCGATGCCGGACGATCGGGCCGCGACCATCGAGGTACGGGCTCGCGCGTCGGACTGGGGTGGGGCCGAAGTCCGGCGCGATGAGCGGGCGAAGAAAATGGCGAAAGCGAAGCCAATGCCGGAGCAGGCGGACACATGAAGATTCCCCCGTGGTATGTCGGCCAATGGGTGGTCTGGCTCTTCACAGGCCTGCCTCTGCAGTGGTTCTTCACGGCGTTCAACGGTTTGTCTTTCTTCACCCTGCCCGACCTTCCTGGCCCTGATGGCGTATCTCGCGCGTCATGGGTGGTCACGGGCCTTCTCCTCTATCACCCCATCCTTTCGGCGCCTTTGGCGCTGTGGCTGGCCTGGCGCCGCAGCAAGGGCAACAAGACGCCCTTTAGAAGACCGTGAATTGCCTCTGAGAAGCTCTGGGGTGCGCGCACTGCGCGGGGCTGGCTTACGATGCCGTCAGGGGCAATTTCCTCCCCCGCCATCGGCTGCTCGCGCGCCGGCTCGAGACGGCGCCAGGCTCTGCCCTGGCAGCCGAGCGAATGGGGCGTCACATCCCTGTAACGGGGGTCCGGTAGCAGCGCTGTGAAACCGGTTACACACCGGCGTGCAGCAGCCAGGATCGCCCTTGCCCCGCCCCGTCACCATCCGCACCGTCGCCCGCATGGCGGGGTGCTCCATCGCCACGGTCAGTCGGGTCATGAACGGCACCGGGCCGGCGAGCGTCGAGGCGGAAACGCGGGTGCGGGCGGCCGTGGCGGAATTGGGGTTCCGTCCGAGCGAGATCGGCCGGTCGCTGAAGACCTTGCGCACGCGCACCCTCGGCGTCGTCATTCCGAGCCTGACCAACCCGGTGTTCGCCAGTTCGGTGGCCGGCATCGAGGCGGAGGCGCGCAAGCACGGCCACGTTTTGCTGGTCACCGCCACCGACTACGATCCCGGCCGCGAGCGGGAACTGGTGGACACGCTCGTCGCCCAGAGCGTCGCCGGCCTGGTGATGACCGTGGCGGATCCCGATTCCAACCCCACCCTCGACCATCTGGACACCGCGGGCATCCCTTATGTCCTCGTCTATAACGAGCCGCAGCGCAGCGGTCGCGCCGCGGTCACCGTAGACAATGCAGCGTCCGGGCGGACGCTGACGCGCGCCTTCATCGACAAGGGACATGCGCGCATCCTGTTCGTCGGCGGGCGCTTCTCCTCCTCCGACCGGTCGCGCCTGCGCTACCGGGGCTATGCCCTCGCCATGCGCGAGGCCGGGCTTCAGGCCGCGCCGGTCCTGGAACTGGACTATCTCGCGGACGTCGCCGCCCATCGCGTGGCGCTCGAAACCCTGTTCGCCGTGCAGCCTTGTCCGAGCGCGCTGATCTGCTCCAACGATTTGCTCGCCCTCTCCATCGCCGCCGCCGTGCGGGATATGGGCCTGCGCGTGCCGCAGGACATCTCTGTCGCCGGGTTCGACGGCATCTCCATCGGCCGGCTTGTCTCACCTTCGCTCTGCACCATCGACCAGCCCACGCGCCTGATGGGCGAGAGGGCCGTGCAGCGTTTGTTCGAGCTGATCGCGTGCACCGGGCTGCGTGCCGTCGAGCACCTG
The DNA here is from genome assembly GCF_004346185.1 of Aquabacter spiritensis. Taxonomy (GTDB): domain Bacteria; phylum Pseudomonadota; class Alphaproteobacteria; order Rhizobiales; family Xanthobacteraceae; genus Aquabacter; species Aquabacter spiritensis. The sequence continues at coordinate 33,854 of NZ_SMAI01000008.1, read as the reverse complement.
CCGTTCCGCCTGCGTCTCGGCGAGTCCATCGCCGCTGCGCCCGAAGACACCGGGATCGGCCCGCTGGCCACCCTGACCGCCTGAACAGGCGACCATCCCCGGCCGGTGGGCCGGGTCGCGTAGCCGCGTCCACCCCGCGCCCGGACGACCTGGTCCGGCGTGATCTCCTTCGACCAACTGGAAAGACCCCGGCATGAAACTCTCAGCGATGAAGAGCCTCTTTGCGGCGCCGCTTCTGGCGGCCGCTCTGCTGCCCGTCACGGCGCCCGCGGCGAGCGCGGCGGACGCCATCTGCTACAATTGCCCGACCGAATGGGCGGATTGGGGCCGGATGCTCAAGGCCATCAAGGCCGATACTGGGGTCGAGGTGCCGCCCGACAACAAAAATAGCGGCCAGTCGCTCGCCCAGATGATCGCCGAGAAGGCGAGCCCGGTGGCGGACGTCGCCTATCTCGGCGTCACCTTCGGCATCAAGGCCAAGGATGCCGGCGTCACCCAGGCCTATGAGCCGAAGCACTTTTCGGAGATCCCCGCCGGCCTCAAGGACCCGCAGGGCCATTGGTTCACCATCCATTCCGGCACGCTGGGCCTGTTCGTGAACACGGAAGCGCTGGGCGGCGCGCCGGTGCCGGCCTGCTGGGCGGATCTCCTGAAGCCCGAATATAAGGGAATGGTCGGCTATCTCGACCCGTCCAGCGCCTTCGTCGGCTATGTCGGCGCGGTGGCCGTCAATACCGCGCTCGGCGGCTCGCTGGACAATTTCAACCCGGGCATCGACTACTTCAAGAAGCTCGCGGCCAACCAGCCCATCGTCCCCAAGCAGACGTCCTATGCGCGCGTGGTGTCGGGCGAGATCCCGATCCTGTTCGACTATGATTTCAACGCCTATCGCGCCAAATACAGCGAAAAGGGCAAATTCGCCTTCGTCATTCCCTGCGAAGGCACGCTGGTCGTTCCCTATGTGATGACCATGGTGAAGAACGATCCGCATCCCGAGGCGGCCAAGAAGGTCCTCGACTATGTGCTGTCCGACAAGGGGCAGGCCATGTGGGCGGCGGCCTATCTGCGCCCGGTGCGCGACGTGCCCCTGCCGAAGGAAGTGGCCGATCGCTTCCTGCCCGCCACCGACTATGCCCGCGCCAAGCCGGTGGATTACGGCAAGATGGAAGGCGTGCAGAAGGGCTTCTCCGATCGCTACCTCGCCGAGGTGAAGTGACCTTTCCCCCTCGCTGCAGCCGGTTCGCCGGCTGCAGCCTCTCCGGAGGCCCGGCATGAACAGCGCCGACCGGCTCGCCTGGATCCTGCTTCTGCCGCTTGGCGCATTCGTCCTCGCCTTCTTCCTGCTGCCTTTGGTGCGGGTGGTGGCGGTGGCGGGGGAGGGGCCGAACGGGATGGCGGAATATCTCGTCATCCTCACCAATCCGCGCCATGTCGCGACCCTCCTCGCCACGCTGACGCTGTCCGCCGGGGTCACCCTCGCGACGCTGGCGATCGGCGTGGTGGTGGCGTTGTTTTTGGCACGCAACCGGTTTCCCGGACGCGCTTTGCTGGTCTCCATGCTGACGCTGCCGCTGGCCTTTCCCGGCGTGGTGGTCGGCTTCATGATCATCCTGCTCGCCGGTCGGCAGGGCCTGATCGGCGGCATCACCCAGAGCCTCGGCCTCGGCAAGCTGGTCTTTGCCTATTCCATGGCCGGCCTGTTTGCGGGCTATGTCTATTTCTCGCTGCCGCGCGTGCTGGTGACGCTGATGGCGGCGGTCGAGAAGCTGGATCCCGCCTTGAGCGAGGCGGCGCGCTCGCTGGGCGCCGGGCGCTTCGCCGTGCTGCGCGACGTGATCCTGCCGGGCCTCGCGCCGGCTTTGACGGCGACGGGCGCGATCGCCTTCGCCACCGCCATGGGCGCCTTCGGCACGGCCTTTACGCTGGCGACCCGGATCGATGTCCTGGCGATGACCATCTACACGGAGTTCACTTTGGCGGCGAACTTCTCCACCGCCTGCGCCCTGTCGCTGGCGCTCGGGCTGATCACCTGGGGCGTGCTGGCGGCAACCCGGAATTTCGCCGGATCCGGCGTTGCGGCGGCGGGCTGAGGCGATGGGCACGAACCCGCTCGTCTTCGCCTTTCAGCTTCTCGTGACGCTGATCGCCGCCGCCTTCCTGGTGGTGCCGGCCGTCACCTCCATCCTGGCCGGCGTGACGGTCAATTATTTCCAGGGCGTGCGCTCCGGCCTGACCCTCGACTGGGTGGCACAGGTCTGGGGTCTCTATGCGCCGACCATCTTCCGCTCGATCGCACTCGCGCTCGGCACCCTCGCCGTGACCCTCCTCATCGGCGTTCCTGCGGCCTGGGCGCTGGTGCGCAAGCCCGGACGCCTGACGCGGCTCGTGGAAGAGATCGTCACCCTGCCGGTGGCCATTCCCGGCCTCGCGCTGGCGCTGGCGCTGATCCTCGCTTATGGCGGCATCCGGGCGTTCCGCGCGAGCGACGCCTTCATCCTCGTCGGCCACGTCCTCTATACCCTGCCCTTCATGCTGCGCGCGGTGATGGCGGTGCTGGCGGCGGTCGACGTGCGCACGCTGGAGGAAGGGGCGGCGAGCCTCGGCGCCTCGCCCTGGCAGCGCTTCATCCAGGTGGTCGTGCCCGCCGCGCGGCCGGGCATCCTCGCCGGGTCGCTGATGGTGGTGACGCTCTCCATCGGCGAGTTCAACCTCACCTGGATGCTGCACACGCCGCTGACCCCGACACTCCCCGTCGGCCTTGCCGACAGCTATGCCTCCATGCGGCTCGAAATCGCCAGCGCCTACACGCTCGTCTTCTTCCTCATGATCGTTCCCCTGCTGCTCGCCATCCAGTTCGCCGGCCGCGACCGCAGGGCCACCGACCGGAAGGCCCGGCCATGATGACCTCTTCTTCCACCAGCCGCGGCGCCGCCATCCGGCTGGCGCGCTGCGCCAAGACCTTCGCCGACGGCACGCGCGCCCTGGAGCCGCTCGACCTCTCCATCGAAGCCGGTGAAACCCTGGTCCTGCTCGGACCCTCGGGCTGCGGCAAGACCACGACCCTGCGCATCATCGCCGGGCTGGAAGCGCCGGACGCAGGCGGCACGGTGACGTTCGACGGCGTCGACGTGACGCGTCTGCCGATCGAGAAGCGGCATGTCGGCATGGTGTTCCAATCCTACGCCCTGTTCCCAAACATGAGCGTGGTCGAGAATGTCGCCTATGGCCTCAGGGTGCGCGGGATCGCCAAAGCGGAGCGTCTCCGCAGCGCCGCCGAGGTGCTGGAGATGATGCGCATCGCGCCCCTGGCGGCACGGCGGATCGACCAGCTTTCCGGCGGCCAGCGCCAGCGCGTGGCGCTCGCCCGCGCCTTGGCGGTGCGGCCGCGCGCCATCCTGCTGGACGAGCCGCTCACGGCGCTCGACGCGGCTCTGCGCGAACACCTGCGCACCGAGATCGACGCTCTGCTGCGCAGCCTCGCCATCACCGCGATCTATGTCACCCACGACCAGGCGGAAGCGTTGGCGCTGGGCGACCGAATCGTCGTGATGCGGCAGGGGGCGATCGCCCAGATCGGGACGCCCCGCGAGGTCTATTTCCAGCCGGCGGACGCCTTCGTCGCCGGCTTCGTGGGCACCACCAATCGGCTCGACGGGAGCCGGCGCGACGGCCGCTTCGAGACCGCTGCGGGCGCGATTGCCCATGCGGGCGCCGACAGCGCGAAGACGGCACTGGCCTTCCGTCCGGAGAGCGCGCGCATCTGCCGGCCGGAGGAGGCGCCGCTGCGCTTTACCGTGACCCAGGTACACTTCCTCGGCCCGCGCCAGCGCGTCGTGCTCACTGCGGGGGACACCCGCATCATCGTCGAGGCCGGCCCGCAGGAGCCGCTTTTCGTCGGCGACGTGGTCGGCCTCATCCTCGATCCCTCCTGCCTCGTGCCGATCTGAGACCATGCTCATCGCCCAACTGACCGATACCCATATCCGCGCACCGGGCAGCCTTGCTTATGGCGTCGTGGACACCGCCGCCTTTCTCGAGGATGCGGTGGCGCATCTCGCGGCGCTCCGCCCGCGCCCGGATGTTCTGATCGTGACCGGCGACCTCACAGACTTCGACCGGCCCGAGGAATATGCGCGGTTCAAGGCCCTCACCGCCGCTTTGCCGATGCCGGTCTTTCCGATTCCCGGCAATCACGACAGCGCGGCAGGGCTCGCCGCGGCCTTCCCCGACATCGCCGCGCGCGCCGCGGGCGGCAAGCTGAACTATGCGGTGGACGATTTCCCGGTGCGGCTGGTGATGCTGGATTCGTCCGTGCCCACAGCGCCCCATGGCGAACTGGGCGACGGCACGCTGGCATGGCTGGATGCGGTCCTCGCCGCGGCGCCCGCCCGACCCAGCCTCGTGGCGCTCCACCACCCGCCGTTTGCGACCGGTATCCGTCATATGGACGTGCAGAATCTGCGGGACGCGGCTGCGCTGGAGACGGTGCTGCGCCGGCATGGGCAGGTGCTGGCACTGGTGTGCGGCCATGTCCACCGCACGGTTCTGGCCGCCTTCGCCGGTCGGCCGGCCTCCATCTGCCCCTCGCCGGCCCATGCGGTCAGCCTGGACCTCGACCCCGCCGCGCCGCCGACCTTCCACATGGAGCCGCCGGGCCTTCATCTGCACCGTTTCGCCGATGGCGGGCTCGTGACCCATCTGAGCTTCGTCGGTGCCCATGCGGGTCCTTATCCCTTCTTTGGTGCGGACAAGCGCATGCTGGACGGCACGGCTTGATGCCACGAGAGCGCAGGTCCGACCCGCCTGCTATCCGCCGGAGGGAGGCGCGGCGCCGGGGCCGCACTCACATCCGCCATCTCCCGCATGTCCGGCGGTCTGCCGCCTGAGGTCCGCTGTCACGGGCTATGCGGTTTCGGCATGAGCTCATCTCGTTTCGTTGTTGGTCGCTGCCAAGTCGCCTTGATACGCTCCCGGCAAAGGTGAGCGAAAAAAATGAAAACCTTGGCATTCTCCGGCTGCCTTGCCGGAGCAATAGATTGCGATGTCCATAACGCCGTCCCGTCCGTGAAGGTGCTTTATCCGTACCTTTCAGACTATTGGCAGGACTTCATGGCGGAGGCTGGAGATCCGAGCCTGGAGCCGAATTACTATCCCGTAAACAGCGCGATCGCCGCCCGTCCCGAAGCGCGGGGAGCCGGCTTTCCGCCGGGCGCCGATCCCGAGGCGCTGATCGCGCAGGTGCTCGACCGCACCGGCGCCAAGCGCGCCATCCTCAATTGCCTTTACGGGGTGCCGGCGCTCTACAACGAATATTGGGCGGCCGCCATGGCGAGCGCCGTCAACGACTGGGTCGCCGATGCCTGGCTGAGCCGGGACCCTCGGCTCTCCGCTTCCATCGTCGTCGCGCCCCAGAGCCCGGACGCGGCGGTCGCGGAGATCGAGCGCCGCGCGGCCGACGGGCGGTTCGTCCAGGTGCTGCTCCCGGCGCGCACGCAGATGCCGGTGGGGCGGCGCTATTACTGGCCGATCTACGAGGCCGCCGCACGCCACGGGCTTCCGGTCTGCATCCATGCCGGCGGCGGGGGCGCGGGCCAACCGCCGACTCCGGCCGGCTGGCCGACCTATTATGTGGAGGAATATCTGGCGGTGGCCCAAGGCTTCCAGGGCCAGCTCGTGAGCCTGGTCGCAGAGGGCGTGTTCGCCAAGGTGCCTGGCCTGAAGGTGGTGTTCGCGGAATCCGGCTTCACCTGGCTGCCTTCTCTCATGTGGCGGCTGGACAAGAACTGGAAGGGCCTGCGCCGCGAGGTGCCGTGGGTCGATCGCCTTCCGTCGGAGATCATCCGTGAGCACCTGAGGATCACCCTCCAGCCGCTCGACGAACCGAGCGAGCTGCGTCGGCTCGTCGAGACCATCGATCACATTCAGTCCGACCAGATGCTGCTGTTCTCCTCGGATTATCCGCACTGGCACTACGACGCGGAAGGCCCGCTCCCTGCTGGCCTCTCCCCGGACGCGGTACGGAACCTCCTGTTTGCGAACGCCGAAAGGACGTACCGCTTCCATGCTTGAGGTCAAGGACCGCCCCGCGCGCGCCGCGCGGACCAAGGCACGCCAGCCCTTCATCGATTGCGACATCCACAATTACATTCAGTCGGATGCCGTGCTGATGGGCTATCTCGATCCGCGCTGGCACAACCACCACCGCACGTATGGCCACCGCTCGAATCCGGTGCTGGCGTTCCACGGCGCTCCGTATCCGCGCCTTGCGGGCGTCGGCAAGCGCAAGGATGCGGCGCCGCCCTCCGGTCTCACGGCGGGAGCCGATTTCGGCTTCTTCCGCGCCCAGCACCTCGAGGCGCTTCCCGTCGAATACGGCATCCTCAACTGTCTCTCGCGGGTCGGCGACCAGCTCAACAGCGCCTATGACGCGGCGCTGGCGCGCGCCATGAACGACTGGCAATCCGCCGAATGGCTTGCCGCGGACGATCGCCTGCGCGGCTCGATCCTAGTGCCCTACGAGGACGGCGACCTCGCCGCCGAGGAAATCCGCCGGATGGCGGACGATAAGCGCTGTATCCAGGTTCTGATGAAGCCGCGCACGCGCGAGCCGATGGGCCGCAAGCGCTATTGGAAGATCTATGAGGCGGCGGAGGCGTGCGGCCTGCCCATCGCCGTTCATTTCGGTGGATACAGTCAAAACCCCATCACATCTTCGGGCTGGCCCTCCTTTTATTTCGAAGACCACACCAATATGTGCCAGGTCTTCCAGTCCCACCTCATCAGCCTCGTCTGCGAAGGGGTGTTCGAGCGGTTTCCGGGCTTGAGGCTCGTGTGTGTGGAAGGCGGCTTCGCCTGGCTGCCCGCCCTCATGTGGCGCATGGACAAGCACTTGAAACGGCTCGCCGACGAGGTGCCGCATGTCACGCGCCGACCCTCCGACCTGGTGCGGGCGCACGTGCGATTCACCACTCAGCCGATGGAGGAGGCGCCGGACCCGCGGCACATCCTTCAGGTGATCGAGCATTTCGAGAGCGACGAGATGCTGATGTTCGCCACCGACTATCCCCATTGGGACTACGACAATCCCGACCGCGTCCTGGAGAAGCTGCCCGAGCCGCTGCGCCGGAAGATCTTCGTGGAGAATGCCCGCGCCTTCTATGGCCTTTCGCCGAGGGAGGAATGATCCATGTCGCGCTACGTCATTGCCCCCCTGAAGGATTTCGAGACCCGCGACCGGATGATCGTGACCGTCGCCGGGCGGTCCATCGGCGTGTTCAGAATCGACGGGGAATTCTTCGCCGTCCGTAACCAGTGCCCTCATGCGGGCGGCCCGCTCTGCCAGGGCGAACTCGGCGGCATCGTGCGGTCCAGTCAGCCGGGCGAGTTCGATTATGCGCGGCGCGGCGAGTTCCTGCGGTGTCCGTGGCATTCCTGGGAGTTCGATCTGCGCACCGGGCGGAGCTGGTTCGACCCCGATCGGGTGCGGGTGCGCGCTTACGAGGCCGCGGTGCTCGCCGGCGGGGAGGTGATCGGCTGCGGCGTCAAGGAAATCGAGCACGAGGCACGCCAGCCGGGCCCCTACACCGTCGAGACCTACCCCATACGCGTCGAGGACGCCTACGTCGTGGTGGATGTGTGATGACGCGCGGAGCGAGCATGGCGGGAGAGACCGATGCGGCGCCCGCAGATGCGGGCCGCGTCTGCGACATCACGATCATCGGCGCCGGCCCGGTGGGGCTTTCCGCGGGCTTCTGGGCCGGCATGCGCCGCGCATCCTGCCGGATCCTGGATTCGCTCCCGACCATCGGCGGGCAGCTCACCGCGCTTTATCCCGACAAATGGATCTACGACATTCCCGGCTACCGGATGATCAAGGCGCGCGATCTGGTGGATCGGCTGGCGGAGCAGGCGATCGATCAGTTCAAGATCCCGGTGCACCTTTCCACCACGGCCCTTTCCATCTCGCGCCGCCATCATCCCGGTCACACGGAAGAGGTGGTTGCGGTTGAGACGACTGCCGGCGTGTTCCTTTCCCGCGCCGTTGTGCTGGCGGCGGGGCATGGCGCCTTCACGCCGCGCCCGTTGCCCGGCATCGACGCCGAGACATGGGCCGGCCGCGGCCTCACCTTCTTCGTGGCGCACAAGGAGGCGTTCGCGAACCGCAGCGTCATGATCGTCGGCGGCGGCGACAGTGCCTGCGACTGGGCCTTGGAACTGAAGGACATCGCCCGCGACGTCGTTCTGGTCCACCGGCGCGAGCGCTTCCGCGCGCATCCCCACACGGCCGCCTTGATCGACGCGGCCGTCTCCGAGGGGCGCATCCGGCTCGCTGTGCCCTATCTGGTCAAGGACCTCGACGGAGATCAGAGATTGCGCGAGGTGACACTTGCGCCCGCCGCCAAGGGCGGGGAGGGGCTGCGCGTCGAGGTCGACGATCTCATCGTCCAGCTCGGCTTCGTCACCGGGCTCGGCCCCCTGGCGGAGTGGGGCTTCGCGCTGAGGGATGGCGGGGTGCTGGTGGATGACCGCATGGCCACCAGCCTGCCCGGCATCTGGGCCTGCGGCGACATCGCCGCGAGCGCCAGCAAGATCCGGCTCATCGCCACCGGCCTCGGCGAGGCGGCCACCGCCGTCGCCCATGCCATGGCCGCCATCCGCCCGGAGGCTGAGCTCCAGCCGGAGCATTCCACCAGTGCCGGCGTGCCGGGGGTGACGGCCGGCGAACCCGCCATGAGCGCCGCATGACCTATGTCATCACCACCCTCTGCATCGGCAGCAAGGACGCCTCCTGCGTCGAGGTCTGCCCGGTCGATGCCATCCACCCGGCGCCGGAGGACGAGGCTTTTGAGGCCGTGGAGCAATTGTTCATCGACCCGCGGCTGTGCATCGACTGCGACGCCTGCCGCACCGTGTGCCCCATGGAGGCGATCTATACCAAAGCGACGGTGCCGCCCGACCAAGCCGCATCGGTCCGTGAAAATGCGGCCTTCTACACCTGACGGTCAGTCAGATAAGTCAAAGTATAAAATCAAAAAATAGCTCTGAAAAAACAATCAAAATCCAAGTTTATAAAAATAAAACGAAAAAACCGCCAATGCGCGGAACGAGGAAACGCCAATCCGCCGCAGGCGGAAACCGGGAGGAGCAGCTGTGAACGCACGCACGCTCATCGATCGTCGCACGGTCCTTTCGGGACTGGGCGCGGCCGCCATTTGCAGTCCCTTCCCCGCGCGGGCCGATGCCGGCGCCTGGAAACCGTCCGGTACCGTCCGCCTGGTGGTGCCGTTCTCCGCGGGGGGCATCACCGACATCATCGCGCGCCTGGTCGCCGCCCATCTCCAGCAGACATGGGGGCAGACGGTGGTGGTCGACAACAAGACCGGTGCCGGCGGCATCGTCGGCAGTTTGGACGTGGTGCGGGCGGCGCCGGACGGGCTCACTTTGCTGCTCGGCAGCACGGGACCGCAATCGGTCGCCTACAGCCTGTTCCGGAACCTGAAATACCAGCCGGCGGACCTGACCCCCATCAGCAACATCATCACGGGCTCGAACATCGTGATGCTGAACAACTCCATACCGGTCAATTCCGTCCCGGATTTCATCGCCTGGGCGAAGGAAAATAGCGGGCGCATTACCTACGCCTCTGCAGGTGTAGGGTCGATGACCCATCTTTCCACGCTCTGGTTGTTCAACCTTCTGGGCGTCCAGGCAACCCATATCCCCTATCGCGGGTCCGCGCCGGCGGTCATCGACCTCATGACAGGTGTCGTGCCGATGTTCGCCGACAACATCTCAAACGGCATAGAATTCGTGCGGGCGGGAAAGGTGAAGGGGGTCGCCGTGACTTCGGCTGGACCCAACCCGTATTGCGACCTGCCGCCTCTGAAGGGGGCGGTGCCGGCGCTCGACAAATATGTCGTCGACACCTTCTACGGCATGTTCGGCCCGGCCCGGATGCCGCCCGAGATCGTCGGCGAAATCAATCGCTGCATCAAGGAGTTCCTGGGACTGGCCTCGACCGAGCGGAACCTGCGGATCTGGGCCGCGGTGCCGGCCTGGGCACCCCCCGCCCAGACCCTGGCGGCCGTCGACGCGGACATCCGGAAGTGGAAGGGCGTGATCGAGGCCGAGGGGCTGAAACTCGATTATTAAGCGCCTATCACGGCAGAGCTCATGCGTGTTACGGCGCGAGTCTTCGTAATACGGAGCGTATTCGGATCGCCTCGTTCTGTTCGCACATGCAAAAAAGGTTCGGCTTTCTTCGCCGCCCGCTCCGGCCTAGGATCGCCGCATGAACCTCAAGCAATTGCGTTACGTTGTCGAGATCGTCAAGAACGCGAACCATCTGTCGGCCGCCGCCGAAGCCTTGAACACGTCGCAGCCGGGGGTCAGCCGGCAGATCCAGTTGCTCGAGGCGGAGCTCGGCTTCGCGATCTTCGTGCGGGCGAACAACCGGTTCACCGGCCTGACGGAGGGCGGCGAGCACGTCTTCGCCATCGCCCAGCGGGCGCTCGCGGAGGTCAATGCGCTGCGGGGGCTGAAGGAGGACATGGGCTCGGGCGGCAAGGGCAATCTCATCGTCGCCACCACCCATACCCAGGCGCGCTACTTCCTGCCGCCGATCATCGAGCGCTTCCTGGAGCGCCATCCCAATGTCCGGCTGACCCTGAAGCAGGGCGACCCGGCTTATGCCTGCGAGCTGGTGGGGGCGGGCGAGGCGGATCTCGCCATCGGCGCGGAGCCGATCCGCGTCTTCCCGCAGCTCATTTCGCTGCCGTGCGCCGAGCTCCGGCGCTCGGTCATCGCCAAGACGGGCCATCCGATCCTGGAGGTGGAGCCGCTCACCCTGGCGGCGGTCGCCGCCCATCCCATCGTCACCTATGACCGGCGCTATAGCGGCCACTGGATCGTCATGCAGGCCTTCGCGCAGGCGGGGCTGGAGCCCAAGATCATGCTCAGCGCCGTCGATGCGGACGTCTGCAAGGCCTATGTGGAAAGCGGCCTCGGCATCGCGATCCTGTCGTCCCTCACCTTCGACCCCAAGCGCGACGCCGATCTGCGCATGCGCGACGCGAGCCACATCTTCCCCTCCAGCGTGGTCAACATCTCCCTCCGGACGAACTCCTATCTGCGGCCGATCATCCTGGACTTCGTCCGCGCCGTCGCCCCGCATCTGACCCCCCGCGTGGTCAGCGACGCGCTGCTCGCCGCCACGGCCTCGGCGAAGGCGGGTTAGGACACTGTGCAATGGTTGGAAACGTATCTCGACATCTGCCGCCAAGATTGCGACTGCCGTCGGATGGTTGTCGGGAGGCTGTCGTGTCGTCTGGGCGCCAAGTGGCTAGGATCGCGGTGACACAGGATGAGCACCATGACCGAGCCCCCCGACCACGAGTTCCGCAGCCCTTCTACGGAGGACCTGTCTATGATCGTCCGCTTGCTGCGGACCTCCAATGGCTGGACGCAGGAGACCCTTGCCGAGCTGGCTGGGGTGAGCAGTCGGACCGACGACGCTGCCGGCGGACGGCTGGACGCCGATGGTGGTCCACCGCCGCACCAAAGCCGCTCGCCGCCGAGTTGAAACGCCCGCGGAAAAGCGCGGCGGCTGAGGCTGAAAATAAATTACCCCGGCCGCATGCCGAAGCAGAGGCGAAACCGGGGTGTCCATGGGTGTATATAAATGAAGACCCACCCTACCGCAACGGCCGCCTGATCCATGGCGCATATCGACGACATGGAGGCGGCGCTCTCCCTGGAGCGTTTCGGCCGTTACGTCACTTGGGCGGGCGGCGATCGGGAGCGCGCGCTCGAACTCTACACTCTGAACACCCAGGTCTCCGAGGCTCTTTATATCGCGCTGCAGACCTTGGAGATCAGCCTGCGCAACCGAATCCACAGTGCAATGGCGCTGACGAACGGTGAGCGGTGGTTCGAGCAGACGGACCTGATGCAAGTCCCCCACCAGGCGGCCCAGGTGGCCGACGCTATCGCCGAGCTTGAGGCCAATGGCAAGGAGCCCACTCCCGGTCGCATCGTGGCTGCGCTGAGCTTCAGCTTCTGGACCGCGATGTTTAGCCCGGCCTACGAGCAGCTGTGGCGTACCACGCTGCACGCGATCGCGACGCGAGACGGCAAGGGACTCGCCAGAAAGGACTTCTCCCGCCCTCTAACCCAAATCCGTTTGCTGCGTAACCGCATCGCACATCACGAGCCCATCCTGCATTGGGACCTCCGCCGGCATCACCAGGCGCTCAGGGACCTGACGAAGTGGCTTTCCCCGCCCGCTCACGCCTGGAGCGCCCCTCTGGATAGGTTCGAGGCCATCTACCCTGCCGAAGGCATCATCTTGGCCAGGGCCATCGTCGAAGAGTGAGAGGATGGTCGATAGAGACACGGTCAGGGTGGAGAAGAGGTGTTTTCAACCTCCTACCCCCGCAGCAGGCGGCTCATCGTCTTGAAGTGCGGGGTTTCGGCGTGGCGCATCCATTCATAGACCGCCATCTCGCAATTGGTGATGCCGATGCCCTCCATGCGCAGGCGGGCGAAGGCGAGGTCGACGTCACGGGGCCGGCGCGCACCGACGGCGTCGGCGACGACATGGACGTCGTATCCCGCGGCCTTCAGCCCGAAGGCGGATTGCAGCACGCAGATATGGGCCTCCAGGCCGGCGATGACGATCTGGCGGCGGGCCAAGGTCGCGAGCCGCGTGCGGACCGCCGGGATGGCCGCGACGCTGAAGGCCATTTTTTCCATGATCGCGCCGTCCGGGAGGTGGCGCGAGACCGCGGGCAGGGTGCCCCCCAGGCCGCGCGGATATTGCTCGAAGGCGAGGGCGGGCACCCCGAGATGCCGCGCGGCCTGGAGCAGGATGCCGGTGCGCGCCACGAGGCCCTCGGCATCGGGGATCACCGCGGCGAGCCGCTCCTGGATGTCGATGACCAGCAGCACGGACTGTGTCGGCGAGAGCAGTGCCAAGGGCCGTCCTCCCGGGTCACGCGATGGCCTTCGCCGTGCGCAGGCGTGAAATCTCGGCGGGACAAAAGCCCCAGTCCGCCAGCGCCGCATCGGTGTGCGCGCCGGGCTCCGGCGGCGGCGCCGGATGATCGGGGACGGTGCGGCTGAAGCGCGGCGCCGGGGCCGGCTGGCGCACGCCGTCGACCTCGATGAAGGTGCCCCGCGCCGCGAGATGCGGGTTGGCCAGGGATTCGGCGAGGGTGAGGACGGGCGCCACGCAGACGTCCTGCCCCGCCATCGCCGCCAGCCATTCCGCCCGCGTCTTGGTGCGGAACGCCGCGGCGAAGCGCGCGCGCAGCACCGGCCAGCCGGCGCGGTCGTGCTGATCGGGCAGGTCCGCGGCCGCGAGGCCGAGGAGCTTGAGGAGATTGCCGTAGAAGCGGCCTTCGATGGCGCCCACCGCCAGCAGCGCGCCATCGGCAGCCGCGTAGGAATCATACCAGGGCGCGCCGCCGTCATAATGGTTCTCGCCGCGCCGGTCGCCGATCAGCCCGGCGGCATAGAGGCCGTGGACGCTGGTGAGGAGGGAGGCGACGCCGTCCACCATGGCGGCGTCCACCACCTGCCCCTTGCCGGAGGCCCGCGCCTCGAGCAGCGCGCAGACGACGCCGAAGGCCAGATACATGCCGCCGCCGGCCATGTCGGCGAGGAAGTTCTGGGGCGGCGCGGGGAGCTGGCCTTCCCGCCCGATGCAGTGGAGCGCGCCGGAGATGGCGAGATAATTGATGTCGTGGCCCGCCGCCTGGGCCAGCGGCCCGTCTTGCCCCCAGCCCGTGATGCGCCCGTAGACCAGTCGCGGATTGGCCGAAAGGCAGGCCTCGGGCCCGAGGCCGAGCCGCTCCATGACGCCCGGGCGGAACCCCTCGATCAGGGCGTCCGCGCCTGCCACCAGGCGCAGGACGGCGGCGGCGGCGCCGTCCGCCTTCAGATCCATGGCCACCGAGCGGCGGCCCCGGTTCAGCGTGGCGAAGCGGGTCTCGCGCTTGAGACCGAGCTCCGGGGGATCGATGCGGTCGAGGCGCAGCACCTCCGCGCCCATGTCGGACAGCATCATGGCGCAGAAGGGCCCCGGCCCGATGGCGCCGAACTCGATGATTTTGATGCCGTGCAGCGGACCCAAGACGCTCTCCTTCAGATGGCGGCCTGCCGGACCGCGCCGGCCGCGACGAGCGCGGCGATCCGGCCTGCGTCGAAGGCGAGCACGTCGGACAGGATCTCGCTTGTGTGCTGGCCCAGGACGGGACCGGCGACCGGGGCGACCACCGGCGTTCCCGCGAGCCGGAAGGGGGGGGCCACGTTGGGGATCTCGCCGGCGGTGGGATGCGGGATGCGGCTGACCAGTCCGCGCGCCGCCATTTCCGGGGAGCGCATGGCCTCCGCGATGGTCTTCGGCACCCCTGCGGGGACGCCCGCCGATTGGAGGCGGGCGACCCAATCCTCCCGCGTCGAAGCCGCGAACAGGCCGTCGAGGAGCTGCGCCAGAGCGTGCCGGTTCTGCACGCGATCGCCGGCCGTGGCATAATCGGGGTGGCATAGGAGATCGGGCCGGGCGAGGGCTTCCGCCAGCTTGCGGAACAGGCCGTCATTGGCACAGCCGATATAGAAGGGTCCGTCGGCGGCGTGGAACATGCCCATGGGCGCGCTGTCCGCGCTCATATTGCCGAAGCGCAGCGGATTCACGCCCGACACCAGATAGCTCATGCCGTGGAAGCCCAGCATGTTCACCGCGGTGTCGAACAGCGCCACTTCGACATATTGGCCGCGCCCGGTGCGGGTGCGGGCGACGAGAGCGGCGAGCACCGCGTTCGCGGCCATCATGCCGGTCGACACGTCCATCACGGCGGGGCCGGTGCGGGTCGGTTCGATCTCCGGCTGGCCGTTCATGGACATGAAGCCGGTCTCGGCCTGAACCACCGGGTCGAAGCCCGCGCGTGCGGCGAGGCTCCCGGTGCGGCCATAGGCGGTGGCGGAGCAGTAGACGAGCCGCGGGTTGATTTCGGCGACGGCGTCATAACCGAGGCCGTAGCGGTCCATGATGCCGGTCGAGAAATTCTCCACCAGCACGTCCGCCTTGGCGACCAGTTCGCGCGCGACCTCCTGCGCCGCGGCCTGGCGCAGGTCCAGGCAGAGGCCCTTTTTGTTGCGGTTGAAGCCGAGGAAGGGTCCGCCTTCGCCGCCCACATGGGGCCGGAACTGGCGGAAGCTGTCGCCGCCGGGGGATTCGACCTTGATCACCTGCGCCCCGAGGTCGCCCAGCAGCATGGTGCAATAGGGCCCGGCGATGAAATGTGTGAAGTCCAGCACGCGGATGCCGGACAGGGCACCCTCCTCGCGGATGGTCATGTCGGGCCTCAGGTGCTGTGGGCGGTGAAGCTGACGGTGCCGGCGCGCGCGCGCCAGTCGGTGACCACGTTCACGACGGCGGTCCGCCCCCGCGCCACCTCGGCCGCCCCGCGTTCCAGAGCGGGGCGGATGTCCTCCGGCCGTTCGACAAACTCGCCGTGGCAGCCGAGGGCCTCGGCCATCCTGTCGAAGCGGGTATAGCCGAGGTCGCGGCCCGGCTTGGTGCGCTCCGGGTCGGCGGTCCAGCCGCCATTGAGGCTGATGACGACCAGGATCGGCAGGCCGTGGCGCACCGCAGTGTCCAGTTCCATCGCGTTGAGCCCGAAGGAGCCGTCGCCGTGGAGCACCAGCACCGTCTTGTCCGGCCGTGCCGCCTTGGCGCCGACGCCGAACGGAAGACCGACGCCCATGGTGCCGAACGGACCGGAATTCAGCCGATGGCCGGGCAGGTGGCTCGGAATGCTCTGCCGGCCATAGTTCAGGATTTCCTGCCCGTCGACGACGAGGATGGTCTGCGGGTCGATGATGTCGCGGATCTCCCGGCACAGGCGCAAGGGATGGATCGGTACCGCATCGGTCGAAAGCTCGGCTTCCGCGGCGGGCTTCTTCTTGTCCTCGATGGCCTTGAGGCGGTCGCGCCAGGGGGCGAACCGGTCGGGCGAAATCTGTCCGGCGACCGCCTGCGACAGCTGATCGACCACGAGTCCCGCGTCGCCGACGATGCCGAGGTCGACGCGCGCCGCGGACACGATCGCCTCGGGATCGGTGTTGATCATCACGAACGTCGCGTCGGGGGAGAAGCGCGGCGCCTTGCCCTGGCTGAAGACATAAGAGAGGCGGGTGCCGAGGACGAGCACCAGATCCGCCTCGCGATAGGCGGTGGAGCGTGCGAGCGGGAAACTGCCCGGTGCATCCTCCCGGGTGATGCCGCGGCCCTGGGGCGTGGTGTAGAGCGGGATCCCGGTCGCCTCCACGAAGCGGGCGAGCCGGTCGGCGGCGCCCGACCAGAGGATGCCGCTGCCCGACAGGAGGACCGGCCGCTTTGCGGCCTTCAGCAGCGCAAGGCACGATGCGATCGCCTCGGCGCTCGCGGCCGGCGGGCGGAGGTCGAGGGGGCGCGGCCACACGACATCCGCCTCCTCCACCGTGCCGTAGAGGACGTCGCCCGGCAGGTCGAGATAGACCGGCCCCGGCCGTCCGGCCATGGCTTCGCGGAAGGCGCGGGCGATCAATTCGGGGATGCGGCGGGTTTCGTGGACGCGCTCGGCCCATTTGGTCACCGGCCGCATGATGGCGAGCTGGTCGATCTCCTGAAACGAGCCGGTGCCGAACTCCGTCAGCGGGCTCGCGCCGCCGAGCGCCACGACCGGGGCGCAATCCACCAGCGCATTGGCGAGGCCGGTGGTGAGATTGATGGTGCCCGGCCCGGAGGCGCCGATGCAGAGCCCGGGCGTGCCGCGCATGCGGGCATAGGCCTGCGCCATCAGGGCGGCCGCCTGTTCGTGGCGCACGTCGATCAGCCGGACGCCGTGGTCGCGGGCGCAATTGAGGGCGTCGTTCATCGGCCCGCCCATGATGAAGAACGCCGTGTCGGCCCCGGCCTGCGCGAGTGCGCGGCCGACCAGCTCATAACCCCGAATGCCCATGACGGTGCGCCATCTCTGTCGTTGAACGCGGTGTCAGATGACGTCCGCCTGCTTCAGGCGGTCCAGCTCGTCCTGCGACAGGTCGAGCAGCGCGCCATAGACGTCCGCATTGTCGGCGCCGAGCAAAGGCGCGGCGGTGGCGGGAACCTGGGAGCCGGACATTTTCACCATGAAGCCGGGCATGGTGAAGGCGCCGCGCTCGGGATGGTCCACGGTGACGAAGGTGCCGCGGGCCCGCAGGTGGGGATCGCGCGACAGCTCCATGGTGTCGA
The DNA here is from genome assembly GCF_004346185.1 of Aquabacter spiritensis. Classification (GTDB taxonomy): domain Bacteria; phylum Pseudomonadota; class Alphaproteobacteria; order Rhizobiales; family Xanthobacteraceae; genus Aquabacter; species Aquabacter spiritensis. The sequence goes on along the minus strand of NZ_SMAI01000008.1, from coordinate 16,579 downwards.
ACACCGCGCTCGCCGGGATGCCGGCTTCGCCGAACAGCGTCATGACCGTCCGCTTGTCGTGCCGCCGGGTCCATTCGGCGATGATGGCGTCCACCTCGCGATAATTCGCCTGCCTGTTCTTGGGGGTCGTGAAGCGCGCGTCGGTGAGCAGGTCTTCGCGGCCGATCACGGCGAGCAGCCGGTCCCAATGATGGTTGCCGGCGCGGGTGGTGTAGACGTAGCAATAATCGTTCGGACCGCCGCCCTTGCAGGGATAGACCTCGCTCGGGGAGGTGCCGGCGAGGATGCTCTGGTTGCCGGTGCGGGGCGCGGCCTTGCCGGAATTGGCCTGGGCGGCGAAGGCGATGCGGCCGAAATTGATCACTGCGTCCTGCATCGCCACTTCGATGCGCTGGCCCTCGCCGGTGACGCGCCGCTGGTAGAGCGCGGCCAGGATCCCGATGGCGCAGTGCAGGCCCGCGCCGGTGTCGGCGACGTTGAGGCCCGGCTTGATGGGGCGCCCGTCCGCCTCTCCGGTGATCGACAGGCTGCCGCCGGCCGCCTGGGCGACGGCGTCGAAGGCGAGATAATTCGCATACGGGCCCTCGGGCGCGAAGCCCTTGATCTGGGCATAGATGATCGCGGGATTGATCTCCTTCACCGCGTCATAGGAGAAGCCGAGCCGCTCGATGGCGCCGGGCGCGAAATTCTCGATCAGCACGTCGGCCTCGGCGATGAGCCGCCGGAACAGCGCGCGGCCCTCTTCGCTCTTCAGGTTGCAGGTGATGCTGCGCTTGTTGGCGTTGAGGATCAGGAAGAAGTTGGAATCGAGCCCGGCGGCGTCGGTGGTCGCCTTGCGGCCCTGCTCGCCCCGGCCGGGGGCCTCCACCTTGATCACCTCGGCGCCCAGCCAGGCCAGGGTCTCGGTGCAGACCGGCCCGGCCTCGAACTGGGTCAGGTCCACCACCCGCACGCCGGAGAGGGCGGCCCGCTTCGTCGCTTGGGCGCGCTCCGGCGCCTCGGTTCCGACCGCCGGGCCGGTGTCGCGGGCTTCGGCGCCGAGGGACATGTCGCGATCCTCCACTCTGATCCTCCTCCCATTTTTCCCAGCTGCGCGGCGCGGGACGTCCGTCTTCCGGGCCATAGGCGGGCCACGACGTCTTCGCCGCGCGGCGCGCGCTCTATTTGCTCCGGGGCCGGATTGAGCCGCCGATGCTCCGGCGCGACGCCGTTGGTTCATGGACAGTAGGGATCGGCGGCCGACAGGCCCAAGACCATTTGGTTATGTGCGCATAACGGAGGGGCATCGGCGGGCGCGCGGGCGGCACGGCCGCTCCCGCCCGTCCCGCCGGCAGGCCGGCCATGCCGTCTGGTTATCCGTGGATAGCGAAATCGTCTTAGGCGGGTCCGGCGCGGTTGCTTAGGGTTTCACGCATCGTCCGCACGAATACGTCCTGTTCGCGCGGGTGCCGCAAGAATTCAGGCCCAACTGCGCACGCAGGGCGCGTATTTCCATCTTCCGACCATCCGAATTGCAAAGCGCTGCGCGGGATGGGGAAGAGGCCGGACGCCGAACAAGGCGCGCAGCCCATAAGCGCGCCACATCCAAGGAGGCTTTCCATGGTGCGCTTCATCCTGGCGCTTTTTGCCGCCGCGCTCCCGTTCGCGCTCTCCGGCGCGCAGGCGGCGCCGTATCCGGAGCGGCCGATCCGGGTCCTCGTGCCCTATCCGCCGGGCGGCACGACGGACGTCATGGCGCGCGCCATGCAGGATCCTTTGTCCCGGTTGCTCGGCCAGCCCGTCGTCGTCGAAAACCGGGCGGGCGCCGCGGGGGCCATCGCCGCCCGCGAGGTCGCGAAGGCTACACCGGACGGCTACACGCTGCTGTTCAGCAATGACGGGCCGAGCGTGATCGCGCCGCTGCTGCAGAAGCAGGCCGGCTACGACGCCATGACCAGCTTCACCCCGATCTCCCTCGTCGCCACCCAGCCGATGATCCTGGTGGTGAACGGCGATCTTCCGGTCGACGACCTCGAGGGCTTCGTCGCCTATGCCAAGCGGCAGGAGAAGCCGTTGCTTTACGCCCATGCCGGCACCGGGTCCTCCGGCCATCTCTCCACCGAGCTGCTCGCCCAGACCGCGGGCATCCAGCTCAGCGCCGTGCCCTATAAGGGCTCGTCCGTGACCACGCTCGGCGTCATGAATGGCGAGGTCCAGGTGCTTCTCACCACCTCGACGCCGACCATGCTGGATTATATCCGCGCCGGGAAGCTGAAGCTGATGGGCATGTCCACTACGACGCCGGACCGGCTTCCGCCGGGAACGCCGCTGATCTCCGACATGTTCGCGGGCTTCAAGCAGGAGAACTGGTTCGGCCTCGTCGGTCCTGCGGGCCTTTCGCCGGACATCACGCAGAAGCTGAACGCCGCCATCCGCGACGTGGTCGCCCAGCCGGAGGTGAAGCGCATCTTCCTGGCCGCCGGCTTCATTCCCATGACCGGCAGCCCGGCCGAGCTGCAGGCCACCATCGTCGCCAGCTCCAAGCTCTGGCAGAGCGTCATCGCCGAGCGCGGCATCGCCGCCGACTGAGCGAGGTCCGCGCCGCACGCGGCGGATGCCGCCGCCCTCAGACCTCGAAGCCGAGGTCCGGGCGGCTCGGGCTTGCCCCCAAAGCGGCGATGAACGCGCCGGCCTCGCCGGGGTGCGGGCTGCCCGCCGTCACCGCCGCAGTATAGACCGTGCGCAGGTCGGCACCCGGCGGCAGATGGGCGACGAGGCGGATGCCGGGCGTGTTCAGGATTTCGGTCGCCTGGGTCGTGCCGATGGCGCCGGGAATGCCGCTCGCGGCCAGCGCGGCCATGGCCGTGGCGCCGTTGGGATAGACGCGCAGCCGCGCGTCCATCTCGCGCCGGATGCCGAGCGCGTCGAGGACGCAGGCGACATGCCGTCCGGCCGTCGAGGTCTCGATGTTCGGACAGAACAAAGCGGGCGCGGCCTGCAGCGCCGCGCGCAGCGCCTCCATGCTGGAGACGTCGGGCGCGGCCTCGTCCGCGCGCACGGCGACGGAGGTCGGCACCGCGCCGAGATCGACCGCGCTGCCCACCACCAGGAGCCCGTCCGCCTCAAGGTCGGCGATGAGCGCGCGCGTCAGGATCATGATGTCCGCAGCTTCGCCGCCGCGCAGCTTCGCCGCCATGTCGCCGACCGCGCCGAAGGTGCCCGTCACGTCGAACCCGCTCTGCGCCGTGAAAGCGGGGGCGGTCCTTCCGACCAGGGCTTCGGCGGCGCCGCCGCTGAGAATCCGCAAAGGCTTCACTGGCCGAGCTCCATGGCTTCGATGAGGGTGTCGCGGGTGAGCGGGAAGCGTGTCATCCGCATGCCGAGCGCGTCATGCACCGCATTCGCGATGGCGGCCCCCGTGGGCCCCTGCGAGGCTTCTCCGGCGCCCATGGGCGGTGCGTCGGGGCGGTCCAGAACATGCACCGCGACCGCCGGGACCTCGCTGAACCGCAGGATGGGATAGTCCTCCCAGCTCCGCGAGAGGATGCCTTCGGGGGAAAAATGCACCGCTTCCTTCAGCGCCCAGCTCGTCGCCTGGATGGCGCCGCCCTCGACCTGGTTGACGACGCCGTCATGGCTGATCACCTCGCCGACATCCACCACGACGAGAAGGCGGTTCACGCGCACCTCGTCCGTACAGGCGACATCCGCCACCACGGCGCAATAGGCGCCCGTATTCTTGTAGCGGGCGAACGCGAAGCCCTGTCCTTCGCCGTCCGCGCGCGGCGCCTCGCGCCAGCGGCCGAGGCGTGCCGCCTCCAGGATCACGGCGCGCGCCCGGTCGTCCGACAGATGGCGCAGGCGGAAGGCGACCGCATCCTCGCCCACGGCCAGAGCGGCTTCGTCCATCATGGATTCGATGGCGAACACATTGGCGAAGGCCCCGAGTGCCCGCATGGCCGAGGTGCGGATGGGCATGACGGTGAGCCGGTTGTTCGTCACGCACGCCGCCGGAATGTCGTAGAGCGGCATGGAATTGCGGTCGGCGCCGCCGCCGTTCGAGGCCGGCATGTTGATGGCGATCGGCCAGGGGGCGCCGCCCGAGACATGGGCCGCCGCACGCAGGGTCGAGGCCTTGCTGCGCCCAGGACGCATGCTGTGGCCATTGCTCCAGATGGTGTGGCGCCAGCCGCAGAGGCGCCCGCTCGCGTCGAGGTCCGCCTCCACATCGACGCGCATGGCGGGCGCGAAGGGGCCGCCGCCGAGTTCCTCGTCCCGGCTCATCTGGGCGCGCACGACGCGCCCCGGTGCCGCCCGTGCCAGAAGCGCGGCGTCGAGCGCCACGTCGTCGGCCGGATTGTGGCCGTAACAGCCGGCGCCCTCGACATGCTCCACCCGGATGCGCTCGGGCGGCAGACCGAAGACCACCGACAGGTCGGCCCGCAGATTGTAGATGCCCTGGCTGTGCGTCCAGACGCGGAGGATTTCGGCCTCGTCCGGCGACCAGAGGGCGAGCGCGCAGGACGGCGCCATGGAGCCGTGGGCGATGAACGGCTTCAAGAAGGACCGCGCCAGCGTTTGTACCGCCGGCTCGGCCGGGCCGCCGCGCTGCTCGACCACGGGAGCCACCGGCTGCGCGCGGAGCCAGTCGCCGAGCGTGGCCTCGTCGGGCAGGGGCGTCCCGCCTTCCCATCCGAGCTTTTCGCGCAGGCGCGCGGCCGCCTGGTCCACGCTGCGCTCGTCGTCGGAGAGCAGGCCGATGAAGGCGCCGTCCGCGACGAGTTGCACGCCGGGGCCGGCGAGGGCGGCAAGGTCCTGGTCCCGGCGGGGGCTGCTGCCGGTGCGCGGCGGAAGGACGACGCGCCCGTGCAGCATTCCCTCCGGCCGCATGTCATGGATGAATCGCGGGCGCCCGAAGACCTTGTCGGCGAGGTCGATGCGGGCGAGGTCGAGGCCGGTGCGCCGGACGGGGCGGACCCCCGCCGTCGCCGCGCGCTCGAGGGAAACGGCGTCTTCCAGTTCCCAATAGGACAGCCGGGCATTGCCGGGGCCGACGAAGGTGCCGTCCTCGAGGCCGAGAGCGCCGGCATCGGCGCCGAGGCGCAGGGCGGCCTCGGCGCGGAAGAGGTCGCGCACTTCGGCGCAGACATGGCGCAGCGCGCGGCCGCAATCCTGGATGGACTGGCTGCCGGACGTCACGCCCTCATCTGGGCTGTCGCCAGTGGCGGGGCGGACCATGCGGATGCGGGCCGGGTCCACCTCCAGCGCCTCGGCGGCCATTTTGAGCAAGGCGGTGGCGATGCCCTGTCCGATCTCGACCTTGCCGGGCAGGATGTCGATGCGGCCCTCGGCCCCGATGCGCACCCATTGGGAAAGCAGGGGATTGGCCGCGAGGCTCTTTGGCAAAGGCGGGGCGGCGGGCGCGTCGGTCACGGCGCCATCTCCGCGCTGGCGGCGAGGATCGCCCGGACCATGCGGTTATGGGCCCCGCACCGGCAGAGGTTGCGGTCGAGGGCCGCGCGGATTTCCGCCTCGCTCGGCCGTGCGACGCGCCGCAGCAAAGCCGCGGCGGAGATCAGGATGCCCGAAACGCAATAGCCGCACTGCATCGCCTGGTGTTTCAGGAAGGCGCGCTGCAACGGGTGCGGATCCTCTTCGCTGCCCAATCCCTCGACCGTGGTGACGGCTTTGCCCGCCACGGCCCAGAGCGGCGTGTCGCACGCCGCGACCGACTCCGTGCCGACCAGCACGCGGCAGGCGCCGCACGCACCCGCCCCGCAGCCGAACCGCGGACCCGAAAGTCCGAGATCCTGCCGCAGGATCGAGAGGAGGGGGATGTCCGCCTCGGCCGTGACGGTCCGGGGCGTGCCGTTGATCTCCAGGGCGTAGGTCGGCATTCGTCGCTCGGCCTCAATCCGCCGTGATGTTGAAGCGCGTGACGACGCTGCGCCACTTCTCAATGTCGGTCTTCAGATAATCTCCGAACTGCGCGGGCGTCATGATCAGAGGATAGGCGCCCTGCTTGGCCCATTCCGCCTTGACCGCGGGCTCGCTCATATACGCGACGATCTCCTTGTTCAGCCGGTCCACGATCGGCTGGGGCGTGCCGGCCGGCGCCATGATGCCGAGCCAGATGGAGGCCTCGAAGCCCTTCACGCCCGCCTGCTCCGCCGTGGGAACGTCCGGCAGCACGCTGCTGCGGGTCTTGCCGGTGGTCGCGAGCGCGACCGCCTTTCCGGCCCGCACCTGCGGCGCCATGGTGGTGACGGCGTCCATCATCATGTCCACCTGGCCGCTGATGAGGCCGGTGCGCGCATCGCCGCTGTTCTTGTAGGCGACATGCACGATGTCGACGCCGGTCATCGCCCGGAACAGCTCGGTCGCGAGATGGTAGGGCGTGCCCTGGCCGGAGGAGGCGTAATTCAGCTTGCCCGGCTCGGCCTTGGCGAGGGCGATGAAGGCTTCGAGCGTCTTCGCCTTCACGGACGGGTTCACGGCGATGACGAGATCGGAATAATTCACCGGCGAGACCGGGACGAAATCCTTCATCAACTCATAGGGCTTCTTGCGCAGCAGGGATTCGTTGACGGTCTGGGTGTTGGACATCATCAGGAGGGTGTAGCCGTCGGCGGGCGCCTTCGCCGCCTCCAGCGTGCCGATGACGCCACCCGCGCCGGTCTTGTTCTCGATGATCACCGACTGCTTGAACACGTCCTGAAGGCGCGCGCCGATGAAGCGGGCATAGGTGTCCGCCGGGCCGCCGGGACCGAAGGGCACCACGATGCGGATCGACCGGTTGGGATAATCCTGCTGCGCGAAGGCGGCAGGGGCGACGAAGGCGCTTGCGAGAAGCGCAAGGCTGAGCGTGGCGCGGCGGAACATGGGTCTCCTCCCTTTATGTTTTCCGAGGTCCGGAGGCGCCGGGCTGACCTGCCCGGCGTGCCGTCTCCAATTCTTGTGCCTGCGTGCCGGCTTTCCGGCGCCGGTCCGCGTTACGCGAAGCGGTTGGTCAATTCGCCGATGCCGCTGATGGACAGCTTCACGACATCGCCCGACTTCAGGAATTTCGGCGGCTTGAAGCCGATTCCGACCCCGGAGGGGGTGCCGGTGGCGATGATGTCGCCAGGCTCCAGCGTCATGCCGGCCGAGATCGTCTCGATGAGCGAGGGGATGGTGAAGATGAGGTCGCGGGTGTTCGCGTTCTGCCGCAATTCGCCGTTCACCCAGGTCTTCACGTCGAGATTTTCCGCGTCCAGCGCGTCCGCCGTGGTGATCCAGGGACCCATGGGGCAGAAGGTATCGAGCGATTTTCCGATGAACCACTGCTTGTGGCTCTTCTGCAGATCGCGGGCGGTGACGTCGTTGACGATGGTGTAGCCGAAGATGTGCGAAAAGGCGTCGGCCGCCTTGATGCCTTTCCCGCCGCGGCCGATGACGAGCGCGAGCTCCACCTCGTAATCGATGGAATCGGTGACGCCGGGATGGGTGTCGACCTCCGCATCGGGGCCGATCACCGTGCTCGCGGGCTTGGTGAAGACGGCGGGATGGGTGTCGATCTCCGCGCCCGCGACGGCGCCGGCCTCGAACCCGCTGAGCGCGAATTCCTTGGCGTGGTCGCGGTAATTCTTGCCCACGCAGATGATGTTGCGGCGCGGGTGCGGGATCGGGGCCAGCAGCCTGACGCGCGACAGCGGCACGCTGTCTTCGCCCGCGAGGGCGCCGGCGATTTCGTCCCAGCGGACGATCGCGTCCAGCATGTCGGCGGCCGCGATGGGCTGAATGCTCGTTTCGTCGTCCGAGACGAGGCCGACGCGAACGGTGCCGCCGAGGTCGTAGGTGGCGAGTTTCATAATCGTCCTATTGGTTCACCAATTTCGTACTTCTTGATATTGGTTCAGCACTATATGCCGGAATGGCGGGGTGTCCACCAGAGAATGGTCGAAAAGGCCTTGTTCACGGCCAAAATTGGTGTACCAATTTGCCGATTGGAGACAGGCATGTCGAACCACACTGCGCGTGTTCACGCCTTCCTGGAGCAGGCGCTCGCGGCCGGAGGCTATGCGGCGGGGGCGAAGCTGCCCACGGAGCGGGATCTGTCCGAACGGATCGGCGTTCCGCGCAGCGCGGTGCGCGACGCGCTTTCCGTCTTGGAGGCGCGGGGGGTGGTGACGCGCCGCGTCGGCAGCGGCACCTATGTCGCCGAGACCGCTGCGCCGGCACCGTCCGGGCGGCCGAGCGAGGTGAGCCCAGCCGAAATCATGGCCGCGCGCCTGGTGGTGGAACCGCGCCTCGCGCTGCTCATCGTCACCCATGCGACGGCGTCCGACTTCGAGGCCATGGATGCCTGCAACCGGAAGGCGGAGGCGGCCGCAGACTTCGAGACCTTCGAACGGTACGACGCCGCGCTCCATCAGGTCATGGCGGAGGCGACGCACAACCGGCTCATCGTCGACCTGTACCGGGAGGTGACGGAGGCGCGCGACCGGACGGAATGGGGCGACCTCAAGCGGCGCAGCATCAATGCCGCGCGGCGGGCGACCTACCAGGGCGACCACCGCCGGATCGTCGCGGCCTTGCGCGCGCGCGATGCCGTGGCGGCCGAGCGCGCGATCGAGGAGCATTTGAAGACGGTGCGCAGCAATCTCCTCGAAGGATAGCGAAGGCCGGCCAAGACCGGCCTCTTCGGGCCGAGCGGGCCGGCGCCGATGTCCCGTGACAAGCGCGGGTAAAAATGTGCTAGCTAGCCGCCATGAGTGACCGTGCGGACAGTTCGATGGAGCAGGACGGCCGGGGCGTCGCGAGCGGCGCTTTCGATGCGGCGATGCAGGTGGGGACCCGTCTGCGGCATGCCCGCCTCACCATCGGGGCACGGCTGAAGGATGTGGCGGAGGCGGCGAGCTGCTCGGAAAGCCTGCTGTCCAAGCTCGAGAACAACAAGATCCGGCCGTCGCTCAACATGCTCTCGCGGATCTGCGACGCGCTGAACCTGACGATCGGCCAATTGTTCGAGACGCCGGATTCCGAGCAGACCGTGGTGGTGCGGGAGGATGCGCGCGTCGTGGTCAATCTCGACCCCGTCCAGGGCAAGGGCATGCGCATGGAGCGCCTGATCCCCTACACCAAGGGCCATCTGCTGCAGAGCACGATGCACATCATCGCCCCAGGCGGCGGCAGCGAGGGCGTCGTGACCCATGACGGGGAAGAGGTCGGCTATCTTCTTTCGGGCGCGATAGAGTTGCTGCTTGGCGACAGGGTGTTCCGCATCAATGCCGGGGATTCCTTCATCTATCGCTCCGAAATCCCGCACGGCTATCGCAATGTGGGGGACGAAGAGGCGCGGATCATCTTCGTAAACACGCCGCCGACTTTTTAATCTCCACTCGCTCTGCTGAAAATTTTTGCGCGCTCATTCTCCGGGCACTGGCCGGTGACGAGGGGCTGCGCACGGCTGCACGATCGGCTGCCCGATCCCTGCCCGTGCCCGCGCCGGCCTGCCCAATTATTGGGTTTCTCTGCACTTTCCTTATTATCAAGTCACTTGAAACAGTGGTCGCTTGGAGTCACGCTTCTCTTCGGACAGCCCTGCGGCGGGCATTCGGTCAACGGAGACAGGCATGGCGGAAGAACTGCTCATCGACCAGGAAATGGATGTGGCGCACGGCGTGTACCAGCCCTATGGCTGGCACCATTGGCCCAAATATCCCTGGATGAGCTACCAGTTCCGCCGCGCTTTGGGCGAGACTCAGGAAGGCGGCGGCACCGTGTCCGAATGCTTCCTGGCCGCCAGCCGCATGATCCCCGGCGACAAAGAGAGCTGGCACGCGGAATGGAAGCGGATCGCCGACTTCAATCAGGAGCGCGGCGATGCGGAATTCGCCAAGGGGCACCTGCGCACCGCGATGAATTGCTGGCTGCGCGCCGCCAATTATTACCGGCACACCGAGTTCTGGCTGGAATATGCCGACCCCCGCCGGCTCGAGGCCTTCACCGATATGGAGGAATGCTCGCGCAAATTCATCCAGAATCTGAGCCCGGCCGGGGAGGTGCTCCAGATCCCCTATGAGGACGGCAAGACGCTGTTCGCCTATTTCGTCCGCGCGCCGTTCGACAGCGGCAAGCAGCCGGTCCTCATCTGCATGGGCGGGCTCGATTCCATCAAGGACGAGATGTGGTTCATGCAGGCCCATGGCGCCCTCCAGCGCGGCATTTCGGTCCTGATGATCGACGGCCCCGGCCAAGGCGGAACGCTGCGCCGCCACGGCATCCCGACCCGGCCCGATTACGAAGTCCCGATCGGCAAATGCGTCGACTATCTGCTGACGCGCGACGACATCGACCCGTCGAAGATCGCGGTCTGCGGCTCCTCCCTCGGCGGCTTCTACGCCGCGCGCGCCGCCTGCTACGAGCACCGCCTCGCCGCCGCCATCTCCCACGGCGCGATCTGGTCGATCCCGGAATTGTGGGAGGGCGCGAAGGAAGACCACGGCCTCGCCGACCATATCAAGACCGTGTTCGGCGCGGGCTCGATGAAGGAGGCCATGGAAAAGGCGCAGCCCTTCGTCCTGGAAGGCCATCTCGACAAGATGAAATGCCCCTACCTCATCGTCCATGGCGGGCATGACGTGCTCGGCGTCGCCGCGGCCCAGAAGGTCGCGGACTATGCCGGCGCCAAGGGCGTCGACGTCACGCTGCGCTTCGTCACCGAGGAGGAGACCGGCGCCGACCATTGCCAGCACGACAATCCCACGATCGGCCAGGAGCTGATGGCCGACTGGCTGGTGGACGTGTTCGGCATCGACGAGCGCGCGCTGCGCAAGACCATCATCAATCCCTTGATTTGATGCGGACGGACCCGAGCACCTCGTTACGGAGAACGCCAATGTCCTATGTCGATGGTTACGATGACGCCTATCATTCGATGACCTGGATGGGCCCGAAGGGCTATCCGGAAGGCGGAAATTCGGGGCGGTGCTACTTCACCGGCCTGCTCGGCATGTACCGTCTCTTCGGCGAGCAGGACGTGCTGTTCGCCGACGGCACGTCGGGCGACGGCTTCTCCTTCCGCTGGACCCATGTCTGGGGTGCCCCCGCCTTCAATGGCGGGGCCGGGCCGTTCCACGAAATCTGGGAATACACGACGCAGTCCTTGGGCTTCAAAGGCCATTGGGAAGAGGATCACGAGAACGGCTTCGACGAAGCCTTTGCCAAGCTCTGCGGCCTCGTCGACCGGGGCATTCCGGTTCAGGTGGGGCTGCATTATTCGCTGATGCTGCCGATCGGCGCGAAGACCTCGCCCCGCCTGAAATTCCAGCACGAGACGATGGGCAAGAGCGGCTTCGGCCACCATGTGGTGGTCGCCGGCTATGATCTCGCGGCGGGCACCGTCACCATCTTCGAGCCCAACGACATCATGCCGAATTCCCGCTACGACGCGCCCATCGGCGTGTTCCGCGAGGCCTGGACCCAGGCGAAGCAGCGCGGCCCCTCCGGCTATGAGCCATGGGAACATCACCACCCGTTCGGCGGCGAGTGGAGCCTGCACGACGGCTACGGCCCCTTCCTCATGGTGTGGGTGGAGCCGGGCAGGGACCCCGAATGGGACATTGCCGGGTCGATCCGGCACTCTTTCCGCCGCAACATGAAGATCCTCTGCGGCGATTATCCCAAGCCCTACGCGCTGTTCGGCAATCAATGGCAGATCCCGCGCTTCGAGACGGGGGCGCCGGGCATGGCGGCCTTCGCCGAGAAGATCCGCAAGGGCGAGGTCGGCGACGTGCTCGCGCCGAGCGGCGAGTTGCGGCCGCTGTTCCTGCGCGGCCAGATCCCGAACCACGGCGTGCTCGGCCGGGCGGGGGCGGCGGGCTATCTGCGCCGCGTGACCCGCGAACTGGGGATACGCGGCCTCAAGACGGCCGATGCCGCCGCGGCGGCGGACATGATGCAGAAGTCCTCCGACACGTTCCGGGTGCTGCGGTACGAGGCAGACCTCAAAAAGGCGGGCGAGATCCTGTCGCAGATCGCCGACATGGAACTTTCGGCCCTCAACAGCATGGTCCGCGCCTGGGCCGAGGTGAAGCACATCACCGAAGCGGCGCCCAAGCAGCAGGGGATCGCCGCGGAATAGCCGGTCCACCCCAGCGGGGGGATCTCCCCCCGTCCCAATTGTCAACCATCCTTCCAGAGGAACAACAAATGACGATCAGGGGCGCGTTACTCGGTCTTTTCATGGGGATTGCGGCGGTCGGATCGGCCGCGGCCCAAGCTGTCGATACCTATACCGTCAAACTGGTGGCCGGCACGCCGGGCTACGATCATATCCAGCCCTTCATCGCCGAATACCTGAAGCTCTGGGACAAATACGGGGTCAAGGTCGAGTTCATCGGCGGCAATTATCAGCGGTCCAACCAGCTGATGGCGATCGGCGACTATGATGTCGGCTACAACCAATATGCCAGTGCGCTGCGCTATCTGTCGGCCGGCATCGAGAACGTCATCGTCGCCGCATCCTCGGCCAATTGCGCGCTGATGGTTTCCTCGCCGAACGTGAAGTCCTGGGCGGACCTGAAGGGCAAGCGCATCGGCATCGTCACCAAGTTCGACGTCCAGTATCTCACCCTCATCCATGAGATTCTGCCGCGCTTCGGCCTCTCGGAGAAGGACGTCCAGCTCGCCCTGGTGCCGGTGCCGGAAGTGGCATCCGCGCTCTTGACCGGCGACATCGCCGCGGCCTTCCCGTTCGAGCCCTACGGCACGAACGCCATCGACAAGGGCGCCAAGCTCCTTCTGGCCGCCGACGACCTCGTGGACAAGAAGAAGCTCGATTCCGACATGCTCCGGAACGGCCTCGTCATGACCAAGAAGTTCGCCAAGGAGCACCCCGAACTCGCCAAGCGCATCGTGTGGGCGCATCTCGACGCCGTCCACATCATGAAGACCGACAAGAAGCTCGGCATGGAAGTGCTGAAGCATTACGTGCCGAAAATGGACAGCAAGCTGCTGGAACAGGCCTATGACAATTGCGGGTGGACCTATGATGCGCCCCCCAAGGTCTGGATCCAGGCGCTGCTCGGCTGGATGGCCGAGGACAAACTCCTTCAGAAGCCGATCAAATACGAGGATGCCGTCGATCTCTCCATGGCCGAGAGCTATCCCGGCTATCCCGGCTACGAGAAGCTGAAGAAGTGAGGCGCGCGGCATGGTGATCATCGAGAGCCTCAACAAGAAATACGGCAACCAGGGCGCCGAGGTGTCGGCGCTCGTGGACATCAACCTCAAGATCGAGGACGGCGACTTCGTCTGCCTCCTCGGTCCCTCGGGATGCGGGAAATCCACCCTGCTCAAGATCGTCGCCGGGTTGATCCCGGCGACCTCCGGCCGCCTCACCATCGACGGCGCGGTGGTGAGCGGTCCCGGACCCGAGCGGGCCGTGGTGTTCCAGGATTACGCCTTGTTCCCCTGGATGAGCGTCCGGGAGAATGTCGAGTTCGGCCTCCAGGCGCGGGGCCGTCCGGCGAAGGAACGGCGCGAGATCGCCGACCGGCTGCTGAAGACCGTCGGCCTCGCCGACTTCGCGACCCGCTTTCCCCATCACCTCTCCGGCGGCATGAAGCAGCGCGTGTCGATCGCCCGCGCGCTGGCGGTCAATCCCTCGCTGCTGCTGATGGACGAGCCGTTCGGCGCGCTCGACGCCCAGACCCGCGAGACGCTCCAGGACGAGTTGCTGCGGATCTGGCGCGACTACAAGAAGACCGTGATCTTCGTGACGCACTCCATCGAGGAGGCGCTCTACCTCTCCGACCGGATCGTCGTGATGACCGCGCGGCCCGGCCGCATCAAGCAGATCGTCACCATCGACGAGCCGCGGCCGCGCGACATGACGAGCGAGACCATGGGCCGGCTGCAGCGCGAGGTGCGCGCGGTGCTCGGCGAGGAAATCAACCGGGCGGCCGAGCTGGAACAGGCCGACATGATGGCGGAGGCGTGAGAATGGCCATGATGGCATCCTCCAAATCGGCCGCGGTGACCGCCCAGGCCGGTCCGGCCCGGCGGGCGTTCCGCCTCCGGCTGCCGAGCCGCGAGCGCCTGCTCGGCCTCGGCACCATCGCGGCCTTTCTCTTGCTCTGGCAGGTGGTCTATTCGCTGGCTTTGATGCCGAAATGGGCCTTCCCCTCGCCCTGGCAGGTGGTGCTCGCCTTCTACGAACTCTCCCTCAACGGCGTGCTGCTGACGAACACCGCGGCGAGCGTCGGGCGGCAGATTTCCGGGGTCGCGCTGGCGGCTCTGGTCGGCATCCCGGCGGGCCTCGTGATGGGCGCGTCGCCCACCGTGCGCGCCGCCTTCCTGCCGCTCTGCCGGATGCTCTATCCGATCCCCGGCATCGCCTGGATCCCGCTGGCGATCCTGTGGTTCGGCATCGGCTTCACCTCGACCGTCTTCGTGATCTTCTTCTCCGGCATCTGGTCGATCATGTTCAACACCATGACCGGCGTGCAGACGCTGTCGGGCCAATATACCGAAGTCGCGAGGGTCTATCTGGCGTCCCGCAGCCTCTATACGCGGCGCATCCTGATCCCCGGCTCGCTGCCCTACATCATCACCGGCATGCGGCTCACCTACGGGGTCGGCTGGCGCGTGATCGTGGGGGCGGAGATGATCTCCTCGATCACCGGCCTCGGCTTCCTCATCGACGACGCCCGCTGGCAGCTCCGGCCGGACATCATGATCTGCGGCATGATCACCATCGCCATGATCGGATGGGTCTCGGAGAATTGGTTCTTCGACTGGGTGGAGCGAAAGACCGTCGAGCGCTGGGGCATGAAGACCGTCTGACGCCCGCGCCGCTTATCCCATCCCGCGGAAGCCCGGTGTCGCGCGACGCTGGCTTCCGCGCGCCCCGCATTTCCCTGGAGACCTCCCATGGCCGATTCCGAAGCCAAGCTGATCGATGCCGTCGCAACCGATTCGGCGCCGCATTACGAGCCGTATGGCTGGCACCATTGGCCGGACTTTCCCTGGCCGTCCTACCAGTATCGCCGCGCTTTGGGCGAGACGCAGGAGGGCGGGGGCACGGTCTCGGAATGCTTCCTCGCCGCGAGCCGGATGATCCCCGGCGACTATGACAGCTGGCACCGCGAATGGATGGTCGTCGCCGACAACAATTTCCGGCGCGGCGAAGCGGAGGAGGCCAAGGGCCACATCCAGACCGCCATGAACTGCTATCTGCGCGCCGCGGACATGTATCGCTCCGCCGAATTCTGGCTCGACCCCGACGATCCGCGCCGCATGCCGACCTTCGAGCAGGCGGAGCTCTCCACGCGGCGCTTCCTCGAATATACCGTGCCGAAGGGGGCGTTCGTCGAGGTGCCCTACGAGGAGGAGGGCAAGCCGATGTACGGCTATTTTCTCCGCGCGCCCTACGACACCGGCAAACAGCCGGTGCTGATCTCCTTCGGCGGCCTCGATTCCTACAAGGACGAGCTCTGGTTCATGACCGGACGCGGCGCGCTTCAGCGCGGCATCTCCGTGCTGCTGATGGACGGGCCGGGGCAGGGGGCGACGCTGCGCCGGCACGGCATTCCCAACCGCTACGATTATGAGGTGCCGGTCGGAAAATGCATCGACTGGCTCGCCACCCGCGACGATGTCGATATGAGCCGCATCGCCGTCTCCGGCTCCTCGCTGGGCGGCTATTATGCCGCACGGGCCGGGGCGATGGAGCCGCGCCTCGCCGCCGCTATTTCGCATGGCGGCGTGCTCAGCCTCTACGAGCGCTACAAGGACCGGGCCGAGGATCACGGCCTTGCCGGCCATATGAAGTGGGTGTTCGGCACGTCGTCCATGAAGGGCGTCGCGGAGAAGACCAAGGATTTCGACATGCGCGGCGTGTTCGAGAATATGAAATGCCCGTATCTGATCCTGCATGGCGGGCACGACGTGCTCGGCGTCGAGGCGGCGCGCCAGGGCTATGACTATGCCAAGGCGGCCGGCGTCGACGTCACCCTGATGCTGGTGGAGGCCGACATGACCGGCGCCGAGCATTGCCAGCACGACAATCCGACCTTGGGCCAGGAATTGATGATCGACTGGCTCGCGGACCGGTTCGGGCTCGACCAGACGCAATTGGCCAAGCACCCGATCGCCTGAGCCGCGGCAGGGTGAGGCCGTCGGCGTCGATCATCGGCGCGACGGCCTGGAGCGGGCGGCGGTTTCGGCGGTTTGGGGATGTTTGGAATTTCAGACGCGAGAAAGCCCCGGGCGTGTTTTGCGCACCGGGGCTTTGTCGTTGGCTCGTGTTTATGGGCATTGTTTTGCGTTTTATTCCGTCATGTCCTTTGCAGGCCTGGCAGCGACCTACTCTCCCGCGTCTTGAGACGAAGTACCATTGGCGCAGAGAAGTTTAACGGCCGAGTTCGGGATGGGATCGGGTTCAGGCTCCTCGCAATAGCCACCAGGCCGGCGAAGGACATGAGGAATGAAGCTGGTCTTTGGGCTTTCCGGATCGGGGCCTTGCCCGGATCGGGAGTTTTGCCCGGATTGTCGTGTCCTGGCTGTGCCATGGACATCGAGGATGAGAACGATCAAGCCAATCGAGCGATTAGTA
>NZ_SMAI01000007.1 GCF_004346185.1 Aquabacter spiritensis | reverse complement strand
CTTTGACCTGTCGCTCTTACCGGGAGGTCCTTCCCGCACCCGCTGCCGTCCCCCTCCCTGACTCTCCCCAGCCCCCTCCCTCACCCTCCCCCGCACGCGGGAGAGGGGATCCGGACGGTGCCGGCGGCGCGCGGCGGCGCGCGCCATCACGGGTGGCTGACACGGCCTGTTCTCCACGAAAACAAAGGCTTCGCCGCATACAGCGCCCCCCTCTCCACGCAGCGTCTACAGCCGCCTCTTCTCTGCACGCGCCACGCGCCCGCTTGCGCACCGGACCCCCTCTCCCGCGTGCGGGGGAGGGCTGGGGAGGGGGCTGGTCCAGGGCTCCACGTCCGGCAAACGACACATCCCGGCGCACGCCGACACCCGCGCCGATCCCATCACGCATTCGTGATATAGGAATGTTATCCGCCACCCCTGCAACCTCGCCCATCCTTGCGCAGGCGCACGGACGGCGAGGGGACCATGCAGAGACAGGCGGACCAATGGAGCACCACCCAAGAGCTTCTGCGGATGAGGTCCGACCTCGCCGCCATCCGCTTCATGCTCAAGCTGATGGCCTTTGCCCGGCGGCAGGCGAAGTTCGACCCGAGCCAGCCGCGCGTCCCGCGCGGCTATGAAAATGGCGGGCAATGGACCGACGGCGACGATGCCGGCGCGCCGACGCGTGACGACGGCGCCGGCTGGCCGCGCCGCGTTCCGGCCTCGGACGCGCCGGCTGGTCCCGTCATCATCATCACCCCGCCGCCGCCGGAGCCGCCGCCGGGCATCGGACACAATCAGGGGCCGCCGCTCGACCCGCCGCCCGAGGTGCCGCCCCGGGAGCCGGCGGGCAAGGGTCCCCAGCTTCGAGTGGCGTGGGATGCGGCACGTTGGACCTCGATGGCCTTCAAGCTTTTAAAGGGAGGTCCCGTCCTTGCCGCCTATACGGTAATTCTGGAGACCACGATCTGGTTTGCCGAGCGGTATAGTCCCTCTATAAATGCTTATCTGGCGGCGCCGAAGACCTTGGACGCCTTGCGTGCGGACGTCGACGTCCCGGCCCGCGGCACCGACGTCCACCATCTCGTGGAGCGCGCAGCCGGCGCGCGCGAGGGATTTCCGGCGAACCTCGTCTACGGCAAAGCAAATCTGGTGCGGATTTCGACCTTCAAGCATTGGGAGATCAATGCATGGTTCGCGTGGGCGCAGAAAGTCTCGGATTATCAAATTCCTCGCGCGTATCTGAAAGGGAAGCCGTTCGAGGAACATGTGCGGATCGGCATCGAAGCTCTCAAAGAGACAGGAGTCATGGCACCATGAAATCAAAACCATTATCCGAAATGAGCGAGTCGGATCTCGTAAATGAGTTTGTCAGTTCTGCAATAATACAAAAGGAAGCGTCAGAAAAAAATAAATTTTCTGTATATAATAAATTGATAAAGAGAATAGTGGAGTTAACGCAGGAGCTGAAAAGCCGTCCAGGCGATCGACGACGGGATTTGCTGCCGTTGCTCGAACATGAAAACATCCAAGTGCGGCTCATGGCAGCAAATGAAACCCTCGCCGTCGCGCCCGAGGCAGCACGCCGAACGTTGCAGGCGATCAAGGACAGCAATTGGTTTCCGTTTGCGGCTGACGCAAGTACCACGCTTCGCGGGTTCGATTCCGGGCGGCTCCGACCCGAATAGCGTTGGAGGGATGCGCCACGTCCCCTTGCGCGCCCCGCTTCCCTGCCGGCGCGCGCGAGGGTTTTCCGGCGGACCTCGTGTCCGGCAAAGCAAATCTGGTGCGGATTTCGACCTTCAAGCACTGAGAGATCAATGCGTGGTTCGCACGTCCACAAAAAATCAGTGAGGGACAGTCTCCTCGCGCATACCTGCGAGGAAAATCCTGGGACGAGCATGTGCGCATCGGCATTGAAGCTCTTACTGAAATGGGAGTTATCAAGAAATGAAGACGAAATCATTATCCGATATGACCGAAGATGAAATCGTTCATAATTTCATGACTCTTGCGGCACTTCAAAAAGAAGCTTCTGAAAAAGATAAATTCGCGACATACCGGAGGCTCTATAATCAAGTTGTCGATCTGGCGAATGAATTAAAAAACAGGCCGGGGGATCGAAGGGGAGATCTGCTGCCGCTGCTTGCGCATGACAACGTTCAAGTCCGCCTCATGGCGGCAAATGAAACACTGGCCGTGGCGCCGGAGGCAGCGTGTCGGACGCTGCAGGAGATCAAGGACAGCAACTGGTTCCCATTCGCGGCGGACGCCGGCACGACGCTCTCCGCCTTCAAATCGGGGGTCTATCCCCGCCCCGATTCATGAGGCCGACCGGGCGCCGGGACGAGAGGCCCGAGAGGACCGCGCCCGCCGCATCCCCCGCCGTCAGGCGGAGGGGGCGAGGGCGAGGGGCGGGGCTTCTGCGGCCCCGCGCGGCGCGAGGGCGACGCGGAACCAGGCGGCATACATGGCCGGCACGACCAGGAGCGTCAGCACGGTCGCGACCAGAAGCCCGCCCATGATGGCGATCGCCATCGGGCCCCAGAAGGCGCTCCCCGCCAGCGGGATCATGCCGAGCACCGCGGCGAGCGCGGTGAGCACGACCGGCCGGGCGCGCCGCACCGTGGCGTCGACGATCGCCGCGGCGGGGGGATGGCCGGCGGCGATGTCCTTGTCGATCTGGTCGACCAGGATCACCGTGTTGCGCATGATCATGCCGGCGAGCGCGATTACCCCGAGCAGCGCGACGAAGCCGAACGGCTTGTGCGCCAGAAGCAGCGCGAAGGTCGCGCCGATCAGGCCGAGCGGCGCGGTCGCGAGCACCAGGGCGAGCCGCGAAAAGCTCTGGAGCTGGATCATCAGCAGCGTCAGCATGACGATGATCATGACCGGGAAGACCGCGGCGAGCGCCGCATTGGCCTTCGCGCTGTCCTCGATCGAGCCGCCGGTCTCGATCCGGTAATCCTGCGGCAGGCCGGCCTTCAGCGCGGCGAGATGCGGCAGGATCCGCGCCGTCACGTCCGGCGGCTGGACGCCGTCGACGACGTCGCCCCGCACCGTGAGCACCAGATCGCGGTCGCGCCGCCAGAGGATCGGCTCCTCCGCCGCATAGGCGATCCGCGCCACCTGGCCGAGCGGCACGGCGACGCCGTTCCGCGTGGTGACGGTGAGCGCCTGGAGGTGGGCGAGATCCGCCCGCTCCTCCGGCACCGCCCGCGCCACGACGTCGATCAGAAGATTGCCCTCGCGGTGCTGGGTCACGGTATAGCCGGAGAGCAGGGTCTGGAGCGTCTGGGCGATTTCGCTCGGCGTCGTGCCGATCGCCCGCGCCCGATCCTGATCGACCTTCAGCGTGACCGCCTTCACCTGCTCGTTCCAATTGAGGTGTGGGTCGAGCACGGCGGGCTCGCGCGCCATCACCCGGCGCACGTCCTCGGCGATCTCGCGCACCTTCAGCGGGTCCGGCCCGACGACGCGGAACTGCACGGGATAGCCGACCGGCGGGCCGAACACGAAGCGGTCGACGCGCGCCCGCGCCTGCGGCAGGGCGCCGTCCGCCAGCGCCGCGTCGAGCCGGGCCTTGATCCGCTCGCGCGCCGCGATGTCCTTCGCGACGATCACGATCTCGGCGAAGTTCGGATTGGGGAGAACCGGGTTGAGGCCGAGCCAGAAGCGCGGCGTGCCGCGGCCGATATAGGTCGTGGCGGTGGCGATGTCGGGGTCCTCGCCGATCAACGCCTCGGCCTCCCGTGCGGTGGCGGCGGTGGCCTGAATCGCGCTGCCTTCCGGCAGCCGCATCTGGAGGAACAGTTCGGGGCGGGTCGAGGTCGGGAAGAATTGCTGCTGCACCAGACCGAACGCGGCGAGCGCGGCGGCGAACAGCGCGACCGTGAGGCCGATCACCGCGAAGCGGTGGCGCAGGCTGAGGCCGAGCACCCGCCGGAAGCCGCGATAGAGCCGCCCCTCATGCGTGCCGTGGCCGGCGGCGCGTGCCATGTCCGGCAGCAGCACGGTGCCGAGATAGGGCGTGAACACGACCGCGACCAGCCAGGAGGCGATCAGCGCGATTCCCACCACCCAGAAGATGCCACCGGCATATTCGCCCGAGGAGGAGCGGGCGAAGCCGACCGGCAGGAAGCCGGCCGCCGTCACCAGCGTGCCGGTCAGCATGGGGAAGGCCGTCGAGGTCCAGGCGAAGCCGGCGGCCTTCACCCGGTCGAGCCCCTCCTCCATCTTCACCACCATCATCTCGATTGCGATGATGGCGTCGTCGACCAGCAAACCGAGCGCGATGATCAGCGCGCCGAGCGTGATCCGGTGCAGGTCCATGCCGCTCGCGAACATCACCAGGAACACGATGGCGAGCACCAGCGGCACCGACAGCGCGACCACGATGCCGGTGCGAAATCCGAGCGAGAGGAAGCTCACCACCAGCACGATGACCAGCGCCTCGCCGAAGGTGCGCAGGAACTCGCCGACGGACTCGCCGACGATGTGCGGCTGGTCCGCCACCTGCGTGACCTCGATGCCGACCGGAAGTTCGGCGACCGCCGCCGCCATCGCCGTCTTCAGATCGGCGCCGAGGGTGAGGATGTTCGCGCCCTTGGCCATCGACACGCCGATGCCGATGGCGTCGCGGCCGTGCTGGCGGATCAGGAAGGCCGGCGGATCCTCATAGCCGCGTTTGACGGTGGCGACGTCGCCGAGCCGGAACAGAGCGGTGCCGGCGGCGACCGGGACGGCGGCGATCGCCTCGGGGCCGGTGAAGGCGCCGGACAGGCGCAGATGGATGCGGTCGGCATCGGTCTCCACCGCGCCGCCGGAGACCACGGCATTCTGGCGCGCCACGCTGTCGAAGATCTGCTGCGGGGTGATGCCGAGCGTCGCGAGGCGGGCATGGCTGAACTCGATGAAGATCCGTTCCGGCCGCACCCCGACGAGGTCGACCTTCTCGACGCTGCGCACCCGCAGCAGCTTCTGGCGGATCAGCTCGGCCTGACGCTTCAGCTCGGCCGGGCCGACCTTCTCGCCCGACAGCATATAGAGGGCGGAATAGACGTCGCCATATTCGTCGTCGAAGAACGGTCCGAGGACGCCGGAGGGCAGGTCGCCGCGCATGTCGCCGACCTTCTTGCGCACCTGATACCAAAGATCCTGAACCGCACTGGCCGGGGTCGAATCCTCCAGAAGCACCTGGATGAAGGTGACACCCGCGCGCGAATAGCTCTCCACCCGGTCGAGATGGCCGAGCGCCTGGAGTTTCTTCTCGATCGGATCGGCGACCTGTTCCTGCATCTGCGCGGCGGTGGCGCCGGGCCAGGCGGCGCTCACCACCATCACCTTGATGGTGAAGGAGGGATCCTCCGCGCGGCCGAGATTGAGATAGGCATAGGTGCCGGACGCGGCCAGAAGCAGGATGGCGAACAGGGTCAGCGCGCGGTGGCGGATGGCCCAGTCCGAGAGATTGAACGCCCCCATCTCGGCCTCCTCAGCGCGCGGCCACGGTGCGCACCGCGCGCCCGGGGTCGAGGGTCTGGACGCCCATCGCCACCACCCGTTCGCCGGGCGCGAGCCCGTCCGCGATCAGCACCGCCTCGGCGGTATAGCCGGCGACCGCGACCTTGCGCGCCGCGATCCGCCGGCTCTCGGGATCGACCACGAAGACGTGCGGGCCGGCGCCGCGGTCGAACACTGCGGCGA
The DNA here is from genome assembly GCF_004346185.1 of Aquabacter spiritensis. Taxonomy (GTDB): domain Bacteria; phylum Pseudomonadota; class Alphaproteobacteria; order Rhizobiales; family Xanthobacteraceae; genus Aquabacter; species Aquabacter spiritensis. Next base: position 249,265 of record NZ_SMAI01000007.1, on the reverse strand, counting down.
GCGGCAGCCGCGCCACCTGGGCGGCGTCGGCCGGGGTGAGGGTGACGGTCGCGGTCATGCCGAGCGCCATGGCCGGATCGGCGTCCGCCAGAGCGAAGCGTGCCGCATAGGTGCGGCTGACGGTCTCCGCCTGGGGCGCGAGTTCGCGCAGATGGGCGGCATAGGCGCGGCCGGGATCGGCCCACAGGGTGACCGTCGCCCGCGCCGCGCGGGCTTCGGCCAGCGCCGTCTCGGGCAGCGCGACGGCGGCCTCCTTCTCGTCCAGCCGGGCGATCCGCGCGACCGACTGGCCGGAGACCAGAACCTGGCCGGGCTCGGCGGAAACCGCCACCACGACGCCGTCGGCGGCGGCGACGAGATCGGCATAGGCATGCTGGTTGCGGGCGAGATCGAGGGCGCGCTTCGCCCGCTCCAGCCGGCCCACCGCCTCGTCCTTGGCGAGCGACTTGCGGTCGAGATCGGCGGTCGAGGCGAAGCCGCGCTGGGTGAGGGTGCGGGTGCGCTGGTCCTCGGCGGCGGTCTGGGCGAGCGCGGCGGTCGCGGCGGCGAGTTCCGCCTCGGCGCTTTCGAGCTGGAGCGCGAGGTCCACCGGATCGAGCCGGGCGATCACCTGGCCTGCCGCGACCGTATCGCCGACCTCGACCCGCCGTTCGGCCAGCTTGCCGCCGACCCGGAACGACTGGTCGATCTCGCGCCGCGCGCGGATCACCCCGACGAAGCTGCGGGCGGCGGTTGCCGGCTCGAGCGCCACCTCCACCACCTGGACCGGGCGGGGCGGCGGACCAGCCTGCTCGGCGGGCGCGGGGTCGCCGCAGCCGGCGAGAAAGGCGGCTGCGCCGAGCCCCGGCAGCAGCCGCCAGAACGGAAGGGCGAAGCGGGCGGCCCTGGGGACAGGGGCGGCGGGGGCGGACATCGGCGTCAAGCTCCTGAAGTCTAAAGAGTGGCGACTGACGAACTTCGACTTTCGTCACACGCGACGCAGAAAAAAGCCGGGCGGACGGCCCGGCGAAACGCGGTCAGAACGGCGTGCGGTCCACCTCGACGCTGCGCAGCAGGAAGGCGAGCGTGGCGTGCAGCCGCGCCTCGAGATCGGCGTCGATCTCTTCGGCGATCAGGATCGGATGGCAGAAGCGCACCATGGCGCCAGAAAGGACCCGGCTCGCGGCGTCGGTGTCGTGGGGCACGAAGGTGCCTTCCGCGATGCCGTCCCGAAGCAGGACGGCGATGCCTTCCGTCACCCGATCCTTGTGCGCCGCGATCGCCGTCCAATTCGCCTCGATCGCCACCAGGACCATGTCGTGGATGCGGCGCTCGGTGAAGAAATTGGCGCGGTGATAGGCGAGGATGGCGGTGAACAGGTCGAACAGGCGCGCACGCGCCGGGACCGGCCGGGCCATGATATCGCGGATCTGCGCCTCGACCTCGGTCAGGCAGCGCGAACAGATCGCCTCGACGATGGCGTTCTTGGAGGGGAAGAAGCGATAGACATTGGCCGGCGACATGCCGAGTTCGGCGGCGATGTCTGCAACCGCGGTCTTGGCATAGCCCATCCGCCGGAACAACGCCTCCGCCACCCGCGCAATCCGCTCGCGCGTCTCGTCGGCAGTCTCGCGGGTGCGGACGGGAAGCGGCACGGCGGCGGTCTCCGAAGGGCGGGGGGAGGCGATGAACTGACGAATGTTGTAAATCGTCAGAAATTTTTCGCAAGGGGGTTCTGGGAGTAAGAGGGAAGGGATCCCATGTGATGGCGACGACAGGCGGCCGGTCCTCCCGATCAGGGGCGAACCGTTTGAAGACTGCCTTGCTGCTGCGGCAGGTCCCCCACCGCCGCTCCCTGAAGGAGCGCGCCGCTTCCGATCGCGCCCCGAGGGTGGTTGCAGGGGCGCCTTCGACCTCTGCCCGTGCCCGCGCAGGCGCTGGTCTTCAGATCAGCCTGCGCTGGGGACCGGCGTGTTGAGCAATTGCTGCTCCCACAGGAAGGCGATGCCGCTGCCGCCGGCATGCTGGATAATCACGTCCGTGAGGGCGATGGCCTGTTCGGTCCGGGCCCAGTCGCGCTGCCATTCGGCCGCGAGCGCCAGCCAGGTCATCATGTTCGCGCCGGCGGCGATCATGCGCTGGATGGCGACCGCGTGGGCCTCGACCGAAACGCCGCCCGAAGCATCGGTGATCACCGTCACATCCCAGCCCTCACCCAGGGCCTGGATTGCCGGCATCGCGACGCAGACTTCGGTCCACAGTCCGGCGATGACCAACTGCTTGCGGCCCGTCGCCTTGACCGCATCCACCACCTTCGGATCCTCCCAGGTGTTGATCAGCGTCCGGTCGATCACCTCCTGACCGGGGAAGACATCGGTGATCTGGGGGAAGAGCAGACCGCCGCGCGCGGCGATCACGGTCGTCAGGATGGTGGGGACGCCGAAGGCCTTGGCGGCCTTTGCCAGACCCGCCGGGTCGCATGCCACCCGGCTGAGCAGAAGATCAGCTATCGCCATTCGCCGCCTGGAACGGCCGGTCGGCAATTTGCGATCCGGTTCGGCCCGTGGAAAGGGCGCTAGGCCGGGGCGCTTGCCCGGACGTGATCGAGAAACGCGCGCATGGCTGCGCTCGGGTGCCGGCGATGGGGATAATAGAGGTACCAGCTCGGGAGCTTCCGGCTCCAGTCGGGCATCAGCTCGACCAATCGGCCGTCGGCCAAATAGGGCTGGGCATACGTGTCGAAGACGTGGGCGATGCCTTGGCCGGCCAGCGCCGCCTGGACCTCCTGATGCGCCGAGCCCAGCGTGAGCCGGGCTGGAGGTACGATTTCCAAGGTCTCGCCGGCCTTCTCAAACTCCCAGGAGACGAGCGTCCCGCCGGGAAAGCGGCGCCCGATGCAGGCATGGTCGATGAGATCCTGCGGGCTGAGCGGTAGCGTCCGCGCCGCGAGATAGGCCGGGGCGCAGACGATGGCATAGCGCAGCGGCGGCCCCAGGGGCGTGGCGATCATGTCCTGCGCGAGCTGCCGGCCGAAGCGCACGCCGGCATCGTAGCCTTGCGCAACGATATCGACCAGGGCGCCGTCGCTCACCAGCTCCACCTTCACGTCGGGATAACGCCCCATGAAGTCGAACACGATCGGCGCGAGGACATGATCGACGGCCGGGGCGGGCGCGTTGATCCGGATCAGGCCTGACGGCGTTTCGCGCAGCCGATCGAGGTCGCGCAGCGCGTCGTGAATGTCCTGCAGCGCCGGACCCAGCCGCGCGAGCAGATGCGCGCCCGCTTCGGTCGGCGCGACGCTGCGCGTCGTGCGGTTGAGAAGCCGGAGGCCGAGGGCCTCTTCGAGCCCCCCGACGGTCTGGCTCAAGGCCGAGGACGAGACGCGTCTTTCCTTGGCGGCCGCCCGAAAGCCACCGCAGCGGACGATCGCCGCGAAGACGTCCAGGCTGTCGAGGCGCAGCGGGCTCATTGCGAAGCTCACATTATCAAGCTGATCAGATTTGCAAATCTTATCTGCGCGCCAGCGGGTTGTCATTTTCGGTCGAGCGAAACCGAACCGACAGCGAGAGCCCCCGCCATGACACGCCCGACCCTCACCCGACCGGCCCTCACCCGCCGCACGATCATGCTGTCCGCCGCGACGGGCGGCACCGCCCTCCTGTTCGCCCCGCACCTCGCCCGCGGTGCGGGCGGCGCCGTCGCGCAGCCGGCGCCGCGTCCGCAGGCCAATGCCGGCTTCTACCAGTTCCGCATCGGCGAGATCCGCGCCACAGTGCTGAGCGACGGCGTCATCGGAGGCCCGCCGCGGATCTATGCCGGCGATGCCCCTGAGGCCGAGCTGCGGGCGGCGTTGCGGCGCGCTTTCCTGCCGACCGATCATCTCACCTTGAACCTCAACACGCTCCTGCTCGAGACCGGCGGCCGGCGCATCCTTCTCGAAGCCGGCGCCGGGTCGACGATGGGGAACGATGCCGGCCGGGTCTTCGCCAATCTCGCGGCGATCGGACTGACGGCGAACGACATCGATGTCGTCGTGATCTCGCACACCCATCCCGACCATGTCGGCAATCTGCGCGCCGCCGATGGCGGCAAGGCCTTTCCGCGCGCTGTCGTGTTCGCGCCGGCGGCGGATTGGGATTTCTTCGTCCGCGGCGACCCCGATCTGTCCTATATGCCCGTGCCCGAGGAGTTCCGGCGCCGGTTCGGCGCGGCCATCAAGCGGAGCGTGGCGCCGGTGGCGGAGGCGATCGAACTCTATGAGCCGGGCACGGAGATCGTGCCGGGGCTGACCACGATCGCCGCGTCGGGCCATACCCCCGGCATGGCCGCTTTCCTGGTGCATTCCGGGGCCGAGCAACTGCTTCTGACGGCCGATCTCGCTTATCACCCCGTCGTCAATATCGATCGCCCATGGCGGCCCGGACCCGACCGCGACAAGGAGGCGGCGCTTGCGGCGCGGCGGCGCATTTTCGACCGGGCGGCAGCGGATGAGATGCTGGTCCTCGGCTTCCATTACCCGTTCCCCGGGCTCGGCCGGATGCGCACGGTCGATGGGGGCTATGCCTGGGTTCCTGCGAACTGGCGCTTCTAGAGCCCGACCCGCCTGCTCCGGCCGGTGCCCGGCATGCGGGCCCGGCGCCGCGAAAGCCGGCGCTTGCCAGCCGCGCCGCGTGTCGGCAATGTCTGCGCAACGCGCGTGGTCGGCCGGAGCCGGACCGCGCCAGGCAGCAGGACACGGGAAAATCATGATCAGGAACGGTCGGAATGCCGATGCCGGCACGATGGACGCCCGGTTCGCGCGCCGGGCGGGGGGGCTCGACCGCCGGGCCTTTCTGGTCGGCGCCGCCGGTCTGGGGGCGCTCGGGCTTGCCGGCTGCGCGACGTCGGACGGCATGAGCCTCGCCGAGGCGGCGAAGCTCTACGGGCCGGTGCCCGACGAGAAATTCCCGATCCCGGCGGTCGATGTCAGCAAGGTCGATCCGAAATATTTCCGTCGCACCGTGCGCTACGAGACCAAGGAAACGCCCGGCACGATCATCGTCGATCCCAAGAACTATTACGTCTACCGAATCGAGGACGAGGGCCACGCCACCCGCTACGGCGCCAATGTCGGGCGCAGCGGGTTCCTGTGGAGCGGGGACGCCTATGTCGGGCGCAAGGGCGAGTGGGCGACCTGGACCCCGCCCAAGGAGATGATCCAGCGCCAGCCGGAAGTCGCCAAATACGCCCGCGGCATGCCGGGCGGGCTCGAAAACCCGCTCGGTGCGCGCACGCTCTATCTCTATCAGAACGGCGCCTACACGCTCTACACCATCTACGCCACGATCGATCCCGAATCGATCGGCTCCGGCGTCACGAGCGGCTGCGTCGGCCTCCTGAGCCAGGACATGATCGACCTGTACAACCGCACGCCGGTCAAGACGAAGGTCATCGTCCTGCCGGCCTAGGGCCTGATCCGATCCTGTCGAAAAGTGGGATCGCTGCGCCTCTTCCACGCCTTGCGCACCCCTGCCACCCGCGCCCGCGCCCCGGACGGGGGTGGCAGTTTGGCGGGCAAGACACGCGGGACGTGCTCGACAAAACCGGCCCGCGGGCGCACAGCGTGGGCGACGGCGGGACGCCCCGCTTGGTTCCCGCTGCATCGGTCACGCGCCGGACAGCGTCTTTGCAGAAGGCAGGCTGCGGCGTGAGCACCCTATCGTCCACTGGGCCACACGAGGCGATGGCGCTTCGCCTGGAGCGCGGAAACGTGCTGCGGCTCGCCGTCGCCCAGGCCCTGGCAGGCATCAACGCAACGGTGATCTTCGCCACCGGCGCGGTCGTCGGGCACATGCTGGCGCCGAGCCCGGCCCTCGCGACGCTGCCGATCTCCATCTTCGTGGTCGGCATGGCCCTGTGCACCTTGCCCGCCGGCGCCATCGCGCAACGCCACGGCCGCCGGGCGGCGTTTCTCCTGGGCACCGGCTGCGGCGTTCTCGCCGGACTGCTCGCGTCCCTGGCCGTCATTTATGCCGCCTTCTGGCTGTTCTGCGTGGCGACCTTCTTCGGCGGCGTTTATGCCGCCGTCGTCCTCACCTTCCGCTTCGCCGCCACCGATTGCGCCGCCCCGGAGCGACGGCCGCGCGCGCTCTCGGCGGTCATGGCGGGCGGCGTGTTCGCGGGCGTCCTCGGCCCGCAGCTCGTCACCCACACCATGAACCTGTCGCCGCCCTTTCTGTTCGCGGCCACCTATGTCGGGCAGGCCTTGGCGGCGGCCGTCTCCGCCTTCATCCTGATCGGGGTCAAGCTGCCGGCGCCGACCGCGGCCGACCGCGCAGGCGGGCGCCCGCTGGGGGTGATCGTCCGGCAGCCGCGCTTCATCCTGGCCGTCATCTGCGGCGTCGTCTCCTATCTCCTGATGAATTTCCTCATGACGGCGGCGCCCTTGGCCATGCGGCTGTGCGGCCTGTCCCAGGAATCGGCCAATCTCGGCCTGCAATGGCACGTCATCGCGATGTATGGGCCGAGCTTCTGGACGGGCCGCTTCATCACCCGCTTCGGCGCGCCGCGCGTGGTCGCCGCGGGGCTTGCCCTCACCGGGGCAGCGGCAGGGGTCGGCCTGCTCGGCATCGAGGTCTGGCATTTCTGGGTGACGCTGATCCTGCTCGGCATCGGCTGGAATTTCGGCTTTGTCGGCGCATCCGCCATGGTGCTGGAATGCCATCGGCCGGAAGAGAAGGCCCGGGTTCAATCCTTCAACGACTTTGCGGTGTTCGGGACGATGGCGATCGGCTCCTTCCTGTCGGGCGGCCTTCTGTCGGCCTTCGGCTGGAACACCATTCTGGCGCTGTCTTTCGTGCCCCTGACGATCGCCGTCGTCGCCCTGACCGCCGGCCGCGGGATCCGCGCGCCCGCCCGCTGACGCACGGCGCCGGTGGAGCGCCGCCGCGCCGTGCCCGGTTCTGCGCGGCGTGACCCGTCAGGTCTCGCGCGCCTGTCGGTTGCCTTGGGCCGAAGCGGCGTTATGCGAACTGCCGGGCGGCGGCGGCAATGGCAGCCAGCTTGTCCTGTGCCGCAGGGGTGCAGCAGATCGGATTATCGGCGAAGGTGGCGAAGCCGCAATCGGGATGCAGCAGCACCCGCTCGCGGCCGAACAGAGCGATGGCGTGCTGGATGCGCGCGGCCACCGCCGCGACGTCTTCGATCTGCGGGTCCTTCTGATTGACGACGCCGACGCCGATGCGCGCATCGTCCGGCAGCGTCTTCAGGATCTCCATCTCGCCGGCGCGCGGCGTACACATTTCCAGCAGATAGGCGCCGACCCTGACCTTCGCGAGCATGTCGACCAGCGGCGCATAGCTGCCGGCGAGGGCGACGCGCTCGTCGGGCGTCCAGTTGCCGCGGCACACATGCACGGCGGTGCGATGGCGGGGGGCGCCGTCGAGAACCGCATTGAGCAGGTCGCGGGCGAAGGCGAGTTCGTGTGCGGGCGCCAGGGATTCCGAGAGCGCGCCGCACATGAAGGACCGCTTGCTCTTGGCGCCGGAGAACACGACCTCTGAAAGCACCGGCTCATCGAACTGCACGAGTGCGGCGCCGGCATCCATCAGCTCGGCGAGTTCCGCGCGCAGCACCCGGACGATATCTTCCGCGAGCGCCTCGCGGCTGTCATAGGCGCGGTCGGAGACGCATTCCATCCACATCGTGCGGGTGAGGAGATAGGGGCCGGGAAGCGCCACCTTCACGGGCCGGGCGGTCGCCGAGCGGGCGAAATCCACCTCGTGGGCGACCAGCGGGCGGGTGCGCGCGAGCCTGCCGAACACCGCGGGATGGCGCACGTCGCCGGCGGGAATGTCGAGCGCGCGCAGTTCCGCCTCGAATTCCTCGGGATGATCGACCAAGGGCAGGAGGTCGGTCAGCGGGATGAGCTGGCAATTGTCGAGCCGGCTCGCAACGAAGCTGGCATAGCTGTCGCGCCGCTGCTCGCCGTCGGTGACGACATCGACTCCCGCCTTTTCCTGCGCGGCGATGGCGAGGCGGACGGCATCGTCCGCCGTCTCCTGGAACGCCTGTTCGGACAGGCGGCCTTCCACATAGGCATGCATGGCTTCGATCATCCAGCGCGGGCGCGGCCAGGAGCCGATGCCCATCACGGCCAGCGGCGGAATGGCGGGAGCCTCGACTGGAACACGCGCGGGAGCCGGCGCAGCCGCAGCGGCCGGCATGACCCGCGGGGCGGGCGCCTCGGGCGCCCGTTCCGCCAGCCTGCCCTTGCAGACCAGGAACGAGCGCTGCTTCTTCTCTCTGGTCCAGGAGACCAGTTCATTCCCGGTCAGCCGGCACCAGGCGGGCAGATCCTCGTCGACGGAAATCTCCGTGGAGCGAATTTCCAGCAGGCCGCCGCGCGGCAGGGGATCGATGTGCCGGCGGATCAGCAGGAGCAGGCCGTTGCCGCAATCGAGGTCGCCGCCGTCGAAGGCGACGTCGGGTGGATGGCGATGGGCGGCGACGGGGTCTGTCATGCACCTGGCCTCGATCTGGAGAGATCCGGCGGCCGATGGCGCCGCCGGATCGGACTGCGATCACGCTTTGCGGCGGCGGCCGACTTCGAAGCCGACGGCACCGGCGCCCACCGCCATGATGCCAACGGCGAGAATCAAGCCGGGCGAGAAACCCGCCTCCGCCGCATGCGCCTGCGCCGGAGGAGTCGCGGCGGCGGACGGCGCGGCGGAAGACGCGGGAGCGGGGGGCGGCGCAGCAGCGGGTCCGGCGCCGGCCGGCAGCGCGGCGGTCTCCAGTCGCGCGGCCGTCTCATAGGTTCGCGCCAGCAAAGCGCGGCCGACATCCTTCAGGATCGCCTGACCGGCCACACGCCCCTGTCCGAGCACCAGGTCGACATTGGCGACCTGCGGCCCGCCGAGATTGATCGAGCGGTTGCCCTTCGCATCCTCGACATGCCAGCCCGTGACCGCGCCGGCGTCGACGGCGTCCACGACGATCCGGAAATAGCCTTCCGGACCCTCGAAGCGGCTGCCCGGCGTGAGGCGGATCTCTTCTTTGTTGACCAGCATGAAACCGAAATTGTGCCCCGTCGGGCACCCGACCGGATAGACCGCGAAGCGCGGATCGCGGGCGAAGTCGGTGCCGTAGGCCAGGCTGAAGGCTTTGGCATAGACCTTGATATTGGCCTTGCCGCCCTCGAACGGCTTCGGCCAGGGCGACAGGATGGCCACCATGTCGCCGTCCTCGAACACCAGCGCCTTGCGGGCGGTCGTGTCCTCGATCAGGCGGTCGGCCTGGACCGGGCCGAGCACTTTGGACGCGGTCGCCACGCCGTTTGCGCGCACTTCGAGCGTCACCGTGCCGGCGGCCTCGTCGATGCCTGCCACGTGGACGGAGCGCTCGCCGACCTTCCAGGTCTCCCCGCTTGCGGCGAGACCGGCGAACACCGTGTCCTCGGCATAGAGCACGCGGTCCATGCGCACGCCGGACAGCCAGTCGAAGGTGAGCTGCTTCGGCGAAATCTCTCGCGCCTGCCCCTGATTGTAGAGCTGGGCAAAGCGGTTGCCCCACCAGCCGGTCTCGGTGGCGGAGAGTTCCGGCGCCCCGAAGGCCCATTCCCAATCGGTGCCGGCAATGGTGCGGACATGCAGGGAATGATTGGCCATCTTCTGATGACCGACGGTCGCGTAATAATGGTAGACCTGCCCGCCGACCACGACCGCCCCGCCGGCCGGGATGGTCACGTTCTCCTTCACCTCGATCGTCATGTCGTAGTCGACGAAGGTCGGCAACCGACCGAGTACCGGCACCTGCTCGCCCCGCAGAGCGACCTCGCCGCCCCAGGTGTCCTGCAGATAAGCGAGCCCGCCCGGCGGGATCACCACCTCGCCATTCTCCACCTTGCTCTGGCGGATGAAGACGGCGTCGTATTTCAGCGGCTTTCGGCCGAAATCGTCGGTCACCGCGCGCGCCTGGGGCAGACCGGGCAGGCCGGGGACATAAGCCGGCTTCACCCCGCGCTCGCTCGGCAGCGAGAAGGGCGGCGGGGCGATCGCGCCGGCCGCGATGGGATGGGCGAGCGGCCAGCCGGGCTTGGCCGGGGTGAGCATGCTGGCATAATCGGTGGCGAAGGCCGGCCCGGCGACCAGAACGGCCAGGGCGGCGAGAGCGGGTCTCACGGCGATCTTCCTCACGGCGATCCTCCTTTGGCGATTTTCCCTTGACGTCCGGACACCGTCAGGCCTGGACCCGAGAGCGGGTGCCGGGCGGCATGCGCCGGTCGGACAGGGGGCAGGCCTGCGCGCGACGCGCCAGAAACAGCGTGCCCCAGCCCGTCAGCAGCAGGGTGTTGAGGAACAACAGCCATTTCGGCACGCCGACCAGAAAGCTGCCGGCGACGCCGATTCCGACCACCGAGAGCGCCGGCGCGATGCAGCCGACGCAGAGCGCCGAAACCGCGAGCAGCCCGCCGCCCGCGGCCAGGCCCGCAGACGCCGCCCCGCCGCGTCGGCCGACGCGGACGGCGAAGGCGGCAAAGGCCGCCGCAAGCCCGATCGTGGCGGCGGGGAAATAGTCTGCCTTGCGCTGGAAAGAGACGAGGAAGGCCTGGGTGCGCTGGAAGGTCAATTCGCCTTCGGAGACGAACTCCTCGGGCAGGAAGCCGCATTCGATCGCCGCCGCCGCGGTGGCCGGCATGCGGAACAGCGCGAACGACAGTCCGACATAGCCGAGAGCCGCGACGATGAAGACCGTGGCCATCATACGGAAGGGGATCATCGCGCGGCTCCAGTATCTGCCGGGGCGTCGGTCAGTAGCTGATGGACGGAATGCCCTCCCCCATGAATTCGACCAGCTTGGCGCCGCCGACGATCTTGGCGCCGGCAACGAGATTGTCCTCGTCGAGGCCGCGCTTCTTAAAGCAGGGCGAACAGACATAGATGGTGCCGCCGGCCGCCGCGAAATTGGTCATCAGATCCTTCAGCGGCGCGAAGCCGTCCTCGTGAATGTCGTCGGCATAGCCGGCCTGGGACAGGCGGGTGCCCTCGATCGACAGGAACACCACGGTCTCCTTGTCCGAGGCGACGGCGGCGTTGGCGATGACGAAGCCGACCGTGGCCTTGTCCGTGTCGTTCTTGGCGCAACTGATGGAGACGACGAATTTGCCGGGCATGGGGGGCTCCTTGGGGGTCTTTCGGGGATCAGGTCCAATCGGTTCGCGCGCGAATCCAGAAGCTGTGGGTTTGCGGATCGTGGCGGATCAGCGCATTGCGGGTCATGCGGCACCAAGCGGGCAGGTCTTCGGGGGCGCCCGCGTCGCGCGCGATCACCCGCACCACCTCGCCCGGCATGGTTTTCAGCCGCATGCGCAGCACCATGACGAGTTCGCCGCAGCCCATATGGCCGGCGTCGAACGTCGGTGCCGTGGCCAGCTCGTCCGCCGCGGAATCGCACATGTCATAGCCCTGCGTCCGTTCGCACGGCGGCAGCGGTGCCGCGCGCGGGATCGCATGTCGAGTGTCGGGAAGAAGCGGCACACGTCCGGGCACGCCCTGCGGATTTCACGGCAGAGAGCCAACCCTCACGGGGCATGGCGTTTCGGTACGGGACCACTCGCACATACCCTAACAAGTTGCGTCGGGGCGTCAAGCCGACGGCCAAGGGTTGCGACGGGGCGGGCGACCGCCCCGGCGCTGCGGTCGGGGTTCGTCGCCGTCGCCGAACGCAGCCGCGCCGCCGAATTCCCCTTCCCCAACTGGTCCCGGTTTTGCACACTGGGTCATTCGGTCCCGTGCCCGGCCTTTCGTTGGGGAAGCGGGATGCGGATTTCGCCGGGGCTCCGGCGCACGAAGGGGAACGAGATGAAGACACTTCTGATCGCCGCAGGCCTTGCGCTCGCGCTCGGCGCGGTGCCGGCACAGGCCGACGTGCTCGATTCCGTGAAGAAGAAGGGTGTGCTCGTGGTCGGCGTGAAAGCCGATTATAAGCCGTTCGGCTTCCGCGATCCCTCCGGCGCGATTGTCGGCATCGAGCCCGATCTCGCGGCAGACGTCGCCAAAAGACTGGGCGTCAAGCTGGAACTGATCCCGGTCGTCTCCTCCAACCGGATCGAGTTCCTCCAGCAGGGCAAAATCGATCTGATGATCGCCACCATGTCCGACAAGCCGGAGCGCCGGAAGGTCACATTGGCGATCGACCCGCCTTATTATTCCGACTCGGTCAATATCCTTCTGTCCAAGAAGGCCAAGGTCGCGGGCTGGGACGATCTGAAGGGCAAGGTGCTCTGCGGCACCTCGGGCGCCTGGTACAACAAGGAGGTCTCGGCCAAATACGGGGCCGAAGTCAAAGCCTTCGACGGTTCGGAGAAGCCCTTGTTCGCGCTCAAGGGCGGCGAATGCATCGGCTATCTCTATGACCAGACCTTCGTGCAGGGCAAACTGCTCGACACCGAATGGAACACCGAATTCGCGATGCCGCTGCCCGGCATCATGGAGGCGCCCTGGATCCTCGCGGTGGCGCCCGGCGAGGACGCCTTCGCCAAATTCATGACCGACACCACGCTCGACTGGATGAAAACCGGCTTCATCCTCGCCGAGGAGAAGAAGTGGGGCATCACCCCCACGGACTACGCCAAGCGCATGCACGACAAGCACAAGGGCAGCTGAGCCGCCGCGCGGGCCGCGCGCGGGGGGCACGGGGGCGTCCTTCGCGATGCCGCCGTGCCGTCCGCCGCGGCCCCGCTGTCTCGCCTTGCGCCATGCTCATGGAAACGGTCGCGCGCTGGTTTCTCGATCTCTACGAGACCACCGGCATCAACCTCACCATCGTCTACGACGCCTATGACCGGCAGCGTTTCCTGTCGGGCCTCGGCATGACGATCTATCTCGCCGTCGTCTGCATCCTGATCAGCATCGCCATCGGCGCGGTGGGGGCCTGGGCGCAGGGCTCGCCGCTGCGCGTCGTGCGCGGCCTCGTCAACGGTTTCGTGGTGATCTTCCGCAACACCCCGCCGCTGGTGCAGATCTTCTTCTTCTATTTCGGCCTCGGCCAGATCCTGCCGCGCATCGAGGATGCCGACGGGATGCGGGTGCCCATCCTCACCAATGTGCAATGGGCGATCGTTTCGCTGTCGCTGTTCGCGGGAGCGTTCAATGTCGAGATCTTCCGGTCCGGCCTCGAGGCCGTGCCGCGCACCACGACCGAGGCGGCGCAGGCGCTCGGCTATACCCGGCTCGGCGTCTATCGCCACGTTCTGCTGCCTTTGGCGCTGCGGATCTGTCTGCCGGCGCTCAACAACAATCTCGTCAATCTTTTGAAGACCACGACCCTGGCCTACGCCATCGCCGTGCCGGAGACGCTTTATGTCTCCAAGCAGATCTGGACCGACAGCCAGAACGTGCCGGTGATGATGATCGTGCTTCTGATCGTCTATACGCTGCTGGTCGGCATCCTGGTCTTCATCATGCACCGCTGGGAGAAGGCGCTCGCCATTCCCGGCTACGGCCAGGGGAGCGGACGATGAGCGCGCCGCCACCCCGCCGCCTGGAGCCATCCGAGGCCGGTGCCCCGCTCGCGGTGCTCCTGCCCTTTCGCCCGCCGCCGCCCGCCGCCTTCGCCTGGCCGCGCCTGCGGCTCGTTCATCTCGTCGGAATCGCCGGGCTGGTGCTCGTCGTGGGCGGCGCCGCCCATGCCCAGGCGAGCGGCGCCCGGCTCTCGGCGCTCGAAGTGATCTGGCGCTGGCTGCCGCTGCTGATGTGGGGCTTCGGCTTCAACATCCTGATGTCGGTCCTATCGATGGCGCTCGGCACCGCGGCCGGGCTCGGGCTCGGTTTGCTGCAGATCGGCGAGAACCGGCTTCTGCGGCGCGTCGCCTGGGCCGCCACCCAATTCTTCCGCAACTCGCCCTGGCTGGTCTTGCTGTTTTTCGCGATGTTCATGATCCCGTTCCAGTTCACCGTGTTCGGCCACACCATGCCGCTGCCCGACTGGGTGAAGGCGGTGATCGGCTTCTCGCTGCCGGTCATGGCCAACATGTCGGAGATCGTGCGCGGCGCGGTCGCCTCGCTGCCGAGCGGGCAATGGGAAGCGGCGGAAAGCCTCGCTTTCTCGCGCCGCCAGACGATGTGGCGGATCATTCTGCCGCAATGCGTGAAGCGCATGCTGCCGCCCTGGATGAACCTCTATTCCCTGATCACCATGGCGACCGTGCAGGCCTCGATCGTCGGGGTGAGCGAGATGCTCACTTTGACTTCGCAGGTCCATGCCGCCGAAGGCGGTCGACCCGATCTGCTCGCGCCGCTCTACGGCTTCGCGATGCTGTGCTTCTTCCTCTATTGCTACCCGATCGAGCGCTTCACCCTCTATCTCGAGCGCCGCTTCCAGCTGAACCAGTGACGGAGGCCGACCCTTGGCTGCCCTTTCCCCGCCCGAAGATTTCGGCTGGACCCCGGATCAGCCGCTGATCCGGCTGGTCGACGTACGCAAGTCCTTCGGCGCCATCGAGGTGCTGAAGGGCGTATCGCTCGACGTCGCCAAAGGCGAGGCGATCTGCATCATCGGCCCCTCCGGCTCCGGCAAGTCGACCCTGATCCGCTGCATCAATGCGCTGGTGCCGATCGATTCCGGCACGATCCGGGTCGAGGGGCAGGAGGTCAACGACCCCGATCTCGACAAGCTGGCGCTGCGCCGCAAGGTCGGCATGGTGTTCCAGCAATATAATCTGTTTCCGCACCGCACCGCGCTCGACAACATCATGATGGCGCCGCTGCACGTGCTGAAGCAGGACCGCCGCGAGGTCGAGGCGCGGGCGCGGGCGCTGATGGCGAAGGTCCGCCTCGCCGGCAAGGAGAAGGCCTATCCCGGCGAACTTTCCGGCGGCCAGCAGCAGCGCGTCGCGATCGCCCGCGCCCTCGCCATGCGGCCCGACGTCATGCTGTTCGACGAGGTGACGGCGGCGCTCGATCCGGAGACCGTGAAGGAGGTGCTGCTCACCATCCGCGAACTGGCGGAAGAGGGGATGACCTGCATCCTGGTCACCCACGAAATGGGCTTCGCCCGCGAAGTCGCCGACCACATCTATTTCACTGATGCCGGCGTGATCGTCGAGCATGGCCCGCCGGCCTCCTTCTTCGACGATCCCCGCGACCCGCGCACACAGGCCTTCCTCGGTCAGATCTTGTAACCGCGCGGTGAATTGCGAAGAGATGCGCTGTTTTCTCCCATATCCCCCAGTCATCGAAGCGTCGTGAAGTGAAGCCTCTGTCATATTTCGGTCCGGCGGGGAGCAGCACTCAGTCGATTTGCGACGAAAACATTTCTAAATCAACTCTTGATTGTGGTTCGTTGGATGGAAAACCGGGTTCTCCGCCTGGAATGGGCCGATTAAGCTGCCCGATATGGAATCCCAGCAAGCAATATGATAGCTGAGACGAGCGTCTGGATCGGCGCGCGAGTGCGGTTGTGGGGCACGGGGCGCTCGGCCGGGACGTGGGGTTCGATTTTCGGGGGGCACCATGGCAGCTGGGAATCAACGGACCCTCGGGCCCGCGGGCCGGGTCTATGGTGCGTCGAGCGCGCGGCTGCGCCTGTCGACGGCGCTTTCGACGACTTTGTGCGGCCTCGCTTTGATCGCCGTCGCGCCGGCGTCGATGACCCCCGCTGCGGCACAGACCATCGTCAATCTGTCCGGTCCGGCGGGCCCCAACGGCGCCGAAGTGCACAATTATGTCGAGGCCGCGACCGGCTATAATGGCGGCACGGGCGGCTCCGGCGGCGGCTATAGCGGGACCTTCACCGGCGACGGCGACACCCTGGTCTCGATCACCTCTTCCGGCGGCGCAGGCGGCTGGGGCGGCGAGGGCGATTCGACGCTCGCCAACGGCACCGGCGGTGCGGGCGGCGGCGGCGGCGGCGGCGGCGGCATCACCCTCGTCGTGTCCGGCACCGTCCAGCCCTGGGGTACGGCGGTTTCCGCGGTCGCGAACGGCGGCACTGGCGGCGGCGGCGGCTATGGCTATGGCGGTGCGTCGCATGCCTGGGGCGGCGACGGCGGAACCGGCGGCGCGGGCGGAATGGTCGCCGTCACCATCGGCAGCGGCACGGTCTCGAGCGGGGCGCAGGACGCGCCGGCCATCCTGATCACGGCGAATGGCGGCCAAGGCGGGCTGGGCGGCAATGCCCGTGCGGATGCGGCGGGCTATGGCGGCGACGGCGGCACCGGCGGCGCGAGCGGCACGGCGAGCCTCGTCGTCCAGTCCGGCGCGGTGATCTTCTCCGGCGGGGCCGGTGCGGCGGCGATCCAGGTTTCGGCCAATGGCGGCGCGGGTGGCAATGGCGCGCCCGCCAACGACACGCTGAACGCCGACGGCGGCAATGGCGGGGTCGGCGGCGGCGCACCCGGCGGCAAGGTGGTGGACGTGCAGATCCAGGCCGGCGCGACGGTCTCGACCTCGGGTTATGCGGCGAACGCGCTGGTCGCCCAAAGCCTCGGCGGGACCGGCGCGGAAGGCGCGAGCGTCGGGGGCTTCTTTTCCGGCACCGCCGGAGCGGGCAGCGCCGGGGGTGCGTCCGGCTATGTCTATGCCAGCAATGCCGGCGCGGTGTCGACCAGCGGCAGCGGGTCGGTGGCGATCGTCATCCAGTCGGTGGCCGGCGGCGGCGGCAATGGCGGCTCGTCGGAATCGGTCTTCTCCTCGATGGGCGGCAACGGCGCGGCGAGCGGCGAGGCCGGCGGAGCGACCGGCATCAATGCGGCCGGCGCTACGGTCGCGACCACCGGCAACTACGCCCATGCCATGCTGGTCCAGTCGGTGGGCGGCGGCGGCGGCAGCCTGATCGGCGGCGCCGGCTCCGGGATCGCGATCGGCGGCACGGCCGACCAGAGCGGCACCGGCGGCGGCGCCGAGGCTTTGGTCAAGAATTACGGCGCGATCACCACCAGCGGCAGCTTCTCGGACGGCATTCTCGCCCAGTCGATCGGCGGCGGCGGCGGCAATGGCGGCGGCGCCGGCGGCTGGGCTTCGCTCGGCGGCCAGGGCGCGTCGGGCGGCAATGCCGACAACACAAAGGTCTATAACAGCGGCACGATTGGCACGACCGGCGATTCCGCCTTCGCGATCGTCGCCCAGTCGATCGGCGGCGGCGGCGGCCGGGGCGGCGGCTCCGCCAGCATCGGCATCGGCGTGTCGGCGGCCATCGGCGGCGGCGGGGGAACGGGCGGCAATGCCGGCTCGGTCTATGTCCGCAATTCCGGCCCGAGCGCGACCAGTGTCATGCTCTCGACCACCGGCGAGGATGCCGCCGCGATCATGGCGCAGTCGATCGGCGGCGGCGGCGGGGCCGGCGGCAGCGCCAGCGCGACCACAATCGGCTTCGTCGCGCTCGGCATCGGCGGCACCGGCGGCGGCGGCGGCGACGGCGGCGCGGTGACGGTGCTGAACGAAGCGGGGATCCAGACCTCCGGCGACCGCGCGATCGGCATCCTCGCGCAATCCGTCGGCGGCGGCGGCGGCACCGGCGGCAGCGCCAAGGCCAAGAGCGCCGGCCTCTATTTCAGCGCCGCCGTGGCCCTCGGCGCGACCGGCGGCGATGGCGGCGTCGGTGCCACCGTGACCGTCACCAATGACGGCACCATCGTCACCAGCGGCACGGATTCCTTCGGCATCCTGGCGCAGTCGATCGGTGGCGGCGGCGGGCATGGCGGCTCCTCCTCGGCCAAGAGCATCGCGGTGTCGCTGGAGGCGCCGGCGGCGGCGGTTTCGGCGAGCCTCGGCGGCAGCGGCGGCGAGGGCGACGTTGCGGGCGACACGATCGTCACCAATTCCGGCACCATCGCCACGACCGGCCTCGGGGCGATCGGCATCCTGGCGCAGTCGATCGGCGGCGGCGGCGGCTCGGGCGGCGATTCCAGCGCGCTCTCGGTCGCAGGCTCCCCCGAGGGAGCGCTGAACGTCTCGGTCGCGCTCGGCGGCTCGGGCGGCAGCGGCGCCAACGCCATGACCGTCGCCGTGACCAATACCGGCAGCGTCACCACGGCCGGCGATTTCGCCGATGCGGTGCAGGCCCAGTCGATCGGCGGCGGCGGCGGATCCGGCGGCGTCGGCACGACCTCGGGCGATGCGGTCACCATGCCGGGCGAGACCAGCATCTCGCTCTCGCTCGGCGGCGGCGGCTCGGGCGGCACGGCGGGCAACGGCGCCACCGTCACCATCACCAATAGCGGCACCCTTTCCACCCAGGGCGCCAGCTCGCGCGCTGTCTTCGCCCAGTCGGTGGGCGGCGGCGGCGGGGCGGCAGGCGGCGGCACGGCCAATTCCAATGGCGGACAGGTCGCGCTCAGCGTTACGCTCGGCGGCAGCGGCGGCGGCGGCGGGTCCGGCGGCGCGGTGATCATCACCAATACCGGCCTGATCTCCACCGGCGGCGACGATGCCGAGGCGATCTTCGCCCAATCGGTCGGCGGCGGCGGCGGCGTCGGCGGCAGCGCCAGCAGCACCACCAAGACCGGCACGGCGAGCCTCGCCGGCGATCTCCAGTCCGGCAATTCGTCGAGTTCCTCCTTCGCGCTGTCGGCCAGCCTCGGCGGCAAAGGTGGCGGCGGCGGCGACGGCGGCGCGGTCACCGTGACCTCCGGCAGCGCCGGCGCGGGCGCCACCGTCACCACCACCGGCGACCATGCGGCGGCGATCTTCGCCCAATCGGTCGGCGGCGGCGGCGGCAAAGGCGGCGCGGCGGCCGGCGCCGAGAGCGGCGGCTCGGTCGGCCTCACCTTCACCCTCGGCGCCACGGGAGGCGCGGGCGGGGCGGGCGGCACCGTCACCGTGACGAGCTATGGCGCGGTCTCCACCATGGGCACCCATTCCGGGGCGATCATCGCCCAGTCGGTGGGCGGCGGCGGCGGCAGCGCGGGCAATTCCAACAGCACGACCTCCTCCAAGATCAGCCTCGGCGGCGCGATCGGCGAGAGCGGCGCGGCGGGCGGAAATGGCGGCACCGTCCTTGTCACGACGGGCGGCAGTCTTGTCACGGTCGGCGATCTGTCGGACGCGATCCTCGCGCAGTCGATCGGCGGCGGCGGTGGCATCGGCGGCGCGGCGGGGGCCGATTCCCATGCCGCCGGCGCGACCAAGTCGGTCGCGCTCTCGGCGAGCCTCGGCGGCGCGGGCGGGGTCGGCGGCCTCGGCGGCGCGGTGACCGTCACCTCCAGCGCCAGCATCGCGACCTCCGGCGATCATGCCAACGGCATCCTCGCGCAATCGATCGGCGGCGGCGGCGGCAAGGGCGGCAATGTCGCATCCAAGGGCGCCGGCGGAGCCTACGACATCAGCGCCTCGCTCGGCGGCTCGGGCGGCAGCGGCGCCTCGTCGGATACCGTGAGCGTCACCAATAGCGGGACCATCCAGCTCAGCGGCGACCAGTCGATCGGCATCCTCGCCCAGTCGGTGGGCGGCGGCGGCGGCACCGCGGGCGGCACGGCCAACACCGCCAATGGCGGCAAGGTGAGCGTCAGCTTCGGCCTGTCCGGCACGGGCGGGTCCGGCGCGAATGCCGGCGAGGTGATCGTCACGAATTCGGGCAGCATCGCCACCCAGGGCCAGGGCGGCATCGCCATCCTGGCGCAGGCGATCGGCGGCGGCGGCGGCAATTCCGGCAGCGCATCGGACGCGGCAACCAGCAAGATCGCGGTCGGCGCGACGATCTCCGGCGCCGGCGGCGGCGGGGGGGTGGGCGGCAATGTCACCGTGACCCTGACGAACCCGGCGGGCACGACGCAGATCTCCACCACCGGGAGCCATGCCGACGCGGTGCTCGCCCAATCGGTCGGCGGCGGCGGCGGCAATGCCTCCTCGGCCTCCAGCAAGGCCGCGGGCGCGGGCTCGCAAGGCGCGGGCGTCGCGCTCAGCATGGGCGGCGGCGGCGGGGGCGGCGGCAATGGCGCCACCGTCACCGTCCTCAACGGCACGTCCGCCGGCAACGGCGCGGTTCTTTATACCACCGGCAGCATGTCGAGCGGCCTCGTCGCGCAATCGATCGGCGGCGGCGGCGGGCGCGGCGGCGGATCGTCCAGCGCCACTGATGGTTCGGGCGTCGCGGCGGTGTCGGCCACGCTCGGCGGCGCCGGCGGCTATGGCGGCATCGGCGGCCAGGTGAACGTCAAGAACTTCGGAGGGATCAAGGTCACCGGCGACCATTCCGCCGCCATCCTGATCCAGTCGATCGGCGGCGGCGGCGGCAATGCCAGCGTCTCCTCCACCACATCCGCGGATCAGAAGGCGGACGCCAACATCTCGGCGACGCTCGGCGGCAGCGGCGGCGGCGGCGGCAGGGGCGGCAATGTCAGCCTGGAACATGCCGCCACCGTCGTCACCGACGGCGCGGCCGGCATCGGCCTCCTGGTCCAGTCGATCGGCGGCGGCGGCGGCAATGCGGCCGCCAGCCAGGAAACCGCGTCGGGCGGCAAGGTGGCGGTGTCGCTCGGCCTCGGCGGTTCGGGCGGCGCGGGCGGCAGTGGCGGCGAGGTCTCCGTCCTGATGCCCGGCAGCGTCGGCACGTCGGGCGCCCATGCGATCGGCATTCTCGCCCAGTCGATCGGCGGCGGCGGCGGCAATGGCGGCAGCGCGACCAATGCGGCCACCAGCAAGATCGCGCTCGGCGGCTCGCTGGGCGGCGGCGGCGGCGCAGGCGGCGATGGCAACAGCGTCACGATCCAGCTCGGCGGTCTCAGCGGTTCGGCCGTGGTCACGACCGGGCTCGGCGCCGATGCGGTGCTGGCGCAGTCGATCGGCGGCGGCGGCGGCAATGCCGCGGCCGGCAGCGGCAAGGCGGACGGCGCGGGCGGGCAGGGCGGCAGCCTCGACGTGACGCTCGGCGGCACGGGCGGCGCGGGCGGCCTCGGCGGCACCGTCACCATCCAGAACGGCGACGGCCCCTCGCCCTCCGGCGCCAGCGCCATCCAGACCAGCGGCGACCATGCCAACGGCCTCGTCGCCCAGTCGATCGGCGGCGGCGGCGGGCGCGGCGGGGCGTCCTCCTCGTCCTCCGGCGGATCGGGAACCGTCAGCCTGAGTGCCGCGCTCGGCGGGGCGGGCGGCGCCGGCTCGATGGGCGGCGCGGCCAATGTCTCGAACAGCGGCACCATCAAGACCAGCGGCGCGCATTCCGTCGCGCTCCTCGCGCAATCGATCGGCGGCAGCGGCGGCAATGCGGTGCTCGCCAGCGGCATCAGCAAGGACGCGAAGGCGGACGCGAATATCGCCGCTTCGCTCGGCGGCAGCGGGGGTGCGGGATCGTCCGGCGGCCAGGTGAACGTCACCAGTTTCGGCGCCATCGTCACCGAAGGCGCCTTCGGCATGGGCATCATCGCCCAGTCGATCGGCGGCGGTGGCGGCAATGCCGGCGCGACTGCCGATACCGGGACGGGCGGCAAGGTGGCGGTGACCTTCGGGCTCGGCGGGTCCGGCGGGACCGGGTCGCAGGGCGGCCAGGTCCTGGTGAATCTCGACGGTTCGATTTCCACCGCCGGGCACGGCGCGGTCGGCCTCCTCGCCCAGTCGATCGGCGGCGGCGGCGGCAATGCCGGCAGCGCCCGCAACACCGCAACCAGCAAGATCGCCCTCGGCGGCGATCTCGGCGGCTCGGGCGGAAGGGGCGGCGTCGGCGGATCGGTCCAGGTCAATCTCCAGTCGGTTGTGACGGTGGCGACCGCGGGCGACGTCGCGGATGCGGTGCTCGCCCAGTCGATCGGCGGCGGCGGCGGCAATGGCGGGTCGGGCAGCGGCAAAGCGGACGGCACCGGCGGAGATGGCGTCGGCCTCAATCTCGCGCTCGGCGGCACCGGCGGCTTCGGCGCGGACGGCGACCAGGTGAATGTCAGGCTTAATTCCGGCGTCACCATCACGACCACCGGCAAGGGGTCGAACGGGGTGGTCGCCCAGTCGATCGGCGGCGGCGGCGGCAAAGGCGGCGCCACGACGTCGGCCGCGGGCGGAAGCGGCATCGTGGCGATTTCGGCGAGCCTCGGCGGCACCGGCGGCCAAGGCGGCGTCGGCGGTCAAGTCATGGTGCAGAATTCCGCCGCCATCAAAACCAGCGGCGACCATGCCGACGGCATCCTGGTCCAGTCGGTCGGCGGCGGCGGCGGCAACGTCATGGCGGCGTCCAGCCTCGCCAAGGACAAGAAGGCCGACGCCAACGTCGCCCTCGCGCTCGGCGGCGCGGGCGGCCAGGGCGGCTATGGCGGGCGCGCCTATCTCACCAATGACGGCACGGTCGTGACCAGCGGCGCGCTCAGCTTCGGCCTCGTCGTGCAGTCGATCGGCGGCGGCGGCGGCAAGGCCGGCGCGGCGAGCGAGACCGGCACGGGCGGCAAGGCGACGGTCGCCTTCGGACTCGGCGGATCCGGCGGCACCGGCGGCAACGGCAATGACGCGGTCCTGACGCAGTCCGGCTCGGTCGCCACGTCCGGCTCCGGGGCGACGGCGATCCTGGTCCAGTCGGTGGGCGGCGGCGGCGGCGCGGCCGGCAGCTCGAACGCGGCCGCCTCCGGCAAGATCGCGCTCGGCGGCGCGGTCGGCGGCGGCGGCGGCGCGGGTGGCAGTGGCGGCAATGCGAACGCCACCCTCTCGGGCACCGGCACCGTCACCACGGCGGGCAACCGGGCCGACGCGGTCCTGGTCCAGTCGATCGGCGGCGGCGGCGGTCTCGCGGCGATCGGCAAAGACACGGCCGACGGGGCGAGCGGCAGCGATGTCAGTCTCGGCGTGTCGATCGGCGGCGGCGGCGGGTCGGGCGGCATGGGCGGCATGGCGACGCTCCAGATCGGCACGTCCGGCAGCGCGGGGCCGTCGATCGGCACCAAAGGCACCGAGTCCGCGGGCGTCGTGGTCCAGTCGATCGGCGGCGGCGGCGGCAAAGGCGGCGCGGCCTCCGCGGCTTCGGCCGGCAGCTCGAAAGTGGCGCTGTCCGCCGCGGTCGGCGGTACGGGCGGGGCCGGCGGCGATGGCGGCACCGTCAACGCCACGATCAATGCCTCCATCGTGACCCAGGGCGCGGGCGCCGACGGCATCCTCGCCCAATCGATCGGCGGCGGCGGCGGCAATGCCGTCCTCGCCAACAGCATCGGCACCGCCGACAAAAGCGATCTCACGCTCGCGGTCACGATGGGCGGCAGCGGCGGCACGGCGGGCTCCGGCGGCACGGTCAACGTGACGCAATCCGGCACCATCTCCACCACCGGCGCGATGGCGAACGGCCTCGTCGCCCAGTCGATCGGCGGCGGCGGCGGCCGCACCTCGGCGGCGAGTGCGAATGCCGGCAGCGGCGGCACCGTTACCGGGGCGCTCACGCTCGGCGGGGCCGGCGGGTCGGGCAATACCGGCGGCACGGTCAATGTCACGGTGAACGGCCAGATCGTCACCGCGGGATCCCAGGCCTTCGGGCTCTATGCCCAGTCGATCGGCGGCGGCGGCGGCACGGTGCTCGCCAGCGCGGCCCAGTCGGGCGGCACCGCCTCGCTGGCCGTGACCCTCGGCAATAATGGGGGAGCGGGCAATGACGGGGGAGCCGTCAATGCCACGGTGGCCTCCGGCGCCGGCATCTCGACCACGGGCGAAGGCGCCGTGGGCGTGCTCGGCCAGTCGATCGGCGGCGGCGGCGGCGTCGTTGCGGGGGCATCGGCGAGCGCTTTGGCCGGAATCTCCTTCGCCGGGGCGGGCGGCGGCGGCGGCAATGGCGGCACGGTGACCTTCACCTTGGACGGCACCATCTCGACCACGGGCTCGGGCGCGCACGGCGTGCTGCTCCAGTCGATCGGCGGCGGCGGCGGCGTTGCCGGCGACTTCTCGACGACGGTGTTCGGCTCGACCACCACCACGACCGGCACCGGCGGCGGCACCGGCGACGGCGCGCCGGTGCTCGCGACGGTGAACGGCACGATCACCACCACCGGATCGGGCGCGGCGGGCATCGACGTGCAGTCGGTCGGCGGCGGCGGCGGCGTTTCGCAGTCCGGCACGACCGCGGTCGCCAGCAGCGCCGGCGGATCGGGCTCCGGCGGCGGCATCGTGCTCACCGTCGGCGGCACCATCACCGCCAGCGGCTCGGGTTCGCCGGGCATCAATGTCTATGGCTGGGCGACGGAAAATCCGATCGCCAATCTGGTCGATCTGAAGAGCGGCGCGACCGTGACCGGCGGCTCAGGCACCGGCAGCGGCATCACGGTGGCCGGCAATGTGCCGACCACCATCGCGATCGAATCCGGGGCCAGCCTGTCGGCGCTCAGTGGCACGGCGATCTCCGGCGCCACCGGCGCTCCGGTCTCCGTGACTGTCGGCGGCACGCTGTCCGGCAGCGTGGTGCTCGGCACCGCGTCCGGGTTCACGGTCCAGTCGGGCGGCCTGTTCAATTCCGGCGCGACCGTCCAGGTCGGCACCGGCGCGGCGCAGATCGCCGGCACGGTCTCGCCCTTCGGCCTCGGCACGATCGGCACCTCGACCTTCAGCGGCAGCATCGCCACGATACCGACCAACATCTTCCTCATGGATCTCGACGGCGTCAGCCTGACCTCCGACCTCGTGGTCGCGGCGGGCAGCATCACCGGCCCGACGATCCAGGTGAACCCGCTGTCTGTGGTGCCCAACACCACCTTCACTCTGCTCCAGGCGAGCACCATCTCCACCAGTCAGGCTTATGCGAACGACAATTCCTTCATCTTCCAATGGCAGCTCGTGCCCGGAACGATGAACGGGGCGAACACGCTGCTCGCCCAGACCCAGGCGAACTTCGCCCCGGCCGGCGCGGGCCTGTCCGGCAACCAGCAATCCACGGCCAGCCATCTCCAGGCGGCCTGGAATGCGGGCGGCAGCGCCGCGCTCACGCCGGTCTTCACCTCGCTGGCGGGGGTCTCCAACGTCGCCCAATATCAGGCGGCGTTGAACGACCTGTCCCCCGAATTGCTGGGCTCGACCGCCTCGACCCGCACCTCGGAAAGCCGCGCCGTGCTCAACCGCACCATGAGCTGCCCGGTCTTCGCCGACAGCACGACCCTGGTGGTCGAGGACCAGTGCGCCTGGGCGCGGCTGATCTTCGGCCGCACCACCCAGACCAGCACCAATTCCTATCAGGGCTTCACCGCCGACACGCTCACCGCGCAGACCGGGGTGCAGGTCCAGGTGGCGCCGAACTGGTTCACCGCCTTCTCGGTCGCCTATCAGGAGAGCTGGACCACCGGGGCGGGCAACAGCAGCTGGAGCTCCGGCGCCGGCTTCGACGTCAGCGCCGCGCTGAAATACCAGACCGGCCCCTGGCTGTTCGCCGTCGCCGCGGACTTCGGATATATGAACTATGACAGCGAGCGGCTGATCGCCGGCCTCGCCGCCTCGCCCGACAGCTCGTCGGACACCTACAATGTCACCGGCCGCTTCCGGGTCGCCTACGACATGCCGTACAAGGACTGGTATCTGCGGCCCTATGTCGATTTCGACGTGTCCTACGTGAACGTTCCGTCTTACATCGAGAACGGCACCAGCGGCGCGGAGCTGGCGATCAACGGGTCGAGCCAGACCACGTTCATCGTCAGTCCGGCGCTCGAACTCGGCGGCCGGTTCGACCTCGCGGACGGCACGGTGCTGCGGCCTTATGCGACGCTCGGGGCCTCTTTCGCCTCGAACGACAGCTGGACCACGACCGCCGCGTTCATCGGCGCGCCGCTCGGCAGCGGCACGTTCGACACCGTCACCTACATGCCGAGCGTGCTCGCCAATTTCGACATCGGCATTCAGGCGCTGACCGCCAAGAATTTCGAGGTCAAGCTCGACTATGGGCTCAGCGTGGGCGACAATTATGTCTCCCAGGCCGGTATGGCACGAATGGCGGTCCATTTTTGATGAGCACACTTTCCGCTCCGGCGGCGGAGGCGGATCCCGCCCCCGCCCCGGAGGCTTCGGTTGCGGCGCAGGCGCCGCTCGGTGCCACCGACATCACCTGTTCGCGCGGTTTCTCGGGCTGGCTCGCCCAGCACCAGCTCAGCCTCGCCTTCTCCTCCTATCAGACCGGGCAATTGTTCCTGATCGGTCGGATCGGCGACGGCGCGGTGTCGTTCCACCAGCGCGATTTCCAGCGCGCCATGGGGCTTTGGTACGAGCCGGGCCGGCTGTTCCTCGCCTCCATGGTGCAGATCTGGCGGCTTGAGAACGTGCTCGGGGAGAACGAGCGGGCGAACGAGCATTTCGACCGGCTGTTCATTCCCCGCGCGGCGCGGATCACCGGCGATGTCGACGCCCATGAACTGGTGGTGGAGGCGGACGGGCGGGTGGTGTTCGTCAACACCAAATTCTCCTGCCTGTCGACCTTCAGCCTGACCCATTCCTTCCGGCCGCTGTGGAAGCCGAAATTCGTCTCCCGCCTCGCCGGCGAGGATCGCTGCCACCTCAACGGCCTGTGCCTCGAGGGCGGTAAAGTGCGCTACGTGACGGCGGTCAGCCGCTCCGACGTCGTCGATGGCTGGCGCGAGAGCCGCGTCGGCGGCGGCGTGGTGATCGCGGTCGACGACGATGCCGTGGTGGCGGAGGGCTTCTCCATGCCGCATTCGCCGCGGCTGCATAACGGCGCCCTCTACGTGCTCGATTCCGGCCGCGGCTATCTCGTGCGGATCGACCGGGCGACCGGCGCGCGGGAGGATGTCGCCTTCTGCCCCGGCTTCATGCGTGGGCTCGACTTCCACGCCGGCCACGCCATCGTGACCCTCTCTTTGCCGCGCAACCTGAACTTCAAAGGTCTGCCGCTGGAGGATGAAATCGCCAAAAAGGGTGGCCAGCCCTGGTGCGGCGTGCAGATCATCAATCTCGCCACCGGCGACATCGTCGAATGGATCCGCCTCGACGGCGCGATCCGGGAATTGTTCGACGTCAAGGTGATGCCGGGCGTCGCCTGTCCGATGGCGGCCCCGCTCCAGGGGCCGGACCTTGCCAGCATCGTGACCTACGAGGCGCCCCCGCGTCCGCTCGATACCCCCGGCTGGGTGTGAGGCCGGCGCCGCTCAGGCCCGCAGGCGGCGCGGCGGCTCCTCTTCGTCGAACGTTCCCTCGAACACCGAGATCAGAGCGCGCCGGATCGCCGACTGGCGCGCCGCGCCGGTGATCTTCGCGCCCATCAGATCGGTGACGTAGAACACGTCCACCGCCCGCTCGCCGAAGGTCGCGACATGCGCCGAGGCGATGTTGAGATTGAGCCGGGACAAGGTCGTCGTCAGCTCGAACAGCAGGCCGGGCCGGTCGAGCCCCGACACTTCGACCACGGTGTGGCGGTTCGACCAGGCATTGTTGACGGTGACCTCCGGCTCCACCGAGAAGGTGCGGCGCCCCTTCGGCAGCTTGCGGGCGATCACGTCCGGCAGGCGCACCTCGCCGGTCAGGGCATGCTCGATCGCGTCGCGCACCTTCTGGGCGCGGCGCTGCTCGTCGTCGTCCCGGTCGAAGGCGCGGCGCAGCGCGATCGTGTCGAGCGCGAGCCCGTCCGTGGTGGTCGAGATCTGCGCGTCGACGATGTTGGCGCCGGTGGCGGCGCAGGCCCCGGCGATCACCGAGAGCAGCTTGGGATGATCGGGCGCGAGCACGGTCAGTTCCGTGATGCCGCGGCCGGTCTCGAGGTCGGCGCGGGTGGCGAGCGCGGCGCCCTGCGCCTCGGTCTCGGCGACGAAGCGGGCATGGCGCAGCTTGGTGTCGAGGTCGGTCCGCAGCCAATAAGGCGGGTAATGGCGCGCCGCATAGCCGGCGAAGTCCGCATCGGTCCAGTCGGCGAGGGCGTGGCGCAACTGGGCCTGGGCGACCTGGACACGCTTGCCGCGATCGACCTCGGAGAAGCCGCCGGTGAGCACCGGCTCGGTCTCGTAATAGAGCGTCTTGAGAAGCTGGGCTTTCCAGCCGTTCCACACGCCCGGCCCCACCGCGCGGATGTCGGCGGTGGTCAGCACCAGCAGCATCTTCATCCGGTCGAGATTCTGCACGACCGCGGCGAAATTCTCGATCGTCTTGCGGTCCGACAGGTCGCGCGACTGGGCGACCGTCGACATGACGAGGTGCTGCTCGACCAGCCAGGCGACGGTCTCGGTCTCGGCCGCCGTCAGGCCGAAGCGCGGGCACAGCCGCCGCGCCATGCGCGCGCCGGCGATTGAATGGTCCTCGGGCCGCCCCTTGGCGATGTCGTGCAACAGAAGCGCGACATAGAGCAGATTGCGCTGCTTGATGCCGGGCATCAGTTCATTGGCGAGCCCGTTCTCGGGATTGGTGCGGCGCTCGACCTCCGAGAGGATGCCGATGCAGCGCAGCAGATGCTCGTCCACCGTGTAATGGTGGTACATGTTGAACTGCATCATCGCGACGACCCGGCCGAATTCCGGCACGAAGCGGCCGAGCACGCCGACCTCGTTCATCCGGCGCAGCACGGTTTCCGGCGCGTTCTTCGAGCACAGGACATCCATGAAGAGGCGGTTCGCCTCGGGATCGTCGCGCAGCCCGGCGTCGATCAGGCTCAGCGAGCGGGCGGCGAGGCGCATCGCGTCGGGGTGGAAGGCGAGGTCGCGCTTGTCCGCGATGTGGAACATGCGGATGAGGTTGATCGGCGCGCGGGCGAAGGCCTGATCGTCGGCGACGTTCAGGCGCTCATGGTCGATGATGAAGTCCGCGCTGTCCTTCAGCTTGGTGCGGCGCGTGCCGCTGCGCAGCCGCTCCACCATGCCCTTGAGGCCGGGCACCGGCTTGTCGTGGCGGGCTTCGAGGGCGGCGGACAGGATCGCGGTCAGATCGCCGACGTCCTTCGCCACCAGGAAATAATGCTTCATGAAGCGCTCGACGTCGCGCTGGCCGGGATGCTCGGTATAGCCGAGCCGCTCCGCCATCTCGCGCTGGACGTCGAAGGACAGCCGTTCTTCCGGCCGGCCGGTCAGGAAGTGCAGGTGGCAGCGCACCGACCAGAGGAAATCCTCGCAGCGTGTGAACAGGCGCACCTCTTCGCGCGTGAACACGCCTTTGGCGACGAGTTCGCCGGTCGAGCGCACGCGATAGACGTATTTGGCGATCCAGAACAGCGTGTGCAAATCGCGCAGCCCGCCTTTGCCGTCCTTGACGTTCGGCTCGACCAGATAGCGCGACTGGCCCGCTTTGCGCAGGCGCTCCTCGCGCTCGGCCATCTTGGCGGCGACGAATTCGGCGGCGGTGCCCTCGACCACTTCGGTGTCGAAGCGGTGCTCCAGTTCCTCGAACAATTCCTGATCGCCCACCAGGAAGCGGGCTTCGAGGATCGAGGTGCGGATGGTGATGTCGGCGCGCGCCTGCCGCACGCACTCGTCGACCGAGCGGGTGGCGTGGCCGACCTTCAGCCCGAGATCCCACAACAGATAGAGGATCGCCTCGGCGACGCTCTCGCCCCAGGCGGTCTGCTTGTAGGGCAGGACGAACAGGATGTCGGTGTCGGATCCCGGCGCCATCATGCCGCGTCCGTAGCCGCCGACCGCGGCGATCGCCATGCGCTCGGCGCGCGATGGCTTGTCGACGGGATAGAGGATCGTGGTCGCGACCGCGTGCGCGGCGGCGATCACCGCGTCCTGAAAGGCGGAGAGACGCTGCGAGCAGCAGCGCCCGCACCCTTCCTCCAGTAAGAGCCGCTCCGCTTCGGCGCGCACGGCGGCCATTTCCTGCTTGAGACGGCCGATCACCGCCCGCTTCAGCTCCGTGTCCCGGCCGGCATGCGCCCGCGCGATCTCCAGGACTTCGGTCTTCAAACGGGTGCCGAGGAACGGCTCGGAAATGGTTCGGGGAAGCCGGGGCATGCGTCGCGGGGCTCTCGGGCGGTTCGCCACTCGGGAAAGGGTTTTGCCCAGCGCGAAACCGGGATCGTCCCCTGTACCCCAATCCGATGGCCCCGTCATGGCGCGCTGCGGCGAAAATGCTCCCGGCCTCTTCCGCCCCATGGGGCCCGCCGGTCGTGGGGGTTTCCCTCGGCCAGTCTTTTCAGGCGGTCGCGACGCGCCAATCCGCCGCGCCCGGGCGGCAGGCGCACGCCTCCCGCTCTTCGGGGTGCCGACCTTCGATTGAAGTGGTTGCCACACGAGATCGATCACGATAGTCATATCGTAACATTTCACGGAGCACGCATGACGCCGCCATCTCTGACGTTTCACGAGGGGTCAGACGCCGACCTGAAGCGGGACGGCGTCTATGAGCAGATCCTGCTGGACATCATCTGCGGCGAGCTGCGCCCCGGCGCACAGATCGACGAGGTTACGTTGGCCGACGCGTATGCCGCCGGGCGGGCCGGGGTGCGCGACGCGCTCTACCGGCTCGCCCTCGAAGGGCTGATCGATCGTCGGCCCCGCCTCGGCTCCTTCGTCGCGGCGCCCGGCTTCGTGGAATTGCAGCAGGTGTTCCGGCTGCGCATCCAGCTCGAAGGCCAATGCGCGACGCTCGCGGCGCAGAATGCCCGCCCCGCCGATATCGCGGCGCTGAAGAACGCCTATCGCGACGCCGAGCGGGCGATCCAGGATCAGGACTGGCGCGCCATCATCCGTTTCGATCGAGCCTTCCACGGCGCGCTCGCCACCGCCGCGCAGAACCGCTGGCTCGCCCACTGCATCCTGACCCTGCACAACAGCGCGCTGCGCTTCTGGCATTACGCGCTGCCGCGGCGGCCGGCAGACGCCGTGCGCAAGGAAGTCGATCTCCATCTGAAGGTCGCCGACGCGGTCGCGGCGCGCGACCCGCTCGCCGCCGAAACCGCGATGCGCACCGTGCTCGGCGAATTCCCCTCGACGGTGAAGGAACTGTTTGCGGAGGATCTTCCGCATGCCGCGGGCGCGGGGCGATGATGGCTGCCGGCGCCCGTGAAACCGTCAT
This sequence comes from Aquabacter spiritensis, assembly GCF_004346185.1. Taxonomy (GTDB): domain Bacteria; phylum Pseudomonadota; class Alphaproteobacteria; order Rhizobiales; family Xanthobacteraceae; genus Aquabacter; species Aquabacter spiritensis. The sequence goes on along the minus strand of NZ_SMAI01000007.1, from coordinate 218,423 downwards.
CTCGCTGTCCGGGGTGACGAAGGCGTTCGAGGGCAATGCCGGCCACCTCGTCGCGCTGAAGGACATCGGGCTCGACCTCTATGCCGGCGAAGTCCTCGCGCTGGTCGGTCCGTCGGGATGCGGCAAGAGCACGCTGCTGAACATCGTCGCCGGCATCCAATCCGCCGATCACGGGACGGTCACCGTCTTTGGCAAGACGCCGGGCAAAGACGGCTCCACCGCGCTCGGCTACGTGTTCCAGGAGGACCGGCTGCTGCCGTGGCGCACCGCGCTGCGCAATGTCACCTTCAGTCTGGAGGCCGGGAGCGTGCTGCGCTCAGAGCGCGACCGCCGGGCCCGCGAGGCCCTGGCTCTGGTCGGCCTCGCCGGGTTCGAGGCGAGCTATCCGCACCAATTGTCCGGCGGCATGCGTTCGCGCGTCGCGCTCGCCCGGTCGCTGGTCCTCGATCCCCCCGTGCTCCTGATGGACGAGCCGTTCGGCCGGCTCGATGCGATGACGCGCAGCCAGATGCACGGCGAACTGCTCCGGCTCAAAGGCCTGTTCGGCATGTCGATCCTGTTCGTCACCCACGATGTCGACGAGGCGGTGGCGCTCGCCGACCGGGTGATCGTGCTCCAGCCCCGCCCGGGGCGCATCTCCACCGTGCTCGACGTCGATCTTCCGCGTCCCCGCGACACTGCGGGGCCGGAGGGCGCGGCCGTGGTCTCCAGGCTCAAGAGCCTCATCGGCTCATAAAAAGGGGAACATCACATGCACAGGATCAAGGCGCTTGCGGCGGCGGTCGCCATCATTCTCGCTCCCGGCTTCGCCGCGGCCCAGGAGGTTCGCGTCGGCTATTGGGCCAGCGGTGTTTCGGCCGGTCTCGGCTTCGTGCTGGAGGATGGGAAGTTCCTCGAAAAGGAGGGGCTGAAGCCGTCCTGGGTGCAATTCACCAAGCTCGCCGAGGTGAACCGCGCCTTGATCTCGAAATCGATCGACATCGCGGTTGCCGGCGGCACGGTGCCGAGCCTGCGCCTCGGCGCGGAAGGGGTGCCCGCCAAGATCATCGCCTCCGACATCGTCGCGGACGCGAACTTCGTGGTCCCCGAGGATTCGCCGATCAAGACGCTCGCCGATCTGAAGGGCAAGCGGATCGGATCGACCCCGCCGGGCAGCACCGCCTACGCCCTCGTCGCGACCATTCTGAAGCGCAATTACGGAATGACCGACAAGGATTTCCAGCAAGTGCCATCGGGCGAGGCGCAGCTCCTCACCTTCATGCAGCGGGGCGAGATCCAGGCGGCCCTCATGCGCACCATCACGCTGCGCCAGCTCGGCCCCGCCGCGAAGGTCCGCGTGATCGGCACCGTGCCGCAGGAATGGAAGAAGCTGATCAAAGCGGATTCCCCGCCGGTGCTCGGCGTCGCCGTGGTCGATTCCGCCTTCAACGAGAAGAATCCCGAGGTCACCGTGAAATTCATGCTGGCCTTGATGAAGGCGGTGAAGTGGGGCGCCGCCCACCAGGCCGACGTCGCGGCGATCCTGAAGACGCGCCTCAACATGAATGATGCGGAAGCGACGGCCTACGCCTCCGCCTGGACATCGAACTATTTCGCCTCGCTGGAGGAGGCCGACATCCAGTCCCTGCTGCAGATGGCGGAGGTCTTCAAGGCCGAGGACAATTTCCCCGGCACGGTGACGCGCGACGTCTTCCTGCCCGAACCCTATCAGAAGGCCAAGGCCCTCATGGGATCGGCCAAGTGACCGACGTTGCCGTCCCACCGCCCCGCAAGCCGGCCAAGGGCGTTCCGCTGGTCATCCAGCGGATCGCTCTGGCCGGCGGGTTTCTGCTGCTCTGGCAGATCGCGGCCAGCGGTGTGCCGTCTTATGTCTTTCCGCGCCCGGCGGCGACCTGGGCGGCGATCGAGCACTTGTTCACCACCGGCGTGGTCTGGGGCCATCTCGGCGCCACGCTCTACCGCATCGTCGTGGGCTTTCTCCTGGCCGCGGCGATCGGGGTTCCGATCGGGCTGCTGCTCGGTTCGTCGCGCCGTCTCGGGACCTTCTTCAGTCCGGTCCTGCCGGTGATGAATTCGGTGTCGTCCGCCATCTGGTCGCTGATGGCGGTGGTGTGGTTCGGCCTGTCCGACGCCACGCCGATCTTCGTCGTGCTGACGACCGGTTTGCCGCTGATCATCACCAATGTCTGGCAGGGCACCAAGAACGTGAATGCCGACTGGCTGGAACTGGCCTCCTCGGTCCATATGCCGAAGCACAAGGTGCTGGCGAAAGTCTATCTGCCGGCCGTGCTGCCGGACTTCTTCTCCGGCGCACGCCTCGCCTTCGGATTCGGCTCGCGGGTCAGCCTGGTCGCGGAAGCGTTGGGCTCCTCTTATGGCGTCGGCTTCATGATCGTGCGCGCCGCCGACCTCCTGCAGATGAGCCATGTCATCGCCTGGTCCGTCATCCTGATCGCCACCATCGCCTTGATCGAGAGCGTCGTGATCCGCCCGGCCGAGCGTCATCTGTTCCGCTGGCGCAAGGAAGCCGGCCTATGAGCCGGCTCCGCGCCCTCACCGGCGGCGTCGCCGCGATTTCGTGCAGCCATCCCGCCGCCGCGGTGGCGGGATGGGAGATGCTCGCACAGGGCGGCGGCGTGGTCGATGCCGCGCTCGCCTGTGCCAGCGTGCTGACAGTGGTGCAGCCCCAGGCCTGCTCGCTCGGCGGCGACGCCTTCATCATGGTCCACGAGGCAAAGTCCGGGCGCACCTTCGGCATCAACGCCTCGGGCCGCGCGCCGCAGGCCACCGATCCGGACGCCTTCGGCGAGACCATCCCGATCCATGGCGCGCGGTCGGCGACCGTGCCGGGTGTGGTCGCGGGCTGGGACCTGATGCATGCCCGGTTCGGCCGCCGGCCCTGGGCCGAACTGTTCACCCGGGCGATCGCTGTGGCGCAGGACGGGTTCGCCGTCAGTCCCTATCTCGCCGCCGCAACCCGCCTCTATTTTCCGGCGCTGGCGACGGACCCCGGCGCCGCGCGCCTGTTCCTCGACGGCGGGGCCGCGACGCCCGGCGCGCTGCTGCGCCAGCCCGCGCTCGCCGCGACCCTGGAGCGCCTGGCAAAGGCCGGCGCCCGAGATTTCTATACCGGCGAGACGGCGGCCGCGCTCGCCGCCTGCGTCCGGGCACGCGGCGGCTGGATGACGCGCGACGACCTCGCCGCCTGTTCCGCGGAATGGGTCGCGCCTTTGGCGGCGCGTTTCCGCGGCCTTGAAGTCAAGGCGATGCCGCCCAATTCCTACGGCCTCTACATGCTGCTCCAACTGGCGGCGCTGGAGAGCCGGCGGCTCGACGATTTCGATCCGCTCGCGCCGGACCGTTTCGCGGCGCTGATCCGGGCCGCCCATGCGGCGTTCGCCATGGGGGCGCCCTGGGTCGCGGACGGCGGGCGCGACGACGATCCGCTCGCCGCCCCCAACCTCGCCGCGCTGCGTGCCGGCTTCGCCGACGAGATGGCGGCCGGAGCCGACAATAAAGGCGGCACCTCCGTCGTCGCTGTCGCCGACGCCGCCGGCAATGCCGCCGCCATCGTCCAGAGCGTGTTCATGGTCTATGGCGCGGCCGTCGCCGATGCCGCAACCGGCATCCTGCTCAACGACCGGATGATCGGCTTCACCACCCGCGCCGGCCACCCCAACCGGATCGCGCCGGGCAAGCGGCCGGCCCATACGTTGAATCCCTGCATGACCTTCGACGAAGGCCGCCTGCGCCATGTTCTCCTCACCCCCGGCGGGCCGGGCCAGACGCTCACCCTGACCCAGGTGCTCCAGGCGATGACCGACCACGGCCTTTCGCTCGCGGCGGCGGCCGCCCTGCCGCGCTGGAGCATGGATCTGACGGGCGCGAGCGTCGTCGAGGCGGCGATGCCGCAGGCGACGCTGGACGGGCTTGCCGGGCTGGGGCTCGCCGTCGGGCGCGGCGCGGACAATTCGCCCTTCTTCGGCTCGGTCGAGGCGGTGATGCGCGATGCCGAGGGGCGCCTCACGGCAGTCGCGGACGATCGCCGCGAAGCCTTCGCGCTCGCTCTGTGAGGTTTGGAATGTCCGCTGCGTCCCCCGCCGACCTGATCCTGCACAACGGCCGCATCCTGACGTTCGACGCGGCGGACCGCATCGTCGATACGCTGGCGGTCGGCGGCGGCCGAATCCTCGCGGCCGGCAGCTATGAAGAGGCCGCGGCGTTCGCCGGCCCGAGCACCCGCATCCTCGATCTCGGTGGCGCTGCGGTGATGCCGGGCCTCGTCGACGGCCATGCTCATATGGATCGCGAGGGGCTGAAACGGGTCTATCCGAGCCTCGAGGGTGCCCGGTCGATCGCCGACATCAAGGACCGCATCGCCGATCTCGCCCGCGGCAAGCGGCCGGGCGAGTGGATCGTCACCATGCCGATCGGCGATCCGCCTTATTATTGGAACGTCCCGGAAAGTCTCGCCGAAGGCCGCTGGCCGACCCGCCACGACCTCGACGCGGCAGCGCCGCACAATCCCGTCTTCATCCGCCCGATCTGGGGCTTCTGGCGCCACACCACGCCGCTCGTCACCTGCGTCAACTCGCTGGCTCTGGCCCGCGCCGGCATCAGCCGCGACACCCGCTCGCCGAGCGCGCAGATGGAGATCGAGACCGATTCCGCGGGCGAGCCCACCGGCATCTTCCGGGAATGGGAGCTGCAGCCGATCGCGGAACTCCTGTACTTCCGGCAGATCCCCGGCTTCAGCCATGCCGACCGTGTCGCCGCGATCCCGGCCGGGGCGCGGGCCTATCATGCGGTCGGCACCACCAGCATTTTCGAGGAGCACGGCGCGGCGAGCGAACTGATCCGCGCCTATAAGGACGCGCATCGCGCCGGCACGCTCACCATGCGCACGTCCCTCGTCGTCAGCCCGAACTGGCGGGCAATCGGCCCGGTCGATCCCGATGCCTTCCTCGAGGCGTTCGGATGGGCGCTCGGCGAGCCCGCGCTCGGCGACGGCATGCTGCGCGTCGCCGGCCTGTTCGTCGATATCGAGCCGACACTGAACAATGCGCTGCGGGCCGAGGCGCTGCCTTATACCGGCTGGGCCGGGTTCAATTACGACACCGCCGTCGACCGCGAGCGCGCCAAAGCGATCCTTCTGGCCTGTGCCCGCAACGACATCCGTGCGATCGCGATCTGGCCGAACATGATCGACCTTCTGGAGGAGGTCGACCGGGAAATCCCGCTTGCCGGGCGGCGCTGGATTCTCGGCCACATCTCCACCCTGAGCCCGCGCGACATCGAGCGGATCGCACGCATGGGGCTGGTGATCACCACCCACACGAACCGCTACGTCTACAAGGAGGGCCATCTCCTGAAGGGGCGCCTTCCGCCCGAGCGTCACCGCGAGATCGTTCCGTTGCGGGACCTCATCGATGCCGGCGTCACCGTCGCCCTCGCCACCGACAATGTGCCGACCTCGCTGTTCTGGCCGGTCTGGCAGGCGGTGTCGCGCACCAGCCTCTACAGCGAGGAGACGGTGGTGCCGGACCAGGCGATCACCCGCCGCGAGGCGCTGCGCTGCGCGACCGTGAACGGCGCCCGCCTGTCCTTCGAGGAGGACGTCAAGGGCGCTCTCGCGCCGGGCATGGTGGCCGACCTCGCGGTTCTGAGCGCGGACCCGCTCAGCGTCGCGGAGGCGCGCATCCCGGAAATCCATGCATTGATGACCATGGTTGGAGGCCAGATTGTCTATGAACGTCCCGGCTGGACCGCTGCCGAAGGCAGGCCGATCCCTGTCTGAGGAGATCGGCACGCCGGCCTTGCTGGTCGACGCCCGTGGTCTCGACGCCAATATCGCCGCTATGGCCGCGGCGTGCGCGGGCCGCCGCCAGCGTCTGCGCCCGCACGTAAAGACCCACAAATGCGCCGAGATTGCCCGCCGGCAGATCGCGGCGGGGGCGGTCGGCGTGTCCTGCGCCAAGCTCTCGGAGGCCGAGGCGATGGCGGATCACGGCATTGCCGACCTTCTGATCACAACGCCGGTGGTCGGGGCGGGCAAGCCGCGCCGCCTCGCCGCGCTCGCGACCCGGGCGCGGGTGATCGCCGTCGCCGACAGCGAGGCCTGCATCGCTGCTTATGCCGCGGCCGCCGCGGCTGCGGGCGTGGTGCTGGAGACGCTGGTCGAGGTCAATGTCGGACAGGACCGCTGCGGTGTCGCCCCGGGTCCGGCGGCGGCGCATCTCGCGGCCTTCATCGGCGCCTTTCCGGCGCTGCGCTTCGCCGGCCTCCAGGGCTATCAGGGCCGCGCCCAGGGCATTGGCGGATTTGCCGAACGCAAGGCGGCGATCGCGCGGGCGGCCGATCTCCTCACCGTGGCGGCCGATGCGGTGCGGGCGGCGGGCCTTCCGGTTGGAATCCTGACCGGCGGGGGGACCGGCAGCCTCGCCTTCGATCTTGCGGGGGATCTTCTGACCGAGCTGCAGCCGGGCAGCTACGTCTTCATGGATACGAGCTATCTCGGCCTCGATTGGGACGGCGCCGGCGCACCGCCGCCCTTCGCAAACGCGCTCACGGTGCTGACGACGGTGGTCAGCCGCGTACGTCCCGACCGCGCCATCGTCGATGCCGGCTGGAAGGCGATCAGCTCGGATTCCGGCCTGCCGGCCGTGATGGGGCGGGACGACCTCGTGTTCGACTTCGCCGGCGACGAGCACGGGACGCTCGCGCGGCGCGACGGCGGCCCGCTGGATCTCGCCGTCGGCGACACGGTCGAACTGGTTCCGAGCCATTGCGACACCACCGTAGCGTTGCATGACCGGCTTTTTGTCGTCGCCGCCGACGGCGGCATCGCCCGGTGGGCGGTGGACGCGCGCGGCCGGTTCGACTGAGGCGGCCACGCCCCGTGCGGCTCCGGCGGCCATCCGTCTGCCCGGTTTGCGCGCCGCGGTGCCGGCGGGCAAAGTGATGCGGCGCGGCACGTGCCGCGAAGATGGAAACGGCATTCCCATGAATCTGTCCCCGATCGGTGCGGAAGGCGCGCGGCCGCAGCTTTCCACCCTCGATGTCGTCCGCACGGCGCTCGCGCCGGTGGCCGACGCGGCGATCCTCGATGTCGGCTGCGGCGGCGGCGCGCTCGCCCGTGCGCTCGGCGATGCGGGTGCGCGCGTCACTGGCATCGACCCGCAGGAGACCGCGCTCGAGGCGGCCCGCCGCCGGGCGCCGGCGGCCACCTTCCTGCGCGCGACGGCGGAGACTTTGCCGTTTGCAGATGCGCAGTTCGACCGCGTGGTGTTCCTCAATTCGCTCCACCACGTGCCGGAGCAGGACATGGCGCAGGCCTTGGCGGAAGCCGCGCGGGTGGCGCGGGGAACCGTTCTGATCGTCGAACCTTTGGCGGAGGGGCCGTCCTTCCAGACGATGCTGCCGATCGAGGACGAGACCGCGATCCGCGCCGCCGCGCAGGCCGCGATCGCGCAGGCGGTTTCCGCCGGCCTGCTGTCGCCCGTGTCCAGTGGGGACTATGACGATCCCCGCATCGTCGCCGATGTCGATGCCTTCCTTGCCCGGGCGGTGGCGGTCGATCCGGCGCGCGGCCCGCGCGCCGTTCGCGAGAAGCCGCAGGTCGGCGCCCTTCTCGCGCAGTTCGGCGTGCCGGTCGCGGGCGGCTTCCGCCTCTCGCAGCCGCATCGGGTGCACCTGCTGCGGTCCAGCCGCGGCTGACGCCATTCCGGACGCGGCGCCGTCCGTTATAAGGGCGCTCGGCGGCACGCCGCGGCACAGCGTGCACGTCGCGTCCGGCCCGAAGCGGCGATGCGGGAGCGGCGGCGCCAAGAGCAGAACGTTAGGGAGCGATGACGTGACCTCAGCAATGGATGCGGACGACGCCTATGGCGAAATCCGCGCGTCGGTGCGGCGCCTGTGCGCCGATTTTCCCGGTCCTTATTGGCGGGCGCTGGATCGCGATGCGGTCTATCCCACGGCCTTTGTCGATGCCTTGACCGCGTCCGGCTTTCTCGCCGCTCTGATCCCCGAAACCTATGGCGGGGCCGGCCTGCCTTTGTCGGGGGCAGCGGCGATTCTCGAGGAAATCCAGCGCTCCGGCTGCAACGGCGCGGCCTGCCATGCGCAGATGTACATCATGGGTGCGTTGCTGCGGCACGGCAGCCCTGCCCAGAAGGTGCAGTATCTGCCGGCCATCGCCTCCGGCGCCCTGCGCCTCCAGGCGTTCGGCGTGACGGAGCCGACCTCGGGCACCGACACCACCGCCCTCAAGACCACGGCGCGCCGCGAGGGCGACGTCTATGTGGTCAACGGCCAGAAGATCTGGACCAGCCGCGCCGAGCATTCCGATCTCATGCTGCTTCTCGCCCGCACCACGCCGCGCGAGGCGGTGGCGAAGCGCACCGAAGGCCTGTCGATCTTCCTGCTCGACATGCGCGAGGCGCGCGCGGCCGGCGGGCTCACCATCCGCCCGATCCGAACCATGATGAACCACGCCACGACCGAGGTGTTCTTCGACGATGTGCGGGTGCCGGCCCAAAACCTCGTCGGCGAGGAGGGCAAGGGTTTCCGCTATGTGCTGTCCGGCATGAATGCCGAGCGCATCCTGATCGCCGCAGAATGCATCGGCGACGCGAAATGGTTCATCGAGAAGGCGACGGCCTATGCCCGCGAGCGGGTGGTGTTCGGGCGGCCCATCGGCCAGAATCAGGGCATCCAGTTTCCCATCGCGCGGGCCTATGCGCAGATGCGCGCCGCCGATCTGATGGTGCGCGACGCCGCCGCTCTGTTCGAGGCCGGCAAGCCCTGCGGCGCCGAGGCGAACATGGCCAAGATGCTCGCCTCCGAAGCGTCCTGGGCGGCGGCGGAGGCCTGCGTCCAGACCCATGGCGGGTTCGGCTTCGCCGAGGATTACGACGTCGAGCGCAAGTTCCGGGAGGCGCGGCTCTATCAGGTGGCGCCGATTTCCACCAATCTCATCCTCAGCCACATCGCCGAGCATGTGCTCGGCCTTCCCCGCTCCTATTGAGCCGCCCATGCCCGCTCTCGACCTCGACCATCTGCGCCAATGGATCGGCCGCACCGAAACGGCCGACGATCTGATCACCCCCCGCGCCGTGCGCGAGATGCGGGTGATCCTCGACCGCGAGCCCGGCGATCCCGCCGACGGGGAGGCGGCGACTCTGACCGCCCATTGGTGCCTCGCGCCGCCCGCCGTGCGCCCGGCCGGCCTCGGCCCCGACGGCCATCCGGCACGTGGCGGCTTTCTGCCACCGGTCCCGCTGCCGCGCCGGATGTGGGCGGGCGGTCTGCTCACCTTCCACGACCCACTGCGGGTCGGCGACCGGGTGCGGCGCACCTCGCGCATCGCCGACGTCGCCGTGAAGGCGGGGCGGACCGGAAAGCTGTGCTTCGTCACGGTGGAGCACGATTATGCCACCGCGCGCGGCAGCGCCCTGACCGAGCGGCAGGACCTCGTCTATCGCAGTGTGGAGGCCGCGCCCGGCGGTGCCGGCCGGGCGGAGGCGCCGCGCGCGCCGGCAGTCCAGGAGAGCATCGCGACCTCGCCGGTTCTGCTGTTCCGCTATTCCGCCGTGACCTTCAATGGCCACCGGATCCATTACGATCGATCCTATTGCGTCGCGGAGGAGGGCTATCCCGGCCTCGTGGTGCACGGGCCGCTTCAGGCGACCCTGCTGTGCGAACTCGCCGGGCGGCTGCTTGGCCGCGCTCCGGTCCGTTTCGCCTTCCGCTCGGTGCGGCCGGTGTTCGACGGCGCGCCGATGACATTGAACGCGGTGCCGGCCGGGGACGGGTTCGAGCTGTGGACCGCGGACCGGGATGCGCGCCCCTGCATGCTCGCCGAAGCGCGCTGAGGTCTCACCGCCCGCCGGGATGGCCGAGTTCGCTGGAGAATTTGTCGGCCGCCTGGAGCAGGATCGCGCGCTTCTCTTCGACCCGTTGCAGCGTCAGGCGCCAGATCGGCCCGGAAATGCCGAGCGAGCCGATGGTGCGGCCGGTGAAGTCGCGCACGGGGACGGCGATGCACCGGACCTCGGTGTCGAATTCCCCGTCGTCATAAGCGACGCCGTGCTTGCGGACCCGCTCGATATCGGCGCGCAATTCCGCGGGGTCGGTGATCGATTTCGCCGTCCAGGGATCGAGCTTGGCCGTCGCCAGATAGGCCTCGAAGGCCTCCGGCGTGAGCGCGGCGAGCAGCACCTTTCCAAGGCCCGTGCAGTGCGCCGGGCGCAGTCCGCCGGCCCGGTCGACCAATTGGAAGGCGCCCGGCCCGAGCGCTCGCGCCGCCACGACGACGTCGTCGCCGGAGCGGAGGGCGAAATGTGCGGTCTCGCCGGTGTCGCGGGCGATCTGTTCGAGGATCGGGGTGGCGACGCCGACCAGTTCGATCTCGTTCAGCGCATTGGCCGCGAGGCTGAACACCATGCCGCCCAGGTGATAGCGCTTGGTGTCCCGCTCCTGGCGCAGATAACCGAGGCTCACCATGGTCTTGGCGAGATGGAAGGTGGTGCTGTTGTGGAGCCCGATCGCCTTGGCGAGCTCCGCGAGACTGATCCCTTGACGGTGCCGCGCCACCTCTTCCAGGATCCCGAACGCCCGCTCCAGGGATTGGACGCCGCCGGTTTTGGGTTCGGGGTCGGCGGGGGGGGAGGCGGGGGGGCGCAGCATGGGAGCTCCTCGGGCGGCGGGTCAGACGCCGCGCCTTTCACATTATGAAATAACGCATTGCGCCAGGCCGTCAACCCGGCGGCCCCTCCGCGGCGATCGCGCGGGCCGCGAGGAAGGCGAAAGCGAGCGCCGGACCGAGCGTGATTCCCGGCCCGGGATAGCGCCCGCCCATCACCGAGGCGGCGTCGTTGCCGGCGGCATAGAGGCCGGGGATCGGGCGGCCGGCGGCGTCGAGCACGCGGGCCGCCGGATCGACCGCCAGCCCGGCGGCGGTGCCGAGCGTGCCGGGATGGAGCGCGACGGCATAGAAAGGCGGCCGCAGGATCGGCGCGACGCAGGGATTGGGCGTCACCGCCGCATCCCCCATCGCCCGCTGATAGGCGTCGCCGCCGCGGCCGAAGGCCGGGTCAGCCCCCGAAGCGGCGGCGGCATTGAAGTCCGCCACGGTGCGCTGCAGCGCCGCCGGATCGACGCCGATCGCGGCGGCCAGCGCCGCCAGGGTCGCGCCGCGCTTGAGATAGCCGGTGCGCCGTTCGGCGCGGGTCGAGAGCGCGAACGGCTTGATCGTGCCGAGGCCGTAGGTCCACAGGAAATGCGCGTCGCAGACGAGGTGGCAGGGCAAAGTCGGCCCGGCGGCTTCGGCGGCGAGCATGTCCTCGACGAACTGGTGGTAGGAGCGCGCCTCGTTGGCGAAGCGGCGGCCATGGCGGTCCACCGCGATCACGCCCGGCTTGCCGCGGTCGGTGACGGTGTGGGGATGCGGGCGGCCCGCGCCGGCCCCGTCCGGCAGCGAGACCGGCACCCAGAAGGCGTTGCCGTGCGGCCCCGCGCGCACCCTGGCGCCGGCCGCTTCGCCGAGCCGCAGCCCGTCGCCGCCGGCGCCGGGATCGGCCGCCGAGCGGCCCCGCGCGGCCGGCGGCAGCAGGTCCATGCGGGCGGGATCGTGGGGGAAGCCGCCGGTCGCCAGCACCACGGCGCGCCGGGCCCGCAGGGTCCGGCCGTCTTCGAGGACGACGCCCCGCACGCGGCCGTCCGCCTGCACGAGCGCGCGCGCCGAAACGCCGGTTTCGACCCGCCCGCCGGCCGCCAGAACGGCCGCGAGCAGCCGCGCCACCAGAGCATTGCCGAGCACGAGCGAGGTGCCGCGGGGATGCGCGAGGCGCTGGCGGGCATGGCGCAGCGTGAGCCGCGCGACCCGCAGGAAAGCGGGCAGCGAGCGGCCGGCGCGGCGGAAATGCGGGATGTCCGCGCGGTCGACCATCATGCCGCCGAGCAACGTGAAGGCCGGCAGCGGCGGCTTCAGCCGGGCGAACCAGGGGCCGAGCGCGGCGCCGTCGAACGGCAGCGGTTCGAGCACCCGCCCGCCCAAGGTGGCGCCGGGCAGATCGGGATAATAGTCGGGATAGGTCAGGACCGGCCGGAAACGGACGAGGCCGCCGGCCTCCAAAGCCGCGATCGCCTCCGGGCCGGCCGCCAGAACCGCCTGGAGCTGCGGGGTGTCGGGCACGCCGAGGTGCGCGAGATAGCGCGCCGCCGCCGCCGGCGTGTCCGGCCGGCCGTGGCGCGCCATAAGGGGATTGTCGGGGATCCAGACCATGCCGCCGGAAATCGCGGTGGTGCCGCCGATCGCCCGGTCCTTCTCGATCACCTGGACCGAGAGGCCGCTGCGGGCGCAGAACAGAGCGGCGGCGAGGCCGCCCGCGCCGGAGCCGATGACCAGGACGTCGGGTTCGGTCGGGGTGTCAGTCCGCATGGCGATTTTCGGTATTGTGAAACACCGGTTCACGATATCGCGGACCGCGCCGCCTGCAAACCCCGCCGGAACAGCCCCCTTAGTCCCGCTGTTCCGCCCCGAAGACGGGCCGAACAGGCGCATCAAACGCCCGAACCCGGCCGACATCTGTTACGGCTGCGCTGAAACGGCGCTTTTCGGGCGTGGTTTTCGCGATGGGGGGTGGGGTTTCGCGGTGTGAAAGGGGGGCGGAGTCGCCGGAGACAGCCGCTGTGCGGGGCGGGGAGTTTGAAAGTCGCGGCCTCGAAGGGAATGGAATGTGGGCGGCCTGCATGCCACACGGGAGCACGCGTTCGGCCGCGCAAAGGCTGCAATCAATTCTGAGCGAGATCAGATCACCAAAGTATCGGCATCGAACCGATCCAGCTCTTCTTCGTGTGCGAGCGCGTGGTCTTTTGCCCGGACGGCGATATTCGTCATGGCCCGGATATGCTCATCCGTATGATCCGCCATGACCTGCATCCGCCAGCGGCAGGCGTTGCGGGCCACGGCGGGAAATTCGACCAGGTTGACGATCCCGCCCATTTCGGCGGCATACTTCGTCATCAATCGGGAGACCGAGGCGTTCCCCAGAGCCACCGGAACGATCGGGCTTGGCTGCCCCATAACCTTGAAACCCGCGTCGGAAAGCCGATTCCGCAGCGATGTTGCATTGGACAGCAAGCGAAACCTACGGCCTTTGCCTTCAGCACTCTCAATGATGGTCAAGGCCGCATCGATGACCGCGGCCTGAATCGGTGTCATTGCATTGGTGAACGTCGATGGGCCACAACTCGACCGAAGGGCAAACTTCAGACCCAGATCATTGCAGGCGACGAATCCACCAGGCGAAGCGAACGTCTTGGAGAAGGCGCCCATTAGAATGTCGACCTTGCCGACCATGTCCTGGCTTCCCAGAACGCCGTGTCCGTTCTCGCCCAGGGCACCGAGGTCGTGGGCGCAGTCTACCAGAAGCGTGGCATCGTATTGTCTACAGAGGGCCTGCACGGCAGCGATGTCCGGAACATCGCTGTCCATAGAGAACAAGGTTTCGGTGACGACGAGAATGCCGGCCTTGGGATCGCTCTCCCGGATACGTTTGAGCCTTTTCTCCACGCCGTCGGTCGACAGGTGGGGAAAACGGTGCACATTGGCGGTCGCCGCGTTGGCGCCTTCCTGCAGGCAGGCATGCGCCAGGACATCGATCACAACGTGGTCCGTTTCCCGAATCAGGGTCTTGATGACGCCATAGCCAGCAGCCCAGCCAATTGGAAACAGGGTGCAGACGTCGTAGCCGAGATACCGAGCCAAGCGATTTTCAAGGGCGACCGACATCGATGTGTTGCCCATCAATGCCGCCGATCCAGCGCTATGGACCCCGACCGCCTCAATTGCGCCAATCGCGGCTTTTGCTATGTCGGGATGGCTCGCCAATGAGAGATAATCCTGACTCGCGAAATTTACACCTGAAATTGGTGTTCCGTCTCGCAGGAAGCCGCGCATTTCCGGCCCGATGGGGCCATCAGCCACCTTCTGATACGGGTCCAGGCCCGCCGCGCCGCGCACCAAAAAGTAATCGCCGACAGCCGCCCAGCGGGCGATAATATTTCTGTCCGATGGATCAATGTTGGGTATTGATGTAAATCTTACATCCCTCGCGATGTATTGTCTCATGGGGCGCCCATATCTTAATATTCGGTTTTGTAAAAACGGTACTATAGTTTTACAATAAATTTGCATCCATATTTATATCTTGCCCCTATCCTTAAAATTTCATTTTCCCAGCTGGTCTTTTCCCATGAATCAATTATGCGATACGCTTTTCCTGGGTAGTTTTTTGCAGCAAAACCAGCGCACTGTATCTCTCTCGCGCTCCCGCCGATCCAGTCAGTCTCATAGGAAACTTCCTTATATCCTTTCGGGGGCCAGGGAAGATTTTGAGCAAAACTCAAGCTTGGCGCCGAAATTATCGTAATGGACAAGCAGACATGCGCAAGCCAGAGGCCGTATAATGCCTTTCTCATTTCGCTGCTCCAAGATGAGGGCAAATTGAAACGTCTGTGCAGGAAGATACAGATCTCACAAAAGGACCACATACTCCAAATGGAGTATTGCGCCGCTTTGAGGCATGCCTCGTGAGCTTCGGGGTGATTCTGCGCTTTCCCCCAGGAGGGAAGCCGGCGGGCTCTGTTGGGTGTTTCGGGGAGGAACGGTCATCGCGCGAGCAGGCAGACCCTCTGCGCCATGTTCTTCTCAAGGGTCGACAATCCCTTGCCCGCGGGCGGCTGGGGGCACTGGCAAAGTCGCTCCGGCATGGCACAGGATCGCCTTCGTGCCGGTTGCCGCCAGCGCATCGATTTCCTTGACGGCGCGCGGCAAAGCCTGCGGAGGCGGCGGTTCGCACGCCAGACGAACCGCCTTTGCGAGACCGGCGACACCGTTACACCAATCGTAGCGGCACAAGCGCCGACCAAAGCCAGGGAGCGCGGCCCGTAGAGAAAGCGCAGCGCCGCAATATCCCCCATCCCCCGCGCGCCCAAATCCATGTTGACGCCGCCGACCCGAACCGCCTAGCCTCGGCGGGACGGTTCCTTCACGGGATCAAAAGGGAACGCGGTGGGGGCGGGGTCCGGAATGGATCGTGCCCGATGCCGCGGCTGCCCCCGCAACTGTAAGCGGCGAGTGCGTCGTCATCAGCCACTGGGCCTCGGCCTGGGAAGGCGACGATTGCATGGTGACCCGCGAGCCAGGAGACCTGCCGTCAGCCGTGGTCACGCGCGAGCACGTCGGGCGGGGTGTCCTGATCGTGGTTAGTCCCGGCGGCCGTTCGGCCGCCAGGCGGCCTCGTTCGCGGTGACGTGCCACTCGTCCCGCCGAGGCTTTCATGCCGACCGTTTCCGCTTGTCTTGTTCCCGGCGCCGCGCGCGCCGCCGGCCTTCCCGCGCCAACCGCGTCTCTCCCCGCCCCCCTCCGCGCCTCCCTCCGCGCCTCCCGGCTCGCCACGCTTCTCGCCACCCCACTCGTCTGCATCTCCGCCGCCGCGCTGGCGCAGACGGCCGACACGGCCCAGAGCATCGACCTGCCCGAAATGGTGGTGAGCGCCACCGGCATCCCCACCCCGGCCGACCGGATCGCCTCCTCGGTCAGCGTCGTCACCGCCGAGGAGATCGACCGCCAGCAATTGCGCACCCTCCCGCAGGTGCTCCAGACGCTGCCCGGCCTCAATGTGGTGCAGACCGGCGGGCCGGGCGGCCAGACCTCGGTGTTCATCCGCGGCACCAATTCCAACCACGTCAAGGTGCTGATCGACGGCATCGACGCCGGCAATCCCTCCACCCCCAACGGCGCGTTCGATTTCGGCCAGCTCCTCGCCACCGATCTCGCGCGCGTCGAGGTGCTGCGCGGCCCGCAGAGCGGGCTCTACGGCTCGGATGCGATCGGCGGCGTCATCTCGGTCACCACCAAGAAGGGCGAGGGGCCGCCGAAGGTCTTCGGCTTCGTCGAGGGCGGCGCGCTCGGCACCTTCAACCAGGCGGCGGCGGTGAGCGGCGCGACCGAGCAACTGGCCTATTCCTTCAACGTCACGCATTTTTCGTCCACCGACATCCCGGTGACGCCGCCGAACATCGTCCCGCCGGGCAGCCCGATCCATCCCAATTCCTACGACAACTGGACCTATTCGACCCGCCTCGACCTGCAGATGACGGACGCGCTCGCGTTCAATTTCGTCGCCCGCTACATCGACAGCCAGCTCGCCTTCACACCCGACATCTATCCTCCGCCGTTCTATTCCGGCATCCCCGCGCCGCAGCGCTCGACCAGCGGCGCCAGCCTGTTCTTCACCAAGGGCGAGGGGGTGTGGACCGCGCTCGACGGGCGGCTCGCCACGACCTTCGGGGTGAGCGCGATGAATACGTCCAACCCGACCACCGGGCCGAATTCCGGCGTCAACGGCCAGTATGACGGCGACCGGCAGGTCTATTATCTGCGCTCCAACTTCGCGGTCGCGGCGGGCCAGACCCTGCTCGCCGGCATCGAGCGGCGCGACGAAAGCATGACGTCCTCGACCGCTTATACCGATCTCTCCGCCAATACCGGCGACACCGGCGTCTACGGCGAATGGCAGGGCACGTTCGACCGCGTCTTCTATGCCGCCAATGTCCGCTATGACAGCGACGACACGTTCGGCGACCACACCACCTTCCGCCTCGCGCCGGGCCTGCGCATCCCGGAGACCGGCACCACGCTGCGCGGCAGCATCGGCACCGGCTTCAAGGCGCCCTCGCTCTATCAGCTCTACGCGCCCTATTATGGCAATGCCGATCTGAAGCCGGAGGAAAGCACCGGCTACGACATCGGCTTCGCGCAGGAGGTGTTCGGCGGCCGGGTGACCTTCGGCGCCACCTATTTCCACAACGACATCACCAATCTGATCAGCTACGACCCGGTGACCTACGCGAACGTCAATATTTCCAGCGCCACCACGCAGGGCGCCGAGACCTTCTTGGCGGTCGCGGTCACCGAGCGGCTGAAGCTGCGGCTGGATTACACCTACACGTACGTCGTGGGCTATATGCCGCCGGGCGAACCGTTCGGCGCCGCCTGCGCGCCGCTGACGCCGACCTCCTGCACGCCGCTCCGCCGGCCCAACACCAAGGTGAGCGTGACCGCCGACTGGAATCCGACCGACGCCCTCACGCTGTCGGCGAGCCTGATCTATGCCTCGTCCTGGTGGGACATCGTGCGGCTCTCCAGCGAGACGATCGACCAGCCCGGCTATACCGTGGTGAACCTCGCCGCCAATTATGCCCTCGGCCCGGCGGCGACCCTGTTCGGGCGGATCGACAATCTGTTCGACCAGACCTACGAAAATCCCAACGGCTTCCTCGCCCCGGGCTTCGGCGCCTATGGCGGGATCAAGTTCACCTATTGAGGCGGGCGATGCGGCATCTCCTGCGGCGCGCGGGCGCCTGGCCCGGGACCGGCGGGGCCGCAATGCGCGGCGGCGCCGGCCTTCTCCTCGCGGCGGCGCTGGGGAGCCTGTGCGCGGGCGCATCGGCCAAGGCGGAGGCGCCGCGGCCGATGCGCATCGTCTCGCTCAATCTGTGCGCGGACGAACTGGTGCTGCGCCTCGCCGATCCCGACCAGGTGGCGTCCGTCACCTATCTCGCGCGCGATCCGCGCAGCTCGAACGTCGCGGACCGCGCCCGCGACGTTCCGGTCAATCGCGGCCTCGCCGAGGAGATCGTGGCGCTGCGGCCGGACCTCGTGATCGTCGGCGCCTTCACCACCCGCACCACGACCGCGCTGCTGCGGCGGCTCGGTTTGCCGGTCCTCGAACTCGGCGTACCGGACAGCCTCGCCGCGGTCTACGACCAGATCCGCGGCGTGGCGGAGCGGATCGGTGTGCCGGAGCGGGGCGCGGCGATGATCGCCGGGATGAAGGCGGCCTTCGCCGGCCTGCCGCCGGCCCCGCCGCAGCGCCCGACCGCCATCGTGCTGCGGCCCAACGGCTTCACCGCCGGGCGCGGCTCGCTGGTGGACGAGATCCTGGGCCTTGCCGGGTTCGACAATCTCGCGGCGCGGCTCGCGTCCGACCGGATGGGCCAATTGGCGCTGGAGGAGGTGGTCGCGGCGCAGCCCGATCTGCTGGTGATCAATGCCGCCTCCGACGCCCCGCCCTCGCTGGCGGACGAGCTGCTCCATCACCCCGCTCTGGCGGGCCGGCGCACCCTCGGCCTGCCGACGCGGCTCTGGGCCTGCGCCGGGCCGGAACTGGCCGAGGCCGCGCGCCGGCTCGCGGCCCGAGCGGGCCGCCCCGAATGACCCGCCTCGTCGCCGCCCTCTCCGGTCTGGTCCTGCTGCTCATGGGGGCGTCGGTCGCGATCGGCGCTGCGCCGCTCGATGTCGCCGCGGCGCTGCGCGACCTTCTCGCGGGGCGGCGCTCGCTCGACGCCTTGATCCTCGCCGAACTGCGCCTGCCGCGCGCCGTGCTCGGGGCGGCGGTCGGCTTCAGCCTCGGCCTCACCGGCGCGGCGCTGCAGGGGCTGATGCGCAACCCGCTCGCCGATCCGGGCCTCGTCGGGGTGTCGGGCGCGGCGGCGCTCGGGGCGGTCGTCGCCTTCTATTTCGGGTTTTCCGCGCGTTTTGCTTTGGCGCTGCCGCTCGGCGGGCTCGCCGGGGCGGGGCTGGCGACCGCGGTCCTGCTGCATCTCGTGCGGCGCGGCGCCGGGACCGCGACGCTGATCCTCGCCGGCGTCGCGGTGAACAGCCTCGCCGGGGCGCTGACCGCGCTCGCCCTCAACCTCGCCCCGAGCCCCTATGCCGCGCTCGAACTGGTGTTCTGGCTGATGGGCTCGCTGTCCGATCGCAGCCTGCTGCACGTCGCGCTGGCGCTGCCCTTCATGGCGCTCGGCTGCGCCCTGGTGCTCGCGACCGGGCGCGCGATGGATGCTCTGACCCTCGGCGAGGAGACCGCCGAGAGCCTCGGGGTCTCGCTGCGCCGCGCCCGGCTGCTGGTGATCGGCGGGACCGCGGCGGCGGTGGGCGCGAGCGTCGCCGTGGCGGGCGCGATCGGCTTTGTCGGGCTGGTCGTGCCGCATCTCATGCGGCCCTTCGTCGGGCACCGCCCCGGCCGGCTGCTGCTGGCGAGCGGGCTGGCGGGCGCCGCGCTGACGCTTTCGGCCGACATCGCCGTCCGGCTCGTGCCGACCCGGCCCGAACTGAAGCTCGGGGTGGTGACGGCCTTGATCGGCGCGCCCTTCTTCCTCGCGCTGCTGCGCCGGCTGAAGGCGGGGGACGCATGATCCTCGCGGCCCGCGACATCGCGATCGTGCAGGGCGGCGCGCGCCTTCTCTCGGGGGTCTCGCTCGACCTGCGGGGCGGCGAGATGCTGGGGCTGATCGGTCCCAACGGCGCCGGCAAGACCACTTTGCTGCGGGCCCTGTGCGGGCTCGCGCCGCTGGCGGCGGGAGCGGTCACCTATGACGGGCAGCCGCTGGCGGATCTGGGCGCCGCCGCGCGCGGGCGCAGCGTCGCCTATCTCGCGCAGGACGGGCGGATCCACTGGCCGCTGCCGGTCGAGGAGGTGGTCGCGCTCGGCCGGCTGCCGCACGGCGCGGCGCGGATCGACGCCGCCGTGCTGCGCGCTTTGGAAGCTGCGGACCTGCTCGGCCTGCGCAGCCGGGCCGCGGGCACGCTGTCCGGCGGCGAGCGCGCCCGCGTTCTGCTGGCCCGCGCGCTGGCGGTGGAGGCGCCGCTCCTGCTCGCCGACGAGCCGGTGGCCGCGCTCGATCCCTCCCACCAGCTCCAGATGATGGAGGCGCTGCGCGCCGCCGCGCGCGGCGGCGCGGCGGTGGTGGTGGTGCTGCACGATCTCACCCTCGCGGCGCGCTTCTGCGACCGCCTGCTGCTGCTGAAGGCCGGCCGCGCCATCGCCGAGGGCCGGCCCGCCGAGGTCCTCACGGCCGGGCGCGTCCTGGACGCCTATGGCGTCACGGTCGAGAGCGGCGTGCGCGACGGCGAGCTGTATGTCATTCCCTGGCGGCGGCGGGAGCCGGGCGCCTGAGCATGGAGCCGGACATGATCTCTCCCGACGACACGCCCTTCGCCCGCCTCGCCCGCCATGTGCGGGACGCCGGCACCGGCTGGAGCCTCGGCATTTTCGGCGCCATCGCGGAATTCATGCGGGCGCCCGACGAGCCGGTCCGTCTGGATGTCGCGCCCGACGCCCTCACCGCCGTCACGGCGCGCGGCGGGCTCCGGGTCCTGGCGCATGGCGAGACATTGATCGTCGATTATGCGATGCCCTCGCGCCATGCCGAGCGCCGCGTCCCGGCCGCCGCCGCCTGCCTGCCCGCCGCCCACGCGCAGCGCGCCGGGCGCACCACGATCACGGAACTCGGCCCGGATGCCGCCGCTTTGCGGGCCGAGGATGACGGCGCCCTCCTGTTCGATCTCGGCATCGGCCTCTCCAGCGTCGAGGCCTGCGTGCGCACCCGCGCGCCGGATCTGATCGCGGCGCTGCGCGCGGCCGAGGGGCGGCCCCTTCTGGCGCCGGACGGCCCGATCGGGGCCATCCTGGCGCACGGGCCGCACCGGGTGTTCGTGTCCGCACTGGGGCGGATCGAGGTGTTCCAGCCGATCCCGCCGGCCGGCGGGCGCAGCCCGGACGGGCCGCACACCCATGTCCTGCCGAAACTGCTCGCCCATGGGCGCACCCATGCCGCGAGCATTCCGATCCCCGCCGGGCTGGTGCCCTGCCTCTCCCTCCACCCACCGGCCGCCGCCGGCGGCACCGGCCGCGCTTAGGGCCGCTTTATCCGATCGGGTTGCGATGCAAGCCGATCGGCGCGGCACCTATCCCTCCCCCTCGTGCCCGGGGGCCGTATGCACGAGCTGCGTTTCGGGCGAATGGACGAGGTGCAGATACCGTTCGAACTGCACCAGCACGTCGGTGATGATCTGGTCGGGCGTCATGCCCATCACATCATAGCCGCGTCCGCCGCTGGAGAAATATGTGCGGGCCTCGTAGCGGTATTCCGGCTTGCCGGCGCTTGCCGTGAGAACCGTCGGCAGGCGGTGGGCCACGGCACTGACCCCATAAACGAAATCGCGCACGTTCTCGGCCGGGGAGCGCAGCGCGACGGCGCCATTGTCCTCGTCTTGCACCTGCGCGACACGTCCACGGCGCGTCAGTTCCTTCGCCACCTGCTCCAAAGCGGGGCGCACCTCGGCAGCCATGAACCGCGCGATCTCGGCCTGGGTCGGCGCGTGGAGAATCAGCGCGAGCCGTCTTTGCCAGGTGACGCCGGAGGCCGGCGCGCTCGGCACGGCGAAGGGCTGGCTGGCTTGCGCGCGCTGCTGGGCGAGATCGGCCCGCATGCCCACGACGAGCGCCCAGACCAGGGCCAGCATAACGAAGGTGAAGGGCAGCGCGCTGGCGATGGTGGCCGACTGAAGCGCACCCAGCCCGCCCGCCAGCAGCAGACCGGCGGCGACCGCGCCCTCGAGCGCACACCAGAACACACGCTGCCCGGTGGTCGTCTGCGTCTCTCCGCCGGCCGCGATCGAATCGACGACGAGCGAGCCGGAATCCGAGGACGTGACGAAGAATACCGCGATCAGGATGATCGCAAGGGTCGAGGTGACCGCGGGGAGCGGCAGATATTCGAAGAACTGGAACAGCCCGACCGAGACGTCCGCCGCCACGGCCCGTCCGAGTTCGCCGGCGGCCACGCTCGTATCGATGAAGATGGCGGTGTTGCCGAATACGGTCATCCAGAAAAAGGTGAAGCCGGCCGGAATGAAGAGCACCGCGACCACGAACTCGCGCACCGTGCGGCCCCGCGAGATGCGGGCGATGAACATGCCGACAAAGGGCGACCAGGAAATCCACCAGGCCCAGTAGAACAGGGTCCAGCCGTCGATCCAGGGCGTCGGCTGATAGGCGTAGATGTTGAAGGTGCGAAGGACGAGCGTATCGAGATAAAGCCCGATATTCTGTACGAAGTCGCGGAACAGAAGCTCGGTCGGCCCCACCACCAGCACGAAGAGCATGAGCAGGATCGCGACGGCGAGGTTGAGCTCGGACAGAATCCGCACGCCCTTGTCGAGGCCGGTGACGACGGAGACCGTGGCGAGGCCGGTGATGACCGCGATCAGCGGCAACTGGACCTCGGGACCGACGGGCAGGCCGATGAGATAATTGAGCCCGGCATTGATCTGACTCACGCCGAGGCCGAGCGAGGTGGCGATGCCGAACATCGTGCCCACGATCGCGAAGATGTCGACGGCGTGGCCGATTGGCCCGTTGATGCGCTCTTTCAGCAGGGGATAGAGGCCGGAGCGGATGGTCAGGGGCAGATTGTACCGATAGCCGAAATAGGCCAGGGACAGGCCGACCACCGCATAAATGGCCCAGGCATGAATGCCCCAATGGAAGAACGTCACCGACATCGCCTCGCGCATCGCCGCGATGGAGCGCGGTTCGGCGGTGGGCGGCTGCATGAAGTGGGTGATGGGTTCGCCGACGGCGTAGAACATGAGGCCGATGCCCATGCCCGCCGCGAACAGCATCGCGATCCAGGACGAGAACCGGAAGTCCGGCGTGGAATCGTCCGGACCCAGCTTGAGCCGGCCGAAGTCTCCAAGGCAGAGCAGCAGCACAGTGGCGAGGAATATGCCTACCGACAGCAGGTAAAACCAGCCAAATCCAGCCAGAATCTTCGCCTGCAACGCGCCAAACAGCGTGCCGGCCTGCTCGGGCATCACGATGCCGACCGAGAGGAACAGGCAGATGATGATAACGGATCCGAAGAAAACGGGCGGATTGATGATGAATGGCTTGAACACGCTTGCTCCTTCCATGCGAGCCTTTCATTGAGCCGCCAAGGCGAAGCCATCAGGCCTCTTTTGTGACCGTATGCGCCGCTTCCGCGCGTATCGTGTCATCTGGCGCCCAAGCGGGTCTCCGGCTCAAACGGCCTCGGCTGACTGAAGAAATGCGAGATCTCTCTCTCGCAGGGGTCCTTGTTGCGCCGCTGGGACCCCGGCCCTCTTCGAGCCTGTGCACAAACTTAAGCCATTATGACGGTTATGGCCAAGCCCCGGTCACCACACGCCTTCACATCGGAAGGTTCGGCAAACCGGGTGGGGCGTATTGCAGCGCCGCTGCATACGTCTGCTTCCCAGGGCGGTCGATGCCATCACCGCCGCGCGGAACACGAGGTTCCGAGCGGAGGAGTCCATCCAGCAGAGCCTGATCGGCTCAGATTGAAATCGACGGATCGGCGGATACGCTACGCCCCGCCCACATAGACCGCGGTGTCGCGGCCGAGGGCGGGCATCGGGTGGCGCACGCGGGGGGGTGTCGCCGCGAGGCCGATCGGGGTCTTCAGCAGCGGCCAGTCGCGGCCTTCGGCGGCGACGCGGACATAAAGGCCGCGGGCCGCCGGCAGCGGCTGGGCGAACATTTCGGCGACGCCGAGGACCGGCGCCGCCGGGATGCCGGCCGCCTCCAGCGCGGCGACGAGCTGGGCGCGCGGCAGGTCCCGGCCCTCCGCCAGCGCGGCGGGGGCGGGATCCGCGCGCGGCGCGCGCAGCATGACATAGCCGTCGGCGCAGGCTTCGAGCCGCCAATCGGCGCCGAACCGCGCGCCGTTCCAGGCCCATTGCGTCAGCCAGGCGGTGATGTCCTGCATCGAGAGGTCGATCCACTGGCCCTGGCCGGTCGCGTCGCGATGCTCCAGCGCCGCCAGCATGGCGAGCAGCGAGATCTGGGCGCCGAGCAGGTCCGAGGTCGAAATGCCGGTCTTCATCGGCACGCCGTCGGCGCGCACCACGTCCATCAGGCCCGACATGGCCTGGATCACGGTGTCGAAGGCGGGGCGGCCGGGATAGAGGCCGCGCGCGCCGAAACCGGAGACGCTGCAATAGACGAGGCGCGGATTGAGCGCGTGCACCGCCTCCGGCGAGAAGCCGCGCTTGGCGAGCGCGCCGGGCTTCAGATTTTCCACCAGGATGTCGGCGGTGGCGAGCAGCGCGCGCAGCGATGCGGCGCCGGCCGGCGTGCCGAGATCCAGGGTGACGCTCTTCTTATCGGAATTCATATAAGTGAAGAAATAGCCCTGGCCGTCCTGGGTCGGCGGCCAGGCGCGGGTGGCTTCGCCCTCCGGCGGCTCGATCTTGATCACCTCCGCGCCCAGCGCGGCGAGATGCTTGGTGGCGAGCGGGGCGGTCGTGTAATGGCCGATCTCGACCACGCGCACCCCGGCGAGCGGCGCTTCGGGCGGCGCCTCCGGCGGCGTCGCGGGCCGCGCGCCGGCCGCAGCCGCGGGGTGCGCCGTGGCGAGGAGGCGGTCGATGTCGGCCCGGCCGGAATCGGGCGCCGGCAGATCCTCCGGCACCCGGCCCGGCGTCGCGTCCATCTGCAAGGGCGAGCCGGGGAGGAACAGCGCGTGCCCGCCGGCCGCGTCCCGCACGCGCCGGACCAGACCGCGGGCGTCAAGGTTCGGCTCGACGGGATGGCCGGAAATCTCCGCCACCGGGCCGCAGGCGATGGCGATCTCGCTCAGCCGCGCGATGCAGGCCGCGACGCTCTGGGTCGCCGCCCAGGCTCCGACCTGCGCATCCACCTCCGCGGCATGGCGCACCCGGTCGGCGATGTGGGCAGTGCGGGGGTCGTCGGCCAGATCCGGGCGCGCCATCAGAGTGCACAGACGCTGCCATTGCTGGTCGGTGCCGGCGCAGATCAGCACCCAGCCGTCGGCGGCGCGGAACACGTTCCAGGGCGAGATCATGGCGTGGCGGTTGCCGATCCGCTCCGGGCTGCCATCCTCCCCGGCGAGCAGGCGCGGCAGGAAGGTCGCCATGGCGGCGAAGGCGCAGTCATAGAGAGCCATGTCGATGGTCTGGACCAGGCCGGTGCGGCGCGCCACCCGCAGCGCGGCGACCACCCCGGCGGCGCCATAGGCGGCGGTCATCGCCTCGACCACCGGCAGATCCACCGGCACCGGGGCGCCGCCGGGATCGCCGGTCGTGTCGATGATGCCGGTCAAGGCCTGGATCTGCGCCTCGGCGACCGGCACCGTCCCGCGCGGCGTGGCGGCGCCGAAGGCGGTGAAGTCGCACACGATCCGGCCCTCGGTCCAGCCCTCGGGCAGGAAAGCGCACGGGCCGTCCATGTCGCTCGAAATCAGCACCACGTCGGCCCGCGCGGCGAGCGCGGCGAGCCGGGCGCGGTCGGCCGGGTCCGACGCGTCGAGGCGCAGGCTCAGCTTGCCGAGCGCGATCTGCGCGCGCGCGTCCCATTTCGCGCCCGGCCCGACGACCGGCAGCCCCTCGACCAGGACCACCGTCGCGCCGAGCTGGGCGAGCAGCGATCCGCACGCGCCGGCCGCCACCCGCGCGCCGAGTTCGAGGACGACGATGCCGTCGAGTGCGCCGGTTTCCATGCCTTCTCCCTGCTGGTTCTTGCCGTGCCGCACGCGGCGCGGATCAGTCGTTGAGCGCGGCGGAGAGCATGCGGATGGTCTTCAGCCCGCTCCCGCTCTCGCCGCCGAAGTCGCGCAGGCTGTCGAAGATGGCCTGCGTGCTCGCGCCGGCCACCGGCTCCACGAGGCCCTCGAACTTGGCGCGCATGTCGTCCCAGGTCATGGGATTTCCGGGATGGCCCTTGGCCTCGGGAATATGGATCCGGCGCGCCGGCGCGCCGTCGAACACCACCTCGATCGCCGCCGAGGCATAGCCGCAGGCGGGGTGGCTCGCCGCCGTCATCTTGTCGACGAGATCGGGGATGCGGGGATCCTCGGGGAGCGGGTCGACGAAGTCGGCGGCGGAGATGGGCCGGCCGGTGAGCGCCAGAGCGACGCAATATTTCAGGTCGAACTTCGCTTCCATCGGACCGGGCGGCGCGCCGCTCTTCTCGCCGGTCACCTGGTGGGCGAGCGCGCCGACATCGATGCGGATCGCCTTGGCGCGCGCCATGTCCGCGGCGGTGAGGCCGAGTTCGCGCGCGGCGTCGATCGCGGGATGGGTGAGATGGCAGGCGGCATAGGGCTTGAAGCTGTTGCCGAGGATCTCCCAGGAGCTGAAATCGGCCGGCGTGATCGACACCGCCTTGTCCTGGATGATGGCGGTGTCGAACCCGCCGCCGGGATCGAACAGATGGGTCGCGGCCTCGAAGCCGGCGGCGGCGAGCTGGGCCGAGAGCACGCCGTCCATCGCCGCCTTTCCGGCATGGAACGGCTTCGACATGGTTCCGAACGAGCCGACGAGGCCGCTCGCCTGGGTCGCCGCCACGCCCAGAGCGTGCTGCGCCGTGCGGGTCTCGAGCTTCATGAGCGCGGCGCAGGCGGCGGCCGCGGCGAGCCGGCCGAACACGCCGGTCGCGTGGAAGCCGCGCGCCGTCACCGCCTCACCGAGCCCGTAGCCGATCCGCGCGGAGACCTCGAAGCCGGTCAGGAAGGCGCAGAGCATTTCGCGCTCGCTCGCCCCGACATCCTCGCCCATCGCCAAGGTCGCGGCCCAGAGCGGCGCGCTGGTATGGGTGTTGGCCTTCACATAGGTGTCGTCGAAATCCAGGCAGTGGGCGAGCGTGCCGTTGCACAGCGCCGCCCCCACGGCGCCCGATGCGCCGCCGAGCAGGAGCGTCGAGCGGCCCTGCGCGTTCCAGCGGCTGGCGACGTCGCGCACCACCCGCCCGACCGGCTCGCCTTGGGCGCCGGTCGCGACCGCGACCCAGTCGACGAGGCACATGCGGGCCGCGTCGAGCACCGCCTCCGGCGGCCGGCGGGTGCGGGTCTCGGCCACGAACTGCGCGATCGTGCGGCTGTTCGAGACGACATCGGCTTTCATGGCATCTCCCTCCCTATATTCGCTCTTCGGCGCGCCGGGCGTGCGGGCGCGGCGTCCATCGGCCGGTCTTGACCATGGTCTGGGCATGGGCGCGCACCATTCCGGCGAGCGCCCGCGAGGCGCCGGTGATCGGGCGCACCGTGGAGGAGGCGAGCACCAGCTTGCGGGCGATGGTCGGCTCGGTGAGGTGCCAATAGCGCAGCCGCTTCGCCTCGACGAGGTCGTGGACGCAGGGATAGGACAGCACCGTGTAGCCGATGCCGGCTTCGACCATCTGGAGCGTGGAGTGCATGGCATCGACCTCGATCACCACATTGGGCGCGCTGCCGCCGAGCCGCGCGAGATAGCCGTCGACGAGCAGCCGCAGGCCGTGCGGCCGGCTCGGCAGGATCAGCGGGATCTCGCTCAGCGCGCTGGTGGCGACGGTGTCGCCGCCGATGCCGTGCGGATCCTCCATGGGGCCGAGCAGGAACAGTTCGTCGGTCCACAATTCGTCCGCCATCAGCGACTTGCTCTGCGGCGTGTCGTACAGGACCGCGACGTCGATCTGGCCGGCCAGCAGCCAGTCCAGCACATGGGCGCTGAAGCCCTCCATCACCCCCATCAGGACCTTGGGATAGGCCTGGCTGAAGCGCTGCACGATCGGCGCGGCGAGGATCGCCACCACCGAGGGCGGCATGCCGATGCGCACCGAGCCGGTCGGCGAAAGGCCGAGGGAGGCGATGTCCTTGTGCGCCTGCGCCGTGGTTTCGAGGATGGTCCGCGCATAGGTCTCCACCATCTTGCCGGCCTCGGTCAGGGCGACGCCGCGGCCGGTGCGGTGATAGAGCTTGGCGCCGAACTCGTCCTCCAGCGCCTTGATCTGCCGGCTGAGCACCGGCTGCCCGACCGCGAGCTTCAGCGCGGCGCGCGAGAACGCCGCCGAATCGGTGATGGCGAGGAAATATTCCAGCTGGCGAAGTTCCATGGCGCGTCCGTCCCGTTATTGGCGCCGGCCCGCCGCAGGCGGCCGAACGCGATAACGGGAAGGGTCGCCCTGTACAGGCGTGCGTGGCAAGGCACCTAAGGCAGGGGCCCGGCCCGGACTGCAACCGCCGCCCCGGCGCCCGGCCCGAGCGCCGGGACTTCCGGAGAGGGATCCTGTGCAGTCTGCCGGGCCGGGCACGGCGTCAGGCCGTGTCTTGGGTGAGGAAGCGGTTGATCTCGGTATGGTCCGCGAGATCCCCCAATGTGCGCGCCGCTTCGTCCCACAGATCGGCGCAGCGGCCCCCGAGCGGGGTGGCGACGCCGAGTTCTTCGGCGAGGTGCTGCGCGGTGCGGATGTCCTTGGCCATCAGGCCGATGAAGAAGCCGGAATTATAGGCTTCCGAGAGGACGAACTGCTTCAGCTTCACCTCGGTCGAGTTGTTCTTGCCGGTCGAGGCGTTGAGCACGTCGACCAGCATGTCGGGATCGAGGCCGAACGCCTTGCCGACGCTCACCGCCTCCAGCGCGGCGACGAGGCCGGCGCCGGAGACGTAATTGTTGAGCGCCTTCACGGCGTGTCCCGAGCCCAACGCGCCGGTGCGGAAGATCGCCCGCCCCATCGCCTTCAGCAGCGGCTCGACGATGTCGAGGGTCGCGGCATCGCCGCCCGCCATGATGGCGAGCGAGCCGTCGATCGCGCGCCGCACGCCGCCCGAGACCGGCGCGTCGACGAAGCCGAAGCCCTTCTCGGCCATGGCTTCGCCGAGCCGGCGGGTGGCCATCGGCTCCGACGAGCTCATTTCGACGATGATGGCGCCCGGGGAGAGGTGCGGCGTCATCGCCGCGACCACGGCCGCGACGACCTTGCCGTTGGGCAGGATCGTGACCACGGCCTTTGCGCCGTCGACGGCCGCCTCGAGGCTGTCGGCGGCGGTGCGGCCGGTCTCCTGCGCGAAGCGCTCCCGCATGGCGGGGGCGCTGTCATAGCCGCGGACGTCGTAGCCGGCCTTGGCGAGGCAGGCCGCCATCGGCCGGCCCATATTGCCGAGGCCAATGACGGCGACCTTGGCAGGGGGCGTGAGGGGGCGCGCGGCCGGGTCACTCACCGTCCATCTCCTTGAAGGCTTCGCGGGCGAGGCGGAAGCTGTCGATCCCGGCGGGGACGCCGGCATAGACCGCGACCTGGAGGAAGATCTCCTTGATCTCGTCCTTGGTCAGGCCGTTCTTGAGCGCCGCCTTGACGTGCAGCTTCAGTTCGTGCGGCCGGTTCAGCGCCGCGATCATCGCGAGATTCACGATGCTGCGGCTGCGCCGGTCGAAGCCTGGACGGCTCCAGAGCGCGCCCCAGCAATAGGCGGTGGACCATTCGGCCATGGTGCGGGTGAATTCGTCGGCCCCGGCGATGGACTTCTCGACATAGTCCGCGCCCAAGACTTCCTTTCGGACAGCCAGCCCCTTGTCGAACAGGCTTTCCTCAGTCTCGTCGCTCATCGTCTCTTCCTTTCCTGCGGCCAATCCCGCGATCCCCGAATAAGCGGGGACCCGGCACGCGGTTCAAGCATATTGTCTGACCGGCCGACAATCATCCCACTTCGACGGGGTCGCGCACGGGGCGCCGTTCCGGTGCCGGCTCGGGGGTGAGCGGCAGGACGATCTCTTCCACCACGTCCGCCACCGTGTCGAGATCGAGCAGGCGCGCGATCAGCCGTTCCAGCGTCTCGGGTGCGATTTCCATCGCCGCATGCCCGGCACAGCGCCGCACCTTGGCGACGACCTCCTCGACGCTCAAAGGATTGTCGGGATGGCCTTTCTCGATCGTGTATTCGCCGGTGATCACCCGTCCGTCCTTCAGGCGGGTCACGATGCGGGTGCCGAGCGGGTCGAGTGTCGCATCGAGTTCGGCGGAGATGCGGGTCATGAAGGCCCGCACGTCCGGGCGCCGGCGCGCCTCGGGGGTGTAGGCGTCGAGGAAGATGCCGCGGTCGTGGGCGACGCTGGACAGGATGTAGGGCAGCGAGAACTGGCATTGCGGAACCGTCTGCGGGTTCCATTTCTCCGCCTTGGGCAGGGCCACGACGGTCCAGTTCAGGCTGCCGACGGCGAGCGCCAGCTCGTCGATGTCGGCGACGCCGAAGCCGTGCTGCGCCATCTGGCCGAGCAGGCCGTCAATCCCGGTATGGGTGCATTTGCAGGCCGAATGGGCCTTCATGCTGGTGCGCGTCATCTCCCAATGGCGGCCGAGATCGCGGGTGACGATGTCGAGGTCCACGGTGCCGGCGCGGGTGAAGATGGCGTAATAGCCGCGTGCGCCGCCGAGGATTTCCTGCGTCGGGCCGGTGATGCCGCGCCGCGTGAGCAGGCAGGCATTGATCGCGTCCTGGGTGACGAAGCCGTGATGGACGCGGATCATCAGGGCGCCTTCGGCATACATGGTGGAATCGTGCGGCTGGGTCATCAGCCGGGCGATCCCCAGGGCGTTCATCAATTCCTCGAAGCTGAAGCCGAGCAGCTTGCCGACCGCCGCGACGGCGCCGAAAATATAGTGCCCGCCGTTCGAGCCGGCGGGCAGTTCGCGGCTCTTGAACTGATTGCCCATGCCCACCCGGATCATCAGTTCCTGGGCGAGGATGAAGGCTTCGAGAAAGGCGCGGCCGGAGACTTTCGGCAGCAGGCCGCACGCCGCGAGCAAAGCCGGGATGGTGTATTCGGCGCCGTGCCCGGCCTCATAATGAGTGTCGCCCATGTCCATGGCGCGGGCCATCGGCGCGACCGCGAAGGCGGCCATCGCGGCCGGCACCTTGCCGCCATAGAACAGGATCGGGCTCTCCGGCGTGCCGCCCTGCGCGCGCACGAAATCGACCACGGCAGGGATGCCGTCCATCTTCGACCCGCCCATCGTCACCCCGACAATGTCGAGGATCTGCTTCTTGGCGAAGGCGCGGGTGTCTGCGGGGATGTCGTCATAGCCGGTCTCGACCACCATGCGGCAGAGCGTGGCCATGGGATCTTCTCGCGGATCCTCTCGGGGATCCTCGCGCGGCTCGGCGGGCGTCATCGGGCGATCCTCCGTGCCGCCCGATTGGTCCGGGCGGTCGTTTCGTCGGTTCAGGCGCGGGCGGGGCGGGGAGGACACGTCCTCCGGGACCCCGCAGGGTCGGCGGCGGGCGCGATCATCGTTTCTTTTCCGCGTCTTATTGCGCGCCACGGTAGCTGGAATGGGCGCCGCCGCCAGGGGCGGCGGGGACATATCAGCCTCGCCATAGGCAACATAACTGCCGCCTCACCGCCGCCCGTCCGGGATCGGCGTGCGCGGCGGCAGATCGAGCCGGGCGACGATGCCGGCGAGGTCGGGCGCGGCCGGCGGATAGGCGCGCATCACCTCGGGATCGTGGCCGGGAATGAGGAAATCGAGGCTCGGCACGGTGGCGCGCACCGCATCATAGGCGCGCAGCATGGCCGAGACGTCGACCGCCGCGACGAACGGGCGGTGCCGGCGGAGATTGTCGAAGAAGGAGACGACGTCGCCCGCCAGCGTCACCCAGCCCCGCGCGGTGTGGATCCGCAGATATTGCAGGCCCACCGAATGGCCCGGCGCGACCCCGACCTCGAGACCCGGGCCGAGGGCGTAGGGGCCGTCATGCAGCGTCAGCCGGCCGGCGAAATTGAGCCGAACCATGGCGAGGACATCCTCGATTTCGTAGCCGAGCGAAAAATACCGGTAGCGCATGTCCGGCCCCACCACGAAGCGCAGTTCGCTCTCCTGCAAATGGAAGGTCGCGCCGGGCAGGAGGTCGGTATTGCCGGCATGGTCGTAATGCAGATGGGTGGTGAGGACCTCCGTCACGTCGCCCGGCGCGAGTCCGATCAGAGCGAGCGACGCGATCGGGCAGCGCAGCACCGCGCGCTTGCGGCGGGCGGCGGTGGCGGCGGAGAAGCCGGTGTCGATGAGGAGGGTGCGGGTGTCGGACACCGCGACCCAGACGACATAATCCATGTTCAGCGCTTCGTCGCGCGTGTCCCCGCCGATGAAGTGCTCGGCCCGGCGCGCCGCCCGCTCGGCATATTTGATCGCATAGAGCCGGTAGCACGGCAGATCCTGGTCCATCGCGTCTGCATCCCTTTGCGGGGCCGGTCAGCGGCCGGTGAAGATCGGCGCGCGCTTCTCGAAATGGGCGCGCAGCCCCTCGGCATAATCGGCGGAGGCTTCGAGCGGCCGGCGCAAGGCCTGGTTCATCTCGGCCGCTTCTGCGAAAGGCAGGTCGCTCGCCTGGTTGAGCATCTGCTTGGCGCCGGCAAAGCCGAGCGGGCTGGTGCTCTGCGCGATGCGGTGGGCGCGTGCGCATGCGGCGGCCAGCAGCGCGTCCGGCGCGGCGATCTCGTCGACGAGCCCGAGGGCCTGCGCCTCCGCGGCATCCGCCCGCTTCGCCTCGTAGAAGAACGGCCGGGCGGCGGTGCGCCCGATGCGGCGCGGCAGCAGCACGGCGCCCCCCGCGCCGGGAAAGGCGCCGAGCGTCATTTCGGGAAAGCCGAACCGCGCGTCCGGCGCCGCGAGGCGCAGGTCGCAGGCGAGCGCCAGTTCGAAGCCGCCGCCGAGGCACCAGCCCCGGATTGCGGCGATGAAGGCCTTCGGCGAGGTCCAGATCGCGGCATTGACCGCGAACAAAGTCGCCGCCTGCGCCCATTTCTCGTCCGCGCTCATGGTGCGGCGCTCCTTGAGGTCGGCGCCGGCGCAGAACGCCGCCGCGCCGGCCCCGGCGATGACCACGCACCGCGTCGCCGCATCCGCCTCCGCGGCACGGATCGCGGCGAGGAGGTCGGCCGCCAGCGCGCCGGTCAGGGCGTTCATCGCCGCCGGGCGGTTCAAGGTGAGGATGCGGACCGGGCCGTCCTGCGCGCTCAGAAGATCCATCGCGCTCACCGGCCCTGAAACGCAGGGCGGCGCTTCTCCAGGAAGGCCCGGGTGCCTTCCGCATAATCGGCGCTGCCGAAACAGGCGGCGATCGCCGCTTCCACCGCCGCGTCCGGCGGGGCGTTCGGCTCGGCCAGCAGCGCGGCGGTCGCGCGCTTGACGGCGCGCAGCGTCAGCGGCGCGTTCTCCGCCACCTGCGCCAGCCAGGCGTCCGCCTGGGCGTCGAAGTCCGCGGCCGGATAGACATGGGCGACGAGGCCGATGCGACGGGCCTCCGCGGCGTCGAAGAAGCGGGCGGAGAACAAGATGTCCATCAGGTTCTGCGGCCCGAGCAGCGGCAGCAGGCGCTGGATCCCGGCCGTGGGATAGCCGATGCCGATGCGCGCGGCGGGGATGCGGAAGCGCGCATCGTCGGCGCACAGCCGCACGTCGCAGGAGGCCGCGAGCCCGACGCCGCCGCCGATGCAGATGCCGCGGATCTTGGCGATCACCGGCTTGTCGCAGCGCCCGGCGGCGAGATGCGCCGCTTCGACCGCGTCGTTGTAGATTTTCTGGGCGTCCGGGCCGGTGCGCTGGCTCTCGAACTGGGAAATGTCGGAGCCGGAGACGAAGGCCTTCTCCCCGGCGCCCTCCAGCACGATCACCCGCACGGCGGGATCGGCGTCGAACGCGGCCAGGACGTCCGGCAGGCTGCGCCACATGTCGAAGGTCATGGCATTGTGCTTGGCCGGGTTGGACAGGACGACCGTCCCGACGCCTTCGGCCCTGCGCGTGATGAGTTCCGCCACGTTCGTCCCCCTCAATAGCCGGCGGCGAGTTCGCGCGAGATCAGCAGCTTCTGGATCTCGTTCGTGCCGTCATAGAGCTGGAACACCATGGCGTCGCGGTAGAGCTTTTCCAGCGGGAAATCGTTGAGGAAGCCGTAGCCGCCATGCATCTTCAAGGCGGCGGAACAGACCCGCTCGCACATCTGGGACGCGAACAGCTTCGCCATCGACGCCTCCTTGACGCAGCGCATGCCGGCTATTTTCAGCCGCGCCGCATGGGCGCAGAGCTGGCGGGCGCATTCGAGGTCGGTCGCCATCTCGGCGAGGGTGAAGGCCACCGCCTGATGGTCGAAGATCTTCTTGCCGAAGGTCTCGCGCTCCCTCGAATAGCGCAGCGCCGCGTCGAACGCCCGCTGCGCCACCCCGATCGCCTGCGCGGCCACGACGACCCGCTTATATTCCAGGCCGGACAAGGCGATCTTGAGCCCGTCGCCCAGCGCGCCCAGCAGGTTGGCGGCGGGCACGACGAGGTTTTCCAGCGCGATCTGGCAGGTGTCGTTGGCGCGGTGGCCGAGCTTCAGCTCCTTGCGCACCACCTTGTAACCCGGCGCGTCGGTCGGCACGATGAAGGCGGAGATGCCCTTCTTTCCGGCGGCCGGATCGGTGACGGCGATCACCAGCGACACGCCGGCCGTGGCGCCGGACGTGATGAAGCATTTGCTGCCATTGATGACATAGGTGTCGCCCGTGCGCACCGCGCGCGCCCGCAGGTTCGCCGCGTCCGATCCGGCCTGCGGCTCGGACAGCAGCATGCAGGCGACGTCGCGGCCCGAGGCGACCGGGCGCAGGAATTCTTCCTTCTGCGCCGGCGTGCCGAAGGCGAGCACGTTGTTGGCGAAGGAATTGGTGGCGTTCACCGCATTGCAGAGCCCGGCATCGCCATAGCTCAGCTCCTCGGTGACCGCGAGATAGGACGGGAAATCCGCGCCGGCGCCGCCCCATTCCTCGGGGATCGTGACGCCGAAAAAGCCGAACGATCCCAGCTTGCGCAGGGTCTCGACTGGGACTTCGGCGGTGCGGTCCCAGTCCGCGGCGAACGGGATCACCTCGGCGCGCACGAAGTCGCGCGCCATGTCGCGCATCGCGGTCTGGTCTTCAGTCAGTTGCGTCACAATCCTGTCCTCGAGCTGTTTTTCTTTGAAATGTCTTGAGCGCCGTCGATCTATCCCGGCATCGCGTAGCCGCCATTGACGCTGCAGATCTGTCCGGTGATGTGGCCCGCCTGCGCCGAGGCGAGAAAGGCGACGAGGCCCGCCGCATCCTCCGGCGTGCCGATGCGGCGCATCGGATAGGCGCGGCGGATCTTCTCCTCGCGCGCCGCGACGCCGTCCGCGCCGATCCGCTCCGCCAGCCGCTCCAAGGCGGCGCGGCGCAGCGGCGTGTCGGTGGCGGCCGGAGAGACGGCATTGACCGTGATGCCGTCTTGGCCGACTTCGCGCGCCAGCGACTTGGTGAAGGCGATCACCCCGCCTTTGGCGCTGGAATAGGCGACCTCCTTTTCCTGCCCTACCCGCGCCGCGTCGGAGACGATGTTGACGATCCGGCCGTGCCGCCGCGCCGTCATGCCCGGCAGCGCGGCGCGGGTGCAATGCAGCGTGCCGAACAAGGCGACCGCGATCTCGCGCGCGCAATCCTCGGGCCGGGTGTCCACAAACCGCGCGGAGGTCAGCAGCACGGCGGCGTTGTTCACCAGAATGTCGACGCCGCCGAGCCCGGCCGCGATCGCGGCGAAGCCCGCCGCCACGGCACCGGCATCGGCGACGTCGAAGGGAGCCGCCACGGCCTCGTGGCCGGCTTCGCGCAGCAGCGTCACGGTCGCGCCGCAGGCGGCCGCGTCGCGGTCGTTGACGGCGATCCGCGCACCCTCGGCGGCGAGCGCCACGGCGATCGCCCGGCCGATCCCCGAGCCCGCGCCGGTGATCAGCGCGACGCGTCCTTCGAGCCCCAGATTCATGGCGTGACGGTCTCCGTTTCAGGGCGGCGGGTCAGGCGTCGCGGGTCGCGCGCAGGAAGTCGCGGCGCCGCATCGAGGGGTGGGAGCGGGCATATTGCGGCGGGAAATAGGCGTCCGCGCCGAGCTTTTCCGCCGCCTGCCACGCCCAGCGCGGCTGGTACATCATCGCCCGGCCGAGCGCGACGAGATCGACCTGCGCCTCGGCGAGCGCCTGCTCGGCCTGGTCCGGCTCGGTGATCATGCCGACGCCCATGGTGGCGATGCCGGTCTCGCGGCGGATCCGGGCGGCGAAGGGCAATTGGTAGCCCGGGCCGACCGGGATCTTCTGCGCGTCCGAGCTGCCGCCGCTGGAGGCGGTGACATAGTCGCAGCCGCGCGCCTTCAAGGCCGCGGCGAAGACGACCGAGTCCTCGATCGTCCAGCCGCCCTCGGCCCAGTCGGTGGCCGAGAGGCGCACGCCGATCGGCTTGCCCGCCGGCCAGACCGCGCGCACCGCGTCGAACACGTCGAGCGGGAAGCGCATGCGGTTCTCCAGCGTGCCGCCATACGCGTCGGTGCGGGCATTGCTGAGCGGCGACAGGAAGGAATGCAGGAGATAGCCATGGGCGTTGTGGATCTCCAGCAGATCGAACCCGATCCGCCCGGCGCGTTCGGCGGCCGCGACATAGGCCGCGCGCACCGCCGAGAGATCGTCGCGGGACAAAGCGCGCGGCGCCGACCGGCCGGGATAGGGAAGGTCCGAGGGCGACACCGTCTCCCAGCCGCCCGCCGCCGGCTTCAGCTCGCTCTGGCCCTGCCAGGGGGCGGAGACCGAGCCCTTGCGTCCCGCATGCATCAGCTGGATGCCGAGACTGGCCCCGCCATGGCGCCGGCAGAAGGCGATCGCGCGTCCGAGCGCGCGTTCGTGGGCATCGCCCCACAAACCGAGGCAATAGGGACTGACCCGCGCCTCCGGGGAGATCGAGGTCGCCTCGATAATGACCAGACCGGCGCCCGACACCGCGAGATTGCCCATATGCATGAGGTGCCAGTCGGTCGCGACGCCATCCTCGGCGGAATATTGCGCCATCGGCGAGACGACGATGCGGTTGGCGAGCGACAGATCGCGCAGGCGCAGGGGAGAAAACAGGTGGCTGGACGTCATGTTCGCTGTCTCGTTCCGGGGTGCAGCGGGCAAACTGTATCCCAGCCATCGGCCGATCTGGCCAGGGGCGCAAGCCGCGGTCGGCGCCAGCCGCCCGGTCGGGCGTGACGATATAAGTATCTGATTTTGAATAATAAAATATCTGTCCGCAAGGCCACGTCAACGCCGGTATGCCGGCATTGGGGATGCTGGTATGTCGGCGAAGATAATGTCGCCGGCCGCCCGGGACGTGAGAAAGGTTCTTCACAACAAGAGCGGTGGCGTTCGCGCCGCCGCCCGTCCAGGGAAGGAAGAACCGTGCGTCTCACATCCTCACTTCGCGCCATCGCCGCCGTCGCGCTGGCGCTCGCCGGAAGCGCCGTCCAGGCGGCCGAATGGAAGCCCGAGCGGGCGATCCGGCTCGTCGTGCCGTTCGGCCCCGGCGGCGCGACCGACCTCGTCGCGCGTGTGCTCGCGGCCAACATGTCCGTCACGCTCGGCCAGCCGGTCGTGATCGAGAACCGGGCCGGCGCCGGCGGCGTGACCGGCACCGCGGCGGTGAAGGACGCGGCGCCCGACGGCTATACGCTGCTCGTCGCCACGATCGGCTTCTCGGCCAATCCGGCGCTGTTCCGCTTCAAGAAGCTGCCCTTCGATCCGCTGAAGGACTTCACCTTCATCAGCCAGCTCGACGTCGTGCCGACCATCCTGGTCGTGCCGCCTTCGCTCGGCGTGACGACGGCCCAGGGCTTCATCGATCTCGCCAAGGCCAATCCTGACAAGATCACCTTCGGGTCGGCGGGCTACGGCACGATCAACCACCTCGCCGGGGAACTCGTGAAGGCCCAGACCGGGGTGAAGATCGTCCATGTGCCCTACCGCTCCGGCGGGCAGTCGGTGGCCGCGGTGGTGTCGGGCGAAATCTCGGCCTTGTTCGCCACCACCCCCACCGCCGCCGGCTATGTGAAGAGCGGAACCCTGGTGCCGCTCGCCACCAGCGGGGCGAACAGGGTGCCGATGCTGCCGGACGTGCCGCCGATGAGCAAGACGATCCCCGGCTTCGACGTGGTCGAATGGCAGGGCATCGTCGGGCCGGCCGGCATGCAAAAGAACGTGGTCGACACGCTGCACGCGGCGATCATCACGGCCCTGAAGGATCCCGGCGTCGTCAAGAAGCTCGCGGATCTCGGCGCCGAGACGGTCGGCAGCACGCCCGCCGAGTTCCAGGCCTTCGTCAAACAGGAGGTCAAGATGTGGTTCGACGTCGCCGAGAAGACCGGCATGCAGGCCGAGGACTGACACCCGCGCGCCCGGCGCGACCGCACCGAGGCGCGACCAGGGCAAGTTAAAAACAAGGCGGGCGCCGACAGCGCCCGCCTTTTCGCGTTCCGGCGGCTCAGAAGCGGTAGGAGATGCGTGCCGAGCCGGTGTGCGAGACGTAATCGGTGCCGACCTGGGTCGCGTAGTTCAGGCGGAATTCCAGGCTGTCGCCGCGCATCCATTGCAGCCCGATGCCGAAATCGCCGAGCACGTCCGGCATGTCGACGACGGTGGTGAAATTGCCGGTCCCGATCGGCGCGTTCTGGAGCGCGGCATCGACCTGCCAGGACGAATTGGACAGGAAGGTCGCGCCGACCGTCGCATAGGGCCGGAACACGGTGCCGTCCTCCAGGTCGAAGCGTCCGCCGAATTCGACAAAGGGGCCATAGGCGAAGAGCAGATTGTCGGACTGCGACATGGCGAGGTTGAACGGCCCCGATCCGCCTTCCGAGAAGCCCGGCACATAGGCATAGACCACGTCGAGCTGGCCGTAGGGCCGCAGATACCAATATTCGAACGGGATCTCGTATTCGACGCGGAACCGGCCGGAGACGGTGTAGACGTCGTAGCCGCATTCCGACAGGAAGGACGTCGTGCCGAGGACGGTCTGGCGGTTGAGGTCGTAGGTGGCATAGCCGGCATGCACCGCGCCGGAGAACAGCCACGGCCCGATCTCGCGCTTGAGCGAGGCGGCGATGTCGACGCCCTGTCCGTCGCTGGTGGAATAGCCGGAATCGGCATCGAACCAGCCGGCATTGTAGGCGGCGGAGGCGCCGAAGAACCAGCCCGGCGCGATCTCCTTCTGGGCGCCGATCCGGTAGGTCAGGGTGCTGGCGGTGAAGCCGCTCAAGTCGGACGGCGTATAATTCACGACGCTCGCATCGATCCGCGCCCAGGTGCATTCGCCCTGTTCCAGCAGGGTGCCGGTGGCAGCGAAATGCGGACAGCTGAGCACCGATCCGAGCGCCTCGCGCGAGGTCGTCATCCGGGCGATGGGGCCTGCGGCGACGCTGGTCGGGCTGCCGGTGGTCAGGGCCTGGAGATAGCTCGCCGCCGAGGTCAGATTGACGAGATCGGCATAAGCCGGCCCGAGCCCGCCGCCGCCATTGTTCCAGCTCGCTTGCAGATGCTGGGCATAGGCCAGCTGGTTGGGTGTCATCGTGAGGTTCTGCGGCAGGAAATTGACCTGCGGCGACACCGACAGCGTGGTGTCGGTGGGGGTGCCGGTCCAGGCGACGGGCAGGTAGGTGCCCGGCGCCTGTGCGATCGAGAGGCGCTGGATCGCCGTGGTCAGCGGCACCGTCGTCGTGGTCTGGGCGAGCACCGTATAGGATTGCGGCAGCAGCGAATTGACCGCGCTCAGATAGACGAAGCCGTTGAGGTTGCGCACGGCGGTCGCGGTCAAGAGGTCGGCCGTCGGGGTGCCGGAGGCGTCGACGTCGATCATGAGCATGCCGCTCGTGGTCTGGGTGAAGGTGCCGGTCACGGTCGCGGTGCTGATCTGGCCGGTGCCGGCGATGACAAAGCTGCCCTGGTTGGAGAAGCTGCCGGCGGTGGTGCCCGTGCCGAGGTCGATCGTGCCGGCGGGCGCGGTGATGAAGGTGCCGCCGGCGAGATTGTTGAAAAGCGCCGATCCGGTGGTGGCGCCGTCGGTGGCGAGCGTGACATTGCCGACCACGGTGCCCGAATTGTTGACGGTGTTGTCGCCCCACGGGGAGAAGATGGCGAGGCTGGACGCCGCGCCGACCACTGTATTGGAATTGACGGTGATCGTGTTGCTGCCGCCGCCGTCGATCATGATCGCGGCGCCGCTGCCGCTGCCGCCGGCGATGGTGCCCCCGCCCACGGTGATCGAGATCGCGCCCGAGGTGACGGTCGAGGCGGTCCGGTCGATCGCGCCGGACGTGCCCTGGACGCCGCTCTGCGCGAAGATCGCGACCGAGCCCGCGCCGGAGGTGGAGATCGAGCCCTCATAGACGACCGTGATCGCGCCGGGGGCGAAGCCGGAGCCGAAATCGTAGCCGGTGCCGCGCGTCGTATTGCCGGTATTGCTGGGCATCAGGATGCCGGCGGGCACGCTGGCGGAGCCTGCGGTGCCGACCAGTCCACCGCCGCCGCTCAGGCTCTGGGCGAACAGGCCGTGGGCATTCGCGCCGGTGGTCGTGATCGTGGTCGCGCCGAGCGAGGTGAGCGTGACGGGGCCGCCCCCGGTGTTGGCGTTCAGCGCCAGACCGAAGCCCGCGCCGGAGGTCATGAAGGTCTGGTAGGCCGGCACGGTGCCGTCGATCGCCCCGGTATAGCCGCCGCCGCCGCCGATCGACTGGGCGACCACCGCCGTCGCACCCGCGCCGCTTGTTTCGATCGAGCTGTTCGGGGCGAACTGGACGACCACCGCTCCGCCGCTCTGATCGACCGAGCCGTCGCCTTTATTGCCGAAGCTGCCGGTGACGGTGAGCGACGCCATGCCGGTGCCGCCGCCATCGGTCGCGAAGCCGCCGCCGCCGCCGATCGACTGGGCGAGAATGCCGAAGGCCGCGACGCCGGTCGTGGCGATCGTTCCCTCATTGGTGATGGTCACGGTGTTGCCGCCGCCGAGGCCGTTCGCCTGACTGGATGAGGCCTGGGTGCCGCCGAGGGTCAGAGTGAGCGTCCCGGACGAGATGGACACCTGGCTCTCGAAATAGGTCTGCATGTCGGCGAGCGTGTTGTACGGGCCGATCGGGAAATAGGTCTCGAACTGGGCGAGCAGCGCCTCCTGGTAGCTGGCCTGGCCCAGCAGCAGGGAATTGGCCGGATTGAGGAAGGCGAGGCCGCCGCCGCCGCCGACCGATTGGCCGACGATCGCGTGGGCCTCGACGCCTGCGGTCGAGACCAGGGTGCTGGAGATGGTGACGGTGCCGCCGCCCGATCCGTCGGCATTGTTCGCGAGGGCGCCGCCGAGGCTCAGGCTGCTGCCCATCGAGAGCTGCGAGGCGCCGGTCGCGAGCCCGCCAATGCCGCCGCCGCCGCCGATCGACTGGGCGAGGATACCGAAAGCGGAATCGCCCTCGGTGATGATCGCCCCGGACGAGGTCACGCTCACCGTTCCGCCTTTGCCGTAGGCGCCGCCATTGCCGCCCAGGGCGACATCGCCATTGACGATGCGGGCGCCCGCCACGGAGGCGTGGCCGCCGACCCCGCCGCCGCCGCCGATCGACTGGGCGAAGATGCCGATCGCAACGTCGCCGCCGGAGGCGACCCCCGCGCCGGTGAAGATGTTGCCGAAATTCTGGATCGTCAGGTCGCCGCCCTTGCCGCCGCCGCCGCCTTTGCCGCCGATCGCGACGCTGAGGCTGACGCTCGCCGGGAAGTCCGGGTGCAGCCCGATCGCGTGGGCCGCCTCCGCCGCGTAATAACTGATCGCCTGTTCGAGCAGATTGTTCACGACCAATTGGCCGAGCGCGGTGAGTTCCGAATCGAAGGCGTCCGCCGACGAGGTGCCGGCCGAGCCGCCGCTGCCGCCGACCGACTGGGCGAAAATGCCGTGCGCGCCGTCCGACATCGTGGTGATGGTCGCGCCCTTTTCGTTGGTGACCTGGACGGTGCCGCCATTGCCGCCGCCGCCGCCATTGCCGCCGACATTGACGTTGATCGTCATGGTCGCGGAGGAGGAGCCCTGACCTGCCGCGGCAATGCCGCCGCCGCCGCCGATCGACTGGGCGACGATGCCGCGCGCATCGATGCCGGCGGTCGTAATGTCCATGCTGTTGGAGAGCGTCAGGTTTCCGCCGACGCCGCCGCTGCCGCCGTCGCCGCCGATCGAGACCGAGGCGCTGTAGGTGCTGCCGAAAGGGATCGGCAGATAGTCGAGATACTGGCCGACGACGGGCAGGGTGGTTTGGATATAGGACGTGCCGGTGCCGCCGTTTCCGCCGCCACCGCCGATGCTCACCGCCTGCAGGCCGTCGGCGGCGAAGCCGAGGGTCGAGATGGTGCCGTCATTGTTCGCGAGCGTGATGTTGCCGCCATTGCCGCCGGAGCCGCCCGACCCGCCGATGGAGACCGAAATGTCGATCTGGGGGGAGGTGCCGTAGGAATAGATGTTGGTGGTCGCGTTGCCGCCGTCGCCGCCGCCGCCGCCGATGCTGAGCGCGAAGATGCCGGACGCCTGGTCGGCGGTGGTGATGATCGATCCGACATTGGTGATATTGACATTGCCGCCATTGCCGCCGGTGCCGCCGCCGCCGCCGATCGAAATGCCGACATTGATGGAGGGCAGCGGCTTGTAGAAGCCCAGCGAGAAGCTGGTCGAACTCGCCGACCCGCCCGCTCCGCCCGCCCCGCCCGCGGTGAAGGCGCGCAGTCCCGCCGAATCGAAGCCGCTGGTGGTGATGTCGCCGTAATTGGTGAGGGTGATCGTGCCGCCGAACGCGCCCGATCCGCCCTTGCCGCCCACCGTGATGTTCACCGTGGGAAAGCCGAACGATCCCGAGAAGGAGGAGACGCTGCCGCCGATGCCGCCGCCGCCGCCCATGCTGAAAGCGGAGATGCCGTTCGAGCTCATTCCGGAG
Source organism: Aquabacter spiritensis (assembly GCF_004346185.1). Taxonomy (GTDB): domain Bacteria; phylum Pseudomonadota; class Alphaproteobacteria; order Rhizobiales; family Xanthobacteraceae; genus Aquabacter; species Aquabacter spiritensis. The sequence continues at coordinate 175,962 of NZ_SMAI01000007.1, read as the reverse complement.
GTGGTGATGGTCTCGTAATTGGTGATGTTGACCACGCCCGCGGCGGCGCCCGGGCCGCCCGCGCCGCCGGTCGCGAACACGATCAGGCCGGCGGCGTCGGCGCTGCCGCCGGTCGCGCCGCCGCCGCCGATCGAGATGCCGAGAATGCCGGAGCTGTTGTCGCCGCTGGTCTGGATCGTGCCGTGATTGGCGGCATAGGCGTCACCGCCGGTGCCGCCGGCCTTCGCCGCTCCGCCTTTGTCGCCGCCGTCGCCACCGATCCCACCATTGCCGCCGAGGCTGGAGACGCTGATGCCGGAGGAATAGGAGCGCTGCGTCGAGAGATTGCCGAAATTCACCACCGACACGCCGTAGCCGTTCGCCGCGGCGGCCGTTCCGCCCGCCCCGCCGTCGCCGCCGTCATCGTCGCCGTCGGCGCCGTTGCCGGCATTGCCGCCGGCGCTCTGGGCCTGGATGGCGGGGGAATAGAGGCCCGTGGTCGCGATGTTGGCACTGTTGGTGATGGTGATGACGCCGGCCGCGCCGCCATTGCCGCCATTGCCGCCGGCAAGGGAGTTCCGCGTCCCGCCCGCGCCGTTGCCGCCATTGCCCCCGATGCTGGAGGCCTGGATGCCGGGCGAGAACACGCCGTGGGTGGAGATCGTGACGTTCGCCCCCACCGTCGCGGTAATGTTCGACCCCGCCCCGCCGGGCCCGCCATTGTTCACATAGTCGATGTTGTAGGTGGCCGTGCCGCCATTGCCGCCGCTTCCGCTCAGATAGATGGCGGGGGAATAATTGCCTTGGGTGGAGAGGGCGAGGGTGGTTCCGGCGGTCAGCGGCTTCACGGTGATGGCGATGGTTCCGCCGGCGCCGCCGGGCCCGATGTTCACATAGCTGTTGGGGACCGTGCCCGTTCCCCCCGCCCCGCCGCTGGCGACGACGCTGATCGCCGGCGACATGACCTGATAGGGATTGGATTTGGGCGGGTTGTCGGTGCCGTAGGTCGCGACCGAGCCGTAGACGAACACGGTGGCATTGCCCCCCTTGCCGCCCTTGCCCGGGGTGTAAGCGGTCCCGCCGCTGCTATTGACCAGGATGCCGCCGGCCATCTGCGGATTGGTCGCCGTGATCGCGCCGTAGCTGTGCAGCGTGATACTTCCGCCGTCGCCGGCATTGGTCGGCGACACGAAGGGGGCGGAGGTGCCTGTGGATCCCCCCATCGTGCTGACCGCGATGCCGGAGGCGCCATAGCCCTGGGTCGAGATCGTCGCCTTGCTGGTGACGGTCGCGCTTCCGGCGGTCCCGCCGCCGCCGCCGACACCGACATTGCCGGAGGGATCGACCTGGGCCGCACCGCCAGTGCCGCCGTTCGCCACAACGGAGATGCCGATGGAGCCGTCGCCGGTGGTGGCGATCGTGCCGCTGACGTAAACCGTTGCGGTTCCGCCGGATCCGCCGGATCCGCCGTTCCGGCCAACGCCGCCCGCCCCGCCGGCCACGTTCACCAGCACGCCGGGGGAATTGGCGCCCTGGGTGGTGGGAGTGCCATTGGGCCCCGGGGCGAGGGCCGCCTGGACTTTCGCATATCCGCCATTGCCGCCGGACAGGCCGCCATAGCCGGCAATTTTCTTCAGCATGACGCCGGCCGCGCCGCCGGAGGCATTGGCATAGATGGCGGCGGCGGAGGCGCCGTTCGTCAGCGCGACGCCGCTATGGTAGATGAAGACCGTGCCGCCCGCGCCGCCGGCGCCGCCTTGGTTGGAGTAAAAGAAGTCCGCACCGTAGCCGGCCGCGCCGCCCGCGCCGCCGACGGCCCCGCCATAGACCGCGTTCGAGCCCGTGCCGGACGCCGAGATCGATGAGCCGGATATGGTGCGGATCGTGACGACGCCGGCATTGCCACCGGAGCCGCCGGCCCCGCCATAGGAATAGCCGCCGCCATAGGGAAGGGGGCCGTTATAGCCGCCGGCCCCGCCCGCGCCGCCGTTCGCCACGGCGCCGACGCCGCGCGCCAGATCGCCGGACGCGACGATGGCCCCGGAATTGACGGCATAGGCACCGCCGCCATTGCCGGCCGCTCCGCCGTTATAGTTCGTCTGGTTGCCCGCCGGCCCGCCAGCGCCGCCCGACGCGAACACCCAGATCCCGGAGGAATATTTGCCGTTGGTGGTGAGGGCTCCGGAATTGTTGACCGAGGCGGAGGCGAGGCCGATCGTGATCGCCTTCTGTTGGGCGACGCTGGAATTCAGATAGGCATTGCCGCCGGCGCCGCCCGATCCGTACGAGAAAGTCGAGTTCTTGAAGCCCGATCCCGCGCCGCCGGCGCCGCCCGCCGCGACCGCCAGCAAGGCGATGCTGTAATTGCTCTGGGTGGTGACGCTCGCCGAATTGACGATGGCAGCCGTTCCGCCGGTGCCGCCTTTGGAACTCGGGCCGGAGAAGGACTCCCCGCCATTGCCGCCGCCGATGCCGCCGACGCCGCCGCTGGCGATGGCGAAGATGCCGGCGGAAGAGGCCGCCGCGGTGGAAATGCTGGCGGTATTGGTCACGCGGACGGTGCCGCCCGTATTTCCGAGCCCGCCGGGCTCGCCGCCATTGTCGCTGCTTCCGTCGCCGCCTTTCCCGCCGGTGCCGCCGATCGCGGTGGCGAAGATCGCAGCGCCCGGGTTGGCGGCGAGCGCCGTGATCGCCCCGCTATTGGTGACCGTCACGCTGCCGGCCGTCCCGCCATTGCCGCCGGTGGACGCGCTTTCGAAGAAGCCGGCATTGTAGCCTTCGCCGCCATTGCCGCCGTTCGCGGAGCCGGAGATCAGGATGCTGAGCGGCCCCGGATTCACGATCGCCACGGCCGCGCCGGGGTTGCCCGGCCCGCCGCGGTCGTCGGTATCGTCGCTGTTGGCGCCGTTGGTGCCGTTCCCGTCGACCGAGACCGCTGTGGCGCTCACGGTGCATGCGACGTTGGCGGAATCGACCCAGCAACTCTGCGCCTGGGCCGCACTGGGAAGCGCGGCGACGCCGACGATCGGACCACTCAGAATGGTGGCCTGCAGCAGCAGGTTGCGCAACGACCGGTTCTGACGCATGTTTCCCACCACACCCTGCACGCTCATGCCGAAGCGTGCGTGGCCGGGAACGGACGGGTTGCATTCACGCGCCGGCGCGGCGCCTTCCCCGCGCCGCGCCGTCAACGCATGCTCCAGCCTGCTGCCCTTGCCCCGCAGCATTCAAGCTTGACCGAAGGTAGCCGAGGGCATCCGCCCTCCACAAGGGGGAGGTCTTCAACTTTCGGACAGATCGGGGGAGCCGGAGGCAGGCGGAATCTGGGTTTGCCGGAGCCCAAACGCATCCGGCCGGATCGCGGAACGATCCGGCCGGCGCGGGAACTGGATGCTTCCGGCGGGGCCGGGGCTCAGAACTTGTAGTTGACGCCGAGCTTCACGACGTTGAGCTGGGTGTCGGCGCTGATCGAGCCGAGCGTGCCGGGAATGGTGTAGCTGCTGCCTTCCAGGTCGATATATTGGTATTCGATCTTGGCCGTCCAATTGTTGGTGATGGCGTATTCGACGCCGCCGCCGACGGTCCAGCCCCAATTGGTCTTGGAGGTGTCGACGCCGTAGATGCTGCCGTAATCGGTCGTGCCCCAGGCGAGACCGCCGGTGACGTAAGGCAAAACGCGGTCGAAGACATAGCCGAGGCGGGCGCGCACCGTGCCGTAGACGTCGAGGCTGGCGGAGGACACGCCGGCGGCGAACGGGCCGGCCGGAACGATCACGACGCTGCTGGAGCCGAGATCGGCCCATTGCACGTCGGCCTCGATGCCGAGCACCACATTGTTCACGAACTGCCAATTGTAGCCGGCCTGCAGACCGCCGGTGAAGCCGTTGGCATCGCCGATGCTGATGCTGGTCGGCGGGATGCCGAACGCCGGGGAGACCGACAATTCGTTGTTGAGCCAGGCCCAGCCGACATTGCCGCCGATATAGAAGCCGGTCCACGAAAAGACCGGGACGGCGACGGGGGCGGCGGCCTTGACGGGGTAGCGGGCGAGATCGGCGGCGGCCGCCGGCGCGGCCAAGGCCAGAAGGGCGGCGCCGGACAACAGGATCTTTTTCATGGGACGCTCCATCCGAGGGGGATCGCAGGCACAACGGCGCAGGAGCGGTTTGGGTCGACGGGTTTCACGCCCGACGCTGCATTTCATCTCGCCATGGCATAATTGCCACAGATGCGGCGCCGGGCGCGCCCGGTCTCAGTCGGATTTGGACGCCTCGTAGCGCGCCTTGGTCTCGGCATTCATGGGATAGAGGCCGGGCAGCGCGGCGCCGTTCAGCACTTCGCCCATGATCCATTCCTCCATGCGCTCCTGCTCCGGCGCCTCGGCGAGGACCTCGCCGACCAGAGCCTGCGGGATCACCACGGCGCCGTCACCATCGGCGACGATCACGTCGTCCGGGAACACCGCGACGCCGCCGCAGGCGATCGGCTGCTGCCAGGCGACGAAGGTGAGGCCGGCCACCGAGGGGGGCGCCGCCGCGCCCTGGCACCAGATCGGCAGGCCGGTCGCGAGGCAGCCCGCGAGGTCGCGCAGCACGCCGTCCGTGACCAGCGCCTCGACCTTCCGCTGCTGCATGCGGGCGCACAGAATGTCGCCGAAGATCCCGGCATGGGTGACGCCCATCGCGTCGGCGACCGCGATACAGCCGTCCGGCATCGCCTCGATCGCGGCGCGGGTGGAGATCGGCGAGGCCCAGGAGGCGGGCGTGGCGAGGTCTTCGCGCGCCGGCACGAAGCGCAGCGTGAAGGCCGGCCCGACGAGCCGGGTCTGCCCCGGCTGCAGCGGGCGGGTGCCGCGCAGCCAGACGTTCCGCAGGCCCTTCTTCAGAAGAATGGTGGTGATTGTTGCGGTGGAGACGGCGCGCAGCGTCTCGATGACCTCGGGGTCCAGCGACATGGGGGCATTCCTGGCGGTCGAACGGGGGAGACTTCGTAGGCCCGGACGCGCCGGCGCGCAATCGCGCGCGGGCGCGCCGCGCCCCCCGACAGTGGGGAAAGCAGGCGCCGCGCGACGGCCCTCCCGCCGCCCGGCGGCGCCTTCGCTATGCCGAAAACGCATCCTCGCACGATCAATTATTATGAGAGTGCATGCGCCGCTTCTCCTAAGCTGCCGATCAAAGCGCCGGTCAAAGGCGCGAAAACGATATCGGGAGGCCGGGACATGGGCTGGATTGCACGGAATTCGAAGGGGTTGCTCGCCTGTGCCATGCTGGCTCCGGCGCTTCTCGGGGCGCCGGCGCAGGCCGCGGACGATCTGAAGATCGCGCTCATCGCGCCGGTCTCCGGCCCCATGGCCCGCCAGGGCGACCTGATGCGCAAGGGCGCGGAACTGGCGATCGCCGACATCAATGCCGCCGGCGGCATCAAGGCGCTCGGCGGGGCGAAGCTCACGCTGCTCGTCGAGGATGCCGGCGACAAGGTGGAGACGGCGAAGAACGCCGCCCAGCGTCTGGTCGCAAACCGCCAGGGCGTGGTCGCGGGAACCGGCGCCTGGAGCTCCTCGCTCACCCTCGCCGTGACCGAAGTGACCGAGCGGGCAGGCCTGCCCTGGGTGACGCTGTCTTATGCCGACCAGATCACCGACCGCGGCTTCAATTATGTCGTCCAGACCGTGCCGGTGGCGAGCCAGCTCGCGCTCAACGCCATGCCGACCGTGCTCGACATGGCGCAGACCGCCTCCGGCAAGCGGCCGACCAAGGTCGCGATCATCTCCGACAGCACCGCCGCCTCGCAGGCCTTCGTCACGCCGTTGCGCGACGGCGGGTTCCAGAAGCTCGGCGTGCAGGTGGTGGCCGACGAGGTGTTCACGCCGCCGCTGAACGACGCGACCTCCATGGTGCAGAAGCTGCGCGCCACCCGGCCGGACTTCCTTCTGTTCTATTCGACCGGCTTTCCCGACGCCAAGCTGGTCCTGACCAAGATGAACGAGTTCGGCCTGGGCAAAGGCAAGCTGCCGACCGTGACGGTCGGGGTGCAGTTCGCCAGCCCGGAAATGCTGAAGGCGGTCGGGCCGGAGCTTCTGGAAGGGCTGATCCTGGTCGCCCCCAACTGGCCCTCCAAGTCGCAGGCGGCGGCGCTGCCGGGCCTCACCAGCCGCAGCGGCGAGCCGTGGCTCGGCCAGGACACGATCAGCACCTATGGCGACGTGATGCTGATCCGCGACGCGCTGGAGCGCGCCGGGTCCGCGGACGGCGAGAAGGTGATGCAGGCGCTGCGCGCCACCGACCGCAAGGACGGCCCGGCGGACTTCTATCTCGGCGACAAGCTCGCCTTCGACGCCAAGGGGCGGCGCATCGGTGGCGCGGTCGGGCTGATCCAGTGGCAGCAGGGCCTGCCTTATCTGATCTGGCCGAAGGACGACGCGGTGCGCAGCCCGGTCTGGCCGAAATCCTGATCCGCGGGAGCACGCGCCGGTCAGCCTGCACCGCAAGCTGACCGGACCCGGCTCCAGCCCCGCCCGCGCGCCCGGGCCGGCCCTGCGTCGGACCGGGCGGACCCGGCATGCCCCGCGCTTCGGCGCCGACCCTCGGCCGCGCCGCAGGAGAAGAAGCTCGCAATGACCGATTTGCTGCCCAGCCTCGAGACCGTGCTCCAGACCCTCGCCACCGGCCTTCTCGTGGGCTGCACCTATGGCCTGATGTGCGTCGCGCTCGGCCTCATCTTCGGCATCATGCGGCTGATCAATTTCGCCCAGGGCGATTTTCTGATGCTGGGCATGTATTTCGGCCTCGCCGTTCTGTCCGGGGCGGGGCTCGGGGCCACGATCGGGCCGCTGCCGGCCTTGATTTTCGCCGGCCTCGCGGCGATCCCGGTCTTCTTCGTGCTCGGCTGGGTGATCCATGCGCTGCTGCTGGCGCGGATCGCGCAGCGGCGCGGCGCCACCGAGGGCGAGGCCCACCAGACCCAGCTCATCATGACGCTCGGCATTTCCCTGGTCCTGTCGAACGGCGCGCTGATGGCGTTCGGCTCGACCCCGGTCTCGCTCAACGTGCCGTTCGCGTCGCAGGCCTTCATCCTCGACCCGCTCGGGGCCGGCGACGTGCTGGTCTTCCTCAACGAGGCGCGGGTGCTGGCGGCGGTGGCCGCGCTCGCCGCCGCCGGCGGGCTCTATGCGCTGCTGCACCGCACCGATCTCGGCCGCCAGTTGCGCGCCTCGGCCGACAATCCCCTGGCCGCGACTTATATGGGGATCGACGTGGTCTGGTCCTACCGGGTGACGTTCGGCCTCGGCTTCGGCCTCACCGCGCTCGCCGGGGTGATGGTCGCGACCTATTACCCGTTCCAGCCTTATGTCGGGCTCGACTTCGTCATCGTCATGTATGCTGGGGTGGTGCTGGGCGGGCTCGGCTCGGTGATGGGCTCGTTCTGGGGCGGGGTGATCATCGGCCTGGTCCAGCAATTGTCCACGCTGGTCCTGCCGCTCCAGCTCCAGGGCACCACGGTGTTCGTGGTCTTCCTGCTGATCCTGCTGATCCGGCCCCAGGGCCTGTTCGGCCGCAGCGTGGAGCGGGCCTGATGCTGTCGGCACATCCCCGGCGGGTCTATCTCGCCGTCGCCCTCCTCGCCGCGCTTTACGTCGCGGCGATCTTCCTCACCACCAATTCCTATTACCAGCTCATGCTGGCCCTGGTGCCGGTCTGGGCGGTGATGGGCCTGTCCTGGAACGTCTTCTCCGGCTATTCCGGCCTGGTTTCGTTCGGCCACGCGGCCTTTTTCGGGCTCGGTGCCTATACCACCACGCTGCTGTTCGCGAAGCTCGACGTGACGCCCTGGCTCGGCATCCCGGCGGCGGCGCTCGTCGGCAGCCTCGCCGGCCTGCTGATCGGCGCCATCACCTTCCGCCTGCGCGGCCATTATTTCGCGCTCGCCATGCTCGCTTATCCCCTCGCCATGCTCTACGTCTTCGAATGGGCGGGCCTGCAGGAGGTCTCCTTCCCGATGAAGCGGGAGGACGCGGCGCTGTTCATGCAGTTCCACGACCAGCGCTGGAACGCTCTGATCGCGCTCGGCCTCCTGGTGATCGCGCTCCTCGTCTCGCTGAAGGTGGAGCGCTCGCGCTTCGGCCTGTCGCTGCTCGCCATCAAGCAGAACGAGATCGCCGCCGAGGTCGCCGGCATCGACAGCTATCGCTGGAAGCTGAAGGCGATCGCCGTGTCCGGCGCGCTGGCGGGCGCGGCGGGCGGCTTTTATGCGGTCGTGCTGCTGGTGGTGACGCCCTTCACCGTGTTCGGCCTCGCGACCTCCGCCCAGGCGCTGATCGTCACCATGTTCGGCGGCGTCGGCACGGTGTGGGGGCCGATCGTGGGCGCGGCGATCCTGGTGCCGGTGGCGGAGATCCTGCACGCCGAACTCGGCGGAAAATATCCCGGCATCCAGGGCGTGGTGTTCGGCCTCGCCATCATCCTCGTCATGATGAAGATGCCGCAGGGCATCGTCTGGGCGGTGCGCGACCGCTTCTTCGCCGGGGCCGGCCGGCCGGCCGCGGTCGGGGTGGCCCCGCCGCCGGCCCGGGCGCCCGCCTTCCTCGTCGCCGAAGATGCCGAGGTGCTGCTCGCCGTCACCGGACTCTCCCGCCGCTTCGGCGGGGTGAAGGCGCTGACCGACGTGACGCTCCAGGTCCGCCGCCAGGAAATCCTCGGCATTATCGGCCCCAACGGCGCCGGCAAGACCACTTTGTTCAATGTCCTGAACGGCCTGGTCGCGCCCGATGCCGGCAGCATCCGGCTCGCGGGGCGGCCGCTCGACGGGCTTCCCGCCAACCGGATCTGCGCGCGCGGCGTCGGCCGCACCTTCCAGGTGGCGCGGGTGTTCGCGCGCATGTCGCTGATCGAGAATGTCGTGGTCGGCGCCTTCGTCGGCACGGGGCGCGATGCGGCGGCGATCAAGGGCGCGCAGGCGGCGCTGACCCGCGTCGGCCTCGGCGGCCTCGCGGCCGCTCCGGCCGACACGCTGACCAATTACGAATTGCGGCTCATGGAACTCGCCCGCGCGCTCGCCGGGGGCCCGGATTTGCTGCTGCTGGACGAACCGTTCGCCGGGCTCGATGCGGCCGAGGTGCGCAGCTTCATGGCGCTGCTGCGCACGCTGCGCGACGAGGGCATGACCATCGCCATCATCGAGCACACGATGCAGGCCATGGTGCAATTGGTGGACCGCTTCGTCGTGCTCGACCATGGCTGCGTGATCGCCGACGGCCCGCCGCGCGAGGTGGTCCGCGACCGTGCCGTCATCACCGCCTATCTCGGCGACAAATGGGTGCCCGATGCTGTCGCTTGAAGGTGTGAGCGTGCGCTATGGCGGTCTGTCCGCCCTCACCGACGTCTCGCTCAGCGTGGGCGAAGGGGAATTCGTCACGGTGATCGGTCCGAACGGCGCCGGCAAGACGACGCTGATGAAGGCGATTTCCGGCGTCGTGCCGCTGTCCGCGGGGCGGATCCGGCTCGGCGGACAGGATCTCGCGGCGGTCCCCGCGCAGCGCCGGCCGCATCTCGGCCTCGCCCATGTCCCGGAGAACCGCCAGGTGTTTTCCGGCCTGTCGGTGCTGGAGAATCTCGAACTCGGCACGACGCCGCTCGCCGACCGGGCGCAAAGCGCGGGGAACATCGAGCATGTGCTCGATCTCTTCCCGATCCTGCGCGAGCGCACCGCCCAGCTCGCCGGTACCCTGTCGGGCGGGCAGCAGCAGATGCTCGCGATCGGCCGCGCGCTCGCGTCCACGCCGAAGGTGCTGCTGCTCGACGAGCCCTCGATGGGCCTCGCGCCGAGCATCGTCGACATGATCTTCGAGCGCATCGCGCGGATCCACCGCGAGACCGGCGTCACCGTGGTCCTGGTCGAGCAGCGGGCGATCGAGGCGCTGGAATTGTGCACCAGGGCCTATGTGCTCACCACCGGCCGGGTGGTGGCGAGCGGCAGCGGGCGCGATCTGATGCGCAGCGAGGAGGTCAGCCGCGCCTATCTCGGCGCCTGACCGAAAGAGGGAGACGGCGATGTGCGAGGGGTGTCCGCGGCCGGGCTCGGGCTGGCGCGGTTTCATGGATCTGCCCGCGCAGCGGCGGCTGACGCCGGCGGGGCCCTGGATCGACCTGTCGCATCCGCTGAGCGCCGACATGCCCTGCGCCTCGATCTTCCCCACCCCACGCTTCGAGCGGCTGCGGGAGGTGCCGAAGGACCCGTTCAACGTCACCCAGATGACCTTCGTCAGCCATGCCGGGACCCATGTCGATTCCCCGCGGCACTATTTCAACGACGCGCCGGGCTTCGAGGGGATCGGGCTCGATCGGCTGAGCGGGGAGGGGGTGGTGTGGCATCTGCCGCAGCAGCCCGATGCCGTGATCCCGCTCGCGGCGCTTCAGGCCGCGACCCCGGTGCTGCGGCCGGGGGACATTCTCGCCATCGATACCGGTTGGGCGGCGAAGGCGGGCACGCCCGATTACGAGCGCCATCCGAGCCTCTCGGTCGCGGCGGCGCACTGGCTGGTGGCGCAGCGCATCAAGCTGTTCGCCTGCGATTTCGCCACCCCGGACCTGGTCTATCATCTGCGCGCGCCGGGCTTCGACTGGCCGGTCCATCACGCGCTGCTGGGCAACGGCATTCTCGTCTGCGAGCATCTGACCGGGCATGCCGTGCTCGCGGGGCGGCGGGTGGAGTTCGTGTTCGGCGCCCTCAATGCGGTCGAATGCGACGGCGCGCCCGCCCGCGTCCTGGCGCGCCTTCTGGCTGATTGACGCCCCAAGCGCGGGAACCTTCAGTCCACCGTGAGCCGCAGGTCGCCGGTCTCGACATGGGCGCGGAACCAGCCATAGGCGTCCGCGAGCCCGCTCTTCAAATCGAAATGCGGCCGCCAGCCCGACGCCGTCAGGCGCGAGACGTCGAGCAGCTTCCGCGGCGTGCCGTCGGGCTTGGTCGGATCGGTCTCGATGCGGCCGGAAAAGCCCACCGTCTCGGCGACGAGATGCGCGAGTTCGAGGATGGTGACGTCGGTGCCCGAGCCGACATTGACGTGGCCGTCCGCCGAATAGGTCTTCAGCAGATGCACCAGCGCGTCGGCGGCATCGTCGACATGCAGGAATTCGCGCAGCGGCGTCCCGCTGCCCCAGATCACCATGGCGTCGTCGCCCCGCGCCCGCGCCTCGTGGGCCTTGCGCAGCATGGCCGGGATGACATGGCTCTTCTGCAGGTCGTAATTGTCGCCCGGCCCGTAGAGATTGGTGGGCATGGCGGAGATGAAGTCGCAGCCATGCTGGCGGCGATAGGCCTGGCAGAGCTTGATGCCGGCGATCTTCGCGACGGCATACCATTCGTTGGTCGCCTCGAGCGGGCCGGTGAGCAGCGCGTCCTCGGTGAGCGGCTGCGGCGCGAGGCGCGGATAGATGCAGGACGAGCCGAGGAACAGCAGCTTCTCCGTCCCGTGGCGGTAGGCCGCCTCGATCACGTTCGCCTCGATCATGAGGTTGTCGTAGAGGAAATCGGCGGGATAGGTGTCGTTGGCCAGGATCCCGCCGACCTTCGCGGCGGCGAGGATGACCGCATCCGGGCGGGTCCGCGCGAAGAAGGCGCGCACGCTCGCCTGGTCGCGCAGATCGACCGCGTCCCGCCCGGCGGTGAGGGTCTCGCAGCCCTCGCGGCCGAGCCGCCGCACCAAAGCGGCGCCGACCATGCCGCGGTGCCCCGCGACCCAGACGCGCTTGCCGTCGAGCGAATAGAGCGGGGACGCGGTCATGCGGCGTTCCTTATTCGGCCGCGCGGTCGCGGCGCCGGATCCAAACCTGAAAGTCCCGCCCTGCCGTCCCGTCATGGACCCTGCGCCGTCGGCGGATCCTCGAACGGCGCGGCGGATGCCTCCGACTAGCCCAACGCGGCCGGGAGATCAACGCGGCCGCACCGGCCGCGCCGTCACAGCGGCTCGATCCGCAACCCGGTTTCCGCGTCGAAGACGTGCAGGTGCCGGGGCGGCAGATGGACCGAGAGGCCGGCCGCGCCGGGGGGCGGGCCGGGGCGGCGCACAGAGAGGATCTGGCCCCCGGCGAGGCGTCCGGTGAGAATGCATTCCGATCCCAGCGGCTCGACCAGGTCGACGGAGAAGTCCGCGCCGCCCGGCGCCACTTCGATATGCTCCGGCCGGATCCCGATCTGGAGCGCGCGGCCCTCTTCCCCCGCGCGCCGGCCGTCGCCGAACGGCAGGACGGCGCCGCCCGCCAGCACCGCGGCGCCGCCGCCAGGACCGAGGCGCGCCGGCAGGAGATTCATCGCGGGCGCGCCGATGAAGCCGGCGACATGGGTGCTGGCGGGGCGCTGGAACACCTCCAAAGGCGGCGCGAGCTGGACCGCCCGGCCGTCCTGCAGCACCAGGAGCCGGTCGGCCAGGGTCATCGCCTCGATCTGGTCGTGGGTGACATAGAGGCTCGTCACGCCGAGCCGGCGCTGCAGCCGCTTGATTTCCACCCGCATGCCGAGCCGCAGCTTGGCGTCGAGATTGGAGAGCGGCTCGTCGAACAGGAACAGTTTCGGCTCGCGCACGATGGCGCGCCCCATGGCCACCCGCTGGCGCTGGCCGCCGGAGAGCTGGCGCGGCTTGCGCGCCAGCAGATCGGCGAGGCCGAGAAGGTCGGCGGTCGCGGCGACCTTGGCGGCGATTTCGGTGCGCGCCAATCCGCGGATGCGCAGGCCATAGGCCATGTTGTCGAACACGCTCATGTGCGGATAGAGCGCGTAGCTCTGGAACACCATAGCGATGTCGCGCGCGGCCGGGTCGTGCCCGGTAATGTCGCGCCCGTCCAGCAGGACTCGGCCGGCGCTCGGGGCCTCCAGCCCCGCCACGAGGCGCAGCAAAGTGGATTTCCCGCAGCCGGATGCCCCGACGACGACCAGAAACTCGCCCGCCGCGACCGCGAGGTCGATGCCGTGCAGGATCTCGGTCCGGCCGAACCGCTTGCGCAGCCCCTGAAGCTCCAGCGCGACGCTCATTTCTCGCCGTCCGTCAGGCCTTTGACGAACCAGCGCTGCATCGCCAGCACGACCAGGACGGGCGGCAGAAGGGCCAGCATCGCCGCCGCCATCACCCGGTTCCATTCGGTGGCGCTCTCGGTGCCGATCATCTTCACGATCCCCACCACGATGGTTTCCTGCGCCGGGTGGGTCGCCACCAGAAGCGGCCAGAGATACTGGTTCCAGCCATAGACGAACAGGATCACGAACAGCGCCGCGATATTGGCGGCCGAAGTCGGGATCAGGATGTCGGTCAGGAAGCGCCACGGGCCGGCGCCGTCCATCCGCGCCGCCTCCATCAATTCGTCGGGCACCGCGAGAAAGGCCTGCCGGAACAGCAGCGTCGCGGTGGCGGAGGCGAGGAGCGGCACGACCAGGCCGCCGAACGAATTGATCAGGCCGAGCCCGGCCACCACCTCGAAGGTCGGGATGATGCGCACCTCCACCGGCAGCATCAGGGTCGCGAAGATCACCCAGAAGCAGACCATGCGCAGCGGAAACCGGAAGAAGGCGACGGCATAGGCCGAGAGCACGGAGACGACGATCTTGCCGGCGGCGATGGCGAGCGCCATGGCGAAGGACAGCGCCAGCATCGGCCAGACCGGCCGGTCCGCGCCGGCCGGGCCGGAGCCGAACAGCACGTCGCCGAAAATCGACAGGCCGTCGCGCCGCGGCAGGAGCGCGATCTCGCCGCGATTGATGGCGCCGACATCCTGGGTCGCGGCGCAAAAGACGAGCCAGACCGGCAGCAGGAACAGAGCGGCGCCGAGCGCCAGCATGGCATGGACCAGAAGGCCGCGTCCGCCCGTCATATGGCGTCCCCGCGCCGCCGGAGCAGGCGGAACTGAAGGAGGGTCAGCAGCATCACTCCGGCCATCAGCACCACCGACTGGGCCGAGGAGGCGCCGAGGTCGAGATTGACCACGCCGTCGCGATAGACCTTCACCACCAGGGTCTGCGTCGCCTGGGCCGGGCCGCCCTGGGTCAGCGCCTCGATCGTGCCGAAGGTCTCGAAGGCGGAATAAGCGATGTTGACGGTCACGAGGAAGCCGGTGGTCGGCGCGAGCAGCGGGAACAGGATGGTCCAGAAGCGGCGCAGCGGCCCGGCCCCGTCCATGCGCGCCGCCTCGACGATGGCGGCGGGGATCGACTGGAGGCCGGCGAGGAAGAAGATGAAATTGTAGCTCACCTGTTTCCAGGCCGAAGCGAGGATCACCGTGATCATCGCCTGGGTGCCGTCGAGGCGGTAGTCCCAGACGATGCCGAGCCGGCTCAGAAGCGGCGGGAGCGCCCCGATCTGCGGGTGCAGCAGGAGGATCCACACCACCGCGGCGATCACCGGGGCGACGGCATAGGGCCAGATCAGCGCGGTGCGGTAGAAGGCGCGCCCGCGGATGGCGCTGTCGGCCAGCACCGCTAGGACGAGGGCGAGGCCGAGCGACAGCAGGCTGACCGCGCCGCAGAACAGGAGGGTGCGGCCGACCGCCGCGAGATAGAGCGGATCGGTGAAGAGTTCGGTGAAATTGTCCAGCCCGACGAAGCGGGCCGACAGGCCGAACGGGTCGCCGCGCATCAGGCTGGCCTCGATCGCGCCGGCGGCCGGCCACAGGAAGAATAGGGCGGTCAGCAGCAGTTGCGGGGCGAGCAGCAGCAGCGGCAGCCGCCAGCCGGGAAAGATCGTCCGCCGCTCGCTCATCCCTCGTCCCGCCGGGGCCGGATCCGCGCGGGTTCAGCCCCGCATCGACTTCTCGAACTCCCGAAGGACCTTGTTGCCCCGCGCGACGGCGGAATCAAGCGCCGCCTGCGCGCCTTGGCGGCCCTGGAGGGCGGCTTCGAACTCTTCCTCGATGATAGTGCGGATCTCCGGCAGGCGGCCGAGCCGAAGGCCTTTGGAATTCTCCGTCACCGCGCCGCGATTGAGCTGGCGGATGGCGATGTCGGCGCCGGGGGTGCGGGCATAATAGCCCTGGGCGAGGCTCAGGCCGGCGCCGGCGAGGGTGACGGGGACATAGCCGGTGGCCTTCGACCAGCGGGCGTCGGAGTCCGGCTGGGAGATGAATTTCAGGAAGTCGGCCACGGCTTTGTATTCCGCCGGGGTGCGGCGCGGCGCGGTCATGGTCCATAGGCTGGCGCCGCCGATGATGGAATTGTTGGGGCTCGCGCGCACGCTCGGATCGTAGGGCAGGAGGGCGGCCGCGAAGCGGAATTTGGCATCGCGCGAGAAGGCGGCGCGGACGGCGGAGGAATTGAAGGACAGGCCGGTCTCGCCGACCGGGAAGATCTGGTCGCCGGCCGCTCCGCGCCCGCCATAGGTGAAGGTTCCCGCCTTCGCCATGTCGAGCAGGCGCTGGATCTGGGCGACGTAAGGCGGCGCGTTGAACACGAGTTCGGCGTCCAGCCCCTCGAAGCCGTTCGCCTTGGTGGCGTAAGGCAGATCGTGCAGCGCGCCGAAATTCTCCATCATCACCCAGGTCGGCCAGGCGGTGGTCATGGCGACCTTGGCCGACGCCTTGGTCTTGAGCGCGTCGGCGGCGGCGGCGACCTCCTGCCAGGTGGCCGGCGGGGCCGCGGGGTCGAGCCCGGCGCGCTCGAAGAGATCGGCGTTGAGCCACATGACCGGGGTCGAGGAATTGAACGGCATGGCGGCCATGCTGCCGTCCGGCAGGCTGTAATAGCTGCGCACCGCCGGCATATAGGCGGCGGGATCGAACGCGATCCCGGTCTCCTGCGCGAGCTGCCAGACCTGCCGCACCGCCGGACCGGCGCCGAGCATGGAGCCCGTGCCGACCTCGAACACCTGGACCAGATGCGGCGCTTGCCCGGCGCGGAAGGCCGCGATCGCGGCGGTCATGGTCTCGCCATAGGTGCCCTTGAAGACCGGCGCGACGGTCACGGCCGATTGGGCGGCGTTGAACGCGTCGCAGACCTTCTTCACCTCCTCGCCGAGCGGGCCGGACATTGCGTGCCAGAAGGTGACGACGGGGCGGTCCTGGGCGCGCGCCGGCGCGGCGAAAGCGGCGGGCAGGGCGGCCGCGGCGGTCAAGGCGGCGGCACCGGCGAGCAGGTGGCGGCGATTCATGCGAAGGGCCTCCGGGGCAATCGGAATATCCGGTACGCCGACGCGGCGCACGCTGAAGGCAGACTGCACCCGCAACATCATAGTTTGATGTAGCCGGCGCGTCGCCCGGTCCGAGGGCCCGGAGCGGCGCGAGATTTCTGCGTCGCGCGTCTGCCGTGCCCCGTCCGGGCAGGCAGAACCCGGGCCGGTGCATTCCGCGCGCATATGTCGGGATGGACGACCGGACGCAGGATCCGGACGGCGCAGGCCGCGTCCCGGCAGACCGGCGCAAGCGCCATCGTCCCCGGCCCGGAGGAAATCCGCCGATGCGGGATCCGCCGCGGTTCAGCCGGTCCCATCGGAGCGGGCTGTGCCGGAGACATCCCACATTTCGATCCGGTCGCGGCCGCCGTTCTTGGCGCGGTAGAGCGCTTCGTCGGTGCGCCGCAGCAACTCCGCCATGCCGAGGGCGCCGGGGCGGTCGAGATAGCAGATGCCGATGCTGACCGTCAGGCTCTCGAGCGGTATATGGACCTGCTGCCAGGGTTCGCGCGCCATGCTCTCGCGGATCTTCTGGGCGATCGCGATCGCGCCGTCGGCGGGGGTGCCGGGCAGGAGCACCGCGAATTCCTCGCCGCCATAGCGCGCGACCAGATCCCCCGGCCGCTGGACGCAGAGCTGGATGAGCTGCGCGACGCGGGCAAGGCATTCGTCGCCGACGACATGGCCGTGCCGGTCGTTGACCGCCTTGAAATGGTCGACGTCGATCAGGAGCAGGCTCATGGCGTGCCGCTCGCGCGCGGCGCGGCGCCATTCCTGCTCGAACACGGTGTCGAACCGCCGCCGGTTGGCGAGCCCGGTCAAGGCGTCGGTCGAGGCCATGGAAGAGAGTTCGTCATGGGCGAGCTTCAGCGCGCGCTCCGCCAGGACACGCTCGGTGGCGTCCCGGAAGCTGCACACGAAGGCGATCGGCGACCCGCCGGCCGGCCCCTCCGGCAGCAGGCCCATCGAGGCCTCCATCCAGATCCACCCGCCCGACGCGCCGCGCACCCGGCAGGTGAAGGTCGCGTGGCTCTGGCTTTCGCCGTCGGCGCGTGGGCGCGGCACGGAAAATGCCGCGACGTCGTCGACATGGATCAGCGCGGCGAGGGACGTGCCGACGAGCGCATCCGCCGACCAGCCGAGCACCCGCTTCACCGCGGGCGAGACGAAATGGATCGCGAGGTCCGCGCCGGCGGCGACGATCACGTCGCTCGAATTCTCCGCCAGCATCCGGTAGCGATATTCTTCTTCCCGCGCGCGCCGCTCGGCCGCCACCAGGTCGCTTTGCTGGCGTTTCAGCATCGTGATGTCGGCGTGGCTGAAATAGCCGATGCCGTTCGCGGTGCGGCGGGCGATCACGCGCCGCCATTCGCCGCCCGGCAGCTCGATCTCGAACGGCGCTCCGGAAAAGCGGATATGGTCCTTCATCCCCGTCTCCGCCGCCTCGGGCCAGACGTCGCCCTGCGTCGCCCAGGCGCCGCGCACCACGTCGGTCAGGGCGGAGCCGATCACCGACTGGTTGAGCGGCACGCCGTAGAGCATGCGGAACTCCTTATTGGCGGCGATGATGCGGTCGTTCTGATCGAGAACCGTCGCCCCTTCCGCGATAAGGTCCAGCAGATCGATGGGAAAATGACGCCAGATCGGTGCGGCCTCCGCGCCCGCCGCCTCGGGGGCGAGATCCTGCCAGAGCCGGATCCGCCCATCGGCGGTCGGCAGCGACGCAACCCGCAGACGCCGCCCGCGGTGCAAAAAGACGAAGGGCCGGGTCTGGTTGCGGTGGCGGTCGATCGCCTCGGCGATATACTGCTCGATATTGACTTTTTCTTCGGCCGTCAGCCGGTGCTCATAAAAGCGCTTCAGATTTTCGCGGTACGGCTCGCCGCTATGGACATGGCCATCGTGCTCCGGAAAAAAACGGATGAAACATCGGTTCCAAAGTACGGCACGGTCTTGGGAATCGAACAGACAAACCGCGATATCCAGAGAATCCAAAATACCGGCAAAGAAGGCGTATTGATCGCTGCCTGGCACTTTTACTTGTTTCCTCGCCTGTTTTGCGACTCAGTGACATTTTCATTGTGCAAGCAAGCGGAATCTGGGCGCGCGGTCGCTCCGCACGCCGAATTCCGGGGCGTGCGGCGGCGCGGCTGGGATGGGGGCGTCCGCGGGAACGATCCATACGATCATATCCCGCCCCGAGTCGTGGCGCGGTGGTGCGATTGTGCCGGCTCAGTGCGCCTTGTTTTCGAACCAGGTGACGACGTAAGACGCGGCTTCCAGGACATGCTCGATCATCAGGCGCCGCGCGCGTGCCGCATCGCGCTTTTCCAACGCGGCGAGAATCGCGCCGTGATGGCGCGCGAGGCCCTCCAGACGGGTCAGGTCCATGGCGATGACCGCGGTCGCAACCGCCGCTCCGGTATAGCCCGCGCGCATCTCGGCGATCATGCGCTCGAGATTTCGATTGCTGGACGCGGCGGCGATCAAATCGTGGAATTCGGCATTCATCGCCGCCCATTCGAGCGGCCCGTCCTTGCGCCGCGCCGCCGGGCGGCGGGGCTTCGCGCCTTTCTGGGCGGCGCGAAGGGTGTCGATCACACGGATGAAGCGGTCGTGGGAGGCCCGCAGCCGATCGAGCGCCTCGTCGCTGATCCAGCGGGCGGCGAGCCCGGCGGCCAGGCCCTCCAGCTCGGCGCGGATCTGAAACGTTTCGGCGATGTCGCGCGGCGAGGGGGTGCTGACCACGGCGCTGCGCCGCTGCTCCTGCGCCACCAGACCCTGGGCCTGAAGGCGCGAGAGGGCCTCGCGAATCGGGGTGCGGCTGACGCCGAACTCTTCCGCCAGCATTTCCTGCTTCAGCCTCTGGCCGGGCGCATAGGCGCCGGAAACGATCTTGGTCCGAATCGAAGTTGCAATCTCGTCGATCAGCTTTTGAGACGTCGCGGGTGTCATGCTCGAATCCGAATGGCGTCACGCAATGAAAGACGGCCGTCCAGGCAAGTGGAGGCGTCTCGACTGGCGCGGGCGCCCCGCGCCCCCGCGCACGGCAAAATCCGCAATTCGTCATATCAGGGTGCGGCTACCTCCATCAAGTGTCGCACACGCATTGCGGGTGGAGGGACGCGGTGCGCCGATCAGACAACGCCGGCCCGCAGCAGATCGTGGATGTGGATGATTCCCACCGGGCGGCCGTCCTCGACCACGAACAGGGACGTGATCGCGGCTTCGTTGATCGCCGCCAGGGCTTCGAGCGCGAGGAGATCGGGCGGCACGCTGCGCGGGGCGCGCGTCATCGCCTCCGCGACGGGACGGTCGACGAAGCCGGCCTGGAAGGCGCGCCGCAGATCGCCGTCGGTCACGGCGCCGACCAGAAGGCCCGCGCCGTCGACCACGCCGGTAATGCCGAACCCCTTCGAGGTCATTTCGACGATCGCCTCGGACAGCGGGACGTCGAGCGCGACCAGCGGCACCGCCGCGCCGGCATGCATCAGATCGGCCGCCTTGCGCAATTGCGCGCCGAGCTTGCCGCCCGGATGGAAGTCGCGGAAGGCATGGGCGGAAAAATTGCTCAGGGACAGGAGCGCGACCGCGAGCGCATCGCCGAGCGCCATGCTCATCGTGGTCGACGTGGTGGGGGCGAGGCCGTTGGGGCACGCTTCGGGCATCGCCGGCAGCACCAGCGCGATGTCGGCCGCGCCTGCGAGGGCGGCATCGGCCTGCGCCGTCAGGGCGATCAGCGCGACCCGGAAGCGGCGGGTATAGGCGATGATGTTCGCGAGTTCGGCCGCCTCGCCCGACCAGGACAGCGCCAGCACCACGTCGACGGGGGCGATCATGCCGAGATCACCGTGGCTCGCCTCGCCGGCGTGCATGAAATAGGCCGGCGTGCCGGTGGAGGAGAGCGTCGCCGCGATCTTGCGGGCGACGTGGCCGGACTTGCCGACGCCGGTGACGATGACGCGGCCATTGCCGCGCAGCGCGGCGCGGATCGTCTCGACCGCCGCTTCGAGCGCAGGGCCGAGCCCGGTCTCCAGGGCGGCACGCAGGGCCGCCATGCCCGCCGCCTCCAGATCGAGGGTGCGGCGCGCCACGTCGATGGTTGAGGGGCGGGGATCGGGAAGGTCGGAGGCCTGCGTCATGGCCTCTCCCTAAAGCAAAGTCCCGGGCAGTTGAAGGCTGTCTCAGGCGGCGCGGTCGAAGCCGGTCGATAGGACCACCCGGTCGCGGCCCGCCGCCTTGGCCTCGTAGAGGGCGTGGTCGGCGCGCTCGATCACCGCGTCGACGTCGCGATCGTCCGGCCGCGCCAAGGCGGCGCCGAAACTGACCGTGACGCGGATCTGCCGGTCCTCGAACGCCACCGACGTGCTGCGGATCGCGGTGCGGATGCGTTCCGCCAAAGCGAGCATGTCGCGTTCGGAGATGTCGAGCAGGAGCACCACGAACTCCTCGCCGCCGAAACGCGCGACGCGGTCCTGGACCCGAAGCGCGTCGCCGATGCAGGCCCCGACATGGCGGATCACCGCGTCGCCCGCGGCATGGCCATAGGTGTCGTTCACCACCTTGAAGTGATCGATGTCGGCCATGAGGATGCCGAGCTTGTCGCTGCTCCGGGTGCCGCGCAGGGCAGTGTCGGCCACCGACCGGAAGGAGCGGCGGTTCATCAGCCCGGTGAGAGGATCGCTGTCGGCGAGCTTGCGCAGGGCGGCGAGGTCTTCCTGATATTGCTGGGCGGTCTGCACGACGCGGGTCTCGGCGCTGCCGAGCCGGCGCATCAAGGCGCGCAGCGCGCCGGACAGCTGGATCACTTCGAGATTTCCGCGCAGCCGCGGCAGCATGGTGACGCGCGGATCGCGGCCGATCTCGCCGGCCGCTTCCGTCAGCGCGTCGAGCGGTCGGGTGATGAGGCGCGCGACCAGGACCGAGAGGATCAGGCTCACCAGCAGCACGCCGGTGCCGATGGCGATGATGGTCGCGCCGACGCGGGTCGGGATCGCGAACGCCACCGAGGAATCCTGGCGGGCCACCACGATCCAGCCGAGGCCGGGATAGTCGCCTTCGCCGTCGGCGACGGCGAAGCCGGTGAGGATCGCGGTGCCGTCGCGCGTGTCCTCGAAGGCCCCCGAGCTCGCGCGCCGCATCTCCGCGACGCGGGCGGGCGGAAAAGGCGGGGCGGCGAGATCCGGCCCGAGCAGGATGGCGCCGTCCTGTGACAGCAGCCAGATGTCGGTGTCGCCATGGCTGCCGAGCGCGCCCTGACGCAGCCGCTCGGCCCATTCGAAGGAGAGATGCGCGCCGAGCACGCCGAGCAGGCGCCGGTCCGCCGAATAGACCGGAAAGGCCACGTCGACGAAGCGCATCGGCTCGCCGGAGGGCGCGGTCTCCAGAAGCTTGGCGAGCAGCATCGCCTCATGGACGTCGCCGACGAAGGCGCCCTTCAGTCCGGCGGCGAACCAGGGACGCGCGGCGACCGAGGCGCCCTCCAGCATCCCGCGCGTCGCCGCCGCCACGGTGCCGTCGGGACGGGCGAAGCCGATCCAGGAATAATTCGGCAGATTGGTCTGCAACTGATCCAGGAGCGCGCGCACCCCTGCCGGATCGCCTTCCCAGAGCGGGGCGATGGCGGCCATTCCCGCAAGCTGCCGGACATCGGTGAAGCGCTCGAACATGTCTGTGTCGAGCTGGCGCGCCAGGGTGCCGGCGGTGTCGCGCATGTCCGACGTGATGCGCCGTATCATCTCCTGCCGGCTGAGCCCGGCAGAGGACAGAGACAGCGCTGCGATGCCGGTGAGCGAGACCACCGCCGTGACGATGCTCAATTGCTGCGCCACCGACATCCGATCCTGCAGCCGACGAAGGCGGTCGCGAAGGGCTTTCAGCACGCTATTGTGTCTCCGTGCCGGCGCACCGGCGGCCTCGATGCCCCCCGCCGCATAGTGCAGAGCACAAGGCGTGGATACAAGAGTCCGGACGCATGCGCCAACAGGTCGCGATGACGGCAATTGGTTTTCAGCTTATATTATAAGGTGAGCATACTTTATGAATGACTGGATATGAAAGAGCCACCTCTGGGATTCCTGCTGGTCGACACCGCGCGGCTTTACCGCGCGCGGATCGACCGCGCCTTCGAGCAGGCTGGCCTCGGCTTGACCGCCGGTGAAGCGCGCACGCTGGCGCACGTCAATATCAATCCCGGGCTCCGGCAGACCGCCCTCGCGGTGCGCATGAGCGTGGAACCGATGACCCTCGTCGGCTTCCTGGACCGGCTCGAGGCGCAGGGCCTCGTCGTCCGCGAACCTGATCCTACCGACCGGCGCGCCAAGATCGTCCGGCTGACCGAGGCGGCGGCGCCGCTGCTCGTGCGGGTCGCCGCCGCGGCGGCCAATGCGCGGGAAGAGGCGCTGACCGGCTTGAGCGAGGCGGAGCGCGACGTCTTCCGGACGATGCTGGAGCAGATACGGGCGAATCTTTGCGAGTGTCAGCGGGCGGAGGCCTGATGCGGCCCGTGATGTCCGAGAACCGCACCGCCATCATCGGCGCGGCGGTCATCGTTCTCGGCCCGCTGAGCATGGCGCTCTACACGCCGGCTCTGCCGATGCTGGTGGATGCATTCCACACCACGCCGTCGGTGATGAAGCTGACCCTCAGCGTCTATTTCGGCGGCTTCGCGATTTCGCAACTGGTGTGCGGCCCGCTGTCGGACGCCTTCGGCCGGCGGCCCACCGCGCTCGCTTTCTTCGCCCTCTATGTCGCCGGCAGCCTGGTGGCGGCGTTTGCCGCCGACATCAACTGGCTGATGCTGGGACGTATCCTCCAGGGCATCGGCGTTGCGGCGGGGCCGGCGATCGCGCGGGCGATCGTGCGGGACCAATTTACCGGCCAAGCCTCCTCGCGCATCCTCAATCTGATCGGCTCGATGCAGGCGGTCGGCCCGGCGCTGGCGCCGAGCGTGGGCGGGCTGATCCTCGGCGTCGCCGGCTGGCAGCCGCTTTTCTACGTGATGGTGCTGTGGGGCGCGATGGTGCTGGCGCTGCTCGGCTTTTCCGTTCCGGAAACCAATCCGAATCCGG
This sequence comes from Aquabacter spiritensis, assembly GCF_004346185.1. GTDB lineage: Bacteria > Pseudomonadota > Alphaproteobacteria > Rhizobiales > Xanthobacteraceae > Aquabacter > Aquabacter spiritensis. Next base: position 152,769 of record NZ_SMAI01000007.1, on the reverse strand, counting down.
ACGTGCGTCAGGCCATGCCGCGGCAGATCCTGCGCAATTACGGCTCGCTTTTGCTCAATCCCGGCTTCATGCGGGTGAGCCTCGTCGTGGGCTGCGGGGTGGGCGCCATTTATTCCCTGTCCTCGATCCTGCCCTTCGTCCTGATCGAGACCGTGCGCCTCACCCCCACCCAGTTCGGGATCGGCATGGTGTGCCAGACCGGATCCTTCATCGTCGGCACGCTGTTCGCCGCCCGCATGATGCGCACGCTCGATGCCAACCGGCTGATTCCGATCGGCCTCGGTCTCGCATCGATTTCCGCCTTGGGCCTCGCCCTTCTGCCCTTCCTCGCGGATATCAGCTTCCTGACGGTGATGGCTCCGGTCGGCCTGTGGGCGTTCGGCATGGCGCTGATCCTGCCGGGCTGCACCACCACCGCCTTGTCCGGCTTTCCCACGATGGCGGGATCCGCCGCCGCCTTGATGGGCTGCCTGCAGATCGGCGGCGGTTTTCTCGGCTCGGCGGTGGCGAGCCTGTTCGCGCAGCCGACCGACGCTCTGGCCGTCGTCATCCCGTCCATGGGGGTGATCGCGGTGCTGTCCTACGTCCTGCTTCGGCCCGCCCGGCCGCTCCCCGTGTCCGCCCCGATCGAGGAGGCGGACGTCGAGGTCGCGGCCGATCCGGCCGGACTGATCGGCGCGGCGGGCGACGAGATCGAGGCGCGGATCTACCGCAAGTCCGCCTGAGCGGCGGCCGGCCGGCGCACGCCGGCCGGGATCTGCCTAATCCGGGATCTTCCGGGCGCGGGCGCCGTAGGTGCGCAGGCGCAGGGCGTTGAGCTTGATGAAGCCGGCGGCGTCGCGGTGATCATAGGCGACGGCACCTTCCTCGAAGGTCACAAGGTCCTGATTGTAGAGCGAATACGGGCTCTCGCGGCCGACCACCGTGGCATTGCCCTTATAGAGCTTCACCTTGACCGTGCCGGTGACGAAGCGCTGCGAATGGTCGATCGCCGCCTGCAGCATCTCCCGTTCGGGCGCGAACCAGAAGCCGTTATAAATCAGCTCGGCATAGCGCGGCATCAGCTCGTCCTTGAGATGCGCCGCGCCGCGGTCGAGCGTGATGCTCTCGATGCCGCGATGCGCGGCCAGCAGGATGGTGCCGCCGGGCGTCTCGTAGATGCCGCGCGACTTCATGCCGACGAAGCGGTTCTCCACCAGATCGAGCCGGCCGATGCCGTTGGCGCGGCCGAGCTCGTTGAGGCGGGTGAGCAGGGTCGCGGGGCTGAGCAGTTCGCCGTCGATCGACACCGCGTCGCCCTGCTGGAAGCCGATCTCGACGAGGGTCGCGACATCGGGCGCGGCCTCGGGCGAGAGGGTGCGCTGATAGACGTAATCCGGCGCGTCCTCGGCGGGATCCTCCAGCACCTTGCCCTCCGAGGAGGAATGCAGAAGGTTCGCGTCGACCGAGAAGGGGGCTTCGCCGCGCTTGTCCTTGGCGATCGGGATCTGGTGCGCCTCGGCGAATTCCAGCAGGCGGGTGCGCGAGGTGAGGTCCCATTCGCGCCACGGCGCGATCACGGTGATTTCCGGCTCCAGCGCATAATAACCGAGCTCGAACCGGACCTGGTCGTTGCCCTTGCCGGTGGCGCCGTGGGACACCGCGTCGGCGCCGACCCTGCGGGCGATCTCGATCTGCTTCTTGGCGATCAAGGGGCGGGCGATCGAGGTGCCGAGCAGATACTGGCCCTCATAGAGCGCATTGGCGCGGAACATCGGGAACACATAGTCCCGCACGAATTCCTCGCGCACGTCCTCGATGAAGATATTCTCCGGCTTGATGCCGAGCAGCAGCGCCTTTTCGCGCGCGGGGGTGAGTTCCTCGCCCTGGCCGAGATCGGCGGTGAAGGTCACCACCTCGCAGCCATACGTGGTCTGGAGCCATTTCAGGATCACCGAGGTGTCGAGCCCGCCGGAATAAGCAAGCACCACCTTCTTCACGTCGCGGGCCATCGCGCCTCTCGGAAACAGACTTGGAAAAGTGGCGCGGACTATAGGCCCGGGCGGCGCCGTGACAAGTGGGTGCGCGCCGCCGCATAGCCGGCTTTCGCCGCCTTGGCCGCGCCGCGCGCCAGCCCGCGCACCAATGCATGGAGGGCGCGGCCGATTCCGGCGATCGCCCGTTCGACCGCGGCATCGTCGGGCGCGCGGCGCCGGTCGTAGAGCAGCAGCCGTGTCACAGCGATGAGGAGGAGGGTGAGGACGGCGGAAAACACCACGTCGGTGAAGAAATGTCCGCCATAGGCGATGCGCAGCCCGCCCGCCGCGGTGCCGAACAGCGCGGCCGCGGCGATGGCGGGCCCGCGATAGGGCGGCGGCAGGAGGCTCGCCGGGGCGACCAGCCAGAAGCCGAGCGCGCCCTCCCCGGAGACGAAGGAGCAATTGCCGGGGCAGGTCCCTTCGGTCGAGTACCAGGGATTGAACACGTCCTTGCCGCCGAACGTTTCGAGATGCACCGGGCGCGGGCGTCCCCAATGTTCCTTCAGGATGCCGTTGACGACGAGACCGGGTCCGAGCGCCATGGTCAATGCGAGCAGCACCGCCGCGCGGGCCGGCAGCAGCATGGGGCGCGCCGGCCAGATCAGCTTGATGAGGATGGCGGCGAAGGCCGGCCCGGCGAACAGCCAGGGCACGATATTGGCGGCCGAGCGGAAGGTGCGGCCCCAGGACAGCCCGGAATAAGGGAAGGTGCGGGTCGCCGCATCCCAGAACCAGGCGGTGATGGCGAGGTCCCATTGCGGGAAGACGGTGAACAGGATCGCGACGGCCGCGCCGGTGACGAGTGCGAGAAAAATGGCGATCTTCAAAGGGGCACGCGCCTCATGAGCCGATCCGGTTCCTTGATCCAGGGTGTTGATCCGGGATCTTGATCCAAGTCCTTGCGGACGGCGTCCGCTCCGCACCACACTTGCGTCGATTTACCCCGGAGAACACCCGATGGCCAGGGGACGCCTCGATTTCTATTACGAGTTCGCCTCGACCTATTCCTATCTCGCCGCCGCCCGCATCGGGCCGCTGGCCGAGGCGGCGGGGGTCGAGGTGACCTATGTGCCGTTTCTGCTCGGCCCGATCTTCGCGGCGCAGGGCTATTCGACCTCGCCGTTCAATCTCTATCCCGAGAAGGGCCGCCACATGTGGCGGGATCTGGAGCGCCTCGCGGCGCATTACGGCCTGCCGCCGATCGTCCGCCCGGCGACCTTTCCGGCCAACGGGCTTCTGGCCGCGCGGGTCGCGACCGCGCTCAACGACGCCTCGCGGCCCGGCTTCACCAAAGCGCTGTTCCTGCGCGAATTCGCCGAGGGCCAGGACATTTCGGATCCCGCGGTGATCCGGCAGGTTCTGGCGGGTCTCGGCCATTTCTGCGACGCGCCGATCGAAGCGGCGCAGAGCCAGGCCAATAAGGACCGGCTGCGCGCCCAGACCGAACGGGCGCAAGCGGCGGGCGTGTTCGGCGCGCCGAGCTTCGTCACGCCGGACGGCGAACTGTTCTGGGGCAACGACCGGCTGGAATTGGCGCTCGACCACGCTGTGCGCGGCGCCTGATCGGCCTCACGGCGGCGGCAGAGCGCCGGGCGTCGCGGCCGGCGGCGGCGGGGCCATGTCCCGAGGCCGGTCGCGCACCGGCTTCCAGAAGCCCGCGCCCCAGCCGGCGACGAGCCAATAGGCCAGCCCGCCCGCCAGCCCCGTCGCGAGGACGTAGAACGGATCGGCGAGCGGCGCAGGCTCGTCGGTCAGAGCCGGGAAGAGCTGCACCGCAAGGAAGGCCGAGACCACGCCATTGCCGATGTGGAACACCCAGGAGCGGACCGCGAAGGCCTCGGAAAACAGGATGCCGATGGCGGCGAGGCACCAGATCAGCGCCACCAGCAGGGTGGCGAAAAGGCTCGCCGCGAGAATCGCGCCGAACACGTCGGCGCCGTCCAGCATCCCGTTGTCGAGCGCCGCGGCGACCTCGCCGATGCGCCATTGCCCGATCAGAACGACGGCGAGCTGAAGGGTACCGCCGACCAGGATCGCGACGGGGATCAGGAACAGGCGGAGGATCAGGCGGAGAAACGAATCCATGGGTCAGCCTTCCGCCCGGCAGACGGCTTCGCGTTTGCTTCCGTCGGGAGTACGGGCGACGGGCGCGCGCGCGGGATCGCGCGTCGCCGGCCCGATATGATCGACCATGGCGGCGCTATTCGGCCGCCGCCGCCATCGCCCGCAGCGCCAGGCGCTCGCGCGCGGAGAGCTTTTCGGTCTCGCTCTTGAGCTGCCCGCAGGCGGCGAGGATGTCGCGGCCGCGCGGCGTACGCACCGGGCTCGCATAGCCGGCGCGGAAGACGATGTCCGAGAAGCGTTCGATCGTCTCCCAGTCCGAACATTCGTATTTCGTGCCGGGCCAGGGATTGAACGGAATGAGATTGATCTTGGCCGGCACGCCTTCGAGCAGCTTCACCAGCGCCTTGGCGTCGGCCGGGCTGTCGTTCACGCCCTTCAGCATGACATATTCGAAGGTGATGCGCTTGGCGTTGGAGGCCGCGGGATAGGTGCGGCACGCCTCGATCAGCGCGGCGATGGGGTATTTCTTGTTGATCGGCACCAGGACGTCGCGCAGATCGTCGCGCACGGCATGCAGCGAGATGGCGAGCATGGGGCCGACCTCGCGGCCGAGACGCTCGATTTCCGGCACGATGCCCGAGGTCGAGACCGTGATGCGGCGCTTGCCGAGGCCGAGCCCGTCGCCGTCCGACAGGATCTCGATCGCCTCGGCCACCGAATCATAGGCATAGAGCGGCTCGCCCATGCCCATGAAGACGATGTTCGTCACCAGCCGGTCGCCCTCGGTCGGCAGACCGGGGCCGGTGGCGCGGGCGCGGCCGGGATAATCGCCGAGCCGGTCGCGGGCGACCAGCACCTGGGCGACGATCTCGGCGGCGGTGAGGTTGCGCACCAGGCGCTGGGTGCCGGTGTGGCAGAACGAGCAATTGAGGGTGCAGCCGACCTGGCTGGAGACGCACAGGGTGCCCCGGTCGCTCTCGGGGATATAGACCGTCTCGACCTCGTGCGGCCGCTCGCCCGGCGTTTCCGCGGGCAGGCGCAGCAGCCATTTGCGGGTGCCGTCCTGCGACACCTGCTCGACGACGATCTCCGGACGCGCCAACGTATAGGCGTCCGCGAGGTGGGCGCGCAGATGCTTCGAGACGTTGGTCATCTCGTCGAAGCTTGTGGCGCCGCGCAGATAAATCCAGTGCCAGAGCTGGGTCGCGCGCATGCGGCGCTCCCGCTCCGGCACGCCGGCATCGGCGAGCGCCGCGATCAGCCGGTCGCGGCTGAGGCCGGCGAGGCTGAGCGGTGCGGGCGCGGCGGGCGCCGGCGCAATCCTGTCGAGGGCGAGGGTCATGGCCCACACATAGCGGTTTCGCGCCCGGCTCGCCACCGCCAGCGCGCGTTTGTCGCCGCCGGGCGCTCAGATGTGACCGAACCGGCCGTTCCCGCCGATGCGCATGCGCCTCAGCGGCATTCCTGCGCCACCCGGTCGAGCGCCTGGGCGATTCCGCCGAGAGAGTATTTGTCGGTGGTGACGTTGCCGCGCGTGGAGGTGGAGGCAACCGTCAGGTCACGGCCCTTGCGCATGGCCTCGATGAGCTTGCTCTCCTCGGCGACGTTGCGCACCCAGGCGCCTTCCTCCTTGGTGTAGAGCATGAAGGTCTGCGAACCGATCGTCAGCTTCGATTCGCTGCCGTCCTTCATCGGAAAGCCCATGGTGAGGCTGACCTCGTTCACCACCTTCTCGCCGGGCCGCGTGCTGACGAAGAAGAAAGCGGGGTCGCGGTTCAGCCCGCCGGGCAGCCGGTCCTTGGGCTGGGAGAGGGCGTAGCACACCTTCGCGCTGCCGCTGGTGCCGGTATAGACGCTCCAGTCGCCGAACTGGGCCACCGCCTTGGGCTGGGCCTGGGCCAAGGCGGGACCCGCCGACATGAGGAGGGCGGCGCCGAGGAGGGCTGAGCTTGCGCGGAACGGGGCCATGGCTTCTCCTATCGGATCAATGACGAGCGCTTCGAACTTGGCCGCAGCGACTGCCAACGCCCCTAAAGGTGGACGCAGACAAAAAAATGGCACACAGACGGGTTGCCGTTTCCTTAACATTGGTCGGCGAGACCCAGATCCGCCCCTCAGATCCCGAACAGAGCAGCGCGATGAAGGCAATTCTGTGCGAGCGCCACGGCCCTCCCGAAGCTTTGGTCCTGCGTGATATTCCCGATCCCGTGCCGGGGCCGGGCGAGGCGGTGGTCGAAGTGGCCGCGATCGGCCTCAACTTCTTCGATACGCTCATCATCCGTGATCTCTATCAGGTCAAGCCGCCATTGCCGTTTTCCCCCGGCGCGGAGTTCGCCGGCCATGTCTGCGCGCTCGGCGCGGGGGTCGAGGATCTGAAGGTCGGCGATCGCGTGGCGGGGTACATGACGTCGGGCGCGGCGCGCGAAAAGGTGAAGGTCGCGGCCGCGACGCTCGCGCCGGTGCCGGACGGGCTCGATCTCGTGAAGGCGGCGGGGCTCATCGTCACCTACGGCACCGCGCTCTATGCGCTGCGCGACCGGGGCGCGCTGAAGACCGGCGAGACCCTCGCTGTTCTCGGCGCGGCGGGCGGCGTGGGGCTCGCCGCGGTGGAACTCGGCAAAGTGTTCGGCGCGCGGGTCATCGCGTGTGCCTCCTCGCAGGACAAGCTCGATTTCGCCCGCGCCCACGGCGCCGATGCCGGGATCAATTACGTCCACGAAGACCTGAAGCTGCGCCTGAAGGAAGTGGCGGGCGAAGGCGGGCTCGACATGGTGTTCGACCCGGTGGGCGGCGACCAGTCCGAACAGGCGCTGCGCGCCCTCGGCTGGGGCGGCCGGCACATGGTGATCGGCTTCGCCGCCGGCGCGATTCCCAAGCTGCCGCTCAATCTGCTGCTGCTGAAGAATTGCGATGCGCGCGGCGTCGCCTTCGGCACGCAGGCCCGCAAGGATGCCGCTTGGATCGGCACGGCCGTCCGCGAACTGATCGGCTATGCCTGTGCGGGGCGGATCTCCGCCCATGTCGACGCGACCTTCCCGCTCGCCCGCTGCGCCGACGCGCTCGACGAGATCGCCGCGCGCAAGGTCAAGGGCAAGCTGGTGCTCACGGTCGGCACCTGAGCCCGGCGGTCAGACGCGCGCGGAGCCCTCGGCGGCGGACGCCTCGTCGAGATCGTCGATCGCCGCACGCGCCGCGGCACGATGGTGCGGCAGGATGCTCGCGGACAGCATCTGGATTGCGCCGAACAGGACCGCGGCATCGTCGCCGAAACCGAGCACCGGCAGGAAATCCGGCATCACGTCGGTGGGCACCAGGAAATAGGCCAGGGCGCCCATCAGGCCGGCGCGCACCCGCAGCGGGGTGGCGCGGTCGAAGGCGGCATAATAGGCCGCCACGGCGTCCTCGGCGAACGGCACGGCGGCCGCGTGGCGCCGCAGCTTGCTCCAGAAGCCGCGGCGCACCTTGCGCTCGTCCTGCTCGGCCTGCCGCTTCTCGTCGGCGCCGAGCGTGCTCCAATTGATCGGGTCGGTGTGGGTCATGTCCTTGAGATGGGGACCCGAACCGGCGCCGCAAGACCTCCCGCACCCTGACCGGCGCACCGGCCCTTTCAGCGCGGCAGGAAGGGATTGTTCGCGCGCTCGTCGCCGATGCTGGTGACCGGCCCGTGGCCGGGCAAACATACCATCGCGTCGCCGAGCGGGAGCAGCTTGCCGACGATGCCGGCGATCAGGAGATCGTGGTCGCCGTAGGGAAAATCGGTCCGCCCGACCGAGCCCTTGAACAGCGTGTCGCCGACCAAAGCGACGCGGCTCGGACGGTGCACCAGCACCACATGGCCGGGCGTGTGGCCGGGCACCTCCAGCACGTCGAGCGACAGGTCGCCCACAGACACCGTCTCGCCCTCCGCGAGATAGCGGTCCGGGGTGACCGCGCGCGCCGGCGGGAAGCCGTATTGCGCGGCGACTTCGGGCAAGGCGTCGAGCAGCGGCTGATCGGCCCGGTGCGGCCCCTCGATCGGCACGCCGAGCCGCTCGGCGAGCGCGCCGGCGCCGGCCGCATGGTCGACATGGCCGTGGGTGAGCAGGATCTTCTCGATCCGCACGCCGGTCTCGGCGATGGCGCTCTCGATGCGGTCGAGATCGCCGCCCGGGTCGATCACGGCGCCCGCATTGGTGGCGGTGCACCAGAGGATCGAGCAATTCTGCTGAAACGGCGTCACCGGCACGACGGCGATCTGGAGCGGCGGCGAAGACTGCGACATCGGACCTCGCGGGAGCGGGAGGGCAGGAGACTGGCGCCGGGCCGTTACGGCCGGGCGGCGGCGGCACGCGCCTCGGCGACCAGAGCGGCCACCATGGCGGAATCGGGGTTCACCATCTCCTCGACCACGGTGAAATGGTTCGCCCCGGCGACTTCGTGGGACACGGCGCTCGCGCCCCGGCCCGTCCAGGCGGCGGCGAGGGCGTGCGACTGTCGGCGGAACTCGTCGCTCTCCGCGCCGCCCACGAAGGCGTGGAAGGTGCGGTCCGGCGCGATCTCCCACAAAGCGGGGGACAGCCCGCGCGCGGCCTCCTCCGACAGGTGCAGCTTCTCGTTCATGCTGGTGTGGACCAGCGGCTCGACCTCGTAGACGCCGGCAATGCCCACCCCGCCGGTGACGAGATCGTCGGGGCCGCGCGCATCGAGCGCCTGCCAGGACGTGGCGGTCAGCGCCGCGGCGAGATGGCCGCCGGCGGAATGGCCGGCCACCGCGATCCGGCGCCGCACGCGGTGGTGCAGCGTGACCGCCGCCGCGCGGGCCTGTCGGACGATGGTGTCGAGCTGCACGTCGGGCACGAGATCGTAGCCCGCCAGCGCTACCGCCACGCCATGGGCGAGGCAGCCGGCCGCCACGAAGGTCAGGTCGCGCGGGTGCATATACTGCCAGTAGCCGCCATGGATGAAGAGCGCCACCGGCGCATCGCGCCCAGTATCGGGCCAGACGATGTCGAGGATCTGGCGGCGGCTCGGCCCGTACGGGATGCCGAGATCGGCGGCGACGGCCGCCGCCCGCTGCGCCGCCGACCGGCGGGCCCAATCGGCGAAAATGTCCTGCCAACCGGGGACGCGCGCGCGGTTGTTGTATTCGTGCTCATAGTCCAAGGGCGTTCTCCGAACCGGACGGGAAGTCCTCACAGGTGGCGGACGATGTCCGGCGCGCACGGCGCCGGCAATGATTCATTCGTGATCCCCATGCGCGCGGCGGATCCGCCGCACCATGCCCCAGACCGCCAAGACCGCGACCGGAACCGCGAGCGCGGTGACGAGGCCCGGATCGACCGGAAATCCGGCTCGGCTGTCCAGACCGCTCTCATGGAGGCCATCCGCGAGCAGATGGACCAAGCTTGCCACGTAATAACTGATCGCGGCGACCGAAAGCCCCTCCACCGTGCGCTGCAGGCGGAGCTGGAGCCGCGTGCGCTCGTTCATCGAGGCGAGCAGGTCGCGATTCTGCTGCTCGACCTCGACATCGACGCGGGTGCGCAGCAGATCGGCGGCGCGGGCGAGCTTGCCGGACACATTGGCCTGGCGTTGTTCGATGGCGGCGCAGGTGCGCATGGCGGGGGCCATGCGCCGGTCGAGAAATTGCTGCCAGGTGGGAAAGCCCGGCACCGCGACCTCGCGGATCGTCGCGAGCCGCAGCCGCACGATCTCCTCATAGGCCCGGCTCGCGCCGAAGCGGAACAGCGAGGCGGCGGCGCCCGCCTCCAGCTCTGCGGACACCGCGACCAGGTCGTCCAGCATGCGGCTGTTGGCGGCGAGGCCCTCGGACTGGCGCATCGCGTCGGTGACCTGCGCGAGCTGGGCCTCGATCCGGGCGATGTCGGGGGCGAGGCGCTGGGCCTCGGGCAAACCGAGCAACGCCAGAAGCCGGTAGGTCTCGATCTCCAGCACGCGCTGCACCAGCGCCCCGGCGGCATCCTTGTCGAGGCCGCGGTCGCGCACCAGGATGCGCACGAAGCCGGCCGGGTCGGGCTTGAAATCGGTGGCGATCTCGGCCGCCCCGTCAGTCACGTCCGAGCGGGCGAGGCTGGCGCGGTCGAACAAGGCGGCGAGCGGCACGTCCTCGGCCGTATCGGGCACGAGGTGCAGGTCGACGGCCACCAAAAGCGGACCGGGCTGGGGGATCTCGCCGAGCACCCCGGCGAGCATCGCCGCCGCAGGATGGAACGGCAGGTCGCCCGGGCCGGGCGCGGCGGAGGGAAAGTCCCAGGTATAAGTGGCGAATTCCGCGTGGCTCTCCCAGCGCAGCGTGGCGCCGCCGAGTTCGACGCGGTGGTGCTTGGCGCCGCCCGCCGGCGCCGCGACCGCGCGCGCCGCGCAGAAGGCCGCGACGCCGCTGCGCGCGGCCTGCGCTTCCAGGGGGTCGGTCAGATAGGCGACGTGGAGGAAACGGCGCGGCGTCGCAGCGGGAAAGAACGGCCGGGCATGCAGTTCGGAGAGCAGCGCCGCGCGCTTGGGATGCGCCGCGATCGCGCGCCCCTCGCCGATGCCGATATCCGCCGGACCCCCACTCATGCGCATTGCCCTCCCGCTTTCGTGCTGGCACGCCCGCGCGCGGGTTTCAAGCGGCTGGGACGATGATGTCGCGGGACGCTCAGCCGGCCGGCGGCGTCCGGCGGCCCCGGCGGCGCGGCGCCGCCGGGTCGGCGGCCGCGTCCACTTCGACGGCGAATCCGGCTTCGACCACCTGTTTGCTCTTGTTGCTCAGATGCTGCTTCAGGATCGCGGCGAGGGTCGCGCCGTCGCGCCGGACCAGCGCGTTGAGGATTCCCTCGTGTTCATCCATCGCCTGGTCCCAGCGGTCGAACGGCATGGCGGCGACGAAGCGCGCGCGGCGGATCCGGGCGCTCACCTGCTCGTACAGGCCCTGGAGCACCTTGTTGCCGGAGGCCTGCATGATCGCCTCGTGGATGCGCCGGTTGAGCGCGTAATAGGCCGGCAGGGCCCGCCGGGCATGCTCCTGCGCCATTTCGGCGTGCAGCGCGCGGATTTCGGCGATCTCCGCATCGGTGATGCGCGCGCAGGCGAGCTCGCCGCCCAGCGCCTCGAGCCCGCCCGAGACCTGAAACAGCTCCTCGACGTCCCGGGTCGTGAGCCGGGTCACGCGCGCGCCTTTGTTCGGCAGCAGTGCGATATGGCCTTCGGCGGCGAGCACTTTCAGCGCCTCGCGCAGCGGCGTGCGCGAGACCTCGAACTTTGCGCACAGCTCGCGCTCCGGTACGCGGGTCCCCGGCGGCAGAACGCCGTCGACGATCATGGCGCGCAGATGCGCGACCAGTTCGTCGTGCAGCATGGCATTGCCCGCACTTCCCACGCATGACCTCCGTCTGTTCCCGCCGCCCCGCCGTCTCGTCTACGAGATTCTGCATGCATTTTGTACCTTTTCTGGCCAGCCTTGGGGACTTGACTCGCAGGAGAACGGGCGCGTTCCAAAATTGAATTCATTTTTGCATATTTTCGCTTGATTGACGGCGTTGCCGGACATATTTTTCAAAAAACGCATTCAATCATCCGCCATAGCGCGGAGCGAACCGCCAGGGAGGCAATATGTCGACGGCAGCACAGCGTGTGGAGGATCCGGACCTCGCCGGACGCATTCATTTTGACGACGAGACGTTTCCGGATGCGATGGGCTGGCGCGCCAAGTTCGGCGTCCTGACCCCGGCGCCCAACACCATCGTCGAGAGCGAATTCCACGAAATGGCGCCGAAGGGCGTCATCAATGTCGTCAATCGCTATTACGTGCCCAACCAGAAGGTGCGCTCCGACGACGATTGGCGCCTGATCATGGCGCACACCCGCCGCAACGTGGCCGATGCGGTCGATGCGCTGGTCCAGGCGCAGATCGACCATCTGATCATGGGGATGTCGTCCGAGAGCTTCATGGGCGGGGTCGAGGGAAGCCTCGCGCTCCGGCGCGAACTGAGCGCGCGCGCCGGCTGCGAGGTGACGGTCGGCGCCGAGGCGGCGGAACGCGCCTTCGAGGCGGTCGGGGCGCGCCGGATCGCGCTGCTGACGCCTTATTATCCCGTGATCGACCAGAATGCGGTGCGCTACTTCACCGAGCGCGGCTACGAGGTCGTCGCGGTCGAGGGGCTCAAATGCAAGAGCATCATCCATGTCGGCTCGCAGCGGGCCGACACGCTGATCCCCGCCGTGCGCAAGCTCGCCGAGGCGCGGCCCGACGCGATCATCCAGCTCGGCACCAATCTGCGCTTCGCGCGGATCGCCGACGAGGCGGAGCGCTGGCTCGGCCTGCCGGTCTTTTCGGTGGGTACGGCGATCTATTGGACCGCATTGCGCAAGCTCGGCATCACCGATCGCTTCAGCGGCTTCGGAAGCCTGTTCGAGCAGCACTGACACGCCGGCGCGCCTGCGGCCGCCTGCGATCCTCCGCTTGAAGACCCTGGAACGGGCGCGGCGCCGCGACAGTCCGCGGCGCTGACAAGCCCGAACTCACAGACTGGAGACGCCCCATGTCCAAACGCCTTTCGCGCCGCGCCGGCGCCATTGCTTGTGCCTTTGCCGTCCTCACTTTGCTCGGTCCTGCGGTCGCGCAGGAGAAATATCCCAGCCGGCCCGTGACCCTCATGGTCGGCTTCTCGCCCGGCGGCGGCACCGACATCATGGCCCGCATCCTCGCCCCGAAACTGTCGGAGGAACTCGGCCAGCCGGTCGTGGTGGAGAACCGGGTCGGCGCCTCGGGCACGATCGCCGCCGCGGCCGTCGCCCGCGCGAAGCCCGACGGCTACACCATGCTGATGGGCCATGTCTCCTCCAACGCCATGGTCCCGGCGGTGATGAAGGTGCCCTACGACCCGCTGAAGGACTTCACGCCGATCGTGATCGTCGGCACCGTGGCCCAGATCGTGACCGTACCGGTCGGATCTCCGGCCAAGACGCTGCCGGACTTCATCGCTTATGTGAAGAGCGGCCAGAAGAAGGTGAATTATGCCTCTTCGGGCACCGGCACCCAGCAGCATCTGGCGGCCGAACTGTTCAAGCAGGCGACCGGAATCGAGATGCTGCACGTCCCCTACAAAGGCAGCGGGCAGGCGGTGAACGATCTGATCGCGGGGGTCGTGGACGTCAATTTCGACACCATTCCCTCCGTCCTGCCGCATATCCGCGCCGGAACGCTGCGCGGGCTCGCCGTGACCACGGCGCAGCGCACCGCCATCCTGCCGGACCTGCCGGACCTGCCGACGGTCGCCGAGGCGGGGGTGCCCGGCTACAACGTCGACACGTGGTACATGGTGATGGGACCCGCCAATCTGCCGGCGCCGATCGTGGCGCGCTGGGCGGCGGCGGTGAACACCGCGCTTCAGGATCCGGCGATCCGCAAGCGGCTGACCGACCTCTCGACCGAGATCGGCGGCGGGACGCCGGACGAGGCGGCGCAGGTCCTGCGCACCGACGTCGCCAAATGGGCGCAGGTCGTCAAGCAGGCCGGGATCCGCGACGGCGACTGAGATCCGCCGGGCGGCCCCGGCGGCGCGGCGCCGCCGTCAGATCCCGTCGAGATGCGAGACGTCGTTCAGCCGCACCAGCTTGGCGGCGTCGCCGGACCATTCGAGCAAAGTGAGGTTGCACGGATCCTGGGCGAGGCGCCAATAGAGCGCGGCGGGAAGGTCGAGCAGATGCCCGAGCAGGACCCGGTTGACGCTGTCGTGTCCGACCAGCACCACGCTCGCCCCGCTGTGGCGGGCGAGGACGAGGCGCAGCAGGTCGGCCGCGCGCACCGCCACGTCCTGCAGGGATTCGCCCTCGGGAAAGCGCACCAGATGGGGCGCCGTGCGCCACTGGGCATAGCGTTCCGGGTCGTTCGCGCGGACCTCGTCATGGGTCTTCCACTGCCACGCGCCGTAATCGATGTCGCCGAGGCCGGGCGCGATTTCGGCGGGGATGCCGCAGGCCTGAGAGATCGCCGCGCCGGTGGCGATGCAGCGGCCGAGGTCGCTGGTATAGACCGCGGCGGGCGTGAAGCCGGCGGCGATCCGGGCCGCCAAGGCGGCCGCCTGGCGTTCGCCCCGCGCGGAGAGCGGCACCTCCATGCGGCCGCGGAACCGCTCGGGATGGATGCCCTCCACATGGCCGTGGCGGGCGAGAATCAGGGTGGTGGTGGTCACGGCGCGTCCCCTCCGGTCGGCACGACCATAGAACAGCGGACGCCGGTTTGGCAGCGCCGGGCGCGCGGTAAAACAGTCGTCAGGTGACGCGTGGGAGGCGAGAGCGCCCGGTGGGTCCGCGCCGGGGTGAACCCTGGCTGCGGCGGCTGCCGACGGCGCTGGGATCCGCGCTGCGCCGGCAAGACGCAGGTGTCAGTTGCGGTCCTCGGGGAGGACGGGGAGGGGAAACACCTCGACCTCGTCCTCGCGCAGCGACTTGACCTCGTCCGGCGTCGCCTCGCCATAGATCGAGCGCTGCTCGACCTCGCCCTCGTGCATCTTGCGGGCGAGCGTTGCGAAATCGTCGCCGACATAATCGGCGGTGCGGGTGACGTGGTCGCGCAATCCGCGCAGCAGGCGGCGGAATTCCTGCTCGCCTTCGCCCATCATGGCGACCGGGGCGGGGGTGGTCTCGCGCGGCGCTTCGGGCTCCGCGGCGGCCCGCGCGCCGCGGTCGGTGCGCGCGACGGAGGGCGCCATGATCGCCTTTTCCACCGCCGTCACGCCGCATGTCGGGCAGGCGACGAGCCCGAGCGCGCGCTGGCGTTCATAGCTGTCGGACGAGGGAAACCAGCTCTCGAAGGCGTGACCCTGGGCGCAGGTGAGGGCGTAGCGGATCAATTCGGTTTCTCCACCAGATGCAGGTGGCCGGCATGTCCGGGATCCAGCACTTCGAAGCGGCGGCCGTGGCGCAGCGAGGGGATGCGGCGGCGCGCGGTCTCGACCTCGCCCATGTCGAGTTCGGCGAGCACGATGCCCGGGTCCGTGCCGCCCTCGGCGATCACCCGGCCCCAGGGATCGACGATCAGCGAATGGCCGTAGGTTTCGCGGCCGTTCTCGTGCCGGCCGCCTTGGGCGGCGGCGAGGACATAGGCGCCGTTTTCGATCGCCCGGGCGCGCAGCAGGATGTGCCAATGGGCTTCGCCGGTCGGCCGCGTGAAAGCCGCCGGCACGGTGAGGACGCGGGCCCCCGCCTCGGCCAGAGCCCGGTACAGCGCCGGAAAGCGCAGATCGTAACAGATCGTCAGGCCGATCCCGATGCCGTCCACGTCGGCGGCGACCGCCTGCTCGCCGGGCCGGTAGGCGGTGGATTCCCGATAGCTCTCGCCATTGTCGAGATCGACGTCGAACATGTGGATCTTGTCGTAGCGCGCGGCGATGGCGCCGTCGGGCCCGATGAGAAAACCGCGATTGACGGCCCGCTGGGCGCTCACCTTCAGCGCGAGGGACCCGACATGCAGATGGATCGAGAGCGCGCGGGCGAGGTCGCGGAAGGCCGCCAGGGCCGGGTCGCTCTCCTCCTCGTGCAGCGTCTCGAACAGGCGCGCACGGTCCAGTTCCATGAGATTGGTGGTCTCGGGCGTCTGGACGTAGCGCGCCCCGGCTTGCGCCGCCTCGCGCACCAGCGCGGCGGCGGTGTCGATGCTGGCGGCGGGGGTGCGGCCGGTGCGCATCTGCACGAGCGCGACACGCAGGGTTTCGGAGGTGGAGCTCATCTGGTCTCGCTCGCTGGAACGGGAGTGAGGCGAGCCGGAGGCCATCTCATGGACGGGGCTGTCAGGCAAGCCGGCTCGCGGTGCGCGACGTCACGCGGCGAGCGCGTCGAGGTGCCCCGCACGCTCCAGAGCATAGAGATCGTCGCAGCCGCCGACATGGGTCTCGCCGATGAAAATCTGCGGCACCGAGCTGCTCCCGCCAGAGAGGCGAGTCATCTCCGCCTGGCCCGCGGGATCCGTCGTGACGTCGATCTCGGTGAAGGTCCAGCCCTTGCGTCGCAACAACTCCTTTGCGGCATGGCAATAGGAGCACCAGCTTTTGGTGTAGATCGTGATGGCTTTCATGCAAACCCCGGCGGGACGGAGCAAAACGCCGTCACCGAACTGTTGCATTATAAGCGGTCTCCCGCGCTTTCGACAACCCGGGCGAAGGTCAGCGCGTCTACACCTTTTGCACCGCCGCGACGCAGAATGCGGGCGCAGGCGTCCAGCGTGGCGCCCGTGGTCATCACGTCGTCGATCAGCAGGATGCGCCGGTTCTTCACGAAGACGGGAGCGGGAGGAGAGAGCGCGAACGCGCCCGCGACATTGGCGTGCCGCGCGTTCCGATGCAGCGCGACCTGGGAGGGCGTGGCGCGGATCCGCCGCAGCAGGTCGGCGCGCACCGGCACGCCGGTTGAATCCGCGATGGAATGCGCCAGCAGCGCCGCCTGGTTGAAGCGGCGCCGCCACAGCCGGAACGGGTGCAGCGGCACCGGCAGGATCAAATCGGCCTCGCGCAGAAGGTCGGCACCCGCGCGGACCATCAGACGGGCCATGGGCGCGGCGAGGTCGAGCCGGTCGCCATATTTCAGCCGGTGGACGAGATCGCGCGACACGTCGCCGAACAGGACGGCGGCGCGGGCGCGATCGAAGGCGGGCGGATCGTCGCGGGCGGCGGCCGAGAGCGGCGGATCGTCGCCGAGCTGGGCCGGGGCGAACGGAAAGGGCGTGCCGAGCCGGTCGCAATAGGGCCGCTCGATGAAGCTCATACGCCGCCAGCAGGCGCCGCAGAGCCCGCCGGGCTCGCGGATCAGCGTGCCGCAGCCGATGCAGGTGGGCGGCAGAACGAGGTCGAGAATGCGCCGGGCGACCGCCGAAGCCACGCGCCCCGCCGGCCGCGCGCCCGAAAATGCCAGCCTCAGCCGCGCTGATGCCATCTTCCCCGTCCCCGCGGGCCAGGATGGGCCGACCGCCGCCTCGGTTCAAGCGTCGGTTCAAGTCGGGCGCGGGTCAGGGACGGCCCGGCGGGCTCCAGCGGCGCAGCAGAAGGGCATTGGCGATCACGCTGACCGAGGACAGCGACATGGCGGCGGCGGCGAACACCGGCGACAGAAGCAGGCCGAAGGCGGGATAGAGCAGCCCGGCCGCCACCGGGACGCCGAGCGCGTTGTAGCCGAAGGCGAAGACGAGGTTGCGGCGGATGTTGCGCATGGTGGCGCGCGACAGGGCACGGGCGTCGGCGATGCCGGCGAGGTCGCCGCCGAGCAGCGTGATGCCCGCGCTCTCGATGGCGATGTCGGTGCCGGTACCCATGGCGATGCCGATATCGGCGGCGGCGAGCGCCGGGGCGTCGTTCACCCCGTCCCCCGCCATCGCCACCACATGGCCGGCGCGCCGCAGGCGGGCGACGTGCTCCGCCTTTTGCGCGGGCAGGGTCTCGGCCTCGATTTCGGTGATGCCGAGGCCGGCGGCGACCGCCTCCGCGGTGGCGCGGTTGTCGCCGGTCAGCATGATGACGCGCACGCCGTCGGCGCGCAGCGCGGCGAGCGCGGCGGGGGTGGAGGCCTTCACCGGGTCGGCGATGGCGATCAGACCGGAGAGCCCGCCATTCACCGCGACGAACACGACGGTGGCACCGTCGCGGCGCAGCGCGGCGGCCTCGTCGGCGAGCGGGGCGAGGTCGATGCCACGATCCGCCATGAGGGCCTGCTGGCCGATCGCGACCTCCGCGCCGGCGACGTGCCCGGTGACGCCCTTGCCCGTGGCGCTCGCGAAGTCGCGCGCCGCGGCGGGGGTGAGGCCCCGCGCGCGGGCTTCGGCGAGGATGGCGCCGGCGAGCGGGTGCTCGCTGGCGGCCTCGAGGCCCGCCGCGATCCGCATCAGCGCATCCGCGTCCCCGTCGAGGCTGCGCACCGCTACGACCCGCGGCTTGCCCTCGGTCAGGGTGCCGGTCTTGTCGACCAGAACCACATCCACCTTTTCCAGGATTTCGAGCGCTTCGGCGCGGCGGACCAGGATGCCGAGCTGGGCGCCGCGCCCCACCCCGACCATGATCGACATCGGCGTCGCGAGGCCCAGTGCGCAGGGACAGGCGATGATCAGGACCGAGACCGCCGCCAGCAAAGCATGGCTCAGCCGGGGATCCGGCCCGACCAGGAGCCAGAGGCCCAGAGCGAGCGCCGCCACCGCCAGAACCGCCGGGACGAACCAGGCCGACACCCGATCGGCGAGACGCTGAATCGGCGCCCGCGAGCGCTGCGCCTCCGCCACCATCTGCACGATGCGGGCGAGCAGCGTGTCGCGGCCGACCTTCTCGGCGCGCATCACGAAGCCGCCGCCGGTCGCGAGGCTGCCGGCGATCACCGCGTCCCCGGTCTCCTTGGTGACCGGCAGCGCCTCCCCGGTGACGAGGGATTCGTCGAGCGCGCAGCGACCCTCGGCGATGATGCCGTCGACCGGCACCTTCTCGCCGGGGCGCACCCGCAACAGGTCGCCGACCGCGACCTCCGCCAGCGGCACGTCCGTCTCCGTGCCGCCGGAGATCCGGCGGGCGGTGGCCGGCGCGAGGCCGAGCAGGGCCTTGATCGCACCCGAGGTGCGCTCGCGGGCGCGCAGTTCCAGCACCTGCCCGAGCAGGACGAGGACGGTGATCACGGAGGCCGCCTCGAAATAGACCGGCGGCAGTCCGCCATGCTCCCGCAGCGCCGGGGGAAACAGGCCGGGCGCGAAGGTCGCGGCGAGGCTGTAGAGATAGGCCACCCCGGTGCCGATGGCGATCAGGGTGAACATGTTGAGGTGGCCGGTGCGCACGGAGGCCGCGCCGCGTTCGAAGAACGGCCATCCCGCCCACAGCACAACGGGCGTCGCGAGCGCGAACTGGACATAGGCCGAGGTGGGTGCGGCGAGGATGTGGAGCCCGAGCAGATGCTGGCCCATTTCCAGCACGAAGACCGGCACGGCGAGCGCGAGGCCGATCCAGAAGCGCCGGGTCATGTCGACGAGCTCGGCATTCGGCGCGCTGTCGAGGGTCACCATGTCCGGCTCGAGCGCCATGCCGCAGATCGGGCAGGATCCGGGGCCTTCCTGGCGGATCTCGGGATGCATCGGGCACGTGAAGATCGTACCCTCGGGCACCGGCTCGGACGGCGCCGGCTTGCCCGAGAGATAGCGCTCCGGGTCGGCCTCGAACTTGGTCTTGCAGCCGGCCGAGCAGAAGAAGACGGGCTGCCCGCCATGGCGCGTCCGATGCTTGGCGGTGGCCGGATCGACGTCCATGCCGCAGACCGGGTCCTTGGCGAGACCGGGGCGGGGCACGGCCGCCGCGGCGCCGTGGCCGTGGGCGTCGGCCGCGCCGCCGCCGCAGCAGGCGGAGACGGGCTTCGGCGGATCCAGCGGGGCGGGGCCGCCGCAGCACCCGGCAGCGGGGTGGGGGTGGGAATGGTCGCTCATCTCGGCATTACAGCCCCAGCGGGCTGCCCTCGCTTTGCGGCGCCGCAAGTCGGCGCCCTCGGTGCCCTGAAAGCGGAAACACCCCAGGGGGGTATGTGGATTGTCTTTTATACCCGCAGGGGGTATATGGCAAGCGATGGGACCCACCGCCAAAGCCGCCGTCGCAAAACGCCTCAGCCGCATCGAGGGCCAGGTGCGCGGCATCGCGCGCATGGTCGAAGAAGATCGCTATTGCATCGACATCGTCACCCAGATCGCCGCCGTGCGTGCCGCGCTGCGGCGGGCGGAGGAGGAGGTGCTGCGGGACCATGTGGCGCATTGCGTCGCCCATGCGATCCGCTCCGGCGATGCCGAGGAGCAGAGCCGCAAGGTCGCCGAACTGATGGACGTGCTGGTGCGGTCGGAACGATAGGCCGCGCAGCGCCTATCCCGCGAGCGCCGCAATCACCGCATTGAGCACGGGAAAGCCGGCCGGCGTGGCGCGCAGCCGGTCGCCGGTGCGGACGACCAGGCCTTCGGCTTCCAGCATCGCGATGCGCGCCGCGTCGATCGGCGCGCCGGCGAGCCGCGCATGGCGGGCGAGATCGATGCCTTCGGCGAGGCGCAGGCCCATGAGAAGCAGCTCGTCGGCCTGGATGTCCGGCGCGAGCAGGTCCTCCCCGACGATGCCGTGACCCTGTGTCTCGACCCGCTGGAGCCAAAGCTCGGGATGGCGCTCGGTCAAGGTCGCGCGCCGGGCGGTTCCCGCCGCGAGGCGGCCATGCGCGCCGGGGCCGATCCCGGCATAGGTGCCGTAGCGCCAATAGACCAGATTGTGCCGCGCCTGCGCGCCCTCGCGGGCATGGTTGGAGATTTCATAGGCCGGCAGCCCGGCCGCCGCCGTGATCTCCTGCGTGACGTCCCACAGCGCCCGGCCGTGCTCGTCGTCGGGCAGGATCAGCTTGCCGGCCGCGTAGAGCCGCTCGAAGGCGGTGCCGGGCTCGATGGTGAGCTGGTAGAGCGAGAGATGCTCGCAGCCTTCGGCGATGGCCCGCGCGAGTTCGCGCGCCCAGTCCTCCGGCCGCTGGCGCGGGCGGGCATAGATCAGATCGAACGAGACCCGCGCGAAGACGGCGCGCGCGACCGCGACGGCGGCCAAGGCCTCCTCGACCGTGTGCTGTCGCCCGAGCGCCTTGAGTTCGGCATCGTCGAGCGCCTGGACGCCGAGCGAGACCCGGTTCACGCCGGCCGCGCGATAGCCACGGAACCGCTCCGCCTCGACGCTGGTCGGATTGGCTTCGAGGGTGATCTCGGCGTCGCCGGCCAAGGGAAAGGTCGCGTCGATGGCCTCGATCAGGCCGGCGACGGTCGCCGGCGCCATCAGCGAGGGCGTGCCGCCGCCGAAGAAGACGGTGTCCGCCCGCGCCGGGCCGTGCAGAGCGCGCATATGCGCGAGTTCGCGGCGGAAGGCGGCGAGGTAGCGGGCCTCGTCGGGCGGCGCGTGGCGGACATGGCTGTTGAAGTCGCAATAGGGGCATTTGGCGCGGCAGAACGGCCAATGCACATACACCGCGAAGCCGCCCTCGGACGGCGCCGGATCTGGCGTCGCCGAACTTGGCGTCGCCGAACTTGGCGTCGCCGCAGGCCGGTCGGCCACGCCGCTGCCGCCCTGCGCGCTCATCCCGCGGCGTCCGCCGGCGGCGCGAGGCAGGCTTCGGCGAGCTTGCGGAAGGCGCGGGCACGGTGCGAGAGGCCGAGCCCCAAGGGCGGCATGGAATGCTTCTCCTCCGCCGTCATTTCGGCGAAGGTGCGGGTATAGCCTTCCGGCACGAACATCGGATCGTAGCCGAACCCCTTCTTGCCGCGCGGCGGCCAGACCAGGGTGCCGTCCACCACGCCTTCGAACTCCTCGACATGGCCGTCCGGCCAGGCGACGCACAAAGCGGACACGAAATGTGCGCGGCGCCTGTCGGCGGTCAGCGCGTCGACCGTCACGAGCAGCGCCTGGACATTGTCCATGGCCATCTCGAAATCCTTCTCCGGTCCGCCCCAGCGCGCCGAATAGATGCCCGGCTGGCCGCCGAGGCTGTCGACGCACAGGCCGCTATCGTCCGCGAAGGCGGGCAGCTCGGCGGCGCGCGCCGCCGCCTGCGCCTTGATCCGCGCATTGGCGGCGAAGCTGTCCCCGGTCTCTTCCGGCTCCGGCAGCTCCAGCGCGCCGGCCGAGACCGCCTCGATCCCGTGCGGCGCCAGAAGGTCCTGCATCTCCTTCAGCTTGCCCGGATTGTGGGTGGCGATGACGACGCGACCCGTGAGACGGCGGTGCGGCATCAGCCGACAGCCTGCTTCTGCAGGGCGACCAGCTTGTCGACGCCGGAGCGGGCGAGGGCGAGCAGCGCGAGGAGTTCGTCCTGGGAGAAGGGGGTCTTTTCGGCGGTACCCTGGATCTCGACGATGCCGCCTTCGCCGGTCATGACGAAATTGGCGTCGGTCTCGGCCACGCTGTCCTCGGCATAATCGAGGTCGAGCACGGGCTTGCCCTCATAGATGCCGCATGAGACCGCGGCGACGTGCTGGCGCAGCGGCAGCTCGCGGAGCATCGAGCGCGACTTCATCCAGGACAGGCAATCGTGCAGCGCCACCCAGGCGCCGGTGATCGCGGCGGTACGGGTGCCGCCATCGGCCTGGATGACGTCGCAATCGAGCGTGATCTGGCGTTCGCCGAGGCCGACGAGGTCGGTCACCGAGCGCAGCGAGCGGCCGATCAGGCGCTGGATCTCCTGGGTGCGGCCGGACTGCTTGCCCTGCGTCGCCTCGCGCCGTGTGCGCTCCAGCGTGGCGCGCGGCAGCATGGAATATTCCGCCGTCACCCAGCCGCGGCCTTGCCCCTTCAGCCACGGCGGCAAGCGCTCTTCCAAAGTCGCGGCCACCAAAACGTGGGTATCGCCGAATTTCACCAGGCAGGACCCCTCCGCGTGGCGCAGCACGCCCCGTTCGAAGGAAACGGCACGCATTTCATCGCTGGCGCGGCGGCTCGGGCGCATAAGGGAAACCTTTTTCATAATCGCGGGCGCCTCTTTTAGTGCGCCAGCGCACGGCATGGAAGCTTGAATGCCGACCCGCGAGTGGACACATATAAGATCTTCGCACTCTCCGGGGCCATTCGACGAGATGCTGCCGCTTTTGACCGCTCCCCTGGCCCAGATCGACGAGCGCGCCCGGGAGATTTTCCGGCAGATCGTCGAAAGCTATCTCGCGACCGGGGAGCCGGTCGGGTCGCGCAACATTTCGCGCCTCATCCCGATGACGCTGTCTCCCGCCTCGGTCCGCAACGTGATGGCGGACCTCGAGGCGGCGGGTCTGATCTACGCCCCGCACACCAGCGCCGGGCGCCTGCCGACCGATCTCGGCCTGCGCTTTTTCGTCGACGCGCTGCTGGAGATCGGCGACGTCAGCGAACGGGACCGCTCCTCGATCGAGGCGCAGGTGGCGGCGGCGGGCAAGGGCTATACGGTCGACGGGGTGCTGCAGGAGGCGTCCTCGCTGCTGTCGGGCCTGTCGCGCGGGGCGGGCGTGGTGACGACCACCAAGACCGATCCCCGCCTCAAACATGTGGAATTCGTCCCGCTCGATCCGTCGCGCGCGCTGGTCATCCTGGTGTCGGAAGACGGGCAGGTGGAGAACCGGGTCCTCCCCTTGCCGACCGGACTTCCGGCCTCCGCTCTGGTGGAAGCGAGCAATTTTCTCAACGCCCGGGTGCGCGGCCGCACCTTGCGCGAGGCGCGCGGGGAAATGGAGACGCTGCTGCATGAATTGCACGGCGAACTCGACGATCTGACCGCCCGCGTGGTGGAGGCCGGGCTCGCCTCCTGGTCCGGCGGGGAAGCCTCCGAACGCCGCCTGATCGTGCGCGGCCAGGCCAAGCTGCTGGAGGATTTGCGGGCGCTCGAGGATCTGGAGCGCATCCGCCTGCTGTTCGACGACCTGGAATCCAAGCGCGAACTGGTCGATCTGCTCGGCCTCGCCGAGGAGGCGCAGAGCATGCGCATCTTCATCGGATCGGAGAGCAAGCTGTTCTCGCTGTCCGGCTCCTCGACCATCGTCGCGCCCTATCGCGACGGGCAGGGGCGGGTGGTGGGCGTGCTCGGTGTGATCGGTCCGACGCGGCTCAATTATGGCCGCATCGTCCCCATGGTGGACTTCACCGCGCGCGTGGTCAGCCGCGTCCTCGGTGCGCCCGGCACCGATGCGGCTTGATTTTTGCCGGAGCCGCCCCGATATGCGTGGCGAAATCGTGTTCCCCGTGGCCGGAGCTGCGGACCAGTCAAGAATGAGGTGACGCGCATGAGCGAGAAGGGTGGCACGCCCGAGGCCCACGGCTCCAATCCGGCGGTCGATCCCGAAATCGCCGAGATGGAAGAACTGGGCGCGGCAGAGACCTTCCGGGCGGAGCGCGAGCGCCTGGAGGGTGAAATCGCGGCCTTCAAGGACAAGTTTCTGCGGGCCTTCGCCGAAGCGGAAAATATCCGGCGGCGCGCCGAGAAGGAGATCGCCGACGCCAAGACCTATGGCATCGCCGCCTTCGCCCGGGACGTCCTGAACGTCGCGGACGATTTGTCGCGCGCGCTCGGCACCGTCGATACCCAGGCGGCGGAAACCGCCGAAGGCGGCTTCAAATCCCTGCTCGACGGTCTCGAACTGACCGAGCGCGGCCTGCACAAGGCGCTCGAAAAGCACGGCATCCGCAAGATCGATCCGATGGGCGGGCGCTTCGATCCCAACCTGCACCAGGCGATGTTCGAGGTGCCGGACGAAAGCGTGCCGGCAGGAACCGTCGTCCAGGTGGTGCAGTCCGGCTATGTGATCGGCGATCGGGTGCTGCGGCCGGCGATGGTCGGCGTTTCGCGCGGCGGCCCGAAGGCGGCGCCCGCAAAAGCGGGTTCGGATTCCGGCCAGCAGGTCTGAGCGACCGAGCGGTCGGATGAGGCGGGGCCGGGCGATCCGGCCCCTTTTCAGTTGGTCGTGACGCCGTCGCGGATCGCGCGCAGGCGGGGGTAGATCTCCGGAAAATCCCCGGTTTTTACGATCGCCACCATGCGCAGGTGGGCGTTCTGCCCGAAGCGCAGCCATTGCACGATTTTGACGTCGTCCTGGCCGCCCATGTCCTTGCCGTCGGCGAGGATCTCGAATCCGGGCTGGCCGGCAATGCGCATCGCTTCGGCGCGTTCGATGCGCATGTCCTTCACCCCCGGCACCGAGGACAAGGCCCGCAGCGCGAATTGGCGCCGATCGTCCTCCCGGGGATTGCCGGCTGCGACGCCCGCGACGAAGATGGGCTGTTCCGCCCCGTCGATCACATCCTTCGGACCGTCGGTCAGGATCGCGGCGGAATTCCCCACCACCTTCACCAGCCGGAAGCCGGAGCGGTCGCCCAACCGAAACGGCAGAGTCGCGAGCAGGTCCTCGGCCGAGGGCGGCGGACGGAAGGCGAGGGTCGCGAGGGTCTCGCGCACCTTCTCGTCGGTCAGAGCGTCACCCGTCCCCACGGGGACCTGAATCGTCACCAGCGCCGTCGCCTGGTCGGTGCCGGCGAGCAGCACCCATTTGCGCGCGGCGAGGCTGCCGGCCTGCTGGCGGCCGGTGACCAGCAGCGTCTTGGCGTCCTTCAGCGCCGGATCTCCCAAAGCGAGCGTGCCCCGGGACTCGACGGTGATCCCCTTGGTCGCCAAGGCCGCGTCGGTGAAGCCGGCAGCGACCTGCTCATAGGCCTGAGGCGGCATCTCCACGATCAGGATGGAGGACTGGGTCGCGGCATCCTGGAAGCCGGAAAACGCATGGCTTTCCACCATGCCGACCGGCGGCACGAGACCGACCGTACTGCCCTTGGGAAAGACCGGATCGGCCGCCGCGGCGAGGCCGCCGGACAAAACGAGGGCGGCGAGGGCGAGCGCGAGGCGCATGGCAGTCTCCCGAAACATGATCCAGCCTCTTGTCGGGCAAAGCGGGCGGAAGCGTGACGCGGCGCGTCGCACGGCGTCACGACGGCGACATCAGGGCGGCGTGACCCGCCGCAGCGTGAGATTGAAGCGGCCGGGTGGCCCGATCAGGGTCGAGGTGCCGGGAATGATGCGGTCGACGCCGTGGAAGGCGAGCCGGCTCGGGCCCGAAAGCAGCAAGGCGTCGCCGGATGCGAGGCGGATCGAGCGCGTCGGATCCCGCCGCTGGGCGCCGCCGATCCGAAACACCGCGGTATCGCCGAGCGACAGCGAGAGAACCGGGGCGGTGAGATCGCGCTCGTCGCGGTCCTGATGCAGACCCATCCGCGTGCCGGGCTCGTACCAATTGATGAGGCCGGCCTCGGGCGGCGGGGCATCATCGCCCGCGAGCGCACGCCACGCCGCAATCAGGGCCTCCGGCATGGCCGGCCAGGGGGCGCGGGTGTCGGGGTGAAAGCTCTGATAGCGATAGCCGGCCTCGTCCGAGACCCAGCCCAGCGGCCCGAAATTGCTCATCCGCACCGAAAAGGGCTGGCCGGTGCGCGGCATGCTGGGGGTGAAGAGCGGCGCGGCGGCGAGCGCGGTGCGAACATCCGCAAGCAGCGCCTCCTGCGCCGCCCGGTCGAGAAAGCCGGGCCACCAGAGGCACCCGGGTTGCAGTTCGAGCGCCTGCTGCATCGAAGCCAGATCTCCGGCTGGGGGTGACTTGGGGTCTCTTGGGGGTGTCATGGCGTGCCGGTGCCGTCGGCGCGTCGCGTCGACGGCGCGCAACAGGTGTGGGACGCTCGCGCGTCGCGGAAGCGGGAGCATCGTCCGGGCGGTCCCCGTCCAAACGCCTGTCATCAATCCCTGCGCACGCGCCCGGTTCCGGAACGAAATGGAGGTCGTGGCACCGCATGTGTCGCCCTGGCGGAGCGGGAAAGCAGAAGCGTTTCTGTGGCAGAATCAGCATTTTCCGGGGGAATTGTGCGGCTTATTTCGACACCTCGCATCTTAAGGGCGGTCAGGGAGTGAACCAAACTCGTTCGCTCTCTAGCGCCCGCCCGGAGGACAGGCGGGCGCAACCCTCACAGCCCGAGATCGGCCGAGCCGATGATCCGCACGCCGGCTTCGGCCATGTCGGTATGGGCGCGGGCGAGCGAGCCGTCGACATCGATGGCGCGGCACGCATCGGCGATGACGAAGGTGCGGAATCCGGCGCGCACGGCGTCGACCGCCGACCACGCAACGCAGAAATCGGTCGCGAGCCCGAGGAGATAGACCCGTTCGATGGACCGCTCGCGCAGGTATCCGACGAGCCCGGTCGGCGTCGTCCGATCGGCCTCATAGAAGGTCGAATAGCTGTCGATCGTGGGATGCACGCCCTTGCGGACGATCATCTGGGCATGGGGCATGTCGAGCGCGTCGGAGAGCCGTGCGCCGAGCGTGCCCTGGACGCAATGGTCCGGCCAGAGGATCTGCGGTCCGTAGGGCAGAGCGATGCGCTCGAGGGGGTGTCGGCCGGGGTGGGAAGAGGCGAAGGAAACGTGGCGCGGCGGATGCCAATCCTGGGTCAGGACCAGATTGCGGAAATGCGCGGCGACGCGGTTCGCGAGCGGCAGGATGGCGTCGCCATCGGGCACCCCGAGACTCCCGCCGGGCAGGAAATCCCCCTGGAGATCGACTGCCACGAGAACGCTGCGCGGGTCTTCGCCGGCGTTCAGAAGAGGGGCGCCTGGAAACGGCATGGGTGCAACCTCACGAAGCTTTGAAAAACCGGCGGAGCGGCGCCGGACACGCCTTGCGGCGGCAAATCACCCCTCCTATATCCGCCACGAACGTCGTGACCACGACGTACCCTATTTCAACGGGGGCCGGCGGAGAAAAGCGGGAGGGGCCCGCAGGATCCCTGGCGGGCGCTGCACAGGCCCGGCCGGTCTGCCGACAAGGAGAAGTACATGGCCAAGATTATCGGCATCGACCTCGGCACCACCAATTCCTGCGTTGCGGTGATGGAGGGGGCCTCCCCGAAAGTCATCGAGAATGCCGAGGGCGCGCGGACCACGCCGTCCATCGTCGCCTTCACCGAGGATGGCGAACGGCTGGTAGGCCAGCCGGCGAAACGGCAGGGCGTCACCAATCCCGAGCGCACCTTCTTCGCAGTGAAGCGCCTGATCGGCCGCCGCTACGAGGACCCGACCGTCGAGAAGGACAAGAAGCTCGTCCCCTACAAGATCGTCCGCGCCGACAATGGCGACGCCTGGGTCGAGTCGGACGGCAAGAAATATTCGCCGTCGCAGATTTCCGCCTTCATCCTTCAGAAGATGAAGGAGACGGCCGAATCGTTCCTCGGCGAGAAGGTCGAGAAGGCGGTCATCACCGTCCCCGCCTATTTCAACGACGCCCAGCGTCAGGCCACCAAGGATGCCGGCCGGATTGCGGGCCTGGACGTGCTGCGGATCATCAACGAGCCGACCGCGGCCGCGCTCGCTTACGGCCTCGACAAGAAGAACACCGGCACCATCGCGGTCTATGACCTCGGCGGCGGCACGTTCGACGTGTCGGTGCTCGAGATCGGCGACGGCGTGTTCGAAGTGAAGTCCACGAACGGCGACACGTTCCTGGGCGGCGAAGACTTCGACATGCGGCTCGTCAATTATCTCGCCGACGAGTTCAAGAAGGAGCAGGGCATCGACCTGCGCAACGACAAGCTCGCCCTGCAGCGCCTCAAGGAGGCCGCAGAGAAGGCGAAGATCGAATTGTCGTCCGCGACCCAGACCGAGATCAACCTGCCCTTCATCACCGCCGACGCCTCCGGGCCGAAGCATCTGACGATGAAGCTCACCCGCGCCAAGTTCGAGGCCCTGGTGGACGACCTGATCCAGCGGACCATGGAGCCGTGCCGGCTCGCGCTGAAGGATGCCGGCCTGTCCGCCGCGCAGATCGACGAAGTGGTCCTGGTCGGCGGCATGACCCGCATGCCGAAGGTCCAGGAGATGGTGAAGCAGTTCTTCGGCAAGGAGCCCCATAAGGGCGTCAATCCGGACGAGGTGGTCGCCATCGGCGCCGCGATCCAGGCGGGCGTGCTGCAGGGCGACGTGAAGGACGTGCTGCTGCTCGACGTGACCCCGCTCTCGCTGGGCATCGAGACGCTGGGCGGTGTGTTCACGCGCCTGATCGACCGCAACACCACGATCCCGACCAAGAAGTCCCAGGTGTTCTCGACCGCGGAGGACGGCCAGACCGCGGTGACGATCCGCGTGTTCCAGGGCGAGCGCGAAATGGCGGCGGACAACAAGATCCTCGGCCAGTTCGACCTGCTGGGGATCCCGCCGGCGCCGCGCGGCGTGCCGCAGATCGAAGTGACCTTCGACATCGACGCCAACGGCATCGTCCAGGTCTCTGCGAAGGACAAGGGCACCGGGAAGGAGCAGCAGATCCGCATCCAGGCCTCGGGCGGGCTCAATGACGCCGACATCGAGAAGATGGTGAAGGACGCCGAGAGCCACGCGGCCGAGGACAAGAAGCGCCGCGCCTTGGCGGAAGCCAAGAATCACGGCGAGGCGCTCGTCCACTCCACCGAAAAGGCCCTCGCCGAGCACGGCGACAAGGTCGGCGCGGCGGAGAAGGGCGCGATCGAAACGGCGCTCGCCGAACTGAAGACGGCGCTGGAAGGCGGCGATGTCGACGCCATTCAGGCAAAGACCCAGGTGCTCGCGCAGGCGTCCCTCAAGCTGGGCGAAGCGATGTACGCCTCCCAGCAGAGCGGCGGCCCGCAGCCCGACGCGAAGCCGGACGACGTGGTGGATGCGGAGTTCACCGAAGTCGACGACGACAAGAAGAAGTCGGCCTGATCACAAGGTCGGGCTTTGGATGCCGAGATCTGACGTGTGATATTCCCCCGGCCGTAAGGTCGGGGGGCTTTCATGCGCAGGGTTTGGCTTTTGGGGGGCGGCGCCCTCCTGCTGCTGATCTTCGGAACGGAAATGGTCCTGCGACTGGGGCTGGGGCTGGGAGATCCGCCCTTGTCCGTCCGAGACCCGAAGGTCGATTATCTCCTCAAACCGTCTCAAACCTATCAGCGGTTTGGCATGGTCTATTCCGTGAACGCCTACGGCATGCGGGCGCGCGATCCCTCGCCGACGAAGGAGCCCTGCGAATTCCGGGTTCTCGTCGTCGGGGACAGTGTGCTCAACGGCGGGGCCGTGGTCGACCAAAGGGTCATCGCAACGTCGGTCGCCGAGCGCAAGCTCGCGGACGCGCTTCGTCGGCCAATTTGGGTCGCCAATATCTCGGCCGGCGGATGGGCCCCGGAGCACCAGAAGGCCTATCTTGAGCGGTTCGGATGGTTCGACGCCGACGTCGCGGTGTTCGTCCTCAGCACGCATGATCTCCATCAGCGTGCGGCGTTCCACCCGGACATGGGGCCGAATTTCCCCGCCCAGGCGCCGCCGCTCGCACTGTTCGAGGCGGTCGAGCGGTATCTTCCCCGCTATGTCCCCTTCGTCGCTCAATTCCTGCCGGTTCCGGAGGAGGGGATCGCGCGGCCCGGGGTGGACGACCCAAAGGCGGCCGAGGCGATCCTCACCGACCTCCTGGCGGAGGCGCGGAGCAAGACGAAGCAGGTCGTCGTGCTCCATCACCGGACCCTCGAGGAGCTGAGCGGGGACGCGCCGCCAGACGAGATAAAGGACGGGGAAAGGCTGCGAGAGATTGCACTTGCCGGCGGCGCTGCTTATCTGGATCTCGGGCCGGTGGAGCGGAACCCGCCTGGCGGGGAAACCCTCTATCGCGACGGCATCCACCTGACGGCGGCGGGTCAAGCGGTTCTCGAAGGCGCGCTCACCTCGGGTGTGATCGGGGTTCTGGCCGAGCTTGCCGCCGGACAGCCCGATTCCTGCCGTGCGGCCCCCGCCTTATAAGCGTTCCGGCCGGAACGAGAGACAGCATGTAGGAAGCCATGGCGAAGCGCGATTATTACGAGGTTCTCGGCTGCGAGCGCGGCGCCGATGAGACGGTGCTGAAAGCTTCCTATCGCAAGCTTGCGATGAAATGGCATCCCGACCGCAATCCGGGCAATGCGGAGGCGGAGGTTCAATTCAAGGAAGTCAGCGAGGCCTATGAGGTCTTGAAGGACCCGCAGAAGCGCGCGGCCTATGATCGGTTCGGCCACGCCGCGTTCGAGAACGGCATGGGCGGGCCGGGCGGGCCGGGGTTCGGCTCCGACTTCGCCTCGACCTTCGCCGACATTTTCGACGATCTGTTCGGTGGACAGATGGGCGGGCGGGCGCGTGGCGCATCGGGCGGCCGTGGGCGCGGGGCGGACCTGCGCTATAATATGGAGATCAGCCTCGAAGAGGCCTATGCCGGCAAGACGGCCGAGATCCGCATCCCGACCTCCGTGGTGTGCGAAACATGTTCGGGAACCGGCGCCAAGCCCGGCACCCAGCCCAAGGTCTGCCGGACCTGCGGCGGGGCCGGGAAGATCCGCCACGCCCAGGGCTTTTTCACGCTGGAGCGCACCTGTCCCGCCTGCCAGGGCCGGGGCAGCCTGATCGAGGATCCCTGCACGTCGTGCGGCGGCGCGGGACGGGTGACGCGCGAGCGCAACCTGTCGGTTCAGATTCCGGCCGGGGTCGAGGACGGCACGCGCATCCGGCTCGGCGGCGAGGGCGAGGCCGGCATGCGCGGCGGCACGCCGGGGGACCTCTATATCTTCCTGTCGATCGAGCCGCACCCCTTCTTCCAGCGCGAGGGGGCGGACCTTTACTGCCGGGCGCCGATCTCGATGGTGACCGCCGCGCTCGGCGGTACCGTCGAGGTGCCGGCCATGGACGGCGAGAAGACCAAGGTGCGCATCCCCGAGGGGACGCAGTCCGGCAAGCAGTTGCGGCTCGCCGGCAAGGGAATGCCGGTGCTGCGGTCGCGCACGTTCGGCGACATGTACGTTCAGGTCGTCGTCGAGACCCCCCAGAACCTCACCAAGCGCCAGAGGGACCTGCTGGCGGAATTCGAGCGCGAATGCTCCTCCGACACCCATCCGGAATCCAACGGCTTCTTCGCCAAGATGAAGGATTTTTTCCAGGGCGCTTCGGACGACTGAAGCGCGCGGATCACGCCGCCGCGATGAAGCGCGTGACCACCTCCACGACGTGGCGCCGCCGGATCGCCCGCTCCTCGGGGGTAGCGAGGTCGCGGCCGAAGGCGGTGGAGAGGGTCGGCGTGTTGGAGAAGTAGAAATAGCTGATCGCCGAGATGGTCATATAGAGGTGCAGCGGGTCGATGCCCGATCGGACGGACCCGTCCTGCGCCCCCTGGGCGAGGATCGCCTTCAGCCGCTCGATCAGTGAAATCTGCATCTCCCGCAGCCGCGTCGACCGGCGCAGATATTCCCCGCCCAGCATGTTCTCGCCGTTGAGCAGCGTAATGAGATGGGGATGGGCGGCGGGATAGTCGAACTTGAATTCGACCAAGCGGGTGATCGCCGCCACCGGCGGCAGGTCCTCGAGTTCGAGCTCCGCCTCGGCGACGCGCATGTCGGTATAGACGCGCTCGAGGACCGCGACATAGAGGTCCTCCTTGCTGCCGAAATAATAATAGATCATGCGCTTGTTGGCGCCGGCCTCCTCGGCGACCAGATCGACCCGCGCCCCGGCGAGCCCCTTTCGGGCGAACTCGGCCTGCGCGGCTTCGAGGATCCGCATCCGCGTCTTGTCGGCGTCGCGCGTCACCACCTCGCGCACCGCCGGCTTCGCACCGGCGGGCCGCCCGTCTTTCCCCGTGCCGGCCGGCGCATCGCCGCTCTGCGCGCCCGAGGGCTTGGCGCGGGGGGCGGGCTTCCGGCGGGTGGCGGGATCGGGGACGGTCATCGGGCCTTTCGGGGAAGCGGGCTCGCGCGCACTCAGGCGCTGAGTCGCGACCGGGACGCATGGGCGGGAGGTTGCGCCAGCTTCAGGCGCTGTTCAAGCCCGATCGGGCCGGGGCGAAACAGCCCCGCGTCCATCGTCCGCAGGTCTTGGGCGATGGCCGGGCGGAAGGCCATCTGCTCCAGGACGTCGCGGGCGAGGTCGATGCCGGGTGCGACCTCGCTCAGCTCCAGACGGCCGGCGGGATTGCGCCGGAACACCGCACGCTCGGTGACATACAGCGCCTCCTGGCCGATGCTGTTGGCGTACCGGCCGCTATAGGTGAGTTGCTGGAGCGCGGCGACGAACTTTCGGTCACGCCCCTCGCGGCGGATCGCGGTGCGGCCCTCGGGCCAGACGATGTCGAGCCCGCCGGAGGTGAAGGTGCCGGAGAAGATCACCTTCTTGGCATTCTGCGAGATGTTGATGAAGCCGCCCGGGCCGATGATCCGGTCCGAGAAGCGCGAGACGTTCACGCTGCCGTCCGCGTCGACTTCCGCGAAAGAGAGGAAGGCGAGGTCGAGCCCGCCGCCGTCGTAGAAGTCGAACTGATAGGGCTGGTCGATCATCGCGTGATAGTTGCGGCTGGCGCCGACCTCGTTCCCTGAGGCCGGCGCGCCGCCGATCAGACCCTGCTCATTGGTGAGCGTGATTGCGTCGAGGCAGCCCTCTTCGGCCGCGACGGTCGCGATCCCGGTCGAAATGCCGGAGCCGAGATTGCAGACGGCACCGGAATAGAGTTCCAGGGCCGCCCGACGGGCGATGACTTTGCGCGGATCGAAGGGCAAAGGATCGATGGCGGACAGGGGGATCTTGAGCTCCCCCGCATAAGCCGGGTTGTAGTCGGAGACATAGGTCTGGGTCTGCGCCGGCTCGACCACGACCAGATCCACCAGGATGCCGGGGATCTTGACCTGCTTGGGATTGAGCGTGCCGCGCCGGGCGAGGCGCTTCACCTGGACGATCACGGTGCCGCCGGCCCGCCGCGTCGCCTGGGCCATCGAGATCATCTCGCCGAAGATCGCCTCCTGCTCCATCGTCACATTGCCGTCCTCGTCCGCCGTGGTGCCGCGCAGCAGCGCGACGTCCGGCACGAAGGGCTTGAAGAACAGCCATTCCCGCCCGGCGAGCTGGACCAGTTCGACCAGGTCCTCGGTTGCGCTGGGGCTCTGGCGGCCGCCGCCCAGCCGGGGGTCGACGAAGGTGTTGAGACCGACATGGGTCACGAGGCCGGGCCGGCCGGACGCCATTTCGCGGGTGAGCTGGGACAGCGCGCCCTGCGGAAGGGTATAGGCCTCGACGCGATCCTCGAGCGCCATCCGTTCCACGGGCGGGGAATCGACCAGAGTCCCGCACACCACGCGCTTTAAAAGACCGTCATGGGCGAGATGGCCGATCCCGCGTGTCTTGCGGTCGCCGAGGCCGACCGGATGAACGGTGGTGAGATTGCGCGGGGCGCCCTCCGCCTGGAAGCGCGCAGCGATCGCCGCGATCAGGGCGTCCGGCACGGCATGGCCGCCGCCGGAGCCGCCGATGAGCAGGGTGTCCCCCGATTGGACCATACGCGCCGCATCCTCGGCGCTGACCACCCGCATTCCCATCGAAGCCTCCCAACGCCGCGCTTCGCCGCCGGTATGAAAGGCGAGCGGGTCTCTCATCTTGTGTAACTCACTAGTTAGTTATATAGCTGCCGACCTGAGACGGTCAATTCGTCCGCCCGCCGCGGCCTGCGCCGAGTCCATCGCAACGCCATCCGGTACCGACCATGAGCAATTTCGACCACGAAGCCGTGCTCTCCGTCCATCACTGGACCGACACGCTGTTCTCCTTCCGCACCACGCGCAGCCGCAGCCTGCGCTTCATCAACGGCCAGTTCACGATGATCGGCCTCGAAGTGGAAGGCCGCCCGCTGGTCCGGGCCTATTCCATGGTCTCGCCGAACCATGACGAGCAGCTCGAATTCTTCTCGATCAAGGTCCAGAACGGCCCGCTCACCTCGCGCCTCCAGCACCTGAAGGTGGGCGACACGATCCTGGTCGGACGCAAGCCGACGGGCACGCTGATCCACGATAATCTCCTGCCGGGCCGACATCTCTATCTGCTCGGCACAGGCACCGGTCTCGCGCCCTTCATGAGCATCATCCGCGACCCGGCGACCTATGAGCGGTTCGAGAAGGTCGTGCTCGTCCAT
Source organism: Aquabacter spiritensis (assembly GCF_004346185.1). Lineage (GTDB taxonomy): Bacteria > Pseudomonadota > Alphaproteobacteria > Rhizobiales > Xanthobacteraceae > Aquabacter > Aquabacter spiritensis. The sequence continues at coordinate 118,219 of NZ_SMAI01000007.1, read as the reverse complement.
GGCTGCCGCACGGTGTCCGAACTCGCTTACGAGGATCTCATCACCCGCGATCTGCCGGAGGACGAATTTCTCGGTCCGGCGGTGCAGGAGAAGCTGATCTATTATCCGACCGTGACGCGCGAGGCCTTCCGCAATACCGGGCGGATCACCGACCTGATGGCGTCGGGGAAGCTGTATGCCGATCTCGGTCTGCCGCCGCTCGACATCGAAAGCGACCGCGTGATGATGTGCGGAAGCCCGGCCATGCTGAAGGACGTGCGCGGTCTCTTGGACGCCCAGGGCTTCAGGGAAGGCAGCATGTCCGAGCCCGGCCATTTCGTGATCGAAAAGGCCTTCGTCGAGAAATAGGACGAGCCGCCGCCGCCGGTGGCCCGATCCGGGCCGTCAGGCGGCGATGCCGTGCGCCGCGAAGACCGGCCGCGCGCGTGCCGCCGCAAGATCGGGATCGCGCAGCAGGCCCGCCGCATCGGCGAGGCGGAACAATTCCGCGAGGTGCAGGGTGGAGCGCGCGCTCTCCTGGCCGCCGACCAGCGTGAAATGATCCTGGTGGCCGTTGAGATAGGCCATGAAGACGATGCCGGTCTTGTAGAAGCGCGTCGGCGCCTGGAAGATGTGGCGCGAGAGCGGCACGGTGGGCGCGAGAATGCCGTGGAAGCGCTCCTCATCTCCCGCAGCCAAAGCCGTCAGCGCCGCGGAGGCGGCCGGGGCGATCGCGTCGAAAATGCCGAGCAGCGCGTCCGAATACCCCTGCGCGTCGCCGGCGATGAGTTCGGCATAATTGAAGTCGTCGCCGGTATACATGCGCACGCCTGGAACGAGACGGCGGCGCATCGCGATCTCGAAATCCTTGTCGAGCAGCGAGACCTTGACCCCGTCCACCTTGGCTGCGTTGCGGTTGATCACGTCGAGGGCCGTGTCCTGCGCTGCCTGCGGCGCCCGGGTGCCCCAATAGCCGGCGAGGGCGGGATCGAACATGTCTCCCAGCCAATGGATGATGACCGGCTCGCGCACTTGCGACAGCACCCGGTCATAGACGAAGCCATAATCCTCGGCGCCGCGCGCGACCCGCGCGAGCGCGCGCGAAGCCATGAGGATGATACGCCCGCCGACCGCCTCGATCGCGGCGATCTGCTCCTCATAGGCGTGGATCACGTCCTCGAGCGTGCGCGCCGCCTCCGGCGCGAGATGGTCGGTGCCCGCGCCGGAATAGACCCCCGCGCCCCGCGCCTTCGCGGCGGCGACCGAGCGGCGGATCAAGTCCAGCGAGGTCGGCCAATCGACCCCCATGCCGCGCTGCGCGGTGTCCATCGCTTCGGCGACCTGGAAACCGAGGTCCCAGAGGTGTTCGCGATAGGCGATCGTGCGGTCCCAGTCGATCGCCGCGTCGAGCCAGGGATTTTCCGATCGGAGCGGATCGGCCACCACATGGGCGGCCGCGAAGGCGATGCGGGTGAACGGACCGGACTGCCGGGTCGGGAACGGCGAGGCGGCGCCGGTGCGATAGGCCTCCAGGCGGCCGGAAGCGGTGGGCAGATGGATCGCGGGCATCAGTCGAACCATTCGTCTTGAGGATCGAACGCAGGCACGGGAATGTTTAGGATGCGCATGCGCCCGATGGCGCGGTGGCGGCATCCCGGCTTGATGAAGATCGAGGTCAGGGGCGAGACCGGCACGCGTTCGCCGTCCAGCTCCATCTCGCCCTCGCCCTCCAATATGACGTAAATCTCGGTCATGTGCTTGTGGTAGTGGACCCGCGCATCCTCGGTAATGTCGGTGAGGTGGACCGTCGCGGTCGTGTTGTCCGGGCTCGCGAAGGCGCGGCGCGCGAACCCGCACGGGCAGGGCACGGCGGGCACCGTATCGAGGCGGGCGATCATGTAGTTGGCGGGCTGCGGGCTCATGCATCCTCCCCGGCGCGTGCGTCGGCGCGCCTCGAAACGGGGGCCGCCGCCTTCAGCGGCGGCAGGCGCGACCAGTCCGGATGGACGGCGCAGGCGAAGCCCGGTCCCGCGAGCGGCGCGATGTCCAGGGCGCCGGACGCGGTCGCGAGCCGGATTCCGTCCGGCGTCCGCAGATAGAGGCCGGGATGGGCGGCGAGGAAGGCATCGGCCTCAGCCCCCCCGGCAAAGCCGTCGGCATAATGGTGGCCGTTGCGCTCGGCATGGGCGAGGCCGAGAAAGGCGGCGAGGGCGGTGTCCTGCTGCACGGCGAGACCCGCCTGGCAGGTCAGATCTTCCGCCGTGAGGAAGCCGCCGGACTGGGCGGCGCGCGCGCCGTTCACCAGCGACTTGTAGATCCCCTTGCAGGATTTGGAGGACACGCCGGCATAGCCGAGCCCGCGCGCCGCCGGGAAGGCGCCATAGGAATCGTCCGCCTCGTCGATGATGACGGGACAGGGCAGAGCGGGCAAAGGCGCGGCGAAGGTCAGGTCCCGCGGCAGCGGCTGTTCGAGATAGAGCAGGCGACCGCGGAGCCGGGCGAGGGTGGGATCTCGCGCAATCAGATCGCCCAGCGCGGAGAGCGCCGCCGGATCCGCATATTGTTCGTTGGCATCGAGCGAAACCGCGCTCTCCTCCGGAAGCCGGGCGGCGAGGGCGCGAAGCCGGTCGCGGTCGGCATCGAGCGCGCCGGAGAGCTTGATCTTGAAGAAGCGGGCGTTCTCTCGGTCGCCGAGCGCCGCGATGCCTTCGGGACCGTCGAGCGGATCCATCATCCCGACCGTATGGCGCAGCGCGACGCGGGCAAGCGGCCGGCGGCCGGCGAGGAAGGCTGTGAGCCCCGTGTCGGACAGGTCCGGCGACAGACGCGCATCGAGGCCGGCGACGTTGGCATGCAGGCCGTCGAACACCGAAAGGCCGAGCGCCCGCAGCACGGCGTCGAGGATGGCCTTGTCGATCTCGGCTGGACCGAAGGCGGCGGCGAGCGCCGGAAGTCCGGCGGCTGTGCAGTTCGCCTTGTGGGCGTCGTGGATCGCAGCATGCAGGCCGAAAGCGGTGTCCGTCCCCGCATCGAGATAGAAAGACCGGGCCAGTCGTAGCGCCGCCCGAAGGCCCTCGACCGTCTCCTCGGCGGTGAGATGCGGTCGTTTATCGAACCATTTCGGCACCATCAGCTCGGCGGTTCCGCCGATTGCGCGGCGCCCATCCGCCAGCTCGACTTCGACCCGGACAAAGGCCTGGGCGGCGCTCTCGACGGTGACGGCGCCGAACCGGAACGGCGTGCGGAAGGGGACCCGGCGCTCGAACAGCGCGATGTCGCGGACGCGGAGCCGGGGCGCGTCCATCAGTCGAGGCCGCCTTGGGCGTAGAAATGGTGGCGGATCTTCTGGGTCAGCGCAACGAAGCGGGGATCGGCCATCACGTCGAGCGTGCGGGGCCGTTCGAGCCCGACCTCGTAGACCGCGGCAATGGTTCCGGGCCGTTCGCTCATCACCAGGACCCGGTCGGCGAGGAACACCGCCTCGGGGATGGAATGGGTGATGAACAGAACGGTCTTGCCGGTCGTGCTCTGGATGCGCTGGAGTTCGACGTTCATCTTTTCGCGGGTCATCGCGTCGAGGGCGCCGAACGGTTCGTCCATGAGGACGATCTTGGGATCGTGCACGAGGGCGCGGCAGATCGAGGCGCGCTGCTGCATGCCGCCGGAGAGCTGCCAGGGATATTTGTTGGCGAAGTCGCCGAGGCCGGTCATTTCGAGCAGCTCGGTGGCACGCCGGCCATAGATTGTGCGGTCGAGACCCTTCACCTCGACCGGCATCATCACGTTCGCGAAAACGCTGCGCCAGGGAAGCAGAAGAGGCTGCTGGAACACCACGCCGACGCCGGGATGCGGCTTGGTGATGGTTCGGCCCTCGACGCGGATCTCGCCCGCACTCGGCGGCAGCAGCCCCGCGACCATTTTCAGGAGGGTGGACTTGCCGCATCCCGACGGGCCGACGACGACCAGGAACTCGCCTTCATTGATGGTGAAGTCGATCGGCTTCAACGACGGCACGTCGCCATCTCGGGTGCGGTAGGTCTTGGAAACCCCGCGCATCTCGATGATGGGACTGGCGCTGAGGGGCGCCGGAGCTTCGCTGGCGAGCCGCAAATAGGGTCGGGACATGCACTCTTCCTCGCGCGACCAACCGTGACCGTCTGGGCGGCGTGCCGCCCGGCTCATCGCACCCGGCCGCCTTCGCCGCCGGGAATTCCGCCTCAGGCGGCGACCAGGAAATCCCGCCTCTGGCTGGCATGCCAGGGGATGACGAGGCGCTCGACCACATCCACGAACCAGAACAGGATCACGCCGATCAGGGACAGGACGACCAGGGCCGCAAACATCATGGGCAGCTCGAAATTGCCGATGGAGCGCTGCAGCACGTAGCCGATGCCGGAATTGGAGCCGACGAACTCGCCGACCACCGCGCCGACCACCGCGAGCGTCACGGACACTTTCAGCCCGGCGAAGATGGCCGGCGTGGCGAAGGGCAGGCTCACCATGCGAAACGTCTGGAAACGCTTCGCCTCCATCGCCCGGGCAAGGTCCAGAAGGTCCGGATCGACGGACTTGAAGCCTTGGACGGCAGCCACCACGACCGGGAAGAAGCCGAGCAGAAAGGCCGAGATCACCTTGGGGAAAATCCCGAAGCCGAACCACACCACGAACAGGGGCGCGATCGCGATCTTGGGAATCGACTGGGAGAAGACCAGCAGCGGATAGACATAGCTCTCGACCGTCTTGGACGAGGCGATCAGCATCGCGATCGGGATGCCGAAGACGGCAGAGAGGACGAAGCCGGCAATCGTCGCTGTGGTGGTCGGAACCGCCTCTCGGAGCAGCAGCGGCCACTCCTGATAGAGCGTGACGATGACGTCGAGCGGCGAGGGCACTTGATAGGCCGGAATGCCGAACAGATGGATGGCCGCATCCCAAAGGACGATGAGGCCGATCAGAAACAGCGCCGGACGCACCCAGGGTGCCTGCAGCCTGTCCCAGACCGAGCGGCGTTTCGCTTGGGTCATGAACGCTCCTCCCTGGAGCCGGTGCTCTTTGCACCTTTATTAACTCGATAGTTAATAGAAGCCCGGCGAGCGCGTCAATAGCGCCCCCAGCCCTTAATTCCACCCGGTGGCCGCCGAAAGCCGCGAGAAATATCGCAGCAGGCGGAACCGTAGGCCCGCTCCGGAATTGTGCACATCGGGGAGCAGGCGGGGGAGATGAGACGCGCTCTGGAAAATTCCGGTCAAAACCGGCGGCCAGCCACGATTCTTGTTGTCGAGGACGAGGCGCTCGTGCGGCTCGCGGTCTGCGAGGCCCTGCGTGACGAAGGATTCGTCGCGGTGGAGGCGGCGAACGTCGAGGAGGCGCTGGCCGTGCTCGAAGTCGGCCTCGGCATCGATCTCGTCTTTACCGACGTGCGCATGCCCGGCGCAGTCGACGGTCTTCAGTTCGCCCGGAGGCTGAAACAGGAGCGTCCCTTTCTGCCGGTGGTCGTTACCTCCGGTCACCTCGAGAGGGTGGCGCTGGCATGGGTCTCGGGCTTTCTGCCGAAGCCCTATCTGCCGGATCAGCTGATCGCGATGATCGGAACTTTGCTGCCGAAGGAGGAAGGCGAATGACGGCGGATCCGACGCAGGCCGAACGGCGCCCGTGCGTGCTGTTGCTGGACGCCGACGTCGTGGTGCGTCACGTCCTCGCGGAATATTTGCGTCATTGCGGCTATCAGGTGGTCGAGGCGGCGTCCTCGGACGAGGCGCGCGCGATCCTCGAACATGGCGACCCTGCGGTGGACACGCTGCTGATCGACATGGGCGCGCCCGGGACATTGACCGGCTTTTCCTTTGCCCGCGAGATGCGCACCCGCTTTCCCGCGCTGGACGTGGTTCTCGCGGGGACGCCGAGCAAGGCGGTGAACGAGGCATCGGATCTCTGCGAGGAGGGGCCCCATCTGGCGCGGCCCTATGAGCCGCAGCTCGTGCTCGACGAAATCAAGCGGCTTGCCGCCGCGCGAACGCGCAAGGCCTGAGCCGGCGGCGGACGGTTCAATTGAGAGCGTAGCGAAAACCGATGCGCACTTGGTGCGCCTGGCGTCCAGACAGCGACACCCCCCAGAGCGCGGGCATCGAATTGGAGGGCGTGCCGAAATCGAGGAAGCGGTAACCGGCGTCGAGGCTGACCTGCGGGGCCGGCGTCCAGGCGATGCCGGCGGAGACATTCCAGCCAAAGCTCCAGCCGTCCACATCGAGAGGTGCGAAGGCGAAGCCGTTGGACTTCGTCCACCCGATCCCCGCACCGGCTCCGACATAGGGTGTGAGGCCCGCCACAGTGGCGATGTCCCAATAGACATTGCCCATCAGGGAAAGGGCCCGCGCCGAACCTCCTGTCAGATAGTCCAACGTGAGGTCGGTGCGGATGTGCGGCACGACCCGATATCCGACGCCCGCGCCGGCGGTCCATCCCCTCTGGCCGTCGGGAGCGCCGAGGCCGGCTTGGTGGACGGCGTCGCGGGACACGAAATTCGCGCCGATATCCGCCCGCAGATACCAGCCGGCCAGCGCCGCGCCGGCCTCGTCGAGTTCGGGTGCCGCGAGCGTAAAATCCCCCGGCCGGCCGAGTTCCGACAGGATCGGATCAGCAGCCCGGGCAGGCGCGCCCGCGCCCGCAACGGTGGCAATCAACACGGCGGCGGTGGAAAGACGGGGGTGAAGCGGGGGCATGGCGGCGTCCGGTGCCGCATCTGGGCGGCGAGGGCGAACGCTCGCACGGCATCCTTAAGCCGAGGTTAACCCTAACAGAGTCTTTCGCGTCGCGCCGGCCGCAGGCTCAGGCGGCGACGCGCTGCAAAGCGTCGATCACCTCGTCGACCACGGCCTCCACCAGATCGCGATCGTCGCCTTCCCCCATCACCCGAATCACCGGTTCGGTTCCGGAGGGGCGGATCAGAAGCCGCCCGTGATTGGCGAGCCGCAATTCCGCGCCGGCGATGGCGGTGATGACCCCGGCATCTTCGAGCGGGCGTCCAGAACGGTATCGGACATTCTTCAGCACCTGCGGCAACGGATCGAACCGGTGGCACACTTCCGAAACCGGGCGGTTGCGGCGGGCCACCACCGCGAGGACCTGGAGCGCCGCGAGCAGGCCGTCGCCGGTGGTGGAATAATCCGACAGGATGATATGTCCCGATTGCTCGCCGCCGACATTGTAGCCGTCGCTGCGCATCCGCTCGAGCACATAGCGGTCCCCGACCGCGGTGCGGGCGAGGGTGAGCCCGACATCGCGCAGATGCCGCTCCAGCCCGAGATTGGACATCACCGTCGCGACGATGCCATCCCGCGAGAGGCGTCCGTCTTCCTTGAAGCTCTCCGCCACCACCGCCATGATCTGATCGCCGTCGACCACATGGCCCCGTTCATCGACGATGATGACGCGGTCGGCGTCGCCGTCCAGCGCGATGCCGATATCGGCGCGCACCTCGTGAACCTTGGCGGCGAGCGCAGCGGGGGAGGTCGATCCCACGTCGCGGTTGATGTTGAGCCCGTCCGGCTCGGTTCCGATCGCGACCACATCCGCCCCGAGTTCCCACAGGGCTTCGGGCGCGACCCGATAGGCGGCACCGTTGGCGCAGTCGACCACCACGCGCAGGCCGTCAAAGGACTGGTTCCGCGGCAAAGTGCGCTTGGCATATTCGATGTAGCGGGCATGCACGCCTTCGAGCCGGCGGGCTCGGCCGATCTCGGCGGGCTTGGCGAGCTTCTTCGACAATTCCTGGTCGATCAGTTCCTCGATCTCCTGCTCGATCGCGTCCGACAGCTTGAAGCCGTCGGGTCCGAACAGCTTGATCCCGTTGTCGTCGAACGGATTGTGCGAGGCCGAGATCATCACCCCGAGATCGGCCCGCATCGAGCGCGTCAGCATCCCCACCGCCGGGGTCGGCATCGGTCCGAGCAGCAGCACGTCCATGCCGACCGAGGTGAAGCCCGCCACCATTGCATTCTCCAGCATGTAGCCGGAGAGCCGCGTATCCTTGCCGATGACGACACGGTGGCGATGTTCGCCGCGCCGGAAGACGAGGCCGGCGGCCATGCCGACACGCAGAGCGAGATCGGCCGTCAAGGTCGCATTCGCGCGGCCGCGCACGCCGTCGGTGCCGAAATACTTTCGCGCCATACTCTCATTCCCCTCGGGACCCGCCCCAGCAGCGCCGGAAAATGACCGATTCCCAGCATGCGCGCCGCTCAAGTTTTATAAGCGAACGTCACATTGCGGGGCGTCGGCGCCTTTTCAAGGGAAATATGCCGGCGAATGTCGCGACGTCCGGTGCGCGCGTTGCGGCAGCCGGGCGGAGGGTGCTAGGGCTGCGCGTCCTCATCCCCGGAGAAACCGGCCCGTGTCCACCGCTCGCCTCGACGTTCTCACCATCGGAAATGCCATCGTCGACGTCCTTTCGCGGGCGGAGGAAGACTTCCTCGCCGGGCACGCCATGCCAAAAGGTTCGATGACGCTCATCGACGAGGCCCGTGCGGTGGCGATCTACGACGCGATGGGGCCGGGCATCGAGGTGTCGGGGGGCTCCGCCGCCAATACCGCAGCAGGCATCGCCTCGCTCGGCGGCAAGGCCGGGTTCGTCGGTCTGGTGCGCGACGATCTGCTCGGCACGGTATTCGCCCACGATATTCGCGCCGCGGGCGTCGCGTATGCGACCGCCGCCGCGAGCTCCGGCCCGGCGACCGCCCGCTGCCTGATCCTGGTGACGCCGGACGGCGAGCGCACCATGAACACCTATCTCGGCGCGGCACAGAATCTCACGACCGACCATATCGACCGCGCGACGGTCGAGGCGGCGACGATCACCTATCTCGAAGGCTATCTGTGGGATCCGCCGGCCGCCAAAGCGGCGTTTCTGGACGCCGCCGGCATCGCCCATGCCGCCGGCCGCCAGGTCGCGCTGACCCTGTCCGACGCCTTCTGCGTCGGGCGCTATCGCGACGAATTCCTGGATCTGATGCGGCGCGGCGTTGTCGACCTCGTCTTCGCCAACGAGGCGGAGGTGAAGGCGCTCTATTCGACCGCCGATTTCGACGACGCTTTGGTGCAGTTGCGCGCCGACGCGAAGCAGGCGGTGGTCACGCGCAGCGAGAAGGGCGCCCTGTTCACGGCGGCGGGTGCCACCGTGACCGTGCCGGCGCATCCGGTGGCCGAAGTGGTCGACACGACGGGTGCCGGCGACCTGTTTGCGGCCGGCTTCCTGTTCGGCCATGCGCGCGGCATCGATGCGGCGACTGCGCTGCGGATCGGCGCGCTCGCCGCGGCCGAGGTGATCTCGCACATCGGCGCGCGGCCACAGAAGACGCTGGCGGACCTTGCCGCCGGAGCCGGCCTGATCCGGTGAGCGCGCTTCCCGATCCCGCCGACGGCGTATCGCGGGCGCGGCGCCACATCGCGGCGGGCGCCGGGACCGTCATGGTCCTGGGCGGGGCCGGCACGGGAAAGACCACCTTCCTGCACGATCTGCGCAAGACCGGAGGACGCCAGGTCTTCCTTGCGCCAACCGGGGTCGCCGCGTTGCAGCTCGGCGGGCAGACCATCCATTCCTTCCTCGGCATCCCGCCCCGCATCCTCAATCCCGACGAGGTCAAACCGCGGGTCCAGGTCCGGCGCCTGGTGAAGCGGCTCGAACGTCTGGTGATCGACGAGATTTCCATGGTGCGGGCCGATCTGCTCGATACCGTGGACCGCACGCTGCGCCTCGCGCGTGACGTCGATGCGCCGTTCGGCGGGGTGCAGATGGTGCTGGTGGGGGACTTCTTCCAGCTTCCGCCCGTGGTGCCGTTCGCCGAACAGGAGATGCTGGCCCGCATGGGCTATGGCGGACCGTTCGCCTTCGACGCCAAGGTCCTCGCCGAGCGCGCGCTGGCCCGCGTGCCGTTCACCCGGGTGCACCGGCAGTCGGATCCGGCGTTCATCGCCATGCTCGGCGCGCTGCGCTCCGGGCTCGGGCTGCGCGACGCGATGGAGGCGCTGAACGAGGCTTGCGTGCGGCCGCACCGGCCCGGTGTTCAGCCCGTCCTGCTCACCCCGACCAATGCGCGGGCCGACGCCTACAATCAACGCGGCCTCGCCGCGCTCGGCGGGGAGGAGCGGGTGTTTTCCGGCCTGCTGAAGGGCGAGTTCGGGCTCGAGGGCGACCGGCTGCCGGTGCCGGAGCGGCTCGCTTTGAAGCCCGGCGCGCGGGTGATGGCGCTGCGCAACGATCCCTCGCGGCGCTGGGTGAACGGCTCGGTCGGCACCATCATCGGCATCGGCGCGCACGCCGCCTTGGTGCGGCTCGATGCCGGACCCACGGTCGAGATCGAGAGCTTCACCTGGGAACGGCTGCGGTATGGATGGGACGAGGCCGCCGGTCGGATCGAAGCCCAGGTGGTCGGCACCTACAGTCAGCTCCCCCTCGCCCCCGCTTGGGCCATGACCATGCACAAGGCGCAAGGCCTGACGCTGGAAGACGTCCGCATCGATTTCGAGAGCGGCGCCTTTGCCGCCGGCCAGGCCTATGTGGCGCTCTCGCGGGCGCGTTCCCTCGAAGGTCTGTCGCTGGTCCGGCCCGTGCGGCCTTCGGACATCCGCTTCGACCGCAGGGTCGCGGCCTTCGTCGCGGCGTTCGAAGCGGCGACCGACTGACCGTTATTGGCGCTCGCTGCACTGGATCGGCGCCGCCTCCTCGCCCTTGCGCAGATCGTGCAGCGCCGCGGTTGTTCCATTCGTCCACCAGACATAGGGGCCGGCGGCATAGCGCGCGCCGGAGGCGGCGAGGACGTTCACGAAGACGAGCGGCTTGCCGTCGACCGGCAGAAGGGCCAGCGCCACGTCACCGGCATTGATATAGTCCACCGTCACCGGACCGAGGCCGACGCACTGATAGCTGGCCTTGAGACTTTGAACTTTGGTGCCCTTCGGAATCGGCAGGACGATAGTCTCGGCGTGGGCGGGGAGGGTGGCGACGGCCAACGCGGCGCTTGCGAACAAGATGGTCTTCACAGGGCCTCCCGCGCCGCACGGCGCTCGGACTCGAGGACGGTCGGATCGCGCGGACGATCGCCTTTCGCGGAGGATATCGCAAGCGCGCGCCGCGGTTCCCCCGAGGCGGATGGCTGTCAGCCAAGCCCCAAGCGAGGAGACTCTGTCGATAGGTATCATCGGCTGCCGCGGTCGAGCCCGGTTTGTGCCAAACTCACGCCACGTCACGCTGAAGAGAACGGCGGTCGGACGGTGGTTCAGCAGCCGTTCGAGGTCCCGATCTCGCGGGCTCCAGCGGCGGGAGAGGTTCAAGTGTCGCGATCGGCGCCAAGAGGTGCGGCGGAGTCCGAATTCGACAAGCCGGCGACGCCGCGGATCGCGCATCTGCTCGTCATCGGCACGGTTCTCGCCTGTTTGGCGATCCTCGGCGTCGTCGGAGCGACGCTGCTTCAGGCGCGCAACGACGTCTGGCAGCGGGCGGCCCAGACCTCGGAGAACATGCTGCACGGCGTTGTCGGACATATCGACCGGCACATGCGGCTCTATGCCTTCGGCCTCGGCCTCGCTGCCGATGCGCTCGCCGACGCGGAAGTCAACGCGATGACCGAGTCCATGAAGCAGCGCATGCTGACGACGATCGCTCGCAGCATCGATTTCGTAGGATCCATGCTGGTGCTCGATGCAGCGGGCGATATCGTCCTCGATTCCGACACCACCGAGCCGCGCCGGGGAAACTTTGCCGACCGCGACTATTTCACAGTTCACCGTACGGGTTCGGAGCAGGGAACTTACGTCAGCCAGCCTTATCGGAGCCGGCTGCGCAACAACGATCTCAGCGTCGCTCTGAGCCGGCGTCTCGAAAACCCGGACGGCAGCTTTGCGGGTGTCGTGATGATTGCGATCCGCCTTGCATATGTCGATGCCTTCCTCTCCGGGATGGAGGTGGGGTCAAACGGAAAGCTGGAATTGCTGAGCGGGGAGGGACGGCTGCTCGCGCACGTGCCGGTGGAGGCTGGCGGAGACATCGAATCGTCCGTCTCGGCCGGCCCGCTGTTTCAGCGCATGCGGCAGGAGGAGGCGGGCACGTACGTTGCGACCGATCCGGCCGATGGCGTCGAACGCCTCTTCACCTTCGCCCGTGTGCCCAACGAAATGCTCATCGCGGTGGTCGGTCTGTCGACCCACGATCTTTTTGCGGATTGGTGGCGCCGCTCGCTGGCCATCGGCGCGATCACCCTCGTTGCCTGCGCGGCGATGCTGATCCTGGCGCTGATCCTGCACCGCGAGTTGCAGCGCCGCGCCGTGGCGGAGGCAGACCTTGCCTTTCTGTCGGTGACGGATGGGCTCACCGGTCTCGCCAATCGCCGCCGCTTCGACGAGGTGATCCAGCGGGAATGGCGGCGCACCGGTCGGGCCGGCGCCTCCCTTGCGCTGCTGATGATCGATGTCGACCGCTTCAAGAGCCTGAACGACCGCCACGGCCATTCGCGCGGCGACGAGGTGCTGAAGGCGTTGGCGCGGGTGATCGACGGGGCCATTCGCCGTCCCGGCGATCTCGGCGCGCGCTATGGCGGCGAGGAATTCGCCGTGATCCTGCCCGACACCGACAACAATGCCGCGATGGGGATCGCCGAGACCATCCGCGCGCGCTGCGAACTGCTGGAAGCGGCGGGCGACGGGGTAAAGCTGCCGAAATTCACGGTGAGCATCGGCGTCGCCGCGCTGCGCCCCTCGCCCGCTGCGTCGCTCGACGCCATGATCGATGCCGCCGACGCGGCCCTGTACCGCGCCAAGGCGGAAGGACGGAGCCGGGTCGTCCTGGCGGTGTGACAGGTCCGCATCCGACGTCAAATGCGGTCCCGCGGCGTTCGCGTGGCCTCGCATCCGGATTTGCGCGGCTTGCTCAAGGCGCGCCCGGTCCGAGCGGGCCGGTCTGGCGCCCCGGCTCCGGGGGAACCGGCCAAGCCCCGCGCAAGCTTGCACGCGCACGGTCTTTGGCGTGATCCGTTTCATGCCAAGGACTTGATAGATGACAGCCAAGCCGCTCGCTACCGCTCCGCGAGGGGCCGTGGTGCCCTCGATCGACACCCGCCTTCTCGACCACCTTCCGGTGGCGGTCCTGCTCTGCGACCCGCTCGGTCTCGTCGTCTCCTATGCCAACGCGGCGGCCGTCGCGCGCCTTCGCCATCTCGACCCTCTTCTGCCCGTCACGTCGGCTTCCCTGACCGGCACGTCGCTCGAACTGTTCGACAAGAAGATCAGGCAGGCTCTGCGCGGCTTCGACACCAACGCGGCCGGCCGGGCGCTCGCCTTCGAGATCGCCGGCGAAAGCTTCGAGGTCCATGCGAGCCCGGTGCGCGATGCCCGCCAGCGTCTCGCCTTCGTGCAGTTGACCTTCGCGGGGCATTCGCGCGCCGAGGCGGATGCGGACGTGCGCACGCAGCGGCTGCTCCAGATGGTCGACGACATGCCGATTAATGTCATGACCTGCGATCCCCACACCTTCACGATCGACTATGCCAACAAAGCGAGCATCGAGACGCTGCGGCGGATCGAATCGCATCTGCCGATCCGTGCGGACCAGCTCGTCGGTTCCTCGATCGACGTGTTCCACAAGCACCCCGCGCACCAGCGTGCCATGCTGGCGGATCCGAAGAATCTGCCGCATTTCGCCCGCATCCGGGTCGGTCCCGAGACGCTCGACCTCCGGGTCAGCGCGATGCGCACCGCCGATGGCGGCTATGCCGGCCCCATGCTGACCTGGTCGCTGATGACCGAGAGCGTCGCGATCGCCGCGAGCGTGACCGAAGTCGTCGAGGCGATGACGCTGACCTCGCAGACCGTGCAATCCTCGAGCGAAAGCCTGCTGACGCTGACCGAGCGGTCCGAGCAGATGGCGTCCGGCGTGTCTGCGGCGGCGGTCGAGATGTCGGCCTCGTTCGATGAGATTTTCAGCCGGATCCGCGATGCGAGCGCGATGTCGCGCGACACGGCGGAGCGCGCCGGCGTCACCGACCGCCTCGTGGGAGGCCTCTCCGAGAGCGTCGAGAAGATCGGCACCGTGACCGCTCTGATCGAAAAGATCGCGTCGCAGACCAATCTGCTCGCGCTCAATGCGACGATCGAGGCGGCGCGTGTCGGCGAGATGGGCAAGGGCTTCGCCGTCGTCGCCCAGGAGGTCAAGGCCCTGGCGCTTCAGACCGCCAAGGCCACGCAGGACATCCGCCTGCAGATCGAGGCGGTGCAGGGGGCGAGCGGCGCTGCCGCCAAGGCGGTTTCCGACATCACCCAGAATGTCGCCACGATGAGCGAAGTGTTCGTCGCGCTGTCCGCCGGCATGGAGGAGCAGTCCGCCACCAGCCGCTCGGTCAGCGCCAGCATCACCGGGGTCTCGCAGGCCTCCGGCCAGATCCGGGATGCCGCTCTCGGGGTGCGCGGCATCGCCACCGAAGTCTCCGGCTTTGCCGAGCGCCTGCGCGGCGAGACCGCCAATCTGGTGAGCCGCCGCTCGTAGAGCGCGGCAGGTTCCGGCGGGCGCATCGGCGCCCGTATCCGCCCGTCCCATGTCCCAAGGGCGCCCTCCACAAGGGCGCCGGGCAGCCCGGGTCAGTAAGCGAAGTCCGCGACCGCCAGTCCGTCCGCACCGCCGACGGTCACGGCGAGGAGCCGCGCGGCGGCGGCTTTGTGCGCGGGATGGTCGAGATAGACGTCCCGTGCCGCTTCGTCCGGGAAGTCGCACATGAAGACGTGGCTATAGCCGCGGTCGAGGTGCTCCGGGCTGACATTGCGGCCCCGGACGAACCCGGTCATCCCGGGTACCACCCCAGCCAGCTCCGCCAATTGGGCGAGAACAGCTTCGATTTCGGCTGCGTCGACATCCTCCCGCATGCGAACGAACACAATGTGGCGGATCATGGGGTGCCCCGGTTTTGCGATGGCGGCGAGGCCGCGCCCGCAAGGTAGCGCAATCCGCCATCGGCGGGGAGCCGTGCCCGCCCGGAACGGCGCGGAGGCTTGGTGCAGGAGACCGCTGCCGCTTTTCCCCGCCCTTGCTTTCGCATGTCCCCGGGCGTATACGCCGCAGCGGGACACGCCTCCCCAACGAGGCGCGCCCATCTGTAAGGATGGACTGACATGACGATGAACGATGCTCCGGCGACCCGCCCGGAGAACCCCAATTTTTCCTCGGGCCCCTGTGCCAAGCGTCCCGGATGGACGCTCGACGCGCTCCGCGATGCGCCCCTCGGCCGCTCGCACCGCGCGAAAGTCGGCAAGGCGAAGCTGAAGGAAGCCATCGATCTCACCCGCGACGTGCTGGAAGTGCCGGCGGACTACCGCATCGGCATCGTGCCCGCCTCCGACACCGGCGCGGTGGAGATGGTGCTGTGGTCCATGCTGGGCGCGCGTCCGGTGGACCTCCTCGCGTGGGAAAGCTTCGGCGAAGGCTGGGTGACGGACGTCGTCAAGCAGCTCAAGTTGGCCGATGCCCGCGTCCTCACCGCCCCCTACGGCGAATTGCCGGACCTGAAGGCGGTCGATTTCAGCCGTGACGTGGTCTTCACCTGGAACGGCACCACCTCCGGCGTGATGGTGCCGGATGCGGAGTGGATCCCGGCGGACCGAGCCGGCCTCACCATCTGCGACGCGACCTCGGCGGCCTTCGCCCAGAAGCTCGATTTCGCCAAGCTCGATGTCGTCACCTTCTCCTGGCAGAAGGTGCTCGGCGGCGAGGCGGCGCACGGCATGCTCATCCTCTCGCCGCGCGCGGTGGAGCGGCTCGAAACCTACAAGCCGGCCTGGCCGCTGCCGAAGATCTTCCGCCTCACCAAGGGCGGCAAGCTGATCGAGGGGATCTTCCAGGGCGAGACCATCAACACGCCCTCGATGCTGTGCGTGGAGGATTATCTCGACGCGCTGCATTGGTCGAAGCGGATCGGCGGGCTCGCCGCGCTGCAGGAGCGCTCGAACCGCAATTTCGAGGCGATCGCCCAATGGGTGCATGTCACGCCCTGGGTCGATTTTCTCGCGACGGATCCGGTCACCCGCTCCAATACCAGCGTCTGCCTGAAGGTGGTGGACCCGCAGGTTCTCGCGCTGCCGGCTGACGCTCAGGCGGCCTTCGCCAAGGCGATCGCTTCCGGCCTGGAGAAGGGCGGCATCGCCTACGATATCGGCTCGTACCGCGACGCCCCCGCGGGCCTGCGCATCTGGTGCGGCGCGACGATCGAGCGCGCGGATGTCGAGGCGCTGACGCACTGGCTCGACTGGGCCTATGGCGTCGCCAGGGGCTCGCTGTCCGAAGCGGCCTGAGGCCTTCTCCCTTCCCCGCAAGGGAAGGGGCCGCCTGTGGCGGCACCGATTTCCCGCACCTCATCGCCGTCATGCCGGGATTGTCCCGGCCGTCCACGGGGACGCCGAGGCAAACGCCGACGCGCAGCCCCGCAGGCCCGGCCAAGCCGGCGTGACGGGCGAACGAGGCGGCGGTTCCCAGATCCCTCTCATTCCGGAGCCCCATCATGGCCCCCCGCGTCCTCATCTCCGACAAGCTCTCCGCCGCCGCCGTCCAGATCTTCAAAGACCGCGGGGTGGAGGTGGATTTCCAGCCCGACCTCGGCAAGGACAAGGAAAAGCTCGCCGAAATCATCGGCAATTATGACGGTCTCGCCATCCGTTCGGCGACCAAGGTGACGCCGAAGATCCTGGAGAAGGCGACGCGCCTGAAGGTGATCGGCCGTGCCGGCATCGGCGTCGACAATGTCGACATCCCGGCGGCCACCGCCAAGGGCGTGATCGTCATGAACACGCCGTTCGGCAATTCCATCACCACCGCCGAGCACGCCATTGCCATGATGTTCGCGTTGGCGCGCCAGATTCCCCAGGCGGACGCCTCTACGCAGGCCGGGAAATGGGAGAAGAACCGCTTCATGGGGGTGGAACTCACCGCCAAGACGCTCGGCATCATCGGGTGCGGCAATATCGGCTCGATCGTCGCGGAGCGCGGCGTCGGTCTGAAGATGAAGGTGATCGCCTATGATCCCTTCCTCTCGGCGGAGCGCGCCCTCGATCTCGGCGTGGAGAAGGTCGAACTGGACGATCTGTTGGCTCGCGCCGACGTGATCACGCTGCATACCCCGCTCACCGAGAAGACCAAGAACGTGCTCTCGGCCGAGAACATCGCCAAGGCCAAGAAGGGCGTGCGGATCATCAATTGCGCCCGCGGCGGCCTCGTCGACGAGGTCGCGCTGCGCGCGGCGCTCGACAGCGGGCATGTCGCCGGCGCCGCTTTCGACGTGTTCTCCGAGGAACCCGCCGAGGCCAATCCGCTGTTCGGGCATCCCAACGTCGTCTGCACGCCGCATCTCGGCGCCGCCACCAGCGAGGCGCAGGAGAATGTCGCCCTTCAGGTGGCCGAGCAGATGAGCGACTATCTGCTGTCCGGCGCCATCTCCAATGCGGTGAATTTCCCCTCCATCACGGCGGAAGAGGCCCCCAAGCTGAAGCCGTTCGTGGAACTGGCGGAAAAGCTCGGTTCGTTCGCCGGCCAGCTCACCGAGACCGACATCAAGACCGTCCGCATCACCTATGAGGGGGCCGTGGCGGACTTGAAGGTGAAGGCGCTCACCAGCGCCGCGGTCGCAGGCCTGCTGCGCCCGGCGCTCGCCGATATCAATGTCGTCTCCGCGCCGAGCGTTGCGAAGGAGCGCGGCATCGTGGTGGAGGAGACCACCCGCGCCGCCACGGGCGATTTCGACAGCCTGATCACCCTGACCGTGGTGACGGACACCTATGAGCGCTCGGTGTCGGGCACCGTCTTCGCCGATGGCCACCCGCGCATCGTCTCGATCAAGGGGATCAAGGTGGACGCGGAATTCGCCCCCTCGATGCTGTATGTGACCAATGAGGACAAGCCCGGCTTCATCGGCCGGTTCGCGAGCCTTCTGGGCGATGCCGGAATCAATATCGCGACCTTCGCTCTCGGCCGGGACCGGCAGGGCGGCGATGCGATCGCGCTCATCGAAGTCGATGGCGCGATGCCGGCCGAGGTGCTGACCGAGGTCCAGTCGCTGCCGCATGTGAAGCAGGCCCGTCCGCTGCGCTTCTGAGCGCAGCGCCCCGCCGGCTCCGGCCGGCGGGGTCGTTACGTCTTCGGGTCCGGTTTCGGGGCGGGGATCGGCTTGGTCGATGCGCTCTTGGCCGATGCGCTCTTGGCCCGGGTCGCGGTCACGATGCCGGCGATCACCAGGGCATAGCCGACGCCGTGGTACCAGGCGAAGATCTCGCCGAGGAACAGGATGGCGAGGGCCGAGCCGAACACCGGCATGAGATGGAAGAAGGGGGCGGCACGGTTCGCTCCGACCAGTTCGACCCCGCGATTGAAGCACAGATAGGCAACCAAAGCGGGAAAAATGCTGACATACAGCACCACGGCGCCGTTGAACGGCGTGAAGGCGAACGCCTGCCCGCTGGCGGCTTCCCAGAGCGCGAACGGAATCAACTGAATCGCGCCGATTCCCATGGTGACGGCGAGAAAGGACAGCGGGCCGAGTGGCGGGCGGATGCGCAGGATCGCGGCATAGAAGCAATAGATGATCAGCGCCAGCAACAGCCAGAGGTCGCCGACATTGGGCTTCAGGTGCAACAGCACGTCGAGGTCGCCGCGGCAGATGATCACCGTGACGCCGAGCAGGGAGAGCAGAATCCCGGCGATCTGGCCGCGCGATAGCCGATCTCGGAACAGGACCAAGGTCCAGAGGGCGATCAGCAGCGGCGAGCTCGACTGGATCAGGAGCCCGTTCAATGCCTGGGTATATTGCAGGCCGTAATAGCTCATCGCATTGTAGCAGGCGATGCCGGTCGCCGCGAGCAGGATGAGCGCGGGGATATTGCGCAGGATGATCGGGGCATCCATGGACAGCTGCCGCCAAGCGAAGGGCAGGATGAGCAGCGTCGCGAGCGCCCAGCGCAGGCACGCCAGCGTCAGAGGCGGAATGTGTCCGGCCACATAGCGGCCGAGGACCATGTTGCTGGCCCAGAAGAACGCGGTGCAGGTCAGAAGAAGGTAAGGCGCGTCGTAGAGGCGGCGGCCGAGCCGGGCGAGCGGAGAGACGGACATGGCATTTCCTGGCGTGAAGGCGGTTTAGCCGCCGCCGCCGCGCCAGAGAAGCCAAAGTTTCGGGGGGGACTCATCACGAGCTCTGATCAATCCGCATGGCAGCGGGGCTGAATCCTACCGCGCCGGGCCGGTTCCGCCCCGCCAGGCGTCCAGCAATTGGTACGAGGTGGGATTGTCGGGGCACAGGCCGCCGCCGCATTCGAGCACGGTGGACGCGCCGTTTGCGAAGGCCATGAGCAGGGCGAGACCGAGGCTCGCGAGCGCCAGCGCCGACAGGCGGGCGGGCACCTGAGGCGGCGTTTCGAACTGCCGGTCGAACAGCAGCATGACCGCGCCACCGACCACGATCACCGCGAACAAGGTCGCCGCCCAGGCATAGAAATGCAGGCCGAAAAAGGCGTCGCCATACGCACCTTCGCCGGGGACGATGTGCAGCAGGGTCTGGCGCGTGGCCATCACGCCGCCGGCGACCGCGCCCAGAATCAACATCGCGTAATGGCTCGGCCGCGGGCCGAACTTCACGTTGAGCGCGAGCCCGAAGCCGCAGACGACGAAGCCGGCGCGTTGCAGCAGGCAGAGCGGGCACGGCAGGTCGCCGAACACCAATTGGTCGAAGAACGCCGCGATCAGGACCGTGGAGACGGCGAGAAGACCGAGCGCATTGAGCGTGCGCGAGAGGGCGGGGGTCATGGGTGCAGCCCTCACAACGCGATATTGAGGGGGTCGGTCGCGTGCAGCTTGAAGAGCACGAGCAGCATCACGAACGAGGCGCCGAACACCACGATCGAGGCGGTGCGGCGGCCCGCCATCACCAAAGCGAGCGCGAGAAAGATCCCGAAAAACGGCAGGCTCATCATGTGGCAACCCCCAGCGCCCGGACGAATCGCCCAACATTAGGCGCGGGATGCCGGCGAGGTCATCAAAAAATGCCAAGGTCCCAAGGCCTTGCGATGGTGCGCCGCGGCAAGGCGGGGGGCGACCGGGCTCGATCGTTTCAGCGGTTTGTCACCGCGGCGGCTCAAATCCGGCTATAGTTGAAGTCGCAACTCTTGCGATAACAAAAAACGCCGGATCCCATGGCATCGGTTGCATCCGTCTGTCTGAGTGCCCTGGTGGCGGTGGCGATGTGGACCGGCGTCGGCTGGGCCATCGGGCGTCGCCTCGGGTTGCCGGCTGTGCTGGTCCTGCCGGTGGCGCCGACGCTCGGCTGGGCGGTGCAGACCGTCGCGAGCCTGACCGCCGCGAGCGTCTTCGGCCTCGATGGCTGGACCGTCCTTCTCCCGGTGGTCGCGCTTCTCCTTCTGGCCGCCTTGCCCAGCCGGCGCATCCCAGCGCGGCAGAAGGTTCTCGGCGCTTGGACCTATCTCGCGGTCGCCGTGCTGGCAGCCGTTCCCGCCGCGGCGATCCTGCCGAAGGTGACGGCGGAAGGGGTATTTCTCGCCGCGCCGATTTTCGACCATGCCATGATCGCCTTGGTCGACGAAATCGTGCGCGACGGCGTCCCTCCGGGCAATCCCGTGTTCGGGCAGGGTGGCACGGCGGGGGCGGTGGCCTATCCTTATCTCTGGCATTTCGGCGCGGCTCAACTTGCGCTCCTCACGGGGGCGTCCGGATGGGAGGCGGACGCCGCAGCGACCTGGTTCACGGCCTTCGCCTCCCTCCTTCTGATTTGCGGCCTTGCCCGGCATTTGTACGGGGCGTGGTGGACAAGTCTGTTTGTCCTGATCCTCTCGGTCGGCGGGTCGCTGCGTCCGGTGATCGGCCTTCTGATCGGGGCGCCGCAGATGGCGGCTTGGCTCGAGCCGCCGACGGGGTTTGCCAGTTGGGCGTTTCAGGCGAGTTGGAGCCCGCACAACGTGCAATCGGCCGCCTGCGTCTTGATCGCCGTGCTGCTGATGGTGCGGCTCGCCGTGCGGCCTGCGCTCGGCCCCTCGCTTGGGCTCGCCTTCGTGCTCGCAGCCGGCGCGGAAAGCTCGCTCTGGATCGGTGGCGTCGGAGCGGTGCTGTCCGGCACGATCGTGGCCGCCCTCCTCATCGCCCGGATGGACGGGCGGCGCCTCGGCTTTGTGCTGGCCTGCGGGGGGGCCGCACTCTGCGCGGCGGCGCTCGCGTCCCCGTTCCTCAGCGATTTTGTGCATCGGGCCGGGGTCGCACGCGACGCCTTCCCGATTGGTTTGCACCTCTTCCCGGTGCTCGGGCCGGGCGTGCCGGACACGGTGCGCCGCGTCCTCGACCCGCCGGCCTATTGGCTGATTCAACTGGTCTTGGAGTTTCCCGCCATCGCCCTCCCGGGCGGGTATTTTCTGATCCGGATGCTCCGCCGCGCCCGCGGCGAGCGCGCCTTGCTTCTCACGGCCTTGGCCGGCCTTGCCGGGGCGAGCCTCTTCGGCGGCTGGGTGCTTGCGAGCACGGCGGGACAGAACAACGATCTCGGCTGGCGGATCGTGCTGCCCGGCATTTTCGTGCTCACCGCCTGCTCCGCCGCGGGGGTGGCGCGGGCGCTCACGCGCGGCGGCCCAGCGCCGGTCGCGGTGGTGCTGGTGCTCGCCATGTTTGCCCTGCCCGCCGGGACCCAGCTTGCCGCGTCGAACCTGACAGGCCGCGCCAACCCTCAGGCCTTCGCCTTTACGCAGGCGCCGGAGGTCTGGGCCGCCGTGCGCGCCCACACCCCCGTCGATGCGCGGGTCGCCAGCAATCCGCGTGCCTTTGCCGAGATGACCCCCTGGCCGATCAACATTTCCTGGGCATTGATGGCGGACCGCCGGTCGTGCTTCGCCGGCATTGAAATGGCGCGGGCCCTCGCCCCCCTGTCGCCGGTGCGGCGGACGGAGCTTTCCGCGCAGTTCGACCGGGTGTTTTCTGGCGAGGGCGGTCCGGCCGATATTTCCGAACTGCGCTTTCTCTACGGGTGCCGGGTGGTCGTGGTGACCCCGGCGGACGGAGCCTGGACGCGCGACCCGTTCCGGGCGAGCCTTCTCTACCGCCTGGTGGACGAGCGGGCCGATGCGTGGCGGATCTACCAGGCGAGGTAACGCGCCCTTGCGCGGGCAGTGCCGTTACCTGCCCCACGCTCTTTCTTTGCAGCGCCCCAGTCGACCTCGGCGCGAGCGGATCTCAACGTGCCGTGGACCCGGGCGACGACACGGTCGCTGCCTGCGTATCGGCGCGCACCCGCCAGACCACATTGCCGACATCGTCGGCCACGAGGAGACCGCCGCGGGAATCGGTGAGGACGCCGACCGGCCGCCCCATGGCCTCGCCCTCGGAATTTACGAACCCGGTGAGAAGGTCCTGTGGCATGCCCGAGGGCGCACCGTCGACGAACGGGACGAAGATCACGCGGTAGCCGGAAGGCGGATCGCGGTTCCAGGAGCCATGCTGGCCGACAATGACGCCCCCCGCATAAGCCGGCGCGAATCGCCCCTCATCCACAAACGTCAGGCCGAGCGAGGCGGTATGCGCGCCGAGTGCGTAATCGGGCTTGATCGCCTTGGCCACGAGGTCGGGTGCCGGCGGCTCCACCCGGGTGTCGACATGCTGGCCGAAATACGAATAGGGCCAGCCGTAGAATCCGCCCTCCTGAACCGAGGTCATGTAGTCCGGAACCAGATCGTTGCCGATCTCGTCGCGCTCGTTCACCGCCACCCAGAGCTGGCCGGTGGCGGGATTGAAATCCATGCCGACCGGGTTGCGCAGCCCGCCCGCATAGATGCGGGTGTCGCCGCTGGCCGCATCGATCTCCAAGATGGCCGCTCGGTTTTCCTCTTCCGCCATGCCGTTCTCGGCGACGTTGGAGTTCGAGCCGACGCCGACATAGAGCTTCGCGCCGTCCGGGCCCGCGACGAGGCTCTTGGTCCAATGGTGATTGCGACCCGCCGGAAGGTCAGCCACCTTTTCGCCGGGCGCGGTGATTTGCGTTGTCCCCGGCTCATAGGGAAAGCGCATCAGAGCATCGGCGTTGGCGACGTAGAACGTGTCGCCCACAAGCGCCATTCCGAACGGGGACGTGAGGTTTTCCAGAAACGCCGCGCGCGTTTCCGCGACCCCGTCGCCGTCGGCGTCGCGCAACAGGGTGATCCTGTCGGCGCTCGGCACACGGGCGCCCGCTTCCGCCATCACCAGACCCTTGATCCAGGCCTTGATGCCGCCCTCTTTGCCCTCCGGCTTGGGCGGTGCGTTGCTTTCGGCCACCAGGATGTCGCCGTTCGGCAATTCGTAGAGCCAGCGTGGATGGTCGAGCCCCTTGGCGAAGGCGGTGACTTGCAATCCGTCCGCCGGCCGGGGGGTGCGGTCCTCGGGCCAGCCCACGGCCGGCGCGATATCCATGACCGGGATCCAGGACGGATTGGGTTCGGGGAGCTGCGGATTGGGGCCGTACCCGGCTTGCTCGGGCAGGGCGGTCTGGTCGCAGGCGGCCAGCAGCAGCGACAAGCTGGCCAGCACGAGGATGGGGGCCGTGGGGCGGGCGCAGGATCGGGGCATCGAATCTTCCTCGCAGCGAGCTGTCTTCCGCAGTCAACGCCCAGCGCCGCATTGGGTTCGTTCACGCCCATGTGGGGTGCGTCGGCAGCCGTCGCCGGTGCAGGATCACCGTGGCCCTTCGGTCCGACCGATCAGGTGAATTTGCTCTTCACGGCAAGTTTCACGGCAAATTGTCCTCCGGCGGTGAACCCGCCGGACGGTGGGTCGTTGACCTCGGACATCCGTGTGGGGCGTCGCATGCGCCCGCCTGCGGCGCTTTTAAGGAGAGATCCATGACCGACATCCTCGTCCGCGATATCCCCGCCACCGAGTCCGGGACGGCTGCGCCGGCGTGGCAGGCGCCTGTCCTCGAAGAGATGCGGGTGGGGATGGAAGTGACCAGCTACGAATCGGCAGATTTCCCGCTGGAGCATTGAGCGCCCCGCGCCATTCATGAAGATCATCGTGCTCGGGTCCGCCGCCGGCGGCGGGGTTCCCCAGTGGAACTGCCGCTGCCGGGTGTGCGAATTGGCGCGCGCGGGCGACCCGCGCGTGCGTGCCCGTTCCCAATGCGGCCTCGCGGTGAGCCGCGACGGGGAAGACTGGCTGCTGGTCAATGCCTCGCCGGACCTGCGCACGCAGATCCTCGCGACACCCGCACTCGCGCCGCGGGCGGGATTGCGCTCCAGCCCGATCGCGGCGGTGGTGCTGACGAATGGCGAGATCGACCATGTCGCCGGCCTTCTGGCGCTGCGCGAGCGCCAGCCGTTTCATCTGTGTGCCACGCCCGGCGTGTTCCGGCTGCTCGATGCCAATCCGATGTTTTCCGTTCTGTCCCCGGATGTGGTGCGGCGCATCGAATTGGTCGGCGACCTGCCGTCCGATCTCTGCGGCCTTCGGGTGACGCCCTTCGGCGTGCCGGGCAAGATGCCGCTTTATGCCGAGGGCGAGGGGCCGATGGAGGAGGAGATCCTCGGGCTCGACATTTCGGCCGACGGGGGGCGATGCCTCGTCGTCCCGAACTGCGCCCGGATCGATCCCGCTTTGTGCAAGAGGCTTGATGGGGCCGACCTTCTCTTGTTCGACGGCACCACCTATAGCGACGACGAAATGATCCGCCTCGGCCTGTCGGAAAAGAGCGCGGCCCGCATGGGCCATGTCGCGATGGCGGGAGAGGGGGGCGCCCTGGCGGGCCTCGCCGGAGTCTCTGCCAAGCGTAAGGTGTTCATCCACATCAACAACAGCAATCCCGCTTTGATCGAGGACGGGCCGGAGCGCCGCTGCCTGCGCGCCGCCGGCTGGGATCTGGCGCAGGACGGGATGGAGATCGATCTGTGACCGAAGCCATGGCCGCAGCACCGCTGTCCCGCGCCGAGCTGGAGGTCGCGCTCCGTGCGATCGGGGCCGAGCGCTACCATAATCGCCATCCGTTCCATCGCCGGCTGCACGGCGGAGACTGTTCCAAGAGCGAGGTCAAGGCCTGGGCGCTGAACCGGTATTTCTATCAGGCCATGATCCCGGTGAAGGACGCGGCGATCCTCGGTTCCATGCCGGACCCCGCGCTGCGGCGGGAGTGGCGGCGGCGGATCGCGGACCATGACGGCAGCGCGGCGGGGGAGGGCGGCATCGCGCGCTGGCTCGCCTTGACCGACGCCCTCGGGCTCGACCGGGACCTCGTGGTCTCGACCCGGGGCATCCTGCCCGGCACCCGGTTCGCGGTGGAGGCCTATGTCGCCTTCTGCCGGACCCGTCCGCTCCTGGAGGCGATCGCCGCCTCGCTCACCGAACTGTTTTCGCCGGCGCTCATCGGCGAGCGGGTGGCGGGGATGCTGGCGCATTACGATTTCGTGGACGCGGGCGCTTTGGCCTATTTTGCCGCCCGGCCGCCCCAGGCGGCCGAGGACTCGGCCTTCGCGCTCGCTTATGTCCTTGATCATGCACGAACTTCCGAGGCGCAGCAGGCGGCTTTGGCGGCGCTGCGGTTCAAGACGGACGTGCTGTGGGCGCAGCTCGACGCGCTGTGGCTGGCTTATGTCGATGGCCGGGTTCCGCCCGGGGCCTGGAGGCCGGAGCCATGAGCGCGGCCATTCCAGCCGCCGCCCGTCCCCGCCTCGCGCGCGGGGTGCGGCTGCGCGAGGATCCCCGGCGCGGCTGGATCCTGCTGGCGCCGGAAACCGTGTTCGCGGCCAAAGGCAGCGCGGCGGACATCCTCGCTCTGTGCGACGGGACGCGCACCTTCGGCGATCTGGTGGCCACGTTGAGCACGCGATTTTGCGTGGCGCCGGAACGGGTTGCGGCCGATGCGGAGGCGCTTTTGGCGCGCCTGCGAGACCAGAGGCTCGTCGATCTTTGACCCCGGCGCCCGTCGGCCTGCTCGCCGAACTCACCCATCGCTGCCCTTTGGCCTGTCCCTATTGCTCCAACCCTCTGGACCTGGACCCGAAGCGCAACGAGCTCGACACCGCGGCCTGGCAGCGGGTGTTCGCGGAGGCGGCGGGGCTCGGGGTTCTGCACGTCCATCTCTCCGGGGGAGAGCCGGCGGCGCGGCCGGATCTCGAGGCTTTGGTCGCGACATGTGCCGCGAACACGCTCTATTCCAACCTGATCACGTCCGGAATCGGCCTATCTCCCGCACGTATTACGGCGCTGGCCGCGGCGGGGCTCGACCATGTCCAGCTTTCGATCCAGCACGCCGACGCGGCGCCCGCCGACCGCATCGCCGGTTATCGCGGCGCCGCGGCGCGCAAGGCGGAGGTCGCGCGCGCGGTGGTCGCGGCCGGGCTGCCGCTGACGGTGAACGTGGTGCTGCACCGGGCCAATCTCGAGGCCGTCGCGGAGATCGCCGCGCTGGCCGAGCGGATGGGCGCCCGGCGGCTCGAACTCGCCCATGCGCAATATTACGGCTGGGGCCTCGCCAATCGGGCGGCGCTGCAGGGGCCGCGGGCGAAGGTGCTGGCGGCGGTGCGGGAGGTCGAAGGCCTGAAGGCCCGCTATGCCGGCCGGCTGGTGATCGACCATGTCCTGCCGGACTATTTCGCCCGCCACCCCAAGGCCTGCATGGGCGGGTGGGGGCGGCGCAGCCTGAACGTCACGCCCTCCGGCAAGGTGCTGCCCTGCCATGGCGCGGAACGCATTCCCGGGCTCGACGTCTGGTCGGTGGCCGACCATGCGCTCGGCGACATCTGGACCTCCTCGCCGGCCTTCAACGCGTTTCGCGGGACGTCCTGGATGCAGGAGCCCTGCGCGTCCTGTCCGCGCCGCGAGGTCGATTTCGGCGGCTGCCGGTGTCAGGCGCTCGCGCTGGCCGGGGATGCCCGCGCCACCGATCCGGTCTGCGTCTATTCGCCGAAGCGGGCGGAGATCGACCGCCTCCTCTCGCAGGAGGCGCAGGCCCCGCCGCCTTACCGGTACCGCGCCCGCGTCTGAGGCTTTGGAGAACGCGCCGATCAGCCCGCATCGCAAGCTGATCGGAAACCGCGTTCTCCAACAAATGATGAGAGAGCGATCCCCCGATCAGGGCGATTCACCCTGATCGGATCAGGCTCGAGCCCTTCAGCGGCCGATGGTTTCGGACGGCAGTTCGCCGTATCGCGCCTTATACATGCGGGCGAACTCGCCCATATTGCTGAAATACAAGCCGGCGATCGACGTTACAGTCTCGCCCTGCTGGGCGGAGAGGAGCTTCTGGTGCACCACCTCCAGCCGCCGCTCGATAATCCATCGTGTCGGCGTCCTCCCCATGACCGTCTGGAAGGAATATTGCAGACTGCGTGCGGACAGGCCGCTGAGCTTTTCCAGTTCGGTCAGCGTGATCTTGCGGGTCAGATTGGCGTCGATGTAGTCGCAGATCTGGCTGACCCTGGCCCTTACCCCGTTCCGGCCCTCGGAGCCGGCCTGAAAGAGCAGAGACGGGGCCAGCAGCATGACCATTGCGCGCAGGATCATCTCGTCGAGGCCGGAGCGCTCGATCGAAGCCGGGTCGCCGCCCATCGCGTTCACCAGCGCGAAATGCTGCTGGAAGAGACACTCGAAATCCACGCCGTTTCGGCCGAGCCCCAAGGCCCGCGGCGCCTCAAGGTCGAGCGGACTGTCCTCTTCGAGGTCGGGTCCCGCCATGGCGCGCGCGATGTCTTGCAGGCGGCCCGCCTCGACGTCGATCGCGACGGCCAAGCGGGCCTTGCTTTCGCCCCGGGAGCCGCCGGGCGGTAGATAGAGCGCGCCTTGCCCGCGTCCCCATTCGATCCAGGTTCCGTTCGAGCGGGTGATCGTGCTGCCCGCCAGGGGAATGATGATGACGCCTTTGGGAAAATCGGACGCGGAGAATTGCATGGCCGAATTGGCCGCCGCCACCATTCGAAACGACTCCGCCCGTACCTCGGAAAGCGCCATTTCGAACAAGGGCTGAGACTTGGCGGCAATATATTCGAGTTTCGCCGCGCCGCTTTCCGTCAGACGCTCGGAGATGACCGCAGCATCGGTGAAGCGAACGGCGCGCTCGCGCCCGAACGGCAACAGCGGGATCATGGATCCGGATGGTCGCGCCATGATCGGCCCCAAACCCCCAAGGCGAAGGCTGCTTCTCTCTCTTCACGTGTATGCGTGTGTGGTGAGATTGCACCGTTCACACCTTAGGTCAAGCCAAGCCCGTCGGCGTCGTTGCGCCACCGCACCGGCGGGCAGGGATCCGGCGCTGCGCGTCCTCCGACATTCGGATGCGGTTCGCGCTTGGCGCGCCCCGCCCGGCCCGTGCCGGAAGATCATTCCGCCCCGACTGTCGCGCTTTGACAAGAATCTTTTATCAATCAATGAATTGAGAGAGATCCGCAGGTCGTTCCGGCCGCCGTGATCGGACCGGGCGCTCCGTCCAGAGCATGTCGGCGAGCGGATCCGATCAGATCGCTGCGACCCGATCGGATCCGGGTCGGGGGCGGCGCCTCACGATTTCGAGATGTGCTCGGGCTTGGCCTTGCGCTTGGTCGAGGCCATCTCGTCGAGCTGGTCCTCGGTCATGGAGAGCATGGATTTCGAGGCGCCGCGAAGCTTGCTCTTCGGCGTGTCGCCGCGTTTGGCGGCGAGGGCCGCACCGGCGGCCTTCTGCTGGGCAGCGGACTTTGCAGGCATAGGAGGTCTCCCTTGGCGGGCCGCCGCGCCGATCGGCGGCGGCATCCGACGTGGCGCGGCGGGGCCGAAGCATCGACCGCCGGGTGCGCGACGTCTCCACCCAGCAACGTGCCGCCGGGCGCCCGGTTCCGGGAGCGGTGCCGGGCGCCTCGCGACGCCCGGAGCCCGATCACTGCTTCTCGATGTTCGCCTTGGTGATCACCGCCGACCATTTGGCGATGTCGGAGGTGAGGCGGTCTTCCAGTTCCTGCGGCGTGCTGGCTTTCGCCTCGATGCCGAGTTCGAGCAGGCGCTTCTTGACGTCCGGCATGGCGAGGACGTCGCGGATCGCGGAATTCAGGGTTGCGACGATCTCCTTCGATGTGCCGGCCGGGGCGAAGATCGCGTTCCAGGAGGTGACCTCGAACCCCTTCACGCCGCTCTCGTCCACTGTCACGAGATCCGGCAGCACCGGCGAGCGCGTCAGGCCCGAGGAGGCGAGGGCGCGGATTTTCTTGTCCGCCAGCATCGCCTTGGCCGAGGCATAGCTGTCGATCATCAGGTCGACGTCGTTGCGGGTGGTGGCGAGGACGAGGTCGGGCGTGCCCTTGTAGGGGATGATGGTGAAGTCGATTCCGGCCATCGACTTGAACAGTTCGGCCGAGAGGTTCTGGCTGGAGCCGACATTGACCGTGCCGACATTGAGCGCGCCGGCATTGGCCTTGGCGAAGGCGACCAGTTCCGCGACCGACTTGTATTTCGACGCGCCGTTGGTGAGGAAGAGGAAGTCGAAATAGCCGAGGCTGGAGACCGGGGTGAAGTCCTTCACCGGGTCGAAGGGCAGCTTCTTGAACAGCGGCACCGAAATCGCCGTGCCGTTGGAGAGCAGCGCCAGCGTATAGCCGTCCGTCCCGCCCTGGATCGCGGCGCGGGCCGCCGTGATGCCGCCGGCCCCCGGCTGGTTCTCGATCACGAATTGCTGGCCGAGCTTTTCGGTGAGCTTCTCGGCCACCACGCGCACCGTGATGTCGGCGATGCCGCCCGCGCCGAACGGGACGATGATGCGGACCGGCCGGGTCGGGTAGGCGGTCTGGGCTGCGGCGGGGAGCAGGCTCGCCCCGAGCGCGAAGGCCAGCGCGCAGCCGGCGGCGAAGGTTGCAAGACGTTTCATGGCTTTCCTCTCTCGATAAGGGACGGCGCCGGTTCCCCCCGGCGTCCGGTGACGCGGAACTTGCGGGTCACGTCTCGTCGTCGGGCAGGTCGTCGACATAGACGAGCCCGGCCGCCGCGAGAGGGTCGCGCATCTGGTACATGTCGAGGCCGAGCACGCCGGAGGCGAGCTTGGCGCGTTTTTCGCCTTCATTGGCCTCGCGCGCGGCCGCCTTCGCGGCGACCTCCGCGGCGCGGCCACGCGGCACGACGACGACGCCGTCATCGTCCGCCACCACCACGTCGCCCGGCCGGACCAGCGCTCCGGCGCAGACCACCGGGACGTTCACCGAGCCGAGCGTCGCCTTCACCGTCCCCTTGGCGGAGACGGCGCGCGGCCACACCGGAAAGCCCATTTCGGTCAGCACCTTCACGTCGCGGCAGCCGGCATCGATGACGAGGCCGACCGCGCCGCGCGCCTTGAAGGAGGTGGCGAGCAGATCGCCGAACATGCCGTCGGTATTGTCGGCGGTGCAGGCGACCACCACGAGGTCGCCCGGCCGGATCTGCTCGGCGGCGACGTGCAGCATCCAATTGTCGCCCGGCTGGGCGAGAACCGTGATCGCGCTGCCGGCGATCTGTGCGCCGGGATAGATCGGCCGCAGATAGGTCTTCATCAGACCGAGGCGGCCCATCGCCTCGTGGACGGTGGCCACGCCGAAGCCGGCGAGGGCGTCGATCACGCTCTGCTCGGCCCGGCGGACGGTGCGGACGACGAGGCCGGTCATGCCAGTTCCTCCACGATCATGGGGAACACCCGCTGATAGGCCTCGCCATAGGTCATGGCGCGTCCGGAATTGCGCCCGCCCTGGACGCCGCGATTGAGCGCGACGCGGGTGTAATAGTCCCAGAGATGCTTCTGGGCCGCGAGCACCTCGAAGGCCTTGCGCTTGGTCTCCCAGACGTCGGTGATGTTGAGGATGACGTTGGGCTTGAAGTCGCATTGCTCGGGCTGGTGCGGCTCGAACAGGAAGACCGGCGGCGCGGAATAGGCCCGGCTCGGGTCCGGCTTGTGGCCGGCGGCCTGGGCGATGATGCGGGCGTCCTGGGCGAAGCGGGTCGCCTCCGGATGGTCCATATTGTAGGGGTCGGCGAGCGCGTGGGTCAGCACGAAAGCCGGCTTCTCCTCGCGATAAATGTCGACCATGCGGTCGAACATCGCCTCGGTGAGCTTCAGCGGATAGTCGCCGGCATCGAAGAATTCGATCGACGCGCCGAGGATCGCGGCGGCCTCCTCGGCCTCCGCCTTGCGCTGGGCCTTGACCTCGTCCATCGCGACGCCGGCGGTCTTCCAGGCGAATTGGCTCTCGCCGCGCTCGCCGAACGACAGGCAGACGATTTTCACCCGATACCCTTTGCGCACATGCAGCGCGATGGCGCCGCCGGCGCGCCAGACGAAGTCGCCGGGATGGGCGGTGACGATGAGGGCGGTCTTCTGGTCGGACATGATGGCCTCTTTCCTCGAAGTCTCTATTCGGCCGCGATGCGCCCGGCGTCCTGCGCCGCGACCCGCGCGGGCACGAGCACGCGGCCGTCGAACAGCGCGCGGGCGGTGCGCAGCAGGCCGGCGCGTTCGACCATTGGGCGCTCCGGCGTGCCGCCGAGCTCGATCCGCACAGTGAATTCCCCGGTCGGATGCTCCACCGACAGCGTCTTCTCCCGGCCCTCCGGCAGCACCGCGACCCGGTTGGCGGGCGAGCCGGGCAAGGTCGCGGCGGTCGCCACCGTCACGGCCGCGAACACGCCGATCGAGGCGTGGCATTCGTGCGGGATGAAGGAACGGGTGGAGAGGTGGCCGCCTTTGGCAGGGGGCGCCACCAGGATCATTTTCGGCACCACCTTGGCGGCGACATCGCCGAGATTCATCAGCGGGCCGGCGGCGCGCCGGATCTCCTCCAGGCGGGCCTTCAGCGCAGCATCCGTGTCGAGTGCGTCGCGGCTCTCATAGCCGGTGCGCCCGACCGCCTGCGCCGCCAGCACCACGCAGGGCATGCCGTTGTCGATCAAGGTGACCTCGACGCCCGCCACCACGTCCACGGCATTGCCGGTGGGCAGCAGTGCGCCGCAGACCGAGCCGGCGGCGTCGAGGAAGTCGATCGGGATCGGCGCCGCGGTTCCGGGCACGCCGTCGATCCGCGCGTCGCCGTCATAATCGACCGCGCCGTCGGGGGTCCGCACGGTGAGTTCGGCCAGCGTGCCGGTATTGAGCGTGCGCACCTTGACGCGGGTTTCCTCGCCGGTCGCGGCGAGAAGCCCGCGCTCGAGCGCGAAGGGCGCCACGCCGGCGAGGATATTGCCGCAATTCGGGGTGGTGTCGACCAGCGCCTTGTCCACGACCACCTGGCAGAACAGGAAGTCGATATCGCAGCCGGGGAGGGTGGAGCGGGAGACGATCGCGACCTTGCTGGTGAGCGGATGGGCACCGCCGACCCCGTCCACCTGGCGCGGATCGGGCGAGCCCATCGCGGCGAGCAGGATCGCGTCGCGCGCGGCGGGATCTTCCGGCAGATCGGATGCGAGGAAATAGGCGCCCTTCGACGTGCCGCCGCGCATCAGCATGCAGGGGATCGAAACCTGGCGGGCCATTCGCGCCTCCTTCTCAATCGACGTCCGCAACGGGCGGGAGCCGCCGCGTCCGGTCTGAAGCTTCCACGCACGCGCCGCGCGGCTCAGGGCAGATCGAACCCGAACAGCCGCGCCGGGTTGGCGACCAGGATCTTGTGCTGAAGCTCCGGTTCCGGCGCGAACAAAGGGATGATGTCCACGAGGTCGCCGTCGTTCGGCATCACCTTCACATTGGGATGCGGCCAGTCGGTGCCCCAGATGATCCGGTCGGGCGCGGTCTCGGCCAGCTTGCGGGCGAACGGCACGGCATCGTGGAACGGCGCGCCAGCAGAGGAGACGCGCTCCGCGCCGCACACCTTCACCCAGCATTTCTCGTCCGAGGCGAGCAGGTCGACCAGGATGCGGAACGGCTCCTGGTCGAGCCCGTCCGCGGCCTTCACCCGGCCCATATGGTCGATCGTATAGGGCAGCGGCAGGCGCGCCAGCATGGGGGCATATTCGGGCAGATCGATCGCGTCGAAATGCAGGTCGATGTGCCAGCCGAGCGGCGCCACCATGGCGACGAGGCGGTCGAACACCTTCATGTCCGGCACGCCGCCGAGATGGCGCACGAAATTGAAGCGGCAGCCGCGGAAGCCGCCTTTGTCCAAAGCCTCCAGGCCCTTCTCGTCGATCGTGCCGTCGAGATTGGCGACCGCGCGATAGGCCCCGTTGCTCTGGGCGATGGCGTCGAGCGCCACCCTATTGTCGGTGCCATGGACGCTGGCATTGACGATCACGGCCCGCCCCACGCCGATCTTGGCGTGCAGCGCGCGGAACATGTCGAGCGGCGCGTCCGGCGGCGTGTAGGAGCGCTTCGGATCGTAGGGATAGAGATGGCCCGGCCCGAAAATGTGGCAGTGCGTGTCGCAGGACAGCGGCGGCAGCGTGAAGGTGGGGGTGCGCGTGTCCGGGTCCGGCCCCGGAATGGTCCTGATCGTCATGCGCGAACGGCTCTCTCTTGCGGTTCGGAAGGAAGGGCGGAGGCCGCGCCGCGCGCCTGCGCCGCGGCCACGGCGCGCACCAGAGCGGGATCGAGGCCGAGATCGGCGACCATGTCGGCGGCCTCCCGCATCTCGGCCGCGCGGCGCACGCCGTGCTGGCGCACGCGCCCCGCCATGGTCTGCGCGAGCTTGGCGAAATCGACGCCGGGGAAAGTGTCCTCCAGCGAGGCATAGACCTCCGCCTCGACGTCGAAGGCGGCGGCGGCGCGGGCGCAGTCGAGCATCAGCGCCTCGATCCCCTTGATCATGATCGAGCGGCAGAGCTTCATCGCCGAGGCGCGGCCGTGGACGTCCGAGACCGGCCGCAGCCGCATGCCGAGGGCGTTGAGCAGATCCGCCGCCGCCGCCGCCTTCGGTCCGCCGGCGAGGATCGGCACGGCGAGCCGCGGCCCGGTGATCGGCGCCATGACCGCGCCCTCGACATAGTCCGCGCCCGACGCCTCGACCGCGCGGGCGGCGGCTTTCTTGGTCTCGGGGGAGGCCGAATTGACGTCGAAGAAGATCTGTCCCGGGGCGAGATGCGGCGCGAGCCCTTCGGCGACCGCCAGGACCGCATCGGCGGTCACCGCGGAGACGACGAGGTCGCAGCCGGACGCGGCGTCGGCGGCGGAGGCGGCGAGCCGCACGCCGGCGGCCTGCGCCTTGGCGCGCAGCGCCGGGGCGAAGCGGGGATCGTCCAGCTTGATGTCGTAGGCGGCGAGGGCGGCCGCGCCGGCGCGGAGAAGATCGGCGCCGAAAATGCCGCCCACCTCGCCATATCCGATCAAAGCGATGCGGATCGCCATGCCTGTCCCTCCCGGGTCCCATTCTGTGTTGGGGGGACCATGGGGCGGGCGAACTCATGAATCAAATGACATGAATTCAGAGTTATATGAATTTCATGCAGGTATGGGCGGCGCCCGGCTCAGCCCCGCAACTGCGCCTTCACCAGTTTCAGCAGCAGTTTGGCCGGCTCCGACAGAGAATGGCCGCGCCGGGTGATGACGCCGAGCGAGCGCGTGACGCTCGGATTGCGCAGGCCGAGGGCGACGAGGCCCGGCGTGCCGCCGATGCTCATGGCGAGCTTCGGCACCACGGTCAGGCCGATGCCCTCGGCGACCAGGCTGGCGGCGGTCTGGACGTGCTGGACCTCGTAGCGCCAGTTGAGGCTTTCGCGCCGGCTGCCGAGCGCGTCGTCGATCAAGGCGCGGTTGCCGGCCTGGGGGCTGATGCGGATCAGCGGCGCGCCTTCGATCTGCGACCAGTTCACCGCGCCGAGCGTGGCGAAGGGGTGGTCGCTCCGGCACAGCAGCACGAACGGCTCCTTGCGGATCGGCGCGATGTCGAGATCGAAGGCATGGACCGAGACGATGCCGATGCCGAACTCCGCCTCGCCACGCTGCACCAGAGCGGCGATCTCCGAGGCGGAATTGTCGAACACCTTCACCGCGACGTCGGGATGGCGGTCGCGGAAGGCGGAGAGCGCGCGCGGCAGATGATAGGCGGCGATGGTCGGCAGGCAGCCGAAGGCGACGCGCTCCTGCCGCGCCTCCGCCTGGCCGCGCAGCGCCGCGATCGCGCCGTCGAGTTCGGCCATCAGCCGGCGCGCCTTGGGCAGCAGGTCCTGGCCCGCCGCCGTCAGGCTGATCTGGCGCGTCGTGCGGGCGAGCAATTGGACGCCGAGATCCTCTTCCAGCTTGCGCATGCGGTGGGAGAGCGCGGTCTGGGACAGGTTGAGATAGGCGGCGGCGCGCAAGAAGGAGCCGCGCTCGGCGATCGCGACAAAGGCCTCCAGCCCCAGGAAATCGACGCGCATGAAGTCCGACCCGCGAAAGTGCCTGATCCCCATCCTCGTCTACTCCATTCGGGGGACGACGCGCATCTCTCTCCCGGCTACCGGTTCACGGCGGGAGAGCGCAGATGGGGAGAAGGCAGATGAGAGGTCTGGCGATCGCCGGCGTGGTGACGGCTGCGATGATGCTCCCAGGCGCCGCGATGGCGCAGGGAGCGCCTTGGGCCTCGGGCTGCCAATTGTCCAATGGACGGATCGTGTGCGAGAATTACGGGGGCATCAATGCGCCCGCAGGCTGTCAATTCGGCAGCCGCTTGCTGTGCACGATGAGCGCCTGTGCCTTCACCGCTTTGTTCGATGTCCGCGACAAAAGCATTGTTTGTCGTCGGTAGGGGCGCCGGCAGTGAAAGCTGGAAACTTCAAACATAAACGCGCGTTCCGTCGCGCTCTTTTCGCCGTTGGTCTTTGTTTCCCCGCTGCAAGTCTGTTTTTGGATGCGCCAGCCCAGGCTTTCAAGTCTGGCCATTTAACCGCTCAAGCGAGCAATGGGGCATCGGCTGCGCCCTTTGCGCAGGACGTCCTTTACAAATCAAAGACGATTCAAAGCGATAAAACTCGCCAGAAGGCCTTGTTTCTGGTGCAAATGGAAATCAAGAAAAGCGACGGTGTCAGTTATCGCTGTACGGGCGCGCTCATAACGCAAGACGTTGTCCTGACCGCGGGGCATTGCTTGGTGGATGCGCAGGTCGTGACCGTTCTCGTCATGCAGAAGTTTTCGCCCCTGAAGCAGCAGCGCATCGAAGCGGAAAAGTGAGTCTATCATAAAGACTATAATGGGGGCTACGAAGTCACCGACAAGGAACCGACTTTAAAACGTTTGGCGCCTCACACGGCCGATAAATTTGTGGATCTTGGCTTGATTTCTCTGCCATTCAAAGTCGAAAACAATCCTCCGATGCGTTTTTCCAGCATTAATTTGGATCCAGGTGCCGGAGATTACTATATTTATGTTTTCGGCTTGGGCCGAAAGAAAGATTTCGAGATCAATGATCAACTTCATTACATTCCGCTTGACCATTCGGAGCGGGTCGCAAAATCCTCGCTTTACAGCGGGGATATCCCGCTCGGCAGCGGCTGGTGTACCGGCGATTCGGGCGGCCCGGTGAGCGTGATTTTTTCGCCTCCCGAAGAGCCTAAAAAAATTTACCATTATCTGATCGGCGTCGCGTTTTCTTTCATAAATCTGATCAACGAGCGCAACACCAAAGCAATGGCCGAAATTTGGGGCGGGGCTGAGAACGTGCCGCGCTGTGGGAATAAGATCTATTATACCCGGGTCACGCCCTACATTCCCTGGATCGAAGAGCAAATCAAAGTGTTGTTTAATGACAATGAAAAACGTGAGCTAAATATATTTGTCGAATAAGGATCGTTTTCGTCTGACGGGGGAGAGAAGAGGCACTCTTGCCGCGCCGATTGCGCCTGCGGTGGCGGAGTGCGGTCCGGGACAGGGTGAGATCGGCGGCGGCGCGCAAGACGGCGCCGCGCGCGGCGAACGCGACCAAGGCCGCGCGGCCGAGAAAATCCGCCCGCATCGCGGCCTGTTCCGCCCGGCGGGGCGCCGCTCACCCCTCCACCAGCCGATAGCCGACCCCTGGCTCTGTGATGATGAAGCGCGGATCGGCGGCATCGTCGCCGAGCTTGTCGCGGATATGGCCGATGGCGATGCGCAGATAATGCGTGTCCTCGGCATGCGCCGCGCCCCAGACCGTGGTGAGGAACTGGCGGTGGGCGATCAGCCGGCCGGGATGGCGCGCCAGCAGCGCGAGCACGTCGTATTCCTTGCGCGTCAGCTTCACCTCGCGCCCGTCCAGCGTCACGGTGCGGCTGGCGAAATTGACCGTGAGCGGGCCGATCGCCTGGACCGCCGGCTCGCGTGTCCGGTCGAGGCGGCCGCGCATCAACGCCCGCAGCCGCGCCAGGAGTTCGCCGGTCGCGAACGGCTTGGTGACGTAATCGTCGGCCCCGGCATCGAGCGCGGCGATCTTCTCGGCCTCCGCGTCGCGCACCGAGAGGACCAGGATCGGCACGCGCGACCAGGCGCGGATTGCCGCGATCACCGCCTTGCCGTCCATATCGGGCAGGCCGAGATCGAGCACGACGCAATCGGGGGCGGCGGTGGCGGCCAATTCGATCCCGGTCCGCCCGCGCTCGGCTTCGAGCGTGGCGAAGCCGGCGCTGCCGAGGGCGATGCGCAAAAAGCGGCGGATCGGCGCGTCGTCCTCGACCACCAGGATGCGCGGCGGGGCGGCGGTCTCGGGCGCGCTCATGGCTCCTCGCTCAAGGACGGGGCGGCAAGCGGAAGGGTGAGGACGATGGCCGCGCCGCGTCCGTTCGGCCCGGCCTCGGCCGAAGCGGTGCCGCCATGCGCTTCAACCAGGCCGCGCACGATGGCGAGGCCGAGCCCGGTCCCGGCAGGCCGCGCATCGCCCTGCGCGGCGCGGTGGAACAGATCGAACACGCGTTCGCGCTCGCCCTCCGGAATGCCCGGCCCTTCGTCCGACACTTCGATCCGCGCCTGTCCGCCGCTGGCCGCGGCGGCGATGGTGATGGTGGAGCCGAGCGGGGCATATTTGGCGGCGTTCTCCACGACATTGGTCAAAGCCTGGCCGATCAGCACGGGGTCGACGTCCAGCATGGGCATGTCGCGCGGGATCGTCACCGCCACGCGATGGCCGGCGAGGGTGCGGGCGAGGTCGGCGCGCACCCGGCCGACGATCTCCCGCAGCTCCACCGGCGCCCGGCGCAGCCGCAGCGCGCCATGGCCGAGCCGCGTCATGCCGAGCAGATTCTGCACATAGCGGTCGAGCCGGCGGGCTTCGTCGAGCGCGGTCGTGGCGAGGTCGCGCCGGTCTGCGGCGGCGAGCTCGCCGTCGTCCTCGGCGAGAGCCGAGACGGCGCCGATCACCGTGACGAGGGGCGTGCGCAGATCGTGGCTGACGGAATTCAGCAGCGCCGCGCGCAGCCGCTCGCCCTCCGCCGAGACCCGCGCATCCGCCAGCTCCTCGGCGAGGCGCGCGCGCTCCACCACCACCGCCACCTGATCCTCGACCGCGAGCAGCAGCCGCCGGGTCTCGGGATCGAGGCTGCGGCCGGGATCGGCGAAGCGCACCCCGATCACGCCGAGCGGCCGGTCGCCGGTGGCGAGCGGCACGAACAACCAGTCGCTGGTCGGCAGGGTCGCG
Source organism: Aquabacter spiritensis (assembly GCF_004346185.1). Lineage (GTDB taxonomy): Bacteria > Pseudomonadota > Alphaproteobacteria > Rhizobiales > Xanthobacteraceae > Aquabacter > Aquabacter spiritensis. The sequence continues at coordinate 79,720 of NZ_SMAI01000007.1, read as the reverse complement.
GTGCCGGCCCCGGCCGGCGCATTGCGCTCGAACGCCCAGCGCGCCGCGCCTTCGGCGCGCGCGTCCAGCTCCTCGATGGAGGGATGGCCCTGCACCTGATCGAGCCCGCCCTCGGCGTTCGGCATCAGGATCAGCGACCGGCAGTCGAGCGTCGCCGCGATATGGAAGGCGGCGGCCCAGAGCACGTCGTCGGTATTGTTGGCCGAGGCGATCTTGCGGGCGAAATCGTAGAGCGTCTCGGTCCGGCGCTGGGTGGCGCGCATGCTCTCCACCTGCGCCTTCAGCCGGCCCGCCAGCGTGCCGGTGAACACCGCGCCGACGAGGAAGACGAGGATCGAGACGACGTCCTCGGGATGGCTCATGGCGAGGGTGTAATAGGGCGCGGTGTAGAAGAAATTATAGGCCGCCGAGCCGAGCAGCGTCGCCACCAGCGAGGCGCCAAGGCCGTGCCGTGCCCCCACCACCAGAACCGCGGTGAGATAGATGGCCGAGATCGCGCCGCCGGGCACGGCCTCCCAGGCGCCGATCGGCCAGGCGAGGAGGGTGGCGGCGGCGATCGCGGCGAGCGCCGCCGCATAGCCGCGCCAGGCGGGGCGCAGATCGAGCCCGGCGTGCCAGGCCTGCGCCGCCGGCTTGGCCTGGGCGGTCACGACGGTCACCTCGAAATCGCGCGCGGCGTCGAGCAGCCGGTCGGCCACCGGCTCGCGCAGCAGACCAGCGATCTTCCACCAGAACCCGCCGCCCGCGCGCGGCCGGCCGATGACGAGGCGGGACGCGTTGCGGCTGCGGGCATAGCGCAGGATTTCGGCGGCGGCGTCGGATTCCGCGTGCAGCGTGACGGTTTCGGCGCCCAAAGTCTCGGCGAGCCGCAGCGCCTCCATGGTGGCGGCGCGGGCCCCGGCCGGCAGGGTCTCGTGCCGCGGCGTCAGGACGGTGACGACGATCCAGGGGATGCGGGCGCGCTCCGCCATGCGCTTGCCGGCGCGCACCAGGCTTTTCGCCACCGGCGCCTCGTTGATGCAGACCAGAAGGCGCTCCTCGGTCGGCCAGGGGCCTTTGACCGCATTGGCCTGCATGTAAGCGAGCATTTCGGCGTCGACCCGGCTCGCGGCGGTGCGCAGCGCCAGTTCGCGCAGCGCCGTGAGGTTGCCCTTGCCGAAGAAATTCTCGAGCGCCTGGCCGATCTGCTGGCTGACATAGACTTTGCCCTCCTTCAGCCGCTTGATCAGTTCCTCCGGGGGCAGATCGATCAGTTCGATATCGTCGGCGCGCTGGAGCACCTGGTCGGGCACCGTCTCGTGCACCCGGACCCCGGTGATGCGGGCGACGATGTCGTTCAGGCTCTCGATATGCTGGATGTTGAGCGTCGTGGTGACGTCGATGCCGGCCTCCAGCACTTCGAGAACATCCTGCCAGCGCTTGGGATGGCGGGAGCCGGGGGCATTGCTGTGGGCGAGCTCGTCGATCAGAGCGAGCTGCGGGTGGCGGGCGAGCAGCGCATCGAGATCGAGTTCGCTCAGCCATTGGCCGCGATAGGCGACCGGACGGCGCGGCATTTGCTCCAGCGAGCCGAGCAGCGCGGCGGTCTCGGCGCGGCCATGGGTCTCGACCAGCGCCACCACCACGTCGACGCCCGCGCGCTGGCGCGTGCGGGCCTCCTCGATCATCGCATAGGTCTTGCCGACGCCGGGCGAGGCGCCGAGGAAGATCTTCAGCCGCCCCGGGCTGCCGCGGCCGCGCGCCTCGGTGCGGGCCTCCTCCAGGAAGGCTTCGGGCGCGGGGCGCTCCTCAATGCTGCCGACCATTCCGATTGGAGCCTTTCCCTCACGGCGCCCGGCCGTCCAGCGCGAGGTTGAGCGCGAGGACGTTGACGCGCGGCGACCCGAGAACGCCGAACAGACGCGGGCTGACGTGCCGGTCGACAATGGCCTGAACCTGCGCCGGCGTCAGCCCCCGCGCCTGCGCCACGCGCGGCACCTGGAAGGCGGCCGCTGCGGGCGAGATGTCGGGGTCGAGGCCCGATGCCGAGGCGGTCGCGAGGTCGGCCGGCACCGGCCCGCCGCCGAGCGCCGCGACCCGCGCCGCCACCGCTTCCTGCAGCGCCGCCGCGCTCGGGCCGAGATTCGACCCGCCGGAACTGGCCGCATTGTAGGGCTGCGCGATGCTTTTGGCGGGATCCTGCGGATCGGCGCCGGTCGTGGCGGAGGGGCGGCCGTGGAAATAGCGCGCCGCGGTGAAGGACTGGCCGACCAGGCTTGAGCCGACGACCTGCCCGGCCACGACGACCGGCGAGCCGTTGGCGGCGGCGGGGAAGGCGGCCTGGGCGAGGCCGGTGACGAGGAGGGGATAGAGAAGGCCGGTGAGCGCCGTGAACAGCGCGAGCAGCACGACGGCCGGACGCAGATAGGAGGTCATGGCAGGCTCCGACTTCAGGCGAGATGGAGGAGATCGACCAGCAGGTCGATCAGCTTGATGCCGACGAACGGCGCGAGAAGGCCGCCCAGCCCGTAGACCAGCAGGTTGCGCGACAGCAAAGTGGCGGCCGAGGCCGGGCGGTAGCGCACCCCCTTCAGCGCGATCGGGATCAAGGCGACGATCACCAGCGCGTTGAAGATGATCGCCGACAGGATCGCCGATTGCGGCGAGCCGAGCCCCATCACGTCGAGCGCGGCGAGGCCGGGATAGGCGCCGACGAACAGCGCCGGCAGGATGGCGAAATATTTCGCCACGTCGTTCGCCACCGAGAAGGTGGTGAGCGCGCCGCGCGAGATCAGCAATTGTTTGCCGACCATGACGATCTCGATGAGCTTGGTCGGGTCGCTGTCGAGGTCGATGAGATTGCCCGCCTCCTTGGCCGCCGCCGTGCCGGTGTTCATGGCGACGCCGACATCGGCCTGGGCGAGAGCGGGGGCGTCGTTCGAGCCGTCGCCGCACATCGCGACGAGGCGGCCAGCGGCCTGCTCCTTGCGGATCAGCTCCAGTTTCTTCTCCGGCGTCGCCTCGGCGAGCACGTCGTCGACCCCCGCCTCGGCGGCGATGGCGGCGGCGGTCAAGGGGTTGTCGCCGGTGATCATCACGGTGCGGATGCCCATGCGGCGCAGTTCGGCGAAGCGTTCGCGGATCGCCGGCTTCACCACGTCCTTCAGATGGATGACGCCGAGCACCTTGCGGTCCTGCGCCACCACCAGCGGCGTGCCGCCGGACGAGGCGATGCGCTTGACGATCTGGTCCACCGCCGGGGCCAGCGGCGCGCCGGAGAGCGCGGCCATCGCGTCCGAGGCGCCCTTGCGGAGCGAGACGCCGCCCGGCAGATCGACGCCGGACATGCGGGTATGGGCGCTGAAGGGCACGATATGGGCATCCTTCGCCGCGTCCGGCGAGAAGCCGAAGCTGCGCAGGGCGAGGTCGACGATCGACTTGCCCTCCGGCGTGTCGTCCGCCAGCGAGGCGAGGAAAGCGGCCTCCGCCAGCATGCGCGGGGCGACGCCCGGCGCCGGCTCGAAGGCGTCCGCCATGCGGTTGCCGAAGGTGATGGTGCCGGTCTTGTCGAGCAGAAGCACGTCGATGTCGCCCGCCGCCTCGACCGCGCGGCCGGATTTCGCGACCACGTTCGCCTTCACCAGCCGGTCCATGCCGGCTATGCCGATGGCCGAGAGCAGGCCGCCGATCGTGGTCGGGATCAGGGTCACGAACAAAGCGGCGAGATAGATGACCGGCAGCGTCGTGCCGGACCAGGACGCGAAGGCCGGCAGGGTCGCCACCACCAGCAGGAAGACCAAAGTCAGCCCGGCCAGCAGGATATCGAGGGCGATCTCGTTCGGCGTCTTCTGGCGCCGCGCGCCCTCGACCAGAGCGATCATGCGGTCGAGGAAAGTCTCGCCCGGCTTGGCGGTGACGCGCACCACCAGCCAGTCGGAGACGAGGCGCGTGCCGCCGGTGACGGAGGACCGATCGCCGCCGGATTCGCGGATGACCGGGGCGGATTCGCCGGTGATCGCGCTCTCGTCGACCGAGGCGACGCCCGCGACGACGGTGCCGTCGGTGGGGATGGTGTCGCCCGCCTCGACCAGGATGAGCTGGCCCGGCTCGACCTGCGCGATGTCGGTCGGCCGGGTGCGGCTGCGGTCTGCGGGATCCTCCAGCAGCTTCGCCTTGGCGGAGGTGCGGGTGCTGCGGAACGCATCGGCGCGCGCCTTGCCGCGCCCTTCGGCGACGGCTTCGGCGAAGTTGGCGAACAGCACGGTGAACCAGAGCCAGATCGCGATCTGGAGGCCGGTCCAGACCGCCGGACCGCTTTGCAGCGCCTCGCGGGCGACGAGGACGGTCGAGAGCAGGCTGACGAGCGCGGTGGAGAAGATCACCGGGTTCCGCGCCAGGCTGCGCGGATCGAGTTTGCGGACGGCCTGACCGATGGCCGGGCCGAGGATGCGGGGCGACATAAGGCCGATTTCGGCGGGAGGATGCTTGCTCATGGGAAGCCTCAGAAGGTCCGGCCGGCGGCGAGCGACACCTGCTCGGCGATCGGACCGAGGGCGAGGACCGGAAGGAAGGTGAGGGCGCCGACGATCAGGATCGTGGCGAGGAGGAGGGTGACGAACAGCGCGCCGTGCGTCGGGAAGGTGCCGGGGCCGGCGGGCGCGGCGGTCTTGCCGGCGAGGCTGCCGGCGATCGCCAGGATCGGCACGATGTAGCCGAACCGGCCCAGCATCATGGCGATGCCGAGGGCGATGTTGTGCCATTCGGTATTGGCGGAGAAGCCGGCAAAGGCCGAGCCGTTATTGCCGGTGGCCGAGGAATAGGCATAAAGCAGCTCCGACAGGCCGTGCGGCCCCGGCGTCAGGACCGCGGTTTCGGCGGTGCCGGCGAGGATCGATGCGGCGCTCGCGACCAGCACGCCGAGCGGCATGACGAGCAGCGTCAGCGCGGCGAGCTTGACCTCCCGCGCCTCGATCTTCTTGCCGAGATATTCCGGCGTGCGGCCCACCATGAGGCCGGCGAGGAAGACGGTGAGGACGACGAACAGCAGCATGCCGGTGAGCCCGACCCCGACGCCGCCGAACACCACTTCGCCGAGCTGGATGTTCAGCATGGCGACGAGGCCGCCGAGCGGGGTGAAGCTGTCATGCATGGCATTGACCGAGCCGTTGGACGCGGCCGTTGTGGCCGCCGCCCAGAGGGTCGAGCCGAGCACGCCGAAGCGCACCTCCTTGCCCTCCATATTGCCGGTGCCCGGATCGACCAGCCCGGCCTGGAGCGGGTTGCCGGCGGCCTCCGCCGCATAGATCGCGGCGAAGCCGGCGAGGAACAGCAGCCCCATGGCGGCGAACAGCGCGATGCCCTGGCGCCGGTCGCCGACCATGCGGCCATAGGTGAAGCAGAAGGCGGCCGGGATGGCGAGGATGGCGAGGGTCGAGAGCAAATTGGTGAGCGCGGTGGGGTTTTCCAGGGGATGGGCGGAATTGACGTTGAAGAAGCCGCCGCCATTGGTGCCGAGCTGCTTGATCGCGACCTGGCTCGCCGCCGGGCCGACCGCGATGGTCTGGGTGCCCGCGTCGAGGGTCGCGGCGTCGAACGCCGCGGCGAGGGTCTGGGGGATGCCGGAGGCGGCGAAGACCAGCGCCAGACCCAGCGCGCCGGGCAGGAGGATATAGAGCGTCGCCCGGGTGAGGTCGGTCCAGAAATTGCCGAGCACACGGGTCCGCCGCGCCGCCAAACCCCGCGCCACCGCCGCCGCGACCGCCATGCCGGAGGCGGCCGAGACGAAGTTCTGCGTCGTCAGGCCGACCATCTGGCTGAAGTTCGACATCGTCGTCTCGCCGCCATAGGCCTGCCAGTTCGTGTTGGTCACGAACGAGAGCGCGGTGTTGAAGGCGAGCGGGGCGGAAAGCCCGTCGAAGCCCTGCGGGTTGAGCGGCAGCAGGTTCTGGAACCGCAGAATCAGGAACAGCAGCACGAAGCCCGCCGCGTTGAAGGCGAGCAGCGAGAGGGCGTAGGCGGTCCAGCGCTGGTCCTGCCGCACCGCCGCCCCGGCACCGGCGGCAAGCGCCCGCTCGACCGGCGCGAGGAAGCGCACCTCGCCGGCGAACACCGCCGCCATATAGGCGCCGAGCGGCACCGCGACGGCGATGAGCAGCCCGGCGAAGAGCGCGAACTGAAGGAGATCGTCGGTCATGACGCCGCTCCCTCAGAACAGTTCGGGGCGCAGCAGCGCCACCAGGAGATAGGCGAACAGGCCGAGCGCGGTGGCGAGGCCGAGGGCGAGATCGAGCGGCATGGCTGCGCCCCTCACAGCAGGTCCGCGGCCAGCACGGCTACGGCGCAGAGGGCGAACAGGCCGAGGCCGCCGCCGAGACAAACGAGATCGGGGATCATGACCAACTCCGGTTCAGACCGGAGCGTTTGTCGGCCTGCCGGGCATAAAGTCGCCATGCGCAAACGGGCCTGGGCCGTAAAGCGGGCGTAAAGGGCGGGGGCCGGGAACGGGTTTGGACTTGGACCCCCCTCGGCCGTGGGCGGGCCGAAGGGGGCCATCCGGTGGGCGCCACAGCAACCGACGGGGGCGGTGCCGGGGCTGGACGCCCGCCGGAATCCGATCCGGCGCCGTGTCAGGCGGCGCCGGGGACGGATCGGGGATCGGTCATTGCGCGGCGCGGGCGGCGGCGAGGCTCGCCATCACGTCCTTGCAGGGCGGCGAGACGGCGTCCGCATTGGCCCGCATGCAGGCGACGATGCGGCCTTCGCCCGGCTGCACCCCGGCGCAGAGGCGGCGGATGTCGGTGCGGCAGGCGGTGCGCACCGCCTCCATCTGCTGCGGGGTGATGGCGGGCGCCGCGGCGATCTCGGCACGCGGGACGAAGCTCGCAGCGAGGAGCAGCAGGCCGCCGGCCGGGAACAGAAGTCGGGTCATCCGGGGTCTCTCCGTCTGGGGGCCGGCCGATGCGGCGAACCGATCGGCCGGCGTATGAGACGGATCCTGCGCGCGCCGTTTTGCTGCGATGTTTCGGGAAGGGCGGCGCATATTACAGTTTGTTGCCGCGGATCGGATGCCGTTGCGCGGCGCTGGCGGAGCCGGCATGAGCGGAGCATGGACACGGCCACTGTTCTCATCGTCGAGGATGACGGCGAGATTCGCTCGCTGCTGATCGACCTCCTCAACCGCAACGGCTATCTCGCCGAGGGCGTCGACGGCGGCGTCGCGCTGGACCGCCGGCTGCGCGCCGGCATGCCGGACCTCATCGTCCTCGACATCATGCTGCCGGGCGAGGACGGCCTCTCCATCTGCCGCCGCCTGCGCGCCCGCTCCGGCGTGCCGATCCTGATGCTCACGGCGCGGTGGGACGAGGTGGACCGCATCGTCGGGCTCGAAATCGGCGCCGATGACTATCTCGGCAAGCCGTTCAATCCGCGCGAATTCCTCGCCCGCGTCCGGGCCATCCTGCGGCGCGCGAAGCTGACCCGCGATAGCGCCACCGAAGCGCGGCGGCGCAAGCGGGTCGGCGGCCTGCTGATCGACATCGACGCGCGCACCGTGACCGACCCCGCGGGCGCGCCGGTGAAGCTGACCACCGCCGAGTTCGACCTGCTGCTGTGCTTTCTCGATCGGCCGCGGCGGGTGCTGTCGCGGGACCAATTGCTCGACTGGACGCGGGGGCGCAATGCCGACCCGTTCGACCGTGCGGTCGACGTCACGGTCTCGCGCCTGCGTGCCAAGCTCGCCGCCTGCCTCGGCCCGGATGCGAGCCCGATCACCACGGTCCGCAATGCCGGCTATCTGTTCGCGGTGGATGTCGAAGATGCGTGACCGGATCCCGCCGCTCGGCCTGCTGGCGCGGATCCTCTTGATCGTCGCGGCGGCGATCCTCGCCTTCCAGGCGGCGGCGGTCGTGGTGTTCTTCGGCTTCCAACGCCCCAAGCCGCCCGACGAGCCGAAAGGGTTCTCGGGGCATGTGGCGGCGCTGGTGCTGCTGCTCGACGCGGTGACGCCGGCCCGCTGGGACACGGTGTTCGCGGCGCTGCCGCCCGAAGGGCCGACGGCGACCATCGTGCCGGCGCTGCCGCCGGACCTTCCGGCGGTCACCGGGATGGTGCGCATCGAGACCGGGATCGCGGCGGCACTGCGCTCCGCCGGGGTGTCGGGCCGCACGATCCGCGCCGTCCCGGACGGCGCCGGCGAGATGCGGGTGTTCGTCGAACTCGCGTCCGGGGCCTTTCTGTCGTTCCGCTTCGCCGATCCCGTGACGGTCCATCTGCTCGGCATCCCGATCGGCTTCTTCGCCGGCCTGCTCGGCATTGCCGTCGGCGTGGTGGCGCTGATCGCCGTGGCGCGCGAGACCAAGCCGCTGACGCGGCTCGCCCAGGAGCTCGACGCGCGCGGCACGCGGCTCGATCCGCTGCCGGTGCCGGCGCGCGGCGCGCGCGAAATCCGCATTCTGGTGCGCGCCATCGGCGCGATGCAGGGGCGCATCGCCGACCTCGTGAACAGCCGGACGCTGGCGCTCGGCGCGATCTCGCACGATTTGCGCACTTCCCTGACCCGGCTGCGGCTGCGGCTGGAACTGATGCCGGACAGCCCGCAATGCGCGCGGGCGGTCGCCGATGTCGAGACCATGCAGCAGCTTCTGGAGGAGGCGCTGGATTTCGCCCGGGTCGCGACGGCGCCGCGCGCGCCCGGCGGGGCCGATCTCGGCGCCCTGCTGCGCGAGATCGTCGCGGAACGCGGACGCGATGCGCCGATTTCCCTCGAGCCCATGCCGCCGCCGCCGCCGGTCGCCTTGAGCGGGACCGCGCTGCGGCGCGTGGTGAAAAATCTGATCGACAACGCGCTGCGCTACGGCAACCGGGCCGACATCCGCGCCTGGCGGGACGGCGATTGCGTGCTGCTGCGGGTCGAGGATCGCGGGCCGGGCATCCCCGCCGAGGCGCGGGTGCGGGTGTTCGAGCCGTTCGTCCGCCTGGAGACCTCGCGCAACCGCGACAGCGGCGGCACCGGGCTCGGCCTCACCATCGTCAAGCAGATCCTCGACATCCATGGCGGGGCGGTGGAGATCGCCGACCGGCCGGGCGGCGGCGCCTGCGTGCTGGTGCGCCTGCCGATCGAGACGGGGCCGGCCGTTACAATCTGAAATCTGCCGACCGACGCGTGCAAACCGCGCCGCCTAGGGTCGCCCGGTCGATCACGACAGGGAGATCCCCATGACCAGAGCTTTTGTCGCCGGCCTCGCTGTGAGCCTGCTTCTCGGTACCGCCTGGACCGCGCCCGCCGCCGCCCAGCCCGCGCCGCCGCCGCCCCGCGCCGAAATGGCCCCGCCCCCGCCGCCCCCCGGTCCGCCGCCGGGACCCTTGGGCGGCTTCGCGCCGGGCGGCCCCGGCGGCTTTCCCTGGGGTGGTCCCGGCGCCTGCGGCCATGTCCCGGGCGACATCGCCGACATGTACAATCCCGCCCGCGCCCGCCTGATCGTCGCCATCCTGCTCGGCGGCCAGGAGATCGCCATCGGCATCACGCCCGAACAGTCCGCCGCGTGGCGCGCTTACACCGATGCGGTCATCGCCATGCTGCCGACCGGGGCGCGCCTCGCGGCGTTCCAGGCGCGGGAGCACGACGCGCCGGCCACGCCGTTCGCTTTGCCCGAAGCGGTGGCCGACGCCATTCTCGCCAATGCCGACGCGGCGCGCCGCCTGAAGGATGCCGTCGTCGCTTTGCGCGCCACGCTGACGCCGGAGCAGATGGCCCGCGCCGAGCTGCCGCGCGAGCTGATGATGCAGCGCCTCGCCGCCACCCTGTCCGACCGCTTCGCGCCGCCCGACTGCGCCGCCTATTGAGGCGGTCGCTCGAGAGGCGAGAAATCGGGCGCACGCTTCGTTCAGATGGCGCCGCCGTCGGGACGGAGCGCGCTCCGGAGCAGGCAGGACGCATGTGCCTGCGCGGTTCCATTGCGCACTGGCCGCTCTAGAAAGCGAGATAGCCGGCGATCGCGGCGACCAGGATCAGCGGGATCGGGTTGATCCGGGTCGTGACCAGGGTGGCGAACATCGCGGCGGCGATGGCGATGCTGGCCCAGCCGATGAGCGCGCCCTTGGAAATGCTGATCGCCCCCGCCAGCAGCAGGCCGATCGAGACCGGGGCGAGGCCGCGCTGGATCGCCGCGCGCCAGGGCCAATGGTCGAGCCGCTTCCAGAGCCGGCCGACCCACAGGGTGAACAGGCCGGTCGGCAGGAAGAAGGCGATCACCACGACCAGCGCGCCGACCGGCCCGGCGACCCATTGGCCGATCCCGGCGATCATCATCATGTTCGGGCCGGGGGCCATCTGGCCGATGCTGTAGAGATGGATGAGCTGGGGGAAGGTCATCCAATGGTGGGTGTCGACCACCAGGCTCTTCATCTCCGGGAACGCCGCCATGCCGCCGCCGACGGTGAGCAGCGAGAGATAGGCGAAGACCGCGATCAGGCCGGGAAGCTGGCTCACGGGGCACGTCCGGTCTCGGGCGCGCGGCGCGGCCGGTACCACCAGATGGCGAGCGCACCGACCACCGCGAGCACCAGGAGGACCGACTGGTGCAGGACATTGACGCCGATCACGGTGAGGATGACGAAGGCGAAGTCGGCATAATGGATGAGCGTCTTGCGGCCGAGCTGGAAGGTGACGGCGAGCACCAGCCCCACCGCGGCGGCCGAGACGCCGTGAAGCACCGCATTGACGGCGGTGCCGCTGCCCTGCGCGGCGGAATAGGCGCTCGCGGCGGCCACCATCAGCAGCGCGCCGGGCAGGCAGATGCCGGCGAGCGCCACCGCGGCGCCGGCGGTGCCGCGCAGCCTGTCCCCCACCAGAATCGCCATGTTGGAGGCGTTGAGGCCGGGCAGGGTCTGGCAGATCGACAGCAATTCGACGAAGGTTTCGTCGTCCACCCAATGGCGGCGCCCGACCAGTCCGGAGCGCAGATAGGCGACGACGCCGCCGCCGAAGCTGGTGGCGCCGATGACCAGGAAGCCCCAGAAGATCGCCGGCAGGCTCACCCGGGGCGGCACGCTCGGCGCGGGCGCCGGCGCGGGGGGCGGCACGGCTTCGTCATGCATGGCTTCGTCATTCATGGCTTTGGGGCGGATTGCCCTTCAGCCGGTAGACCGCCCCGGTCTTGGTGGTGCCGAGCGAGATCCAGTCCTTCGCCTCCTCCTGCAGCGCGCGGAAGAAGGTGTCGGCGCGCTGCAGCGCCTTGGCGTTGAGGTCCTCGCGCTTGAGGAAGCGCACCTGATAGGAGAATTCGCCGACCAGCTGGTTCTGGTCGCCGCGGGTGCGCCAGACCGAGACGTTGCAGGGCGCGATCAGGCCCTTGCCGAAATCCAGCATGCCGAGCTGCTGGAGCACCTCCTCGACCGCGGTCCGGTTCACCAATTGCACGTGCTTGCGGGTGCCCGACAGAACCGGGCCGAGGGCGGGGAAGACGTGGATCAGGGTGGATGCAGCGGTCGGATCCATCACGCCGCGCGGATGGTATTCGAACTCGACATTGTGCGAAAACAGCGCGCGCACGCCGCCGAGCCGGTCCTTCAGCGGCAGTGCCTCTTCCTTGAACTTGATGCGGTAGTCGCCGGGGATCTGGGGACGCACGTCGAGCGCGGCGGCGGTGTCGCGGTCGGGATGGCGGAACTTGAAGACGATCTCCGGATTGCCGACCGGGAAGCCGTCCTCGTACATGATGCGCCGGCGCAGGATGAAGGAATGATTGTAGAGCAGGAAGTCCTGGGTATCCAGGAACAGGACTTCGCGGATCTGCGGGCGGACGCCCTTGGCGGTGTGCGGCTCGAAATCGACCTCGCAGCGCTTGGCCACGCGGGCGACGATCTTGGCGAATTCGAAGAAGCTCTGAACCGAAGTGAAGCGCAGACCGCTCAGGATGATCTTCGATTCGATGTAGTGCACGTCATCCAGCGGATGACCGTCGGCATAGAGGCGCTCCGGCGCCGTGCTGCCGGGCGATTGGGTCCCGTCCTCAGCCACGCATCTCTCCCCACGACGCCTTGGTCCGGCTCCGGCGGTCTGCTCGACCCCCCGGACTCATTCTTGCGTCCGGAAACCACTCGACCATATCCGTCAGCGACTTGCAAAGCGGACGTGCGCGGGGCGCCGCACGCCCGCCTGCGCGGCGGGGACGACGGCCCGCGCGGGGTGCGCGCGGGCCGTGCGGCGGTCAGGCCGGGATGATGGGGAGCAGCAGATAGGGCTCGCGGCCGGCTTCGAAATGCAGCGTGTTGCGGCCGCCGAACACCTCTTTCGGTCGATCCTCCGGGATATCGTGGAGGAACGGCCCGATGCCCTTCATCGGATACATGGCGTTCGACACCCCGGCCTCGCCGAGGCCGTGGTCGTAATCGTTGCCCTTCACCGTCACCGCGATGCGATAGCCCTTCGGCACCACGATCGAGGTCGGCCAGATCTCGACGTCGAGATCGACCGGCGCGCCGGGGGTGAGCGGCTGCAACTCGTCATGGCTGTGATAGGGCCGGTAGGGCTGCGACTTCGCCGGGTCGAGCTTGCGGTGCGAGGCGCGCAGCCAGCCGAGGCCGACCGGCACGCGCGGATCGTTCGAGCCGATGAACAGCACCTCCTGGCCCGCGGGGTCGAACACCCGCAGGGCGACGAACACGTCGGCATCGGTGGTGTCGGAGGACAGGGTCAGCCGCGCCGCGACCGGGCCGGTGATCTCGATCTCCTGCGCCAGCGGCCCGGTCGTGAAGGTCACGCCCTCGCCGGTGGTCTCGTAGGTGACGGCCTCGCCCGCCGCCGCCTCGGGGCCGAAGCCGCCGCCGGGCGTGAGGTAGTATTTGGTCCATTTCGTGCGGGCGAGGGGCCATTCGTTTTCGGCGCGGGCGACGAATTTTTCGCCGGGATGGCGGACCTGAAGCTCGACCTTCGGACGCGCGGTCCAGCCGTTCTGCTCGCCCTTCAGATAATAGCCGAGGAACTGCTTCTGGAGCGCGACGCCGGCATCCCGGTAGAAGGGCGAGAAGTGGGAATCGCCGTGCACTTCCAGCCATTTCTCGGCGCTCGCGGCGCCCAGATAGCCCTCGAAATTGCCGCGCGGATGCAGGCCCATGCCGCCCCAGTTCGCCGAGGAGAGGAGCGGAGTGACGACCTTCGACAGATCGGCGGTGCGGGAGCGGTAATAGTCGTCCTCGAGCGGCCGGGCGAGGATCTCGATGCCGGGATCGACCCGGTTCTGCGCCAATTCCTCCTTCGACAGGGTCGGCGGGCCGGCGACCGTCTCCCCGGTCACCGGGGAGCGGAAGCCGTTATCGCCGACGCCGTGCTGCACCCGGGCCACCTGGCGGTTGAACCAGGCGGTGAGGAAGCGGCAGAGGATGCCGCCATGGCGGGAGAATTCCCGGTAATAATCGTGCGCGCCTTCCCAGACGCAGATCGCCGCGAGATGCGGCGGCTGGAGCGCCGCGACGTGCCATTGGTTCATGGCGTAATAGGAGATGCCGTTGATGCCGACCTTGCCGTTGGACCAGGGCTGGACGCCGGCCCATTCCACGCATTCATAGAGGTCCTGGGTCTCGCGCGGCGACCAGACGTCGAGGAAGCCGGGGGAGCGGCCGGAGCCGCGCGAATCGATGCGCAGGCAGACATAGCCGTCCGGCACCCATTTCTCGGGATCGACCAGTTCCCAATTCTGGTACTTGTTCGTGGTGCCTTCCATGATCTCCGGGAAGGCGGCGACCATGCGGTCCCAATTGCCCTTGAAGCCCTCCTGGAAGGACAGGCCCTTGGCATAGGGGCCGTGGCTCAGCACCACGGGATAATGGCCGTCGGCGATCGGCCGGAACACGTCGGCGCGCAGCACCACGCCGTCGCTCATCTCGATCGGCACGTCCCAGTCGATCCGCATGCCGTCGGCGACGACGCTCTGCTCCTGCTGCATGGACTTCCTCCTCGCTGCGTCCCTGACGCCGTCCATCGGCGCGGGACCATTTGATCTTGACGTATTCAAACGTTTGTTTACGAATAAACATTCGTTTGTATATGTCAATCGGGGTCGCGCGCCGCAGCGGCGGGTCCGGTTGAACCAACGATTGATCAGTCCAGGTCAACGAAGCAAACGTGGGGTAACGGTCAAGGAGAAGGTGAAATGACGATGTCGAATGCAGTCGGTCTCCGCGAGTCTTACGCAAAATCCAACCACGCCGTGCGCTTTGGCGCGGCGTTTGCTGTCGGACTGTCTTGCCTGTTCGCAGGCGTTACAGGCGTCGCGGCGCAGGAGCCGTATCCCAACCACACGATCAAGATCGTCATCCCCTTCGCCGCCGGCGGTCCGATCGACTCGGTGGGGCGCCCCGTGGCAGAGGTGATGAGCAAGGATTTCGGCGTTCCGGTCGTGATCGAGAACAAGCCGGGCGCCAACGGCATCGTCGCCGCAGGCGGGGTCACCCGCTCCGCCCCGGACGGCTACACCCTGCTGCTGACGACCGGGTCCCACACCGCCAATCCGAGCGTGGTGAAAGACCTGCCCTATGACCCGATCAAGGATTTCACGCCCGTCAGCCTGCTGGCGGAGGCGCCCTATGGGCAGGTTCTGGTGGTGCGCAACTCGCTGCCGGTGAAGAGCGTGGCGGACCTGATCGCACTGGCCAAGAAGGAGCCGGGCAAGATCCTGTTCGGCCATGCCGGGGTCGGCAACGTCACCCACATCACCGGCGAGATGTTCCAGCACGCCGCCGGCGTCACCTTCCAGCCCGTGCCCTATCGCGGCACGCCGCTGATCATCACCGATCTGATCGGCGGGCATGTCGATGTCGGCTTCGTGCTGACCTCGGCGGCGGTGCCCCTGATCAAGGACGGCAAGATCCGCGCGCTCGCCAATACCGGCACCAAGCGCGCCCCGGCACTGCCCGACGTGCCGACCTTCACCGAGATCGGCCTGCCCGGCGTGGTGATGACCGGCTTCTTCGGCTTCCTGCTGCCGGGCAAGGCGCCGCAGGAGATCGTCGACAAGCTGGCCAAGGAGGCCGCCAAGGCGGTGCACCAGCCGGAGGTGGTGCGCGCTTTCACCCTCAACGATCTCGTGCCGGTCGGCTCGACCCCGGCGGAGTTCAAGGCCTATCTGGAAAAGGATCTCGCCTATCAGCGCGAACTGACCCAGCGCATCGGTTTCAAGCCGATCGCCATCCAATAGGCCGCGCCGGCCCTCCGCCGTCGCGGCGGAGGGTCAGCCCGCCGCGCTCATGGAGGAGCGGAAGGCCCAGCTCACCATCCGCTTCTCCATCACGGCGAACACCGCGTACATCAGGATGCCCTCGATCGCGAGCGCCATCAGGCCGGCGAACACCAGCGGCATCTGGAAGTTCGAGCCTGCCTGGACCATGAGATGGCCGAGCCCCGCATTGGCGCCGATGGTCTCCGACACCACCGCGCCGACAAAGGCGAGGGTGATCGCCACTTTCAGCGCGCCGAACAGATAGGGCCCGGTGCGCGGGATGCCGACCTTGCGCATGATGTCGAGCTTGGAGGCGCCGAGGGCGCGCAGCACGTCCTCCAGTTCCGGCTCGGTGGTGGCGAGGCCGGTGGCGACATTGACCACGATCGGGAAGAAGGAAATCAGGAAGGCGGTCAGGATGGCCGGGATCTCGCCGATGCCGAACCACATGATCAGGATCGGCACCACCGCGACCTTCGGGATCGAGTTGAAGCCGATCATCACGGGATAGAGGCCGCGATAGATCGCCCGCGACCAGCCGACGACGACGCCGAGCCCGATGCCGAAGGCGACCGCGAGCAGGAAGCCCGCCGCCGTGGTCCAGAGCGTGACGAAAGAATTGCGCAGCAGCGGCCCCCAATACTGCACCATGGCGGCGAAGATCTGGCTCGGCGCCGGCAGGATGAAGCTGTCGATGCGGAACAACAGGCAGGCCGCTTCCCAGAGCACGAACAGCGCCACGGTGAAGGCGACGGGGGTGATGTCCTCGGCCGCGATTTTCATGCCTGCCTGACCTCGGCGATCTTG
Organism: Aquabacter spiritensis; assembly: GCF_004346185.1. GTDB lineage: Bacteria > Pseudomonadota > Alphaproteobacteria > Rhizobiales > Xanthobacteraceae > Aquabacter > Aquabacter spiritensis. The sequence continues at coordinate 63,722 of NZ_SMAI01000007.1, read as the reverse complement.
TTGCGGAGCGAATGGACGAGGTCCGTGAAGGCGGGGTCGTAGAGCACGTCGAGCGGCCGTGGCCGCGGGAAGGCGACGCGGCGGGTCTCGACGATCTGGCCGGGGCGGGCGCTCATGACGTGGATCGTGTCGGCGAGGAAGCCGGCCTCGCGCAGGTCGTGGGTGACGAGGACCACCGTGAAGCCGAGGCGCTGCCACAGATCGCGCAGCACCACCCACAATTCCTCGCGGGTGAAGGCGTCGAGCGCGGCGAAGGGCTCGTCGAGCATCAGCAGTTCCGGCTCGTGGATCAGCGACCGGCAGAGCGAGGCGCGCTGCTGCATGCCGCCGGACATTTCCCAGGGATAGCGGTCGGCGAAGTCGCGCAGGCCGACCACGCCGAGCAGATCGAGGGCGCGGGTGCGGTACGCGTCCCTCTCGCGCCCGAGCCGGCCGCGATGCGGCGCGACGATTTCGAGCGGCAGCATCACATTGTCGAGCACGCTGCGCCAGGGCAGGAGATTGGCGGCCTGGAACGCCATGCCGGCGATCTTGACCGGCCCCGTCACTTCGGCCCCGTCCACCTCCACCTTGCCCTTGGTCGGGCGGATGAGGCCGGTGACCAGCTTCATCAAGGTGGATTTGCCGCAGCCCGAGGGGCCGACCACCGCCGCGAACTCGCCCTTGCCCACGGCGAGGGAGGTGTGGGCGAGCGCGGTAACCTCGCCGGCCCGGCCGCGATAGGAGAGGGTGACGTCGTGGAGGCGGATCACGGACAGGCCCTTGCCGCTGGGGTGCGCCGAAACATGCTGCCGGTTTCGACCGCGCCCGTCCCGGCAAGCAAGGAAGGGCGCGGGGCGTCAGGGGCGCCGAGCCGTCACTTGAGCTTTCGCTCGGCGGCGGGGGGCAGATAATCGGAGACGAAGATGTCGACGGCCGCCGGCTTCGGACCCTTGAAGTCGTAGGTCACGGCGATCTGCTCGATCGCCTTGGTCATGCGGTCGCGGTCGATGCCGCCGATGCCGTTGGCGGTCACCCATTCGGTGGCGATATTGTCCTTGATCGCCATTTTGAGCCGCGCCAGCTCGACCTTCTCGTCGCCGGTCTCGTTGCGCTTCATCACCGATTTGATCGCGTCCTCGGGATTGGCGACGGTATAGGCGATGCCCTTGATGGTGGCGCGCACGAAGCCCTCGACCGCCTTCGGATTGGCCTTGGCCCAGGTCTCGTTGACCACGACGGCATTGCCGTAGAGGACGAGGCCGTAATCGGCCATCAGCATCACCTTGATCTCGTCGGGCTTGATGCCCTTCTGCATCAGGTTGAAATAAGAGGAGAAGGAGAAGCCGGTGATGGCGTCGACCTTGCCGTCGGCGAGCATCGGCTCGCGCACCGGGAAGCCGACATTCTCGATCTTCACCTTTTCGGCCTCGATGCCGTTCTCCTTCACGAACGCCTTCCATTGGGCATAGGCGCCGTCCGGGGCCGGAGCGCCGAGCACCTTGCCTTCCAGATCCTTCGGCTTGGCGATGCCGGTCTTGGTCAAGGTGACGATGGCGAAGGGCGGCTTGTCATAGACCATCAGCACGGCCTTGACGCCCTTGTCGGGATTCTGGTCGCGGAACTTGACCAGCGAATTGATGTCGAAGAAGCCCAGCGGATAGGTGCCGGCGGCGATCCGGGCGATGCCGGCGACCGAGCCGGGCCCGGAATCGATCGTGACGTTCAGCCCCTCGGCCTTGTAGAAGCCCTTGTCGATGGCGACGAAATAGGGCGCGGACGGCCCCTCGAACTTCCAGTCCAGCGCGAATTTGATGTCGGTGTCGGCCCGCGCCGGCACCGCGACGCCCATCAGCGCGACGGCGCCGGCCACGGCGGAAATCCAGGACCTCATGGTGCTCTCCCTGTTTGGGAAAGACGAAGCAAGCCATGTGCCAGCGATTGCGTCCTGCCCCCGCGCACCCTTCCCCAAGGGAGTGGGTCCGCTTTGCTCAAAAAAGCGCCAATCCGCGCGCTGCGCGGCGTTTCCGGAGGCGGGGGGATGGAGGGCGATGGCGGGTCTGACGCGGGGTGTTCGGGGAATCGCGCGCATAAGATTTTTTTCACGCAGGTCATGCTGCATCCGCCTCCCGGAATCTTCCCACCTCCCGTGCTTCCCCTTCCTCCCGTGCTGCCCCCTGCCTCGCCCTCTCCCGCTTGCAGGGGAGGGGGAAGGCACAGGCCTCCGCGCGCGCCCGAAAACCGTCCCGGCCGCACGTCGACACATGCGGCCACCCCATCATGCATCGTGATATAGGAATTATATCCGAAACCCTCTCGCCCTCCTCCATCCCTGCGCAGGCGCACGGACGGTGAAAGGCGGCGTTGTCGGACGCGCGGTCGGCGGCGTCACAGGCCGAGATAGGCTTCGCGCACCTTCGGATCCGCCAGCAGGGCGGCGCCCGCGCCTTCCAGCACCACCCGGCCGGTCTCCAGCACATAGCCGCGATCGGCGATGGCGAGGGCGGCGGAGGCGTTCTGCTCGACCAGCAGCACCGTCATCCCTTCGGCCTTTAGGCGCACCACGGCGGCGAGGATCTGGTCGACCAAAAGCGGCGCGAGGCCGAGCGAGGGCTCGTCGAGCAGAAGCAGCTTCGGCGCCGCCATCAAAGCGCGGCCGATGGCCAGCATCTGCTGCTGCCCCCCCGACAGGCTCATGGCGGGGATGTGCCGCTTCTCCTTCAGAACCGGGAACAGGTCGAAGACGCGGGCCAGGGTGTCGCCGTGCGGGCTGCGGCGGCGATAGGCGCCGAGCGCGAGATTGTCGGCGACGCTCAACGGGCCGAACACCTGCCGGCCCTCGGGCGACTGGGCGATGCCGCGCGCCACCCGGACATGCGCCTCCAGCCGCTCGATCGGCGCGCCCTCGAACAGGATCCGGCCGGACGCGGCCGGCTGAACGCCCGACACGGTGCGCAGCAAGGTGGTCTTGCCGGCGCCGTTCGAGCCGACCAAAGCGACGATCTCGCCGGTCTTCACCGCGAGCGAGACGTCGTGCAGGGCGACGATGCGGCCATAGGCCGAGCAGAGCCGGTCAAGCGCCAGCACGGTCGGCCTCCCGTGCGCCATGGTCGCCGAGATAGGCGGCGATCACGTCGGGATTCTCGCGCACGTCACGCGGCGGACCCTCGGCGAGCCGCCGGCCCTGGGCGAGCACCAGAACGCGGTCGGAAATCTTCATCACCAGCTTCATGTCGTGCTCGATCAGCACCACGCCGACGCCGCTTTTGGCGATGTCGGCGATCAGATGGTCGATCGCCTCGGTCTCGACCGCGTTGCAGCCGGCGGCGGGCTCGTCGAGCAGCAGGACTTTCGGCTCGGCGGCGAGGGCGCGGGCGATTTCCAGCCGCTTCAGCGCGCCATAAGGCAGCGCGCCGGCGAGCGTGTCGGCGACGGCGCCAAGCCCGACCCGTTCGAGCAGCACCCGGGCGGCATCGCGGGTGGCGCGGTTCTGCCGGCTCGAGGCCGGCAGGCCGAAGAGATCGGAGAGCAGCGAGGTCCGCTCCGACAGGTGCCGGCCGACCATCACGTTCTCGAGCGCCGTCATGCGGAAGAAGATCTGCAGGTTCTGGAAGGTGCGCGACATGCCGCGCCGCGCCAGAAGGTGGGGGGCAAGGCCCGTCAGGGTCTCGCCCGCCATGGTCACGCGCCCGCGGTGCGGCGTGTAGATGCCGGTGACGAGGTTGAACAAGGTGGTCTTGCCGGCGCCGTTCGGGCCGATGATGGAGAAGACCTGGCCCGGCTCGACGCGAAAGCCGACGCCGTCCACGGCGATCACGCCGCCGAACGAGATGCCGAGATCCTCGACAGCGAGCAGGCTCATGACAGGCGCTCCAGCAGCCATTTGCGCAGCGTCGGCACGATCCCGGCCGGCAGGAAGATCATGAACACCATGATCAGCAGGCCGAGCACCGCCTGCTCATATTCCTGCAGGACGGTCAGCGCCTGGGGCAGGACGACCAGGAAGGCCGCGCCGACCACCGCGCCCAGCACCGAGCCGAGGCCGCCGATGATCACCATGGCGACGAGTTCGATGGAATGCATGAAGCTCGCGGCGTCGGGCGTGATCAGCCCGTTCATCGCCGCCAGCAGGCCCCCGGCGAAGGCGGCATAGATCGCGCCGATGACGAAGGCCGCGAGCTTCTTGCGGCCGACATCGATGCCGGCCCCGGCCGCCGCGACCTCGCTGTCGTGCAGCGCCTTCAGCGCGCGGCCGGTCGGGCTCGCCTCGATATTGAGGGCGAGGAAGGCGCCGATCAGAAGCGCGCCGGCCGTCACCCAATACCAGGTCGCGGCGCCCGCGAGCCGCGTGCCGAACACGGTGACGCGCGCCACCGCCATGCCATCCGGCCCGCCGGTCCAGTCGCTCTCGCTGTGGAACACCAGAGCGAGGATGACGCCGAAGCCGAGCGTGGCGATGGCGAGATAATAGCCCTTCAGCCGCAGGATCGGCCGCCCGACGAGAAAGGCGAGGGCGCCGGCGAGCGCCGCGCCGAGGAACAGGCAGAGCACCGGGTCGAGCCCGAAGCGCGCCGGGCCGATCGCCACCGCATAGCCGCCGAGGCCGAGAAAGCCGGCATGGCCCAGGCTGACCTGCCCGGCATAGCCCATCAAAATGGTCAGGCCGAGCGCCGCGAGGGCGAACACCCACACCACCGCCGCCACCCGCAGATAGAAAGCGGAGGGCGCGAGATAGGGCACCGCGATCATGATCGCGGCGAGGAGGAAGAGGGTCGCGTAGCGCGCGCGCAGCAGCCGGCCGAGCATCACACCCGCTCCACCGTACGCCCGCCGAACAGGCCGCGCGGCAGGAAGAACAGGACCAGCAGGATAACGACGAAGGCCACCGCATCCTTATAGGTCGAGGAGATGTAGCCGGCGCCGAAGGCTTCCAGCAGGCCGATCAGCAGCCCGCCCACCACGGCGCCGAGCGGATGGCCCATGCCGCCCACCATGGCGGCGGCGAAGCCCTTCAACGCGAACAGGGTGCCGACATCGTAGCGGGTCAGAGTGATCGGGGTGACGACGACCCCGGCGATCGCGCCGATCGCCGCCGACACGCCGAAGGCGAGTGCCAGGATGATCGTCACATTCACCCCGACGAGCCGCGCGGCGAGGCGGTTCGCCGCCGTGGCGCGCAGCGCCTTGCCGAGAAGGGTCTTCTCCAGGAACAGATAGAGCGCGACGAACAGCGCCAAAGCGACCCCCATCACCCACAGGCTCTGCGGCAGCAGGGTGGCGCCGCCGAGCGCGATCGGCGCATCGCCGGAAAAGGCGGGGAGGGAATGGAACTGCTTGTCGAACACCAATTGCGCCACGCCCTTGATGAAGATGGAGGCGCCGATCGTGATCATGATGAGCGCCACCGGCGAGGCGCCGCGCGCCGGCTCGATGGCGAGGCGGTGCAGCAGCAGGCCGACGATCACCGCCGCGACGATCGCCATCAAGGCGGCGAGCGGCAGCGCGATCCCGGCTGCGGCGAGGAACACCGTGCCCATGCCGCCGATCATGACGAAATCGCCCTGGGCGAAATTGATCACGTCGGAGGCGTTGTAGATCAGGGTGAAGCCGAGCGCGACCAGCGCATAGACCGCGCCCACCGTCAGCCCGGAAAACACCAGTTGCAGGAACTCGGCCATCGGTGCGTGACATCCTGTTGGAAGCGGATGAGGGGAGCCGGAAGCGACAGGGCACGCGCGACGCGGGGCGTTGCGCCGGGCCTCGCAATGTCTGGCGGGTTCCCCTCTCCCGCTTGCGGGGGAGGGCCGGATGGGGCGGCCCGGGGACAGGCCCGGAGAGGCAGGCGCCGCGCCCGGCTCTTCCCCTCCCCAACCCTCCCCCGCTTTCGCGGGAGAGGGAGTTTTCGCGCCCCGGCCGCCAGCCTCGAGGCCGCTATTTGGCTTCCATCACCCAGTCGCCGCCCTTGATCTGGAGCATGCGGAAGCTGTCCGTGCCGAGGCCGAGATGGTCGGTGGGCGACATGGTGTAGATGCCGGTGACGCCGACATAATCCTTGGTCGCCTCGATGGCGTCGCGGATCTTCTGCGGGTCGGTCGACTTGGCGCGCGCGATCGCCTGGGTCAGGATCTGGATGCCGTCGAAGCCGTAGCCGCCGAAGGTCGAGACCGGCTGGCCGGTGGCCTTCTCGTAGGCGGCCTTGTATGCGCTGCCGATCGCCTTCTGGCGGTCGTCGGCGGGGAGCTTGTCGACCACGAGCAGAGCGGGGGCGGGCAGACGGACGCCCTCGGCGGCGGGGCCGGCGAGTTCGACATAGCTCTTGGAAGCGACGCCATGGCTCTCATAGAGCGGCAGCGCGATGCCGAGCTGGGCATAATTGCGCGTCACGATCGCCGGGCCCTGACCGAAGCCGGGATTGAGCACCGCCTGGATGCCGGCCGTGTTCTTGATCTTGTTGAGCTGCGGCGTCATGTCGGAATCGGTCGCGCCGTAATTCTCGTCGGCGAGGACCGTGATGCCGTATTCGCCGATCACCTTCAGGCACTGATTGCGCATCGACTTGCCGAAGCCGTCGGTGCCCGAGATCATGCCGATCTTGGTGATGCCCTTGGCCTTCATGTCCTCGAAGATCTTCTGGCACGCGGTCTTGTCGGTGTGCGGCGTCTTGAAGACGAAGGCGCGCATCGGCTCGACGATCTCGATCGCGCCGGCGAGCGAAATGAACGGGATCTTGGCGTCCTCGAACACCGGGATCATGGCCATTGTGGTGCCGGTCGTGGTGCCGCCGACCATGGCGACCACCTTATCGTCCTCGATCAGGCGGGTGGCGAAGGTGCGGGCCTTGTTGGCGTCGCCGCCATCGTCATAGAGCACCAGCTCCACGGGGCGGCCGAGCAGCCCGCCTTTCTTGTTCAGTTCCTCGACATAGAGCTTCAGCGTCTTCGCCTCCGGATCGCCGAGAAAGGCGGCGGGGCCGGTCGCGGAGACCACCGAGCCGATCTTGACCGGGTCGGCGGCGAAGGCGGCGGACGTCATGAAGGCGGCGAGGGCGACGGCGCGCAGCGCCCACCGTCGGGAGACGGTCGTTCCCATGTGGCGTTCCTCCCAAAAGGGTGCGGTCGATGAGGAGCGGGTTGGCCCGCCTCCGTCCGTCGCGGACCTTACGGAAGCGCGGCGGCAGAGGCAATCTATGATTAACCGACCGATTGGTCAATCTTATCCTGGCGCGGTGCGACGGGCGGGGTTAGATTGATCGACCAACCGGACAATCTTTGATATTCCGGACCGATATCGGCGACCTTGGAGCCCGCTCGGTCGAATTGCATCGCGGTTCGACCGGCTTGCGCCTCCAGGCGCGCCACGCGGGGAGGCCCTCGCCTCGCCCGCGAAGCTGGATGGAACAGGATGGCTCGCACCCGCGCTCAGGATTACGACACCAAGCGGCTCGCCATTTTGCACCGATCGGCGGAGCTGTTCGCCCAATACGGCTATTCCGGCACCTCGATCACCATGATCGCGGACGCCGTCGGGGTCTCCAAGGCGCTGCTCTACCATTATTATTCCGACAAGGAAGCGGTGCTGTTCGACATCATCTCGACCCATCTCGAGGAGCTGATCGCGGTGGTCGAGGCGGCGGCGGCCGGCGCCTCGGACGCCGAAGACCGCCTCTACGCCATTTCCGCGGCCTTGCTCGAAGCCTATCGGAACGCCGACGCCGAGCATCAGATCCAGATCGCCAATCTGAAGCTGCTGCCCGAGGAGCGGCAAAACGTGCTCCGCGACATGGAGCGCACGCTGGTCGTGCTGTTCTCCGACGCGATCGCCGCGGCGGTGCCGGAGATCGGCCGGGGGCCGCTGCTGAAGCCCGTCACCATGTCGCTGTTCGGCATGCTGAACTGGCACTATCTGTGGTTCCGCGAGGGCAAGGGCCTCACCCGCGCCGAATATGCCCGCCTCGTCACGGCGCTGATCGCGGGCGGCGCGGCGCAGGCGGTGGCGGCGGTGGGCGCCGAGCGGGAGGGCGCCGCGAAATCCGCGCGTCGTCTGGCCAAGCAAGAGTCCGACGCGTCCAAGGCAAAGATTTCGGCGAAGATGTAAGCGCGTCTCGGCTCAGCCGGGCGGCGGTTTGGACGGGCCGGCGCAGGTCGGAACCGCCAGGGCGGCGGGCGCGCAGACCTCGGGATGCCCCTGGCAGCAATCGCGCATCAGGAACCCGACGAGATCGCCGAGCGCGCCATAGACCGCGCGGTAGATGATGGACCGGGATTGCCGGCGGGACTGGATCAGCCCGGCGCGCTCCAGCTCCTTCAGGTGAAAGGACAGGTTGGACGTGGAGGCGTCGACCGCCTGCGCGATCGCGCCGGCCGCCATGCCCTCCGGCCCGGCCTCCACCAGGCGGCGCACGATGCGCAGGCGCGTCGCTTGCGACAAAGCGGCGAAGGCGGAGAGGGCTTGCGGTTCGTCGATCATCGGTTCAATATTTCAATAATTATTGAATGATAGGCGACGAAGCGACCGTGAGCAACACCCCTCCCAGCCCCTCCGATGGCTTGCCCAATCTGGTATCGCCGGTTTTCGAGGCGCCCACGCCCGACCGGTTCGCCGGCGCCGGCACGCGCCGCCATGCGCCGCGCTTCCTGATCCTCTACGGGTCCCTGCGGCCGCGCTCGTTCAGCCGGTTTCTGGCCTATGAGGCCGCCCGCCTGCTCGCCCATATGGGGGGCGAGGTGCGGATCTACGACGCCCATGGACTGCCCCTGCCGGACGATGCCGCGCCCGACCATCCCAAGGTCCGCGAATTGCGCGACCTTTCGCTCTGGTCGGAAGGGCAGGTCTGGGTGAGCCCCGAGCGTCACGGCACCCTGACCGGGGTGATGAAGAGCCAGATCGACTGGATTCCGCTGGCGGAGGGCGCGGTGCGGCCGACCCAGGGCCGCACCCTCGCCGTGATGCAGGTCTCGGGCGGGTCGCAATCCTTCAACGCGGTGAACGCCATGCGGGTGCTCGGCCGCTGGATGCGGATGATCACGATCCCCAACCAGTCCTCCGTGCCGAAGGCCTACGAGGTATTCGACGCGGACGGCCGCATGAAGCCCGGCCCGCTGTACGACCGGGTGGTGGACGTGTGCGAGGAATTGTTCAAATTCACGCTGCTCACCCGCGACCATGCCGATTATCTGGTGGATCGCTACAGCGAGCGGAAGGAGCGGGCGCCCGAGAGGCTGGACGCCGTCGCCGCCGACATCGGCTTTGTGAAACGCTGAGGCCGCCCTTCCGGCCGGCTCAGGGGCGGGCGTGGGCCATCAGGGCGCCGGCGTCCGCGGCGCGATCGAGCGACCAGACGGCGCCGATCAATGCTTCGGCGTCGATACCGGTGACCTGCTTCGCCAGCACGCGCAGCTTGGCTTCGATATCGGCATCGCTGAGCGGGTTGGTCTCGCTGCCGAAGGCGGTCTCGACCAAGGTCTCCAGCACGCGGCCGTCCTCCAGCGTGATGGCGAGGCGCGCGGCTTCCACCGGCATAAACGGGTCGTCGCGCACGCCGACCTTGGCGCCGAGCGCCTTGACCACGGGATCGTTCACCCGGGCGTCGCTATATTGCGCGAGCCCCGCCGCGCCGTCGATCAGGGCCGCGGCGACGGTATGCTGAAGGCTGACCTGCGCCTCGCGGCCGGTCCGCACGTCGGGCCGGTCGGTGCGCTGGCGCAGAAGCGGATGGCCGGTGGCGAGGATCGCGCGGATGCGGGAGACGTCGAAGCCGTCCTGCCGGCGCAGGATCAGGCACGCGTCGGTGACGGGATGCAGCACCACGCCGGAGGGATAGGGCTTGTAGGTGTTGCGGGCGAATTCCCAGCTCTCGCCGAGCCCGTCGGTGATCTTGCCGAAGTCCGGATCGTCGGCGGTGACGGTGGCGAAGCCTCTGATCCCTTCCAGCGGGCGCGCCGGGCCGCCGATGCCGTGCGCCGCGCCGAGTGCCGCGACCAGGCCGCCGCGCGCGGCATTGCCCACGCCGAGGCTTTTCGCGCCGGTGCCGAGCGCTTCCACCAGCCCGCAGGACTGGGAGGCGGCATTGCCCAGCGCATCGCGCACGCGCCGGGCGTCGAGGCCGAGGATCTTGGCGACGGCCACTGCCGCGCCGAACACCCCGCAGGTGGCGGTGATGTGCCAGCCGCGGGCATAATGGCCGGGCGAAACGGCATTGCCGATCCGGCACTCCGCCTCCGCACCCAAAATGAAGGCGTGGATCAGGTCCGCGCCGCGCAGGGGCCGGGTCTCGGCGAGCGCGAACAAAGCCGGGGCGACCGGGGCGGTGGGATGGATCACCGTGCCGGGATGCGTGTCGTCATAGTCGAACACATTGGCGCTGATGGCGTTGAGGAACGCGGCGCCGAGGGCGTCGGTGCGCGCGCTGCGGCCGATCACCGTGGAGGTCGGCGCACCGGCGAACGGCGCCAGCGTCGCCACCGCGGATTCGATCACCGGATCGGTGGCACCCGCCAGCGCCACGGCGAAGAAGTTCAGCAGCGAACGCTTGGCCTCGTGCCGGACCTTTTCCGGCACATCCTCGATCCGCGAGGCGGCGATGAACTCGGCGAGCGTCGTGCTCGCCCCGACCGGGTTCGTCATGGAATGTCTCCCGCTCAGGCCTTGTTCGCCGCTTTGCCGCGCACCTCGACGCCGGCCCAGTTCTCGACCGTGCGGATCATGCTGGTCATGTCCGCCTCGGGTCCGAACAGTTCGCGGGTGATGGTCAGCATCTGGCGCACCGCGCTGCCCACGACCATCGGGACGCCCATCGCCTCGGCCTCTTCCAGGCACAGGCGGGAATCCTTGGCGGCCAGGCCGACGGCGAAGCCGAAGTCGAAGGTGCGGGGCAGGACGAAGTTGGGGATCTTGTCGGCGGAGGCGCTGTTGCGCCCGCTGCCGGCATTCAGGACTTCGATCATCACGTCGGCATCGAGCCCGGCTTTGGTGCCCAGCACCATGGCCTCGGAGGTGATCGCGAGCGCCGCGACGGACACCATATTGTTGATCAGCTTCATGGTCTGCGCCTGGCCCGGCTTCTCGCCGACATAGGTGACGCGGCCGAGATGGGCGAACACCGCCTTCAGCGCCTCGAACACCGCCGGCGTGCCGGCCGCCATCATCGCGAGCTTGCCGGCCTTGGCGCCCGCCACCCCGCCGCTGACCGGGCAATCCACCATCTCGATGCCCTTTTGGGCGAGACCGGCCGCGACATCCGCTTCCACGCGCGGGCCGGTGGTGGAGAGGTCCACGAACACCTTCACGGATGTGCCCTCGGCGACGCCGTTCGGGCCGAGCGCCACCAGCTTCACGACGTCGGGGGTCGGGAGCGAGGCGAGGACCCATTCCGCCGCCGAGGCGACCGCCTTCGGCGAGGCCGCCGCCTTCGCGCCCTTGGCCACGAGTTCGGCGATGGCGGCGGCGTTGGTGTCGCACACCGTCACGTCGTAGCCGGCCTCCACGAGGCGCCCGGCCATGGGAGCGCCCATCCGGCCGAGGCCGATGAAGCCGATGCTTGGTTGGGTCATGATGTCTTCCTCGGGTGGTCGCGCCGGTCGGGCGCGCAATTCGGCTTGCGGGTGTCGGGTTGCGGGTGTCGGGTTGCGGGTGTGGGATTGCGGGGGTCAGCTCGCGGTCCAGGCCGCGTCCACGGGCAGGGCGGCGCCGTTCACGTCGCGCGCCTCCGGGCTGCAGAGATAGAGCAGAAGGCTGGTCACGGCGTCGTAGGAGATGAAGCGTCCGCCCGGCTGCCGGTCGGCGAGATATTCCCGCGTCGCCTCCGCGTCGGAGACGCCCTTTTTGGCGGCGATGGCGTCGATGCGGATCTGGATCGCCGGGGTCGGCAGGGTTCCGGGGCACAGCGCGTTGCAGGTGATGTCGGTGCCCGACAATTCCAGCGCGATGGCGCGCGTCATGCCGATGATCGCGGTCTTGCTGGTGATGTAGTCCACCCGGTTCGGGGCGCCGAAGAAGCTGTGCACCGAGCCGAGATTGACAATCCGGCCCCAATTCTTCGCGCGCATCCCGGGCACCGCGAGCCGGATGAGATGGAACGGCGCGGAGATATTGACCGCCAGCGCCTCGTCCCACCGCGCCGCGGGAAACGCCTCCACCGGCGAGAAATGCCGCACCACCGCATTGTTCACGAGAATGTCGATGGGACCGAGACGCGCCTGCGCCTGCGCCATCATCGCCTCGATCGCGGCGACGTCGCGCAGGTCGGCGCGATGATAGACGGCGAGGCCCGGCCCCGCCGAGAGGCGGGCGATGGTCTCGGCGACCTCGTCCTCCGGCGCGATGCCGCTGATGACAACCTTGCAGCCTTGGGCGACGAGGCGTTCGGCGATGGCGAGGCCGAGCCCGCCGGTCGCGCCGGTGACCAGCGCCGTGCGCTCTGCAATGCTCATGTCGGCGTTTCCTCTAACACGTCACGCGGGAGAAGGTCGGGGCCGTGCCGTGACGCACGGCGATGCCGGCCAATGCGGCCGACCCTGCGGGACAGAGCCGCATCACCGGCAGGGCATGGCCCGGGATCGCAGGGGCGGGCGACCCCGCCGGGCGGTCGCCCAGGGGCAGCCCGCCGGACATATTCGCGTCTCGGACCGCAGTCAGCTCGAACGGTTCCATGCCGGTTGCGCCCCATCCCCTATCGTTCTTGAAGGCGTTCTGAAGTCGAGAGTCAGGCGGGAAAATCGTATGATGATACGACTATCATACAATTTTGTTGACCGTCAATGTCGGGCGCCTTATGAGCATGAGACGCCTTTGGCGGGATATCCGAAAGGGCCTTCATTGCCGTCTCGGCCGCAGATTTGAACCGTCGCGATCAACGGCATCCAGCCTTTTCACCGATGCCCCATCCGCGGCCGCGTCACGGGGGCCTGCAAACGAGTCCGGCGGCTCCGGAGACCGACCCGGCCGCGGCCCCTGGCGCGGGCCGGCCGACCGCTTCCCCGGATGCGCCGGTGCGGCGCTCCTCCCCTCCATCCGACACGAGAGGCTTCCATGGCAACGCGCCCCGAATTTGAGACCGAACTGTTCGAGAAGGGCGTCGCGATGCGGCGCGACGTGCTGGGCGCGGCCCATGTCGACCGCTCGATCGCCGCGGTGGACGATTACAACGTGCCGGTCCAGAAGCTCGTGACCGAATGGTGCTGGGGCGAAGTGTGGAACCGGCCGGGGCTCGAGCGCCGCACCCGCAGCTTTCTCAATCTCGCCATGCTGATCGCCCTGAACCGCCCGCATGAATTCCGCCTGCACGTGCGCGGCGCGCTCAATAACGGCATCACGGCCGAGGAAATCCGCGAGGTCGTCCTGCAGGCGGCCATCTATTGCGGCGTCCCGGCGGCGCTCGACGCCATGCGGAACGTGACGGAGATTTTGAAGGAAGAGGGCGTCATTCCCAAATGAGCCGGCCATGACGCGAATCGGCGCGCATGCTAATGTCGCGGCGGCATGCGGCGGGGTGGTCCGCGCCGTGGAGGTGTCGGTTCGAGCATGGACGACAGGGTCGTGAAGCCTAGCGCAGCGTTCGAGCACGATTTCAAGGTGGCGCGCCTTGCCGCCCCCTTGCGCCACAGCGTGGTCGACAGCATCCGCAACGCCATCGCGGTGGGTCGCTTCAAGGTGGGCGAGCGCCTGCCGGAGCGGGGTCTGTGCGAGATGACCGGGGTCAGCCGCACCTTGGTCCGCGAGGCGCTGCGCCAGCTCGAATCCGAAGGCCTCATCACCGTCGTGCCGCATCGCGGGCCGGTGGTGGCCGGCGTCACCCCCGAGCAGGCGGAGGGCATCTACCAGGTGCGCGCGCAGCTCGAGGGGCTGGCCTGCGAGCTGTTCGTCGCCAAGGCCACGGACGCCATGCGCAAAGCGCTGAAGGATGCCTATAAGCAGCTCAAATCGGCCATGATGTCGAACGATCCCAGCATCCGGGTCAATGCCAAGAACCGCTTCTACCAGTGCCTGATCGAGGGCGCCGGCAACGAGGCCCTCGGGCAGACGCTGCACCTCCTCAACTCCCGCATCACCGTGCTGCGCGCCACCTCGCTTCAGGTGCCGGGGCGGGTCAAGGTGAGCCTGCGCGAGCTGAACGACCTGGTTGAGGCGCTGATGGCGGGGGACGGTCCGGCCGCGCGCGCCGCCGCGGTCCATCACGTCGCCATGGCCGCCGAAGCCGCCATCGACATCCTGCGCCGCGAGCAGGCCGCCGGCGCCTGAAGGGCGTTCCCCGCGGCTCCGGAACGTCCGCGCCGTCCCTGCGAAACCTCCCTCTCGATCCGGATCTGCGCCGCCGGCCCGCGGGCCGCACACGTGCGTCTTGATCTTTTCGTAGGATTGTATGACAGTCATATCGGTGGCGCGCTCCCCGGGGGGCGCCATCGTCGAACGTCCGGTGAAGACACCGACGTCTCTCAAGGGGAGAGCCATGAACGCCAGCACCAAGTTTTTCGGCAAGGCCGCCCGGCTTGCCGCGGTCGCCGCGGCCGTGTCGGCGGCGGCCTTCGCCGCTCCCGCGCACGCGCAGACCTATCCGGACCGTGCGGTCACGATCGTCGTCGGGTCGCCTCCGGGCGGCGGCTCGGACCTTGCGGCGCGCCTCGTGGCGGCCGGCCTGCAGAAGGCCCTGGGCCAGACCTTCGTGGTCGAGAACAAAGGCGGCGCGAGCGGCAACATCGCCAATTACCAGGTCGCCCGCGCCCCGGCCGACGGCTACACTTTGCTGCTGGCCTATTCGGGCTATCAGGTGGTGAACCCCGCGCTCTTCCCCAAGACGCTGCAATGGGATCCGATCAAGAGCTTCGCCCCCGTCGCCATGGTGATGAAGGCGCCGCACATCATCGTGGTGAAGAGCGCACTTCCGGTGAAGACGCTCGCCGAGCTGGTCGCCTATGCCAAGGCCAATCCGGGCAAGCTGAATTACGCCTCCGTCGGCCAGGGCTCGCTGAGCCATATCGGCGGCGAGATGTTCGACGAGAAGACCGGGGTGAAGATGGTCCATGTCCCCTATCGCGGGTCCGGCCCGGCGGTGACGGATCTCGTGGGCGGCAATGTCGACGTCTTCATCAACACCCCCCAGTCGCTGGTGGGCTTCCTCCAGAGCGGCGCGATCCGCGGCCTGGCGGTCACGAGCTCCTCGCGCCTGCCCATGGTGAAGGACCTGCCGACCGTGGGTGAGGCCGGGCTTCCCGGCTTCGACCTCGAGGCCTGGTACGCCCTCTATGCCCCCGCGGGCACGCCCCAGCCGGTCGTCGACAAGCTCGCCGCAGCCGTCAAGACGCTGGTGGAATCGCCGGAATTCAAGGCCACGGCGGAGCAGAACGGCGCTTATGCGGTGTATATGGGCCCGAAGGAGCTGGCCGGCTTCACCGCCGAGGAGCTGAAATTCTGGGCGGATGCGGTCAAGAAGGCCAACATCACGCTGGAATGAGACGCGGCGGCCGCCCTGCGGCGGCCGCGCGCCATCGGAAGATCATCATGGCCGACGCCCCCGCAGCGCCCCGTCCCCGGACTCTCTTCGAGAAGATCTGGGACCGTCACGTCATCCGCCGTTTCGACGACGGTGCGTGCCTCGTCTATATCGACCGTCACTTCGTCTTCGAGGTGACGAGTCCGCAGGCGTTCGAGGCGCTGCGGGAGGCCGGCCGGCCGGTGCGCCGGCCGCAGGCGACCTTCGCGGTCGCCGATCACAACATCCCCACCACACGCGGCCGCAGCGACCTCTCGGGCGAGGAGGACGGGCGCGCCCAGTTGAAGCTGCTGCGCGAGAACACCCGTGCCGCCGGCATCAGCTATTTCGACATGCGCGATCCCCGCCAGGGCATCGTGCATGTCATCGGCCCCGAGCAGGGGCTGACCCAGCCGGGCCTGACCATTGCCTGCGGCGACAGCCACACCCCGACCCACGGCGCCTTCGGGGCCTATGCGGTGGGCGTCGGCACCTCCGAAGTCGAACATATCCTCGCCACCCAGACCCTGCTCCAGCGCGCCCCGCGCACCATGCGGATCTGCGCCGAGGGACGCCTGCCGCTCGGCGTCACGTCCAAGGACCTTATTCTCTCGATCATCGGCAAGATCGGCATGGCCGGGGCGACCGGATGCGCGGTCGAGTTTGCCGGCGCGACCATTCGCGGCCTCTCGATGGAGGGCCGCATGACCGTCGCCAGCATGGCCATCGAGGCGGGCGCGCGCGCCGGCCTGATCGCGCCGGACGCGACCACCGCCGCCTATCTCGCGGGGCGTCCCTTCTCGCCCGCCGGCGCCGACTGGGATCGCGCGCGGGCCTATTGGGACACGCTGTTTTCGGATTCCGACGCGGCCTTCGACGTGGAGGTTGCGGTCCGGGCGGAGGATGTGGAGCCCATGGTCACCTGGGGCACCAGCCCGGACGACGTGGTGGCGGTGACCGGGCGCGTGCCCGACCCCGCCGCCGTCGCCGATCCCGGCAAGGCCGAGGGCATGCGGCGCGCGCTCGATTATATGCGCCTCGCCCCGGGCCAGCGCATGTCGGACATCCGGCTCGACAAGGTGTTCATCGGCTCCTGCACCAACGGGCGCATCGAGGATCTGCGCGGCGTCGCCGAAGTGGTGCGCGGCCGCCGGGTCGCCGCCCATGTCACCGCCCTCGTGGTGCCCGGCTCGATGCAGGTGAAGGCGCAGGCCGAGCAGGAGGGCGTCGCCGATATCCTCACCGCCGCCGGCTTCGAATGGCGCGAGGCCGGATGTTCCATGTGCATCGGCCTCAATGCCGACCGGCTCAATCCCGGCGAGCGCTGCGCCTCGACCTCGAACCGCAATTTCGAGGGCCGCCAGGGGGCGGGCGGGCTGACCCATCTCGTCTCCCCGCCCATGGCCGCCGCCGCCGCGATCAACGGGCACTTCGTCGACGTGCGGAAACTGGCAGGCTGACATGCGCGCCTTCGTCAATGTCCGCGGCACCGCCGCCCCGATCCCGCTCGACAACGTCAATACCGACGTCATCGCGCCCAAGGAGCTGATGCGCGCGGTCACCCGCAAGGGGCTCGGCTGGGGCCTGTTCCGGCCCTATCGATTCGCGGCGGACGGCACGCCGAAGCCCGATTTCGTGCTGAACCGGGCGCCGTGGAACGCCGCGCGTATCCTGGCGGCGTACGAGAATTTCGGCTGCGGCTCCTCGCGCGAGCACGCCGCCTGGGCGCTTGCGGACTTCGGCATCCAGAGCGTGATCGCGGTGTCCTTCGCCGAGATCTTCGCCAACAATTGCATCAAGAACCGCATCCTGCCGGTGGCGCTGGAGCGGGATGCCGTCGCGCAGGTCATGGCGTGCGCCGAGGCGGGGCTGGAGGTCGAGGTCGACCTGCCGAGCCAGAGCGTGCGGCTGCCGGACGGCCGGTCCTTCGGCTTCGCCATCAGCGAGCGGGTGAAGCACCGCCTGCTCAACGGCATCGACGACATCGCCGACACCATGGCCTATGAGGACGACATCCTCGCCTTCGAGGCGCAGCACCTCTCAGGGCTCCCCTGGCTGCGCGGGACCGGATGAACGGGCGCCGAGGCGCCAGGGAGACAAGCCAATGGATCTGGGACTTTCTGGCAAGGCGGCCGTGATCACCGGCGGCAGCCGCGGGCTCGGCGCGGCGATCGCCGGCGTGCTGGCGCGCGAGGGCATGAACCTCGTGCTCATGGCGCGCGACGGCGCCGCCCTCGCCACCACCGCCGCGACGCTGGCGCAGGCGCACGGGGTCGCCGTCACGCCGGTCAGCGCCGACCTCAGCGCGGCCGACGCGGTCGCCCGCGCCGCCGATGCCGCCGTCTCCGCGCTGGGCGGGGTGGACGTGCTGGTGAACAGCGCCGGAGCGACCAAGCGCGGCAATTTCTTTTCGCTGACCGAGGCGGATTGGGAGAGCGGATACGACCTGAAATTCTTCTCGGCCGTGCGCATGAGCCGGGCGTTGTGGCCGAGCCTGAAGGCGCGCCAGGGCGCCATCGTCAACATTGTCGGCATTGGCGGGCGCATGCCGGCGGCCGATTTCACCATCGGCGGCTCGGTGAACGCGGCGCTGCTGAACTTCACCAAGGCGCTCGCCGAGGTCGGCACGCAGGACGGCGTGCGGGTCAACGCGGTCAATCCCGGCTTCTTCCGCACCGACCGGCTCGCCCATTCGCTGCGCTCGCTGCGCGAACAGACCGGCTGCTCGGCCGAAGAGGCCGAAGCGACGCTGCTGGCGCGGCTCGGCGTGCGGCGGTTCGGCGAGGCGCGCGAGGTCGGCGACCTCATCGCCTTCATGATCTCGCGCCATGCCGATTATCTCAACGGCGCGGCCATCGAATTGGACGGCGGCACCCGGCGCGGCATCTGACGGCGCCATGCCTCTCGGGGGAGGGGATGACGTCGGGACGGACGGGGCCGTGACGGCCCCGTCCCTGCATTCACTCGACGACGACGTTCGCTTCCTTGGCGATGGCCGACCATTTGGCGACGTCGTCCCTGATGAAGGCGCCGAACTGGGCCGGCGTGTCGCCCACGGCTTCGGTGGCCTGCGCCGCCAGAAGCGCCTTGGTCTCCGGCTCGGCGAGCACCTTCGCGATGGCCGCGTTGAGCTTGTCGACGATGGCGGGCGGGGTTCCGGCGGGGGCCAGAATGCCGTGCCAGCCGACCGCGTCGAAGCCGGGATAGCCGCTCTCGGCGATGGTGGGCACGTCGGGCGCGACTGCCATGCGGTCCTTGCCGGTCACCGCGAGGGCGCGCAGCTTGCCGGCCCGCACGTTCGGCAGAGCGGAGAAGGGGTCGCTGAACACCATGTCGAGCTGCCCGCCCATCAGATCCGCCACCGCGGGCGCGGTGCCGCGATAGGGCACGTGCAGCATCTTGATGCCGGCGGCCATTTCGAACATCAGCGCGACGAGATGGTTGGCGCCGCCGATGCCATAGCTGCCATAGGTGACGCCGCCCGGCTTGGCCTTCGCCATCGCCACCAGATCCTGCACCGTCTTGGCTTTGAAGTCGGTGTTGACGACCAGGATGTAGGGATAGTTGGTGAGCCGCGAAACCGGGGCGAAGTCCTTGACGGGATTGTACTTCAGATCCTTGTAGACGGCCGGATTGATGGAGATCGGACCGGACTGGCCGAGCAGCAGCGTGTAGCCGTCCGGCTCCGCCTTGGCGACGGCCAGCGTGCCGATGATGGCCGCCGCACCGGTGCGGTTCTCCACCACGACGGGCTGTCCGAGCGGCTCGGCGATTCGCTGCGCGACGATGCGCGCCACCGCATCCGCGCCGCCGCCCGGCGCGAACGGCACGACCAGCTTGATCGGCCGCGTCGGATAGTCCTGCGCCGTCGCCGCGCCGCCCAGCAGCAGCCCCACGGCGGCAAACGCGGCCGCAATCCCAGTCCGAATCCGCATGTCGTTCTCTCCCGTTCCGTCCCGTGGCCGCACCCGGCGGCCTTATCGATCATATCGTATGTCAATCATACAATATTTCGATTTGCAACGGGCGAGCGTCCGGCGGGGCCTGCGGCGGGGGGTGTCGGAGCGGGACGATCGGCGGGCGGGAGGAGAATCCGAAAGGCGCGCGGCGGGCGTCAGAAACAGTCCTTGAACCGGTCCCAGCCGTCCTCGGCCATGATGGTCTCCACCGCCGCCGTCATGGTCTTGCTGTCGCGATAGCCCTGGGTCCACTTGCCGGAAAGGAGAAAGATCGTCGCCATGGCCGCAAGGCAGCCGCCTTTGGCGGAGGCGACCATTTCCCGGCAGGTCTTCTCCTTCGGCCGGGTTTCTCTGAACAGCTTGGATTTGATCTTTTTCCCCGCCGAATGGATCGCCTTGAACAGGCCGGAGACGCCGACCGTGCCGACCGCCACGGCGACGAGGCCGACATTCCGCTCCTTCTTGTCGATGATGTACTGGATGTTGGCGGCGCACAGGGCGCAGGTGCAGGAATAGCGGGTCGGGCCCTTCCTCGCGCTGCGGGCATCGTCCCGCAAGGCATAGAGATCGAACACTTTGCTCGCCTGCACCGCGACCGTCGCCATGCCGATCCAGGCGGTGAGCGCGGCGCCCAGAGGGCCGATCGCCGGGAGGACATGGCCGACCATGTTCACGCTCGGGCCATAGGTCAGGCCGCTATGGACGATATGGCTCGCGGCGCCGCTCGCCCCCTTGCTCAGGCCGATTTCGACGCCCTTCTTGGCCCAATGCGTGCCTTTGTCCGCGGCCTTATCCGCGAACGAGCGGACCGTCGGGGGCGGCGGCGTGTAGCCGGGCCGCGCCATGTCCCGGAGCTGCGCCTCCAGGCCCTGCCGGCTTCGGTGGTTCTCGAATGCGATGAGGCGGGCGAGTTCGGCCAGCATGTCGGGGGAGGGCAGGCCCATCGATGTTTCCTCGTCCGCGGAATTTATGGGTTTTCGTCGGGCGCGGGCGCGCGTTCCCGGAAAAATTTATTTTGCAGGTCTGAGGAAGATTCGCCGAATTCAATATTCAGGATGAAAAGATCCGAATTCGACGATGCTGTTACATTTATGTCATTTCGGGAGACGTGGCAAGCGCATCAAAAGACGCGAGACGTGCCGGATGGAAACTTGCGGTGCGCCGGGATGCAGGGCGCCGTCCTCCCGCTCGGCGCGCGTCTCGACCCTGCCGCGGCGACCGGACGGGGGGCTTTCGCCGACGCCGTCCGCGCTTTATGCATCGGCGCATGTCGCGCGCCCTCGCCCCGATCCTCGACCATGTCCGAGCCGAGCCCTCGCGCACCTGGTCGATCATCGTCACGATCTATGGCGATGCGATCGTGCCGCGCGGCGGCAGCGTGTGGCTCGGCACGCTCGCCGCCATCTTCCAGAGGATCGGGCTCTCCGACGGGGTGGTGCGCACCGCGATGTCGCGGCTCGCCTCGGACGGCTGGCTGGAGCGCACCAAAGCCGGCCGGAACGCCTATTACCGGCTGGCGGGGAAAGGGGAGGAGACCTTCCGCCGCGCGACCGCGCAGATCTACAGCCGCACGGCGCCGCCCTTCGCCGGGCATTTCGAGATGATCCTGGCCGAGCCGGCCGCCCGGCCCGCCCTGGAGGCGGCCGGCTTCGGCAGCCCGGCGCCGGGCGTGTGGGTGGCGCCGGGCGGGACCGTGCCGCCGGACGGGCTGGAGGGCGCGGTGCGCCTTTCGGCGGGGGGCGATGCCGCGGCGAACAGGGCGCTCGCCGCCCGCGCCTGGCCGCTGGATGCCACCGGGGCGGCCTATGCGCGCTTCCTCGACGCCTTCGCACCGCTGCGCGCGGCGCTCGATGCGGGGCAGACCCTCGCGGATCTCGATTGCCTCGTCGCCCGGGTCCTGATGATCCATGAATACCGCCGCATCGTGCTGCGCGACCCGGTCCTGCCGGCCGAAATCCTGCCGCAGGATTGGCCCGGCACGGCGGCGCGGGCGCTCTGCGCGCAGGTCTATGGCGCGCTCCTCCCCGGCTCGGAGCGCTGGCTCGACCAACATGCGGTCGACGCCGACGGCGCCCCGCTGCCGCCCGGCCCGGAGGTCTGGCGCCGTTTTGCCGCCTGAGGCGGCGCGTTCAAAGTTTGATACCGGTCTAACCTTTCGGATTGCTACAACCATCGCTACCGGGGCGCGGGCGGCGGACGCAGCCCCGTACGCAATGAAGGACCGGGGAGGACATCATGGCCGTCATCACCTACATCACCACCGTCCAGTTCGATTTCGGCGCGGTGGCGCTGCTGGCGCAGGAATGCGCCCGGATCGGCATCCGGCGCCCGCTCCTCGTCACCGATGCGGGCGTGCGCGCGGCGGGCCTCGTCGACCGGGTGCTGGCCGGGCTCGCGGCGCCGCACGAGGTCCCGGTGTTCGACGGCACGCCCGCCAACCCGACCGAGGCGGCGGTGCGCGCGGGGCTCCAGATCTATCGCGACGGCGGCTGCGACGGCATCGTCGCGCTCGGCGGCGGATCCCCGATCGATCTCGCCAAGGGCGTGGCGTTGCTCGCGGCCCATGACGGCCCGCTGCAGGATTATGCCGCCATCGCCGGCGGGGTCGCGCGGATCACGCCGGCGGTGGCGCCGGTGATCGCCATCCCCACCACCGCCGGGACCGGCAGCGAGGTGGGGCGGGGCGCTATTCTCATCGTCGAGGACGGCCGCAAGCTCGGATTTCTCTCGCCGTATCTGGTGCCGAAGCTGGCCATCTGCGATCCCGAGTTGACGCTTGGTCTGCCGCCGTATCTGACGGCGGCGACCGGGATGGATGCGATCTCCCATTGCATCGAAACCTTCCTCGCCAGCGCCTTCAACCCGCCGGCGGACGGCATCGCGCTCGATGGCCTGTGGCGCGGCTGGGCGCACATCGAGCAAGCGGTGCGCGACGGCGGCGACCGGGAGGCGCGCAAGCACATGATGGCGGCCTCGATGCAGGGCGCGATGGCGTTCCAGAAGGGCCTCGGCTGCGTTCACAGCCTCAGCCATGCCATCGGCGGGCTCGACCCGCGCACCCATCACGGCTCGCTCAATGCCGTGCTGCTGCCGACGGTCCTCGCCTTCAACGCGGACGCGCCCAATGTGCGGGCCGAGGGCCGCATGGCCCGCCTCGCCCAGGCGATGGGCCTTGCCGATCCGGCGGCGCTGCCGGACGCGGTGCGCGCGCTCAACGCCCGCCTCGGCCTGCCCTCCGGCCTGCGCGCCATGGGCGTTTCCGAGAGCCTGTTCCCGCAGATCATCGCGCGGGCGCTGCAGGACCACACCCACCTGACCAATCCCCGATTGGCCAGCGCCGACGATTACGACGCGATGCTGCGGGCCTCGCTTTAGCGCCGGACCCGATCAGGTCGAAACGACCCGATCGGAAGGTGCGCGCGCGGCGCTCAGGCTGGGAAGGCGGCCACTCCGGCGCCGAGGAACGGCGCCGGTCCCGGTTGGTCGCCCGGGGTCTCGCCGGCGCCCGGATCCCTGATGAAGGCCTCGGCGAGCATCTGGGCGGCGGGGGACAGGGTGCGGTCCCGCCGCATCACGAGATGGTACGGATCGCTGCGCGAGCGCAAGTGCAGCGGCAGGACGCTGACCATCTGAAAGCGCTGGAAGAAGGCCGCGACGTCGCTCGCCATCAGGGCGACCATGGCCGGGTTGCGGTGGATCAGGGACAGGGTCGCGAAGGCGGAGGTGGTCTCCACCAGGCCGGTGGGAAATTCCAGGCCCAGTTCGTGGAACTCGCGTTCCAGATAGCGCCGCATCGGCATGTTGGCGGAGTAAACGATCCAGGGGCAATGCGCCAGCTCGGTCAAACCGAGCCCGTTCATCGTCGCCAGCGGATTGGCGATATTGGCGACCACCGCGAGCTGTTCCTCGCGCACCTTGATGCTCTCATAGGCCTCGCGGTGGTGGCTGATGCCGGGCCGGCAGACCGCGAGGTCGAGGCGCCCGTCGTCCAGAAGCTGGAGCAGCCGGGCGCTGGTGTCCTCGACGATCTGGACCGAGAGGGCGGGCTGCTTGGCCATGAGCTTGGTGATCATTTCGCTGGCGGCGGGCACCGCGCCCATGATCATGCCGATCGAGACTCGCCCGCCATACCCCTCCATTATGCCGGCCATCTCCTCCCGCAAATGCGCGAGGTCGGTATAGATCAGCCGGGCATAGCGGATGACGCAATCGCCGAGTTCGTTGGGATTGAGGCCGCGATTGGTGCGCACGAACAGGGTTTCGCCCAAGGCCTCCTCGATCTCCTGGAGCGCCTTGGTGGCGCCCGGCTGGCTCAATGCCACCTGCTTGGCCGCCCGTAGGATCGAGCCCTCGTCGTCGATCGCGACCAGAAGGCGGATGTGCTTGAGGCGCAGGCGGGACGCGATAAAGCTCAAGGAGGGGAGCATCTGATATAGCCTTTCCTGATATCGCTATCAGCAGCCGTTATTTTGCAGAGCGTAGCTTTTTCCATAATGTGCGTCATCGACGAGCGAAAACTCAAGTCGATAAATCCATTTCGCCAATCCAGCGACTTCCGGAAATATTCGACAAATAAGATTGCGTGATACATAAATAAGATCGCGTAACTCGATCCTTCTCCGCGCAGAATTTGGCCAGGGACGCGCAGATCGAGACAAAACAAAAGATAAAAATAAAAGATAAAAATAATTTAGGGAAGACGCATGTCAAGGCTAGGCTTTGCAGTGTCCAGGATCCTGGAAGTCCTGATCGTCGCCGGAATGGCGGCGATGAGCGCCATGGTGTTCCTCAACGTGGTGCTGCGCTATGCGTTCAGTTCCGGGATTCCCTTCTCGGTCGAGATCTCCCGGCTGATCTTCGTCTGGCTGATCTTCCTCGGGACGATCCTTGCTCTCAAGGATGGCGCGCATCTGTGCGTTGATACGCTGGTCCGCCGCCTGCCTCGTGTGCCGAAATTCCTGTGTTATTGGGCGAGCCATCTTTTGATGCTGTGGTGTTGCTGGCTGCTCTGGGAAGGCAGCTGGATCCAGACCGCGATCAATTGGAGCAATGCCGCCCCGATCTCCGGCATTTCCGTGGGCGTCATGTATGCCGCCGGCCTCGTCGCGGCGGCCGCCATGGGCGTTACCCTCATCGGCAATCTCTGGCGCTCCTTCGCCGACTTCGCCGGTGGCCGCGGCTCCCCCGCCGACGCGGCCGATGAGGAAGGGGAACGGCCATGACCGTCCTCGTCTTCATCGGCTCCCTGATCGGCGCCATGAGCATCGGCATGCCCATCGCCTTCGCGCTCTTGGTCTGCGCGATGGCGATCATGCTCCAGATGGACAATCTGAATGCGCAGATCCTGGCGCAGAAGCTGATCGACGGCGCCGACAGCTATCCCCTGATGGCCATTCCGTTCTTCCTCCTCGCGGGGGAGTTGATGAATGCCGGCGGCCTGTCCCGCCGCATCGTCAATGCCGCCATGTGCCTGTTCGGGCATATGCGGGGCGGCCTCGGTTATGTCGTGATCGGCACCGGCGTCGCGCTCGCGAGCCTGTCGGGTTCCGCCATCGCCGACACCGCGACCCTCGCGGTCATGCTGACCCCGCTGATGCGGCAGGCCGGCTATCGGGTCGACCGATCGTGCGGCCTGATGGCGGCGACCGGCATCATCGCGCCGATCATTCCGCCTTCCGTGGGCTTTATTCTGCTCGGCGTCACCGCCAATCTCTCCATCACCAAACTGTTCCTCGCGGGCATCTTTCCCGGGCTGATGATGGGCCTCGCCCTGACCATCGCCTGGTGGTGGCTGTGCAGCCGCGACGACCTCGTGCCGATGCCGAAGAAGAGCCGGGCGGAGACCTGGCGGGTGCTGCGCGGCGCCGGCTGGGCGCTGGTTCTCCCGGCGATCATCGTCGGCGGGCTCAAGTTCGGCGCCTTTACGCCGACCGAAGCCGGCGTCGTGGCCGCCGCTTATGCGCTGGTGATCAGCGTCGCGGTCTATCGGGAATTGTCGCTCGCCGGCCTCTATGCCGCTCTGCTCGGCGCCGGAAAGATGACCGCGGTGATCATGATCCTGGTCGCCGCCTCCATGGTCTCGGCCTGGCTCATCACCGTCGCCAATGTGCCGATGCAGGTCGCCGCCCTGATGCAGGGGCTGATCCAGACGCCGATGCTGCTGATGCTGGTCATCGTCGCCGTCATCTTCGTGGTGGGGATGGTGCTCGACTTCACCCCCTCGATCCTGATCCTCGTTCCGGTTCTCATGCCGGTCATCACCCTCGCCGGCATCGACCCGATCTATTTCGGGGTGATCTTCATCATGGCGGCTGCGATCGGGATGATCACGCCGCCGGTGGGGGCGGTGCTGAACACCGTTTGCGGGGTGAGCCGGATCTCCATGGAGCAGGCGGTGCGGGGCGTGCTGCCGTTTCTCTTCGCCGAGATCTGCGTCCTGCTGCTGCTGGTCCTGTTCCCGGCCTTGGTCAAAGTCCCGGCCGCCTGGTTCCACTAAAAAAACGGGAGGAAAAACATGCGTATTCTGACAGCTGCCGCCGCGCTCGCCATCGCGGTCTGCGCAACCTTCGACATTGCCGCGGCCGACACCAAGCTCGGCTATGTGCCGGCCGAGGGGCATCCCGTCGGCCAGGGCGTCAACCGCTTCATCGCTTTGGTGAAAGAGAAGAGCGGCGGGCGCATCGCCATCACGCCCTATTCCGACGGCAAGCTCGGCAACGAACCGCAGATGCAATCCTCCATCCAGGGCGGCTTCCTGGAGATCATGGTCGGCCCGACCTCCAATCTGGTCGGCGCGGTCAAGGAATTCGGCATTTACGACCTGCCGTTCTTCTTCGGTAACTTCAAGGAAGTCGACGCGGTCTTGGACGGGCGCGTCGGCACCGCCCTGTTCGAGCGCCTGAAGCCGCTCAACGTGATCGGCCTCGCTTATTGGGACAACGGCTTCCGCCACATGACCAACAGCAAACGCAAGATCGAGAAGGTCCAGGACATTGCCGGCCTCAAGATCCGGGTCATCCCCAACCCGCTGTTCATCGACACCTTCTCCGCGCTCGGAACGAACCCGGTGCCGCTGCCCTATCCGGAACTCTTCAACGCGCTGGAGAACCGCACCGTCGACGCGCAGGAGACACCGGTCGGCCTGATTTATGCCAGCAAATTCTATGAAGTGCAGAAGTATCTGACCTTGACTGGCCACGTTTATACCCCCTTCGTCCTGCTCGCCAGCCGGAAATGGTTCGACAGCCTGCCCGAGGCGGACAAGAAGATCGTGATGGAGGCGGCCCGGGAATCGGCGGTCTATCAGCGCGCACTGTCGCGCGACGCGGCCGACACCATCGCCAACGTGCTCCTGGTCAAAGCCGGCATGGACGTGGCCAAGCTGCCGCCCGAAGAGCAGGCCAAGCTGCGCGAGAAGGTCCAGCCGGTCGTGGAGAAATACACCAAGATCCTCGGCGAAGACCTGGTGAAACAGGCCCGCGAGGACATGGCGAAGGCCAACTAGATCCCGACCGCCCGGCGCCGGCTCCACCGGCGCCCGAACGTCCGTGTCCGGCCGGGATCCCCGGCCGGACACCCCTTTGCGCGCCGAGGGCGGACGTCCCTCGGATGGCGGGCCGGGCGTGCAGTCCGAATGGTTCTACACGGGCGACGGCGCCGTCGTGGTGCGGCCCTGGGCGGATTATCCGGTGCCGGCCTTCGCCGACGATGCGGGCGAGGAGCCGGAGGTCGCCGGGGCTCGACCGGTCGGCCCGGACGGCATGACCTCGCGCCTCGGCTTCGCGATCGGCAATGAGGCGACCGATCACGTGATGGAGAAGAAGGCCTATTTCTACCTCTCCCATTCCAAGCTGCGCCGCACATATGGGCCGGAACCGGTGCTCGGACGGTTGGCGGCGCGTGTCGAGGGCACGACACGGATCCGGCGCGGCGGCGCGGTGATCTGGGAGAAGCCGTTTTTGGGTGTGGAGGAAAGTGCTACGCTAAATCATGCTAATGTCTTTATTATTCTTTGCTGTATAAAATTGAACCTGAATTACCAAAGTTTTTAATAAATACTGCCGCCATTATTCAGGCGTGTCCCGTATAGCATTTCATTTGAATGGCGATCACCCATTCTGCCGAAAGTCTTCAGGGTTTTTGAACGCTACCGTCTTATAAATGACTTACTTTAAGTCGCCGACAGGAAGGTCTTCCGGCATCCGGCCGAAGCACATCATGCGTTTGGCCAGCCTTTGCATCAGCTCTAACTTGAGCTTGACCAGCTCCGGATCGTCAAAGCGATTGGTAGTTTCGAAAGGGTCGGCCTGCAAGTCATATAGCTCGCCGCGATCTTCAGCATAGAGACAGATCTTCCATTCGCGTGTCCGCAACATCGAGCCGGGTCCGAAGGGTGTCGGAGCCATGGCCCCTTTAATGCGCAGACCCGGAATGGGATCGGCGGGTTGCCGCACGAGCATGCCTGCGTCGGCATAAACCTCAGTGCGTGGCGCGCCTCCGGCGGCAGCCGAGCGTGCATGGGAGCCTGCAGGCTGAGGCAGCCCACATAGATCGAGCACCGTTGCCATACCATCCATCAGCTCGGTCATTTCCTGATGGACGCCTCGTGGGACGCGACCCGTCGGATCCCAAAGCACCAAAGGAACACGAATTAAGCACTCAAAAAAGGCAGGAATTTTGTGTGTAACTCCGAAGTCTCCCATGAATTCTCCATGGTCGCTCCAAAATAAAATAATTGTATTATCTAATACATTTAGATCTCTTAGAATATCTATTATTCGACCGACTTGATCGTCGACGTAGCGAATTTGACCACAATAAATTGCCATTGCCCTTTTGAGGGAGTCAATTGGCATATTTATCTCGTTGCTATGAATCCTCCAGTGGGTCAGGCGCCGAATTTCGCCGACGGCAGGTCCGCGCCTAAAATTTTCGGAAAGTTCAAACTGGTCTGGATTAAAAATAGATGAATAAGGTTCTGGACAAGTAAAGAATGGATGGGGATCTTGATAGTTAAATGTAACAAAAAATGGTCGATCTGAATTGGCGTGCTTCTTGATAAAATTAATTCCGGCATCTGTCAGCCTCTTCGTTATGTTCCATTCTGAGGCTGGGTCAAGGCTCGCGCTGTCCCAAGCGTTGATGTATAAAGGGTGCTTGCTCATAATTCCAAGGCAAATATCCTCACCCTCATCATATAGTCGACCGATTACATCGCCTTTGAAGCAATGGTCTTTCCCCCAAAGGCCGCGTACATAACCGGCATTTCCAAGTATACTTAGAGCGTTCGGGAGGGCAGGGTCATAAGTCCCGCCATATTGTCTGATCCCGTGCTCCAGCGGATATTTCCCTGTGAGGAAGCTTGTTCTGCTCGGACCGCACATGGGGGACGCAGAGAATGCCCGCTCAAAACGCGTTCCGATCGCTGCAAGTCGATCGATGTTTTTCGTCTCTATAAAGGGGTGACCATAGCAAGACGCGTAGTCCCAGCGCATCTGGTCCGGATTTATGATTACGATGTTTGGGCGCACGGCATCAAGACTCCATTATATATTTTAAATTATTTAAATTAATTAAAATTCAAATTTAAATCTTTTTATTTCTTCATTAAATTTATTGTAGACTAATTCTATTACTTCATTTGATTTGTAGTAAAATCTATAATCTTCATGATTTGATTTGTTGTGAACGGGTAGGGTGTGGGATTTAATTCCAATTTTACTGCATAAGTCAAAAAAGTTCTCGCTGAGTTTCTCAAATCTCAAAATATAATCTATATTATCAAACGGGTCCTCATCTTGGCCGGTTAGGCGTAGGTAATCTGATTGGGGGCGGACGGATCGTTCAATGAAATCTGAAAATGCGGTCAGAGACCATTCAACTCGACCACGGTGGGGCGAAAAGAAAAATGAAACACAACGGTCCCACGGATTTCGAACGCACGCAAACTTGAATAACCTAGAGAAGCTGTCGTGTGAAATTTGTCTTCGATAATCTTCTAATGTAGAATGTTTATGAATATCTAATTTACTTGA
This sequence comes from Aquabacter spiritensis, assembly GCF_004346185.1. Lineage (GTDB taxonomy): Bacteria > Pseudomonadota > Alphaproteobacteria > Rhizobiales > Xanthobacteraceae > Aquabacter > Aquabacter spiritensis. The sequence goes on along the minus strand of NZ_SMAI01000007.1, from coordinate 34,287 downwards.
GCGTATTTCAAAACGATCAATCCCATCGTGATGCGGTCCTGTTAGTGCCATGCAATCATCGCTGAGTGGGAGCAGCACCCGCTGAATCGAGTTCCCTCCTGTCTTCGGAATATGAATAAATAAAAAATTGTGCTTTGTGGAAAGCATATCGATGCCTTTTCATCGCGTAGGTCCACGCATAGCAGATTAGCTGTGCATCTTATTGCACCGCCATCATCACGTGTCTTCACCCAACCGCATATCAAACTAAAGTGAGCACCCATCGGCATCACAGGTAAAAGCCTCCTCAGTTTATATGATTCGCCACCGTCGGAGTATCTGGTGCCTTCCACCCTCCCCCTCACCCCACCCCAAACAGCAGGACCGAGCGGCCGGTGACGTCGTACGTGGTGCCGGGGGCGAAGGGCACCGTCTCGTTGTCGGTGAGGTTGGTGTCGAGCAGGCGGTGCCAGTCGCCGCCGCCCGGGCTTTCGGGGAGCTGGAAGGTGACGAGGTCGTCATGGCCGTTGATCACCAGGAGGACCACGTCGCGCGCGGCGTCGGCGCCGAGCTCGGGGCTCGCGGCGACGTTGAGCAGCATGCCGAAGCATTTCGCGCCTTCGTCCCATTCGGATTGGGCCATTTCGCCGCCGCCGGCGCTGACCCAGACCAGATCGCGCCGCCCGGTCTCGTCCGGCGCCCCGGTCAGGAAGCGGCGGTGGCGCAGCGCGGGATGGGCGGCGCGCAGCGCGGTCAGGGTTCTCACGAAGGCGATCAGCCGGTCGCCCTTCTCCGCGATCGCCCAATTCAGCCAGCTGATCTCGCTGTCCTGGCAATAGGCATTGTTGTTGCCCTGCTGGGTGCGGGCGAATTCGTCGCCGGCCAGCAGCATCGGCGTGCCCTGGGAGAGCAGCAGGGTTGCGAGGAAATTGCGGATCTGCCGCTCCCGCAGCCGGTTGATCTCGGGATCCTCGGTCGGCCCCTCGGCGCCGCAATTCCACGAGCGGTCGTGGTCGGAGCCGTCCCGGTTGTCTTCGCCGTTGGCCGTATTGTGCTTCTCGTTGTAGCTGACCAGGTCGTTGAGGGTGAAGCCGTCATGGGCGGTGACGAAATTCACGCTCGACCAGGGGCGCCGGCCCTGGTGGTTGAAGATGTCGCCAGAGCCGGACAGGCGCGGCGCCAGGGTCTGTGCCGAACCCTCGCCGCGCCAGAAGTCGCGCGCGGTGTCGCGGAACGTGTCGTTCCATTCCGACCAGCCGGGCGGAAACCCGCCCACCTGATAGCCGCCCGGGCCGCAATCCCACGGCTCGGTCACGAGCTTCACCGTCCCGAGCACCGGGTCCTGGCTGCACGCCTTCAGAAAGCCGCTCTGATTGTCGAAGCCGTTCGGCTCGCGGGCGAGGATGGTGCCGAGATCGAAGCGGAAACCGTCGACATGGGTCTCCTCGACCCAATAGCGCAGGCTGTCGGTGACCATCTGCAGCACGCGGGGATGCGAGACGTTCAGCGTGTTTCCGGTGCCGGTGTCGTTGATGTAGAAGCGCGGCTCGTCGGGCAGCAGCCGGTAATAGCTCGCATTGTCGATGCCCTTGAACGACAAGGTCGGGCCGTTCTCGTTGCCTTCGGCGGTGTGGTTGTAGACCACGTCCAGAATGACCTCCAAGCCCTCGGCATGGAAGGCCGCGACCATTTCCTTGAATTCGCGCAGCGTCTGTTCGCGCTCGAAGGCGTAGCGCGGATCGGGGGCGAAGAAGCCGATGGAATTGTAGCCCCAATAGTTCCGCAGGCCCTTGGCCAGAAGATAATCGTCGTGGGGGAAGGTGTGCAGCGGCAGGAATTCCACCGACGTCACGCCGAGCGCCTTGATATAGCCGACGACGTCCGGATGGCTCATGCCGGCATAGGTGCCGCGCAGCTTTTCGGGCACGGCCGGATGCAGCTTGGTGAAGCCCTTGAGATGGGTTTCGTAAAAAATGGTGCGGTCCCACGGCGTGAAAATCCGGCCCGGCTCGCCCTTCCAGTCGAAGCCGGGATCCACCACGACCGATTTGGGCACGAAGGGCGCGCTGTCGCGGGTGTCGAAGGAGAGGTCGCCGTCGGGGTGGCCCTGGATGTAGCCGAAGACCGCCGGATCCCAGACGATCTCGCCGGTATGGCCGCGCGCATAGGGGTCGAGCAGCAGCTTGTTGGGATTGAAGCGGTGGCCGGCATCCGGGGCATAGGGGCCGTGGACGCGGAACCCATAGACCTGGCCCGGCCCGACGTCCGGCACGAAGCCGTGGAAGATCTGGTCGGTATATTCCGGCAGCGCGATGCGCGCGGTCTCCCGCTCGCCTGCGGCATCGAACAGGCACAGTTCGACCGCCGTCGCATGGGCCGAGAACAGGGCGAAATTCACCCCTTCGCCGGTCCAGGTCGCGCCGCGTGGAAACGGCAGACCGGAGCGGACGCCGCTGGTGACGGGTTTATGAAGCACGGGACCACCAACATTCGAAGGGCCGGCACAAGGCGGGATCGTGGCAGCAACGGCGGCGGGCGGCCTTGGTTTCACGCAAGCCGAAGATTTCCCCGGGCGGGGCCTGCGCCGGTGCGGCACCGCGCGCGTCCCGCCTCGCTCACGGCAGCGTGGGTGGGAAGAGCCGTTCCAGGATCACCTTGGGCAGGATCAGGCCGAGCGCCATGGCGACCAGCACCGCCACCGCCGTCGTCGCATCCTCGATCGCCGCGATCAGCAGCGCCGGCTGCGCGGCGGGGGCCGCCGCGCCCATGCCGATGAGCGCGTCGGACATCCGGAACAGGAAGGATCCCGGCATCAGCGAGACCACCGAGGCGAAGGCGACGGCGGCGAACGGCAGGCGCATGCGGTTGGCGAGCGGGGTGACCACCGCGCCCACCAGGAAGCAGGTGGCGAAGGTCGCGGCGGTGAGGCCGGCGCCGACCGCCAAAGTCGCCCAATGCACCGCGTGGCCCGCCATGCCGACCGCCATGGGGAAGGGCAGCATGCGCCAGGGCATGGAGAAATAGGTGCCGAAGGCGGCCACCGCGATCCCCGCCGCGATCACGTCGATCGCCAGAGGAACGGCTGCGCCGCCGCTGAGCGGCAGGCTGGCCGCGCCGAGCGAGAGGCCGGCGAGAAGGCCGATGCAGATCATCAGGATCAGCAGCGCGGCATAGCCGAGCCGCGCACCGCCGAGCGGCAGACGCATGCGCGCGAGGTCGAGCGCGCTGTTGAGCAGATGCGGCCCCGGCACCAGGATCATGCAGGGGCACAAGGCGATCACGAACACCACCGAGGCCGGAAAGATGTGCGAGGCGGCGGCCGCGACCAGGCCGGCGAGGAAGGAGGCCGCGAGCGGCTGGGGCAGGGGATTGGGCGCGACATGCGACAGCCAGCGCCGCACGCAGGCGCCCCCCGCCGCGCTCGCGAAGATGAGCAGCAGGGTCACCGGGTCGACCGCGCCGAAGATCACCGCGAGCGCCGCCGCGCCCGCCCCCGCGAAGGCGGCGAAGCGCAGCAGCGAGATCGGCTTCAGATGGTCGATCGCGTCGAGCGCCGCGCGCGCCTGCGCCGGCGCGAGCGTGCCGAGGCACACCTTGTCCATCACGTCGAGGGTCTCGGTGACCTTGTGCATTTCGACGCCGGCCGGGGTGACGGCGATCACCTCCAGCCGCGCCGGCAGCGAGGGCCCCGAAACGCGCAGGTCGAGTTCGCCCCAGCGCGCGGCGATCTCCACCGTGAGCCCGAGGCAAGCGCCCAAATGGACCACGCTGTCGATGCAGCGCCGCGTCGTCTGGCCGTTGGCGAACAGCAGGCGCGCGCTGATGCGGACCAGCGCGAGCGCCTCCTCCGGGGCAATGGGGGCGGGGGTCGCCACGGTGGCGTGCCGTCGGGGCTGGGGCCGCAGCGCCGCCTCAGACCGCCGGATAGACCGGCAGATAAGCGAGCGCCTCGATATGGGCGGCGATGTCGTCGGGACGGGGGACGCGGGCGAGGCCGTTGTCGAAGATCCGTTCCGCGACCCGCGCCGCGACGTGCAGCGAGGCGGTGCGGATGTCGTGCTGGGGCGGGTAGATCAGGCCGCGGTCGAGATCCTCCTGCGTCACCTGCTCGGCCACCGCCTGGGCGGCGACGATGAACATGTCCTCGGTGACGCGGGTGGCTTCGGTCGCCAGCACCGCCATGCCCATGGCCGGGAAGATGTAGACATTGTTGCCCTGGCCGGGGACGAAGGTCTTGTCGCCCAGCGTGACCGGGGGAAAGGGGCTGCCGCTGGCGAAGATGGCGCGGCCGCCGGACCATTTATAGGCCTCCTCGGCGGTGCATTCCGAGCGCGAGGTCGGGTTGGAATAGGGGAAGATGATCGGCCGGTCGTTGATCTCGGCCATCGCCTCGATCACCGCCTGGTTGAACAGTTTGGGCACGGTGCTGACGCCGACGATGCCGGTCGGCTTGATCTGCTTGATCGCGTCCACGAAGGAGGTGAGCGGGGCGTGGTCGTGGGCGAAGGGGGCCTGGAACCCGGCGATGTCGGTGCGCGACTTCACCATCAGGCCGTTGACGTCGAACAGCCAGTTGCGCGCCCGCGCCTCCTCGATCGTGGCGCCTTCGAGCACCATGGCCTGGCTGATCAGTTCGGCGATGCCGGTCGCGGCCGAGCCGCCGCCGAGGAACAGGAAGGTCTGGTCGGTGAGCTTCTGCCCCGAGATCCGCAGCGCGCCGTAGATGCCGGCGACCGCCACCGCCGCGGTGCCCTGGATGTCGTCATTATAAGTGCAGGTCTGGTCGCGGTAGCGCGCGAGGATCGGCACGGCGTTGATATTGGCGAAGTCCTCCCATTGCAGGCAGCATTTGGGATAGAGCTCCATGATCGCCGAGACGAATTCCTCGATGAAGGCGTCGTAGTCCGCGCCGCGCACGCGGTGCTGGCGCAGGCCGAGATAGAGCGGATCTTCCAGCAAAGTCGCGGTGTTGGTGCCGACATCGAGCGTGATCGGCAGCGTGAGTTCCGGCGGCACGCCGGCGCAGACGGTGTAGAGCGCGAGCTTGCCGACCGGAATGCCCATGCCGTTCACGCCGAGATCGCCGAGGCCGAGGATGCGCTCGCCATCGGTGACGACGATGAAGCGCACATCCTTCTGCGGCCAATTGGCGAGCAATTCCTTCAGCCGGCCCTTGGCGGTGATCGGCAGATACATGCCGCGCGCGGCGCGCAGCACATGGTCGAACTTCTGGCAGGCCTCGCCGACCGTCGGGGTATAGACCAGCGGCATGAAGACCGCCGGATCGGACATCAGCACGGCGTAGAACAGGGTCTCGTTGCGCGCCTGCAGATCGCTCAGCAGGAGATATTTCTGCAGATCGTTGTCGAGCGTGCCGAGCTGGACATGGACCCGGGCGACCTGGGTTTCCAGCGTATCGGCGACCGGAGGCAGGAAGCCCTCGATGCCGAGCCGGGCGCGGTCGGCGGCGGCGAAGGCGCTGCCGCGGTTGAAGGCGGGATCGTGCAGCAGAGCGGGGCCGGCAAGGGTCGCGGACATGGCGTCGAACTCCGAAAGAGGCGGCCCGCGCGGCGGGGCGGGCGGAAAGGCGGGCGGGCGGAAAGCGGCGGGGCGGAAGGCGGGTGTCGCGCCGCCCCTCAGCCCTCGGACTTGGCGACGTAGGGCTTCACCATCTTGGCGGGGTCGACGACGCGCATGAACTCCTCCTCGGTGACGAAGGCGAGTTCGAGCGCGGCCTCCTTCAAGGTGAGGTCGTGGTCCATGGCATGATGGGCGATCTTGGAGGCCTTGTCGTAGCCGATGACCGGGGCGAGGGCGGTGACCAGCATCAGCGAGCGGTCGACATAATCCTGGATCTTCTTCAGGTTCGGCCGCGTGCCCTCGACCAGGAATTTGCGGAAATTGGTGCAGCCGTCGGTGGCGATCGCCATCGAATGGCAGATGTTGAAGATGATCAGCGGCTTGTAGACGTTCATCTCGAGATAGCCGCTGGCGCCGCCGAAGCCGACCGCGACGTCGTTGCCCATCATCTGGACCGCGATCATGGTCAGCGCCTCGGCCTGGGTCGGGTTGACCTTGCCGGGCATGATGGAGGAACCGGGCTCGTTCTCCGGGATGATCAGCTCGGCAAAGCCGGCGCGCGGGCCGCACGACATCAGGCGGATGTCGTTGCCGATCTTGTAGAGCGAGGCCGCGAGCGTGCGCAGGGTGCCGGAGAAATGCACCAGCGCGTCGTGCGCGCCCTGGACGGTGAACTTGTTCGGCGCGGTGATGTAGGGCAGGCCGGTGAGATCGGCGATCTCGGCCGCCACCGCCTCGGCGAAGCCGGGGGCGGCATTGATGCCGGTGCCGACCGCGGTGCCGCCGAGGGCGAGCTGGTAGACGCCCTTCAGCGCGTCGTCGAGCCGGGCGAGGTCGTCGGTCAGCATGCCGGCATAGCCGGACCATTCCTGGCCGAGGGTGAGCGGCGTCGCATCCTGCATGTGGGTGCGGCCGATCTTGACGATGTCGGCCCAGTCCTTCGCCTTGGCGTCGATGGCGTCGCGCAGCGCCGCGACGGCCGGGATCAGCCGTTCCGTCGCGTTCACGCCGACCGCGATATGCATCGCCGAGGGGAAGCTGTCGTTCGAGGATTGCGACATGTTGACGTGATCGTTGGGATGCACCGGCGCCTTGGAGCCGAGCGCGGTGCCGGCCAACTGGCAGCAGCGGTTCGAGATCACCTCGTTGACGTTCATGTTGAACTGGGTGCCGCTGCCGGTCATCCAGACGTGCAGCGGGAACATGTCGTGGTGCTGGCCGGCGAGGATTTCGTCGCAGGTCTCGGTGATCAGGCCGAATTGTTCGTCCGGCAGCCGGCCGCCTTTGTGATTGGCCGCGGCGGCGCCCTTCTTGAGGGTGGCATAAGCGGTGATCATCTCGCGGGGAATCAGATCCTTGCCGATCGAGAAATGCTCCAGCGACCGCTGGGTCTGCGCGCCCCACAGCTTGTCGGCCGGAACCTGGACTTCGCCCAGGCTGTCGGATTCGGTACGGATCTCGCTCACGGTGCCCCCCAGTTCGGTTCTGTCGCCTGTCCCCTAAGCCCCGGATGCAACTCCTTCACGACGCCGGAGGCAAGGGGGAAAGCGGGGGATCGGAGGGATTGGCGAATGGGGGGAGGGGGATGTGGGGGAGGGGGTGAGGGAAAGAATGCGGTCTGAATGCGAGGCTTAGGCGGACGGGCTGAGACGGCGGCGGCCGTCTCAGCCCCCCGCCCGCCTCAATAGCGGTCGGGCACGTAGAGTTCCGGCGGCAGGGTGCGGCGTTCGTAATTGGGGTCGAAGACGCGCTCCGGCAGGGTGATCTCCTCGTGCGGGACCTCCTCATAGGGGACGACCGAGAGCAGATGCGCGATGCAATTGAGGCGCGCCCGCTTCTTGTCGTTGCCCTCGACGATGTGCCACGGCGCCTCGGGGATGTTCGTGCGCGCGAACATGTCTTCCTTGGCCTTGGTATAGAGTTCCCAGCGGACCCGCGACTGAAGGTCCATGGGCGAGAGCTTCCACTGCTTGATCGGGTCGTGGATGCGCATCAGGAAGCGCAGCTGCTGCTCCTCGTCGGTGATCGAGAACCAGTATTTCACCAGGATGATGCCGGAGCGCACGAGCATGCGCTCGAATTCCGGCACGTCGCGGAAGAAGTCCTCGACCTGGGCTTCCGAGGCGAAGCCCATCACGCGCTCGACGCCGGCGCGGTTGTACCAGCTGCGGTCGAACAGCACGATCTCGCCCGCCGCCGGCAGATGCGGCACGTAGCGCTGGAAATACCACTGGGTCTTCTCGCGGTCGGACGGCGCGGGGAGCGCCACCACCCGGCAGGTGCGCGGGTTGACGCGCTGGGTGATGCGCTTGATCGCGCCGCCTTTGCCGGCGCTGTCGCGGCCCTCGCACAGGACCACCAGCTTCAGCCCCTTGTGGCGCACCCAATCCTGCAACTTCACGAGCTCGCCCTGGAGGCGCAGCAGCTCGTTGAAATAGAGCGTGCGGTCGATGCTGCTCTTTTTGCGGTTCTCGAGCAGGGCGCGTAGCTCGGGCGGGACGCGGGTGTCGTCGACCGCCTGTTCGAGCTCCTCGTCCATATCGTCTTCCAGCTCGACCTCGAGCCAGTTGCGCTCAGCCGTTTCGTTCGTGTGATCGTCCATCTTTCCAACCCTCCTGCCCATCCGGACTTACGCGCAACCTGATGCGATTTGGTGACAATGGCGCCGATGGGCGGGGGAAGAGCGCCCCGCCGCCCCGGGCCCCCGGTGCGGGACGCCCGCGGAGGCGGTCTCAGTGCGGCAGGTCGCACTCGATGCGCACGGTGAACTCGCGCGCGAGATCGGCGAGGGCGGGACCCTCCAGCGGCGTCGACCGCAGCTTCATGTTGGGCTCGACCCCGTTCGCCTCCAGGAAGGTGATGGCGGCCGAGGACTTGATGGCGAAATTGGCGTTTTGCGGCGGCGGCCCCTGGCCGCTCTTCTCGTCCTGCGTCGGCAGCAGGACCGAGACCACCACCGCCATGACATTGCCGTTCTGGTCGAGCACCGGCCCGCCGCTATTGCCCGGCTGGACCGGGGCGGAAAACTGCAGGCGGCTGGTGTCGTCGCCGACCCCCGCCATGCCGCTCACGGCGCCGGTGGTGAAATTGCCGGTCGAGGCGAGACGCTGGGTCAGCGGGAAGCCGTAGATGAAGACCGATTGGCCGATCCGGGCGCGCGGCACGAAGGCCGGAAGCTCCCGCGTGCGCAGCGACACCTGGAGCAGAGCGAGGTCGTTGGTCGGATCCACCGAGACCAGGCGCGCGGGAACCGGCGGGGCGCCGGGACGGACCGCTTCCAGCACCTTGCACTTTTCCACGACGTGATGGTTGGTGAGGATGTAGCCGCTCCAGGAGACGAAGAAGCCTGTCCCGGTGCTGCTCTTGGGCGTGTTCAGCTCGGCCATCAGCTTGGAATAGTTGGACTGGCACTTGATGACATGGGCGAGCGCGGAGGGCGAGGCGGTGAGCGGAAGCTTCGCGATCGTCTTGTTGTCGAGGAGAAACTCGATCGATTCGGAGCGGGCCAGCGCCCCCCATCATCTCGTCCTTGAGGTCGGTGACGAGGAAGCCCTTCTCGTCATTGCCGCGCACCACCCCGATCGCCTTGCCGCGCCAGCCGACCTGGGCCGGCGTCGCGATCCGCATGTCATAGGCGCGGCCGGGCTGGATCTGGTCCCAGGCCGGATTGGTGAGGACGATGAAGCCGCGCTCCTGCGCACCGCCGAGGCCCAGCCAGAGCAGCGTGTCGTCATCATAGCTCGCGCCCGCGAAGCAGCCGCGGAGCGCGCTGCTGAGGCCGATCGCCCAGCCGTCCACATCCCCGATGACCTCATCCACCGTGATCGCCGGCGGCTTTGCCGCGGCGGCGGGCGCTGCGGGCGCGGCCGCGGCCGTCTGCCCGAACAGAACCGCCGCGACGAATGCCGGCCCGCAGCGGCGCAGCGCGCCGCACAGTCGCGATCCTCGAACGTTGTTCATTCCGTCTCCTTTCGGCGGCCGGCTTCCCGGGCATCGAACCATTTTTCGGGGACACGGGCATGAAAGCCGGTTCCTCGGGTATTCCGGTCGGCGCGGAAAACGCGCGCGGCCATGGCTTCCGCGTACTGGAAATCAAGTCGAATAAGAGATCAAGACGCCTCGCGTGCCGGTGCTGGAAAACCACCGGTACAATAGCCGGCGATGAAGTGGAGGGCGGCGATGTCAAAGCGGTAAATCGCAGCGACGCGCCCACCCGATCCGGACGGCATTCCTGTGCGTGAAGGGTTGCAACGCGCGGCGACTCCAATTTAATGTTTGGCGTTCATTGTTAGGGGGGGGCTATGCAGAAGAAGCCGGACTCTAAGGTAGAACCTTCGCGCCGTGATCTGATCTCGTCGGGTGCGGCACTTTTCGGGGCCAGCCTTCTTCCGAAGGCGGCGCAGGCGGAAGGGACCGTCGCGGCCTCGCCGATCAAGGCGCCGGACGCGCCGCCCGGCGGTTACAACATTCTTTTTATTCTGGTTGACCAGGAGCATTTCTTCGAAAGCTGGCCTTTTCCGGTGCCGGGCCGGGAATGGATCAAGAAGAACGGGATCACCTTCACCAACCATCAGGGCGCGTCCTGCGTGTGCTCGCCGGCGCGCTCGACCCTTTATACCGGCCTGCACATTCCCCACACCGGAATTTTCGACAATGCCAATTCCCTCTGGCAGGCCGACATGTCTACCGACGTGAAGACCATCGGCCATCGCATATCGCAGCTCGGCTACCACGCCGCATACCAGGGCAAATGGCATCTGTCCGTCAATCTCGACCAGGTGAGCGCGGCGATCGACGCGCCGTTTCTTGAATACCGCAAGATTATCGAGAGCTACGGTTTCGATGACTTCTTCGGCGTCGGCGACATCAACGACACCACACTCGGCGGTTATAATTACGACGACACCACGACGGCGTTCGTGACGCGCTGGTTCCGCACCAAGGCGCTGGACCTCGCACAAGAGGGCAAGCCCTGGTACCTGGCGGTCAATTTCGTGAACCCGCACGACGTCATGTTCATCAATTCCGACCTGCCCGGCCAGACCGTGCAGGGCAAGAGAACGGCGATGCCCATCGCCCGCCCGCCCGGCAACGATCTCTACAAGGCGACCTGGGACGAGGTGCCGCTGCCCAGCACGCGGACGCAGGCATGGTCGGCCCCCGGACGGCCGAAGGCGCATCAGATCTATCAGGAAGTGATGGACGTGCTGGTCGGCCAATGGCCCGACGAAGACCGCCGCTGGCGGGTGCTGCAGAACTATTATTTCAATTGCATCCGCGATTGCGACCGCCAGGTGTCCCGTGTGCTGGATTCGCTCCGGGAGAACGGTTTCGACAAGAACACGATCATCGTCTTCACCGCCGATCACGGCGAGCTGGGCGGCCACCATCAGATGCGCGGCAAGGGCAATTGCACCTATCGCCAGCAGGTTCATCTGCCGCTGATGATCGTTCATCCGGCCTATCCGGGCGGGATAACCTGCGATGCGGTGACGTCACAGGTGGACCTCACCCCGACCCTGCTGGCACTGACGGGGGCGAGCCCCGAAAAACTGAAGACGGTCGGGGCCGGCCTTGTCGGGCGTGATTTCTCCCCCCTCATGACCAATCCGAAGGCGGCGGCCGTCGACACGCTCAGGCCGGCCTCGCTGTTCTGCTACGACATGCTGTCCTACCAGGACGCCAAGTGGGCCACGCAATTCGACGTCTATATGGACGATAAGAAGATCCCGCTCGCAGGGAAATTGGTGGAGCTGCAGAAAAACGACCCAAATTTCAAAAATCGCTGCAGCATCCGAAGCGTGTTCGACGGGCGCTACCGCTTCAGCCGGTATTTCTCTCCGGTCGGGTTCAATACGCCGACCACTTATGAGAACCTGATCGCCAACAACGATCTCGAACTCTACGATCTCGAGAGCGATCCGGATGAAACGGTGAACCTTGCGATGGACGCAAAGACCAATGGCGATCTGATCATGTCCATGAACGCCAAGATGAACGGACGGATTGCCGAGGAAGTGGGCGTCGACAATGGTGCCTTCCTGCCGATCCGCAACGGGAAATGGTATTTCCCGCCGGCGAGCGAACGCGGCTAGCGCCCGATCCGATCAGATTGAAGCCATCTGGTCAGTGGCTTGGTCTCTGCATTGTCGATTGCACGCGCGATCCCATCGTGCGTGCGATCCGATCGACATCGCTTCGCTCTTTTACGCGCACAGGGGCGTTCCACCTGATCGAACCGGGCGGTCCGGCGTCATCCCGTAGGGGAGGCGCGCAGGTCATGCCGCCGGGCGGCCTGTCTGAGGCTTCTGCCTGGCTAAATATGTTACAAAATTATCTTGTCTATGGAATTTTCGTCACATATAATCCTTCCAAGATAGGGAGGCGCTTATGTACACTCAGGCCCTCAACGCCAATGCGGAGGCCGGGGAGCGGACGCTGGAGGATGCGGGGCTCGCGGCCCGGTTCCAGGAGCGGATCGACGCCGAAGAGCGGATCGAGCCGAACGACTGGATGCCCGCCGCCTATCGCAAGACCCTGACCCGGCAGATCTCCCAGCACGCCCATTCGGAAATCGTCGGCATGCTGCCGGAAGGCAATTGGATCACCCGCGCGCCCTCGCTGCGGCGCAAGGCGGCGCTCCTCGCCAAGGTGCAGGACGAGTGCGGCCACGGCCTCTATCTCTACGCCGCCGCCGAGACGCTCGGCGCCTCGCGCGAAGAGCTGGTCGACCAGATGCTGTCCGGCAAGGCGAAATATTCCTCCATCTTCAATTATCCCACCCTCACCTGGGCGGATATCGGCGCGATCGGCTGGCTGGTCGACGGCGCGGCGATCATGAACCAGATCCCGCTCTGCCGCTGCTCCTATGGCCCCTATGCGCGCGCCATGATCCGCGTGTGCAAGGAGGAATCCTTCCACCAGCGCCAGGGCTACGAAATCATGGTGACGCTGGCGAAGGGCATGGCGGAGCAGAAGGAGATGGCGCAGGACGCGCTGAACCGCTGGTGGTGGCCCTGCCTCATGATGTTCGGCCCGCCGGATGCCGCGAGCGAGCATTCCGACGCCTCCACCCGCTGGAAGATCAAGCGCTTCTCGAACGACGAGCTGCGCCAGAAATTCGTCGATGCCACCGTGCCCCAGGCGCATTATCTCGGCCTGACCCTGCCGGATCCGGACCTCGTCTTCGACGAAGCGACCGGGCACTGGAGGTACGGCGCCATCGACTGGGAGGAGTTCAAGCAGGTGCTGGCCGGCAACGGCCCCTGCAACCGCGATCGGCTGGCCGCCCGCCGCAAGGCGCATGACGACGGCGCCTGGGTGCGCGAGGCGGCGCAAGCCTTCGCCGAGAAGCGCCGCGCCGCCAAACACGCCGCGCAGGCGGCCTGAGGAGGATCAGATGGCCACGCCCCCGACCCCGCTCTGGGAAGTCTTCATCCGTTCGCGCAACGGCCTCGCCCACAAGCATGTCGGCTCGCTGCACGCTGCCGACGCGACCCTCGCCCTCCAGGCGGCGCGCGACCTCTATACCCGGCGCGGCGAAGGGCTCTCGATCTGGGTGGTTCCCTCGAACGCCATCACCGCCTCGGATCCCGCCGACAAGGGCATGATGTTCGAACCCGCCGAGAGCAAGATCTACCGCCACCCGACCTTCTACGAAGTTCCGGACGAAGTCGGCCACATGTGAGCGGCCCGCGCCCCGCTCCCGCGAGCGAGGTGAGGGACGGGGCCGGTGGACGGCCATGGCACAGGGCGCGGCGTCATCGCCCGGTCCGGCCGCCCCGGCACGCCGGGTGAAACAGAATTCGAACGAGGAAACACCATGGCCGAAGGGTCGATCAAAGTCGCGGAGACGCCGCTCGTCCGCTATCTGCTGCGCCGTGCCGACGACGCGCTGATCCTCGGCCATCGCCTGTCCGAATGGTGCGGCCACGCGCCGATGATGGAAGAGGACATGGCGCTCGCCAATATGGGGCTCGACCTCATCGGCCAGGCGCGCACGCTCTACACCTATGCCGCCGAGGTCGAGGCCGCGGGCCATGACGAGGACGCCTATGCCTATCGCCGCGACGTGCGCGGCTACGGCAATCTGCTCCTGGTCGAGCAGCCGAACGGCGATTTCGCCCGGACCATGGTGCGCCAATTCTTCTATTCCGCCTTCATGGATCCCTATTGGCGCGCGCTGATGGCCTCGCCCGACGCGACTCTCGCCGCCATCGCCGCCAAAGCGGAGAAGGAAAGCGCCTATCATCTGCGCCATTCCGCCGAATGGGTGATCCGTCTCGGCGACGGCACCGATGAAAGCCATCGCCGCGCTGCGGAGGCGGTGGCGCATCTGTGGGCCTTCACCGGCGAGATGTTCGAGGCCGATGCCGGCGAGCGGGCCTTGATCGCGGACGGCGTCGTGCCCGATCCCGAGAGTTTGCGCGCCCCCTGGCGCGCCGCCATCGCCGACGTGCTGGCGCAGGCGACGCTCGCCGTGCCCGAAGGCGGCTGGATGCAGAAGGGCGGGCGCTCCGGCGCCCATTCCGAGCATCTCGGTCATCTCCTGAGCGACCTGCAATATATGCAGCGTGCCTTCCCCGGGGCGCGCTGGTGAGCAATCCGGCGCCGCCCCTCGTTGCGGCGCCCGGCGCCGCCGTGCCGGGCGCCGGCGCGCCCGAGGATGCCGGGGCGCTGGAAGATCGCGTCCGCGAGATTGCCGGGGGGGTGGTGGATCCGGAAATCCCGGTCCTGACCATCGCCGATCTCGGCGTGCTGCGCGCGGTAAGGGTCGGCGGGGGGAGGGTCGAGGTCGACATTACCCCGACCTATTCCGGCTGTCCGGCCATGAACATGATCGCGCTGGAAATCGAACTGGCGCTGGACAAGGCCGGGTTCGGCCCGGTCAGCGTCAAGACCGTCTTGTCCCCCGCCTGGACCACCGACTGGATGACCGAGGACGGCCGCGCGAAGCTGCGCGCCTACGGCATCGCCCCGCCCGCCAAAGGCGGCGGCCGGCGTGCTCTGTTCGGCGAGGACACGGTCGCCTGTCCCCATTGCGGGGCGACCGACACGGCCGAGATCGCCGCGTTCGGGTCGACCTCCTGCAAGTCGCTGTGGCAGTGCCGCGCCTGCCGCGAGCCGTTCGACTATTTCAAATGCCATTGAAGGGGGACGCCATGCCCGCCGAGACCGCCGCCGCCGATATCCCCGCCGAGACTCCGCCCTTCGCCGGCCCGCCCTCGGCGGACACCGCGCCGAATCCGGGTGCGCCCAAGGGCGCGCCGCGCTTCCATGCCTTGCGGGTGCGCGAGGTGACGCGCGAGACCGGAGACGCGGTGTCGATCGCCTTCGATGTGCCGCCCGACCTCGCCGATGCCTATGCCTTCGCGCCGGGCCAGTATCTGACGCTGCGCGCGACGCTCGACGGCGCGGATGTGCGGCGCTCCTATTCGATCTGTTCCGGGCCTGACGACGGCGAATTGCGGATCGCGGTGAAGAAGGTCGAGAGCGGCCTGTTCTCGGCCTGGGCCAACAGCGCGGTGAAGGCCGGCGACGTGCTGGAGGTGATGACCCCCACCGGGCGGTTCGGCCTCGGCGAGGGCTTCGGCGACGGCCGGATGCATGTCGGCTTCGCCGACGGCCGGCTGCATGTCGGCTTCGCGGCGGGATCCGGCATCACGCCGATCCTCTCGATCGTGCGCGGCGTCCTGGCGCGCGAGCCGGCGAGCCGCTTCTTCCTGTTCTACGGCAACCGGTCCACGACCGACATCCTGTTCCGCGGCCAGCTCGAGGAGCTGAAGGACCGCTTCATGGACCGGCTCTCCGTGTTCCACGTCCTGTCCAAGGAGGAGCAGGATGTGCCGGTGCTCAACGGCCGGCTCGACGGCGCGAAGGTCCGCCTTCTGCTCACCGCCATGGTTCCCGCCGCGGCGGTCGACCACGCCTTCGTGTGCGGTCCGGAGGGCATGATCGACGAGCTGGAAGGGGTGCTGAAGGCGCTCGGCCTGCCGGAGGAGCGCATCCATGCCGAGCGCTTCGTTTCGGCGCTGGGCGGGGCGCCCCGGCCGAAGCCCGCGGTGCGGGCGGACGCGCCGCCGGCCCATGTCGCCGCCCTGATCGTCGACGGCAAGCGCCGTGAGGTCCCGGTGGCGGAGGGCGAGGCGATCCTCGACGCCGCCTTGCGCGCGGGCCTCGATCTCCCGTTCGCCTGCAAAGGCGGCATGTGCTCCACCTGCCGCGCCAAAGTGGTGGAAGGCGCGGCGGAGATGGACGTCAATTATTCGCTGGAGCCGTGGGAGCTGAAGGCCGGTTTCGTGCTCACCTGCCAGGCCCATCCCACCACCGCGCGGGTGGTCATCGATTTCGATCAGATGTGAACGCGCACCCCCGCCGCCGGCGGGGGCGCTGCGGGGCTGCGCGCCGCGCTTGCGCGGCGGTGCCTCTGCGCCACGCCGTATGCGGGGTGTCCCGAAACACGAAAAATCCGCGCAGCATCGCCACGCGGACCTCGGCAACAGGATCGGCTCTCAAACTGGGTTCCGCCGCACGTCGCGGCGTCCGCCTCTGCAGGCGGCCGCGCCCCGGCGGTCCGGATCGCTCAGCGCGGCGGGCGCGGCTTGGTCGGGATCAGACCTTCGCGCTGGGCGCGCTTGCGGGCCAGCTTGCGGGCGCGGCGCACGGCCTCGGCCTCTTCGCGGGCCCGCTTCTCGGACGGCTTCTCGTAATGGCCACGCAGCTTCATCTCGCGGAAGATCCCCTCGCGCTGCATCTTCTTCTTGAGCGCCTTGAGGGCCTGATCGACATTGTTGTCGCGGACGAGAACTTGCACGTGTTGCCTCTTCGAGCTGTTGCGCCGATCTAACTTCGCACTGACTTGAAACGGATCCGGAGGGGCGGGGCGTGCTTTCGCACCCGAAGCCTCGTCCGGAAGGAGCGCTCTCTTATCAGACCCGGTGGAGCTTGTCCACATGCCGGCCGGAGGTCCGCGAGGCCCCTCAGGCGCGTCGTTTTCCGGCGATCAGCGCCATCGCGGCGGCGAACGCGGCCTCGATGTCGAGGTCGGTGGTGTCGAGCCGCAGCGCGTCGGGCGCCTGCAGGAGCGGCGCGGCGGCGCGGCCGGAATCGCGGGCGTCCCGGGTGCGGATGTCGGCCAGGACCGCGTCATAGGTCGCCGGCGCGCCGCGCCCCAGGAGCTCGTTCAGGCGGCGCCGCGCCCGCACTTCGGGGGTGGCGGTGACGAACAGCTTCGCCGCCGCGTCCGGGCAGATCACCGTGCCGATGTCGCGGCCGTCCAGGACCGCGCCGCCGGGCTGGGCCGCGAAGCGACGCTGCAGGTCCATGAGCGCCGCGCGCACGCCGGGCCGCGCCGCGACGACGGAGGCGGCCGCGCCGATTTCCGCGCTGCGCAGCGCCTCGGCATCGAGGCCCGTGACTTCCAGCGCCCGCGCCGCGGCGATGCTCGCCGCCTCGTCGTCGAGCCCGCCCGCGGCGAGGCAGCGCGCGGCGACGGCGCGGTAGAGCAGGCCGGTGTCGAGATGCGGCACGCCGAAGGCGGCGGCGATGCGCCGGGCGAGCGTGCCTTTGCCCGAGGCCGCCGGCCCGTCGATCGCGATCACCCCCGCGCTCATGCGATGTCCGCGCCGAGGCCGCGCATCATCGGCAGGAAGGCCGGGAAGGAGGTGGCGATGAAGGCGGTGTCGTCGACGCGCACGCCGTCCCGGCTGGCGAGGCCGAGGACCAGAAAGGCCATCGCGATGCGGTGGTCCATATGGGTCGCGACCGGGCCGCCGCCGCGCACCGGGCCGCCCTCGACCAGAAGATCGTCGCCCTCGACGGCGTGGCGGACGCCGCAGGCGGCGAGGCCGTCGGCCACGGCGGCGAGGCGGTCGCTCTCCTTGACGCGCAATTCCGCGAGGCCGTGCATGATCGTCGTCCCCTCGGCGCAGGCGGCGGCGGCGGCGAGCACCGGATATTCGTCGATCATGGCCGGAGCGCGCTCCGCCGGCACCACGACGCCGCGCAGGGCCGAATGCCGCACCCGCAGGTCGGCGACGGTTTCGCCCCCCTCGGTGCGCTGGTCCAAAATCTCGATGCGCGCGCCCATCTCGATGAGGGTGGTGACGAGGCCGATGCGCAGCGGGTTCATCATCATGTCGGCGATGACGATGTCCGAGCCGGGCACGATCAGGGCCGCGACCAGAGGGAAGGCGGCGGAGGAGGGATCCGAGGGCACCACGACCGGCGCGCCGCGCAGCACGGGCCGGCCGGCGAGGGTGATTTCGCGGCCGTGGGCGCCAAAAGGCGCGACTGCGATCTCGGCGCCGAAATGCCGAAGCATCGCCTCGGTATGGTCGCGCGTCGCCTCGCGCTCGCGCACCAGGGTCGTGCCGCGCGCGGCAAGGCCGGCGAGCAGCACGGCGGACTTCACCTGTGCCGAAGGCACCGGGGTCTCGTAGCTGAAGGCGGCGAGATCGGCGAGGCCTTGCAGCCGCAGCGGCAGGCGCCCGCCTTCGGCGGTCTCCAGCACCGCGACGCCCATCTGCGTCAAAGGATCGAGCACCCGGCGCATCGGCCGTTTGCGCAGGCTGGCATCGCCGTCGAACGTCGCGGCGATCGGATTGCCGGCGACCGCGCCCATCATCAGCCGCGCGCCGGTGCCGGAATTGCCGAAATCGAGCGGTGCCGCCGGCGCGCGGAAACCACCGACGCCGACGCCGCGCACCCGCCAGGCGCCGTTGCCGGTGCGCTCGACCACGGCGCCGAGCTGGGCGCAGGCCTTCGCGGTGTTGAGCACGTCCTCGCCCTCGAGCAGGCCGGTGATGGCGGTCTCGCCATGGGCCAGCGCGCCGAGGATCAGGGCGCGGTGCGATACCGATTTGTCACCGGGCGCGCGCACCCGCCCGGACAGCGCCGGGGAGACGCGCGCGGTGGCCGGGGAAGGGGCGCCGCCGCCATGCGGGCCAGGGGGCGGGATCGGCATCGGGGCGCTGGACATGAGCGGCCTTCGCAACGTCTCGGGGAGGGAATGCGCCTGCCTCTATCATGGGCCGGCGGAAATGACCAAGGCACCCACGCCGATTCGGCTTGACACGGCCATGGGCATTGGCCAATTGAGCACCCTCCTTTTCGCAGCCACCGAAGGGTCTTGCCGTGGCGAAGCCTGAACTCGGCACTAAGCGGGTCTGCCCGGTGACGGGCCGAAAATTCTACGATCTCAACAAGGACCCGGTGGTTTCGCCTTATACCGGCGAAAGCTATCCGCGCTCCTTCTTCGAGCCTGTCGCCCGCGCCGGATCGCGCAGCGAGGCCCGTGTGGTACCGGCTCCGGTGGAGGCGGATGCCGACGAGACGCCGGACGTCGAGGTGATCAGCCTGGAGGAAGCCGACGAAGAAACCGCCGGCCCCACTCCGGTGGTCGCCGATGACGATATCGACGTCGACGAAGACCTCGCCGCCGATGGCGACGACGACGACGACACTTTCCTCGAAGAAGACGAGGATGATGGGGACGACGTATCCGATTTGATCGGAGAAGGCCTCGAAGACGACGAAGAGGCTTGATGACCGGAGCGGCCTGTGCTTAAAGGCCGCTCTCGCCCGGGCAGCCCCCGGGCAGATCCCTTCCGCGGGACTTCCCGAGACGCACGCAGGTGCGTCCATCCCGCGGGCCGGTGGGGCCATAGCTCAGTTGGGAGAGCGCTTGAATGGCATTCAAGAGGTCGGCGGTTCGATTCCGCCTGGCTCCACCAAATTTAAACCCCGACAGATCGGTTCGATGCCGCGCCGCGGCGTGACGGCACCGCCATCGGGCGAATCACCCGCACGACTGTTCGACCGCACGGTCTTCATCGGGGGCGCACATCCGGCGTGACCGCGCAAAAGCCGCCGCTCAAAGCGCAGGGCGGGCGGCGGGCGGGGATGCCTGAGCCACCGGCAAACGGGTGAAATGACGTTCCAGCCGGTCGATCTCGTCGCCGAGATGCGCAAGGCCCCAGAGGCGGCCGCAGGCGAACACCGGCAGCGTGCGCCCGATCGCGACGCAGGTGGCGAAATGCGCCGGCCCGCAGCCCAGCGGCCCGGCATAGCCGGGGCGCTGGCTGTTGGCGATCAGGGCCGCGATGGCATGAGCGGGGGCCAGCGGCGCGGGACCGTCGGGCGCCGGCTCCTCCAGGAGATAGAGCGCGGCGAGGCGATGGGGCGCATGCGGCGCCGGATTGCGCGCGGGCACATGAAACTTATCCGCCCCGTGCAGCACCGGTTCGAATCGCTCCGCGGCGAGGCCCGCGAATGCGACCGACGTGTCCCACAGCTTCAGACGCGGGATCGCCGTCCAGCACACCGGACCTTCCGCCCCCGCCTCCACCCCCAGGAGATCGTCGGCGATCACGGGATAGCCGCGCTCGGCGAGCAGATGCGCGAGCGTCGACTTGCCGGCGCCGGAGCGCCCGGCGAAGGCGATCACCCCGCACGGGGCGAGGACCGCGCTGGCATGCAGCGGCAGCAGACCCCTCTTATAGAGCAGGGCCGCCATGACGCTGCCGAGCAGATAGGCGCGAATGTCGGTCGGCGGCGCCTGCGGAACGCTCTCCACCTCGATGCGCGCATCGCCGAGGATGCGGAAGCGGGCGAGGTCGGCGATCGTCAGATCGAACAGGTCGGGCGTCGCGGCGAGGCCGGACGGCAGCGCGCCGTCGAAGGTCGGCGCATGCCGGATTGCGATTCGCGGCCGGCCGGCCTCCGCCCCGGCGCAGAGCTCGGGCAGGGCGATGTCGGAGCCGAAGCTCAGGCCGAAGGCGCGATAATCCATGCCGTCTCGCATCGCGCGACCGGGATTGTGCGGACGCGGTTTGAACGAGCGGCACTTTCAAGTCGGGTGCGGCCATTTGCAAGCGGCCGCGCACGCCCCTTCCCCAAATGGTTGTATCGTTCCGCGGCCCGGGTATCCCCTACAGAACCCGCTCGGTCGAAATGCCGCGGCAATCCATCTCATATTCCAGCCCCGCCACCGGCGGCCGGTTGAAATGCCAGGTCAGGCCGCCGCGTGCCGCGCCGCGCGCGACGATCTCGTCGGCGAGGAAGGGGTAGAGGTCGTGCACGGTATAGACCTGCGCCGCCGTGGTGTCGGCCCAGCCGAAGCCGAGCGCGGCCATCCGGCGCTCCATTTCGCCGAGCACGTAGCGCGCCTTTTCGCGCAGCGCGTCGGGACCGGTCTCGCCATAGCGCACGGTCGCCTCGCGATAGGTGGCGAGACCCTCGCGCGCCTCGCCCGAGCCGGCGACCTGGAAGGACGGCGCGGCGTCCGCATCGGCGACCGTATAGGTGAAGGCGTAGAAGGACGGCACCGGCGGGGGATCGATTTCGGGGCAGACATTGCTGCGGGCGACCGGGTTGGTGGCGCCGTCCAGCAGGCCCCAGTGATCGAGCGTACCGGCATAGACGCGGTTGAAGGCGAGGAAGCCGTCTTCCGTGAACGGCGCGGGCGAGCGCAGCTCGCAGGCGGCGAAGGCGGTCAGAGGCCGGCCGAGCGCAGACAGATGCGCCGCGATCGCGGCAAAGCCGGCTTCGAGCGGCAGCGGCGTGCGGAACCGGGCGCGCTCCAGCCGGAAGCCCGGCGCGGCGGCGACGCCGCCGGAATATTGGAACACGGCCGGGATGAAGCGATAGCCGCCGGGCGAAAAGTCTTGTGTGGACACGTGTCAGGCGCTCCTGGGATGGGATCGGGCGGCAGCTTCGACCGCGTCGACGATGGCGTGGTAGCCCGTGCAGCGGCAATAATTGCCGGACAGGGCGTCGCGGATCTCGCTGCGGTCGGGCCCGCCGCCGGCATCGAGAAATTCGGCGGCGGTGAGCAGCATGCCGGGGGTGCAGAAGCCGCATTGCAGGCCGGCGCGGGTGACGAATTCGGCGCGCAGCGCATCGAGCCGGCCGCTGGCGGTGGCGCCTTCGATGGTCTCGATCTCGGCGCCGTCCGCCTGCGCCGCCAGCAGCAGGCAGCCGCGCACGCACCGCCCGTCGAGCACGATGGTGCAGGCGCCGCAGACGCCGTGCTCGCAGCCGACATGCGACCCTGTCAGCCCGAGGCCGTGGCGCAGGAAATCCACCAGCGATTGCCGCACCGGAACCCGCGCCGCGACCGTCTCGCCATTGACGCGGCAGGAGATGTCGACGCTGTCTTTCGTGTCGAGGCTGTCGGGCATGCCGGTGCGCGCGCTCATGCGGGGGCTCCGAGCGCGGCGGCGGCGCGGGTCAGAAGGGTGCCGAGCACCTGCCGGCGATAGGCGGCGGGATAGTCCCCACCGCCGAGCAGATCGAGGTCGGCGAGGGTGGCCACCGCCGCGTCCGATCCACGCGCGGTCAGCGCCGCCTCGGCCGCCGCGAGCCGCAGGGGGCGTTCGGCGACGCCGAACGCGACCAGACGCGCGGCTGGAGCCCCGGTTGCGCAAAATCCGGCGGCGAGCCCGGCAATGGCGAAATCGCCCTGGCGCCGGGCGACTTCCAGGCAGGTCCAGCGCCAATTCGGGTCGGCGGGGGGAAAGCGCACTGCGGCGATCATCTCGTCCTCGGCGAGCGCGGTCTCGTAGATGCCGCGAAAGAAGGCTTCCGCGCCGATCCGGCGGGTCCCGCGCGGCGAGACGAGGTCCAGCTCGGCATCGAGCGCGACCGCGCAGGCCGGCAGTTCGGCGGCCGGATCGGCGAGCGCCAGCGATCCGCAGACCGTGCCGCGGTTGCGGATTCCGGAATGGGCGATCAAAGGCAGCGCCGCCGCGAGCAGAGGATGGCCGCGCCCGGCCGCGCAATGCCGCAGCAGATCGGCATGGCGCACCAGCGGGCCGAGGGTCAGGCCGTCCGCATCCTGCCGCAGCACGGCGCCGTCGGCGATCCGGTTGATGTCGACGAGGAGCGCGGGCTGGGCGAGGCGGAAATTCAGCATGGGCATCAGGCTCTGGCCGCCGGCCAGGATGCGCGCCGCGCCGGGCTCCGCGCCGAGCAGCGCGACCGCTTCGGCGAGCGTGCCGGGACGGGCATAAGCGAAGGGGGCGGGCTTCATGCCGCCTGCCTCCGGGCGAGGGCGTCGAGCACCAGGACCGGCGTGACCGGAAGTTCGGCGATCGCCGTGCCGAACGGGGCGAGGGCGTCGTTCACCGCATTCAGCACCGCCGCCGCCGCGGCGCAGGTGCCGGCCTCGCCCGCGCCTTTGGCGCCGAGCACGGAGCCGGAATAAGGCGTCTCGACATGCGCCACCGCGATGTCCGGCATCTCCGCCGCCATGGGGAGGAGATAGTCCGCCAGCGTGCCGGTCAGAAGCTGGCCCTCGCCGTCATAGCGGCACGCCTCATAGAGCGCGGCGCCGATGCCCTGGACGACGCCGCCCCGGATCTGCGCGTCCACCAGGAGCGGGTTGAGGATGCGCCCGCAATCCTCCACCACCCAATGGCGGCGGCAGGCGACGAGGCCGGTGCCGGGATCGATCTCGACCAAGGCCGCCTGGATGCCGTTGGTCGGCACGGCGCGGTCCTGGGCGCGGCCGTGCTGGTGTGCGACGGCGAGCTGCGGCAGCCGTCCGCCGGGAAATTCGTGGCCCCGGAACAGCGCCGCCTGGGCGAGGGCCGCGAGCGTCAGGCGGGGGGCACCGGACGCGTCGACGATCGCGCCGTCCGCGAGGTCGAGCGTCTCGGGCTGCGCCTGGAGCAGCGCCGCCGCGCCTGCGAGGATGGCGGCGCGCAGCCGCGCGGCGGCCCCGAGCGCCGCCTCGGCCCCGATCGCGGCCCCGCGCGAGGACCAGGCGCCGCCGCCGTGCGGCGCGCTGCGGGTGTCGCCGGTGGCGATGCGCACCTGGTCGGCGGGCAGCGCCAGCGCGTCCGCCACCACCCGCGCGAGGGTCCCGGCAATGCCCTGGCCGATTTCGCTGACGCTCGCTTCGCCCTTCACCGTGCCGTCCGGCTCCAAAGCGAGCGTGACGCTGTCCATCGCCGCGACAGCCACCCCGCCCGCGCCATAGGCCTCGCTGCCCGAGGCGGTGAGCTCGACGAAGGCGGCAAATCCCAGTCCCGGCAGGCGCCCGCGCGCCCGCGCGTCCGCCATGTCGCGCCGCACCGCGTCGCGGTCCATCAGCGCTTCGAGCCGGGCGTGGCAGGCGGCGTGGGACAGGTCGATCAGCCGCACGCCGGCCGGATTGGTGAACGGCAAGGCTGCGCCGGGCGTGTAGTTGCGCGCCCGGAACGCGAGCGGATCCTCGCCGCGCGTCCGCGCCGCCTGGTCCACCAGCGCCTCGGTGACGGTGCAGGCGATGGGATGGCCGACCGAGCGGTATTGGCCGATCAGGCTCTTGTTCTGGAACACCGCCTGCATCCGGGCGCGGAACGCCGCCATGGCGTAGGGCGCGCCGATGGTGCGCACCGCCGAGACCGTCTCCATGGTGGAGGAGCGCGGGAACACGGTATAGGCGCCGAGCCCGTGGCGGTCGGCGACGTCGAAGGCGGTGATGCGCCCCGCCGCGTCGAGCGCCATGCGCGCATCGACCACATGCTCGCGGGCATGCACGTCCGCCGCCATGGATTCCAGCCGGTCGGCGATGAACTTGACCGGGCGGCCGAGGAGACGGGCGGCGGCGCAGACCGCCACTTCGTCGGCATAGACGTGCATCTTGATGCCGAAGCCGCCGCCGACATCGGGGGCGATCACGCGCACCCGGGTCATCGGCAGGCCGAGCAGATCGGCGAGATAGACCTGCAACTGGTGCGGCTGCTGGTGCGAGATCCGCACGTCGAGCTGGCCTGAGGCGCGGTCGAAGGCGGCGATCAACCCGCGCGGCTCGAGCGTCACGCCGGTATGGCGGGTGAAGCGGAAGGTCTGCGCCACCACCAGCGCCGCGTCGCGGAACGCGCCGTCGACATCGCCGCCGGAAATCTCGCCCGCCCAGCACAGATTGTCGGGGAGGTCGGGATGCGCCTTGGGCGCGCCGGGATCGAGCGCGGTCGCGGCATCGGCGGCGGCGGGAAGCGGGGCATAGTCGATTGCGATCGCCTCCAGCGCATCCTCGGCCAGCGCGCGGCTCGCGGCGAGCACCAAGGCGACCGGTTCGCCCTGATAGGCGACGCGCCGGTCGGCGAGCGGCGGCTGGGGCGGGCTGACGAGGCCGGGAAAGCCGGCATGGCGGGTCTGGAGCGGCGTCACGACGCCCGCGAGGTCGTCCCAGAACAGCACCGCCGCGACGCCCGGCAAAGCGCGCGCGGCCGTCGCGTCGTGTCCCAGGATCGCCGCGTGCGGGTGCGGGCTGCGCAGGAAGGCGGCGTGGAGCTGGCGCGGCAGATCGACATCGTCGACATAGGCGCCGGCGCCCGATGCCAGGCGCGCGGCTTCCGGGCGGGGCGCGGGCTGTCCGATCAGGCGGGGCGGCCGGACGGCCGTCATCCGGCGAGCCCGCCCATATAGGCTTCGCGGATCGCCGGATCGTCGGCCAGCGCGGCCGCGGGACCGGAGAGGGTGACGCGGCCGCGGTCCAGAACGAAGGCGCGGTCGGCGAGTTCGAGCGCGTTCATCACGTCCTGCTCGACCAGGAGCACGGCGACGCCCTCGGCATTGACGCGCCGCAGGCCGTCGGCGAGCAAATCCACCATGCGCGGGGCGAGGCCGAGCGACAATTCGTCGATCATCAGCAGGCTCGGCCGGGCCATCAGGCCACGGCCCACCGCGCACATCTGCTGCTCGCCGCCGGACAGCGTGCCGGCATCCTGTTTCTGGCGTTCGGCAAGGCGCGGGAACAAAGCGTAGACCTTCTCCAGATCCTCGGCGATGCCGGCTTTGTCGGGCCGGAGATAGGCGCCCATCAGCAGATTGTCGCGCACGCTCATGGCGCCGAACAGGCGGCGGCCCTCCGGGACGTGGGCGACGCCGGCCGCGACCATGCGCGCCGGGGTGGCGCCGGTGAGATCCGCGCCGTCGACCGCGATCCGTCCCGCGCTCACCGGGACCAGCGCGGAGATGGCGCGCATCAGCGTCGTCTTGCCGGCCCCGTTCGAGCCGACAATGCACACCATTTCGCCCGGCTTCACGTCGAGCGTGACGTCCCACAGCACCTGCACGTCGCCATAGCCGGCCTGGAGCTGCGTCACCGAAAGCTTGGGCGCGTCCATCATGCGCCCTCCGCCGGCCGCGCCCCGGCAAGGCGTGCGGCATATTTTTCGCCGAGATAGGCTTCGATCACGCCGCGGTCGGCCAGCACCTCGCGCGGCGTTCCCACCGCGATCAGCGCGCCGTGATGGAGGACCGCGAGGCGGGTCGAGACCGAGACCACCACCTTCATCAGATGCTCGATGACGAGGATGGTGACGCCGCGCTCCGCGATCCTGCGGATCATCGCCAGCGCCTCGTCCACCTCGGACGAATTGAGGCCGGCATTGACCTCGTCCAGCATCAGGAAGCGGGGATTCATGGCGAGGCCCTTGGCGAGTTCCAGCCGCTTGCGCTGCGCGAGCGTGAGCGTCGAGGCGGGCTTGTCGGCGATCTGCGCGAGGCCGGTGAAGGCGAGATGCTCGCGCGAGAGGCGCAGGCCCTCCTTCAGCGAGGGGGCCGCGCCGGCGAACACCGCACCGGCCGCAACATTTTCCAGCACGCTCATGCGCGGGAAGGGCTGGACGATCTGGAAGGTGCGGGCGAGGCCCTTGCGGGCGATGCGGTAGGGCTTCAGCCGGGTGATGTCCTCGCCCTGGAGCAGGACCCGGCCGGCGGTCGCGGGATGCACCCCCGTCACCACATTGATCAGCGTCGTCTTGCCGGCGCCGTTGGGGCCGATGAGGCCCAGGATCTCCCCGGCCTCGACCGACAGGGTGACAGTGTCCAAGGCGGCAAGGCCGCCGAAGCGGCGCGACACGCCTTCGAGCGCGAGCAAAGCGGTCATGGCTTCGGCCCCGCGGGGCGCAGCCGCGCCAGTCCGGACCGGACGAGCGCGAGCAGACCGTTCGGCATGAACAGGACCAGCACCACGATGATCCCCCCGAGCATCGCCGCATGGATGGTGAGGAAGGAGCGCCAGACCAGTTCCTCGAAAGCGATGAGCAGGAAGGCGCCGATGATCGGGCCGAATACGGTGCCGATGCCGCCGAGCAGCACCATGACCAGCGGCTTCACCGCCAGCAGGATGTCGAACACGTCGGGCGGCTCGATATAATGCACCCAGGAGGCGTAGATCGCCCCGGCCATGCCGGCGAACACCGCCGAGAGGCAGAAGGCGGCGGTCTTGTAGCCATAGGCATTGACGCCGAGAATGTTCGCCGCGTCCTCGTTCTGCTGGATGCAGCGCAGGCCGAAGCCGAGGCGCGAGCGCTGGACGATGATGGCCGCCGCCGTGGTCAGCGCGGCGAGCGCGAGCATGGAAAAATAGAAGGTCTGCGCGGCGGCGGCGACCGAGAGCTTCGGCACCGGCAGGTTCATGCCCATGCCGCCACCTGTCAGATCGGGCGTCGTATTGACGACTTCGCGCAGCACTTCGCCGACCGCAAGACTGGCGATCGCGAAGTAATGCCCCTTCAGATGCAGGATCGCGCCGCCGATCAGCGCGGCGAACAGGCAGGCCATGCCGCCCGCCGCAGTCCAGGCGAGGCCGGTCGGCGCGCCATAGGAGAGCAGCACCGCCGAGGTATAGGCGCCGAGCCCGAAGAAGGCGGCGGTGGCGAAGGAGGGATAGCCGGCGAGCCCGCCGATGAAGTTCCACGACTGCGCCAGCACCGCATACATGGCGACGATGGTGCCGAGCCGCAGGACATAATTGTCCCCGGCGAGCGGCAGCAGGCTGCAGGCCAGGGCGAGAAGGAGGAGAAGCAGCCAGTCCCTCATTCGTACCCCCTCTTGCCGAGGATCCCGCTCGGCCGCACGAACAGCAGCACCAGCAGGATAGAGAAGGACAGGGTGATGGCGTGCTCCGGCCCCAGCCAATAGGCGCCGAAGCTTTCGATCAGCCCGAGCGCCACCCCGCCCACCATGGCGCCGGGCACGCTGCCGAGCCCGCCGAGCACGCACACCACGAACGCCTTGCCGAGGAACAGCGAGGAATTGAGCGGCGAGATCGGATAGATGATCGAGAGCAGCGCGCCGGCCGCCCCCGCCATGAAGGCGCCGAGGCCGAAGGTGATGGCGTTGATGCGCTTGACGTCGACCCCCATCAGCGCCGCCGCCTCGCGATCCATGCGCACCGCGATGATGGCGCGGCCGATGCGGCTGTCGCGCAGCACCCGGTAGAGCAAGGCGGTCAGGAGGAAGGCGAGCACCATGGCCGCCACCCGGTCGCCCGGCAGGAAGATCGGGCCGAGTTCCAGCGAGCCGAGCGGGTGCGCGAGATTGACCTTGCGGTAATCCGCGCTGAAGGCGAGCAGCATCGCATTGTTGAGGATCAGGTCGAGGCCGAAGGTGAGGATCAGGGTGATCAGGACCGGCGCGGCGATCACCCGGTTCACCAGGCCCGCTTGGACCACATAGCCGAGCGCGAACAGGGCGGCGCCGGCGATGCCGGCGGACAGGAAGGGGTGGATGCCGAAATAGGCATAGGCGAAGAACGCCACGTAGGAGCCGAGCACGATGAACGAGCCGTGCAGCAGATTGATCACATTGAGCACGCCCCAGACCAGCGAGAAGCCCACCGCGATCGCGGCATAGAGCCCTCCCAGGACCAGGCCGTTGGCAAGCACCTGAAGATAGATCATGGGGTGCCGATTTCCTGAAAGCGCGGGGGCGCGGTCGATGCCGCCGCGCCGGAACGGGGCCGGAACGGTTGCGCCGGACGGACAGGCCCGGCGATGTCGGGCGACGGCCGCCGGAGGGCGCGGTGCGCGCGGCGGCCGTCCGATGCCGGTCTATTTGCCGAAGATGAAGTCGGCCTGCTTTACCGCGGCCGGGAACACCACGACCGGCTTGCCGCCCTGGATCTGGAACACCGGCGGCTCGAGCGAGGTGATCTGGCCGGTCGGGCCGAACTTGACCGGGCCGTAGAAGGTGACGAGGTCCATCGCGGCGAGCGCGTCGCGCACCTTGGCGGGATCGAGCGTGCCGGCCTTCTCGATCGCGAGCTGAAGGATCGCGCCGGCCGCCGCCGCGGAGGCCTCGGCATAATCGGGCACGACATTGTACTTCTTCTCGAAGGCCGCGTTGAACGCTTCCGTCGTGCCGAACAGGTCGACGCCCTTGTAGCGCACCGCCGGATGCCACCAGGAGGCGCTCGAGACGTTCTCCGCCAGCGGACCGGTCGCCTCGGTGAATTCCTTATAGGCCGGGCCGGCGATCATGGTCAGGACCTTCGGGCTCACGCCCTGGTCGGCCATCTGCTTGCGGATCAGGATCAGGTCGTTGATGTAGCCGGTGGCGAACACCCAGTCCGGCTTGGCGCCGCGCATCTGGGTGATGGCGGAGGCGTGGTCCATCGTGCCGATGGCGTAGCGCTCCATCATCACCACTTCGAGGCCCTTCGCCTTGGCGGCGGCCTGCATGAGATTGGCGAGCGACAGCGTGAGCAGATCGTTGCGGGCGAGGATCGCGACGCGCTTCACCGCGGGATCGCCCTTGGAGACGATCTCGGTCAGGGGATCGATCAGGGTCTCGTTGGGCGTGAAGGTGCCGAACAGGAATTTGTAGCCCTGGTCGTAGACTTCGCGCGAGGAGGCGGTCGCGGCGATGGTCGGGATGCCGTATCGCTCCGACACGCCGCTCGCCGCCTTGGCCGCGCCCGAGCCGAACGGCGCGAACAGGAAGTTGGCCTTGTCCTCGGTGATCAGCCGCTCGGCCACCTGGACCGCGCGCGGCGTGTTCGAGGCATAATCGACATAGACGATCTCGACCTTGTAGGGCTTGCCGCCGACCTTGATGCCGCCGGCGGCATTGGCGGTCTCGGCCCAGAGATTGTAGCCGCGCTGCTGCTTTAGCCCTTCCGGCGACAGCGCGCCGGTGAGCGGCAGCGGCGCGCCGACCTTGATGACGTCCTGGGCACGGACGGCGGACGTGGAGGCGAACAGG
Source organism: Aquabacter spiritensis (assembly GCF_004346185.1). Classification (GTDB taxonomy): domain Bacteria; phylum Pseudomonadota; class Alphaproteobacteria; order Rhizobiales; family Xanthobacteraceae; genus Aquabacter; species Aquabacter spiritensis. The sequence goes on along the minus strand of NZ_SMAI01000007.1, from coordinate 4,746 downwards.
CCGAGCGCGAGCGCAGCGGCGAAAACGGTGCGGACGGCTTGCATGGCGCGTCTCTCCTCTGAAGGTGGGAAAAGAGTGAGGGCAGGTCTGCGTTGCGACAAGCGCTAATTTCAGCCTAAGCTGTTCGCAAAATGGCAACGCAGGGCGCGCCCTTGTCCGCGGGCCGCCTCGCGCCATCCGGATGCCGCCATGTCGTCCCTGAACCAGGTCCGCTATTTTCTCGAGGTCGCGCGCGCCGCCTCGATCCGCGAGGCGAGCGAGCGGCTCAACATCGCGCCGTCGGCGCTGAGCCGGCAGATCCAGACTCTCGAAGCGAGCCTCGGCATGCCGCTGTTCGAGCGTCGGCCGCGCGGCATGGTCCTGACCCCGGCCGGCGAGGTCTATTCCCGCTATGCCCAGGCGATCGCGCTCGAATCCGACCGGGTGCGCACCGAGCTCGAGGAGCTGCGCGGGCTGCGGCGCGGCCGGGTGCGGGTCTACACCGTCGAGGGGATCGTCGCCGACATGCTGACGCGGCTGATCGGCGAATTCCACGAGAAGCTGCCCGGCATCAGCTTCCGTTTGGTCACGACCGGCACCGACGACGTGGTGGCGGCGGTGCGCGAGGGGTTGGCGGACATCGGCATCTCGTTCAATGCGCAGCCGGATACGGCGGTGCGGTTCGTGCGGCGCTTCTCGGACCCTCTGGTCGCCCTGGTCCATCCCGCCCATCCGCTCGCCGACCGGGGCGCGGTGCGGTTCCGCGAAATCCTGCCCTTTCGGCTCGGCGTGCCCGAGCCGGGCTTCGGCATCCGCCGGCTGATCGACGATGAATGCCGGCGGCTCGGCGTGTCGATCCTGCCGGCGCTCGAAACCAATTCGATCGAGGCGCTGCGCGGCTTCGCCCGCTCGGGCGCCGGGGTGACGCTGATGTCGAGCCAATCGAGCACGCGCGAACTGGCGCAGGGGCTGGTCTGCAAGGTCGGGCTCCAGGAGCCCGCTTTGCTGCGCTCGACGCTCGATGTCGGGGTGCTCGCCGGCCGCCGTCTGCCGAACGCGGCGAGCGAGTTCCTCGCCGCCCTCGACCGCATTTTTTCGGGGCATGGGGGATAGAGGAATTGGACAGGGACCGGGTCCGTGGCCTTTTTCTGGCCGCGGCGCGGGCATAGATCCTGGCGTAGTCAGCATAGCCGCGGGATGTAGAAGCCTGCTATCGTGCGGCTTTGGCGTCTCTCGGGGGCGGGACGGACATGGGGACGGCTTTCGCGCGCGTTCGGCGAGCCCTGTCGGAGCGGGGCGGGTTTCGCACGCGTGCAATTCTCATCGCATGTGCGCTCGCGCCGCTGGTCCTGTTCGGCATCCTCTCCTGGCTGGATTACGACACGACGCTGCGCCGGGCGCGGCAGGACGCGATGGCGAACGCCTATACGCTCGCCGAGCATGCCGACCAGGTGTTCGGCGCCGTCGACGTCGCCCTGTTGCAGATCGAATTCGCGCTCACCGACCGGCTGCTCACCGAGATCCGCACGGATGGCGAGCTGCACCGCATGCTTTCGGGCATCAACCGTCGTCTGTCGGCGCTGGAATCGGTCTTTGTCGTCGACGGCGCGGGGAGCATCGCGGCGTCGAGCCGGGCCTTCCCGATGCCGCCCTACGATGTCCAGAGCCGCGAATATTTCGTCGCCGGCAAGAACGGGCATGACGGCCTGTTCTTTTCGGTCCCGTTTCGCGGCCAGTTCTCGCGCTCGATCGCGTTCACCGCAAGCCGGCCTCTGCAGCGGGACGGCGCGTTCCACGGCCTGCTCGGCGTCACCATCTTTCCGGAATATTTCCATTCGCTCTATCGTGGCGCCTTCCTTCCGGACACCCATGCGGTCGCCGCTCTCATGCGGCGCGACGGAACCCTGATCTTCAAGTCGCCGGAACCCCGGACGGGATCGGACAATGCCACCGCCGATCCCGCCCTCGTGGCGCTCGCCGCGGGGCAGAATTCGGGCCTGGTCGAGGGCAGGGGCATGCTCGATGCACGGCCGAGCATCACCGCGTTCCGGGCGCTGCCCAATGTGCCGCTGGTCATGGTCTATGCGGTGAGCGAGGCCGATGTGCTTGCGGGGTGGCGGGTGCGGTTCGCTGGCTATGGTGTCGCCGCGGCCTGTGCCGGCGTCCTGTTCACCATCGGTGGCGCCTTGATCCTGGCCCGACCGGCCATACCGGGTGGTCCGCCGCAGGAAATGCGCGGCGTGGCCGAGCGGGCCCGGACGGAGGGCGAGCCGGCGAGCCGCACCGAGCGCGGCGCGGACACCGTGCTCTCGACCGTCATCGCCGCGCTCGGCCTCGCCCGACGGCTGGTGCCGGACGACGCGCCGCCCGCCGCCGGGGCGCCGGACGCGCGTCTGCGGGAAGCGCTGGAAGGCGCAGTCCACGGCGTCTTTACGGTACAACGGCTGATCGTGGGCACCCGCTCGCGCGCCGCCGATGCCCGCATCGTCAATGTGAACAGTGCCCTGGACAGCCTGCGCAAGTTGTTGCTCGGCACGATGTGGCCGGCCATCGAAGTGATCGAGGGACATGCCGAGCGCTCGCTGGACGTCTTCGTCGACCCGGCGCGGTTCGATCTCGCACTGCTGGATCTCGCGCTCGGTCTCAACGAGGCGGCGCCCGGCGGCGGCCATCTCCGCGTCGAGGCGACCCGCCGGGCCGTGCGCAACGGCGAGCCGCAGGGGATCGCGCCCGGCGACTATGTGGCCATCGCGTTCTGGCGCGATGCGGGGGAGCGGGCCACGGGGGAGAGCGGCATCCGGATCGAGACCCGGTTGCGTCTGGTCGCGCAGTTCGCCACACAGAGCGACGGCGTGATGACCCGGCAAGAGCGCGCGGGCGCCGTGATCGGCGCCACGCTCTGGCTTCCGGCCGCTTTGGTCCGCCGCGCGCCGCGCAAATCGTGAGGTCCCGATGCCGATGTCCCGTCCGATCGCGTCTTTGCTCCTCGTCCTCCTCGCCGGAGGCGTCGCCGAGGCCGCCGCGCCCCGGCCGAAATGCCTGGCGGCGCCCGGTCTCCAGGTGGTTTATGCGGAGCGGGCGGACAGCGTCGGCAGCACCATCCTGGTGCAGAGTCTGAAGCCGGGGGAAACCCGGCCGTGCGGGTTCCAGAAGCGGGCCGGGGACTATGCGGTGGGCGGGCCGGACGATGCCGATTACGTGCTCGGCCTCGCCGGGAGCATCCTGGTGCTCGACCAGGGCACAGGGCCGGACCGGACGCTCGCGCTCTACGACCTCGCCGCGCGGCGCGTCGCGCTGACGCGCGCTTACGATTCCGACGCCCCGGTGGCGATCACGCCGACCCAGATCAGCTTTGCCGGCATCGTCGGCCCGGCCACGGCCGCGACCTGTCCGGCCTTTCGCGAGTATAAGAAGAACGGCCTCGAGGCCGTCCTGGTGCGCGAGGTGACGGTGCGGCTCCCGTGCCTTGCGGAAACCGCCGCCGGCGCCCCCCGCTGCATCCCCCAGCAATAAACCGGTCCGGCGCCGGCCGGGATCAGCGCTGGGTGAAGAAGGTGAGCAGCACTTTGCCCCCTTCCCCGGCGAGGCAGAGGAAGCGGTGCACCTTGTCGGACTGGTCGCGCTGGATATAGGCCTCGCCCATGACGACCATGGTGATCTTGGTGTCCTCGACGGCGAGATCCGCCTTCGCGACCGTAATCCCGTCCATGTCGATGAAGATGTCCTCGATCGATGGCGAGCGTTGCTTGAGCAGCGAGAGCGCGCGCTGCTTGCAGGCGAGGACGAGGTCGGTCTCCGCCTTGCCGTCGGCTTCCACCTTGGCCGCCGCCGCCGCGGCGGCGGGGGAGGGCGGCGGGCTCTGTGTCGAAGGCTGCACCTGCGGCGATCCCGTCGGCGCCGGAGCGGGCGGCGCGTCCTGCTGCGGTGCGGCCGGCGCCTGCGCCGCGGGCGCGCCGGGGGCGCGCTGCGGCATCGGTGTCTGGGCAAAGGCGGGCGCGGCGGCGACGAAAAGGAGCGCGATGGCGGTGGCGGCGGAGCGGATCATGGAGCCCTCGTGGCTGTGTCTCCCTCAGCAACGCTCGCGGTCGCATTTTGTGCCAACGACGAAGCTTGCAGGCGTCAGGCTTCCGCGTCGGCCTCGTCGGAGGGCGCGATCAGCCGGTCGAGCGCCGCCATCAGCACGTCGCCGATCTCTTCGACTTCGGTGCTGGTGAGGGCCGGGTTGCACGGCAGGACGAAGCGCTGCTCGCCTTCGTCGGTCGCGACATCCAGGATGAGTGCGCTGCCGAGGCCATCGGGATGCAGGAAATTGACCCTGAGGCCGGTGAGGATTGCGGCGGGAATCTCGGCCATGGAGGGCTCCTTGGTGCGGGCGGCGCGCCCGGGCGGCGCCGTGTCGGCATCGGAAGGTGGGGCCGCCGGCCGTGCGGGGCAAGTCCGGCGGGGCAAGTCCGGCCGGACAAGTCCGCGCGGGACGGAAGCGGCGGCGCGGATGCCGGGACGCGGGCCGCGCGGCATGGAAATCGCGCAGGCGCCTCGATCCCGCCGCAATGCCGGGGCATAAGTCTGTCTCCGGCCTCGGCGCCACGCAAACGGCGACGCAGGCAACGGACGGATGTACTCCGGGTCTGTATTTGGCTGGAAACAGGAAGCCCCGCGTCAATGCGGGGCTTCAGACCGCTGACAAACCCCTGGCGCGAGCCGGGGGTTTTTGATTCATTCGGGTATGCTGAAGAAACCCGGCCCGACCCAGACCGCTCTTGAGAT
>NZ_SMAI01000006.1 GCF_004346185.1 Aquabacter spiritensis | reverse complement strand
CCCAAAATCGACCGACGCCATAGCCAAAAACCGACCGGCCCCAACCCAAACAAAAACCCCGCCGAAAAATCGACGGGGTTTGTCAGCGGTCTGAGCCGCCCTTCGGGGCGGCTCTTTTCGTTTGGACCATCACATTTCGCGGAGACCGGCGTTTCGGGGCACGGGCGCTCGTATCCTGAAGCAGCGCCGCACCGGCCGGGACGTCGTCCGGCATGGGCGGGCACGGGACGAAGGGAGAGAGAGATGAGGATGTCCGACCGCCTCGCCGGCCCGATCCGCGCCGGCCTCTGCGCCAGCCTCTTCGCCGGGCCGTTCTCTGCGGCGCCGGCGGCGGCCGATGCGCGCCTGCCGGTTGGCGCCCTCGTCTTCGATGCCGACGAGGTGACGATCGCCGCCTTCGCCCGCTTCGCCCGGGCGACGGGCCGGACGACGGCGGCGGAGCAAGACGGCGGCGGTCACGAATGGGGCGCGGGCTGGGAGCGCCGGCCGGGCTGGACCTTCCGCACCCCGTTCGGCGCGCCGCCGGACAGCCCGGCTCTGCCCGCCGTCCACGTCACCTGGTACGAGGCCGACGCCTATTGCCGCTGGGCCGGCGGCCGCCTGCCGACGCGCGCGGAATGGACCGAGGCGGCCTATGTCGAGCGGCGGGCCGCGCCGCCCGCCGAATTCGTCACGGGACAGACCTATCCGTTTCCCACCGGCGCCACGCCGGACGGCGCCAATGGCAGCGGCGGGGATCCCTGGCCGCGTCTGGCCCCGGCCGGAGCGACGAAAACCGGCGTGAACGGGCTGCGCGACATGGGCGGGAATGCCTGGGAATGGCTCGCCGACCGGCAAGGCGACACCGCGCTCACCGCCGGCGGCTCCTGGTGGTACGGCCCCGACCAGATGCGCGCCGCGGCCATGCAATGGAAGCCCGCCGCCTTCGCCGCACTCTATATCGGCTTCCGCTGCGTCTATCCCCGCGCGGCGGAAAAGGCGGGGTAGGGGGCTTAACGCGGGGCGCGATGCGCTCGGGTGTCGGACATTGCGGGCGTGACCGGCGCGCGGTGTGCGACGGCATTGCTTCGTGACGAGGTCCGCCACCGCCTCGCCGGGGCCTGCTCCTGCAAGGAGGGGAGGACGCTCTCGGGCTTGCCCAGAGGCGCATTCTTCACGCGCTGCAGAACCCCGGCGGCGCAGCCAGCCCACCGCCGTGACAAAGGCCGGAAACCCAGCTTCGGCAGCCCAGAAAATGGTCTCGGATCAATCACGAGCGCCAAAGGAGGACCGGTAAAGCGCACCGCGGGAAGACCGCAGTGAGGGGCGGGCCGGCCGTTTGGCGGACACGTTGGATTCTACGCCGCTGCTTTCGCCGTCGCCACCCAACCATCGAAAGTCCCCTTGTTCTGCGAAATCCACTCGTCTGCCATGCGGTTCACATTCGTGCTGTTTGCGCCGTTTTTGTTGATGTTGAACTCCCAATCAGACCAGGTCTCGAGGGGGAACTTGATCTGCTCGATCAGCGCCTTGATGGCCGGGTTAGCTGCGATAAACCGCTTGTTGGCAACAGAAGCCCAGTTCCAGGACGCCATAGCCATGCGGCAGGGATCGGCGCCGCCCGCGCATCCTGCCACGCCGGGCACCAGAGCCGAGCCGCGGTTTGGCACATTCGGCGGCAACGCATCTTCCGGCGTGGGGAGCCAGACGACATCCTCGCCCGGGATCAGCGCACTGTTCACCCAAGAGGGACTCCAGGCGTAGAAGAACGCCGGCTCGCCGCGCTTCACCCGTGCGACCGCCTCGACCATGAGAGTTTCGTATTTGCCGCGCACGGAGCGGACGGTGTGCTTGAGGCCGAATTGGTCGAGCTGAAAATCCACGACATCGCCGCAACTCCAGCCGGGATCACAATTGATCAGATCGGCGCGGCCGTCCTTGCCGAAAAGCGTGGCGAGCCTCGGATCTTTCATCTGGGCCAGGCTTGTGATGCCGTAGGCGGTCGCTGTTTTCCTGTCGATGAGATACCCGTTGATTCCGCCGCCGAGGATCATTCCCGTACCTATGATCTCCGCATGCGTCTCGACCGCCCGAAAGGCGGGCATGCGCTGCGGCATGTTGATGTCGGTCGCGAGATCGAGATCGCCTTGTGAAACGGCCTGAAAGAACAGCGTCGTATTGAGGGTCGACATCTTCACCCGGTAGCCGAGGCTCCGGATTGCCCGGCTGATGATCTGAGAGGTGACGTAATTGGCGCCGAGGCTGTCACCCTGGGCGTAGCGGACGGTCCTGCTCTTTCCCGGCAATGATTGTGCGAAGACAGGTCCCTGCAAGATGACGGCGCCGAGAGCGGCCATCGCGATTTTTCTGACGAAATGCTTTGCCCTTAGGCTGATCATCGCATTCCCCACGGGGTTTGGTGTTTCCGGTGCCGCAGCCTTCGACCGGCGGTTTAAACTCGGTACGATGGCTTCAAGCCGCCTGACGGTTCTCCTCCGCTTCGGTCTGCGCGGCAATCGCCTCGCGCCGACCACCGCGCATGAGGCGCATCAGCACTTGAACCAGCGCTGTGCGCTGGCCGCGCTGCGGCTCGGCGAGTTTCTGGGTGATGCGGTCGAGCATCATGGCGAGCAGGACGATGGCGATGCCGCCCACCGCAGCCCGGCCGACATCCAGTCGTCCGAGGCCCTGCAACACGACGAGGCCGAGACCTTCGGCGCCGATCATCGCGACGACAACCGACATCACCATCGCGGTGAGGACTGTCTGGTTCAGGCCACCCAGAATGGTGGGTATCGCAAGCGGCAACTGGATTTCCCACAACAACTGACGTGGATCGGCTCCAAATGCCAGTCCGGCCTCGACGATCTCGTGCTCAACCATGCGGATGCCGAGATTGGTGAACCGGATCAAAGGTGGGGCCGCCGCGGTGACGACCGCGACCTCTCCCGGCACACTGCCGACGCCGAACAGCATCACCACAGGCACCAGGTAAACGAGGGTCGGCGTCGCCTGCATGATGTCCAGGATCGGGCGAACGATGTTCCAGGTCCGGTCGCTGCGCGCGCAGAGAATGCCGATCGGAATGCCGATCACCGCGCAGAATACGATCGCCGTGACGATGAGCGACAAGGTCGTCATCGCCTCGGCCCAAACGCCGAGCATGGCAATCACGATCTGCGATACGACGCTGAACGCGGCAACACCCACGCCCGCGCTGCGCCACGCGACGAGACCGACGATCAAGACCATGGCTGGAAACGGGATCGATTGCAGCACCCAGTCGCTGAGGCCCAGCAGAGCTTCGATCGGCGATTTTATCGCCTGAAACAGCGGCCTCAGGTTGAGGGCCAGCCAGCGCACTCCCTCCTGTATCCACTGTTCGATCGGGAAGATCGCCAGATCGTCGGCCCTGATCATGACTTTGCTCCCGACGCCGGCAGATGGGCGATGCGGGCGAGAATCTGCTCGGCACCGATGACGCCGACCAATCGACCCGCATCATCAATGACGCCGACGGTGTGATCGGCGCGATAGCTGCGCGCCACCTCGACGAGTTTGGCCGCCTCGGGCACGCAGACATAGGAGCCGCGCCGTGCCGACAGTTCACCCGTTTCTCGCAGCAGGCTGATTTCTCTGCCGGCCAAGCCCGCGACGACGCGTTCACACGCGTCCAGCAGAAAACCGCCTCCATCGCCCCCGACCACGGTTCCTGCCGGTCCGCGCCAGAGCACCGCGGGCGCCTTCATTACCGAACGCGCATCGAACAGCCGTCCCCGGTCGATCTCGCGTGTAAATGCGGCGACATAGTCGCTGCCCGGCTCGAGCACGATCGATTGGGGCGTGCCTTCGCGCACGATCCGGCCCTCCGACATGATCGCGATCCGGCTGCCGAGCTTCAGCGCCTCCTGGAAGTCGTGGGTGATGAACAGGATGGTCTTGTTGAATGTGCGCTGAAGGCGCAGCAACTCGTCCTGCATTTCCGTGCGGATCAGCGGGTCGAGCCCGCTGAACGGCTCGTCCATGATCAGGATGTCGGCATCGGTCGCCAGCGCCCGGGCGAGACCCACGCGCTGGCGCATGCCACCGGAAAGCTCGTGTGGCATGTGATGGCCCCAGCGCCCGAGCCCGACGAGGGACAATAGCTCCTCCGCCCGGCGACGGCGTTGCGCGGGGGGAATGCCGCGCAGTTTCAGGCCGAACTCCACATTGTCGATGACCCGCTTGTTGGGCAGCAGCGCAAAGTGCTGGAACACCATCGACATGCGGGTTCGCCGGACCTCGCGCAGCGCCTTCTCGTCGAGCGCCAGAACAGCTTCCCCATCCAGCAAGACCCGCCCGGCGCTGGGCTCGTTCAGCCGGTTGATGCAGCGCGCCAACGTCGACTTGCCGGATCCGGACAGGCCCATGACCATGTACATCACGCCCCCCGGCACGGTGAGAGAAACATCGTTCAGTCCGACCACCTGACCGAGCTTTGCAAAGACAAAATCTTTTGTTCCACCGTCGCGCAGCATCCGCAGAGCGTCAGACGGGTACTTTCCGAAGACCTTGTAGAGGTTTTCGATACGCAGCCGTTCGCTCACCGCGGGTCCCCTCCGGGTTGTCGTTCGGGGTTGAAGCCTTTGTACGTTTTTCGGGAAAGCCACGCCATCAGCGCAGCGGCGAAAAGTCGGTTGGCTTCAGCATCTCGTGAAGTCGAATCTCTGGCATGAAACAGCCGAGGCGATGGCCGATCCTGTCACGCTCCACCCGCGGCGGGAGGGGATGCCGCAACCGCGCGCTCGCGGGCGGCGAAATGCGGCATCACCTCTTCGATGAACAGCCTCAGAGTCCGGATCTGCAATTCGAACGGCAAGTTGAAGGACAGGCCGAGGCAGAACTGATCGACGCCGGCGGCCTCGTACACCTCGATCTTGGGAATGACCTCATCCGGCGTGCCGAAGACCAGGTTGTCGCGGATCGCCGGGGGATCGTACTTGCCATGATCGGCCATGGTCTTGAACGGCACGGCTTCGGGAAAGCCATTTGTCACCGTTCCGCTGTTCTGCATCAGGTTCTCGAAATAGCGCCCGTGGTCGACAATATAGCTGACGGCCTTTTCCCAGTCCTGGCTGCGGTCGTAGATGCAGGTGCGCCGCTGCATCATGAATTTCGGCCGCAGCCGTTCCGGGTGGGCGGCGCAGGCTGTGCGGAACCTCTCCGCCAGCACGCCGATTTCGGCCACCGGAGCAGAGAGCGGCGTTGACAGGATGTTGGCGCCGATCCCGACCGCCCAGTCGAAGCTTCCGGGATCGCGGGCCGCGACCCAGAGGGGCGGATGCGGCTTTTGCAGCGGCTTCGGCACCGAGGTGGCGAGTGGGAACCGCCAGTAATGCCCGTTATGCGCATAGTCGCCGGACCAGAGCTTCAGCACCGCCGGCAGGATCTCGCGCATGAAGTGGGTGCCCTCGCGTGGGGTTGTACCGCCGGTCATGCGGTCAAATTCATAGGGGTAGGCGCCACGCGCGATGCCGAACTCAAGCCTTCCGCCGGTGAGATGGTCGCAGAGCGCCGCCTCGCCAGCGAGCCGGATGGGGTTCCAGAACGGCGCGACAAGCGCCGCCGTACCGAGCCGGATCCGGTCAGTATGCTGAGCGAGCCGGACCAGAACCTGGAGAGGATTTGGTGAGATCGTGCTTTCGATGGTGTGGTGCTCGGCGGTCCATAGCGTCTCGAAACCGCCTTCATCGGCCATGACGGCCATCGTTCGCATGTGAGCCATGACGTCCTGCATGGAATTCGCAGGCGAAAACCGCTCCATATTCATGAAGAGAGCGAACTTCATGTGAATGGGCTCCGTACAGAGATGCGGGAGAGCGCGTCAGCGATCGCGGGGGAAGCGGCCTTTCAAGCGCGATAAAGCGCGCATCACCTCGAAGCCGCCGCGGAGGCCATGACGCCGATGGGAAGGAGGCCGATGGCCAGCCACCGGCAGACTTGATCTATCGCGGCAGATTCTTCGGGCGCTGGTGCCAGTCTGCCGATCCTCTCGAGTATCACCAAAGGAGAAGGCTAGGATGTCGGCTGCCCCGAGCGCTTCCTATGAACCGGAGTAAAGCGCGTCATCATTTTCATCCTAACGGCGTCTGAATGGCGCTTCCGTCAATCACTCCGTGCATCTTCAGGGCGAGTTCAAGAGCAAAGCGGCGGTCGGGCGTATCCGCATTGATCCCGAATAATTCCTCTATCCGCGCCAGCCGGTAGCGCAGCGTGGTGACGTGTAGGCCCATCGCGTCGGCGCAAGGCTGGCTGCGGCACCCCGCCCGCAGATAGGCGGCCAGGGTTTCGAGATAGGGTGTGCCCTGCGCGCGATCGTGGGCGACAACCATTCCAATGCTGCCGTCGACGAAGGCGCGCACCTCGGCCGAGTCCGATGCGCCGATCAGCATCGGCAGGGGGCCGAAATCCAGAGCCGATACGACGCCGCTTCGGCGGAAGCTGCGGGCGATCCGCACCATGCGCCAGGCCCGCTCCCATTCCCCGGAATAGTCCTCGATCCCAAGACAGATGCCGCCGATCACGGCGATGGGGTCCCCATTGAAGACATGGCGCAGGCTCTCCGCCAGCCGCTGCGCGAAGCGCTCAAGCCGATCGCGGTTGTCGCCGGCCTGCTCCGGGAGGAGGCAGACGAGACCTGTACCGATCGCGATGACGTGGCTGCTCAGCCCATGCTGGCGCGCCAGCCGCAGGACGCTCTGATGCGCATCGAGCGAGGCGTCCCGCTCCCCGCTGGCGGCGCCGGGAAAGTCGATGACCAGCATGCGCAGCGGCCGCGAGAGCGGCAGGCCGAGACGGCGCGCCCGCCGAGCGATATCCGCCGGATCGCGCCAGCGTCGCTCGACAATTTCGAAGAAAAGCTCCGTCAGGGTGCGCGCCTCGAAGCGGAACTGGATGACGCTGCGCATCATCTGGACGCTCAACGCGAATTTCGCGCTCTCCAGCATAAGCTTGTGAAGATCGCCCCCGCGCTCTTCATCGAGGAGAACAAGCGCGCCGACAGTCTGCCCGTCGACACTCAACGGTTCGATTGCGGCGGTGAGCTTAAGTCCCCCGCCAGCATGATTCAGGTCGAGGGTGATCTGTTTGGTCTCGCCACGCCCAGCGGCCTGTCTCACGGCCGCAACGACGCTGTCGGCATGCCCCGCAGCGAGAAGATCACGCCACCCTTTTTCGTCTAGGATCAGCGGGATCGGGGAACCGGCGGCGACCAGCCCGTTTTCCCCGAAATCGACTACCAGAACCGCGCAATACAATAATTCCTGAAGTCGTGCCGCCAATTGTTCGGTCGAACCTCCCGACAGCACCACCTCCAGCAGGCCACCCTGTGCATGCAGCGCCCGGCGCTGTTCGTCCGCGGCACGGCGCTCGGCCAGCATGCGATACTCCCGCTCAACCGCGATCGCCCCCAGGTGGACAATCATGCCCATGAAAGCGAGATCGTCTGACGGCAAGGGCTTGAGGGCACGCGAAATGAGACTGAGAACCATCGGGCGGCCGTCCGCATCCACGCTCGTGAGCGGCATCACCAGAACCGAGTGATAATCGCGCTCGTAGGCTTCGCGTCGATATCCGGGGAATGCGTCGGTGGCGCGGGCGTCAGGAATATAGACCGGCTCTCCTGTCTGCAGCGCGATAAGGGCCGGGCTCGTCGCCAGTTCCCAGCGGTCTTCGAGCGGACGTTTCAGCAGGCTCGGATCATAACGGACGAAGACGTGAGCGTAGCCCTGCGCCGCATCCACCGCCATGATCGATCCCATGCTCCAGCCGCCGTGGTCGCATGCAGCCTTGACGAGATCGAACAACAATCCGGGGAGATCGACACCGGAATTGATCCGGCTCGCAACCGCCCGGAGCGAATGCATTTGTGAAATCGTACTCGGCATCGAGCCTCGTCCTGTCTTGCTCTTGCCCAGGATGCCAGCATGAGGGGCGGCATACTTCCTAGCAAGCGGAGGAAGACATCCCGGCGACCGTAGGTAGCATTGCGAGCTTGAATCGTTTCGATTGGGGCGCGGCATGCAGATCGGGCGGCTTAAATCGTCGTGTCCATCGAAAAGGCGATGTTTGAGGGGCAGCAAGGTAGCTCCGCGACGTGTCCCGAAAAGATAAGCCGCCCCTCTTGCCACGATCCTCAATGCCACGCCTGGGGGCCATCCGGGCAGATCACTTGATGGGGGCGCAGGATGGACATGATAGCGAGCTGTCCTCTACCCGATAAAAATATCTACGTCTTCGGCCCCTACCGGCTTGCACCCAATCGGCAGCTTCTATCGCGTAATGGTTTGCCGGTGCGGCTGGGCGGCAGGGCGCTCGATATTCTCATACGGCTTGTCCAGCGGGCCGGTGAGATCATCAGCAAGAACGAGTTGATCGCATTCGTTTGGCCCAACACGTTCGTCCATGAGGACAACCTCAAGGTAAATGTCTCTGCATTGCGGCGTGCACTCGGGGCAGGGGCCGCCAGCGCTTACATCGCGACCATAGCCGGTCGCGGCTATCGATTTGTCGCTCCGGTAACAATCGAGCCGACCGAGCATGCATCTTCGTCATGGCCGGCCTCGGCTTATGCACAAACGCTCCCCAAGGCTCCGCTCACGATCGGCCGCGATGGCGACATCTCGCGCATAGCCGGCCGACTTGCCGGCGCTCGCTGTGTGACGATCGTCGGGTCTGGTGGCATAGGTAAAACGAGCGTCGCAATTGCCGTCGGCCACCGTGTCCGCAACTATTCCGACGGGGTATTGTTCGTCGATCTGTCGACCGTCGGCGACCCGCAAAATGCGCCGGCTGCCATCGCGGCAGCTCTAGATGCCGAACAAAATTCTTTCCGTGAAATCATCGACTGCCTCAAAGGCCGAAACGTGCTTTTGATCTTTGATGGCTGCGAGCATTTGTTGCCCACGATGACCACCATAGCTGATCATCTGCTGGACGCCCTGCCCATGCTCAGCCTTCTCGCCACCAGTCGGGAACCGCTGAGGGCGAGATCAGAACTGGTACACCGGCTGCCCACCCTCGAAACGCCTTGGACAAAGCCGGACATTACAGCGCGAGAAGCGCTCGATTTCGGCGCGGTTCAATTGTTCATCGCGCGCGCGCAGGAACATGGATTCTACGTCCTGGACGATCGAGACGCGCCGCTCGTTTCGTCTATTTGTCGACGCCTCGACGGCATCCCGCTCGCCATCAATTTGGCCGCCAGCAAGGTGAGAGTTTTCGGCATTCCGACGCTCGCGGCTATGCTGGGGCAAAGATTTCTTTTGATCAATGGAGAGCGAACGGCGCCTATGCGGCAGCAAACATTGTTTTCGACGCTCGACTGGAGTTATCGGCTGCTATCGGATGCAGAGGCGGCTCTGTTTCGAATACTCGCAGTATTTGCGGGTGTCTTTCACCTCCAAGACGCGGTCGTTATGGCGGAAATTGCCGAGCTTGATGCGTCGCAGACCATAGATGCTCTTGAAAGACTGACCCAGAGATCAATTGTTTGCGCGGAATACAGAGGCGGAGCGCTTAACTATCGGTTGCTTGAAACCACGCGCGAATACGCGACGAAACAGCTTGCGGATGTGGGCGAGCAGGACCGCGCGGTGAAGCATCACGCGCGGCACATTCTTTCGCCGTTCAAAAGGCCGACCGAGGATTGCATGGCGTGAAAAACACGATGGCATGCCCACGCTGTCCTCTCACCCCCGGGCAGCCGGACCTGCGGGCTCCACGCCGTCGCGGATAAGGCACGGCACACGCTGGCGCCTCGGGAGCCATCATGCCTCACCGCGGCGTTCGAGCTGGCCGCGCAACAAAGCGTTCTCCCGCTCCAAGTCAGAGACACGCGCGCGAAGCGGTGCAAATGCGTCGGCGATCTGGCGCTCGGTGTAGCGCGGCGTGATATGTTGCGGGCAGTTCCAGTCGAACGCTTCCAGGCGCAACCGGAAAATCCGCTCCGGTTTCGCCCCATATTCCTTGTCTGTAGCCCGGTCGGTCAGCGGCGGGTCCGACTCGAGCCCCAGCTTTTCGACGCGCCCATAGATCTTGAGACGCGCGCGCCGAGGATAATCCACCAGGATGAGGCAGGCCCGGTCATTCGCAATCAGATTGCCCGTGCTGATGTACTGCCGATTACCGCGATAATCGATGAACGCGAGCGTGCGATCATCGATCATCTTGAGGAAGCCAGCAGGTCCCCCGCGGTGCTGAACATACGGCCAGCCGGATTCGGAGGCCGTGGCGATATAGAAGCTGTCACGCTCGGCGATGAAGGCCGCCTCGTCCGCCGTAAAGCGCGTGAATTCACGATGCCCCTTATATTGGGTCCACAGATGGTCCGCGTGCATTTCCTTCTGTGCAGCAAGGACACTCGGCGTCAGCGCGATGTCCATGAATCCGTGACCCATTCTTCTGCTCCCCTATCGGCTTCTGCGAGGGAGCGGGCGTCGCGGACATGGACGACGAAGCAATATCTTTCGTCGGCCTGCCCGCAACGCACGCGAAAGCCGCCAGACGCATGGCGTCCGCCGGCGCCCGGATATGCTACACCGCCTTCTTTACCGCTTCCTGGGCTCTCTGATAGCTCTCCATCACCGCTGCATAGTTGGGCGCGACGAGACCGTAGAGCTGGGCGAGGCTGGCCGCCTCGGGACGCGCCCAGGTGCGGTGAAGTTCCGACAGGAGCGCATTGGTTGAGGTGGGCTTGACGCCGCCCTGCACGAAGCGGGCGAGCGATGTGCGAGACACCATTTCACTGGGATCTCCCGACGCATCGATCACCGCAAAGACATCATAACCGGCAACGCGCGCATCGAGCGCGGGAAACATCACGCAAACACTGGTCCAGACGCCGGCCATGACGAGTGTCTTTCGGCCTGTCGATTCGACGTGGGCCACGAAGTCGGCATTGTCCCATGCGTTCACTTCGCCTTTACGTGGGACATACACCGCGTGAGGGGCGTACTGGTGAATTTCCGGCATGAGCGGGCCATTGCTGCCGGAGGGTTCAGAGGCGGTCGTGACCACCGGAATGTTCAGCAGCGTGCACAGTTTGGCGATCATTTCCACGTTGCGCCGCAGGTCGGCAACCGGGATATCCTTGACCGTTTGAAACAGCCCGGATTGATGATCGAGCAAAAGGACCAGAGTGTCGGAAGGGTCCATGAGCGCCGCGCCACCACCCGTCGGGAGCACGCTCGATTTGTTGGACGATGAAGGTGCCATGGTCAGTCTCCTGGATTTTCAATTATCTAAAACGGGGTTGTCTATTTGGCTGCTCCCGCAGCATTCTCGATGAAATCGCTGACGTCCTGGGGGTAGGCGAGCATGACCGCATGGCTGCTCTTAATCTCGACCAGCGATGCGCCGATTCGTTCTGCCATCCGGCGCTGCGCGCTCGGTGGAATCATCAGATCGCCCGCGGCGAGCATGTAAAACGTTGGCTTCGTTTTCCAACCGACACGACCGACGGGCGCTGTGACGGCGCCGAGGCCCCAAGGCACCTGTGCAGCAGCCATAAAGCGGGTCGTCTCTGCAGAGACGTCTGCGGCGAATGCGGCGGGGAACTTGGCCGGGTCGACGATCAGGTAGCCATCCTGCGGCGGCAAGAGGGGCGCCTTGGCCTCGCCTGGCGCAGTCGGCTGTTCGGCCAGCGAGGCGACTGACTCGCCGGCGTCCGGCGCGAAGGCTGCAATGTAGACGATCGCCTTGACCTTTGGATTGTCGCCCGCCTCGGTCACGACGGCGCCGCCATAGCTGTGACCGACGAGGATGACCGGATATTGGGCCATGGCGATCACGCGCTCGGTGGCAGCGACATCGCCTTCCAGGGTGATGGTCGGATTCTGGACAACCAGGACATCGTAGCCCCGGCTTGTCAGGATATCGTGGACCATCTTCCACCCCGACCCATCGACGAAAGCACCGTGCACGAGGACGATCGAAACCGCTGCGCCGCCGGCTTGGGCGACCGTCCTCGTTGCAAGACCGGATTTGATGTCAGTCATGAATGCCGTCCCTTATTGGCCATGTTCGGTCGGGGATAACGGTCGCCACCCTGAGCGATAGGTACCTGAACTGCGCGTCGGGGCTGAGTTAAGCGAGGTAAAACGATGTTGGCCGCCCTGGCGCGCGATGTGCCCGGCTTCGCGCGGGAAATGCAGTGACCGCGATGGGCCTCCAACGTTCGGGATGTGCCGCTGGCACGTTGGGATGATGAAACACCACCAATGACCACGTCGGCCGGAATGCGGCCTCCGGATATCCCCCGTAATGCTCCGAACCTGGCGCGGATTTTACCTTTCTTAACTCGTCAATTCCGTTCCGGTAGGTCACGCTATCTTCGGAAAATAGATATTGATCTCAGGTATAATGAAATAACGATCGTGTATGATTTGATCATTTTGTGTTCGAATACGATATCTCATCTCGGAATGGCGAAATGTTTGAGTCCATCGAACCCAGCGGGATAGCGCAATGAAACCGTATCTGCTGGCCCTCGGCGCCGGTCTCGTCGTGGGCATCGTCTACAGCCTGCTCAATGTACGATCGCCGGCGCCGCCTGTGATCGCGTTGATCGGCCTGCTCGGCATTCTGGCCGGCGAGCAGATCGTTCCGATCGCCAAGCGGCTGATCGGCGGCGAGGCCTTGAGCCTTGGCTGGCTGAAGCACGAATGCGGCGAACATGTCTTTGGTGCCCTTCCAGCGCGCGCCGACGACAAGGCCGTTTCCCGCGACGGGGGCACATCGGCATGAACCCGGCCGGCCGGCCGGCCACGCTCGGCGGATGTGCCGGCGCGCTAAGCGCTGTGTTGGGTGCAGGCGCCCCCGCCCAGACCTTTCGATTCGGAGTCCGCGCATGACCGCCGACCTCATTCTCGTCAACGGCCGCTTCACGACGCTGGATCGGAGCAACCCCAATCCCGAGGCGGTGGCCATTGCCGATGGCCGCTTCCTTGACGTCGGCACGCGCGCCGAGATGCAGGCGCTCGCCGGCCCCACGACGCGGACGCTCGATCTTGGCGGCCGCCGCGCCGTGCCCGGCCTGATCGACAGCCACATGCACATCATCCGCGGCGGTCTGAACTACAACATGGAGTTGCGCTGGGACGGCGTTCGCTCGCTCGCGCGCGCCATGGAGATGCTGCGGAAGCAGGTCGCCGTAACACCCCCGCCGCAATGGGTGCGTGTCGTCGGCGGCTTCACGGAGCATCAGTTCGCCGAAAAGCGCCTGCCCACGCTCGACGAGATCAACGCGATCGCGCCCGAGACGCCCGTCTTCATTCTGCACCTCTACGACCGCGCCTTGCTGAACGGCGCCGCGCTGCGCGCTGCCGGCTACACGAAGGACACGCCCAACCCGCCCGGCGGCGAGATCATCAGGGACAATGACGGCAGTCCGACCGGACTGCTGCTGGCCAAGCCCAACGCGACGATCCTCTATGCGACGCTTGCCAAGGGGCCAAGGCTCCCGCCCGAATATCAGCTCAACTCGACGCGCCACTTCATGCGCGAGATGAACCGGCTCGGCGTGACCAGCATCATCGATGCCGGTGGCGGCTATCAGAACTATCCCGACGACTACGCCATCATCGAGAAGTTGCATGCCGACGGCGAGCTGACGCTGCGGCTTGCCTATAACCTCTTCACCCAGAAGCCGAAGAACGAACTGGCAGATTTCGCGGGCTGGGCCAAACAGGTCAAACCAGGACAGGGCGACGACCTTTACCGCCACAACGGCGCCGGCGAGATGCTGGTCTACTCCGCCGCCGATTTCGAGGACTTCAAGGTGGAGCGGCCCGAGATGCCGCCGTCGATGGAGAGCGACCTCGAGCCCGTCGTGCGCCTGCTTGCCGAGCAGCGCTGGCCCTGGCGTCTGCATGCGACCTATGACGAGACCATCACCCGCGCGCTCAACGTGTTCGAGAGGGTCAATCGCGATGTGCCGCTGGAGGGGCTGCACTGGTTCTTCGACCATTGCGAGACCATCAGCGACCGCAATATCGACAGAATCGCGGCGCTCGGCGGCGGCATTGCCGTTCAGCATCGCATGGCGTTTCAGGGCGAGGATTTCGTCGAGCGCTACGGCGCCCGGGCGGCCGAACGCAGCCCGCCGGTCGCCCGCATGCTGGAAGCCGGCGTGAAGGTCGGTGCGGGTACCGACGCAACCCGCGTCGCCAGCTACAACCCCTGGGTCTCGCTCGCCTGGCTGGTCACCGGCAAGACACTCGGTGGCCTGAGGCTCTATCCGCAGCGAAATTTGCTCGACCGGGAGACGGCGCTCCGGCTCTGGACCCACGCCAACACTTGGTTCTCGACAGAAGACGGCAAGAAAGGCCAGATCGCGGCCGGTCAGTTGGCCGACCTTGTGGTTCTCGACCGCGACTACATGAACGTGCCGGAGGACGAGATCCAGGACGTCGAGAGCGTGCTGACGCTGCTCGGCGGGAAGGTCGTGTTCGGCGCGGGCGACTATGCCCGATTAAGCCCGCCGCTGCCGCCCGCCATGCCGGACTGGTCGCCTGTGCGGACCTTCGGCGGCTACCAGAAGCGCGCGACCGTCGACGACCGAAAATACGCCCTCATGTCGGGGTGCGGCTGCGACAGCGCATGCGGCGTCCATGGTCATCGCCACGCGGCAGCGCTGCGCGCTTCGGCGCCAACCCGGGACGAGGGCGCCTTCTGGGGCGCGCTCGGCTGCTCCTGCTGGGCATTTTGAGATGGCGCACGCTTCGGCCCCCACCCTGCCCATTCGAACGCATGGAGAAAGATCATGACGCAACTGTCTCGCCGCGCCTTCGCAGGCGGTCTTCCGCTCGGCCTTTTCGGGGGCGGTCTGCTGGGGAGTGGTCTCATCGGAGGCGGGCTTCTGCCGCTGATCACCGGCACGCCCGGCTTGGCGGCGTCCCCTGCGGTCGCCAATGTAACGCCCCTCGCGCAGATTAAAGTCGGCCGGTTCACGGTGACCGCACTCACCGACGGCTATGCGGACATGCCGTACACCTACTTCCCCGGCCGAACCGCCGCCCAGGTGGAACAGGCCGCGGTGGCGCAGTTCGTGGCACGGCCGAGTGGCGTGCGCTTCTTGTTCAACCAGTTTCTGATCGAGGATGGTGACCGCAAGATCCTGCTCGATACCGGGCCCGCTGGCTCGATCGGCCAGACGGGCGCGTTGCCGAAGGCGCTCGCTGCGGTCGGCCTGCGCCGCGACCAGATCGACGCGGTGATCGTGACGCACATGCACCAAGACCATTTGGGCGGTCTGGTTGTCGGCGGGCAGGCCAACTATCCCAATGCGGATGTGTTTATCGACCGCCGCGACATCGCCTATTGGACCGATCCGGCGAAGCGCAGCGGTGCCCCCGACTATCTCCAGCCCAGCTTTCAGATGTCGGCGGAGGTCGTGCGGCTGTATCCGCGCCTGCAAGCGATCGACGGCCAACGCGAGATCGCGCGCGGCATCTCCATCGTCGACCTCACCGGCCACACGCCCGGCCACATCGGCGTAAGGATCGCGGATTCAGGTCAGAGCCTCATCATGGTGTCGGACATGGTGTTCCCGGTGGTGCATCCGGGCGCGACCGATGTGGGCTTTCTGTTCGAGCAGGACCGCCTGGCAGCGAAGACGATGCGTGACCGCTTTTTCCCGCTTGCCGCTTCAGAAGGCGCGCTGATCGCCTCAACCCATATGGCCTTCCCCGGGCTCGGCCGCATCGTCTCCGACCGGGGACAGTTGGGCTGGCAGGTCGCGGATTGGGCCTTGCAGACCTGATGAGCAACGCGGCTCTGCCTTCATCCTTGATATGGTGGATGACGGCAGGGCCTTGGCCAGACAGTCCATGGCGGCCGGGACCTAAAACGCGCCTCCATTCCGGTGGGCAACCTCAATGTCGGCGCCGCCGCGCGGTGAGCCTGCCCCCGATGTTGGACCGGCCTGGTGGCCGCCTCCAGGGGGCAATGAAGCGCTCCCCATTTCTAGGCCAACCGGACCTGGAAAATTCCGGGGTAATGAAGAGCTCCGTAGGAGCGGCGGCGAACGGCGTTCGCACTTTTCTACGGAAGTGGCGCACCCGGCACGATTCGAACGTGCGACCTTTGCCTTCGGAGGGCAACGCTCTATCCAGCTGAGCTACGGGTGCGTGTTTCTGATCCTCGTCTACCTCATCGTTCGCCCGCTGACAATCGCAGCCGCGCAGGGATGGACAAGCGGGCGGTGCGTGTCGGCATTCCGGCATGACCCGTGCCGGGATTTGCAGCCTGTGGTCGTAGCGCGCGGTCCCCTGGCGGCCCGTCCGTGTTCGCCCCTTGCGCGCGATGATCGGCCGCGCCGGGACCTTCGCGCGATCGGGGCCGGCAGCCCGCGCCGCCATGTCGGGAGGCCATGCGAGATTTTGCCCCGGCCGATCCGATGCCGGCTCCCATGCGCCGTCGCCAGACGGAGCGATCCAAAGGTGGGGCGGGCGCGTACAGAGACGCCTCAACCCTCGGCGAAGCGACATGACACGAATTGCGATCTCCTATGTCAGCACCGGCCTCGTCTTCCTGGCGCTCGACGCGGTCTGGCTGACGGTGATGGGGCGGGTGCTCTATCTCCCTGCGCTGGGACCCATGCTGCAGCAGCCGTTCAATATGGCGCCGGCGGTGCTGTTCTATCTGATCTACGTGGCGGGCATCGTGTTCTTCGCGGTCGAGCCCGCCGCCCAGTCCGGACAATGGAGCACCGCTCTGCTGCGCGGCGCCGTGCTCGGCTTCGTCGCCTATGCCACCTACGACCTCACAAATCAGGCGACGCTGAAGGGGTGGCCCGTTCTGGTCACCATGGCCGATCTCGCCTGGGGAACACTCGTCACGGGGGCGTCGGCGCTGCTCGGCCACGTTCTTTCGGGAGTGATCCTGGGATGGCTGGGCCGTTAAGGCTTATGCCGATCGATGCATTCCACTTCGATCGGCCTATGCATCCGCGGGCAAGGAGACGGAGACGGGGTCACCGATAAGCCATTCAGGGTGATTGGATCGGGTCTCATCGGGTCGGCCGCGCGGCCTGCCCGCCACGCCGTCGTGGCCCGATCGCGCCCGGCTGGCCCTGGCCCGCTTTTCGAGCCCCGGTCCGGTCGTCGTGTCACGCGGGGAGGGGCATCGCGATCCCGCGGGCTGAACCGCGCCGGTCGAGACCATGGGCCACCGGGGGCGCGGTGTCCCGTCGAGGCTGCACGCTCAACGGGTGCGTGCTGGTCGTTTATTACCATCAAGCTTAAGTTTCGAAGGGATTCAAGCGCAAGCAGATCTGAGAAATGTAAGAAAGTGTAAGATACGTGTATGAATATATCGATGTTTTCAGGCTGGCGAGGGTGATATACTAGAAACGCGTGGTCTGCGCGAGCGCGAGGGGCGTTCGGGCGACAGCGGGGTCTGTGCCGAGACATGGTCGAAGCGAGACGGGATTGACGCTGGAAGATTGTTGAAGCTGAGACATTGGTGACGGCAGCGATTTGGGGGCAGGCCGACGGCGTCGGCGCGCGAGATGTCACCGCGCATGTCGCCATGGCTTGAGCGGGGGATAGGTTCATGAATGTTTCGACCGCTGGAATCCGGACGGGTGCGCTCCTCGGGGTCCAGGATCCCGCATTGCTACGGGATGAGCTTCTTCCCGAAATCTTCGTGGCGACGGCGCGCCGGGTTCCTGACCACACGGCGATCGTCTTCGGGACCGAACGCGTCACCTATGCCGAACTCGATGCGCGCGCCGACCGGGTGGCGCGGGCGCTGCGGACGCGCGGTGTCCGGCCGGGACAGTTCGTCGGCCTGTGGATGTCGCGCTCGCTCGACCTGCACGTGGCGCTGCTCGGAATCCTCAAGAGCGGCGCCGCCTATATTCCCTTCGACATGGATGCGCCGCCCGAGCGGATCGGCGAATGCCTGCAGGACTGCGAGGCGCAGGTCGTCATCATCGACGCCACCACCGCCGGCAAGCTCGACCGCCCGCTGCCGGCGGCGGCGGTGGCCTGCCAGGCGCTTCTCGCCGAGGGCGGGGAGGGCGGGCCGCTCGACCTGCGCGCGGATGGCGTGACGCCGGCCGATCCGGCCTACGCCATCTACACGTCGGGCTCGACCGGCAAGCCCAAGGGCATCGTCATCGAGCACCGCAACATCTGCCACTGCCTGCGCTCGACCAATGCGGTCTACGGCATGACCGGGGACGACGTGGTCTTCCAGGGCGCCTCGGTCGCCTTCGACCTGTCGCTGGAGGAGATCTTCATCCCCTATCTCGTGGGGGCGACGCTCTGGGTCGCCTCGTCGCGCGTGCTGGGCGAGGTGGAGAAGCTTCCGGCCCTGATGGCAGGGGCCGGCATTTCGGTGCTCGATACGGTGCCGACCCTTCTGGCGATGATGCCGCAGGACGTGCCTTCGCTGCGCATCATCATCCTGGGCGGCGAAGCCTGCCCGCCCTCGGTCAAGCAGCGCTGGTGCCGACCCGGCCGCGCGGTCTTCAATTCCTACGGCCCGACCGAAGCCACCGTCGTCGCGACGGTGGACGAGGTCACCGTGGATGGTCCCGTGACCATCGGCGTGCCGATTCCGAACTATACCTGCTATGTCGTGGACGAGCAGATGCAGCTCCTGCCGCCAGGCGTTGAGGGCGAACTCCTGATCGGCGGCCCGGGCGTCGCGCGCGGCTATCTCAAGCGGCCCGAGCTGACCGCGGAAAAGTTCATCGCCAATCCCTTCGGGGCCGCTGCCGGCGATCCGGTGCTCTATCGATCCGGCGATGCGGTGAGCCTCACCGAGGACGGACGGATCCTGTTCCACGGCCGGATCGACGATCAGGTGAAGCTGCGCGGCTTCCGCATGGAGCTGGGCGAGATCGAGGCGCGCCTGTCGGACCTGCCGGGCATCGCCCAGGCGACCGTGGTGCTGCGGCGGGACGACGGCATCGACCGGCTGGTCGCCTTCGTCGTGCCGGACGCCGGAAAGTCGCTGGACCGGCCGCAGATCCGCGCCGCGCTGAAGGCGACCCTGCCGCCTTACATGGTGCCCTCGCATTTCGAGGAGATGGCGGTTCTGCCGCGCCTCACCTCCGGCAAGGCCGACCGCAAGACGTTGAAGGTGGCGCCTTTGAGCGCGCCGAGCGAGGCCGAGCAGCAGGAAGAGCCCGAGACCGCCACCGAAGCGGCGCTGCTCGCGGCGGCCAAGCCCCTGTTCCCGGGGCAGGCCATCCCGTTCGACGCGGACTTCTTCGCCGATCTCGGCGGCCACTCGCTCCTCGCCGCCACCTTCCTCGCGACCGTGCGCGCCAATCCCGACCTGCCCAGCATCACGCTCGAAGACCTCTACAGCCTCCGGACGCTGCGCGCGATCGCCGCCCAGCTCGACGAGCGCGAAAGGATCAGCGGTCCGCGCAAGCGCCTCGATCTCTCCTTCACACCGCCGCCTCTGCTGCGGCGCGTCCTCTGCGGCGCGGCGCAACTGGTCTGCATGCCGCTCCTGCTGCTGGCGCTGACCGGCCCGTGGCTGACCATCTACGTGACCTACCAGATGATCACGGCGGATGAGACGATCCACTGGTACGAAGTGATCCAGCTGATGGGCGTCTACATGCTGGTGACGCTGGGCATCAGCATTCTCGGCATCGTCGGCAAGCGCCTTGTCCTGTGGCGCGCGACGCCCGGACGCTATCCGCTGTGGGGCTTCTATTTCTTCCGCTGGTGGCTCGCCCGCCAATTGGTGGAATTCACCCATCTCGGGCTGATGCAGGGCACCCCCCTCGCAGCCTCGACCATGCGCCTGTTGGGCGCGAAGGTGGGCAAGCGCGTCACCATCAGCGGCCTGCATGCCGGCGCCATCGACCTTATGGAGATCGGCGACGACGTCACCATCGGGGCCAAGGTAAGCATCGGCAACGCCGAAGTGATCGGCAACGAATTGGTCATCGGACGGGTGGTGATCGGCAAGGACGCCTATATCGGCACGTCCTGCGCCCTGGCCCACGATACCGTGGTGGAGGAGGGCGCCGAGCTGGCCGACCTCACCGCACTGCTGCCCGGCACGCGCGTACCGGCCTATGAGGTGTGGGACGGTTCGCCCGCCGCGAAGGCGGGCACGGTGGATCCGTCCACCTGGCCCGATTATGCGCCCGAACCGTCCGCCTCCGTGCAGGCGCTGCACACGCTCTATTACGGCTTCTTGCTGATCGCCATGCCGGCGATCAGCCTGCTGCCCATCTTTCCGGCCTTCTACGTCTTCGACCGGTATGACGACCTGTTCCAGCAGATCACGGGCTTCCAATGGTACCTGCCCATCCTGGCCTGGCCGACCGCCATGATCATGATGTTCGGCACGGTGATGCTGGTGACGGCGATCCGCTGGATCGTGCTGCCCCGCGCCCCCGCCGGTACCTGTTCGATCTATTCCGGCTTCTATATCCGCAAATGGACCGTGGCGCTCGCCGCCGAAGTGATGCTGGAAAGCCTCTCTTCGCTGTTCTCCACCATCTATATGCGCTCCTGGTATCGCATGATGGGGGCGAAGATCGGCCGCGAAACGGAGATCGCCACCAATTTTGCCGGCCGGTACGACACCATCGTGGTCGGCGAAAAGTGCTTTGTCGCGGATGAGGTGACGCTTGGTGACGAGGACGTGCGGCGCGGCTGGATGACCACCAAGATGGTGCGCGTCGGCAATCAGGCCTTCATCGGCAACGATTCCGTCCTTCCGCCCGGTGCCTGTATCCCCGACGGCGCCCTCATCGGAATCAAGTCCAAACCGCCGGCGAACGAGCCCATGCTGCCCGGCGAGACCCGCTTCGGCAGCCCGCCGATCCGTCTGCCCGGCCGCCAGCGCTTCGACACTGCGGACGTGAACCAGACCTTCCGTCCGCCGCTGTGGCGGCGCGCGCTGCGGGCGGTCTTCGAGCTGTTCGCGGCGTCCCTGCCGACCATGCTTTTCATCCTGGTCGGCACCGTGGCGGCGGACTATGTGCTGTTCCCCGCGCTCGAGGCGGCGGAAAGCTGGGGTGAATTTCTGCCCACCTTCATCGCCGTCTGCGTCGCCTGCTCCTTTGTCCTCGCAGGGGTGGTCCTGGCCATCAAATGGCTGCTCATGGGAACCTACAAGCCCGGCAATCACGGCCTCTATTCCTGGCGGGCGCTGCGCACCGAGGCCATGACGACGCTCTATTGGGGCACTGCCGGTCGGATCCTGCTCGATTCGTTCCGCGGCACGCCCATGCTGCCCTGGGCGCTCCGCCTGTTCGGCGCCAAGATCGGCAAAGGGGTGTTCATGGACAGCACCGACATCACCGAATTCGACTGCGTGCGGATCGGCGATTATGCGGCGATCAACGCCACGTCCAATCTTCAGACCCATCTGTTCGAGGATCGGGTTATGAAGATCGGCGAGATCGACATCGGCACCGGGGTCTCCATCGGCGCCCTGACGACTGTTCTATACGACACCAAGGTCGGGGCCTTCTCCGAACTCGGGGTGCTCACCATCGTCATGAAGGGCGAGGCGATCCCCCCGCATACCCGCTGGACCGGCGCACCCGCTCAGCCGCTCGCTCAGTGAGACGCCGCCCACACCGGCCGGAGCCGCGCCGATGACGACCTCGCCTGGCGCCCCGCCAGGCGCCCCCACCGGCACGCCGGACGCCTCCGCGCCGGCCGGCGGCGCGCGCGCCGGCACCCTGTCGCTCGCCGCGCTCTCCTGCCTGGTCGTCGGATCCATGGTCGGTGGCGGCATCTTCTCCTTGCCGCAGGCCTTCGGCGAGGCGACCGGGATCCTCGGCGCGCTGATCGCCTGGGCGATCGCCGGCACCGGCATGCTGATGTTGGTCTTCGTGTTCCAGACCCTGGCGCAGCGCCGGCCCGATATCGATGCCGGGATCTACGCCTATGCCCTCGTCGGGTTCGGCGCCTATGCCGGCTTCATCGCGGCGCTCAGCTATTGGGCCAGCGCATTTCTCGGCAATGTCGCGTTTCTCGTCCTCGTCATGTCGACGCTGGGCGCCTTCCTGCCCGCCTTCGGCGCGGGTGACACGGTGCCGGCTCTGATCGGCGCCTCGGCCCTGTTGTGGGGTTTTCACGTCATGCTGCTGCGCGGCGTGAAGGAGGCGGCGGCGATCAACACCATCGTCACCCTCGCCAAGCTGCTGCCCTTGGCTCTGTTTCTGGTCATCGTCCTGGTCGCGCTGCGCGGCGACCTGATGGCCCAGAATTTTCTCGGCGGAGAGCGCGTCGCGCCCCAGGACATTCTGGAGCAGGTGCGCCGGACCATGCTCATCGTCGTGTTCGTCTTTTTGGGCATCGAGGGGGCCAGCGTCTATTCCCGGCTGGCCCGGCGGCGCGAGGATGTCGGCCGGGCGACGGTGATCGGCTTCCTCGGCGTGCTCGCTCTGTTCGTGCTCGTCACCGTCCTGTCCTACGGCATCCTGCCCCGGGCCGAGCTGGCGGCGCTGCACGACCCCTCGGTCGCGGGAGTCCTCGCGGCGATCATCGGCGAGACCGGGCGCGTCTTCATCAGCCTCGGCGTCCTCATCTCGGTGCTCGGCGCCTTCCTCGCCTGGTCCCTGCTCGCGGCGGAAGTCCTGTCGGCGGCGGCGCGTCACGGCGTCATGCCGGCCTTCCTCGGGCGCATGAATGCGGCCGGCGCGCCCTCCGCCGCCATCTGGCTCACAACCGTCACGGCGCAATTTTTCCTGCTTCTGACACTGTTCGCGGAATCCGCCTTCCGCTTCTTCGTCGAACTCACCAGCGTCACGGCCCTCATCCCCTATCTGTTCGTGGCCGCCTACGGATTGAAACTCGCCTGGACCGGCGAGACCTATCGGGACGAACGGCGCGAGAAGCGGCGCGACCTTCTGGTCGGCGTGCTCGCGACGATCAGCGCCGCGGGCATGATCTATGCGGGCGGGATCAAGATGCTGCTGCTCTCCTGCATCATCTTCGCGCCGGGGACCGTGCTGTTCGTCGCCATGGGGCGGGGGCGGCGGCTCGGCCTGTTTTCAGTTGCGGAAGCGGCGGCGGCCGCCGCGATCCTGCTGTGCGCGTTGGTCGCCGGCTGGGCGCTCGCCGTGGGGGCGATCACGTTGTGACGCCGCCGGCCGAAGGCGCTTCGGTGCCGCCGATCGATCTCTATGTGACGGCCACCGCGGCGCTCGCGCCGGACGCGGAGGCGGGCTTCGCCGCGCTCCTGGACCAAGAGGAGCGGCAGCGCGCCGCGCGCCTGCCCGGCGGGGCGCGGCGCGACTTCTCCGTCGCGCACGGCCTCTGTCGCCTCGCTTTGACGCGGGCGCATGCCGCCGTCGCTCCCGCCGCGTGGCGGTTTCGCATCGGACGCCATGGCAAGCCCGCGCCCGAAGCCCCGGCCGACCTGCATTTTAGCCTGACCCATGCCGCGGGCCTCGTCGCCGTGGCGGTGGCGTGGGGACGGGAGGTGGGCGTGGACGCGGAGGCCCTTGTGCCGGCGCTCGCTACGGTCCAGACCGCCGAGGTCTTCTGTACGCCCGTCGAGCTGGCGGCGCTTTGCGCCGGCGATGCCGCCGCCCGCACCGAGACCTTCTTCGCACTCTGGACGCTCAAGGAAAGCCTTATCAAAGCCACTGGGGAGGGCCTGTCGCGGCCCCCGCAGACGATTGCGTGCGGCCTCCACCCGCTCCGCATCCTCGGATTCGACGCGCCCGGCACCTGGCGGAGCTGGACCGCTGAGATCCCGGCGGTCGGGCGGTTGGCCGTGTCGGCAGCGGCGGCGGGGATGCTGCGCGTCTACCGGGTCGCGACGCCCTCCGATTTGGCAGGCTCCGGCCCGCCGCCGCTCGATGCCGAATTCATCGAGGTGCCGTTCGCGCGCCGGGGACCTTGATCGAAACGACGAAGCCCGGCGGGGTCCCCGGGCCGGCGGCCGATGCTCTCCGTGCGCCGAAGGCGATAGAAGCTGCCGTTGACCCCAAGAAATCCATGCACCTTGCGATCGGCTCCACCACTTCGCGCAGAAGATCGGTGCGCGAGGCCACGGCGGAAAGAATTGCGTCCGCACCGCTGACATCTGCGTCGCCACCTTCTTATATACAAAGAGGAGTTAGGATGATGGCGACTGCTCCTGGCGAAAGGGCCGGCGGCAACCGGCGTCCGCGCCGAACCTGCGTTCAAGCCGAACCGACGCCGACCCCGAGCGACGCTGAAGCCCGGCTCCGCCGGGCCGACGCATTTGCCGCGCGCCGGCAGAACGGACCGACCGTTGATCGACCTCACGATTCGCCACACGACGACCTACCGCTTCCACCGTCCGGTCCGCTTCGGTCCGCACCGTCTGATGCTGCGGCCCCGCGAGAGCCGCGAATTGCGGGTGGTGTCGAGCCACGTCACCGTCACGCCGCCGGCGACCGTGACCTGGGCGCACGACGTTTTCGGCAATGCGGTGGCGACAGCCAATTTCCACGCCGACGGCAACCGTCTGGTGATCGAGAGCCAGGCGCAGATCCAGCTCGATGCGGCGGCCTGGCCGGTGTTCGACATCGCCGCCTCCGCCGCTTCGTTTCCGTTCCGCTATTCCGATGCGGACTGGACCGATCTCGGGGCGTTGGCGGCACAGCAATATCAGGATGAGGCCGGCCGGCTGCGCGCCTGGGCGCAGGGCTATGTCCGCAGCGTGCCGACCGACACTTTGTCCCTGCTGAAGGATCTGAGCACCGGCGTGTCCCAGACCATCAGCTACCAGAGCCGGGACGAGGACGGCACGCAAGGTCCGCTCGAGACCCTCGATCGCGGCTGGGGATCGTGCCGGGACTTCGCGGTCCTGTTCGCCGAGGCGACGCGCAGCCTGGGCTTCGGCGCCCGGATCGTCTCGGGCTATCTCTACAATCCGAACGACATGCTGACGGGCAGCGCGGGCGGCGGCTCCACCCATGCCTGGGCGGAGGTGTTCGTTCCGGGTGCGGGCTGGATCGCCTTCGACCCCACCAACCGCAGCGTCGGCGGGCTCAACCTGATCCCGGTCGCCGTGGTGCGGGACATCCGGCAGGCGATCCCGGTGGCCGGCAGCTTCGTCGGCGACAGCTGGGCGTTCCAGGATATGACGGTCGACGTCCGCGTCACCTCCTGACCGGACCAGGGCAGACGACCTCGACGGATCCGGGAGGCGGGAGCTTCTGCGCAAGAGCCGGGGCGGCACGTGGTTCGAAGCAGATCGGCCGCCGTCGACGACGCGGCTGTTGGCCGTTCAGGCGCGCTCTGCCGCTCCGGGGGCGCCGCCGTCCACGGAATTGTCCGCATTGATGCGGCCGTAGAGGTCGAGAAGGTACTGGAGATCGGCGGCGAACAGGTTTTCGATGATGTGCGTGTTCACAAACTCGATCGATCCGAGTTTCATGACGACACGCGAGAGAACAATTACCATTAAATAAGTCGGATCATTTTGAACGCGATGGTCTTTAAGCGGCAATATTTCGTCCGCAGGGGTGGCCCGCCGCATGATTCCGGTGCGATGAAGGGTGCCGTCGGCATCGCGATAGCCGAGCGGCAGGGTGAAGGGGAACTCGGTTTTGATCTGCATGACGCCCTCCGCTTCCTGTCCGGCAGTGTAGAGCGACATGCGAATTATTCAATTGTAGCGGCTTTCATTTCTACTGAAGCGCGTGTGTCCTCGGGTCCTTTGGCCTGACCACAGAGGGGGCGACGCGGCGGCGGCCCTGCACCCGGCTCATACACCGGCCGGGGCGAGCGGCTGGGCTTCGAGGCCGTGGCGGTCGAAGATGCCGCGCAGCAGGCCGGACTGCTTCGCGCGCTCGACGAAGGCGCCGACAAAGGCCAGCGCGTCCGGCCGCCCCTTGGGCACCGCGACCGAGACGCTGGTTTCCTGAAACGCCTCCGCGAGAAGGTGCGAGCCCGGCACCTCCGGCTGCACCATGCGCAGATAGTCTTCCGAAAGGGCGACGGCGTCGGCCTCGCCGGTCGAGACCTGCCGCATCGCCTCCGCGACGGACGGCGCGGCGACGGCCCGCTCGGGGCCGAACATCCGCACCGCGGCCCGCAAGGTGGTGGTCCCTGCAATGCCCACGAAGCGCCGGCCGCGCGTCTGGTAGTCGGCGAGACTGCGGATGTCGCTTCCCGCCGCGATGAGAAACGTGCTGCGCAGAAGGTAATAAGCCGGCCCGAAGGCCACCTTGCGCCGCCGCTCGTCGTCCACCGGCATGAACGCCACGTCGATGGCGCCGGCGGCGAGGGCCTCGGTGCATTCCCCGGAATTGGGGAAGACGGTGAAATCGATCGGAATCCCGGCCGCCCCCGCGAGCGCTGTCAGGAAATCCACCGCGACCCCCTCCGGGGACGCTTGTGTGGCGAGGACGAAGAACACGCCCGCCGACGGGGCCTGGACGACGCCGGCCTGGAGGCGGCCGGTCGGGGCGAGTTTCTGAACCGTCGCGGCGTCGGCGGGCGGTGTCTGCAGGGGGCCGGACATCACAGATCCTTTTCCACATCGGCGATTCCGCGCGCGAGCCGGTCCGCCAGGATTTCGATTTCGCTCTCCGAAATGGTCAGAGGCGGACAGATGGCGAGCGTGTCTCCGATCGCGCGCACGAACAGCCCCTGAGCCTGTGCGGCGTCGGCACAGAGCGGGCCGATGCGCTGCGTGGGGTCGAACGTCTGCACGGGATGCCGGCGCGCCATCAATTGCACCCCGGCGAGCAGGCCGCGGCCACGGATATACCCCACGATCGCCGATCCGCGGAGGCTGCGGCGCAGACTGTCGAGCAGAACCGGCTCCAGCCGGCGCACGCGCGCGACGATCGCATCGTCCTCATAGATGCGGATCGCCTCGCACGCGACCGCGCAGCCGACCGGATGGCCCGAATAGGTCATGGTCAGCCCGAACAGCGGGAGGCGATCGCTCTGCGCCACCATGGCGTCGAACACCCGCGCATTGATCAGCACCGCAGACAAGGGGAAATAGGCGCTGGTGATGCCTTTGGCGCAGACGATCAAATCGGGCGCCAACCCCATCGTGGTGCAGCCGAACATCTCGCCGGTGCGCCCGAAGGCCGTCACCACCTCGTCGGCGACGAGCAGGATGCCGTGCTTGCGCAGCAGGATCTGAAGGCCGTCGAGATAGGCCTGGGGCGGGATGACCACCCCACCGGCCGCGAGGATCGGCTCGGTGAAGAAAGCCGCGATGGTCTCCGGCCCCTCGCGGGCGATCAGGGCCTCGAGGTCGGCGAGCAGACGCTCGGAGAAGGCCTGCTCGCTCTCCTCCTCCAGGGCGTCGGTGACATAGTCCGGGCAGGCGACGTGCAGGAAGCCGTCCAGCGGGAGGTTGAACTGCCGGTGGGCATAGTCGGCCCCCGTCAGGCTGGCGGCGGCGATGGTGTTGCCGTGATAGGCGCGCCGGTGGGCCAGAAATTTCCGCCGTTCGGGCGCATCCTGCGCGTTCCAGTAATACCAGCACAGCCGCGCGGCGCAGTCGGCCGCCTCCGAGCCGGAATTGGCGAACCAGACGTGCGACATGGGCACGGGGGCGATCTCGATCAGCTTTTCCGCAAGATCGATGACCGCCGGATGCGACCGGTGGTTGGTGAGGTGGGCATAGGCCAAAGTCTCCATCTGGCGCCGGCAGGCCTCGATCAGCCGCGTCTCGCCATAGCCCAGGGACAGGCACCACAGGCCGGACATGCCTTCGAGATAGTCGCGGCCGTGCCGGTCGCGCACCCACACCCCGCGGCCGCTTTCGATCACCAGCGGTCCCTCGTCCAGATGGCGGCGCAGATTGGTGAGGCCGTGGACGACGAAGGCCGTGTCGCGGGCCTCGGGAGAATTCGGGCGCGAAGCGGCCTCGGCGACGAAGGGCATGGGCAGGGCGTCCTTTCTGGCCGTGCGGGTCACGGCAGCGCCAAGGACAGCTGCGGGAAAACCGCTGGCAAGGCAAGGGGATGTCGGACTGACGCCCAGGGCAAGGCGCCGAGGGCGATCAGGCGGCAGGCGCAAACAAGAATACGACCCGGCATGTATAAAGCCGCTATAGGCGGGAAAATTTCAGTGATATATGCTCGGTGTATTGGTTAGTTGAATACGATGGCGCATGTTCGCTGGGGAGCGTTGATAATGTTGACTTCATTAAAGCGTAATTCGGGCAAATCGAAAAATTTGTTACATAGTCTTTCATTTTATGAAGGTGGGATGACTTTGAGCCTGAAGCGCAGGCTGAGCCTTGGCGCGAGTGCCGCGGTGCTGATTTTGGCGGGATCTCTGGCGGCGACGCGCGCCGGGGCGGAAGACACTGACCGGCTCGTCCTCACCGGCAAGGACGGCCAGAATGCGCGTCTCGTTTATTTTGGGTTCAACGACCCCTCGACACCCGGCGAGACCGTCGGCGCCATCACGGTTAGCGACAATTACTTCACGACCCTCTCGGCAATCGGACCTGCGGTCACCATAGGCGCCGCCGGTGGCAAGGGCGGGAACGGGCTCAGAACCCTGACGGCCGTAGATAATGCGAGCGATGGCGGCTGGGCCGGCGACGTGTTTGTGAAGCAGAGCGGCGATCTGGCCGGGCGGTCCGGCACGCCGGCCGGGAATTCGGCCCTGCTCCTGGTTTATTCGCGCGGCGGCGAGGGCGGAGGCGGCGGCCAGTCCGGGCGCGGCGGCACGGCCGGGCAGGTCAATCTGACCGTGACCTCCAACATCACGGCGACGGGGGGACGGCTCGCGGGCATCTGGGCGCAGTCGCGCGGCGGTGCTGCCGGCGCCGGCGGCAATCCGCAGGCTTGGGCCGACAGCCATCCCGGCGGCGATGGGGGCGTCGTGACCGTTTTGGCCAGCGGCGCCGTCAGCACGGACGGTAGCAACGCGCCGGCGATCGTCGCGGAATCGCTCGGTGGCGCCGGCGGAAAAGGGCAGAATTTCTGGCTGCACGGCGACCGCCCCACGGTCGGCGGCGGCGGAAACGACGTGACCGTCACAACGGCCGACACCGCGCTCGTCACGACCAAGGGGGCGAATTCGGCCGCGATCGTGGCACAGAGCGTCGGCGGTGTCGGCGCGGACGCCGTTTCGGGAAGCGGCAGCCAGGGCGGGAGGACCGGTGTCGTCAGGGTCACCCAGAACGGCACGATCACGACGTCGGGAAACTACAGCTTCGGCATTCTGGCGCAGTCCGTCGGCGGCAGCGGCGGCTCCGGCGGGTTCGGCGTGTTCAAGGGCGGTGCCGGCGCGGCGGCGGGGGCGGGCAACGACGTCACCGTGATCAATACGGGACGCATCGCGACCCTCGGCGTCGGCGCGACGGCGATCGTCGCCCAAAGCGTCGGCGGCGGGCGCGGCGGGGATGCGTTCTCGGCGGAGCCGTTCTCGGGCAATTCCGCGGGCGGCAATGGCGGCAGCGCCGCCTTCTTCGCGAGCGGCGGTGCGGGTGGGACCGGCGGCTTCGGCCGGCACGTCACCGTCGCCAATACCGGCAGTATCGCCACCGAAGGGGCGGGCGCCTACGGCATCCTGGCGCAGAGCGTCGGCGGCGGCGGGGGGCGGGGCGGCTCGGTCAATTCCGGATCGATCTTCTTCTCCCTGGCGCTCGGCGGAAGCGGCGGGACGGGGGGCGACGGCGGCATTGTCACGGTCACCAACCGCACCGCGTCCACCAGTTCCGGACAGGCCGCACCGATCGCCAGCATCGCCACGGCCGGGGAATCGGCAACAGCCATCTTCGCGCAGAGCGTCGGCGGCGCCGGCGGCGCCGGCGGGACCGCGAACACGGTCGCAGGTGGCTTCGGCGGCGCGATCGCGATCGCGATCGGCGGCAGCGGCGGCGCCGGCGGCACCGGCGGCGAAGTCACCGTCACCAATGATGCGCTTCTCACCACTTCGGGCGCCAATGCGCTGGGCATCCGGGCGCAGAGCGTCGGCGGCGGCGGCGGCATGGGCGGGAGCGCAAAGGCGATGGCGCTCGCGCAGGGCATTCCCGGCACCAATTCGCCGACCGTCTCCTTGACCTATACCGTGGGCGGCAGCGGCGGCGATGGCGGCGGCGGCGGTAAGGTCACGGTCACCAATACCGGAACGATCGCGACGTCGGGCGTGAATGCGCTGGGCGTCGAAGCGATGAGCATCGGCGGCGGCGGCGGCGATGCCGGCAGCGCGGCGTCCTATGCTCTGTCCATCGCCATGCCCGGACAGAAGTCGATCAGCGGCAGCTACACCGTCGGCGGCACCGGCGGGAAGGGCATCGGTGGCGGCGGCGTCGTCACAGTCACCAATAGCGGCGCCATCGTCACCCAGGGCACCGGCGCGATCGGCATTCGGGCGATGAGCGTTGGCGGCGGCGGCGGCAATGGCGGCGACGCCACCGCGACGGTGGATGTCATCGGCACCAAGCAGAATATCGGCATTGCCTCCTCGATCGGCGGAAAGGGCGGCGGCTCGGGGGATGGCGGCGAAGTCACCGTCACGAACACCAACCGGATCGAGACCCGCGGCGAATTCGCGACCGGCATCGTCGCCCAGAGCATCGGTGGCGGCGGCGGCAACGGCGCGATCGGCGACGCCTCCGCCTCGGGCGGCTTCTCCTGGGACAAGACCATCGACGGCTTCGTCAAGAAGCTTCCGATGGCCGATGTTTTCTCCGGCAATCTGAATGTGGGCGGCGATGGCGGGCTCGGCGGGTCCGGAAAGGCCGCGACGGTCAAAAACAGCGCCAGGATCGAGACCTTCGGCTCGAATTCGGCCGGCATCTTCGCTCAGAGCGTCGGCGGCGGCGGCGGCAATGCCGGCGGCTATCAGGCCGGCGGCCAAGGCACGCTGACGGCCCGCCTCCAGATCGGCGGAAAAGGCGCCGGTGGCGGCACCGGTGGCAATGTGGTGGTGGAAAACCAAGCCGGCGGCAAGATCCTCACCCATGCCGACGGCGCCTATGGCATCTCGGCGCAGAGCGTGGGTGGCGGCGGCGGCAATGGCGGCACCATGACCGCCAAGCGCCAGAGCAAGCCCGACGTCGTCGGCGGCGCGCTCGCCAAGGTCAAGGAACTGGTCGGCATCACGGCATACGACAAATGGGCGGCGGACAAGGCCAACAAGACCGAAAAAGAAAAGCTGGAACAGCTGACCAAGGATATCAAGTCGACCGACTTCTACAAAAAGCTCCTGGATTCCGACATCGCCAAAGGATTCAACGAGGTCCAGAAGAAGTACAAGGACTGGGAGAAGGAGCAGAAGAGCGGCGGCAAGAAGCTGCCCGACGCCTCCTTGACCTTGAGCTTCGGCGGTTCCGGCGGGTCCGGCGGCCGCGGCGGCGCGGTCACCGTGACCAATGACGGCAGCATTGCAACATCGGGCAATATCGCGACCGGCATCTTCGCCCAGAGCATTGGCGGCGGCGGCGGCAATGGCGGCGTGGCCTCGGCCTCCGGCGCGAATTCCAACAGCTTCACCTTCTCCTTCGGCGGCAATGGCGGCAGCGGAAATTCCGGCGGCGGCGTCATCGTCACCAATACCGGCAGCATCACGACGGTGGGAAACAGCGCCTTCGCCATCATGGCGCAGAGCATCGGCGGCGGCGGCGGGCTCGGGGTCGGCGCGATCGGCGCCGACAACGATGCCAAGACCAAGAAGTATCAGATCAACGGCACGCTCGGCGGCAGCGGCGGGAGCGGCGCGGACGGCGGTACGGTGACGGTGACGAACAGCAGCACCATCTCCACCAAGGGCCTGGAGGCGCACGCCATCGTCGCGCAGAGCGTCGGCGGTGGCGGCGGCGCCTTCGTCGTCAATCCCGACGACGGCATCGCTCCCGAGATGACCGAGGAGGAGAAGCAGGCGCAGAAGGCGGTCGACGACTTCATGGCGGCGCTGGGAGTCGAGAAGACCGTGCCCGACAGCGCGGTGGCGCCGGCCGCCCCAGCCAAGGCGGCGGCCTCCGACGGCAAGGACAAGACGATTTCCGGCGCCTTGGTTCTGGGCGGCAGCGGCGGCATGGCCGGCGTGGGCAATACCGTCTCGGTCACCCATTCCGGAACCATCATCACCTCCGGAACGGCGGCGTTCGGCATCATGGCGCAATCGGTCGGCGGCGGCGGGGGCTTCTCCAATTCCGGCGGATCGATTGGGGGCTACGACACCACCTTGACCCTCGGCGGCGCCGGCGGCGCGGCCGGGAAGGGCGGCAATGTCACCGTCACGCTCGGCGGCAAGGCCGCCATCACCACAATCGGGGACAATGCCATCGCCATCTTCGCCCAGAGCGTCGGCGGCGGCGGCGGCTATGGCGGCGCCAGCAAGGTGAACGGCCAGGCCACCCCCTTGACTATCCGCGAGGGTGGAAACGGCGATGGCGGACTGGTGACCATCGCCATGGGGTCGCCGGCGGACAAGGCGACGATCACCACGTCGGGCAAAGCGGCGCATGGCATCTTCGCCCAGAGCCTCGCCGGGGGCGGCGGCACCTCGGCGCAATATTCCGGAATGATGCCGGCCTCCAGCGGAGGCGAGCGGCGGAACGGGGCCGGTCGGGCGGGCGGGATCACCGTCAGCTATAGCGGATCGATCACGGCCTCCGGGGAGGGCGCCTACGGCATCTTCGCTCAGAGCGGAATGCAGACCAAGACCGGCGCCCTCAATTCCGAGCGGGCCGGCAGCACCATCTCGATCACCTATGGCGGCGGCACGCTCGAAGGCGGCGGCGGAACCGGCGCGGCCATCCGCATCGACGGCGGAAACATGAACAGCGACGCCATTCCGAGCCCCAGCATCAACGCCAACACCATCACGGTGAACAGCGACGCCACGGTCAAGGCGCTCTCCGGAATGGCGGTGCTGGCCTCGTTCGGCACCGACAATCTGGTCAATTACGGCACGATGATCGGCGGCATCAATCTGGCCTATGGCGACACCCGCGAGGCGAATTTCTTCACGAATCACGGGACGTATCGGACCGGTGCCGACAGCGTCAGCGTCGCCTCCGCCGCCGTGAATCTCGGACGGGGTGGTGCCGGTCTCAGCGCCTTCGGCAATCTGGGGACGTTCGACATCGGCGGTGTGGGGACGATCTCCAAAGCGTCCCTGACGGGCGATTTCAGCCAGACCAAGTCCGGCCGGATACTGGTCGACGTCACCAGCGGCGCGACGGACCATTCCCCGAGAAGCGACGTCCTGAACGTGTCGGGGTCCGTCAGGTCCCTTGCCGGAACCGCGGTCGCCAATGTCGTCGGCAGCTTGCGGCCGGACACCTTCCTCATCGTCGACGGGCACATCGCGCAAACCCCGACGCTGACGGTCGTCTCCGCGAACACCGGCAGTCCCTTCACCTGGGCGGTCCAGGCTCCGACGACCAACGGGGTCAAGATCACGCCGCAGGCCAATTTCCTCGCCTTCGGCGGGGCGGGCCTGTCCGACAGTCAGAAGAATATGCTGGGCGGCCTTCAGACGACCTGGGACAAGGGCGTGGCGGCCCCGGGCAAGATGTCGCAAAGTGCCGCGACGACATTCGGCAACCTGGCCCGCGCCACCTCTCGGAAAGATTTCCAGCAGGCCGCCGATAGCGCCACGCCGGACGAATCCTCCAGCACGCTGACCAGCCAGACCCTGAATGCGCGCGCCTCCCTGCACGCCGCCTTGAGCTGTCCGGTGTTCGTGGGCAGCGGCACGATGATGGAGGAAACCAGCTGCGCCTGGGCCCGCATCATCGGCAATTGGACCCGGCAGACCTCGTCGGACGATATGGACGGCTATGATGCGAATGCCGTCACCTACCGGGTCGGTGTCCAGAAGGAGATCGTCACCGATTGGTTCCTCGGGGCGACCGTCGGCTTCACCCAATCCTGGCTGAACGGGTCGGACGGCTATTCCAGCACGTCGGGAAATGGCGCGGACGCGGCGATCTCGCTGAAGCACCAGATCGGCCCCTGGCTCTTCTCGGCATCCGGTCATCTCGGCTTCGGCAGTTACGAGACGGACCGCGTGCTCGATATCGGCCCGTCCGTGAGCACGTCGAGCGGCACCGCCAACGTGCTCACGGCCGCGGCGCGGCTCCGGGCGAGCTACGAGTTCGCCTTCGCCAATTGGTACGTGAAGCCCTATGCCGACCTCGACATCCTCTACACCCATATGCCGAGCTATCAAGAGCAGGGATTCGGTCCGACACTCGGTTTCTCCGGCGCCGAGCAATGGAACCTCGCGGTGAGCCCGAACGTAGAATTCGGCGGCCGCGTGGACCTCTCGAGCGATCTGTGGCTGCGCCCCTTTGCGACCGTGGGCATGACCTTCTTCGCCAAGGACAGCATGCCGCTGGACGTCACTTTGGCCGCTGCCGGAGACCCCATCGCCACCTTCACCACCGAGGTGACGATCCCGCAAACCCTGGTGAACCTGGCGGCCGGCCTGCAGCTCTTCAGCACCAAGGGCTACGAGATCAAGGCGGAATACAAGGCGGACATTGGCGATGATTACCTCAATCAGGAATTGAGTGCCCGACTCGCCGTGCCGTTCTGAGCGGCACCGCGCCCCAGGCCCGGCGCGCGGGCCGGCGGGCGAGCGGGCGGTGTCCGCCTGCCGCCCGGTCCCCGCCGTCGAAGATGAAATCTTGCCGCACACCGTCGCCCCCCTCGGGGCTGATCGCCGTCGCCCGCTCGCTGACCCCTGCGGCGGAAGCCAAACTATTCGGTCGACATCAGGGGTCACGTCTGCTTGCTTTGGCGAGAGCCTGATCAGATTATGTTGCAGGGCGTCGGTTTATTGAGTCGCCTCTCGTGTTCGAAAACATTTGGCGCCCGATCCGATCCCGTCGAATGACAGGATCGGTGAATGGGTCGCTAAGTCATTGATAGAGAAGCTTTTTTATCGAATCGCGGCGCGTTTGATCGGATCGCGCTCTTGCCGGAATCATCCAAGATGACCCGCCGAACGTTTCTTTACCTCGGAGGTGGCTCATACCCTGCTGATCGACATATCGAAGCTGCGATGCGCGAGCGCCTCGAGGCGGCCGGCGACGTCTTTATCGGCCACGAAAAAATCCTCAAAAAGCACTGGGCGCCGGTCGAGGAAAAACGATCGGCCTTGCAAGCCGCCCTCGCCTTGGCAGACGGCGAAGACGTCGTCGCGGTCGGGCGATCCTCGGGCGGCCTTGCCGCGGTGTCGGTCGCAGCAAGCGGGGGAAGACTTCTCGCGGTGGTCGTATTGGGTTACCCGTTTCAACCGCCCAAAGCCGCCCCCGATCCGACGCGTGTCGCGCACTTGCTGGCGCTGCGGACGCCGACATTGATCGTGCAGGGCGCGTCCGACTGTTACGGCACGCCGGACGATGCAAGGCGACACAATCTGTCGCCATGCGTCAGAATCGAAGGCGTGGCATGCAACCACGAAATGAATCTCACTGAACGCGCGTGGGACGGCGTGGCCAAACTCGTCTTTGACTTTCTGGACAATGTCTCGCGCGAATGGCCGCGCAGTGCGCGCGTTCCCGATCAATGATCGACAGCCACGGCGCGAAGGGGGCAAACTCCGGCCAGCGACGACGAATGCCGGGTCTTGGGCGAAATGGTGCCGCTTGAGGGATTCGAACCCCCGACCCCCTCATTACGAATGAGGTGCTCTACCAGCTGAGCTAAAGCGGCGCCGAGGCGGACCTCGACGGGTGGGCTGCCATGCAGACGCTGCGGGCACTCAGCGTGCCCGCTCCCGGTACGGTCGTCTTACGTCGATGCGCCGGCACTTGCAAGGGCGGAGGTCGGGCGGGAGGGGCGGGGCTTGCGGCAGGCTGTCGGGCCGTCCGCGCCCAGGCCCTCGCTCTGCGGCGGGGCGGCGCCTCGCCGTCCTTGCTCCCGCGGGCGCCCGTCTTGCCTCGGGCGCGGACCGGCGCTAGGGCAGGGGCATGACGCAGGACGAGGAACGGAAGGCGCGGCTCGCCAGCGCGTTGCGGGCCAATCTGGCGCGCCGAAAGGCGCAAGGCCGCGCGCGCGCGGCGCGGGGCGAATCGCCGGAGGCGGAAGCGCCGGCGGACGCGGTGACGCCGTCTCCCGGGCCAAGCGGGCCTATGGTACCGAAGCCGGAAGACGCGTAGCTTTGCGTTGCGTCGAGCGTTCCGCGCCCGCGGCGCCGGACGGGGGCCGTGCG
This sequence comes from Aquabacter spiritensis, assembly GCF_004346185.1. Classification (GTDB taxonomy): domain Bacteria; phylum Pseudomonadota; class Alphaproteobacteria; order Rhizobiales; family Xanthobacteraceae; genus Aquabacter; species Aquabacter spiritensis. The sequence goes on along the minus strand of NZ_SMAI01000006.1, from coordinate 238,644 downwards.
ATGCGGCTTTTTGGGGAGAGCGGGGCTGGGGTTCCCCGTTCGGGCGAAAACTTTCTTGTTTCCCTCCGGACGGGTCCCACTCTAGACGAGGGGTTCGTCCGCGCGTGGCGCGGCCATCGGAGCGTTCTGCGCATGGACAAGATCAGGATCGTCGGCGGCCGGCCCCTTTCCGGGACCATTCCGATTTCGGGCGCCAAGAATGCCGCCCTTCCGCTGATGATCGCCGGCCTGCTCACCGAAGAAAAGCTGACGCTGGAGAATGTGCCGCGCCTCGCCGATGTCGCGCTCCTGCAGCGGATCCTCGGCAATCACGGCGTCGACATCACCACGGCCGGCAAGCGCAACGGCGACGATCCCCATGCCGGCCAGACGCTGGAGATCGACGCCCGCGCCATCGTCGACACCACCGCCCCTTACGATCTCGTCTCGCGCATGCGGGCGAGTTTCTGGGTCGTGGGGCCGCTGCTCGCCCGCATGGGCGAGGCGCGCGTGTCCCTGCCCGGCGGCTGCGCGATCGGCACCCGGCCGGTCGATTTCCATCTCGACGCGCTGCGCGCGCTGGGCGGCGAGATCGACATCGATGCCGGCTATGTCGTCGCGCGGGCGCCCAAAGGCTTGTCGGGCGCGCGCATCGTGTTCCCGAAGGTCTCGGTCGGTGCGACCCATACGGCCCTCATGGCGGCGGCGCTGGCGCGCGGCGAGAGCGTGATCGAGAATGCCGCGCGCGAGCCGGAAATCGTCGATCTCGCCCAGTGCCTTGTGAAGATGGGGGCACGGATCTCCGGCGCCGGCACCTCGACCATCCAGATCGACGGCGTCGCCCGCCTGCGCGGGGCGCGCCACGCCGTTTTGCCCGACCGGATCGAGACCGGAACCTATGCCATGGCGACCGCGATGGTGGGCGGCGACGTCCTGCTGGCCGGCGCGAGCGCGACGCTTCTGGAGAGCGCGCTCGCCACGCTGCGCGCCGCCGGCGCCGAAATCGACGTCACGAACGAGGGTATAAGAGTGCAGCGGAACGGGGCGGGGATCCGCCCGGTGGACGTCACGACCGCGCCGTTTCCCGGCTTTCCGACCGATCTCCAGGCCCAGTTCATGGCCCTGATGACCCGGGCGGGGGGGCGGTCGCGCATCACCGAGACGATCTTCGAGAATCGCTTCATGCACGTGCAGGAACTGGCGCGGCTTGGCGCCCGGATCCATCTCGACGGCGACACGGCGACGGTGGAGGGGGTGGAGCGCCTGAAGGGCGCGCCGGTCATGGCGACGGATCTGCGCGCCTCGGTGTCTCTGGTCATTGCCGGCCTCGCCGCCGAGGGCGAGACCATGGTGCAGCGGGTCTATCATCTCGACCGCGGCTTCGAGCGTCTGGAGGAGAAACTGGCCCGCTGCGGCGCCCAGATCGAGCGGCTCAGCATGTGATGGGGCTTGATCGCGGCCGCCGGCGTCGCCATGTCCTGCCCAGCAAGAACGAGGATCAATCCCGATGGACGCTCTGAAGCTTCTCGCCCTCGACGAGGAAGACCTGGCGATCCTCTCGGCGCATCTCCAGGATGCCTTGGTCAAGGTCGCCGATATCGGCTTTCTGCCGAAGACCCAGCGCTTCGTCTTGGTGCTGGATCGGTTCGACTGGGACAAGGCCTGTGCCGATACCTATGTGCGCCACCGCGCCGGGTTGCATTTCGAGCGGGTGCGCAATGTCCGCTCGCGCGGCTTCGACCGGCAGGATGCCGAGGGGATCCTCAATCTCCTCGCCGTGACGTTCGCCCCCGGCGAAGCGCCCTCGGGCACGGTGACCCTGGCATTTTCCGGCGGCGCCGACATCTGCTTCGAAGTCGAATGCATCGAAGCCCGGCTGTCCGATCTCGGCCCTTCCTGGGGCTGCAAGCGGGCGCCGGAACATGCGCCCGAAGCCGTCTCCGCCACCGGAGCGAGCGGATCGGCCTGAGCGCCCCCGCCGGGGCGGGTCACGCCCGCCGGTGCCGGGCGTGAAAGCCCGTTCCCCTTTGCCCGCAACTGTTCTATCGAAGCGGCATGCCGATCCGTCTCGACACCCGCTCCGCCGATTTCCCGGCCGCCTTCGCCGCCTTCCTCGACAGCAAGCGCGAGGCTGCGGCCGATGTCGCCGCCGCGGTGGCGGAGATCGTCGCGCGGGTCCGGGCGGAGGGCGATGCCGCCTTGATCGACCTGTCCCGAACCTTCGACCGGGTCGACCTCGCGGCGCGCGGCATACGAGTGAGCGCGGACGAGATCGCGGCGGCGCAGGACGCGGTCGCGCCGCAAACCCTGGAGGCGCTCGCCTTCGCCAAACGCCGCATCGAATCGCATCACGCCCGCCAGAAGCCGAAGGACGACCGCTATACCGACGCCCTCGGCGTCGAACTGGGCCATCGCTGGACGCCGGTGGACGCGGTCGGCCTCTATGTGCCGGGCGGCACCGCGGCCTATCCCTCCTCGGTGCTGATGAATGCCGTCCCGGCGGCGGTCGCGGGCGTCCCGCGCATCGTCATGGTCGTGCCGGCCCCCGACGGCGAGATCGCGCCCCTCGTTCTGGTCGCGGCGCAGCTTGCGGGCGTGGATGAAATCTACCGCGTCGGCGGGGCACAGGCGGTGGCCGCGCTCGCCTATGGGACGCAGACCATCGCCCCGGTCGACAAGATCGTCGGTCCCGGCAACGCCTATGTCGCCGCCGCCAAGCGGCAGGTGTTCGGCAAAGTCGGCATCGACATGGTGGCCGGCCCGTCCGAGGTGCTGATCCTCGCCGACGGCGCGGCCAATGCCGATTGGATCGCCGCCGACCTCCTGGCGCAGGCGGAGCACGACACCGCGGCCCAATCGATCCTCATCACCGACAGCGCGGATCTCGCCGAGCGGGTCGGGCGCGCGGTGGCGGATATGCTCACCACGCTGCCGCGCGCTGCGATCGCCGCCGAATCCTGGCGCGTCCACGGCGCCATCATCCAGGTCTCCGACTGGGATGAGGCGCTCGACCTGACCAACCGCATCGCCCCCGAACATCTCGAAATCCACTGCGCCGACGCCGAGGCGCTGGCGGCGCGGGTGCGCCACGCCGGGGCGATCTTCATCGGCCCATACACGCCGGAGGCGGTGGGGGATTATGTCGGCGGCAGCAACCATGTCCTGCCGACGGCCCGGTCCGCCCGTTTTTCCTCGGGGCTGGGGGTGCTGGACTTCATGAAGCGCACCTCGATCCTCAAATGCAGTCCTGAGGCGCTGCATGCCCTCGGGCCGGCGGCGGTGCGGCTCGCCACGGCCGAACGGCTCGATGCTCATGGCCGCTCCATTCTGGTGCGCTCCAATGCCGGATCGGGGGTCGCATGACCGTGCCACGCGAAACCGCCAAGCCCGGATGCCGTCTGTCCGCCGTGACGCTCGACGAGGCGTCGATCGGGCGGGGCGGGGCGGATGTCGAGCATGAGCGGGCGACCGCCATCTACGATCTCCTCGAAGACAATGCCTTCGAACCGGTGAACGATCCGGGGGAGGGGCCTTACATCCTCCATATCGGGCTCGCCGAGAACCGCCTGGTGCTCGATGTGCGCCGCGAAGCCGGTGACGCGGTGGTTCAGCACCATCTTTCGCTGACCCCCTTCCGCAAGGTGGTGAAAGATTATTTCCTGGTCTGCGAGAGCTATTACCAAGCGATCCGCACGGCCTCGCCGACCCAGATCGAGGCGATCGATATGGGGCGGCGCGGGCTCCACAACGAAGGATCCGATCTGCTTCGCGAGCGGCTGAAGGACAAGATCGAGGTGGATTTCGACACCGCCCGCCGCCTGTTCACGCTGATCTGCGCGCTCCACTGGAGGGGCTAGGGTGAGCGAGGCTCCGCCTGCGCCTGCGCCCGCGCGAAGCGTTCGGCCGCAGGCGGTGCTGTTCATGTGCGGGCAGAACGTGGTCCGCTCGGTCATGGCGGAGGCGATCGCCAAACATCTGTTCGGCCGCTCGGTCTATGTCCAGTCGGCCGGCGTCATCGCCGGCGACCCGGACCCGTTCGTCGCCACGGTCATGGAGGAATTGGGCCTCGACGTGAAGCGGCACCGCCCGCACAGCGTCGCGGACCTTGAGGAATATGAGGGGCTCGGCTTCGACCTCGCGATCTCGCTCTCCCCCGATGCGCACCACAAGGCGCTGGAGCTGACCCGGACCAATGCGCTCGATGTGGAATATTGGCCGACCGCCGATCCTACGCTCGAAACCGGCAATCGCGAGCAGCGCCTCGATGCCTATCGGACGGTGCGGGACGAACTGGAGCGGCGCATCCGCGCCCGCTTCAAGACCGCACGCTAGAGCTTGGTCCGGTCAGGTCGAGACGACCCGGCCGGGGATGCCGTCTCTCGCACATTGATCGGTGGCCCGCCGCCGGCGCTTGCAAAGGCGGGCTTTTGGGATAGCGTGCCGGCCCCGAAGCGGGATGGCGCGTCCGCGCGGGAAAGCGGGATTTCGGAAATGGAGCGCGGCGGGGCCGCCGGCCGGGTCGACCGGGCTGGGTCCGGCGCCGGCGGTGCAGCGAGGCGTATCGTGGATGATCGGGTGAAGCTCGTATTGGCGTCGGGATCGCCGCGCCGTCTCGCGCTGCTCAACCAGGCCGGCATCGAGCCGGACCTCCTGATGCCGGCGGAGATCGACGAGACCCCGGAGCGGGGCGAACTGCCGCGCAAGCTTGCGCTGCGGCTCGCGCGCCAGAAGGGGGAATTGGTGGCGCGGCGCGCCCGCGAGGCCGGGATCGAAGGGATCGTGCTCGCTGCCGACACCGTCGTCGCGGTGGGGCGGCGGGTTCTGCCCAAGCCCGAGATCCAGGACGAGGCCGAACATTGCCTGCGGCTTTTGTCGGGCCGCGCGCACCGTGTGTTCACCGGGGTGTGCGTGGTCTCGCCGCGCGGCCGGGCGCGCACCCGCCTGGTCGAGACGCGGCTGCGCTTCCGCCGGCTGTCGGGCGAGGACCTGTCCGCTTATCTCGCGGCCGGAGAATGGCGCGGCAAGGCCGGGGGCTACGCCATCCAGGGCTTGGCCGGCAGTTTCGTCGTGAAGCTGATCGGCTCCTATAGCAGCGTCGTCGGCCTGCCTCTGGCCGAGACCGTCGCGCTGCTAGCCGGCGAGGGATATGCCGTGCGGGCCGGCTGGAGCGGGCGGGCGGCATGAAGACACCGGCGAAGAAGACCACGCGCGGCTGCCCGATCTGCGGCAAGCCTCCGGTCGAAAAATACCGTCCCTTCTGCTCCAAGCGCTGCGCCGATGTCGACCTCAACCGCTGGCTGACCGGGGCCTATGCCATTCCGGTCGTTGCGGACGAGGACGAGGACGGCGAGCCGCCGAGCGAGCCGACGCCGGGCTGAAACCCGCTTCCGGCCCGGCCCCGCCTCGATGAGGGGGGTGTCGCGGCGCCCCGCGCCACGCTATGGATGGCGTAACCTTCGCCGTGACGCCGTCGAATTCTGTCCGCCGCGCGCGGGCGGGGGTGCGTGGAGACGCGCATGTCCAAGTTCGAGACCGCGGCCCCGGCCACGCTGCCGGATTTCCGTACCGACGCCTTCATCGGCGGGCGCTTCGTCGCCGCGGCGAGCGGACGGCGCTTCACCGCCGTCAATCCTGCGACCGGCCGCCCGCTCGCCGAGGTCGCCGCCTGCGATGCGGCCGATATCGACCGTGCGGTGGCGGCGGCGCGCGCCGCGTTCGACGACCGCCGCTGGGCGGGCCTGAAGCCAAGCGAGCGCAAGCGGATCCTCGTGCGCTTCGCCGATCTGGTGCGCGCCCACCGCGACACGCTGGCGCTCACCGAGACGCTGAACATGGGCAAGCCGATCTCGGACGCCAAGGCGATCGACGTGCGCGCCACGGCCGATTGCATCGCCTATTACGGCGAGGCGGCCGACAAGGTCTATGGCGAGGTGGCGCCGACCGGCGACGACACGCTGGCCCTGGTGCTGCGCGAGCCGCTCGGCGTCGTCGGCTGCGTCACGCCCTGGAACTTCCCGATGATCATGGCCGCCTGGAAGTTCGCCCCGGCGCTCGCCATGGGCAATTCCGTGGTGCTGAAGCCGGCCGAGGAATCTCCGCTCACCGCGCTGCATCTCGCCGCTTTGGCGCAGGAGGCGGGGATCCCGGACGGCGTGTTCAACGTGGTTCCGGGCCTCGGCGCCGAGGCCGGTGCCGCGCTCGGCCGGCACATGGATGTCGACGCCATCGCCTTTACCGGCTCCACCGAGGTCGGGCGCTATTTCATGCGCTACTCGGCCGACACCAATCTGAAGCGCGTGTCGCTCGAACTCGGCGGCAAGACCGGCTTCGTGGTGGCGGCCGATGCGCCGGACCTCGACGCGGTCGCCGAGGCGGCCGCCGCCGGCATCTTCTTCAATCAGGGCGAGATGTGCACCGCCGGCTCCCGGCTCCTGGTCGACAACAGGATCAAGGATGCGGTGGTGGCGCGCGTCGTCGCGGCCGCCGCCCGTTGGATGCCGGGCGATCCGCTCGACCCGGCAACGCCCGCCGGCGCGGTGGTCAGCCGCGAGCATCAGGGGCGGATCCTGGAAGCGGTCGCGCGCGGCCAGGCCGAGGGCGCCCGGCTGGTCACCGGCGGCGGCGCCGTCCATGCGGAGAGCGGCGGCGCCTTCGTCGCACCGACCGTGTTCGACGACGTCGATCCCCGCTCATCGCTGGCGCAGCATGAAATCTTCGGCCCGGTGCTCTCGGTGATCGGCTTCGATGGGCTCGACCAGGCGGTCGAGATCGCCAACGGCACGGTCTACGGCCTCGGCGCGGCGATCTGGAGCGGCGATCTCGCCGCCGCCCACAAGGCTGCGCGGCGCTTCAAGGCGGGCGTCGTCTACGTCAACTGCTTCGACGCCGACGACATCACGGTGCCGTTCGGCGGCGTCAAGCAATCCGGCTTCGGCCGCGACAAGTCCCTGCACGCGCTGGAAAAATATTCCGATCTCAAGACCGTCTGGACGCGCCTGTGAGGCGCGCCGCCAACCCAGGAGCATGCCTATCGTGACATCCGCCCCGGCTTCCAACTCCACCGCCCATTGGCGTCATCTCGACGCCGCGCACCATCTCCACCCGTTCTCGAACACCAAGTCGCTGAACGCGGAGGGCGTGCGGGTCATCACCCACGCGGCCGGGAGCTATATCTTCGATTCCGAGGGCAACAAGATCCTGGACGGCATGTCGGGCCTGTGGTGCTCGAGCGTCGGGCACGGGCGTCACGACATCGTCGATGCCATTTCCGACCAATTGAAGACGCTCGATTATTACAACACCTTCTTCAAGACCACCCATCCCGCCGCCGCCGAGCTGGCCGCGGCGATTGCGGAGGTGGCGCCGGCCGGCATGCGCCACGTCTTCTTCACCTCGGGGGGCTCGGAGGCGGTCGACACCGTCATCCGCATGGTGCGGCATTATTGGGCGGCGATGGGCAAGCCGGAAAAGCACATCTTCATCGCCCGCCGCAACGCCTATCACGGCTCGACCGTGGGCGGCGCGAGCCTTGGCGGGATGAAGCCGATGCACGCCCAAGGCGGCCTGCCGATCCCCGGCATCGTCCATGTGCAGCAGCCGTATTGGTGGGCCGAGGGCGGCGACATGACGCCCGAGGCGTTCGGCCTCCATGCCGCCCGCGAGGTTGCCCGTGCGATCGACGAAGCCGGCGCCGAGAATGTCGCCGCCTTTATCGGCGAGCCGATCCAGGGCGCTGGCGGCGTCGTCATCCCGCCCGCCACCTATTGGCCGGAAGTGCAGAAAATCTGCCGCGAGCGGGACGTGCTGCTGGTCTCCGACGAGGTGATCTGCGGCTTCGGGCGCACCGGGGAATGGTTCGGCTGCCAATATATGGGCGTTGCGCCGGACCTCATCACCTTCGCCAAGGGGGTGACCTCGGGTTATTTCCCGCTCGGCGGGGTCATTGTCGGCGCACGGGTGGCCGAGGGCTTCATCGAGCATGGCGGCGAGTTCAACCACGGCTTCACCTATTCCGGCCATCCCGGCGGCTGCGCGGCGGCCCTCGCCAATCTGCGCATTCTGCATGGGGAAAAACTGGTCGAGCGGGTGAAGTCCGAGATCGGTCCCTATTTGCAGGCGCGCTGGCTGAAGCTCGCCGAGCATCCGCTCGTCGGCGAGGCGCGGATGGTGGGCCTGATCGGCGCGCTGGAACTCACCCCGGACAAAGCCCGCCGGGCGAAATTCGCGCAGGAGGAGGGGACGGTCGGGCTGTTGTGCCGCGACATTTCCTTCAGCGAAGGGCTGGTGATGCGGGCGGTGCGCGACGGCATGATTCTCGCCCCGCCTTTCACCTTGTCCTTCGCCGAAGCCGACCTGCTCGCCGATACCGCGGTGCGGGTCCTCGACCGGACCTATGCCGAGCTTCAGGCGCGCGGCTGGCTCGTCGCGGCCTGAATCCAGCGTCGGCGCCGCGCCCAAGCGGCGCCGGATACCGCGCGCAAGGCGGCGTCAAGCCCATGGCGTCGTTCGGCATTTGCCGATACGACCGGGAACGGGCAAAGTGGGGCGGTGCGGCCGGGAGACCCTTGCGATGGCGGATAGACTGATCACCGATGTCGGCGGATTGCCGGCGGGCGAGGTGCCCCGCGAGGAGGTTCCCCAGCTCTATTGGGAAAAGCTCATGATCGCGATGTTCAACGTGCTCGTGGCCAAGGGCTTCCTCACCCTCGACGAATTCCGCCGTGCGGTCGAGGAAATGTCGCCCGAGACCTATCGGAAGACCTCCTTCTACAATCGCCGCCTCGACTGCATCGCGCGGCTACTGGACGAGAAGGGCCTGATCTCGGCGGACGTCCTCGCCCGCCGCACCGATGCGATCCTGGCCGCGGGCACGCGCGACCATGTCGGCTGAGCCCGCCCGCTACGCCTGCGGCGCCCCGGTGCGCATCCGCGATCTGGATAAGCCCGGCCATGTCCGCACGCCCTTCTATGTCCGCAACAAGACCGGCGTGATCGAGCAGGTCTGCGGGGATTTCGAGAATCCGGAAGAGCGCGCCTATGGCCGCGTCGGCGGGGCGCGCATCCCGCTCTACCGGGTCCGCTTCCTGCAGCGCGATCTGTGGGAGGATTATGCCGGTCCGCCGCAGGACACCCTGGTCATCGAGATCTACAGCCATTGGCTTCAGCCGGCTTCAGGGACAGGAGACGTGCCATGAGCGCGCACGATCACGACCACGACCACGATCACGACCACGATCACGATCACGATCATGACCACGCGCATGATCACGGCCATGCGCCGCATCCCACGCGCGAGGACGACGATGTCGCGCTCTCCCCCGGCGAGGCCAAGTTTCTCGCGCTGAAGGGCATGCTGGTCGAGGCCGGGCTGCTGACCGGCGATGAAATCATGCGCCGGCTGGAGATCAATGATCGCGGCTCGCCCCACCAGGGCGCCCGCATGGTGGCACGGGCCTGGGTCGATCCCGATTTCAAGGCCCGCATGATGGAAGATCCGAAGTCCGCCGCGCGCGAACTCGACATCGCCGTCACCGAAGCCAAACTGACGGTGATCGAGAACACGCTGCAGACCCACAATCTCGTCGTCTGCACCTTGTGCTCCTGCTATCCGCGCTCGCTGCTCGGCGAGCCGCCGGCCTGGTATGTCAGCAAGGCGTATCGCTCGCGCGCGGTGCGCGAGCCGCGCAAGGTCCTGCGCGAATTCGGGCTCGATTTCCCCGAGACGGTCGAGGTGCGGGTTCACGACAGCAATGCCGACCTGCGCTACATGATCATGCCGCTCCGGCCGCCGGGCACTGAGGGGCTGGGAGAGGCGGAGCTTGCCGCCTTGATCTCGCGCGACTGCCTGGTCGGCGCGGCGCTTCCTGGAACCCCCGCCTGACCCTGGTCCGGAGGCCGCCCGGTCTCCGCCCGCCGTCCGGCTGCGCGCGCGGCCGGTGATCGCTCCGCCGTGCTCTGCGCGGCCCGTCCAGCCCTCAGGGCCAACAGCAAGAACAGGTCCCCATGGAACATGCGCCGACCAATGTCCCGACCTTTCGTGTGGAAGAGGCGACGATCGCCGATTTGCATGCCGCCATCCGCAGCGGCGCCACGACCTGCGTCGCAGTCGTGGAGCAGTATCTCGCGCGGGTGCGGGCCTATAACGGCGTCTGCACGCGCCTCGTGACGCCCGATGGCGCGCCGATCCCGGCGGTGCAGGGCGCTGTGCGCGGCGGCGCTCCGATCGCCTTTCCGACCGAGACCGTGAAGGCGGCCGATCTCATGCCGGACTTCGCGCGCTATGCCGGTCCGCCGCTGGAATATGGCCGGATGGAGCCGACCGCCTCAGATCCGACGGTGCTGCAGCAATATGGGTGGGTGGTCGGGGTGCCCGATGCCGGGCAGGTGAATGCGCTCGCCACCCTCAATATCCGCGGCGAACGGTCGGTGACCTGCAAAGGCGATTTCGATCTGCACCCCTCCAAGGGCCCACTTCCGCCGGGCGCCCCGCCCATGTGCGAGGTGTTCCGCCACCATCCCGACGCCTTGGAACAGGCGGCCGCCCTCGACGCCGCTTATGGCCGAGATCCGGACCTTGCGGCGATGCCCATGTACGGCGTCGTCTTCTCCTTCAAGGACGCCTTCGACACCAAGGACATGCGCTCCACCGGCGGGGGCGATGCGGCCTACGACATGGACGCCCCGGCGCGGGACCATGTGCTGGTGGACCAGCTCCGCAAGAAGGGCGCCATCATCTTCGCCAAGGCGGTGATGACGGAATATAATGGCCGCGCCGGCGACCCCGGCGGACGTCACGCGCCCGACAAGGTCCTGCCCTCTGTGCTCGGCTATCAGCGCTCCTCCTGGGGCGGCACGCCGGGCAATCCCTACGACACCAGCCGCTCCGCCTCGCTCGGCTCCTCCTCCGGCTCGGCGCTGTCGGTGAGCACGAACATGGTGATGGCGAGTCTCGGCGAGGAGACGCGTGCCTCCTGCCGCGGCCCCTCGAACCACAATGCGGTGGCGCTCCTCCTGCCGCACAAATCCATGATCGGCTTCGACGGCGGGGCGATTGGCGCCGACATCTATGTCGACCGTTCGGGCATCCACTGCCGCACCATTCTCGACTGCGCCAAGGTGCTGGACGCGCTGCGCGATCCCAAGGCGGGCTATTACGACCCGCGCGACATCTTCACCACCGTTCCGCGTTCCTCGGTCCTGCCCTCTTATGCCGCCGCGGCCACGGCGCCCCCCGCCTTGCAGGGATTGCGGCTGGGCATCGTGCGGGAATCCATGATCATCCCGCCGGGTTCGATGACCGAGCGACCGATCGTGGAAGCGGCCGACCGCGAGATCAAAGCGATCCTGCGCGGCCGGCTCGGGGCGGATCTCGTCGAATCGGCCCATGCCCACTGGACCCCCGATCCCGAGATCGAACCGATGCGGGTCGATTTCCGCACCGCTCTGGCGCGTCTCGTCCCGGTGCTGATGCCGGAACTCCTGTTCCGCCTGAAGCTCGACGGCTCGCCCTTGTTCCCGGAATTCGCCGCCGCGATCGTGCCGACCGAATTCATGCCGGGCAAGGTGTTCGGCTCCGGCACCCTGGCGCCGATCGATTATTTCGTCGGCCTCGCCGAGGGCAAGATCGCGCCGCCGGAGAATTTTGATTTGATGAGCGTGCAGCAGCAGCAGCTCGCCAACGCCTTCCGCTTCCATATCGCGCAATATCTCGGCCGCCGGGCGGACGACTGGCTGGCCCTCGGCCAGACCGAGACGCTGACCGATTTCCCGGCCTTGAACGCCCGCTCCAAATTCTGGGGCGACGACCAGCGCGCCGCGTTCCGAAACTGGGAGGAGGTGGTCGACATGCGCAACCGCTTCGACCAGCGCCAGGGCGTGAACGAGCGCATCATGCTGCGCGAAGTGCTGCGGCGCGCGGACATGATGGTGCTCTACGAGAACCGGCTCGATGCCCTGGTGCGGCTGCACACGCCGTTCCCGCCGGCGAAGATCGGCGGCGCGCGTCAGCCGCGCACAGCGGTCGGCCTCGATGCCTCGCGCGACCAGAACCTGCTGCCGGAATCCTTTGACGGGCCGAATGCGGGGCTCACCGAGGCCCTGGTGCCCGCGGGCTATGTGACGACGGTCTACGATCCCGAGCACGATCTGCTGCCGGACGGCGCGCGCTGGGTCTCGCGGGCGTCCGACGTGCCGACGCAGATCCCGGCGCCGGGCCTGCCTTTCTCGCTGGTGTTCCGCGCCGAGCCGGGGCGGGAGGACGTGCTGCTCCAGGTCGCCTCGGCCTATGAGGCGGCCTCGCGTCGCCGCATCCCGCCGCCGGCCTTCGCGGCGGTGCCGGGCTGACCGGCGCGCCCTTGCGAGGGGCGAAGCGAGACACACCGTCGCGGCGCTTTGTCGGCGGCCGGAGCGCTCGTATATAGAGCGCCCCGACCCCGGATGACCCGAATGGCCCTCGACATCAAGATCTGCGGCGTGAACACGCCAGACGCGCTCGATGCGGCGCTGTCTGCGGGGGCGGACCTCGTCGGCTTCGTGCATTTCCCGCGCAGCCCCCGCCATCTCGCCGTATCGGACATGGCGCGGCTGGCCGGGACCGTGGGCGGAAGGGCGGCAAAGGTCGTTCTGACCGTTGATCCCGACGATCGGCTGCTCCGCGATCTGGTCGAGGCGGTCGCCCCTGATCTCTTGCAACTGCACGGCGCGGAGACGCCGGAGCGCGTCGCGGCGATCCGCGCAATGTTCGGGATCGCGGTCATGAAGGTGCTGCCGGTGCGCACCCATGCCGATCTCGCAGCGGTCCCCGCATTCGCCGCGGTCGCCGACCGCCTCCTGTTTGATGCCAAGCCCGATCCCGGGGCGCTGCTGCCGGGGGGAAACGGGCGGGTGTTCGACTGGCAGGTGCTGCACGGCCTTGACCCCGGTCGGCCGATCATGCTTTCCGGGGGACTCGATCCCGCGAACGTCGCGCAGGCTCTGGCCAGCGTGCGGCTCGACGGGGTCGATGTCTCCTCGGGCGTCGAAAGCGCCCCCGGCATCAAATCGCCGGAAAAGATCCTCGCCTTCGTCCGCGCCGCGCGGACGGCTCCGCGTTTCCCGCTTCCGGTGGAAGGCCAAGCCACGTGACTGTCCCCAATTCCTTCCGCACCGGGCCCGACGAACGGGGCCATTTCGGCAATCATGGCGGCCGTTTCGTCGCCGAAACGCTGATGCCGCTGATCCTCAGGCTGGAGGCGGCCTATGAGGCGGCCAAGGTCGATCCGGCCTTCAAGGCCGAGATGGATTTCCATCTCGCCCATTATGTCGGCCGGCCCTCGCCGCTTTATTTCGCCGAACGCCTGACCGAACATCTCGGCGGCGCCAAGATCTATCTGAAGCGCGAGGAGCTGAACCACACCGGCTCCCACAAGGTGAACAACGTGCTCGGGCAGATCCTCCTGGCGCGGCGGATGGGCAAGCAGCGCATCATTGCCGAGACCGGCGCCGGCCAGCACGGCGTCGCGACGGCGACGCTCTGCGCCCGGTTCGGGCTTGAGTGCGTCGTCTATATGGGCGCGGTGGATGTCGAGCGGCAGAAGCCGAACGTGTTCCGCATGAACATGCTGGGCGCGACGGTCATCCCCGTCACCTCCGGCTCGCGCACCCTGAAGGACGCGATGAACGAGGCGCTGCGCGACTGGGTGACCAACGTCCACGACACCTTCTATTGCATCGGCACCGTCGCCGGCCCCCATCCCTATCCCTCGATGGTGCGCGACTTCCAATCGATCATCGGTAAGGAGACCCGCGCCCAGCTTCTGGAAGCCGAGGGGCGCGGCCCGGACAGCCTGATCGCGGCGGTGGGCGGCGGCTCGAACGCGATGGGCCTGTTTCATGAATTCCTGGACGATCCGGAAGTGGAGATTTTCGGCGTCGAGGCGGCCGGTCACGGCATTTCCTCGGGTCAGCATGCGGCGTCGATCACCGGCGGGCGTCCCGGCGTCCTGCACGGCAACCGCACCTATCTGCTGATGGACGGCGACGGGCAGATCGCCGAGGCGCATTCGATCTCGGCCGGCCTCGATTATCCCGGCATCGGCCCGGAACATTCCTATCTCCACGATGTCGGACGGGTGACCTATCTGCCCTGCACCGACCAGGAGGCGCTCGCCGGGTTCCAGCTTCTCTCCAAGCTGGAGGGGATCATTCCGGCGCTGGAATGCGCCCATGCGGTCGGAAAGGTGATGGAACTCGCGCCGACAAAGCCCCAGGATCATCTCATGGTGATGAATCTGTCGGGCCGCGGCGACAAGGACATCTTCACCGTGGCGGACCATCTCGGGGGGCAGCTATGAATTGGAAGGTCTTGGGACTTGTTGTGGCGGCTGCGGCCGGCGGCGGCGCGCCGGCTCTCGCCCAGACGGCTGCGCCCGCGCAGGCTACCCTGACGCTCGCCGCGGATCCTGTGGTCACCGATCCCGCGGGATCGTTCGTGACCGTGCGCGTGACCAATAGCGGCGCCAGCCCGGTGGCGCAGGTGAAGGTCGGCTGCGAATTCTTCGCCGGAGGCAAATCCCTCGGGTCTTCCAGCACCACCCTCTACGCCATCGTTCCCGGTGTCACCGGCACCGACCAGGTCCGCCTGATCCTTCCCGAGGCGGTGGGGCAGGCGACCCCTTCCAGCACCGTCAAGGCGACCAGCGCGCGGTGCGCCATCGCCAGCGGCACCTGAGCCGCGCAAGGCGGCTCCGCGTTCCGGTTCCCACCCCGCCGTTTCCGCTTTCCCTCCGCCGGCCGCCGCGCGGCCGACCCCTCGTTCGGGAGGGGTAGAAACCTTCGGATCATGACCACCCGCATCAGCGCCCGCTTCACGGACCTCGCCGCCGCAGGCCGCCCCGGCCTCGTCACCTTCATCACCGCCGGCGACCCGGATTTCGCCACGTCGCTCGCGCTCCTGAAGGCGCTGCCGGCGGCGGGGGCGGACGTGATCGAGCTCGGCGTCCCGTTCACCGACCCGATGGCGGACGGCCCGGCCATCCAGGCGGCCGGGCTGCGCGCGCTCAAGGCCGGTCAGACCCTCGCCAAGACGCTCGATCTGGTGCGGGCCTTCCGGGACGGGGACGGGGTGACGCCGATCGTTTTGATGGGCTATTTCAACCCGATCTACGTCTATGGCGTGCCGCGCTTCCTCGCCGACGCCAAGGCGGCGGGCGTCGACGGCCTGATCGTCGTCGACCTGCCGCCGGAGGAAGACGACGAACTTTGCCTGCCGGCGCTCGCCGCCGGCCTCGATTTCATCCGCCTCGCGACCCCGACCACCGACGATGGGCGTCTGCCGGCGGTGCTCGCCCAGACCGCGGGCTTCGTCTATTACGTCTCGATCACCGGCATCACGGGCTCGGCGACGCCGGACGCCGATCTGGTCTCGGCGGCGGTCGCCCGCATCAAGCGGCACACCGATCTTCCGGTCGCGGTCGGCTTCGGCGTGCGGACGCCGGAGCAGGCGGCCGCGATCGCCAAGGGCGCCGACGGCGTCGTGGTCGGCTCCGCTTTGGTGGAGGCGGTGCGCGCTTCCCTCGACGAAAACGGCGCCGCGACGTCCCGAACCGTCGCCGACGTGGAAACCCTGGTGCGCCAGCTCGCCGACGCGGTCCGCGGCGTGCGGCGCGGCGCCGCGTAGGTCGCTGGCGCGGCCGGAGCCTGCCGCGCCGTCTTGATACATCTCAGGGCGTCGTGCCGCCGGCCGAGCGAGGCTTTCTCCGATGTGGAGGAGGATGCCATGGCCCGTGGTCGTTTCAGTCGGTTTGTCGGCGGTGTTGCCGCCGGTGCTTTCCTTGCCGCAGCCGCCGATCCCGCCGGCGCCTGCACGCGCGCGCTCTATACCGGATCGGAGGGCGTGGTCATCACCGGCCGCTCCATGGATTGGGCGGAGGACATGCGCAGCAACCTCTGGGCATTTCCCAGGGGCATGGCGCGCGACGGCGCGGCGGGGCCGGATGCCCCCCGATGGGTCTCCAAATACGGCAGCCTGATCACGTCGGGCTATGACGTGGGGAGCGCCGACGGCCTCAACGAGATGGGGCTCGTGGCGAATATGCTCTATCTCGACGAATCCGATTATGGCCCGGCGGATGGCCGTCCCCCGCTCTCCATCTCGCTATGGGCGCAGTATGTGCTCGACAATTTCGCCACCGTCGCGGAAGCGGTGGAGGCACTGTCCAAGGAGCCGTTCCGGATCGTCGCCCCCGTGCTTCCGAACGGGGCGCCCGCGCAGCTCCACCTTGCAATTTCGGACGCGACCGGCGATTCCGCAGTCTTCGAATATATCGCCGGCAAGCTCGTCATCCATCACGGCAAGCAGTTCGACGTGATGACGAATTCGCCGACCTTCGACCAGCAGCTCGCGCTCAACGCCTATTGGAAGGAGATCGGCGGGCTGACCTTCCTGCCCGGGACGAACAGCGCCGCCGACCGATTCGCGCGCGCCTCGTTTCTGATCGAAGCGCTTCCCAAGGCCGCCGACCCGCATTTCATCGCCGCGGTCCCCGAGCAGAGCTATGCCAATCAGGCCGTGGCCAGCGTTCTGAGCGTGATGCGCGGCGTCAGCGTGCCGCTCGGCATCACCACGCCGAACAAGCCGAACCTCTCCTCGACCCTCTGGCGCAGCGTCGCCGATCAGAAGAACAAGGTCTATTTCTTCGATTCCTCGACCAGCCCCAACACGTTCTGGGTCCCTCTCGGCGATCTGGACCTGACGGCGGGCGCACCGGTGAAGAAGCTCACCCTGGAGGGCGGAAGGATCTATTCCGGCAATGCCGCGGCCAGGTTCGAACCCGCCGCGCCGTTCGTTTTCCTGCCCGGCAAGCCGTAGCCGGCGGGCGGATCGCGGCCGAGCGGAGCAGGTCGGCAAGACAGGCGGCGATCCCCCTTTCGGGGGAATAATCAGGATTTGCCGCGGTTTCGCCACCATGGGCGCCCAAGTCCGATGGCTGCGAAAAGACAAACAGATCTGGGCGCGGATTTGCGCGGCGCAGCAGAACCGCACTTCCGTTACCGCGTGCGCGGCATTACATGGAGCACGCCACAGCCGGAGCATCCTCCTTGAACTGGATTTCCAACGTCGTCCGCCCGAAGATCCGCGATTTTCTGGCCCGCCGCGAGGTGCCGGAGAATTTGTGGGTGAAGTGCCCGGAAACGGGTCAGATGGTCTTCCACAAGGATCTGGAGGCCAATCTCTTCGTCATTCCGGGTTCCGGCTATCACATGCGCATGGACGCTGCGCTCCGCCTGAGATCGACCTTCGACGACGCCGCCTATGACGAGGTGGCACTTCCCGAAGTGCCGACCGATCCGCTGAAATTCCGCGACGAACGCCGCTATGCCGACCGGCTGAAGGACGCCCGCACCAAGACCGGCATGCCGGACGCGGTGAAGGTGGCGACGGGGCTTCTCGAAGGGCTTCCCGTGACGGTGGCGGTACAGGACTTCAATTTCATGGGCGGATCGCTCGGCATGGCGGCCGGCGAGGCGGTGGTCACCGGCCTCGAGACCGCCGCGCGCAAGGGCACGCCCTTCATCATTTTCGCTGCCTCCGGCGGCGCGCGCATGCAAGAGGGCATCCTCTCTTTGATGCAGATGCCGCGCACCACGGTTGCGATCCAGGAGCTGCGCGAGGCGCGCCAGCCTTATATCGTCGTGCTCACCAATCCCACCACCGGCGGCGTCACCGCCTCTTATGCCATGCTGGGCGACGTCCATATCGCCGAGCCGGGGGCGTTGGTCGGCTTCGCGGGGCCGCGCGTGATCGAGCAGACGATCCGCGAAAAGCTGCCCGAGGGCTTCCAGCGGGCGGAATATCTGCGCGAACACGGCATGATCGACATGGTCGTGCATCGCCACCAGATGCGCGAGACGCTGTCGCGCCTGTGCCGCCTCCTGGTCAAGGCGCCGGCTGTGCCGCCGCGGGCGCGTCTGCCGCGCCCCGCGACCGCCTGACCGGCAGGATCCGACCGACGGGCCATGGCGCTTCCCGCACCCTCCGGCGCACCCGACGCGATGCTGGAGCGCCTCTCGGCGCTGCATCCCAAGCGCATCGATCTGTCGCTCGACCGCATGCATCGCCTGCTCGCGGCGCTCGGCCATCCCGAACGCCGGCTGCCGCCGGTCCTGCATGTCGCCGGCACCAACGGCAAGGGCTCGACCATCGCCTTCCTGCGCGCCGCGCTGGAGGCGGCCGGCCGGCAGGTGCATGTCTATACCTCGCCCCATCTGGTGCGCTTCAACGAACGGATCCGCCTCGCGGGCCGCCTGGTCGAGGACGCCGCTTTGGCGCAGGCGCTGGACCGCACCGAGGCGGCGAATGCCGGCGCGCCGATCACCCTGTTCGAGATCACGACCGCCGCGGCCTTCCTGCTGTTCGCCGAACACCCGGCCGACCTGCTGCTCCTGGAGGTCGGGCTCGGGGGGCGGCTCGATGCGACGAACGTGGTCGACGCGCCGCTCGCGAGCGTGATCACGCCGGTCTCGATCGACCATGTGGACTTTCTCGGCCCCACGGTCGCGCGCATTGCCGCGGAGAAGGCCGGCATCATCAAGCGCCGCGTCCCTGTGGTCGTCGGCGAGCAGGTGCCGGAGGCGATGGCGGTGATCGAACGGGCTGCCGCCCGCCAGCGCGCCCCGCTGTTCGTCCGTGGCCAGCACTGGCATGTGCATGAGGAAGGCGGCCGGCTGGTCTATTCCGACGAGGACGGGCTGCTCGATCTGCCCCCGCCGCGTCTGATGGGCGCGCATCAGGTCGCCAATGCCGGTCTCGCTTTGGCCACGCTGCGGGCGGTGCCCGCTTTGCGCCTCGGTGCGGCGAGCCTGGAGGCGGGGCTGCGCGGCGCGGAATGGCCCGCCCGCATGCAGCGCCTCGCGCCCGGGCCGCTCGCAGGCCGCGCGCCGGACGGCGTCGAACTCTGGCTGGACGGCGGCCACAATGCCGCCGGCGGTGCCGCGATCGCGGGCGCATTGGTCGAGCTGGAAGAGCGCTATGCGCGGCCGCTGGTCCTGATCGTGGGCATGCTCGGCACCAAGGATGCGGCCGGCTTTCTCGCCCCGTTCGCCGGGCTCGCGCGCGAGGTCATCGCGGTGCCGGTGCCCGGCGACCATGCGGGTCTGTCCTGCGACGAACTGGCCGCCACCGCCGCCGCGTTGGGCATCTCGGCCTCGACCGCGCGCGACGTCGGCAGCGCGCTCGACGGGCTCTCCGCCTTCCCCCTCGTGCCGCAGCCCCGCGTGCTCATCTGCGGCTCGCTCTATCTCGCCGGCGCGGTGCTCGAGGCCAACGGGGCGCAGCCGGCTTAGAGTCCCGCCGACCAAACGGCATCGCAAGGTGATCGGTACGATATTCCTTGCCGATGATGTTATCCAATCTGATGGGATCAGCCTCTGCGGAGACCGCGCGGACGCCAGGCTCCGCGGACCGGCGGGATCCTGCCCGCATCGATACGTTTCCCACTGAAAATCGGTGGTAGGCGATCAAAAAATGCCATCCGATATTGGCGGCGCTGCGGATAGCTTGCACGGCAATATGACCGGGGGGCCGGGACGGGAGAGGCGGGGACAGTCATGCAGATGCGGCGGGAAATCGGCCTGGTCGGCCTGACCTTCGTCGGCGTGAGCGGGGTGATCGGTTCGGGCTGGCTGTTCGCTCCGCTTCAGGCGGCGCAGCTCGCCGGCCCGGCGGCGGTGGTGTCCTGGGTGGTGGGCGGCGTGGCCATGTTCCTGTTGGCGCTCAGCTTCGCCGAAGTGAGCGCCATGCTGCCGGTGGCCGGCGGCCTCGGCAGGCTGCCGCAATTCAGCCATGGCAAGACGGTGGCCATGGTGATGGGCTGGAGCGCCTGGGTGGGCTACAGCGCCACGGCCCCCGTGGAGGTCGAGGCGACCCTGCGCTATCTCGGACCGCACTTCCCCGCTTTGCATCAATCGGGGTCCACCGATCTGTCCTGGCTGGGAATCGCGGTGGCCACCGCGCTCATCGTCGCCTTCACCCTGGTCAATTATTATGGCGTGAAGCTCTTCGCGCGGATCAATACCGGCATCACCTGGGTGAAGGTGCTGATCCCGGTGTTCGTCATCGTCATGCTGCTCGTCTATTTCGAGCCCGCCAATTTCACCGCCGCCGGCGGCTTTGCGCCGAACGGCGTCGCCGGCGTGCTCGGTGCGGTATCGAGCGGCGGCATCATCTTCTCCTATATCGGCTTCCGCCACGCCATCGACCTTGCGGGCGAGGCCCGCAATCCGGGCTTCACCGTGCCCGCCGCTTTGCTGCTGTCGGTGGTGATCTGCTTTCTCGTCTATGGCGGCCTCCAGCTCGCCTTCATCGGTGCGCTCCGCCCCACGGACCTCATCAACGGATGGTCCCATCTCAACCTGCCCGGCACGTTCGGACCGATCGGGGCGGTCGCCTCTGCGCTGGGCCTCATCTGGGTGGCGCGGCTGATCAATCTCGGGGCGGTGGTCGGCCCCTGCGGTGGCGCGCTGGTGGCCGTCGGCTCCAATGCCCGGCTCGCTTATGCGCTGGGCGAGAACGGCTTCTTTCCGAGCCGGATCGCGACCCTCTCCGACCGGGGTGTGCCGGTGGCCGCGCTCCTGCTCAATCTCGTCGTCGCGGTCCTGATGTTCGTGTTCATCCCGTTCGAGGAGATCGTGCAGCTGTGTGGCGCCGCCATCACTTTGTCCTTCGCGGTGGGGCCGGTGGTGCTGCTGAGCCTGCGCCGCGTGGACCCTGACCGGCCACGTCCGTTCCGCGTGCCGGCAGCGCATCTGATCGCCGGCGCGGGGTTCGTGATCGCGACCCTGATCATCTATTGGAGCGGCTGGGAAACGGTCTGGCAGCTCGGCCTGTGCCTGCTGCTGGGCATGGCCATCTTCGTCGTTCAAGCCAGAAGAAGCGGCTTTGCGGGCCTCGACCTGCCGCAGGCCGGGTGGCTCCTGCCCTATTGCGCGGGCATCGGCGCTGCGTCCTATCTCGGCACCTATGGCGGCATCGCCGTGATTCCGCGCAACGTCGATTCCGCGCTTCTGGTGGTGTTCTCCCTGGTGATCCTGGTCGTCGCGGTTCGCCGTCCGCTGAGCCGCGAGGCCTATCGACGCTATTTGGCCGAGGATCCGAATATCGCGCCGGCCGCGGCCTGACGGCCCGGAGGGCCGGGCGCCTCAGGCCAAGGCGGTTTCGGTCCGCGCGCCCTGCTTTTCGCGCCGGCGCTGTACCGAGGAGGCGATGTTCATGCTCTCGCGATATTTCGCCACCGTCCGACGGGCGATGTCGATCCCGTCGCTCTTCAGCTTTTGAACCAGGGTGTCGTCCGAAAGGATGTCGTCGGCGCTTTCCGCCTCGATCAGCCCCTTGATGCGGTGGCGCACGGCTTCGGCCGAATGGGCCTCGCCGCCGCCGGAGGCGGCGATCGCGGAGGAGAAGAAGAATTTCAGCTCCAGCACGCCGCGCGGCGTCGAGATGTATTTGTTGGAGGTGACGCGCGACACGGTGGATTCGTGCATGCCGATGGCGTCCGCGACGGTGCGCAGATTGAGCGGGCGCAGGTGCCGGACGCCGTGGTCGAGGAAAGCCTCCTGCTGCCGCACGATCTCGCTCGCGACCTTCAGGATGGTGCGGGCGCGCTGGTCGAGCGAGCGGGTCAGCCAGCTCGCGCTCTGCAGGCAGTCCGCGAGGAAGGACTTTTCCTTCGGCGACCGGGCCGCGCGGGCGACCGTCGCATGGTAGGTCTGATTGACCAGGACGCGGGGCAAGGTCTCGGAATTCAGCTCCACCAGCCACGAGCCGTCGGACCCTGGACGCACGAACACGTCGGGGACGAGGGGGTGCACGACGCCGGTCCCGAAGATCAGGCCGGGCTTGGGATCGAGCCGCCGGATCTCGGAAATCATGTCGGCCAGATCTTCCGCGTCGACGCCGCAGACGCGGCGCAGGCCGTTGCGGTCGTGCCGGGCGAGCAGTTCGAGATTGGCGAGCAGGGCCTGCATGGCGGGGTCGCAGCGGTCGCGCTCGCGCAATTGGATGGCGAGGCACTCGGACAGGGTGCGCGCCCCGACGCCGCACGGCTCGAAGGTCTGGATCAGGCGCAGGACGGATTCGACCTCGGTGACGCTGGCGTCAAGCAGAGCCGCCACCGTCTCGATCTCGCCCGTGAAATAGCCCGCTTCGTCGATAAGTCCGATCAGATTGATGCCGATCAGCCGGCGGGCGGGATCGGTCTCGGCCACGGCGAGCTGGGCTTCGAGATGGTCGGCGAGGGTGGTGTGACTCGCGAGAAAGGCTTCCGGGTTATAATCCTCGCCGCGCTCGCCGCCGCCCCATTCCATGGTCGACCCGGAGGGCGGGCCGGCGGCGCCCGGCCGTTCGACCGGGGCATCGTCGGGAAACACATTGCCGAGGTCCGTGTCGAGCCGGGCTTCCATCGAGGCCCGGCTGGCTTCGACGGGGGTCTCCGCCCAATCCCCCGGACGCTCGGGCGCGGGTTCGGGGGCGGGGAGGGCGGGCTCTTCGCGCGCGCTCGCCTCGGTCTCCTCGCCGATCCGCTCGAGCAGAGGATTGCGTTCCAGCTCGGCCTCGACATAGGCGACGAGTTCGAGATTGGAGAGCTGCAGCAGCTTGATCGCCTGCATCAGCTGAGGCGTCATCACCAGCGACTGCGTCTGGCGGAACTCCAGCTTGGGGGAGAGGCCCATCAGGCGGCCCTCCGTGGGGCGAGGCTGCGGGCGCCGCTCATAAGCGGAACTCTTCGCCGAGATAGAGCCGGCGCACGTCGGCACTGTTGACCACCGACTGGCTGTCGCCCTCCATCAGGACGGTGCCCGAATGAATGATATAGGCGCGGTCGATCAGTCCGAGCGTCTCGCGCACATTGTGGTCGGTGATCAGAACGCCGATGCCGCGCGTGGTGAGGTGGCGCACCAAAGCCTGGATGTCGCCGACCGCGATCGGATCGATGCCGGCAAACGGCTCGTCGAGCAGCATGAAGGCCGGCCGGCTCGCCAAAGCGCGCGCGATCTCGACGCGCCGCCGCTCGCCGCCCGAAAGCGCGATGGAGGGCGACTTGCGGACATGGGTGATCTTGAACTCTTCGAGGAGGGCATCCACTTCCTCGCGGCGCTTGCGCCGGTTCGGCTCGGTCACTTCGAGCACGGCGAGGATATTGTCCTCCACCGTCAGGCCCCGGAAGATCGAGGCCTCCTGCGGGAGATAGCCGATGCCGAGCCGCGCCCGCTGATACATCGGCATAGGCGTGACGTCGTGGCCCTCGAGTTCGATGCGGCCGGCATCCGCCTTCACGAGGCCGGTGATCATGTAGAAGACCGTGGTCTTTCCCGCGCCGTTCGGGCCGAGCAGGCCGACCGCCTCGCCGCGCCGCACGTTCAGGCTGACGCCGCGCACCACCTTTCGGCCGCCATAGCTCTTCGCGAGATCGAAGGCGGCGAGCGAGACCTGCGCCTGGTCGGCATAGGGAATGCCGTAGCCGAGATCGGATCCGGCCTCGTCCTCCGCATAGGGGTCGGCTTGCGGGTCGTTGTCGTCCCACTCCGCGACGCTGTGCGGGTGGGAGTCGTCCGCCGCTCTGCCGCCGGGCGAGGATTTGGAGCCGAACATGGCAAAGACGTTCAAACGGCGCCTCCGGTCGGATCTCCCAAAGGCGTCGCGTGGCTCGAAACGCGCATCGTTCCGAACCGCCCAGCCGCCTGAGGGTCGTTGAATGGACGCCGGCCCGACCGCTCGATGAGAGCCACCGGCTCCCCCCGGCCCCGCCGCGTCCTGGAGGCCTTCAGTGTTTCCCGTTCAGCCAGCCTTTGCAATATGCAAATTTCAGGCCGCAATCTGGGTGTGTGCTCCGCGACGATCGGTCGCGTAACGGGATACCCTGCGGGGGTTATCGCCGGGGTGCCGCTTCGTTCGGCTTGACGCTGCCCGGCACGATCAGGCTCTCGACCCGACCACCTTCTATCTTTGACACTCCCGTGACGAGGTCAACGGTCAGTTTCTGGCCACGGATCACATTTGGCCCCTGGGTCAGCACGACGGGCCGCCCGGTCATGGTCACGGTGTTGGTCTTCATCTCGAAGATGCCGACGTCACCGGTGGCCGTCTGCTCCTTGGTCTGGACCACGACCCCGCCTTTGGCCTCGAGGCGGCGGATCGAGCTGGTGCTCTGCGGCGCGGTGTCGGAGGGCGCCGCGGAGCCCTCATAAAATACCAGAAGCTCCGGGGAGCGCATGGTGGTGTCGCCTTGGACCACGACCACATTGCCGGCGAACACGGCGGTCTTGTCCTTGTCGCGCACTTCCAGGGAATTGGAGGTGATCCGCACCGGCTGGTCGCGGTTGCGGGCAAAGCCCTGGAGGGCGTTGGGCACGCTCCCCGGCGGCTGCTGGGCGAGTGCGGGACCGGCGAGGCTCGCGAGCAGCAGGGCGGCCAGAACGGGAAGGCGGGGACTCATCGCTTGGCTCCATCGGCGGGGGCGGCGGGCGCCGGCGTCCCAGAAGGCGCGGGAATATCGGTCATGCTGAAATCGAGCTGCACATGGCCCTCGAACAGCGCCCGGCTGCCCCGGTCGGTCACGGTCATGCGGTCGGCGACCAACGTGCCGCTGCGATAGGTCAGGCGGACAGGGTTGGTGGTGGAGAGCGCGCCAGCCTTCACGTCCACGTCGGCATCCTGCATTTCTCCCGCATAGCCGCTATGGGTGGCGAGCCGGACGCCGCCGGTCAAATGGATGAATTGCCGCTTGGTGTCCACGGTTCCCGCCGCCGAGGCGACGCTCGCCCAGCCTTTGTCGGCGAGTTCCATCCGGGCGTCGATATTGGTGAGTTCGAGCACGTCGGGATTGGTCATGTCCTGCGAGGCGGTGGCGGCATTGACCCGGTAGCCACGCCCGTCATCGGTGAAGCCGGACAGTTTCGGCACTTCCATGGTCAGGCGTGTCCCCGACAAATGCAGGGTGCCGATCTCGAACGGCAGTTCGACCGTGGCGCCGAGCTGTTTCACCACTGCGCCGAGGATCAGAATCCCCAGCGCACCGGCGAGCGCCACCGGAAGCGCGCGCTTGGCGAAGCGCACGGCCCGGCTGTGGCGATAGGCGCGGCCGTAATCGGCCGTCTGGTGCGCGCCGAAGCTCGCCGTGTCGCGCCGGCCGTCGAGAACCGGCGATGCGGAATCGTTCATCGCTCTGCTTTACAAAAGCGCCCCAAACCCACCATGGGACGGATTGCGCCCGTGGTGCAAGTCGGGACCCCGATCAGGCGGCCCGTGACGGCGCGCGCCGGCTCGGCCCTATGAATGTGAAAAGATATCCTCCTCCGACCAGCCCGCGAGATCGAGACGCGCGCGGGTCGGCAGGAAATCGAAGCAGGACTTGGCGATCTGGGTGCGATCCTCGCGCGCCAGCATGGCCTCCAGCTTCTCCATGCAGGCATGCAGATAGAGCACGTCCGAGGCAGCATAATGGAGCTGCGCGTCGGACAGGTCCGCGGCCGCCCAGTCCGAACTCTGCTGCTGCTTGGAGAGATCGACGCCGAGCAGCTCGCGGACCAGGTCCTTCAGCCCGTGCCGGTCGGTATAAGTGCGGCAAAGGCGCGAGGCGATCTTGGTGCAGAAGACGGGTGCCGGGGCCACGCCATAGGTGCGGCTGAGGACCGCGACGTCGAAACGGGCGAAGTGGAACAGCTTCACCACCGCCGGATCGGCGAGGAGCCGGACGAGGTTCGGCGCGCCGGCCGCATCCGCGCCACGCGGCACCTGAACGAGATCCGCGCTGCCGTCGCCGTTCGAGAGCTGGACCAGACAAAGCCGATCGCGATGCGGATTGAGACCCAGCGTCTCGGTGTCGATGGCGACGACCGGCGCGGGACGAAACTCGTCCGGCAGGTCGCCCTTGTGCAGGCGGATGGTCATCAGGGCGTCTTCACTCGGAGGGTGTCAGTCGAGGTGTCGCGATAGGTCATAGCCGAAATTCAGACGCCGGCACCATCTTCGTCGTGGGGAGAGGCGCGCGGTCGCAGGGGCTCATTCGCGACACATCCAGTCATAGGTCGCGGCGACCCCTTCGACCAACGGAATTGTGCTCCGCCATCCGAAATCGGCCTGTGCTCGCGCGATGTCCAGCACCGACTCCCGGACGTCGATCGCCCGTCCCGGCTTGTAGATCGGGGCGATGGCGCGGCCGGTGACCGTTTCCAGGATTTCGACCACCTCCCGCAGAGAGGTGCCTTGCCCGCTCCCGGCATTATATGCCCCCGTCCTGTCGGTCGCGATGGCGCGTGCGCAGAGGTCGGCGAGTTCCGCCACATGCACGTAATCCCGGACGACGCTTCCATCGCCCCAGATTTCGAGTGTCTCTCCCCGCCGAAGACGGGTCAGGAAGGTCGAAATCACGCCCTGAACGCCGGTATGGCCCTGCCGCGGACCGTAGGGATTGGAAGCGCGGATGGCGACGGGAGAGATCTTCCGCGTCCGACGGTACATTTCGAGGTAATGCTCGATCGCCACCTTGACGATGCCGTAGGAATTGATCGGCCGAAGAGGGTGCGTCTCCGGAATGGGCACTTGGTCGGGACGGCCATAGACCGTCCCGCCGGACGACAGGAACAGAATTCGTGCAACGCCCAGCCGGTCCATCGCATCCAGCAGGGACAATGTCCCGACGAGGTTGCCCTGGACATCGAGCGCCGGGTTGAGATCGGCGGTGCTGGGGAAAGTGGTGCTCGCGAGGTGCATGACGGCATCGACACCCGCCAAGGCGTCGATGACCGCCATCTGGTCGCCGAAGTCGCCGATCACATATTCGACCCCGTCCAGTGGCGGACGAAACCGTTCCATCTGGCGGTCGAAAACCTTGACCGAATGCCCATGGACGAGCAGCCGATCGACGACGTGGGAGCCGATGAATCCGCATCCCCCGATCACGAGTGTTTTCATGCAGAATGTTCTCGTCGCACTGAAACAATCAAAACTGCGTCCTTCCAGATGCGGCCGCACAGCCCCCTCCGGAAAAGGTCCCTTTGGCGCATGCGTGCAAAAGGGTAAGGCAGTGTCTATGAAGGTTCTGGAAAAGTCGCATCGCCCATCCGGCCGAATTCGCCCGATCAAACTCCGTCCGAGACGGCGCGCCAATCAAATTGCCGCGCGATCTGATCGGAACCGTGCTCTATCAAGAATTGCAGGCGGTTCCGCCGATCACGTCGTTTCGACGGGGCGGCTTGGGCTCTAGCGTGTCACACCTCGTATGTTCGTCACCGTCGTCTGCCAGCCCGCGAGCATGGGAACGACCCCGAACAGGCGTTCGAGCGCATGCAGGTCCGTGCCGTCGTCGGGAAGCGGCTCGCGCGGATAGTCGGCCCAGTCGAGGCCCAGGTCGATGAAGGGCTTGAGCGCCGCAGCGCGTATCCAGAACATGGTGCCGATGGGAAAATTGATCATTCGCGGCAAAGTCGCGTGCCCCATCGTCCGCGCGATGCGCTCGGCTTTGCGCAAGTTCCGGGTCCAGCCGAAAATATGCGGGTCGTCGGGATAGATCAGACCGGTTTTCGCATCCTGCTCGAATCGGCCCAGGATTCGGTCGAGCATCGGGCCGCCACGCGCACCGCCGAGCATGTTTTCCAGAAGGAAGTCGCTCCATGCCTCGACAAACGCCACGCTTCCCAGCCGGCTGCTCTTCTTGACATGAATATGCCCGATCACCTCGTAGTCGCGAACCAGTTCGGGTCCGAATGCCGTTAGAAAGGGTGCGATGTCTCGCCCGATATTCTGGGTCGGGCGCACCACCACCCGTCCTCGGTAGGATTTGAAGACGTTGCGCACCTTATCGGTCGGCGTCGCTTCATCCACGCTGATGAAGAGATCGGGGTGCGATTGGTTCAAAGACAAACGCTCGGAGATTTCCGGCAACCGGTCGGTGAAATAGGCATGAATGTGGAGGGCAGCCTTCACCGAGGCCGCGGACGGGCTGTCGAATTCCCCTCCGCCTTCGAGGACGGGCACCTTCCAGGGACCAGGGGGACGCCCCTTGCGCAGAAAATCCGCATAGGCATCCGTCAGTCCATCATACCCGCTCGCAGGCGTATCGGCATAGATGAAGGGGTTGAAGCCGGGTTCCGGCTTTCGGGCGGCGCCGACCCAGTTGAGGCTTTCGAAATAGTCGCCGACAATCTCGCTGGGCGGGGACGCCGTGCGGTCGGCGGCTTCGAAGAAGTCCGCTCGAAAATGCCCGGAGCGCACTATTTCCGCCGCATCGACGGCCTTGCCCGCCGCGCGGCGGGTGGCGTTCAGCGCCAGCGCTTCGAGGCGCGCGACATATCCGTCGAGATCCACGGATTTGTCCGCATACGCCTTCGTCCTTTCGGAGACCGACTGATAGAGCGTCTCCGAGGAGGCGAGCGCGAGGAGCTTTCCAGCGATATCGGCGGTGTCGATATAATCCGCGACGCACGTGTCCTCGAGCCCGGCGGACGTGAGCAGGTCCGCTATTCCAGTGGCTTCCTTGAAGCATAGAACCGGGATCCCGAGGCACAGTGCGTCGATTCCCACGTTCGGCAGCGGATCGAGGCGACTGGGCAGCAGCAATACGTCGGTGAATTCGTAAACGAACCCGATTTCGGAAGTCGCCGGCAGCATTGTCACGCGATGCTCGATCCCGGCCCGCTGGATCTGGTCGCGCAGATAAACCGAGTAGGCATAGTCCCGGTCCGGCGCGTAGCCCGCCCCAATCCATACGAAATGGATATGATCCGATCCTGGAGACGCCAGGACGCGTGTGGCGGTTTCGATGAAGAGGTCTACGCCCTTGCGGATTTCGACGGTCCCGGCACCGAGAACTTGGAACCTCTTGCGCGCGGCCGGCAGGGGGGCCAGGACCTCGCGAAGGCGTGCCTTTTCGGCACTACGAGAGGCTTCCGAGACGGTCTGTTCCGGCGGATTGCATTTGCCCTGCGGGAGGACGTGCAGCCTCGGCGTAAAGTCCATCAGGTTATTGTCGAATGCATTGTCCAGTGTCAGGCGCGTCGAGAAGACGGTCTCGGCGGCCCAGCGGAGGGCTTCGGGGAAAGCCGACTTCTTTCCGGTATAGGATGCAAATTCGTGGAGCAGGGCCACCGACGGCACGCCGTTTTCGTGCAGCGGTCGCAAAACCGCATGAGATTCGACAGAATTTACAACGGCGAATGCAAACCGCTCCTTCGTAACGAGCCGCTGAATCAGCTGTTCGTAATGCGCCGACTCCATGCTGTGGAGGTTTGCATCGACGACTGCCGCGGACACGGCGCAGAAATCATCGATGAGGTCACCGCCGGTTAGGCACAGGAAGAAGATGTTGTAGCGGGATGAAAGCCGCTCGCCGATGTTCAACGCCAGGATCGGCGCACCGGTCCGACTCGCCTGGTGGCTGACGACCAGTACGTTTCCCCGAGTCGGATCGGGCTTTTTGCGGCCGGGATAGATCCGCGCCGCCTGGGCAGGCCGGGGGGGGGGGAGGAGGGCGGTGGCGACCGATGGTCCGAATTCGGCCCGATGGGGGTCGTGACGTGCCGCACGATCAGCGTATATCGCTGCGCGCGACGCGGACAAAGGCGGGCTGAAGGTCGCGAGCCACCTGTAGAGCGGGTATTTCAACTTGCTCCGAACCAGCCGCCAAGGGCGCTTCCGATTCCGGGACACCTCATGCTCCAGTGCGGTGATCCGCGCCGCGGCATGGTCCGCGTGAACCAGAGCGCTCTCGATCTGGCCCCTGAGGGCAGCATTGATCGCGAGAAGCTCGTCCCGGTCATCGTTGGACGGCGGTGTGGAGGACGGCCTCTTTGGAAACAGAGCGATGCTGGCTTCGGCGAAAGTCGGATCGTAGCCCTGTTCGGATAACACTGATCGCCTTTGCTCCGCGTCCAGGGATTGGAGGACGATCATCTTGATGAAAGGGAAACCCTCTTCGATCAGCGCCCGCCATTCGTTGGTGGTGCGATTGACCTCGCTCCGCGAGGGAAACAGAGCTTCTCCCGTCAGCCCCGCGGCCGTGAAGGCATCGAGGGTCTCCAACTCGTAAGACATGATGACTTCTTGCTTGGTCTCCAGCCACCGCACGGAGCCCAGAAACGCAGTCAGCTTGTCGACGCCCCGGTTCTTGGCGACCAGAAAATAGCTCTGCAAATGGTGCCTGAATTCGTAATTGTCGGTGAGGCCGATCAAGTCTGCGTCGGACGCGCGCACGCGGTCCATCACCCGTCGCATCGCCTCGACCGAGAAGGGGCCGACCATGCTGTCATTGGCGAGGCAGAGAAGCTGAACCCCGGACATGTCGATCTGGCGGGCGACATGCGCCCATGCCGCGAAGTCGAAGCCGCCATTCTCCCGTACGAACAGGCCGTCGACGAGATCTAGCAGGGCCGACGGATCGACGTCGTCCGTGGGCTCTGCGACGATGATCAGCGTGACCGCCAGACCGCATTCTCTCAATGCGTCGAGATAGGGACGCAGATGCGGTTTGATCTGTCCGCCCGGGGCGTGCGTGACGAACAAAACACGTTCGCGCGCGGGCGATGGTGCCTTGACCATTGCAAGCATGGCGTCGGCAACATCCCGCGAGCGATCGGTGGCATGGCGGCGGCGGCCTTCAGCCTCGCCGTGGTGCAGGTAATGCGTGAGGGGCTCGAGTTCGGCCTTGACGATGTCGGGATAGGTCCTGCGGTACCAAGCGGGGTCGAAATCCTCGGACGGCTTGAAGCCCGCCCGCGATCCCAGCCGGATGTAATGAGTGAGCGGGTTGAGCCCGCTCGCCGCGACCTCCGGATGGGCGGCCACATACCAGCGCGTCGAGAAATGCCGATTGGGGTCCCGCCCTTCCGCGGCGCCGAATTCGAAGAAATGGCGGACGGCGGCATGCTGGTCCCGCGGGATGTCGGGATAGCGGTCGAGATACCAGGGTGTATCGAAGAGGCCCGAAGTCTCGGCTTCGGTTTCCTCCGGGCTGAGGGACGGGGGGGCGGGGTCTGGGTTCTTGCCGTCGGTTCTTGTCCGCTTGGGAAACCTGAACAGCGCGCGCCTTTCCTGGTGCGTGGTCAAGCGGGTCATCAGGTCCCGCGTTTCCGCTTTGCTTTCGATCAAGTTCTTCTCTGCCAGGTGCAGCGCCTGTAGGGCCTGCGCATGCGCGGCTTCTGCGGCCCTGAGACGCTCGCGGAGATCGGTCAGCGCGGTTTCCCCGCCGACGACGGTGTTCAGCTGCTGTCCGAGCGTCTCGATCCGCGCTAAGGGATCCGCGAGCGCAGCGGTCAGGCTGGCGCTTTGCTGCGCCATTGCCGCGTGCGCGGCGGCATGCGCCTCACGCGCCGCCGCGCACGCCGTCTGCTCGGCCAAGAGGCGCGCCTGAAGGTCGTTGATCGTGGACTGAAATCCGCCGATCAGGACGCCGCGCGCGGTGTCTTCTTTGGCCTTCTGGTCGGCGAGCCGGATCCGTGTCAGCGAGAGTCGGGCCTGGGCCTCCAGCTCGATGGAATCGGGTGGGACCGGCCGGCGTTCGAAAACGATGGCCCACGGCGTGAGAAAGGAACCGTCGAAGTCCGCTTTCGGCCCGAAGCCCTGCTCCGCGAAAAGCTGCATCCAGTAAATGGGCGGCTGGACGTTGATATGGGTGGACTCGGTAAAATCGGTCGGGCTCGACGAAAACAGAATGCGTGGCGCGATACGGCACATATTTTCGACCGCACGGCGCCCCTCCTCGGGGGACATGTGCTCCAGGACTTCGATGCAGGTGACGAGATCAAACGTGCCCTCTATCGGATCGGCGATCGAACCGCATGTGCAAAAGGGCTGCAGCCCGACCGGTACTTGGCCGATCGCATAGCTCGAAAAGTCACGCCCGAAGGCTTCGATGCCCCGCGCGCGCAGGGTCTCCACAAGAAGTCCGATTGCACATCCAGCATCGAATACAGTCCGCGGAGCGAAAAGATCATCGATCCGATTCGCCACTTCACCGAAAAACTTCAGCCAATGCGGTTCTTCGCGATGGTAGGGCAGGCCGCAATGCGAGCGGAAATACTCTTCATCATAGCCTGTTTCGCCCATCTTGAGAGTCTCTCCGCACAAGGAAGCGCGTCTCTATACTGCCGATGCCAGCTTTGGTCCATGCCGGCATCCAGGGGCTGGCGGGACCTGGATATTGCGCTCGGACGGTGCCTCCGGATTGCTCGCGGGGCGGATTTGAAGGGGGATAGAATTCTGGAACCGGTCGATGCCGCGTCGCCGGGGACGAAACAACCGATTGTGCGGGCGGAAGCTTGCAAGGGGGACGGTCCATGCGTATCGCCATTTTTCACCTCGCCTTTTGCGCGATGGCCCTTTTCGCCGCCCCCGCTTCGGCCGAGCAACCGCCGGCGGGGACTTATCTCACCAGCTGCCAGGACGTGCGCATGGTCGCGGGCTGGCTCAATGCGACCTGCCAGGACCGGTCGGGCCGCTGGGTGCAGGCGACGACCGTGCCGTCCTGGTGCGCGTCCGGCAACGACATCGCCAATGAAGACGGGCGGCTGGTCTGCAAAAGCGGCGGGGTCGGCGCCGCGCCGAGCACAGGCGCCTTCGGCGCGGAACGTCCGCCGGCCGGATCCTATATGGCGACCTGCCGGGATATCCGCGTCTCGGCGGGCTGGCTGAAGGCCACGTGTCAGGATTCGCGGGGGCGGTGGGTGGACGCGACGACCGCGACGAGCTGGTGCGGCCCGGGCCGCGACATCGCCAATAATGACGGGCGGCTCACCTGCCGGTGATGCCTGCGGATTGCCGCCTCGGGTTGCTTGATGCGCGGCGAGATCGGCGGTTCTCTGACGGGCCGGACGCCGCAAGGTCGGCCGGCTCCTTCCCTCCCACGCCCGAGGTCCGACGATGAGCCGACTCCCCATGCTGCCCCGCGATCAGCTCGGCGAACTCGAACCGCTGTTCGCGCGGGTCGAGCAGCAGGGCGGCACCGTGCCCAATGCGTGGCGCATGATGGCCCACGTCCCGGACATTCTGCGCGCCTTCACCGATCTCGCTTATGTCACGCTACGGGTCGAGCGGCAGGTTCCGCCCGTGCTGAAATGGCTGGTCGCCCATGTCGCGAGCCGTGCCGCCGGCTGCAATTATTGCATGCTCCATGCGGTGGCGAACGCCGATGGCCTGCCGCAGGCGGCGGGCGAGCGGGAAAAGATCGATGCGGTCTGGGAATTCGAGACCAGCCCGCTCTTCACCGAGGCGGAGCGGACCGCGCTGCGCGTCGCGCTCGGCGCCGCTCTGGTGCCGAACGCCGTGACCGACGCCGATTTCGAGGCTTTGAAGGCGCATTACACAACCGAGCAGATCGTCGAGATCGTCGCCGTCATCGCTTTGTTCGGCTTCCTGAACCGCTGGAACGACACCTTGCAGTCGGAGCTGGAGGAGAAGCCGCTCGCTTATGCGGCCTCGCACGATCTCGACAAGCGGGGATGGTCGCTCGGCGCCCACGGCAAGTCCGAGCCGGCGTGACGGCCGCTGGCGCGGGACGCGCGACGGTGTCCCGCCCTTGGACCCTCAGCGCTTCAGCGCGGAGACGTCCCGCACCGCGCCCCGCGAGGCGGAGGTGGTGAGCGCCGCATAGGCCTGGAGCGCCTGCGAAACGATGCGGGTGCGGGCGGCCGGCTTCCACGCCTTGTCGCCCTTCGCCTCCATCGCGGCGCGGCGCCGCGCCAGCTCGTCGTCGGACACTTTGAGGTGGATCCGGCGGTTCGGGATGTCGATCTCGATCGTGTCGCCGTCCTCGACCAGACCGATCGCGCCGCCCTCGGCCGCTTCGGGCGAGACATGGCCGATCGACAGGCCCGAGGAGCCGCCCGAGAACCGCCCGTCGGTGACGAGCGCGCATTGTTTGCCGAGCCCCTTCGACTTCAGATAGGAGGTCGGATAGAGCATTTCCTGCATGCCCGGTCCGCCGCGCGGACCCTCGTAGCGGATCAGCACGATGTCGCCGGGGGTGATGCGGCCGGTCGAAAGGATCGCCTCCACCGCCGCATCCTGGCTCTCGAAGATGCGCGCCGGACCGGTGAAGGTGAGGTTGGAGGCGTCGACCCCCGCGGTCTTCACGATGCAGCCTTCCTCGGCGATGTTGCCGTACAGCACCGCGAGACCGCCGTCCTTGGAATAAGCGTGCGCCACATTGCGGATCACGCCGGCTTCGCGGTCGAGGTCGAGATCGTCCCAGCGGCGCGACTGGCTGAAGGCGACCTGGGTCGGCACGCCGCCGGGCGCGGCGCGGAAGAAGGTCTGCACGCTTTCGCTGCGGCTGCGCACGATGTCCCAGCGCTCCAGCGCCTCGGACATGGTCGCGGCATGCACGGTCGGCAGATCATTGTGGATCAGCCCGCCGCGATCGAGCTCGCCGAGGATCGCCATGATGCCGCCGGCGCGGTGCACGTCTTCCATATGGATGTTGGCGACGGCCGGCGCGACCTTGCACAGGACCGGGACCTTGCGCGACAGGCGATCGATGTCCGCCATGGTGAAGCCGACTTCGCCCTCGTTCGCCGCGGCGAGCAGATGCAGCACGGTATTGGTCGAGCCGCCCATCGAGATGTCGAGCGTCATGGCGTTCTCGAACGCCTTGAAGCTGGCGATCGCGCGCGGCAGGACGCTGGCATCGTCCTGCTCGTAATAGCGCCGGGCGAGATCGACGATGAGATGTCCGGCTTCGACGAACAGGCGCTCGCGATCGGAATGGGTGGCGAGCACCGAGCCGTTGCCGGGCAGCGCGAGGCCGAGCGCCTCGGTGAGGCAGTTCATGGAATTGGCCGTGAACATGCCGGAGCAGGAGCCGCAGGTCGGACAGGCCGAGCGCTCCATCACCTTCACGTCCTCGTCGGACACCCGCTCGTCGGCGGCGGAGATCATCGCGTCGATCAGGTCGACCGACTTGGTCTCGCCGGTCGAGAGGATCACCTTGCCGGCCTCCATCGGGCCGCCGGACACGAACACGGCCGGGACATTGAGGCGCATCGCGGCCATCAGCATGCCGGGGGTGATCTTGTCGCAATTGGAGATGCAGACCATGGCGTCGGCGCAATGCGCGTTGACCATATATTCCACGCTGTCGGCGATGATTTCGCGCGAGGGCAGAGAATAGAGCATCCCGTCATGGCCCATCGCGATGCCGTCGTCGACCGCGATGGTGTTGAACTCTTTCGCGACGCCGCCGGCCTTCTCGATTTCGCGGGCGACAAGTTGGCCGAGATCCTTCAGATGCACATGGCCCGGCACGAATTGCGTGAAGGAATTCACCACCGCGATGATCGGCTTGCCGAAATCGCCGTCCTTCATGCCGGTGGCGCGCCACAATCCGCGCGCGCCCGCCATGTTGCGGCCGTGGGTGGAGGTGCGCGAGCGATACTGGGGCATGTCCTCGAGACCTTTATTTCCAGTGCAGGGTGTTCTGCGGACCAATGTGTCGCACATCTCTTAGAGGGAATTCAGGCAGAGCGAAATCCTTTCGCGGACAGGGGTCGCGCTTCGGCCATGCGGGCGCGACATCCCCGGACAGGGCGCAGCGAGGGTCTGCCGCCCGGAGGCGGCGATGGCGCGGCGGCGCTTCTGCCAAAAACGATTGCAAGAATGCAATGAACATAAGATGGAAATCTGAATGAGCTTTCCTTAAATCAATGCTCACACCCCTTTCCGGAGGACATTCGAATGACCAACGGTATCCACCACGTCACCGCCATTTCCGGCCCCGCGCGGCGCAATCTCGATTTCTACCGCGGCGTGCTGGGCCTGCGGCTGGTGAAGAAGACCGTCAATTTCGACGATCCTGGCACCTACCACCTCTATTTCGGCGACGCGGCCGGCTCCCCCGGCACGATCCTCACCTTCTTCCCCTGGGAGCATGTCGCGCCGGGACGCCTCGGCGTCGGAGAGACCCAGGAAACCACCTTCCGCATCCCGGAAGCGGCGGTCGGCTATTGGACCCAGCGCTTCGTGGAGAAGAGCGTACCCCACGATGCGCCGGTCCGCCGCTTCGGCGAGACCGTGCTCGGCTTCCGCGATCCCGACGGGATGCGCCTCGCTCTGGTCGGGGTGCCCGGCATCGAGGCTGAGGCGGCCTGGTCGGCGGGCGACATCCCGGCCGAGCATGCGGTGCGCGGCTTTCACGGCGTCAGCCTGCTGGTGAAGGAGGCGGCGCCCACCGCCGCGATCCTCACCGACGTCCTCGGCTTCGCCGCGGCGGGCAGCGAGGGCGCCTATCACCGCTTCCGGTCCGGGACGGCGCTGGGCGGCGTGGTCGATCTTCGCGTCGCCGGGGACTTCCTGCGCGGCCGGCCTGGCGGCGGCAGCGTCCATCACGTCGCGTTCCGGGCGGCGGACGACGCCGCCGAGATGGAGATCGTGCGCCGGCTCGCCGAGCATCACGGGATCCGCACCACCGAGCAGAAGGACCGCAACTATTTCCGTTCGGTCTATTTCCGTGAGCCCGGCGGGGTGCTGTTCGAGATCGCGACCGACATTCCCGGCTTCGCCGTCGACGAGCCGGCCGCCTCGCTCGGTGACGCGCTGAAGCTGCCCGGCTTCCTGGAGCCCCGGCGCGCAGAACTCGAACGCGTCCTGCCGGACCTGTCCTGATCTTGCGGGCACCGCCCGGCCGGGCGGTGCCCCGTCTCACCCCGTCCGCGCGCTCCTCCGGGTGGCGCGCCCGTCGGAGGATCCAGCCATGACCACCGATACATCGATCCCCTTCGTCCATCGCTACGAGCCGGCGACCGAGCCCGGCCGCACGCCGCTTCTGCTGCTGCACGGCACGGGCGGGGACGAGAACGACCTCCTGCCGCTCGGCCGGCTCCTGTCGCCGGGCGCGGCGCTCATCTCGCCGCGCGGGCAGGTGCTCGAGAACGGCATGCCGCGCTTCTTCCGCCGCCTCGCGGAAGGCGTGTTCGACGCCGAGGACGTGCGCGCGCGCGCCGATGCCCTGGCCGATTTCATCGAGACGGCGTGCGCCCGCTGCGGCCATCCCGCGCCGATCGCGGTCGGCTTCTCGAACGGCGCGAACATCGCCGCGGCGATCCTCTATCGCCGGCCGCAGGCGCTGGCGGGCGCCGTCCTGCTGCGCGCCATGGTTCCGCTCGAAGAGGCGCCCGCGGGCGATTTGACGGGCAAGCCGGTTCTGATCCTTTCGGGCAATGCCGATCCGATCATCCCGGCCGCCAATGCCGAGCGCCTGGCGGCGCGGCTCGCGGCGGCAGGGGCCGAGGTCGAGCACCGCGTGCTGCGCGCCGCGCACGGCCTCACCCAGTCCGACGTCGCGATCGCGCAGACATGGCTCGCGCAGACCTGGCTCGCGGGGAAATGAGCGCCCGCCGTCTCACGCGCGCAGCGTTCGCATCTTAAATAGGAAGCGGCGGTGCGCTTCCCGCTTCCGCCGCCGAGAAAGAGGAGTGCTTCATGTCCACATTCGGATCCGCGGTCTGGTCGGGCGGCATCAAAGACGGCAAGGGCGCCATCTCGACCAAGAGCGGGGCGCTCGACGCCTATCCCTACGGCTTCGCCAGCCGCTTCGAGGGCAAGCCCGGCACCAATCCCGAGGAGCTGATCGGCGCCGCCCATGCCGGCTGCTTCACCATGGCGCTCTCGCTGATCCTCGGCGAGGCCGGCTTCACCGCCGAGCGCATGGAGACCAAGGCCGAAGTGACACTGGTGAAAAAGGAGGACGGCTTCGCCATCACCGCCGTCGCCCTGACCCTGCGTGCCAGCATCCCCGGCATCGACGATGCGACATTCCAGGATCTCGCGGGCAAGGCGAAGGCCGGCTGTCCGGTGTCGAAAGTGCTGAACGCCGACATTTCGCTCGACGCGGCGCTGACCTGATCCTCCCGCCTTCGATCCCGCGCCGGTGATGCGGGATCGAAGGCTCCCGTCCTGTGTCGGGAGCCGGTACGGCAGGGGCTTTTCGGCTCAGTCCGCCACGGCCGGCTCGCGCGCGGGGGCGCAGCGGGCGAGCCAGTCGGCTTCGCGCGCTTTGAGTGCGTCGGGGGTCGCGCGGATCAGGTCGTGGACGAACTGGAGCTTCTCGACCACCGGGGCCGAAAGGACGAAGGGGTAGAGGTCCGGCTGGCCCATCGAGCGGTTGACACTGTTGATCGCCACGGTCAGAGGCACCCAGGCCTCCACCAGATCCTCGGCGTCGCCGGCGCGGTACGGATCGAACTGCACGGCGACTTCGAGGTCGGCCGACTTGCGCACGCGCGGACGGACCTGGATGCCGAACGAGGCGGCGGTCTCCAGCGCGTCGGCCATGTGGAAATAATGCGCCCAGGTCTCGGCGAAGTCCTCCCAGGGATGGGCGGTCGCATAGGAGCTGATGAAGGCGTCCTGCCAGCCCGGCGGGGGGCCGCTTTCGTAATGCCGCTTCAGCGCCTCGCCATAATCCGCGCGCTCGTCGCCGAACAGGGCGCGGCACTGCTCCAGCGGTCCGCCGTCGGCGACCAGGAGGTCCCAGTAATAGTGACCCAGCTCGTGACGGAAATGGCCGACCGGGGTGCGATAGGGCTCGTTCATCGAGGTGCGGCGCTTCTCGCGCTCGGCATCGTCGGCCTCGGCGATGTTGAGCGTGATGAGGCCGCTGTCGTGCCCGGTCAGGACCGGCTGGGGCGCGCCATTCGGCGCCTGGCTGTCGGCGAGGAAATCGAAGGCCAGCCCGTGCTCGGGATCCTCCTCCCGGTCGCGCACCGGAAGCGCCCAGCGGCGCAGCGAATAGAAGAGGTGGCGCTTGGCCTGCTCGACCCGGCGCCAGAGATCGACATTGCCCGGTGTGGCGAGGTCGGGGACCGTGCGGTTGAAATGGCAGGCCGGGCAGAACGCCTCGCCGCCTTCCGGGACCAGCCAATTGCACACGTCGTGCTCGGCATTGGCGCAGAAGACATAGGTCGGGCCGGGATCGGCGAGCGCTTTGAAGCCGCTGCCGTTCGGGGCGAGGGCGGTCATGCGGGCCTGCGCCGGCAGGAAGCCGAGGCGGAAGCCGCAATTCAGGCAGGTGCCATTGTCGAAATGGATCGGGTTCTTGCAGTTCTGGCACTCGAACAGCTTCATGACTGCACCGCTTCCGGCGTCCAGCAGCGACCGTGCCGGACCCGTCCCGCATGAATGATAACACCGGACTCGCCGCTCGGGTGACGTCACCCGGCGGACCCGGCGCGCGCACAGCAGCACGCAGTGCCAAGACGATTGCCGAGCCAAGAGGTTCCCGCACCGGGCGGGTTCGCAGGGTTTTCTTCATGCCCGCCACCGCACGGACCCACAGCGCCGTGCTGTCTCGTCGCCGACCCGGATCAGGATGCCGAAATCCGGCGCGCGGGCAGGGGCGGCCGCCCCGTGCCGTCTCGCTTGGTCTCCTGGTTCCGGCTATGCCGTCGACCGGATCATTGTCGGTCGCCGCCTGTCACAACCGGGAGCCCTCATGCACCGCATCGCCATCGTCGGCCTGGGAATGGCCCATGCGCCGCATCTCGCCAGCCTGCGCGACCTCGCCGACCGTGTCGACATCGCGGCCTGCTACGCGCCGAGCGCGGGGCGCCGGGCGGCGTTCGCGGCGGCCAATCCCGATCTTCCGGTCACCGGCGATCTCGACGCCATCCTCTCCGACCCGACGATCGGCCTGATGCTCCTCTTGACCCCGCCGCGCACCCATCTCGACCTCGTCGAACGCTGCGCGGCGGCGGGCAAGCACGTGCTGCTGGAAAAACCGGTCGAGGTCGACCTCGCGCGGTCGGTGCGGGCCGTCGCGGCGATGGAGGCGGCGGACCGCCGGTTCGCAATCATGCTCCAGCATCGGTTCCGCCCGACCTCTCTGAAGGTCGCCCAGATGCTGGAAACGGGGGCGTTCGGCGCGCTGATTTCGGCTTCCGCTTCGATCCGCTGGTGGCGCCCGCCGGACTATTACGCCCAGCCCGGCCGGGGGACGCGCGCCCGCGACGGCGGCGGCGTCCTGCTGACCCAGGCCATCCACACGCTCGATCTGTTCCTCAGTCTGACCGGACCCGTGGCCCGCGTCGCCGCCATAACGGGGACATCGCCGCTGCGGGCCATCGACACCGAGGACATCGCCGCCGCTGCGGTTCAATTCGCCAACGGCGCGATCGGCACGATCGACGCGACCACCGTCGCTTATCCCGGCTTTCCCGAGCGCATCGACCTCGCCTGCGAGACGGCGACGGTCGTCATCGCCGCCGATGCCCTCGACATCTATTGGAAGGACGGACGGCACATCCATGTCGACGGCGCCCAGGGCGGCGGCGGCGGGGCCGATCCGATGGCCTTCTCCCACGCGGCGCACCGGGCGCTGATTGCGGACTTTCTCGATGCCGTCGAGACCGGGCGCGCCCCGCAGGCGAGCGGTCGCTCGGCGCTCGCCGTCCAGGCGCTGATCGACGCGATCCTCGCCTCATCGGTCGAGGGGCGGCCGATCGCGCTGGCGCCGGGCTGACCGGCGCGCGTCCGGCCGCCCGAGGCTCCGATCCTAAAGCGCCCGCGCGGCCGCCAGCACGTCCTCGGCATGCCCGGCCACCTTCACATTCGGCCAGGATTGGGCCACCGTGCCGGTCGCGTCGATAAGCAGGGTGGCGCGCTGGATGCCCATATAGGTCTTGCCATACATGCTCTTCTCGACCCACACGCCATAGGCTTCCAGCATCGCCTTGCCCTCGTCGGTCGCGAGCGGGAAATCCAGACCCTGCTTGGTCTTGAAGCGGTCCAACGCGGCGACCGGATCGGCCGAGACGCCGAGCAGGGCCGTGCCGGCCGCCGCGAATTCGGCGCGCAGGCCGTTGAACGCGATCGCCTCCTTGGTGCAGCCCTCGGTGTTCGCCTTGGGATAGAAATACAGGACCAGCTTGCGCCCGGCGAAATCGGCGAGCGACACGTCGCCGCCCCCGTCGCGCTTCAGGCGGAAATCCGGTGCCTTGCTCCCGGGCGTGGGTAACTGAGCCATTTGCCTTCCTTTCGACGTGTCTTCGTCCTAGAGCCCCAATGGCCCCACGGAATCGCACCGTGGGGACGCGAAAATTGCTTGGTTGAGAC
Organism: Aquabacter spiritensis; assembly: GCF_004346185.1. GTDB lineage: Bacteria > Pseudomonadota > Alphaproteobacteria > Rhizobiales > Xanthobacteraceae > Aquabacter > Aquabacter spiritensis. The sequence goes on along the minus strand of NZ_SMAI01000006.1, from coordinate 197,597 downwards.
CGCTTCGATCGCGTGCGGGCGATTTTAGCGGGGGTTGAGGGCCGGATATGGCCGACCGCCCTTGAATAGGGGCGGATCGGGCAGTTGGATGGGTTCGCACCGTCGATCATTTTCGGGGCTCCCGCGTTTGCCGCGAAGGAGACCCGGTCGGGGGTGGGGATGGTACAGTCTGCTCCGCTTGGGAAGCCGGCGCGGGGGCGCAGTCGAGGCCGGAGGGCACAGGTAGGATGAGGGATGAGACGGCTGAGCTCAAGCCGGGCCAGCGCCATGTCCGCAGAGGCCGCCTTCGGGGACTTGCCGGGGCGCTGGTTCCGCGCGGCCGCCTCGCGAGAGTCCTCGTCTGGGTCCTGGTGTCGATCGTCGCATTGGCGGGCGCCGCCGCCGTCTCCCTTTATGGGCTGATCTCGGCCGGAATCCTCACCGCCAATCTCGCCACTCCCTATATCGAGCGCGCCATCGAGGAACGCCTCGGCGGCAAATATGACGTCATCATCGGCTCGACCTCGGTCGAGACCATGAGCCATGGCGCCACCGCCGTGATCGTCCACGACATCAGGGTGCTCGGCCCCGCGGACGAACTGATCGCGGCGGCGCCCAGCGCCGAGGTGGAACTCGACGGCAGCCTGCTCACCCTCTCGCCCAAAGCGCGCCGCATCGACCTCATCGGCGCCGAAATGACGGTGAAGATCGCCGCGTCAGGCGTGATCGCGGTCGCCACCGGCAAGGGCGCAAAGCCGCTCACGTCCAGCGCGCCGCCGCCCGCCGACACCTTGCCGCCGACCACGGAGCCCGGCGGCGCGGCGCAGGGCGTGCCCGCGGGCTCCGATCCCCTGGTTCAGCGCGCGCTCGCGACCTGGCTCAACGATCTCGATCGCGGCGCCTTCGACGGCGGTGCGATCCAGGATATCGGGCTGCGGGACGGCACGCTCAAGGTCGAGAACGAATCGAGCGGCCGCAGCGTCACCTTCCAGAACATCACCATCGGCCTGTCGCGCCCCGCGCAGGGCGGGGCGGTGGTCAGCTTCGCCTCCGAGGGGCCGAGCAGCACGGCGCGGCTGATCGTCAGCATCGGGCCGCTCCGGGACCGCGAACGCACCGTCGATCTGGCGCTCAAGGATGTCGCGACCCAGGATCTGGTCGCGGCCTTCTCCCAGGATTGGCGGCGCTTCTACACCGACATGCCACTCAATGCCTCGCTGCGCGGGCGGCTCTCGTTCGACGGGCGGGTGCTGGCGGCCAAGGCCGACGTGAATTTCGGCGCCGGCCAGATCGGCAATGGTGAGGACGTCCTCGAACGCTTCGTGCTCGATTACATGCGCGTCGGTCTCACGCTCGATCCGGCGCGCCGCGTCATCCTCATCGATCCGTTGTCGGCGGCGAAGAACGAGAACATCGTCGCATTGGCGGGCGAGATCGCGATTCCCGCGAGCGTCGCCTACGAATGGACCTACGGCCTGTGGCAGCAGAAGGTGGTGCTGGCGGGACCGGAAATGCCCGATCCGGCCTTGGTCATCGACAAGGTCGACATCAAGGGCCGCTATCTCCCCGGGCGCAAGCAGCTCACCTTCGACCAGGGCATGCTGTCCAGCGCCACCGCCGGAGGCCTCACTTTCACCGGGCTGGTCGACTTCGCCATCGCGCTCCCGACCCTCATGCTCGACGCCAATGGCGGGCGCATGCCGGCTTCCACCGTGCGCCGCTTCTGGCCGGTCTCGGTGGCGCCACCGGCGCGGGACTATGTGCTCGACAACGTCTCGGGGGGCACGGTGGAAGGGGTCAAGCTCGCGGTGAACATGCCGCTGGAGCTGATCGGCCAGAAGGAAGTGCCGCTCCCGGAAGATGCGGTCCGGCTGGAATTGTCCGGCACCGGATTCACCGTCTCCGCCATGGAGGGCGTCCCGCCGATCCGCGACGTGCGGCTCTCGGTGCTGGTCACCGGCCGGAGCGTGCGGGCAGACATGCCCGAAGGGGTCGTGATCACCGCGCAGAACCGGCGCCTCACCATGGCCGGCGGCACCTTCTTCATGGCCGATTATTTTCCCCGCGAGCCGAAGGCGCAGATTCAGGTCAAGATCACCGGTCCCGCCGATGCCGGCATCGAGGTCCTCGGCCTGGAGGCATTCAAGGGGCCGACCGGCACCGCCTACGACCCCTCCACCACGCGCGGCAAGCTGTCCGCTTTGGTGCAGATCAACATCCATTTCCGCAAGGTGCAGGATCCCGCCGACACCGATTATTCCGTTGAGGCCAGCCTCACCGATTTCGGCGTCGACAACATCTTCGCGGGCCAGCGCCTGGAGGGCGCGACCGTGACGGTCTTCGCCACCCCCGCCGGCATCCTGCTGCGCGGCGACGGGCGGATCGCGGGGGCGCCGGCGAGCTTCGAATACGAGAAGAAGAAGGACGTCGCGGACGCCGGCATCCGGGTCAATGCGACGCTCGACGATGCCTCGCGCGCCAAGCTCGGTATCCATCTCATCGCGGTGACCGGCCCGGTCCTGGTGCGGCTCGTCGGCACCACCGACAATGTCGCCACCAAGGCGAATATCGAGCTGGACCTCACCGGTGCGCGGATCATCGATCTCGTGCCCGGCCTCACCAAGCCGGCGGGCCGGCCTCTGAAGGCGCGCTTCGCCTCGACCGACGCCGGCAAGACGGTGAAAATCAACGATCTGCTCCTCGAAGGCTCCGGAACGCTGGTTCGCGGCGCGGTGGAGGTGGCGGATTCCGGCGACGTGATCGCGGCGAATTTCCCGGTGTTCCAGCTCAGCGACGGCGACCGGGCGAGCCTCGTCGCCAGCCGCGCGGGGGATGTGCTGAAGGTGCGCATTACCGGCGAGGTCGTGGATGCGCGCGGCGTGATGAAGAGCCTCGTCGGCAGCGCCAACGGGACCCCGCCGAAAGGCGGGCCGAAGCCGCGCAATCAGGACGTCGACGTCGAGGCGACGATCGGAGCGCTCACCGGCAATAATGGCGAGGTGCTGCGGCAGTTCGACCTCTCGGTCGGACGGCGCGGCACCGAGATGCGCAGCTTCACGCTGTCCGCCCGGGCGGGCCGCGAGGGCAGCGTGAGCGGCGATATCCGCACCGTCAGCGGCCGCCGGTCGCTCGTTCTGACGACGTCCGATGCCGGCGCGGTCCTGCGCTTCCTCGACGTCTACGCCAAAATGGAAGGCGGCGACATGTGGGTCGCGCTCGATCCGCCGCGCGGCGACGCCTCGCCCCAGGAGGGTTCGGTCAATCTCAAGGATTTCGTGGTGCGCGGCGAGCCCGGCCTCGACATCCTCGCTTCGGCCGCCCGCGACCAGAGCGGCCGGGCCGAGCCGGGAACCGCCGCCTTCCAGAAGGCGCAGACCAAATTCGTCCGCACGCCCGGCAGCGTCACCATCAGCGACGGCGCCATTTACGGCCCGGTGGCCGGGGCCACGGTCGACGGCACGGTGGACTTCGCGGCGGAGCGGATCGCGCTGCGCGGCACCTATGTGCCGGCCTATGGCCTGAACAATCTGTTCTCCAAGCTGCCGGTCATCGGCCTCCTGCTCGGCGGCGGACCGAACGAGGGGCTCCTCGGCGTCACATTCGAAATCGTCGGCCCGATGAGCGGCCCGCGCCTCACCGTCAATCCGCTCTCGCTGGTGGCGCCGGGCTTCCTGCGCAAGATGTTCGAATTCCGCGACACCACCATCGCCCCGCCGCCGCCGACGCGGTGACGCGCGCTCAGCCGCGGGCGCGCAGCTCGCGGCGCAGGATCTTGCCGGTCGCGGTCATCGGCAAGGCGTCGGTGAAGGCGACATGGCGGGGATATTCGTGCGCCGAGAGCCGTTCGCGCACATGGTTCTGGATCTCGGCGGTCAGCGCTTCGCCGGGTTCATGGCCGGGCTTCAGCACGATCCAGGCCTTCACCGCCTCGGTGCGCAGCGCGTCGGGCACGCCCACCACCGCGACCAGGGCGACGGCAGGATGCTTCAGGATGCATTCCTCGATCTCGCCCGGGCCGATCCGGTAGCCGGCCGAGGTGATGACGTCGTCGGAGCGGCTGACATACCAGAGATAGCCGTCCTCATCCTGCCGTCCGAGGTCGCCGGTGAGGAGGAAGTCGCCGGCATATTTGTCCGCGGTGGCCTGCGGATTGCGCCAATATTCCAGCATCATGACCGGGTCGCCGGTGCGGACCGCGACAATGCCCTCCTGCCCGGCGGGCAGTTCGCGCCCGGCCGCGTCGACCACCCGCACGTCGTGGCCGGGAATCGGCTTGCCCATGGCGCCGGGGCGGATCGGGAAATAGCTGGAATTCGACCCGACCACGAGGTTGCATTCGGTCTGGCCGTAAATCTCGCGCGCCTCGACGCCGAGCCGCTCGCGCACGAAGGCGCCGAGTTCCGCGCCGAGGCTCTCGCCGCCGGTCAGCAGCGAGCGCAGGACCAGGCCGGGATGCCGGACGTCGGCCTGACGCAGCAGCTTGAGAGCGGTCGGCGGCAGAAAGACGTTGCGCACCTTGTGGTCCGCCATCAGCGCCATCGCCGCCTCGGGATCGAATTTGCGCGCCCGGTGGGCGAGCACCGGCACGCCGAGATAGAGCGAGGGGAAGAGCACGTCGAACAGCCCGCCGATCCAGGCCCAGTCGGCCGGGGTCCAATGCAGGTCGCCGGGCTGCGGCATGCCCTCATGGATGAAGGTGATGCAGGGCAGGTGGCCGAGCAGGACGCGGTGGCCGTGCAGGGCGCCCTTCGGATTGCCCGTCGTGCCCGACGTGAAGATGATGATGGCGGGATCGTCCGGCCCGGTATCGACCGGCGCGAAACGGTCGGAGGCGCGGTCCAGCGCCGCGTCGAAGCCGCGCGCGCCGCCGCTGTCGGGGCCGGTGACGAAGACATGGGCGAGGTCGGGCAGCGCGTCCCGCACCCGTTCGAGCTTGGCGAGACCGGCAAGGTCCGTCACCAGCACCTTCGCGCCCGAGGCCGCGAGGCGGTATTCCAGCGCTTCGTCGCCGAACAGTGTGAAGAGCGGCACGGAGATCAGGCCGGCCTTGAAGGCGGCGAGATGGGCGATCGCGGTTTCGGGCGCCTGCGGCAGGAAGACCGCCACGCGGTCGCCCCGCACCAGCCCGGCGGCGGTGAGCACGTTGGCGAAGCGGTTGGTCGAGCGCGCGAGCGCGTCGAAGGAGATCTGCGCGATCGCGCCGTCCTCTTCGACGAAGATCAAAGCCGGCCGGTTCCGCCCGTCGGCCTGCGCGTCGGTGCAGGCGACGCCCATGTTGAAGCGCGCCGGGATATTCCAGCGGAAGGCGCGGACCGCGGCCGCATAGGGCGCGGATCCGGTGGGCGGGGACACGAACGCGGGGGCGGGCATCGGCGTTCCTTTCGCGGCCGTCTGCGCGGCCTGACGAAACAATCGGACGTTCTTTTTTATCCGCCGTCAAGCCGCCTCAGGCGACGAGGCCGATCGCGCCCGCCGCCGCCGCCCGGATCGCGGAAATGTTGGCGCGATAGCCCTCGATGCCGCCCTTGAACACCGCCGAGCCGGCCACAAGCACGTCCGCGCCGGCCTTCGCGCACAGCGCGCCGGTCTGCGGATTGACCCCGCCATCCACCTCGATGCGGATGTCGCGGCCCCGCACCATGTCGCGGATCCGGCTGATCTTGGGCAGGATTTCGGGGATGAAGGCCTGACCGCCGAAGCCGGGATTGACGCTCATCACACAGATCAGGTCGACCTTGTCGAGGACATAGTCGAGGCAGCTCTCATGCGTCGCCGGGTTGAGCGCCACGCCGGCCTTCTTGCCCAGCCCGCGGATCACCTGCAGGCAGCGGTCGAGATGGTCGGTCGCCTCGACCTGGACCGTGATGATGTCCGACCCCGCCGCCGCGAAGGCTTCGAGATAGGGCTCGACCGGCGCGATCATCAGATGGGTGTCGAACACCTTGTCGCTGTGGCGGCGGAGCGCGCGGATCACGTCCGGGCCGAAGGTGATGTTGGGCACGAAATGCCCGTCCATGACGTCGAGATGGATATAGTCCGCCCCCGCCGCCGCGACGTCGCGCACCTCCTCGCCGAGGCGGGAGAAGTCCGAGGCCAGGATGGAAGGCGCGATCAGCGGCGTGGTCATCGTGTCAGCTCCGGGGACAGGCCCGATATAGGATCGCGGCGGCCGGTCTCAATAATAGGACGCGATCTTCGCCACCTCGTCGCGCGAGCCGAACACCAGGGGGATGCGCTGGTGCAGCTTCTCGGGCTGGATGTCGAGGATGCGGGTGGTCCCGTCGGTGGCGGCGCCCTTGGCCTGTTCGGTGACGAAGGCGACGGGGTTGGCCTCGTAGATCAGCCGCAGCCGGCCCGCCGCATAGCCCTTCCGCTTGTCGCCGGTATAGAGATAGACGCCGCCACGGGTGAAGATGCGGAACGCGTCGGCGACCATGGAGCCGACCCAGCGCATGTTGAAATCCTTGCCGCGCGGCCCGTCCTTGCCGGCGAGGCAATCGTCGATATAAGCGCGCATCGGCGTGTCCCAATGGCGCATGTTGGACTGGTTGACGCCGTATTCCTTCGTCTCCGCCGGGATCTCGACGGCGGCCACGGCGAGCAGGAAGTCGCCGCTCGCACGGTCGAGCGCGAACACCTGGGTTCCCGCGCCCAGCGTCGAGACGAGAACGGTGGACGGGCCATAGACCAGAAATCCGGCGGCGAGCTGGGCGGCGCCCTTCTGCATCAGCGCGTCGGCCGGATCTGGAAAGCGCGCGGCCTCGTAGGGCAGGATCGAATAGATCGTGCCGACCGAGACATTGGTGTCGATGTTCGAGGAGCCGTCGAGCGGATCGACCGCGACCACCAGCGTGCCGGCCGCGTTCAGCGGGATCGGCGTCTCGCTCTCTTCCGAGCCGAGGAAGGCCACGGGCGCTTGTTTCAGCTCGGCGATGATCGCCTCTTCGGCGATCACGTCCAATTCCTTCTGGGTGTCCCCGCCGGCATTGGGATCGGCGCCGCGCACTTTGGCGAAATGGTCGGCGAGGGGACCTTGCGCCACCAGATCGGCGATCGCCACGCCGGCTTGCGCGATGCGCGCGACGGCGGCGGCCACCGCCTGCTTCTGCGCGTCGTCGCCCGCGAAATCGCGCAGATAGGCCTGAAGGGTCACGCTCACCTTGGGTCTCCTCTTGCCGGGTCCGGCGCTTTATGGCGCATGCCGGCGGAGCCGTCGAGGTGGGCCGTGCCCGGATCAGCGGCGGCGCAGGATGTCCACGCCGACATCGCAGAACAGGCCGGTGATCGGTGCCGCCGGCTTGTGCACCACGATCCGCACCTGATCGATCTGCGGAAAATGATCCAGCAGGCGGGTTGCGATCCGTTCCGCCAGGGTCTCGATGAGATGGACCGTGTCGTCCTCCATCACCGCGCGGACATGGTCGTAGACGTCCTGGTAGGAGACGGTGAGCGCGACATCGTCGGCCCAGGCGGCCGGGCGGGTGTCGATCCACCATTCGGCATCGACCACGAAGCGTTGGCCGAGATCGCGCTCGGCCTCCTTCACGCCATGGCGCGCGAAGAAAGGCAGGCCGCGCAGGAAAAGCCGGTCGGTGCGCTGCGGCGCTGCGGCGGCGCGCGCTTCGGTTTCGGCCGTCGCGAGGGCTGCGGGATCTGTCGGGTCGGTCATGGGATCGCGTCGAGCCTCGGTTCGGGGCGGGAAAACAGTCCGGCAGCGTGCGCGAGCCGGCCGACCGCCACGGCCGGGGCGCAGGCCGCGGCGCCGGCGGACAGCGCAGCATCTTCGCTCAGAAGCGCCCCGGCATCCAGATAGCGCCGCTCGGCCCGGACCGCCAGCCGCGTCGCTAGGCCCGCGCCCACGCCCGCGCCGAGGATCGCGGCCTCCGGTCCGACGGCGCCGGCCGAGATGATCTGCGCGAGCGCGCGCGCCAGCATGTGCATCTGCTCGGCAGCGGCGGCAAAAGCGAGTGCGCGCGCGGGGCGAAGCGCGGCGGCATTGGTATCGGCGGCGGCGAGATCGCGTCCGACCATCCGCAGCAGCCGCCGCGCACTGGCCGCGCTGGTTTTCGCGCCCCCATCGGCGGCCGGATGCAGATCGGCGCCGTCCGGCAGGTCGCCGGTGAGCCGGTGGATGTCGGCGGTGGTGGCGAAATGCTCGGCCATGAGCGGCACCATCCGGCCGTCGAACGGCAGGCATCGCGCCAGCGCCATGACCGGCGTGCGGGCGATGCCGGAATAGACCAGTTCTCCGGCGTCGAGCCGCTCCGCATCGGAAAACCCCCGTGCGGCGACCTGCCCGCCGGCGAGCGGCACGATGTCGGTGGTGGTCGAGCCGATATCGATCAGAATGCCCTCCGGCACGGCGCGCGCCAGAGCGGCGGCGGTGGCGTGCCAATTGGCGGAGGCGATGCGCGCGGCATGGCGCCCGGCGGCGGACGGCGCGACGAAGCCGTCCGGCCCGGCATAAAGCGCGAGATCCGGGCCGAGCCGGTCCGCCAGCGCCGCCGCCAGCGCGGCGACGCCGGTCGCGCGGTCCGGCCACAGATCGACCAGTTCCCCGGTCATGGTGGCGGCGCTCGGCACGTCTGGCGTGCCCAGCGCGTCGAAGGCGGCACGCAATTCGTCGAGCCCGCGCCAGAGCGCGCAGGGCGCGATGTCGGTGCGCAGCAAACGGCCGTCCGCGGCGAAGGCGGCACGTTTGAGATGGGCGCCGCCGACGTCCCAGCCGAGCGCCGCGACGGCGCTCATCGCACGCTGATCTCGACCGGCACCGCGCGCGGCAGATGCGGCACCGCGGGCGGCACGCCCGCGCGGATCAGTTCGGGAAGGAAAGCCGCCGGATTGACGCCGAGCGCGCGGTGCAGCCCGGCATAAGCCGTGGTCACCCGGGGATTGATCTCGACCACGATCGGACCCTCCGGCGTCAAGATCAGATCGATGCCGACGATCCCCGACAAACCGGGGCAGGCGGCGGCGACCGATGCGGCGAGCCGCGCGAGCGCACCGTCCGGGTCCGCGATCCCACCCACCGTGAGCCCCGTCAAGCTGAGGCGGCCCTCCGCTTCGCGCAGATGCTGGCGGTTGGCGCACAGAAGCGTGACGCCGTCCGGCCGGCACAGCACGGTGAGGCTCGCCGGCGCGCCCGCGACGAAGGGTTGGACCACGAAGCCGGGGCGGGCCGGCGGCAGCGATCCGGCCGGCCAGATCCGCGTGTCCACGGCGCCCGCGCCGTCGTCCGGCTTGGTGACGCACGGGCCGTCGAAGAGGGGTCCCGCGCCGGCGGGAAAGGTCGGGATGACGGGAAGGCCGGCCGCCGCCAGCCGCGCCGCGGTGCGCGATTTGCTCGAAGCGATCGCGATCGCGTCGGGGTGCGAACCGATCACCCGCGCGCCGCTCGCGCGCGCCAGCGCGATCAAGCGGGCGAGGAGGCCGTCGGTCTCGGGGGCGAGCGGCCACACCACCTGCGCGGTGGCGCACAGGTCCGCCCAGACCGCCCAGGGATCTGCGTCCTGCGCGATCGGGCGGCTCTCGCGCGTCGGTGGCGCAAGCCGGTCATCATGGCACAAAGCGACGGTGACGCCGGGCAATTGTTCGAGATCGGCCACCATCGCGTCGCGCATCAGCGTGCCTTCCGGCAGCAGCGCCTCCGGCAGAGGCTTGCCGGCGCCGCCGCCGGATGTCAGGAACTCGCACACGAACACGCGCATCGCGTTTCTTTCCTCGGTGGCCATCCATGCAGGTTATCCCGGTCCTCGATCTTCTGGGAGGGCAGGTGGTGCATGCCCGGCGCGGCGCGCGGCATCTCTATCGTCCGGTCGTCTCGCGCCTCGCCGATGGGGCCGATCCGGCGGCGCTGGTCGCGGCCCTGCTGGCCCTCGCACCGTTCCGCACGCTCTATATCGCCGATCTCGACGCGATCGCCGGCCGGCCGGGCCATGGGGCCGCCATCGCCGATCTCCGCCTGCGCTTTCCCGGCCTCGCGGTGTGGGTGGATGCCGGCGAGAGCGATCCGGTTGCGCTCGCGCGGCGCCGCGCGGCGGGGCAGGGGACGCCGGTGGTCGGCAGCGAATCGCTTGTCGGCTGGGCCGCGCTGTCCGCCCTGTCGGGCAGCGATTTCGTCCTCTCGCTCGATCGCGGCGCGGACGGGCCGCTCGGGCCGGAAGAGGTGCACGAGGATCCCGCGCTCTGGCCGGAGCGGGTGATCGCCATGACGCTGGCCCGCGTGGGTTCGGGTGCGGGGCCGGACCTCGACCATCTCGCCGCGCTCGCCGACCGCGCGCCGGGCTCCAGGATCTTCGCGGCGGGGGGCGTGCGTGGCCGCGACGATCTTACGGTGCTGGCGCAAGCCGGCCTCGCCGGGGTGCTGGTGGCCAGCGCGCTGCACGACGGGACCCTCGGCGCGGCGGATCTCGCGCCCTTTCTCTGAACCGGTCGGCCTCACGCGCCGGACGCCAGCAGCGCGGCGGCAAGCAGGCTCGCGACGGTGAGATCCGCGCTCGTGCCGGGATTGAGGCCGCGCGCCTTGAGGGCGGCGTCGAATGCGAGGAGACGCGCATGGCGTGCCGCCGGCGGGAGGTGCTCGGCTTCGACGCACACCGCTTCGGCCTCCTCCCGCAACGCCAGCGCGACCGCCGGTCCGTGCTTGCGCGCGACATGGCTGTCGGGAAAGGCGCGCAGAAAGGCGAGATAGACCTCCTGCGCCGGAGCGCGCCCCGCCGCTTGCTCCCGCTGCGCGACGGGCACGCCGCGCGCGAAGACGTCGGTGAAGGCGCACGCATATTGCAGCGCGACCCGGTCGCGGTCGGCGGCGAGCGCCATGGCGGCCTTCAGGCCCATGCGCGCCGGCGCCCGCACGTCCGCCTCCCGCGCGGTCCCGAGCCCGCCGGGATTGGCGGCGGCGATGGCGCGGAACACGGCCGCGGCCTCCGCAATGCCGAGGCCGTCGAGGAGCGCGGCGAGGCGCACGTGCAGATCCCCGCCTTCCGTCTGGGCGGCGGCGAGCAGCGGCGCGGCGAGCAGAACGATGCCGAGATTGGCGTTGCAGCCGGCGGCGGCGAGCGAGGCCAGGGTCGCGGCCTCGATGCGCGCCCCGACATCCTTTGCGGGATCGCAGAGCGGTCCGGCGGCGGCCGCCGCCGCGCGCTCGAAATGCGCGACCTCCATGCCGTGGCCCGGCGCATGGACATGGACATTGCCCGGCTTCAGCGCGTCGAGTTCGGCGCGGCAGGCCGCCTCGAACAGGCGGGCGGCATCGGCCGCGCCGATCATGCCGCCGTGCCTGCGAGCAGCGCGGCGATCGGCTCGGCCATGTCCCGGCCGGTGGCGGCATGCAACCCGCTCCAGGCCGGCATCGAATTGACCTCCAGGATCTGCAGCGCGCCGTCCGCGCCGCGGATCAGGTCCACCCCCGCCACATCCGCACCGACGGCTTCGGCGGCCGCCACCGCCAGCGCGGCGAGGTCGCCCTCCGGGTCGATTGCGACGCCCTGCGCGCCCTGGTGGATATTGGTGATCCAGCCTTCCGCCTCGCGCCGCATGGCCGCCACGGCGTGCCCGCCGATGACGAAAACGCGGAAGTCGCCATGCCCCGCTCCGGCCGGCGGGACGAAATCCTGGAGATAATAGACGCCCGCCACCTCCTCCGGGGGCGGAACCCGTGCCCCCGGCGCAAGGCGCTTCAGGCCGCGCCCCTGGGCGCCGAACAGCGGCTTCAGCACCATGTCGCCCGGCGCGGCATCGAGCGCGCCTTGCGCCGCTTCGGCCGCTTCCAGGACGAGGGTGCGCGGGGTCGGCAGGCCGGCACGGGTGATCAGGAAGGAGGTCATGCTCTTGTCGACGCAGCGCTCGATCGCCCGCGCATCATTCACCACCCGCACCCCGGCCTCCCGCAGCGCGTGCAACACGCCGAGGCGCAGGGTGATCTGCTCGGTCGTGCCGTTCGGCAGGATGCGGACGAAGGCGGCGTCGGGCAATTCGTGCACGAAACCGGGCAGGCAGAGGCCGTGGGGCGCGGCGCCCACGGCGAACCCGCAGGTTTTGAGCGACAGGACGTGCACCGCGCAGCCCCGGCGGCCCAGAGCAGCGGCCAGCCGGCCGACATGCCAGTCGGCGGCCTCCGCGAAGATGGCGATGCGCGCGGCCAAGCTCAGCCGCCGAACGAGCGGGCGACGAGATGCGGATCGAGGGCGCCGGCCGAGAAGCTCGCACCGTGCTCGATCGCCGTCACGGTGACCCGCGCGGGCGAGAAGAGCAGCGGATCGATGCGGTAGAAGTCGCAGTCGCAGGCGGCGAAGATCTCCGCGAAGGGCCGGCCGTGGTCGCGCGACGCGCAACTGGGGAGGGCTTCGGCGAGGTCGCGCGCGGCCGCGGCCGGGCCGCCGACATAAAGCTGCACCTCGCCGCCATAGAGGCAGGCATCGTTGGTGCGTCCCATGGCGGCGATGAAGTCCGGGATCGGCGGCGGCACCGGCGCGCTGCCCCGGCCGTCCCAGATGTCGCTCAAGGGAAAGCCGAGCGCATGCGCCTTGTGGAGGGCGACCTCCAGAATGCGGGCGACGATCTGCACCGTGCCGGCGAGGCTCGCGGTCGGCGTGAGGATCAGGGTGACGCGCGCCGGATCGGCCGCGCAGGCGGCCGCGATCTCCGCGACCACCGCCTCGGGCGGCACCGCGGACGTCTCCAGGACCAGCACCGGGTCCCCGCCGGTTTCGCTTATGCCGAGTTCGGCGAACAGCGGTTCGCACGCGGCGAGGGCGCGGGCCGGTCCCGAGCCGAGCGCGAAAAAGCCGCCGGAGGCGAGCTTCCAGCCGGCATATTGGCTGGCGAGGCAGGCGCGGACGGGATCGCTCGCGCCGACCTCCACCAGGGTGGTGAAGGGCGCGAAGCGGTCGGAGGCCTGGAACCGCACCTGGCCGATCCCGCCCATGCAGATCTCGGCGATGCGGCGTCCCGCCTCGAGCGAGCCGCGCGCTTCGATCCCGCCATCGACGATCCGCGCGCCGAGCTGCCCCTGCGCGACGCCGAGGCGCAGCGGCGCGGCATCGGCGACCAGCGCCGCGACCAAAGGCGCGGTGCGCGCGGCGAAACCCGGGCTCACGGACGCACCGACGCACCGGCGCAAAGGGGGCGCGACGGGTGCCTCATTGCGGCGTGCCGGTCTCCGGCAGGCCGAGATGGCGGCGCATCGCGTCCAGGCCTGCAGCCAGTTTGGCGCGGGCGGCATCGACGCTCGGCCCGCGGGCATGAATGGTGCACACCGGCGCGCCCTGTGGGATCACCGCGCCCGGCGCAGTCCTGTCCTTGGCCTCCGCCGGCCATTCCCCCTGCGGCACGATGATCTGGCGGTCGGCATAAAGGATGGCGGCCGCCGATACGTCGCGCGGCGCCGGCAGGGACGGCGGCAGCTTGCCGCCGCACGCGGCGAGGTGCAGCGCGAGAAGCGGCGGCATCGGGTCGACATCGAAGATTTCGAGGCTGGCGCCGGGGCGCGGATTGACCTCCAGCAGCCACCAGGCCTCCGGCGCGAGCAGGAGGTCGAACGAGACCAGGCCCACCAGGCCGCACACGGTCGCGATCTTGGTGGCGGCGGCGAGGATTTCCGCCCCATGGCCGTGCGGCAGCGCCACCGGCCCCGCCACGCCGCCGAAGCGGAACGGCTGGTCGTCCGAGGGGTCGGTCCATTGCCGGCTGGCGCCGACCACCCGCACTTCGCGGCCGTTCGAAAGCAGAAGCAGCGAATAAGGCACGCCCGCGACCTCGCGCTGGAGATAATGGCCCTCTTGGGGGGGGCCCGTTTCGTCCGGCGCGCGGCGGCGGATATGCTGGCCGCCCCATCCGCCGATGCGCCGCTCCAGCAGGGCCGCGCCGGAGAGCGCGCCGGACGGCGCGTCGAGCGTGACTTCGGGGAAGGGGATGCGCAGATGGCCGCACAGCGCGGCGAGGGCGAGCGGATCCTTCACCACCCGCACCGTCTCCGCCATGTTGCCGAGGATGGGATTGCGAACCCCGACCCGGCTCATCAGCGCCGTGTCGTGCTCGAACCCGCCGCCGAGGACGACGGGCAGGCCGGGCGGCGACAGCGAGGCGAGCGCCTGGATCAGGTCGTCGCCGTCGAAGGCGTAGCCGTTCTTCTTGTGCACGCGCACACAGCGTGCCGCATGGGCGCAGGTGTCGAGATCCGCGAACAGATCGAGCGAGAGCACGGCCAGCCCGGCGCGCGCCGCGCTGGCGGCGAGCGGGCGGGCGGAAAGGGCGATCACGGCAAGGTCCACGGCGTTACTCCACCAGTTCGCGGGCACATGCGAAGACCGCCTCGATCCCGAGGAAGGTCGCGGTCTCCCCGACGCGCATGCGCGTCAACAGAGCGTGCTGAAGCCGGGACTTCAGCGCGCCGATTGCAAGCGCGCCGATCCCCACGCCGTGCGGCAGGGGCGCCGCGCGCGCATGTGGATCAAGGCCGGCAATCCCGGCGGGAGGTACGGCATTGACGTCCGCCGCCACTTTAAGCCGTCCCGCCGCAGAAAGCTGCGCCTGCGAGAGAATTTCGACCCCCGCGGCTCCGGCGCAAAGCAAAATCTCCGCCCGCGGCAGGAGCGTGGCCTTGGCCGCGGCGTCCGGCGCGGCGGCGCAGGCGAGGGACACGCCGAAGCGGTGCGAAAAATCCGCCGCTTTGCCCGTGACCGCGGCGAGATCGCGATGGCTGACGAGGGTCACGCGCCCGCCCGCCATGGCCGCGACGACGCCCGCCATCCCGCCGACCACGCCGGTCGCGCCGAACACCTGGATCTCGGCCCCGACCAGCCCGCCGGCCGCCCGCTCGACGAGCGCGATCATCGCCGCCGCCGTCGTGAAGGCGCCCGAAGGGTCCGGGAAGATGGAAATCTCGAACGGCGGGAGCAGCGCCGCGCGGGCCGCGTCCGCCATATCGAGCGCGAGGCCGGCATCCTTGCCGCCGATGAACAGGCCGGTGCGCCGCGCGGCGGCGGGCGGACGGGAGAACATCATGTCCTGGGTCAGGCCGCGCACCGCCTCGAGCGTCACCCCGGGATAGGGCGCGACATGCGCAAAACCCGCATCGATCGCCATGTTCACGTCGAACGGGCTCACCTGCGGCAAAGGCGAGATCAGATGCAGGATCGGTGCGGCATCCGCCATGGCCGGGGCTCCGATAAAAGAAACGAGCGGGGAAAGCCGGAGCCGGCTCCGCCGCGGCGGAAGGCGCGGTCCGGGCGGACCGGCGGTGTCCTGCGGAGGTCACAGGTCGAGAATGTCGGCGCCGCTATTGTTGCCCCGCGCGCAGAGGAATTCGAGGTTGGTCCGGTCAGCATAGCGCGCACGCAGCGCCTGCAACAGCGATTCCGCCTGCGCCGGGCTGCCGATGACGGCGAAGCCGGTCGGTCCCCACGAGCTTTGCCCGGTGCCGCGCAGCCCGGCCGCGCGTAGGGTCGCGATCGCTTCCGCAACGTCCGGGCTGGTGAAGCGCGCGCCGCCCTGGGCGGCGGCATAATGATCGCCGAGCCGCGCCTGGATGTCGCCGAGCGCGGCCCCGAACGCCTCGATGTCTCCTTCCGCGAGCGCCGGCAAAGCCTGCATCAGGGCGACATGGCACAGATGCGCCGCGAGTGCGGCGGAGAATGGCGGCAGGCCCGCGATCGCGCGCGCCTCCGCCGCGCCGCTGAGGCCGACGCGGGCATGGTCGAAGACCAGCAGTACCCGCCAGGTTTCGGGAAACGGCAGCCGCGCCAGCAGCGGCGCCGGCTGCGCGGCCGCGCCCCGGCCGCCGTCGAGAATGAAGCCGCCGCCCGCGAAGGCGTGCAGGCCAATGGCCGAGCGCCCGCCGCGCCCGAGAATGCGGCCGGCTTCTCCTGCCGCCAATCCGCGCCCCGCGAGGCGGGCGATTCCGGCGGCGACGGCGAGCGCGATCTGGGTGCCGGAGCCGAGGCCGCCATGCGGCGTCAGCGCGTGCTCGATGTCGATGGCGAGCGGCGCGATCCAGCCGAGCGCGCCGCGCACCGCGTCGCGCGCCGCCGCCGCGCGCGCCGCATCCGGGCCGGTGACGCGGTCGGTTTCGGCGCGGGCGAGCCGCATCTGCGTCGCCGGCCGGTCCAGGGCGAGGCCGAGACTTCCGAAACTGCGCCCGAGGCTGCCGCCGAGGTCGAGAAAGCCGAGATGCAGCCGCGCCGGCGCCCGCACCCGGACGGCCCCGCCGCGCTCGGGCCTCACCGGGCCAATGCCGCCTTGAGCCGGTCGGCGTGCTGGGCGAGCACCGCCATGTCTTCCTTGACGCTCGCCGCCGGCTTCATCGCCACCCCTTCGTGGCGCGGGATGACGTGGATATGGAGATGGAACACCACCTGGCCGCCGGCGCTCTCGTTGAATTGCTGCACGGTCACGCCATCTGCCGCGAATGCGTCCTTGCCCGCTTTGGCGATCTTCTGGGCGATCGTGGCGACATAAGCGAGGTCGTCCGGCGCGATGTCCAGAATGTTGCGGGCCGGCGCCTTGGGGATCACCAGAGTATGGCCGGGGCAGCGCGGCATGATGTCGAGGAAGGCGAGGGCGCGGTCGTCCTCATAGACCTTGAAGCACGGCAGTTCGCCGCGCAGGATCTTGGCGAAGATGTTCTGGGGATCGTAAGCGGGGCTTTCGCGCATTCTGGCCTCCCGTACCGGTCGCGTCGCAATCGCAGGCTGCGGCGGGGGGGTCAAGCCCCCGGCTCAGCGCTGGCGCTGCGTCTGGCTCTGAACGGAGCGCGCAGAACGGGTCGCCTCGCGCACCTCGATGACCTCGGCCGGCGCGGTGCCGAGCCCGCGGACGGGACACACGCCGAGCGCGTCGAGCCCGACGGCGAGCCGCACATAAGCCTCGGTCGGGCAGAGCGCGCGGCCGCAATCGAAGCCGATCCAGCCGATTTTCGGCACGTACGCCTCGGCCCATTCGCGCAGAGCGCCTGCCGTTTCCGCTTCCGCGACATAGCCCGAGATCTGGCGCGCCGGGATCTTGAGATGTCGCGCGGCGCTGAGGAAGAGATGGGTCAGCCCGCCGGACGGACCCTTGCCGTCCGCAATGACGGCGGACGCTGCGGCGGCCGGGTCGCCGCCCGTCCCGTCACTCTCTGCGATCGTCTCGTGAATCGTGCTCATCAGCGCGTGGAGCTGGCCCAGCGGCTCGTCGGCATGCGCGCGAACCTTCTCGGCCATGGCGACGATCGGTGCGTCTGCGAGGGTCAGGTCGGTCGGGCGCAGGAACAGGCTCGGCGGAAAGCGTTCGGCGGCCCGCCGGACGATGCCGCATGTGTCCTGCGTGTCGGCATCGCCGGACGCGGCGAACACCACCGTGTCGCCCGGCGCCTCGACGCTGAAGGTGTGGACGAGATTGCCGAACGCGTCCTCGTGGAGATGGAGCCGGCAGTCGGGCTGGATATCGAGCGACCAGCGCTGGATATATTGGCCCTCATGGTTGCGCGGCGTAACGCGGATGGCGGCGATCGCGGTACGCAAGCCCGGTTTGAGGGTAAAAGTCAGTTCGTGCCGGACCCGAACGCGCATGGCTTCCTCGTCGCGCGGCGCAGACGGCGCCGTCTCAGGTGAGATATTGCTCGGCGATCTCGGCCCCGAGCTTGTTGTTGTCCGATACGAATTCGGAAATGAATTCGTGCAGGCCGGTATGAAACACGTCGTCGATCGATTGGTTGCTCAGCCGGGCGCGGATCGAGCGGGCGAGGCGCTGGGCGGGCCCCTGCCGGCCATAGGCGTCGGCGATGTCGTCGAGCGAGCCGGTCAGATTCTCGTAGCAGCTTGCGAGCGAGCGCGGCATCGCCCGGTTGAGGATCAGGAGGTCGGCCACCAGCCAGGGTTTGACGCTGTCGCGATAGACCCAGTGGAAGGCGGTGAGGGCCGACACCGAGCGCAGGATCGAGGCCCATTGGAAATAATCCAGCGGCCCGCCGACCCGTTCCTCTTCCGGCAGCAGCACATGATACTTCACGTCGAGGATGCGCGCCGTGTTGTCGGCGCGCTCGACATGGGTGCCGGTGCGGGCGAACCAGAAGGCGTCGTTGCGCAGCATGGTGCGGTGCATGGCGCCGTCGAAGCGCAGCGAGGATTCTTTCACGAAGGCGAGGAAGCGGGTGAGTTCGTCCCGCGACAGGCCGCGGTCCGGGAATGCCCGCAGCTCGATCCAGGCGCCGTTGATCGCGTCCCACATTTCCGAGGTCAGCGCCGTGCGCACCGAGCGCGCATTGGTGCGTGCCACCTCGAAGCAATTGCGGATCGACGTCGGATTCTCCGGGTCGAGGGCGAGGAAGGAGACGACATTCTCCTCCGTCGCCTTCTCGATCGGCCCGTGCTTCTCGATGAACTGATCGGCGCATCCCGCCGTGAGCACGACGGAACTCCACTCATTGGTGGAGCCGCCATAGGTCAGGGGCATGTAGGACAGGCGCTGGGCGACGTCGAGGATGCGCGCCAGGCAGTCGGCGCGCTCGACGTAGCGGGTGAGCCAATAGAGGTTGTCGGCGGTGCGGGAGAGCATGGTGGGCTCGTCTGTCTTTGGCAGGTTTCGGCGCCGGGCGCCGGATTCGGGCGGGCGTCCTCAGGCAGCCTCGATTCTCAGGTGTCGAGAACCCAGGTGTCCTTGGTGCCGCCGCCCTGGCTCGAATTCACGACGAGGGATCCCTCCTTCATGGCGACGCGGGTGAGGCCGCCGGGCACGATGCGCACCTTGTCGCTGCCCGACAGGATGAACGGCCGCAGATCGACGTGGCGCGGCGCCACCCCTTCCTCGACCAAGGTCGGGCAGGTGGACAGAGCGAGCGTCGGCTGGGCGATGAAATTGGCCGGATCGTGCTTCAGCTTGGCGCGGAACACCTCGATCTGGGCCTTGTCGGCCTTGGGTCCGACCAGCATGCCGTAGCCGCCCGACCCGTGAACCTCCTTCACCACCAGTTCCGGCAGGTGATCGAGGACATATTTCAGGTGCTCCGGCTCGCGGCAGCGATAGGTCGGCACGTTCGGCAGGATCGGCTCCTCGCTGAGATAGAAGCGGATGATGTCCGGCATGTAGGAATAGACCGCCTTGTCGTCGGCGACGCCGGTTCCGACCGCATTGGTCAGCGTCACGTTTCCGGCCTGGTAGGCGCTCATCAGGCCGGGGACGCCGAGCACGCTGTCGGGGCGGAAGGCGAGGGGGTCGAGGAAGTCGTCGTCGAGGCGGCGATAGATCACGTCCACCCGCTTCGGCCCCTCGGTGGTGCGCATGAACACCACATTGTCCTTCACGAACAGGTCCCGCCCTTCGACCAGGTCGACGCCGAGCTTGTCGGCGAGGAAGGAGTGTTCGTAATAGGCGGAATTGTAGATGCCGGGCGTCAGGATCGCGACGTTCGGCTCGGAGCCGCCGCGCGGCGAGAGCGAGCGCAGCGTCGCAAGCAGGTCATCGGCATATTTGTCGACCGGCGCGACCTTGTGCAGCGAGAACAGTTCGGGGAACAGCCGCAGCATGATCTCCCGGTTCTCCAGCATGTAGGAGACGCCGGAGGGGGTGCGCGCATTGTCCTCGAGCACGTAGAAGGTGTTGGGGTCGGTGCGCACGATGTCGATGCCGGCAATGTGCACATAAAGGTCGTGCGGCACCCGCTGGCCGTTCATCTCGGGCCGGAAGGCCGGGTTCTGGAACACCAGTTCCTCCGGCACGATGCCGGCGCGCAGCACGTCGCGCTTGCCGTACACGTCGTTGATATAGAGGTTGAGCGCCTTGACGCGCTGTTCCAGGCCCTTGGCCAGGCCGGTCCATTCGTCATGGGTGATGATGCGCGGGACGATGTCGAAGGGGATCAGCCGCTCCTGGGAATTCTGTTCCCCATAAACCGCGAAGGTAATGCCGATTCTCCGGAAGATGAACTCGGCCTCCTTGCGGCGCTGCTCAAGCACCTCGTGGGGCATCTTTTCGAGCCAGCTCTGGAGCGCTTCATAGGCCGGACGGATGGTTCCATCCTCCCCGGACATCTCATCGAAAATACGCCGCATTTGCACTGCCACTCCGCTTGCTTCCAGCCTATGTACAAACCTTATGCCAAGGAAGAAAAAAGCGCAGTCCGCCGATGCAAGGGTCAAGCTTTTTCCGCGGATGCTGAAATCGTGGGCACGGGCGGCTTTGGTGCCGCCGTACCAGGCAAGGAGAGGGACATGGAGCGGGCAATGGGTGCGGAACCGATCACAGCGGCCCTTCTGGTGATCGGCGACGAGATTCTCTCGGGACGCACCAAGGACAAGAATATCGGCCATATCGCGGAACGGCTGACCGAGATCGGCGTCGATCTGCGCGAAGTGCGGGTCGTCTCCGACGTCGAGGCGCACATCGTCGACGCACTGAACGCGCTGCGCGCGCGCTTCACCTATGTCTTCACCACCGGCGGGATCGGTCCCACGCATGACGACATCACCGCCGATGCGGTGGCGAAGGCGTTCGGCGTGTCGATCGACGTGGATCCGCGGGCGCGGGCGATGCTGCTGGAATATCTGGCGGAAAAGGATCTGAACGCGGCGCGGCTGCGGATGGCGCGGATCCCGGCCGGGGCGGATCTGATCGTCAATTCGGTGTCCAAGGCGCCCGGCTTCAAGATCGGCAATGTCTATGTCATGGCGGGCGTGCCGCGCATCATGCACGCCATGCTGGAAGCCGTGATCCCGACCTTGAAGACCGGCGCCCCGATGCTCTCCGAGACGGTTCGCGCCAATGCGCGCGAGGGCGACATCGCCGCCCCGCTCGCCGAGATCGCTCTGCGTTTTCCCGATGTCGCCATCGGGTCCTACCCGTTCATGGACGATACCGGGCCGAACACGAACATCGTGGTCCGCTCCCGTTCGCGGGACCGGGTGAATGCGGCGCGCGACGCGGTGGCCGAAATGGTCGGGGCGCAAATGGTCGGCGCGCAGTGAGGCCTTCGCGCCACGCTGACGTTCGGTTAATGCCGGCCGCACAGCCGCGCTGTTGCGCCCGGCGGGGGCGCGCCCCAAATTCCTGACACATCGCCCGCCTTCGCCGCCCCGCTTTCCGCCGGAGCCTGCTTATGACCCGCATGAAATTCGGCCAATCCCAGCCCTTCGCGCGGGTCGAGGACGCCGCGCTGCTGACCGGGGGCGGACGCTTCGTCGGTGATGCCGCCGCCGCCGTCGGCGCCGCCGCGGCCTTTGTGGTGCGCGCGCCGCACGCGCATGCCCGCTTCGCCATCCGCGACCTCGATCGGGTGCGCGAGATGCCCGGGGTGCGGCTGGTTCTCACCGCCGAGGACATCCGGGACCTCGGCGGGATGCCGCTCGGCGCGGTGATTCCGGTTGTGGGCGAGGCGCATCTCTGGCAGCCGCACCGGCCGATCCTCGCCGACGGCATCGTCCGCCATGTCGGCGACGCGGTCGCCTTTCTGGTCGCCGACACCCTCGATCAGGCGCGCGACGCCGCCGAGGCGATGACGATCGACTGGGAGCCGATGGCGGCGGTGGCCGATATGGCGGCCGCCTTGGCCGACGACGCGCCGCTGGTCTGGGAGGCGCGCGGCTCCAATCTCGCTTTCACCAGCGAGCATGGCGACGAGGCCGCGGTCGCCGCCGCCTTCGCCCGCGCCGCGCGGGTCGTCCGTCTGACCCTCGTCAACAACCGCCTGGTCACCAATTATCTCGAGCCGCGCGGTGTGCTGGCGGAGGTCGAGGAGACGGGGCGGGTGCGCCTCACCCTCGGCAGCCAGGGCAGCCACCGGCTGCGCGATGCGATCGCCGACAAGATTCTGCACTGGCCGCGCGCAGATCTGCGCGTGATCACGCCCGACGTCGGCGGCGGCTTCGGCACCAAGATGTTCCCGTTCGTGGAATATCCGCTGGCGGCGCTCGCTGCCCGCAGGCTCGGCCGGCCGCTGGCCTGGCTCAGCGACCGCAACGAGCATTTCCAGGCGGACAGCCACGGGCGCGACAACGTCACCACGGCGGACCTCGCTCTCGACGCCGACGGGCGCTTCCTCGGCCTGAAGGTCGACACCCTCGCGAACATGGGCGCCTACCTCAATTATTACGGCCCCTTCGTGCCGGTCGGCGGGGCCCGCATGCTGCCGGGGGTCTACGACATCCGCGCCTTCCACGTGCGGATTCGCGGCGTCTATACCCATACCGTGCCGGTCGACGCCTATCGCGGTGCCGGCCGGCCCGAGGCGGCCTATGTGATCGAGCGCCTGGTCGATGCCGCGGCGCGCGAGATCGGCCTCGCCCCCGAGGACCTGCGCCGGCGCAATTTCATTCCGCCGTCCGCAATGCCCTATCAGACCGCTTCCGGCCGTCTCTACGACAGCGGCGAGTTCGACGGCCATATGACGCGTGCGCTCGATGTGGCCGACCAAGGCGGGTTCGCGGCGCGGGCGGAAGCGGCGGCCGCGACCGGCAAGCTGCGCGGCTTCGGCTTCGCGACCTATATCGAGGCCTGCGGCGGCGGCCTGCCCGAGCCGGCCTTCCTGCGGCTCGAAAAGGACGGGCGCATCCGCCTGAAGATCGGCTCGCAGGCCTCGGGCCAGGGCCACCAGACCGCCTACGCCCATCTCGCCGCGGCTCATCTACGGGTGCCGCTCGACCAGATCGATGTGCTGCAGGGCGATACCGACGACCTCGCCGAAGGCCACGGCACCGGCGGCTCGCGCTCCATTCCCGTCGGCGGTGCGGCGGTGGCGGGTGCCGCGCGCCGGCTCGCCGACAAGCTCCGCGCGCTCGCCGCCGACGCCTTGGAAGCCGACCAGGGCGACATCGAACTGGTCGACGGCACCGCCGAGATCGCCGGCACAGACCGCCGCCTCACCTTCGCCGACCTCGCGGCGCTGCCGGCGGCGACAGAGGACCGGATCGCCGCGCAGGACGCCTTCGCGCCCACCGAGGCCACCTATCCCAACGGCACCCACGCCTGCGAGGTCGAGATCGACCCCGAGACCGGCACCGTGACGCTGCTGCGTTATGTCGTGGTGGACGATTTCGGCGCCGTGGTGACGCCGGCTCTGCTGGAAGGGCAGGTGCAGGGGGGGATCGTCCAGGGCATCGGCCAGGCGCTGCACGAGCGCACCGTCTATGACGAGGCCGGCCAGCTCCTGACCGCGAGCTTCATGGATTACGCCTTGCCCCGCGCGGCCGACATCCCGCCGCTGCATTTCGAGACCCGCAACGTCCCCTGCACGACCAATCCCCTGGGCGTGAAGGGGGCGGGGGAGGCGGGGGCGATCGGATCGTGCCCCGCCGTCATGAACGCCGTCGTCGATGCGCTGTGGCGCGGCTGCGGCATCGCGCATCTCGACATGCCGGCGACCCCCGCCGCGGTCCGGTCCGCAATCGCGGCGCGCGCTCTATCAGAAAGTTAGAGGCTGAGTCACGGATCGGGGCGATTCAACCTGATCCGATCAGGCTCCAGGGATGGGGGCGCGCGCGACGGTCGCAGGCGGCTCGCGCGAGCGTGACCGCTTCGCTCTGGCTTCCGCGCCGCAGGCAGCCGTAATTGGAGCGATTCCACCTGCGGAGTTTTCCATGCGCGCGTTTCTCCTCGCCGGCCTCCTCGTGTCCCTCGTCTCCGGCGCTGCCATCGCCCAGTCCGATCCGATCGCCCAGCGCAAGGCGGCGATGAAGCAGATCGGCGATCAGACCGGAATCGGCGCCGCCATGCTCAAGGGCGAAGCGCCCTTCGATGCCGCCAAAGCGGCGCTGATCTTCAAGACGTTCGCGGAGAATGGCGCGGCGTTCGGAACGCTGTTTCCGGCCGGCTCCGACAAGGGCGACACGAAGGCCGCGCCGGCGATCTGGTCGGACCGTGCCGGCTTCGATGCGGAGCTTGCGAAGTTCAATGCGGCGGTCGCGCAGAATGCCGCCGGGGCCTCGACCGCGGACGGATTCAAGACCGGCTTCACCGCCGTCGCCGCCACCTGCCGCACCTGCCACAGCACCTATCGCCTGCGCTGAGCGGCGCCTCAGATAAAGGTGATGAAGGCGTAGACCGCGCCAGCGGCGACCGCGAAGATCGCCGCGGCGCGGAGCGCCGACGCCATTCGCGGCGCCGGCATGCTCGCGGGCAGACGCTTGCGGCCGGTCACCATCGGCCGCACCAGATCGTGCCGCTTGACCACGGCATAGGCGAGGATCGCCAGCACGTGGAGCACGATCAGGCCGAGAATCAGGTTGAAGTTGAAGACGTGCCAGCCGGTGATCTGTTCGCTGCGGTCGCCGCTGACGAAACGGGCGAGCGGGCCTTCGGTGAACACGCCGTCGTTCGCGAACAGGCCGGTGCCGACCTGGATGCACAGAACCGCGAGCATCACCAGGACCATGAGCCCGCCGGCCGCATTGTGGCCGATCTCGGTATCGGCCTCCCGGCGCGGAAAATGCGCGAGGTGGCGAAGCGCCGCGACGGGGGATTTCACGAACCGCCCGAACCGCGACGTGTCCGAGCCGACGATCCCCCACGCCAGGCGGAACAGCAACAGCGCGAGGATCGTGTAGCCGCAGCGGAAGTGCCAGTCGATCCAGCCGTTCTCGGCGGTCACATAGGCCGCGACGATCAAGGCGGCCAGGGTCCAGTGGAACAGCCGGGTCGGTGCATCCCACACCTTGGTCCAGCGTGTCTGCTCGCGCATCGTCGTCCTCGTCTTCGCGTTCCGCGCTTCTCTTCCGCTGCGGCGGGGGAGAAAGCAACTGCCGCGTCGCCGCTTCCGCCCGGCGCTCCGGGCTCGGCTGGCGCGAACGGCATGTCGACGATGCATGACTCAAATCCGGAAAGGCAGGCTATATGGCTGACACCGGCCTGTTTTTCGCCGCCGGAAAGATCCGATGAACATTCCCGCCGGGATTCTCCTCCAGCTCTGCGCCACGCTGTCCTTCGCCGCCATGTCGACGCTCGCGCGCGGCATCGCCGATGAGGTGACGAGCGGGCAGATCGTGTTCGCGCGCAGCTTCATCGGCCTTTTGCCGCTGCTGGTGTGGGTCCGCTGGCGCGGCGAGGTCCGCGCCGCCATCTCGACACGGAACGTCTGGGGCCATGTGGTCCGCGGTCTGGTCGGGGTGTGCGCGATGTGGGGCGGCTTCGCGGCGCTCGGCTATATCCCGCTCGCCGAGGCGATCGCCTTCACTTATGTAACGCCGCTGATGACGGTCGTGCTCGCGGCGGTCCTGCTGCGCGAGCGGGTGCCGGGGCATCGCTGGATCGCGGTCGGAATCGGCTTCCTCGGCATCGTCACTATGCTGACGCCTTTGTTCTCGGCCCACGGCCTCGGGGCGGACGGGGCCGCCCTCGGCGTCGCCTTCGCGCTCGGCGGGGCGATCTGTGCGGCTTTCGCGGTGACCCAGGTGCGGCGCCTGACCCAGACCGAGACCACCGGCGCCATCGTGTTCTATTTCAGCGTCGTGTCCTCTCTGGCGGCGCTCACGACCGCGCCCTGGTGGACCCTTCCCTCGCGCGAGACCGGGTTCGCTCTGATCGGCATCGGCCTCCTGGGCGGGGCGGGCCAGATCATGCTGACCGCGGCGACGCGCTTCGCGCCGGCCTCCGTGGTGGCGCCGTTCAATTATGCCACGCTGCTCTGGGCGATCTTCTTCGGCGCCCTGTTCTTCCGGGAATGGCCGCACCCTTACGTCTTCATCGGCGCGGCCCTCGTCGTGGCCGCCGGTGCCGGGATCGCCTGGCGGGACGGGCGGCTCTCCGGACGGCCGCGCTCGCGGACGCTGCCATGAGTTCGGGAGACGTCGAGGCCGGGCTCGAGGACGAGCAAGCGTCCCCCACCGTCTCCGATCTGTTCCTGACCTTCCTGCGCGTCGCCATTTCGGGGTTCGGCGGCGCGCTCCCCTTCGCCCGGCGGGAACTGGTCGAGCGGCGCAAATGGCTCGATCCCCGCGAGTTCAACGACCTCCTGTCGATCTGCCAGCTCATGCCGGGGCCGAACATCGTCAATATGTCGTTCTGCCTCGGCGCCCGCTTCCACGGCGTGCTCGGCGCGGCGGCTGCCTTTTCGGGGATCATCGTCGTCCCCTGCATCATCGCGATCCTCCTCGCGGCGCTCTATCTGCGCTACGGCCAGGTGCCGGAAGTCTCGGGCACGCTGCGCGGGGTGGCGGCGGCGGCGATCGGCCTGTTCGTCGGCATGGGGATGAAGATGGCCTATGTCGAGCGGCGCAGCCCGCACATCCTGGTCTTCGCGCTGCTGGCCTTTCTCGGCGCGGGGCCGCTCGGCTTTCCTTTGCCCATGGTCATCCTCGTGCTCGCGCCGTTCTCCATCGCGGCCGCCTGGAGGTGGTCGAAATGATGCCGCGCGATCCCCTCCTCGATCTCACCCTCCACGTCTTCTTCGTCTCGTTCCTGGCGATCGGCGGCGCCAATGCGATCATTCCCGAACTGCACCGCATGGCGGTGGAATCGAACGGCTGGATGAGCGACGGCACCTTCGCGGACCTGTTCGCCATCGCCACCATGACGCCCGGGCCGAACGTGCTGCTGGTGACCTTGATCGGCTGGTACGTCGCCGGGATTCCCGGCGCGGTCCTCTCCACTTTGGTCATGTGCGTGCCGACCGGAGCGGCCGCCTATTACATGTCGCGCCTCTCGCGCAAATTCCAGAAGGCGCGCCCGCGCATCGCGATCCAGCGCGGGCTCGCCGCTTTGACGGTCGGCATCGTGCTCGCCAGCGCCTTCATCCTGATGCGCAGCACCGCGCACGATTGGGTGGCCTATGCGATCACCGCGGCGGCGGCCGCCGTGACCATCGCCACCAAGGCCAACCCCATCGTGATGATCGCCGCCGGGGCGGTGGTGGGCGCGCTCGGCTTCGTCTGATCGCAAATACAGGGCGCAAAATCTCGTCGCTCCCGGCACCGCGGGGCATCGCGCGGCGTTGGTGGGGGGCGGCGGCTCCGCTCAAGGCCTGTCATGCGCCGATGTTCGCTTTTGCTTGCGGTTCTCGCCGGCGCCCTTCTCGAAAGCGGCGCCGCGCGGGCGCACGGCCAGGCACCGGTTGCGCCGGACGCCGTCTTCATCTCCTTCGCACCCGATCTGATCCTGGTCGCAATCCTGCTTCTCGTTCATCTCGCTTACGGGCAGGGCGTGTTCCCCACCTGGCGGCGGGCCGGCCGGAAAGCCGGGCTGGCGGCGTCGCATCTCGGTCTGTTCGCTGCCGGGGAGGTGGCTCTCCTCCTGGCTCTGGTCTCGCCCCTGGAGAGCCTCTCGGGCACCCTGCTCAGCGCCCACATGGTGCAGCATGTGCTGCTGATCGCGGTTGCGCCGCCGCTCCTCGTGCTCGGACGTCCGGAGGTGGCGCTGCTCTGGGCGATGGGCGGGCGGGTCGGCCGCAGCCGGATCTTTCGCCTTGTGCTCGCGGGGTGGCGGGCGGGCGAGACGCCGATGCGGGCGGCGGCGATCCATAGCGCCGTGGTGCTCGCCTGGCACGTCCCGGCCGCGTTCGATGCGGCGATCGACGTGCCGTGGCTGCACGATCTCGAACATCTCACCTTCTTCCTGAGCGCGATGCTGTTCTTCAGCGCGCTTCTGAAGGCGGCGCGCACGCCGCAGGGCGCCGCCTTGGGTGCGCTCGCGAGCCTGATCACGCTGATCTATAGCGGGATGTTCGCCGCGATCCTCACCTTCGCGCCCCGTCCGCTCTACGACCGCTATGTCGCAACCTGGCTGTGGGGAATGACCGCGCTGGAGGACCAGCAACTGGCCGGCCTCATCATGTGGGTGCCGACCGGCTTCGTCTATCTCGGTGTCGGGCTCGCGCTGTTCGCGCGCATGTTGACCTTGCTCGACGGCTCAGGCGCAGCCCGGCGCCGTGAGCGCCGGCAGGGTCTCCCACAGCACCGCGAGGCCGGCGAGCCAGATCCCGCCTGAGGTGACGAAACCCGCGAACCGGTCGAGCCCGGCGGCCATCGCGCGGATCTGAAGCAGAACGAGCAGCACCAGAGCCGCCGCCGTGGCGAGGCACACGCCGAGCGGCAGAACCGGGATCCCGGCAAGGCTCGCCGTCACCCAGTCCGGGCGGGCGCAGAGCAGCCCGGTATAGAGATAGATGCCGAGGAAATGCCCCGCCCAGACGATCAGTCCGGAGAGGAGCAGCAGGAAGCGGGGGACGAAGGGCGCCTCGTGCATCAGCCCGCTCCGATGAGGCGCGGGAACAGATGGACGACCCCCGCGCCGATCAGCCCCTGTCCGATCGTGTAGCGCCAGAAGATATGGGTATTGTCGAAGGTGACGCGGCGCACGGCGTCGAGCTTGCCGGCCAGCGCGCGTGCCGCCGTATAGAGCGCCATGATCGTGATCGTCGCGACGAAAAACGTCTGCAGGCACAAGATCGCATAAACCGTCGCGCCGTAGCCGCTCTCGGCGGGCCGCAAGCCGCTGTCCCACATGCGCGCGAGGTCCAACAGGTTCGCCGCCACCAGGCCGGCGAGGGCGAGGAGGAGCGCTGCGAGAAAGACGCCGTGCCGCCCGCTTCGCGGCGGCGCGAGGTGCTTGCCGGCGAATGCGACCAGCAGTCCCGACACGATATACAGCGCCGCCACGCCGGCCGCCGGCTCGAGCCCGGGAAGCGTCACCCCGGGCGGCGGGAACAGGTCGGGCCGCACGGTCCACAGGAAGAAATAGGAGAACAGCAGACAGGCGAACGTCGTGCCCGCGACGAGGCTCAGCACCACCATGGCCCACCAGGAATGGGAGGCCGGACCGCTGACATAGGTCGGCAGAACCAGCCCGCCGCCGATGTCCACATCGCCGTGGCCGGGGCCGGGATCGGTGTCCCACATCCACCAGATCACCGCGGCGAGGGCGAGCCCGCCGGAGACCACCGCGAGTGTCACCAGCTTCACCGTCAGCAGCAGGAAAAATCCGGCGGTGAAAACGGCGGCGAAGAACGAGCGCCAGCTCGCGCCGGGCATCAGCAGGACATATTGGGGCGCGGCATCGAACGGGCTGGTGATGATGGTCTCGCGCCGGCCGGTGGCGGTCCGCGGCAGATAATGCCGCCCGGATTCCACCTCCTCCGCGAGATTCGGCTGGTCCCAGAGCGGTTCGCGGCTGGTGACGATCGGGATCGAGCGGGTCTGGTAGGTGCCGGTCGGCAGCCATTCCAGCGTTCCCGCGTTCCAGAGATTGCCGGCATTGCCCTCGCTGGTCGGCCGAAGTTTGCGGGCGAGGTCGAACAGGAACAGCAGGACGCCGAGGGCGATCATGTAGGCGCCGGCGGTGGAGACGAGGTTCAGCGTGTTCCAGCCAAAATCCGCGGGATAGGTGAAGACCCGGCGCGGCATGCCCATGAGGCCGGCGAGGTGCTGCGGGAAAAAGGTGACGTTCACGCCGATGAACATCAACCCGAACACCCAGCGACCGAGCCGCTCCGACAGCGCATGGCGGCTGACCATCGGCATCCAGTAATAAATCGCCGCGAACAGCGGAAACACCATGCCGCCGATCAGCACATAATGCAGGTGCGCGACGATGAAATAGCTGTCATGGGCCTGCCAGTCGAACGGCACCATCGCGACCATGACGCCGGTCAGCCCGCCGAGCGTGAAGATGAACAGGAAGCCGAGCAGGAACAGGGTCGGTGTCGTCATCTGCAGGCGGCCGGAGGCGATCGTGGCGATCCAGGCGAACACCTGGATGCCGCTCGGGATCGCCACCGCCATCGAGGCGGCCGAGAAGAAGCCCAGCGACATGCCGGGGATGCCGGTCGCGAACATGTGGTGGACCCACAGGCCGAAGGAGAGAAACCCCGTGCCGAGGATCGCCAGCACCACCAGGCGGTAGCCGACCAGAGGCGTGCGTGCCATGGCCGGCACCATCATCGAGACCATGCCGGCGGCGGGCAAGAAGATGATGTAGACCTCGGGATGGCCGAAGAACCAGAACAGATGCTGCCACAGCAGCGCATGGCCGCCCTTCTCGGCGATGAAGAAAGGCCAGTGGAAGGCGCGCTCCAGTTCGAGCAGCAGCGTGGCGAGGATCACCGCGGGAAAGGCGAAGACGATCATCCCGGCGAACACCAGCATCGCCCAGCAGAAGACCGGAAGCTTGTCGAGGCTCTGGCCGGGCGCGCGGGTGCGCAGCACGCCGACGATGATCTCGATCGCCCCGGCGATCGCGGAAATCTCGATGAAGCCGATGCCGAGCAGCCAGAAATCCGCGTTGTCGCCCGGCGAATAGATGTAGGAGGTCAGCGGAGGATACATGAACCAGCCGCCGTCGGGCGCGAGACCCCAGAACAGCGAGCCGAAGAAGAACAGGCCGCCGATCAGATAGGCCCAATAGGCGTAGGCCGAGAGGCGCGGGAAAGGCAGGTCGCGGGCGGCCTGGAGATTGGGCAGCAGCAGTACGCCCATCGCCTCCACCGCCGGCACGGCGAACAGGAACATCATCACCGTGCCGTGCATGGTGAAGAGCTGGTTGTAGAGATCTTGGTCGACGAAGTCGTTGCCCGGCACGGCGAGCTGGGTGCGCATCAGCAGCGCGAGAATGCCGGCGAGCACGAAGAACAGCACGGCCGTTCCGACATAGAGGACGCCGATCTGGCTGTTGTTGACGGCCGAGAGGAGACGCCAGCCGGTCGGCTGCACCCACACCTTTTCCAGGGCCTCGAGCTCGCCCTCGGGCCGTGGCAGAGGGTTGGGGAGTGGCTTTGTCATGCCGAACCGTCGCGGAACGACCCGGTGATCCCCGACGCCGGGCCTCGCCCGTGCGGAATTTGGCCCGCCCGTGGTCCCGATCGTCGCCGAATCGAAGTCCGGTTCCGCGGTGCAAAGGCCCGCATCGCCCCTCCTTCCGGCGCTTTCATGGGCGCCAAGCTGAAGTCTTCCGGAGCGGTAACGTGCTCTCCGCGATTTTGTTGCGCCCGCCCGTGGCGAAATGCGCCGCGGCTCAGAACGCCTTGAAGGTGATGATGGTGCGGGTGTCGAGAATGCCCGGCAGGGTTTGGACCTGCTCGTTCACGAAATGGCCGATATCCGTGCCCTCGGGAACGTAGAATTTGACCAGCAGATCGAAGTCTCCGGCGGTGGAATAGATTTCCGAAGCGATCTCGGAATCCGCCAGCGCGTTCGCCACCTCGTAGGACCGGCCGAGGTGGCACTTGATCTGCACGAAGAAGGGGGTCACCGGTCTCTCCAGATGGGCGTGGGCCGCGCGCGCAAGGTGGACAAAAGCGGCCGCGCTGGCAAGGCCCGGGGCGGCGCCGGGCCGGCTTGGCCTCAGCCCGCGGCGCGCTTTTTCGCCCGTCCGCGGCGTCCGCCGCGCTTGATCCACCAGATCACGATCCCCGTGGCCGAGAGGCCCGCCACGGCGACACCCGCCGCGGCAATCACGATGCGGCCCGGCAGGCCGGCGATCCGGCCGCTATGGATCGGGAACTGGAGCTGGAGAAAGGTGTCGCCCGCCGTGCCGGCGCGCGGGACGACCGCGCCCGCAGGCGCGGCGGTGCGACCGTCGAAATAGAGCCAGGGGCTGCTCATCATCGCATCCCTGCTGCCGAACCGGACGCCGAAGCGGCCGAAGGCGGGGGAATAGAAGACGAAGGTCGGCGGCAGGTCCCAGCCGCGGGCCCGCGCCTCCGCCTCCGCCCGCGCCAGCACGACGTCATAGGACAGGCTGCGCGGCGCGGGCACGGCGAGCGCCGGCCCCGACAGGGGCGTCGGCGTGAGCGGCGAAAACAGCCGCACCACCGGTTCGAACACCTGGGTGCGCAGGTTCATGGCGACCGAGGAGACGGCGAGGACGATGAGCAGTCCGAACAGCCACAGGCCGGCGGCGCGGTGCCAGTCGAGGTTCAGGCGAAAGGTGCTGCCCCCCTTGATGGTGAAGGCACCCCGCCATTTGCGAAAAAACGGCCGGCCGAGGGGAAAGGTCAGCGCCGCGCCGACGAAACAATCGACCAGCCAGAGCAGCGCCACCGCGCCCATGATCAGGACGCCCAGCGCGCCCGGCAGGCTCAGGCTGTGGTGGAAGACGGAGAGGAAGGGAACGAGGGCCGCGCGCGAAAAGCAGCAGGCCCCCCAGACGCGCCTGCCGAGGATTTCGCCGCTCGCCGGGTCGAGGCTGAACCAGTCCGGAAGCGCATCAGCGCCCGCCGTCCCGCCGGCTGGATCGGGACGGGCCATCGCCCGTACTTCGACCGGGCCCGCATGCGCCCGCTCCAGATCGAGCGCCCAGACCGACAGGCGCGGGTCGAGCGCCTCGACCTTCGCGGCGAGCTGCTCCGGCGACAGGGTCGGCCCGATCGCTTCGGCCGCGTAGAAGCCGGGGTTGAGCAACGCGTCCAGCTCGCGGCCGAACGCGATGACGCTGCCCGTGAGCCCGGCGAGGATCAGGAACAAAGCGGTCGAAAGCCCGACAGAGCGATGGAGCAGCACCAGAGCCGGGCGGACCTTCCAGCCGCGGCGCGCCGATGCGGGCGCGGCGGGCGTGTCCGTGGCCGCCGCCGGGCGGCCCGGATGGGCGCGGGGCGCACTCACCAGCGATAGGCCAGGGTGCCGTAGATCGTGCGCCGGGTGCCGTAAATGACCGAATTCCAGTAGAAGCCCGGTGTGTAATAATCGGTGTCGAAGAGATTGGTGCCGGTGATCGAAAGCGTCGCGCCCTTCAGCCGCGTGTCCACGGCGCCGAGGTCGTAGCGCAGCGCCGCGTCGACCAGAGTATAGCCGGGCACGCGCACCTGCGCCCCGGACTCGGTCTCCATCACGGCATAGGAACTGCCGATATAGCGCACGCCGGCGCCGAGGCCGAGGCCGGCCAGAGGCCCGTCGTGGAAGGTGTAATAGCCCCAGAGCGAGGCGGCGTTGTTCGGCACGCCGGCCGGTACCGTGCCGACCTTGCTCGTTCCGTATTCGTTGGGATTGTCCTTCGTGACCTCCGCGTCGAGATAGGTGTAGGAGGCGACGACGTCGAATGCCGCCGTGAGGTTGGCCTTGGCCTCGAACTCGACGCCGCGCACCCGCACCTCGCCGTCCTGGACCGAATAGCCGACATTGATCGGGTCGTTGGTCAGCACGTTCTGCTGCGTGATCTGGAACACCGAGGCCGTGAACAGGCCGCGGAAGGCGGTGGGCTCGAATTTGATGCCGGCCTCGTACTGCTCGCCCGTCGTCGGCTTGAAGGAATTGCCCTCGAAGTCCGTTCCCGCCACGGGCAGGAACGAGGTGGAATAGCTCGCATAGGGCACGAGGCCGTTATCGAGCTTGTAGCCGAGCCCGACGCGGCCGGTGAAGGCGGAATTGGTGGCGACCGCCTCCTCGTCGGTGAAGCCGTAATCGGCGAGGAGGGTGCGGGAATTGAAATTGTATTCCTCGTTGCGCACCCAGTCCTGCCGCCCGCTGACGGTGAGCAGCCAATTGCCGAGCGACATCTGATCCTGCGCATAGGCGCCGACCTGAAGCAGCTTGCTCTGGGTGTCCGACCAGGGCTGGCCGAACGCATAGGCGAAGGCGTAATTCGGCGCGAAAATGCTGATGGCGTTGTAATTCGTGGAATTGGTGCGGGTTTCCGTGGCGTTGTAATAGCCGCCATCGACGCCGAGCAGCACTTCGTGGCCGATGGGGCCGGTGTCGAAGTTCCCGGTCAGCCGGTTGTCGATGAGAAAACTGTCCGATGTCTTCGGGCGCAGCTGGATGCCGACATTGATGAATTGTCCGTCCACCACCGCGAGCGTGGCATCCCAGCCCCAGGCCGAATTGAAGTCGACGTCGGAATGGCTGTAGCGCGCATTCTGCTGGAAGGTCCAACCCGAGTCGAACGCATGTTTGAACTCGTAGCCGAGACTGGTGGTCTCGACGGTCCAATTGGTCAGGCCGGGCGCGCCGAGATAGAGGCTCGGGGAGATGCTCGGGCCGGTGCCGAAGAGCGTGTTGGCCATCGGAAGGCTCTGCTCCGAGCCGCCTTTCTCGGTCTTTTGATAGCTGGCGAGAACCGTCAGGCTGGTCTGCGCGGTGGGCTGATAGGTGACAGCCGGGGCGAAATAGATCCGGTTGTCCGGGGAAAAGTCGATCTGGGTGCCACTGTCGCGCATCAGGCCGGTCAGGCGATAGAGCCAGGTGCCGTCGGCGCTTGCCGGCCCGCCAATGTCGAAAGCGCCCTGCAGCCGGTCGAAGCTGCCGCCGAGAAGCTCGATTTCGTAGAACGGATTGGCCGTCGGCCGCTTGGTGATGGTGTCGATGATGCCGCCCGGCACGCCGGCCCCGTACAGAGCCGATGCCGGTCCCTTGACCACGTCGATGCGCTGGAGGCCGTAGGTCTCGATATCGGAATCATAGGCGTTGAACCCGCTCCGCAGGCCGTCGCGATAGAAGGCGGCCTGGTCGTTGGCGCGGAAGCCGCGCAGATAGACGTCCGGCATGCCCTGACCGCCGGGATAATCCACCACTCGGACGCCGGGCGTATAGGCCACGGCGGCATTGAAATCCTGGACGCCCCGCTGGTCCATCTCCTGGCGCGTGACCACGGAAACCGATTGCGGGATGTCGATGATCGGGGTGGTCGTCTTGGTGCCGGCGCTGGTGGCGAGGGCGACGATCTGCTGATCCTCGCCGGCCCCCGATACCTCGATCGTGCCGAGGGCGATGGCGCCGTCCGCGCCGCCGCCGACGGCCGGCGCGGTGATGGTGACGGTATCGCGGCGGGTGAAGCGATAAGCGAGGCCAGTGCCCTGCAGCAGGCGCCCGATCGCCGCCTCGGGCGTATAGGCGCCGGTGAGGCCGGGGCTCCTTCGCCCGGCCACGAGGTCGGAGGGAAACAGGAGCTTCAGGCCGGCTTTGTCGGCGAACGCGGTCAGCGCGCTGCCGAGGTCCTGCGCGGGAATGTTGAAGGCGATGGACGCCGGCGCCGCGCTTTGGGCGCGGGCAGGGGCCGGCGGCGCCGCGGCAAGGACCAGGGCGATCGCCGCCGATCCCAGCCAGTGTGCCCGTCGGTCCGCCCGTGCGCGTCGCACATCCATCGTCGAAGCTCCCCATTCCGCGCGCGGTGTCGTCACGCGTCCCAGAAGCAAGGACGAAACGGGGGCTGGGAACTTGCAGCGCGGCGCGCGGCTTTTTTCGCCGCTCAGAGAATGACGGTGAGGAGCGGCAGGCGCAGCACGCGCGCCGGCAGGGTCTGTTCGATCGTGTCGAGGACCGATTGCGGATCGTCGAGGTCGAACACGCCGGTGACTTCCTGGGCTCTCAGGCTGGGGCCCGCGATCAGGATGCGGGTGTGGGTGTGCCGCTGCAATTCGCTGACGACGTCTTCCAGCGGGCGCCGATTGAAGATGAGCTTGCCCCGCCGCCAGGCCGTCGCCAGCCCGGCATCGAGGCTCTGCGGCGCGGCGACCCCCTGGGGACCATAGCGCACGGCCTGGTCCGCCCGCACCGTCACGCCCTCGCGCGACCCGCCTTCGAGACCGACCGCCACGACGCCCTCGACCACCGTGACCGTGACGCTCTGCGCGCGCATGTCCACGTCGAAGGCGGTGCCGATGGCGCGCGTCCAGCCATTGGCGGCGGCGACGAAGAAGGGGCGCGTCGGCTCGGGTACGACGGTGAACAGCGCCTGACCCTCCATCAGCCGAACGCCGCGCCGCGCGGCGGAATAGCTCAGAGCGAGCGCCGTGCGGGCGTTCAGCCAGGCCCGCGACCCGTCGGGCAGAACCACGTCGCGGGTTTCGCCGACGCCGGTGGAATAATCGGCGAGGACCTTTCGGCGGAGCGGATCGGACACGGCGGCGCCGAGCCCGAGGGCGGCGGCCGCGCCGCCGACGATGAGGGTCCGGCGGGTGAGCTTGCCCCGTGCCGCCTTGCTCTCGGCCCGCACGCTTCCGCCCGCCCGGCCGAGCCCATGCCACAAGGCCTCGGCTTCGCGAGCTGCGATTTCATGCGCGGGGCTGGTCTCGCGCCAGGTCGAGAAGCCGCTGCGCTCGCTCTCCCCCGCCGTGCCGGAATGCAGGCGGACCATCCAGTCGATCGCCTGATCGCTGAGCGCGATGTCGGCGAACCGGCGGGGATCGGAGCCACGCATCACACGGGTTCCGCGGACCAGAGCGCCCGCCGGCTGTCGCGGCAATGGCGCAGCGCCTGGGCCAGATATTTCGCCACCATGCTCTGAGACACCCGCAGGCGGGCGGCGATGTCGGCATGGGAGAGCCCATCGCAGCGGTTCAGGAGCAGCGCCGTCCGGGGCTTGGCGGGAAGTTCCAGCAAGGCGCGCACGAGCGCCCGCAATTCGTCCCGGTGAAGCGCATAAGCCTCCGGCGAGGGGGTCTGGTCGGCGATCTCGCGCAGGACGCAATCGTCGCTCGTGCACCGGGAGGTGTGGCGTCGCTCCCGGCGCAGAAGATCGATCGCGATATTGCCGGCGAGCCGAAGCAGGAAAGCCTGCTTGTCGTGCACCGTCGCCGGCTGGTCCGCCATGGTGGCCAGCCGCAGCCAGGTTTCCTGCAGCGCCTCTTCCGCCAGATCCCGCGAGCCCGTGCGGCGGCTGAGATGGCCGCGCAAGGTCCGCCACTGGAGCATGTAGGCCAGCATCAGATCCGAGGGGGCGGGGCGTGCAACGGACATGGAAAGAGAATGAAATCCGAAGTTTATATAATTCTCCCAAAGCTTAGAGACTTGCATTCCTTCCTGCAATGCGAATGATTTAGAGTAATAATAAAATCAAACAAACCGGGGTGTGTGAGGAAGTAGAAAGCGAAGGACTTCACGTCGCGCGGCGCGGCATGTTCAGTCGTGAACGGGCGCGGGTGGTCTTGTCCCGGATCGCGCGGGCATCGGCTGAGATGAAGCCGATGGATCCTCGAACCCGAGCGAATCCCGATTCAATCAAAGCGACGCCTGCTTTAGACTGACGCGGCCGGGACGGTCCGGCGACTGGCCCCGGAGACCGCCGTGCCCGACACGTCCATCCCCATCGCGCTCACCATCGCGGGTTCGGATTCCGCCGGTGGCGCGGGGATCCAGGCGGACCTCAAGACCTTTTCCGCTCTGCGTGTCTACGGCGCCAGCGTCGTCACGGCGCTCACCGCGCAGAACACCCGCGGCGTCTCGGCGATCCACGACGTGCCGCCCGACATGATCGCGGCGCAGATCGACGCCGTGTTCTCCGATCTCGACGTGCGGGCGGTGAAGATCGGCATGCTCTCCCGGCCGGCGGCGATCGAGGCCGTGGCCGCCGGGCTGGCGCGCTGGCACAGGGGCCCGGTCGTGCTGGATCCGGTCATGGTCGCGGCCTCCGGCGCGCGGCTGCTGGAAGATGCCGCCGTCGCCACCCTGCGGGAGCTGCTGCTGCCGCGCGCCGATTTGCTGACCCCGAATCTTCCCGAGGCGGCTGTGCTTCTGGGTGAGGAGGAGGCCGCCGACGAGGCGGCGATGCGGCGCCAGGGCGAACGTCTGATGGCGATCGGCGCGCGCGCGGTGCTGGTCAAAGGCGGCCATGCGGACGGCGCCGAGAGCGTCGATCTCCTGGTGACGGCTGACGGCGCCATGCGGCTGCCCGCGCCGCGCCACGCCACCCGCAACACCCATGGCACCGGCTGCACCCTGTCCTCGGCGATCGCCGCCGGGCTCGCGCGGGGCGAGGATCTCGGCACGGCGGTGGCGAAGGCGAAGACCTATATCAGCGGCGCCATCGCCGCGGCCGACCGTCTCCATGTCGGCCAGGGGCATGGGCCGGTGCACCACTTCTTCGCCCTCTGGGCGTGACGCCGCGCACCATTGGTGCGGCGCGGGAATGCCGCTATCGTCCGCTCCTGCGAACAATCGTTCGGAACAAGGAAGCATCATGGCGCAGCGGGAGCGGGGCGGGGACCGCAATCTGGAGAGCGGTGCCCAGGCGATTACGGGCCAATTGGGCAAGACCATTCAGCGGCTGCGCAAGGCCTACAATCTGTCCCTGTCGGATCTCTCCGAGCAGTCCGGGGTTGCCAAGTCCATCATCAGCCAGATCGAGCGCAACGAGACCAATCCCACCCTCGCGACGGTCTGGCGCCTGTCCCAGGCGCTCGACATGTCGGTGGAGCGCGTGCTCGCCTCCAGCGAGGACGCCCCCTTCGTCGAGAAGCTGACGCGGGCCGACACGCCGATCCTGGTCTCCGAGGACGGGCTGTGCCGCCTCACCATCATCGGCTGGATCAAGACGGTGGAATGGCTGCAATATTACGACTTCCACGCCGAGCCGGGCGGGGAGCTCGATTCCGACGCGCATCAGCGCGGGGCCATCGAATGCCTCAGCGTGCTGTCGGGCACGCTCCAGGTCGATGTCGCGGGCA
Source organism: Aquabacter spiritensis (assembly GCF_004346185.1). Classification (GTDB taxonomy): domain Bacteria; phylum Pseudomonadota; class Alphaproteobacteria; order Rhizobiales; family Xanthobacteraceae; genus Aquabacter; species Aquabacter spiritensis. The sequence goes on along the minus strand of NZ_SMAI01000006.1, from coordinate 159,352 downwards.
CGGTCGAGACCGCCAAAGCGGGCGAGACGCTGCGCTATCGCTGCGACCGGCGGCATACCATCCGCAATGTCGGAGAGGCGCCGGCCCATGCCTTCATGGTCTGCATGATGAAGGCGGCCGTCCTGGATTGACCCGGTCCGCGGCGCGGCCGGATCAATAGACGTCGCGGCAATAGCGGCGCTCCTCCGCGAGCGCTTCGACGGCGGGGGCGCCGATCAGGTCGGTCAGCACCTGGTCGACCGCCGGCGCCATGCCCTTCAAGCTGCCGCAGACATAGATGGCGGCGCCGTCCTTGAGCCAGGCTGCGACGTCCGCCCCCGCCGCCCGCAGCCGGTCCTGCACGTAGATCCGGGCATTCTGGTCGCGCGAGAAGGCGAGATCGAGTCGGGCGAGGGCGCCGGCGCTCTGCCAGGCGGTGATCTCGTCGCGGAAATAGAAATCGTGCGCCGCGTTGCGCTCGCCGAACAGCAGCCAGTTGCGGTCGCCGCCGCCATGGATGCGCGCCTTGAGATGGGCGCGCAGCCCGGCGAGCCCGGTGCCGTTGCCGATCAGGATCATCGGTCGCGCGGCGTCCGGGCCGTGAAACCCCGGATTCGCGCGGATCCGCAGGTCGATCGTCTCGCCTTCGGTGGCGTGCGCCGTCAGCCAGCCGGAGCCGATGCCGAGGCTGGAATCGGCGTTGCGGGTCTGGCGGATCACGAGTTCCAGCCGCCCGTCCGCGGGGATCGAGGCGATGGAATATTCCCGGTGCGGCAGCGGGGCGAGGCTGTCGGCGAGCGCCTGCGCGCCGCCCGTCACCGTCGCCGCCGGCAGGAGGCTGCGGGCCAGGACATCGCGCAGCGGCACGGTCTGTCCCGCGGCGACGACCGCCGCGGCGCCGTCGAGCCCGTGGCGCGCCAGCACCGCCTCGACCGCGGCCGGGCCGTTGCGCGGGCCGATCTCGACGATGTCGCCGGCCCGCCAGTCCGGCAGCGGGCCGTCGGCGGGCGCGAGCGCGACATGGAAGGTGGGCAGGCCGCTGCTGCCGGGATTGAGGCAGCGCCGCGCGAGGAGGCGCCAGTGCTCGTAGCGCGGCGCGACCCAGTCGGGCAGGGTGCCGAGGCCGGACAAAGCGCCGAGCTGGGCCTGCCAGTGGCGCAGCGCGCCGGGATCCTCGCCATCCACCTCGATCCGGTCGAACAAAGGCGTCGCGCCATGGGTGCGCAGCCAGGCATCGAGGCTCTGCCCGAAGCCGCAGAAGTGCGGATAGGCGCGGTCGCCGAGGGCCAGCAGACCATAATCGAGATGGTCGAGGCCGCGCCCCGCGGCGGCCATGCGCCGGGCGAAGCCGCGCGCTGCGTCCGGCGCCTCGCCCTCGCCGAAGGTCGAGACCACGAACAGAGCGCGCCGCGCCGCCGCGATCGCGTCCGGCGCGAGACTGGCGAGCGGCGCCACCGTCACCGGCAGGCCGGCGGCCTGCAACGCACCGGCGCTCTGCCAGGCGAGCCGCTCGGCGGTGCCGGTCTGGCTCGCGAAGGCGACCAGAACGGGCGCGTCCGTCCCCGCCGCGGCAATCGGCGTCGCCGGAAGGGCGCGCGCGGCGGCACGGGCCTGCGCCTTCTTCTTGCGGCGGTCGAGATAGAGCATCCAGCCGGTGATCGCGAACAGCGGCATCACCAGGCTCGCCAGCATCATCAGGATGAGGCCCGGCAGGCCGAAAAAGGCACCGGAATGCAGCACGAAGATGCTGCCCATGAGCTTCTGCCCGGCGGGCAGGTCGTCATAGCGGCGATGCTCGCGCACCGTGCCGGCGGCATCGAGGACGAGGGTGTTGTTGGCGCGCTCGTGCGCGGGGTCGTGCGGCTGATAGCTGATCGTGAGGCTCTGCGCATTGCCCTGGGGCAGGCGCAGGGTGGCGGTGGAGAAGCCGCCGCTCTCCTTCAGGAAGACCGGCCAGAGTGCGGCGATGTCGAGCGCGGCGCGCGGCGCGCCCTGCGGCCGTCCGCTTTGGCCGCCCTGCGGCCGCCCGCCTTGACCGGCTTGCGCCGGCTGCCCCGGACTGCCGGCGGCGGGACCCGGCGCACCTTGCCCGGGGCCGCCCTGCGCCGCCTGCGGCGGCGGTCCGCCGGGGCGCATCTGCTGCGGGCGTGGCGTGCCGGTGAGGTCGAACAGCGCGCTGCGATACCAGTCATAGGACCAATAGAGGCCGGTCAGCGCGGCGAGCAGATAGAAGGGCAGGACCCAGGTGCCGATGACCGAATGCAGCTCCCACAGGAAGCTGCGGCCGCGATGGGCGATATCGAGCGCGAACCAGGCGCGCCAGTTCAGCATGCGGCGCGGCCAGCGCAGATAGAGCCCGGTCAGAGAGAGCACGATCAGCGCGACCGTGCTGGCGCCGACGATCTGCTTGCCGACGTCGCCGGCCGCCAGCCAGCGGTGGATCTGCATCGTCGTGCGGAAGAAATCCAGCCCCCGGATGTCGCCGAGCATCGCGCCGTCATAAGGATCGACATAGCGCGTCTCGCCGCGCGGCCCGCCGCCTTGGCCGGGCAAAGGCGCGAGCACCACGCGCGCGGCGCGCGCGGGATCCGTCGAGACGGTGACGGCGGTGACGGTGCGCTCCGGCGCATTGGCCCGCACCCGCGCCAGCAAGGCATCGGGCGCGAGAAGGCCGCCCGGCCGCTCGGTCACCGTCCGCACCCCCGGATTGAGGGCGTCGAGGATCTTGTCCTCGAACGAGAGCATGCCGCCCGTCACCCCGACTATTGCGAGCACGATCCCGGCAGTGATGCCGAGCAGCCAGTGAAGCTGAAACCAGACCGCCTTGATCATGTCGCGTCCGCCCCGCGCCGTCAGCGCACCGTGAAGACCATGTTGGCATTGGCGCTGTAGCGCCCGTAGGTCGGCGCCGTCTCGGCGAGGCTGTGCGAGGTCTTGACCACCCACAGGCCCGGCGCGGTGATCTTCACATAGCCGAGCCCGTCCTTCTCCGCCGCCGAGGCATAGGCATAGGTCGCCTCGCGGGTGGAGAAGCCGTCATAGGTCGCGAGGATCCGGCCGGCGAAAGGCTTGCCGTCGAACAGCAGCTTGACCGGCAGTTCGTCGCCGACCTTCAGCTCGGCGGGATTGGCGAGCGGCACGATCTCCAGCCGGTCGCCCGTGGCGATGTCGAAGCCGGTCGCGCCGGGCTTGAGGTTGAGCAGGGCCTTCGAGGCATTCTCCGACAGCGTCGCGGGCTCCGGCGGGCGGCCGGCCTCCGGACGCGGCGTCCGGGTGCGCGAGAGCTTCGCGGTGACCAAAAACGGCGCGTCGGACGGCGCCGCGGCGGTCCCTTCCAGGGACTTGGTCTCGGCATTGGCGGTGAGCGCGACGGCGCTCGCGCCCCCGCCGGACACGACCCGCGCCGTCACGTTCTCGATCGGCGGGACGAAGTCACCGACGATGAAGACTTCCGTCAGCATCACCTGGACCGGAATGCTGGCGCCCGAGGCGGCCTTCGGCTTGACGACGAAATCATGTGCCGCGGCGGGGAACGCGATCGTCGCGGCAAGAAACAAAGCGGAAAGGGGGGCGCGCATGTCACGGGTCCTCGCTCAGGCGGCAACGGCGCGACGCCGTCGACCCGGCCGGAATTGAAGATCCGTGGCATATCAAGCGCCGGACACCCCCACAACATGCCTGGCTCTTCTATAGAGCGATTGTAAAGGGCGTGGTTTTTAAAGATTCTAAGCTTTGATTTTTCTTGGCAACCCGCTGCCGCCGCTGCGGCAGCTCGGGCAGGGCGGAGGGGGCGTGGCCCGGGGGGGCGTCAGCGCTCGACGAAAGCCTTCTCGATCACATAGGCGCCGGGGCTGGACTGGCTGCCTTCCGAAAAGCCGCGCGCCTCCAGCGTCTCGACCACGTCCTTCAGCATTTGCGGGCTGCCGCACAGCATCAGCCGGTCGGCCTGCGGATCGAGCGGCGGCAGGCCGATCTCGGCGAACAAGGCCCCGCTCTCGATCAAAGCGGTGATGCGGCCCTGGTGGCGGAACGGCTCGCGGGTGACGGTGGGATAATAGATCAGCTTCTCCCGCACCATCTCGCCGATCAGCTCGTCGTTCGGCAGGACGTTGGTCAGATAGTCGTCATAAGCGAGCTCGGCCACGGTGCGGCATCCATGGACCAGGATTACCTTGTCGTAGCGCTCATAGGCGTCGGGATCCTTGACCACCGAGAGGAAGGGGGCGAGGCCGGTGCCGGTGGCGAGCAGATAGAGATGCTTGCCCGGCAGAAGGCTGTCCTGCACCAGCGTGCCGGTCGCCTTACGGCCGACCAGGACCTTATCGCCCACCTTCAGATGCTGGAGGCGCGAGGTGAGGGGGCCGTTCTGCACCTTGATGGAGAAGAATTGCAGCTCCTCCTCATAGTTCGCGCTGGCCATCGAATAGGCGCGCAGCAGCGGCTTGCCGTCGACCATGAGCCCGATCATCACGAACTGCCCGTTGAGGAAGCGGAAGCCGGGATCGCGCGTCGTCGTGAAGGAAAAGAGCCGGTCCGTGAAATGCCGGACGCTGGTTACCGTTTCCTGGTTCAGATTGCTCATGGCACCGCCGTCACGGGCGAAACGGCGGGGGCGCGTCGGCGCAATCACCCGATCCGTTCTGTGGGATAGTCGATTTCACCCTATAAAGGATGGCGATGCCCCGCGCCACCGCCCGGAGCGGCATGCGGCGCCATGTCCACGCGCTGCGCCCCCGGCCCAGCTGTCTCGGGGCCGACGCTCAGACGCCCTCGTCGGCGAGGCGCGAGAGGTAGCGCCCATAGACTGACTTGCCTTGCACCTGCGCCGCCTGGCGCAACTGCTCGGCGTCGATGAAGCCTTCGCGGAACGCGATTTCCTCCGGCGAGGAGATTTTCAGTCCCTGCCGCTGCTCCAGGATCTGGACGAACACCGCCGCTTCGAGGAGCGAGTCGGGCGTGCCGGTGTCGAGCCAGGCGAAGCCCCGGCCCATGCGCGCCACATGCAGCTCGCCCAGTTCGAGATAGGCGCGGTTGACGTCGGTGATCTCGATCTCGCCGCGCGCCGAGGGCTTCACATTGGCGGCGATGTCGAGCACCCGGTTGTCGTAGAAATAGAGGCCGGTAATGGCGAGGTTCGACCGTGGCTTTTCCGGCTTCTCCTCGATCGAGAGCACCCGGCCGGTCGAATCCACTTCGGCGACGCCGTAGCGCTCGGGGTCCTGGACGGTATAGCCGAACACGGTTGCCCCGGTTTCGCGGGCCACCGCCTGTTCCAGCAGTTCCGGCAGGCCGTGGCCGAAATACAGATTGTCGCCGAGGATCAGGGCGACGCGGTCCGCACCGACGAAGTCGCGGCCGACGATGAAGGCGTCGGCGAGGCCGCGCGGATGTTCCTGCACGGCATAAGACAGGGCGATGCCGAACTGGCTGCCATCTCCCAGGAGCTTCTGGAACAGCGCACTGTCGTGCGGCGTCGTGATGATCAGGATGTCCCGGATCCCCGCCATCATGAGCGTCGAGAGGGGATAATAGATCATCGGCTTGTCATAGACCGGAAGCAGCTGCTTCGAGACCACCTGGGTGATGGGATAGAGCCGGGTGCCGGTGCCTCCGGCGAGGATGATGCCCTTCACTTTGCCTCCGTCAGGTGGTTTTCAGCAGCGCGTCGACCACTTCGGCGGTGCGCGTCTGCCAGGGCATGGCGCGCACGCCATAGGCCTGCTCGAACAGGCGCGACTCGAGTTCCGAGTTTGCGGGGCGCCGGGCCGGGGTGGGGTAGTCGGCCGTGGTGATCGCGGCGACTTCGGGCGTGCGCCCGGTATGGCGGGCGGCTTGGCGCACGATCTCGCTGGCGAAGCCGTGCCAGGTCGTGGTGCCGGTCCCTGCGAAATGGAAGGTGCCGAACCGCGCGGTCCCGGCCTTCGCCGCGGCGGCGGCGGCGAGCAGCGCCTCGGCGATGTCGCGCGTCGCGGTCGGGCAGCCGCGCTGGTCGGCGACCACCGTCAGCCGGTCGCGCTCGCGGGCGAGGCGCAGCATGGTCTTCAGAAAGTTGCCACCGTGCACGCCATAGACCCAGGCGGTGCGCAGGATGATGTGATCCGCGTGCGCCGCCCGCACCGCCGCCTCCCCGGCGGCCTTGGTGCGACCATAGACGCCGAGCGGCGCCACCGGGTCGCTTTCGACATAGGGGCCGGTCTTGGTGCCGTCGAACACGTAATCGGTCGAGATGTGGAGGAACGGCACACCCGCATGGGCACAGCGCTCGGCGATCAGGCCCGGCGCGCGCCCGTTCACGCGGGCGGCCGCCTCCGGCTCGCTCTCCGCCTTGTCCACCGCCGTGTAGGCGGCGGCATTGATCACCGCGTCGGGGCGCGCGCTCTCGATCGCGCGGGCGATCGCCGCCGGATCGCAGATATCGGCGCCTGCGCGGTCGAGCGCGACGAGGTCGAGCCCCCGCTCGGCCGCGAGCGCGACGGTTTCGCGCCCGACCTGCCCGTTGGCGCCGAACAGAAGCACGCGCATCAGGAGGCGAGCCCCAGCCGTTGCCCGGCATGCCCACGCAGCGGCTCCCACCAGCCGGGATTGGCGAGATACCATTCGATGGTCTTCTTCAGCCCGCTCTCGAACGTCTCGCGGGGGGTCCAGCCGAGTTCGCTCTGCAGCTTCGAGAAATCGATGGCGTAGCGGGCGTCGTGGCCCGGCCGGTCGGTCACGAAGCGGATCAGGTCCTCGCGGCGCCCGATCCCGGCATCGGGGCGGATCTCGTCGAGCAGGGTGCAGATGGTGCGCACGACGTCGATGTTCCGTCGCTCGCTCGCGCCGCCGACATTGTAGCTCTCGCCGAGCCGGCCCTTGGTGGCGATCAGATGAAGCGCTTCCGCATGGTCCTGTACGAACAGCCAGTCGCGGACATTCTCCCCGGTGCCGTAGACCGGCAGCGGCGCGCCTTCGAGCGCATTCAGGATCACCAGCGGGATCAGCTTTTCCGGGAAATGATAGGGGCCGTAATTGTTGGAGCAGTTCGACATCACCGCCGGCAGGCCATAGGTGTGGTGCCAGGCCCGCACCAGATGGTCCGAGGCGGCCTTGGAGGCCGAATACGGCGAATTCGGCTGGTACGGCGTGTCCTCCCGGAACAGGCCCTCGGCGCCGAGGCTGCCGAACACTTCGTCGGTCGAGATGTGGTGGAAGCGGAACGCTTCCGCCGCGGCGCCGGACAGGCCGCGCCAATAGCGCAGCGTCTCCTGCAACATCGTATAGGTGCCGACCACATTGGTCTCGATGAAGGCCGCCGGACCGTCGATCGACCGGTCGACATGGGATTCCGCCGCGAGGTGCATCACCAAGTCCGGCCGGAACTCCGCCAGAGCGGCCGCGACCGCCGGCCCGTCGCAGATGTCGCCGCGCACGAAGCGATGACGCGGATTGTCCGCCACCGGGGCCAGCGAGGCGAGATTGCCGGCATAAGTGAGCTTGTCGAAGGTCAGGACATCGAGGTCCTGGCCGATCAGGTGCCGGACGAGCGCGGAGCCGATGAAGCCCGCTCCGCCGGTAACGAGAATGCGCTGTGCCATCTTGTCCTTGTCCGTCCGCCGTCAGTCTTGCTGGAACGGGCTGTCATAATCCTTGAGGCGCGGCAGGACGCGGTCCTTGTCGGACAGGATCGCTTCGGCCACCGGCCAGTCGATGGCGAGGTCGGGATCGTCCCAGACCAGCCCGCCTTCGCTCTCCCGCGAATAGGGATTGTCGACCTTGTAGAGCACCTTGGTGTTGGGAACGAGGGTGCAGAAGCCGTGGGCGAAGCCGCGCGGCACGAACAATTGCTCGCGCCCCTCCGCAGTCAGGGTGGCGCCGACCCACTTCCCGTAGGTCGGCGACCCGGTGCGGATATCGACGGCGACGTCGTAGATCGCCCCCTGGACGACGCGCACGAGCTTGGCCTGGGCGAAAGGCGGGGCCTGGAAATGCAGGCCCCGCAGCGTCCCGACGGGCTCGGACAGGGATTCGTTGTCCTGCATGAAGTCCGCAACGACGCCGTTCTTCGCGTAGCGCTCGCGGACATAGGCCTCGGTGAAATAGCCCCGCGGATCGTCGAACCGCGGGGGGGTCACCAGAATGACCTCGGGAATGTCCAGGCGCGCGAAGGCTGTCATAGAGGGGGGCAACCCTGTGAAAAAGCGCGCGGACGTTAGCCGCCCGCCTTTGTCAGGTCAATCAAGGCCAAGGCCGGCGAGAGGGGTGTCTTGACCGTCAAAAGAAGCCGACCGGCGGTGCGATTTTTCCAAGGTCTCTTTCGCCCTTCCTTCGTGGTGTTTGTAAAAATACAGTAGAGTAAAATATCGCGGATCGGCTTTTTCTAAAGCCAAGTTTTGGATCGAAGCATGATTTCCGCAACGCCGGATCGGAAGAGGCGAGGATCTGCAAAATGCACGGGATGCTTGGATGGACTTGAGGTTCCTTTCGCATTTTCCATGGCGTTCCAGCCGATCGTCGATGTCAGGCGCCGCAGCATCTTCGCCTTCGAGGCGCTGGTCCGCGGCAGGGAGGGGCAGCCGGCCGCCTTCGTGCTGGACCAGGTGACCGAGGCCAACCGCTACAGCTTCGATCAGGCCTGCCGGATCAAGGCCCTGGAACTCGCCGCGGCGCTGGGGGCGCCGCGGCGCGCGCAGAACGGCGTCTCCATCAATTTCATGCCCGGAGCGGTCTACGAGCCGGCCAATTGCCTCAGGCTCACGCTCGAAGCCGCCCACCGCCTCGGCATCCCTCTGTCTCAGATCATCTTCGAAGTGACGGAGCAGGAGAGGGTGTCCGAGCCCGGCCGCCTCACCCGCATTCTCACCGAATATCGCCGCCAGGGCCTGCTGACGGCGATCGACGATTTCGGCAGCGGCTATGCCGGCCTGGGCCTTCTGGCCGACTTTCAGCCGGACATCCTGAAGCTCGACATGGGCCTGACGCGCGCCATCGATACCGACCCGGTGCGCCGCGCGATCGTCGCCGGCATCGTGCGCATGGCCGGCGACCTCGGCGTCATTCCGGTCGCGGAAGGCATCGAGACCCGGGCGGAGATGGAGACGGCGGCCGCGCTCGGCGTCGCCCACATGCAGGGCTACCTGTTCGCCCACCCGGCCTTCGAGGCGCTGCCGGATCCCCTGTTCGTCTGAGGCGGGCGTGCGGCCGTCGTTCGGCGGCCGGCGCCGGCCCTCAGCAGCGGTCGTAGGCGTCCTCCAGGCGGACGATGTCGTCCTCGCCGAGATAGGAGCCGGTCTGCACCTCGATCACTTCGAGCGGGATGCGGCCGGGATTGGCAAGGCGGTGGACCCCGCCGAGCGGGATATAAGTGGATTCGTTCTCGTGCACGGCGAACACCTTGTCCTCCACCGTCACTTCCGCCGTGCCCTGCACCACGACCCAGTGCTCCGCCCTGTGGTGGTGCTTCTGCAGCGACAGCGTCGCGCCGGGATCGACCACGATCTTCTTCACGTGGAAGCGCTCCCCCCGGCAGATCGTCTGATAGGTGCCCCAGGGCCGGTGCACCTTGACATGCTCGTCCGCGGCATTGTGCCGGGCCGCCTTCAGCGAGGCGACGAGCTGCTTGACCTCCTGGGCGCGATCCGAGGGCATCACCAGGACCGCGTCCTCGGTCGCCACCACGGAAATGCCCGCGAGCCCGATCCCGGTCACCAGCGGGCCGTCGGAGCGCACATAGCTGTCATGGCTGTCGCGCAGCGTCACCGGCCCGGCCGTCACATTGCCGTCCGCGTCCGGCGCGCCGATCTCGCGCACCGCGTCCCACGCGCCGATGTCCGACCAGCCGAAATCCCCCGCCACCACCGCGGCGAGCTTGGTGTGCTCGAGAACCGCGAAATCGATCGATTTCGCCGGCGCGGCGGCAAAGCTCTCGGGATCGAGCCGCAGGAAGCCGAGATCCGTGCCGGCCCGCGCCACCGCGCCGAGCGCCGCGCCGGTGAGTTCCGGCTCGAACCGCTCGGCCTCGGAGATCATCAGCGCCGCCGGAAACAGGAAATTGCCGGAATTCCAGAGATAGCCGTCCGCGACATAGCCCGCCGCCGTGCCGCGGTCCGGCTTCTCGACGAAGGCGTCCACGGTATGCCCGCCTTCCGCCAGCGCCGCGCCCGGCCGGATATAGCCGTAGGCGGTGCGCGGGCCGTCCGGCGCGATGCCGAAGGTGACGATCCGGCCGCTCGCGGCGACCCGGGCCGCCGCCTGCACCGCCGCCTGGAACGCCGCGACGTCCTTCACCACATGGTCCGCCGCGAGCGCCAGGACCAGGCAGTCGGCGCCGTGGATCTGCTGGGCGACGGCCGCCGCGGCCAGCAGAGCCGGCGCGCTGTCGCGCCGCGCCGGTTCGAGGACCACCACCGCCTCGATGCCGACCTCGCTCGCCTGACGCCGGGCGAAGAAGCGGAAATCGGTATTGGTCACCACGATCGGCGGCAGGAAATCGTCGCCCGGCGGCACCCGCAGCAGCGTGTCCTGATAAAGGGTGTTGTCCGAGACCAGGGCCAGGAACTGCTTCGGCAGGCTGTTGCGCGAAAGCGGCCAGAGCCGCGTCCCCGTCCCACCCGCCAGGATTACCGGAACGATCTTGCCTTGCGGCTGCATTACGCCTGTCCCTGATTGCGGTCGACGCCACCTTAGCTCGCACAGCCGCAGGCCGGCGTCCAGCGCAAGCTCGCGGCCGAAAAATGCGCCGAGCGGCCATTGCGACTCCGCAACGCACCCCTCACACTCCACCGCCATAAAAAGAACCGGCACGGGTTGGGAAAACGAAAGGGATGGGTTTCATGTTGGCTCTTGTATTGATCATTGCCTGCGGCCTGTTCGCCCTGGGCTATGGAATCTGGGCCGGGCGCGCCGTCATGGCCGCCGACCCCGGCACGCCGCGCATGCAGGAGATCGCCGCGGCGATCGCCGAAGGCGCGCAAGCCTATCTGCGCCGCCAATACCTCACCATCGCGGTGGTCGGCGTGGTGATCTTCGTTCTGGTCGGCCTGTTTCTCGGCTGGCTGGTGGCCATCGGCTTCCTCGTCGGTGCCGTCCTGTCCGGCCTTGCCGGCTTCATCGGCATGAACGTGTCGGTCCGGGCCAATGTGCGCACCGCCCAGGCGGCGACCAAGTCGCTCGCCGGTGGCCTCGACATCGCCTTCAAGGCGGGCGCGGTGACGGGCATGCTGGTGGCCGGCCTCGCTCTGCTCGGCGTCGCGGTCTATTTCGCCATCCTGACCCACGGCATCGGTCTCGCTCCGGGCAGCCGCACGGTGGTCGACGCGCTGGTCGCGCTCGGCTTCGGCGCCTCGCTGATCTCGATCTTCGCCCGGCTCGGCGGCGGCATCTTCACCAAGGGCGCCGATGTCGGCGGCGACCTCGTCGGCAAGGTCGAAGCCGGCATTCCCGAGGACGATCCGCGCAACCCCGCGACCATCGCCGACAATGTCGGCGACAATGTCGGCGACTGCGCCGGCATGGCGGCCGATCTGTTCGAGACCTATGCCGTGACCCTGGTCGCGACCATGGTTCTGGCGGTCATCTTCTTTGCCGCCACCCCGGCGACGCTGACGACCATGCTGCTTTATCCGATGGCGATCGGAGCGGTGTGCATCCTGACTTCGGTCGCCGGCACCTTCTTCGTCAAGCTCGGCCCGACCTCCTCGATCATGGGCGCGCTCTATAAGGGCTTCGGCGCGTCGGCCGGCCTGTCGGTGATCGCGCTCGCTCTCGTCACCTGGCTGCTGCCGGGCTTCGGCGCGATCGAGGGCAGCACGGTCACGGGCACGCAATTGTTCCTGGCCGGCGTCGTGGGCCTCGCCGTCACCGGCGCCATCGTCGTCATCACCGAATATTACACCGGCACCGGCTATCGCCCGGTGGTGTCGATCGCCCAGGCTTCGGTGACGGGCCACGGCACCAACATCATTCAGGGCCTCGCGGTGTCCCTCGAATCGACCGCGCTGCCGACCCTGGTCATCATCGCCGGGATTCTCTGCGCGTACGGGCTCGGCGGCCTGTTCGGCATCGCCATCGCCGCGACCACGATGCTGGCGCTCGCGGGCATGGTGGTGGCGCTCGACGCCTTCGGCCCGGTGACGGACAATGCCGGCGGCATTGCGGAAATGGCGGGCCTGCCGGCGGAGGTGCGTCATTCCACCGACGCGCTCGACGCGGTCGGCAACACCACCAAGGCGGTCACCAAGGGCTATGCGATCGGTTCGGCCGGGCTCGGCGCGCTGGTCCTGTTCGCGGCCTACAGCCAGGATCTGAAATACTTCATCGGCCAGGCCGCTCCGGGGACCTATTTCTCCGGCGTGACGCCGAACTTCTCGCTGGAAAATCCCTATGTGGTGGTCGGCCTGCTGTTCGGCGGCCTGCTGCCCTTCCTGTTCGCCGCCATGGGCATGACGGCGGTGGGGCGCGCGGCGGGGGCCATCGTCGAGGAGGTGCGGCGCCAGTTCCGCGAGAAGCCGGGCATCATGGAAGGGCGCGACAAGCCGGATTATTCCCGCGCCGTGGACATGCTGACCAAGGCCGCCATCAAGGAGATGATCATCCCCTCTTTGCTGCCGGTCCTCTCGCCCATCGTCTGCTATTTCGTCATCTATTTCGTGGCGGGCGGCGGCGTCGCGGGCAAGTCGGCGGCTTTCTCGTCGCTCGGCGCCATGCTGCTCGGCGTGATCGTCACCGGCCTGTTCGTCGCGATTTCGATGACCTCCGGCGGCGGCGCCTGGGACAATGCGAAAAAGTCCTTCGAGGACGGCTTCGTCGATAAGGACGGCGTGCGCCACTATAAGGGCTCGGAGGCCCATAAGGCCTCGGTGACCGGCGACACGGTCGGTGATCCCTACAAGGACACGGCCGGCCCCGCCGTGAACCCGATGATCAAGATCACCAATATCGTCGCGCTGCTGCTGCTGGCGGTGCTGGGCCACTGAGGATTACCTATAGGCCCGGCGTCAGCCGGGCCGTCCTCCTCACGGCCGGCTGTGGGCCGTCCCTTTCCCGGCCCGGCCCGCAGCCGGGCCGGATCCTTTTGTATTCTGCGCGGCCCCGTCGACAGCCAGGCCGTCTTATTCCGCAGCGACGATCTCGGCTTCCGCAAACAGCAGCAATTGCTGTGCGCGCACCGGCGCAAAGGAGCGCCGGTGGTGCGGGCAGGGGCCGTGGGCGCGCAAAGCGAGGCCGTGCTCGGGCGTGGAATAGCCCATGTGCCGCTCGAAGCCATAGGCGGGAAATACCGCGCCAAGGCCGGTCATGAGCCGGTCCCGAGTCACCTTGGCGACGATCGAGGCGGCGGCGATCGAGGCGATCAGGGCGTCGCCGCCGATCACCATTTCCAGCGGGCAGGCCACCGGCGGCGGATCGTTGCCATCGACGAACACCAGAGCCGGCACGCGCGGCAGCCCGCGCACCGCGCTCGCGAGCGCCCAGAGCGAGGCCTGGCGGATATTGTCGCGGTCGATGCGGGCCGGCGGCGCGAGGCTCACCGAAACCTCTGCGGTGGCGCAGATCTCCTCGAACAGCGCTTCGCGGCGCTCGCGCGTCAGCTTCTTGGAATCGTCGAGGCCGCGCGGCAGCCGCGACGGATCGAGGATGACGGCGGCGGCGACCACCGGCCCGGCCAGCGGCCCGCGTCCGGCTTCGTCCGCGCCGGCGACCGGCGCCGCACCGTCGCGATAGAGGGCGCGTTCGCGCGCAAAGCCGAGACCTGCCGCCGTCTTCCCGGTCTTCCCCGTCTTGCCGCCGTCTCGCGCCACGCCTGATCCCCGCTTCCCACCTGCGCCGCCCGATCGGGTGACCCGGCGAGGCACACGCGGGACTCACCTGCGACTCTGAAGGCACAGGCGGAATTCTAATTCGGAACCGGACGGCGACGCCACCCGGCCGGTCAGGCGTTGGGCATGCGGTCCACCACCAGGATCGCGCCCAAAGCGGCGCGCGCGGGGACCACGACCGCGCCGTCGCTCGCTTCCTCGATCATGCGGCGGGCGGCGAGGCCGCGCCGCATTTCGGCCGTGCCCGCCACAGCGAACCGGATCGCGGCGATGCGCAGGCCCTCCAGACCCGGTGCCGCGACGTTGAAGCGTGCGGCGAAGGCCGGCCGGGCCATGATCTCGATTTCGCCGCGCGGGGTGCGGGCGAGATACCAGTCGTCGGCGACCCGCAGCGGCGTCGCCCCCGTGAGGGTGTCGATGAAACTCGCATGGTCCACGGGATGGTCGGCAACCAGCACCACCCCGGTCACGCCGGCGACGCCGTTATGGTGGCGCTGCATGGCGGGGACCCAGAAATTTTCGGGCTTGCGCTGGGTCGAAGTGAAAAAGCCGGCATCGGGCGCCGCCGGATCCTGCGCGAAGGCGAGGGAGAAGCCGACCTCGACCTCTTCGCCGTCCGGCCGGCGCGCCATCCGCGAGAAATCGAACAGATCGAAGCCGCCGAAGCCGGCGGCATCGAATGCCGCCTTGTCCGCTGCAGGGTCCACGCCTTCGAGAGCGAGCATGGAAAACCCCTCGCCGCAGCGGGCGAGAAAGTCCCGGTTGAAGGCGCCGAACGAAAAATGGCTGCCGGCGCTCTCCGGAATCTTGTCGGGCTCGGCGACCGCCAGGAGCTCGATGAAGAAGCCGGGCATCTGGACGATGCGGTTATAGGTGCCCCAGGGGTGTTGGTTGCGCGGTCCGACCGTGAAGCCGATCAGGTCGTAGATCTCCCCGGCCGCGTCCAGGTCGCGCACCACATGGACGATATGATCGAGACCGCGCGGCATGGGCGCCTCCCCGGCATTGAACTTCCCGGCTTGAAGCTTCGCTTGTGACACGCCTTCGAACGGTGGGGCAACCTTTGACGCGGAGGCGCGGTGCCCACCCCGCTCGGTCACACGAGGCGGCTCTGCTCCATGGCGGCGCCGACGAAGGCGGCGAACAGCGGATGGGGATCGAACGGCCGCGATTTCAGTTCGGGGTGGAACTGGACGCCGATGAACCAGGGATGGCCGGAATGTTCGACGATTTCCGGCAGCAGCCCGTCGGGCGACATGCCGGAAAAGCGCATTCCCTGTTGCTCCAGCCGTTCCTTATAGGCGGTGTTCACCTCGTAGCGGTGGCGGTGGCGCTCGCGGATGTCGAGGGCGCCATAGACGCCCGCCACCCGGCTTTCCGCGTCGAGCCGGGCGGGATAGGCGCCGAGCCGCATCGTGCCGCCGAGATCGCCGTTCGCCCGGCGCTTTTCGAGTTCGTTGCCGCGCAGCCATTCGGTGAGGAGGCCGACCACAGGCTCCGAGGTCTCGCCGAATTCGGTGGAATTTGCCGCGGCGATGCCGGCGAGATTGCGCGCCGCCTCGATCACCGCCATCTGCATGCCGAAGCAGATGCCGAAATAGGGCACCGCCCGCTCGCGGGCGAACTGCGCCGCGCGGATCTTGCCTTCGGCGCCGCGCTGGCCGAACCCGCCCGGCACGAGGATGCCGTGGACATGTTCGAGGAAGGGGGCGGGATCCTCGCGCTCGAAAGTCTCGCTTTCGATCCAGTCCAGCTTGACCTTGACCTTGTGGGCGATGCCGCCATGGGCCAGCGCCTCGATCAGCGACTTATAGGCGTCCTTCAAGCCGGTATATTTTCCGACGATCGCGATCGTGACCTCGCCCTCGGGATTGCGGACCCGGTCCTCGATCGTGGTCCAGCGCTCGAGCTTGGGCAGCGGCGCCGGCTCGATCCCGAAGGCCGCCAGCACCTCGGTGTCGAGCCCCTCGGCATGATAGGCGGACGGCACGGCATAGATGTTGTCGACGTCGCGCGCCTCGATCACGGCGCTCTCGCGGACATTGCAGAACAGCGCGAGCTTGCGGCGCTCCTCGCGGGGGATCTCGCGGTCGGTGCGGCACAGCAGGATGTCGGGCTGGATGCCGATCGAGCGCAGCTCCTTCACCGAATGCTGGGTCGGTTTGGTCTTCAGTTCCCCGGCGGAGGGGATGAAGGGCAGCAGCGTCAGATGGATGAAGATGGCGTGGCCGCGCGGCAGATCGTTCTTGAGCTGGCGCGTCGCCTCGAAGAAGGGCAGGCCCTCGATATCGCCCACCGTGCCGCCGACCTCGACCAGGACGAAATCGAACCCCTCATTGCCTTCGAGGACGAAATCCTTGATCGCATTGGTGACGTGCGGGATCACCTGGACGGTGGCGCCGAGATAGTCGCCGCGCCGCTCCTTGTTGAGGATGTCCTGATAGATCTGCCCGGTCGTCACATTGTCGCGCCGGGTGGCCGGACGGCCGGTGAAGCGCTCGTAATGGCCGAGATCGAGATCGGTCTCGGCCCCGTCATCGGTGACGAACACCTCGCCGTGCTGATACGGGCTCATCGTGCCCGGATCGACATTGAGATAGGGGTCCAGCTTGCGCAGCCGGACGGTGTAGCCGCGCGCCTGAAGAAGCGCACCCAAAGCGGCTGAGGCGAGGCCCTTGCCCAAGGAGGACACGACGCCGCCGGTGATGAAGAGATAGCGCGCCATGGGCCTTCACTCTAATTCGCGCAAACACGATTCGGCGAGAGCGCCGTGCCCGGCGCTTCGCCTTGCCTGTGGAGAACCGGACGCGGCGGGGTTTCCGCCGCGGGGCGTCACTGGGACTGCGGAACCTGAGGTCCGCCCGGCGCCGGTGCGGCGGGCGCGGCCGGAACGGATCCGTCGGCCGGCGCGCTCTGGCCCGCCGGGGCGGGGGGACGAATCTGATCGAGGATGGTCGCACCGCTCTGCGGCACGGATGGCCCGGTCGGAAGCCCCGGCTGGTTCAGGATGGAGGGGGGCGTGCGTCCCCATCCGGCGATCACCGTCAGGCTCAAGCTTGTGACGAAGAAAATCGCCGCGAGGATCGCGGTCGCCCGCGTCAGGACGTTGGCGGAGCCGCGGGCGCTGAAGAAGCCGCCGCTGCTCCCACCGCCGCCGCCGATGCCGAGCCCGCCGCCTTCGGAGCGCTGGATCAGCACGACGCCGATAAGGGCGAGCACCACCATCAGGTGAATGACGATCAGAACTGTCTGCATGGACACCATCGTTCGCGCCGCACCTGGGGCGGCGCCAAGCCAAATCGGAAAGCCAAATCGGGCGCGTTCCTACACGATCGCGCCCCGCATTGAAAGGGCGGCGCGCAATCGCACCGCGCCGCTGAAGCCCTCTTTACCCGGTTTCAATCCGCGTCGCGCCACCCTGCGGCCCGCCGGACCGCCGCCACATTCTGGCGATGCACCGCCTCATAGGGGGCGAAATAGGTGACGGCTCCGGTCGCGAACGCCGCCGCCGCAAAGCTGCGCAGATCCTCGCAATTCACTTTAACTTCACCTGAAATCTCAATGAGCTTTTTAATATAAGCCATTGTTGCATAAATAAATTCTTTACCATACCCGCCGCTGGCGATGGTCTCCTCCGCGCCGTGGTTCGGGAGAATCCGGGTGATATCCCAGTCCGCCATCCGGGCGAGATCGACGAGATGGGCGGCGAGCCGGCCGGGCTCGTCGACATAGGTCACGGGGTCTTCCAGCGTGTCCCCGGCCAGGAGGATGCCGTCGGGAAGCCGCACGACCGTGGCGTCGCAGGAATGCACGTCGACCTGGATCAGGCGGACCTGGAGCGCGCCGACCGCCAGCCCGCATTCGCCCTCATAGGTGCGCGTCGGCAGGATCAGCGGCTTGATCGGCGGGTCGCCGGATTCGAGGTCGGCGCGCTTTTCGGCGAGGATCTCGGCGGTGCGGCGGCTGGCGAGGATCTCGCAATCGGCGAACGCCGCGGTGCCGGCGACATGGTCGTCGTGCCAGTGGCTCAGGACCACGATCATGTGCCGCACGCCCTCGGCCTCCAAAGTCCGGCGGATCAGGCGGGCATGGGCGAGCGAGATATTCGTGTCGTAGATGAGGGCACTACCGGCGTTGATAACGGCGTAAGAAGCGATGCCCGCCTCATATGCACCGTCGTCGAGCCAGTTCGGCGCGGCGGAGTGGAGCCGCACCCCGGGCACCCGCCCGTCGTAGAAAGCGCGAATATGCGGCGCCGGCCGCAGCACCCGGAGGGTGTCGCCGAGCGCCGGGGGCATGGCGGATCTATTCCGCCGCCGCCCGGGAATGGCCCAGGCGCTGGGCCAAAGTGACGACGAGATCGCGCGCCGCATCGGCGATGACCGTGCCGGGCGGGAAGATCGCCTCCGCGCCGGCGGCCTTCAGGGCGTCGTAATCCTGCGGCGGCACGACGCCGCCCACCACCACCATGATGTCGCCGCGCCCTTCCGCCTCGAGGGCGGTCTTCAGGGCAGGAACCAGCGTGAGATGGCCGGCGGCGAGCGAGGAGATGCCGACAATGTGCACGTCGTTCTCCACCGCCTGGCGCGCAGCCTCCTCCGGCGTGGCGAAAAGCGGGCCGATATCAACGTCGAAGCCGAGATCGGCGAAGGCGGAGGCGATCACTTTCTGGCCGCGGTCGTGGCCGTCCTGGCCGACCTTGGCGACGAGGATGCGCGGACGCCGGCCCTCGTCGTGGGCGAACGCTTCCACCAATTGCTGGACCTTGGCCACCTTGTCGGTCATCGCGCCGGCTTCCCGCTTATAGACGCCGGAAATCGCCCGGATTTCGGCGCGGTGACGCCCGAACACCTTTTCCATTGCGTCGGAGATTTCGCCCACCGTCGCCTTGGCGCGGGCAGCCTCGACCGCGAGCGCGAGCAGATTCGCCCCCTGGCTTGCACCCTCGGTGAGGGCGGCGAGGGCGGCTTCCACGTCCGCCGGGTTGCGTTCCGCCTTGAGCCGCTTCAGCTTTTCGATCTGCGCCGCACGGACCGCGGAATTGTCGACCTTCAGGACGTCGATCGGCCGTTCGCGCTCGGGCTTGTATTTGTTGACGCCGACCACGGTCTGCGCGCCGCCGTCGATCCGCGCCTGTGTGGTGGCGGCGGCCTCCTCGATGCGCAGCTTGGGGATGCCGGCCTCGATGGCCTTGGCCATGCCGCCGAGTGCTTCGACTTCCTCAATGTGCGCCCAGGCCTTGGTTGCGAGGTCGGCCGTCAGGCGCTCGATGAAGAAGGATCCGCCCCACGGATCGATCTGGCGGGTCGTGCCGCTTTCCTGCTGGAGCAGGATCTGGGTGTTGCGGGCGATGCGGGCGGAGAAGTCGGTGGGAAGGGCGAGTGCCTCGTCGAGGGCGTTGGTATGAAGCGACTGGGTATGCCCCTGCGTCGCGGCCATCGCCTCGACCATGGTGCGCATCACATTGTTGAACACGTCCTGCGCCGTCAGGCTCCAGCCGGAGGTCTGGCAATGGGTCCGCAGCGGCAGCGATTTCGGGCTTTTTGCGCCGAGATCGGTCATCAGCTTGGTCCAGAGGAGGCGCGCGGCGCGCAGCTTCGCCACCTCCATGTAGAAATTCATGCCGATGGCCCAGAAGAAGGACAGGCGCGGCGCGAACACATCGATGTCGAGCCCGGCCTTGGCTCCGGCGCGGACATATTCCACCCCGTCTGCCAGCGTGTAGGCGAGCTCCAGATCCTGCGTCGCCCCCGCCTCCTGCATGTGGTAGCCGGAAATGGAGATCGAGTTGAAGCGCGGCATCTCCTGCGACGTATAGGCGAAGATGTCGGAGATGATCCGCATCGAGGGCAGGGGCGGATAGATGTAGGTATTCCGCACCATGAATTCTTTGAGGATGTCGTTTTGAATCGTGCCCGAGAGCTTGGCGTGCGGCACGCCTTGCTCTTCGCCGGCGACAATGAACAGAGCGAGGATCGGCAGGACCGCCCCGTTCATGGTCATGGACACGCTCATCTGGTCCAGCGGAATGCCGGAGAACAGGGTGCGCATGTCGTAGATGCTGTCGATTGCGACCCCGGCCATGCCGACATCGCCGGCGACGCGGGGGTGGTCGCTGTCATAGCCGCGATGTGTGGCGAGATCGAAGGCCACCGATAGGCCCTTCTGCCCGGCGGCGAGGTTGCGCCGGTAGAAGGCGTTGGAATCCTCAGCCGTGGAGAAGCCGGCATATTGCCGAATGGTCCATGGCTGGTTCGCGTACATGGTGGGATATGGCCCGCGCAGATAGGGGGCGATGCCGGGATAGGTATCGAGGAAAGTCAGGCCGGCCACATCGTCCGCGCCGTAGAGCGGCTTCACCGGAATGCCTTCCGGCGTCATCCAGGGGGCGGCAGCGGCGCTTTCCGGGGCAAGCTCCGGCGCACGCCACGCGATCTCGGCGAATGCGGGCAAGCGGCTCATAATCCCCATCCTACCTCAAAATACGCCATTTGGCGCGCGTGTCCCACAGTGCGGGTGTCCCGCCACTTTCCGTCCCGGCTTCGCTCCCGACCTGCGGCCCGACGGCCCCGGGCCGGTGCGCACGCCGGTCAAAGCCCGAGCGCGGCGTGGGCGATCCTCAGCGCCGCCAGCACGTCGCCGCCGGCATGGATGAAGCCGCTGACCCCCGCCGCGGTCAGCGGGCCTTCCAACTCTCCGGGCCTCCCGGCGAGCCAGATCGTGTGCGCCCCCGCCGTCTTCAGCGCATCGGCCGCCACCACGCCTTCCGCGGCATAAAGGTCGTCGGACGCGCAGAGGCAGGCGAAGGTCGTCCCCGACGCCACGAAGGCGTCGATCAGATCGTCGAGCCGGGCGAACGGTTCCGGCACCGGGGCCTTGAGCCCGCCGGCTTCGAAAAAATTCTTCGCAAAGGTCGCGCGCGCCGTGAAGGCCGACACCGGCCCGAGCGTGGCGAGGAAGACCATCGGCGGTACGGCCGCCGCCTCGGCCGCGTCGCGCAGGGCTTCGAACGGTTCGGACAGCCGGTGCGAGGCGAATGCGGTGTCCATCACGGCCGGCGGCGGTGCCGGCGCGGGCGCCAAAACCTCCGCCGGTACCTGATCAAGCAAGGGAAATTCGGAGGTTCCGGTCAAGGGCTCCTTGCGGGTCGCGACATCCTTGGCGCGCCGCGCGCGCACCTGCGCCACCTCGTTCTGCCACCAGCCGAGGGAGACGGCATCCGCCATCCCGCCCTTCGCCTCGATGGCGCGGAACACCTCCCAGGCGGCGGCGGCCAGTCCCTCGGTCTGCGCTTCCACCGCCCCGGCCCCTGCGGCAGGATCGGCGACGCGGTGCACGTTCGCCTCTTCCAGGAGGATGAGTTGGGTGTTGCGGGCGAGCCGCCGGGCGAATGGGTCCGGCAGCCCGAGGGCCTGGGTGAAGGGCAGGACGGTGATGCTGTCGGCGCCGCCGACACCCGCTGCGAAGGCGGCAATCGTGCCGCGTAGGAGGTTCATATAAGGATCGCGCCGCGTCAGCGTACGCCAGGCGGTGGTGGCGTGGACGCGGAGCGGCGGCGCCTTCACCCCCGCCTCGCGCATCGCCGCACCCCACAGCAAGCGGATCGCGCGGAATTTGGCGATGGTGGCGATCTGGTTGACGTCCGCGGTCAAGGCCAGTTCGATCCGCCCCGCGGCCTCTTCGAGCGCCATCCCGGTGGCTTCCAGGGCGCGCAGATACGCGATGGCGGTGGCGAGAATTGCGGCGAGTTCCTGCGCGTCCGAGGCCCCGGCCGCGTGGTGGACCGCGCCGTCCGCGCGGGCGAGCGGCGAGGAAAAGCCGCGCGCGGCGAGGAGGCCGCACGTCTCCCCGAAACGTTGCGCGAGGTTTGCCCATGGCATCGGCGCCGAACCCGACCGGGCCATGTCGCCGATCGGATCGAGCCCGAAAGATACCCACAGTCCCTTTGGGTCGTGGCCCCGCTCGTCGATCAGCGCCGCGAAGGCGAGGGCATCCTCGCGCCCCTGGAAGCGCCCGCTCTCGATCCGCGTCTCGATGAGATCGACCATCACGCTGTCGAGGACGCGGGTGAGAACCGCGCCGTCCGGCAGGCCGAAGCCGTGAGCGTGGGGCGAGGAGGCGAAGACGAGCGTCAATCCGGAGGCGCCATTGCCGAGATCGTCGAGCGCCTGAGCGTTGGCGGCGTCGAGGTCGGCCTGGTCGACCCGCGCCGAGACGGTCCAGGGCGCGCCGGGCTGACGGCCGGCGAGGATGCGGCTCTCGGCGCGGCGCGGCGGCAGCGGGTCGAGGACGAGGCCCTCATAGGTGCGTGTGACCAGCTTGCGGTCATAGGGGGCGCCCTTCAGCACGCCCTCGACGAGCTTCATCCAATCCCCGCGGGTCGCGGGCTTCAGGTCGGTGGCGAACGGCAGGTCGGTCATGCCGGGCTCTCCTGCGCCTCGCGGGCGATCAGCGCCCGCTCGTCCTCGAACATATAATCCCGCCGCACCGGCACGTCGTCCCGCCGCTCGGCGAGCAGGAGCTGGAACACCATGTTGGAGCCGTGCAGGAAGCCCAGTTCCACCGCCGAGAGATAGAAGTCCCACATACGTGCGAACCGTTCGCCCATCATCGCCTCCACCTCGCCGTAGCGGGCGAGGAAGCGGCGGCGCCAGGCGCGGATGGTCCAGTAATAATGCAGCCGCAGCACCTCCATGTCGGCGACCCAAAGATGGGTCCGCTCGGTGGAGGCGAAGACTTCGGACAGCGCCGGCACATAGCCGCCGGGGAAAATGTATTTGCGGATGAAGGGGGCGGTCGTGCCGGGCGGCGACATTCGGCCGATGGCGTGCACCAAGGCGAACCCGCCGGGAGCGAGCAGGTCGCGGACGCTGGTGAAATAGTCGTCGAAATGATTGACCCCGACATGCTCCATCATGCCGATCGAGACCAGGCGGTCGAATTTTCCCGTAAGCGTGCGGTAGTCCACCTCGCGAAAGTCGATCAGTTGGCCGACCCCCGCCTGCTCGGCGAGCCGGCGCGATTCCGCAAGTTGCTCGGGGGAGACGTTGATCGCCGTGACATGGGCGCCGCAGGTCTTGGCGAGATAGATCGACAATCCGCCCCAGCCCGAGCCGATCTCCACCACCTTCATGCCCGGCGCGATCTTCAGCTTTGCCGCGACATGGCGGAACTTTGCCCGTTGGGCGTCGGCAAGGGGTTGCTCGGGATGGTCGAAATACGCGCAGGAATAGGCCATCGTCTCATCCAGCCACAGCCGGTAGAATTCGGCCGGATGGTCGTAATGCGAGGCCACGTTTTCCTTCGCCTTCCCGATCGGATTGGCCTGCTGGAACCGCTTCAGGGAACGCCAGGCGCGGCGCAGCGCCTGTTGGACCGGATGGCTGCCGAGGCCCTTGCGGTTGACCGAGAACAGCAGCAGCAGGTCGAACACGCCCGACCCGTCCTCGAAGGTGAGCCGCCCGTCCATATAGGCCTCGGCGGCGACGAGTTCGGGGTTGAAGAACAGGTCCCGCTCCAGCTTCTCGTCTTTCAGCCGCACCGTGACCTTCGGCCCGTCGACCCCCGAACCGAAAACGGTGCGCTGGCCCTTGGCCGTGATGACGGTCAGCGCGCCCTTCTCGACGAAGCGGGACAGGAGATGGGAGAGCAGACGCATTCAGGCAGATCCTCGACGCACGAGCGCAAGCGTTTCCCTCAGCCGCTTGCTTGGGAGGGGGGGAGGGCGAATGCTGCCGGCGGCCCGCATCACGCGAACTCCAGGATCACCGCGTCGACCGCAAGGCTGTCGCCGGGCTTGGCGTGGACCGCCTTCACCACCCCGTCGCGCTCGGCGCGCAGCACATTCTCCATCTTCATCGCCTCGACCACGGCGAGGGCCTCGCCCGCCTTGACGTCCTGGCCCGGCTCGACCGCGATCGAGACGACCAATCCGGGCATCGGGCAGAGCAGTTCCTTGCCGCCGCCGGCCGCCTTCTTCTCCGGCATCAAGGCGGCAAGTTCGGCCTCCCGGACGGTAAAGACGCGCGCCTCGGTGGCCACCCCGCGAAACGCGAGCGCGACTCCGTTCGGCAACGGGCGCACCTGGAGCGCGGAGGGATTGGCGTCGATCGTGCCGAGCCAGACTGGGGCGCCGGGCTTCCAGTCGCTGGTCAGGACATGGGCATGGCCCCTCGCGCCGTCCGCGTCGAACACCTGGACCTTATAGGCGCCGTCCGCCTCCTTGATCTCGCAAGTGACCGAAACCAGCGCATGGGTGCCGCCGAGATGCACCACGCGGCGCTTGTCGAAGGTGACGGGCGTGCCCATCATCTGGCCCGAAATCTGCCGCTTGCGGGCGTTCTGAACGTGATCGATGACCGCCGCCACCGCCGCGAGCTGGTGGGTGAGTTCGCCCTCCGGGGCACGGGCGTGGAAGCCGTCGGGATATTCCTCGGCGATGAAGCCGGTCGAGAGCGCGCCCTTCTGCCAGCGCGGATGCGCCATCAGCGCGGAGAGAAAGGGGATGTTGTGGCCGATCCCGTCGATGGCGAAGGCATCGAGCGCGTCGGCCTGCGCCTCGATCGCCGCCGCGCGGGTCGGCGCATGGGTCACCAGCTTGGCGATCATGGGATCGTAATAGAGCGAGATTTCGCCGCCCTCATAGACCCCGGTGTCGTTGCGCACCGTGATGTCGCCGAATTTGCCTTCGACCGGCGGGCGGTAGCGCACCAGGCGGCCGATCGAGGGCAGGAAGCTGCGATAGGGATCCTCGGCATAGATCCGGCTTTCCACGGCCCAGCCGGTCAGCGTGATGTCGTCCTGGGTGAAGGCGAGCGGCTCGCCGGCCGCCACGCGGATCATCTGCTCCACGAGATCGATGCCGGTGACGAGTTCGGTGACCGGATGCTCCACCTGCAGGCGGGTGTTCATTTCCAGGAAATAGAAGCTCTTGTCCTGGCCGGCGACGAATTCCACGGTGCCGGCGCTGTCATAGCCGACCGCCTTGGCGAGGGCGACGGCCTGCTCGCCCATCTTGCGACGGGTCTCGGCGTCGAGCAGGGGGGAGGGGGCCTCCTCCACCACTTTCTGGTTGCGGCGTTGAATGGAGCATTCGCGCTCGCCGAGATAGAGCACGTTGCCGTGCTTGTCGCCGAGCACCTGGATTTCGATATGGCGGGGATCGACGATGAATTTTTCGACGAACACCCGGTCGTCGCCGAACGAGGACTTCGCTTCGGATTTGGCGCGGTCGAACCCGTCCTGCACCTCGGCGCGGGAATAAGCGATGCGCATGCCCTTGCCGCCGCCGCCGGCCGACGCCTTGATCATCACGGGATAGCCGATCTCGTCGGCGATGATCGCGGCCTGGACGCCGTCCTCGATCACGCCGAGATGGCCGGGGACGGTGGAGACCTTGGCCGCCGCCGCCGCCTTTTTGGATTCGATCTTATCGCCCATCGCCTCGATGGCGTGCGGGTTCGGGCCGATGAAGACGATGCCGTGCTCGGCCAGGGCCTTGGGAAAGGAGGCGCGCTCGGACAGGAAGCCGTAGCCGGGATGCACCGCCTCGGCGCCGGTCGCCTTGCAGGCTTCGATGATCTTCTCGGCGATGAGATAGGATTGGGCGGCGGGCGGCGGGCCGATATGCACCGCCTCGTCCGCCATCTCGACGTGGAGCGCGTCCTTGTCGGCGTCGGAATAGACGGCCACCGTCTTGATGCCCATTTTGCGCGCCGTCTTGATGACGCGGCAGGCGATCTCGCCCCGGTTCGCGATCAGGATCTTCGAGAACATCGTCGTCTGTCCCCCGGCGCTTGGCGCCCATGATTTGCTCGCCGTCATCGCCGGGCGTCTCCCGGCCATCCACGGCTATCCCTGAAGTGACGCCTGATCGGCGCCGCGTGGATTCCCCTGGCAAACCCAGGCAAGACCGCGCTGCTACAGGGGCAGATTGTCGTGCTTGCGCGCCGGCTGCTCCACCTCTTTCGAGCGCAGCATGGCGAGCGCGCGGGCGAGGCGTTTGCGCGTGGTGCGCGGCATGATCACCTCGTCCACATAGCCGCGCTCGGCCGCCACGAAGGGCGAGAGGAAGCGCTGCTCGTAATTCTTCGTCTGTGCCGCGATCTTCTCCGGGTCGCCCATGTCGGCGCGGAAGATGATCTCGACCGCGCCCTTCGCGCCCATCACCGCGATCTGCGCGGTCGGCCAGGCATAATTCACGTCGGCGCCGACATGCTTGGAGGCCATGACGTCATAGGCCCCGCCGAACGCCTTGCGGGTGATCACGGTGACCAGCGGCACGGTCGCCTGAGAATAGGCGAACAGCAATTTGGCGCCGTGCTTGATGAGGCCGCCATATTCCTGCGCTGTGCCGGGCAGGAAGCCGGGCACGTCGACGAAGGTCACGATCGGGATCTCGAACGCGTCGCAGAAGCGCACGAACCGCGCGGCCTTGCGCGACGCGTCCGCGTCGAGAACCCCGGCGAGCACCATGGGCTGGTTGGCGACGAAGCCCACCGTGCGTCCCTCGATCCGGCCGAAACCGGTGACGATATTCTTCGCGAACGCCGCCTGGATCTCGAAGAAATCGCCCTCGTCCACGACCTTCAGGATCA
The DNA here is from genome assembly GCF_004346185.1 of Aquabacter spiritensis. Lineage (GTDB taxonomy): Bacteria > Pseudomonadota > Alphaproteobacteria > Rhizobiales > Xanthobacteraceae > Aquabacter > Aquabacter spiritensis. Next base: position 132,987 of record NZ_SMAI01000006.1, on the reverse strand, counting down.
ACTCCTTGATGTCGTAGGGCTTGTTGGGATTGTCCGGGATCAGCGTATCGAGGCTGTCGTCGATCCGCAGCGGGTCGTCGAAGGACGGCCATTCCGGCACGCCGTCCTGATTGTTCAGCGGGAGGAAGTCGATCAGCCGCCGGGTCTGGAGCAGCATCTCGACGTCGTTCTCATACGCCCCGTCCGCCACCGAGGATTTGGTGGTGTGGACCTTGGCGCCGCCGAGTTCCTCGGAGGTCACGGTCTCGTTGGTCACCGTCTTCACAACTTCCGGGCCGGTGACGAACATGTAGCTGGTGTCGCGCACCATGAAGATGAAATCGGTCATGGCGGGGGAATAGACGTCGCCGCCCGCGCACGGCCCCATGATCAGCGAGATCTGCGGGATCACGCCGGAGGCGGTGACGTTGCGCTTGAACACCTCGCCATAGCCGCCGAGCGCCGCGACGCCTTCCTGGATGCGCGCGCCGCCGGCGTCGAACAGGCCGATGATGGGTGAGCGCGTCTTCAGCGCCATGTCCTGGATCTTGGTGATCTTGCGCGCATGCTCCTCGGACAACGAGCCGCCGAACACCGTGAAGTCCTTGGCGAAGACGAAGACCTGCCGGCCGTTCACCGTCCCCCAGCCGGTGACCACGCCGTCGCCGGGGATCTTCTGCGTCTCCATGCCGAAATCGACGCACCGGTGCTGGACGAAAGTGTCGAACTCCTCGAACGATCCCCGGTCGAGCAGCAATTCGATGCGCTCGCGTGCCGTGAGCTTGCCGCGCGCATGCTGCGCCTCGATCCGCTTCACCCCGCCGCCCAGAGCGGCGACGCTGCGGCGGCTTTCCAGCTCCTCAAGAATGTCCTTCATGCCCGCCCCCGACGCGATGCCGCCCTCTTCCAACTCAAAGTCACTCTAATGGCGCCTTGCACCGAAGGAAAAGCCCCGCTTTGTCGGGCCGGCTGCAAAATGCGGCGGGAGCGAAAATTCTCTTCGCGGCTGCGGTAGAAGGCCTTTGGTTTGCGGCGAGGCGGAGAGACTGTACGGTGCCGGCACGAAGATGCCGCGCGCGCGACCCAATCCCGCCATGCCTTAGGGCTCGAAAAGCCGCGGAACGTTACGTCAATGGGTTACGGCCGATTTGGCCGCTCGACGAGGGGTATCATGGACGCATTGCGTGTCTTCCCGCCGCGAACCGCCGCGGCGTGGGTGGTGAAGATGCGGACTCGGGGCGTATCTCTGTTGCTGAATCGTCGCGAGTCTCGGGAGGGGGATCTGCGTGCGCAATTGTCGCGCGCGCCGATGCGCCGGGTCGCGACTGCGCTCCTGTCCGCCGGGTTTGCCTGTGCGGCCACGGCTGCTCTGGCCTATCCGGGGGTCACGACCGGAAACGTCAATATGCGCGCGGGTCCGGATACGGAATTTCCGCGCGTCACTGTTCTTCCGGACGGTGTCGGCGTCGAGATTGTGGGCTGCTTGGACAACCAGTCCTGGTGCGACGTGATCTATGGACCTTATCGCGGCTGGGTTTATGGCGAGTATCTCGGCTTCGCCTATCGCGGCCGCACCGTGCTGGTGCCGGAATATGCTCCGGTCGTCGGCATCCCCATCGTCGGGTTCAATTTCGGCAATTATTGGGGACGCTATTATCGCGGCTCGCCATGGTGGGGCCAGCGGTCGCAATGGCAATATTACCAGCCGCGCCCGCGTCCCGGCTGGGGGCCGCCGCCTCCGGGTCCGGGCCCGCGTCCGCCGAATTGGTGGGGGCCCGGCAATCGGCCTCCGCCGCCGGGTCCCGGCCGGCCGGGCTGGCAAGGCGGCAGCCCGACGGGTCTGCCGGTGATCGGGCCGAACGGACCCGTGCCGGGCGGCCCACCACCGAATTGGAACCAGCCGCGCAACCCCGGAAACCCCGGCGGCCCACCGCCGAATTGGAATCAGCCACGCAATCCCGGCAATCCGGGTGGGCCCCCGCCAAATTGGCAGAATCAACCGCGCAACCCCGGCAATCCGGGCGGTCCGCCCCCCAACACGCAGGGACCGCGCAATCCAGGCGGTCCGCCGCCGAACGCCCAGGGCCAGCCGCCGCGCGGTCAGCCCGCGCCGCCGCCCGCGCAAGCGGCGCCCGCACAGCCTGCGCCTGCGCAACCCGCGCCGGCACAGCCCGCATCGCCGGCGGAAACGCCGGCCCGCGGAACCGGGCTTCAGGTCGTGCCTGTGCCACGCTGAGGCCTTGGCGGCCGTCCCGCCGGGGCGGCCGCCTCTTTCCAGACGCGGCGTGGCGTTCTAATGGCATGCCATGCCCGCACCGCTCTCCGTCTTCCGCTTCGCGCCCTCGCCCACGGGCCTTCTGCATGTCGGCAATGCCCGCACTGCTCTGCTGAACGCGCTGCTCGCGCGCCGCGCCGGCGGCATCTTCATTCTGCGATTCGACGACACCGATGCCGCCCGTTCGCGCGACAGTTTCGCCGCGGCGATTGCTGACGATCTCGACTGGCTCGGCATCCCGCCTGACCGGGTTGAGCGGCAGTCGTCTCGCCTGCCCATCTATGCCGCCGCCGCCGAACGTCTGAAGGCGGCCGGACGCTTGTATCCGGCCTATGAGACCGAGGCCGAACTCGATCTGAAGCGCGGCTTGCAGCGCGCGCGCGGCCTGCCGCCGGTTTATGACCGTGCCGCTTTGTCCCTTACCGAGGCGGATCATGCCCGCTTCGCGACTGAAGGGCGGGCGCCCCACTGGCGCTTCAAGCTGGCGCACCGCACGGTCGCCTGGGACGACGGCGTGCGCGGGCGGCAGCAGGTCGACACGGCGAGCCTGTCCGACCCGGTTCTCGTGCGCGAGGACGGAAGCTTCCTCTATACCCTGCCGTCGGTGGTGGACGATCTCGATTTCGGCGTCACCGACGTGGTGCGCGGCGAGGACCATGTCACCAATACCGCAGTCCAGATCGAGCTGATCGCGGCACTCGGCGGGGGCGTGCCGCGGTTTGCGCACCACAATCTCCTCACACTGCCGAGTGGGGAGGGCCTCTCGAAGCGCCTCGGTCATCTCTCGCTGAAGGCGCTGCGCGAGGCCGGCGAGGAGCCGCTGGCGGTGGCGGCCGCTGCGGTGCTGGTCGGCACGTCCGAGGCGCTGGCGCCGGTCGAGAGCCTGGCCGCGCTGGCCGATCGTGTTGACCTTTCGCGTATTTCCCGCGCTCCCGCCCGCTTCGATCCGGCCGATCTCTCCACGCTCACCGCGCGCACGCTCCACATGCTGCCCTTCGAGGCGGTCGCCCGACGGCTGGAGGATGCCGGAATCGGCGGCGGCGCTGTCTTTTGGCACGCGGTGCGCGGCAATCTCGGGCGCTTCATCGATGCCAAGGACTGGTGGGAGATCATCGACACGCCGCGTGTCGGCATGGCGCCGCCGGAAGAGGCGGACTTCCTCGCCGCGGCCGCGGTGGTGCTGCCACCGGAGCCTTGGAGCGCCGAGACCTACGGCGCCTGGATCGCCGCGGTGAAGGACCGCAGCGGCCGGACCGGCAAGGGGCTTTTCCGCCCCCTGCGGCTCGCCTTGACCGGGCAGGAGAAGGGACCGGAACTTGCGGCGTTGCTGCCGCTGATGGGGCGGCGCCGCGTTCTCGCCCGCTTGCACGGAGAGACTGGCTGAGACGGGACGACGCTGATTGCCGTCGCAAATCGAATTGGGAATGACCATGACCAGAGCCGCGGGCCTTGCCGCTTTCGTTATCCTCGCAGCCCCGGTGCTCGGTGCCGCCCCCGCTGCCGCCGCGCCGAAGCCGCCGACGATTTCCTGGTATGGGGGCGAATTCGAGACGTGCAATTCCAAGATGGCGACGGCGGCGATCAGCGATTGCGTCACGGCACTCACCGAGGCCTGGGACAAGCGACTCAATACGGCCTATCGGGCGTTGATGGCGGCGCAGAATCCAGCCCAGAAGGAGCGGTTGCGCACCGCCCAGCGGGCCTGGATTCAGTTCCGCGACGCCAATTGCACCTTTTACGGCAGCGTCGAAGGCACCATCGCCAATATCGAGTTCGCTGAATGCCGCCGCGTGCTGACGGCGCAGCGCACGATCGAGCTGGAACTGGCGAATACGCCGTAAAGTGAGGGGATCCGATGGGGGCCGAGATCGAGATCCGCGCGATCGGCGTGGGTGACCATGACGCCTGGCTCCCGCTCTGGCGGGGATACCAGGCATTTTATGAGATCGAGATACCTGAGGCGGTGTCGCGCCGAACCTGGACACGGCTATGCGATCCGTCCGAGATGGTGTTCGGCGCTCTCGCCTGGTCCGGCGGCGCAGCGGCGGGGCTGGTGCATTTCCTCGCCCACCGCTCGACCTGGACCGCCGGTGACGTCTGCTATCTCCAGGACCTGTTCGTCGCACCGGCGGGGCGGGGCGCTGGGACCGGACGGGCGCTGATCGATCATGTCTATCGTGCCGCCGATCAAAATGGGTGGGAGGAGGTCTATTGGCTGACCCACGAGACCAATGCGACGGCACGTGCGCTGTATGACCGGATCGCGGTGCGCTCCGGGTTCCTGCATTATCAGCGTCCCGTTTCGGGATAGCCGGCGCGCCTTCCCACGCGCCGCTTGAGCCCCCATATTGGCGGCATGGCCAAAGCATCCCGTCCCGGCAAGCTCGGCGAGCGCTCCCAGCGCCATTTCGAGCCGGCGCCGCTCCAGACTCTCGATCCTGCGCTTGCCGCCTCTCTGGGCGTCGCGGCGGAGGATTTCGGCACGTTCGAATCGGCGGGCGCCTCCGCCACCGTGGCGGCGCTGTCGCGGCTGATCGTCGAAGGACGGCCGGAAGTGACCGGCCAGACCTGGATGCCGCATCGCCCGTCCCGTCCGGACAAGAGCGAGGGCGGCATCCGCTTCGCGATGAAGAGCGACTTCAAGCCCGCAGGCGACCAACCTCAGGCGATCGCCGAACTCGCTGCTCAGGCGCGGGCGCAGGAAAAGGATCAGGTCCTGCTCGGAGTCACCGGATCCGGCAAGACTTTCACGATGGCCAAGGTGATCGAGGAGCTGCAGCGCCCCGCGATCGTTCTCGCTCCGAATAAGACCTTGGCGGCGCAGCTTTATGGCGAGTTTAGGAGCTTTTTTCCTGATAACGCCGTCGAATACTTCGTTTCGTATTACGATTATTATCAGCCGGAAGCTTATGTTCCGCGCACGGACACCTATATCGAGAAGGAATCCTCGATCAACGAACAGATCGACCGGATGCGCCATGCCGCGACCCGTGCGCTGCTGGAGCGGGACGACGTCATCATCGTCGCCTCGGTCTCCTGCATCTACGGCATCGGCTCGGTCGAAACCTATTCGTCGATGACCTTCAAGCTGGAAGTGGGCGAGCGCATCGATCAGCGTCAGCTCATCGCCGATCTCGTCGCCCTGCAATACAAGCGCATCCAGTCGGACTTCGCGCGCGGCACTTTTCGGGTCCGCGGCGACAATATCGAGATCTTTCCCGCGCATTACGAGGACCGCGCCTGGCGCGTGTCGCTGTTCGGCGACGAGGTCGAGAGCATCGCCGAGTTCGACCCGCTCACCGGCCATAAAACCGGGGATATGAAGAGCGTGAAGGTCTATGCCTCCTCGCATTATGTCACACCGCGCCCGACGCTCATCCAGGCGATTTCCGGCATCAAGAACGAGCTGCGCCTGCGTCTCGACGAACTGAACCGGATGGGCCGTCTGCTGGAGGCCCAGCGCCTGGAGCAGCGCACCCGTTACGACCTCGAAATGATGGAGGCGACGGGAAGCTGCGCGGGCATCGAGAATTATTCCCGTTGGCTCACCGGCCGCCGGCCGGGCGAGCCGCCGCCGACCTTGTTCGAATATGTGCCGGACAATGCTTTGGTCTTCACCGACGAGAGCCACGTCACCATTCCCCAGATCGGCGCCATGTATCGCGGCGACTTCCGCCGCAAGGCGACGCTCGCGGAGTACGGCTTCCGGCTGCCGTCCTGCATGGACAATCGCCCGCTGCGCTTCGAGGAATGGGACGCCATGCGGCCCCAGACGATCCATGTCTCGGCGACGCCCGGCCCGTGGGAGATGGACCGCACCGGCGGGGTCTTCGTGGAGCAGGTGATCCGCCCCACCGGCCTGATCGATCCCCCGGTCGACGTTCGCCCCGCCCGAACCCAGGTCGACGATCTGTTGGGTGAGGTGCGCGCCGTGGCGGCGGCCGGCTACCGGACGCTGGTGACCGTGCTCACCAAGCGGATGGCCGAAGACCTGACGGAATATCTGCACGAGAACAGTGTGCGCGTGCGCTACATGCATTCGGACATCGACACGATCGAGCGGATCGAGATCCTGCGCGACCTGCGGCTCGGCGCCTTCGACGTGCTGGTGGGCATCAATCTCCTGCGCGAGGGCCTGGATATCCCGGAATGCGCCCTCGTCGCGATCCTCGATGCCGACAAAGAGGGCTTCCTGCGCTCCGAGACCTCGCTGATCCAGACCATCGGTCGCGCCGCACGAAACGTCGACGGGCGGGTGATCCTCTATGCCGACCATGAGACCGGCTCGATGCAGCGCGCCATGGCCGAGACCGCGCGGCGCCGCGAGAAGCAGCTCGCCTACAATGCCGAGCACGGCATCACGCCGGAAAGCGTGAAGAAGGCGATCGGCGACATTCTCGGCTCGGTCTATGAGCGCGACCATGTCCAGGTCGATGTCGGGCTCGCCGAGGAAGGCGCCGCTTTCGGCCACAATCTCAAGACGGTGATGGCGGATCTCGAAAAGCGCATGCGCGCTGCCGCCGCCGACCTCGATTTCGAGACGGCTGCGCGGCTGCGCGACGAAATCAAGCGCCTGCAGGCGACCGAACTGGCGGTCTCGGACGATCCGATGGCCCGCCAGGAGGCGGTGGACGACCGGACCGGCGGCTATCGCGGCCCGAAGAAATACGGCCGCGCCGCCAACGAGCCGCCCAAGCCCGCCAAGGGCAAACGGCACCCCCCCGCGGCGCCCGACACGCCGACGGACGACGGCTTCATCCCCTCCCGCGCCCGCGGACCGGACGAGATGCCGCTTTATGCGCCGCGCCCTTCCGCCAAAGTCGCAAAGCCGAGCCTGGACGATATGGGACCGGGCACGGACCGCGCGGAGCCGATGAGCGCGCTCGATTACCGGCCCGGCCCGCGGCCGGATCCCGGCACGAAGGGATACCGCAAGGGGGGGCGACGGAAAGGGTAGCCTCCGCCTGGACCGCGGCGCACCGGGGAGGGGCCATGTGCATGCGGACGCGCCGTGGCGACGAAGAGGGTGGGGCCGGGCTTGACCTGCCCCGCCCGTTCATGCGGACTGCAGGGTCACCGACAGGCGCACTGCTTCGTCGAATCTTCGTATTGCGGGTCCGAAGCTTGGGGAGAATGGTGTGGTCACGGCGCGCAATCGACTGGCCGGCCTTCTCCCAATCCTGATTCTTCCGCTTCTGGTCGCCGGCTGCGCGACAGCCCCTTTGGATGAGGGTGGCTCTCTTACGTCCTATGGCGACCTCGCTCAGGCCGACGGCATCCTGACCAAGTCGAAGCTGCGCATCGACAAGGACGCGGTTCTCGCCGCAAAGACGGTGCGGATCGTCCCCACGGCGTTTGCCGCGCCGGCGCGGCTGACTTCCATCACGGAGGAGCAGAGACGCTTGGTTTCCAACGCGGTGGACCGGTCGCTATGCGCCGGGCTGAGCGAGCGCTTCGCGGTTGTTTCGCCCGCCGAGCCGGCGGACCTAACCGTCCATGCCGTGATCACCAACATGGCGCCGACGGACGAAACTGCGGTGGCCGCGACCAAGATCGCCTCGGTCGCAAAATCGATCCTGCTGCCGGGCGTACCCGTTCCGACGCCGCGTCTACCGATCGGCCTCGGCAGCCTCTCCATGGAGGCGGAAGCGCGGGGTCCAGGAGGCCGCCCGGAGGCCGCCATGGTGTGGGGACGGGGCGCAAACATGCTGTCGGGTTCGGCGCGTGTGTCCCGATCGGGAGATGCCTACGAACTGGCGGGCGCCTTTGGGGAAGACTTCAGCAAGCTTCTGGTAACGGGCGAAAATCCGTTCAAGTCCCTGTCCGGCCCGCCGTCGCCGGAACGCTTCCAATCCTGGGCTGGCGGGGCGCCGAAACACGCGGCCTGCGAGGTGTTCGGGCGCGAGCCCGGCATCGCGGGTCTGGTCAGCGGCGCTGTCGGCATGCCCCAGGAATGGACCGACAAAGGGGGCGGATCCACTTCGTCCGCCCCGGAAACGGCCGGCCCCAACGCGCGTTGAGCTGCGCGCGGCGCCTGAAACGGGTGACGCTCCGACAACGCAGGTATTTTCCCTCCGATGCGTCACCTGTGACGAGGCTGGGGCTTGCCTCCGGCCCTCCCAGGGGCAGACTGCGCCGCCAGCCGGACCCCGCCGGCTCGACACAGACGAACGGACCTCATGCCGACACTCACCTGCGAGATTTCCCAATCCCTCCTGGACGCCTTGAACCGGGCCAGCACGGACAGCGGGGAGGGGATCGACCATATCGTCTCGCGCGCGCTGGCCGATACACTGCAACTGGACCATGGCACGCTGTTCCAGGTCTCGACCGCCGGCGCCCTGGTGGAGGGGCTGTTCTCCGGTGTGGTGTCTGTGGAGACGCTGAAGGAGCATGGCGATTTCGGCCTCGGCACGTTTGCCGGGCTGGACGGCGAAATGATCGCGCTCGATGGCACCTTCTACCAGATCCGCAGCGACGGCAGCGTCCGTGAGGCGCGGGACGACCAGCAAGTCCCGTTCGCCGAAGTGACGCATTTCGCGGCCGGTGCGCGGGCTGTCCTTCCGCCGTTCGCTTCGATGGCGGACCTCCTGGCCGAGCTCGACCAAAGGCGTGGCACCGACAATCTGTTCTTCGCGGTGCGGCTCGACGGATGCTTCGTCCGTCTCCATCACCGGGTCGCCAGCAGGGCCGCCGAGCGCGAGACTCTCGTCGAGGCGACCGCCCATCAGGCCGAGTTCCATGCGGCCGAGGAGTCGGGGACGATGGTCGGCTTCTGGACGCCGGCTTATGTGCGCGGCATCGGAATCCCTGGCTGGCACCTGCATTTCATCAGCGCCGACCGCGCGCGGGGCGGCCATGTGCTGGATTGCGCCGGCGCCGAGATCGCGTTGGCGCTCGAAGCGATCGATGATTTCCGCCTCGCCATGCCGGAAACGGCGGCCTTTCTCGCCGCCGATCTGTCGCGCGACACCACGGCCGCTCTCGACACCGCCGAGCGTGGCCACGGGCACTGAGCAAACGGCCGATCGGGTGCCGGGGCCTGTGGCCGGGCAGCGGAATATGCCGCCTCAGTCCCAGATGCGCTTGGGCTTGCCGGGGCCGCCGGCATTGTCCTTGCGCTTCTTCGGCTTGCCTTCACCCTTCGGCTTGGGCTCGGCCTTCGGCCCTTTCGGATAGGCGGTGCCGTCCGCCCGCCGCTCCTTGCCGAACGCGCCCCTCACCTTGGGGCGCTCCGCCACGTCCGGCGGACGGTCGGCCTTGACGGGATCATAAGCGGGCTTGCGGGTCCGAGGCGCCCGCGCGGGCGCCGCGCCGCCGACCATGGGCTCGATGAGCACATCGCCGCCCTGCGAGGCCCGGGCCTTTTCGAGAAACTCATCGGCCAGATCCGCGGCCACTTCGAACACCGTCTCGCTGTCGAAGATGCGGATCGAGCCGACATCCTGCTTGGTCACGTCGCCTCGGCGGCAGATCAAAGGCAGCAGCCATTTGGGGTCCGCATTGCGGCGCCGGCCGACCGGCATGCGGAACCAGACGGTAGTGCCGGCCGCCCCCGCCTCCCCACCCGGGGATCCGGCCGCGCCGCCGCGGCTGTCGCGGCTGCGCGCGGGCGGGGCGTCGCTGCGCTCGCGGCTGCGCGCAGTGCGGCCCTCGCCGGGATCGAGGACGTCTTCGGGCGCCGGCAACCGGTCCCGATAGAGCCGCACCAGGGCGGCCGCCAGATGTTCGGGGGAGCGCTGCGCCAGCAGCGTCTGCACGAGGTCGGTCTCCTCCGGCCCCGGCTCCTCGGCGATCAGCGGGTCCGCGAGCATGCGCTCCTGGTCGAGCACACGGATTTCGTCCGGGCTCGGCGGCCCGCTCCAGGACGCCTCCACCCTGGCGAAGGCAAGCAATTGCTCGGCCTTCCGCCGCCGCGAGGGCGGCACGAGGAGGATGCTCGATCCCTTCCGGCCGGCTCGTCCGGTGCGGCCGGAGCGGTGCTGAAGGGCCTCGGCGTCGTGAGGCAGCTCGGCATGGATGACAAGGCCGAGATTGGGCAGATCGATGCCGCGGGCCGCGACGTCGGTCGCGACGCACACCCGCGCCCGGCCGTCGCGCAGCGCCTGAAGCGCCTGGTTGCGCTCGTTCTGGGCCATCTCCCCCGACAATCCCACGGCCGCGAAGCCACGCTCCTGCAACGTCGACAGAAGATGGCGCACGCTTTCCCGCGTGTTGCAGAACACGATCGCGGTCGGGCTCTCGAAATAACGCAGCAGGTTCACCACCGCATGTTCGGTTTCCTTCGGCACGATGCGCACCGCGCGATAGGCGATGTCGGCGTGCCCGCCCTCGGTCGCCGCGACTTCGATGCGCAGGGCGTTGCTCTGATAGCGCTTGGCCAGGGTGACGATCGGCTTCGGCAGGGTGGCCGAGAACAGCAGGGCGCGCTTGTCCGGCGGGGTCGCGGAAAGGATGAATTCCAGATCTTCGCGAAAGCCGAGATCGAGCATCTCGTCCGCCTCGTCGAGGACCGCGACCGCGAGGGCGGAGAGGTCGAGGCCGCCGCGCTCGATATGGTCGCGCAGCCGCCCCGGCGTACCGACGACGATATGGACCCCATCGGCGAGCGCCCGGCGCTCGCGGCGCGGATCCATTCCGCCGACACAGGCGACGATGCGCGCGCGGGCGTGCTCATAAAGCCAGGTCAGCTCGCGCTGCACCTGGAGCGCAAGTTCCCGCGTCGGCGCGACGATCAGCGCCTGCGGCGCGCCGGGCGTTCCGAAGAATTCCGCTTCGCCGAGCAAGGTCTCGGCGATGGCGAGGCCGTAGGCGACGGTCTTGCCGGAGCCGGTCTGGGCCGAGACCAAAAGGTCGCGCCCGGCCGCCTCGGGGGCCAGGACGAGCGCCTGGACCGGTGTCGGCTCGGCATAATCACGCGCGGCAAGGGCCCGCGCGATGGACGGAGAGGGAGGAGAGAAGGCCAAGGGTTTCGCCTGCTTCGGCGCAAACGCGCGGCGCCCCGATGGGAGCCTTGCTGTCGTCGCACGGGGGATAAGGTTGCCACTCTTCTACCCGAGAGCCGCCTTGTGCGCCATCGCCTTCCCGCCGCAGCTCAATAGAGCACGACCGAGCGGATCGATTTGCCCTCGTGCATCAGGTCGAAGGCGGTGTTGATCTCGTCGAGCGGCATGGTGTGGGTGATCAGATCGTCGATATTGATCTTCCCCTCCATATACCAGTCGACGATCTTCGGAACGTCGGTGCGGCCGCGCGCCCCGCCGAACGCCGTGCCGCGCCAGTTGCGGCCGGTGACGAGCTGAAACGGCCGGGTGGCAATCTCGGCGCCCGAAGGGGCGACGCCGATGATAATCGATGTCCCCCAGCCGCGATGGCAGCATTCCAGCGCCTGCCGCATCACCGCGACGTTGCCGGTGCAGTCGAAGCTGAAGTCGGCGCCGCCGTCGGTCAGATCCTGAATCGCGGCGACCACCTTGTCGGCGCCCACTTCGGTCGGGTTGACGAAATCGGTCATGCCGAACTTGCGGGCGATCTCGATCTTGGCGGGGTTGATGTCGACGCCGATGATCTTGTCGGCGCCGACCATGCGCGCGCCCTGGATCACGTTGAGGCCGATGCCGCCGAGCCCGAACACGGCGACATTGGCGCCGGGCCAGACCTTGCCGGTATAGACCACCGCGCCGATCCCGGTCGTTACGCCGCAGCCGATATAGCAGATCTTGTCGAACGGCGCGTCGGGGCGGACCTTGGCGAGGGCGATCTCGGGCAGCACGGTGAAATTCGAGAAGGTCGAGCAGCCCATGTAATGAAACACTTCGCCGCCGTCGCAGGAAAAGCGGGTGGTGCGGTCCGGCATCAGGCCCTGGCCCTGGGTCGCGCGGATCGCGGTGCACAGGTTGGAGCGCTGGGAGAGGCAGGTTTTGCACTGCCGGCATTCCGGCGTGTAGAGCGGAATCACATGGTCGCCGACCTTGACCGATGTCACGCCCGCGCCCACTTCGCGCACGATGCCGGCGCCTTCATGGCCCAGGATGGCGGGAAACTTGCCCTCCGAATCGAGCCCGGACAGGGTATAGGCGTCGGTATGGCAGACACCGGTCGCCATCACTTCGACCAGGACTTCGCCAGCCTTCGGCCCACCGATTTCGATCGTCTCGACCGTCAGCGGCTTGTTGGCTTCCCAGGCGACGGCGGCGCGCGATTTCATGGGGCAGGGCCTTTCTGTAAGGTGGGGGCCGGACGGCCCCTTCAGGCGTCGAGGCAATGTCCAAGCCCGGGGACTTTTGTCAACCGCGCGCATGGAGCGGAACCGCAGCCGTCACCGCTTTGGCGCTTTTTGCTGCCAAGTTGCGCCGGTGCCGCATACGGGGAACCGTGGACGCGATGCGGGGTTGCCCAGGCATGCCGTTACGGTATTCGGCCGGAGCCGGCACCCCCTTGTTCTAGTTCCTGCGGAGGCCCCCCATGGCCCAGATTCCGAGCCTGACACCCGAGACTCTCTCTGCGCTTTCCCGGCGCGATGCGCTGATGATCGCCGGCGTTGCGGCCGGCGCGACATTGTTTGCACCCCATGCCGCCCGTGCGGCGGCACCCTTCACTATTCCGCCGCTGCCCTACGCCGAGGACGCGCTTGCCCCGACAATTTCCCCGCGGACCGTGGGCCTGCATTACGGAAAGCATTCCAAGGGCTATTACGACAAGGTGAATCAACTCGCCGCCAACAAGCCCTATGCCGACATGACGCTCTCCGAAATTGTCGTTTCGGCGAAGAAGGGTGGCGACACCGCGATGTTCAACCAGTCGGCCCAGGCCTGGAACCACGACCTTTATTGGGCGTCCTTCAAAGGCGGTCCCGCCAAGCCGGATGCCGCCTTCGCGAAGGCGGTGGATCGCGACTTCGGCGGCATGGAAGGTCTGGTCCGCAAGATGGTGGAGACCGGCGATACCGTCTTCGGCACCGGCTGGGTTTGGCTTGTAAAGGACGGCGACGGTCTCGCGGTGGTCGGCATGAAGGACGGCATGAACCCTCTTGCGGACGGCAAGACCACTCTCGTCGGCGTCGATGTGTGGGAGCATGCCTATTATCTCGACTACGAGAACCGTCGGGCGGCGCATGTCGAGGCGGTTCTGAACAAGCTCGTCAATTGGCAGGTGGTCAGCGACAGGTTCGGCTGACCGGTGGCATCTTGAGCCCGCCTGGCGGCGGCCTTCGGTCGCTGCCGGGCAAGTCTAAAGACGGGTCAGTTATTGACCCATGTCCTCCAGGCTCTTCCCAGTGGTCTCGATCTGGAAACGCCAGGTGACCCAGGCACCGAGAAGCGAGGTGCCGGCGAGGATGTAGAGCAGGATCTGCGTGCCTATATCCGCAAGCAGGATGGGAAAAAGGAACGCGGTGATGACGGCGCCGATCTTGGCCGCCGCAGCGGCAAAGCCTGCACCAAGTCCGCGCACATGGGTCGGGAAGACCTCGCCGGCGAGCAGATAGGTCTGCGCGTTGGGGCCGATATTGGTCATCAGGTTGAACAGCATGAAGCCGATATAGATGAGCGTCAGCTGCATTCCGCCTTCGTAATTGGTCGAGAAGGACGCAATCAGAAGGCCAGCGGCGCAGCCGAAAAAGCCCAGGATTTGAAGCGGGATCCGTCCGACGCGGTCGGCCAGTAGAACGGCGACGATCATGCCCACCAGAAGCAGCAGATCGATGAAGCCCGCGCCTTTGGCCGCCAGGAGGTCGTTGGCGATGATGTCGCTGACCTCATGCGAAACGCTCGATCGATGTTCGCCGATTGCAGCCGCGAGGATGGTCGGGGTGAAGATCCCGATCCCGTAAGTGGACAGGTCCTGCAGAAACCAGGGCACAGAGGCGAGGATGGTGGCGCGCCGGTTCTTCACCTTGAACAGCGTGCCGAGGTGCCGCTCCTTGTGCGCATGATGATGGTGCGCCTTCACCTTGAGCTTCACGCTTTTCGGATAGTCCGGCTTGCGCTTCAGAAGCAGGCGCATCTGGGCCTCGGCGTCCGACACCCGCCCCATTGCGGCGAGCCAGTGGCTGCTTTCCGTAACAAAGAAGCGGCCCACGAGAACGATGATGCCCGGAATGATGGCGCTGGCATACATCAGGCGCCACGCCCCGATGTCGGGAACGAAGCTCAGGATCAGATAGCCGATCGCCGTGCCGACAAGCGCACCCACGGCCTGGAAGGCGAAGGCGGCGAGCACGAGGCGCCCGCGCGCATTGCTCGGGATGCTCTCAGAAATCACGAGATGCGCGGTGGGATAGTCGCATCCGAGGGCGAGCCCGACGCCGAACAGGAAGGTGAGCAGCCACCAGAAGCTGGGCGCCGTCGCCAGCAGGGCCAGGAACAGGATGAAGATGACCATCTCGACGATGAACATCAGTTTGCGGCCGAAATGATCCGCCAGCCCGCCCAGGGTCAGGGCACCGACCAGGATGCCGAGGAGGCTCGCCGCGCCGACCAGGCCGTGCTGGAAGGCGCTCATGCCGAACTCTTCGGCGATCAGCGGCAGCGCGACGCCGGTCATGAATACGACGAGGCCTTCGAAGAACTTGCCGGCGGCGGCAAGGCCCCAGATCCGCCATTGCATGGCGGTGAGCGGTGCTGACGAAACCGGCGTTCCGTCTCCCCAAACCGGTGTCTCGTCGAGATAATCCTGGACCGAGCGTCCCTCCGCGGCAGCGGGCTGGGTTGTGTGCGGCTGGTTCATGGATGCTCCCCGCAATTGCGCGCCGCGTCCCTTGCGCTCAAGCTGTGAATGGCGTGTGACATCCGCCGTACCGCATTCATCATGCTTCAAAAATGTCGATGGTCCGGGGGGTGGACCGGGTCGCGACGATTTCGCCCGCTGCGAAAGCACGATATGACAAGGGCGTGGCGTCGATGGAGGCGGGGATGGCGAAGGATCAACGCAAATGGCCGCTCTGGGCGGCAGGCGCGGCTCTGGCCGTCTTGCTCGTCGGGTGCGGAACCCCTTCGAGCAATTGGGGCACCGGCGTCGTGACGGAAGCCGACCCCTGGGGCGCCTATGAAGCCGTCGTGCCGATTCCCGCTCCGGACGCGCCGCCGCGCGTGTTCCAATGCACAGGTCCCTGGGCTCCGACCACGACCGAAGTGAACCTCATCGCCGATTTCGGCCAGCAGGCGATCAGCCGCGCAGACGTGATGCAGCCTGACGGGTCGATGGCTCCCGGCTCGGTCCTGCTGGCGGGCGAGCCGAAGCTCCGCGTCGACATCGCATGGGCCGATGCGCTCGGCTACACCATCCCCACCCGCGTCGCCTTTACCGACGAGACACGCTGGGGCGTCGCCGGCATTACGATCGGAACGTCTCTTGCCGATGTCGAAAAGGCCAATGGCGGACCTTTCCGCTTGGTCGGATTCGGCGGCACCAATGGCGGCGTCGTCGCCGATTGGCGCGGAGGACGATTGGCCAACATGACCGGGCCGTGCCGGCTCGGCGTGCAGTTTGCCATCTCCGCTCTGGCGTCTGATTCTGCTCAGGCAAAGGTGTCCGGGCCGAAAGTATATAATTCGTCCGATCCGGCGATCCGCGCAATCAATCCGACCGTTGGCCAGTTCTGGGTCCGCTACAAATGGTGAGGCGAGGGGAGGCCGTTCCGCATATGTGCCTCGATCCCTTTCTGCAACGGAGTGTGACATGCCGCGCATGACGTCCCTATCCAAGCTGGCTATCGCATTCGGTCTCGGTGTCGGGGTTGCCATCGGCGGCCAGGCCCTCGTCACCCGCGCGGTTGCGGGACAGCCCTTCATGGATGCCGCTCTGGAGCAGTTGCGCGGCGCCCGCGCGAGCCTCGTGCAGGCAGAGCCCAACAAAGGTGGCCATCGCGATGCCGCCATTGGCCTGATCGATCAAGCGATCGAGCAGGTGAAGATGGGCATCGCCTTCGCCCGCTAAGGCGGGCGTCCGGGCCGCACGGCAGGAGATCGCTGGCATGGACTGGATCTCCTTCTGGGACGGGTCTCACGCGATCTATGTGAGCGACCGTCACAAGCAGCTCCATTATGCGCGAATCGCCGCCGACCTCGCCCGCTTGGTGCCCACCCCCGACGCGCGGGTTCTGGACTATGGCTGCGGCGAGGCGCTCGCGGCCGCCACGCTGGCCAAGGCCTGCGGGTCATTGACGCTGTGTGATGCGGCGCCGGGGGTACGCGACAAGCTGCGCCACCGCTTTTCCCAGGATGGGGCGATCCGGGTCGCCGCGCCCGATGACGTCGCCGCGCTTCCCGATCGCAGCTTCGACCTGATCGTCGCCAACTCTCTTCTGCAATATCTCACGAGGCCCCAGCTCGACGAGCTGCTGTCGCTGTGGCGGCGGCTGCTCGCACCCGGCGGTCGGCTGCTTTTGGCCGATATCATTCCTCCCGACCGCGGCGCAGCGCGGGATGCCGCGGCGTTGCTCGCCTTTGCCGCACGCGACGGATTCCT
Source organism: Aquabacter spiritensis (assembly GCF_004346185.1). GTDB lineage: Bacteria > Pseudomonadota > Alphaproteobacteria > Rhizobiales > Xanthobacteraceae > Aquabacter > Aquabacter spiritensis. The sequence goes on along the minus strand of NZ_SMAI01000006.1, from coordinate 116,267 downwards.
GGGCGCCGCGCTTCTCGGACTAGCCCGCACAGCGGTCTCGCCCTATCGAAAACTGCGCGGCGAACTCGGCCTCTCGACCTATCGCGAGGCCGATTTCCTGGCGCTCTTGCGGCAGGCCGGTTTCGAAGCCGAGCGGACGCGCCCCAATGTGGGGCACAATCAGGGGCGCATGGCGTTCCTGGCGGTTCCCGCCTGATCGTCCCTCAGCCCGCCCGGCGCCGCTCGGCGAATGCCCAAAGCCGATAGCTGTTGAAGGTCCAGCACAGAACCAAGGCGCTCGTGAGGACCTGAGCGAGCACGTAGAAGAGCCCGAGCCTGTGGGTGAACAGGTCCATCAGCACGCCGTTCAGGATGAAGGCGACGCCCGCCACGAGAAAGTACCGCGGAATCGCGCCGGCATGGGACCGGGTCGAGCGGAAGGTGAAGCGGCTGTTCAGCGTGTAGGTGACGAGGGTCCCCACGACGAAGCCGATCATCGATGCGGCGACCGGACCGAGCACATCCGTCTCCACCAATGTGCCCAAAACCAGCACATGAGCGACAAAAGCGGTCGCACCGACGGCGATGAAAGTGCCGAGTTGAACCAACAGCGGAACGTGACGGGCGAGGCGGGTGGGGAGGAGGTCCATCGGCGAAATGCAGGTCCGGCTGGAGAGAGGCGACGGCGGTCTTCCGTCGCGCGCAAATATGGTCTAAGGAAGCCCAATAGCTTGCCGGGCGGAGATCTTTCTACGCTGCGGTACGGCACCATCCCAAGGGGCGCGTGACCCGCGGCCCTTTTTTTGCGCCCGTCGAGCGCCATCGAGACATGCCGAAACGCACCGACCTCGAAACCATCCTCATCATTGGCGCAGGCCCCATCGTGATCGGGCAGGCCTGTGAGTTCGATTATTCCGGAACGCAGGCCTGCAAGGCGCTGAAGGAAGAGGGCTACCGGGTCGTCCTGGTAAACTCCAACCCGGCGACCATCATGACCGATCCGGACATGGCGGACGCGACCTATATCGAACCGATCACACCGGAGATCGTCGCCAAAATCATCGAGGCCGAGCGCGGTGATCGCGCCAGGGGCTTTGCATTGCTGCCGACCATGGGCGGGCAGACCGCGCTGAATTGTGCGCTCTCGCTGAAGCATATGGGTGTGCTCGACGCGTTCGACGTCGAGATGATCGGCGCCACTGCGGAAGCCATCGACAAGGCCGAGGACCGCGAGCTGTTCCGCGAGGCGATGACCAAGATCGGCCTCTCGACCCCCACCTCGCGGCAGATCAAGACGCTGCCCCAAGCCCTCGAGGCATTGGATATCGTCGGGCTGCCGGCCATTATCCGCCCGTCCTTCACCATGGGCGGAACGGGGGGCGGCATCGCCTTCAACAAGGCCGAGTTCATCGAGATCGTCGAGCGCGGCATCGACGCCTCGCCCACCAACGAGGTGCTGATCGAGGAGAGCGTTCTCGGCTGGAAGGAGTATGAGATGGAGGTGGTCCGCGACAAGGCGGACAACTGCATCATCATCTGCTCGATCGAGAATCTGGACCCGATGGGGGTGCATACCGGCGATTCGATCACCGTCGCGCCGGCTTTGACCCTGACCGACAAAGAATACCAGATCATGCGCGACGCCTCGCTGGCGGTGCTGCGCGAGATCGGGGTGGAAACCGGCGGCTCCAACGTCCAGTTCGCGATCAACCCGGAAGACGGGCGGATGATCGTCATCGAGATGAATCCGCGCGTGTCGCGCTCGTCCGCCCTCGCCTCCAAGGCGACGGGCTTCCCGATCGCCAAGGTCGCGGCGCGGCTCGCCGTCGGCTACACGCTGGACGAGATCGAGAACGACATTACGGGCGGTGCGACCCCGGCCTCCTTCGAACCCACCATCGATTATGTGGTGACGAAGATCCCGCGCTTCGCATTCGAGAAATTCCCCGGCGCGGACCATACCCTCACCACGTCCATGAAGTCGGTGGGCGAGGCGATGGCGATCGGCCGCACCTTCCAGGAAAGCCTGCAGAAGGCGCTGCGCTCGTTGGAGACCGGCCTCACCGGGCTCGACGACATCGAGATCGGCGGGCTCGGCACCGGCGACGACAAGAATGCGGTGCGCGCAGCCCTCGGCACGCCGACCCCGGAGCGCCTGCTTTATGTCGCGCAGGCGATGCGGCTCGGCATGACCGACGAACTGATCCACGCCGCCTGCCAAATCGATCCCTGGTTCCTCTCCCAGATTCGCGGCATCGTCGAGACCGAGGACAAGGTCCGCCGGCTCGGCCTGCCGCCAACCGCGGGGGCGTTTCGCGGCTTGAAGGCGATGGGCTTTTCCGATGCCCGGCTCGCGGCGCTCGCGGGGGTCGAGGAAGGCGCGGTGCGTGCGCAGCGCCACGCTCTGGGCGTGCGCCCGGTCTATAAGCGCATCGATACCTGCGCGGCGGAGTTCGCTTCCCCCACCGCTTACATGTATTCGACCTATGAGGCGCCGTTCGCCGGCAGTCCGGCCGATGAGGCGCAGCCCTCTGACCGCCGCAAGGTGGTGATTCTCGGCGGCGGTCCGAATCGGATCGGGCAGGGCATCGAGTTCGACTATTGCTGCTGCCACGCGGCGTTCGCCCTGAAAGAGGCGGGCTACGAGGCGATCATGGTCAACTGTAATCCCGAGACCGTCTCGACCGACTACGACACCTCGGACCGGCTCTATTTCGAGCCGCTCACGGCCGAGGATGTTCTGGAACTGATCGATCGCGAGCGCAGCGCCGGCACCCTGCTCGGCGTCATCGTGCAGTTCGGCGGCCAAACGCCGCTGAAGCTCGCGCGGGCGCTCGAGGCGGCCAACGTGCCGATCCTCGGCACCTCGCCGGACGCCATCGACCTCGCCGAGGACCGCGACCGCTTCAAGACCCTGCTGGACAAGCTCGAACTTCGCCAGCCGGCGAACGGCATCGCCTATTCGGTGGATCAGGCGCGCGTCGTCGCCGATGGCCTCGGCTTTCCGCTCGTCGTTCGGCCGTCTTATGTGCTGGGCGGGCGGGCGATGCAGATCATCCGCGAAGACCACCAGCTCGGAGATTATCTCCTCGATACGTTGCCGGGCCTGGTGCCGCACGATGTCCGCGCGCGCTTCCCGAACGACAAGACGCGCCAGATCGATGCCGTGCTCGGCACCAATCCGCTGCTGTTCGACCGCTATCTCTCCGACGCCATCGAAGTCGACGTCGACGCGCTGTGCGACGGCACCGAGGTTCGGGTCGCCGGCATCATGGAGCATATCGAGGAAGCCGGAATTCATTCCGGCGACAGCGCCTGCACGCTGCCGCCGCATTCGCTCTCCGAGGACATGCTGCGGCGGCTCGGCGAAGAGACCGCCGCCTTGGCCCTGGCGCTCGGCGTGGTCGGTTTGATGAACGTGCAGTTCGCGCTGAAGGACGACGACATCTACATCCTCGAGGTCAATCCCCGCGCCTCGCGCACCGTGCCCTTCGTCGCCAAGGTGATCGGCGTGCCCATCGCCAAGATCGCGGCGCGGGTGATGGCGGGCGAGAAGCTCGCGGCCTTCGACTTCAAGTCGGGTCATTTCGACCATATCGCGGTGAAGGAAGCGGTGTTCCCGTTTGCCCGGTTCCCCGGCGTCGACACCGTGCTGGGGCCGGAGATGCGCTCGACCGGCGAGGTGATGGGGCTCGACACCGATTTCGGTGTCGCCTTCGCCAAGAGCCAGCTCGGCGGCGGAACCAAAGTTCCGAAGTCCGGAACGGTCTTCGTATCGGTCAAGGACAGCGACAAGGCCCGCATCCTGCCGTCGGTGCGGTTGCTGGAGGAGGTCGGCTTCAAGGTGGTCGCGACATCCGGCACCCAGCGCTTCCTGGAAGAGAACGGCGTTTCCGCCGGCAAGATCAACAAGGTGCTGGAAGGGCGGCCGCACGTGGTCGACGCGATCAAGAATGGCGACGTCCAATTGGTGTTCAACACCACAGAGGGCGCGCAGGCGCTTTCCGACAGCCGCTCGCTACGTCGCGCCGCCCTCTTGCACAAAGTGCCGTATTACACCACGCTATCGGGAGCGATTGCAGCGACGCAGGGGATCAAGGCCTATGTAGGCGGCGATCTCAAGGTGCGCGCGTTGCAAAGCTATTTTGAAGCCGACGCAACTTCGGCGACGGGCTGAGCGTTCGTCGCCTGATCCGTGTGTCGTGAGGTTTCGCGCACGCGGGTCCCGCGTGGCGCTTATTGGTGTGCCGCTGCGGTGCGCGCCGTATTCCGAGACGGATATCGTCCCGCGTGTGCGGTTGTCAGTTTTACCTCGGCTCGACCCTCTGCCGATGAGGGCGGGGCGAGGTTTCAGGAGGTCTCGAGACGGACCCATGGAAAAGATTCCCATGACGGGGAGCGGCTACACCGCCCTCGAGAACGAGTTGCGCCATCGCCAGCAGGTGGAGCGCCCGAGGATCATCACCGCTATCGCCGAAGCGCGCGCCCATGGCGATCTCTCCGAGAATGCGGAATATCACGCGGCCAAGGAGCTGCAGTCCCTGAACGAGGGGCGCATCGCCGAGCTCGAGGACAAATTGTCCCGCGCCGAGGTGATCGACGTCGCGAAGCTTTCAGGCGATGTCGTGAAATTCGGAGCCACCGTGACCCTCGTCGACGAGGATACGGAAGAGGAGCGTGTCTGGCAGATCGTCGGTGACAATGAGGCGGACGCCAAAGAAGGCCGCATCTCGATCTCCTCGCCCGTGGCGCGCGCCCTGATCGGCAAGCAGAAGGGCGCTTCGGTCGAAGTCGTCACGCCAAAGGGCGCCCGCTCGTTTGAAATCGTCCAGGTCCGCTGGAGCTGACCTTCCGGGGGGCGGGGCGCGAGCATCCGTTCGCCTCCCGGCCTCCTTGTCTCCCATCGATCGCCCACGCCGGCCCCATCCCCGCACCGAGCGGACCGGCGCTCAGGAGAGCGGCCTGCGGGGCGACGAGCTGCGCGCTCTGATCGACCGGAAGAATGGCTTCCCGCTCTCAGGGGCGTCTGATCCTTCAAATGTCGATGCCATCCGGGCCGAACGTGCTCTAGACTTGCTGCATGACGTCCGCCGCGCCGCCCTCCATCAATGCGACCACCGCCCTTCTGGAGGGGGCGGGCTATGTCCCCGACCGTGCGCTCGCCACGGTGGTCCATCTCGCCTTGCGCATGGGCCGGCCGCTGCTGCTGGAAGGTGAGGCCGGTGTCGGCAAGACCGAGGTGGCCCGCACCCTCGCCGCCGCTCTGGGACGCCGGCTGATTCGTCTGCAATGTTATGAAGGGCTCGACCTTTCGGCGGCCGCCTATGAATGGAACTATGCCGCCCAGATGATCGCGATCCGCCTCGCCGAGGCGGCGGGGGAGAGCGACAAGGGGACGATCGCGTCCGACGTGTTTTCTGAGCGCTATCTTCTTCGCCGACCGCTTCTCGAGGCGCTTGCCCCGGATGCTGCAGGTCCGCCGGTCCTGCTGGTGGACGAATTAGACCGCACCGACGAGGCCTTCGAGGCCTTCCTGCTCGAACTTCTCGCCGACTTCCAGATCACCATTCCCGAGCTCGGCACGATCAAGGCGGCGCAGCCGCCCATCATCATCCTCACCTCGAACCGCACCCGCGAGATTCACGACGCCCTGAAGCGCCGCTGCCTCTATCATTGGGTGGATTATCCCTCGGCGGAACGGGAACTCGCCATTCTGCGCGCGCGCCTGCCGGGCGTTCCCGAGCGGCTCTCCGCCCAGATCGTGGGCTTCGTCCAGGCGCTGCGGGCGGAGGACCTGTTCAAGGTGCCGGGCGTGGCCGAAACTCTGGACTGGGCCTCGGCCCTTGTGGAACTCGATGCCGTCGCGCTCGATCCGGCGCTCGTCGGCGACACGCTCGGGGTCCTGCTGAAATACCAGGACGACATCGCCCGGACCGACGCCCCGCGGATCGAGCGGCTGATCGAGGTCGCGCGCCGCTCGGTGCCGGCGGAATAGGCCGTGACCGCCGCCGATGCCGCCACGGCGACCGGGCGGCCACCGGGCCGGCTCGCCGACAATATCGTCTATTTCGGCCGTGGTCTGCGCGCCGCGGGTCTCGGCGTCGGTCCGGGAGACATGCTCGATGCGGTGACCGCGCTGGAAACGGCGGGGGTGGGAACGAAGGAGGATGTTTATTGGGTCCTCCATGCCGTGTTTGTGCGGCGGCGCGAGGACCATGAGGTCTTCGATCAGGCGTTTCGCCTGTTCTTCCGCCGCCGAGCGCCGATGGAAGCCCTGATCGCCATGCTCTCGCCCGCAGCCCCGGCACGTGGGGAGGGCAAAGACGAGACGGCGCTCCGGCGGGTTCAGGAGGCTCTGTTCTCCCGTGTCGGGACGCCGAGCGCTGCGCCGGCGTCGACGCTCGAGTTCGATGCGCGCCTCACCGCGTCATTGGCCGAAACGCTGCGCACACGGGATTTCGCCCAGATGAGCGCGGCCGAACTTGCGGCGGCGAGGCGGCATATTGCGCAGTTGCGTATGCCGGACGATGCCGCTCCCACGCGCCGCTTCAGGCCCGAACGGCATGGCCCGCGCTTCGATCTGCGCGCGACGATGCGCGCCGCTCTGTCGACCGGCGGGGAAGCCCTCGCTCCGCGCCTGAGGGGGCTGCGCCGCCATCCGCCGCCCGTGGTGGCGCTGCTCGACATTTCCGGCTCGATGGACGGCTATTCGCGCGTGGTGCTGCATTTTTTGCATGCTCTGTCGGAGACGCGTCGGGTCCACAGCTTCCTGTTCGGAACCCGGCTGAGCAATGTGACGCGCCTGATGCGGCGGCGCGATCCCGATTCGGCGCTGAAGGCGGTGGGCGGTGCGGTCACCGACTGGGCCGGCGGCACACGGATCGGCGCCTCGCTGCGGGCCTTCAACAAGGATTGGTCCCGCCGGGTGCTGTCGCAGGGGCCGATCGTGCTGCTGGTCACCGACGGGCTGGAGCGCGATCCCGATGCGGTGTTGGAAGCCGAGATCGCCCGACTGCAACGGTCCTGTCGCCGCCTCGTCTGGCTCAACCCGTTGTTGCGTTATGACGGTTTCGAGCCGCGCGCGCGCGGCGTCAAGGCGATCCTCCCGCATGTCGATGAATTCCGGCCGGTCCACGATCTCGCCAGCCTGGAAGCGCTCATCGAGGCGCTATCGGCTCCGGCGGATAGGCGTGGACGCCGCCGCAATAGTCGATGACATGGCCGTCTTGAACGGAGGACGGGGTCAGCGGCACCTTTCCGTAGCCGCCGGGAATGTCGAGGACATAGGTTGGCAGACACAGCCCGGAGAGGCGGCCACGCAACGCCCGCATCAAGTCCTGACCCTCGGTGATCGAGAGCCGGAAATGGGCCGTGCCGGGCGCGAAATCGGGATGGTGCAGATAATAGGGTTTCACCCGGCATTCCACCAAAGCGCGAAACAGGTCGGCGAGCGTCTCTGGCGTGTCGTTCACGCCGCGCAGCAGCACCGATTGGGAGAGGACCGGAATTCCGGCATCCACGAGCCGGGCGATCGCAATGCGCGCTTCGGGGCCGAGTTCGGCTGCATGATTGGCATGGATGACGACATAGGAGGTCAGGCCCTCCACCTTCAGCGCCTCCACCATGGCTGCATCGACCCGCTCCGGCGCAGCGATCGGGATCCGGGTGTGGAAGCGGGCGATCCGGACGTGGCCGAGTTCGGCGAGGCGCGCCAGCACGTCGCGCATACGGCGCGGCGCGAGCATCAGCGGGTCGCCTCCGGTCAGGATGACTTCCCAGATCTCCGGATGGGCCGCCAGATAGGCGAAGGCGGCCTCCAGCGCGTCCGGTGACAAAGCGGTCTCCCGTCCCGGCCCGACCATTTCTCGGCGGAAGCAGAAACGGCAATAAACGGCGCAGACGCTCACCAGCTTCAGCAAAGCGCGGTCGGGATAGCGGTGGACGATTCCCGGCACGGGCGAATGCGCGACATCGCCGATCGGGTCGGCGCTCTCCTGCGAAGTGGTCTCGAGTTCTGCCGGATCCGGCACGAACTGGCGTGCCAGCGCGTCGCCCGGTGCCATGCGTCCGGCCAGCGTCGGCGTCACGGCGATGGCATAACGCGCAGCCACCCGCGCCGCATCGCTGCGGCTGGCCTCGTCGAGGAGACCGGCGGCGATCAGATCGTCGGCCGTGCGCAGCGTGGACATTGCGGGTTCCCGGGACAAAGATGCGGACCTTCGGCAATTCCCGGCCCGGCGCGCGCTCCTATATAGAGGGTGGGACGCTGGTGCAAAGCAGGCCCCGACCAGGGAGAAGACCATGCTGTCGACCGAAGACGACGTATTGGAGGCGGCGCTGCGCTGGCGCCGCGAGGGACGGGCGGTCGCGCTCGCCACTGTGCTCGAAACCTGGGGTTCCGCGCCCCGCCCGGTCGGTAGCCATCTCGTTATTGATGCGGAGGGCAATTTCCTCGGCTCGGTTTCGGGCGGGTGCGTCGAGGGTGAGGTCGTCAGCGAGGCTGCCGACGTGATCGCGAGCGGCACCCCACGCATCCTGGAGTTCGGTGTCGCGGACGAGACCGCATGGCGTGTGGGGCTGTCATGCGGCGGAGCGATCCGCGTCTATGTGGAGCGGGTGGACTAGCGCCATGCGGCTGGATCTCCTTTCCCGCCTGATGGCGGAGCGCGCGGCCCGTCGGCCGGCCATACTCGTCACCCAGCTCGCCACCGGCGCGCAGCGCCTCGTGACGCCCGAGACCCTGGCCGCCGATCCTTTGTCGGCGGACCTGCGCAAGGCGCTGCGCACCGGAAAAAGTGGCGCGGTGGGCGAAGACGCGGACCGCGCCTTCCTCACCGTCGAGGTGCCGCCGCCCCGGCTTGCGGTGATTGGCGCCGTGCATATCTCGCAAGCTCTGGCGCCGCTGGCGCGGGTGGCCGGGTATGACATGGTCATCATCGATCCCCGCACCGCCTTCGCCACGGCCGAACGCTTTCCCGACGTGCGGGTGATCGCGGAATGGCCGGATCAGGCCTTGCCGGAGGTTGGTCTCGATCCTTTCACCGCCCTCATTGCGCTGACACACGATCCGAAGATCGACGAGCCTGCGCTGGAGGCCGGATTGAATGCAGGCTGCTTCTATGTCGGCGCGCTCGGCTCGCGCCGCACCCATGCCAAGCGGCTGGAGCGGTTGTCCGCGCGCGGGCTCGGATCCGCGGCGCTGGACCGCATCCATGCCCCGATCGGGCTCGATATCGGCGCGGTCAGCCCCGGCGAGATCGCCGTGGCCATCCTCGCCGAGGTGATCGGCGCTCTTCGCAAAGACGGGCCGGCGATGGTGCGCCCCGAGGCCGCGGCGTGAGGTTCGGCCCGGTTCCGCTCGCACAGGCGTGCGGCGCGATCGCCGCGCATTCGGTCAAGACCAACGGCGTCGTGGTCCGCAAGGGAACGCGGCTTGGGGCCGAGGAGCTGGACGCCCTTGCCGCCGCGGGCGCGCAAGACGTCACAGTCGCGCTCTTTGAGCCGGGCGACGTTGACGAGGACGCGGCCGCATTTCGGCTCGCCGCGGCCTGCTCCGGATCCGGCACGCGCGTCGCCGCCCCGTTTACCGGCCGCGCCAATCTCCATGCGACCGCGGCTGGTGTGCTGATGGTCGATGCCGGGGCGGTGGACGCGTTCAATCTGGTGGACGAGGCGATCACGCTTGCGACCCTTCCCGCCTTCAGGCCCGTCGCCGTGGGGGATCTGGTGGCGACGGTCAAGATCATTCCCTATGCGGTGCCCGAGATGCTGCTCGCCCATGCGGCCGCGCGGGCGGCGGGGCTGGTGCGGGTGCAGCCGTTTCGCCGTACGAAGATCGCGGTCGTCTCGACCCGGCTTTCCGGGCTCGCCGAGAAAGTGGTGGAGAAAACCATTCGCGTGACGGGCGAAAGGCTTGCCAGGCTCGGCGGGCACGTCGCTTCCGACGTGCGGATCCCCCATGAGGGCCGGGCGCTTGAGGCGGCGCTCCGGGCCGCGCGAGACGAAGGTGCGGACCTCATTCTCGTGTTCGGTGCATCCGCCATTGCCGACCGTCGCGACGTCATTCCCGCCGCCCTGGAAGCGGTGGGCGGGCGGGTCGAGCGGCTCGGCATGCCGGTGGATCCCGGAAATCTCCTCATGCTGGGATTTTTCGGCGATCTTCCGGTCATCGGCGCCCCCGGCTGCGCCCGCAGCCCGAAGGAAAACGGCTTCGACTTCATCCTGGCACGCCTGCTGGCCGATATTCCCGTGACCTCGGGGGATATCGCCCGGATGGGCTCCGGCGGCCTGATCGGCGAGATCGTCACCCGCCCGCAGCCGCGCGAGGAGGAACCCGCGCCGGCCAAAATCCTGCCCGAGCCGCAGATAGCCGCCGTCGTACTCGCCGCCGGTCGCGGCACGCGCATGGGGGGGCCGAACAAGCTTCTCGCCGAAATCGGGGGCCGCCCGGTGGTGCGGCGGGTCGCGGAGGCCGCTCTTGCGAGCCGCGCCGAGCCGGTCATCGTGGTGACCGGGCACGAGGGGGCCGAGGTCGTGCGTGCGCTCGGGGGGCTCGACGTCATCCCCATTGCCAATCCCAATTATGCTCAGGGGCTTGCAACCTCGCTCGCCGCCGGCATTGCGGCGGTGCCCGAGGGAGCGGCCGGTGCCCTGGTCATGCTCGGCGACATGCCGCTGCTCGAAGCGGAGACGATCGACCGGCTGATCGCCGCCTTCTCTCCGGTGGAGGGGCGCCTGATCGTGGTCCCGGTCGCAGGCGGACGGCGCGGCAATCCCGTGCTCTGGTCGCGCCGCTTCTTCGCTGCCCTGTCGGCGCTCGAAGGGGATATCGGCGCCCGCGCGCTGATCGCGGCCCATGCCGAGGCGGTCTTCGAAGTCGAGGTCGCGGGGGAGGGCACTCACCTCGACGTCGACACCCCCGCAGCGCTCGCGGCCGCACGCGCCGCCTCGGGAGAGGAATGAAGCGCCTTCGAGATGGCTCCGGAACGGCCGCGCGTCAGAACGGCTGCGGTGCCAGATGGTCCGGCGTGATTCCGAGCCGCTCGGACAGGATTTCCGCCAGTCGCAGCCGGTGGCAGCCGGTGACATCGTGCTCGTAGCACATGAGGCAGATGCGCCGACAGCGTGCCAGAGCGGTCAACTCGTCGAGCGCCTCGCGCGCGGCCGGGGTCTCAAGATGGGCGTTGTAGATCCGCATCAGCCCGGCATGGTCGCCCGAGCGCGCCGCGAGGCGCCCCTCCTTTGGTGTCCCGAGCGCCCGCAAATGGACATAAGCGAGGCCGTGTGCGGACACGCTTGCCGATAGGGCGCCCTTCGAGAAGCCCGGCCGGCGCGAGGCGGCAACCGCCCGAACGTCGACGAGAAGGTCGACTTGGGCCCGGCTGAGGTTCTCCTGGAAGACGCCGGGAGTCGTGCCCTCATAGCCGATGGTGAACAGGTCGGTCGTGCCGTGGATCGCCATGCGTCTTATCCATAGAGGGCGTTCGGCAGCCAGAGCGCGATGCCCGGGAAAAGATAGAGCAGAATCATGGACAGAATGACGATGTAGAGGAAGGGCATCACGCCCGAGAAGATCTGTTCGATGGAGACGTTCTTAGGCGCGACGCCCTTCAGGTAGAAGGGTGCCATGGCGACCGGCGGGGACAGGAAGGAGGTCTGTAGATTGAGGCCGACCAGGACCCCGAAGAAGATCGGGTCAACGCCGAAATTGTCCAGCAGCGGCAGGAAGATCGGCAGGAAAATGACGATGATCTCGGTCCATTCCAATGGCCAGCCGAGGACAAAGATGATGGCCTGGGTGAGAATCAGGAACCCGATTGGGCCCAGATTGAGCGAGAGGACGAAATTCTCCACCACCTGCTGGCCGCCGAGCAGGGCGAACACCGCCGAGAACACGGCCGAGCCGACGAACAGCCAGCACACCATGGCAGAGGCCCGCGCGGTGAGAAACACGCTCTCCTTCAATTTGGTGACGGAGAAGCTGCGATAGATCACAGCGAGGAGGATCGCGCCGGCGGCGCCGATCGCTGCCGCCTCCGACGGCGTTGCGAGGCCGAACACGATGGCGCCGAGGACGCTGGAGATCAGGATGGCCAGTGGAAAGAAGGAGGTCGCGAGCGCGAAGATGATCTCGCCGACCGAGGAGGCCCGCTCGGCCGGCGGCAATTTCGGCGCCAGAGCGGGGTTCAGCATCGCCCGCACCACCACGTAAAGGGTGTAGAGGCCCGCGAGCATCAGGCCGGGCACGAAAGCGGCGGCATAGAGCTTCACCACCGACACGCCGGCGGTGGCACCGTACAGGATCAGCATGACGCTCGGCGGAATCAGGATGCCGAGGCAGCCGCCGGCACAGACGACGCCGGCCGCGAGACGCGTGTCATAGCCGGCGCGCAGCATGGCCGGGAAGGCGAGGAGGCCCATCAAGGTCACGACCGCGCCGACGATGCCTGTCGCGGTCGCGAACATCGCGCAGGTGATCAGGGTGGCGACCGCAAGCGAACCCGGCATCCAGCCGGCAGCGAGTTGGATCGCGCGGAACAGGCGGTCGAGAATGTTCGCGCGCTCGACCACATAGCCCATGAAAAGGAAGAGCGGGATCGAGATCAGGACGTCGTTCGCCATCACGCTGTAGGTGCGCTGCACGAACAGCTGAAACACCGTGTCGCCGCGGGTGAAGTAGCCGAAGCCGACACCCAGCGCCATGAGCGTGAAGGCGATGGGAAATCCGAGCATCAGAAACGCAAGGAACATCACCAGCATGAGAATGCCGAGGGCGGGATCCGACAAGAACATCACAGGGCTCCCTTGCCGATGGCTTCGGCATCGGCCTTGTTGGCCGCTTCCTCGAGAATGAGCTTTTCCATCTCTTCGACATCGTGCAGCCGCTCGGGCCAGGTTCCGGTGCGCAGGCAGATCACGCAGCGGATCACCTCCACCACGCCCTGGAGGAACATCAGCACACCCGTCAGCGGGATCAGTCCCTTGAAGGGCCAGATCATCGGTCCATCGGGCGAGAAGGAAGAATGTTCGTTCAGAAGCCAGGACAGCCGGAAATAGCCCCATCCGGCATAAACAAGCGCGATGATGCCGGGGAAGAAGAACAGGAAATAGAGGACGAGATCGACCGCAGCCTGCCGCTTCGGCGGCCAATTGCGATAGAGGAAGTCGCCCCGCACATGGCCGTTGCGCGATAAGGTGTAGGCGCCCGCCATCATGAACAGCGTGCCGTACAGCATGTAGGACACGTCGTAGGCCCAAGACGTCGGTGCGCGCAGCACATAGCGGCAGAAGACTTCGTAGCAGATGGCCAACGTGAGGATCACGATCACCCAGGCAAACAGCTTGCCGATGAACGTATTCAGGCGGTCGATAGCGAGAAGGAATCGTTGCATGCCGGCCCCTCGGAGAGCGTGATCGAACGAGGGGGCGCACGGTCCGTCCGGCGCGCGGTCGGATACGGGTCCAGCGTTTCCCCTTCCGGGCGACGTTTGCCGGGGCCGATGCGTCGGGCCGCTTGGCCAGATCGCCCGAACCCAGGCGTCGCCGCCTCATGCCATTCGAGCCTGATCCGATCAGGTTGAATCGACCTGATCGGATTAGTCCCTAATCATTTGTTAGAGAAGGCGTTTTCCGATCGGCTTGCGATACGAGCTGATCGGCGCGTGCTCTGGGTGTGGTGGCTCTTCGCGCGCATGGCCGGGACAAGCCCGGCCATGCTGAAGGACGCCTGCATACGTGATGCGCCGGGCGCTCACGCCTTCTGGAAGAAGTGGTTGTAGGCGAACGCGCTGTCCGGCTCGTACTGCAGCCGGAACCCGACGACGCGCTTGGCCCAAGCCATCTGGCTGTCGACCACCTTCTTGAAGAAGGGGTCTGCGGACAGATTGGCGATCACCTTGTCCCAGGCAGTGAGTTGGGCCTCCAGAACCGGCTTCGGCGTCGGATAGACCTTTACGCCGCGGGCCTTTATGGCCTCGAGGTCTTTGGAATAGCGGTCTTGCGCCTTCCACATCATGTCCGAGGAGGCCGCGTCCGCCGCACCCTTGATGATCGCCTGCACGTCCTTCGGCAGACCGTCGAACTTCGTCTTGTTGAACAGGATCTCGAAGCATTCGAGGGCCTGATGGTAGCTCTGGATCATGTAGACCTTGGAAACGTCGGGGAAGCCGAGCACAAGGTCCGAGGACGGATTGTTGAACTCCGCCCCCTCCAAAAGGCCGCGATCCATGGCCGGAACGATCTCGCCTCCGGGGACGATGGTCACGGCCACGCCCATTTCCTTGAACACGTCGGCGCCGAGGCCGACCGTCCGGTATTTCATACCCTTCAGTTGGTCGGGGCTCTTGATCTCCGCCTTGAACCAACCAAGCGGCTGGCTCGGCATGGGGCCGGTGAGCATGCCGACCACGTTCAGCTTCAGGATCTGTTGGGTTAGTTCGTCATAGAGTTGCTGGCCGCCGCCATAGCGTACCCAGCCGAGCAGTTCGTCGGCGTCCCAGCCGAAAGCCGGTGCGGTACCGAACAAAGAGAAGGCCTTGTTCTTGCCGTACCAATAAGCGGAGACGCCGTGTCCGCCGTCGATAATCCCCGACGATACGGCGTCGAGCACCTGGAAAGCGGGAACCACCGCGCCCGCGGCGAGAAGTTCGACTTCCACCCGGCCGCCGGCCATGGTGTTCACATAGCGGACGAAGTCCCCGGCGAATTCGTGGAAAATGTCCTTGTTCGGCCAAGTGGACTGGAACTTCAGCTTGACCGGCGCCTGAGCGTGCACCGCGGGTGCGGCGATCGCGGTGGCTCCGGCGGCGACCGCCGCCGTCGTCATGAAGGCGCGCCGGCTCGGGCGCGCACCGTCGTGCGTGTTCGACATGGTTTTCCTCCCTTGTAGGCCGCCCTCCGCTTATCGGGAGTGACGATGGTGTTGGCGCACCAAACCCACATTGCCCGCAAAGAAGACGCTACGGGATGCCGAGAGGGCAATAGACTTTAGTAGAACGTGCGCGAAAATATTCGCAGCTCAGGGTCGCATGCCGGCAATTTGATCCCTGTGGGATGCGGCCAGGCGGCCGCGGGATCGCCGAGAGCCGGCGGGGCGGGCGATTACGCAATGACCGACTTGCCGTTCCGGGGAAGCAGGAATACCTGTATCGCCCTTCGCCGGCGCCGGACCGGCAGGACGGGAGGTGCGGACATGCCCGAAGCCCAACAGCCCATCGAGCTCTATTACTGGCCGACGCCCAACGGCTGGAAAATCAGCATCATGTTGGAGGAATGTGCTCTTCCCTACGAGGTCAAGCTGGTCAATATCGGCAAGGGCGAGCAGTTCAAGCCGGAATTTCTGGCCATTTCGCCGAACAACAAAATGCCGGCGATC
Source organism: Aquabacter spiritensis (assembly GCF_004346185.1). Classification (GTDB taxonomy): domain Bacteria; phylum Pseudomonadota; class Alphaproteobacteria; order Rhizobiales; family Xanthobacteraceae; genus Aquabacter; species Aquabacter spiritensis. The sequence continues at coordinate 100,915 of NZ_SMAI01000006.1, read as the reverse complement.
GTCGATCCGGATGGGCCCGGCGGAGCCCCGATCTCGGTGTTCGAATCCGGTGCGATCCTGCAATATCTCGGGCGGAAGACCGGGCTCTTCTATCCGTCTGACGAGCGGGCTCGGGTTGCGGTCGACGAATGGCTGTTCTGGCAGATGGGCGGCCTTGGGCCGATGGCGGGGCAGGCGCACCATTTCCGCATCTATGCCCCCGAAAAGATCCCCTATGCCATCGAGCGCTATACCAACGAGGTGCATCGGCTCTACGGCGTCATGAACACCCGCCTTAAGGATCACGAATTCCTTGCCGGCGATTATTCGATCGCCGACATCGCCTGTGTCGGTTGGGCCAAGCTCTGGGAGCGGCAGGGCCAGAAAATTGAGGAATTCCCGCACTTCAAACGCTGGCTCGACACGGTCTTGGCCCGGCCCGCCGTTCAGCGCGGCCTGCAGGTGAATGCCGAAGAACGCCAGAAGCTCGACCTCTCCCAAGATAAAGACGCGCAGAAGGTCCTTTTCGGCCAGCGTGCAAGGAGCTAGACAGGCGGCCCCGATAAAGGAGCCGACTGCCCATGCCGCCCGATCCGCGTGCCCTCCTGGCCGAGGCTGCCGCCCTGCATCGCGCCGGGCAGTCGGAGGCTGCGATCGACGGGCTTCGTCGCGTCACGGCGGCGCATCCCGGTTTTGCGGATGCGCATCGCATGTTGGCGATGGCGCTGCTCCAGATCGGCCGTGGAAAGGACGCGGTACACAGCGCGCGCTCCGCTGCCACCCTCGCGCCGCAGGATCCCCACGCCGTGCTTCTGCTCGGCGTCGTCCTCCAGGCTGCCGGGCAGCCGGAGAAGGCGCTCGCCCAGTTCGACAAGGTGGCGAAGCACGCGCCGGCCTTCGCCGAGGCGCACTTCCAGGCCGGCAACGCGTTGACCGCGCTCGGTCGGTTCAAGGAGGCGGCCGCGCGCTATAGCCGCGCGCTGGACCTCGATCCGCGGTCCGTCGAAGCCCTCGCCAACCGCGCCGTCACGCTGGCGCGGCTGAAGTTGTATTCCGAGGCGCTGGCGGATTTCGACCGGCTGATCGCGCTTCAGCCCTGGATGCCGTGGCATCAGGTGAACAAAGGCAGCCTGCTGCTCGAAATGCGGGACAATGCCGGCGCGGTCGCGGCGGCGCAGAAGGCCCTCGAGGCTGCGCCGCGCGACCCGGACGCCTTGTCCCTTCTCGGCCAGGCGCGGTTTGCCGTGCTCGACCTCCCCGGCGCACGCGAGGCGTTCGCGCAGGCGGTCGATGCGGCGCCGATGCGGCCCGACATCCGTGTGCCCTACGCCCAGGTGCTGCGCCGCCTCGAAGTGTTGCCGGAGGCGATCGCTCAATGCGACGCTGCCCTGGCCCTCGATCCGCGCTTGGTCGGGGCACTCTATGAGCGGGGCGAGGCGAAGCGGGCGGCAGGCGATCCGAACGGCGCGCTGGCCGATATCGACGCCGCACTCGCGCTCGCCCCGCGCCATATCGAGGCGGCGGTGGCGCGATCATACATCCTGGCCGATCTCGGTCGCATGGGTGAGATGCGACCGGTGATCGAGCGGGCGTTGAAGTTCGACCCGATGCACGCCGATGCGGTGTTCCATCGCGGAATGGAGGATCTGGCGACCGGCCATTGGGTGCGCGGCTGGGAAGGCTATGAGGCCCGCGCGCGCATCGTACCGCCGACTTATGTCCCGCTGCCGTTCAAGCGCTGGGACGGCAGCGAGACGCCCGACCATCTCGTCGTGCTCGGAGAGCAGGGGTTCGGCGATGCGATCCAATTCGCGCGCTTGGTGCCGCTTCTGGCCGAGCGCGGCTTTTCCGTGACCTTCCAGGTCAGCGCGCCTCTGGTGCCGCTGATGGGCCGGCTGCATCCCGGTGTTTCGGTCGTTTCGGATCTCGCCGGGCTCGACCTGTCGGCGCCAGGCCTGCGCTGGGTGCCGCTCGGCAGCCTGCCGCATTTGCTCGCCGCCGACCCGGCCCTCTGGCCTTCCACCCCCTATCTCTCGGCGGATCCCGATCGTGTGCGCCAATGGCGCCATGTGCGCGAGGCGGGCGATCTGGTGATCGGCATCACCTGGCAGGGCAGCACGCGCCGCGACCTCGACGTCGGCCGCTCGGCCCCGCTCCAGGCGTTCGCGCCGCTTGCCGCCTTGCCGGGCGTAAAGCTGGTGGCGATCCAGCGCAATGCCGGCGCCGAGCAGGTCGACACTGTGTCGTTCAAAGGCAAGATCCTGCGGCTCGATGCGGATTTCGACGCCGATGGGGCGTTTCTCGACACCGCCGCCCTGCTCCAGCACCTCGACGCGGTGGTCACCACCGATACGTCGATGGCGCATCTCGCCGGCGCGCTGGCGCGGCCCGCCATCGTTGCGCTGAAGGCGGTGCCGGATTGGCGCTGGGGGCGGGAAGGGGAGGCGAGCGTGTTCTATCCTGCGCTCACTCTGGTGCGCCAGGCGAAGCCCGGCATGTGGGACGGCGTGTTCGAAACCATCGCCGAGATGGTCAGGCGCCGCGCCGCGGCGGCCGCCACCCCAGCGGACGGCGGCACCCCGCAGACGGGGACGGCCGATGAGGCGGGAGAGCGGACGTGAGTGCAGGCGGGATGGAAATCCTCGCGCCGATCTCGGCCGGTGAACTGATCGACAAGATCACCATCCTGGAGATCAAGGCCGAGCGCATCAGCGATCCGGCGAAACGCGCGAACGTGGTGCATGAACTCGACGCGCTCGCCGCCTTGCGCGAGGTCCACGGGCTCGGCACCGTCGCCGCGCTGGCCGAGGCGCTGAAGGCGGTCAATGCCGCGCTCTGGGACATCGAGGATGAGATCCGCGTGCTGGAGCGGGAGCAACGATTCGATGCGCGGTTCGTCGCGCTGGCCCGCGCGGTCTATGTCACCAACGACCGGCGTGCCGCTTTGAAGAAGGACATCAACCGTGCGGTCGGATCGGCGATCGTCGAGGAAAAGTCCTATGCCGGCAGCTGACCCTGTCCGCAGAACCTTGCCAAGCCGCCTCCGGTTCGGCATAGGAGAGGCAGTGGAGACGTGGCCGAGAGGCTGAAGGCACTCGTTTGCTAAATGAGCAGACCCCCAAAAGGGTCTCGAGGGTTCGAATCCCTCCGTCTCCGCCACTCCTCGATTGAGGCCGTCTCAAGATACCGTGCTGTCGTTCCCCGCGAAACGGTGTCGTGCACCGGACGCCTATTGCCCTCGTCGCGTGCATCGGAAATAGTTCTTATGAGCCGGGGGATCATAGGACGTGGCGCGCTCGAATTTTGCGTTTTTAGAACGGCATGGCGGGCACTTCGTGCGGCTCGGCGCGCTGGCGGAGCGCTATTTTCGAGACGACCCGGCGACGGCGCTGATCAAGCTCCGGCAGTTTGCCGAGCTGCTCGCCAAGACGGTCGCCGCAAAAAACGCGGCTTACTTGGATGCGCGGGAGCGCTTCGACGAGATGGTCCGCAGGCTCGAGGCCGAGCGGATCCTGCCGCGGGCGGCAGCGGATGTTTTTCATCATATTCGCAGGCTCGGGAATGCGGCGGCACACGAAAATGCCGGTACCCACGCCCAGGCGCTGGCGGCGCTCAAGCTGGCCGCCGAGCTCGGGGCGTGGTTCCATCGGACCTATGGCGGGGCGCCGGAATTCGATCCCGGCGCCTTCGTGCCGCCGCCCCAACCTATTGATCCAACAGAGGGATTGAAGGATGAGCTGGCGGCGCTGGCGCGGCGCCTCCAGGCGAGCGAAGACGCCGCGGCGCGGGCGCAGCGCGAGGCGGAGGCGCAATCGCAGCGGCACGAGACCCTGGCGGCGCGGCTGGCGCGCGAGGCCGAAGAGCGCGCCGTCTGGGAGGCGCTGGCGGCGGAGGCCGAGCGCAAACGCGTCGCGGCGGAGGCCGCTCTGGCGCTGCTCCAGACCGCCGCCGAGCGGCCGCATGTGGCTGCAAACGCGGAGATATATCGAACCGCCGGGGAGCGCGCCGCGACCCGCATCAAGGTCGACGAGGCCGACACCCGGGCGGTGATCGACGCGCAGTTGGCGGGGGCGGGGTGGGAGGCGGATTCGGGGTCGCTGCGCCATGGCCTCGGCGCGCGCCCCGCCGCGGACCGGAACATGGCCATCGCGGAATGGCCCACGGCCAGCGGCCCGGTGGATTATGCCTTGTTCGTCAAAGGCATATGCGTCGGCGTGGTGGAGGCGAAGCGGCAGGCTGCGGACGTGCCGGCGGCGCTCGAACAGGCCAAGCGCTATGCCCGCGACATCCGCCTATCACCGGCCGAGCGGGACCTTGATAGCCCCTATCTCCAGCACTTCTGCACGTATCACGTGCCGTTCGTTTTCGCGACCAACGGCCGGCCCTATGTCCGCCAATTGGCGACCCGCTCGGGGATCTGGTTCTGGGACGCGCGGGCCGGCACAAACATCCCGGCGGCCCTGCCCGAATGGTTCAGCCCGGCGGACCTCGAGGCCAAGCTCGCCCAGTCGCTCGTCGACAGCGTCCAGGAGCTGCGCGAGGAGCCGTTCGCCGCGTCCGGCCTGCGGCCCTACCAGCAGGACGCGATCGCGGCGGTGGAGGCGGCGATCGCCCGCGGCCAGCGGGACACTCTGGTGGCGATGGCGACCGGGACCGGCAAGACGCGCACCTGCATCGCCCTGATGTACCGGCTGCTGAAGGCGAGGCGGTTCCGCCGCATCCTGTTCCTGGTGGACCGCACCGCTTTGGGCGAACAGACCGAGGCGGCGCTGCAGACCACGGAACTCGAAGGCCTACTGACCTTCGCGCAGACCTATAATGTCGCCCCGCTGGGCAAGAAGACGCCCGATCCGGAGGACCGCGTCCAGGTGGCGACCGTGCAGGCGCTGGCGCGGCGGATTCTGGACGGCGAGGACGGGGCAGGGCGGCCCACCCCCGGCCAATACGACCTCATCATCGTCGACGAGGCCCATCGCGGCTACACGCTGGACGCCGAAATGCGCGAGGCGGACACCGCCTTCCGCGACACCGCGGACTATCTGTCCACCTACCGGCGCGTGCTGGATTTTTTCGACGCCCGAGGCGGTCGATCCAGCGGATCCCTCAAGGTGTCGACATGGCGACGTTCATCGGGGCGCCGGCGGCCGGCGTCACGGTCCAGAAGGCGGACGCTCCCCCTGACGGGGTCGGCAAGCACCTCATCCCTCTGCACTCTAGCGTGACGCGCTTGGATCACCTGAAGGCCGCGGTTCTGGTCCTGAGACTTCAGGCGGGCAAAACACCGCCATTGGGCCCTCTTCCAGGTCGCAGGGGGGCTGACCGTTGAAAACGTGTTAAAAAATGTCAAGACAACCCAGGTGATACCGGGCCAGGGACTTCACGGCACCGTCCGAATGGCTATAGGCTTGGGCATACATTTGAATATTTAGGCCCCGGTGGCGTCTGAAAGTGAATCCAATGAGCAAGAAAAAAGATTGGGCTTCGTTCGAGGATCGTGTTCGGGAAATTGCTGGATATATTTGGGGCCGGCCGTGTGTTCCCAAACGAATTGCTGGTGTGAATCTCGACGGCGTCACCGTATTAGACGGAGAGCTTTATTTTTTTGTGGAGATAACGACCGAAAGAAATCTTGCAAAAATTAGAGATGACATAACAAAGCTCGCAGCTGCAAAATCTGCAGCGTTTAACAAGGGTATTCTAGCTCGCTGCTTTTGCATCCTTGAGAACACACCAACACAAGCTATGTTCGAGCTTGCTGAGCAACATAACATAAGAGTCATGTGTTTGGATGATTTCAGGAAGCAATTCTTTGATTTTGAAACTTATTTTTTCACAAGAAGCTTAGCTCCATTTGGCAGTGCTATAAATCCCGTAACAGGCGAAACAGACAAAACTGATTATGTGCCCGTAAGATACCTGGTCGAGGGTAAGCATTCTGATATTTCCTCGAAGGAGATAGCCAATTTCTTGCGGCAAGGAAAGAATGTTATACTTCTAGGTGAATACGGAAGTGGAAAAAGTCGGTGTATCCGTGAAGTTTTTAGAGATTTAGGTCAGTCCGCAATCATGGATTTCTGCCATCCAATTGCTATTGATTTAAGGAAATCATGGGGGCTTCGCGAGCGTGGTGAAATGATTCGTCGACATTTCCATGATCTTGGTCTTGATCAAATGGAGGCCGGCGCAATAAGGGCGTTGCGGGCTAATTCTCTTGTATTTCTACTTGATGGTTTCGACGAAATTGGCTCTCAAGCTTGGAGTAATGACGGAGATAAGCTGCGATTAATTCGATCAAAGTCGCTAGAAGGTGTAAAGGATATCGTTCGACATAACGGTGGTGGAACATTGGTTGCCGGTCGTGAGCATTATTTTTCTGACGTTTCCGAGCTATTTAACGCCTTGGGCATGGACCCTAAAAGCGTTGTAGTCGTTCGTTCTAAGTCGGAATTTAGTGACACAGAGCTTCTTGAGTATTTTCACAAAAGAAACATTAGTGTTGATGTTCCTCCTTGGCTCCCTAGGAGACCTCTCATTTGCCAGACGATCAGTGACCTTGCAGATGATCAAATGGCAGAAATGTTTGGTGAAGAGGGGAATGAAATTTCATTTTGGAATCATTTTATTGATATTCTTTGCAAGAGAGACGCAAATATAAATATTTCATTCGATCCAGAAACAATAATGCGGATTTTTGTGCGCTTGGCCCGGCTTACGCGGATCAAAGGCGCTAACGTTGGTCCTATCTCTTTGGCTGAACTACAATCTGCTTTCGAGTTTGCAACCGGGGCGGCGCCTATCGAGGAAGCGTCGATAATGTTGCAAAGGCTTCCAAGCCTAGGACGGGTTGGAGTTGAATCGAATGATCGCCAGTTTGTCGATCTCTATATCTTAGATGGCTTAAGAGCAAAGGACATTTCACGTATCAATTTGCACAATGATGCTGACGTTATGGCGGCTGGAATATCTAATTGGCTCAATCCATTGGAGGACCTAGGCCAGAGAGTCCTAGCAAACGATATGACGCTTTCAGAGGCGGGTAAATTGTATCTTTCTAAAGAAGCTTTGAAATTTGGAAACACCATTCTCGCAAGCGACCTTGTGGGAGCTCTATTAAGAGAAAATGAAAGAAGTTTCGATTTCGAAGGCATTGAGATCGAAGGTGGGTACTTCTCCCTTCTTCCGCTCGATGAAAGAGGTATTTCAAATTTGAAGATCACGCACTCGATTTTTAACGAAATTGCGCTCCCAGTTAAATCGGCTACTAACATCCAAATCGAAGATAGCTCTGCGGACAGAGTAACCGGCGTATCTGCTGCTACGGCACTACCTCCTTGGATACGTCGAATGAAAGCTGCTAATTACGATTCAGTCGCTAACGTCTCTCGAATTAAAAAAATTGGTCTGAAGCCTTCCCAGGAGATTTTCACTACGATAGTTCGTAAAACCTTTTTCCAAAAGGGAGCCGGTAGAAAAGAGGAGGCTCTCCTCAGAGGTTTGGGCAAAATTGCTGCCAAGAGCTTATCTAATAAGATACTAAATATGATGGAGCGTGAAGGGCTTCTCAGTACTCATGCGGGTGATGAAGGTAAGATTTACAGCCCAGATAGGTCGCAAACCGCCAGGATGCAAAAGGTTCTCGATGAACTTACGTCAAGCGCCGATCCGATTTGGGAGCAGATATCTGATCTTAAATAGGGCGGATCAGGATGAATATGGTAGGCCCTGGACCCGTAAATGACTGGCATTATCGGATCGGCGTGATACTTCCGCATCCTTCCCTTCAGCCTCGCCCCGTTCCGCCTGATCCGTCCGCGCCCCCGCGCGGACGGATCAGGTCGCCGCCGCATCGGGCGCCGGCATCGCCCCCCGCGTGCCGGCGCCTGCGGGGGCTCGGGATCACTCGACGCGGATGCCGCCGCCGCGGATCACCGGGGTCCAGCGGTCATATTCGCGCTTGATGAAGGCGGCGAATTGCTGGCGCGAGCCGCCGACCACGACGCCGCCCTGCACGTCCTCCACCATCTTGCGGATCTCCGGCAGCGCGGCGATCTTGTTGAAGACCGCATTGACGCGGTCCGCCAGCGCGCCGTCCATGCCGGCGGGGGCGGCGACGCCGTACCAGATCGCCACCTCGAAGCCGGGCAGGATGTCGCGCATCAGCGGCACGCCGGGCAGGATCGGCGAGGGGCCGGCCCCCAAGGCCACCGGCCGCACGCCGCCGGTCTTGATCATCGGCAAGGCCGAGGACAAGGTCGGGAAGCAGAATTGCGCCTCGTTGCGCACCACCGCCAGCACCGTCTCGGCGCCGCTGCGATAGGGCACATGGACCATGCGGATGCCCGCGTCGCGCTCCAGCAGCGCCATGAACAGGTGGCTGCCATTGCCGACGCCCGCCGAGGAATAGGTGAAGCCGTTCGGGTCCTTCTTCGCGGTGGCGATGATCTCCTGCACGGTCTTCTGCGCGACGTTCGGATTCTCCACCAGGACCGCATTGAGGTTGGCGAGCTGGATGATCGGCGTGAACGCCGTCATCGGGTCGTAATTGGCCTTGGGATTCAGCTCCTTGCCGATCGCATTGGCGCCGATGTCGGCGGCGAGCAGGGTGTAGCCGTCCGGCGCCTGGCCGGCGACGAACGAGCCCGCGACGAGGCCGCCGGCGCCCGAGCGGTTCTCGATCACCAGCGGCTGGCCGTTGGCGAATTCCGCAAAGCGCTGCCCGAAGGCCCGGCACAACGTGTCCACCGCGCCGCCGGGGCCGAACGGCACCACTAGGCGCACCGGGCGCGTCGGCCAGGCGGTGGCGTCCTCGGCGGCGAACGCCGCTTTGGCCGCGAAGGTGGGGCCGGCGGCGAGGCCGGCGAGAAGCGCACCGAAGGTGCGGCGGTCGATTTTGTGTTCCATGGCGTGTGTCCTCCTCCGTTTTTGATCAATAGGCGTCTTGGTACAGGCGCAGCGCGTCCGCCTCGGTGAGGGGGACGGGATTGTTGATGAGCAGCCGCTGCTGCTGCATCGCGTCCCGCGCCAGCTGCGGCAGGCTCTCGCGGGGGACCTGGAGTTCGTGCAGGCGCTTGGGCATGGCGCAGCCGGCCACCAGCTTTTCGATGGCGGTGAGGAAGGCGCCGGCCTCCGCGCGCGGCGCGCCCACGCAGGGCGCCAGCTCGGCATAAAGCGGCGCCGCGGCGGCGAGGTTGAAGCGCAGGACCGGCAGCAGCATCAGCGCGTTCGAGAGGCCGTGCGGGATGTGGTGGCGCCCGCCCAGCGGATAAGCGAGGGCGTGCACCGCCGCCACCGGCGCATTGGCGAACGCCATGCCCGCGAGGCAGGAGCCGAGCAGCATGTCGCCCCGCGCCGCAACGTTCCCGCCATCGGCCAGCACCTTCGGCAGATTGGCGGACAACAGCGCCAGCGCCTGCTTGGCCAGGACGTCCGACACCGGGTTCTTGAGCCGCGCGCTGGTGAAGGCCTCGATGGCGTGCACCATGGCGTCGATGCCGGTCGCCGCCGTCACCGCCGGCGGCAGGCCGAGGGTCAGCAGCGGGTCGAGGACCGCGACGTCCGGCAGCAGGCGGGCGGAGACCACGCCCTTCTTCTCGTCGCCGGGCGTGGTGACGATGGCGATCGGCGTCACCTCCGATCCCGTGCCGGCGGTGGTCGGCGCGAGGAGGAGCGGCAGGCGCGGACCCTGCGCGCGGCCGATGCCGTACAGCTCCGCCAGCGGGGCGGGGCTGCGCAGGAGATAGGCGACGAGCTTGGCCGTATCCATCGCGCTGCCGCCGCCGAGACCGAGCACCGCATCCACCTCGGCCGCGCGCAGCCGCGCGACCGCTTCCAGGACGACCTGCTCCGGCGGATCGGCGACCACCGCGTCATGCACCGTCACCGCCAGGCCCGCCGCGCGCAGCTGCGCCACGACCGGCGCCACCAGCCCGGCCCGCACCAGGCCGGCATCGGTCACCACGGCCACATGGCGCGCGCCGGCCTGCCGGAACAGATCGGGCAGGGCCTCGGTCGCGCCTTCGCGCAGGATGAGGCGCGGCGTGGTGCTGAAATCGAGGGCGGTCACGGGGCTCATTCCGCCGCGTCGGGGCGCGCCCAGCGCCGGTCGAACTCCCACACCTCCGGAAAGCCCATCAGGGTGTTCATGGCGCCGAAATCGGCGAGCGCGCCGTCGGGCAGCCCCGCGCTGTCGCCATGGGCGCGCAGATGGGCATAGGCCGTCTCCAGCGCGGCGGTCATGGCGAGGAAGCCGAGCGCCGGATAGATGGCGATGGAATAGCCGAACGAAGCGAGCTTTTCGGCCGACAGGATGGGCGTGCGTCCGCCGCCGTCCACATTGTTCGCGAGCAGCGGCGCGTCGATCTCGCCGCCGATGCGCTTCATCTCCTCCTCGCTCTCGGGGCTCTCGATGAAGACGATGTCGGCGCCGGCCTTGCGGTAGAGCTGGCCGCGCGCGATCGCCTCGTCGAGGCCGAGGGCGGTGCGGGCGTCGGTGCGGGCGATGATGAGGAAGTCGTCGCTCTTGCGGGCCTCGGCCGCCACCTCGATCTTCAGCGCCATGTCGCGGGCGGGAATGACGCGCCGGCCCGGCGTGTGGCCGCACTTTTTGGGCACTTCCTGGTCTTCGAGCTGGATGGCGGTGACGCCGCCGGCCTCATAGCCCATCACCGTGTGGCGCACATTGAGCAGGCCGCCATAGCCGGTGTCGGCATCGGCGATCACCGGCGTGGTGCTGCCCTGGGCGAAGCGGCTCATGCGGCCGACCATGTCGCTATAAGTGGCGATGCCGGCGTCCGGGACGCCGAGATGGGAGGCGACGGTGCCGTAGCCGGTGGCATAGAGCGCCTTGAATCCCATGCGGTCGGCGATCCGCGCCGAGATCATGTCGAAAATGCCCGGAGCGACGATGAAGTCTTTCGCCGCGAGGGCGGCCCGGATGCTCGGATTGGCCATGGATGGCTCCTTTCTTGATGATGGGTCAGGCGCCGAGCGCCTGGCGCACGCGCGGCACGAGGCCGCCGGCGGTGAGAATGGCGCGGACCTCCGCGCCGAGCGGCTGGACCGGCCACAGGCGGGCGCCCTGTGAAATCGCCATGCGGTCGAGGTCGATCCGCGCCGGCTCGCCCGCCGCCAGCGCGCGCGCGGCGTCCGGGCAGACGAGGACCGGCAAACCGAGATTGACCGCGTTGCGGAAGAAGATCCGCGCCGCGCTCTCGACCACGATGGCCGCGACGCCCACCGCCTTCAGCGCGATGACCGCATGCTCGCGGGAGGAGCCGCAGCCGAAATTGCGCCCGGCGGCGATGATGTCGCCGGGGGCCACGCGGTCCACGAAGCCGGGATCGAGCCCTTCCAGGCAGTGGCGTCCCAACTCCTCCGGGGTGCGCAGGGTGAGATAGCGGCCGGGCAGGATGACGTCGGTGTTCACCTCGTCGCCGAAGCGATGGATGCGGCCTTCGATGTGCAGGCTCATGCCGCATCCTCCGTCGCGACGCGGGCCGCGATCTCGCCGGGCGGGACGATCTCGCCCGCCACCGCCGCCGCCGCGGCGACCCAGGCATTGGCGAGGAAGACCTGGCTGTCGGGATGCCCCATGCGGCCGCGATAATTGCGGTTGGTGGTGGCGATGGCGGTCTCGCCGGCGGCGAGGATGCCCATATGCCCGCCGAAGCAGGCGCCGCAGGTCGGGGTGGAGATGGCCGCGCCGGCCTCGGCGAGGATGTCCAGCAATCCCTCGGCCAGCGCGGCGCGCCAGATCTTCTGCGTGGCGGGAACCACCAACATGCGCACGCCGGGAGCGACGCGCCGGCCGCGCAGGATGTCGGCCACCTGCCGCAGGTCGGTCAGCGTGCCGTTGGAGCAATTGCCGACATAGACCTGGTCCACCTTCTGGCCGCGCAACTGCTCCACGGGGACGCCGGCGGCGGGGGAGGGCGGACAGGCGACGATCGGGCTCAGCCGGTCGAGATCCACCTCGATGACCGCGCGATAGACGGCGTCCGCGTCCGGCACGACGGCGGCGACCGGCGCCATGCCCCGGCGCACCATGTCGGCGGCGGACAGGTCGTCGCCCGCGAACACGCAGGTATCGGCGCCGGCCTCCACCGCCATGTTGGCGATCGCCATGCGGGCGTCGACCGGCAGGTGCCGCAGCCCCGGCCCGCCGAATTCCAGCGAGGCGTCGGCGGCCCCGTCCGAGCCCATGCGGCGGATGAGGTCGAGGATGATGTCCTTGCCGGTCACATAGGGACCGGGCGTGCCGCTGAGAACGACGCGGATGCTGTCGGGGACCCGCAGCCACAATTGCCCCAGAGCGAGGGCGGCGGCGAGATCGGTGGAGCCGAAGCCGATGCCGAGCGCATTGAAGGCGCCGGCGGTGCAGGTGTGGCTGTCGGCGCCGAACACGATGCCGCCATGGCCGATCATGCCGAGCTCCGCCAGCAGCGTATGCTCGATACCGCCGCGCCCCGGCTCGTAGAAATGGGGAATGGCGTGGCGCTTTGCGAAGTCGCGCGTCAGCGCGATGGCGCCGGCCGCCACGATGTCGGGCGCGGGCGCGAAATGGTCGGCGACCAGCACGATGCGCGCGGGATCGAACGGGCGGGTCGCGCCCATGGCGTCGAACTGGGTGAAGGCGAGCGGTCCCGACACGTCGTTGAGCAGGACCACGTCCGGCCGCGCGGTGACGATGGCACCGGCGCGCACGCCGTCGGGCTCCGCGCAATGGGCGGCGATGATCTTCTCGGTGATGGTGCGGCCCGTCATCCCGGCCGGTCCTCCCATTTTCTCGTCCGGGGCCGGCATCCGAGTGCCGGCGCGACCGTCCGCCATTTGTTGTGCAATCGTTAGCATAAAATTGCGCTAGGTAAAGTCGATCTTGTTTTGCAATGCAGCGTGCCATCGATTGCGCAATCTTGTCGTGGCGGGCGGGGGGCGCTATGGATCTGCCATGAGCCAGCCTCCCCCCAGCGCTCCTCCCAAAAGCGAGCGTTGGACGGTGGCGAGCCTTGCCCGTGCGGCAGGGGTCGCCGCCTCCACCGTCTCCCGAGCCTTGCGCAACGACCCGCGCATCTCGCCCGACGTGCGCGACCGCATCGTCGCCCTGGCGCAGGAGGTCGGATACACGCCAAATATTCTGGCGCGCTCGCTGGTGGGCGGAAGCAGCGGCCTGATCGGGCTGGTGCTGGGCCCGGTGGACAATCCCTTTTACGCCGAACTCATGCAGCGGGCGGTGACGCAGGCGGCGGCGCGCGGCTGGCGGCTGCTGCTGGTTCATGCCGGCCCCGGTCCCATCGAGCAGGCGACCGCGGACGCGCTGCTGCAATATCGCGTGGACGGCTGCCTCATCACCTCGGCCGAACTCTCGTCCCGCGCCGCGCGCATCTGCCGGGACAATCAGGTGCCGCTGGTCATGGTGAACCGGGTGGCGTGGGAGCACGGCAGCGCCGTCTCCTGCGACAATGACGCGGCCGGCGCCCTGCTGGCGGACCTGCTCATCGAGGCGGGTCACCGCCGGCTCGCGGTGGTGAGCGGAAATCCCACCACCTCCACCAGCATCGAGCGGGCGGACGGCTTCATCCGGCGGGTGCGGGCGGCGGGGCTGCCCGAGCCGCTGCGGTTCGGCGGCGTCAATTCCCATGCCAAGGGCTTCGAGGCGGGGCAGGTCATCGCCGCTTTGCCGGCGCCGGACCGGCCGGACGCGGTGCTCGGGGTCAGCGACCTGATCGCCATGGGCATTATGGACGCCCTGCGGGAGGCGGGCATTGCCGTGCCCGGCGAGATTTCCGTGGTGGGCATTGACGGCGTCGCGGCGGCCCGGCGCCCGCCCTATCGCATGACCACGGTGGCCCAGCCGCTGGAGGACATGATGGAGCGCGCGCTGGACCTGCTGAACGCCCGGATGAACGGGGTGCACCGTGCCGACGAGGTGGTGACGCTGCGCGGCGACCTGGTGATCGGCCAATCCGCCCGCCTGCCCGCGCGCCTTACGGCGGGCTGATGTCTCCGGCATTGGGCCGGGCGCATCGCCGACAAGGCCTGCAAAACGGGCATCCCGGTCGATCGGTTCGGAACGGGCGGCGCATAATCGCCACTCGACCCGCCATCTTGAAGATGATGGCAAATTCCCTATTTTGATATCAACGCAATCAGCCTTACTGGAGGTGCCATCATGCCCGCAGTGACGATCCGCAACCTCTCCGAGGCGACGCACCGCGCCTTGAAGGTGCGCGCGGCCCAGCATGGCCGCAGCACCGAAGCGGAGATGCGCGACATCCTGGAGAGCGCCGTCCGCCCCGAAACGCGTCTTCGGCTCGGCACGGCGCTCGCGGAGCGCAGCCGCCGCCTCGGCCTGACGAATGAGGATATCGACGCCCTCAACCCGGCGCGCGACAGGACTCCCGCCGAGCCCATGAGCTTCGAATGATCCTTCTCGACACCAGCGTCATCTCGGAGGCGATGAAGCCCGCGCCTGACGAGGCCGTGCGGGCGTGGCTCGACGAGCAGGCGGCCGAGACGCTCTGTCTCTCGAGCGTCACCATCGCCGAACTGTCGTTCGGAATCGGTGCGCTGCCCGCAGGCAAGCGCAAAGACCGGCTTACCGAGGCCCTGGACGGGGTGATGGACCTGTTCGCCGACCGCGTCCTGCCGTTCGATATCGCTGCCGCACGACGCTATGCCGACCTCGCCGTGAAAGCGCGCGCGGCCGGGAAGGGCTTTCCGACGCCCGACGGCTATATCGCCGCGATCGCAGCCGCCCGGGGCTTCACTGTGGCGACGCGCGACACCAGCGCGTTCGACGCCGCAGGTGTGGCGGTCATCAATCCGTGGAACGTGGGCCGCTGACGACCCGCCACGGGCGGCAGGTGTCGGACCCGGCAATCCTATAGGATCGGTGATCGACACACCCCGACACAGCGGTCGCCCGACCGAACGACGATCCCCGCCGGTCTCGACTCTGTCGCGTGGACGTTCGCGCCCGGGCAGCCTGGACACAGTCCGATCGGCGTCAGTCCGGACGGCGGCCGCCGATTCGAGCGGGCCGTTGCGCATGATCTTTTCGCGCGCCGCGCTATTGTGGCGGCACCGCCGCGCTGCCAGAGACCGCCGTGCCTGCTCCCGACCCTGTCCCGCCCCCGGCCCCCGCAGACCGCTTCAATCTCGCGGCGCATTGCCTCGCCGCGCAGGCCCGCGCGCACGGCGACAAGGTCGCCCTCCTTCTGGTGGGGGAGGGGGATGAGGTCGAGCGCTGGACCTATGGGCAGATGGACGCGGCGGTGCGGCGCCTCGCGGCCGGGCTGCTGACCCTCGGTTTGCCGCCCGGCGCGCGCGTGCTCATCCGCTCCGGCAATGATGCGGGCTTCGTCATCGCCTTTCTGGCGACCATCGCCGCCGGCCTCGTGGCGCAGCCCGCCTCTTCGCAGCTGACGGTGGAGGAGGTGCTGAGCCTGGTGGAGGATTCGGGCGCCGTCGCGGTGATCCTGGGGGCGGATCATCTCCATGAGCGACCGGCGCTGTCCCATCTGACGGTGCTGGCGCCGGACGATGTGCGCCGCCTGTGCGAAACGCCTCCGCTCGCCGCCTATGCCGCCACGGCGCCGGACGATCCCGCCTATCTGGTCTACACGTCGGGCACCACCAGCCGGCCGAAGGGTGTGCTGCACGCGCAGCGCGCGCTGCTCGGACGCCGGCCCATGTATGCGGACTGGCTGGGCCTCGGCGCGGAGGACGTTCTGCTTCATGCCGGCGCGGTGAACTGGACCTACACGCTCGGCGTCGGCCTGCTGGACCCCTGGGCCTGCGGGGCGACCTCCATCCTCTATAACGGCCCGCGCGATCCGGCGGTGTGGCCGCGCTTGATCGCGCGGTGGCGGGCGACGCTTTTCGCCGCGGTCCCTTCCGTCTACCGCCAGATGCTGAAGGCGTGCGACCTGACGACGTTCGACCTCTCCAGCCTGCGCCATGGGGTGGCGGCGGGGGAGGCGCTGCCGTTCCGGCTGGTGGAGGACTGGCACGCGGCCACCGGCACCTGGATCTACGAATCCCTCGGCATGAGCGAAATCTCCACCTTCATCTCCTGCCGGCCGGGGGAACCGATCCGCCCCGGCTCGCCCGGCCGGCCGCAGCGTGGGCGACGCGTGGCGGTGCTGCCGGTGGAGGCCGGCGAAACGCCGTTGCCGGTCGGCGAGACCGGCCTGCTCGCGGTCCACCGCTCCGATCCGGCCCTGATGCTCGGCTATTGGAACCGGCCGGAGGAAGAGGCGGCGGTGATGCGGGGCGACTGGTTCGTGGGCGGCGACCTCGCCGCCTGCGATGCGGACGGCTGGCTCTGGTTTCACGGCCGCAACGACGACGTGATGAATGCGCTGGGCTATCGCGTCTCGCCGTTGGAAGTGGAAAAGGCGCTGGCCGACTGCCCCGGCATCGCCGAGGTGGCGGTGGCGGAAACGCGGGTGCGGGAAGATGTCAGCGTGATCACCGCCTTCGTCGTCCGCGCGCCGGATTCGGACCTCACCGATGATCGGGTGCTCGCCCATTGCAGCGGGCATCTCGCCGCCTACAAGGCGCCGCGCCGCGTGCTGTTCGTGGACCGTGTGGAGCGCACGGCCAATGGCAAAGTGGCCCGCAAAGCCACCGCCCGGCGCAACGCGCCGTTTCCGGCCTGAGAGGTGCCCATCTGCGCGGCGCCCCGCGTCGTCCGCTGCGCCGCGCGATCTTCCGGCGATGCGGCAGCCCGCCGGTCCGGCTTTACCGGCGGGCGATGAAATCGATCTCGACCAGCGCGTCGCGGGCGAGGCCGGTCACGCCGATGCAGGTGCGGGCGGGGCGGCGGTCGGGCGGGAAATAGCCGGCATAGACCGCATTCATCTCGGGATAGTCCGCCTTGAAACGGGTGAGATAGATGCGCGCCTGGACGACGTGGGACAGATCGAGCCCGACCCCGGCCAGAACGATGATGAGATTGTCCATCACCCGCGCGGTCTGCGCCGCGACGCCCTCGGGCAAAGGGCGGGCGTCATCCTCGGGCCAGGTCGGCATCTGGCCTGTGACGAAGATCCATCCGTCGGCCTCGACAAGGTGGGAGAAGGGGGCGACCGGCGTCGGTGCGCCCGGCACCATGAGGAAGGCTGGATTTGACATGAGGGTCCTGTGCGCTGGAAACACGTGGCCGCTGCAAGAAGCCTCGCCGCGGCCGACGGGCTGGTGGGGCCGGCCTCGTCCGGCCGCCTCAAGCAAACGCGGTGCCACGAACCCCGCCGGGCTGATCCGCCCGCCCGGGGCGACGGCGGAAGACCGACCACGGGTCCGGTCGAAAAGGTCCATCAGACGACGGGGTCGCGCGGCTCGACCGCGGCGCCGGGACTGAGCAGATCCGCCTCCACGATGTTGGCGCGCAGCATGGCGGAGGTGTCGGCGATGTGGCGGCGCAGAATGGCCAAAGCGCGCCCGACATCGCGCGCGCACGCCGCCTCGACCAGCTCGGCATGGTCGTCGGCGACCCCGGCCAGGAAGGCACGGCGCGGGATGGCGAGCAGCCGGTAGCGGTCATAGCGGTCGTAGAGGATGCGGCAGAATTCCATCATGACGCTCGGCGCGCTGCCGGCGAGCAAGGCGAAATGGAAGCGGCGATGGTTCGCTTCCCAGGCCCGGTCGAGCGGGCGCGCGTCGCCGACCTTCTGCAGGCTCGGCAGCAGATCGGCGAACGCGTCGCGGACCCGCTCGTCCCATGTGGCATCGGCCTGCGCGAGCGAACGCTCGAGCAAAGCGAGCTCCACGGTGAGGCGGGCGGCGATGACGTCGTCGAGGTCCGCCAGGGACATCGGTCCGACGCGAAACCCCCGCCGGCTCTCGCGCACCACCAGGCCTTCCCCGGCGAGCAGCGACAGGGCCTCGCGCACCGGGCTCTGGCCGGCGCCGTAGCGCGCGACCAGAAGCTCGGCGGACAGTTTCTGGCCCGGTGCGAGGGAAAGGGTGCGGATATCCTCCCGGAGACCCGACAGAACCCGGTCGCCGGTGGAAAGGGGATCGGCCTGTGCGCGCGGCATGCACCAGTATCGCCGCCGGCTGCGGTCAAGATCAAGCGATGCCCGGCTTCTGGCAGGACGCGCCGAAAGACTGGGCAGAAGCGGCAAATTCTCGGGAAAAACCGCGATCTGCCCCAGGGATATGCCTCGGGCCGAAGGGTTGAGCGGGGGGCGGGGCGGGCGCCCGGCGAAATCGAACGATTTCAGTCTGCGTCCGGAATGGCACACGACTTGCGACGGCACAGCATCTGCCACGATTGGATCCAGGCCTCCGGATGCATGCTGCGCTCGCCGAACGACCCGCCCCGCGCCCCGGCGGCACCCCGCCGCTGATGCGGTTCGACGCCATCCGCCACGATTTCGATACCGCCGGGGGCAGCCTTCGGGCGCTGGACCGCATTTCGCTCGACATCGACCGCTCCGAATTCGTCGCCGTCGTCGGTTCGTCGGGCTGCGGAAAGAGCACGCTTCTGCGGATCGCCGCCGGGCTTCTGGCGCCGAGCGAGGGCCGGGCGGTGTTTTCGGGAACGCCGGTCAGTGCGCCGCGCCCCGAGATCGGGATGATTTTCCAGGACGCGGTCATGCTGCCCTGGTTCAGCGTGATCGAGAATGTCGTCCTGCCGGTGCGGATCGCCGGGGGCGACATGGCGGCCGCGCGCCGCGAGGCGGCGGAGCGGCTGGACCTTGTCGGGCTCGCCGGCTTCCACGACGCGGCGCCGGGTGCGCTCTCCGGCGGCATGCGCCAGCGCGCCTCCATCGTGCGGGCGCTGATGATGAAGCCGCGCCTGCTGCTGATGGACGAGCCGTTCGGCGCGCTCGACGCGCTCACCCGCGAGCGGATGAACATCGAACTCGCGCGGATCGCGGAAGAGAGCGGCATCGCCGTCCTGCTCATCACCCATTCGATTTCCGAGGCGGTGTTCCTCGCCGACCGCGTCGTGGTGATGACGCCGCGGCCGGGCCGGATCGCCGAGGAGAT
Source organism: Aquabacter spiritensis (assembly GCF_004346185.1). GTDB lineage: Bacteria > Pseudomonadota > Alphaproteobacteria > Rhizobiales > Xanthobacteraceae > Aquabacter > Aquabacter spiritensis. The sequence goes on along the minus strand of NZ_SMAI01000006.1, from coordinate 81,937 downwards.
CGCCGTGCCGCTGGCGCGTCCGCGCAGCGAGCGCACGCTCCTGGAGCCGGACTTCGCCGCCATCTGCCACCGCGTGCGGCGGCATTTCCAATCCGAAACCGGAATCGAATGAGGTCGGAAATGACCGAAACCCTCGCGTCCCTCCCGGCGCCGGACGGCAAGGCCGCCACGCGCACACCGACCATCACGCCGGCGGCCAAAGCGGCGCGGCGGCGTGCGCGCACGAAATGGTCGGATCGGATGCTGATGGCCGCCATTTTCCTCGCCTTTCTGGGCGCATGGGAAGGGCTGGTGCGGCTGTTCGACGTCTCGCCGCTGATGTTCGCCCCACCCTCCGAAGTCTATTCGGCCTTCGTGCGCGGGGCGACGCGCGGGCTGTATTGGGAGCATCTCGGGGTCACCGTGTTCCAGATGGTCTGCGGGCTGATGATCGGCGCCAGTCTGGGCTTCGGCTTCGGCGTCGCGGTCAGCGAGTTCGGCCGGCTCGGCCGGCTGATCTTTCCCTATCTGGTCGCGATCCAGTCGCTGCCGAAGGTTGCCGTGGCGCCGCTGGTGATCCTCTGGCTCGGCTTCGGGATCGAATCCAAGGTCGTCCTGGTGGCGCTGATCACCTTCTTCCCGGTTCTGGTGAACACGCTGAGCGGTCTTGCGATCGTCGATGCCCAGCGGATGGATCTGATGCGGATCTTCCGCGCCAGCCGCTGGCAGCAATTCCGCTTCGTGCGCCTGCCCTCGGCGGCGCCGGCCATCTTCGCCGGGCTGAACGTGGCGGTGATCCTCGCGCTCACCGGCGCGATCGTCGCCGAATTCGTCGGCGCCCAGCGCGGGCTCGGCGTGCTGTTGCTCCAGGCCCAGACCAATCTCGACACCGCCGGCATGCTGGTCATTCTCGTCATGCTGGCGGTAATCGGCATGTGCGCCAATACGGCGGTGCGGGTCATCGAGCGGCGGGCCACCTATTGGGTGGTGCGGCGCGAGGATACGCCATGAGCGCCGCCGGTTTCGCCGACGCGCTGTCGGCGCGCACCGCGGACATTCTCGACCGCTGCACGCGCTGCGCCCGCTGCTTCGAAATCTGCCCGATGACCGGGCCGGCGGGCCTTGCCGCCGCCGATCCGGAGGCCACCGTCACCGGGGTTCTCGGGCTCATTTCCGGCGGATCCAGCACGCCGGAGGCGGAGCGCTGGGCCACCGCCTGCTCGGGCAGCGGCACCTGCATCCCGGCCTGCAATGACGGCGTCAATCCGCGCTTCATGCTGGCGCTGGGGAAGCTGGCGCTGGCCCGGCGGGCCGAGGATGCGGTGCGCCGCGCCAAAGGGAACGCGTCGTTCCGCACCATGAGCCGGGGCGTGAAGATCCTCTCGCGCATCCAGATGGCGCCCGACACGCTCGCCCGCTTCGAGCGCGAGGAGCCGGCGCCGGAGGCCGTCGAGGTGGTCTTCTATACCGGGTGCAATCTCCTGAAGACGCCGCATATCGCGCTTCTGTGCTTCGACATCCTCGACCGGATCGGCGTCTCCTATGCGGTGATGGGCGGACCGGGCGATTGCTGCGGCGTGCTCCAGTTCCGCACCGGCGACATCGAGGGGTCCGGGCGGATCGCCTATCGCACCACCGACCGGTTCGGCCGCTTCAAGGCCTCGACCGTGCTGTCCTGGTGCCCGACCTGTCAGGTGCAGATCGCCGAGAATGTGCTGCCGGGCCGCTGGACCCAGAGCATCGGCGGGCTCGGCTACGAGCTGGAAGCCTTCGTCGTGTTCCTCGACCGGCATCTCGACCGGCTGCGGCCGCATCTGAGCAAGGTCGTGAACAAGCGCGTCGGGCTGCACGAGCATCCCGGCGTCGCGGGCGTGGCCGCGGCGGCCGAGCGGATCCTGAAGGCGGTGCCGGGGCTCGACTTCGTCGACCTCGCCCAGCCGAGCGTCGGCTGGATGTGCAACACGCTGCAGCCGCTGCCCGCCTACAAACGCAGCCTGCATTCCGATCTGCTGGAGGCGGCGGCGGCGGCCGGCGTGACGACGCTCGCGGGCGTCTACCATGCCTGCCATCGCGAATTGTGCACCCACCAGCGCGACTGGCCGTTCGAGATCGTCAATTTCCTCGAACTGGTCGGCGAGAGCATGGGCATCGCCCACGAAGACCATTTCAAGCGGCTGAAGATGATGCAGGACGTGGAGGCGGTGCTCGCCGACGTCGCCGACCTCGCCGCGCTCCATGGCCTGCGCACCGAGGAGGTGCGGGAGGTGATTCTCGACGCGCTGCTGTCCGAGCAGCCTCTGCCGCTGCGTGCGCCGGCCGGCGATCCCGGCCTGCACCGCCCCGATTGACCCTTATTCCCGTCCCTGGAGGCTCCCGATGAAACGCTTTGCCGCCCTGTCCCTTCTCGCCGGCGCCGTCGCGCTGGCGAGCCTCCCCGCCGCCGCGCAGGGCAAGCTGAAGACCGTCACGCTGCTTCAGCCGGTGCCCCAGATCGACATCCGCAACGCCCCCTGGGCGGTCGCCGAGGAAAAGGGCTGGCTCGCGGAAGAAGGCCTCAAGGTCGAGATCCAGACGGTGAAGGGGGCGACCGTCGTGATCCAGCAGATCCTCAACGGCAGCGCGCAATACGGCATGCCCCCGCCGGAAAATGCGGTGGTCGCCTATCAGAAGGGCGCGCCGCTGAAATTCTTCTTCGCCTTCACCTCCCGCAGCCCGTTCCCGATGGCGGTGATCGCCGACGGGCCGATCAAGAGCATCGCCGACCTGAAGGACAAGACGATCGGCCTGCACTCGCTCACCGCCGTGCAATTCTACACCACGCAGGCAATCATGAATTCGGCCGGGCTGAAGCTCGACCGCGACTTCAAGATGGTCGATGTCGGCGCCGGCCCCGCCGCCCTGAAGGCGCTTCAGAACGGCCAGATCGCGGCCCTGTCGACCAATGTCCTGAACTATGCCGGGTTCGAGAATCGCGGGGCCAAGTTCCGCTACCTCATCTCGCCCCAGGTCGAGCCGATCTTCGGCTGGAGCCTGATGACCAGCGCCGCTTATCTCGAGGCGAATCGCGCCGAGGCGGTGGGGATCGCCCGCGCCTTCAACCGGGCCCAATTGTTCTGCCGGGAAAACGGCGAGGCCTGCGTGAAGGCCTATTACAAGCGCTTCCCCGAGACCCTGCCGCCCGGCGTGTCGGAAGAGCAGGCGGTGAAGGACCAGATGCGGATCCTCCAGGTGTTCCTCGATTATGCGCCGAAGGCGGAGGGCAAGCCTTGGGGCTATTATGATCCGAAGGCGTGGACCGACGTCGTCGATTATATGGTCGCGACCGGCCAGATGGAGAAGCCCGTCGATCCGACCGGCCTCTACACCAACGATCTCCTCACCAGCATCAACGAGACGCCCAAGTCGCGGACGCAGTGAGGCGGACCGCGCCTCACCCGGCCTCGCGCGCGTAGGCGCACACAAGCGCACACAGGCGCGCGGCGCCGCGCGCTTTCCAAATCATCGCTCTCCACCGACGGGCCGCGCCATGCGCGGCCCGTCTTCGTTTTGGCAGAGGCGGGCAGGGGATAGTCGGGGTTTTCCGGAATGGGCTTCGCCCGCGGACCGCATCCGCACGCGATTCGCGACGGCGATTTTTGTTCCCTGCGCCCGGCAGATTGCGATTCGCGGTACCCCGGGACGCCGATGCGGAGAAACCAGCTTCACCTTCGCCATAGGGCAATGGTGCTGACCCGTTCACGAACTTGGGAGCCGGGAAACTGTATCAGCTCTAGGTTTGTGCAATCGCGATGGTAAAAAAGTGGGTGAAATGCGCCGTGTTGTTCCTGCAACACCTACGGGGAATCAAGCGCTGAAAGGGGTTTGGCGGCGTCTTGAGCGTTGATCGGGGCTCGGCCTTTTGTATGGTGACTTTGCGACGAAGGGGGGCAGACCCCGGTCGCCCTTCCGTATTCGGGTGCAGCGCGGTGAGCGGGGCGCAGGAGCGCGGGGGGTAATCGGGGCAAGATCCTCTCGGGGTGCGGTGGCACCCGTCGATGCGGCGCTCGCTCCCTCGGAACGAAAACTTTTTGGAGGTCACGATGAAGATGGTGAAGAGCCTTCTCCTCGGTAGCGCTGCGGGTCTTGTTGCGGTGGCCGGGGCTCAGGCTGCCGACCTTCCGGTCAAGGCGAAGGCTGTGGAATACGTGAAGGTGTGCTCCGCTTACGGCGCGGGCTACTATTACGTCCCCGGTTCGGACACCTGCCTGAAGATCGGCGGCTATGTCCGCTTGGACACCTATATCAACGCGGTCGGCACGTTTAACCCGGCGATCTCGTCGGCGACGGGCAACGCGTTCAACTCTCCTGGCGTCGGTGTGGCGGGCTTCCCCTACCAGACCAATGACCGCGCCGACTATCTGACCCGCGCCCGCGGCGTGTTCGACATGGACGCCCGCACCGCGACCGATTACGGCGTGCTCCGCTCTTATGTCCGCTTCGGCGGCCAGTGGGATTCGCAGGCTTCGGCCGGCAGCCCGACCGGTGGCTCGCTTTATTTCGAGCGCGCCTTCATCCAGTTCGCCGGGTTCACCTTCGGTTACACCCAGTCGTTCTTCGACTTCGGCCGGAACTACATGCTGACGACCCCGTATGCGGGTTCGAGCGCCTGGTCGACCGTGATCGCCTATACCGCCCAGTTCGGCAACGGCTTCTCGGCCACCCTGTCGTTGGAAGACGCCGCCATGCGCACCACCGGCGTGCAGGCCACCTCGACCGGCTATGCCCCGACCGCCTGGAGCGCGACGGGTGGCGGTCTCCCGGCGGGTTCGTCCACGACCGGCTTGTCCTATACCAACTATCAGGAAGGCCAGCAGGTTCCTGACATCGTCGCCAATCTCCGCCTCGACCAGGCCTGGGGTTCGGTGCTGCTCTCGGGTGCGTTGCACCAGGTGGCTGGCGTCACCCCGGTCGCGGCCGGCGCCACCTATCTCGGTGGTTCGGGTTCGGACAGCTGGGGCTGGGCGATCGGCGGCGGCTTGGAGTTCAAGCTCCCGATGCTCGCTCCGGGCGACAGCCTGTTCATCCAGGCCAGCTATGCCGACGGCGCGATCAACTATGCGGGTCTCTCCGGCAGCAGTCAGGCCCGCGCGACGGCTCTCGGCGCGCTCGACATCAGCTCGGGCGGCGTGATCTCGGGTGCCTACTACCCGATCGCGGACGCCGTGTGGAACGGCACCGGCTACAGCAAGGAATCGGCCTGGTCCATCCAGGGTCAGTTCCGCCACTACTGGGTCCCGAACATCCGTTCGGCGGTCTACGGTGGTTACGTCTCGGTCGACGTTCCCCCGAACACCGTGTTCGCCACCAGCGTGAACATGTGGCAGGTCGGTCTGAACACGATCTGGTCGCCGGTGAAGAACCTCGATCTCGGCCTCGAAGTGCTCTACAGCAAGGTGGACGGCGACGCTCCCCTCGCCAACTACACCACTTCGCCGACCGGCGTCTGCTCGGCGGCCACCACCTGCACCACCGTCGGCGGTTCGACGGACGTGTGGTCGGGCGGCTTCCGCGCTCAGCGCAACTTCTGATCGGACTTTCCGATCTGAAAGAGACCCCGGCAGGCAACTGCCGGGGTTTTTCTTTGTCTGAAGTCCAGACAAGACCTGCTTTTGGTGCAGTGCCGAATTTAATTGATCTATTCTGGCCGCTCCCCGCTTTTCATTCCCGCCGCCGAGGGGGCATAATACCTTCTGTTGCTGATCCGCCGGTCTTTCCCTCCACGAAGACACAGCGTCTTTTGCAGAGGCGGCTTTTCTGAAGGATCTGATCCGACCGGGGCGAGGGACGGATCTCCGGATCGGGGCGACGCGCTGATGGGGGCCAATGCGGCTGTGCCGCGTGGAGCAGGCTGGGGGATCAGATGAGATATTCGGGGCTTGTGCCGGCGATCGTGCTGGCCGCATCGTCCGGCGGCGCGTTCGCCGCGGACCTCCCGGTGAAGGCGGCGCAGGCCGCTTACGTGAAGCAGTGCACCGCCATCGGCGCCGGCTTCTATTATGTTCCCGGAACGGATACCTGCCTGCGGATCGGCGGCTATGTCCGGGCCGAGGCCTATTTCAACACCTATACCGACTACCCGATCGAGAACGACAAGACCTATTCGATCGGCCTGTACGGCCTCATCGTGGATGCGCGCACCAATACCGAATATGGCGTGCTGCGCTCCTATATGGATATGCGCTTCCTGTGGCGCACCGCGAACCCCTGGTCCGACGGCCCGAACCGCTCGCAGGTCGTGCCCTGGAACATCTATATCCAGTTCGCCGGTTTCACCTTCGGCTACGCCCAGTCCTTCTTCGATTTCTACGCCAATGCCAATGTGCTCGGCACCGATCCGGGGACCATTGGCGACGACACGCGGCTGCCCTTGCTCGCCTATACCTGGGAGTTCGCCAACGGCTGGGCCGCCACCGTCTCGTTCGAGGACGCCAATATCCGCAATTCCGGCATCTATGCCGCCGATCCGACCCTGCCGGACATTTCCGACGATTATCAATCCGGCGCGCGCCTGCCCGATTTCGTCGCCAATTTCGGCCAGACCGGCGATTGGGGGCAGGCCCAGCTGTCGGGCGCGCTGCATCAGGTCGTGGGCATGACCCCGTTGACGGCGGGCGCCCCCTATATCGGCGCGACGACGACGGACGAATGGGGCTATGCGGTCCAGGCGGGCCTCATGTTCAATCTGCCCTTCATCGCGGAAGGGGATTCGCTCTACCTCCAGAGCGCCTATGTGAACGGCGCGGTCGCCTATCTCGGCCTCATCAATGCGAGCGGCGCCTTCGCCCCGCCGGACGCCTTCATCGGCGCGAACGGCAGCCTCTCGAAGGTGACGGGCTGGAACTTCACCAGCCAGTTCCTGCACAATTGGAACGACAAATGGCAGTCGGCCTTTTTCGGCGGCTATGCCAAATTCGACCTCGACGATCCGATCGCACAGGCCGGCTACGGGGCATCGGCGGGCGTCAATTACAATCTCGGCGGCAACCTGACCTGGACGCCGGTGAACAATCTCGCGATCACGCTGCAGTACGATTACAACATGTACAAGGCGAACAATTACGTCGATACCGGGCTCGGCCTGCCGACGGCGTCGCAGGCGGCACACCAGGTCCTCTTCATGGTCGAACGCGACTTCTGAGGCCGCACGCCGACAGACGGAGACGGTCGGCTCGAACCGCTCCGATTCGCGCCGCATCCTGATGTCTTCTCCCTTTGATGCCGGACCTTCACCGAGGCTCCGGCGTTTTCGGCTCCGTCAAGCGGGGAAGGCGCCGGCTGAGCGCACCGCGGGCGTGTCGGCAGCAGACCGGCGTGCCGACGGGCGCCAAATGTCGTGCGGGTCGGCTTGACCCATTCCTGGAATGTGTCCAATTCTGCCGCCCGAGGGATTGGCGGGGTCCAACGTGGCTTTGACGGTCTGAAGCTGCGCCGGCCCCGCAAGACGGGCGCCGGAGAGGGTGCCGGTCGGGTCCGGCGTGCGCGGCTGCGCGCAGGTCGGCGTTGGGAGGGGCAGGGATGTGAGGGCGGATCCCGGTGAGAAGGCCCCGAGGCCGGCCCGCTGGCGCCGGTCCGTGCTGGCGATCGGTGCGCTCTGCCTGATTGTGATCGCGGCACTGGCGGTCGCCCAGCGCGGGGCCATCGAAGCGGATCTGGGACGGCGCGCCCAGGCGCTGTTGCTCTGGTCCGGCGAAGGCTGGGCCTCCGCATCCTTCGTCGGACGCGATGCGGTGGTGACCGGCGAGGCGCTGGCCGAGGAGGCGCGCGCCAAGGTGCGGGCCGGCCTCGGCAGCATCGACGGCGTGCGGCGCGTCATCGACGCCACGACCCTTCTGCCGGAACGGCGACCCTTCACCTTCAGCGCGGCGCGCGACGGCGGCGTGCTCCAGCTCTCCGGCTATGTCCCGAGCGAGGCCGCGCGCACACGGATCGGCGAAGCGGCGCGGGCGGTCCCCGGGATCACCGCGGTCAAGGGGCTGGATCGGCTGGTGCGGGCGCGTGGTGCGCCGGCGGGCGATTTCGCTTCCGTCGTGGCGTTCGGCCTCGACCAGCTGGCGCGGCTCCCGACCGGGCGGATCATCCTGTCCGACGACGCCCTTTCCATCGAGGGGCGCAGCCCGGACCTGGCGACCTATGACCGGCTTTCGCGCACCCTGCACGGTCCCTTGCCGCAAGGCTTTCGGCTGGCGCGCTTCGCCGTGCGTCCGCCGGTCGTTTCCCCCTTCCTCTGGTCGGCGCTGCGCGAGGGCCAACAGGTGCGCGCGCTCGGCCACGTTCCCTCGGCGGAAGCGCGCGCGGCCGTCCTGTCGGCCTTGGCCGCGGCGGTGCCGGGGGCGGAGGTGATCGACGAAATGCGGCTCGGCGACGGCGCGCCATCCGGTGCGCTCTGGGTGAAGGCCGTGACCTATGCCGTCATGCAATTGGCGCTGCTGCCCAAGGGGCGGGTCACCTTGTCCGACACGGCGATCGCCATCGAAGGCCAGGCGCCGAGCTTCGATATCTACGACGCCCTCCAATCGGCGCGCCGGGCCCCCCCGGAAGGCTTCTCGGTCATGCGCTTCGCGGTCGAGCCGCCGGTGGCGACGCCTTTCACGTGGCGCGTGCACCGGACGGCGGAGCGTCTCGTCCTGTCGGGCTATGTGGTCTCGGAGGAAGCCAAGCGCGGCATTGCCGATGCGGTGCGCGGTCTGTTTCCGGGCGTTCCCGTCAGCGACGAAACGCGGATCGCCGGGGGCGGCCCGCCGGCGGAGCAGTTCGCCGCGATGTCGCGCTTCGCCCTGGCGCTTCTGGCGCGGATGGGGCGGGGCGAAGCGGACCTCTCCGGTGGCCGTCTCTCGCTCGCCGGGGAGGCGCTCGACGCCGAGGCCTTCGCCGCGGCGACAAAAATGGCCCGCCAGCCGCCGCCGGGCGTCGAACTCGACCGCTTCACCGTCCGCCCGCCGCTCATCTCCCCCTTCGTCTTCGTGATGCGCCGAGATGCCAAGGGCATCACCCTGTCGGGCTTCCTGCCGGACGCGGCGGCGCAGGCCGCGGTCGGTGCCCTGCTCGCGGATCTGTATCCCGGGGAGACGGTGCAGGACGTGACGGGGCTCGGCAGCGGCGCGCCGGAGGGCTTCGCCGCCGCGGTGAAAGCGGGGCTCCTCCAATCGGTTCGCCTCGAGCCGGCCGAATTGCGTCTCACCGATCGCGATCTGCTGCTCGCGGGCGACGTGCCGCACGCCGCGGCGGCCGGACAGGTCCTGCGCGACGTGACCGCCGCTCTGCCGGAGGGCTTCCGCGCCGCGACGGAGATCGCGCCGGCCGAGCCGGGCGCGCCTTTGACCGCGGCGGAATGCGTGCCGCTCGCCGCGAGTCTGGCCAGTCCGCGGCAGCCGACCTTCGAAGCCGGCCTGTCGCGCCCCGACAGCCGCGGCGCCGCCTTTCTCGACCGCCTGGCGCGGATCGCTCTGCGGTGTCCGGAGGCGGTGGTGGAGGTCGCACCGGAACCCGTCTCCGGCGCCCCGGCCGCCGGCGCGACGGCCAATGCGCGGGCGATGGCGGTGATCGCCCATCTCGCCGAAGCCGGGATCGAGCCGAGCCGGATCCGCGTCGTGCCCCTGGCGTCCGGCGCTCCGGGCGAGGAGGGCGTCGCGGTGCATCTGCGCCCGGCCGCGGCCGGCGCGAACTGACCGGCTTGAAGCCTCCGGCGGAAGAGGACATGCTAGCCGGCGTTTGACACGTGCGGGCCTGCACAGGAGGCAGGCGGCGCGCGCGTGACGGATCGGCCGGCGGCCATGCGGCTGCGACAGGGGCTTCCGGCCGACGCCCGGCTTGCCCCGCCGGCGCGAACAGAAGCGGCGGCCTTTTCCGCGGACCGGAGGACTTGCGCGTGGTCTATCTCGCTTTGGCTTTGTGGCCCTATCTTCTCGCGGCGCTTCTGGCTGGCCTCGCGACCGGCTATTTCGCGCCGGCGGGGTCCTAGTCCATGGCTCTCGCGCTGGAAACCATCCTGCTCGTCGTCGCCGTGTTCGCGATCGGGGCCGTGCTCGGATATGTGCTGCGCAAACGGGGGCGGTCCCGCTCGGCTCCTCCCGTCCGCACGCCCGAGCAACCGGCCCGGCGCGCCGAGACCGCTCCGACACCGGTGCCGGCGGAAACCCCTGTCGCGGCGGAACAAAGCGCGCCCGATCCGCGGTCGCCGTCCGGACCGCCGAGCACGCCGGCCGTCGCGGTCGCGGCGCCGTCTCCGCCAGCCGATGGCGCGGAGGGGGCGGGGCTCGCCAAAGCCTCCGCGTCTGCGCGGCGCACGGCGGCGGAGCGGCCTGCCGGCCGCCGGCCGCCGGCCGAGGCCGCCCCCTCGACACCGGACGATCTGAAGAAACTGAAGGGCATCGGCCCCCAGAACGAGCGCAAGCTGAACGCGCTCGGCATCTATCGCTACGCGCAGATCGCCGGCTGGACGCCGGAGGAGGCGCAATGGGTCGGCGCCGCGCTGGGCTTTCCCGGCCGGGTGGAGCGGGAGAATTGGACGGCCCAGGCCCGCGCCCTGCTCGGAGAGCCCGCCGCCGCGCCCCAGCTTCCCGGTCTCGGGCCCGAAGGCGGCAAGACCGAAGGGTAGGGCGGGCCGAGCGACGCCCGCATCCCTGCGTAGTCTTACGGATTCATCGACGGGCAGTGGCATGCTTTGCTGCGGCCAAAGAGGGGCGTGGCACCGCCCCCTGAAAGTCGAGGAACGCCATGACCGACACGGAAACGACCCGCCTCGACCGACGGCGCGTGCTTCTGGGCGGTTTGTCCGCGCTCGGTGCCGCGGGCCTGTCTCTCGCCGTCCCGTCGGCGCCGAGCCGCGCCGAGGATCGCAGTGACCGCGTCGCGACCAAGGCCCGGATCGTGGTGGCCGGGGCCGGTGCCGCGGGCCTCGCCAGCGCCGCACGCCTCGCCCAGCGGCTGGACGGGGCGGAGATCATCCTCATCGACAAGCGGCGGGCGCATTATTATCAGCCCGGCTTCACCCTGATCGCGGCAGGGCTTCAGCCTCCCTCTTATGCGGTGTCCCAGACCCGCGACTATATCCCCGGCGGCGCCTCCCTGATCGAGGAGGCGGTCGCCGAGATCGACCCGGTCGGCAAGACCGTCGTGACCGAATCCGGCCGGGCGGTGCCTTACGATTTTCTCGTCGTGGCGACCGGGCTCGACCTCGATTACGGCGCGATCCCGGGGATGGACGTCACGCGCATCGGCACCAACGGGCTCGGCTCGGTCTATGCCGGCCCGGACGCCGCCGCCGCGACTTATGCCGCGATGTCCCGCTTCGCCGAGACCGGCGGAGCCGGTCTGTTCCTGCGGCCTGCGACCGAGATGAAATGCGCCGGGGCGCCGCTCAAATACACCTTCATCACGGACGACGTGCTGCGCCGGCGCGGCAATCGCGGCAAGGCGGAACTGACCTACAACGCGCAGAATGCCACGCTGTTTTCCGTGCCCATCGTGTCGGAAAAGGTGCGCATGCTGTTTCAGGACCGCGGCGTGAAGGTCAATTACAGCCATGTCCTCAGCGCCATCGATCTGCAGCGCCGCATCGCGACCTTCGCGTCCCCGGGCGGGCAGGTCCAGATGCCGTACGATTTCATCAATGTGATCCCGCCGATGCGCGCGCCGGCGGTGGTGCGCGCGAGCGCGCTCGCCTGGCAGTCCGGGCCGTTTGCGGCCGACGGCTGGATGGAGGTCGAACGCGACACGCTGCGCCACCGCCGCTTTCCCGACGTGTTCGGCGTCGGCGACGTCGCCGGGGTTCCGAAAGGCAAGACCGCCGCGAGCGTGAAGTGGCAGGTGCCGGTCGCGATCGACCATCTCGTCGCCGGCATCACCGGGCGGCCGTCAGCGGCCCGCTATAACGGCTACACGTCCTGCCCGCTCATCACCCGCATCGGTCAGGCCATGCTGGTCGAGTTCGACTACGACAACAATCTCACGCCGTCCTTCCCCGGCATCATCGCGCCGCTGGAGGAATTGTGGATCTCGTGGGTCATGAAGGAAATCGCCCTCAAGCCCACCTATCTCGCAATGCTGCGCGGCAAGGCCTGAGGAGGCGCGCATGAAGGACCTCGATCCCGCCATCCTTTTCTCGGTGTTGCAGGAGATTCTCGGCGGTCTGTTCTGGCCTCTGGTAGCCGGGGCGCTCCTTGCCGGTCTTGCTTTCCTCGTTGTGCTGGTCCGCGATCGGCGGCTGGTCAGCGACCGGTTCCTGATGTCCGAACTCATCGGGCTCGCGGGCGGGGTGTTTGCGATCTGGCTCGCCTTCGTCGTCACCGATTCCAATTTTGCGGATATCGGCGGCCCGATCGATTGGGTGCTGCTGATCGTCCTGTTCGCGCTGGGCGGGGTCGGCGGCACGCTGTGCGCGTATCTGCTTCTCGCCCTGGTGCGCCCCCAGCGCGTCGGCGGCGCGTAACCATACCGGTCGCGCCGACCTCGGCGCAGGCGCGATGCGGCGGAAAAAATGGTCGGAGCAGCAGGATTCGAACCTGCGACCCTCTGCTCCCAAAGCAGATGCGCTACCGGGCTGCGCTATGCTCCGACGGGACGCGATGCGTGCGCGCCCTTGTTAGGTTTTCGGCGTGCGCGGCGCAAGGGCCTCGACGGTCGGGGCGATGCGGCGGCTCCCGATCCGAATGGCTCATTTGCCGAACAGGGTCGTCGACATCCGGTCGCCCGGCGCGATGCCGAGACGCTTCGCCCCGCCGCCGGCGATCTCCAGCACGCCGCGCACCGGTTCGCCGGAGGAGATGGTGCGCTCGGATTTCGGCGTGGTCATCGCCTCGATCCGCACGATCGTCCCGTCGGCGCGAACGAATAGCATGTCGAGCGGGATATAGGTGTTCTTCATCCACATATAGACGGTCTGATCGACCCCGAAATCGAACAGCATGCCCTGTCGTTCCGGCATCAGGGTGCGGAACATCAGGCCGATCTCGCGCTGCTTGGGGGTCCGGGCAACCTCGACCTCCAGAACCACGACCCCGCTTCGGGTGGCGATTTCCAGCGCCTCGTGCGGCAGGCTGGGCTGGGCCTCGTTGGGCTGGGCGGCGGCGGGGGCGGCCAGAGCCGTGAAAAGGGCGAGAAGCGCAAAGGCGCAAGCGCGCCCGGCCCAATGCGATACGGGCGCTGCCGTCCTGGTCATGTCGATCCTCAATGCTTGCCGGAGGGCGCGTCCTCAGCCTTGACGTCCGTCGCCATGCGGCCTTTCGGTCCGTCGCCGAAGCGCACCAAGACCTGCTGGCCGGGCCGCAATTCCGTGAGGCCGTGGCGACGCAGGGTCTCCATATGCACGAAAATGTCGGGCGTTGCATCGCCCTGCGTGAGAAAGCCGAAGCCACGCAGCCGGTTGAACCATTTCACCAGTGCCGGTTCGAATCCGCCGGTGGGCTCGATCGTCGCCCGGGTGCGGGTGGCGGGCACGCTGGGTTGCGCGGCGGCGCAGGACAGATCGACCGAGAGCACGCGGAAGGCCTGGAGCCCTTTCGCCCGCTTCGCCGCCTCGCAGACCACCCGGGCGCCTTCGAGCGCCGTCTGGAAACCGTCCCGGCGCAGGCAGGTGACGTGCAGCAGAACGTCGGGACCGCCGCCGTCCGGCACGATAAAGCCGTAGCCTTTGGAGACGTCGAACCATTTGATGATCCCGGAGACCTCGACGAGGCCGACGGGCGCCTCGGCAAGCTCGTCGGCGGGGACGATGACGTGCGGTTCGATCTCTGGTCCCCGAGACCCCATATCTACAGACCCTACGCTGAACCGTCGGACCCCGAACCCGATCTGCATTCGGGAAGGGTCAGGATAGCAAGGAAGGCGGCGGACGCACACCCTTTCGATGGCCCTTGGACGGGTTTTCACCGCCTGATTGTTGTGCACGGCGCCCACATCCTGCTGCGCCGTCAGGCCGGCGCCGCATCGGCAGCGGCAAAGGGGGCGAGCACATCGCCGATCTCCGCCCGCACCACGAGGTCGGCAACCGCGTCGAGGTCGGTTGGTTCGCGATTGAGGATGACCAGCCGGGCCCCCTGGCGTTTGGCCCGGAGCGGGAAGCCGGCTGCGGGATAGACCACCAGGGAGGAGCCGATCACGATGAAGAGGTCGCAGGCCTGTGTCAGCGCGGCGGCGCGGGCCATTTCGCGCTCCGGCATCGCCTGGCCGAACGAGACGGTCGCGGTCTTCACCGCCCCCCCGCAGGCGGTGCAGTCGGGGGCATGGCCGCCGGCCGCCTCGAACCGCGTCCGCACCCAGTCGAGCTCGTAGCGCTGCGCGCAGTCCAGGCAGGTGGCATAGGTCGTGTTGCCGTGCAGCTCGACGAGGGCGTCGTCCGGGACGCCCGAGGCTTGGTGCAGGCCGTCGATATTCTGGGTGATGATGCCGTGCAGCCGGCCTTGGGCGAGCAGCCAAGCGAGGGCGCGGTGGCCGCGGCCCGGCACCGCGCCGCCGAAGGCCGCGTCCATCGCGAATTTGCGCCGCCAGGCTTCGTTCCGGGCCGCGCGATGGGCGAGGAACAGATCGAACGGGATCGGCTTGTTCTGCGTCCAAAGGCCGCCGGGCGAGCGGAAGTCAGGAATTCCGCATTCGGTCGAGATGCCGGCGCCGGTAAAGGCGACGGCATGGCGCGCGGCGGCGAGAAATTCCGCGAGCTTGTCCTGGGCGGCCTTGAGATCGGCGGGCGAGCTCATACCTTCCCCCCGCACACCCACGGGCTCGCGCCCCAGACATCGGAACCCGCCATGCGCTTCCTCCACACCATGGTCCGCGTGACCGACATCGAGCAATCGCTCGATTTCTATTGCAACAAGCTGGGGCTGCGGGAGATCCGCCGCAAGGACGTGCCGCAGGGCCGCTACACTTTGGTGTTTCTCGCCGCGCCGGGACAGGAAGGCGTCGCGGAAATCGAACTGACCTACAATTGGGACAAGGAGCCCTACGGCGAGGGCCGCAATTTCGGCCATCTCGCCTTCGCCGTCGACGACATCTACGCCACCTGCGAGCGCCTGATGGCGGGCGGTGTGACCATCAACCGCCCGCCGCGCGACGGTTATATGGCCTTCGTGCGCTCGCCCGACAATGTCTCGGTCGAACTTCTCCAGAAGGGCGAGGCGAAGCCACCGCAGGAGCCCTGGGCCTCGATGCCGAACACCGGCAAATGGTGAGCAAGCGGCGGGCCTGTGGATCGCCGCCGCTTTGGCGGGCGCAGGCCACTTGCCTGCCGGCGATCCCCCGCCTATAAGGCCTGCGCCTCAGCGCCCTTCGTCTATCGGTTAGGACGCCACCCTTTCACGGTGGAGAGAGGGGTTCGACTCCCCTAGGGCGCGCCACTTCCTTTTTATTCTCAGAGGGATGTCGAGCAGCGATTCGCCGAGAATCGCCTGACTGACATTTAAAATGTTCGGCTATTCCGCACTCAGGTCCGGGAATCGCTTCGAAATTTGCACGGAGAGCGCCTGAAGCTCTCCGGCCGGCCCTGGTCTGCTTCGGGCTCATCGGGAACATGAGAAGCGTCCGCATGCGGCGAATCTGCGGGCGCACAAAGCGCATCCTGCCGCAACGTCGCCGAGAGACGACGATCAGGTATGACTTTGCAATGGCGGGGCAGGGCATTTCGGCGACCAGCGGATCATCATCAGAAGAATGACCAGGCCGATCGCCGACGCCCCGGCGCCCGCCAGGGCCACGGCCGGGAGACCCAGCCCCGCCCCGATCACCGCGCCACCGAGCGCCGCGCCGATGGCGTTGCCGAGGTTGAAGGCGCCGATATTGACCGCCGAGGCAAGGTTGGGCGCATCCGCGGCGGCGTCCATCACCCGCATCTGCAGCGGCGGCACCAGGGCGAAGCTGGCCACGCCCCAGAAGAAGATCAGCACCGCGCTGATCCCTGCGAACGGCATGGCGAAGGCGAAGGCGACCAGAAGGGCGGCCAGAGAGCCCAGCGTGACGACAAGAGTCCCGTCCAGCGACCGGTCGGCGAACTTGCCGCCGAGCCAGTTGCCCACCGTCAGGCCGACGCCATAGGTCACCAGCATGGCGGTGACGAAACCGATCGACGCCCCGGTCTCCTCCTGCAGGATCGGCGTGATGTAGGTGAAGACCGTGAACATGGCGCTGGAGCCGATCACCGTCAGGGCCAGCGCCGCCAGCACGGGGCCACGACCCAGCACCTTCAGCTCGGCCATCGCATTTCCGCCCGTCGGCGCGGCGACCCTGGGCAGGGTCAGGCGCAAGGCGATCATGGCGAGAACCCCGAGGGCGGCGATGCCCCAGAAGGAGGTCCGCCAGCCGATCTGGTCGCCGGCCCAGGTGGCCAGCGGCACGCCGACGACATTGGCCAGGGTCAGGCCCATGAACATGGCGGCCACCGCGCCGGCCTGCTTGTTCTTCGCAACCAGTCCCGCGGCGACGATGGCCCCGACTCCGAAGAAGGCGCCATGATTCAGCGAGGTGATCAAACGCGCCGCCAGCAGCATGCCGTAGCTGGGTGAAACGGCGGCCAGCAGGTTGCCGAAGGTGAAGATGGCCATCAGGCCGATCAGCAAGGTCCGCCTCGGCATGCGGCCGGTCGTCAGGGTAAGGAGCGGCGCCCCCAACATGACGCCGAAGGCGTAGGCGCTGATCAACAGACCGGCGACCGGGATCGAGACGCCCAGGTCTCCGGCGATGACGGGCAGCATGCCCATGGGGGCGAACTCGGTGACGCCGATGCCGAAGGCGCCGACGGCCAGGGCCAGGATGGGGAGGTTCGGTTTCATCGGCTCTCTCAGACGAGGACCGGGACGCGTAGTCCCGAACAGCCGAGTTGACGATCGTCCATGCGAATCTCCCACGTGATGCCAGATGCACAGATGGACAGTGGACAGGTGGGGCGTTAGGCAGAGTCTGCACCAAGCACTTTTGATCCGGACGCACAGATGCAGATCGGCAGCACCGACCGGGCTCGGGAACTCGAGGTCTTCGCCGCCATCGTCCGGTGCGGGAGTTTCTCGGCCGCTGGCCGCGACCTGGGCCTGACCCCTTCGGCGGTGAGCCGCACGATCGACCGGATAGAGGCGCGGCTCGGCGTACGGCTGATGCTGCGCACCACCCGGGCCCTGACGATGACGGCGGAAGGCCAGGCCTATCTCGGCGCGGCGCGACGCATTCTCGCCGACCTTGACGACGCCGAGCGTGAAATCGCCGACCAAGGCGCGCCGCGCGGGCGCCTGCGGGTCAGTGCGGCCCTCGCCCATGGTCGCCAATGCATCGTGCCGCTGCTGGGGGAGTTCGCGGCCCTGTATCCGCATATCCTGGTCGACATCAGCCTGACGGACGCCATCGCCGATATCCACGGCGGCCAGGCGGACGTCGCGATCCGCTTCGGCGTCCTGGCCGACAGTCCCTTGACCGCGCGGCGGGTGGGGCAGACGGGGCGGACCATCGTCGCCTCGCCCGAATATCTCGCCCGACGCGGGACGCCGCAGGTCCCGGAGGATCTGCATGACCACAACTGTCTCAACTTTAATTTCCGCCGCGCGGAGCCGGTCTGGCCGTTCCGCAAGGAGGGGCGCGACTATGCCCTGACCGTGCATGGAAACATCGAGGCCAACAACGGCGAGACTTTGGGCCAGTTGGCCATTGCAGGGGTCGGGATCACCCGCGTCGGCAATTTCAGCGTGGCCGAAGATCTGGCAGCCGGTCGGCTGGTCCCGGTGCTGGAGGCCTTCAACCCCGGAGACGTCGAGCACATCCACGCCGTCTTCGTCGGCGGGGCGAACATGCCGGCACGGGTGAGGGTCTTCGTCGACTTCATCGCCAGCAAGCTTCGCTGACATGTTCCGATCGTCGGCGCCGGTTCGATGACTGGAAGGGGCGCGGGAGCAGACAGGGTGCGAGGGTCGTCTCGCGCCCGGCAGGCTTGAAGGGCCGCAGAAGCCGTGCGGCCTCGGTTGTTGCAGCCACTCGCGAGTAAGACGTCGAATGCACACGGCTTTTGCCCAGACTACGAATCTGGGGGGTCAGGAGTTCGAATCTCTCCGGCGCATCAGTCCATCGCAGGCAGGTGATGCCGCGTCGGCATTCGGGCGCCGTCCGGCCGTCTTCCCGTCGGCGCGGCCGCCGGCAAGACGGCAGGCTCTCCACCGGTCTCGATTGCCGCCGTCGCGTCTGCCTGTGCCGCTCGACGCAGACCGTCGTTTGCGACAGGTGCGCGACCGCCGGTTCGCATATGCTTTCCGCGAAGCTGAATAGGGCCGCGGCCTGGAGCATATGCCGGAGATAAATTAGCTTGAAGCTGTGCTTGAGGGTACGGGCGCACCGGCGGGGGGCTCGACGACCACCGCAGCTCGGGGTGCACGTCGCCAGGACAAGGACGCCAAATGTACCGATGCGTCGTGGCGCGCCAGCGAGCCTTTCGCAAGCTGGGCGGCTCGATTCGCGGACATTCTCACAGGCGAGTGAAGCGGAACGTGCGCATGAATTGCTATCTCACCGGGATCGGTCTTGCCGCCATGGTGTCGGCCACTCTGGCGGGCGGTGCGATCGCCCCCGCCTGTAGCCTCATTCTCTGGAATGCCAATGATCAGGCGGTGGTCGCCGCCCGCACCATGGATCTCTACATCGACGACCAGCCCCGCCTCGTCTTCCTGCCTCGCGGCATCGCTCGGCGCGGGCTCTCCGAAGGCGACGCCGCGGAATGGACGTCGAAATACGCCAGCACAGTCCTTACCGCCCTGGATTTTGCGACCAGCGACGGGATGAATGAGGCTGGCCTCAGCGCGCACCTGCTCTATCTCCATGACGCCGAGCATGAGCCGGCCGACCAGCGTCCGGGCCTGTCCAATCTGCTCTGGCCGCAATTTGTGCTCGACAACTTCTCCACCGTCGCCGAGGCCCTGGAAGGCCTGAAGAAGGTCCGCATCGTTTCTGTGGCGGCGCATGGACGTGAATGGCCGTTGCATCTGTCGATTGCGGATGCGGGCGGAGACAGTGCGGTCATCGAGTTCGTAAAGGGCAAGACCGTGATCCATCACGGCAAGGACGTGACCGTGATGACCAACGAGCCTCCGTTGGAGGAGCAACTCACCAATCTGAAGCGCTACAAAATGTTCGGCGGCACGCTTCCAATGCCCGGCGATATCGATCCGATGAGCCGCTTTGTGCGCGCCTCCTCCTATCTGAAGACGCTGCCGAAGCCCGCTGACACCGCGGAGGCGATCGGTCATCTGGCGGGTGTGGTGCGCAATGTGGCGGTGCCTTTCGGAGCGGTCGACACGTCGGGGGGAGATTCGGCCGATGCCTGGCCCACACGCTGGACCTCAGTGTCCGACCACAGCCACAAAGTCTATTATGTGATGCCGGTGAACAGCCCGAACGTGTTCTGGGTCGACTTCGCCAAGCTGAAGCCGGAGGGGACGGACATTCTGGCCTTGATGCCTTCCGAAGCCGGGCTGAGCGGAGAGGTCTCGGCTAAGTTCAAGCCCCTGGGACCGGTCTCCAAGGCTTTTCCGCCCACCCTGTGAGGGGAGGCGGCGAGGAGCCGCTACGGTCGGATCGGGCCGCTTGCGAGACCGAAAGGGGAAGGGGATGGCACGCTTCCCGGGACGTTGGATCGTGCGCGGCGCGGTGCTGGGCGGCGTGTGCGCCATCCTGGTCGTGATCGGCCTTTTCGCCGTCACCCTCTTGCCTCAGGGAGAGGGGCTGCGCCGTCTGGTCGCCGAGCGGGCGCTGACCCAGCTCTGGGGCGAGCCGGTGACGGTGAGCGGTGCGGTCACCGTCGACCTATGGCCGCGTCCAATCCTTTTCGTCGCCGGGATCCAATCGCGCGGTAGGGACGGCGCCGGGGCGTGGGTGGAACGGGTGGTCCTCGGGCTGCCGGCCTATGGTGACCTGTTGTCCGGCCACAACGCCTATAGCCTCGCGGTGGACGGCGCGCGGCTCGACGTGCCGATGGACGGGGCGGACGACGCCAGGCCGGGTTCGCTCCTCGAATCTCCCATCCACGTCTTGTCCCTTCTGCCGCACCTGGCGATCCAGCACACCGTCATCCGCCTCTTCGATTCCAATGGCTGGCTCTTCGAATTGCGGGTTGAGGAGCTGCGCAGCCGGCAGGATGGCACACGCACGGCCCTCGTCGCTGACGCCGCCTTGAACGGAGCGCCTGTCAAACTGGGCTTCGCCTTCGACCTGGATGCGCGGCCGGAAGAGGGGCTGCGTCCCTATGGGGCGGAGATTCGGCTTTTGGTGCCGGGGCCGATCCAAGACTTCATCTGCCGTTTGGACGTGCGCGCGCCCACGGCGCGCTTCGATCGGGGCTTGGCCATCGAGCTGGCCGCCGATGCCGGCAGCTTGGCGCAAGTGTTGGTTCTGAGCGGGCTCGCGCCGGTGATCGACGGATCCGGCACGCTGCGCGCGTGGCTTTTCGCGGAACCCGACACTATGGCAGTCCGGGACCTGCAACTGGACCTTCGGCTGACCGGTGGCGAACATGTCCATTTGGACGGCGCCGTCGGGGACCTTCCCACCCTACAGGGGGTGGATGTGAAGGCGGTGGCGACGCTGAATGCCGATGTCG
Source organism: Aquabacter spiritensis (assembly GCF_004346185.1). Classification (GTDB taxonomy): domain Bacteria; phylum Pseudomonadota; class Alphaproteobacteria; order Rhizobiales; family Xanthobacteraceae; genus Aquabacter; species Aquabacter spiritensis. The sequence goes on along the minus strand of NZ_SMAI01000006.1, from coordinate 61,365 downwards.
CGTCCTCCGTGTCGCTCCGCGACATCGTCGTCACCCGTCTGTCCGGAGCGTTCCGAAGCGGCGCGGACGGCCTGATGCTGGAGGACAGCGTGGTCGAGACCAATGCGTTCGATCAAAGCTTCCGGCAGATCGGCCCCATCGCGGTGCGATCGGTGGAGCGGGACGGGGACGGCCGCGTGGCGCTCAAAGACGTTTCGGTGCTGGCGGGTCCGCGCACGCGTCCTGTCCTGCAGCTCACCGGCGATGTCAGAGACGTGCTGCGCTTCGTGGGCGTCAATCTCGCCGGGACCGTCGATCTGCCCGTGGCGAGCATGCTGGCGATGCAAGCCGGCGGCGCGGCGCGGCTCGGACGGCTGGTGGGGCGTATGGCGGTGTCCGATGCCGGGGGCGAGCTCGCCGTCGACGCCTTCGCCGCGCGCATAGAAGGCGGCGAACTGGTGCAGGCGAGCATCGATCTGGCGCCGCCCGATCTCGCCCCCACGGGCGCCGGCCCGGCCGCCCGCGTGGAGGCGCGCCTCGACATTCCCAACTATTCCGAATTCGCTGCCGCCCTCGGCCGGGAGGTCGCTTTCCAGGGCCCCATCCGCTTTGACGGTCGAGTCAGCGGGACGTCGGAGGCCGTGACCCTAGACGGGCGCGCCGATATCGGCCGCACCCAAATCCTGGGCAACCTGACCAGCCGGGCGAAGCCCAACGGCCGGGTCTTCGTGGGCGGCACCATCACCGCGCCGAAGGTCTTCGGGGACGAACTCATCAGCCTCGTCCGCACCGAAAACCGCGCTGGGCGGCGGCCCGTCGCTGTTCTCGGTGCGGCGCCGCTGGCGGGCGGAAGCCAGATCGACCTCATGGCCACCACCGACATGGACATCGCCATCTCCGCCGAGCGGCTTGAAGGGGGCGGGGACGGAGCCAAGGGCATCCAGGCCCGCCTTGCGGTGAATGAAGGCGCGCTGCGCATTGATCCCTTGCGCATCGGCTATCAGGGGGGCTTCGTCTCGGCGGTGGTGGCGAGCGAAGGGCGTACGTCCGTGCGCATCAAGGGGGCGGGGGAGCAACTGTCGCTCGCCGGCTTGGTGGGGCGGGGCGCGCCTATCTCGGTGTCCGGCACGTTGCGCCTCGCCTTCGACCTGACCGCCCGGACTGATGCCGACGACATGCTGAGCACGCTTGCCGGCACCCTGACCGCCCGCGTGGGGCGCGGGCGGATCGGGACGGGGCTTCTCGATCTGGCGGGGATGGGGATCGTCGGCGGCCTGTTCACCTCGTCCGTCTATCGCGGCGACAGCGAACTGCGTTGCGCGAAGGTGCCTTTCGTCTTCGAGAAGGGGGTGGCGCGGACCAATCCGATTCTGGTGGTCATCACGGAGAATATCCAGGCGTTGGGGCGCGGCACCATCGACCTGCCGCGCAACCGCATCGATCTCCTGGTGGTGCCGCGCCCGCTGAATGCCCTGTTCGGGGAATCCGGACACAGCTTCACGGTCAAGGGTCCCCTCGGCGGACCCTCGATCGCGCTGGCCGCCGGAGGCGGCGACCTGCGCGGCCGCTTCGGGTGCGACAATTGAGGTGCCGGCTGAATAGATCGGGCGGCAGAAATGAAGACTATTCGTGACCGCGTTCCGGGGGGATTGCCTCCAGAAACGTTTTGAGAACAGTCGTGGAGCGGCCCTGGCGCGTGGTGGAGGGTAGATGGCGCCGCATCGCTTGCGCCGCATCGAGTATTGTGGTTAGCCTCGAAAGGACAAGCTGAGGCTTTCGCCTTGCGCTATCCGGACAAATTCATGCCCAGCCTGATCCGCCTCGCCCGTCGCTACGGACCCCCGCTCGTGCTCGCTTTGCTGGTGGCAGGGTGCGAGGAGAACCCGGGGGGCGCCGGCACCGCCGGTCCCGCGGTCGCTCCCGTGGTGATGGTGGTCAAGGCGCAGATGCGCCCGATCAGCGAAGGTGCGGAGTTCGTCGGCCGGGTGGAGGCCATGGAGCGGGTCGACATCCGAGCCCGCGTGACCGGCTTCCTCACCGAGCGGGTGTTCACCGAAGGCCAGAAGGTGGCGGCGGGGGATCTCCTCTTCCGGATCGAGCCGGAGCCGTTCGAGGCCGCCGTGGCGGCGCGCCAGGCCCAGCTCGAGGGCGCCCAGGCCTCGCTCAACAATTCCGACCTCCAGGTGGCGCGCGGGCAGGAGCTGTTCCGCACCAACAACCTGCCCCGGGCGACTCTCGACCAGCGCATCGCCGACCAACAGATCGCGGCGGCGCAGGTCTCCGCCGCCAAGGCTGCCCTGGATCAGGCCAACATCCAGCTGGGCTATACCCGCATCACCAGCCCGATCACCGGCCGCGTCGGCCGCTCCGCCGTCACGGTGGGCAATGTGGTCGGACCCGACAGCGGGATCCTCACCACGGTGGTGAAGGACGACGTCGTCAAGATCCTCTTCCCCGTCTCCCAGCGTCTCCTCATCGACCTGAAGCGCGACACCGCCAAGAATGGCGAACGTCCGCTCCAGATCCGCATCCGCCTGCCCGACGGCACACTCTACGACCAGCCCGGCCGTCTTTCCTTCATCAATGTCACGGCGGACGCCAGCACCGATTCCACGCTCGTGCAGGCCGAGGTCCCGAATGCCGACGGCCTGCTCACCGCCGGGCAGGTGGTGGGCGTGCGGGTGGAGGAGGAGAAGGGCAAGGACGTCCTGGTCATTCCGCAATCGGCGCTGCAACTGGATCAGGCCGGCACGTTCGTGCTGGTGGTGGGCGCCGACAACAAGGTGGAGCAGACCTTCGTGAAGGTGGGCACCGCCCGAGGCGGGCAGGCGGTCATTACCGAAGGCCTCTCCCCCGGCGCCCTGGTGATCACGGAGGGGGCCCAGCGGGTGCGCCCAGGTCTGCCGGTTACGCCCAAGCCCGCACCGGCGCCCCTCGACGGTCCGGTCAAGGGCTGAGACCATGATCTCCAAGATCTTCGTCGACCGCCCCCGCCTGGCGATGGTCATCGCCATCGTCATGGTCATTGCGGGCTTGGTCTCGCTCACGCGCATTCCGGTGGCGCAGTTCCCGGACATCGTGCCGCCCCAGGTCCAGGTCACCGCGCGCTTTCCGGGCGCCTCCGCCGAAGTGGTGGAGGCCACGGTCGCCCAGCCGATCGAGGGCCAGGTCAACGGCGTGGACAACATGATCTACATGAAGTCCACCAGCGGCGACGACGGGTCCTATACCCTGACCGTCTCGTTCCAGGTCGGTACCGACCCCGACCAGAACGCCACCAACGTCAACAATCGCGTCCAGCTCGCCATCGCCATGCTGCCGGAGGAGGTCCAGCGCCAGGGCTTGAGCGTGCGCAAGCAATCGTCCGCTTTGCTCCAGGTGGTGGGGCTGTGGTCGGACAAGGCGGAGCACGACACCCTCTTCCTCTCCAATTATGCCACCATCAACATTCTCGACGCGCTGCGGCGGATTCCCGGTGTCGGACAGGCGAACCTGTTCGGCCCGCAGGACTATGCCATGCGCATCTGGTTCCGAACCGACCGGCTGGCGGCCCTGCAACTGACGCCCAGCGACGTCGTGGCGGCGATCCAGAGCCAGAACCGCATCGCGCCGCTGGGCCGCATCGGCGCCCAGCCGGCCAGCACCGACACCTCCTACCAGCTCAACATCCGCACCACCGGGCGCCTCACCACACCGGCGGAATTCGCCAATATCGCCATCCGCGCCAATCCCGACGGTTCGGTTCTGCGGGTGGGCGACGTGGCGCGGATCGAACTCGGCGCCTTCAACGAGGATGTGGAGACGCGCCTCAACGGGCGCGCGGCGCAGCTCATCGCCATCTATCTCTCCCCCGGCGCCAATGCGCTCGGCGTGGCGGAGGAGGTGAACCACGCCATGGCGGAGCTGAGCCGGCGCTTTCCGTCCGGCATGAAGCAGGCCATCACCTACGACACGACCAGCTTCGTGGAAGCCACCATCGAGGTGGTGGAGCACACTTTGGTGGAAGCCTTCGTGCTGGTCATCCTCGTGGTGTTCATCTTCCTCGGCTCGCTGCGCGCCACCCTGATTCCGCTGCTGGCGGTGCCGGTGAGCCTCGTCGCCACCTTCGCAATCATGCTGGCCATGGGCTATTCGGCCAACACCGTGTCGCTGCTGGCCATGGTGCTGGCCATCGGCATCGTGGTGGACGACGCCATCGTGGTGGTGGAGGCGGTGGAGGCGCAGATGGAGCGCGACCACAGTCTCACGCCCGCCGAGGCCACCAAGAAGGCGATGGAGGGAATTACCGCGCCCATCATCGCCATCACCCTCGTCCTGCTCTCGGTGTTCGTGCCGCTGGCCTTCATTCCCGGCATTTCCGGCGAGCTGTTCCGGCAGTTCGCCGTGGTCATCAGCGTGTCCATGCTGTTCTCGGCCCTCAATGCTCTGACCCTGTCGCCGGCTTTGTGCGCGCTGCTGCTGAAGCCGCATCACGGCGCGCGCAAGGGCGTGATGGCCTGGGTCAGCCGCCGCATCGACGGCGTGCGCGACGGCTATGCGGCCCTCGTCGCCCGGCTGGTCCGGGTGGCGGTGCTCTCGCTGGTGCTGGTGGGGGCCGCGGGGGCCGGCATCTATGTGCTCGGCAGCAGCACGCCCTCCGGCTTTCTGCCGCAGGAGGACCAGGGCGCCTTCTTCATCGAGGCCAAGCTGCCCGATGCCGCGTCCCTGAACCGCACGCGCGAAATCGTGGCGCGGGTGGAGGAGGTGGTCTCCAAGCTCCCGGGCGTCCAGGACGTCTCCGTGGTCAGCGGCTATTCCATGCTCTCGGGACTGGCCGAATCCAACAGCGCCTTCTTCATCGTCACGCTGAAGCCCTTCAAGGACCGCACCGTCGGGGTCAATGAACTCCTGGCACAGGTGGCGCAGGAAACGGCCGAGGTTCCGGCCTTGGTCATTCCGTTCAATCTTCCGCCCATCATCGGCCTCGGCACCGGTGGCGGATTCGAATATCAGCTGCAGAACCTGGAAGGCCGGCCCGCCGCCGAAATGGGCGAGGTGATGCGCGCCCTGGTCTTCGCCGCCAACCAGGATCCCGCCCTCACCGAGGTCTATTCCACCTTCCGGGCCGAGACGCCCTCGGTGTTCCTGAACATCGACCGCGACAAGGCGGAAGTGCTCGGCCTGTCGGTGAGCGACATCTTCGCCGGGCTCCAGGCCGCGCTGGGAAGCGCCTATGTGAACGACTTCAACATGTTCGGCCGCACCTGGAAGGTCTCCCTCCAGGCCGACGCCCTCGACCGCGCGAGCATCGACGACATCTACCGGGTGCAGTTGCGCAACCGCGACGGCAAGATGGTGCCCGTGCAGGCGGTGGCCGAGGCGGAGATCGCGTTCGCGCCGTCGGCCGTCATCCGCTTCAACAATGTGCGCAGTCTCACGGTGAACGGCGCCCCGGCGCCGGGCTATAGCAGCGCGCAGGCATTGGCCGCCATGGAGGCGGTCAGCGCCAAGACCCTGCCCAATGGCTACAGCTATGCCTGGACCGGCACCGCCTATCAGGAAAAGGCCGCCAGCGGCCAGATGGGCGCCATCCTGGCCTTGGCGGTGCTGTTCGCCTTCCTGTTTTTGGTGGGGCTCTATGAGAGCTGGGTCATCCCCGTCCCGGTCATGCTCTCCGTCGCGGTGGCGCTGGCGGGGGGCATCGCGGCGGTGGGACCGGCGGGCCTGTCCATCGATCTTTATGCCCAGATCGGCATCGTGGTCCTGATCGCGCTCGCGGCCAAGAACGGCATCCTCATCGTCGAGTTCGCCAAGGCCCAGCGGGAGGAGGGGGTTCCCATCCGGGAGGCTGCGGTGATGGCGGCCCGGCTGCGGTTCCGGGCCGTGATGATGACCTCCTTCGCCTTCATCCTCGGCCTTCTGCCGCTCGTCATCGCCACCGGTGCCTCGGAGATCAGCCGCCGCTCGGTGTCGACGCCGGTCTTTTTCGGCATGATCGCCGCCTCGACCTTCGGCATCCTGGTCATTCCCATGCTCTATGTCGCCTTCCAGACCGCGCGGGAATGGGTGAAGGCAGGCGGCCGCCGGAAGCCGGGCTGAGGCGGGTGCCGATGCGCCCGCCTTTCAGTCGGCGGGATCGCGCGCGTCCGGCGCGCCGGTCGGCGGATGGCCGAAGCGGCGGGCAAAGGCGAGCGAGAAGTTGCTGGCATGGGCATAGCCCAGCCGATGGGCCACCTGCTTCACGCTGAGGTCTCCGGTTTGGAGCCACTGGCGGGCCAGATCGAGGCGCCACCGCACCAGGCACTGCAGCGGCGACGCCCCGAAGACCTCTTGGAACACCTCGTTCAGCCGCCGTTGCGACAGGCCCACCTGCACGGCAACATCCTCGATGCGCGGTGGCTTGGCAGGGTCCGCGAGCATGATTTCGCGCGCTGCAAGCGCATGGCGGCGCGCCCGCGCACCCGGGCTCGGACGGGCCTCGTCATGGAAGGCAGATAGGCATTCCGCCAGCATCTCGAACGCCTTGCCTTCGAGATAAACGGCCTCCATCAGGCCCTGATACGGGTTGCGGGCGATCTGCTCCGCAATGGTCCGCATCGCCGCGCTGGGGACAGATGAACGGATCGACGGGTCGAACGCTCCGGTTATGAAGGCCGATATGGACCGGCCGGGCCGCTGGCCCTGCAGCATCTCGTCGAGCCGCGCGGGCGTTACGGCCATGCCCGAGACACGATGGTGCCCTGCGACATAATGAAAGGTGCTCAGCGGGTCGCGCAGCATGGCGAAATGGCTGCTGCCGGGAACAATGGCACCGTCCAGTCCGCCGTCATGGACATACGAGCTGCAGCCGGAGAAATTCAGGGCGAGCCAGAGATAGGGCTCACCGGACAGCACCCTGTAGGTCAGGTCGACCGGCGACCTGACCTTGGCATCGAAGGTGTAGACTTCCAGTCCCGGCCGGAGCGAGTATTGCGGGTAGGTGAGTTCCGCCACGCTGTTCGGCAAGATGCGCTGGTCCGGCGGGAGTTCGAGACTGTCAAAGCCATTCGGAAGAAGCCAACGGCTCTCCGATGCGATCCCTAACGTCGCCCCGCTTGCGCCTTCACGCCGGTCCGTCACGCGAGCCCCCACCTGCGATCAGGCAAAAGATAGCATGAATTTGACGGATCGGCGTGGCCGTCGGCGGGTGCGGGCGCGTGCCGCAACTCGGCCTGGTGGGGGCTCGACGCCGACCTGAAATCCCGACAGGGCTCCGGCCACCGGACCGCGCGCGATCCGCGAAAGGCGCGGTGCCGGGGCCACGCCAAGGCTCTCATTCGCCCGCAGCGCGGGCGGTTCCCGCTCGGTCTAGAACCGGGTGGTCAGCACGGCGCGCATGCCATTATCCTCATATCCGCCGCCGAAAGCGCCGTTGTAATTCACCCCGAAGGTGACATTCGGCGAGACGATCGCGTCGAGGCCGATCGAGACCAGCGCCGCGTCGCGGGCGATCGGCACGCCGCCGATGCTGAACGGCGCGGTGCTGCCCGCAAATCTGAGGCTCACGCTGGGATCGACATCGCCGAAGGCGTGTTGCCAGGCGAGCGAGGCCCGGAACTGGTACGGGTTCGCAGCGGTGCCGAAATCGGTGGTGAGCCGCACGCCGAGCGTGGTGAAGAGCGTGCTCATGGACTGGCTCGCCGCCGTCAGGCGTGCCGCCGTCCCGACTTCGGAGAAGCCGTCCGCCTCGAGATTTACATAGGCAAGGCCGGCAAACGGCTCGAGGCCGGCCTTATCGAACTGCATCCGGTAGCCGGCTTCCGCGAAGGCCTGAAGGGTGCGCGCGTCGTAATCGCCCTCGTTCTGCCCGGACAGGCCCGGCAGGGCGATCGTGCGCGCGGCCTCGATCGACTGCCAGCCATAGGACAGGCCGCCGCGCAGCCCGAGATCGCCGGAGGCGAACTGGCCCAATGTGGTGCCGCCATAGAGCGAGAGCGAATAGCTCTCGATCGATCCACTGGTCGAACTGCCCCCGGCGCTGAAGGACGTGAAGCCGTAACCGAACGCCGCGCCGACGAGCGTGTCCGTGCCGATCTTGCGGTCATAGCCCGCCACGAGACCGCCGATCGAGCGCGAGACGGTCGAGACATCGGCGGACGAGACATGGCCCCAGGAGCCAAAGCCTTGCGCCCACAGACCGTTTTCCGCCGCGGCCTGGGCTGCGGTCGGGGCGCTCGGGTGAGCGGTGCGGACTCGGTCGTACACCGCGTCGCGCACGAACCGCGTGTCCTCGATCATGATGGATTGCAGGCTGGCATAGGTTTCGCCCGACAGGCTGACGAGCGCGGGCTGAACCTGCACGGGACCGAGTTGGGCGACCGCATTGTACACGGCATTGCCCGCGCCCAGGGCTTCCACCGCCTGCGCCGTCTGCACCGCGTTCGGCGTCACCGCATAGGTGGAGAAGGAGATGCTGTTCCGGGTCAGGGTGAGCAGGATCGACGTCTGCGTGTAAGACAGGGTGGGGTCGAGGAAGGCGTAATTGGACGTCACCGTGCTGAAGGTGCCGTTCACCCCCTTGGAGGCGGTGAGGATCGTGTAGGTCGTGCTTGGCCCGTAGGCCGCGCCGTCGTCCAGCGCCACCACGTTCACCGCAGCACCGGCATCGATGACCGCCGCGCCGTTGACGGCGATGAGATCGCTCACCCCGCTCGCCAGGACTTCGGCCTGATAGGCCGAGCCGGCGGAGAAGCGCGCATTGCCGGTGACGGTCAGCGTCCCCGGCGAGTTTCCGGGCGAGACGATGCCGCCGCGGAGGACCAGATCGCCGATTTCGCCGCCGCCGCCGAGAACGGCTGGCGTTCCGTCCGCAGACACCCCCACCGTTATGTTGGACCCCGGCAGGCTGCCATTGATCTTGAGCGTGCCGCCCGAGACGGTGGTCGGCCCGGTGAATTGGGAACTCTGGCCGGTGAGTTCCAGCGTTCCTGCGCCGCTCTTCACGAAGGGGGCGCTGCCGACGAGGGTGCCCGCGAAGGCGGTGTCGCCGCTCTGGTTCACGGTGAGCGAGCCGGTGCCGAGCTCGATCGTGCCGCCGGTGCCGGCGAGCCCGGCCACCACCTGGTCGGCGCTCCCGAGCCGCAATTCGCCGCTGTCGACGACGAGCGGCGCCGTCGGGTCGAGGGTGTCCGCAACCGTCAGCGTGCCGCTCAGCACCGCGACGCCGCCCGCCGCGGTATTGGACCCGGTCAAGGTGAGGTCGCCCGTTCCCGCCTGCACGATCGCGCCCGTGCCGCTGATACTGCCCGTGAACGCGACGGCGTCGGACCGGTTGAAGATCAGGACGCCGTTGTTCAGCACGTCGCCGAGGATGCTGCCGCTCGTCCCGCCGTCGCCGAGCTGCAGCGCGCCGGACGCGATGGTCGTGCCTCCCGCATAGGTGTTGGCGCCTGTGAGGATGAGCGTCCCCCCGCCCGTCAGAGTCAGCGCGCCGGACCCCGAGATGACCCCCGAGAGCGTCAGGCTCGTGCCGATGGCCGGGCTGAGCGTGCCGGTTCCGGTCAGCGTCACGGCGCGGGCGGAGGTGAAGGTGGCGCGCGTCGCCAGCGTGCCGCCGGAGAGCGCGATGCCGCCCGAGGCCTGGCCCAGCGCGCCGTCCGCGCCGATCTCGAGCGTGCCGGCGGCGAGGGAGGTGCCGCCCGCATAACTGTTCGTCCCGGAGAGGGCGAGCGTTCCGGCGCCGCGCTTCACCAGGCCGCCGGTGCCGGAGATTTCGCCGGAGAGGGCGAGGCTGGTGCCCTCCGCAGGGCTGAGGGTGCCGTTTCCAAAAAGCACGACCGCGCGTGTCGAACTGAAGCTGTCGGTCGTCGCCAGCGTGCCACCCGCGAGCGTCAACCCGCCGGTCGCATCGCCGAGATTGGCATCGGCCGCGACCTGCAGCGTGCCGGCCGAGATGGTTGTGCCGCCGGTATAGGCATTGGTGCCGGAGAGGACGAGGGTGCCGGCGCCGGACTTGGCGAGGGCGCCTGTGCCGGAGATGACCCCCGAGAGGGTCAGGCTGGTTTCACCGGCGATGTTGAATGTGCCCGTTCCCTCGAGCGCGACCGTGCGTGCGGAGGAGAAGGTCGCCGTCGTTGCAAGCACGGCATTGGCGAGCGTCAACCCGCCGGTCGCATCGCCGAGATTGGCATCGGCCGCGATTTGCAGCGTGCCGGCCGAGAGGGTGGTGCCGCCGGTATAGGCATTGGAGCCCGAGAGGATGAGGGTGCCGGCGCCGGTCTTGGTCAAGCCGGCGGTGCCCTGGAGGGGGGCGCTGATCGTGGCGGTGCCGTCATCGACCCGGATGAAGGGCGTGCCGCCGCCCACCTGCGTCACCAGGGTCAGCGGGCCGGTGCCGGACAGGGTATAGCCGGACACGGCGAATTGCAGGCCGCTCGCGCTGACCGGGCCGACATCGACCGTACCCGCCGTCCCGGTGAAGATGCCGAGCCCGCCGGCGATCCAGGACGAGGCGACCGTGCCGTCGACATTGGTCCAGTTGGTGGCGGTGGGGGTCCAGCTGCCGTCGCCGCCGGTAATGGTGCCGCTGCCGGCCGTGCCCGCGCCGTTCCACCATTGGGTGGAGACGCCGTCGACGATGGCGATCAGATTGACCTGGCCGGCCACCGAGGTCTGGATCAGGCTTGCTGACAGGGAGGCCGGGACACCGGAAAGCGTCAGGCCGCTGCCGGTGAGGGAGAGCGTGCCGGTATAGTCGATGAGGCGATAGCTGCCGGCCGCGAAGGTGCCGCCGTCATTGATGGTGACGAACCCGCCCGCCAGCGCGAGGTCGCCGGTGACGGCGATGCGGTCGTTGAGCGCGCTGTCCGGCGCATTGGGCACGGCCAGGGAGAAGGCGAGGGTGGCGCCGGCGCCGACCGAGAGGCCGCCGAGCGTGAGGGTTCCCGCCGTGCTGCCGGTGCCGGGCGCGAGCGTCGCGCCGGCGGCGAGCGTCACCGTGCCGGCGACCGATCCGCCGCCGGTCAGGTTGGCCCCGTCCGCCACCGCCGCCGCCCCGGCCAGGCTTCCGCCCACCTGCAGCGTGCCGGCCGAGATGGTTGTGCCGCCGGTATAGGCATTGGCGCCGGAGAGGATGAGCGTGCCGGCGCCGGTCTTGGCGAGGCCGCCGGTGCCGGAGATCGTCCCGGAGAGGGTGAGGCTGGTGTCGGCCGCCGTGCTGACCGTGCCGCCGCCGTCGAGCGCGACCGTGCGTGCGGACGCCAGGTCCGCGGTCGTCGCGAGCGTGGCGCCGGCCAGCGTCAGCCCGCCCGCGCCGCCGAGATTGGAATCGGCGGCGATTTGCAGCGTGCCGGCGGAGATCGTGGTGCCGCCGGTATAGGCATTGGAGCCCGAGAGGACGAGCGTGCCGGCGCCGGTCTTGGCGAGGCCGCCCGTGCCGGAGATCGTCCCGGAGAGGGTGAGGCTGGTGTCGGCCGCCGTGCTGAACGTGCCGCCGCCGTCGAGCGCGACCGTGCGCGCGGAGGTCAGGTCAGCCGTCGTCGCGAGCGTCGCCCCGGCGAGCGTCAACCCGCCCGCGCCGCCGAGATTGGCATCGGCCGCGACCTGCAGCGTGCCGGCCGAGACAACGGTGCCGCCGGTATAGGCATTGGAGCCCGAGAGGACGAGCGTGCCCGTGCCGGTCTTGGTCAATCCGCCCGTGCCGGAGATCGTCCCCGAGAGGGTGAGGCTGGTGCTGCCGGCGGTCTCGATTGTGCCGCCGCCGTCGAGCGCGACCGTGCGCGCGGACGCCAGGTCCGCGGTCGTCGCGAGCGTGGCATTGGCGAGCGTCAACCCGCCGGTCGCATCGCCGAGATTGGCATCGGCGGCGACCTGCAGCGTGCCGGCCGAGACGGTGGTGCCGCCGCCATAGGTGTTGGTGCCGCTGAGGACGAGCCGTCCGGCGCCGGCCATGGTCAGGCTGCCGGCACCGGAGATCACGCCGGAGAGGGTCAGGCTGGTGCCATTGGACGGCGTGAGCGTTCCGCTGCCGGTGAGGGTCACGGCGCGGGCGGAGGTGATGTTGGCTGTGGTCGCCAGCGTGCCGCCGGAGAAAGCGAGGGCGCCCGAGATATTGCCGAGCGCGCTGTCCGCCCCGACCTGCAGGGTACCGGCGGAGAGGGTGGTGCCGCCCTGGTAGGTGTTGGTGGCGGCCGAGAGGGTCAGCGTGCCGGTGCCGGCCTGCGTGACCGAGCCGGTACCGGAGATCGTGCCGGCAAAGGTCACGTCATCGGATCGGTTGAAGACGAGGGATCCGTCATCGGTCACATCGCCGGTGATGATGCCGGTGCTGCCGCCGCTGCCGATCTGCAGCGTGCCCGCGGATATGGTGGTGCCGCCGCCATAGCTGTTGGCGCCGGTCAGCGTCAGCGTGCCGCTGCCGGCCTGGGTGAGGGTACCCTGGCCGGAAATCTCGCCCGAGAAAGTGAGGGCATCGGAGCGGTTGAAGACCAGCGCCGCGTCCACGCTCACGTTTCCGGCCAGGCTGCCGGATGTGTTGCCGTCGCCCACCTGGAGGATGCCGGCCGAGACGGTGGTGCCGCCTGAATGGGTGTCCACGCCGGCCAGGATGAGCGTGCCGTTGCCGGTCTTGGCATAGGAGCCGGTCCCGGACACATCGCCCGCGAAGGTCTGCGTCGTGTTCTCGGCCGTGTCGATGCTGTTGGCCCCGGTCACCGTGATGGTGCGGGTGGTGGTGATGTCATTCGTCTCGATGGCGAGCGTGCCGCCTGCGAGGACCAGAGCGCCGGTGCTGACGCCCAGATTGCTGTCGTCGGAGATCCGGAGGGTGCCCCCGCCGGAGAGGGTTGTGCCGCCGGAATAGGTGTTGGTCCCGGTGAGGATCAGGGTGCCGAGGCCGCTCTTGATCAGCGCCCCCTCGCCGGAGAAAGCGCCGCCGAGAGTGAGGGACACCCCATCGTCCGTGAAAATGGTGCTGCTGGTGCTGCTGGTCAGTGTAACCGCGCGGCTCGAAGAGAACGAACCGATTGCGGACAGCGTGCCGCCGGACAGGGTCAGGCCGCCAGAGCTGTTCCCGAGCCCCTGGTCCGAGCCGATCTCGAGCGTTCCGGCCGCCACCGTGGTGCCGCCGCTAAAGGTTTTGTTGTTCTCCAGAACCAGCGTACCGTCGCCGGTCTTGATCAGCCCGCCGTTGCCCGAAATGTTACCCGTCACGGTCAACGTCGTCCCGGCAGCCTGGGAGAAGGTACCGGTGCCCGTGAGCGATACGGATCTGGTGAGGGTGAAATTGCCCGTCGTGGCGAGGGTGCCGCCATTGAGCGTCAGCGAACCTGTGCCACCGAGATTGGTTCCCTGCGAGATCTGCAGCGTCCCGCCATTGATCGTCGTGCCGCCGGTATAGGTGTTTGTCCCGGTGAGCACGAGCGTCCCCGCGCCGGACTTCACCAGCGCGCCGCTGGAAACCACCCCGGAGAGGGTGAGCGTCGTAGCGGTGGCCGTGTTGATCGTGCCGGTGCCGGTGAGGGTGACGGCGCGGGTGGAACTGAAGGTGCCCGTCGTCGCCAGCGTGCCGCCGGAGAGCGTGAGCGCGCCGGTGCCGCCGAGATTGTCGTCGGCGCCGATCGAGAGCGTCCCGGCGGAGACCGTCGTGCCGCCGGTGTAGCTGTTGCTGCCGGAGAGGATGAGTGTGCCCGTGCCGGCCTTGGTCAGGCCGCCATCGCCGGAGATCTCGCCGGACAGGGTAAGCGTGGTGTCGGCATCCGTGCTGAAGGTGCCGGCGCCGGTGAGCGTGACGCTGCGTCCCGAGGCGAAGGTGGCGGTGGTCTTGAGCGTGCCGCCGTCGAAGGTCAGGTCGCCATAACCCAGCTTGTCTTCGCTGGACACTTGCAGCGTGCCGGCGTTCAGCTCGGTACCGCCTTCATAGGTGTTGTCTTCGGTGAGAACCAGCGTGCCGGCACCTGCCACCACGAGCGCGCCGCTGCCCTCCAGAGAGCCGGTGAGGGTGAGCGTCGTCCCGGTCGCCACGGCGAAGACGCCATCGGCGGTAAAGTCGGCGCGGCGGTTCGAGGTGAAGGACGCCGTGGTGGCGAGCGTGCCGCCGGTGAAGATGAGCGCGCCCGACTCTCCGCCGAGATTGGCGTCGGCGCTGATCGAGAGCGTGCCGGCGGCGAGGGTGGTGTCGCCGGTGTAGCTGTTGGTGCCGGTGAGGATGAGCGTGCCGGCGCCGGTCTTGATCAGGCCGCCTACGCCGGAGATGACGCCGGAAAGTGTCAGCGTGGTGCCGGTCGCGGTGTCGAACGTGCCGGTGCCGGCGACATTCACGGTACGAGCGGAGGTGACGTCGTCCGTCGTCTGCAGCGTGCTGCTCTCGAGGAAAAGCCAGGCGGTGCTGGCGCCGAGATTGGCGTCGTCGCTGATCGAGATCGTGCCGGCATTGATCACGGTGGCGACGCCATAGGTGTTGGTGCCGCTCAGCGTCAGCGTGCCGGTGCCGGCCTTGGCGAGTGTGCCGTTGCCGGAGATCGTGCCGGAGAAGGTGGTGCTGCTATTGTCACCGCCGGCGGTGAGGCTTTGGTTGCCGACGGAAAGACTGCCCGCACCGGCCAGCGAGCCCACGACCTCGGCGGTCGCGAGCGTGACGCTGGCGCCGTCCTCTATGGTGAGGCGCGCCGTATCGGAGAGTGACGACCCGCCGCTCAGCGCCAGCGTGCCCGCCGAGACCGTGGTGGCCGCGGTGAAGCTGTTCTCGCCGGTGAGGCTCAGCGTGCCGGCGCCGGTCTTGGTCAGCGATCCGTCGCCGGAGATGGTGCCGGAGAGGGTCAGCGTGGTGTCGGCGTTGGTGCTGAACGTGCCAGCGCCGGTGAGGGCGACGGCGCGGGCGGAGCTGAAGGAGGCCGTCGTTTTGAGCGTGCCGCCGTCGAGGGTCAGCCCGCCCAACGCATCGCCCAGATTCGCATCCGCGCTCACTTGCAGCGTGCCGGCGGAGATCGTCGTGCCGCCGCTATAGGTGTTGGTGCCGCTCAGAGTCACCGTGCCGTCGCCGGCCTTGATGAGTGTGCCGCCGCCGGAGATCGTGCCGGAATAGGTGATGTCATCGCTGCGGTCGAACGTCAGGATGGTGCCGCTGGCGAGGCTGACGGCGCCGGTGATGCTGCCGGTGCTGCCGCCGTCGCCGATCTGCAGCGTGCCCGCCGAGACGGTGGTGCCGCCGGTATAGTCGTTGGTGCCGGTGAGGATGAGCGTGCCGGCGCCGGTCTTGGTCAGGCTGCCGCCGCCCGAGATCTTGCCGGAGAGGGTGAGCGTGGTACCGGTGGACGTGGCGAAGGTGCCTGTTCCAGTGTTCAATGACACCGTGCGGGCGGACAAGAACGTTCCCGTGGTCGCCAGCGTGCCGTTCGAGAACGCGATCCCGGTGCCGGCACCAAGGTTGGCGTCGGCCGACACCTGAAGCGTGCCGGTGGTTATGCTGGTGTTGCCGGTATATGTGTTAGTCCCGGTGACGATGAGCGTGCCGGCGCCCGCCATTCTGAGAGTGGTACCGGAGAGCTCCCCGGACAGCGTGAGCGTGGTACCGGCGGCCGGCCTGATGAAGCCGTTAGCGAGGATCACGGCCCGGCCGGAGCTGAAGCTTGCCGTGGTGACGAAGCTGGTCGACCCGCTAATGGTAAGACTTCCTGCGGCGTTACCCAGATTTTCGTCGGCGGACACTTGCAGGGTTCCGGCCGAGATCGTCGTGCCGCCCGAATAGGTGTTGGTTCCCGTAAGGATGAGCGTTCCCGCGCCGGACTGGGTCAGCGATCCGAGGCCGGAAATCACGCCGCCGAGCGTCAGACTCATGCTGGTCGCCGGCGCGAACGCCCCGGCACCGTCGAGGGCCACCGCCCGGTTCGACGTGACCGTGGCCGACGCCGCGAGCTTGCCGCCGCCCGACAAGGTCAGGCCACCCGCAGTATCGCCGAGATTGCCGTCCGAGGAGACCTGGACCGTGCCGGCCGATATGGCCGTCCCGCCCGAATAAGTGTTCGAGCCCGAAAGAATGACGGTGCCGGCGCCGGTCTGCGCCAAGGCCCCCATCCCCGCGATCACCCCGGCCACGGTCAGCGTCGTGCTCGCGGCTGCGGCAAGGGCTCCCGTGCCGGTGACGGTGATGTCGCGGCTCGTCGACAATGTCGTCGAGGTCGCAAGTGTGCCGCCCGCCAGGGTCAAGGCGCCGTTTGCGTCGCCAAGACGGCTGTCGGCATTGATCCTCACCGTGCCGGCACTGATGGTCGTGCCACCGGAATACTCATTGGCCCCGCCGAGAACCAGCGTTCCGGCGCCGGACAGGGTGAGCGCGCCGGACCCGCTGATTTTTCCGTTCCAGGTCAGGGTCGCCCCGGATGCCGGTGCGAATGTGCCGCCGCTTGCGGACAATGTGGTGACGCGCGAATTGGTAAAGGTTCCCGTGACGACCAACGTTCCGCCCGAGAAGGTGACGCCTCCGCTGCCACCAAGGCCGCTGTTCGCCGCAATCTGGACCGTGCCGCCCGCGATGGTGGTGCCGCCGGTATAGGTATTAACGCCGGAGAGGACGAGCGTGCCTGCGCCGGTCTTGGTGAGGGCGCCGGTGCTGGAGAGAATACCGCCGAGCGTCAGCGTGGTGCCGGTGGCGACGGAAACAGAGGAACTGCTGGAAAGGGTTACATTCGGGCTGAAACTGAACGTGCCGGTAGTGGAGAGGGTACCGCCACCCAGGGTCAGTGTGCCGGTTCCAAGCGCCGTATTGCTGCTGACCTGCAACGTGCCGGCAGAGATCGTCGTGCCGCCGGTGTAGGTGTTGGTGCCGGAGAGCACCAGCGTACCGGCGCCGGATTTGGTGAGCGAGCCGTCGCCGGAGATCTCGCCGGACAGGGTGAGCGTGGTGTCGGCGTCCGTGCTGAAGGTGCCGGCGCCGGTAAGCGTGACGCTGCGTCCCGAGGCGAAGGTGGCAGTGGTCTTGAGCGTGCCGCCATTAAAGGTCAGGCCGCCATAACCCAGCTTGTCTTCGCTGGACACCTGCAGCGTGCCGGCGTTCAGCTCGGTACCGCCTTCATAGGTGTTGTCTTCGGTGAGAACCAGCGTGCCGGCACCTGCCACCACGAGCGCGCCGCTGCCCTCCAGAGAGCCGGTGAGGGTGAGCGTCGTCCCGGTCGCCACGGCGAAGACGCCATCGGCGGTAAAGTCGGCGCGGCGGTTCGAGGTGAAGGACGCCGTGGTGGCGAGCGTGCCGCCGGTGAAGATGAGCGCGCCCGACTCTCCGCCGAGATTGGCGTCGGCGCTGATCGAGAGCGTGCCGGCGGCGAGGGTGGTGTCGCCTTCATACGTGTTGGTGCCGGACAGGGTGAGGGTGCCCGCCCCGGTCTTGGCGAGCGCGCCGGAGCCGGACAGGATTCCGGACCAGGTGGCATTGAGCCCGTTGGTGTCGATGGTGCTGGTCGTGGCGTCGACCAGGGTCGCGTTCACCGAGGTGACGAGGTTCGAGCCGATGACCTGGATCGTGCCGCCGCCGAGATTGAACGCGTAGGTGCCGCTGCCGCCGAAGCTGCCGATCAGGCCGCCGGTTCCGCCCACCTGGAGGGTGCCGCCGGTCAGGTCGTAGCGGCCATTGCCATAGGCGGAAAGATAGAGGTGGGAGGCGTTCGAGATGGTGAGCGTGCCGCCGGTCTGGAAGATCTGCCCGGTCGACTGGTTGGTCGCGCCGCTTTCGCGATTGCCCAGAATGAGGCTGGACGGGCCGGCATCGGTGGTGTGCAGCACCACGGTGCCGGTCCCGCTGATATTGAGCGTGCCGGTGCCCGCCGCGCGCGTGCCGGTGTTGCGGCCGAGGCTGTTGAGTTCGCTCTCCAGGTTGAGCGTGCCCGCGCTGATATTGTAGGTGCCGTTGCCTCCCTGATTGCCGATGTTCAGAGAGGCGCAGCGACCCGCGACCGTGCAGGTCGGCGTGACATTGACGGTGCCGCCCGTCTGGTTGACCGTTCCCGTGCCGCCCCAGTCGCCGACATGCAGCGCGACGCCGACATTCAGCGTTCCGCCGGTGAGGGTGAGCGTGCCGGTATTGCCGCTGCCGGTGCCCACCGCGAAATAATCCACGGACGAGGTGCCCGCGGCGACGGCGATGGCGCCGCCTTCCAGATGCGTTTCGCCGCCGACGATGGTCGCGTTCGACAGCGTCAGCGTGCCGCTGCCCTTTTTGGTGAAGACGCCGTAGGAACTGTCCCAGGCGTTGCCGCTATTGGTGATCGTGCCTTCAAAGGTCCCGTCCGCGCTCGTGTCGAGCGTGAGAGTGCCGGTGTTGGTGGCGACGTCGCCGCTGCCGGTCAGCCCCGCGATGGTCTGGTTCTGCAGGATCTCGAACGTCGCGCCCGACGCAACAGAGACCGTCGCGCTGCTGGAAAAGGCCCCTGCGGCCGCAATCTGCAGCTTGCCGGCCGAGACGGTGGTGGCGCCGGTATTGCTTCCCGTGCCCGTGAGCACCAGCGTGCCGGCCCCCGACTTCATCAAGCTTCCGGCGCCCGCGCGCGTGCCGCTGAGCGTGGCGGTATCGGAGGCGCCGATGGTCAGCGTCGTCTGCGTGCCGGCACCGAAGCTGAAGGCGTTGGCGATGGTGGTGCCGTTCACGAGGGACAGCGTCACCGTCCCGCCGATCGAAACGTCGCCGGTGCCGAGGGCGGTGCTCGTGCCGACCCCAATGGTGCCGTCCTCAATGCTCGTGCCGCCATCATAGGTGTTGGCTCCGGACAAGGTGAGGGTGCCGGTGCCGGTCTTGGAGAGCATGCCGCTGCCGGAGAGGATGCCGGAGAGGGTAGCGGTCTGCCCGTTGGTGTCGATGGTCGCGATTTGCGTCGCTGCGAGGGTCATGTCCGACGCGGAGGTGAGCGCCGAGGAGACGATGAGGGTGCCGGCGCCGAAATTGAACTGGCCGGTGCCGCGGATACCGTTCGTCCCGCCAACCGTCAGGGTTCCGCCCGTGAGCGAGAAGGTGCCGGTCCCCGAGCCGAAGCTCAGATAGCTCGACCCCGACAGGGTCAGCGCGCCGCCCGTGAGATTGACGCTGCCGGTCGCGCCCGCAACAAGTCCGAGGATCAGGGGCGTCTCGACGGTTGCGGTGCCGCCCGAGATATTGAAGGTGCCCGTTCCGCCCGAGGCCGCCCCGAAAACGAGCTGCGGCGAGCCGCTGACATATTGTACCGAGAGCGTGCCGGCGGACAGGTTGTAGGTGCCCGTTCCGCCGACACCATAAGAGGAGGTGTCGCTGCCGAACCGGATCGGATTGATGAGCGCCAGCGTGACGCTGGATCCAGCACCATCCTGCGTGATGGTGCCGATTCCTTTCGAATCGCCGACATACAGCTGACCGCCCGTAAATGCGCCGGTGGTCATGGTGAACTGGGCGTTGTCCGAGATGGTCAGCGTTCCGCTCGCGGCGGTGCCCGATCCGCCGGCGCCGGATGTGCGTGAGCCGATATAGGCGGTCATCCCCCCGGAGGAGGCATCGAAGACACTGTCTCCCGAGAGCGCATAGGTGCCCACGCCGCCCTGCGTGCCAAGATCGAGTGCCCCCGCACTGCTGAAGCGCACCTCGCCGCCCGACTGATTGAACGCGCCGGTGACGCCGGTGCCGCGGCCGATGGCAAGTCCGCCATAATTCAGACTTCCGGCATTGGCGATGTACAGAAGCTCGCCGTCGCTCATGTCGAGCGTGCCGGTGCCGCCGGTCGTATTGAGGGCGCCGCCGCCGACCCAGATGCGGCCGATCGATGTGCCCGGCGCAACGCTCGTGTCGGCGAGATTCACCTGGAGGGTGCCGCCTTGGATGAGGAGCGTGCCGGTATCCCCATCGCCGATCTCGATCCGCCCGGCACTCGTCCCGCTGGTGGTGTTCAGCGTGAGCGTCGATCCGGACAGAAGCGTGAGGGTGGCCTCCTCGGACGCGCCGATGATGAAGGGTGAGGTGTTGAAGGTGAGGGAGAGGGAGCTGGCGTTTCCGGGAAGGGACCAGTCGCTGCCCGCATAGAAAGAGGAGCCGCCCTGGGCGGTGATGTCATTGGGCTCGCCGGTATCGATCGCGGCCTCGACGGCGGCGGTGAAGCTCGCCTGATCGGTCACGACAACGCTGTCCGCGCTCGCGGGACGGGGCGCGTTCATGTGGATCAGCAAAGAGAGTGCCGCGACTCCGGTATAAAGTCGCGCGGCACGCGCGCTCAACAAGCCAATCAAAGCAGCCCCCCGCATCTTATGCCTTTTTATTTCCGGGCCCGAAGGGATGCGAGGGAAAAGTTCCGGGTGGGCCGAAGCGGCCAAAAAATTACGCGTGCTCCGCTGCTTGCGGGAGCGGAAGACGGATTGACCCGCTTGGATCGAGCCGCTTTTTCTGGGAGAATCCAATGAATTGACGGAGGCGCGCGATTGGGAAAGCCGCTCCGATCCCCGCAAGGTCATCGGCGCCGCGCGAATCAGACGGGCCGCTTCATGTCCGGCGATCGTGTCCTGTGGCGGGTGGAACTGGCGTTCACAATCGAAGGGCCGGCCGGCGCGGGTCCGAGGCCCGCGCTGACCGTTCACCGTTCTGATTGCGCCCGGAAGGACCCGTCGCCGTCAGGTCTTCAGGCCCGTCCAGTGCGCTGCGAAGGCCCACATGTCGGCGATTTCCTCGATCGCCCTCTTGATCGGCTTCCCCCCGCCGTGCCCGGCGCGCGGTTCGATGCGCAGGAGGCGGGGGCGATCGCCGAGGTCGGCGGCCTGGAGGGCCGCGACATATTTGAAGCTATGGGCCGGGACGACACGGTCGTCCGTGTCGGCCGTGGTGGCGAGCACGGCAGGGTAGGGCGTGCCGGATCGGATCGTGTGGTAGGGCGAATAGCCGAGAAGGGTCTGGAAATCCGCCGCGTCGGCCGGATCGCCGAATTCGCTGACCCACAATCGACCGCCGGTGAAGCGGTCGAAGCGCAGCATGTCCATCACGCCGACCCCGGGTAGCGCCGCCGCGAAGAGGTCGGGTCTCTGATTGACCACGGCACCCACGAGAAGCCCGCCATTGGACTCGCCCTGGACGGCGAGGCCGTCTTCGGGTGCGATGCCTTCGGCCTTCAGATAGGCGCCGGCGGCGATGAAGTCGTCGAAGCTGTTCTGCTTGTTGCGCAAGCGTCCGGCATCGTGCCAGGCCTTGCCGTATTCCCCGCCGCCTCGGATGTTGGCGATCGCCAGCACGCCGCCTTGCTCGACCCATGCCAGTTGGGCGGGGGAATAGACCGGGATCATACTGATCCCATACCCGCCATAGGCAGAGAGAAGGGTCGGTGCGGGGTCACCGATGTCTTTGCGTCGGACGATGAACATCGGCACCTCGGTGCCGTCCTTGGAGGCATAGAATCGCTGCTCGACAGCAATCGCGTCGAGATCGATGGTGACCTTGGGCGCCGCCCATACGGAGCTGGAATTTGCCGCCGCGTCGTACCGGTAGATCGTGGTCGGCGCATTGAAGCTGGTGAAGACGAAGAAGGCTTCGCTGTCCGCGGCGCGGCCGCTGAAGCCGCCTGCGCTCCCGATTCCCGGAAGTTCGACGATGCCGTCGGGCGTGCCATCCGTGCGGTAACCAAGGACCTGCGTTTTCGCATCGGCGAGATAGGCGAGGATGAGCCGGCCGCC
Source organism: Aquabacter spiritensis (assembly GCF_004346185.1). Classification (GTDB taxonomy): domain Bacteria; phylum Pseudomonadota; class Alphaproteobacteria; order Rhizobiales; family Xanthobacteraceae; genus Aquabacter; species Aquabacter spiritensis. The sequence continues at coordinate 39,771 of NZ_SMAI01000006.1, read as the reverse complement.
GAGCAGCGCCGCGTCGTTCAGCACCGCCGCCTGTTCGGGAATCAGATCGATGAAGTGGGGCTCGGCGTCGCCGAGATCGAGCGTTACGATCCGTCCGCGCTTCGCGCCCCATTGGGTCGTCAAGAAGAGCTTGCTCTCGATATTGCCGACAATGCTCCAGTAATTGTCGAAGTCAGCGACGAGCGTCCGGGATGGCCAGTCGGCGCGCGTCAGGTCGACGACGGTCGGCGCGCTGCCGCCCGAGCCCGGAGACGAATAAATGACCGCATAGCGGCCATCGTCGGTCACGCCGGCGATGTGAATGAGATGCGGCAGATCGGGTGTCGCATAGACCAGCCGATCTGCGTCTTGAGATGTCCCGAGGGCATGGAAGAAAACGGCATGCCCGGCCAATTGGGCCTGGGGCATTCCGTCGTCCCCCGGCGCGGGATATCGAGAATAGAAGAAGCCGGACCCATCCTTCGCCCAGGCGATGGACGTAAACCTGGCCCAGGCGATCCGATCCGCGAGGACTTTTCCGGTCCGGATGTCGAGAATGCGGATCGTGCGCCAGTCGGTCCCGCCGTCCTGCACCGCGAAGGCGAGGCGCAGCCCGTCTTCGGAAGGCGACCATTCCGCAAGTGCCGTTGCGCCGTCCTCAGACCAGCCGTTCGGATCGATCAGCACCCGGTCCGGACCCGTCACGCCGTCGCGCACGACGAGCACGGCTTGATTGTCGAGCCCGCCGTTGCGGGTGAAGAAGTAGCGATCGCCCCGCTTTGTCGGTGCGGTGAGGCGTTCGTGATCGAACAGGTCGGACAGGAGCGCGCGAAATCTGTCGCGCCCTGGCAATTCGGCGAGATGGGCGCGGGCGGCCTCGTCCTGGGCTTTCATCCAGGCGGCGACCTCCGGAGCGCGGCCGGCATCGCTTTCGAGCCAGCGATAGGGGTCCGTGATCTGCACGCCGAATTGCTCTTCGACGACGTCGATACGCTGGGTCTGCGGATAGGGCATCGGCATCTTCTCGTTGGTGCGGTGCTGCGCGCGGTGTGTTGGAACCGCGTGACCAGGTCTCGGCGGAAAGCCCGGGCGATCTCGTCCTCGTCGAGGTGGGAAGTAGAATGTCATTGCGCCAGCCGCGTTGTCTGGAGGTCTCCGCCTGACGCAGATCGTCCATGGTGCGGTCGGCAGAGGTCCACGGGGTCCATTGGGACGCGGCGAAGCACCCGATTTCCGGCGCACGAACCCCTGCGCGTACGCTGGATCTTCAGACAACGAACAAAATGAAGAATTGCTCCCTCCGAGCATCTTTTGGCTGGATGGTCGCTCCTGACAAAGCTCAAACGGGCCTGTATGCAAGCCTTGCGGCGGCGTGCCCTGTGCGGCTCGCGGAGTGTGCGGGATCACGAAGGACGGAAAGCCGCCCGGCGGGCCAGGCGCCAAAAATTGACGGCTCTACCAGCCGGGCGATTGGAGCGGGCCGTTCGCAAACGTTATGGTACCAGATTGCGGACCTAGACATTGCCCCGTGGCGAGAGATGGGGGCATGTTCGCCCACACGGGAATGACGGCCCAGCTGACCGTCCCGGCGAGTAATTGAGATGTTCGATACGACGGACTGGGAATCGTGATGCGCATCGGCATTCTAGCGACGGATGAGCAGGCGACGACCGCGCGCTATATTGAACGCGCTGTCCGTGAGGCGCATTTCGAGTTGCGCCCTCTCGCATCGGCCGAAAATGCGCGCGATCTGGCTGATCTCGATTACCTCATCGTCGTCGACCCGTGGTTCGGCGCCGTCAAGCCGCTGCTGATGGCTCCCTGTCCGGTGATCGGCTATTTTATCGACGTACATCTCGATCTCCCGACGCGCCTCGCTTATGCGCGCTATTGCGATCACGTTTTCGTCGCCCAGGAAGACCGCGTCGTCGATTTTACCCGCCTTCCGCATCCTAGTGTCCATTGGCTGCCTCTCGCAGGCGATCCGCGCGTTCACCATGTTCCGGCGCAGACGCGAATCTACGACATTGGCTTCGTCGGGAAGCTCGGGCCGCCGGGGAGCGCGCGCCGCACAGTTCTGGAGCAGGTCCTTTCGCGGTTTTCGACCAATGACTATGCCCGCTATCATACTCCCACGGAGATGGGGCACGTTTATAGCCGCTCAAAGATCGTCATAAATAAAAGTATAAATCATGATCTTAACATGCGTTTCTTTGAAGCCATGACGAGCGGCGCGCTTTTGATCACGGATCGCGATGTCCCAGGACTATGTCGGATCGGCCGCGAGGGCGAACATTTCGTCACATATCGCACGGCTGACGAGGCCGTGGAAAAGGTGACCTATTATCTAACGCACGATGCCGAGCGCGAAGCCATTGCCGACTGTGGTCGACACCTCGTCCTTTCGCAGCACACCTACGCGCATCGTCTGGCCCAGATGCTTGAGCGGGGACTACATTCGCCTCGACTGGACGCTCCCGCACGGCATGCCACCCCACGCACCGAAGCGATCTGGCGCAGCGAGTGTATGCGGTTGATCGGCGCATCGGCAGTCACGGTTGCAAATCTGATGATCGAGGGCCATCTCTCGGGTCCGATGCTGCGCAATTCCGTGACGGCCTTTGCCCGCGGTCTCGTGCGTCCCGTCCGGATCGCCCTGTCGAGGCGAATTCGGTCGCCGACATGACGTCACACGGCCGGACCTTGCTATGGAACGTAGCAGCCATGCTGGCGCTCGGGTTTCTGCAGCGGGGAATGGGCCTCGTATCCGTGACGGTTCTAGCGCGCCTGCTCGGCGTCTCGGGGGTCGGCGCTTATGCCTTTGTCCAGTCGACCAGCCAGACGTTTTTTAGCGTGTCCCGCTGCGGGCTCGATGCCGGCCTCCATGTCGGCCTGGGCAAGCTGGTCGTCCGGGGCGAACGGGCGCGCATCGAGGCGACGCTGGGCGAGGGGCTCTCCTTGTTCTGCTTGATCGCGGTCGTCGGCGCTGTTGTCATGTCGCTGTTGTCCGATCAGATTGCGGCCGGACTGTTCCACGCGCCGCAGCTCGCGTCATTGGTCAAGGTGGGCGCCGTCGTGTTCTTCGCTTTGACCTTGACCCAGTTTTTCTACACTGCGTTTGCCGGGCTCAATGCCTTCGTCGCCTATGCGCGCATCAGCGCTCTCAGCGGCGTGTTGCTTCTTGTCGCGACGGTGGCCGGCGGGTTTATCGCTGGAGTCGATGGCGCCGTTTGGGGACTGGCGGCTGCAAATTTGGCGGGTCTCTCTCTTTTGGGTCTTCGGTTGAAGGCTGAACTGAGCAAGCATGGCCTTCACTTGCGCCCGAGATGGCCGGCCCGAGAGGCACGTTCGCTCCTCGGCATCGGCTTTCCATTCTATGCGAATGGGCTATTGCTGGTTCCGGTCGACTTTCTCTGCATGGCCTATCTCAGTCGCGTTGCCGGGGTCGAAGCACTCGGCGACCTGCGCGCAACACAAACACTGATGAGTGTCGCGACTCTCGTTCCGGCGGCGTTGGCTGGTCCTTTTGTGGCGCAATTGGCCGGGCGTCTCGAGGCTGGCGGCAGTCCGAATGCGCTGCTCAACCAGATTCGTGCGATCTGGATTCTTTCGCTTTGCCTTGTAATCGGTCTTGGCACTCTCTGGCCGTTTTTCATTGATGTCCTCTTCGGCACGGCCTTTGCCCAGGCCCGGACCGCAGGCGTCGTGGCGCTGACCGCCTTCGTTCCCACCATGTTGCTTTCCACCTTGACTGGGGGCCTGCTTGCGATGAGCCGGTCGCGCACCCTCATTGCAGCCGGCATCTTCCAAGCCGCGATCGTATCTCTGTGTGCCTATGTGCTGATCCCCCGCTATGGTCTGGCCGGTTATCTCGCCTGTCAGACGATCAGCATGGCCGCTGGGATATTTGCTCTGATGGTGGTCGTGCCGCGCCACTTTCCGGACGGCATCTGGCGCGCTTGGATGGTTCCGCTCTCACTCCTTACTCTCGTCCTGACGGGGTGCCTGTTTGCCGATCAATGGTTCGAAGTGCGTTGGCCGACGCGCCTCAGCATAGGCCTCTGCCTCAGTTCTTTTTTGGTCGTGGCCTGTGGGACGACAGTATTGACCCGGAGCGAGCGCAACGCGATTCTAAGCCAGGTGGGACACGCGGCGAGGGATTTCCTCCGGCCAAATTAAGTGCGGTGATGCCGTGCAATGTGACGGTAGGATGTTCGAATGATTAAGGAAAAACTCGTTGGTACGGTTCAGCGTCTTGTTGCAAAGAATCGATTTGGCGTGGCTTTTTCCATTAAATTGCGCGAGCAGTGCAACTCTATTATCGGTCTGTCTTTGAGTTCTGGAATTGAGCCGACCCAGAACGGAGAGTTGTTACTCATCGATGTCGTTGCGCCGAGGTCTCGTTACTTCGTCGATGTTGGGGCTAATGTCGGAAACTGGTCTCTGATGTTTGCCGATCGTATGACCCATGCAAAAGGACTTGCCTTCGAGCCCGGGCCTCAAACGGTCGAACGCCTGCGCGCGGCGCTCCGTGGGGCCGGGTTCGGCGGGATCGAGGTGGTCGCAAGCGCCGTAAGCGATTTGCCCGGAACCCTCCGGTTTTGGGAGGAGGCCGGGTACGGCGAGACATCGAGCCTGCTCTCGCAGCACAGCCATCCCGATGCGAAGGCCGTCGCCGTGCCGGTGACGACGCTCGATATCGAAATGCAGACACGTGGTGTCGAGAGGATCGACTTTCTCAAGATCGACGCTGAAGGGTTCGATCTGAATGTCTTGCGTGGCGCTGCCGGATATCTTGGAGGTCAGCGCATCCGCGTTCTTCAATTCGAATACAATGCTCCTTGGGCCCTCGCCGGTGGCACGATCCAGGCGGCGTTCAGGCTTTTGGAGGGAAATGGCTACAAGGTCCGTCTTCTGATGCGGGACGGTCTCTTCATCGTCAATCCGGCAATGGCCGGTGAGTATTTCCGGTATGGAAATTATGTCGCATATTGTCCTTGCGAATGTGGGGAGCTGCTTGAAGCCGGAGCCCGACCTTTCGACGCATTGTTTGCATAATCGTGCAACCATCGAGCTTCGAACTTCTTGTCTCGGATATTAAAGAGGCCGGCCGCCAGATCTGCGCGATCTCGCTGAAGGTGCTCAACGGATGGCCGCCCCGCCGCGGCGGGCGATGATCATCGCAGCGGTCCGCCCGCCACGGCCCGCGCTTTGCAGACCGGGCCTAACCGCGATTGATGCGGAAGGTGTTCCGGCCCGCCGATTTTGCGGCATAGAGCGCGGCGTCCGCCGCCGCGACGATGTCGGCGGGATCGTCGCCGGCCTGATCGATGAAGGTGATGCCGATGCTGAGGCCGATCGAGAGCGCGGCATTCTCGACCGCGAACGGCGCTTTCATCGCGGCGATCAAACGCTCCGCGAGCCGCGCGGCGTCGGCCTCGGTCTCGATCGGATGCACGACGGCGAACTCGTCGCCGCCGAGGCGGGCGACCATGTCCGGTTCCGGCACGACTGCGCGCAAGCGTGCGGCGGCGAGCTGGAGGAGTTTGTCGCCCGCGACGTGGCCGAGCGTGTCGTTGACCTGCTTGAACCGGTCGAGGTCCATATAGAGGAAGGCGGCGCGCTGCCCGGTCTGCCCCGATTGCGCGATCGTCTCCTTCACGTGCTGGTCCAGCAGCGCCCGGTTCGCAAGGCCGGTCAGGGCGTCGTGGGAGGCGAGATATTCCAGATGGGCCTGCGCCGCTTTGCGCCGGTCCATGCCCCGCACCGACGAGACATAGCCGGTCGGAAGGCCGGTTTCGGCATCATAAGTGAGGCGGACCGAGGCCTCCATCCAGACCCAGGCGCCGTCCTTGTTGCGCTGGCGAACCTCGCAGATGCCGACGTCCAGGGTGCCGTTCCGGATGCTCTGCATCAGCTTGCGGAATTCGGGCACGTCGTCGGGATGGACGATGTCGATCGCCCGCTTGCCGACAAGGTCCTGCGGCGTGTAGCCGAGAAGCGCTTCGACGGAGGGCGAGACGTAGAGCCGGACCCCATCGAGATCGCCCCGGACGATCGTATCGCTGGAGGCCTCCGCCAGAATCCGAAAATCTGCCTCACGCTGCAGCGCCTGCTGCGTCTCCTCCAGCAGGCGGAGCATCTGCCCGGCAATGTCGGCGAGCCCGCCCAGCGCGGCAATTTCGTCGGCCCCGACCTCGCGGATCCGCGTGTCATACAAAGACAGGCGCCCGCGCAGCACGGATCCGAAGGGAATGCTCACCAGGCAGCGAAGGCCGGGATCGCCGGCGACATAAGGCTGATGGGCGAGGCGGGGGACCCGCGTCGCATCCGCAACCGCGACCATGCCGTCGCCCGCCGGCCAGCCCCGCAGCGAGGTCGCGAAGGTCCAAAGCCGCGGATCGGCCCGCGCGTCGAGATCGATCCAGTGAAGGTCGGGCGCTTCCAGACAGATCCCGGCGGCGGCGAATCCGAGCTGCCGACGGGCGCTGCGGCAGAGCGGAGCGAGGCGAAGCTGTGAGGGCGAAGCGGACTTCAGGGGGGAGGTGGAGCCGGGCGACACACTTTTTTCCTCGGCGCGTCTGACGTCGCACCGTCAGGCAGACGGGCCGGCCGGCAGCCGGTCGGTCCGAAAGTCATAGCGCATCTTGGATATTGCTCTGCAAGAGGCGGCGCCCTTTCGCCGCTGCAGGACGGAAATTTCCCCAAATGGTGGCCTTAAACCGGCAAAATATCATCACGCCATTGTGAGCCGGCACGAATCTCGATGGTCTCCGGTTGAATATGAAGGAATGTTCATGAACAGATGCCGCCATCGAAACGGGTTGGCGAGGGCATCATGGGAAAAGGGAATAAGACGACACTCACTTGGTCCTGGGGCGTGCATGCCGACATCGCATTCGACCCGACGGTCGACGTGCTGGATTTCGGCTGGTTCCAGGCCGACCAGTTCACTTTGTCCGAGGTGAACGGGGAGGTCGTGATCGCGATTCCCTCCAATGATCAGAGCTACACGCTCAGCGGCGTTTCGCTCGCGGACCTGTCCGCCGCCAACATCCTGGCGTCCGATTCCGGCACCTCGGCGCTGTGGACGCAGGCACTGGCGGCGGCCGAGCCGGCAGCGGCGGCGAGCGCCGCGCCGACCCACGTCTCCGTCGCGCCGGCGGAAGTCGCGCTCGACGAGGTCGCACCGGAAGAGGTCACGCCGGCCGCGGCTGCGGACGCTGCGGTATTCGCGGCAAGCGCCATCGAAACAGCGGCTGCCCCCCGCATGGTCGGCTACTTCCCCGAATGGGGCATCTATTCGCGCGACTTCGACATCGCCGACGTGCCGGCGGCGCAGCTGACCGACTTGATCTATGCCTTCGCGCGCATCGACGCCTCGGGCAAGATCGCGCTCTACGATTCCTATGCGGCGGTCGAGAAGACCCATCCGGCGGCGGACAGCGTCGACGGCGTGGCCGACACCTGGGACCAGGCCCTGGCGGGCAATTTCCACCAGATCGAGGAATTGAAGGCGATCAATCCGGACCTGCGGGTGTCGATCGCGGTCGGCGGCTGGACCTTGTCCGGGCCGTTCAGCGACGTTGCGGCGAGCGCGGCGGGCCGCGCGGTCTTCGCCCAGTCGGTGGTCGACTTCCTCACCGAATACAGCATGTTCGACGGCGTCGACTTCGATTGGGAATATCCCGGCGGCGGCGGCCTTTCCAGCAACGGCGTGCGGGCCGAGGACGGCGCGAACTACGCCCTTCTCCTGGCCGCGGTGCGCGAGCAGCTCGACGCGCTCGAGGCGCAGACCGGCCGCGACTACACCATCTCGGTCGCCTCGCCGGCCGGGGCCGACAAGATCGCGACCTTCAACCTGGAAGGCCTCGCGCCCTACGTCGATTTCTTCAACGTCATGGCCTACGATTTTCATGGCGGGTGGGAGAGCGTGACCGGCCATCAGGCGCCGCTGGTCGATACGATCGGCGGCAATTACGACGTTGCGACCGCGGTCGACCTCTATCTCGCGGCGGGCGTCGACCCGTCCGCGATCGTGCTCGGCGCGCCGATGTACACCCGCGCCTGGAGCGGCGTGGCCGATGGCGGCGACGGCGGCTGGAACGCGCCCGCGACCGGCCTCGCGCCGGGCAGCTTCGAGCCCGGCGTCTACGATTACAAGGACCTGCTGGCGAAGGTCCAGGAACCCGGCAGCGGCTGGGAGCTGTATTGGGACGACGAGGCCCAAGCGGCCTATGTCTACAATGCGCAGCTCGGCATCTATTCGACCATCGAAACCCCGTCTTCGATCGCGCTGAAGTCCGAATGGGCGCAGGCGATGGGGCTCGGCGGCATGATGTTCTGGGACCTGTCCAACGATGCGACGGGCTCTGCCGAGAGCCTGCTCAAGGCGGCCTATGACAGCTGGGTGCTCGGCAAGAGCCTCGCCGAAATCGCCGCCGCCTCGAACCTCTCGCCCGACACCGTGATCGGCGGAAACGGCGTGCTCGACAGCATCGTGACCCTCGACGGCGGGGACACGGGCGGCGGGGACACGGGCGGTGAGGATACGGGTGGCGAGGACACCGGCGGCGGGGACACGGGCGGTGGAGATACCGGCGGCGGGGAGACTGGCGGCGGGGACACGGGCGGTGAAGACACCGGCGGTGGGGATACGGGTGGCGAGGACACCGGCGGCCATGTCGGCGACGGCGTGCGCACGGTGACGGCCATTACCTGGTCCTGGGGCAGCACCACGGTCCTCAACTTCGACACCGATCTCGATGTTCTGGATTTCGGCTGGTTCTCCGCGGACAATTTCACCATTTCCGAGGTCGGCGGCTCCGTCGTCGTCGCCATTCCGTCCAATTCCCAAACCTACCGGCTGACGGACGTGTCTCTGTCCGATCTGACGATGGCCAACATCACCGGCAAGGATGCCTCCGCACTGGCAAAATGGACGGCGGCGCTCGCGGCTGCCGAGGGCGGCGGCGAAACCGGTGGTGAGACGGGGGGAGAAACCGGCGGCGAAACCGGCGGTGAGACGGGGGGAGAGACCGGCGGCGAAACCGGTGGCGACGGCGTGCGCACGGTCACGACGATCACCTGGGCCTGGGGCACGACCTCCGTCCTCGCCTTCGACGCGGCCTTGGACCAGCTCGATTTCGGCTGGTTCTCCGCCGACAATTTCACCATTTCGGAGGTCGAGGGCGCGGTCGTCGTGGCGATTCCGTCCAACAGCCAGACCTATCGGCTGACCGGAGGCAGCCTCTCCGACCTGTCGATGGACAACATCCTCGCCAAGGACCCGACCGCCTTGGCCGAATGGCAGGCGGCGCTGGCCGGCGGCGAGACGGGGGGAGAAACCGGCGGCGAAACGGGTGGCGAGACGGGGGGCGAGACGGGGGGAGAAACCGGCGGCGAGACCGGCGGTGAAACCGGTGGAGAGACTGGGGGAGAGACTGGGGGAGAGACTGGGGGAGAGACCGGCGGGGAGAATGGCGAGGCCGGCTTTGCGACGCCGTGGTCGGCCACCGAGGTCTATGTCGGCGGCGATCGGGTGAGCCTCGGCAATCTCGTCTATGAGGCGAATTGGTGGACCAGCGGCGCATCCCCCGCCACCAATAGCGGGGCCTCCGGCTCCGGCCAGGTCTGGACCTTTATCGGCTATATGGACACCACGCCCGTCGCACCGGACGCGCCGGAGGATCTCGTGGCGGGCAGCGTGTCCGACACCACGCTGACGCTGCGCTGGGATGCGGCCGAGGTGGACGGCGTCGGCAGCGTCACCGGCTATCAGATCTATCGCGACGGGGTGCTGATCGCGACCACGACCGCCACCTATCTCAAGGTGACGGACCTCGCGCCCGAAACCTCCTACGCCTTCGCGATCGTCGCCCTGGGGGAGGCGGGCGCCTCCGCCCCGTCCGATGCGATCGTGGTGACGACCGACGAATTGGGCAGCGGGTCGGAGAGCGACAAGGTCTTCTCGCCTTATATCGATATGTCGCTGACCTCCAGCCAGGACCTGGTCGGGATCGTCGCCGAAGCGGGCCTGGATGCGGTGACCCTTGCCTTCGTCCTGTCGTCCGGCACCGACACGATCGGCTGGGGCGGGACCGGCTCGATCGCGAACGACACTCTGCCCAACGGTACGACGATCGACAGCCAGATCGCCGAACTCCAGGCGCAGGGGGTCGAGGTCACGATCTCGTTCGGCGGCGCCAACGGGCAGGAGGCGGCGACCACCTTCTCCAGCGTCGCGGCCCTGGAGGCGGCCTATCAATCGGTGATCGATCGGTACGGCGTCACCAAGCTCGATTTCGACATCGAGGGCGCCGCGATCGCCGACACCGCGGCGAACGCGATGCGCAATGCGGCGCTGGCCCAGCTCCAGGAAGACAATCCCGACCTTGCGGTCTCCTTCACGCTCCCGGTCCTGACCGACGGGCTGACGGCGGCCGGGGTGGCGCTGCTTCAGGGCGCCATGGCGGCCGGGGTGGAGATCGCCGCGGTCAACATCATGGCGATGGATTACGGCGCCTATTACGACAGCGGCGACATGGGCGACGATGCGATTTCCGCGGCCACGGCGGCGCTCGCCCAGCTCGCGGCGATCGGCCTCGACTCCGACCTCATCGTGACGCCGATGATCGGTATCAACGATGTCACCTCTGAAATCTTCACGCTGGAAGATGCCCAGCAATTGGTCGACTACGTGCAGTCGAACGACGGCGTCGCCGGCATCTCCATGTGGTCGCTCAGCCGCGACAATGGCGACGTGATCGGCTCCGTCTCGCCGATCGGCAGCGGCATCGAACAGAGCGACTACGCCTTCAGCGAGATCTTCGGCTATCTCTGACCCGCCGCTTGAGCACGCGCCGATCAGCTTGCACCGCAAGCTGATCGGATCAGGCTTTGGACGGCCGACGGCCCCCCGCACGACGTGCGGGGGGCTTTTTTGCGCGTTCCCTCGCCCCGCTCTCCTCTTTAAGGTCGTCGGCGGGTGGGGCGCAGCGATGAAGACGCGAAAATGAAGATGGTCGAGCTTCCGGGCGGAGAGCGGGTGCCGGCCCTCGGCCTCGGCACCTGGTATATGGGCGAGCGTGCGGCGATGCGCGCCGCGGAAATCGACTCCTTGCGGCTCGGCATCGATCTCGGCGCCGCGCTGGTCGACACCGCCGAAATGTATGGCGACGGGCGCACCGAGACCCTGGTCGGGGCGGCGCTCGCCGGCTATCGCGAGCGCGTCTTCCTGGTCAGCAAGGTCTATCCCCACAATGCCAGCCGGACGGGCGTGGTCCTGGCGTGCGAACGCAGCCTGAAGCGGCTGTCGACCGACCGCATCGATCTCTATCTGCTCCATTGGCGCGGCAGCCATCCTTTCGCGGAGACGATCGCCGGGTTCGAGGCGCTCCAGGCCGCCGGCAAGATCCGCCATTGGGGCGTGAGCAATCTCGACGCCGACGACATGGCCGAACTGTTCGCCGCCGGAGGCACGGCCTGCGCGGCGAACCAGATCCTCTACAATCCCGGCCGCCGCGGTCCGGAGTTCGATCTGCTGCCGCTGCTCGAGCGGCGCGGCATCCCGGTGATGGCCTATAGCCCGATCGAGCAGGCGCGGCTGCCGCGCGGCGGCGCATTGGGGGGCGTGGCGCACAAGCACGGGGTCGACCCGTTCCAGGTGGCGCTGGCCTGGGCGATGCGCAGCGGGAAAGCGATCGCCATTCCCAAGGCGGCCAGACCAGACCATGTCCGGGCCAATGTCGCGGCCGCCGATCTCGTGCTCGATGCCGAGGACCTCGCCGTCATCGACGCCGAATTTCCGCCGCCCCGGCGCAAGAGCGGGCTGGAGATGCTGTAATCGGATCGCGGCCCCGGCCGGGCCGCGATCACCGTGCCGGCCCGCGCAGGATCAGCCGGTCGCCGCGCACCTCGAATCCCTCCAGCCGCGAGAGAAAGCTCATGCCGAGCAGGCTGCCGCGCAGCGCGCCGGGCGCGGCGACGAGCGCCCTGACGCCCCGCTCCGCGATCGCCCCCACCTCGACCCGCTCCAAGGTGACGGCGGCGGCACGGGTGCGGCCGTTGGCGGTGTCGATCGGCACATCGTAGCGCAGGGTGGCGAGGGGAAGGCCGATCGCCGCGGCCGCCTCCTGGGACAAGACGATCGTGGACGCGCCGGTATCGAGCAGCATCGGCAGCCCGACGCCGTTGATCACGGCGTTGATCCGGAAGTCGCCATTCGCGGTGCGCGCGACCTCGACGGTCTGCGCGCCGCCGGTGCGCGCGGCATAGCCCGGAACGAGTTCGGCCATCACCCGCTCGGCGGCGTCGCGGAGCGGCGCGCGATAGGTGTAGAAGAGCGCGAGCACGGCCACGACGACCAGCCAGAACAGCGCCGCGACGACGGCCGTGCCGATCCGGCGGGCGAAGCGATGCCAAGTTCCCAACCCGACCACTGCGCCGAAGGCGATGAGCGCCGTCAGGCTGGCGAAACGGGCGGATTCGATGCCCAGGACCATGCCGGTGTCATGGAAGACGATCAGCAGCAGGCAGGCCAGCGCCAGGCCGCCGAGCAGCACGCCGAGGAGCCAGCTCGGCCGCATCAGTCCGGCACCACGTCGATGCCGCGGGCCCGTAGCGCCCGGAGGCGGCCGGGTAGAGCGGCGATGATCGCGCTGCGCCGCGCCGGCGACATGGAAATCCAGCCGCCGATTTCCTGCAGCGACCGGCCGCAGCCGATGCACAGGCTGCTGGCCGGATCGACCACGCAGATCTTGATGCAGGGGGTCTTGATCGGCGTCTCGGGCATCGTCCTTCGCAAAGCGGGGGCGCATCCAACGGCGCCGCGCGTCGTACCGCCGCCGCTCAGGGACCGCGGGCGAAGATAAACACTGCCAGGAGGAAGGCAATCTCCGCCAGTTGCTGGACCGCGCCGGCGACGTCCCCGGTCTGCCCCCCGATCAGGCGGCGCGCAAGCCGGTGGATCGCCAGCCAGGCGGCCGCCGGCGCGATCAGGCCGGCAAAGGTGGCGCCGACGCCGAAGGCCGGGATCACGATGAGGGCGACGATCAGCGCCCCCATCAAAGCGGCCCGCGCGGCGGCGTCCGGCCCCGGGGCGCCGACGCCGACGCCGATCCCGTCGGAGCGCGCTGCGGGCAGGCTCTGAAGCAGCAGGAGACCGGCGGCGCGCGACACGGCCCCGGCTGCGATCAGTGCAAGGGTGCAGCGCACCGGCCCCGCCCAAACCAAAAGCGCCTCGATCGCGCCGAGCCGCAGAAGCAGGGACAGAATCAGTGCGCTCGCGCCATAGGTGCCGATGCGGCTGTCGCGCATGATCGCGAGGCGCGAGGCCACGTCGCGTCCGCCGCCGAACCCGTCCGCCGTGTCCGCCAGACCATCCTCGTGGAACGCGCCGGTCGCGAGCACGAGGGCGGCGAGCGCCAGCACCGAAGTCAGGAAGGGCGGGAAGCCGAGCGCGTGCGCCAGAAGCAGCGCCAGCGCACCGACGAGGCCGACGAGCGCACCGGCGAGCGGGATGGCGTACGCGATGCGCGAAAGCGCCGGGGCCGCGAAGGGCTGGTCCTCCTGCGCCAGAGCGGGGAGTGGAAGGCGCGTGAGAAAGCGCAGCGCGCGCGCAAGATCGTGAAGGACCCGGTGGGTGCGCATGTCCTCGTTCCGCGCTCCGGCCGGTGTCGCGCGGGATGCGGACGCCTCGGCGGGCCTGATCTGACAGGCTCCTCTTGGGAACGCCAATCGCCCTCCAGGTCAAGCCTGTGCGATCGCGCCCTTCACGTCGTTTGCATTCCCCGGTTCCCCCAGTATAGTCCCGCCGCTTCGGCCCGCCTGAAGGCAGCCGGTTGATCTCTTCCAATCAAGACGAACGAGGACGCCATGTTCATTACGCCCGCTTTCGCCCAGGGCGCTCCGGCCGCCGGCGGCGGGACCGACATGCTCATCCAGCTCGCCCCGTTCCTGCTGATCTTCGTCGTCATGTATTTCCTGATCCTCCGGCCGCAGCAGAAGCGGGCCAAGGCGCATCAGGAATTGGTCAGCTCGCTGCGCCGCGGCGACGTTGTGGTGACGGCCGGCGGGCTCGTGGGCAAGGTGTCGCGCGTCGTCGACGAGCAGGAGGTCGAACTCCAGATCGCCGACAATGTCCGTGTTCGCCAGCTTCGCGCCCATATCACTTCGGTCCGCTCCAAGGGCGAGCCCGCAAAGGACGAGACGCCGGCGTGATGCCGCGGATCTGAACGACGATGCTCCATTTCTCCCGGTTCAAGACGGCGCTCATCCTGGGAATCACCTTCCTGGGAATTTTGTTCGCGCTTCCGAACGTCCTGCCGCCCTCGATGCTGCAGGCACTTCCCAGCTGGCTGGCATCGAGCCATGTCACGCTGGGGCTCGATCTGCAGGGTGGCTCGCACATCCTGCTCGAGGTCGACGGCGCCGCGCTCCGCAAGGAGCGCGCCGAACAGGTGCGCGACGAGGTGCGGCGCGTGCTGCGTGAGCAGCGCATCGGCTATACCGGTCTCGTGGTGCGCGACACGACGGTGCAATTCCGCCTGCGCGATCCGAACGAAGCCGAAAAGGCCGTCACCGAGTTGCGCAAGCTCGCGGCACCGGTCACGAATGCTTTGCTCGGCACCGGCAACGGAGAAATGGACCTCACCGTCACGAATGGCGGCGACGGCTCGGTCAGCGTCGCGCTGACCCAAGCGGGGCTGAATGCCCGCATCCGCTCCGCCGTCGATCAGTCGATCGAGATCATCCGCCGGCGCATCGACCAGCTCGGCACGGTGGAGCCCAACATCCAGCGCCAGGGGGCCGACCGGATTTTGGTCCAGGTGCCCGGCCTCCAGGACCCGCAGCGCCTGAAGGCGCTGCTCGGACAGACCGCCAAGCTCGCCTTCCGCATGGTCGACCAGTCGATGTCGCCGCAGCAGGCGCTGGAAGGCCGGGCGCCGCCGGATTCCGAGGTTCTGCAGTCGAATGACGGCGTGCCCTATCTGGTGGAGAAGCAGGTCCGCGTCTCCGGCGAAGACCTGACCGACGCGCAGCCCGGCTTCGACCAGCAGACCAGCCAGCCGCTCGTCACCTTCCGCTTCAATTCCAACGGCGCACGCCGCTTCGCCGCGACCACGCAGGACGCCGTCGGCCGGCCATTCGCGATCGTGCTCGACAATCAGGTGATCTCCGCGCCGGTGATCCGCGAGCCGATCCTGGGCGGATCCGGCCAGATTTCCGGCTCCTTCACGGTGCAGCAGGCCAACGACCTCGCCATCCTGCTGCGGGCCGGGGCACTGCCCGCGCCGCTGAAGGTGATGGAGGAGCGCACGGTCGGCCCGAGCCTGGGCCAGGATTCGATCGAGGCGGGCAAGACCGCGGCCTATGTGGCGGCGGCGATGGTCACCGTCTTCATGCTCGCGATCTATGGCCTGTTCGGGTTCTTTGCCTTGATCGCCCTGGCCGTGCACGTGACGCTGATGTTCGCCCTGCAATCCGTTCTGGGGGCGACGCTCACTTTGCCGGGCATCGCCGGCGTGGTGCTCACGATCGGCATGGCGGTGGATTCCAACGTCGTCATCTTCGAACGCATCCGCGACGAGGCGCGCGAAGGGCGGTCGGCGATCTCCGCCATCGACAAGGGCTTCGTCCAGGCCCTTGGGACGATCATGGACGCCAACATCACCTCGCTCGCCACCGGCATCATTCTGTTCCTTCTCGGCGGTTCCGGTCCGGTGCGCGGCTTCGCGGTCACCTACATTCTGGGGCTTCTGACCACGGTGTTCACCGCTTATACCCTGACGCGTCTGATGATTGCGTGGTGGGTGCGGTGGCAGCGGCCGTCGAAGCTGCCAATCTGAGGGCGCCGCACATGCCTTTGATCAATTATATCCCGGCGAACCTCAACCTGCGGTTCATGAAGCTGCGGCACGTCACCTTCCCGCTCTCGGCGGCGGTGATGATCGCAGCCGTCGCCTGCTTCTTCGCGTTCGGCTTCAATCTCGGCATCGATTTCCGAGGCGGTACGCTGATCGAGGCGCAGTCGAGCCAGGCGCAGGCGGATATTTCCAGCCTGCGCGAGCATCTGGGCGACCTCGATCTCGGCGACGTACAGATCCAGGAATTCGGGTCGCCGCGCGACGTTCTGATTCGAATCGGGCAGACGGGCGCGGACGAAGCGGCCCAGCAGGCGATCATCGCCAAGGTCAGCACGGCGCTGGGCAGCGAGTACGGCATCCGCCGGGTCGAGGCGGTCGGGCCGAGCGTCTCCGCCGAGCTGGTGCGCCAGTCGATCCTCGCCCTTCTGCTGGGCGCGGTGGCGGTGCTGATCTATCTGTGGTTCCGGTTCGAATGGCAGTTCGCCATCGGTGCGATCGCGACCACCGCGCACGACGTCTTCGTCACGCTGGCGATGTATTCGATATTGGGGATCGATTTCGACCTGACATCGATCGCGGCGATTCTGACCATTATGGGCTATTCGCTCAACGATACGGTCGTGGTGTACGACCGCATCCGCGAGATGCTGCGGCGCTACAAGAAGATGCCGCTTCCGACCCTGCTCGATGTGGCTGTGAACGCGACGTTCTCACGGACCATCATCACCTCGCTGACCACCTTATTCGCGGCGATGGCGCTCTATTTCTTCGGCGGGGAAGTGCTGCGCGGCTTCTCTCTCGCGATGATGGTCGGCGTGCTGATCGGCACCTATTCGTCCATCTTCATCGCCGCGCCGATGCTGATCCATCTCGGCCTGCGCGCGACCACCGTGGAACCGGACGTGGAGGAAACCGGGCCGGTTCCCGAGGTCCCGACCGCCGAGGCCGCCATCGCGGGTCCGGCAGCCCCGTCACACGCTGCGCCGTCCCAGGTTGCCCCGTCTCAGGTTGCCCCGTCTCAGGCTGAGCCGGCCCCAGCCCCGGCGCCGCAGCGGCGGCCCGGCGGCAAGGGGCGGTCCCGGCCGCGGCCCGCCCGCAGCTGAGCCCGGCCATGGCGGATCCGGCGAGCGCCCCCTTTCTGCCCCGCCAGGTGCCGATCGAGGGCTATTCGGAGCGCTTTTTCCACTTTGCGGGGATGTCGCATGCCGGCTCCATCCTTGCTTTGCCCTCGGGAATCCGGCCCTGGAGCGTCGAGACCTTCGCGCAGCTCACGACAAGCGCCCTCGCGCCGATTCTCGCAGAGGCGAAGGCCCTCGATCTGCTCTTCATCGGCACCGGACGCGATCCGGCGCATCTGCCCGATCTCCAGAAGCAGGCGCTGCGCGCGGCGGGTCTGCGATTCGAGCTGATGCCGACGCCGTCCGCGACGGCGACCTATAACGTGCTTCTGGGCGAAGGGCGCCGCGTGGCCGCCGCACTGATCGCCTATTGAGGCGGGCATGGCGCAAACCGACCCTGCGACGGCGGATCTCGACCGCGCTTACGCGCATTGCGCGGACCTGATCCGGAGCCACGACCGGGACCGGTTCCTCGCGAGCCTGTTCGCGCCCGGGACGGCGCGGCGCCGGCTCTGCGCGCTCTACGCATTCAATCTCGAGATCGCCCGGGTGCGGGAAGTCGTGCGCGAGCCGCTTCCCGGGGAGGTCCGCCTGCAATGGTGGCGGGACCTGATCGAGGGGCTCGGGCGCGGCGATGTTTCGGGCCATCCGGTCGCGAGCGCGCTCATGGACCTCCTGGCAACCTCCGATCTGCCGCGCGCAGCGCTGCTGAACCTTATCGAAGCGCGCATTTTCGACCTCTATGACGATCCGATGCCGCGCGTGAACGATCTCGAGGGCTATGCCGGGGAAACCGCGTCGGTCCTGATCCAGCTCGCGGCCGGATTGCTGGTCGGGCGCATGGATGCCGCCCTCGCCACGGTCGCGGGACATGCCGGCGTGGCGGTCGCGCTCACCGGACTGATGCGGGCATTGCCGCTCCATGCCGCGCGCGGGCAGTGCTATCTCCCGGTCGACCTGCTTTCGGAACACGAGGCGACGCCCGCCGACGTCGTGGCGGGGAAGGCGACGCCCGGCGTTCTGGCTGCACTCGCGGCCTTGCGCAAGCGGGTCGCCGACCATCTGGCGGCGGCCGGGGCGGCGGCAGCCGATATCCCGGCGGCGGCGGTGCCGGCCTTTCTGCCGGTGGCGCTGGTGCCGCGCGATCTCCAGGCCTTGGCGCGGGCGTCCGATCCGTTCGCGCGCGTGGTCGGCGATGCGCCGGTGATCCGGCAATGGACCTTGTGGCGCGCGGCGCGCAGGGCCCAAGCCGGAAAAGCCTGGATCCGCCCATGGACTATGCCGCGGGGCGGGTGATCCGGTCGGTGAGGTTCAAGCGGCCGCGGGCGATTTCCGCGATCAGGGCGCGCATCTCCGGCGTGCCCGCCAGATCTTCCAGCATCTCGATCTGATTGCGCGCCACCAGAAGAAGGAGGTCGTCGCGCACGAAGCCGGCGCCGTCGCGGGGCAGGCGGGGGACGATCTGCACCTGGTCGAGGTGAGGCCGGTCGGGCAGCAGCGCCGCCAGATGGGTGCGCAGCGCCGCCGCATCGACCGGTGCGCGGGTCTCCACGAACGCGTACAGCCCGACCTTGCCGCCGAGCGTCTGAAAATCCGACATGTGGACGGCGCTCACCGCAGGATGCGTCTCGAGCGCAGCGGCGATGCGCGGCGCGACCTGCGTCACCCGCGGTCCGCGGCCCTCGGTGTCGGAATAGGACATCAGCCGGCGCGTGACGAAGCGGTAGACACGCTTGCCGGTCGCCATCCAGACCCGCGCGATGACGCTCTTTCGCGCCAGGACGCGCCGTTCGCGCGGGGTCAGCGCGTCCGGGCAATAGGTGCGCTTGTGCTTGAGCAGATGACGCAGATCCTCATAAGCGAGGACCCGGCCGATCCGGCTGCGCCGGTCGATCGGCAGCGCGAGCTGAAAGTCCGTCAGCCAGGCCTCGCCATCCGCCCCGCGCAGCCAATTCTGCTGCTTGGCGAGGTCGTTGTGGGCAAAGCCGGTGGCGTGGAGCGCCCGCAAGGCGGATTTGGCCGAGCGGAAGAAGGCGAGGTCGCCGCTCGGTCGGGCGATCTGGAGCGGGACGCCTTCGATCCAGCCCCGCACCAGGAAGCGATGGCCCACCGCCAGAAGCGGCGTCGTTACGCCGGTTCGGGTGACGCGCGCGAGCGCATAGGATTCGCGTGCGGCGAGAACCTGCGCGATCAGCGCGAACCAGAGCGAGACCTCGTTCCAGCGGCGCCGCACGGCGGGATAGGCCCGGCCATCCGGCGTGATCCAGGTGCCGCGCTCGACGGTGGAGAACACGTCGCGCTTCAGCACGGTATCGACGGTGAAGCGGCGCGGATCGGCCTTGTATTCGGGCGGTGGGACGTCGACCTTGTGCCTGGCCATGAGCGGCTCCTACGCCGCCCGCGCGGTGGCGTCGAGCCACAGATCGGCGTCGGCGAGAGCCCGGGCCGCGATTGCCCGCTTCTTCGCCAGGGTCTTCTCCGTGCCCCGCAACCGCTTGCCGTCGGGCGATTTCGGCGCCGCCTCGAGCGGCGGGAACAGGCCGAAATTGATGTTCATCGGCTGGAACGAGCGCGGGCCGGCATCCTCCGCCTCGATATGGCCGCCGGTAATATGGGCGAGGAGGGCGCCATGGGCCGTGGTGAGCGGGGGAAGATCGGGCGCCGCGCCATGCCGCTCGGCTGCGGCGAAGCGCCCGGCGAGGAGACCGATCGCCGCGCTCTCGACATAGCCCTCGCAGCCGGTGATCTGGCCGGCGAAGCGCAGGCGCGGATCGGCCTTGAGGCGCAGCGTGGCGTCCAGCAGGCGGGGGGAATTGAGATAAGTGTTCCGGTGCAATCCACCGAGGCGGGCGAACTCGGCCGATTCGAGGCCGGGTATGGTCCGGAAGACGCGAACCTGCTCGCCATGTCGCAGCTTGGTCTGAAAGCCGACCATATTGTAGAGCGTGCCGAGCTTGTTGTCCTGGCGCAGCTGGATGACGGCGTAGGGCTTCACGTCGGGCTGGTGGGGATTGGTGAGCCCGACCGGCTTCAGCGGCCCGAAGCGCATCGTCTCGCGGCCGCGTTCCGCCATGACCTCGATCGGCAGGCAGCCGTCGAAATACGGTGTCTTCGCCTCGAAATCGCGAATCGGCGCTTTTTCGCCAGCGAGGAGCGCGTCGACGAAGGCTTCGTACTGCGCCTGATCGAGCGGGCAATTGATGTAATCGGCGCCGGTGCCGCCGGGACCGGGCTTGTCGTAGCGCGACTGGAACCACGCCTTCGACATGTCGATCGTGTCGAAATGCACGATCGGCGCGATCGCATCGAAAAAGGCGAGGGCGGCTTCGCCGGTGAGCGTGCGTACGGCCTCGGCGAGCGGCGGCGAGGTGAGGGGGCCTGTCGCGACGATCACCTTGTCCCAGTCGTCCGGCGGCAAGCCATCGACTTCGCCGCGGTCGATTTCGACCAGGGGATGCGCCGCCAGGGCCTGCGTCACCGCCGCGGCAAAGCCGTCCCGGTCCACAGCGAGGGCACCGCCGGCGGGAACCTGGTTGGCGTCGGCGCTGGCGAGGATGAGCGAACCGGCGCGGCGCATCTCGGCATGGAGCACGCCGACGGCATTGCCCTGGGGATCATCGGACCGGAAGGAATTGGAGCAGACCAGTTCGGCCAGCCGGTCGGTGTGGTGCGCTTCGGTCGTGCGCACGGGGCGCATTTCATGCAGCACCACGGGAACGCCACGCGTGGCGAGCTGCCAGGCTGCTTCCGAGCCGGCAAGGCCGCCACCGATGACATGGACCGGATCGAGACGCGTCATCGCTCCTCTCTGAGCCGACCGGGCGCTGCGCCCGGGAAACGAACCCCCGGTCTGTGCCCGATCGCGGCGGCAGGTTCAAGGAAGAGGTGTGGCCGGAAGGGGCACAGACCCCCAAAAACGAAAATGGCCCCCGGAGGGGCCACTTCATGCACCGCCTGGCGGTTCGATCAGACGACGTGCAGCGCGGCGCGGCGTGCGACGGCCCGAATCTCGCTGCGGACGATATTGATATCGCCCAGCGTGCGGTCATCGAGGGTGGACAGCTCGGCAACGGTGCGGTTGTAAGCGTGCCAGCGGCGAATCTGGCGGGCCAGAAAACCCCAGAGCAGCATTTCTCTTCTCCTTCACGGCAACCCATCCCGGGCGCCACAATCGTTCGGGCGGAACATAAGGGGGAAGAAACCGGCCGCCAATGCATTTCGGTGCAATGCAGCATTGCGTGCGCCGCATATTCTCCAGACTGGATCTTTAAGTGTTCCGAAAGGCCCGCGGATCTCTTCGGAAGGCGCCGGCCGGACCTTTCATCTCGCACCTGCACAACATCGCGGCGTGGCGCGTAACTGCGCAGCTTCCGTCCGCGCGGCGGCTCTGCACCGGACCGGGGGGACTATTCCGCCGCGGCCCGCCGGCGCTTCCGCTCGGGCTTCGCCGCCGGCAGGGGGCGGCGCGCCAAGACTTCTGCCAGGAACGTGCCGGTATGGGAGCGCGGCGCGGCCGCGATCGCCTCCGGCGGACCCGAGACGAGGATCTCGCCGCCGCCGTCGCCGCCCTCCGGGCCGAAATCGATCACCCAGTCGGCCGTCTTGATGACTTCGAGATTGTGCTCGATGACCGCGACCGTATTGCCTTGCTCGACCAGTTCGTGAAGCACTTCCAGCAGCTTGGCGACATCGTGGAAGTGCAGCCCGGTGGTCGGCTCGTCCAGGATATAGAGCGTGCGGCCGGTGGCGCGCTTGGACAATTCCTTCGCCAGCTTCACCCGCTGCGCCTCGCCGCCCGACAAGGTGGTGGCCTGCTGACCGACCTTGATATAGCCGAGGCCGACGCGCGACAGGGTCTCCAGCTTTTCCCGCACGCTCGGAACGGCGGCGAAGAAGGCGGCGCCCTCGTCGACCGTCATGTCCAGCACATCGGCGATCGACTTCTCCTTGAACGTGACTTCCAGCGTCTCGCGATTGTAGCGCTTGCCCTTGCACACGTCGCAGGTGACGTAGACGTCCGGCAGAAAATGCATCTCGATCTTGATGACGCCGTCGCCCTGGCACGCCTCGCAGCGGCCGCCCTTCACGTTGAAGGAGAAGCGCCCGGCGCCATAGCCGCGCGCTTTGGCCTCCGGCAGGCCGGCGAACCATTCGCGCATCGGCGTGAAGGCGCCGGTATAGGTGGCGGGGTTCGAGCGCGGGGTGCGGCCGATCGGCGACTGGTCGATGTCGATCACCTTGTCGAGATGCTCGAGGCCTTCCAATTTGTCGAACGGTGCCGGCGCCTCGGTGGCGTTGTTCAGCCGCCGCGCCACCGCTTTGTAGAGCGTGTCGATCAGTAGCGTCGACTTTCCGCCGCCGGACACCCCCGTCACGCAGGTGAACAAACCGAGTGGAATCTCGGCCGAGACATTCTTCAGGTTGTTGCCGCGCGCGCCGCTGAGCTTCAGCATGCGGCGCGGATTCGGCGCGCGGCGGGCCGGCACGCCCACCGACAGCGCGCCGGTCAGATATTGGCCCGTCAGCGAGGCGGGATTGGCGAGGATCTCCGCCGGCGTGCCCTGCGCGACGATGCGCCCGCCATGGATCCCGGCGCCCGGCCCGACATCAACGACGTAATCGGCGGCGCGGATCGCGTCCTCGTCATGCTCCACCACGATCACGGTATTGCCGAGATCGCGCAGCCGCTTCAGCGTTTCGAGCAGGCGGGCATTGTCGCGCTGGTGCAGGCCGATCGAGGGCTCGTCCAGCACATAGAGCACGCCGGAAAGGCCGGAGCCGATCTGCGAGGCCAGCCGGATGCGCTGGCTCTCGCCGCCCGACAGCGTGCCGGAGGCACGCGACAGGCTGAGATATTCAAGCCCGACATCCATCAGGAAGCGCAGCCGGTCGCGGATCTCCTTCAGGATCCGCGCCGCGATTTCGCTTTGCTTGGCCGTGAGCTTGGCCGGCAGCGCCTCGAACCAGTCCGAAGCGCCGCGCACCGACAATTCGCTGACTTCGCCGATATGATTGCCGGCGATCTTCACGGCCAAGGCTTCCGGCTTCAGGCGGTAGCCTTTGCACACCGCGCAGGGGACGGTGGAGAAATATTTGCCGATTTCCTCCCGCGCCCAGTCGCTCTCGGTCTCCTTCCAGCGCCGGTCGAGGTTGCGCACGATGCCCTCGAAGGTTTTCGACGTCTCATAGGCGCGCAGGCCGTCATCATAGGCGAAGGTGATCTTCTCCTCGCCGGAGCCGAAGAGAATCACCTCTTTGGCCTTCTCCGGCAGATCGGCGAACGGCACGGTGAGCTTGAACTGATAGTGCTTCGCCAAAGCATCGAGCGTCTGCCCGT
This sequence comes from Aquabacter spiritensis, assembly GCF_004346185.1. Lineage (GTDB taxonomy): Bacteria > Pseudomonadota > Alphaproteobacteria > Rhizobiales > Xanthobacteraceae > Aquabacter > Aquabacter spiritensis. Next base: position 16,471 of record NZ_SMAI01000006.1, on the reverse strand, counting down.
AATAAGGCGACGTGCTCTTCGCCCAGGGCGCGATGGCGCCGCGCTTCAGCGAGCGCGTGCGGTCGGGAACGACGAGATCGGGATCGATCGTCTGCTCCACCCCGAGTCCGTCGCAGGCCGGGCAGGCGCCGAACGGATTGTTGAAGGAGAACAGCCGCGGCTCGATCTCGGAGATGGTGAAGCCGGAAACCGGGCAGGCGAACTTCTCCGAGAACAGGATGCGGCGAGCGGCGCCGCTCTCGTCCTTCTCGTCGGCGAACTCGACGACCGCGATGCCGTCGGCGAGGCCGAGGGCGGTCTCGAAACTGTCGGCGAGGCGGGTCGCGAGATCGGCCCGCACCACCACCCGGTCGACCACCACGTCGATGTCGTGCTTCAGCTTCTTGTCGAGCGGCGGCGCCTCCGCGATCTCGTGGAAGGCGCCATTGACCTTCACCCGCTGGAAGCCCTTCTTCAGAAACTCCGCCATCTCCTTGCGGTACTCGCCCTTTCGGCCGCGCACGACCGGCGCCAGCAGATAGAGCCGGGTGCCTTCGGGGAGTGCGAGCACGCGGTCGACCATCTGCGAAATGGTCTGACTCTCGATCGGCAATCCGGTGGCCGGCGAATAAGGAATGCCCGCGCGCGCCCAGAGCAGGCGCATATAATCGTGAATCTCGGTGACGGTGCCGACGGTCGAGCGGGGGTTCTTGGAGGTGGTCTTCTGCTCGATCGAAATCGCCGGGGACAGGCCGTCGATCTGATCGACGTCCGGCTTCTGCATCATCTCCAGGAACTGGCGGGCATAGGCCGAGAGGCTTTCGACATAACGGCGCTGGCCCTCGGCATAGATCGTGTCGAAGGCGAGCGACGACTTGCCCGAGCCCGAAAGGCCGGTGAAGACCACCAGGCTGTCGCGCGGGATTTCCAGGTCGACATTCTTCAGATTGTGCTCACGCGCGCCGCGCACGCTCAAGACGCGGGCGTCGCGCCGGGCGGGGGCTGGCGAAGGGGCAGGCGCGGCGCGGGGAGGGGATCGGTCGCTCATCGGTCAGGTCGGCTCGGGTGCGGGAGATGCGGCGGACGAGAAACGGCGCCGGTCCCGAGCGCAGTCGAAAAGACGCTCCGGAGCATCGGCATCCCGCGCCTGTTTGGCCACGTCCCTCAATGTAGGTCCCCGTGTGCGATGCGGTAGGGAACGTAGCAGGAACAAAAGGAAGGTCCAGCGAAAAAGGCGCGGGTGTCTCGCTTGCCCTGGATACGATGGGGTGATAGAACATAAGAAGAACATACACGCGATTGTGTGCGCGCTCCTTTTCCGTGGACAAGCCGGCGGCGGGCCTCGCTTCGTCGGACGGGGAGGATAGGGTGCATGGTTTCGCGCCGGCTCGGCGCGGTGACGGATCCGCAGGGAGGGATGAGATGGCCGGGAGCGTGAACAAGGTGATCCTGATCGGCAATCTCGGGCGCGATCCGGAAGTGCGGGCGTTCCAGAATGGCGGGCGGGTGTGCAATCTGCGCATCGCCACGTCTGAAACCTGGCGCGACAAGGCCTCCGGCGAGCGCCGCGAGCGGACCGAATGGCACTCGGTGGCGATCTTCAACGAGAATCTCGTCGGCGTCGCGGAGCGGTTCCTGAAGAAGGGCTCCAAGGTCTATATCGAAGGCCAGCTCGAGACCCGCAAGGCGACCGACAACCAGGGGCAGGAACGCTATTTCACGGAAGTCGTCCTGCGCCCGTATCGTGGCGAACTGACCTTGCTCGACGGCCGCGGGGGCGGTGGCGGCGGCGGTGGTGAGGAAGAGGGCGGCGGATCGGATTTCGGCGCGTCCAGCCCGATGGGCGGAGGCGGATATGGCGGATCGTCCGGCGGCTTCGGCGGGGGATCGGGGGGCGGATCCGGGGGCGGATCGGGCGCGCGTCGTCCTGCGCCGGCCGGCCGCCCGTCCGACGACATGGACGACGAGATCCCCTTCTGAGACGAGGCCGCGCGGGTCCGCCCGCATGGGGCGCTCGCGCGCGGCCGGGTGGCGCGTCGGGTTCGCGACGCCATCGGGCGCGACGGGTTTCAGATCGGCGTGCCTTCCGGATCCGGCCCGGCTTCGGCCTGCTGTATAGGAGGCTGCTCGGTGGCCACCCGCTCACCCATTCGGTCGACCATGGCCGGGTCGGGGTCGGACGCGCGGGGCGGCCGCTCCATCATTTTCTCGATGCTGACCGAGGCGAGATGCCGGCGCATATAGGCCGCGGCCGCGGCGCGGTCGTCCTGAAGCAGCAGGTCGATCAAATGCAGGTGCTCGCGGGACCGCACCACGGCGTATTTCCGATCCAGCGACTGGCGGTATTCGATCAGCCGGCGCAGCCGGTCGATCCGCTTCAGGCTCTCGATGAAGAAGAGGTTGCGTGAACACTCGATGATGGTCTCGTGCAGCCGGCTGTTGAGATCGAACAGTGCGGCGTTCGAGACCGTCCAGATCGCGCCTTCGACCAGCGCCTGCTGCTGGTCCCGGCAGGCCAGAAGCGCAGGACGGTCGAGCGTGAAGCCCGGTTCGAGAATCGCCGCGGGCTCGATGACGAGGCGGAAGCGATAGCTGTCGCGATAGGCTTGCATCGAGGTGAGCATGGGCAGGAAGCCCCAGCCGTGCCCCGGCAGCCGCGCGATCCATCCCTCGTTCGCGATCCGCGCCAGCACACGCCGCACCTGGGCCTGCGATAGCCGGTATGCCTGGGCGAGCTTGGTCTCGCTGACCTTCTCCGGCAGCCGGCCCTGCAGGCGGTGCTCGGCGATCGCGAGATAGGCGGCCTCCTCCTCGTCCACCGCACGCACCGGCGCCATACCGCACGAGGCCTGCGGCAGGACGAGATAGCCGCCGCGCCGGGGATTCGGTGCGATCTGCCCGGCGCTCTCCAGAAGCATCAAGGCCTGTCGGACCGGCGAGCGCGAGACGCGGAACTGATCCGCCAGCTTGCGCTCGACCAATTGCGCGCCCGGCGGCGCAACGCCCGATCGGATCTGATCCAGAATCTGGCCGGCGATTTGCGTGACGAGAGGCGAATGCGACATGCCGATCCGAGAGGTTCGGCCCAAGCGGGCGTGAAATGGGCGTGAAGCGGGCGTGACGCTGCAACATAGCAGGCGAGCGGCGAAATTCGCCATAGTTGGTATAATTTCGTTGAAATGTACCAAAATCACTCCTAAGAGGGCGTGGAGCTGGCCGAGACCAGAGCGCGGGGAGACGTGGATGGAGCGCACCGAGCCGACGAGCCTGCCGCCCGCCGCCGATCGAGCCGTGCCGCCGCGTGCCTGCGACTGCCATGTCCACGTGTTCGATCCCGCGCGCTTTCCCCTTGCTGCGGGGCGGGCCTATACGCCGGGCGCCGCGCGGCTGGATGCGCTCGAGGCGCTGATGGCGGATCTCGGCATCGCGCGGGCGGTCCTGGTTCAACCGAGCGTCTACGGCGCCGACAATTCCTGCCTCCTCGCGGCTTTGGCGGGGCTCGGCCCGCGCGGCCGCGGCGTGATCGTCGTCGACCCCGCGCAGGTCACCGACGCGGACTTGCGTGCCTTCCACCAAGCGGGCGCGCGCGGCGTCCGGATCAACCTCGAATCGCGGGGCGAAACCCGCGCCGCAGCGGCGCGCGCGGCCTTCGCCGCGGCGGCCGAACGGGTCGCCGGGCACGGCTTCGTCCTTCAGATCTATGCCGACCTCGCGCTTCTGCCGGCCTTGGCGGACGATATCGCGCGCGCCGGCGCGCCGGTGGTGCTCGATCATTTTGCCGGCGCCCGCGCGGAGCGGGGCCTCGATCAGCCGGGCTTTGCCGAATTGCGCGATCTGCTTGCCACCGGCCAGGTCTGGGTGAAGCTGTCCGCGCCCTACCGTGCCTCGCAGCAGCCGGATCATGCCGATCTCGCGCCGATTGCCCGAGCGCTGATCGCGGCGCGTCCCGACCGCTTGGTCTGGGCATCGGACTGGCCGCATACCGGCGGCGGGGCGTCTCGGGCGCAGCGCGGCGCGGACGCCGTCGAGCCGTTCCGCGCCATCGACGACAAAGGCAATCTCGCGATGCTCGCGCACTGGTGCGGCGCGGGCCCCGTCTTCGACCGGATCCTCGCCGACAACGCCGCGCGATTGTTCGATTTTCCTCTCTGACTGGACGGATTTGCGACATGAAGATCCTGGTGCTTCCCGGTGACGGCATCGGCCCCGAAATCACCGCGGCCACCTTGTCCGTCCTGACGGCCGCGGATGAGCGGCTCGGCCTCGGCTTCGTCTTCGAGACGATGGAGATCGGGCTGAAGACGCTGGCGGAGCGCGGCACGACCCTGCCGCCGGAGGTCCTCACGCGCGTCCCGCAGATGGACGGCGTGATCCTCGGCCCGGTATCGCACTATGAATATCCGACCCGGGAGGAGGGCGGCATCAATCCCTCGGGCGCGCTGCGCGTCACCTTCGAGCTTTATGCCAATGTGCGCCCCTGCCTCTCGCGCGAGGGTATGAGCATCCTGCGCAAGCCGATGGATCTCGTGATCGTGCGCGAGAACACCGAAGGCTTCTATGCCGACCGCAACATGTTCGCGGGCAGCGGGGAATTCATGCCGGAGCCGGATATCGCGCTTGCGGTGCGCAAGGTCACCGCGAAGGGCTCGGCGCGCGTCGCCCGGGCCGCCTTCGAACTGGCGCGCGGCCGCCGCCGCAAGGTGACGGCGGTGCACAAGGCCAATGTGCTGCGCCTGTCGGACGGACTGTTCCTGAAAGAGGTGCGCAAGGTGGCGCAGGATTATCCCGACGTCGAACTCGACGATCTCATCGTCGACGCGGCCAGCGCGCTTCTCATCCGCCGGCCGGACAGCTTCGACGTCATCGTCACCACCAACATGTTCGGCGACATTCTGTCCGACGAGGCGTCCGAATTGTGCGGCAGCCTCGGGCTGGCCGGTTCGATCAATGCCGGCGACGAAATCTGCGTCGCCCAGGCCCAGCACGGCTCCGCCCCGGACATTGCCGGGCGCAACCTCGCCAATCCGACTTCGCTGATTCTGTCGGCGGCGATGCTTCTGGACTGGCGCGGCCGGCGCGACGGCAACGATAGGTTGGTGGCGGCGGCGCGGCTGATCGAGGCGGCGGTGGAGACGGCGCTGGAAAAACCCGAAACCCGCACCCGCGATCTCGGCGGTACCATCGGCACGGATGACTTTGCCCGTGTGGTGCGTGCAAATATCGCCGCCGCCGCGCAGTCGGACGCGGCCTGATTCAAGGAAACGCCATGATTGTTTCGCTCAATCCCGCAACCGGAGCCGAACTTGCGCGGTTCGAGGTCCATACGCCGGCGGAGGTCGACGCGGCTCTGTCGGCCGCCGTCGCCGCTCAGGCGGACTGGGCGCGCGTGCCGATCACCGAACGGGTCGAACTGCTGCGGTCGATGGCGCGCGCGCTGCGCGCCGGCAAAGCCCGGTACGGCGAACTGATCACGCAGGAAATGGGCAAGCCGCTCCCCGAGGCCGAGGCCGAGGTCGAGAAGTGCGCCTGGAACTGCGACTTCTATGCCGATCAGGCGCCGGTCTTCCTGGCCGACGAGGCCACCGAGAGCAACGCCGCGGAGAGCGCCGTGGTGTTCGACCCGCTCGGCGTGGTGCTCGCCATCATGCCGTGGAACTACCCGTTCTGGCAGTTCTTCCGCTTTGCCGCGCCGGCCTTCGCCGCCGGCAACGGCGCGATCCTCAAGCATGCCAACAACGTCCCGCAGTGCGCGCTGGCGGTTGAAGAGGTGATGCGCGAGGCCGGCTGCCCCGAGGGCCTGTTCCGCACCTTGCTGATCGATTCCAGCTCGGTCGGCGGCCTGATCGCCGACGACCGGATTGCCGCCGTGACCCTGACCGGCTCGACTGAGGTCGGCATGATCGTGGCGTCGCAGGCCGGCAAGGCGCTGAAGAAGCAGGTTCTGGAACTCGGCGGCTCGGACCCGTTCATCGTTTTGGCCGATGCCGACATCGCCGCCGCCGCCGCGACCGCGGTCAAGGCGCGCTTCATCAATGTCGGCCAGAGCTGCATCAACGCCAAGCGCTTCATCGTCGAGGACTCGGTCGCCGACGCCTTCGCCGAGGCGTTCTGCGCCGGGGTCGCAAAGCTCAAGATGGGCGATCCGATGGAGCGGGACACCAATATCGGGCCGATGGCCCGCGGCAATCTCCGCGACACGCTGCACGACCAGGTGGAGCGTTCGGTGAAAGCCGGCGCGGTGCTGAAGCTCGGCGGCAAGCCGGCGGAGGGCCCCGGCTATTTCTACCCCGCGACCGTCCTCGACCATGTCGCCCCCGACATGGCGGCGGCCTGCGAGGAGACGTTCGGCCCGGCAGCGGCGATCATCCGTGTGCGTGACGCCGACGAGGCGATCATGCGCGCCAATGCGACCGAGTTCGGCCTCGGCGCGGCGCTGTGGACGGCCGACGTCGCACGCGGCAAGCAGCTCGCGCGCCGCATCGAGGCGGGCGCGGTCTTCATCAATGGCATGACCGCCTCCGATCCCCGGCTGCCCTTCGGCGGCATCAAGAAGTCCGGCTATGGGCGTGAACTCGGCGTCTACGGCATCCGGGAGTTCGTCAACATCAAGACGGTCTGGATCGGACCGGCGAAGGCCTGAGGGAGGCGCACATGACTGACCGTAAGGCGGCGATCCTGCGTCCCTCCGAAATCCCCGCGCGCGAGCGCGGGGGTGGGGCGAAGACGATCCCTCTGGTGACGCGCCGTACCGGCGCGACGTCCTTCATCAACGGCATCACGATCTTCGCCCCGAAGGCCGCGATTCCGCTGCACAGCCACAATTGCGACGAGAGCGTGATGCTGCTCGAGGGCCGGGCGATCGCCGAGATCGACGGCGTCGCGCACGAGGTGGAGGCGGGCGACACCACCTTCATCCCGGCCAATATCCCGCACCGCTTCATCAACCGCTCCGACAGCGAAGGCATGAAGATCCTGTGGATCTACGCCTCCGTGGACGCGACCCGCACCCTCATCGAAACCGGGGACACCCGGACGATCGATGACGAGCACAAGGCGCCGATCGCATGACCGGCGCCCGTTTCCACCCAACATAGACCGGGAGACACCCCATGCGACACGACGCCCAATCCCATGCCGGCGCGCGCGCCTTGAAAATCGCGCGCCGACTGGCTGCCGCTGCGGGTCTCGCCGCCCTGATGGCGGCAACCCCGGCTCTGGCACAGACCTATCCCACCCGCGAAGTGACGCTGGTGGTGGGCTATGCCGCCGGCGGCACGGGCGACGTGATCGCACGGGTGATCTCCGATCGCCTCGCCAAGAAGCTGGGCAAGCCGGTCGTGGTCGACAACCGCGCCGGCGCGAGCGGCTCGCTCGCCGCCTCTTATGTCGTGAAGTCGGCGCCGGACGGACAGACCCTGCTGGTCGGCCAGACCGCGGAAATCTCGATCAATCCGTTTCTGATGAAGATCGCCTACGATCCCCAGGCGGACCTGCTGCCGATCGCGCTCGCCGCCGTGGTGCCGCTCGGCCTCGTGGCGCCGGAGAAGGCGCCCTTCTCGACCGTGCAGGAGGCGATCGAACTGGCGAAGAAGACCCCCGCCGGCCTTACCTTCGCCTCTTCCGGCATCGGCACGCCGAGCCATTTCGCCACCGACATGCTGAAGGCGAAGAGCAAGGCGAACTTCACGCTCGTCCCCTATAAGGGCGCAGGACCGGCCCTCAACGACATTCTCGGCGGCCATGTCGACCTGTTCTTCTCGGGCCTGCCCGCCGCGGTGCAGAATGTGCGTGCCGGCCGCATGAAGCTTCTGGCCGTCTCCTCCGCCCAGCGTGCCGCGAGCCTGCCGAATGTGCCGACCGTGGCCGAGGCGGCGAACATTCCGGGCTTCGACATTACGCTCTGGGTCGGTTTCTTCGCCCCGAAAGGCACCCCGGCCGCGATCATCACCCGCCTCAACACGGACATCAACGAGATCATTTCCAGCCCCGAGGTGAAGGAGCGCTTCCTCGCCGAGGGCGCCGATGTCCATGTTCTGTCGGTCGAGCAGACGGCCGCCTTCACCCGCGCCGAAAGCGCCAAGTACAAGGGTTTGATTCAGGAGCTGGGCATCAAGCTCGAGTGAGACGCGACGCACCGTCCGTCCAAGGCGGGCGGTGCGTCTTGATCTGGGCGGTGCGGCGTTTCGGCGCTATTCTCCCGCCTGGGCCGTCGCGATCCGGACCGCAGGAGAGGCGATGTGCACGCTCGCCTGCCGCGTGCGCGCGCATCGCCGGGTGAAACCCTTCCTGGCCGGCATCGTTTGGCTTCGGGACCGCGCTTCGTGCCGGCCCGCAGACCACGCACGGCCGGGGAGGACCAAATGACGCCCACTGCCTCGTCACATCACGGCACGCCGGAGCGTAAACGCGTCGGCGCGATCGTCCGCATCGCCGCCCTGCTCGGCGCCTTCGCTCTGGCGGTCACGCCCGCCGCCGCGCTCGATGCCCTCGTCCAGAAGCAGACCTTCACCCTGCCGAGCTACACCACGGTAGGGGGAGCAGCCCTCAGGGACGTGAAGGTCGGCTGGGAAGCCTACGGCACGCTCAATGCCGAGAAGAGCAATGTGATTCTCATCACGCATTTCTTTTCCGGCACGAGTCACGCCGCCGGTCGATACAAGCCCACCGACCCCGCGCCCGGCTATTGGGATGCCATTATCGGCCCGGGAAAGCCGCTCGATACCGATAAATATTACATTCTCTCGTCGGACACCCTGGTCAATCTCAACGCCCACGACCCGAATGTCGTGACCACCGGGCCGGCCACCAAGGCGCCCGACACCGGCGCGCCCTACGGACCCCGTTTCCCGCTCGTGACGATCCGCGATTTCGTGAACGTGCAGAAGGCCCTGCTGGACGAGCTGGGGATTGCCAAGCTGCATGCCGTGATGGGGCCGTCCATGGGGGCGCTACAGGCCTATGAATGGGCGACCGGCTATCCCGAGGTCGTCGGGCGGATCGTGCCGGTGATCGGCTCCGGCGACGCGGATGGCTGGCTGGTGGCCTGGCTCGACGCCTGGGCCTCGCCGATCCGCCTCGACCCCAATTTCAACGGCGGAAACTATTATGGGCGTGCGGCCCCCAAGGCCGGATTGACCCAGGCGCTGAAGATCGTGACGCTCAGTGCCGGCGCCGCCCCGTGGGCCAACACCACGTTCGGCCGCAAATGGGCCGAGCCGGGCAAGGACCCGGCGCAGGACATGGCGAACAAATATGCCGTCGAGGCGAAGCTCGACGAGATCGCCGCGGCCCGCGCGGAACTCGCCGACGCCAATCATTTCCTCTACCTCGTCAAGGCCAATCAGATTTTCGCCGCCGGCGGCGATGTCGGGCTCGCGCGCATTACGGCGCCGGTCCTCCTCATCTCCTCGGACGGCGATCTGCTGTTCCATCCCTCGGCGATCCAGCGGACCGCGGACGAGATCCGCAAGGGCGGTGCGCCGGTGGAGCAGGTGAAGATCAGCGGCGGGCGTGGCCATCTGGATGGCATCGCCAACATCCAGGAGGCCGGCGAGGCGATCCGCCGATTCCTCGACAAATGACGCCGACTGGGGTGCCGATCGGGACCGATCGGCACTCGCTTCCGCAACACCCTGCTAAGCCATTGATTATAAAGGGTCAGTGAACCGGCGATCGAGGTTGTTTCGCTGGCGCGGCAAAGCTGAATCGGGTAGAAGAGGCGATAGTCTGTTCATCAGGAAAGACGAGCGTTTTGGCTGAAGACGATAGCCTGGGCGGAAGCGGCGCGCTGCCCTCCGAAATCCGGCCGGTCTCGATCACCGAAGAACTTTCGCGGTCCTATCTCGATTACGCGATGAGCGTGATCGTTGCCCGTGCGTTGCCGGACGTGCGCGACGGGCTGAAGCCGGTGCATCGGCGGATCCTCTTCTCGATGCACGAGAACGGCTATCTGTGGAACCGCTCCTACCGCAAGTCGGCGCGCGTCGTCGGCGACGTGATCGGTAAATACCATCCGCACGGCGACCAGTCGGTCTACGACGCTCTGGTGCGCATGGCGCAGCCTTTCTCGATGCGGGTGCCGCTCGTGGACGGGCAGGGGAATTTCGGCTCGGTCGACGGCGATCCCCCGGCGGCGATGCGCTACACCGAAGTCCGGCTCGAAAAGATCGCCCAGTCGCTGCTGGACGATCTCGACAAGGACACGGTCGACTATCAGGAGAATTACGACGGCAGCGAGCGCGAGCCGACGGTTCTTCCCGCACAGTTTCCGAACTTGCTGGTGAATGGCGCGGGCGGCATCGCGGTCGGCATGGCCACCAATATCCCGCCGCACAATCTCGGCGAGGTGATCGACGGCGTGCTGGCGCTGATGGACGATCCCGAGATGGATCCCGAGGCGCTGCTGGATGTCGTCCCGGGTCCGGACTTCCCGACCGGCGGCCTGATCTTGGGCCGCTCCGGGATCCGGCAAGCCTATCTCACCGGCCGCGGCTCGATCATGGTGCGGGCGAAGGTCGCGATCGAGACCATCCGCAAGGAGCGCGAGGCGCTCATCATCACCGAGATTCCCTATCAGGTGAACAAGGCGACGATGATCGAGAAGATCGCCGACCTTGTCCGCGAAAAGCGGCTGGAGGGCATTTCCGAGATCCGCGACGAATCCGACCGCGACGGCATGCGGGTGGTGATCGAGATCAAGCGGGATGCCCAGGCCGACGTGGTCCTGAACAATCTCTACCGCATGACGCCGCTGCAATCCTCGTTCGGCGCCAACATGGTCGCGCTGTCCGGCGGCAGGCCGGAGGTGATGACGCTCCACGACATGCTGACCGCCTTCATCGCATTCCGCGAGGAAGTCGTCAGCCGGCGAACCAAATTCCTCCTGCGCAAGGCGCGCGACCGCGCCCACGTCTTGGTCGGTCTCGCCATCGCGGTTGCGAACATCGATGAAATCATTCGGCTTATCCGATCGGCGCCGGACCCCGCATCGGCCCGCGAGTCCCTCATGGGGCGTGCTTGGCCGGCAAAGGACATGGCGCCGCTGATCGCGCTCATCGCCGATCCGCGGCACGTTCTGGCCGAGGACGGCACATATCGGCTCTCGGCGGAGCAGGCCCGCGCGATCCTCGATCTGCGGCTGCAGCGCCTCACCGCCCTCGGCCGCGACGAGATCGCCGAGGAGCTCGACAAGCTCGCGATCGAGATCGCGGACTATCTGGAGATCCTGGCGAGCCGGGTGCGGATGATGGACATCATCCGCGGCGAGCTGCTGGCGATCAAAGCCGAGTTCGATACGCCGCGGCGGTCGGAAATCGTCGAAGGGTTCGGCGACCTGGAGGACGAGGATCTCATCCAGCGGGAGGAGATGGTCGTCACGGTCTCCCACGCCGGTTACGTCAAGCGTGTCCCGCTCTCCGCCTATCGCGCGCAGCGCCGCGGCGGCAAGGGGCGCTCGGGCATGCAGACGCGGGACGAGGATTTCGTCACCCGGCTGTTCGTCGCCTCCACCCACGCGCCGGTCCTGTTCTTTTCCTCCAAGGGTAAGGTCTACAAGCTGAAGGTATGGCGTCTTCCGGCGGCGGCGCCCCAGGCGCGCGGCAAGGCTCTGATCAACATCCTGCCGCTCGAACAGGACGAGCGGATCACTTCCATCGTCCCGCTGCCCGAGGAGGCCGATTCCGAAGGGCGGATCCAGATCATGTTCGCGACCACGGGGGGCACGGTCCGGCGCAATGCGCTGGCCGATTTCTCCCAGGTGAATCGCAATGGCAAGATCGCCATGAAGCTCGAGGACGGCGATGCCATCGCCTCGGTGCAGCTCTGCACGGAGGATGACGACGTGCTGCTCACGACCGCCGACGGCGCCTGCATCCGCTTCCCGGTGAGCGACGTGCGGATCTTCAAAGGCCGCGATTCGGTCGGGGTCCGCGGCATCCGTCTGGAGGACAAGGACCGGACCATTTCGATGGCGATCATTCGTCATTTGGACGCGACGGCCGAAGAACGGGCCGCTTATCTGCGCCTCGCCGGTGCGGTGCGGCGCAGCAATGGCGCGGCCGAAGCCGGAGAGGAGCCGGTTGTCGTCGAGGCCGAGGCCGAGGAGCCCGTCGCGGCCGAAGCGCGGCTCTCGGAGGAGCGCTACGCCCAGATGGGCGCGGCCGAGCAATTCATCCTCACTTTGTCCGAGAATGGCTACGGCAAGCGCACATCGTCCTATGAATACCGGGTGACCGGCCGCGGCGGCAAAGGCATCGTCGCGATGGCGGTCAACGAGCGCAACGGCCGGCTCGCCGCCTCCTTCCCGGTCGAGGACCAGGACCAGATTATGCTGGTGACGGACGGCGGTCAGCTGATCCGCTGCCCGGTGGACGGGATCCGGATCGTCGGGCGGGCGAGCCAGGGCGTGATCGTGTTCGACACGGCCGAAGGCGAGCGCGTGGTCTCGGTGGAGCATATTCCCGAGGAAGAGGATGCCGCCGGCCTCGACGCCGAGCCGCCGGCCAATGGCGGCGACGCCTGAGCGATACCCTCTTTGCCCTGCCGCGCCCCGCGCGGCAGGGCAAGCGGCACACCCTGCGGGTCACCGCCGATGGACCCGCCGACGCTCAGGCCACCGCGCGGCCGATCCCGAGATCCCGCCGCGGCGGGGCGCCGAACATGCGCGCATAGTCCCGGCTGAATTGCGACGCGCTCTCATATCCCACGGCGAAGGCGGAATGGCTCACCGCCCGGCCTTCGGCCAGCAGCAGCCGACGCGCCTCCAGCAGCCGGAGCTGCTTCTGGAATTGCAGCGGGGACAGCGTCGTCACCGCCTTGAAATGCTGGTGGAAGGAGGACGGGCTCATGCCCGCCGCCGCGGCCAGCTCTTCCACGCGCATCGGGCGGGCATAATCGGCGCGGAGCACGGCGACGGCGCGGGCGATGCGCGCGGTGTGGCCGTCCGGCATCGCGAGCCGGCGCATCGCGCCGCCATGACGGCCGGCGAGAAGCCAATAGTGCATCTCCTGCAAGATCGGCGCGCGCAGCACGGCCAGCGCCTGGGGATGGTCCAGAAGCCGGACCAGACGCAGCGCGCAGTCGAGCAGCGCCCCGTCCGTCTTCTCGACCAGGATGCGGGTCGGCAGATCGCCGGGTGACGCGGGCGCCGCCTCCATCTGCCCCATCACTTCACGAAGTCGCGCCGCGTCCAGCTCGATTGCGACGGCGAGATAGGGCGCGTGCCGGCTCGCCGTCACGACCCGGCCGGTCACCGGCACGTCGACATTCACCATCAGCGACTGACCTGCGCCGAACCGCAGCAGGGTGTCGCCGCTCAGCACTTCCTTTTCACCCTGCAGAACGAGGCAGATCAACGGGCGGTAGATCGTCCGGATATGCCCGCTCGGCGCCTCAGCCTTCACCAGTTCGATGCCCTCGGTGCGCGTAAAGCTCAGCCCTTCGGCATCGGGCGGGTGGACCGCATGTCGCTTCGCGAGGGCGATCAACTCCATCGCGGCGGCGCTGCTTCCGGCTGTCTGCTGGATTTCCCTCATGGTCGAAGTCTGCTGCGAACCGGCGGGGACGTCAACGAGTCCGGAGGAACGGGCAAGTCATTCGGGGGTTTTGGCAAGTTCCGGCGCCGCATCACGGGTAAATCTTTGCCCTCACTTGGAGGATCTGCCATGACCAATGCTACCAAGATCGCTCTCGTCACCGGCGGCAGCCGCGGCCTCGGTCGCAACACCGCCATCAGCCTCGCCCACCGCGGCGTCGACGTCATCCTCACCTATCGCACGCAAGCCGGCGAGGCGGACGACGTCGTCCGCGAGATCGAAGCTCTGGGCCGCAAGGCGGCGGCGCTGCAGCTCGATGTCGGCGAGGCCGCGCAGTTCGATGGGTTCGCCGCGACCGTTCGGGACACGCTGGAGCGGGTCTTCGGCCGCCAAAGCTTCGACTTTCTCGTGAACAATGCCGGCATCGGCATCTATGTGCCGTTCGCGGAAACCACCGAGGCGATGTTCGACCAACTCGCCGCCATTCATCTGAAGGGGCCGTTCTTCCTGACCCAGAAGCTGCTGCCGCTGATCGCCGATGGCGGCGCCATCGTGAATCTGTCGAGCGGCCTCGCGCGGTTCACGTGGCCCGGCTTCTCCGCCTATGCGGCGATGAAGGGCGGCATCGAGGTGCTCACGCGCTACATGGCGAAGGAATTGGGCGCCCGCGGCATCCGGGCGAACACCGTGGCGCCGGGCGCGATCGAGACCGATTTCGGCGGCGGCATGGTGCGCGACAATGAAGACAGCAACCGGGCGGTCGCCGCCGCCACCGCCCTCGGCCGCGCCGGGCTGCCGGACGATATCGGGCCGATGATCGCGGCCTTGCTCGGCGAGGAGAACCGTTGGGTGAACGGCCAGCGAATCGAGGTGTCCGGCGGCGTCAATCTCTGAGCCTGGCGCTACGCCGCACGCACGCGCGGATCCGCAGCGTCTCGCGCATGAAACTCCGGCTCGGCTGCGCCGTGCGGGCGCAGCCGAGGACCAGCCGCGAGTGGCTGGCCGGCGGCGTCGCGCGCGCCCCATTGCGCCGGGAAGCGGGGCGGGCTAACCCTTCCGCCCCATGAGCCTCGTCGCCCACACCACCCGCACCGCCATCTATGCCGGCTCGTTCGATCCGCCGACGAACGGTCATCTCGATGTCGTCCGCTCGGCCTGCCGACTGGCGGACCGGCTGGTTCTGGCGGTGGGAATCCATCCCGGCAAGGCGCCCGTCTTTTCGCCGGCCGAGCGGCTGGACATGCTCGCAGAGGTCTGCGGTCCGGTCGCGGCAGAGGAGGGGACCTGCCTCGAAGTCATCACCTTCGACAATCTGGTGGTTGAAGCGGCCCAGCGGGCCGGTGCCGGCTTGTTGATCCGGGGGCTGCGGGACGGCACGGACCTCGATTATGAAATGCAGATGGCCGGCATGAACGGCACCCTCGCGCCGGCGATCCAGACCGTGTTTCTTCCCGCCTCTCCGCGTGTGCGCCCCATCACCGCCACCTTGGTCCGGCAAATCGCAGCCATGGGCGGCGACGTCTCGGCCTTTGTCCCGGCGGCGGTGCTGTGCCGTCTGCAAGCGAAGTTTCCGAAGCGTCCTGCGTGAGGCCGACGTCGCCGCGCCCCGTTCGCGTTGCGCCCTTGGCGTTCAGTCCCATCGCGCCCAAGGCGCGTCAGTCCCATCGCGCCTCGGCGCGTCAGCCCATCGCGCGATCGCGCGGCAATCCAGGAGAACGTCCATGCGCAGTGTCTTCGGCCGGATCACGGGCGGGCTCGTGCTCGCTCTCGCGCTCATGGTGGCCGCCCACGGGCCGGCTGCGGCGCAGGGCAAGAGCGATCCCCAGAACACCCTCTATCTCGAGACCACCTATGGCCGCGTCGTGATCGCGCTCCGGCCGGATCTCGCACCGAAGCATGTCGAGCGCCTCAAGCTGCTGGCACGCGAGGGCTATTACAACAATGTGCCGTTCCACCGCGTGATCGACGGCTTCATGGCGCAGACCGGCGACGGTCAGTTCGGCAACGGCACGGGCGGCTCGAAATACCCCAATTTGCCGGCCGAATTTTCCAAGACCCCGTTCAAGCGCGGCACGGTCGGCATGGCCCGCTCCTCGGCGCCGGACAGCGCCAATTCGCAATTCTTCATCTGCCTGGATGCCGCGTCCTTCCTCGACGGCCAATATACCGTGGTCGGCGAGGTGGTCTCGGGCATGCAGTTCGTCGATCAGATCAAAAAGGGCTCCAAGGCCAATAATGGCTCGGTGTCCAATCCCGACCGCATCGTGAAGATGCAGGTGGCGGCCGACGTCAAGTGAGCCGCCCGCGGCGCCTATCGCGTCTCGGCGTCTCGCCAACCCGCGCGCCGGACCACCGGCCGCTTAGTCCGACCAACAGGTCCAACCTCGAAGGAGCAGCCCATGGATGAGGAAGTGATCGTCCTGGAAACCACCAAAGGCGATGTCGTGATCGGGCTGCGCCCCGACCTCGCGCCGGGCCATGTGGCGCGGATCAAGGAACTGGTGTCGCAGGGCTTTTACGATGGCACGCCGTTCCACCGCGTGATCGAGGGCTTCATGGCCCAGACCGGCGATCCGACCGGCACCGGCATGGGTGGGTCGGGCAAGAAGCTGAAGGCGGAATTCAACCGCCAGCCGCACACCCGCGGGACCGTGTCGATGGCGCGTGCCGCGAGCCCCGATTCGGGCGACAGCCAGTTCTTCATCTGCTTCGGCGATGCCCGCTTCCTCGACGGCCAATATACCGTCTGGGGCGAAGTGATCTCGGGTATGGAGAATGTCGACCAGATCAAGCGCGGCGAGCCGGTGTCGGACCCCGACAAGATCGTTGCCGCGAAACTTCAGCCGAAGGCCGCCTGAAGGCGGCCTCAGACCGCTGACAAACCCCGTCGATTTTTCGGCGGGGTTTTTGTTTGGGTTGGGGCCGGTCGGTTTTTGGCTATGGCGTCGGTCGATTTTGGG
>NZ_SMAI01000005.1 GCF_004346185.1 Aquabacter spiritensis | reverse complement strand
ACATGGCGGTCGGCGCCTTTGCGTTCGAGCCGTTCGCCGGCCTCGCTTATCTCAACGTGTCCGGGGGCCGCTTCGCGGAGACCTGGGCGGGCGGCGCCGGGGCGGCGGCGCTCAGCGTCGATCTGGGCGCGCAGGACACGCTGTACACGACGCTCGGCCTGCGCGCGGCGACCTCGGTCCAGCTCGGCGGGCGGACCTTGACGCCGAGCGTGACGCTGGGCTGGCAGCACGCCTTCGGCGACACCATGCCGAGCGCGATGATGCAGTTCGTGGGCGGCGCGACGCCGTTCCAGGTGTCGGGCGTGCCGATCGCCGAGGATGCCCTGCTGCTCGGCGCCGGCCTCGCTTATGGCGTCTCCGACGCCGCCACCCTCCAGTTCACCTATACCGGCCAGATCGCCGGACAATCCTCCCAGAACGCCTTCACAGCCCAGTTCTCCCTCAAATTCTGACCCCCATCCCCGCCCCTCCGCGCCAAACCGGCGCGGAGGCCGATGCGCGGGACTGCCCGCGCCTCTCGGCGGCGGCACGTCCGTGTGGGGCCGATCCGCACCCTTGGCGGGTGCAATCCACCACACGGGGCTGTAGAGGCGGCCGCATACCCGAGAGAGTGGTGAAGTGGTGCTCCGGCGCCTTGGAACTCCAGGGCGTCCGGTTCAAAAAAACGCCCTCGACCTGCTCTCCCGGCTCTTCACCATATTGCCGAAACATCCGTCTGGTGGTGAGATTTGACCACCGACGCAGCGTGAGCCTGGCCATTCAATGGGGCCGGCATCAAGGGGCAAAACGTGGAGCGGCCGGGGACCGCGGCCATGTCGAGATGGCCGTCAGGCGTGCCGACCGGAGCGATGTTGCGAAACTGCGCCGCAGGGGGATCCGAGGAGATCAACTCCAGACGGAGGCGGTCGATGGACTATTTGTTTGAAAGCGTTCTGCGACGGACCATCGTGCGGGGTGGCCTCCGGGTGACCGCCGCATCGGGGCGCACGTTCAATGTCGGGCCCGACGTCCCGACCGTCCATGTCCGCTTCGCCACCGTCCTCGCCCAGTGTCGGCTCTTGCTCGACCCCGAGCTTGCGCTCGGCGAATTGTTCACCGAGGGTTTGATGACCCTGGAGTGCGGCGACATCGCGGATTTCCTCGACATCGCCATGTCGCAGCCGGTGATTCAGCCGACGCTGAGCTCGCGGGTCTTCTTCTGGGTCCGTCGGGCGCTGCGTCGGATCGCGCAGTTCAATCCTCCGGCGCGCGCGCGCCGGAACGTCGCGCATCATTACGACCTCGACGGGCGGCTTTATTCTCTGTTCCTCGATGCCGACCGGCAATATTCCTGCGCCTATTTCGAGCATGCCGATCAGCGCCTCGACGATGCGCAACTCGCCAAGAAGCGCCACCTCGCGGCGAAGCTGATCCTCGACCGGCCCGGCCTCACGACCCTCGATATCGGCAGTGGCTGGGGCGGGCTCAGCCTCTATCTCGCGGAAATCGCCGGCGCCCAGATGACTGGGGTGACGTTATCGACCGAGCAATTGGGGGCGGCGCGGGCGCGGGCGGAGGAAAAGGGCTTGAGCGACCGCGTGGAGTTCCGTCTCCAGGATTATCGCGACGTGGCCGGACCGTTCGACCGCATCGTCTCGGTGGGCATGTTCGAACATGTCGGCATCGATCATTACGGCGCCTTCTTCGCTCGCATCCGCGAGCTTCTGTCGCCGGACGGGGTGATGGTGCTCCACGCCATCGGGCGGTCCGACGTCCCGGGCATCACCAATCCCTGGATCGCCAAGTACATTTTCCCCGGCGGCTATATCCCCGCTCTGTCGGAGGTGTTGCCGCATATCGAGCGGGCGGGGCTCGTCGTGACGGACGTCGAGATCCTGAGATTGCATTATGCCGAGACGCTGAAGGCGTGGCGCGAGCGCTTCATCGCCCACCGCGAAGAAGTGCAGCGCCTCACCGACGCCCGCTTCTGCCGGATGTGGGAATTCTATCTCGCAGGCTCCGAAATGGCGTTCCGGCATCAGGGTATGATGATTTTCCAGATCCAACTCGCGAAGCGTCAGGAGGCGGTCCCGCTGACCCGGGACTATATCGTCCAGGCGGAGGAGCGGTTGCGGGCGGCAGAGCGCCGCGCCGCGGTCCCGCTTCGGCTCGCGGGCGAATAGCCTCGACGGGCTGCGCGGGATCAGTCCCGTGCGGCCCGAAGGGCCGCGGCCGCCGCCACCGGCCCGAGGACCAAAGCGAACAAAGCGAGCCCGCAGAGAACCTGAAACGGCGTGCCGAAGGGCACCGGGCCGCTCGCGGCGGCATTGGTGGCGGACACGGCGAAGATCAGCACCGGAATCGCCAGCGGCAGGACCAGCACCGCGATCAGCAGGCCGCCGCGCCGGAACGCGCCGGCAAAGGCCGCGCCGATCAGCCCGAGCGCGGTCACCGCGGGCGTGCCCGCGAGCAGTGTCGCGACCAGGGCGCCGATCGCCGCCGGATCGAGATTGAGCATCAGCGCGAGGAAGGGCGCGGCGATCACCAGAGGCAGGCCGGTCGCGATCCAATGGGCAAGGCCCTTCGCGGCGGCGATCAGTTCGAGCGGCAGCAGGCTGCCGGACATCGCGTCCAGAGAGCCGTCCTCGACGTCGGCTGCGAACAGGCGTTCCAGGCCGATCAGGCTCGCCAGCATGGCGCCGATCCACAGGATGGCGGGGCCGATGCGGGCAAGGAGGGCGAGATCCGGTCCCACGGCGAACGGCACCACCGCCACCACGGAGAGAAAGAAGACCACGCCGAGGCCGGCACCCCCGCCGGCGCGCGCCGCCAAAGCGAGGTCTCGCCGCACCAGGCCCAGGAAGGCACGGGTCATGCCGGCGCTCCGAGACGAAGGCCTCGGACCTCCGGGCCGAAATCGAGGGGAGCATGGGTCGCCGCGAGAATGAGGCCGCCTCCCGCGAGATGGTCCCGGCCGAGCGCGGCGAACCGCGCCTGCGCCGCGGCGTCGAGCGCCGTGGTGGGTTCGTCGAGCACCCAGACCGGCCGGTCTGCGACCAGGAGCCGCGCGATCGCCAGTCGCCGCCTCTGGCCTGCCGAAAGGGCGCTCGCCGGCAGCCGGCCGAGCCCGCCGAGCCCCACCGCCTCGAGGGCGTCGCCGACCTCCGCACCGGTTCGGCCCAGAACGGCGCGCCAGAAAGCGAGATTTTCGCCGACCCGCAGCGCGCCCTTCACGGCATCCTCATGGCCGAGATAGTGGACCTGCTCGGAGATCCGGGCCTCGGCGGGCACGCCGGAGAGCCGAACGCGGCCGGATGTCGCGGGCATCAGGCCGGCCACGATCCGCAGAAGCGACGATTTTCCGGCCCCGTTCGGCCCTGTGACCACGAGGGCTTCGCCGGCCGCAACGGTAAAGCTCAAGTCCGCGAACAGGAGCCGCGTGCCCCGCCGGCAGGCCAGGGCCTCGCCGTTGAGACGGAGCCTATCGCCCCGCGAGTCGCGATTTGCGATTGATGCATTGCACATTGGTTCGTCTTATCGCATGACCGCGGTTTGAAATGGCTCTATAAAGCGGCTGAACCGCACCGTCCAAGGTGGAATGGCACCTCCCCACTTCCCTTGCCTCGGACGTTTGGCGTCGGTCGATCATCGAACCGGAGACAAAGCGCCGTGACCTCGCTCGACAGCTTCAAGTGCCGCACCACCCTGTCCGTCGACGACAAGGACTATGTTTATTACAGCCTTGAAGCGGCCGAGAAAAACGGTCTGGCCGGGATTTCCCGTCTGCCCTTCTCGATGAAGGTGCTGCTGGAAAATCTCCTGCGCTTCGAGGATGGACGCAGCGTCACGAAGGAGGACATCGCCTCCGTCGCCGAATGGCTAACCTCGCGCGGCACGTCCGGCCGCGAGATCGCTTATCGTCCGGCCCGCGTTCTGATGCAGGATTTTACCGGTGTCCCGGCCGTTGTTGACCTCGCCGCGATGCGCGACGCCATGGTCAATCTCGGTGGCGACCCCGAAAAGATCAACCCGCTGGTGCCGGTGGACCTCGTCATCGACCATTCGGTGATCGTGAATTATTTCGGCGACTCCTCGGCGTTCCGCAAAAACGTCGAAGAGGAATACAAGCAGAACCAGGAACGCTATCGCTTCCTGAAATGGGGCCAGAGCGCGTTCGACAATTTCCGCGTGGTGCCTCCCGGAACCGGCATCTGCCATCAGGTCAATCTCGAATATCTCGCGCAGACGGTGTGGACCCGGAAGGAAGAGCTGAACGGCAAGACCGTGACGATCGCCTATCCCGATACGCTCGTCGGGACGGACAGCCACACGACGATGGTCAACGGCCTCGGGGTTCTCGGCTGGGGCGTCGGCGGCATCGAGGCCGAGGCGGCCATGCTCGGCCAGCCCATCTCGATGCTCATTCCCGAGGTGATCGGCTTCAAACTGTCCGGCAAGCTGAAGGAAGGCATCACCGCCACCGATCTCGTGCTCACCGTCACCCAGATGCTGCGCAAGAAGGGCGTGGTGGGCAAGTTCGTGGAATTCTTCGGCCCCGGGCTCGACCATTTGTCGCTCGCCGACCGTGCCACGATCGGCAATATGGCACCCGAATACGGCGCCACCTGCGGCTTCTTCCCGGTCGACCGCGAGACCATCGACTATCTCGACGAGACCGGCCGCAAGGGCAGCCGCGTCGAGCTGGTCGAGGCCTATTGCAAGGCCCAGGGCATGTGGCGGAAGAAGGACACGCCGGATCCGGTGTTCACCGACACGCTTGAGCTCGACCTCGACACCGTCCTTCCCTCGCTTGCCGGGCCGAAGCGTCCACAGGACCGGGTGCTGCTCACCGATTCGAAGACCGGTTTCATCGCCGCGCTCGAAGGCGAGTTCAAGAAGCCCGGTGAAGCTGACAAGCGCGTGCCGGTGGCCGGCGAGGATTTCACCGTCGGCCATGGCGATGTGGTGATCGCCGCGATCACCTCCTGCACCAACACCTCCAACCCCTCGGTGCTGATCGGCGCCGGCCTGCTTGCCCGCAATGCGGTGAAGAAAGGCCTGAAGTCCAAGCCGTGGGTGAAGACGTCGCTCGCCCCCGGCTCGCAGGTGGTTGCGGAATATCTCGACAAATCCGGCCTGCAGGCCGATCTCGATGCGCTTGGCTTCAACCTGGTCGGTTTCGGCTGCACCACCTGCATCGGCAATTCCGGGCCGTTGCCGGAGGCGATCTCGGAGGCGGTCAATGCGGGCGATCTCGTTGCCGCCGCGGTCCTTTCGGGCAATCGCAACTTCGAAGGCCGCGTCAATCCCGACGTGAAGGCGAACTATCTCGCCTCTCCCCCGCTGGTCGTCGCCTATGCCATCGCAGGATCGCTCCAAGTCGACCTGACCACCGAGCCGCTCGGCCTGGACGATGACGGAAAGCCCGTTTACCTCAAGGACATCTGGCCCTCCAACAAGGAGATCGCCCAGTACATCCGCGAGAATGTCACCAAGAAGATGTTCAAGGAAAAATATTCCGACGTCTTCAAGGGCGACGAGCACTGGCAGAAGATTTCGATCCCGACCGGTCAGACCTATGCCTGGCAGGATTCGTCGACCTATGTGCAGAACCCGCCATATTTCGTCGGCATGACGAAGGAGCCGGAGCCGGTCACCGACATCATCGATGCCCGCCTCCTCGGCCTGTTCCTCGACAGCATTACGACCGACCACATTTCGCCGGCCGGTTCGATCAAGGCGTCGAGCCCGGCGGGGCAGTATCTGGTCGAGCACCAGGTGCGTCCGGTCGATTTCAATCAATACGGCACGCGGCGCGGAAATCACGAAGTGATGATGCGCGGCACCTTCGCCAATATCCGCATTAAGAACCAGATGGTTCCCGGCGTCGAAGGCGGCGTCTCGGTGCACTATCCGGACGGTGATCAGGCGTCGATCTATGACGTCGCCATGCGCTACAAGGCCGAAGGCGTGCCGCTGGTGGTGATGGCTGGCAAGGAATACGGCACCGGGTCTTCACGCGACTGGGCGGCCAAGGGCACCAAGCTGCTCGGCATCCGCGCGGTCGTCGCCCAGTCCTTCGAGCGCATCCATCGCTCGAACTTGGTCGGGATGGGGATCATGCCGCTCGTCTTCCAGGAGGGGACCTCCTGGCAGACGCTCGGTATGAAGGGCGATGAACTCGTGACGCTGCGCGGCATCGAGGGTGAGCTGAAGCCGCGACAGACCATGACGGCGATCGTCGCCTATGCCGACGGCCGGGTGACCGAGGTGCCCTTGATCTGCCGCATCGATACGCTCGACGAGCTGGATTATTTCCGCTCCGGCGGCATTCTGCCTTACGTCCTGCGCTCCCTCGCGGCCTGAGGTACGCCGCCAAACGACCCCGCCTGCGTCTGCGCGGGCGGGGTGGTCGTCCCGTCGGAGTTTTCGCTTTCGCCCCGCCGGGGGTCTGCCACCATCCCAATGGATGCGCACCGAGGCCGTATCAAACACGGCCGCGCCTTCCATAGCCAGCGCCAAGCCCGCGCTTTTTCCTTGCTCCAGGCTCTCACTGCGAATTGACTGGTCTCCGACCTGAGCCGCGCCTATGCGTGGGTCTGTTCTCCCTGAAGCAGCTGTGCCGGTGCAGATGACCTTTCGTCCTGTTCTCCTCCTGGCTGCTGCGCTGATGTGCATGCCGGCTGTCGAGCGGGCCGCAGCGCAGCCACAATCTTCGCCTTCGGCCACGCCGAAGGCGGTGATCGAATTGTTCACGAGTCAGGGTTGCGCGTCCTGTCCTCCGGCCGATGCCCTGTTGAGCGAGTTGGCCGCGGATCCGGACATTATCGCCATCACTCTGGCAGTGGACTATTGGGACTATATCGGCTGGAAGGATACGCTGGCCAAGCATGGTCACTCGCTGCGCCAGAAGGCCTATGCCGAGCAGCGTGGCGACCGCATGCTCTACACGCCTCAGATGATCGTGGACGGCTTCGTTCCCGCGAAGGGGAGCGACAAAGCTGCGGTGCTCAAGGCGATGGCGCGCGCCCGCGACAAGGGATCGACCCTGGGCGTGCCGGTACGCGTCAGTCGGCGCGACTCGGATCTGGTGATCGAGGTCGGGGCGCTGCCGCGCGGGCCGGACAATCCGGCTTTTACCGCCGATATCTGGGTTTGCCCGGTGATCGCACGCCACGAAGTGGCGATCGGCCGGGGCGAGAATGCCGGCAAGACCGTCACCTATACGAATGTGGTGCGCGGCTGGCACAAGCTCGGTCCGTGGCGCGGCGAAGCTGCGACCTATGTCGTCCCGGTCGACCGCGTCACGGCGGCCGGCGAGGATGGCGTCGTGGTGATGGTGCAGAGCGGGACCCAGGCGGTGCCGGGCCCCATCCTCGGGGCCGCGAAGCTGGCGCTCCCCTGATCCCTCAAGTTTCGGCAAAGCGGCGCGCAAGCGCCTCGGACATGCGCGCGAGAATGCCGCTGTCCGATCCGACTGCCGTGAAGATCGTGCCGGCCTGGATATAGCGCTTGGCGAGAGCCTCGTCCGGCGTGAGGATGCCGGCGCGGTTGCCGGCGGCGGTGATGCGGCGGATCGTGGTCTCGATCAATTCGACGATCACGGGATCCCCCTGCTTGCCGAGATAGCCGACGCTGGAGGAGAGATCGCCGGGGCCGATAAACACGCCATCGACGCCCTCGACGCCGCAGATCGCTTCCAGATTGTCGAGCGCCTCCTGCGTCTCCACCTGGACCAACACGCAGATTTCGTCCTCGGCCCGGTCGTAATAATCCTTGATGCGGCCGAAGCGGGACGCCCGCGACGCTGCGGCGAAGCCTCGGATGCCCCGGGGGGGATAGCGGGTCGCGGCAACCGCGGCGCGCGCCTCCTCGGCATTCTGCACCATCGGGATCAGGAAGCTCTGAACCCCGGCATCGAGATAGCGCTTCATCATCACCGAATCATTCCAGGGGATCCGTACGATCGGCTGGGCGGTGCCTTCCATGGCGGCTTGGAGCTGGCCGTAGACGATCGGCAGCTCGTTGGGCGAATGCTCCGTGTCGAGCAGCAGCCAGTGGAAACCCGAGCCGGCGAGAATCTCGACCGTGAAATTGCTCGGAACAGAGCACCACAGGCCGATTTGCTGGCGCCCCGCATGAATGGCGCGCTTGAAGCTGTTGGCGGGCAGATCCACGTCTTGCTCCTGTGTGAAAGTTTCAAAGTCTGAAAGTCGGATGGGTCGATGGGTCAGAAAATCGCCGGCTCGCCGATCGGTGCGCCGAATCCGGTTTCGAGGAAATCAAAGTCGCAGCCTTCGTGGGCCTGACCGATATGGCGGGAGAACATCCAGCCATAGCCGCGTTCGAAGCGGGGCGGTGGCGGGGTCCATTCGGCTTTCCGGCGCGCCAGCTCCGCGTCGTCCACCTCGAGCGTGATCGACCGAGCCTCGACATCGACGCTGATCAAATCTCCGGTGCGCACCAGCGCCAGCGGACCGCCGACGAAGGATTCGGGCGCGACATGGAGCACGCAGGCGCCATAGCTCGTCCCGCTCATGCGCGCGTCGGAAATGCGCAGCATGTCGCGGACTCCCGCCCGCACGAGCTTTTTCGGCAGAGGCAGCATGCCCCATTCCGGCATTCCAGGTCCGCCCTGCGGCCCGGCATTGCGCAGCACCAGGACATGGTCGGGGCTGACGTCGAGATCGTCCCGGTCGATGGCGGCCTTCATGGCGGGGTAATCGTCGAAGACGAGGGCGGGACCGGTATGTTTGAGCAGCCGCTCTTCGCAGCATCCCGGTTTGATGACGCAGCCCTCGGGTGCAAGATTGCCCTTCAGCACTGCGAGCGCGCTCTGACGGGTGGCGGGGCGGTCGGCGGTGCGAATGACGTCGTCGTTGTGCACCTGAGCCGCGGCGATATTCTCGCCGAGAGTCCGGCCCGACACCGTCATCGCGTCGAGATCGAGATGGTCGGCGATGCGCGTCATCAGGGCCGGCAGGCCGCCGGCATAGAAGAAGTCTTCCATCAGATAGGCGTCGCCCGTCGGTCGGACGTTGGCGAGCGTCGGGACGCGGCGGCTGGCGCCTTCGAAATCGTCGAGCGTCACCGGACAGCCGGCCCGCCGCGACTGGGCGAGGACATGGATGATGGCGTTGGTCGAACAGCCCATCGCCATGGCGACCGCGATCGCATTCTCGAAGCTGCGGCGTTTCTGGATATCGGCCGGCGTGAGATCTTCCCAGACCATGTCGACGATGCGCCGCCCGGCGGCGGCGCACATGCGAATGTGGTTTGAATCTGCGGCCGGGATCGAGGAGGCGCCGGGCAGCGTCATGCCGATCGCCTCGGCGATGGCGGTCATGGTGGAGGCGGTGCCCATCGTCATGCAATGCCCGTAGGAGCGGGCGATGCCGCCCTCGATGTCCAGCCAATCCTGGTCCGATATGGTGCCGGCCCGCCGTTCGTCCCAGAATTTCCAGGCGTCGGAGCCGGAGCCCAACACCTTGCCTTTCCAGTTGCCGCGCAGCATGGGCCCGGCCGGGACGAAAATGGCCGGCACTCCGGCACTGGTCGCCCCCATCAGCAGTGCGGGCGTGGTCTTGTCGCAGCCGCCCATCAGGACCACGCCGTCCACGGGGTGGGAGCGGATCAACTCTTCAGCTTCCATGGCGAGGAGGTTGCGGTAGAGCATCGTGGTCGGCTTGACGAAGTTCTCGGCCAGAGAGATCGCGGGCAGCTCGATCGGAAAGCCGCCAGCCTGCAAGACACCGCGCTTCACATCCTCCACACGCTGCTTGAAGTGGGCGTGACAAGGATTGATGTCGGACCAGGTGTTGAGAATGGCGATCGCCGGACGGCCGATGAAGTCACCCGGTGCGTAGCCCATCTGCATGATGCGGGAGCGATGGCCGAAGCCCCGCAAATCGTCTTGGGCGAACCAGCGCGCGCTGCGCAGCGTGTCGACGGTTTTTCGGGGCTTTGCCATGATCGGCCTTCTCTGACGCAGACGGACTGTCCGACCCGGGTGCCGGGTCGGGGGACGTTGTGCCACCCGAGAGGTGGGGTAGGCATCGCTTCCGGGCTCATCCGGCGGCGGCTCGTTTCCGGTCGGCGCACGCCGCTTCGGACTTATGGGTTGGGCGTGATCTTGCCTTCTTCGACCACCGTCTTCCACATCGCCTGCTCCTTGGCTTGGAAAGCCTCGAACTCCTTCGGCGAGGAAGCGACGACTTCGAAGCCGATGTCGTTGAATTTCTTCTTCACATCGGGGTCCTTGAGCGCGGCCATCAGGGCCGCCTCGATCTTGGCCTTCACGTCGGCGGGAAGTCCCTTCGGCGCCCCGGCAGCCTGCCAGGAATAGACCTCCAAGGGCACTCCGGCCTGCGCCATGGTCGGCGTGTCGGGGAAGAGCGAGGTGCGGTCCGCCGCGGTCACGGCGAGCAGCTTCAGCTTGCCGGCACGGATCTGGTTCGCCACCGAGCCGAGATTCTGGAACGAGACGTCGGCGTGCCCGCCCATCAAATCGTTGATCGCGGGTCCGCCGCCTTTATAGGGCACATGAACGCCCTCGGTGCCGGTCTTCTGCCAGAACAGCGCGGCGGTGAGGTGGTCCGACGAGCCGATGCCGGATGAGGCGAAGGTCACCTTGTTCGGGTTTTTCTTCAGATACTCCACCAGTTCCTTGACCGTATTGGCGGGGAAATTCGGCGAGGTTACGAGCACGTTGGGTGTGCGCACCACCTGGGTGAGAAGGTCCATGTCCTTCTGGGGCGAATAGGACAGATTGGGATAGAGCGCCGGATTGATGGCGAATACCCCGATCGACCCCACCAGAAGCGTGTAACCGTCGGGCGCCGACTTCGCGACCTGGGTCGCGCCGGTGCCGCCGTTCGCGCCGGGCTTATTGTCGACGACAACAGGCTGACCGAGCTTCTCCGACATCTTGCCTGTCAGGAAGCGCGCCGTGCTGTCGGAGGCGCCGCCGGCCGGGAAGGGCACGACGATGGTGACGGCGCGCTCGGGATACTCGGCTGCCCAACAAGATGTGCTGAGCGCGATGCCCAAAAGGGCCGCGCACGTAAATTTCAATGATGGCATCGAACGTCCTCCCAGGACTTTGCTTTCACCGGCCGCAAGGGCCGGACGTGCCCGTCTGAGGCGGGTCCATGGAACAAAAACACTAATGCATTAGTGGGTCAACCTGAAACCGTGCTAGAACGCCCCCTCATGAACGAGGCGATCAACCCGCAATTGCTCCCCCGCCCGGCGCGCGACCGCTCGCGGCAGGCGGCCCCCCAGGTGTTCGACTATCTGCGCGAACAGATCGTGACTTTGGTCCTTCCCCCCGGAGCGACGCTGCCGCGCGCGGCGCTTCAGGATCTGTTCGGCGTCTCGTCGACGCCCGTTCGGGATGCCTTGATGCGTCTTGAGGAAGAGGGGTTGGTGGAGGTGTTTCCCCAGCACGCCACCAAGGTTTCCCCCATCGACCTCTCTCAGGCGCGCCGCACGCAATTCCTCCGCCGCGCGATCGAGCAGGAAGCGGTCCGCCTCTTGTGCGCGCGTCCCGACAGACAGACCGCGCTTGCGGCGCTCGAAGCCGTCATCGCCCGGCAGTCCGCTTTGCTGGCCGCCGGGGATCTCGAAGCCTTCGATGTGGCCGACCGCGATTTTCACGCGACCTTGTGCGACCAGGTGGAGGCGGGCGAGGTGTGGGCTCTGGTGCGCCGCTCCTCGGGCCATATCGACCGCTTGCGTCGGCTCAACCTGCCGCTCGCCGGCAAGGCGCCGCAGATCATCCGCGATCACGCGGCGATCGTCGCGGGCATTGCCGCGGGCGATCCCGCCGCCGCCCAGCAGGCGGTGCGCGACCATCTGTTCCGCTCTCTCGCCTCAGCTGACGGCATGCGCATGGACCGGCCGCATTATTTCAGAGACTGAGCGGGCGTTTGGAGGGTTGGCGCCCGCGTCGCCGGTGCGGCCGGCCGGTGCTTGATTTGTCCTCCCGCATGCTGTTGCCTTGCCACCGGACAAGGCAACAGGCGGGAGCGCCGCCGGGGAGAAACGCGCATGCTGACCACCGTCGACGCCTTCGACCGGATCGGCGAAGAAAACGCCTTCGCTGTGCTCGCGCGCGCGACCGCGCTCGCCGATCAGGGGCGGGACATCATCAATCTCGGCATCGGCCAGCCGGACTTCCGCACGCCGGAACACATCGTCGAAGCTGCCGTGAGGGCCCTGAAGGACGGGCACCACGGCTATACACCCTCCGTCGGCATCCTGCCGCTGCGCGAAGCCGTGGCGCGCGATCTGCATCGCCGCTATGGCGCATCGGTCGATCCCGGCCTGGTCATGATCATGCCGGGCGGCAAGGTCACGATGTACGCCGCGATCCGCCTGTTCGGCGAACCCGGAGCGGAAATCCTCTATCCCGACCCCGGCTTTCCCATCTACCGCTCCATGATCGAGCATACCGGTGCAACCCCGGTTCCCGTGCCGATCCGCGAGGCGAACGGGTTCGCCTTTTCGGCAGAGGAGACGCTCGGCCTGATCACGCCGCGCACGCGCCTCCTCATCATCAATTCGCCGGCGAACCCGACCGGCGGTGTCACGCCCAAAGCGGAAATCGACAAGCTGGTCGCCGGCCTTGCCGCTTATCCGCATGTCGCGCTGATGTCGGATGAGATCTACGACCATTTCGTCTTCGACGGCGAGCGCCACCAGACCCTGCTGGCCTATCCGGAGATCCGCGACCGGCTGATCCTGCTCAACGGCTGGTCCAAGACTTATGCCATGACCGGCTGGCGGCTCGGCTATTCGATCTGGCCGAAGAGCCTCTATGAGAGCGTCCGCAAGCTTTCGGTGAATGCCTGGTCCTGCGTGAACGCCGCGACCCAATTTGCCGGCATCGCCGCGCTCGACGGCCCGCAAGACGCCGTCGCGGCGATGGTCGCCGAGTTCGATCGCCGCCGACACATCGTGGTCGAGGGGCTGAACGCGCTGCCGGGAATATCCTGCGCCACGCCTAAAGGCGCGTTCTACGCCTTCCCGAATGTCGCCGGAACCGGCTGGGGCTCGGCCAAGGCGCTGGCTTCGGCGCTGCTGGAGGAGGTGGGCGTCGCGGTCATCGGGGGTCCGGACTTCGGGGTGCATGGAGAAGGTTACATCCGGCTGTCCTACGCCAATTCCGCGGAGAACATCCGTAAGGCCTTGGAGCGGATGGACGGCTTCCTGCGCCAGAGCAAGGCGGCTTGAAGGCGTCTGGGCCGATCGTCCCGCAGCCTCGCCGGTGCCGAAGGGCACGCTGCGCCAACTTGCGCGCCGGGGACCTCTGACCGATGGTGGACCAAAGGCCCAGGGCCCGAGGAGATCACATGGCGAAGGTCGTTTGCGTCGGCGAGGTGATGGTTGAACTGGCGCGCGGCGGGGATGGCCGGTTCGGGCTCGCCTTTGGGGGAGACACCTTCAACACCGCAGTCTATCTCGCCCGTGCCGGAATCGATACCGGCTACGCCACCGCCCTCGGTGACGACGCCTTCTCGGAACAGATCCTCGGTCTCGCCGCGATGGAGGGTGTCGGCCGGAGCGCCGTGCTGCAGGTCAAGGGGCGCGTGCCCGGGCTCTATCTCATCACCACGGATGACCGCGGTGAGCGCTCCTTCCATTATTGGCGCGACACCTCGCCCGCCCGGCTTCTGTTCGAGCTCGACGGCTGGCAGGAAGTCGCGGCGCAGCTGGTGGATGCACGCGCGCTCTATTTCTCAGGGATCACGCTGTCGCTCTATTCCAATGCCGGCCTCGGACGGTTTCTTGCGGCGCTCGAGCTTGCGGGAGAGCGGGGTGCGTGGCGGGTGTTCGACGGCAATTTCCGGCCGCGCGGCTGGGGCGGCGATCTCGCGCGCGCCCGCACCGTCTTCGCCGAAGCGATGAAGCGGGCCTCCATCGCGTTGCCGACCTTCGAGGACGAGGTGGCGCTGTGGGGCGATGCCTCGCCTCGGGCCACGATCGAGCGGATCACGACGTACGGCGTGCGCGAAGTGGTGGTGAAGAACGGCCCCGGCGGGGCTCTGGTCTATGCCGACGGCTCGCTGATCGAGGTGCCGGTCGAGCGGGAGGTGCGGCCTGTCGACACGACCGGAGCCGGAGACAGCTTCAATGCCGGTTATCTCGCCGCCCGCCTCAAGGGCGAGACGCCGGAGGCGGCCGCTCTGGCCGGCCATCGGTTGGCCAGCGCGGTCATCATGCATCGCGGGGCGATCATTCCGCGGTCCGAGCATGAGGGCCTGAGCGCACACTGAGCCGCCGCGGCTTTTAGAATTTCGCCGCCCGTTTCAGGCGCGATGCCGCCAAAGCAAGATCGCGCACCCTGGCGAAATCCCCGGCGCGGATTGCGTCCGCAGGGACCACCCAAGAGCCGCCCACCGCCACCACGTTGGGCAAAGCGAGATAGGTCTCGACATTGCCGGGACCAATCCCGCCTGTCGGACAGAAGCGCAGGCCGGGCAGGGGCCCGGCAATCGACTTCAGGAATGGCACGCCGCCGGCGGCTTCGGCCGGGAAGAATTTCATGACCTCGAAGCCGTGCGCCATCAGCGCCATGGCTTCGCTCACGCTGGCGCAGCCGGGCAGGACAGGGACCGGCGCGGCCGCCAGCGCGGCCGCAAAGGCGGGCGTCGTTCCCGGGCTGACCAGATAGGCGGCGCCTGCCTCGATCGACGCTTCGACATGCGCTGGCTCCGTCACCGTCCCGGCGCCGAGGACCGCACCTTCCACCTCGGATGCGATGGCCCGGATCGCTTCCAGGGCCACCGGCGTGCGCAGTGTCACTTCGATCAGCGGCAATCCGCCTTGGACCAGCGCGCGCGCGAGCGGCACCGCATCCTCTAGGCGTTCGATCACCACGACCGGAATGACGGGCGCGCGGGCGAGAAGCGGGAACGGGCTCGGCAGACTCATGGGCGTGTCTCCAGTGCCAGACCTATGAAGCCCAGCGCCTCGTGTGTGTCGAGAGCCAAACGCTCGGTGCACCGCTTTGCTCCGCCGGTGCGGCTGGACTTTTCCAGTGATACTGTGTATCAAAATGCCATGAGCGCAGAGAGTTCCTCCCCCCGTGCGGCGGGTCCTGGTAGTGGCTTTCCTGGACAGGATCGGCAGTCCGGGGGGTCGTCCTTTTCCGTGCTGCGGTCGTCCCTTCCCTACCGTCTCGCACTTGTTGCGGTCATTGCCTGCGTTCTGTGGGTGGCCGTCATCTGGGTCACGCCATGAACAGCGCGGGGCCGATCATGACGGGTAATTCCCTCAGCCCTCAGTTGCGGTTTCGCGATCTGACGCTCGGCTATGAGCGGCACCCGGCGGTTCATCATCTCGACGGGTCAGTAGAGGAAGGCGCGCTTCTCGCCATTTGCGGACCGAACGGGGCCGGCAAGTCCACATTGATGCGCGGCATCATCGGCCAGCTTCGGCCGCTTGCCGGCGCCATCGAGCGTGGTGGGCTGGACCCGCGGGACATCGCGTATCTGCCGCAAGGGGCGCAGGTCGATCGCAGCTTTCCGATTTCGGTCTACGATATGGTCGCCATGGGGTTGTGGCGGCGCTCGGGTCTGTTCGGCGGCATCGGCCGGACTGACCGGACCGCGATCGCCGAGGCTATTGCGGCCGTGGGTCTCCAAGGCTTTGAGACCCGGCCCATCGGCACGCTTTCCGGCGGCCAGATGCAGCGGACCCTGTTCGCGCGCCTGCTGCTCCAGAACGCCCGGCTGATCCTGCTCGATGAGCCGTTCACCGCGCTCGATGCCAAGACCGTGTCCGATCTGCTGGATCTGGTGCGGCGCTGGCATGGCGAAAAGCGCACGGTTCTCGCCGTGCTGCACGATTTCGATCTGGTGCGGACGCACTTTCCGCAGACCCTGCTGCTCGCCCGCTCGGCGATTGCCTGGGGGCCGACGGCGGAGGCGCTCGCACCGGAAAATCTTCTCAAGGCACGCCGCATGGGCGAGGCCTGGGGTGGCGACGAGCCCTGCGAGGTCGCGGCGTAACCCAGTCAAGGTTTCGAGACAGGTCGGCGGTCCGCGGGGCGGATCCGATCTCGCTCGGCTTTCACCACGCCTCCTCCGCCGCAGCGGTGGGAAGGCGGAGACCTATCGGACCCCGATGAACTTTACGGACCTCTTCATCGCGCCTTTCGCGGAGTTCGAGTTCATGCGCCGCGCGCTGGTCGGCATCTTCGCCCTGGCGCTGGGGGCAGGGCCGGTCGGTGCCTTCCTCATGCTGCGGCGCATGAGCCTGACCGGCGACGCCATGGCCCATGCGATCCTTCCCGGCGCCGCGATCGGGTTCCTGGTGTCCGGCCTCGATCTTTTCGCCATGACGTTCGGAGGTCTTGCGGCCGGTCTGTTCGTCGCGGTGGGGGCGGGCGTCGTGGCGCGCGCCACCGAGTTGAAGGAGGATGCCTCGCTGGCGGCCTTCTATCTGATCTCTCTGGCGCTCGGCGTGATGATTCTTTCGGTGAAGGGATCGAACGTCGATCTGCTCCATGTGCTGTTCGGCACCGTTCTCGGGCTCGACGATCCCACGCTCTATCTGGTCGCCGGGATCGCGACGTTCACCCTCGTCACCCTGGCCGTCATCTGGCGCCCGCTGGTTCTGGAATGCGTGGACCCGGCCTTTCTCTCTTCGGTCAGCCGTGCCGGCGCGCCGAGCCACATCGCCTTTCTCGCGCTGGTCGTTCTAAATCTGGTCGGCGGCTTTCACGCGCTCGGCACGCTGTTGGCGGTCGGCCTCATGATGCTTCCGGCGGCGACCGCGCGCTTCTGGGTGCGCGATCTCACGCCGCTGGTCTGCCTCGCCACCGCGATCGCCTTCGTCTCCGGCTTTGCCGGCCTGCTCATCTCCTACCATGTCGGCGCGCCCTCCGGTCCCGCCATCATCCTGGTGGCGGGCGGCGCTTACGTCGTCTCCGTCCTGTTCGGTCCCGCCGGCGGGGTGATCGCCCGCCGCTTCCCCCAGCGCCATTTCGAAGCCTGAAGGAGAAAGTCATGCTTTCCCGCCGTATCCTCCTCGCCGCCGCCGCGCTGGCCCTCGCCAGCGGCCCGGGCCTGGCCCAGCCGTCCGCTCCGGCCCCGCAAGACAAGGTCCCGGTCGTCGCTTCCTTCTCGATCCTCGGCGATTTTGTGAGGAATGTCGGTGGCGACCGCATCGCGCTGACGACGATCGTCGGCCCCAACGGCGACAGCCATGTCTATCAACCGACCCCCGCCGACGCGAAGAAAGTGGCGGCCGCCAAGCTCGTCTTCGTCAACGGGCTCGGGTTCGAAGGCTGGATCGACCGGCTGATCAAGGCCTCCGGCTCGAAGGCCAAAGTGATCGTGGCGACGAAGGGGATCAGCCCGCGCGAGCGCACGGCGAGCGAACCGCAGGAGGACGACGATCACGGGCATAAACACAAGAGCAAGGCGCACGCCCATGATCACGGGCCGATCGACCCGCATGCCTGGCAGTCGATCGCCAATGCCAAGATCTATGTGACCAATATCCGAGATGCCCTGAATGCCGCCGACCCCGCGGGCACCACGGTCTACGACGCCAATGCCGCCGCCTATCTCGCCAAGCTCGACGCGCTCGATGCGCAGGTCAAGGCGGCGATCGCCGCTATTCCGGCGGATCGGCGCATCATCATCACCTCCCACGATGCCTTCGGCTATTTCGGCGACGCCTATGGCGTGAAGCTGCTCGCGCCCGAGGGGGTCTCGACCGAGACCGAGGCCTCGGCCAAGGATGTCGGCCGCATCATCCGCCAGATCAAGGCGCAGAAGGTGCCGGCGGTGTTCCTCGAGAACGTCACAAATCCCAAGCTGGTGGATCGGATCGCCAAGGAAAGCGGTGCGAAGGTCGGCGGCACGCTCTATTCGGATGCGCTCTCGGATGACAAAGGCCCGGCGCCTACCTACATCGACATGATGCGCAGCAATGTGCGGGAGCTGTCGGGTGCGCTGACCAGCTGATCCGCTTTGCGTCACGTCTTATCGGCCCCGTTTCCGGCTGGTCCGGAGCGGGGCCGACGTCCGCCCGGAGTGTCCCATGTCTGAGACCCAGAAGATCCCCGTCACCGTGCTCACCGGCTATCTCGGCGCGGGAAAGACCACTTTGCTCAACCGCATCCTCTCCGAGCCGCACGGCAAAAAATTCGCCGTCATCGTCAACGAGTTCGGCGAGATCGGCATCGACAACGACCTCGTCGTGGGCGCCGACGAGGAAGTGTTCGAGATGAACAATGGCTGCGTCTGCTGCACGGTGCGCGGCGACCTGATCCGCATCATCGACGGATTGATGCGCCGCAAAGGCGGGTTCGACGGCATCATCGTCGAGACCACGGGCCTTGCCGATCCCGCGCCCGTCGCCCAGACCTTCTTCGTCGACGAGGAGATGGGTGCGCGCGTC
Organism: Aquabacter spiritensis; assembly: GCF_004346185.1. GTDB lineage: Bacteria > Pseudomonadota > Alphaproteobacteria > Rhizobiales > Xanthobacteraceae > Aquabacter > Aquabacter spiritensis. The sequence goes on along the minus strand of NZ_SMAI01000005.1, from coordinate 301,575 downwards.
AAGCTCGACGCCGTCGTGACGGTCGCCGACGCCAAATGGCTGACCGACCGGCTGAAGGACGCGCCCGAGGCGAAGAACCAGATCGCCTTTGCCGACGTGATCCTCCTCAACAAGACCGACCTCGTCACCCCGGCCGAGCTTGCCGAGGTCGAAGGCCGCATCCGCGCCATCAACCCCTATGCCCGGCTGCACCGCACGCAGAAGTCCGCGGTCGCGATCGACAAGGTCCTGAACCAGGGGGCGTTCGATCTCGACCGCATCCTCGCGCTCGAACCCGCCTTCCTGGAGGAGGACGAGCATCATCATCATGCGCATGGGCCGGATTGCGGCTGTGACCACGATCACGCCCACGGGCATGATCACAGCCACCATGACCACGCACAGCACGCGGGCGGGCTGAAGCACTATCACGACGAGGAGATGCAGTCGGTCTCCTTCGCCGTGGAGCAGCCTTTGGACCCCGACAAATTCTTCCCCTGGGTCCAGGAGCTGGTCGCCCGCGAGGGGGTGAACATTCTGCGGTCCAAGGGCATCCTGTCGTTCAAGGACGACCCGCTGCGCTTCGTCTTCCAGGGCGTCCACATGATCCTGGACGGGGACCACCAGCGCCCATGGAAGCCCGACGAGGAGCGGCTGAGCCGCATCGTCTTCATCGGCCGCCATCTCGACGCGCCCAAGCTCGAGCAAGGCTTTCTCGCCTGCGCCGCCTGATCGGCTTCGCCGCCCGCGCGGCGCTTGTCAGGTTCGGGTGCGCACCCATTCGATGATGCCGGAAAAGTCTTTTCCGGCATGGCCGTCGGCCTCGAACGCGGCATAGAGCGCGGTCGCGGCGGCGCCGAGCGCGGTCGGTGCGCCGGCCTGCTCCGCCGCCTCCTGCGACAGCTTCAGATCCTTCAGCATCAAAGCGGCGGAAAATCCCGGCCGGTAATCCCGGTTGGCCGGGCTCGCCGGCACCGGGCCGGGCACCGGGCAATAGGTGGTCAGCGACCAGCATTGTCCCGATGAGGTCGAGGCGACGTCATAGAGCGCCTGATGCGACAGGCCGAGCTTTTCGGCCAGCACGAAGGCCTCGCACACCCCGATCATGGAGATGCCGAGGATCATATTGTTGCAGATCTTCGCCGCCTGTCCGGCGCCGGCCTCGCCGCAATGGACGATCTTCTTGCCCATTGCCGCGAGGATCGGTTCGGCCGTGGCGAAGGCCGCCGCGGCGCCGCCGCACATGAAGGTCAGCGTGGCGGCCTCCGCCCCGCCCACGCCGCCGGAGACCGGGGCGTCGAGGCTCGCATGGCCGGCGGCCACCGCCGCGTCATGGAAGGCGCGGGCCGAGGCGACGTCGATGGTGGAACTGTCGATGAACAGCGTCCCCGGTTGTGCGGCGGCGAACAGTTCCGGCGTGACCGCCATCACATGCTTGCCGCTGGGCAGCATGGTGACGACGATCTCCGCATCCGCGACCGCCTCGGCGGCGGTGGCCGCGATCGCGACGCCCTTGGCCCGCGCGGCCTCCAGCGCAGCAGGCGAAAGGTCGAACCCGATCACCGCGTGCCCCGCCTTGGCGAGGTTGGCCGCCATGGGTGCGCCCATGTTTCCGAGCCCGATGAAGCCGATTTTGGCCATGAACGCCTCCCCTTGATTTGATTTCAGTTTTTCCGTTCGACCAGCGCGCGCGCGATGATTACCCGCATGATTTCGTTGGTGCCTTCCAGGATCTGGTGCACGCGCAGATCGCGCACGATCTTCTCGATCCCGTAATCGGCGAGATAGCCGTAGCCGCCATGCAATTGCAGCGCCTGGTTCGCGACCTCGAAGCCGGCATCGGTGACGTGCCGCTTGGCCATCGCGCAGAGCCGCGTCGCCTGCGGGTCCGCTTTGTCCAACGCGGCGGCGGCGCGCCAGAGGAAGGTGCGCGCCACTTCCAGCTCGGTCTCCATGTCGGCGAGGCGGAATTGCAGCGCCTGGAAGGCGTTGAGCGTCTTGCCGAAGGCCGTGCGGGCGCCGAGATAGGCGACGGCCTTGTCGAAGGCGGCCTGGGCGCCGCCGAGCGAGCAGGCGGCGATGTTGAGGCGGCCGCCGTCGAGCCCCGCCATCGCGAAGCGGAAGCCGTCGCCCTCGGCGCCGATGCGGTTCGCGACCGGCACGCGGCAAGTCTCGAAGATCACCGCGCGGGTCGGCTGCACCTTCCAGCCCATTTTCTTCTCGTTGGCGCCGAAGGAGAGGCCCGGCGTTCCCGCTTCCACGACGATCGCGGAGACCCCGCCGGCGCCCGGTCCGCCGGTCCGCGCCATCACGACATACAGGTCGGCGGCGCCGGCACCGGAAATGAACTGCTTCTGGCCGTCGAGGACATAATGGTCGCCGTCCCGCACCGCGCGGGTCTTCAGGGCCGCGGCGTCCGAGCCGGCGCCGGGCTCGGTCAGGCAATAGGCGGCGATGTGCTCCATGGTGCAGAGCTTCGGCAGCAGGCGGCGGCGCAGTTCGTCTCCGCCGAACCGGTCGATCATCCAGGCGGCCATGTTGTGGATGGACAGGAAGGCGGAGGTGGCTGGGCAGCCGGTGGCGAGCGCCTCGAAGATCAGCGCCGCGTCCAGCCGGGTCAGGCCCGATCCCCCGACATCCTCGCGCACATAGATCCCGCCCATGCCGAGCGCGGCGGCGGCGCGGAAGGTGGGGATGGGGAACACCTGTTCCTCGTCCCATTGCCCGGCATGAGGCGCGATCTCCGCGCGGGCGAAATCCCGCGCCATGTCCCTGATCGCGACTTGGTCCTCGGAGAGCTCGAACATCTCAAGGCTGCCATTGGGAGAGGTGAAGGACTTTGGGTGTCAAAGGGTGGCCCTGCACCTTGTCGGCCAGGCGGCGGTCCGCCGTCACCAGCGGGCATTTCCTGCGATGGGCGAGGCTCAGATAGATGCAATCATAGATTGTGTGATCGTATGCGAAGGACAGTGTGATGGCGTGCTGCAGCAGCGGTTCCACGGCGATCAGCTCCTTGAAGAAGCCGGGAAGGTGGTCACAGACCCGCTGCGCACCCTCCAGGTCGATGGCTCCTTTGCGCTTCTTCTTCCAAAGGGCGTTGGCCACCTCGGTCTGAATCAGCGATGGCGCGATGAGGTCGTGACCAGACGAAGCCAATGATTCGGCGAGCGTTGTGTCTTCCTCCACGAGACCCGTCCGCAAGAAGATCACCCCATGGTGGGGATGACGAACTCCGCGCCGTCCTTCACGCCGGATGGCCAGCGCGAGGTGACGGTCTTGGTCTTGGTATAGAAGCGGATGCCGTCCGGGCCGTGCTGGTTGAGGTCGCCGAAGCCCGAGCGTTTCCAGCCGCCGAAGGTGTGGTAGGCGATCGGCACCGGGATCGGCACATTGATGCCGACCATGCCGACATTCACCTTGGAGGCGAAGTCACGGGCGGCATCGCCGTCGCGGGTGAAGATGGCGACGCCATTGCCGTATTCGTGCTCGGTGGGGAGCCGCAGCGCCTCCTTGTAATCCTTGGCCCGCACCACGGAGAGGACCGGGCCGAAGATCTCTTCCTTGTAGATGCGCATGTCGGGCGTCACATGGTCGAACAGGCAGCCGCCCATATAGAAGCCGTTCTCATAGCCCTGGAGCTTGAAGCCGCGCCCGTCGACCACCAGCTTCGCGCCTTCCTTGACGCCGATATCCACATAATCGGTGACGCGCGCGAGCGCCTCGCGGGTGACGAGGGGGCCGAAATCGGCGGTGACGTCGGTGGAGGGGCCGATCTTCAGGCCCTCGACGCGGGGGATCAGCTTTTCCATCAGCCTTTCCGCCGCCGCTTCGCCCACGGGCACGGCGACGGAAATCGCCATGCAGCGCTCGCCGGCCGAGCCGTAGCCGGCGCCGATCAGCGCATCGACGGCCTGGTCCATGTCGGCGTCGGGCATGACGATCATGTGGTTCTTGGCCCCGCCGAAGCCCTGGCAGCGCTTCCCCGTCGCCGCCGCCCGCGCATAGATGTATTGGGCGATGGCGGAGGAGCCGACGAAGCCGACGGCCTGGATGTCGGGATCGTCGAGAATGCCGTCGACCGCGACCTTGTCGCCGTTCACCACATTGAGGATGCCCGCCGGCAGGCCGGCTTCCATCATCAGTTCGGCGAGCCGCATGGGCACGCCGGGATCGCGCTCGGACGGTTTCAGGATGAAGGCATTGCCGCAGGCGATGGCCGGACCGAACTTCCACATCGGGATCATGGCCGGGAAATTGAACGGGGTGATCCCCGCCACCACGCCGAGCGGCTGGCGCATCGAATAGACGTCGATGCCCGGGCCCGCGCCGTCGGTGAACTCGCCCTTCAGGAGGTGCGGCACGCCGCAGGCGAATTCGATGACTTCGAGACCGCGCTGGATGTCCCCTTTGGCGTCGGGAATGGTCTTGCCGTGCTCGCGGGCGAGAAGCTCGGCGAGCGCGTCATAGTCGCGCTGGACCAATTCGAGGAACTTCATCATCACGCGGGCGCGCCGCTGCGGATTGGTCGCGGCCCAGGCCGGTTGTGCGGCAGCGGCATTCTCGATCGCGGCCCGCACCTCCTCCGAGGAGGCGAGGGCGACACGCGCCACCACTTCGCCGGTCATAGGCTGGAAGACGTCGGAATGCCGGCCGGACGTGCCGGGCACGTGCTTGCCGCCGATGAAATGGCCGATCTCGCGCATTGTGGCGTCTCCCTGAGGGCGTTTCGGTTGATTTTCCGTTGGCCGGCACAATGGCCTATGGTTTTCTGCACATCCAGATCAATTCTTGCACGGTGAGTGTGCGTAAATCTCCATGACGGCGACGGATTTCGAATGGTCCGATTTGCGCTTCTTCCTTGCCGTCGCGCGGGCGGGGAAGCTCACGCTGGCCGCGCGCCAGCTCGGCGTCGAGCATTCCACCGTCGGCCGCCGCATCGGCGCGCTGGAGCGCATGCTCGGGGCGAAGCTGTTCGACCGTCAGCCGGGCGGCTATGTGCTCACCGCGCCGGGAGAGCGGCTGCTCGTCTCGGCGGAAGCGATGGAGACGCTGGCCTCGGCGGCGCGCCAGGAGATCGGTGGGGCCGATCTCGGCGCGGCGGGCACCGTGCGGATCGGCGCGCCCGATGGGTTCGGGACCTTCTTTCTCGCGCCGCGCATGGGGCGCCTCGCGGCGCAGCATCCGGCCCTCGAGGTGCAATTCCTCGCCATGCCCCGCCTGTTCAACCTAACCAAGCGCGAGGCCGACATTGCGATCTCGCTGAGCCGTCCGAACCAGGGTCGGCTCCATGCCAAGAAATTGACGGACTACCGTCTCGGCCTTTATGCCGCGCCGTCCTATCTCGCCGCGCACGGGCCGGTCGAAAACAGGGCGACGCTGGCGCGCCACACCTTCATCTCCTATGTCGACGAACTGCTCTATGCGCCGGAGCTCGATTATCTGCCCTTGGTCTCCAAGGATCTGCGCCCGCGCGTAAAGAGCTCCAGCCTGGTGGCGCAGTTCATGGCGGCGCGCGCCGGCGCCGGGCTGGCGATCCTGCCCTGCTTCATGGCCGATGCCGAACCCGGCCTGGCCCCGGTTCTCGCCGGCGAGGTCGAATTGACGCGCACCTTCTGGCTCATCACCCATGCCGACACGCGCACGCTCGCACGGGTGCGCGTGGCGGCGGACTTCATCGCACAAGAGGCGCAAGAGGCGCGGAGCGTGCTTCTTCCGGCGAGGTGACGCCCGGCCAGGCCGCCATTGCGGTACGGGCGATCGCTTCGAGTTCGGCCCGGCTCGCCCCGTCGCGCGCCTGGATCGACATGCCCTGCTGCACGCAGGTGTAAAAGCGCGCCAGGCTTTCGGCGTCGACGGATGCGGGCAGTTCGCCCTCCGCGATGGCCCGTGCGATGCGGGCGGCCACGAGAGCCAGCCCGTCGCTGCGTGCCTTCTGCACCAAAGCGCCGAGGCGGCCTTCGCCTTCCTGTCCGACATTCGAGAGCGTGACCATGCAGCCGGCCGGCTTCGCGCCACCGGGAAGGGCGGCGGCGGACGCCATCAGCATGTCCGCGATGGCCGCCCGCGCGGTCGGGATCTCATCGAGCCGTCCCCAGATGAGCGGGGTCGCGCGCTCGGCATAGAAAGCGAGGGCGGACTGATAAAGCGCCTCCTTGCTGCCGAAGGCGGCGTACAGGCTCGGGGCATTGATGCCCATCGCGCCGCACAATTCGGTCAGCGACGTCGCGGTGTAGCCTTTCAGCCAGAACAGCTCCATCGCGGCGCCTAGCGCGGCCTCGCGATCGAAGGCCCGAGGTCGTCCGCGTGGCGCCATGGAAGCCGACATCCCGAATTATGTATCGAATCCTAAATTAATCTCTTGACGCGGATCTGTAAACAAAATTATGTATCGATCATTAAGTAAATCAGACCTGGAGCGTGTCATGGAGACGAACGGTAAATCGGCCTTGGCCGGAAAGCGCGCGCTTGTCACCGGCGCGAGCCGGGGAATAGGGGCGGCGGTTGCGAAGACCCTGGCGGCAGCCGGCGCGGATGTCGCGATCACCTATGAGCGTTCCGCCGACCGCGCCGCGGATGTGGTGCGCGCCATCGAGGGGCTGGGGCGCAAGGGGCTGGCCATCAAGGCCGACAGCGCAGACGCCGCCGCCGCCCGCGAAGCGGTGCAGCAGGCCGCCAAAGCCTTTGGCGGCCTCGATATTCTCGTGAACAATGCCGGCGTCGCGCGGGGCGGCCCGCTCGAGGCGATGAGTCTTGAGGACATCGATGCCGTCCTCAACGTCAACATCAGAGGCGTCGTTCTGACGACGCAGGCGGCCATCCCTCTGCTGTCGGAGGGCGGCCGCATCATCAATATGGGCAGTTGCCTCGCCGAGCGCGTGACCATGCCCGGCATCAGCATCTATGCCATGAGCAAGTCGGCCATGATCGCGCTGACCAAGGGGCTCGCGCGCGATCTCGCGCCCCGGAACATCACCGTGAACGTGGTGCATCCCGGTCCCACCGACACCGACATGAATCCGGCGGACGGTCCAATGAAGGATGCGATGCTGGCCGGCATGGCGCGGCAAGAATTCGGCACCGCGCAGGACATCGCGGACATGGTCGCCTTCCTCGCAGGACCCTCGGGCCGGCAGATTACCGGCGCCGGCTTCACCGTGGACGGTGGTCTCAACGCCTGAGACGCCCGACGGCCGGGATCAGGCGGGTGGCGCGCAACTTGACGCGGCGCGCCACCCCGCTTATACGAGCGCCTTCCCGACACGACGGGTGGTTGACGAAGGGCCGTCTCCGGCTCCGCACGGCGTCGCCCGCGAGACACAAATCTGAAGGACTTCTGCCATGTCCCGGCGGTGCGACCTGACCGGCAAGGCGGTTATGAGTGGCCATCTCGTGAGCCATTCCAACCGCAAGACCAAGCGCCGGTTTCTCCCGAACCTGTGCAATGTCACGCTGCAGAGCGAGATGTTGAACAAGTCCGTGAAGCTGCGCATCAGCGCCAATGCGCTGAAGAGCGTCGACCATCGCGGCGGCCTCGATGCCTTCCTGAAGAAGGCCCGCGAGGAAGAGCTGTCGCCGGTCGCGCGCGATCTGAAGCGCCAGATTGCGAAGGCCGTTGCCGCCGCCGCCGAGGCCGCTCCGGCCGCGTGACGCCGTGGCATCGCCACAGCTTCTTCTGAAATCCGAACCGCGGGCGTTCGCGCTCGCGGTTTTCTGCATGTGCGCCACGGTGCTCGCGGCCAATATTTTGGTCCAGTACCCGTTTGCGCCGTTCGGCCTTGCCGATTACCTCACCTGGGGCGCCTTCACCTATCCGTTCACCTTCCTGGTGAACGACCTGACCAATCGGCGTCTCGGGCCCGCGCGCACCCGCCGGGTGGTCTATGCCGGCTTTGCCCTGGCGGTTGTCCTTTCGGCAATTTTTGCCTCGCCGCGCATCGCTCTGGCCTCGGGTTCGGCCTTTCTCGCCGCGCAATTGCTCGACGTCGCAGTGTTCAGCCGGCTGCGCCAGCGGGCGTGGTGGATGCCGCCTCTGGCGTCCGGCTTCGTGTCGAGCGCCCTCGACACCGTTCTCTTCTTCTCGCTCGCTTTTGCCGGCACCGGCCTGCCCTGGCGCAGCTGGGCGCTCTGCGATTATGCGGTGAAGGTGCTGATGGTGGGGGTGTTTCTCGGCCCGTACCGATTCCTCATCGCCCGCATGCCGGTCTGGCAGCCGGCCGCCCGCGCCTGATCAGCCGCGCGCCCGCAAGTCGCGGCGGATGACCTTGCCGGTGGAGGTGAGGGGGAGCTGGTCGAGATAGGCGAATTCCCGCGGATATTCGTAGCCGGCAAGCCTTGTCCGCACCAGAGCCTGAATCTCCGCCTCGATCTCCGGCGACGGCGTGACGCCCGGCTTCAGAACCAGGAACGCCTTGACGATCTCGGTGCGCACGGCGTCCGGCTTCCCGATCACCGCCGCGAGCGCCACGGAAGGGTGGCGCAGGATGACGTCTTCGATCTCGGTCGGGCCGATGCGATAGCCGGCCGAGGTGATGATGTCGTCGTCGCGGCCTTGAAAGTGGATGTAGCCGTCCTCGTCCTTGCTGGCGACATCGCCGGTCAGCATGTAGCCGCCTGCGAATTTTTCCGCCGTCGCCTCCGGTCGATTCCAATAGCCGAGGAACATGACCGGGTCCGGCGCTCGCACGGCGATCTGGCCCATTTCGCCCGGGGCGCAGGCGCTGCCGTCCGGACGGAGGATGGCGACCTCGTGCCCGGGCACGGTCTTGCCCGTCGCTCCGGCCCGCGAGACGCCCAATGCCGCGCTGGAGCCGATGACGTAATTGCATTCGGTCTGGCCGTAGAATTCGTTGACCGGCACACCGAGCGCCTCGCGGCCCCAGGCGAAGGTTTCCGCGCCGAGCGCCTCGCCCGCGGAGCCGACGGTCCGCAGATCGAAGCCGAAACGTTCGCGCGGCCGGGCGACGGACCGCATCATTTTCAAGGCGGTCGGCGGGATGAAGACGTTGCGGACCTGTGCTGCGGCCAGCAGCGCGAAGGCGGCTTCCGGGTCGAACTTGCCCGGGGGCTGGACCACCACCGGAACGCCATGGGCCAAAGCCGGGAGCACGGTATTCAGGAGGCCCCCCGCCCAGGCCCAGTCGGAGGGGGTCCACATGCGGTCGCCGGGATGCGGCGGAAAATCGTGGGTGAAGCTCTGCCCCGCGACATGGGCGAGCAGCACGCGGTGGCCGTGAAGGGCGCCCTTGGGGCGTCCCGTGGTTCCGGACGTGTAGATCATCAAGGCGGGATCGTCCGGGCCGCTCGACACCGGCAGCGGGGCGGCGCTGCCTTCCGCGACCAGGCCGGCGAAACTTTCGATGCCGCCGGCGGCGCCGTCGAGACACACGATCAGCGAAAGACCGTGTTCCGGCAGCAGCTTAGCGATCCCGGCAGCGTCTGTGATCAGGGCTTTGGCGCCGGAATCGGCGAGCCGGTAGGCGATGGCCTCGGTCCCGAACACCGCGGCCAGCGGCACCGCGACGGCGTTCAGCTTGTAGATTGCGAGATGGGCGACCAGGATCTCGGGCGATTGCGGCGCCAGCAGCGCCACCCGGTCTCCGGCGGAAATGCCGCGGGTCGCGAGCGAGGCGGCGAGCCGGTTCGAGGCGCGGGCCAGGCCGCCATACGGGATCGGACGGGGCCGACCGTCCTGCATGACGAACAAAGCGGGGCGGTCAGGGTCCCGTGCGGCCCAGGCGTCGCAGGCATGAACCGCCATGTTGTAGCGGGCCGGGATCTGCCAGCGGAACTGGGCACGGGCCTGTTGATACGCGGACCTCTCCAGCAATTCCCTCATCCTGCTTAAGGCTTAGGCAGGATGCACCGTAAACGCGCTGATGCAGCGCGTCCAACTTTTTGTGCAGTGCACGGGTGCCGGCTATTTTTCCGGCTGGGCGAGCACCAGGGCCCAATAGACCTTGTATTTGGACTTCGGCGCAAAGGCCGTCGCAATCCCCATCCGGGTCACGCCCGGGGTCAGCATGTTCTTGTTATGCGGGGGAGAATCCCGCCAGCCGGAGAACGCCTCGGCGAGCGTCCGGTAGCCGGCGCCGACATTCTCGACGGCGATCTTGGGGTCGAAGCCGGAGGCCTTCATGCGCGCGACGAAGGTGCGGCCGCCGACCTCGTGGGACAGGGTGTCGGCGGCGGCCATGGCATTCGCCTGGTCCTGCGCGACGCGAGACAAAGCGGGGTCCACGGCGAGCTGGGAGAGGCCACGGGTGGACCGATAGGCGTTCAGGATCGACGCGGCGGCATCGGGATCGACCGGCTGGCCGCTTTTGCCGAGGTCGTCGTAGAAGGCCGGCTTGGTCTCCACATTGGCGGTTCCGCAGGCGGCGAGCGCGAAGGCGAGAAGGAGGAGGAGGGGGGCAGAGCGCATGGCAGCCTCGAGGAACGCAAGGGAGGCCATCAGAGGCCCGGCGGGTTGAGGAAGGGTTAGCACGGGGTGCGGCACGGCGCTGCGCACCGCGCGCGGACCGGCCGTAACGATCGCGTAACGGGGCCCGTTCCGGCCCGAACACGGCGCGAAACACCGCATCCCGGCCCCGAATTACGGTGCCGCCCGAAAATGCGCCGGCGGACGCCTATCCGATCCCCGCAGACCCCCCCGCAGACCCTTCCGCTGCGCCCTGCGCCGATCCGTCGGGCGGCGGGGGACGCGGCACGAGGTCGCTCGGCGCGCGGGCCAGCGACGCCCAGGGCTGGCAGGCGATGCCGACCCCGGCCTTGCGGAAGCGGGTCAGGATCGAGACGTGCAGGTCGCTCTTCACGGTCAGGCCGTAATCCACGTTCGCCACCACGCAGCGCAGCTCGAACCCCATTCCGCCCTCGAGGAGCTTCGAGAGGAAGACCCGGGGCGGCGGGCTCTGGAGCACCTGGGGATGATCGCAGGCGCATCCCACCAGGATGTCCCGCACCTCGTCCACGTCCGCGTCATAGGTGGTGTTGATGGCGACGATGACGCGGCCGGTGGTGTTGGAATGGGTGAAGTTCTTGACCATCCCGGTGATCAGATCGGAATTCGGCACGATCACCGTGGAGCGCTCGAAGGTCTCGATCTCGGTCGAGCGCACGCTGATGCGCCGGACATAGCCCTCCTCGCCCTTGACGTTGATCGTGTCGCCGACCCGGATCGGCCGCTCGGCCAGAAGGATCAGGCCGGACACGAAGTTCGAGACGATCGACTGGAGGCCGAAGCCGATGCCGACCGACAGCGCGCCGGCCACAAGCGCGACGTTTTCGAGATTGAGGCCGACCTCGCTCATCGCCACCGCGATGACGATGATCATCCCGACATAGCCGACCACGGTGGAGATCGAGGTCTGGAGGCTCGGCTCCAGGTCGGTGCGGGGCAGCAGCTTGCCGGAGATCCAGCGCTGCAGCGACCGGGCGAGAAAGATGCCGATCAGCAGCAGAAGAAGGGCATAGACCACATTCCACAGCGTGATCGTGGTGTTGCCGATCCGGATCCCGAACGTGGCGCGCTCGACGGTGTCGAGGATGTCGGCGGTCGACGTGCCCCAGCTTCCCGCCACCAGGAGCGCCGCCGAGGCGAGCAGAGCGAGCTTCAGCAGAGCGGCGATCACGACGCCGATCAGGTCCAGCCGGTTCGGCCGCAGGCCCAGCGTCTTGGAGACGATCTTGGCGTGGTGGGTATCGGGCCGCAGCCCGGCAAAGAAGGCGTCGACCAGCGCGTTGAGCAGATAGAGCCCGGCCAGCACCGTGGTGACCACGAGGATCCGCGCGGCGACGAAGGCGGCGAGGCTGACATAGCCGGCGGCGAGCGCGACGATGATGCCGCCCAGGACCAGCCAGATCACCAGCCGCAGCGGCTGCAGCAGACGCAGGGTGCCGCTCGGCCCGTCGGTCTGGCTGTCCTCGTCCTCGTCGCTCGCCGAGCGCGCGAGCACGATCAGGCTGCGGGCGACGAAGCCGCCGATGAACAGCGCCATGATCGCGCTGGTCGCCACGGTGAGCGCGACCGGGCTGAACAGAGCCCGGTGCATGGTGTTGAGGAAGGCGGCGATGGCGAGGCTGAGGACTGTCCAGGTATAATAGCGGTAGCCGATCACGGCGGCGCGGTCGGAGATGACCGGCAGGCGGCGCCACGGCTCGTTCGGGGCCAGCATCGCACGGCCCACCGCGTGGCCGACGCCGAGAATGAAGGTGGCGACCAGGGCGCCTTGCAGCACCTCCGCCGCCCGCGGCGGCACGAGGCCGAAGGCGGTGAGGAAAAGATAGCCGCTGAGCACCGCGAGCGGTGCGATGAGCGCGTCCAGGACGGCGATTTTCAAGGCTTCCAGCGCGCAGCGCAGCCGGCCATAGCTCGCCCCGTCCGGCGGCGGCGGCGACCGCAGGCGGCGGCGCAGAATCCAGCCGGCGCCGTAGACCAGCGCCCCCACGGCGAGGGAGCCGAGGCCGACCGACCACAGCACCCAGGCGGCATGGCGCTGGGCGGCGAAGGCGAGCCAGTCGGTGGCGAGATAGCGCAATGCGCGCAGCTCGATCTTGAACGCGGCGGCGGCGGCGGTCCACAGATCGGGATCGAGCACGCTGTAGGACCGGTCGAGCACCTGGTCGGCGAACAGAGCGCGCCGCCGCCCGGCGATCTCGTCCGAGATGTGGTTGGCGCGGCCCACGAGGGCGACATATTGCTTCACCAGGCCTTCGATCTGGGCGATCTGGCCGGTGATCTGCGCGCGGACCGCGGCCGGCGCGGCCTCTTCCGGCGGGGCGCCGGCGGCGGGGACGGGTCCGAGTTCCTGGAGCCGCACCTTGGCCGAGGCCAAACGCGGGGCCAGTTCGTCGATTCGCTGCTGGAGTTCGCGGCGGACCGGCTCCAGGCGTCCTTTCAGATCGTCGAGATCGTTGCCGCGCAGGCCCTGGACCGAAAGCGAGCCTTCCAGGCTGTTCAGCGCCGAGCGCGTCGCCTCGATCCGCTCGCGGGACGCCTGGATCGGGTCCAGCGCCGCGGCCGGGGCATCTTGTGCCGCGGCGCCCGAGACGAGCGCGCTGCCGTTCCAGCCGCCGCCAAGAACGAGCAGCATCAGGAGCAGGAGCAGAGCCCGGCGGACGGACGCGAGCGAACGGACCATGGCACCCCTCCGGAGGCGGCGTCGCGCGGCCGGGGGCCCGCCGGTTCGGCGCCGCCACGGACCCTGTCGGCCGACGGTTTCCATCCTTCGCGAAAGCGAACTAAAAGGTCGCAAGACGAAGCGGAAGCCTAACTCCATGAGCATGCCCCCATCCGTCAAGAGCGAACCCCTTCCCGAGGGCACCGATGCCGTGGAATTGGCCCGGGCGCTCCTCAAAATCCCCTCGGTCACGCCGGATTCGGCCGAAGCGGTCGACTTCGTCGCCGCCGTTCTGGCCGCCGCCGGCTTCCGGATCGACCGCTTTTCGAGCGCCAGCGCCGGACCGCCGATCGCGAATCTCTACGCACAGATCGGCGAGAGCGGGCCGAATCTCTGCTTCGCCGGCCATGTCGACGTGGTGCCGCCGGGCGATCCGGCGCTCTGGACGCACGGGCCGTTCTCCGGCGCGTGCACGGACGGCCTGCTGTTCGGCCGCGGCGCGGTCGACATGAAGGGCGGCGTCGCCGCCGCGATCGCCGCCGCGCTGCAATTCTGGCAGGCCGGGCCACCGGCGCGCGGCAGCATCTCCTTTCTCGTCACCGGCGACGAGGAAGGCCCCGCGCTGGACGGCACGGTGAAGGTGGTCGAGCGGCTCAAGGCCCAGGGCACCCGCATCGACCATTGCGTGCTGGGCGAGCCGACCAATCCCGGCGCGCTCGGCGACATGGTGAAGATCGGCCGGCGCGGCAGCCTGTCCGGCACGGTGACGGTGCGGGGCAAGCAGGGCCATGCCGCCTATCCCGAACTCGCCGACAATCCGGTGCCGCGCCTGATCCGCCTGCTGAACGGTCTGATCGAAGCGCCGCTCGATCACGGGTCGGACCATTTTCCGCCGTCGAACCTCGAAATCGTCTCGGTCGATGTCGGCAATCCGGTGTTCAACGTCATTCCCGCCGAGGCGCGGGCGAAATTCAACGTGCGCTTCAACGACCGGTTCAGCCTCCCGACCATGCAGGCGGAGATCCTGCGCCGCCTGACCGCGGTGGCCGCGCCGGCGAGCTTCGACCTCGCCTTCCAGCCCGGCCCGAGCGAGAGCTTCGTCACCGCGCCGGGGCCGTTCGTCGACCTCGTCCGCGGCGCCGTCGAGACTGTGACCGGCCGGAGCCCCGCTCTGTCCACCACCGGCGGCACGTCGGACGCCCGCTTCATCAAGGATCTGTGCCCGGTGGTGGAGTTCGGCCTGGTGGGGCGCACCATGCACGGCGTGAACGAAGCGACCGCGGTGGACGATCTGGAGCGGCTGACGGAAATCTACCGCCTCATCCTCGATCGCTATTTCGCCAATCCCCCGGTTTGACGGAGCCCTCATGACCCCTGGTGCGGAAACCCTCGGCACGCTCGATGTCAATGGCCGCGCGATCGCCGTGCGGGCGATCCCCGGGCAAAGGCCGGGCGTGGTCTGGCTCGGCGGCTTCAAGTCGGACATGGCCGGCAGCAAGGCCGAGGCCCTGGCCCATTGGGCGACGCGGCGCGGCCAGGCCTTCGTCCGCTTCGATTATTCCGGGCATGGCGAATCCGGCGGACGCTTCGAAGACGGCACGATCTCCGCCTGGCTCGAAGACGCCTGCGCCGTTTTCGACCGCGCGACCGAAGGCCCGCAGATTCTGGTCGGATCCTCGATGGGCGGCTGGATCGCGCTCCTGCTCGCCCGGGCTCTGGCGCAGCGGGCGTCGGCGCAGGGCGCCGCGCCGCGCATCGCCGGCATGGTGCTGATCGCCCCCGCCCCCGATTTCACCGAGACGCTGATGTGGGCGCGCTTCGCGCCCGAGGTCCAGGACCAGATCACGGCGACCGGCCGCTATGCCCGGCCCTCGGACTACAGCGCCGAGCCCTATGTCATCACGCGCGCGCTGATCGAGGACGGGCGGCGCCATCTGCTGCTCGGCACGCCGTTCGCGGTCGGCTGCCCGGTCCGCATTCTCCAGGGCGCGCGCGATACGGACGTGCCGTGGCAGCATGCGATGAAGCTGGTGTCCTGCCTCGCCGAGGACGATGTCGTGTTCAGCCTGGTGAAGGACGGCGACCACCGCCTGTCGCGGCCGGAGGATCTCGACCGGCTGATCGCGACGCTCGAAGGGCTGTTGTGACTTGACGCCGGCCGGCCGCGCCGCGACCCTCGGCGGCGTGACGGATATTCTGTTCTACCATCTGGAGCGCCGGCCGCTCGAAGACGCGCTGCCGGTCCTGCTCGAAAAGAGCCTCGAACGGGGATGGCGCTGCGTGATCCAATGCGGCTCGCCGGAGCGCCGCGACGCGCTCGACGCGCATCTGTGGACCTATAGCGACGCCGCCTTCCTGCCGCACGGCACCGATGCGCAGCCGCGGCCGGAGCGCCAGCCGATCCTCATCACCGCCACCGACGCGAACCCGAACCGGGCGACGGTGCGCTTCATGGTCGACGGGGCGACCCTGGCGGAGCCGGGCGCCTATGACCGCGTCGTCCATATGTTCGACGGCCGCGACGCCGAGGCGGTCGCCGCCGCCCGCGAGACCTGGAAGGCGGCGCGGGCCGCCGGCCATGCGCTCACTTATTGGCAGCAGGACGAGGGCGGCCGGTGGGTCAAGAAGGCGTGAGCCGGATGACGCGCGGGCGCACGCACGGCGTGGCGGTGACGCGCCATGTCGAGGCGCTGCTGACCGTCGAGACGCCGGGCGAAGGCTTTACCGATCTGACCCGCGAGGTCGCCGCCTTCCTGGCCGAGGCCGGCGCGGACACCGGCATGGCGCATCTGTTCTGCCGGCATACCTCGGCCGCTCTGGTGATCCAGGAAAATGCCGATCCCGACGTGCGCACCGATCTGCTGACCGCATTGCGGGGGCTGGCGCCGGAAGGGTCCGGCTGGGTCCATGATCTGGAGGGGCCCGACGACATGCCGGCCCATGTGCGCACCATGCTCACCGACAGCGCGCTCGCCATCCCGGTGCGCGCGGGACGCCTGCGGCTCGGCACCTGGCAGGCGATCTATCTCGTGGAGCACCGCACGCGCCCGCATCAACGCGAGGTCGTCCTGTGCTATTGCGGAAGCGGCGCGCGCTGAGCCTCCCGCTTGCCACCTCGCGGGGCGGGGCGGACAATGAACGTGGACGATTCGTCGCGGCGGGGCCGGCGGATGTCCGATGCGGGAGAGCGTTCGTGGCTGATGGGACTGCAAATGTCGTCCGGCTTCTGATCGCCGATGACCACCCGCTGTTTCGCGGCGCGCTGCGCGAGGCCGTAAGCGCGCTCTATCCCGCCAGCGAGATCGTCGAGGTCGGAACCTTCGACGAAGTCCACGCGCTGCTGGAGCAGGAGGCGGATTTCGACCTCGTTTTGCTCGATCTGACCATGCCCGGCGCGCGGGGCTTTTCCGGCCTGCTCTTTCTGCGTGCCCAATACGGCGCTCTGCCCGTCGTGGTGGTCTCCGGCAACGAGGAGCCGGCGGTGATCCGCCGCTGCCTCGATCTCGGCGCCTCCGGCTTCATTCCCAAGACCCTTCCGGTCGCCGGCATGCGCGAGGCGGTGGCCGCCGTCCTGGCCGGCGGAACCTGGGTGCCTTCCGACGTCAATCTCGCGGGCAAGGGCGATGCCGAGACCGATGCGGTGATCGCCCGCCTCGCCACCCTGACGCCGCAGCAGGTGCGGGTTCTGATGATGCTGTCGGAAGGCCGCCTCAACAAGCAGATCGCCTATGAATTGTCGGTCTCCGAGGCGACGGTGAAGGCGCACGTCTCCGCCATCCTCCAGAAGCTCGGCGTCGAGAGCCGCACCCAGGCGGTGATCGCGGTCTCCAAGGTCGAGACCGGCCTGTGGACCAATTCGCAGGCATGAGCGGGATCGGCGTGCAGGAAGGGACCGGATGAGCGAACGGCTTTCGGAGCGCGGGCCGCGCGCGCCGGCATGGGAGGCGCTGACCGTCTATCTGCGCCCCAGCGTGCTGGTGGTGATCCTGCTCGGCTTCTCGTCGGGGCTGCCGCTGGCCCTGACCGGCACGACCCTATCGGTCTGGATGACCGAATCGGGGGTCAATCTCGGCACGATCGGCCTGTTCGCGCTGGTCGGCCTGCCCTACACGCTGAAATTCCTGTGGGCGCCGGTGGTCGACGCGATCGACGTGCCGGTTCTGTCGCGCTGGCTCGGCCGGCGCCGCGGCTGGCTGCTCGCCACCCAGATCGCGCTCGTTGCCGCGATCCTGTTCCTCGGCTTCCAGGATCCGGCCCGCGCGCCGGTCGTGGTGGCGCTGGGCGCGGTGCTGCTCGCCGCCGTCTCGGCGACGCAGGACATCGTGGTCGACGCCTTCCGCGTCGAGCGGCTCGACACGTCCGAGCAGGCGGCGGGCATGGCCGGCTATGTCGCGGCCTACCGGATCGGCATGCTGGCCTCCGGGGCCGGCGTCATCGCCATCGTCGCCGGGATCGAGGCTCTGGGCGTCGACCGCGCGGCGGCCTGGACCTGGGGCTATCTCGCCGCCGCCGGCTTCATGCTGGTGGGCATGACGGCGACCTTGGCCGCGCGCGAGCCGGAGGCGCCGCCGCGCCGCGACGGCGCGGGGGAGGGCGCCCTCGTCCGGGTCTTCAAGACCGCCTATGGCGCGTTCGCGGAATTCCTCTCCCGCCGGGAGGCCGTGACGGTTCTGCTGTTCGTGCTGCTCTACAAATTCAGCGACGCCTTCGCCGGGGTGCTGACCGCGCCGTTCGTGATCGCGCTCGGCTTCGACAAGGCGACCTATGCGGCGATCGTGAAGGGCGTCGGCCTCGCCGCCGCCTTGGCCGGCGGCTTCGCTGGGGGCGCGCTCGCCCGCGCGCTGCCGCTCGTCACCTGCCTGTGGATCGGCGGCATCCTCCAAATGACCTCGAACCTCGCCTTTTCCGCGCAGGCGATGGTCGGCGTCAACGTGCCCTTTCTGACCGGCGCGATCATCGTCGAGAATTTCTGCGGCGCGATCGGCACCGTGGTGTTCGTCGCCTATCTCTCCGCTTTGTGCGGCGCGCGGGCGCACACCGCGACGCAATATGCGCTGCTCACCGCCTTGACCGCGGTCGGGCGCACCGTGCTCGCTTCCGGCGGGGGATTCCTGGCCGAAGAGACCGGCTGGGCGATCTTCTTCGCCATCACCGCGCTCGCCGGCATTCCCGGGCTGCTGATCCTCTTCTATCTCCAGGCCCGGCGCCATTTCGTCGGGCTGTAGAGCCGACGCGCCGCGCTACGGGGCGGCCATCGTCGTCTTGTTACAGAAATGGGCCAGGAATGGGGGGCGCGCGATCGGCGCGCGCGGCGCGTGATCGGCGCCGCCGATCCCGAAGCCCGTGCACCGCGGCCTCTCCGGGTCGGCGCGCCGGCCGCCGGGTTGGCGCGTGGGGGCATCATGTCAGCTTGTATGGAACGGGCGCGGTCGAGCCGCGTCCGAATGACGGTCTTCGCCTTGGCGGCGGGGGTGTCGCTCGCGGGTCTGGTCGCGGCGCGGCCGGCTCTGGCGCAAGCCAGCTTCTGCAAGACGGACGCCTGCGTGGCGGCTCAGGTGGCGAACCAGATCGCCGTCACGTCCACTTTCGGCACGCTGCTGCAATCCGCCGAGGGTCTGGCGCTGCTGCAGCGGAGCGCGGCCGTGACCACGCAGATCTATGCCACCTCGACCGCGGCGCAGCGCGCGACGGCGGCCGAGAATGCGGTGAACGTCCCCGGCAAGCCCCTCGGCAGCATCACCGCCCATCTCTGGCACATGGCCGACACGCCGATCAGCGCCCAGATGGTGACATGGGCGCTCGACGAAACCATGCCTGGCACGATCCTCGCCGATCTGTGGGGGACGACGGGCACGGTCCGGTCCGGCGCCGTGAAGGATTATTACCAGACGCTGGACATCTATAAGACCGCCTATCACGCCACCGACGCCATCGTCGGCAATCCGCGCCCGTTCGTGGCGCTGCCCGCGATCGGCGACCATCCCTGGACCACAGCGACCACACCGGATGCGGCGGTCGCGATCCAGCAGGAGGAATGGTCGGAGAATGTCGGCGAATCCGCCTTCGCCAGCGGGCATTCCATGCGCGGCTTCATCACCGGCATGTATTACGGCATGCTCCTGCCGACCTATTGGCAGGACATGTTCGCGTCCGCCCAGCAATACGGGCTGAGCCGCAACATTCTGGGCATGCATTATGCCCTCGACGTGATCGGCGGGCGCATCGTCGCGCTGGAGACCCTCACCCAGCTGATGCGCGACGATCCCAATTATGCGTCGGGCTATACCGCCGCGTTCGAGGCCAATCGCCTGGCCCTGACGGCGGCGCTCGGCGGCAGTGCCGTCACGCCGGTCTATGCCGCCTGCGGCGCCAATCTGACGGCGTGCCTCGCCTCCGGCGCGGTGCCGAGCGCGGCCACGTACCGGGCCGCGCGCGACCAGTCCACCTGGTATCTGACCTACGGCCTGCCGGCGGTGGGCGACACGACGCGCGCGCCCGTGGTGCCGGAGAATGCCGAACTGCTGTTCCGCACCCGCTTCCCCTATCTCTCCGACGCGCAGATCCGCGACGTGATCGCCAGCACCGAACTGCCCTCCGGCGTGCCGCTGGACAACGGCTCCGGCTGGGCGCGCATCAATCCCTATGCGGCGGCGGGCGGCTACGGCGCCTTCGCCGAGACGGTCACCGTCACGATGGACGCCGCCAAAGGCGGGCTCAACGCCTTCGACATCTGGAGCAACGATATCCGCGGTGCCGGCGGCCTGATCAAGCACGGGACGGGCACGCTCCTGCTCGCCGGCGACAACAGCTATGCCGGCGAGACGTCGGTGCAGGGGGGCACGCTCGCTCTGACCGGGTCGCTGGCCGGGAACGTCACGATCGGGCGTGCGGGCGCCTTCGTCAGCACCGGTTCCGTCGGCGGCGCTCTCACCAATTCCGGCAGCCTGTCCGGCACCGGCCGCATCGGCGGCACCCTCACGAATGCCGGCCTGCTGCAGCCGGGCTTCTCCATCGGCACCCTGACGGTCGGCGGCAATCTGAACCTGACCGCCGGGTCGGTCTATGTGGCGGAGACCGGCAGCGCCGGCGCCAGCGACCAGATCGTCGTCACGGGGGCCACCGGCCTCGACGGCGCGCTGGTTCTGGTGGCGGAAGATGGCGGTCCGTCCGCGCTCGGAACCTATACGGTCATCACCTCGGCCGGTGGGGTGTCCGGCGCCTTCTCCTCGGTGCAGACCGGCGGCCCCTTCCTCACCGGTTCGGTCGCGGTGGCGGGCACGCAGGTCCGCGCCAGCGTGGCGCCCAACGTCGCCGCCTTTGCCACGGCCGGCGGAACGCCCAATGCCAATGCCGCGGGCCTGGCCGTGGCCTTTATGCCGTATGCGAGCCCGGTGCTCCAATCCGCCGTCACCCTGACGGCCGCCGGCGCACCGGCCGCGCTGGCGAGCCTGACCGGCGAGATCCACGCCGCCACCGGCTCGGTGCTGGCCGCCCAGTCGACCTATCTGCGCCAGACCCTCACCAATCGGCTCGGCGAGGCGGAGGGCGGCGCGACGGCCGCGCTCGCCCCGCTCTCCTATGCGGCGGCGCCCGCCGCCCCCGCGGCCAAAATCGGCGGCTTCACCGCCTGGGGGCAGGGCTATGGCGGCTGGGGCAGCGTCAGCGGCGGCGCCGCCTCCGCCGTGACCAGCTCGGTCGGCGGCTTCCTCGGCGGCTTCGACAGCGAAGTGGCGCCCGGCTGGCGGGTCGGCCTTGCCGGCGGCTACAGCCAGACCGCCTTCTCCACCGATGCGGTCTCCGGCTCCGGCGACAGCGACAATTACGACCTGGCGCTCTACGGCGCCAACCGGATGGGGCCGGTGACGCTGCGCTATGCCGCCAGCTACACCTGGCACGACATTTCAACCTCGCGCGGCGTCGCCCTTCCCAACCTCTATCAGAGCCTGAGCGCCGACCAGGACGGCGGCACCGGGCAGGTGTTCGGCGAAGTGGCCTATGGGGTGAAGGCGCCCGGCGGCGTTCTGCTCGAACCGTTCGCGGGCCTCGCTTATGTCCGCCTCGATCTCGACGGCTTCACCGAGACCGGCGGCTCCGCCGCCCTCACCTCCGGCGGCCTGACCCAGGACAATGTCCTCACCACCCTCGGCGCGCGGGTCAGCCAGGACTTCACCGCCGGGACGGCGATGCTGGCGATCCGCGGCAGCCTCGCCTGGCAGCATGCCTTCGGCGATCTCGATCCCGGGATCACCGAGCGTTTCGCGGTGAGCGGCGGTCCGGCATTTTCCGTCACCGGCGCCCCGGTCGCCCGCGACACCGCGCTGCTCGGCCTCGGCCTCGACTGGCTGATCACCGCCAATGCGCGGCTCGGGGTCTCCTATACCGGCCAGCTCGCCGCCGAGACCCAGAACAACGCCGTCCAGGGCCGGCTGACCGTGGCCTTCTGAGGCGGCGGCTGGCGGGCGCGGCCGCAGCGCTCAGGCGGGGCGGCGGCGGCCGGCGATCTGGAGCAAGACGCGCTCGGCGATCGCGTCGCCCAGCGCCGGGGTGCGGCGGCAGGCGAGGATCGCCTCGTCCACGAGGAGGGCCGCCCGGAGGCATTGGCCGGCCGGAAACGAGCGCAGCGCGCGCTCCAGATGCGGCTTGCGGGAAAAGTGCACGGCCGGCCGCTGCTGGTCGATCACCCGGTCGACGCTGCTGCCGGCCTCCACCGCCAGCGCCATCTGATGCAGGCCGAACAGGCCGCGCAGCAAAGCGCCGAGAATCGCGTCGGGCCGCATCGCCGCCGCCCGCGCTTTGGCGAGCGCGCCCGCCGCGGCCGCGGCATTGCCGGCCAGAGCGACGTCGACCACGTCGTCCAAAGCCAGCGCCGAGGCGTCGCCGACGATCATCCGCACGTCGTCGAGCGTGACCCGGCTTTGACCCTTGGCATAGAGGGCGAGCTTGGCGACCTCCCCGCGCGAGGCGAGGCGGTCGCCGCCGATCAGCGAGACCAGCAGGTCCTTGGCGTCGCGGTCGATCGCAAGGCCGGCCTCCGACAGCATGGCGTCGACCAGCCGGGCGAGATCGCGCTCGCCATCGGCATAACAGGGAATGGCGAGCGCGGCCTTGTCGCTCTCGCACAAGGCCCGCAGCGGCGCGCCGCGCTTGAGGTCTCCCGCCTCGATCACCACCAGCGCCTCGACCGGCGCGGCGAGCAGCGCCTCGACCGCGGGCGCGATGTTGCGGCTGCCGGCGCGCACCCACACCACCCGCTCGCCGCCGAACAGGCCCATCGTGCCCGCCTCGTCGACGAGGCGCCGGGGATCGGCTGCGATGTCGTCGCCGTCGAGCCGCACGACGGAGAAGGGATCGGCGAGATCGGGGACCGCGCGCTTGACGAGGCCGGCGGCGCGCTCGCGCACCAGCCCGACGTCCGGACCGAACAGAAGGACGACATTGTGCTTGCCGTCGCGCCGCGTCAGGGCCGTTTCGGCATCGCCTGCGCGGACCGCGACCATGGGCGCTCAGCTTCCCGCGGGCTTCACGAAATGCGCCGCGAGCTGGGCCTTGATCATTTCGGCGAGAATCCGCGCGGCGCGCTTCTCGGCGTCGCGGGTCGCGCTGTAATTGGCGAACCGCTCCTGGCTGACGTCGATCGAGGCCGAGGCGGCGGCCGTGCCCTTGGTGACCGGGCCCTTGTCCTCGGCGCCCGCGCGCAGCAGCGTCCACTCGCCCGAGACCCGCACCACCTTCGCCTCGGGCAGGCCCGAGGAGGTGTTGACGATGGCATAGGTCGAACTGGACTTGACCGTGATCAGCATCCGGTAGGTCGCGGTCGAGGGATTGCCAGAGCCGCCGGTGAGATCGAAGATCAGATCGTTGCGCAGCTCGTTGCCCAGTTCGCCGTCGATCTTGACGATGTAGATGTCGCGCAGCTGGTCTTCGAGCTTCTGGCCCGCGACCGTATTGGAGGTCGCGTACATCGGCTGGAAACAGCCGCCGAGCATCGCCGCGAGCGCCAGCACGGCGGCGAGCCGCGCGCGGGTGCCGGCGAAGCGGGCGAAACCCGTGCGGGCAAAGTCCGGGCGGGCGAAGCGCGGGTGGGAGCGGGCTTGCGGCGCGGCGCGGTCAGGCGACGACATTCACGATCCTCTGTGGCACCACGATGATACGCTTCGGGGCTCGCCCGTCGAGAGCGCGCTGCACGCTTTCCATGGCGAGCACCGCGGCCTCGACCTCGGCCGGTGTCGCCCCGCGCGGCACGACGATGTCGTCGCGCTTGCGGCCGTTGATCTGGATCGGCAGCGTGATGGTGTCGGTGACCAGCAGCGCCGGGTCGATTTTCGGCCAGTCGGCGGTTGCCGCCAGCCCGGCGCCGCCGATCGCCTCCCAGCAGGATTCCGCGAGATGCGGCGTCATCGGCGCGAGCAGCAGGACCAGCCGGGCGGCGGCCTCCGCCATCGACTGGCGGGCGATCTCGTCGCTGCGGCTGGCGGCGCGCAGCGCCTTGAACTCGGTCTCGATCTCGATGATCAGGCTGTAGATCTGGGCGATCGCGACGTTGAACTTCAGGCCCTCGATCGCCTCCTGCACCGCCTGGGTGCGCTGGTGGAGCTGGGCGAGGAAGGCGCGCGCCGCCTCGGGCGGCGGGGCGGGGACGTCCGCCCGTTCCGCCTGCGGCAGGCCGCTGAAGGCGTGGAGGTCGCCGACCAGGCGCCAGACGCGCTGCACCAGGCGCCAGGCGCCCTCGATGCCGGCCTGGGTCCATTCGCTGTCGCGCTCCGGCGGGGTGTCGGAGAGCATGAACCAGCGCGCGCAATCGACGCCGTAAGTGTCCGCCACCACTTCCGGCGGCACCACGTTGCGCTTCGATTTCGACATCTTTTCCGGCGCGCCGACCACGACGTCCTCGCCGGTCTCGATCTTCACCGTCTTGCCGGTGCCGAGCAGCTTGACCTCTTCGGGGAACAGCCAGCGGCCGGCCTGGTCGCGATAGGTCTCGTGGACGATCATGCCCTGGGTGAACAGGCCGGCGAACGGCTCGGCGATATCGACGCGGCCGCAGGCCTTCAGCGCCCGGGTGAAGAAGCGGGAATAGAGCAGATGCAGGATCGCATGCTCGATACCGCCGATATATTGGTCGACCGGCAGCCACTGCGCGACCGCCGCCTTGTCCAGCGGCAGGTCTGCGGTCTCGCTGGCATAGCGCAGGAAATACCAGGACGAATCGACGAACGTGTCCATGGTGTCGGTTTCGCGCCGCGCCGGCGCGCCGCATTGGGGACAGGGCACGTCGCGCCAGGCCTTGGCGCGGTCGAGCGGATTGCCGGGACGGTCGAAGCTGACGTCCTCCGGCAGCGTCACCGGCAATTGGTCGCGCGGCACCGGCACCGGGCCGCAGGCGTCGCAATGGATGATCGGGATCGGGCAGCCCCAATAACGCTGGCGCGAAATGCCCCAGTCGCGCAGCCGGAAATTCACCCGCCGCGTGCCCTGCGGCGCGCCGTCGACGCGGAACCGCTCCAGGCGCCGGGCGACCGCCTCCTTCGCCTCCTCCACGCCCATCGCGTCGAGAAAGCCGGAATTGAACAGCGTGCCCTCGCCGTCATAGGCGATCTCGTCCACCGTGAAGGCGGCCGGATCGGCGCCGGGCGGCAGCACGACCGGGACGACGGGAAGGCCGTATTTGCGGGCGAAGTCGAGGTCGCGCTGGTCGTGGGCGGGGCAGCCGAAGATCGCGCCCGTGCCGTAATCCATCAGAACGAAATTCGCGACATAGACCGGCAGGGTGCGCCCGTCCGCCAGCGGGTGCTGGACGGTGAGGCCGGTGTCGAAGCCCATCTTCTCCTGGGTCTCGATCGCTTCCGCCGAGGTGCCGCCGGTCTTGCAGGCGGCGATGAAGGCGGCGAGCCGCGGATCGCCGGCGGCGCGCGCGAGCGCCAGCGGATGGTCGGGGGAGAGCGCCAGGAAAGCCGCGCCGAACAGCGTGTCGGGGCGCGTCGTATAGACCTTCACCGTCTCGGTGCCGGCTGCCTTGGCGCTCGGGCGCGACAGTTCGAACAGGATTTCGAGCCCTTCCGAGCGGCCGATCCAGTTGCGCTGCATCAGCCGCACGCGCTCGGGCCAGCGCTCGAGCCCGTCGAGCGCGTCCAGAAGCTCCTGGGCGAACGCGGTGATGCGGAAGAACCACTGCGACAGTTTGCGCCGCTCGACCACCGCGCCGGAGCGCCAGCCGCGGCCGTCGATCACCTGCTCGTTGGCGAGCACGGTCTGGTCGATCGGATCCCAATTGACCTCGCTCTCCTTGCGATAGGCGAGGCCGGCCGCGAGGAAGTCGAGGAAGATGCGCTGCTGCTCGACATAATAAGACGGGTCGCAGGTCGCGATCTCGCGGTCCCAGTCGAGCGAGAGGCCGAGCAGCTGGAGCTGCTCCTTCATCGAGGCGATGTTCTCGTAGGTCCATTGCTTGGGATGGATGCCGCGCTCGATCGCGGCATTCTCGGCCGGCAGGCCGAAGGCGTCCCAGCCCATCGGATGGAGCACGTTGCGCCCGCGCATGCGCATATAGCGGGCGAGCACGTCGCCCATCACATAATTGCGCCCGTGGCCGATATGGATGCGCCCCGAGGGATAGGGGAACATTTCCATGACGAAGAATTTTTCGCGCGGGTCGTCGTTCCGGGCGCGGAAGATGCCGCGCTCCTTCCAGATCTTCTGCCACCGGGGTTCGGCGTCGCGGGCGTTGTAGCGGTCTGCGGTCATGATCTCGTGCGGGTCTTAGGAGCGGCGGGACTAGGACAGAAAGCGGAAGCGGGGTCAACCGGCGCAGCGCCGGGACGGGGATCCGCCTTGCCTTGCCCCGCCGCATCGTCCATCAAAATGACGGGCAGAGGCTGGGCAGGGGGACGACGTGCGGGCAGGAGTGTGGAGCGGCGCCGCGATCGGCGCGACGGCGGGTGCCGCGAGCCTTTCCCTGTGTTCCGCCGCCGCCGCCGCGGTGCCCGGCGGCGTCGCCATAGACGGGGCGAGCCTGCCGTTCCTCTGGGCGCTTCCCTTCGTCGGCATGCTGCTGTCGATCGCGCTGTTCCCGCTGCTCGCCAACCGCTTCTGGCACCACCATTACGGCAAGGTGGCGCTGGTCTGGGCCCTCGCCTTTCTGGTCCCCTTCGCGCTCACCTACGGCCCCGGTCTGACCGCGCACGAAGTGGTCCATACCGCGCTCCTGGAATATATCCCCTTCATCATCCTGCTGTTCGCGCTGTTCACGGTGTCCGGCGGCATTCTGGTGGTCGGCAACATCCATGGCAGCCCGGCCACCAACACCGCCATCCTCGCCTTCGGCACGGTGATCGCCAGCCTGATCGGCACCACCGGCGCCTCCATGGTGCTGATCCGGCCGCTGCTGCGCGCCAACGACAACCGGCGGTACAATGTGCATACCGTCGTGTTCTTCATCTTCCTGGTGTCGAACATCGGCGGCTCGCTCACCCCGCTCGGCGATCCCCCGCTCTTTCTCGGCTTCCTGAAGGGCGTCAGCTTCTTCTGGACCACCACCCATCTGTTCCACGACACCGTTGTGGTCGCCGGCATCCTGCTGACCGTCTTCTATTTGCTCGACCGCTATTTCTACGCCAAGGAGACGCAGCCGCTGCGCGATCCGACGCCGGACACCGAGCGCGTTTCGGTGCGCGGGCTGCAGAACATCCCGCTGCTCGCCGGCATTATCGGCGCGATCCTGCTCAGCGCGCTGTGGAAGCCGGGCATCAGCTTCCAGGTCTATGGGACGAGCGTGGAATTGCAGTGGGTGCTGCGCGACGTCCTGCTGCTGGCGATCGCCGTGCTCTCGCTCCTCATCACGCCCAAGCTGGTGCGCGAGCGCAACGGCTTCGACTGGGAGCCGATCCTCGAAGTGGCGAAGCTGTTCGCCGCCATCTTCCTGACCATCATCCCGGTCATCGCGATCCTGCGGGCCGGCTCGGCCGGGGCCTTCGCGCCGCTGGTCGATCTGGTGACCGGGGATGCCGGCGAGCCGGTCAATGTCTGGTATTTCTGGCTGACCGGGGGGCTCTCGTCCTTCCTCGACAATGCCCCGACCTATCTGGTCTTCTTCAACCTCGCCGGCGGCAATGCCGCGACCTTGATGGGGCCTTTGGCGGTGACGCTGGAGGCGATCTCGGCCGGCGCGGTCTTCATGGGCGCCATGACCTATATCGGCAACGCGCCGAACTTCATGGTGCTCTCGATCGCCCGCCACCGCGGCGTGAAGATGCCGAGCTTCTTCGGCTACATGGCCTGGTCTTGCCTCTTCCTGCTGCCCTGCTTCGCGCTGCTGACCTATCTCTATTTCCTGTGAGAGGGCGGGGGCCCAAGCGGTGCCCGCGCGCCGCGCGGACCGGCGGGCTTCGGACGGGCGGGGCAGGATGCAGACGGGGACCCGGCGGACCGGAAGATCTGGTAGCAGCGGGCGGATTTGAACCGCCGACCTCCGGGTTATGAATCCGGCGCTCTCACCAGCTGAGCTACGCTGCCACGGCGCCGCCGGACAAGTCCGGCACGCTGGAAGTCGCGATATAGAGGCGCCGGCCCGCGGGTGTCAAGGAAGGGTGTGGCGTGTAGTGGGGGCGGTACGAAATTCTCGGTTAGGTGCGTTTTGGGCTTGGGCACACGCCTTTCAAGCGGCCCCATTCATCCGGCCGCATGTCGGATTTCGCGTTCAATGCAGCAATCCTTCGGCGCCCACAGCCTCTCGAACAATTCTTTGGATCGCCTGCGCTTCGTCATGACGGTACACCGGCAATGCGGTGAGGCGATTTGATGCACGTTGACGCAGTTTAGAAGAAATTGAGCTGTCGCCCTCCAGCAAGGCAATCACCGAAAGGGCCTCTCTTGACTCGTACAAGGCTGCCATTTGCAAAAATATAGCGTCGTTCACGCGCTGCGCGGACTGCGCCAGGAAGATCGCAACTGGCTCGCGATTGGGGGCTCGGATTAAAAGGTCCGGTTTAACCTCACTTAAGTGGTCGCTTACCGCCGCGTCGTCTTCGATTTTTGCGCGAGTGCCGATCGCTTCTTTGATGCGTTTTTTTGCGTCGTCCTTAAACGCGCTTTCGACATGCTCTTGGCTCAGGAGCAGAAAGTCGGACAGGCGCAACAAAAGTGCCGCAAATCCGATCGATGCCCTCGCAATTTCGTGCTCCGGCATATCCGGAGTACGAATGACGGCCTCATCCAGATCGTAGTGAGCGCCATATTCTTCGAGGATGGCTGAGAATGCTTTTTGGCGGGTCTGAGTGTCGAAATCCACACCCGCCGCTTCCAGGTACGGGATGGTCGTTCCATCGTCCTCCAGACGCGCCAAGTTGCTTTCGAGCGAGTTCTTGATGACGTAGAAGCCGATGGCGTCACCATCAGCGCGGCGGAAGGCCGTCCCTATGGCGAGGCCCGCCGGCACCTCCCTGATGCGAATTTCTTCGCAAAAGGCTCTGCAAATCTCATCCTTCATAGCAGCGAGCCTTTCACCTCTATCCTATAGAACTTGAGAGCGAACCGCTGCGCCGATTGTTCGTCCGTGATACCCAACTCTTGGCGTCGGTGTGTCCGCTTTGCGTGCGGGATGCGTTTAACCCAGGGGCCGCGCATGTATCCACCTGGCACCTTTTCCACGTCGTCGCACGTCGCATGGCAGTGCCAGCCCGGCTCCGACGGGTGATATTCGTAAGAGCAGAGAACGCGCAATGCTCCGCTTCCGATGGTGCCGAGGATCGCCTCAAACTTCTGCTTCCCAGAATTGAAAACGACCAAAACCTTGCACTCCATGCTGAGCGCGATGAAGGACACGACGCACCAGCGATAGGAGTTGCCGAGACCATAGGCTCGCTTTGCCATCGGGAAGTCCGCTTTGGGGACTTTCCCTGAATGCCACGACCCAACCCTGATATCCGATTTTGGCGCCCGCAAGATGCGCCTAAGTCTGATTGTCACCCGCCCCTCCGCGCGACCCCGCACGGTATGCTACATCAAGTTGCTGCTCCGTAACGTGATGCCACTCGCGCGCCGCTTGCCCCGCCCCCTACCGCGCCGCCTTGCGCAGGCGGGCGAGTTTGAAGAAGCCGGCGGGGAAGACCGGGGAGATTTCGATCATCTCCATGTCGGGATGGCGCGCCGCCCAGGCGGAGAGGCGGCCGGCCTTGAAGGCGATGCTCCAGCCGACCTTCTTGACCAGAGGCGCAAGCGCCTGCTCGACATGCATGGCCGGCCCCTCATTGGCGCCGAGCTTGGAGGCGATGATGATCTCGCCGCCCGGCTTCAGCACGCGGCGCATCTCGTCGAGCGCGCCCTCCGGGTCGGGAACCAACGTGATGACGAAGGGCACGGTGACCGCATCGAAGCTCTCGTCGGCAAAGCCGAGCGCGCAGGCATCCATGGCGGCGAGGAGGCGCACCTGGGTGAGGCCGCGGCGCTTGGTCTTCTCCACCGCCTTGCGCAGCATTTCGAACGACAGGTCGATGCCGGAAACGCGGCAGCCGGCGGGATAATAAGGCAGGACCAGCCCGGTCCCCACCCCGACCTCCAGAATGTCCGGTCCGCACCGCGCCGCCGCCTGCGCCGCCTTGCGCTGGGCGTCCGCCAGCAGCTTCACATAGACCGAATCGTAGATCGGCGCCCATTTCGCATAGGCCCGTTTCTGACCCTCGAGATCGTACTGAACCGTCATGGCGGTGTTCGTCCCAGCTCTACCTGCGCGGCGGTGTCACGCCACGCGCGCCCTCAAAAGATCGCCTTCGGCCGCCGCGCGCAGGATGGTGCCGCCGCCGAGCAGCCGCGCCGCATCGGTGCCGGCGTCATAAAGCACACAGGCCTGCCCCGGCGCCACGCCGTCCTCGCCGAGATGCAGCCGCACCACCGGGTGCCCGGCCGCGTCGCAATCGAGATGCGCGGGGGCCGGCGCGCGGGTCGAGCGCACCTTGGCGAACACCTCGGTCTTGGCCGCGCAGGCCTCCGCGAACGGCGTGTCGCCCAGCCAGTTGATGTCGCCGATGCGCACGGTCCGCACGGTGAGCGCCTCGCGCGGGCCGACCTTGACCTCGCGCTTGCCGGCGTCGATCGCGATCACATAAAGCGGCTCGGGGGTGGAGATGCCGAGCCCCTTCCTCTGGCCGATCGTGTAGTGCATCACGCCGCGATGGCGGCCGAGGACGCGGCCGTCGAGATGGACGATGTCGCCGGCCTCGCCCGCCTCCGGCCGCAGCCGCTCCACCACCTGGGCATAATCGCCGCCGGGAACGAAGCAGATGTCCTGGCTGTCCGGCTTGTCGGCGACCGCGAGGCCGAGTTCGGCGGCGAGCGCGCGCACCTCGGCCTTGCGCATGTGGCCGAGCGGAAAGCGCAGGCCGGCGAGCTGCGCCTGGGTGGTCGCATAGAGGAAATAGCTCTGGTCGCGCGCCGATTCGGCGGCGCGGTAGAGCGCCCGGCGGCCGTCCGGCAAAGCGCGGCTCGACACGTAATGGCCGGTGGCGAGGATCGTCGCGCCGAGGTCGCCCGCGGTCGCGAGAAGGTCGCGGAACTTGACGGTGCGGTTGCAGTCGACGCAGGGGATCGGCGTCACGCCCGCGGCATAGCTGTCGGCGAAGCGCTCGATGACCTCCTCGCGGAAGCGGCTCTCATAGTCGAGCACGTAATGCGGGATGCCCAGCGTCTCGGCGACGCGGCGGGCGTCGTAAATGTCCTGCCCGGCGCAGCAGGCCCCCGTGCGGTGCGCGGCCGCGCCGTGGTCGTAGAGCTGGAGGGTGACGCCCACGACATCGTAGCCGGCGCGCGCCAGAAGCCCGGCGACCACCGAGGAATCCACGCCGCCCGACATGGCCACGACCACCCGGGTCGAGGCGGGGTCGGGGGAGCCGATGATGTCTTCGAGCGTCATGGCGGAGGCAGGCTGCCGGGTCAGGGGTTGAGCGTGGCGGAACATGCGGACATCCGGCGGCGGCCGGGCGCACGCCCTATTAGTACGGAAGCCGGCGCCCCGCCGCAATCGCGTCGCGAAACCGGCCCTATCGGCGCCAAGCGCGGCTTTTGTTTGTTCCCGCTTGTGAGGCGCGCGCGACGATGCCAGGGTGCCGCCATCAATCGAAACGGGGACCTGCGGCCATGCGGTGTGGAGTGCAATCTTGTCGCGCGGGACTGGCGGCGCTGGCGATCGCTGTGTCCGCGGGCGTCGCGGCGGCCGATCCGGTCAAGGTCGGCCTCGTCGCGACCCTGTCCGGCCCTTCCGCGGTGCTCGGCCAGCACATGCGCGACGGCTTCCTGCTGGCGGTCAAGGAGATGGGCGGCACGCTCGGCGGTCAGCCGGCCGAGGTGGTCGTGGTCGACGACGAGCTGAAGCCCGACGTCGCGGTCCAGAAGGTCAAGGGCCTGATCGAGCGCGACAAGGTCGATTTCGTCGCCGGCGTGGTGTTCTCCAACGTCATGGGCGCGGTGGTGAAGCCGGTGACCGGCGCCGAGACCTTCCTGATTTCCGGCAATGCCGGACCCTCGACGATCGCCGGGGCGGGGTGCAGCCCCTTCTTCTTCTCCGCCTCCTACCAGAACGACCAGAATCACGAAGTGCTCGGCCAGTATGCCCAGGCGAAGGGCTACAAGAAGGTCGTGCTGATGGCGCCGAACTATCAGGCCGGCAAGGACGCGCTGGCCGGCTTCAAGCGGTATTACAAGGGCGAGGTCGCGGACGAGATTTACACCCAGCTCGGCCAGCTCGATTTCTCCGCCGAACTCGCCAAGGTCGCAGCCGCCAAGCCCGACGCCTTCTTCACTTTCATGCCCGGCGGCATGGGGGTCAATCTCGTGAAGCAGTACCGGCAGGCCGGCCTGGCCGAGACCGTCCCCTTCCTCTCGGCCTTCACCGTCGACGAGACGACGCTCCCCGCCACCGGCGAGGCGGCCCTCGGCTTCTATTCCGGCGCCGCCTGGGCGCCCGATCTCGACGTGCCGGCCAACAAGGCCTTCGTCGCCGCGTTCGAGAAGGAATATGGCTATATTCCCGCGCTTTATGCGGCGCAGGGCTATGACGCCGCCAAGCTGATCGCCAGCGCGGTCAAGGCGACCGGCGGCAAGCTCACCGACAAGGACGCGGTGCGCGCGGCGCTGAAGAAGGCCGACTTCGCCTCCGTGCGGGGGAATTTCAAGTTCAACACCAACCAGTTCCCGATCCAGGACTTCTACCTCGTCAAGGTCGGCAAGCGGCCGGACGGCAAGGTCGAGACGATGATCGCGGAAAAGGTGTTCGCCGAGGACGGCGACGCCTATGCCGACAAGTGCCCGATGAAGTAAGGCCGGCCGACACCCTGACCCCCGCCGGACCGGCGGGGCCCTGCTTCCAGAGGCGCATGTCCACCACCCTCGTCCTCGTCCAAGTCCTCAACGGCCTCCAGCTCGGCATCCTGCTGTTCCTGGTGGCCGCCGGGCTGACCCTGGTGTTCGGGGTGATGGACGTGATCAATCTCGCGCACGGCGTCCAGTACATGCTCGGTGCCTATCTGATGGTGACGGCCAGCGCCGTCACCGGCAGCTTCTGGCTGGGCCTGCCGCTGGCGCTGGCGGCCGCGCTCGTGCTCGGGCTCGTGCTCGAATGGCTGGTGATCCGGCCGCTTTATGGCCGCGACCATCTCGAACAGGTGCTGGCGACCTTCGGCGTCATCCTGTTCGTCAATGAGGGCGTGAAACTGGTGTGGGGCGCCGGGCCGCGCGCCATCCCGATGCCGGAGGCGCTGTCGGGCTCGATCCGGCTGATGGATGGGCTGAATTATCCGGTCTACCGCCTCGCGCTGGTGGCCGCCGGGCTCGCCGTGGCAGGGCTGCTTTATGTGCTGGTGACGCGCACGCGCGCCGGCATGCTGGTGCGGGCGGGGGCCTCCAACGCACCCATGGTGTCGGCGCTCGGCGTCGATATCGGCGCCTTGTTCGCCAAGGTGTTCGCCTTCGGGGCGATGCTGGCGGCCTTTGCCGGGGCGATGGCGGGGCCGATCCTGTCGGTCGAGCCCGGCATGGGGGA
Organism: Aquabacter spiritensis; assembly: GCF_004346185.1. Classification (GTDB taxonomy): domain Bacteria; phylum Pseudomonadota; class Alphaproteobacteria; order Rhizobiales; family Xanthobacteraceae; genus Aquabacter; species Aquabacter spiritensis. The sequence continues at coordinate 268,458 of NZ_SMAI01000005.1, read as the reverse complement.
CGGGCTGCTCATCCTCGCCTTCGTCGTCATCGTCATCGGCGGGATCGGCTCGATCCGCGGCGCCTTCGTCGCGGCGCTGCTGGTCGGTCTCATCGACACGCTCGGCCGCTCCTTCCTCACCGATCTGCTGAAGCTGGTTCTCTCCGCCTCCGCGGCGACCCAGGCCGGGCCGGCGCTCGCCTCCATGACGGTCTATCTCCTGATGGCCGGCATCCTGATCTTCCGCCCGCGCGGCCTGTTTCCGGCGCCGGCATGACGCGTTTCGCGCAGACCCTGGGGCTGCCTCTGGTCCTGTTCCTCCTGCTGGCGGCGGCGCCGCTCTGGGCGGACACCTTCACGCTGTCCCTCCTGGCGCGGGCGATGATCTTCGCGCTCGCCGCAATCAGCCTCGATCTGATCCTCGGCGGCGCCGGCCTGGTCTCGTTCGGCCATGCCGCCTTGATGGGGATCGGCGCCTATGGCGTCGGCATCCTGATGGCAGAGGGCGTGTCCGAGGCGCTGATCGCCTTTCCCGTGGCGATGGCGGCGGCCGGCCTGTTCGCCCTCGCCACCGGCGCGCTCTCGCTGAAGACGCGCGGCGTCTATTTCATCATGATCACCCTGGCCTTCGGCCAGATGGCGTTCTTCGTCGCGCAGAGCCTGTCGGCCTATGGCGGGGATGACGGGCTCTCGCTCGCCGCGCGCTCGCTGGTGGCGGGGGAGCGCTGGCTGCGCGGGCCGCTCGCCTTCCATTATACGGTGCTCGGCCTGCTCGCGGCCGGCGCGCTGCTGTGCGGGGCGCTGCTCGCCGCGCCGTTCGGGCGGGTCCTGCGGGCGGCGAAGGACAATGAGCGGCGGGTGCGGGCGCTCGGCCTTGATCCCTATCCCTATCGCCTCGTCGCCTATGGCATTGCCGGCGCGCTCGCCGGGCTGTCGGGCGCGCTGTTCGCCAATCTCACCGAATTCGTCTCGCCGGCCTTTCTGTCCTGGCATCGCTCGGGCGAGCTGATCGTCATGGTGGTGGCGGGCGGCATGGCGGCGGCGGCGCTGAAGGCGGGCGGCCTCGGCCGGCCCGGCAGCGCCCTTCTCGGCGCCCTTCTGGTGGTGCTGCTCGAGGAGGCGCTGTCCGATCTCACCGAGCATTGGCGGATCGTGTTCGGCCCGCTGCTCGTCCTGCTGGTCCTCGCCGGCGGAAAACGGGCGCGCGGGGGGCGGACATGACCGCGCCGCTGCTTCAGGTGCGGGGCCTGTGCAAGGCCTATGGCGCGCTGATCGTGACCGACGCGGTCGATCTCGACGTCGCGCACGGCGAAATCCACGCGCTGATCGGCCCCAACGGGGCCGGCAAGACCACCTTCATCGCTTTGGTGGCGGGCGAAGTGGCGCCCGATCGCGGCCGCATCCTGCTCGGTGGAGCCGACGTGACGCGGCACGCCGTCCACCGCCGGGCGCAGGCAGGGCTCGCCCGCTCGTTCCAGGTGACCTCGGTCCTGCCGGCCTTTTCGGCCGTCGAGAATGTCGCGCTCGCCGTGCAGGCGGCGGCGCGGCGGTCGTTCCGCCTTCTGCCGGCGCCGGGTTCGGACCGCGTGCGGCGGGCGCACGCGGTGGAATTGCTGGCGCAGGTCGGCCTCGCGGCGAAGGCCGACGTCCCGGCGGGCGTGCTGAGCCACGGCGAGAAGCGCGCCCTCGAACTCGCCATGGCGCTCGCCGGCAAGCCGCGTCTGCTGCTCCTCGACGAGCCCATGGCCGGCGCCGGCCCCGAGGAGGGGCGCGCCATGGTGGAGCTGATTTCCGCGGCGCGGGCGCAATGCGGCATCCTGCTGGTCGAGCACGACATGGAGGCGGTGTTCAAGCTCGCCGACCGGGTCAGCGTGCTGGTCGCGGGCCGCCTCCTCGCCTCCGGCCCGCCGGACGCGGTGCGGGCCGATCCGGCCGTGCAGGCGGCCTATCTCGGGGAGGCGGCGACATGAGCGCGCCGCTGCTCGACGTGCGGGGCCTGACCGCCGGCTATGACGGCGCGCCGGTCCTGTTCGGCGTCGATCTCGCCGTGCCGGACGGCGGCATCCTCGCGCTGATGGGCCGCAACGGCATGGGCAAGACCACCACGGTGCGCGCCGTCATGGGGCTCGTGCGCCCCGAGGGCGGGGAGGTCCGGTTCGCCGGCAAGGCGCTTCAGGGCGCGCCGCCCTTCGTCGTCGCGCGCGCCGGGATCGGCCTCGTGCCCGAGGGGCGGCAGATCTTCCCGACCTTGACGGTGGAGGAGAATCTCGTCGCCACCGCCGGGCCGCCGCGTCCCGGCCTGCCGGCCTGGACGCTGGCGCGGGTCTATCGTCTGTTCCCGCGCCTCGCCGAACGGCGGCGGCATTTCGGCAACCGGCTGTCGGGCGGCGAGCAGCAGATGCTGGCGATCGGCCGCGCCTTGATGACCAATCCGCGCCTGATGATCCTCGACGAGGCGACCGAAGGCCTCGCGCCTTTGGTGCGCGGCGAGATCTGGGCGGCGATCCGGGCGCTGCGGGCCGAGGGCCTGTCGCTGCTGCTGATCGACAAGCATGTCGACATCCTCGCCGGCCTCGCCGATCAGGCGGTGGTGCTGGAGAAGGGCCGCGTCGCCTATCGCGGTCCCGCCGCTACGCTCGCCGCCGATGCCGAGCTGCGGGCACGGCTTCTGGCGGTCTGACGGAGACGCCCATGGCCGTTCTGCCGCTCCTCCGGTTTCCCGATCCGCGCCTGCGCCTCGCCGCGGCGCCGGTCTTCGCCTTCGACGCCGCCTTGCGGAGCCTGGCCGACGATCTGCGCGACACGATGCGCGCCGCCCCCGGGATCGGCATCACGGCGTGCCATGTCGGGATCGCGCAGCGGCTGGTGGTGCTGGAACTCGGCCCCGAGACCGGCGTGCGGGTCTATGCCAATCCGCGCATCGTCTGGGCCTCGGGCGAGACCGCGACGCACCGCGAGGGCAGCGTCGCGATGCCCGGCGTGACCGAGGAGGTGGAGCGCCCCGCGCGGGTGCGCATCGCCTATCAGGATCTTACCGGCGCGGCGCACGAGGAGGAGGCGGAGGGCCTGCTCGCGGTGTGCCATCAGCACGAGATCGACCAGCTCGACGGCATCTTCTGGATCGAGCGGCTGTCGCGCCTGAAGCGGGACCGCGCGATCAAGAAATTCGAGAAGCTGCTGCGCCGCGCCTGACCGTCGGCTTCAGCGCGCGGCGAGGTGGTGGAGAACGATGCCGCTGGTGGTGGCGACGTTGAGACTGTCGAAGCCGGGCGCCATCGGGATCGACAAAGTGGGCGTCGCGGCGAGGAGATCGGCGGGCAGGCCCGGCCCCTCGGTGCCGAACAGAACGGCGGTCCTGCCGGCGGGCCGGTAGTCGGACAGGCGCATCGCGCCGGACGGGCTGAGGGCGCGCACCGAGAAGCCCGCTGCGTCCAGACGGCGCAGCATGTCCGCCCCGTCCGCCACCCGCGCGAACGGCACGATCAGGCTGGCGCCGACCGAGACCCGGATCGCCTTGCGGTAGAGCGGATCGCAGCAGGCGGCGTCGAGCAGGATCGCAGCGGCGCCGAACGCCGCCGCGTTGCGGAAGATGCCGCCGACATTGTCGTGATTGGTGATGCCGAGCAGGCCCACGACGCGCGCCTCCGGCGCCAAGCCGGCGAGCAGAGCGGCCGGATCGGGCGCGGGCGGCGGCTCGACCAGGCCCAGCATGCCGCGATGGATCGGGAACCCCACGATCGCGTCCATCACCGCCTGGCGGGCGACATAGACCGGCGCATCGAGGCCCGGCAGGAGATCGGCGAGGCCGCGCGCCCCGCGTTCGGAGAGCAGGAGCGCGCGCAGCCGGTGGTCGGGGCGGGAGGCGGCGAGGCGCAGCACCACCTCGCCCTCGGCGATATAGCGGCCGCGCCGGCCCACGAGGTCGCGCTCGCGCACCGAGACGAACTCGGCGATGCGCGGATCGTCCGGATCGTCGACGGGCAGGATCACGGGCGCGGCAGCGGCTTCTGCGGAAACGGTTTGGGCGGACCCGCCGAGGCGCGGACCACCAGCCGCGGCGTCAGGACGACCCGCTCCACCGGGCGGGTCGGATCGGCGATGCGCGCCAGAACGAGGTCGGCGGCGGCGGCGCCGTATTCGGGGATGCGGGTGAACACCGTGGTCAGCGCCGGATGCCAGAGCGCGGCCTCGCCGATATCGTCATAGCCGACGATCGAGAAGTCGGTCCCCGCCCGGAGCCCGGCGGCCTGGATGCCCATCAGCGCGCCGAACGCGCACAGATCGTTGAAACAGACCGCGCCGGTCGGCGGCGCGTCCAGCGCCAGGAGGCGCTCGACCGCCAGGCGGCCATGCTCGCGGGTGCCGCGCCCGGGGATCCAGAGCGTCGGATCGAAGGGCAGGCCGTGCTGCGCGAGCCCGGCGCGGTAGCCGGCGGTCCGGCGCCTCCCGGTCGAGGCCGAATCGAAGCCGCCGATCAAGGCGATGCGGCGGTGTCCGAGTTCGACCAGATGGCCCACCGCCAGCGCGAGCCCGGCCTCGTCGTCGGAGCCGGCGAAATCGAAGCCCGAGCCCTCGACCTCGCGCGTCACCTGGACGACGGCGATGCCCGATTTGGCCAGTGCCCGCAGGTCCGGGACGGTGGTGTCGATGGCCGGCGAGACGACAAAGGCGTCGGGGCGGTATTCCGCCAGCGTGCCGAGGGTGCGGGTCTGGCGCGCCACGTCCTCCTGGCCGACCCCGAGCAGGATGGTCTTGCCGGCGATGGACAGCGAATCCTCCAGCGCCGCCAAAAGCTCGGTGAAGGACGGATTGATGATGTCGTGCAGCCCGACGCCGATAATGTTGGTGCGCGCCGTGCGCAGCGAGGCGGCGCCGCGATTGGCGACATAGCCGCGCTCGCGCGCCACTTCCTGCACGCGGATCCGCGTGCCGTCGGCGACGACCGGGCTGTCGCGCAAAGCCAGCGAGACCGTGGCGGTGGACAGGCCGAGTTCGAGCGCGAGGCGCTGCAGCGTCACCCGTCCCATGCCTGCGAGATCGTCCATCGTCTCCCCCTAAAGTCTTATAGAGCCGGCCGGGCCGAATGGGAAACACGCCGCCGCCGGTCGGGTTTCCGGCGCCCCGCTTCGCCGCCTCCCGCATTCCATGCTAAACGATTTAAGTCGCGTCACCAAAAGATTGCTGGGAGGAACGGCCAGGATGGAAACGGTCAAGATCGGCTTCGTCGGCGTCGGCCTGATGGGCCATGGCATGGCGAAAAACCTGCTGGAGAAAGGCTTTCCCCTCACCGTGCTCGGCCATCGCAACCGCGGGCCGGTGGAGGATCTCGTGGCGCGCGGCGCGTCGGAGGCCGCGTCCGCCGCCGACCTCGCGTCCGCCTGCGACATCGTCTTTCTTTGCGTCACCGGCGCGACCCAGGTCGAGGCGCTGGTGCGCGGCGAAGGCGGGCTCGCCGCGGGCGCGCGGCGCGGCCTGCACATCGTCGACTGCTCGACCTCCGAGCCGACGCTGACGATCGCGCTCAGCGCCGAACTGACGGCGCGCGGCATCGCCTTCTGCGACGCGCCGCTCGGCGGCACGCCGGTCCAGGCGGCCGAGGGCGCCCTGTCGGCGATGGTCGGCGCGGCGCCGGAGGCGTTCGAGACCGTCCGCCCCGCGATCGCGGCCTTCGCGACCAAGGTGATCCATGTCGGCGCGCCGGGTGCGGGTCACACCTTGAAGCTGCTCAACAATTTCCTGTCGCTCGGCTATGGCGCCATCTATGCCGAGGCGCTGGCGCTGGCCGCAAAGGTGGGCGTGACGCCGCAGACCTTCGACAGCGTGATCTCCGGCTCGCGGATGGATTGCGGCTTCTACCAGACCTACATGAAATATGTTCTGGAGCGGGACGTGAACGCGCACCGATTTACCCTCGCCAACGCCCATAAGGATCTGCGCTACGTGACCAATCTCGCCACCGCGACCGGCGCGGCGAACTTCGTCGGGGCGAGCGTGAAGAATGTCTACGCCGCCGCCGAAGGCCTCGGGCGCGGCGGCTGGAACGTGCCGCAGATTTCCGACGTCGTGGCGGAGGTGAACGGCGTCTCGCTGGGGCGCGTGCCGCAGCGCGACGGCGACTGAGGGCGCGCCGCCGCGCGGACCCCGCCCTCCGGCGATCAGGACGCGGCGGCGGCGTCCGCCCGGCTCTGGCGGCGCCGCGCGGCATTCTGCTCGGCGCCGTAGACGCAGAGGAAGAAATCCACCGCCTTGCGCACCACGCGCCGGGTATAGTCGCAATCCGGCGGCGCGACGCAGCCGATCAGGATGGGCGTGGTCACGGCGTCCTTGCACAAGGCGAAGAACTGGCTGGCGGCGATCTCGACATCGTCGATCTCCAGCACGCCCTCCGCGACCTTGATCCGCAGGAAGGCGGAGAGCCGCTTGATCCCCTCGCAGGGACCGGCTTCGAAGAAGCGCCGGCCGATCTCGGGAAACTTGCCGGCGATGGCGATCACCGTGCGCACGGTCGCGATATGGCTCGGCCGGACCATCGCCTCGATGAAGGAATGGCCGAGCTTGTTCAACGCCGCTTCGATGTCCTGGTCCGAGGTGTCGAGCACGAAGGTGCGTTCCGCGGTCTCGGCGCATTCGCTCGTCACCAGCGCGGTGAACAGGTCGACCTTGTCCTCGAAATAGACGTAGAGCGTGCCCTTGGAGACGCCGGCGGTGCGCGCGATGTCGCCCATGCTCGCGGCATCGAAGCCGCGCTCCAGGAACACCTCCCGCGCGCCCGCCAGGATCTGGAGGCGCTTGTCCGGATCCTGTCCGGCCTGGGAGAGGGGGTCCCGGGGTTCAATGTCTGACACTCTCGGCTCCGTCTTACACTTCTCTTTGTCGGGGAGGGGCCGGCGGAGTGCAAGCGCGAAGCGCGGTGCGGGCTGCCGCCAAACGATCCAGCTCGGCACAGGCGGGGGGTTCGGGCCTCTCTCGAGAAAATTGACCGAACCGTTCAGTTCTGTCTTGAAATGATCCTTCCGCTGTCGTAAGTCAAGAACGTGACCGAACCGTTCGGTCAAGACTGCGGTCCGCAACCCGTTGGTCCTGATCGACGTTGGGGGAGAAGGGCACCGCCCCCGCCCTTCTCCCTCATTTCTCCGACGCTTCGGCGCCTGGCAGAGCGTGCCCCATGGCCCTTGCTTCCCTGTCCCCCACCAAGTCCGCCGCGATCCCGGCCGTTTCCAAGCTGGCCGAGCCGGCGCCCGGATTCGCGCCCGGACCTGGATCGGCTCCGCCCGACGCGCCGGCCCCGGCGGCGCGCCCCCGGCGCACCCGCCGCCTTCTGCTGCTGGCGGCCGGCGCCGCGCTCCTCGGCGGCGCGGCCCTCTTCGGCTATCAGTATTGGACCGTCGGGCGCTTCCTGGTGTCGACCGACAATGCCTATGTCGGTGCCGACATCGCTTTGGTCGCGCCGAAGGTGTCCGGCTATGTCGCCGCCGTCCCGGCCCGCGCCAACGACCATGTCGCGGCGGGCGAGGTGCTGGTGCGGCTCGACGACAGCGATTATCGCGTCGCGGTGCAGCAGGCGCAGGCGCGCATCGGCACCCAGGACGCGACCATCGCCCGCTTCGGCACCCAGATGAAAGCCGCGCAGGCGAGCATCGACCAGACCAAGGCGCAGGTCGTGGCCGCCGAGGCCGACGCGGCGCGCGCGGCGGCGGACTTCCAGCGCACGACGCGGCTCGCCGACAACAAGTTCGCGAGCCAGCAAGCGCTCGATCAGGCCCGTGCCGATCGCGACAAGGCGGCGGCGAACGTGCTGGCGGCCGAGGCGGCGGTGGCGTCGGCCCAGGCCAATCTCGCCGTGCTCAAGGCCGAGCAGACCGAGGCGCGCCGCACCCGCGACGAACTCGAAGCCCAGCTCGCCAAGGCCCAGCTCGATCTCGACGCCACGGTGCTGCACGCGCCGTTCGCCGGTATTCTCGGCAACAAGGCGGTGGAGATCGGCGACTATGTGTCGGCGGGCAAGCGGCTGATCGCCTTGGTGCCGGACAATGGCGCCTATGTCGATGCGAACTTCAAGGAAACCCAGATCGCGGGCCTCAAGCCCGGCCAGTCGGCCGAACTGACGCTCGATACCGATCCCTCCCACCCCATCTCCGGCACCGTCGAGAGCATCGCGCCGGCGGCCGGACAGGTGTTCAGCCTGCTGCCGCCGGAGAATGCGACCGGCAATTTCACCAAGATCGTGCAGCGCGTCGCGGTGCGGATCCGGCTCGATGCCGCCGCGCGCGACAGCGCCCGGCTGCGGCCCGGCCTCTCGGTCGAGGCGACCATCGACACCCGCACCGGCGGCGCCGTCGCCGCGGCGGACGGACCGAGGATCGGCGCGCTCGCGCCCCCGCCGGTGCGCTGATGGCCGCCGCCGCCGGCGCCGGCGAGCCGGAGGTCACGCCGCGCCGGCTGATCGCCTTCTTCGCTTTGATCTTCGGCATGTTCATGGCGATCCTGGACATCCAGATCGTGTCGTCCTCGCTGTCCGAGATCCAGGCCGGCCTGTCCGCCAGCGCGGACGAAATCTCCTGGGTCCAGACCGCCTATCTCATCGCCGAAGTGGTGATGATCCCGCTCTCCGGCTTTCTCGCCCGCGCGCTCTCGACGCGGATCCTGTTCGCGGTGTCGGCGGCCGGCTTCACGCTCGCCTCGGTGCTGTGCGCCACGGCCGGGTCGATCGAGCAGATGATCGTCTATCGCGCGCTGCAGGGCTTCATCGGCGGCGGCATGATCCCCACCGCCTTCGCCGCCGCCTATTCGATCTTTCCCCGGCGCCATCAGGCCCCGGTCATGGCCCTGGTCGGCCTGGTCGTGACCCTCGCCCCGACCATCGGCCCGACGGTCGGGGGCTATCTCACCGATTATTTCTCCTGGCACTGGCTGTTTTTGATCAATGTGCCGCCCGGCATCGCCGCGACCCTCCTGTGCTGGTTCCTGGTCGATTTCGACCAGCCCGACTTCAAGCTGCTGAAGCAGTTCGACATGGCCGGGCTGGTCGGCATGGCGATCATGCTCGGCAGCCTCGAATATGTGCTGGAGGAGGGGGCGAAGGACGATTGGTTCCAGTCCGCCTCCATCACCCTGTTCGCGCTCGCGACGGTGCTCGGCGGGCTGCTGTTCTTCTGGCGGGCGGCGACCGCGCCGCAGCCGGTGGTCGATCTCGCCGCCTATCGCGACCGCAACTTCGCCGTCGGCTCGATCCTCACCTTCATGCTCGGCACGGTGCTGTACGGCCTCACTTATCTCTATCCGCTGTTCCTCGCCCAGGTGCGCGACTACAACGCGCTCGAGATCGGCGAGACGGTGTTCGTCACCGGCGCGACCATGTTCCTGTTCGCGCCGATCGTCGGCATTCTCGCGCGCAAGCTCGATCCGCGGCTGATCATCGGCACCGGCTTCGTCTGTCTCATCGTCTCCTGCTTCGAGCTGCTGCCGCTCACCAAGGACTGGGGCTTCTGGGAATTGCTGACGCCGCAAATGCTGCGCGGGGCGGCCTTGATGATGTGCATGGTGCCGATCAACGTCGTCGCGCTCGGCACGCTGCCGCCCGCGCAGCTCAAGAATGCCAGCGGCCTGTTCAATCTGATGCGCAATCTCGGCGGCGCGGTCGGCCTCGCCATGATCGTCACCGTGCTCAACGCGCGCTGGGATCTGCACATGCAGCGGCTGCGCGAGCAGGTGACCTGGTCGCGGCCGCCGGTGCTCGACACCCTCGCCACCCTGACCAACGGGTTTGCCGGGCGGCTCGGCGGGCAGGCGGACCTCGCCGCCACCAAGCAGGTCGCGCTCATGGTGCGCCAGCAGGCGCTCGTCATGGCATTCGCGGATGTGTTTCTGGTGATCGCTTTGTTCCTCTGCGCCGCCGCTTTCCTGGTGTTTCTGGTGCGCCGGCCGAAGGGTGGGGCGGCGGCGCCCGCCCATTGACGCGGCGGAGGCCTTGCCCTCGGCCGTCCCCGGCGGCAAACTCCGGCCGATTTTCGGCACGGCCCTTCCCAAAGCACGGAGCCCGCATGCGCACGTCGTTCCTGTTCGCCCTCGCCGCCGGCACCCTCGCGTCCGGGCTCGCCGGCACGCCGGCCCTGGCGGCCTCGTGCCTCGAACAGATCGTCGCGCTGCAGGCCCGCGTCGATGCCGTGACGCCGAAGCAGCCGGCGCCCCCGACTGCGCCGCAGACCGTCGGCGCGCAGCTCGACCATCAGCCCACCGCGTCCTCGATGGCGGCTGCGACCGGCAATTTGCCGCCGCCCGTGGGGCCGGCGGCCGCCTTGAACGCGGCCCAGAACTTCCAGGCCGCGGGCGATGAGGCCGCCTGCCTCAAGGCGGTGAACGAAGCCCGCGCCATGCTCGAAGGCAAATAGCGCGGACCGTCGCAGCGCGCCGGAGCGCGCCCGCGTCGGGCGGGTCTCAGACCAGCCCGCCGTTCGGCTGCACGATCTGGCCGTGCACCCAGGACGCCTTGTCCGAGGCGAGGAAGGCGACGACCGCGCCGATTTCCTCGGGCCGGCCGACCCGGTTGAACGGGCTCATGGCGGCCGAACGGCTCAGCGCGTCCGCATTCTTTCCGGCGCGGAACAGATCGGTGTCCACCGGCCCCGGCGCGACGCCGTTGACGCGCACGCCGCGCCCGGCGAGTTCCTTCGCCATCGAGCGCACCAGGCATTCCACCGCCGCCTTGGTGGCGCTGTAGGGCCCGATGCCGGGGGCGGCATGGCGCACCAGCGAGGTGGTCAAGGCGATGATCGCGCCGCCATCCTTCACCTGCCGCGCCGCCTCGGCGAGGATGTTGAAGGCGCCGACGATATTGACCTCGACCAGCCGCCGGAACGCGGCGGCCGGAAACTGCGCCAGCGGCGCCGGCGGCACATTGATGCCGGCATTGGCGACCACCACGTCGGGCGCGCCGCCGAGGTCGCGCGCGACCGCCGCGAAGGCTTCGGCGACTTGCGCCGGTTCGCCGATATCGGCGCGATAGGCCCGCACCCCGGCGGGGGTCTCGCCGGCATCGTTCACATAGGTATAAGCGACGGCGAAGCCGTCCGCGGCGAGCGCACGCACACAGGCCGCGCCGATCCCGCGCGAGCCGCCGAACACCAGGGCAATCTTCTCAGCCATACCAAAATCCTCGTTCTGCGGACCCTGAACCGGGTCCCAAGCTTTGCCGCGGCCTCACTGGGTCGCGATCGTGACGATCCGTTCTTCGGTCATTTCGTGGAGCGTGTAGCGCGGTCCCTCGCGGCCGAAGCCGGATTCCTTGGAGCCGCCATAGGGCATCAGATCCACCCGGGAGGAGGACGTCTCGTTGATGTGCACGCCACCGACCTCCAGCCGCTCGGCCGCCTTCAGCGCGTCGAGCAGACGGTTCGTGAAGATGCCGGAGGCGAGGCCGTAGGGCGTCGCGTTCACCCGCGCGATCGCCTCGTCCAGCGTGTCGAAGGGCAGCACGCACACGACCGGGCCGAAAATCTCGCAGCAGCCGACCCGCATCTCGGTGTCGATGCCGGCGAGCAGCGTCGGCGGAACCAGCGCCCCGCGGCGCGCCCCGCCGACCAGCCGGCGCGCGCCGCGCGCCAACGCCTCCGCGATCCAGGCGTCGATCCGCTCGGCCTCCTTCAGGCTGATCACCGGACCGACCTCGGTCGCCGGATCGTGCGGGTCGCCCGCCACCAGGGCCGCGACCAGCGGCGCGAGCCGGCGCTCGACCGCGTCGGCGATGCTCCGGTGCACCAGAAGCATCTGCACCGAGGTGCAGACCTGCCCGGCCTTGCGATAGCCGGCGCCCGCGACCTTCGGCAGCGCCTTGGCGAGGTCGGCATCGTCGCACAGGATGGTGAAGGCGATCGAGCCGAGTTCCATCTGGGTGCGACGCAGGCCGGCCGCCCGCTGGATCGTGCGGCCGACCTCGGTGCTGCCGGTGAAGGCGAAGAAGCGCACGCGCGGGTCGTCGAGCAGGCCCGCGGTGACGCTGCCTTTGCTGTGCACCAATGAGAGCATGCCGGCCGGGACGCCCGCCGCCACCAGCGCCTCGCAGAGCAGGATGGCGGACAGCGGCGTGGCGCTCGCCGGCTTGAGCACCACCGCATTGCCGGCCGCGAGCGCCGGTCCCACTTTGTGCGCGACCGTGTTCAACGGCGAATTGAACGGCGTGATGGCGAGGACGACGCCGAGCGGCACCCGCAGCGTGAAGGCGAAGCGGCCGGCCTGGCGCGGGGCGCCGGCGATCGGCACCACCTCGCCGGCGAGGCGCCGCGCCTCCTCCGCCGAGAGCTTCAGCGTCTGGACGCACCGCGCGACCTCGCCCGCCGCGTCGCTCCGGGTGAAGCCCGCTTCGGCCTGCATGGCGGCGACGAAGTCCGCGGCGCGCGCCTCCACCAAAGCGGCGGCTCGGTCCAGCACCGCCCCCCGGTCATAGGGGGTCTGCGTGCTTTGCCGGAAGGCGGCGTCGGCCGCCGCGATCAGGCGCGTCGCCTGCTCCGCGCTCGCGCTGGCAAACGTGCCCACCGGCGTCAGATGGTATTTGTCCAGGACGGTGATGGGCTCGCTTTCACCCCTGGTCCAGGTCCCTTCGATCAGCAGCGCATCCGCGCGCACGGTCACAGCCACAGGATCTCCTTCCGGTAGTCGAGATTGGTGAGCAGCTTGTCCGAGCCGCCCTCGTGGAACACGGCGCCGCGCTCGAGCGCGAACACCCGGTCGGCCAGCGCCAGAACAAGGTCGAGATTGTGCTCGACGATCAGGATCGGCAGCTCCGCCCGCAGCCGGTCGAACACCCGGAACAATTCCTCGATCACCGCCGGGGCGAGCCCCTCGAACGGCTCGTCGAGCAGCAGGAGGCGGACATTGCCGGACAAGGCGCGGGCGACCGCGAGCATCTGCTGCTCGCCGCCCGAGAGATAGTCCGCCGGCGTCGACAGGCGCGCCGCCAGCACCGGGAACATCTCGAAAATGCGCGCCTCGCTCCACACCGTGCCGGTGCGGCCGTCGGTGGCGCGGGCCAGCCGGCCGAGCCGGAGATTCTCGCGCACGCTCATCCCGGCGAACAGGCCGCGCCCCTGCGGGACATAGCCGATGCCGAGCCGGGCGATGTCGGGCGCCGGAAGGCCGACCAGTTCCTGCCCATGAAACCGCACGCTGCCCGAGCGGGCGGGAACGAGGCCGGCCAGAGTCTTCAGCAAAGTGGACTTGCCGGCGCCGTTGCGGCCGAGCAGGGCGACGATCTCGCCCTCGCGCACGGTCAAGGCGACGTCGTCCAGAATATGGCTCTTGCCATAGAAGGTGTTGAGCTTCTCGACCTCCAGCACGGCCGGGCGCGGCCCCGCGGTGGCGGGCCCGCGGCCGGTCACGGCGGGGGTGCCGGAGCCGGTATAGATTTCCTGCACCCGCGGATCGGCGCGCACCGCGTCGGGCGCGCCGGTCATCAGCACCGCGCCCTGATTCATCACGGTGACGCGGTGGGAGAAGGCGAGGATGCGGTCGATGTCGTGCTCGACCATCAGCACCGGCACGGTCTGGGCGATGGTGCGCACCAGACGGCAGACGCGCTCGCGCTCGGCGGCGGCGAGGCCGGCGAGCGGCTCGTCCAGCAGCAGCACCTGCGGCTTCAACCCGAGGGCGATGCCGAGATCGACCAGGCGCTGGCCGCCATAGGAGAGGTCGCCGGCCTTGATCGTCTCGATCCCTTCGAGGCCGAGAAAGCGAATCAGCTCGGCGGTCTCGGCCTGGACCGCGGTGTCGCTGTCCACGTCGCGCCAGATATTGAAGCGGCCGGGATGCGTCGCCTGCACCGAGAGGCGCAGATTTTCGTGGATCGTGAGGCCGTTGAACAGGCTGGTGATCTGGAACGACCGGGCGAGGCCGCGCCCGGAAATGCGGTGCGCCGGCAGGCCGGAGACCGGCGTCCCGTCGAGGCGGATGGTGCCGCGGTCGGGCGCGAACAGGCCGGAGACGAGGTTGAAGGTGGTGGTCTTGCCGGCGCCGTTGGGGCCGATCAAGGCATGGATCTCGCCCGCCTCGACCGTGAGAGACACCCCGTCGACCGCGCGGATGCCGCCGAAATGCTTCGACACCGCCTGGACGTCGAGCACCGTGCCCTGCCGCGCCGGCGGGCGCAGGAAGGCCGGCAGCGGCAGCCCCTCATAGATCTTGCGCTTGCTCATCGCCGCCGCGTCCTGCGCCGGCGGCCGGACGCGGCGCTTGAGCTCGGCCCAGATGCCCGCCAGGCCCTCCGGCGAGAACAGGATGAAGCCGACGAAGACGAGGCCGAACCAGAACAGCCAATCGGCGGTCCAGATCGACAGGAATTCGCGGAACACGATGTAGAAGACGACGCCCAGAGCCGGGCCGAGCAGGGTGTGCATGCCGCCGATCACGACCATCGCCAGCAGCGTGCCGGAGAGCGGCACCGAGATCGCCTCGGCGGTGACGATGTAGTGCAGGAACACCGAGAGGGCGCCGCCCAGGGCCGTGACCACGGCCGAGATCACGAAGGCGACGAGCTTGTAGCGGTCGACGTCGTAGCCCTGGAAGGTCGCGCGCAGCTGGTTCTCGCGGATCGCCGCCAGGACATGGCCGAACGGCGAGCGCGCGAGGCGCTGGAGGAAGTAGAGCACGGCGAGGCCGATGACGGCGACGAAGACATAGAAGGCGATCGGGTCGTCGAAATCGACCGGGCCGAGGGAGCCGCGTTGGAGCCCGCCGAGCCCGTCCTCGCCGCCGGTCACCTCGGTCCAGCGGAAGGCGACGGTGTAGCAAAGCGCGGAGAGCGCCAGCGTCAGCAGGGCGAAATAGACGCCGCGCCGGCGCAGGATGAGCGCGCCGACGCCGGCCGAGACCAGCGCCACCAGGACCAGCGCGAACAGCAGCGGCAACGCCATTTCGCCGGGGAACCAGGCGCGCTGCGAGATCGCGGCGGCATAGCCGCCGAGGCCGAACCAGGCGGCATGGCCGAACGAGGTCAGGCCGGTATAGCCGACCAGGAGATTGAGCCCGAGGGCCGAGATCGCCAGCACGACCACCACGGTCGCGATATTGACCGTGAGGCCCACGGCCGGAAGGACGAGCGGCAGCGCGACCAGCGCCGCGGCGCCGATCAGCATCGGCCGGAGAGCGGAATGCGGGGTGCCGGTCATTCGAACTTCTCGATGCGTTCGCCGAGCAGGCCGCGCGGCCGCAGCAGCAGGACCAGGAACATCAGGACATACATGGAGGCTTCGCCCGCGGCGGGCAGGAAATGGATGGTGAGCCCGCGCACCACGCCGACCAGGACCGCGGCCAGCACCACGCCCCAGAAGCTGCCGAGGCCGCCGATCACCACCACGACGAAGGCGACCGTCATGATCTCGGCGCCCATCGCGGGATGCACGGTCGTGATCGGGGCGAACAGGGCGCCGCCGAGCGCGGCCATGCCGACGCCGAGCACGACGATCGCGGTCATGTAGGGCTGCAGGCGGATGCCGAGCGCCGCCACCATGTCGGGCTTCTGCACCCCGGCCCGCACCACGCTGCCGAAAGCGGTGCGGTTGAGCAGGAACCAGATCCCCGCCAGGACCGCGACCACGATCGCGAGCAGGAGGAGCCGGTAGCGGGAGAACAGGAAGTCGCCGACCATGACCGGGCCTTTCAGCGCGGCGGGGATCGCGACCGGCAAAGGCGCCGCGCCCCAGATCATGCGGATCGCCTGCTCGGCCACCATGGCGAGGCCGAAGGTGACCAGCAGGCTGAGGATCGGATCGGCGCGGTAGAAGCGGCGCAGCAGCAGGCGCTCGAAGGCGATGCCGAGCACGCCGACCGCGACCGGCGAGAGGATCACCGCCGGCGCGAAGCCGAGCCGCGCGCGGATTTCCAGCGCGGCATAGGCGCCGAGCGCATAGAAGGCGCCGTGGGCGAGATTGACCACCCCGCCGACGCTGAAGATCAGCGACAGGCCGAGGGCGATCAGCAGGTAATAGCCGCCGAGCACCAGCCCGTTGACCACCTGTTCGAGCAGGAAGACGAATTCCATGGCCGCATCCGGTCCCGAGCGGGCGGCGGGCCGGCGCCCGCCGCCGCGCCATTAGAGGCTGCAGGGATTCTGCTCGCGCGTCGGGTAGATGCTCTCCAGCGGCTGGTCGGGATTGGGCACCGCCGCGCCGAGCTGGAGCATGTCCCACTTGTCCTTGATCTGCGCCTTGGGCTTCACCGTGAAGGGATAGGCCTCCTGGATGAGCTGGTGGTCCCAGGCGCGGAAATAGGCCTTGCGGGCCTTGAGGATGTCGAACTGCGTTCCCTTTTCCAGATAGGCGCCGAGGGTCTCGCTGTCGGTCGACTTGGCCGCGTTCATCGCCTCCGCCATGAGCTTCAGCGAGATGTACTGGATCCAGGCATGGTTCTCCGGCGGCTTGCCGTTCTTCTTGACGAACTTCTCGACGAAGGCCTTGGAGCCCGGTGTGTCGAGGGTGTGATACCAGACGGTCGGCCAGGTGCCCGAGAGATTGCCCTCGCCCGCCGCCCAGGCGTCCGCGGTGTTCAGGTTGAAGCCGACGATCGGATAGGGCAGGCCGAATTCGGCATATTGCTTGATGAGGTTGGTGACCTGATTGCCGGCGAGGTTGGAGCACACCACGTCCGGCCGGGCCTGGCGGATCTTCAGGAGATAGGGGCTGAAATCGGTGACGTCGGTCGCGACCAGCTCGTCGCCGACGAGGTTTCCGCCATGCGCGGCGAAGAACGCCTTGGCGGCGCGCAGCAGATCGTGGCCGAACACGTAATCGGCGGTGAGGGTGACGAAGCGCTTGCCCTTCACCATGTTGTCGCGCAGCAGCGCGCTGCCCACGGCATTGACCATCACCGTGTTCGGGATGTCGACGCAGAACATGTATTTGTTGCAGCTCTTGCCGCGCAGCGTGTCGGAGCGCGCGCCGATCGACAGGAACAGGCGCTTGTTGCGCGCCGCGACCTGCGAGATGGCGAGCGCGGAGGCCGAGGAAATCTCGCCCATGAGGAAGGCCGCGCCGTCGCGGTCCAGCATGCGCTGGGCCTTGGTGGCGGCGGTGTCGGGATTGATCGAATCCTCGGAAATCACCTGGATCGGCCGGCCCATCACGCCGCCCGCCTGGTTGATCTCCTCCTCGGCCATCTTGATGCCGAGCACGGCATAGCCGCCGAGCGCTCCGAGAAAGCCGGTCATCGGCGTGAGATGGCCGATGCGGATGGCGTCGGTCTGCGCCCGGACGATGGCCGGGAAGCCGAAGGCCGCGGCGCCGAGGCCCGCGGCACCGAGTTTCAACGTCGTGCGCCGGTCGAGGGCGCCGCCGGTCGATTTGCGATCCGTCATGCTGTTTCCTCCAGGTGAGACGGCTCTTTCCGGCCGTCTTTCGTTGCTCTCAACCGATGCGGGCGCGTCGCGGCGCGCCCTATTCGTCGCTCGCGGGGGTGGTCACGACCAAAAAGACGAGGTCGGTGAGCCCGCTATTGGCGATGTTGTGGGTCACGCCCGGCGGCAGGAAGATCACGTCGTGCTTGCGCACCACGTAGGATTGACCGTCGATCTCCATCAGGCCTTCGCCTTCCAGCACGTGATAGACCTGCTCCTGGACCTTGTGGCTGTGCACCGCGACATGGGCCATCGGCTGGTACATCGAGATGCGATAGTCGAGCAGCCGGGTCGGCGCCGTGCCGGGCTGGACCAGCGGCTTCGACAAGGCGCCGCCGAAATGGTTGGGGAATTCGAGCCACGGCACTTCCGCGATGTTGCGGATGGACCAGCCGCCTTTGCCCTCGATCATGCGCGCGTCTCCCTGACGTCTGATGTTTGTGCGGCCCGCTTCATTTGGCGGGCACGCGGGCGTCCGGCGTCCAGGGGGCGCCGAAGGCCGGTTCGCGGAACGGGGTGGGCGGCAGATGCCAGGTGCCGGTGGCCGGCGGCCGCACCTCGGCATCGACATGCACGTCGAGCAGGACCGGCTTGTTCAGCGCCACCGCATGGGCGAGCGCCGCCTTGAAATCCTGCGACCGCGTGACGGTGATGCCCTCGACGCCGCAGGCGCGGGCCCAGGCGGCGAAGTCCGGATTGTAGGGCGTCTTGTTGTCGCCGTGATAGAAGGCGGTGCCGTGCTCGCGGCCGCCGAACATGCCCATCTGGATGTCGCGGATCGAGGCCCAGGCGAAATTGTTCCAGATCACCCAGACGACCGGGATGTTGTATTCCACCGCGGTGCACAGAACGTGCGGCACCATGGTGAAGCAGCCGTCGCCGGCGACCGCGATCACCGGCCGGTCGGGCGCGGCGAGCTTGGCGCCGAGCGCTCCGGCGGCGCCGAAGCCCATGCCCGAAAAGCCCCAGGAATTCAGGATGGTCCGGGGCTGACGGGCCTTCCAGAACTGCATGAACCAATTGTGGTTCACGCCGACGTCGCAGGCGATGATGGCGTTCGGCGGCAGCACCGCCTCGCAATCGGCGACGATCCGCTCGGGGCGGATCGGGGTCGCGTGCAGCGAGAAGTTCGGCCGGATATGGTCTTCCCATTGCTGCGCCCAGACGGCGATCTCCGCGAGCCAGGGCCGGCGCGCCTCGCGCTGGCCGGGCACGTCCTTCATCGCGTCGAGCAATTGGCGCAGGAAGGTGCGGGCATCGGCGATGATGCCGACATCCGGGGGATAATTGCGGCCGATCTCGTCGGGATCGACGTCGACATGCACCAGCTTGGTGTGCGGGAAGTTCCAGGAATAGCCGGGGATCCAGGAGGAGGCGGAGCGGTCGTCGAAGCGCGCGCCGACCGCGATCACCAGATCGGCGTGGCGGCCGGCCTGATTGGCGGCATAGGCGCCGTTCCGGCCGATGAAGCCGAGCGACATCGGGTCGGTCATGTCGATGCAGCCGAAGCCGTTGGGCGAGGAGATGACCGGGACGCCGAGCGTGTGGGCGGCCTCGGTGATCTCGGCGCCGGCCTCCGACAGCGCCACGCCATGGCCGATGAAGAAAGCCGGGCGCTGTGCGCCGGCGAGCAGGCGGGCGACGCGGGCAATCTCCTCCGGCGCGGCGCCGGAGCGCACCGCGAGATGGCGCGGCGCCGGCGGCGGCATCTCGACGTCGTCTTCCTCCTGGAAGACGTTGAAGGGGATGTCGAGATTGACCGGCCCCGGCCGCCCGGAGAGCATCGTCGTGGTCGCCTGGCGCAGCGCCAGCGGCAGCATGTCGACGCGGGTCGGCTGGTAGGCGCGCTTCACCACCGGGCGCAGCACGTTCACGAAATCCGCCTGATAATGGCGGTTGATCTCCTGGAACGGCGAGCGGTTGAATTGCGAGGTCGGCACATTGGCCGTGATCGCGAGGATGGCGGAGGAATCCGTCAGCGCGCAGGCGAGCGGCATGACGATGTTCGCCGAACCCGGGCCGCACGAGGTGAGGGTCGCGACCGGCTGGTGCTTCACCCGGAAATAGGCGTCCGCCATGTGCGCAGCGACCTGCTCGTGCCGCGGCGAGACCAGCGTGATGCGGTCCCGCGCTTCGTAAAGCACGTCCAGCATGCCGACATTGCCATGGCCGCAAATCCCGAAAACATAGGGAATGTCATTGGCAATGAGGTATTCTGTGATGATCTCGGCACCCTTCATCCGCGCCATGGCACCTGATTTCCTTGTTCTGGGACTGGGGAACCGCGGCCGTATTCAGCCATATCAAATGCGATCCCGCAATATGATAAAATAGAGAGTTCGACATGGGCCGGGGCGGAACGTCGTCTCTCCGCCCCGGCCCGGCGCCAATCTAATTGAGCTTCAACCCGATTTCCTTCACGACCTCGCGCCAGATGACGACTTCCTTCGCCACCCGCGCGGTCAGCGCGGCAGGGCCTTCGGCATGGACGGTGAGGCCCGTCTTCTCGATGCCGGCCCGCACCTCCGGCTTGTTCAGGATCGCGATCACCTGGTCGGAGAGCTTCTTGATGATGGCGGGATCGGTGCCGGCGGGGGCGAACATCGCCATGAAGGTCTCGGCGACGAAGCCCGGGAAGCCCAGTTCCTCGAGGGTGGGCACGTCCGGCAGATCCGGCAGGCGCTTCGCCCCGGCATGGAACAGCACGCGCAATTGGCCGCTCGCGATCTGGCCGCGGGTCGAGGAATAGCTGCCGGTGTTCATGTCGGTGGTTCCGGCGAGCACCGCCTGGGTGGCCGGGCCGGCACCGGGGAAGGGCACATGCAGCAGCTTGAAGCCGCCGAGCTTCTGCAGCCGCTCCACCATCAGATGCGGCGAGGCGCCCTGGGCGCCGCTGCCATAGGTGTATTTTTCCGGCTGCGCCTTCGATTCCGTGATCAGCTGCGACAGGCTGCGGATCGGCGAATCCGGCTTCAGCGTGATGAGATTGGGCGTGGTGCCGAGTTCCGTGATCGCGGCGAGGTCCTTGGTCGGGTCGAAGGGCGGCGGGCTATAGACCGCCGGATTGGTCACGACCGCGTCCGACGTGATCAGCAAAGTGTAGCCGTCCGGCTGGGCGCGGACCACCGCGCCGATGCCGATGCTGCCGCCCGCGCCGCCCCGGTTCTCGACCACGAACGGCTGGCCGTTCACCTTCTGAAGCTCGGCGGCGATGACGCGGGCGAGCAGATCCACCCCGCCGCCGGCCGCGAACGGCACCACGATCTTCACCGCGCGGTCGGGATAGTCCGCCTTCGCCGGGCCGGCGAAAGCCAAAGCGGCCACCAGCGCGGCGCCTGCCGCCGCCAGAGCGAATCGCCTGCGGAATACCGTCATCCTGTCCTCCCTGTCGTGTTTTCTTGGATTTGCGGGTCGCGAGACGGGTCCTGGCGCGGGGCGCCGAGCCGAGCCTCGAGGTCCTGCCGGCGCACCTTCCCCGTCACCGAGCGCGGCAGATCGGTCTCTTCAAGGAAATGGATGCGCTTCGGCACCTTGAAAGGGGCGATCCGGCCGCGGAGCATGGCGATCACGCCATCCTCGGTGAGGCCGGAATCGCGGGCCACCACGAAGGCGACCGGCACTTCGCCCCAGCGCGTATCGCGCTGGCGCACCACCACCGCCTCGGCGATCTCGGGCCGCGCCATCAAGAGGCGCTCGATCTCGGCCGGATAGATGTTCTCGCCGCCCGATTTGATGAGATATTTGCGCCGGTCGACGAAATCGAGGGTGCGGTCCGGGTTGCGGACCATGACGTCGCCCATGTGGAACCAGCCGTCGCGGAAATCCTCCGCGGTCTGGTCCGGCAGCCGCCAATAGCCCGAGAACAGGCTCGGCGCGCGGACCAGAACCTCGCCCGGCGCGCCGTCCGGGACGTCGACCCCGTCGGGATCGACGAGGCGCAGCAGGCAGAAGGAACTCTGCGTCTTGGAGAAGCGCGCGGGCGCGACGCCGACCGGGATCCGCCCGCGGCTCGCCGGCGCGGGGCCGGTCTCGGTGGAGCCGAACGTGTTGCGGAACGGGGCGCCGAGGCGGCCGGTGATTTCGGCGATGCTGGCCGGTGGCACGAGGTCGGCCATGGCGCCGACCAAAGCGACGCCGCGCACCTTGGCGGGCCGCCCCCGCAGCGCGGCGATCAGCGGCTCGACCGTTCCCGGCCCGAGCGAGAGCAGGCCGATCTCCTCCTGGCCGAGGATCTCGGCCAGCGCCTCGGCGTCGAACCCCTCCATCATCCGCACCCGGCCGCCGAGCATCAGCATGCCGAGGGCGTTGTCGGCCCCCGCCATGTGGAACAGCGGCGCCCAGCAGACGAAGGTGCGGGTGGGGAACAGGGTCTCGTCGAGCAGCGCCATCCAGGTGCGCGCGACCATGGCGCGATGGCTGATGGCGGCGCCCTTGGGAAAGCCCGTCGTGCCGCTGGTGAACAGGATGAGGAGCGGATCCTCGGGCGCGGCGAGCAGCGGCGGCGCGCTGTCCGCACCGGTGCGCAGCAGCGCCTCATAGGCGCCGCCGAACAGGATGGGCACCGTGCCGGCCGCCTGCGCCGCCTTCTCCGCGAACCGCTCGGAGGCGAAGACCAAAGTCGCGCCCGACGTGCCGAGGCAATGGCGCAATTCCTCGACCGACTGGCGCCAGTTCGGGCAGGCCACGACGAGGCCGAGCTTGGCCGCGGCGAGCTGGACTTCGAGATGCTCCCGCCGGTTCTCCGAGACGATGGCGAGCACGCCCGCGCGGGTCAGGCCGCGCGCGGCGAGACCGTGGGCGAGGCGATTCACGCGGGCGTCGAGTTCGCCGTAGGACATCCAGACCCCGTCCTGGGCGATCGCCGGCCGGTCGGGCGCCGCGGCGGCCTGCTGCCGGAACAGCGCGCCGACGGTCAGGCCGGCGGCGGCAAAAGCGAGCGCCTCCGGCGCTCCGGGCGCCGGGATCATGCGCCGCGCTCCAAAACGAGGGCGTTGCTGGAGGTCCAGTTGCGGGCATAAGGCAGGACGCCGATGCCGGTCACGAGCGCATTGCCGTGCCGCCCAACCTGGCGCGGGCCGGCCTCGCCGAACAACTGGCGCACCGCTTCGCTGAGATTGACGCCGCCCCCGGCGAGCCCCGGCTGGCCGGCCGAGACCTGGCCGCCGCCGGTATTGATCGGCAGGTCGCCGTCATAGCCGAGCGACCGCTCGGCGAGGAAGGCTTGCGACCCGCCGGGCCCGCAGAAGCCGATCTGTTCCAGTTGCAGGAGAACGGCGATCAGAAAATCGTCATAGGGCTGGAGCATGTGGATGTCGGACGGCTTCAGCCCGGCATCGGCCAGCACGCGCGGGCCGACCTCGGAAAAGCCCGAGATGGTGATGTCGGAGATCGTGTCGCGCGGGTCGAAATTAACCCGTTCGCGATAGGCGATCGGATGGACCAGGCGGGCCGCGCCGAGGCGCCGGGCGGTCGCCGTCGAGGTCACGACGAAGGCGCTGGCGCCGTCGCAGCGCATCACGCAATCGAGCAGGCGAAGCGGGTCGCACACCATGCGCGAGGCAAGATACTCCTCTTCCGTCAGCGGTTTGCGGAGCACCGCGCTGGCATTGGGATTGTCCAGCGCGCCGCGGCGCTGGGCCACGGCGAGCTTCGCCAGCGCCGCATCGGGCATGCCGTAGCGATCGGCATAAGCCGAGGAGAGGAGGCCGAAGGCGACCAGGGGGCCGGCATAGCCGAGCGGGTCGCAGAATTCCGTGCGGTGGCCGACCTGATGCGACAGATCCTGGGTCGAGACCGCATCGGCGCCGATGCAGACCGCGATCTCGCATTGCCCGGCCTGGATGGCGGCGGCGGCGCGCGCGATGTTGCCGATATTCGACGAGCCG
The DNA here is from genome assembly GCF_004346185.1 of Aquabacter spiritensis. Lineage (GTDB taxonomy): Bacteria > Pseudomonadota > Alphaproteobacteria > Rhizobiales > Xanthobacteraceae > Aquabacter > Aquabacter spiritensis. The sequence goes on along the minus strand of NZ_SMAI01000005.1, from coordinate 245,217 downwards.
CCGAGATCGGTGGTCTGGCACCAGGTGGGCGAGAGGCCGAGGGTCTCGGCCATGAGCGTGCTCCAGAACGGATTGCCCGCTTCCGACATGGCCTGGGTGCAGGCGAGGCCGTCGATCGCGGTCCGCTCGAGGCCGGTGGCGGCGAGCGCCCCGGCCAGCACTTCGGCCGCGAGGTCGAGGGCACTGCGGCCGCTGCCGCGAACGTTCCTGGCTTCCGCATAGCCGATGATGGCGATGCTTCTGTCGGCGAGAGACTTCATGGGCGCGGCGGTTTCCTGCTGCGCCGGCGGTCCGGGATGCGGCCGCAGCGCGTTTCTGTATCGCGAATAACAGTTCATAATGTGGGAACTTATGTCAAGGGCAGGCGAAAATGGCCCGGCGAAGATTTTTGGCAGCGCCAATAAAACAAAACAAAATCAATTATTTAATGACCGTCGGCGGGCGCCGATCCGCCGCTCGGCGTCATTTTGGCTTGCATCGCAAAGTCGATTTGATATTGAGAATTATGATTTCACAATGAAGAAACAGAGCGCCGTCGCGCTGGGAGGAAATCGGGAAACGACCACGGAACGCCTTGGGTGGCCCGCGCGGTGCCCGGCTTTCCCGTTTCCCCTCCCGGCGCCCGGCGCCCCGATTGCGAGGCGTTCATGACGATGCGGCCGCTCGAGGGAATCAGGATCCTCGATCTGACCCGGGTGTTTTCCGGCCCCTGGGCGACCCAGATGCTCGGCGATCTCGGCGCCGAGGTGATCAAGGTCGAGCAGCCGCGGCGGGGCGATGACCTGCGCAAGCTCGGACCGCCCTTCCTGAAGGATGCGGACGGGGCGGAAACCAAGGAATCCGCCTATTATCTCAGCGTCAACCGCAACAAGAAGTCGATCACCGTCGACATCGCCAGCGCCGAGGGGCAGGCGATCGTCCGCGACCTCGCGGACCGGTCGGACGTCGTGATGGAGAATTTCAAGGTCGGCGATCTCGCCCGCTACGGGCTCGATCATGCCAGCCTGTCCGCCCGCAATCCGCGCCTGATTTATTGCTCGATCACCGCCTTCGGCCAGACCGGGCCGAACCGCCACCGCATGGGCTACGACACCCTGCTCCAGGCGATGTGCGGCGTCATGAGCGTCACCGGCCATCCCGACGGGGCGCCCGGGGGCGGGCCGATCAAGGTCGGCTTCGTGCTCTCCGATTTGATCGCCGGCAGCTATGCGGCGACCGCCGTCGTCTCGGCTTTGTTCGCCCGCGATGCGCGCGGCGGCACCGGCCAGCATATCGACATCTCGATGTTCGACGCCCAGGTCGCCGCGATGTCCCACCAGGGCATGCATTATCTGGTCTCGGGCGAGGACCCGCAGCGCTTCGGCACCGGCGCGCCCTCGGTGGTGCCGTCCCAGGTGTTCGCCTGTTCGGACGGGCATATCGTCCTGGTCGCCGGAAACGACGCGCAGTTCCGCAAGCTCGCCGCTCTGGTCGGGCTGCCGGAGCTGGGGACGGATCCGCTCTACGCCACCAACGGAGCGCGGGTGCGCAACCGCGCGCGCCTGATCCCGCAGCTCGAGGCGAAGTTCGTCGCGCGCACCAAGCAGGCCTGGCTGGACGACCTCGAAGCGAACGGCCTCGTCGCCGGCCCGATCAATGCGGTGTCCGACGTGTTCGCCGATCCCCACGTCGCCGCCCGCGGCCTCGTCGTGGCGGCGACCCATGCCAGCGGCGGAACGGTGCCGCTGATCGCCTCGCCGATGCGCCTGTCCGGCACGCCGCTCGACGTCTATGCGGCGCCGCCGGTCCAGGGCCAGCACACGCACGAAATCCTCAGCGGCCTGCTCGGGATGGGCGCGGCCGAAATCGCCGCGCTCGAAGACAAGAAAATTATCGTCGACTGACGACACAGAGGGAGGACCAACCATGCGGAAGCTTCTCGCGCTCGCCGGCGCCGTCGCGCTGGCCTTGTCGGGGGCGCCGGCGAAGGCCAGCGACACCTTCACCACCCAGCCGTCGCGGATCCTGGTGCCGTTCTCCGCCGGCGGCGGGCTCGACCTCGTCGCCCGGCTGATGGCGGCGCAGCTCGAAACCATGTGGGGCCAGCCGGTCGTGGTCGAGAACAAGCCCGGCGCGGGCGGCATCGTCGCCTCGCGCGATCTCGTCGCCGCCAAGCCGGACGGCCACACGATGCTGGTGGTGGCCGGCGGCCACGCGCTCAACCAGTTGATCTACAAGGACGTGCCGTACGACACGCTGAAGGATTTCACGCCGATCTCGGTGCTGGTCGCCGCCGGCAACGTCATCCTGGTGCCTAAGGATTCGCCGCTCAAGACCGTGGCCGACGTGATCGCCGAGGCCAAGAAGACGCCCGGCGGTCTGCAATATGGCACGGCCGGCAACGGCACGACGGTCCATCTGGCGGGCGAATTGTTCGCGCGCGAGGCCAAGGTGAAGATGGAGCCGATCCATTTCAAGGGCGACGCCGGCTCCCTCACCGCGCTGATGGGCAACCATATCCCCCTGTCCTTCAACAGCCTGATCGGCGCTTTGCCGCAAATCCAGAAAGGCCAGGTGCGGGCGATCGCCGTGACCTCGCCGAAACGCGAGGCGGCCCTGCCCGACGTTCCGACCGTCGCCCAGTCCGGCCTGCCCGGCTATGAGGTGGTGAATTGGTGGGGCATTCTCGGCCCGGCGAAGATCCCGCCGGCCATCCTCGCGAAGCTCAATGCCGACATTCATGCCGCGCTCACTGATCCGAAGTCCCAGCAGCGGCTGAAGGCGCTCGGCGTCTCGCTCGACCTGTCCACGCCGCAGGCCTTCGGCGCGCTCATCGAGAGCGAGACGAAGCGCTGGAAGCCGGTGGTCGATGCCGCCGGCATCACCGCGCAATAGGCGGCGCCGCGCATGTCCTGGCTGAAGAATCGCGAGATCGCGGTCATCGGATGCGCCGACACCAAGCTGGAACTCAAGAGCGGCAAGACCGCTCTCGAGCTGGCCGGCGAGGTGACGCGCGACCTCCTGCGCAGCACCGGCGTCGCGCGCGCCGAGATCGACGGCATGGCCTCGACCCTGGCCAATGCCGAGGCCCACAATGCCTTCTGGACCAATATGATGGCCGACGCCCTCGGGCTCGAACTCGCCTGGTGCCAGGCGAGCGAGATCGGCGGCGGCTCGGTGATCGGCAATCTGGTGCGGGCCGGCGCGGCGATCCAGGCCGGGCTGTGCGAAATGGTGCTGTGCATCGCCGCCGACGCCCCCTCCACCAAATTCGTCACCCGTCAGAGCGGCTATCGCGAGGAATTCTGCGATCCGCTCGGCTATGGCGCGCTGCCGATCTCGTTCGGGCTTTTGACCTCGGCCTATGCCGCGAAATACGGCTCGCCCGACCCCGGCATGGCGCGGCTCGCGGTGGCCCAGCGCGCCGGCGCGGTGCGCAACGACAAAGCGTGCGAAAAGCTGCGGGTGCCGATCACGGAAGCCGATTATCTCGCCTCCCGCATGATCTCCGATCCGCTGCGCCTCCTCGACTGCGTCATGCGCTGCGACGGCGCGAACGCCTGTCTCGTGACCTCCACCGCCCGCGCGCGGGCGATGGGCTTCGACACGCTCGTCCATCCCGTGGCCTATCGCGAGATGGTCAATTTCGATCCCCGGCAGGACATCGACGACATCACCGTCACCGGCTTCTCCCGGGTCGGGCCGCAGGCGCTGCGGGATGCCGGCATGACCGCCGGCGACATCCAGAGCTTCCACCCCTACGACGATTTCTATATCGCGCTGATCCTGCAACTGGAGCAGATCGGCTTCTGCGGTCCCGGCGAGGCGTCGGCCTTCCTGGCGGCGCACGATATCGGCCCGCGCGGCGACCTGCCGATCAATACCGGCGGGGGGCAGATCTCCGCCGGCCAGCCGGGGCTCGCGGGCGGCGGCGTCAATCTTATCGAAGCGCTGCGCCAGTTGCGCGGCGAAGCCGGACCGCGGCAGGTGGCGCGGACCGACACTGCCATGGTGACCGGCATCGGCGTCATCCAGTACGCCCGAAACTGGGGCTGCAGCAACGTGTTGATCTTGGAGCGAGGCGCATGACCAAGCCGAAGCCGGCGATCAAGCCGACACAGCTCACCGCACCGTTCTGGGACGCGGTCCGGGACAGGCGGTTTCTGTTGCAATACGACCCGGCGGCGGATCGCTACCAATTCTATCCCCGCCCGCTGAGCCTCTATAGCGACCCGGGCGAGACCGAATGGCGCGAGGCGAGCGGCGCCGGGACCCTCGTCGCCTGCTCGCTCTGCCACGTGCCGGCGCCGGGCTTCGAGGCGGAGGTGCCCTATCTGCTCGGCCTCGTCGCGCTGGCGGAAGGGCCGCGCGTGTTCGCCCAGATCGAAGCGGCGCAGGCCCCCGCGATCGGCACCCCGATGCGGCTCACCTGGCACGGCGAGGGCGAGCGGACGGTGTTCAAGTTCGCCCCGGCCTGACGCCGCGCCGACGTTCAGATCCGGTCGCGCAGCGCGTAATAGGTCAGGCCGGCGACGAGGAGCGGATAGCGCAAAGCGGTGCCGCCGAAGAAGCGCGGCACCGGCAGGCGCTCCAGCACGTCCATCCGGCCGATCTGGCCGGCGATCGCCTCGGCGAGGATCTTGCCGTAGAGCGGGGCGATCGCGACGCCCTGGCCGCTATAGCCGGCCGCGACCAGGACATGGTCCGACAGCCGCCGCACGAAGGGCAGGCGCGTCATGGTGATGCCGAGCGTGCCGCCCCAGCCATAGTCCAGCCGGACGTCCGCGAGCTGCGGAAAGATCCGCAGCAGAAACGGCTTCACGAAGCCGGGCACGTCGGCGCGCAGGCCGCGCCGGTAGCTCTCGCCGCCGCCGAACAGCAGGCGGTCGTCCGGGGTGAGGCGGAAATAATTCACCACGAAGCGGCTGTCCGCCACCGCCGCGCCGTTCGCGATCAGGCCGCGGGCGCGCGCGCCCAGCGGCTCGGTGACGGCGATGTAATTGTTGATCGCCATGACATGCTCGTCGACCGTGCGGTCGAGCCCGTCCATCAGGCCGTTGCCGCACAGGAGCAGGAATTGGGCGTCGACCCGGCCGCCCTCGGCGGTGTCGATATGCAGACCGTGGCTGTCCTCGTATCCGACCGCGCGGGTGCCTTCGTGGAACGTCGCGCCGGCCGCCATGGCGGCGCGGGCGAGCCCGAGGGCGAAATTGAGCGGGTGCAGGTGGCCCGCGCCCTTGTCGAGCGCGCCGCCATAATAAGACGGCGCGCCGACGAGGGCCTGGATCTGGGCGCGGTCGAGCGGCTCGATCTGGTCGTAGCCGTAGGTGTCGGCGAGATGCCGGGCATAGGCATGGGTCTGCGCGACGTAGCGCGCCTTGTGGTCGGCGATGATCAGGCCCGGCCGGTAGTCGCAGGCGATGGCGTGGCGGGCGATGAGGTCGGCGACCAGCGCCTTCGCCTCCTCGGCCAGGGTCCAGAGCGTGCGGGCATCGTCGCGGCCGACGGCCTGTTCGAGGAAATTCTGATCGCGCCGCTGGCCGGAATGGATCTGCCCGCCATTGCGCCCGGACGCGCCGCCGCCGATCCGCCCGGCCTCCAGCACGACGACCTTGAGGCCGGCTTCGGCGAGGTGCAGCGCCGCCGACAGGCCGGTGAAGCCGGCGCCGACGATGGCGACGTCGGCCGTCACCGCGCCGCGCAGCGGCGGCTGCGCCGGCAGGCTCTCCGCCGTCGCGGCATACCAGGATTCGGGGTGGCCGGTTCGGCTCATGGATCGGGCCGCGGTCAGGCGCCGCCGGCGCGGCTCATACGTTGAGGAGCAGGTATTCCCGCTCCCAGGGCGAGATCACCCGCATGAAGGTTTCGAACTCCGCCTGCTTCACCGCCGAATAGGTGGTCACGAAGCTCCGGCCGAGGACTTCGGAGAGATCCTCGTTCTCCTCGAAGGCGGCGACCGCCTCGAGCAGGCCGCGCGGCAGGTCGAAATCGAGATTCTTGGCGTCGCCTTCGAGCGGCTCGGTCGGGCGCAGGCCCTTCACCAGGCCGAGATAGCCGCAGGCGAGCGAGGCGGCGATCACGAGATAGGGGTTGGCGTCCGAAGACGGGACGCGGTTTTCCAGCCGCCGGGCGGCCGGCGGGGCCGGGGGCACGCGCAGGCCCGCGGTGCGGTTGTCATAGCCCCATTGGACATTGATCGGCGCCATCGAATCGCGCGTCAGGCGCCGGTAGGAATTCACATAGGGCGCCAGGATGCACATCACCGAGGGCAGGTATTTCTGGTGCCCGGCGATGAAGGAGAAGAATTCCGGGGTGGGATCGCCGTCCTCGTCGGAGAAGATGTTCTTGCCGGTCTCGGCGGAAACCACCGACTGGTGGATATGCAGCGCGCTGCCCGGTTCGTTGGCGATCGGCTTCGCCATGAAGGTGGCGTAGATCTTGTGGCCGAGCGCCGCCTCGCGAATCGTGCGCTTGAACAGGAACACCTGGTCGGCCAGTTCCAGCGGGTCGCCGTGGCGCAGATTGATCTCCATCTGCGCGGCGCCGTCTTCGTGGATCAGCGTGTCGATCTCGAGGCCCTGGGCCTCGGAATAATCGTAGATGTCCTCGAACAGCGCATCGAACTCGTTCACCGCCTGGATCGAATAGGATTGGCGGCCGATCTCCGGCCGGCCCGAGCGCCCGACGGGGGGCTTCAGGGGATAATCGGGGTCGGTGTTCGGCTCGACCAGATAGAATTCGATCTCCGGCGCCACCACCGGCTTCCAGCCGCGCTTGGCATAGAGGCCGAGCACGCTCTTGAGTACCTGGCGTGGCGCGAGTTCCACCGGCCGCCCATCGCGGTGATAGGCGTTGTGGATGATCTGGGCCGTGGGATCCTGCGCCCAGGGGACGGTCGCGAGGGTGGAGAAGTCCGGCTCCATGACGAGGTCGGAATCCGCCACGACCGAATCCACCAGGCCCTCATAATCGGGATATTCGCCCGATATGGTCTGGAAGAAGATCGACAGCGGCAGGTTCATCACCGGCGAGGAGAAGAATTTGGACGAGGGCATGATCTTGCCGCGGGCGACGCCGGCCAGATCGGGCACCGTGCATTCGATCTCGGTGATGCCGCGCGCCGCCATCCAGGCTTTCGCTTCGGCAAGTGACTTCACGCCGCGGGGAGACGAGAGTGTCGCCTCCTGCTCGCCCGTTCGCTTTTTCGCCATGACATCCTCTGGCGTGACCCCCACGCGCGCCCCCAGGGAACACTGGCGGCAGGTAAGGTGTCAACGACGCCTTGGGCCGAGATCGCCGCGGGGGTGTCGGCGCGCGGGATGCGTGCTGGAACGAGTCTAGAACGAATCGCGGTCGAATCGTGCTTCGCCGTATGTTCCCGTTTCGCCCCGTACTACCGCTAGTGGGTGTGGACAAAAGGTAGCGGATTCCTCACCGCGTCGGGGTGCTGACCGGCACCGTCGCCGTTTGCGGGGCGAGTTCGAAGCTGGTGGCTTCCAGGATCGCGGTGCCGATCATGGTGGCGATGGAAATCTTGAACGGCGCCATCAGGCCGGTGCCGGGAATGGGCACCAGCCAGACATACATGTCCTTGTTCGCCTGCATGTATTTCACCGTCGAGCGGGCGGGCCGGTGGCCGGCGACCGGCACGTAGCCGACCCGGCAGACCACCGCTTTGCCGGAATATCCCTTCTCGGCCTCGACATTGTCCATCCGCACGAAGCTGAGGGTGACGTCGAAGCGCTGCCGGCCGTCGAAGATCGGGATCGCCTTGGTGCAGGCGGCCTCGGAGAGCGGATCGGCGCCGGGGGGCACGACGACGAAGGCGCCGGTCATCGGATCGATCACGTTGATCTTGTGGGCTTCGGTCAGCTCCACCCGGTCGGGCAGGGGCTTGGTCGGCGGCGCGACGTCCAGTTCCTTGATCATCGGCCCGGAAAAGCCGATGCGGATCGCCTCGTCCTTGCCGTCCGCCTGGGTGTTCGCGGCGAACACCTGGGGGGCCGGCCGGCCGCCGACCAAGGTCCCGCGCGCGGCAGCGCTGCCCTTGCCGGAGGACACCGCCCGCAGGATGCCGGAGACCCGGCCGGTGCCCGCCATTTCATAGCTCGCCCCGGTCGTGCGGACGATCAGGCTGGCGCGGCCGACCTCGATCCCGGCGACCGACAGCGCGTATTTCGCCGTCAGGGCGCCATCGGCGAGCGCCGGTGCAGCCAGCGCGACCAAGGCGGCGGCGCCCGCCGAGAGGCGCGCGGACGACCAGCCGAGGAAAGCGAAGCGAGCGGCCATGACAGGCACCTGTGGCGGCGCCGCAGCCGATGCGGCCCGGCGATTCCGAACCGTTTCGTTGCAGCCGGAAGGCGGCTGAACTGTGGCTGATGCGCCCCGGTGCGGCGGCCGCGCGACGGAAGGCGCGGCGAAATGGCGGCAGGACATTGACTTCGCGACCAATAGTCACGATCTTCACGTTCTGCTCACCCGGCTGTTTCGCGGGGCGCGACGGCTGTCCGCCGCTCGGCGCTGCCTCCCCGCCGGGATCGAGCGGAGTTCAATGGCAGAGGAGATACACGCCATTCGCCGCCCTATGAGACCCGTCGCGCCGGAGAAAGACGGACCGCGCGTTAACGAGGAGATCCGCGTCCGCGACGTCCAGCTCATCGACAATGAGGGGCAGAACAGAGGGGTCATGGCAATCCGTGACGCTCTGGTCCTGGCCCAGGAGGCCGGGCTGGATCTGGTCGAGATCGCTCCCAATTCCCAGCCTCCGGTCTGCAAGATCCTCGATTACGGCCGCTTCAAATATCAGAACCAGAAGAAGGCCAGCGAGGCGCGCAAGAAGCAGAAGGTCGTCGAGGTCAAGGAGATCAAGCTCCGCCCCGGCATCGACAGCCACGATTACGACGTGAAGATGCGCTCCATGCAGCGGTTCTTCGAGGAAGGCGACAAGGTCAAGGTCACGCTGCGCTTCCGCGGTCGCGAGATGGCGCACCAGGACCTCGGCTTCAAGCTGCTTCAGAAGCTGCGCGAGGACGTGTCCACCCTTGCCAAGGTCGAAGCCGAGCCGATGCTGGAAGGCCGGCAGATGATCATGATTCTCGCCCCGCGCTGAGGGGGGCGGGTCTTGCCCGGGCGGCGTCCGCCCGTCCGGGATCAGCCTGAACGGGCGTTTGAAGCTTCCGCAGCGAGGTTCGCGCACGAGCGCGGTGCCTGCACGGCAGGCCGGAGCATCGATGGCCAGACGCGCGCCCACTTTCGCCTGCCAGTCCTGCGGGGCGGTCTATAACCGCTGGCTGGGCAAGTGCGAGGCGTGCGGCGGCTGGAACACGATCGCCGAGGAGCCCGAGGTCGCCGCATCGGTGCCGGCCGCGCAGCGGTCCGGCCGGCGTGGCCGCGCCGTCGCCCTCGAAAGCCTGACCGGTGCCGGCACCCCGCCGCCGCGTCTCGTCTCCGGGATCGGTGAACTCGACCGCGTCGCCGGCGGCGGCTTCGTGCCGGGCTCCATCCTGCTGCTGGGCGGCGATCCGGGCATCGGCAAATCCACCCTTCTGGTCCAGGCGTCCGCCGCGCTCGCCGCGGGCGGGCATCGCGTCGTCTATGTCTCGGGCGAGGAGGCGGTCGACCAGGTGCGGCTGCGCGCCGGGCGGCTCGGCCTCGGCGGGGCGGATGTCGGCCTCGCCGCCGAGACCAATGCCGAGAACATCCTCGCCACCCTCGCCGCCGGCCCGCCGGTGCGGCTGGTGGTGATCGATTCGATCCAGACCATGTGGAGCGACACGGTCGAATCCGCGCCCGGCACGGTGACCCAGGTGCGGACCTCGGCGCAGCTCATGGTGCGCTATGCCAAGCAGACCGGCGCCTGCGTCATCCTGGTCGGGCACGTCACCAAAGACGGCCAGATCGCCGGGCCGCGGGTGGTCGAGCACATGGTGGACGCGGTGCTGTCCTTCGAGGGCGATGGCGGCCATCAGTTCCGCATCCTGCGGGCGCAGAAGAACCGGTTCGGGCCGACCGACGAGATCGGCGTGTTCGAGATGACCGGGCGGGGCCTCTCCGAAGTCGCGAACCCCTCCGAGCTGTTTCTCTCGAACCGCGATTCGGGCGCGCCGGGGACCGCGGTGTTCGCCGGCATGGAGGGCACCCGGCCGATCCTGGTGGAAATCCAGGCGCTGGTCGCGCCCTCGAGTCTCGGCACGCCGCGCCGCGCCGTGGTCGGCTGGGACTCCAATCGCCTCGCCATGGTCCTGGCGGTGCTGGATGCGCGCTGCGGTGTGCGGCTCGGCGGCCACGACGTCTATCTCAACGTCGCCGGCGGCCTGAAGATCGGCGAGCCGGCGGCGGATCTCGCGGTCGCGGGTGCACTCGTCTCCTCCCTCACCGGCGCGGCTCTGCCGGCCGACGCGGTCTATTTCGGCGAGGTCAGCCTGACCGGCGCGGTGCGCCAGGTGTCGCAGGCGCCGGCCCGCCTGAAGGAGGCGGCCAAGCTCGGCTTTACGCAGGCGGTGATGCCGCCGGCCGGGGCGGACGCCGCCGACGGCGCGATCCGCACGGAAACGGTGACGTCGCTGGCCGCCTTGGTCGCCGCCATCGCCGCCCGCGCGCCGCGCAGGGCTGCGATGTCGCGGACGGAGGGCTGACCGATGTCAGAGGGATGACGCCGCAGGCGCCGCAGGCTATAGGTCCCGTCGACAGGCAGTCCGTGGCATTATGGGTTTGCCGTCCCGCTGATTCTCCGGCGGTCCAATCGGAAGGTCTGCCGCGCCCATGCCTGTGACGTTGCTGGATCTGATCGTCATCGGGGTCATGCTCGTATCCGGGCTGCTCGCCATGGTGCGGGGGCTGCTCCGCGAAGTGTTCAGCATCGTGTCCTGGGTCGCTGCGGCCGGGGTGGCGGTGTATTTCTATCCCCAGCTTTTGCCGGTGACGAAGCAATACGTCACCCAGGACACGGTCGCGCTGGCCGTGACCATCGGAATTCTGTTCCTCGGCACCCTTTTGATCGTGTCGATCATCAGCGCCCGCATATCGGACATCGTCCTCGACAGCCGGATCGGCGCGCTCGATCGCACGCTCGGCTTCCTGTTCGGCCTCGCCCGCGGCCTTCTGGTCATGGTGGTGGCCTTCCTGTTCTTCAATTGGCTGGTGCCGGAAAAGAGCCAGCCGCCGTGGGCGCTGAACGCCAAATCGCGTCCGGTGCTGCAGAACACGGGAAATTGGTTGGTCTCCCTGTTGCCGGACGACCCGGAGAACACCATTCTCAAGCGGCTGAGACGCACACCCGGCGAAGACGGGGAAACGCCTGCCGCGCCGGGAACCGTTCCGGGCGCCGTGCCGGGCGGACAGCGCAGCGACGGGGGAAGCACCGGCGGCAGCGCGGGAGGCACGACGGTTGCGACGGGACCGGCCGCGAATGCGGGCGGAAATTCCGGCTACCGCCGCGGAGATCGCCAGGGATTCGACCAATTGCTGGAAAGCACGCGCGGCGCCGGCCAGTAGCCGGCGAGCGGAGGACCCGAAATGGACCATGCGAGCGGGGATCAGGGCGCGTTCGGCCAAGGCGCCGGCGCGGGCGACTGGGATGCCGATCTGAACGGCGACCGGCTGCGCGAGGAATGCGGCGTCTTCGGCGTGTTCAACCATCCGGACGCGGCGGCGATCGCGGCGATCGGCCTGCATGCGCTCCAGCATCGCGGCCAGGAAGCCGCCGGCATCGTCGCCTATGACGGCCGCCGCTTCCATTCCGAGCGCCGCCTCGGCCTCGTCGGCGACACCTTTTCCGACGCCCGGGTGATCGACCGACTGCCCGGCCAGGCCGCGGTCGGCCATGTGCGCTATTCCACCACCGGCGAAACCCTGCTGCGCAACGTCCAGCCGCTGTTCGCCGAACTCGATGCCGGCGGCTTCGCGATCGGCCACAACGGCAATCTCACCAACGGCCTGACGCTGCGCAAGCAATTGGTGCGCGACGGCGCGATCACCCAGTCGACCACCGATACCGAGGTGATCCTCCATCTCGTCGCCCGCTCGCGCAAAGCGCGCTTCGTCGACCGCTTCATCGACGCGCTGCGCTGCATCGAGGGGGCTTATTCGCTGGTGGCGCTCACCAACAAGAAGCTGATCGGCGCGCGCGATCCGCTCGGCATCCGGCCTTTGGTGCTCGGCCAGCTCGGCGACGCTTATATCCTCGCCTCCGAGACCTGCGCCCTCGACATTATCGGCGCGACCTATGTGCGCGACATCGAGAATGGCGAGGTGATCGTCATCGACGACGAGGGCGTGCAGTCGCACAAGCCCTTCCCGCCGATGCAGGCGCGGCCCTGCATCTTCGAATATATTTATTTCGCCCGGCCGGATTCCATCGTCGGCGGCCGTTCGGTCTATCAGGTCCGCAAGATGATGGGCCAGGTTCTGGCCGAGGAGAGCGCGGCGGAGGCCGACGTGGTCGTTCCGGTGCCGGATTCCGGGGTGCCGGCGGCGATCGGCTTCTCCCAGGTTTCGGGCATTCCCTACGAACTGGGCATCATCCGCAACCATTATGTCGGCCGCACCTTCATCCAGCCGACCCAGAATGTGCGCGACCAGGGCGTACGGATGAAGCACTCCGCCAATCGCTCGGTGGTGGCGGGAAAGCGCATCATCCTGGTCGATGACAGCCTGGTGCGCGGCACGACCTCGGTGAAGATCGTGCGCATGATGCGCGACGCCGGCGCGCGCGAGGTGCATTTCCGCATCGCCTCCCCGCCGATCACCCATCCGGATTATTACGGCATCGACACGCCGGACCGTGACAAGCTGCTCGCCGCCACCCACGATCTGGAGGGCATGCGCCGCTATATCGGCGCCGACAGCCTGGCGTTTCTCACCGTCGACGGCGTCTACCGCGCCATGGGCTGCGAGGCGCGCGATCCGGCGCGGCCGCAATTCACCGACCATTGCTTCACCGGCGATTATCCGACCGCCCTCACCGACAAAGCGGGCGCGGTCGCCTCGCAGCAGCTCTCGCTCCTCGCGGAAGCCAGCTGACGCCGCGCCGGCGGGCGGAGCGGCGGGCGCCGCTTCGCCGTGGCCGGCCGGCCTCGGCGCCGACCGCGCTCCAGCCCAACCGGAACCTGCCATGACCGAACGGCCGCTCGCCGACAGGATCGCCCTCGTCACCGGCGCCACGCGCGGGATCGGCGCCGCCACCACCCTCGCTCTGGCGCGTGCCGGTGCTCACGTGGTCGCGGTCGGCCGCACCGAGGGCGCCCTCGAAGAGGTGGACGACGCCGTCCGCGCGGCCGGCGGCAGCGCGACCCTGGTGCCGCTGGACGTCACCGATTACGACGCGATCGACCGGCTCGGCGCCGCGCTCTACCAGCGCTATGGCCGGCTCGACGTGTTCGTGGGCAATGCCGGCATTCTCGGCCCGGTCACCCCGCTCGGCCATGTCGACCCCAAGGATTTCGACCAGGCGGTCAGCGTCAACCTGACCGCCAATTACCGCTTCGTGCGCTCGCTCGACCCGCTCCTGCGGCTGTCCACCGCCGGGCGTGCGGTGTTCGTCACGTCCGGGGCGGCGCATAAAGCGCGGGCCTATTGGGGGCCCTATACGGTCACCAAGGCGGCGCTCGAGGCGCTCGGCCGGACCTGGGCCGCCGAGACGGTGACCGGAAACCTGAAGGTCAATCTGTTCAATCCCGGCCCGATCCGCACCCGCATGCGGGCAAAGGCGTTTCCGGGAGAGGACCCGATGGCGCTGGAGGTTCCCGAGGCTGCCGCCGGCGCGATCCTGAGCCTGTGCCTGCCGAGCTGCGCGACGACGGGGAAATATTACGACTTCCCGACCCGCACCCTGCTGGATTTCCACGGCCCCGCCTGACGCGGCCCCGGCTGACGCGGCCCCGGCTGACGCGGCGCCGTCCGGCACAGGCTTTGCTGCGGCGCGCGCTGGTCTTTTGCGCCGCAAAAAGCCGGTGTATATTGGATTCATGCCTGCTCCCTTGCGCGTCCTGTTCTCCGCCGGTCATTCGGGCGCGTGGCGCATCGACAGGATCTCGCCCGTTATCGGCGATGCCCTGCCGGGCGCGGCCCGGCTCGCGGTCCACACGGCGCCCGACATGCCCGCCGCCATGTCGGAAGGTGCGGCGCCGGCCTGGATCCTCGCCGGAACGACGAGCAATCTGCGCTACACCACCGGTGCCGAGGCGGATGCGCTGAAGGCGCGGCAAGAGGGGTTGGGGCGCGCCGCCGCGACGCGCGCGGCGCTGATCCCGATCCGCAAGACGCAGGCCTGGTGGGATCTCGCCCAGGACGAACGCCGCGCCATTTTCGAGGAGCGCTCGCGCCATATCGGCATCGGCCTCGATTATCTGCCCGCCGTCGCGCGACGGCTGCATCATGCGCGCGAACTCGGCGAGCCCTTCGACTTCCTGACCTGGTTCGAATACGCGCCCGAGCATGCCGGCGCGTTCGAAGACATGGTCGACAAGCTCCGCCGCACCGAGGAGTGGCGCTATGTCGAGCGCGAGGTGGATATCCGCCTCAGCGCCTGAGCCGATCGGGGCGGCGCGCGCCTCGTTCTGTCGCCCGGTTTGTCGCCGGCTTCCGAACGTATTAGACAGAGGGTCCGCGCCCCGGCGCCCGTCCCCCTTGCCGTCTTCCGGAGATTCCATGGCCGAGACCGTCACGATCAAGTTCGCCAAGCATGGCGCGGCTCCCAAGGGCGTGCTGATCGCGCTCGCGGACGACACGCTGGCCTTCGGCCGGGCGGCGCAGAAATTGCTGAAGCCGGTGTCGTCCGCAATCGCCCGCGCCATGGAGGCGGACCGCTTCAAGGGCAAGCTGGGCGCCGCCGTCGACATGCTGGCGCCGGAGCCGCTCGACGTCTCGCGCCTGGTGATCCTTGGCGTCGGCAAGTCCGCCGATCTCAAGGAGAGCGACCATCTGCGGCTCGGCGGGCTCGCGGCGGGGCGGATCCCGGCCGGCACCCGCGAGGCGACGCTGCTGCTCGATCCGCCCGGGCGGGCTTTGCCGGCCGAGGCGGCGGCCGAGATCGCCCTCGGCGCGCGGCTGCGCGCCTATCGGTTCGACCGCTACAAGACCCGCCGCAAGGAAGGCGAGACGGAGCCCGCGCCCCTCGTCCTGACGCTCCAGGTGGCGGATCCCGCCGCCGCCGGCCGCGCCTGGGTCGCCCGCGACGCGGTCGCGGACGGCGTCACTTTGGCCCGCGATCTCGTCAACGAGCCGCCGAACGTGCTCGACCCGCCGGAATTCGCCCGCCGCGCCGAGGCGCTGCGCGCGGTCGGCGTCGAGGTCGAGGTGTTCGGCGATGCGGACCTGGACCGCCTCGGCATGCGCGCGCTGCTCGGCGTCGGGCAGGGGTCGATCAAGGAAAGCCGCGTCGTCGTCATGTGCTGGAACGGCGCGGCGGCGGACAGTGCGCCGGTCGCCTTCATCGGCAAGGGCGTGACCTTCGACACCGGCGGCATCTCGATCAAGCCGGCCGCCGGCATGGAGGACATGAAGGGCGACATGGGCGGCGCCGCCTGCGTGACCGGACTGATGCATGCGCTGGCGGCGCGCAAGGCGAAGGTCAATGCGGTCGGCGTGATCGGCTGCGTCGAGAACATGCCGGACGGGGCGGCACAGCGGCCGGGTGACATCGTCACCTCGCTGTCGGGGCAGACGATCGAGATCATCAACACCGACGCCGAGGGCCGTCTCGTGCTCGCCGACGTGCTCTGGTACGTCAAGGAGCGCTTCAAGCCGCGCGCCATGGTCGACCTCGCCACCCTGACCGGGGCGATTTTGGTCGCGCTCGGCCAGGAATATGCCGGGCTGTTCTCGAATGACGACGAACTGGCCGGCCGGCTCTCCGCCGCCGGCGCCGCGACCGGCGAACGGGTGTGGCGCATGCCGCTCGGGCCGGAATACGACAAGATGATCGACAGCCGCTTCGCCGACATGAAGAATACCGGCGGGCGCCATGGCGGCTCGATCACCGCCGCGCAATTCCTCCAGCGCTTCGTCGACAAGACCCCCTGGGCGCATCTCGATGTTGCGGGCACCGCCATGTCGTCGCCGGGCACCGACATCAACAAGAGCTGGGGGTCGGGCTGGGGCGTGCGCCTCCTGGATCGCCTCGTGGCGGACCATTACGAGGGGTGAAGGCAGCGGCGCCGCCGTGGCGGCGTCCTGTACCAATCGCGAATTTCGAGCAGGCTCCGATCCTCGCGTTCAGCAGGATCGGATCAGGCGCCAGGGGGTCAGACGGCGGCGCCGCCTGGCCGAAACCGCTCTATTGCCGCTGCCCCACCAGCGTGTATTCCCCCGCGCGGATGCGGGCGGCGAGGCCCTCGACATAAGTGGCGCAGGGCTCCTCGCCATAGGTCGCCACCAGCGAGCGCAAGGCGGTGAACAGGGCCGCCTGCACCAGGCTGTCCTCGTCGAGACCGTCGCGGACGGCCTCGGTCCAGGCGTCGTCGAGATAGGACAAAGCGGCGTGGCGCTCGTCGGACGCGGCATCGGAGATGTCTCGGATGCGGGCGGCGAAGCCGGTGCTCGACACGATGCGCTTCTCCTGGCTGCGGCGCGGGCGGACAGCCCTAGGGCTATCCCTGACTGCCCTAAGGCTCGCCATGAGTAGCATGCCGGCACGCCGCGTCGCGCAAGTTCTGAACGAAGGGTTAATGCCGTAGGGTCAATTCCCGCCGTAACGCACCACGATCTCGTGGGCGAGCCGCGCGCCCTCCGCGATCTGGCGCTGAACGGCGAGCGCGGCGGCGGGCGTGCAGGTGCGGTAGACCTGGGCGTAGCTGGTATAGCCTTGATTGAACGCGGCGATCAGCTTGCCGCGGCGGGGGTCCGAGGGCTGCTCGGCATCAAGGAGCCCTTGCATTTCCTGCCGCCAGGTCTGGGTCTCGGGCGAGACGCCGCACAAAGGCCGCAGATAATGCAGCCCGCCGAGGAGTTCCGCGAGCTTCAGCAGGTCGGCCTCGTAGGGCGGCGTCGAACCCTCCACCGCCCGCGCCGGACCGGCGCCGGCACCGCAGACGAGCGCCGCGAGGACGAGCAGAACGGTGGCGCGGAGGCGGGTGGATCGCATGCCCCGTTCGTGCCGTGCCCGAACCCGCGGGTCAAGCGGTCCCGCGGCGTCTCACGCGCCGATGACCTTCCCCGCTTCCCAGCCGAGTATCGCCCGCTTGCGGGTGAGGCCCCAATGATAGCCGGTCAAGTCGCCGCTCTTGCCGAGGACGCGGTGGCAGGGCACGACAAAGGAGATCGGGTTCCGGCCCACGGCGGCGCCCACCGCGCGGGCGGCGCGCGGACTGCCGACATGGCCGGCGAGGGTGGAATAGGTCGTGGCGCGGCCGAGCGGGATGCGCAGCAGCGCCTCCCAGACCCGCACCTCGAAATCCGTGCCGATGAAGACGATGCGCAGCGGCTGGTCCTCGCGCCAGGCGTCGGCGTCGAAGATCCGGCGGACGAGGGGCTGCGTGGTGGCGGGGTCCTCGACATAGGTGGCATTGGGCCAGCGCCGTGTCATGTCGGCGAAGGCCGCTGTCTCCTCACCGGCATCGGCGAAGGCGAGACCGCACAGGCCGCGATGGCTCGACATGGCGAGCGCGGTGCCGAACGGCGAGGGGTGAAAGCCGAAGCGGATTTCCAGCCCCGCGCCGCCGGTTTTCCATTCGCCGGGCGACATCGCCTCATGGACCACGAACAGATCGTGCAGCCGACCCGGCCCGGAAAGCCCGAGTTCGAGGGCGGCATCGAGCACGTTCGGGCTCTCCGCGAGCACGCGGCGGGCGCGGTCGAGCGTGACCGCCTGGAGAAACGCCTTGGGAGTGAGGCCGCACCAGCGGCGGAACAGATCGGTCAAAGCCCGCGCGGTCACGCCGCTGGCCCGCGCGATGTCCTCGACCTCGGGCTGGTGCCGGACATGAGTCGTCACATAAGCCACGGCGCGGCGCACCACATCATAGTCGCAGGCGGCGATTTCCAGCGGTGTCGCGGGCGTCGTCAGGGGGCCGAGGGATTTCGGCACATCGAGGGTGAACGGCTCCTGGGCCAGCACGGCGGATCTCCCCGGTCTCATCGCGCATATCCCACCACACACGGACGGGCATGCCCACCCGATTTCACGGGCCCGGCCGGCGCGGCGATCAGGCCTTCGCGTCCCGCGCGGGAACCCCCGTGCGGGACGCCGCCGGTCTGGCGTCTGATCCGACCCGGCCGAAAGACCCGATCGGCAAATCACTCGCTTCGCATCGATCGAACGGGCTCTAGCGCGGGCGCGGCGCGTTGTTCTCGACGACCCGCTGATAGGCGACGAGATCGAGAAACGCCTCGGCCTCGATCACGGCGCCGTCCTTCATCCGGAAGATCCAGACGAACTGGTTGCGGTAGGGCGCCCCCGACGTCGTGGTGGCCGATCCGTCGAAGCGCACGATCACCGTGTCGCCGACGGCCCAGATGTCCTCGACGCGCGGCGTGATCGGGGTCGCGAGGCGGCTGACGAGGGGGGCGGAGGCGCGATCGATGAAATCTTTCACGCCGTGATAGGTGCCGGCCACCGGGCCGGATCCGTGGATCGTCCAGACCACGTCCGGGGACAGGATGGTGAAGACGTTTCCGCCGGCCGCCCAGTGCGCGAAGGCGTCGCGCACGACGGCCTCGTTCCGCGCCGTCACGGTCTCTACCGGTGCGCCGGACGAACCGGCGCGCGCCGGCGCAAGGGTCGCGACGAGGGCGAGCGCGAGCAGCAGGCCGCGGCCGGTGGTCGCCAATGTCTTGTCCTTGAAAGCAAACGTCATCGGATCTCTCCTTTTTCGGGTTGCGGACGTCATTTGGACGGCACCCTGGGCCGGCGGCGATCGAGGCGGGGTGCGGACGCTCCGGATCGCCGAGACCGCGTGCCGATCGCCGGGGGGCGAAGCCGCGGTCGTTCATTGCGTCGCGGCCGGATCAGTTCGGCGACGCCGTGGGGCGGATCGTGATTTCAGTGGTGTCGACGCTGTCCGGCGCCTCGATCAGGTGGCGCACGGCCCGCGCAATGTCGGCCGGCTGAAGCGCGACCGCGCGATAGGCCTCCATCGCCGCCTTGGTCTCCGGATGGGTGATGGTCGCGGCGAGTTCGCTCTCCACGACGCCCGGATTGACGCAGGTGACGCGGATCGCCCGGCTTTCCTGGCGCAGTCCGTCCGAGATCGCCCGGACCGCGAATTTGGTCGCGCAATAGATTGCGGCAGTCGGCACCACCGACAGGGCGCCGATGGAGCCGATATTGATGATCTGGCCGCTGCCGCGCGCCTCCATGGCGGGCAGCACCGCGCCGATGCCCCAGAGCACGCCCTTGATGTTGACGTCGACCATGCGCTCCCACTCGTCCAGTTTCCCGGCGGACAAGGGCGAGAGCGGCATGATGCCGGCATTGTTGATGAGGACGTCGATATGGCCCCAGGTGTCGAAGGCGGCCTGCGCGAAGGCGGCCATGGACCGGCGGTCGGTGACGTCCAAGGCGCGCCCTTCGGCGGTGCCGCCGGCCGCCGTGATGTCGCGGGCGATCGCCGCGACGCGGTCCAGCCGGCGGGCGCCGAGCAGGAGTTTCGCCCCGGCGGCGCCGAGTTCGCGGGCGAGGCCCGCGCCGATCCCGCTGGAGGCTCCGGTGATGAGAATGACTTTGTCCATCTTCGCTCCCGTGGTGGAGAGCAAAGGATGGGTGCGAATGGGTGTCGCGAGTAGCCGCCCAATCGACGACACCGTGTTCAGCACAGCTCGACAATGCAGGGCGAACGCCACGCCGGCGCGGCGCGACCGGTCGCCTCAATGTCGCGGGGGAGCGGGTGACTTCGGGCGGACCAGCGGGTTCGGGATCAGCTGTCGAACACCGTGCGCGTGACGCCGCGTTTCACTTTGCCGAGGGCATCGCCGAGATGATCGGCGAGTTCGGTCTTCTGCCACGGCCCGAGATGGATCCCGACCGGGGTCTGCGCGCTGCGCGAGACCAGGGACAGGTCGAGCGTGCCGAGTTCCTCGACGTCGCGCCGGGCGACGCGGGTGAAGAAGGGGTTCATCTCCACGTCGCGCGCCTTGCCGCGGGCGGAGACCTGGCGGACCTGGACCAAGCTGGGGGTGATGCGGATGAATTCCCGCGCGGCGGCGGCGCGGAAATTGGACCGCAACGCGAAATAGACCAGCGCCACATCGAGCCCGAAAAAGCCGAAGATCGGCCAGGCGCCCATCGAGACGAAGACCAGGCCGCAGGCGAAGCTCACGCCGCCGATCGCCAGCATGAAGATCACGAAGCCGCGCTGTGAGAGCGAGCGGTGCGGCGCCATGACGGTGGCGAAAACCGTGGGTTCGCCATCCTCGGGGAAGGGCAGGTCATTGGCCTTGATCATAACCCTCATTATACGGGGACGATGGCCAGAAAGACCACCCGTTCGGGCGTATCGCCGGTCGCACCCGCCGAACCGGAAGGCGTGCCGGGCGCCAGGCCGGCCACTGAGTCGGCCGCCAAGCCGCCCACCAAGCCGCGGGCGGTGCGCGCGGCGGCGCGGCTGAAGGCCGAGGCCGCGACCGCACAGGGGCCGGCCCGCCGCCGTGCGGTCGCCAATGCCGCCGCGGCGGTCCATGGGCGCACCGTCGCGATCTGGTCCGAGGCGGAGGTGGAGGAGGCGTTTTCGCGGTTTGCGCGGCGGGATCCTGAACCCGAGGGCGAGCTGGATTATACCGACGCCTTCACCCTTCTGGTGGCGGTGGTGCTGTCCGCCCAGGCGACCGATACCGGGGTGAACAAGGCGACGCGCGGCCTGTTCGCCGCCGCGCCGAACCCGGCGGCGATGCTGGCGCTCGGCGAAGACGGCGTCGCGGCTTATATCCGGACCCTCGGCCTCTATCGCGGCAAGGCGAAGAATGTCGTGGAGCTCTCGCGCCTGCTGCTGGAGCGGCACGGCGGGGCGGTGCCGCCCGACCGCGCGGCGCTCGAAGCGCTGCCCGGGGTCGGGCGAAAGACGGCGAACGTCGTGCTCAACATCGCGTTCGGCCTGCCGACGATCGCGGTTGACACCCATCTGTTCCGCGTCGCCAACCGCACCGGCCTCGCACCGGGGGCGACGCCGCTCGACGTCGAACTGGCGCTGGAGCGGCGGGTGCCGGACCGCTTCAAGCTGCACGCGCACCATTGGCTGATCCTACACGGCCGCTATGTCTGCAAGGCGCGCCTGCCGGACTGCCCGCGCTGTCCCATCCTCGATCTGTGCCGCTGGCCGGACAAGACGGTCTGACCCGCCTCAGGCGCCTTCGATAAGCCGGCTGCGCCGCCGGCCGGCGAGGCGCTTGTGAAGATGGACCATGAAGGCGGTGCCGTAGATCGGCGTCACCAGATTGAGCACGGGCACCATCAGCAGCGGGGCGATCAGCAGGCCGGCGAGAAACACCGTGACCGCATTGGCCTGCCGCAGGGCGCGCGCCTCCGCCGGCGAGCCATGGCGCATCGCGGCCAGCTCGAAATATTCCCGGCTGAGCAGATAGGCGTTGGCGATGAAGAAGATGACGATGTTCACCCCCGGCACGAGGAGCAGCATCAGGGCGCACAGATTGACCGCGAGTACGATCAGGAAGAAACGCACCGTATAGGCCAGCGATCGGGCGATCGGCTGCGGCGTGCCGGGAGGCATACCGGGATAGCTCGCCCGCTCCACCGCATCGGCGACGTCGTCCAGGAACAGGCCGGCGACCAAAGACGACACGGCGGGCACGAGATAGAGCGCACCGAGCACGATGCCGAGCCCCGCCACGATCGCGAGCGTGGTCTCCAGCCAGGGATAGGAGGGAATGTCCACCAGATGGTTCAGCGCCACATTGAGCCCGATCGCGAGCACGATCAGCAGACCGACGGCGAGCGCGATCGCCTTCAGCAGCACGCCGCGCAGGCGCGGCGAGAAAATCTGGGCGAAGGCGGTAAAGGCGTCGGACAGCATGCGGGGAGATCCGGGTGAGGCGGCAGGGCCGCTGCTCAAGTGGGGTGCCGCCCGCACCGCCTCAAGGGCAGGCGTCATTGCGGTGTCACCGGCCATGGCTTTCCTGATCGGGTACCACTTTGCCTCCGGGAGAGATCATGGACCGTCGCGCCTTCCTGTCCGGCCTTGCCGCTGCGCCTTTGGTCGTGTTGCCCGGTGCTTCGATGGCCGCCGGGTCCTCCGTCGTCCTGCCTGATCTCGTGCCGCTCAAGATCGCGCCCGACCTGCGCGCCCGGCTGCGCGGCCTGATGCGCGACCATGGCCGCGGCAGCCCCGGCTATGATTCCGCGCGGCGGCCTTACGCGGTGTTCGACTGGGACAACACCTCGATCATGAACGATTGCGAGGAGACGCTACTCCTCACCCTCCTCGACACCTTCGCCTTCCGGCTCGCGCCGGAGGATTTCGCCAAGGTGGTGCGGCTGTCGGTTCCCGAGGGGCCGCTCGCCGCGGCCTATACCACGATCCAGGGCACGCCGGTGGCGTTCGCGGACCTCGCCGCGGATCTCGATGCCGATTATGCCGCGCTCGCCGCCAGCTACGGCACGCCGGCCCCGGCCGAGCGCCATGCGGACCTCGCCAAGGACGAGCGCCTGCAGAGCCTGCGGGCCAAGCTGCTGTTCGCCTACAATGCCCTGGTGGACACGTTCGGCGACCAGTTCGGCGATGCCTGGGTGGTCGGTTTCCTTGCCGGCAATACGACCGAGCAGCTTCAGCGTCTCGCCGCCGGGAACAACGATGCGGGGCTGGGTCGCGCCATGGCGTGGATCGAGGTCGTCAGTCCCGCGGCTCGGCCCGGCCGCGCGGGCGTGGTCCGGCAGCGCCACCTGGACGGCCTGCGCCTGACGCCCGAAATCGCGGCGATTCAGTACGCCTTGCGGAGAGCGGGCATCGACGTGTTCGTGGTCAGCGCTTCGGCCGAAGAGGTGGTAAAGGTGTTCGCCTGCGATCCCCGGTACGGCTACGGCCTGCCGGAAGACCGCGTGTTCGGCATCCGGATGGCGCAGGTGGCCGGCCGCATGGACTGGCATCCGGCGCCGGACTGGCCGATCACCTGGGGCCCCGGAAAGGTCGAGGCGATCCGCAGGACCATGGTCGCCGAGCGCGGCTTCGGGCCGCTCCTCGTGTTCGGCGACAGCGACGGCGATGCCGACATGCTGAGCGCCTTCCCCGAGACCCGCCTCGGCGTGATCGTCAACCGGCTCAAGGGCGGCAAGATCGGGACCCTGAGCCGCATGGCGGTCGAGGAGGCCCGGCAGAAGGACCCCCGCTTCATGCTCCAGGGACGGAACGAGACGACCGGCGAATGGCGCCCGTCCGCCGCGACCTTGCCGTTCGGACAAACCGCCGAGCGGCTGGTCCGCGACTGAGAGCGGGGATCAGTCGACCACCCGCACCGGGAAGTCGAGGTGGTCCACCGCGGCGCCGGCGAAGCGCTTTGAAAACAGGGTCTTGATCTCGACGACCTTGCCGGTCGCGTCCGGCGTGTTGGGGTGGACGATCAGGACCAGCCGCTCGCCCGTGGCCCGGGCCGCCCGAAAGGTGCGCGCCTCCAGCACGGTGATTCCATCGGGAAAGCGCGGCAGAATCGTCTCGCTGACGAAGGTCGCCCATTGCTGGTCGCTCACCCCCGTCCCGTCCGGGCTTTCGAGGTCGAACCGCAACTGGCTCTGCACCATCACGCTGTCCGCCCAAAGCGTGGCCTGCCAGCCCGGGGCCGGCGCGGCGGTCTGGGCCGCGGCGCCGATGGCGGCGAGAGACAGGAAAACCGCGCTCCACAGAGATCGGGCCAGCATGCGTTCTTCCTCCGGCTTTGCGTCTATCTAGAGCGCGCGAAGGGGGAGGCAACAGGAATGTTGCGATCCAGATCCCCGCCGCCGCCCGATCTGGTGCCGGAGAGACGCCGGCGCGGCAGCGCGCCGCAGGGGCCGGCAACGCCGAGAGCGAACGCTCGCTCTTGACCCCTTTCCCCTCCGCCCCTAGATGAGAGCGAATGTTCATTCTCATTTCGGCTTTCCCTTATGGACCTTGAGGCCGCTTCCACGCCGCAGGCCGACCACCGCGCGGAACAGCGCCGGCGGATCCTGTCGGCGGCCGTTCTGTGCTTCTCGCGCGAGGGCTTTCACGGCACCTCGATGCAGCAGATCTGCACCGAGGCCGGGATGAGTCCGGGCGCGCTCTATCGCTATTTCCCCTCTAAGGAAGCCATCATCGGCGCCATCGTCGAGGGCGAGCGTGCCGAAAAGGGGCAGATGTTCGAAGAGCTCGAGCGCGCGCCGAGCCTGATCGACGCGCTGACTGAAAAGCTCGCCGAGATGCTGTCTCCCGAGGCCGATCCCTGCGCGAAGCTGGGGCCGGAGATCATGGCGGAGGCGATCCGCAATCCGCGGCTGCGCAGCGCGCTCGAACCGGTCGAGGAGGAGACGCGGGCGATGCTCCGCACCGCTCTGGTCCGGGCCGCCGGGCGCGGCGAGATCGATGCGCGGCTGGATCCGGACGACCTGGTGGTGCTGCTCCAGGTGATCGGCGACGGGCTGGTTCTGCATCATCTGCTGCATCCCGACTGGGATTTGACCGGCCGGCTGCCGGCTTTTTCCGCGCTGGTCCGCCGCATGGTGGCGCCGCGCGACATGGATCCCGACCGACCATGATACCCGCGCGGTCTGCCCGAAATCCGACGCAGGCTTTAGCTAGGCCTGCGCGCTCTTGCGCCGGGCGCCCGGGCTTCTGCCCGGTGCGTCGCCCCGAAACGTGCCCGACCGGAACCCTGAGGACACCATGTCCCGCTTGATTCGCCTCGCGTCCGCCCTCCTCCTCGCCTGCACGCCCCTCGCGCCGGCCTTCGCCGAGGCGCCGGCCGCGACCGGCGCCAAGGGCCTGACCGTCAGCGTCACCCACCCGCAGCGCCGCGATCTCTCCGAGACGCTGCTCGTCACCGGTTCGCTGGTGCCGCGCGAGGAGATCCAGGTCGGCCCGGAGATCGAGGGTTACCGGCTGATGCAGATCTTCGCCGAGGTGGGCGACAAGGTGGAGAAGGGCCAGGTCCTCGCGCGCCTGTCGCGCGACATGCTCGACGTCCAGCTCGCACAGAACGTCGCCAATGCCGCCAAAGCGCGGGCGGCGATCGCCCAGCAGCGCGCCACGCTCGACCAGATGCTGGCGCAGGAGGCCGAGGCGACGTCCGCCGTCGAGCGCTCCCGGCAATTGCGCAAAACGGGCGTCGCCTCGCAGGAGGTGCTGGACGAGCGCGAACGCGCGGTGAAGGTCGCCTCCGCCCAGGTGGCGGCCGCGCGTGAGGCGCTGGTCGCGGCCGAGGCGGACGCCACCCTCGTGGCGGCGCAGCGCGACGAGATCGAACTGCGCCTCAAGCGCACCGACATCCGGGCGCCGGAAGCCGGCACCGTTCTGACCCGCGATGCGCGGATCGGCTCCATCGTCCTCTCGACCCGTTCCGAACCGCTGTTCCGGATCGCCGCCGACGGCGCGATCGACCTCGATGCCGAGGTGCCGGAAGCGAGCATGGCGCGCATCGCCGTCGGCCAGAAGGTCGCGGTGACGCCGGCCGGCTTCTCCGCGCCGGTCGAGGGCAAAGTGCGCCTGATCGCGGCGCAGCTCGACAAGACGACGCGCCTCGGAAGGGTCAAGGTCGCGCTGGATCCGGATCCGCGCCTTCGCCCCGGCACCTATGCGCGCGGCCAGGTGGAGCTCACCCGGCGCGATGGGCTCACGGTTCCCCTCTCGGCCGTGATGTTCGACGCGACGGGGGCCTATGTCCTCACGGTCACCGACGGCACGGTCGCCGAACGACGGGTCGAGCCGGGTCTGAAGAGCCAGGGGCGCGTCGAGATCCTCAAGGGACTTTCCCCCGACGACAGCGTCGTGGTGCGGGCCGGCGGCTTCCTGCGCGACGGCGACAAGGTCAATCCGGTCGCGGCGCCGCTCAATACGAGCGAAACCCGGACGGGGGTGCGCTGATGGCTCTCAATATCTCTGCCTGGGCGATCCGAAAGCCGATCCCCTCTCTGGTCCTGTTCGTGGTCCTGACCGCGCTCGGCGTCGTGCATTTCCGCTCGCTGCCGGTCACCCAGATGCCGAATATCGACGTGCCAGTCGTCATGGTCACGGTCGCCCAGCCCGGCGCCGCGCCGAGCGAACTGGAGACACAGGTCACCAAGAAGGTGGAGAATGCGGTCGCCGGCGTGTCCGGCGTCAAGCACATCACCTCCTCGATTTCCGAAGGCGCGTCCGTCACCACGATCGAGTTCCATCTCGAGACGCAGGTCGACCGCGCGGTCAACGACACGCGCGACGCGATCACCAAGATCCGCACCGAACTGCCCCAGTCGATCGAGGAGCCGCTGATCCAGCGCGTCGATATCGAGGGGCTGCCGATCGTCACCTATGCGGTCTCCTCGCCGGCCATGAGCACGGAGGAACTGTCCTGGTTCGTCGACGATACGGTTTCGCGGGCGATCCAGGGGGTGCGCGGCGTCGCCCAGGTCAAGCGCGAGGGCGGCGTGATGCGGGAAATCCGCGTCGCGCTCGATCCCGACCGCCTGATGGCGCTCGGCATTACGGCGGCGGAGGTCAGCCGGCAGCTGCGCGCGACGAATCTCGACGTCTCCGGGGGGCGCGGCGAGGTCGGCACGCAGGAACAGTCGATCCGCACCCTCGCCGGCGCCGCCACGGTGGACGAACTGGCCGACACCCGCATCGTCCTCACCAACGGGCGGTACGTGCGGCTGAAGGATCTGGGCGAGGTCTATGACGGCGCCGAGGAGCCGCGCACCTTCGCCCGGCTCGACGGCCGGCCGGTCGTGGCCTTCGGCGTCTACCGCGCCAAGGGCTTTTCCGACGTCACGGTCTATGACCGGGTCGAGGAGGAGGTCGGGCGGCTGATGGCGAGCCATCCCGGCATCTCGATCGCGATGATCGACACGACGGTGCGCTACACCAAGGCCGACTACGAATCCGCCATGCACACGTTGATCGAGGGCGCGATCCTCGCGGTGGTGGTGGTGTTCCTGTTCCTGCGCGACTGGCGTGCCACCCTGATCACCACGCTGGCAATCCCGCTCTCCATCCTGCCGACCTTCTGGGTCATGGACCTGCTCGGCTTTTCGCTGAACGCCGTCAGCCTGCTCGCCATCACATTGGTTACCGGCATCCTGGTCGACGACGCAATCGTCGAGATCGAGAATATCGTGCGCCATATGCGGCAGGGGAAATCGCCCTACCGCGCCGCCATCGAGGCGGCGGACGAGATCGGCCTCGCGGTCGTCGCCACGACGCTGACAATCGCCGCCGTGTTCGTGCCGGTCTCCTTCATGGGCGGCATTGCAGGCCAGTACTTCAAGCAGTTCGGCATCACCGTGGCGATCGCGGTGCTGTTCTCGCTGGCGGTCGCGCGCTTGATCACGCCGCTGCTCGCGGCCTATTTCATGCGCGACACCGGCCATCGGCACACGGGCGACGGCCCGGTCATGCGCCCCTATCTGCGGCTTCTCGGCTGGTCGGTGCGCCACCGCTTCATCACCATCCTGATGGGCCTCGGCGTGTTCGCGGGGACCATCTTCCTCTCGACCCTTCTGCCCTCCGGCTTCCTGCCGGAGAACGACATTTCGCGCTCCATGCTCACCGTCGAACTGCCGCCCGGCACGACGCTCGGCGAGACCCAGAAGATCGCCGACCGCATCACCGATCTGATGCGGGAGCAGCCGGAGGTCGCGAGCGTCTACACCACCGCCGGATCGGGCGGGCAGGGCGGGCTCGCCTTGATGGCGGGCGAAGTGCGCAAGGCGCAGGTCGTGGTCAATCTCAAGCCGCGCGCCGACCGCACGGCGACTCAGTCCGAGTTCGAAGACCGCCTGCACGCGACGCTCTCGACGCTTCCCGACATGCGCTTCAGCTGGAGCGCGAACGGCCAGAACGCGCAGCGCGGCTTCACCGTCATCCTCTCCGGAAACGACGGCGAGGCGGTGGAGCGGGCGGCGCTGCAATTGGAGAAGGAGGTGCGCGACGGCGTGCCGGTGCTCAGCAATGTCGTCTCCTCGGCCGCGCTCGACCGGCCGGAGATCCGCATCGTCCCGAAGCTCGACCAGGCGGCGGAACTCGGCGTGTCGGTCGACACGATCGCCGAGACGGTGCGCATCGCGACCATCGGCGACATCAACGCCAATCTCGCCAAATTCTCCGCCAAGGACCGCCAGATCGACATCCGGGTGCAGATGGACGAGAAGGCGCGCGGCCAATTGGCAACCTTCGATGCGATCCGCGTTCCGACCTCGACGCCGGGTGTGTCGGTCCCGCTCTCCTCGGTGGCCCGCATCGAATTCGGCAAGGGGCCGACGGCGCTCGATCGCTACGACCGGGCGCGCCGCATCGCGGTCGAAGCCGACCTCGTCGGCGACACCCCGCTCGGCTCCGCGCTCGAGGCGGTGAAGGCGCTGCCGGCGGCGCGCAATCTTCCGCCGGGCGTGAGCCTGAAGGAATCCGGCGACGCCGAGATCATGGCGGAGGTGTTCTCCGGCTTCGCCACCGCGATCGCCGCCGGCGTCATGCTGGTGCTCGCGGTGCTGATCCTGCTGTTCCACGACGTGCTCCAGCCCATCACCATCCTGGTCTCGCTGCCGCTGTCGATCGGTGGCGCTTTCATTGCGCTGTTGCTGACCGGCAATTCGGTCTCCCTGCCGGTGGTCATCGGCTTTCTGATGCTGATGGGCATCGTCACCAAGAACGCCATCCTGCTGGTCGATTTCGCGATCGAATCCATGGCGGCGGGGCACGACCGCTACACGGCGTTGATGGAGGCCGGCCGCAAGCGCGCCCAGCCGATCGTGATGACCACGATCGCCATGGCGGCGGGCATGGTGCCTTCGGCGCTGGCGCTCGGCGAGGGCGGGTCCTTCCGCGCGCCGATGGCGATCGCGGTGATCGGCGGGTTGATCGCCTCGACCGTGCTGTCGCTGGTGTTCGTGCCGGCCGTGTTCTCGGTGATGGACGATCTCGACCACGGGCTTGGCCGCGTGTTCGGCCGGTTCGTCGGCAAAAGGGACGAGCACAATCCGGACGGCCCGGCCGAACCGAAGGAGCCGGAGGATGCGCGGCAGCACGTTTTGCCGGGAATCCCGCGGGCGGCGGAGTAGGGGCTTGACACGTTCGATAAAAAGAACGAATTATCCGCTATAACATTTCAACCCAGCGGTGCAGCCATGGCCTGCGGCCTTTGTATGCGGTGTTCGATGCGAATGTGAAGCTGGATGCGGCGCCGCGGCGCCGCCCCTGCCTTCCCCCTCGCCTTGGTCCCGCACGCGACCCCCCATGAGTTCGCCCTGACGAACGGGGGTCGCCGACGAAAGCCGGAGATGACCGTGAACGCCCCGTTTCCTATCCTCGCCTCGGCCGCATCCGCCGCCGCGAGGGATCCAGCCGTGACCGACCCCGTCATCCGCTTCGCGCATGTGGAAAAGATCTTTCCCGCGCGCCGCGGAACCCCGGAAGTCGCCGCGCTGCGCGATGTCGATCTCGCCGTGCCGGAGGGCGCCGTTCTCGGCGTCATCGGCCGCTCGGGCGCCGGCAAGTCGACCTTGATCCGGCTGGTGAACGGCCTCGAGACGCCGACCGGCGGGCGCATCTTCGTCGACGGCACCGAAGTGACGGCGCTGGACGAAGGCGGTCTGCGCCGCGCGCGCCGCTCCATCGGCATGATCTTCCAGCATTTCAATCTGCTCGCGCGCCGCACCGCATTCGAGAACGTGGCGCTGCCACTGGAAATCGCCGGTGTCCCGGGCCGCGAGATCCGCGCGCGGGTCGAGCCGCTGCTGGATCTCGTCGGTCTCGCCGACAAACGCGACCGCTATCCCGCGGAACTCTCCGGTGGCCAGAAGCAGCGGGTCGGCATCGCCCGCGCCCTCGCCACGCGCCCCCGCGTTCTCCTGTCCGACGAGGCGACCTCGGCGCTCGATCCGGAGACCACGGACCAGATCCTCGCTCTGCTGCGCAAGGTGAATGCCGAGCTGAACCTGACCGTTTTGCTGATCACCCACGAAATGGGGGTGATCAAAGCGGTGGCGGACCGCGTCGCGGTGCTGGAGGGCGGGCGGATCGTCGAGGAGGGGCCGACCTTTGCGCTGTTCGCCCGGCCGCAGCACCCCACCACCCGCGCCTTCGTTTCGGCCGTGACGGGCTCCGCCTTGCCGCCCTATGTCGCGGCGCGCCTGAAGCCGGAGGCCGGGCCGGGCGCGCAGGCCCTGGTGCGCATCGTCTTCACCGGCGCCAATGCCACCGAGCCCGTCCTTTCGCGCATCGGGCGGCTGCTGCGGGTGGAGGTGAACATCATCCAGGCGCAGGTGGACGAGATCGCCGGAACGCCGTTCGGCGTGATCGTCGTCGGTGTGCCGGGGACGCCCGCGACGGTCACCGCGCTGCTCGCGGCACTCGCCTCGCTTCACCTTTCGGCGGAGGTGCTGGGCTATGTTTGATTTCCTCACCCCTTCGATGGTCGACCTGCTGATCGCGGCGACCCAGGCGACGCTCTACATGGTGTTCGTGGCCGCCCTGATCGGCACCGTGATCGGCCTGCCGCTGGGCGTGTTCCTCGCCACCAGCCGGTCGGGCGAATTGTTCGCCGCGCCCTGGCTCAACCAGGCGCTCGGGCTCGTGGTGAATGCCGCGCGCTCCACGCCCTTCATCATTCTGGTGGTGGCGATCATCCCTTTCACCCGGCTCATCGCCGGGACCTCGATCGGCACCGAGGCCGCCATCGTGCCCCTGACGGTCGCCGCCGCCCCCTTCATCGCCCGGCTGATCGAGGCGGCGGTGCGCGAGGTCGATCAGGGCCTGGTCGAGGCCGCCCGCGCGATGGGAGCGAGCCCGCTCCAGATCGTGCGCAAGGTGCTGCTGCCCGAGGCGCTGCCCGCCATCACGCTCGCCCTCACCCTCGCCGTGGTCAGCCTCATCGGCTATTCCGCCATGGTCGGCGCGGTCGGCGGCGGTGGGCTCGGCGATCTCGGCATCCGCTTCGGCTATCAGCGCTTCATGCCCGAAGTGATGGCGGCGGTGGTGGTGGTGCTGATCCTGCTGGTTCAGGCGGTTCAGAGCACCGGCGACCTGCTCGCCCGCCGCCTCGACAAGCGCAACCGCCGCACCTGACCGCGCGCCGCCGCTCCCCGCTTCCCGACCAACGCCAGACCCTCGAACACTCTCGAAGGAGCCTTCCCATGCTTTTGCGCACCCTTCTCGCCGGCGCGACCATCGCCCTCCTCGCCAGCGCCGCGTCGGCAGAGACCATCAAGGTCGGCGTGACGCCCGGGCCGCATGCCCAGATCCTCGAAGCCGTGAAGCCCATCGCGGCCAAGAAGGGCCTCGACATCCAGATCGTCGAATTCTCCGATTACGTGGTGCCCAACACCGCGCTGGCGGCCGGGGAAATCCAGGCCAATTCGTTCCAGCACCAGCCCTATCTCGACAATCAGGTGGCGGATCGCGGCTTCAAGATCGTCTCGGTCGGCACCACGGTGAATTTCCCGATCGGCATCTATTCGAAGAAGTACAAGAGCTTCGACGATCTGCCGGCCGGCGCCACGGTGGCGATCCCGAACGATCCGACCAATGGCGGGCGCGTCCTCCTGCTGTTGCGCGACAAGGGCTATCTCAAGCTGCGGGACGGCGTCGGCTTCAAGCCCTCGGTCGCGGACATCACGGACAATCCGAAGAAGCTGAAGATCGTCGAGATCGACGCGGCGCAGCTTCCCCGGTCGCTGCCGGACGTCGCGGCCGCCGGCATCAACACCAATTATGCCAAGGAGGCGGGGCTCGATCCGGTGAAGGATCCGATCCTGCGCGAGGATCCGAAGGGGCCTTACGTCAACGTCATCGCGGTGCGGGCGGTGGACAAGGACAAGCCCTTCGTCGCGATCCTGGTGGAGAGCTATCGCAGCCCCGAGGTGAAGGCCTTCATCGACACGACCTATAAGGGGGCGGTTCTGTCGAGCTGGTGAGCCCGCTGGACGTACCGATCACATCGCATCGCGCTGTGATCGGTAACGCTCTCGACCGAGGACCAGCGTTATTTGCCTTCGAGCTGCGCGACCACGGCGGTGCGCGCCGCGGCGAGCGCTCCATCGTAATCCTCGGTGACGATCTCTCCGACCGCCAGTTCCAGCGCGGAGCGGAACACCCAGAGCGCCGCCCGCTCGGCCGGATGGTCGAGCGGCTCGGCCAAGGCCGCGCGGCCGGGATCCTCCAGCCGGCCGAGCAGATCGAGCAGCACGATCGCGACCGCCGGGTCGAGCGCGACGAGGAGTTCGGCCGTCGGCAAAGGCGCGCGGTCGCTGGTCATGTCGGTCATGCGTCAATCCTCGTTCCGCGCGAAGGGCGCGCCTGTTTCCGCAGGGCGGATCGCCCGGTCACCGCCGCGCCAGGATGAACAGGCGCGGAAAGGCGAGCAGGACCTTGCCGTCCGCCCGCGTCGTGTAGTGGCGGGCGAGCCGCGCCTCATAGGCCGAGAGATAGGCTGCCCGCTCCGGCGCGTCGAGGGGGTCGAGGAAGGGGCGCAGCCCCGTGCTCTTCAGCCATTCGACGATCGCGGACGTTCCGGCGAGGGGATGGCGATAAATGGTGTGCCAGATCTCGACCCGCGCGGCGTGCGGCGCGAGGAGGTCGTAATAGGCCTCGACCGAGAGCAGGCGCTCGCGCATCCCCATCGCTTCGGCGAGCTTGGCGGACCACGCGCCGTCGCCCGCCGCCGCACGCATCTCGGCATGGGAGGGCTGGTCGAGATTGTCCGGCATCTGGACCGCGAGATAGCCGCCCGGCGCGAGCTGCGACATCAGGCGGGGAAACAGCGCCTCGTGGTCCGGCACCCATTGCAGGACGGCGTTCGCGAAGATCAAATCGGCCGGTCGCTCCAACGTGAAGGTGCGCACGTCGCCGGCCTGGAAAGCGAGGGTGGGCAGACGTTTGCGGGCGGCTGTGAGCATGTCCGGGGAGGTGTCGATGCCGCGGACCTCGGCCGCGGGAAACCGTGCCGCGACAAGCTCGGTCGAATTGCCCGGCCCACAGCCGAGGTCGATGCACAGCCCCGCTTGCGCCAGCGGCACCTGCGCCAGCAGATCGCGCGAGGGGCGCGTGCGCTCATCCTCGAATTTCAGATATTGCGCGGCGCTCCAATCCTCAGCCATGGTTCCCTCCCGTCCCGCCTGTGTTTAAGGCGGGACGGTCGGTTACGAAAGGGGATAGGCCGCCTCGACCAGATAGGGCCCCCCGCCGACCGAATCGCGCGAGGAGAACAGCACGAAGCGCGGCACGTGGAAGGCCGGGCTGCGATAATAGCCCCGCGTCGCGAGATAATCCGCGACCTGACGGCTCGACGCGTCCCGCAGCCGGGCGAGGGTGACGTGGGGCTTGTAGGTCCGGTCGGGCGAGAGGCCGAGGCGCTGCATGATGCGCTCCTGCTCGGCGCGCAGCTCCATGAGCGCGGGACTGGACTTCACCGCCGCGAACACCGAGCGCGGCTTGTGGCCGCCGAACTGGT
This sequence comes from Aquabacter spiritensis, assembly GCF_004346185.1. Taxonomy (GTDB): domain Bacteria; phylum Pseudomonadota; class Alphaproteobacteria; order Rhizobiales; family Xanthobacteraceae; genus Aquabacter; species Aquabacter spiritensis. The sequence goes on along the minus strand of NZ_SMAI01000005.1, from coordinate 211,707 downwards.
CGAGCCCGTCGAGCGCGAGGTCGAAGGCCCGGCGGCGCACCTGGCCGAGCATGTACATCACTTCGCGGGCGAGGACGTCGTCCACGTCGCCGACGAAGCGCAAGGTGAGGTGGTAGTTTTCCGGATCGATCCAGCGCGCCCCGGTCAGGCCGCCCCGCAGCATGGACAAGGTGGTGCCGACCTGCGCCGGGATCTCGATCGCTGTGAAGAGTCGCGGCACGGGCGCCTCCATCGCACGCCGGGACGTCCAGATATGGCCGCCCCAAACGACTGGCCATCCTAATGAAGAAGATTCGCGCGCCGCTGAAAAGCGGGGGTCAGCGCAAGGGGACGAAGATCTCCACTTCCAGGCTCTCCGGCGGGGCGGTGACGGGATCGGTGAGATAGCGCTCGATATAGAGGTCCTGCGCCTCGATGTTGCGGGCATCGAGATAATTGGCGATCGCCTCATAGGTGTTGTCCATGTCGGCGAACGATCCGACATGGCCGAATTTCAGCACCCGCCCGCTATAGGAGGCACCGAGGCCGACGCCGTTGGCGGGCTTTTCCGTGGTGGCGCCGGAAAACGGGATCTGCGCCTCGTAATCGAAGCCGGCTTCGTCGCTCGCCGTATAGGCGACCATGGCGTCTCCGGCGCGCTTCAGGCCGAGCCGGTCCATTTCGGCGGTAATGTCCTTGAGCGCCGCGACCAGCGCGTCGAAGCCTTCCGCCCAGCTCGCCGTGCCGGTCTTGGTGAGGATCGGCATCGGGTTGAGCACCGCCTCCTGCCCCATCACCGCATCCAGATGCTGCGGCCCATTGGGCGCCTGCGCGAGCGGTGCCGTGCCCGGCCCGCCGGGGGCGCTCGGGGCGCCCGCCGCCGGGGTCACGGCCAGGAGGCAGCCGGTGAACAGTGCGATTGCGATTCCGCGAACCCGATCGCCGAAGGTCATCTTTTCGTCTTTCGTCCGCAGGCCCCTTTTATCCTTATCAAGCTTCGTGCGAGGCGCATACCAGCCGGGGCGGGGGGTGGCGCGCGAACCCACGACCGCCATATAAGGCTGCGGGCGCCGGTTCCCAAGATGGTGCCTTCGGAGGATGGTCGGGTTCTATGCCGAGTCTTGCGGGTCGCCACTTCGTGAAGATGAACGGGCTCGGCAACGAGATCCTGGTGCTCGACCTGCGCGACGACCCGGCGGAGGTGACGCCCGCCGCCGCCCGGGCCTTGGCGCGGCCGGGTGTCCTGCCCTTCGATCAGGCGATGCTGCTCTATCCGCCGCGTGGTGGGGAGGCCGCCGCCTCTGTTCGCATCCTCAATTCCGACGGCTCGGAATCGGGCGCCTGCGGCAACGGCACGCGCTGCATCGCGGCGCTGGAGGCGGCGCGCACCGGCGACATGCACCCGGTGTTCGAGAGTGCCGCCGGCCGGCTCGATTGCACCGTCCATCCCGACGGCAGCGTCAGTGTCGACATGGGAGTTCCTCATTTCGGCTGGCGCGAAATTCCGCTCGCGTCCGATGTCGGCGCCACCGAGGCGGTGCGCATGCCGGGATACGACCTCCTCGGGCCGGCAAGCTTCGTGAGCATGGGCAATCCCCATGCCGTCTTCTTCGTGCCGATGGCCGATGCGGTCGACGTCGCGGCGACGGGCGCGGCGCTGGAACATGACCCGCTGTTTCCCGAGCGGGCCAATATCTCCTTCGCCGAGATGCTGGCGCCGGACCATATTCTGCTCCATGTCTGGGAGCGCGGCGCCGGGCGCACCCGCGCCTGCGGCACCGCGGCCTGCGCGACCGCGGTCGCCGCCGCGCGCACCGGCCGCGCCGGGCGCCGGGTCCGGGTCACGCTGCCGGGCGGCGACCTCACCATCGCGTGGCGGGAGGCCGACGGCCATGTGGTGATGACGGGGCCGGTCGCGCACGACTTCTCCGGCGTCCTCACGCCCGCCATGCTCGCGGACGCCGCATGACCGCCGCCGCGCCGCCCGAGGCGACGGAGCCGTTCGAGATCATCACGTTCGGCTGCCGGCTCAATGTCCTGGATTCCGCGCAGATGCGCCGCGCCGCCGGTGCGGCGGGGCTCGAGCGCGCGGTCATCGTCAATTCCTGCGCCGTGACGCAGGAGGCCGTGCGTCAGGCGCGCCAGGCCATCCGCCGGGTGCGGCGCGAGCGGCCCGAAGCGCGCATCATCGTCACCGGCTGCGCGGCCCAGACCGAGCCCGGCGCGTTCGCGGCCATGCCCGAGGTCGATCGTGTCGTCGGCAATGGGGCGAAGGCCGCGCCCGAAACCTGGGATGCCGCCCGCCGGGTGCTCGATTTCGGCCTCGGCGACGAGGCGAAGGTCGCGGTCGACGACATCATGGCGGTGCGCGAGACGGCGCTCCATATGGTGGATGGCTTCGACCGGCACACCCGCGCCTTCGTCCAGGTCCAGACCGGCTGCGACCATCGCTGCACCTTCTGCATCATTCCCTATGGCCGCGGTCCCTCCCGGTCGGTGCCGATGGGCGAAATCGTGGCGCAGATCCGCCGTCTGGTCGAAACCGGCCATGCCGAGGCGGTTCTCACCGGGGTCGATCTCACCTCCTATGGCGCGGACCTGCCCGGCGCGCCGACGCTCGGCCGGCTGGTGCGCGCCATTCTGCGCCACGTGCCGGACCTGAAGCGCCTGCGCCTGTCCTCGATCGACACCGTCGAGATCGATGCCGAGCTGATGCGCGCGCTGGCCGAGGAGCCGCGGCTGATGCCGCATCTGCACCTCTCCCTCCAGGCCGGCGACGACATGATCCTGAAGCGCATGAAGCGCCGCCATGCCCGCGCCGACGCGCTCCGTCTGGTCGACGAGATGCGGCGGCTGCGGCCCGATCTGGTGTTCGGCGCCGATCTCATCGCCGGCTTTCCGACCGAGACCGAGGCCATGTTCCGCAATACGCTCGATCTGGTGGAGGCGTGCGGCCTCGCCTTCGTCCACGCTTTCCCCTTTTCGCCCCGTGCGGGAACACCCGCCGCGCGCATGCCGCAGGTGCCGCGCGAGGTGGTGAAGGACCGCGCCCGGCGACTGCGGGACAAAGGCGCGCAGGCGCTGCAGCGCCATCTCAGCGGGGCGGTCGGCGCCCGCCGCTCGATCCTGGTCGAGATCGGCGGCGGCGGGCGCACCGAGCATTTCACCCCGGTTCGTCTCGCCCGTGCGGCGGCCCCCGGCACCCTTCTCGAAGCGCGCATCGCCGGCCATGACGGCGCGCGCCTGATTGCGGCCTGACCCATGAGCGACACCCAGGACAGCGGAAAGAAGGGCTTCTGGAGCCGGCTCGCCAGCGGGCTCTCCCGCACCGCGAGCAGCCTGACCCAGGGCATCACCGACCTCGTCACCAAGCGCAAGCTCGACACCGCCACGCTGGAGGACCTCGAAGACCTCCTGATCCGCGCCGATCTCGGCGGCCCGGTCGCGGCGCGGATCGTCGAGAAGGTCGGCAAGGGCCGGCACGACAAGATGATCGCGCCCGAGGACGTGCGGGGGCTGATCGCCGACGAGGTCGAGACCATCCTCGCGCCGGTTGCGACGCCCCTCATCGTGGATCGCAGCCAAAAACCTTTCATTCTCCTCATGGTCGGGGTCAACGGATCGGGCAAGACGACGACCATCGGCAAGCTGGCGTCGCAATGGCGCGCCGAGGGGCTGAAGGTGATGCTGGCGGCCGGCGACACGTTCCGCGCCGCCGCGATCGAGCAATTGAAGGTCTGGGGTGCGCGGACCGGCGCCGCCGTGATCGCCCGGCCGCCCGGCTCGGATGCGGCGGGGGTGGCGCACGACGCCATCACCCAGGCGCGCGCCGAGGGCGCCGACGTGCTCCTCATCGACACGGCGGGCCGGCTGCAGAACCGCACCGAGCTGATGGCCGAGCTGGAGAAGGTGGTGCGCGTGGTGAAGAAGCTCCAGCCCGGCGCGCCGCACGCGGTCCTCCTGGTGCTCGATGCCACCGTGGGCCAGAACGCGCTGTCCCAGGTCGAAGTGTTCACCAAGGTGGCCGGCGTGACCGGCCTCGTCATGACCAAGCTCGACGGCACCGCGCGCGGCGGCATCCTGGTGGCGATCGCCGAGAAGCACCGTCTGCCGATCCATCTCGTCGGCGTGGGCGAGGGGCAGGACGACCTCCAGCCCTTCGCCGCCCGCGACTTCGCCCGCGCGATCGCGGGACTGGCTTAGAGCGCGCCGATCGCCCGGCATCTCCGTTCGGTCGGAAAACGTTCTCCGCCAAGGAATGAGAGACTGATTCCCCGATCGTCTCGGTCATCGCATCGGGGTCGGCCGATCCGCGCGCGTGCGCCGCGCCGCCGCTGACGCGCGCGGGTAAAGGCGGGCGCGCCGGCCGGGCCGCTGCGATGCAGGGCATTCGGCGGCGGCTTGGGACGCGGCGGCGCCGGGGCGCCCGCGCCGGCGTCTTTTCTATAAGATATTGAATTTATTGCTTTTTAGGCGCGCCTTCCGGTCTCGCCGCGGCGCCGGCACCCCGTTCTGCAATTATTTGTCATTCCAATTCCGATCTTGCTTTGTGCGCTGCAAGATGCGGGTGATCCTCCTTTTGCCGGCGCGACTCTTCGCGGCCGGAGGGAGCTGAGAATGAGCATCTTGGCCTTCAGGCAGCCGCGCGAGCGGGCGGTCGGCGGGAGCCCCGTGGCGGCGACGGAGCGGCGGCCCGACGGGCAGGGCCGCATCGAGGGGCGCGGCCTCGCCATGACCTTCGCGGCGCGCTCCGGCCCCGTGACCGCGCTCGAAAGCCTCGACATCGACGTGCGCCCCGGCGAATTCCTGGCGCTGCTCGGGCCGTCCGGCTGCGGCAAGTCGACGTTGCTCAATCTGATCGCCGGCATCATCAAGCCGACCTCCGGCACGCTGACCATCGACGGCGCCCCGGTCAAGGGGCCCAATCCGGGATGCGGCATCGTCTTTCAGCAGCATTCGCTGTTCCCCTGGATGACCGTGATCGAGAATGTCGCCTTCGGCCCGCGCATGCTGGGCCATGGCGACCCGCTGTCGACCGCCCGCACCTTCCTGTCGCTGGTCGGGCTCGACAAGCATGCCCGTGCGTGGCCGGCGAGCCTGTCCGGCGGCATGCAGCAGCGCGTCGGCATCGCCCGCGCCCTCGCCACCTATCCCCCGGTCCTTCTGATGGACGAACCGTTCGGCGCGCTGGACGCGCAGACCCGCTCCATCATGCAGGAAGAGCTGCTGAAGATCTGGTCGCAATTCCACACCACGGTGGTGTTCGTCACCCATGACATCGACGAGGCGATCTTCCTGGCCGACCGGGTCGTGGTGATGAAGACCCAGCCGGGCGGCATCAAGCGCGAGGTGCGCATCGATCTGCCGCGTCCCCGCGATGCCGCGCTCATCAAATCGGAGCTGTTCAACCATTATCGCGGCGAAATCTTCGAGCTGATCCGTGAGGAGACGCTCAAAGTGTTTCGCCCCGACAATGGGCATTGAGGGGGCCGCGATGCGTTTCCTCCCCGGGCCCGAGCAGATCCAGAAATGGGGATGGGCGATTGCCGGCATCGCGCTGTTCCTCGGCCTGTGGACCTTCGCCGCCTTCCGCATGGCCAATGCCGTCCTGCTGCCCGAACCGGCCGCGGTGGTGCAGGGATTGGTCACCCTGCTCGAGGACGGGACGCTGATTTCCGACGTCGCCGCCTCGATGAAGCGGGTGCTGGGCGGGTTCGCGATCGCGGCCGTCCTGGCGGTGCCGCTCGCGCTCCTGATGGCGTTCTCCCGCCCGGTCGGCCTGCTGCTGTCGCCGATCGTCACCTTCCTGCGGCCGATCCCGCCGATCGCCTGGATCCCGATCGCGATCCTCTGGTTCGGGATCGGCGATCCGCCGAGCTATTTCATCACCGCCCTCGCGGCCTTCTTCCCGATCTTCATCAATTCCTATGCCGGCGGGCATTCGGTCCGCCCCGAGCACGTCCATGCCGCCCGGTCGCTCGGCGCGGGGCCGCGCGCGCTGTTCGTGCGCATCTATCTGCCGTCCGCCATGCCGATGATCGCCACCGGCCTCAGGATCGGGCTCGGCCAGTCCTGGATGGCGGTGGTGACGGCGGAGCTGATCGCGGCCCATTCGGGGCTCGGCTACATGATCCAGGCCAACCGCCTCGCGCTGGAGACGGGCCTCGTCCTGGTCGGCATGTGCGTCATCGGCGTGCTCGGCGCGGTGATGTCGATCGGCCTGGAAGTGCTCGAGAAACGCGTTCTGGTGCCCTGGAAGCACCCCTGACACTCATTCCCCGGAGGCGCAGATGATCAAGCCAGTCCAGCTTTGCCGTGCGGCCGTTCTCGCCGCCCTCTGTCTCTCCTTCGGCACCGGGCCCGCGGCGGCCGCGGACGACCCGATCCGCATCGCCTTTCCGAGCGGGATGAACGGGCAGATCGTCGTGACGATGGAGAAAGCGGGGATCGCCAAGGAAGCCGGGCTCGACGCCACCTTCGCGGCGTTCCAATACGGCCCGCCGATGATGGAGGCGCTGGCCGCCGGCTCGATCGACGCCGTGGTGACGAGCCTGATGCCGGTGACGTCCTACGCCGCCAAACTGCCCGGCGACGTGAAGATCGTCGCAATGCTCGGCCAGTCCAGCCATTCCCTGATGGTCGCCAAGGACAGCCCCGTCACGGCGCCTGCGGCCCTCGCCGGGCGCAAGGTCGGCGTCTCGTTCGGCTCGGATTCCCATCTCGATACCCTGGTCTGGCTGAAGGAAACCGGCCTCGCCGATAAGGTGTCCCTGATCAATATCGCGCCGTCCGAACTCGTCACGGCCTTGGCCAATGCTTCGGTCGACGCGGTGGTGATCCGCCAGCCCCAGGTGCTGCGGCTGCAGCAGCAGTCCGGCGCGCGGATCCTCCACACCTGGCCCTTCCGCTTCGTCTCGATCGTGAAGAGCAAATATATCCAGGACAATCCCAAGGCGCTGGAGAAGTATCTCGCCGCTTTGCGCAGCGCGATCTTCTACATCTCACAGCATCACGAACAGGCCGCGACCTGGTTCGGCGCGTCCCTGCGCATCGCGCCGGAGATCGTCATGGAGGTCTCCAAGGACGATCCCAACTACGCGGCCAAGTCGCTCTCCGACATCGACATCCAGGTGACGCCGGCGTCCCGCGCGCTGATCGAAAAATGGGCGACCGACGCCTACGACTACAAGATGATCAGATCCAAGGTGGATTTCGGTCAGCTCTTTCGCTGATCCGCTTCGCCGGCGCCTGATCGCCGCTTCGATGTCCCCGCCCGCCTCTTCAAACGCTTCCGGCCGACGGGCCGGGAGACGGCCCCTTGCACCCGCACCCCTCCCCGGAACCCGACCATGACACACGACGCGTCCGCCTCCGTCGCCGAGACGTTCCATCTCTGGGTCTTCTCCGACGCCCATGTCGCCACCGACAAATGCGTCTCCGACGCGATCCGCAACGGCATGGCCTTCACGCCCCCCGCGGGTTATCCGGAAAGCCTCGCCACCGCTTTGCGCCAGTCGGAGGAGGGCGGCGAATTGGGCGGTCCGCCGTTCCGCTGGGACGTCGCGCTCGATCTCGGCGACAATGCCGGGCGCTGGGACCTGCCGGACGATGCGCAAGGCGTCGAAGTGGTCCGCCAATATGGCGCGCTGACGCGGCATCGCCGCGAGCAGATCTATCCGGTCGCCGGCAATCACGATGCCTCGCCCGGCGCGGCGCCGTCGAGCGCGGGCAAGCCGGCCAATTGGTGGTTCCGCACCTATGTCGACCCGCTGGGCGAGTTTCCCGAGACCTCGGGCGTCGACAAGGCCAAGCGCCCCTATCCGATCGAAGGCGAATGGGACCGCTACAGCTTCAAAGTCGGCAATATCCGCTTCCTGATGATGAGCGACCGCAACGATCTGCCCTATCCCGTGGGGCGGCAGGAGTTCGGCGGCGGTTCCCCGGCGGGGGCGGTCACGGGGGAGACCTGGGATTGGTGGCAGGCCCAGGTGGCGGCGGCGGACGGCGACATCGTCATCAGCTGCCACCACCACATGCTGCGCGAGACCACGGTCGCATCGGGCGATTTCGAGGGATTGTCGCGCTATCCGGACGGGCGTTACCGGCACGGGCGCTATCACGGCGTCGACGGGGTGCCGGAGGGCGCGTCCTATCTCTATTTCGTCGACGATACGCCCAAGGCGCAGAAGTTCGAGCATTATCTCGCGGCGCATCCGGGTGCGGTCGACATCTGGCTCGGTGGCCACACCCACACCTTTCCCGACGACGTGGTGAGCGGGCGCAGCCATGTCGAGCGCCGCTGGGGCACGAATTTCGTCAATTGCGCGCAGCTCTCGAAATACCATTCCTTCGTCACCTGCCCGCCGATGAGCCGGCACTTCACCTTCACCGACGGCTCGCCTTTGGTGCGGGTGCGCTGCTATCTCCACGACGACAGCCATGCGCCCCAGGGCTGGTACGCGCCGTCCGAGCGGGTGCTGGAGCTGAACCGGCCATTCCGGGCGCGCTAGGCGGGGCAGACCGCGGGCCGTGGCGCGGAACTTGCTAGCCATCCGGGAATGACCAAGCTCCATCGCCAGGCAGGTCGCCCATGATGCCGCAGTCCGTCCCGGCCCCGGCCGCGCCCGACCGGCAACGCATGCTGATCCTCTCCGACAGCGAGGATCTGAGCGAGCGCAAGTCTTCGGTCTTCGCTCGCCTCTCGGAGAGCGAGCAGACCCAGGTGCTCGCGCACTGTACCCCGCGCCTGGCGCGGCGCCATGCCATGGTGTTCCGCCAGGGGGAGACGCAGCAGGGCATCTTTTTCATCCGCTCCGGCGGGGTGCGGGTGTTCTTCGTCGCGCCCTCCGGCCGCGAGATCACCCGCGCCTATTGGTTCGCCGGCCATTTCATCGGCGGCCCCGACGTGTTCGGGCAGAATGCCAATATGTGGTCCGCGATCGCGGTGCGCGACACCAGCCTGATCTTCCTGCCGAGCCCGGCGCTGCGCATCTTGTGCGGGCGCATCCCCAATCTCGCGCTCGGCCTGATCGACGCGATGGCCTTCAAGGGGCGCTGCTACGCCGCCATGGCGCAGATGCTCGGGACGCGCTCCGCCAGCGAACGGGTGGCGCGGCTGCTCGTGCACCTCGCGGAGATGTACGGCACCCCCGGCGCCGACGGCACCGAGATTTCGCTCACCATCACCCAGGAGGAAATCGCCCATATGGTCGGCGCCAGCCGGCAATGGGTGACGGCCGGGTTGAAGCGGCTGCAATCGGCCGGGATCATCGAGGCGCGACGCGGCAAGATGCTGATCCGGGACCTCGACGCGCTGCGGGCGGACAAGGGCTGAAGGCCGCTCGTCGCAGGAATTCCGCAGGGTCCGCGCCTGCTTGGAATAAGACCAAGGTCAGCAACTAGTTGCTATCGAGCCGGGGCGTGCGGGTGTCCAATCGGTCCCATGATGGCCCCTTCAGAGGCGACCGCCTCCCTCTTCGATCCCGCTGCGGTTCCGGACGAAATCCGGCTCAATGCGGCGCGCGACGCGCTCCTCCTCACCTGGGACGGCGCCGGCGCCCGCGCCTTCGGCGCGGAACGGCTGCGGGCCGCCTGCCGGTGCGCCTGGTGCACGCGGGCACGGGCCGAGAGCCGGTTTCCCGCGCGCTTCCCCGGCATCGCCGTGACCGGCGTCGCGCCGGTCGCCGACTATGCCCTCAACCTGTTCTTTTCCGACGGCCACGAGCGCGGCATCTACCCGTTCAGCTATTTGCGCGCTCTGGCCGACGCCGATCTTGCGGAGACCACCCCATGAGCGACATCAAGACCGACATCGTCGACTGCGACATCCTCGTCATCGGCGGCGGGACCGGCGGGCCCATGGCCGCGATCAAGGCCAAGGAGAAGAATCCCGGCCTCAAGGTCGTGCTGATGGAGAAGGCCAATGTGAAGCGCTCCGGCGCGGTCTCCATGGGTATGGACGGGCTCAACAATGCGGTGATCCCCGGTTATGCGACCCCCGAGCAATATGTGAAGGAGATCACCGTCGCCAATGACGGGATCGTCCACCAGAAAGCCGTGATGGCCTACGCCACCGGCTCCTATCCGATGATCCAGTATCTGGATTCGATCGGGGTGAAGTTCGAGAAGGACGGCTCCGGCGAATACAATGTCCGCAAGGTCCACCATATGGGGACCTATGTGCTGCCCATGCCGGAGGGCCACCATGTCAAGAAGGCGCTCTACCGCCAATTGCGCCGGCTCCAGGTGATGATCACCAATCGCTACATGGCGACGCGGCTTCTGACCGGCCCGGACGGGCAGGTGGCCGGGGCGATGGGCGTCAATACGCGGACCAGCGAATTCCTGGTGGTGCGGGCGAAATCGGTGGTGCTCGCCTGCGGCGCGGCCGGCCGGCTCGGCCTGCCCGCCTCGGGCTATCTGTTCGGCACCTACGAGAATCCGGCGAATTGCGGCGACGGCTATGCCATGGCCTATCATGCCGGGGCCGGGCTCGCGAACCTCGAATGCTACCAAATCAATCCGCTGATCAAGGATTATAACGGCCCGGCTTGTGCCTATGTGACCGGCCCGTTCGGCGGCTATACCGCCAACAACAAGGGCGAGCGCTTTATCGAATGCGACTATTGGTCGGGCCAGATGATGAAGGAGTTCTTCTCGGAACTTCAGAGCGGCAACGGTCCGGTCTTCCTCAACATGACGCATCTCGCCGAGGAGACCATCTCCGAGATCGAAACCATCCTGCACTCCAACGAGCGGCCCTCGCGCGGCCGGTTCCACGAGAATCGCGGCACGAATTATCGCGAGCGCATGGTGGAGATGCACATTTCGGAGATCGGCTTCTGCTCCGGCCATTCCGCCTCCGGCGTGTGGGTGGACGAGAATGCCCGCACCACGGTCGCCGGCCTCTATGCCGCCGGCGACATGGCGAGCGTGCCGCACAATTACATGCTGGGCGCCTTCGTGAACGGCGGCATTGCCGGGCGGGACGCTGCGGATTATTGCGCCTCCACCGACCTGCCGGCCTATGACCCGGCCTTCGTCGCCGCCGAGCAGGAGCGCATTCTCGCGCCGACCCGCCGCGAGGACGGGCTGACGCCGTTCGAAATGGAATTCAAGACGCGCCGCCTGGTGAACGATTATCTGCAGCCGCCGAAGGTCACCGCGAAATACCGCATCGCACAGGAGCGCTTCGGCGAGGTGCGCGAGGATTTGTCCGCCCTTTGCGTGCGCGATCCGCACGAATTGATGCGGGCGCTCGAACTGCAGTCGATCCTCGACTGCGCCGACATGGCGGCCGCCGCCTCGCTCTACCGCACCGAAAGCCGGTGGGGCCTCTATCACTGGCGGGTCGACCATCCCGCCACCGACAACGAAAACTGGTTCTGCCACACGCTGCTCTACAAGGACGAGGCCGGCAAGATGGCCCACCGGAAGCGCGATGTGGACCCCTATGTGGTGCCGATCCCCGAGGAGGAGATGGGCGCCTACCATCAGCTGCGCACCGCCGCCCCCCTCGCGGCCGAATGACGCCCCTTCCTTCCGGAGCAAGTCCCATGCCTCACGCCCATCATTCGACCTCGGTCCCGGTCACCGTCGACGACGCCAAATGCATCGCCGAAAAGGGCTGCCGGGTGTGCATCGACGTCTGTCCGCTGGATGTCCTCGCGATCAATCCGGCGACCGGCAAGGCGCACATGAAATATGACGAATGCTGGTATTGCATGCCCTGCGAGGTGGATTGCCCGACCCATGCGGTGAAGGTCGAGATCCCCTATCTCTTGCGCTGAGGAGCCCGAAATGCCGATCTTCGAGGCGTTCGACGACGAGATGGACGAGATCCTCGCGCGGGCGCGCAGCACGGATTCCGGGGTGCGCCGGGTGGCCATGCTTTCGCTCGCCGAGGCGGTGGAGCCGGAGGCGGTGCCGCTTTTGATCGACGGCACGCGCGACCCCGACGCCATGGTGCGCGAGGCGGCCTGCAAGGCGCTGGACGAGCATTCCGGGACCGAGGTGGCGCTCGCATTGATCGCCGCGCTCGATGATCCCGAGGAGGCGGTTCGCCTCGCGGCGGCCGAAAGCCTCGCCGACAAGAAGGAGGCGGGCGCCGCGTCGGCTCTGATCGCGCGCGCGGCGGAGGGTGGCGTGTTCGTCCGGTCGGCGGCACTGCGGGCGCTGCGCGAGATGCAGGAGCCCGCCGCGCTTCCGGTCGCGCTCGCCGCGCTCCAGGATCCCGAAGTCGCGGTGCGGCGCGAGGCCCTGGGCGTGCTCGGCTGGCTGAAGGCGGAGGCGGCGCTGCCGGCCCTGATGATGGCCGCCAATGACAGCGATCCCTCGGTGCGGCGCGCCGTCATGGCGGCCCTGGTGTTCGTCCGGCCGGGCACGCCCGGCGTGCCGCCGCTCATTGCGGGGCTGACGGACGACAATTGGCAGGTCCGCGAGGAAGCCGCCTTCTCCATCGGCAAGGCGCGGCTGCCGGAAGCCGCCGACCCGCTGATCGCCGCGACCGGCGACGAAGCCTGGCAGGTCCGGGCCAAGGCGGTGAACGCGCTGGGCAAGATCAAGGCGCGCGGCGCGGTGCCGGCGATCTCGGCGGCGCTCGACCACAGCCTCTCAAATGTCCGCAAGGAAGCCGCGGCGGCGCTCGGCGAAATCGCCGACCCGGCTGCGATCGGCGTGCTCGAGCGGGCCTATGACGATCCGGACCCGGATGTGCGCAAGCTGGTGCGCTGGGCGCTCGACCGCTGCCGGGCGGCGGCCTGACGCCGTCCTGAAACGGCGCGGCGCCCGGCCGCGACTGGTACGGTTCTTGCGATTGTTCCAATTCGGAACTTCGGGAGAATCGTGATGCTGTCACCCCAGGCGTCGGGCGCGTCCCGCGCGACCGGATCGCTTCTCTTGTCCAACACCGCCCCCGCCCAGGCCCTCCTGCTGACGGAGAATGCCGCCCTCGCGAACGGCCCGCCGCTGCTGCTGCAGCGGCTCAGCCTGAAGGAGCGCGAGGAGGTCCTGAAGGAGGGCCAGCGCCGGGTCGTTTATCGCGGCAAGATGCTGTTCTCGCAGGGCACGCCGCATGACGGCATCTTCCTGATCGAGAGCGGACGCATCCGCGTGTTCTACATCGCTCCTTCCGGGCGCGAGATCACCCTGGCCTATTGGCATGCCGGAAATTTCGTCGGCGGCCCCGAACTGTTCGGCCAGGGCATGCATGTCTGGTCCGGGGTGGCGGCGGCGAATTCGGTCGTCGTCCATCTCTCCGGCAAAGCCTTGCGCGGCCTCATTGCGCGCATGCCGGCTCTGGCCATCGGCCTGATCGAGGGCCTCACTTTCAAGGGCAAATGCTATTCCGCTCTGGCGCAGATGCTGGGCACCCGGTCGGTCACCGAGCGGCTGGCGCATCTGCTGCTGCATCTGTGCGACACCTATGGCGTTCCGGAAGGGGACACGGTGGCGATCGGCACCGCGCTCACCCATGCCGATCTTGCCCATATGGTGGGCGCCACCCGGCAATGGGTGACGATTTCGCTGAAACGGCTGCAGGCGCAGGGCATCCTTTCGACCGAGAAATCCAAGATCGTCGTGCATCAGCTGGACGCTCTGCATGCGATGCGCGGCGGAACCTGACTGTGCGTCAGGCGGGCAGCTTCTGCCGAAACATTCGGCAGGCCTCATTTCATGGCAACTAATCCACCGCCGGAGGCCTTCTTCCTTTGAACCTCTCGAAGCTTGCGACCGAAGATGATGCGAGGCCGAGAAGAGCCGACGCACACAGCGCCAAGCATTCCATGAGGTGAACCTATGCGGAAGTCAGCACCCTCGCCCTTTCAACTCGCCGCCGGCCTGGTTCTGGCCGTCGCCTGCGCCGCTCCAGCTTCGGCCCAGTCGACGGTGACGATCGGCATCGGCACCCAGGACACCACGACGAACACGGTGACCACCGGCGTCGTGATCCGCGAACTGAAGCTGCTGGAAAAGTACCTGCCGAAGGACGGCAAATACGCCAACGTCACCTTCAAGCTCGACTGGCAGAACTTCACGTCCGGCCCACCCGTCACCAACGGGATGATGGCGGACAAGCTCCAGTTCGGCGGGATGGGCGACTATCCGCTGGTGGTGAACGGCTACACCTTCCAGCAGAACCCGCAGAGCAAGAGCCAGCTGATCGCGGTCGCCGCCTACAACATCCACGGATCCGGCAACGGCGTCGTGGTGCACAAGGATTCCGATTATTTCGAGCTGTCCGACCTGAAGGGCAAGGTGCTCAGCGTGCCGTTCGGCTCCGCCGCCCACGGCATGATGCTGAAGGCCATGCAGGACAAAGGCTGGCCGAACAATTATTTCCAGCTGGTGAGCCAGAGCCCGGAAGTCGGCTCGACCAATCTGCAGGAAAAGAAGATCGACGCGCACGCCGATTTCGTGCCGTTCGCCGAATTGCTGCCGTTCCGCGGCTTCGCCCGCAAGATCTTCGACGGCGTCGAGACCAAGGCGCCGACCTGGCACGGCGTCGTGGTGCGCACCGACTTCGCCGAGAAATATCCGGAAGTCGTCGTCGGCTACATCAAGGCGGTGATCGAGGCCAATGACTGGGTCCGCAAGGATCCCAAGGCAGCGGCCGAAAGCATCGCGAAATGGACCGGGATCGACAAGGAAGTGGTCTATATCTTCCTCGGCCCGGGCGGCATCATGACGATGGATCCGACCATCAAGCCGCAGCTCGTGGCCGATGCGGCGGAAGATGCCGGCGTCCTTCAGAAGCTCGGGCGGATGAAGGAGTTCGACGTCAAGGCCTGGGTCAATGACAGCTATGTCCGCAAAGCCTACGCCGAACTCGGGCTCGACTATGAGGCCCAGCTCAAGAGCCTGGCCAATTACGAGGTCTCGGGCGAGGACACCTTCTGCAAGGTGAAGATCGCCGAGCCGCGCATGGCCGGCGAGATCTGGGTCGAGGGCGAGGGCATCAAGGCCTATTCGAGCCCGGTCTGCACCCTCGGCGCGCTCGCCGAGATGAAGGCCCAGGGCAAGAAGGCGACCACCGTCTATCTGTTCGACACCGCGCAGGGCATCAAGCTGTTCGCCTCCGAAGCCTTCTTCGCGGCCGTCACCAAGGACGGCAAGACCCAGATCCAGCCCTTCCTGCTGAAGAAGGATGCCGAAGCCGCGGCCGCCAAGGACGGCGGCAAGGTGCTCGGCTTCGAGGATGCGCTGAAGAGCGTGACCTCCGGACGAGGATGATTGCCATGAAGCACACGACGGCTCTCGCGACCGTGGCCAGTGCAAAGGACCGGTTCGCGCGCGCAACGGAGGAGCCGGCCCGCGCCGGCTCCGTCGTCCTGCGCCCGCCCCGCGTCCCGCACGCCGCCCCGGTTCCGCCCCGCGGCGCCGCCGCCCGCCTGAAGCGGTGGTTCCGGCTCAACAAGGGCACGATCCGGGCGATCCTCCTGGGCATGCTGTCGATCGGACTGTTCATCGCCCTGTGGCATGTGCTCACCGTCAACCGCATGTCGGTCTATGTGCGGTTCGTGAACGTGCCGTCGCCGGAACAGGTGCTGGAGAGCGCCGAACAGGCCTTCGCGAGCGGCCGCTTCTTCGACCATATCGTCATTTCCTGCCGGCGGATCCTGATCGGCTTTTCCATCGCCACCCTGGTCGCGGTGCCGCTCGGCCTCTTGATGGGGCGCTACAAGCTGCTGCGCGAGGTGGTGTTCCCGGTTTCCGAGGTGATGCGGCCCATCCCCGCCATCGCCTGGGTGCCGATGGCGATCATGCTCTGGCCGACCAATGAGGAGAGCATCGTCTTCATTACCTTTCTCGGCTCCTTCTTCCCGATCCTAATCAACACCCTGCACGGCATGTCGACGGTCGACGAGGTCCTGGTGCGGGCCGCGCGCTGCCTCGGCGCGCGGGAAGCCGCCACCTTCCGGGAAGTCTATTTCCCGGCCGCGCTGCCGCAGATTTTCACCGGCCTGACGGTGGGGATGGGCGTCGCCTGGGTGTCGCTGATCGCGGCGGAGATGATTTCGGGCCAGTTCGGGATCGGTTATTTCACCTGGGAATCCTATTCCCTGGTCCAGTATTCCGACATCGCGCTCGGCATGATCTGCATCGGCGTGCTCGGCCTCGCCTCGTCCTTCGCGATCCGCGCGGTGGGCCGCATCGTCACCCCCTGGGCCACCCGCCATTAGGAGCCGTCCATGAGCGCGAGCGCCAAGAAGGGCCTGATCGAGGTCTCCGACTTCTGCCTGAGCTACGAGACCTTGGACGGCGCCATGTCGGCGGTCGAGGATGCCGACCTTCTGGTCCGTCCCGGCGAGTTCGTCTCGATCATCGGCCCCTCCGGCTGCGGCAAGTCCACCCTGCTGAATGCGGTCGCCGGCTTCCTGAAGCCGACCCGCGGCACGGTGACGGTGGATGGGGAGGCCGTGAAGGGGCCGGGGGCGGACCGGGGCATGGTGTTCCAGCAATATTCCCTGTTTCCGTGGAAGACCGTGCGGGAGAATGTCGAATTCGGGCTGAAGATGCGCGGCGTCTCGGCCGACGAGCGCAAAAGGTCCGCCCGCACGCTGCTCGGCCTCGCCGGTCTCTCCCAGTTCGAGGATCAATATCCCGACCGCCTCTCGGGCGGCATGAAGCAGCGGGTCGGGATCGTCCGGGCGCTCGCCACCGGGCCGCGGGTTCTGCTGCTCGACGAGCCGTTCGGCGCGCTCGACGCCCAGACCCGCCAGATCATGCAGCAGATCCTCACCAATCTCTGGGAGCGGCTGGAAATCTCGGTCCTGTTCGTCACCCACGACATCGACGAGGCGATCTTTCTGTCCGACCGCATCTATGTGATGACGGCGCGGCCGGGCTCGATCAAGGCCGAGGTGACGGTGCCGCTGCCGCGCCCGCGCGATTCGACGCTCCAGCTCTCGCCCGAATTCCTCGGCCTGCGCGCCGAACTCGGCGCCCTGATCCGCGAGGAGAGTTTGAAGGCGATGGGCGGAGAGCTGAATGCCGATGCCCTCAAGGGTCTCGCGATCAATCTCAACGGCGCGAACCTGTCCGACGTGATCTGACGCACGGTGCGGTGCCGCCGACCTTCGAGGCCCGGATCCGTCCGGGCCTTTTCTTTGCAAGGTCCCGCTCCCGCTCGTGCCGCGCGGCGCTTTTTTAGAAATTAGTTGTCGTTCGAATTCTAAAAAAGCCGCGGCCCCGGCAGCCGAATGCTAGCTTCTTCTGGTCATACCATTGGATGCGCCCATGACTTACGTCGTCACCGACAAATGCATTCGCTGCAAATTCATGGATTGCGTCGCGGTTTGCCCGGTGGATTGCTTCTATGAGGGCGAGAACATGCTCGTCATCAACCCTGACGAATGCATCGATTGCGGCGTCTGCGAGCCGGAATGCCCGGCCGCGGCGATCGTCGCGGACACCGACCCGACCGCCGCACGCTGGCTGGAACTCAACGACCGGCTGTCCCGGGTATGGCCCAACATCGCCGAGAAGAAAGAACCGCCGGAAGACGCCGAAGCGTGGATGGACGTCGACGGCAAGTTCGAGACCGCATTCAGCGAGGCCCCCGGAGGGGCCTGATGACCGAACCGAGACAGGCAGATCGATGAGCAACATCGCCCAGGAAACCGTGCTCGACGTCCACCATTGGACCGACCGGCTGTTCAGCTTCACCGCCACGCGGGACACGGCGTTCCGCTTCAAGAGCGGGCAATTCACCATGATCGGCCTCGAAGTCGCGGGAAAGCCGCTGCTGCGCGCCTATTCGCTGGCGAGCGCGACCCATGAGGACCGGCTCGAATTCTTCTCCATCAAGGTGCCTGACGGGCCGCTCACCTCGCGCCTCCAGGCGCTGAAGGCGGGCGATCCGATCCTGGTCGGGCGGCGGCCCACCGGCACCCTCCTCCTGGACAATCTGAAGCCCGGCAAGCGGCTCTATCTGCTCTCGACCGGCACCGGCCTCGCGCCGTTCGTGTCGATCATAAAGGATCCCGAGACCTACGAACGGTTCGAGCGCGTGATCCTGGTCCATGGCTGCCGCGAAGTGGCCGAACTCGCTTATGGCGAGGCCGTCGTCGCCGACGTGCGCGACCACGAATTCCTCGGCGATTATGCCGGCGCGCAATTGCTGCACTATCCCACCGTCACCCGCGAGCCGTTCCGCAATCGCGGCCGGATCACCGATCTCATGGCGAGCGGCCAGATGGTCGCGGATCTCGGCCTGCCGGCGATCGATGCGGCGCATGACCGGGTGATGCTCTGCGGCAGCCCGCAGATGATCGCCGACGTTCGAACCTTCCTGGAGGCGCACGCCTTCGAGGAGGGGGCGGGCCACAGGCCGAACCATTTCGTCGTCGAGAAGGCCTTCGCGGAGCGCGGCTGAAGCCGGTTCCCCCGTGCGCCGGAACCGCTTGATGAATCCCGGAAGAGGCGCGTATCTCTGAGCCTGCGGACGCCGCGGCCCTGCCGCGCCACGAGGGACCGACGCATGGCCGAAAAGAGTGCCGCCCCTCCCGCGCCCGAACGGGCGGATGGATGGCGTGCCGGGACGGGGGTTCTGCCCGGTCTGGTCTTGACGGCGGCGATCGCCGGCCTCGCTTATGCCCTGCGGCTTTTGCCGGTGATCGGCGTTCTGAGTCCGCTCGTGATCGCGACCGTGGTCGGCATGACCTTCCACAATCTCGTCGGCACCCCGGCCTGGGCCATTCCCGGCGTGAAGTTCGCGCTGCGGCGGATTTTGCGGTTCGCCATCATCCTGCTCGGGCTGCAACTCACCTTTGCGCAGGTCCGCATGATCGGCCCGATCGGGTTTGGTATCGTCGCCTTCGCTTTGTTCGCGACCTTCTTCGTCACGCGCTGGATGGGCCGCCTGATGGGGGTCGATCCCAAGCTCTCCGAACTGATCGCCGCCGGCACAGCGATCTGCGGCGCATCGGCGGTGGTCGCCACCAATACGGTGACGCGCGGCAGCGACGAGGACGTCGCTTATGCGGTGGCGTGCGTGACCGTATTCGGCTCGGCCGCGATGCTGTTGAGCCCGGTTTTGCTGCCGGTCATCGGCTTCGCGCCCCACGCGTATGGCCTGTGGGTCGGGGCGTCGGTGCACGAGGTGGCGCAGGTCGTGGCCGCCGCATTCCAGGGCGGACAGGCGGCGGGGGAATTCGGCACCGTCGCCAAGCTCACGCGCGTCATGCTGCTCGCGCCGCTGGTGCTGGGGCTCGGTTTCGTCGCCCTGCGGCGCGCGCGTGGCACGGACGCTGCCGGCAAGGCGGCGCCTCCGGTCCCCTGGTTCGTGCTCGGCTTCATGGCGATGATCGTCGTCAACAGCTTCGGCCTGGTGCCGGCCGAGGCCAAGCCGGCCTTGGTCCAGACGACCACCTTCCTCCTCGCTCTGGCCCTTGGGGCGATGGGCCTCGAGACCGACATACGCAAGCTCAAGGCGAAGGGCTGGCGCCCGCTGGCGCTCGGTGCCGCCGCCTGGCTGTTCATCGCCGGCCTCACCTTCGGTTTGATCGATCTCCTCGGCGCCTGACTTCTCTTTTTCCGCCGCCCGCGCCATGCTCCGCCAAAAGTGGAATCCGGGAGAAAGACCATGCGTGTGCGCGCCGCCGTCCTGAGGTCGTCGCCGGTCGCGCGCCCTTATGCGCAGACCCGCCCCCTGACCATCGAGGCGGTGCATCTCGATCCCCCGGGCCGCGACGAGGTTCTGGTCAAGATCGCGGCCGCCGGCCTCTGCCATTCCGATTTGTCGGTGATCAATGGCGACCGGCCGCGCCAGACCCCCATGGTGCTCGGCCACGAGGCCTCGGCCGTGGTGGTCGAAGCCGGTGCGGGCGTCGCGGACCTCCGGCCGGGCGATCATGTCGTGATGAGCTTCACCCCCACCTGCGGCCAGTGCCTGCCCTGCCTCGACGGCCGCGCGCAATTGTGCGCGCCGGGTCAGGCGGCCAACGGAGCCGGCACGCTCCTGTCGGGCGCGCTGCGTCTGCGCTGCGACGACGGCACGGACACCTACCACCATTGCGGCGTGTCGGGCTTCGCCGAGCATGCGGTGGTTTCGCGGCGCTCGGTCGTGAAGATTCCGGACGACGTGCCGCTGGTCGACGCCGCGCTGTTCGGCTGCGCCGTGATGACCGGGGTGGGCGCGGTGGTGAACACCTGCCGGGTCAAGGCGGGAGAGCGCGTGGCCGTGATCGGTCTTGGCGGCGTCGGTCTCTCGGCGGTGCTCGGCGCCGTCGCGGCCGGCGCGGAACGCATCATCGCGGTCGATCTCTCGCAGGCGAAGCTCGATCTCGCGCTCGCCCTCGGCGCCACCGACGCCTACCTTGCCGGCGACCCGGATGCCGCCGAGGCGATCCGCGCGGCGACCGGCGGCGGCGTCGACCATGCCCTCGAAATGGCCGGGGCCGCGCCCGCCTTCGAGTTCGCCTACAAGATCACCCGGCGCGGTGGCACGACGGCGTCGGCGGGGCTCGCCAATCCGAACGCACGGATCTCGCTCTCACCGGTCCATATCGTCGCCGACGAGCGGATCATCAAAGGCAGCTATCAGGGCGGCTGCGTGCCGCCGCGCGACATTCCGCGCTTCATCGGCCTCTATCAGCGGGGGCGGCTGCCGGTTCAGAGGCTGCTGTCGAGCACCGGCCCGCTCGAAGAGATCAATTCCGCATTCGACCGCCTCGACCGCGGCGAGGTGGTGCGCCATGTCATCACCTTCTGATCGGCTTAGAACAGGCGTCCGCCGTCCGGCACGGTTCGGCTGGGTCCGATCAGGACGACGGCGCCGGCCGCGTCGGGAAAGCCGAGCGTCAGGACCTCCGAGAGGAATTTGCCGATCTGGCGCGGCGGGAAATTGACCACGGCGGCAACCTGCCGGCCGACCAGGTCTTCGGGCGCGTAATGCACCGTTATCTGGGCGGAGGAGCGCTTGATGCCGATCTCCTGCCCGAAATCGATCCTGAGCTTGATCGCCGGCTTGCGCGCCTCGGGAAACGGTTCGGCGGCCACGATGGTGCCGACGCGGATGTCGACCTTCAGAAAATCCTCGAAGGTGATCGGGCCGGGGGCCGTCATATCCATCTATCCGCCGGTGGTGCTCATGTGCCGCGAGACCGCGGGAATGCGGGTGGTGCGGTCGATCACGAAATCGTGCCCCTTCGGCTTGCGGACGATCGCCGCGTCGATCGCCGCCTGGAGCACTGCGTCGTCCGGCGAGGCGCGCAGCGGCGTCCGCAGATCGGCGGCATCCTCCTGGCCCAGGCACATGAAGAGCGTGCCGGTGCAGGTGACGCGGACGCGGTTGCAGCCTTCGCAGAAATTGTGGGTCAGCGGCGTGATGAAACCGAGCCGCCCGCCGGTCTCCTTCACCTCGACATAGCGGGCGGGACCGCCGGTGCGGTGCGCGCTGTCGATCAAGGTGAAGCGCGCCTCCAGCCCGGCGCGGACCTCGGACAGCGGCAGATACTGATCGACGCGCTCCGCGCCGACTTCGCCGAGCGGCATCACCTCGATCAAGGACAGATCGTGGCCCTCGCCGTGCGCCCATTCCATGAGGCCGGCGATCTCGCCCGCATTCACGTCGCGCAGCGCGACGGCATTCAGCTTGATCTTGATTCCGGCGGCCTTCGCCGCGGCGATGCCTTCCATGACCTTGCCGAGGTCGCCCCAGCGGGTGACGGTGCGGAACTTGTCCGGATCGAGCGTATCGACCGAGACGTTCACCCGCTTCACGCCGCAGGCTGCGAGATCCGCAGCGTAGCGCGCGAGCTGCGAGCCGTTGGTCGTGAGCGTCAGCTCTTCGAGCCGTCCGGTTTCCAGATGTCGGGAGAGGGCGCGGAACAGGGTCATCACGTCGCGCCGCACCAACGGCTCGCCGCCGGTCAGGCGCAGCTTGCGCACGCCGCGCGCCACGAAAGCGGAGCACAGACGGTCGAGTTCCTCGAGCGTGAGAAGGTCCTGTTTCGGCAGGAAGGTCATGTGCTCGGACATGCAATAGACGCAGCGAAAATCGCAGCGGTCCGTCACCGACACCCGCAGATAGGTCACGTGGCGGCCGAACGTGTCCATCAGCGGCCCCAACGCCGCCCCGGACCCCGGTCCACGATCGCTCACATCTCTCAGGATCCGATGCACCTCGCGCTCCTGCCATGGACTGGACGGTCTCCTCGCCGTCCTTGAACTCCTCTATATATCGTATGCCGGGCGCGTATTGATAGGCCCGGTGCCGGAATGCACGGGGCGCGGTCGCGCGCTCGTGACCGGCACATTCCCGCCCTCGGATCCCGCCTTTCGGAGCCCCCATGCCCGCAGCCGACCCCAATGCCTGGCCGACCGAAGTGCGTCTGATCGAGGACAAGCATGCGCTCGTCGTCAGCTTCGAGGACGGCGCGCATTTCACCCTGCCGGCGGAGTATCTGCGTGTCGAAAGTCCGTCCGCGGAGGTCCAGGGCCACGCCCCCCACGAGAAGCAGACCGTGCCGGGAAAGCGCGCCGTGCGGATCGTGGCGGTCGAGCCCGTCGGCGCCTATGCGGTCCGCCTCGTCTTCGACGACGGCCATCAGACCGGCCTCTATACTTGGCCCTATCTCCGGGCCCTGGGCGACGAGCAGGAAGAGCGGTTCGGCCGGTACCTCGAAGCGTTGAAGACGCAGGGCCTCACCCGCGGCTGATCACTTCGCCGGCAGCGGAGCGATCGTCTCGATCGCCTTGCCGGCATCCGTCAGGGTCAGGCGGAGGGGCGCCCGCGACCAATCCGTACCGGCGGGCATCCCGTCCAGCGCGAAGGTGAAGCGCACGAGGCCGTCTTCCCCCGGTTTGCGGGCCGGCAAAGGCAGCGCCCAGGATCCGTCGGGACCTTCCGCGAACAAATCGGCGCTGGCCGGCGCCTTGGCGCGGGCGAGCACCGTGACGAGCGGCGGCGCGGCGGTATCGTCGAGATCGATGGCGACAATTCCGGGCGTCGCGGCCGTGCCGAGAGGCGCGGGCACCGGCAAAGCGGCGCGCGCGGCTTCGAGGGCCGGGACGGCGCTGCCGCCGTCCGCTGGGATGTCGAGGGCGAGCTTGGCCTGCGCCGGGACGCACAGCGCCTCGCACACGGCGAAGTCGAGCGTGAGGTCGAGACGGGATGGGGTTCCCGGTGCCGCGATCCGCGCCGTCACGGGAAACACCACCGCCCCCTTATAGCCGATGGAATAACCGCTGGCCCCGTCGGAGAATCGGCGCGGCGCCGGGTAGGCGACCGCGATGATGCCGAGATTGCGCGACCCGGACCAGTCGAAGTCCGGTGGCACCCCGCTGTCGCCGGGGTAGCGCCAATAGGTCTTCCATCCCGGAGCGAGGCGGATTTCGATGCCGGCTTCGAGCGTGCCGTCGACGACGCGGCCGGACAAAAGCCGCACCTCGGCGCCTTGGACACCGACCCATGGGGTTTCGCCCGCCCCGGCGCGCGCACCGGTGATCAGGGCGGCGCTCAGCAGCGGGGCGAGCAGCAGGAGGAGGGCGGTGCGCACGGACATCATGCTATGCGCCTAGCGCGTCGGCGCCTCGAGCGCAAAGCCGTTGCGCGCACGTTCCCGTTACGGAGCGCGACATCGGCCGCGGCGCGGGACCGGCGGTGCCGCTTGGGCGTTTTCAAACCGCCTCCGGCGCGGTAGGCTTCGCCGATGACGGTCGATATCACGAGCCCTTCCTGCTTCGGTCCGCCCGATTTTCTCGACGGGAAGATGCTCATCGCCATGCCGTCCATGCAGGACGAGCGCTTCTCCCGCACCCTGGTCTATTTGTGTGCGCATTCGGCCGAGGGCGCGATGGGCATCGTGGTCAACCAGCCCGCGAGCCATATCGATTTCGCCGAGCTCCTGGTCCAGCTCGACGTCGTGCCGGCCGCCGACCGCATCCTCCTGCCGAAGACCGCGGAGGCGGTGAAGGTGCTGAAGGGCGGGCCGGTCGAGACCGGCCGGGGCTTCGTCCTGCATTCCGCCGATTAT
The DNA here is from genome assembly GCF_004346185.1 of Aquabacter spiritensis. Classification (GTDB taxonomy): domain Bacteria; phylum Pseudomonadota; class Alphaproteobacteria; order Rhizobiales; family Xanthobacteraceae; genus Aquabacter; species Aquabacter spiritensis. Next base: position 187,750 of record NZ_SMAI01000005.1, on the reverse strand, counting down.
TTCATCGAGAATTCCACCTTGCCGATCGACAACGGCATCTGCCTCACGGCGACGCTGGACATTCTGAAGGCGATTGCCGGAGGGCGCGGGCCGTCGAATGCGGTCCTGGCGCTGGGATATGCCGGCTGGGCTCCGGGCCAGCTCGAGACCGAAATTCAGGCCAATGGCTGGCTTCATTGCCCCGCCGACGCGGATCTCCTGTTCGGCGACGCGATCGAGAGCAAATACGACCGCGCCATGCGGCGGATCGGCATCGTGCCCGGCATGTTGTCGCGCGACGCCGGTCACGCCTGACGCGGGGCGGAACGCGCGGCGCCCGCCTTATCCAGCGGCCGAGCGGCGCCGGCGCGGTTCGGGCGCGACCGGTTCGAACAGAGCCCGGCACTCGTCGCTGGTCAGCGGCTCTCCCAGAATGACGCCCTGGCCGTATTCCGCTCCATAGCGCGTCATCTCGTCCACCTCGGTGTCCTTCTCCAGCCCCTCGGCGATGATTTCCATCCCGAGATGATGGGCGAGGTCGATGATCGAGCCGACGATGATGGGCCGTGCCGCGCGGGCGGCGCCCTTGGCGCTTTCCTGGACGAACCGGCGATCGATCTTGATGGTGTCGAACGGGAAGCGCTGCAGGTAGGACAGGGCCGACTGGCCGGTGCCGAAATCGTCGAGGCACAAACCGGCACCGAGCTCGCGGATGCGCGCCAGCATGACCGCCGCATATTCCGGATTTTCCATCACCAGCGCCTCGGCGACCTCGAGCTTCAGGGAGCCCGGCGCCACCGCGTTGCGCGCCAGCACCGCCTTCAGGTCCTGGATCAGATCGTGCCGCAGCAATTGCCGCGAAGAGACGTTGACGTTCATGAAGAGCGGCGGCTCGACCCGGACCTGGCGCTGCCACGCGCCGAGCTGGCGCGCCGCGCGCTCCAGGGCGAACAGGCCGAGATCGAGGATCAGGCCGGTCTCCTCGGCGATGGGCAGGAATTCGTCGGCGGCGAGCTCTCCGAGCGTGGGATGGCGCCAGCGCAGGAACGCCTCGAAGCCGCCAATGCCGCGATCGGCGAGCCGGACGATGGGCTGGAAGCGGACCAGGATCTCGTCGCGTTCCAGCGCCTGGCGCAGATCGGCCTCGAGGGCGACGCGGTCGATCTTCTGCTGGCGCATGGCGGGGCGGAAGACCTCGATGCGGTCGCCGCCGATCCGCTTGGCGTAATACATCGCGAGTTCGGCATCCTTCAGCACGTCCGCGCGCTTGGTGAGATCCGGGCCGGACAGGACGAGGCCGATCGAGGCGGTGATGAACACCTCGCGGTCGGCGAAGCTGATGGGGGCGCGCAGCGAGCGGCGCAGCGTGTCGGCGAAGGTGGTGATGCGCTCGGGGTCGCGCTCCGACATCAGGATCAGGCCGAACTGGTCGCCGGACATGCGCGCCAGCGTGTCCTGGGGCTTCAGGAGCCGCATCATGCGCCGGGCGACGGTCAGAAGGATCGAATCCGCCAGCGCCATGCCGACCGAAAGATTGACCTGCTTGAAGCGGTCGATGTCGATGAACATCACCGTCGGCTTCAGCGTCTCGTCGATGCGCGCGAAGGTGAGGGCCTGTTCCAGCCGGTCGGCGAACAGTTCGCGGTTGGGCAGGCCGGTGAGATTGTCGCGCACCGCATCGTGCAGCAGGCGCTCGGCCGCGATGCGCTCGCCGGTGACGTCGGTGAGCGTGCCGACGCAGCGCACCACTTCGCCGTCGGCACCCACAACCGGCCGCGCGCGGAGGTTGAAGGTGAGATAGTGGCCGTCGATGGCGCGCAGGCGGAAATCCTGGTCGATCCGGCCGCGCCTCTGGTCGATGATGCCGTCGAGGGTGGCCCGGAACCGGTCGCGGTCGGCGGGATGCAGCACTTCGAGCCAGCCGGCCGCTTCGGTCTCGAGCGAACGGCGCTTCAGCCCGAGCGCCTCCTCGGCCTCGGGCGAGGTGTAGATCCGGTCCGAATCGACGTCCCAATCCCAGACGATATAGCCCGAACCGGCGAGCGCCAGCGCGCGGCGCTCCAGGTCGGAGGCCGAGCTCTGGATCGCGCCCAGGCCGGCGAAGGCATGCTGCATGACCGTGAAGCCGATCAGCATCACGATCAGGACCAGGCCGCCCGACAGAGCCGGGGCGACGAGATCGTTGGTGACGACGCTCTCGACCGTGAGCCCGGCCATCACCACCCAGGCCACCAGAAGCAGCCAGGTGGGGATGATCAGAACCGCGCGGTCGTAGCTGTGCTGCGACAGCCAGATCACGACGCCGAGGCCGGCCACGGCGACGGCGAACAAAGAGAGGCGCGCAATGCCGGCCGCCATCGGCGCATCGAGCAGCGCCACCACCACCAGCGCGGCGAGGAACAGGAGCCAGCCGGCGGCGACATGGACGTAGCGCACGTGCCAGCGATTGAGATTGAGATAAGCGAACAGGAACACCAGCAACGTCGCCGTCAGCACCGCCTCGCCCGCGGCGCGCCAGAATTGCTCGGCCACCGGCGACAGGCCGAACACTTTGGACCAGAAGGAGAAGTCGAGGCCGATATAGCCCAGCACCGCCCAGGCCAGCGCGGCGGCGGCAGGGAACATCACCGAACCCTTCACCACGAACAGGATGGTCAGGAACAGTGCGAGGAGCCCGGCAATGCCGATGACGATGCCGTGATACAGCGTGAAGCTGTTGACCTTGTCCTTATAGGCGTCGGGCTCCCACAGATAGAGCTGCGGCAGATTGGGCCCGGCGAGTTCGGCGATGAAGGTCACGGTCGAGCCGGGATCGAGCGTGACCAGGAACACGTCGGCGTCTGGCGCCGATTGCCGCTCGGGCCGGAAGCCCTGGCTCGGCGTGAGATTGATGATGCGCCGGTTGCCGAGATCGGGCCAGAACAGGCCGGACCCCACCATGCGGTAGAAGGGCGAGACGATCAGACGATCGACCTGCTCGTCGGTGTTGTTGGCGAGCGCGAAGACCACCCATTCGGCATTGGGACGGCCGTCGGTCGTATGGACCTCGATCCGCCGCACGATCCCGTCGGCCCCGGGTGCGGTGGAGATCTGGATCCGATCGCCCTCCGTCGTCACCCGCTCGACCGCCGGAAGGAGGTCGGTCACCTTCGCATCGAGGCGCACGGCCACCGCCTCGACCGCCCGGGCCGGCGGGGCGATCTGGAGGGCGGCGAGCAGAACGAGGCAGAAAACAAGCAGACGCAACGGCAAACCTCCGTCCCCGGACCGCCGCCGGGACGAACCGTCATCACTAAAGCGGGCGTGCGGCCGGAGCAAGGCGAAGGCTTCGCTGGTCCGGTCCGGCGGTGTCTTCGCTGGCCCCCGAACGGGCGGCGGCAGGGTCACGCGGCGTCCAGGACGATCTTGCCCAGATGCGCGCTCTGTTCCATGCGGGCATGCGCCCGGGCGGCCTCTGCGAGGGGGAAGACCTCGTCCATCAGCGGACGCAGCGCGCCTGTCGCGATCAGCGGCCAGACCTTCTCTTCCAGCGCGCGGGCGATGGCGGCCTTGTCGGTCACCGGACGGGCGCGCAGGGTGGATCCGGTATGGGTGAGGCGCTTCAGCATCAGGCGCATGAAGTCGACCTGCGCCTTCGACGCCTCCTGGAAGGCGATCTGGACGATCCGCCCGTCGACCGCGGCGGCCTCGTAATTGCGCTGGATATAGCTGCCGCCGATCATGTCGAGGATGACGTTCACGCCCTTGCCGCCGGTCGCGGCCTTCACCTCGGCGACGAAATCCTGCGTCTTGTAGTCGATGGCGATATCCGCCCCGAGGGCGCGGCAGGCGTCGCATTTTTCGGCCGAGCCGGCGGTGGTGAAGACACGCGCGCCGAAGGCCTTGCCGAGCATGATTGCGGTCGTCCCGATGCCGCCCGCGCCGCCGTGCACGAGCAGGCTCTCGCCCGGCTTGAGGCCGGCGCGGTCGAAGACGTTGCTCCACACCGTGAAGAAGGTTTCCGGGATCGCCGCGGCCTCCCGCAGCGAAAGGCCGGCGGGGACCGGCAGAGCGGTCGCCTCGGGGGTCGGGCAGAATTGCGCGTAGCCGCCACCCGTCACGAGGGCGCACACCGCGTCGCCGATGGCATAGCGCACGGCGCCTTCGCCGCGCGCCACCACCGTCCCGGCGATTTCCAGGCCGGGAATGTCGGAGGCCCCCGGCGGTGGGGGATAGAGGCCGCGCCGCTGCACCACATCCGGCCGGTTGACGCCGGCAAAGGCGACCTTGACCAGCACCTCGCCCGGCCCCGGCAGCGGGGTCGGGCGTTCCGCCGGCACCAAGGATTCCGGCCCGCCGGGCGTCGGGATCGTGATGGCGGTCATCGTGGCGGGGATCTGTGTCATGGCGCTGATCCGGGTCGGGACCGCGCCGGTGCGGCGCGGTGCGTCGGGAGCATTGGAGCCGTGCGGAGACGGAGCGACCGGCCAGGGCGGAGCACCTGTTCGGATCCGGCTCTAGTAACAAAGGGCGGGCGGCGCGAGAATGGAGAAAATCCGCGCATGAAAGGATGCCCCCATGATGGAGGATGACCGCCCCCGCCCGATCCCCGCACCGCTTACCCCCGGGGCCGATCTGTCGCGCCTGTCCGTGGAGGAGATCGAGGAGCGCATTGCCGCGTTTCGCGCGGAGATCGCGCGTCTGGAAGCGACGCTGACGGCGAAGCGTGCGTCGCGCAGCGCCGCGGATTCGATCTTCAAGCTGTGAGGTGCCGGCCGGACGCACGCTGTGCGGCGCAATCGCGGCCAACGTTAACGCAAAGTTAAGCCGTTTGCGTCATCCTGACGCTGTCCGGGATCCGCAGGGGCTGGGCATGGTGCTCGGAACGGCCTCGAGGGCAAGATTTTTCTCCGAGCGCCGTCATGGCACGCCTCCCGTAGACTGAGCCGCCGCAAGGCGGCTCTTCTTTGACGGGAGAACGCGCCGGGATGCCCCGGCGCCGGTCGCATCAGCCCTTCAGCAGGCCGCCGAACTTGTTCTTGAAGCGCGAGACGCGCCCGCCGCGGTCCAGCAATTGCTGCGTGCCGCCGGTCCAGGCCGGATGGGTGCGCGGGTCGATGTCGAGCTGGAGCGTGTCGCCATCCTTGCCGAAGGTCGACCGGGTCGTGTACTCGGTGCCGTCCGTCATCACCACCTTAATGAAGTGGTAGTCGGGGTGAATATCGCTCTTCATGGGATCGGTCCTTGTCGCCGCGCGGCACAGGCCGGCCGGCAGCGGTCTCATTTCGGTTCCTGACGGAAGTCGCGGGTCTATAGCCGAGAGCATGCGTTGACACAAGCGGACACATCTTCGGTCGCCGGCAAGGCCTCGCCGTCAAATAGCGCAGCGGGAGGTCGGCGCCGGCCCTCGCTCGGCCCGCTTGTGGCCCTCTTTCCTTATGTGATGCGGCATCGCGGCCGGGTCGCGGCGGCGCTCGTCGCCCTCTTCGTGGCGGCCGCGGCGACGCTGGCGGTTCCGATCGCAGTGCGGCGTATGATCGATTTCGGCTTCGCCGCCGACCATGCCGGCCTGATCGACCGCTATTTCGCCGTCTTGGTGGGGGTGGTGGCGGTGCTGGCGGCGGCCTCGGCCTTGCGCTTCTATCTCGTCACGACGCTCGGAGAGCGGGTGGTGGCGGATCTGCGTTCGGCGCTGTTCGCGCGCCTCGCCAGCCTCGACGGGGCGTTCTACGACACGGCGCGTTCCGGAGAGCTGACCTCGCGCCTCACCGCCGACACCACCCATATCAAAGTGGCGGTCGCGACCTCTGCCTCCGTCGCGTTGCGCAACCTCGTCTTGTGCATCGGCGCGGTCGGCATGATGGTCGTGACGAGCCCGCGCCTGTCGCTTCTCGTCCTTGCGGCCATCCCCTTCATCGTGCTGCCGCTGGTGGCGTTCGGCCGCAAAGTGCGCGGCCGCTCGCGCAGGGCGCAGGACAGCCTCGCCGATGCCTCGGCCTATGCCGCCGAGGTGATCGGCGCGATCCGGGCGGTCCAAGCCTCGAGCGCGGAAGCGGCGGCGTGCCGGCGCTTCGACGTCGAAGCGGAGCGTGCCTTTTCCGCAGCGCGCGCGGCCACCCAAGCCCGCGCCCTGCTGACGGGAACCGGCATCTTCCTGGTGTTCGCCAGCGTCGTAGCGGTGCTCTGGGTCGGCGCGCAGTCGGTCATGACGGGGGCCATGACCGGGGGCGATCTCAGCCAGTTCGTGCTGTTCGCCGTGCTCGCGGCCAGCAGTCTCGGCGAATTGTCCCAGACCTGGGGCGAGGTTTCCGCCGCGACCGGCGCGGCCGAGCGCATCGGCGAATTGCTCAAAGCCGAGCCGCGGATCCGCACATCCGTCCCTGCGGCCGCGCTGCCCGCGCCCCTGACCGGTGCGATCCGCTTCGAGGCCGTGTCCTTCGCCTATCCGACCCGGCCCGACGCTGCGGCGCTCAGCGCCCTCACCTTCGCCGTTCGGCCGGGCGAGCGCGTGGCGCTGGTCGGTCCGTCCGGTGCGGGCAAGAGCACGGTCTTCCAGCTGCTGGAGCGCTTTTACGATCCGACCGGCGGCCGGATCTTCCTCGACGGCGTCGACATCGCCGCCTGCGACCCTGCCGATGTGCGCGCGCAGCTCGCTCTGGTGCCGCAGGAGGTGGCGATCTTCGCCGATACGGTGCGCGAGAACATCCGCCTCGCCCGGCCCGATGCCAGCGACGCCCAGGTCGAGGCGGCGGGACGCGCGGCGGTGGTCGACGAATTCGTCGCGCGCCTGCCGCAGGGGTGGGACACGATGGTCGGCGAGCGCGGCGTCACCCTGTCGGGCGGCCAGCGCCAGCGCATCGTCATCGCCCGGGCGATTCTGCGCGCGGCGCCGATCCTGCTGCTGGACGAGGCGACGTCCGCGCTCGATGCGGAGAGCGAAACCCTGGTCCAATTGGCGCTGGAACATTCCATGCGCGGGCGCACGACCCTGGTCATCGCCCACCGCCTCGCAACCGTTTTGTCCGCGGACCGGATCCTCGTCATGGAGGACGGGCGGCTGGTGGACGAGGGGACCCATGCCCAATTGGTGGCGAAGGGCGGGCTCTATGCGCGCCTTGCCGCCCTCCAGTTCAATGCGGCCGCCTGAGCCTCACGGCGTCCATGCCATGCGCCAGATCGCCCGGCCGGAGGCCGGGTTGGTGCCCTCCGACACGATGCGGAAGCCGAGCCGGCGATAGAAGGCGATGGCGCGGGGATTGTCCTGATTGACGTCGAGCGTGATGCCGGACGGGGCGCGCGCCTTCGCCGTCGCCATCAGGGCCAAAGCCGCGGAACTACCCCAGAAGGCGGGCGCGACGGCGATCTGGTCGAGATAGCCGGTCTTCGGATCGATGGCGACGAAGCCCGCCACGGTCCCGTCCGGCGCGGCTGCGACGTGAAGCTCGGCGCCGCCGCCCCGGAGCGTGTCGAGATGGCCGAGAAACCACGCCCGGCGCGCCTCGAAATCGATGTCGGGCATGGTGCGGGACCAGGTCGCCACCCAGAGGTCCGCCACCGCCGCCAGATGATCCGGCCTGAAGGCGACGATCGCCATGCCGGGCGCCGCTGGCATCAGGAGGCCCTGGCCGGTTCGTCCGCGAGCGCGCGGACCAGCGCCGGCAATTCGGCGAGGCTCGAAATCTCCGCATCGGCAGGCGCGCCGCACGTTTCCTGCTGGCTGCGCAGCGCCTTGAAGACGGTGGCGGGAGTCGGCGGGCTTTCGCTCTGGAGCGCCTGGCGCAGCGCGTCCGGCGAGATCCGGGCGATTCGTGCCACACGAAAGCCGACGCTCTTGGCGCCGCACACGTCGAAGCCGTTCGAGGAGACGAACAGCGCCTCCTCGGGGCGCACGCCCAATTGGTCCTCCAGCAGGCCGTAGGCGCGCGGATCCGGCTTGAAGACGCGCTTGGAATGAACGCTCAGGATCGCGTCGAGGCGGGTGTCGAGCCCGGAATGGCCGACGACGGCGGCGAGCATGTCCGGACTGCCGTTCGAGAGGATGGCGCGCTTGTAGTCGCCCAAGGCATCGAGGGCCGCCGCGGCGTCCGGAAACGGCGTGAGGCGATTATAGGTCTCCGCGATCTCGTCGAAGAGCCGCGCGTCGGCCGTGAGGCCGAGCGTTCCCAGGGTGTAGGTGAGCGCCTCCTGCGTCACCTGCCAGAAATCCACGTAGCGGCCCATCAGCGCGTGCAGCCAGCTGTATTCCAACTGCTTCAGGCGCCAGATCTGGGTGATGGTGCTGCCATGGCCGGGAAAGGCGGCGTCGGTGACGTCGGCGACCGACTGAACGTCGAACAAGGTGCCGTAGGCATCGAAGACGATGGCCCTGATCATCGCTGGTTCCTCCCGTTCGTACCGGCGCCGGGGGCCGGAGCGGGGTTGACCCGTCCGGCCGCGCCCTTATGGTCCGCCAGACTATCCCATGCCGCCCTGGCGCGTCGCCCCCGTCTGGAGCCTCCATGTCGCCGCGCCCTCCCGCCCAGATCGGCATGCCGGCCGGGGACATCGAGACCCCGGCCCTGGTGGTCGATCTCGACCTGTTCGACGCCAATCTCGCGACCCTGCGCGATGCGGTCCGGGGCTCCGGCCTGCGCCTTCGGCCGCACGGCAAGGCGCACAAGTGCCCGGACATCGCCCGGCACCAGATGGCGGCGGGGGCGATCGGCCTGTGCTGCCAGAAGGTGAGCGAGGCGGAGGTCTTCGTCGCGGCCGGGATTCCCGACATTCTCGTCACCAACGAAATCGTCGATCCCCGCAAGCTGGCGCGTCTGGTCGCCTTGGCGGAGCGCGCGCGGATCGGCGTGTGCGTCGACGGCATGGCGCATGTCGAAGGGCTGAAGGCGGCGGTCGCGGGCAAAGGGGTGACGGTCGACGTCCTGGTCGAGATCGATGTCGGCCAGGGCCGCTGCGGGATGCCGCCGGGCCCCGAAATGACCCGGCTCGCGGCCGTGATCGCCGACACGCCGGGCCTCGTCTTTGCCGGGCTCCAGGCCTATCACGGCGGCGCCCAGCATTTGCGCCAGCCGGAGGAACGTCGCGCCGCGATCGCCGATGCGGCGGCGGCCGTGCGCCGGGCCACGGCGCTCCTTGATCAGGCGGGGCTCGCCTGCCGCACCGTCACGGGGGCGGGGACCGGCAGTTTCGGCCTCGAAATGGCGTCGGGCGCCTATACCGAGCTGCAATGCGGCTCCTATGCGCTGATGGACGCGGATTATGCCCGCAACCGCTTCGAGGGGCCGGTCTTCGCCCACGCCCTTCTGGTCCATGCGACCGTGATCAGCACCGCGGTCGCGGGCCAGGCGGTGCTCGATGCGGGCTACAAGGCGCTCGCGGTGGATTCCGGCCGCCCGGTCCCGTTCGAGATCGACACCGACATCATCGGCATGTCCGACGAGCACACGCTCCTGCGCCAGCCGAAGGATCGTGCCCTCGTGCCCGGCGACCGGGTGCGGCTGATCCCCGGCCATGTCGACCCGACCGTCAATCTCCACGATTGGTTCGTCGGCGTGCGCAGCGGCGTGGTGGAAGCGCTCTGGCCGATCGCCGCGCGCGGTCCGGGCCTCTGAGTTCTTAAAGGCTGGCGGCGGCGCGGGCGGCCTGGTCGTAATGGCCGGACAAGGCGCGCAGCAGCGCGGCGACCTCCGACAGCCGGGCCGGCGCGATGCCGGTTCCCGCGACGCTGGGCGTCAGCAGAGTCTCGCGGACCTCGCGATAGCGCGTGCAGGCGGCCCGGCCGGCTTCGGTGGCGGAGAGCGTCTTCTCCTTGCCGCGCCGCCCGCCCGCGACGAGGCCCAGGCCTTGCAATTTCTTGGCTGCATAAGTGACGAGGTGGGTGTCTTCCACATCCAGCACCAGGCACAGATCGGCGATGGTCTTGGGGCGCTGGCGGTGCACCACATGGTGGAGGATCAGAACGTCGAGCGCGGACAGATCGGGGACGCCCGCCGCCGCCATGCAGCGCACCATCCAGCGCTGATAGGCATGGCCGATCATGTTGAGGCCGAACTCCAGCTCGGAAAGCGCCGGCAGCGCCCCCTCGGCGAGGTGCGCCGAGGAGACGATGGAGCCGAGCGGCGCGTGCGGGGTTTTTTCGGTCGGGCTCGCCATGGCGCTCATCCTTCGAACATGGTGGAGGGCAGCCAGAGCGCGATGCCGGGGAACACCACGAGCAGGATCACCGCGAGGCCGAGGAGCAGGAAGAAGGGCAGGGCATAATAGCCGATGCGGAAGATGTTCCGGCCCGTCATGCCCTGCAGCACGAACAGATTGAACCCGACCGGGGGCGTGATCTGCGCCATCTCCACCACCAGCACCACATAGATGCCGAACCAGATCAGGTCGAAGCCGGCTTTTTCCACCAGCGGCATGATGATCGAGGTGGTGAGGACCACCATCGAGATGCCGTCGAGGAAGCAGCCGAGCAGCATGTAGAACACGGTGAGCGCGATCAGCAACTGCCATTGGGCGAGGCCGAGCGAGGTGATCCATTCGGCGAGGGCGCGCGGGATGCCGGTGAAACCCATGGCGGAGGTCAGGAAGGCGGCGCCGGCGAGGATGAAGGCGATCATGCAGGAGGTGCGCGTCGCCCCGAGCAGCGCGTCGCGGAAGCTGCTCCGGGTCAGCGTGCCCATGCCCCAGGACAGGGCCAGGGACAGAAACACGCCCACGACCGCCGCCTCGGTCGCCGAGGCGAGGCCGCCATAGATCGAGCCGATCACGCCGGCGATCAGCAGGATTACCGGGATCAGCCGGCGGGTCGAGGCGATCCGGTTGGCGAAGGAGGAGATCGGTTCCGGCGGCGGCATCCGGGAGGGATTGAGCAGCGCCCAGGCGGCGACGAAGCCCATGAACAGCAGCGCGAGCAGGATGCCGGGGATCACACCCGCAATGAACAGGCGGGCGATCGACTGCTCGGTCGCGGCGCCGTAGACGATCATGATGATGGAGGGCGGGATCAGGAGGCCGAGCGTGCCGGAGCCCGCCAGCGTGCCGATCGCCATGCGCTCGTCATAGCCGCGTTTCGCCAGTTCCGGCAGCGCGATGCGGCCGATCGTGGCGCAGGTGGCGGCGGAGGAGCCGGAGACCGCGGCGAAGATCCCGCAACCCACGACATTGACGTGGAGCAGCCGGCCGGGGAGGCGCGAAAGCCAGGGGGCGAGGCCCTCGAACAGGTCCTCGGACAATTTGGTGCGGTAGAGGATCTCGCCCATCCAGATGAACATGGGCAAAGCGGTGAGGTCCCACGAGACGGATGCGCTCCAGACCGAGGTTCCGAACACCCCGACCGGGCCGGCGGCGGATTTCACGAGGATCGCGACCAGGCCGATCCCGGCCAGAGCGAGGGCGATGAGGACGCCGGAGCCGAGCGCGGCGAACAGAAGCAGAAGCAGAAGGAGGGTGAGGGGAAGGAGGTCCATGCGTCAGCCCTCCTTGCCCAGTGTGACGGCGTCTTCCGACACGCTGTAGCTGGGCCGGCCGGTGCGCAGCACATGGAGCAGTTCGTCGAGGAAGGCGATGGTGAGGATCGCCAGCCCCAGCGTCATCACCGCCTGCGGCAGGGCCAGCGGCACCGGGACGAGCCCGTAGGACACTTCCTTGTACCGGATCGATTCCAGTGTCAGCGCGAGCAGGCTCCAGGTGGCGAAGCCGCTCAGCCCGAGGCCGATCACATGCGCGAGAACCTCGAACGCCTTCCGTCCGCCGGCGGGGACCGCCTGGAGCAGCATCAGCACCCGGATATGGGCGCCGCTCTTGAAGGTGCCGGCGAGGGCGAGGAGGCTGGCGCCGGCGAGAAGATATCCGGCGATTTCCGGCAGGCCCTCGACGATGAAGCCGTAGGCGGGATGGCCGAAGAGTTTCAGGATCATGTCGTAGACGCGGCCGAGCACCTGGGCTCCGACCAGAATGGCGATCAGAGCGAGGCAGGCGGCGGCGAGAAACAGGGCCGTGCCATAGAGGCGGTCGAGCAAGGTGCGCATGGGACGGCTCCCGAAGGCCGGTCGGAACAAAGCGCGCGGAAGGGAACCGGCGGAGCCGGATGCTCGCGCGAGCCGTGCGAGGGGGACGACGCAGCGAAGATGCGGCCTCTGGAGGGACCGGCCGGATCGCGCTGCGACCCGGCCGAAACCGCTCCGGTTGCCTGCGCCGACGCCTATTTGCGGTAGGCAGTGAGGATCGCCTCGCCGTCCGGCCCGGCCGACACCACCCAGGCGGCGGCGATGCGCTTGCCGATCTCCTCGAAGCCGGCCTTCAGCTCGGGGGTCGGCTGGACCACGGAGATCTTGTTGTCCGCAAGGGTCTTGGTCGCGTTGACCGTGACCTGGGCGGAGGCCGCCCAGCCGCGCTCCTCGGCCGCCTTGGCGGCGTCCATGACGGCCTTCTTCTGGGCGTCCGTCAACGCGTCGAACGCCGCTTTGTTGACGATCACGACATTGCGCGGCAGCCAGGCCTGGGTGTCGTCATAGACCGACACGAAGTCCCACATCTTGCTGTCGACGCCGGTCGCCGGCGACGTGATCGTGGCCTCCACGCGGCCGGTGGAGAAGGCGGTTGCGAGATCGGCCTGCTCGACCTGGACCGGGATCGCGCCGGCTTCCTTGGCGATCGCCTGCGTGGCCGGGTTGTAGGTGCGGAACTTGAGACCCTTGAGCTCGTCGATCGTCTTGAGCTCCTTCTTGGAATAGATGCCCTGCGGCGGCCACGGCACCGAATAGAGCAGCACCAGATTTTCGTCGGCCAGCTTCTTTTCGAGATACGGCTTCTGCGCCGCATAGAGCTTCTTCGCGGCGTCGTAGCCGGTGGCGAGGAAGGGAATGGAATCGAGGCCGAAGATCGGGCTCTCATTGGCGTGCAGCGAGATCAGGACCTCGCCGATCTGCGCCGTGCCCCGGCGCACGGCCGCCTTGATTTCCGGGTGCTTGACCAGCGAGCCGTTGGAATGGAGCTGGATCTTCAGCGCGCCATCGGTGGCTTTGTCGACGTCGGCGGCGAATTGCGCGGTGTTCTTGGTGTGGAAATTGCCGTCCGGATAGGGCGTCGGCATGGTCCAGGTGGTCTGGGCTGTGGCGGCGCCGGACAGGCCCGCAACCAGAACGGCCGCGCCCGCGAGCGCGAGGAACGTCTTTTTCATGTGACCCCTCATGGAATGGTGCCACCCTGCTTCCGGGGCGGATCAGTTGAAGATTGCCGAACTACGTGAACTCGTCAACAAATTGTTGACGTTTTGTCGACTTTCTGACTTTATCCCGGTGCCGGGCCGCGAATGCTCGCGCGACCGGCTCTGCACGGCAAGGGCCTTGTGGCGCCGCGCTTCCGAGCTTTCATTTTCGCCCGGGTCAAGTCCCGAGCAAGCAAAACGCGTGCCGACGCCAGGGGGATGTCATGCTGCAGGATCCGAATCCGACCGCCGCGCCGCGTCGCGACTGGGAATTCTGGATCGACCGGGGCGGCACCTTCACCGACATCATCGGGCGCAGGCCCGATGGCAGCCTCGTCGCCCACAAGCTGCTCTCCGAAAATCCCGAGGCCTATCGCGACGCGGCGGTCCACGGCATCCGCGATCTGCTCGGCCTCGCGCCGGGCGCCCCGATCCCCAAAGGCCTCGTTTCTGCCGTCAAGATGGGCACGACGGTCGCGACGAACGCCCTTCTGGAACGCAAAGGCGAGCGCACGCTCCTCGTCACCACCCGCGGCTTCCGCGATGCGCTGCGCATCGGATACCAGGCCCGGCCGAAAATCTTCGCCAAGAAGATCGTGCTTCCCGACATGCTGTTCGAGCAGGTGCTCGAGGTCGACGAGCGGGTGCGCGCCGACGGCACCGTCGAGGCGGCGCCGGACCTCGCGAAGGTCGGCGCGGCGCTCGACGCCGCCCGCACGGCGGGCATCCGCTCGGTCGCGATCGCCTTCATGCACGGCTATCGCTACCCCGCGCACGAGCAGGCGGTCGCTGCGCTGGCCCGCGACATGGGCTTTCCGCAGGTCTCGGTCTCCAACGAAGTGTCGCCCCTCATCAAGCTGGTGGGGCGCGGCGACACCACGGTGGCGGACGCTTATCTCTCGCCGATCCTGCGCCGCTACGTGGCCCAGGTGGCGGAGGAGCTGGGCGCCGGCGGCGACGGCGCGGACGAGATCCGCCTGATGTTCATGATGTCCTCGGGCGGCCTCACTGCGGCGGACCTGTTCCAGGGCAAGGACGCGCTGTTGTCCGGGCCGGCCGGCGGCGTGGTCGGCGCGTCGGAGACCGGGCGGATCGCCGGCCTCGACCGCATCATCGGCTTCGACATGGGCGGCACCTCGACCGACGTCTGCCATTTCGACGGCGAACTGGAGCGGGCCTTCGACACCGAGGTCGCCGGTGTGCGCATCCGCGCGCCGATGATGCGCATCCACACCGTGGCGGCCGGCGGCGGCTCGATCCTGCATTATGACGGCGCGCGGTTCCGCGTCGGGCCGGACAGCGCGGGCGCCAATCCCGGCCCGGCCTGCTACCGGCGCGGCGGACCGCTCGCCGTCACCGACGCCAATGTCATGCTCGGCAAGCTGATCCCCGATTTCTTCCCGAAGATCTTCGGGCCCGCCCAGGACCAGCCGCTCGACGCGGCCGCGGTGCGCGAAAAATTCGCCGCGCTCGCCGCCGAGATCGGTGACGGCCGCACGCCCGAAGCCGTGGCGGACGGCTTCGTCACCATCGCGGTCGAGAATATGGCGAACGCGATCAAGAAGATTTCCGTCGAGCGCGGCTATGACGTGACGCGCTACGCTTTGTCCTGCTTCGGCGGGGCGGGTGGGCAGCATGCCTGCCTCGTCGCCGACGCGCTCGGCATGAAGCGCGTCCACATCCATCCCTTTTCCGGGCTGCTCTCGGCCTATGGCATGGGCCTCGCCGCCGTGCGGGCGCACCGCACCAAGGCGGTGGGCGACCGGCTCGCAGCGGACGGCCTGCCGGATCTCGCGGCGGTGCGCGACGCACTCGCGGGAGAGGCGGCGCGGGAGCTGGAGGGGCAGGGGATCGCCGCGGAGGCGATCGAGACCGAAGCCAAGCTCCATCTGCGCTATGAGGGCACCGACACCGCCATCCCCGTCGCCTTCGCCGACCTTCCCGCCATGACGGCGGAGTTCGAGGCCCGCCACCGCGCGCAATTCGGCTTCGTCTCGCCCGAGAAGCAGATCGTGGTCGAGGCGATGGAGGTCCAGGCGGCCGGCGGCGGCGCCGGCATCGCCGAACCGGAGCATCCGACGACGCAAGGAGCGCCGGAGGCGTGCCGGCAGGTGCGCTTCTTCTCGCGCGGCGTCTGGCACGACGCACCCGTCGTGCTGCGGGCGGCCTTCCGGCCGGGCATGGCGGTTCAGGGTCCGGCCATCGTCATCGAGCCGAACCAGACCGTCGTGGTCGAGGAGGGCTGGCGAGCCGAGATGACGGTGCGGGATCATCTGATGCTCGCCCGCACCGAGGAAATGCGCCGGGCCGAGGCGCTGGGCACCCATGCCGATCCGGTCATGCTCGAAGTGTTCAACAATCTCTTCATGTCGATCGCCGAGCAGATGGGCGTCACCCTCCAGAACACGGCCTATTCGGTGAACATCAAGGAGCGGCTCGACTTTTCCTGCGCGGTGTTTTCGGGCGCCGGCGAACTGGTCGCGAACGCTCCCCACATGCCGGTCCATCTCGGCTCGATGGACCGCTCGGTCGAGACCGTGATCCGCGAGAATGCCGGCGAGATCCGGCCGGGCGACGTGTTCTGCCTCAACGCCCCCTATAATGGCGGCACCCATCTGCCGGACATTACGGTGGTGACGCCGGTGTTCGACGATGCCGGGGAAACCCTGCTGTTCTGGGTCGCCTCGCGCGGCCACCATGCCGATGTCGGCGGCGTCGCGCCGGGTTCGATGAGCCCGCTCGCCACCACGATCGACGAGGAAGGCGTCTATATCGACAATTTCAAGCTCGTCGATGAAGGCCGCTTCCGCGAGGCGGAACTGAACGCCCTGCTGACCGGCGCCAAATATCCCGCCCGCAATCCGGTGCAGAACGTCGCCGACCTCAAGGCGCAGATCGCCGCCAACGAGAAGGGCGTGCGCGAACTGAAGAAGATGATCGCGCTGTTCGGCCTCGACGTGGTCACGGCCTATATGGGCCACGTCCAGGACAATGCCGCCGAGAGCGTGCGCCGTGTGCTCGACCGGCTGTCGGACTGCGCCTTCACCTATGAGATGGACCAGGGCACGGTGATCAAGGTGAAGATCACCCTCGACAAGGCGGCGCGGACCGCCACCGTCGACTTCACCGGAACGTCGCCGCAGCAGGCGACCAATTTCAACGCGCCCGAGCCGGTGACCCGCGCCGCCGTGCTCTATGTCTTCCGCGTCATGGTGGAGGACGAGATCCCGATGAATGCCGGCTGCCTGCGGCCGATCGAGATCGTGGTGCCGCAGGGCTCCATGCTCTCGCCGGTCTATCCGGCCGCGGTGGTGGCCGGGAACGTGGAGACCTCGCAGGCGGTCACCAATTGCCTGTTCGGGGCGCTCAAGGCCATGGGCGCCTCCCAGGGCACCATGAACAACCTCACCTTCGGCAATGACCGGGTGCAATATTACGAGACCATCTGCTCCGGCTCGCCCGCCGGGCCCGGCTTCGACGGCACGGATGCGGTCCATGTCCACATGACCAATTCCCGCCTCACCGATCCCGAGGTGCTGGAGACGCGCTTTCCGGTTCTGCTGGAGGATTTCCACGTCCGGGTCGGCTCGGGCGGCAAGGGGCGCTGGCGCGCGGGCGCGGGGACCTACCGCCGGATCCGCTTCCTCGAGACGATGGACTGCGCGCTCCTGTCCTCGCATCGGCGGGTGCGGCCGTTCGGCCTCGAGGGCGGAGAGCCGGGGGCGGTCGGCGAAGGGTTCGTGCGGCGCAATGACGGGACATTCGAGCAATTGGAAGGCTGCGCCCAGACCCGCCTGGACCCCGGCGAGGCGGTGATCATCGTGACGCCGACCGGCGGCGGCTACGGCAAACCCGAATAGGGGCTAAGCGCTTGTTGGAGAACGCGTTCGGCTTGCGATGCGCACCGACCGGCGCGTGTTCTGGCGCGCGGCTGTCGCCGGCTCACACCGCCAGAAGTGCGTCGCGGCGGGCTTCGTCGGCCGCGAGCTCGGCGAAGGGGCCGCGATGGACGATCTCCCCCCGCGCCATGACATAGGCGGTATCGCAGATCAGGCCGGCAAAGCGGAAATTCTGCTCGCAGAGCAGGATGGCCAGCCCCTCCGCCTTCAGGGCGCGGACCGCGCCCGCCATCTGTTCCAGGATCCGCGGCGCGAGGCCTTCCGAGGGCTCGTCGAGCAGGAGCAGCGCAGGATTGCCCATCAGCGTGCGGGCAAGGGCGAGCATCTGCTGCTCGCCGCCGCTCATTCGCCCACCGGGGCGCCGCCGCATCTCCGCGAGGTTTGGAAAGAGGTCGAACAGCCGCTCGGGCGTCCAGGCGGGATGGCCGGGTCGGGGCGGGCGGCGGCCCACCTCCAGATTCTCCAGCACGGTGAGATCGGAGAAGATCCGCCGATCCTCCGGCACATAGCCGAGCCCGGCGCGGGCCCGCGCATGGGGTTCGAGGCCGGCGAGGTCGCGCCCCGCGAAGGTGATGGTGCCCGTCACCCGGGGCACGAGGCCCATCAGGGCCCGCAAAGTGGTCGATTTTCCCGCGCCGTTGCGTCCGAGCAGGGCGACCGCCTCCCCGGCCCCGATCGCGAGGTCGACGTCACGCAGAATATGCGCCGCACCGTACCAGGCATCGAGGCCGGAGACCGCCAGCATCAGCCCGCCTCCGAAAAGGTCAGGCCCTCGCCGAGATAGACCGCGCGCACCTGCGGATCGGCACGGATCGCCTCGGGCGGACCCTCCGCGATCAGAAGGCCGCGATCGAGGACCAGGATCCGGTCGGCATGCGCGAAGACGACGTCCATGTCGTGTTCGGTGAAGAGAACGCCGACCTGCCGCTCGCGGGCGAGCCCGGCGACGAGCTGCATCAGGGCCGTGCGCTCCGCCGCCGCCATGCCGGCCGTCGGCTCGTCCATCAAGAGCAGGCGGGGGGTGTTGGACAGAGCGAGGGCCAGTTCCAGCCGCTTCACGTCGCCATAAGAGAGCGTGCCGGCCGGGCGCCCCGCCGCCGCGGCGAGCCCGACCAGACCGAGCAGGCGCCGCGTTTCCGCGCTCCGCGCGGCGGTGCGGCCGTGCAACGCCGTCTCGACATTTTCGGCGACCGTCATGGAGGCGAAGGTTTCGGCGGTCTGGAAAGTGCGCCCGACGCCCCGGGCCCAGATGCGGCGCGGCTTCAGGCCGGTAATGTCCGCTCCGGCGAGGCGCACGCGGCCCGCGTCCGGCCGGACCTGGCCGCCCAGCATGCCGAAGCAGGTGGATTTTCCGGCGCCGTTCGGACCGATCAGCGCCAGGAGTTCGCCCGCCGCCAGCGCGAACGAGACGTCCCGCACCGCCTCGACGCCGCCGAAGGATTTCGAGAGGCCGCGCACGTCGAGCAGAGCGGTCATGTCGGCCGCCTCCAGCGTGTGATCTGGCCGCCGAGCCCTTGCGGGAACACCACCACGAGCAGCACGATCACCGCGCCGAGAACCAGTTTCGACTGGTCGGTCTCGCTGATCAACCAGACGGCGAGCAATTTGTAGGCGATGGCGCCGAGGATCGCGCCGGAGACGGTCTCGACGCCGCCGAGCAGAACCATGGCCAGCGCATCGACGGACAGGGGAATGCCGAGCGTGTCGGGAAACACGCTGCCTTTCAGGAAGGCGAAGAGCGCTCCGGCGATTGCTGCGAACAGGCCGGCGACGGCAAACGCCGCCCATTGCACCCGCATCCGGTCGATGCCCACCGTCTCGGCCCGCGCAGCGCTGTCGCGGGCCGCGCGCAGGCGGTAGCCGAAGCGCGAGAACACCAGGATGCGCAGCAGGACGATGCCCGTGGCGCAGATCGCGAGGGCGAGCCAGTAAAAACCGTGCGGCGTCCGCGCGAAACCCTCCGGCCAGATGCCGAGCAGGCCGTTGTCGCCGCCGGTGAGGCCGACCCATTGGAACGCCACGGCCCAGGCGATCTGGGCGAAGGCGAGGGTGAGCATGGCGGAATAGACCCCGGACAGCCGCACGCAGAACCAGCCGAACAGCACCGCTCCGGCAAGACCGAGGAGCGGGCCGACCAGGAGCGCCGCCGCCATGGGCAGCCCGGCTCCGGACACGGCGAGCGCCGCGCCATAGGCGCCGAGGCCGAAAAATGCGGCGTGGCCGAAGGACGGCATGCCGCCCGGCCCCATCAGAAAGGACAGGCTTGCGGCGAACAAAGCGAAGATCGCGACCTCGGCCGCCACGGTGAGGGCATAGGCGCCGGCCACGAGCGGGAGTGCGGCGGCGAGCGCGAGGCCGCCCACCACCCAAAGCCGCTCGGCCGAGGTGAAGGGCTTCCAGGGCGGCGGTATCGCGAGCCGCATCGCCCGCGCCTCCGCCGGTGCGCCGCCGAGCAGGCCGTGCGGGCGCAGGATCAGCACCCCCGCCATCACCGCGAACACCAGGACGAGCGAGACCTCGGGAAGGACCAGAATGCCGAAAGCGTTCAATTCGCAGACCAGGACCGCCGCGAGGAAGGCCCCTGTGATCGAGCCGAGACCGCCGATCACCACCACCACGAAGGCCTCGACGATGATCGTCATGTCCATCGAATGATTGACCGCCTCGCGCGGCAATTGCAGCGCGCCGCCAAGCCCGGCGAGCGCCGTGCCGAGCGCGAACACCGAGGTGAACAGCCATCTCTGGTTCACGCCGAGCGCCGCCACCATCTCCCGATCCTGGGTCGCAGCCCGCACCAAAATGCCCCAGCGGGTCCGGCGCAGCACGAGATGCAGGCCGGCGAGCACAAGGGGCGCCAAGCCGATCAGGAACAAATCGTAGCGCGGAACCTGCTGGCCGAGGATCTCCACCGCGCCCTTGAAGCCGGGCGCGCGGGCGCCGAGCAGATCCTCCGGACCGAACAGGAGGACCACCAGATCCTCCACCATCAGCGTCACGCCGAAGGTTGCGAGCAATTGGAACAGGTCCGGCGCGCGGTAAATGCGGCGCAGGAGCGCCATCTCCATCGCCGCTCCCGCCGCGCCCACGACCAGCGCCGCGCACAGGAGGCCGCCCCAATAGCCGAGCGCGCCGGACCAGCGCTCGGTCAGGACATAAGCGACATAGGCGCCGACCATATAGAAGGCGCCATGGGCGAAATTGACGATCCGGGTGACGCCGAAAATCAGCGAGAGCCCGCTCGCCACCAGGAACAGGGAGCAGGCGCTGGCGAGGCCGGTGAGGAACTGGACGACGAGAAAGTCCACCTCTGCGGATCTCCACCGAAGCTGCCGGAAAACCTCCGGAATGGCGTCGCGCCGGGAGATGTCCCGGACGGTCCCCTCTTACCGAAGGCGCACCTTGCGGCGCCCTGCGGATCCCGGGACCGGTCCGGGACTGACCACCGCCCCGCCGGACTGCGGGATCAGTCGGCTGGACGCAGCTTTGCCGCCTCGGCTTCGCCCGGCAGATAGGCGGCGCCGTCGCGATAGACGAAATCCACCATCCGCCCCTGGCCGTCCACCACCGCCGTCTTGCCGACGAAGGCGCCGAGGGTCGATTGATGGTCGCCTTTGCGGAACACCACCTGGCCGAACGGCGTGACGAGGGAGATGCCCTCGGCTGCGGCGATCAGCTTGTCGGTGTCGGTCGAGCCGGCCTTGGCGATGATGGCGGCCGCGGCCTTGAGGGTGGAATAGCCGACGATCGAGCCGAGCCGGGGATAATCCTTGAAGCGGTCCTGATAGGCCTTCAGGAAGGCGTCGTGCTCGGGCGTCTTGATGGCGTACCAGGGATAGCCGGTGACGATCCAGCCGGTCGGCGCCTCGTCCTTCAGCGGATCGAGATATTCCGGCTCGCCGGTCAGGAAGGAGACCACGGCACGGTCCTTGAACAGGCCGCGCGTATTGCCCTCGCGCACCAGCTTGGCGAGATCGGGACCGAACGTGACGTTGAGGATCGCTTCGGGCTTCGCCGCCGCGATCGCCTGGACCACGGCGCCGGCATCGATCCGGCCCTGGGGGGGCCATTGCTCGGCGACCCATTCGATGTCCGGCCGCTTCTGCGACAGGAGCTTCTTGAACACCGCGACCGCCGACTGGCCGTATTCGTAATTCGGCGCGATGGTCGCCCAGCGCTTGGCCGGCAGCTTCGCCGCTTCCTCCGCCAGCATCGCCGCCTGCATGTAATTGGAGGGGCGCAGGCGGAAGGTGTAGGCGTTCCCCTTGTCCCAGGTGATGGCGTCGGTCAGCGGCTCGGCGGCGAGGAAGAACACCTTCTTCTGCTTCGCATAATCCGACACGGCGAGGCCGATATGGGAGAAGAAGGTGCCGGTGAGCATCACGACGCCGTCGGACGAGACGAGTTCGTTGGCCGCGGTCACCGCATCGGCGGGCTTTCCGGCATCGTCTTTGCTCAGGACCGCGATCTTGCGGCCGAGCACGCCGCCGGCGGCATTGACCTCCTCGACCGCGAGCTGCCAGCCCTTGCGGTAGGGTTCGGTGAAGGCCGGCAGGGTCGAATAGGAATTGATCTCGCCGATTTTGATCTCGCTTTGCTGCGCGCGGGCGGCGGGCGCGGCGAGAAAGGCGGCCACGGCAAAGGCGAAGGCCGCGCACCGTGCGGTCGACTGGCGCATCCGACGTCTCCTTCAAGACGGAGCGGGGCGCGTCCCGTCGAGCCGGCCCCATGACCGGCGGATACGCGAGGCGGGGCGCGGAGTCGAGCCTCTTGCGGGGGCCGCGACGAATTCGCCCGCCGCGGCACCCGCTCCGAGCGGCCCGGCGGGATCAGTTCCGCAGCTTCTGCAGGACCGCGACGTTGGGATAGCCGTCCGGCACCATGCCGGTGCGCATCTGGAAATCCTGCACCGCGCTGCGGGTCTTCTGGCCGAGAATGCCGTCGACCGAGCCGACATCGTAGCCCTGGCGGATCAGCAGCGTCTGCATCTCGACCCGCTCCGAGCGGGAGAGCGCGCGCTCCTTCGGCCAAGCCTGGGCGAAGTCGCCGCCGCCGCGCAGCCGGTCCGAGAGATGGCCGATGGCGAGCGCATAGGCATCGGCGGGATTGTATTTCAGGATCGCCGAGAAGTTCGGCAGCATCAGGAAGGCCGGCCCGTTCGACCCCGCCGGCAGCAGCAGGAAGGCGGTGTCGTTCGGCCGCGGGAAAGCCTTGGCGCCCGGCCGGCGGATGCCGAGCGAGGCCCATTGCGCCAGCGTGTAGCGCTTGGAGCGATCGACGTGGCGATAATCGAAATTGGCGGGAAGCTGGACCTCGTATCCCCAGGTCTTGCCGAATTCCCAGCCGTCGATCTTCAGATTGTTGGCGGTCGAAGCGATGACGTCGGGGACCGAATCCACCACGTTGCGCTTGCCGTCGCCGTCGAAATCCACCGCGAAGCGCTGGAAGCT
Source organism: Aquabacter spiritensis (assembly GCF_004346185.1). Taxonomy (GTDB): domain Bacteria; phylum Pseudomonadota; class Alphaproteobacteria; order Rhizobiales; family Xanthobacteraceae; genus Aquabacter; species Aquabacter spiritensis. The sequence continues at coordinate 165,251 of NZ_SMAI01000005.1, read as the reverse complement.
CGTCGGCATGAACTGGGTCGGGCCGAACGCGCCGGCCCAGGAGCCCTTCATGTGCTCCGCCGGAACGTCGCCCTTGTCGAGGATCTGGAGCGTGGCGACGAACTCGTCGCGGAAATAGTCCTGGCGCCGGCCGATGCAGGCGAGGGTCGCGGTGGACCGCAGGACCGAGCGCGAGCCCATGCCGCTCGGGCTGCCATAATTGGATTCGATGCCCCATATGGCCGCGATGACGTAGCGATCGACGCCGTATTTCCGCTCGACCGCATCGAAGATCGGCTTGTAGCGCGCCAGCACCTCGCGCCCGCCCGCGACCCGCCGCTCGCTCACCAGCATGTCGACATATTCGCCCAGCGGCTTGGAAAATTCCGGCTGGGAATCGAGGAAGTCCATGATCTTCATGTCGGGCTCGAGCCCGGCGGTGTAGTGCTCGAAGCCGCGCCGCGACACGCCCTTTGCCTGCGCCAGCGGCCACATATTGGCGACGCAGGCGCCGAAATTCGCTTCCGCCGCGGCGATCGCCTGCGGCGCCATCAGGGGATGGCTGTTGCGCGGCGCGGCGGCCGGCGGATCCGGCGGATCGAAGATCGAACCGGTCACCTGCGCCTGGGCCTGCGCCGCCCCCATCGCCACCATCAGGCCGAAAGCCAAGGCGGCGAACCCGCCGGATGTCTCATGAGCCATGGTCGCCCTCACCTTCGCGGCACGCGCCGCCTCTGCCAGTCATGGCCGCTAATGGGCAGCGAATATGGTTGCCCTACGGTTAACGTAAGGCAAGTTTTCGGCCTTTCCCTCACCGTCGCGGGCGGGCGAGGGCGGATCCTCGGTCCCGAAGAGGGGGTCAGCGCGCCCGCCGCGCATCGAGCCGACGCTCCCAGTCCAGTGCGGTGCGCACGATGGTCGGGAGGTCGTCGCGTGTGGGCCGCCAGCCGAGTTCGGCGCGAATGCGATCGGCGCGCGCCACCACCGCCGCGGGGTCGCCGGGGCGGCGGGGCGAATAGCGAACGGGAAAGTCCACGCCGGAGATCGCCTTCACGCTCTCCAGCACCTCCAGGACGGAATAGCCGCGCCCGTAGCCGCAATTATAGATCCCGCTCGCGCCGCCGGCGCGCAGATGGGTCAACGCGTCGAGATGGGCGGCGACGAGATCGCTGACATGGATATAGTCCCGCAGACAGGTGCCGTCCGGCGTGGGATAATCGGTGCCGAAAACCTCGATGCCGGGGCGCTTGCCGAGCGCGGTTTCGCAGGCGACCTTGAGGAGATGGGTGGCGCCGGCCGTGGACTGGCCGGCACGGCCCGCCGGATCCGCCCCCGCAACGTTGAAGTAGCGCAGCGCCACGAAGCGCAGCGGAAAGGCCGCCGCGGCGTCGGCGAGCATCCACTCGCTCATCAGCTTGGAGCGGCCATAAGGCGAGATCGGCGCCAGCACGGCATCCTCCGCCACCGGTTCGATGCCGACCATTCCATACACCGCGGCCGTGGAGGAAAAGATGAAATGGGGCACCCCCGCCGCGACCAATGCCGCGAGCAGGGCGCGGGTTTTCACCGTATTGGCAAGATAATAGCCGAGCGGATCGGCGACCGATTCGGGCACGACGATCCGCGCGGCGAAATGGATCACGGCCTCGATCGCGTGCTCCGCGACGATCCGGGAGACCAATCCGGCATCGCTGACATCGCCTTCGACGAACACCGCCTCGGGCGCGACCGCCCAGCGAAACCCGGTCGACAGATCGTCGAGCACGACCACGCGCTCGCCCGCATCCACAAGCGCCAGCACCATGTGGCTGCCGATATAGCCGCCGCCGCCCGTGACCAGAACCGCCATGCGTGTCCCCTCCGTCGAGGCGCGCAGGCTGGTCCGGCGGACGTCGAAGGTCAATCGGCCGGCGAGAAGAAATGCCAGTGAACCTTTTGTGCGCTCCGGGGTTACTTTGCCGCGCAGTTCACGCCTGTGTTAGGAACGCGCGACCCAATGATGGTGTGATCGATGCCCAAGCCTCTCCGCAAAGCCATTCTGCCCGTCGCCGGTCTCGGGACGCGTTTCCTGCCTGCCACCAAGGCGGTGCCGAAGGAAATGCTGACCGTGGTCGATCGGCCGGTGGTTCAGCACGTGGTGGACGAGGCGCGCGCGGCCGGGATCGAGCACATCGTATTCGTCACGGGCCGGAACAAGGCCGTGATCGAGGATCATTTCGACCGGCAGTTCGAACTCGAGAAGACGCTGTCCGACCGGGGCAAGATCAAGGAATTGGAACAGCTCGACCGCGACACGCCCAAGGCCGGCACGACCTCCTTCACGCGCCAGCAGCTTCCGCTGGGGCTCGGGCACGCGGTGTGGTGCGCGCGCGATCTGATCGGCGACGAGCCCTTCGCTTTGCTGCTGCCGGATATGCTTCATCTGCCGCGCCAAGGCGATGGTTGCCTCGCAGCCATGGTGGCGGCCTATAACCGGACCGGAGGCAATGTCCTCTCGGTGTACGAAGTGCCGGACGACCAGACCCACCAATACGGCATCGTCGGCACCGGGCCGGATTCGTCTGGGGTCGCCGAGATCGTCGAGATGGTGGAGAAGCCGGCTCGGGGCACGGCGCCGACCAATCTCGCCATTTCCGGCCGCTACATCCTCCAGCCGACGATCTTCGACCTGCTCGCGAAGCAGGAGAGCGGGGCGGGGGGGGAGATCCAGCTCACCGATTCGATGCTCAAGCTAAAGGAGCGGGAACGCTTCTTCTCGGTGAAGTTCGACGGCGCTGTCTATGATTGCGGCTCGAAGATCGGCTTCCTGATGGCGAATGTCGCCTATGCACTTTCGCGCCCGGATATCGGGCCGGAATTCCGTGCTGAGCTGAAGGCCGTCATCAGCTCGAATGACCTCTGCTAGTTGTATCTTACCATCGGGGGCGACGAGACCTCGCCTTGACCCCGTCTACTTTCCCGTCTAATCGCGGGGTCGGTCGATATCCCTTCCAGGCACGGAGCCGGATGAATGCTCCAGTCCCCCGGTCGCCGTGGCGTGCCACACAAGCCGCGGCTGAATGACGAGATCAGGTTCCTTCAATCCTGGTTCCAGAATCCTCTCAAGACCGGCGCCGTGTCGCCGTCGGGCCGCGCGCTGGCGCGGCTGATGGCCGGCTATCTCGATCCGAATCAGGACGGGCCGGTGATCGAGCTGGGTCCGGGCACGGGGCCGGTCACGAAAGCGCTGCTCAATCGCGGTTTTGCGCCCGAACGCCTGTTCCTGATCGAATATAATCGCGAATTCTGCGGCCTGCTGCGGCGCCGCTATCCTGGCGTAACGGTGATCCAGGGCGACGCTTATGAGATGCGCCGGACGCTGAAGGACCAGTTGCCCGGCCCCGCCGTGGGCACGATCTCCTCCCTTCCGCTGTTTACCCGGTCCCCCCAGGATCGCGAGCGGATGGTCAACGAGGCGTTCGATCTGTGCATTCCCAGCGCGCCGTTCGTCCAGTTCACCTATGCCGTGGTCTCCCCGGTGCCGCTGAAGCACGGCGAGATTCATGGCGAGCGCTCGCCGCGTGTCTGGTGGAATCTCCCGCCGGCCCGCGTGTGGGCCTATCGCCGGCCGTGAGCCGATCCGATCGCGCCACGGGTGCCGCGGGGCCTGAATGACGGCGTTCATCTATGTGAGCCATCCCCAGGTCAGGATCGATCCCGCGATCCCGGTGCCGGACTGGCCGCTGACGGATGTCGGACGGGCGCGCGCCCATGCCTTTGCGCGCTGGGCGAAGCTCGGGGCTTATGGTCGCATCGTCGCGAGCCTGGAGGTCAAGGCGCAGGAGACGGCGCAGATCTTCGGCGCCGCGCTCGGTATCCCGGTCGAGGCGCGGCGGGACATGCACGAGAACGATCGCTCCGCCACCGGTTTTCTGCCGGAGCCGGAGTTCCAGAGTGTCGCCGATGCCTTTTTCGCGCAACCGCAGGAGAGCGTGCGGGGCTGGGAGCGGGCGTGCGACGCTCAGGCGCGGATCGTGGCGGCGGTCGGGGCGGCGCTTGCCGAGCAGCCCGGAACCCCCGCGATCTTCGTCGGGCATGGCGGCGTCGGCACGCTGCTCCTGTGCCATCTGTCTGCAGCCCCGATTTCGCGCGCGTATGATCAGCCGCCCGTCGGCGGCGGGTGCTGGTTCGAGAGCCGCCGGCCGGATCGGTGGCGCGCCATGGAGGAGATCGCATGATCAGCACCCCGCGCGACAGACTGATCGTCGCCCTCGATCTGCCTTCCGTCTCTGCCGCGGAGGCGATGGTGTGGCAACTCGGCGATGCCGTGAGTTTTTACAAGATCGGCCTCGAACTGACGATTTCCGGCGGGCTCGATCTCGCCGCGGACCTGATCCAAGGGGGCAAGAAGGTCTTTCTCGATCTGAAGCTGCACGATATCGGACAGACCGTCGAGCGCGCGACCGCCGCCGCAGCCGAGCGCGGCGTCACGCTGCTGACCGTCCACGCCTATCCCCAGACGCTGGCGGCGGCGGCGCGGGGCGCGGACGGCTCGGCGCTGAAAGTGCTCGGGGTGACGGTGCTCACATCCTATGATGCGTCCGACCTCGCTGCGGCCGGCTATGTCGGCAGCGTCGAGGACCTGGTTCTCCGCCGCGCCGTCCAAGCGCGCGAGGCCGGAATTGCCGGGGTGATCTGCGCACCGACCGATGCCCGGCGCGTGCGCGGCGTGCTCGGCCCGGACGGTCTCGTCGTCACGCCGGGCGTGCGGCCGCGCGGCGCCGATCAGGGCGATCAGAAGCGAATCGCGACCCCGGGCGAGGCGATCGAAGCGGGGGCCGACGCCATCGTCGTCGGCCGGCCGATCACCGCCGCTGCGGATCCGGCGGCCGCGGCACGCGCCATTCTCTCGGAGATCGAGGGCGCCGCCGCCGCCAGAGCCTGATCCGATCGGGTTGAAACAACAACCTGATCGGTGAATCGGTCTTTGAACATTTGTTGGAGAACGCGTCGTCCCATCCGCCTGCGATGCAATCGGACGGGCACGTGCTCTGGATAGGACAGGGGGCAAGCGTGTCTGACCTTCGCATCGTGATAGCCGGAGCCGGCGGCCGCATGGGCCGCACGCTGCTGCGCTCGGTTCTGGAAGGGGAGGGCTTCCAGCTCGTGGGGGCCCTCGAACATTCCGCGAGCACCCATCTCGGGGAGGATGCGGGGGTGCTCGCCGGCCTCGCACCGAGCGGCGTAACCGTCCAGTCGGACCTGGGCGGTGCCCTTTCGGGCGCCGAGGTGGTCGTGGACTTCTCTTCGCCGGCCTCGTCCGTCCGGCTCGCCGAACGGCTTGCGGCGGCGGGCATCGGCCATGTCATCGGCACGACCGGCTTCTCCTCGGAGGATCTCTCCGCGATCGCCGCCGCCGCCCGCCGCACCGCGATCGTCAAGTCCGGCAATATGAGCCTCGGCGTGAACGTGCTCGCCGCGCTCACCCGCAAGGTGGCGGCCAGCCTCGGCGACGATTTCGACATCGAGATCGTCGAAATGCATCACGCCCGCAAGGTCGATGCGCCGTCGGGCACCGCGCTGCTGCTCGGGCAAGCGGCGGCAGAAGGCCGCAATGTGGAGCTGGACGCGCGCGCCGTGCGCGTGCGCGATGGCCATACCGGCAGCCGGCGGGCCGGAGATATCGGTTTCGCCAGCCTCAGGGGCGGATCCGTGGTCGGCGAGCACATTGTTATCTTCGCCGGTCCCTCGGAGCGCATCGAGCTGGTGCACAAGGCCGAGGACCGCTCGATCTTCGCAAACGGCGCGCTGGCGGCGGCGCGCTGGGTGAAGGGGCGCGAGCCGGGGCTCTATTCCATGGCCGACGTGCTGGGCCTCGACGTCTGAGGCCCGGCCTTCAGTTGGCCTTTCCCCCAAGCGCGGGGATCAGGCTCGCCGCGAGGGCGCGCGCGAAGCAGTCGTAGCTCCAGTCGGTCAGATGGAGCCCGTCGAAGATGATCATGCGCGACATGGGCACGCCGGCGCGCTCCGCCCAGCCCTTCATCAGGGCATAGCGCGAGAAGGCGGACGCCTTGCCCTCGCGTGCCGTCGCGGCGATCAATGCGTTCATCCCCGGCGTGTCGGCATCGCCATTGACCCAGGGGGAATATTGCAGGTCGATCAGGACGACGTCGGCGCCCCAGGAATGGATCAGGTCGATTCCCTGCCGCATCTGCGCCCCGACAGTGCCGAGACCGAAGCTGCGCAGCACATAATTCGTTCCGACCTGCCAGAGCACCAGGTCCGGCTTCGGATCGCGCACGTCGCGCTCGAAGCGCGACAGATTCTCCGGCACGTCCTCGCCATTTCCGCCGCGATTGACGACGCGGATCTCCGCGCCGGGAAAGCGCTGCCGCAGAAGCGCTTCCAGCACGGCGGGATAGGCGCGCGCGCCGCTGGAGGCGCCGACGCCGACCGTCGACGACGAGCCGATGGCGACGATGGTGAGCGCGTGGCGCTTGGCGAGCGCCTCGGCCGCACGCGGCGTCCGGAGCGATCCGCCGCTCCCCGCCGGGCAGGCGGCGGTGTCCTGTGCCGAAGCGGGCGCCGCCAGGCCTGCGAGGAGGAGCAGGGCGGCGACGCGCGTCACGGCGCGCCGCACGCGGGCGTGCGGCGTCGAACGGGCACGGCGCATCGGATCAGGCCGTCTTGTCACGCAGGGAAAGGCCGAACATCGCGGTCATCACACCGTTGATGATGAGGTCGATGCCCAGGAACAGGCCGAGGATGAAGACCGAATTGACCGGCCAGCCGGCGATGATCTCGATGCCGAGAAGCAGGGTGATGGCGCCGGCGAAGACGATGAAGCCCCAGCCGGGCGCGTGGCGCGAGCCGAGCCCGGCAATGATCCGGAACACCCCGCCGACGACGAGCGCGACGCCGATCAGCAGGGTGATCACGCCCGCCGCGAACAGCGGCTGATACATGATGAGGCCGCCGGCCACGACATAGAGCACGCCCGACAACAGCCAGAAAAAGAAGCGGGCCCAGCCGGCGACGCGGAAAGCGTGCATCACCTGCACGACGCCGCCGACCAGGATCAGGGCGCCGACATAGAGCGCGGTCGCGACGGTGCTCACCAGAAGGTGGGCGAGCGCGACGAAGCCGAGAATGACGAAAGCGACGCCCAGGGCGACGAACCAGCCCCATCCGGCCTTCATGGTGGACAGCTGGTCGCTGACGGTCGAGGCGGGGGTAGGGATCGATGTGGGCATGATGCAACTCCGGAGGCTCGGCGCGGGCATCATACCGTGCGGCCAGCGGAAGAACAGGGGCACGGCAAAGCTCGATCCACGTGCCGCAAGGGAAGATCTGGTCAAGCTCAGATACGAAAAAGGCGCGCCCGGTGGCGCGCCTTGATCGAAGTTCGGCATTTCGGTCAGCGCTGGGCGGTACCCTGGGGCTTTCCGGCCGCGGCATTCGCCTGAGCGTTGCTTTTGGGCAGGATCACCACCTTGGTGCCGACCTTGGCCCGCTCGAACAAATCCTCGACGTCCGCATTCAGCATGCGGAAGCAGCCGGAGGAAACGAACTTGCCGATGGTCTGCGGCTCGTTGGTGCCGTGGATGCGGTAAATGGTCCCGCCGAGATAAAGAGTCCGCGCGCCGAGTGGATTGCCCGGCCCGCCGGCCATGAAGCGCGGGAGATAGGGCTGGCGATCGATCATCTCCGGCGGCGGGCGCCAATCCGCCCATTCCGCCTTGCGGGTGATCTTCTCGGTCCCCGACCAGGTAAAGCCGTCGCGGCCGACGCCGATTCCGTACCGGATCGCCTTGCCGCCACCCAGGACGTAATAGAGATAGGTGTTCGGCGTATCGATGATGATCGTGCCGGCCGGCTGCGTGGTGACATAATCCACGGTCTGCCGGAGAAAGCGGGAATCGACCGGTTCGCTCGGATCGATATTCTCGATGCGCGGGCCGGACGGAGCCTCCGTCGTGCCCGGCACGACGGCCGCGTTCGGGGCATAGACGCCCGAGGGCGCAGGACCGGCATCGCGGGTCGGGACCGTGCCATAGGCGACGCGCGGATCGGCATAGACCGGGGTCGCGCCGGGCTGGACCGCAGCGGGTGCCGGCAGGGTGCCGTTTCGCGCAGCCTGAAGCAAAGCGTCCTGCTTGTAGGAGCCTTCATAGCCGCCGTCAGAGGCGTAGCCGCCCTGCGGATAGGCCGCCTGGGGAACCGCCTGCGGCTGCTGGGCGGGATAGCCGCCCTGTGGCCCGATGGCCACCGGCTGCCCTGGAGCGGGCAATGTCGCATATCCGGTCTGCGGCGCCGGGGAGGTGCCGTAGCTCGGCGCCTGCACGGCGCCCGGGGGCGGGGCGATCGGCGTGCGCTGGACGTAATCGCCGTTCGGCGCGGTCCGCGCATAGGGATCGTTATAGCCGGGAACCGAGCCGGACGGCAGGATGGCGGTCGGCGCCTGTCCGATCGCGCCGGTCACGTCTCTCTCGTTGACCGCGGATTGGTAGACCTGTCCCTGATACACTTGTCCCTGCGCGGCCGACCCTTGATAGAGCTGGGCATGCGCGGGCAAGGCGAGCAGCGAGGCCCCGAGTGCAGTGAGAAGTTTGGTGCGCAGCATCATAGGGACTCGTGCTAAACGTGAAACGTGACGAAATTGGAAACGGCGTACATTTTTTTGCTGGCGCCAAGCTGGCTCCTGCCCCACTCCGTGCCGCCTCCCTCACGTTTGGTCAAACATCGGGACTGCGCTGCGCGTTCCAAAAATCTTTAATCGCGCAGACCACATGGTGCAATGCACGGCTTGGCGAGCGGCACGGCAGATGCGCGCCCGTGCTTTCCGCGTCACAAGAGCGACGGGCTTGCATTGCCGGCCCAGGGGACATAAACATATCTTTATGTCCTTAGATAAGTCGTCGGCTCAAGCTTGGCCGCTACCATATGACGCGTTGCTCGAAGGCCTGAAGGCGGCCGGCGAGGACACGCGCCTGCGGCTCCTGGCGATCCTCGATCTGGCCGAACTGACCGTGTCCGAATTGACCGACATTTTGGGCCAGTCCCAGCCGCGGATTTCCCGCCACCTCAAATTGCTCGCGGAGGCGGGCCTGGTCGAGCGCCACCGCGAGGCGAGCTGGGTGTTTTACCGCCGCCCCTCCGAAGGCGCGGGCGCCGCGCTCGCCGCGGCGCTGCTGCCTCTGCTCGACCGCGAGGATCCGCTGCTGCGCCGCGACCGGGAGCGGCTCTCCGAGGTGCGCGCCGCGCGGGAAACCCAGGCGCAGGCCTATTTCGCCCGTCACGCGGCTCAGTGGGACGCGATCCGGAGCCTGCACGTGCCCGAGGCTCTGGTCGAACAGCAGGTGCGGGACGCGCTCGGGGATGCGCCCATCGAGGCCTTGCTCGACCTCGGCACCGGCACCGGGCGGATGCTGGAAATCTTCGCGCCGCGCATCCAGCGGGGCGTCGGCATCGACCTCTCGCCCGACATGCTCGGCATCGCGCGGGTCAATCTTGCGCGGTCCGGCATCCGCAATTGCGTGGTGCGTCACGGCGACATCTACAATCTCGCCCTCCCGCCCGACGGTTTCGATGTCGTCCTGGTCCATCAGGTCCTGCACTTTCTCGACGACGGCGCCCGCGCCGTGCGGGAGGCCGCGCGCCTTCTGCGGCCCGGCGGCCGGCTGCTGGTGATCGACTTCGCGCCGCACGATCTCGAATTCCTGCGCGAGGCCCATGCGCACCGCCGGCTCGGCTTTGCCGAGGAGACGGTGGCGGGATGGATGGCCCAAGCGGGCCTCAAGCCCGGTTTCTACCGCTCGCTCGTCCCCGAGGCGGGGGCCGAGGGCTCGTTGACTGTTTCCATCTGGCTGGCCCGCGATCCGCGGCCGGCCCAAGACACCCGGGAAGTTGCCTGATGACCTCGCCGATCCGGCCGAGCCGAGAATTGGGGCGTGCGCCGGTGCGCGTCTCGTTCGAATTCTTTCCGCCCAAGACCGAGGAGATGGAGCGCACCCTCTGGGCGTCGATCGCCCGCCTCGCGCCGCTGGGACCGAGCTTCGTCTCGGTGACCTATGGCGCCGGCGGATCGACCCGCGAGCGGACCCATGCGACCGTCGAGCGGCTGGTGCGCGAGACCGCGCTGGCGCCTGCCGCGCACCTGACCTGCGTCGCCGCGAGCCGCGGCGAGATCGACGACGTGATTCGCGAATATGCCGCCGCCGGGGTGCGCCACATCGTGGCCCTGCGCGGCGATCCGACCACCGGCGTCGGCACATCCTACGAGCCGCATCCGGACGGCTATGCCCATGCCTGCGACCTCGTCGCCGGCATCCGCCGCCTCGGCGATTTCGAGGTCTCGGTCTCGGCCTATCCGGAAAAGCACCCGGAGAGCGAAAGCCTCGCCGCCGATATCGACTTTCTGAAGCGCAAGGTCGATGCCGGGGCGACCCGCGCCATCACGCAATTCTTCTTCGAGAACGACGTCTTTTTTCGCTATCTCGATGCGGTGCGGGCGGCGGGCATCGACATTCCGATCATCCCCGGCATCCTGCCCGTCACGAATTTCAAGCAGGCGTCGAATTTCGCGGCCCGCACCGGGGCGAGCGTGCCGTCCTGGCTGCTCAAAAGGTTCGAGGGGCTCGATGACGATGCCGAAACCCGCAAGCTGATCGCCGCGGCGGTCGCGGCCGAGCAGGTGACGGACCTCGTTGATCGCGGCGTGCCCGATATCCATTTCTACACCCTGAACCGCGCCGACCTCGTCTACGCCATCTGCCACCTGATGGGCCTGCGGCCCCGGGCGGAAGAAGCGGCCGCGCAGCGCCTGGCCGTTTAGGCCGCACGCTTTCACCGTCACGCCGGCCGCGCCGGCAAATACGAGCGTTCCATGACCCGCGAGACCGATACCGTTTCCGCCCTCATCGCCGCCGCCGGCGCGCGCATCCTGGTGCTCGACGGCGCCATGGGGACGATGATCCAGGGGCTGAGCCTCGACGAGGCCGGCTATCGCGGAGCGCGCTTCGCCGACTGGGCGCACGATGTGAAGGGCAATAACGACCTTCTCAATCTCACCCAGCCGGACGCGGTCCGTGACATCCACCTCGAATATTTCCTCGCCGGGGCCGATCTGGTCGAGACCAATACCTTTTCCTCCACCACGATCGCGCAGGCCGATTACGGGATGGAGGCCCTGGCCTATGAGTTGAACGTTGCGGGCGCACGCCTCGCCAAGGCGGCCGCCGAGCTGGCCGAGGCGAAGGACGGCCGTCGCCGTTTCGTGGCCGGCGCGATCGGGCCGACCAACCGCACCGCCTCGATCTCGCCGGACGTCAACGATCCCGGCTTCCGCGCCGTGACCTTCGACCAACTGGCGGACGCCTATGGCGAGCAGGCGCGCGGTCTGTTGGAGGGCGGTGCCGATCTGCTGCTGATCGAGACCATCTTCGACACGCTGAACGCCAAGGCGGCGGTGTTCGCGATCGAGGGCCTGTTCGACGAACTCGGCCGGCGCGTGCCGGTGATGATCTCGGGCACCATCACCGATCTGTCGGGCCGCACCCTGTCCGGTCAGACGCCGAGCGCCTTCTGGTATGCGCTGCGCCATGCCCAGCCCTTCTCGATCGGCCTCAATTGCGCGCTCGGCGCCAAGGAGATGCGGGCCCATGTCGCCGAATTGGGCCGGGTCGCCGACACGCTGGTCTGCGCCTATCCCAATGCCGGACTGCCGAACGAGTTCGGCCTCTACGACGAGAGCCCGGAGGCGATGGCGGCATTGGTCGGCGAATTCGCGGCCTCCGGCCTGGTGAACATCGTCGGCGGCTGCTGCGGCACGACGCCCGCCCACATCCGCGCCATCGCCGAGGCGGTCGCGCCCCATAAGCCGCGGGCCGTGCCCGATCTGCCCAAGAGGCTGCGTCTGTCGGGCCTCGAAGGCTTCGAGCTGACGCCGGAAATTCCGTTCGTGAATGTCGGCGAGCGCACCAACGTGACCGGCTCGGCGAAGTTTCGCAAGATGATCACCAATGGCGACTTTGCCGCCGCCCTCGCGGTCGCGCGCGAGCAGGTCGAGAGCGGCGCCCAGGTCATCGACGTCAACATGGACGAGGGCCTGCTCGATTCGAAGGCCGCCATGGTGTCCTTCCTGAACCTCGTCGCCTCGGAGCCCGACATCGCCCGGGTGCCGGTGATGGTGGATTCGTCCAAGTGGGAGATCATCGAGGCCGGGTTGAAGTGCATCCAGGGCAAGGGGATCGTGAACTCCATCTCGATGAAGGAAGGGGAGGACGCGTTCCGCGCCCAGGCCCGCCTGGTGCGCCGCTACGGCGCCGCCGTGGTGGTGATGGCGTTCGACGAGCAGGGGCAGGCGGACACGTTCGAGCGCAAGACCGAGATCTGCGCCCGGGCCTACCGCATCCTGACCGAGGAAGTGGGCCTGCCCGCCGAGGACATCATCTTCGATCCCAACATCTTCGCGGTCGCCACCGGGATCGAGGAGCATGCGCCCTACGGCGTGTTCTTCATCGAGGCGACCCGCTGGATCCGCGAGAATCTCGCGCACGCGCACATTTCCGGCGGCGTCTCGAACCTCTCCTTCTCGTTCCGCGGCAACGAGCCGGTGCGCGAGGCGATGCACGCGGTGTTCCTCTATCACGCCATCAAGGCGGGCATGGACATGGGCATCGTCAATGCCGGCCAGCTCGCCGTCTATGACGAGATCGAACCGGCGCTGCGCGAGGCCTGCGAGGACGTGGTGCTCAACCGCCGCGCCGACGGCACCGATCGGCTCCTGACTTTGGCGGAAGGCTTCAAGGGCGCCGCCGGCAAGGAGAAGCGGGAGGCCGATCTCACCTGGCGCACCTGGCCGGTGGAGAAGCGGCTCGAGCACGCTTTGGTCAACGGCATCACCGACTATGTGGAGACCGATACGGAGGAGGCGCGCCTCTCGGTGGCCCGCCCGCTGCACGTCATCGAGGGGCCGCTGATGGCCGGCATGAACGTGGTCGGCGACCTGTTCGGCTCGGGCAAGATGTTCCTGCCCCAGGTGGTGAAATCCGCGCGCGTGATGAAGCAGGCGGTCGCCTATCTCATGCCCTTCATGGAGGAGGAGAAGAAGCTCAGCGGGCTCGCCGCGCGCTCGGCTGCCGGCAAGATCCTGATGGCGACCGTGAAGGGCGACGTCCACGACATCGGAAAGAACATCGTGGGCGTCGTGCTGCAGTGCAACAATTACGAAGTGATCGACCTCGGCGTGATGGTGCCGATGCAGAAGATCCTCGACGTCGCCCGCAAGGAGAAGGTCGACGTGATCGGCCTGTCCGGCCTCATCACCCCCTCGCTCGACGAGATGGTCGGGGTCGCCTCCGAGATGGAGCGCGAGGGCTTCGACCTGCCGCTTTTGATCGGCGGAGCGACGACCTCCCGGGTGCACACCGCCGTCAAGATCGCGCCGCGCTATGCGCGCGGCCAGGCGGTCTATGTCACGGATGCCAGCCGAGCCGTGGGCGTGGTGTCCAATCTCCTTAATCCCCAGACCCGCGACGCCTACAAGTCCGGTGTGCGGGCGGAATATGTGAAGCTCGCCGACGCCCATGCCCGCGCCGACGAGGCGAAGCAGCGTGTGCCGCTCGCCAAGGCGCGCGAGAATGCGCTGAAGCTCGATTTCACCAAGGTCGCGCCGAAGCCGACCTTCCTCGGAACGCGAGTCTTCGAGGATTACGACCTCGCCGATCTCGTGCCCTATATCGACTGGACACCCTTCTTCCAGTCCTGGGAATTGGTCGGGCGCTACCCGATGATCCTGGAGGATCCGATCGTCGGCACCCCGGCCAAGGCGCTGTTCGACGATGCGCAGGCGATGCTGAAGACGATCGTCGCGGAGAAGTGGCTCACCGCCCGCGCCGTGATCGGCTTCTGGCCGGCGAACGCCGAGGGCGACGACATCATTCTGTTCCGCGACGACACGCGCAAGACGCCGCTCGCCACCCTCCACACGCTGCGCCAGCAATTGGCGCGCCGCGAGGGGCGGTTCAATCTCGCTCTGGCCGATTTCGTCGCCCCCGTGACGTCCGGCGTCGCCGATTATGTCGGCGGCTTCGCGGTGACCACCGGGATCGGCGAACAGGCGCGCTCCGACGCCTTCAAGGCGGCGAACGACGATTATTCCGCCATCCTCCTGAAGGCACTCGCCGACCGTCTGGCCGAAGCGTTCGCCGAGCGGATGCACCAGCGCGTGCGCAAGGAATTCTGGGCCTACGCGCCCGACGAGGCGGTCAGCAACGAGGATCTGATCGCGGAGACCTACCAGGGCATTCGTCCGGCACCGGGCTATCCCGCGCAGCCGGACCATACGGAGAAGAGCACGCTCTTCACCCTGCTCGACGCGACCCGCAAGATCGATCTCGAACTGACCGAGAGCTACGCCATGTGGCCGGGCGCGGCGGTGTCGGGCCTCTATTTCGCGCATCCCGACAGCGCCTATTTCGGCGTCGGCCGGATCGAACGCGATCAGGTCGAGGATTATGCCGTCCGCAAGGGCTGGAGCGTCGAAGACGCCGAGCGCTGGCTGGCGCCGACCCTGAATTACGACCCGGCCCGCAGGGTGGCGGCAGAATAAAGCGGGGCGGGTGGGCCTCCGACGGCGGCGCTCTTCGAAAGCCGAAGGCGCCCTTCAGTCCTCCGCCGCCTTGAACCGCCCGAGGCCGCTCATCGCGAAGGGCGCCAGGAGCGCGATGGCGGCGATGGTGAGGAGGCTGGCGGAAACCGGGCTCGTCACCAGCACCATGGGGTCGCCGAGACTGATCGCCATCGCGCGGCGGAGCTGCGTCTCCGCCATCGGGCCGAGGATCAGGCCCACCACCACCGGGGCGATCGGGTAATCGAAGCGGCGCATGACATAGCCCATCAGCCCGAAGGCGGTGAGCAGCGCGAGTTCGGTGACCGAGGCTTTGGCGACGATGGTCCCCATGGTGGCGAATACCAGGATGCCGGCATAGAGCCAGGGCTGCGGAATCGCCAGCAGCCGCACCCAGAGCCCGACCAGGGGCAGGTTCAGCACCAGCAGCATCAGATTGGCGATATAGAGGCTGGCGATCAGCCCCCACACCAGCTGCGGCTGCTCGGCGAACAGAAGCGGACCGGGATTGAGGCCATATTGCTGGAAGCCGGCCAGCATCATGGCGGCGGTGGCGGAGGTCGGCAGGCCGAGGGTGAGAAGCGGCACCAGGGTCCCCGCCGCGGAGGCGTTGTTGGCGGCTTCCGGCCCGGCGACGCCCTCGATCGCGCCGTGGCCGAATTCCTCGGGATGCCGCGACAGCTTTTTCTCGATGGAATAAGAGAGAAAGGTCGGAATTTCGGCGCCGCCTGCCGGCAGCGCGCCGATCGGAAAGCCGATGAAGGCGCCGCGGATCCAGGCCTTCCAGGAGCGCGCCCAATCGTCGAGGCTCATCCAGAGCGAGCCGCGCACGCTTTCCACCTGTTCGGTGGCGTGCCCCCGCATCGAGGCGACATAGAGCGCCTCGCCGATGGCGAACAAGCCGACCGCCAGCGTCGTCACGTCAATCCCGTCGAGCAGTTCCGGCATGCCGAAGGCGAGGCGCGGCTGGCCGGTCAACCGGTCGATGCCGACAAGGCCGATGGCGAGCCCGACGAACAGGCTGGTGAGGCCGCGCACGGGCGAGTCCCCGAAGGTCGCCGAAACGGTGACGAAGGCGACGCACATCAGGGCGAAATAATCCTCCGGCCCCATCTGCACCGCGAGCTCGACCAGCCAGGGGGCGAGGAAGGTGAGGCCGAGCGTGGCGATCGTGCCGGCGACGAAGGAGCCGATGGCCGCGGTGGCGAGCGCCTGCGCGCCGCGGCCCGCTCGGGCCATGCGGTAGCCTTCGAGCGCGGTCGCCATCGAGGCGCTTTCCCCCGGCGTGTTGATCAGGATGGCGGTCGTGGACCCGCCATACATGCCGCCATAATAGATGCCGGCGAACATGATCAGGGAGCCGGCGGGGTCGAGCTTGTAGGTCACCGGCAGCAGCAGGGCGACGGTCAGCGCCGGGCCGATCCCCGGCAGCACGCCGACCGCGGTGCCGAGCAGCACTCCGATCAGCGCGAAGATCAGGTTTCCCGGCAAAGCGGCGACCGAAAGACCCTGGAGGAGGGCGTCGAAGGTTTCCATCGGCGCCTCAGAACAGCCGTTCCAGCGGTCCCATGGGGAGGGACAGGGTGAGCAGCTTCGCAAACAGGAGATAGGTCGCGACCCCGACCGCGAGGCCGATCGCGAAATCCGCGGCATAGGCACGCCGGCCGAAGGCCGTCGCGGTGGCGGTAAACAAAATGGCGGTCGCGAGGATGTAGCCGCCGCCGAAGGTCAGCACCGCCATCAGCGCGGCCATGCCCCCGACGATCAGCAGCAAGGGGCGCCGATCGGCGGTGCCGCGCGACGGCAAGGCGCCGCGCAGGGCCTGGACGAAATTCGCCACCGCGAGCAGAGCGAGCCCGGCCGCCACAACGCGCGGCGCGGCTTCCGGACCGAGGCCGTAGACCGTGCGTTGGGCGAGCTGGGTCGTATCCCAGAAGATGATCCCAGCGAGCGCCAGCAGGCCGGCGGCCACCAGCATGCCGGGACCGTCCGGCTTCGACTTGATCTGCAATGCGGCCTCCGGCGGGTCAGGGCTTGATCAGGCCGACCGACTTCAGAATGTCGGCGGTGCTCGCATTCTCGTCCTTGAGGAACGCCACGAAGGGCTCGCCCGCCAAAAAGGCGTCGTCCCAGCCCTTCTGCTTCAGAATGTCGGCCCAGGCCTGCGACTTCGCCATCTTCTCGATCATGGCGGTGACGCTTTTCACCTGGTCCGGCGTCAGTCCGGGGGGCGCCATGATGGCGCGCCAATTGGCGAGCGCGACGTCGATGCCGGCTTCCTTCAGGGTCGGCACGTCGAGCCCGGGGATGCGCTCGGCCTGGGTGATGGCGAGCAGCCGGAGCTTGCCGGCCTTCACCTGGCTCTCCAGTTCGCCGAGCCCCGACATGCCGGCGGTGACCTTCCCCCCCAGGATCGCCGCGAGCGCCTCGCCCCCGCCGGAGAACGGGATATAGTTCAGTTTGGTCGGGTCGGACCCGACCTTCTGGGTGAACAGGGCCGCGGCGATATGGTCCGGCCCGCCGGCCGATCCGCCGGCCCAGGTCACCCGCGCGGGATCCTTGCGCACCAGCTCCGCCAGATCCTGCACCGTCTTCAGCGGCGAGTTGACGGGGACCGCGATGGCGTCGGTCTCCTGGATCAGGCGGGCGATCGGCGTCACCTTGTCGAGGCCGACGGGCGACTTATTGGTGAGGATGGCGCCCATCATCACGTAGCCGCTGGCCATCAGCACATTCGGGTCACCCTTGGACGTATTCACGAACTGCGCGATGCCGATCGTGCCGCCGGCCCCGGGCACGTTGAACACCTGGACGCTCTGAGCGGCGCCCGACTGGACCAAGGCCTGCTGCATCGCCCGGGCGGTCTGATCCCACCCGCCTCCAGGCGCGGCCGGGGCCATGATCTTCAGGTCCTGGGCCTGGGCGCCGGCGGCCCCGAAAGCGAGCGCGGCTGCAGTAAGCCCGGCCATCAGGAATGGGCATGCGCGGGCGCGCATCACGGTCAGCATGGGCATTTCCTTCCTAAGGTCGTTTTTTGTCGCAGTGCCGCGCCGGGTTGCCCGACGCGCGAACGGTCGCGCATCCTAATTCAGGATCGGAGCGAATGAAGAAGAATTACAGCCTGACGTTGCGTCAGGTTCGCGATCGGCCGTGCGGCGTCACCCGGGCATGAGCGCGCGGATTCGGGCGCCGAGCGCATCGATCGAGAACGGCTTCATCATCAGGTCCATGCCGGCGCCCAGAAAGCCTTCGCGCGCCGCCTCGGCGGCATAGCCGGTGATGAACAGGATCGGCAGATCGGGGCGCTGCACGCGCGCCGCCTCGGCGAGGGCACGGCCGTTCATGCCGTTCGGCAGGCCGATGTCGCTTACCATCAGGTCGATCCGGCCCGGCCCTTCGAGCAACGGAAGAGCCGAGGGGCCGTCCTGCGCCCCGATGGCGTGGAATCCGAGATCCGACACCACGTCGAGCACGAGCATGCGCACATTCTCGTCGTCCTCCACCACCAGGACCGTCTCGCCGTCCCGGTGAGGGAGCGCGCGGCGCGCCGGCGTCTCGCCCGCCGCCGCGGGCGAACAGGGCGAGATCGGCAGGTGCAGAGACACTTTGGTGCCGGATCCGACGTCGGACGCGATCAGGAGATGGCCGCGGCTCTGTTTCGCAAAGCCGTAGATCATCGAGAGGCCGAGGCCCGTCCCCTGCCCGAGGGGCTTGGTGGTGAAGAAGGGGTCGAAGGCCTTCGACAGGATCTCGGGAGTCATGCCGTGGCCGGTATCGGAGACGTCGAGGGTTACGAAGGGTCCGTCCGCCGTTCCACGCCAGCTTCCCGTCACCTTGGCGGTCACCGAGGTGGCGAGCGTGAGCGTTCCGCCGTCCGGCATCGCATCGCGCGCATTGATGGCGAGGTTGACGATCGCGTTCTCGAGCTGGTGCGCATCCGTCTCGGCATAGGGCAGGGCCGGGTCCAGGGCGAGCACGATGCCGATGCGTTCCCCCATCGTGCGGCCGAGAAGTTCCTGGAGGCTCGCCACCACGGCATTCAGATCGACCGGCTTCACATCGAGCGGCTGGCGCCGGCCGAAGGCGAGCAGCCGCGCGGTGAGGGCCGCCGCACGTTCGGCCGAGGCGATCGCTGTCTCGATGTAGCGCTCGGCATCGCCGTAGCGCTGCGCCTTGATCCGGGTGCGCAGCAGGTCGAGGGACCCGATGACGCCGGCGAGCATATTGTTGAAATCGTGCGCGATGCCGGCGGTGAGTTGGCCGACCGCCTCCATCTTCTGGGCCTGGAACAGGGCCTCGCGGGCCTGCTGGAGTTCGATCTGCGCCTGCCGGCGCTCGGTGATGTCGCGCGTGACCTTGGCATAGCCGACGAACGTGCCGTCCTCGTCGCGGATCGCGTCGAGGACGGTGGAGGCCCAGAAGCGCTCGCCGTTCTTGCGGACGCGCCAGCCCTCTTTTTCGTATTTCCCGTCCCGCTTTGCGGTCGCGAGCGCGCGCTCCGGCTCGCCGGCGGCCACGTCTTCTGGCGTGTAGAAGCGGGCATAAGGCGACCCGATGATCTCCGCCGCGCTATAGCCTTTGATCCGCTCGGCGCCGGCATTCCATGTCGAGACCCGGCCGTTGGCGTCGAGCATGAAGATCGCGTAGTCGGTGACGCCCTGGATGAGCATCCGCAGCACCTGCGCGTTTTCCCAGCCGTCAGCTTCGGCCCGCTCACGGCCGGCGACCTCGTGGGCGATGCGTCGGTTCGCGGCCGCGAGCGCGGGGCCGACCGGCGCATCTGCCGGCGCATCCGTCGGTCGTTGAGGCGGCGGGTCCGCAGATGGGGGGCCGCTCGTACTCATCCGTCGACCCGCTTTCGCTCAATCCGCCCGGTGGATCCGTCGCCGCCTTTGGCCGTCCGTCGCGGGGCGCCGGCGCGTCCGGTTCCGGCGACGTGACAATTCGCCAGTCGGGACGCCACGTCAATGCGGGACGTTTCGGGCGCCGTTTCAGACTCTTGTCGGGTAGTTCGGGCTTTCCCGCGTGATCGTCACGTCGTGGACATGGCTTTCGCGCAGGCCCGCCGAGGAGATCCGCACGAAGCGGGCGCGCTCCCGGAACTCGGCGAGGTCCTTGCCGCCGACATAGCCCATGGCGGCACGCAGGCCGCCCGCCAACTGGTGCAGCACCGCCGAGACCGGGCCTTTATAGGCGACCTGGCCCTCGATGCCTTCCGGCACCAGCTTCAGCGTGTCGCGCACTTCCGCCTGGAAATAGCGGTCCGCCGAGCCGCGCGCCATGGCGCCCACCGAGCCCATGCCGCGATACGCCTTGTAGGAGCGCCCCTGATAGAGGAACACCTCGCCCGGGCTCTCGTCGGTGCCGGCCAGCAGCGAACCGACCATGGCGCAGGAGGCGCCCGCCGCCAGCGCCTTTGCGAGATCGCCCGAATATTTGATGCCGCCGTCGGCGATGACCGGTGTGCCGGTCGCCTGGGCCGCCTCGACCGCGTCCATGACGGCGGTCAGCTGCGGAACGCCGACACCGGCGACGATGCGCGTGGTGCAGATCGATCCCGGACCGATCCCGACCTTGATCGCGTCCGCCCCGGCATCGATCAGAGCTTTCGCGCCGTCTGCGGTGGCGATGTTGCCGGCGAGGATCTGGGTCTTGTTTGAGAGCCGCTTGATGCGCTCCACCTGGTCGAGCACCTTGCGGGAATGCCCGTGGGCGGTGTCGACCACCACGAGGTCGACGCCGGCATCGATCAGACGTTCGGTGCGCTCGAAGCCGTCCTCGCCGACCGTGGTGGCCGCCGCGACCCGCAGCCGCCCCTGTTCGTCCTTCGCGGCCTCGGGATGGGCCACCGCCTTCTCGATGTCCTTCACCGTGACCAGGCCGACGCAACGATAATCCTCGTCGACGACCAGCAGCTTCTCGATGCGGTGCAGGTGCAGCAGGCGCTTGGCCTCGTCCTGCTGGACATTCTCTTTGACCGTGATCAGCCGGTCCTTGGTCATCAGTTCGCGGACCGGGGTTGCAGGGTCGGTGGCGAAGCGCACGTCGCGATTGGTCAAGATCCCCACCAATCGGCCGCCGCGCCCGTTCGGACCGCGCTCGACCACCGGAATCCCCGAGATTCCGTGCCGCTTCATCAGCGCGAGGGCGTCTGCGAGGGTCTCGTCGGGATGGATGGTGACCGGGTTCACCACCATGCCGGATTCGAACTTCTTGACCTGCCGGACGTGTTCGGCCTGCGCTTCCGGGGTGAGGTTGCGGTGGATCACGCCGATTCCCCCGGCCTGCGCCATGGCGATAGCGAGCCGCGATTCCGTCACCGTGTCCATGGCCGCCGAGAGGATCGGCAGATTGAGGAAGATGGTGCTGGTGAGCCAGGCGCCGAGGTTCACGCCGCCCGGCATGACTTCCGATGCCCCCGGGACGAGGAGCACGTCGTCGAACGTGAGGGCTTCGCGGAAAGGAGAGCCGGTGATGGGGTGGATCGATCCGGGACCGCTCTGGGACATCGCCAACTCCTCCGCCGCGGCAAAGCCGGCGGCCTGATCGAATCCGCGACGACGCCTGTCGCCGTCCGCGTCTCGGGTTGGCGGTGGCGCATACCATGCGCAGGCGACGAATAGAAGACCTCGCGCGCGGTTCCGCCATGCGCTGGGCGCAGATGACGCGCCGCCGATCAGATCGTGGGCGATTCTGGAATAAGTGTGCGATATCAGTATCTTAACGGGTTGCGC
The DNA here is from genome assembly GCF_004346185.1 of Aquabacter spiritensis. Lineage (GTDB taxonomy): Bacteria > Pseudomonadota > Alphaproteobacteria > Rhizobiales > Xanthobacteraceae > Aquabacter > Aquabacter spiritensis. The sequence goes on along the minus strand of NZ_SMAI01000005.1, from coordinate 143,930 downwards.
CGGCTGCGTTTCTCCCATCGACTTTTCCTGGACATGGTCTAAAGTCCCCGCCCGCTGGCGCGCTACCGCGCCGAAGGGGCGGAATTAACATGGCCATGATGCTGTTCGGCCTTGTGGTTTTCCTCGGCATTCACGTCGTGACGAGCCTGCGCGGCTTGCGCGCGGCTCTCATCGCGCGGCTCGGGGAGAGCGGATACAAGGGGTTCTATGCGCTGCTCGCGACCAGCGGGCTGCTGCTCACGGCCTATGGCTATGCGCTCTGGCGGGCCGCCGGTCCCGAGCAGCTCTGGTATCCGCCGCTCGGTCTGCGGCACCTCACCCTGCTGCTGATGCTCGTCTCCACCATCGCCATCGTGGCGGCCTATGTGCCGAGCCATATCCGCAGCACCCTGAAGCATCCCATGCTGGTGGGGGTGAAGGTCTGGGCATTGGCGCACCTTCTCGCCAATGGCGATGCCGCCTCCATGACGCTGTTCCTGGCGGTTCTCGCCTGGGCGGTCTACGACCGCATCTCGATGAAGCGCCGTGCCGTGCCGCCTCCGGCTCCGCCCCGGGGCTATGGCGGGGACGTCCTGGCGGTGGGAGGCGGGCTTCTGCTTTATGTCGTCCTCGCCTTCGTGTTCCACCCTTACGTGATCGGCGTCCCGGTCATGTGAGTGCGCCCCGGCGCCAACACCAAACGAGGAAAGCACCATGTCGATCCAAGCCGACGTCCGCCGTATCACGGCGCCCGAGATCCGCGCGCGCAAAGGCGGAGATCCGATCGTCAGCCTGACCTCCTACCATGCCCATACCGCGCAGCTGCTCGATCGGCATGTGGATGTGATCCTGGTCGGCGACAGCCTCGGCATGGTGATGCACGGCCTCGAGACCACGGTGCCGGTGACGGTCGAGATGATGATCGTCCACGGCCGTGCCGTGGTGCGCGGCACGCGCCGCGCCCTGATCACCGTCGATCTGCCGTTCGGCAGCTACGAGGCGAGCCCGGTGGAAGCGTTCCACACCGCGACCCGCGTGCTGAAGGAGACCGGCGCGGGCGCCGTGAAGCTCGAGGGCGGCCGGCGCATGGCCGAGACGGTGCGGTTCCTGGTCGATCGCGGCATTCCCGTCATGGGCCATGTCGGCCTGACGCCGCAGGCCATCAATACGCTGGGATCGTTCAAGGCGCGGGGCCGGGACGATGCCGAGGCGAGCGAAATCCTCGACGATGCGCGCGCCGTCGCCCAGGCCGGCGCCTTTTCGATCGTGTTGGAGGCGATCGCCGAGCCGCTCGCGCGCCGCATCACCGAGGAGGTGGCGCCGCCGACCATCGGCATCGGCGGCAGCCCGGCCTGCGACGGTCAGATCCTGGTGCTCGAGGACATGCTGGGTCTCGGCGCCCGGGTGCCGAAATTCGTGAAGAAATACGCCGAGCTTGGGCCGGCAATCGAGGATGCGGTGGCGCGCTATGCCGAGGAGGTGCGCGCGCGCACCTTTCCCGGTCCGGAGCACACCTATGCGCCGCGCGCGCCGAAGGCGTCGTGACCTTGCGGCGGCTGTGGATCGCCGGCGCCGCCCTCGCGGCGCTCGGCTGTGCGGGGCTGGGTCCGGCCCGGGCGGCCGAGGAATGCTTCCTCGTCACCGAATTGAAGACCGCGCGGGTGATCGCCAAGCAGGGCCTGTGCGCGTCGCGGCATTCTCCCGCCTCGACCTTCAAGATCCCGCTCGCTCTGATGGGCTATGACAGCGGCATCCTGAAAAGCGCCACCGAGCCGGTCTTCACCACCGAGCCGGGCCTCGACACGGCCGGCGGGGCCTTGGGGGCGCTCTGGGCCGGCCCCCAGACGCCGCAAAGCTGGATGAAGAATTCCGTCGTCTGGTATTCCCAGGTCCTGACGCGCAAGCTCGGGATGGAGCGGTTCGCCGGCTATGTGAAGAGCTTCGCCTATGGCAACGAGAATCTCTCGGGCGAGCCGGGCCAGGATAACGGCCTGACGCAGGCCTGGCTTTCGTCCTCGCTGGCGCTCTCGCCGCGCGAACAGGTCGACTTCCTTCGCCGCATGCTGACGGGCGGCCTGAAGGTGCAGCCGGAGGCGGTCGACCGCACCGCCGACCTGTTGCGCCTGCCGGAACAACCCGGCGGCTTCGACCTCTACGGCAAGACCGGCACCGGTTTCCTTCGGCTCGCGGACGCCAAGCTCGACCGCACGCGGCCGTTCGGCTGGTTCGTCGGATGGGTCGAGAAAGACAAGGACGTGTTCGTGTTCGCGCGTTTCATGTCGCTCGACGTCGCCTCGGACGAGCCACTCGGTCCGCGGGCCCGCCGGCAGGCGATCGCGGCGCTGGATGCGGTGCTGCGCGCGCAGGCCCGATAGCCGATGCGGGCCTCGGTCCTGGTCTCGTCCCTGGTCGCGGCCCTGGTGGGCTTCGGCGGGACCCTGGCGCTCATTCTCGCCGCGGCGACGGCGATCGGCGCGACGCCGGACGAATCCTCCTCCCTCGTCGTTGCCCTGTGCCTCGGCGTCGCCGCGACCAGCGCCGTCCTGTCGCTGCGCTACCGCATGCCGATCGTCACCGCCTGGTCGACGCCGGGCGCCGCGTTGATCGCGAGTTTCGGGGGCGGCATCGGCATGCCGGCCGCCTCCGGCGCCTTCCTCGTCGCAGCCGCCCTCGTCCTCGCCTGCGCGGCGGCGCGGCCTCTGTCGGACCTCGTCGCGCGGCTGCCGATGAGCGTCGCCTCGGCGATGCTGGCGGGGGTTCTGGTGCGCTTCGTCATGGCGCTGGCAGAGAATGCGGTGCTGGTTCCGGGCGTCGTTCTGCCCATGCTGGTCCTGTTTCTCGTGGTCCGGCTCTGGTCGCCGACCGCGGCCGTGCTGTGCGTCCTCGTCGCCGGGGTCGCCGCGATCTTCGGGCTCGGTCTCGCCGATCTCGGCGCCGTGCGATTCGTGGCGCCGCGCATCGTGCTCAACGCGCCGACCTTCGACGCGTCCGTGATGTTCGGGCTCGGCGTGCCGCTGTTCCTCGTCACGATGGCGGCGCAGAACCTGCCGGGCCTCGCGGTGCTGCGGGCCTCGGGCTACCGGCCGCCGACCGCGCCCGCGCTCGCGGCGACCGGGACGGCCTCGCTGCTTCTCGCGCCCTTCGGCGCGACCGGGATCAATCTCGCCGCCATCACGGCCGCCATCTGCACCGGTCCGGATGCCCATCCGGACCCGGAGAAACGCTATCTCTGCGGCCCCGTCTATGCGCTCTGGTATGTCGCTCTGGCGGCCTTGGGCGCGAGCCTCGTCGCGGTGTTCGCCGCCTTGCCGCCGGCCTTCATCGCGACCGTCGCCGGCCTCGCCCTGCTCGCGCCGCTCGCCGGCGCGCTGGCCGGTGCGCTGCATGTGGAAAAGGACCGCATCGCGGCGGTGGCGACGTTCGCGACCACGGCTTCCGGCGTGTCCGTCCTCGGCATCGGCGCGCCGTTCTGGGGCCTTGCGGCAGGGCTCGCTGTGCTCGCGCTCGACCAAGTGCGGGGGCGATTTGCCACGATGAAGCCGCATGGCTAGGTTACGCGCCCTCATCCGGGTGCGTGGCAGCGCCCGGCGGCCCGTTGTCCCGGACCCTGCATGACCGACATCTTTCACGAAATCGAAGACGACCTTCGGCGCGACCGCTTTCGCCGCCTCTGGGACCGCTTCGGCCTCTATCTGATCCTCCTCGCCGTCGCGGTCGTCGCGGCTGCCGGCGCGTGGAGCGGCTATCGCTATTGGAGCCTGCAGCAGGCGCAGGCCTCCGGGGCCCGCTTCGAGGCCGCCAACGCCTTGCTGGACGAAGGCAAGACCGCCGAAGCCCAGGCCGCGCTCGCGGCACTGGCGCAGGACGGCACCGCCGGCTACCGGGTGCTCGCACGGTTCCGCGCCGCGGGCGCGCTGGCGGCGCAGGACAAGGCCGCGAGCGCCGCCGCCTTCGACGCCTTGGCGGCGGACACCGCGATCGGCGCGCTCGGCCGCGAGGTCGCTCAGATCCGCGCGGCGCAGATCCTCGTCGATACCGCGCCGCTCGCCGAGATCGTGCAAAGGATCCAGCCCTTGGCTGAAGGCAATGGGGCGCTGCGCCATTCGGCCCGCGCGCTCCTCGCCCTCGCCCAGTTCAAGGCCGGCGACCTTGCCGCCGCCAACAAGACCGCGCAATGGATTCTCGACGACCCCGAGGTTCCCCCCGGGATCCGCAATCAGGCGCAATTGCTCCGCACCCTGACGGCGGCGGCCGTTCCGCCGGCCGCCGCGCCGGCGCCGGGCGCCGCCACACAATGAGGTTCGCCATGCATCGGTCCGCGCGACTGCTTCTCGCCTTGGCGCTCGCCGCCGCTCTGTCCGGCTGCGAGACCTTCGACAAGATCAACCCGTTCGCCGAAAAGGAGACGCCGCTGCCCGGCGACCGGCGGGCGGTGTTTCCCGAGGGCGTGCCGGGTGTGAGCTATTCCGGCGCGGTCGCCCAGCCCAGCAATTCCAACATCACCCTGCCGCCGCCCGGCGCGACCGGCACCGCCCAGCCCGGCGCTCCGGACGCGGCCGGCCGCTGACCGGCGGGCGGAGCCGCAATGACCTTTTCCCTCGCCATCGTCGGCCGCCCCAATGTGGGCAAATCGACACTCTTCAACCGCCTCGTCGGCCGCAAGCTCGCGCTGGTGGACGACCGGCCCGGCGTGACGCGCGACCGGCGTGAAGGAGACGGGCGCCTCGGCGATCTGACCTTCCGGCTCGTCGACACGGCCGGCCTCGAAGAGGCCGACGCGGCCTCGCTCGAAGGGCGCATGCGCGGCCAGACCGAGGCGGCGATCGGCGCCGCCGACGCGATCCTCTTCATGATCGACGCGCGCGCCGGCTTGACGCCGACCGACCACGCCTTCGCCGCTCTGGTGCGCCGCGCCGGCAAGCCGACCCTCGTCATCGCCAACAAGAGCGAGGGGCGCAGCGCCGAGGCCGGCGCGATCGAAGCCTATGCGCTCGGCCTGGGCACGCCGATTCCGGTCTCCGCCGAGCATGGCGAGGGCCTCTCCAACCTCTATGACGCCCTGTGCGCCGCACTGCCGGAGCAGACGCGGCGCCGCACCGCGGCGGAGGAGGAGGCCCATGCCGACGTCGACGCGGCGCGGCCGATCAAGGTCGCGGTGCTCGGCCGGCCGAATGCCGGCAAGTCGACCCTGATCAACCGCCTTCTCGGCGAGGACCGTCTGCTGACCGGGCCGGAAGCGGGGATCACCCGCGATTCGATCTCGGTCGAACTCGAATGGCGCGGCCGTCGCTTCGAATTCTACGACACGGCCGGCCTGCGCAAGCGCGCCCGCATCGACGACAAGATCGAAAAGCTCTCCGCCGCCGACGGCCTGCGCGCGATGAAATTCGCCGAAGTGGTCATCGTTCTCATGGATTCCGAGCGGCCGTTCGAGGACCAGGATCTGCGCATCGCCGACCTCGTCATCCGCGAGGGCCGCGCCATCGTGCTCGGCTACAACAAAGCCGATCTCGTCACCGATCCGCGCGTGCTCACCAAGCTCCGCGAAGAGGCGGATCACTGGCTGCCGCAGGTGAAGGGCGTGCCGATCGTCCATCTCTCCGGGCTTACGGGCCGCGGGCTCGACAAGCTGCTGGAGAGTGTGGTCGAGGCGCACAGGATCTGGAACATCCGGATCGCGACCAACCCGCTCAACCGCTTCCTCCAGGAGGCCACCGACGCGCATCCCCCGCCGGCGGTTTCCGGACGCCGGGTGAAGATCCGCTACATGACCCAGGCGAAGGCGCGGCCGCCGAGCTTCGTCCTCTTCTGCTCGCGCGCGGATGCGATTCCCGAGAGCTACCTTCGGTATCTGACGCACGGCCTGCGCGACAATTTCGGGCTTCCCGGCGTGCCGATCCGCTTCACGCTCCGCGAGAAGGACAATCCCTACGATCGCAGCAAGGACGGCTGATGCGTCGTGCGCTCCTCGCCGCGGCCGCTCTGCTCGGGCTCGCCGGACCCGCGTTGGGCCAGAACGGGATGCCGGCCAAGGACCTGTTCGGCGCGGCCGCGACGCCGGCACCGCTCGCGGCGCGGTCCATCGGTTTTTATTCCAAAGGCTGCGTCGCGGGGGCCGTCGCCCTGCCGGTCGACGGCCCGGGCGCGACGTCGGGGCCGCTCTGGCAGGCCATGCGCCTTTCGCGCAACCGCAATTGGGGTCATCCGGCGCTTGTCGCCTTCATCGAGCGGTTCGCGGCGGCCGCCCGCCGGTCGTCGGGCTGGTCGGGTATCCTGGTGGGCGATATGTCGCAGCCGCGGGGCGGGCCGATGCGCACCGGCCATGCCTCCCATCAGATCGGGCTCGACGTCGACATCTGGCTGACCCCGAGCCCGGGATCGCTCAGCCCGGCCAGCCGGGAGACGCTCGGCGCCGCCATGATGGTTCGGCCGGACCGGCGCGACGTCGATCCAGCCGCCTTCACGCCGGCCCATGTCGCCGTCATCCGTGCCGCGGCGGAGGACCCCGAGGTCGAGCGGATTTTTGTCAACGCTGCGATCAAGCGTGCGCTGTGTCGCAGCAGCGCCGGACGTCCCTGGCTCGCCAAGGTCCGACCTTATTGGGGCCATGACAGTCACATGCATGTTCGGCTTCAATGCCAGGCGGATAGTCCGGATTGCCGGCCGCAGGAGCCGCCACCCGCGGGCGATGGCTGCGGCTCCGATCTCGCCTGGTGGTTCACCGACAAGGTGCTCCATCCCCCGCCACCCAAAACACCCCCCAAGCCGCGTCCGCCCCTCACCCTCGCGGACCTGCCTCCGGCCTGCACCGGGGTGCTGGAGGCGCGCTGAGGCAGTGGATACTCTTCCGCCGCGCCTTCGAATGCTGGCGGCTTCCCAGTTCCCGCGGACTGCGGCACGGGGGCGAATCGGTTCGACGGATGTTCGGTCCGCTTCGTCGGCGAGTCCGCCGCAGCGGGAAAGCGGCGTACGAGCGGGGTGTCGGACCGGATCTGCGTGGACGGTTTGCCCTTCGGCGCTGCAGCGGGTATCCAATAAGTGTTCCAGTCTGGCGCCCGGGGCGGCGAGCGCGCATCGGAAACGAGTGCATGTCCCGTCTTGACCGGTACATTTTCTGGACTGCGGCCGTCGCCTTCCTCGGCGTGACCGTCGTCCTCACGGCCATGATCTGGTCCACCCAGGCTTTGCGCCAGCTCGATCTGGTGACGAACCAGGGGCAGACGATCCTCGCCTTCTTCGCCATCACCAGCCTCACCATGCCCACGCTGGTCCTGGTGATCGCCCCCGCGGCCCTGTTCATCGCCACCGCCTACACGCTGCTCAAGCTCAACGGCGACAGCGAAATCGTCGTCATGGCGTCGGCCGGCATGAGTCATTGGCGGGTGCTGCGGGCGTTGACCCTCCTGGCGATTCTGGTCTCGCTGCTGTGCTCCGCGCTGTCGATCGATCTCGTTCCCGCGAGCCTCCGGGCGTTCCGCGACCAGGTCTCGCGGGTCCGGGCGGACGTGGTCTCCTTCGTCGCGCAGCCGGGGCGCTTCGTCACTTTGGCCCCGGGGCTCGTCTTCCATGTGCGCGAGCGGGCCAGCAACGGCGTGATGCGCGGCATCTTCATCGAGGATGCCCGGGAAAAGGAAATATCCACCTATCTCGCCGATCGTGGCCAGATCGTCGAAACGCCGAATGGTCTTTTCCTGGTGCTTGAGGACGGCTCGATCCACCGGCGCACGCCCGGCGCGGCCTCTTACGGGTCCGTGGTCGACTTCCAGCGCTATGCGTTCGGCCTGTCCGGCCTCGCGCCGGGGCTCCAGGGCGCGGAGCTTCGCCCGAGCGAGCGCGCCTTCGATTATGTGCTGACCCCACCGCCGGACGATCTCTATATCCGGCTCGGCCAGTCCGGCCGGTTCCGCGAGGAGGTGCACAAGCGGCTGTCGGCCGGCCTCTATCCCTTTGCCTTCTTCGCGGTCGCTGCCGCGGCGCTCGCGCGGCCGCGAACGACACGCCAGAGCCGGGGGCTTGCCCTTGCCGCGATCATTCCGGTCATGGCGGCCCTTCAGATCGCGTCCTTCGTCATCGGAGGTCTGTTGCGAACCTCGGATGCGGCGGTGCCCTTCGCCTATCTTCTCCCCATCGCCTGCATTGTCGTATGCGCCATGGTCCTCCAAGGATGGATCAGCTTTGCGCCGTCAGCCGCCTTGGCGCGGCTCGCCGACAGGATGTCGCAGCGCATGGCCCGGCCAGCCGCGAACTGACCGATGATCGGACGACTCCTCGGCTTTTATTTCGCCCGGCGCTTCTTGTCGGCCGTGCTGATGATCTTTTTTTCCTGCGTCGCGCTCATCATGCTCGTGGACTTTCTCGAGATGGCGCGCCGCACGGCGGACCGCGACGCGGTTACGACCGGCATGGTGGCGCTGCTGACGCTCTATCGCGCCCCGGCCTTCACCGAGCAGCTCCTGCCGTTCGCCGTGCTGTTCGGCGCGATCGCGTCCTTCGTGACGCTGTCGCGGCGGCTTGAACTCGTCGTCGCGCGCGCGGTCGGCCTTTCGGCTTGGCAGTTCACCTTTCCCGCGATTGCGGTCGCCTTTCTCATCGGCGTGTTCTCCACCAGCGTCTTCAACCCGGTTTCCGCCGAGTTCAAGGAACGCGCCAATCGCATGGAAAGCGACATTTTCAACGCCTCGCCGGCGGGCGGGCTGCTCGGTCCCGGGCAGGGGTCCTTCTGGGTGCGCCAGCAGAGCGTCGACGGGCAGGCGATCATCGAGGCGGCGGGGACGCAGCAGGGCGGGCGGGAGCTTTACAACGTCACGGTTTTCGAGTTCGACCGCAGGGGAAATGTCGTCCAGCGCGTGGAGGCGAAGACTGCAACCCTCGAACGTGGTTACTGGGCTCTGAACGACGTCCGGGTGCTCATTCCGGGCTTCGATCAGCAGGCCTTCGCCAAATTTCTGATCGCGACGAACCTCGATCCGAACCAGATCCAGGAGAGTGCCCTGTCTGCGGAAACCGTGTCTTTCTGGCAACTTCCCGAGGCAATCCGGAGCGCCGAGCAGGCCGGCTTTGGTGCGGCGCGATACCGGCTCCAGCTCCAGAGTCTTCTTGCGCGCCCTTTTCTTCTCGTCGCCATGGTCCTGATCGCCGCCGTCGTCGGGCTTCGGGTGTTCCGGTTCGGGGGCGTGGGGCAGACGATTCTCGGTGGCGTCGTGGCTGGGTTTCTGCTTTATCTGGGCACTAAGCTCGCCGAGGATCTTGGAGAAGCTGGAGTGGTCCATCCCATTGCTGCTGCGTGGTTTCCAGCGGTAGCGGGGATTTTCCTGGGGGTTTTGGTCCTGTTGCACCGGGAGGACGGATGACCGTCGGGCTCGCTCCCGCGGAAGGTCGGATGGCGATGGCCTGGAGCCGCGCGGGACGCGCGACCGGGGGGCTGTTTCTTTGCGCCCTCCTTCTCGCGCTCGCTACGCTGCTTGGCGACGTCACCCCGGCCGCCGCGCAGGCGCTTCCGGGCATCCCGCAGAACCTGTCGGCGCCCCAGGATCCCAACAAGAAGATGCTCGTGACCGCCGATGAGCTGGTCTACGACTATGAGAAGAACACGGTCGGCGCGTCGGGCAACGTCCAGCTCTATTATGACGGGGCCTCCCTCGAGGCGCGGCGCGTGACCTATGACCGCAACCGCAATCTCGTGACGGCCGAAGGCAATGTCCGGCTGAAGCAGAAGGACGGGACGATCGTCAACGCCGAGAACCTGCAGCTCAGCGACGATTTCAAGGAGGGCTTCATTTCCTCCTTGAGGATCGACACGACCGAGAAGACGCATTTCGCCGCCACTCGGGCCGACCGGGTGGAGGGCAACATCACGGTGCTCCAGAACGGCGTCTACACCGCCTGCGAGCCGTGCAAGGAGCATCCCGAACGCCCGGTCCTCTGGCAGGTCAAAGCGGCGCGCATCATCCACAACCAGAACGAGCAGATGATCTACTACAAGGATGCGACCTTGGAGTTTTTCGGTCTGCCGATCGCGTATTTTCCCTACTTTTCGAGCCCCGATCCGACGGTCAAGCGCAAGACTGGCTTCCTCGCGCCGATCTTCGCCAATTCCAGCCAGCTCGGTTTCGGCTTCGGCGTGCCGTTCTTCTGGAACATCGCGCCCGACCGCGACCTCACGCTGTCGCCGGTCTACTACACGCAGCAGGGCCTCCTCATGCAGGGGGAATGGCGCCAGCGCCTGATGAACGGCTCCTACGACATTCGCGCCGCCGGCATCATCCAGAACGACAAAGAGGAATTTGCCGGCCTGCCGGGCTATCGCGACAATCGCGGGGTCGTCCAGAGCAAGGGCGAGTTCGTGCTCAGCGAGCAGTGGAAGTGGGGCTGGGACGGCACGCTCGCCTCCGACCGCACCTTCATCAACGACTATTCCCTCGGCAATTATGTCGACGGCCTCGGCCTGCTGACCACGGTGCCGACCGAGGTGATCTCGCAGATCTATCTGACCGGGCAGGGCGATCGCAGCTTCTTCGATCTGCGCGGCCTCTATTTCCTCGGCCTGTCGGTGACCGACAACCAGGAGCAGATCCCGATCGTCGGGACGTTCAATTACAATTATATTTTCGGGAATCCGCTCTGGGGCGGGGAAGCCGGCGTGAAGGTCAATTTCAACGCGGTATCGCGCAACGAGGCGGATTTCGTCGGCACGTCGGCGGCCAATTCCTTCCCGTCCGGCGGCATCGGCATCGCGCCGGGCGCCTGCGCCATCACCAATCCCAACCCGACCCAGTGCCTGCTGCGCGGCGCGCCGGGCGAATATCAGCGCCTCAGCGCCGAGCTCTACTGGAAGAAATCGATCACCGATCAGGCCGGCCAGATCTGGACGCCGTTTGCGAGCGCCCGGGTCGACGTCGCCCATTCCAATATCAGCGCGCTGCCGACCAACTATACCGGCGGGTTTACCCTGCCCGGCCAGAACCCGCTGCAGGCCGGCCAGGAGGACCTGATCCGCGCCATGCCGGTGATCGGCCTCGACTACCGCTACCCCTTCATCTCGGTCCAGAGCTGGGGCACCCAGACCATCGAGCCGCGCGCGCAATTGGTCATCCGCCCGAACGAGACCGGCATCGGCCGGCTGCCGAACGAGGATGCCCAGAGCCTGGTGTTCGACGACACCACCCTGTTCGAGGTCGACAAATATTCCGGCTACGACCGGGTGGAGGGCGGCGGCCGCCTCAATGTCGGCATCACTTATACCGCGGCGCTGAATAATGCCGGTCTTGTTACCGCTGTGATCGGCCAGTCTTACCATCTGTTCGGGCTGAATTCCTTCTCGGAAGGCGACATGGCGAATACCGGTCTCGAGTCCGGTCTCGAGACCAACGTGTCGGACTATGTCGCACGCTTCAGCTATTCGCCCACGAACAATCTCGAATTCGTCTCGCGTTTCCGGTTCGACGAACAGAACTTCTCGCTTCAGCGCTTCGAGCTGGAAGGCAGAGCCGCCTATGACAGGATCAGCGTTGCCGCGGTCTACGGTCTCTATTCGCCGCAACCGCTGCTCGGATATTATGAAGAGCGGGAAGGAATCTACACGACGGCGTCCTACCGGCTGACAAACGAGTGGTCGGTCGCCGGCGGTCTGCGGTACAACATCGCCCAGTCCGGCTTCGACATGACCACCGTTGGCGTCACCTATGCCGACGATTGCTTCACCATGGCGCTTAGCTACGTGTCCAACTATTCGCTCAACGGTCCGTATCAGACCGAGCCGAATTCGACCGTCCTCTTGACCATCGGCCTGCGGACCCTCGGCCAGACCGCGCTCTCCACCTCCCTCGGCTCGTCCGGGACCACCGGAACCTCGAACTGACGTCGCGGCACGCGGGCGCCGCGCCGTATTGCCGCCACAGGGACGGTCAAGATAGGCTGACGTTGGACCGCGATTTGCCTCATGCCGACAGTGCGGCCCGCTGGATGGCCTGCGCCGGTCCGGTCAATCCCCAGCGCAACGGGCCGTGGGTCCACCGAAAGAGCACTCCCGGATGACGCCATGCTGAAGAGCTTCCGCCTCCTGACGATCCTCGGCCTCGCTTTCCTGTCTGCAGGCTTCGCGACGTCGGCGTACGCCCAACAGATTCTGGTCATGGTCAATGGCCGGCCGATCACCACCTACGACGTCGCCCAGCGGCAGAAACTCCACACGATCATCGAGAACAAGGCGCCCGGCGCCAAGGAGACGCTCGAAGAGCTGATCGACGAACGCATCAAGGTGCAGACCGCGGCCAGGCTCGGAATCGAAGTGGACAGCGAGGAGCTCGACCGGATCTATGCCGGCGTCGCGCAGCGCACCGGACGCACCGCCGAGCAGCTGACCTCGGGGCTCGCCCAGCAGGGGCTGGACGTGCGCACCTTCAAGGACAAGCTGCGCGCCGACAATGTCTGGCAGCAATATGTGCGCGCCAAGGCCCCGGCCATCAATGTGCGGGACAGCGACGTTCTCGCCCTTCTCAGCCGTGACGGCACGACGGATCTGGTGGCAACCGAATACAAGCTCTATCCGATCATCTTCGTGGTGCCCCGCGGTTCATCCAACCACGGCGCACGGCTGGCCGAGGCGAATGCGTTTAAAGCGCGCTTCTCCGATTGCGATGTCGGCCTGCAGGCCGCCAAGGACATGCGCGAGGTCGTGGTGCGCTCGCCGGTTCTGCGACTATCCTCGGACATGCCTGGCCCGCTGCGGCAGATGCTGGACAAGACGGAGGTCGGCCGTCTGACGCCGCCCGAGGTGACCCAGCATGGCGTCGAAATTTTCGCGGTCTGCGGCAAGACGCCCGTGAAGGGCGAGAGCTTCAAGAAGCGCGACATCAAAGAGCAGCTCGCCAGCAATCAGTTTCAGGTCGAATCGAAGAAGCTGATGGCCGATCTGCGCAAGTCCGCCTTGATCATCTATCGCTGATGGCGCCCCCTCTGGCTCTCACGCTCGGGGAGCCGGCGGGCATCGGGCCGGAGATCGTGCTCCTGGCCTGGCGCGCGCGCGCGGCGGCGGGCCTGCCCGCCTTCTGCGCCGTCGGCGATCCCGATCTCCTGTGTCGCCGGGCCGCGGCGCTCGGCCTGGACGTCCCCGTTGTGGCGTGCACCGCTTCGGAGGCGGAGGAGCTGTTTGAGCACGCCCTGCCGGTGCATCCGAACGGCGTCGCGGCGACCGCCGCGCCGGGCCATCCGGATGAGAGCAGCGCACCGTCCGTCCTCCAAAGCCTTGAGCAAGCCGTGCATTTGGTGCGAGCCGGCATCGCCTCTGCCTTGGTGACCGCGCCGCTCGCCAAATCGGTGCTCTACCGCGCCGATTTCCCATTTCCCGGCCACACCGAATATCTCGCCGCGCAATGCGCGGCTCCGGGTACCCTCGCGCCGCGGCCGGTCATGATGATCTGGTCGCCTTTGCTCGCCGTTGTCCCGGCCACCATCCATGTGCCACTGGCCGAGGTGCCGCGCCTCGTGACGGTCGAACTCCTGGTCGAGACCGGCCGCATCGTCGCCCGCGATATGCGCGATCGCTTCGGGATCGCCAAGCCGCGTCTGGCTTTTGCCGGCCTCAATCCGCATGCCGGGGAGAAGGGGGCGCTCGGAGCGGAGGACGAAGCCGTGGTCCGCCCCGCCGTCGATGCCCTGCGCGACGCCGGGATCGATGCGCGCGGTCCTCTGCCGGCGGACACTCTGTTTCACCCCGAAGCCCGCGCGACCTATGACGTCGCCATCGGTATGTATCACGATCAGGTTCTGATCCCGGCCAAGACGCTGGCCTTCCACGACGGGGTGAACGTGACTCTCGGATTGCCCTTCGTGCGGACTTCCCCTGACCATGGGACGGCATTCGACATTGCCGGGACCGGCAAGGCCGATCCGTCGAGCCTGATCGCCGCCCTCAAGCTGGCCCGGCGGCTCAGCACCGCCGATGCCGCCGCGCGTGCGCCGGAGCGCGCCGGGGCATGAGCGCCATCGACGCTTTGCCGCCGCTGCGCGACGTCATCCGCAGGCACGATCTGTCGGCGCAGAAGGCGCTCGGTCAAAACTTCCTCCTCGACCTGAACCTCACCGCCCGCATCGCACGCGGATCGGGGCCGCTTGAAGGCGCGCGGGTGCTGGAGGTCGGTCCCGGTCCCGGTGGGCTTACCCGCGCGCTGCTCGCGCTCGGCGCCGAGAAGGTCGTAGCCGTGGAGCGCGACCGGCGCTGCATCGCCGCGCTGGCCGAAGTGGCGGAGGCCTATCCGGGACGCCTCGACGTCATCGAAGGCGATGCGTTGAAGGTGGATGTGCGGCCGCTCCTCGGCGACGGGCCGGCGCGGGTGGTCGCGAACCTGCCGTACAATGTGGCGACGCTTCTGCTCGTCGGGTGGCTCTCGACCGATCCCTGGCCGCCTTGGTTCACGTCGCTCACCCTCATGTTCCAGCGCGAGGTCGCGGAGCGCATCGTCGCAGCCCCCGGCAGCAAGGCCTATGGCCGGCTGGCCGTGCTCGCCGGTTGGCGCACCGAGGCGAGGATCCTGTTCGACGTGGCGCCGACGGCCTTCGTGCCGCCGCCGAAGGTGACGTCCTCCGTCGTCCACCTCGTTCCGCGCCGCCAGCCGCTGCCCTGCCGCCTCGCCGATCTCGAGCGGGTGACGGAAGCGGCCTTCGGCCAGCGGCGCAAGATGCTGCGCCAGAGCCTCCGATCTCTTGGTGTCGACGCCTTGGCGCTGTTGGCGCGGGCGGGTCTGCCCGAGACGGAGCGCGCCGAAGAGATCGACGTCGCGGGGTTCGTGGCGCTTGCCAATGCCTATGCGGAGATCCGAAGCGACCCCGCAGCCGGGGCCTGGGCGATGGGCACCGTTCGCAACGGATAAAACGGGGGGCGGGGATGTCTCGGTGGGCCGAATTTTGGGGGCGGCGTGTCCGCCGGCGTTGGCGCGGCGTTGTCTGTGTCCCGATGGTGCTGGCCGCCTGCCTCGGTGGAGCCGCGCCGGCCTCTGCCGAGAAGGTGCTGGAGCGCGTCGTTCTGGTCCAGCGACATGGCGTGCGTGCGCCGACGCAGTCGCCGGAGACGCTGGCGGCCTGGAGCCCCCGCCCTTGGCCGAACTGGCCGGTGCCGCGCGGCGAACTCACCCCGCACGGGCGCGAGGTGGTCGGTCTGGTTTCGGATGCCATCCGGTCACATTATGTGAGAGCCGGCCTGCTCCCAGCGGAAGGGTGCCCTGGCAACGGGCTGGTCGTGTGGGCCGATGGCAAGGATCAGCGCACGCGGGAAAGCGGACAGGCGATGGCGGATCGGCTCGCACCGGGTTGCGGTGTCGTGGCCCAGCACGGTCCCGATGGGGCCGTCGACCCGCTTTTCCACGGTCTCCAGGCGGCATGTAAACTCGATCCCGACGCTGCAAGCGCGGCGGTCCTCGCCGTGACGGGGACCAGAGACGACCTCGCCGATCCCGCCTCCGCCGCGGCCGTCCGGCGGATTTGGGACGTGCTCGGGCGTCGCGATGCGCCGGGGCCCTCCAGCTTCAAGGCGGACGCACACGGTATCCGTCTGACCGGTCCGCTGTCGGTCGCGGCGTCGGCCTCGGAAGTGTTCGTGCTGGAATATGCCGAAAACATGCCGCTCGCGGACGTCGCCTGGGGCACGGTTCCTGCGCCGGACGCCCTCGCCCCTTTGCTCGCGTCCCGCATCCGCGCCACCAATCTGACGCGGCGCCTGCCCTATCTCGCGCGCCGCGAAGGCGGCCGGATGGCGCACCTCATGCTGGCGACGCTCGCGGGCGCACCGCGCGCCGCCGAGCCGACGCTCGGGCTTGACGTGCGCCTCCTCGCGCTCGCCGGGCACGACACCAACCTCTCGCAGATGGCCGGCGTGTTCGGCGTCGAATGGTCTCTTCCGGGTCAGCCCGATCCCACGGCACCGGCCACGGCGTTCGCGCTCGAGCGCTGGCGCGACCCGTCGAGCGGTGCGGTCTCTGTCGCGCTCACGCTCTGGTACGGCGAGCTGGATGGCTTGCGGCGGTTGGACCAGGCGAAAGTGCACGGCGTCCCGATCTCACTGCCCGGCTGCCCGAACGGCGATTGCCCGCTCGAGGCGTTGAGCGCACGAATCCTTGCCGAAATTCCGGCGGACTGCCGATAGGGTCGGGCGGGTCCCGCGCGAACTGCACCGCGATTTGAGCTTCGACCTCGCACCGATCGTCCGTCGCCCGCGGAAAGCGATGCTATTTCTTTTCCAGAAGGATCCGGCCCTGCCGGTCGATCAGCGCCTTCGCCTTTTCCGCCACCACGTGCAGGAGCCAGGGCAGTTGCACTTCGAGGTGGACGGCATCCTCCACGACGTCGAGACGGCCGGAGGCCTGTTGACCCATTACCGCGACGCGAAAGTCGAGATGCGGACCGGTCCACGTCTCCTCCATGACCGTCAGCTTGTCGCCAAAGCGTGAGCGAACGGAGGACAGGCCGGTTTGGAGCCGACGCGTCGCCTCGGCCTGTCCGAGGCGGTGGGGAATGGAGACGGTGATCGGTTGCGGCATGGAAGTCCCCGGTTGGAGGCAGCGGATGCACGACGGATGATCCTTCGGATCGGCCGTCGCTGCCGGAAACGATGCGGCGCGCAGAAGGTTCAGCGCGCCCGCTTTTCCTCGATGCGGTCCCAGACCTCCACAGCGATATCCGGCCCGCCGAGGCGCTTGATCGCCCGCAGGCCGGTCGGGGACGTCACGTTGATCTCCGTGAGGTTGCCGTTGATCACGTCGATCCCGACCAGAAGCAGACCGCGCTCGCGGAGCGCCGGTCCGATCCGCGCGCAGATCTCCTTCTCGCGGTCGGAAAGATCGGTCGGTCGAGCGGCACCGCCGCGCACCATGTTCGAGCGCAGATCGCCCGCGCTCGGCACCCGGTTTACCGCCCCCGCAGCGACACCATCGACCAGGATGATGCGCTTGTCGCCCTGTTTCACTTCAGGCAGGAAACGCTGGATCACCCAGGGCTCGCGGAAGGTGACGGCGAAGAAATCATAGAGCGACCCGAAATTCAGGTCGTCCGCGGTGAGGCGGAACACCGCGCCGCCGCCGTGGCCGTAGAGCGGCTTCATCACGACGTCGCCATATTCGGCTCGGAACGCCTTGATCTCGTCGAGGTCCCGCGAAATCAGGGTCGGCGGCATCAGGTCTGGAAAGTGGGTGACGAAGATCTTTTCCGGCGCATTGCGCACGCTGGCCGGGTCGTTGACGACCAAAGTGTGCGGGTGAATGCGCTCGAGGAAATGGGTCGAGGTCACATAGGCCATGTCGAACGGCGGGTCCTGCCGCAGCAGCACCACGTCGAAGTCCGAGAGCCGTACCCGCCGCTTCTCCCCAAGCGTGAAATGCGCGCCCGCTTCGTCGGCGACGGTCAGGGGCTCGACCGTCGCGAACACCTCGCCGCCGCGCATGGCGAGCTGGTCCGGCACGTAATGCACGAGGCCATGCCCCCGCCGCTGCGCTTCCAGCAGCAAGGCGAAGGTGGAATCCCCGGCGATATTGATGCGGGAGATATGGTCCATCTGGACCGCGACGCTGAGGACCATGGACGTCTCCGGGCAAGGGGGCCGGATGGAGGGAGTGTGCCCTATCTATAGGCGCGCCCGCCCGACCGCCAGGGCTCAGCCGCCGGTCATCGGCATCACCGCCCCTCAGGCCGGCGCCGTCTGGTCGAGTTTGGCGCGGATCAGCGCCCGGGTCTCTGGAATGCCGTAGATCTCGACGAACGAGCCGAAGCGCGGCCCGCGCTGCTCGCCGAGCAACACCTGATAGATCGTGTTGAACCATTCCACCGAGATGCCGGGCCGTTCCGGGGTCGCACCCTTGGCCTTCAGGTCCTGGTAACGTGCGATCGGCCGGGCGACGTCGTAGAGCACGGCTTGGATCGCATCCGCTCCGGCCTCCGGAGGCAGCCCGCCGAGCGCGTCGTGCAAGGCTTCGAGGGCACCCCGCTCGGTCGCGTCCGGCCCCCGGAAGCGCTTGGCGGGCTCGACGAAGTCCTTGAAGTACTTGACCGCATAACCGACCAGCTCGGCGAGCTTGGGATGGGTGGCCGGCGACACGCCGGGAACGTGGCGGCGCAGGAACCCCCACAGCACGTCGGCATCCGCCGCGTTCGAGGCGGAGGCGAGGTTCAGCAGCATGGTGAAGGAGACCGGCATCTCCACCTGCGGCGGGGTGCCGGAATGAATGTGCCAGACCGGATTGCCGAAGCGCGTCTTCCAATCCTGGGCGGGATAGCGGGCAAGGAAATTGAAATACTCGTCCACCGCCTTCGGGATGACGTCGAAATGCAGCTTCTTCGCCGAGCGGGGCGACTGGAACATGTACAGCGCGAGGCTCTCCGGGCTGGCATAGGTCAGCCATTCGTCGATGGTGAGTCCGTTGCCCTTCGACTTCGAAATCTTCTGGCCGTTCTCATCCAGGAAGAGTTCGTAAACATAGTGCTCCGGCGGTTCAGCGCCGAGAATTTCGCAGATCCGGTCATAGATCGGCGCATTCGTCTGGTGATCCTTGCCGAACATCTCGAAATCCACGCCGAGTGCGGCCCAGCGCGCGCCGAAGTCCGGCTTCCATTGCAGCTTCACCGCCCCGCCGGTGACTGGCACGGTCTTGTCGATCCCGTCCTCGTCGGTGAAGGTGATGGTGCCCGCCGCCGCGTCCACCGCCTTCAGGGGGACGTAGAGAATCCGTCCGCTGGTCGGCGAAATCGGCAGAAACGGGCTGTAGGTCGCCTGCCGTTCCTCGCCCAGGGTCGGCAGCATCACCGCCATGATCGCGTCATAGCACTCCGCCGCGCGCCGCAGGATCGCATCGAGCTTGCCGGACTTGTAATAGTCCGTGGCGCTGGCGAATTCGTAGTCGAAGCCGAACGTGTCGAGAAACCGCCGCAGCATGGCGTTGTTGTGGTCGCCGAAGCTGGCAAAGCCGCCGCCGAAGGGATTGGGCACCGACGTCAGGGGCATCTGGAGATACGGCGCCAAAGCGGCGCGGTCCGGCACGTTGTCCGGGATCTTGCGCATGCCGTCCATGTCGTCGGAAAAGCACAGGAGGCGGGTCTTCACCTTGTCTTCCGTGAGCACCCGGAAGGCGTGGCGGACCATGGTGGTGCGCGCCACTTCGCCGAACGTGCCGATATGCGGCAGGCCGGAAGGCCCGTAGCCGGTCTCGAACAGCACCTCTTCCTTGGGCCGCCGCTTCAGCCGGTCGACGATCTTGCGCGCCTCCTCGAAAGGCCAGGCGCCGGCGGTCTCGGCGACCGTGCGCAGCGTTTGGGCCAGATCTCGGCTCGGGTCTTGCGCGTGATCCGCGGTGGGGGCGGGCGCCAGCGTCATCGTGTCTCTCCAGGGGCGCGCATTGCGGGAAGGCGCGGAAACTAGAGCGGGATCTCGCGGGAGGGAAGCGGAATGCGACGCTCGCCCGACCCGCCCCTTATCGTGCGATCAGTAGAACCCCACTGGAAACCAGCGCAGATAGAGGTCGGCGAAGACCCCCTTCTCCCAGATCCGCTGAAGGGCATAGTCGATTGCCTGGCGCAGAAGGTCGCCGCCCGGCTTTACCGCCACGGCGAGGCCGTCGCCGAAATAGCGGTTCTCGGTGAAGGGGCCGCCGACGAAGCCGCAGCACGACTCGGACGATGTTCCGTTGAGCCAGAGGGCGAGGCCGATCCCATCGCCGAACAAAAGATCGACCTCGCCGATGCGCAAGGCGTCGCGCGCCGCGGCGGCATTGGGAAACGTGCGGATCGCCGCTTCGTTGAAGAATGCCCGAAGATAGGCCTCGTGCGCGGTGCCGCTCACGACGGCCACCTTCTTATCGGCGACGCTCTCGGGCGTCGGCGCTGTCGGCGGGAGCCCCTTGCGGGCGGCGAACCGGGCCGGCGTCCCGAGATAACGTTCGGTGAAGTCGACGCGCTGGCGCATGGCCGGCGAAGAGGCGAGCCCGGCGAGAATGGCGTCGCCTTCCCCCTGGTCGAGCTGGTCGAGCAGGTTCTCGAAGGCGACCGGCTGCAGGGTGCACGTGACGGCGAGTTCGGCGCAGATTGCGCGCGCCAGATCGACATTGAACCCGAGCAGGGCTCCGTCCGACGCGAGATAGTTGAACGGCGGAAAATCGCTGGTCGTCAGAAAGCGGATGGTGGTGGGGAGTTGCGCCGCGTCGGGTCGCTCCAGGCGCCGCTCGACGTTCCAGAAATTCGGCACCACGGCCGCCGGACCCTGCGGCAACGTAAACATCTGCACCGGCGGCGATCTTGGACCCGCAGCGGGTGGCGGACCATCGCTCTGCGCGTGCGCGACGACCGTCGAGACGGCGAGGCACGCGCCTGTGATCAGGCCGCGCAGAAGAGACCCTGGCGAGGTTGGTGGTTTCATCTTACTCTCTCAACCTTTCCGAGTGGGGCGCCAGGAGGGGGCATGGTGCGGGAGACCGGGCTGCGTCGCAAGCCGGCGGGCCGAGCGATCGGCGACGGGGCGGCGGTCGGCCTTCCCGTCGAGCTTGCGGCGCTGCGCGGCCGTGTCGCCGATGCCACGCTCCTCTGGGCCTATCGGCGGGCGCAGGATATCGGTGTCGGCGGCGACGAGGTTCTGATCCATGCCGGATTCGTCACGCAGGATGCGGCGACCGCGGCTGTGGCTGACCATCTCGGGCTTGCCATAGCGGATCTCTCGAAGCCGGTTCTGGTGGCGGACCAACTGGTCCCCGGTGTGCTGCGAACCCAGAGCCTCGTCATCGCGACCGCCGGGCGCCCGCGTTTCGTGCTCGCGCCGCGTGGCCGAGGGGTTCGCCGGCTCGCCCGGCTGCTGGCGCGCGAGCCGGCGCTCGCGCACCGGGTCGAGCTCACAACGCCCGAGCGCCTGCGCGGTCGGCTCGTCCGGCAGGCGAGTGGCTATCTCGCGCGGATGGCTGCATTCGGACTGCGCGACCGGACGCCGCGCCACTCGGCCGCAACAATTGCCCGCGGCAGGGCGCTCGTGGGGCCCCTGACCGTCTTCGCCGCATCTCTCGGCGCCGTGATCGCGCTCGTCCCCGCGCCGGCGCTCCTCGCGATCGGGGCTCTGGTCTCTCTGGTCTTCCTTTCGGCCATGGCGCTGCGGCTGTCGGCCTGTTTCATCCCGGAGGGGCCTGTCGGCGAAGCCGTGATTCCGGACCGCCATCTGCCGGTCTATACGCTCATCGTCCCGCTCTACCGCGAGGCTGCGGTCTTGCCCCACCTCGAGGCCGCCTTGTGCGGGCTCGATTATCCGATGGAGAAGCTCGACATCAAGCTGGTGGTGGAGCCGGACGACGCCGCGACCCGCGCGGCCATCCGCCGCCGGGCCTTGCCGCTCTGCTTCGAGACCGTGGTTGCGCCCGCGCTCGGCCCGCGAACCAAACCTAAGGCGCTCAATGCGGCGCTTCCGTTCGCGCGGGGGAGTTTCGTGGCGGTTTTCGACGCGGAGGACGTGCCTGCCCCAAACCAGCTGCGTGCCGCCCTGGAGGCGTTCCGGCGCGGTGGTCCGAAGGTCGGCTGCGTCCAGGCCCGTCTGGTGGCGGAGAACGCGTCGGACAGCTGGATCAGTCGGCATTTCGCGGCGGAATACAGCGCTCAGTTCCACGTCGTTCTGCCGGCGCTCGCTGCGCTGCGCCTGCCGATCCTGCTCGGCGGGACGTCCAATCACTTCCGCCGGTCCGCCCTGGAGGGGGCCGGTGCCTGGGATCCGTTCAATGTCACCGAGGACGCCGATCTCGGATTGCGTCTCGCGCGCCTGGGCTGGGACACCGAGGTCATCGCCTGCGACACGCTGGAGGAGGCGCCGGTGTCTTTGCGGGCCTGGCTGCGCCAGCGCACGCGGTGGATGAAGGGATGGGCGCAGACCTTGCTGGTGCACGGCCGCAATCCGCGCCGGATCCTGCGCGAGCTCGGCATCCGCCGCACCCTCGGCGCGGCCCTGCTCACCGTCGGGCCGTTCGCGGCGATGCTGGTGCATCCTCTGACGGTCGTCGTCCTGGCACGCGACCTCTGGGTGCGGACATGGGGCGCACCGGCGGAAAGTACCGTTCTGGCGCTCGCGGCAGCCCTCTCTTATACGACGTTCGTCGCCGGATACGGCGCCACCGCAGCCGTCACGCTGGTCGCCCTGTATCGCCGGCGCCGTCTTGCCGAGGGATGGATCTTGCTCACCCTGCCGGCCTATTGGCTGCTGCAGTCCCTGGCTGCATGGCGGGCGCTGATCGATCTCGTCGTCGACCCGTTCCGCTGGGACAAGACCGAACATGGGATTTCGCCGCGGCGGGTGCAGCAGGGAGCCGCGGTCACAGATAGCGCCGCAGCTCGACCGCCGCTTGGTCCGGCGGTTGCTTGGCGTTGAACGGCGCGAGGAAGGCGCCGGATTTGTCCATCAGATAGATCACGGCGGTGTGGTCCATCGTGTAGCCGCCGGCATCGAGGGGAACCTTCTTGGAATAGACCCGGTACGCCCGCTTGATGGCGTCGACTTCGGGCGGCGTGCCGGTCAGAGCCTTCAGCTGCGGATGGAAGGAGGAAATATAGGCCTTGAGGGTGTCCGGCGTGTCGCGCTCCGGATCCACCGTGACGAAGAAGATCTGAAGCTTCTGGGCGTCTGGACCGAGCGCGTTCAGGATTTCCGACATTTCGAAGAGGGCGGTGGGGCAGATGTCGGGGCAGTGCGTAAAGCCGAAGAAGATCAGGCTCGGCCTGCCCTTGAGGTCCGCCTCCGTCACGGTCTTTCCATCCTGATCGACCAGGGTGAAAGGACCGCCCACGCTCGCACCCGCCGTGGCGGCCGTCTGGCGCGCCGGGAGCAGCGCGGTCGCGACCCCGACGAGGAGCAGCGCGCCACAGGCGAAGATGGCGAACAAAGCGATGATCTTGGCGCGGGAGGACATGGGTAGCGTTCCTGAACGGGATCGGCCGCGACCGCCGGTCGCGGCGACCGGAGCGGGCGTCAGTGCGGGCGCCCGCTTGAAAGACGAAGACAGGGCGGGACGGATTGATCCGCACCACTCGGCGCGCCCGGCTTCAGAAGCACATTGCCAAGCCGGCGGCGAGAGTATCGAAGAAAACGGCGGTCCCGTGGCGCAGCCAGAGCACGGATGTCGCACCGACCAGAA
Source organism: Aquabacter spiritensis (assembly GCF_004346185.1). Classification (GTDB taxonomy): domain Bacteria; phylum Pseudomonadota; class Alphaproteobacteria; order Rhizobiales; family Xanthobacteraceae; genus Aquabacter; species Aquabacter spiritensis. The sequence continues at coordinate 120,822 of NZ_SMAI01000005.1, read as the reverse complement.
GCAGGACGGCCAGGCCCGTGCCAGCGATCACCAAACGCTCCGCCCGATGGGGCGCGGCGTCGAACTTTCGACCCTGCGGAACGATGGTCATTTTGCGTGCTCCCGGACATCCGGCACACCTCAAGTCTATCTCGCGCGGCCCTCTGCGCCAAGTCGCTGCCGGACCCGGTGTCAGGACGCAGGATGTGTCACCGGCGTTGACGGGGCGCCGCAGGGCGCTTAGGCTCAATGACATGTCTGTTTCGGTGATCAAAGGACGACGCTCCGCTGCGTCGGCGCTGCGAATTCGCCGCCCGGTCGACAGGTTCGGCCGGGCCCGCTGACGCACGCCATTTCGTCTTTTTATCCGGAACAGTCCCATGTCCGCTTCTTCTGCCGCGCCACCGCGCGCTGTCGTCTGCACACTCGCGCAACATTGCCTGCATCTCGATGTCGAACCGGGGCCGAACGCCCTGCTCCGGGTGCTGGAGCCTTTCGTGATCCATGACGTCATGCCATGCCGCATCGACCTTGCCCCCGAGGGTGGAGAAGACGGCGCGGTCCGGATCGACATCCACTTCTCGGCCCCGTCGCCGCTCGCCGAGCGGCTGGAGGGGCGGCTGGCGGCCAGCGTCGTGGTGCGCGCAGCCCGGCTGGTGAGCGCGCGGGATTGGTCGGAGGCCGCCTGACGCCGCTATGGCCATTCCTCCAACGGCACGCCGATGACCGCGATCCTCGCCAGCATCGCCATCATCATCTTTCCGGTTTTCGGCATCGTCGCTCTGGGCTTCGTCGCGGCCAAGGGCGGGCTGATTTCCGATAAGGCCTCGGATGGTCTCGCCGAATATGTGTTCGGCTTGGCCGTGCCGATCCTGATCTTCAAGACGCTCAGCGAATCCCGCCTGCCCGAGGCCCAGCCCTGGGGCTATTGGATCGCCTATTTCGCCGGGGCCTTCATCGTTTTCGGCCTTGCTATGGTGATGGCGCGCAAGGTTTTTCACCGTGGTCACGCCGAGGCGGTGATCCACGGCTTCGCCGCGGGCCAGGCGAACACCGTCTTCCTCGGCGTGCCGCTGATCCTCCAGGCCTATGGCGAGGAGGGCGCGGTTCCGCTGTTCCTGCTGATCGCGATCCATCTTCCGGTCATGCTGGTGGCGGCGACGCTTCTGGTGGAAGGCAATGCCGGCCTCTCGCTGCGGACCCTGAAGCGGCTTGGCCGAACGCTCGCTTTGAACCCGATCCTGATCGGCATCTATGCCGGTGCCCTCGGCCGCATCTTCGACATCCAGACCAGCGGCGCGATCAAGCAGATGCTCGATCTCGTGGCGGCCTCCGCCTCGCCCTGCGCACTGATCTCGCTCGGGCTCGCGCTCAACCGCTACGGCCTGGCCGGCGAGTTCAAGGTCAGCGCCTTCATCACCGCCATGAAGCTTCTCGTCCATCCGGCTCTGGTGTTCGCGCTGGTCCAGGTGCTGCCCATGCCGCCGGTCTGGGCCGGCGTCGCGGTGCTGTTCGCGGCCATGCCGTGCGGCATCAACGCCTATCTCCTGGCGCAACGTTACGGTGCCGGCGTAAAAGTGGCCTCGAGCGCAGTGTCGCTTTCGACGGCGATCGGGATGCTCACCATCGCCTTCTGGCTCTATGTCCTGGATGCGGGATAGGAGGTCGAGCCGCCCGCCGGCAGATCGAGGCACCGCCGGATGTCGCCGGGAAGAAGGCCCTCGGCCCGCAGCGCGGACAGGCTCGGGGCGCCTGCGCTTTTCGAGAGTTTTCGACCATCCGCCCCACGGATCAGCCGGTGGTGGTGATAGATGGGTGGGGAAAGGCCGAGCAGGGCCTGCAGAAGCCGATGCACCGCCGTCGCGTGAAACAGGTCGGCGCCGCGGATCACATGGCTGATGGCCTGTTCGGCGTCGTCCATCACCACCGCGAGGTGATAGCTCGCCGGCGCGTCCCGCCGCGCCAGGACGACATCGCCCCACGCGGCCGGGGTGGCCATGACCGAAGCGGGCGGTCCGAGCGGATCGCCTTGCGCCTCTTGCCAGGAAAGATCGCCGCCGACTTCAGCGACGGCGCGGTCCATGTCGAGCCGGAGCACGAACGGGGCGCCTTCCGACCGCCGCCGCGCCCGCTCCTTGTCCGACAGAGCGGTGCGGGGAAACGGGTAGAGCGGCATTCCGTCGGGGTCGCGTGGCCATGGCGCGGCGATGTCGCGGGCGATCACCGCCCGGGCGATCTCCGCGCGGCTCTCGAAGGCGGGATAAGCGAGGCCCGCGGCCTCGAGCCGCGCCAAAGCGGCTGCGTAAAGCCGAACGTGCCGCGACTGCCGGCGTGGCGTCTCATCCGGGAGGATTTCGAGCCATCGGAGATCCTCCAGGATCCCGGCTTCGAACTCCGGACGGGACCTTGCGATGTCGATATCCTCGATGCGCAGAAGGAAGCGCCCACCGGCCGCCCGGGCGGCATCGGCATTGACCAGGGCCGAAAAGGCATGGCCAAGATGCAGATGGCCATTCGGGCTCGGAGCGAAGCGGCACAGCAACGACAGACACTCGCAATTTTTCGCCGCGCGCGGGCATGAGGATCCGGCAATCTAGAGCCGGAGACGTCGCGACGGAATTGCCTTGCGGTGCTGTCGCATCTCCGGTTTCGCAGGCACGGTGGGCGCGCGCGCTCTTCACCGTCAAGGGGGAGGCACCGCGTGCGCCAGATCGACGAACCTCGGCTGACCGATCAGGCTGTCTTCGATGCGGGGCTCGATCGCCTCCTGGCCGCCGACCCGCGTCTGGTCCCGTTGGTGGAAGTCGCCGGGCGTCCGGCTCTCCGTCGGCGCCCACCCGGCTTCGATGGCCTGGTTTCAGTGGTGGTCGCGCAGCAATTGTCGGTCGCGGCGGCGCGGTCGATCCGCGCGCGGCTCGATGCGACTTTGGGCGGGGCCGTCACGCCCGCCGGGCTGCTGGCCGCCGAGGCGAATGCGCTGCGCGCCGCCGGTCTCTCGGCGCCCAAGATCCGCACCTTGACCGGCATTGCCCGGGCTCTGCTCGCCGGTGACGTGGATCTCACGGCGGTGGAAGCGATGGAGGCGGACGCCGCAGCCGCCTATCTCACCCGCCTGCCGGGCATCGGCCTGTGGACCGCGGACATCTATCTCCTGTTCTGCCTCGGCCGCGCCGACGCCTTCCCCCACGGCGATCTCGCTTTGCAGGTGGCTGCTGGCGACGCCTTCGGCCTGCCGGGCCGGGCGTCGGCGCTCGGGCTCGCGGCGATCGCCGAGGATTGGCGGCCTTATCGGGGCATCGCGGCGCATCTGCTCTGGGCCTATTATGGCGCCCTGCGCGTGCGCCCCGGAGCACCGACCTGAGGGCTTTCCAGGGTTTCGATCGATGGCGCGCGGGCTTGCGCCCGTCCGGCCGCCGCGCTTCAGGCACAAAGGCCCGAAATCCGAGGCGCTCCCGTCCATGGCCGGCTTCGACGGGAACCCGCACCCAGGGCCGGGCGGCTCGCGCCGCATCTCGCGAAGCCGCGCCCGCTCAGACGATCGCCCGGTCCCAGCCGCCATAATGCTCGGCGCTGCGCGCGCCCCGCGGCAGGCTGAGGCCGATCAGCGCCAGGCCGATCGCCACCTCGGCCGCCATGGCCGGGCCCGGCCCGCCTTCCAGCAGGAACGGCGACGCCACGATCCAGGCGCCGAGGCCGACATTCAGGAAGCGCACCGGCCGTACCACCTCGGCCGTCGCGGTGATGGCGACCATGATGACGAGACAGCCGACGATGTGGTCGCTGAAATAGAGCGGCGGCGCGGTGCCGAAGATCAGCGGCGAGGCCATCAGCACGGCGCCGAGCGCGATGCTGGCGAGGAGTGTCCAGGGGAAGGTGACGCCACCCGTGACGAAGTCCTTGAGCAGCGCGGCGGCGGAGCGGTCGAGATCCGGGTTCGGGGTCTGGTTCTCCGAGAGCGCCGGGCCGCCCTTCCAGAAGGTCCGCCAGAACGGCTCGCCGGCCTTCTTCGCGCGCCAGAGATATTGGAGGGTCGCCAGCACCTCGTCGACCGAATAGGGGATGAGAACCACCGTCACCATCGCCTGGATGATGCACAGCGTGCACAAAGCACCGATCAGCGGGGGCTGGATGATGATGAAGGAGACACTGACCACGCCGAGCGGGATGATGAGCAGTCCGAACAGGACCACCATCCACGGCATGGTGCGCCAGCGGCGCCGGTCGCCGATGGCGCCAGCGAGGATGTCGAGACCATAGGCGAAGGCGCCGAGACCCGCGTCGGCGATCGGGAATCCTTTCGACACCCAGGAGGTCACGACCGCTTCACTGCCGTTCCGCACGGGGGCCTCGCCCGGCCCGAAGAACGGATCCCACAAGCCGTCGATATGGCCCATCTGATAGGCGGCGAGATAGCGCGAGACGAACAGCCCGACGAAAGCGAGGGCCACGATCGGAACGCGCTGGGTGAAGGAGGACGGGGAATAGCTCCAGCCGAGGGGCCGGTCGTCGTCTGCCGCGAGCGCGCGATGGCTGATGCCGGGCGTCGGCGGGACGAGCACCGCGAAGGCGACCACCAGCATGCCGACCAGCGTGTCGAGGCCATAGGCCGCCGGGCTCGTCGTCCAGAAGACGAGTGGCGCAAGCATCACCCAAAGCCCGATCGCGGCGGTGATCCACTGAATCCAGTGGCGCCCGCGCGCCATGCCCGTCAGGGCCAGGATCGCGATGAGCAGCCCGGAGACGATTTCGCTGACGCCGAGCATGCCATTGCGGATCGAGGCTTCCGCCACTTCGTGTCCGAGCGCCGGAGGCGTCGGCGCGGCGACGGGATCGAAGAGGCCGAGTGTCATCGGCGACGTCGCCAGCCACAGGCCGAGAGCCGCATTCGCCATCGGCGCCCACAGGGTCCAGTAGCGGTGGCGTTCGACGGCTTTCCGCACGTCTTCCGGACTCCGCTCGAGCGGTCGCTGAAGCCGCTGCCGCGCCTGATCGATTTCCGGTTTCGAGGCCGCCACCCCGGAAGGTTCGAGCTTGTTCTTCTCGTACCAGTCTGTCGGATCCTGTTTCAGGCGGCGGATCATCTCCGGAAGCGTCCCGGTCAGGCTGTGCCTCGGCTCCCAGGCGAGGAGGCTTCGCGCCCGCGAAATGTCGATCTCGAAATGATCGTCGGAATTCTCGATCATCCACGGCTTGATGTCGGTTTCCTGGTCGAGCACCTCGGTCTGCACCCATGCGCCGGCCTTGGTGAGGCCTTTCGGCAGGCTCAATGTGCGCCAGTCCTCGTCGTGGACGAGCCGGCCGATGCGTTTCTGCATCTCCTCGTAGGACGGCGTCTCCGCCTCGCCGATCAGCAGCACGGTCTCGTCCGGAAGCGCGGCGCGACGGTCGACGACGCGAACGATGGCGTCGACGAGGTCGTCCTTGTGCAGATAGGGTTGGCCGGCGCTGAGATCGCCGGTGAAGAGATAGGCCGTCGGCACCCGCTCGAAGATCCGGGCGATCTGCTGTGCGATGAACGCGGCCCGGCAGTCCTCATCGTAGACGCCGGCCAATCGCAGGACCACCGTCTTGAGTTCGCCCCGCTCCCTGGCGATCAGCTCCTCCGTATCGGCCTTGGACTGGGGATAGGCCCAGGCCGGTTCGATCGCGGAATTCTCGTCGATCCGCACGCCCTTTTCGGGACTCGGCGCATGGACCAGCAGCGTGCTGGAGAAGACGAGCTGCTCCGCCTCCACCTCATTCAGCGCCTTGATCAGCCGATGCGTGCCCTGCACCGTGACCGCATCGTATTTGGGATTATCCTTGCCCGTTGTGTCGTAATAGGCGGCGAGATGGATGACGGAGGCGATCGGTCCAGCCACCTTGCCGGCCGCCGCCCTGACAGCCGCATCGACGCTCTCGTCCGAGGTGAGGTCGATCTCGACGGTGTCCATGTCGCCGGCGGGGTGCTTCGGCTTTCGAAGATCGAGCCCGATAACCCGATAGCGGTCCTGCAAGCCCTTTGCGATCGCCTGGCCCAGAAAGCCGCTGCTGCCGGTGATCAGAACGGTGGGGCGGGTCGAGACATCCTTCGGCATTGGCATCATTGTCCCAAAGGTGCTGTTGCGCGATCTTTGCGGTCGGCGTTTGGGACCTACGCGGAGCGTGCGGCAGAGCTTGCGCGCGAGGTCGCGTCGTCCCCAGTCAACGAAAGCGTGGGCGGCGGTTTCTGTTCCACGGCGCGTTTTTCGGTCGTGCGGAACGGGGCTCGCCCCTCCTGGCCATGCCCGAATCAAATTGATCGCATCCGCAGACCGTCCGCCCGCAGGACGAGAGCTGGAATTGCTGAAAGACCTAACCCTGACGCCTGACACGGAAGTCTTGAATCTTCGCTGCGCAGAATTCTTCACCCGCCTCCGACATCGGGCAGCGGGTGATCGCGCAACGTTGCAGACTGCGATGCCGGAATGAGCGTTTCAGAGCGATATGCCGACCGCTGCAAAGCCGTATGGCGGTGGATCGCCGAGGCGCATGGCGCCGAGATCACATCTGTGTCAGGGGGCGATCTGTCATTTATAGAAGCGCTCAAGCTGGATACCATCGCAGACAAGGCGTTTCATGCGCAGATTGATGCTGGCCTCACGGCTCATGCCCAAACGGCGCGCGAGCGTGGTATGACCGGCGGACAAGTCATATTCTCTTCCTTGTCCTCAATTCACACTCGGGAGCGCTGCGGGCCCATCGCACTGCCACTTTCCCACCGGGGCTCGGCGAGCCTCATCCACCTGACCATAGCCAGGCGTGACGAGGCGTCTAACAGTGACACTGCTTCTCGTAATCCTCATCCCCTTTCTCGGCGCCCTGATCCCGCCGCTGGTGATCCGCTCCGGGCGCAATACCTGCGCGGCGGCCACCGGCGGCGTGACGCTGCTCGCCCTCGCGCTGCTCCTCTCCCATGCACCGGCGGTGTTTTCCGGCGAAGTCCCGAAGGCGGCGGTGGAGTGGGTGCCGTCCATGGGCCTTTCTGTGTCCGTATTCGCGGACGGGCTCGGCTTCTTCTTCGCGGCCATGATCCTCGTCATCGGACTTCTGGTGATCGTCTATGCGCGCTTCTATCTGTCGCGCGAGGATCCGATGGGCCGCTTCTTCGCCTACCTGCTCCTGTTCCAGGGCGCCATGGTGGGCGTGGTCCTGTCCGACAACGTCATCTTGCTCCTCGTCTTCTGGGAGATGACGAGCCTCACTTCGTTTCTTCTGATCGGCTATTGGCGCAAGCGCGCCGATGCGCGGCAGGGCGCGCGCATGGCGCTGGTGGTGACGGGGGGCGGCGGGCTTGCGCTCATCGCCGGGCTGCTGCTGGTGGCACAGGCGGCCGGCTCGTGGCAGCTCTCGGAAATTCTCGCGCGCGGCGAGCTGGTCCGCGCCTCCCCGCTCTATTTGCCGGCCCTTCTGCTGGTTCTGCTGGGAGCCTTCACCAAGTCCGCCCAGTTCCCGTTTCACTTCTGGCTGCCCCACGCCATGGCCGCTCCTACCCCGGTTTCGGCCTATCTCCACTCCGCCACCATGGTGAAGGCGGGCGTGTTCCTGCTGGCCCGGTTATGGCCGGTCCTCGCCGGGACCGAAGCCTGGTTCCTCATCGTCGCGCCGGTCGGGCTCGCCACTATGCTGATCGGCGCCGCCATCGCTTTGTTCAGGACCGACCTGAAGGGGCTGCTGGCTTATTCCACGGTGAGCCATCTCGGCCTCATGACCATGCTGCTGGGGCTCGGCACGCCCATGGCGGCGGTGGCGGCGGTGTTCCACATCATCAATCACGCCACGTTCAAGGCGGCGCTGTTCATGAGCGCCGGGATCGTCGACCACGAGACGGGCACCCGCGACATTCGCCGCCTGGGAGGCCTCATGGCGCTGATGCCCATCACCGGAACGCTGGCGCTGCTCGCCGCTGCCTCCATGGCCGGCATACCTTTGTTCAACGGCTTCCTCTCCAAGGAGATGATGCTGGAGGAGGCGGCCCACACCGCCTATCTCGGCCTCGATTTTCTCTTCCCCGTTCTGGCGACTATTGCGGCGGTCTTCTCGGTCGCCTATTCCGCGCGCTTCGCCATCGGCACCTTCCTCGGGCCGGTGCGCCGCGATTATCCGCACCATCCCCATGACCCGCCGATCGGCATGTGGCTGCCCGTTGCGATCCTGGTCGTGCCCGTGATCGCCATCGGCCTGCTGCCTGAACTGGTGGCCGGGCCGCTGGTGGCGCTGACGGCTGCGGCGGTCATCGGCGGGCCGCTGCCGGACTATCACCTCGCCTTGTGGCACGGTATCACCCCCGCTCTGCTCATGAGCCTCGTGGCCTTCGCCGGCGGAGCGGCGCTCGTTCTCGCCTTCCGGCAGGCGGATACGCTGCGCGCGCGCCTGCCGCGGCTCGACGCCCAGACTCTGTTCGAGATCGTCACGGGGACCCTCGTGGTGTGGTGCCGGCGCGGCATCGGTGCCCTGCACGACGGCGCCCTGACGCGGTATATGGGCGTGACGGTGGCCACCCTCGTCGCCGTCGGCGGATACGGCTTCTGGAGCGCGACGCACGCCGCAGGCACCCGCCCGATGCTGCCCGTGACTGCGCCGGCCGTGACCGTCTTTGCCGCGCTCGTCCTGGCGAGCGGCGGGACGCTGCTCTTTCACGGAGAGCGGCTGACGGCGCTGATCCTCACAGGCGTGGTGGGCGTCGTCGTGGCCCTCGTCTTCCTGCAATTCTCCGCCCCGGACCTCGCATTGACGCAGATCTCGGTGGACGTCGTGACCACCATCCTCATGCTGCTCGCCCTCAACCTCCTGCCCAAGACGACGCCCGTGGAGACAAGCCGGGCGGTGCGCTGGCGCGACGGCGTGGTCGCTGGTCTTGCCGGGCTGGGCGCGGCGGGCCTGGCCTATGCCGTCATGACCCGCAGCGGTGCGTCCATCTCTGATTTCTATCTCGCCCAGTCCAAGCCTGGTGGCGGGGGCACCAATGTGGTGAACGTGATCCTGGTGGACTTCCGCGGTTACGACACCTTCGCGGAGATCATCGTGCTCGGCATCGCCGCGCTCGCCATCTACGCCCTCCTCGATCCGGCGCTGAAGGGGGCCGCCGTGCGCCGCATCGCGGCCATGCTGCCCCGCGAGGAATCCCGCGACGCTCACCCCCTCCTCCTCGTGGTCGCGACCCGCGTTCTCCTGCCCTTGTCGCTGGCGGTGGGCGCCTACATCTTCCTGCGCGGCCATAATCTGCCGGGCGGCGGCTTCGTCGCGGGCCTCGTGGTGGCGATTGCTCTCATCATGCAATACATCGCCTCCGGCTACGGTTGGGCGGCGGAGCGCATGCGGGTGGATTCCCAATCCATGATCGGCGCGGGCGTCGCCATTGCCGGCCTCACCGGTCTCGCCGCCTTCGTCTTCGGCCGGCCGTTCCTCACCTCGACGTTCGGATACCAGCACTGGCCCGTGGTCGGCACGTTCGAACTGGCCTCGGCGATGGCCTTCGATCTCGGCGTGTTCCTGACCGTGGTAGGGGTGATGGTTTTGTCGCTGGCACAGCTCTCCCGTGTGGCCCAGCGCATCGATCCCGTGCCGGAGACCGGCGAGCCGATGGACGTGCTGCTGGAAGGCGCGCCGCCAGGCGGCCCCGGCAGGGAGGGCTGACCCGTGGAACTCCTCGTCGCCGGCGTCATCGGCATCCTGACCACGGTGGGCATCTATCTGGTGCTCCGGGCCCACACTTTCCCGGTCATCCTCGGCCTGACCTTCCTGTCCTATGCGGTGAACGTGTTCCTGTTCGCCATGGGCCGGCTCGTCATCGACCGGCCGCCGGTGATCTCGCCGGATGCACCGGCCTATACCGATCCGCTGCCTCAGGCGCTCGTGCTCACCGCCATCGTCATCTCCTTCGGCATGACCGCGCTGATCGTGGTCTTGGCGCTGCGCGGCTATCTGGAGACCGGATCGGACCGCACCACGCTCGACGCCGCCCGCCGGACCGAAGACGGAGACGGAGCATGATCGCGCCGATCGACCATCTGATGATCCTGCCGGTTATCCTGCCGGCCATGGCGGCGGCGTTTCTCGTCCTCGCCCTGCGCCATCATCTGCGCCGGCAGCGCATGGTCTCCATCGTGGTCACCGCGCTGCTGGTGGGGGTCGCCGCATGGCTCTTCGCCCAGGCGTCCGACGGCACGGTCCGCGCGTACCGGCTGGGCGACTGGCCGGCACCCTACGGCATCGTCCTGGTGCTCGACCGGCTTTCAGCCACCCTGCTTCTGCTCACTGCCGTGCTGGCTTTGTGCGTCGTCGTGTATGCCGCCGGCGGGGTGGACGGGCGCGGGCGCCACTTCCATCCCCTGTTCCAATTCCAGCTGATGGGCATCAACGGCGCCTTCCTTACCGGCGACGTGTTCAACCTGTTCGTGTTCTTCGAGGTGATGCTGATCGCCTCCTACGGGCTGATGCTGCACGGCGGCGGGCCGGCGCGGCTGAAGGCGGGCTTCCAATACGTGGCGATCAATTTGCTCGCTTCGGTCGTCTTCCTGGTCGGGGTCGGGCTCATCTATGCCGTCACCGGGACACTCAACATGGCGGACCTCGCGGTGAAGGTGCCGCAGGTGGCCGCGGCCGATGCGGGGCTGCTCAAGGCCGGGGCGCTGCTTCTGTTTCTCGTCTTCGCCACCAAGGCGGCGCTGGTGCCGCTGCATTGGTGGCTGCCGGCCACCTATGCCGGCACATCGGCGCCGGTCGCCGCCTTGTTCATGATCATGACCAAGGTCGGGGCCTATGCGATCGTGCGGGTCTACGGCTTGGTGTTCGGCGATGGCGCGGGGCCGCTGGCGATGGCGGCGGCGCCGCTGGTTATCCCGGCTGCGCTGCTGACGCTGGTGCTGGGCACCGCCGGCCTTCTCGGCAGTCGCACTCTGCGCGACCTCGCCGCCTTCGCGGTGATCGCCTCCATGGGCACGTTGCTCGTGGCCGTCGGCCTGTTCGATGCCGACGGGCTTTCGGCCGGGCTCTATTACCTCGTCCACTCGACGCTCGCCGGCGCGGCGCTGTTCCTGCTCGCAGGGCTGGTGCAGGAGGGGCGTGGGCCGGCGGGCGACCGTCTCGTGCCGGCCCCGGCCATGGTCGGGGAAACGCTGCTCGGCGGGCTGTTCTTCCTCTGCGCCATCGCCCTCGTGGGCCTGCCGCCGCTCTCCGGCTTCCTCGGCAAGGTCATGATCCTGGAAGCGGCGCGCGCGTCCGGGCTCTGGCCCTGGATCTGGGCCCTGATCCTCGCCGCGAGCCTGCTTATGACCTTCGGCTTCGCCCGGGCCGGCTCCGCCCTGTTCTGGGCGAGCGGGCCAGTTTCCGGCACGGGGCCGCGGCTGCCGATCGTCCCGCTCGGCGCGGTCCTCGCGCTTCTGGCCCTTACCCTCGCCTGGACGCTGGCGGCCGGCCCTGTCGCCGATGCGCTCCAGTTGACCGCGCACCAGGCCCTTGACCGCTCCGTCTATATCGGCGCGGTGCTGGGCCCGGATGCACGCCTCGCGGCGGGAGACTGACATGCGCGCGCGCTTTCTCCCCCATCCTTTGCTCACCGTTCTGGTCACGCTGGTCTTCGTCTTCCTCATGAACGAGGTGACGCCGGGCGTCGTGGTGCTGGGACTGGTGCTCGGCCTCGCAATTCCCCTTCTCACGGCGCCGTTCTGGCCCGGCCGGCCGCAGCTGAAGGCGCCGCTCGTCATCGCCGAATTCATGCTGATCGTGATGTGGGACATCGTGGTCTCCAACATCGAGGTGGCGAAGCTGATCCTGTTCCGGCGCGGTGAGAGCCTGCGGTCGCGCTTTATCCGCGTGCCGCTCGACCTGCGAACTCCCGAGGCCATCGCCATGCTCGCCGGCACCATCACGATGACGCCGGGCACCGTGAGTGCCGACCTGTCGGCCGATGGAAAGGCATTGCTGGTCCATTGCCTCGATACCGGCGATCCGGAGGCGACGGCCGCGTCCATCAAGGCCCGCTATGAACGCCGGCTGAAGAGGATCTTCGAATGATCTCGACCGCCATCGCCATTGCAGGGGGCGCCATCTGCCTCGCCATCCTGCTCACGCTCTACCGCCTCGCGGTCGGTCCGGACGCGACCGACCGGGTGCTGGCGCTCGACACGCTGGTGATCGAGACCATCGCCCTCATCGTGCTCGGCGGAATCGCCTACGGCACGGCGATGTATTTCGAGGCGGCGCTGCTGTTCGCCATGGTGGGGTTCGTCACCACCGTCGCGTTCTGCAAGTTCCTCCTGCGCGGCAACGTCATCGAATAGGAGCGGCCGATGCCTGTCTTCGTCGAGGCCCTGGTGGCAGGGCTGATCCTGATCGGCGCGTTTTTCCTCTTCGTGGGGGCGCTGGGCCTCGTCCGGCTGCCCGATCTGATGCGGCGCCTGCACGGTCCGACCAAGGCGACGACGCTCGGTATCGGCGCGCTGCTGATCGCGTCCATGATCTATTTTGCCAGCGTGCACGAGACGTTTTCGATCCACGAGCTTCTCATCACGCTGTTCCTCTTCCTCACCGCGCCTGTGAGCGCGAACATGATGGCAAAAGCGCATATCTTGCGCGCGCAAGGCGAACGTGGCCGCCTCCCGCCCACGGGAACGTCGGCGGGATGGGCCACTTTCGACAGCGGAAAGCGGGAGAAGGGGTAATCGCCTCAGGTGCCGGCCCCCAAAAAGTTTCATTGCGCGCGGAGAGGCGGCGCGGGGCCTTCTCCGCGACGCCCCAGACGGTCATTGTATCGCCCGTCATCGGCCTGACTTCCGGTCTGCGATAGGGCTTGCAACCCGACCCGTCCGGAGTCGCGCCGGGCATGGTCTCAACCAATCCAGACCGCACGGGGACGGCATCCCGCACGGAGGTCCACATGACCTATGGCTTCCTCGACATCGCGACGACGCCCAGCGTCCGTGCGGCACAAGCCGCGATGGGCGTCGAGCATCATTGGCGGGACTTCAAGGGTGATCGCGCTTTCGACCGCTTCACCGAAAACGAAGCGCTGTTCATCGCAGACCGCGACAGCTTCTACATGGCGACCGTGTCGGAAACCGGCTGGCCCTACGTCCAGCATCGCGGGGGGCCGCGTGGCTTTCTGAAAGTGATCGACGATCGGACCCTGGCGTTTGCCGATTATCGCGGCAATCTCCAATATATCAGCGTGGGAAACCTCGCTGCCGACTCACGCGCATGTCTGTTCCTGATGGATTATCCGCGTCGCGCGCGCCTCAAGATCTACGGCCACGTCGAAGCCCGCGCTCTTGACGCGGACCCGGAGCTGACCGAGCGCGTCAGCCCCCAAGCTTACCGCGCCAAGCTCGAACGGGTCCTGATCCTGCATCTGGACGCTTTCGATTGGAATTGCCCCCAACACATCACCCCGCGCTTCACCACGGCGGAAATCGACGAGGCCGTCGGCCCGCTGCGCGCCAGCCTCGCTCGGCTCGAAGCCGAAAATGCCGCGCTGCGCGCCCGTCTCGGCATTGGCGCGGCCGATGGCGGGACATGATGCGGGCCCGGAAAAACGTGGCGTTCGGCTTGCTCGGTGCGCGAGAGAGGTTCGACCGCCCCTCCGATCGATTGAGCGCCTGCGATGCATCGGGCGACGGGATTTGATAAAGATCGTCCCGATCGATGTGCGGCGGTCGCACGCGCGCCCCGCGTCCCCTGGCGAAATCGAAGCGTGAGCAGCTCCTTGCGATCGGCATACGGTATCTTTTTACTCGCTTTGATGATCTCGGGGCTGGCGCTGAACGGTCCCGCGCGCGCGGCGGATACCGGTTTCGAGCGATTCATGGCCGCGCTCTGGCCCGAGGCGCAGGCGGCCGGCGTTTCGCGCGCGACGTTCGACCGGGAAACGCGAAACCTCACGCCTGACTACAAGCTGCCCGATCTGGTCTTGCCCGGGCGGCCGGCGACCGGCGCAGCGGCGCAGGCGGAGTTCGTCCAGGTCCCTGCAGATTATGTGAAGGAGGCGACCATCGCCCGCCTCGCCGCCGAGGGGCGCCGGCTGATGCAGGCCCATCGCGCCGCGCTCGCGCGGATCGAAGCCGCGTTCGGCGTGCCGGCGACGATGGTCCTGGCGCTGTGGGGGCGCGAGACCGATTATGGCCGCTATACCCCCCGCTACGACACCCTCCGGGTCGTGGCGACCCAGGCTTATGTGGGTCGCCGCAAAGAGCTTTTCCGCACGGAATTCATTCTTGCGCTGAAGATTCTCGACGACGGCGTGGTGACGCGCAAGGCGTTCCGGTCTTCCTGGGCCGGCGCGACCGGTCTCACGCAGTTCCTGCCGTCGGATTATTATCGGCACGGTGTCGATTTCGACGGCGACGGCCGCGTCGACATCTGGCGTTCGGTTCCCGATGCCTTGGCGTCCGCCGCCAAGCAGCTTGCCGACAAAGGCTGGCAGCCCGGCACGCGCTGGGCCTACGAGGTCCGCGTGCCGGAGAATGCCGACTGCACGCTGGGGGTCCCGGAGGTGCAGCGGCCGATTTCGGACTGGCGGCGCGCCGGCTTCGTGCCGGTGCAGACGCCACCGGCGACCGATCAGGCGCAGCCGGCCTCGCTGCTGCAGCCCGAGGGAATCTACGGCCCGTCATTCCTCGCGACGAGGAATTATTTCGTGATCAAGACCTACAATATTTCCGATCTCTACGTGCTGTTCGTCGGCCATCTCTCCGACCGCATGGCCGATCCCGCGCCTTTCGCGACGCCTTGGTCGGCCTCGACCCAGTTGCGGACGCAGGCGGTGGAGGCGATGCAGCGTCATTTGGCGCAGATGGGGCTCTATACCGACCGGATCGACGGAAAGGCCGGGATGCTGACCCGTGCCGCGCTCGGGGCCTATCAGAAATCGGCTGGGCTGAAAGTGGATTGCTGGCCGAGCGAGGCCGTGCTGAAGTCCATGCGCGCGGGCCGGTAGCCCTTGGTGCCAGGCCTCCGGGGCAGACAGGCCGGCTCCCCTCCAGACTTTCACGATGGTCCCTCTTCCCCCAACGTCCCGCGAAGATACCGCACCATGAGCGACAGGCCGCCCGCAGCCGCGTCCGACCTCCCTGTGAGCGGCCGAAGCCTGTTCATCACCGGTCTCGGCATCGGCCAGATCTGTTCGTGGGGTGCGCTCTATTACAGCTTCCCGCTGATCGCCGAGGCGATGGGCCGGGATCTCGGCTGGTCGAAGCCGCATCTGTTCGGTGCCGCGAGCCTCGGCCTCGCGCTCGGGGCACTGGCGGCTTTTCCGGTGGGCGCGGCCATCGACAAAGGGAATGGGCGATGGGTGATGGCGGGCGGATCCATCCTGGCGGGGCTTGCCCTCTTGGCCTGGTCGCAGGTTCGGGACATCGCACTGTTCTATGTTCTGGTCGCGGCGATCGGCGTGCTCCAGGCCGCGACGCTCTATGAACCGGCGTTCGCTGTGGTGGCGCGGCGGACCGGTGCCGGCGCAGCGCGGGCCGGCATAACGGCTCTGACCTTGTGGGGCGGTTTCGCCTCGACCGTGTTCGTCCCGCTGATCCAGGCCCTGCTGGACGGCGTCGGCTGGCGCGGGGCGCTGATCGCGCTCGGTGCCGTCAATCTGCTCGTCTGCGCGCCGCTCTACGCCGCGGTGATCCGGCCGGCGGCGGACCATGGCGCCGCGGCCGGCGTCGGCCGCCCGTTGGCCGCGGCCGTCACGCTGGCGCAGGTCCTGCGTCGCGTCGCGCGGCGCCCCGCCTTCTGGGCGCTCGCTTTGGCGTTCACGGCCTATGCCGCCGTCTTCTCCGCCTTCACCTTCCACCTCTATCCGCTGCTTCTGGAGCGGGGCTTCGAGGCTGCGAGCGTGGTCGCAGCCATGGCGATCATCGGACCGACCCAGGTCGCCGGGCGCGTCGCCATTTCGGTGTTCGCCCCTCGGGCATCGGTTCGACGGATCGGCAGTTGGGTGGTCCTCGCCTTTCCGCTGGCGATCTTCGCCCTCGCTTGGCTGCCGCCCAGCTTCGCCCTGGTCGCCGCGATCGTTGCGCTTTATGGCAGTGCCAATGGGATCATGACCATCGTGCGCGGCCTCGTCGTGCCCGAAATGCTGACGCGGCACGCCTATGGCGCGGTCAACGGCGCCCTGGCGGCGCCCGCTATGCTGGCCCGTGCCGCGGCGCCGGCCGGGGCAGCTTTGCTCTGGGCGCAGACCCAATCCTATGGCACGGTCCTCTCCGCCATGGCGGCAGGATGCGTCCTCATGGCCTGCGCCTTCTGGGCCGCCGCGGCCTTGTCATCCGGCGCGGACGACCCCTCGGGCTGAGGCGCCCCGGGGCGGCACGCGCCGACGCTTTGGCCAGCCCTTCAAGGAGCCCTCATAGCGGGCGCGGCGGGACGTCGAGCCGCGCCACGATGCCCGCCAATTCGGGCGCAGGCGGCGGATACAGGGCCATCACGAGCGGATCGTGACCGGGAATGACGTGGTCGGGGGACTCGGCCAGACGGTGGATAAGCGCGTGCCCCTCCAGCATCTCGCCGACATTGTGCACGATCGGAAAGGGGATCCGCCCACACATATTTCCGTAGAGGTGCGAGGCGTCCGACGCGATGACGACATGACCCCGCCGGGTCCGGACCCGCACCACCTGGAGCCCCGCCGAATGACCGCCGATGCGGTGCAGCGTGAGGCCCGGGGCGAGCGTGTCGACCCCGTCATGGAACGCGACGCGCCCGCCATAGAGACAGCGCACGAAGCCCACCACGTCCTCCACGTCGTAGGCCTGCCGCAAATGGGCGTGGCACATGCAGCGTCCGGTCGCAAAAGCACTTTCCGCGTCCTGGACATGGAAGCGGGCGCGGGGGAAGGCGCTGAGCGTGCCGGCATGGTCGTAATGAAGATGGGTGAGGATGACATGATCCACGGCGCCGGCCTCGATGCCGAGCAGCGCCAGTCCCTCCGCCGGCAGCCGGTGGAGCGTGCGTCCGCGGGCCGTGGCGGCCTCCGGCCCGAAGCCGGTATCGATCACGAAGGTGCGCTCGGGATTGCGCGCGACCCAGACGTAATAAGCGAGATCCGAACCTGTCTCGTGCGGGTCGCCGCCGATGAAATTGTCGACGGCGCGGCGCCCGGAATGGGTCGCGTAGCGGATGGCAAACAAATCGTAGGGAGGTTCGCTGCGGTCTGTCATGGGGGCTCGTGGAATTTGGCGCCGGCGCGGGCGGCAAGCTGTCATGCGCCGGCAGCCCCCGTCAACAGGCGCAGATCTTTGATTCTACTTATGAAGCGGGCAGGTGCGTGCTGCGCCGCGATATCGCGGCGCAGCAGTGAATTATCTTCCGATAACATTGACAGACAATCTGCTAGCCAGTCACTTTGGGCTCGATCCGCCGTCCCGTCGGCGCGCTGACGAGAAAAGGAGCCGGCATGATGCAGCCCCCCGATATTGCGCGAGCAAGTGCCTGCCTGCCGTCTGTTCAGGCGCGCCGTCCGGCGCCGGATGCCCGGTCCATCGCAGCGATCCGGAGGCAGGCATGAGCGGGGGTGCGAAGCCGCGCATCGGCTTCATCGGGATCGGTGCGATGGGATGGCCGATGGCCGCGTGCCTGCTGAAGGCCGGCTACGAGGTCCTGCCGTTCGATGCCAGGCCCGAGCAGGTCGAGGCCTTCCTGGCCGAGGTCGGCGGGACGCGCGTCGGCTCGCTCGCGGCGCTGGGCGCGGCGAGCGACGTCGTGATAACCATCTTGCCCACCAGCAAGGTGGTCGAGACGGTGCTTTTCGGCCCCGACGGCGTCGCCTCCGGCCTGCGGGCGGGTGCTGTCGTGATCGACATGACGTCGGGCGTTCCGGATCAGACGGTGCGCTTCGCCGAGGCATTGGAAGGGCAGGGGGCAGCCTTGTTCGACGCGCCGGTGTCCGGCGGCGTCGCCCGCGCGGCCACCGGCGAACTGACCATCATGGCGGGCGGTCCCGATGCCCTGATCGAGGCGGCGATGCCGGTGCTGCTGACGATGGGCGCGGTAATCCGAACCGGGGGTCTCGGCTCGGGCCACGCCATGAAGGCACTCAACAATCTGGTCTCGGCAGGCGGCTTCCTGATCGGCATCGAGGCGCTTCTGATCGGCGCGCGCTTCGGCCTCGACCCCGAGACGATGGTGGACATTCTCAACGTCTCCACCGGGGTCAACAACAGCACGCAGAAGAAGTTCAAGCAGTTCGTGCTGTCGCGCAGCTTCGATTCCGGTTTTCCCATCGAACTGATGGTGAAGGACCTGACCACCGCCATGGAGGTGGCGCGTTCGGGCGGGGTCAATGCGCCCTTCTCCGGCTTGTGCCGGGACTTGTGGGCGGGTGCCGCCGCCATGCTCGGCCCGCGTGCCGACCATACCGCCGTGGCCCGGCTCAGCGAGACCCTGGCCGGCAGCACGCTCGAGTCGAAAACCTGAAATCGTGCCGGTCCGCGAACGCCGATGGCGCGCGGCCGGTCCCGGGGCGAGATCCCCGGATCTGGGAGGAGATGTGGGGCGATGGACGTGACGAAGACACTGGTGGCGCACATTCTGGCAAGCCGCCTCGACGACGTTCCGCAGGACGTGCGGCACGAGGCCAAAAGGGCGCTGCTCAACATCGTCGGCTGCACGCTCGGCGGCGCCGAGGAGGCGGCGACGGAGATCGCCATTTCGGCGCTCGGCCCGTTCAGCGGACCGGCCAATGCCGCCGTGATCGGACGGCGCGAGCGGTTCGATCCGCTCCTCGCCGCCTTGTTCAACGGCATCGCCTCGCACGTCCACGATTATGACGACACGTTGCCGAAGAACTATATCCATGCCTCCTCGCCCGTCGCCTCCGCGCTGCTGTCTTATGCCAGCGTGAACCGCGTCTCGGGCGAAGATTTTCTCAATGCCTTCATCCTCGGCTTCGAGGTGGTGTCGCGGATCGGCAACGCCACCTATCCCGCCCATTACGATGCCGGCTGGCACAGCACCGGCTCGATCGGCGTTTTCGGGGCCGCGGTAGCGATCGGCAAGCTGCTCGGCCTCGACGCCGAGCGCATGACCTATGCGATCGGCCTCGCCGCGACCCAGGCCGCGGGCATCCGCGAAATGTTCGGCTCGATGGGCAAGGGCTTCCATCCCGGCCGTTCGGCGCAGAGCGGCTATATGGCCGCGCTGCTGGCGCAGAAGGGCTTCACCTCGGGCCGCTTCCCGCTCGAGGCGCCGCGCGGCTTCGCGGCGGTGACCGCGGCGCGCTACGACCTCGCGAAGGTCACGGATGGGCTCGGCACCGATTTCGATCTGCGGGAGAACACCTACAAGCCGTTCGCCTGCGGCATCGTCATCCATCCGACCATCGATGCCTGCAGCCAGTTGCGCGCCGCCCACGGCTTCGACGCGGCGGACGTCGTCGCGGTCGAGCTGCGCGTGGCGCCGCTGGTCAAGGATCTGTGCAACAAGAAGGAGATCGCGGCCGGGCTCGAGGGCAAGTTCTCGATCTACCACGCCGCCGCCATCGGCCTCGGGCGGGGCAAAGGTGGGCTCGGCGAATTCACCGACGCGGCGGTCAACGATCCCGCGCTGAAGCGCATCCGCCTGCTGACCGAGGCGACCGGCGATCCCGCCGTCAGCGAGGACGGGGTGAAGGTGGCCGTCCGCCTCGCCGACGGGCGTGCGCTCGACCTGCATCTCGAAGCCTCGCTCGGCAACCTCAAACGGCCGCTGAGCGACGCCCAGCTCGAAGACAAGTTCCGCGACCAGGCGGGCGTCCTGTCGCCGGCGCGGATCGAAGCCGCCATGGCGGCCTGCTGGGGCATAGACGGGCTCGCCGATGCCGGCGACCTCGTCGCCGCCGCCGTTCCCGCGTGACCACCGAGGACCGAAACCAAAAACACCCAAGGGAGAACGCCATGACCAACGGGTTTACGAGGCGCCGCGCGGGCGGCATCCTCTCCGCACTTGTCGCCGCCCTCATGCTTGCCGGCGTGCCGTCGGCGGCCCGGGCGGAAGTCAGCGAGCTGCGCATTCCGCTCGGGGCCGGCGGGTTCGGCTTCCTGCCGCTTCACATGATGCAGAAGCACAAGCTGATCGAGAAATATGCCGAGGAGGCCGGCAACCCGGTCACCGTCAACTGGTCCAATATCGGCGGTCCGGCGGTGATGAACGACGCCCTGCTCTCGGGATCGGCGCATTTCATCTCCGCAGGGCCTCCCGCCTTTCTGTTCATGTGGGACCGCACCCGCAGCAATATGGCGGTGAAGTCGGTGGGCGCGATCTCGTCCATGCCGATGCACCTCAATGCAAGGGTCGCCGATCTGAAGGCGCTGGACGACATTTCCGGCGGCCAGAAGATCGCCGTCACCTCGGTCAAGGTGTCGATCCCCTCCATCATTATGCAGATGTACGCGCTGAAGAAGTACGGCAAGGATCAGGTGTTCCGGTTCGATCCATTCACCGTGACCATGTCGCATCCTGAGGCGGTGATCACGCTCCTGTCCGGCAGCGGGACCATCGTTGCCCACTGGGCCTCGGCGCCGTTCGACCAGCGCGAGCTGAAGGATCCGGCGATCCGCACGATCATGAATTCCGACGATGTGATGGGCGGCTCCACCACCTTCACGATGATGTCCACCACGACCAAGTTCCAGACCGAGAATCCCAAGGTCTATGGTGCGGTGGTGAAGGCGTTGAAGCGGGCGCAGGAAATGATCGGCGAGGACAAGAAGGCCGCGGCCGAAGTCCTTCTCGCGTCGATGGGTGGAAAGGGGTGGGCCATCGACGAATTGGTGGGAATTCTCAACGACCCCAGCACCAAATACACGATCAAGCCGGAGAACGTGCTCAAATACGCCAATTTCATGCACGAAATCGGATCGCTGAAGGCGAAGCCCGCCGGGCTCGGCGATCTGTTCTTCGAGCCGAAGGATCTCGGGGGCGGAAACTGACCGTCTCCCGATCTGGCGGGCACGCCCGCATCCTGGAGGGCGCGGCGCTGCCGCGCCCCGTTCTCTCTGCATCGCCGGGAGCGGCCACGCCATGACCGATCCGAACCCGAAGCCGCTGCTGGCGGTGGATGGGCTGACCCTGCAATACCGCACGCGGGACAGCATCGTCACCGCCACGTACCGCGTCTCGTTCGACGTTTTCACGTCCGACCGCTATGTCATCCTCGGCCCTTCCGGCTGCGGCAAATCCACCTTGCTGAAGGCGGTCGGCGGCTATATCCGGCCGGTGGAGGGTTCGATCACCCTCGCCGGCGCCCAGATCTCCAAGCCGGGTCCGGATCGCGTCCTGGTGTTCCAGGAATTCGATCAGCTCCTGCCCTGGAAGACCGTGCGGGAGAACGTTCTCTTCGCTCTGGTCGCAAGCGGCCGCCTGAAGGGCCGCGAGGCGGCCGAGCGCGCGGACCATTACATCGCCAAGGTCAATCTCACGGGCTTCGCGGACAGCTATCCCCACATGCTGTCCGGCGGCATGAAGCAGCGCGTGGCGATCGCCCGCGGCATGGCGATGGAACCGCAGATCCTGCTGATGGACGAGCCGTTCGCCGCGCTCGACGCGCTCACCCGCGGCAAGATGCAGGAAGAGCTGCTGCAATTGTGGGACGAGACCAAGGTCACCCTGCTGTTCGTGACCCATTCGATTCCGGAAGCCGTCCGGATCGGCAACCGGATCCTGCTTCTGACCCCCCATCCCGGTCGGGCGAAGGCCGAACTCGGCAGCACCGGCACCGATTTGGTCGGCCCCGACGGGCTCACCCTTTCGGCCCGCATCGACTCCCTCCTGTTCGACCGGCACCCGACTGCCCGGAGCAACGCCCATGGCTGAGCCCGCCGCCGCCCCGCCGCGGCCCGACCGCATCTACGAGACCCTGCCCGAAGGCTTCGGCGTGGTGGCGAAGCCGCTCAGCTTTTGGGCGCGGATCGCCGACAACGGCGTGTTCCGCAAGAGCGTGCTGCTCGCGGTGCTGGCGCTGATCTGGCAGGCCTATGCCCTCTGGCTCGGCAATTCGCTTCTGTTTCCCACCTTCACCGAGACCGGCTACGCCTTCTACGAGGGCATGCGCTCGGGGGCGCTCACCGAGGCGACTTTCCATTCGGTCTGGCTGCTTCTCAAGGGTTATGCCCTCGGTCTCGCTTTCGCCGCCGCCGCGACCGCCTTCGCCATCACCACGCGGGTCGGGGCCGACCTTCTCGACACTTTGACCTCGATGTTCAACCCGCTCCCCTCGATCGCCCTGTTGCCTTTGGCGATGATCTGGTTCGGGCTCGGCGAGGGCAGCATCATCTTCGTCCTTGTTCACGCGGTGCTGTGGTCGGTCGCGCTCAACACCCATGCCGGCTTCCGCTCGGTGAGCCCGACCTGGCGGATGGTGGGACAGAATTACGGCCTCTCCAGCCTCGCTTATGTGACCAAGATCCTGATCCCGGGGGCGCTGCCGAGCATCCTCACGGGGCTGAAAATCGGCTGGGCCTTCGCCTGGCGCACCCTGATCGCGGCCGAACTGGTGTTCGGCGTCTCCTCGAGCGGCGGTGGGCTCGGCTGGTACATCTTCCAGAACAAGAACCTTCTCGACATTCCAAACGTCTTCGCCGGGCTTTTGATGGTGATCATTTTCGGGTTGATCGTGGACAATTTCGTCTTCCGGGTGCTGGAGCAGCGGACCATTCGCCGCTGGGGGATGCAAAGCTGAACGGAATCGTCCTAATCCATTCGGCAGACATGTCGGATCCGATCATGACCGAAGCAGCGAACGACCAATCCATGCGCGTGACCGGGGTCGCCGCGCCGGTCCGCCGGCAGGTGGCCAAGGTGCTGCGCGGCGCCATTACCAGCGGCCGCTTCGCACCCGGTCAGCGACTGGTGGAGAAGGATCTCTGCGAATTGCTCGGGGTCAGCCGCCCCTCGGTGCGCGAGGCTCTGCGCGAGCTGGAGAGCGAGGGGCTGATCGAGATCATCCCCAATCGCGGCCCTTCGGTGCGCAGCCTCACCCCCGCCGATGCGGCCAGCGTCTATCAGGTGCGCGCTGCGCTGGAGGCGCTCGCCGCCCGCCTGTTCGTCGAATGCGCCAGCGACGATCAGGTGACGCAATTGAGCCGCGCCGTCGCCGATCTCGCGCTCGCCTATCGCGCGCAGGACGTGGAGCGGATCCTCGCCGCCAAGCAGGTCTTCTACGACGTGCTGCTCGACGGCACCGGCAACAATGTCATCCGGTCCCTGCTGCGCTCGCTGAATGACCGCATCACCATGCTGCGCCGGCTCACTTTGGCCTCGCCCGCCCGTGCGCGGCAGAGCATCCGTGAGATCCGCAGCCTGCTCGCCGCCATCAAGCGTCGCGATGCTGAGGAGGCCTATCGCCTGTCGCAGCATCATATCGAGCAGGCGGCCAAGATCGCGTTGAAGGATCTTTGACGTGCGCGGTCTGTAGTTCCTCTCACTGTCTCCTGTGTAGGGAACCGGATTTTTTCGGGCGGCAGGCTTGATGGAGCAGCCGCCGGTCGCGCTTGGGTTGAAGCGGCTCTAATTTTTGATTTTGCAGGCGAGAGTTGCAGCGCGCAATACGCGCGAAATCCCTGCCGATGAGCCCACGATATCCTGTCGGCCACAAAGTCGTCATAGGGCCGAGCTCAAAAATACATAAGACTATCTATTTTTCCAGCCTCAGCATCCAAGATGCGGAAGGCGAAGAGCTCTTCCCCCTCAAAAGCTGTTCCGTTGTTATTGCAGCGCAGCAAGTGCAGGTTTGAAAAAGCAGACCCTCGGCAATGCGCGTCATCTTGGCAGGGCGGCGGCCTGTGGTAGCCTTACCTTGAGGCAGAACAATAGAAATCTGCCCGTGGCGCCGCCGCTGAACCTCGGCGGTTCCGGTCAGGGAGGTCTATGCTATGCACAAGGTAATTCGGACCGCGCTTGCGGCCTGTTGTCTGGTGGCTGCGACGGGAGCGAGCGAGGCGCAGGAAAAGCTGAAGGTCGGCGTTATGGCGACGCTTTCCGGGGCCTTGACCTCGGGTGGCGAAGACGGCGTTCGCGGCGTGCAGCTCGCGGCCAAACAGGCGGGCAACAAAATGGCCGGCCGCGATGTCGAACTCATCGTCGTGGCGACCGACGCAAGTCCGGATTCCGCGCTTCGGGCGGCGCGCAAGCTGGTGGAACAAGACAAGGTCCAATTGATCATCGGGCCGCTGTCCGGGTCCGAAGGCATCGCGATGCGCGACTACAGCAAGACGGTGCCGAACGTGACCTTCGTCAACGGCTCGTCGGGCGCGCTCGAGACAACGTTCGTCAATCCGTCCCCGAACTTCTTCCGCTTCAACAGCGATGGAGCGCAATGGATGGCGGGTCTCGGGGAATATGTGTTCAAGGACAAGGGCTACAAGAAGGTCGCCGTGATCGGCGAGGACTATTCCTTCCCCTACACCCAGGTGTTCGGCTTCGCGCTCGGCTATTGCCGCGCGGGCGGCGAGATCGTGCAGCGCCAATGGGTGCCGCTCGGCACCAAGGATTTCGGCTCCGTCATCGCCAACATTCCCGATGATGTCGATGCGGTCTTCCTCGGTCTCGGCGGCGGAGATGCCGTCAACTTTCTCAATCAGTACAGCCAGACCGGCGGCAAATCCAAGTTCATCGGCGGCTCGATCATGGTCGATCAGACCGTTCTGTCGTCCCGCGGCGCCGCCAAGCGCCTTCTGGCGGGAACGCCCTCGTCCGGCGCGGTTGCCGATTCCTGGGATGATCCGCGCTGGAAGGAATTCGTGAAGGCATATCAGGACGCCTTCCCGGCCGATAAGAGGTTCGCGAGCCCCTCGCTCTTCGCCACAAATTATTACAATGCCTACAATGCGATGGCGAAGGCTCTCGATAAGGTCAAAGGCGATCTCTCCGACGGCGGGGCCAAGTTCCGGGCCGAACTCGCCAAGACCGAGCTGGACGCGCCCAACGGCAAAATCAAGCTGGACGACAACCGTCAGGCTATCGCCACGACCTTCATCACCGAGGTTGCGGAACTGCCCAACGGCGATCTCACCAACAAATTCGTCAAGACCGTGCCGAACGTCAACCAGACGCTCGGTCTGCCGCTTGCCGAGTTCAAAGCGGTCGGATTGCCGTCGCGCACCAATCCCGAGTGCAAACGCTGAAGCACGCGAGGCGACCGGTCAGAACACAGCCTGACCAGATCGGGATTGTTCGATCCGATCAGCCGTGAGGCGGCGGTCGGATGGGGCGCGACCCGGCCGGGGCATGACACGAACCGGGTCGTCTGCGTGACCAGAGTGTCTGGCCGGGAACATCGAGCCTCACGGCGCCCGGCGCCGGCATGTCGCTGACCGGATTCCGATGGGGACGACGGGCGCCCCCTTCGATCGCACTTCGTTCCGGTCCCCGATGTCGCCGCCCCCGGGCTGCGGGATCGGGCAGGTTCGCCCGACGCGGCGCGCCGGGCCGGCCGTGTCTTTTCAAGCGAGGAACCATGAGTCGCGCAGTTGCGGTCTGCCACGGTCCCTTCGGCCGCGTGTCCATCTACGGACTTGATCGCCCGCTGGTGCTGCACGCCCATCGCGAGGCCCATCTGATCTTCTTCCTCGAGGGCGCGCGGGGGCTGGTCTCGGCCAGCGGTCGTGAGGTGCGCGTCGACCCGTTCATGGGGGCCGCGATCAATCCCTGGGAGCCGCACAATTTCCGCCCGGAGCGCGACGGCTCGGCGGGACTGTTCCTCGTGGTCTATCTCAAGCCCGAATGGCTGCTGGCACAGACCATGACGCCGCTTGGCGCGCGCGCTTTCCCCTCTTCGGCGCTCGTCATCACCCGCGAGATTGCGGCCTGGCGCGACAAGGCGGTGGAAATGCTGCTGTCCGCCCACCGCGACCTTCATCTCGACCCGGTCCTGATGGCGCTGGCGCAGGCGTCGAGCGAGCCGATCGGCACGGATCTCGCGTCCTCCCTGCTGCATCTCTCGGCGGAGGGCACGATCGACCGGCGGGTGCAGCGCGCCTGCCGCCTCTTGGAACAGCACCCCTCGCACGAAGGCGCGCTGTCGAGCGTCGCCCGCGAGGCCGGGCTGTCGCGCGCCCATTTCTTCAAGCTGTTCCGCCAGCAGGTCGGCGTCACGCCGAGCGTGTTCGCCAACACCGTCCGGCTCGACGCCGCGCTCGACCGGATCGTGATGTCGAGCGATCCGGTCACGACCATCAGCGAGCGGCTCGGCTTTTCCTGTCAGAGCGTCTTCACCCGTTTCTTCACCGCCCATATGGGCATGGCGCCGAGCGATTACCGGCGGGCGCTGCGCAAGGTCGGGCCGCTGAACCTCAAGGTGGCCCATGGCTGATTTCGTCACCCGCCGGCCGATCCGCTCCGTCCTGATCCTGCTCGCAGCCGCGGTGCTGCTCTGGCTGATCTTCTCCGTCTGGTCGCCCGGCATGGAGGCCACGTTCGGCCGCAAGCGCGTGTTCCTCAGCGCGCTGTTCAACGGCATCACGCTGGGGGGGCTTTATTTCCTCGTCGCCAGCGGGTTTACTTTGATTTTCGGCCTCATGCGCAACGTCAATCTGGCGCACGGCTCGCTTTATCTCTTTGGCGGCTATCTCGGCTACAGCATCGGCGAGCTCACCGGCTACTGGCTTCTGGCGCTCCTCTTCGCCTTTCTGATCGTCGCCCTGGCCGGGATCCTGATGCAGGTCCTGCTGTTCCGGTGGATGGAGGGCCAGGATCTGCGCCAGACGCTGGTGACGATCGGCCTGTCGATCATCATCGCCGACCTCCTTCTGTGGAGCTATGGCGGCGACACCTTCCAGGTGACCACCCCGGACTGGCTCGCCGGGCCGATCCAATTGCCGTTCGTCGTCGCCCTGCGCAGCAATGGCGAGGCGGTGATGATGAATTACCCCTTCGTGCGCATCGCCATTCTGTTCGGCGCGATCGTCGTCGGGTTCGCCATGTGGCTCGCCCTCAACCGGACCCGCATCGGCATGCTGGTGCGCGCCGGCGTCGACGATCGGGACATCCTCTCCGCCACCGGCGTCCGGGTGCAATTGGTGTTCGTCATGGTGTTCGCCTTCGGCGCCGGGCTTGCCGGGCTTGCCGGCGTGGTCGGTGGCACCTTCCAGTCGCTTCAGCCGGGGGAGGACGTCAAGATCCTCCTGTCCTCTTTGGTGGTGGTGATCGTCGGCGGCATGGGCTCGATCCCGGGCGCCGCGATGGGCGCGCTGATCGTCGGCCTCGCGGAGCAGTTCGGCTCGGTCTACATGCCGACTTATGCCGTGATGCTGACCTTCCTGATCATGGTGGCCGTCCTCGCGGTTCGGCCCGAAGGTCTGGCGGCGAGGCGCTGACGATGGCGACGCTCGAGACCCGCTCCCCCTCGATCGATGCCGGCGCCCGGATCGGGCTGCGCGAGGCGATCGCGCGGCAGGGCACCGCCTTCTGGATCGTGGCCGCCTTGCTCCTGGTCATGCCGCTGATCGCGACGCCGTTCTGGCTGGTCCAGATCATCGCCTACGCGATCATCCTGGGCATGATCGCGCTCAGCCTGATGTTCCTCGCCGGCTATGGCGGGATCGTCAGCCTGGTGCAGATGACCGTCGCCGCCTTCGCCGGCTATCTCGTCGCGATCCTCGGCGACAGTGCGATCACCCAGATCAGCCTGAAATGGCCCTGGTGGGCGACGGTGCCGGTCGCGGTCGTTCTGGCGAGCCTGTTCGGCGTTCTGAGCGGGGCGCTCTCGGTGCGCACCGAGGGGATCTACACGATCATGATCACCCTCGCGATCGCCTCGGCCTTCTATTATCTGAGCCTGCAGAACTACACGATCTTCAATGGTTTCAGCGGGTTCAACGGGATCTTGCCGCCGGTCTTCCTGGGTGTCGACTGGGGCGGCGACGTGGCGTTCTATTATCTCACCCTCGGCAGCGCGGCGCTGGCCTATGCCGCCGTCATCTATGTGTCGCGCGCGCCGTTCGGCCTCGCGCTCCAGGGCACGCGCGACAATCCCCGGCGGATGGCGGCGCTCGGCTTCAACGTCACCGCCCACCGCATCGCCGCCTATGGTTTTGCGGCCGTCATCGCCGCGTTCGCGGGGGTGCTTCTGGTCTGGTACCAGCGCCAGATCTCGCCCGGCACGGCGGGGGTCGGGCCGGTCGTGGACATCCTGATCATCGCCGTCGTCGGCGGGCTGAGCCGGCCGATCGGCCCGTTCATCGGCGCCCTGGTCTATGTCCTGCTGCGCACGTTCTCGCTCGATCTTCTCGAACTCGTGGGGCTGGACGGCAAGCGTTTTCAACTGCTTATCGGGCTCGGCTTCCTGGTCATCGTCCTGGTCTCGCCGGATGGGCTGATCGGGATCGCTGAGCGGGTCAAAGGGCGGTACCGGCGGGGGCGGGAGGCGCGGACGGCCGAGATGGGCGGGCCGGGGGGGCAGCCATGAGCCGGGGCGCGCGACCGGCCTCCGCGGGCTCGGCCAATGCCTTGGAATTGCGGGGCGTTTCGCGGCTGTTCGGGGCGCTGGCGGCGCTGTCGGACATCACATTGTCGGTCCAGCCCGGCGAGCGGCGGGCGGTGCTGGGCTCCAACGGCGCGGGAAAAACCACCTTATTCAACTGTATCACGGGCGATTTCGCCCCCAGCTCGGGCATAATTCGCTTCTTCGGGGAAGATGTTACGGCCTTCCCGCCATATGAGCGGATCCGCCGCGGCCTGCGGCGGACCTACCAGATCTCCTCGCTGTTCGCCGGCCTGCCGGTCCTCGACAATGTCTATCTCGCCTGCCGCGGCGTCTCGCGGAACCGCTATTCCCTGCTGCGGCCGCGCCGCGACGACGCCTTGGTCCATGCCGCCGAGGGCCTGATCGACGCGGTGCATCTGACCGCGGTCAAGGACCAGCTGGTCGGCGAGCTGGCCTACGGGCAGCAGCGCCAGCTGGAGATCGCGCTCGCCCTCTCCGGCGCGCCGCGCTTCATCCTGTTCGACGAGCCGGCGGCCGGCCTGTCGCCGACCGAGCGGCGCGATCTGGTCCACATCCTCACCGGCCTGCCGGCCCATATCGGCTACATCATCATCGAGCACGACATGGACGTCGCGCTGCGCGTCGTCGAGAGCGTGACGATGATGCACAATGGCCGGATCTTCAAGGAAGGCCGGCCGGACGAGATCGAGGCCGATCCCGAGGTCCAGGACCTCTATCTCGGGGGCGGCCATGGCTGAGCGGCTGAAAGCCCCGCCCGGCGCCGGCGTGCCGGTGCTCCAGATTTCCGGCCTCAACGTGTTCTACGGGCGCTCCCATGCCCTGCAGGGCGTCGACCTCACCTTGCAGCACGGCGTGCTCTCCGTGGTCGGCCGCAACGGCATGGGCAAGACCACCATGTGCAAGGCGATCATGGGGCTGGTTCCCGCCAGTTCCGGCTCGATCCGCCTGTTCGGCGAGGAGATTGCGGGCCGCGCCCCGGCGGACATCGCGCGCCTCGGCATCGGCTATGTCCCGCAGGGCCGGCGGCTGTGGCGCTCGCTCACCGTCGACGAGCATCTGCGGCTGATGCAGCGCGGCAAGCGCGGCGCCTGGACGCCGGAGCGGATCTATGCGGCGTTTCCCCGCCTCGCCGAGCGCCGCAACAATGGCGGCGCGCAGCTCTCCGGCGGCGAGCAGCAGATGCTGGCGATCAGCCGCGCGCTCCTGCTCAATCCGCGCCTTCTCATCATGGACGAGCCGACCGAGGGTCTCGCCCCGGTCATCGTCGCCCATGTCGAGGAGATGCTGGTGCGGCTCGCCGAGCAGGGCGACGTCGCGATCCTGGTGATCGAGCAGAATATCGGCGTCGCGACCCAGATGTCCGACCCGGTGGCGATCATGGTCAATGGCCGGATCAACCGCATCATCGCCTCCGCCACGCTGGCCGGCGACCGCGACCTCCAGCAGCGGCTGCTCGGCGTCGGGCGCCACGGGCACGACGAGACGGACGGGGCGCCCGAAGACCTGCCGGGTGCTGCGGCGGCCGCGGACCGGACCGCCGCGCCGACCGGCCCGACCCGCGTCTTCGTTTCCAATCCGGCCCTTCCGACCCGCTGGTCGCAGCCGGTGCCGGCGGCGCGAATCGAGGCGCAGGCGCGCACGATCTCGCGGCCGACCCTCGCCACGCGCGACGGCCACGCCCTCGGCGCGGTCCGGCCGCTCGCCGCGGCCGCCGCCGGGGATCCCTATGTGATGATCGCCGGCACGCTCGACACCAAGGGCGAGGAATTGCGCTTCCTGCGCGACCTGATCCGGGCCGAAGGGCTGCGGACGCGGCTGGTCGATCTGTCCACCTCGGGCCGCAGCGCGGGGGGAGACGTCTCGCCCAATGAAGTGGCGCTGGCCCACCCCAAGGGGTCGGCGGGACTGTCCTCCGGCGACCGCGGCACGGCGGTCGCCGCCATGACCGAGGCGTTCGCCGCCTGGCTGCCGCGCCAGACCGGCCTTCTCGGCATCATCTCGGCCGGCGGATCGGGCGCGACCGCGATGGTGACCCCGGCGATGCAGGCGCTCCCGGTGGGCCTGCCCAAGGTGATGATCTCGACTTTGGCCGGCGGCGACATGCGCGCCTATGTCGGGGCGAGCGACGTCATCATGATGCCCGCCGTCACCGACGTTCAGGGTCTCAACCGGGTGTCGCGCCTGATCCTCGGAAACGGCGCGCGCGCGCTGGCGGCGATGGCCAAGGCGCGGCTCGCCGATCTCTCGCGTCCCGCGCCGGCGCGGGGCGGGCCGGCGGCGGAGAAGCCGCTCGTCGGCCTGACCATGTTCGGCGTCACCACACCCTGCGTGCAGCAGGTCTGCGCCTTGCTGCGGGACGAGTGGGAGCCGCTGGTCTTTCACGCCACCGGGACCGGGGGGCGCGCGCTGGAGAAGCTGGTCGAATCCGGCCTCGTCGGCGCGGTGATCGACGTCTCCACCACCGAGATCTGCGACATGATGATGGGCGGCCTCCTGCCGGCGACGCAGGACCGGCTCGGCGCCGTGATCCGCACGCGCATCCCCTATGTCGGCTCGGTCGGCGCGCTCGACATGGTGAATTTCGCCGCGCCGGACACCGTCCCGGAGCGCTATCGCGGCCGCATCTTCTACCCGCACAATCCGCAGATCACGCTGATGCGGACGACCCCGGAAGAAAATGCCCGGATGGGCCGCTGGCTCGGCGAGCGGCTGAACCTGATGGAGGGGCCGGTGCGGTTCCTCCTGCCCGAGGCCGGCGTCTCGGCGCTCGACGCGCGCGGCCAGCCGTTCCACGACCCCGCCGCGGATGCGGCGCTGTTCGAGGCGCTCGCCCAGACCGTGCGGACGACCCCGAACCGCCAGCTCGTCCGCCTCCCGCATCACATCAACGATCCCGCCTTCGCGGCCTCCCTCGTGCAGCACTTCCGGGCGCTGCACGCCGGGCGCCGACGCGAGCGGACCGCACAGAGATAGGCCCGCCATGCCCTCCTTCGACAAAGCGCGCCTCCTCGACCGCTTCCATTCCATGGCCGCGCGCGGCGAGCCGATCGTCGGCGGCGGGGCCGGCACGGGCCTGTCCGCCAAATGCGAGGAGGCCGGCGGGATCGACCTCATCGTGATCTACAATTCCGGCCGCTACCGCATGGCCGGACGCGGCTCGCTCTCCGGCCTGATGCCCTATGGCGATGCCAATGCCATCGTCATGGAGATGGCGGCCGAGGTGCTCCCGGTGGTCAAGCATACCCCGGTGATCGCCGGGGTGTGCGGCACCGATCCGTTCCGCAACATGGCGCGCTTCCTCGACGAGGTGGCACAGGCGGGATTTTCCGGGATCCAGAATTTCCCCACCGTCGGCCTGATCGACGGCACGTTCCGGCAGAATCTCGAAGAGACCGGCATGGGCTACGGTCTCGAAGTCGACATGGTGGCGACCGCCAATGCCAAGGGCCTTCTGACCACGCCCTATGTGTTCTGCGAGGCGGATGCGCGGGCCATGGCCGAGGCGGGGGCCGACATCGTGGTCTGCCATCTCGGCCTCACCACGGGCGGGTCGATCGGTGCCGAAACCGCGCTCGAGCTCGCGGATTGCCCGGCTCTGGTCGATCGCTGGGCGCTGGCGGCGCGGGCGGTGAAGCCGGACGTGCTGGTCCTGGTCCATGGCGGCCCGGTCGCCGAGCCGGCCGACGCCGATTTCATCATGAAGAACACGGCGCACTGCCACGGCTTCTACGGCGCGTCCTCGATGGAGCGTCTGCCGGTCGAGGTCGCGATCCGGGACCAGACCCGCGCCTTCAAGCGCATCGGCCGGCAGAGCGAAGCCAAAGGCATGCCGGACCCGGAGGTGTCGCCCCAGGGGTGACGGTTTCGGTCGCAGTCCAGGGGCAATTGCCCGATCGGGCCGACGCAGCCCGATCGGTTTCGCCTCGAAAGCGCGGCGCACCCGCCGCCAAAGCAAAGCAACCCGGAGACGGGGGGAGGATGAGGACATGACGGGACAGCTGATCGGAGCGCTGATCCTCTGGCTGATCGTGGCGGTGATCGTCATCGCCATCGTCGTCTATCTGGTGAACTGGCTCTACCGCCGCTCCTCGAAAGAGGTGTCCTTCGTCCGCACCGGCCTGTTCGGGGAAAAGGTGGTGATCAATGGCGGCGCCTTCGTGCTGCCGATCATCCACGACGTCACCCCGGTCAACATGAATGTGCTGCAACTCGCCGTGACGCGGGCCAATAACGACGCCCTCATCACGCGGGACCGGATGCGGGTCGATATCGACGCGGAATTCTATGTCCGGGTCCGGCCGGAGCGCGGCGCGGTCTCGATCGCGGCGGCGACCTTGGGCCGCCGCACGCTCCAGCCCGACCAGCTCCACGCGCTGCTCTCGGGCAAGTTCATTTCGGCGCTGCGCACCGTCGCCTCCGAAATGACCATGGAGGAGATGCACGAGCAGCGCGGCACCTATGTGCAGCGGGTGAAGGACGCGGCCGCCGAGGCCCTCGACCAGAACGGTCTGGTGCTGGAATCCGTCGCGCTCACCGACCTCGACCAGACCGACCTGCAATTCTTCAACCCCTCCAACCGCTTCGACGCGGCCGGCCTGACCCGGATCATCCAGGAGATCGAGGACAAGCGGAAGTTGCGCAACGACATCGAGCAGGAATCGATGATCCTGATCCGCACCCGCAATCTGGCCGCCGAGCGCCTGGCGCTCGACATCGAGCGCGACAGCGAAACGGCGCGGCTGGAGCAGCAGCGCGAGATCGAGATCAAGCGCGCGGTGCAGCGCGCGGAAGTCGCCCGCGAGCGCGCCGCCCGCGACACCGAGGCCGAACAGGCGCAGATCCTCTCGCGCGAGGAGATCGAGAAGTCCCGCATCGCCAATGAGCGCGCGATCAGCGAGGCGCGGATCGCCGCCGACAAGGAGATCCGCCAGCAGGAGATCGCCCGCACCCGCGCCGTGGAGGAGGCGCAGATCGCCGCCCACGAACATGTCGAGAAGGCGCGGATCGCCAACGACCAGGTCATCAATGCCGCGCGCATCGCCTCCGAGCGGCAGATCCGCGAACAGGAGATCGAGCGGACCAAGGTGCTCGAAGCGGCCGAAATCTCCGCGCGGACCGCGACGGAAAAGGCCCGCATCCTCCAGGAGACCGCGGTGAGCGCGGAACGCATCGCCCGCGAGCAGGAGGTGCGCAACCAGGAGATCGCGCGCACCCGCACTTTGGAGCAGGAAGACATCGCCGCGCGCGAGGCCGTCGACACCGCGCGGATCGCGCAGGAAGAACGGGTGCGGGCGCTGCAGATCGCCCGAAACCGCGCGCTGGACGAGGCGGAGATCGCCGCGCGCGAGGCGGTGGAGAAGGCGCGGATCGCCCAGGAAGACGCGCTCACCGCCGACCGCATCGCGCTCGAACAGCACAAGCGCCTGCTGGAGATCGGCCGGAGCGAGACCATCGAGGCGGCCGAGATCGCATCGCGCGAGACCATCGAGACCGCGCGGATCCAGCAGGAGAAGACCGTCTCCAGCGAGCGGATCCGGCGCGACGAGGAGGTGCGGAACCTCGAGATCGCGCGCAACCAGGCGATCGACGCGGCCGAAATCTCCGCCCGCGAGGCCACCGAGGCGGCCCGGATCGTCCAGGAAAAGGTGCTCGCCGCCGAGCGGATCGCCGCCGAACTCGCGACGCGCGAATTGGAGATCCAGCGCAATGCGGGCCTGGAATCCGCCGAGCTGAAGCGGCGCGACAGCGTGGAGCGCCAGCGCATCGCCACCGAACTCGCGCTCGACCAGGAACGGATCACCTCGGCCAAGACCCGCGAGATGCTGCAGATCGTGCAGAAGAAGGACATCGAGGTCGCCGAAGAGGACCGCGCCATCGTGCTCGCCGCCAAGAAGGTCGAGCGCACCGACGCCGACACCGCGCTGCGCCAGGCCGAAATCGCGGCCCGCCAGCAGGTGGAGACGGTGGATATCGGCCGCGAACAGGCCCTGGAGGCGGCGCGGATCGACCGGCGCCGGGCGCTCGAACAGCTCGAAATCGCCCGCACCCAGGCGCTCCAGGAGGCGCAGATCGCGGCCAACGAGGAGATCGAGCGGGCGCGCATCTCGTCCGATCGCGGGCTCGACCAGGCCCGGGTCGGCCGCCAGCGCGATCTGCGGAAGCTGGAGATCGAGCGCGAGCGCGACGTCGAGGCCGCGGCGATGGAGAAGGCGATCGCGCTCTACGCAAAGTCGCTGGAGGAATCGGCGGCCCAGGCCAGCGCCGAGATCGCCCGCGCCAAGGCGGTGGAGGCCGAGGAGCAGGTCAAGACGGTGCGCGAGAGCGAGACCGCCAAGCGCCGCAGGACGGTCGAGGTCCTGCTCGCCGAGAAGGCCGCCGAGGAATCGCGGATCGCGGCCGAGGCCGAGCAGATCCGCCGCGCGGTCGAGGCGCAGGCGCAGAAGCTGCTCTACGAGGCCGAGAACGTGCTCAGCGACGGCGCCCGCCAGGGCCTGTTCCGCCGCCGCCTGCTCGACCGGATCGAGGGCATCGTGCGCGAGAGCGTGAAGCCGATGGAGCGGATCGAGGGCATCCGCATCCTGCATGTGGACGGGCTGGGCGGGGCCGGCGGCGGCGGGGGCGGCGGATCGCGCTCGCCGACCGACGAGGTGATCGAATCCGCGCTGCGCTACCGGGTCCAGGCGCCGATGATCGACCAGGTGCTGAAGGAGATCGGCATCGAGGGCGGCAATCTCGCCCGGATGGGCGGGCTGATGCGCGAGGCGTCCGACATGCAGCGCGTCGCCAAGGACGCGGCCCCCGCCAAGCCGCGGGGCGAGGGCAAGGGCGGCGGCGGAGGTGCGGGGGGCGCGTCGGGCGGGGGTGGGTCTTCGGGTGGGTCCTCCGGCGGCTCCGGCCCGGCCGAGACAGCGTGAGGGGGCGAGCATCATGGCCCGTGTCTATGTGTCCAGCGTCATTTCCGCTCCCGCCGCCCGGGTCTGGGCCCGGGTGCGCGACTTCAACGGCCTGCCGAACTGGCACCCGGCGATCGCCGAGAGCCGGATCGAGAATGGCGAGCCGGCCGACAAAGTCGGCTGCATCCGCGCCTTCTCCCTGCGCAATGGCGACCGGCTGCGCGAGCAGCTCCTCGGCCTGTCGGACTACGACATGTTCTGCACCTATGCGATCCTCGATTCGCCGATGCCGCTGACCAATTACGTGGCCACGCTGCGGCTGACGCCGATCACCGATCAGGAGCGCACCTTCATCGAATGGTCGGCGGATTTCGACTGCGCGCCGGAGCGCGAGGGCGAACTGGTCGGCGGGATCGGGACCAATGTCTTCCAGGGCGGCTTCGACGCCCTGAAGCGCGCCTTCGGGGGATGATGCCGTGCCCCATGTCGTCCGCAGCACGATCATCGATGCCCAGGTCGACCGGCTCTGGTCGGTCCTGCGCGACTTCAACGGCCACGAGCGCTGGCATCCGATCGTCGCGCGGAGCGAGATCGAGCGCGCCCAGCCGTCCGACCGGGTGGGCTGCGTGCGCCGCTTCGCGTTGCGCGACGGCAGCGAGCTGCGCGAGCAGCTCCTCACCCTCTCGGATCTCGAAATGACCTTCAGCTATTGCCTGCTCGATACGCCGATTCCGCTTTTCAACTATGTCGCCCATGTCCGCCTGCTGCCGGTGACCGACGGCAACCGCAGCTTCTGGCACTGGGAGAGCCGCTTCACCACGCCGCCCGGCCGGGAGGCGGAACTCGCCCGCTTGGTCGGGGACGAGGTCTACACCAACGGCATCGAGGCGGTCCGCCGCCTGCCGGAACTCGTGCGGGAAGGGGCCTGACCATGCTCGACGTGCGCACCTGCGGGAGCCTCGCCGAAGCCGCCGGCCTGCTCTCCGCCGACCGGCAGGCGCATCTCATCGGCGGCGGGACGCTGGTGATGCGCGCGGTCAATGAGGGCCGGCTGACCGAGGGGACTTTGGTGCGCGTCACCGACCCGGCATTCCGGCAGATGAATCTCGGCGGCCCGCGGATCGAACTCGGCGCCGGCGTCACTATGGCGATGGTGCTGGCGCGCGGGGAGCTCGCTTTCCTCCATCCGGCGGCGCGCAGCATCGGCGGGCCGGCGGTGCGCACCATGGCGAGCCTCGGCGGCAATCTGTTCGCCGGACCGCCCTATGGCGATTTCACCGTCGCGCTGCTCGCCCTCGACGCCCAGGTGGTGCTGCAGGCCGGCTATGGCGGGGGACGGGCGGTGGCGCTCGAGGATTTCCTCGCCGCCCGCGCCCGCGGCGGCCAGGGGCTGGTCGCCGCGATCCAGTTCGCCCGGCCGCAGAGCCCGGGCGATTTCAGGTTCCGCAAGATCAGCCGGGTCCGCCCCAAGGGGATCGCCGTGATGACCCTCGCCGCGCATCTGCCGCGCGCCGGCGGACGCATCGCGCAGGCCCGGATCGCCTATGGCGCGATGGCGCCGACGCCGATCCGCGCCCGCGGCGTCGAGCGCGCGCTGGAGGGCAAGCCGCTCGACGCGGTGAGCCTCCAGGCCGCGGCCCAGGCGGCCCTGGAGGGCTGCCGGCCGGCGACCGACGCGATCGCCAGCGAATGGTATCGCCGCGAAGTCCTGCCCGTTCATCTCGCCCGGCTGCTCGCCGGCGACGGCCGCTGAGGAGACGACATGGCCAAGCTTCCGGTCCAGCTCCGCCTCAACGGCGCCGATCGCGCCACCTTCGTCGATCCGGCGGAGCCGCTGCTCACCACGCTGCGCCGCGGGCTCGGCGATTTCGCGCCGAAATATGGCTGCGGGCAGGGCACCTGCGGGGTCTGCACCGTGCTGGTCGACGGCGAGCCGCAGCTCGCCTGCCTGACCCTCGCGGTGGCTTGCGACGGGCGCCATGTCGAGACCGCCTCCGGCCTCGCCGACGGGCCGGACATGCACCCGCTGCAGACCGCCTTCATGGCGCATTTCGCGGCGCAGTGCGGCTTCTGCACGCCCGGCATGCTGACCGCCGCGCGGGCGCTTCTGGCGCACAATCCGCACCCGACGCGCGAGGAGGTGGTCGAGGCGATCAGCGGCAATATCTGCCGCTGCACCGGCTACGAGCCGATCATCCTCGCCATTCTCGCCGCCGCCGCCGCGCCCGGCGCGCGGCGCGCCTGAAGGAGCCGCGCCATGCTGGAACTGCGCAAGGACCTGTTCGCCGACGAGCGCGACGACACGCTCAACGTTGTCGGCAAGAGCGTGCAGCGCCAGGACATGCCGGGGCATGTCACGGCCCGCACCCGCTTCTTCGACGACCACGCCTTCGACGGCCTGCTGCACCTGAAGGTGGTGCGCAGCCCGCACCCCCATGCCCGGATCCGGTCCATCGACGTCTCGGCCGCCGCGCGGGCGCCGGGGGTCAAGCGCGTGCTGCGCGCCGCCGACGTGCCAGTGAACAAGAACACCCTGCTCAGCCTGATCAATTTCGGCAAGGACGACGAGCCGGCGCTGGCGGTCGACAAGGTCTGCTATGTCGGCGAGCCGGTGGTCGCGGTGATCGCCGAGAGCGAAGCCGCCGCGCTCGCCGCGCGCAACCTGGTGCGGATCGAGTACGAGCCGCTGACGCCGGTGTTCGACGTCGAGGAGGCGCTGAAGCCCGGCGCCCCGGTGGTCAATCCGACCTATCCGAACAATTATTTCGAATATCACGAGCGCTTCGACCATCAGAAGCTGCGCTTCGGCGATGTCGAGGCCGCCTTCGCCCGCGCCGACATAGTGATCGAACATCGCTACCAGATGTCGCCGATCGAGCACGCGCCGACCGAGACCAACGGCTCGATCG
This sequence comes from Aquabacter spiritensis, assembly GCF_004346185.1. Lineage (GTDB taxonomy): Bacteria > Pseudomonadota > Alphaproteobacteria > Rhizobiales > Xanthobacteraceae > Aquabacter > Aquabacter spiritensis. Next base: position 82,615 of record NZ_SMAI01000005.1, on the reverse strand, counting down.
CCGCGCCCGAGCACAATGACCGCTATGTCGTGCACACCTGCGCGCAGGGCCTGTTCTTCTCGCTCGGCACCACGGCGAAGATCGTCAATCTGGAATCGAACCGGCTGCATTTCATCGGCGGCACGGTCGGCGGCGGGTTCGGCGGCAAGGTGGATTCGCTGACCGAACCTTTGGCCGTCCTCGGCGCGATGCTTACCGGCCGGCCGGTGCGCTTCGTCCTCGATCGCGAGGAGGAGATGCTCTACGGCTCGCCGCGCGGCGCCGAGCGGATCTATATCAAGGACGGCCTGATGCGGGACGGGCGGATCGTCGCCCGCTATGTCCGCAGCTATTTCGATGCCGGGGCCTATACCCGGCTGTCGAGCTATGCGGCGATCAAGTGCACGGCCCATATTCCCGGTCCCTATTGGATCCCGAACGTCGCCTCCGACATTCACGTCGCCTACACCAATCGCTGCCCCTCGACCGCGATGCGCGGCTTCGGCATCACCGCGGTCGACTTCGCGCTCGAAGTGCAGATGGACCGGCTGGCCGAGGCCGCCGGCCTCGATCCGATGGAATTCCGCATCCTCAACGCCTATCGCGACGGCGACGTGAAGCCGCATCGGCGCGTCGCCAAGAACACGGCTTTGATCGAGTGCGTCCAGGTCGCGGCCGAAAAGGCGAACTGGCCGCTGTCGGACCAGGCCCGCCGCCAATCCTCGCTGGTCGGCGGCGGGACCGGGGCGCGCGCCGAAATTCCGGCGACCGTGCTCGACCAGCGCGGCCAGATCGGCCGCCCCGAGAGCCGCGGCGCGCCGGCGACCGGAACGCTTCCAGCCGGTGCGATGCGCATCCCGCTCACCAAGGAGCCGGTGATGGAGGGGACGCGGGACGGGCGGGCCGCGCCGGTCCAGGTGCCGCGCTACGCCCCGGCCCCAGCCCCGGGTCCCGCGGGGCCGCCGCCCGCCGCCGCGGCGAGCCGTCCGGCGGCGCCGCCGGCCTCTTCGGCCCCGCCATTCTACCCGCCTGCCCCGAGCCCGGCGCCGGTCGCGCCGCCGCCGGTCGCCCCGCCCGCCGCGCCGCCGACCCAGCACGGCGCGATGCGCTTTTCTTCCGTCTTCGGCACAAGGAGGCGCTGACATGGCCCGTCACGAAGGCCGCGGCATGGCTTCGGTCAATTATCCGATCGGCATGAATCTCGGCGGCGATCCGAGCCAGGCGCTGATCCATTCCAACCCGGACGGCAAATTCACCGTCGCCCTTTCGGCCATCGATCTCGGCCAGGGCATGAAGCAGGTGAGCCGGCAGATCGCGGCCGAGACGCTCGGCGTGCCCGTCGAGGACGTCTATGTCGACACCGCCGACAGCGATACCGGACCGCACGACATGGGCAGCTTCGCCTCGCGGGGCACGCACCGCATGGGCAATGCGGTGATCGCCGCCGCCCGCGAAGCGCGCGGCGTATTGCTCGAAGCCGCCGCCGAGGAATTGGAGGTCAATGCCGCCGACCTCGTCACCGACGGGCGCGGCAACATCCATGTGCGCGGCGCGCCCACGCGCAGCATCACCGTCAAGGCGACGGCGCAGGCCGCCCAGTTCAAGCAGGGCCGGACCATTGCGGGCCGCGGCATCTTCCTGCTGCCGCTTTCGGCGGTCGATGCCGAGACCGGGGAGATGAACCCCAACACCGCCTTCGCCCATGCCTGCCTCGTGGCCGACGTCGCGGTCGACGACGAGACCGGGGAGGTGACCGTCCTGCGCATGACCAGCGCGTATGAACTCGGCCGCGTGATCAATCCGCGCATGGTCGAGCAGCAATTGGTCGGCGGCGCCTGGATGGGCATGAGCCACGCCCTCTACGAGACGCCGGAGCCCTATTATCCCGATCCCGCGCACGGGCCGCGCGACTTCAACGAATATCTCATGCCGGGTCCCGGCGACATCGCGCCCTACCATGTCACGGTCCTGGAGCGGCCGGCGCCGGACGGGCCGTTCGGCGGCAAGGGGCCGGGCGAGATGTGCGCCAATCCGGTCCTCCCGGCCATCGCCAACGCGGTCTACAACGCGGTCGGGGTGCGGGTGGACGAGCTGCCGATCACGCCGGAGAAGATCCTGCGCGGCATCAAGGCCAATGGCGGGGTGCGTCCGCAGCCGCGGCGCGGCGGGGCCGTGACCTGGCGGCCCCGCGACGTCGCGGTGCCGGCATGACGCTGCGCACCACGGTCGCCGGCATATCGAGCCCGGAGGGGCTGGCGGAGGCGCTGAAGGCGGCGATGTATCTCGCCGACGACGGCATCGCGACCGCCGGCTATCTCGCGCTCGCCCTCGGCAAGCCCCTCCTTTTGGAAGGCGCGCCGGGGGTCGGCAAGACCGAGGCCGCAAAAGCGCTCGCCGGCATTTTGGGACGCCAGCTCATCCGCCTGCAATGCTTCGAGGGCATCGATGCGGCTGCGGCGCTCTACGAATGGAACTATCCGCGCCAGATGCTGGCGATCCGGCAGGCCCGCGAGGGCGAGGCGCTCGACATCTATCGCGACGATTTCCTGATCGAGCGGCCGATGCTCACCGCCCTGCGCCGGCCCGACCAGACCGTCCTGCTGATCGATGAAATCGACCGGTCCGACCACGAATTCGAGGCGTTCCTGCTGGAATTCCTCTCCGACTTCTCGATCTCGATTCCCGAGCGCGGAACGCTGCGTGCCGCCGAGCGGCCGGTCGTGGTGCTCACGTCCAACCGCACGCGCGAGCTGCACGAGGCGCTGCGCCGCCGCTGCGTCTATCACTACATCGCCTATCCCGAGCCGGAGCGGGAGGCGCAGATCATCATGCTGCGTTCGTCCGCCGTGGCCGAGGGGACGGCCCGGGCGGTGGTCCATGCGGTCGGCCTGCTGCGCCGCGAGCCTTTGTCCAAGCCGCCGGGAGTCGCCGAGGCGGTCGACTGGGCGGAGGCCGCGACCGCTCTGGCGCGCACCGGTGCACCGTGGCCGGAGGCGTTCCGCCGCGCGCTCGGCGCCGCCATCAAGGACGAGGAGGACATGGCACATCTGCGCCCGCGCCTCGCTCTGCTGCTTCCGGGCGCCGCCGCATGACCCGGCCGCTTCCCGCCGGCGCGCGGCCCTTCCTCGCCTTTCCGGCGCTCCTGCGGCGCAACGGCTTCGCCGTCGCGCCCGAGCAGAGCGTGACCTTTCTGAGCGCGGTGGCCCTGCTCGGTCCGCGCAGCATGGCGCATGTCCGCCGCGCGGCGGTCGCCACCCTCGCGCCGCATCCCGAGCAGCGGCCGCTGTTCGATGCGCTGTTCGACCAGCATTTTCTGGGCGTCCTCGCCGAGCCCGGCGAGGAGACGTTCGAGCCCGATTCGCAGATGTCGGTGCAGGACGAAGGCGGGCTGCGCGAAATCCTGATCGGCGAGGCGGTCAACGAGACCGGGCAGGCGGCGACCGGCGCCGAGGCTCTCTCCGTGCGGCGGCTGGCGACATTGAGCGAAAGCGAAACGCTGCGCCGCTTCGGCCGTGCGCTGCCGGCCGCGCTCCCCCGGCGGCGCGGCTACCGGCACCGCACGGCGCGGCGCGGCGCCATGGTCGATCTCGCCCGCAGCCTGCGGGCGGCGATCCGCCATGACGGCGAAATGATGCGCCTCAAGCGGCTGCGGCGCGTCACCCGCCCGCGGCCGGTTCTGCTGCTGATCGACGTTTCCGGCTCGATGAAGCAGCGCAGCGATGCCAATCTCGCCCTCGCCCACACCCTCGTCCACGCCGCGCCGCGCGTCGAAGTGTTCACCTTCGGCACGCGGCTGACGCGGGTGACGCCCGCGCTGCGCCGGCGGCGGCGCGAACAGGCGCTTGCGGAGGCCTCCGCTCTGGTGGCGGACTGGGACGGCGGGACGCGCATCGGCGACGCGCTGCAGGCGTTTCTCGCCGTGCCGCGCTTCCTCGCTTATGCGCGCGGCGCCGTGGTTCTGGTGCTGTCGGATGGACTCGAGCGGGGCGATCCGGAGGCGCTGGTGCGGGCGGTGACGCGCCTGTCGGCCCATGCCCACCGCATCGACTGGCTGACCCCGCTCGCCGCCGACCCGGACTTCAGCCCGCAGACCGAGGCGCTGCGCCTGATCGCACCGCACCTCTCCAGCCTGTCGGACGGCGCCAGCACCGGCCGGATCTGCCGGCACATTCTCTCGCTCGGAGGCAGCACAGCGGCATGACCGGCTTCGTCGATTCCCATTTCCACATCTGGCGGCAGGCAGATCTGCCCTGGCTCCTCGGGCCGATGCAGCCGCGCATCTTCGGCCCCTACGAGCCGATCCGGCGGGACTATCCCGTCGCGGAATATCTCGCGGACTGCCGGCCGGCGGGCGCGACCCAGGCGGTTTATGTCCAGGCCAATTGGGCGCCCGACCGGTTTATGGACGAGGTGGACTATGTTTCGCAGGCCTCGGAGACGAGCGGCTTTCCGATCGCGATCGTCGCCTATGCCGACATGACCGTCGGCGACGTGCGCCCGCAGCTCGACCGGCTCGCCCAAAATCCCCGCGTGCGCGGCGTGCGGATGCAGCTGCACTGGCACGAAAACCCACTCTACCGCTTCGCCGCCGCGGCCGATCTCGTCTGCGACCCGCAGGTGATCGCCAATGTCGGGCGGCTTGCCGCTTATGGCTTCAGCTTCGACCTCCAGGTGTTCGCCGGCCAGATGGCGCACGCCGCACGCCTCGCCGCGGCGTGCCCGGACGTGACCTTCGTGCTCCAGCATGCCGGCATGCTGGAGGATCTCTCCCCGGACGGGATCGCGGCGTGGCGGGCCGGCATGGCGCGGCTCGCGGCGCAGCCCAACGTGATGAGCAAGCTCTCCGCGCTCGGCACCTTCCTGCGCCGCAACGATCCCGCCCATATCGCCCGGGTGGTCGGCGAGACCTTGGCGCTGTTCGGCGCCGAGCGCTGCCTGTTCGGCTCCAATTTCCCGATCGAGAAGCTGTGGACCTCCTATGCCGATCTGATCGACGCGCATCGCGCGGCGGTGCCCGAAGGGCTCCGCGACGCCGTGTTCCAGCAAACCGCGCGACGGGTCTACCGCCTCGACGCATAACCCAAGGGAGGCGCCCATGGCGCTCGAAATCAAGATTCTGGACTATGGCGACATCGAGCTGGAATCGAGCTTCCTGGTGCTCGGACGCGATTGTGGCCGCACCCGCCGCGTGCCGGTCTACGGCTTTCTCGTGCTCGGCGGACCCTGGCCGATCGTCGTCGATACCGGCTACCGCAACAACCAGATCATGGAGAGCCTCGGCATGCGCGGGCTCCAGTTCCACGAGAACATGATCGAAAACCAGCTCGCAAAGTTCGGCGTGCGGCCGGGCGACGTGCGCCACGTGCTGCACACCCATCTGCACATCGACCATGCCGGCAAGGACGAGCATTTCCCGATGAACACGACGGTGATCATCAATCGCCGCGAGCTGGAATATTCCGTCTCGGGCCTGATGCATCCGCAATATCCGGCGCCGGACATCAAGCATCTGATCGACCGGCTGCACACCCGCGACGCGCTGCGGCTGGAGGATCTCGAACTGTCGGGTCCGGTCGAGCTGTTCCCGGGCTGCTATCTGGAGGCCGCCGGTGCCCATACCGAGGGCTCGATGAACGTGCATGTCGACACGATCGAGGGCCGCGCCACGATCTGCGGCGACGTGATCTACGATTTCAACGACCAGATCGTTTCGCCCTTCCACGAACTGCACGCCAACGAGCCGCGCACCACCGGCAATCACGGCGTCTCCAAGCGCCAGGAGAAGGCGGCGATCAAGAAGCTGCTGGGGAGTTCGCGCTTCCTGCTGCCGATCCACGACAAGCCGGCGAAGATCGAGCACGGCCAGGTGGTGGGCCGCATGGACATGACGGTGCCGGGGCCGGTCGTGCAGTCGCTGCCGGCGCGCAGCTGGTTCGCGGCCTGAGCGGGGCGGCGCCATGACCACCCATGTCGCGGTTCGCCCGAGCTTCGCCGCTCTGATCGACCTCTGGGCGCCGGTGCGCCAGCTCGGCTCCGGCTTCACCTTCACGGAAGGGCCGGTCTGGCATCCGCGCGACCAGTATCTGCTGTTCTCCGACATGCCGGGCGACGTGCGGCGGCGCTGGGATGCCGGCGGCGTGCGCGAGGTCATGCGCCCGTCCAACAAATGCAACGGCATGACCTATGACGCGCAGCTCGATTTGATCGTCTGCGAGCATGCCACCTCCAGCCTGGTGCGCGAGCGGGCGGACGGGCGGCGCGAGACGATCGCGTCGCATTTCGAGCGCATGGAGCTGAACAGCCCGAACGACGTCTGCGTGAAATCGGACGGGGCGATCTATTTCTCCGATCCCTGGTACGGGCGCATGCCGGTCTATGGCGTCGAACGGCCCCGCCAGCTCGGCTTCCAGGGCGTCTACCGGATCCCCCCCGGCGGTGGCGAACCCGAGCTTCTGGTCGACCGCTATCTGTTCGAGCAGCCCAACGGCCTGTGTTTTTCGCCTGCCGAGGACCGGCTCTACATCAACGACACGGTGCAGCACCTGATCCGGGTGTTCGACGTCCAGGCGGATGGCCGGCTCGGCAATGGCCGCCTCTTCGCCGGCGACATCGTCTGCCCCCGCACGCCCGGCGTGCCGGACGGCATGAAATGCGACGCCGCGGGCAATGTCTGGGTGTGCGGGCCGGGCGGGGTGTGGGTCTATGCGGCGGACGGTGTGCTGATCGGCAAGGTGCGGGTGCCGGAGCTCGTCGGCAATCTCGCCTGGGGCGGGGCGGACTGGCGCACGCTCTTCCTCACGGCGACGCACTCGCTTTATGCCGTCGAGACCAAGGTCGGCCCGCGGCGCGAGCCCTACATGACGGCGCCCCCCGCGCCGGGTGCCTCCATGACGGCCGCCACGACGGCCGCCACGACGGCCGCCGTGCCCGCCGGCCCGGTGAAGAAGGCGGCCCCTGGCTACCGGCTCGATCCCGCGCGCTGCGCCGTGATCGTCCAGGACATGCAGAACGACGTGGTGATGGAGGGCGGCGCCTTCGCCGCCTCCGGCGCGCCCGCCCATTGCCGGCAGCAGAACGCCGTCGCCCATGCCGCGCGCCTCGCGGCGACCGCCCGCGCGCGGGGCATTCCGGTGATCCATGTCTGGTTCGTCGTCGAGGCGGGCGCGCCGGGCGTGACCATGAACGCCCCGCTTTTCGAGGGGCTGGCGGATGCCAATGCCCTGGTGCGGGGCGGCTGGGGCGCGGCGCCGGTGCCGGGTCTGGAGGCCCAGCCGGGCGACCACATCGTCGAAAAGCAGCGCATGAGCGCCTGGGAGGGAACCCGGCTCGAGACCGTGCTGAAGGCCCTCGGCCGCAACGTCGTCATCGTCACCGGGGCCTGGACCAACATGTCGATCGAGCACACCGCTCGCACCGGCGCGGACAAGGGCTATTTCATGGTGGTGCCGGAGGATGCCTGCTCCACCATGAATGCGGAATGGCACGCAGCGTCGGTCAATTACGCCTTGCAGAACGTCGCGGTGGTGACCGACGTCGAAGCCGTGATCGCGGCGATCGGCGGCTGACGGGACGGATCGGCGCCCTCAGTCCGGGCGCCAGACCCGCATATAAGCGGCGATGCCGTCTTCGATGGAGGTCATGGCGCCGTCATACCCCGCCTCCCGCAGGCGCGAGAGATCGGCCTGCGTGTAATATTGATACCGCCCGCGCAGGATTTCCGGCATGTCGACATAGCGGATGCGCGGCGCCTGCCCGAGGGCTGCGAAGGTGGCGGCCGCCAGCTCGGCGAAGCTGCGGGCGGTGCCCGTGCCGACATTGAACAGACCCGACACGTCGGGATGGGACGCCAGCCAGTCGATCACCCGGACGCAATCGCCGACATGGACGAAGTCGCGCTTCTGGCCGCCATCGGGATAGGCCTCCTTGTACGACTTGAACAATTCGACCGTCTCGCCGGCGCGGATGAGCGGGGTGATCTTGGTGACCACCGAGCGCATCTCGCCCTTATGGTTCTCGCCCGGGCCATAGACGTTGAAGAATTTCAGCCCGGCGCATTGCGGCCCGGCGGCCTGCGCCATCTGCTTGCAGATCCGCATGTCGATCAGTTGCTTGCTCCAGCCATAGGCATTGAGCGGGGCGAGGCGCCTGAGATACCAGGCCTCGCTCCGGTCGGAGAAGCCCTGCTCGCCGCCGCCATAGGTGGCGGCCGACGAGGCATAGATCAGCCGCGTTCCGTTGGCCTGGCAGAAGTCGAAGAGATCGAGCGTGGCGCGGACATTGTCGCGCACGATGCGGTCGACGTCGGCCTCCGTGGTGGAGGAAATCGCCCCCATATGGATGACCAGCGGGATGCGGTCGGCGTTGCGCGCCAGGAACGGCCCGAGCGCATCCGGCGCGAGGAGGTCGTGCAGCTCGACACCGACGAGGTTCTTCCATTTCGTCGAGGTGCCGAAGCGGTCGCTCACCACGACCCGCGCGCCGGCCTGCGCAAAATGGCGCGCCACATTGCTGCCGATGAAGCCCGCGCCTCCGGTGACGACGAGGAGATCGTCGCCCGAGAGCTGTCCAACGTTCGTCATGTCGTCTCCCGCCGGCCTTCGGGCGCTCCGGGTGGTTCGATCGGTCCGGACCGTGCGGGCCGGATCCGGCGCTTTCCTAACGAGGATCGCCCGACTTTGCGAGATGGTTTCGGCGCTGGTGCATCTTGCCGGATGGGCGCCCGGCGCTTCCAGTTTGCCGCGTCAGCTCGGCGACTTGATCCGCCGCTTGGCCACTTCCATCAGTCCCAAGCCGATAGCGAGGGTGATGATCGATGCGCGGGTGAGATAGCCGATATCGGCATGGGATACGAAGGACTGGCCCCAATATCCCGCGCGCAAAAGCTCCACGGCATTGACCAAAGGCGACCAGACCACGACGTCCTGCGCCCTCTGGGGCAGCCATTCCACCAAAAAGAAGACGCCGGTGAATGGCAGCGTGGCATACATGAGCGGCGGAATGAAACGCTCGCTCGTCTCCCACAACTCGGTAATGGCAACGATGTTCAGACCGAAGCCGATGCTGAATGCCGCCATCAGGACCCAGGCCAGGCAAAAGGTGAAGAGGTCCTGAATTGGTTCCGTCATGCCGAGCAGCATGCAGGCGAGATAGACGGTCCAAAAAGCTAGGAATGTGCCACCGATTTCGAGCAGGTACCGGCTCAGAATGATGTCGCCATACTGGACCTCGCGATGATATTTGAGGTCGATGCTGCCGCGCAGCGCGAAATTGGATCGACCGAGAATGTGACGCCAGACGGTGAGAAAGCCGTAGCCAGTCAGCACCATGGGCACGATCCCCACCCCGTGGGACGTGCTCCCGTACTGCACGCTCCAGATTCCGATGACGATGACAATCAAGAGTGCGGGCTCGAGCACGAGCCAGGCAAAGCCGAGACCTTCGCGTCGAAAGCGGGTCATCAGGTCGCGGATCAGGAGGGCCCTGAAGATATTGCGCTGGCGTGCGAAGCCTGTGCGCAGCATCAGAAAAGCGTCCCGAGACCGCATGTTCGCTCCCTTATCGGCCGCCCTCGCCAAAACTGCCTCATGCGGTCGGTGGACCTGTCTTTATTCGGTTCGCCCTTGAAATGCGATTTCGCTGTCGGCGGTATGACCCTGCGCGGCGAATCGGGCTCAAGCGTGGCGGGCTGCGCCCAGCCGACTCCGCTCAGCCCCGCAGGACGCGGTCATACAGCGCCTGAACGCGCCTGCGATAGGCGTCCGGGCCGAACAAAGCCGCCTGCTTGCGGCCGCGTTCCGCGAGGTCCGCCGCCAGGTCGTCGTCCTTGTCGAGCCGGCGGATCGCCTTGGACAATTCCATCGTGTCGTGGGGGGAGACCAGCAGGGCGGCGTCGCCGGCGACTTCCGGCAAAGAGGAGACGTTCGAGGTGATGACCGGCGTGCCGAGCAGCATCGCCTCCAGAACGGGAAGGCCGAAGCCCTCGTAGAGCGATGGAAAGATCAGCCCGCGCGCACCGCGGATCAAGGAAATGAGATGTTCGAACGGCACGTAGGACAGGCGGCGGACCCGCCGTGTCGGCGTGATGCGGCGTTCGTGCATGACGTGCTGCAGGAAGCGCTCGTCGTCGATCTTGCGGATGTCGTCCTCCGCCATCCAGGCGGCATTGCCGGCGATCACCAGCGGGCGGCGCGTCCCGGACGCGGCGAAGGCGTCGACCAGCCGGCCGACATTCTTCTTCGGCTCGATCGCGCCGACGAACAGATAATAGCCCTGGGGCGCGAGGCCGTAGAGGCTTTCGAGATCGTCCGCGACTTCGTCGATCGGCCGCTGGACCAGATGGTCGGGCAGCGAGACGGCCTGGTAGGTGTTGGTGACGCGATCCTCGGGAATGTCGAGGAATTCGACGATGTCCCGTTTGGAATTCTCGGAGACCGTGACGATGTGGTCCGCCTTGGCCGCCAGGTGCCGGTGCAGCTTGAGCATGTATTTCTTGTTGTCGAGCGTCGTGTAGGGCAGCCGCATCGGGATCAAATCGTGGATCGTGTAGAGGTTCGGCACGCCGGCAATGTGGACCGGCATCGCCTGGGTCGCGTGAAACACGTCCGGCGCCGTGTCCGGCTTCACCAGCAGCGTGCGGCCGTGAATCTTGAAATGGCCGCGGGCACGGTCGGAGAGGCGGGATACGGTGTGGATCCGGTCGAACGGCTCGAAGCGGCTGGCATTGGGATCGATGACCGCGGGCGCCCGCATCAAGGGCACGGCCCCGACGCCGAAGGGCTCGCCGAAGCGGTAGCGGAAATAGGTCTTGATCTTGGTCGCCAGCGGCGGCTTTTCGCCGGCGCGGGGATCATAGAAGCTCATCCGGTTGAGCACCGGGTCCTTGGAGGAGAGCGACTGACGCACGCCGATCAGCGCGTCCGGCACATATCCCAGGGTCTTCAGCGTGGTCGCGAGGTTGAGGGCATAGGTCGCGATGCCGGTCCCGGTCGGCAAAGTCAGGTTGTCGGTTTCGAGCAGGATGCGTCGGGCGGCCATGAATCCTCTCAGATCGGCGACAAAGGCGGGCGGCGGCGAGACAAAGCGCGATCGCCTCAGGCGCCCTTCGGGTTCAGGAACAGCATCCAATCCACCCCGTATTGTTCGGTCAGCAATTGTTCGCGCGTGACGGGCTTGAGGTTGCCGAGATGGTCGATGGTCTGGAATTCCCGGCCATAATAGCCCGCGAGGAGGTCGAGGAAGAGCGCGGCATCGGCGCTGCGCTGGGCGTTGAATTCGAGCAGGATTTCGGGCCTGTCGCGTTCCAGCAAGGCGGTCATGCCGGCGAAGATGCGCTCCTCGGCGCCTTCCGCATCGATCTTGATGAAGTCGAGGCGCGGGTGCGCCGCCATATAATCGTCGAGCTTGCGGACCGGAACTTCGGTGGCGTCCGGGTGGCGGGTGCGTGCGGTCGCGGGGACGAGATAGCCGTTCTTGGGTTCGCCCGGCGGGACGACGAACAGGCAGGTCTCTCCGCTCCGGTCGGAGACCGCAACCTGCTCGATCTGCACCGTGGCCGAATAGCCGTTCACCGCCACCGACTTTGCGAGGGCGGCGACCACCTTTGTGTTGGGCTCGAACGCCAGGACCTTGCCGCCCGGGCCGGCGAGGTCGGCCATGAGAAGCGTGTAATAGCCGAAATTGGCACCGATATCCGCCACCACCATGCCGGGCTGGATCCGCGAGACCATGAAGCGGGTGATCCAGCTTTCCCAGAAACCGTCCATCAGGATGTGCGGGGCGAAGCCGACATCCTCGGCGTCGAGAAACATCAGATAGCGGCCGAGGGACCGCGCGAGCATGGTGGTTCCGCCGAGATGGACCGCCTTGGCCCGCCGACGAATGGCGTTCTGCCAGGCATAGACGTCGATATCTTGCGACACCCGAACATCCAGGACACGGCCGCTATCGGCCAGGAGCGCTTTATGGAGCATGCTTGACCACAGGTTGGATCTCATCGGACGGTCCGTTTCGCCGGGGGGCGTCGGGCGCCCGAAACTGCTGATGCCGGCCGGGGCCGGCACGTGAAAGCGGACCGGCGGGCCGCACCGGAGGCATTCCGGTCGCTGCCCGCAGCACCGGCAGATGATACGGATGGATGGTTTTTGTCAAAAGCGCCGCCCGTCCGCGCGCCGGCGGGGGCGGCGCGATCGTACCGGCTGGGGCGGTTCGGCATGGGCCGGATCGGCGAGCGCCAAGGGTTCAAGCCAAGCGTGGAGCAGTTCGAACGTGCCTTCGATGGCGCCGGACATCATCATGATTCGCAGATCGACGGGGAACATGTTCGAGACGTTCTCGAACGGGATGGACACCGCGAAGCGCCCGTCCGCGGGCAGGTCGCCGACCGCTTCGGCCGCCACCTTGCCAGCTGAAACCACGTCGACTTTCAATATGTTGCCGGAATAATTCTCGCTCACGGCGAACGCCGCATGGGCGACCCAGCGACCTTCCGGCAGGCTGAGCTGCGGCCCGAACAGCAGACAGCGCGCCGGGCCGGTCATGTCGATGGGGCCGAGAACGGGCGCGTGGGGCGGCGATCCGCTGATGAAGAAGGACACCGGCCAGCGAAATTTCGTCGGATGATCGCCGAACAGGGCGGAATAACCCCCCAGCACGTCCTTCAACATCATCTGCTCACTGCGCGGCAGGCTCGCATGGGCGCCGATCGGCAGAGCGGTCGCGACGATCTTGCGGATCTGGTCCTCGACCAAAGCCGCCTCCGCCTCTTCCGCGCCGCCGGTGAGGTGCTGGCAGACCCGCGCCACCAGATCGTCGGTCGCGTCGAGCTGGTAGCCTTCGGCGATCTTGCGCACCAGGGGGCCGAGCGTCGCCCGCGGGCCGGGGCGCCACAGCCGCGTGATGAAGGGCTGGGGAATGAAGCGCGCGAAGCTGCACAGGCTCTGGATGGTGAACACCACGCCGAGGCGCAGTTCGACGTCGCGGGCCTTGGCGCAATAGAGCGCGCAATCCTGAAGATCGTCGAGGAACCAGACCATCGGCGCCCCGGACTTGACCAGGATGTCCACCAGCCGCGGCTCGAGATAGTCGGAATACAACACGACGGGCCGATCGTTGCGGCTCTGCCAGGCCTCGTTGAGCTGCGCCATCGTGGTCGCGTGGACATAGTGGAAATCGTTGAGGACGAAGGCCGCGATGGTCCTCACGATATGCACGCCCAACACCGCGAACGGCGATTGGGATCCCAGCACGCAAATCAGCATTCCCACTTCTCCCCGAGAAGTGCGGCGAGCATCGGCACAGATTCCGCCCCGCGTCCAGCGCAGGGCGGCCGGGGGCCGGGCCGCATCATGCCGGCGGCGCCCGGTGGCAGTCGGCGAGATGGTCGTTGACGAGGCCGCAGGCCTGCATCGCGGCATAGACGATGGTCGGCCCGCAGAATTTGAAGCCCGCGGCCTTCAGGCGTTTCGAGAGGGCCTTCGAGGCCGGCGTTTCCGCGGGGATGTCCGAGAGGGCCGCGGGCCGGCGCACCAGCGGCGTTCCGTCCACGCTCTCCCACATGAAATGCGAGAAGTCGACGCCCTTCTCCCGCAGGTCGAGATAGGCCCGGGCGGACAGCACCGTGCCCTCGATCTTGGCGCGGTTGCGCACGATGCCGGCGTCCGCCATCAAGGCGGCGACCTTGTCGGGGCCGTAGCGGGCGATCCGCTCGGGTTCGAACCCGTCGAAGGCGCGGCGGAAATTGTCGCGCTTGCGCAGGATGGTGATCCAGGCGAGGCCGGCCTGGAAGCCGTCGAGCAGCAGCTTTTCGAACAGCGCCCGCGACTCGCGCTCCGGCACCCCCCATTCCTCGTCGTGATAGGCGACATAGAGCGGGTCGGTGCCGCACCAGGGGCAGCGGTGCAGGCCGTCGGGGTGGAGCAAAGCGGGGCGCATCGCGGCGTCTCTTTTCTTTCTCTGTCTCGGGGCGGTCAGACCGAATGCGGTCCCGGCCCCTTCTTTTCCGCCGGGACGAGGTCGAAGCTCGCCCAGTCCGGCTTCTTCAGCGTGACCTCGATCCCCGCCGCGACGAGCGGCACGCCGGCCGCCGCCGCATCGGCGGCACGGTCGAGCCGGACGAGCGCGATCCCCGTGCCCCCGGCCGAGGAGCCGATCCGCCCGACCGATTTTTCCCCGGCGAGGATCTCGGCGCCGCCCTCGGGCGCCGCGTCGAACAGCGCCATCACGGCGCGGGTCCGGGCGGTGCCGCGGTGCTGCATGCGGCTCACCACTTCCTGGCCGACATAGCACCCTTTGCGGAAATCGACGCCCCCCAGCTGGTCCATGTCGGTCTCGTGGGGGAAGGCGTCGCCATAAGTGAAGTCGGCGCCGCCCTTGGGGATGCCGAGCGCGATCCGGTGCGCCTCGTAGGCGTCGGCGTCGCCGTCCAGCGCCGCCGCTTCCGCGCGCGGCAGGACGAGCCGGGCGCCCAGAGCGGGGAGCCGCGGATCGGCGAAGGCCGGCGCGCCGTCCGGCGGCGGCGTGTCGCCCCAGATTGCGGCGACCGCAAGCTCGTCGGCGGGCGCCAGATCGACCTTGGAGCGCAGGCGGTAGAGCGTGAGCCGCTTGAGGAGGTCGGCGGCGAGGGCGCGCGGCGCGTCGATCAAAAACAGATCGGCGCCGGCGCCATAGAGCAGGAAATCGCCGATGATCTTGCCCTGCGGCGTCAGCAGCGCGCCGAAGCGGGCGCCGCCCTCGGGCAGGGCCGCGACGTCGCAGGTCACCACATTGTGGAGGAAATGCCGCGCCTCGGGCCCGGAGATCCGGAGCACGGCGCGGTCGGCGAGAACGGCGATGGGCATGGTCCGGTCCTTGTCAGAAGCCAGACAGAGACTTAAAGCCCCGGAAGGTCCCTCTCAAGTGAGCCTTCGGATATGACGGATACCTTCGACCTTCTCTTGAAAGGCGGCACCGTCGTCACTCCGGACGGCGCGGCGGTGCGCGACGTCGGCGTCGCGGGCGGCCAGATCCGCGCCATCGGCAGCCTGTCGGCGGCCCAAGCGGGGCAGACCGTCGACTGCACCGGGCTGCACGTTCTGCCGGGCGTCATCGACACCCAGGTGCATTTCCGCGAGCCGGGCCTGGAGCATAAGGAAGACCTCGAGACCGGCTCGCGCGCCGCGGTGATGGGCGGCGTGACGGCGGTGTTCGAGATGCCGAACACCAATCCCCAGACCACCAATGCCGAGGCGCTGGCCGACAAGGTGGCGCGCGGCACGCGGCGGATGCATTGCGACTTCGCCTTTTATGTCGGCGGGACCCACGAGAATGTCGCCGACCTCGCCGAACTGGAGCGCCTGCCGGGCGCTGCGGGAATCAAGGTGTTCATCGGCTCCTCGACCGGCTCGCTCCTGGTCGCCGACGATCCCGGCGTGCGCGCGATCCTGAAAGTGATCCGCCGTCGCGCGGCGTTCCATTGCGAGGACGAGCCGCGCCTCACCGAGCGCAAGGGCCTCCGCGTTCCCGGCGATGCCGCCTCGCACCCGGTCTGGCGCGACGAACAGGCCGCGCTCATCGCGACGCGGCGTCTCGTCACCCTCGCCCGCGAACTGGGCGCCCGGGTCCATGTCCTGCACGTGACGACCGCCGAGGAGATCGCCTATCTCGCCGGGCATCGCGACGTGGCCTCGCTCGAGGTGACGCCGCATCATCTGACGCTGACCGCGCCCGATTGCTACGACCGGCTCGGCACCTGCGCCCAGATGAACCCGCCGGTGCGCGACGCCCGGCACAAGGCGGCGCTGTGGGACGGGATCGCGCAGGGCGTGGTCGACGTGCTCGGCTCTGACCATGCCCCGCATACGCTGGAGGAAAAGGCCAAGCCCTATCCCGAGAGCCCGTCCGGCATGACCGGGGTGCAGACTTTGGTGCCGTTGATGCTCGACCATGTCGCGCACGGCCGCCTGTCGCTCCAGCGCTTCGTCGACCTGTCCAGCGCCGGCCCGGCCCGCCTGTTCAACATCGCCTGCAAGGGACGGATCGCGGTCGGCTACGACGCGGACTTCACCGTGGTCGACCTCAAGCGGCGCGCGACCATCACCCATGACTGGATCGCCTCGCGGTCGAAATGGACGCCGTATGACGGGACCGAGGTCACGGGCTGGCCGGTCGGGACCTTCGTGCGCGGCCACAAGGTGATGTGGGAGGGCGAACTGACCGGTCCGTCCGCCGGCGAAGCGGTGCGCTTCCTGGAGACGCTGCAGCCCGCCGGCTGATCAGGGGGACAGGCGCGCCGCATTGCCGACCCCGAGCAGGCGGAGCGCCTGTGCGCCGGCGCGCTCGCCGGAGGCCCAGGCGCCGTTGAGCGTGCCCCATTGGGTCTCGTGGGCGTGCTCGCCCGCGAACAGGAGGCGGCCGGAGACGACTTCCGTGAAGGCGCGTCGCAGATTGCCGGCGCCGGGCAGCGCGCAGGAGAAGGCGCCGAGCGCGAACGGTGCCTTGGTCCAGCGGGTCTGATGCACCTTGCCGACCTTGGCGGCGAGGCTGGCGCCGAATTCGCGGGTGAGCGCCTCGGTGAGGAAGGCGGCGCCGGTCTGCGGCGGGCCGGCCGCGAGCTGCTGGGCCAAGGCGCCCCCGATTTCCAGCATGTGGATGTCGGAGCCGCCGAGCCGCGCCACCAGAGCGAAGCCGCGGGCCTCCTGCGCCTTCACGTAGACGAGTTCGTCGTCCGGCAGGCGCAGGGGATTGCCCGGCAGCGTGAAGGCGATGTGGTCGAAGGCGCCGAGCGTGATGCGTTCCACCGCGGCGCGGGCACGCGCGGGCAGTGTGACCCGCGGCTTGCCCGCCGCGATCAGCGAGGGCGGCACGGCGAGGATCACCACCCGTCCGGATACCGTGCCCCGGTTGGTGGCGACCTGGGCGAGGCGGGCGCCGAGATCCACCGCGTTCGCCACGGTCTCGTATCGCACCGCGAGCGGCGCCGCGAGCCGCGCCACCAGCGCCCCGACCCCGTCGCGGGCGACCGCGCTGCCGTCGCGGGCTTCGGCCCGGGAGACGTCGACGCTCGACACCTGGTCGAGTTCCTTGGCGCAATGATAGGGGCCGAGGACGAAGCCGGCGGTGGCGGCCCAGGGGCCGAGATCGGGCAGAACGCGCCCCGCCGGAAGGTCGCGTCCGGCATCGCCCGCCGCGACGATGGCGCGCTCGCCGCGCCGGACGCTGGCGACGAAATCCTCGTAATCGCCTTCGCGGGCCTCGCGGCCATTGACATACAGCCGCGCCGAATCCGGCGCGGGCGCCAGATCCGCGCCCGCGGCGCTGCCGAGTTCGACGAGGGGATTGGTCAGCGGGTTATAAAGGCGGAAGGCGCCGAGATCGAACGGGCGGCCGAACAGCGCCGTGTCGGTGACGGCACGGCCGCCGACCTGCCTCGACGCTTCGAGCAGCGCATAGGTCCGGCCCGCCGCTGCGACCCGCCGCGCCGCGGCGATGCCGGCGGCGCCCGCGCCGACGATCACGACATCGACCTGTCCGGAGGCGGGCACCTGGCCGAGCGCCCGCCCGGCGCCGAGCGGAGCGAGCGCCGCGGCGGCGAGGAAGGTGCGGCGGTCCAGCGGGAGGCGAAGCATGCGATCGGTCACGGCGCACCAGGCAAGGCGTTCAGTCCCGAGAGAAGCGGCGGCGCGGCGATCCAGATCGCGCCGGCGCGTCCTCTCCCCTCGACGGGAGGGCGAATGCGCTGGGGCGAAATCCGGTCCGCTCCAACCTGCAAAGCCTAGCACGCCGGTGCCGGCGGGGCGAAGCGGCGGTCAGTTCCGCCGCGCGGCGACGAACCGCGCCGCCTCGGCCAGCACGGCGGCACGCGGGCCGAACGGCGCCAGCGCCGTCTCTGCCGCGTCGACCAAGGCGGCGAGGAGTTCGCCGGCCGCCTGGCGCCCCAGGGCCGCGACGATCGTGGCCTTGCCGGCGCCGGCATCCTTGCCCACCGCCTTGCCCATCGCCTCGGCGCTGCCTTCGAGATCGAGGATATCGTCGGCGATCTGGAACGCCGCACCGATCGCCCGTCCATAGGCGGCGAGGGCGTCGTGCGCCTCCGGCTCGGCGCGTCCGAGCAGCGCGCCCATCTCGACCCCGGCCGCGAGCAGCGCGCCGGTCTTCATCGCCTGGAGGTCGCGGATTTCCGACAGCGCGAGGGCGAGCGGCGCCCCGGCGGCGAACCGCCCCTCCGCCGCGAGGTCCAGCATCTGCCCGCCGACCATGCCGCCGACCCCCGCGGCCCGCGCCAGTGTCCGAACGAGCGCGATCCGCACCTCGGCATCGGGATGCGCTTCGGGGCTGGCCAGAAGATCGAAGGCGAGGGTGAGAAGCGCGTTCCCCGCAAGAATCGCGGTGGCTTCGTCGAAGGCGGCATGCACGGTCGGCCGGCCGCGCCGCAGGAGGTCGTTGTCGATCGCGGGAAGATCGTCGTGGATCAGCGAATAGCAATGCACGCATTCGATCGCTGCCGCGGCGGTCGCGGCGGCGTCCGGTGCGACCGCGAACAGGCCGGCGGTCTCGATCACCAGAAACGGGCGCAGGCGCTTGCCGCCGGCCAGGCTGCCATGGCGCATGGCGTCGAGCAGCCGCTCAGGGCGCAGCCGCTCGCCCGCCAGCGGGGCGGCGGCGAGGGCGCGCGCGAGACGGGCCTCCGTCAAGGTTGCGGCGGCGCCGATCTGTGCGGAGAAAGTGGGTTCGGTCACGGCGTCGTCACGAAGAGTTGAGCCCGACCTTGGGCGTGCCCCAAGCGCCCGCGCGGGTCAAGGGCAGTGCGTGCGGCCATGGAACCGGAGCTTCGGCTGGGCCGTTATCAGGCAAACGGGAAGGACGCGGAATGCGGCGCCTCAGGATCGTTGCGGCAGGAGTGGTTCTGGTGGCGCTGCTGCCGTTCGCGCTCACCATCGCTTATCTCGTCGTCAATCCGATCTCGACGCTGATGCTGTGGCGCTGGGTGACGGGCGAGCGGGTGGAGCGGGTCTGGGTGCCGATCGAGGACGTGTCCCCGGTGCTCGTGCGGACGGTGATCGCCTCCGAGGATGCCCGCTTCTGCTCCCATTGGGGCGTCGACCTGCAGGAGATCCAGGCGGCCATCGCCCGCGCCGACGACGAGATCGAGGAGGCGCGGGGCGCCTCGACGATCCCGATGCAGACCGCCAAGAATCTGTTCCTGTGGAATTCGCGCTCCTTCATCCGCAAGGGGCTGGAGCTGCCGCTCGCGCTCTGGCTCGACCTCGTCTTGAGCAAGAGGCGGCTGATGGAGATCTATCTCAACATCGCGGAATGGGGGCCGGACGGCACGTTCGGCATCGCGGCGGGGGCGCGCCGGGCGTTCCGCATCGATCCCGGACAGATCGATGCCGACCAGGCGGCGCTGCTCGCGGTGATGCTGCCGAACCCGCATCGGCGCGATGCCGGCCGGCCCGGTCCGGGGCTCCGGCGGCTCGCCAACCGGCTGGAGGCGCGCACCGTTTCGGAGGGGCCGGACATCGTCGCCTGTCTCCGCCTCGGGCGCTGATTGGTCTTGATCGCGCCGCGCCGGACCGGCAGAAGAGGGCAGAGGTTGTTCCATGACGCATGATGTTCCCGCCCGCGCGCGCACGATGAGCCCGGGCCTCAAGATCGCCCTCGAACTCGGCCCCTTGGTCCTGTTCTTCGCCGGAAACTCCTATGGCGGCATCTATTTCGCCACCGGGCTGTTCATGGTGGCGACCGTGGTGGCGCTCGGCGCGATGTGGGTGCTGGCGCGGCGCATCGCCGTCATGCCGCTGATTTCCGCTCTCGTGGTGATGGTGTTCGGCACCCTGACTTTGGTGCTCCAGGACGACCATTTCATCAAGCTCAAGCCGACCCTCGTGAACGCGCTGTTCGGCGTGGCGCTACTCGGCGGCCTCGCTTTGCGCAAGCCGCTCCTGCCCTACGTGTTCGACGGCATGATGCGGCTGACGGCGCAGGGCTGGCGGATCCTCACCCTGCGCTGGGGGGTGTTCTTCCTGGTGATGGCGGTGCTGAACGAGATCGTGTGGCGCAATTTCTCGACCGACACCTGGGTCAGCTTCAAGACCTTCGGCTATCTGCCGCTGACCTTCCTGTTCGCCTTCGCGCAGGCGCCCCTGATGGCGCGCTACGAATTGAAGGACCCCGAACCCGCGGCGGGAGCTACCGCGCCGGAGGCGCCGCGCTGAGCGTGGCCACCAGCGGGAGCAGGACGTCCTTCACGCTCTCGGGCGTCAGCGGGCCGACGAATTTGCGGGCGATCGTGCCGTCCGGGGCGACCAGAAAGCTCTCGGGCACGCCATAGACGCCCCAATCGATGGCCGCGCGGCCGGTTGGATCGACCCCGACCGCCGCGAAGGGCAGGCCGTATTGGCCGAGAAAGCGCCGGGCATTGTCCGGCGAATCCTTGTAATTGATGCCGACCACCGCGAGCCGGGGATCGCGTGCGAGTGCCATCAGGAGCGGGTGCTCCTCGCGGCATGGCGCGCACCACGACGCCCACACATTGACCAGGGTGACGCGGCCGGCGAAGGCGCCCGGCGACAGGCCCGGCACCGGGCGCCCGTCCACAGCCAGGCCCGCCAGCGGCGGCAGATCGAGCTGCGGCGCGGGTCGTCCGATCAGAGCGGACGGAATGCGCGAGGGGTCGCCGGCGAACAGGCGCACCAAAAACAGGCTGGCCAGAGCGGCGAACACCATCACCGGGACGAGCAGGAGAAGCCGGTGGCGCGACGGCCGGTCTGCGGAGGGACCGCTCATGCGCCCCGGCCTTCCGAGCGCCGGCGCACGCCGCGCGCCTCCAGCTCCGCCAGCGCCCGCCGCTGGGCGCGATTGTCGGCGATCAGATAGAGCGTCAGCACGATCAGGCCGAGCGCGGCGATGCCGTAGGCGGCGGCGATGAAGAGCGCGTGCGCCATCACGCGGTCGCCTCCGCCGCGGCGCGCGCCTCGAGCACCTCGACCCGGCGGCGCAGGATCTCGGTGCGCATGGCGAGCATGTGCAGGGCCAGGAACAGAGCGGTGAAGCCGAAGGCGCAGACCAGGAGCGGCCAGAGCAGAGACGGCGCGATGGTCGGCCCGTCCATGCGGAACACCGAGGCCGGCTGGTGCAGGGTGTTCCACCAGTCGACCGAGAATTTCACGATCGGCAGATTGACCACGCCGACCAGGGTCAGCACCGCCGCCGCCCGCCCCGCGCGGCCGGGATCGTCGACCGCCGCGCGCAGCGCGATCAGGCCGAGATAGAGCAGGAGCAGGACCAGGACCGAGGTCAGCCGCGCGTCCCACACCCAATAGGTGCCCCACATCGGCCGGCCCCAGAGCGCGCCGGTGACGAGGCAGAGAAAGGTGAAGGTGGCACCGATGGGCGCGGCCGCCTTGTGCGCGACGTCCGCCAGAGGATGGCGCCAGACCAGGATGCCGAGGGCGGAGGCCGCCATCATCGCATAGCCGAACATGCCGAGCCAGGCGAAGGGCACGTGGATGTACATGATCTTGACCGTGTCGCCCTGCTGGTAGTCGGCGGGGGCGAGGAAGGCGAGGGCGAGGCCCGCCGCGAGGCCGAGCGCCGCCGTCCCGGCGAGCCAGGGCAGGACGCGCCCGGACCAGGCGAGGAAACGGGTCGGATTGGCGAGGTCGATGAGCGCCATGACGGCCTTCTAGAGGGCGGGGCGCCGGGTGAAAACAGAAGTTTTCGCGCCGGTCGAAACGGCGGCCAACTTACCGGGCCGGCCGGCCGCGCGCATTGGCGGCATCGCGCCGCACGCGGCGGCCGGCGCGGGCCGCGGTCAAACCTGCGTGTTCCGTGATCCCCGCCGCGCGCTCCGGCGTTGAACGCGCGATGATCGGCGCCGCCGGCGTGCGGTCAGCGAGGAGATCGACCATGACGACACGTATGTCACGCGCGGCGCCCGCCGCGTTCGGCGCGGCGCTTCTGGGGGTGACCGGCCTGGCGGGCGGCGCGGCGGCGCATCACGGCTGGTCCTGGGCGGCGGCCGACCAGATCGAGCTGACGGGCCGCATCGCCGACCTCTATATCGGCCCGCCCCATCCCACGCTGAAGCTGGAAACCGCCGACGGCGTCTGGACGGTGGAACTCGGCAATCCCAGCCAGACCCGCCGGGCCGGCTTCGTCGAGGGCTCGGCCAAGGTCGGCGACACGGTCACCGCTTTGGGCAACCGGTCGCAGGATGCGGCCGAGAAGCGCCTGAAGGCGGTGCGCCTCACGGTCGGCGCCAAGGTCTATGACATCTATCCCGAGCGCATCCAGAAGAAGTGACCATGGCCGGGCTGGAGGCGCTGTCGGACTGGCCCGGGGCGGTGCTGCTGCGGGAGGAGGTGGCGCTCTATGCGGCGGTGAACGCCGCCCACATCTTCGCTCTGGCGCTGCTGGTCGGCGCCATCGCGACTTTGGACCTGCGCCTGCTCGGCCTGTTTCCGGCGGCGAGCCCGGCGGTGCTCGCCCCGCCGCTGGTGCGGGTGGCGGCGGCCGGGCTGCTGCTCGCCGTGCTCACGGGCTTCGCTCTGTTCTCCGTGCGGCCGGTCGCCTATGCGCAGAACCCGGCCTTCCTCGCCAAGCTGGCGCTCGTCGGGCTCGGCATCGCGAACGCGCTCCTGCTGCGCCTCGGGCCGGACTGGCGGCGGCTCATGGCGCGCGGCGCGGTCTCGCTGCGGCTGAAGGCGGCGGCCCTGGTCTCGCTCCTCCTCTGGGCCGGCGCGGTGTTCGCCGGGCGCTGGATCGGTTTTCTCGGCTGAGGGGAGGGTTTTTCGGGATCGTGCGGCCCCGCCGCGCCGCGCCTCAAGGTGTTCGCGCGGGCGAAACCTTGGCGCGGGCCGAAGGCGCGCGGGGGAACCTTTGCGCCGCGCCCCGGTTCTTCTCCTCAAAGGGAGAAATCAGCATGAAGGCTCAGATTTTTGCCGCCTTGATCGGCGTCGCCGCTGTGTCCGCCGGCCCGGTTGCGGCGCAAGGCGTGGTCGGGGGTGCCCAGCAGGGCGCGGCGAAGGGGTCCGCCATCGGCAGCGATGCGGCCGGCCCGGTGGGCGGTGCGGTCGGCGGCGCCATCGGCGCGGTCGGCGGCGGCATCACCGGAGGCGCGAAGAGCGCCGCGGACGCGATCCAGGATGCCGGTTCCAACGCCAAGCCGGCGCGCAGCGCCCAGCCCGGCACGACCATGTCCCCGGCCGATTCCCATGGCGGCGACGCGCACGATCCCTCGCCGCGCAAATAGCCGAAATCCGCCGCCCCCCGGGGCGAACGGGTGATCGCCGGCCCGCATGGCCTCGCCCATTCGGGCCGTGCGCGTTTGATGCGGCCGGCGGGTCTGCGCTCCTGTCTGGCGGATCGCCCCTGCGCTCCGCGCCCGATAGGCCGCTCCCCCGTCCTAATCCGCCCGCGTGGCGACGAGGAAATAGTTGACGTCGAGGTCGGGCGAGAGCTTCCAGGCGCCGCCCAGCGGGTCGAAGACCAGGCCGATCCGTTCGGTCGGGGAAAAGCCGGCGGCGCCGAGGACGGCCTCGAATTCGTCGGGCGTGACGAAGCGGTCCCAGCGGTGGGTGCCGCGCGGCAGCCAGCGCAGGACATATTCCGCGCCCACGATGACGAGGGCGAAGCTCTTGGCGGTGCGGTTGAGGGTCGAGACGACGAGCACCCCGCCCGGCGCGACCAGCCGGCCGGCTTCGCGCACGAAGCCCGCGACGTCCGGCACGTGCTCCACCACTTCCAGCGCCAGGACGACGTCGAAGCGCGCGCCGGTGGCGTCGAGCTCGCCGGCGGTGACCGCGCGATAATCGACGGCGAGCCCCGTCGCGGCGGCATGGCGGCGCGCGACATCGACATTGCCGGGCGCGGGGTCGATGCCGGTGACCTCGCCGCCCATCCGCGCCAGCGGCTCGCTCATCAGCCCGCCGCCGCAGCCGATATCGAGCAGGCGCAGCCCCTTCAGCGGGCGCAGGCTGCGCGGGTCGCGGCCGAAATGGCGGACCAGCACGTCCCGCACGAAGCCGAGCCGCACCGGGTTGATGGCGTGCAGCGGCGCCATCTTGCCCTTGGGATCCCACCAATCCTCGCCGAGCGCGTCGAAGCGGGCGATTTCGGCGTCGTCGACGGCGGCGTTCACGGTCATCGCGGCGGTCTCCTTTGGCGAAATGGTTACGCGCCCGGCAAGGCAGCGGCAAGGCGGACGCCGGTCGACCGGCCCGCGGGTTTGTTGTAGAGCCGGCAAAGCCTGCTTTCCCGGATCCCCGCCCGTGGCCCTCAAACGCCTTCTGAAACTCGCGAAATGGCTCGTTTCGGCGCTCGTCGTCGTGCTCGTCACCGTGATGGTGGTGCGGGTGGTGGATTCGCAGCGCGGCCCGCCGCTCGAACTCTGGCACACCTTCGTGCCGAAGGAACTCGACCAAGCGGCGCTCGACCGCGCGGATTGGGCGGCCTATCTCGCGGCGGAGGCGGCCGTCTTCGCCGAGGTCCGGCGCGACGTGACCGACAAGCTCGCCCCGCGCCAGCACGTCCCGGTCAACCGGTATTATGCGGCGAGCCCGATCTATCCCGGCCGGTTCGCGCAGGATTTCAACCGCTCCTTCGTGCTGGCGCCGGCCGGCCCGCCGGCCGGCGCCGTGGTTCTGCTGCATGGTCTGACGGATTCGCCCTACAGCCTGCGGCATGTCGCGCGGCTCTATGCCGAGCACGGCTTCGTCGCGCTGTCGATCCGGCTTCCCGGCCACGGCACGGTCCCGGGCGCGCTGATCGCGGCCGATTACGAGGACTGGCGCGCGGCGACGCGGCTCGCGATGCGCGAAGCCCGCCGCCGCGCCGGGCCGGATCGCCCGCTCCACATCGTCGGCTATTCCAATGGCGGTGCGCTGGCCCTGATGCATGCGCTCGACGCGCTCGACGATCCCGCGCTGGGCCGGCCGGACCGCATCGTCCTGCTCTCGCCCATGGTCGGGGTGACCGAATTCGCGCGCTTCGCCGGGCTCGCGGCGTGGCCGGCCTTCATCCCGGCCTTTGCCAAGGCGGCGTGGCTCAGCCTCATTCCGGAATTCAACCCGTTCAAATACAATTCCTTCCCGGTCAATGCCGCGCGCGAATCCTATCGCCTGACCCAGGCGCTGCAGGACAATATCCGCCGCCATCTGAGGGGCGGGCGGCTGGAGGGGCTGGCGCCGATCCTGACCTTCCAGTCGGTGCTCGACAATACGGTGAGCACCCGCGCGGTGATCGAGGGCCTGCACGCGCATTTGCCGGACGCGAGCAGCGAACTCGTTCTGTTCGACATCAACCGCAACACCACGTTCGAGCAATTGCTGACCCGGCAGGCGGACACCGCGATCGAGCGGCTCCTGCCGCCGCCGCCCCGGCCGTTCCGGGTCGCGGTGGTGACCAATGCCGCCCCAGGGACCGACGCGACCGAGGTGCGCGTCACCGCGCCGAACGCGCTCGACGACGTGCGGCGTCCGCTCGGCCTGACCTTCCCCGACGAGGTCTATTCGCTGTCCCACGTCGCCTTGCCGTTTCCCCTCTCGGACGGCCTTTACGGGCTTGAGCCGGACCCGGCCGACGCGTTCGGAATCCGTCTGGGGGATATCGCCGCGCGGGGGGAATACGCGTCGCTGATCGTCGACGTGGACATGCTGGTGCGCATGTCGTCGAACCCGTTCTTCCCCTATGTGCTGGAGCGCATCCGGGCCGGTATCGACGGCGGCGCGCCGCGGCCCTGAGGCGCGGCAGCCGATACGACACGCTACGGCCGGCCGGCCGTCTCGGCGTCGACCACGGCGGCGAGGGCGGCCATGCCCGCGCCGGCTTCGTCATAGACGAGGTCCACGACCTGCGCCGCGCGCGCGAAAATGGCGTCGAGCAGGGCCGCCTGCCGCGCATCCGGCGGACGGCGCATGCGGGCGCGATAGAGATCGTCGGCGCGGGTGCGGCCGTCGGTCCGGCCGAACGGCTGCGCGCGGGCATCGATTGGATGGCGCCAGGGGAAGGCGATCACGTCGATCGGGTGCGGGCTCAGAAGCGGTGCGGCGCGCGGCGCCCGCACAAGCACGCCGCCGTCGAAATAGGAGAAGACGCGCAAGTCCAGATCGGGGACCAGATCCGGACCGAGGTTCGGGTCGCGCGCGCCGGCGCGGAACTGGCGCCAGCCGTCGCGCCGCAGCATGATCGGGCGGCCGATGAACAGCGCGCGGTCGCGGCGGTCGAACCAGGTCATGTTGTCGTCGAGGACCCCATGGCCGCGCAGCAGGCCCTGCAAAGCGAGGGTCGACTTTCCGCCGTGGCTGTCGGCCACCAGCAGAACGGTCCGGTCCCGGATGCGCAGCGTGGCGAAGGGGAGGGTGCAGAGGCCGAAGGCGCCGAGCTGCGCGCCGCAGCCGAGCAGCCCGTCCAGGATCCAGGACGGCTCGGCCCAGGCGAGAGGCAGCGCGCGCCTGCGGTCCCATGGCGAACGATCGTCCCTCGAAAGGTCGCGACCTCGCCCGTTCCCCGGCGCGTCGGGGCCGGTCGAGACCCGGTCATTCTGTGGCAAACGCCTGGTCCGGATTGTTGGCGGGTGGGCGGAGAGGCTCGCGCTTTCTACCGGGCGCCCGGCGCGGCCACAAGAGGCGCCGGTCCCGCTCCGCCGGCGCGCGGCCTCAGCCCCACCAGACGGCGCGCTTGGCGAGGCCCGCAAAGGCCCGGTCGGCGACTGCCGAGATCAGGCCGAGCATGATCAGCCCGCCCATCATCTGGCCGATCTGCATGTTCTGGTGGGCGATGTCGATGCGATAGGCGAGGCCGGCAAAGGTGCCCGCGAGCTCCGCCGCGACCAAAGTGTAGAAGGAGACGCCGATCGCGGTGCGCAGGCCGACCACGATGGTCGGCAGCGCGCAGGGCAGGACCACCGCCGTCAGAAGCCGCGTTTCGGGCGCGCCGAGCGAGCGGGCGGCGCGCAGCAAGCCCGGATCGGCGCGCCGCACGCCGATATCGGCGGCGACCCAGACGGTGAAGAACACGCCCCAGAAGACCAGGAACCACTTGCCCAATTCGGACAGGCCGAACCACAGGATGACGATCGGCACGAAGGCGATGGGCGGGATCGGCCGCAGCATCTGGAACACCGGCGCGAGCAGCCGGTCGATCAGCCGGATGCGCCCGGTCAGAAGCCCGGTGGCGATGCCGAGCACGGCGCCGGCGACATAGCCGACGACGACGCGGCTGGTGCTCATGGCGAGATCGATCAGAAGCGGGCCGGACACCGCCGAGGTCCAAAGGTCCTGGGCGACGCGGGTCGGCGGCGGGAACAGTCGGGCATTGACGATCCCGGCCGTCGCGACGATCTGCCAGAGGATGAGAAAGAGCGGGATGGAGAGATAGCCCACCCAGCGTTCGAGCGTCACGAGCCGCACGGGATCAATAGCCCGCCGGGAGCGTGACCAGCTTTGGCGCGACATCCCGGAGCGGGCCGGCGACGATCACGCTTTTCCAGTCCGGCAGGGTCGCGCCGGGCGGGTGGTTGCCGCTTTCGAGCCGCCAGGCGGCATGGGCGCCGAGAATGTCGAGGGTCTTCTGGTCCAGCGCCACGTCGTAATGGAAATCGCCCCAGATCGGCTCGAGTTCGGCGCGGGGCATGTTGACCGCCTGGGCGACGAGGGTGATCGCCTCCGCCGGGTTCGCCTTCATCCAGGCGTCGGCTTCGACCAGAGCGGTGAGGAAGGCCGCGATTACCTTCGGCTTCGCCGCGAGATAGCTGCGCAGCGTGACGATGTTGAAGGTCTCTGAATAGATGCCGGCCGTGTCGAGCTGCTTGACGTCGGCGCCGAGCGCCCGCTTGCCGTTGATGATGTGGGGCTCCCAGGTGTTGTAGGCGTCGATGCTGCCGCTCGCCATCGCCGCCGCCATGTCCTGCGGCCGCAGATTGACCAGGGTGACGTCGCTCTTGGAGAGCCCGGCCTTCTTCAGCAGCGCATTGGTATAGACCTCGCCCCCGGTGCCGGCGGTGAAGGCGATGCGCTTGCCCTTGAGATCGGCAAGGGTCGCGATCTTGGCGGCGGTCGCGGCCAGGGTCTTCAGATCGGAATATTCGGTGCGCGCCAGGAACGCGATCGGCTGCTGCGCCATGGCGGCGGCCGTGGTCGGGGCCTCGGCGGTGGTGGCGATATCGGCGCCGCCGCCGATCACCGTGTCGAGGCATTGCTTGCCCGAGGTGAAGTTCGAGACCTGGACGTCGAGCCCCTGCTTCGCGAAGAAGCCCTTGGCCTTGGCGACGATGGTGACGCCGGAGATCGGCGAGAGGTTCTGCGCGAGGCGCACGGTCTCCGCCGCCAGGGCCGGCGGCGTGGCGCCGAGCGCCAGAAGGCCGGCGAGAAGAAGTCGCCGCGACAGTCCAAACAAGATCATCGCGCATGTCCTTTCAATGGGCGGGGAACGACCGTGGTCTTTGCAGTGCAGCAGAGGGGGAGGGGCCGAAAAAGCAATTAGTTGCCGCGAACGATGCTGCGGATGGAGGGCGGCGCGAAACGGCCCGGAAACATTCCGTTCCCAATCCGCCGGATCGCGCTTAATCTTTCGCTATGCAGCATGAGGAAGACATGGCGCCCGTCGTCCCGCGTCCGGCCGAGCCGTTCGCGCGCCGCGGCACGACGGGATTCGAGGCGCCGATCTTCCTCACCGAGAGCGAGGCGCTGCTGTCGCGCCAGGCGAGCCTGGTGGAGCGCCTGACGCCCGCCGACCAGGCGGTCGTGCGCGCCCACGGCCGGATGATGCGCCTGAAGGCCGGCGACCTGCTGTTCCGCCAGGGCGCGATCCATGACGGCATCGTGGTGATCGAAACCGGCCAGATCCGCAGCTTCTACACCGCGCCTTCGGGCCGCGAGATCACCCTTGCTTATTGGTCGCCCGGCCATTTCGTCGGCGGACCGGAAGTGTTCGGCGGCGGGTTGCACATGTGGTCGGCCGAGGCGGCGCGGCCCAGCACGCTGATCTTTCTGCCGGGGGAGGGGCTGCGCGAGCTGGCGCGGCGCGTGCCGGACCTCGCCCTCGGCCTGATCGATGCGCTGGTCTTCAAGGCGCGTTGCTACACCGCCTTCGCGCAGATGCTGGGCACCCGCTCGGTGGCGCAGCGGCTCGTCCAATTGCTCCAGCATCTCGCCAATGTCTACGGCGTGCCGGACGCGCGCGGCATCCTGGTCGCCGCCGCCTTCACCCATGCCGACCTCGCCGCATTGATCGGCGCGACGCGCCAATGGGTCACGGTGCAGCTCGGCCGGATGCAGGCCGACGGCATCCTGACCCATCATCGCGGCCTGATGGTCATCCTGAAGCCGGAGGCGCTCGTCGCCCCGCGCGAGGGCGCGGGGGGCGAATAGTCAGGCCGCCGCCGGCGACGCCGCGGCGCCCGCAAGCCCGGGCGGAAGGCCGAGCGCGGCATGATGGGCGGCGCCGATCCGCGCCAAGCGGGCATCCTCCCAGGCGGGCGCGATGAAGGTCACGCCCATCGCCACGCCGCTCTCCGCCAGGAAACCGTTTGGCACCGCCATGGCGCACAGATCGAGCAGGTTCACGAAATAGGAGAAATGGCCGAACCGGGCGTTGAGCGGCAGCGGATCGGCCTGCAGCGCGTCGATCCGGCACGGCGCCCCGGCGGTCGGCACCATGAGCGCGTCGATGTCGTCCCAGAGCGGCGCGATCGCGCGCTTCAGCGCCGCGAGTTCGTAGAATTGGCTGAAGGTGTCGGCGGCGCTGATCCCCCGCGCGCCCAGCACGATGTCGCGCGTGACCGGCAGGACATCGTCGGGGTGCGCGGCGATGAAGTCGCCGAAGGCGGCGAGCCGCTCGGCGACCCAGGCGCCGCCGAACATCAGTTTTCCGGCCGCGAGGAAGGGCGAGAGATCGACCTCCGTGAGGCGCCAGCCCAGCGCTTCGGCGCGCCGGCACGCGGCGGCGAACAGATCGGCGCCGGCGAGGCCGGGAAAGCCGGCGAGGTCCTGCGCCCGCGGCACGCCGAGCCGCCAGCCGCCGGCCGGCGGTTCGCCCGCGGTGTCGGGGATCGGGCGGGAAAACGGATTGGCCGGGTCGAAGCCCTCCATCGCCGCCAGAGCGAGGCGGGCGTCTTCGACCGTCAGCGCGAACACCGACACGCAATCGAGGGTCCGGCAGTTCGGCACGAGGCCGCGCGTCGAGACCCGGCCGATGGTCGGCTTCAGCCCCACCACATTGTTGAAGCCGGCGGGGACCCGGCCGGAGCCGCCGGTATCGGTGCCGAGCGCGAAGCTGACGAGGCCCTGCGCCACCACCACGGCGGAGCCCGAACTCGATCCGCCGGAGGCATAGGCCGGATTGAACACGCTGGCGCAGGCGCCGTACGGCGAGCGGGTGCCGCTGAGGCCGGTGGCGAACTGGTCGAGATTGGTCTTGCCGATCATGATCGCGCCGGCCGCGAGCAGGCGCTCGACCGCGAGGGCGGAGGTCTCGGGCAGATAGGAGAAGGCCGGGCATGCGGCCGTGGTCGGCAGGCCGGCGACGTCGATATTGTCCTTGGCGGCGAACGGAATGCCGTAGAGCGGCAGGTCCTCCCCGGCGGCGCGGCGCGCGGCGAGGTCGCGGGCGGCGGCGCACGCGGCGGCGCGCGGGACGACGCTGATCCAGGCCGGCTGGAGGGGGGCCGCCTCGATCCGATCGTAGATCCCGGAGATCACCGCCTCCGGCGTCGCAGTGCCGGCGTGATAGGCGGCGCGAAGACTGGTGATCGCCAACGAATCGGGAACGAAGTGCACGGACTTTCTCCAAGCGGGATGACACTGGACGCGATCGGCGCGGATCTTCGGCCCTGAAACAAGCAATTAATATCCGCTTTTGCTTCGTGACATCGGATCAAACTTTGATCCGCCCGCGGGCGCCGCGCGGCCCGATTGATCGCGCTTTCATCGGCCGCGACTTCAAATGCAATTCCTTTGCAAAGGTGTTTCTCTTTCTTCTTCATATATTTCCATA
This sequence comes from Aquabacter spiritensis, assembly GCF_004346185.1. Classification (GTDB taxonomy): domain Bacteria; phylum Pseudomonadota; class Alphaproteobacteria; order Rhizobiales; family Xanthobacteraceae; genus Aquabacter; species Aquabacter spiritensis. The sequence goes on along the minus strand of NZ_SMAI01000005.1, from coordinate 51,670 downwards.
TTTTCCCCGGTTGGCATCCGGCTTGCAAATCGGCTTGGCGTGAATTGAGGACGCCATGACGAGTGCAGCAGACATCGACCCCGCGGCCATCGACGCGACCCGGCAGAAGGTGCTGGCCTTCATCACCGAGGCGGCGTGGCTCGGCCTCGCCGAGGAACTGATCCCCGCCGGACAGCCGGAGGCGGAAAATCCGCTCGATCCGGACATGCCGAGCGGCAAGGAGGAGGGGATCGCTCTTTTGCTCGCCGAGAAGCTGCAAGCGCTCGGCTTCGCCGTCGACCTCCCGGCGCGCACGCCCGGCCGGCTCAATGTGGTCGCCGCGCTGGCGGGCGCCGAAGGGGCGCCGTCGCTGATCCTCAACGACCATCTCGACACCTATCCGGCGGGCGACTGGGCGGCCTGGACCATGACCGGCGGCCATCCGTTCCGCCCGACGCGGCACGGCGACCTGCTCTATGCCCGCGGCACTTCCGACACGCGCGGCAATCTCGCCTGCACGCTGCTCGCGGTCGAGGCGATCCGGGCGGCCGGGGTGCGCCTGACCGGCACGCTGAAATGCGTCTACACCGCCGACGAGGAGAAGAACGGTCCGGACGGCTCGATCTATCTTCTGGACGACCACAAGCTGTCCGCCGATTACGTCATCGTCTGCGAGCCTACCGCCTGGACCGCGCCCGACGGGGCCTGGGGCATGTCGGTGGCGGTGGCCAATTGCGGAAACTTCCTGGTCGAGGTGGAGACGCGCGGCACCAAGACCCATTTGTGGCGGCCCGACACCGGCATCAATGCGGTCGGCAAGATGGCGCGCCTGCTCGGCGCGCTCGAAGCCATGACGTTCACCCACGCGCCGGCCGCGGAGCCGGGCGGAACGCCGCCCATGACGACCGTGCTGCGGATCTCCGGCGGCGTGCCGCGCGAGATGCAGTTCACCCCCGATTTGTGCCGGGCGGTGATCGGCGTCGTCGGCATCGTCCCGGGCATGACCGAGGCGAGCGTGATGGCCGACATCGCATCCGTTCTCGCCGCCGAGATGGCCCGCGATCCGGAGCTGACGGCGCTGGCGCGGCCCTATCCCGGCGCCCTGTTCGTCCATGGCACGATCGAGCAGGACGGCGCGGCCGAGCCGACCGCGGCGCTGCGGCGGGCCTATCTCCAGACGCTCGGCGAGGAGCCGCGCCTCTACCGCAAGAACGCCTTCAACGACACGATCCGCTTCTCCGAGCGCGGGCTGAAGGCGATCACCTTCGGACCCGGCGAGGACGGCTGGTCGCCGATCAACGAAAGCATCCATATCGGCAAAGCGGTGGCGGCGACGCGCATCCTCGCTTTGACGGTGATGGACCTGCTCGGGGTCGAACCATGAGCGCCGCCGACGTGGTCGAGCCCTCAGCCCCGCTTTCGCGCCGCGCCCGCAAATGGCGCCTCGGCCGCGAACGGGCGCTGACCGGGCTGACCGTCGCCGGCCTCTTCCTCGCCTGGCTCCTGTCGACGCATTACGGCCTGGTCAACCCGCTGTTCCTGCCTTCGCCCGCGGCGGTCTGGACCGCCTTCGTGCGGACCGCGACCGAGGGCTACCAGGGCAGCCTGCTCCACGAACACCTGCTCGCGAGCCTCGGCCGGGTGCTGACCGGCTATGTCCTCGCCTGCGCGATCGGCATCCCGCTCGGCATCGTCATGGGGCTCAGCCGCGACGTGAAGGCGGTGTTCGATCCGGTGATCGAATTCTATCGCCCCCTGCCGCCGCTCGCGCTCTATACCCTCATCGTGATGTGGCTCGGCATCGGCGATACGTCCAAGGTCGCTTTGCTGTTCCTCGCCGCTTTGCCGCCTTTGACCATCAGTTCCATGCAGGCCGCGGCCGGAGTCGATCCGCGCTTCGTGAAGGCCGCGCGCAGCCTCGGGGCGGGCAAGGCGCAATTGTTCCGCCACGTCTTCCTGCCCGCCTGCCTGCCCGGCATCTGCACCGGCATGCGCATCAGCCTCGGCTTCACCTATACCGTCCTCGTCGCCGCCGAGATCGTCGCCGCCACCGCGGGGCTCGGCTGGATGATCTGGGACGCCAGCAAATTCCTGATCAGCGACGTCGTCATCATGGGCCTGTTCGTCCTCGCGCTCACCGGCGTCGCGCTCGATTTCGCGATCCGCCGCTGCGAGCGCGCGCTCACGCCCTGGCGCTTCCGCTGATGGCCCCCTCTGCCCCGACAGATTCCGCCCCGACAGATCCCGCCACGATGGAGACCGCGATGACGACCAAACGAACGTCCCTCTGGACCCTAGCCGCCCTCGCCGCGGGCCTCGTCTTTGCGGCCCCCGCCGGGGCGCAGGACAAGCCGGCCGCGATCACGATCGGCTATCTCAACCTCGTCAACGCCCAGCTCGTGACCAAGGCGCTCGGCCTGCACGAGAAGGAATCCGGCGTGCCGATCAAATGGGTGAAGTTCGGCTCCGGCGGCGACGTCAACCGCGCGGTGGCGGCCAACCAGATCGATTTCGGCGGCGTCGGCAATCCGCCCTTCGCCATCGGCGTCACCCGCGACCTGCCTTATACCGGCATCTTCGTGCTCAACATGCTCGGCCCGGTCGAGGCGCTGGTGGTGCGCACCGACAAGAACATCAAGAGCATGAAGGATCTGGTGGGCAAGCAGGGCGGGGCGCCGTTCGGCTCCACGACGCATTATCTGTTCATCGCCGCCTTGCGCGAGGCCGGCGTCGACCCGAATTCGGTGAAGCTGCTCGACCTATCGCCGTCCGACGCGGTGGCCGCCTGGATGCGCAAGGACATCGACGCCGCCTGGGTGTGGGAGCCCAATCTGGACAAGATGGTCAAGTCCGGCGGCGAGATCCTGCTGGACAGCGGGGAGATGGCCAAGCGCGGCTATCCGACCTGGGACATCGGCGTGGTGATGAACGATTTCGCCAAGAAATATCCCACCGCGGTCGCGGCCTATCTGCGGGCCGAATGCGCCGGCATCGACTTCTGGCTGAAGAATCCCGAGGAGACGGTGAAGCTCGTCGCCAAGGAACTCAGCTTGCCGGAAGCGGACGCGGCCCGCATGATCAAGGGAACCCGCGTCGTGCCGTGCGCCGAGCAGATCACCGCCGACTATCTCGGCACGACGCAGAACAAGGGCAAGTTCGCGGACACCATGCTCGCCACCGCCACCTTCCTGAAGGACCAGGGCCGCCTGCCCGCGGTGAAGAGCCTCGCGGACTATGCCGGCTTCATCGATCCCGGTTATCTCCAGAAGGTGGTGGGCAAATGAACTGGACGTCCCTGCGCGGCCCGAAGCTCGAGGTCCCGGCGATGCCGGGGCCGATGGCGGCGCGGGCCCATCTCGCCCCGGCCCAGGACCGGGGCCGGCTCGCCATCCAGGATCTTTCGATCGCCTATGGCGAGGGGGCGGGGCGCCGGACCGTGGTCGAGCGCTTCTCGCTCGACGTCGCGCCGGGCGAATTCGTCTGCGTGCTCGGACCGTCCGGCTGCGGCAAGTCGACGGTCCTGAATGTCGTCGCCGGCTTCGTCCCGCCGAGCCGCGGGCGGGTCATGGTGGACGGCGAGCCGATCACCGCGCCCGGCGCCGACCGCGGCATGGTGTTCCAGCAGGCGACCTTGTTCCCCTGGAAGAGCGTGCTCGACAATGTCGCGTTCGGGCCGCTGATGACCACCGGCAGTTCCAGCACGGCCGAGCAGACCGCCCGGACCTTTCTCTCGCTCGTCGGCCTCGCCGCGTTCGAGAAGAATTATCCGATGGAATTGTCGGGGGGCATGCAGCAGCGCGTCGGCATCGCCCGGGCGCTCGCCAATTATCCCCGCGTGCTGCTGATGGACGAGCCGTTCGGCGCGCTCGATGCGCAGACCCGCGCCATGATGCAGGAGGCGCTCCTCAATATCTGGGCCGAGTTCCGCACCACCGTCCTGTTCATCACCCACGACATCGAGGAGGCGATCTTCCTCGGCGACCGGGTGGTGGTGATGGGGGCGAGCCCGGGGCGAATCGTCGCCGACATCCCGGTCGACATTCCGCGCCCCCGCTCCCCCGAGGACCATTTCAGCGACGCCTTCGTGCGGATCAAGCGGGAGTGCTTCGAGCTGATCCGGGCCGAGACGATGAAGGCCTTCGAGCAGCAGTCCGGGATGGCCGCGCGGGCGGCGGGATAGGCCGCGCCCCTCAGGCCGCGGCTTTGGCCGCGCCTCCGGCGGCGGCCGCTTCCGCCGCCGCCTCTTCCGCGCGCCGTTCCATCGCGTAGCGCACCAGCGCGGCATACCGGTAGAGGCCGTGCACGAACTTGCCGTAGGGCATGGTCAGGAAGAAGCCGAAGACGAAGCCGAGATGCACCGCCAGCAGGGTGCCCATCGCCGGCGTCGCCCGCAGGACCAGCAGCGCGAGCCCGGTCAGGGCGGTGAAGAACAGCATGGCGAGAAAGGCCGCATCCATGCCGGTGCGGGTGCCGTCCATCAGGACCGGGTCGCGCTTCGACTTGGCGAGCAGCAATCCGGCCGGGCCGATCAGCAGCCCGATCCCGCCGAGCGTGCCGAGCACCACCGGCAGATCCCACCAGGGATAAGGCGCGGCGCGGCCGAGAAGATAGGCATAGAGCGTCGCCACCGAGGTCGCCGCGAAGCACAGGCCGAAGCCGTAAAAGGTCATGTGGTGATAGAGCCGGCGGGTGTCGCGCGGCCGTTCGTCCGCATTCATGCAGCCGACGCCGCCGCCGTCGAGATAGCGCAGCCGGCCGGCATCCTTCATCGCCTGCCAGAGCGAGGCGAGGTCGAAGGCCGGCGGCGGGCCGGCCGCCATGTCGCGCCAGAAGGCGCGCAGCCCCATGAACAGCGCGAGACAGGAATAGAGAAAGACACCGCCGAACAGCGCCACCATCGCGTCGTGCGGCATGATCCGGTAGAAGGCGCCCTCGCCGACCTGGCGGGCGAACATCACGCTTGGGTCGGACAGCGCCATGAAGGCGAACAGGAAGGCGACGACCGAGAGCACGGCGATCAGGCTCACCGCGAGGCCGTTGCGCTTGAAGGTTCCCGAGAGTGCCCGCGGCCAGGCATAGTCCGCATAGCTGTCATTGCGCACGATCGCCAAGGTGCGGGGCACGTTGACGTCGAATTCGTGCGGCGGCGAGAACTGGCAGTCATAATAGCAGGCGCCGCAGGAATGGCAGAGATTGGCGAGATAGTTGAGATCGCCGGCGGAAAACGCGCGGCGCATCTCCATCGCCGGGAAGACCGCGCACAGGCCCTCGCAATAGCGGCAGGAATTGCAGACGGTCATCAGGCGCTCGGCTTCGCGCAGCGCCTCGGAATGGGCGGACATGTCTAGACTTCCCTTTCGATGCGGGGCGTGTTGCATGCGCCTGCAGACAATCGTATGCGGCTTTCGACGATGCGCGGAGATGCCCGGTGACCGACGAGCGGACCCCGAGTGCGGGGCAGGACACGGCCCGGCCGATGCCCCCCGATACCGGCGTGTCGCGCGCCCAATGGGTGTATGAGACGCTGCGCGACGGCATCCGCCTCGGCACCTGGCGGCGCGGCGAGCGGGTGCGCGAGGAGACCGTCGCGCGGGCGCTCGGCGTCAGCCGGACCCCGGTGCGCGAGGCGCTGTCCCGGCTCCAGGCGCGCGGGCTGCTGGAGGTCACCGCCGCCGGTCTCGTGGTGGCCACCATCGCCCGGCCGCAGACCCTCGAACTCTATGCCATGCGCGAGGTGCTGGAAGGCTCGGCGGCGCGCTTCGCCGCCCAGCATGCCGCGCCGAGCGAGATCGCCAGCCTGACCCAGCTCTCCGGCGCCTTCGCCGAGGCGGTGGGCGATCCGGCGCGGCTCGCCGCGCTCAACCGGCAGTTCCACGCCGCGATCCAGGACGCCGCCCACAACCGCTATCTCGTGCGGATGCTGGAGGATCTGGGCGATGCCCTGGCGCTGCTTCCCGGCACCACGTTCGAGCTGCCCGAGCGCGGCCGGCTCGCGGTGGCGGAGCACGCCGCCATCCTCGCCGGCATCGCGCAGCGCGATCCCGACGCCGCCGAGCAGGCCGCGCGCGCCCATATCCGCCGCGCCCAGGAGGCGCGGCTGGACCTGATGCAGCGCGCCGGCTGAGGCGCCGCGCCGCGGGACGCGCCGGGACGCGGGCTCAGTTCCGCGCACGGCGCGAGGCCCCCTCGCCGGCGGTCTTGCCGAAGACGCTGCCGATGGTCATGCCGATGCCGGCGGCATAGCCGCGGCCGAGCACGTTGCCGGCCATGATCTCGCCGGCCGCGAACATGTTCGCGGCGGGGCGGCCGTCGGTCATGATCATGCGGGCCTCCTGATTCACCCGCACGCCGAGATAGGTGAAGGTGATGCCGGGGCGCACCGGATAGGCATAAAAAGGCGGGGTATCGACCGGGCGCGCCCAATGGGTCTTGGGCGGCGTCAGCCCCTGCGTCCGGCAATCGTCGAGCACGGTATGGTCGAAGCTGCCGCCGGGGACGATCGCGGCGTTGAAGCCGGCCACGGTCGCGCAGAATTTCGCACGATCGAGCTCCAGCTTGCCCGCCAGTTCCTCCAGCGTCGACGCGCTGATCGGCGGGTAGAGCGAGGGCATGAAGGAGGTCAGCGACTTCGCGTCGAACACGATATAGGCGATCTGGTCGGGCTGGTGGGCGACGAGCCGGCCCCAGATCGCATAGCGCTTGGGCCAGAAATCCTCGCCCTCGTCATAGAAGCGTTCGGCGTCGCGGTTCACCACGATGCCGAACACGACGCAGTCCAGCCGGGTGATGATGCCGCCGTCGAATTTCGGCGCGCGCGCGTCGATCGCGACGGCGTGGCATTGGGTGGGATCGCCGATCTCCTGCACCCCCTTGTCGAGCAGCATGCGCAGCATCGTGCCGCGATTATAGGGCGTGCCGCGGATCAGGAAATTCTCCGCCGGCGGCCCCCAATATTCCTTCAGCCACGCGATATTGGCCTCGAAGCCGCCGGCCGCGGCGACCAGGGCGCCGGCGCGCACCGTCTCGAGGCCGCTCTGGCGCTTCACGGTTGCGGACAGGAACATCCCGTCCTCGATCTCCAGCGCCACCACTTCGGCGTCGTATTCCACCTCGACGCCCAGCCCCTCGGCGGTCTGGTACAGCGCGTTCAGCATGGCGCGGCCGCCGCCGAGGAAGAAGGAATTGGTCCGCCCGAGGCTCAGCGTGCCGCCGAGCGAGGGCTGGAAGCGCACCCCCTGCGCGCTGATCCAGGGCAGCATGTCCTTGGACTTGGCGATCATGAAGCGCGCCAGTTCCTCGTCGGTATGGCCCTGGGTGACGCGCTTCAGATCGTCCCAGAATTCATCCTCGGTATAGGGCCCGGTCAGGGTGTCGGTCGCGGTGTCGTGGGCGCAGCGCATGTTGCGGGTGTGGCGGGTATTGCCGCCGCGATAGAAACGCGGCGCGGCCTCCAGCACCTTGACCGAGGCGCCGGCGCGGCGCGCGCTGATCGCCGCGCACAAAGCGGCATTGCCCCCGCCGATCACCAGCACGTCGTGCGCCGAATCCATCCCGCCATCCTCATTCCCGAGTGCAGATGCATGCACTTGTATGCAGAAAATCGCCCGTTTGATGATCGAGCGCAATCCGGGCGTCAAGCCGAAAGTGCGTGGGGTCAGACGCTCAGATCGCGCGCGGCCAGGATCCGGGCGACCGTCGCATCCGACGGGCCGCGATAAAGCCCGCTGCGGCTCACGCAGACGCCGGTCCGGCGGTGGATCCCCACCGCGGTCTCGGCGATCTTGGCGGCGAGCCCGTAGCCGTCGAGCAGCGGTACGGGGCCGAGCGCGAACAGCCCCCGCTGCGCGAGCAGCATGGCATGGGGACCTGCGGGGATGACCACGTCGGCCCCCGCCTCGATGCCGCGGCGACAGGCCGCCAGACACGCGGCGGTCTGCGCATCGCCGCGCGCGCGGTCCGCAAAGGCGGCGTCGAGATCGGAGAGGTCGTCCTCGGCGATCGCCTCGATCCCGGCGAGGCGGGCCGCGAGCCCATATCCCTCCACGCACCGTCGATAGCGCGGCGCCATTTTCGGGTGCGGCACCACCAGCGCGAAGCGCATCCCCAGGGTGCAGGCCCAGAAGCAGGCCGTTTCGAGCAGCGAGACGACCGGAATGTCGAGGATTTCCCGCAGTTCGACGATCCCGGTGTCGAGCGAGTTCGCCATCACGACGGCGTCGTACCCGCCCGTGGTCCGGATCGTGAGGCCGAGATCGACCACCGCGCGCAGGTCGTAATGGGCGAAGACCGCAAACTCGCTCCCGAACGCGCCATGATCTGTGCCTCGCACGTCGAAGGCGACGCTGGGTCCGGCGGTGTCGGCGCAATGGTCGCCGACGGCGGCGAGGAAGGCCGCCATTGCGGTTTCCGACGACAGGAGCTGGTAGCGGATCCGCATGGCGCTAGGCGTCCAGCCCCGACGCCGCGCCCGCGCGCACGGCCGCTTGCCTCGCGCGCCGGCCGCCGACATGTGCGCTCCGCCCCGCCGGGGTCTGGTCCAGCGGGGCGAGCGCGTCGGTGCCGAACGACCGCAGGTTCTGGGCTGCGGGCGCCGGGGCGTAGAGCGTCGTGCGCTGGCGCGGCGTGCGCCCGATATCGCGGATCAGCCGCTCCATCCGCTCCGGCGGCATTTCCTGGCCGTGCTCGGTGCCGGCGGCGCGGCTGATCGATTCGTTCATCAAGGTGCCGCCGAGATCGTTCGCCCCGGCGGCGAGCGCGGCCTTGGCCCCCGCCACGCCCATCTTCACCCAAGAGGTCTGGATGTTGTCGATCGCGCCGTTCAGCGCGAGGCGCGCGACGGCGTGCATCAGTACCGCCTCCCGCAGGCTCGGCCCCTGGCGCGCCGCGCCGCGAAGGTAGAGCGGCGCCTCCATGTGGACGAAGGGCAGCGGCACGAATTCGGTGAACCCGCCGGTGCGCTCCTGGAGCGCCCGGATCCGCAGAAGATGCCGCGCCCAATGGGCATAGGTCTCGACATGGCCGAACATGATGGTGGCGGTCGTGCGGAAGCCGGCGCGATGCGCCGCCGCGACGACCGCGAGCCATTCGTCGGTGGAGAGCTTTTCGGCGCACAGGACGCGGCGCACCCCGTCGTCCAGGATCTCCGCCGCGGTCCCCGGCAAGGTGCCGAGCCCGGCAGCCTTCAGGCGGGCATAATAGTCCGCCAGCGAGAGGCCGAGACTGTCCGCGCCCTGCCGCACCTCCAGCGGCGAGAAGGCGTGCAGGTGCATTTCCGGCACCGCCGCCTTCACCGCCCGGCAGATGGCGAGGTAGGTTTCGCCGGTATAATCGGGATGGATCCCGCCCTGCATGCAGACTTCGGTCGCGCCCCGGGCATGCGCCTCGCGCACCCGGCGGGCGATCTCCGGCAGTGCGAGGTCATAGGGCCGGCCGCGCAGGTGCGCGCTCGCTTTGCCCTTGGAGAAGGCGCAGAACTGGCAGCGATAGGCGCAGACATTGGTGTAATTGATGTTGCGCGTGACGACATAGGTCACGGCGTCGCCCACCGTCTCGCGGCGCAGCGAGTCGGCCGCGCTCTGGACCGCGCTTGCGGCGGCGCCGCGGGCGCTGAACAGGCGGACGATGTCGTCCTCCGACAAGGGACGCGCCGCGAAGGCCCGGTCGAGCAGTGCAGTGAGCCCGGTGCCGCGCGCCGGGCCTGGCGCCCGGAAAGCCGTCTCGGGCAGCGCCTGCCGTCCGACCCGCCACAGCGATTCATGGGCGAGGCCCGCGCCGTCGGCGCGCCGCAGGACATGCGGCAGCACCGTCGGGGCGATCCACCGCGCGGAATTGCGGAGATAGGCGGGATAGACGGTGAGGCGCGGCGCGAGGCTTTTGCCGGCGGCCTCGGTTTCACGCGCGAGGCGCGCGAGATGCGGCCAGGGGGCTTCGGGATTGACATGGTCCGGCGTGACCGGCGAGACCCCGCCCCAATCATTGATCCCCGCCGCGACCAAAGCGGGCAGATCCCCGGGCCGCAGGTTCGGCGGCGCCTGGAGGCTCATCTCCGGGCCGAAGATCAGGCGCGCGATGGCGATGGTCCATTGGTGGTCCGCGAGATCCGGCTCCGGCGCGCCGGCCATCCGCGTGCCCGGCTTCGCCCGGAAGTTCTGGACGATGATTTCCTGGAGATGGCCGTGGGCCGCATGGAGGCGGCGCAGGTCGAGCAGCGCCGCGATCCGCTCCGCCCGCGTCTCGCCGATGCCGATCAGGATGCCGCTGGTGAAGGGCACGCCGGCCCGGCCAGCCGCGGCGATCATGTCGAGACGGCGCGCCGGGACCTTGTCGGGCGACCCGAAATGCGGCCCGCCGCGGGCGCACAGACGGTCCGCCGCGCTTTCCAGCATGATCCCCTGGGAGGCCGACACCGCTTTCAGGTCGCCGATCTCGGCCTCGGTCATCACCCCCGCATTGATGTGCGGCAGCAGCCCGGTCTCCTCCAGCACCAGCCGCGCCATCGCCGCGAGATAGGCGACGGTCGAGGGATGGCCGAGGGCGGCGAGTTCGTCGCGCGCCGCCTGGTAGCGCAGCTCGGGCTTGTCGCCGAGCGTGAACAGCGCCTCGTCGCACCCCTGCGCCGCCCCGGCTTGGGCGATCGCCAGCACCGCGTCCGGGCGCAGATAGGCCTGTTCCCCCCGCCGCGGCGGATGGGCGAAGGTGCAGTAATGGCAGACGTCCCGGCAGAGCTGGGTGAGCGGGATGAAGACCTTGCGCGAGACGGTGACGACGTCGCCATGGCCGGCGTCGCGCAGCCGGGCCGCGGCGGCAAGCAGGTCGGGGAGATCCCGGCGCCCAGCGAGGGCGAGCGCCTCTTCCGCCGACAAGGGCGTGCCGTCGAGGGTCCGCGCGGCGAGGTCGGCGAAGGATGGTTCGGTCATGTCTGGTGCTCTCGGACGCAGGGCCGGGCCTCGGCGAGCCAGAGCGCCGTGTGGGCGGCGGGGCAGGGGGGGAGGCCGGGAATGACGCCGCCGCGGATGCCGGCCGGCAGGCGGCGGCGCAAGGCGGCGAGGTCGGCGGGCAGATCGACGTCGAGCGCGAAGGAGGGCAGAGCGGCCGGCATCACCGGGCCCTGGGCCGGATTTGCGAGATGACGGCGAAAGCTGTCGGCGCCGAAGGTGAAGCCGAACGGGCGATCGAGCCGCACCACGAGGCCGTTGGTGCCGCCGCGATCGCGGCTCGGCACCGCGACGGGCGCGCGCGCGCCGCGCGCCAGGGCGACGGCGGCATCGATCTCCGCGGGGTCCAGGAAGGGAATGTCCGCCGGCACCACCAGCGCCCGCGCCGCGCCCATGGCCCGCAGCCCCCGCACGCCGTCGGCGAGCGCGCGGTTGAGATCGCAGCCGCCCGCTTCCTCGGCGCCGACATGGGCCTCCGCGACGACATGGGCGCCGAAGCGGCGCACGAAACCGGCCGCCACGGGGTCTCGCGTCACCACGGCGACGCCGTCGAGGCTGCGGGCGCGGTTCGCGGCGGTCAGCACGTCGGCGAGCATGGCCTGCTGGAGCGCGATCCGCTGGTCGGGGGACAGGCAGCCGGAGAGGCGCGATTTGGCTGCGGTGAAGGTCTTCACCGGCAGCAGCGCCCACACCGGATCCAGGCGCGACGGATAGGTCATGGCCGGCCTCCCCGGGCGAACGCCAGCACCGACCGCGCCAGCGCGATGCGGTCGTCCAGCGTGACCATGACGCTCGGCGCGACCCGCAGGCGCGGCGCGTCCCCGGCCTGGTCCGCATCTGCGGTGTCCAGCACGAAGACGTCGACGAGGTCGCCATAATGGGCGAGCACGGTCGCGGGCGTCACGGCAAGGCCGAGTTCCGCCATCAGCTTGGCGAGCGGCCCCTTCAGGGCGGTGCCGCCGACGATCGGGCTCACCGCGACCAGCGGCGCGCGGCGCGCCGCGATCAGGGCGCGCAGGCCCGGTATGGCGAGGATCGGGTCGATCGAGAGATAGGGATTGGACGGACAGAGCACGATCGCTTCGAGGTCGGGCGCGGCGAAGGCGGCGGCGACCTCCGGCGAGACCCGGGCGGTGGCGGCGCCGTCGAACCGCAGGCCACGTATCGCCGGGGCGCAGCGGCATCCGACGAAATAGGTCTGGAAGGCCAGGTCGCCGTCGGCGGTCTCGACCACGGTGCGCACGGCATCGTCGCTGGCCGGCAGGACGGCGCAGCCGACCCCCAGAGCGCGGGCGATGTCTGCGGTGACCGTCGTCAGCCGCGCGCCGTCTGCGAGCCGCGCGGTCCGCACCGCGCAGGTCGCAAGGTCGGTATCGCCAAGGGCGAACCAGGTCTCGCCGCCGAGTTCGCCGACCGCCTCCATGAAGCGCCAGCTTTCCCCGGCCCGGCCCCAGCCGGTCTGCGGATTGGCGCGGCCGGCGAGGGTGTAGACGACGGTGTCGATGTCCGGGCAGACGGCGAGCCCGAAATGGCGGAAATCGTCGCCGGTATTGACGATCACGGTCAGCTTCTCGGCCGGCACGACCCGGGCGAGGCCGAGCGCCAGTTTCGCGCCGCCAATGCCGCCGCACAGCGCGATGACGGTTCCGCCGCGATAGCCGGCTTGGATCATCGGAACATGTCCTCGCTGCGAGGCCGCAGCCCGTCGCGCGCGGTCTGGCGGCTCTCGCTCCAACTCTGTCCGCGCACCACGGCGACCGGGCAGCCTTCCGCGCCCTCGCCCATCACGAGGACGGCCGCCGCCGCGACGGCGTCGGCAAAGCCGATTTCGGTGACCTGGAGCGGCCGGCCGTAAAGGTCGGCCTCGCCACGCCGGTCGATCACGGCCGGCGGCCCGGCGAGGCCGAGTGCGACGCCGACCGTTCCCAGGCGCCAGGCGCGGCCGAAACTGTCGGAGATCACGACCCCGAGCCGCACGCCTGTGGCGGCGCGCAGCCGGTCGCGCAGGGCGGCGGCCGACCGGTCGGGATCCTCCGGCAGCAGAAGGACGACCGCCTCGTCGTCCGGCGCGGCGTCGAGGTTCGAGCGATCGACGCCGGCATTCGCCATGACGTGGCCGAGCCGGTGCTCGACGACGACGACGTTGCGGCGGGCGCGCAGGACCGCCGCCGATTCGCCCAGCACCAGTTCCGCTAGGCGCGGATCCTTGCCGGTGGTGTGTGCCAGGGCCTGCGCCGCCGCGCCGGGCACGATCGCTTCGAGCCGCACCGAGCGCCCCTCCGCCTTGGACACGATCTTCTGGGCGATCACGACGATGTCGCCGTCCGCGAGGCGCAGCCCGTTGCGCGCCGCCGCGCCGAGGATTTCGTCCGCGAGGTCGGTGCCGGGGCGGATGCCCGGCATGCCTTCGAGCGCGTGGATCGCCAGGGTGCGCATCGCAGCCTCAGGCTACCGCTTCGGGGATGCCGGTGAGCCGGATTCCGGCGCCCTCTGCGACGCCGTAGCGGCGGTTCACCGCGATCAGCACCGAGGTCATCGCCTCGGCCGCGGCCGAATTTGCGAGCGGGCCGCCGTGCAGCGCGCGCAGGCCGAGCGCCTCGATCAGCACCACGGCGCTGCTGCGCGCGTCCGTATCGTCGCCGAACACCAGCACGTCGCAGCCGACCGGCCCCCCGCTCCGCAGTTTCTGCGCCGAGACGTTGTGGAAAGCGGTGACGAGGCGCACGTCCGGTCCCAGCGCTGCCGCGGCGCGGGCGGCGGCGGAGCCTTCCCGCGGCAATTGCACCCGCGCCACTTTCGGCGGCAGGAGCGGCACCGTGGTGTCGATGACGATCTTGCCCGCGACGTTCGGCGCGATCGCCCGCAGCGTCTCGTCCTGGCTCGCGAACGGGACCGCGACGATGACGAGGTCGCCGGTCGCGGCCGCATCGCAATTGGCGCAGCCGCGCACCCGCGCGCATCCGGTCTCGCGGCGCAGCGCTTCGGCGGCCGCCTCGGCCCTTTCGGCGGTGCGCGAGCCGATCACCACGCAGAGGCCGGCCAGAGCGAGGCGCGCGGCGATGCCGCCGCCGAGGGCGCCGGACCCGCCGATGACGGCGATGGTCTGTGGAAGCGTCATGGTTTCCTCCTCATCCCGCGCCGGCGGGGGCCGGTCGCGGCGCGCCGATCGCGGCGCGGGCTTTTCTCAGGTTCGGCGGGACGGCGTCGGTGCCGATGATTCCGGCCGCCGCGAGGCGCGCGAGATCGGTGTCGGTGAGGCCGAGCACGCCTTGCAGCACCGCCGCATTGTCCGCGCCGAGGGTGGGGGCGGCGCGGACGATGGGGAGCGGGCGGCCGTCCTCGCGGAACGCCGGGGAGGGGTTGGGCTGATGATCGACATAGGCGCGCCGCAGCACCTGCCAATAGCCACGTGCGGCGAGATGGGGATCGTCGAGCAGATCGACCGGCGAGCGCACCGCACCCGCGGCGATGCCGGCGGCCTGGAGCGTCAGCATCGCCGCATCCGGCGTATGCCGGCAGGTCCAGGCGGCGAGGGCGGCCTCGATCTCGTCCAGCCGCGCGCGGCGCTGGTCCAGCGTCGCGAAGTCCGGCGATGCGAAGGCCGGCCCGAGGAGAGCGGCCAGCGCCGCCCATTGGGCATCGTCCTCCACCGCCACGAACACCCAGCTGTCGGGATCGCGGCAGGGGAAGGCGCCGAACGGGGCATAGGCCGGGTGGCGGGTGCCGGTGCGCGGCGGCACCCGGCCGGTGGCCGAGCATTCGATGATCCAGGGGGCCGCCATGGTCAGCATGCATTCGACCTGGGACAGATCGATGCGCTGGCCCGCGCCGGTCCAGGTCCGATGCGCGAGCGCGATCAGGATCGCGGCGGCGGCGTTCAGGCCGCCGATCGGATCGCCATAGGCGATATGGCTCATGCCCGGCGGGCCGTCCGGATCGCCGGTGACGCTCGGTACGCCGGAGGCCTGTTCGAGGGTGGAGCCGTAGGCGCGCAATTCCCGCAGCGGACCATCGCCCGCGAAGGCCGGCATCGACACCATCACGATGTCCGGCTTTACCGTGCGCAGAGCGGTGTAATCGAGCCCGAGCTTGGTTAGAACGCCGGCGGAATAATTCTCCACCACGATGTCCGACCGGCGCACCAGATCGCGCACCAGGGCGACCCCCTCGGGGGTCGTGAGATCCAGCGTGATGCCCCGCTTGTTGCGGTTCATCACGTTGAAATAGCTGCTCTTCTCATAAAGGCGCTGGGCGATTACGACGGGCCGGTTGTCGACCCCACGCCACCAGTCGGGATACTGGCAGGCCTCGATCTTGATCACGTCCGCGCCGAGATCCGCGAGATGGCGCGTCGCGTGCGGCCCAGCCCAGCCCATCGCCATGTCGACGACCCGCACGCCCTCGAGCGGCAAGTGCCCTTTCGGCCTCGGGGGCGCGCGCCGCACCGCCGGCGCCGTCCAGTCGGCAAGCGCGCCGCCGAAGGCGGGCACGCGCAGGTCGCGGGCGGGCGGGGTGCGGGTCAGGCGGAGCGGGGAGGCGGGCATGTCATAGTCCGCCGCACCGTGGCGCACCCGCGCGAACACGGCGCGCCGCCGGTGCTCCGGATCGGCCAGAAGATCGGCCATGTCCGGCACGATGACGAAGGGCAGACGCTCCTCCAGCGCGATCGCGAGCCAGTCTTCGGCCGTGCGGGTGAGGAAAGCGGGGGCGAAGCGCGCCTGGAGCGCATCGGCGACGGCGATGCGGTCGCGGTTCACCGCATAGGCCGGATCGCCGATCAGATCGGGCATGTCGAGCAGGGTGCAGAAGGCGGCCCATTGCACCGGGGTGACGATGGTAACGCCGATCCAGCCGCCGCCCTTGCAGCGGAAGATGCCGAGCGGATAGTTCGGCCAGAAGCGGTTCTGCCCCCATCGGGTGTCGCGCCGCCCGGCGCCCCAGTCGAGCGCGATATTGTAGTCGGCCAGCGCGATGGCGGCCTCGAACACGCTCACTTCGAATCGTCGGCCGCCGCCGCTCTGCAGCGCCGCCATGGCGGGAATGAAGGCGGTGAGGCCGCCGACGATGTCGGCCTGGTAATCGAGGATCGGCGTCGGCGGTCCGTCCTTCGGCCCGACCAGATAGACGAGGCCGGCGAGGGCGCGGCACACCGTGTCTGTGGCGCGGAAATCGCGATAGGGGCCACTCTCGCCGAACCAGCTCGCGGCGACGATGACGAGATCGGGCGCTTCGGCGCGCAGCGCGTCGTGATCGAGGCCGAGCGCGCGGCGCTCGGCCTCGCCAAGCGTTTCGATGACGACGTCCGCCGTGCTCAAAAGCGCGTGCAGGCGTGTGCAGGCCGCCGGGTCGGACGGGTCGACCACGGCGCTTTGCTTTCCGGCGTTGAGGAAGCCGAAATGGCAGCCTTCCTCGGCACCCGGGCCGATCGCCAGGCGCGGCCCGCGGCGGCGCAGGGGATCGCCTTCCGGGGGCTCGATCTTGACCACCTCCGCGCCAAAATCCGCGAAGATGCGGGCGCAATAGGCGCCCGCCGGAACCGCTCCGAGTTCGACCACCCGCACCCCCCGAAGGGGGGCGGGCGCCTGGTCCGCCGCGCCGGCCATCACGCCGCCGCCCGCGCCTTCGGCGCCTCGGCCGCATAGTCCTCGAAGGCGCAGGGGATGCGGTGGATCTCGGCGACCATCTCGGCGAGCTGGTCGACGTCGTCGTCGGGCTGGAAGTTCAGGGAGACGGTGTCGCCGAGGCCGCCATAGCGCTGCTCGATCAGTTTGGGGAGCTGCTGGTAGTCGCCGGCGATGGCGAACAGGTCGAACGCCTCGTCGGGGATCAGGGCGGCCATCTCGTCCCAGCGGTTCTCGCGGGGATAGGGGTTCACCTTTTCGCCCAGTTCCACCAGATCGTGCATGCGCAGCACGTCCCAATAGGCCCGGGTCGAGCAGTAGAAGGCGATGCGGAAGCGGACATAGTCGCGCATCTTCGCCACCGCCGCGGCGTCGCGGCCGGTGGCGATGAAGCCGCCGCACACGACTTCGATGTTGCGCCGGTCGCGCCCGCCACGGGCAAGGCCCTCCTTGATGCCGGCGACGCTGACCTGTTCGAGATAATTGCGCGAGGAGAACGGGTGCAGGCGCACGCCGTCGCAGATTTCGCCGGCGAGCCGCAGCATGGCCGGGCCGACGGTCGCGATCGACACCGGGATCCGGGGAAGGCCGTTCGGCTTCGGCGAGAAGTTCGGCGTCATCAAGGTGAGGGTGTAGTTCTCGCTGTGATAGTCCAGCGGCTCCTCGTGCGCCCAGGTGTTCCAGACCGCGCGCACGGCGCCAATATAATCTCGCATTCGGGGGGCCGGGGGCGACCAGGGCAGGCCGTAGCGGCGCTCGTTGTGCGCTTTCACCTGTGCGCCGAGGCCGAGATAGAACCGCCCGTCCGAGGCGTTGTGGACGTCCCAGGCGCCGTGCGCCGTGATGGTCGGCGCCCGCGGGAAGGCCATCGCCACCGCGGTGCCGAGCTGGATGCGCTCCGTGACCAGGGCCGCGGCGGCGAGGGGAATATAGGGGTTGTGCGCGTTTTCGAGCGCGACGCAGCCATCGAAGCCGGCTCGCTCGGCCATCTGCGCCACCTTCTGGGCGTCCTTGAGATTGTTGTTCGGGAGTTGGGTGATCACGCGCATCGGGCGTCTCCTGTGGGGGCGCGGCCGATGCCGGCCACGCAGGTCTGTAGTGTTCTTTATTGTACTTATTTTAGTACAATAATATCCAATCTTGACCGAGGCAACCGGAATTCGGGCCGCCGCTGTCAGGGATTGAGGGTGATGAGGCGTTCCTCGCTCATTTCGGCGATGGCATAGCGGGGGCCCTCGCGGCCGAAGCCGCTGTCCTTCACCCCGCCGAACGGCATGGCATCCGAGCGCGCGCTGGACGCCTCGTTGAGATGCACCGCCCCGAACCGCAGGTGCCGGGCGGCGGAGAGGGCGCGGCTCATGTCGCGGGTGAAGACCCCGGCCGCGAGCCCGTAGGGGCTGGCATTGGCGAGATCGATGGCGGCGTCGAGGCTGTCGAACGGGACCAGGGAGACCAGGGGGCCGAACACCTCGCGGTCCACCACCTTCATGCCGCGGGCGACGTCTTCGAGCAGGGTCGGCTCCACCACCGAGCGGGTGCGCCCGCCGCCACAGAGCACGCGGGCCCCCGCGGTTTCCGCCTCCCGCACCCAGTCGGAGACCCGGGCGGCGTCGGCCTCGTCGATCAGCGGACCCATGCCGGTCGTCGGCAGATGGGGATTGCCGAAGGAGATTGCCGCGACCCGCTCCAGCAAGGCGTCGCGCATGTCCGCCATGGCGGCGCGCTCCACCAGGAGCAGCTGAACCGAGGTGCAGACCTGCCCGGCCTTGCGGAAGCCGGCGGCGGCGACCTTCTGCGCGGCGCGGCTGATATCGGCGTCGGCGCAGACGATCGTGGCGGCGATGGAGCCGAGTTCCAACTGGCACCTGCGCAGCCCGGCGGCCTTGTGGATCGTCCGGCCGACCGCGGTCGAGCCCGTGAAGGCGTAGAAGGCGATGTCCGGCTGATCCAGCAGCAGGGTGCCGAGCCGGGAGCCGGGGCCCTGGAGCAGGCTGAGGAAGCCCTCCGGCACGCCGGCCTCGACCATGGCCCGGCACAGGATTTCGGCGGCGAGCGGGGTATAGACCGAGGGCTTCAGGATCACCGCATTGCCCGCCGCAAATGCCGGCGCCACCTTGTGGATCACGGTGTTGAGCGGCGAATTGAACGGCGTGATGGCGCAGACGATGCCGAGCGGGAACATCAGGGTGAAGCCGATCCGGCTCTCCTGGCCCGGCGCGCCGCCGAACGGCACCAGCTCGCCATTGATTCGCGTGGTCTCTTCCGCGGTGATTTCGAGCGTGGCGAGGGAGCGGTCGATCTCCGCTTTGGCCTCGGCGAGGGTGAGCCCGGCCTCCGCGACCAAAGTCGCCATGAGAAGCGGCCGTTCGCGCGCCAGGATGCCGGCGGTCCGGCGCAGGATCGCGGCGCGCTCGGTCGGCGGCGGGGCGCCTTTGGCGAAGGCGGCGGCGGCACCGGCGACCGCCGCGTCGACCTCGGCGGCACCGGCCTCGCAGACCTCGGCGACGCGGCGTCCGTCATATTTGTCCCGGACGGCGAAACGCGTGGCGGTCTCGCGCCAGGTGCCGCCGACGAGAAGCCGACCGGTGGGGGCCGCGGGAGGAGCGAGGGTGTCCGTGGTCATGGGGGCGGGTTCCGATGGTGGCGTGCGAAAACGGGGGCGCGGTCAGCGCCCGGTCCAGACCGGCTTGCGTTTTTCGGCGAAAGCGCGCGGACCTTCGACGCGGTCCGCGCTGTCATAGAGGGCCCGCACCGCGGGATAGGTGCGCTGGCGGGCATAGAGGGTGGCGAGGTCGTCGCCGTCCTGGGCGCGCAGCATCAGTTCCTTGGCGGCGCGCACCGCCATCGGCGATCCCGCCAGCAGGCGGTCGGCGAGCGCCAGAGCCGCCGGCAGGGTCTCGGCCGGGGTGTCGGCGAGTGCGTTGACGAAGCCGAGGGCTTCGCCTTCCGCCGCCGGGACGCGGCGGGCGGTGAGGATGATTTCGGCCGCCTTCTTGGTGGGAATCTGCTGGGCGAGGCGCAACAGGCCGCCGGCGGTCGCGGCGAGGCCGACATGCGGCTCGGGCAGGCCGAAGTTCGCCCCGCGGGCGGCGACGATCAAATCGCAGGCGAGGGCGATCTCAAAGCCGCCGCCGAGCGCGATCCCGTTCACCGCCGCGATCACCGGCTTCATCAGATCGAACCGCGCCGTGAGGCCGCCGAAGCCGGTCGGGGGCATCGTCGTGTCGTTGCCGGCGGCTTGATATTTCAGGTCGTTGCCGGCGCAGAAGGCGCGGTCGCCGGCGCCGGTGATGATCGCGACCCAGAGATCGGGATCCCGGGCAAAGCCGTCGAACACGGCTTCCAGCTCGAGATTCGCCGGGCGGTGGAGCGCATTCATCACGTCCGGGCGGGTGATTGTGACGATCAAGATGCGCCCGCGCGTCTCCACGCGGCAATACGACCCCGCCATGTCCGGCTCTCTCCCCGATTCGACTGATCCGGAGCACGCTCTTCTTTTTGTGCTCGATTGTATTTATTTATGTACAATAATGTGATCATGTACATCCAATCAAGCGGAAATTTCCGCCCGCGCCGGACTCATCCGGCGCGCAGCAGGGGAGGATCGGATTTGGCGGCAGGACGGTCGGGCGCCGGCGGTGCCTATGTGATGGGGGTGTTCGAGCATCCGACCCGGAAGGCCGTCGACCGGTCGATCGGCCAGCTCCATGCTGAATCCGCGCAGGCGGCGCTCGCCGATGCCGGGCTGACGCGCGACGATGTCGACGGCTATTTCTGCGCCGGCGATGCGCCGGGCCTGGGGCCGCTTTCCTTGGTCGATTACATGGGCCTGAAGGTCCGCCACATGGATTCGACCGAGACCGGCGGCACTTCCTATCTGATGCATGTCGACCATGCCGCGCAGGCGATCGCGGCCGGCAAATGTTCGGTCGCCCTCATCACGCTCGGCGGGCGGCCCCGCGCGCTCGGCATGGCCACCGGCACCGCGCCGCGGGTCTACAGCGCCGACGCGCCGGACGTGCCGTTCGAATTCCCCTACGGCTTCACCACGGCCAATCTCTACGCCATGGTGGCGCGCCGCCACATGCACGCGTTCGGCACCACCAGCGCGCAGCTCGCCTGGGTGAAGGTGGCGGCATCGCACCATGCCCAGCACAATCCCCACGCGCTCCTGAAGGATGTCGTCACGGTGGAGGACGTCCTGGCCTCGCCGCTGATCGCCGATCCGCTGCACCGGCTGGACTGCTGCGTGATCACGGATGGCGGCGGCGCGATCGTGGTGACGGCGCCGGAGGTCGCAAAGAGCCTGAACCGGCCCAAGGTGCGGCTGAGGGGGGCGGGGGCGGCGGCGAAGACGCCGGACGGCGGCCGCCTCGATCTGACCTATTCCGCCGTGGCGCAGTCCGGGCGGCGGGCGTTCGAGGAGGCGGGCGTCACACCCGCGGACATCAAATATGCCTCGATCTATGACAGCTTCACCATCACCGTCCTGATGCAGCTCGAAGATCTCGGCTTCTGTGCGAAGGGGGAGGGCGGCCGCTTCGTCGCCGACGGGAATCTGATTTCCGGCGTCGGCCGCCTGCCGGTCAACACCGACGGGGGCGGCCTGTGCAACAACCATCCGGCCAATCGCGGCGGCGTCACCAAGGTGATCGAGGCGGTCCGCCAATTGCGCGGCGAGGCGCATCCCCGCGTCCAGGTGCCCGGTTGCGATCTGGCCTTGGTCTCCGGAATCGGCGGGCAGCTCGGCAGCCGCCACGGCGGCGCGACCGTCATCCTCGAACGGGAGTGATCGACATGTATCTCAAACCGCGCCGCGCGCCGGCGCCCGACCGCACCCCCGAGACCGCCGCCTATTGGGACGCCGCCCGGGACGGCCGCCTGCTGCTGCGGGGCTGCCGCGCCTGCGGCCAGGTGCACCATTATCCCCGCACGCTCTGCCCGTTCTGCTTCAGCGCCGACACCGAATGGCGCGTGGCGAGCGGGCGGGGGACGATCTACAGCTACAGCGTCATGCACCGTGCCGCGGAGCCCTATGCGGTGGCTTACGTCCGGCTCGACGAGGGAGTGACCGTGATGACCAACCTCGTCGCGTGCGAGGCCGACGAAATCCGGATCGACGGGGCGGTGCACGTGGTGTTCCATCCCAGCGAGGGCGGCGATCCGATCCCCATGTTCACCCCGCTGCGGCCGCCGGGCTGAGGCCCCGCGCAGGCGGCCACCCCTTCGCCCGGCGGCATCGTCCACGCGCCTGCGCGCGGTCCGGATTGGACAAGGTCGCGCCTTGGTGTATCCCTCGGAAGCCCGTCGATCCACGAAGGCGGGAGTGGGATCGGGACCATTCCGTTGGCCAAGGCAGTGACCAAGACCCCAAAGCCCCTGAAGGCCGACGCGCCGCCGCGTGCCGAGAAGGCGTCCACCTCGTCGCTGAGCCGCACCGCGTACGAATTCGTCCGCAGGGCGATCCAGATTGGGCAGTACAGCCCGGGCGACCGGATCCGCGAGGAGGAGATCGCCGACCAGCTGGGCGTCAGCCGGACACCCGTCCGGGACGCGATGCGGCGGCTCGAAGCCGACGGCTTCCTCGTCCACGAATCCCATCGTGGCATGACCATCGCCCAGTTCGACCACCAGACGGTGATGGAACTCTACGCCATGTGGAACGTGCTGGAGGGCGCCGCCGCCAGCATGGCGGCGCGCCATGCCGCCGACGCCGAGATCGAGCTTCTGGAGGAATATATCGCGCTCGAACCCGCCGAGGCGGTGACGGCCGAGCGGATGGCCGAGCACAATCGCAAGTTCCATCAGGCGATCTATCGCAGCGCACACAACCGCTATCTCCTCAAGACGTTGAGCGTGCTGTCGGATTCTCTGGATTTCCTCAGCCGCACCACGTTCACGATCGGCGCGCGCCGCGAGCTCGCGCAGGTGGAGCACCGCGCCATCGTCGATGCGATCCGCGCGCGGGATCCGGAAGGGGCGGAGAAGGCGGCCCGCGCCCATATTCGGGCCGCGCTCCGCGCCCGGCTCACCCTGCTGGCGGAAACGCCGGACAGCTGACGTCGGGAGCGGGCTGCCCGCGAGGGAACCGTCTGCGGCTATCGGGCATAGGCGGTCAGCCCCGCGACCAGGGCGTCGAACACCAGATGGACGCGACGGACATCGCGCAGGTCCTCGTGGGTGACGACGAAGGTCTCCAAATCGAAGGCGACGTCCGGGACCACGCGCTCCAGCATCGGATCGCGGGCGGCGAGCCCGATTTGGCAGATGCCGAGTCCCAGCCCGGCTCGGATCGCGGCCAGTTGGGCGAGATCGCTGTCGGAGCGGAACACGAAGTCCTCGCGACGCAGATCGATGCCGCTCATGGCCTTGACGGCGCGCACGCCGACGGTTTCGGTCTCGAAGCCGACCAAGGGCATGGCCCGGGCCTCGGACAGCGTCGCAGGTCGCCCCCAGGCGTCCAGCAAGCGCTTGTGGCCGTGCAGACCCAGGGTGACGGTCCCGACCCGGCGGGCCACCAGGGCCTCTTGCGCGGGGCGGACCATCCGCACGGCGATGTCGGCCTCGCGGCGCAGCAGGTCTTCGCTGCGATTGGTCAGGGCCAGCTCGAAGACCAGACCCGGATGGGCCGCGCGGGTCTCGGCGAGGATCGGGGGCAGGACCTCCATGCCGATCACCTCGCTGGCCGTGATGCGCACGGTTCCGCCCGTCGAGCCGGCTTCGGCCGAGGCCGCGCGGGCGAAGGCGGCGGCGGCGCTGGCCATGGCCTCGGCCGGGGCGGCGAGGTCGCGGGCGAGCGCGGTGGGGGTCAGGCCCGCGGGCGACCGGGTGAACAGGGCCACCCCCAGGTGCCGCTCGAGCTCCTCGATCCGGCGGCGTACGGTCGGCTGCGCCGTGCCAAGCGCGCGCGCCGCGCCTGACAGGCTGCCCTCGCGCAGAACCGCCAGAAAGGCGCGCTGCCGCTCCCAGTCGGTCGCATCCATCGCCGGTATGTTCATAAAATATAGACTAGCGGATCAATCATTCTGAGCAATTTATATCATACCCGCGCTCCGGCATCCTGGCCTGGTCACCTCTCAAGGAACCCGTCATGCCCGAGGATCCTTCCCGTATCGCCCTCGTCCTTGGCGCCCACGGCGGCGTCGGCGGCGAGACCGCGCTTGCCCTGGCCCGCCACGGTTGGACGATCCGCGCCCTCGTGCGGGATCCCTCCAAGGCGCCACGCCGCGCCGACTGGAGCTACGTCGTTGGCGATGCCATGAACCGCGACACGGTGGTCGCGGCTGCGGGCGGCGCCGGCCTCATTGTCCACGCCGTCAATCCGCCGGGCTATCGCGGTTGGAACCGGCTGGTCCTTCCCATGATCGACAACACGATCGCGGCGGCGGAGACCAATGGGGCGCGGATCCTGCTGCCGGGGACGATCTATAATTATGGCCGCGACGCCTATCCGCTTTTGTCCGAGGAATCGCCCCAGCGCCCCGCGACGCGCAAGGGCGAGATCCGCGTCCGGCTGGAAGCGCGGCTCGAGGCGGCGGCGGCCCGCGGCGTGCGCGCCCTGGTCCTGCGCGCCGGAGACTATTTCGGGCGCAGCGCCAGAAACAACTGGTTCAGTCAGGCGCTGGTGAAGCCGGGACAGAAGCTGAAGGCGGTCACCTATCCCGGCGCGCCCGGCGTGGGGCATGCCTGGGCCTATCTGCCCGACGTGGCCGAGACCTTCGCCCGCCTCGCCGAGCGCGAAGCGGACCTGCCGGTCTTCGCCCGCTTTCATTTCGACGGTCAGTGGGACGCCGACGGCACGGCGATGACCTCGGCGATCCGTCGCGTGGCCGGCGCGCCCGACGTGCCGATCCGGGCCTTCCCCTGGGGGCTGCTGCGACTGATCGCGCCGTTCAATGAGACGGTTCGGGAACTGATCGAGATGCGGCCCCTCTGGCGCCAGGCTGCGCGCCTCGACAATCGCCGACTGGTGGCTTTCCTCGGCGCGGAGCCGCGCACGCCGCTGGAGCAGGCAATCCGGGAGACCCTGACGGGGCTGGATGTCCCCCTGTCCGTGACGGCGCGCGGGACCCGCGGCGTCGCGGCCATCCGCGCCGTGCCGTGATGGCGCAGAGGGCGGGGGCGACGGCGATCACCGCGCCCTGAAGGCGACATTTTCGCCGCGCGTCGCGGCGCGTTCGAGAACCTTCGGTCGTGGCTCAGGGCCAAGGGGGTGTCCGGCGAAAGGCCGTCAGGGGATCTCCAGATGGCCCATTGGCGGCGTGGGGAGCATCCCCGATCGGACCGCTTTGGCGCGCCAGGCGCGCGGCGAGCGGATCGTCTGCCCGCACGGCGACGCGGGTCAGACCGAGCCGTCCCATGGCGAACCGCAGATCGTCCCCGCCCTCGCCCAGCGGCAAATCGAAATCGTGCCCCGCGGCATGATCCGCGCCGCGTTCGCAGCAGGCGCAGCCCGCGATTCCGGTTACATCGCGCGCGCGGGCGAAGGGGATCTGCGCCGTCAAACGGACGGTCCGTCCGTCGGGGAGCGACCGGGCCAGAGCGTCGAAGCCGAGCGGCGGCACCTCGGGCCGTCCGGGCCACCGCGCCGCCGGACGAACGCGCCGGATCAAGGGGGCGCCGGTCGCGACCCGCGTGAAGAAGCCCGCCACCACGTCGCGCGCCGCCGCAGCGCCCAGACCGAGCGACACCGCGATGCCGGCGGCCGCGAGCCGGCGGAGCCCGGCGCCGTCGACCGCGGGATAGGGATCCCTCAGCGCCACATGGACCACGCGCACGCCGGCGGCGATCAATCGATCGGCGCAGGGCGGCGTGTGTCCCCAATGGCTGCACGGTTCCAGGGAGACGTAGGCGGTCGCGCCGCGGGCGCGCGGCCCGGCACTCTCCAGGGCGACCGTCTCGGCGTGGGGCCGACCGCCGTCCTGCGTCGCGCCCCGGCCAACCACCTGCCCGTCGGCCACCAGGATGCATCCGACCGCGGGATTCGGCCAGACCCGGCCCATCTGCGCCCGTGCGAGGGCGATCGCGCCGTGCATGAAAGCGGCGTCGGCGGCATGCGGGCCGGCGGCTGGAGGCGACCGATCGCGGATGAGGGGAACTGTCATGTCCGGCGGTCTTCCCGCGGATAATTTGGCGCTGGCAAGGGAAAAAGCGTGAGCGGTACATTGCGCGGTATGCGTTCGTGCGCTAATGTACACAAATAAGTACAATAATGAAATCTAGTTTTTGTTTTGTTCGGAAGGGTTGCCGGGAAATCGGCATGCACGCCGGGCGAACCATCGGGAGGAAGAGGATGAAAGGGGTTGTGCAGCTTTCCCTGGCGTTGCTGGGGATCGCCGGAAGCGCGCTGTGGGCCGCGCCGGCGCGCGCGGAATTTCCCGAGAGGGCGATCCGCATCATCGTTCCGTTCGCGTCCGGCGGTGCCACGGACCTGATCGCACGCACCATTGCGGCCGAGGTCGCGCCGAAGCTCGGCCAGCCGGTCATCATCGAGAACCGGGCCGGCGCCGGGACCATCATCGGCACCGAAGCCGTCGTGCGCGCCACCCCGGACGGCTACACGCTCCTGTTCAACAGCGGCGCGCTTGCGATCGATCTCAGCTATCGCAAGGAGCAGACCTACGACGTCCGCAAGGATCTGATCCCCATCACCAAGGTGGCCTGGGGGCCGTTCGCCGTGCTGGTCAATCCCAGCGTCCCGGCCAAGACCTTCCCCGAACTGGTGGATTACGCGAAGAAAAACCCCGGCAAGCTCAATATGGGCTCGTCCGGCAACGGCACCATGATCCACCTCGCCAGCGCCTATATGGCGTCGCGCACCGGGATGACCCTGGTCCATGTGCCGTTCAAGGGCGCGGGCCCCGCTCTGGTCGGCATTCTCGGCGGCCAGATCGAGGTTCTGCTCGATCCGCCCTTCACCTCCAAGGCGGCGATCGGCTCGGGCAAGGTCGCGGCGCTCGCGGTCACCGGCGACAAGCGCTCCTCGCTCCTGCCGGACGTCCCGACGATCGCCGAACTCGGCTATCCCGGCTTCAAGGCCGGTCACTGGGGCGGCTTCTTCGCCCCCGCCGGCACCCCGGACGCGATCATTCGCAAGCTCAATGCCGAGTTCAATGCGGCGCTGAAGAGCCCCAAGGTCCAGGACGTGCTGCTCGGCCAGGGCCTGGAAATCATCGGCAACTCGCCGGAGCAGTTCAAGGCCGAGATCGACGAGGAAGTCGCCCTCTGGGCCAAGATCATCAAGGACGCGAAGCTCGCGCCGGAATGATCCGCCGGGCCCGCTCTGCGGTGCGGGCCCACCCTCCCGAAGACCCGGCGGAAAGGGAATCCAGGCCGTCATGCTCCACAGTTTCCAATCCCCCAGCCGGATCCATGCGGGCATCGGCGCGCATGCCCGCGTGGGCGAGATCCTGGCCGGCTTCGGCAGCGACCGCATCTTCATCGTCGCCGATGCGGCGGTGCTCGGCAGCGAGATCTTCGGCCTCGTCGACGGCGTGCTGCGCCAACAGGGCATCGCCAGTGCGGTGTTCTCCGGGATCGCGCCGGATCCCAGCGACACGATCGTCGCGGAGGCCATCGACGGCGCTCGCGCGCACGGCGCGAGCGCGCTCCTCGCGCTCGGCGGCGGCAGCACGATCGATGTCGCCAAGGCGGTCGGCATCGTCGCCACGAACGGCGGCCGGATCCACGATTACGAGGGGATCGACAAGTTCTCCGTCCCGCCTCTGCCGCTGATCGCCATCCCGACCACGGCCGGCACCGGATCGGAAGTGTCGGGGTCGTGCGTCATCACGGATTCGCAGCGGCACCTCAAAATGTCGATCCGGCACGCCGCCCTCAACCCGGCGAAGGCCGCGATCCTCGATCCCCTGGCGCTGAAGACCATGCCGGCGCACGTCGCCATGCATTCCGGCATGGACGCTTTCGTCCACGCCTTCGAATCCTACATCTCGCGCAAAGCCAGTCCGTTCACCGATGCCCTGAACCTGCACGCGCTGCGGCTGATCGCGCGCAATCTGCGCCCGTTCGTCTCCAATCGCGGCAATCTCCAGGCCGGTCTGGACATGCTGGTCGGCTCGGCTTTGGCGGGGATGGCGTTCGGGCTGACGGGGCTCGGCAACGTGCATTGCCTCGCCCGTTTCGTCGGCACCTATTTTCACCTGCCGCACGGCTTGTCCAACGCGGTCTGCCTGCCGCACGTCGCGGACTTCAACCGCATCGCCGCGCCGGAGAAATATGCCGCGATCGCCGACGCCTTCGGTGCCGACGTCCGGGGCGTCGCGCCCGAGGTGGCGGCGCGGACCGCGGTCGCCGAGATCCGCGCCTTCTGCGCCGATCTCGGCGTGCCGGCGCGCCTGCGGGACGTGGGTGCCGACGAGGCCGTGTTCGAAGAGATCGCGGACCTGTGCGTCGAGGCCGATTACGATCGCTGGAATCCTCGCTCCACCACCCGCGCGGACTTCCTGGCGCTGCTCCGCGCGGCGTATTGAGCGCCGCGGGCCAAGAGACGTTCAGCTTTTAGTTAAATTAATTTCTTGTGATAATTGAGTAAGTTTGCGTTCTCGTTCCATGGAATAAGAAATAGTTCTTTTTTTCTTTTGTATAGATCTCGATTCAGAATTTGACAGAATCCGGATCTATAATATTGACCTTTCATGTCCTTATATTCAAAATATCCATAAAAAAATATAAAATTGTTACTAGTATGATCAGATAACTTAATTCCAATTTGATCTGCTCCGCAAAGAATTTCATCGCTTAATGATCCCGTTCCAATTGCGATTTCGTTCTTTTTGTACCAAGCAATTGCGTATTTTCCAAAATTATCAACTCCTTCTTTATGAATGTAATTTGAATAATCTATGGCATTAATTATCTCTAAATCTTCGATCTTTGGGCAAATAGCCCAAGCTCGACACATCAGATGTAGAAAGGCGGGTCCGTTGCCAACGTTCTTGATTCTAAAATGAATGTCTTTTTTAGCGTCATTATTAAAGCCTTCTATCCATTCGATTTGTTTTTCTCGAGATTCCATTTCGACCGTAAGGACCGGTCTGATCTCGGCGTCAAGTAACTCGATCGTCGCCTTTGTGGCATTCTTTGCTTCAGTCAAAGCATCTTCAGTGTGATTCGCCGCCACTTTGGTCCAATGAAGGGTAAGCGCGAGGAGTAACACACCAACTGCAGTCAAAAATGTCGATGCCGCAGCAGCAATGAACATCCAGTATGCCCAGCGCGCCATGGCCTTCTGGGCGATGAGATCTTCCGCACTGTTGTTGTGGTCGGCTTCGGCATCTTTTCCAGCCTCGGTTGTCACGTTTCGGATGGCGGCTTCTATGCTTTGGATGGCGGACAGAAAGGTCGCGGCATCGATCTCATGATTCGTGGCACCTTGACGTTGCCCGGTAGCGCCATCGGGCCGTTGGCCATCCGCAGTTGGGTCGACTTGCGCGGGCGGCTGCGGAGCCTCTTGGGCCAAAGCGCCAGACGCGACCAAGCTGATAAATATGATCGCAATCCACTTGGAAACATGCATCTGAGAACGGCTAGTTTGAGGTATCTCGTAGCCGCATTATTGGCGCGGGTGCCCGGTCGTCAATACGTTAATCAAAGACTACAAGAAATTAAAGATTGTTCAGCTTGAGCTGGCGCAGGAGCGGGATGAGTTCGTCGCGGGCGTGGCGGCGGTGGCGGCGGGCCGCCGCGAGGGCGGCTTCGGCGTCGCCGGCGCGGATCGCGGCGGTGAGGGCGGCGTGGTCGTGCGCCGAGCGCGTCGGCAGAGGCCGCAGATTGAGCGTGAACAGGCGCGCCCGGTGCAATTGGTCGGTCACGGTGCCGACGATGCGCCGCAGCCGGTCATTGCCGCAGGCGTCGATCAGGCAATCGTGGAACGCCTTGTCGGCGCGCGCCCAGGCCGGTCGGTCATTGGCGGCGAGGGCGGCGTCCATCTCGGCGGTGCAGCGCTCGAGCCGGCCGGCGGCCGCGGCCCGCTCCGCCGCGGGCAGGCCCGCGAGGCGCTCGCCGGCTGCGCCTTCCAGGCCGATGATGACGTCGTAGATCTCGGCGATGTCGTCCGGCGAGAGGCCGAGCACCAGGATGCCGCGCTTGGGCAGGATCCGCACCAGCCCTTCTTCCTGGAGCCGCGCCATGGCCTCGTGGACCGGGGTGCGGCTCATGTCGAGCTGGCGGGCGATCTCCACTTCGCCCGCTTGGTGGCCGGGCGGGTAGGCGTTTTCGAGGATCGCCCGCTTGATCGCGTCATAAGCGAGGTCGACGAGATTGGGCTTAGTCGCCGCCGGCATCGGGCGCAGCCGATGTGCCGGCGCCTCCCCGGTCCCGGTCGTGTCCGGCTTCGTCGTCGCCGCGTCCGCCATCGTCTCGCAGGCCCTCTTTCGCGGCTTTCCTTCTAGACCATTTTTCCGCCGCCGGGGACACCGCGCCGGACGGCTTGACAGCGCGCCGGCTTCGGCTCCATCTTGCATGCAAGAATAAATGCATTTGGGAGGATGCCATGGCATCGAAGGGTCTGGCGGCAGCGGCGGCATTGATTTTTCTCGGCGCATCCTGCGTCGGCGCGGCGGCGCAGAGCCGCTATCCCGATCGTCCCGTCACGATCGTCGTGCCGGCGGCGGCGGGCGGGCCGAGCGACACCGTCGCCCGGCTGGTGGCGCAGGCGATGACGCCGACCCTCGGCCAGCAGATGGTGATCGAAAACAAGGGCGGCGCGGGCGGCTCGCTCGGTGCCGGCGACGTGGCGAAGGCGGCGCCGGACGGCTACACCCTGCTGCTCTACCATATCGGCGTCGCGACCTTCGCCCCGCTCTATCCCAAACTGCCCTACAAGCCGGAGGAGTTTTCCCCGGTCGGCCTCGTGACCGAGGTGCCCATGGTGCTGGTCGGGCGCAGCGATCTCCGCGCCAATTCGATGCCGGAACTCCTCGCGCTGCTGAAGGAGAAGGGCCCCGCGCTGACCATCGGCACGGCCGGGGTCGGCTCCGTCTCGCACCTCTGCGCTTTGCTTCTGGCGAACGCCACCGGGGCCAAATTCGTCGACGTGCCCTATAAGGGCTCGGGCCCGGCCATGCTCGATCTGGTCGGCAAGCGCATCGATCTGATGTGCGACCAGACGACGAATACGGTCAATCAGATCAAGGCCGGCGACATCAAGGCGTTCGGCGTCACGACGCGGGCGCGCATCGCGGTTCTGCCCGCCGTCCCGACGCTGAACGAGAGCGGCCTCAAGGGCTTCGAAATCACCGCCTGGCACGCGCTCTGGGCGCCGAAGGGCACGCCGGAGCCGATCCGCATGACGCTGTCCGCCGCGCTCCAGAAGGCCCTCAAGGATCCGACCGTGATCGACCGCATGGCGTCGCTCGGGACGGTTCCGGTGCCGGACGACCTCGCCACGCCCGCCGCGCTCGACCGTCAGTTCCGCTCGGAGATCGCGCGGCTCGGCAAGCTGCTCGCCGCGGTGGCACCGAACTGATCCGCATTCCTGCCGGGGCCGGCGGCTTCCCGCAGGAGACCGAGGGTCGGGGCGAACGACTCGCGCCGGCCCGGCTTTCCCCTCGGAGACCAAGATGAAGACGTACAGGATTGCCGCCATTCCCGGCGACGGCATCGGCGACGAAGTGATCTCGGCCGGCGTGGAGGTGCTGCACGCCCTCGCCGCCCGCGAGGGCAGCTTCGCCTTCGACGTCGACCGGTTCGATTGGGGCGGCGAACACTATAAGGCGCATGGCCGCATGATGCCGGAGAACGGCCGCGACCTGATCCGCGGCCACGATGCCATCCTGTTCGGCTCGGCCGGCCATCCCGACATCCCCGATCACGTCACGCTCTGGGGCCTGCGGCTCGCCATCTGCCAGCCCTTCGACCAATATGCCAATGTGCGGCCGACGCGGATCCTGCCGGGCATCGTGTCGCCGCTGCGGGGTGTCGCGGCCGGCACGCTCGACTGGGTCATCGTGCGCGAGAATTCCGAGGGCGAATATGCCGGCGTCGGCGGGCGGGTGCATCAGGGCTCGCCGCTCGAAGCGGCGACCGACGTGTCGATGTTCACCCGCGCCGGGGTCGAACGCATCCTGCGCTTCGCCTTCCGGCTGGCTCGCACCCGTCCGCGCAAATTGCTGACCGTCGTCACCAAGTCCAACGCCCAGCGCCACGCTATGGTCATGTGGGACGAGATCGCCAAAGAGGTGGCGGCCGAATTCCCGGACGTGACCTGGGACAAGATGCTGGTCGACGCCATGACGGTGCGCATGGTGATGAAGCCGGAGAGCCTCGACACCATCGTCGCCACCAATCTGCATGCCGACATCCTGTCGGATCTCGCAGCGGCGCTCGCCGGCTCGCTGGGCATCGCGCCGACCGCGAACCTCAATCCGGAACGCGCTTTCCCCTCGATGTTCGAGCCGATCCACGGTTCGGCCTTCGACATTACGGGGAAGGGCATCGCCAACCCGATCGGCACCTTCTGGTCGGCGGTGATGATGCTGGAGCATCTCGGCGAGCCGGCCGCCGCCGGCCGGCTGATGGCCGCGATCGAACGCGTGACCGGCGACGCCCGCTGCCACACGCCGGATCTCGGCGGCACCGCCCGCACCGCCGACGTGACCGCCGCGACCATCGCCGCGATCACCGGCGCCAACGCCTGAGCGGGGGCGCGCGGGAGCGGCCGAGCGCCCGACGCTGCCGAAGGCGGGGGCCGTGTGCCCCGCCTGCTCGTCGTCGGGCTTCGACGCCATGTGACCTCGGGCCGGCGGCGGCGCGCCCGGCTCCCGGCTGCGCCGCGCGGCAGTCTCGGTCAAGCGCGGACCTCCGCCAGCGCCACGGCGTCGGCGCCTGCCGGGAAACGCAGCCGGCCGGAGCGATCGTTCGCCGCCTGCCACACGGCTTCGGCGACGTCGGCCTCCGTCGTCACCAGAGCCGGCTTGGCATAGCCGGCGAAGATCGGCGCGGCGAAGGCGGCATAGGCTTCCGGAATCAGATCTTCGACCCGCACCCCGCAATTGTGGGCGAAGCGCGTGGTCGGGGCATAGCCCGGCTCCACCAGTTTGACGCGGACGTCGAAATGCCCGAGTTCGTGGGCGAGCGATGCCGTGAAGCCTTCGATGGCCTGCTTGCTCGCGGTATAGGCGGCCGCCAGCGGCATGGGGGCCAGCGTCACGCTCGATGTCACATTGACCACGACGCCCGATCTGCGGGCGCGGAAGTGCGGGATCACGGCCTGGGTCATCGCCATGACGCCGAACGTATTGGTCTCGAACACCGCGCGCACATGCGCCAGCGGCGTCGCCTCGAACGCGCCGACCACGCCGATGCCGGCATTGTTGACCAGCGCATCGAGCGGCCCGGCGGCGTCGAGCGCCGCCGCGATGCTCTCGGCCCGGGTCACGTCCAACGGCAGCACGCGCAGCCGGTCCGAGCGGGGCAGGACGTCCTCCCGGGGCACCCGCATGGTGGCAACGACGTGCCAGCCGTGGGCGTGGAAGTGACGGGCGGTCTCGAGCCCGTAGCCGGACGAGCAGCCGGTGATCAGGACGGTCTTCATTGGCGCGTGTCTCTCTGTGATTGACACCGCGAGGATAGCGGGATGATCTGGACGATCATCGATGATGCGTCGCTAATTCATTTGCGAGAGTCCGAATGGCAGATCCGCTTGCGCAGGTGATCGCGCTCCTGCGGCCGCGTGCCGTGATGTCCAAGGGGATATCCGGGGCCGGACGCTGGGCGGTGCGCTATTCCGAGTTCGGGCATCCCGGCTTCTGCGCCGTGATCGCGGGGCGGTGCCGTCTCGCCGTCTCCGGCGCGCCGGCGGTGACCCTGGAGGCGGGGGATTTCGTGCTCCTGCCCGCGACGCCGGCCTTCACTTTGTCGGGGTTCGGCCCGGCCCCGGTGCGCCGCATCGATCCCAGGACCGCGCCGGCTGCGGACGGGGAGGTTCGCCACGGCACCCTCGACGGTCCGCCGGACGTCCGCCTGCGCGGCGGCTATTTCATGTTCGAGTCCCCCGACGCGGCGCTTCTCGTGTCGCTTTTGCCCGCCATGATCCACATCCATGGCGACGATCGCCTCGCGCTCCTGGTGCGCCTGTTCGGCGACGAGGCGGAGGGGCGGCGGGCCGGCCGCGATCTGGTGCTCGCGCGTCTCGTCGAGGTGCTGCTGATCGAAGCCCTGCGGGCGGCGCCCGGCCTCGCGGTCCCGCCGGGCCTGCTGCGCGGCCTCGCCGATCCCCGCATCGCCGACGCGTTGCGGCAGATGCACGGCGATCCCGAGCGGGGCTGGACGGTCGAGGACCTCGCCAAGGCGGCGGGCCTGTCCCGCTCCACCTTCTTCGCGCGCTTCGCCCGCACCGTCGGGTTTCGGCCGATGGAATATCTTTTGGCCTGGCGCATGGCGCTCGCCAAGGATCTTCTGCGCCGCCGGACGCTGTCGCTCGACGATGTCGCGCGGCGGGTCGGCTACGGTTCGGCGAGCACCTTCAGCACCGCCTTCAGCCGCCATGTCGGTCGCCCGCCCGGCGCGTTCGCGCGCACCGTCCCCGCGTCAGCCGAAGCGGATGGGTGAGCGCACGCGCAGGAGCGGGCCCTCGGTGGCATGGTCCTCTTTCTGGAACAGGCCGACCGCCTTCAGGTGCGCGTCCTCGAGGAGGGCGTCGAGGCTGTTGACCGGGGCGCAGGGAATATCCAGCGCGCGCAGCAAAGCCAGCCAGTCCGCGGTGGTGCGCTCCGGCAGGCAGGCATCGAGGCGGGCATAGAGAATGCCGATCATGGCCGCGCGCTCGGCATCGGCGGCGAGCGCCGGGTCGCGCGCCCAATCGTCCCGGCCGACGGCCTCGAAGAAGCTGCGCCAGTGGCGCGCGCTATAGGGCAGGACGCTGATATGGCCGTCCGCCGTGCGGTAGGGCCGACGGTGGGGCGAGAGCACGCGGGCATAGCCGCTGCCGCCGAGCGGCGGCACGAAGGTGAGCCCCGCCAGATGCTCGACCGCGAGGAAGGCGGTCAGGACCTCGAACATCGGCACCTCCACCGTCGCCCCCAAGCCGGTCGCGGCGCGTGCCGTCAGAGCGGACGTGATGGCGGCGACGGCGTAGAGGGCGGTGATCTTGTCGGCGGCGATGGTGGGGGCGTAACGCGGCGCGTCGCCGGTCTGGGCGTGGAGCTCGGCCCAGCCCGCCTCGGCCTGGATCACGTCGTCATAGGCCGGCCGGTCGCGATAGGGACCGTCCTGGCCGTAGCCGACGATGGCGCAATAGACGAGCCGCGGATTGACCGCCCGCATCGCCTCCGGCCCGAGCCCGAGCCGCTCCGCCGCCGCCATGCGCATATTGTGCAGCAGCACGTCGGCGTCCGCGACCAAAGCGAGAAACTCCGCCCGCCGGCCGGGATCCTTCAAATCGAGCCGGCGGATCTCCTTGTCGCGGTTGCAGTTCAGGAAGGCGGCGCCGCGTCCCGGCGTGCGGGCGGGGCCGGCCGCCCCCATGATGTCGCCCTCCGGCGGCTCGATCTTGATCACCGCCGCCCCGAAATCGCCGAGGATGTGCCCGGCATAGGGGCCGGCGATGACGGTGCTGAGATCGAGCACCTTGAGCGATGCGAGCGGTCCGGCCATGGATGGCCTCCCTGGAGCGGCGGGGATCGGGCGCGGCGCGCCGGTCAGCGGGCGGTGAAGCCGCCGTCGACCGGCAGCGCGACGCCGGTGACGAAGCCGGCATCGTCGGAGGCGAGCCAGAGCGCCGCATGGGCGACTTCCTCGGCCTTGCACAGCCGGCCCATCGGCACCGCGGCGAGCATGCGGGCCTGGTTCGCGGCGGCCTCGGCGGGATCGCCGGAGCGGCCGGTGAAGCCGAGCTTCATCGGCGTGTCGGCGAGGCCCGGGCAGACCACGTTCACCCGCACGCCGTCGGCCGCGAAGCGCTGGGCGAGCGACTTGGTGAGGCCCACCACGGCGAATTTCGCCGCCGAATAGACCGGGCTGAACATCGAGCCGACGAGGCCCGAGACCGAGGAGGTGAACACCACCGCGCCGCCGCCGCGCGCGCGCATATGGCCGATGGCCTCGCCGGCCGACAGGGTGGCGGAGGTGACGTTGAGCGCGATCGCCTGGTCGTAGGCGGCGAGGTCGAGATCCTCCACCCCGGCCGGCCCCGGCGTCCCGGCATGCGCCCACAGCACGTCGATGCCGCCGAGCCGGTCCGCCGCGACGTGGATCGCGCGCTTCACCTCGTCGGGCCGGGAGAGGTCGGCGACCACGGTCTCGACGGTGTGCCCCTTGGCCGCCATGTC
Organism: Aquabacter spiritensis; assembly: GCF_004346185.1. GTDB lineage: Bacteria > Pseudomonadota > Alphaproteobacteria > Rhizobiales > Xanthobacteraceae > Aquabacter > Aquabacter spiritensis. The sequence continues at coordinate 15,850 of NZ_SMAI01000005.1, read as the reverse complement.
CTGCGCGAGGGTCGCGAGGGCGGCCGCGTTGATGTCGATGGCGACGACGCGCGCGCCTTCCCGGAGGAACAGGTCGACCCCGGCGCGGCCCATGCCGGAGGCGGCGGCGGTGATGACGGCGAGCTTGTTGGCGAGACGCATGGATCTGTCCTTCCGGATCGTGCGGTCAATTGGCATAGGCGTCGGGGAAGCGGCCCGTCGTGCTGACGATGGTGGTGCGGGTCTCGAGGTAGGAATCCAGCGCTTCGATGCCGTTCTCGCGGCCCCAGCCGCTGGCCTTGAACCCGCCATACGGCGTCGACCAGCGGATGAAGCGATAGGTGTTCACCCACACCATGCCGGCGCGGATGCGGCTGGCGACGCGGTGGGCGCGCCCGACATCGGAGGTCCACAGGCCGGCGGTGAGGCCGTAGGCGGTATCGTTGGCGATGGCGATCGCCTCCTCCTCGTCGTCGAACGGGATCAAGGCGGCGACCGGTCCGAAAATCTCCTCGCGGGCGATGCGCATGGCATTGGAGACGCCCGCGAACACGGTCGGCGCGACGAAATAGCCGCCGGCATGCTCGGGTCCGGCGAGCCGGTGTCCGCCGGTGACGAGCTGCGCGCCCTCGGCGGTGCCGGTCTCGATATAGGACAGGGTCTTGGCGAGCTGTTCGGCATGGGCCTGCGGCCCCATATGGGTCGCCTCGTCCAGCGGCGGCCCCACCCGCACGCGGCCGGCGCGGGCCGCGAAGGCGGCCACCACCTGGTCGTAGACCGGCCGCTGCACCAGCACCCGCGAGCCGAGGGCGCAGCTTTGCCCGCACAGGGTCCAGGCGGAATTGGTCGCGGCGTTCAGCGCCTGTTCGAGATCGGCGTCGGCGAACAGGATGTGGGGCGACTTGCCGCCGAGTTCGAAGGTGAACCGCTTCATGGTCTCGGCGCCGGCGCGCAGGATGGTCTTGGCGGTCGCGCCCTCGCCGGTGAAGGCGATCTTGTCGACGTCGGGATGGGCGACGAGATATTCGCCCGCGCCGTCCTTTCCGGTGCCGGGCACGATGTTGACGACGCCCGGCGGGAAGCCCGCGGCCGCGAACAGCCGCCCGAGTTCGAGCGAGGTGACCGGCGTCTGCTCCGCCGGCTTCAGCACCACCGTGCAGCCGGCGGCGAGGGCGGGGCCGAGCTTCCAGCACGCCGCCATCAAAGGGACGTTCCAGGGCGTGATGGCGCCGACCACGCCGACCGGCACGCGGGAGGTGAAGGCGTGGACGCTGTCGTCGAACGGGATGGTGCGGCCCGCGGCCTTGTCGGCGAGGGAGGCCCACCAATGATAGGCGTTGGAATGGCCGCCGACATCCGCCAGGGATTCGCGCAAGGCCCGGCCGGAATCGCGGGTTTCCAGGATCGCGAGCTCCCGCGCCTGCGCCTTGTAGAGGTCGGCGAAGCGGCGCAGCAGGGCCGCCCGCTCGTGCCCCGGCATGCGGCCCCACGGGCCGGCGAGCGCGGCGCGGGCGGCGGCGACCGCCTTGTCGACGTCGCGCCGGCCGCCGAAGGCGACCACGGCCCACGGGCGGCCGGTGGCGGGATCGATGCTCTCGACGAGGGACCCGTCCTCCGGCGCCACGAAGGCGCCGTCGATGAAGAGCTGGTCGTAGCGGGCGAGCGGGGCGGCGGCGGGGCGTGCAGAGGTCATGTCCGCTCCTGAAGAGGGCTGTCGGCGGCGTGGCGCCGCCCGGTCTCGACCGGGCATGCGCCGGCCGTCCGCGCGTCGGGTGCGCGGCGGCGAGCGGGGGAAAGCGGGGACCGCGGGGCGGCTACTTCTTCACCAGCGGGCAGTCGCTGTCCGCGATCGGGCGGAAGGCGCGGTCCGGCGGGATGGTGGCGAGGATGGTGTAGTAATCGAACGGCCCCTTCGACTCCGCCGGCTTCTTGACCTGCACCAGCATCATCTGATGCACGACGCGGCCGTCGGCGCGCAGATGCGTCTTGCCGAACAGCGGGTCGTCGAACGTGCCGGCGGCGCGCATCGCCGTGACCACCGCGGCCCCGTCCTTGGCGGAACCGGTCTTGGCGACCGCCTTGAGATAAGCGAGCACCGCGGAATAGGCGCCGGCCTGGTTCATCGAGGGGAAGCGGCCATTGCTGCGCGCCGCGAAGCGCTTGCCGAAGGCGCGGGTCTGGTCGTTCTGGTCCCAGTAGAAGCCGGTGGTGAGCTGCAGGCCCTGCGCGGTCTTCAGCCCGAGGGAATGGATGTCGGAGATGAAGAGCAGCATGCCGGCCAGCTTCTGCCCGCTTTCGACGATGCCGAATTCGGCCGCCTGCTTGATCGCGGTGATGGTGTCGCCGCCGGCATTGGCCAGCGCCACCACCTGCGCGCCCGAGGCCTGGGCCTTCAGGAGATAGGAGGAAAAGTCCTTGGTGTCGGTCGGGTGACGGACATTGCCGACCACCTTGCCGCCATCGGCGACCACGACGGCGCCGGCATCGCGCTCCAGCGCGTGGCCGAGGGCGAAGTCGGCGGTGAGGAAGAACCAGGTCTTGCCGCCGCCGCGGGTGATCGCATCGGCCGTCCCGTGGGCCAGCGCCCAGGTGTCGTAGGTCCAATGGACCGAATTGGCGGTGCACGCTTTGCCGCTGAGGTCCGAGGTCCCCGACGCGGTGAACAGCGCGACCTTGTTCTTCTCCTGGACCAGCGGGGCAATGGCGAGGGAGATGGCGCTGGTCGGCAGATCGACGAGCACGTCCACCCCCTCCGAATCGAACCATTTCCGGGCGATGCTGCTGGAGACGTCGGGCTTGTTCAGCGCATCCCCGGAGACCACGTCGATGGTGAGCCCCTTGGCCTCGGGGAGCGCCTTGAAGTCTTCCACCGCCATCAGGGTGGCCTCGAGCGCGCCTTTGCCGCCGATGTCGGAGAAGATGCCGGACATGTCGGCGAGAACGCCGATCTTGACCGGGACGGTGTCCGCGAAGGCGGGGGTGAGGGCGAGCCAGGCGCAGGTGGCGAGGGCCAGGGTGGCCCCCGTGCGAGGAGACGGCATGATGATCCTCCCGGTGATTTTTTGTTGCGGTCGGGCATCGGCTGCGCCCGTCTTAAAATTCCTGTACAGAACTTTATAAGACACACACAGGAATTTAGTGTCAAGCGGCTCGCAAGCGCCGCAGTCCTCGTCTAGAACGATGACAGGCGAGACGCAGGCGGCCGAGACGGGCCGGGCAGAGTGTCAGATGAGTGTGAAGCAGGCTGCCAACGTTTTGGAGTTGCTGGAATATTTTTCCGAGCGGCAGCGGCCGGCGACGCTGGCGGAGATTTCCGACGATCTCGGCTGGCCGCGCTCCAGCACCTTCAATCTGGTCGGGACCATCGTCGAGAAGGGCTATCTCTACGAGCCACGGCCGCGCGCGGGCTATTATCCGACCCCGCGCTGGCTGACCTTGGTGCAGAAGATCTCGGACGCCGAGCCCCTGCCCGAAATCGCCCGCCAGATCGCCGCCGAGATCGCACGCGAGACCGGAGAGACCACCGCCATCGCCGCCCTCAGCGGCGGCTATGTGATGTTCATGCATGTCGAGGAATCGACCCATCCGGTGCGCTACCATGTCCAGGTCGGCGACCGGATCCCGGCTTATGCCGCCTCGGTCGGCCGCGCGCTGCTGGCGCAGCTGACCCCGGAGGCCCGCCAGGCGGTCTATCGGAAGATGGCGTTCGAACCTTATTCGGACACGACGCCGACCAGCGCCGAGATGGTGGAAGGCGAGCTGCGCGCGGCGCAGGAGCGCGGCTACCACCAGAGCCAGTCCGAATTCATCCCAGATCTGGCCGGCGTGTCGCTTCCCTTGCGGATCGCCGACCGCGCCCTGTCCGTCGTGGTGGCGGGACCGGTCTCGCGCTGCCTCGACCGGCGTCCCGCGACCTTCAAGATCATGAAGCGCGCCATCGCCGCCCACCAGGCCGAGACAGAGGGGCGTTAAGCCCAGCCCGTCAGGCCTGACCCTCGATGAACTTCACCAGAGCGGGCAGGAGCCCGGGATGGAGCGGGGCGCGGCGGTCGCGGTAGAGCGCGAAATTCGCGGCGCGGTCGGGCGGCGCGTCCTTGAAGATGTGGTTGGCGCCGGGCAGCGTCACCACCTGCGCGTCGGGCCGGCCGCGTTGCAGGGCCGCGAGATCGGCGGCGCCGACCTGGAGGTCGTGGGTGCCCTGGACCAGGAGCGTCGGGGTCGAGAGCCGGGCGAGTTCGCGCGCCGGGTCGACGGCAATCTCTGAGGCGAGGAAGGGCTGGACCGAGGGCCGGAACGCCATGCGCAGCGCCTTCGGCACCTCCTCCACCCGTCCGCCCGCCGCCACCGTCGAGAGGATGGAGAGCGCCTTGTGCAGCATGGAATCGGGCAGGTTCATCGCCCGGAACTGATCGCCGAGGATCTGGTCCAGCCGGCGGCCGGGGCCGGCCATCAGGGCAAGGCCGTCCACATTCGCGCGGGCGGCGGCGCGGATCGCGACGCTCGCGCCCTCGCTGTGGCCGGCGAGGAACACCTCCTCGACGTCCGCCCGCCGCTTCAGGCTGGCGAGCGCGCCCAGCGCGTCGTCGACATATTGGTCGAACCGCAGATCCTCCTCGCGCCGCACCAGCGCATGGGAGGCGCCGACGCCGCGCTTGTCGTAGCGCAGCACCCGATAGCCCGCGCCGGCGAGGCCGAGGGCGATCTGGCGGTAGAGGTCGGTGGTGATGGCGGGGCCGTTGCCGTCGCGGTCCGTCGGGCCGGATCCGGCGATGAGCAGCACCGCCGGTCCTTCGCGCGGGCCATGGCGCGCCGCGGCGAAGGTGCCGACCAGGCCGCCGTCCCGCCACGGCACCTCCTCCACCTCGAAGGCGGGGGCGGCGTCGAGCCGCTTGGAGGCCGACAGAAGCAGGGCGCAGGCGCCCGCCGCCAGGACCGTGCGCCGCGTGACCATCGGCCCGCTCAGCGGCCGAGTTCGGAATCTTCGAGGCGGCGCGCCTCGTCCGCCAGCATGATGGGGATGCCGTCCCGGATCGGGAAGGCGAGGCGGGCGGCGCGCGAGATCAGTTCCTGGCGCGTCCGGTCATAGTCCAGGGGGCCCTTGGTGATCGGGCAGACCAGGAGTTCGAGAAGCTTGGGATCGACCTCGTGGCCGGACCGGTGCGGCTGCGTCATCATTCATCCCCTCCGGCGCCGCGCGATCCGTCCCGCCTTGCGGCGGCCCCCCGGAGGTGCGGTGCCCGTTCGATCCGGTCAGTCTAACGCGTCGGACCCGCGCGTCCACGGCAATTTTGCCGCGCAAGGATTTTCGTCCCCCAAGGCCGAGGTCAAGATCGGCAACGCAAAGTGATGGCCGGCATGCGGAAGTTTTATTTCCCGTGGCGCCGGCCGGGCGCTAATCAGGCCGCTTCACAGCGAAGTTTCTTTCAATGAATCGTCAAGCGTCTCTCGGTTTGCTGCTCGGTCTTGTCGGCGTCACCCTGTTTGGAGCCACCGTTCCCGCCACGCGCTTTGCCGTCCACTGGCTCGATCCGGCCTTTCTCACCTTCGCGCGGGCGAGCCTCGCCGGCCTCCTCGCGGCGGGCATCCTGCTCGTGCGGCGTTCGGCCCCGCCGTGGCGGCGCGGCCTGCCGACGCTGGATTTTCTGATCGTCGCGGGCTGCCTGATGGTCGGCTTCCCGCTGCTCATGGCCTATGGCAGCGTCACCGTGCCCTCCTCCCATGCCGGGGTGGTGCTGGGCATCCTGCCGCTCGCGACCACGCTCGCCGCGACCCTGCTGTCGGGGGAGCGGCCGAGCCTCGGCTTCTTCGCGCTCTCGATCCTCGGCTGCGCGCTGGTCGTCGCCTTCGCGCTGCGCAATGGCGGCGCGGAGGGGTTCGGCGCGGGCGATGCGATGCTCGGCGTCGGCGCGGTGCTGTGCGCGATCGGCTATGCCGTGTCCGGCCGCCTGTCGCGCCGGGTCCCGGGCTGGGAAGTGATCTGCTGGGCGCTGACCCTCGGTTTGCCGCTCGCGCTGCCGATGACGCTGATTCTCCTCCCGCCGGGGCTGGAGAGCGTGCCGGCGCCGGCCTGGGCGGCGCTGGTCTATGTCGCGGCGATCAGCCAGCTCGTCGCCTTCTTCTTCTGGAATACCGGACTGGCGCTCGGCGGCATTTCCCGCGTCGGCCAGCTGCAATTGCTCCAGACCTTCCTGATCGTCGTGCTGTCCTGGCCGATCAATGGCGAGGCGCCGGACCTCGAAACCTATCTGTTCATGGTCGCGGTCATGGCGGTGGTGGCGCTCGGCCAGAAGACCAAGGTGACGGTCGCCGCGATCCCGGCCGAATAGGCCGGGCTCAGTCGGCGAGCCCGAGGCTCGGCGCCGCGCGGCGCTCCAGAATGCCGCGGATCGCGTCCACCATCTCGCTTTCCTTCACTGCGAACTGGGCCGGCCGGGCGGCGCGATATTCCGCATTGTCGGCGATGCCAGCGGCGATCTTCGCGCCTTCCACGAGATCCTTGATCTGGACCTCGCCCGCGGCCTTCTCGTTGGAGCCCTGGATGATGACCGCCGGCGCGTTGCGCTTGTCGGCATATTTCATCTGCGCCTTCATGCCGGAGCCGCCGAGATACATTTCGGCGCGGATGCCGTTGGCGCGCAGCGCCGCCACCATCTTCATATAATCCGCGATGCGCTCCGGCTCCTTGTCCATGGCGAGCACCACGACGGGGCCGATCTCGGCCTCGGTCTCCAGCTTGCCGAGATAAGCGAGGGCGTGGAGCAGACGCGAGACGCCGATCGAGAAGCCCGTCGCCGGAACCGGCTCGCCGCGGAAGCGCGCCACCAGCCCGTCATAGCGCCCGCCGCCCGCCACCGAGCCGAAGCGGACGGGACGGCCGTCCTCGTCCTTGACCTCGAAGGTCAGCTCGGCCTCGTAGACCGGGCCGGTATAATATTCGAGGCCGCGCACGACGGAGGGGTCGATCAACACCCGGCCGTCATCATAGCCGGCGGCGGCCACGAGCCGGCCGATCAGCCGCAATTCGTCGAGCCCGTCGCGTCCGGACTGGCTCTCGCCGACCACCAGAGCGAGCTTGTCCAGCCCGGACAGGCCGGCGCCGGCGCTGACGAAAGCGCTCACCCGGTCGATGTCGGCCGTCTCCAGCCCCGCCCCCTTGGTGAAATCCCCCGAAGGATCGAGTCGCCCCTTGCCGAGCAGATCGCGCACCCCGTCGATTCCGACCTTGTCCAGCTTGTCGATCGCCCGCAGCACGGTGAGCCGCCGCCCGGCATTGTCATCGCCGCCGAGGCCGATCGCCTCCAAGACGCCGTCCAGAACCTTGCGGTTGTTGACCTTGATCACATAGTCGCCGCGCGCGATGCCGACCGCCTCCAGCGTGTCGGCGGCCATCATGCAGATTTCGGCATCGGCCGCGACCGAGGGTGCGCCGACCGTGTCGGCGTCGAACTGCATGAACTGGCGGAAGCGGCCGGGGCCGGGCTTCTCGTTGCGGAACACGGTGCCCGCGCGATAGGAGCGGTAGGGCTTGGGCAATTGGTCGAAATGCTCGGCGACATAGCGCGCGAGCGGCGCGGTGAGGTCGTAGCGCAGCGAGAGCCACTGCTCGTCATCGTCCTGGAACGAGAACACGCCTTCGTTCGGCCGGTCCTGGTCGGGCAGGAATTTGCCCAGCGCGTCGGTATATTCGATCGCCGGGGTCTCCAGCGCCTCGAAGCCGTAGAGCGCATAGACGGCGCGGATCTTCTCCAGCATCGCCCGGGTCGCGGCGAGTTCCCCGCCATGGCGGTCGACGAGACCGCGCGGGAGCCGTGCCTTGGGTTTCGTGTCGCTGGCCATGGAAGAACTCATCGCAAGGGGCGCCGGGCGCCGCGTGTCCGCGCCTCTTAGAGGAGCGGGGGCCGAGCGGCAAGGTTGGGGGCGTGGGTCCGCTTCCGCCTGCCTAACTCTTGTCCCTCCCTCACCCTCCTCCGGCTTCCCCCTCCCTCACCCTCCCCCTCCCCCGCAAGCGGGAGAGGGGATCCGGACGGTGTCGGCGGAGCGCGGGAAGAGGATCCGGAGGTCGTCAGAAGCATGGCGGCCCGGAGTCCGCTGCAAAGTAAAGGGGCCTCGTCTCCCGCCCCGGCCCCGTCCCCGCCCGCGCACCCTGCCCCCTCTCCCGCTTGCGGGGGAGGGTTGGGGAGGGGGTTGGCAGGGGAGGGGTTGGCAAAGGAGGAGCGGGAAAAGGGAGGGGCACCCCCCGGACGTCGCGCGTCCGCTTCAGGCCGTCAGATGCACCACATCGCCCGGCGCGATGCGCCCGCTTGTGAGGATCTTGGCATAGACCCCGCAATCGGTGTGGCCATAGGCCCGGTGGAGGCCCTTCACCACGTTGAGGTCGCGCGCGGCGGTGGTCGGGTCGACGCTGGTCGCGGCGCAGCGCTCGGTGCGCTTCAGCACTTTGAGGCGCACCGGCCCGATTTCGATCTCCCGCCCCACCAGATCGAGTTCCGCCCCCGGCGCCCAGCCGTCGAGATGCAGATTCATGCGGAAGCGCAGCGGGTCGAGCGCCACCCCCATCCGCGCTTCGAGATCGCGCACGCTGGCGAGGTTGAGCAAAGAGACGAAGCCGGACCGGAGGCTGTCCATGAAGCGATGGCCCTCGGGCGCTTCCAGCACCGTCAGCGCGCCACGCGCCTCCCCGCCCATATAGGCTGTGAGAAAGGTGACGATGGCCGCGCGACCGTCCGGCGTCGAGAGATCGCCGCGCGCCACCTCCGCGCCGTCGAGCGCCAGGGTGAAGACCCGGCTGTCGGGATCGAAGCGGGTCTTCAGGGCGGCGATGCGGGCATGGCGCATCAGCACCAGAAAGGCGGTCTTCTCCTTGTAAGCGGGGGCGGCGGGATCGAACCCGCTCGGGCCGTTCTCCACCGCATAGAGCCGGTCGCCGGGAAAGAATTGCCCGGCTTCGAGCGTCACGGCATCCAGAGGCTCGGGAGAAAATCCCTTCACGGGATAGCGATAGAGGGCGACGAGACGGGCGGCGTCCATGGCGTGATCCGGTGGGGCGCGGCGCGTGATGCGCGGCGCGCCTCATGGGTAGCCGCTCGGCCGCGCCGGCTGCAACAGGCGCGACCTTACGGGTCTTGCTTTCTCCGGTCCGGTCTCGCCTCCAGTCTCTTCGCGCGTCCGGTTCCTTCTCGCTGTCCACCTCCCAGCCATTCCCCCTCCCCAACTCTCCCCCTCCCAGCCCTCCCCCTCCCCAGCCCTCCCCCGCAAGCGGGAGAGGGGGCAGGGTGCGCGGGCGGGGAGGAGGCCCGTTTACTTTCCAGCGGACTCCGGGCCGCCATGCTTCCGACGACCTCCGGATCCTCTCCCCGCTTTCCACCAGCACCGTCCGGATCCCCTCTCCCGCTTGCGGGGAGGGTGAGGGAGGGGGAAGCCGGGTGAGGGAGGGGGAAGCCGGGTGAGGGTGGTGAGGGGGCAGGGTGCGCGGGCGGGGGCGAGGCCCTGCTCTTTGTACTGGACACAGTGCGGTCCGCTCTGCCCAGCAGTCCGATCCTTTCCGCCGCTCTCCACCGGTACCGTCCGGATCCCCTCTCCCGCTTGCGGGGGAGGGCAAGGGAGGGGGAAGCCGGGTGAAGCGCGTGGGAGAGGGTGGGGGAGACGAACATCGCGCGGCCAGTGGTCCGACATGACATGAAAAAAATCCTACTGACTATATTCCTTTCATCTTCGGATCCTGCTATGGTGGTTTCACCTCGCACCAAGGAGGGGCGCGTCCGGAGCGGCCTGACGGGTGGTGCGGGGCAGCGGGTGTCCGACGGGACGGGGACAACGCACCCCGTTCAGTTAGAAAGGAGGCCGAAGGGGACTGCGCACCGATCCGGGAGTGGTTCGTCCGGTCCCGATGGGAGAACCGATCACCCACGCGGCGCAGCCGACACGCCATAAATCCCCGCGCGGGAGCGGACGGAGCGCAGGCTCCGACGTCGAAGATTACCCCTGGCATGCCTCGCCGGCGTGCCGTCCGCTCCCGCATCCCTCCCCCTCGCCGGGAAACCGGCGGGGCTGGCGGCGCTGGGCGCGCCGCTGCCCGAAAACTGATGCCGATCAAGGCGTCACGGGCGATTGCCGCGAAAATCGCCATCCGGTCCGCCCGGCCTCTTCCGCTTCAGCTCGCCCGCCCCCACATGAGCCGGAGCGGAGCGCGCCCGTCGCGCCTTCCGCCGCGGCGGCCGGGATATCGGCGCCGCATCCGAGCGGTCCCCGCGTGCTCGTCGGAGGCGTGGGGGCGCCGAGGAGGAGAGACAATGAATTTCGAAATCTATACCGAACGCGCCCGCGGCTTCGTCCAGTCCGCCCAATCGCTCGCCTTGCGCGAAGGCAACCAGAATTTCCTGCCCGAGCACCTTCTGAAGGTCCTGATGGACGATCCGGAAGGCCTGTGCTCGGGCCTGATCCAGCGCGCCGGCGGCAATCCGACCCTGGTGCGCGCGGACGTCGAGGCGGCGCTGAAAAAGCTGCCCAAGGTGCAGGGCGGCAACGGCCAGATCTATCTGAGCCCGCTGCTCGCGCGCGTCTTCGACGCCGCCGAACAGGCCGCCAAGAAGGCCGGCGACGGCTATGTCACCGTCGAGCGCCTGCTGCTCGCCCTCGTCATCGAGAAGGAGAGCGAGGCGGGCAAGATCCTGACGCGCGCCGGCGTCACGCCGCAGACCCTCAATGCCGCGATCGAGGCGCTTCGCAAGGGCCGCACCGCCGACACCGCGACGGCCGAGAATGCCTATGACGCGCTGAAGAAATATGCCCGCGACCTGACCCAGGCGGCGCGCGAGGGCAAGCTCGACCCGGTGATCGGCCGCGACGAGGAAATCCGCCGCACCATCCAGGTGCTGGCGCGCCGCACCAAGAACAATCCGGTGCTGATCGGCGAGCCCGGCGTCGGCAAGACCGCGATCGTGGAGGGCCTGGCCCGCCGCATCGTCGACGGCGACGTGCCCGAAAGCCTGAAGAACAAGAGCCTGCTCGCGCTCGACATGGGCTCGCTCATCGCCGGCGCGAAATATCGCGGCGAGTTCGAAGAGCGGCTGAAGGCGATCCTGTCCGAAGTCACCTCGGCCGAGGGCGGCATCATCCTGTTCATCGACGAGATGCACACGCTGGTCGGCGCCGGCAAGACCGACGGCGCGATGGACGCCTCCAACCTGCTCAAGCCCGCACTGGCGCGCGGCGAGCTGCATTGCGTCGGCGCGACCACGCTCGACGAATACCGCAAGCATGTCGAGAAGGACGCCGCGCTCGCCCGCCGCTTCCAGCCGGTCTTCGTCAGCGAGCCGACGGTGGAGGACACCGTCTCGATCCTGCGCGGGCTGAAGGAGAAATACGAGCTGCATCATGGCGTGCGGATCACCGACAGCGCGCTGGTGGCTGCGGCGACCCTCTCGAACCGCTACATCACCGACCGCTTTCTGCCGGACAAGGCCATCGACCTGATGGACGAGGCGTCTTCGCGCCTGCGCATGCAGGTCGATTCCAAGCCGGAGGAGCTGGACAGCCTCGACCGCGACATCGTCCGGCTCAAGATCGAGCAGGAGGCGCTGAAGAAGGAGACCGACCAGGCCTCCAAGGATCGCCTCAAGCGGCTCGAAAAGGAACTCGCCGATCTCGAGGAGCGGGCCTCCGTGCTCACCTCCAAATGGAAGGCCGAGAAGGAGAAGCTCGGCGAGGCGACGACCCTGAAGGCCAAGCTCGACCAGGCGCGGGCGGACCTCGCGTCCGCGCAGCGCCAGGGCGAATACCAGAAGGCCGGCGAGCTGACCTATTCGGTGATCCCGGAGCTGGAGAAGCGGCTCGCCGAGGTCGAGGCCGCGGGCGCCTCGACCGGCATGGTGGAGGAGGCGGTGACGCCCGACCACATTGCCGGCGTGGTCTCGCGCTGGACCGGGGTTCCCGTCGACAAGATGCTCGAAGGCGAGCGTGAGAAGCTGCTGAAGATGGAGCAGGAACTGGCCAAGCGCGTGGTCGGCCAGGCGGAGGCGGTGTCTGCCGTCTCGACCGCCGTGCGGCGCGCCCGCGCCGGGCTCCAGGACCCGAACCGGCCGATCGGCTCGTTCCTGTTCCTCGGCCCGACCGGCGTCGGCAAGACCGAGCTGACCAAGGCGCTCGCCAGCTTCCTGTTCGACGACGACACCGCCATGGTGCGCATCGACATGTCGGAATATATGGAGAAGCACTCCGTGAGCCGGCTGATCGGCGCCCCTCCGGGCTATGTCGGCTATGATGAGGGCGGCGCGCTCACCGAGGCGGTGCGGCGCCGGCCCTATCAGGTCGTGCTGTTCGACGAGGTGGAAAAGGCCCATCCCGACGTCTTCAACGTCCTGCTCCAGGTGCTCGATGACGGTCGCCTGACGGACGGGCAGGGACGGACGGTGGACTTCCGCAACGTCCTGATCGTCATGACCTCCAATCTCGGCGCGGAATTCCTCGCCGATCCCCGCCAGCCCGTCGGCTTCGGCCTGCCGGGCCAGGAAGGCGAGAAGGTGGTGTCCGACGAGGAGGCCTACGATCTGGTCATGGGGGCCGTGCGGCGTCATTTCCGCCCGGAATTCATCAACCGGATCGACGAGATCGTCATGTTCCACCGGTTGAAGCGCGAGCAGATGGGAGCGATCGTCGACATCCAGCTCGGCCGGCTCGCCAAGCTGCTGGAGGACCGCAAGATCGTGCTCGATCTGTCGCCCGAGGCGCGGACCTTCCTCGCCGACAAGGGCTACGACCCGGCTTATGGCGCGCGGCCGCTGAAGCGGACGATCCAGAAGCTGGTCCAGGACCCGCTCGCGGAGAAGATCCTCTCCGGCACGGTCCTGGACGGCTCGCTCGTCCATGTCGGGATCGAGGGCGGCCGCCTCACCTTTGCGCCGGAGCGGCGCATCGAACAGGCCGCCTGAGCGCGGCCGAGCCCCGAAACGCCCGGCGATCCGCCGGGCGTTTTCGTTTTAAATCAAAGACTTGCGATTTCTACCGGCGCGTCCCCGAGGCCGCCGCGGCGACCTTTGGCGGCACCGGGGCGTGGCTGAGCAGGGCTTCGATGCGCTCGCGCTCCTTGCGGAACTCGGCCAGGAACTTGCCGTCGAGCGCCCGCCCGCGCGGCAGGCGCACGCGCATCGGATCGACGAAGGAGCCGTTGATCTTGACCTCGTAATGCAGATGCGGACCGGTCGAGAGGCCGGACGAGCCGAGATAGCCGATCACCTGGCCCTGGCGCACCTGCTGACCGACCCGGATGCCCTTGGCGAAGCCGGACTGGTGGGAATAGGTCGTGACATAGCCGTTGGCGTGCTGGATCTCGGTGTGGCGGCCATAGCCGGACTTCCAGTCGGCATAGATGATCGTGCCGTTGCCGGAGGCGAAGATCGGCGTGCCGACCGAATCCGACCAGTCGACGCCGGTATGCAGCTTGGAATAGCCGAGGATCGGGTGGCGCCGATAGCCGAACGGCGAGCGCATGATGCCGCCGGCCATGGGCTTGCGGACCAGGAACTTCTTCGCGCTCTTGCCGTCCTCGTCGTAATAATCGATCAGCCCGTCATCATTGGTCTGGAAGCGATAGTAGCGGCGCGTTTCGCCGGCGGTGAAGAGCGTGGCGTAGAGCACTTCCGGATCGCCATTGTCCTCGGTGTAGAGCACCTCGAAATTGTCCCCCGGCCGTACCCGGCGCTGGAAGTCGACGTCGAAGGAATAGATCCGCACCAGATCCGAAATCACGCTGCGCGGCATGTCGTTGCGCAAGGCGGTCTCGTAGAGGCTCTCATAGAGCCGGATGCCGGGGCCGTCCTCGTCCTCGGTATCCTCGGAGACGCCGCCGGCATCGGTCTCGGTCGGCTCGGCGACGGAGACGTAGCGGCTGGTGGTATCCGACAGCGCGACCGTGCCTTCGTGGCCGACATCGCTGAACAGCGAGATCCGCAGCACCCGCTTCACCTTGCCGTCGTCCTGCAGCAGCATGCGCAGCCGCCAGCCGTCCTTCACCCCGCCTTGGATGCGCGGGAAGGCGGCGGCGGCGGCGCGGGCCTCGTCCAAAGCGACGCCGGCATCGGCGAGGACCGAGACGATCGTGTCGCCCTTCTTGATCGTCACCGTCTGGTCCGACCAATCGTTGCCGCCCGAAGTCTCGCTCGAGGTCTTGACCACGAAGCTGAGATTTTCCGGCACGTCGGGCCGCGGCGGCAGCAGGCCGGTCGGGGGATAGCCGCCCTCGGCGGCATAAGCGAGATAGGGGCCGGGCAAGGTCGGCGTCAGGCCTGCGGTCCCGGTGATGGCGGCCGGCAGGCCGGCGGGGACCGGCTGGCTGCGCGCCAGTTCGGCGACTTCGCGCACCTTCACCAGCACGCTTTCCATCGGCACCGCGGCGCCGTAGCGGGTGGTGCCGGGGAGCGCGGCGAGGTCGCGGGTGACCACCGTCACCTCGCCGGTCGGCTCGGCCTGCGGCGCGGCCTCCTGATTGTCCATCGACTGGGCGACGATCTGCGCGGGATTGAAGCGCGGGATATTGACCGAGACCGAGGTGGTGGACATCGCGAGATTGGCCGAGACGCGGGTATAGGGCCGCACCTTGATGATCTCGCGGTCGCCGACCTTGGTGGTGGTGGAGAGGCGGAAGGTCTGGCGCGCGGTCGAGGCCTCGGAGAGCAGCGACATGCGATCGCCCTTGCGGGCGACATTGGAGGGGCGCTCGCCGGCCGGCAGGGCGCCGCGCAGCGCGTTGCGCACGGTCTGCGGCATGGCGGCGAAGCGATGGTCGCCGTCGAGCGCGGCATAGACCGCGCCGCCCATCAGGAAGCTGCCGCACAGGCCGGTGAGGAGCGTCGCCGCCAGCCACCGCACGGAGATGCGGCGCCGGTCGATCTCCTCCTCGCCGCCATCGACGCCGAGCGGCGGCTCATCGCCGAGCCCGGCCGCGCTCGTCGCATCGCGCCAGGCGCCGGCAGATCGTCTGTGCTGCAAAACGCGAACCCTTCGCTGAAACCCGCGCGCCGCGCGGGACGCCTCCCCATGATGCACCGGAAGCATGGCCGGCGCGTCCCCGACGCGACGCAGGCGCGGCCGGGCGAGCCGGATGTGAAGGTGCGGAGAAGGCAAAAGGATGGCAAGCCCCGATTGCCCGCCGACGTCCGAACGGGTGGGCGGACCTCGGCGGGCGGGATTCCGGGGAAGATATAGAAACCGCCCGCGCGCGCACGAGGCCCCGTCGCCCCCAAAACCCCTCGGCCGCCGCCGCGCGGCGCCACCGCGGCCGAAAAAAGTGGTCAGCCGCCGAAAAAAATTCAGCGGGACAGCCCCGATCCGGCGGGCAGCGCCCTGGGGGCCGCCCCGCCGCGGCCGCACGGCCGGATCAGATCGATCCCCGCCGCGCCCTGCATTCCAAAGGATTTGCACGATTTTTCGGGGGAACTTATCCACAGCGTCAAACCGCTGTCATGTTCGCCGGAAAAATCGGTGTTGACAGATCGCAGGGGTGGGCCCTATAAACCGCCCATCAACGACGCGCTGACGCCGCCGACGAAACGGCCGGCAGACAGCGCGTCTCCGACGCTCCTCACGACCTTGTTGTTGTGAACCCGCCGGCTCAGGCGCCGAAGGAAGAGCTGTCGCTCCTACATACGTGTAGGGTGGGAATTTCGGTTCCCGTGCTATTTGACAGGTTGAGATAGAAGAAAGAGAAACGTGGACGGCGGAGTCCTTGCGGGTTGTTTTGAGCTTTTGGGCTTGGAGCAACCGAGTATGACTTCGGCGGTCTTACGGAACTCCGGGCGGACGCGATCACGTGAGTGATGTGTCTTGTCCGACCTCGTCGATGATGAGTTAAAGTTCGTAGAGACTTAGCCAAATCAAA
>NZ_SMAI01000004.1 GCF_004346185.1 Aquabacter spiritensis | reverse complement strand
GCAGGCTCCGACGTCGAAGATTACCCCTGGCATGCCTCGCCGGCGTGCCGTCCGCTCCCGCATCCCTCCCCCCGCCGGGAAACCGGCGGGGCTGGAGGTGCTGGGCGCGCCGCTGCGGGCCGGGCACGCGCCTCGGTAGAGGCCCGCATGGCGCGCGGAGACCGGGACGGCGTAGACTTCGGCGGAAATCCGACGCCGCGGCGGGATCGGCCGTCCAGGCGGACCGAACTCTCGAACGGCGGGGGGCCGCCGCCCCGACGCTTTGGCCCGCGGAGGGATCCTTGCCTCGCCTCAATGTCGCGCTTCTGGCCATCGCCGTCACGGGCCTCGCCGCGGGCCTTGCTTTGGTCGCGGGCGGGCGGCCCGATCTCGCCGGCCTCGCCTGGACGGCGGGGGTGGTCCCCGTTCTGGCGGGGCTGCTGGTCGAGATCGTCCGCAGCCTCGCAAAGGGCGAGATCGGGCTCGACATCGTCGCCGCTTTGTCCATGTCGGCGGCCGTGCTGTTCGGCGAAACCCTCGCTGCCGCCGTGGTCGCGCTGATGTATTCCGGGGGCCGCTTTCTGGAAAGCTATGCCGAGGGCCGCGCCCGGCGCGACATGCGCGATCTCTTGTCCCGCGTGCCGCGGACGGCGACCCGGCAGCGCGACGGCAGGCTCGAAGAGGTCCCTCTGAATGCCATCCAGCCCGGCGACCTGCTGCTGGTCCGGCAAGGCGACGTCGCGCCGGTCGACGGCATCCTGGCGAGCGCGCGGGCCGTGCTGGACCTCTCGGCCCTGACGGGCGAATCCCTGCCGATCCGCCTCGATCTCGGGCAGGCGGTGATGAGCGGCGCGACCAATGCGGGCGACGTCTTCGAACTCCGGGCGAGCCGCCGCGCCGCCGACAGCACCTATGCCGGAATCGTCCGGCTGGTCGAGGCCGCCCAGCGCTCCAAGGCCCCGATGGCCCGGCTCGCCGACCGGTACGCCCTCGCCTTCCTGGCGGTCACACTGGTGATGGCGGGTGCCGCCTGGGGCCTCACCGGGGACCCGATCCGCGCGGTCGCGGTGCTCGTGGTCGCGACGCCGTGCCCCCTGATCCTCGCCGTCCCGGTGGCGCTGGTCGCCGGCCTGTCGCGCGCGGCCCATTACGGCGTCCTGATCAAGGGCGCCAAACCGCTCGAGGCGCTGGCGCAGGTCCGCACGCTGATTCTCGACAAGACCGGCACCCTGACGGACGGGCGGCCGCAGGTGGTCTCGATCGAGGCCCGTGCCCCCTTCACCGAGGCCGAAATCCTCCATTATGCGGCGGCTCTGGATCAGGCCTCGAAACATCCCATCGCCCAGGCGATCGTGGCGGCGGCCCAAGCGCGCGGGGCGGTTCTGCCGCTTCCCGAAGCCGTGGTCGAAACCCCCGGGGACGGCGTTTCCGGGAGGGTCGGCGGCCGCGCGGTCGTGGTCGGCGGCGCCGGCTTCGTTGCCTCGCAGACCTTCGCGGCCCGCCTCGAGAGCACGGTCCGCGACGCCGGCGCGGTCGTCGTCGCGGTTGCGGTGGACGGAAAGATCGCCGGTCATCTCGTGATGGCGGATGCGCTGCGCGCCGGCACGGCCGACCTGATCGCCGGGCTGCGCCGCCTCGGCATCGCCCGTATCCTGCTGGCGACCGGCGACCGCCGCGCGGTCGCCGAGGCCGTGACCGCCGGCCTGGACCTCGACGGTGTGCGGGCCGATCTGACGCCGGACCAAAAGGTCCTGGTGGTTCTCACCGCGCGCAAGGGCGGCCCGGTGATGATGGTCGGTGACGGCGTCAACGATGCCCCGGCCCTCGCCGCCGCCGATATCGGCGTCGCCATGGGCGCGCGCGGCGCGGCGGCCTCGGCGGAAGCCGCCGATGTCGTGCTTCTGGTCGACCGGCTCGACCGGCTTCTGGCTGGGGTCGAAATCGCCCAACGCGCCCGCCGCATCGCCCTCGAAAGCGTGGTGGCCGGGATCGGATTGTCGGTCCTGGGCATGCTGGCGGCGGCCCTGGGCCACCTGCCCCCCGTTCAGGGCGCCGTGCTGCAGGAGGTGATCGACGTCGCGGTCATCCTGAACGCCCTGCGGACGCTGCGGATCGTTCCCCGCGCCGGCGGAGGGTCCGTCGGCGCCGCGCCGGCGGACCGCAGATCGCCGGAACGGAAGCACCGGGACGGCCGTCCCGATTGACAGCACCGGCTCCAGGTTTTAACTAACTAGTTACATAAAGAAGAAGGCATCCGAGGAGCCGCCCATGAAGTATGGGGATTTCCCGAAGATCACCTCCCTGAGCGGCGTCGCCGGCTTCCGCGCCCATCTCGCCGAGCTCGGCATCGACATGCCGTGCGACGACATCGTCGCGGGCGGCCCGGACTCCCCGCTCGCGGCGCCGCTCGACGTGGACGGGATGCGGATCGGCAACCGCTTCGCGATCCATCCGATGGAGGGCTGGGACGGCACGCGCGAGGGCGCACCGACCGAGAATACCGAGCGGCGCTGGCGCCGCTTCGGCGAGAGCGGGGCGAAGCTGATCTTCGGCGGCGAGGCGGTGGCGGTGCGCCAGGACGGCCGCGCCAATCCGCTGCAATTGGTGATGAGCGCGCAGACCCAGGGCGCCATCGCGCGCCTGCGCGAGACCGTGATCGCCGCCCACACGCAGGCCGCCGGCAGTGCCGACGGCCTCGTGATCGGCCTCCAGCTCACCCATTCCGGGCGCTTCTGCAAGCCGAACGACAATCGCCGCTTTGAGCAGATGATCCTCTACCGCCACCCGGTCCTCGACCGGAAATTCGGCATTCCCGCCGAATATCCCGTGATGAGCGACGACGACATCTTCCGGCTGATCGACGATTACATCGCGGCAGCGCGGCGCGCCGAGGCCTGCGGCTACGATTTCGTCGATCTGAAGCATTGCCACGGCTATCTCGGCCACGAATTCCTGTCCGCCAAGACCCGGCCCGGCCCCTTCGGCGGCCCGATCGAGAACCGCACCCGCTTCCTGCGCGAATTGGTGGCGGGCATCCGCGCCGCCTGCCCGCGCCTGAAACTCGCCATGCGGGTGAGCGCGATCGACCTGATCGCCTACCGCCCCGATCCCGAGCGCTCGCTGCCCGGCGCGCTCGGCCCGGGCGTGCCGGACGATGCGGCGGGCGCCCTGCCCTATCGCTACGGCTTCGGCACCGATGCCGCCGATCCCACCGCCTACGATCTGTCCGAGACCTTCGCTCTGCTCGACATCGTCGGCGATCTCGGCATCCGGCTCGTCAACGTCACCTTGGGCAGCCCCTATTACAATCCCCATCTGACCCGTCCGGCGAGCTATCCCCCCTCCGACGGCTATCACCCGCCCGAGGATCCGCTGATCGGCGTGATGCGCCATCTCGACGTGGTGCGGGCGCTGAAGGCGCACAGTCCGGAGATGACGCTGCTCGGCTCGGGCTACACCTATCTCCAGGAATACCTGCCCAACGTCGCGCAGGCCGTGGTGCGCCAGGGCTGGACGGACCTCGTGGGCCTCGGCCGCATGGTGCTGTCCTATCCCGATCTGCCGCTCGACGTGCTGTCCGGGCGCGGCATGCAGAAAAAGAAGATCTGCCGCACCTTCTCCGACTGCACCACGGCGCCGCGCAACGGCATCGTCTCGGGCTGCTATCCGCTCGACGGCTTCTACAAACAATCGGCCGAGTTCAAGCAGCTCGCCGCAATCAAGAAGGCGGCGAAGTCCGCCTGAGCATCGGGAGGCAGCGGCCATGGGCATCGCGGAACAGGACGGCGCCGTCAGGATGCGGCCGCTCGCCCCCGGCGCGGCCGTGGCGGTCATCGGCACCGGCATCATGGGCGGCCATATGGCGCGCCGGCTGGCGCAGGCGGGGTTCGCCGTCACCGCCTGGAACCGCAGCCCCGCCAAGGCCGACGGCCTCGCCGCCCACGGCGTCCGCCGCGCCGCGACGCCCGCGGCCGCGCTTGCGGGAGCCGACGCGGCGGTCGTGATGCTCTCGACCGGCGCCGTGGCGGACGAGATTCTGTTCGCCGGCACCACCCCCGCGATCGCCGCCCTGGCGCCCGGCGCGACCTTGGTCGTGATGAGCTCGATCCCGGTCGAGACCTGCCGCGCCCAGGCGGCGGCCTGCGCCGCGCGCAGCCTTGCTTATGTCGATGCGCCGGTCTCCGGCGGCGAAGTCGGCGCCCGCGCCGGCACGCTCGCCATCATGGCCGGCGGCGCGCCCGAGATCGTGGCCGGCCTCGCGCCGCTGTTCACCCCGCTCGGCCGGGCGACCCGGATCGGTCCGGTGGGCACCGGCCAGCTCGCCAAGCTCGCCAACCAGATCATCGTCGGCGCCGCCATGGTCGGGATCGCCGAGGCCTTCACCTTCGCCGCCAAAGGCGGCGCCGACCTCGCCGGACTGCGCACGGCCCTCATGGGCGGGTTCGGGGAATCCAAGGTCCTCGACATCCACGGCGCCCGCATGGCGGCGGGGGATTTCGTCCCCGGCTCGCCGGCGCAATACCAGCTCAAGGATTTGCGCACCGCCCAGGCACTCGCCGCCGAATTCGGCCTGTCGCTCACTTTGCTCGATGCCATGACCGGCATCTTCACCGACATGATCGCCCATGGCGGCACCGACCGCGACGTCTCCGCGGTGTTCGAGGAAGTCGGGCGCCGCGCGGGAGGCCGAAATGGACACTGAGAGCGACGGCGCGATCCGGATCGAGCGCGACGGGCCGGTCGCCCGCTTGGTCATCGACCGGCCGCGCAAGCACAATGCCATCACCCCCGAAATGGCGCGCAGCCTCGGCGCGGCCTGCGCGGCGCTGGACGCCGACGACGCGGTGCGCGTCGCCGTGATCACGGGGGGCGGAACGCGCGCCTTCTCCGCCGGATCGGACATGAATGCGCTGGGCGAGATCACCGATCTCTGGGCGTTCCGCAACCGGGTGGAATATGCCGCCGTGGTGCGCGACATGCGCAAGCCGGTGATCGCCGCCTTGCGCGGCTGGGTGCTGGGTGGCGGGCTCGAAATCGCGCTCGCCGCCGACATCCGCATCGCCGCCGCGGACGCCCGGCTCGGCGCACCCGAAGTAACGCGCGGCTGGGTCGGCGGCGGGGGCGCCTCGCAGATGCTGCCGCGCCTCGTCGGCTACGGCCAGGCGATGCGGCTCCTGCTGACGGGCGAGCCGGTGGACGCGATCGAGGCCCTGCGCATCGGCCTCGTCGAGGAGGTGGTGCCGGACGCCGATCTCGAGGCCCGGGTCGCGGCGCTCGCCGCGCGCATCGCCGGTTTCAGCCCGGTGGCGACCCAGGCGGTGAAGGCGGCGACCCGCGCCGCGCTCTCGATGCCGCTCGAAGCGGGGATCCGCCACGAGAACGAACTGCACGTCATCTGCATGTCCGACCGCGGCCGGCACGAGGGGATCGCCGCCTTCCAGGCGCGCAAGGCCGGTGAAGACGGGAATTGATCTTTTTTCAGAAGCTCATGATCAGGTCAGCGTCAGGACGATGGTCCCGAGAGGGCCGAAATCGGCCTCCGCGCGGCACGGGCCGGTCACCGGCAGAGGCGACGTCGCCGAGCCGGTGGTGACGATCTGGCCCGCCAGAAGCGGCCCGCACAGCGGCTGCGCATTGGCGAGGGCGACCACCGCCTTCAAAGGATCGCCGAGGATGACGGCGCCGCTGCCGACCGCCGCCTCCGCCCCGTCGAGACGCAGGCGGACCGGGCCGCGCCTGTCGATCGCGCGCCAGTCGGACCACGCCGGCCCGGTGACGAACGCGCCATTGCCCATGCTGTCGGCGAGCCGGAGCGCGCCCGGCGCGGTCGCCGGCACCCGGCCGTCGGCGATCTCGAAGGCGGGCAGAATCGCCGCGACGGCCGCCGCCACCTCGTCCTCGGAATAGGGTGTGGCGCGCGCCGGCAGATCGCGGCCGAGCCGGAAGGCGA
Organism: Aquabacter spiritensis; assembly: GCF_004346185.1. Lineage (GTDB taxonomy): Bacteria > Pseudomonadota > Alphaproteobacteria > Rhizobiales > Xanthobacteraceae > Aquabacter > Aquabacter spiritensis. The sequence goes on along the minus strand of NZ_SMAI01000004.1, from coordinate 314,560 downwards.
ATTCGCATTCCAGGATCGGGGCGAGGAAAGCGGCAAAAGCCAGGGCCGCCGGCGCGGCATGCACCGTGCCATCCAGTAGCGGCCCGGCGACCGGCCGGTCGCCGCCATAGCGCGCCTGATCGGCCGGCTTCAGCGCCGTGACCTTCCAGCCGCGCACCCCGCCGCCGGCGCGGCGGACGATCGCGGCCTGGACGGCATAGGCCTCTGCGGGGTCCTGCGGCAGCGGCCCGTCGGTCGCCGCCGGCACGCCCCGCGCCCGCGCCGCATGGAGCGCGGCCGCCAGGGCCTCGACCGCCGCGGGGTTCATGGGCTCGGGGCTGATGGGCTCGGGGCTCATCGCGCCGCTGCCGATCTGGTGCCGACGTCCGGGGCGAGACCGAAATAGGCCATCATCAGATCGCGCTGGCCGTCGAGCATGTGCTTGCCCTGGTGGATGGCGCAGCCGCGCGCCGCGGCCGCCCGGAGCAGAGCCGTGGTCTCGGGCTTCATCAGCACCTCGGCCACCAGCATGGGCGGCTCGGCCCGCGCCACGTCGAAGGAAAAGCCGTCGCCCGGCTCGAGGCCGAGGGGCGTCGCATTGACCGCGATGTCATGGCCGCGCGGATCGCGGGTGCCGAACCGCACCTCGACCGCGGGGAACGCCGCCTTGACCCGCGCGAGCAGGTCCTCCGCCCGCTCTCGCGTGCGGTTGAACACGGTGAGCGCCCGGATGCCGGCGGCGGCGAGCGCGAAGGCGAGCGCGGCCGCCGCGCCCCCGGCGCCCGCAATATAGATCGAGCGGCCCCTGACCGCATGGCCCGCACCGGCGAGGCCGGCGACGAAACCGTGGCCGTCGAGCATGGTGCCGGAATAGGAGCCGTCGGCCTCCCGGCGGACCGTGTTGACCGCTCCGACCAAAGCCCCGTCCTGCCCCAGCCGCTCCACCATCTGCGCCACCCGCGCCTTGTGCGGCGCGGTGACGATGAAGCCGTCCAGATTGGCGATCGCCTTCAGGCCGGCCATGCCGGCGGCGAGGTCCTCCGGCCGGATATGGATCGGCACGCACACCGCCGCGATCTCGTGGGCGGCGAAATAGGCATTGAACACCAAGGGGGTACGCACATGGGCGATGGGATCGCCGATGATGGCGTAAAGGCGCGAATTGCCGGCGACCATGGGAGACCTTTCAGGGGAACGCATGGGACCGGCGGGCGCCTGCGCCCCCGCCGCCCCGGATCTCGTTGGACGGCCAAGCGGCCCCGAGACGGTTTCGATCAGGCCAGGATCCGATCAGGCAGGACCCGGCTGGTCGATCGGCTCTCGCTGGCGGGAGCGGTTTCCCGCTCCCGCCAGCGCCTCATTTGGACTGGAAATCGTTGGTGTAGAACTTGTCGCCCTGCTCGGGATTGACCTCGACGCCGCTATATTTGGCGAGGATGTCGAGGGTCGAGGTGATGTCCTGCGGGTCGGTCCAGAGCGCCGGCTTGTCGGCGGTCCGGGCGGTGTGCAGCAGCGGCAGAGTGACGGTCCAACTGGCGAGCAGCGTCTCGCGCTTGCCGGCCTTCGGATTGACCTTCAGCATCGCATCCACCGCCCCGGCGGGATTGGCTTTGGCGTCCTCGACAGCGGCGCGCACGGCCCTGAGGAAGCGCTTGACCAGATCGGGATTGGAGGCGAGCAGATCGGGCTTGGCGATCAGCGCGCCATTGACCGTGTTGACGCCCCAATCGGCGAACAGCATGGCATAGACCGGCTTGCCGGTGGCTTCTTCGATCAGCGGCTTCTGGTCGTTGACATTGCCGAGAAGGAAATCCGCCTGGCCGGAGATGACGGCGTTGCGCTTGGTGGCGGCGTCGCCGGAGATCACCTTGACCTGTTTCTCCTCGATGCCGTTCACCTTCAGCAGGGCGGGCCAGAGCTGGGAGAAGGAATCGCCCGGCGTGAAGATCACGGTCTTGCCGATCATGTCCTTGGGCGTGCGGACATTCTTGTCGGCGAACCCCTGCACCGCCATCGGGCTCTTCTGGAGCATGATGCCGACCGCCTTGATCGGCGCGCCCTTCACGGCGGCCTTCACCATGGTGCCGAAATCGGCATAGCCGAAGGTCGCCGAACCGGCCGCCGTCGCCTGGACGGTGACGCCGGAGCCGCGGCCCTCCTGGATCTCGAGTTCGATGCCTTCCTTGGCGAACAGGCCCTTGTCGATGCCCAGATAGAACGGCGCATGCTCGCCGTAATTGTACCAATTGAGCAGCAGCACGACCTTGTCGGCGGCGGACGCCACCATCGTGCTGGCCATCAAGGTGGCGGCGGCGCACAGCCAGGCGCCGAGCGTGGATTTGAGCGTCATGTCGTTCCTCCCGTAACGGTGCGCGCATTGAGCGCGTCTTGTCGTGATGACCGGCCCGCGTTTGGCGCCGCGTGGCCGGCTGATAGGTCGCCCTTCCCGGAGCGATCATAGGGCCGGCTGCCGCCGGTTGCGAGGACGCCATCCTGCACGGAGGCTGGCCTCGCTTTGATTTATCTAACCGTATAGTTACCTCGACGGGCGACGCTGTCAAACGCTTGCTGCGTCCTCGGCGCGGAACGCCGCACGCCCGATCCGGGCGCGCCGAACGGCCACCGCCGCGGGCGGATCCGCGACGACGGTGGGCAGCGATTGGGCCGGCTGGTTCGCTTGTCGCGACCGGCCTACACCAAATATTCGGCGCCGGCGGTGGAGGTGAAGTCGAGCTGGACGACGAGGTCGTTGAAATCCTGGTCGCCGCCGCCATAGAGGTCTTCCCACCCCCAGGTGTTCAGCCCGTAATTCCACAGATGGGCGACCGATTGCCCGTCCACCTGCTCGTTGGCGGCGGCGAAGGCGTAATAGGTATGGCCGCCGCTGGTCAGGCTCATGGCGATGAGGTCGCCGCCATCCACTCCGACGATCTCGGTCTGGGAATATTGGCCATAGCCCTCCCCGGCAATCCAGGTGGCCCCGCCGCCGGTCTGGTAGGCACGGCCTGCGACCGCCGCCGCATAGCCCGCCTCGCCGGGATCCACGCCGCCGATCGCGCCTGACAGGTCATCCACCTCGTAGAACAGCACGGAAATGTCGTTCATCCCGTTCTGCCGCATCCGCACCACCACGTCCTGGTCGTCCGCGCCGAGCGCGGTGGTGGCAATAGCGACGGGCCGCGCCACCTGCACCGATCCGTCCCCGCCGTCGGAGACGAAGTCGACGAAGCCGTAGGGTGAGGTGAGGAGCGCCTGGGGCTGGTCGGTCTCCGTCCCGCCCATCGTGACCTCGACGCTGGTATTGTAGGCGAGCTCGGCCTGATAGACCTGCCCATGGGCATAGCGGTCGAACATCGTCACGAGGTCGGCCGCGAAATCCGCCTGGAGGCTTTGCTGGGCGAACTGGTTGGTCCAGGCATAGGCGCCGGACGGCCCGCCTGAGAAGCTCACCGCGCTGCCGCCGAGGGACACCGACCAGGTCTCGTCAGCGGTGAGGGTCGGCTGGAACAGCAGGCTTTGGGTCGCCCCGCTGATCCAGTTCGGCCCGATGCCGATGTCGAGGACGTTCGGAACGTCCGGGAAGTACATCTGCGAATGGGCGAGCGTGGTCAGCGCGCGCGCCAGCAGGACGCCGTTCGGCGTGCCGAGCCCGGACACGTAATCGTAGCCCTCGCCGGCCTCATAGCCGAAATTGGTCGGGTTCACGCTCTCGCCACCGGTCGTATAGGCCCCTCCGACGGTGAAGGAGGACATGTTGTTGCCGATCGTCACGTCGTTGAACGCGCCGGGCGCGACCGCCGAGACGATGTAGAGCAGGTCGTTCATATAGCCGAGATTGGGCAGGCCCTGATCGTTGAAGATGGTGTTGATCTGGACCGCCAGCGACGCCCAGAGCGGCGTCGCCGCGCTCGTCCCGCCGCTTGGGCCGGTGCCTTCCATATTCCCGTCGGGCACGAGGTATGCGGTGTTGCCCCCAGCATTCGCCGCGACATCGGGCGCGCCGCGCCCGGATTCCGCGCTGGGGTCGGCGGTCACCGGATTGAGACCGTAGGCCAGTTGATAAGACGGGGTCGGCTGGGTCGGATCGACGCCTCCGGACGTCGTCGTGTTCTCGGTATAGCCGCCCTCGAAATAGCCGAGCGTGGTGATGTTGGTGCCGGAGACATAATATTGGTTCCAGACCGCCTCCAGAAACACCTGGAGGTTCGACAGGTCCGCCGGCAGGACAGTCAGACCGCCGGAGACCAATTGCCAGATGGTCGCCGGGTCGCCGGCCAGCGCCTGCTGGACGATATTGGTGGAGAGCGTCAGGGTCGGATCGTCCTTAGCCGAGGACAGGTTCGAGATCGCGGTGCCCCCCACCATCACCACATAGGGGCTGGTCTCGTTATAAGCGAGATTGGTCAGGCCGTTGCCGAGCTCGTTGCCGGAGCCGCCGTCGCCCAGCGCATCGAACACGGTCTGGTTGCGCAGCGCGGCGTCGATGAAGAGCTGTCGATAGGCCCAGTAGAAGGGCGAATCCGGGCTCATGCTCTGATAGTCGCCGAAGGAACTGGAAAGCACGCCTGGATTGTAAGCGGTATCCCAGATCGCGCTCTGGATCGCCGTGAAGGTCGAGGCCTGCGCATTCCCTGTGGCGTCGGTCTCGCCGGAGCCGACATAGAGCCGGATATCGCTGTTGGGGTTGATGGAGGCCGCGACGGCGATGTCGAGGGAGCGCTCGCCGCCCCCGCCCGATTCCATCGTCTGACCGTCGGCACCCTGTGTCGTCACCGTCCCGGTCCCTGCCACCCCGATCCCCGACAGATAGGTCTCGAGACGCTCGTCGAAGGTCGTGGCTCCGTTCACGGCCGAGCCGATGCCCGGCTCGATCAGGCCGATCAGGCCGGTCTCGACGTCGAAATTCGCCAGCGGAAAATTGTACAGATCGTTCGCGATGTCCTGCGGCGCGAGCATGGGCTGGTTGCCGACCGCCCCGTTGCCGGGGCTCTGCCACCCCTGGGTGAGCGCGCCTTCGACGCCCGGCACGAAATTCGACGGCGGAACCTCGATTCCGGTATCCACCCAGAGGCCCTCGACGTCCCAGCTCTCCTCGAGCGAGAGATTGCCGTTCCAGAAATACAGGAAATCGCTGGTGTCCGACGGGTTGAGATAGAGATACAGGTCCGTCCCGAAGAGGCTGGAGAAATCGGACGGCGAATTGATCTCGACCCAGATCGTCCGCGATTCCGCCGACGACACGTAATTGCTGTTCGACGCATCGAGAATGGTGAGGCCGAGCGTATTCGTGAGGTGGTCCGTGACCTCGCCATATTTGACCTTGTCGGCGCCGTAGACGTCCCACAGTTCGCCCGAGCTGTTCAACTCTGCCAAGGTTTGCTGCCGCATCCCCCAGCTTTCGGCCAGAAGCGACGTCTCGGACGTGTATCGATCGAGAACGAGCGCCACGTTGAAGCCGAGAAAGCCGGCGGCGGGCGCCACCGTCACATCGGCGGGAGGAAATCCATAGGCGTCGATGACGGTCGTTGCTTCTGTAACGCGATACCCCGCAAGGTCGAGAAACGTCGAATTTGCAATTTCGCTGTAGGCCATCTCTGCCCCCCGTGCCTGAAGCGCGCAGATTAGCCAAACGATGCTTTAGAACAAGGGAGCGAGACGCGCTCCAAGGGGCTGGGAGGACAGGCGTGGCCCGGTCCCGCATCGGGAAGTTCGGGCGATGGACGGCGACGGCTCAAGCGCCCGCGCGCCGGCGGGAAAGTCGCTCCGGCGCGCTCAGGCGAGGGCCGCGCAGAGGTCCTCGACCATCGTCGCTTCGCCGATGGCGATCGGCTGGCGCCACGCCCGGAGATCGGGAATCTCGTCCTCCCCGGTCGGCCCGGCGAAGGCGGAAAAGGGCGCCCATCCCTCCGGTCCGCGCGTCTGCACGGCGCCGCCCGCCGCCTCGACCAAAGCGAGTCCTCCCGCGACGTCCCACACATTCGGCGCGGCGAACCACGCGGCCTGCATGAGGCCCGCGGCCACGAACGCGCATTCGACGGCAGCGGACCCGGTCTTGCGGGGCTCGGCAATGATGCCGCGCTGCTCCACGAGGCCCGGCTGGCCCACGAGGCGCCGCCGTACCGCCGCATTGGCCGAGGGCGTGATGACGTCGGTCTCGAACATCAAAGGCCCCGATTTTCGGGCATGGTAGATTCCTGGCCGAAGCGCGTGGCTCGTCGAGACCCACAGCGCCCCCGCGACCGGCCGCCCCTCATAGAGAACCCCGATGGACCCGGCGAACAGGGGAAATCCGTTGACGAAATTCGTCGTCCCGTCGATCGGGTCGACCGCCCAGATGAAGCCGGAGCCGTAGATCCGCGCGTCGTCGAACTCCTCGCCGAGGATTTCGTGGTCCGGAAAGCTGTCGGCCAAGCGCAAACGGATGATTTCCTCGACCCGCGTGTCGACTTCGGACACCGGGTCGCGCAGCGAAAGCGCGTCCTCGGCCCCGGGCTTGTAGCGCACCGCCAGACTGCCGCCGAGCGCGGCGGTGATCTCCGATCCCGCCAAGCGGGCGAGATCGACGGCGAGCGCCTCGATCGCCTTCAGTGTCTCGTCCGAGAGCTGCGAAGACTTCATCGACATCGAACGTTTCCCTTCGCGCGATCGCCGATCCGGAAAAGAGTCGGCTCGGCCTCGTCGGCAGAGCGCACATCGGTGGCAAGCTGGAATGCGCCCGGCATAGTCAGGCCCGCCGCGGCGGCAGCAGAATCGGCGCCTTGCGTCCCCCCATGTCCAGCGTGAGGGGCAAAGCGGCCGCGGCGGACACGTCGAGATCGTCGTCGACCCGCAGCCGCTTATTGGCGTGAAAAATCGTAATCCGGCGCCCCCGCAGGCATTGCAGAGGCGGCGGCCCCTCGTCGCCGCCGCGTTCGAGCCATTCCGCAAAGGCGTCGCGCTGGTGTTCGAGCGCGTAAACCAGTTCCGCCTGCCCGTCGTCCAGATCGGCCGAAGGCGCCAGATTGAGCTTGGGGCCGATGCGGCTGATATTGGTGATCTCTGCGAAGATCGCCTCGACTTCGACGCGGCGTCCATCCACTTCGAACAGGAATGATCGAACCTTCTTGCGGCGGACGGCCCGGACGATCGCCGTTCGGGCGCGCCGCAGCTGTGTCTTCGACGACCCCGTCATGTTGTCGAGCCGGCGCATGGCAGCGGCGACAGCCCCGGTGCCGACGCCCTCGACCACGCTCTGCACCCCGTCCGCATGCGCGACTGTGCCGATATCGAGGCGGCCCGCCGCCCCGTCGCGCCAGCCTTCTGCGAGCACGTTCCAATCGCCGCAAATCCCGAGAGACAGGGCAATGTTGTTCGCCGTTCCGAATGGCAGGATGGCGACGGGAGGGGAGGACGGTGGGAGCCGCTTCAGAACCCGGTTCACGGTGCCATCACCGCCGGCGACGGCGATGAGATCCGCCGGCCGTGCGAGCGCCTCCGCAAGCTTCGGCCCCTTGCCCGGGAAACAGTCGGTAGAGTGGCCGAGCTCGCTCAGGCGGGAAACGATGTCCTCGGCGCTCGCATCCCCATCCCCCGCCCCGGTGTTGTGAATGAGAGTGACGCGCACCGATCCCGCTCCCCGCCGTTTCGCGCTCTCAACGCGACGGCCGTGCCTCGGGTTCCTGGTGGTGAGGTCGTCGGGCCCGTGATGGCGCATCAATGGCGATCGGGACGCCACACGGTCGGTCTATGCCGGCGCAGGGTCGCGAAGGCCGTACGGTGCCGCGCCCCGGGTCGAGGCCAGCGGCACGACCTTCGGCGTGTGGAGCGTGGACAGGGCGCCGAGATCGAACTGCGTGTAGTTCAGCGCGCCGTAATCCCGCACGAAGAAGAGCTTCCGGCCGAGATCCGAAAGGCTGGTCCAGCAGGTGAACTCGGTCGCATAGGGATGCGCCGTGTCGGACGCGAGACCCTGCACCTCCATATGCCCGCCGCCGCCCTCGGGATAATCGATGCTGACGCCGCGCGGACGGTCGAAATTGTTCATGATGTGGGCGAGCGTGTGCACGGCGGCGTCGGGGCTGTCCGCCTTCTCGGTGAAAGCGGCATAATAGACAGCCCGGATGAACCGCCCCACGGACGTGCTGGAGGACGGCAGGCCTGCCGTCGCAATCCCCGAATCCGGCTGGCGGGCTTCATAGCGGCCAAACGTGCCGTTCGATTTGTCGACATTGCTGAGGAAGGTGTAATTGTCGAGATTGGTCAGATGCCAGTCGAATTTCGGCCCGTTGGTCATGACCCGCACCGGGTTGTCGAGCAGGCTCATCCGGCCATTGTCGAATTCGATGACCAGCGACGCCCCGGACGCATCGTTGACCACATAATGGAAGGGCGACGACACGCCGCCGAGGATCGGCAGCGCCTCGAGCATTACCGGCTGTGCCGCCAATGCCGTCTTGACCTCGTCCACCGTGGCGAACTGGCCGAGCACCCAGCTGCCGAGATCGGAGACGGACAGGACGGCCCGCGTCGCCTCCACGGCCTGCTGCGTGCCACCCGCACGCGGATAGGACAGGAGCGAAAAGGCCAGCCCCTGGGCATTGAGCCCTTCGATCACCTTGAGATCCGCAAGGCCGATCGGCGCCTCCGGGGTCGGGACACGGGCCGGCATCGTCACGCTGAGAAAAGCATGGGCGATGGTGTAGTGGAGCGAGGGATGGCCTTGAATCTGCGAGACGGCGGCGAGGCCGGCGGGCAGGTACACGATCTGGTAGGGCAGGTCGATGGTCAGTTCCAGCGTGCGACCGAGATAATGTCCTCCGGCCGCATCGGTGTAGACGAGGGCAGTGCACATGCTCCAATTCCTCCTTCAGCCCGGCCGATGCGGGGTCTGCACAGGAGACGGCGGACCCGGATCGACGCCGCCGCCCGCGTGACGAAGCGGATTTGTCCTTCGGCTCCAGAACGACGAAATCCGCCGACGACCTTCCAAATCGGTTCCGTCGTTGCACATTTTCGCCCGCGCGAAAAGAATGATGCCTCTGCGCCGCGCGTCCCTATGGCGTTAAAAGTGAGGATGCAGCGCTCGCCGCCGATCATCTCGCTCTGCCTTTCAAGTCAGAGGCCGCGCCGGTCCGATGTCCCGACGTCGTTCGGACAATGTGGAAAAGCTTTGTCTCTCCCTGTATTCGACGTCGGACGTTTGCTTTTCCTGTCCCCGATTGTTAAGGCAGTTCAATACGTCACGGCGATCCTGCACGATCTTCATCAGCTGGGGGGCTGTACCGATTGTCCAGTCCAATCATCTCGGTCCCCGCAGGCGCCGCCCGAGCCCGTCGTCGCCCCCGCTTCCCGCCTCGCCATGCGTCGATCCTGGCGGGGGCCGGCCTGCTCGGCGGGTGCGATGAGGGCGGCGCGCCGGCCATTCCCTTCTTCGGGGCCTATTTTCCGTCTTGGCTGCTTTGCGCACTTGTCGGCATTTTCGGTGCGGTGGTGGTGCGCATCATCTTCATCCGCCTCGGCATCGACGACGTCCTTCCGGCGCGCCTTCCGGTCTATGTCTGCGTGGCGGCGGGCATCGGCTTCCTCGCCGCCCTGTCCGCTTTCGGCCGCTAGATGATGCACGCGGCCACATCCGGGGCTTCGAAGAAGGGCCTCGGCATCGTCGTCAGCCTCGCCGCCCTCGTCGGTGCGGTCCTGGCCGGCTGGGCCTATTTTCGCAATGCCAGCCTCAATCCCCTGTCGCAGGACGCCGTGGTTACGACCGACACGGTGGCGATCTCCGCGACCGTGCCCGGCCGGATCGCCGCCATCGATGTCGCGGAGAACGGTGCCGTGAAGAAGGGCGAGACATTGTTTTCGCTCGATCCGGCCTCGTACCGGCTGCAGGTGCGGCAGGCCGAGGCCGATCTGAGGATCGCCGAAGCCGCCCTCGCGGATCGCAAACGGTCCATCTCGGCGGAGCAGTCGAACGCCCTCATCGCCCGCGAGCAGGTGACGCGGGCACGCTCCAACCTCGACCTCGCGACCCAGACGCTCGCGCGCCTCGAAGGGCTCCGACCCAAGGGCTACGTCAGCGCGCAGCAGGTGGACGATGCCGCCACCGCGAAGCGCGATGCCGAGATCAGCTTGAAGCAGGCTCTGCAGCAGCAGGCCGCCGCCGACGTCCTCGTCAGCGACGTGGCCGCCGCGGTCGCGCTCGTCGACGCGCGCAAGGCCGCCCTCGCCATCGCGGAACGCGCCCATTCCGAAACCGTCATCCGCGCCCCCTTCGACGGCAAGGTCGTGGGCCTGACGCAGGCGCCCGGCGGTTTCGTCGTCCCGGGCCAGTCCGTCTTCACGCTCATCGACACGTCCGCCTGGTACGTGTCGGCCGCCTTCCTCGAAACCGAACTGTCGATGATCGAGGTCGGCAATTGCGCCAGCGTCTATACCCTCGCCAACCGCTCCGCGCTCATTCGGGGACGGGTGGAGGGGATCGGCTGGGGCGTCGCCTCCGAGGAGGTCATCACCCTGCCGTTCAAGATGCCGATCGTGCCCAAGTCGCTCGATTGGGTGCGGGTGGCCCAGCGCTTCCCGGTGCGGATCCGCCTCATCGATCCCCCGGCTCCCCTCATGCGCATCGGCGCGTCCGCCACCGCGACGGTCCATCATGGCAGCCGCTGCTGACGCGCCCTGGCCGGCCCTTGCCCGCCGGACCCTCCTGGACCTGAAGCCGGAACCCGGCCGGTTCGCCATGACCTGGAAGGTCGCCCTGCTCTGCGCGCTCGTGGCGGCCGTGGCGATGGTCTACAGGGTGCCGGAAGCCGCGATCGGCTGCTATCTCGTGATCTTCCTGTCCCGGCCGAACGGCGCGGAATCCGTCCAGCAGGCCATCGGGGTCATCCTGCTGGCGAGCGTCGTCGTCTTCGCCATGGCCCCCGTGATCCAGGCGACGGCGGACGTCCCGCTGCTGCGCATCTGCGTCATCGCGCTGGTCTCGTTCGGCTTCGTGTTTCTGGGAGCGGCCTCGAAGCTCGGCGAGCAAGGCTCGATCGTCGCGCTGGTGATCGCCTTCGTCCTGACGCTGGTCGACCGCCTGCCGATCGGCGAGATCGCCACGCGCGGGCTGCTTTATGCCTGGCAGATGGCGGCCATGCCGATGGCGCTGATGCTCCTCTTCAATCTCGTGTTCGGCCTGTCGCCACAGCGCCTGCTGCGGGCGCGGGCGGCGGCGCGGCTCGAAGCCGCCGCGACGGCGCTCTGCGGACCGCCTGCGGCGCGGGCGGCCCGGCTTGAGCCGCTGCTGGGCGAAGGACTCGAAGCTGGAGATCAAGAGGTGACGCTCGGCCGCCTCTTCCACACGGCCCGCGCCGACGAGATGACGTGGCTCGCCGGCGCCCAGCGCACCACCTATGGTCTGGCTCTGGCCGTGGCCGCGCTCCGGACGGAGACGTCCGGCTTAGTGAGTGCGCGCCTCGCCCGCGCCTGCCGGGAGGCGGCCGCGGCGGTGCGCCTTGGGCACCCCGCACCGGCTTCGCCCCCCGACCTGCAGGAAGACCAGAGCCCGGAAGAGCGGAGCCCGGCCACCGCGCGGATCGCTACCCTCCTGGCCGCCCTCGCCCGGCCGGACGGCGGCACCGGCACGCCGCCCCCGAAACCCGCTTTCATGGCCGCCGACGCCTTCACGAACCCGGACTATCAGCGCTACGCGCTCAAGACGACAGCGGCCGCCATTCTCTGCTACCTGACCTATTCCCTCATCGGCTGGCAGGGCATCCACACCGCCATGATCACCTGCTATGTGGCGGCGCTCGGCACCATGGCCGAGACCGTCCACAAGCTCACGCTGCGGATCTGCGGCTGCCTCGTCGGAGCGGCCATCGGTGTCCTGTCCATCCTTTTCGTGATCCCGCATTTGGAATCCGTCGGCGGACTGATGGCGCTCGTCTTTCTCGGGCTTCTGCCGGCCGCATGGGTGGCGGCGGGAAGCGAGCGCGTGTCCTATGCCGGGGTCCAGATCGGGCTCGCCTTTCTGCTCACCGTCCTGAACGGGTTCGCGCCCAGCCTGGACATGGGATCCGCCCGCGACCGCATCGTCGGCGTCCTTCTGGGAAACCTGGTGGTCTATCTGATCTTCACCAGCATCTGGCCGAAAAGCGCGGCGAAGGACATCGGCGTGCATCTCGGGCGCATGCTCTCGACGCTGTCGCACTTGGCGGCGCTGCCGCCCGACGCCCGGGTGACCGAGGTGGACCGCGCCGCTCGCGTCGCGACGGAAGCGGAAAAAGCTCGCGCGCAAATGCTGCTTCTGCCGCTCGAGCCGGCGTCCCAACGCCCCGACACCGCCACCATCGCCCGGCTTCGCACCCTCATCGAGACCAGCAGCGCGCTGCTCCCCGCTTTGATGTTCGCGCCCGGTCGGGATGCGACGATCGCCGATCGCCTGTCCCGCGCCGCCGCCGCCGCCGTCGCCGCCCCACCGCCGTCGTCCGCCGCGGCGGATGCGGTGGACATGGTGGACGTGGTGGACGGGGACGCGAGCGCCGAGACCCCGGCCGATCTCGTCCACCGGATCGAGCGTCTGGTGGCGAGATGAGGAAACCGAGACGCGACACGTCGCAGCCGCGCCGGACCACCGACCGATGGGCGGCGATGGCATGTCTCGCCTGTGCCCTCATGGCCGGCTGTGCGCCCGGCGCGCTCGACCGGGCGCCCCAGGCCGCCTCCGAACCCTGGTCGCCGCAGGAGGCGGGCACGCCGGGGCAGACCGGGGCGCCTGCACCGCCGCCGGCATCCGCACGCGATTTCGGCATCGCCGCCAACCCGGAAGTCACCTTGCCGCCCGCCGCGCCGGAGATTGCGACGAACCGCGCCTATGACCTCGCCGGTCTGATCGATGTCGCCCAGCGCAACAACCCCGCCACGCGGATCGCCTGGCAGAGCGCCCGCCAGGCCGCCTTGGCCTCGGGCATGGTGGAGGCGACCTACCTCCCGCTCATCACGGCCAATGTCATCGGCGGGTACCAGAAATTCGACAATCCCCTGCCGGTCGGCCTCGGCGGCATCAACCAGATCGAGACGACCACCACGGGCATTTCACCCCAGATCGCCGTACAGTGGCTGATCTTCGATTTCGGCCAGCGCAGCGCGGCGCATGACAGCGCGAAGCACACCGCGACCGCCGCGAGCATCCTGTTCAATGGTCTCCACCAGAAAATCATCCACGACGTCACCCGCGCCTATTTCGTCCATGACGCGGCGCGCAGCCGCGTGGAGATCGCCGAACAGACCTTGCGGAACAGCCGCGACATCCTCGCGGCGGCGGAAGCGCGCGTGAAGGACGGCCTCGGGAACACGGTGGAGGAGGCGCAGGCCCGCCAGCAGGTGGCGCAGGCGCAGTTCGGGCTGGTGCAGGCCCAGGGCGCGGAACGCGAGACCTACCAGATGCTGCTCGGCGCGATGGGCGTCAGCCCCCTCACCAAGATGCGGGTCAAGGCGGCGAACGGCCGGGCGCTTCCCGCGAATATCGGCGCACCGACCGAACGCATGCTCCAGGCTGCGCTCGCCCGCCGCCCGGATGTCCTGGCGAGCCTCTCGGCGATGAAGGCGAGCCGGTCCGGGATCGCCGCAGCCCAGGCCGAATTCCTGCCGAAGGTCTATCTCGGCGCGATTGCCGCCGGCGGCAATAGCAGCCTCAGCGCCGCCAACCTGCCGAACATCGCGCAGATTTCGTCCGCCTCGGGCGTCGTCATCGGCGCGTCGGTACCGATCTTCGACGGCGGCTTGCGCGCAGCGCAGCTGAAGACGGCGGAATCCCTCGCTGCCGCCAGCGAGGCGACCTTCACCAAGGTCCGCGACGAGGCCGCGCGGGAGATCGTCATCGCCACCGAAACGCTCCGCTCCGCGCTCGCCTCCCACCAGGCGGCAACCGCGCTCGTGCGGGCGGCGCAAACGACCTATGACGCGGCCTTCTCGGCCTACAAAATGGGCGTCGGAAATATCAGCGTCGCCACCGAGGCCGATTCGGGCCTTCTGGCGGCCCGTCAGGCCGAGGCGGAGTCCCATGCGGCGGCGCTGGTGGCGGCTGCCAACCTCGCCTTCGTGCTGGGGGCGATGACATCGAGCGACGTCGCCTCCGGCCTCGTCCGCCGCTGAGCGATCCACAGGGAGCCCGCCCTCTCCTCGAGAGGTCCGGCATGGTGCAACCGTTTTCAACAGGCCGTCATGGCGAGAGAGGCGATCTTGACCGACATCGACTTCACCCTGAGCGCAAAGGTCTTCGCGGCACTGTTCGCGATCATGAACCCGCTCACCATCATCCCGGTCTTTCTCAGCCTCACCGCCGGAAGACCGGCGGCGGACCAGCGCAGCACCATGCTGACGCTCAATGCCACGGTGGCCATCGGCTGTCTGGTCTGCGCGCTGGGCGGCAGGGCCGTTCTGTCGGCGTTCGGCATCGACGTGAACCATTTTCAACTCGCCGGCGGCCTGATCGTCCTGCTGCTCGCCCTTTCCATGCTGAGCGGCGAGGACCACAGCGCGCATTCGGGCACGGAGGCGGAAAAGAAGACCTTCGATTCCGCCACCAGCCTCGGGGTCTATCCCTTGGCGATCCCGCTCTCGCTCGGGCCGGGCTCGATGACCTCGATCATCATCTTCGCGCAGACGGGCGCGGCGCGGCCCGGGGGCGAGATCGGCTTTTATGCGGGCCTTCTGAGCTATATCGTGTTTTTCGGCGCCTGCATGGCGGCGGCCCCCGTGCTCTCGCGCTTCCTGTCCCCGACCGCCCTCAGCATCTCCAAGCGTCTGATGGGCATCGTGCTCGCCGCGATCGCCATGGAGATGATCGCAGTGGCCCTCGGCCACATCTTTCCCGCCTGGGTCCAGCACTGACCGGCCGCGACGTGAGGGTGCCGGCCGGCCGCCATGGCCCGGCCGGCAGTCGCGGCCTCATGCGTCCGAACACGCTCTTATGTGTCGCTAGGAGGCGGTTGCCGCAGCGATCAGCAAACCGCCGATAATGGCCATGTTCGATTGGACGAAGTTTTTGGCCGTCTCCCTCTCGGGACCGGGCTTCATATCCCAGAAGTTCAGGAGCAGGACACAGGCCGCTGCCGTGAAGAGGACCAGCCCGAGCGCGGCCGGACGCACAAAGACCCCCGCGGCCAAGAGCGCGCCTGCGACCAGTTCGAACACGCTTCCGACGATGAGGACGAGACGCGGCCCGGGGACACCGCGCGCAGCAAGAGCCGAACTGACAGCCGGCAGGATAAAGAAATGTCGCACCCCGCCATACACAAACAGACCGCCGAGAAGGATGCGCCCAAGGGCGAGCATCAGGAGCGCGGCGTCGTTCGACATGATGCGATGTCCTCAGCCTAACCCTGGACCGCCGAGATGCGCTTCGCCCGCCTGCTGAAGAAGGATCCTTCGGTCTCCGAGGCGAACCGGATCGTATCACCCGTTGATATGCGTGCCCCAAATCTCCATCGGCCGCCTCAAGACTTTTGATCGCGGACGCGAAACCCGGCGCCTCAGCTAAGGTCCGATTGGGACCATGCCAAAGCGCGCGCGCAGCTTTTGCCTGACGTATGGATGGTTTTTGTTCGGATTGGTGGAGCCGAGGGGAATCGAACCCCTGACCTCTGCAGTGCGATTGCAGCGCTCTCCCATCTGAGCTACGGCCCCGAACCGTGGGAGGCGCCATTTAGAGTCCGACCCCCCACCCTGTCAAGCGAGGCGCGGCGGTGATCAGATGGCGATTTCGCGGGGTGTGGCGACGGCGCGATAGGTGACGGTCAGAACCCGCGACGCGACCACGCGGGCGAGGTCCGGACTCATGGCGATCGGCGTGCAGGCCGCGAGCGCGCTCAAGGCGGCCGCGACGAAGGCGCGCTGAGCGGCGGCGTCTCCCGTCAAATGGGAATGGGTGGCGAGCGGCGGCCCCTTCAACGCGCCCTTGGCAGTGATGCCGAAGCGCAGCGTGATGTGCGATCCCTCTGCGCCCTCGGGCGCCGTCCAGCAGGCTTGGAAGGCCGCCCCGAGGTCGGCCATGGTCTGCGCCGGCCGCGGCGGCGCCTGGGCCTGCGCCGAGACGCAGAGCAGCGCCCCGGCAAGGCCTGCCGCCAAAGACCACAGCGCGGCGGACCGGACCGGTCGTGCATCCATGGTGCGCCTGCGAGCGCTCACCTCTTGCGCCCCGGCGCTTCGATATGGTCGGCAATCTCCGTCAAAGCCGCCGCGAGCGCGCGCAACTGGTCCGGCGCGAGCGAGATCTGCACCGCCGGCGAGGGCAGGCCGGGCCCGCGCGGCAGGCCGACCTCGAAGCGTACGCCGCCCGCGCGGCCCTCGAACAGAGCGGTGGTGAAGGCCTGGAGCGGCCACACTTTGAGCCGGCCCGCCTCGTCCTTGTCCCAATCGTCGAACGTCATGCCGTCCGCCTGCGATCCCATATGACCTCCCCTTCCCGTCTCCGGGTTTCTCCAGCGCGCAGACCTGCCTCGCCCCCTGCGAAGGGCGAGGATCGACGCACCGCCATGCCGGCATTATAGCTCAAGGGTCGCGCACCAAAGGGGTCGATGGATATGCCCGGCATGTCCCAGGTCCACGGCGGGAGCGGGAACACCAACGGGGGACGGAAGCCATCTCGGCGCAATGGGATCGGCTTTATCGCCTGAAAACCTTGAACCGAGACGGTTTCGGCGATCAGATGACGATCCGGAACCGGCTCTGAGGGTGCCGCCGCTTGATTTCGGTCATCATCCCCACACTGAACGCGGAACGCGATCTCGTTCCGACCCTCGCCGCGCTCGTCCCCGGCGTTACCGGCGGCGTGCTGCGGGATGTGATTCTGGCCGATGGCGGCTCCAACGACGACACCGCCGCCATCGCCGATGCCGCGGGCTGCGTTCTGCTTGCGGGGGAGAGAGATGTCGGGGCGCGGCTGCGCCAGGGGGCGGCCCAGGGCCGCGGGCGCTGGCTGCTGTTCCTTGGGACCGGCTCGGTCCTGGAGGAGGGGTGGGTGCGCGAGGTCGGCACCTTCATGGAAATGGCGGAGCGCCGGGATCTCGCCGCGCGGGCGGCGGCCACGTTCCGGCTGTCGCGGGACGGCTATGGCGTCGCGCCGCGGATCGCGGACGCAATGTCCGCGCTGCGGCTCGCCATGCTCGGCCGGCCGCATCCCGGCCAGGGCCTGCTGATCGCCAAGCCGCATTATGATCGCTTGGGCGGCCACCCCGCGGGCGACGCGGCGGAACGCCGCTTCATCGGCCGCCTGGGCCGGAGCATTCACGTGCTGCGGGCGCAGGTGCGCATGCTCGGGACACGCTCGGACGCCGGCGGTCTCTAAATCGCCAATGGACGGACCCGTGTCGGCGCTCGCGGCCGGCGCGACGATCCCGATCCCGTGCGACCTCTGCCGTGCGGCAGGGGCCTTGATCCGAAACCCGTGCCCGAGGGCGCGGGGAGGTCTGAACTTTCGCGCCGTCCCCGATCGATGCGGGGGCGGCGGTCCCGATTGGCCGGCGGCTCAGCGGCCGGCGGCGATGGCCTGGGGGATTTCTTCGCGGGTCAGGCCGAGACGGGCGAGGTCGGCGTCGGAAAGACGCGACAGGTGCTCGTAGCGGTCCGCCATCTCACGCGCTTCGCCGATCGCGGCGACAAACTGCGACACCAGGGTGCCGAAGCGGCCGAACAGGCCCGTGGAGTGGCTGGGATGTGCGGTGATCGTGGTCATGCTTGCCTCCATCTGCTGCCCTCTTACATAAGGGAAGAGTTTGCAGCGCAACATAGCCGATTGTGCATAGCACCATTGCGGACCTGGTATACCGAAGACCAGATCCACGGCCACGGTTGGTCACACGCTTGAGCAGGACCGGCGACGGGCGCCTCCCCCGATCTGTTCGGAAGCGAACCCTGCACCACTCGCGCAAGGGCGCGATTTCCTCCGGAGCGGGGAAGGCGCGATGAGAGACAGACATGCTTTCTCGGCCGCGGTTTGGCGCTGGAACAGGTCTCGGGGCCGCGACGGAAAATGCGGCGTGCGGACGGCCTTGGAGGATCGTTGGGGGACCGCGCCGAGCGCGGCGCCATCGAAGCGGCCCTGCCGCCGCAAAATTCGGACGGAGACGCGCCTGCCCCCTGGACCCGCGCGAGCGAATTGCGTATAGAGCGGCCCTCGCTCGCCGGCCCACGCCCGCGGGCCTCCGGCCCGGCCGTTTCGTGCGGCCCGTGTTGGGGGATAGTTCAACGGTAGAACTGCGGACTCTGACTCCGTCAATCTAGGTTCGAATCCTAGTCCCCCAGCCAACGCCGCTATATCTGCGTCAGGTGAGCCTTTGGTGGGCCACTTTGAGTGGCCCGGGCACGATATCCGCACGCCGCTCGATCGAATCGTTCATAATTCGTCTCGGGCGTAGTGAGGGGCAGCCATGCGTCGCGCAAGTTCAATTAAGATCGTCCACTATGACGCCTCCACATTATTCCTGGAAGATATCCGTGAAATTTTTGAAATTCTAACTACACCAGATGACACGCCGTATTTTGTTATTGATGATTTTACGTTTGAATCTATAGACGAATTTTTCGATAGGTACGATCGAAAAGTAATAAAAAACATGAATATTGAATCAAAAGATAATAGGATCACTATCAGATTTAGGCGATGGGGTTCATCTATTATTTATTATCCGTCATATGACAAATCTCTTCGTGCATTTCATGATTGCAACGAAGTTTTAATGAGCTGCAGAAGCTCTCTGTGGATTTTTTATAGATGGAACACTTTGCTAATATTAACGTTTTTTTCTTTTATAGATACTTTTGTGCAATTTTCATAT
Source organism: Aquabacter spiritensis (assembly GCF_004346185.1). Lineage (GTDB taxonomy): Bacteria > Pseudomonadota > Alphaproteobacteria > Rhizobiales > Xanthobacteraceae > Aquabacter > Aquabacter spiritensis. The sequence continues at coordinate 295,787 of NZ_SMAI01000004.1, read as the reverse complement.
GTTGAATTATTTAGCATCATCTCATCAGTAATTTTATTTATATTTGTTATACTAAATGCCAGAGGTAAATCATTATTAATTATTTCAAAAAAATCAAGCTGGAATAATATTGCCGAAAGAAACAGAGATTTAATTATTGCAATATTAAGCGCGATATTGAGTGTAGTTGCTACAATAATTGCAACTAAATATTTTCCATAAATTCAATATTGTGAAATCTGCACCATCTGACAGCAAAAGATACAAAGGTAAAAACGCTTAGGTCATAACTTTTCAAGTGGCCCAGGTCCGATGGGATCACAACTTATGTGAGCCACCTAAAGCACCATATCTGGTCAGAAATTCCGTGGGACGCCGCTTCCGCTAAGAGCGTCGAATTCGGCCTCCGCATCGCCAAGGAAAAAAGCCCTGGTCTCAGACCCCGGATCGACCGGTAGCAGACGGCTAAGCCCTTTCAGACCGCTCATTTCCCCCGCCTTACAGCAGGTCCGCCATCGTCTGCGCGCCGGCCGAGAACATGTCCGGCGTCACCTGGACCGGGGAGAAGGCGACGCGGCGGAAGCGCTCCTTCTCGCCCGCCGGCACGGTCGCATCCATGCCGAGCTTGGCGCGCACGCCATTGCGGCTGATCCGGACATATTCATGCCCGCGCGCTTCGGGGATGACGATGAGGTCGCCGGACGCCTCCATGCGGGTGGCGAGGGCATATTCGACGTCGGCAGGGTCGCGGATGTCGATGTCGTCATCCACCACGATGACCATGTCGAGGTCCTTCAGCGCGCCGAACGCCGCGAGGATGGCGTTGCGCTGCAGGCCCTCATGCTGCGGGCCCTGCTTGTCGACCTGGAGGATGGCGTGGAAGCGGTGCAGGCCGCCGGCGGTCATTTCGGCGTCGGTGACGATCGGCACCGCGGCGCGCAGAACCTTCAGCAGGCTCGCCTCCAGCACGTATTTGCGCAGCATGATGGTCTCGCGGCCATAGCCGTTGATGGCATGGTAGATCGGCTTGGCCCGCCGGGTCAGCGCCGTGACCTTCAGGACGGGCGCATCCGCCGCTGGGGCAGCGAAGCCGACGAACTCGCCGAACGGCCCCTCCAGATGCACCTCATCGGCGCTGATCTCGCCCTCCAGCACATATTCGCATTCGGCGGGGACCATGAGGTCGACCGTGCGCCCCTTCACCACCGAAAGCGGCCGGCCGGACAGCCCGCCGGCCACGGCAAGTTCGTCCAGATTTTCCGGCATCTGCGAGCCCATGGTGGCCGCCGTGAAATGCAGCGCCAGATCGGCCCCGATGCACACCGCCACCTGGAGAGTCTTGCCCTGCTTCTGCGCGCGTTCGACGGCGAGGCGCAGGTGGCGGCCGTAATCGAGCTTGATGGCGAGCCTGTCGGGGCCGATCAGCTGAAGGCGGTGATAAGAGGCGTTGTAGACCCCGGTCTCCGGGTCCTGCGCCACCAGAATGCCCGACGTCACGTAGCGCCCGCCATCCTTGGGCGCATGGAACAGCGCGGGAAGGGTCTTGCCGAGATCGATATTCGCGGTTTCCACCACCTCGTGCACCGGGGCCGTCTCGACCACGACCGGGGCCAAGGGCGCGGTGAGCGCCTGCGAGATGGTCTCGCGGATGCCCTTATAGTCCCGGCCGAAAGCCGATTCGCAATTCTCGCGGCTGCTCAGGAGATTGCCGACCACCGGCGTATCGAAGCCCCGGACCTTGGGAAACAGCAGCATCTCCTGGCCGTCGAGCTTCTTCATCAGCGCGCCGATCTCGAGATGCGGATCGGCCTCCCGGTTGAAGGTGCGGATCCGCCCGTCCGCCGCGAGCCGCGCAAGGGCGGGCCGGAAGCCCGTATCCACCGAATTCGAGAGCACCATGAGAATTCCGCAATGTCGAAGAAATGCCGGGCGGCCGAACGGCGCCGAGGAACGCGGACCGCGTTCCATAGCAAATTAGCTAAGTGACGAAGCTAGTCAATATGTGCGCCCCAGGCGCGGCGGGGCCGGCCGCGCCCCCTCCCCCGGCCGGCAGGACCATCCTCTGCCGCGGCCTCGACGCCGCTGGTCCGGAGCGAGCAGAGAATGTGCAGCGATTGAGGCTTCCAACACCTGTCCACCTCTCGCACGGCGTCCACGCTGCCCTGTTGCGCGCCAGTGCCTGCCGTGAATCGCGGCTTGACTAGCTTTGTCACTTAGCTAAAAAATCAAGTGGTTATCTTGGGTGCCCCCATGCGGGCTGCCTCTTCGATGTCGGCCGGGCCTTTCGATCCGGCTTCTGCCCGCGAACGACAAGGCGGCACAATCGCCTGAACCTTCCAGGGAATGAGGAGAATTCGATGAAGACGTTGATGGCAGCCGTGATGTCTGTCGCGGTCCTGGCATCGCCCGCGGCGATGGCGCAGGAGAAGTGGCCGACCAAGACCATCAAGCTGATCGTGCCTTATGCGCCCGGCGGCTATACCGATCTCACGGGACGCATCACGGCCCGCTTCCTGGAGAAGGATCTCGGCCAGACGGTCGTGGTCGAGAACAAGCCCGGCGCCGGCGGCATCGTCGGCACGGATCTGGTGTCGAAATCGGCGCCCGACGGGTACACTTTCTGCGTCTGCAGCGTCGGCGCGGTCTCCGTGGCGCCGGTGGCCCAGACCACCCAATACAACCCGCTGAAGGATCTCGCGCCCATCAGCATCGTCAGCACCATTCCGCAGACGGTCATCGTCAATCCCAAGCTCCCGATCACCTCGATCCCCGAATTGATCGCTTATGCCAAGGCCAATCCCGGCAAGCTCACCTACGGCTCCAGCGGCGCCGGCGGCCTGATGCACTATTCGGTGCAATTGTTCGACACCCGCACCGGCACCAAGATGCTGCATGTGCCCTTCAAGGGCGGCGCCCCCGCCACCGCCGCCGTGGTGGCCGGCGAGGTCGATCTCTCCTTCACCAACATGACCGACGCGCTGCCGCAGATGGAAGCCGGCACCGTGCGCGGCCTCGCAGTGACGTCCGGCAAGCGCAGCTCCTTCGCGCCGAACCTGCCGACGGTGGAGGAAACCGGGGTCAAGGACTTCTCGGTGGAATCCTGGAACGGCATCATCGCCCCGCCCGGCACGCCGCAGCCGATCATCGCCCGCATGTCGGAGGCGCTGAAGAAGATGGCCGCCGACCCCGAGGTGAAGGAAGCCTTCGCCAAGATCGGGGCGAGCCCGGTCTTCACCACCCCGGCGGAGTACCAGGCCACGATCGCCAAGGAAGTGGCGCAGTGGACCGACCTCCTCAAGGAGATCAAATCCACCAAGAACTGACCGGATCCCCTCCGCCCCGCCGATGCGGCGGGGCGGAGGGACGGCGCTAAACGTTCACGTAAAATGGGATCCGCGCGAAGCCGGGCGGCCGGGCACAGCGCCCGCCCCGCTTGGCCCGATCCCCGTCGCGTCGGTGCGGCGCGCGTGCCGGCCGGGAGGCCTGGAGAGGGATGATGAGGATCAAACTTGTCCGGGGAGGCGTGGACTTCTGGTCCGGCCTCCTGCTCGTGGCGATCGCCGGCGCGGCGCTCTGGTACATAGCGAGCCTCGATATCGGCACCGCTCTGGACATGGGGCCGGGCTATTTTCCGCTGCTGATCGCACTCATCCTCGCGGGCATGGGGGCCGTGCTCCTGGTGCGCGGCCTCGTCGTGGTGGGACCGCCCGTCGCACCCATGAACGCCCGGGCGGCAATCCTGATCCTCGCCTCCTTTCTCGCCTTCGCCCTGCTGCTCGACCGGCTGGGCCTCGTGGTCGCCATCCTCGCCCAGACCCTCATCGCGAGCTTCGCCTCCCGCGAATCCGTGCTGTGGCAGAGCCTGGTCTTCGGGGCCGCGCTGGCCGCCGCCTCGACGGTCCTGTTCGTTTGGCTTCTGGGCATTCCCGTGGACGTGCTGCCATGATCGAAAGTCTCCAGCTTCTCGGACACGGCTTCGGCATCGTCCTCACCTTCGACAACCTGCTCTTCTGCCTGATCGGGGCGCTCTGCGGCACGCTGATCGGCGTGCTGCCGGGGCTCGGTCCGGTGGCGACGATCTCGCTTCTGCTGCCCGCCACCTTCGCGCTCGAACCGGTGGGCGCGATCATCATGCTGTCCGGCATCTATTACGGCGCCCAATATGGCGGCTCGACCACCGCGATCCTGGTCAACATTCCCGGTGAATCGACATCGGTCGTCACCGCCATCGACGGCTATCGCATGGCGCAACAGGGCCGGGCGGGCGAGGCGCTCGCCATCGCCGCCATCGGCTCCTTCATCGCCGGATGCATCGGCACGCTGACGATCGCCTTCGCCGGGCCGCCGCTCGCCCGCGTGGCGCAATCCTTCACCTCCCCGGACTATTTCTCGCTGATGGTGTTCGGGCTGGTCTGCGCCGTGGTGCTCGCCAACGGCTCCCTGTTCCGGGCGGTCGCGATGATCGTGCTCGGCCTCTTGTTCGGCATGATCGGCATGGACGTGAACACCGGCATGCCGCGCCTCACCGGCGATTTCATCGAACTGTCCGACGGCGTGAGCTTCGTCGCCATCGCGCTCGGCCTGTTCGGGGTCGCCGAAGTGATCTGCAATCTGGAGCAGGACACCACGCGGGCGATCAACAGCGCGAAGATCACCAATCTCATGCCGTCCTGGGCCATCCTGCGTCAGGCCTCGGGCGCCATTCTCCGCGGCACCGCGCTGGGCTCGCTCATGGGCGTGCTCCCCGGCGGTGGCGCCACCATGGCCGCCTTCTCGTCCTACGCCCTCGAAAAGAAGGTCTCGCGCACCCCCTCGCGCTTCGGCCGCGGGGCGATTGAAGGCGTCGCGGCGCCGGAATCCGCCAACAACGCCGCCGCCCAGACCTCCTATATCCCCCTCCTCACGATGGGCCTTCCCACCAGCGCGACCATGGCGCTGATGGTCGGCGCCCTCACCCTGCACGGCATCGCGCCCGGACCGAACGTCATCACGCGCCAGCCCGATCTGTTCTGGGGGCTGATCGCCTCCATGTTCATCGGCAATCTGATGCTGATCATCATCAACCTGCCGATGATCGGACTGTGGGTGCGCCTTCTGCGCCTGCCCTACCGCTTCCTGTTTCTGCTGATCGTCGTGGTGAGCTCCATCGGCGTCTATTCGGTCGGCAATTCGGTGTTCGACATCTATCTGATGATCGGCTTCGGGCTGCTCGGCTATCTCCTGCGCAAGCTCGACGCCGAACCCGCGCCCATGTTGATGGGCTTCGTGCTCGGCCCCATGCTGGAGGAGAATTTCCGGCGCAGCCTGATCACCGGTCGCGGCGATCTTTCCGTCTTCATCCAGAAGCCCATCAGCCTCGCCTTCCTCATCCTCTCGGTCGCCCTCCTGATCTCCGTCGCGCTGCCTTTCATCCGCAAGCGCCGCGAAGAGGTCTTCCAGGACGAGTGAGGCCACAAGAACCCCGAGGAGACGCCCATGAGCCCGTCCGTCTCGGGCACGCGCGATGCCGTGCCCTGCTTCATCGACGGACGCGACGTGCCGATCGCCGCCGCCTTCGACAAGCACGACCCGGCCACTGGCCGCCCGAATGCCCGCGTCGCGGAGGCGGACGCGGCGCTCGTGGACGCGGCGGTCGAGACCGCCCGTCGCGCGCTGCGCGGTCCCTGGGGGAAGACCACGCTCGACGCCCGCATCGCCTTCCTGGAACGGCTCGCCGCCCATATGGAGGCGAATCTCGCAGCGCTCGTTGCGGCCGAGATCGCCGACACCGGCAAGCCGATCACGCCCACGACAAAGGTGGAGATCCCGCGCGCGATCGCCAATTTCCGCGCCTTTGCGCAGATTGCCCGGGACGCGCCGGCGGAAACGTTCGAGACTGCCTTGCCCGGCGGGGCCCGCGCCCGCAACACGGTCCTGCGGCATCCGGTCGGGGTGGTCGGCATCGTCGCGCCGTGGAACCTCCCCTTGCTTCTGCTCACCTGGAAGGTGGCCCCGGCGCTGGTATGCGGCAATGCGGTGGTGGTGAAGCCCTCGGAGCATTCGCCACGCACTGCGCTACTTCTGGCCCGCATGGCGCACGCGTGCGGCCTGCCGGACGGGGTGCTGAACGTCGTGCACGGCCACGGCGCCGGCGCTGCGGGCGGTTTCCTCGTCGCCCATCCCGGCGTCGACGCCATCACCTTCACCGGCGAGACGCGCACCGGCGAGGCGATCATGCGCGCCGCCGCCGCCGGGCCGCGGCCCGTGTCGCTCGAACTGGGCGGCAAGAATCCGGCGCTGATTTTCGCCGATTGCGATCTCAAGGCCGCCATTGCCGGCACCGCGCGCTCCCTCTTCGACAATTGCGGACAGGTCTGCCTGACCACGGAGCGGGTGTTCGTCGCGCGCCCGGTCTTCGCGCAGGTCGCCGCAGGGCTGGCAGCCGCGGCGCTGGCGCTGAAGCCAGGCGATCCGCACGCGCCCGAGACGACCCTCGGGCCGGCGATCAGCGCCCTCCAGCGCGACAAGGTGCTCGGCCTCTATGCGCAAGCCAAGGCCGATGGCGCTGAGGTGCTCGCCGGCGGCGGTGCCCTTGAAATGTCCGAACCCTTCGCGGAGGGCTATTGGGTCGCGCCGACCCTGTGGGCGGGCCTGCCCGACGATGCGGAGATCTGCCGCCGCGAGGTCTTCGGTCCGTGCGCGCACCTCTCGGTCTTCGACACGGAGGACGAGGTGCTCGCCCGCGCCAACGCCTCCGAATTCGGCCTCGCTGCGACCGTGTGGAGCACGGATTCCGCTCGGGTCCAGCGGGTCGCGGCCGGTCTTCAGAGCGGCACGGTCTGGGCGAATTGCTGGCGCGTGCGGGACGAACGGGCGCCGTTCGGCGGCTTCAAGCGGTCGGGCGTCGGCCGCGAGGGCGGCGTGCGCTCGCTCGATTTCTATTCCGAGCTGAAGACGCTGTGCGTCTTCGAGCCGGCCGCCTGATGGAGAGACGTCTCATGAGCTCCGCTTCCCCTGATGCGGAAACTCCCGCCCGCCTGCGCTCCGGCGGCACCCTCCTGGTGGACGCGCTGCGCATCCACGGGGTGGATACCCTGTTCGGAGTCCCGGGCGAGAGCGCCCTGCCCGTCTTCGACGCCCTGCGCGACGCGGCGCGCGGCGTGCGCTTCATCGTCTGCCGCCACGAGGCGAACGCCGCCCATATGGCGGAGGCGGACGGCAAGCTCACCGGCCGACCCGGGGTGTGCATCGTCAGCCGCGGCCCCGGTGCGATGCATGCCGCCGTGGGCGTGCACACCGCGTTCCAGGATTCCACGCCCTTCCTTCTCATCATCGGCCAGGTGCCGCGTGCCCATCGCGGCCGCGAGGCGTTCCAGGAGATGGATTACAGCCGCGCCTTCGCGGACATGGCGAAATGGGCGGCCGACATTCCGAGCGCCGACGCCATCCCGGAATATCTCAGCCGCGCCTTCCATATCGCGACCCATGGGCGGCCCGGGCCGGTCGTGCTTTCGGTGGGCGAGGACGTGCTCGGCGAGATGAGCGCCGTCCTCGACGCCCCCGCCTTCAAGCCGGTCGCGGCGGTTCCGGCGCCCGCTTCGATGCAGCGCGTCCACGACATGCTCCAGGCGGCCGAGCGGCCGCTCGTCATCGTCGGCGGCAGCGGCTGGACCGCGCAGGCGTCGGCCGATATCACGGCCTTCTGCGCGACGAACGGTCTGCCCGTGGTGGCCGGCTTCCGCGCCCAGGACATTGTCGACAATGACTCGCCGGTCTATATCGGCGATCTCTCGCTCGGCTCGAACCGCGCGCTGACGCAGCGCGTGAAGGCGGCCGACCTCCTTCTGGTGGTCGGGGACAGGCTCGGCGAGGTGACGAGCAAGGCCTATGACGCGCTGAAAGTGCCGGATCCGGACCAGGGCCTGATCCATGTCTTTCCCGGCGCCGAGGAACTGGGCCGGGTCTACAATGCGGATCTGCCCATCCTCGCCGCGCCGCCGGAATTCGCCGCCGCCCTGCGCACCCTGGCGCCGCTCGACGGCACGGGCTGGTCGGAGTGGCGTCGTGCGGGCCGGGCGGTCTACGAGGCCTATCAGACCCCGCCGGCGGCCCATGCCGGGTTCGATTATGCCAAGGTGATCCTGCATCTGGCGGAGACGCTGCCGCACGACGCCATCGTCACCAATGGCGCCGGCAATTACACCATCTGGCTGCACCGTTTTTATCGCTACCGCCGGTTCGGAACCCAGCTGGCGCCGAAATCCGGCTGCATGGGCTATGGACTGCCCGCGGCGATCGCGGCGAAGCTGCGCCATCCTGCGCGGACGGTGGTGGCGCTCGCGGGCGACGGCTGCTTCCAGATGGCCTCACCGGACTTCGCCACGGCCGTCCATCACAATCTGCCCGTCGTGGTGATCGTGGTGAACAACGGCGCCTATGGCTCGATCCGCGCCCATCAGGAGCGCCACTTTCCGGGCCGCGAGAGCGGGACGCGCCTGACGAATCCGAGCTTCGCCGACCTCGCCCGCGCCTATGGCGTCCACGGCGAGACGGTGCACGCGGACGCGGATTTCCCGGCCGCGCTGGCGCGCGCTCTGGCGGCGGGCATGCCGGCGATCATCGAGATCGCGCTCCCGCCGGCCCAGCTCACGCCCGATTTCGTCCTCTGACACCAGGATTCCGGCCCAGGCCGGATCCGTCGGCAAGCCGGCCCAAACCCAGTCCGGACCTTCCGGGCTCGTGACCTGGCCCCATTGCCCCCGACCGCGCCATCCATCATTCCGGCCGCCGCTTGCGAGACGATCTGCATGATCATCGAGCGGATCGCACGCGCCAGCAGACATAGGCTTCCGGTCAAAGGCGACGTCTCCCGCCGCCAGGCCGTTCGGCTTGGATGGTCGAGAAGAGACGGGCCGAAGCTGGGAGGGAACGGCCTTGAGCGGAAGCGTCCGGCTTGCGAAGGTCCTGCACATCATTTCCGCCCTGTGGGCGATGAGCCTCGCCTTTCTCATCTTCGCCGATGTCTCGCTGCGCTCGGTGTTTTCGAGCCCGCTCCCCGGCACCAAGGAAATCATCCAGAATTCCGTCGTCGCCATCACCTTCCTGCAGATCCCGCTGGCGATCTACAGCGGCGCGATGCTTCGCACGTCGGCGCTCGACGGCATGATGGGGCCGGCGGGACGGAAGATCCTGCGTCTGTGCTGCTGGCTCATGGGCGCCGCCGTCTTTGCCGCGCTGGCTTCCGCCAGCTGGGAGCCGTTTCTGACGGCGCTGCGCATCGGCGAGTATGAGGGCGAGGGGGCCTTGCGGGTGCCGACCTGGCCGGTCCGCGGCATACTGGTCGTCATGGGGGCGTTCTCCGCGATCGCCTACGCGATGATGTTCGTGTGGGATCTGCGCGGCCAGCTCGTGGACGACACGACCGCCCCGCCTGCCGCGACCGACGGCAGCCCCGCCCTTTGATCCCGCCTCATACGAACCCGGAGGACGACCGATGGGCAGCGACATCGCACTGATGACGGTGGGCCTTCTCGTCCTCCTCATCGTTTTCGGCTTCCACATCGCCATCGCACTCGCCGCCTGCAGCGTTCTGGGGATTTATCTGATGGTCGGAAGCTGGGATGCGGCGCTCGCAATCCTGGAGAGCACGGCCTACGAGGCGATCCGCAAGGAGGTGTTCGCCGTCATTCCCCTCTTCGTCTTGATGGGGGATTTCGTCTCGCGGTCCGGCGCGGCGGGGGATCTCTATCGCGCCTGCAACCGCGTCCTGCATTTTCTGCCGGGGCGGCTCGCGATCGCGACCATCGCCGGAAACGTCGTGTTCGGCGCGGTGACCGGGGTGTCGATCGCCGCGGCCGCCACCTTCTCGCGCATCGCCTATCCCGAGATGAAGAAGCTCGGCTACCGCCAGAGCTTTTCCCTGGGGGCGATTGCAGGGTCGGCCAGCCTCGGCATGCTGATCCCTCCGAGCGTGCTCATGATCGTGTGGTCGATCCTGACGGAAATGAGCGTCGGCGCGCTGTTCATGGCCGGTCTCGTCCCCGGCCTGATCCTGGCCGGGACATTCGGTCTTTATGTCGTCGTCGCCGCGCTGCGGCGTCCGGAGATCGCCCCGGCGGGCAGGGACAGGGGCACGCTCGGAGACCTTCCGCCCCCGACGACCAGCGAACGGATCGGCGTGTTGGGGGTGCTCGGCATCGTCGTTCTGGTCATCGGCGGCATGTGGTTCGGCTTCTTCACGCCGACGGAAGCCGCCGGCTTCGGGACGCTGTTCGCACTCGCGCTCGCTTTGCTGAAGGGATTGCGCGGCAAGCAGATCCTGGAAGCGATCATCCAGTCGGGCCGGACGACGGCGCCGATCATGGTGCTCTTGATTTCGGCTCAGATGTATTCCCGCCTTCTGGCCTTCGGCGGGGTGGTGAACGCCGTCCAGGGCACCGTGCTGGAGTCCGGGCTCGGCGTCGTCGGAATCCTGGCGCTCATGACGATCATCTGGCTGATCCTCGGCGCGCTGATCGATTCGGTCTCGATCATCCTCCTGACGGTTCCGATCTTCGCCCCCATCGCCGTGGCCCTCGGCTTCGATCCGCTCGCCTTCGCGATATTCGGGATCCTGATCATCGAGGCCGGACTTCTGACGCCGCCCTTCGGCCTGCTCGTCTTCACCGTCAAAGGCTGCGTGGCTGACCCGAGCGTCACGCTTCGGCAGATCTTCGCAGGCGCCATTCCCTATACGCTCGCCATCTGCTTCGTCGGCATTCTCGTTCTCCTGGTCCCGGCCTTGGCGTCATGGCTGCCGAAGGCGATGTTCGGGTGAGGCGGCGCGGCGGCTCACCCCGAGGCACCGTTCGCCCAGTCGCGCGGACTGCATCCCGTCCGTTTGCGGAAGACGCGCGCGAAGGCGGCGCTGTCGGCATATCCCGCCGCCTTCGCCACGGACTTTACGGGATGCCCCTTCGCCAGAAGCAGCCGCGCGAGACCGAGCCGCAGATCCGTCAGATAATCCCCGGAGGTGCTGCCGACGCTCCGCTTAAAGCGCTCGGAGAAGCGGGCGCGCGACATTCCCGCGAGATCGGCCATCGCCTCCAGCGTCCAGGGTTTGTCGGGCCGTTCGTGCAGCGCCTCGACCACCCGCGCGAGCCGCGCGTCGGACAAAGCGGCAAGAAGCCCCGTTCGGACCTGAGCGGTCTCGATCAGGTGGCGGAGCAGTCGCACCATGAAGAACAGAACGAGCGCGTCGAGCGCCGCCTGCCGGCCGGAGCGTCTGCCGGCGGCCTCCGCGAACAGCAGGTCGAAGACCGGCGCCAGGGGAACCATTTCGGCGCCGACCATCACGAGGCGGTCCGGGAACGTCCTGGACAAGGGCCCCTCTCCGCCGCCGCCCAGATCGACAGTCGCACAGAGGACGTCCGTCGCGGACCCGAGCGGGGCCACGACATGCTCGACACCCCTGGGATAGAAGACCAGGCCCGGGCCCTCCACGCGCGTCGCATCGCGTCCACGCTCCGCCAAACTCAAGCCTCCCCCGCGCACGACGTGCAGATGGCCCAAAGGGCCGCCGCCCTCGAAGGACGACGTCCGGCAGAGTTCACCCGCATAGAAGACGCGAGCGGCCGGCGTGAACCGGGTGAAGAGGACGGAGAGGCTGTCAGTTGCGGCCATGATCGCGCCTTTGCTGTGGATGCGGTCTCTGTCGCCGCCGGCGAGACGATCTGCAGCCTAATTGATCCCTTCTGCCTCCGCCATGCCCCTAATTTGGCACCACATTCCGGCTTTGCGCCCCACGGCGTGCAGGTCATCCCCCAGGAGCCCCTTTTCATGAGCGAACACCACGCCCCCGCCGACTTCGATCCTGCCTTCAAGGTGGCCGCGGGACGGACCGCCCCCGGCTGCATCGCGGCCGAGGGGCAGGACCTCTTTCTCGTCGAGGCCCGCCAAGTGGGACCGCATCTGAAGGAAGCGGTGGTCGGGGAAGGCGCCGACGGCGCCATCTGGCGCTTGGCGAGCGACGAGGGGCTGCACCTCAACGGCACCGATCTGGCTCCGTTTCCGCTCGGCTTCTTCAATGCCGGTCTCCAGTCAGACCTGCAGCAGCGGATCGTTTCCGCGGCGCTGAAGCACGGCGTGCCGCTGTCCTCACTCGCCCTCACGCTGGCGACGGAATATTCTTTGAGCGGCTCCTTCATCGCGGGGACGGGGCGGGGCTATGCGGAGGGGGTCGAAGTCGGGGTCGACGCCGCCTCGACCGCCCCGCGCTCGGAAATCGAAGCGCTGGTCCGCGAAGCCATGGCCGCTTCGCCCGCCTTCGCGCTTCTCCGCGTTCCGGTCCAGAACACATTTTCGCTTGTGTGCAATGGGCGCCGCCGCGATCCCTCGACCCTCGCGGCGTCCACAGCACCGACACCAGCCGATCCGTTCCTGAAATATTCCAAGCCGCCGGCGCGGTCGGACGAGCCCGGCATCGTCGGCGATCCGATCGTGCGCACAGCGGACAAGACGCCGGACACCGCCTCGGTCGCGGGCAGCGCCAAGAACGCCGCCGGGCGCGTGACCTGGAAGGTCAACGGGGAAGGCAGCCGCGATTTCGCCACCGGGCTCTATCACAGCCGGGTCGCCCTCAACCGGGCGGGGGCCACGGTGTTCGCGTTCACCACGGACGAGACCGCGAGCGGGCGGGCACCGACCGGCCTCACCCACATCTCCGCGGCCGTGGCCTTCTGCTACATGACCCAATTGAGCCGCTATATCGACGGAATGAAGCTGCCGATCCGGGGCGTGCGCCTCGTGCAGATGTCGCCTTGGGGGGTGCGGGACGGCACCGGCGAAGCCTTCGCCTACGACACCCACCTGTTCATGCAAGGCGAAGCGGACGACGAGACCTTCGAGACGCTGCAGCGGATCGCGGCGGCCACCTGCTACCTGCATCGATCGATGGAGACCGAGACCCCGGTCACGCTTGGGGTCTCGCTGAACGGCGCCTGAGAGCAACGCCTCTCCGGTGAAAAAAAACCAAACAGGGAGGAGCAGGCATGCACGCAAAAGGCTTTCTCGCCGGTGTCCTGGCACTGGCGAGCATGGGCGCGGCGAACGCGGATACCTTCACGCTGCGCATCGGATCGGGACATCCGAGCGGACCCTCGGTCTATGTTTCGGATGTCGAAAAATTCTTCGTTCCGGAGGTGAAGCGGCGCGTCGCCGCGGAAACGAAACACAAGATCGAGTTCGTCGAGGCCTATGGCGGTTCACTTGCCGGCGTCGCCGACACGCTCGAAGCCGTGCAGAACGGCCTGCTGGACGTCGGCGCCTATTGCTTCTGCTTCGAGCCCGCCAAGCTGTTTCTGCACAATTTTCCCTATTACGCGCCGTTCGGCCCCCAGGATTCCGTCACCGCCATCAGCGCGGCGCGGGCGGTCTACGACAAGAACCCCTGGCTGTCCGAGCAATTCGAGAAGCAGTACGGACAAGTGCTTCTCGGCCTGCACGGATGGGACGACTATCACCTCGGGACCAAGGACGCGTGGAAGGACGTCAAGGATCTGAAAGGCTACAAGATCGGCGGCGCCGGCCCCAATCTTCCCTGGATCGCATATGCGGGGGCGGTTCCGGTCCAATCGACGCTTCCCGAAGGCTATATGTCGCTTCAGACCGGCGTCTATTCGGGCTGGCTGATGTTCCCTTCGGCCTATCTCGGATTCAAATTCTACGAACCTGCGCCTTATTACACGCTGATCGGCTTCGGGGCGATGCCGGTGAACGGCCTGACGATCTCCTCGCGCACCCTGAACCGGTTGCCCGAGGACGTGCGGAAGATCGTGCGCGAGGTCGGAAAGGCCTATGAAGAACGGGCCGGAGCCTCGCTCAATGCGCGCCAGAAGGCCGGTCTCGACGGACTGAAAACCGTCGGCGCCAAGATAACCGAGATCCAGCCCGCCGTGCGGACGGAATGGGCGAAGTCCCTCGCCGACTTCCCGGGCCGACAAGCCAAGGACGCCGACAAGCGCGGCATGCCGGGGACAGCCGTCATGAAATCCTATCTCGATGCCGTCGCCGCCACCGGCCACAGATGGCCCGATCCCTACAGGATCGACTGATTGCCGGGCGGATCCGCACCCCGGCCGCCCGAACCGAAGAGGGTAAGGTCATCCGAAGCGCGGGACCTTCGATCCCGGAAAACTGGACCGTCCAACCGATCTGAAAGGGAGAACCCCAATGTCTCGACCGATGCCGGATACCCCAGCCCCCGCCCTCTCGCTGCCCCTGTCGGGGGGCGGGACTTGGACGCTCAACGACCCCAAGCCCGAACACTTCACGATGGTGGTGTTCTATCGCGGCTATCACTGCCCGGTTTGCAAGTCCTACCTGCAGGCGCTGAAGGCGGTTCTGCCGAAATACCGGGACGCCGGCTTCGACGTGATCGCCGTGTCGATGGACGATGCCGAGCGGGCAGCCAAGACCGTGTCCGAGTGGGATCTGGACGGCCTGCCCGTCGGCTACGGCCTGACACGCGCGCAGGCGGAGGCGTGGGGGCTGTATCTCACGCAGGCGATCCGCGACACGGAATCGGCCGTGTTCTCGGAGCCCGGCCTGTTCTGGGTGCGGGCCGACGGCCGACTCTATATGGCCGCCGTCGCCAACATGCCCTGGGCGCGCCCGGATCTGGAATTTCTCGCCTCGAAGATCCCCTTCGTGCTCCAGAACGGATATCCGGCCCGCGGCACTGTGAGCTGAACCTTGGCCGCGTCGAACGGAGGCGCGGGATGCGCCCCCGTTCGACGAGCCGAGCACGCGGGCGCTTCAGTTCAGGACCCAGATCGCGCCGTTCAGAACCGAGGCGAAGGTCACCCAGGCGGCATAGGGCAGGAACAGCCAGGCCGCCACGCGGTCGCGCCGCCACGCGGCGGCGATGAAAGCGAGAATGGCCGCGAGCAGCAGAAGAATGACGAGCAGCGCCAGCCCGATCTGATGGGCGCCGAAATAGACCGGCGTCCAAAGGAAGTTCAGCGCCATCTGGCCCGCCCATAGCCTCATCGGCCAGCCGCTGCGATCACGCTGCCAGACCCGCCAGCCGGCCAATGCGATCAGCACGTAGATCGCCGTCCAGGCCGGCCCGAACACCCAGGGCGGCGGGGTGAAAGCCGGCTTGGCGAGGTCGGCATACCATCCGCCGGTCACGGTCAGACCGCCGATCGCGAGACCGCACCCCAGAACGAGGACGAGAAACAGGACGAGCGAAACATACCGGTTCATCCCTGGCCTGCCCTTTCCTCGATCCGCCGATGGCGGCCCCGCCCAAACCGGCTGCCGCATTGATCCCGTCTTTACGACACAGGGCTGGCTGGATCGCCGTCGGCGATCGAACCTCATCGCACCACGACCGACATGTCACCTTCGGCGGTCCGGCCGAGTTTATCGTCGCCACCCGCCCCGCGGCAATGGCACGGCCCGTGTCACCAGCGGACCCGCAGGCTCCCCGTGGCCCCGACGGTGGAATAGCCGTCCGAAATCTGGGCCTCGAACCCGGCGGAGAGCACCAGATTGGGACCGGCGAGAAACTGCAGGCCGGCATGCAGATCGAGGGCGTCGCTGACGGTCGGGATCGCGGTGGACGAGAAGCTGAATTGCGGCAGCTCCGCGAAGCTGCGCGGGACGTCCCGGTTCGGGCTGAAATCGTGCATCCAGGCGGCGCGGAGATAGGGCGCGTAGCGCCGGCCGTCCGCGGCCACCCATTGGCCGTCGAACTGCACGCCGAGATAGGTCGGCAGCGCGGTGATGGTCGTGCTGTCGTAGGACAGGCCGCGGCCGAGCGTACCGAACATTTCGGAGCCGGAGCCGAGCCAGAGCTGGATCGGCTGGAAGGCCACGAAGGGCGTGAAACTGGCCCCCGTCCCGCCCAAAGCGAAGCTGTAGCCTGCCTCGATCCGCGCACCGAGCAGGGTGCCGTCGAACCCGGAATCCGTCGCGAGGTCGAGGTTCAGATTGTAGAGATTGCGGTCGAAATTGGCGCTGCCATAGCCGAGTGTCGCGATCGCCGAGACATAAGCCGGCCCCGCCTCCGCAACGCCGTAGACGCTGAAGCCGCCATAGCTGGTGGAGACGCTGGCGCCATAATCGCCGGCATCGAGGGAGGTGGTGGAAAAATTCACGGCCGCGCCGACAAGAGCCGGCAGATTGGCGAGTTCGCCGTCGAGGCCGACCGTTCCGCCGAACATGGAGCCGGACAGTCCGCCGCCGGTTGTGAGACTGGCCATCGGCGCAGCCCAGAAATAGCGCCCGGGCGTGTCGCCCGCCGCTGCGGGAGACGCCGCGGTGCCTGACGAGGCCGCCGCAGGCGCGGCGGTGCCGAGCGCCGTCGACGGGATCCGCAGCCCGATGCGCCAGAGGTCCATCTGCGTGGTGATGCCGGCGAGCGAGGCCGAGGCTGCATTGATCATGGTGGTCGGCACCATGGCAACCGCCCCGCCGCCCACCGTCTCGTACGCCTGGTCCAGCCCGGCCACCGTGGTCACGTCCAGCAGCGCGGGCACGATGGTCTCGAACAGAGGCGAGGAGCCGCGCGTCTGGATCTCGCCGATCAGCGTGCCGAGAAGGATGCCCCGGGATGAGAGTCCGAAGGGGGTGAAATCCAGCACGGTGTCGAGCGAAAGGCTGTTGCCGCTCTGCGAAACCGAGAAGTCGATGATGGCGGTGTCGCCCAGAATATGCAGGTTCGACGTCGTCAGACCGCCGAGGGCGGCGAGAAAGGGCGTCTCGAAACTGCCCGGCATGGCGCGGCCGGGATTGTAGATGACGCCGCGGACCGCGCCGGACAGATTCGCACTGCCGGTGACGAGGAACTGGTCCGCCCGGACCGTGAGCTGGTCGGTGCGCACGATCATCAGGCCGCCGGAGGTCTGCACGAGGCTGCCGTTGAGCGTCGTGGTGCCGAGCCCGGACGACGCGCTGCGCAAGATGCCGGAATTGGTCAGGAGATTGGCCGCGCCGCCGAGATCGAGCGAGGACCCCGCCCAGATGGTGCCGCCGAACAGGTTCGTCACGGCATTTGCGGCGCCCGGCGTCAGGGCGAAATTGCCATATAGCGTGCCGCCGTTCGTCACCGCGGCAAAGCCGGTCCGGGTGACGATGGCCATGCCCTCGGGGCCGTCCACCGTCGAGAGCGTGCCGGAATTGGTGATGAAATTCTCGGTCCCGTCGCTGGTGACGGCCGTGCCGCCGACGCCGCCCGTCACGCTCACGCCGGAGGCGATCGTGATGATCGGGTCGCCATTGCCCTGCGCCGAGATCGCGGTGGCGCCGGATCCGGTCGCGGTGATGCTGGCATTGGCGGTGACGACCACTTTGCCCGAGCTGCCGGAACTGCCGGTCACGAGGTCCATGGCCGTGCCGTTCATCAACAGGCCGCCGCCATTGCTGGCGGATTGAGCAATGACGCCGTCGGCGCCCGCGCCGCTGGTCGAGATGGGCGCGTTGACGATGACGGTCACGGCGCCGCCGGTGCCGTTCCCGGCCGGGTTGTTGCTGGTGAGGGCGGCATTGTTGGTCACGGCCGCGCCGCCGCCGCCGCCGATCGATTGGGCGAGCACACCGACCGCATTGGTGCCCGAGGTGGTGATGCCGCCGCCGACGGTCACCTGGACCGGCCCGCCGTCGCCCGAGGCACCGCCATTGGCGAAGGTGACGGAGGACTGCGCATGGCCGAGGCCGCCGCCGCCGCCGATCGACTGGGCGACGATGCCGATGGCCGTCGTCCCGGTGGTGGCGATTGCGCCGCCGGCGTCGACCGTCACCGCCCCGCCGCTGCCGCCGCCCGTGCCGCCGAGCGTCAGATTGCTGACCATGGTGGCGATGCCGCCACCGCCGCCGATCGACTGGGCGACGAGGCCGTGGGCGTTCCCCCCGGACGTGGTCGTCCTCAAGCCTGCCGTCAGGGACGCCGATACGCTGCCGCCGCTGCCGCCTGCCGCGCCGCCGAGCACGGTGGTCCCGCCGGCTGTCACGCTGGACTGGCCGCCCATCGGCGTCGCGACGATGCCGCCGCCGCCGCCGATCGACTGCGCCACCAGCGCCATGGCGCGCGCACCGGTGGTATTGATCGCATTGCCGCCGAGGACGGTGACGCTGCCGCCATTTCCGCTGCTCGACCCGGACGCGCCGAGGGTGGCGGCATACGCGGAGGTGAGCGCGGTGGTGCCGTTCCCCCCGGTCAGCACGCCCGCAAGGCCGCCACCGCCGGCGATCGACTGGCCGACCACGCCGTAGGAATCGGCGCCCGTCGTGGCGACCTGACCGTAATTGTCGAGCGTGACCGTGCCGCCGGATCCGCCGAGGCCGCTCGTGCCGCCCAGGCTCAGCGTGAGCGAGGACGTCGCGAGATTGCCCGACACCGACGTCTGGCTGGCCGCGAGCCCGCCGCCGCCGGCGATCGACTGCGCCACCACGGCCGGCGCGAATTGACCCGACGTGCTCGTGTTCATCTGGTTCGCGACGCCGATCACGCCGCCTGCGCCGCCGGCGCCGCCATTGCCGCCGAGCGCGATGCCGCCGGCATAAGCCGCAGTGCCGGACGAATTGGATGCGGAGGCCATGACGTCGCTGGTGCCGCCGGCGCCGCCGCCGCCGCCCACCGATTGCGCGAGGACGCCGATGCCGAGCGCGCCGGTGGTCGTGATGGTGCCGAAACCGGTATAGACCGAAAGCTCGCCGCCCGCGCCGCCCGACCCGCCGGTACCGCCGAGCGCGAAGGTGACATTGACGTCGCCCGATCCGGTCACGCTGCCGTTGGACGTTCCGCCCGCGCCGCCGCCGCCGCCGACGGACTGGACGAGGACGCCATAGGCGCTGGTGCCGGAGGTCGTGATCGTCATCGGGGCCGAGGTCGCGCTCCAGGCCTGGATCGCGACATAGCCGCCATTGCCGGCCGCGGCGCCGGAACCGCCGAGCGCCAGTGACGTCGTGGCGTCGCCCCCGCCCCCCGCGCCGGAGGTGGAGGCGCCGCCGCTGCCGCCGCCGCCGCCCACCGATTGCGCGAACAGACCGATCGCGTTGGCGCCCTGGGTCGCCACAGGCGCATTCACCTGCGCATAGACCGCGCCGCCGTCATTGCCGGTGCCGCCGGTGCCGCCGAGCGCGAGCGAGGGCGCCACCTTTCCATTGGAAGCGCTGGAGGTGCTCGCGCCGCCGGTGCCGCCGCCGCCGCCGATCGACTGGGCGAGGACGGCAGTCGCGCCGATCCCGCCGGTCGCGACCTGCGCCGTGGTGACGACGTTCACCGCCCCGCCGACCTGGCCGCTGCCGCCCGATCCGCCCAGAGCGACCGCGATATTGGCGTCGCCGCCGCTCGCACTGGTCGCGTTCGCCGCGCCGGCGACGCCGCCGCCGCCGCCGATCGATTGCGCGAGGATGCCGAACGCTTGGTTCCCCGCGGTCGAGACCGTGCTCTTCTGAGTGACGTTCACGGTGCCGCCGATGCCGCCGGTTCCGCCCGAACCGCCGAGGCCCAGGCTCAGCGCGTAGGTTCCGCTATTGGCCTGGGTGGTGCTGGCGCCGCCCGCGCCGCCGCCGCCGCCCACCGATTGCGCGAACAGGCCGGTGGACATGGCTCCGGAGGTCGCGATCGGCGCCGCGCCGGTGACGGTCACGTTGCCGCCCGCCCCGCCGGCGCCGCCGGATCCGCCGAGCCCCATGGCGAGCGCCACGCCGTTGGAACTGGACGTGGACGTGCCGGTGCTGGACCCCTTGGAACTGGCGCTGCCGTTGTCGCTGGTCGACCCCCCGGTCGCCGCCGCGGACAGCGCCCCGCCCGCGCCGCCGCCGCCACCCACCGATTGGGCGAAGATGCCGTAGGAGGTGGTGCCCGCGGTCACGATCCCCGAGAGCGTGTCCTCGTCCACCGCCGGATTCACGGTGACGGCGACCGTGCCGCCGCTGCCGCCCCCGCTGCCCGATCCGCCGAGACCAAGGGCGATCGAGACCGTGCCGCCCGACGAACTGGTCGTCGAGGAGGAGCCGCCATTGCCGCCGCCGCCGCCGACCGATTGGGCGAACAAGGCAGAGGAATTGTTGCCGAGCGTCTGAAGCGTGCCGACGGTGGCCACGGTGACAGTGCCGCCGGAACCGCCCGAGCTGCCGTTGCCGCCGAGCGAGATCGAAGCGCTGTGCTCGTTCGCCGACGCATTGGAGGTGCTGGAGCCACCGGAGCCGCCGCCGCCGCCGACCGACTGGGCGAACAAGCCCGGCGAATTGTCAGGGGTGACGACCGGCCCACTCGCCCCTGCGAGCGGAATGCCGGTGACGATGGCGGCATAATTGGTGACGCTCACCGTGCCGCCCGTGCCGCCGCTGCCGGCCGAGCCGCCGAGCGACATGGCGAGGGCGTTGCCGCCACTATTGCCGCTGCTGCCATTGCTGCCGGCCTGGCTCGCGCCCTGCCCGTCCTTCTGGCCGGCGCTGGAATTGGTCGTGCTCGTTCCGGCGGAGCCGCTGACCGCGCCGGTCGACGAACTCACGCTCGATCCGCTGCTCGATTGGGTGCCCGGCGAACTCGCGGAAACCGTGCTCGACCCGCCGGAGCCGCCGCCGCCGCCGACAGACTGCGCGAACAGCCCGGCCGCGCCGGCACCCAGCGTATTGATGAAGCCGCCGGTCGAGCTGCTGCCGCTGGTGACCGTGACCGCGCCGCCGCTGGCCCCGTCGCCGCCGAGCCCGCCGAGCCCGAACGTGATCGCGGCCTGGCCGCCCGTCGTCGTGCTGGAGGCCGAGCCGCCGCTGCCGCCGCCGCCGCCCACCGATTGCGCGAACAGGCCGACCGATTGCTGGCCCAGCGTCTGGATGCTGCCGCTCGCGAGGATGGTGAGGACACCGCCGGTGCCGCCCGTGCCGGCTGCGCCGCCGAGGCTGACCGAAGCGGCATAAGAGCTGCCGTCCGCATTGGTGCTGGCCGCGCCGCCATTGCCGCCGCCGCCGCCCACCGATTGCGCGAAGATGCCGTCCGACAGGGCGCCGGAGGTCTTGATGGCGGAGGTGGAGGTGATGTTCACGGCATTGCCGGAGCCGCCCTTGCCCGCCGTTCCGCCGATCGCGAGCGAGGCGGCGATGCCGTTCGCAGGCTGGTCCGAGGACGCGCTGTTGCTCTTGGAACTCGACGACGAGAAGGACGACGCCGCCGTGGAGATGGTCGTCGCCGTATTGGCGACCCCGGCCCCGGCGACGGAGGTCACGCCGCCCTGAAGCTCGCTGCCTTGTCCGGCCGACGTGTTGTTCGTGGCGGAGCCGCCATTGCCGCCGCCGCCGCCCACCGACTGGGCGAAGATGGCGGCGGAATTCGCACCAAACGTGACCAGCTGGCCGCCGGTATAGACATCGACCGCGCCGCCGGAGCCGCCGCCCGCGCCCCAGCCGCCGACCGAAACGCCGACGCCGTATTGATCGCTCGACGCGGTGGTTTGCGCCGCGCCGCCATTGCCGCCGCCGCCGCCGATCGACTGGGCGAGGATGGCGGGAGACTGGGCGCCGTTGGTCGACAGGCTTCCGCTCGTGAGGTTCTGGTTGCTGTAGACCGTGACGGTCGTGGCAGACCCGCCATTGGTCCCCGATCCGCCGATGGAGACGGCTGCAGCCGCGGTGCTCGCGATCGCATTGGCATCCGCCGAGCCGCCATTGCCGCCATTGCCGCCGATCGACTGCGCCAGGATGGCCGGCGCCAGATCGGAACCGAGCCCGGTGCTGTCGCCGGTCTGGATGGTGCCGATCTGAGTCACGCCGACGGTGCCGCCTTGGCCGCCCCAGCCGCCGCTGCCGCCGATCGCGACCGAGGCCGCGGCGCCCTCGCTGGTCTCGGGCGTTCCCGAAAGGCTGAAGGCGCGGCTCGACCCGCCATTGCCGCCGGTGCCGCCGATCGATTGCGCGATGATGCCCGCCGACAGATAGCCGGCGGTCAGGATGTTGCTCGCCGTGACGCCGACCGCGCCCGCATTGCTGCCCGACCCGCCGGCCCCGCCGGTCGCGCTGCCGCCGCCGACGGAGACGTCCGCCTCCTTCCCGCCACCGGTCGCCGCGCTCCCGGCGAGCGCGAAGCCGCCATTGCCGCCCGCCCCGCCGATCGACTGCGCGAGAATGCCGGGCGACTGCGACTGATAGGTGATGATCTGACCCTGCGCCGTGACCGAGACGGTGTTGGAATAGCTGCCGTCGCCGCCGGTGCCGCCGATCGCGACGGACGATGCCAGGATCACCGATCCCGCCGCCGCCGCGCTGAAGCCGCCATTGCCGCCGCTGCCGCCGATCGACTGGGCGATGATGCCCGGCGAGAGCAGGCCGTTGGTGGACAGGGTGCCGCTGGCCGAGACCGTGACCGCGCCGGTCACCGCCCCACCCGAGCCGCCCGGGCCGCCGATGCCGACCGCGGCCGCGGCCGCGGAGCCGAGCGACCCGGCAATGTCCCAGCCGCCGGTGCCACCCGCGCCGCCCATGGATTGCGCAAGAATGGCCGGGGACTGGTTGCCGGCCGTCGAGATCCCGCCATTGAGATGGGTGATGGTCACGGCCCCGGACGATCCGCCGGTTCCCCCACCACCGCCCATCGTGGCATTGGCGCTGACCCCGGAGGACAGGCTGCCCGCCACGGCGAAGCCGCCGGTGCCACCCGAACCGCCGAGGGACTGCGCGATGAGGCCGCCCGAGAGCGGACCGACCAAGGAGACCGCGGCGCTGTTGTAGATGGTCACGCTGCCGGCGCCGCCGCCGGTGCCGCCGCCACCGCCCACCGCCAGATTGGCGGCGTAGTCGCCGGTGATCGCGCCCGTCGCCGCGAACCCGCCCGCGCCGCCGCCGCCGCCGATCGACTGCGCGAGGATGCCGGGCGCGTTGCCGTAGGTCGCCGCGCCGCTCGCCAGAGTCTGGGTCGTGGTGACGGGCGTATAGGTCGTCACCGTGACGGGGATGGTCTCGTAAACCGGCTCCTGTTCGTAATAGCAGAACGGATAGGGATCGCAGACCTGCACCATATCATACCCGACCAGGACCTTCTGGTCTTCCGTCGTCGTGGTCGCAACTTCGGTGGTCGTCGTGACGGTCACCTGGGTCGGCGTCGTGATGCTGGCGTAATTGTTGACCGTGACGCTGCCGCCGGACGCCCCGGAGCCACCCGCGCCGCCGACGCTCAGGCTGGTCGAGCCCGACAGCGCGACGTCCCCACCCGTAACGAAGCCGCCATTCCCGCCGCCGCCGCCGATCGACTGCGCCAGAATGACCGCGGCACCGCCGCCGGAGGCGGTCAGGGTGCCGCCGCTATTGGTGACTTCGACCGTATTGGCATAGTTTCCGCTGCCGCCGGAGCCGCCGATGCTGGCGCCGAGCGTGTCGCCCAGCGACAAAGTGGCGGACGCGGTGTAACCGCCATTGCCGCCGCCGCCGCCGATCGATTGCGCGACGATCGCGCTCGATTGATAGCCCGACGTCGAGATCGTGCCGGAGCCGGCAGCGCCGGTTCCGGTCTTGTTGAAGGCATAGGCCCAGCCGCCGGTGCCGCCGGTGCTGCCCGACCCGCCGAGCGCGAGATTGACGGAGACGATGCCGCTGGCGCTGGCGGTGATCGCCGCGCCGCCATTGCCGCCGCCGCCGCCGATCGACTGCGCGACGAGGCCCGGGGACCGGTCGCCGGTCGTCGTGATGTTGCCGCCGGTATTTTCCGTCGTCGCCATGGCGCCGGCACCGCCCGTGCCGCCGCTCCCGCCCACCGCGATGGCGATCGAGGCGCCTTCGGCGATGCTGCCCGAAATCGTGCTGCCGCCATTGCCGCCGCCGCCGCCGATCGATTGCGCGACGATGCCGGGCGAATCCGATCCGCCGGTCGTCACATCCAGCCCGCCGGAACCGGCATAGGCGTTGCCGCCCCAGCCGCCGGACCCGCCGGACCCGCCGACCGAGAAGGAGAAGGCGGCCGCGGTGCCGCCCGACAAGGCGGCCGCATAGCCGCCCGTGCCGCCGCCGCCGCCGAGCGATTGGGCGAGGATGCCGGCCGATCCGGTTCCGTTGGTGGAGATCGTGCCGCCGGACAGGGCGGACAGCATGGGGGTGCCGGACGTGGTGCACGCCGAACCGTATCCGCTCGACGCCGCGCCGCTGGTGCAGTTGACGCCGACATTGGCGCCCGAACCGCCGGAGCCGCCGGAGCCGCCATGGCTGATCGCCACCCCCGCCACCGAGGACAAAGAGAGCGAGAGTGCGCCGCCCGCCGCGCCGCCGCCGCCGCCGATCGACTGGGCGAGAATGCCGGCGGAATTTATTTCCTGGGTCGAGATCGTGCCGGTGTTCACGACGAACACGGTTCCCGGCGTGCCGCCATTGCCGCCGCCGCCGCCGAGCGCGAAGGAGGCGCCGATGTCGGACGTGGCGACACCGAAGCCGCCGGTGCCGCCGCCGCCGCCGATCGACTGCGCCTGAATGCCCATCGCGCCGCCGGCGCTGCTGGCGGGCGCGCCGCCATTGCAGGAATTGCCGGTACAGATTTGGCCAGAATTGGTGACCTGAACGGCCCCGGCATTGCCGCCGCCGCCACCGTCGCCGCCGGTGTCCGTGCCGCCGATGATGGTCGCGGTGATGCCGCCGCTGAAGGCCATGCCGCCGGCGCCCCCCGCCCCGCCGACCGACTGCGCCGCGATGCCGATGGACGAGCCGTTGGTGAGATTGATGGTGCCGGTATTCGTCACCGAGACCGAGCTGCCGTCGCCGGCCGGTCCACCATTGGCGCCGAGCGCGTTCAGGCCGGTGGAAATCCCCGCATCGCCGCCGCCGCCGCCGACGGACTGCGCCTCGATGCCGCGCGTTCCGAGCCAATAGGAGGTGAGGCTGCCCGAATTGGTGACCGAAACGGTGCCGGCGCCGGCGCCGTAGCCGCCGCCGCCGCCGCTGCCGCCGCCGCCGAAGATCCAATAGCTGCCGCCGCCGCTGCCGCCACCCGCGCCGACGCCGCCGACGCTCTCGGCATAGATCGGGATCGATTGTTCCGCGTTGATCGCACCGGAATTCGAGACGATCACCGCGCCGCCGACGCCGCCCGAGCCGCCCGAGCCGCCATTGCCGCCGGTGCCCCCCGAGCCGCCGGACCCGCCATTGCCGCCGATGCTCAGCACGGCGATACCGGCGGCTCCGGTCGAGGTCGTGGTGATCGTGACCGAATTGGTCAGTTGCGCCGTTCCACCGACGCCGCCGCCGCCGCCGGACCCGCCATAGCCGTTGTCGGTCTTCGAGAAGCCTCCCGCGCCGCCGTCCCCGCCTTTGCTGTAGACGACGATGCCGGTCCCCGAGAAGGTGTTGCCGGAGCCGCCCTGGGTGGTGATGGTGACCGTGCCGCCATTGCTGCCGGTGGCGCCGTTGCCGCCATTGATCGCGCCGCCGTCGAGGCACAGCGTCGCATTGTTGCTGTTGCCGCCGCCGCCGCCATTGCCGCCGGTGCTGCCGGCCAGCGCGAAGGTTCCGCCATAGGACGATCCGGCGCTCAGAGTGTCAGTATAGGTTTCCGTAACCGACGGGCCGTCACTGCCCGAATGTCCGCCGCCGACATTCGCCTCGTACCCATTGCTGTCCGGGCATCCATAGCCGCCGCTGCCATTGCTGCCAGCCTGCTGGTCTTTGTACACATAGTCCGGACCGATCGTGGCGTTGCTGGTCTGGGCGAGCGCTGGAACCGCGAAAACGAGGGCGGAGACGCAGCTCAGCAGCGCCGTGATCCGGCGTCCGAGGCAGTGATCGCGACCAGGAACATATCCCTTGGGCAACATCGAGACGGCCTTTGGCTTCCGCGCACAACTCACTGAAAAACGAGATGAATTGGCGACGGTCATTCGGTGGAAGAGACATTCGCTCGCACGCTGCCTGCAGCACGAGGCCAAGGCAACGGCTATTTTTGGTATGGCGTTGCAGCATTTTCCGACCCCGGACGCGCGCCCGCGCCCGGGCCACCGGCTTGTTCGGGCGATTGTCCGTCAGAGCATCAGATCGGGGTCGGCAGGCTCACGCGGAAGCGATCAGGCGCGAGGTTTCCCGCACCTGCCGGGTCGCCTGCTCGACCTGCTCGGTGGAGTCGGCGATCGCGCTCATATTGTGCCGGATGGTCTGCACGCCCTGCGCTGCCGCGTGCATGCCTTGGGAAATGTCGCGGGCCATGGCGGCCTGATCGTCCATGGCGGTGGCGATGGTCGCCGAGACCGAGTTCAACCCGCCGATCCGCTCGGCGATCGCCTTGAGCGCCGCGACCGTCTGTTCCGTCCGGGTCTGAACAGCGGCGATCTGGGTCGCGATGTCGCCGGTGGCCCTGGCGGTTTGGGCGGAGAGGCTCTTCACCTCGCTTGCGACGACCGAAAAGCCTCGGCCCGCATCGCCCGCCCGTGCCGCTTCGATCGTCGCATTGAGCGCGAGAAGGTTGGTCTGCGACGCGATGCTGGTGATGAGGTCGACGACGGTGCCGATATGCCCCGCCGCCTCGGCCAGGCCGCCGATCACCGCCCGGGTCCGCTCGCCCTCCTCGACGGCTTCGCGGGACAGTTCCAGAGCGGTGTTGACCTGAGTGCTGATCTGATTGACCGACGTCGACAAATGCCTGGCCCCGGCCGCCACCGCCTCGACGCTCGATGAGGTGACGCCGGTCGCGCGGACCGCGTCGGCAGCCCGGCGGCTGGCGTCGGAGATTTCCGAGGAGATCCGTCCGAGATCGGCGTCGATGGCTCTTTGGACCTCCTCGCGGCGACGGCGATCGCGCACCTGTGGCGTCGTGTCCGTCGCAAACTTGATGACCTTCACCAGACGGCCTGCGGCATCGTGGACCGGATTGTAGGAGGCCTGAATCCAGACCTCCTTTCCGCCCTTCCCGATCCGCCGATACTCGGCGGCCTGAAACTCTCCGTGGGCGAGCTTTTGCCAGAATGCGCGATAATCGGGGCTGTCCCGCTCTTCGGGCGCGACGAATAGGGAATGATGCCGCCCGACGATTTCGTCGCGGGCGTAGCCGACCGCGTTCAGAAAATTGGCGTTGGCGTCGAGGACGATGCCCGTCAAGTCGAACTGGATGATCGCCTGCGATTTGTCGATCGCTCTGATCTGGCTTTCGAACTCTGCCTGGGCACGTTTACGGGCCGTGACGTCGGCGGCCAGCTTGACCACTTTCGCCACCTGGCCGCCCCTCATGAGAGGATTGTAGGTGGCCTGGATCCAGACTTCCCGGCCGTCCTTTCCGACCCGGCGGAACTCCGCCGATTTGTATTCGCCCTTGCGCAGATCGTCCCAGAAGCGCCGGTACCCCTCGCTCGCGCGCTCCTCCGGCAGCACGAACATGCCGTGGTGGTGGCCGACCACCTCGTCCAAGCGAAACCCCAGAAGCCCGAGAAAATTCGCATTCGCATGCAGAACCTTCCCACTTGGCGAGAATTCGATGACGGCCAGAGAGCGGTCGAGCGCATCAAGCGTGAGGTGCGCGTCCTTGTGACTGTGAAACAACATTCCCGGGCTCCGGATGACGGGCGCATCGGATCCGTACTGTGCCGACAAGGCTTGCCTGAGCATTGCGCGCTTGTTCAGCCGGACGCGCGGAAAGCCGCGCCCCTCAGGCCACCGCGCTCGCCTCCCAGCTCGGGAAGGGGTCCGGCAGGTGCTTGAGGGCGGCCGGATCGAAGCGGCGCGGATCGGTCGGGCCGACCAGACAGGCGTCGAGCGCGGCGCGGATCGCCGCCTCGTCCAACGCCATGCCGATGAAGACCAGTTCCTGCCGGCGGTCGCCATAGCCCGGCATCCAATGGGCGCGCAGCCAGGAGCGCCAGTCGGGCTGGGTCGGCCAGTGCTCGGGCGGCACGCTCGCCCACCAGCGTCCGATCGTTCCGGTCTGGCAGATCGCACCAGCAAGGCTCATCTCGCCGACCCTGTGGGGACGCGTCGCCAGCCAGAACAGGCCCTTGGCGCGCACGAGACCGGGCCAGGTCTTGGCGAGGAAGGCATTGAACCGCTCGGGATGGAAGGGCCGGCGGGCCCGGTAGACGAAGCTCGAGACGCCGTATTCCTCGGTCTCCGGCACGTGGTCGCGGAAACCGTTCAATTCCTTGAACCAGACCGGATGCTGGCTGGCCTTCTCGAAGTCGAAGCGGCCGGTTCCGAGCACCCGGCGCAGCGGCACCCGGGCATGGTCCGTCTCGATCAGTTCCGCGTCCGGATTCAGCGCCTTGATCACGCCGCGCACGTCGGCGAGACGCTGCGGCGCGACTTCGGAAATCTTGTTGAGGACGATGACGTCGGCGAATTCGATCTGGTCCGTGATCAGATCGACCAAGGTGCGCGCATCATCCTCGCCGGCGGTTTCGCCGCGATCGGCAAGGAAATCGCGGCTGGCGAAATCCGCGAGCAATTGGGCGGCGTCCACCACCGTGACCATCGTGTCCAGCCGGGCGACGTCGGAGAGCGAAACCCCGTCCTCGTCGCGGAAGTCGAAAGTCGCGGCCACCGGCAGCGGCTCGGCGATCCCGGTGGATTCGATCAAAAGATAATCGAAACGCCCCTCGCCGGCGAGCCGGCGCACCTCGGTCAGAAGGTCGTCGCGCAGCGTGCAGCAGATGCAGCCATTCGTCATCTCCACCAGCTTTTCCTCGGTCTGGGAGAGATTGGCGTCCCCGGCCCGCACCAGTTCGGCGTCGATGTTCACCTCGGACATGTCGTTGACGATCACCGCGACGCGCAGGCCGTCGCGATTGGCGAGGATGTGATTGAGGAGCGTGGTCTTGCCGGCCCCGAGAAAGCCGGACAGGACGGTGACGGGCAGTCGCGCATCGGGCATGGATGCCACTCCGGAGGTTGGGTCGTTCACGGACATCAGAAGGTCACCTTCGCGAAGCCGCGCAGGTTTCGGCCGGGCAGCAGGACCTCCTCGCTCTTGAAGGAGGCCGAGTTGCGGATGTCGGCATCGAGCAGATTGGTGCCGGTCAGCCCCACGGTCAGGACCACCGGATTGAGGCCGAGCGTGCCGACGGCACGGCTGTAGCTCAGCTCGGCATTGAGGAGATTGTAGCCGGGCGTGGTGTTCTCGAACGCGGCCACGTCGTCCTGGGCGAAGGCGTGCAGGAGATTGACCCGCGCCGCAAACGCGCCGTCGCCCCAATAGAGCCCGCCGCCGAGCCGGTGGGGCGGCATGCGCGGCACATAGGAGCCGTCCGAAAAGGTCGCGTGGACGAAATCGTATTGCCCCTCGACACCCCAAATTCCAGAGGCGAGTTCACCCACATCGTATTGGGCCTTGACCTCGGCGCCGTAGAAGGTCGCGTTGCGTTGGTTGTAGACGATCTGCTGGAATTCGCCGTCCTCGATGCCGCAGGAGGCGAACGCCTCGTCGCAGGTGACGCCGGTGAGCTGCTTGTAGATGAAGCCGTCGAACCGCGTGTAATAGGCGCTGGCATCGAAGCGCAAAGCGCCCTCGGTCCGCGCAAACCCGATCTCGAAGCTTGCCGCGCCTTCGGTGTTGAGATCCGGATTGCCGATGTCGAAGGTGCCGGTCGCATGGTGCGCGCCCTTGGAATACAGCTCCAGGGCCGAGGGCGCGCGCTCGACATATTGCGCGGTGAGGCGCCCGGTGATGCCGAGGGCGAGATCCTGGAGCAGGCCGAGCGAAACGCTGACCGGCACGAAGGACCGCTCGGCGGGCGTCGTCGTCAGGTCGTCCGGCGGCGGCAGATAGGTGTCCGGGATGTCGCCGGCTGCGCCGTTGATGCGCACCGTCTCGATGCGTCCAGCCGCCTGGAAGCGGGTCGACGGCGTGATCTCCACCTCTTCGAACAGATAGGATGCTGCGATGAAGGTGCGCGCCGGCGCGAGGAATTCGCGCGCCTCGCCGAACGTATCGAGATCGTCGTAATTGATCTGGAAGCCGAGGGCCCCGCGGGAGACGCCGAACGCGGTCGCGAACGGCACGTGCTGGATCTCGACCCGGCCCTCGAACGCCTTGCTGTTGAAGGTGCCGTGGACCCGCTGGGCAGTGCCGAGCGGGTCGAATTCCTCCTCGTGCTCGGCGTGCTCCTCGCCGTCTTCGTGATCGTGGTCGTCTTCGTCCTCGTGCTGATGCGGAAGACCGAGTTCATTGTGGTGATAGCGGGAGAGGCCGGTCCAGAAGCGCACCGCCTCGACCGGACCCGAGAGCGGACGGAATTCGCCCTTGGTGAGCCATTTGATCTGCTCCATGTCGATATTGGTCTGGAGCGCGGCTTCCTCGCCGCCGGGAATGCCGTAATTCGAGGCGAAGCGCACGAGCGCGGTGCCGATATAGCCCTGATCGAAATTATAGGTGAGGCCGACCGACTGCCCCTCGGTGCGCACGAAGGAATTGGGCTGAACACCGCCGCCGGGGATCGAATAGTCGGACGCCGTGCGGCCGAAAGCATCGGCATGGAAGGCGACCGCGCCCTGCCGGGCGTCGATGCTGGCGGCGCCCTCGAGCCCGCGATCGACCGTTGTGCCCGCCCCCTGCATCATGACGCGGTAACCGTCGCCGGTCAGCTCGGTCGGGATGCGGTTGTTCTCGGCATTGACCACGCCGCCGATGGCCTGGGAGCCGTAGCGCAGCGTGGCCGGGCCGCGGATCACCTCGATGCGCTGCGTCGACAACGGATCGATCGGCACGGCATGGTCTTCACCGAGCGTCGAGACGTCCAGGGCATCGATGCCGTCCTCCGCCATCTTCACGCGGAAACTGTCGAGGCCGCGAATGATCGGCCGGCTGGCGCCGGGCGCGAACGTGCTCGACGTGATGCCCGGCTGGGTGAACAGCACGTCGCCCAGCGTGTAGGTGGGGTTGAGCTCGATCTGCCTCTGGCCGACCACCGTGACGGGCACGAACGCGCCGGTGACGAAGGAGAAGGAGCCGTAATTCCAGAACGCCGCCGCACCGCCGTCGGAGGCGACGACCGGGCTGGCGGACGAGACGGTGATGGCCGGCAATTCGACCGCGGCGGAGGAAGAAGAGGTCTGCTGCGCCTCGGCCATCTCCGGAAAAAGTGCCAGCGTGGCGATGGGCAGGAGCAGACCGGCAGGACGGGAAAGGCGGCGTGTCACGGCAATCGGACCCTCTTGAGATACTATGTATCATTTGAAGGATGGCGACCTGGATGACAAGCTAAAATGATACTTTATATCTGTTGATGCGCTCCCGCAGGCCGCAAGGAAGGAGGTGCGGCTCCTTTTTGCCGCTGATCAGGCCGGCGGCCGCACGCCCATTCCGACGCAGGCATGTCCGACCGCGACGCCGCGCAGGGCGATCGGCAGACGCCCGCGCTCGAAGATCGAGAGACGGGTTCCGATACGGTCGTGTTCGGGACCGGACCGCGACGCGGTCGACCGCGCACATCCGGGTCTCACTCCCGCGCCGATCCCCGCGCCCCCGGACGGGCGCGGGCGCGGGGGAGCCTGCGGCCCCACCCAGGCGGGGCGCTCCGCCGCTCGGCCACTCTCAGATGGCGCAGTATTTTTCCTGGATCTCGGGATTGGCCATCAGATCCGCCGCGAGACCGGAATGGACGATCTCGCCCTGGTCCACGATATAGGCGCGGTCGGCGAGTTGGAGCGCGCGCTCGACATTCTGCTCGACGATGAGAATGGTCAGGCCCTCGCGCTTCAGCCGCGCGAACAGCTCGAACATCTCGTCCACCAGAACCGGCATGATGCCCTCGGAGGGCTCGTCCAGCATGATCATTTCCGGGTCGGCGGCGAGGGCGCGGGCGATCGCCAGCATCTGCTGCTCGCCCCCCGACAGCGTGTCGCCCGCCTGGTGCAGGCGCTCGCGCAGGCGCGGAAAGGTCTCGGCGATGCGGTCGATCACCGCCGCCTCCTTGTGGCGGTTGGGCGAGGCGACGAGGCCGAGACGGAGATTTTCCAGCACGGTGAGGCCGCGCACGATGCGCCTGTCCTCGGGCACGTAAGCGAGGCCCATGCCGAGCCGGCGGTGGGTCGGGGCGCCGATGATGTCCTCGCCCTTGAACCGCACGGCGCCGGTGCGCCGGGCGACCAGCCCCATGACGGTGCGCAGCGTCGTCGTCTTGCCGGCGCCGTTGCGGCCGATCAGGCAGACCGCCTCGCCCTGCCCGACGGTAAAGCCGATGCCCTGGAGGATGTGGCTGCGCCCATACCAGGCATTGAGGTTTTCGACCTGGAGCATGGCTACACCGACTGTCCGAGATAGACCCGCTTCACCTCGTCGTGGCGGCGGATGTCGTCCGCCGTGCCTTCGGCGAGGAGGGTGCCGTGGTGCAGCACCACGATGCGGTCCGAAATGCCCATCACCAGCTTCATGCGGTGCTCGACCAGGATCACGGTGCGCTCGGCATTGAGCTTCAGGATCAGGTCCATCATCTCGCGCGCCTCCTCCGGGCTCATGCCGGCGGTGGGTTCGTCGAGCAGCAGGAGCTTGGGCTCGCAGGCGAGCGCCACGGCGATCTCCAGCGAGCGCTGCTGGCCGTGCGCCAGCGTGTCGACGCTCTCATGGCGCCGGTCCTGAAGGCCGACGCGCAGCAGGAGCGCCTCGACCGCATCGCTCAGGTTCAAGGCGCTGCGCGGCTGCCACAGGCCGAAGCGCGAGCGCATCGCCTGGGCGGCGATGCGGACATTCTCCTGCACCGTGAGCTTGGGAAACAGGCTGGTGATCTGGAACGACTTGGCGATGCCCATATGGGCGAGCTTGTGCTGCGGCGTGCCGGTGATGTCGGTGCCGTTGAAGAACACCCGGCCTTCGGTCGGCGGGAAGCTGCCGGAGAGCACGTTGAAGAAAGTGCTCTTGCCGGCACCGTTCGGCCCGATCACCGAGGTCAAGCGCCCGGCCGCGAAGCTGGTTGTGACGTCATTGAGGGCCGTGAAGCCGCCGAAGCGCTTCACCACATTCTGGACCGCCATGATGGGAGGCGCCGCGCTCATGCCCGCACCCATTTCAGCAGCGAGCCCCAGATCCCGCGTGGGAAGAACAGGATCAGCACAACGAACAGGATGCCGACGACGAGCTGCCAATGGACCGTGACCACCGTCATCACGTCCTGCAGCATGATGTAGACATAGGCGCCGACGAAAGCCCCGAAGAAGGTGCCCATGCCGCCGAGCAGGGTGATCATCAGAACCTCCGCCGAGTTGAAATAGTTCAGCGTCTCGATCGGCACCACGGAGAGGTGGATCGCATAGAGCGCGCCGGCAAAGCCCGAGAACACGCCGGACAGAATGAAGGCCAGCCAGCGGGTGCGCGCGACGTCGTAGCCGCAGGCGAGCGCGCGCGTCTCATTCTCGCGGATCGCCTCCAGCACCGCCCCGTAGGGCGAATGGAGGATGCGCGAGAACAGTGCGATCGCCACCGCCGCGAGGGCGTAGAGGACGTAATATTTGACCAGCGGATCCAGCATGTCGAAATGCAGGCCGAACACGTCGATGGCGGGCACGTTGACGCCGCGCAGCCCGTCCTCGCCGCCGGTGAGCGAGACCCATTGATAGGCCGAATAATAGACCACCTGCGACAGCGCGAGCGTGATCATCGCGAAATAGATGCCGCGTGAGCGGATGGCGAACCAGCCGATGACCACGGATCCGATCCCGGCCACGGCGATGCCGATCGGCAGCGCCAGGAACCAGGGAATGGCGAATTTGGCGATCGACACGCCGCAGCCATAGGCGCCGAGCCCGAACAAAGCGGCATGGCCGAAGGACAGCATGCCGGCATAGCCGAAGATGAGGTTGAACCCCATCGCATAGAGCCCGAAGATCAGGATGTTGACCGCCAGCGCCTCGTAGGGCGTCACGAACGGCAGGGCCGCGAGAACCACCAGAGCGGCGAGCACCCGGTGGCGGGCGATCACGGCGACGAGGCCACCCATCGGGCCGGCCTTCGCCGTCGCGGCGGGACGCGTGTTGGATTCCATGGCGGACCTCAATCCAGCACGCCGGCCCGGCCGAACAGGCCGCGCGGTCGGAAGATCAGGACGACCGCCATCAGAACGAACATCGAGAGCGTCGTCATTTCAGGATAGAAGAGCGAGGTCATGGAGAGCGTGATTCCGACGGCGAGGCCGGCGATCACCGCCCCGAGCAACGATCCCATGCCGCCGACGACCGTCACCACGAAGGCCTCCACCAGGACCGGCACGCCCATTTCCGGGAACACGCCGCGGATCGGTGCCGCGAGCACCCCGGCGAGCGCGGCGAGCCCGGTGCCGATGCCGAACACGATCAGCCAGACCTTCGACACGTCGACGCCCAGAACCTGGACGATCTCCGGATCGCGCGCCCCCGCCCGGATGATCAGGCCGAACGGCGTCTTCTCCAGGAACACCCAGAGCGCGACCAGGATGAGCGCGGTCACGGCGATCAGAAACAGCCGATATTTCGGGAAGAAGAACACGCCGAGATCCATCGCCCCGGTCAGCCCCTCGGGCGTGTTGAAGGGAATCCCCTCGGTGCCGGCGACGATGCGCACCAGTTCCAGGATGATCAGACCGAGCCCGAAGGTCAGCAGCAGCGGATAGTCGATGCCGCGCCCGTAGAGCGGGCGGATCAGGACGCGCTCGCACACCATGCCGATCGCCCCGACGATGAGCGGGACGGCGAGCAGCGCGACCCAGAAATTGCCGGTCAGCCCCAGCACCGCGACGCCGACATAGGCGCCCAGCATGAAGAACTGGCTGTGGGCGAAATTGACGATGGTGAGGAGGCCGAAGATCAGCGAGAGGCCAAGGGCGACCAGCACGAAGATCGACCCGAGGGCGACCCCGGTGAAGATCTGGAGGAGGATCAGGTCGAACGTCATGCGGCGATGGGATCCCTGAAGCGGTCTTCGGCGGTGGCATGGATCGGACAGGGAAGGGGGCGGGCGCCCGCCTCCTTCCCGCCGGGGTCGACCCGGATCAGCCGTGGCCCAGTTGCTGGCAGGAGCGCAGGAATTTCTCCTCTGGCGGCTGCATCTCGACGACGTTGAAGACGTCGTATTGCGACTTCACCTGCGCCTGGGGCTTGGATTCCAGCACCAGGACGGACTGGACCGCCTGATGGTCGCATTTGCGGAAATATTCCGGACCCTTATAGGCGTCGTATTTCAACGCCTCCAGGGCCGCGATCACGGCGTCCGGATCGGTCCCGCCGGCCTTCTTGGCGCCTTCCAGCAGCGCATAGATGCCGGCGAAGCCGAGCGCGCCGTAATCCGTCGGCACGGCATTGTTGTGCTTGGCGCGATAGGCGTCGTTGAGGCGCTTGGCGGACGGGAACTTGTCCTCGAGGCCCCAATAATAATTGGCGCCGCCGAACACCCCCTCGAACGGCCCGGCCCCGCCGGCGAGACGCTGCGAGAACAGCAGCACCGGGAAGGCGATCTTCATCTGCTGCTTCAGACCGAAATCGGTCGCCTGTTTCACGGTGTTGAGCTGGTCGCGGCCGAAATTGCACACCACGAGCACATTGGGCCGCGCCGCCTGGATGCGCGGGAAGAAGGTTGAGAAGTCGGTCTGGCCGAGCGGGTGCTTGATCTCCACCACCTCCTCGATGCCGAATTCCTTGCCGGCGGTACGGAAGCCGCGGGCCATTTCATGGCCATAGGCATAGTCCGCCACCAGGAAGGCGACGCGCTTGCCGAATTTCGGGAACACGTAGCGCCCCACCGCGCCCGCCGTCATGTGCGGGTTCAGCGCCTCGTGGAACGTGTATTTGGAGAAGTCGGCGGCCTCGTTGATCGAGTCCGACTGGCTGATCGAATTGTAGATCACGCCACGCTGCTTCGCGACCTGGTTGACCGAAAGCTGGACCGAAGCGGAGAGCGAGCCGCACAGGAAGTTCACCTTGTCGCTCTCGATCAGTTCCAGCGCGCGGGTCGCGCCTTCGCCGGGATTGAGCTTGTCGTCGCGCACCAGAAGCTCGGCTTTGCGGCCATTGAGGCCGCCGGCCTCGTTGAACATCGCGATGGCGATCTCGGCGCAGCGGACCTGGTCCTGCGCCTCGGTGGAATAGGGCCCGGTGATGGGCACCGGGAAGCCGATCTTGATCGGTCCCGACTGGGCGCGTGCGGTGCGCAGATAGGCCGGCGCGGCAAGACCGGCAGCGGCACCGAACGCGGCGCCCTTGAGCAGGGTGCGGCGGGAGATGGTCAACACGTCCTTGGGGCTCATGGCGTCCTTCCCGATGATTATGGTTTGAGTTACGCGGGGGTCCCGGCGGGGGCGGCGACATCTGCGCCGCCGCGCTGCCGCGCCTGTTTCAGCGCGGAGAGGATGCGGTCGGGGGTGAAGGGCATTTCGGTCAAGGTGGCGCCGAACGGCGCGAGGGCGTCGTTGATCGCGTTCATCACCGCCGCCGGCGCGCCGGCCGTGCCCGCCTCCCCCGCGCCTTTGGCCCCGAGTTCGCTGTCGGCGGTGGGCGAGACGATGTGGCCGACCTGGATGTCCGGCATCTCGCAGGCCATCGGCACGAGATAGTCGGCCATGCTGGCATTCTGCATCTGGCCTTCGGCATCGTAGACGCACTGCTCGAACAGCGCGCCGCCGAGCCCCTGCACCACGCCGCCGCGGACCTGCTCGTCGACCAGCTGCGGATTGAGGATGGTGCCGCAATCCTCGACCACCCAATGGCCGAGCAGCTTCACGAAGCCGTCCTCCACTTCGAGATAGGAGGCCTGGATGCCGTTGGTGAAGGCGAAGGGATAGCCGCGCGGCACATAATGGCGCACCGCCATCAGTTCCGCCTGGAAGCCGGGGGGCAGCGTGTCGGGACGGAAATAGACGATCCGCCCGAGTTCGGCGAGCGACAGCCGCTCGCGCCCGCTCGCGGCATCCACCACCGCGCCGCCGCGCACGTCGAGACTGTCCGGGTCGGCCTGGAGGATGGCGCCCGCGACCGCGACGACATTGGCGCGCAGCGCCTTGCCGGCCTGCCAGGCCGCCTCGCCGCCGATGCCGGCCGCGCGCGAGGCCCAGGTGCCGCCGCCATAGGGGGTCTGGTCGGTATCGCCGCTGATCACCCGCACGATGTCGAGCGGCACGCCGAGCGCGGTCGCGACCACCTGGGCGATCACCGCCTCGGTGCCCTGCCCCTGCTCTGTGGCGCTGGTCTGGACCGTGACCGCCCCGGTCGCGTCCATCCGCACCACCGCGCCGTCCTGGGACGAAATCCGCGCCCCGCCGACGCCGTAGAAGGCGGCGCCGGGATTGGTGATCTCGATGAAGCTCGCAAAGCCGATGCCGCGATGGATGCCCTTCGTGCGCAGCGCGGCCTGCTCGGCGCGCAGCTTCGGGTAGTCCATCATGGCGAGGAGCTTGTCGAGCGCCGCATGGTGCGAGAGCGCCTCGAATTTGAGGCCGGTCGCCGAGGCGCAGGGATAGGCGTCGTCGCGGATCAGATTTTTGCGGCGGATCTCGACCGGATCCATGCCGATGCGCCGCGCCGCGAGGTCCACCAGCCCCTCGGTGACCGCGGTCGCGATCGGATGGCCGACCGCGCGATACTGGCAGGTGACCGTCTTGTTCTGGAACACCACCCGGGCGCGGGCCTTGTAGTTCGGGCAGGCATAGGGGCCGCCGGTGAGGTTCACCACCTGGTTCGCTTCCACCGCACTGGTGCGCGGATAGACGGAATAGGGTCCGATCCCGGTGACATCGTCGATTTCGAAGGCGGTGATCGTGCCGTCCGCCTTGACCGCGATCCGCCCCTTCAGGCGGTGGTCGCGGGCATGAATGTCGGTGAGGAAGCTCTCCAGCCGGTCGGCGACGAACTTCACCGGCCGTTTCAGGAGCTTCGACAAGGCCGCGGTGGCCATCTCGTCGGCATAGACGTGCACCTTGATGCCGAACGAGCCGCCGACATCCTTGCACACCACCCGGATCTGCTGCTCGCTCATGCCGAGATGGATCGACAGGATGTTCTGCATCATGTGCGGCGCCTGGGTGCCGAGATAGGCGGTCAGGCGGCCGGTGCCGGCATTGAAGTCCGCCACCATGGCGCGCGGCTCGAGCGTCACGCCGGTATGGCGCCCGAAGCCGAAATCCGCCTCGATCACATGGTCGGCGGCGGCGAAGGCGGCGGCGGGATCCCCGCCGGTGAAATTGCGCTCGAAGGCGAGATTGTCGCCGAGCGCGGGATGGATGACCGGGGTCTGCGGATCGAGCGCCGTCATCATGTCGGTGACGGCGGGCAGCGGCTCGTAATCGATCTCGACCAGTTCGGCGGCATCCTCGGCGAGCGCGCGGGTGCGGGCGACGATCGCCACGACAGCCTCGCCCTGCCAGCAGGCACGATCCACGGCCATGGCGTGCTGCGGCGCCGATTTCAGGCCGACCATATGGGTCAATACGCCGACCCAGGGGGTGCAGACCTCCGCCAGTTCCCGCCCGGTGACCACGGCGACCACGCCCTTGGCGCGCTTCGCTTCGGCGGCGTCGATGGCGCGGATGCGGGCATGGGCGTGGGGCGAGCGCACATAGACCACATGGACCATGCGCGGCAGGACGAGGTCGGAGACATATTCGCCCCGCCCCTCGGTGAGACGGGCGAGATTGGGGCGCGGCACGGCGCGGCCGATATAGGAGTTCGGCCGGTCGAGCGCGGTCAAAGGCGAGGGCACGTCGCGGGTCATCGGGCGCCCTCCGTCCGGGCGGCGAGCGCCGCTTCCACCGCGTCGACGATGGCGTGATAGCCGGTGCAGCGGCAATAATTGCCGGAGATGTGTTCGCGAATCTCCGCGCGGTCCGGCGCCGGCTCGATATCCATCAAGGCCGAGGCGGCGATCAGCATGCCGGGCGTGCAATAGCCGCATTGCAGCGCGTTGCGGGTGCGGAACGCCTCCTGGAGGCCGGCGATCCGGCCGGAATCCGACAGGCCCTCGATGGTCTCGATGTGCCGGCCCTCGCACTGCACCGCCAAAGTGAGGCAGGCGCGCACGATCTCGCCGTCCATCAGCACGGTGCAGGCGCCGCACACGCCGTGCTCGCAGCCGATATGGGTGCCGGTGAGGCCGAGATCCTCGCGCAGGAAATCGGCGAGGTGGCGCCGCGCCTCGACGCTTTCGTGATGTGCGACGCCGTTCACGGTGAGGGTGAGATCGAACACGGTTTCGAGTTCGGCGCTCATTGCGGCTGCTCCGAAAGCTGGCCGGCGACGCGCCGCAGCAGCACGCCGGCGAGATGCATCTTGGTGTCGCGGGAGGCGTGGATGTCGCCGGTCGGATCGAGATCGGCCTCCAGCGCCGCGACCGCCGCGTCGAGATCGCCGGCCTCCAGCGCCTGCTCCGCGCCCCGCGCCCGCACGGCGCACGGCCCCATGCTGAAATAAGCGAGCCGGACGTCGCCGAGCCCCGCCCCGCGCGCGGTGGCGGTCGCGGCGAGCCCGACCATGGCATAATCGCCGTGGCGCCGGGCGAATTCGGCGAAGCCGACCCGACGGTCCGGGCCGTGCAGCGGCAGGTTCAGCCCGGTCAACATGTCGGCCGGGCCGAGCGCGGTCTCGTAGAGGCCGAGGAAGAAATCGTCGGCCGCCACCACGCGCGCGCCGTCGGGGCCGCTGATCGCGATGTCGGCGCCAAGCGCCAGGATGCAGGCGGGCATTTCGGCGGCGGGATCGGCGAAGGCGACGGAGCCGCCGAGCGTGCCGCGATTGCGGATCGCGGCATGGGCGATATGGGGGATGGCGCGGGTGAGAAGCGGGGCGTGCCGCGCCACCAGCGGCGCGCGCAGCGCCTGCGTGTAGCGCACCAGCGCGCCGATCCGCAGACCATCGCCCTCGACCGCGATCTCCGACAGGCCGGAAATGGCATTGATGTCGATCAGCAGGCGGGGCGCGGACAGGCGCATGTTGAGCATCGCGACGAGGCTCTGGCCTCCCGCGATCAGGCGCGCCTCGTCCCCATGCGCGGCGAGCGCCGCGACGGCTTCGGCAACCGATTGCGCTCTCGCATAAGCGAAAGTGGCTGGCTTCACGGACGTCTCCTCCCGCCGTCTGTCGCGGCGTGTGCGGGGCATTCTGGCCTGAAGCCGCTGCCCTGTCGAACGTCCATGGTAATGATCGGTCGATTACTATCAAGCCGGTTGTGGCGACGCGCGACGGGCGGTGTGAAAACCACGGCGACACCAGTGCCATGATCCGCGCGGCATCCGAACGCGCAGGTCTTGACGTCGTTCGGCGTGACCGGTGTGCTTGCGGCCGAGTCCGGTGCTCCCGACGCGCCGGATTGCGGGCGGATCGGTCTCTGTCACATCTCAGTCCGCCGCCGGCACCGACCGGTTCGCGGTCCGGTGGCCGAGACGATCAGGCGGATCGCTGGAGGGTGCGCCGGGCGACGGTCCAAGAGGCCATTTCGTCGACCGAGAGCGGGCAGGCGATGTAATAGCCCTGGGCCTCGTCGCAGCCCCACGCCTGCAGGAGATCGAAGGCCCCGGGCGTCTCCACCCCTTCGGCAACGACCCGATAGCCGAGATCGTGGGCCATATTGATCACGGCGCGCACCAGCTTCTGGTCGTGCAGACAGGTCTCCAGATCGGTGATGAAGGAACGGTCGATCTTGATGAGATCGATCGGCAGGCTCTGGAGATAAGACAGGCTGCTATAGCCCGTGCCGAAATCGTCGATTGAAATCGCAACCCCGCTCTGCTTGAGGGCCGACATCACGGCCAGTGTGCAGGGACTGCGGGTGAGCAGCCCGCCTTCGGTGAGTTCCAGCTCGATGGCCGTGGGGCTGAGCCCGTGCTGGTCCAGCATCTGCACGAGACGGCTGGAGAAGTCCGGCGCTTGCAGATTCTTCGCCGAGATGTTGATCGAAAGCCGACAGTCCGGATCCATATCCCGCCAGGCCGCGCGCTGGGCGATCCCTGTGGCGAGCACCCAGTCGGTCAGAAGGTCGGAATAGGCCGTATCGTCCACCAAAGGAATGAATTCCGCGGGACCGACATCGCCGATCTTCGGATGATGCCAGCGCAGCAGCGCCTCCACACCGACGATCCGCCCCGTCGTCATGTCGATGCGCGGCTGATAGGCGAGCCGGAGCTGGTCGCTCCCGGCGAGGGCTTCCCTTATATCGTTCAGAAGCCGGAACCGGCGCTGATGCGCGAGGTCCTGGCTCTCGTCATAGGCTGCGACCGGCGCGGCGCTGCCCCGGGCATCGGCGGCGGCATTGAAAAGCCGGCGGAGCACGTCGCGCGGCGCCGCCTCACCGGCGGGGAACGCGTAGACGCCGAACACGACTTCCGGCGCGAGTGGGACGCCTTCGCAGAGGATCGGATCCCGCAGTCCGTCTGCGATCGTGTCGACCGTCTCCTGCCAGGAGTGGACGCCCGCGAGCGTCTCCTTGGGGGCCAGCGGACCGTCGAGCACCACGCAGCGCGCTTGCCCGACATGGTAGAGCCGCTTGGAATTTCCGATCAGTGTTCGGATCCGCCCCGTCGCCTCCCGCACGAACGCCTCGGCATAGGCCGCGCCCAGCACCCTTTGGCCGTTGCTGACCTGGGCGAGCGAGGCGAACTCGACCAGAACCGCAAGCAGTGGGGCGCCCGGATGGCGGCCCCCGAGATCCTCGATATCCTCGAACAGCTGGTTCTCGTTGGCATGGCCGCTGGTCGCGTCAATGGAGCCGAACGCATTCTGCAGTTCGATCTGCGACATCACCATCGCGGCGAGGTCGGCGAGGACGGTGCGCTCCTCCTTGTCCAGGCCACGCGGCTTGTCGTCGATGATGCATAAGGTCCCGAGGCCGTAGCCCGCGCGGGTGATCAACGGCGCGCCGGCATAGAAGCGGATGCCGGCCCGCGCCAGGAGGCTGTCTCGGAAGCGCGGGTCCTCCATCATGTCGGGCACCACGAACACATCGGCGCTTTGCACGGCATAGGTGCAGGGCGCCTCCGCGCGGGGAATCTCGGCGAGATCGACGCCGACCCTGGACTTGAACCATTGGCGGTCCCGATCGGTCAGCGAGATGGTGGACACGGGCGACTGAAACAACCGGCTGGCGAGACGCGTGATGCGATCGAAGCTCTCGCTCGGCGGGGTGTCCAGCAGGTGGAGATCGCGCAGCGCATTGAGCCGCGCCTCTTCGTTTTGGATCACCTCGCGTGTCATCATGCTCGCTCTCATATCAACGCCGTCGCGGCCGGCCACGCACGCTGATTATACTCTGATACGAAACTTGCCCGAGGCTGGATCCGACATGACGCGAATGTGTCATGGACAGCCCCGCGCGTGCTGCCGCCCGCCGGGCTCGACAGGTGTCGCGCGCCCGGGCTCAATCCGCTTGGATTCCCGCCCCCCGGGGGTACCCGGATTTCGTCCAGCAAGGTCCCTGTTATGAACGTTGCTCCGCTTCCTCGCAGCCTGCTCTTCGCGCCTGCCGTCCGCCCCGACCTCATGGTCAAGGCGGCGGCCAGCGGTGCGGACGCGCTGATCTTCGATCTGGAGGATTCAGTCCCGCCTGCCGCGAAGGCCGAAGCGCGCCGCGCGCTGACCGCCGCGTTGACGGCCCATATCGGGCCGCCGGTCTATGTGCGCATCAACCACCCCGCCGCCGACGATGCCGCTGCCGACATCGCCGCGCTGGCGGGGGAACGGCTCGCCGGCGTGTTCCTGCCCAAGGCCGAACGGCCGGAGGAGGTGCAGTATGTCGACGGCCTGCTGCGCGCCGCCGAGGCCCGGCTCGGCCGGCCGGACGGGGGGCTCTGTCTGGTGCCGATGATCGAGACCTGCCTCGGCCTGCGCCACGCTTATGATCTGGCGCGCGCCGCGCCGCGGGTCGGCGGCGCCTGCCTGTCGAGCGGCGAGGAGGGCGATTTCATGGTCGATCTCGGCGGCCGATGGACGCCGGAAGGCGAGGCCCTGCTCTATGCCCGTGGCCGGCTCGCATGCGAGAGCCGCGCGGCGGGGATCGAATGGCTGATCGACGGCGTGTTCATGGCGCTCGACGACGAGCCGGCCCTGCGACGTGATGCGAGGACGGCGCGCAATATGGGCTACGTCGCCAAGATGGCGATCCATCCCCGGCAGATCGCGGCGATCCACGACGCCTTCAGCCCGACCGCGGCCGAGATCGACCACGCCGCCGGCCTGGTCGATGCGATGCGCGCGGCGGAGGCCGGGGGCCGCGGCGCGGTGCGCTATCGCGGCATGATGGTCGACTACGCCAATCTCAAGCGGGCGCAGAAGATCCTGGCGCAGGCGGAGCGGGGGAAGACGGCGTAGCGCCTCCGGACGGCCCTCCGTCCGAAGGACGCCGGCGCCCCGGCGGAAACGCGCTCCGCGCTTTAGGCGGCGAGCGCCCGCTCCAGAAGATCCAGCCCCTCCTCGACGATGGCGTCGGAGGCGGTGAGCGGAACCAGGATGCGGATGGTCGAGAAGCTGGTGCCGCAGGAGAGCAGGATCAGCCCTTCCTCCGCCGCCCGCAACGTGACCCGCTTGGTGGCGGCGGCGTCGGGCTCCAGCGATCCGCGCTCGCGCACGATATCGAAGGCGATCATCGCGCCGGGGCCACGAATGCCGGCGATCGGCAGCAGATCGTTGCGCCCCTCGAAGCCGGCGAGCCGGGCCTTGATGCGGGCGCCGATGGCATTGGCGCGCGCGACCAGGCCTTCCGCCTCGATCACGTCGAGCACCGCGAGCGCGGCGGCGCAAGCGAGCGGATTGCCGGCATAGGTGCCGCCGAGGCCGCCGGGTTCGGCGGCGTCCATGATCGCGGCGCGCCCGATCACCCCCGACAGCGGAAACCCGCCGGCGAGGCTCTTGGCGACGCAGACCAGATCCGGCCGCACGTCGTAATGCTCCATCGCGAACAGCTTGCCGGTGCGCCCGAAGCCGGTCTGCACCTCGTCGGCGATCAGCACGATGCCGTGCGCGTCGGCGACCTTGCGCAGGCCGCGCATCAGGTCGGCCGGCGCGGGATGGAAGCCGCCCTCCCCCTGGACCGGCTCGACGATGATCGCCGCGACCCGCGCCGGATCGATGTCGGCCGCGAACAGGAAGTCGAGATGCTGGAGCGCCTGCTCGGTGGTGACGCCGGAATGGGTCGCCGGGAACGGCACGTGCCAGACATTGGGCATCGAGGCGCCGAGCCCCTTCTTATAGGGCACCACCTTGCCGGTCATGCTCATCGCCATGAAGGTACGGCCGTGGAACGCGCCGGTGAAGGCGATCACGCCGTCGCGGCCGGTGGCGGCGCGGGCGATCTTCACGGCATTTTCGGTCGCCTCGGCGCCGGTGGTGAAGAAGATCGACTTGGCCGGCCCCTCGATCGGCGCCAGCGCGTTCAGCCGCTCGGCGAGCGCGACATAGCTCTCATAGGCCGTGACCTGGAAACAGGGATGGGTGAACTTCTCCATCTCGGCCGCCACCGCCGCCATCACGTGGGGATGGCGGTGCCCGGTATTGAGGACCGCGATGCCGGCGGCGAAATCGACGTAGCGGCGACCGTCCAGATCCCACAGCTCGGCATTCTGCGCGCGGGAGATCGCGACCGGCGTGGCGTGGCCGACGCCGCGGGGGATGGCGGCCTGGCGGCGGGCGAAGAGATCGGCATTGGCGGACATGGCGCACCTTTGAACGGGATGTGCCATCATCTCCGCGCCGCCCCGCGCGCACCATGTCCTAGTTTGGCGGGACTGGTGCATTTTTCGCACCGGTCTCCCCGAAAATGTCTGCCAACCAGCCCCGCAAGGCGCGCAAGGCGGGATCCCGGTCGCGGGCGGCGAGCGCGACCAGATAATAGCCCCCCATCGTGACGTCCGAGGTGCACAGCTCGAGCAAGGTGCCCGCGTGCAATTCCTCCGCGGCCAGAATCCCGTTGGTGAGGGCGACACCC
This sequence comes from Aquabacter spiritensis, assembly GCF_004346185.1. Classification (GTDB taxonomy): domain Bacteria; phylum Pseudomonadota; class Alphaproteobacteria; order Rhizobiales; family Xanthobacteraceae; genus Aquabacter; species Aquabacter spiritensis. Next base: position 251,035 of record NZ_SMAI01000004.1, on the reverse strand, counting down.
TGGCCGAGCCGGGCGGCCTCCGCGGCGAGGTGGGCGTGCCACAGACAGGGACCGTGCAGCGGCGTGTGGGGCGCATGACCCGCCGCCGCCAGCCACGCCGCCCATTGGGCGGTGGATTCCTCATGGATCAGGGGCAGGCGGACAAGGTCCGCCAGCGTCTCGGGGCGGCCGAAGCGGGCGCAAAAGCCAGGGCTCGCCACCGGAAACATGCGCGGGCACGCCAGAAGCTCGGCGGTGCGGCCGGGCCGCGCATCGGCGGCGGCGAGGAAGACGATTTCCGCGTCGGCCTCGCCGCGCTCGAGATTGGGCCGCGCCAGCGTGGGATTGAGGATGATCTCGTGGCCGGCGAGCTGGGCCGCGAGGTCCCCGATGCGCGGCAGCAGCCGCCAATTGGCGAGGCCCGGCATGCACCAGATGTCGAGGGTGCGCCGCCGCTCCTGCCCGAGCGCGATCGCCGCCTGGGCGATGATCTCGAAGGCACGGACGATTTCGGCGTGGAACGTCGCCCCCTCGGCGGTGAGTTCCACCCCGCGCCCGTGCGGCGCGAGCAGGCGCGCCTGCAGCCGGGTTTCGAGATTGTGCACGTGGCGCGAGACGACGGTGTGGCTGACGCCGAGTTCCTGCCCGGCCGCCCGCACGCTGCCGGTGCGGCCGACCGCCTCGAAGGCGCGCAGAGCGATCAAAGGAGGAAGCCGCGACATAAGACCGATTTCCGCAAGAACGCCGGAGGGTGCGCCGGCCGGCACGGTGCCGGCAAGCCGGCACCGGTGGCGGTCAGGCGCGCAGCGTCGCCCCGGTCTTCTTCGCCACCTCGGCGACGACCTTGGCGGCGACCGCCTCGATCTCCGCATCGGTGAGCGTGCGCTCGCGCGGCTGCAGCACGACTTCGATCGCGACCGACTTCTTTTCCGCCGCGATGCCCGGCCCCTGATAGAGGTCGAACACCGTGGCATCGGCGATCAGTTTACGATCGACGCCCATCGCGGCGCGCAGAATGTCGGCGGCGCCCACCTCCTGCCCGACCACGAAGGCGAAGTCGCGCCGGACCGGCTGGAACGCCGACAGATCGAGCGGCGGCTTGACCTTGGTCGGCTTGGCCTTGGGCTCGGGGATGCGGTCGAGGATCAGCTCGAAGGCGACCAGCGGCCCGGTCGCGTCGAGCGCCTCCAGGATCGCCGGATGAATCTCGCCGAACGTGCCGATCACGTTGGGGCCGAGCCGGAAGGAGCCGGAGCGGCCGGGATGGTACCAATCCGGCGCGTCCGCCGTGACCTGGAGGTTGGCGGTCGGCGCGCCGCAGGCGGCAAGCGCGGCCAGGGCGTCCGCCTTGGCGTCGAACGCATCGGCCGCACCGGCATTGCCCTGCCAGAAGCGGCCGGCCCCGGCGGGCTTGGCGGCGGCGCGGCGCAGACCTGCGGCGGCCATGCGCTGGTCCTCCGGCCGGTCGCCGGCAAACACCTGGCCGACCTCGAACAAGGCGACGTCTCCGGTGCCGCGATCGGCATTCGCCTGGGCCGAGCGGATCAGGCCCGGCAGAAGGCTCGGGCGCATGTCGGACAGATCCGACGCGATCGGATTGGACAGCGCGAGTTCCGGCTGGCCGCCGCCGAACAGGGCCGCCGCCTTGGCGGACAGGAACGACCAGGTGACCGCCTCGACCATGCCGCGGGCGGCCAGAGCGCGGCGCGCCTTGCGGGTGCGCAGTTGGAGCGGGGTGAGGACAGGACGGCGTCCGCCACCCTCGCGCGGGAATTCGGTCGCGGGAACGCGGGCGAGGCCGAGAATGCGCACCACCTCCTCGACGAGATCCGCCTTGCCCTCGATGTCGCCGCGCCAGGAGGGCGGCACCACCTGGACCACGGGCGCCGCGCCCGAGACGGCGAAGCCGAGCCGGGTCAGCACGTCCATGATTTCCGCCTCGGAGGCTTCGAGGCCCGAGAGGCGCTTCACCTCGGAGAGCGGAAAGTCGATGGTGCGCGTGGTGTCGGGAACCGCACCCGCCAGCACGATTTCGGACGGCGCGCCGCCGCACAGATCGAGGATGAGGTGGGTGGCGAGTTCCAGCCCCGGCACCATCCAGGCGGGATCGACGCCGCGCTCGAAGCGGAACCGGGCGTCGGAATTGATGCCGAGCCGGCGGCCGGTCTGGGCGATGTTGATCGGCTCCCAGAGCGCGCTCTCGATCACCACGTCCGTGGTCGCCGCGTCGCAACCGCTCTCTTCCCCGCCCATGATGCCTGCGAGGCTCTCCACGCCCTTGTCGTCGGCGATCACGCACATGCTCTCGTCGAGCGCATAGGTCCGCCCGTCGAGCGCCAGCAGGCTCTCACCGGTCTTGGCGCGACGCACGACGAGATCGCCCGTGACCTTCTTCAGGTCGAAGACGTGCAGCGGACGGTTGCGGTCGAAGGTGAGGAAGTTCGTCACGTCGACCAGCGCATTGATCGGCCGCAGGCCGATGGCGCGCAGCTTCTCCTGCATCCAGTCCGGCGAGGGGCCGTTGGTCACGCCGCGGATCACCCGGAGCGCGAAGGCCGGGCACAAAGACGGGGTCCCGCCGAAATCGAGCGTGACGTTCACCGGCGAGGGGAATGTGCCGGGCACCGGGGCGATGCGCGGGGCGAGCAAATCGCCGAGGCGGGCCGCGGCGAGGTCCCGCGCGATGCCGGAAATGCCGAGGCAGTCGGCGCGGTTGGGCGTGACGGCGATTTCCACCACCGGATCGTTCAGGCCGAGCACCTGCGCGAACGGAACGCCCACGGGCGCGTCCTGCGGCAGCTCGATGATGCCCTCATGCTCCTCTGACAGCCCCATCTCGCGCGCCGAGCACAGCATGCCGCGGCTTTCCACGTCGCGGATCTTGCCGATCTTCAGCTCGGTTCCGGTCGCGGGGATCACCGTGCCGGGCGCCGCGAACACCGTCTTCAGGCCGGCCCGCGCATTGGGCGCGCCGCACACCACCTGGATCGGGTCGCCCGCGCCGATCGAGACGGTGCAGACCTTCAGCTTGTCGGCATTGGGATGCTTCTGCGCGGTCAGCACCTCGCCCACCACGAACGGCGCCAGCGCCTTCGCCTTGTCCTCGACGCCCTCCACTTCCAGGCCGATCAGCGACAGCCGGTCGACGATCGCCTCGAAGGAGGCCGTGGGTTCGAGATGCTCTTGGAGCCAGGAATAGGTGAATTTCATGGGGTGCGATCCGTGATCTGCGCAGGCGCCGCTGCGGAAAGGATTGTTTCAAGGACGCCCGTGAGATTTTTCAAGACGTCCAGATTGGAGAACCGAAGCACGCGAAAGCCATGGGCGGCGAGATCCGCGTCCCTTCGCTCATCGCGTGCCATGCCCCGATCCGTGAAGTGCTGCCCGCCGTCCAGCTCAAGGACGAGGGAGGCGGAAACGCAGGCAAAATCGACGATGCAAGGCCCGACGGGGTACTGGCGGCGGAAGCCGAGCCCGCCGAGACGGTGGGCGCGGATATCCTGCCAGAGGGTGCGCTCGGCGTCGGTCATGTCCGTGCGCAGACGGCGAGCATGGGAGGTCGAGGCCCGGCCGCGCACCGGGCGGGTCGAAGCAGGCGTCACGTCGAGATCAGGGCGATCACCCCGCATCACAGCCTCCCGCCAAGCCCTTCCCCCTCCCAACCCTCCCCCGCAAGCGGGAGAGGGCTTTCCCACCGCACAAGCAGGAAAGGTCCCTCCAGTTTACGTCACCCCTCCACCCCGCACACCGTGCCCCCTCTCCCGCGCAGCGGGGGAGGGTTGGGGAGGGGGTGGCCGGGAGCCGCCGTCACGCGCTCAACCCACCCGCCAAAGTCGGAAAATCCAGCGGGCGGAAGCCGTAATGCGACAGCCAGCGGACGTCCGCCTCGAAGAAGGCGCGCAGGTCGTTCATGCCGTATTTCAGCATGGCGATGCGGTCGATTCCCATGCCCCAGGCGAAGCCCTGATAGATGTCGGGATCGATGCCGCAATTGCGCAGCACGTTGGGATGCACCATGCCGCAGCCCAGAATCTCCAGCCAGTCCTCGCCCTCCCCGAACCGGATCTCGCCCGGGCGCGAGCGATCGCACTGGATGTCCACTTCCATGGACGGTTCAGTGAAGGGGAAGAAGGACGGGCGGAAGCGCATGGTCACGCGGTCCACCTCGAAGAACGCCTTGCAGAACTCCTCTAGGATCCATTTCAGGTGGCCCATATGGGAGGTCTTGTCGATCACCAGCCCCTCCACCTGATGGAACATCGGCGTGTGGGTCTGGTCGCTGTCGCAGCGATAGGTGCGGCCGGGGCAGATGACGCGGATCGGCGGCGCCTTGGCGAGCATGGTGCGCACCTGGACCGGCGAGGTGTGGGTGCGCAGCACTTTGCGCTGCCCGTCCTCGCCGGGCGGCAGGAAGAAAGTGTCGTGCATCTCGCGGGCGGGATGGCCCTCGGGAAAGTTCAGCGCGGTGAAATTGTGGAAATCGGTCTCGATGTCCGGGCCTTCCGCGACCGAGAAGCCCATATCGGCGAAGATCGCGGTCAGTTCCTCGGTCACCTGGGCGATCGGATGAACCCGCCCGATCTCGGCCGGCGCGGGGCGCACGGGCAGCGTCACGTCGACCCGCTCGCCGGCGAGCCGGGCCGCCAGCGCGGCCGCCTTCAGCGTGTCCTTGCGGGCGGCGATCAGGCCCTGGACCCGGTCGCGCAGGCCATTGATGGCCGGGCCCATGGTCTTGCGCTCGTCCGGGGTCATGGCGCCGAGCGACTTCAGGAGATCGGACACCGTGCCCTTCTTGCCGAGGGCGGCGATGCGCACCTGTTCCAGCGCCGCCTCGTCGTCGGCGGCGAGGATGCCGGCGGCGATGCCGCGCTCCAGCGCGTCGAGCCCGGGATGATCGGTCAGAACGAGATCGGACATGGAAAGGGTCCTTTGGGTGCCGTGCTGGAAGCACCGTCGGAAGGGGCCGTCGCGGCGCTTATAGCCGCCCCGTGGCCGGGCGGAAAAGCCCCGAGGTCGAAAACCCAAAACGCCGAAAAGCCCCGAACGGAAGGACCGCCGGGGCTCGTCAGGTCTCGGACGGACGCGAGCGGGACGCTCAGGCGGCGAGGGCCGCCTGCGCCTTCTCCACCAGGGCCTTGAACGCGTCGGGCTCGTGGATGGCGATATCCGAGAGCACCTTGCGGTCGACCTCGATTCCGGCCTTGCTGAGACCGTCGATGAAGCGCGAATAGGTCAGGCCGGTGTCGAGCTCGCGCACGCCCGCATTGATCCGCTGGATCCAGAGCGCACGGAAATTGCGCTTCTTCACCTTGCGGTCGCGGTAGGCATACTGCATCGACCGCTCGACGGCGGACTTCGCGGCGCGGATGGTATTCTTCCGGCGGCCGTAAAAGCCCTTGGCGGCCTTGTAGACCTTCTTGTGCTTGGCGTGCGAGGTGACGCCACGTTTGACGCGGGACATGGAAAATCTCCTTCGCTGGCCGTCAGCCGTTCGGCAGGAACGATTTGCGGATGATCCGCGCATCGCTCTCGCAGAGGATGGTGGTGCCGCGCTGGTTGCGGATCTGGGCGTTGGTCCGCTTGATCATGCCGTGGCGCTTACCGGCCTGGGCGGCGATGACTTTTCCCGTACCCGTGAGACGGAAGCGTTTCTTCGCTCCCGACTTGGTCTTCATCTTGGGCATTTGGCTCTCCACGGCCGCGATCCGACGCGCGCAAGGCGCGGGATGCTCAGCCTTTGTTGCTGTGAGCGATAGGAACCAGCGCGGCAGCCCTATGAGCCGGCCGGTTCGGAGGCGGAACTCGTTACAGGAGGATGACGCCGAACGCAAGAGACACCGCGTCAAGCCTTGCTGACGCCGCGTCAGCGCCTTGATGCCGCCCCGTCACTCGCTTGTGATGCCCCCCGGGCTTGGGGATGACGGCGGCCACGCCGTCATAAGCAAAAAAGCGTGGCGAGGAGACGTCCGATGGGTCGGCAATTTTCCTTTCTGGCAGCGGCGCTCGTATGTGGCGGGATGCTCGCGGCCTCGACCGCCGCACAGGCCATGCCCGTCCGCCCGGCGCCCGGTCTGGCGGCCAGCGTCGCCGATGCGGCCGAGCCGGTGCAATGGCGCGGGCGCGGCGGGCCCGGCTGGCGCGGCGGCCCGGGACCGGGATGGCGCGGTGCGGGATGGCGCGGACCCCGCGGACCGGGATGGGCCGGGCCGGGATGGCGCGGCGGACCGGGGCCGGGATGGCGCGGACCCGGCTGGCGCGGACCGGGTTGGGGCGGGCCTGGATGGGGCGCGCCGGTCGTCGTAGGCCCCGGCTGGGGTGGCGGATGGGGCGGAGGCTGGGGACCCGGCTGGGGCTGGGGTCCCGGCGCGGGCTTCGCCACCGGCCTGATCGTCGGCTCGGCCATCGCCGCGCCGCCGCCGCCCATGATGGTGGCGCCCGACGCGGTGGCCTATTGTCAGGCGCGCTTCCGCTCCTACAACCCCGCCACCGGAACCTATCTCGGCTATGACGGGCGGCGGCACCGCTGCCCGTAAGGCAAGGCGGGCGGCACCAGGGCGCGCGCGGCTCGCGAAGAAATGACCAGACCGTTGATTTTTAAACGTGAATTTCGACCGGATCGGCGCCGCTGATCCGGTTTTGTACCTCCGCTCAAGATGACAAATCGGTCATGATGACCGGCCGTGTGATCCTTTTCCGCCTTGCGCGCGTTAAGGAAGAAAAGGAGCAACGACATGCGCACTTCCCTCAGCCTTCTCGCCGCCTGCGCCCTGGCCGGCGTGACCATCGCGTCCGGCGCCCAGGCCCAGAGCCTGCGCCCCGCTCCGCTCACCGCCGAAGCGGCGACCACGAACGTCCAATGGCGGGGCGGCGGACCCGGCTGGGGACCCCGGCGCGGGTATGGACCCGGGCCCAATCCCTATTACCGCAATTGCGGCTGGGGCGGCTGCAACAACAATAACAACGGCGCGGCGGTGGCCGCCGGTGTGATCGGCGGCCTCATGCTCGGCGCGGCGGCAGCGAGCGCGGCCCAGGCCAACCAGCCGCCGACCGTCTATTACGCCCCCGGCCCCGGCGGCGGGCCGAATCAGGCGCAATGGATCGCCTATTGCTCCAACAAGTACAAATCCTTCGATCCGCGCACCGGGACCTATCTCGGCTATGACGGACGCCGGCATCCTTGCCAGTAGGCGGCGGAAGTCGCTGGGTCCCGAGCCGGTCCGAACAACCCGACCGGCTCGGGGATCTATCATCAGGGACCGGGTTCCAGCAGCGCGGCGTCAATGCGCCGCACGCACGCCCGTCGCTGCGGAAAGCGTCGCTGTCCCCTCCGACAAGGCATGGCCGTACAGCACGAGGCACGGGCCCGCGGCGCCTGCCTCCACTGCCCGCGCCACCTCTTCGGTCAAGGATAAGAGCGGCGCCGCGACCACCCTTTCCTCCGGCCGGGTCGCCGAGAATACCGCGAGAGCCGGCGTGTGCGGATCGATGCCGGCCGCGACGAGGCGCATGACCAGTTCCCCCAGGGTCCGGCGCGGCATGTAGACCACGGTGGTCGCGGCCGGGTCGGCGAGCGCCTGGAAGTCGAGGTCGCGCGGCAGCTTGCCGTCGCGGGCATGGGCGGTGACGAATTGCAGCCGGCGCGCATGGTCGCGGTGGGTGAGCGAAGTCGCGAGGCGCGCCGCCGCCCCCTGCGGCGCGGAGATGCCGGGGACCACCTCGACCGGGATGCCGGCGGCACGGCAGGCGGAAATCTCCTCCCCGGCGCGTCCGAAGATCATCGGATCGCCGCCCTTCAGGCGCACCACGCGCCGGCCCTCTTTGGCGAGCTGCACCATCAAGGCATTGATGTCGTCCTGCTTGCAGGACGGGCGGTAGCCGGTCTTGCCGACCAGCATCTTCTTCGCCTCGCGCCGGGCGAAATCCAGCACCTCGGCCGAGACCAGATCATCATAGAGCACCACTTCGGCCGATTGCAGCGCCCGCACCGCCTTCAGGGTGAGAAGCTCGGGATCGCCCGGCCCCGCCCCCACCAGCACCACCGAGCCGGTATCCGGCGCGGCACGCGCGGTCGCGGCGGCGGCCATCAGCGCGCCGCGGTCGGCCTCCGTGGGCGGCCGCTCCGGCGCGCCCAGCGCGCGCGCGGCAAAGCCCTCCCAGAAGGCGCGGCGGGCATGGAAGGAGAGGCCCATGGCGGAGACGGCGGCGCGCCAGTCCTGCGCCGCCTGCGCCCATCGCTTGAACCCGACCGGCAGCAGCGCCTCGATCTTGGCGCGGATCGCCTGGCCGAACACCGGCGCCGCCCCGTCGGTCGAGATCCCGACCACCAGCGGCGAGCGGTTGACGATGGCGCCGAAGGCGAAATCGCAGAAGGCCGGCCGGTCCACGACATTGACCGGCACGCCCGCGGCGCGGGCGGCGGCGGCGAAGCGCGCGCCCTCGGCATCGTCCGCCGCATCGGCGATGGCCAGAGCCGCGCCCGCGAGATCCGCCTGCGTCCAGCCGCGCGGGAGGATCGTCACCGGCCCGCCGGGCGGCTGGTCGGCGAGCGCGGTCATCTCGGCGCAGGGGTCGTCGGCGAAGACCGCGACCTGCGCCCCGGCGGCGGAGAGCAGTTCCGCCTTCCACACCGCCGGCTCGCCACCGCCCGCGACCACGACGGTCTTGCCGGTCAGCGCGAAGAAGACCGGCAGGCGCGCCAGCGGTTCCATGCGCCCGGTGCGCCGTTCGCGCGGGCCACGGGGAATGTTCGTCTCGTCGGCCGAAGGGGCCATGGGCAGTCCGTCCAGAAAAGTCATGCCGCCGTGCGTGCACCGCAGCGATCTGCCCCAATGTGAGCCGGCGCGATCCCCACGGCAAGCGGACGGGACGCGCACACTGGCCTCAGTGCGCCTCGTCCCAGTTCGCCGCCGCCCGGGCGTCGACCTTCAGCGGGACGGCGAGGGCGACCGCCGGCAGGCAGGCCTGTTCCATCACCTCGCGCACCAGCGGCAGGGTCGCCTCGACCTCCGCCTCCGGCACCTCGAACACCAGTTCGTCGTGCACCTGGAGCAGCATGCGGGCCGAGAGCTTGGCCTGCGCCAGCGCGCCGTCCATGCGGATCATGGCGCGGCGGATGATGTCGGCGGCGGTGCCCTGCAGCCGGGCATTGATCGCCGCCCGCTCGTTGAAGGCCCGCACCGAGGGATTGGAGGCGGCGATGTCGGGATAATGGCAGCGCCGCCCGAACAGGGTCGTGACGTAGCCGTGCTCGCGGCAGAACGCCTTGGTCTCGTCCATATAGGCCCGGATCCCCGGGAAGCGCTCGAAATAGCGCCGGATATAGAGCCCGGCCTCGTCGCGCGGAATGCCGAGCTGATTGGCGAGGCCGAACGCCGAAATGCCGTAGATGATGCCGAAATTGATCGCCTTGGCGCGGCGGCGCACCTCGCTCGGCATGCCCTCGACCGGGACGCCGAACATTTCGGACGCGGTCATGGCGTGGATGTCGAGCCCGTCCTGGAACGCCTGCCGCAGGCTCGGGATCTCGGCGATTTCGGCGAGCAGCCGCAGTTCGATCTGCGAATAATCCGCCGACACCAGGAGATGCCCCGGCGCCGCCACGAAGGCGCGGCGGATGCGCCGGCCCTCTTCGGTGCGGATCGGGATGTTTTGGAGATTGGGCTCGGAGGAGGACAGGCGCCCGGTCGTCGTTGCAGCGAGGGCGTAGCAGGTGTGCACCCGGCCGGTGCGCGGGTTCACATAAGACGGCAGCGCGTCGGTATAGGTCGAGCGCAGCTTGGAGAGCTGGCGCCATTCCAGGATCTTCTGCGGCAGCTTGTGGCCCGCCTCGGCGAGTTCTTCGAGCACGTTCGCCTTGGTGGACCAGGCGCCGGTCGGGGTCTTGGTGGCGCCGGGCAGGCCCATCTTGCCGAACAGGATGTCGCCCATCTGTTTGGGCGAGCCGACATTCAGCCGCTCCCCGGCGAGTTCGGCGATCTCGTCCTCGATCCGCGCCGCGCCCTGGGCGAACTCGCTCGACAGGCGCGAGAGCATGGCGCGATCGATCGAGACGCCGCGCGATTCCATCCGCGCCAGGACCGGGATGAGCGGTCGCTCCAGGGTTTCATAAACGGTGGTCATGCCGTCCGCCGGCAGACGCGGCTTCAGCACGCGCCACAGACGCAGTGTCACGTCGGCATCCTCGGCGGCATAAAAGGTGGCGGGTTCGAGCGCCACCTTGTCGAACGTCACCTGCCCCTTGCCCTTGCCGGCGACCTCGGTGAAGGCGATCGGCTGGTGGCCGAGATGGCGCACCGAGAGGTCGTCCATGGCGTGATTGTTGCGCCCCGCATCGAGTGCGTAGGACAGGCACATGGTGCAGTCGAACGGCCCGACCTCGATGTCGTAGCGGGCGAGGATGGTGGCGTCGTATTTGACGTTGTGGCCGATCTTCAGCGTGCCCTTGTCCTCGAACATCGGCCGCAGCGCGTCGAGCGCGGCCTCGAACGGGATCTGGCCGGGCAGCCGCCCCTCGCTGAACAGACCGTCGCCCGCGCCGACATGCGCGAGCGGGATGTAGCAGGCCCGGTTCGGCGCCAGCGCCAGCGAGATGCCGACGAGGTCGGCCTGCTGGGGGTCGATGCCGGTGGTCTCGGTATCGAAGGCGACGAAACCCTGGTCCACCGCCTGGGCGCACCAGGCTTTAAGCTCGTCGAGATCGGTCACGGTGCGGTAGAGCGCGCGGTCCACCTTGGCGGCACGCGCGTCCAAGGCCCGGGCGGCGGCGAGATCGGAGGGCTCCGACACGTCGGGTCGGCCGGACGGCACCGCGGCGGCGGCCGGCGCCACCGCCGAATCCGGCTCGGCGAGCGGCGGCTGGAAGCCCACCGGCGCGCCGGGCGCGAGGGTCGGGTCGGGATCGATCGCCGCCGCATCGACGCCGAACGCCTCGGCGGCGCGGCGGGTGATGGTGGTGAATTCCATCGCCTTCAGGAAGGCGACGAGGCGCTTGCCGTCGGGATCCTCCAGCACCAGGTTTTCCAGCGGCACCTCGACCGCGACGTCGGTGACGAGGGTGACCAATGTCTTGGAGATGCGGGCCTTTTCCTGGTTCTCCGGGGCCAACAAAGAGTCCCGCCGCTTCGGCTGCTTGATCTCCCCGGCACGGGCGAGCAGGGCCTCCAGCGAGCCGTATTCCTGGATCAGCGTCGCGGCGGTCTTGATGCCGATGCCGGGCACGCCGGGCACATTGTCGGTCGAATCGCCGGCCAAGGCCTGGACGTCGGTGACCTTCTCCGGCGGCACACCGAAATATTCCAGCACCTCCGGCAGGCCGATGCGGCGCTCGGGCCGCGCGCCGCGCCCGCCGGCCTCGCCGGAGGCCGGGTCGTACATGGCGACGCGCTCGCCGACGATCTGCATCAGGTCCTTGTCGGCCGAGACCACCAGCACGTCCGCGCCCGCCTCCGCCGCCTGCCGGGCATAGGTGGCGATGAGATCGTCCGCCTCGTAGCGCGCCATCTCGACCGGGATCAGGCCGAACGCCTTCACCGCCTCGCGCATCAGGGGAAATTGCGGGATCAGTTCCTCGGGCGGGTCCGAGCGGTTCGCCTTGTAGGCGGGATAGAGTTCCTTGCGGAACGACTCCTCGGATTTGTCGAAGATGATCGCGAGATGCGTCGGCTTGATGCCGACCGCCCCGTCGCGGATGAACTGGAACAGCTTGGTGCAGAACAGGCGCACCGCCCCGGTCGGCAGCCGGTCCGAGCGGAAATTGTATTTCCGGTCCTGATTGATGGACTGGAAATAGGCGCGGAAGACGAAGGAAGAGCCATCCACCAGGAAGACGTGGTCGCCGGGCTTCAGGGGACGGGGGGCTGCGGACATCGGGACTTCCATTCAAGCCGGATCGCAATCCGCACGGGGAAACGGCGCGTCGGGATCGCGCGGCGCACGATGCCCGAGCGCTCGCGCCGCGACAACCCGCGGCCGGCCTCGGCCGTGGAATCGCAGCGGGTCAGGACGCGGCGAGAGGATGGTGCGCGGTCTTGGCGCGCTCCAGCACGTCCGCCGCCTTCGGTTCGCCGGCCACCGCGCGGGCGATCGCCTGGCGGGTGGCGACATAGTTGAATTCCTGGATCCGCGCGTCGTCGGCGGCGTCCCAATGGATGAAGACGCCGACGCAGATGAAGATGTCGTCGGCTTCCTCGACCGGGATGGTGCCGTCCTCGACGCTGTCCACCACCGCCTTCGAGACGGCATATTGCGCCGGGCCGAACATCTGCACCGCCTGGCGCGCGTCCTTGATCGTCACTTTGTTGAAGAGGACGGTGTTGGGCTTGGCGAGGAGGTTCGGCTCGACCACCGCGAGCAGCGTGGTGAAGCCGTCCTTGTTGTTGGTCAAGGCATGGACGAAGGCGGTCTCGGCCGACGAGCCGCGCGGCCCCATGATCAGGTCGATATGGGCGACCTCGTTGCCGTCGCCGACCAGCGCCTCGCCGACCAGCAGCCTGTCGATCTTCGCCATGTCAACTTCCCCCGCCCGGCTGGCGTCAGGCGCTCATCTTCGCGACCATGGCCTCGGACAATTCGAAATTCGCGGTGACGTTCTGGACGTCGTCATTGTCCTCGAGCGTCTCGATCAGCCGGATCAGTTTCTCGCCGGTCTCGTCGTCCACCGCGATCGTGTTCTGCGGCCGCCAGACCAGAGCGGCCTTGCGCGGCTCGCCGAACCGCGCCTCGAGCAGACGCTGGACCTCGGCGAGGCTATCGGCGGCGCAGACCACTTCATGGCCGTCCTCCGAGGACGAGACGTCCTCGGCCCCGGCCTCGATCGCGGCTTCCATCATGGTGTCGGAATCGGCCTTCGCGGCGTCGTACTCGACCACCCCGACGCGGTCGAACATGAAGGAGACCGCGCCGGTCTCGGCGAGATTGCCGCCGGCCTTGGTGAAGTAGGAGCGCACTTCGCCGGCGGTGCGGTTGCGGTTGTCGGTCAGCGCCTCGACGATAACCGCCACCCCGCCGGGGCCGTAGCCCTCATAGCGGATCTCTTCGTAATTCTCGCCGTCGACGCCGCCGGCCTTCTTGATGGCGCGCTCGATATTGTCCTTCGGCATGTTCTCGGCCCGGGCGGCGAGAATCGCGGCGCGCAGACGGGCGTTCATCGAGGGGTCGGGCAGGCCCATTTTGGCCGAGACGGTGATTTCGCGCGCCAGCTTGGAGAACAGCTTGGAGCGCATCGCGTCCTGCCGCCCCTTGCGGTGCATGATGTTCTTGAACTGTGAATGTCCGGCCATCCTCGCCTCCGCTCGGCTCCCCCCGCCCCGCGCGCCGCTGCCGGCGCCGCCCGGGCGGGACGGGATCGTGTTCTGATGGCGGCCTTATAGGTCGTCGGACTGCATGAGGGCAAGAAAGCCGCCGAAACACCCCCTGCGCGTCGCGGGAAGGCGGTCGCCCTCACCCCTCCCAGAAGGTCGGCCGGGTCTCGGACAGGGAACCGCCGAGCCGCACCGGCGCCACCTGGAGCGCACGGCCGGTGCGGTCGCAGCTCTCCACCGCCAGCCCGGACAGGGTCGCCGGGCCGGCCGCGGGCTCGAATCGGCCGGCACCGATCTTGCGGGTGAAGCGGCGCAGCGGCTCGTCCTTGTCCATGCCGATCACCCCGTCATAGCAGCCGCACATGCCGACATCGGTCACAAAGGCGGTGCCGCCCGCCAGGATCCGGTGGTCGGCGGTGGGCACATGGGTGTGGGTGCCGACGACCAAGGTCGCGCGGCCGTCGCAATAATGCCCGAAGGCCTGCTTCTCGCTGGTGGTCTCGGCGTGGAAGTCGACCACGACGCCATCCACGTGCCGGCCCATCTCGACCCCGTCGAGCAGGCGGTCGAGCGCGGCGAAGGGATCGTCGAGCGGGTCCATGAAGGTGCGGCCCATGATGTTGGCCACCAGCACCCGCGCGCCCGACTTCGCCTCCACCAGCGCGGCGCCCCGCCCCGGCGTGCCGGGGGGATAATTGGCCGGCCGCACCAGACGCTCCGCGCGCTCGATGAAGACGAGGGCCTCGCGCTGGTCGAAGGCGTGGTTGCCGAGGGTCACGGCGTCCGCCCCGGCGGCGACGAATTCCTCGTAGATCGGCTCGGTGATGCCGAAGCCGCCGGCGGAATTCTCGCCGTTCACCACGACCAGATCGAGCCGCCAATTCTTAATCAGACCGGGAAGATGGGCGCTCACGGCGTCCCGGCCGGGCCGGCCCACCACGTCGCCAAGAAACAAAATCCGCATATTAGCCGCCGAACAGCAGGTGATCGGCCTCCGTTACCATCCCGTCGACGGGTTCGTCATGCGGTTCGGCGGGGACCGAGGAAACTTCCTGGCAGGCAAAGGCGTAGCCGAAGGCCCGCACCGGGCCGCGCGCCCGCAAGTGCGCGAGGGTGCGGTCGTAATGCCCGGCGCCGTAGCCGATGCGATGGCCGCGCCGGTCGAAGGCGGCGAGCGGGACGATGAGGGTGTCCGGCCGGCACTCCGGCGCCTCGGGGCTCGGAGTCGGGATGCGATAGGCGCCCACCGGTTCCAGAAGGTCGCCCGGCCGCCAGCGGCGGAACAGGAGCGGGGTGTCGCGGCCGACAATAACCGGAAGCGCGACCGTGGCGCCGGCCTCCCACAGAAGGGCGGCGAGCGGGGCGGTGTCGATCTCGTCGCGGAACGGCGCGAACAGCGCCACGGCCGCGCCGGAAACCGGTCCGAGGATGGCGGGCACCCGCTGGGCGGCGGCGGCGGAGGCGGCGGCGCGGGCAGCGTCCCCCATGCCCGCACGCCGGGCGAGCGCTTCGCCGCGCAGCCGCGCCTTTTCCTGTGCGAGGGACGCCCGATCGCCGGGCGGAGGAGGGTCGATCGGCATCGGGCCGTGAGAGTGGTCGGCCACGGGCCGGTGAAAAGAAGGGGCGGAGCCGCAAAAGCCGTCGGAGGGCGATCCCGGGAAACCTACAGCGTAGGTGGGCGCCGTATGTCCAAGCCCACGGGCAAGGTCAGGTACAGCTCCCTTAAGGATCGTAAGGCCCCGGGGAAAAGTCTCCTAACGAACCCCGCAGCCCCGCTTGATGCCAATGTAGGAGGTCGCCGCGGCCTACGCCAGTGGGATCTCAGCGATAAAGCGGGCTTGAACCGGTTCCGCGGGGCTCAGCCCATGCCGACCACCCGCGCGGCGGGCGGGGCGATGTCGCGCGCGAGCCGCTCCAGGCGTTCGGCGGCCTCGTCGATGGTCCGGGCGACGATCTCCTCGCTCGCCTCCAGCCGGGCGAGGGCCGAGGCGCGCGCGTCGCGCTGGCTCTCGATGTCGCTCTCCAGCGCGCGGATGCGCATGCGCGCCTCGTGCAGCTCGTCGGCGATGGTGACGGCGGCCATGACTGTGAGGCGCTGGTCGCCGATCTCGCCGAACGCCCCCCGCAACTGGCTGATTCGGGCATCGACGTCGCGGCCGAGGCGCATCAGATGCTCCTCCTGGCCTTCGTCGCACGCCATGCGGTATTGGCGTCCGGCAATGGTCACGCTCACCTGGGCCATGATCGCTCCCGCGCCAAGAATTGAAGGACAGCCGGTCGAGAAGATGCCGGCGCGCTCGCCGCCGTCTCCGCCGTCATCTCAGCCCCCACGCGTGGCGAGCATGTCGCGGATCGTGCCCATGGCGACGTCGAGGCGGCGAGTCACCTCGCGTCCCACTTCGCCCAGTTCCCCGGCGCGGGCGCAGGCTGCGTCCAACTCGTCCGCCAGGCGCGCGCGATCATTGCCCATGGCATGAAGCTGGGCGAGGAGCGCCTCGTGGTGGCGGTCCATCTCCCGCCGACGCTCCACCGCGAGGTTGAGAGCGTCGAGCGCGGCGTTGAACCGCTGGGAGGCCCGCTCGATGGGGCCAAGCTCGGGGGGGCGTTGCTTCAGCGCGTACATTCTTGGAAGTTTACCTGAGTCGACGGCGAAGCCACCAACAATTCCCACTTGTCAACGCAAATCAGGCATGGCTGAGACGGTGCGGGCGCCATCCGGCGCCGGGCCCGCCGTCTGCGGGCGATCTCATGACGGGGACTCCGGCATCATGATTGGACCCAGGGTTTCGCCGACGGCAGGCACCGCGAAACGCGCGCTGATGCGCGCCGGACTGCTGGCCGGGCTGCTCGCCGGCCTTGCGGGCAGCGGCGCGGCGACGACCGCGACGGCACAGACCTCCGCGCCCGCCGCAGCCGGCCCCGCCGTCGCATCCGCGCCGGCTGCGGACGCGATGCTGCGCACGATCTATCAGCGCTATGTCGAGACCGCGCCGGATGCGAGCCCGGACGTCGATTACACCAGTCCGAAGGGGGCGCGCGCCATGTTCGACCCGGCGCTCGCCAAGCTCATGGTGGCCGAAGGCAAGCGCCAGGAATTGCGGCTCGATTTCGACCCCTTCATCGACGGGCAGGATTACGAGATCAAGGCGGTGGAGTACGAGACCCGTCCGGTCTCGGCCACCCAGGCGACCGTGATCGCGCGGTTCCAGAATTTCGACGAGAAGAAAGAGGTCGTCTACAAGATGGTGCTGACCCCGGCGGGCTGGCGCATCGCCGACATCTCCTGGGGCCCCGACCGGGACACGCTGGTCAAGCTCCTGTCGCCGCCGAGCCGCGCCAAGCGCTGAGCCGATCCGCGGCTCCGGCCCCGGCACCTGATTACCAGCCCAAACGCCAGCGCGACGATGCGGCGCGGCGCGCGCGGGGCCTGCGCCCTTGACCTTGGAGGAGCGCTGCGTTTGACACCCCGGACGGCGCTGGTATCACTGCCGCCGCCGCGGCGGGCGCGATCGTCTGCCGCGTCGCGGACCGGAGCGAGGCGCCCGCGGCGCCGGAGACATGTCCCTTATGATGACCCGCAGCCTTCACGCGCGCATGGCGAACGCCATCCGGTTCCTCGCCATCGATGCGGTCGAGGCCGCGAATTCCGGTCATCCCGGCCTGCCCATGGGCGCGGCGGACATCGCCACCGTTCTGTTCTCCCAGGTGATGAAGTTCGATCCCGCCGATCCGAAATGGCCGGACCGCGACCGGTTCGTGCTCTCCGCCGGGCACGGCTCGATGCTGCTTTATGCGCTGCTGCATCTCTTGGGCTACGAGGCGGTCACGATCGAGGAGCTGAAGCGCTTCCGCCAGTTCGGCTCGCTGACGCCGGGGCATCCGGAGAATTTCGTCACCACCGGCATCGAGACCACGACCGGACCGCTCGGCCAGGGTCTCGCCACCGCGGTCGGCATGGCGATGGGCGAACGCCTGATGGCCGCGCGCTTCGGCAGCGGCGCGGTCGACCATTTCACCTATGTCCTCGCCTCCGACGGCGACCTCATGGAGGGCATCAGCCAGGAAGCGGTCGAGCTGGCCGGGCACCTGAAGCTCGCCAAGCTGATCGTGATGTGGGACGACAACCGCATCTCGATCGACGGCGCGACCTCGCTGTCCGGCTCGACCGACCAGCTCGCCCGCTTCCAGGCCTCCGGCTGGGATGTCGTGCGCATCGACGGCCATGATCCCGACGCGATCCGCGCCGCGCTCGAAGCCGCCCGGGCGACCGGCACGCCGAGCCTGATCGCCTGCCGCACCACGATCGGCTTCGGTTCGCCGGCCAAAGCCGGGAGCGAGAAGGTCCACGGCGCGCCGCTCGGCGCCGCCGAGATCGCCGCCACCCGCGCGGCACTCGGCTGGGAGGCCGGGGCGTTCGAGATTCCCGAGGACGCTGCAGCGGGCTGGAATGCCGCGGCGCAAAAGGGCGCCGCCGCCCGCGCCGCCTGGATCGCGCGCATGGCGGAGATGCCGGCGGCCGAGCGCGACGAATTCGAGCGCCGCCTGCGCGGCGACCTGCCGGCCGCCGCTCTTGCCGAAGCCGTCGCCGGGGTGAAGGCGAAGGCGGTGGCGGAGCGCCTCGTCGTCGCGACCCGCAAATCCTCCGAGATCACGCTCGACGCGATCACCAAGGCGGTGCCGGAAATGATCGGCGGCTCCGCCGACCTGACCGGCTCCAACAACACCCGCGCCAAGGGCCAGAAAGCGGTGACGCCGGACGACTTCTCCGGCACCTTCGTCCATTGGGGCGTGCGCGAGCACGGCATGGCGGCGGCGATGAACGGCCTCGCGCTGCATGGCGGCCTCATCCCCTATTCCGGAACCTTCCTGGTCTTCTCCGACTATTCGCGCCCGGCCATCCGGCTGGCCTCGCTGATGGGCGAGCGGGTGATCCACGTGCTCACCCACGATTCCATCGGCCTCGGCGAGGACGGGCCGACCCACCAGCCGGTCGAGCATCTGGCGGCGCTGCGCGCCATTCCCAACCTGCTCGTGCTGCGCCCCTGCGACACGATCGAGACGGCGGAATGCTGGGAGATCGCGCTGAGGGCCAAGGACCGGCCCAGCGCGCTCATCCTGTCGCGCCAGAACCTGCCGCTGCTGCGCGACGCCGACGCCGCAAACCGCTGCGCGGAGGGCGCGTACGAGCTGCGTTCCGCCGACGGCGCGGCGCAGGTCTCGCTGTTCGCAACCGGCTCGGAGGTCGCGCTCGCCGTCGAGGCGCAGGCGCTTCTGGAAACCCAGGGCGTTGCCACGCGCGTCGTCTCGGTGCCCTCGTTCGAACTGTTCCTCGCCCGGCCGCCCGAGGAGCGGGCGCGGGTGATCGGCACGGCGCGGGCGCGGGTCGGCATCGAAGCCGCGATCCGCATGGGCTGGGACGCGGTGATCGGCTCGGACGCCGCCTTCATCGGCATGACCGGCTTCGGCGCCAGCGCGCCGGCCAAGGAACTTTTCGCGCATTTCGGCATTACGCCTCAGGCGGTTGTTGAAGCGGCTCTGTCCCAGCTTCGTCAGGCCTGACGCTCCGGGTTTCGGGGAAACGCGCTCGGCCGCTCGGCGGGGCGCGGTGGAAAATGGACGATCGGCCTTGAGGGCCGTCGCATGGAGGATGACATGACGGTGAAGGTGGCCATCAACGGGTTCGGTCGTATCGGGCGCAACGTCTTGCGCGCCATCATCGAATCGGGGCGCACCGACATCCGGGTGGTGGCGATCAACGATCTCGCCCCGGTGGAGACCAATGCCCATCTGCTGCGCTACGACAGCGTGCACGGCCGCTTCCCCGCGACGGTAACCGTGGACGGCGACACGATCGACGTCGGCCAGGGCAAGATCAAGGTGACGGCGGTGCGCGACCCCGCCCAGCTTCCGCACAAGGAACTCGGCGTCGACATCGCGCTGGAATGCACCGGCATCTTCACGTCGAAGGAGAAGGCCTCCGCCCATCTCGCGGCGGGCGCGAGGCGCGTCCTCGTCTCGGCCCCCGCGGACGGCGCGGACATCACGGTGGTCTACGGCGTCAACCACGACAAGCTCACCAAGGAGCACGTCGTGGTCTCCAACGCGTCCTGCACCACCAATTGCCTCGCCCCGGTGGCCAAGGTGCTGAACGACGCGGTCGGCATCGAACACGGCTTCATGACCACGGTGCATTCCTACACCAACGACCAGCCCTCGCTGGACCAGGTGCACAAGGACCTCTACCGCGCCCGCGCCGCCGCGCTCTCGATGATCCCGACCTCGACCGGCGCCGCCAAGGCCGTCGGCCTCGTTCTGCCGGAACTGAACGGCAAGCTGGACGGCGTCTCGATCCGCGTGCCGACCCCGAACGTGTCGGTGATCGACCTGAAATTCGTCGCCAAGCGCGCGACCTCGATCGCCGAGATCAACGCCGCCATCAAGCGCGCCGCCGAGCAGGAGCTGAAGGGCGTGCTGAACTATACGCTCGAGCCCAACGTCTCGATCGACTTCAACCACGACCCGCATTCCTCGACCTTCCACATGGACCAGACCAAGGTGATGGACGGGACGCTGGTGCGCGTGATGTCGTGGTACGACAACGAATGGGGCTTCTCGAACCGGATGGCGGACACCGCCGTCGCCCTCGGAAAGCTCGGTTGACGGGCGCGCGGGAGCCGACATCATGGCTGCTTTCCGCACCCTCGACGACGCCGACCTCGCCGGCAAGCGGGTCCTGGTCCGGGTCGACCTGAACGTTCCCATGGAGGACGGGCGGGTCACGGACGACACCCGGATCCAGGCGATCCTCCCCACCATCCGCGACATCACCACGCGCGGCGGCCGGGCGATCCTGCTCTCGCATTTCGGCCGCCCGAAAGGGCGCGATGCGAGCCAGTCGCTCGCCCCCCTGGTTCCGGCGGTCGCGCAGCGGCTCGGCGCCAAGGTCGGTTTCGTCGACGATTGCATCGGCGCCTCCGCCGAGCAGGCGGTTGCCGCGCTCGGCGCCGGGGAAGTGCTGGTGCTGGAGAACACCCGCTTCCATGCCGGCGAAGAAAAGAACGCCCCGGACTTCGTCGCCGCGATGGCGAAGCTCGGCGACCTCTATGTCAATGACAGCTTCTCCACCGCCCACCGCTCCCACGCCTCCACCGAGGGCCTCGCACACAGCCTGCCGTCCTTTGCCGGCCGGTCCATGCAAAGCGAGCTCGACGCGCTGACCAAGGCGCTGGAGGCCCCGGAGCGGCCGGTTCTGGCGGTGGTCGGCGGCGCCAAGGTGTCGACCAAGCTGGAACTGCTCGGCAACCTCACCGCCAAGGTCGATATCCTGGCCATCGGCGGTGGCATGGCGAACACCTTCCTCGCCGCGCAGGGCTATGCCGTGGGCAAGTCGCTGTGCGAGCACGACCTCGCCCCGACCGCCCTCAAAGTCCTCGAGAGCGCGAAGGCGGCGGGGTGCGAGATCGTCCTGCCGGTCGACGTGGTCGTCGCCAAGGCGTTCGAGGCGCACGCCCCGCACCGCGTCGTCGGCGTCGACGCGGTGGCCGAGGACGAGATGATCCTCGATGCCGGGCCGCAGACGGTGCGGCTGATCGCCGGCAAGCTGGAGCGGGTGAAGACCGTGGTGTGGAACGGGCCGTTCGGCGCGTTCGAACTGCCGCCGTTCGACGCCGCGACGGTGGCGGTGGCGCGCGCGGTGGCCGACCGCGCGGAAGCCGGGCTCCTGCTCGCGGTGGCCGGCGGCGGCGATACGGTGGCGGCGCTCAACCAGGCCGGGGTGGCCGAGCGCTTCTCCTATGTCTCGACCGCGGGCGGCGCATTCCTCGAATGGCTCGAAGGCAAGGCGCTGCCGGGCGTCGAGGCGCTGCGGCGCTGACGCGGCAATGCTAGACTGATCACAGAACACCGTGCCGCGAGGCGGCATCCAGGGATGGTGGAGACCATGAACACAGCTGAGCTCGACGCGATCGCCCAGAAAATGGTGGCTGACGGCAAGGGAATCCTCGCCGCGGACGAAAGCACCGGGACCATCCAGAAGCGCTTCGACGCGATCGGCGTCGAGAATACCGAGGACAATCGCCGCGACTATCGCGAGCTGATGTTCCGGACCACCCCCGCGATGCGGGACTATATTTCCGGCGTCATCCTGTTCGACGAGACGATCCGCCAGAAGGCCAAGGACGGCACGCCGCTGGTCCAGCTGATCGAGGCCGCCGGCGCGATCCCCGGAATCAAGGTGGATGCCGGCGCCAAGCCCCTCCCCTTCTGCCCCGGCGAGACGATCACCGAGGGCCTGGACGGCCTCGGCGGCCGGCTGAAGGACTATTACAAGCTCGGCGCCCGCTTCGCGAAGTGGCGCGCGGTCATCGATATCGGCGCGGGCATTCCGAGCTATACCGCGATCCGCGCCAACGCCCATGCGCTCGCCCGCTATGCGGCGCTGTGCCAGGAAAACCAGATCGTCCCGATCGTCGAGCCGGAAGTGCTGATGGACGGCGATCACGACATCGCGCGCTGCTACGACGTCACCGAATGGACCCTCAAGACGGTGTTCGAGGAGCTGTATTACCAGCGCGTCCGCCTGGAAGGCATGGTCCTGAAGCCCAACATGATCGTCCCCGGCAAGAAGTCCGCGTCCAAGGTCGCGGTCGAAGAGGTCGCCGAGAAGACGGTTCGCGTGCTCAAGGCGTGCGTCCCCTCGGCGGTGCCCGGCATCGCCTTCCTGTCCGGCGGCCAGTCGGACGAGGAGGCGACCGCCCATCTCGACGCCATGGTGAAGCAGGGCGGCCTGCCCTGGAAGCTCACTTATTCCTACGGCCGCGCCCTCCAGGCCGCGCCGCAGAAGGCGTGGTCGGGCAAGGCCGAGAATGTCGGCGCCGCGCAGAGCGCCTTCACCCACCGCGCCCGCATGAATTCGCTCGCCGCGCTCGGCCAATGGTCGGCCGAGCAGGAGCGCAAGCAGGCCGCCTGACCGGCCCGCGCCGCGCCGGCCTCTCCGCGCCGGCGTCTCCGCACTCCGAAACCCGCTTCGTCCCCGACGCAGCGGGTTTTGCTTTTCCAAGGGGCGCGGCGCCATGATAGCCCCGGTGCGCCGGGCGCGCCGCCTCGGGAGCCGGAATGTTTGATCCTGCGCTGTTTCTCGCCTTTTTGGCGGCCGCCACCCTCCTGACGGTGACGCCCGGCGCCGACACCGCCATGGTCCTGCGCACCGCGGCGTGCGAGGGGCCGCGCGCGGCCCGGTTCGCGGCCGGCGGGATCCTCGCCGGCTGCCTGATCTGGGGCGCGGCCGTGTCGCTCGGCCTCGGCGCGCTGCTGCAGGCGTCCGAAGTCGCGTATGCCGCGGTGAAATGGGCCGGCGCCGGCTATCTGATCTGGCTCGGCGCGACCCTGCTCGCCTGGCCGCGACGGACGCTGGCGAGCGATGCGCCCGCGGCCCGGCGCGAGGGTCTGGCGGCCTGGCGGCGCGGCTTCCTCACCAACATGCTGAACCCGAAGATCGGGGTGTTCTACGTCACCTTCCTCCCGCAATTCATCCCGCCCGGCGCGAGCGTGGCGGCCTTTTCGTTCTTTCTGGCGGCGGTGCACGTCGCGCTCACCGTGCTCTGGTTCGCTGTCCTCATCGGCGCCGCCGTCCCGCTCCGCCGGGCGCTGAGCCGGCCGGCTCTGGTCCAGGCGCTGGACCGGGTGACCGGCGGGCTGTTCATCGCGTTCGGCCTCAAGCTGGCGGTCTCGCGCGCTTGAATGGCGCCCCCCGGTCGCGCCGCCCGGCCGCGCGACCCGAAAGATCCTTCTTGCGTTCGGCGGTGCCCTGAAGCTAGAGCCGGTGGATGTCGGGCGCCGGGCGCGTGCGTCGCGTCCGAACGGGCGAAGCAGGCGCCCGGCGGGCCGGATTTGTCCCGGCCGCCCCGTTTTCGCCCGTTTCCTGACCGACCGATCGTGCCATGCCCGCCGCACCGCCTGTCCCCCGCCTGATGCTGATCCTGCCGCCCGGCTTCGCCGCGGAGGCGGCCGACGCGCTGCTGCGCGCCGGCGACGTCGCAGCCGTGATCGCGCAAGGCGCGGACGGGGCGGACGACGCCTTGCGGCTCGGAGCCCTCGCCGCGCGCGTCCAGGCCGCGGGGGCGGCCCTGCTCTGCGACGGCCGGGCCGACCTTGCCGCGCGCCACGATCTCGACGGCGCGCATTTTTCCGGTCTCGCGGACCTGCGCGCCGCGCTGCCGGCGCTGAAGCCGGCGCGGATCGCCGGCGCCGGGGGCCTCGCCACCCGCCACGACGCGATGGAGGCCGGCGAAGCCGGGGCGGATTATGTCCTGTTCGGCGACCTGCCGGGCGCGTTCGCGCACACGCTCGACGCGATCGAATGGTGGGCCGAACTGTTCGAGGTGCCCTGCGTCGGTATCGCGACCTCCGCCGACGAAGCCGGCGCGCTCGCCGCCGCGGGCGCGGACTTCGTCGCGCTGACCGGGCCGGGGCTCGATGCCGCGGCGGTCGCGGCGGCGCAGGCGCGCGTGGCGGCGGCGCGCAGGGTCCGGCCATGAGGCATGCCGGCGCCCGTCCGGCGCTCGCGCTCGCCGCCCTCCTGCTGCTCCAAGGCCCGGCTTCGGCGCAGACCGGCGCCCCGGCAAGGCCGTCCGATTCCAAGCCGGCGGCCGCCGGCCAGACCTCGAAGCCGGCACCTGCCGGCCAGACCTCGAAGCCGGCGCCCGCCGGCCAGGCCCCCGAGCCGGCCCGCAGCCCGACCAGCGTCCAGGCGCCCGCCGCACAGCCGGCGACCCCGCTGCCGGGCGCGCCAGAGACCCGCGGCGTGAAGCCGGCGGCGCCGGCGCTTCCCAATCTCGTGCTCAACCCCGACATCACGCCGCCGGTGCCGGGGTCCGACATCGCCTTCGGCGCCTATCAGAGCGGCTATTACATCACGGCCGCCCTCGAGGCGCTGAAGCGGGTGCGCGCGGGCCGCGACCCGGCGGCGATGACGCTGCTCGGCGAACTCTATGCGCGCGGCTTCGGCGTGCCCTACGATCCGCCGCGCGCCGCGGAATATTACCGGCGCGCCGCCCAGGACGGCGATACCAACGCCATGTTCGCGCTCGGCATGATGGCGCTGAGCGGCCACGGCCTGACGCAAAGCGACATGGAAGCCGCCAAATGGTTCGAGGACGCGGCCCAGAAGGGCCACGGCCCCGCCGCCTACAATCTCGGCCTGCTCTATATGCAAGGCCGGGGCGTCGTCTCCGATTTGCCGGCGGCCGCCAAATGGTTCCGGCTGGCGGCCGATGCCGGCGTGTCCGATGCGCAATACGCGCTCTCCGTGCTGCTGCGCGAAGGCAATGGCGTCGCCCCCGACCGCGCCGCCGCCATGGCCCTGCTGCACGAGGCGGCCCTGCAGGGCCACATCACGGCGGAGGTGGAATATGCCATCGCCCTGTTCAACGGCACCGGCGTCACCAAGGACGAGGCGGCCGCCGCGCGGCTGTTCCGCAAGGCGGCGCTCTCCGGCAATGCGATCGCGCAGAACCGCTATGCCCGCCTGCTTTCGGCGGGGCGCGGCGTGCCCCAGGACCGGACCATGGCGGCCGCCTGGCATCTGCTCGCCAAGGGACGGGGCCTCGCCGATCCCTATCTCGACCAATTGGTGGACACGCTGCCGCCCGCCGACCGCAAGCGCGCCGAGGCCACCGCCCGCCGCTGGGCGGAAAACGCGCCGGCGCCCGCTTTATAGCACCCGCGCCGGCGAGACGGCCGTCCGCCGCAGGCCTGCATTGCGGCGGCGTCCCTTGACGGGAGAAGGCGGGGCAGGCACAGGGGCGCCTGCACTTCGGCTGCCGCGTGCGGCCCGATCCGCGCCGCGCAGGAATGACCCATGATCCGTACCCCGCTCATCACCGTTATGGTCCAGGCCGTGCGCAAGGCCGGGCGCGCCTTGGCCCGCGATTTCGGCGAGGTCGAAAATCTCCAGGTCTCGACCAAGGGGCCGGCGAATTTCGTCACCGCCGCCGACCGCAAGGCCGAGGACCTGCTGTTTGCCGAATTGTCGCGGGTGCGGCCGGGTTTCAGCTTCCTGATGGAGGAGCGCGGCCGGGTCGAGGGCACCGACATCTCCAATGAATGGGTCGTCGACCCGCTCGACGGCACCACCAATTTCCTGCACGGCATCCCGCTGTTCGCGATCTCGCTCGCGCTGGTGCGCAACGGCGTGCCGTATGCCGGGGTGATCTTCAATCCGGCGACCGAAGAACTCTATGTCGCCGAGAAGGGCCAGGGCGCCTTCCTCAACGACCGCCGCATCCGGGTGGCGGCGCGCCGCACCCTGTCGGACGCCGTGGTGTGCTGCGGCCTGCCGCATCTCGGCCGCGGCGACCATGCCCGCTTCAACCGGGAGCTGGCGGCGGTCCAGACCAAGGTGGCGGGGCTGCGCCGCACCGGATCGGCCGCCCTCGACCTCGCCTGGGTCGCCGCCGGCCGGTTCGACGCCTTCTGGGAGCGCGATCTGTGCGCCTGGGACATGGCGGCGGGCATGATCATCGTGCGCGAAGCCGGCGGCCTCGTCTGCGCCCTGGACGGCAGCGACAAGGTGCTCGAGAAGGGCGAGATCCTCGCCGGCAACGAAGACATGCGGCGCGACCTGCTCGCGGCGCTCGGCGGCGCGTAACGCGCTCCGCGCGCCGGCCGCATGCCGGGCCGGAGGGCGCGCGCGCGGGCCGGCAAGCCTGCGGGTGTCATTCCTGCCCATCTGTGCCATAGTCCGCACCGTCGGAAGGGGTTGCGGGAACACACATGGCGCGCAGTGTCGATCCATTCGTAAAGGTCTCCTCCCCTCGCATCTTCCTGGTCCGGATGATCGTGTTCCTCGCTTTGTGCGTGGCGCTCGCGGCGGTGCTGTACCAGCAGATCCTCGATGCCTTCATGAACAATCCCGGCCTCAACGGGGTGATCTTCGGGGTTCTGGCGATCGGCATCATCCTCGCGATCCGCCAGGTGGCGCGGCTGTTTCCCGAGGTCGACTGGGTCAATTCCTTCCGCCTCGCCGATCCCGGCCTCGCGGTGTCGCGGGCGCCGACGCTGCTCGCGCCCATGGCCTCGCTGCTCGGCGACCGGGTCGGCCGGATGAGCATTTCGCAGACGACGATGCGCTCGATCCTCGATTCCATCGGCACGCGCCTCGACGAGGCGCGCGACACGGCGCGTTATCTCACCGGCCTCCTGGTCTTCCTCGGCCTGCTCGGCACCTTCTGGGGCCTGCTCGAAACCGTCTCCTCGATCGGCAATGTGATCGGCGCGCTGGAGATCCGGCCCGACAGCGGCTCGGTGTTCGAGGAAATCAAGCGGGGCCTCGCCGCACCGCTCGGCGGCATGGGCATCTCCTTCTCGTCCTCGCTGTTCGGCCTCGCCGGCTCGCTGGTCCTCGGCTTCCTCGATCTGCAGGCGGGCCAGGCGCAGAATCGCTTCTACACCGATCTCGAAGACTGGCTCTCGACCACGGTGCGCGACATCGGCGAAGGCACTTTCGTCGGCCCGCCCGCG
Organism: Aquabacter spiritensis; assembly: GCF_004346185.1. Classification (GTDB taxonomy): domain Bacteria; phylum Pseudomonadota; class Alphaproteobacteria; order Rhizobiales; family Xanthobacteraceae; genus Aquabacter; species Aquabacter spiritensis. Next base: position 224,240 of record NZ_SMAI01000004.1, on the reverse strand, counting down.
CCCGGCGCCCGCGAGCGCCTGCCGGAGCCGGTCGCCACGCCGGCCGAAGCCACCCCCGTCCCGCTCGCTCTACCGCCGCCCCCGGCCGTGCCGATCGAACCTCTGGTGGAGGCGATCGACCGGCTGCAGCGGACCATGACGGAAGCCGGCTCGCAGCGCGTGACCAGCGCCATGGCGCATCTCGCCGAAAGCCTCCAGGGCCTGGTGACCCATATGCGGTCCGAACAGGCCCTGATGAAGCAGATGATCGAGGTCCAGAGCGCCCAGCAGCACGAATTGCGGCGCATCGTCGACCGGCTCGACCAGAGCCTCGACAATCTCGAGGCCGAGAACACCCCGCCCGCGCGGAGGGTCTGAGCCATGGCCCTGGGACGGCGCGGGCGCGAGCGCACCATCGATTACTGGCCCGGTTTCGTGGACGCGCTGTCCACCCTGCTCCTGGTCTTCATCTTCCTGCTCTCGGTGTTCATGATCACCCAGTTCTTCCTGACCCAGGAAATGTCGGGCAAGGACAACGTGCTCCAGCGCCTGCAGGCGCAGATCCGGCAATTGACCGAACTTCTGTCGCTGGAGCGGGCGAGCGGCCAGACCGCGGAGGGCGAGCTGAGCGCGCTGCGGGCGAACCTTTCCGCCACCGAGGCCGAGCGGGACCGGCTGCGCGGCCAGATCGTCACCGCCCCGGCCGGCCCGGACCTCTCGCGCGAGCGGGCGCTGTCGCGCGAAGTCGACATGCAGCGCGACGCGGCGGCGCGCGCGCTGGCGCAGATCGAACTGCTCAACCAGCAGATTTCCGCGATGCGCCGGCAGATGGCGGCGCTGGAGGAGGCGCTCAATCTGTCCGAGAAGCGCGACCAGGAGAGCCAGACCAAGATCGCCGATCTCGGCCGGCGGCTGAACGTCGCGCTGGCGCAGCGGGTGCAGGAACTGAGCCGCTTCCGCTCCGAATTCTTCGGCCGCCTGCGTCAGATCCTCGGCAACCGCCCGGACATCCGCATCGTCGGCGACCGCTTCGTGTTCCAGTCGGAAGTGTTCTTCGACCGCGGCGCGGCGACCCCGCGGCCGGAAGCCTTGCCGGCGCTCGACCAGCTCGCGAGTGCGATCCTCGACCTCGAAAAGCAGATCCCGCCCGACATCAATTGGGCGCTGCGGGTGGACGGGCACACCGACAGCCGGCCGATCTCCACCCCGCAATTCCCCTCCAACTGGGAATTGTCGGCCGCCCGCGCGATCGCGGTGGTGCAATATCTCATCAGCAAGGGCGTGCAGCCGCAGCACCTCATCGCCGCCGGCTTCGGCGAATACCAGCCCATCGACAGCGGCACGGCGGAAGACGCCCTCTCCCGCAACCGCCGCATCGAGCTGAAGCTCACCGAACGCTGAGCGGGCGACCGCTGCGCGGGCCTTCCCTTTTCCCGAGGCTGGCTTAGTCTCGGGGCGCGCGCAGCCTGAGGGTGTTCGATGGATCGGGTCTTTCGCCAACGGATATCCGGTCCGCCCGAGGCAAAGCAGCGGTACGGGTTCCATCTCCTGCAGGATCCCTCCGGCCCGACGTCCTGCGCCGAACTGTCCGAGGAGGAAGTAAGGGTCGTCCGGAGATTTCTGGAGTCCGGCGGCAAAGCGCCTGCGACCCGTCTTCACAAAAAGATGCAGAGCGGATTTTAGACCGCGTTCCCCCGCGTCGCGGAGCCTCGGCGCGAAACTGCGCCTGAGATGAGCAGGCGCGAATTGTGAGGCCTGGCGAGAAGGCGTAAAGCGAGCTTCGAACGTGCAAAGGCACCCCGCTCCGCGCCCCGGCTCCATAGGTCCCCTTGAACTCCGTTTCCTCCTCCGGCGATCCGCACGCGGCGGCCGATGCGCTCCGCGATCCGCGCTTCCGCGCCTATCTGCTGGGCCGGCTCTCCAGCCAGTTGATCACCCGCATGCAGGCGGTGGTGGTGGGCTGGCACATTTATGAGATCAGCGGCGATCCGGTGGCGCTCGGCTATGTCGGGCTCGCCATGTTCATCCCCATGGTGCTGTTCGGCCTCATCATCGGCGATTGGGCCGACCGGGTGAGCCGGTCCTTCCTTCTCACCGTGTCCTCGCTGATCCTGACCGGCGCCTCGGCCGCCTTCCTGGGGCTGAGCGGGGCCGGGGTGGCGCAGGTCTGGCCCTATCTCGCCGCGACCGCGCTGTTCGGCGTCGGCGCCGCCTTCAACCGGGTCGCGGTGCCGGCCTTGCTGCCGCAGATCCTGCCGCCGGAGCGGCTGTCGGCCGGCATCGCCTGGGCGTCCAGCATGGGGCAGTTCGCTTTGATCGCGGGGCCGGCGGTGGCCGGGCTGCTGCTTCTGCTCGGCCAGCAGGTCGCCTATGGCGCGATCACCGCGGTCAGCCTGTTCGCCGCCTTGATCTGGTGGCGGATGCAGGTGCCGGCCGCCCTGCCGGGGCCGGCGGGCGGCGGCATCTCGACCCTGGAGCGGGTGATCGAGGGCATCCGGTTCGTCTGGCGCAAGCCGCTTCTGCTCGGCGCCATCGCGCTCGATTTGTTCGCCGTGCTGCTGGGCGGAGTGGTGGCGCTGCTGCCGGTCTATGCCAAGGACATCCTGCATGTCGGCCCGGCCGGGCTCGGCATGCTGCGCGCGGCGCCGGCGCTCGGCGCCGTGCTGATGGCGCTCGCCCTCGCCCGCCGGCCGCTGCAGCGCCGCGCCGGGCCGCTGTTTTTGGTGGCGGTGGCGGTGCACGGGCTGGGCACGCTGGTGTTCGGCCTGTCGGAAAATCTGCTCCTGTCCTGCGGCGCGCTGGCGATCGCCGGCGCCGCCGACATGGTGAGCGTGGTGGTGCGCACGACCGTGGTCCAGCTCGCCACCCCCGACGCCATGCAGGGCCGGGTGAATGCGGTGAACCAGGTGGTGGTCAGCGCCTCGAACGAACTCGGCGATTTCCGCGCCGGGGTGATGGGCGGGCTGATCGGCGTGGTGCCGGCCGTGGTCACCGGCTGCCTCGCCATTCTCGGCGTCACCGCGCTCGGCGCCTGGCTGTGGCCGCCGCTGCGCCGGCTCGACCGGATGGAGGACGCCCAGGCGGACGCCGCCGCCACGACGGGAACGGCGAAGGGGTGAAAAGGCATCCGGGCGTGGAAGGGATGGCTCAGCCGGATGGCTGCCGCCGCAGGAACGCTTCCAGATCGTCACGGAACCGGCCGAAGACATGCGTTGTTTCAAGCGCCCGCTCAAGCACGATATCCGCGTCCAGCCCCAGGCCATAAACGTTGCGCTGCCGGTGACGAAAAGCGCGCAGCCGATCGAGCGCCCGATAGGTATCCTGCTCAATCACCGCCGGCCGGATTTCGGGAAAAGGATGCGCCATGCGCTTCAGCAGCGAGATGTGCCACCCATCCTCGGTCTCGATCTTCGCATTGTCGATGCCCCGGGCGATCATCGACATCACACGTTCGCAGCCGGTGTAGACTTTCTCGACACCGGACGCCAATCCCTGGACCAGGAGCCAAGCCAGCGCCGGCTCGGCCTTTTCTTCCTGATTTATGTAGATTTCGGTGCCACGCGCCAGCATCTCCACCTCGTGCGCGATATCGATGAGTTCATTCTCGATATCAACGAAGATGCCGCGCATCGACCGCTCCTTCTAAGAAGCGGTCGACTTTGTGGGGAGGAATTTCGTCGAAATAGACGAGATCAAAGGCAAGCCCCTGCAGACAGTCCTCGACGAGGCCCTCAATGGTGTATTTCAGGGCGCGAGGACAGTCGAGGACAAGCAGATCGACATCCGAACCGGGGCCGAAACAGCCTTTCGCGAGCGAGCCGATGACCTGCACCCTCACCCCCAGCTGCAACAGGGTGTCGGTAGCCGCCCGAGCCCGCGCGATGGCGAAGTGCCGCCGCTCCTCCGGCCCTCCCGCGGGCGGGGCTCCTGCGCCGGCAGACGGGTGGATCCCGGATGCACGCACGATGATGTCCTCTTGCCTGGTGCATTGACATATGGCGGCCCCAGTCCCCGGCGTCAATTTCGCCGGCCCACCGCGCCTTGACTCTCCCCCCGCCTTCCGGAATCTATAGGAACAAATAGAGAACAAAAGCGAGAGTGAGCGGATGTCCCCTCCGAGCATGGCGGAGATTGCGGGGCTGCGGCGCCGCATTGCCGCCATCGCGGCAAGCGGCCGGATCGCGGCGGTCGGGCCGGGCTGGGCGGTGGCCGGCGCGGGACCGAACGACGCGTCGGCCCCGGACCGGCGGGCGCCGGAGGCAAGCCCGGCAAACCCCGAGCGCGACACCCCCGGCCGGGACACCCCGGCCCGGGACGCTCCGGCGGGAGACGGGCCGGAGCGTCCCGGGCGGAACCTGGAAGGCCCGGACCAAGACGGCACAGGCCAAGACGGCACAGGCCAAGACGGCCCGGACCAAGACGGCGCGGGCCAAGACGGCGCGGATCCCGGACCTGCGGACGGGAGGCGGCTCGCCTTCGGGGTCGCGGACCTCGACCGGTCGCTCGGCGGCGGGCTCGCCTTCGGCACGCTGCACGAGGCGGCCGCCGCCGCGATCGGCGCCGAGGCAACGCTGGCGGCCTTCGGGCTCGGCCTCGCGGCGATGGCGGCGCGGCTCCGGCGCCGCCCGGTCCTGGTCGTGCAGCAGGACCTCGCCGGCTTCGAGGCCGGCGGGCTTTACGGACCCGGCCTCGCCGAAATGGGGCTGCCCGAAGGACGGATCCTTCTGGTGCGTGTGCGCAGGACGCAGGACGTCCTGCTGGTGATGGAGGAGGCTTCGAGATGCGTGGGATTGTCGGCGGTTCTGGGCGAGACGGCCGCGCCTGTGCCCGATCTGCTCACGGCGACGCGGCGCCTGGCTTTGGCCGCCCGCGCCGGCGGCACGCTGAGCCTCCTGCTGCGTCAGGCGCGCGATTCCGCGCCCTGCGCGGCGGCGACCCGCTGGCTGATCGCTCCCCGCCCCAGCCGGCCGCAGGACGCCTATGGCGGGCTGGGGCCGGTCTGCCTGTCGGCCGCCCTCACCCGCAACCGCCTCGGCCCGCCGGGGGAATGGGAGCTGGAGCTCCGCGCGGGCGGCTTCGCGCCCGCTCCGCCCCGGGAGGCGCGGCATGAGCCCCGAATTGTCCTCCCCGGCGCCGCGCCGCTATCTCGGCCTGTGGCTGGAGCGCCTGTCGACGGACCGCATCGAACGGCCCTTGGCGCCTGAGGCCCGGGCCGCCCCGCGCGCCACCGTGGCGCCGGAGCGCGGGGCGCTGCGGCTCGTCGCGCTGAACCGGGCGGCGGCCGCGCTCGGGCTCCAGCCCGGCCTGTCGCTGGCCGATGCCCGGGCGCGCCACCCCGCGCTCGCGGTCGCCCCGCACGCCCCGGAGGCGGATGCCCGGACCCTCGCCGGCTTCGCCGATGCCTGCGAGCGCTATACCCCGCTGCTCGCCCTCGATCCGCCCGACGGGCTGTTGCTCGACATTGCGGGCTGCGCCCATCTGTTCGGCGGCGAGCGGGGCCTGCTGCGCGACCTGCGCGGTCGGGTCGTCGCCACCGGCTTTTCCGCCCGCGCGGCGATCGCCGGAACGCCGGCCGCGGCCGCCGCCTTCGCCCGCTTCTCCGGCCGGCCGGCCAGTCTGGTGCCGGAAGACGCCGATCTCGCCGGGGTGCTCGCGCCGCTGCCGCTCGCCGCCTTGCGCAGCCCGCCGGCGGTGGAGGCCGCCCTCGCCCGGCTCGGCTTCGCCCGGCTCGGCGACCTCATGGACAAGCCCCGCGCCCCGCTCGCCGCGCGCTTCGGAGCGGACGTCCTCGCCCGGCTCGACGCGCTGACGGGGGCGGCGCGGCCGGGGCTCGACCATCGTTTGCCGCCGCCCCGCTTCAGCGCCGAGAAGGCGCTCGCCGAGCCGATCGAACGCAGCGCGGACGTGCTCGGGATCGCCCGGCATCTGGCGGGCACGCTCGCCGCCGCGCTGGAGCGCGCCGGGCTCGGCGCGCGGCGGCTCGACCTCGCTTTGTTCCGGGTGGACGGCGCGGTGACGCGCCTGTCGGTCGGCACCGCCCGGCCGCTGCGCGATCCCGCCATCGTCCAGCGCCTGTTCGCCGAGAAGGTCGCGGCGCTGGGCAGCCTCGATCCCGGCTTCGGCTTCGACCTGCTGCGGCTCTCCGCCCCGCTCGCCGAGCCGCTCGCCCCGCACCAGGACAGTTTCGATGCCGGGCAGGCGGATGCGGCCGCGCTCGATGCGCTGGTCGACCGCCTGGCGGCGCGGCTCGGCGGCGGCGCCGTCACGGTGCCGCGGCTGGAGGACGCGCATTGTCCCGAGGCCGCCTGTCGTCTCGTGCCGGCGCAGAGCGCGCGGCGGGCCGCGCCGGACAGGCCGGATCCGCCGCCCCCGGACCTCGCCGGCCCCGCCCGCCCGCCGCGCCTGTTCGACCGGCCGGAACTGGTGGAGGCGGTGGCCGAAGTGCCGGACGGCCCGCCGGTGCGCTTCCGCTGGCGCCGGCTGCTGCATCAGGTCGCGGTCGCGGAAGGCCCGGAGCGGATCGCCGCGCCCTGGTGGCGCGAGCCCGGCCTGTCCCCGACGCGCGACTATTTCCGCGTGGAGACCACCGCGGGCCGCCGCCTGTGGCTGTTCCGCGCCGGCCTGTTCGGCACCGAGACGGCCCACCCCGCTTGGTACGTGCACGGGCTGTTCGGATGACAGGCCGGTCTTCCGCCCCGTCCTCTGGGCCGGCCTTTGGTCCCTCGCTCCGGCGGTGGGCGACGTCCGGTGCCGCCCGGCCGGACGCGGCCCCGCCGCCTGCGACTCTGCCGAACGGGACATGGCCGGGCAGGACACCGGCGAACAGGGCGCGGCCTCGGCCCGCGCGCCCGGCGCGCCGCCTCTCATGACGTCCGCCCCGCCGCCTTATGTCGAGCTGGCCACCACCAGCAATTTCACCTTCCTCGCCGGCGGCTCGCATCCGGAGGAATATGTCCTCACCGCGCAGGCGCTCGGCCATCGCGGGATCGGCCTTGCCGACCGCAACACGCTGGCCGGCGTGGTGCGGGCGCACGCCCAGGCCAAGGCGGCGGGGGTCGCGCTGGCGGTCGGCGCCCGGCTCGGCTTCTGCGACGGCACGCCGGACCTGCTCGCTTATCCCACCGACCGCGCCGCCTATGGCCGGCTCTGCCGCCTGCTCACGGCGGGCAATATGCGGGCCGAGAAGGGCGATTGCCTGCTCACTTTGGCCGATCTGCTGGACTGGCAGGAGGGCCTGTGCCTCGCCGTCCTGCCGCCGCGCCGCTGGGCGGAGGCGTTTGCGCGGCTGCTCGGCCGGCTGAAGGAAGCGGCGCCCGGCCGTCTCTGGCTCGCCGCCACCATGCCCCGCCGGGGCGACGACGGCCGCCGCCTCGCCCGGCTCGCCGACCTCGGCCGCACCACCGGCCTGCCGCTTCTGGCGGTCGGCGACGTGCTCTATCACGCGCCCGAGCGCCGGGCGCTGCACGACGTGCTGACCTGCGTCCGGCACCATGTGACGCTCGATGCCGCCGGCCGGCTGCTGGAGGCCAATGCCGAGCGCCATCTCAAGCCGCCGGCGGAAATGGCCCGCCTGTTCCGCGCCGTGCCCGAGGCGGTGGCGGAGACCTTCGCCTTCTTCTCGCGCCTCGGCTTCTCGCTGGACGATCTGAAGCCCAGCTATCCCCGCGAGGCGCGCGCCGGCTTCGCCTCGCCGCAGGCGGCGCTGGATTCCCTGGCGCATGCCGGCGCGGCGCGGCGCTATCCCGGCGGCGTGCCCGACAAGGTGATGCGTGCCCTCGCCCACGAACTCGCGCTGATCGGCGACCTCGGTTATGCCCCCTATTTCCTCACCGTGGACGAGATCGTCCGCTTCGCCCGCGGCCGCGGCATCCTCTGCCAGGGGCGCGGCTCGGCGGCGAATTCGGCGGTGTGCTTCTGCCTCGGCCTGACCGAGGTGGACCCGATGCGCTCGTCGCTGCTGTTCGAGCGTTTCATCTCGCGCAACCGCAACGAGCCGCCCGACATCGACATCGATTTCGAGCACGCGCGGCGCGGCGAGGTTCTGCAATTCGTCTATGACCGCTACGGCGCCGCCCATGCCGGGCTCGCCGCCACCACCATCACCTACCGCACCCGCTCGGCGGTGCGCGAGGTCGGCAAGGCGTTCGGCCTGTCGGAGGATACGGTCGGCGCGCTCGCCGGCACGGTCTGGGGCTGGTCCTCGGACGGGGTGCGGGACGCCGAGGCGCGCCGCCTCGGGCTCGACCCCACCGACCGGCGGCTGGCACAGGTGCTCGACCTGACCCGGGCGCTGATCGCCTTTCCGCGCCATCTCTCCCAGCATGTCGGCGGCATGGTGGTGACCCACGACCGGCTCGACGAGACCGTGCCGCTGACCCGCTCGGCGATGGAGGCGCGGCCGATCCTGGAATGGAACAAGGACGATCTGGAGGCGGTGGGCCTCTTGAAGGTCGACATTCTGGCGCTCGGCATGCTCACCGCGATCCAGAAATGCTTCGGCCTCCTCAAAGGCCATTATGGCGCGCGCCACCCGACCATCGGCAGCGTCCCGCAGGACGATCCGGCGGTCTATGCCATGCTCCGGCGCGCCGATTCGGTCGGCGTGTTCCAGGTCGAGAGCCGCGCCCAGCAGACCATGCTGCCGCGCCTGCGGCCGGAGCGGATGGAGGATCTGGTGATCGAGGTCGCGATCGTGCGTCCCGGCCCGATCCAGGGCGGCATGGTCCATCCCTATCTGCGCCGCCGCCAGGGGCTCGACCCGGTCGCCTATCCCTCCCGCGAACTCGAAGAGGTGCTCGGCCCGACCCTCGGCGTGCCGCTGTTCCAGGAACAGGCGATGCAGATCGCGATCGTCGGCGCCGGCTTCTCGCCGGAGGAGGCGGACCAGTTGCGCCGCGCCATGGCGACCTTCAAGCGCGTCGGCACGATCGGCACGTTCCATGACAAGCTGATCCGCGGCATGACGCAGAAGGGTTATGCGGCGGACTTCGCCGAGAGCCTGTGGAAGCAGATCGAGGGCTTCGGCTCCTACGGCTTCCCGCGCTCCCATGCCGAGAGCTTCGCGCTGCTGGTCTATTGCTCGGCCTGGATCAAGTGCCACTATCCCGACGTCTTCCTGGCCGGCATGCTGAACGCCTGGCCGCTCGGCTTCTATGCCCCCGCCCAATTGGTGCGCGACGCGCAGGAGCACGGCGTCGCGGTGCGGCCGGTGGATGTCAACGCTTCCGCCTGGGATCACACCCTCGAGCCGGAGGGGCCGCGGGAGACGGCGGCGGCGCGCCTCCATCCCCGCCACCGGGAGATGGCGGGGGATCTGCGCACCACCCATGCGGTGCGCCTCGGCCTGCGGCAGGTGGACGGGCTGCGGGAGACGGACGGCGTGCAGCTCGCCGCCTGCCGCGGCGCCGGCTATGACAGCGTGCGCGATCTGTGGCTGCGCACCGGGCTCGCGCCGGCCGCCTTGGAGCGGCTCGCCGATGCCGACGCCTTCCGCTCGCTCGGCCTCGACCGGCGCGCCGCTCTCTGGGCGGTGCGCGGCCTGCGCCGCGCCGGGGACAAGGACGATTTGCCCCTGTTCCGCGCCGCCGCGACGCCGCGCGAGCCAGACGTCGATCTGCCGGTCCTGCCGCCGGGGGCGCAGGTGATCGCCGATTACCGCCACCTGAAGCTCTCTTTGAAGGCCCATCCGGTGCACTTCCTGCGCACCGGCCTCGCGGCGCGCGGCGTGACGCCCGCCGGCCTTCTGCCGGAGATGGCGAGCGGCCGGCGCCTGACCCTGGCGGGGCTGGTCCTGGTGCGCCAGCGTCCCGGCACCGCCAGCGGCGTCATCTTCATGACCATCGAGGACGAGACCGGCTGGGCCAATGTCATCGTCTGGCCGCGCCTGTTCGAGACCTTCCGGCCGGCGGTGATGGGCGCCCGCCTGATCGCGGTGAAGGGCCGGCTGCAGAACGAGAGCGGGGTGATCCATCTCGTCGCCGACCATATCGCCGACTGGAGCCCGCTGCTCGAACAGGTGGCGGCGGAAGGCGCCCGGATCGACCCGACCATGCCGTCCGACATCGGCCGCAGCGGCGGCGGCCCCGACCGCCGCCGCGCGCCGCATCCCAAGACCACACCCGCCAAGACCGCGCCCGCCCAAACCGCGCCCGTCCAGAGCGCGCCGAGCCAGACCGCGCCGGCTTCCCCCGCCCCCCTCCCGGCGCGGCCGGCGCCGAGCGTGGGCTCGGCTTTGCCGAAAGGCCGCAACTTCCATTGAGAAAACCGGAAAAGTCCACCGCGCGAAGGCTTTACCGCCATTGACACGGCCCGCGCCGTCCCGCTTGATGGCGCCATGGTCTATCTGATCCTGTTCGTCGCCATCGTCGCGGAAGTCGTGGCCACGTCCGCGCTGAAGGCGGCGGAAGGGTTCACGCGGCCCCTTCCCTCCATCATCGTCGTGGTGGGCTACGCCATCGCCTTCTATTGCCTGTCGCTGACCCTACGCACGCTGCCTGTGGGCATCGCCTACGCTTTGTGGTCGGGGGTGGGGATCGTGCTGGTCGCGGGCATCGGCGCGGTGCTGTACGGCCAGAAGCTCGACCTCGCGGCGATCGTCGGGCTCGGTCTGATCATCGCCGGCGTTCTGGTGGTGAACCTGCTCTCAAAATCGGTCTCGCACTGAGAGCGGAATGCACTATTTCGCGCTGTTCCTGGCGATCCTCGGAGAAGTCGCCGCCACGACCTCGCTGAAGGCGGCCGAGAGCTTCACGCGGATCGGCCCGACGATCGTCGTGGTCGTCGGCTATCTCGTCGCCTTCGTCTGCCTGTCGGTGACGCTGAAGACCATTCCGGTCGGCATCGCCTATGCCACCTGGTCGGGCGTCGGCATCGTGCTGGTCGCCTTCATCGGCTGGTGGCGCTATGGCCAGAGGCTCGATCTGCCGGCGATCGTCGGCCTCGGCTTCATCATTGTTGGCGTGCTGATGGTGAACCTGCTGTCGAAGACCGAGGTGCACTGATCAGGCCGCCGCTGGCTCCGGCAGCAGAACCCGCATCATGCGGCCGGCCGCCGCCCGCTGCGCCTGGACGATCGCGCCGGCGACGCCGCGCGCCTCGGCATCGGCCTCCTCGGCCATCGAGAAGACGGTCGGGAATGGTGCCTTCAGCTCGGCCACGACCCAATCGCTGTCGAACGCCAGCACCGCGTCGAACTTGCGCGCCACCTGCTGCATCGGCCGGTTATAAGCGAGGCAGTTCATCTGCAGCGTGCGGATCCCGCGATTGCGGGCGGCAAGAACCACGCGCGCCATCAGCAGCGTGCCGAAGCCGTGATTCTGGTACGCCGTCTCGACGCTGAACGCGGCCTCCGCCTCGGAGGCGAGCAAGGCGGTCAGGGGATAGATCTCCGCCGCCGCGCGCAGGTCGCCATCGACGAAGGCGCCGAGCATCACGGCGCCCGCGGTGAAGGCCCGCTCGGCATGGTGGACGATGAAGGCATCCGACACGGTCGAGCCGAACCGGGTGCGGCGGCTCTCCGCGTCGAGGCGCAGAAGATGATCGCGCAGCCGCGGCCCTTCTCCGGGCCAGAGGCGACGGATGACCGGGGGTGCTGTGTCGTGCGGCACGGCGTGCATACCGTCTCTCCCACTGCCCCCTATCCCCGCGCTCAACTTATGTGCGGCGCAACATGGGTCAAGACGCCTTCCGTATGGGGTCGGGCGGCCCGTGGTATTCAAACGGCCGTTTCATTTATGGAATGAGGGACTTGGCCGGCTCCTGCAATTTTTGCAGATCTGCTGCACTGCAAAAACATAAGCCGGCACGCCTGCGGCATCCGCCGCCTGTCAGCGCACCAGTATCGCCCGAAAATCGTTGACGTTGGTGAGGGTCGGGCCGGTTTTCACCAGCCCGCCGAGGGCGGCGAAGAAGCCGTAGCCGTCATTGTCGTCGAGCCGGTCGACCGGGGAGAGGCCGGCCTGTTCCGCCGCGGCGAGCACGGTCGAATCGAACCAGGCGCCGGCATTGTCCTCGGTCCCGTCGACCCCGTCGGTGTCGCAGGCGATCGCCGAGACGCCCGGCGCGCCGCTTAAGGCGACGGCGAGCGCGAGCAGGAATTCGACATTGCGCCCGCCCCGGCCCGTGCCGCGCACCGTCACCGTGGTCTCGCCGCCCGAGAGCAGCACGCCCGGCGCCGCCAGCGGACGGCCATGGGCTGCGGCGCAGCGCGCTATGCCGGCGAACACCGTCGCCGCCTCCCGCGCCTCGCCCTCGATCGCGTCGCCGAGGATGAGCGGCGCGAGGCCGAAATCGCGGGCCTTCGCGGCGGCGGCCTCGAGCGCCATCAACGGGGTCGCGATCATATGGACCTCCTGCCCGGGCAGGGGATCGCCGCCCACCCGGTTGGCGCGGATCACCTGTTCCACCTGCGGCGACACCGGCACGCCGTAGCGCCGCATCAAAGCGAGCACGGCGGCGGGATCGGACGCCTCGGGGATGGTCGGGCCGGAGCCGATCGCACCGGGATCGTCGCCCGGCACGTCGGAAATCAGATAGGTGACGCAGCGCGCGGGCGCGATGGCGGCAGCGAGCCGGCCGCCTTTGATGGCCGAGACCGCCTTGCGCACCTTGTTCATCACCCCGATGGGGGCGCCGGACTTCAGCAGCGCCGTGTTGAGCGCCTGCTTGTCTTCGAGCGTCAGCCCCTCCGCCGGCGCGGTGAGCAGCGCCGAGGCGCCGCCCGACATCAGGCAGACGACGAGGTCGTCCGGCCCGGCCGAGCGCGCGAGCGCCAGGATGCGCCGCGCCGCGTCCTGCCCGGCCGCGTCGGGCACCGGATGGGCGGCCTCGACGATCTCGATCTGCCGGGTCGCGCAGCCATGGCCGTAACGGGTGACGACCAGGCCCTCGCAGGGTCGGCCCCATTCCGCCTCGAAGGCGCGCGCCATGCGGGCCGAGGCCTTGCCGGCGCCGAGCACCAGGGTCCGCCCCTTGGGCGGCGCCGGGAGCCGGTCCTTGAACTTGCCCTCGGGCAGCGCCGCGCCGAGCGCGGCCTCGAACAAAGCGAGAAGAATGTCTTTGTCGGACGGCATGGCTGCTCCCTCGGCCTCCTCGCGAAGATCCCGGTCCCTGAGGGCGCGGTCGGTCTATGCCGGCTGAGTAGCCGTCCGGCCGCCGCCGATCAATGGCCGCGATGCATTGGCCGCCGCCCGCAGGCCCGCCGCCAGAGATGCGGCGGCCGGCGACAGCGCGCGCTCTGCGCGCGTCAGCAGGCCGAAGGCGCGCGACACCTGGGGGCGGACGAGCAGCCGCGTCGCGAGGCCCTGGCGCGGGAACATGGCGAAGGTCAGTTCCGGGAGAGCCGTGACGCCGAGGCCGGCCGCGACGAGCGCGACCGCGGAGGGGATCTGCTCGACCTCGAAGCGCGGCTGCACCGCGACATCCGCCGCCGCGAGCCCGCCATCCACCAGCTTGCGGACCGAGGTGCTGCGGGCGAGCGCGACGAAGCTGTGCCCGGCCAGCGCGCCCCAGGCGATCGGCCCGCGCCCGGCGAGCGGATGGCCGCGCCGCATCAGGAGATGCGCCCGGTCGGCACCGAGCGGCTCATAGGCGAGCAGGTCGCTGGCCGGCCGCATGGTCACGGCGATGTCGGCGATGCCGTCCTCGACGAGCCCCACCGCCCGTTCATGCGGCACGTCGCAGACCGAAAGCTCGGCATCCGGAAAGGAACGGCGCAGCGCGTCCGCCGCCGCCGGCAGCAGCGCGGCGGCGATCGAGGGCAGAAGGGCGATGGTCACGCGCGGCCGGCGGCCGCCGCGCTCGGCGATGTCGCGCAGCCCGTCGCGGACGTCGCGCGCCACCTCCTCCGCGAGGCCGGCGAGCGCGCGGCCCTGCTGGGTCAGAGCGAGCCGGCGCGTGGTGCGGTCGAACAGGCGGAAGCCGAGCTCGGTCTCCATGCGCCGGATGCTCTCGGACAAAGCCGGCTGCGAAATGCCGAGCTGCTGCGCCGCCTGGGTGAAGCTCATGGCGCGGGCGGCGCAAGCGAAGACTTCGAGCTGGCGGACCGTGAGATTCATATGTTCATCCTATGAAATCATATATACACATTATTTGACGCGATGAATATCTTCCCCCAGCCTTCCCGAACGTCCCCGCAGAGGGACGGCACGGAGGACGCGGGATGGTGGACATGGTGCGCATCGGCTCCGGCGCGGGCTTTGCCGGCGACCGAACGGATGCCGCGATCCCCGTCGCCGCCGCTCTGGCGCAGCTCGACGGCCCCCGCTTCCTGATCTTCGAGACCCTCGCCGAGCGCACCCTCGCGCTGTGCCAGCTGGCGCGCCGCGCCGATCCGGCGAAGGGCTACAGCCCGGCGATGGAGAAGCTGATCGCGCCGGTGCTCGCGACCTGCCTCGAAGCCGGCATCCGCATCGTCGGCAATTTCGGCGCCGCCAATCCCGAGGCCGCGGCGGCGCGCCTCGCCGCCCTCGCCCAGGCCGCCGGCCTGTCGCCGCGCATCGGCGTCGTCACCGGCTCGGACCTCACCGCCCGGCTCGGCCCGGCGGATCTCGCGGCGCGCGAGACCGGCGGCACGCTGCTCGCCGGGCGCAGCGCCATCACCTCGGCGGATGCCTATATCGGCGCCGGTGCCATTGCCGAGGCGCTCGATCTCGGCGCCGACATCGTCGTCACCGGGCGCGTCGCCGATCCCGCGCTGGCGCTCGGGCCGCTGATCCATGCCTTCGGCTGGGGCGATACGGACTGGGACCTGCTCGCCGCCGGCACCCTCGCCGGCCACCTCCTGGAATGCGGCAGCCAGGTCTCCGGCGGCTATTTCGCCGATCCCGGCATCAAGGACGTGCCCGGCCTCGCCGAAATCGGCTACCCGATCGCCGAAATCGCCCGCGACGGCAGCTTCGTCCTCACCAAGCCCGCCGGCACCGGCGGCCGGATCGACCGGTTCACGGTGATCGAGCAGATGCTCTACGAGATCCACGATCCGGCGGCCTATCTGACCCCCGACGTGGTCATGGACCTGACCGGGGTGGCGGTGGCCGCGATCGGCCCGGACCGGGTAAAAGTCAGCGGCGCGCGCGGAAAACCCCGGCCGGACACCTTGAAGGCGACGGTCTGCTTCGCGGCGGGCTTTCTCGCCGAGGCCGAGATTTCCTATGCCGGCCCGAACGCCGCCGCCCGCGCCCGGCTCGCCGCCGACGTGATCCGCGCGCGCATGGCACGGCGCGCACCCGGCCTCGCGCTGCGGATCGACGCCATCGGCATCGCCAGCCTGTTCAACGACACGCCCGGCGCGACCCTCGGCGCTTTGTTCCCGTCCGCCGCCGCCGATGACGTGCGGCTGCGCTTCGCCGCCCAGTCGGAGGACGGCGCGGCGCTCGATCTGCTGCTCGACGAGGTCGAGGGGCTCTATTGCGCCGGCCCGGCGGGCGGTGCGGGGGTGCGGCGCCATCTCGTGCCGCGCCTCGCAAGCGCCTCCTGCCTGGTGGAGCGGGAGTTTTCCGCGCCGCGCGCCGAACTTTACGGAGCGCCCCGATGACCGGCCCGATCCTGCTGCGCCAGCTCGCTTTCGCCCGCACCGGCGACAAGGGCAACCGGCTGAACATCGCCGTGATCTGCCGCACGCCGCGCGCCTTTCCGGTTCTGGCGGAGGGGCTCACCCCGGCGCGCGTCGCCGCCCATTTCGCGGCGCGCCGGCCGTCGCGCGTGGTGCGCTATGACCTGCCGAACCTCGCCGCCTTCAATTTCGTGCTCGACGACGTGCTCGACGGCGGCGTCAACGCCTCGCTCGGCCTCGACGGCCACGGCAAGTCGCTGTCCTTCCATCTCCTCGCTCTGGAACTGGCACCGAGCGCCGCGATCCTCGCCGCGCTGCGCGACCTTCCGGCCGCCCCCGAGGACCCGCTCCGCGCTTTGGAAGCCGCGTTCAAGACCACCTGACATCCAAAACGACTTAAAACACTAGAGGAAACAAAATGCCGATTTCGATCACACGCCGTGCCGGCCTCGCCGGCGGCCTCGCTTTGCTGCTCGCCGGCGCGGTGCCGGCCGGCGCCGAGACCTTCCCGACCAAGAGCATCCGCTTCGTCGTGCCGTTCAGCGCCGGCAGCGCCACCGACACGCTCGCCCGCGTGGTCGGCCAGAGCGTGTCGCAGCAGCTCGGCCAGCCGGTCGTGGTGGAGAATGTGCCGGGCGCCAACGGCCAGATCGCCGCCTCCCAGGTCGCCCGCGCGGCGCCGGACGGCTACACCGTGCTCATCACCTCCAATTCCACCCACGCCTCCAACCAGGCGCTGGTGAAAAAGCTGTCCTACGACCACGTCAAGGATTTCGAGCCGATCACCACGCTCGGCACCATCACCCTCGCTCTGGTGGTCAATCCCGCGGTGCCGGTGGCGACCACCCAGGAACTGATCGCCTATGCCAAGGCCAATCCCGGCAAGCTGAGCTTCGGCGCCGGCTCCACCTCCTCGCGTCTGGCGGTGGAGATGCTGAAGTCGCAGGCCGGCGTCGACATCCTCTATGTCCCCTACAAGTCCAATCCCCAGGCGGTGAGCGACCTGCTCGGCGGGCAGATCAGCCTGATGTTCGCCGACATCTCGACCACCCTGCCCGCCGCCCGCGCCGGCAAGCTGAAGGCGCTCGGCGTGTCGAGCGCGGAGCGCTCGGCGCTCGCGCCCAATCTGCCGACCATGCGGGAGGCCGGCATCGCCGGCTACGAGCTGACCGCCTGGTTCGCCGCCTTCGCCCCGGCCAAGACCCCCGCGGACGTCGTCGCCACGCTGAACAAGGCGCTGGTGACGGCGATGGGCGACAAGACCGTCGCCGCGGCGCTGGTCAGCGCGGGCATCGAGCCCTCCTCCTCGACCCCCGCCCAGCTCGCCGCCTTCGTCCAGTCCGAGACCAAGAAATGGGCCGAAATCACCAAGGCCGCCGGCATCGAGCCGGAATGAGGCGCGGGCGCGCGAACCCCGCCTAAGCCCGGCCCCAAGGCCGCCCGGCCCGGCGCACGCGCCGGGCACTTGCTCCCGCGTTGGTCCCGTGCCAGCTTCCGCTCAAGTTTCAGCTTGAGGTCGAACGGCGATGTGGCGCGTGCTTGTCTGCGTATTCGTTCTGGCCTTGGGCCTGCCCGCCCGCGCCGCGGCGGACACGGTCTCCCTGCCGCTCTCCAAGAGCGCCGAAGGCACGATCGGCTTCGCCTATGTCTGCCGCGCCGACGGCATGATCGGCCCGCTGGTCGACACGTCGCGGGTCGGCGGCGGCACGCTCGAGGCGGTGGCGCTGTTTTCCGGCCTCGACGTGATCCTCGCCGCCACCTTCATCGACAAAGGCAGCGCGCCCGGCATCATCGCCTTCCCGAGCCAGTGGCGCTACACGCCCGACCGGGCCGCGGGCGGCTTCTTCCTCGTCACCGCCGATCTCGATCCGGCGGGACGCGCGGACTTCGCCGAGCAGACCAAGGCGCTCACCGGCCTCGCCCAGATCGCTTTGCTCCAGGCCGCCGCGACCCAATATCTGGCGGCGGAGATTTCCGGGCGCCGCTATGCCGTGGAGATCGATCTCGACGGCCTCAGCCGCGAGAGCCTGCTGCGCTGCCTCCAGGCGGCCGGCTACGACGCCGCCCTCGCCCGGCTCAAGGCGGCCGGCGCGGCGAAGCTCGAGCCGGGCGAGCTGAAATCGACCTGCCTCGCGCTGCACGGCTTCTACGAGGCGGTCGAGACGGCGCTGCGCAGCCTGCCGGACGCCGACAAGACCGCCGCGCCGCGGCTGCGCTATCCCACGGCGGAGCGCTCCGACTGCTTCCGCGTCAAGCAATTGTCCCAGCCCGCTTTGGTCCAGGCGGCGCTGGACGCGGCCGAAATGCTGCGCACGCTCGATTATCCCGCGCTCGCCCGCGCCGCCCGCAAGATCGCCCTGCCCCCCGCCGCTCTGGTGACGCTGCGCAGCCAATGGAACGCCAAGGACCTGCCGAGCCTGGTCGGCGCCGAGACCGAAAAGGCGCGCTCCGACCAGATCAGCAAGCTCAAATACACCTACACCCTCTATGCCCGCGTGCTCGCCTGCACCCAGGCGTTCCAGGAAGTCAGCGGCCCGCCCTTCACCGAGGGCCAGATGGCCGCGTTCCGCCGGCGCATGAGCGCGCTCGAAGCGGCCTATAAGAGCGAGACGAACCTCAATGCGCTGTGGGACGAGGCCATGACGGAATTCCCCGCAATGCTCTCCTCGACCAAATACAGCATCGCCGTCAGCCCCTCCTCCGCGCTCGACGGCTGCGCCCGCAATGCCGGGCTGTTCGAGATCTTTTCGGCCAAGGCGGTGCAGCGCGGCGCGGTGCCGAAGAAGGATTTCTGAGCCCCGGCGCGGATCCCGCCCCATCTTCCCCAGCGGAAGATTCGACTTTCGTCGCGGTCAAAACCTCTGGCCTTTGGCGGCAAAGGCGTTAGCCTCGCGGCAAGCTGACAGACAGGGAGGATCGCCAATGTTCAGACTTGCCAGCATCGCGCTTTCGGCCGCCATCGTGGTGGCCCCGGTCGCCGCCAAGGCGGAATTCGTCAACATCCTCACCGGCGGAACCTCGGGCGTCTATTATCCGCTCGGCGTCGCCATCTCCAAGGTGCTGACCGAGAAGGTCAAGGACACCCGCCCCTCGGTTCAGGCGACCAAGGCCTCGGTCGAAAATCTGGTTCTCATCCAGGGTGGCAAAGGCGAGATCGCCTTCACGCTGGCCGACAGCCTCGCGGACGGCGCGGCGGGCAAGGAGGAAGCCGGCTTCAAGGCGCCGCTCACCAAGGTGCGCGCGCTCGGCGGCATCTATCCCAACTACATCCAGATCGTCGCGTCCAAGGACAGCGGCATCAAGACGCTCGCCGATCTGAAGGGCAAGCGCCTGTCGGTCGGCGCGCCGAAGTCGGGCACCGAGCTGAACGCCCGCGCGATCCTCAACGCCGCCGGGATCAAATACGAGGATCTCGGCAAGGTGGAATATCTGCCGTTCGCGGAATCGGTGGAGCTGATGAAGAACCGCCAGCTCGACGCCACCCTGCAGTCCGCCGGCCTCGGCGTCGCCTCGATCAAGGACCTCGCCAATTCGGTGCCGATCACCGTCGTCGAGGTTCCCGCCGCGGTGATCGAGAAAGTGGGGGCGCCCTATCTCGCGACCACCATCCCGGCCAAGACCTATGAGGGCCAGACCGCCGACGTCGCCACCGCCGCCGTGCCCAACTTCCTCGTTACCCGCGCCGATCTCTCGGACGAGGCGGTCTATGCCATGACCAAGGCGATCTACGACAATCTCGGCGAACTCGCCGCGGCCCACGCCGCCGCCAAGTCGATCAAGGTCGAGAACGCCATGAAGGGCTCGCCCGTGCCGTTCCATCCCGGCGCGGCGAAGTATTTCAAGGAAAAGGGCGTCACCAACTGACGCTCCTGCCTGTGTCCGGGTGACCTCCGGCGCGCCGCCCGCGGCGCGTCACCTTCTCACCGCGCCGCTCGCGGCGCGGCCCCCCGGTTCGCGCCGCCTCCTCTTGGGGCGGCGCTCCTCTCGAAATGGCACCGCCGATGTCCGCGACACCGTCCTCCGTGGCCCCCGCCCCGGCCAAGAATGAAGCCCATGTCGTGGTCGACGACGCGATGATGGACCTCGCCTGGGGACCCGGCGCCCTCGGCAAGGCGGTGTTCTGGATCGCCGTCGCCTTCTCCACCTTCCAGCTCATCACCGCCGCCTGGAGCCCGCTGGCGAGCCAGATCGTGCGCTCGGTCCATGTCGGCTTCCTGCTGCTGATGGTGTTCACGATCGCCGGCAACCACGCGCGCGGACCGATGCGCACGGTGCTCTGGGGGCTCGGCCTGCTCTCCTTCGCGGTCGGCCTCTATCATTGGGTGTTCTACGTGGCGCTGATCCAGCGCGCGGGCGATCCCAACATGATGGACATCGTGGTCGGCACGATCGCGGTGATTCTGGTGTTCGAGGGCGCGCGGCGCCTGATGGGGGCGTCGCTGCCGATCATCTGCGGCGGCTTTCTGCTCTACGGCCTGTTCGGCGAATACCTGCCCGCCCCGCTCGATCACCGGCCGTTCGACTATTCCCAGGTCGTCGACCAGATGTTCCTCGGCACCGAGGGCATTTACGGCACGCCGACCTACGTCTCCTCCTCCTTCATCTTCCTGTTCATCCTGTTCGGCTCGTTCCTGGAACGGGCGGGGATGATCCAGCTGTTCAACGACTTCGCCATGGGCACGG
This sequence comes from Aquabacter spiritensis, assembly GCF_004346185.1. Lineage (GTDB taxonomy): Bacteria > Pseudomonadota > Alphaproteobacteria > Rhizobiales > Xanthobacteraceae > Aquabacter > Aquabacter spiritensis. The sequence goes on along the minus strand of NZ_SMAI01000004.1, from coordinate 204,028 downwards.
TGGGCCACACCCGCGGCGGCCCGGCCAAGGTGTCGGTGGTCTCCTCCGCTTTGATGGGCACGATCAACGGATCCGGCGTCGCCAACGTGGTGACGACCGGCCAGTTCACCATCCCGCTGATGAAGAAGTTCGGCTACAAGCCCGCCTTTGCCGGCGCGGTGGAGGCCACCGCCTCGATGGGCGGGCAGATCATGCCGCCGGTGATGGGCGCGGTCGCCTTCATCATGGCGGAGACCATCGACGTTCCCTATGCCGACATCGCCACCGCCGCGATCATTCCGGCGATGCTCTATTTCTTCACCGTCTTCTGCATGGTCCATCTGGAGGCCTGCAAGCACGGTCTGGTCGGCCTGCCGAAGTCCGAATGCCCGAGCGCCTGGAAGGCGTTCACGCAGCGTTGGTACCTGCTCGCCCCGCTCGCCGTCCTGGTCTGGATGCTGTTTTCCGGCTACACGCCGCTGTTCGCCGGCACGGTCGGGCTGGCGCTCACCGCGATGATCGTGCTCGGCACGCCGATCGCCCGCCGCCTCAACGTCACCGCGCTCCGCGTGGTGTTCTGGGTGGTTCTCGGAATCATTTCGGCGAGCTTCTTCGAGTTCGGCATCAACATCGTCGCGCTCACCATCGCCGTCCTCGTCGTGATTCTGGCCTTCATGAAAGGCGGGCGCGAGACCCTTCAGATCAGCCTCGACAGCATGGCCGAGGGCGCCCGCAACGCGCTGCCGGTGGGCGTCGCCTGCGCTTTGGTCGGCACCATGATCGGCGTCTTCACGCTGACCGGCGTCGCCACCACCTTCGCCACCTTCGTGGTCGCGGTCGGCGAGAACTCGCTGATGCTCTCGCTGATCCTGACCATGATCGCGTGCCTGCTGCTCGGCATGGGCCTGCCGACGATCCCGAACTACATCATCACCGCCGCGATCGCCGGGCCGGCGCTGCTGTCGCTCGGCGTGCCGCTGATCGTCAGCCACATGTTCGTATTCTATTTCGGCATCATGGCGGACCTGACCCCGCCGGTGGCGTTGGCCGCCTTCGCCGCGGCGCCGATCGCGGGCGTGTCGGGGCAGCTCATCGCGGTCACCGCCACCCGGATCGCGGTCGCCGGCTATGTCGTGCCGTTCATGGCGGTCTATGCCCCCGCCCTCATGCTGCAGGACGGCGACCCGATGGCCGCGGTGATCGGCTTCTGGCCGGCGGTGGCCTATGTCACCGTGAAAGCGGTCCTCGCCATCATCCTCTGGGCCGGCACCGCGACCGGCTATCTCCTGGGACCGATCAGCCTGGTCGAACGCCTGATCGCCTTCGGCGCCGCCGCCACCCTCATCGCCGCTCTGCCGCTGACCGACGAGATCGGCTTCGCCGCCGCGATCGCCTTCCTCGCCTGGCATTATTGGCGCACCAAGCGGGCGGCGCCCGAGGCGGCGCGTCGGGCGTGAGCCTGATCTGCCTCGTCGCGGCGGGAACCAGCGTCCGGCTCGCCGCCGCCTTGACCCTGGCCTGGACCCATTCGGTGCAGAAGACCGTGTGGGAGGAAGACTGGCGCGCCACTCCGGCCGGTCTGGTCCTCGCCGAAATGCGCATCTCCGGCTCCGGCGCCGGCATGGAGCCGCCGCCCGACGCGGTGCTGCGGGACGGGCGCTACATCGCCCATCCCGCGCTCGCGCCGCAGGCGGAACTGATCCTGCGCCGCTCCGGGGCGACCGCCGATTACCGCGTGTGCATTGCGGGCCAATGCCGGCCGATGTCCGATTTCGTCCCCGCCGACGCGGACCCGGTGGCGCTGCGCCCCTGCGACTGAACCGGCGCGGCTGTTCCCCTCCGCCGCGCGGCGTCCTATATCCCCGCCATGGCTTTTCCCCTCGTCTTCGACCGGCCGCTGCTGCGCCGACGCCTCGCCCGCGCCGCGGCGCTCGGGCCGGCCGATTTCCTGCTCGCCCGCACAGCGGGCGACCTCGCGGAGCGGGTCGGCGCGGTGAAGCGCAGTTTCGCCGTCGCGCTCGATCTCGGCACGCCGACCGGCGCGGTGGCGCAGGCGCTCGCCGGCGCCCCGGCCATTGGCCGGCTGGTGCGGGCGGCGCCCCTCGCCGCGGACCGGCCCAGCCTCGTCGCCGACGAGGAGGCGCTGCCGTTCGCCGACGCCGCGCTCGACCTCGTCGTCTCCGCCCTCGCCCTCCAGAGCGTCAACGATCTGCCCGGCGCCTTCGCGCAGATCCGCCGCGCGCTGAAGCCGGACGGCCTGTTCCTCGCCGCCATGATCGGCGGGGGAAGCCTCGCCGAGCTGCGCGAAGCCTTCGCGGTCGCCGAGAGCGAGACCACCGGCGGCCTCTCGCCGCGGGTCGCGCCCTTCGTCGACGTGCGCGAACTGGGCGCCCTGCTTCAGCGTGCCGGCTTCGCCTTGCCGGTCACCGACATCGACCGGGTGACGGTGCGCTATGCCACCCCGTTCGCCGTGTTCGCCGATCTGCGCCGCATGGGCGCCGCCAATGCGCTCGCCGAGCGGCGCCGGGTGCCGCTGCGCCGGGCGACGCTGCTGCGGGCGGCCGAGATTTATGCCGCGCGCTTCTCGGACCCGGACGGCAGGGTGCGGGTGACGTTCGAGATCGTCTGGCTCTCCGGCTGGGTGCCGCACGAAAGCCAGCAGAAGCCGCTGCGGCCCGGCTCCGCCAAGATGCGCCTCGCCGACGCGCTCGGCACGATCGAGCAGCCGGCACGGGATATTCCCGATAAGGATAGGCCGGAGACGGACACGCCGGAGCGCTGACTATCCGCCGTGCCGGTCGAGAAACGCCTCGATCGGCAGATGGCGGAAATCCGCCAGCGCCGCGCGCAGCCGGTCATGGCTCCAGTCCCACCAGGCGAGCGCGATCAGCCGCGCCCCGATCGCTTCGGGAAAGCGCCATTTGACCACGCGCGCCGGCACCCCGGCGACGATGGCGTAAGGCGGGACGTCCTTGGTCACGACGGCGCCCGCGGCGATCACCGCGCCGCTGCCGATGGTCCGCCCCGGCAGCACGACGGCGCCGTGGCCGATCCACACGTCATGGCCGATCTCCACCCGGTGCGCCCGGCGCCAGGCGAAGAAATCGTCTTCGTCCTCGGCATCTTCGAAATAAGCCGCGGCGCGATAGGTGAAATGGCTCTGGCTGGCGCGCCACATCGGATGGTTGCCGGGATTGATCCGGGTCGCCGCCGCGATGGAGCAGAATTTGCCGATGCCGGAATAGGCGATCTCGGCATCGCGCGCGACATAGGAATAATCGCCCATCTCGACGTCGAGCAGCCGCACCCGGGGACCGATCTCGGTATAGCGGCCGAGCCGGCTCGCGGTGACGTGCGCCTGCGGATCGATGGTCGGTTCGGGGCCGAGGGGGCGCATCGCTCAGGCGCCCCGCAGCGGAAAGCGGTCGAGCACGTGGAAGCGGTCCTGCGGCATTTCCTGCGCGAACAGGACGATGTCGGCGACCCGCAGCGGCTGGTCCGCGCCCGAAGCGGCATAGGCCGCCGCGAGCGAATTCAGCGCGCGCGGCCGGTCGATCGCGTCGAGCGGCCCGGTCAAGGTCATGTGGAAGCGGAAGTCTGCCAGCACGTAGGGATAGCCATAGGCGAGAAGATGGTCGCGCTGGCGCTCCGAGAGATCCTCGGGCCGGCGCCGGGCCATTTCCGCCGCGGTGAGCGGGGCGCGCAGCGGGTCGAGATCGACCACCGCGCAGCCGGCGAGATCCTCCAGCGCGGGCGCCGGGCCCCCCGGCACCAGAGCGATGAAGGCGCCCAGCTCGCGCACCTCCAGCGGTCCGAGATCGAAGGCGTGATGCTGGTCGGCGAGCGCGGCGAGCGCCGCCGCCAGATCCTCCGGCCGGCAGTCCTCGGCGAGCCGGAACGGCGCCTTCAGCGTGCCGTGGAAGCCGTAGCGGCGGGGCTCGGCGGTGAGTCCCGCCCAGGTCGGCGCATCGAAGCCGGCGAGGTCGGGCGGCGGCACGTCGCGCCCAGTGGCCGCGTCATAGCCGAGCACGGCGGAGCCGAAGGTCCAGAGCGGCGTGTCGGGCGGCGGCGCGAGATAGACGGCGTAGCGCACGGGCACCTCTTTGGTCAGCGCCGGCAGCGCGGCGGGGACGTCGGCCAGGGCGCCATTTAGAACACCCGGCGGCCTTCCACCAGCACCTCGCGCACGACCGGCGTGCCCTCCACCAGACGGAAGCGCACGAGATCGGCCCGCAGGCCGGGGGTGAGCCGGCCGCGATCGGCGAGCCCGGCCATGCGCGCCGGCGCGGCGGTCACAAGCGCCATCGCGGCCGGCAGACCGCGCCCGCCGCGATCGGCCAGCACCGCCACCGCCTGGAGCAGGCTGGCGGGGACATAATCGGAGGCCAGCGCATCGAGCAGACCGGCGGTCGCGAGGTCCCCCATCGCGACGCCGCCGGAATGCGAGCCGCCGCGCACCACGTTCGGCGCGCCGCCGATGGTGGTGAGGCCGGCGGCACGGGCCGCGGCGGCGGCCTCCTGCGTGGTCGGGAATTCGCTGATCGTGCACCCCGCGCCGCGCGCCAGATCGACATGGGCCGGGGTCGTGTCGTCATGGCTCGCGAGGACGATGCCGGTGTCGCGCAGCAGCGCCGCGAGCCGGTCGAAATTGCCCGCCACCGCCGCCCGGCCGCGCGCCGCGCGCTCGGACAATTCATATTCGACATCCTCCGCGCTCTTGCCGAGGCCGAGGAGGAAGGTCCGCAAATGGGCCACGTTGCGCCATTGCCGGGCGCCGGGCGTGTGGTCCATGAGCGAGGCGAGGCCGAGCTGCGGGCGCGCCAGTTCCGGCGCGACCAGCGCGACCACGTCGGGATCGGTCAGTTCGCAGCGCAGATGGATCCGGTGGTCGGCGCGGAACAGCGGCCGGCCGGCCGCGATCGCGTCGAGCATCACGCCGAACAGCTCGCGGCGGATCGATTTCGCCTGGTCGAAGCCGCCGGCGCAGATGGCGTCGAACACCGTCGTCACGCCGGAGGCGACGGTCTGGGCGTCGTGGGCCAGCGCCGCGGCGCGCGGATCCGGCCACACCACTTTCGGGCGGGGGACGAAATGGCCCTCCAGCGCGTCGGTGTGCAGGTCGATCAAGCCGGGCGCGAGATAGTCGCCGTCGCAATCGACCGCGGCGGGATGCGCCGAGCGGCCGGCCTCGACCGCGCCGATCCGGCCGTCGCGCACGAGGAGGGTGCCGTCCAGGATCCGGTCGTCGCACACAAGGCGGGTATTGGTCAGGATGGTCTCGGACACGGCAATCTTCCTGGGCCCCTCGGCGCCCGCTGTGTCACGCCGCCATGACGGCGGCATGACGCGTCGCGACGGGTGGCCCGGCACGCGACAGAGCTTGAAGCGCGGCGCAGCGCCGCCCCCACTCCTGCGCGCGATGAGCGTGAGACCGGAGGATCGGAACAGAGGCGCGCGGCCATTGCAAGGCCCTCGCCCCTATCGCGCGGTTCCTGTCCGGCGATGGCCCGCCGCAAGAAAGGCATTCACGGGAGGCATTCAACTTTCCCCGGCAATGGTCTATGAGGACGCCGCCGCCGGACGAAGAAGGATCCTGCCATGAGCGCGCACCCTACTCCCATCGACGCGCAAGGCCAGCTTCAGGCCGAGGTCCTGGCCCGGGCGCTTCCCCACATGCAGCGTTATGACGATGCGATCGTGGTGGTCAAATATGGCGGCCACGCCATGGGCGACGAGGCCGTGGCGCGCAATTTCGCCGAGGACATCGTCCTTCTCGAACAGTCCGGCGTGAACCCGGTCGTGGTGCATGGCGGCGGGCCGCAGATCGGCGCGATGCTGGCCAAGCTCGGCATCAAGTCGGAATTCGCGGCCGGGCTGCGGATCACCGACAAGGCGACGGTCGAGATCGTCGAGATGGTGCTCGCCGGCTCGATCAACAAGCAGATCGTCGGCTTCATCAACGAGGCCGGCGGCAAGGCGATCGGCCTGTGCGGCAAGGACGGCAACATGGTGGTGGCGCGCAAGGCGAGCCGCACCATCGTCGATCCCGACAGCAAGATCGAGCAGGTGGTCGATCTCGGCTTCGTCGGCGAGCCCGACCGGGTCGACACCATGGTGCTCGACCAGATCCTCGGGCGCGAGCTGATCCCGGTGCTCGCCCCCGTGGCGGCGGCGGCCGACGGCGGCACCTACAACGTCAATGCCGACACCTTCGCCGGGGCGATCGCCGGTGCGCTCGGCGCCAAGCGGCTTTTGATGCTGACCGACGTGCCGGGCGTGCTCGACCGCGACAAGCAGCTCATCCCGCAGCTCACCATCGCCGAGGCCCGCCGGCTGATCGCCGACGGCACCGTCTCGGGCGGCATGATCCCCAAGGTGGAGACCTGCATCTACGCCCTCGAGCAGGGCGTCGAGGGCGTGGTCATCCTGGACGGCAAGGTGCCGCACGCCGTCCTGCTCGAACTGCTGACGGACCTCGGGGCCGGCACCTTGATCACCCGCTGACATGCCCCCTGCCCCCGCGCCGCGCGGCTTCGCCGAGGTCGAGACCTGGGTCTTCGACCTCGACAACACGCTCTATCCCGCCCAGCACGACCTCTGGACGCAGCTCGACGCCCGCATGCGCGATTATGTGGCGCGGCTTCTCGGCATCACGCCGGACGAGGCGTTCCTGGTCCAGAAGGACTATTACCGCCGTTACGGCACCTCGCTGCGCGGCCTGATGATAGAGCACGGCGTCGATCCCGCGCCGTTCCTCGAACACGTCCACCAGCTCGATCTCTCCGGGCTCGACGCCTCGCCGCGCCTCGCGGCGGCGATCGAGCTGCTGCCGGGCACGAAGCTGGTCTATACCAACGGCTCCGAGCGCCACGCCACCAACGTCCTGGAGAAGCTCGGCCTCGGCGGGCATTTCGCGGCGATCCACGACATCGTGGCGGCGGAGTTCCACCCGAAGCCGACCGAGGAAGCCTATCAGCGCTTTCTACGCGCCCACGGCGTCGCGCCGGCCCGCGCCGCCATGTTCGAGGACCTCGCCCGCAATCTCGAAGTGCCCCACCGCCTCGGCATGGCGACCGTGCTCGTCATTCCCCCCGGGGAGCGCATCGCGGCCGACCAGAGCTGGGAATTCGAAGGCCGCGAAGCCGCTTATGTCGACCACGTCACCCACGATCTCGCGGGCTTTCTCGAAGGGATTTCGGCAGGCACATGACTGAAATCAGGACCCTGACCCCTGCCGAGGTGGACCTCGCCATCGACTGGGCGGCCACCGAGGGCTGGAATCCCGGCCTCCACGACGCCACCGCCTTCCGGGCGCAGGATGCCGACGGCTTTCTCGGCCTGTTCGAGGGCGAGGATCTCGCGGCCGTGATCGCGGCAACCGCCTATGGCGCGGGGTTCGGCTTCCTCGGCCTCTATATCTGCCGGCCGGACCTGCGGGGCCGGGGCTACGGCTTCAAGCTCTGGCAGGCCGCGTTGGAGCGGCTCGGACCGCGCACCCTCGGGCTCGACGGCGTCGTGGCGCAGCAGGACAATTATGCCCGCGCTGGCTTTGCCCTCGCCCACCGCAACATCCGATTCGGCGGAAAATCGGCGGCCTTCCCCAAGATCGACGGCATCGGCCCGATCGACATGGCGGCGCTTCCGGCGGTGCTGGGCTTCGACCGCAGGCACTTCCTGTTCGACCGCCCGCTCTTCCTGGAGAAATGGCTCGCCCCGCCGGACGGGGCGGCCCTCGTGGCACGCGCGGAGGGCGAGGTGTTCGGCTATGGCGTGGTGCGGCGCTGCCGGCACGGTCACAAGATCGGCCCGCTGTTCGCGGTGGACGAGGCCACCGCCTGGGCGCTGTATGGCGCGCTCTCCGGCGCGGCCCATGCGGCGGATCCCGGCAGCGATCTGTTCCTCGACGTCCCCGAGCCGAACGAAGCGGCCCGCACCCTGGCGGCCGAGGCCGGGCTTTCCCCGGTGTTCGAGACGGCCCGGATGTATCGCGGCGACGCCCCCGGCCTGCCGCTGGCGCGGATCTACGGCATCACCAGCCTCGAACTCGGCTGAGGCCGCCCCGCGGCGACGCCGTCAGCCGATCGCGCGCAGCGGCTTTTCCAGCACGGCGAGGACGCGCGGCAGTTCGTGGCCGCGCTTCAGGATCAGGCCCGTCTGCGAGACGACGCTGTATGCCCCCTGCCGCCGCGCCAGCTTGGGATCCTTCTCGATCCGGTAGAGCGGCACGTCGAGAGACCGGCGGAAGATCGAGAAGACCGCCTTGTCCTTCAGGAAATCGATGGCGTAATCCCGCCATTCCCCGGCCGCGACCATGCGGCCGTAGAGATCCAGGATTCGGTCGAGTTCGGCACGGGTGAAGGTGACGCGGGGGGTCGCGGCAGGCGCCGGTGCGGCCTGCGGGCTGGCGGGAAGCGACCCGGCGCCCGCTTGGCGTATAGGTTCGACGTCTCCCATCGGGCCTCCGTGAGCGGCGCCTGGCGGCGACCGGACGGCCGACCCTGCGGATCCGCAGGCCGGCCCGCGCATGATCGCGCCCCGCCGGGATTCTGACAAGCCGGTTCGGAAGCCGGCTGAACGTCCCCTCACAGCCTCGTCAACGAAAATCACACTATGGTCGTTTTTCGGCCCCGTCCTCGCCCATGGCGGGGGGCATCTTCACTCCCGTAGCAGGGCCGGTTCGCGGTTGCTCCGGTCTATCCCAGCCCCCCAGCCCCCCGGGGTGACGAGCGGACCGGCCACTGCTGCACATAACCAAAACCAAACTTCTGAGGTCGCGCAAGCGGCCTTTTTTATTGCCCGCGCCACGGCGAAAGCGCCCGCCGGCCGGCGGGCGCGCGCATGCGAAAGGCTATGTGGCGAAGGATGGCCCGCGCCGGCCGGTCAGGGCAGGCGCTGGGTGAGGCGCACCGCCGGCGTGCCGAACGTGTAGACCGGCAGGGCCGCGAGCGCCGGGCCGGAGAAGCGGGTGGTCGAGAGGCCGGGGCCGGCATCGGAGAAGCCCGCGGCCACGATCTCGCGCGGCGCCGTCATGAAGCTGGCGAAGACCCGCAGTTCCGGCAGGCGCAGATAGGTCTCCTGCGCCAGCGAGGGACCGAGGAACAAGCGGCCGAAGGGAATTTCCGCGGTCCGGATCCGCTGGCGGGCCTGGATCGCCGGGGCGGCGATCATGTCGTGCGTCAGCGGACGCTGCGGATCGAGATCGCCGGACGGTGCGTAGGCCAGAATTCCGTCCGGCATCACCTTCGACCCGCGGGTGATCACCGCCGGCAGCGGCGGAACGGTCGCGGAGGCGACCTGCGTGGCGGGGGCCTGGGTGGCGGTGAGCTGGGTGGCGGGACGGCGGAGCGGCAGCGGCGCCCTCGGGAGCGGGGCGACGACCGCCTGGGCGGCCACGATGGCCGCGGCGATCTCGGCGGGACGCGAGGTCGGCAGCGGCGCCGCGACGACCCGGACCGGAGCGGCACGCGGCGCCTCGGCCGGCGTCTCGGCGACGGCGGCGACCTGCACCGCCTTCGGCGCGGGCGCCACCTTGGGGGCCGGCGTCTCGTCCGCCACCGCCTCGTCCTCTTCCTGGTCGACGCTCTTGCCGAACAGCGAGGCGAAGAACTGGCGGATTCCCTTGCCCGGATCGGCGGAGGCGACGGCGGTGTTTCTGCGGCCGGATTCCAGCTCCGCCAGCGCCGCCTCGTAATTGGCGAGCGGCTTGCCGTTGGAGGGCACGTGGATGGTCTTCTCGTCCGGGAACACCTTCACGAGCTGGTCGTGGGTCATGCGCGGCCAGTGCCGCACGCTGCCGGTGTCCATATGGACGAAGGGCGAGCCGGAGGTCGGGTAGAAGCCGACGCCGCCGCGCTGCATGCGCAGGCCGGCGACCCGCAATTCGGTGATGCTGACGCCGGGAATGTAGAAATCCATCGCCCGGCCGCGGGTATGCTGGCTCTGCTGGGCAACCGCCTTGGACCGCGAGCGCAGCATGGAATTGGTGGAGGGCGAGCGATATCCGCTCACCACATGGATCGGCTCCTTGGCGCCGACCTCCCGATAGACCTCCCAGACCAGGTCGAACAGCTCCGGATCCATGTCCGTCGGCTCGTCCTTGCGCCAGTCGCGCAGCATCCAGTTCAGCTTCTTCAGAACCGCCTCGTCATAGCGGCCGTCCTTCCGGAAGGTGAAGACGCCGCGCTCGCCGGTATGCATGTTCTGGATTTCCAGGGTGCGCGTATCGCCGTTGGCGGTGGCGTTCTGGAGCGAGGTGGTCCCGCCGACCACCAAAGTGAGGGCGGCAAGCGCGGCCCGCAGCCGGCGCGAGGCGGCGCCGGATCGGGCGAGGGCGCGGAGCGGGGCAATGATCTGCTGGATGATCGGCAATGTCGCGAACCCGCGGCTCAAGTCGGTCTCTGTCGCGCACCGTGGCGCGCGACGCGAAGCTCAAGAGAGTCTTGTCGGGTTCGGTTAAGGGCGTGTTGACGCCCGTCCCTCCCTGGCCGAAACGGGGACGTTTTCCACGTCTTCGCGCCGGTCACGCTGCCGTGAGTAGGCGCGGACTATGGCGAAATCGTGCCGGTTCCGTGTGATAAAAATGTCACACGCAAGGCCAAGTCGTCGCTGGATAAGGAAAATTCGCCTTCCGCCCGCGGTTGGGGGGGCGGGTTCTTTGTGGCATGGTTGACACAATCTTAAGCGAAACCGTGCCCGGCGCAAGGCATGGCATGCCGGGCAGCGGCGGCGCGCGTGGCCCGGCTCAGCGCGTCGCCGGGCTCAGCGCGTCGCCGGCCTCAGCGCGTCGCCGGGCTCAGCGTGTCGCCGTCTTGGGCTTGCCGGAGGCGACGTGCTGCGGCTCGGAGAGGCCGAGCAGCGCCTTGGTGCGGGCGTCGATGCCGTAAATGTCCGGCCGCACGCTGAGCCGCCCCGCCTCGTCGACGAAGGCGGTGAAATAGACCAGGTGGACCGGGATGTGGTGCTTCAGATTGATGTAGCGCTCCTTGCCGCCGAACGCCTGCTCGATGCGGTCCTCGGTCCAGCTGTCATTGCCGAGGCCGAGGCTGAAGATCACCTCGCCGAACACCAGCGGGTCCTGCACCCGGATGCAGCCATGGCTGAACATGCGGCGGTCATTGGCGAACAGGTTCCGCGACGGCGTGTCGTGCAGATAGACCGAATGGTCGTTCGGGAACATGAACTTGATGCGGCCGAGCGCATTGCGCTCGCCGGGCGGCTGGCGGAAGGAATAGCCGCCGAGCCCGGCATTCCAATTGATCGAGGCCGGGTCGAGCACGCGGCCGTTGCGGGTGATCTCGATGCCCTGCCGGGCGAGGAAATACGGGTCGGCGCGCAGCTTGGGCAGCATCTCCTTGCGCGCGATGGTGGGCGGGATGTTCCAGGCCGGGTTGATGACGACATATTCCATGTCGTGCGTCAGCAGCGGGGTCGGCGTCTCTGGCTTGCCGACGATCACCCGCGTGGCGTGGATCACCCGGCCGTCCTGGCGGATCCGGACCATATATTCCGGGATATTGACCATGACGTTGGCGGCGCCGAGATCGCGCGGCAGCCAGCGCCAGCGTTCCATATTGACGATGAGGTCGGCCACCCGCTCGGCGGGATCCTCGACGAGGTTCAGCGCCTCCACCGTCGCCGCGCCGACGATGCCGTCGGCTTCGAGGCCGTTGCGGCTCTGAAAGGTGCGCACCGCCGCGACGAGGTCGCGGTCGTAGCGCGGATCACCCTTGGCGCCGGCGACCTCCAGCCGGGCGCGCAGCGCCGGCACGCGGGGATCGCTCTCGCCCGGCCGTAGGCTCGGCCCGGGCGCGATCCGCGCCAGCGGGCGCGGCGGCGGACCGGAGCGCGCGGCGGCGAGCTTCTGGCGCAGCGCCGCATAGCCCGGATGGGGCGGATTGTAGCCGGCGAGCGCGCGGCCTGCGTCCGGCGCGGCGGCGAGCGCGGTCAGGACCGCGAGGGGATCGGGAAAGGTGCGGGTCGGCGTCACCATGCCGGAAATCCGGCCCGGGTCGAACCGGCCGGCCTGGGCGTGGCGGGCATAGAGCAGCACGCTCGCCGCCAGGCGCAATTCGGCCTGGGCGAGGGTATCGGGGGCGGCGCCGGGCGCGAGCTTCACGCTCTTATAGGCGCCGGGCTCCAGCCCCTCGTCCGCGGCGGCGGCGAACCGCGCCAGGATCGCCTTGCCCCGCGCGGTATAGCCGCCGGCATCGACGAAGACCGGGGCGTCGCTGCGCGCGCCGTAGAAGGCCGCCAGCGCCTCCTGTTCCTTGCCGGGCGCGACCGGCGGCGCCGCGAGCAGGCGCGCCATGGCCGCCTTCAGCGGCGCCTCGGGATCTTCCGGCACCGCCGCGACCTCCGGCTTCGCCGGATCCTGGGCCGCGTCGCGGGCCGGGGCTTCCGCCTTGGCGCCCTGCGGCGACCGCGCGGGCGGATCGAGGCCGACCGGGGGCGCCGGCTCCGGCGGAAGATCGGCGATCACCGGAACGGGGTCGGGGGCGCGGAGCGCGGGTGCGGGCGGCGGCACCGTGTCCGAGGCGCGATGCCCCGCCGCGCCGGAGCCGGCGCCATCGCCGGGGCGCGGCGCCTCCCCGGTGAGATGGTGCGGTGCGCCCTCGCCGGTCGCGGCCGGCGGCAGATCCGCCGTGCCCATGCCGGCATGGCCGCTCGCCGCCGCGCCCTCGGTCGCCGGCGCAGGGCCGGCAAAGCCTGTCGCGAGCCCCAGGGCCACCACCCACGCGCACAGTGAACTCGTTCCACGATGGGCCATCGGCCACTCCATCCCGCCCTCCGCCGCCGCGCCCGCGGCGCGACGATGGGCGGTCCAATTCGAAACCTGCGCCCGCACGCCGCGCGAGCTTGCACCCGCGGGCGCCCGGTTCAATTCAAAACCGTGCGCGCCGCCGGGATTTGCCGGGGTGTCACTCGGCCGCAACGGACAGCGGCGGCTCGTGTTCCAGCACGTCGGGCAGCGGCGCGCCGAAGCGGCGGTACAAGGTGGAGCGGCCGATGCCGAGCCGGCGCGCCACTTCGCTCATGCGCCCGCCATAGAGATCGACGGCGGCCGCGACGATGGCCTTTTCCAGATGCGCCAAGGGCCGGGCATGGCCGTTTCGGTCGCGCAAAGGCAGGCTCGCGCCGGCCTCCGGATCGATCTCGGCGGGCCGTTCGGCGACCAGGACCGGGCCCGGCCATCTGACGCAATCGTGAGCGGAGCCGGGGCGCGCCGGCGCCCGCGCGCCGACCGCATTGGCGATCGACACCTGCAGCCGCAGCCGGCCCGCCGGCTTGACGACGAAGTCCCGCGCGCCCGCGTTCAGCGCCGATTCGACGGCGTCGAGGCCCATCGGCGTCACCGCCGCGACGACCGGCACCGGGTTGCCCGCCGCCCGCAGACGTCCGAGCACGCCCATCCCGTCGAGCCCGGGCAGAACCAGATCGAGCAGGATGCAGTCGAACGCCGCGCCCGCGATCAGCCGCAGCGCCGCATCGCCGTCTTCGGCGACCGTGCAGGCATGGCCGAGGCCCGACAGGATTCCTTCCAGACGCGCCGCTTCGAGCGGGTCGTCCTCGACGATGAGAATACGCGCACCCATGAAACACGGCTCCCCTGATTCTGCGGAGCTTGGCCGGGAGGGGTTAAGAGAGGTCTAAGCGCCGGCGCCGGAAGCCGCCTTCCCTCCCGGACATTCGCGCTTTAAGAGACGTGCTCCCGTTTCCGATCCGCCCGGAGGTGCCATGTCCCCCACAGTGACGTCCGCGGCCGAGCCCGCCCCCGCCACCCGCTCGGACGGCCTGCCGGAATGGAATCTCGCCGACCTCTATTCCGGCATGGCCGCGCCCGAGCTCACGGCCGATCTCGACCGTGCCGAGGCCGACTGCACCGCCTTCGAGGCGACCTATAAGGGCAAGCTCGCCGATCTGCTGGCCGGTCCGGACGGCGGCGCGGCGCTCGGCGCGGCGATCGCGCGTTACGAGGAGATCGACGATCTGCTCGGCCGCATCGGCTCCTATGGCAGCCTGGTCTATGCCGGCGATACGTCCGATCCGGCGCGCGCCAAATTCTACGGCGACATCCAGCAGCGTCTGACCGACGTCTCGACCCGCCTCCTGTTCTTCACCCTGGAAATGAACCGGCTGGAGGACGACGCGCTCGAGGCCGCCATGGCGGCGCCGGCGCTCGGCCATTACCGGCCCTGGGTCGAGGATCTGCGCAAGGACCGGCCCTATCAGCTCGAAGACCGGATCGAGCAACTGTTCCACGAAAAGTCGCACCCCTCGCGCGGCGCCTGGGGCCGGCTGTTCGACGAGACCATGTCGAGCCTGCGCTTCCAGGTGAACGGGCAGGAGCTCGCGATCGAGCCCACCCTCAATCTGATGCAGGATCCGCGGGAAGAGGTCCGCCGCGCGGCCGGCCAGGCGCTCGCCGAGGTGTTCGCGAAGAATCTGCGTTTGTTCACCCTGATCACCAACACCCTCGCCAAGGACAAGGAGATTTCCGACCGCTGGCGGGGCTTCGACGACGTCGCCGCGTCGCGCCATCTCGCCAACCGGGTGGAGAAGGAGGTGGTCGACGCGATGGTCGCGGCGATCCGCGCCTCGTTCCCGCGCCTGTCGCATCGCTATTACGCGTTGAAGGCCAAGTGGTTCGGCAAGGACCAGCTGGAATTCTGGGACCGCAACGCGCCGCTGCCCAAGGTCGAGACCCGCGACATCGGCTGGAGCGAGGCGCGCGAGACCGTGCTCGGCGCCTATGGCGCCTTCTCGCCGCGCATGGCGGAGATCGCCGGCACCTTCTTCGAGCGCGGTTGGATCGATGCGCCGGTACGCCCGGGCAAGTCGCCGGGCGCCTTCGCCCATCCGACCGTGCCCTCGGTCCACCCTTATGTGCTGCTGAACTATCAGGGCAAGCCGCGCGACGTGATGACGCTCGCCCACGAACTCGGCCACGGCGTGCACCAGGTGCTCGCCGGTCGTCAGGGCGCGCTGATGGCGCCGACCCCGCTGACCCTCGCGGAAACCGCCTCGGTGTTCGGCGAGATGCTGACCTTCCGCAAGCTGCTGTCGCAGGCGGCGACCCCGCAGGCCCGCAAGATCATGCTCGCCCAGAAGGTCGAGGACATGATCAACACGGTGGTGCGCCAGACCGCCTTCTATTCCTTCGAGCGTCTGGTCCATACCGAGCGCCGCCGCGGCGAACTCACCGCCGAGCAGCTCAACGCGCTATGGCTCGACGTGCAGAGCGAGAGCCTCGGCCCGGGCATCCATCTCGGTCCCGGTTACGAGACCTTCTGGACCTACATCCCGCACTTCATCCACTCGCCCTTCTACGTCTATGCCTATGCGTTCGGCGACTGCCTCGTGAACTCGCTCTATGCGGTCTATGAGGGTGCCTCCGAGGGCTTCGCGGAGCGCTATATGGAGATGCTGGCGGCCGGCGGCACCAAGCACCATGCCGAGCTTCTGGCCCCGTTCGGGCTCGATGCCCGCGACCCCGCCTTCTGGCAGACCGGGCTCGATCTGATCGACAGCATGATCACCGAGCTGGAGCAGACCGAGGCGCCGGCGGACGCGCCGGCCGGCGCCTGAGCCGCGGCCCGCTCGGACGGCGTCCCCGTCCGAGCGTTCGCCGGCTTCAGGCGGTCACATCTTCTCGCGGGCGGCGAGCGCCGGGGCGAGGCCCTTCAGCGAGACCGGCAGGCTGATCGGCGCCTGATTGCGGTCCTCGAAGGCGAGCGTGGCGGAGCCGCTGGCGGTCGCGAGCGCCGCCGCCTGCTGCGCCGTGAGGTCGAGATCGGCGATGCAGGCGCGGATGCAGAATTTGAAGCCGGCCGGGATCGGCTTGGCATTGTCGCCCGCGGTGAACTGCGCGCCGGCCGGCAGCCAGACGCCCACGGGCACCTGCAGCACCATGCGCAGCGGGCCATCTTCCTTCAGCTTGCCGAACACGACCTGGGCCATCAGGCCCTGCTGCTGATTGCCGATCTGCAGCGTCTGGGCGACTTCGCACACCTTGACGCCGCCGGTGCTCTCGCCGCGCTCGCAGCGCACGACCCAATCGTCATAGGTCGCGCTGGTGCGGCTCGGGACATTGTCGTCCTGGCTGCCGAGGGCGGGCTTCTGCGCCGTCGCGGGGGGCGTGGCCGGCTTGCGAGGCTGGGTCTGCGCAGGGGCCGGCGTCTGGGCCTGCGCCAAATCCACCGCCGTCAGACCGAGAACGGCGATACCCGCCGCAAGACCGCAGGCAAGCCGGCCCGCCCGCGATTGAAAAATGCCGAGACCAATGCTGAAACCCATGAAAAGACTCCCCGCGCTCTGCAAACTTCCCGGTTCGGCGCCCTGCATATCAATACCGCACCGCAGTGCCAACCGGATCGGACCACCGGTCTTGCACGCGGCGCATTGCGCAGCACCATCAAGGCAGCTTAGCATGATTTGGACGGGCGCGGCTTCCGCCGGGGCGCTTCTGCGCCGGGCGTCGGGGCGGCGCCGCGTCACAGGGTTTCGAGCGGGTCTCGGATCGGGCCGGTCGCACCGCGCCGGACCGAGGCTCCGGTTGGGGATTTCGCGATGAACCGTCTTGTCCGTACCGGCCTTCTCGCCAGCCTGGCCGCCGCGCTGCCGACCCTCGCTTTCGCCCATACCGGGCATGGCGCGGACGGATTCGCGCACGGCGTCCTGCATCCCCTCACCGGGCTCGACCATTTGCTCGCCATGGTGGCGGTTGGCATTTTCGCCGGCCAGCTCGGCGGCCGTGCGCTCTGGGCGGTGCCGGCGACCTTCCTGGCGCTGATGGCGGCGGGGGGTATGCTCGGCGTGGCCGGGATCGACGTGCCTTGGGTCGAGATCGGCATCGCCGGCTCGGTGATCGCGCTCGGCGGCGCGATCGCCCTCGGCCTCCGGGCGCCGCTCGCGGTGGCGATGGCGGTCACCGGGCTGTTCGCGATCTTCCACGGCCATGCCCACGGCACCGAGATCCCCGAGGCGGCGAGCGGCGCGGCCTACGGCCTCGGCTTCCTGCTCGCGACGGCGGCGCTGCATCTCGCCGGAATCGGCCTCGGCACGGCGATCGGCAGAACCGGCTCGGAGCGGGGTGCCGTTCTGGTCCAGGGCACCGGCGCCGCGATCGCGGTCGCCGGGATCGCCATCCTGGCCGGCATCGCCTGAGGCGTCAGGCCGCGTCCGCGAGGCAGGCGTCGAGCGCATCGACGAACCTGTCGGCTTCCGACGCCGTCAGGCAGAGCGGCGGACGCACCTTGAGCACATGGCCGAGCGGGCCGGCCGCGCCGATCAGCATGCCGCGATCGCGCAGCCGGTTGATGAGCCGCGACGCGCCGGCCGCGTCCGGCGCCCCGTCGCGGTCGAGACAGTCGATCCCGAGATAGAGCCCGGCGCCGCGTGCCGCGCCGAGCGCCGGCCGACATGCCCGAAGATCCGCGAGGCGCGCGCGCAGATGGCCGCCGACCTCGGCCGCGTGCGCGATCAGCCCCTCTTCCGCGAGCACGTCGAGCACCGCGCCCCCGGCGGCGGCCGCCGCCGGCGTGGCGCCGAACGTGTTGAAATAGCCGAAGGCGGCCGTGAAGGCGGCGAGCAAATCCGGCCGCGTCACCACCCCGCCCATCGGATAGCCGTTGCCCATCGGCTTTCCCAAGGTGACGATGTCCGGGACGACGCCGTGGCGCGCGAAGCCCCAGAGCCCCGCGCCGGTCCGCCCGAAACCCGGCTGGACCTCGTCGGCGATCACCAGCCCGCCCGCCTGCCGCGCCGCCGCCACCGCCGGGGCGAGAAAGCCCGGCGGATCGGCGAACACGCCGTCGCTGGAGAAGATCGTGTCCACCAGCAGCCCGGCGAAGCCGATGCCGTCGGCCGCGAGCGCGGCGATCGCCGCCTGCACCGCTTGCGCGAAGCCGGACCCGATATCCGCGCCGAACCGGTCCGGATCGGGCGCCGGCACGGTGCGCACAAAGGCCGGCGGCCCGCCGGTCTTGTACGAAGCGGGCGAGACCTCCGTCGCGGCGCGGCTGTTGCCGTGATAGGCGGTCGCGGTGACGACGAAGCCGGTCCCGCCGGTCGCCTGCGCCGCGATGCGCAGCGCGAGATCGGTGCTCTCGCTGCCGGTGCAGGTCATGACGAGGTTCGACAAAGCGGGCGGGAAGGTCGCGAGCAGGCGCTCGGCATAGGCGGTGACGGCGTCGGTCAGATAGCGCGAATGGCAGTTCAGCGTCGCCAATTGCCGCGCCACCGCCTCGACCACCTTGGGATGGCCATGCCCGACGCAGGGCACATTGTTGTAGAGATCGAGATAGGTCGTCCCGTCCGCCGCGGTGACGGTCGCGCCACGCGCCGCGACGAGATGGAGCGGGCGCTCGTAGAACAGGACCGAGCCCGCGCCGAAGCTCGCGCGGCGCCGCGCCACCTGCCGCTCCAGGTCCCCCGGAAGCCCGGCGCCCGGCGCGAAGGCGTTGAGCGCGAGAATGTCCTTCGCCATCAGCCCCCCGCCTCCACCGGCTGCGGTCGGCGGGCGAGATAGGCCTCGGCCATCTCCACCGTGCCGGCGGTGTAGCCGGTGCCGAGGCCCTGGGCGGTGGGGGTCTCGGCGTGCGAGGCGATCCAGGCGGTGAGGAGGATCCGCCGCAGCATCACGAACATCGGCAGTTGCGCCGCCGCGGCGTCCGACAGTGGCAGCCGCGTGCGATAGCCGGCGACCCAGGCCGCGCAAAGGTCCGGCACGATCGGCGTGTGCTCGATGAACGAGACGGCGGCGGCGAAATCGTAGAGGAACCAGGAGAAGCCGCAATCGTCGAAATCGATCAAAGCGAGCCGGTCGCCCGCCACCAGGAGGTTGGCGAGGCGCAGGTCGGCATGGATGAGGCCGAAGGCGTCCGGCCCGGTGCCGGCCGCCCGCAGATCGTGCGCCAGCGCCGCAACCGCCCGCGCCAGCACCGCGGCGCCGGCGGCGTCGAGCCCCAGCGCGGCGCGCCAGTCCCCCCACAAGGGCGTGCGGCCGAGCATGGTGTCGAAATTCCAAACCTTGCGCGCAAAGCCCGCCGGTCGGGCCCAGGTCCGGGCATGCTGGTGCAGCCGGGCATGGATCGCGCCCAGCACCTCGAACCAGGCGACGAGATCGTCGCGCTCGTCCGGCTCCCGGCCGGCGACGAACTCGAACGCCACCACCTGGCGGGGAATGCCGGCATCGTCGATGTCGGCGATCAGGCTGCCGTCGCGCAGCGGCACCGGCCGCGGCGTCGGCACGATCTCCTCGGCGCGGAGCGCGGCGATCCAGGCGAGTTCGGAGGCGATCTCGGCGCGGCTGTGATAGCCGGGGCGGTGGACCCGGAACACCAGATCCGCCCCGCCGGGGCCGGCGGCGCGGAAGGTGGCATTCTCCGAGACCGTGAGGAGGTCGAGCCGCGCGTCGGCCGGGAGGTCCCAGCGCGGCAGCGCCCGCCGCAGCCCGTCGGCCAGCCGCTCCAGAAACGCCGCGTCGTACATGGCCCGGCCCTCCTCTCGCGCCGCGCGGTGGCCCGGCGGTCGGTCTCGGCGTTATGTCGGGGCTTAGATGGTCTGTTAGCGGCGATGTTAGGCCCCGAATTGCAGGCTTTACACCGGAATTTCGGCACCGCATCCTTTCGCCGCGCGCCCCGGACCGGCGCCGAGGAGGCCCCATGTTCACCCCCCTGGCAGGGCGCACCGTCATCGTCACCGGCGGCAGCAAGGGGATCGGGCGCGGCATCGCGCGCCGGTTCGGCGCGGCCGGTCTCAATGTCCTGATCGTCGCGCTCCGGCTGGAAGAAGCCGCGGCGGCGGCCGCCGAGATCGGCCCCAACGCCTCCGCCTTCGCCGCCGACGTCGCCGATCCGGAGGCCTGCGCCGCCTTCGCCGCCGCCGCTTTGGACCGCTATGGCCGGATCGACATCCTGTGCGCCAATGCCGGAATCTTCCCGGCGGCGCGGCTCGACGCCATGACCGGCGCCGATTTCGACGCCGTGATCGGCACCAATCTGAAGGGCACCTTCCTCTCGGCCGCCGCCGTCCTGCCGGCGATGAAGGCCGCCCGATGGGGCCGGATCGTCGTGACCTCCTCGATCACCGGGCCGATCACCGGCTATCCCGGCTGGGCGCATTACGGCGCCTCCAAGGCCGGTCAGCTCGGCTTCGTGCGCACCGCCTGCCTCGAACTCGCGCCTTGGGGAATCACGGTCAATGCCGTCCTGCCGGGCAATATCCGGACCGAGGGGCTGGACGGGCTCGGCGCGGATTATCTGCGCAAGATGGAATCCTCGATCCCGTTGAAGCGGCTCGGCAGCGTGGAGGACATCGCCCATGCGGCGCTGTTCCTCGCCAGCGAGGAGGCCGGCTACATCACCGGCCAGACCCTGGTCGTGGACGGCGGGCAGGTCCTGCCCGAATCGCTGGCCGCGCTCGAGGACATGGCAGCCGGCTGAGCGCGCCGCCCGGCCTCACGTCGGCGGCGCGGGGACCGGCCGATGGCCGATTTCCCCGAGATGTGAAGGCGGTCCGAGCGGCCGGTGGGCGGATCGGGCGGCCGGCGCAGACGGCCGTTGAAGCGCGCGCGACTTCGCGCGATAGAGAGCCGCCGGCTCCTCTGCGGCGCCGGACAGAAGTGCGCGTCCATGGCCGATCCTCCTCACCGCCTCCCCGCTTTTGGGTCCGAGCCCGGCGTCAGCATCGACCTGTCCGCGGCGGTGGTCGCGGTGACGGCGGAGCAGCCGCGCGTGCTGGCGCTGTATGGCGGCGAGCGGCCGGCTCTGCCCTCCGGGCCGCTCGAGGCGGCGCATCGGACGCTGGAGGCGGGGCTACGCTCCTGGGTCGAGCGGCAGACCAACCAGAAGCTCAATTATGTCGAGCAGCTCTACACTTTCGGCGATCTCGACCGGCACGATGCCGGGGCGCGCGCGCTGTCGGTCGCCTATCTCGCTCTGGTGCGCGAGGCTCGACCGGCGGGCGAGATCGAGGCCGCCTGGCTCGATTGGTACGGCTGCTTCCCCTGGGAGGACTGGCGCGCCGGCCGCCCGGCGGTCCTCGATGCCGTCGACATCGCCCTCGAGGCCTGGACGCGGGCGGCGCCGGACGCCAAGAGCGCCGAGATCCGCCGCCAGCGCCGCCGCCTCGCCTTCGGGGAGGGCCTGACCTGGAACGACGAGCGGGTGCTGGAGCGCTACGAACTGCTCTATGAGGCCGGCCTCGTGCAGGAGGCGGTAGAGGACGGCGCCGCGCCCGCGCTGGGCCGCGCGATGGCGTTCGACCACCGCCGCATCCTCGCCACGGCGATCGGCCGGCTGCGCGGCAAGATCAAATATCGGCCCGTCGTGTTCGAGCTGATGCCGCCGGCCTTCACTTTGCTCCAGCTCCAGCTGGCGGTGGAGGCGCTGTCGGGCATGCGGCTGCACAAGCAGAATTTCCGCCGGCTGGTGGAGAGCCAGGGGCTGGTCGAGGAGACCGGGGGCAGCGTGACCGGCACCGGGCGTCCGGCCCGGCTGGTCCGGTTCCGGCGCGAGGTGCTGATCGAGCGCCCCGCTCCTGGCGTCCGGCCCACCGGGGTCCGGCGCGGCTGAGCTACAGCGCCAAAGCGGGATCCGCCTCCAGCACCGCGCCGCCGCCATGGACGGCCGCTTCGAGCCCCGCCGCCTCGACCGCCAGATTCTCCGCGAAGAAGCGCGCCAACGTCACCCGCCCCATGAGGCGGGGATCGTCGGCGCCGGCATTCAGCGCGCCGTGCGCCGCGAGCGCGGTCCGCACCAGAGCCGCGCCGCCGGCGGCGCGGGCGAACAAAGCGAGATAGGGCGTCGCACCGGCCAGCGCCTTTTCCGGCGCCTCGGCGGCCCAGTCGAGCATCGCCCGCGTGGCGCGGCCGAGCGCGTCCACGGCCTCGGAAAGGCGCGCGCCGGTCTGGCCGAACTCGACCGCGTTGAGCGCCAGGACGTCCGCCGCCGCCGCGCGACAATCGGCGATCAGCCCCTCGGCGACCGTGCCCCCGGCGAGCGGCACTTTGCGCAGGACGAGGTCGATCGCCTGGATGCCGTTGGTCCCCTCATAGATGGCGAAGATGCGGGCGTCGCGCAGATGCTGGGCCGCCCCGGTCTCCTCGATATAGCCCATGCCGCCATGCACCTGGATGCCGAGCGAAGCGACCTTGATGCCGGCATCGGTGGCGAACGCCTTGGCGATCGGCGTCAACAGGCTCGCCTCGGCGTGCGCCGCGGCGCGCAGGATCGGGTCGGCGTGACGCTCCGCGCGGTCGAGGGCGTCGGCGGTGCGCAGGCAGAGGGCGCGGGCGGCTGCGGTTTCGGCGCGCATGGTCAGGAGCATGCGGCGCACGTCGGGATGGGCGATGATCGGGCTCATCTCGCCCGGCGCCGCGCCCGCCGCGCGACCCTGGCGCCGCTCCCGCGCGAAGGCGAGCGCCCGCTGGGTCGCCCGCTCCGCCACCGCCACGCCCTGAATGCCGACCGCGAGGCGGGCATTGTTCATCATGGTGAACATGCAGGCGAGGCCGCGATTCTCCTCGCCCACAAGATAGCCGACCGCGCCCTCGCCGGCTTCGCCGAACGTCATGGTGCAGGTCGGCGAGCCGTGCAGGCCGAGCTTGTGCTCCAGGCCGATCGCCTTGACGTCGTTGCGCGCACCGAGCGTGCCGTCGCCGGCGAGGAGGATCTTGGGAACCGCGAACAGCGAGATGCCGCGCGTGCCGGCGGGCGCGTCCGGCAGGCGCGCGAGCACCAGATGGACGATGTTCTCGGCGAGGTCGTGCTCGCCATAGGAAATGAAGATCTTGGTGCCGAAGATGCGGTAGCTGCCGTCGGCCTGGCGCTCGGCGCGCGTGCGCAGCGCGGCGAGGTCGGAGCCGGCCTGCGGCTCGGTCAGGTTCATCGTTCCGGTCCAACGGCCGCTGACGAGGTGCGGCAGGAACGCCTCCTGGAGCGGCGGCGCGCCATGGCGGGTCAGCGCCTCGATCGCCCCCATGGTGAGGACCGGGCCGAGCGCAAAGGCCGGCGAGGCGGCGTTCCAGAATTCGGTCAGCGCCGAGGTGACGACGCACGGCAGGGCCTGACCGCCGAACGCTTCCCCCGCCGCCACCCCGTTCCAGCCGGCGCCGGTCCAGGCGGCATAGGCCGCCCGCCAGCCGGGCGCCGTTGTCACCGCGCCCTCCGCGAGCCGGTTGCCGACGGTGTCGCCGACCCGGTCGAGCGGCGCGATCCTTTCGGCCGCGAACCGCCCCGCCTCTTCCAGGATGCTGTCCACGAGATCGAAGGACAGGTCCGACCGGCCCTCCGCCATGGCCTGCGGCAGGCTGGTGCAGTGCCTGAGGAAGAAGCCGATTTCCTCGACCGGCGCGCGATAGCTCATCAATCCCTCCCTCGCCGGCCTGCGCGGCATTGACCTCGGCCCGCCTCCGGCCGTAATCGAAGCGGCCGGCGGGGCCTCAGTTCGATGCGGGGGGCCTCATTCGTCAAGCCCCCGCCCGGAAAGGTCCCATGCCGCTCAGCCCGACCGACAGCCTGACCCGCACGACCCGCCTCCTGGATGCGTCCGGCGCCGGCCGCGCGGCGGCGGTGCGGGAGGCGGCCGGGCTTCTGTTCCGCGGCGGTCTCGTCGCCTTCCCGACCGAGACGGTCTACGGCCTCGGCGCCGATGCCGGCGATCCGCGCGCGGTCGCCGCGCTCTATGCCGCCAAGGGCCGTCCGGCTTTCAATCCGCTGATCGCCCATGTCCCGGACACCGCCGCCGCCGCTGCGCTCGGCCATCTGTCCGACGCGGCGGAACGGCTCGCCGCCGCCTTCTGGCCGGGACCGCTCACTTTGGTCCTGCCGCTCCGCGACCCGGTGGCGATGTGCGACCTCGCCCGCGCCGGGCTCGGCACATTGGCGGTGCGGGTGCCCGCCCATCCGGTCGCCCTCGATCTGCTCCGCGCCGCCGGCCGGCCCATCGTCGCCCCCAGCGCCAACCGCTCCGGCCACGTCTCGCCGACCGAAGCCGCCCATGTCATGCAGGACCTCGGCGGGCGCATCGATGCGGTGCTCGATGCCGGGCCGACCGAAGTCGGCGTCGAATCCACCATCCTCGACTGCACCGGTGCGGTGCCGGCCCTGCTGCGGCCCGGCGGGCTCGCGCGGGCGGACATTGCCCGGATCCTCGGCCATGCGGTCGCGGACGCGGCGTCGGGCGACGCGGCGCGGCCGCTGGCGCCGGGCCGGCTCGCCTCGCATTATGCGCCGCGCGCGCGTGTGCGCCTCGATGCAGAGACGGTGGCACCGGACGAGGCCCTGCTGACCTTTGCCGGCGCCGCTCCGCCGGGTGCGGACGCGGCGATGGCGGTGTTCGACCTCAGCCCGGCCGGAGATCCGGTCGAGGCGGCGGCCAATCTCTACGGCGCGCTGCGCCGGCTCGATGCCGCGGGCGCGCGCGGCATCGCCGTCGTCCCCTTGCCGCAGGCCGGGCTCGGCGAGGCGATCGCCGACCGCCTCCGGCGCGCCGCCGCCCCACGTTCCACCGAAATCGAAGGAGGCTGAGATGGAGACCGGACATGCCGAACCCGCCCTCGGCCATATGCGCGACGACGATGCCGAAGGACTGATCGCGCTCTGGCACGCCGCCGGACTGGTGCGGCCCTGGAACGATCCGCGCGCCGACATCGCCTTGGCCCGGCGCGGTCCGCATTCCTCGATCCTGGTCCTGCGCGACCAGAGCGGCCTCGCCGGCTCGGTGATGGTCGGCCATGACGGGCATCGCGGCTGGATCTATTACCTCGCCGTGCGGCCCGATCTGCTGCGCCGCGGCCTCGGCCGCCGGCTCGCCACCGCCGCCGAGGACTGGCTGGCGGCCCGCGGCGTGCCCAAGCTGATGCTCATGGTGCGCCCCGAGAACGCCGGGGTGCGCGGCTTCTACGCCGCCCTCGGCTATCTCGACGAGCCGCGGATCGTCTTTTCCAAGCGGCTCGATCAAGCCTGATGCCGAGGACGACGGAGGCGTGCGATCCGCCGTCCGCCCGCGCCGCGCGGCGT
This sequence comes from Aquabacter spiritensis, assembly GCF_004346185.1. Classification (GTDB taxonomy): domain Bacteria; phylum Pseudomonadota; class Alphaproteobacteria; order Rhizobiales; family Xanthobacteraceae; genus Aquabacter; species Aquabacter spiritensis. The sequence goes on along the minus strand of NZ_SMAI01000004.1, from coordinate 179,030 downwards.
CGGCCCGCGCGCCGGTCGCACGCTGAGCGGTCTCCGGGTTCGGAGGGGAGCGCGCGATGGACGTGACGGGCGGGATCGCGGCGGGGCTGCTCGCGCTCCTTCTCTTGCTCCATCTCGGCACCGCGCTCGCGACGCTGCGGCGGGTGCGCAGCGCGCCGGCCTTCCCCGCGGACGCGCCCGCGGAGCCGGTCACGCTGGTCATCCCCGTCGTCGGCCTCACGCCGTTCGAAACCCGCAGTGCCCTCTCTGCCCTCGACCTCACCGGGACAAACGCCGAAATCCTCTATTGCGCCTTTGCGCCGGAGGATCCCGCTGCGGCGCAGATCCGGGCCGCACTGGCCGCGCGGCCGGACTGCACGGCCCGCCTCCTCACCGGCCGCACGCGCGTCTCCGACAATCCCAAGATGGATGCGGTGGAACAGGGCCTTGCGGCCGCCACGGCCGATCTCGTCGTGATGATCGACGGCAATGTCGAGGTGCCGCCGGACCTGATCGCACGGCTGCTGGCGGTGTGGGACGGGCGAACCGGCCTCGTCTCCTCCCCGCCCCTCGGCACTCGACCCGCCGGCTTCTGGGCGGAGGTCGAATGCGCGCTGCTCAATTCGTGCTTCGCGCGCTGGCAGCTCGCCGGGGACGAACTGGGCGGCGGCTTCGCCCATGGCAAGCTGCTGGCCTTCCGCCGCAGTTTTCTCGACGCCCATGGCGGGATCGAGGGGTTCTATCGCGAGACGGCGGAGGATGCCGCGATCACCAAGCTGGTGCGGAGCGCCGGCCTCGGGGTGCGGCTCTGCCGGCGCCCGATCGCGCAGCCGCTCGGTCCGCGCGGCGCGATCGAGGTGTGGAACCGCACCCTGCGCTGGGCGCTGGTGCGGCGCAGAACCTATCCGCTGGTGTTCGCCGCCGAGGTCTTCCTGCCGGTCTTCGCCGCGCTCGCGGCCGCCTTGGTCGCGGCGGAGAGCCTGTCCTGGCCGCTGCTGCCGGCCGGGCTCGGCCTCCTTGCGCTCTGGTACGGGACCGAGACGGCGCTCGCCGCCGCCGCGGGCTGGCCGGCGGGCTGGCGTTATCCGTTCGCCTGCGCCGTCCGCGACGTCATGATGGCGGCGATCTGGATCCTCGCCTGGTTCCGGCGCCGCTATGTCTGGCGCGGCCAGGCGGTGGAGGTCAGATCGGACCGCGATAATAGCGGTAGCGCTTGACGGGCGGGCCGGCGATCATCCGCGCCAGCGCCATCATGGGGCGATTGGTCTCCAGCACCCAGGAGAACTCCACCCAGTCGAGATCGTAGTTTCGCGCTTCCTTCAGCGCCTCGCTCACCATCAAGGCGAGGATGCCGGCGGCCAAAGGCGAGTTCTGGTGGGCGCGGCGGATCCCCATCAGCGGCACCCGGAAGGCGGAAAACCGCTTCTTCTTCAGCCCCGACAGAAGCCGCCACCAATTGAGCGGCAGCAACCGGCCGCGGAACGGCTGGATCAGGCCGTTGACGTCGGGAATCGCCAGAATGAAGGCGACCGCCTCCCCCTCGATTTCGACGAAGCGGCCATATTCGGCCGCATAAAACGGCTTCAATTCCTGCACCATGGCGTCGATCTCGCCGTCGGTGAACGGCACGAAACCCCAGTTTTCGCTCCAGGCATCGTTGAAGATGTCGATGACCAGACGCACCTCGCGCGCGAACTGGTCCACGCGCACCGGCCGGATCGTCAGCGCAGCGCTTGCCGCGACCTGCGCCGCGAGCCGATCGAGCGCCGGCACCTCAGCGCCGCCGCGCAGCCGGAACGCGAAGGTGTCCATCTCGGGCGTGAGGCCGGCGGCCTCCACGAGCGCGCCGGTATGGGGGCGGGCCTGGTTCATCAGCATCGCCGCGGGGGTGTCGAATCCGTCCACCTGCAGGCCGGATTCCTCGTTGATCGAGAAGGAGAAGGGGCCGCTGATGGAGGTCGCGCCCTGGGCGGCGAGCCAGCCCCGCGCGGCATCGAACAAGGCCCGCGCCACGGCGACGTCGTCGATGCAGTCGAAGAAGCCGAAATGGCCCGATTGGGGGTCGTGCCGGGCGCGGTGCAATTGGTTGATCTGGGCGCTGATCCGCCCGACCGGGCGGCCGCCGCGATAGGCGACGAACATTTCCGCGCGCGCGAAGCGGAAGAACGGATTGAAGCGCCGGGCGATGCGCATCCGCTCCTTCAGGTCGAGCTGGCGGACGAAATGCGGATCCTCGGCATGGACGATCGCGGGCGTCTCGATCCAGTCCGTGACCCGGGCGCCGGACCTCAGCGACTTCACCGTGACGGCATTCATGTTCGGGGACAGGTCATGGCTGGCCGGACTTTCGATGCGCCGCCGACAGGATGGCGTCGACCAGCGGGCGGGGCAGATGGCGCGCCAGATGGAGCAGCGCTGCCAAAGCGAAGGGGAAGGCATAGACCGGGCGGCGCGCCTCGACGGCGGCGCGGATCGCCGCAGCAGCCCGTGGCGCCGACCATTGCATCAGCGCGCTGGACGGCACGCCCTCCGCCATCGGCGTCTTGACGAAACCCGGCTCGATCAATGTGACAGTGACGCCGGTGCGGGCGGTGAGGCGGCGCAGCCCGTCGGCATAGGCCGCGACGGCGGCCTTGGAGGCCGAATAGACCGGGGAATGCGGCAGGCCGAGCCGCCCGGCGAGCGAGCCGACCAGGACCAGATGACCCGCGCCGCGCGGCACGAACCGGCGCAATGCGGGCGCGACGGTGTTGACGACGCCGGCGAGATTGGTCGCGATGATCGCGTGCGCGGCCTCGATCGCCTCGCCGTCGGGGGCCGCCAGCGCGCGCAAGCCGCCGAGCCCGGCATTGGCATAGACGAGATCGAGCGGGCGCAGATCGTCCGCCGCCTCGATGAAGCCGCGCATGGCGGCGGCATCGGTGACGTCGACGCACTGCACCGCCGCCTCGGCGCCCTTTTCCCGGCAGCGGGCCGCCACGGCCGCGAGACGCGCCGCATCCCGTCCGCCGAGGACGAGGCGCACGCCGGGGGCCGCGTGCGCCTCCGCCAGCGCCGCGCCGATCCCGCTCGACGCGCCGGTGATGGCGACATGGGCGAAGCTGGAGGCCATGTCACTGCGCCCGTTCGAAGATCAAGGCGGCGTTGAGCCCGCCGAAGCCGAACGAATTGGACATGGCGTACCGCATCGGCTGCGGCACCGGGATTTCGGGGGTGATGTCGATCGGGCAGTCGGGTCCGGCGGCGGTGACGTTGACGGTCGGCGGCGCGATCTGCGCTTTCAGCGCGGCGAGGGTCGCGACCGCCTCGAGCGCCCCCGAGGCGCCCATGCTGTGGCCGATCATCGACTTGGTCGAGGACACCCGCACCGGCTCCGGCCGGCCGGCAAAGACGTCCAGGATCGCGGCCGCCTCCGCCTTGTCGTTCGCCACCGTTCCGGTGCCGTGTGCATTGATATAGTCGATGTCCGCCGCATCCAGGCCGGCATCTTCCAGCGCGCTGCGCATCGCCTGCGCCATGCCGGCGGAATCCGGCACCAGAATGCCGCAGGCATCGCTGCTCAATCCACCGCCGACCAAATAGCCGTGGACCTGCGCGCCGCGCCGCGCCGCGTGCTCGCGCGATTCCAGGACGAGAACCGCCGCGCCCTCGCCCATCGACAGCCCGCGCCGGTCGGCGGAGAACGGCCGGCACGGCTCGGGCGACAGCATGCGCAGCGAATCCCACGCGCGCAGGAAGCCGTCGGAAAAGCAGGAATCCGTGCCGCCCGCGACGAACACATCCGCCAGGCCCGATGCGATCAGCTTGTGGCCCAGAAGGATGGCGTGCGCCGCCGAAGCGCAGGCGCTGTTGATCCCGAAACTCGGTCCGCGGGCGCCGATCTCGAAGGCGATCCGGCTGGTGGGCGCATTCCCCATGGTCATCGGGACGGTGAAGGGATCCGGCTTGAGCCCCTTGTGCAGGATGCGCCGAAAGCCCGCGTCCAAAATGTCGATGCCGGCGACGCTCGTGCCCATCGCGACGCCGAGCCGGTGGGGGGCCGGCGCTGCGGCCGCAAGCCCCGAATCGGCCCAGGCTTGTCGGGCCGCGACGGCGGCGAATTGCGAGAAGCGATCGAGCTGGCCCGCCGTGCGGCGGTCGAAATGCCCGGCGACATCGAACCCGCGCACCGGCGCGCCGATGGCGACCCGCTGATTCGCCTCGGTCAGATCGGAGATGTCGCCGATGGCGCAGGTCCCGTTCAGAACGGCGGATGCGAAGGACGCGACCTCCTGACCCGCGCTCGAGACGATTCCGAGCCCCGTAATGGCGCTGATGGCCATGGACGTCCTATCCGTTCTGCTTTTCCAGCAAGATTTGGTCGATCAGGAAATCCACGATTTCACCGACATACTCGGGCGGGGCGGCCAAGGACAAAACGATTTCACATTGATATTTTTCTTCGATCTTAAAAAGAACGCGCGCGATGTCGAGCGAGTCGATGACGACGCTGTCCGTCGGCGTCTCCATCGTCAGGATGACGCTCGGATCTTGAATTTCCCGCTGAAGAAAGGCGATGATTTCCTCCTGCAGGGCCTTCCTGTCGAGCAGCGCGGCGTGACCCTCCGCAACTTCAACCATCGAATTTATCCTCTCAACTGAAAGTCGATCCGAGACGGCATTGACGGCAACATACACAAGCAGGGCGTCGATCTGTACTGGCATCCGCTTCGGCAAATTATCGCTTCAGTCGTCTGAGGGAAAGCTGGGACTATGTGCTCGGCGCGCGAAATTTGAACTGATCCGACTCCCCCAACGGCAGCCCGGATTCATGCTTGCCATGGTATCAAGGTCCCGAACGCTGCCGTCAACACGTCTTTGGATCGAACGGCACGCCCCCTGCGGAGGGCCGCCGTTTGAGCCCATCCGATCGGACCGAACCAACCTGATCGGTGAATCAGCCTCTAAACATTTGTGGGAGAACGCGTTATCCGATCAGCTTGCGCTGCGGGCCGATCGGCGCGTGCTCTAAGATCGCGTGCGCCACCCGGGAAGACCAGATGTCGTGGATACATGACGGTTTTGCGCGCCTCGCGCGGTTGCTGCCCAGCGCGCGGCCGGACTGGGCCATGATGCCGACCGGCGCGGCCACCCATTTCACCGACCTCCTCCTGTTCGTCGCCTCGGCCCTGGAGGAGGCCCGGATCGACTATGTCGTGCATTACGGATCGCTGCTCGGGGCGGCGCGGCTCGGCGCCCCGCTGCCCTGGGACGAGGACCACGATCTGTTCCTGATCGACGTGACGATCGATGCCGTGGAAGCGCGACTCGCGCCGGTGATGCGTGCGCACGGCTATCGGATGACCCGCGATCCGAGGGGCTTTCTCTGGGTGCGCGAGGCGATCTGGCCGGCGGCCTCGGGACATCTCTCGCTCACCGTCCTGCCGGCGCTGGCGGCGCGCCCCGAGGATCTGCCCGTCTGGGAGGGTGGCGCGCCCCATCTCGCGGAGGGCGAACTGCGGGACCTGCAACGGCTGCCGATCTATGGCAGCTTCGTGCTCGCGCCGCAGAAGACCGAGCAGATTCTCGCGCGGCTCTACGGCGCATCTGCCGGCGAAGAGGCCATGCGCGCCTTCCGTCCGCCCCGGATCCGGCGCGCGGCGCAGGACTTCTGGGCGCGGGCGCGGACGCCCGACCGGCTGGACTGGCCGGCCATTTCGGCACGCTTTCGCGGCCAGGCGCGCTGGCGCCCCGTTCTGAGCGTACCCTGGTGGTGGTTCAACGGGAGCTACATCCTCGCCATCAACGCGCTGAAGCGATGGGCGCGCCGGCGGATCGCCGCCGACCGGAACAATGAGGCGGGAGAATGAGGCGCCCCGACCCCTTCGGCCGATCCCGGCCGGATTGACGGGCGCGCGTGTTTCGCCGCAGGGTGCCCCAGGGGGTCGGATCCGCTCGGCTCCGGTCGATTCGAACCGTGTGTCCGCTTCCGTTCGCGAAGGGGGGTCGCCGCGCCGACCCATCTGCGATCCCCACCCGTGGGTCCGTCCCGACGCACCCCCGCGAGGCGCCGCCCAGGCGTTTGTGACGGCACAGGAGGCGCAGGATGAAGATGCGGGTACGGCTGCACGATTATGCCAGGAAGCGCATGCGCCTGGCGGCCACGGGCCTGCCGCCCGGCATCGTTCTGACCGGCCCCGAGAGCCCCTGGTTTCGTCCCATCGATACGATGGAGCACGCCGCCGCCCAGGCGGACACGACGTTTCTCAGCCTCGGCCATTACGATTACCTCAGCCTCTCCCGGCATCCCGAGGTCCGCGCCGCCGCCAAATCCGCGATCGACACCGTCGGCATCGGCGCGGGCGCGTCGCGGCTGATCGGCGGCGAGCGGGAGATCCACGCGCAGTTCGAGAGCGCCCTCTCGGACTTTCTCGGCACCGAAGCCACGATGACGATGGGGGCCGGCTATCTCGTCAGCCTGTCGCTGATCCCGCATCTGGTCGGCGCCGACGATCTGGTGGTGATGGACGAATTGGCGCACAGCTCGGTCGTCCACGGTGCGAAGGCGACGCGGGCGACGGTGCGCACCTTCCGCCACAACGACCTCGACCACCTCGCGCAGATTCTCGCCGAGCAGCGCGAGCGGCACGGCCTGTGCCTGATCGCGGTCGAGGGCCTCTATTCGATGGACGGCGATATCGTCGACCTGCCGCGCCTCCTCGACATCCGCGATGCGCACGACGCCTGGGTAATGGTCGACGAAGCCCATTCCATCGGCGTGCTGGGTCCCACGGGGCGGGGGGCATGCGAGCATTTCGGTGTCGATCCCGCGCGCGTGGACATCCTGGTCGGCACGCTGTCGAAAACCTTCACCTCCATGGGGGGCTTCGTCTCCGGACGCGCCGAGCTCGTCAATTGGCTGAAATTCACGCTTCCCGGTTTCGTCTTCAGCGTCGGCCTGTCGCCGGCGATCGCCGCCACGGCGGATGCCGCGCTGCGGGTGCTGCGCCGGGAGCCCGAGCGGGTGGCGCGCCTGCAGGCACTCTCGCGCCACTTCCTGTCCGAAGCCGCCGCGGCCGGACTTGCCACCGGATCGGCGATCGGTGCCGGGATCGTGCCGATTCTGTTCGACACGCCGACCCGGACCGCCGCAGTGTCGCGCGCGCTCGCCGCGGCCGGGATCTATGCCCCGCCCATCATGCATTCCGGGATCGGTACCGGCTCCTCGCGGATCCGCTTCTTTCTCTCCGCCGACCTCGACCGGTGTGAAATCGACCGCACGCTGGGCATCATCCGCAACGTCACGTAGCGGCACACCGGCCCTTCCGTCCGCTTTGCCGCCGCAGCGATGCGCAAATGCAACATGTCGCGACGCCCCCCGAGAGACCCCAGGCCCCTGTGTTTGCAGGATCTTTACAATAGATGGGGTACGCCGGAACGGGGCTGCGGCGGCGCTTGACGCGCGACGCTTGGTCCGTAAAGGTCTGCGCGCGGCACCCGCGGTGCAGCATGGTCGGTGCATGAGGATGGAATGTCGGTCTTCCACGGACTGCGGGCGAAGCGTGCCAGTCTTCTGCTTATGGCCGCGTCCGCGCTGATGGGGCTGACCGGCTGCGGGCTTCCGGGCCAGGGCGCGGCCACGTTCGACGTGATGAGTTCCGACCAGCGCGTGCCCAGCGACGTCCATTCCGGCTTCATCGTGACCGAGCTCGACGAGCGGGTGGTGCAGATCCTCGCCAACACCGCCAAGTCCTCGTTCTACGGCGGCTTCGGTGATCGTCGTCCCGCCGCCACCCAGAGGATCGGGATCGGCGATGCGATCACCGTCACGATCTGGGAAGCCTCGTCCGGCGGATTGTTCTCTGCGCCGGTCGCCGACCGCAATTCGCCCGGTTCGCACACCGCGGTCATCCCGGAGCAGACGGTCACGCAGCACGGCTACATCACCGTGCCCTATGCCGGGCAGATCAACGTCCTCAACAAGACCACGCCCGAAGTGCAGGAGGCCATCATTCAGGGCCTGCAAGGCAAGGCGATCGAGCCGCAGGCACTGGTGACCGTGAGCCGCAACGTATCGAACACCGTCACGGTCGGGGGCGAAGTCGTGAACGGCGCCCGCGTCCCGCTCTCGCCGCGGGGCGACCGGATTCTCGACGTGCTCGCCACGGCGGGCGGAGTGCGCGCGCCGATCCACGAAAGCTTCCTCTCGCTGACGCGCGGGCAACGCACGTCGCGCGTTCCCATGCAGCTGCTGCTGATGAACCCGCGCGAAAACATCTATGTCCAGCCGGGCGACACGCTCGTCGTCGAGCGCGTCCCCCAAAGCTTCACCGCATTCGGCGCGACCGGCCTCAGGGCGGTGGTCAATTTCGACGCGGCGGGCATCTCGCTCGAAGAGGCGATCGCGAAGTCGGGCGGCCTGCTCGAATTCCAATCCGACCCCGAGGGTGTCTTCCTGCTCCGCTTCGAGCCGCCTTCGGTCGCGGTTCAGATCGACCCGAGCTTCCCGATTCCGCCGGGCAAGACGGCCGTCGAAGTCGTGTATCGAATCAACCTGCGCAACACGAACAGCTATTTCCTCGCGCGGCAGGTGAAGGTCCAGAACAAGGACATCCTCTATATCGCGAGTTCGCCGCTCACCAATCTGCAGAAGATCATGTCGATCATCTCGCCGGTGACCGGAACCGCTGCGACGGCCGTCACCCTCGCGCAGTGACCGCGACGACCCGCCCGACTCGGGCGGGTCGAGGCTGCGCGCGCTCATCCGCCATTGATCGCCACCCGCGACCGGCCTGGACCTTGTCCGCGCCGCGTCATCGACCCGGGGGGTCGCCTTAAATCTTTGACACGTCGCGATTTGCTCCTCGATTGGCGTTTCCTTTGAAGAGAAGCCGTTGACGCAAGCGGCAACCTTCGCATCGCTCCGCGTGGCCCGACTTTTCCCGCCACCTTCTATTCTTTTCGACCGCCCTTCCCGCGCGGCTCAAACACTCTCTTTTTTTTACATTTTATTTCGTTGACCCTCGGAGCGTTCACCCTAAAATGCCACTATTGGTAATGCTTTCTGATAATGAAATACGTGCGGGGGAATTGAAGTATTGTTGATTTATTTTTGATTTTTTATTTTTGACAGGGGATGGAGATTTTTTCACGATCCGCGCGGTTTATTGCGCGTGTATGAGAGGCTGAATCAGCCAGTATTGCTGCGGCAGGCTACGGCGTCCCGGCGCTGCGATGCGAATGCGTGTCTCCGGAGACTCGGGAGAGGTTTCACGTGACGGCAATTGCGCGCACGCAGGAAACCCGGGACAATTCGCGATCCGTCGATCGTTTTGAACACGCGCATTGATTCTCCGCTTTCCGGCTTCTGAAGATTATGTTGATCCGCGCCACGGCCACCGGTCTGCCCGCCCGTCTCCTCGCCGCAGCGTTCCTCTTCCTGGTCCTGATGGCGGGCGGAGGAGCGGCGGCGACGCTCGACCTCGCCGCGCGCGATTCTGGCGTGCCGCTCGCCGGTCACATCTCGGTCTATCACGACCCCTCGGGAACCATGACGTTCGACGAGGCCCGCGCCGATGCCGGCCGCTTCCACCCGATCGAGGGAAACTTCAACGTCGGCTACTCGCCCCAAGGCGCCTGGTGGCTGCATGTCTCTGTGATGCCGGAGCCGGGCCAAGGCGGGATCTGGTATCTCGCGATCAATGCCCGTTTCACCGACATGATCCAGGTCCATGCGCCCGACCGCGGCGAAGATGGCACCCGACACATCGCCCATAAGACGACCGGTGCGCTCTTTCCGCCGCAAAGCCGCGACCTTCTCACCAATACCTATGTCGTGCGGGTCTTTCTTCCGGAGGGCGAGGAAACCGATCTGTTCCTGCGCCTGTCCGGTGCCCGCTCGCTGAGCGCGCAGCCGGTGCTCTGGCGTCTGCCGGACTTTGTCGAACATCTCACCCTGAACGTCCTGATCATCGCCATCGCGATCGGAGCGGCCGGGATCACCTCGATCGGGGCCTTGATCTTCGGCCTCTGGCTGCGCAGTCCGCCATTCGCCTGGTACGGCGCCTATGTCGGAGCGACGGCGCTGAATTTCCTCGCCAATGCCGGGTTTCTCGCGCTCATTCTGGACCCGCTGCCCCCCTTCGCCGTGCTGCGCCTTCAGGGCGCGATCGGGTGCCTCGGCATTTTCATCTCGGCCTTCATGGTCCGCTCGATTTTCTGCCCACCGGGCCGGCATCCCTTCGTCCGGCTCTGGCTTTCGACCTTCGGCGTTGCCGGGGCGGCGGGCATGGCTTTCTCCGTTTTCGGCCACTACGGCTTGATTGCTCCCGCCTTGATGGTCAGCATCCTCGTCACCTCTTTGATCGTGCCGATCCTCGCTGCCGCACGGATGGTCCGCGGCGAAGCGGCAGGACTGTGGTATTTCATCGGCTTCACAAGCTACGCCGCCGCAACCTGGTGGTTCGCGCTCGTGGTGTTCGGACTCTTGCCGATCGGCTGGATCATCGAATGGGGCTACCAGACGATCGGCCTGCTCCATATGGCGGCGATTTTCGCCGGCATGGCCTCGGCGCTGCGGGCGGGAGCGCGGGAGCGGCGCCTCCTCCAGGGTCAATTGCTGCGCGCCTCGCAGGAGAATGCCGCCGCCCTGGAGCGGGCGGTGGAGCGGCGCACGGCCGAACTGAGGCGCGAAGTCGGGGCGCGCGAGCAGGCGGAGGCCGCCCTGCGCGTCGCCCTGCGCGAGCAGCGAAACTTCCTCGTCATGGTGAGCCATGAATTCCGCACGCCGCTTGCCACCATGCGCGCCGCGATCGCCATTATCGTGCGCGGTTCCGCCGGCCTGGACGCGCAGCTCCGGCGCGAGGGCGAGAAAATCGTCCGCGCGCTCACGCGGCTGACCAGCCTGATCGACACGTTTCTTGCCGAGGAATGGATCGACCGGGCCGCGATGCGGGCCGAGCGCGCGTCCGTCGACGTCGCCGCGCTCGCCGTCGACATCTGCCGCGAGCAGGCGGCGCAGGGCGAGCGGACCATCGAAACCGCGGGCCTGCGGCATGCGACGATCGAGGCCGATCCGGTCCTGCTGCGCACGCTGATCGAGAACCTGGTCTCGAATGCCCTCAAATACAGCGACGGCGATGTCCGACTGGATATCGGGGCACGCGATACCGGCATCGTGCTGCGCGTCAGCGACGCCGGCGCGGGAATCGTACCGGAGGAGCAGGAAGCGATATTCGAGCGCTATTACCGGTCTCCGACGCGGAAATTGAAACCAGGGGCCGGGATCGGCCTGCACATCGCCAAGCGGGTCGTCGAGATGCACCGCGGGTCGATTTCCGTCACCAGCAGCCTGGGTGCGGGAAGCACGTTCGAGGTCTGGCTTCCGGAACGAGCCGCCGCGGAACCCGCCTCCCCCTCACCCCTGGTCCCCGCTCCGGGAGATTGAGGCGATGCCGATCCATGTCCTTTTGATCGAAGACGACGACGATCTGCGCGAAAGCCTCGCGACCTACCTGACGGGGGCGGGATTTGCCGTGCGCGCGGCGGCGAACGCAGAGGATCTGGCCGCGGAAATGACCAGGCACCCCGCGGACATCGTCGTCCTAGACATCAATCTTCCGGGTGCGGACGGCTTCGATGCCGCCATCGAGGTCCGGCAGCGCGCCGGCACCGGGATCGTCATGCTCACCGGCCGCTCGCGGCAGGCGGACCGTCTGCACGGCCTCTCGCTCGGCGCGGACCATTATATGGTGAAGCCGGCCGACCCCGCCGAGCTGGAAATGGTGATCCGCAATCTCTACGGGCGCATCAAAGGTCTGAGCCTCCCCGCGCCGGACGCCGAGGCCTGGATCCTCGACACCAAGCGCTGGATCCTGGCCTCGCCCGGCGGCGTGGGGGTGCCGCTGTCGGCGGCGGAGCGCCACTTATTGGAGCGCCTGCTCCAGCAGCCGGGCGTGCCGGTCCCGCGGATCGAATTGATCGCACCCGGCAGCCGCCAGGATGCCGATTCGACCGGCCGTGCCCTCGACGTCCTGGTGTTCCGCCTGCGGCGCAAGGTCGAATTGGCGTGCGATCGGCCATTGCCGCTGCTCTCGGCCCGCGGCATCGGCTACGTCTTTGCCGGCACCGCCCTCATCCGCCACGAATGACCTTCGCACCGACGCCAAAGCGCTCTTCTTTCAAGGCTTTGGAGACGAATCCCGGATACGGTCGGGGAAATTGAGAGGCTCCGGCACAGACCGGTGCCGACGCCGGGAGCGTTGCGTCATGAAGATCCTGCTTGGCCTGATCGCCGCCGTCGCGGTGGCGGCGGCTCTCTATGCCGCCGCCACCGTGTTCGCGCCGGTCACCTTCGCCCTGTTCGTGATCGCCATCGTCTGGCCGCTGCAAAGGGGACTGGCCGCCCGCATGCCCATGCCGCTCGCGGCGGTCCTGACCCTCGTCGTCACACTCGGTGTGATTGCCGGCATCAGTTCTTTGGTCGTCTGGGGCTTCTCCCATGTCGGCCAATGGGTGTTCCTGAATGCCGCACGGTTCCAGACGCTGTATGGTGAGGCGGCGCTCTGGCTCGACGGGCACGGTTTGGTGCTCGCCGGAACGCTTGCCGAGCATTTCGACGTGCGCTGGATGCTGCGGGCGTTCCAGGACGTTTCGAGCCGGCTGAACGCCTTCGGCAGCTTCATGGTGGTGACGCTCGTGTTCGTCATTCTCGGCCTGCTCGAAGTCGATGCGGTCCAGAGCCAGCTCGAAAGCCGGCGGCGGCGCGGCGGCGGCAGCTTTCTGATCGCGGCCGGCGCGGACATCGCCGAGAAATTCCAGATCTACATGGTGGTGCGGACGCTGATGAGCGTCGCGACCGGCGTGGTGGTGTGGGGCTTCACCTTGGCCTCGGGACTGGAACTCGCGCTGGCCTGGGGGGCGATCGCCTTCGCGTTCAACTATATCCCCTTCATCGGCCCGCTCATCGCCACCCTCCTGCCGACGCTGTTCGCGCTGGCCCAGTTCGAGTCCTGGGAGATGGCGGCATTCGTGTTCGTCTCGCTGACGATCATCCAATTCCTCTCAGGGTCCTATCTGGAGCCCCGCATCACCGGGGCGCGGCTCGCCGTCTCGCCCTTCATGGTTCTGTTTGCCGTGTTCTTCTTCGCGTTTCTGTGGGGTCTGCCGGGGGCGTTCATCGGCGTGCCGATGCTGATCGCCGGCCTCACCTTGTGCGCGCACCATCCCGCGACGCGCTTCATCGCCGACCTTTTCTCCGGCAATCCCGCGCCGCCGGACCCGGCCGCCCCGGACGGGGCCGCGCCGGACGGTGCCGCGCATTGAGCCGGGCCGAGGCCGAGCGCCGATGCGCCGGGGCCGTCAAAGCCGGGCGATGAGCGCCATCGCGGCGGCCGGCGCCCGCTCCTTGGCGCCGTTGATCATATAGAGGAAGACGTCACGCGCCCCCTTGTGCGCGGCACTGCGCGCCGCCGTCGCGCCGTAAGTGGGCAGGCCCTCGGCCGCCGCACCGGTTTCCCAGCCCCGGGCCCGGTCGCGCCAGAGCCCGAGCGCGGCGTCGTCATAGCCGGTGGCGATCTCGGCCTTGGCGTCCTGCAGCCGGGCATAGACGAAGTCGGCGGTGAGGTCGCCGAGCGCCGGATAATCGGGGCTGTCGGCGATCACCACCGCCACCGCGTGCTTGCGCGCGAGGGCGACGAATTCGGCGCAGCAGAAGCTCTCGTGCCGCACCTCGACCGCATGGCGCAGACGGACACCCCCGACCTGGTCCGGCAGCAGCGCCAGGAAGGCGCCGAAATCGTCGGGATCGAACCTTTTGGTCGGCGCGAACTGCCAGTTGATCGGTCCGAGCTTGTCGCCGAGCTCGACGAGGCCGCTGTTCACGAAGGCCGCGACGCTGTCGCCGGCCTCCGCCAGCACCCGCCGGTTGGTGGCGTAGCGCACCGCCTTCAGCGCGAACACGAAGCCGTCCGGCACCTGGTCCGCCCAGCTGCGGAAGGTCTTCGGCGTCTGGGTGCGGTAGAAGGTGCCGTTCACTTCGATGGTCGTGACGGCGCGGCTGGCATAGTACAGCTCGCGGGCGTGCTTCAGCCCTTCGGGATAGAAGGTCCCCCGCCAGGGTTCGTAGGTCCAGCCGCCGATTCCGACGCGAATGGTCATGATCGCTCCTCCTCAGCCGAGCGGCAGGACGTTGGAATATTTCACCTGCTCCAGCGCGAACGAACTCTCGATGGAGGCGATCCCTTCGAGCCGGGTGAGCTTGGTCTTCAAAAAGCGCTCGTAGCTTTCGAGGTCCGCCACCACCACCCGGAGCAGATAATCGCGCTGCCCGGTCATGAGATAGCATTCCAGCACTTCCGGCCAGCGCCGGATCGCCGCCGAAAAGGCGTCGAGCGCCTCCTCGCGCTGGCGCTCCAGCTTGATCGAGACGAAGACCGAGACCGGGAGGCCGGCGGCGCGCTGGTTCAGCACCGCGACATAGCGCGCGATCAGGCCCGAGGCTTCGAGCGCGCGCACCCGCCGCAGGCAGGGCGAGGGCGAGAGGCCGACCCGCGCGGAGAGGTCGGCGATGCTGATCCGCCCGTCCTCCTGGAGCAGAGCGAGGATCTTCCGGTCGATGGCGTCGATCTGCATGATTCCGCTCAGATATGGGAAATATACGGCAGGATAGTGCAGGACGGGCCGCCACACAGCCCGATTTCGACGAAAATCGCCTCCACGGCGCGGCTATGATGCGGCCGGGGCGACGCCCCAGGGAGAGCCGGACATGGCCGCGCAGGACAAGACAGCCGACATCGAAATTCTCGCCGAGCTGGAGCGCAAGGTGCTCTGGCTCGCGAGCTGGACCATTCACAACGCCAACCATCTGCGCGAGAGCGCGGACGGGCTGAAGGTGGGCGGCCACCAGGCCTCCTCGGCCTCGCTCGCGACCATCATGACGGCGCTCTATTTCCATGTCCTGCGGCCGCAGGACCGGGTCGCGGTGAAGCCGCATGCCAGCCCGATCTTCCATGCCATCCAATATCTGCTCGGCAACCAGACCCGGGCCAAGCTGGAGGCGTTTCGCGCCTATAAGGGCGCGCAATCCTATCCCTCGCGCACCAAGGACACCGACGACGTCGACTTCTCCACCGGTTCGGTCGGCCTCGGGGTCGCGCAGACCCTGTTCGCCAGCCTCGCCCAGGATTATGTCCGCGCCCACGGGCTTCTCGGCGCACGGCCCGAGGGGCGGATGATCGCTTTGGTGGGCGATGCCGAACTCGACGAAGGCAATGTGTTCGAGGCCCTGCTGGAGGGCTGGAAGCACGATCTGCGCAACACCTGGTGGATCGTCGACTATAACCGCCAGAGCCTCGATGCGGTCGTCCGCGAGGGGCTCTATGAGCGCTTCGTCGGCATTTTCGAGGCGATGGGCTGGCAGGTGGTCGTGGTCAAATACGGCACGCTGCAACAGGCCGCCTTCGCCGAGGCGGGCGGCGACCGGCTGAAGGCCTGGATCGATTCCTGCCCGAACAGCGAATATTCCGCCCTCACCTTCCAGGGCGGCGGCGCCTGGCGCAAGCGGCTCATGGACGATCTCGGCGACCAGGGTGACGTCTCGGCGCTGATCGCCCGCCGCTCGGACGCGGACCTCTCCGCGCTGATGACCAATCTCGGCGGCCACGATCTGCCGGCCTTGATCGCCGCGTTCGACGGCATCGACCACGACCGGCCGGTCTGCTTCCTCTGCTACACCGTCAAGGGCTTCGGCCTGCCGCTCGCCGGCCACAAGGACAATCATGCCGGGCTCATGACGACGGCGCAGATGGACCTGCTGCGCACCGCCATGGCTATCCGCCCCGGCCGGGAATGGGAGCCGTTCGAGGGTCTTTCGACCCCCGCCGGAACGCTGTCCGATTTTCTAGCCCGCGTGCCGTTCCGCGCCGGCGGATCGCGGCGGCTTTCCGATCCGGCCCTGCCGGTGCCCGCGCTCGCGCCCCCGCCCAACGCGACGCTCTCGACCCAAGCGGGCTTCGGCCTCATCCTCCAGGATCTCGCGCGCGGCAACAGCCCGCTCGCGAACCGCATCGTCACCACCGCGCCGGACGTCACCGTCTCGACCAATCTCGGCCCGTGGGTGAACCGGCGCGGCCTGTTCGCCGAGCGCGCGCTCGCCGACGTGTTCAAGCGCGAGCGCATTCCCTCGACCTACAATTGGGACTTCTCGCCGAGCGGGCAGCATCTCGAACTCGGCATCGCCGAAATGAACCTGTTCCTGATGCTGTCCGCCTTCGGTCTCTCGCATTCCTTGTTCGGCGCGCGGCTGATCCCGGTCGGGACGCTGTATGATCCCTTCATCTGCCGCGGCCTCGATGCCCTGAATTACGCCTGCTATCAGGACGCCCGCTTTATCCTTGTCGCCACGCCTTCGGGCGTGACTCTGGCCCCCGAGGGCGGCGCGCACCAATCGATCTCGACGCCGCTCATCGGCATGGCGCAGGACGGGCTCGCCGCTTTCGAGCCGTGTTATGTCGACGAACTGGCGGTGCTGATGGGCTTCGCCTTCGATTATGTGCAGCGCGACGGGGCCGGCGTGGCGGACGAGCGCAATTGGCTGCGCGACGAGACCGGCGGCTCGGTCTATTTCCGGCTGTCGACCCGCGCTTTGGAGCAGCCGAAGCGCACCCTGTCGGACGATCAGAAACGCCACATCGTGGACGGCGCCTATTGGCTTCGCCCGCCGGGGCCGAATTGCGAGGTGGTGGTCGCGGTCCAGGGCGCCGTCACGCCCGAGGCCATCGCGGCGGTCGGCATGATGGCGGAGGACCGGCGCGATATCGGCCTCCTCGCCGTCACCTCCGCCGACCGGCTCAATGCCGGCTGGACCGCGGCATCGCGGGCGCGCGAGCGCGGCCGGTCGGAAGCGGAAAGCCATGTCGAGCGGCTTCTCGCGCCCTTGCCGCGCCATTGCGGCCTCGTCACCGTGCTCGACGGCCATCCCGCCACCCTCGGCTGGCTCGGCTCCGTGCACGGGCATCGGGTGCGGGCGCTGGGCGTGGAGCATTTCGGCCAGACCGGGACGCTGCAGGACCTGTACCGCCACCACGGCATCGATTCCGCCGCCATCGTCGCCGCGGCCCAGGCTGTGGCGCCCGGGCGCCCCATCCGGCACCTGCGGGCGTTGTGAGCCCCCGCCGGCCTGGACTTCGCCGCGTCCGCCAGGTCGGCGGCGGGGTCGACCGATCGGGATCGCCCCGGAGAAGGCCGCCTCGCCCAAGCGCGGCGGCCTGGCCGGTGAATCGACCTTTTATCCTTGATAGAGAGGGATTTAGCGATAGATTGCGAGGCAATTGATCCGTGCGTGCGCCAGACGGACGCCAATAAGATCATATGGGAGGAGTGCGGTATGCGGCTGATCACCTTCAAGGTTGCGGGCGGCGCGCGCCTCGGCGCACAGATCGACGGAACCGTCGTCGATCTGCAGGCGGCCGATGGCGGCACCGACGGCCTGTTCGCGGACATGCTGAGCTTCATCCGGTCCGGCGCGGCCGGTCGCGCCCGGGCGGAGGCGGCCATCGCCTCCGGGAAAGCGCGCCTTCCGGCGGCCGACGCGCCGCTCCTGGCCCCCCTGCGCCCCTCCACCATCCTGTGCGCGGGCAGCAATTACCACGCCCACAATGCGGAAAAGAAAGATTCTCCCACCAGCGGCAAGGAGCCGGAATTCTTCGTCAAGACCGCCGATTGCGTGGTCGGCCCCGACGAGCCGATCCTGTTCGACGAACGCCTCACGCGGAAGCTGGACTGCGAGACGGAACTCGCCGTGGTGATGGGCACGCCGGGCCGGCACATTCCGGTGGCGCGCGCGCTCGACCATGTGTTCGGCTACACCATCGTCAATGACGTGACCGCCCGCGACCGGCAGGTCCGCACCAACGAACAGGGCTTCACCTGGTATGAGCTGGGCCGCGGCAAGGCGTTCGACACCAGCGCCCCGCTCGGCCCCTGCATCGTCACCGCCGACGAGATCGGCGACCCGCAGAAACTGGATCTGAAGACGCGCATCAATGGCGACCTGCGCCAGTCCAGCAATACCGCGGACATGATCTGGAGCTGCGCCGAGCTGATCCATTTCTTCTCGATCAACTTCACCCTGCAGCCCGGCATGGTCATCATCACCGGCACGCCGGCGGGCACCGCCTGGTCCACCGACACGGAGCTGGGCGGCAAGTGGCGCAATCTTCCCGGCCTCGTCCCGGCGACCCGCTATTGTTTGCCGGGCGATGTCGTGGAGTGTGACCTCGAAAAGATCGGAACGCTCCGCAATCCCGTCGCCGGCGCCTGAGCCGGCGAGACCCATCCGCCATAGGACCGCGTCGCACCGCGGATCATAAAACGTTCGATATCAAAGAATTACTGCCTTTCCGATCCTGTCGGCTCGACAGGATCGGATCGACCTCGCGGCCTGCGGTCTTTCGGACCGAGGGCCGTGACGGCCTAAGAGGAAGACGAACGAAAAGACGAAGACCAACGACAAAATAAAACGAGGAGAAACGCCAATGGATCGCCGAACTTTCCTTCAGGGGTTGGGGGCCCTTCCCCTTGCCGCCGCCCTGCCCGGACTGATCTCCGGACCGGCTCTCGCCCAGGCCGCCTGGCCCACCCGTTCCGCCACGATGATCGTCCCGTTCCCGCCCGGCGGGCAGGCGGACCTCGCCGCCCGGCCCATGGCCAATGCCTTGACCACCATTCTCGGCCAGACGGTGGTGGTGGAGAACAAGGGCGGCGCCGGCGGCGCCATCGGCAACAGCATGGCGGCGAAGGCGGCGCCGGACGGCTATACGATGCTGATGACGCTGTCGTCGCTGGCCGTTCTGCCGGAGGCCGCGCGGCTTGCCGGCCGCCAGCCGTCTTATGAGATGAGCCAGCTCCAGCCGATCGCCCGCGTGCTCGCGGACCCCACCGTTCTGGCGGTGCCCGCCTCCGCGCCGTGGAAGAATGTGGCGGAGCTGGTGGCCGACGCCAAGGCGAATCCGGGCAAGATCCAGTACGGATCCTCCGGCCTCTACGGCACGACCCATGTCTCCATGGCGATGTTCACCACAGCGGCCAAGATCGACTTGCTGCACGTGCCTTACCAGGGCGGCGGCCCGTCGCTGACCGCCCTCGTGTCGGGCGAAGTGCAGGCCATCGCCTCCGCGCCGGGTCCGCTGAAGCCCTTCCTGGACAAGGTGCGCGTGCTGGCCTGCTTCGGCGCCCAGCGGGCCCCGGCCTTCCCGAACGCCCCGACCTTCCAGGAACTCGGCTACAAGGATGTCGAATTCTACATCTGGGCCGGCCTGTTTCTGCCGGTGGGCGTGCCCCAGCCGGTGCAGGACAAGCTCGGCGCCGCCGCGAAGGCCGCCATCGAGTCCCCCGACGTGGTCCGCATCCTGGAGAATGCCGGCAGCCCGCCCGCTTACATGGATGCCGCCCAGTTTTCGGCCTTCGTGGCCGCCGACAGCGCCCGTCTGGTGACGGCGGTCAAGGCCATCGGCAAGGTGGAGTGAGCCCGCGCGGCCCGCGTCCGCGCGGGCCGCCGCCTGTCCGCACGCGGCTCAGGCCGGCCCGACCGGTTCGAGCCGGGTGGGCCGGGGCTCGCCGGGCGCGCCGCCGTCCGGGGGCCGGAGGGCGACACTCAGCGTTCCGTCGCTTTCCAGGATCACGCTGCGCGCCTCCGCGATCGCCTGCCCCCCGGCGGCGCGCACCGCGCTCAGCGCTTCTCCTTCCGTGATGCGCTCCCGCCGCATCGCCCCGGCGCAGAAGCGCCCGTCCCGCACCAGCAGCGCCGGCTCCGACCGCACCGCATGGGCGAAGGCGGGCGAGCGGACCGAGAAGAAGCTGACGGCGAACTGCATCCCGATCAGCAGGGCCAGACACAGCGCCCCCTCCGCGAGCGCGACCGATTCCTGCAGCAGGATGGTCGCCAGCGTCGACCCGAGCGCCACCGTGACGACGAGATCGAACGCATTGAGCTTGGCCAGCGTCCGCTTGCCGGACAGGCGCAGAAAGGCGACCAGGGTGACATAAGCGAGAATGCCGACGAGCAGGGTGCGGACCAGGCCTGGCCATCCCTGGAACAGCATGCTGGCGATATCCATGGCGCGCCTCCGTCCGGATCGAGATCGGGGTGAAGCCGGCGTGCGACGCCCCGCGCGCCGCGCAAATGGCTGCGCCCCTCCGTCAACAGCTTCCGAACGCGCCGGAGGTTCCAGCGGCGACCGGCTTTGATCCGATCGAACGTCGATCGCGCGGCGGCAGAGAGAACGGCCGGGTCTCTCAGCCCGCCGGCACGCCTTGCCCGAAGACCGGCTCGAGGGACGGCATCAGCGCCGGGCGGCGGATCGGGGCGGGGCGGTAGAGCTGCTTGGTGGCCTCGACCACGAGGACGCCGCCGAACGGCAGCGAGAGGCTGCCGCCCGCGCGCTCCCAGGCGGTTGCCGTATTGAGCAGCCAGCGCGAGGAGACCGGCGGGAAATAGAGCGCCTCGTGCCAGCCCACCGGGGTGAACAGCGCCTCGCGCAGCAGCCGCACGACCTGCCCGCGCGAAAACGGCCGGCCATTGCCGAACGGCGTCGTGTCGAGACGCGCCCAAACGCCGCGCCGGTTCGGCACGACGGCGAGCAGCCGACCGCCGGGCGACAGAACGCGCCAGATCTCGCGCAGCATCCCGGCCGCGTCCGGGGTCATTTCCAGCAGATGGACCGCGATCACCCGGTCGATGCACGAGGTCGGCAGCGGCAGCGCCCCCTCGTCCGCCAGAGCGGCGAGCGTCGGCCCGGAGGAGGGCCACCGCACGACGCCTTGCGCCGCCGGCATCAAGGCGACGCACCGTTCCGCCTCCTCGCGGAACACGCCGAGATACGGTGTCGCATAGCCGATACCGAGGAGGCTGAGGTCCCGCACGTCCGGCAGGCGCGAGCGGATCGCCCGGCTCAGCAGCCGGCGCGTCACGACGCCGAGCGGCTGGGCATAGAAGCTGCGCAGATCGACGACATCGAGGAACATGGCCTTCCCTTCCGGCCTTCCTATAGCACGACGCAGCGACGAGATGAGGCCTTGCTCCGCTCGAAAGGCGTGCTACTCAGGGTCCGATCGCCGTACGGAGAAGCGAAATGGCCGTCGAGATCCGGGTTGTTCCCTGCCTGAACGACAATTATGCCGTGCTGCTGCACGATCCCGTCGCCCAGGCCACCGCCGTCGTCGACGTCCCGGAAGTGGCGCCGGTGCTCGCGGCGATCGAGCGCGAGGGGTGGACCCTCACCCATATCCTGGTCACCCATCACCATGCCGACCATATCGACGGCGTTCCCGCGCTGAAGGCGCGGTTCGGCGCGACGGTGGTCGGACCCAAGGCGGAAGCTGCGACCATTCCCGGCATCGATGTCGAGGTGGTGGACGGCGATCCCGTGGCCGTCGGCGGGCTGGTCGGCCGCGTGATGGAGACGCCGGGCCACACCGCCGGCCATGTGGTCTATCTGTTCGAGGACGAGCATCTGCTGTTCGCCGGCGACACGCTGTTCGTCATGGGCTGCGGCCGGCCGATCGAGTGCGACGCGCCGGTCCTGTGGAAGTCGCTGCAGCGGCTGCGCACCCTGCCGGACGATCTGGCGGTCTATTGCGGCCATGAATACACGGTTTCGAACGCCCGCTTCGCCGCCAGCGTCGATCCCGACAATGGCGCGCTTCAGGCGCGGCTCGGCGAGGTGCAGGCGGCGCGAAGCGCGGACCGGCCGACCATTCCGACCATGCTCGGCGACGAGAAGCTGACCAACCCGTTCCTGCGCGCCGACGATCCCGGCATGGCGGAGCGTCTCGGGCTCGGCGAGAGCGATGCCGCCGCGGTGTTCACCGAATTGCGCGCCCGCAAGAACGTGTTCAAGGGCTGAGCGCATGTCCGGGCTGGGCGCGGGCGGCCTTTCGGCGGGCGACCTTTCGGCGGCGGAGGTGATCGCGCTTCTCGGCCTTTCCCCTCACCCCGAGGGCGGGCATTTCCGCGAGACGTTCCGCGAGACGGGCGTGGACGGCGCCCGCGGCGCCTCCACGGCGATCTATTTCCTTCTCGCGGCCGGCGAGCGCTCGCACTGGCACCGCGTCGATGCGAGCGAAACCTGGCATTTCTACGCCGGCGCGCCCCTGCGCCTGTCCATCGCGCTGCCGGACGGCACCCGCGCCGACCACCTTCTCGGCCCGGATCTCGCGGACGGACAGCGGCCCCAGGCGGTGGTCCCGCCCTTCGCCTGGCAGGCGGCGGAAAGCCGGGGCGTCTGGACCTTGGTCGGCTGCACGGTGGCGCCGGCGTTCGATTTCGCCGGCTTCGAACTCGCCCCGCCGGACTGGTCGCCCGACGCCGGTTGATCGGGTGTCTCCGCTCAGGAGCGCAGCGGCGACCAAGCGGGGTCGGAGGCGTAGCTCGGGGTCGGCTCGCGCAATTCGTTGTAGCCCGTCACGTCGATGGTGAAGAGGCTCGGCCCACCGGCGCCCGGCGGGTCGCGGAAGAACATGAGGACCCGCCCGTTGGGCGCGAAGGTCGGCCCCTCATTGTGATAGCCCTCGGTGAGAACCCGCTCGCCGGTGCCGTCCGGCTTCATCACGCCGATCGCGAACTTGCCCTCGGACTGGCGGGTGAAGGCGATCACGTCGCCGCGCGGCGACCAGACGGGCGTCGAATAGCGCGCATTGCCGAACGAGATGCGCTTGGCCCCGCTGCCGTCGGCATTCATGATATAAATCTGCGAGGAGCCACCGCGGTCGCTCTCGAAGCAGATCTGCCGGCCGTCCGGCGAATAGCACGGTCCGGTATCGATGGCGGCGGTGTCGGTGAGCCGCGTCGTCGCCTTGGACCGCAGATCCATCACGAAAATGTTGGAATTGCCGCCCTGCTGGAGGCTCATGATCACCTTCTGCCCGTCCGGCGAAAAGCGCGGGGAGAAGCTCATTCCGGGGAAATTGCCGACGATCTCGCGCTGCCCGGTCTCGATATTGAGCAGATAGACCCGCGGGTCCGACCGCCAATAGGACATATAGGTGATTTCCTGGCTGGTCGGCGAGAAGCGGGGGGTCAGGACCAGATCGTCGCCGCGGGTCAGGTAGCTCACATTGGCGCCGTCCTGGTCCATAATGGCGAGCCGCTTGATCCGGCGGTCGGCCGCGCCGGTCTCGTCCACGAACACGATGCGGGTGTCGAAATAGCCCTTCTCGCCGGTCAGCCGCTCATAGATGGCGTCGGCGATGATATGGGCGACGCGGCGCCAATTCGCGGGCTGGGTGAAATATTGCTGGCCGAGCAATTGCTGGCCGGCAAACACGTCCCACAGCCGGAACTCCACCTTCAGCCGCCCGTCGCCCTGGGCCGCGACGCGCCCGGTGACGAGGCCCTGGGCATTGATCGAGCGCCAATCCTGGAACCGCGGGGCGAGATCCGGATTCTGGATCTTCTCGATGAATGCCTTCGGATCGATCGGCGCGAACAGGCCCGAGCGCCGCAGGTCGGCGGCGATCACGCCGGAAATCGCGCGGCCCTGCTCGGGGTCGCCGACGAAATCGGTGACGGCGATGGGGATCGGCTGCGGTGCGCCCGACTGGATGTCGATGCGCAAAGCGGCGCGTGCGGGGCCGGTGGCGAGAAGGCCGCCCGCGGCGCCTGCCGTCAGGAGGCGGCGGCGCGTCAGCACAATGAGGGAGCGATCGGAGGCTTTGGTCACGAAATCCTCTTCTTGTCTCGCGCCGCCCGAACCCGGAATGCCGGGCACGACGGCCGTACGGGTCGGCGCAGCGTCCCCGCGGGGGACGTCTAAGCTCCCCCGAACATGTTGGGATAGAACCGCGACTGGATCGACCGCCATTGGTCGTACGTCTCGGCCCGGAACATCGTGTAAGGCTGGCACTGGATCAGCGCGCGGACCGCGCTCGAAACGAAGGCCTGGAAGACAGGGGTCTGATCGGGCGTCAGCGCCGGGCCCTCGACGATCGTCGGAGTCGCCGCGAGCGTGCCGTCGCGGTTCAGGTTCAGCTCGATATAAGCGAAAATCCGGTCGTCATTGATATGCGGCATGCGCCAGCATTGACGGACTTTCTCCCGGAACGCGTCCTGCTCGGACAGGCTGACGGCGGCGGCGTTGCCGCGCGGCGCACCGAAGGAGGCGTTCGGCGAGAGCTGCGAGCCGGTCGCGGCGGCGCGCTGCGGCGTGCGCTTGTCGAGCAGCGCAGCGATCTTGTCGGCGTTGAACGCCTGGTCGGTCGGCGGCCGCTGCTCGGCCACTTTGGGCGGCGGCGGCGGCTTCTTGGGCGGCATCGGGGCCGGCTGCGCCTGCTGCTGGGGCTTGGGATCGGGATCCGCCTTCAGCGCCTCGTCCGCCTGCGGCGGCGGCGGCTCGGCTTTGGGCGGGGCCGGCGCGGGCTTCTGATCCTCGGCCTTGGGCTGGGGAGGCGGCGGCGGCGGGGGGGGCGCCGCCGAAGTCGGGGCGACCTCCTGCTTTTCCGTCACCTTCAGGGCCGGATCGGGGGTCGGCTTCTCGGCGTCGATCTTTTCGGCGACGGTCTTGGGCGGCTCGTCCTTCTTGCCGGTCTCCGCCCCCTTCGTGACCTTGGAGACGTCCGCGGCGGACACCACTTCGACCGGAATCGTATCGACCGGCGTGTCGAACGGCCGCGGCGAGGCGAACGTCGCCAGCGCGAGGACGAGAACGCCCCCATGCAGCACGGTCGAGGTGATCAGCCCGGCGCGCATCCCGTTCCTTCTCAGCCCCCCTGGTCCACTTCGGTCACGAGGGCGACGCGTTTGAAGCCCGCCCCGGACAGCCGCCCCATGACCCGCATGACCGTTCCGTAGTCAACTTTGCGGTCGCCGCGCACGAAAATCCGCTCGTCCATGGCGTTCTGGGTCACCGCTTGCAAACGCGGGACCAGATCGGCATAGGCGACTTCGGTCTCGCCGATGAAGATCTGCCCCTTCGCGTTCACCGAGACGGTGATCGGATCCTTGGTCTGGTCCATCGACTTCGCCGCGGTCTGCGGCAGATCGATGGGCACGCCCACGGTGAGGAGCGGCGCCGACACCATGAAGATGATGAGCAGCACCAGCATGACGTCCACCATGGGCGTCACGTTGATCTCGGCCATCACGGCGCGGGCGTGGCGCCGGCGCGAACGCCGGCTCTGCCAGCCGCCTCCGGTTCCCGCGGACATTCCCATGGCGCGTCAGCTCCTCTCGTCGATCTGGCGCGACAGGATGGCCGAGAATTCGTCGGCGAACCCCTCCAGGCGCTGGGCCTGACGGCCCACCTGGGTGATGAACTTGTTGTAGAAGATCGTCGCGGGAATGGCCGCAATGAGGCCGATCGCGGTCGCCAGCAGCGCCTCGGCGATGCCCGGCGCCACCACCGCCAGGCTGGTATTCTTGGAGGCGGCGATCGACTGGAACGCCGTCATGATGCCGATGACGGTGCCGAGCAGGCCGATGAAGGGACCGGCCGAGCCGACCGTCGCCAGCACCAGAAGCTTGCCTTCCAGGCGCTCGACCTCGCGGGCGATGGTCACGTCCATGACCTTCTCGATCCGCTGGTTGAGACCGCCGAGCGAGCGCGTCCCGGTCTCGTAGGTGCGCTTCCACTCGCGCATCGCGGCGACGAAGATCGCCGCCATGGCCTGGTTGGGCCGGCCCGCGAGGGAGCGATAGAGATCCTCGAGGCTCTGGCCCGACCAGAAGACCTGCTCGAACCTGTCCATCTCGCGCTTGGTGCGGCCGAACAGGAGCACCTTGTCGATGATGATCGCCCAGACCCAGACCGAGGCCACGACGAGGCCGATCATGATCAGCTTGACGATCAGGGAGGCCTGGAGAAACAGGCCGAGCAGCGTCACGTTCGCTTGAGCCTCCGGCGCCGCCGGGTCGCCAGCAAAGCCCGGCGACGGGCTGGCGGGCACGGCGGCGGGCGCCTGGGCGCCCGGCGTGGCGGTGACCGGCGCGGTCGGCGCGGCGCGCGGCGCGTTGGGGGCCGACTGCGCGAGCGCGGGAGGGGCCGTCAAAGCGAGAAGCAGCGCCACCAGGGAAAAGAGCTTCGTCAGCGTCATCAGGCCGGTCCTGTCGGAGGTCATCTGTCGGTCCCACTCTCGCCGCGGCATGTCCGTCCGCCACCGCCGCCGGAGATCCTCCCCGGCGGGCGGACGCGGTCGCCGACAGCCCGCCGATTAAGACGACAGGCGTCTTCAACCGGCTGAACCTGTCCAAACTTTGGCGGCAAGCGGCACCTTGCCATGGCCCAAGAACACACGAGCAGGGTTAATGCAGCGTTATCGCTGCGGTGCAATGACGCCATTGGCCGCCATTGCGTCGTCGAGCGTCGCCTTGCGCAGCGCGTCGGGGATGCGGCGCGCGCGCCCCTGGGAGACGAACGCCACCCGCACATTGGCCGAGACCAGCACGACGCCGTCGCGCCGCACGCTCTGGGCGAGCAGAATGGAGGCGCCCTGTACCTCCTTCGACAGCGTCACCACTTCGAGCACGTCGTCGATGCGCGCCGGCTTGAAGAAGTCGAGCTGCATCGATCGCACGACGAAGTGAAAGCCCGGCGCCTCGGCCGCCGCCTCGGCGAACAGATCGCCCTGCACCACGCCGAGCAGCCGCATATAGTCCGAGCGGCCGCGCTCCATGAATTTCAGATAATTGGCGTGATAGACGATGCCGGAAAAGTCGGTGTCCTCGTAATAGACCCGCAGAACGAGGCTGTGCCCGCCGGGGATCAGCCGGCCGGCCAGATGCGGATGCTGCTGGAGTTCGCCGGGCGCCACCGCCCGCTCGCCGGAAATGTCGTTCTTCATGCCACTCCCATGTCAGACCGTGGGGCCATAGAGCACGCGCCGCGCGCGGCAGCGGATCCGCCGGCCGCCCGCAGACGGGCGGAAGACCTACTCCCCCTCATCGAACAGAGGCAAGGCCGTCGGCGGCTGTTGCGGCTCGGCGAGGCCGAGATGCCGGAACGCTCCGGCGGTCAGCATGCGCCCGCGCGGGGTGCGCTGGATGAAGCCCTGCTGCACCAGGAACGGCTCGACGATCTCCTCGATCGCGTCGCGCGGCTCCGACAGGGCCGCCGCCATGGTGTCGATGCCGACCGGCCCGCCGCCATAATGGATGGCGATCATCGAGAGATAGCGGCGGTCCATCGCATCGAGGCCGGCATGGTCGACCTCCAGCGCCGACAGCGCGCGATCGGCGACGGCGCGGTCGATCCGCTCGGCATCGGCGACCAAAGCGAAATCGCGCACCCGGCGCAGCAGGCGGCCGGCGATGCGCGGGGTGCCCCGCGCGCGCTTGGCGATCTCGATCGCCCCGTCCTTGGCGATGCCGATGCCGAGGACCCGCGCGCCGCGCGTCACGATATATTCGAGTTCCTCGACCGTATAGAAGCTGAGCCGGACCGGAATGCCGAACCGGTCGCGCAGCGGCGTCGTCAAAAGGCCGGAGCGGGTGGTCGCGCCGACCAGCGTGAATTTCGGCAGCGCGATCTTCACCGAGCGCGCCGCCGGCCCCTCGCCGATCATCAAATCGAGTTCGAAATCCTCCATGGCGGGATAGAGGATTTCCTCCACCGCCGGGGAGAGGCGGTGAATCTCGTCGATGAACAGAACGTCGCGCTCCTCGAGATTGGTGAGGATCGCGGCGAGGTCCCCCGCTTTGGCGATCACCGGCCCGGAGGTGGAGCGGAAGCCGACCCCCATCTCCCGCGCCATGATCTGGGCGAGCGTCGTCTTGCCGAGGCCCGGCGGCCCGACGAACAGGACATGGTCGAGCGCTTCCTGGCGCACCCGGGCGGCCTTGATGAAGACCTCCAGATTGGACCGCGCCTGCGCCTGGCCGACGAAATCCGCCAGCCGCTGCGGGCGCAGCGTGGCGTCTTCGTCTTCGGTTCGCTTCTCGGGCGTGATCAGGCGGGTGGTCATGGAGGCGGTCGAGAATCCTTCGGACTTGATCGCGCGAGTCTAGGAGGCGATGGTCATCCTGCCTAGGCGCCATCTCTCCCCGTCCGTCAACCCGCCCGGCGCCACGCGGCGCCGGAAATCGAAAAGGTGCTGCGATGGCGACATCCATCCGTCCGTTTCTGATGTTCGAGGGCAAGGCCGAGGAGGCCATGGCCTTCTACGCCGGGCTGTTTCCCGGCAGTTCGGTGAGCGAGATCCGCCGCTTTGGTCCCAACGATCCCGGCCCCGAGGGGTCGATCCTGGTCGCGACCTTCACCCTCGCCGGACAGAGCATCATGTGCTCCGACAGCTTCGTGCCGCACGCTTTCAGCTTCACCCCGTCCTTGTCCTTGTTCGTCGACTGCGAGAGCGTTGACCAGATCGACAGTCTCGCCGGCGCGCTCGCGGAAGGCGGCGCGGTCCTCATGCCGCTGGACGATTATGGATTCAGCCGGCGGTTCGCCTGGGTCACCGACCGCTACGGCGTGTCCTGGCAGCTCAATCTGGCCTGATCATTTCGCCAGTTCCCGCAGACCGAGCCGGATCAGGGTCTCGGCGCTCGCGCCTTCCCCCGCGCCGCGCGCGGCCGCGGCGATCGCGGCGGAGGCCTGAGGGGCGCCATAGCCGAGATTGGTGAGCGCCGAGACGGCGTCGGCCACCGGGCCGGAGGCCCGCGCGGGCGCCTCGCCCGAGAGCTTCGCGACCAGCGGATCGCCGCCGGTCAGCGCCGGCCCCTTGTCCTTCAGCTCGGTCACGATGCGCGTCGCCACCCGCGGGCCGACGCCGGGGGCCCGGGCGATCGTCGCCTTGTCGCCCAAGGCGATGGCATGGGCGAGTTCGCCCGGCTTCAGGGTCGAGAGGATGGCGAGCGCGGTCTTGGCGCCGATGCCCTGGACCGCCTGCAGCAGGCGGAACCATTCCCGCTCGACCTCCGACAGGAAGCCGAACAGGCGGATCTGATCCTCCCGCACGAAGGTCTCGATGAACAGGACCGCCGCCTCTCCGGCCGCCGGCAGCGCCTGGAGGGTGCGCGCCGAACACTGGACGAGATAGCCGACGCCGTGCACGTCGAGCACCAGATGGTCCTCGCCATAGCTGTCGACGGTGCCCTTCAATTTTCCGATCATGACAGCGTCGCCCAGAAAAAGACCAGCGTGGACAGGGCGCCGAGCCCGGTGCGAACCATATGGAGATGGCTCCAGTTTTCGATCAATCGGGCGGTCTCCGCCCCGCCCGCGCCATCCGGGAGCGCCAGCAGGCGCCGATTGGTCGGCATGATCCCGATCATCGTATACGGCCAGTTGGCGCCGATCAGGACGCCGCCGGCGAGAAAGGGCCATGTCCCGGTCGCGAAAAAGGCCGCGGCGCCCAAGATCGCGCCGAGCGCCGCCAGCGTCGCCTGCATCGCGAAGCCGCGGCGATAGGCCGGCCGCCATTGGCGCAATTGATCCGCCGGGGCCAGCGCGCCCCGCGCCGGCTGCTCGACGACATTGATATAGAGCGCGGCCCCGGTGAACAGGCCGGCCACCACGAGAGCAAGCAGTCCATAGATCATCGGCGTCCCCCGCCCGGCCCCGCCGGTACCCCGATTATAGCGCAAGCTTCAGCCGCGCCGCGCTGCCGCGATGATGCGCATGGGTGATCGCCACCGCCAGCGCATCCGCGGCATCCTCGGTCTGCGGCGCGGCCGCCGGCAGGAGCACGCCGATCATCGCCCGGATCTGCTGCTTCTCGGCCCGGCCCGCGCCGACCACGGTCTTCTTGACCAGGAGCGCGGCATATTCGGCGACCGGCAGCCCGGCGAGCGCGGGGACCAGGAGAACCACGCCCCGGGCCTGGCCCAATTTCAGCGTTGAGGCCGGATTCTTGTTGACGAACGTCTCCTCCACCGCCGCCTCGTCGGGCATGAATTCGCGGATGACGGCGGTCAGCCCCTCGTGCAGCCGGGCGAGGCGCGCCGCCATCGGCGCGTCGTCCGGCGGCGAGACGGTGCCGCAGGCGACGTGAACGAGGCGCGTCCCCGCACACTCGATCACGCCCCATCCGGTGCGGCGCAGGCCCGGATCGAGGCCCAGAATGCGAATCACGGTGTGCATGCGCGAAACCTGCGCCGCCGGGCGCCGCCGACCAAGCGCTTCTTTCGCGGCGCGCGGCAGAGGCGGTGGGTCAGGTGCCGGACCGGGCGGCCGGGGCGGCGTTCGCCGACACCACCTTGTCCCATTCGGGCTTCACCGCCACGACGTTCGCCGCCTTGTCCATCGGCGCGGCCACGAAGGCCGCCGCCATCGCGCGCCCGCGATTGAGGGTCGGCTCGTCGGCCCGGCGCACCAGATCGTCGCGCTTGCGGGCGCTGTCGGTATCGCCGTTCGCGGCGGAGACCGCGAACCATTTGAACGCCTCGGCGAAGTCGGTGGTGCCGGAGAGGCCGCGCGCGAAGATCATGCCGAGATTGTGCTGGCTGTCGCGCAGGCCGCGCTCGGCCGCCTGGCGGAACCATTTGATGGCGGCGGCCCAGTCCGGCCGCCCGTCGACGCCCGCGGTGGCGAGCACGCCGAGATTGTGCATCGCCCGCAGATTGCCGCGTTCGGCCGCCCAGGCATAAAGCCGGCGGGCCTCGACATAGTTGCGGTCGGCATATTCGTAGACGCTGCCGAGCTTGTAGGCCGCCGGCACCGAGCCGCGTGCGGCCGCGAGCGCGAGCCATTGCTTGCCGGCGGCGGCATTGGCCTCGACGCCGCGGCCATCGGTGAACCGGGCCCCGATCTCGTAGGCCGCCGCGGGATCGCCCGCCAGCGCCGCGGTGCGCAGATCGTCCGGCACCGCCGGCATCGGCAGGCGCGCCGGGTCCGACGCCTGGACCGGCGCGGGGGTCTGAGCCGACCGGGCGTCAGTCGCCTGTCCGGGCGCGGGCCGGGCGTGCGACGCATTCGGGTAAACCACCTGGAGCACCGTCAGGCCGGCGAGGCCGACCGCCACCGTGAGGACGGCGGCGCGTCCGATCAGGTTCAGGCGCAGCCGGCGGGTCGCCCTGCGGGGCGCATGGTCGATCCGTGAGGCGCGCTCCGCTGCGGCGAGCCAGTCGGCGCGGGTGGCGGGGCCGGGCGCGGCGATCTCGTCGCCGATCGCCGGATCGAAGATCCGCCGATCGAGATCGACAGCCGGCATCAGGCCGGCATCGGGCCAGACATCGTCTTCGGCCTCGGCGGTCGCCCGGCGGCCGCGCGGGGTCGGCGTGCGGCCGGCGAGGTCCTTCAGTTCGAGCTCCAGCTCGCGCACGAGCAGATCCTCGGTGCGGGCCTCGAACGCGCGCTGCCGCGCCTCGAGTTCGGCGAGCCCGCGCTTGAGGCCGAGGACCGCCGGCGCATCGTCCCGCGCCGAGAGGCGCAGCGCCACCGCCTGCACCGCCTCGGCGGAGACGTCGGCGGAGGCGTGCTGAAGATCCTCCATCTGGAGCGAGATCCGATCGAGCGCCTGTTCGATGCCGTCCAGCCGCTCCAGGCGGGCGTCGGAGGCGGCGAGACGCGCGGTCAGAGCGATGAAATGGCGTTCGATTACGTCGACCAGGGGCGCCAAGGCCGCGACCTCGACGCCCGCCCCGTCCTCGATCCGCGCCAGGAGCAGGGCGACCTGCTCGCCGAGCGCCGCCGCGAATTCCTCCGGCAGGGCCTCGATCTCGGCGGAGACGCGTTGCAGACGGGCGTGCAGGGCCTCGAGCTCGCGGTCCATGCGGGCCTGGGTCTCGGCGGCCGCACGGGCGGCGGCGCGCATCTCGTCCGCATAATCGCGCCACGCCGGCGGCGTCCCGTCTGCCTCCGGCTCCCGCAGCTTCACGGCGCGCTCGACGGCGGCGCGCAATTCCGTGGTCTGGAGTTCGAGGCGCCGCAGCGCCACCGGATCGAGCGCCTTGGCGTTCAGAAGGTCGATTTTCCGTCCCAGCGCGACGACGGCGAGCGCGAGCGGGGTCTGCTGGTCCGCTCCGCCCAACCGGTCGAGGGCGTCCCGGATCTGCGAGAGCTGCCGAGCCAGGCCCGGGCTGGTGTCGGCGGACGGCGCGTCGTCGACATAGTCGGCATCCGCTGCGTCAGCCAGCGGCGATCCGGCCCAAGCCTGCGGCACCGGCGCCTCCGGCTGGAACT
This sequence comes from Aquabacter spiritensis, assembly GCF_004346185.1. Lineage (GTDB taxonomy): Bacteria > Pseudomonadota > Alphaproteobacteria > Rhizobiales > Xanthobacteraceae > Aquabacter > Aquabacter spiritensis. Next base: position 146,967 of record NZ_SMAI01000004.1, on the reverse strand, counting down.
CCCGCGTGAAGATCGGCCGCTCTTCCGCCCGTCCCCCGGCGTCGCGGCGCATGCGGACCACGCGCTCGCGCAGCAGATCCAGGGCACCGGGCGCGAAGGCGGGCGGAACCCCCTGGGCCGCGCTCGCCGGCATGTCGTCTTCCGCATCGGCGGGATTTCGGCCGAGATCCTGATCGGCTGTGGGAACGGACCGCAGGAGTGTATTGCCCACGCGGACCGGCGTCTGGCTCCAGGCGGACGCGATTTCGCGCTCCATATCGAACGAGGGTTCCATGCCGCTCCCCTGAATCGGAACGCGACGTCGGGTCGAGCACCGCCGCGAATCGACATCAGAGTCCGCGAAGTTTGGTAAACCACGCGTTAACGCCTTCAGAATGCTGCCATGTAACTGTTACTTTCCCTTAGGGAGCCCGCGACCTTCTCCCTCTGCCCCGTCTTTGCGCCTATCTCCTGACATGTCCGGCGGCAGCGACATGTGCGTCGCGCTTCCGGCGCCCATCGGATCAGTCGCGCAGCGACCGATAGAGGAGAGTGCGGATGGATGCGAACGCCTTCGGCGGGCAGGAAGCCCTGGCTCAACCCGGCAGGATCTATGCGAGCGAGGACGTCTATACCATCGGCGATCTCGCCCGGGATTTCGGCGTCACCCTGCGGGCGCTGCGCTTCTACGAGGACAAAGGCCTGCTCTCCCCCCGCCGCGAAGGCCTCGCCCGCCTGTACAGCGCGACCGACCGCGAACGGCTGGAACTGATCCTGAAGGGCAAGCGGCTCGGCTTCACGCTCTCCGAGATCCGCGGCCTCGTGGCGGCCCGAGAAGGCACCGCCGGAACCCGGGGCCTGGCGCTCACCCGCGAACGCTGCCTCAGCCAGCTCACCCAGCTCGAGCGGCAGCGCGCCGAGATCGACGCCGCCATCGCCGAACTGCGCGACGCGGCGACCCGGCTCACCGCCGCCTGACGCCGGGCCGCCCCGAGCGGGCGCCCGCCCGCGGGCGTCCTATTTGACCTCGAAGGGAATATTGCCCGTGGCGGCGGCGCCGCGCCCGTCCCGCACGGTCACGAACAGCCTGTAGCGTCCCGGCGCGAGATCGGCGATGCGCACGCCGGTATCGCTCGCGGCCCGTAGCGCCTGGCCGAAGCTCGGCGGCACCGGTTCGGCATCGCCGCCCACGCCGCGCACATGGGTCTCCGCCATCACCTGCCATTCGACTTTGAGGGGATCCCCGTCGGGGTCGCTCGCCCGGAGGTTCGCCTGGGCGCCCGCCTCCCGCGAAAAACTCGCAGGGCCGGTCAGGCTCAGGGTCAGAATGCGCGGCGCGCGATTGCCCCCGCCCGGCGGGCTGCCGCCCCAGGCCTGGGCCATGGCCTGCACCGGCTCGGTCCATTCGCCGGTCGGCAGGAACAGGCTGTGCCACGTCGGGGTCACCTCCTGCTTTTGCCCCCAATAAAAGGGGAGCGCGCCGACGCGAGCCTGCGCGAGGAGGGCGAGGTAGCGCCGGAGCGCGTCGGCCTTCTCGCTGCTGGTGGGCTCGATCTGGGCGCCCCACGGCGTTTTGCCGGCCTGCCACTGACCGAGCGCGCCGAGTTCGGTCACGATGATCGGCCCGGTCCAGCCCTGCCCGCGGGCCCGGGCCACCAAAGTCGGAAGGCTGTCGCCATAGGCATTGAGGCCGAGCACGTCGATGCTGGGGGCCATTTGCCGGATCGCCGCCACTTTCGCTTCACCGGTATCCGCCAGCACGGCCATGACCGGGTGCGAAGGGTCCAGCGACTTGGCGAGCCGGGCCGCTTCCTCGATCGCGGGCCAGACCGCCTGCGCCTCGGCCGGGGAGAGTTCCGTCTCCACCTCGTTGCCGATGCCCCAGGCGAGCACCGCGGGATGGTTGCGGTAACGGTCGATCATGCGCCGCAAATTCACGAGCTGCGCCTCCACCGCCGGCCGGCTCGCATAATCGAAGCCGCGCCGGGGATGTTCGAGCCAGAAGCCGACGATCACCTTCAGCCCGGCGCGCTGCGCGGCGTCGAGAATTTCCCCCGGTTCCTCCCCATAGGTCCGCAGCACGGTCGCCCCGGTCGCCCGTAACTCGCCGAGCCGGGACGTCCCGGATGCCCCGTTGGCGATGAACGGCACCCCGTCGACCAGGATTTCGGTGCCACGGACCGTGACCACGGTCGCCGCTGCGGCGGCTGGAAGAAGCGGGAGAAGAAGGGCGGACAGAGATGCCAGGAGCTTGAACCAGCAACGCATGGGACCCGTGCCTTCGTTGAACCGCAGAGAGACAAGAACGCGAGCATGCCCTTATTGTGCCGGTGACCTGCGGCACGCAAGCGCAGCGCACAGGCGGCTGCGCGAGGCGGCGGTCCGACCGGCCCGAAGGCCGGCGCCGAAGCATGTGGAAGGAAACGCCATGAATCTCGCCCGCAAGCTCGCCGCGCGCGAACGCGAGGGCCGCCCCTTGCGCGTCGGCCTGATCGGCGCCGGCAAGTTCGGCGCGATGTTCCTCGCCCAGGCGCGCACGACGCCCGGTCTCCATGTGCTCGGCATCGCCGATCTGTCGCCCGCGCGCGCCCGGGCCGCGCTGCGCCAGACCGGCTGGGCGGCGGACGACCTCGCGACAAGCTTCGCCGACGCCGTGGCGAGCCGCAAAGTGGCGATCACCGACGATGCCGAGGCGCTGATCGCGGCCGACGGGCTGGACGTGGTGATCGATGCGACCGGCAGCCCCGCCGCCGGCATCCGCCACGCCTGCGCCGCCATCGCCGCGGGGCGCCATGTCGTCATGGTCACGGTGGAGGCGGACGTGCTCGCCGGCCCCCTCCTGGCGCGTCGCGCGGCCGATGCCGGTGTCGTCTATTCCGCCGCCTATGGCGATCAGCCGGCGCTGGTGTGCGAGATGGTCGACTGGGCGCAGGCCTGCGGCTTTCAGGTGATCGCCGCCGGCAAAGGCACGCGCCATCTGCCCGCCTTCCACCAGTCGACCCCGGAAACCGTGTGGGACAATCTCGCCATCGCGCCGGACATGGCGCAGGCCGGCGGGATGAACCCGCAAATGTTCAATTCCTTCGTCGACGGTACGAAATCCGCCATCGAGATGGCGGCGATTTCCAACATGACAGGGCTTCAGGCGCCGCGGGACGGCCTGCTCTTCCCGCCCTGCGGCGTCGACGACCTGCCCCGCATCCTGCGGCCCCGGGCGGAGGGCGGCGTTCTGGAGACCGCGGGCATGGTCGAAGTGGTCTCCTCGCTGGAGACCGACGGGCGGCCGGTGTTCCGCGATCTGCGCTGGGGCGTCTATGTCGTGCTCGGCGCGGATCCCGCCGCGGGCGGCGATTATGCGCGGCGCTGCTTCAAGGAATACGGCCTGGTGACCGACCCCTCGGGCCGGTACACCGCGCTTTATCGCCCCTACCATCTGATCGGGCTGGAACTCGGCATCTCGGTGGCGAGCGCCGGCTTGCGCCACGAACCGACCGGCTGCCCCATCGGCTTTCATGCCGACGTCGCCGCGGTGGCGAAGCGCGACCTCGACGTCGGCGAGACGCTGGATGGCGAAGGCGGCTATACCGTCTATGGCCGATTGATGCGCGCGCCCGACTCCCTCGCGGCGGGCGTTCTGCCGATCGGCCTCGCCCACGGCGTGCGGCTGACGCGCCGTGTGGCGCAGGGCACGGCTATCGGATGGGCCGACGTCGAGATCGCCGACAGCCCGGTGGTCCGGATCCGCCGCGACATGGAGGCGATGTTCGGCCTGCGCGCGGTCGCAGGGACACAGGCCCCCGGCTGACCGGTCGCTCTGGGCTCGGCCGCCCGCGCGCGCCGGATCGGGCGAGGCGGGGACATTTTTGCCCTCTGGAGCGTTGCATCGACGGCGCGGACGCCGGTTCGGAGCATTCCAACTGGCGCAAACCGGGGTGCGCGCGCTACATCCTCCCTTCGAAGTCTCCCGCCTCCCCGTTGCGGGCGGCCTTCAAGACCGGCAGGTTCCCCGCATGTTCGTGCTCGCCCACCTCTCGGACCCGCATCTCGGCCCGATCCCGGAGGCCCGCATCTCGGAACTGCTGGGCAAGCGCTTCTTCGGCATGATGAACTGGATCGGCGCGCGGCGGCGGAATTTCGGGCAGGCGACGCTCGCCACTTTGATGGCGGACCTCCTCGGCCAGCCGCTCGACCATATCGCGGTGACCGGGGACCTCGTGAATGTCAGCCTGCCGGCCGAGTTCGACACCGGCGCGACCTTCCTCGCCTCGCTCGGGCCGGCGGACAAGGTGACCGTGATTCCCGGCAATCACGACACGTATGTCCATTCGGCGCTGAGCTATCATCTGGAGCATTGGGCACCGTTTTTGTCCGGCGACGAGAGCCATCCCGACACGCCGCTCGACGTCGAGTCGTTTCCCTTCGTGCGGCGGCGCGGCCCGGTCGCCATCGTCGGCGTCTCGACGGCGATCCCGACCGCCGCCTTCCTCGCCAGCGGCGAAGTCGGCGACGCGCAGCTCGGCCGCTTGGCGGCGATCCTCGGGCGGCTGAAGGAGGAAGGCCTGTTCCGGGTCGTGCTGATCCACCACCCGCCCGTCGGCGAACGCCATTATCACCGCGACCTGCGCGATGCGCCGGCGTTTCGCCGGGTGATCGCCGAAGCCGGCGCGGAACTGGTGCTGCACGGCCACGACCACCGCGCCTCCTTGGGCCATATCCGCTCGGGAGACGCGATGGTGCCGGTCGTCGGCGTGCCCTCGGCCTCCGCGGGGCCGGACGATTCCCGCGGCGCGGGGCGTTACAACATCTACCGGATCGGCGGGACGCCCGGCGCCTGGACCTGCAGCATGGAGGCGCGCGGCTATGCGCCGGGCGATGCCACGGTCAAGGTTCGCGATCAGAGAGACCTTCTTGCGCCTGCCTGAAGACGGCCCGGACCTTTCCAAACTGTAATGTAGGTGAATAGGCGTTCAATTTATCTAAGATGATCGAAAGATCAATTACAGAAGTTTAAGTTGAACCACAGCGCGAACGGCCGCACCCTTCAAACATCATCGGAGGATGAGACATGAAGAAAACCGTTATCGCCGCCACCGCAGCCGCCTTGATCGCCGGTTCTGCCATTGCCTATGCCGCAAACCCGGGGCCCGCGGGCGGTCCTCCGGGCGGCCCGCCGGCGGCCGGTCAGGATGCCGGCCGAGATGCCGGACCGCGCTGGAAGCCGACCCAGGAAGACCGCGCCGCCCTGCTCGATGCGCGCATCGCCGCCCTGAAGGCCGGTCTGAAGCTGACGCCGGACCAGGACAAGCTCTGGCCGGCGGTCGAAGCCGCGCTGCGCGACACCGCCAAGGACGCCGTCGCGCGCCGCGCCGAACGGGCGGACCGCCCGCGGTCGGCCGAGCCGGATCCGATCGCCCGCCTGCGGTTCCAGGCCGACATGATGACCAAGCGCGCCGCCGATCTCACAAAGATCGCCGATGCCGCCGGTCCGCTCTACCAGACCCTCGACGACGGCCAGAAGCACCGGCTGCAGATCCTGCTGCGGAAGGAATTCCGGGCGATGGGCCCGCACGGCGGCCCGCACGGTCCGCAGGGCGGCCCTCCCGGTCCGCGCCGCGGCTGAGCTGAGGATGCGACGCGTCCGCCCCCTCTCCCGGCGCCTCCGGGGAGGGGGAAGGCGCCGCGAGACATGAGCGTTGCTCATACCTGACGTGACGAAGTTTGATTTTCGATCGGATCACTTACGATTTAGGATGGGCGTGAACGGGAAGGCTGTCTTTCCCGACGCGGAAACGCCCGATGAGTCTCCCTGTTACCCGGCCGGTCGCCGCCGCCTCGACCGTGCTCGTGCTGTGCGCCGGCTGCCTGATCGCGACGCTGACCTTCGGGCCGCGCGCCAGCGCCGGCTTCTTCCTGCTCCCGATGTCCAACGAATTCGGCTGGGGGCGCGACGTGTTCGGTCTCGCCCTCGCGGTCCAGAACCTCTTATGGGGGCTCGGCTCGCCGTTCGCCGGGGCGATCGCCGATCGCTTCGGAACCGTCCGCGTCCTGTGCGTCGGCGCGGTCTTGTATGCCGCGGGCATCGCCATGATGTCGATGGCGACGACGCCCTCGCTGCTGCAGCTCAGCGCCGGCGTCATGGTCGGGTTCGGGCTTTCCGCCTGTTCCTTCAACCTCGTCCTCGCCGCCTTCGGCAAGCTGCTGCCGGAGCGCTGGCGCTCGATCGGCTTCGGCGCCGGCACAGCGGCAGGCTCCTTCGGCCAGTTCCTGTTCCCGCCGCTCGCGACCGGGCTGATCGCCCAGGTCGGCTGGCAGGAGACCCTTCTGGTGTTCGCCGCGGTCGTGCTGCTGGTGATCCCGCTCTCCTTCGCCCTCGCGACGCGCGGCAACGCGGCGACGTCCAGCGCGGCCTCCCCGCCGCAATCGCTCACCGGCGCGCTGCGCGAGGCGTTCAACCATCCGAGCTACGTTTTTCTGGTGCTCGGCTTCTTCACGTGCGGCTTCCAGCTCGCCTTCGTGACCGTGCACATGCCGGCCTATCTCGCCGATCAGGGGGTGACGGCCGCGGTGGGCGCCTCGACCCTGGCCTTGATCGGCCTGTTCAACATTGTCGGCTCGCTCAGTGCCGGGGCCATCGCCACGCGGTTCTCGCGGAAATATCTGCTCGCGGCGATCTATGCCGGACGCGGCATCGCCATCGCCGCCTTCATCCTCGTGCCGACGACGCCGCTCAGTTGCCTGATTTTCGGCGCGGCGATCGGCCTGCTCTGGCTGTCGACCGTGCCGCCCACGTCCGGCCTCGTCATGCTGATGTTCGGCACGCGCTATATGGCGATGCTCTACGGCTTCGCCTTCTTCAGCCATCAGGTCGGCGGCTTCCTCGGCGTGTGGCTGGGCGGGGTGCTCTATGAGGCGACCGGGTCCTACGGCATCGTGTGGTGGCTCTCGGTGGCGCTGTCCTTCGCCTCGGCGGCGATCAACCTGCCGATTCGCGAGCAGCCGGTCGCCCGGCCCGTCCTCGGCGCGGTCTAGATCCGAGATCGATCAGGCCGGACCCGCCGGCCTGATCGATCCAAAGACGCGCCGCGGTCTCAGGGGCATTGCTTCTGCATCTGCTGAATCGCCGCGGTCACGCCGTCCAGAGAGAAGGTGTAGCTGGTCGGGTTGCCGCGACGCGACGTCGCGCGGATCGACATCTCGCTGCCGCCCTTCATCGCCGCGAGCAAATCGTCTTCCTCTTCCGCGGTCGGAAGCCAGGCATTCTGGCCCTTGACCATGAGCTGGAAGGTCTCGTCGCCGATCGCGGCGCGCACCGTCGAGCCGGGCTGGAAGTCGTAGCCGACATTGAGGCTCGCCTCGGTCTTGGTCGCCGCCTGGCGCACCGAGCGGACGAAGAAGGAGACGTCGCCATGGTCGAGCCGCGCCGGCGCCTTCTCCACCGCCTGCGCGTAGATGTAACAATGCGGGCGCCCACCCTCTTTGTATACCCAGGCGCTCCAATCCTGGAAGCTCCCCGCGGATTCCGGAACGGTGGCAAGAGCCGGCCCGCTGGCCAGCAAGAAAAGGGCTGGCAGAGCCGATTTTGTCAGCATGTCGCTCTCCGATGCTATGCTTCAGGCAGCTCTATTAAGTCAGGCCGGAATTTTAATGTCCAGTTAACGCTGGGAAATGGCGGATTTACGAAATCTGGATGGGACCGTTACGAAGGCACCGCCAAACGCGTCCCGACGGCAACAGGTCGGCGGCAATCGACCGGCCCGCGGCATCCCGGCGCGCCGGCCGTCTTGCTGCCCCGGACAGGCCGGTGCATCGTATTTGTTAACCATCGTCATCGTATCAAAGGCCCATGCGAAGCATCCTCCTCGCGGCAGCCGGCATCGCCTTTTTCGGGACAGGGGCGGCCTCAGCGCAGACACTGAATCCCGACCAGGCACGCGCCTTCGTTGTAGGGCGCACCTTCGCCTTCTCGTGCTTTGAAGGCTCCACCGGAGCCGGCCGGGTGTTCCCGGACGGCTCGGTCATCGGCACCATCACCTTCAATTCCCAGGGCTCGGCGCGGTTCGTGCGCCTGCCGCCGAACACCGTGCGGGTGCGCGGCGAGAATGTCTGCGGCTTCGTCGACGGCATGACGTTCGAGCCGTGCTTCGAGGTGGTGAAGACCGGTGCGGCGACGTTTCGCGGCCAATTGGCCGGCGTCGAGACCATGTGGTGCGACTTTACGCGCCTGAGCACCGAAAATCCGAAGGTCGCGAGCCGGCGCAAGGCGCGCCCCTCCGTGAGCGCCGAGGCCTCGGCGGAATAAATCCCCCGCGGCCTAATCGGACACGTCCGAAGGCGCCTCCTCGCGGCCCTCGATCATCGCCTTGCGGCGGCCGATCTCCCGGCCGGCATGGTCCATGAAGGCGCGCACCCGGGCCGTCGTCCGCAAATCCGGATGCGTGACCAGCCAGAGGCCGGATTCCATATCCGGCTCCGGCCCCGCGAGCCGCCGCAGTCCCGGCGTGATGCTGCCGATGAAACAGGGCAGCACGGCAAGGCCGATCCCCGCCGCGGCCGCCTCGGCAAGCCCCAGCACCGTATTGACCCGATAGACGATCCGCCCCTCCCCGGCCCGCTCGCGCAGCCATTTTGCCTGCCGGATCGTGGAGAGGTTCTCGGCGAACCCCACCCAATCCTCGGTGCGGAACCGCTCGCTGTCGAATGGTGCGTCCGCGAGCGCATCGGCGCGGCCGTAGACGCCCCACCCGATGGTGGCGAGACGGCGCCCGACCAAAGTGTCGCCCGGCCGCTCGCTGGCCCGGATCGCCACGTCGGCATCCCGCTTGGTCAGACTGAGCGTCTGGTTGGAAATCACCACGTCGAGCTGGATTTCGGGGTAAGCGCGCCGGAACGACGCGAGGATCGGCGTCAGAAGATGGACCAGGATCGTGTCGTTGGTGGTGATGCGCAATTCCCCGGAGGGACGCAGGTCGCGCCCGGTGATGCGGCGCTCCACCGAGGCGACCTCGTCCGACATGCGCTCGGCGAGCCGCACCATCTCCTCGCCCGTGGGGGTCGGCGCATAGCCGGTGCGCGCGCGCTCGAACAGGCGCGTGCCGAGCGCGCCCTCGAGCGCGTTCAGCCGCCGGAAAACGGTTGAATGGTTGATGCCGAGCTGATCCGCCGCGCCCACCAAGGACCGCGTCGCGGCAACGGCCTGAACCAGGCGAAAATCATCCCACGCGATCATCTTATTGCATCCACGCAAATATACAGCGGCAATCCTGAGTATGGCATTGCAAGATCCGGCGCGCTAGGTCTTTGCCATCGCACTCGATGGAGGCACCGATGATCGATCCCCGCACCGCTCCCTATGGTTTGTTCCTGCTTCGCGCCGCGCTCGGCGTCATGTGGATCGCCCATGCTCTGATGAAGTATGTTCTGTTCACGATACCCGGCTTTGCCGGCTTCCTGGGATCGGTCGGCCTGCCGACCTTTCTCGCCTGGCCGATCTTCCTCGCCGAACTCGTCGGCGGCCTGCTGATCCTGTTCGGTGTCCATGCCCGTCAGGTCGCCGTCCTGCTGATCCCCGTCATGGCCGGCGCCATGATGGTTCATGTCGGCAATGGCTGGGTGTTCTCCGCGCCGGGCGGCGGTTGGGAATATCCCGCTTTCCTGATCGTGGCCTCGCTCGTGGTAGGCCTTTCCGGCGAAGGGGCCTTCGCTTTGCGCCCGGCGCCCCTGCTGCCGCGGCCGGCACCCGCCGCCGCCTGATCCGCGACGGCGCCGACAGGCAGGCCCGACTGGGCATGCCCCGGACAACCGGCAAACCCCGTCGCGAAAGCGATGGGGTTTTGCCTGTCCCAGCCTGTACCCGAGGGCACAGACGTGCGCCCGCCCCCGTTTTGAGAGCGCTGGTGGACCGATCGGAGACGATCGGAGCGGTGATCAGTCGGCGCAGGACGCGGCTCCGCGCCGGCCTTCGCCCCTTACGGGCAAGGCCCTCTGCCGGTTCTCACAGCGGAAACGGTGTGGCGGGGGCATCCGGCCGGGTGTCGGCGGGCGCTCAGGGGAACCCCAAGCGCGAGATGCGTGCGCGGTGGGGACCGTCAGCCCCCGCTCTCTGAAACCCGCGCTTCAAAGTCCGGCCTTGGCGGCGCCGCGAAGAAGCGCCGCGCCGCCCGGCTTCGGTCAATCCTCGAGATCGGCGTCGAGAATCGCCATCTGGAAATTATAGGACAGGTCGCCGTCCTCCTCGTCCTTGAACAGGACGCCGATAAACTCATCGCCGAGATAGACCTCGGCGGAATCCTTCTTCTTCGGCCGCGCCGTCACCTTGATCTGCGGGTTTCCGAACAAGGTGCGCAAATAGCGCTGAACCCGTTCCAGCTCGGTCTTTTCCAAACGTCTGTCCTCCAAGGATGCGTGGGGCTGCAAGCCAGCCACGCGTACGAGCCGGCTCCGCGCGTCAGATATCGGCGCCGGCGAAAATATGGTCGTCGAACATCTGGTCCATGGCGCGCGCGGGTTCGGCGCAGCCCGCTTCCCCGACGACCTTGGCGGGAATGCCGGCGACCGTCGTATTGTGCGGCACCGGCTTCAGCACCACCGAGCCGGCGGCGATGCGGGCGCAATGGCCGACCTCGATATTGCCGAGCACCTTCGCCCCCGCGCCGATCAGAACGCCGCGCCGGATCTTGGGATGGCGGTCTCCGGTCTCCTTGCCGGTGCCGCCGAGCGTCACGCCCTGCAGGATCGACACATCGTCCTCGATCGCGGCCGTCGCGCCGATGACGATGCCGGTCGCATGGTCGAGGAAGAGTCCACGTCCCACCGGCACCGCCGGATGAATGTCGACGTCGAACACGGAGGAGGCGCGGCTCTGAAGATACAGCGCGAAATCGCGCTGCCCGCGGCCCCACAGCCAATGCGCCAGCCGATGCGTCTGGAGCGCGTGGAAGCCCTTGAAATAGAGCACCGGCTCAAGCGCGCGGGTGGCCGCGGGATCGCGGTCGACCACCGCCATGATGTCGGCGCGCACCGCATGGGAGATCGCGCGGTCGGCGGCAACCGCCTCGTGATAGGCGGCGCGGATCAGCGCGCCCGGCAATTCGGCATGATCGAGCCGCGCCGCGATGCGGGCGCCGATCACCGCCTCCAGACTGTCGTGTCCGAGCACGGCGCCGATCAGGAAGCCGGCGAGCAGAGGCTCGTTTTCCGCCGCCTCGTCGGCCTCGTTGCGCAGCCGCGCCCATACCGGATCGACCACGTCGTGCCGGCGTTCGCTCGCGGGCTTGGTCATGTTCGGCGCAGGCGCCTGGAACAGGGATTGGGCCATTGCAGCCTCCCGATGGATCGTTTTCGCCACACTTCTAGCACAGGCCGGCGGACCGGCGCACCCCGCCCCGCGCACGGCGCCCCGTCAGGGCCTGCGCGACAGGAAGTCGAGGACGCCCTGCTTGAACACTTTGTCGCCGACCGCCGGATTGTGGTCGCGGCCGGGAATGTCGAGCGCGGTGCCGTTCGGCATCAAGGCGGCGAGCGCGTGCGGATCGCCCGCAATCGTGTCGCGCGTGCCCACCGCGACCAGAACCGGCTGGCGGATCTGCGCCACCTCTTCGCGCGAGAGGGTCTGGCGCGAGCCGCGGATGCAGGCGGCGAGCGCCTTGAGATCCGCCTTGTTGGCATCGCTGAAGGCGCGGAACATGCGGCCCATGGGATCTGCGACATCGTCGAGGCTCGGCGCCTCCAGCGCGTCGGCGATCGAGGTCGGCAGGCCGACGCTGTCGACGAGATGGATGCCGAGCCCGCCCATGACCAGTGCGCGCACCGCTTCGGGATAGAGCAGCGCCATCTGCGCGCCGACCCGCGCCCCCATGGAATAGCCCATGATGTCGGCCCGCGGCAGCCGCAGATGTTCGAGCAGGCGCAGCGCGTCCTTGGCCATGAGGCGGGTGTCGTAATCGGGCGGCGCATAGAGCTTGGCCGAGCCGCCATGGCCGCGATGATCGAACGCGATCACCCGCCGTCCTTCGCCGACCAGGGTCTTGAACCAGCCGGTATTGACCCAGTTCACCTCCTTGGTGGAGGCGAAGCCGTGAATCAGAAGGATCGGATCGCCCGTGCCCTCCTCCAGATAGTCCAAGTCCAGTCCGTCGGAGGAAAAGGTCGGCATGCGGGTCTCCGGGGTTCGGGCGCCGGACCCTATAAAGCGCGATTGGGCGCGACGGAACCGTCTTTCGCGCCGCGGGGCGGCGCAATCCGCGCCACGCGATCCCGGCGCCGGGCGCTCCGCGCGCGGCCCGGCCGGCGCCAGCACAGCCGCGCCAGCGCGACGCAGACGCCGTTGAAGGCGGCGATCAGCCAGACCAGCCAGACCACCGCGCCGAATCCCCACCAGACGAAGGAGAGCAGCGCGCCGGTGATGGCGAGCGCGCCCCGCCCGAGCGCCCGCAGGACGAACAGGGTCTGCCCGCCCTTCTTCTCCGACAATTTGGCGAGGCGCCGGACGTCGGCGCCGTCCTCGACCACGGCGAGGCCGGCCAAGGCCGCGCGGGTCCCGGCCTTGGCCTGGACCGTGCCGAGATCGCTCATGAGCGCGCCGATCCGCGCGACGCCCTGCGGCCGCACCACGCCCTTCAGCGCCGCCGGATCGAAGCTGCCGCCGGCCCGGCGCAGCGCGCCGAGATCGAGGCTCTCGCGCACCAAGCGCCCGAGATAGGCGCCGAACGCGGCCGAGAGCCGCCCGGTGCGCTTGGCCGCCTTGACCAGCGAGAGGCCCATCCGTGCCGGGGCGCCGCCGCCCAGGGTCGCATAGGTGCCGGCGGTGAGCGCGAGCCCGGCGGCCGAAAGCCCGAGGAGGAGGGTGTCGACCTCCTCGCCCTGCGCGTAGTGCCAACCCTCGCGCGCCGCGTCCCGCAGATCCCCCCAGACGGTGAGGTCGCCCGCCGCCGCCCCGGCGAGGCCCGGCAGATCGTCCGGCGCGCCGGTGACGAAGCCGGAGCCGAAGCTGCGCGCCCCCCGCAGGGCGATCGCGGCATCGGTCTGTTCCGCCGCGACCCGGGCCCGCAGCTCGGGCGCCAGCTCCAGCCCGCGCGCATCGGCCCATTCCTGGGCCGAGGCGGCAAGGTCCGGATCGCCGGCGGCGAGGGCGGCGGAAATCTCGCGCGCCGCATCCTCCGGGGTCCGGGAGGCCAGTTCGAGGTCGGCGAGCGTGGCGGGGTCCTCGCGCCCCAGAACGAGATGAAAGCCATCGCGCAGCGCCGGCAGGGCCCAGGGGGCGAGCCCGGCGAGGCAACCGGCGAGCGCGAGGACGGCGACGAGACGGGTCATGGGTTCAGATTGCGCCTCATTGCGGCGGATTGCGGGGCGGCCCCGGGCCGACCCGTGCGGCACGCCCCGCCCGCCGGCGGCGGTTCCGGCCGGCCGCGCGGTCCATTCTGCCCTCGGTGTGACCAGGAGCGCCAAACAATAAGCGCCGCGCGCGCAGTCTTGAAGCGCCTGCCGGCTTCCCAGCGCCTTCGGCACCCTCTAGCTTTCGATTGGGAAGACAGCCGGCTAACGGCAGAGGGGCACGGCGATGGACAGTGTGATCGATTTCATCAACACCATTTTCTGGGGCTATGTCCTCATTTACGGGCTGCTGGCCGTCGGCGTGTTCTTCACGCTGCGCCTCGGCTTCGTGCAGATCCTGCATTTCCCGGAAATGATCCGCTGCGTCATCGGCTCGGGCGAGACCGACAAGGCCGGCATCTCGCCGTTCCAGGCCCTGTGCACCTCGCTCGCCTCGCGCGTCGGCACCGGCAATATCGCCGGCGTCGCGGTCGCGCTGTATCTCGGCGGGCCGGGCGCGATCTTCTGGATGTGGATCGTCGCGTCGCTCGGCATGGCGACCGCTTATGCCGAGAGCACCCTCGCCCAGCTCTACAAGATCAAGAACGAGGAAGGGCATTATCGCGGCGGGCCGGCCTTCTACATCTCGCGCGGGCTGAAGGCGCCGTGGGCCGGGGCCGTGTTCTCGGTCTGCCTGATCCTGTCCTTCGGCCTCATCTTCAATGCCGTTCAGGCCAATTCGATCGCGGACGCGGTCGAGGGCGCGTTCGGTCTGCCGAAGATCTGGACCGGCATCGCGGTGGCGGCCGTGACCGCCGTGATCATCTTCGGCGGCATTTCCACCATCGCCAAGGTGGCCGAGATCGTCGTCCCCTTCATGGCGGCGGGCTATGTCGCGGTGGCGATCTACGCCCTCGTCGCGAACGCCTCCGAGGTTCCCGGCGTGCTGGCGCTGATCGTACGCAGCGCGTTCGGCCTCGAACCGGCGGTCGGCGGCGTCGCGGGCTCGATTGCCTTGGCGATGCTGAACGGCGTCAAGCGCGGCCTGTTCTCCAACGAGGCCGGCATGGGCAGCGCCCCCAACATCGCCGCCGTCGCGACGCCGGATCCGCACCATCCCTCGAGCCAGGGCTTCGTGCAGGCGCTCGGCGTGTTCATCGACACCATCGTCATCTGCACCGCGACCGCCTGCCTCATTCTCCTGTCCGGCGTGTTCGAGCCGGGCAACGGCGTCACCGGCACCCAGCTCACCCAGGCGGCGATGGCGGTCCATATCGGCAGCGCCGGGACCATCTTCATCGCCGTGGCGATCTTTTTCTTCGCCTTCACCTCGATCATCGGCAATTACGCCTATGCCGAGAACGCCATGACCTTTCTCGGCCTGGAGGGCCGGGTGCCGATGACCCTCCTGCGGCTCGCCGTCCTGGGGATGGTGGTCTGGGGCGCCTATGAGAGCGTCGCCACGGTGTTCAACGCGGCCGACGCCTCCATGGGCCTGATGGCGAGCATCAATCTGGTCGCCATCGTGCTGCTGTCCGGGATCGTGGTGAAGCTCACCCGCTCCTATGTCGCCCAGCGCCGGGCCGGGCAGCGCCCGACCTTCGTCGCGAGCGACCTGCCGGAACTGGCCGGCGAGATCGACACCGAGATCTGGAGCCGGCGCTGAGGCCGGCTCCGTCGCGGCCGGGCAGGCCCGGGATCACCCGGGCTCACCCTTCCGCGAGCGCCGCCGCGCCAGCATGTTGAGCACCTCGACGCCGGCCGAGAAGGCCATCGCGGCATAGACGTAGCCCTTGGGCACATGGGCGCCGAAGCCTTCGGCGATCAGCGTCATGCCGATCATGATCAGGAAGCCGAGCGCCAGCATCACGACGGTCGGATTGGCTTCAATGAAGCGGGCGAGCGGGTCCGCCGCCAGCAGCATCACGGTGACCGCGACCACCACCGCGATCACCATGATCGGGATGTGCTCGGTCATGCCGACCGCCGTGATGATGCTGTCGATCGAGAAGACGAGGTCGAGCATCAGGATCTGGACGATCGCGGCGGTGAAGGTGATGGTCACCTTCGCGCTCTCGAACATGTCGCCGCCGGCATTGTGGTCGACATTGTGGTGGATCTCCTTGGTCGCCTTCCAGACCAGGAACAGGCCGCCCGCGATCAGGATCATGTCGCGCCAGGAGAAAGCGTGGCCGAACACGGAGAAGACCGGCTCGGTCAGTTGGACGATGATCGCCACCGTGCCCAGCAGGCCCAGGCGCAGGATCAGCGCGAGGGAGATGCCGATCCGCCGGCCGCGGGCGCGCTGCGCCGGCGGAAGCTTGTTGGTGAGGATCGAGATGAAGATCAGATTGTCGATGCCGAGCACCACTTCCATGGCGATCAGCGTGATCAGGGCCACCCAGACGGCGGGGTCGCTGGCGAGTTGCAGCAGATAGTCCATCGTTCACTCTTCAGCTTGTGCGGGGGGAGAAGCGGCGGGAGGAGGCGAAGGCGCGCCCGGGCGGCGTGGCGGGCGCATAGACCCGGATCGCCGCCGGCCGGATGGTGAAGTGCGCCGGCGTCCAGGTGGTGAGTTCGCCGTCGGTATTGACCGCGCGGGGACGGCGCGTGCGGATCACGACCTCGGTGGTCCGAAAGGCGCGCACCTCGTTCCAGCGGCTCTGGGTGCCCTCGCGCAGGCTCGGGGCCAGTAGCAGCAGCTTCCACCAATGGTCGACTTCGAGGCTGTAGAAATCGAGCGTGCCGTCGTCGGCGGTGGCGTCCTGCGCGACCGTCATGCCGCCGCCATAATGCCGGCCGTTGCCGACCGAAGCCTGGAGCGTGCGGACGGTCTCGATCGTACCGTCATGTTCGATATAGGCCGTGAACAGGCGCGACTGGAGAAGGATGCGCGCCGCGGTGATGGCATAACCGAGCTTGCCCCATTTCTTCTTGGCCGCACCGCTCAGCTCGCGGGCGAGGTCGGCGGAAAAGCCGATGCTGGCGACGTTGAGAAAGGGATGCCCGTTGACCTCGCCGAGATCGACCAGGCGGGGGGTGCCGCCGACGATCAGCCGGGCCGCCGCCACGGGATCGGCCGGAATGCCGAGCGTGCGGGCGAAATCATTCGCCGTCCCGAGCGGAATGACGCCGAGCGGAACGCCGGTGTCGAACAGGCCCTTCGCGGCGCTGTTGAGCGTCCCGTCACCGCCCCCGATCACCACGAGATCGCACGTCCCGGCCCGCCGGCGGATCATGTCCGACAGGTTTTCCGCGCTTTCGAGGGGCGCCGCATCGATCTCGATGCCGCCGCGCTCCAGCACGCCGCGAACCGCCGCGACACAGGAATCGCCCTGCCGCGCCTTGGGATTGACCATGAAGACGGCGCGCCGCGGGCGCGCGGATTCACCATTGTGGACGTCGTGCACTGGACCCCTCACCGGCAGAATTGTCGGAGCAGTCCGACATCACGCGTCAGAAGGCGCGCCAGAGGGGCCCGGAATGCTGACGCTTACGTATGGCGAGCAACGCCCGGTGCCCACCGGCGCGGTATGAGACGGATTGTCGCAGGCCGTTGCCGGGGCCGGCACGAGAAGCCGGGACCGCGCCGCCGGACGGCATGCGGACGGCCCCGCGCTTTTCCACAAAGAAAAGGCCCGGCGCGTGGCGGCGCCGGGCCTGTGGGGCATCGAACACGGACCCGAAGACGTCGGATCAGACGTCCTGGATCGCCGAGAGCACCCACTCGCCGCCGCGCGGGCGCACGAAGGTCCACACCTCGGTGAGTTCCTCCGGCGCATCCGTGCTGCCGGGGGTGAGCGCCCCGGTCGCGCGGTCGCGCAGCGTGTCGCGCATCTCGTAGCGCAGCGCGACGGTCGCATAATCCCGCG
The DNA here is from genome assembly GCF_004346185.1 of Aquabacter spiritensis. Classification (GTDB taxonomy): domain Bacteria; phylum Pseudomonadota; class Alphaproteobacteria; order Rhizobiales; family Xanthobacteraceae; genus Aquabacter; species Aquabacter spiritensis. Next base: position 129,808 of record NZ_SMAI01000004.1, on the reverse strand, counting down.
CATCCTCGCGCCACGCCTCGGCGAGGTCGCCCTGGAGCAGCTTCACGTCCCGGACCTCATTGCGCACGCCCTTGGCTTCGTTGGCGTCGAGTTCCTCGCTGAGCCCGGCCAGCACTTCCGGCGTCGTGAGACGGGACAGCGCGGCGCGGTCCTCGCGGGAGAACGCGTCCTGAATGCCGGTCAGGCGCGCCTCGAAGGCTTCGAAATCCTGCTGCTGAAGGCCGATCTCGTCGCGCACGCGGCGGTTGGGTGCCCGCTGATAGACCGGCGCGGCGGCCGGCCCGGCGTCAGGCGCAGCGTCAGGCGCAGGGGTGCCGGCGCCGTTTCCGCCGCCGAAACCGCCCAGCGCGCTGCGCGGCGCCGTCTGCGGCGCGGGAGACGGGGTCGACCCCGCGCCGTCGAACATGCCGCGATTGGCCGAATAGGGCGCGCCCGCACCGGCGGCCGCCGGCTGGCGACGGGCGACGAAGAAGCGGTAGGCCAGATAAGCGATCCCGCCGATCAGGGCGACCTGAAGCAACAGGCCGAACATGCCGGCAAGGCCGCCGAGGCCATGGCCGAGCAGAAGGCCGACGAGGCCGCCGATCGCGAGGCCCCGCATCAGCGAGCCCCCCAATCCGCCCCCGAACAGGCCGCCGCGCGCCCCGTTGGCCGCCGCGGCGGACGATTGCGGGCCCGGCGCGGGCGTGGTCGAGCGCTGCAAGGGTTGCGCGGTCGTGGGCGCCGTATTGGTCGCCGGCGGAGCGGTCCACGTGCGCGCGCCGCGGCTGCCGAAGCCGCCGCCCTTGCGCGCATCGGCATCGCCGACGACCGCGAGAGACATGACGGCGCCCAGCATCACCACACCGGCGAGCCCGGCTAATCGCTTGAAAAGGTTCATGTTACATCTAAGAAGCGAAGCTTCCTCCCAACCTGCCCTTACGGCAGTCTCTGGCAATATGGGGAGTGTCGCCGAGATATGAAAGAGGCGATCGCGACATGCTTCCGCCGGAGGCCCGGAAGCGCTAAAATGCTGCCGCGCACCAACGCCGACCGAGAGCGACGAGGCAGACATGGCAGCCACCGGTATTCCGCATTTCTGCAACGATCTCGGCGTGCCGGTCATCGAGGTGGGCGCCAGGGAGTTCATGTGCATCGGGGCGACGCCGCCCTTCGACCATCCGCACATCTTCCTGGACATGGGCCACGATACCGAAATCGTCTGCTCCTATTGTTCGACCCTCTACCGCTACAATCCCGCCCTGAAAGCCGACGAGGCACGGCCCGACGGCAGCCGGTGGCAGGAGCGGCCGGCCGCGGCCTGAGCCGTGTCCGCCCACCGAAAGAGGGGGCCGGCCGCGAGCGCTGTGATCGTGGGCGGGGGCATAGGCGGGCTCGCTTGTGCGATCGCGCTGCGGCGTGCCGGGCTCGAAGTCTGCGTCCTCGAACAGGCCGCGGAATTCGGTGAGATCGGCGCCGGGCTGCAATTGAGCCCGAACGCGACGCGCATTCTCCAGGATCTCGGCGTGCTGGACCAGGTCGCGGACCATGCGGTCGCGCCCGATGCGCTCGAGATCAAGGATGGCCATTCCGGCCGCCTGATCGCCGCGTGTCCCTATCGCCCGGCGGCGGAACGGCTCGGCGCACCCTTTCTGGTCGCCCACCGGGCCGATCTGCACCACGTCCTCGCCGAAGCGGCCCGCGCGCTCGGCTGCCGGCTGGAACTCGGGGCCCGCCTGGAGGGGGTCGAGGCCTCGGAAGGCACGGCGATCGCGGTGGCGAACCGGCACGGCGAGGCTTTGCCGGTGGAGGCCGACATCCTGATCGGCGCGGACGGGGTCCGCTCGACGGTGCGCGCACAGCTCGGCGGGTCCGCGGCTCCGGTCTTCGCCGGCCGGATCGCCTATCGCGCGACGGTGACGGGAACCGCCCCCGGCGCGCCCGCGGTGCGGCTCTATCTCGGCCCGGACGCACATCTCGTCACCTATCCGATGCGCGGCGGCGGCATGACCAATCTCGTCGCCGTGGCGCGGGCGGAGGATGGCCATGCCGATTGGGACATGGCGGCGGACGCGGGTGCGGCGCACCGGGCCTTCGCCCATTGGGCGCCCGAAGTGCGCGAATTGATTGCCGCCGCCGAGCATCTGACGAGCTGGAGCCTGTTCGACCTCGATCCCCTGCCGCGCTGGGGGGCCGGCCGGGCGACGCTGCTGGGCGACGCGGCCCACGCGATGCTGCCCTTCCTCGCCCAGGGCGCGGCCCAGGCGATCGAGGATGCGGCGGCGCTGGCCGCGGCGCTGCGGAGCGCGCCGACAGCGCAGGCCGCGCTGCGCGCCTACGAGGCCTCACGGCGCCCGCGGACGGCACGGATCCAGCGCGAGGCGCGGACCTCGGGCGCCATCTACCACCTCTCCGGCCCGGCACGGATCGCCCGTGACGCCTTTATCGGCCTCACCGGCACCCGCCTGCTGGAGCGTTACGACTGGCTTTACGGCGCGCGGATCTGACGCGCGCTCACATCCCCTCCGCCGCGCGCACGAACCACCCGACCGACCACGGCCCGGCCCGCCCGGCGTCGAGGTCGCCCTCGCGCCAGATCGCCGCGCCCGCCGGCTCCGCCAGGCCGTCGGCCTCCTCGGGGCCGAGATTGGCGCGCAGCCACAGGACCGGCCCGGCCGCGTCGGACCACACCACCTCGAAGGCGGTCGGCCCGATCATGCGGTACTGGCCGCCGGCCGTGATGCGTCCGGCCAGAGGCCAGATCTGCTCGCGCCGCACCTGAAGGGCGCGGCGGTACCAGTCCAGCCAGGCCTGCCCCGCCGGATCGTCGCGGGCCGACCAGTCCAGCGCAGCCGAGAGGAAGGTGGCCTCGGCCATCGGGTCCGGGATGGTCGCGCGGACCGCGGGATCGGCGAAGGCGGGAAAGCGCGCGAATTCCGCCCGCCGCCCCTCGCGCACGGCGTCCGCGAGATCGCCGGTGAAGCCGCAGAAGAACGGGAAGGGCTGGGTGGAGCCCCATTCCTCGCCCATGAACAGCATCGGCACCTGGGGACCGAGGAGATAGAGCGCCGCCGCCGCCCGCACCGCCGCCGCCGGCGCGAGCGCGGCGATCCGTTCGCCGAAGGCGCGGTTGCCGATCTGGTCGTGATTCTGCAGGAAGGCGACGAAGGCGGCGGGCGGCAGGGCGCCGCTCGGCTCGCCGCGGCCGTGCCCGCGATAGGCCATCACCTCGCCCTGAAAGGCGAAGCCCTCCGCCAGCGCGCGCGGCAGCAGGGAAAAGTCGGCGCGGTAGTCGGCATAATAGCCGTCCCCCTCCCCCGTCACCGCGACGTGCAGGCCGTGATGGACGTCGTCGTTCCATTGCGCGGTGAAGCCGCCGGGCACGTCGGCGCCGAGCCGGCGGGCCGCATTCTCCTCGTTCTCGAGCACCAGATGGATCTGCCGGCCGGGATGGGCGGCGCGCACCCGGCGGCTCAATTCGGCGAGCAGATCCTCGGCGCTGTCGTCGATGATGGCATGGACGGCATCGAGGCGAAGCCCGTCGAAATGGAATTCGTCGATCCAATAGAGCGCGTTGTGGATCATGAAGTCGCGCACCGGCCGGCTGTCCGGCCCGTCATAATTGAGCGCCGCGCCCCAGGGCGTGTGGTGCCGTTCGGTGAAGAAGGAGGGCGCGTAGGCGCCGAGATAATTCCCGTCCGGCCCGAAATGGTTGTAGACGACGTCGAGCAGCACCATCAGGCCGCGCGCATGGGCGGCATCGACCAGAGCGCGCAGATCGTCGGGCCGGCCATAGGCGGCATCCGGCGCATAGAGCAGGACGCCGTCATAGCCCCAATTGTGCGGGCCGGGGAAATCGGCGACCGGCATCAGCTCGATGGCGGTGATCCCCAGTTCGACCAGGTCGTCGAGCCGGTCGATCGCGGCGCGGAACGTGCCTTCGGAGGTGAAGGTCCCGACATGCAGCTCGTAGAGGATCGCCTCGTGCCACGGCCGCCCGGTCCAGTCGGTGTCGCGCCAGGCATAGCGGGCGGGATCGATCACCTCGGAGGGGCCGTGGCAATCCTCGGGCTGGAAGCGCGAGGCGGGGTCCGGCACCAGGAGCCCGTCCTCCAGTTCGAAGCGGTAGCGCGCCCCGGTCTCGACTTCGGGCAGGAGAAGCGCGTGCCAACCCTCCGCCGCCGCCGCCATCTCGACCGTGGCGCCGCCGACATGCAACAGCACCCGCCGCTGCGCGGGCGCATAGAAGCGGAAGCGCACGCCCGCGGGCGTGACTGCCGCGCCGAACGGCATTGCAGGGAAGCGGGAGGTCGCCGCATCCGGCCGGTCGTCGTCAGGGATCATGGAAATAGCCCATCGCCGTAGGAGGGTCTCGACCGCGTCCGGCCACGGCAATAAACCCCACCGCAAACCCTCTGTTCCGCCCGCGGTTGCGGCGCGGAGCGCGCCTTCTATCCTGACCGGCGGACTGACGGGAGATCCGATGACGCAGGACGCCTTCGACGCCGCGCTCGATCCGGCCGATTGGGCGGCGATGCGCGCGATTTTCCACGCCGCCGCCGATGACGGCCTCGCGCATCTCGCCCAGGCCCGCGCCCGCCCGGTCTGGACCCGCCCGCCGGACGCCGCGCGCGCGGCACTGGCCGAGCCCGTGCCGCAGGCCGGCCAGCCGGTCGCGGCCATCTACGACACCTTCAAGACCCATATCCTGCCCTACGGCACCGGCAATGTGCATCCCGCCTTCTTCGGCTGGGCGCTCGGCGCGGGCACGGCGGAGGGGGTCCTCGGCGAGATGCTCGCCGCCTTCATGAACTGCAATCTCGGCGGCTGGGACCAGATCGCCGCCGACCTGGAGCGCCAGGTGATCGACTGGTGCCGGCAGATGACCGGCTTCCCCGCCGGGTCGAGCGGCCTGCTCACCAGCGGCACCTCGCTCGGCACCTTGATCGCGCTCGCGGTGGCGCGCGAGGCCGCGACGGCGGGCGAGATCGGGGAATATGGCGTCGCGGCGGCCGGAAGCGGCCTCGTCGGCTATGCCTCGACCGAGGCCCATGGCTGCTTCGCCAAGGCGTTCGCGACGCTCGGCCTCGGCCGCGCCCATCTGCGCCGGGTGCCGGTCGATGCCGACCACAGACTCGACTGCGCCGCGCTGGAGGCGATGATCGCCGCCGACCGGGCGCGCGGCCTGCGGCCGTTCTGCGCCATCGCCACCTGCGGCACGATCAATACCGGGGCGATCGACGACCTCGCGCGGGTCGCCGACATCTGCGCCCGCGCGCGGCTGTGGTTCCATGTCGATGCCGCGTTCGGGGTCGGCGCGCTCCTGACCGCCGCGCACCGCGCCCGCGCCGCACCGCTGGCGCGCGCCGATTCGATCGCGTTCGACTTCCACAAATGGTTCCAGGTGCCCTACGACGCCGGCATCGTCCTGATCCGCGACGCCGCGGCCCACCGCGCCGCCTTCGCGGCGCCGGCGGACTATCTCGCCCCGGCCGCGCGCGGCCTCGCCGCCGGCGCCCCCTGGTTCTGCGATTACGGCCCCGAACTCTCCCGTTCGTTCCGCGCCCTGAAAATCTGGTTCACCTTCAAGGCCCACGGTCTGTCCGGACTGTCGGCGATGATCGAGAAGAATTGCCGCCAGGCGCAATTCCTCGCCGACCTGATCGCGGCGAACGCCCCCCGTCTCGCCCTGCTGGCGCCGGTCAATCTCAACATCGTCTGCTTCCGCTACGTCCCGGCCGACGGGAGCGACGCGGACGCGCTGAATGCCGAGATCGTCGCCGACCTCCAGGAGCAGGGGATCGCGGCGCCCTCCCTCACCACGCTGTCCGGCCGCACCGCGATCCGGGTCTGCCTCGTCAATCACCGCACCCGCGCGGCCGATCTCGAGCGGCTGGTGGAGGCGACGCTGGCGCTTGGTGCGGCGCGGGAGGCGGCGGCGCGCGCCTGAGAGAAAGCCGCGCTGCGGTGCCGCGCTTGCGCATCCGGGCTTGCCCTTCGCCTTCGCGCCTGCGAGAAGGCGCGATCATGATCGTTCTCGACGACATCTCGCTGCGCCTCGCAGGGCGCCTGCTGCTCGATCACGCCTCCGCCGCCATCCCCGAGGGCGCGCGCGTCGGCGTGGTCGGCCGCAACGGCGCGGGCAAGACCACTTTGTTCAAGGCCGTGATGGGCGAGCTGGAGCTGGAGACCGGCTCGGTGCGCCTGCCCAACCGCACCCGCATCGGCCGCGTCGCCCAGGAGGCGCCGGCCGGACCGGACAGTCTTCTGGAACGCGTGCTCGCCGCCGACGAGGAGCGCGCGGCGCTCCTGATCGAGCGCGAGACGGCGCATGATCCGATGCGGATCGCCGAGGTCGAGATGCGCCTCGTCGACATCGACGCCCATTCCGCCCCCGCGCGGGCCGCGCGCATCCTCGCCGGCCTCGGCTTCGACGAGGCGGCGCAGGCCCGCGCCTGCGCGGAATTTTCCGGCGGCTGGCGGATGCGCGTCGCGCTCGCGGCGCTGCTGTTCACCGAGCCGGACCTGCTCCTGCTCGACGAGCCGACCAATTATCTCGACCTCGAAGGCACGCTCTGGCTCCAGGACTATCTCGCGAACTATCCGCGCACGGTCATCCTGATCAGCCATGACCGCGACCTGCTCGACACCAGCGTCGACCACATCCTGCATTTCTTCAACGGCAAGCTGACGCTGTATCGCGGCGGCTTCACCGCCTTCGATCGCCAGCGCCGCGAAAAGATGCTGCTGGACCAGAAGCACCGCAAGAAGCAGGAAGCCCAGCGCGCGCATATGGAAGCCTTCGTCGCCCGCTTCAAGGCGAAGGCCTCCAAGGCCAAGCAGGCCCAGTCGCGCGTCAAGGCGCTCGCCCGCATGGAGCCGATCACCCCGGAAGTCGGCGAGCAGGCGGCCTCGATCTCCATCCGCCATCCCGAAAAGCTGCTCTCGCCGCCGATCGTGGTGCTGGACCGGGTGGATGTCGGCTATGTCGACGACAAGCCGATCCTGCGCAATCTCGAACTGCGCATCGACGAAGACGACCGGATCGCGCTGCTCGGGCCGAACGGCAACGGCAAATCCACCTTCGCCAAGCTGATCGCCGACCGCCTGAAGCCGCAGCGCGGCAAGGTGGTGCGGGCCGACAAGCTGGAGGTCGCCTATCTCGCCCAGCACCAGCTCGACGAACTGGTGCCCGGCGACAGCCCCGCCGAACATGTGCGCAAGCTGATGCCCGACGCGCCCGAGGCGCGGGTGCGCGCCCGCGCGGCCGAAATGGGCTTTTCCGGCCAGGCGGCCGATACCAAGGTGTCGTCGCTCTCGGGCGGCGAGAAGGCCCGTCTTCTGCTCGGCCTCGCGGCCTTCAACGGGCCGCATCTGCTGATCCTGGACGAGCCGACCAACCATCTCGACATCCAGTCGCGCGAAGCCCTGATCAACGGCATCAACGACTTTCCGGGCGCCGTGATCCTGGTGTCGCACGACCGGCATCTTCTGGAAGCCTGCGTCGACCGCTTGTGGATGGTCGGCGACGGCACGGTGAAGCCCTACGACGGCGATCTCGACCAATATCGCCGCGACGTCCTCGGCCGCTCCGGCCGGATGACCGGCGACGGGCGGAAGGACAAGCAAGGCGCGTCCGATCCGGCGGACGCCGCGAGCGCCCACCGCAAGCGCCTGCTGGAGATCGAAACCCAGGTCGCGAAGCTGGAGAAGGACATCGCCGCCATCGACAAGCGTCTGGCCGATCCCAAGATCCAGAAATTTCCCGCCGACGGCGCCCGCCTGACCAAGCAGCGCGCCGAGGCGGAGGCGGCGCTTGCGGCGGCCGAGGAAGCCTGGCTCGAGGCGACCGCCAGCCCGGAGACGGCCGGGGCCTGACGGCCCCGGCCCCGGCGCCCTGTCAGGCGCCGATCTTCTCGCGGATCATCCGCTCCGCCAGCCGTGCCTCCCACGCATCCTCGAAGATTTCGGACAGCGGAACCTTGGCCTCATGGCCGGGGGCCGTCGCGAAGGAGATGCCGAGCGGCGCGAGGTCGATGACCGGCAGGAGGTCGTCGACCATTTCGGAGACCGTCTTGTATTTGTCGTACTCCTTGACCAGCTCGTCTCGGCTGACCTTCATCATCGCGATCATCTCATCGAAATCCAGCTTCGTTTCCTTGTACATCTTCGGCTCTCGAATATATTGCTTGAGCGTCTCCCCTTGCACCTCCCGAATGTCGAGGATCTGCGCGTTGACGATCTCGATTTCCTTCTGCGTCGTCTTGAGGATCTGCTGGATGGAGATGGCGCGGGCCTCCTCCACGCTCATATAGGCTTCGAAGACGATCTGGAACGAGCCGATAAACTGCGTCTCGAAGAATTTTTTCTCGTGATAGACGCTGCCGCTCTGCGCGATGAACAAATGCAGGCCGCCGGACATTGGCAGGTCCTGGAAAGCGGCCTTCTGGCTGACGCTGGAATGGGACGCGAACTGGGTCAGGAAGCCGTTCAGCAGCGCCACGACGCGGTTGATGGTGAGGTTGATGTCCTCCACGAAGGCCGGCAGATTCTGCTTCACCTCGGCATTGGTCTCGGGTGAAGCCTTTTCGGAGCCGGGAACCTCGGGTGAGGGAAATTTGGCGGCCGAAATGGCCTTGCCGATGGTGGTGATGATGTCCGCGACCCGCTGGAGCGACCAGTCGCTGTAATTCTGGTAATCGGAGCGGCGATCGCCGAAGAAACGGGAGAATTTCCAGCCGTTCTTCGTATAAAAATCACTCACGACGGCCTGGATCGCTTCCAGCATCTCCGTTTCTTTTTTCCTCGAATCGGAGGCCAGCTTCTCCATGAAAGCCTTGAATTCGGCATCCTGGCGCTCTTTGTCGGCAATGGTCTGTGTCTTGCCCATGAAACCCTCTCCCCAGATGATCTCAACGTGCGGTTGAGAATGCGAGTCAGCTTGAATTCGGGTGATGTGGGGCCGCCGCGGCGCGAAGCTGGTCACGGGACGCCGCCGGTCGACGCAGGCACGCGCCTGCGGACGATCCGGGCGGTCCCGCCCCGCGTCGCGGTGCTCGTGTCACGTCGGAGGCCGCGGCTTCCCGCGACACTGGGGCCGGGCCCTGGCGCGGCCGATTTCCAGCCGCCCGCCTAAAGGCAGCCGGGCGCCGCGCTACGCGACCGGTCCGTCCCGCTGGACGACCTCACTGGCAGGCGGGCAGCGCCATCGTATTGGTTCCGGCGACCGCATTGATGTTCATGAAGGCGGCCGGGTTGCTGGAGGCCTGGAAACAGTAATTGTCGGTTCCCGTCACCGTGTAGAAGCACGATGTGACGTTTACGGCCAAGACGATGTTGTTGAGACCGACAACGCGGAACACCGTCGCGGTCGCCGCGCGCGTGGCGGAGCTGTTCGGGTTCTTGCGGAATGTGATTCCAGTATTGGACCCATCGACCGTAATGGCGGTGTAATTCGTGCAATTCGCGCTGAAGGGCAGGTCCACGGCCAAAGCCGGGAGACTGCCGAGCCCCGCGAGGCCGAGACCCAAAGCAGCGGACACGGCGCCCTTGCGGAACTGGCGGCCCTTGTGGCGCGCACATTGCCTGAACGTCCTCATCGCACATCCCCCCAGGCGGCGCGATCACCCGATGCTTCCGGCGGAGGCGCGCACGCGCCGATGGGCAACCCCTCCGCGACGCAATCTATAGATGCAAAAGGGAGATTGTTCAACTTTAAATCGCTGGATTCCAGCCGGTCTATTTCTGGTTGCGCAACCCCGCAGCAGTCGAAGATCTTTTGCCGGGCGAAGATCCGAAGCCGCCGGGGCGCATGATCCTCCCGGCCTTGCCGATCAAGGAGACGGTCGCGATGGCCGACCTGTTCAACGGGCGGGTTCGCGGCTCCGCTCTCGCGAGGACAAGCTGGCGGCGCAACCGCCGCGCGGAAGGTCCGGCACCGGCTCGATCTGGACGGTATCTTCGTCTGGCAGGACAACGCCGTTCATGATTGACTTTGCCAGGTCCGCGCGCAGGGAGGGGTCGTCCGTCCCCCCGATCATTCGATCCCGCCTCCGGCCCGCCGGGACATGGTTACACAGAGCCGAGGGAGGAGAATTCGATGGGACGCCTTCGACATCGCATCGCGCCCGCGCTCCGCTTCCTGCGCAAAGGCGGGGTGCATGTGGCGCTGGGCCTCGGATTTGCGGGCCTCGGTCTCCCGGCTCTGGCCGTGGAACTGCCGTTCAGCCCCGATTGCACGCGCGTCACGACCATCGACGTCGCCCCGCCCCATACCGGGATCGTCTTTCGAAAGAACCCGAACAGCGTCTCGACGCGTGCGGCCACGGCAACAGTGCACCGGATCGACGGTGTCAAGATGATCACTTTGGCCCCGAACGTCGTGTCGTGCTTCCACCCCGTGGAGGAGAGCGACAAATACTGCTTCATGTCCTCGACGGACCCGGGCGCATTCGCGGCCGTCAATGCGGTTCCCGACACCAACAGGATGCACCTGTTCCTGTGTCAGTGAGGGCGCTGCCCGGCCGAACGGCGTTGTGGCGCGGCCGGAGACAGGCGCGCGTCCTCGCTCAGCGAAGCCGGACGATCACCCCCTCGTGGGGCCGGAGCGAGATCTCGCTTGCCACCCGCTCCGCCTCCCGGTCGCCGGAGGTGGAGAGCAGAATCTGCCCCTCGACCGGCGCCGCGACGAGGATGGGATCGCCGCCGAGATTGAGCGCGACCACCAGGCTTTCACCCTCCGCCGCGCGCCCGTACAGGAACAGGTCGCCCTCGGCCGCCATCGGCACATAGGCCCCCAGGGACAAGGCCGCAGACCCACGCCGCAGCGCCAGAAGGCGGCGATACAACGTGAGAAGGGACTCGCCCTCGCGGGTCTCCGCCGCCACATTGACCTCGGTGAAATCGGGCGAGACCGGCAGCCACGGCTCGACCTCGGAGAAGCCGGCCTGGGGGCCGGCATCCCACTGCATCGGGGTGCGCACGCCGTCGCGGCCGAGGCCGAGGCCGGGGACATTCTTCTCATAAGGGTCCTGCACGCGCTCCGGCGGAATCTCGACCTGCGCCATGCCGATCTCGTCGCCGTAATAGAGCGTCGGCGTCCCGCGCAAAGTCAGAAGCAGCATGGCGGCGACGCGCGCCTGGTCCGGCCCGACGCGCTTCAGGATCCGCGGCCGGTCGTGATTGCCGAGCACCCAGTTCGGCCACCCGCCCGCGGGCAGCGCGGCCTCGTAGCGCGCCACCAGATCCGCGATGTCCCGGGCCGTCCACGGCGTCTCCAGCAAAGCGAAATTGAACGGCAGATGGGCGCCGTCGAGAGTGCGGCCGTAATAGGCGACGAGGCGCTCCAGCGGCAGATAGATCTCGCCGATCAGAACCCGGTCGGGAAATTCGTCGACCACCCGCCGCAGCCGCGCGACCACCTCCTGCACCTCCGCGAGGTCGGTCGTGTGGACCGGCAGCAGGCTCTGATAGGGATTGCGGCCGGCGCGATAGTCCGGGTTCGGCGGGTTGTCGCGGAATTCCGGGTCTTTCAGCATGTGCCAGATGACGTCGACCCGAAAGCCGTCGACGCCGCGCCGCATCCAGAACCGCATGACCTCGAAGATCGCCTCGGCGACGGCGGGATTGCGCCAGTTGAGGTCGGGCTGGCGGTCGAGAAAGGCGTGGTAATAATATTGCCCGCTCGCCGCATCCTCGGCCCAGGCGCTGCCGCCGAATTCCGACAGCCAATTGTTCGGAGGCCCGCCGTCCGGGGCGGGATCGCGCCAGATGTACCAATCGCGCTTCGCGCTGTCCCGCCCGGTCCGCGCCTCCTGGAACCAGGGGTGGGCGTCCGACGTATGGTTCGGAACCAGGTCGACCAGGACCTTGAGGCCCTTGTCGTGCGCCGCCGCGACCAGGGCGTCGAAATCGGCGAGGGTGCCGAAGATCGGATCGACATCCACATAATCGGCCACGTCATAACCGAAATCGGCCATGGGCGAGGGATAGAAAGGCGACAGCCAGACGGCATCGACGCCGAGTTCGACGAGATAATCGAGCCGGCGGACAATGCCCGCGAGGTCGCCGATGCCGTCCCCGTTGGTGTCCTGAAACGAGCGCGGATAGATCTGATAGATCGTCCCGCGCTGCCACCAGGGCGCCGAACTCCGCTCAGGAGGGTGCTCCAAGATGCGTCTCCTCGATTTCGCCGTCCGCACGGAAAACCGGTCTCGGCATAGACCAGTTCCGGCACCCTGCGGTGCGGCAAGAAATCGCCGCCCCGCGGGGAACCGGAAGCTCGGCCGCGCGTTGGCCGAGATGGAGGGGGTCTCTCGGCACGCCGGGAGGAGACCCGTCGCTCCATTTCCCGTCGCGACGAGCACCATGCCCAAACTGCCGGTCCTTCCCGTTTTCGAGTGCGCCTCGCGCGCCGCCAGCCGCCTTTCGGAGAGCTGACATGGACGCGCCCATCACCGCTGGCGACGACCCGTTCTGGTATAAGGATGCGGTCATTTATCAACTGCACGTGAAGTCGTTTTTCGACGCGAATAACGACGGAATCGGCGACTTTCCGGGCTTAATTTCGAAGCTCGATTATATCGCCGATCTCGGTGCGACCGCGATCTGGCTGCTGCCCTTCTACCCCTCCCCGCGGCGCGACGACGGCTACGACATCGCGCTCTACGAGGGTGTTTCGCCGGATTACGGCACCATGGAGGACGCCCGGCGCTTCATCGAGGCCGCCCACGCCCGTGGAATCCGCGTCATTACCGAACTGGTCGTCAACCATACCTCGGACCAGCACCCCTGGTTCCAGGCCGCCCGGGCCGCGCCCAAAGGCTCGCCGGAACGCAATTATTATGTCTGGGCGGACGACGACGCAGGTTATTCCGGAACCCGCATCATCTTCCTCGACACGGAGAAGTCGAACTGGACATACGATCCGGTGGCCGGCCAGTATTACTGGCACCGCTTCTATTCCCATCAGCCGGATCTCAATTTCGATAATCCCGAAGTGCTGGAGCGCATCCTGTCCGTAATGCGATTCTGGCTCGACATCGGCGTCGACGGGCTGCGGCTCGACGCGGTCCCCTATCTGATCGAGCGTGAGGGCACCTCGAACGAGAACTTGCCCGAGACCCATGATATCCTGAAGCGTATCCGCGCCCATCTCGAAGAGCGCTATACTGGGCGCATGCTGCTCGCCGAGGCCAATATGTGGCCGGAGGACACGCAGCAATATTTCGGCGAGAACGGCGACGAATGCCACATGGCGTTCCACTTCCCGCTGATGCCGCGCATGTACATGGCGATCGCCAAGGAAGACCGCTTCCCGATCACCGACATCCTGCGCCAGACCCCGGCAATCCCGGAAAGCTGCCAATGGGCCATCTTCCTGCGCAACCATGACGAGCTGACCCTCGAAATGGTCACCGATGCCGAGCGCGACTATCTCTGGACGGTCTATGCCGCCGACCGGCGGGCCCGGCTCAATCTCGGCATCCGCCGCCGCCTCGCCCCCCTCCTCCAGCGCGACCGCCGCCGCATCGAACTGATGAACGCTTTGCTGCTTTCGATGCCGGGAACGCCTGTGATCTATTATGGCGACGAGATCGGCATGGGCGACAACATCCATCTCGGCGACCGCGACGGCGTGCGCACGCCTATGCAATGGTCCCCCGACCGCAATGGCGGATTCTCCAAGGCGGATCCCGAGCTGCTCGTCCTGCCGCCGATCCAGGATCCGCTCTACGGCTATTACGCGCTGAACGTCGAAGCCCAGTTGCGCGACCCGCATTCGCTGCTCAACTGGACCCGGCGCGTGCTGGCGATCCGCAAACGCCACCCCTCGATGGGGCGCGGCACCTTCCGACTTCTCTATCCCGGCAACCGGAAGATCCTCGCTTATCTGCGCAGCTACGAGGGCGAGACCATCCTGTGCGTCGCGAACCTTTCGCAGACCCTCCAGGCGGTCGAACTCGACCTCTCGGAATTCGACCAGCGCGTGCCCGTGGAGATGGCCGGGGGCACGCCGTTCCCGCCGGTCGGCCGGCTCCCCTATCTCCTGACCGTGCCGGCCTATGGCTTCTATGCCTTCAATCTCTCGACCCAGATGGCCGAGCCGAGCTGGCACTCCCCGCCGCCGGAGCAATTGCCGGAATTCGTGACCTTGGTCTTGCGCGGCGGCCTCGCCGACGTCGTGTCCGAGCGGCATCGCCCGACCCTGGAGCGCGAGGCCTTGCCGGCCTATGTGCGCCGGCGCCGCTGGTTCGCCTCACGCAACGAACCGGTCGGCGGCGTGCGGGTGGCATGGGCCATGCCGCTCCCGCGCGCCGGCAACAATGTCTTCCTCGCGGAGATCGCGATCGACCTGCCCAGCGGGACCGAGCGCTACGTCGTGCCGCTCGCCATCGCCTGGGAAGACCAGCAGCCCTCCGCGCTGGCGGTCCAGCTCGCGCTGACGCGGGTGCGCCAGGGACGGCGGGTCGGGTTTCTCACCGATGCGCTCACGCTCGATTCCATGCCACACGCCGTCGTGCGCGCCATGCGGTCGGGCACCGCTTTGCCCCTGCCCGACGGCGGCGAACTACGCTTCGTGGCGACCCCGCGCCTCGCGGACGTGGAGATTTCACCCGACGCGCCAATCCACCGCGTCGCCGCCGAGGAAGCCACCTCCTCGATCGTCATCGAGGACTGCGCGAGCTTCAAGGTGATCCGCCGCACCCTGTTCGGCCTTCACCCCGAATCCGAAATGGTCCGCTACCTTACCGAGCAGGACTATGCCAACACCGCTCCGCTTCTCGGCGAGGTGGTGCGGTTTGATCCGGAGGGGCGTCCCGCCGTGCTGGCCTTGCTGCTCGGCTATGTCCGCAATCAAGGCGATGCCTGGAACTGGCTGGTGGACCAGCTTCGCCGCGCGCTCACTGCCAGCACCCAAGGCGGCACCGACATCGAGCGGAGCTTCGAGGAGCAGCTTTCGGGCGTGCCCCCCTTCCTCCGCGCGCTCGGCCGCCGGCTGGCCGAGTTTCACACGGTAATGGCCCGGCCAAGTGCGAACCCCGCCTTCGGCCCGGCAGCCGCCGATGCCGATCAGGTCCAGGCTTGGGCGAACGCGGCCCGCGCCGCGGTGCGCGATGCATGCGCGGTCCTCTCCGCAACCCGCGCATGGTCGTCCGACCAGGTGCGCCGGGAAGCCGAAGCCATACTTTCCGCCGGCGACGCCCTCGAAGCCGCCGCCGCGCGCCTCGCAGCGGCCGGCGAGGGCGCACCGCTCTCGCGCATCCATGGCGCGTTCCATTTCGGCCAAGTCCTGGTGTCGGGCGGCGATGCCTATATCGTCAATTTCGACGGATACGCGCACACCCCGATCGAAGCCCGCCGCACCAAGGACAGCCCATGGCGTGATGTCGCCGGCCTGATCCGCTCGATAGATGCGGCCGCGGCACATGTCGACTATACCGGCAGCGAGGTCCACGGCCTGGCAGAGGCGTGGCAGCGCCACGCCGTGTTCGAGCATTTTTCCGGCCGGGCCGTGCGGGCCTTCCTGTCAGGCTATCAGGAGGCCGTCACCGCGACGTCCCCCTCCGACCGCCAACTGCTCGATCTGTTCCTCCTCGAACGCGCCGCCGAGACCATCGGCGCGGAGGCCGCGGGTCGCCCCGCCGCTTTCGCCTATGCCGTGCGCAGCCTCTACACCATGGCCATCAAACACGCGGGCGCGGCGGAACTGCCCGTCGCCCCGGAACTCGAAGGAGCCCCCGCATGACACACCCGACGGACGGCGCCACCTGCGCCGCGCGGCACGGCGGCGGCCCCGGCGTAACGCCCGGGCGAGGAGGCGCGCATGGGCGCGGCTGACCGCACGACCGCCCGCCCCAGCCTTGACCGGGACGCGGTCCGGCGCATCGTCGAGGGCCGCGAGAGCGACCCGTTCGCGGTGCTCGGCCCGCATGCCGGACCGGAGGGGACCATTTTGCGTACCTTCCAGCCGGGTGCGGCCGCGGTCGAGGCGCTGAACGCGGAGGGCGCGGTCCTCGCGCGGCTCGACCGGATCGATCCCGCCGGCCTGTTCGCCAGCCGGATCGGCAGCAATGCTACGCCCGTCTACCGGTTGCGCATCACCTGGCCCGGCGGCATGGTCCAGGAGACCGAGGACCCCTACGCCTTCCCGCCGCTGCTCGGCGGGCTCGATCTGCATCTGCTCGGCGAGGGCACCCATCTCGGGCTCGCGGACGCCCTCGGGTCGCACGCGGTCAGCGTCGACGGGGTGGCGGGCGTGCGCTTCGCGGTGTGGGCCCCCAATGCCGCCCGGGTTTCGGTCGTCGGCGACTTCAACGGCTGGGACGGACGGCGCGCCCCGATGCGCCTGCATCCCGGCGTCGGAGTGTGGGAGATCTTCCTCCCGCGCCTCGGTCCGGGAACCCGCTACAAATACGAGATCCTCACCCGTCAGGGGAATGTGCTGACGCAGAAGGCCGATCCGGTCGCGCGTGCCGCCGAGATGCCGCCCGCGACCGCCTCGGTCGTCCCCGATCCCGCGCCCTTCGCCTGGACCGACGATGCTTGGATGGCCCAGCGCGCCGCGCGGCAAACCGCCGAGGCCCCGCTTTCGATCTACGAGGTGCATGCCGGTTCGTGGGTGCATATGGACGGGTGGCGGGATCCAAGCTGGGACGAGTTGGGCGATCGCCTGATTCCCTATGCGACCGGCCTCGGCTTCACGCACATCGAATTGCTGCCGATCATGGAGCACCCGTTCGGCGGCTCCTGGGGCTATCAGCCGCTCGGCCTGTTCGCTCCGACGGCGCGCTATGGCGCGCCGCGGGACTTCGCGCGCTTCATCGACCGCTGCCATCAAGCCGGGCTCGGCGTGCTGCTCGACTGGGTTCCCGCGCACTTTCCCGGGGACGCCCATGGCCTCGCCCAGTTCGACGGCACGGCGCTCTACGAACATGCCGATCCGCGCGAGGGCTTCCATCACGACTGGAACACGCTGATCTACAATTTCGGCCGGACCGAAGTTTCGCAATTCCTGGTCGCGAGCGCGCTCGAATGGCTGCGGCGCTACCATATCGACGGCCTGCGGGTCGATGCCGTCGCCTCGATGCTGTACCGCGATTATTCCCGGAAATCCGGAGAATGGGTGCCCAACATCTATGGCGGGCGGGAGAATTTGGAGGCCGTCGCTTTCCTGCGGCGGCTCAACGCCACCATCACCCACGAAGCACCGGGCGCGATCGTCATCGCCGAGGAATCCACCGCCTGGCCCGGCGTGACACAGCCGATCGATGTCGGCGGGCTCGGCTTCGCCTTCAAATGGAACATGGGGTGGATGCACGACACCCTGCGCTATATCGGGACCGATCCGATCCACCGCGCGCACCACCACGACGACATGACGTTCGGCCTGGTCTACGCCTTCTCCGAGCACTACGTCCTGCCGATCTCCCATGACGAAGTGGTGCACGGAAAGGGCTCGCTGCTCGGCCGCATGCCGGGCGATTCCTGGCAACGCATGGCCAATCTGCGCGCCTATCTCGGCTTCATGTGGGGCCATCCCGGCAAGAAGCTGCTGTTCCAGGGCTGCGAAATCGGCCAGCCCGCCGAATGGGACCATGACGGCGAGCTGCCGTGGGGCCTGCTCGCCGATCCCGCCCATGAGGGCGTCAAGGCCCTCGTCGGGGATCTCAATGCCGCCTATCGGCGCGAGCCGGCGCTGCACAGCGGCGATGCGCGTCCCGAGGGCTTCCGCTGGATCATCGGCGACGACCGGGCGAATTCGGTCTTCGCCTTTCTGCGGCTCGGCGGCGGGCCGCCGGTTCTGGTGGTCTGCAACATGACGCCGGTGCCGCGCCACGATTACAGCATCGGGGTGCCGGAGGGCGGTTCCTGGGATGAAATCGTCAACACCGATGCCGGCGCCTATGGCGGCTCGGGACTCGGCAATTCGGGGCGGGTCGTGGCCCGCGCCGAAAGCTTCCACGGGATGGAACATTCCCTCAGACTCACGCTTCCCCCCCTGGCAACGCTGTTCCTGCGCCCGAGGCCTCCCGAATGACCCTGCCTCCGCTGCCCGACCGGTTGGATACGGGACGCCCGTATCCTCTCGGGGCGACGCCGGACGGGCTCGGCACCAATTTCGCGGTGTTTTCGGCCAATGCGGAAAAGATCGAGCTGTGCCTGTTCGATCCGCGTGGCCGGCGCGAGGTGGCGCGGCTCGCTTTGCCGGAATGCACCGAAGAGGTGTGGCACGGCTATCTTCCGGGCGCCTTCGACGGTCTGATCTACGGCTATCGCGCACACGGACCCTATGATCCCGCCCGCGGCCACCGCTTCAATCCGGCAAAGCTGCTGATCGATCCTTATGCGCGCCAGCTCTCGGGCGCGCTGCGCTGGTCCGACACGCTGTTCGCGTATCGCATGGGCGGCGGGCGCGGCGATCTTTCGATCGACCGGCGCGACAGCGCGCCCGCTGTGCCGAAGGGCGTCGTCGTGTCGAACTGGGCCGATTGGGGTGACGACCGGCCGCCCGACGTGCCGTGGTCCGACACCGTGATTTACGAGACCCATGTGCGCGGCGTCTCGATGCGCCGCCAGGACGTGCGGCCGCACGAGCGTGGGACGTTCGCCGCCCTCGCCCATCCGCGCTTCATCGACCATCTGCTGCGCATCGGCGTCACCGCGGTCGAGCTGATGCCGATCCACGCTTTCCTCCAGGACCATTTCCTGGTGGAGCGCGGACTGCGCAATTATTGGGGCTATTCCACCCTCTCTTTCTTCGCGCCGGAGCCCGCCTTCCTTTCGACCGGCTCGCTGCAGGAACTGCGCGCCGCCGTGCGGCGGCTGCACGCGGCCGGCATCGAGGTGATCCTCGACGTCGTCTATAACCATACCTGCGAGGGCAACGAACTCGGCCCGACCTTTTCTTTCAAAGGGCTGGACAATGCCAGCTATTACCGGCTCGTGCCGGGGAACGAGCGCTACTACATCAACGATACCGGCTGCGGGAACACGGTGAACCTGTCACACCCGCGGGTCTTGCAGATGGTGATGGATTCGCTGCGCTATTGGGTTGAGGCGTTCCATGTCGACGGGTTTCGCTTCGACCTCGGCGTGACCCTCGGCCGCGAAGGGACCGGCTTCGATCCTGGTTCCGGCTTCTTCGACGCGGTCCGGCAGGACCCCGTTCTTGCCCGCTGCAAGCTGATCGCCGAGCCGTGGGACATCGGCCCGGACGGCTACCAGCTCGGCCGCCTGCCGCCCGGCTTCGTCGAATGGAACGACCGCTTCCGCGACAGCGTCCGGCGCTTCTGGAAGCGCGATCCGGGCATGCGCGGCGAGATCGCCGGACGCCTCTCGGGATCGAGCGACGCCTTCGACCGGCGCCACCGCAAGCCGTGGGCCTCGATCAATTACGTGGCCTCGCACGACGGCTTCACCTTGGCCGATGTCGTCGCCTACAACGAGAAGCACAACGCCGCCAACGGCGAAGACGGCCGCGACGGCCACGACGCCAATTACAGCTTCAATTGGGGCGCCGAGGGGCCGACCGACGATCCCAATATCCGCGCGGTCCGGTCCCGCGTCACCCGCGCGATGTTGGCGACGGTGATGTTCGCCCAGGGCACGCCGATGCTGCTCGCCGGTGACGAATTCGGCCGCACGCAGAACGGCAACAACAACGCCTATTGCCAGGACAACGAGATTTCCTGGATCGATTGGGAGTTGGCGCGCAGCCCGGACGGACGGGCCTTGACCGCCTTCGTCGCCCGGCTCGCCGAAATCCGAAAGCGGTTCGCAACGCTCCGCGCACCGCGTTTCCTGCATGCGAAGGAAGAGTTCGTTCCCGGCCTGCGGGATATCGGATGGTTCGACGAGCACGGTGCCGAAATGCCGCCCGAGGGCTGGCATCTCGACGGCGCGCACACCTTGGCCCTGCGGCGCGCCGGCCGCACGCGCACGGGAGGCGTCGAGGTGCTGCTGCTCCTGCTCAATGCCTCCGCGAACCCCGTCACCTTCAAGCTGCCGGGGCCTGCGCTCACCTGGCGGCTGCTGGTCGACAGCGCCTCGGGGCTGGTCTCGGAGGAGCGGGCGATCAGCACCGAAACCTATCTCGAAGCGTCGAGCGTCCGCCTGCTCGCCGCCTTTGTGGACCCGCGCCCGGTGGACCCCCGCCTATGAGGGGCCCGGGTCCCTTTCCTTCTGGTTCGTGAGAGGCTGCGCATGGACGACGCGCTGATGCACTTGGCCGGTCGCGCCGGCATTTCCCCCCACTGGCACGACGCCTTCGGGCGGCCGCAGACGGTGCCGCCGGATGCACTGAGGGCGATTCTGGCCGCTTTGGGCCTGCCCGCCGCCAGTCCCTCGGACCTTGCCGACAGCATCGAGCGCGCGGCAGGTGAGCACGCGGGCGCCCTGCCGCCGCTCGTCACCGCCGACGCCGGCGCACCGGTCCTCCTGCCAGTGTCCGGTGCAACCGGGCGCCTGCGCTATCGCATCGCGCTCGAGGGCGGGGGCGTGATCGACGGCGAGGCGGAGGTCGAGTCCGGCCATCTGCATTTGCCCGCCCTCGACGTCCCCGGCTATCACACGATCGAAATGGCCGGACAAGGGACGGTGCTCGCCGTCGCGCCTGCACGCTGTTTCTCGATCGCGGATGCCGCCGGCAGCGATGCGGGCCGGCTTTGGGCGCTGGCGGTGCAGATCTACGCCCTGCGCCGCAGCGGCGATTGCGGCATCGGCGACTTCTCCGCTTTGTCCCAACTCGCCGTGAAGGCGGCAAATGCCGGCGCGGCGGGCTTGGTCATGAGCCCGGTCCATGCCGGCTTCCCCGCCGATCCGCATCATTTCAGCCCCTATGCGCCCTCCAGCCGCCAGTTCCTCAACCCCCTCCATGCCGATCCGCACGTCGTGTTCGGCGGCCCGCCCGTCGACGCGGCGATCGCCGCCCTCGGCTGCGGCGCCGAGGTGGCGAGCCTGGAACGTGCTCATATGGTGGATTGGCCGGCCGCTGCCCCGCTGAAATATGCGATCCTGCGGCGCCTCTACCAGGATGCGCTGCCGCGCATGGCGGGTCTCGCGGACGACTTCGCCGCCTTCCGAACACGCAACGGGCCGGCGCTGGAAGATCACGCCCGGTTCGAGGCGATCCACGCCGCGCAATTTTCGGCCGACCCGACGCAATGGAACTGGCGGACCTGGGGCGGCGGTCTTTCCGACCCGCGCAGCGACGCGGTCGCCGGCTTCGCGCGCCAGAATCCCGAGGCGGTCGGCTTTCACGCCTTCCTGCAATGGGTCGCCGACCGCAGCCTCGGCCAGGCCCAGGATGCGGCGCGGGCGGCCGGCATGCCGATCGGCCTGATCAGCGATCTCGCGGTCGGCACCGACGGCGGCGGCAGCCAGGCCTGGAGCCGGCAGGCCGACATGCTGATCGGGCTCTCGGTCGGTGCGCCCCCCGATCTGCTGAACGCGCTCGGCCAGAGCTGGGGCCTCGCCGCCTTCTCGCCGCGCGCCCTCGCGCAAACCGGCTTCGCCGCCTTCCGCGACATGCTGCGGGCGGTGATGGGCCATGCCGGCGGGGTTCGCATCGACCACATTATGGGCCTGATGCGGCTCTGGCTGGTACCCGAGGGGTTTCCGCCGACGCAGGGCGCCTATCTCGCCTATCCGTTCGAGGATCTCGCCCGGCTGGTCGCGCTCGAATCCCATCGCCACCGGGCGATCCTCATCGGCGAAGATCTGGGCACGGTGCCGGAGGGCTTCCGCGCACGGCTGGCGGCACGCGGCATTCTGGGCATGCGGGTCCTGTGGTTCGAGCGGCACGAGGACCGGTTCGCGCGCGCCGCCGATTACGACCGCGACGCCATCGCCGTCACCGGCACCCATGATCTGCCGACGGTCGCCGGCTGGTGGAAGGGCCGCGACATCGACTGGCGTGTCCCCCTCGGCATTGTCGGCGAGGGGCAGACCGAGCGCACCGAGCGCGAGGCGCGCGGGCGCGACCGGCGGGCGATCTGGCAGGCGATCGCTCCGGACGATGCCGACCCGGATGCGCCGCCCGAAGATCCGGAACGGGTCGTGGACGCCGCCTTGTCTTTCATCGGCCGGACACCGGCGCCCCTCGTCGTGATCCCGATCGAAGACGCACTGGCGCTGGAGGAGCAGCCGAATCTTCCGGGCACCATCGACGAACATCCCAATTGGCGCCGGCGGCTTGGCCCCCAGGCGGCCGATCTGCTCGAGGATCCGTCCGTGCAGCAACGCCTCGCCCGTCTCGACGCAGTCCGGAAACAGCCATGAGGACGCCGCGCGCCACCGTGCGCCTGCAATTCCATCGCGACTTTCCGCTCGATGCGGCGATCCCGCTGGTGGATTATTTCGCCGACCTCGGGATCAGCCACATCTATTCCTCGCCGCTCCTGACCTCGCGGCCGGGCTCGAATCACGGCTACGACACCGTGGATCACGGCACGTTGGATCCCGAACTCGGCGGGGAAGCGGCGCTCGGCCGGCTGGTGGCGAAGCTGCGCGGCCGGGGCATGGGGCTGATCCTCGACATCGTGCCGAACCATATGGGTGTCGGCGGCCCCGACAATCGGGTCTGGCTCGACGTTCTCGAATGGGGGCGCGAGAGCGCCTATGCGGATGTGTTCGACATCAATTGGACACCCGCCGACGCCGCCCTCGTAGGCAAAGTTCTGGTCCCCGTCCTCGGTGCGCCCTATGGCAACGCGCTGCGCGACGGCACCATTACGCTCGCCTACGACGCCGAGCGCGGCGAGTTCCAGGCGCGCCATTACGACCACGTCTTCCCGATCTGCCCGCGCCTCTACGGCGAGGTGCTCGCGGCCGCCGACATGCCCGACCTCGTGCCGCTGCGCGACGCCTTCGCGGCGGTGCCGGCCGAGCGCGCCGGCAAGGCGGAAGCGCTGCAACTGAAGGAACGGCTGGCGATGCGGGTCGCCGATGCCGGCGTCGACTGGCTCGCGCCGGTGATCGCAGCCCACGACGCCACGGCGCCGGACGGGTGCAGACGGCTGCATCTGCTGCTGGAAAAGCAGAATTTCCGCCTCGCCTGGTGGCGCACGGCGAACGACGATCTCAATTGGCGGCGCTTCTTCGACATCACTGAGCTCGCCGGCGTCCAGGTGGAGCGTCAGGAGGTGTTCGAGCAGGCGCATGCGCTGGTGTTCCGGCTCTATGCCGACGGGCTCGTCGACGGCTTCCGCGTGGATCATGTGGATGGCATCTCCGATCCCGCCGCCTATTGCCGCCGGCTTCGGCGCCGGCTCGACCAGCTCGACGCGAAACGGCCGCACGATGCGCCCCCCGGCGGTTATCTCGTGGTGGAGAAGATCCTGCATCAGGGCGAACCCCTCCCGGACGGCTGGCAGGTCGACGGCACCACCGGCTACGATTTCATGGACGAGGTCGGCGCGGTGCTGCACGATCCGGACGCCGACGAAGCCCTCGATCTGGTGTGGAGCCGGGCCACCGGCGATGCGACGCCCTATGGCGCGCAGCTCGAAGCCGCGCGGCGGCAGGTCCTGCGCGACGGATTCGGCGCCGAGATGCAGACCGCCACCCGCGCGTTTCATCGGGTCGCCCGCGAGGATCTCGACACCCGCGACATCACTCTCGCCGCAATCCGCCGCGCGCTGAACGAGCTTGTCGTCGCCTTCCCGGTCTACCGGACCTATGTCGACGCATCGGGCCGTTCTGACCAGGACTGGACCTATCTCTCCGCCGCCCTCGCCCAGGCGCGCCGCCGTCTGCCACCGATCGACCATCCGGTGCTCGATCTGATCGACGGGTGGCTCGGCGGCGAGGCCCAGCGCGGGCTCGGCGACGTTCTTGAGGCCGGCACACGGGGCTATGCCATCGCCAAATTCCAGCAGCTCACCGCCCCGATCGCCGCGAAATCGGTCGAGGACACGCTGTTTTATCGCTATGGGCGCCTGCTCTCGCGCAACGAAGTCGGTTCGGACCCGGCGCAGATGGGGCTTTCGCCCAGCGGCTTCCACGCCGCCGCCACCGCCCGCGCCACCCGCTTCCCGGGGGCGATGCTCGCCACCGCGACCCACGACCACAAGCGCGGCGAGGATGCCCGCATGCGGCTGGCCGTGCTGAGCGAAATCCCGAACGAATGGTCTGGGATGCTCGAAGAGCTCCGGACCCTCGTGGAACCGCTCCGGCGCGCGCTGCCCAGCGGATCGGCGCCCGCCCCGGCGGACGCGGTGATGCTGCTCCAGACACTGATCGGCGCCTGGCCGCCCACGCTTTCCCCCGACGACGCCGCCGGGCTCGCCGCCTATGCCGAGCGGGTGGCTGGCTGGCAGCTCAAGGCGATGCGGGAAGCCAAGGTGCACACCAACTGGATCTTCCCCGACACGGTCTACGAGGGCGCGTGCGCCGGCTTCCTCTCCGACCTCATGACCGCACCGGAAGGCGAGAGCGCACGCGCCGCGATCGCCGAATGCGCGACGCGCCTCGCCCCGGCCGGCGCGGTGAACAGCCTTGCCCAGACGGTGCTCAAATTTACCGTTCCCGGCATGCCGGATCTCTATCAGGGCACGGAGTTCTGGGATTTCAGCCTGGTCGACCCCGACAACCGGCGGCCCGTCGATTATCCCGCGCGGATCGCAGCTTTCGAGGCCGGCGCGGCGCCTGCGGCGCTTCTGGAGGCGTGGCGCGACGGGCGGATCAAGCAGGCTGTGATTGCCCGGCTGCTCCAGGCGCGCGCTGCAAACCCGGCTCTGTTCGCCGATGGCAGCTACGAACCCTTGGCGATCGAAGGTCCGGGCGCCGGGCAGGCGCTCGCTTTCCTGCGTCGGCACGCGGGGACGGTGCTGCTGGTGACGGTGACGCGGCGCGCCGCCGCCATGCTGGGTCCGGGAGCGGCGCTGCCGCTGATTTCCGCCGAAGCGTGGGGCGAGACCGCGCTGGTGCTGCCGAACGGGCTGCCGGCGTGTCTGGACGATCTGCTCGGCGACGAGAGGCTCGCGCCCGCGGCGGGGCGCATTCCCCTCGCGCGGCTGTTTGGGCGGCTTCCGGTCGCCGCCCTTCTGGGGCGAAGCACCGCCGCGTCGGCCGAAACCGGAGCGGCAGTGCCGGCGTTATAAGGGGAGCATCCGGCTGACGCCGGCATGCTCCGAAAAGAACCGTCGCGCGGCTCCATCGAGCCGCTGCGCACTGGAGGCAGACATGACACCGAACGCACCGAAGGGCCGTACGGCGGCCGAACAGGACCGCGATTTGGATGAAGCGCTGGAGGACACCTTTCCGGCCAGCGATCCGCCCGCCGCAACCAATCCGTCGAGCTTCACCGGCGCGGAAGTCGCGCGGGAGAAGGACGGCACAGAGGAAACGCGACGCGAGTCCGACCGGCTTGACGAGGAACTGAAGCAGACCTTCCCGGCCAGCGACACCCCGACCATCGTGCGCAAGCACGAGAAGCCGGAGTAAGACCTGCGCGGCCTCAGGCCTCAGGCCGCGGTCGGCGCCGCCGCGCGCGCGCTCATCGTCAGGAGATCATAGCGCGCGACGGTGTCACCGTCCTGGTTGAACACCTCGGCGTCCCACCGCACCTCGCCATATTCGGGTTTGCGCGCCGACTGCTTCTGCTTGACCGTCAGGCGCACGCGGATCGTGTCGCCCGGTGAGACCGGCTTCAGGAAGCGCAGCGTGTCGAGCCCGTAATTGGCCAGCAGCGGACCCGGTGCGGGATCGACGAACAGGCCGGCGGCAAATGACAGGATGAGATAGCCGTGCGCCACCCGCCCTGGGAAGAAGGGATTGGCCTTGGCCGCCTCCTCATCCATGTGGGCATAGAAGGTGTCGCCGGTGAATTCGGCGAAATGTTCGATGTCCGCCAGCGAAATGGTGCGTGCCGGCGTCTCCACCGTGTCGCCGACGCGGATCTCGTCATAGGTCAGCCGGAACGGATGCTGGGT
The DNA here is from genome assembly GCF_004346185.1 of Aquabacter spiritensis. Taxonomy (GTDB): domain Bacteria; phylum Pseudomonadota; class Alphaproteobacteria; order Rhizobiales; family Xanthobacteraceae; genus Aquabacter; species Aquabacter spiritensis. The sequence continues at coordinate 103,895 of NZ_SMAI01000004.1, read as the reverse complement.
CGGGGCGGGGGCGGGCGCCCCCTTGATCCAGCTTTTCGTGAGTGCCGCAAGGCGCGCCGGCGAGCCCTGGAGCGCGGTGCGCTGCATGTAATGGAACACGCCGCGGAGCCCGCCCATCTCCTCCCCGCCGCCGGCCCGCCCCGGGCCGCCATGGACCAGACCCGGCAAAGGCGAACCGTGGCCGGTGGATTCCTTCGCGCAGTCGCGGTCGATCACCAGAACGCGCCCGTGATAGGCGGCGATGCCGAACACCAGGGCCTCGGCGACCTGCGCGTCATAGGTGAAAACCGAAGCGACGAGACTTCCCTCCCCCATCGCCACCAGAGCCACCGCATCTTCGAGCCCGTCATAGGGCATCAGGGTCGCGACCGGACCGAACGCTTCCACCACATGCGGCGCCCGGGCAGCCCGCGGCGCGGCGCAGGTCAGAAGGACCGGGGCCATGAAGGCGCCCGCCGCCGCGTCCCCGCCGACGGGGGAGACGGCCTCGGGATCGCCGAAGCGGATCTCGGCCTCTCCCGCGATCTCCGCGACCGCCGCGCGCACGCTGTCGCGCTGCGATAGGCTGGCGAGCGGCCCCATCCGTACCTCCTCGCGGCGCGGATCGCCGACCGTCACGGCGGCGAGCTGCGTAGCGAGCGCGTCGCCGACCGCATCGGCGAGCGGCCGGGGCACGAAGACGCGGCGGATGGCGGTGCATTTCTGGCCCGCCTTGACCGTCATCTCGCGCACCACCTCCTTGACGAACAGATCGAATTCCGGCGTGCCGGCGACCGCGTCGGGGCCGAGCACGGCGGCGTTCAGGGAATCCCGCTCGGCGATGAAGCGCACCGCGTTGCGCGACACGGCCGGATGGTCGCGCAGCGCCTGCGAGGTCGCGGCCGAGCCGGTGAAGGACAGCACGTCCTGGCCGCCGAGATGATCGAGCAGATCGCCCGGCGCCCCGCAGACGAATTGCAGCGCGCCCTCCGGGAGGAGGCCGGTTTCAACGATCAGCCGCACCACCGCCTCGGCGACATAAGCGGTCGCAGTCGCCGGCTTGGTGAGGACCGGCACCCCCGCCAGGATGGCCGGGGCGAGCTTTTCCAGCATGCCCCAGCAGGGAAAGTTGAAGGCATTGATATGAACCGCGACGCCGTTCAGCGGCGTGAGGATATGGGTACCGACGAAGCTGCCGCCTTTGGACAGGCCCTCGGGCGCGCCCTCCACAAAGAAGCGCTCGCTGGGCAATTCGCGGCGCCCGCGCGAGGCATAGGCGAACAGCGTGCCGATGCCGCCGTCGATATCGAAGAAATTGTCCCGCTTGGTGGCGCCGGTCTCGGCCGAGAGGACGTAGAGCGGCTCCTTGTTCTCGCCGAGATGCTTGGCGATCGCGCGCAACCGGTCGGCGCGCTCGTGAAAAGTCATCGCCCGCAGCGCCGGGCCGCCCACGTCGCGGGCATGGCGCACCATGGCGCCGAAATCGAGCCCGCGGGTGGAGGTCCGGGCGACGATGCGCCCGTCGATCGCGCTCGGGATGTCGACCAGCCCGTCGGTCGGCGCGACCCAGGCATCGCGGGCATAGCTTTCGAGGAGGCGTGTCATGATCTGTCCCTGTCGCATCAGGCGCGGCGCCAACTGGAAAAGCTGCCGCCGGTTCGGGCGAGGTCGCGAAGAAGCGGGGCCGGCTCGGAACCCGCCCCGCCGGCGGCGTGGGCCGCTTCGATTTCGTCGAGCACGGCGGCAAGGCCCATCTGGTCGGCGGCGAACATCGGGCCGCCCTTCAAGCGGGGAAAGCCGTAGCCGTTGACGAAGGCGAGATCGATGTCGGAGGCGCGCAGCGCGATCCCCTCCTCCAATTCCTTCGCCCCCTCGTTCGCCATCACGCAGACCAGGCGGCGCTGGATCTCCGGCGCAGAGACGGCGCGCGGCGCGATGGCCTTTTCGGCGCGTGCGGCGGCGATGATGTCTCCGGTCGTCGGGTCCACCGATTTCTTGCCGGCCGCGTCATAGGCATACCAGCCGGCGCCGGTCTTGCGGCCGAGCCGGCCGGCCGCGCACAGCCGGTCGGGAATCGCGACATAGCGCTCGGCCGGATCGCGGGTCGCCGCCCGGCGCTGGCGCATGGCGAAGGCGATGTCGAGGCCGGACATGTCGGAGACGGCGAAAATGCCCATGGCGAAGCCGTAGGCCTCGAGCGCCGCGTCCACCGCCTCGGGGGTCGCGCCGTCCTCGACCAGATATTCCGCATGGCGGCGATAGACGGCATAGATCCGGTTGCCGATGAAGCCGTCGCAATTGCCGGCGACCACCGGCTGCTTGCCGATCCTCTTCGCCAGCGCCAGCGCGGTCGCGAGCACGTCCGGCGCCGTGGCCGCCCCCCGCACCACTTCGAGAAGACGCATCAGATTGGCCGGGGCGAAGAAATGCAGGCCGACCACGTCCTGCGGCCGGCCGGTGGTCGCGGCGATGGCGTCGAGATCGAGATAGGAGGTGTTCGAGGCCAGCACCGCGCCGGGCCGGGCGACGGCATCGAGGCGGCGGAAGATGTCGACCTTCACCGCCATGTCCTCGAACGCCGCCTCGATCACGAGGTCGGCCGTTGCGAGGCGGTCCCAATCGTCGGTGGGGGCGAGGCGCGCGAGCCGGGCCTCCGCTTCTTCGCTACCCAGACGCCCGCTCTTGACCGGCCGATCGTAGAGGCCGCGCACGCGCGCCCCCCCGGCCTCGGCCGCCGCGGCGTCGCGCTCCACCAGGATCACATGAAGCCCGGCATCGAGCAGCGCGACCGCGATGCCGGCGCCCATCGTGCCGGCACCGATCACGCCGATTGTCGCCAGCGGGCGCGCCGCGGCGCCCTCGAGGCCAGGCACCTTGGCCGCCTCGCGCTCGGCGAAGAAAAGATGGCGCAGCGCCGCCGCCTCCGGGCTCTCGCGCAAAGCGAGGAAGGCGGCGCGCTCCCGGGCGAGCCCCTCCGCGAAACTGTCGGCCCGCGCGGCACGGATCACCCGGATCGCCTCCGCGATCGCCGGAACGCCCTTCGCGCCCTTGAGAGCGGACTCCGCCGCCGCGTCCTCGGCGCCGTCCTCGCTGTCGGGCACCGACAGGGCCGAGACGCGTCGCTTCACCTGCCCCGCCGCCCGCTCCAGAGCGGCAGCGATGGGGTCGCCCGCCACGATGGCGTCGAGCACGCCCAGGTCCAGCGCCTCGCGCGCCTTCAGCACCCGCCCGGCGCAGATCAGACCGATCGCCGCCGCCACGCCGACGAGGCGCGGCAGACGCTGCGTGCCGCCGGCCCCGGGAATGATGCCGAGGCGCGTTTCGGTCAGACCGAGGAGCGCTTTCGCGGAGCCGATGCGCGCATCGCAGGCCAGCGCGATCTCCAGCCCTCCGCCGAGCGCGGCGCCGTCGATCGCGGCGATCACCGGCTTGTCGAGGGCGTCGATGGCAGCCACGACGTCCGGCAGGACAGGGGCGTCGGGCGGCAGGCTCATCTCACGGATGTCGGCCCCGGCGATGAAGCGCCCCGGCCCGCCGCTGAGGACGATCGCGGCGACGTCCGGATCGGCGCCGAGCGCCTCTATCGCCGCGAGAAGGCCGGTGCGTACCGCGCGGGACAGCGCATTGACCGGCGGGGCGGCGATTTCCACCACGGCGACGCCGCCGTGGCGCGTGATCGTGACGGGCGCGGCGCTCATCTCACACCCGCTCGATCAAGGCGGCGATGCCCTGGCCGACGCCGATGCACATGGTCGCGACCGCACGCCGGCCGCCCCGCACTTCGAGCGCGCTCACCGCCGTCATGGCGAGCCGCGCGCCGGACATGCCGAGCGGATGGCCGAGCGCGATCGCCCCGCCGTGCGGGTTCACATGCTCCGCATCGTCCGGCAGACCGAGCTGGCGGAGCACCGCGAGGGCCTGCGAGGCGAATGCCTCGTTGAGCTCGACGAGGTCGATATCGTCCAAAGACAGCTTGTTTTTTTCCAGGAGCTTAAGGGTCGCCGGCGCGGGGCCGATCCCCATGATGCGCGGCGGCACCCCGGCCTGGACCATCGAGACGACGCGCGCCCGCGGCGTCAGGCCATACCGCTCGATCGCCGCCTCGGAGGCGAGGATCAGCGCGCCGGCACCGTCATTGACCCCGGACGCATTGCCCGCCGTCACCGACCCGCCCTCCTTACGGAAGGGGGTCTTCAGGGCGGCGAGCTGCTCCAGGGTCGTGTCGCCGCGCGGATGCTCATCCGTATCGACGACCGTGACGGCGCCCTTCTTGCCCCTGATTTCGATCGGCGCGATCTCGCGGGCGAAGAACCCGGCCTCCTGCGCCGCCTTGGCGCGCTGCTGCGAGCGATAGGCGAAGAGATCCTGATCGGCGCGGCCGATCTGGAAGTCGGCCGCCACGTTCTCGCCGGTCTCCGGCATCGAATCGACGCCGTATTGCGCCTTCATCAGCGGGTTGACGAAACGCCATCCGATGGTCGTGTCGAAGATCTCGGCCTGACGGGAAAACGCCTCGCTCGCTTTGCCCATCACGAAGGGCGCGCGCGTCATGCTCTCGACACCGCCGGCGATGATGAGGTCGGCATCGCCGGTGAGGATGGCGCGGGCGCCGATCCCGACCGCGTCGAGCCCCGAACCGCACAGCCGGTTTACGGTCGTGCCCGGCGCGCTGACCGGCAGGCCGGCGAGCAGCGCCGCCATGCGCGCGACGTCGCGATTGTCCTCGCCCGCCTGGTTGGCGCAGCCCATCACCACATCGTCCACGGCCTCCCAGTCGATGCCGGGATGGCGCGCCTTCAGAACCCGGATCGGGTGCGCGGCGAGATCGTCGGTCCGCACGTCCTTGAGAGCGCCGGCATAGCGGCCGATCGGGGTGCGCGCGAAGTCGCAGATGAAAGCGTGGCTCATGAAAACTCTCCGCAAACGGGCTCGAACGAAAGACGGCGCGCAGATGGCCCGATCCCGCCGGGCATTGGAAGGACGAAGTGCGGCCCGCGGGGGCGCAGTCCGGCGCGCGCCCGGAAATCGTCGGCCATGGCATCCTCCCTGCGCGCGGGGCATTGTGCGTCTGTTGACAAGCTTGCCCCTTGGGCTAAAGATTAACCGATCGATCGGTTAATTCAAGAGGCTCCTGAGGGCCCCGACTGGGAGAAAACGGGTGGAGAGCGTGCTTCTCGTGGACCGCCGCGACGGCTGGACCCTGCTGACCCTGAACCGGCCGGACCGGCTCAACTCCTTCAACGAGGACCTGCATCGCGCCCTGCGCGCCGCGCTCGACGCGGCCGCCGCGGATGCCGATTGCCGGGCGGTTCTGCTGACCGGCGCGGGGCGCGGCTTCTGCGCGGGACAGGATCTCTCCGCGCGGGTCGGGCTCGCCGAGGCCCCCGATCTCGGCACCACGATCGATACCTTCTACAACCCGCTCGTCCGCTCGATCCGCGCGCTCGGCAAGCCGGTGGTCTGCGCGGTGAACGGGGTGGCCGCGGGTGCCGGGGCGAACATCGCGCTCGCCTGCGACATCGTTTTGGCCGCCAGATCCGCCAAATTCATCCAGGCCTTCTCCAAGATCGGCCTGGTGCCCGATTCCGGCGGCACCTATTTCCTGCCGCGTCTCATCGGCGATGCGCGGGCGCGCGCCTTGGCCTTGCTCGCCGAACCGGTGCCCGCCGAGCAGGCCGCCGCCTGGGGCATGATCTGGAAAGCGGTCGACGATGGCTCGCTGATGGGTGAGGCCGAGGCGCTGTGCACCCATCTGGCGACCCAGCCGACCTTCGGTCTCGGCCTGATCAAGCAGGCGCTCAACGCCTCCGCCGCCAACACTTTGGACGCGCAGCTCGATCTCGAGCGCGACCTGCAGCGGGAAGCCGGGCGCTCGCCCGATTATGCGGAGGGCGTCGCGGCCTTCATGGAAAAGCGGGCCCCCACCTTCACGGGACGCGGCTCATGAGCGAGGCCGCCGCATTGCGCACGCCCGAGGAGATCGCCCGCCTGTGCGCCGCGGCGATGTGGGAGAGCGACGGCGCCAGCCGCGGCCTCGGCATGGAATTGCGCGAGGTCGGCCCCGGCCGGGCCGTTCTGGCCATGACCCTTGCCGAGCACATGGTGAACGGCCACGGCACCGCCCATGGCGGCTTCATCTTCACTTTGGCCGACAGCGCCTTCGCCTTCGCCTGCAACACCTATGACGAGCGGACCGTTGCGGCGCACTGCTCGATCAGCTTTCTGCGCCCCGGCCGGCGCGGCCACATTCTGATCGCCGCGGCCCGCGAGGTCACGCGCGCCGGTCGGTCCGGCATCTATGACGTGAGCGTCACCCAGGACGGGGTGCTGATCGCCGAATTCCGCGGGCATTCCCGCACCATCGGCGGCACAATCCTGCACCCGCAGGCCTGAATTTACACAAGGAGCGGAGGAGACAATGAATATGGCGGCACCGGCCGATCGCTTCGACCGCAGCCTCAAGGATGGCCTCGACGCCATCGAGCGCGCCTCGCGGGACGAGGTCATGGCGCTCCAGCGCCAGCGGCTCGCCTGGTCGCTCGCCCATGCCTACGAGAACGTGCCGTTCTACCGGCAGCAGTTCGACGCCGCAGGGGTCCACCCCTCGGACCTCAAGACCCTGTCCGACCTCGCGAAATTCCCGTTCACGGTGAAGACCGACCTGCGGGACAATTATCCGTTCGGCCTGTTCGCCGTGCCGCGCGAGAAGCTGGCGCGGATTCACGGCTCGTCCGGCACCACCGGAAAGCCCATCGTCGTCGGCTACACGAAAGCCGACATCGACATGTGGGCGGACGTCATGGCGCGCTCGATCCGCGCCGCCGGTGCACGTCCGGGCATGATGGTGCACGTCGCCTATGGCTACGGCCTGTTCACCGGCGGCCTCGGCGCGCATTACGGTGCCGAGCGGCTCGGCTGCACCGTCATTCCCATGTCGGGCGGCATGACCGAACGCCAGGTGCAGCTCATCACGGATTTCAGGCCGGAAGTCATCATGGTGACGCCGAGCTATATGCTGGCGATCCTCGACGGCTTCGCCAAAGCCGGTCTCGACCCCCGCGAAAGCTCGCTGAAATACGGCATCTTCGGCGCCGAGCCCTGGACCAACGCGATGCGCGAGGAGATCGAGCGCGCCTTCGCGATGGACGCCACCGACATTTACGGCCTGTCCGAAGTGATCGGCCCCGGCGTCGCCCAGGAATGCGTCGAGACCAAAGACGGCCTGCACGTCTGGGAAGACCATTTCTATCCCGAGATCATCGATCCCGAGACGGGCGAGGTGCTTCCCGACGGGGAGAAGGGCGAACTGGTCTTCACCTCCCTCACCAAGGAGGCGTTCCCGATCATTCGCTACCGCACCCGCGACCTCACCCGGCTTCTGCCCGGCACCGCGCGGCCCGGCATGCGGCGGATGGAGAAGGTCACGGGCCGTTCGGACGACATGATGATCCTGCGCGGCGTCAACGTCTTCCCGACCCAGATCGAGGAGGCGCTGCTCGCCACCGATTGGTGCGCCGGCCATTTCCTCATCGAGCTGACCCGCGAGGGACGGATGGACGAGATGACCGTGATCGCCGAGGCCCGCGCCGAGCATTGGGACGGGCACGGCCTCTTCGTCCATGCCGAGCGGCTGGTGTCGCGGATCAAGGATACGATCGGCATCACCACGCGCGTGGTGGTCCAGGGACCGGGCGCGCTCGAACGGTCGATGGGCAAGGCGAAGCGGGTGATCGACAAGCGCCCCAAAAGCTGAGGCGGCGGGGGACGTCACGCGCGTCGCGGCGGGCATCGGCCGGGCGAAGCCCGGCCGTCACCGTTCCGCGCTCAGGCGAGTTCGCTCTCGCGTTTGCGCTCTTCGCGCTTGCGGTCGTTGGGATCGAGCAGGCGCTTGCGCAGGCGGATCGACTTCGGCGTCACTTCCACCAGCTCGTCGTCCTGGATCCAGGCGAGCGCACGCTCCAGCGTCATACGGATCGGCGGCGTGAGACGCACGGCCTCGTCCTTGGAGGTGGTCCGGATATTGGTGAGCTTCTTGCCCTTCAGGACGTTCACTTCCAGGTCGTTGTCGCGGGTGTGGATGCCCACCAGCATGCCCTGGTACACCTTCCAGCCGGGCTCGATCATCATCGGGCCGCGATCCTCGAGGTTCCACAGCGCATAGGCCACCGCCTCGCCCGCCTCGTTGGCGATCAGCACGCCATTGTTGCGGCCGGCGATCTCGCCGCGATACGGGGCATATTCGTGGAACAGCCGGTTCATGATGGCGGTGCCGCGCGTATCGGTCAGCAGCTCCGACTGGTAGCCGATGAGGCCGCGGGTCGGGGCGTAGAAGACCAGGCGCTGGCGGTTGCCGCCGGAGGGCCGCATCTCGACCATCTCGGCACGGCGCTCGCTCATCTTCTGCACGACGGTGCCGGAATATTCCTCATCGACGTCGATCAGGACTTCTTCGATCGGCTCCAGCGTCTCGCCGGTGGCTTCGTCCTTGGCGAACACGACGCGGGGGCGCGAAACGGCCAGTTCGAAGCCTTCCCGGCGCATGGTCTCGATCAGCACGGCGAGCTGAAGTTCGCCGCGGCCGGAGACGTAGAACGAATCCTTCTCGCTCGATTCCTCGATCTTCAGCGCGACATTGCCTTCCGCTTCGCGGAACAGGCGGTCGCGGATGACGCGGCTCGTCACCTTGTCGCCCTCGGTGCCGGCGAGCGGCGAATCGTTGACGATGAAGGTCATGGTCACGGTCGGCGGATCGATCGGCTGTGCCTTCAGCGGGGTCTCGACGGCGAGGTCGCAGAAGGTGTCCGCCACCGTGCCCTTCGACAGGCCGGCAATGGCGACGATGTCGCCCTGCACGCCCTCGTCGATCGGCTGACGCTCGATGCCGCGGAAGGCGAGGATCTTGGACACCCGGCCCTGCTCGACCAGAGATCCGTCCTGCGCGAGAACTTTGATCGACTGGTTCGGCCGGATCGTCCCCGAGGTGATGCGCCCGGTGATCATGCGGCCGAGGAAGGGATTGGCCTCGAGCAGCGTGCCGATCATCGAGAACGGACCGTCGTCGACCATCGGCTCCGGCACGTGCTTCAGCACCAGGTCGAACAGCGGCGCCATGCCCTCGTCGCTCGGCCCTTCCGGCGAGTTCGCCATCCAGCCGTTGCGGCCGGAGCCATAGAGGATCGGGAAGTCGAGCTGATCGTCATTGGCGTCGAGCGCCGCGAACAGGTCGAACACCTCGTTGATGACCTCCTGCGGGCGGGCATCGGCGCGGTCGACCTTGTTGATCGCCACGATCGGGCGCAGGCCGACCTTCAGCGCCTTGCCGACCACGAACTTGGTCTGCGGCATCGGCCCTTCGGCCGCGTCCACGAGCACGATCGCGCCGTCCACCATGTTGAGGATGCGCTCCACCTCGCCACCGAAATCGGCGTGGCCCGGCGTGTCGACGATGTTGATCCGGGTGTCCTTCCAGACCACCGACGTGGCCTTGGCGAGGATCGTGATGCCGCGCTCCTTTTCGAGCTCGTTCGAATCCATCACCCGCTCCGCGACGCGCTGATTCTCGCGATAGGAGCCGGATTGCTTGAGCAATTCGTCCACCAGCGTTGTCTTGCCGTGGTCGACGTGGGCGATGATGGCGATGTTGCGCAGCTTCATGGGATTCCAGCGGCAAAAGGCGGGTCCGAACACTCGGGCCCGCTGGCTTCATTTTGCGGCGCAAAATACACGAGCGCGCCGCTGAATCAATGCGCGGTCGCGCCTGCTGCCGATTCCCGGCGGTGGCGCGCGGCTCAGCTCCGCTTCATCTCATAGGCCCGGCGGATCTGGTCCGGCTTCAGAACGGCGCCCTCCGGCGTGCGGAGCCAAGCGACTTCGCGCCCGAATGGCGCTTGCGTCATGGCGAAGGCGACCGCGTCCTCCACGGTGTCGAAGGCGAGCGGATCGGGCCACGCATCCGGTGCGTTGACCGAATGCGACGGCGACCAATATTGCAGCTTTACGGCTCCGGAGTTGCGCGGATCGGTGTCGCTCTTCATCGCGTCGTCTCCCTTTTCGGTGCCCAGCCGCCAAAAAATCAACCCCGCACGCCGCGCCGGGTTCCGCCGGGCTTGCGCCCCGAGGGCCGGGGGTTCATTGGCACATGGGGGTGGGCGGCCGTGCCTCTGTGCCGGCGGACCGGGGTTCGACAAGCGGGGAGAGCAGCGTGGTCCCCTTTGAACTGCTGTACGGAATTCTCGTGAGCATGGTGAATATCGCCATCCATTCCGTCATGAGCGTCTTTCTGATCCGCTTCATGCGGAGCCTGCGCACCCGCAAAGTGGAGCGACACCGCATCCTCGCCTTCGCCGCGACTATGATGCTGACCGGCGCCGCGCTGACCTTCTCGCACACGATCCAGGTGGAAATCTGGGCCATCGCGTACAATCTGGTCGGCGCGGTGAAGCCGGGCGACGGCTATTACCTTGCCTTCGTGAACTTCACGACCCTGGGCTATGGCGACATCGTTCCCGAGCCGCGATGGCGGGTCCTCGGCCCCATCACCGCCGCGAACGGGATGCTTCTGTTCGGTTGGTCGACGGCGCTCATCTTCGCCGTCCTGACCCGCGCCGCCACCGTGCTCCACGTTTACGACCCGCCGGTCCCACAGCGCCGGGCGCCGCGCAAAAAGGCGCCGCCGGTCCCGCAGCCGCTGAGTATCCAACGCGAAGGGTGAAGGGCGGCGAACCTTCACCCGTTGACGCTGCCGGGCGCGGGAATGCCTGCCGACACGATCCCCTCCTCCCCGCGCGCCATGCGTCAGCGTGCGTTCCATATTTTGCTTGAACATTGCCGGGCAGATGCGGACCCTGCCTCATGTTCAATTGGAACGATCTGATCTTCTTTCTCGAACTCGCGCGTCAGGGGCGCCTGCTGCCCGCCGCCCGCCGCCTGAAGGTGGACCACACCACCGTCTCGCGCCGCATCAGCGAATTGGAGAAGGACCTCTCGCTCAAACTGTTCGATCGCAAGCCGGACGGCTTCGTGCTGACGGAGCCCGGTCATCGCCTGTTCGCCATCGCCGAGCGCATCGAACAGGAGGCGGTCGGGGTCGAGGAGACCATCCAGGCCGCCCCGAGCGCGCCGAAGGGACATGTGCGCGTAGCCTCCATGGAAGGCATCGGCGCCTTTTATCTCGCCGAGCGCTTCGCCGAACTCGCGCAGAAGGAGCCGGGCCTCGTGGTGGAACTCGTGACCGAGCGCCACCTGATCAACCTGACCAAGCGCGAAGCGGACATCTTCATCTCCTTCGTTCCGCCCCAGGGCCAGCGGCTGTCGGTGCGCAAGATCGGCCGCTTCCGCCTCGCGCTCTATGCCTCGCCGGACTATGCGCGGCGGTTCGGCATACCACGGTCGGCCGCCGAGCTGCCGTCGCACACCTTCGTCGACTATGTCGAAGACCTCGTCGCCATCCAGCCGGTCCATTGGCTGCTCGACGTGCTGGAGCCAACGAAAGTCTCGTTCCGCTCCACCTCGATGCACGCCCAGCAGAATGCGGTCGCCCGCGGCGCCGGCATCGGGCTCCTGCCGCTGTTCTCGGCCAAGACCAATCCCCGCCTTCTGCCGGTTCTGCCGGACGAGGTGATCGTGATGCGCGACATCTATGCGAGCGTGCACGCCGATCTGGAATTCATGGGGCGGTTCAAGGCGGTCCTTCGGCACTTGGCCGAAGTCGTCGAGCGCGACACGGCGCTCCTGACCGAGCTATGACCCTGCCGCGACCGCCGTGACCGTGCCGGGCAGGAAGTCGAGGAGACCGGTTCCGGGCGCGCAATTGAGATAGTCGAAGACCTGCTTCTCGGTGTCCGGCAGGATGAAGACCTCATGCCACGTCCGAAGTTGGTTCGCCTTGCCGTATTTGCGGTAGCGCGCGATCGCCGCCGTGAAGATGGCGTCGTGCGTGGGGTGATGCTCCGCCCAGGCTTCGAGATGTCCGAGCGAGAGAAAATAGCCGAGCGCATGGGTTTCGAGCACCGGCGCGCCGGCCGCGCCGCAGGTTTGCTGGAAGCGCAGGGAGGCGCAGCCCGTGGCTTGGGAATTCTCCTTCAGAAAGTCCATGCCGCGCATCAAAGGGGCGCGCAGCTCGCGCATATAATTCTCGGCCTGCTCGGGGTCGCAGCGGCCCCAGGAGGCCGCGGACCGGATCACGGCGAGGTTGTGGGGTGCGGTCAGCTGCCAGCGCGCCCCCCTCGTCTCCCGCGGGATCGGCACAAGGCCCGTCATCGGACTGTCGAGCGTATCGACGGCCGCGAGCGGGATGCGGTCGCGCATCGCCCCGTAATAGCCGCACCAGGGCGTCGGATAGAGCGCCACGTCGGCCGAGGCCGAGAGCCCGCCGGGATAATCCAGCCAATAAATGCTCTCCTGCCGCTCGACCGGCACGGTGAGGCTTTCGCGGAAATAGCCTGTGGGCTCGGCGAGGCGGGCGCGGTCCTCCCACCATTCGGTCACCGCGGGATCCGCGAAGAAGCGGTCGCGCCTCTCCTCGTCCACCCAATAAGCGGCGACGATGTGGGTATAGAGCCCGGTCCGGTCGACGAATGCGGCATCGTCGCGGACCGTGGGTCCGTCGGGCGCGGCGAAGGCGGCGGCGAGCCAGGAGAAGAAGGGGGAGGCGTAGACCTCGTCTGCGCTCGCGCCCTGGATGCCGTGAAAGGCGACGCAGAGGACCCGGCACCGGTTCGGAAAAGCGGTGGACCAGCGCTGCACGACGGGTTCGAACCCCTTCGGCTTGCGCAGCGGATGGACACGGTCGTAGACGGGCATTCCCATGGTGGCGCGGACCTCGTTGGGGCGTTCAGTGAACGCCGAAATAGGCTTTGTGCAATTCCCGGTCCTCGGCGAGGCTCCGGCTCGTGCCCGCCGCCACGACGCGGCCCTGGGCGAGGACATAGCCGTCATCGGCGACATCGAGGGTCTGCCGCACATTCTGCTCGACGAGGAGGATCGTATAGCCCTCGTCCTTGAGCCGCCGCACGATGCGGAAGACCTCGGCCACGAACAAAGGCGAGAGGCCCAGAGACGGCTCGTCGAACACGACGAGTTCCGGATCCGTCATCAGTCCGCGGGCGATCGAGAGCATGGAGCGCTCGCCCCCGGACAGCGTGCCGGCGAGTTGGTTGCGCCGCTCCTTGAGACGGGGAAAACTTTCGAACATCGCCTCCATCCGCGCCGCGAGACGCGTGCGATCCCGCTCGAGCAGACCGCCGACCTTCAAATTTTCAAGCACCGTCATGCGCGGGAAAACGCGATTTCCCTCGGGGACCGTCGCGATCCCCAGAGCCGCGATGCGGTGGGTGGCGAGATTGGTGATCGTCTCGCCGCCGAACGCGACTTCCCCCTGCCGCACCGGCGTCAATCCGAGAATGGCGCGGATCAGGGTCGATTTTCCGGCCCCGTTGGCGCCGAGAATGCAGGTGATGCGGCCGGGCTTCGCCTCGATCGAGACGTCGTGGAGAACGTCGGCCCGGTCGTAGCCGGTGGTCACGCCGATCACCGACAGGCGGCGGGCGCCTTTGGGAGAACCGTCGGGCGCGCTCATTGGCTGCCTCCGAGATAGGCGGTCTGGACGTCGGGATCGGCGAGGAGCGCGTCGAACGCGCCCTCGAAGATCTTCCGGCCGAAATTGAGGACGACGCACCGGTCGGAGATCCGCCGGATCACGTCCATCTCGTGCTCCACCAGCACGATGGCGAGATCGGGCATCTCCTCCCGGAAGGCGAGGAGATCGTCCATCAGGTGGCGCGTTTCCTCGTGGGTCATGCCGGCGGACGGCTCGTCGAGGAGCAGGAGGCGAGGCCCTCCGATCAAGGCGCGGCAGATCTCGATCCGCCGGCGGTCGATCATCGTGAAGCTGCCCGCGGGCTTGAACAGGCTCGCCGCGATGTGCGGATTGAAGCGGCGGGTCAGAGCCGTCGCCTTCTCGACCAGGGCCGACAGGTCCCTGCGGAACCGGCTGCGGAACACCAGAGCGGGCAGCAGGCCGAGATCGACGCGCCCGAGCGCGCCCAGGGCGATATTGTCGAACACCGTCTGGTCGAGCATGAGCCGCGAGCGCTGGAACGTGCGCGCCACCCCGGCCCGGCTGATCTCCTGCGGCGACCGGCCGAACAGGTCGGAGGCCTCGAACCGGACGGCGCCCTCGGACGGCCGATAAAGCCCGGTGAGGACGTTGAAGAATGTCGTCTTGCCCGAGCCGTTGGGTCCGACGAGACCGACCGTTTCGCCGGTGCCGACGGCGATGTCGAGGCTGTCGAGGGCGGTAAGCCCCCCGAACCGCATGGTGAGGCCCGAACAGGCGAGCAGCGGGCTCATCGCTGGCCTCCCATGGCGAGGGCGGAGAGGTCCCGCGTCGCCCGCGGCATCAGACCCGAGGGCCGAAAACGCAGGATGGCGATGACGAGCAGCGCGAAGATGACGAGGCGATATTCCTGGATCGCCTGGAGCTTCTCGGGGATCACCAGGATCACGACCGATGCGACCACCGCTCCCCAGAGATTGCCGAACCCGCCGAGAACGAGGATGGACAGCATGATGAGGCTGTCGCCGAAATTGGCGCTGTTGGGATTCACGAAGCCGTTCATCATTCCATAGAGCGCGCCGGCCACCCCGATCATGGCGTTGCCGATCAGGAAGGCCGTGGCCTTCCATCGGGCGATCGACAGACCGAACACGCTCGCCGCCACCTCGTCGGAGCGCACGGCGTCGAAGGCGAGACCGACGAACGACGTCTCGAGCCGCCGCACAACGAAGAAAGCGAGCGCGAACAAGGCGCAGCCGGCGAGGGCATAGGGCAGATAGAACGAAACGTCGTACGGGCCGATCTCGGTGATGCGGGCGAAGGACAGGCCGAAGAGCGAGAAGGCGGGAACCTTCATCCCCTGCGGGCCGCCGAGAACGTCGTTCACTTCCAGGAAGGATCGCAGCAGCAGGCCGAAGGCGATGGTCACCAGGGCCGCGTAATGCCCGCGTGTGCGCAGCACCGGGAGCAGGATCGCGAGCCCCAGCAGAGCGGCGGCGCAGCCCGCGATCAGCAGGACCACGAGATGGGGGATGCCGGTTCCGCCGAGCACGGCGGGGACATAGGCGCCGATGGCGAAGAAACCCGCGCCGGCGAAATTGGGCACGCCGGCGAAGGCCATCTGGAGGGTCAGCCCGGCCGCGGCGGTCGCGAACAGCGCCACCGTGGCCATCATCAGCAGCGTGTAATGTTCCTCCCGCAAGACGGCCGCGATGGCGAGCACCGAGACCGCCGCGGCGAGGTTCACGGTGCCCGGATGGGCGCGGCAGAGGGCGATCGCGCGGCGTCCCGCCGAAAGCCGCTCCGCGAAGACGAAGATCGCGACGAAGGCGGCGAGCAAGGCGATGACTTCGCCCTGCGCCTCGGAATGCAGCAGAAAGCCGCCGCCTGCGAACAGAAGGGCCACGATGGCCGCGACGAGAAGGCGGTGCAGGCCCTGCGTCCTGACGACCTCGGCGGGCCGGGTGCCGGTGAGCTGTGCGGTTTCCATCTCAGACCCGCTCGCTGGATTTCTCGGCGATGAGGCCGGTGGGGAACAGGCCGATCAGCGCGATGATGACGGCGAACGCCACGACATCCTTGTAGGCACTGGTGAAAGGCAGCACGACCGTCGCGAGGGTCTGGATCCCGGCGAAGAGGAAGCCGCCGAGGATCGGGCCGATCAGGCTGCCCAGCCCGCCTACGACGGCGCAGGCAAAGCCGATGATCCCCAGGAGAATGCCCATGTTGAAATTGATCTCGCGATAATAGAGCCCCAGCATCAGGCCCGCGAGCCCCGCCAGCATCGAGCCGAGCGCGAACGTGCCGAGCACGGTCTTCGTGAAGTTCACGCCGGCGAGCTGCGCCACCTCGTCGTCCTGCGCCACCGCCCGGATGGCGAGGCCCAGGCGGGTTCGGGTGATGACGAGATGGGTCGCGAGCACCACGGCGAGCCCGCCCACGAGGATGATCACGCTGTCGATGCCGACGCTGAAGGATCCGGCGGCCAGCACCCCGTCCGGCAGCAAGGCGGGAAACGGCTTGGGATTGCCGCCGTTCGGCACGGCGAGCCGGATCGCCTCGCGCAGAACCGTCCCCGCCATCAGGGTGGCGAGCAGGACGTTGACCGCGGGGGCGTTCTTCAGAGGCAGCACCAGCACGCGCCCGATCACCACCCCCGAGACCGCCCCGGCGCCGAGCGCCGCGACGAGGCCGACGGCGAGGGCCAGCGGCCCGGGCAGGGCAACCAGCGCGGCGGTCAGACCGGCCGCACCGAAGGCCGAGAACGCTCCGACCGCGACGACGTCGCCATGCGAGAACTTGATGACGTCGAGGACCCCGAAAAACAGGGAAAATCCAACCGCGACGATGGCATAGATGGTGCCGAGCATGAGCCCGTTGAAAAGATATTGAGCGAGCAGTCCGGGATCCATGACGGTCTCCACCGGGAGAGGGCAGTGGTGGACGCGGTGCAAGAAAGGCGCCGCCGCACGAGCGGCGCCTTTCCCGCGCGCAAGCCGGCGCTATTTCCCAGGCAGCTTCTTGGCGCCTGCGGCGTAGGCGCTGTCGGGCCAGTAGACCCACTTGCCGTCCTGCGCCACGTAGACGTTGGCGGAGACGATATTCTGCCGGTGATCGTCGAAATTGATCTCGCCGACGAGCGCCTGATAGCCCTTGGTGCCGTTGAGCTGGGCACGGACCTTCTTGCGGTCCGGCCCGACCTTGTCGATGGCGTCCATGATGAGATTGGCGGCGGAAAAGGCGAACGGCCCGTAGGCGTCGGGATCCTCGCGGTAGCCGGCCTTGGCATAGGCGTCCATGAACGCCTTGCCGCCGGCATAGCGCGTGAGCGGCGCGCCGTTATGGAACGAGATCGTGCCTTCCGCCGCGGCGCCGGCGCCGTCGAGGAAGCCCGCGCTCATGATGCCCGAGACGCCGGCGAGTTGCGCGGGAATGCCGAGCCGGTCCATCTGCGAGCGCACCCGCACGCCGAGCGGCGTCAGGCCCCCGATGAACACCACGTCCGGCTTCAACTCCTTCACCTTGGTCAGTTCCGCGGTGAAGTCCTGCTGGTCCGGCGGCACCGCGAAGGTCGCGAGAATATCGCCGCCCTGGGGCTTCAGATTCTCGGCGAAATATTTGTTCTGGCCCTTGCCGTAATCGGTGGTGTCGTGGATCACCACGAAGGTCTTGAAGCCCTGCTTGGTCAGGAACTCCGCCGCCATCTTGCCTTCGTTGATCATGGTCCCGTTGACCCGGTGGATCTCGGGATAATCGTTGCCATAGGTGATCTCGGGCAACACCGCGCCCCACACCACCACCGGCAGGCCGAACCGGTTGTAGGTGTCGACGGTCGCGATCGCCACGGCCGAGCAGTAATGCGTGATGCCGGCGATGATCGACTTGTCGGAAGCCGCCTTGGTCGCCACCTGCACGCCCACGTTCGGCTTGCACTCATCGTCGAACGGCACGAGTTCATAAGTATATTTGGAGGCGGGATTGGCGTTGTGGAGATCCACCGCGAGGGACGCGGAATTGCGTCCGCCGAGGCCGGTGGCGGAATTGCCGCCGGTCAGGGGGCCGATGAAGGCGATCTTCACGGTGTCGCGGGCGAAGGCGGGCGCCCCGGCAAGCGACACCGCGGCGAGCACGGCACTACAAAGACGCAGGATGTTTCGATTTCGCATCATGTCTAAACCCTCTGGATTATGTGTTTTTGGTGATTTTCCGGCGCCTTAGGCGGCGCCGGTACGCGCAGGGGCGTCAGCGCGCCCCATTCCCTGCAAACACCAGGTCGCCGACCGCGTCGAACACGCCGTCCTCCGCGCCTTCGGCGATGGCGACGTCCTCCGAGAAATAAGCCGGTTCGCGGGCGGTACGGTCGACGTCGAGGCGGAAGACGTCGAACCGGTTGTAATAGCCGACCACGTCGTGAAACTGTTTCGGCTCGACGCATAGCGCGGTGTCGATGTCGGCATAGAGGATGCCCTCGTGTTCGGACAGGACCTCGCCGACCACTTGGGACGCCGGCCCGAGCACCATGGAAATGCCGCGGGGAGACTTGTCCATGACCTCCAGGCTGGCTGCGCCGACCGAGCCCATGGCCTCGCGCATGGCCGCGTCGACGAAGCCGGAGGCGACGATGTTGAAGACCTTGGCCTCGAAGGCATGGGCGCCGGCGCGGATCTCGATGGCGCGCCGCAGATCGTAGGCGCCGTCTTCGTCCGGCGGGCGGGTCGGCCAGATCGGCGGGTAGGTCGAGATATGGACCTGCTCGCCCTGCGCCATCAGCGCGTAACGTGCGAGGGGATTGGTGTTTTCCCCGCAGATCAGCATGCCGATCCGGCCGAGATCGGTGGCGGTGACCCGCAATCCGCGCGCGTCGCCATTGGCCCAGACCAGCTTTTCGTAAAAGGTCGGGACCAGCTTGCGATGATGGTTGAGGATGGCGCCGTCGGGGCCGATCAGCAGGTTCGAATTCCAGATGCAGCCGACGCTGGCGTCCGTTCCCTCGGTAAATCCGAGCGACACATAGAGGCCGTGCCGCCGCGCGGCCATGCGGATGGTGCGGATCGCGCCGTCCGAGGGCTTCTGGGCTTCCGCGACCAGGGCGCGGAAGAAAGCGTGATTGTAGATCGGCGCCTGCAGCGCCGCCCAGACCGGAAAGCCGGGCAGGAAGGATTCCGGGAAGACGACCAGGGCGGCTCCGGCCGCGGCCGCTTCGGCGATGAGATCGCAGGCCTTTTCGGCCGTCTTCTCAGCGTCCAGGAAGACGGACGAGGTGTGGCAGGCGGCGGCCTTGAAGCGGGGATAGCTGACGGTCATTGGGCTCGTTGCCGGTGAGACGGGGCAGGACAGCCTCCGATCCCATGTTGCCGACACGGCAGCGCGGCGGAAGAACGAAAAAACGCACGACCCCTTGCACGCATACCCCGGGCGCGCCTCCGACACCGCCGCCGCTCGCCGACGGCGCCCTAAACCATGGATGAGATGAAGATTTTAACGCTCTCCCGGCGTCAGGCGGAGAAGTCGATGTCGGGGCCGATCGGAACCACGCCGAAGGGATTGATCTGGCGATGGCTTTCGTAATAGTGGCGCTTGATGTGCGCGAAATTCACCGTCTCGTCGACGCCGGGCAGAGCCAGGAAAGCCCGGACATAGCGCCACACGGCAGGGTAGTCCACGATGCGACGCAGGTTGCATTTGAAGTGCCCGTGATACACCGGATCGAACCGTATCAGCGTCGTGAAGAGGCGGATGTCCGCTTCCGTCAGCGCGTCGCCGAGCAGCCAGCGCGATTGCGCCAGCCGCGCCTCCAGCCAGTCCAGGGTCTCGAACAGGGGGACGACCGCTTCCTCATAGGCGGTCTGGTTCGCCGCGAAGCCGGCGCGGTAGACGCCGTTATTGAGGGTGCGATAGATCCGGTCGTTCACGGCATCGATCTCGTCCCGCAGCGGAACCGGATAGTAATCGCCCTCCGCCGCGCCCACCGCATCGAAGGCGCTGTTGAACATGCGGAGGATGTCGGCGGATTCGTTGGAGACGATGGTGCCGCGCGTCTTGTCCCAGAGCACCGGGACGGTCACCTTGCCGGTATAGGCCGGGTCGGCCGCGGTATAGATCTGGTGCAGGTAGGCGGCGCCGAGAATGGGGTCGCCCGTGACGCACGGGTCCGGCGCGAATGTCCAGCCGTCCTCGCGCATCAGGAAGTGCACCACGGAGAGCCCGATCATCGCCTCGAGCCCCTTGAAGCGGCGCATGATCAGGGTGCGGTGCGCCCAGGGACAGGCGAGGCTGACATAAAGATGATATCGGCCCGGCTCCCCCGGAAAGCCGCCCTCCCCTGTCGGTCCGGGCCTGCCGTCCGGCGTGATCCAGTTGCGAAACCGGCTGTCCTGGCGCTTGAAGCGGCCGTCCGCCTTGTCGGCGAACGCGTCCCCGGCGATCCACTGTCCCTCGACGAGCTGCCCCAAGACGTGCCTCCTTCGCTGCGCTCACCCTGTCCCAAGGCGGCATCGCCTGCGGCGGGCCGACGACGGCATCCGATGCCTTGTCGGGAGAATGATCCTCGGCGTCCCGGGGTTCCGCCCCCAAGGCTCTCCCATGTTACCGCACACACAGAATCGCTGCTTACCCCGCTCGCACTTTAAGATCCGAAGCAATGAAAATGTCTGCCCCCGGTGCAGAAAAGTTTTGGCCGAATGTGCTGAAAAGATCACAGAGAGGCATGTTTTATAATCGCATCCGCCACAAGCGGCCGATGTTGAGCAATTAAGTGGCGCTGACCTACGAACCTGCTAATTCTTTTGGCTTTGAAGCAGTGTGGGGCGGGCTTGTCATGACAGCTGGGTTTCGCGGGCGTCTGCTCGCATCTTGCGCGCATCTGCCGATGCTCGGCATCATGGGCGTGCTTTCGGGCGGGCTGTTGGCCTGCCTTGCGGACGCCGGCCTCGGCGCGGGAGCCCAGGCCGCATCCGCCACGCCCTATACGACGCTGAATTACGGCACCACCGGCACCTTTCTGACCGGCATTCGCGGCAACACGATCGTCGGCAATTATGTCGTCCCCGGCACCACCGCCACCGGCGGGCTTCTGTACAATACGAGCACCGGCCAATGGTCGGCGATGCCGGTGGCCACGGCCAATGGCGTGAACTATCCCGGCGCCATCGGCTCTTCGCCCTATGGGCCGAGCTTCGGCAACCAAGGCGGCGTGCTGCGCACCGTGGGCAGCTACATCACCGCGGCATCCTCGCCCTACGACCTCAGCTATCTCTACGACGCCGCATCGGCGCCCGGGCAGCAATTGACGGAACTGGCCTATCCCAGCGCGCCCGGCAACCCAACCCTCTACACGATCGCCCACAGCACGTTCGGCAATACCGTCGTCGGCAATTACGATACCCGCTTCGCGACCGGCAATGCGATGATCTACACGATCTCCACCGGCACCTATGTCACCAACAACAAGCCCGACGCGGTCAGCACCACCGCCTATGGCGTCTATGGCGACATGATCGCAGGCGGCTACGCCAATGTCGGACCGGGCGGCGGGATCGGCTTCGAGCACGGGTATCTCTACGACCAGGTCACCGGGAAATGGACCACCTACGACCACCCGGAAGCCATCATCACCCATCTGGAAGGCATCACCGGCGCCGGGCGGTCGGGTGAGTACAATATGGTCGCCGACTGGGTGACGCCGGACGGCGTGGTCCATGCCGGGGTTCTCCATGTCGACGCCCTCGGCATTCCGACCTGGTACGAAATCAACATTCCCGGCGCCACGCTGGTGTCCTCGAACTCGGCCTATGGCGACACCGTGGTCGGCATCTATCTGCTGCCGGGCTCGACCACGCCGAACGGCTATGTCGCCACCATTCCCGGCATCTACAATCCCATCCGCAACACCGAGACGCTGACCTCCGCCGCCACCGATACCGCCGCTTTGTCCGGCCGCAAGGGCGACGACATCGTCAATAGCGGCACCGTCCAGATGACCGGCAAAGGCGGCGTCGGCATGCGCGGCGAGACCTTCGGCGTGCTGACAAATACCGGCACCGTGGTCGCGACCGGCCTCGTCGGCGCGGCAGTGGAAATGCACGGCCTGTACGGCACCTTCCTGAATTACGGCACGATCCAGGCCCCGGCGGTCGCCGACGCGCTGCGCACCGGACCCGACAGCTACGGCACCGTCATCGTGAATGCCGGCATCATCGACGGCCGCATCGCCGCGACCGCGGGGCCGGCGAAGCGGTTCGAGAATTCCGGCTGGATCGGCGTCACCGGCACCGGCATTCCGATCACCCATCTCCTCAGCGGAATCTATGCCCAGACCGCGGCCGGCACGCTGTCGCTGCGCGTCGGGGCGGACGGCAATGACGCCCTTGGCATCACCGGCGTCGCCCGGCTCGCCGGCACGCTGGAAGTCCCGTTCCAGACCTCGACGCTGGCGAACAGCTACACCTTGCTCGTCGCCACCGACGGCATGACCGGCACCTTCACCACTCTGGCGACCTCGGGCCTGCCGAGCTATGTCAGCGCGGCGCTGGAGTATGAGAGCCGGAGCGTCGCCCTCACCCTCACCTCGCACATGGCGCAGCAGATCGGCCTCACCGCCAATCAGTCCGCCGTCGGCGGCACGGTGGACGCCGCCTTCAACAGCGGGGTTCTGACCAATTCCGGCACCGCGACCGCCGCCGCGCTGAACGGGCTTTACAGCCTGAGCGGGGCGCAATTGGGTCCGGCGCTCGCCGGCCTGTCCGGCGAAGCCTATGCCAGCGAGCGCTCGGTGCTCCTCAATGACGGCCTGTTCACCCGCCAGGCCGTGCTCGGGCGCCTGCGCCAGCTCGCTTACGGCAATGCGGCGGGGCCGGTGGCCGCGCTCGGCTATGCCGGCGACGTGCTGGCCTACAGCGCCGAGCCCAAGGCCGCGGCGGCCCCCGGCACCGCCGCCCTCGCCCGCGCGGCGAATGCCCCCTCCGCGCCTTCCACTCCCGGCCTCGCCATGTGGGCGACGGCCTATGGCAGCTGGGGCAGCTTCGACGGCAACAGCAATGCCTCGGCCGTCGACACCACGCTCGGCGGCGTCGTGACCGGCTTCGACGCGCGGATCGGCACCCACTCCTATCTCGGCGTGGCGCTCGGTTATTCGCAGTCCAACAGCACCATCGGCGGGGTCGCCAGTTCGGCGCAGGCGGATAGCGGCCTGATCGCGGCGTATGCAGGAACCAGTTTCGGCGCCTGGAACCTGCGCGGCGGCGTCAGCTACACGCTCAGCCAGGTCGATACCTCACGCACAATTCTGATCCCCGGCCTCACTGAGAGCGCGCAGGGCCAATACAATGCCGGCCTGACGCAGGTGTTTGGCGAAATCGGCTACGGCATGACGTTCCAGTCGGTCGCCGTCGAACCCTTTGCGGGGCTCGCCTGGGCGCACCTCCACACCGATGGCTTCACCGAGCAGGCCGCAGCCGTGGGCCTGACCGCCGGAAGCTCCGCCTCCGATGTCGGCTACGGCACGTTGGGCGTGCGGGTGACCACCGACATCTCGCTGGCGAACGGCGCGGTATTCACCCCGCGCGCCTCGGTCGCCTGGCAATATGCCTTCGGCGACCTCACCCCGACCGCCACTTTGGGCTTCACCGGCCTTGCCGGCTCGGCCTTCGCGATCAGCGGTGTGCCGCTCGCGACAAATTCGGCGCTCCTCGACATCGGCGCCGACCTGCGCATCAGCGCGGCCTTGAAGCTCGGCGTCTCCTATGTCGGCGAATTCGCCAGCAGCGCGCAGGAGAATGCGGTGAAGGGCACCGTCACCTGGGCATTCTGAGATGGGCCGGCCGCGGCGCCCCGATACGGGCGCCGCACCCTCCGGGATGGCGCGGAACGGGCCAAAGATTGCCCGCGCCGGCCAATGACCCGGGAATGGCGCTTTCCATAGAAAATTTCATGGTATAATCTTTCTTTGGACAGGAAGATTGCCGTGACCCATCCGCTCGCCACCGCCGCCCGTCCCGACCCCGGCCCCGTCGTCACCAAGGCCGTTCTGCGGGCCGCCGACCGGCTGCGGGTCTCCGCGCGGGTCCTCGCCACGATCATCGGCGTCAGCGAGGCCACGGTGTCCCGCATGAAGCGCGGCACGTTCGGGCTCGAGCCCGGCACCAAGCCGTTCGAACTCGGCGTGCTGTTCCTGCGCGTCTTCCGGTCGCTCGACGCGATCGTCGGCGGGGACGAAAGCGTGGCCGCGGACTGGCTGGTCAATGCGAACATCGCGCTCGATGCCCGGCCGATCGAGAAACTGCAAACCGTCAGCGGACTGGTCGATGTCGTCACCTATCTGGACGCCCGCCGCGCTCTCGTCTGAGGTCCGGCCGTTCGACGGCGCGTGCTGGCGGCTCGTCGAAGCGCAGCACCGTGTGTCGACGTTGAAGCTCACCGACACGCTCGCGGAACAGGCGCTGCTGGAAGACCTGATCGAGGACACCAAGCCGGCGATCCCTCCGGCATGCCGGCATCTCGACTTCCTGCTCGCGACCCCCTTCCGCTATGGCGCGCCCTACCCGCACGGCTCGCGCTTCCGGCGCGCGGGGCGCACCCCGGGCGTCTATTACGCCTCCGAGACCTGTGCGACGGCGGTTGCGGAAATGGCGTTCTACCGGCTCCTGTTCTTCGCCGACTCACCGCGGACGCCCTGGCCGGCCAATGCGGCGGAATTCACCGCCTTTTCCGCCGCGCTCGCGACCGAGCGCCTCCTCGATCTGACCGAGCCCCCGCTTTCCGCCGACGCGGAAATCTGGACCGACCGCACCGATTATGGCGGCTGCCAGGCCTTCGCCGACGCGGCGCGCGCAATCGAAGCCGATGCGATCCGCTACCGCTCCGTGCGCGATCCGGCAGGCGGCGCCAATCTCGCACTCCTCCTGTGCCGGGCCTTCGCCCGGCCGGCGCCGGTCGACCGCCAGACCTGGCGCCTGCGACTGAGCCGGTCCGGCGTCCAGGCGTTGTGCGAATTTCCGCGGCAGGCCCTGGAATTCCCGCGCGACGCGTTCGCGGCGGATGCGCGGATCGCCGTGCTGGACTGGGAGCGCGGCACAGCCTGAGGGCCGCGCCTCTCGCATCCACCGGTCTCAGTGCGAGGCCCTCAGGTCTGAGCGCGCTTTATTGGTCCCGGCGCGGGCCGGTGGAGCCACGCAGGATCAGATCGCCGGGAATGAGTTCCGTCACCGCTTTGCGGACGGGCGCCGCGGCGGCGTCGACGCCCAGCAGGTCCACCACCCGCGCCGCCATCTGCTCCCAGGGGTGGCGGACGGTGGTCAGGGCATAGGTCGGCCAGGCGGCCAGGGGGACGTCGTTGAAGCCCACCACGGAGATATCGCCGGGGACCGAGAGGCCGCGGCTGCGGAAGGCATCCATGCCGCCGATCGCCATGATGTCGCTGGCGAAGAACACCGCTTCGGGGCGGCTGGCGCCGGCGGCGAGACGCAGCGCCGCCTCGTATCCGGCCTCGTAGCTATATTCCCCCGCCTGCTCGATGACGCAGGACGAGATGCCTGCCTGCGCCAGTTCCGAGACGAAGCCCTGCTGGCGCTCCAGGCTGGTGCTGGCGTCCGGCTGGCCGACGACGAAGGCGAAGCGCTTATGCCCGAGCCCGACGAGATGCCGGGCCATCTGGCGTCCGCCCTGGACGTTGTCGCAGCACACGGCGCTGATATCGAGGCCCGGCACGTTGCGGTTCAGCAGCACCACGGGGGTCTCGCGCTTGGCGCAGATCCGCGCCATGTCGGAGGTCACCGCGGCGGAGGTGATGACGATTCCGTCCACCTGATACTGAAGCAGCGTCGGCATGATCGCATCGAGGCCGCCGGCCCGCGACGAGGAAAACAGGAGGGTCTGCTTGCCGCCGGCCTGCAGCCGGTCGGTGAGGATATCCAGAAGGGTCGTGTAGAACGGGTCGACCAGATTGCCGATGACGATGGCGACGATCCCGGTCCGCCGGGTGATGAGGCTGCGGGCGATGATGTTGGGCTGGTAGCCGAGTTCCATCGCCGCATTGGCGACGCGGGTGCGCATCTCGTCGGAAATGCTCGCGCTCGGCGAAAAGGCGCGGGAAATGGTGGATTGCGAAACGCCGAGCCGCCGCGCAACTTCCTCGGCCGTGACGCGACCCAGACCGCGCCGCCCCGCCTTCGTCCCCTTCATGCCGGACCACCCATCGGTGCATGACCCCCAGGGTTGGTGCCATACAAAGCTGGCGAAGGAAAGCCGTGTGCACAAAATAGCTTCATCCGGCTTTGCATACGCATGCATAATGAGCTTGTGCAAAATTCAAAGGTGACTTTAGTGTTCTGCACCGTCCTGCGCGCCAAAGCGGCGGTAAAGCGCGGAATCGGTCTGCGGAAAGGTGCGTGCCATGGTCGACAGCGAGGCATACAAGCAGGGCATGCGCCGACTGGCGGCGGGCGTCACCATCATCACCACGATCGAGGATGGCCGCCCCCACGGCTTCGTCGCGACCGCTGTCAGTTCGGTGGCCGCCGAGCCCAATGCCACGCTTCTGGTCTGCGTCAACCGCAGCGCCCACAGCCACGGCGTGATCCACCGCACCGGCATCTTCTGCGTCAACGTGCTGAGCCACGAAGACATGGAGACGGCCCGCCGCTTCTCCGCATCGCATCTGCGCGAGGCGCGGTTCGCGGATCAGGCCTGGGACCGTCTCGCCACCGGCGCGCCGGCACTGCCGAGCGCGCTCGCGAGCTTCGACTGCACGGTGATCGCCGCCATGGAAGTGCATTCCCACACGGTGTTCATCGGCGAGGTCCAGCACCTGTCGATGCGGGACATCAAGACGCCGCCGCTGCTCTATTTCAACGGCCGCTTCGAGGCCCTTCCGGCCGCCGGATAGGTTCCGGCAGCCGCGCGGCGGCGGTCAGCTCGCGAGATTCTCCTTCAGCGTGCGGCCCTCATAGGCGGTGCGGTACCGGCCGCGGCGCTGCAGTTCGGGGACGAGCTGGGTGACGATGTTGTAGGGTACGGCGCGCGGGCTCGCCTGCGAGATCGAAATCATGAAGCCGCCGCGGCTGCCCGTGCCCTCGAACATTTCCTCCATCCGATCCGCCACCTGCTTGGCCGTTCCCGCCATGGTGATCGCGTAGCCGGTGGCGTGGCGCAGGCCGTGCTCGAAGAAGTCGTCGAGGCTCATTTCGGTGTCCTGGCCATATTCCTTGGCCAGCAAAGCGACGAAGCCCACGGGCGAGGCGTTCGCGGCGGTGATCCGCGCCTGGAGCTCGGACAGCGTGAAGCGCTGCGGCAGGGTCGACATGTCGAAGCCGGTATTGTGCGACAGCCACACGCCGACCGCCTCGCGCGACACGCCGTCGATCAGCCGCTCGCGCAGCGCCTGCGCCTCGGCCTCGGTGTCGGCCACGATTGCGCGCATCGACCAAAGGATTCCCACGTCCTCCGGATCGCGGCCCTCGGCGCGCAAGGCGGCGTCGAGGTCGCTGCGCTGCTGCTGCATGAGCG
Source organism: Aquabacter spiritensis (assembly GCF_004346185.1). GTDB lineage: Bacteria > Pseudomonadota > Alphaproteobacteria > Rhizobiales > Xanthobacteraceae > Aquabacter > Aquabacter spiritensis. The sequence goes on along the minus strand of NZ_SMAI01000004.1, from coordinate 76,861 downwards.
GCACGGACTTGGTCAGGCCGAACACGTGATCGGCGACGTGGGCGGCGGCGCGGGTGCCGCGCGGCGAGCCGCCCGCCTGGATCACCACCGGGTGGCGCTGCGGCGAGGGCAGAACGCTGAGCGGCCCCTTCACCTTGAAGAACTGGCCGTGATGATTGATCGGCCGGACCTTGGCGGGGTCAGCCACCTGGCCGGTCGCGCGGTCCCAGACGAAGGCGTCGGGATCGAGGCTGTCCCACAGCGCCCGGCAGACATCGACGAACTCCTCCAGCCGGTCGTAGCGGGAATTGTGGTCGACGAGTTCGTCATAGCCGTAATTGGCATAATCCGAGCGGCGCTGGGACGTGACCACGTTGAACGCCATCCGCCCATTGGTGACGTGGTCGAGGGAATTGAGCAGGCGCGCGGTATAAAAGGGATGCATGAAGGTGGAGGCATAGGTCAGCCCGAAGCCGACATGGCTGGTGACCCGCGACATCAGGGTGATCCAGGGGCTCATATCGAGCCGGGGCCAGGCCACGCCGTAGCGCACGGCATCCTCGATGCCGCCCTCCCAGGTGTCGGGAATGCCGGTGCCGTCGCCGAAGAAGATCATGTCCAGCCCGCCGCGCTCGGCGAGCCGCGCCATATCCTCGAACAGGCCCACGGACGGGTAGTCGGGCCCGACCCAGGAGCCCGGCTGACGCCACTGGGTCTCCACATTGGTCCAGGACATGTCGAAGGCCAGGTGGATTTTCTTCATGATCCAGGTCTCTCATGACTTAAAACTGGGCAACTCGCGCCGCGGCGCGGGTAGATACTCGACATGATGTGCAATGACGGTGCCAGATCGCCTATGCATACGCATCCAATCTGATCGCGCCGACCCATTCCTGCCCCATACGCCTGACGGGCCGGCCCGTCAGGCGATGCGCTCCGCCCGCGCCAAAGGCGGGCGGGGCGTTGCGGCCGCGTCGTGCGGGATCGGTGCAGCGATCCGCGGGATCGTCGCGTCGCGGCAGACTCCGGAATCCGCGGCGCCGTGCTCATTTTTTAGAATGCATGCGCATGCAATTTGATCTTGCCGCTCGGTCAAAGGGGGCTACGCTTTCCAACTGCGCCACTTTCGAAAAGAAAGATTCAGGTCCGGATGATTTATGATCAATTCCTCCAGACTCTACTCGGCGGCCTCGCAATAGGTTGTATTTATAGCCTTATTGCACTTGGCATTTCGATGATCGTGCGGGCGACCGACATCCTTCATTTCGCCCAGGGCGAAGTCATGATGGTCGGGGCGATGACCGGCTTCTCGTCCGGCGTGTGGGCCGGAAACGCGCCGCTCCTGGCGCTGATCGGCGGCACGTTCGGCGGCGGCCTCATGGCGGTCGCGGTGGAGCTCGGCGTCTATCGCCCGCTGCGCGCCCGGCGCGTTCCCCTGATCAACGTGGTCATCGCGACGATCGGCGTGTCCATCGTCCTGCAGAACGTGGCGCGTCTCGTCTGGGGCTCGGAACCGCTCGCTTATCCCGCGCTTTTCGAGACGCGGGGCCTCGTCATTTCCGGCTTCACCGTCTCCCCGCAGCTCGCGACCATCGTCGTGCTCAGCGTGCTCATCATGGCCGCGCTCGCGGTGTTCTTCCGCTACAGCCGCGCCGGCATCGCCATGCAGGCGGCGGCGCAGGATCCGGATGCCGCGCGCCTGATGGGGATCAGCGTGGAACGGGCGACCGTGAACACCTTCGCCGTCTCCGGCATGATGGCGGGGGCGGCCGGGGTGCTGCTCGGCTCGCTCTTCTTCGCCTCCTTCAACATGGGCTTCATCACCGGGATCAAGGCCTTCGTCGCGGCGGTTCTGGGCGGGCTCGGCAGCGTGCCGGGCGCCATGGTGGGCGGGCTCCTGTTCGGCGTGATCGAGACCTTCTCCGCCATGTTCATCTCGACCTCCTACAAGGATGCCGTGGGCATGGTCGTGCTCATCCTCATCCTGCTGGTGGCGCCGATGGGCCTGTTCGGCCGCGCCGGCCGGCAGGTCTGAGGCGCGATCGATGAAGATGCCCCCCGCTCTGCCCCGCCTCATCGCGCTCCTGATCCTCGTGGCGGTGCCGCTGGTCGAGCACAATGCCTATTGGCTGCACGTCTTCAGCCTCGCGCTCATCGCCGCGATCCTCGCCCTCGGCATGCAGCTTCTTCTCGGCATGGCGGGCCTGCTGTCGCTCGGCCAGGGCGCCTTCTACGGCATCGGCGCCTATGTGGCGGGGGCGCTCGCGGCGAATTACGGCGTGCCCTTCCTCCTCACGCTGCTGGCGGGCGGCCTCGCCGCCGCCGCCGCGAGCCTGCTGCTCGTCCCGATCGTCCGGCTGAAGGGCACCAGCCTCGCGGTGGCCACCCTCGGCTTCAGCATCATCGTCCACCTCGTCATCCTGAACGAGGAATGGCTCACGGGCGGCAGCCTCGGCCTCATGGACATCCCCAAGCCCACCCTGTTCGGCGTGTCGGTGGCCGATGACGACGTCTTCTATTGGGTGTGCCTCGTCATCCTGGTCCTCGTCTTCGTCGCCATGGACCGGATTTCCAAATCCCGTTTCGGGCGGGCGCTCTCGGCGATCTGCCAGGACGAGGAGGCCGCCCGCGCCAGCGGCATCCGGCTCGCTTGGTCCAAGAGCAAATGCTTCCTCGTCGCGGCCTTCACCGCGGGCGTCGCCGGGGGGCTGTTTGCCTACCACTCGCGCTATCTCAGCCCGAGCGACTTCACCTTCAACGAATCCATCGAGATCATGATCATGGCGGTGATCGGCGGGCTCGGCAGCCTGTCCGGCGCGGTGGTCGGCGCCTTCGTCGTGGTGCTGATGCCGGAAGTGCTGCGCTCCTCCGGCGAACTGCGCATGATCCTGTTCGGCCTCGCCGTCATCCTGCTCATGGCCGCCGGCAATCTCGGCATTGTCGGTCTCGCCTCTCTGGCTGCGGCCAAGCTCTTCGGCCTGTTCTCCTCTGCCCGGGCGTGGGTCTCCAAGCCGCGGGAGGCGAACTGATGGCCGCCTTGCTCGAAACCCGCGGCGTCTCCCGCCGCTTCGGCGGCCTCCTGGCGGTCGACAGCGTCGATCTCGACGTGACGGAGGGCGAGGTGCACGGCCTCATCGGCCCGAACGGCGCCGGCAAGACCACCATGCTGAACCTTCTTTCGGGCCATCTGCCGGTGTCCACCGGCACGATCCTGTTCGCCGGCGCCGACATCACCCGCCTGCCCTCCGAGCGCCGCGCCGCGGCCGGCATCCGCCGCACCTTCCAGAACCTCAAGCTGTTTCGCGAGATGACGGCGCTGGAAAATGTGATGGTGGGGCTTCACGCCTCCACCCGCGCGGAGATCTTCCACGCTCTGCTGCGCACCCGCTTCCAGAAGCGGGAGGAAGCCGACATCGCGGAGAAAGCGCGCGCCGCCTTGGCGTTCGTCGGGCTCACCGCGCTCGCCGACCAGCCCGCCGGCAGCCTGCCCTACGGCCATCAGCGCCTATTGGAGATCGCCCGGGCCTTCGTCGCCGAGCCGCGCCTGCTGCTGCTGGACGAGCCGGCCGCGGGCCTGAATGCCAGCGAGAGCCGCCATCTCGTCGACTTCATCTTCCGGATCCGCTCGGCCGGCACCACCATCATCCTCATCGAGCATCACATGGACGTCGTGATGCCGACCTGCGACCGCATCACCGTCCTCAATTACGGCAAGCTGCTCGCACGCGGCACGCCCAAGGAGATCCGCGCGGACGGGGCCGTGATCGGCGCCTATCTCGGCAAGGGCGCGGTCGCCGCGGCGGCCGCCGTGCGCAAGGCGGAGGCCGCGCATGCTGCGCATTAACAATCTCTCGGTCAGCTATGGCCCGGTCGCGGCCCTGCGCGGCATCGACCTCACGGTCGAGGCCGGGGAGACCGTCGCGCTGGTGGGGTCCAACGGCGCGGGAAAATCCACCACGCTGAAGGCCATATCGGGCCTCGTGCCGCCGTCTGGCGGGACCATCGAATTCCTCGGCGAGACCCTCAACGGGCTGAAGCCGGAGGCCATCGTCGAGCGCGGCATCGTCCACGTGCCGGAGGGCCGGCGCATCTTCCCGCGCCTCAGCGTCGAGCAGAATTTGGAAGTGGGCGCCTATTCCGCGCGCGCCGCGATGCGCCGGCGGCGGATCCGCGAGGAGGTCTATGCGCTGTTCCCACGCCTGCGCGAGCGGCGCCAGCAGATGGGCGGCTCGCTGTCGGGCGGCGAGCAGCAGATGCTCGCCTTCGGCCGGGCGATGATGGCGCAGCCGACGCTGCTTCTGCTGGACGAACCCTCGCTGGGCCTCGCCCCGATCATCGTCGAAGAGGTGATCCGCGCCATCGCGCATTTTCGCGCCGAGGGGGTGACGATCCTGCTGGTGGAGCAGAATGCCGAACTCGCCCTGACCCTGTCGGCGCGCGGCTACGTCCTCGAGACCGGCCAGGTCGTCTTGACGGACGAAAGCCAGACGCTGATCACCCACCCGAAAGTCTGGGCCAGCTATCTCGGCGAGAAAGAGCTCGAAGACACATAAGAAAAGCACCCGTCAACGGGGATATTCACCACTCAAACCTTCCGGAGTGTGGTCATGGCGAAATTGAACAGAAAATTACGATCGCTTCTTCTCGCGGGGCTCCTGGCGTCAGGGGCCGCGACGGCAGCTCTGGCCGACACGGTCAAGATCGGCGTGTTCGGCCCGATGACCGGCGATGCCGCCGCCATGGGGCAGAGCGAGAAGGAAGCCGTCGATCTCGCGGTCAAGGAGAAGAACGCCGCCGGCGGCCTTCTCGGCAAGCAGATCGAAATCATCTATGCGGACGATGCCGGCAAGCCGGAAGAAGCCGTGAATTCGGCCAAGCGCCTCATTTCCAAGGATGAGGTGCTGATGATGATCGGCTCGATTTCGAGCCCCGCCAGCCTCGCCGCCTCCCAGGTGGCGCGGCAGATGGAAGTGCCGCAGATCGTGGTCGCGGGCACCGCCCAGAAGATCACCACCGCGGGCAACAAATGGGTGTTCCGTTCGCCGGTTCCCGACACCAAGCTGGTCGCGGATCTGGTCGACTTCATCCACGAGAAATTCCCCAACTACAAGAAGTTCGCGTTCCTCTACGTGAATGACGATTTCGGTCGCGGCGGCTTCGAGGCCTTCAAGAAGGCCGGCGCGAAATACGGCTACGAGATCGTCGCCGAGGAGCGCTATGCGCGCGGCGATCTCGACTTCACGGCCCAGCTCAACCGCATCAAGGCGAGCGGCGCGGACGCCATGATCGAATGGTCGCGCTATACCGAGGGCGCGCTGGTCGCCAAGCAGTTCGCCCAGATCGGGCTCACCCTGCCGCGCTTCGCCTCAGACGGCGTCGCGACCCCGAAATTCATCGAACTCGGCGGCAATGCGGTCGACGGCGTGATGTTCACCACCCATTTCAGCCCGGCGACGGTGGCCGACATCCCCGCCGCCAAGAGCTTCATCGACAAGTACAAGGCCGCCTACGGGCGCACCCCCGACGCGTATGCGGCGGAAGCCTATGACGCCATCACCATCGCCATGCTCGGCATCGAGAAGGCCGGAAAGGCCGACCGCGCGGCGGTGCGCGACGCGCTCGCCAAAGTCGAATTCGGCTCCACCCGCGGCGCCTTCAAGTTCGACGAAAAAGGCGATCCGCTGCTCGTGACCCATGTCGTGAAGATCGATGCGGGCAAGGAAACCAACGCCCGCAACATCCCGGTCCAGAACTGAGCCGGACCCGCCCCGGCTGGCTTCGGCCGGGGCGCTTTTCCGGCCGAAAGAAGGGGCAATGCCGTGGTCGAGATCAAGCGCGTCACGTCCAGCAATCCCAAGCCGCTGGCGAATTATTCCGAGGCGAGCCTGGCCGGCGGCCTCCTGTTCCCCGCCGGGCAGCTCGCCAGCGACTTCAAGACCGGCGTTCCGGCGGAAGCGCGCAAGCACCCCGCCTTCCCCTATTACGGGTCCGACATCAAGCTGCAGACCCGCTACATCATGGAAAACCTGAAGCGCACCTTCGAGGCGGCGGGATCGTCGCTGAAAAATGTCGTGAAGGCCCAGGTCTTCCTCACCGACCTCAACGACTTTTCCGGCTTCGACGAGGTGTGGAAGGAGTATTTCGAGGTGCCGCCGCCGCGCACCACCGTGGGGACGACGGGCCTCCTGATCCGGGACACGCTGATCGAGATCGACCTCGTCGGCTATGCGCCGGATCTCGGCGTCCATCGCGTCGTCACGTCGGAAAACCCGAAGCCCCTCGCCAATTATTCCGAGGCCGTGGAGATCGGTGGCCTGCTCTTCCTCGCCGGCCAGCTCGCCAGCGACTTCAAGACCGGCGTCGCGCCCGAAGCGCGCCGCGACCCGGCCTTCCCCTTCTACGGCTCCGACATCAAGCTGCAGACCCGCTACATCCTGGAAAACCTGAAGCGCACCCTCGCCGCCGCCGGATCCTCGCTGGAGCAGGTGGTCAAGGCGCAGGTCTTCCTCACCGATCTGAAGGATTTCGCCGCCTTCGACGAGGTCTGGCGGGATTATTTCAAGGTGCCCCCGCCGCGCACGACCGTGGGCACGTCGGGCCTCCTCATAAAGGACACGCTGATCGAGATCGACCTCATCGCCTATGTGCCCAAGGACGGGCTGACGCACGAGGTCATCACCTCGGCGAATGCCAAGCCCATCGCCAATTATTCCGAGGCCGTCGCGGTCGGCCCCTTCGTCTTCGCCGCCGGCCAGCTCGCCAGCGACTTCAAGACCGGCGTTCCGGCGGAAGCGCGCAAGCATCCCGCCTTTCCCTATTACGGGTCCGACATCAAGCTGCAGACCCGCTACATCATGGAAAACCTGAAGCGCACCTTCGAGGCGGCGGGCTCCTCGCTCGACCAGGTCGTCAAGGCCCAGGTGTTCCTGACCGACCTCAATGACTTCGCCGGCTTCGACGAGGTGTGGCGAGAATATTTCGCGGTGCCCCCGCCCCGCACGACGATCGGAACCTCGGGCCTCCTGATCAAGGACACCCTGATCGAGATCGACCTGATCGGCGTGCGCTGACGGCGCGCCGGGGCGGCCGCGCCCCGGCCACCGTCGGCGCAGGATCTGCGCCGCGCCCGGCAGTCTCGACGCGCTATTGGGTGATCTCCGGCTCGACCAGCCGGGCGAGGTTGCGCAGCGATTGCTGCCAGCCGAGATAGCACGCCTCCGGGGGGATCAGATCGGGAATGCCGGCCTGCTCGACCTCCAGCTCGGTGCCCACCGACACCGCCTTCAGCGTCACGGTCACCTGCATCTCGCCCGGCAGGTTGGGATCGTCGAACGTGTCGGTGTAGCGCACCCGCGCATCGCGGACGAGTTCGACATAGGCGCCGCCGAACGCATGGCTGTCGCCGGTCGTGAAGTTGCGGAACGACATTCTGAAGGTCCCGCCGACCGTCGCGTCGAGATGATGGACGGTGCAGAGGAAGCCGTTGGGCGGCAGCCATTGGGCGAGCGCATCCGCCTCGAGGAAGGCGCGGTAGACCTTCTCCGGGCGGGTCGCCAGAACGCGGTGCAGGCGGATGGTGCTGGGCATGGGCGTTGGTCCTCGTGACGGGGAGACGGGCGCCGACGATGCCGGCGCCGGGGGGCGCTGGAACCGGCGGGATGTCCGAGGACACCTGTTCGCCGATCCCTTCCGCCTATCCCTGCCCCCGAGGACGCACGAGCGGGGCGCGATCCGACACCGACCCGCACGTCGCCCCGGCGCGGCGGCGGCATCCGCTGGGGACCCTCACCGGCCGGGCCGCCGGGGGAGAGAGGCTGAGCCTCGCCCTCGCCAAATCCGGCTGCGACTTCGTCGTCACGACGCCCGATCTGGAGCGCAAGGCCATCCAGGCGCCCGACGTCGCCAGCCTCATCCCCCGCGCCGCGTCGGCCTTCGGCCTGTCCGACACCGGCTTCATCCCGGCCCAGGGCGCACACGGCGCGGCCGCATCCGAAGTGACGGGCTGACCCGTCGGCCCCAGGCCAGGCGTCCTCGTCGAATGCCCCGGGCGACCCGAACACCCCGCGGCGTTCGACGGATCCCCGGCAACGGGCGGGTTCGTACACGGGCGAGGAGATCGCGCGGCGCGCCGGACCGAAACAGCCGACGCTCCGGCGGGCCCGTCACCGCGCAGGGATCCCCGACGCCGCCGCATCGCGCCTGCGCACCAGCCCGGCCGTCGACCGGACACGTCCCTGGTCCTGGATCCGGCCTGCGACCAACCTTGAGCGGCGCCTGCGCGCCAAAATCAATAAAATTACGAATAAATATTTACACCGTTCAATTTATCTCCAGAAAATCGTCAATAAAAAATATTTCTTTAAATATGAGTAAAGTTTTATGTAATAAAGCTACATAAAAGACATCATAAAAATACACCTTTCACAATTTTAACGAAATTCACGCTTTCGCCGAGAGCGGAATTCAAAACAAATACTCAGAAAACTGAAAATATAAAGACTCATGTGACGCAAGTGCGGTCCTAGCCACATTCACGATCCTGTGTAATGTTTGCGCCCGAGAACACAATCGGGTGAACATTAGGAGACGGAAAGTGTGCAGGCCTCTGGTCCGCGTCGCCCTGACAGCTTGGTTCCTGGCCCTCTTTTCCGGTTTCGCAGACGCCCAGACCCCGCCGCCGCTGCTTGCGGCCGGCGACCTGGTGGTCACCGGCTTTGCCGGCGTGCAGCCGCCCGATCCAGCCCGGCCTCTCCCGCCGGGCAAGACGATCGACGATCTGACCTTCATCGATCCCGACGGCATCTCGGCGCGGCTCTTCGATCCGTCGCGGCCCGGCTATGTGTGGGACGGGCGGGTCTATGACGCGCCGGAAAAGCTGGCCGTACCGGCGAAGACGGTCGGCCAGGTGTTCGGCGTCGCGATCGACGACGCCATCGCGCCGAACGCCTATCTCGCCGCGACCTCGGCCTTCGGCCTGAACCTCGCCGCGCCCCTGCCCGACCGGACGCTGGAGCGCCGCAAGACCGGCGGTCCCGGCACGCTCTGGATGCCGGGCCAGTTCGGCACCGACCTGCGCGGCGGGCCGGGCAGCATCTACAAGGTGGACGGCGTCACCGGCGCGGTCAGCCTGTTCGCGCAGGTGGCCTTGAACGGGCGCGCCAATCCGGGGGCGGCGCTCGGCAATCTCGCCTTCGACGCCGCGCACCAGCAATTGTTCGTCTCCGATCTGCATACCGGGATGGTGCACCGCCTTGCGATCCGCGACGGCCGGGAGGCCGGGCCGGCCTTCGACCACGGCACCGCCGGACGGACCGCCGCCGGCCTTCCGCCGGTGCCGTACGATCCCGCGTTCCGGGTCGAGATCACCGATCCGCGCTTCAAGTCCGAGGATCCCGCGAGCTGGGGCTATGCGCCGGCCCCGCGCCGCGTATGGGGCCTCGCGCTTCACGAGGGCCGGCTGTTCTATTCGGTCGGCGACGGCGCGGACGGCACCCCGCCGCAGATCTGGTCGGTGGGTCTGACGCGCGACGGCGGCTTCGCCGGCGATCCGCGCTGGGAACTCGACGTCTCGGTCGAGTTCGGGGCCTATGCGGTCTCCGACATCGTGTTCTCCCACAAGGGGGCGATGATCCTCGCCCAGCGCACCGCCCCGACCGGCAGCTACGATTATCTCGCTTTGACCCAGCCGGGCGAGCCGCGCGTGCTGCGCTATTGGCTCGAAGACCCCAACGATCCGGCGACGCCGAGCCGCTGGATCAAGCTGCCGGAGGAATATGCCGTCGGCTTCGCCGGCCCCTACCGCAACGCCAATGGCGGCGTCGATCTCGGCTATGGCTATGACGAATACGGCGTCATGACCGGCGGCGCCTGCGAATATGCGCTGTGGGCCACCGGCCAGCAGCTGCGCAACGATCCGAGCCTGCGCGAATGGATGGAGCCCGGCGGACCGCTGGCGATCTCCGGCCTCCAGGGCAGCCCGGCCGGCCCGGTGCGCGGCTTCAACGCGCCGCCCGAGGCCAGCTATTTCATCGATTTCGACCGCCGCGAAGACGATCCGCGCATTGCCGGCCATCTCGGCGGCGTGCGCGTCGTCAAGGTGCCGTGCGTGCCGCCCGTCGCCTGGTATGGCGGCCCGGGCTATCCGGCCGAACCGCCTTATGTCTATGTCGAAACCGTCGTCTGGCCGCCGGTCGTGGTGATCAGCGCCTGCCCCTGGCCGCTGCTTCCGAACGGCACCTGCGGCTTCTTCGTCGAGATCGGCTGCCCCTGGGGCTTCGCCCGCGACGGCCTGTGCTGGCCGGTTTTGCCCGACTGCCTGACCAATCCCGACCCCCGTCTGTGCGGCGCGACCGAGATCGACCTCAAGCTCGACAAGGTCGCCGGCAAGTCGGTGCGCGATCCCACGACCGGCCTGTGGACAATCGACTTCACGCTCGCCGTCACCAATGCCGGCGCCCCCTTCGCCCCCGGCGGCAGCATCACCCTGACCGATGCCGTGCCGGCGGGCATGGTTTTCGCCGCCGCCGCCGGCACCAATTGGTCCTGCGCGCCCGCGCTGCCGATTTCGACCGGCAGCCTGAGCTGCACCCACGCCTTCGGCCCCGGCACCTTCGGCACCGGCCAGATCGCCGATCCGCTCACCATCACGGCCACCGTGAAGGATCCCGGGAAGTACGAGAATTGCGGCCTGGTGGGCGTCGCGCCCGCGGCCGGGCTGCGGGAAACGACGCTGGACAACAATCGCAGCTGCGCCGGCATCGAGGTGAAGACCGATCCCAAAGTCGACGTCAAGCTCGTCAAGACCGGGAAGATCGAGGCGGCGGCACCTGCCGGCCCCGCGCCGGCCGCCGGCGCCGCGACCCTCACTTATACCCTCACCCCGACCAATGTCGGGCCGGGCTTCACCGGCGCGAACGCCATCACCATCACCGACACGGTGCCCGCCGGCCTCACCTTCACCGCCGTCGCGGGCGGCGCCGACTGGACCTGCGGCGCGGCGCCCATCGCCGCGGGCGCAACCCTGACCTGCACTTATGTCGGCGCGGGCCCGGCGGCGGCGGGCGACGCGCTCGGCGCGATCACCATCACCGCCACCGCGGCCGGACCCGGCCCGTGGGAGAATTGCGCGACGGCGGCGATCGCGCCGGCTTCGGGCGTCGATTCCAATCTCGCCGACAACACGTCCTGCGTCACGCTCAAGGACGACGGCTTCGACGTGGTCGAGGATCCCCCGGAAGTGCCCAAGGTCTGCGGCATGAACGTGATCTTCGTCGTCGACGAATCCGGCAGCGTCGGCACGTCCGCGGGCACCGTGCAAGGCGCCCTGAACAATGCCGCCAACCTCTTCCGGGCCAACGGCTCGCAGGCGGCTTTGATCCATTTCTCGGATTCCGCCCAGACCGTCCTGCCGATGGCGGCGACGACCTATTCCAGCATCGCGACCGGCTATGCGCCGTTCGGCGGCACCAATTGGGAGGCCGGCCTCGCCGCCGCCTTGACCTTGCTGCCCGGCCCGCCGCCGGGAACCGTCGTGGTCTTCATCACAGACGGCGTGCCGAACGCCTATCTCGATGCCGCCGGCACGACCCAGTACACCGACTCGGTCACCGCGACCAACGAAGCCATCCCGGTGGTCAACCAGCTCTATGCGGCCGGCGTCCCGGTGATCGGCATCGGCATCGGCAGCCTGTCCACCCATCTCAACGCGCTGCTCGGGGGCAATGTCCTCTCCAGCAGCTTCGGGACCTTGAACAGCACCCTCACCGGCCTCGCCCGCGAAATGTGCCCCGGCCTCTATCTCACCAAGAGCATCTCGCCGACCTACATCAACATGCACACCAATCCGGTGACCGAGGTGACGGTCACCCTGTCCTTGACCAACACCGCGGGCGCGCTGACCAATGTCGTGGTGCAGGACGACCTGCCGCCTCAGCTCACCACCCCCAGCAACCCGGTCGCGACCTCGAACCCGGCCTCCGTGCCGCCGACCAGCGCGGTGGTCGGCGATCCCGTGGTGTGGACCATCCCGACGCTGGCCGCCGGCGGCACCGCGACCTTGAGCTTCAAGGTCACGCTCGCCCCGACCGCGCCGATCCCCACCAACGGCACGTGGCTGTGCATGAAGAATTATGCGCAGGTCACCGCCGTCGGCACCGGCACGGTCGGACATGTCCCGAACAATATGGCCAATGCCGAAACCGGGCCGGTGCACGAACCCGACGAGGCCAGCGGACAGGTCTGCCTGCAGGATTATGTGGCGACCCCGCCGGAGCCCTGCTCCGCGCCCTATCTCTGGGTCAAGAAGACGACCTTGAACGAGGTCTGCCGGCCCGGCGGCGAAGGCGGCATCCCGTGCAGCTTCAAGGTGACCGTGACCGCCCGCTGCATGGCCTTCGACGGCCCGGTCCTGTTCGGAGACGGCGTCTTTGCGAGCGGCACGGCGACCCCCCTGCCGATCGCCTCGATCACCGCCGCGCCGCCGGTGGCCTGCACCTGGGGCGGCACGACCCCGGCGACCTGCGCGGTGCCGAACTTCCAGCTCGCGCTCAATCAGAGCGTGACCTTCACGGTGACGCTGGGATCGCCGGTGCCGCCGGGGACCTATTCCAACTGCTTCGTCGCCGACGGCCTCGCCCCGGTGGCGACCGACTTCCCGACCGCCCACGGCCAGATCAACCCGAACAGTTCGTCGAACGGCGGAAACTGGGGCCATTGCGCCCCGTTCCTCGCCGCGGCCGCCGCGCCGATGGTCGCCGGCTGCCCGGCCGGACAGGCCTTCATCGCAGGCCGCGGCTGTGTCGCGCCGCCGCCCAAGACCTGCGCGGCCCCGCTCGTCCTCACCCCGAAGGGCACCTGCGAATGCCCGCCGGGCAGCGTCCAGCGCGGACGGGAATGCGTAAAGGTTCCCACCTGCGCCGCGCCGCTCGTCCTGAGCCCCCGCGGCACCTGCGAATGCCCGCCGGGCTCGACCCCGCGCGGACGCGAATGCGTGCGGCCCCCGGCCTGCGCCGCCCCCCTCGTCATGACCCCCATGGGCACCTGCGAATGCCCGCCCGGCTCGATCCAGCGCGGACGCGAATGCGTGCGGCCCCCGGCCTGCTCGCCGCCTTTGCTGATGACCCCGAAGGGCACCTGCGAGTGCCCGCCGGGCTCGATCCAGCGCGGACGGGAATGCGTGCGGCCCCCGGCCTGCGCCCCGCCTTTGCTGATGACGCCCAAGGGCACCTGCGAGTGTCCGCCGGGCTCCGTCCAGCGCGGACGGGAATGCGTGAAGGCCCCCGCCTGCGCCCCGCCCCGCATGATGACCCCGACCGGCGCCTGCGAATGCCCACCGGGCACCATCCAGCGCGGACGCGAATGCGTGAAGGCGCCGGCCTGCGCCCCGCCTTTGCTGATGACGCCCAAGGGCACCTGCGAGTGTCCGCCGGGCTCCATCCAGCGCGGACGGGAATGCGTGAAGGCCCCCGCCTGCGCCCCGCCGCTTCTGATGACGCCCAAGGGCACCTGCGAGTGTCCCCCGGGAACCATCCAGCGCGGACGGGAATGCGTGAAGGCGCCCGCCTGCGCCCCGCCCCGCATGATGACCCCGAAGGGCACCTGCGAGTGTCCGCCGGGAACCATCCAGCGCGGACGGGAATGCGTGAAGCCGAACCAGGGGCCGACGCTGGCCTGCCGTCCGCCGGCGGTGCCGAACGCGGCCGGGACGCAGTGCGTCTGTCCGAGCGGCACCCAGATGCAGGGCGATGCCTGCCGCCCGGTGGCCCGCCCGCCCACTGACGTCCGTCGGCCCGACGTGCCGCAAACCGACACCAAAGGCGGCGCTGTGGGGACGCAAGGACCGGCCAAGCCGACGCCAAGTTCCCCGGCAAATCCGCCGGCGAACCCGCGCCTGCCGATCCCCGGCGTGCAGTGATCGTGCCGCCGCCCCGGCGGCGGCACCCTTTTGCCCGTGGCGCCTGGGCGCGCGCGTCTCACACGGCCAAGAACAGGCCGGCTTCGATGCCGCGTGCAACTTCGGCCTCGATGGCCGCCCGGAAGGCGCGGACCGCGAGGCTCGCGGGCCGTCCCTTGACCGTTGCGAGCATGCGGGAAATGGCGAAGCCTTCGATCGGCACCGCGACCAGCGGCTCCAGAGCCCCCGACGTCGACACGATCGAGCGCGGCAGCACGGCATAGCCCAGACCGGCCAAGGTCAATTGCACGGTCGCGCCGACACCGTCGATCTGCAGCGCGGGGCGCAGATCGCCGAAGCGCTCCTGAAAGATGCGGCGCAGACCGGCGGGGATGATGATGGGCAGATCCCGCAGCGCCGCCACCGGCACCGGCCCGCCAGCCGTGAGCGGGCCGCCGGGCGGACACAGCAGCACCGTTTCCTCCCGCAGCAGCGGCATGAAGGACAGGTGCTCGTGCGCGCCGGGATCGGACACGATGCCGAGGTCCAGCATCCCGGCCGACAGGCGCTGAAGCACATCGGCCGTGTTGGTCTCGGTCAGTTCCAGGTGAACGTGCGAATATTGGGCGCGGAAGAGCTGCACCGTGGGCACATACAGCGCCCGCCCCACGCTGCCCGGCGCCGCCATGCGCACGGTGCCCCGCATGCCGCGGTTGAAGACGGAGACGTCGTTGGCCGCGCTTTCCACTTCGCCGAGGATGAAGCGCGCCCGCTCCAGCAACATCGTGCCGCTGTCGGTCAGCGCCGTTCCGGCAATGCTGCGCTTGAACAGCGCCCCGCCGACATCCTCTTCCAGGCGACGCATCTGCCGGCTCACCGCGGACTGCGCCACGTGCAGCATCGATGCGGCGGCGCTGATGCTGCCGGTCTCGGCGACCGTCACGAAATAGCGCAGTTGCCGCAGATCCATGAGGCCATGCTTTTCTGAGATGGAGAGGGTCGAGAATATATGCTTTTTCGGCCTCAGCCGGCAATGCAGGATGGGACCCAAGCCGCGGTGAAACACGTCGATGTTGCCGACCGGCGATAGGGAGACCGTTCGATGCCTTATTCCCGCAGACAGCTGGGCTGTGCGCTCTTGGTCGCCGCGGCCTGCACCGCCCTCGCCCCCATGACCGCCGTCGCAGAGGATGCCTGGCCCAGCCGGCCGATCCGCATCCTCGCACCCTCCGCCGCGGGCGGCTCGCTCGACGTCGTGGCCCGCATCGTCGCCCAGAATCTCGGCGAAGCCTTGGGGACGACCGTCGTGGTCGAAAATCGCGGCGGCGCCAATGGCACGATCGGCACCAATCTCGTCGCAAAGGCCGCGCCGGACGGCTACACAATGCTGATGACCACCGGTCAATTCACCGGCAGCGCGGTCCTCTACAAGAAACTGCCCTACGATCCGGTCAAGGACTTCGCGCCGATCACCCAGATCGCCCGCTCCTACGGCCTGGTTCTGGCCATCAATACGGAGGTGCCGGCGCGCGACCTGAAGGACTTCATCGCGCTCGCCAAGAAGAACCCGGATTCGATGGATTACGGATCCGCCGGCGAAGGCAACATCACCCATCTCGCCGGCGCGCTGTTCAATCATCTGGCCGGCACCTCGATCCAGCACGTCCCCTACAAGGGCAGCGGCCCGGCGCTCCAGGACGTCGCCGCCAACCAGATCGACATGACGTTCGTGTCGACCTCGGGCGGCCTCGGCACCATCAAGGCCGGAAAGGTCCGGGCGCTGGCGATCAGCAGCCCGACCCGCGCGCCGGTCCTTCCCGACGTGCCGACCTTCGACGAAGCCGGCCTTCCCGGGATGAACATGATCAATGGCTGGTACGGCCTCTGGTATCCCGCGGAGACGCCGCAGCCGATCATCGATCGTGTCCAGGCCGCGGTCGCCGGCTTCATGGCGAAGCCCGCGGTCAAGGCGCAGTTTGAAGATCTGGGCCTGATTCCCATGGGCACCACGCCGGCCGAGTTCAGCAAATTCTTGCAAGAGGATCTGGCGAACCAATCCGAACTGGTCAAGATCGCCAACGTCAAGCAGCAATAAATCCGCCGCCCTTGGCAGGGCGATTCCGGAACGCCTCGAAACCTGGGGCGCCCTGCTTTCTCTCGGACTTCGTGGATACGACGATGTATCAGTATTTCCCGCAGAATTATACATGGAGCCTGGCGGTGATGTCGGCGCTCAACCGCGGCGGGCAGATCGCGGAGATCGACGAGGCCTGCCGCGGCCTCCAAGAGGCCGCGACGAAGAAGGCGCTCGGCGGCGACCCGGTGGCGCAGAATGCCTGGTTCGAAAGCTGGTGCAGAATGGCCGAGCGCGTGCAGCGTCTGGCCGAAGCCGACGAGGCCGCAGGGCATCCTTTGTCGGCAGGTCGGAAATATCTGCGCGTCGGCCTCTATTTTCAGCTCGCCGAACGCATGCCGAGCCACAAGGACCCGCGCCGGCTGGTCGCCTACAAGAAGGGCATCGCCGCTTATGAAAAGGGATTGAAGCTGCGCAAGGAGCCGATCGAATATGTCGCCGTGCCTTATGGCGACACCACTCTGCCGGCGATCTTCATGAAGGCCCCCGGCGACGGCCCGACCCCCTGCATGGTCCATTTCAACGGTCTCGACCTCACCAAGGAGATCGTCTATTCCGCCATCGCCGACGAGTTCCGCCGCCGCGGCGTGTCGCTGCTGATCGTCGACCATCCCGGCGTCGGCGCCGCGCTGCGCCTGCAGGGCCTCGCGAGCGGCCCCGATACCGAGAAGCCGGCCGGGGCCTGCGTCGATTATCTGGAGACGCGCGGCGAGATCGATCCCAAAAGGATCGGCATCATCGCGCTCAGTCTCGGTGGCTATTACGCCCCGCGCGCCGCCGCGTTCGAGAAGCGCTTCGCCTGCTGCGTCGCCTGGGGCGCCATCTTCGACTATGGCGAGGCCGTGCAGAGCCGCATGGACGGCAATGGCGAACCTTCGGTGCCCGGCTATGGCGAACATCTCAACTGGGTGTTCGGCAAGGACACGTTCGGCGAGACCCTCGAGGTGGTCAAGCAGATGAGCCTCGAACATGTCGCCGCGCGCATCACCTGCCCGCTTCTGGTGGTGCATGGCGAGAACGACCGCCAGATCCCGCTCTGGCATGCCGAGAAGACCATCGAAGCGGCGGTCAACAGCACCGACCGCGAACTCAAGGTGTTCAGCCTCTTCGACGGCGGCGCCGAGCATTGCGGCGCCGACAACAGCACGATGGTGGTCGACTATATGACCGACTGGGTCGCCGAGCGCCTCGGCGCGGCGGTCCGCGGCGTCTGACGGAGGCGGGAGCGGCCGGATCGCGCCGGCCACTCCCGCATTCCGTATGATCGGGACGCGCCGGTCAGACCCCGTCCGGGAGCGGCGCCGCGGGATTGACGAGCCCGGCCTGCCTGAGATCACGCCAGAAATCGGCGGGAACGCGCGCGTCGAGCGCCGCGCTGTCTTCCGCGATCCGGCTCGGCCGGCTGGCGCCCGGGATCACCGCCGCGACCGCCGGATTGGCGAGGGAGAATTGCAGCCCCGCCGCCTTCATGCTGACGCCGTAGCGGTCCGCGATCGCCTTGATCCGCGCCACCTTGTCGAGGATGGCCGGCGGCGCGGGGGCATATTCGAAGTTCGGTCCCCCGACCAGGGCGCCCGAACTGTAGGGGCCCCCGACCACGATGCCGAGCCCGCGATCCGCCACCATCGGCATGACGCGCTGGAGCGCGCGGTCGTGATCCAGAAGGGTATAGCGCCCCGCCAGGAGAAAGCCGTCCGGACGCGGCTCTTCGAGTTCCAGGAGCAGCTCGATCGGCTCGACGCGGTTGACGCCCAGGCCCCAGGCCTTGATCACGCCCTCGTCGCGGAGCCGGTCGAGCGCCTTGAAGGCGCCGGTGCGCGCGCGCTCGAACATGGCCAGCCATTCGTCGCCGTAGAAATCCTGGGCCACGTCATGGACGAACGCGACCTCGATCCGGTCGGTCTTCAACCGCTTCAGGCTGTCCTCGATCGAGCGCAGCGTCCCGTCATAGGAATAGTCGTTCTCGACCCGGTTCGGGCGGCCGTGCTTGAAGACGTCCCCCTTCTCGCCGAGGTCGCGGGCCGCGACATCCTCGACCTCCTCATGGACGATCCGGCCGACCTTGGTGCTGATGACGTAGTCGTCGCGATTCTTGTCGGCCAGCGCCGCGCCCAGGCGGATTTCGGCCAGGCCCGCACCATAGAAGGGCGCGGTGTCGAAATAGCGGATGCCCTCGGCCCAGGCCGCCGCGACGGTGGCCGAAGCCTCCGCCTCGGGAATGTCGCGAAACATATTGCCGAGCGGGGCGGCGCCGAAGCCGAGCCGGCTGCGAAGAATGTCCTTGAGTGCCATGTCGAAATCCCTTTTTGAAATCCCTCGCCTCACGCCACCTCGCGCGGGTCGAGCGTCATGACGCTGCGGTCCGCGAGGTCGCCGATCCTGGAGAGATAGTGTTGGAAGTGCGCCGTCGCCCGGTGCGCGGCGACAGACGTCTCGTCGACATACAATTCGTCGAGCACGAAGCGCCCGGGATCGGCGCGGTCGCGCCACAGATCGTAGCGCAGATTGCCCGGCTCCGCCCGGCTCGCGCCGACCATCGTGCCGAGCAGCGCCGCGAGGTCGTCGGCCTTGTCCGGCCGGGCGACGAGGATCGCGAGGATCTTGACGGGCTGCGGCGTGGCTTGGTTCTGCATGGCTGTGTTCCTCCCTGGCGCGGGGGCCGTGGCGGGGCGCGAACGCAGCGCCCCGCCTGTCCTGCGCGACCTCACGCCGCCCGGGCCCGGTCGAGCGCGGCGACGAGGGCGGCGGCGATCGGGTGATCCGAGCGCGGGTTCTGCCCGGTGATCAACTCGCGATCGACGATCACGTTCGGCGCGAAATCCACCGGCGTGGTGATGACCGCGCCGCCCGCCGCCCGCAGGGCATCCGGCATGGTGAAGTGCATCTTCGCCTTCAGGATATAGTCCTCGACGACCTTTTCTTCGGTGGCCGAGAACACGGTCATGCGATAGCCGGCATATTGCCAGCCCTGCGCCAAGTCCTGCGCCGTCTCGACGTCGCCGGCGATCAAAGCGGCGCGGAATTCGCGGGCGTGCGGCATCGCCGAGACCACGGCCATCGGGCCATGGCAGAGCAGCGCGGTGGGCTTTTCCGCGGCGTGGAAGTGGCGCAGGATCGTGCCCATGTCGGGGTCCTGCATCAGGTCGACGACCGGCGCCTGCCCGCCCGGCACGAAGACGCCGGCATAAGCGTCGAGGCCCTCCGCGATCACGCTGCGCAGCGTGCGGACTTCGTTCATCGCGGGATGCTCGGCATAGAACGCCTTGGCGCGTTCATAGGCCGCCGTGTCGCCGCCGAAATGATCCGCCGAATCCGACGCCGGGTCGATGTGCGGCTTGGTGCCGTCGGGGGTCGCCAGCACGATTTCGTAGCCGGCTTCGAGCAGCGCCCAGACGGGCACCACGGTTTCGTTGAGATACTGGCCGGTTGCCCCCCAGCCGCCCTGGACCTCGATCCGGGTGGCGTTGGAACCGATCACGAGAACTTTTCCCTTGGCCATTTTCGTCTCCGATGCGCTGGGGTGATGTCGCGCTGGACGACGGCAAAGTGCGCCGGGACTGGACATTTAAGAAATTTATTTCTTGGATTTCAGATATTGCGATAGAGATATATCTCATGCGGTACGATCTCAATCTCCTGCCGATCTTCGTCGCTCTGATGGAGGAGCGCAGCGTCACCCGCGCCGCGGCCCGCCTCGGTATGACCCAGCCGGCGCTCTCCAACGCCCTGGCGCGGCTGCGGACCACGTTGCAGGACCCGCTCTTCATCCGGGAGCGCTATGGCATTCAGCCCACGCCGATCGCGCTGGAACTCGCGCCCGTCATCACCGAGGCGCTGGCGAAGCTCGACGATGCGGTGCTCGGCCAGCAGGATTTCGACCCGGCCGTCGCCGCGCGCACCTTCGTGATCGCCCCGAACGGCTATGTCGAATTCATCCTCGTCCCCGCCATCGTCGCCCGGCTCCAGACGGTCGCGCCCGGCATCAAGATCACGCTGACGCCCTACGGCAACGATCTGGCGGAAACCGGCGTGGTGTCCGGCACCACCGCGATGGTGCTCGGGCGCATTGTCGACCCGCCGGACAATCTGGTGGTGCAGCATCTGATGGACGAGGGACTGGCCTGCGTGGTGCGGGCCGACCATCCGCAGATCGGCGATCGGATCTCACGCGCCCAGTTCGAGCGGCTGAAGCACGTCAATGTCGTGCCGCCGGGGCGGCTGCGGGCCGGCCTGTTCCAGGCGCTGGCGCAGCAGAAGCTGCGGCGGGAGGTCGCCGTCTCGGTGACGCACTTCCTGGCGGTGCCCGAAATGGTCGCCGTCACCGAATATTGCGCGACGCTGCCGCGCCTCATCTGCCGCCGGCTCGCCCACGACACCCGGCTGAAGGTGCTGCCCACTCCGGTCGATCTCGGCACCTTCCCGGTCGAGATGGCCTGGCACGTCCGCTACCGCCACGATCCCGCGCATCGCTGGCTGCGGGCGCTGATCGGCGCGGTCGCGCGGGAGATTTCGGCACCGGACTGATGGCGGGCGCGATCCGATCGCGCCGATCGGATCGCGCAAGGGGCCGCGTCAAACGTCGCCCCTCAGACGAGGTCCCAGGCGAAGGAGGAGCGGCCTTCTTCGAGGCCGTAGCGCAGATAGTGCTCCAGCGGGTCGATGCCCGCGGCCGCGACGTCGGCATAGGCCGCGAGATAGGCGCTGGTGTCGAAATCCTGCGACGGGTTGCGGCCCTCGTGCCAGCCATAGGTCTCGAAATGCGTCAGCGGGTTGATCCCCGCCGCCGCCACGTCGGCATTCTGCGCGAGATAGAAGGAGGTGTCGAAATAGGCGTCCGCCCGGCGCCCCTCCATCCAGCCATATTGCTGGTAATGCGTGAACGCGTCGACCCCGGCCAGAGCGACGTCCGAATTCGCCAGCAGATAATAAGTGGCGTCAAAATCGCCCTGGAGATGGGCGCCGTCCACCACCATGCTGGTCTGGCGCCCCTCGACGATGCCGTATTGCAGATAATGCAGCAGCGGATCCATGCCCGCCGCCGCGACGTCCGGATTGAACGCCAGATAGAGCGAGACGTCGAAATTGACCGAGGGATCGCGGCCCTCCCACCAGCCGTTCTGCTCGTAATGCACCAGCGGATTGATCCCCGCCGCCGCGACGTCGGGATTCTTGGCGAGATAGGCCGAGGTGTCGAACCAGGCATTCGGGTCGAGCCCCTCGCGCCAGCCGACATCGGCATAATGCACGTCCGCCACCACCCCGGCCGCGAACAGATCGGGATTGCGGAAGGCGTAAAACACCTCGTTCACCATCGGATCGGTGCCGAAAGTGAGCGTGCCGTCGGCGAATTTGAGCGCCTCGATGCCGGTGAGAATGTCCTGGCTGGCCGCGCCGTACAGCACGATTTCGGTGCCGTAGCCGGCCTGCAGATACTCGCCGACGCCCTTCAGCAGCCACAGCGTATCGGCGCCCGCCCCGCCGTCCACGGTGTTGATGCCGCGCCCGGAGAAGACCGTCGTGTCCCCCGCATCGCCGACCAGAGTGTCGTTGCCGTCGCCGGTGACCAGGCTCGCAAACACCATGCTGCTGCCGATCGTCGTCGCCACCCCGGCGATCGTCGCCATGTGCTGCGACAGGTCGATCGTCGTGTCGGACGTCACCGCCGCCGCATTGAGGGTGTGCGGGCCCACGGTGGTCGCGCCGAGGATCGCCCGGTCGGCTTCCGCCGCGCCCAGACGGGCATAATCGTCGGTATAGATGAAGGTCTCGCCGGCCCCGGCCGCGTCGCCGAGCAACACCAGAGAGGCATCGAGCCGGACTTCCGCGGCATTGGCATTGTTGACGGTCAACGTCCACTGGCCGGAATTGCTGATCTCGCCCCAATTGTGCAGGGTGTCGAACGTATAGGTCAGCTGCGTCAGAGCACTCGATGTAAACGGCGGGTAGAGCGACGCATCCAAAAACACCGTGCTGGTGTGGCCACCTGGACCGGACAGCGTCAAGGACACATCGGCCAAGTCCGCGCCCGCGCCCATTATGATGTCAATGGCCAATGTCGCGTGCTGAACCCGCACCGCCTCCTGGAAGCCCAGGGTCAAGCTGCGGGTCGTATTGGAGTCCAAGACGAGCGGACCGCTGGTGAAGCTCCCGGTCTGCTTGGTGATATTGGCGAAGGTGCTCTGCTTCTGCCACGTCTCGGCGAGGCGGACAGCGGCGAGGGCATCGACCAGGCCGAAGCCGAGATCGTTGTTGTAGAGACGGCCGCCACCGTTCCAATCGGTCGCGCTGTTGGCGCTCCAGGTCGCGACCTCGGCCGGCGTCTTGGCGCTGTAGGCGAGAATCTCCTGCACGTCGCGATAGCCGAGGAGGGGATTGGCCTCCAGCATCAACGCGACGACGCCGGCCACGATCGGTGCGGACGCCGAGGTCCCGTTGAATCCCACGCTTCCGGCCGACCCGCCGCTGACATTGGTATAGTCCCCGTCCTCCTCCCTGTTGAAGCCGGGCGTGCCCAGCAAATCGGTGGTGACGATGCTTGCAATGTCCTTGGCCGTGCCGGTGGCTGCGCCGCCGCTTCCGGGCGCCGCGACGAGAATGCCGGGTCCGGGTGTCGAATAGCTCGTCACCGTGCCGTCGATATTCGCTGCGGCGACGGAGATGACGTAGGGCGACGAGCCGGTGGGCGTGAAGATGGTATTCTCGAACGCGGCGCGTCCATTTCCCGCCGAGAACACCGTCACCGTGCCGAGCCCGTCACGGCCGATCTGGACCAGGGTCTGCGCCGTATTGTTGAACATCGTCTGCAAAGGCGCCGAGGCGAACAGCGTTCTGGACTCCATGCCCCAGCTGTTGCTGCTGACGTCCACCCCGTCCGCCAGCATGTGCGCGGCAGCCTTGATGAAATTGTAGGGGAGCTCTGCGAAGCCGGCGCTGCTGTAGCCGATAGCTTGCGCGTCATAGGCCACGCCGACGCCGCCCTGCCCATTCTGCGCCGCCACGATGAGGCCCATGGTGGCCGTACCGTGCGACGCCACGGCCGCTCCGGGCAAATCCGTCATAAGATTATAGGACAGATCGGCCAAATAGTTCGCCGCAAGGTCGGGATGCGACCCCTGAAACCCGTCGTCCTCGACGCCGACCGTGACGCCTTTTCCGGTGTAATCGGTCCAGACCCCGGTGACGTTTATGTCATTGCGATACGCACCGGGATCTTGCGGCAGGCCCAGTATATCTTGTCCCCAATTGTAAAGGTGCCACTGCTGCGCAAACAGCGGATCCAAAGGCAGATAGCGCGTAGCCATTGAATTTATCTCCGAAATCCGCCCAATCATTCAAATCGACCGGGATCATAGGTATTCCGGCGCAAAACTCCACCCAAAGACGCACGGAAGAACGTTGAAATTTTTGAAAGAAAAATTCGGATACGCTGAAATGAGAAGACACGAGGAGGGCTGACTTGGGACTCCGCGTCGCATCGCCAAATTGAACAACCGCGCGTGGGGCTAGAGAAAGCGGTGTCCAAAAAATTCAAGGCCTAACCGATCAGGTTGTTTCAGTCTGATCGGTCAGGCTCCCCGTCCATTGGGTTCGGCACGCGCGGCCGACCGTCGTCGATGTCGGCGGGACCCGGTCACGCCGACATCGACATGGGCAAGTCCCACTTCAGGCAAGCCCGCATCAGCCATCACCCCCTCAGACG
Organism: Aquabacter spiritensis; assembly: GCF_004346185.1. Taxonomy (GTDB): domain Bacteria; phylum Pseudomonadota; class Alphaproteobacteria; order Rhizobiales; family Xanthobacteraceae; genus Aquabacter; species Aquabacter spiritensis. The sequence continues at coordinate 53,158 of NZ_SMAI01000004.1, read as the reverse complement.
AGGTCCCAGGCGAAGGAGGAGCGGCCTTCTTCGAGGCCGTAGCGCAGATAGTGCTCCAGCGGGTCGATGCCCGCGGCCGCGACGTCGGCATAGGCCGCGAGATAGGCGCTGGTGTCGAAATCCTGCGACGGGTTGCGGCCCTCGTGCCAGCCATAGGTCTCGAAATGCGTCAGCGGGTTGATCCCCGCCGCCGCCACGTCGGCATTCTGCGCGAGATAGAAGGAGGTGTCGAAATAGGCGTCCGCCCGGCGCCCCTCCTTCCAGCCATATTGCTGGTAATGCGTGAACGCGTCGACCCCGGCCAGAGCGACGTCCGAATTCGCCAGCAGATAATAAGTGGCGTCGAAATCCCCCTGGAGATGGGCGCCGTCCACCACCATGCTGGTCTGGCGCCCCTCGACGATGCCGTATTGCAGATAATGCAGCAGCGGATCCATGCCGGCCGCCGCGACGTCCGGATTGAACGCCAGATAGAGCGAGACGTCGAAATTGACCGAGGGATCGCGGCCCTCCCACCAGCCGTTCTGCTCGAAATGCACCAGCGGATTGATCCCCGCCGCCGCGACGTCGGGATTCTTGGCGAGATAGGCCGAGGTGTCGAACCAGGCATTGGGGTCGAGCCCCTCGCGCCAGCCGACATCGGCATAATGCACGTCCGCCACCACCCCGGCCGCGAACAGATCGGGATTGCGGAAGGCGTAGAACACCTCGTTCACCATCGGATCGGTGCCGAAGGTGAGCGTGCCGTCGGCGAATTTGAGCGCCTCGATGCCGGTGAGAATGTCCTGGCTGGCCGCCCCGTAGAGCACGATTTCGGTGCCGTAGCCGGCCTGAACATACTCGCCGACGCCCTTCAGCAGCCACAGCGTATCGGCGCCCGCCCCGCCATCCACGGTGTTGATGCCGCGCCCGGAGAAGACCGTCGTGTCCCCGGCATCGCCGACCAGAGTGTCGTTGCCGTCGCCGGTGATCAGGCTCGCAAACACCATGCTGCTGCCGATCGTCGTCGCCACCCCGGCGATCGTCGCCATGTGCTGCGACAGGTCGATCGTCGTGTCGAACGTCACCGCCGCCGCATTGAGGGTGTGCGGGCCGGGGCTCGCGGCGTCGAGGACGGCGCGGGCGGATTCGGCGCCGGCAAGATCGCCGTACGCATCCGTATAGATGAAGGTCTCGCCCGCCGTGGGCGTGTCCCCCAATAGGTTCAGAGTGGACGCGATTTCCAACGCCTGGCTGGAATTGTTGGCGATCGTCAGGGTCCATTCCCCGACGCTCGACTGCCCCCAATCATGCACCGTGTCGAAGACGAAGACCCCCGCGGACGCATCGATCGCGGTGGCCGCATTCAGAAGGGTGCTGGTGGTCCGGCCGTCGGGACCGGTCAACGTCACCGTAACGCCTTGAAGCGTGGGGCCGACCGGCTCGTGCGAGAGCCGGACCACGGCATGCTGGACCCGAATGGACGCCTCGATTTGAACGCGGAATGTGGCCGTCGCGCCGGCTTCGACCCGGGACATTCCCGCGAACGGATCATCGGCCGGAAAACTTGCCGTCTGGGTGACGAGATTGCCGTAGGTGCTCTGCTTCTGCCAGGTTTCGGCGAGGCGGACGGCGGCGAGCGCGTCGACCAGCCCGAAGCCCAGATCATGGTTGTAGCGATGTCCACCGCCATTCCAGTCGGTGGCGCCATTTGTGCTCCAGCTTCCGACGGCGTCGGGTGATCTGGCACTGTAGGCGAGGATCTCCTGGACGTCGCGATAGCCGAGATTGGGGTTGGCCTCCAGCATCAAGGCGACCACGCCGGACACGATCGGCGTGGCCGCCGAAGTCCCGCTGAAACCGGACCCCAAGATGTTGGTGTAGTTTCCGGCCTCTCCGGCGGTCTTGTTGTACCCGTCCGCGCCGATCAGATCGGTCGTGACGATGCTTTGAACTTCCTTCGCGTTCAAAGCCGTGTCGAATCCGCTGCCTGGGGCTGCGACGAGAATGCTGGCACCGGGCGTCGAATAGCTGGTGACCGTTCCGTCGATGCTCGCCGCCGCGATCGTGATGCCGTAGGGCGAGCTGCTGGAGGGATTGCCGTTGGTGTCGGAATGGCTCGTCCGCTCGTTTCCGGCCGCGAACAGACTTACGGTGCCGAGACCGGACCGCCCGAGTTCCACCAGATTGACCAGCGCCGTTTCAAACGCCTGGCGCTGAAGCAGGGTATGGGGACCCGGCAGGCCCCAACTGTTGCTGTTCACATCGACGCCGTCGAGCAACATATAGGTTGAGGCGCGAATGAAGGACGTCACTTCGCTGAAGTGGGTGTAGCCGATGCCGTCCGCCCCATAGGCGACGCCGACGCCGCCGACGTCATTCTCCGCGGCGATGACGAGGCCGATGGCGGCGACACCGTGCGACCGATCGATCGCCCGTTTGTCGCTGCTGAAATAGGCTTCCGACGGCGCGAGAAGATAATTGGCCTCGAGGTCCGGATGCTTCGGCTGGAACCCGCCGTCCAGAACGCCGACCACAACGCCGGTCCCGGTATAGTCGGGCCAGACGCCCGTGACGTTGATGTCGTATCGATAGGCCCCCGGCGCCTGCGGAAGCCCGTAAATATCCTGGCCCCAATTGTAGAGATGCCATTGCTGGGCAAATAACGGATCGGACGGAATATAACGCGTCGTCATTGAAATCGTCCCCCGGACCTATCCGTCACCGCATGACCCGAGACCGGCCACGCCGCAACGCATGTGACCGCGATTGCGCCCCCGGCATCGGCCGATCAGCGTGCTCTGCAAGCCGATCGGCCCATGCCTTCCGATTGCGGCACCGGAATGTCTCCTGCGCCGGAATGTATCGATCCGAAAAGATCAGACGAGGTCCCAGGCGAAGGAGGAGCGGCCTTCTTCGAGCCCGTAGCGCAGATAATGTTCCAGCGGGTCGATGCCCGCCGCCGCGACGTCGGCATAGGCCGCGAGATAGGCGCTGGTGTCGAAATCCTGCGAGGGGTTGCGGCCCTCGTGCCAGCCATAGGTCTCGAAATGCGTCAGCGGGTTGATCCCCGCCGCCGCCACGTCGGCATATTGCGCGAGATAGAAGGAGGTGTCGAAATAGGCGTCCGCCCGGCGCCCTTCCTTCCAGCCATATTGCTGGTAATGCGTGAACGCGTCCGCTCCCGCCAAGGCGACGTCGGAATTCGCCAGCAGATAATAAGTGGCGTCGAAATCGCCCTGGAGATGGGCGCCGTCGACCACGACGCTGGTCTGGCGCCCCTCGACGATGCCGTATTGCAGATAATGCAGCAGCGGATCCATGCCCGCCGCCGCGACGTCCGGATTGAACGCCAGATAGAGCGAGACGTCGAAATTGACCGAGGGATCGCGCCCCTCCCACCAGCCGTTCTGCTCGAAATGCACCAGCGGATTGATCCCCGCCGCCGCGACATCGGCATTCTTGGCGAGATAGGCCGTCGTGTCGAACCAGGCATTCGGGTCGAGCCCCTCGCGCCAGCCGACATCGGCATAATGCACGTCCGCCACCACCCCGGCCGCGAACAGATCGGGATTGCGGAAGGCATAGAACACCTCGTTCACCATCGGATCGGTGCCGAAGGTGAGCGTGCCGTCGGCGAATTTGAGCGCCTCGATGCCGGTGAGAATGTCCTGGCTGGCCGCCCCGTAGAGCACGATTTCGGTGCCGTAGCCGGCCTGAACATACTCGCCGACGCCCTTCAGCAGCCACAGCGTATCGACGCCCGCCCCGCCATCCACGGTGTTGATGCCGCGCCCGGAGAAGACCGTCGTGTCCCCCGCATCGCCGACCAGAGTGTCGTTGCCGTCGCCCGTGACCAGGCTCGCAAACACCATGCTGCTGCCGATCGTCGTCGCCACCCCGGCGATCGTCGCCATGTGCTGCGACAGGTCGATCGTCGTGTCGGACGTCACCGCCGCCGCGTTGAGGGTGTGCGGGCCCACGGTGGTCGCGCCGAGGATCGCCCGGTCGGCTTCCGCCGCGCCCAGACGGGCATAATCGTCGGTATAGATGAAGGTCTCGCCGGCCCCGGCCGCGTCGCCGTACAGCGTCAGCTCGGCTTTCGGAACGAGGAAGCCGTAGCTGGTGCCGGTCTGGGTGATCGTCAGGGTCCAGTCGCCCGACGTGCTGAGCTCGCCCCAGTCGTGCACTGTGTCGACGGTGAGGAAGAGCTGGTTCTCCTCCACCGCGACGGGGGTCGCCGGGGTCGGGAACAGGCTGACGGCGTGACCGTTCGGGCCGGTGAGCGTGAAGCTGAGCCCGTCGAAGCTGGTCACCCCCGGCTGCGCGATGAAGCTGAAATCGATGGTCGCATGCTGAACCCGCAGCGCCTCGGTGAAGCGCACGGTGAAGGTCTGCGGGGCGCCGGGCGTGATGAAGGTGGTCGGGGTGGTGAATTCGGCCTTGGCCTTCACGAGATTGTCGAAGGTGCTCTGCTTCTGCCAGGTTTCGGCGAGGCGCACCGCCCCCAGGGCGTCGATGTTTCCGAAGCCCAGATCGTTGCTGTAGAGATGGCCGCCGCCGTTCCAGTCGGTGGCGCCGTTGGCCGTCCAGGTGGCGACGCCCTCCGCGGCCTTGGCGCTATAGGCCAGGATTTCCTGCACGTCGCGATAGCCGAGGAGGGGATTGGCCTCCAGCATCAACGCCACGACGCCGGCGGCGATCGGCGTCGCCGCGGAGGTGCCGTTGAAGCCGGCGGCGCGCACCTCGTCCTCGCCGACGGGGGTGGTGTCGAGGACGTTGGAATAGTCGCCGTCCGGCAGCTTGTTATAGCCGGCCGTGCCGAGGAGATCGGTGGTGACGATGCTCGGAATGGTGTTGGAATTGCCGGAGTTCGGATTGCTCCCGCTTCCCGGTGCCGCGACGAGGATGCTCGCCCCCGGCGTCGAATAGCTGGTCACGGTGCCGTCGACATTGGCCGCCGCGATGGTGATGGCGTAAGGCGAGGAGGTGAAGACCGAATAATTGGTGTTCTCGCCCTCCGCCCGGTCGTTGCCGCCGGCGAACAGCGTCACCGTTCCGAGGCCATCCCGCCCCATCTGGGCGAGGCTGAGGACGGCATTGGCATAAGCCAGCCGCTCGTCCCGGAAATGGTGGATATCCGGACCCCCCCAGCTGTTGGAGCTGACGTCGACGCCGTCCAACAACATGTGGGCGACGGCCGTGATGAAGTTCGAGGGGAGCCGCGCATCGCTCGAACTGTAGCCGATCGCCTGCGCGCCGAAGGCGACGCCGACGCCGCCGATGCCGTTCTCGGCGGCGGCGATCAGGCCCATGGTCGAAGTGCCGTGGGCGTCCACCGCCGGACCGAGCGCGTTGGTGTCGAGATTGTAGGATTTGTCGGCGACATAATTCGGCGCGAGGTCGGGGTGCTCGACCTGGAATCCGCCGTCTTCGATGCCGACCAGCACGCCCGCGCCGGTATAATCGGTCCAGACCCGCGTCACATTGATGTCGTTGCGATAGGCGCCCGGCACCTGGGGCAGACCGAGAATGTCCTGCCCCCAATTGTAAAGATGCCATTGTTGCGCGAACAACGGGTCCAAAGGAATATAGGGGGTCGACATCCCGCAGCCCTCTCGAAATCGGAACCTATGAGCAATCGGGCCGCATAATAGTTTCCGCGCCGAGAATTTCCATAGGCTCTTTTCAAAGCGGAGATGAAAGTTTTTGTAAGAATAGACTAAGGCGTAGCCTTGACCCGGCTATCTATACTTCGACACCGCGCCGGGCGCGGCGTGCAGGAGGGCGATGCCGCCGCGGTCCGGCACGGCCCTGTCGCGGACCCGTCACGCCCCAGGCGCGGCCTGCAGGAAGAACCGGGCCATTTCCCGGCTCGCGTCGGGCCCGTTCGGATCGGTATAGGAGCCGGCCGGGCTGCCGCCGGACCAGGCATGCCCCGCCCCGTGCAGCGTCCATTGCTCCAGCACCGCGCGGCCGGCCGCGTCGGTCGCGACCTTGCGGGTGAACCGCATGCCGGCGGGCGTCGTGCCCTGGCTGACGGTGGTGGGAAGCGCCGCCTCGGCCTGGGCCTGGGCGATCACCTGATCGGCATTGACCGGGTTCACCGTCGAGTCGCGGTCGCCGTGGAAGACGATGGTCGGCAGGCCTTTGCCGGACGCCCGGCGCGGCGATCCCCCCGACGCGCCGCCCCGCATGGCGCCGAACGCGGAGGCGACATCGCTCGCCGCGCCGCAGGCCAGCCCGGAATGCACGCCGACGGCGGCGAACAGATCGGGATAGGTCTCTCCCATCACCGCTGCGGCGGCGCCGCCCGCCGACAGCCCGGCGACATAGACCCGGCCGGCCGGCACCGGGAAGGCCGCGAGGATCTCGCGCGTGATCCCGGCGATCAGCGAGGGTTCGCCGCGATCGCGCTGCTGGTCGGCGCCGTTGAACCAGTTCCAGCATTTCGAGGCGTTCGCCGACTTGGACTGCGCGGGATAGGCCACCAGGATGCCGTGCTCCTCGGCGACCTCGTTCATGCGCGTGCCGGCGGCAAAATCGTCGGGCGATTGCGTGCAGCCGTGCAGCATGACGATCAAGGGCAGGGGCGCCCCGCGGAAGCGGCTCGGGACATAGAGCCGGTAGGCGCGGCTTCCCGCTTCATTGGTGAAGGTGCGCGTCTCGAAGCGCGCGCCGGGTGCAACCGCGGGCCCGTACCGGTCGGCATCGCCGTCGCCGAGCGCCGGCGGAAGCCGGTCCCGCCACGCTTTCATGCCCTCCGGCAGCGATTTTTCGGCGAGGCCGGCGGCGCGCCGCGCCGTCGCCCCGGACAGGGTCCAGACCGCATCGTCGCCGTCCGGAGGCGTGAGATCGAGGGTGCGCGGACCGTCCGCGGGCGCCTCCGCCCCGGCAGGCGCGGCGGCGGGGTCGGTCCCGCGCAGCATGGCCATGGCTTCGGTGAGCCGCCCCGCGCGGGTGAGGCGGGTGACTTCGAACATGTCGACGGTCGGCAAGGGCTTGGTCATGAAATCAGCTTCCACAGGAGGAAAGGCGTCGCCGCGGACGGAAACGTCAAAGAATGCGTCCGCTCAAGGCGGCCTTGACCGCATGGCTCGCTTGGAGCGCCCCGAGCACGCGGATGGAGGCGATGGTGTCGCGGGCGAGGTCGGGGGACACGTCGGCATCGATCACCGCGAGTCCAAGAACCTGGATGTGCAGCTTCTGCCCCGCCGCTTGCGCCGCTTCAAGGTCGGTGCGGCCATAATGGCGCAGCCCGAGTTCGAGGCGATGGACATCGACCGCCTTCCTGACCGCATCGGCGTGGCGGTCGAGCTGGTTGCGGATCGCGGTGCGGATGAAGTCCGTGCGGTTGGAATAGAACCGCTCCGCGACCAGGAGGTCGACCTGCCCGAGATCGACATGGCCGAGATTGATGGTGATCTTCTCGCTCTCCGCCACCTTCCCGCCGGCCGGCATTTTTACCAAAGCCATTCTGACCTTCCCTCCCCACGCCATCCGTGTGGATGGTATATGGAAGGCAAGAGTGGCTTTACAAGGGCGTTGGCCTATTCCGCCGGGGGCGCCCCGTCCGCGGACAATGGAAAAAGCCGGACCGTCCCGGACCTGTCGGTTCGGGACATCCAGCATTTTCAGCGATTTTCGGGAGTGCCTGACCTTCAGAGACAAGGTCGATTGGTGCCCAGGAGAGGGAAAAACCGAAAAAACACCAATGAAATCAATGGCCGAACAAGCCGATGGTGCCCAGGAGAGGGAAAAACCGAAAAAACACCAATGAAATCAATGGCCGAACAAGCCGATGGTGCCCAGGAGAGGACTCGAACCTCCACGGTGTTACCCACTGGTACCTGAAACCAGCGCGTCTACCAATTCCGCCACCTGGGCCGCGCCGGTCCGAGGACCGGCGGGAGGCGTCACATAAGGGAGAGGGTCGGGGCTTGTCAACGGGCGCGCGCGGGAGGGCGCGAAATTCCGCCCCGTTCCCCCACCGGCACCCCGGCGCCCCGGCCGGCGGCTCAGCCGGCGTTGAAGTTCGGCGGGCGCTTGGCGATGAAGGCGGCCATGCCTTCCTTCTGGTCGGCGAGCGCGAATTGCGACTGGAACAGCCGCCGCTCGAATCGCACCCCTTCCGCGAGGCTGGTTTCGAAGGCGCGGTTGACGCTCTCTTTGGTCATCATGGCGACCGGCAGCGACATGTCGGCGATCGCGCCGGCGACCTTCAGCGCCTCGGCGACCAGATCGGCCGCGGGCACGATGCGCGACACCAGCCCGCACCGCTCGGCCTCGACGGCGTCCATCATCCGCCCCGTCAGGCACATTTCCATCGCCTTGGACTTGCCCACGAAGCGCGCGAGCCGCTGCGTGCCGCCCGATCCCGGCATCACGCCGAGGCGGATTTCCGGCTGGCCGAATTTGGCGGTGTCCGCCGCCAGGATGAAGTCGCACATCATCGCGAGTTCGCACCCGCCGCCGAGCGCGAAGCCGGCCACCGCGGCGATTATCGGCTTGCGGGTGCGCGACAGCCGCTCCCAGGAGGTGATGAAATCGTCGAGATAGGTGTCGGGATAGGTGAAGTTCTGCATCTCCTTGATGTCCGCCCCGGCGGCGAAGGCGCGCTCCGAGCCGGTCAGGACGAGGCAGCCGATCCCGCGATCGCCCTCCAGCGCGTCGAGCGCGGCGGAAAGATCGCGGATCAGCTGGATATTGATCGCATTCATCGCCTGCGGGCGGTCGAACCGGATCAGCCCGACCCGGCCGTGCGTCTCAACCTTCACCGTCTCATAGGTCATGGCTTCCTCCCGGATCGCGGCGCGTGCGTCCCGTCTCCTCTAAAGCACGATGCGCGGCGAAGGAAAGGCTCCACCTCAGCGCTGGCACTTCGGGCAGAAGAAGGTGGAGCGGGCACTCTGGACGATGCGCGCGACCGTGCCCGGACAGCGATAGGTCGGGCAGGCCTTCCCTTCGCGGTCATAGACGCGGAACGCATGCTGGAAATAGCCGAGTTCCCCGTCGACCCGCCGGTGGTCCCGCAGGCTCGAGCCCCCCGCCAGGATCGCCTCCCGCAGCACGTCGCGGATCGCGACGACCAGGCGCTCCGCCCGCAGCGTCGGCGCGCCGCTGCGCGTGGCGAGGGTGGAGGCCAGCCGGCGCGGCGACAGGCGGGCGCGGTTCAGCGCCTCGCAGACATAGATGTTGCCGAGGCCCGCCACGACCTTCTGGTCGAGCAGGGCCGCCTTCAGGCTGGTGCGCCGCCCGGCACAGACCTCGGCGAGATAGGCGGCGTGGAAGGTATTCCCGAGCGGCTCCGGCCCCAGATTGCGCAGCAGCGGATGGCTGTCGAGCCGGTCATAGGGGACGAGGAGGATCGCACCGAACCGGCGCGGATCGTTGAAGGTGAGCGTCGCGCCGCCGGCCAGATGGAGGACGACATGGTCGTGGGGGCCGGGCGCGCCGCGCGGGTGATGGAAGGCCCCGGGCCGGCTGGCGCGCGATCCCTCCCAGCCCTCGATCCGGATCGAGCCGGACATGCCGAGATGCAGGATCAGGACTTCGCCCCCGTCGAGGTCCGCGAGGAGATATTTCGCGCGCCGTCCCACCGCCTCGATGCGGCGGCCGGCGAGGCGATCGGCGAAATTCTCGGGAAGCGGCCAGCGCAGATCGGGGCGCCGCGCCTCCGCCTGCTCGATGACCGCACCTTGGAGAACGGGCAGGAGGCCGCGGCGGACCGTTTCCACCTCGGGCAATTCGGGCATCTGATCCTTCAACCCCGCGGCGCCCGCGCCTTCGCGGTCCGCCACCGATTCATGACGTTCAGATGAAGCTAGCGGCCCTGTGCGCCGGTGCAAGCCGGATCGCGCACGCGTCTGACGCAGGGTAAAAGGAGCAAAAACGCCCTGCGACTCCGAAAAACAAATAAGCCGGCAAACCGCTATTCCGCCGCCCCGCGGGCGCCGAGGCCCAATGCGAGGTCATCGACCGCCGCCGCGGCAACGGGCGCCGGCGGGTCTTCGAACTCGAGCAGTTCGAGGCGCATCCCGCGCTTGGCGATCTTGTCGGCGGACACCATCACCTTCGCGACATCGTCGCCGACCTGCCCGAAATGCTTGGAGAGGTCGCCGACCCGGTCGCGCAGGCGGGTGACGTCCGCCACCAGCGCGCCGACTTCGGTGCGGATGCGGTCGGCCTGGGCGCGCATCCGGGCATCCTTGGAGATGGCCTGAACCACCTGGATCGCCAGCATCAGAAGCGATGGCGAGACGATCACCACGCGGGCGCGGAAGGCGCGCTGGATCACCGCGTCGAAGCTCTCGTGCAGCTCGGCATAGACCGATTCGGACGGCACGAAGATCAAGGCGATATCTTGGGTCTCGCCCGGCACGAGGTAGCGTTCGGCGACGTCGGTCACGTGCTTCATCATGTCCGTCGTCAGGCGCGCCGCCGCCGCCTTGCGCGCCTCGGGCGAGGGCGCCTCGCGAAACGCGGTCACGCTTTCCAGCGGAAACTTCGCGTCGAGCAGCAGCGGGCGCGAATCACCCGGCAGAAACACCGCGCAATCGGGACGCTTTCCATTGGAAAGGGTATATTGGAAGGCGAAGCTGCCCTTGGGCAGGCCGTCGGCGACAATGGCCTCCATCCGCGCCTGGCCGAAGGCGCCGCGCGCCTGCTTGTTCGACAGCGTGTCGCGCAGCGACACCACCTGGGTCGAGAGGTCGGCGAGGCTCTTCTCCGCCTTTTCCACCATGACGAGCCGCTCCGCGAGCTTCGTCAGGCTCTCATGGGTGGCGCGCGCGGCGGTGGAAAAGCTCTCCCCCAGCCGGTGCGACGTCGAATCGAGACGCTCCGAGACCGCCCGCGCGAGGTCGCTCTGGCGCTGCGCCAGCACCTCCGCCATGCTCTGCACCCGTCCGGTGGTCTCGGCCTGGATCCGCGCCAGATCCCGCAGGCGCGCTTCGAGTTCCCGCGCATGGGCGGCCATCTCTTCCGCCTCCGCCGCCCGCGACGCCGAAGCCCGGCGCGCGGCGACCAGTTGGACCGAGAGCAGCAGCAGAGCAAACCCGCCGCACACAGCCAGAAACAGGCCGAAGGAAACGGGGAGATCCCCGATCTGGAAGAGAGTGTCGCGCATCCTGCCCTCTTAGACGATTCCGTCCACCGAACAAAGGGCGAACATGTTGACGGGTGCTGCGGCTTCGCCTATCTGCCAAGCATGGCCCTACGTCCAATCCTCATTATACCGGAGCCGAAGCTCCGGCAGATCTGCGCTCCGGTCGAGACCGTCGATGCGCAGACGCGGGCGTTGGTCGCCGACATGTTCGAGACCATGTACGACGCGCCGGGCATCGGCCTGGCAGCCCCCCAGGTCGGCGTGCTGAAGCGCGTGGTGACGATCGACATCGCGCGGGACGACGAGCCCAAGCAACCGCTCGCCCTGATCAACCCGGAAATCGTCTCGGTTTCGGAAGCGCTGTCGATCTACAATGAAGGCTGCCTGTCGATCCCCGATTATTACGAGGAGGTGGAGCGGCCGGCGGAGGTGACGGTGCGCTACACCACGCTCGACGGCAAAAGCGTCGAGCGGGCGGCGAGCGGCCTTCTCGCGACCTGCATTCAGCACGAGATCGACCATCTCAACGGCGTGCTCTTCATCGATCATTTGTCCAAGCTGAAGCGCGACCGCGTCACCAAGAAATTCGTCAAGGCGGCAAAGCGCGAGACCGCCGGCTGAGCCGCAAGCAAGCCAGACGCCGAGCCGACGCCGCGCGCGACGCCGGAGCCGGACGCAAAAGCCAGACGGGACCGAATGCGCATCATCTTCATGGGGACGCCCGATTTCGCCGTGCCGACCCTCACCGAACTGGTCGGGCGCGGCCACGACGTCGCGGCGGTCTTCACCCGGCCTCCGGCGCCCGGCGGCCGGCGCGGCCTCGACCTCGTCCCCTCCCCGGTCCATGCGGTGGCGGAGCGGTTCGGCATTCCGGTCTTCACCCCGGCCAGTTTGCGCGGCGATGCGGCCGCGGCGCAGATGCGCGATTTCGGCGCCGATGTCGCGGTGGTCGTGGCCTATGGCCTGATCCTGCCGCAGGCGGTGCTGGACGCGCCCGCGCTCGGCTGCCTCAATCTTCATGCCTCGCTGCTGCCGCGCTGGCGCGGCGCCGCGCCGATCCAGCGCGCGGTGATGGCCGGCGATCCGGAGACCGGCGTCGCGGTGATGCGGATGGAAGCCGGACTCGATACCGGCCCGGTCGGGCTGATGGAGCGGATCGCGATCGGTCCGGACCAGAGCGCCGGCGACGTGCACGACGCCCTGATGGTGATCGGCGCCGATCTGATGGGCCGGGCGCTCGCGGCGCTGGAACGCGGCGGTCTCGACTTCAAGCCGCAGCCGGAGACCGGCATCCTCTATGCCCACAAGATCGGCAAGGACGAGGCGCGGATCGACTGGGCCCGGCCCGCCGCCGAGGTGCACAATCGGATCCGCGGCCTCGCGCCGTTTCCCGGCGCCTGGTTCGCTTTGGCGGACGGCACGCGCGTCAAGGTGCTGCGCGCGACCCTCGGAACGGGCGCCGGCGCGCCCGGCGAAATTCTGGATGACGGGCTCCTGATCGCCTGCGGCGACGGCGCCGTCCGGCTCGTCCAGGTGCAGCGCGCGGGCAAGCAGCCCATGGCGGCGGACGCGTTCCGGAACGGCGCGGCGCTGCCCGCCGGGTCCCGCCTCGGCTGAGGCGGCCGATGCCCCGCTACAAGCTCGTCATCGAATATGACGGCACGCCCTTCGCCGGCTGGCAGATGCAGGCCGGTCACGCGACCGTTCAGAGTGTGCTGACCGACGCGATCGAGCGCCTCTCGGGGGAACGCGTCGTGGTCGCCGGCGCCGGCCGGACGGATGCCGGCGTGCACGCGATCGGCCAGGTGGCCCATATCGATCTCACCCGCGACTGGCGGCCGGATACGGTACGCGACGGCCTCACCGCGCATCTGCGCCCCCACCCCGTCGCGGTGGTCGCGGCCGAACGGGCGGCGGCGGAGTTCGACGCGCGCTTCTCGGCGGTGAAGCGGCATTATCTCTACCGGCTGGTCAATCGCCGCGCCGATCTCACCCTCGACCGCGACCGGGCGTGGCGGGTGCCCCAGCCGCTCGATGCGGCGGCGATGCACGACGCCGCGCAGCGCCTGCTCGGCCGGCACGATTTCACGACCTTCCGCGCCGCCGAATGCCAGGCCGCGTCGCCGGTGAAGACCCTGGACCAGCTCGACGTCGAACGGCACGGCACGGAAATCCGCGTCACCGCCTCGGCCCGCTCCTTCCTGCATCATCAGGTCCGCTCCATGGTCGGCTCCCTGATGCGGGTCGGCGAAGGCCGGTGGAGTGCCGACGATCTCGAAGCCGCGCTCCACGCCTGCGACCGGGCGCGCTGCGGCCCCATGGCCCCCGCCGCCGGCCTCTATTTGAGTGCCGTCTCTTATTGACGTCACCCTGCGACATGCGGGCACAGGAACAAACGAGCCGGCTCAGGCTTGATCCCTCGCCAGCCTCTCCCCTCGGGGACGCTGGTCCGGTCGGGGGGGCGAAGCGACCTTCCGTAGGGAGACGGTGAGACGCCCTCCGGGCGCCCCTCGTCTCCACGTTCTGGGAAAGCGTTCCGGGAAAGAGTTCTGCCGCTCCGATCGGGAGCGGCCCTGAGGTGTGCGACATGGTTTTCGATTTCTCGTTCCTCGGCGGCGACCGGCGGCGTGCCGCGGCGATGGGTCCGGTGCAGGGCGATGTCGGCGGCGGCTATGTCGTGGCCCGCTGGGTCCGGTCGGCGCCATCGGCCTGGGTGTTCTTCGACGGCATCGAGACCGAGATCCGCTACGATGCCGGCCCCGCGCGGCTGATGCCCGGCGGCGCCTTCTTCCTCGACGAGGCCCGCACCTATCCGAGCCACGAGCAGGCCCGCGCCCAGGCCAGCCGCCTCAATGCCCTGGCCGCGGACGCCGACGGATCCTGGGTCGCCATCGCGGCGCGGCGGGTCGCGACCAGCCTCCAGGGCTTCATCCCGCTGATCGACCGCGTGCGCCCGAAATAGGCCGGGCGCCCTATCGCACGAAGCTCATCGGCCGGCCGGACACCGGGTGCGGGATGATCCCCATCGGCACGTCGTAGATCGTCTCGAGCGCGTCCGGATCCATGATGTCGTCCGGCCCGCCGCGCATCAGCAGCCGCCCGGCCCGCAGCGCCACGATGTCGTCGCAGAAGCGCGCCGCCATGTTCACGTCGTGCAGGACGACCACCACGCCGATCCCGCGCTCGTCGGCGAGGCGCTGGATCAGCGACAGCACCTCCATCTGATGGGCGACGTCGAGCGCCGAGATCGGCTCGTCGAGCAGCAGGCAGGCGGGGTCCTGCGCCACCAGCATGGCGATCCACACCCGCTGCCGCTCGCCGCCCGACAGCGTGTCCACGAGCCGGTCCCGGAATGGGAGGAGGCCGGTCAGCACCAATGCCTCCTCGACCTTAGCGCGGTCCTGCGCCGTGACCCGGCCGAGTGCGCCATGCCAGGGATAGCGGCCGAGGGCGACGAGTTCCCTGACCAGCAGGCCGGCGGCGGCGGGCGTCTGCTGCGGGAGATAGGCGACCTTGCGCGCGAAGGACCGGTGCCCCCACGCCGCGAGGGGCGTGCCGGCGAAGCGGATGGTGCCGCCCGTCAGCGGCTGCTGCCGCGCGAGAAGCTTGAGCAGGGTCGATTTGCCGGACCCGTTGTGCCCGATCAGGCCGACCACCCGCCGCGCCGGGATCTCCAGGGTGACCGGCTCCAGCAGGACGCGTCCGGGAATGGCATAGGTCGCGCCGTCGAGCGCGAACATCGGGGCACCAGGCGTCATGCTTTGCTCCGGAGGCGTCACGTGCGCTGCGCCCGCCGCCAGGCGGCCGGCGTCACCCCGGCGAGGCGGCGGAACGTCCGCGTGAAATGCGCCTGATCGGCGAAGCCCGCCGCCGCCGCGATCTCGGTCAAAGGCAGGTCCGGCCGGGCCAGCATCGCCTCGACCCGGCGCATGCGCGCCTTCATGTGCCACTGGTGCGGGGGAAGGCCGGTCGCCGCCTTGAAGGCGTGGCTGAAATAGGATTGCGACAGATCGGTCAGCTCCGCCAGTTCGCCGAGGCGGATGTTGCGCAGGCAATTCTCCTCGATGAAGGCCGTCACCCGGCGCAGCTGGCGCTCGGTCAGCGGCGTGCGCCGGGCCGGCGTCGCCCGGCCGAGCTGCAGCACGTCGATGAACAGCGCCATGACCAGGCTGTCGCCATAAAGATCGTGGCGTCCCGGCTCGCTGCATTCGGCGGCGATCAGCCGGGCGAGGGCCAGCAGCCGGTCGTCGGCAAAGCCCAGACGCGGCGTCGCCAGACGGTCGGGCGCAAGGTCCTCGCCCAGCCGCTCGCTCAAGGTCGCGACGTCGAAATGCAGATCGAGATGGCGCAGACGCAGCGGCTCGTCGATGCGCGACCAGAGCGGCATATGGGCCGGCACGAAGCTCATATGATGCGGCGTGGGGTGGGGCGACACATCCGTGCCATGGGCGGACAATTGCACATTGGTCGACCCGCCATGCCGCTCCAGCACGACGAACAGCCGCGCATCGTTCGAGACATAGTGCCCGCGCGCGCCGGCCGCGCAGCGCACGTGCCAGACATCGGCGACCACGCCGTTCCAGCGCCGCCAGCTCAATTCGTCGAGGACGGTGATGCCTTCCAGCCGCGACGTCATGCGGGGCTTGAACGTCATCGCGCGCACATTTCCGGCCGAAGCAGATCCGAAGATGAGTTTGAACTCCTATGAAGAGCGCCGCGCCCGGTGGCCAAGCGTCAAAGCTTCTGTCATGCAGCGCAATAACAAGCCAAAAAATATCAAAGCGCAAGAGGAACGGACAATCCCCTCGCAAAGGCCATTGGTATGAACGAACAACGCCACGTCTTCGGAAATGGCTATTAGATTTGAATTGTTCTTAACTAATGCAAGCGGCGGATGGATGACAGAATGACTGGATTGGCGCGCCGTCTAGGACGATCAGTGGTGCTGGCGGGCGCCGGCATCGGGGCGATCCTGGTGTCCGGGTCGGCCCGGGCGCAGCAGGCCGCGACGGCCATCGCGCTCGAACAGGTGAATGTCGAGGCGACCGCGACCCGGCAATCGCCGACCGGCCCGATCGACGGCTATGTCGCCCGCCAGACCCTCACCGGCTCGAAGACCGACACCCCGATCCTCGAAGTGCCGCAATCCATCTCGGTGGTGACCCGCGACCAGATGGACGCCCGCGCCGTGCAGAATGTCGGCCAGGCGCTCGACTACAGCGCCGGCGTGCTCGGCCAGCCTTTCGGCACCGATCCGCGCTTCGATGCGCCGATCATCCGCGGATTCTCCGCCGCCAACAGCCAGTATCTCAACGGGCTGAAGCTGATGCGCGACGCCGGCGCGGTGTCGATCGAGCCGTACGGCCTCGAGCGCGTCGACGTGCTGCGCGGCCCGGCCTCGGTGCTGTACGGACAGGGCAATCCTGGCGGCCTCATCAACATGATCAGCAAGCGTCCCGTCTGGGATCCGCTGGGCGAAGTCCAGGCCCAGGCGGGAACGTTCGGCCGCTATAGCGGCGCCTTCGATCTCGGCGGCGCCTTCGCCCCGGGGGCGGACGTCGCCTATCGCTTCACCGGACTGGTGCGCCAGGGCGGAACCCAGACCGATCAGGTCGACGACGACCGCTATTTCTTCGCCCCGGCCATCACCTGGAAGCCGAGCGACGATACCAGCTTCACCATTCTCGCCAATGTCCAGTACGACCAGTCCGGCACGCCCGTCGGACTGCCGGCGGCCTATACGGTCGGCCCGCCGGCGGAGAATCTGCTGTCGCGCAACCTGTTCCTCGGCGACCCGTCGTTCGATTCCTCGGACCGCACGCTGGCCAGCATCGGCTATGAATTCGAGCACCGGTTCAACGACGCCTGGCAGGTCCGCCAGAATGCGCGCTATCTGAAGCTCGACTGGGATTATCGCAGCCTCTATTTCAGCGGCCTGAGCACCACCGACCCCGCCATCGGGCAGCGCGGCACCTCGGTGAATGGCGAGGATCAGAACACCATCACCATCGACACCCAGATCCAGGGCGACGTCTCGACCGGCCCGATCAGCCACACCCTCCTGCTCGGCTTCGATTATCGCCACTTCAGCCAGAGCAACACGACCGAATTCGGCAGCGCGCCGCCGATCAACATCTTCTTCCCCGTCTACAACATGTCCATCCTCAACACGCCGACCTATGTCTCGCTGGTCGACGGGGTGCTCAGCCAAGCCGGCCTTTATGCCCAGGACCAGATGAAGCTGGGCAATTGGATGCTCACCGTCGGCCTCCGGCAGGACTGGGCCACGACCGATTCGACCACGCTGACGAGCTTCGGCAATACGGTGCAGAACCAGGACGACGAGGCGCTGACCGGCCGGGTCGGCCTCACCTATCTGTTCGACAATGGCGTCGCGCCTTATGTCAGCTATTCCACCTCGTTCGAGCCGGTGATCGGCAATATGCCGACCGCGCTCGGCGGCGCCCCGTTCCAGCCGTCCAAGGGCGAGCAATACGAACTCGGCGTCAAATACCAGCCGGTGGGCTGGAACGGCTTCTTCACCGCCGCGCTCTACGACCTCAAGCAGACCAACGTCCTGTCCTCGGAGCTGATCGGCGGCATCAGCTATCAGACCCAGACCGGCGAGGTCCAGGTGAAGGGCGTCGAGCTGTCGGCCACCACGAGCCTTGCCGACGGGCTCAACCTCATCGCCAATTACACCTATATGAATGCCGAGATCACGCAGGGCCTCAATGCCGGCAACCGGCCGGCCAACGTGCCGCAGAACATGGCCAATCTCTGGTTCGATTATACCGTGCCGAGCGGCCAGTTTGCCGGTTTCGGCGGCGGCGGCGGCGTGCGCTATGTCGGCGACCGCTATGCCCTCGACGACAACAGCATCCTGCTCGCCGCCGACACGCTGTTCGATGCCGCGATCCATTACGAGCGCGGCCCGTTCAAGGCCCAGCTCAACGTCAACAACATTTTCGACGAGACCTATGTGGCGAGCTGCGGCTTCTTCGGCTGCTATTACGGCGACGGACGGACCGTGGTCGCGACGGTCACCTACAAATGGTGAGCCTGGCGGCGGGGCGGCGATGACCCGTCTCACGCGGCGCGGCCTTCTCGCCGCCGCGGCGCTCGGGCTCGGGGTGCGCGGCGCCGGGTCCGAGGCGCCGCGCTTCGCCACGCTCGATTGGGCGCTGCTGGAAACCCTGCTCGCCATGGGCGTCACGCCGGTCGCGGCCGCCGAACTCGTTCTGTTCCGCGCCGTCGCGGTGGAGCCGCCGGTGCCGCCGCGCGTGGTGGATATCGGCCTGCGCGGCACGCCGAGCTTCGAGGCCCTGCGCCTCGCCCGGCCGAGCCTCATCTTCAGCTCGAATTATTATGCCGAGATGGAGCCGAAGCTGCGCCGCATCGCGCCGGTCGAGACGATCTCGGTCTATGCGCGCGGCGATCCGCCGTTCGCCCGCGCCGAGGACGCGGCGCGGCGCCTCGGCACCGCCACGGGACGCGAAGGCGCCGCGCGCGATCTCATCGCGGCGACCCATGCCGGGATCGAGCGCGCCCGCGACGACCTGAAACGGGTGGAGGACCGGCCGCTCATCGTCGTCAATCTCGGCGATGCCCGGCATTTCCGCGTGTTCGGCCCGGACAGCATGTTCGGCGAAGTTCTGGCCCGGCTCGGCCGCACCAATGCCTGGCGCGCGCGCACCTTCTATTCCGCCTCCGCGCCGATCGGCATCGAGGCGCTGGCGCGCTTTCCCGAGGCCTGGATCGTGGTGCTGCCGCCGGTGCCGCCGGATGCCCGGCGTCTCCTGCCGGAGAGCGCGATGTGGGCCGCGTTTCCGAGCGTGCAAGCGGGGCGCGTCCTCCAGCTCGGCGCGATGAATCCGTTCGGCGGGCTGCCGACGGCGCAGCGCTTCGCGCGCCTGTTGTCCGCCGCCCTGCTCGACCCCGCAGGGGCGCGTTTTGACTGATCCCGTCCCGGTCGCGTCCGCGTTCCGCCGCTCGCTGCCGGCCTGGGCGGGACTGTTCGCGCTGGGGTGCGCGCTGCTTCTGGCCGGCCTCGTCCGCCTGCCCCCGATCGACGGCGACCCCGCCACGGTGCGGCGTCTGCACGCCGCCATCCTCTGGCACAGCCTTCTGCCGCGGGCGGCCACCGCGCTCCTCGCCGGGGCGGCGCTCGGCCTCGCCGGGGCGCTGCTGCAGAGGGTGTTGCGCAATCCGATCGCCGATCCCTCGACCTTGGGCATCGCCTCGGGCGCGCAGCTCGCTTTGACGCTCGCGCTCGCCTTCGCGCCGGGGCTTCTCGCCGTCTCCCGCGAAGGCGTCGCCTTTGCCGGCGGGGTGGCGGCCGTGGCGCTCGTCCTCGCCATGAGCTGGCGGCGCGGGCTCGACCCGATCACGGTGGTGATCGCGGGCATGACCCTCTCGCTGATGGCGGCGGCGGCGAGTTCGGCGCTGATCCTGGCGCGGGGGGAATATGTGCTCTCCGTCTTCATCTGGGGCGCGGGATCGCTGCACCAGCAGAGCTGGCACGCCGCCCAGGCCCTCGCCGTGCAGCTCGCCCTCGGCGCGGCCGCCGCCGCCGCGCTGCTTCGCCCGCTCGCCGTTTTGTCCCTGGACGATGCCGGTGCGCACGGCCTCGGCGTCCGGCTTCATGCCATCCGGGCCATCGTGATCGGTGTCGCGGTAGGACTGGCCGCGAGTGTCATCGCGCAGGTCGGGATCATCGGCTTCGTCGGTCTCGCCGCGCCCGCGCTCGCCCGGGCGAGCGGCGCCCGCACCCAGGGCCAGATCCTGCTGGCCGCGCCGCTGATCGGCAGCCTGCTCGTGTGGCTGGCGGACGGACTGATCCAGGTCGCCGGCGGGGACCTCGTTCCGACCGGCGCCGCCATCGGCCTTCTCGGCGGCCCGCTTCTGCTCTGGATGTTGCCGAAACTGAAGCCGACGACGCCGGTCCTGGCGGCGGCGGCACCGATCCAAAGACTTCATGCGCCATGGCGCACCTTGGCGTTTCTGCTGGCGGGAGGCGTCTTTGTCGGCGCCGTGGTCCTCCTGGTCGGGCGCGACCTGGACGGGTGGGCGATCGCCGGCAGCCCGCTGCTCGCCGACCTCCTGCCGTTCCGTCTGCCGCGCATCGTCGCCGCCGCGAGCGCGGGGGCGCTGCTCGGCGCGGCGGGCGGCCTGATGCAGCGTCTGACCGGCAATCCGCTGGCGGGGCCGGAAGTCCTCGGCGTCGGCGCGGGGGCCGGCGTCGGCCTCGCCGCCGTCCTGCTCCTGGCGGACGCGCCCGGCACCGCCACCCTGATGGCCGGCAGCGCGGCGGGGGCGCTCGCCGCCCTCCTCGCGATCCTCCTGATCGGCCTGTGGACCGGCTTCGGCGCCGATCGCCTGCTGATGGCCGGCATTGCGCTCGGCTGCATGGGCCTCGCCGTGCTCTCGGCCGTGTTCGCGGCGGGCGGCTGGACCACCTTTCGCCTGCTGGTCTGGATGTCGGGCTCCACCGACAAGGTCGGTCCGCCGGAAGCGGTGGCGATGGCGCTGGCCGCGCTCGTTCTGCTCGCGCCTTTGCCGCTGCTCGCCCGCTGGATCGACATTCTGCCACTCGGCTCCGCGGTGAGCCGCGGCGTGGGACTGCCCCTCACCGCGGCCCGTCTGGCGCTCTGCGTCCTCGCGGCGCTCATGACGGCGGTCGCCACCTTCTTCGTCGGGCCGCTGAGCCTCGTCGGCCTCCTCGGGCCGCACCTCGCCCGGCTCCTGGGTTTTGCCGGCGGCACGGTGTTTCTCGCCGCCGCCGCGCTCATCGGCGCGAACGTGCTGATCCTGGCCGACTGGCTCGGCCGCACGCTCGCCTTTCCCTATCAGATCCCCGTCGGGCTGTTCGCCGCTTTGGTGGGCGGCCCCTATCTCATCTGGCTCCTGCAGCGCGGCCCCGCGCACCGAGGATGACGCGATGAATGCTCCCCTCCGGGCTTCTGCCCGCATTCCCCTCGCCGATCCCGCCGGCATGCTGGACACGCTGCGCGCCCGTTTCGCCCCGCACGCCCGCCTGACGGCGCTGGACGGCGGGGGCGCCGTTCTGGAAGGCCGACTCGGCCGCGTGGAGCTGCGTCCCGAACCCGGGAGCCTGCTGGTTCGTGTCGCGGGCGGGTCGGAGGCGCAGCTTTCGGTGCTGAAGATGGCGGTCGCCGAGCACGTGGCGGGCTGCGCCGGGACCGACCTCCCGTCCTTCGCCTGGCAGGGCCACGATGCCGGCCGGCGCGACATTCCTTATTTTCGCGAGATGACGGTGGTCGACGCCGCGACCATCACGCCGCGCATGCGCCGCGTGGTGCTGGCGGGCGATGCGGCGCATTTCGCCACCGGCGGCCTGCATGTCCGCGTCCTCATCCCGCCTGCAGGGCGCCCGCCGGTCTGGCCGCATTGCGCCTCCGACGGCCGGACCGTCTGGCCGAGCGGCGCGGATGGGCTGACGCCGCGCGTCTATACCGTGCGGGCGGTCGATCCGGACCGCGGCGAACTCGCCATCGACGTGGTGCTGCACGCCGGAACGGCACCGGGTTCGGATTGGGCGCGCACGGTCCGCCCCGGTGCCCGCGTCGGCCTGCTCGGCCCGGGCGGCGCGCTGCCGGAGGCGGCCGATTGGGTTCTCTTCGCCGGCGACGAGACCGCCCTTCCCGCCATCGCCCGCATGCTGCCACTGCTGCCCGCGACGGCGCAGGCCGTCGTGCGCATCGAGGTCGCCGATGCGGCGGAAGAGCAGCCCCTCGCCTCGCCCGCCCGGCTCGATCTGCGCTGGCTGCACCGCGGCGGCGCGCCCGCCGGCACCACCGATCTCCTCCTCCGAGCCGTCGCCGCGCTGGACTGGCCCGCCGACCGCGCCGCCGCCTCGGCCTGGATCGGCTGCGAGCAGGCCGCCGCCCGCGCCCTGCGCGCCCGCCTCGCGCAGGAAGGACTGCTCCGAACCCGCCAGACGGTTGCGGCCTATTGGCGGCTGGGCCATCAAGGCGTCGATCTCGCCGCTTGAGCTAATAAGTGTTTTAGATGCCCCTGCTCCGCCGTTTCTTCGCCTATTACGCCCCGTATAAATGGCTGTTTATCCTGGATTTTTCCTGCGCCATCGTGTCGGGGCTGCTGGAGCTCGGCTTCCCGATGGCGGTGAAGCTGTTCGTCGACCACTTGCTGCCGGCCCAGGATTGGGACCTCATCGTCCTCGCCGCCGCCGGGCTTCTCGTCATCTATCTCCTCAATACCGGACTGATGGCGGTGGTCACCTATTGGGGCCACATGCTCGGCATCAACATCGAAACCGAGATGCGGCGGCGCGCCTTCGACCATGTCCAGAAACTGTCTTTCTCCTTCTTCGACAACGAGAAAACCGGCCACCTCGTGGCCCGGCTGACCAAGAATCTGGAGGAGGTCGGCGAGGTCGCCCATCACGGGCCCGAGGACGTCTTCCTGGCCATCATGACCTTTATCGGCGCCTTTCTGCTGATGCTGACGGTCAATGTGCCGCTGGCGCTCATCACCGGGGCGATCGTCCCCCTGGTCGGATGGGCGACCAGCCATTACGGGCGGCATATGACGGAGAATTTCCGCGCCTTGTTCGGCCGGGTCGGGGCCTTCAATGCCCGTATCGAGGAGAATGTCGGCGGTATTCGCGTTGTTCAAGCCTTTGCCAATGAAGACCACGAGCGGGAATTGTTCGCGCGCGACAATGCGCTCTACAGAACGACGAAGCTCGCGGCCTACCGGATCATGGCCGCGAATGCTTCGCTCAACTATCTCGGCATGCGGCTGACCCAGGTGATCGTCATGGTGGCCGGGACCTGGTTCGTGATCCGGGGCGAGTTGAGCAATGGCGGCTTCGTCAGCTTTCTTCTTCTGGTGGGCGTGTTCTTCCGCCCCATCGAGAAGATCACCGCGGTGGTGGAGATTTACCCCAAGGGGATCGCCGGCTTCCGCTCCTATCTCGATTTCCTCGCCGTCGCCCCCGACATCGCCGACCGGCCCGGCGCCCAGGCGCTGGACGCGGTGGCCGGCGAAATCCGCTATGAGAAGGTGAGCTTCGCCTATGGCAGGGGCCAGCCCGTCCTGCGCGACATCGACCTGACCATCCGCGCCGGCGAGACGGTCGCCTTCGTCGGACCATCCGGGGCCGGCAAGACCACGATCTGTTCCCTTCTCCCGCGCTTTTACGAGCCGACCGCCGGCCGCATCACAATCGACGGCCACGACATCCGCGACGTGAGCCTGTCTTCGCTGCGCCGCCGGATCGGCATCGTGCAGCAGGACGTCTTCCTGTTCAGCGGCACGATCCGCGAGAACATCGCCTATGGCCGACTGGGCGCCAGCGACGCGGAGATCGGCGCCGCCGCCGGCCGGGCGCATCTGGAGGAGATGATCGCCGGCCTTCCGGCGGGCCTCGACACCCGGATCGGCGAGCGGGGGGTCAAGCTTTCGGGCGGCCAGAAGCAGCGGCTCGCCATCGCCCGCATGTTCTTGAAGGACCCGCCGATCCTGATCCTCGACGAGGCGACCTCCGCGCTCGACAGCGAGACGGAGCGCGAGATCCAGCGGTCGCTCGCCGCCTTGTCCGAAGGACGCACCAGCCTCGTCATCGCCCATCGCCTGTCGACGATCCGCAACGCGCACCGCATCGTGGTGGTGACGAAGGCCGGAATCGTCGAACAAGGCGGCCATCTCGATCTGCTGCAGCGGGGCGGCGTCTATTCCCGCCTCTACAGCACCCAGTTCGCGGACTGAGCGCGGCCACGGCCGGGGGGTGCGGACAGGCCGGGGGCGGCACCGTTGACAGGAGAATTTAATTCGACTGTATTAAATTCTCCTGTGCACGCCCGCGTGCCCGCCTCGTTGTGATCGGTGTTCCGCATGTCGCTTTTCGGCGCCTCCCCTGCCCGCCCCGGCGCGTTCGCTCCCGAATTCGCCGCATCGGCGCCCGGCATCGGCCCGGCGGCGAACATCGAGACGACATCGCTCGCGCCATTGCTGACCCCGCGCTCGGTCGCGATCGTGGGGGCATCCGGAACGCCCGGAAAGATCGGCGCGATCCCGGTCGCGATGCTGCGCGAATATGGGTTTCCCGGCGCGGTCTTCCCGGTCAACCCGAAGGCGGAGGAGATTTCCGGCTATCGCGCGGTCCCCGATATCGCGGCGATCCCCGAACCGGTGGATCTCGCCATCGTCGCGATCCCGGCCGCCGGCGTGCTTCACGCGCTCGAGGCCTGTGCCGCCCGCGGCACCCGTGCCGCCGTGGTGTTCAGCTCGGGCTTTGCCGAAATCGGCGCCGATGGCTTGGCCGCCCAAGCGGCCATGGCCGATCTCGCGCGCCGCACCGGCATGCGCATCCTCGGCCCCAACACCCTCGGCATCGCCAATATCGATGCCGGACTGGTGGCGAGCTTCTGCCCCTTCTTCCGGCCGCGCTTTCCCACGGGCGGGGCGATCGGCCTCGTCAGCCAGTCGGGCGCGTTCGGCGGCTATGTCGCGAACCTCGCCCAGGATCGCGGCCTGTCCTTCAGTTGCTGGATCACGACCGGCAACGAGGTGGATGTCGATGTGGCGGACGGCATCGCCTATCTCGCGGAGGATCCGCGGACCCGGGTGATCCTGGTTTACATGGAGGGCGCGCGGAGCGGCCCGCGGCTGATCGCGGCGCTGGAGCAGGCCCGCGCCGCAGGCAAGCCCGTCATCGCCCTGAAGGTGGGCCGCACCGCGATCGGCGCCGAGGCGGCCGCCTCGCATACCGCCTCGCTCGCCGGTTCGGACGCGGTCTATGACGCGGTGCTCGCCCAATACGGCGCCTACCGGGCACGCAGCGTCGCCGAATGGTTCGAGCTGGGCTACGCCTATGCCGTCGGGCGCAGCCCCAAGAACAAGACGATCGGCCTCATCACCGTCTCGGGGGGAGTCGGGGTGATGATGGCAGACGAGGCGGTGTCCGGAGGTCTCGATCCCGCGCCGCTCGGCCCGGAGGCCCAGGACCGAATCCGCGCGATCGTCCCCTTCGCCGGCACCCGAAATCCGGTCGACGTGACGGGCCAGATGATTGGCGATCTCGGCCGGTTCGCCGAGATGGTCGAGGTGGTGCTCGCCGAGCACGATTATGGCAGCATCGTCTGCTTCAATGCCGGCGCCGGGCATACCGACGAAAGCGGCCTTCGCATCCAGAAGGTCTGGCAGCAGGTTCGCGACCGTCACCCCGACGTTTATATCGCGATTTCGGGCGCCGTTACGCCAGCGGTCCGCCGCGCCTACGAGGCCTGCGGATGCCTAGTCTTCACCGAGCCGGACAGCGCCGTGCGGACCGCCGCGATCATGGCGCGGCTCTCCACGTCGCCTGATTTGAGGGCGCCACCGCCCGCCATGGCACAGCTCCCCCTCCCCGACACTGTCCTCGACGAACGCGGCGCCTTGCGGCTGCTCGGCATGGCCGGCCTGCCGGTGCCCGAGGCCCGCGCGGCCGCCGATCCGGAAGCCGCCGTCCAGGCGGCGCGGGAGATCGGCTTTCCCGTTGTCGTGAAGATCCTGTCTCCCGACATCCTCCACAAGACCGACATGGGCGGCGTGGCGCTCGATCTGCACTCCGAACAGGCCGTGCGGGACGCCGCCGCGCGCATCCTCGCCGCCGGCCGCGCCCATGCGCCGGACGCGCGGATCGAGGGCTGCCTCGTGGCGCCGATGATCGATACCCGCGACGGGGTGGAGACCATTCTCGGGGTGCAGGTCGACCCGATCTTCGGTCCGATCGTGATGTTCGGCCTCGGCGGCATCCTGGTCGAGCTGCTCCAGGACGTCGCGCTGCGGCGCGCGCCATTCGGCCCGGCGGAGGCCATCGACATGATCCGGCAGATCCGCGGCGCCGCGTTGCTCGACGGCGTGCGCGGCCGGCCGCCGGCCGATCTGGAGGCCCTCGCCCAGGCGCTGAGCGACCTGTCCCGCTTCGCCGCCGCCCATGCCGACCGGATCGAAAGCCTCGACATCAATCCGTTCCTGGTGCGCCCGCGCGGCGCGGGCGCCATCGCCCTCGACGCCGTGCTCACCCTGCGCGCGGGGGACCCGTCATGACCGCGCAAGCGAGCCTCATGTCCGCTCTGATCTGCCGCGCCTATGGCGATCCGCCGGCGCTCGCGCTCGCCGACATGCAGAAGCCGCGGCCGGGCGAGGGACAGGTGCTGATCGCGGTGGCGGCCGCGGGAATTTCCTATGTCGACGTGCTGATGGTGCGCAACCTCCATCAGAACAAGCATCCCCTGCCCTTTTCTCCGGGCATGGAGGTGGTCGGCCACGTCGCGGAATGCGGTCCGGGCGCGACGCATCTGCCGATCGGCACGCGGGTGGCGGCCCTGGTCTATGACGGCGGCCACGCCGCCTTCGCGGTGGCGAACGCGGCGGAGACATTCGTCCTGCCCGATGCGTGCGACACGCTGCGCACCGCGGCCTTGCTCTCGGTCGCGCTGACGGCGGAGATTTCGCTGGTGGAGCGCGGTGGCGTTCAAGCCGGAGAGACGGTCCTGGTCGGCGGCGCGGCCGGCGGCGTCGGGATGTGCGCGGTCCAGCTCGCCAAATGGCACGGCGCGCACGTCGTCGCGGCGGCCAGCGATGCGGCGCGGTGTGCCCTCGCGTGCGATGCCGGGGCGGACGCGGCTTTGACCTACGGCCCCGATTTCCGCGAGCGCTTCCAGGCTGCCGGCCGCGAGGCCGCCGATATCGTCATCGACCCGGTGGGCGGGGCGTTCGCCGAAGCGGCCGCCAATCTTTTGGACTGGGACGGACGCTATGTCATCGTCGGCTTCGCGGGCGGCACGGTTCCGACCTTTGCAGCCAATCGCCTCCTGGTGAAGAACCGCGCGGTTCTCGGCATGGTGCTCGGCCATTATCGCTGGCGCCGTCCGGATATTCTGCGCGGGGCGGCCGACCGCGTGCTGCGCGCGATCGCCGAGGGGGCGCTTTCCGGCCCCATCACGGTGGTCGAGGGCCTCGGCGCCGTCCCGGCGGAACTGGCGCGCATCGCCGACCGGCGGATGCTCGGCAAGGCCGTGGTGGCGCTGTGAACGCGGCGGCCGAACCCGTTCTCCTCGCCCGGCGCGATGCGGTCGCGGTTCTCACCCTCAATGCGCCCGACCGGCGCAACGCGCTGACCGGGCCGCTCCGCGAGGCCCTGCACGATCGCCTCGCCTCGGCCATGGCGGACGAGACGGTCCGCGCCATCGTCATGACCGGGGCCGCCGGCACGTTCTGCGCCGGGGGCGACGTCGCCGCCATGGAACCCGGCGCCGCTTTGCAGGGACGTGCCCGCGTCGAGCGGCTCCAGCGCATCGTCCGGCTCCTGGTGGGGGGCCCGAAAGTGGTGATCGCCGCCGTCGAAGGCCATGCGGCGGGTGCCGGCCTCGGGCTCGCGGCCGCGTGCGACGTGGTGGTCGCGGCGCATTCCGCGCGATTTACCAGCGCGTTCGGACGTATCGGCCTGATGCCGGACATGGGCGCACTCTGGACCCTCCCCTGGCGCATCGGCCTCGGGGCGACCCGCCGGCTGGTGTTCTGCGGCGAGACGCTGGACGGCACCGAAGCTGCGCGCATCGGCCTTGCGGATTTCACCTGCGATCCGGGCGCCGCGCTGGAGACCGCCTTGGACCGCGCGCGCGCCATCGCAGCCGGGCCGTCCGCAGCCTTCGCCCTGGCGAAGACGATGCTGGCGCGCCACCCCGTGGCGCTCGACGCCTTTTTGCCCTCGGAGGCAGACGGCCAGGGGCTGCTATTCGCGAGCGAGGATTTCGCCGAAGGCCGCACGGCCTTCCTCGAAAAGCGCACTCCCGTCTTCAAAGGCAGGTAACCGGACCGCCTCGCGCGCGATCAGCCCTCTTTCGCCGCCGCGCGCAGAAGTCGCTTCGCGATGTTGATCTGCTGGATCTGCGAGGTGCCCTCGAAGATGCGGAACAGGCGGACGTCGCGATAGAGCCGCGCCACCGCGCGCTCCTCCAGATAGCCCTGGCCGCCGAACATCTGCACCACGCGGTCCGCCACCCGGCACACCATCTCGCTGGCGAACAGCTTGGCGCAGGCGATTTCGCCGTGGGGGATCGGTCCCTGATCGAACTGGCGGGCGCAGTCGAGCACCAGGGCGCGGGCGGCGCTCACCTCCGCCTGGCTCTCGCCGAGCAGCACCTGGAGCGCCTGGAACTCCCCGATGAAGCTGCCGAACTGCTGACGCTGGTTGAGATAGCCGACCGCCTCCTCCATGAGGCGCATCGCCTGTCCCACACAGGTGGCGGCGACATGGGTGCGGGCATGGTTGATGCCGCGCAGCGCCATTTTCAGGCCGTTTCCTTCCCTGCCACCGAGCAGGGCCTCCGCCGGCACGCGGCACTGGTCGAGATGGACCTCGCCGACATGGGAACCGCGCTGCCCCATCATCCGGCTGTGGCGGGGCGTAACGAGACCGGGCGTGCCGCGCTCCACCAGGAAGCAGGACAGCCCCTCTCCCCCGCTCTCCTCCGGCCCGGTGCGGGCGATCACCAGAAACAGGTCGGCGTCGGGCGCATTGGTGATGTAGCGCTTGACGCCGGTAATGACGTAGTCCGACCCGTCGCGGACCGCGCGGGTGGCGACCGCGCCGGCGTCGCTGCCCGCTGCCTCCTCGGTGAGGCAGAACGCCCCCGTGACGATCCCGGCGGCCATGGCGGGAAGACAGCGCCGCCGCTGGTCGGGCGTCCCGTAATCGAGGATCACCTGCGAGGTCAGGCCGATCGTGGTGGAGAAGCGCGAGCGATAGACCGCCGACGCCTGGGTGAATTCCAGGGTCAGCAGCACCTGCTGCTCCATATTCCATCCCAGCCCGCCATAAGCGGCGGGCAGAGAAATGCCGAACAGTCCGAGGTCCCGCATCGCGGAGACGATCTCGGCCGGGATCGCGTCCTCGTCCTCGACGCGATCCTCGGCGGGGCGCAGCACCTCTCGGGAGAAGGCCCGGACCTTGGCAAGATAGGCAGGAAACTCGATCTGCCGCTGCGGCGCTGCACCGTGCATGTCACTGAACCTTGATGTTGGCCTGTTTGATCACCTCGGCCCAGGCGTCGCGATCCTTCTTCAGGAACGCCGCCAGGTCCGCCCGCGAGCCGGGCATCATGATGACGCCCATGGGCTTGAGCCGGGCCACGGTCTCCGGCTTGGCGAGGCCGGCCTGAAGCGCCGCGCTCAGGCAGGCGAGGGTCTTGTCCGGGGTCCCGGCGGGTGCGAGCACCGCGAGATAATTGACCACGTCGAAGCCGGGGCTCACCGTCTCGGCGACGGTCGGAACGTTGGGCAGCGCATCGGCCCGGCTGGTCCCGGTAATGGCGAGGGCCTTCAGGCGTCCCTCCTTCACCAGGGGCAGCGCCAAGGTCATGGTCAGCGCCATCATCTGCACCCGGTTGGCGAGCAGATCCTGCACCGCCTGCGGCTGTCCCTGATAGGGGACGTGCAGCATGTCGACGCCGATCTTCGCCTTCAGCATCTCGACCGCGAGATGGGGCGAGGACCCGGCGCCGGCCGACCCGAACGCGATCTTGCCGGGATTGGCTTTCGCATAGGCGATCAGGTCCTGCATCGTATTGGCCGGAAAATCCGCCGGGACGACGATGAGATTGGGCACGATGCCCACCATCCCGACGGGCGCGAAACTGGTCAGCGCGTCGAAGGGCAGCTTGGCATAGAGGCTCGGATTGATGGTGTGCGCGGCGCTCGCCATGATCAGCGTCCGGCCGTCGGGAGCGGCCCGCGCCACGGCGCCCGTACCGATATTGCTGCCTGCGCCGGGCTTGTTCTCGACGATGACGTTCTGGCCGATGCTGCCCCGCAGATCGTCCGCCACCACGCGGGCGATCAGGTCGACCACACCGCCCGGCGCATAGGGCACGACCAGGGTAACGGTGTCGGAGGTGCAGGCTTCGGCCGCTTTCGCCGCCTGCGGCAGTGCGATACTCATGGAGGCGACACCCAAGGCCAAAGCCGCCGCCAGGCCGGTGCCGCGCACTCCCCATCGAACCAATTCTCTGCGTCCCCACATGATCGCTTCCTCCCGACGGTACGTTTATTGGGCCGGCGCACGGCTGGTCCGGGCCGCCTGCGACAAAATTAATTCATGTGATTTAATTACACAACCCTCTCCTGCGCAGCCGGATCCGACGCGCCGAGGGGCGAGCCTGCGGGAATAAGGATGGAGAAGCCTTCAGCACCCGCCCGTCGCGGCCGTCCCCCCGGATCCAAGCGGGCCCCTGCGCGGGCGACGGAAGCCCTCGGCACCGAACCCGATCGCAACACGCGCGAACATCTGCTCGAGGTCGCCGAGCGGCTGTTCGCGTGCAACGGCATCGACGGCACCTCGATGCGGGAGATCAACCGCGCCGCGGATCAGCAGAATGCCTCGGCGATCCATTATTATTTCGGCTCGAAGGAGGCGCTCGTCACGGCCATCCTGGATCGCCGCATGTCGGTCGTGAATGCGGCCCGGCTCAGCGTGATCGACGCCTTGGAGGCGGAAGGCGCGGCGCGCGACCTGCGCCGCGTCACCGAGGCCTTCATCCTGCCGCTGGCAAGCCAGCTGAACGCCGGCGAGGGATCCAACAATTACATCCGCTTCCTCGCGCAATTCTACGCCAGCAACCAGTTCGACATCTGGGCCATCGCCAAGGACCGGAACGACAAGAGCCTGTCGCGTATCGTCACGCTGCTGCGCGCGATCCTTCCGCATTTGCCGCGCGCGCTGGTGCGCGACCGGGTCTCGATCGCGCTCAGGCAAGCGATCTATGCGCTGGCGGACTGGGAACGCGACTGCGCGGCCGGACGGCAGAACATCCGCCTCGACCGCGACGGCTTCATCGCCAATCTCGTCGACATGACCGAGGCCGCCCTCGCCGCACCGATGTCCGACCTCACCCGCCGCCTGACCGCCCCGCCACCCGGCGAGGCCTGAGGCAAGCCGCCTCTGCCTTGTTTGAAGGTTCGCTCAGTCTCGGCACCGACCTCGGACGCCGGTTGGCGCGGTGGGCCAAATCGAGCTTTCCGATGCTCCACCCATGCACGGGCACCGCCTCACACGGCGGGTCCGCGGGCCTCGATCAGAGCGCGGATGAAGGCGATGAAGGCGCGGGCGTGGGGCCGGGCGATCTGACGATGGGGGATCACCGCGTGAATTACCTTCGGCCTCAATTCGAGGTCCGGCAGGACGCGCCTCAATCGGCCCGCCGCGAGGTCCTCCGCGACGTGGAAATGATAGAAGCCGCCGATGCCGGCGCCGCCGAGGCAGGCCTGGCGGAGCAATTCCCCGCTGTCGGACAGCAGGCGGAATGGCACATTCACCGTTCGGTTGCCTGTGCCATCCTGCAGCGTCCAGCCTTCCGCAAGTTCGGAGAAGCGCCCGGACAAGCAATCGTGCCGCACCAGATCCTGCATCCGCTCCGGTACGCCGCGCCGCGCGCAATAATCGGGCGAGGCGCACAGGACGAGGCGGCATTGGCCGAGCACCGCATGGCTGAGCTTGGAGGTCGGTTCCGCGTCGAGCACGATCGCGACATCTATCCGGTTGCGAATGAGATCAGGCGTTGCGCTCGACACCAGGATGTCGACCGCGATTCCCGGGTGCTCGCACAGGAAGTGATGGATGTTGGGTCCGAGGATCGCATTCGAGAATGAGGGCGGGGCGGTAACACGCAAATGGCCGCTCAACGTCTTCTCGGCGATCATCACCTCGGCCGCGCTCTCGATCTGGGCGAGAATGGCGAGGCAGTGCTCGTAAAAGCGCGCGCCGCCGTCGGTGACGCTGACGCGCCGCGTCGTGCGGTGCATGAGGGCCACATTGAGGGCCGCTTCCAGCAATTGAACCTGCTTCGTCACCGTGGAAGGCGCGAGGCGCAATTGCCGGGCGGCAGAGGAAAAGTTCTGCGTCTCCACCACCGCCACGAAGCAGCGCAGCGACAGCACGCTCGCACCGTCGAGCATTCCGTGCGGGAGATTGCCCATAGAGGGGGGAGGTCCATTGTCGACGATCTGGAAATAGTATTTTCGGTTTATTCCAGATTATCAACACCTGTTGGCTGCACCATGATCGGTCCCAAGGTGGCAGGCAGCCCTCTCGGGCCTTGACCGCCAAGGGACTGAAACGCTCATGGATACAGCCTTGTCCGCGCCGCCCTGCGGCGCGCCCGTCTGCGCATTTTTTCGACCCCAAGGCTTCGTCGACGGCGCGCACGTGCCATGACGACGATCACCCTGTCCTTCGACAACGGCCCTGACCCCGATACGACACCCGCCGTCCTGGACACGCTGGCGCGTCACGATATCCGCTCCACCTTCTTCGTCCTCGGCGACAAGTTGCGCGATCGACGCGCGATCGCCGAACGGGCGCATGAAGAGGGCCATTGGGTCGGCAACCATACCTTCAATCACATTGTTCCGCTCGGCATGAGCTCGATCGAGGGCATCTCGACCTCCGAGATAGCCCGCACGCAGGACCTGATCGGCGACCTTGCCCATCCCCGACGCTTTTTTCGCCCGTTCGGCGGCGGCGGGATCCTGAATGATAACCTGCTGAACCGCGAGGCGCTGCGCTATCTCATGGAGGGCGGCTTCACCTGCGTGCTGTGGAACGTGATACCCGAGGATTGGATCTATCCGCAGGGCTGGGTGGAGCGGGCGCTCACGCTCTGCTTTCAACGCCCGCATGCTCTCATCGTGCTGCACGACCTGCCGACCGGCGCGATGACGTCGCTCGACCGTTTCGTGCGCACCGCGCGGGATCGGGGCGCCCGCTTCGAGCAGGATTTCCCACGCGATTGCGTGCCCCTGGAACGCGGCGAACTGGTCTCGCCGATGGAATCCTACGTCACCGATGCGAGCGCGTGATGCGGTCACCGGATCCTTCCCAGCCGGTTCTGGAAATCGTCGATGTCGGCGTCGCCTTCGGCGGCGTGCGCGCCCTCGACCAAGTCAGCTGTGCGGTTGCGGGCGGTGAATTGTGTGGCCTCGTCGGTCCGAACGGCGCCGGCAAGACGACCCTCTTCAATTGCATCACCCGCCTCTACAACGTGTCGCAGGGCGAGATCCGTTTCCTGGGGCGGGACATCACACGGGTGCGCAGGCGGGAGGTGATCAGCCTCGGCATCGCACGCACCTTCCAGAATCTCGGAATTTACGGGCAGATGAGCGTGCTCGACAACATGCTGCTTGGCATGCACCACACCCGGACGGGCGGCTATTTCACCCCGCTCTACAACCCGGCGGGCGCCCGCGCGGAAGAGCGGCGGGCGGCGGACTGGTGCCGCGAGATCCTCGCCGAACTCGAACTCGGGGAGCTCGCCGGACACAAAGCCAGCGATTTGCCCTATGGAACGCTGAAACGCCTGGAAGTCGCCCGCGCCTTGGCCGCACGCCCGCGCCTGCTCTTGCTCGACGAACCCGCCGCAGGTCTGACCCAACGCGAAGTGATGGCCTTTGGGGACATGCTTCAGCGCGCCAAGGAGCGTTTCGCGCTCACAGTCCTGCTCGTCGAGCACAATATGCGCCTCGTCATGCGCTTGTGCAGCCGCATCGTCGTGCTGCATCTCGGCTCCAAGCTCGCCGAGGGCACGCCGGCGCAGATCCAGAGTGATCCCCGGGTCATCGCGGCCTATCTCGGCGGGTCGGCATGAACGCGCTCGAGATTCATGGTCTCTCCGCGGGCTATGGCGGGCAGCCGATCGTCCGCGACATCCGCCTGACGGTCGGAACTGGCGAGATCGTCGCTTTGCTCGGCGCGAACGGCGCGGGGAAGACGACGACCTTGCGGGCGGCATCGGGCGTGCTGCGCCACAGCGGGAAACTACATCTCGACGGACAGGACATCAGCGGGGTGAGCGCGGCGCGGCGCGTGGCGCTCGGGCTCGCCCACGTCCCGCAGGGGCGCGGCACATTCGTCGACTTCTCGGTCGAAGAAAATCTCCGTCTCGGCGCCTACAGCGTAACCTCGGCCCAACGCATCCAGGACGACACCGCCTATTGGTTCGGCGTCTTCCCGCGGCTCAAGGAGCGGCGGGCGCAACTTGCCGGCAGCCTCAGCGGCGGCGAGCAGCAGATGCTGGCGATCGCACGGGCGATGATGACCCGGCCGAAGGTGCTGATGTGCGACGAGCCATCGCTCGGCCTCGCCCCGGCGGTGACGGCCGATTTGTTCGTTCTGCTGCGGGATCTGGCAGCCGATCGCGGCACGGGGATCCTGATCGTGGAGCAGAACGCACATCTCACCCTGGAAATCGCCGCGCGCGCTTATGTGCTGGAGCATGGCGAGATCGCGATCGAGGGCAGCGCCGCAACGCTCAGCCGGAATTCCGAGATCCAGCGCGCCTATCTGGGGATCGAGGCATGACCCTGATCCTTCAGCAACTCGTCGAAGGGCTCGCTTCCGGCACGATCTATGCGGCGCTCGCGGTCGCGTTGGTGATGATCCACCGTGCCACCCGGATCGTGAACTTCGCCCAAGGCGAGATGGCAACCTTCTGCGTCTATCTCGCCTGGCAGATGACAGTTTGGGGTTTGCCGCTTTATGTCGCCCTCGCGATCGCGGCGGTGCTGTCCTTTAT
This sequence comes from Aquabacter spiritensis, assembly GCF_004346185.1. Taxonomy (GTDB): domain Bacteria; phylum Pseudomonadota; class Alphaproteobacteria; order Rhizobiales; family Xanthobacteraceae; genus Aquabacter; species Aquabacter spiritensis. The sequence goes on along the minus strand of NZ_SMAI01000004.1, from coordinate 18,475 downwards.
CCTGGGCGCTGCGGTGTTCCGGCTTGCGATCCGGCCCATCCTCTCGGCCCCACCCGAGGCCATCGTAGTCTCCTGCATCGGCCTGTTCATTGGCTTTCAGGCGATGAGCCTCTGGCTGTGGGGCTCGGACAACCTGCAATTCCCGCGCCTGTTCTCCAACACGATCTGGACGATCGCCGACGTGCGCATCAGTGCGAACACGGCCGGCATGCTCGTCACGCTCGCACTCCTCGCCGGCCTGCTCGCCGCAATGTTCCGTTTCACCCGCATCGGGCTCGCCATGCGGGCGGCCGCGGCCGAACGGGAGAAGAGCCCTTATGTCGGCATCGAAGTCGAGACCATGCTCACGCTCGGCTGGGGGCTCGCGGCGGTGTTCGGCTTCATCGCGGCGGTGCTGGCCGCGCCCTCGCTCTTCCTGAGCCCGACGATGATGCTGTCCGTGATCATCTATGCGCTCGCCGCCGCCACCCTGGGCGGATGGGACAGCCCCGCGGGGGCCATCGTCGGCGGCCTCGTGGTCGGCGTCGCGGAGACGCTCGGGACCACACTCGTGAAGGCCATCGGTGCAGAGCTTCGGCTCGCCATTCCCTTCCTCCTCATCACCTTGATCCTCTTCGTCCGACCGCAGGGCCTGTTCGGCCGCTCCGGCACGACACGCGTGTGAAGGCCATTATGCGTCGCCCGACCCTCCGCCCCGCGCTTCTCGGCCTCGCGGCCTTCGCCGCGCTCGCATGCGTGCCCGCTGTGCTGCCGGGCTTCATGGTTTTCCAGGCGTCCATCGCGCTTACCTATGCCATCGCGATCCTCGGTCTGAACCTGCTCATGGGGTTCAACGGACAAGTCTCGCTCGCACAGGGGGTCTTTTTCGCGATCGGCGGGTATGTGGTCGCGATCCTGATGGTGGATTACGCCGTGCCCGTCTGGCTCGCGCTTGCCGCGGCTGTGGCGGGGAATGCCATTCTCGGCGCTCTCGTCGGCATTCCCGCCTTGCGGCTGCAAGGCCTTCAGCTCGCCATCCTGACTCTTGTCCTGGCCGCACTCGTGCCGCCTCTGGTGATGCGGTTCGACAAGATCACGAAGGGCACCTCGGGCATCTCCATCGACAAGCCCGAGCCGCCGGCCTGGCTGCCGCTCGACCAGGACAGCTTCGTCTATTTCCTCTGCCTCGCCGGGGCCGGTCTCTGCGTCCTGGTCATGTCGCAGCTCATCCATGGCGAGACCGGGCGCATGCTGCGCGCTGTCCGCGACAATCCGGTCATCGCCGAATCCTTCGGGGTCCATGTCGCCCGCACCCGGATCGCCACCTTCGCGACGAGCGCCGCCTTCGGCGGATTCGCAGGCGGTCTGTTCGCTTTGGTGAACGCCTTCGTCAGCCCGGACTCCTTCCAGCTCTTCAAATCGTTCGAATTCCTGGCCGGCGCCATTATCGGCGGCATCACCAGCATGACCGGCGCCTTCATCGGCGCCGTCATCGTGGTTTTCCTGCCCGAATGGTCGTCTCACATCAGTCTCGCAATGGCCGGATTGATCTATGGCGGAACGCTGGTCGTGATGATGCTGGTCGCCCGCGAAGGCGTTGCGGGCCTGATCGGTAAGACGCTGTCGCGCGCCGGCGCCGCCAGCTTGTCCATGGCTTCGCAGACCAAGCCGCACCCAAAGCCGGAAACGAGAACCATGGTCCTCGCAGAAAAAGAATAGGGAGGAGAATAGAATGCCGCACGTTTCACGCTTCCGCCTGCCGCGCGCCGCCCTCGTCGCGGCCGCAATGCTCGCCGCGCAGCCGGCCCTCGCGCAATCGCCGGGGGTCACGGATACGAGCATCAAGCTCGGGACCATCGCCCCGATCACCGGCAACACGCCCGCCGTCGGCATGCTGGGCGATGGGATGGACCTGAAGTTCAAGGCTGTGAATGCAGCGGGCGGCGTAAAGATGGGGGACGGCAAGACCCGCACCATCGAGTTCATCGTCACCGATGACGCCAATGAGCCGCCGCGCGCGCTCACCAATACGCGTCGAATGGTGGAGCAGAACCAGATCTTCGCCCTCGTCGGCGTGGTCGGGACGCTTCAGAATCAGGCTATCCGCTCCTACATCACGCAGCGAAAGGTGCCGAGCCTGTTCGTCTATTCCGGCGTCTACGAATTCGGCATGGAGACGCAAAATCCGATGAGCACCTCGCTGGTGCCGTCCTTCACCACCGAATCGGCGATCTACGCGGAATATCTGAAGCAGAAGAAGCCGAACGCCAAGGTCGCGATCCTCTATCTCAACACGGACTTCGGCCAGAACTTCGTGGCGGGCTTCAAGGCGGCGATCAACGGCAGCAACATCACCCTCGTCGATGCTCAGCCGCACAATTACAGCGATCCCACCGTCGACACCCAGCTCACCAATCTGAAAGCGAGCGGCGCCGATACGCTGCTCATCGCCACGGTGCCCAAGCCCGCCGCGCAGGCGGTGCGCTTCGCCGCCGAGAGCGGATGGAAGCCGCTGACCATGATCACCTATGCCGCCTCCTCGCCGATCGCGCTTCGTCCGGCGGGCGTGGAGAATCTGCAAGGCGTCATCACCGGACAGTTCATGAAGCCGATCGAGAGCGACGCCTACGCCAACGATGCTGGCGTGAAGAGCTATCTCGCCGACTACGAGCGATTCAAGCCGCGCTTCAACAAAGGCGATACGCTCGGCCAGATGGGGTACACGATCGCGGAGGGTGTGGTGATGGTGCTCCAGAACATGAAGGAGCCCACGCGCGAAGCCTTCCTCGATACCGCGCGTCATATGGCCGGCATCGAGCTCAGTCTGCTGCTGCCCGGCATCAAACTCACCTCCAACGGCACGGCCGACCCCTTCCCCATCGAGGCGATGCAGCTCTTCGTCTTCAAGGGCGAAGGCTACGTGCCCGAGACGGGCGTGATCGCCTATGAGGGCAAGACTCCGAAGCTTTGATCCTCGGCCCCGGCCGCGCCGGCCGGGGCCATCCCGGTTTCACCAGCAGGTTCGCCATGGCACAGATCCTGAACACCACCGTCGTCGGCTCTTATCCCCAGCCGGACTGGCTGGTGGATCGCGACATGCTGAAGTCGCATACCGTGCCGCGCGTCCGCATGCGCGACGTCTGGCGTGTGCCGGAGCCATTCCTCGAACAGGCGCAGGACGACGCCACCATCCTCGCCATCCGCGACATGGAGCAGGCGGGCATCGACATCATCTCCGATGGCGAGATCCGGCGCGAAAGCTATTCCAACCGCTTCGCAACGGTGCTGGAGGGCATCGACATTGATGCGCCCTTCGAGCTGCGCCAGAAGGACGGTCTGGTGAGCTATCTGCCGCGCATCGTCGGCAAAATCCGGCGGACCGGTCCGGTAGAGGTGCGCGATCTCGAATTTCTCCGGGCGAACACCGACCGCAAGATCAAGATCACTCTGCCCGGCCCCTTCACCATGTCGAAGCAGGCACACAACGCATATTATACCGACCAGGAAGAAATGCTGATGGATTTCGCCGCCGCGGTGAATGCCGAGGCGCGCGACCTGGCGGCGGCCGGCGCCGACGTGATCCAGCTCGACGAGCCCTGGCTGCGCCACGACGTCGAAGCCGCGGAACGCTATGCCGTGCCCGTGCTCAACCGCGCCCTGGAAGGGATCGAGGCCACGACGGCACTGCATCTTTGCTTCGGCTATGCCCATATCGTGAAGGGCAAGCCGAGCGGCTATACATTCCTGCCCCAGCTTGCCGATACGGTCGCCGATCAGATCTCCATCGAGGCCGCGCAGCCGAAGATCGATCTCGGGGTGCTCCGCGAGCTTGCGCCCAAGACCATGATCGTCGGCGTGCTCGATCTTGGCGATCCCGGCGTCGAGAGCCCGGAAATCGTCGCCGAGCGTATTCGCGCCGCGCTTCGCTTCATCACGCCGGACCGCCTCATCCCGGCGCCCGATTGCGGGATGAAATATCTGCCGCGCGAAACCGCCTATGGCAAATTGAAGGCTCTCGCCGAGGGCGCCGCGCGCGTGCGCGCCGAGCTGATGTGAAGGGCTTCAAGACCCTGAAGCAAACAGAGCAAACAAAAACACAAGTATAGCCTTGAGGAGGAAACGCCATGTCTGTGCCGCAGACGAATTTCAAATCGCCCTTCCGCTTCCGGCGGGCGAGCCATGCGGTTCTCACCTCGCGCGATCTGCCAAAATCCCGCGAATTCTACACCGAGGTGCTCGGCCTCGTGGTGAGCGACGAGGACGCCGACACCCTCTATCTCCGCGGCCTCGAGGAGCGCGCGCACCACAGCCTCGTCATCAAAAGGACCGTTGGGCGGCCGATGTGCGAACGGATCGGTCTTCGCGTGTTCGACGAGGAGGATCTGGACCGCGCCCGCCACACCTTCGAGAAGCTGCAATTGGCCTGCGAGGTCGTGGACCTGCCCTTTCAGGGCCGCACCCTGCATACCCGCGATGTGATGGGGGTGCCTCTCGAAATCGTCGCCAGCATGGAACACCGGCCCCGGCGCGACATGCAGGTGCAGGAACATAAGGGCGGCGCCGCCCGGCGCTTCGATCATTACCAGATCACGGCGCCGGACATTCGCAAGCTCGCGGACTTCTACACGGGCCTCGGCTGCCGGATCGCGGACTATCTGATGGCCGGCGACCATCCCGTGGGCGTCTTTCTCCAGATGAAGGACACGCCCTATGACCTTGTCTTCCTAGAGCGGGACGGGCCGGCCTATCATCATTGCGGCTATGTCATCCCCGACGTGCAGTCGATGCTCCGCGCTTGCGACACGCTCGGCGAACTCGGCTGGGGCGACTGTGTGGAATACGGGCCGGGAAAGCATTCCGTCGGCCATTCCTATTATGTCTATCTGCTGGATCCGGACGGCCATCGCGTCGAACTTCTCCTTCCCCCGATCGTCTATATGGACGGTGACGATGCGCCCCATGTGTGGGACGTGACGCAGGTGCCCCGCGCCACAGAAGCCTGGGGGCTGCCGCCGCGCCGCTCCTGGTTCTCAAACCGCTCGCCCTTCCCGGACGTCGAGGTGACGCATCCGGCGCCCGGCGGCTCCCCGGTCTCCTTGGAGGACTTCCTCCAGATGGCCGGCTGACCCGCCGCGTCTCGATGTGCCTGGAGCGCGCACCCGGCGGGTGCGCGCGAGATCTGCTTGACCCGGTTCGATCGGCCGAGCCGGTCGCCCACCTTTCCCGTTCGACCGCAACGCGATTGGCCGGACGTGCTCTTGCCCCCGAGGACTTGTGATGGCCCGTGTCCCTTACCCGACCCGTGACGAGTTCCCCGAAGCTCATCGCGCTGCCTATGACCGCATGCTGAGCGACCGTGGCGACCCCCCGCCCCACATTTTCCTCGCGCTCGCCAACATCCCGAACCTGCTCGACGTGCTTCTGGCATTCACCGGAGAGATGAAGCACGGAGCCAAGATCGCGCCGTATCTGCGCGAACTCGCCATCGTCACCGTCGGCCTGGCCAGCGGGACGGACTATGAGGTCGCTCATCACTGGAACTCGGCGCTCAAGGCCGGCGCGCGCCGCGCCCAACTCGAACAGCTCGAAGACTTCGAGACGTCCGCCGAATTCGACGCCGCGGAGCGCGCCGTGGTGCGCTATGCGCGCGCCGCCACTTTGGATCCGCGTGTGCCGGACACGGTCTGGAACGAACTGCGAGCACATTTCGACGTGCGAGAGGCGATGGACATCGTGATGGCCACCGCCTGGTACAATGGTGTCGTGCGCATGATCCTGCCGCTGGGGGTCGAGATCGAGCCCTGGTGCCAGCGTGCGTGACCGCTGGGTCGGGTTGACAGCCGAGCCCACCTGAGCCGGTGAGAGACTCAAGTCAGGTATGCCAAAGATCATTTGACGAAGACGGCGGTGGTGTCCCGGAAGGGATTCGAACCCCTGACCCCAGGTTTAGGAAACCTGTGCTCTATCCTGCTGAGCTACCGGGACCCGGGGGCCGTTCTAGCCCATGGCGCGCGGGCGCGAAAGGGCCGACGCCATGGACGAAAGGCATGGCAACGAAGGGTGATGGCGCGGCGCCTTGGAAGCGGAGCGCGGCAAAGGTAGACTGGCGCATCGCTTTCTGAACCGGGCCTTGAATGCGGCAATCCGCGTGCGGTCTCCTTGTCCTCGCTGGGGCGGGCCTTTCGGCTCCGATGGCGCATGCCTGCCCGACGGCGGTGGCGGGCGGACCGCGAGCGATCGAGGCGGCGGAGCACCGGACCGTTTCGGGCCATCTCGCCCGCCTGGAGCGGGGCGCCGTGCACCTTCCCGACGGGGTGCGCCTGATTCCGCAGGGCGCGGCAATTCCAACCCGTCTGACGCCGGTCGAAGGTCTCGCGGAGGCGGCCGAGACGGCGGCGCAGGCCGTTTTCGCGCGACGCACGATCATTTATCCGGTGGAGGGAGTCCCGGATCGCCATGGCCGGCTCGCGGGACCCGCTCTGCTCCGGCCGCCGGTGCCCGACATCGACGGCCCCGTGGCCGATGCGCCGAACCAGGCGCCCGCCGGCGCGTCGCCACGGGCCCGGACCCCGCCGACGCGTCCCGCGGCGATATCCGGAGAGCGGACCTCGGCTGAAGGCACCGACCTCGGCCTTGCTCTGGTCGCAGCGGGCGCCGCTTATGCCGATCCCGACCGCCGCCCGACCTGCGCCGCCGCGCTCCTCACCGCCGAGGCGCGCGCCCGCAGCGAAAAGCGGGGGCTCTGGTCGGTCACAGATGGCCTGCTCACCCGCACGGGCGACGCAGTGCAGAGCCAAGGCCTGTTCCGGGTGATCGAGGGCCGGGTGCGCAGCGTTCGGAAGGCCGGACAGACGCTGTATTTGAACCTGGCCGGAATGGCGGGACGCGGCGTTTCCGCAGCGCTCCCCGCAAACGCGATCGAAGGCCTCGATACCGCCATTTTGACAGGCACTCTCATCCGCATTCGCGGATTTGTGGAAGGCGGGGACCGTCCGGTTCTCGCCGTGAGCGCGCGCGCGGTGGAACGGATCGGTGCCGGCCGAGGGGAGAGGTCGCGGTGAGGGAGGCGGAACGCATCGGGCGGAAAGGGGGGGGGCGCCGCGTGGCGTCCGCACTCGCCTGCCTGCTGATCCTCTCCGCCTGTGCCAGCTTGGAGGGCGGCGATCGGACGACGGCCGAAATCGAGCCGGCCGCCATGCGTGCCGCGCCCGCCGATCTGATGACGCCGGCGCAAAGACGCGAGCATGAGCGGCTGGTGGCGAGCTATGGCGGGGCCTATGACGATCCCGAACTCAAGGCCCTGATCCAGCAAGTGGTGGAGCGCTTGGTCGCGGCCTCCGAGCGGCCCGATCTGAAGTATCGCGTGACGGTGCTGAATTCCCCGGCGATCAACGCCTTCGCTCTGCCCGACGGCTCGCTTTACGTCACGCGGGGCCTCCTCTCGCTGGCAAACGACACGTCCGAATTGTCTTCGGTCCTGTCACACGAAATGGCGCACGTGATCGCCCGCCACGCCTCGATCCGAGAGGATCAGGTGCGGCAGGCGGTATTGGTGAGCCGAGTCATCTCCAATGTGGTGAACGATCCGAATCTGGGCGCGCTCGCGATGCAGAAATCGCGCATGTCGCTCGCGAGCTTCTCGCGCGGCCAGGAACTCGAAGCCGATGCGATCGGCGTGGGCATCGCCGCCCGCGCCGGCTTCGACCCCTATGGGGCGTCCCGCTTCCTGACCGACATGGGACGCCAGGCTGCGCTCAAGGCCAGCGGCGTCGGTGCCGGCTCGACCGCCTCGACCTCGCCCGACATGGACTTCCTGTCGAGCCATCCGGCGACCCCCGAGCGCATCTCCATCGCCATCGCCAATGCCCGGCAATATTCCGTCGCCTCGGGAGCCGGCACGACCGGGGGCGAACGGGACCGGACCGCCTACCTCACCGCCATCGACGGCATGGTCTATGGCGACGATCCCAAGGAAGGCTTCGTGCGGGGGCGGAAATTCTTCCACCCCAAGCTTGGCTTCACCTTCGTCGCGCCCGAGGGGTTCACCTTGGAGAACACCTCGCAGGCGGTGCTGGGCGCGACCGCCTCGGGCGCCGAGGCACTGCGGCTCGACGCGGTCCGCGTGGGGGCCGACCAATCGCTCGGCCAATATCTCGCCTCGGGCTGGATCGAAGGGGTCGAGGTGAATTCGGTCGAGAGCCTTTCGGTCAACGGCTTCATGGCCGCGACCGCGGTGGCGCGGGGCGAACAATGGTCGTTCCGCATGTTCGCCATCCGCTTCGGCTCCGACGTCTACCGCCTGATCTTCGCCGCCCGCGACCTCACCCCGGACCTCGACAAGAAATTCCGCGCCGCGGCGGAGACCTTCCGTCGGGTGGCAAATGATGAAGCCGAAACGGTGCGACCGCTGCGGCTGCGCGTGGTCTCCGTCGGAATCGGCGACACGGTGGAGAAGTTCGCCGCCCGGATGCAGGTGCCGGACCGGCCGCTGGAACGTTTTCTGATCCTCAATGGCCTCGATCGCGAATCCAAACTGAAGTACGGCGAGAAGGTGAAGATCGTCGCGGAATAGCCCCGCTTGCCGGCCGACCCTTCGGCCCACGACCCCGCGCTAAGAAAATGGTTACCAAGCGCGCATAGCCTTCGGACAGTCACGCACATGCGGACGGCTCTCGTGCCTCCGCCTGAGATGCGCACCGCCACCGCCCAGCGCGGCGGCCAGCCCCGATTGTCTCGCGTAGTGGGGACCATGACGGACACGATCACGTCCCGCGCCTTCGGCGCCATCCCGGTGTCTCCCCGTCCGCCCGCCATGCGGCTGCGCATTCTGGGCGCCGCTCTCGGCCTCGGCGTCATGGCCGTCGCACTGGTCGTGCTGAACGCGCCGCGCGAGAGGGAAGCCGCCGCGCTCCCAGCGCCGGGTCATGCCACTGCGGAAACCGAAGCCACGCCGCCGCCGCGGCCCAAGGGCGACGCGGAAGCTGGCGCCGGGCAAGCCGCGCCGCGGCCGCGCGCAGCCGGCCTCGACTTGGACGAAATGGGCCATTTTCGGCCGTCTGGCGCTCTCGTCGCGGTGGAGGGCTGGATGTTCGCCCCCTTCTCGCGTCGCGCGGCTGCCGCCGCCCCAGACGGCGGGGAGAGCGTTTCCGTCGAGGCCCCGGGCCCGCGCCCGGCCCCGCGCGTCGCTGCGGCCATCGACGATCCGGAGGAGAGCGCCGAGATCATGGAGGAGGCCGTGGCGCCGCCTCTCCCGACACGCAATCCGCTGCTCCGGGCCGGACGGCGCATGGCGAGCCTGCCGCCTGCCGATCGGCCGCTCGAAGCCGCACCGCGTCTTCCGCGCAGTCAGGTGGCTTTACCGGGCCCCGGCGATCGCTATGCCCTCTACGACATCACCGGAAAGACCGTCTACATGCCGAGCGGCGAACGCCTGGAGGCACATTCCGGCTATGGCGCCAGCTTCGACGATCCGCGCGCCGTCGCCAAGCGCATGCGCGGCCCGACCCCGCCGAACACCTACAAGCTGGTGATGCGCGAAGCCCTGTTTCATGGGGTGGAGGCGGTGCGCATGCTCCCGACCGATCGCAGCCGCATGTATGGGCGGGACGGCATCCTCGCGCATTCCTACATGCTCGGACCGCGGGGCGATTCGAACGGCTGCGTCTCGTTCCGCGACTATCCGCGGTTCCTGAGCGCCTTCAAACGCGGGGAGGTTACTCAGATGGTGGTGGTCGCCGCGCTCGAGACGCCGCCCCTCTCGCCCCTGCTGTCCTGGCTCGCACCTAAGCAATAGGGGCGTTTTGGCGCCCGCAGCGGCAGCGTTTTGGAGCGCGAGGGCCGCTTTTCGCACGCTCTGGTGCGTGCGCGGCGCCGTGAACCGGCACGAGCGCATACGGAGACCGCCATCCTGCCGGCTGCGTTGCAACCAAGGCCGGGGCGGTCTCCTAAGCGCGCGCGGCGTCTCGGCCGAGCGTACGCCTCACTGCTTGCGACCCTGATCCGATTCCTGGATCGCCGCTTCATGGTACCAACTGCCGAACGTCACCGGGACGTGTGCGGCGGCGAGGCGGTCTGCCTTCTCGGCCTCCTGCTGACGCGCAGCGCCTTGGCGCCCGCCTGCGGGAAACTTGTAGATCTTCGCAGACCCGGTCTGAATGCTCGTTGTCATTTCAGGTCTCTTCGTTTGGACGCGCCTGAGCGCGCCGATGTGACAGTCCTTATAGCAGACGCTACACATTATTTACACACGCGTCTGAAACAAAAAAAGGCTTCTGATTAAAATTTAGGCTAACTATATTTTGATGCATCTCCATGCATTCTTTATATCCGCGAATATTGTTTTCTTCCTATTTATCGCGCTGCAACAGAGCCTGCTGAAGAAATATCCAGTGGCGCTTTTTTGTTCCATTGCGATCACCCAACGCTTGGCGGTTATGAGACACGATGAGGCTTGCGCGGGCCCGTCTTCCGCTCGTCCGCCGAAGGCGCGATCAGATCCCCGAAGCGCCCATCCGCCGGAGCGGCGCCTGCGACACTTCTAAAGGCCGCAACGAGGCCATTGAAAAACAAGTCGTTTTCCGAGCAGGCGCGGGCCGGAGGAACCACGCTCGTCGCGCATGAGGGCGCGCACAGCCCCACAATCTGCGGCTGCAAATCGTCGCCGCCGCGACATACCGCCCCGGCTGCACACAGGGGCGGCGCTTGGCACGGTCCGTGCTTAAAAATCCCCGGTCGTTCGCGACCGAGGACGCCTTTGGCTGTCGGCACGCATCAGGATCTCCTGGCGCTTCGCGTCATCAGCTTATGAGAGAGCGCAATGACAAAGTACAAACTCGAGTACATTTGGCTCGACGGCTACACGCCGACGCCCAACCTGCGCGGCAAGACCCAGATCAAGGATTACGACGCGTTCCCGACGCTCGAGCAGCTGCCGCTGTGGGGTTTCGACGGCTCGTCCACCATGCAGGCGGAAGGCCGCAGCTCCGATTGCGTCCTGAAGCCCGTCGCTGTCTATCCCGATCCGGCCCGGACCAACGGGGCCTTGGTCATGTGCGAAGTCATGATGCCGGACGGCGTCACTCCACACCCGACCAATAGCCGCGCGACCATCCTCGACGATGCCGACACCTGGTTCGGTTTCGAGCAGGAATACTTCTTCTACAAGAACGGTCGCCCGCTCGGCTTCCCGGAGGCCGGCTATCCCGCGCCCCAGGGGCCCTATTATACCGGCGTCGGCTACCGCAATGTCGGCGACGTCGCCCGCCAGATCGTCGAGGACCATCTCGACCTCTGCCTCGCTGCCGGTATCAACCACGAAGGCATCAACGCGGAAGTCGCGAAGGGCCAGTGGGAATTCCAGATTTTCGGCAAGGGATCCAAGAAGGCCGCCGACGAAATCTGGATGGCGCGCTATCTGATGCTGCGTCTCACCGAAAAATACGGCATCGACATCGAGTTCCACTGCAAGCCGCTCGGCGACACGGACTGGAACGGATCCGGCATGCACGCGAACTTCTCGACCAAGTTCATGCGTGAAGTCGGCGGCAAGGACTATTTCGAGGCCCTGATGGCCGCCTTCGAAAAGAACCGCGCCGATCACATCGCCGTCTATGGCCCCGACAACCACATGCGCCTGACCGGCAAGCACGAGACCGCTTCGATCGACACGTTCAGCTATGGCGTGGCCGACCGCGGCGCGTCGATTCGCGTGCCGCACAGCTTCGTCAAGAACGACTACAAGGGCTATCTGGAAGATCGCCGCCCGAACTCCCAGGGCGACCCCTACAAGATCGCGTCGCAGATCCTGAAGACCATCTCCGAAGTCCCGACCAGCAGCAGCGCCTCCGCTGCGGCGTGAGGTCGGGTGGCAATGCGGGCGTGACCGTCCGCCACCTCCCACATTAGGGAAGCCTGAGAACGGCGCGGCCTTCCGCGCCGTTTTCGTTTGAGCCCCGTGATCCGCTTCGGCTCTCCTCGCCCGGGCCTTGCGCGGTGCCGGAGCCCGGCCGCCAAGCGCACCGCGGACAGGGAAAGGGTATCCTCGTCTCAGCCGCGCGCTAGCGCGGCAAGGCTCAGGCGCGCGGCCCCTTGCGGCCCGGCCGTTTCTGGCCTATGTGAGCGGCGTCCGAGACAGCGCCTTTCAAGGCGGAAACCGTCCCGGCGGGCCGGGATTGCGGGATACGCGGTCTCGATGTTGCGGAGGCAGCCCGCCCGAGGTTTTCGTCGGCACCGATCCGACAGCCCACATCGCTTCGTTTCGCGCGGCCTTGCGCCGACCCGCCGGTTCGTACCGGCGGCGGTCCGGGTGTCATCCGGACCATCCGCACGAGACGGGCCCTATCAACCAGAAGCCGGCGCCGACAGTTCGGAGACTAGATGTCCCTCGCAGAAACAACGCGTGAAGATTTTGCCTCGTTGCTCGACGAGAGCTTCGGCCGCGCCGACGTCCAGGAAGGCGCCGTCGTCAAGGGAATTGTGGTCGCCATCGAGAAGGATCTGGCGATCATCGACATCGGTCTGAAGACCGAAGGGCGCGTGGCGCTCCGCGAATTTGCCGGCCCCGGCCGGGAGAGCGCCATCCAGATCGGCGACGAAGTCGAGGTCTATCTCGAGCGCGTCGAGAACGCGATGGGCGAAGCCGTCCTCTCGCGCGACAAGGCGCGCCGCGAGGAAAGCTGGGTCAAGCTCGAAAAGGCCTTCACCGCCAATGAGAAGGTGACGGGCGTCATCTTCAATCAGGTGAAGGGCGGCTTCACCGTCGATCTCGACGGCGCCGTGGCCTTCCTGCCGCGCTCGCAGGTGGACATCCGCCCGATCCGCGACGTCGGCCCGCTGATGCACAACCAGCAGCCTTTCCAGATCCTCAAGATGGATCGCCGCCGCGGCAATATCGTCGTGTCGCGCCGCACCGTCCTGGAAGAGACCCGCGCCGAACAGCGCCACGAGCTGGTCCAGAACCTCGAAGAGGGTCAGGCCATCGAGGGCGTGGTGAAGAACATCACCGATTACGGCGCGTTCGTGGACCTCGGCGGCATTGACGGCCTGCTGCACGTCACCGACATCGCTTGGCGCCGCGTGAATCACCCCACCGAAGTGCTGAATATCGGCCAGACGGTGAAGGTGAAGATCATCAAGATCAATCACGAGACCCACCGCATCTCGCTCGGCATGAAGCAGCTCCTGGGCGATCCCTGGGAAGGCATCGAGGCCAAGTATCCGGTGGAGGCCCGCTTCAAGGGTCGCGTCACCAACATCACCGACTACGGCGCGTTCGTGGAACTGGAGCCGGGCATCGAAGGCCTCATCCACGTCTCCGAAATGTCGTGGACCAAGAAGAACGTCCATCCCGGCAAGATCGTCTCCACCTCCCAGGAGGTCGAGGTGCAGGTGCTCGAGGTGGATCCCGCCAAGCGCCGCATCTCGCTCGGTCTCAAGCAGACACTGCAGAATCCGTGGGAAGCCTTCGCCGAGAAGTATGCCCCCGGCGCGGTGGTCGAAGGCGAGGTCAAGAACAAGACCGAGTTCGGCCTGTTCCTCGGCCTCGACGGCGACGTGGACGGCATGGTCCATCTCTCCGACCTCGACTGGAACCGTCCCGGCGAGCAGGTGATCGACGAGTTCCGCAAGGGCGACGTCATCAAGGCGATCGTTCTCGACGTGGACGTCGAGAAGGAGCGCATCTCGCTCGGCATCAAGCAGCTTGCCGGCGATCCCTTCGCCGATGCGGGCGATGTGAAGAAGGGCGCGATCGTCACCTGCGAAGTCACCGACGTGAAGGACGGCGGCATCGAGGTGAAGCTCACCGGCACCGATCTGTCCGCTTTCATCAAGCGGTCGGAACTGGCCCGCGAGCGCAACGACCAGCGCCCCGAGCGTTTCTCGGTCGGCGAGAAGCTGGATGCCCGCATCACTTTGTTCGACCGCAAGGCGCGCAAGGTGCAGGTGTCGGTCAAGGCGCTCGAGATCGCCGAGGAGAAGGAAGCCGTGGCCCAATACGGGTCGCAGGATTCCGGCGCCTCGCTGGGTGACATCCTAGGCGCCGCGCTCAAGCAGCGCGCCAAGGATTCCGAGGAAGACTGATCGGCGGGGCTTCGGCCCCGTCTTTGATCCCGGTCCCGAAGGCCGGGTTCGGACCGACCTGCCGTATCGGACGATGTGGCAGGCGGGACCGGACCCGGCCTTCTTTTTTCGACCACCGATCCCGGGAGCGCGCGCACCGCACCCGGCCGGCATCCAGCGGAAGAAGCGGCCGGATGCGGCGATATGCAACCGACCCGCTGCTCGCGCCGACTGAACCGTGAGCGCGTGTTCGGGACGGCCCGCCGGTGAGATGCCCGGCGCCAAATGAAAACGGCGCCCACAGGGGCGCCGCTCTGGAAACTTCGGAGGGCCTTTGCGCGGGGGCTGGAGGGCCCCCGTCTTCAGATCTGGCGCTCGACCATCATCTTCTTGATTTCGGCGATCGCCTTGGCCGGGTTCAGCCCCTTCGGGCAGGCTTGCGCGCAATTCATGATGGTGTGGCAGCGATAGAGCCGGAAGGGATCTTCGAGATTGTCGAGCCGCGCGCCGGTGCGCTCGTCGCGGCTGTCGGAAAGCCAGCGATGCGCCTGGAGCAAGGCGGCCGGGCCGAGATAACGGTCGCCGTTCCACCAATAGCTCGGGCAGGATGTCGAGCAGCAGGCGCACAGAATGCACTCGTACAGCCCATCCAGCCGCTCGCGGTCTTCCTTGGACTGGCGCCACTCCTTTTCGGGCGACGCCGTGTCGGTCTGCAGCCAGGGCTCGATGGAGGCGTGCTGGGCGTAGAAGCGGGTGAGGTCGGGCACGAGGTCCTTCACCACCTGCATGTGCGGCAGCGGATAGACGTTCACGATGCCCTTCACCAGCACTTCGTCCATGCCGCGGGTGCAGGCGAGCGTGTTGGTGCCGCCGATATTCATCGCGCAGGAGCCGCAGACCCCCTCGCGGCAGGAGCGGCGGAAGGTGAGCGTCGGATCGATCTTGTTCTTGATGTAGATCAGCCCGTCCAGAACCATCGGACCGCAATCCTCGCGGTTCACGAAATAGGTGTCGATGGAGGGGTTCTTCCCGTCGTCCGGGTTCCAGCGATAGATCCGGAACTCGGTCAGCTTGGTCGCGCCCTGGGGCTTCGGCCAAATCTTGCCGCCGGTGATCTGGGAGTTCTTCGGAAGCGCCAGTTCAACCATGGTCCGTCCTCATCGCCGGACATGCCGGCCGCAGAAACTCAGTCTTCGTTCAGATCGAAACGCCGCTCCGACCGGAGCCGTCTCTCGTCCATGCGCACGGCGCGATCGTCGCGCCGCGTCTTTTCGGTGGACATGGTGACGATCCGCTCTTCGAGGGAGCCCACCAAGTCGGACAAGGCATCCACCTTGTCCTCCAGATGCCGCAGCCGATCGAGGATCAGCACCCCGACCTTCTTCTTGCCACCCGTCTTCTTCGCCACGCGCCCTCCGGCCCAACCGCAAATCGCCCTGCCGGCGTGCTCAATACACCCGCTTCTTCGGCTCGATATATTGGATGTCGTTCGAGAGCGTGTAGGTGTGCACCGGCCGGTCGTCGAGCCGCACCATCCCGGTCCCGGAGTCGATCCAGGCGAGCGTGTGCTTCATCCAATTGTGGTCGTCGCGGTCGGGATAATCCTCGCGCGCATGCGCGCCCCGGCTTTCCTTCCGGTTCGCCGCGCTCTCCATGGTCACGACCGCCTGCGAGATGAGGTTGTCGTATTCCAGCGTCTCGACGAGGTCCGAATTCCAGACCAAGGACCGGTCGGACACATGGACGTCCGTGGTGCCGTTGAACACGTCGTGGATCAGCTTGCGGCCTTCTTCCAGAACTTCCCCGGTCCGGAAAACAGCGCAATTGTTCTGCATCACCCGTTGCATGCGGCCGCGCAGTTCGGCGGTCGGGGTGGATCCCGTCGCATGGCGGAAATGGTCGAGACGGGACAGCGACTTGTCCGCGCTGTCGGCGGGCAGTTCGCGGTGCTTCTCACCCGGATGCACCACCTCGGCGGCGCGCAGCGCCGCGGCGCGGCCGAACACGACCAGGTCGATCAGCGAATTTGAACCGAGGCGGTTCGCCCCGTGCACCGACACGCAGGCGGCCTCGCCGATCGCCATCAGGCCCGGCACCACCTTGTCGGGATCGCCGTGCGCCTTGGTCAGCACCTCGCCGTGATAGTTCGTGGGGATGCCGCCCATATTGTAATGCACGGTCGGGATCACCGGGATCGGCTCGCGCGTCACGTCGACGCCTGCGAAGATGCGGGCGCTTTCCGAGATGCCGGGCAGCCGTTCGTGCAGGATCGCCGGGTCGAGATGGTCGAGATGCAGGAAGATGTGATCCTTGCTCTTGCCGACGCCCCGGCCCTCGCGGATCTCCATGGTCATGGAGCGGGAGACGACGTCGCGCGAGGCGAGATCCTTCGCAGAGGGGGCATAGCGCTCCATGAAGCGCTCGCCCTCGGAATTGGTGAGATAGCCGCCTTCGCCGCGCGAGCCCTCGGTGATCAGGCAGCCCGACCCGTAAATGCCGGTCGGGTGGAACTGCACGAACTCCATGTCCTGGAGCGGCAGGCCGGCGCGCAGCACCATGGCATTGCCGTCGCCGGTGCAGGTATGGGCGGACGTCGCCGAGAAATAGGCACGCCCGTAGCCGCCGGTCGCCAGGATCGTGAGGTGCGAGCGGAAGCGGTGGATGGTGCCGTCGTCGAGCTTCAGGGCGACCACGCCCCGGCACCGTCCGTCCTCGTCCATGATCAGATCGATGGCGAAGAACTCGATGAAGAATTCGGCCTTGTGCTTCAGGGCCGCGCCATAGAGCGTGTGGAGCATGGCATGGCCGGTGCGGTCGGCCGCCGCGCAGGTGCGCTGGGCCGTCCCCTTGCCGAAATGCGTGGTCATGCCGCCGAACGGGCGCTGATAGATCTTGCCGTCCTCGGTGCGCGAGAAGGGCACGCCCCAATGTTCCAGTTCGTAAACCGCCGCCGGCGCGTTGCGCACGAGATATTCGATCGCGTCCTGATCGCCCAGCCAGTCCGACCCCTTCACGGTGTCGTACATGTGCCATTCCCACTTATCCTCGCCCATGTTCGCGAGCGAGGCGGCGACGCCCCCTTGGGCGGCCACCGTGTGGGAGCGGGTCGGAAACACCTTGGTGATGCAGGCGGTGCGCAACCCCGCTTCCGAGCAGCCGACGACCGCGCGCAGACCCGCGCCGCCGGCCCCGACCACGAGCACGTCATAGGTGTGGTCGGTGATCGGATAGGCCGCTCCGTTGAAGCCGGGCGCGGCTGAGCCGTTGGTTCCGTTGGTTTCGGCCATCTCAGCCTCCCAGGCTGATCTTGAGCACGGCAAAGGCGCCGGCGAGTCCGACTGCGACCGTGAAGAAGGTGTTCGCGACGATGCAGAGCACCTTCGCCCCCTCACCATGGACATAGTCCTCGATGATCACCTGCATGCCGATCCGCATGTGCAGGGTTACGGAGAGCAGCATCAACAGGATCACCACAGCGACGAAAGGATTGCCCAATGTCGCGCGCGCCACCTCGTAGCTCGATCCGGCGAGCGAGATGACGATCACGATGAAGCAGACCGCGAGGATGAGGTTGCCGAGGCCGGTCACCCGCTGAAGAAAAAAGTGCTCGGTCCCCGACCGAGCTGCGCCGAGGCCGCGGACGCGGCCGAGCGGCGTGCGCATCGGCGTGTGGGCCTTGGTCGCGTTTGTCTTCGGGCTGCTCATGATGTCTCTCCTCAGCCCTTCAGCGCGAGGCCGATGATCCAGACCACGACGGTGAGCACGAGCGAGCCGGCGAGCGTCGCCTTCGCCAGCAGCACGCGCTCCTTCGCGCCGAATCCATGGATGAAATCCCAGATGAAGTGCCGCACGCCGCCGAGCGCATGGTGCAGCAGCGCCCAGGTATAGCCCAGCAGCACCAGCCTTCCGATCCAGGAGCCGGCGACCGCCGCGAACAGGTCATAGGCGCCGGGCGAGGTCGCGGCGGCGAGCAGCCACCAGACCAGGAGCACGGTGCCGAAATACAGCGCCATTCCCGTGATGCGATGCACGATCGACATCATCATCGTGAAGAGCGGGCGGTAGATCGACAAATGGGGAGAGAGCGGGCGCTCGATACGCGACGGACTGTCGGCCATGGGGCTCCTCCGGAAATCGATCGATCAGGTATCTCAATCGTTGCCAGTTCGCAACGATTCCAAAGCACCCTTTAGGTCGGGCTGCACCAAATGCCGCAGCGCGGAAACAAAAATGCGGCGCTGCGGCCCCGTGCCGCCGCGCGGATGCTACGCTTCGCACCGGCCCCCGGCCAGACTTCACCGCATGGAACGTCGAAAAAAGGCGCCGGAACGAATCCGGCGCCTCAGACCGCTGACAAACCCCTGGCGCGAGCCGGGGGTTTTTGATTCATTCGGGTATGCTGAAGAAACCCGGCCCGACCCAGACCGCTCTTGAGATC
>NZ_SMAI01000003.1 GCF_004346185.1 Aquabacter spiritensis | reverse complement strand
CGCCGCGCCGCTCAGCGTCACCGCTTCCGCGCCCAGGGCCACGCCGCCGCCGATCCACAGCGCGGCGCCCGCCGCCACGCTGGTGCCGCCCGCCGCGGTTCCCAGCGACGCCGCATTGGTGGCCACCAGCGCGCCTTCGGAGATGGTCGTCGCGCCGGTATAGGTGTTCGCGCCGTTCAGGTACCAGACCCCCGCGCCCTGCTTGGTCACGCCGCCCGTGCCGGTCGCGACGACGCTGCTGAGCTGGCCCTGGCCCGCGCCGCCGAGGGTCAGACTCATGCCGGAACCGGTGACGCCGCCCGTGAGCGTCAACGTGCCCGCGGTGACCGAAACGAGGCTGTCCGCCGCCAGATTGATCGCCCCCGCGACGGAATTGTTGTAGTCGGTGCTCAGCAGCGCGCCGGCACCGTTCACCCCGGTGCCGCTCAGCGTCAGCGCCTCCGCGCCCAGGGCCAGCGGTCCCGAGCCGAAGATCTCCAAGGTCGCCCCGGACGCCACCGTGGTCCCAGCCGCACTGGTGCCCAGCGCGCCCGCAGAGGCGATCCGCAGCGTCCCCGCCGTGACCGTGGTGTCGCCCAAATAGGTGTTGGCGCCCGACAGTTCCAGCGTGCCCGCGCCTGTCTTCTCCAGCGTGCCGATGCCGGAAATCACGCCGGCATATGCGATGTAGCTGGAGCGGTTGAACACCAGTTCGCTGGAGTTCGCGATCTCGGGGCTCGCCACCGAGCCCGTGGTTCCGCCATTGCCGATGGACAGCGTGCCTTCATTGATGCGGGTGATGTCCGTGTAGCTGTTGGCGCCCGTGAGGACGAGCGTCCCCGCCCCGTTCTTCGACAGAATCTGCGTGCCGGTCAGCTCGGACGCGATGGTGGCGGTCCAGCTGGCGGACGGCCCCGTCCCGTCGCCCACCGTGATTCGGGTGACGCCGCTGCTGGCGAATGAGGACAGGGTGATCGACCCGCCCTCGATCACATAGCCGTCGGTGAGGAACTCCATCGCCGCCACCTGCGGCGCCGTCATCCCGGCCACCGTCACCGTCCCGGCCGTGCCGGCGAAGATGGCCAGCCCCCCCTGCGACCAGGACGACGCTGAGGTCCCTGTCTGGTCGGTCCAGTTGGTGGTTGGCGCTGAGACATTCCAGGTGCCGACGCCGCCCTGGACGGAGGAGCCGGGACTGGTCGTCGTGCCGTTCCACCACTGCCCCGCCGCCACCAGAAGGTTGACCTGGTTGGCGGTGGCCGTGCTCACCGCGAAGAGCGAATGCGTCGGCGCGGTGCCGACCTCCAGACCGGCCCCCGACAGGGTGCCGTCATAGTCGATCAGGCGGTAGGTGCCACTGAAGAAGCCGACGCCCGCGGTGAGGTTCAGGACGCCGGTCAGCACGAGGTCGCCGCCCACGTCGATCGCCGGCGTCGTCGGCGAGGGCGATCCGAGCGTCACGGCGAAGATCGAGGTCGGGTCGGCGAAGGACAGCTTGCCGCCGATGGACAGCGAGGTGGCGCCGGACACGCCGACGAGGGTGGCGCCGGCCGCGATATTCACATCGCCCGAGACGGTGCCCGGGGCCGCGGCGCCCTTCAACGTGGCGCCCGAGTTCACCGACACCCCGCCGGCGAGGCTCCCGCCGAGAAGTTCCAGCGTGCCGCCATAGACCGTCGTCGTGCCGGCGAAGGTGTTGGCGCCCATGAGCGTCGCCTTCGCGGTGCCGGTCTTGGTCAGGGAGCCGGTGCCGGACACGACGCCGGTGAAGGTCATATCGGTGGTGCGGGCGAGCGTCAGGGTGCCGCCATTGCTCAGCACCACATCGCCGTCGATGGACCCGCTGGCGCCGCCGATGGCCAGAACGCCGCCGGAAATGGTGGTGCCGCCGGTATAGGTGCTGGCGCCGGTCAGGATCGTCGTACCGGCCAGAACGCTCAACGCGCCGCCGCCGGAGATCGCCGCGGACAGCGTGAAGTCGGTGGCGGTGTGGTTGAAGACGATCTCGCCCGCGCCCGCCCCGAAGACGATGCTCGGCGCGTCGATCACACCGGCCGCCGCCGCGGAGCCGCTGGCCGCGCCGATGGCGAGCACGCCGTCACCATCGGCGGTGTAACCGATGCGCACCTCATTATCGACCTTCAGCGTGCCGCCGTCGGCGACGATCACGGATGCGGTGCCGGCATAGCCGACATACAAATTGCCGAGATAGGAGAAGGTGGGGTTTGCCTTGGCCCAGAACTGGGACCCCGCACCGGTGATGGTGAGCTTGCCCTGGGAACCCGGGTCCATGCCGACCCCGGTCGCACCGCCGGTGACCGTGCCGCCGGCGGAAATGGTGAGGTCGCCGTTGCCATTCACCGGATCGACATTGCGCGTGCCGTTCTGGCCGCCGACATAGAGGAACTTTTCCGCGACCAGGCTCGCCCCGGAAACGGTCATCGTCACCAGGTCGCCGCCAGCCGCGCCGACATAGACCTGGGTGGCATAGACCTCCGCGCGGTCCGAAATCGTGACCGTGCCGCCGTCCGGGCTCAGCCCGGCCTGGAGCGCGGTATTGGTGGGATCGTCGGGATCGCCGATCTCGACCCGCGTGCCGGCGCCGGTGAAGGTGACCTGCGCCCCGGCGCCGGTGTAGATGCCCACCTTGTAGATCTGGGCCGTGGCGCCGCCGGAAACGGTCAGGGAGCCGGTGGCCCCCGCCGTGCGGGCGACTTCGATGCCCCCGTCGCTGTTGGTCCAGAGCGTATCCGTGCCGGTGACGGTGAGCGCGCCGTTGCCGCCGCTGCCGCTCTGCCATGACGCCGTGGACAGGCCGATCCGCTGGGCGGAGAACTGGGCGCCGCCGGATATTGTGAGGCTTCCGGCGCCGCCATTGAGGCCGATGGTGAGCTCGCCCGTGCTGGTCCAGCTCGAATTGGTCCCGCTCACCGTGACCGTGCCGACCCCGCCATCCGCAGTTCCCACGGTCGAGTTGATGCTGGTCAGCGCGCCGCCGCCCGAGACGGCGAGGGTGGCCGCGTCGGCGCTGCCGACTGTCAGGACCGAGGCGCCGAGCGTGCCGGAAAGGCCCAGCGTGCCGGCGGAAACGGTGACGTCGCCGGTCAGGCTGTTGGTGCCCGAAAGGTTCAGCGTGCCGGCGCCGGTCTTCTGCAGGCCCGTGGTGCCGGCGAGGACGGAGCCGATGGTGGCGGTGACGGACGTGGCGACATCGATGCCGGTCTGGCCGGAGGTCGCCGCCAAGGTGATGCTGTCGCCGGAAATGTTGTAGCCGTCGACGTCGAACTGCATGCCTTCGACGGAAATCACGCCCGGCGCGCCCACGACGGTCACGTTGTTGGACGAGGAGGTGCCCGCGAAGATGGCGGTGGAGCCGTCCCACGCCACCGCGGTCGCGCCGGCGGAATCGGTCCAATTGGTGTTGCCGGCGTTCCAGGTGCCGTCGCCGCCGACGACGCTCGACCCGCCGGCGGTCGTGACGCCGCCGTTCCAGTAGAGGCCGGGCGACGCGATGATCAGAAGAACGACGCCGGACGTGGCGACCGAAATGGTCCCCGTCAGGCCGTTGGGCAGAACGCCCACGTCCAGCGTGTTGTTGGTCAGGCTGCCGGTATAGCTCAGCAGCGTATAGGTGCCGGCGCCGAAACTGCCGCCGTCGATCACATAGAGGGTGCCGTCGAGGGTGAGGTTCGCGGACGAGACCGCCGCCGTCGTGGACCTGGTCGGGTCCAGGGTCAACGAAAGAAGAGACGTCGGGGATAAGATCAGGTCATTGCTGCCGGTGATGGCGAGGCCGACGGCGCTGGCGCCGGGGCCCCCGGCGAGCGTACCGCCGTTCTGGATGGTGACGGTCCCCGTCGAGAACGCACCGGACAGGGACGTCAAGATGGCGCCGTTCATCACCGTCGCCCCACCCATGCTGGATGCAGCGCCAAGCGCGAGCGTGCCCTCCCTCACCGTCCAGGTGACGGTGCCGGTGTTGGTCAGGGTCCAGGTCGCGGTCCCAACTTTGTCGTAATTGTCGAAATCAATTAAACTCGATCCGATCAGCGACTGGTCGAAGCTTTGATCGACAGTCCCACCCAGTGCGAGCGTTGTGTTGGCCCCAAGATTGCGGGCTCCGCCGACGAGACTCCAATTAGACTGGAGCTCGAGCGTCGATCCTAACGATGTATTAGCGAAATAGACAGCAAAATCATTCGGTGAATTAATAGATCCGTCATTTATAATTTTATTTGAAGAGCCTGTAACAGAAATTGCTACACCGCTTTCACCCACAACATTATCCGAACCGGATCTGATAGTGCCATAATTTGTAACCGTGTTGTCGTCGCCAGATATGAGGAGACCCACGCCGCCGTAATCGGCACCGGTTGCGCCCGTCGGCAGATCGGCGCCCGCCACCACGCCTGTGTTATAATTGGTAAAGGTGTTCAGCGTGCCGGAAATGACCACACCGGCCCCGCTCAAGCCATAGGAACCAACGCCGGCATTGAGGTCATGGCCACCCACGCCACCCGTGATGGTGCCGTAATTTTGGACGGTCGTGTTGGATGTCGTGGCCGTGCCGGAGAGCAGCAGGCCCGCCCCACCCGCTCCAGGCATGTTTCCAAAGCCCGGAGAGGGGGTAATGGTCGAGTCCACATTCCCGCCGGCGCCGCCGGTGACGATCCCGTCATTGGTGAAACTCGTAGACTCCCCGGACATCGCGGTGCCGGCGCCGCCGGCACCGGCATTGCCGGCATAAAGCGGGGCTCCGATATAGTTGGCCCCCACCACACCGCCCATGCCGCCGGCGCCGCCGGTGATCGCGCCATAATTGTTCAGAACCAGGCCGGAAACCTGACTGATGAAGCCGGCACCGCCCGCGCCGCCGTCGCCCAAACGCGCGGTCGATCCGACCAAAACCATTCCTACCGAGACACCGCCACCGGCACCGCCCGCGCCGCCGGTAATGTCGGCGCCCAGCACAATCTCGATCTCCCCATTCGCTGCGTTGCCGAGAATACCAGCGCCGCCGCCGCCGCCGCCGCCGAAGCCGTAAATGTTTAACCCGGTGCCCTCGGTGCCCGTGCCGCCCGCAGCGCCTCCCGCGCCGGCACCGCCCGCGCCTCCGACGCCCGTGCCAGATGCCCCGGTCCCGCCGGCGCCGGCCGAATGGCTCCCCGTTCCCACGCCCCCGGCCGTTCCGCTTGCACCTGATATGTTGGATCCGCCACTGCCCCCCGCGCCGCCCGTGACGGTGCCGGAGATGGCTTGGTCGACCGGCACGTTCCTGCCCGCGGCGCCACCGCCGCCGCCGCCGGTCGCACTGGTGCCCGTACCTGAAGCGTTCGAGCCTGCCGTACCGTCTGGACTGAGCGTCTGGGAAAACCCTGGCGCAGCGAGGCTCATTGCCGAAACCAGCGCGGAGGTCAGGAGAAGCCGGCGGCGGAAGGGAGCTGATACCCTACGGGACCGGACCGCCGCATCCGGACGCACCGGCGCGACTCCTCCGCGCTGCGAAATCTGCTTTGCCGGCATCTGCTTCGCCCCCTGGCTCAATCGCTCAAACGGCTTCCGTCTTACCCGGCAAGCCTTTGTAATCGTTATATTTTACGCAGCTTCAAAAGACTGGCCGCAGAGGACGAGGCTTCGCTCCCGCCCCGATAAACGCCCGAGATTCGCGCGTGTCCGGCAGACCGTACCCGCCCCCGTTTCGCGGCAATCCCCCCTCTCGGGGCGCCGCGTCGCGGATGAACGGAACCCCCGGCCGGCCGCAGCCCTCGCCCTCGCCGCTCCGACGTTGCAACCTAAACGCTAGGTGTACCCGATCTGCGATGCAATCGGATTGTCGTACCTCTCAAGACCAACCGGCCGCCACAGAAAGAAAATGCAATTTTTTCCGCAGGATGTGACTCACCTGCAACAGGACTGCCCTCCAGATTGACACCGCCGGCGCCGCGCCGGGAATCGCGGCCCTCTCACATTCCCAACGTACCGCCGGCGGTCCCGGCGCTTCTCTTCGGTTCGGCCCATCCGTCGAATCACATCGTCATGGCCAAGCGGCGTCCCTGAGGTCGTCTGCGCGGCACGCGCGTGCCTTTGCGGGAGTACGACCAAGTCCGGGGATCTTCGCGACCCGGATTGCGCAAAAGATGTACGGATTGCGAAAGAGGGCGGTAAAAAAGTGCATCTGTGGCCGCCGGGCATCAACCCCACGTGGAACGGCCAGGCATTTCCCGCCGGCGCCTTGCGCCTTGATGGCGGATGACAGGCGGTGCGGGCTTCAAGCGCGCCCCGTCCCCAACAGGCTGACGGCTGATTCGCCGCGCTCGGACCGAAGCCGTGCGCCCGCGTGCCGACCCGCTTGGAGCCTGATCCGCGGAACAACGGCATCGGAGAAACAGTCGCGAAACATCCTTGGAGACCGCGTTGTCCGATCAGCTCGCGATGCAAGCCGCCGGCGCGTGCTCTACGCCCATTTTCAGGGCCGCTCGCGGCCGGCCATCGCAGGGATCAAAGAGGGGTCGGCCAGTCTGCAGCGCAGGGCCTCTCAGGGGCCGGCGGTGGCAGACGCCGAAGCTGTGCCGGATCGACAAGGCTCATGGCCGACGCGGAATCCGTCAACCAACCAATGGCGCTCTGTTCCAGTTTAAGGCTGCCGCCGAGCGCACGCGGCGCGATCGCCATCGAGGCCCCGCGCACGCAAGGCCTCAGGTCCCTTGCGGGATCTTCAAGCGGCAATGCTCAGCATCTTGCCGACTTCCTGCACCAGATCGCGCAGATGAAACGGCTTCGAGAGCACCTTCGCCTCGCAGGTCGCCTCCATGTCCGCATTGAGCGCGACCGCGGCGAAACCGGTGATGAACATCACCTTCAAGTCCGGGTCGAGTTCTGTCGCGCGGCGGGCGAGTTCGATGCCATCCATTTCCGGCATGACGATGTCGGTCAGCAGCAGCTCGAAGGGCTCCTCCCGCATCCGCTCGTAGGCGGAGCGGCCATTGTCGAAGGACGCCACCTGGTAGCCCGCATTCTGGAGGGCTTTCACCAGGAACCGGCGCATGTCGTTGTCGTCTTCCGCCAATAGGATCTTCGACACGCTACTCACCCTCGTTTCACCGCGCCCGCCTCCCCGGGGCGGCGGCGCTTCCATCGCTTTATGCGCTGGGACGGGTAAATTCGAAGTGAACCGGCGGGCCTCTTCACAAAAGGCCCTGCGCTTGCGCATCATGGGAGCGGGCAGCGCCCGCCCCGAAGGGAATCTCCGGCCTCGATGACCGCCTGCCTCGCCGACACCATCGATCCGCCGTTCGAGATCCTCTTGCCGGAAAACGTGGCGGGGCCCTTCGTGTTCAATTCGCCGCACAGCGGGCGGATCTATCCCCGCGCCTTCATGGCGCAGGCGCGGCTCGAATTCGATGCCCTGCGGCGCTCCGAGGACAGTTTCGTCGACGAATTGTTCACCGACGTCGTCGATGCGGGGCTTCCCTTGATGCGGGCGCTGTTTCCCCGGGCGTTTCTCGATCTGAACCGCGAGCCGTACGAGCTCGATCCGCGCATGTTCGAAGGCCGGCTGCCCGCCTTCGCCAATACCCGCTCGATCCGGGTCTCCGGCGGTCTCGGAACGATTGCGCGTGTGGTGGGCGATTCGCAGGAAATCTATCAGCGCCGCCTGTCGGTGGCTGAGGCGCTCGAGCGCATCGAGACCTATTACAAGCCCTATCATCAGGCCCTGCGCCGCATGATCGGCCGCACCCACAAGCGCTTCGGGGTTGCCGTTCTGGTGGATTGCCACTCCATGCCGTCCGCCCCCGCCCGGGACGACGGCGCCCGGGCCGATATCGTGCTGGGCGACCGCTATGCCACGAGTTGCGCCCCGCTCATCACCGATATTCTGGAACGGGAGCTTACGGCGCGCGGCTATGCGGTGGTCCGGAACAAGCCCTATGCCGGCGGCTACATCACCGAGCATTACGGCAATCCTGCCGCCGGACTCCACGCGATCCAGATCGAGATCAATCGCGGTCTCTATATGGAAGAGGCGACCTACCAGCGCAGCCCGACATTCGACCAGGTCCGAACCGACCTGAGCGCCGTGGCCGTGTGCCTGCTGGAAGCGGCGCAGGCGGAATGGGCCCCACCGCGCGCCGCGGCTGAATAGGGAATCCCTATCGGGCGAAAAACGTGCCTTGCGTTTTTCGAATGGCAGATATACCAATTTGCCGGCAGCGATTTGGCGGAAGATCAGCGCGTGCCAACAATGCGTTTCGAGCGCCCAAAAAAGAAAGGGGCCGTCCGCAAGCGAACGGCCCAAGTCTAGGGAGGAAACGCCCAAGGAGGGCAGCGACACAGCGACGCCAATCGCCATGTCGCAATGCAGCAATAGCCCATTGCGCTGCCAAAAATCAAGCGGTCGTTTGTCGCAGCCCGGCGTGCCGGGCTAATTTTTTGACTCCAAACGAATTTTTCCGACGCCGCCGGCGTCCGATGTGGGATTTTCAGGCCCGTCCCGCGAATCGTTGAACAATTCCCCGGCTGCTGAAGACAAAAGGCGCTGTCTGCATGGCGAGACGAGGCCGCGCCGCCGCGCTCTCTGGCCGCGACGGCGGGACGGTCGACATTCGGGATGGCGTGGAAAGACGGATAGAACGTCCACCGCACCGCAACCAAAACACGTAGGTGGGGAAATTTGCCGGGCGCTGCGTGGAAGCCCGAAAAGAAAGGGGCCGCCCACGGAACACCGGAGCGGCCCAAGTCTAGGGAGGAAACGCCCAAGGAGGGCAGCGGCACCGCAGGCGGTGCCGCGCCTGATTAATATGATCCCCCGCCCCACCGTCTTCAAGACGGGTCCTCGCCGATAATTTGGGCATGCCTCAAATATAAACTTTGCTTTATGGTCAGAGACTTACTGAGCGTCGGCGATCCTGCGCGCCGGCTTTGGGCGCCGACATGCCGCAAGAAGCGCCGTTCCGCGGTCGACGGTTTTAAATGGTCGCCCGTACGATTCGCCCGCGGCTTCCCTCACCGGGCGCGGCGCAGTACAGCAAGGTCCGATCTGCCGCCCATGGAGATGGACAGATGACGCCCGTCGCCCTCGACGCCTTCGTTCACAGGCTCGCCTCGGTTTCCGGGGACGCCATCCTGCCCTTCTTCCGCACGTCGCTCGGCGTCGAGGACAAGGGCCGCGGCCGGGCCTTCGACCCCGTCACCGCCGCCGATCGCGCCGCCGAACAAGCGATGCGGCGCCTCATCGCCGAGCATTTTCCCGAACACGGCATCATTGGCGAGGAGTTCGGCGACGAGCGCCGCGACGCCACTTATGTCTGGGCGCTCGACCCGATCGACGGCACCAAGTCTTTCATCGCCGGCATGCCGGCCTGGGGCACCCTAATCGGCCTGTTGAAGGAGGGCGCGCCCGTCTACGGCATGATGCACCAGCCATTCATCGGCGAGCGCTTTTTCGGTGATGGCGGCAGCGCGCATTATACCGGCCCTGCCGGGAACCGCGCGCTTCATGTGCGCGACTGCCCCGCGATCGAAGAGGCGATCCTGTTCACCACCTCGCCGCTTCTCATGGACCCGCCGGACCGCACCGCATTCCATCGCGTCGAATCGAAAGTGCGGCTGTCGCGCTATGGCGGCGATTGTTACGCTTATTGCATGGTGGCGGCGGGGCTGGTCGATCTGGTGATCGAGACCGGCCTCCAGGACCACGACGTGATTGCGCTCGTCCCGATCATCGAGGGCGCGGGCGGCATCGTCACCAATTGGGAGGGCGGCTCCGCTGCCGAAGGCGGGCGGGTGGTCGCCGCCGGCAGTGCGGCCGTCCATCGGGCCGCACTGGAGCTGCTGGCCGGATAAGTCGTGGCGAGGTCAAGCCGGCAATACGTCGGGAGAAGCGCATGATCCATCATCTTTCCTTCGGCACCAACGATCTCGATCGCGCACGCGCCTTCTACGATCCGGTCCTGGCGGTGATCGGCCTGCGTCTGATGAACGCCGATGCCCAATCACTGGATTATGGCGCGGGGACGTGGCTGTTCAGTTTGGAGCGGCCGCTCGACGGCAGCCCCGCCACTGCCGGGAACGGGGCGCATGTCGCCTTTGCAGTGGAGACCCGCGACATGGTCGCCGCCTTTCACCGGGCGGGCCTCGCCCATGGCGGGCGCGACGCCGGGCCGCCCGGGGTGCGCCCGGAGTACGACGCGCATTATTACGCCGCCTTCCTCTTCGACCCCGACGGGAACAAGATCGAGGCGGTCACCTTTTCCGCAAAATAGGGAGCGAACCACCACCCACCGGCGCCGCCGAAGACCTGAACGCGGCGGGCGCCGCGCAGGACGGGAGGCTCAGGCGCCGTCGCTGCCCGGAATGAAGGCATCGAAGGCGGCCCAGAATTGCGCCCGATAGATGTCCTGCTCCTGGAGGATTTCGTGCCGCGCCCCGGCGATGGTGACATGCCCGCCGGCGATCAACCGTCCCGAGAGATGCTCGATCGCCCGATTGGAGATGATCCGGTCGGCCCCTGCCGCAACCATCAAGATCGGCTGGCGGATGCGCCGCATGGTCTCCGGTTGCGAAAGCCGGTCCATCGCGGCGAACGCGGCGGCGAGCCAGCCGATCGTCGGCGCGCCCATGGCGAGTTCCGGATGGGCCGCGACCATGTCGGCGGCCCGCGCGTAGCGCTTGGCATCCGAGGTCACCGGATTGGTGGCGAAAGGCCGCTCGGTGACCGGGCGGTTGCGGCCGCCCGGAATGTAGGCGCCGCCCATCCAGGGCGCGAGGACGCCCGCAAGCAGCCGGGCCATGCCGGTCGCCGGGCCGAGATTGAGGGCGAGCATCGGGGCGACCATCACCATCCGGTCGAACCAACGCCGCCCCTCCAGCACCGCCTCAAGGAGAATGACACTCGCCATCGAGTGACCCAGGGCGAAGTGCGGCGCCGGGCAATCCGGCAGCAGCACCTGGCGGGCGAAGACGGAGAGATCGTTTTGATAATCGCGGAAATCGCGCACGAAGCCTTTGCGCGGATTCCGCAGAAGCCGTTCCGATCCGCCCTGCCCGCGCCAGTCGAGCATGGCCACGGCAAAGCCGCGCGCGGCGAGCTCGCGCACCACCTCGAAATATTTCTCGATGAATTCAGTCCGCCCCGGTAATACCGCGACCGTGCCCCGCGCGGGAACGCCCGGCGCGGCCGGCCACCGGGCGTAGCGGACCTGGATTCCGTCTGCCGTGGTCAGATAACCGGCGACCGCGCCCGCAGGCACCGGGTCTGCCGGCAGACTGAAGAGAAGACCTTGGGCAGCACCAAGCCTGGGTGGCAAATCGGGGCGAGCGGAGGAAGCACCGGGACTCATGCGAGCGCACTATCGAACTGGGCCGGCAGGCGGCGGGCCGCCGAGCGTTACACGCTCGGGCAGTTGGGGGCAACGCACGGGGCCGATGCACGGGAGCCCAGATCCGCGGGCCTGATCAATAGCGTTTATCGCCGAAGCCGATCACCTGCATGCCGCTGATGTCCCCACTGCTGGCATCGACCACGAGCCGAACGCGCTCGCGCCTGGGGCCTGTGGCCTCGCAAATATAACTGCCGCCGCGCCGCTCGAGATTCGAGATCCCTGTGAAACCGCGTGCGGCGAGATATGCCTCGACCGTCTCCGGCGTGACCGGATGGGGCTTGTCCGATCGCCCGACATACGGGCTGTAGGGTGGCGCTGTTCCGCTGACGGAACTGTCGGTGCCTTGAAATGGCGGGCTCAACGTAACCCCCAGCACCTCGGCATTGCTATGGCTCGAACTCCGGACAGCAAGAGTAAAGCCGGCGAGAGCGATGCACGCTGCAAGAGGGACAGGAGCGATCGGCATGCCTCGACCTCCATGCGCTGAGCCGTTCGGCGTCGTCGAAAAAGGCACCGTGACGAGGACCATGTGACTATAGCCCGCGCCCGTGAACGAATCCCGAGAGACACGTTCAGAGAGGGTTCATCCCGGTCCGCGCGGCTCTTGACGGACAGAAAGGCCGTTCCCACATCGCTATCGTCGCAGGTCCCTTACGGACTGCGCAAGATCCCGGACCCGGCTTCGGCGGGTCCATCCCTGCATGTCGCTTGATGGAGGATATGCCATGCGTAGCTTTGATCTCACGCCGCTGTATCGCAATACGGTCGGCTTCGACCGCCTGTTCTCGCTGCTCGACACGGTCGGCGGCGTGGACGCAGCGCCCACCTACCCCCCTTACAATATCGAGCGGACCGGAGAAAACGCGTACCGCATCACCGTTGCCGTCGCGGGGTTCACCCCCTCCGAACTGTCGATCGAGGCAAAGGAAAACACCCTTTCGCTGCGCGGTGAAAAAGCCGAGGCGGAGGGGGCCGACAAGGCGCAGATGCTGTATCGCGGCATCGCCGCGCGCGCCTTCGAGCGCCGCTTCCAACTCGCGGACCATGTCGAAGTGAAGGGCGCCAAGCTCGAGAACGGCCTGCTCCACATCGATCTGGTGCGCAACATTCCCGAGGCCAAGAAGCCGCGGACCATCGCCATCTCCACCGCCGACGCGCCGCGCGCCGTAGAGGCCCAGGTCGCGGCCTGACCTTGCATAAGTATGTAAAGGCGGACTTGCATCAGACGCCCCGGCTCCGGCCGGGGCGTCTTCGCGTCAGCCGGCCTTTCCCCGGCGACGCTGCGTCCCTATCTTTGGAGCATGCGGGCCTTGAGGCCCTTTTCCAAGGATCGCACACATGTTCATCCAGACCGAGCCGACGCCGAACCCGGCGACGCTGAAGTTCCTTCCCGGCCGCACCGTGCTCGGGGACGGCACGCTCGAACTGCGCTCGTCCGACGAGGCTGAGCGCTCGCCGCTCGCCCAGCGCCTGTTCGAAGTGAACGGCGTCAACGGGGTATTCCTCGGTTCCGACTTCATCACAGTGACCAAGGCGGATGGAGAGTGGATGCACCTGAAGCCGGCGATTCTCGGCGCCATCATGGAGCATTTCATGTCCGGCGCGCCGATCCTGGCCGAGGGCGTTGCTGCCGACGGGGCGGATGACGATGAGTTCTTTGCCGAAGGCGACGCCGAGATCGTCGATACGATCAAGGAATTGATCGAGACCCGGGTGCGCCCCGCGGTCGCCAATGACGGCGGCGATATCACCTTCCGTGGCTTCCGCGACGGCGTGGTGTTCTTGAATATGAAGGGCTCCTGCTCCGGCTGCCCGTCGTCCACCGCGACGCTGAAGAACGGCATCGAGAATCTGCTGCGCCATTTCGTGCCCGAAGTGGTCGAGGTACGCCCGGTCTAAGCGGCGCGCCACCGGTCCGCCGGCTCGGGACAGCGATTTTCCGTGCCGCCCCTTTCGTCGCGGGGGAATTCGGTGGAAGGTGGCCGCCGGATTCGGGCGGCACAGGCACCATGTTCATACTTGCTCTCGATACGGCGCTGACCGCCTGCTCGGTCGCCGTCATGGATCTCGAAGCCGACCGCGTGGTCGCCGGGGATTCATTGTTCATGGAACGCGGCCACGCCGAAGCCCTGCTGCCCATGGTCGAGCAGGTGATGCGCGATGCGCGGATCACTTTCGCCGAACTCGACCGGATCGCGGTCACGGTTGGCCCCGGTAGCTTTACAGGGCTTCGCGTGGGCCTTTCCGCTGCCCGCGGTTTCGCCCTCGCGACCGGCCGCCCGGCCGTCGGCGTGACCACGCTCGCCGCTCTGGCCGCGCCGTTCCTCGCGCTTGACGATTCGCTCCCGGTGCTCGCCGCCGTGGATGCGCGGCATGGCCACGTCTTCATGCAGATGTTCGGGTTCGGCGGTCGGACGCTGGTTCCGCCACGCATCGCCGCGGCGCGCGACGCGGCGCGTTCCGCCGCCATCGGCGCCGTTCGGCTGGTCGGCTCCGGCGCGCCTCTGGTCGCTGAGGCCTGGCCGCCGGGCGAGGCGCCTCCGCTGTCGGTCGATCCCCTGCCAGCCCCCGACGTCGCCTGGGTGGCGCGGCTCGGCGGTGTCGCCGAGCCCACCACGGCGGAGCCGAAGCCGCTCTATCTGCGCCCGGCCGACGCCAAGCCGCAGGATGGGGCCCGGATCGCACGGCAATGACGTTTCTGGGGAGCCTTTTCGGGTCGCGTCCAGCGCCCCATGTGAGGATCGCCACCGCCGCGGATGCCGAGGACCTCGCCGCCACCCACGCCGCCGCGTTCCGGCGCGGCTGGGGCGCAGACGAGTTCGAGCGGCTGCTGGGCGACCGCACGGCCGAAGCGCACGTGGTTTGCCGGGAGCCGAACGGCCCGGTCGTGGGCTTCGTGCTGTCGCATGTCGTCCCCCCGGACTCGGAAATCCTGTCGATCGCCGTCCTGCCGGAGGCGAGGGGCCGCGGTCATGGAAGAACGCTGCTCGCCCACCATCTCGGCCGGCTGGCGGCACGCGGCGTTCGCGCTTCGCACCTGGAGGTGGAAGCGACCAATTCTGCGGCGCTCCGGCTCTATCGCCGCCTCGGTTATACCGAGACCGGGCGCAGAAAAGGCTATTATGCTACGGCAAGCGGAACGCCGGCCGATGCCGTTCGGATGCGTCTCGATTTTTGACGCGGAATGCTGGACCGGCCCTGAAGTGTCGGCACGAACAGGGAGCCGAGGGCAGCGCCTTGCGGTGACCGCCGGGGAAGGCGATAAGCCGCCCATGATTGACGGAGGAGGGGAACAACCCTTGAGCGGGAAGATCAGCGCGATCGAGGAAGCTTGCTATGCCAAGGGCATGCGCATGACCGACCAGCGCCGCGTCATCGCGCGCGTGCTGACCGCCGCGGAAGACCACCCTGACGTTGAGGAACTTCACCGCCGCGCGAGCGCCATCGACGACAATATCTCGATTTCCACCGTCTACAGGACCGTCAAGATGTTCGAAGATGCGGGCATCATCGCGCGGCATGAATTCGGCGACGGGCGGTCGCGCTACGAAGCGGTCCCGGACGAGCATCACGACCATCTCATCGATCTGCGCAGCGGCCGGGTCGTGGAATTCCGCTCCGAAGACATCGAACGGCTTCAGGAGGAGATCGCGCGCCGCCTCGGCTATCGCATCGTCGGCCATCGTCTGGACCTGTACGTCCTCCCGCTCGACGAGAGCGACACGTGAGCAAGGATCCGTTCGGCGCCGGAATTACCGGGCGCCCCGAACGCTTGCCAAGCGACCCCGACCTTGCCGCCATCTTCCATTCGAGCCCCATGCCCGACCTCGGGCCGGAACCGGCCGCCGGGGCACGCCTGCTCGATCGGGTCCGAATGGGATTGGTGTTCACGGGCGTCGGCCTGGTCACCGCGGTCGGAATTCCGCTGCAATGGCTGGCGGTGAAGCTCGCGCTTGCGCCGCGCCGCCACATCCCCAAGCTCTACCACCGCATCGTATTGAAGCTGATCGGGGTGCGCGTGCATGTCAGCGGGACACCGGCGCCCGGCCGGCCGCTTCTCCTTCTGTCGAACCATGTCTCCTGGCTCGACATTTCGGTTGTCGGATCGCTCTTCCCGCTCTTCTTCGTCGCGAAGAGCGAAGTCCGGCGGTGGCCGGTGATCGGACTTCTGGCGGTGCTTCAGCGCACCGTGTTCGTGGATCGCGAGCGCCGTCACGCCACGGGTACGACGGCGCGGGAGATCGGGCAGCGCCTCTCGCTCGGCGATCCGGTCGTGCTTTTCGCCGAGGGCACGTCAGGCGACGGCAATCGCGTCCTGCCGTTCCGCACGGCCCTCGTGGGTGCCGCCCGCGAGGCGTTCACGGCAAATGGCACGACAGTGGTACAGCCGATGTCGATCGCCTATGTGCGGCTGCAGGGCATTCCCATGGGTCGGTCACACCGGGGCATTGCGGCCTGGGTCGGCGACCTCGATCTGGCTCCGCACCTGTTCGAAGCCGTGCGCCAAGGGGCGATCGACGTGCAGGTCACATTTGGCGAGCCACGGCTTCTCGAGGCCGATGCGGACCGCAAGAGCGTGACACGCGATTGCGAGGCGGAAGTTCGGCGCCTGACCGAAACCGCCTTGATGGGGGCCCCTGTCGCACCGCGTCCGCCCCCGCCGTAAGCCTGAGTTTCCAAACCGGTCGTTTGCCGGTAAAACCGCAGATATGTTTCGACACTGGAGATCGGCAGCGCCGACGTCACGGGAGCGTCGCGTCCGTGAGTGATTGTGGAGCTGACAGAACAGGCAAGATGGACGCGCCCCGCAAGCTGTATGTGAAGTCCTTCGGGTGCCAGATGAACGTCTACGACTCGCATCGTATGGCGGATGCTCTGGCCAAGGAGGGCTATGTCGAGACGAGCGAGGCGTCGGACGCCGATCTCGTGATTCTCAACACCTGCCATATTCGCGAGAAGGCCGCAGAAAAGGTCTATTCCGAACTCGGCCGGTTGCGCAAAGCCAAGGCGGAAACCGGCCGCGAGACCCTGGTCGCGGTCGCGGGCTGCGTCGCTCAGGCGGAAGGCGCGGAAATCATGCGCCGGGCTCCTGTCGTCGATCTCGTGGTCGGACCGCAAAGTTACCATCGCCTGCCGGACCTTTTGACCGAAGCGCGTGCAGGTCGCCGGCCGGTCGATACCGAATTTCCTGCCGACGACAAGTTCGACCACCTTCCCGCACCAAGCCTCGCCGCGACGCGCAAGCGTGGCCCCACGGCGTTCCTGACGGTTCAGGAAGGCTGCGACAAGTTCTGCACCTTCTGCGTCGTGCCTTATACGCGGGGGTCGGAGCTTTCTCGCCCGGTGGCGAAGATCGTGGCGGAAGCTGAACGGCTCGCCGATCAGGGCGTGCGCGAGCTCACGCTGATCGGGCAGAATGTGAACGCTTTTCACGGGCTGGGCCCGCAGGGGCGGAGCTGGAATCTCGCCGAACTGCTCCATCGCCTGGCGCAGATCCCCGGCATCGACCGGCTTCGCTACACGACCAGCCATCCGCGCGACATGGGAGAGGACCTCATCGCCGCGCACCGCGATCTGCCGGAATTGATGCCCTATCTCCATCTTCCGGTTCAGTCCGGCTCGGATCGGGTCTTGAAGGCGATGAACCGCCGCCATGGGCGCGACCTGTTTCTCGATATCGTCGAGCGCATGCGGGCCGTGCGACCCGACATTGCTTTGTCGTCGGACTTCATCGTCGGCTTTCCCGGCGAGACCGAAGCCGAGTTCGAGGAAACGATGGACTTGATCGCGCATGTCGGCTTCGCGGGCGCCTATTCCTTCAAATATTCGCCACGCCCCGGCACACCTGCCGCCGACCTCTCCGATCAAGTGGCGGAGGAGGTGATGACCGCGCGCCTGCACCGGCTTCAGGCGGCGCTCGAAGCCTCGAAGCGCGCATTCGACCGCAGTTGTGTCGGCCGCACCTTCGATGTGCTGCTGGAAAAGCCCGGCCGGATGCCCGGTCAGGTCATTGGCCGCTCACCTTATCTTCAGTCCGTCGTGGTCGATCGGCCGGGCGCGGCGATCGGCAGCTTCGTCCGCGTGACCATCACCGAAGCGGGGCCGAACAGCCTCGCCGGACGTATCCTTCCCATTCCCGCGCCGACAAGCGTCCCCCCGCTTGCCGCCTTGGAGGCTTGAGCGTTGCGCAGATCCGGCGTCGAGAGAGACCGCCCGCAAGTTCCCCAGGGCCCAGCCCGCGCCGCCGTCGCCGACCCTTGGGCGGCCCAGGGCGAAGACGGCCCCGCCCAGGTGGTCCTCGCCTTCGACGACAATCGCCTCGCGACCCAGCTTTTCGGCCACTATGGCCGCAACCTGGCGTTGTTGGAGCGCAAGCTCGGGGTCAAGGCCGATTCGCGCGGAAATCATGTCACGCTCGAAGGCGCACGCGACGGATGCGAACAGGCGCGGCGGGTCCTCGAACATCTGTACGATGCCCTGAAGCGGGGGCGGGACGTCGGCGTCGGCGATGTGGAAGGAGCCATCCGCGAAGCGGTTGCGCAGGGCTCTCTGTTCGATTTCGACCCGTCCGAGGACCGACAGAATTTCGACGAGATCCAGCTGCGCCGGCGGCCAGTGCGCGCCCGCACGGCGGCGCAGGACGCTTATATCCGGTCGCTGAAACGCCACACCCTCGTCTTCGGCACCGGCCCGGCGGGAACGGGGAAGACCTGGCTCGCGGTCGCCTATGCGGTCCACCTGCTCGAGCGCCGCATGGTCGACCGTCTGATCTTGTCGCGGCCGGCGGTCGAAGCGGGCGAGCGTCTCGGCTTTCTGCCCGGCGACATGAAGGAGAAGGTGGACCCCTACCTCCGGCCGATTTATGATGCGTTGCACGATCTCATGGACCGCGCCTTCGTCGAGCGTGCCCTCCAGTCCGGCGAGATCGAAATCGCGCCGCTCGCCTTCATGCGCGGCCGCACGCTCTCGAACGCCGCCGTGATCCTCGACGAGGCCCAAAACACCACATCGATGCAGATGAAGATGTTTCTCACACGGCTCGGCGAAAACTCCCACATGATCATCACCGGCGATCCGAGCCAAGTCGATCTGCCGTCCGGGCAGACCTCGGGCCTCGCCGAGGCGATCCGGCTGCTCGACGGGATCGAGGGCGTGGGGGTGTGTCACTTCACGGCCCAGGATGTCGTGCGCCACGAATTGGTGGGCCGGATCGTCGCCGCCTACGAGGCCAGCGACGCGGCCCGCATTGCGAAGGGGCCGTGACATGGCCGAGGCGCGAAGTCCCGCTTTATCCATCGACGTGCTGATCGAAGCCGATGGTTGGGCGGCGCTTGCCGATGCCGCCGCACGCGCTGAACAGGCGGCGCGCGCCGCGATCGCAGAGGCGGCGGACCTCGACCCGGGCGCCTACGAGATGAGCATCATCCTCAGCGACGATGCGCGGATCCGCATTCTCAACAGCCAGTGGCGCGGCAAGGACAAGGCGACGAACGTCCTGTCCTTCCCCGCGGCGGAACCGCCGGGTGTCGGCGCCCCGGTCCCGCTGGGCGATGTCATTCTCGCTTTCGAAACCGTCGCAGCGGAAGCCCGCTCCGAGGACAAGCGCATCGCGGACCACCTTTCTCATCTCGTCATCCATGGCACGCTGCATCTTCTCGGCTTTGATCACGAGGACGAGGAAGAGGCGGAAGAGATGGAGGATGTCGAGCGCACCATTTTGGCGGGGCTGGGCATTTCCGATCCCTATGCCCTGCCGGCCGAAACCTGACGGACACACCAAAGGGAGACCATGTCCAACATCGACCAGTCGAGCGACCCCGCCGCCTCGGAGCCGCAGAGTTTCATCGACCGATTGCGTGCCCTCCTCGGCACCTTTCGCCCGCAAGGCTCGCTGCGCACCGACCTCATGGAGGTGCTCGATGCCGCTGCAAGCGGGCAGGCCGAGGAGGCCGGCGAATTTTCGCCCTCCGAAAGCAAGATGCTGCGCAACATCCTTCACTTGAAGGAAGTCGGCATTGGCGACATCATGGTACCGCGGGCGGACATCGTCGCGGTCCACAAGGACGTTCCCCTCGGGGAGTTGATGGTGACCTTCGCCAACGCCTCCCATTCGCGCCTGGTCGTCTATGACGACACGCTCGACGATCCCGTCGGCATGGTTCACATCCGGGACCTCCTTGCATTCATGACGGGCGTTCTTCCGGGGCAGAGGGAAGCCGACGTCAAAACGCTGAATCTCGCTTCCGTCGACCTGTCCCAATCGCTGAACAGTGCCGGTCTCGTGCGTCGCCTTCTCTACGTTCCGCCCTCGATGCCGGCCGTGGACCTCCTCATTTCGATGCAGGCCGCACGGGTGCATCTCGCCTTGGTCATCGACGAATATGGCGGGACGGACGGCCTTGTTTCCATTGAGGATGTGGTGGAGGAGATCGTCGGCGAGATCGAGGACGAGCACGACGACGAAGCGGCGCTGATCAAGGCGCAGCCCGATGGCTCGTTTCTGGTGGATGCGCGCACCCCTCTCGAAGAGGTCACCGACGTTCTGGGATCGAGCTTCGCTCCCGCCGAAGTCGCGGACGAGGTCGACACGCTGGGCGGCCTGGTCATCACGCTGGCGGCCCGGGTCCCGCGCATCGGCGAAATCATCGCCATGCCCGGCGATTACCGCATCGAAGTGATCGACGCCGACCCGCGCCGCCTCAAACAATTGCGGATCCTCCTGCCGCAGGACATGGCGGTGAGCGGCAAGTCGGCTGGCGGCGGGAGCGCGTGACGGCGAGCCTTTTGAGGGGAGCCGCACTTCGGCTGGGCGGACAGCGCGGATGGCGGCGTAGCCTCCTCGCGATGGGAGCAGGGGCAGCCTCGGCTTTATCGACAGCGCCGTTCGGGCTGTGGCCGGTTCTGTTCTTGACCTTTCCCCTCCTCGTTCTGCTGCTCGACGGCAGGCCGGGGAAGGGATGGCGCGCGGCCTGGGGCGCGGCCTGCGACGGGTGGTGGTTCGGCTTCGGCTATTTCCTCGCTTCGCTCTGGTGGATCGGCAGCGCTTTTCTGGTCGAGGCGGACGTCTTCGGCTGGCTCCTGCCGTTCGCCGTCGTGGCACTTCCGGCAGGACTCGCGATCTTCACCGGTTTCGGGCTCGCTCTCGCGCGCCTTCTCTGGTCGAACGGCCCGACGCGGATCTTCGCCCTCGCAACGGGGCTGGTGGCCGGGGAATGGCTGCGCGGGCATGTCCTGACCGGCTTTCCCTGGAACAGCTTCGGCTATGCGCTGGCGGAAAATCTCGCTTTGTCCCAGACCGCTGCTTTTGTCGGCCTCTGGGGGCTGACGCTGATTGCCGTCCCGATCTTCGCGAGTCCGGCGCTTCTTTTGGACCCGGCGCCGCCGTCCCGACGCGCCCTGTGGCCCGCCGCCGCGGCGGCTGTGTTGCTCTGCCTTTACGGCGCCGGAATGCTCCGGTTGCGTCAGGAGATCGGCAATGTCGCAGACGTTCATCTGCGAATCATGCAGCCGGCGCTGCCGCAGGACCGGAAATTCGCCTATGGCGAGCGGCACCGGATCCTCGACGATTACCTCGCCTTAAGTGGGCAACCGAGCACCGCCTACCCGCGAGGGCTCGACGACGTGACGCTTCTGATTTGGCCGGAGAGTGCCTTTCCCTTCATCTACGACCTCGAACCCTGGGCACCCGCCCGCATCGCCGCGGCTCTGCCCGACAATGTCACGCTGGTGACGGGCGCCGCGCGTTCCGGCCGACCGCCGTCCGGCCAGACGTCCTCCATCTTCAATTCCATTCGGGTGATCGATGGCGACGGCGTGGTGCGCCAAAGCGTGGACAAGGTGCATTTGGTGCCGTTCGGCGAATATCTCCCGTTCCAGGAGACGCTGGAGGCGCTCGGCCTGGAACAGCTCACCCGCCAGCGCGGCGGGTTCGCCGCCGGCACGCATCACGTTCCCCTCGACTTGCCGGGAGCTCCGAGCGCTGCGCCCCTCATCTGTTACGAAGCGATCTTTCCGCATTCGGTGATACCGGAGGGGCCGCGTCCGGGATTCCTGCTGAACGTCACGAATGATGCTTGGTTCGGGCTGACGCCCGGCCCCTACCAACATTTCCTGCAGGCGCGGCTGCGGGCGATCGAAGAGGGGCTTCCCTTGGTGCGCGCCGCGAATACCGGCATCTCCGCCGTCGTGGACCCACTGGGGCGCATCGTCGCAGCTCTCAATCTGGGCGAGAAGGGCAACCTCGATGCCGGCCTCCCCCGCGGGCTCGATACGCCGCCCCCCGCCGGTCGTTATGGAGCCACTCCCTTCGCCGGCTTGTATTTTACGACTTTACTCCTCGCCGTCCTCGGTCGACGGGCGACGCGCACGCCGGAAAACACACTCAAAAGTTGATCGACGCTACATTCGCGAATGCGTATCTTGCGCCGGTCAGGGCAGCCTTCGCTTTGCGAAGTTCAGATTCTTTTCCGATTCCACCGGAGAGACCATGGTCAAGAAGGCGCCAAATCCGATCGACAAACACGTAGGCAGCCGCGTTCGAATGCGGCGCATGATGGTGGGGATGAGCCAGGAGAAACTGGGAGAGAGCCTCGGAATCACGTTCCAGCAGATTCAAAAATACGAGAAAGGTACCAACCGGATCGGAGCGAGCCGGTTGCAGCAGATCTCGGTCGTGCTGGCGGTGCCCGTGGCCTTCTTCTTTGAAGGTATTCCCACGGCGGGCAACGATCCCGAAGGCTTCGGCGACGCAGGCTCCCCCGCCTTTGTCAACGACTTCCTCGCCACCTCCGACGGGTTGGCCCTGACACGCAGCTTCATGCGCATTGCCGACGGCAAGGTGCGGCGTCGCATCGTCGACCTGGTGTCGGCGATCGCCGGCGAAGAGGTGGCCGGCTGACGTTCGGTATGTCAAACGACTCTCGCCCTCGGTCTTGACCGAGGGGTGGGGGTTTGCCAGAACGAATGAAAGCCGTTTAGGGCGAGGGAATTATGGCGCGGTCGTCTTACCTTTTTACCAGCGAATCGGTCTCCGAGGGGCATCCGGACAAGGTCTGCGACCGGATTTCGGACGAGGTGGTGGATGCGTTTTTCCGGGCGTCGCTGGACCAGGGGTTCGATCCGACCCAGGTCCGCGTCGCCTGTGAGACGCTGGCGACCACCAATCGGGTGGTGATCGCCGGCGAGACGCGCGGGCCGTCCACCATCACCAAGGACCTGATCTGCCATCTCGCCCGCGTCGCCATCCGCGACATCGGCTACGAGCAGGCGGGCTTCCACTGGGAAACCGCCGACATCGAGGTGCTGCTGCACGCCCAGTCGGCGGACATCGCCCAGGGCGTCGACATCGCCGGCAACAAGGACGAAGGCGCGGGCGACCAGGGGATCATGTTCGGCTATGCCGTGCGTGAGACCCCCGAACTCATGCCCGCGCCGATCTATTATGCCCACAAGATCCTGAAGGTCCTGTCCGAGGCCCGGCGCAGCGGCGAGACCAAGGCGCTCGGCCCGGACGCCAAAAGCCAGGTCACCGTGCGCTACGAGAACGGCAAGCCGGTCGGCGTCACGCAGATCGTGCTCTCCACCCAGCATCTCGACGCGCATTTGTCCTCCCACGACGTGCACTCGATCGTGGAACCCTATATCCGCCAAGCCCTTCCGGAGGGCTGGATCACCGCCGACACGGTCTGGCACGTCAACCCGACCGGGAAATTCGTGATCGGCGGCCCCGACGGCGATTGCGGCCTCACCGGCCGCAAGATCATCGTCGACACCTATGGCGGCGCGGCCCCGCACGGCGGCGGCGCCTTCTCCGGCAAGGATCCGACCAAGGTCGACCGCTCCGCCGCCTATGCCGCGCGCTATCTCGCCAAGAATGTCGTGGCCGCCGGCCTCGCCGAGCGGGCGACGATCCAGCTCGCCTATGCGATCGGCGTCTCCGACCCGCTGGCGGTCTATGTCGACCTGCACGGCACCGGGCAGGTGGAGGAGGCCAAGCTCGAAACCGTGCTGCGCGAGGTGGTCAATCTGCGCCCCCGCGGCATCCGCGAGCACTTGAACCTCAACCAGCCGATCTATGCCCGCACCTCGTCCTACGGCCATTTCGGCCGGGCGCCGGAGCTGGACGGCGGCTTCTCCTGGGAGCGCACCGACCTGACGGAAGCGCTGCGCACCGCGCTCGCCTGAGCCGGCCGGACGGGCGGCGCCCCGGCGCCGCCAAGATTTCGCCGCCCCGTCATCACCGGAAGACGGGCGGACTCGGCGCATCTGGCGCCGGAACAGGCCTGTTCCGGCGGAATGTCGCGGCCGATCTCGCGGCCGTAACACGCGGCGCGTGGCCCCGCCTTCGGCCCCGCGCCGGCGCCGCAGCGGCGCCGCAGCCGAGCCGTCCGCGTCGGTCCCGGCGCGCCGGCCCGCGCTGCCGCGGCGGCAGGCAGGAGGGCGTTTTCTCTTGGCACGCAAGGGGTTGAGCCGGCCCGACCGAATCCCCGTTCGCAGGAGCCGATCATGTCCGTGAAACCCGACGCGGACGGTATAACGAACGAAACCGTCTTCACCCAAGCGGGGCCGCGGCGCGACCCGCAGACCGGCCAGATGGCGGCCCTGCACGGCCGGCGCGTCGGCAAGCCGCTGCGCGCCCTCCAGGCGGCGAGCCATGCCCGGCTGATCGGCCGCTACCGCCTGGCTCTGGCCGACCTCGCCGATCCCGCGGCTCTGTTCGCCACCCCGCCGGAGGATCTGGCGCTCGAAATCGGCTTCGGCGGCGGCGAGCATCTGGTCGCCGAGGCGGCGCGCGCGCCGCGCACCGGCTTTTTCGGCGTCGAGCCCTTCCTCAACGGCATGGCGCGGGCGCTGGCCGATATCGAGGCCGCCGGGCTCGACAATGTCCGGGTGTTCGACGATGACGCCGCGCTCCTGCTCGCCCGGCTGCCGCCCTCCTGTCTCGCGCGGGTCGATCTGCTCTATCCCGACCCCTGGCCGAAGCGCCGCCACTGGCGCCGCCGCTTCGTGCGGCCGGACAATCTGGACCTGATCGCGCGGGCGCTGCGCCCCGGCGGCCTGTTCCGCTTCGCCAGCGACGTGCCGGATTATGTCGACTGGACGCTGCGCGAAGTGCGCGCCCACGGCGCCCTCGCCTGGACCGCCGCCCGCGCCGATGACTGGCGCCGCCCCTTCCCCG
The DNA here is from genome assembly GCF_004346185.1 of Aquabacter spiritensis. Lineage (GTDB taxonomy): Bacteria > Pseudomonadota > Alphaproteobacteria > Rhizobiales > Xanthobacteraceae > Aquabacter > Aquabacter spiritensis. The sequence continues at coordinate 361,373 of NZ_SMAI01000003.1, read as the reverse complement.
CCTGGCCCGGCACCCGCTACGAAGCCAAGGCCCGCGCAGCCGGCCGGCAGGCGACCTATCTGGCGTTCCGGAAGGGGTGAGGGGGGCTGTAGTTTGAGGATCGGCATGGCCCGACTGGACGGACTCTTCCGATTCAACTAGCTTAAAGAGGTCGGCGCACCGAGCTTTCGCTCAGTGCGCCGGTTGGTGGAGCTAGAGGGACTTGCACCCTCGGGATGTTGGATGGACAGCCTTATCCCGCGCTTGCTAGCCCCAAAAGCCCGGCCCGACGCCTAGGCGTTCGAGCCGGAGATAGGCTGTAGAGTCTATGTCATGTACCACCTCCCGGACCGGCTTCACGGCCTTGCGCTGGGTTTCGATCAGAGCCCGTTGACGGATCCGCCGCGGATTTTACGTCAACGGGCTCATTCTTTTGAGGCGCCGCGAGCCAATGACGCCCGCGCCTCATAACAAATCCGTCTTTTTGAAGGTTATAGAGCGTTCCGCGAACGCTATTCCCCTTCACGCCGGACAGGCGCTCTATATCTTCCCTCCTAATGCCCTGCGGGTGTGACTGCACAAGCGCAAGAATCGCTGGCCTCACGGTTCCGGGCGCAGCCCTGGAGGACGCTTGGTTTGTAGGCATAGAGTCAAAGACGCTGACTCCGGCTCCATCGCCTTGACGGGCTAATTCAAGAATCTCGTTCTGACTCATTATCGGTCCAATCGCGTCCGATAGGCGTGCTCGCAATTCGGTAGTAGCCTCCCGGCGACCGACGGCGCGCCCTGCTTCAAACGCCCTCTCTAAGAGGGGGCGAAGAGCGCTTGTGGCGTCCAGCACGATAGCGTCAAGCTCAGAAGCCATTTGGCCACCTCTTGTCATGAAAAAATGATAGAGCGATTCTCGCATGAATCGCAAGATGAATATCGCTGAATAAGCGCGCGCCCATCCGCAATGCCGATTTTCGCGACATACACCACCCGACATACGCGAGACTGACATACGCAGGACTGACATACGCGAGCGACATACACAGATCCGTCATACGGAGGCGACATATGCGATACATTTAGCTTCAATTATAAGCATATCATTATATCTAAAATCAGCGTTTTATGCTCCCCGGGTCCAACGGCGTCGGTATCGCTTTTGTCAGGATCGCGGGATATGCGCCCCAAATGGGCCGGGCAGACGCATATCATTGGAGGCGCTTGCACGACCGGACGACCGATTGGGCGGGCAGGCCGGACTCGCGATAGCGACATCCCCAAGAAGACATAGCTCGGCCAGGGGCGATTTTCTGCGCTGGTGATCATCACCACCTAGAGCACGGCCGCCTCGCCGATGCTGCTATCCGAGACGACCAGGCCCGCCGGTTCTGACGGTCTGTTCAAGCGGGGGAAGGGACGCGCACGGCTCCATCAAAGCCCGGCATACGCCCTCCTGTCCGCGTCACCGTCCCATTCGTCGAACGCGGCGAATGGATCGACGGCCGGTTTGGCGAACTTGGTGAGAACGACGCGTTCCCCGTCAATGCGATAGGCGATCTGATCTCCTTCCCGCAGATGAAGGGCGGTTCTGACGGCCTGCGGGATTGTTGTCTGGCCCGTCGCCGTGAGCTTGCTGACGATCATATCGACCCCCGTGGTGAGGCTCAGCCAAGGTAAGGGTCGTCCTCACGCAATCAAGACTGATCGGGCGTTACTTCGCTGGAGGCTGCCCTAGGATCGCGACGATGCGCTCGACGCTTGCCCTCCCTCGTACCTCCCCACCTTCCTCAGCCCCGCCCGGCGATCAGAGCCGGAAACTAACCACGCCCGATCGTGCCCCCGCGCCTGGCGCATGGCCCTCCAGGAGTTGTGTCGCTGCAAATTTCTCTTGCCTGGCCCATCAACTTGGAGAAAGCTTAGCTGAATGAGCAGGGTCAGCATTATGGCAGACGAAACCGATATCGCTCGCGGCATCGTACAGATAGCGCAGGCCAATGGCGGCCTTTGCACATTTAAGCGCGCCTACCGCGAAATACCGAAATACGTAAACCTCGATTCAGCAAATATTTCAGCGTCTGCCAAGCGCCCGGGTGAACCTATGTGGCACCAAATCGTGCGAAATATTAAGTCTCACGAAAAAACACCTGGAAATTACATTCACGACGGCCGCCTTATACACGCGCCCCGAGTCGGATATAGAATACCGGAACAGTGATATACTCAATCAAAGCGATGCTTATAACCCGGCCTCAACCACTTCAACTCTGTGCGGCTAGGTGCATCTTTGTCCCATACGAACCATGCGTAAGCGGTAGTACCACTCCCTTGCTGCACGGCACCGGCAGGATAAAAGGTGATTCTCTCACTAAACACCCAGACGCGGCTCGGCGGACACTCGGAGAAAATCGTATTTGATCGATGCACTCCTTCAAGGAACGCAAGCCTCAGCAATAGAGCAAATTTCCGCTTTGCTTGGGACACACCAGATCGAACAAACCCTTCAGCAGCATTGTATGGCGGATTAGTCACGATATTGTCTGAGAGACGCGTCGATTTGAGAAAGTCAATACCAGAGTCCCCATACCCTCGGTCGTACAAGTCGGAGCTAGTTACCGACTTAGCTGCTTGTTCGAGAACGATAGACATGGCACCGTTCCCACAAGCGCACTCCCAAATTTGACCGCTGAATGGCTCGTTTTCGATAAGCGCGTGTGTAGCCCATGCTGGGGTTGGAAAGAAGTCCGGACCCTTTAGGTCAGCGAAACGCTTCATCGTCGGCTTGAAGCCACCATTGAGATTATAAGTTCGGTCTGTCACGAATGTCTCCTTTTTTTGCAACACTACACGCACTGAGTATTTAATATTTTATTTTGATGGTGAGTCACTTTGCCCCGCCCTTCTGCCGCATAAGCGAGTTTGGGCGCTTGATGCGCAATTTAATCTGCGTGGAGTTTGCGAAGGAACTAGCGGCGCATTCCGGTGCGGCGCTGTGACAAGCACCTTTTAGAAGTATAGGGCGTGGAAGTGCTGCTCTTTTCGCAATGGCGGCCGTATAGGGCGTTGAAGCCGTTCGGCTTTCGGATGAACATGCTGGTGCCCCAGACAGTCATCCTCCCGGACAATAGCCCCCTCAGACATGCGGCCGGGGGCGCGGGGTGGCGCCTTCGGGGGGGTCGGACTCGGGGCCGGGATCGCGGGGGCGGGGGGACGGGCCGGGGAGCGGGCCGGTCAGGCTGGCGGGATCGGCGCCGAGTTTCTGGAGCACCCGGGTCAGCGGCTCGTCCACCAGGACATGGACATTGCGGCCGCCCTCGCGCAGTTCGCTCGTCACCAGGAAACAGCCGTCCGGCGCGCTATAGACCGCGATGATATGGGCCGGATTGACGAAGAAGCGCGTGCTGCCATAGACGCGGCTCTTGAATTCGACGAGACTCATGCGCTCCTCCTGCCGCCGAAGCCGGCCAGGCTGTTCTGTTGCGCACCAAAGCAAAGCTCACGATCGTGTCGGCACTGAGACCGCGGCCCGGCCCGGCCGGGGGTGCCGCGCCGTCCTCGAGGCGCCCGTCCCGATGCGCGGTGGCCGGGCGTCCTTTCGACCCGTCCTTCGGTGTCCCTTCTTCTTCGCGCCTTTTCGGGTGCGCCCTCTTCCCTGCGCTTTCTCCGATGCGCACTCCGGCGGGCGCGGCGCGGCATGCGCCGGGTGACCCGGTCTGGCCGAACCGAACGGATCGGGGGATCAGCCGCAGGCTCTCAACATTCGTTGGAGACCGGGTTATTCCATCGGCTTGCGATTCAAGCCGATCGGCGCGATCGCGCCCCTCTGCGACCGGACCCCCGCGCATGACAGACCTGCCGAGACTTGCCGGCCCCGAAGCGCTTGGCGCCGTGGAAGCGATCATTGAGGCCGCTTATGCGCCCTATGTCGCGCGGATCGGGCGCAAGCCGGCGCCGATGCTGGCCGATTACGGCGCGCTGATCGCGGCCGGCCGGGTCCATGTGCTGGACCATGCGGGCGCGATCCGGGGCGTGCTCGTGCTGATCCCGGAAGCCGACGCCCTGCTGCTCGACACCGTGGCGGTGGCGCCGGCCGCGCAAGGCCTCGGGCTCGGCCGCACCTTGCTGGACTTCGCCGAACAGGCGGCGCGGGCGCAGGGCTATCGCGCGATCCGGCTCTATACCAATGCGGCCATGGTCGAGAATATCGCGCTCTATACCCGCCGGCATTATGTCGAGACCCACCGCGCCGAGGAACACGGCTTGAAGCGCGTCTTCATGACCAAGGCGCTCGGCGCGAGCCCGCGCCGATCCGCTCGCGCCGCACGCTGATCGGCGAACGCGGTCTCGAACACATGCGGAGAGACCGATTCCCCGATCGGGGTGATTCACCCCGATCGGATCAGGCTCTCGGCGGGCGCCGCAAACGAAAAGGCCGCCCCCGCGGGCGGCCTCCTCATGCGGCATCCGGGGATGCGATCAGCCCTTCTTCACCAGCGGGCAGGTCGACTGGGAGAGCGGCCGATAGGCCTCGTCGGCCGGAATGGTGCGCAGGATCTTCATCAGGTCCCACTCGTTCTTGGACTCGGCCGGGGTCTTGGCCTCCGCCAGATACATGTCGTGCACCATCCGCCCGTCCGGCCGGATGCGGCCGTCTTTGGCGAAGAAATCGTTGACCGGGTTCGCCTTCATCCACTTGGTCACGGCCTCGGCATCGTCCGTGCCGGTGGCCTTGATGGCGTTGAGATAATGCGTGGTCGCGGAATAGACGCCGGCCTGCACCATGGAGGGCTGGGCATTGGTCTTGGCGTAGAACTTCTTGGCGAAGGCGCGGCTCGCCTCGTCGCGGTCCCAATAATAGCCGGTGGTGAATTTCAGCCGCTGCGCCACCTTCAGGCCGAGCGCCTTGACGTCGGTGATGAAGACCAGCATCGCGGCGAGATTCTGCCCGCTCTGGGTGATGCCGAATTCGGACGCCTGCTTGACCGAATTGACGAAGTCGAGGCCGGCATTGGCGAGGCCGATCACCTGCGCGTTGGAGGCCTGGGCCTGGAGCAGATAGGACGAGAAGTCGGTGGTGGCGAGCGGCGCGCGCGAGCGGCCGAGCACCTTGCCGCCGAGCTGCTCGACGACGCGCGACGTGTCGGCTTCGAGCGCATGGCCGAAGGCGTAGTCGGCCGTGATGAAATACCAGCTCTTGCCGCCTTCCTGGACGATCGCGGCGCCGGTGCCGGTGGCGAGGGCATAGGTGTCGTAGACGTAATGGATGCCGTAGGGCATGCAGCCGTCATTGGTGAGGGCGGTGGTCGCCGAGCCGGCGCCGATCACCACGCGCTTCTTCTCCGCGCCGAGGCGGAACAGCGCGAGGGCCGAGGCGGAATCGGTGGATTCGATGATCATGTCGACATTTTCGGTGTCGATCCAGCGGCGGGCGATCGCCGAGGTGACGTCGACCTTGGCCTGGTAATCGGCCGAGACCACGCTGATCGGCTTGCCGTTCACCGTGCCGCCGAAATCGTCGACCGCCATCTGCACCGCGGTGATCACGCCGGGGCCGCCATGGCGGGAATAGACGCCGGTCATGTCGACGATCGCGCCGATGGCGACCTTGTCGCCGCTCATGCCCTGCGCGGACGCGGGCAGCGCCCCGAGAAGAACCAGCCCGGCGGCCGCAGTGCGACAGATCCAGGCCCGGGTCGTTGGCGTCATGGGATATCCTCCAAAGAATTGCCTGCGTAAAGGCAGGGTCGAGGCCGCCTGCGGCGCGCCCCGCGCGCAGCCTGCCACCATCGCCACCTATGGCAATAGCCATGCCAGACGCGAGATCAGGAATGGCGTTGTTGCTGCAATGCAACAATGTCTTTGAGGAATACATATGTTGTCTGCGCGCGCACTGTGACCGCGCGCATGACACCCCGATTGCCGCCCCGGCGGGCGCCGCGGCGGCCGGCGCGGGCGGGCGCTAGACCCGCTCGATCGCCAGCGCGATGCCTTGCCCGACGCCGATGCACATGGTGCAGAGCGCCCGTTTCAGGCCGCGCGCCTCGAGTTCGTGGAGCGCGGTGGTGGCGAGCCGCGCGCCCGACATGCCGAGCGGATGGCCGAGCGCGATCGCCCCGCCGTTCGGGTTCACATGTTCGGCATCGTCGGGCAGGCCGAGGTCGCGCAGCACCGCCAGCCCCTGGGCGGCGAACGCCTCGTTCAGCTCGATGACGTCGATGTCGGCGAGCGACAGGCCGAGCCGGGCGAGCAGCTTGCGGGTCGCCGGCGCCGGGCCGATCCCCATGATGCGCGGCGGCACCCCGGCGGTCGCGGTGCCGAGGATGCGCGCGCGCGGCGTCAGACCGTGGCGGCGCGCAGCCTCTTCCGAGGCGACCAGGAGCGCGCAGGCGCCGTCATTGACGCCCGAGGCGTTGCCCGCCGTCACCGTGCCGTCGGCCCGCACCACGCCCTTCAGGCGCGCGAGCTGCTCCAACGTGGTCTCGGGCCGGGGATGCTCGTCGGTCTCGACGCGGAGCGGCGGCCCCTTGCGCTGGGCGATCTCGACCGCGACGATCTCGCGGGCGAAGCGCCCCGCCTGCTGGGCGGCGGCGGTGCGCTGCTGGCTGCGCAGCGCGAAGGCGTCCTGGTCGGCGCGGCCGATCTGGAACTGCTCCGCCACATTCTCCGCCGTCTCGGGCATGGAATCGACGCCGTGCGCCGCTTTCATGGCCGGGTTGACGAAGCGCCAGCCGATCGTCGTGTCCTCGATCCTGGCGGCGCGCGAGAAGGCGCTGTCCGCTTTGCCCATGACGAAGGGCGCGCGGGACATGCTTTCCACCCCGCCGGCGATCATCAGATCCGCCTCGCCGGCCGCGATCGCCCGCGCCGCGCTGCCGAGCGCGTCGAGGCCCGAGCCGCACAGCCGGTTGACGGTGGACCCGGAGACTTCGGCCGGGAGCTTCGCCAGAAGCGCCGCCATGCGCGCGACGTTGCGGTTGTCCTCGCCGGCCTGGTTGGCGCAGCCGAGGATGACGTCGTCGATTGCGGCGAAATCGGTGCCGGGATGGCGCGCCATGAGCGCGGCGATCGGGATCGCGGCGAGATCGTCGGGGCGCACCCCGGACAAGGCGCCGGCATAGCGGCCGATGGGGGTGCGGACGGCGTCGCAGATGAAGGCGGCAGGCATGGGACCTCGTCAGACGGAGAGCGGGCGGGCGGCGGCGACATGCCGGCGCAGATGAGCGGAGGGGCGGTAGCGGTCGTCGCCGGTCTCGGCCTGGAGCGCGGCGAGCACGCCGAGGAGGCGCGCGGCGCCGACCGCATCGGCCCAAGCGAGCGGGCCTTGCGGGTAATTCACCCCGGCGGTCATGGCGCGGTCGATGTCGGCGGGCGCCGCGACCTGCTGGAGCACCGCCTCGCAGGCCTCGTTGGCGAGCATGGCGAGGGTGCGCATCACCGCGAGGCCCGGCCGGTCGGCGAGGGCGCTCGCGCGCTTGCCGAGCGCCTGGACGAAGCCCGCCGCCACCGCCAAAGCGGTGTCCGGCGCCGCATCCGCCTTAGCGAGCGCGAGGCGCGGGGCGGCGGCGAAATCGCGCGCGAGGTCGAACAGGACGAGGTCCGCGATCCCGGTCTCGGCGGCGCGGACCGTGGCGCTGCGCCCGTCGGTCAGAGCGAGCGTCGCGCCGTCGAGCCGGATCAGCCCGTCGCCCGGCCCGCGCGTGACGGAAAGGCCCGCCGCGGCGGCGCGGTCGGCGAGCGGCGCGGCCGGGCCGAGATCGCCCGCGATCCCAACGGCGCGCGGGGCCGGCGCCGCCGGCAGGTCCCGCGCGGCGGGCGCGGCGGCGCCGGGCCTGTAATCGTAGAAGCCGCGCTGCGTCTTGCGGCCGAGCCAGCCGGCGGCGACCAGTTCCTGCTGGACCAGCGAGGGCCGAAAGCGCGGATCGCCGAAATAGGCGTCGAACACCGAGCGGGTGACCGCCGCATTCACGTCGTGGCCGATCAGGTCCATCAGCTCGAACGGGCCCATGCGGAAGCCGCCGGCCTCGCGCATCACCGCGTCGAGCGTCGCCGGATCCGCCGCGCCCTCTTCGCAGAGGCGCAGGCCCTCGGCATAAAACGGCCGCGCGACGCGATTGACGATGAAGCCCGGCGTCGAACGCGCCCGCACCGGCGCCTTGCCCCAGGCATTGGCGGTCTCGACCAAGCGGGTCGCCACCTCCGGCGCCGTGGCGAGGCCGGAAATCACCTCGACCAGAGCCATGATCGGCGCGGGATTGAAGAAATGCAGTCCGGCGATGCGCTCCGGCCGCGCGGCGCCGGCGGCGATCGCGGTGATCGAGAGCGAGGAGGTGTTGGTGGCGAGGATCGCGTCCGGCGCGACGACCGCCTCAAGGGCGCCGAACAGCGCCCGCTTCACGTCGAGATCCTCGACGATCGCCTCGATCACGAGGCCGGCGGGGGCGAGATCGGCGGTGGCCTCGACCGGCACGAGGCGCCCGCCGGCCGCCGCCGCATCCTCGGGCGAAAGACGGCCTTTGGCGGCGAGCTTGTCGAGATCGGCGCGGATCCGGCCGCAGGCGGCGTCCGCCGCCCCGGCGCGAGCATCCTGGATCAGGACGCGGTGTCCGGCGCGCGCGGCGACCTGGGCGATGCCGGCGCCCATCGCCCCGGCGCCGACCACGCCGACGATCACGGACGGGTCCAGGGCGCTCATGCGCCGGCCGGCGACATGGCGATCACGGCCTTGCCCTGCACCTTGCCCTGCTTGACCAGGGCCAGCGCCTCGGGCGCCGCCTCGAACGGAAAGGCGCGCATCACGCGCGGGCGCACCGAACCGGCATGCCACAGGCGGAACAGGTCGTCCTGCACCGCCCGCACCCGCTCCGGCGTGCGGTCGCGATAATCGCTCCATTGCAGGCCGCTGACCGAGATGTTCTTGACCAGCAGATAATTGACCTTGACGCTCGGGATCTCGCCGGCGGCGAAGCCGATCACCACGAGCCGGCCGCACCAGGCCATGGCACGCAGCGCCGCCGGGAAGAATTCGCCGCCCAGCGGGTCGAGCACGACGTCGGCGCCGCGGCCGCCGGTCGCTGCATTGACCTGATCGCGCAGCGCATCGCGCAGGTTCGGCACGGAAACGTCGATGATCGCATCGGCGCCGCCCGCCCGCGCCACCTCGGCCTCCTCCTCCGAGCGCACGGCGGCGAGCACGCGCGCCCCGAGCCCCTTGGCGATCTGCACCGCAGCGAGCCCGACGCCGCCGGCCGCGCCGCCCACCAGAACCGTCTCGCCGGTCTTGTAGAGACCGCGATCGACCAAAGCGAAATAGGCGGTCTGATAGACCAGGCCCATCGCGGCGGCGGCCTCGAAGCCCATGTCGTCGGGGATCTTGAAGCTCTGCTCCGGAGTGGTCAGGGCCTGCTCGGCATAGGCGCCGTATTCCACCTGGGACATGATGCGGTCGCCCGGCTTGAAGCCGGCGACGCCGCCGCCGACCGCACGCACCACGCCGGCAAAATCCTTGCCCGGCGTGAACGGGCGCGGCGGCAGGATCTGGTACTGGCCGCCGATCACCAGAATGTCGGGGAAATTGATTCCCGCCGCCTTCACGTCGACCGCGATCTGGCCGGGGCCGGGAACGAGGTCCGGACCCTCGTCGATCCGCATGGTTTCGGGAGCGCCATGCTCCCAGACGCGATAGCTGCGCATGGCGTTTCCTCTCAGATCAGATCGTTCGGCGTGCCGGCCTCGCCGAGCGCGGGGGCGGCGGCATCCGTGGACGTGCGGAAAGCGGGGACGACCGGCACCGGCAGAGCGGGAATGCCGGCCTCGCCCAGAGCGAGGCGCTGGGCGAACACGCCGCGTGCGGCGAAGTGCGGATCGGCGACCGCCTCCTCCAAGGTCGCGACGATGGAGCAGCACACATCCTTGCCCGCAAAGGCCGCGCGCCAATGGTCGGAGGTCTGCGCGGCGATCTTCGCGGCGACCTCGGCGATCACCGCATCGGCCGGGGCGGCGGGATCGCGCAGCGGGACGGCGAGGTCCACGATGGCGCAGAAGGTCTCCCAGAACTTGTCTTCCAGCGGCGCCGCGGCGAGATGGCGGCCGTCTTTGGTCCGGTAGATCTGGTAGCGCGGCGAGCCGCCGGTCACGAGATCGCGCCCGCTCTTCGGCCAGGCGCCCGCGGCAAAACCGCTGCCGAGGCCCCAATAGACGAAGGAGAACAGATTGTCGGCCATGGCGATGTCGAGATGCGCGCCGGTGCCGGTCCGCTCCTTCAGGCGCAGCGCCATGAGGATGTTCATGAGGGCGGGATAGGTGCCGCCGGCAATGTCGGCCGCGAGCACGGGCGGCAGGACCGGGGCGCCGTCGGCACCGGCCGACAGGCCGAGCACGCCGGCCTCGGCCATGTAATTGAGGTCGTGCGCCGCCACCGCCGCCTTCGGACCGGTCTGGCCCCAGCCGGTGATCGAGCAATAGACGATGCCGGGATTGAGCGCCTTGACCGCGGCATAGCCGAGCCCGAGCCGGTCCATCACGCCCGGCCGGAACTGCTCGATCAGGATGTCGGCCTTTTCCAGGAGCGGGGTGAGCTGCGCCACCGCGTCGGGCGCCTTCAGATCGAGCGCGAGTGAGCGCTTGCCGCGGTTGAGCATGTGGAAATTGACGCCGTCCGCGCCGACCAGAGGCGGGTAGCTGCGCATCTCGTCGCCCCGGCCGGGGCGCTCGATCTTCACCACCTGCGCGCCCGCCTCGGCGAGCACGAGGCTCGCCAGGGGCCCCGGCAGAAGCGTCGAGAAATCGAGAACCAGGACGCCCGCGAGCGGCTGCATGGTCACTTCTCCCCGGCCCGCGCCTTCGCCACCTGCGCCCGGCGGGCGGGGGCGTAGGCGGCATCGCCGAGCGCGTCGTAAAGCGCCTGCGTCACGTCGCAATGGGCCGCGAGACCGGTGCGCTCCAGCAGCTCGATCGGCCCTTCGGGATAGCCGAGGCCGAGTTTGAGGGTGAGGTCCATGTCGGCCGCGGTGGCGAGCTTGGCGTCGAGCCGGCCGAGGGCCGCATTGTAATAGGGCCGCACCAGACGGTCGACGATGCGGCCGGGAAAGTCGCCGCACACCGCCGTCTTGAGGCCGTGGGCCTCGAACAGCGCCCGCGCCGCGGCGACCACCGCATCGGGCGTCCGCGGCTGGCGGACGATCTCGACCAGGTCGCTCGGCGCCGCGTTTCCGAGCCGGAAACGGGCGAAGCCGAGCACGGTGCCGCCCTCGTCTCCCCGGCTCTCCCCGGTATGCACGCCGAGGCATTCGGTGCCGAGCTCGATCAGGATCGCCCGATAGGGGGCGGGATCCTTCAGCGCGGCGAAGGCGGCGCCGGCGCCGGCGCCGATCAGGACCAGGATGTCCCCGCTCTCCCCGCCCGCCGCGAGCAGCGGGTGGGCCTCGGGGAAGGACCGGCTTTCGCCGGAGGCGATCACGGTGTGCGACATGGTCAGGCTCCGAAGATCGCGGTGGTCTCGTAATTCAGGAAGCCGCGCTTGGTCTTCCGGCCGAGGCGGCGCGCCGCCACCATGCGGCGCAGCAGCGGCGGGCAGGCGGCGCGCGGCGCGTTGGTGACGCCGTGCAGCGCCTCGCAGAGCAGGACCTGGGTGTCGAGACCGACCAGATCGAGCAATTCCATCGGCCCCATGGCATAGCCGAGCGCGCCCTTGATCGCCTTGTCGATCTCTTCGGGCGCGGCGACGCCCTCCTCGACCAGGCGGATCGCGTCATTGTTGAACGGCACGAGGAAGTAATTGAGGATGAAGCCCGGCGCGTCCTGGGTCTTGACCGGCCGCTGGCCCATCGCCTCGCACAGCGCCCAGGCGGCCTCGAAGCTCTCCTGCGAGGTATTGAGGCCGGGCGACATCTCCACCAGCTTCATGAGCTGCGCCGGCAGGCAGAAATGCATGCCGACGAAGCGGTCGTCGCGGCCGGAGCGCGCGGCGATCTCGGTGATCGAGAGGGTGGAGGTGTTGGAGGCGAACAGAGTGTGGGCCGGACAGACCGCATCGAGGGCGGCGAACAGCTTTCCCTTCGCCTCCAGTTCCTCATAGATCGCCTCGATGACGAGGCCGCAGACCGCGAGGTCCTCGATCCGGCTGGTGCCGGTGACGCGGCCCATGATCTCGTCGACCTGATCCTGGGTGAGCTTGCCGCGCTGGACCGACTTGCCGAAAAAGGCGCGCATGGCGGCGAGGGCGGCCGCCACGCGGCCTTCATCGAGGTCGAAGACCAGGGTCGGGAAGCCGCCGCGCGCCGCGACGATGGCGATGCCGGTTCCCATTGTGCCGCTGCCGGCGACGCCGACGGGGTGCTTTTCGGTCATGATCTGTCCTCAGCGTTCGATGAAGCTGCGGCCGATGAGCTGGCGGTGGATCTGGTTCGTGCCTTCCCAGATCTGCGTGATCTTGGCGTCGCGCATCAGGCGCTCCACCCGGTAGTCCTTCACATAGCCGTAGCCGCCATGGAGCTGAACCGCCTCGGTCGCCATGCGCATGGCGATGTCGGTGGCGCGCATCTTCAGGATCGAGGCCTCGACGCCGATATCTTCCGCCCCGGCCTCGATCTGCCGCGCCACATGGACCAGCCAAGTGTCGCACAGCGCGATTTCGGCGGCGAGGTCGGCGAGCAGGAACTGGATGCCCTGGAACTCGATGATCTTGCGGCCCGACTGCTTGCGTCCATTGATATAGGCGACGCTATCGTCGAACGCCGCATGGGCGATGCCGAGGGCGTGGGCGGCGACCGAGGGGCGGGACTTGTTGAGCGAGGCGAGCAGCAGCTTCAGCCCCTCGCCCGGCCCCTTCAGCAGGTTCGCCTTGGGCACGCGGCAGGCGTCGAAGGCGAGGGTCGCGGTGGAGGAGGCGCGGTGGCCCATCTTGTCCTCGAGCCGCACCACCGAGAGGCCCGGCGTGCCCTTCTCCAGGATCAGGCAGGAAATCGCCGCCTTGGGATCCGAGGTCTGCGCCCATTTGCCGAACAGGACGTAGAGATCCGCCACGTCGCCATTGGTGATGAAGGTCTTGGAGCCGGAGACCAGGATGTCGTCGCCGTCCGGCGTGAAGGTGGTGCGCATGCCGGTGGCGTCGGAGCCGGCGTCCGGCTCGGTGATGACCAGGGCGGCGAGCCCGCCTTCGGCGATGCGCGGCAGGAGGCGCTGCTTCTGCTCCTCGGTGCCGTAATCGATCAAGGGCTTGATGGCGTGGAAATTGGTCGCCCAGACGATGCCGGTGGAGGCGCAGGCGGCGGAAATCTCCCGCACGCAGGCGAGATAGCCGAGATAGCTGAGCCCGGCCCCGCCATAGGCCTCCGGCACGAACATGGCGTTGAGCCCGAGCGCGTTGATGCCTTCCACATTGGCCCAGGGAAATTCTTTGGTCTCGTCGAGATGGGCGGCGCGCGGGGCGACCTCCGCGCGGGCGAACTGCCGCACGCTCTCCAGCAGCAGGGCTTCGTCCTGCGGCAGATCGAGCGCGGCGTCGAGACGGTGGAACAGCGTCATGTGACACTCACTTTCGCAGCACGGCGGCGTCAGAGGGCCATGCCCTGGCCGCCGTCGAGATAGAGGGTTTCGCCGGTGAGGAAGGGAATGTCCTCGGCGAACAGAGCCGCGATCAGCCGCGCCACCTCCCCCGCCTGCGCCGGACCGCCGGTCGGGATACGCGCGGCGAGGAAGGCCCGGATCTTTTCCGAGGCGAGAAAATCGCGGTTGAGGTCGGTTTCGATATAGCCCGGCGCGACGGTCAGGACGCGGATCCCCTTGCCCGCCCATTCGACCGCGAGGCAGCGCGTGATGGCGGCGACCGCAGCCTTGGAGGCGCAATAAGCGGCGTTGCGGCGCACCCCCATCTTGTCGAAGAAGGAGCCCATATTGACGATCAGGCCGCCGCCCGCCGCGCACAGGAAGGGATAGGCCTGCTGGCACACCGCGAAGGTTGCGGTGGCGTTGGTGCGCATCACGGTCTCGAAATCGGACAGGGTCTGGCGGTCGGCCGGGCCTTCCATATGGATGCCGGCATTCTGCACCAGCCCGCTGACCGGCCCGGCGGCGTCCTGCAGCGCCTGGAAGGCGGCCTTCACCGCGTCGGGATCGAGGATGTCGCCGGCCAGCGGCACCAGCCGCGCCCGCGCGTCGGCGGGGAGGTCTAAGCCCTGCGGCCCCTCCCCCTTGCGCGAGAGGCAGCCGACGCGGTGGCCGCGAAGGGCGAGTTCGGCCGCCACCACGGCGCCGATGCCGCGGCTCGCGCCGGTGACGAGGAGGGTGCGCGGGGTCATGTCAGCGGTCCCGGAAGGCGGGCTTGCGCTTCTCGACGAAGGCCGCGAGCCCTTCGGCCGCGTCCTCCGTGCGGTAAGCGAGCGTGGAGAGGTCGGCCTCGATCTTCAGCCCCTCGTGGAGCGGCGTGTCGAGCGCGCGCTTCACCGCGCTGCGGGCGAGCGCCAGCGCCGGCAGGCCGTAGCCGGAGAAGCCGTCGGCGAACGCGACCGCGGCGGCCGTCACGTCGCCCTCCGCGAGCCGGTTGACGAGGCCGATGGCGAGCGCCTCCTGGGCGTCGACGGTGCGGCCGGTGAGGATCATCTCCATCGCCCGCGCCTCGCCGATCAGGCGCGGCAGGCGCTGGGTGCCGCCATAGCCGGGGATCAGGCCGAGCTTGATCTCCGGCAGGCCCATCTTGGCCTTGGGCGCGGCGACGCGGAAGGTGCAGGCGAGCGCGAGTTCCAGCCCGCCGCCGAAGGCGAAGCCGTTGATCGCAGCGATCGAGGGGATGGCGAGCGCGTCGAGCTTGGCGAAGGTCGCCTGGCCGAGTTCCGCCCCGGCTTTCTCCGCCATCAGCGGACGGCCCATCAATTCCTTGATGTCGGCGCCGGCGCAGAACGCCTTCTCGCCCGCGCCGGTGACGATCAAGGCCCGCACGTCCCAGCCGGCCACCTCGTCCAAGGCGGCGCCGAGCGCGCGGATGATCGCGAAGGACAGCGCGTTCAGCGCCTCCGGGCGGGTGAGGGTCAGCACGGCATAGGCGCCGTCGCGGGTCAGATCGATCATCGTATCCTCGTGGCCGCGCCGTCAGATGGTGCCGGCGGCGCGCAGTTCGGCGATGCGCGTCTCGTCATAGGCGAGAATCGCGCGCATCACCGCCTCGGTGTGCTGGCCGAGGCGCGGCGGCGGCGCGGCGGCGTGCTGGGAGACGCCGTCCACCGTGATGCCGAGCCCGACCTGGGGCAGCGCCTCGCCGTCGCGGTCGATCTCGTAGAACACGCCGCGATCGCGGAAATGCGGATCCTCGACCACCTCGTCGACGCGGTAGATCGGCCCGGCCGGCACCTTGTTGGCGGCGAACAGCGCCAGCCAGTCGGCGCGCGGACGGGTCGACAGGATCGCCTGGATCATCGCGACGATCTCCTCGCGGTGCGCCCGGCGCTTGGCATTGTCGCTGTAGCGCGCGTCCTCCGCGACCTCGGGCTTCTCGAAGGCGCGCCACAGGCGCTTCCAGATCGCATCATTGCCGATGCCGAGCGTCATCGGCTCGTCCGCGGTCTCGAAGGTCTGGTAGATGGCGATCACGCTGTCCTTGCCGCCCGAGCGCCGCGGCACCTCGCCCGAGCCCATATAGGTGACGATGCGGGGCGACATGAAGCGGATCATGCTCTCGGTCAGCGAGATGTCGAGCGCGCAGCCCTGTCCGGTGGCGTTGCGCCGGTGCAGCGCCGCCAGCACCGCCATCGCGGCGTCGGCCCCGGCCAGCATGTCGGCGGCGGGCGAGCCGACCTTCTGCGGCTCGATGTCGAGCGTCCCGGTGAGGTCCATGACGCCACTATAGCCCTCGGCGATGAGGTCGTAGCAGGGCAGGCTGGAATTCGGCCCGCTGAGCCCGAAGCCGGTCAGCGAGGCATGGATCAGCCGCGGGCGGCCAGCCCGCAGGCTCTGGGCGTCGAGTTCGAGCTTGCGCTGGACCCCGGGCAGCTGGTTGGTCACGACGACGTCCGCGGTGTCGATCAGATCGGACAGGACGCGCCGGCCCTCCGGCGAGCCGTAATCGAGCTGGACGCTCAATTTGTTGCGGTTGACGCTGAGGAACCAGAGCGATTCGCCGTGCAGGAAGGGCGGCCCCCATTGCCGGGCATCGTCGCCGCCGGGCCGCTCGACCTTCACCACTTCGGCGCCGAAGTCCGACAGCAGCATGGTCGCGTAGGGGCCGGCGATGGAGGTGGTGAGATCCACCACCCGCACGCCGGAGAGCATCTTGAACGGCGAAACGGCCGGTTCGATCGCAAGGTCCACGGAATTCATTTGCCCACCACTCATCGCCCCGAGCCGAGCAAGGCGCATGCCAGCCCTTTGAGGCGGAGGCCCACGGGGGCGTGCCGAGGATCCTGCAACCCGTCCCGGCCCGCCGCATGTCCGCGGCAAGTACAGACGTGTCGGCGGCGGCGACAGACTGGAGCGTTCGCCGTCTCGACGGGCGTGTGCACGACCTGCGGAGGACGGCGATGCACGGCCCCATGACGGCCTCGGGCGCGCGGCTTTCCCCGCGGTCGCCGCCGGAACTTCCCTATGGAGAGGGCGCGGCGGCCACGGCGGCCGCGGGATGGCGGCGCGCCGGCCGCCTTGGCACGGCCCTTGCGAAATGCGGCCCGGGCGGCTCGTGCCGCCGGGAAACAACAAAACCGCCACCCCACAGGTCGGCGGAGGGAGTGGAACATGCGCCTGACGCATCTCGCCGGTGGGCTCGCGCTCGCCATGTTGCTGCTGCCGGCCTCCGCCGGTGCCCAGACGGCCTATCCGAACAAGGCCATCGACCTGATCGTGCCGTTCGCGCCCGGCGGCTCGACCGGCCTCACCGCCCGCGCGGTCGGCCAGGCGCTCGAAGAATTGTGGAAGGTGCCGGTCCGGGTGGTCTCCAAGCCCGGCGGCAACACCGTCCCGGCGGTGGAAGAGGTGATGCGGTCGAAGCCGGACGGCTACACCATGCTGGCGGATTCCCCGGCCTCCAGCTCGATGCTGGAAGTCGTCGTCAAGAACCCGCCGAACCCGGTGATGGACCGCAGCTTCGCCGGCATGGTCGCACAGACGCCGATGATCTTCGTGGTGCCGGCGGATTCGCCGTTCAAGACGATGCAGGACGCCATCGCCCGCCTGAAGAGCGATCCCGGCACCTTCACCTGGACCTCGCTCGGCGGCGCCGGGGCGCAGGACTATACCTTCCGCCAATTGTTCAAGGCGGCGGACGTCGACATCAAGCGCACCCGGCCGGTGGCCTCGAAGGGCGGCTCGGAGGCCGTCACCATGACGGCCGGCGGCCATGTCATGCTCGGCGCGGGCTCGTGGAGCGCGGTCTCGCCGCTGCTCCAGTCCGGCAAGCTCCGGGTTCTGGCCGTGGCCTCCGACGGCCGCTTCCCGCCGCTGCCCGACACGCCGACCATGGCGGAGGTCGGCTATCCCGCCGTGCAGATCCTGTTCTGGTTCGCGGTCTCCGGCCCGCCGAACCTGCCGCAGGACGTCGTCGCCGCCTGGAACAAGGGCCTCGCGACCATCTCCAAGGACCCGAAATTCCAGAGCCAGCTCGCCAATATCGGCATGGTCCCCTATTTCCACGACGCCGCGAAGGTCCGCACCTTCGTCGCCGACGAGAAGAAGACCGTCGAAGCGCTCTGGGCGGTCGGGCCGTGAGCGACGGCGCGCCGGCCGAACGCGGTGCCAGGGAGAGCGGCGCCGCCCCACATGTCGCGCGGGCGGTGCTGTTCACCTGGACCGACATCGACCCGGCGGAGGAGCCGGGCTTCAACGAGTGGTACAATCGCGAACATATGCGCGATCGCATCCTCGGGCTGCCAGGCTTCATCCGTGGCCGCCGCTATGAGAATACGGGGAGCGAGGGGCCGAAATACCTCGCTTTCTACGAGGCCTGGGACACCGGCGTGTTCCAGTCCGCGGCCTATCTCGCCATGGTGGGCGATCCCGATCCGAGCAGCCGGCATTATATCCTGCGGTTCCGCAACGTGATCCGCACCATTGGCCGGATCGCGCACGCCACCGGCGAAGCCGAGGGGGCCTGCCTCGCGGTGCTGCCCCTCGCGCCGGCGCCCGAGGCGGCCGAGCCGCTCGACCGGACCCTCGCGGAGGATGTCATCCCCGATCTGATGCGTCGGCCCGGCATCGTCGCCGCCCGCACCATCTGGCGGGACGACAGCCTCGCCGCGCGCTCCACCGGCGGCCATGTCCGCCAGGGCGACCGCAGGCTCGAAGCCGGACTGTTCGTCGAGGCCACCCATATGGTGCCGCTCCGCGCCGCGATCGCGGCCGTCCGCGCGCGGGCGCCGCTCGCCGGTCTCAGCACCGCGCCGCTCGAAGGCCCGGCCTTCCTGCAGCAGCTCTACCGGGTCGCGCCGGTCTGAGCCGACGCCACGGCCGGCTTGGCCGGCGCGGCAGATGACCCGGGCGACATCCCGCCCGGACGCACGCACGACAGAGCGCGCGATCGCGACCGATCGCGCGGGAACGGCAGGGCGCGGAAACGACACCGCGCGGGGGCGCAAGGAAGCCAAGCATGACGAAGAAGCTTGCCGTGATCGCAGGGGCGACCGGCGTGATCGGCCGGGGGCTGGCGGACACACTGGCGCGCCGGCCCGACTGGGACGTGGTGGCGCTGGCGCGCCGGCCGGTCGAGGTGCCCGGTGTGCGCTTCATCCCGGTTGACCTGACCGACACCGCGGCGTGCCGCGCCCGGCTCACCGGTCTCGAAGGTGCGACCCACCTGCTCTATGCGGGACGGTTCGACCATGTGGCGAACCAGCCGGAGCCGGTCGAGACCAATCTCGCCATGCTGCGCAACGTGCTGGAGCCGCTGGAGGCGCAGGCGCCCGGCCTCGCCCATGTGCATCTGGTCCACGGCACCAAATGGTACGGCTCCGATATCGGGCCGTTCCCGACCCCGGCGCGCGAGGACGATCCGCGCTCGGTGCGCACCACCTTCTATTACGCTCAGCAGGATTACGTCGCCGCGCGCCAGCCGGGACGCTCCTGGACCTGGAGCGCCTCGCGGCCCCACGGCATCTGCCATGCCGTGCCCGACACGCCGCGCAATCTGGTCCTGGTGATCGCCGTCTATGCCCTGATCTGCCGCGAAATGGGCCTGCCTTTGTGCTTCCCCGGCACCGAGGCCAATTACCGCGCGCTCTATCAGTGCACGTCGAGCGACCATCTGGTCGACGCCATTCTCTGGATGAGCGAGACCCCGGCCTGCGCCAATCAGGCGTTCAACATCATCAATGGCGACCATATCCGCTGGGAGCGGCTCTGGCCGGCCTTCGCGCGCCATTTCGGCATGGAAGTCGGGCCGGTGAAGACCGTGAAGCTCGCCGCTGCCATGGCCGACAAGGCGCCGGTCTGGGACGCCATCGTGCGCCGCCACGGCCTGAAGGCGCCGCCATACGAGCGGCTCGCGCTGTGGTCCTACGGCGATTTCGTCTTCGGTCCGCACTGGGACATGATGTCGGACATGACCAAAGCGCGCCAGGCGGGGTTCACCCGCACGGTCCGCACCGAAGACGAGTTCATTCGCTATTTCAACGTCTTCTCCAAAGCCGGCGTGCTCCCGTGAGCGGCGCGGCGCAGGAGAATCCCATGGGCGCGCTCGGGCTCGGGCTCGCCGTCTACGACACCGCGCCCCCGGCCGCCGCGCCCGTGCCCGGCATCACCCGGCAGGTCTGGAAGGGCGGCCGCACCAATCGCGAGACGCGCGGCCTGATCGCCGACCCGCCCTTCTGGATCACGCTCGACGAGGCGGCGGCGGACGCGGTGCCCGCGCCGCGCGGGACGCCGGTCCTGTCCTGGGACCTGGTGCAGCTGGTGCCCGGCGACCGGCCCTCGCCGGAGGAGGCCGGCGGCCTGATCCTCACCTCGATGGACGTCGAGCCGGCGGTCGAGGAGGAGTTCAACGCCTGGTACACGACCGAGCACATTCCCCTGCTCTCGCAGGTGCCGGGGATGATCGCGGCGCGGCGCTTCGCGGCCCGCGCAACAACCGGCGGGGCGCCCCGCTACATGGCGCTCTACCACGTCACCGACGCAGCCATCTACGCGCTCGACGCCTGGACCCGGGCCAACTTCACGCCCTGGATGCTGCGCATGCGGCAGTTCCAGACCAACCGCACCTATTTCATGTTCACCCAAAGAGAAAACTGAGGAAACGCGCCATGTCCATCTTCGCACGGGGGGCCCGCGCCGCGCTCGCGGGGCTGCTCCTTTCCGCCGTCGCCCTCGGCGGCGCGCTCGCCCAGAGCGGGGCGCCGCTGCGCATCATCGTGCCGTTCCCGCCCGGCAGCGGCACCGACATCGTCGCCCGGCTGATCGCCGGCGAGCTGCAGCCGAAACTGAACCAGACCGTCGTGGTGCTGAACCAGGCCGGCGGCGGCGGCATCAGCGCGACCCTCGCGACGGCCAAGGCCGATCCCGACGGCAACACCATCTTCCTCACCACCAGCGCCCACGCCATCCTGCCCAAGGTGAAGAAGGACCTGCCCTTCGACATCGTGAAGGATTTCGCCCCGGTCATGCTGGTGTGCGCCGGCCCGCTGGTCCTGACCGTGGCGGCCGAATTCCCCGCCAAGGACCTGAAGGAAATGATCGCGCTCGCCAAGGCGAAGCCCGGCCAGATCGACTATGCCTCCTCCGGCATCGGCACCGCGCCGCACCTCGCGATGGAGCTGCTGAACGCCAAGGCCGGGATCAAGATGACCCACGTGCCCTATCGCGGCGGCGCGCCGGCCATCGCCGACGTCGCGGCGGGAAATGTGCCGATGTATTTCGGCGCGCCGTCGTCGGGACTGCCCTTCATCTCCGCCGGCAAGGTGCGGGCGATCGCGGTGTCGAGCGCCAAGCGGGCCGCCTTCATGCCGAACGTGCCCACCGTGCAGGAACAGGGCATCGCCGAGTTCGACGTCGAGCTGTGGTACGGCATCCTCGCCCCGGCCAAGACGCCGCCGGCGCGCATCGCCCAGCTGCAGAAGGACATTTCCGAGATCCTCGCCAAGCCCAGCGTGCGGGAGACCATGCTCGGCCTCGGATTCGAGCCGCGCCCCTCCAGTTCGGCGGCGTTCGCCGCCTATCTCGACAAGGAAGTGAAGCTCTGGGGCGAGGTCGCCGACCTCGCCGGCATGAAGCCGGAATGACGCTCCGCCGGGGGCGCCCGCGCGGGCGTCCCCGGTTCAGCGCGGGATCATGGTGTCGGAGATCACCCGCGCCATTTCGACATAAGTCAGCATGAAGAGCAGCAGGAGCGGGGCGAGCACGAGTCCCGCCGCGAGAAGCAGGAGCGGCCCGCCCGACAGCACCGCCGCGAGACCGCCGAGCAGCGGCAGAGCGGCGACCAGGAGCGACAGCCATTTGCCGTGCTTCACCAGGAAGCCGAGGGCGGGATAGGTCGGCAGATCGGGCATGTCCATCAGGGCGTCCTCTCGCGGCGCGGGCCGATACGGCCCCGCGCCCGGTTCCGAAGGGGGGTCAGAGCGCCGGCCCCGCCTCGGGCAGATCGGCGGTGGTGACGCGGTAGGCGGCATGGCGCGCGGCGATGCGGCCGGAGGTGAAGACCCAGCCGAGATGGTGGCCATGGCCCTCCAGCAGCACCCCGCCCATGCCGGTGAGGCCGGCGGCATAGAGGCCGGGAACCGGCCGGTCGCCGGCGCCGAGCACTTCCAGACGCTCGTTCACCGCCAGGCCGCCATCGGTGAAGTTGATGTAATAGCGCACCGGCCCGAGGGCGACATAGGGTCCCTCCTTCAGTTCCGGCCGGCCGGGTTTCGGATCGCGCGCGCGCTCGGCATTGAGCGTCGCCAGGGTCTGCTCCAGCGCCGCCGCCGGGACACCGATCTGCCCGGCGAGGCCGGCGAGGGTCGGCGCCTCGTGGAAGATGTCCTTCCGGTTCTGCCGGTAATCCTCCATCGAGGCGTAGGAGAAGCCGGAGGCGGTGGAGACATAATAGGGATAGCCGGAAAACTTCCGCGCCAGCGGCCCGTCGAGCAGGATATAGGCCTTCTGGTCCGGCTGGGCGCCCATCTCGGCGGCGGAATCGCGGGTCTCGTCGGTGAAGCGCTCGCCGCGTGCATTCACCAGGATCGCGCCCTCATGGAACATCTTGTAGGATGGCACGAGGACGGTGGTGAGGAAGCCGGTGATCAGCCGGTTGGTGACCACGCCCGGCAGGTTTTCCAGCGCCCAGCGCATGAAGCGCGCGACCGGCCGATAGGGCGGGATGCGGCTGTACCATTTCGGCGGCGGCGGCGGAAAGCGCAGCCCCGACAAATGCAGATGCCCGTTGATGATGCGCCCGCCGAGCGCCTCCACCATGCGGTGCCCGTCCCCGGTATTGTAAGGATTGACCGGGGTCACGTTGGCCATGGTGGGTGAAATGTGGCGCGCCCGGCTCTTGCCGTCGGCGCTGTAATCGCCGCACGACAGCACGACGCCGCCGCGCGCCCGGAACGCGGTCGCCCGCCCGGCGATCGTCGCCACCACCCCGACGACGCGGCCGTCCTCGAGGATCAGCTCCTCGACCGGCGCCGCGGTGCGGATATCGACGCCGAGCTTGCGCGCGCGGCGGCCGAGATGGAACGGATAGGCGCGCGAATCCGGGATGACATTGTGCATGCGCTGCTTGCGGTGCGGCAGCTCGGTCATCGGGCCGAAGAATTCGAGCCCGGATTCCTCCAGCCAGCGGAACGTGTCGGGCACGTTCTCGACCAGCATGCGCGCGAACACCGGATTGCCCGGCAGGTTCAGCTTGGCGTTGAAGGCGCCGAGGTCGCGCAGATGCTCCT
Source organism: Aquabacter spiritensis (assembly GCF_004346185.1). Classification (GTDB taxonomy): domain Bacteria; phylum Pseudomonadota; class Alphaproteobacteria; order Rhizobiales; family Xanthobacteraceae; genus Aquabacter; species Aquabacter spiritensis. Next base: position 338,577 of record NZ_SMAI01000003.1, on the reverse strand, counting down.
CGGGGCTGTCCTTGATGCCCTTGCGGATCTGGTGCGAGGTGTTGGTGGCGGCGACGGAGCCGACCGAGCGGCCGGTCGTGCCGCCGATCTTCTCCGCCTTTTCAAGGAGAAGCGTCGAGCGGCCGAGGCTCTGCGCCTCGATCGCGGCGGCGAGACCCGCGCCGCCCGCGCCCACCACGATCACGTCGAAGGTCCCGCCGTCGCGGCGCGCGCCCGCAACGGCCGGCGCCGTCCTCACCGCATCCATCGTCTCACTCCCGTCGGCCCCCGCCGTGTTTTGTGGGCGAGGCGTCGCAAGCGACGTGCCATGCCGCCGCGGCGCCCGGCCCCGCGGCGGCGGCCCGGTCGCCTGTCCGCGGCGCGGACACTTTTGCCGGCAACTGGCCGCTGCGCGGACAGGCGGGCGGCGCGCCGACGACATCGCAGCGGCGCGGCTTTCGCCCCCGGTCCTGGCACGGAAGGTGCAGCGGACCGGGCGCGGGCGCGACCCGCCGGCAAGAACGGGTTTCGGGATGGAACGCAGCGCGGATCTGGTTGTGGTGGGCGCCGGCATGGCCGGCCTCGTGGCGGCGGTGGACGCGGCCGAAAAGGGCCTGAAGGTCGTCGTCCTGGAGAAGGGCGCGGGCGAGCGCTATCCCTGCAACACCCGCATGTCGGGCGGCATCATCCACATCGCCTATACCGACGGGAAAGCGCCCGCCGCCGAGCTGGTGGCGGCGATAAAGGCGCGCCGGCCTCAGATCGCGCCCGGCCTCGCCGAAGCGCTCGGCACCGGCTGCGGCCCCTTTATCGAGTGGCTGCGCGGCCATGGCGCGCGCTTCGTGCGCCCCGGCCCGGCCTGGCAGAACTGGACGCTGGCGCCGCCCCGCGCCATCACCGCCGGCATCGACTTTCTCGGCCGCGGCCCCGATATCCTGCTGCGCAGCCTCGCCCAGCGGCTGGCGGCGTGCGGCGGCACGCTGCTGACCGAGACCCGCGCGCTCCGCCTGCGGATCGCCGAAGGCGCGGTCACCGGGGTCGATGCGGAAGGCCCGACCGGGCCTCTCGCCGTCGTCGCCCGCGCCACCTTGATCTGCGACGGCGGCTTCCAGGCCGATCCCGATCTGGTGCGCGGGCACATTTCCCCCGCCCCGGACCGCCTGAAGCAGCGCGGCGCCGCGACCGCGATGGGCGACGGCCTGCGCATGGCGGTCGAGGCCGGCGCCGCAGTGTCGGAGCTGGCCCCGTTCTACGGCCATCTCTTGTCGCGCGACGCCATGACCAGCGACAAGATGTGGCCCTATCCCGAGGTCGATGCGATCTCGCAGGCCGGCATCCTGGTCGGGCCGGACGGCCGGCGCTTCGTCGACGAGGGCCAGAGCGGCGTGTTCCTCGCCAATGCGGTCGCCGGGCGGGAGGATCCGCTCTCCACGACCCTGATCTTCGACCATGCGGTGTGGGAGACCGCCGGGCGCGCCGCGCGCATACCGCCCAATCCGCTTCTGGCGCGCGCCGGGGCGACCATCCACAGCGCCGACGACATCGCGGCGCTGGCCGCCCGCGCGGGCCTGCCGGCCGACGCGCTCGCCGACACGCTCGGCCGCTACAATGCCGCCGCCGCGTCCGGCGGCGCCGCCCAGGCGGCGCTCGATCCGCCGCGCACCACCGGCGCCTACGGCGCGGCGGCGCTGACGAACGGGCCGTTCTACGCCATGCCGCTGTGCGCCGGCATCACTTATACGATGGGCGGGCTGATCATCGATCCCGACGCGCGGGTGCTGAGCCGGGACGGCGCGCCGATCCCCGGCCTCTACGCGGCCGGCGCCGCGACCGGCGGCATCGAGGGCGGCGCGGGCAGCGTCTATCTCGGCGGCCTCGCCAAAGCCGGCGTGTTCGGCCTGCGCGCCACCGCGCACGTCGCCGGCGCGCAATAAGCGCCGGCGCGCACGTCAAGCGGGCGGAGCGGCCCGGACCGCGGCGGCTCAGGTGCCGGGCGGGATCGCCGAGGCGGCCTCGCTCTCGGCCTGCGAGAGTTCGCGGAATAGGCCGTGGCGCCGCGTCGTCAGATGCGGGCGGATCTTCTCGGCCCAGCCGCAGCGCACCGAGGCCTCCTTCCAGGCCGCGGACTTGGGAACGTCCGGGCTGTCGACCTCGTAGAAAGCGAGATATTCCGGCATCTCGCTGTCCGACCATTCCAGCTTGAACCGCCGGCAGGCGCGCACCCCGGGCACCTGGAGCAGGTTCGGCACATAGCCGCTGTCATACAGCGCGTTGAAGGCATCCTCCATGTCGCGCGGAATGGAGAGATGGGCGAGATACACATAGCCGCTCACAGGGCGCCTCCCTTTGCTTTGCCCCGATGCAGCAAGGCGCGTGCCATGCCGGCGGGACGCGGGCGGCAGAGCCGGCGCCGGGCCTCGTTTCCCGTCGCGCGTTACAGCCGCATGCCCTCGTCGAGCAGCTTGTAGAGATAGGAGCGGGAGATCCCCAATTCCTCGGCGACCCGCTTTTTGTTGCCCTTGTGGCGGACCAGCGCCTCGCGGACCAGCTCGGCCTCGACCCGGCCGAGATTGGACTTGAGCGATTCCCCCCGGCGCGGCAGCAATCCGCGCTCCTCCGGCGGCACCACCGGCGGCACGAAGCTGTCGCTGTGGCCGACGAAGGTGTCGGCACTGATCCGGCCGTTCTCGGCGAACACGAAGGCGCGCTCCACCTCGTGGCGGAGCTGGCGGATATTGCCGGGCCAGGCCTGCTCCATCAGATAAGCGAGCGCACTCTCCTCGACCTCGGGCACCGGATAGCCGTGGCGCCCCGCCACCTCCTTCAGGAAATGCGCGACGAGCTGCGGGATGTCGTCGATGCGGCGGCGCAGCGGCGGCACTTCGATCGAGATCGGCGAGATCCGGTAATACAGATCGAGCCGGAACTGCCCCTGCCCGACCAGATCCTGCAGATTGCGGTTGGTGGCGGTGACGAGGCGGAAGTCCACCTGATAGGGCCGGTCGCCGCCGATCCGCTCGACCATGTGGTCCTGCAGCACGCGCAGCAGCTTGGCCTGGACCTCCATCGGCATGTCGCCGATCTCGTCGAGGAAGATGGTGCCGCCCGCCGCCTGCTCGAACTTGCCCTTGCGGCCCTTGCGGTCGGCGCCGGTAAAGGCGCCGGGCTCGTAGCCGAACAGTTCGGATTCGACCAGGGTCGCCGGCAGCGCCGCCGCGTTCACCATGACATGGGTGGCGTCGCGACGCGGGCTGAGCCGGTGCAGCGCATGCGCCACCAGTTCCTTGCCGGTGCCGCTCTCGCCATGGATCAGAACCGGGATGCTGAGCGGCGCGATCTTGGTCAATTCGCTCTTCAAGCGCTGCATGGCCGGGCTTTCGCCGATCAGCTCGTCGAGCCCGTAGGAGCGGGTGCGCAGCGCGGCCGCCTCGCGCTTGTAGAAGCGCACCTCGTTTTCGAGCGCGTTCACCCGCCGGGCGAGCGCCTCCACCTGCTGCGGCCCCTTGAACATGACGCGGCCGACCGCGCCGACGATCCGCCCGTCGCGGCGGATCGGCACGCGCGAGACCACCCGCTCGGAGCCGCGCATGTGCTGGATCTCGCCGACCTCGGGCAGGCCGGTCGCGACGATCTTGTCGAGCCGCGTGTTCTCGATCACCTCGCGCACCGGCCGGCCGTTCGCTTCGCCCCGCGACAGGCCGAAGAAGCGCTCATGGACCGGCGAGACATAAGCGACGCGCGCCTCGCCATCGACCACGGTCATGGCGTCGAACGGATCGGTGAGGAGATGTTCGAGAATGTCGTAGGCGAAATCCACCGAACCGAGGAATTCCAGCACCGCCTGGCCGGTCAGGGCGGAGAATACGATCAGTTCGGCACCGCGCATCGGCGTGACGAGGACCGAATAGGACCGCCGGTCGAGGGTCAGCGATTGCAGGCGGTGGTGCCGCGCGCTCGCCATCCAGGCCTTGTCGGCCATCAGGGAGCGGACCCGCTGATCGCCCGCCAAGCCTGTGGAATATAAGACGGATCCGTCGGATTTGAGGACCGCGAGGCCTTCCACGACGCCGCTTTCGGCCTCCATATGCGTCACTCCCACTGTTATGTCTTTATTAGCGACACTTTAGCGCGTCGCGTGTTGCATTCAAAGACATGCGCGGTTGCGCCAGTCCGTGGCGCAGCCATCTTTCAAACGTCCCCGCAGGCCCCGCCGCGGGAACGCACGGCTGGCATGCACATTGCTCTGTCAGCACAAACGCCCGGCGGCAGAGCGCCGGCGGCCGGGAAACCGGCGCCAGGGCCTTGGCGCCCGCTGCACGGACCGTGCCGTCCTTCGGCACATCGAACAGGCCGGGCAACGGCCGCGGCGCGCGCGCCGACACAGGAGAGACGTCCCTTGGATTACGAAACCATCCTCTACGCCGAAGACGGGCCGGTCGGGACGATCACGCTCAACCGCCCGGACGACGGCAACATGTTCACCGTGACCATGTGCCATGAAATCCGCGACTGCATCGAGGCGATGCGGCGCGAGACCCGGACCCGGGTTCTGGTGATCACCGGCGCGGGCGACAAATTCTTCTGCATCGGCGGCCGCAAGGACGGCATGGAGGACACCACCCTCTATGCCGGCACGCTGCCGACCCTGGAAATGTACGAGGCGATCGACCGTCTGCAGAAGCCGGTGATCGCCAGCGTCAACGGCTTCGCCGTCGGCGGCGGCAACGTGCTCCAGGTGGTGTGCGACCTCACCATCGCCAAGCAGAGCGCGGTGTTCCGGCAGGTCGGGCCGATGATGGGCTCGTTCGATGCCGGCTACGGCACCTGGTATCTCGAGGACCTCGTCGGAAAGAAGCGCGCCAAGGAGATCTGGTATCTCAACCCGCGCATCACCGCGGCCGAGGCGCTCGCCATGGGCCTCATCAACAAGGTGGTGCCGGACGACCGGCTGGCGGAGGAAACCCGGGCCTATGCGATGGCCGTCGCCGAACGCGGCGCCTTCGCCCTCGCCTCGATCAAGGGCGCCTTCAACGCCCGGCACGGCGGCGTCTCCGGCCTCGCCCGCGTCGCCCACGATCTTCTGCTGCGCTCCTATCTCGAAAGCGAGGAGAGCCACGAACTGTCCGACAGCTTCCGGAACAAGCGGAAGCCCGACGCCGCCAAGTTCGGGAGGTGAGCGTGCGCCCCTTCCTCACCTTGCATCATCCCGCCGCCGCCCGGCGCTATTATGCCGAGGGCGTGTGGCAGGGCGACACCTTCTACGACCTGCTTGCGCGCCATGCCGCCGGACGGCCGCAGGCGGTGGCGCTCCAGGACGGCGCCAACCGGTTGACCTGGGAGGAGCTGCGCCGCCGCGTCGACGGCATGGCGGCGGATCTGCGCGCCTACGGGCTGGTCGGCGGCGACCGCGTGTCGGTCTGGGCCAACAACCGCATCGAGGCGGTGATCACCTTCCTCGCCTGCTCGCGCGAGGGCTTCGCCTGCAACCCCTCGCTCCACCGCACCTATACCTGCGCGGAAGTGGCGGCGCTGCTGGAGCGGCTCTCGGCGCGCTGCCTCGTCACCGAACCCGGCTGGGGCGCCGACCGCAACCGGGTGGATTTCGAGGCGATGCTCTCGACCCTGCCGGCGCTGAAGGTGGTCTATACGCCGGACACCTTCCCCGGCGCCGGGCCGTACCGCACCCCGCCCTCCTCGGACCCCGACAAGGTCGTCTATCTCGCCTTCACCTCGGGCACGTCGGGCGCACCGAAATGCGTCATGCATTCCGACAATTCGCTGCTCGCCAATGCCCGCGACCTGGTGCGCGACTGGGGCCACGGGCCGGACACGGTGCTGCTCACCCTCTCCCCGCTCTCGCACCACATCGCCTGGGTGGCGGTGGCGCAATGGCTGCTGGCCGGCTGCCGCCTGGTGACCGACCTGCCGCCGGCCGGCATGTCCCGGCTCGACTGGATCCTGGAGAGCGGCGCCACCTACATCATGGGCGTGCCGACCCATGCCATGGACATCCTCGCCGAGCAGAAGGCCCGCGGCCTGCCCCGCCTCGGGGCGGTCGACATCTTCTACATGGCCGGCGCGCCGATCCCGCCCTCGGTCGCGGACGCCTTCGTCCGGCAGGGAATCAAGCCGCAGAACATCTACGGCATGACGGAAAACTCCTCGCACCAATACACCCACCCGACCGACGACCACGACACCATCATCTCGACCTGCGGGCGCGGCGGGCGCGCCTATGAGGTGAAGGTGTTCGACCCGCTCGATGAGGACCGCGAACTGCCGCCCGGCGAAGTCGGCCATATCGGCGGCCGGGGCGGGGCGCTGATGCTCGGCTATTTCGACAATCAGAAGGCCACCGAAACCGCCTTCAATGCCGGCGGCTGGTTCCTTTCCGGCGATCTCGGCGTGATCGACGCCGCCGGCAATCTGAAGATCGAGGGGCGGCTGAAGGACCTGATCATCCGCGGCGGGCACAACATCTATCCCGCGCAGATCGAGGCGCTGGCCGTGCGGCACCCCGAGGTCCAGAAGGCCGCGTGCTTCCCGGTCGCCGACGACCGGCTCGGCGAGCGCGCCTGCCTCGCGGTGATCGGCACGGTCGAGCCGGACGCACTGCTCGCCCATCTCGACGCGCTCGGCCTGTCGAAGTTCGACATGCCGGAATATTTCCTCGCCCTCGACGCCTTCCCGCTCACCGCGAGCGGCAAGATCCTGAAGCGGTCGCTGGTCGAGATGGTGCGGCACGGCGAGATCCAGCCCGTGCCGGTGCGCTTCAAGCCGGTCGCGCGCAGCGCCTGAAATTGCGCGGCGCCGCCGCCGCGCTCCCGAGGCCCGGACGCTCGAACCTCCTTCCGGGCACCTCTGAAGCCCTCCCCGCCCTGACGGGGAGGGCTTTTTTCAGGACGGGGTCAGCCCGCGGCCGCCCCGGCGCGCTCGGCCGCGGCGAGTTCGTCGCGCATGCGCGAGCGCATCCAGATCGCCGCCCCGGCGGTGAAGCCGCCATCGATCGCGATCTCGGCGCCGGTGATGAAGCTCGCTTCGTCGGAGGCGAGGAACAAAGCGAGATAAGCGCATTCCAGCGGCGTGCCCTGGCGCTGCATGGGAATGGCGCGGCGGGCCGATTCGGCATGGCCGGGGGCGCCGTCGCGGAAGAAGCTGGTCTCGACGATCTGGCCGGGATGGATCGAATTGACCCGGATGCCCCAGTCCACGAACTCGATCGCGGCGGTCTTGGTGAGGCCGCGCACCGCCCATTTGCTGGCGCAATAGGCGGCGTCGTAATGCGCGCCCATGCCGGCGATCGAGGAGACGTTGACGATCGAGCCGCCGCCCCGCGCCCGCATCGCCGGGGCGCAGATCTGCATGCCGAGCATGACGCCGGTGAGATTGACCTCGAGCGTGCGGTTCCAGGAATCGAGCGGGATGGTGGCGATGCCGTGGCGGCTGATCGTGCCGGCATTGTTGATCAGCACGTCGAGCCCCCCGAACGCCGCCTGCGCGGCGGCGACGCAGGCCTGCCAGCCGGCCGGATCGCACACGTCGTGGCGCTGGAACTGTGCCCGCCCGCCCGCGGCGCGGACCGCGGCGCACACCGCTTCGCCGCCCGCGGCGTCGATGTCGGTGACGAGGACGGCGCCGCCCTCGCGGGCGAACAGCTCGGCCTCCACCCGGCCCTGGCCGCCGGCGCCGCCGGTGATCAGCGCCACCTTGCCCTGAAGGCGTCCGTTTTCCATCGTCCCCTCCCGATCAGAAGCTCAGCAGGCCGGTCGGCAGCGGCATGTCGGCGAATTGCTTGAAGATCACGTAGAAGACCGCGGTGCAGACGGCGCCATAGCCGAGATTGGCCAGCACCGAGCGCTTGCCGGCGAGATAGAAGATCAGGATGAAGAACAGGAAGGTCGCGGCGACATAGCCGAGGCGCGGCATGATGAGCGCATAGGCCACCATGGCGAGGGTGAAGGTGACCGGGGGGCGCGGCGGCCAGAACGCGGCGGCGCCGCCGTCCCGCTTCATGAGGTTCGGCGGCGGCCGCACCGCGAGCGCCACGCCCACCGCCACCATGATCAGGCCCAGCACCACCAGATAGCGGTCCGGCCCGAGATCGTCGAACATCGAACTCGACCGTTCGGCGGTCTCCAGCCGCCAGCCGTCCCACATCCAGACGGCGCCGAACGCGATGAACATCAGACCCCAGATGCGTCCCATCCCGACCTCCCTCCCCGGCTGCTTCGCCCGTCGGCGCCGGTTTTGGCGCAGGCCCCGCAAGGCCCGTGCCAAGGCGGCGGCCCGGCCCGCTTTGCCGGCGGCCGGGCGCCCCCGCCCGCCGGCATCCCGTCCCGCGCGCGGATTCTTCGGCCAGCCGCGGCGCGGCGGGCTCTGTCCCGAACGCGGACGGTGGGCGGGCTTCCGCCGCGGCAAGTATCCGTCGGAAGACATCCTGTCTGCGGAAAATACACTTTCGATGTTTACCGAGAGGACACCCGCCGGAGCGCCGACGAAACGGCGCCGTTCGCGCCCAGCTCGCAGGATTGGCCCACTCGTTGCATCGGAGCTGCGGACCGGACCCGCCGCCACGGCATCGACCAACTGTAGAATCCGGCCGGAGGAAGCTTATGACGCTCGCTTATATTGTGCGCTGCAACTTCAGCCGCGAGGATCTCGAGCAGGGCTGGAACGACTGGTATGGCGGCCCCAAGCTCAAGCAGATGCTGGACAAGCCGCATTTCCTGTCGGTGCAGCGTTTCCTGCGCAGCGCGGGCGCGGGGCGCAATTATGTGGCGTTCTGGATCCTCGACTCCGACCAGGCGTTCGAAACCCCCGAATACAAGAATGACTGGGGCTTCTTCGAATGGAAGCCCTATATCATCGACTGGAGCCGCGATCTGTTCGCCCCGCAGTCGGGCGACGTGCACTCGCCGGTGGTCGGTCCGGACCAGGCGCTGCGGATCGTGTCCTTCGAGGGCCTGAGCGCGCCCGAGGCGGCCGCCGCCAAGGCGCAGGTGGAGGCGCTGCGCCCCGGCGTGCGCTGGATGGACTCGGTCGGGCTCGACCGCCACACCGCCCTGATCGGCTATGAAGTGGTCGCGGCCGACGCGCCGGAACGCCCGCTCGATATTGCCGGGGTGGTGGAAGGCCTCTACCGGCCGATCTCCGATCTGGTCCACGCAGATGCCGCCGGCGGCGACGGACGGGGCTGATGGACGCGAACCTCTTTACCGGCATCCTCAACGCGCTGTCGTTCGTCAATCTCGGCTTCGCGTTGATCGGCTGCCTGCTCGGCACGCTGGTCGGGGTTCTGCCGGGGCTCGGCCCGGCCTCGGCCATGGCGATCCTGCTGCCGATCGCGGTCTATCTGCCGCCGGACGGCGCCATCATCATCATGGCCGGCATCTATTACGGCGCGATGTATGGCGGCTCGACCACCGCCATCCTGATGAACATTCCCGGCGAAGTGTCCTCGATCGTCACCGCCCAGGACGGCTTCCCGATGACCAAGCAGGGGCGCGCCGGACAGGCGCTCGCCATCGCGGCCATCGGCTCGTTCGCCGCCGGCATCCTCGGCACGCTCGCCATTTCGCTGATCGGTCCCGCGATCGCCGATCTCGCGCTGCGGTTCGGGCCGCCGGAATATTTCGGCCTCGTCCTGTTCTCGATGACGGCCCTGATCTCCTTCGCCGGCAATTCGCTCGTCCTCGGCCTCGGCATCGCCGCCTTGGGCATGGCGCTCGCCTCGGTCGGCGCCGACCCGCTCACGGGGGCGCAGCGCCTCACCTTCGGCTCGATCGAATTTACCAAGGGGCTCGACATCGTCCCGGTCCTGGTCGGCGTGTTCGGGATCGGCGAGGTGCTTTATTCCGCGTCGATGGACACCCAGAAGGTCTTCTCCGGCAAGCTCGGCTCCTGGTGGTCGATGATTCCGCGCGGGCGGGAACTGTCGGCCGGCCTGAAGGCGGCGATGCGGGGCACCGGGATCGGCTTCGTCATGGGGCTGCTGCCGGGCATGCTGCCGGCGCTCACCGCCTATCTCGCTTATGACGTGGAGAAGCGCGTCTCGCGCACCCCCGAACGGTTCGGCAATGGCGCGATCGAAGGCGTCGCCTCGCCGGAGGCGGCCAACAATGCGACCGCCATGGCGGGCTTCATCCCGCTGCTCGCGCTCGGCATCCCGACCAGCCCGGCGCTCGCCATCATGCTCGGCACGCTGATGATCAACGGCCTCACCCCCGGCCCCATGCTGTTCGAGCAGCAGGGCCTTCTGGTGTGGACCGTGATCGGCTCGATGCTGCTCGCCAACATGATGCTGCTGGTGCTGAACCTGCCTTTGGTCGGCGTCTGGGCCAAGATCAGCCAGATCCCCTATTCGGTGCTCGGGCCGATCGTGCTCGGCGTGTGCGTGATCGGCGCCTATGCCCCGCGCAACACGCTGTTCGACGTCTGGGTGGCGATCGGGTTCGGGATCGTCGGCTATGTGATGCGGCGCTATCACATGCCGGTCGCGCCGCTGGTGCTCGGCTTCCTGCTCGGCCCGATGTTCGAACAGTCGCTGCGCCAGTCGCTCGCTCTGACCGGCGGCAATCCGCTGTTCATGATCGACCGGCCGATCGCCTTCGGCCTGTGCCTCGCCGCAATCCTGGTCGTCGCGGCGACCGCCTATTTCAAGACCAAGTCGAAGGTCGTCCAGGGCCTGGTCGAGGACAGCACCAACGAGGCCTGAGCCCGCCGGGCGCGGCCGCGAGAGCGTCCCGTTCAGACGGCATCGCCGCCTGAACGGTCCGGCGCCCTCTACCAATCAGGCGGAGATTGATCTACCGATCGGGCTCCCGCGGGACGAGGTGGTGCCATGAAGCTGTACGGTTCGCTGACTTCACCCTTCGTGCGCAAGGTGCGCGCGGTCGCGATCGCGCGGGCGGTTCCGGTGGACTTCGTGGTCGAGGATCCGTGGCAGATGTCGCCCCGGCTGATCGCCATGAACCCCGCCGGCAAGGTGCCCGTTCTGGAATTGGATGACGGCACGAGCCTCGTCGAATCGCTGCTGATCGCGGAATATCTCGACAGCCTGGGCGCCCCCGAGGGCGCGCTGATCCCCGCCGCCGGCCCGGCGCGGTGGGAGGCGCTCCGCGCCCATGCGCGGGCGCATGCGCTGATCGAGGCGGTGGTCGCGCGGCTGCTCGAATTGCGGCGGCCCGACGCGTTCCAGATGCCGGACCGCGTCGCCCGCGAGGAGGCGCGCGTCGCCGCGCTGCTCGACGCCATGGAGCAGACGGTGCCCGACGCCCCGCTCGCGCCCGACGCTCCGGTCGGGTTCGGCGATCTGATGCTGGCGGTGGCGCTGCGCTACACCGCCTTCCGCTATCCCCATGATTGGGCGCCGGCGCATCCCCGGCTCGCCGCGCGGCTCGCTGCGCTCGCCGAACGGCCGGCCATCCGGGAAACCGAGCCGCCGGGCGCCCCGTGAGCGCGACGGCCGCGGACGCGTCTCCCCCCGAGGCACCGGTCGGGCTGACCGGGCTTCTGGCAGAAACTCTGGCGGTGCAGTGCCTCGGCACCACCGCCATTCTCATCGTGCCGGCGCTGGCCCCGCTGATCGCGCCGGATCTCGGCGTGCCGACCAGCATGGTCGGCTATCAGATCTCGCTGCTCTATGTCGCCGGCATGTTCGCCTCGGTGATCGCCGGGGCGCTGGTGACGCGCTTCGGCCCGTGCCGGATCAGCCAGACGGCGATGGGGCTGCACGCGACCTCCTGCGCGCTCGCCAGCATTCCGAGCCTCTGGTCCATGCTCGCCGCCACTTTGGTCGGCGGCTTCGCCTACGGGCTCATCAATCCGTCGGCGTCCGACCTGCTGATGCGCCACTCCCCGCCCGCCCGGCGCAATCTGATCTTCTCGTTCAAGCAGACCGGCGTGCCGCTCGGTGGGGTGGTGGCGGGGCTGGCCGGGCCGCAGATCGCGCTGCCGTTCGGCTGGCCGGCGGCGCTGCTGGCGGTGGCCGGCGGCTGTCTGGTGGTCGCCGCTTTGTCGCAGATCGGCCGGGCGCGACTCGATTCGCACCGGCTGCGCGGCCAGATGCGGCTGTTCTCGCTGGGCGCCCTGCGGCTGGTGGTTGCCACCCCGGCGCTGCGCTGGATCGCCGCCTCCTCCTTCTTCTTCTCGTCGATGCAATTGTGCGCCATCACCTTCCTGGTCGTGCTGCTGGTCGAGGATCTCGGCTTCTCGCTGGTCGAAGCGGGGGCGCTGCTCGCCGCGGTCCAGGTGGGCGGGGCGGTCGGCCGGGTGCTCTGGGGGCAGGTGGCGGACATGGTGGGGGACGGCCTGGCGGTGCTGTTCGGCATCGCCCTCGTCATGGCGGCGGCCTCCGCAACGATCATGTTCGCGACGCCGGCCTGGCCGCCCGAGATCACGGCGAGCCTGTTCATCGTCCTCGGCCTGTCGGCGGTCGGCTGGAACGGCGTCTACCTCTCCGAGGTGGCGCGTCAGGCACCGGCGGGCCTGGTGAGCGCGGTGACCGGCGCCTCGATGTTCTTCACCTTTACCGGGGTGGTGTTCGGCCCGGTGATCTTTTCGGAGATGCACAACGCGACCGGCACCTATGTCGGCAGCTACGGCTTTCTCACCGCCCTCGCCCTCGCCGGGGCGCTGATGGTGGCGATCAACCGCTGGACGCGGGGCGCGTAGCCGCCGGCGGCCGCCCGGCCGCTACCGCTCGCGGCTCATATTGGCCAGCCAGGCGAGAAGCGGATTGCTCTGGCTCGGCGTCACCCCGGCGTCCTCGACCACGACCAGCCGGGTGACCTCGCCGCGCTTATAGGCCTCCAGGAACTTGTCGTAATCCTTGAAGGAGACGCAGCCGTTGGAATCGCCGCGCGGACCCATCAGATAGGAATGGGTCAGGAAGCCGTCGCGCCCGTGCATCTTGCCCTCGCCGACGGGCGTCATGCGCAGCGCCTCGACGCCATGGAACAGACGCTCGCGCATCTTCAGCGTGTAGACGTTGGGCGGGGTCGGCCCGCGCATGCGCACCGAGACATAGGCGAGATTGTCGAAGCCCTCGCCATAGCCGGAATGGGCTTCGAGCTTCTCGCCCGATGGCATGTAGACCAGGCTGTTCTTGATGTCATAGACCGCGAACCGGTCGCCGGGACCGGGCAGGATCGACTTGCGCTCGGGCACCGGCTCGGCGGGGGCGGTCGGCACGTGCATTTCCGCCGGCGGCGGAAGCGAGGCGAGGCGCGGCTCACCGTCCAATCGCGGCTCGCCGCCGAGGAGCGGGTTGCGCGGCGGCAGCGGCACCGCCGCGAGCTGATCGCGCTGGAGCGCCAGGGGAACGTCGCCCTCCAGCGCCTGGAGGCGGGCGGCGCCGAGCGGATTGGCCATCGGCAGCGGTACGCTGCGCACGATCTCCACCCGCTGCTCGGGCTCCGGCACGGCGGCGACCGGGCCCGACGGCGCCGGCGCGACGGCCCGCGGACGGGTCGGCCCGGCGAGGGGCGTCGGATCGAACAGCCAGCTCGGCAGGGCCGCAAAAGTCGCGGACGCGACCGGGTCGGCGGCGGATTCGGCCTCGCTCGCCGCATCGGCCGCGAGCTGCGCGGCGCGGCGCGCCATCGCCTCCTCGTCGAACGCGGCCGGAGAGGACGGACCGGCGGAAGTCGAAAGCGCCGCGACGGCGACGGGGGCATGGCCGATGCCGGCGAAAGCCCAGCTCGCGACCATCGCGGCGGCGATCAGGCCGGCAAGGCCCACCAGGCCGGCGCCGGCCAAGCGCAGGCGCGCCCGGTCGAATCGACGGGTCCGGCTGTCCTCGGGTTCGTCGTCGATCCAGCCCGTATAAGTCATGATCCTCACAGATCCAGGCGTCGGACAGGCGGCACGGACGGCGTCGGACGGCGCTCGATCCCGACAGCGCGCGCCCGGACGGCGCGCGATCTGCCAGGCCCGGGGGAGACAAAGACCAGTATCCCCAGCCGCTTGGCCGGTGCGCCGCAGCTGCGCCGCACGCGCCTATGTAACCCGGGCGGGCGGGTGCGGGCAAGCGCGGGCGGTACGGCCGGCGCGCATCGGCCGAAATCCGCCCGGAGCGGGCCGCCGTCCCGCCGGGAAAACGCGACGCTGCCGCCCGACCGCATCGACTTCACTCCGATCGAGACGCCTTCGCCAAGCTCGAGGCCCTGCGGCGCAGGGGCGCCGGGCGAGCCGTCGATGCCTTCTGGTCCGCCATCGGCCGCATCGTCGATTACTTCCCGCCCCGGCGAATGCCAAAACCCCTTCAGCGCAGCAGAATACGGTGCAAACCGATCGGAAAACGCTCCAATCCCGTGAGTGAGACGGTTTGCCGATCGACTTGCGCGGTCCGATTCGGACCGTGCTCTACGCGCCCCCGCGTGCCGGCCGCACCCCGCCATAGGTGCCGAGATGCGCGCCGATCAGCCAGCCGCAATCGACCGGCAGGTTGATTCCGGTGATCGCCGACGCCTCGTCCGACAGCAGGAAGGCCGCCGCCCGGCCGACATCCTCGACCGCGACGAACCGCCCCAGGGCGGCGCTTTCGGTGAGCAGCCGCGGATCGCGCTGGCCGCGCGCGATCGCCGCCTGGAGCGGCGGGGTCGCGACGAAGCCGGGCGAGATGCAATTGACCCGGACTCCCGAGCGCGCATAGTCCGCCGCCAGGCACTGGGTGATGCTCACCACCGCCGCCTTGGTCGGGCCGTAGGCGTGCAGGGGCACGGCGCGGACCGCCGTGATCGAACCGATCGTGACGATGGCGCCGCGTCCGCGCCGCGCCATCCGGGTGCCGAAGGCGACCGCGGTGACATAGGTGCCGCGCAGATTGACCGACACCACCGCGTCGAAATCGGCGAGCGCGAAATCTTCCGGCGGGGTCGGGGGCTGGAGCACGCCGGCACTCGTCACCAGCGCGTCGACCGGGCCGAAGCGCGCCTCGGCCTCCTGCGCCACGGCCTCGACCGCGGCCGCGTCGGTGACGTCGAGCGTCAGCGCCGCTGCGCCGATCCGGTCCGCCGTCGCCTGCGCCGCCTCGGCGCGAATGTCGGCGACGACGACGCGCCAGCCCTTCTCCAACAGGATGCGGGCGCATCCCTCGCCGATCCCGGACGCCCCCCCGGTTACGAGGGCAAGGGGCTGTTCGGCACGTTCGGTCATGGCGTCCTCCCGGATGTTTCCCGAAGGGCTAATCGCCCGGCGCCGTCGCGTCCAGCGGCCCCGCATCGCGGCGCGCACCGGGCGGCGCAAAAAAATCGGGGACGGGGCAAGCGGGGACCCGCGGTTTGCGCGGGCGCAACTTGCCGGCACTTGGAATATGGTATGTCAGATCAAACCCTCCTCGAGAGAGGCCCAAACGCCAATGTCCACCCTGCTCATCACGCATCCGTCCGGCCTTCAGCATGTGACCCCGCCCGGTCATCCCGAACGGGTGGACCGCCTCCGCGCGCTGGACCGGATCTTCGAGCAGGAGAAGTTCGCGAGCCTGTTGCGCGAGAGCGCGCCACGCGGCGCGCGCGAGGACATCATCCGCGTCCATCCCGAGGATTTCCTCGACGCCATGGCCGCCGCCGCCCCGGCGGAAGGCCTCGTCCGGATCGATTCCGACACCGTGCTCTCGCCGGGAAGCTGGGAAGCCGTGCTGCGCGCGGTGGGCGGGGCCTGCTATGCCGTGGACGAGGTGGTCACGCGCAAGGCGGACAACGCCTTCGTCTGCATGCGCCCGCCCGGCCACCATTGCGAAACCCGCCGTCCCATGGGCTTCTGCCTGCTGAACCACGCCGCCATCGCGGCGCGCCATGCCCAGGCCGCGCATGGTCTCGACCGCGTCGCCATCGTCGATTTCGACGTGCATCACGGCAACGGGACCCAGGAAATCTTCTGGGCCGACGAGAGCGTGATGTACGGCTCGACCCACCAGATGCCGCTTTATCCCGGCACCGGCGCGATCAGCGAGAACGGTGCCGTCAACACGATCGTCAATGCGCCGCTGCGCGCCGGCGACGGCGGGGAACGGTTCCAGGAAGCGATGGAAGCGCGCATCCTGCCGCGCCTCGAGGCCTTCGCCCCCGAATTGATCATCATTTCCGCCGGCTTCGACGCCCACCGCAACGATCCGCTCGGCTCGCTGCGGCTCGTCGACACCGATTTCGGCTGGATCACGCGGCGGCTGATGGAGATCGCCGACAAGACGGCGGGCGGGCGCGTCGTCTCGGTGCTGGAGGGCGGCTACGACCTCGAGGGCCTCGCCACCTCCGCCGCCGCCCATGTCACGGCCCTGATGCGCGGCTGACGCCGGCGGCCTATCGGTGCTCGCCGCTCGGCAGATAGGGCCGCAGCGCGTGGGCGAGCTTCGCCGGGGTGAGCGATTGCAGCCAGATCTTGCCCGGCCCGGTGAGCTGGGCGAGGAACAGGCCGTCGCCGCCGAACAGGACGTTCTTCACGCCGCGCATCATGGTGATCTCGAACCCGACGCTGTCCTCGAACATGCCGACATGGCCGGGATGGACGAGCAGGCTCTGGCCCGGATCGAGCGCATAGGAGATGATCTCGCCGCCGAGTTCCACGAAGGCCTTGCCCTGGCCGGTCAGATGCTGGAGCACGAAGCCCTCGCCGCCGAACACCCCCGCCCCCAGCGTCTGCTGGAAGCCGATCGCGAGTTCGACGCCGTGCGCACCGGCCAGAAAGCCGTGGCGGTGGATCATGAAGCCGCGTCCCGGCGCCACCTGGACCTCGGAGATGTTGCCCGGCACGGTGGCGGCGAAGCTGACCAGGCCCTCCCCGCCCTCGGCGGTGAATTCCGTCATGAACAGACCGCCGCCGGAAATCGCCCGGCCGATCGCCCCGAAGAAGCCGGAGGCCCCGGCGGTCGCCGTCGTCGTGCGCAGCGCGATATTGGGGGTCATCCACGACAACCGGTCCGGCTCGGCGACCAGGGTCTCCCCCGGCGCGAGGGTCACCTGAAGGACGGGAAGGGTGGTGCCGGTGATTTCGGTGCGCATGATTGCCATGATGTTGGGGCAGTGGACCGGAAGCTTGATGCCACGAGCCGGCCGGGGCAACCCCTCGGCCATGTTGCAGCGCAACCGGATCGGCCCCCGTCCGATCCGGCGCAGGGGCGGAGATCGATGAGGAAGAGACTTTGCGGCACGGCCGCGCTGCTCGCGCTGCTGGCCGGCCCCGCCGCCGCCGATCCCGCGCCGGATCTGTCCGGCGCCACCAAGAGCGTCTTCCTGCCCTATCTCAACGCGCCCTTGTCCGGCGAGCCGATCACGCGGCCACCGGCGCTGAGCGTGTCGTTCGGCGGCCGCGTGGCGCGCGCGGTCATGGATACCGGCTCGACCGGGATCGTGGTGTCGGCGAAGCTGATCCCGAACCTCGCCGGCCTGCCCAAACTCGGGCCGGGCAGCCTGACCTATACGAGTTCCGGCCGCATCATGCAGGGCGACTGGGTGGTGACGCCGGTGACCATCGCCGGCACGAACGGCGCATCGGTGACGACGCGCCCCCTTCCGGTGCTCGCCGTCCGCCAGGTCGCCTGCCTGAAGACCGCCCGCAATTGCCGGCCGCGGACCGATCCGACGGGCATCGCCATGCTCGGGATCGGCTTTGCCCGCCAGGGCGACCGCCAGGCCCAGAGCACGCCGGATCGCAATCCCTTCCTGAACCTGCCGGACATGGGAACGGCGGAGGCGCCGGGAGCGATGCGGCGCGGCTATGTCGTGAGCAAAAGTGGCGTCGCCATCGGCCTCTCGGCGGCCGCGGCAAAGAATTTCGCCTTTCTCAAGCTGGCGCGCAGCACGGAATTTCCCGACTGGGCGGCGCTCCCCGCCTGCCTGTCGCTGGGCGCGCGAACCCCGCCGGCCTGCGGAACGGCTTTGGTCGATACCGGCGTCACGGTGATGTATCTCACGCTGCCGGACGCGCAGCTTCAGGGCCAGAGCGCGCCCGGCCCGGACGGCAAGCCGACGCTCGCCGCCGGCAAACGGCTCGATATCGCCTTCGGTGCGGCGGCGGCCTACGGGTTCGCCCTCGGCGACGGCACGGACCCGGTCGCCCCCGAGCGGGTGATCCTGGTGCCGCGGCCGGACCGGACCTTCGTCAATACCGGCGTCCGCCTGCTCAACCGCTTCGACTATCTGTTCGACGCGGACGGCGGCTATGTGGGATTCCGCCCCCGGACCTGAGCCGGCTTTCCTGGATCCGATCCCGAAGTGGAATTGCATACAATCTGGGCGATCGGGAATAAAATGTGGGCAAATCGCCACTGAGACCGGGGCGCGCAGGCCGAGCCTCCGCCGTGCAACGCCGCAGCGCCGTCCGCGGCGGAAGCGCCGGCGCATGGCACATGGATTGCTTGAAGGGGGCATCCTCCACCGGAGACCATCCCCCATGCGCCGCCGCGACTTTGCCAAGCTGGCCCTTACCGCTGCCGCCGGAACCGTTGCCGCGCCCGCGGTGGTCCGTGCGCAGACGACCTTTTCCTGGAAGATGACCAGCGCCTATGGTCCGAAGGCGGCGTTCTATTCGGTCGGCCCGGGCAGCGCCACGGACCTCTGCAAGCGCATCGAGGCGATGTCCGGCGGCCGGCTGAAGATCCAGTTCTTCGGCGCGGGCGAGCTGATCCCGGCGCTCGAAGGCTTCGACGCCTGCTCCTCCGGCACCGTCGAGATGAATTACGGCAACGCTTATTTCTGGACCGGCAAGAGCTTCGCCGCCCAATTCTTCACGGCGGTCCCGTTCGGCCTCGACTTCCAGGGCGTGAATGGCTGGCTCTATGAAGGCGGCGGCATGGATCTCTACCGGGAGCTCTATGATCGTTTCAATCTGGTCCCGCTGGTCGCCGGCAATACCGGCGTGCAGATGACCGGCTGGTTCCGCAAGCCGATCGAGAAGATCGGCGACTTCAACGGCCTGAAGATGCGCATTCCGGGCCTTGCCGGCCGGGTCTACCAGCGATTCGGCGTCGATGTCCGGCTTCTCCCCGGCGGGGAAATCTTCCCGGCGCTCGAACGCGGCGTGATCGACGCGGCCGAATTCGTCGGACCCTATCTCGACCGTCAGCTCGGCCTGCAGAAGGTGGCGAAATATTATTATACGACCGGCTGGCACGAGCCGGCGACGGTGTCGGAAGTCATCGTCAACAAGGCCGCCTGGGCCAAGCTGCCCGACGATCTGAAAGCGGTCGTGGAAAACGCCTGCGCCGCCTGCAACGTGATCAGCGAGAGCTGGTGCCAAAAGGCCAATGCCGACGCGATGGAGGATCTGGTCAAGAATCAGGGCGTCATCGCCCAGCCGCTGCCGGACGCGATCGTCAACGATCTGCGCACCGCGACCAAGAAGGTGGTGGACGAGGCGATCGCCAAGGATCCCGCCTCCAAGAAGGTGGCCGACAGCTATTACGCCTTCCTGGACAAGTACAAGAGCTGGGCCAATCTGTCGGAGAAGGTGTATTACGACGAGATCCTGAAATGATCGGAGACGCCACCGGCGCGCCCCCCTCCGGGGTGCAACGGGTCTCCGCGATCCTCGATGCGATCGTCGACCGCATCGGCGCCCTCTCGGCCTGGACCTGCCTCGCGCTGGTCCTGGTCATGGCGACCAATGTGCTGCTGCGCTACGGATTTTCCCTCGGCTCGGTCTGGGCGCAGGAGCTGGAATGGCACCTTCTGGTGCCGATCTGCCTGCTCGGCGCGGCCTATGCCCTGCGGCACGGCGAGCATGTCCGAGTGGACGTGCTCTATTCCCGCTATTCGCCGCGCGGCAAGGCGCTCACCGAACTGCTCTCCGCTTTGGTCGCGGCGGCGGTGTGCGTGATCATCATCAAACTGTCCGTGCCCTATGTGCTCCAGTCCTACGGGATGGGCGAGGGCTCGGCCAATCCCGGCGGCATCGATGCCCGCTATGTCCTGAAAGCCTTCATTCCCCTCGGCTTCGCTTTGGTCCTGCTCCAGTCCGTCTCGGACGCGCTGAAGGCCGGCGGCCGCCTGTTCTCCCGGTGACATCATGAGCGTGAATGAATGGCTGGCCATCGCCATGCTGGTCAGCTTCTTCGGCCTGCTCATGGCGGGCCTGCCGGTGGCGCTGACGCTCGCCGTGTCCGGCTTCGTGTTCGGCTATCTCGGCTTCGGCCCACTTCTGTTCAATCTGGTGCCGGCGCGCATTTTCGGCGTGGTGACGAATTACACCCTGCTCGCCATCCCGCTGTTCGTCTTCATGGGAGTGATGCTGGAGAAGTCCCGGCTCGCCGAGGATTTGATGGAGGTGGTCGCGCATCTCGCGGGCGGGCTGCGCGGCGGGATCGGCGTCGGCATCATCCTGGTCGGCGTGGTGATGGGCGCGACCACCGGGATCGTCGGCGCGACGGTCGTGACGCTCGGCCTTCTCACGCTGCCCGGCTTGCTGCGGCGGGGCTATGACAAAGGGCTCGCCTGCGGCGCGATCTGCGCCTCCGGCACGCTCGGCCAGATCATCCCGCCAAGTCTCGTCCTCATCCTGCTCGCCGACATCATGAACGAATCGGTCGGCACCCTGTTCGCCGCCGCCGTCCTTCCCGGCCTGATGCTGTCGGCGCTGTTCTGCCTCTATATCCTCGCCATCGGCATTTTCCGGCCGGACATGGTGCCGCCCGTCTCGGCCGCGGAGCGCGCCGCCTTGAGCTGGGGCCAGCTCTGGATCAAGCTCCTCAAGGTGGCGCTGCCGCCCTTCGGCCTGGTCCTGGCCGTGCTCGGTTCGATCATCGCCGGCATCGCCGCACCGACCGAAGCCGCCTCGATGGGCGCCCTCGGGGCCATTGTGGTGACGATCGTCGGCGGGCGCTTCTCCTGGTCGGTGCTCTGGGCGACCATGGCCGACACCGCCAAGATCACCGGCCAGATGATGTTCATCCTGATCTGCGCCCAGGTGTTCGCCATCGCCTTCCGCGGCCTCGGCGGCGAGCGTCTGGTGGAGGACATGTTCGCGCTGCTGCCGGGCGGGGTCGCGGCCGAGATCTGGTTCATGCTGCTGATCGTGTTCCTGCTCGGCTTCTTCATCGAGTGGATCGAGATCTGCTACATCGCCGTGCCGCTTTTCCTGCCGATCTTCCAGGCACAGAGCGTCGACCTCGTCTGGGTCGGCATGCTGGTGTGCGTGATGCTGCAGACCAGCTTCCTCACCCCGCCCTTCGGCTGGGCGCTGTTCTTCCTGCGCGGCGTCGCGCCGGCCGAGGTGAAGACCGGCGACATCTATCGCGGGGTCATCCCTTTCATCGGCCTGCAGGTGGCGGCGACGGTGGTCGTCTTCCTGTTCCCGGCACTCGCCCTCTGGCTGCCGAGCGCGATCGGCTGGTAGGCGGCCCTATGGGCCGCGTGCGTCGTACAGGGCCTGCGCTTCGGCAATGGCGTCGATGTTCTCGCGCGACCACTGGGCCAGCGGCGCGAGGGTGCGCTCCAGCGACGCGCCCAGCGGGGTGAGGGCATATTCCACCGTCACCGGGACGGTCGGAAACACGCTGCGCGTGACGAGCCCGTCGCGCTCCAGGCTTTTCAGCGTTTGCGACAGCACCTTCTGCGACACGCCCTCGACCCGCCGCCGCAGCGCGTTGAACCGCATCGGGCGCTCGGCGACGGCGGTCAGCAGCAGGACGGTCCATTTGTCGGCGATGCGGTCGAGCACCACGCGGGTCGGACACAGGGCTAAATACGGGTCGGGCGCGTGCATGGCGGGCCGGGCGGTTTCCGATGCGTGACCAGATGAGCTAAAAGTGCCTTCTTACATGTAGCTTTCATTTAGTCCATCTGGTTTCCATTCGATACCAGATGGAGCAAGAGACATGAAAATCGCATTGGTCGGCGCTTCGGGTGCGGCGGGATCGCGAATTCTCACCGAACTGTCCGCCCGCGGCCATAGCGTGACCGCCATCGCCCGCGATGCCTCCCGCATCGCCGCGGCGCCCGGCTCAACCGCCGTCTCGGGCGACGCCGATCAGGCAGAGGCGTTCGTCGGGATCCTGGCCGGGCACGATGCGGTGGTGACCGCGCTGCGCTTTGCCGACACTGATGCGCCGAAGCTGATCGCGTCCGTCAAGGCGTCCGGCGTCCCCCGCTATCTTGTGGTCGGCGGGGCGGGTACCCTCGAGGTCGCCCCCGGCCTCGCCCTGATCGATGCTCCGGGCTTTCCGGCCGCCTACCTTGCGGAGGCGAAGGCGGGCGGGGCGTTTCTGGAGCTGCTGCGGGCGGACTCCGCGCTGGACTGGACCTTCCTCTCGCCGTCGGCCGAATTCGGGCCGGGCGCGCGCACCGGCACGTTCCGCCTCGGCACCGACCAGCTTCTCGTGGCGGACACCGGCCGCAGTTTCATCAGCTACGAAGACTTCGCCGTGGCGCTGGCCGACGAGATCGAAAAGCCGCGCCATTCGCGCGCCCGCTTCACGGTCGGATATTGAGCCAGAGCCACTGCGGGCGGACGGCCAAAGGAGGCCAGAATAGAAAAAGGCGCGCCGGGTGGCGCGCCTTTTCCAGAAACCGAGACCTGAAGGGGTCTCAGAAGTCCATGCCGCCCATGCCGCCGCCCGGCATCTGGGGCATGCCGGCTTCCTTCTTGGGCAGGTCGGCGACGAGCGCCTCGGTGGTCACGAGGAGGCCGGCCACGGAGGCGGCATCCTGGAGCGCCGTGCGCACGACCTTCGCCGGATCGACGATGCCGGCGGCAATCATGTCGACATATTCTTCGGTCTGCGCATTGAAGCCGAAGTTCGGATCGGTGGATTCCTGCACCTTGCCGACCACGATGGAGCCCTCGACGCCCGAATTTTCGGCGATCTGCCGGATCGGGGCTTCGAGCGCGCGCAGCACGATCTTGATGCCGGCGGTGATGTCGGGATTGTCCGAGGTCACCTTGGCCGCGGCGACCTTGGCGCGCAGGAGCGCGATGCCGCCGCCGGGAACGATGCCTTCCTCGACCGCCGCGCGGGTGGCGTTGAGGGCGTCGTCGACGCGGTCCTTCTTCTCCTTGACTTCGACTTCCGTCGAGCCGCCGACGCGGATCACCGCGACGCCGCCCGCGAGCTTGGCCAGGCGCTCCTGGAGCTTCTCGCGGTCATAGTCCGAGGTGGTCTCTTCGATCTGCGCCTTGATCTGGGCGACGCGGGCGTCGATCTCGGACTTCTCGCCGGTGCCGTCGACGATGGTGGTCTTCTCCTTCTCGAGAATCACCTTCTTGGCGCGGCCGAGCATGTCGAGGGTGACGTTCTCGAGCTTGATGCCGAGATCCTCGGAGATGACCTGACCGTTGGTGAGGATCGCGATGTCCTCGAGCATCGCCTTGCGGCGATCGCCGAAGCCGGGGGCCTTCACCGCCGCGACCTTCAGGCCGCCGCGCAGACGGTTCACGACCAAGGTCGCGAGCGCTTCGCCCTCGACGTCCTCGGCGACGATCACGAGCGGCTTGCCGGACTGCACCACGGCCTCGAGGACCGGCAGGATCGGCTGAAGGCCGGACAGCTTCTTCTCGAAGATCAGAATGTAGGGATCTTCGAGCTCGGCGACCATCTTCTCCGCATTCGTGATGAAATAGGGAGAGAGGTAGCCGCGGTCGAACTGCATGCCTTCCACGACATCGAGCTCGGTCTCGGCGGTCTTGGCTTCCTCGACGGTGATGACACCCTCGTTGCCGACCCGCTGCATCGCGCCCGCGATCATTTCGCCGATCGAGGCGTCGCCGTTCGCGGAAATGGTGCCGACCTGCGCCACTTCGGCGGAGGAGGAGACCTTCTTGGCACGGGCCTTGATGTCCTGGATCGCCGCGGCGACCGCGAGGTCGATGCCGCGCTTCAGGTCCATCGGGTTCATGCCGGCGGCCACCGCCTTGGCGCCTTCCTTGACGATCGCCTGGGCGAGCACGGTCGCCGTGGTCGTGCCGTCACCGGCCTTGTCGTTGGTCTTGGACGCGACTTCGCGCACCAGCTGGGCGCCGAGATTCTCGAACTTGTCCTCGAGCTCGATCTCTTTCGCGACCGTCACGCCGTCCTTGGTGATGCGCGGCGCGCCGAACGACTTCTCGATCACGACGTTCCGGCCCTTGGGGCCGAGCGTGACCTTGACCGCGTTGGCGAGGATGTCGACGCCGCGCAGCAGCTTCTCGCGGGCATCGCCCGCAAATTTTACGTCCTTGGCAGCCATGTGCCGTCTCCTGGAATGTGGGTTGCGCCAAGCCTGGTTCCGACGGACCGCAGTTCGTCCGGAAACGGGCTCTCACTTGAATGGGGGTCGGCGGACCGCCGATCGGGCCGATGGGCCCGGACCGGATCCGCCGGTCGGGCGGCAGCTCAGGCGATGACGCCGAGAATGTCGCTTTCCTTCATGATCAGCAGGTCTTCGCCCGCGATCTTGACTTCGGTGCCGGACCACTTGCCGAACAGGATGCGGTCGCCGGCCTTCACGTCGAGCGGGACAACCTTGCCGCTCTCGTCGCGGGCGCCGGGGCCGACGGACACGACCTCGCCCTCCTGGGGCTTTTCCTTGGCGGTGTCGGGGATGATGATTCCGCCGGCAGTCTTCTGCTCGGCTTCGATACGCTTCACGACGACGCGGTCGTGCAGGGGGCGGAAGGACATGGGCCTGATCCTCTCGATGTGGGCGGGCCGTCGCCCGCGGCCTTTGGCACTCGGCAATGACGAGTGCCAAGCTGCAACCGGGAGATAAGGAAGGCGCCCTCCGACGTCAAGGCGCGCAGCGCATTAAACCGGGCGCCCGAGCGCCGGGGCTTCGGCCTTCACCGCGGCGCCGTCCGGCCGGCGCCTGGATCGGCCAGCGTCACCAGATAGCTTCGGATCGGCTCCGCCGCACCCGGCCCCGCGCCGTCTTCCGCGCGGCATTCCAGCAGCTTGCGCACGGTCGCCCCGAACGGCGGCTGGTCGAGATAGACCCCGGAGCCGAACACGACCCGGGTGTCGCCGCCATGCACCTTGTCCCTGTTGAAGCCGGTGAAATTTGCGTCGCTCGGATGGTGCTCGGTGACGATCAGATAGCGAAAATCCCGCAGTTTGCCCAGGGCGCGGAGGATCTGATCGTTCGAGAGGTGCTGAAAGACCTGCCGGACGAGGCAGAGATCGCCGGGCGGAACGCCGCCCTCGCCCGCCACGTCGCACTGGACGAAACGCCGCCCCGCCCCCCCGAACGCCGCCTGATTGCGCGCCACCACCGCCGGCACGACATCGACCCCGGTATAATCCGGGCAGCGGATCAGGCGACCGATGTGAAAATCTCCGCAGCCGATATCGACGACCGAGCGCACCCCCGCCTGCGTGATGAAAGCGTTCACCATCTCGACATATTGCAGCGCCGCCCCGCTATGGGTGCCGGAGCCGGAATAAAGATCGCCCTTCGCCCCGCCCCATTGGTTGGTGGCGTAGATTTCGGAGAACACCTCTTCGGCGGACCGCTCCCGGTTCCGCGCCGCGATGCGTCGCGCCGCCCGCCGGGCCCTGAGCGCCGCGAGACGGGAAACCAAGGACGCGGGAAGGATCTGCTTGGCGAAGGCGGTCAGCGGCCCGGGCATGGCGCCCCATCTCGATCGACGGAGAATTTCGGAACTCAGGATGCGGGCGCCGGTTGAGCGTGGCAAGGTGGCGGGGACGGTGCCGGGCCTGCGAACCTCGGCCGTGCCATCTCAGCGGCGAGACCGCAGCGTCCGCATGCGCTTCCATCTGCGCCGTTGCCGCTCTAAGGTCGCTTCGCGGCCTTGTGCAGCATCGAGTTTCTGCGACTGGCTTCGGCTTCGGAGTGTGTGAATGTCTCTATCCCCCCTCCCGCTCGGCGGTGCCGCTCCTTCCGCGACGCGGACCCCGTCCCGTTCGGCCGCCCTCGCTCTGGTCTTCGGCGCCTTCGTGCTCGCCGGGTGCGCGACCGAGCCGCCACCGCCCCCGGCGCCGGCCATCCCGCAATATACCAGCCCGATCCCGGCCTCCGCTCTGGTCGGGCGCTATGGGCTCGCCGCCTATCACCGGCCGCAGGACGCGACCCGGACCGAGACGCAGGCCCGCGCCCAGTGCAGCAATCCCTATGTCATCACCGACGGACCGAATGGCGGCGTGATGATGTATCTCGCCGACGACACCAAGCTGACCGAGGTGATCTCCAAGCAGGTGCCGGGCCAGCCCACTTATATCGGACCGGCGGAAGACCCGGCCGGCGGCGAGCGCGACCGCCAGGTGATCAGCTTCAACGGCACCGTGCTGCAGTTGAAATGGGTCGACCCCGAGATCGCCAAGCGCTACGGCATCATGGTCTATGTGCGCTGCCCCTGAGGCAGCGCGGACCGAAGCGGGGCCGGGACACGGCGGCGCCGGGGGCGCCGTGCGCGCGCCGGCTCAATCGTCCATCTTCAGCGCGGCGATGAAGGCCTCCTGCGGGATCTCCACCTTGCCGAACTGACGCATCTTCTTCTTGCCCTCTTTCTGCTTGTCGAGGAGCTTGCGCTTTCTCGACACGTCGCCGCCATAGCATTTGGCGGTCACGTCCTTGCGCAGGGCCTTGATGGTCTCGCGGGCGATGATCTTGGCGCCGATCGCCGCCTGAATCGGAATGTTGAACAGATGCTGCGGGATCAGGTCCTTCAGCTTCTCGCACATGGCTCGGCCGCGATGCTCGGCGCGTGAGCGGTGCACCAGCATCGACAGCGCGTCGACCGGTTCGGCATTGACCAGGAGCGACATCTTCACGAGGTCGCCCTCGCGATAATCGGTGATGGCGTAATCGAACGAGGCATAGCCCTTCGAGATCGATTTCAGCCGGTCGTAGAAATCGAACACCACCTCGTTCAGCGGCAGATCGTAGGTGACCATGGCGCGGGCGCCGACATAGGTCAGTTCGATCTGGTTGCCGCGCCGGTCCTGGCAGAGCTTCAGCACGCTGCCGAGATAATCGTCCGGGGTGAGGATGGTGGCGCGGATCCAGGGCTCGCGGATCTCCTTGATCTTGACCACGTCCGGCATGTCGGCCGGATTGTGCATCTCGATCACCGAGCCGTCGTTCATCTCGATCTCGTAGATCACCGACGGAGCGGTGGCGATCAAATCGAGGTTGAACTCGCGTTCCAGGCGCTCCTGAATGATTTCGAGATGCAGCAGGCCGAGAAAGCCGCAGCGGAAGCCGAAGCCGAGCGCGGCCGAAGTCTCCATCTCGTAGGAGAAGCTGGCATCGTTGAGGCGCAGCTTGCCCATCGCGGCGCGCAGATCCTCGAAATCGGCGGCATCCACCGGGAACAGGCCGCAGAACACCACAGGCTGGGCCGGCTTGAAGCCCGGCAGGGCCTCCGCGCAGGGCTTCTTCTCGTCGGTGATGGTGTCGCCGACGCGGGTTTCCGCCACTTCCTTGATGGAGCCCGTGAGGAAGCCGATCTCGCCGGGGCCGAGGCTCTCCATCGCCACCATTTTCGGGGTGAACACACCGACGCGGTCGATGTCGTAGGCGGCGCCCGTGCGCATCATCTTGATGCGCTGGCCCTTCTTGACCACGCCGTCGACCACGCGCACCAGAACCACGACGCCGAGATAGGTGTCGTACCAGGAATCCACCAGCAGCGCCTTCAGCGGCGCCTCCCGGTCGCCCATGGGCGGCGGCAGGCGGGTGACGATCGCTTCCAGCACCAGGTCGATATTGAGCCCGGTCTTGGCGGAAATGCCGATCGCGTCGGAGGCGTCGAGGCCGATCACGTCCTCGATCTGCGCCTTGACCTTTTCCGGCTCGGCGGCCGGCAGGTCGATCTTGTTGAGGACCGGCACGATCTCGTGATTGTTGTCGATCGCCTGATAGACGTTCGCGAGCGTCTGGGCTTCGACGCCCTGGGACGCATCGACCACGAGGAGCGAGCCCTCGACGGCGGCGAGCGAGCGGTTCACCTCATAGGCGAAGTCGACATGGCCCGGCGTGTCGATGAGGTTCAGCGTGTAGATCTCGCCGTCCTTGGCCTTGTAGGACAGGCGCACGGTCTGCGCCTTGATGGTGATGCCGCGCTCGCGCTCGATGTCCATATTGTCGAGCACCTGCTCGGTCATCTCGCGTTCCGTCAGCCCGCCCGTGCTCTGGATCAAGCGGTCGGCGAGCGTGGACTTCCCGTGATCGATATGGGCCACGATGGAAAAGTTGCGGATGTTCTTCTGGGCGCTGGCGGTCATGGGGGCCGGATTAGCAATAATGCCGCGGCGCGCCAAGCTGCATCGCGCATGCGCCGCACGCATCGGGCCGTTCGGCGCGGGTCAGGGCCAGAGGGCGGCGATGCGCGCAGCGGCCCGTTCCTCCGTCTCGGCACGCAAAAATACCGTCATGTCGGCCGCCGACATGGGATATCCGTAATAATAGCCCTGGGCGTATTCACAGCCGCGTTCGCGCAGAAACCGCGCCTGACACACGGTTTCCACGCCCTCGGCAATCACGCGCAACCCGAGATTCTTGCCGAGTTCGATCACCGCGCAGACGATCGCGGCATCGAACGGGTCGCTGTCGATGTGCGCGACGAAGCTGCGGTCGATCTTCACCGCGTCGATCGGCAATTGCTTGAGATGGCTCAGCGCCGCATAGCCGGTGCCGAAATCGTCGAGGGCGATGCGCATGCCGGCCGCGTAAAGCTCGTCCAGAATCGGCGCGACGAACTCGGAATCCCGGCCGAGGAACACCGTTTCCGTCACTTCGACGTCGAAATGACGCGGCTCGATTTCCTCGTCCCAGATCAGGCCGAGCAGATGCGACGCGAGCTTGGGATGGGTGAACTGCGCCGGCGCCAGATTGAATGCGATCCGGCCGAACGCCTCGCCCTGGGTCAGCCACTTCCTTGCATCCCGCGCCACCTGGCGCAGCATGGTCTCGCCCATCTGCATGGCGAGATCGGGATCCTCGAAGGCCGACATGAACTTGTCGGGCGGCACGATGAGCCCGCCGCTCTGATGCCAGCGCATCAGAGCCTCGAGGCCGACCACCCGTCCCGTGACCAAAGACAGTTTGGGCTGGTAGAAGGGCAGGATGGCATCGCGGCTGAGCGCGCTGGCGAGTTCCCGGTTCAGGACGACGCGGTCGATCATCGACCGGCGCATCGCGGGGGCGTAGAGCACCGCCCGGTTCCGCCCCTGCTTTTTCGCGGTATAGAGCGCGAGATCGGCATCCTTCATCAGCTCGCCCGGGGCATAATCCGGCGAGGGGCACACCGCGATGCCGATGCTGGCGCGGCTGGTCAGATTGCGCTCGCCGTAGGATAGCGGCTGGCGGAAGTCGCGCAGAATGGCGTCGGCGAGGTCCATGGCGGCCTGAGACGACGGCTGGCCCTGCAACAGAATGACGAATTCGTCGCCGCCGAGCCGCGCCACCGCGCCGAGATCGCCGGCGAGATGCTCCAGGCGCCGGGCCGTCTCCATCAGCAGCGCATCGCCGGCATCGTGGCCGAGCGTGTCGTTCACGTCCTTCAGGCCGTCGAGATCGACCAGCAGGAGCACCACCGCGCCCCGAACGTCGCGCGCCTCGCGGATCACGGCGTCGAGCCTGGCCTGGAAGGCGGCGCGGTTGATCAGGCCGGTCAGCGCGTCGTGGGTCGCGGCGTACCGCAGCTTCTGCTCGGCGGCCAGGCGGTCGGTGATGTCGACCACCCCCGTCACCAGGCCAGGGCGTCCCTCGACCTCCGTAAAGGCGGCGGCGAGCAGCACGGTGCGGATCTCGCCATTGCCGAGCCGGATTTTGGTCTCGAAATCGGTGACCCGCCCGTCACGCGCCAGCAGATCGAGGAAGGCCCGGCGCGTATTGGCGTCCTCATAGATGTCGGCAACGGTGGCGATGCCGAATTCGTGCGGCTCGCCGCCGAAATAGCGCACCCCCGCCTCGTTGTAGCGGACGATCCGCCCGGTCTCGATCTCGGTGACCACCAGCGGGATGGGCACCGCCATGAAGGTGTGTTCGAGCAGATGCTGGCTCTGGGTGAGGACCTTGCGGGCAAGCCGCTCGGCCTGGATCGCCGCCCATTCCAGCCGACTCTGGCGGTTCGACTGGATCAAAGCGAGCACCAGCGCCGCATTGAGCGCGACCACCGCGAGGGTGAGGCCGACCGCAGGGTCCCAGCTCGAGGGAATGCCGAGATAGGCGACCAGCAGGAGCAGGCTGCATCCGGCCCCGCCCGTCACCGCCCAGGAGAACGAAACCGGAACGGCGAGATAATAGATCGACGGCACCAGCAGCACCGCGAACAGCGCGATCGAGCTGTGTGTGCTGACCAGAACCGCGACGGCGCCGGCCGTCGTCCATTGCCAGGCCACGAAGAGCCGTTCGAGCGCACCATAGGTGTGCATGCGGGGCAGAAGCAGAAAGCTCGCGGCGGCAATGGCGATCAGCGTGCCGCGGGCGGCCAAAGCGGAGACGAAATGCGGTCCGCCGGTAAAGCGCAGATCGGCGGCGACCAGGACGCAGTTCAGCACCGCTGCGAGGGCGAACAGGATCCGCGCATGGCGCCGAAGCTCGGGGACGCGCTGGTCGCGAAAGGTCTGCTCCTGGTCGCGGGCGACGAACTCGCCCGTCCACGGATTAAGACGCGTTCCTTCCATAGATCTACGGCCCCCCGCCATCGACCTAGATAGTCGGGAAAGCAGGCTTCGCACAATCCATGTGCTTGGATTCGCTCCCTTCAGAACAGCTTTTTAGTGCGCTCTTGCCGGATGCAATCTCGACACGTCGCACAGGTGCGCATCGTCGCGACGGGCGCCTTCGGCGCGCCGCGATGCGGTCTGTGCTCAGCGCGCCTCGGTCCTGTCCGCGGCGCCCGTCCGGCCCGCTTGGGGCAGGAAGGCGGTGACCGACCAGGCGTCCATCGGCCGCGCAATCAGGAATCCCTGAATCTGATCGCAGGCGAGCCGCTCCAGCAGCGCCGCCTGCGCCCGGGTCTCGACCCCCTCCGCGACCACCGAAAGGCCGAGCGCGTGGGCGAGCGAGATCACCGCCTCGACGATGGTCCGGCTGTCCTTCTGCTCCAGCATGGTCGCGATAAAGGAGCGGTCGATCTTCAGCATCGAAACCGGGAGCAGCGCCAGATAGGCCAGCGACGAATGGCCGGTGCCGAAATCGTCGATGGCGATGGCGACGCCATGGTCGCGCAGGGTCTTGAGCTGCGCCGAGGTGCGCGCGATGTCGGACATCGCGGTGCTCTCGGTGATCTCGATTTCCAGCCCGCACGCCGCCGCGCCCGGAGCCCCCTCGATCTGCGCGACCAAGTCGATGACCTCGTTGACGAAACCCGGCTCGCGCAGTTGCACCGGCGAGACGTTCACGGCGACCGGCAGCGGCAGGAAGCCGCGGCGGGCCCATTCCGCCTGATCTTCCAGTGCCTGCCGCAGGATCCAGCGCCCCACCTCGACGATCCGGCCGGTTTCCTCGAGGAACGGAATGAAGAGCGCCGGCGGGTCGACCGTGCCATCGGGATTGCGCCAGCGCACGAGCGCCTCGAGGCCGACCACGCGGCGGCTCTTCAGCTCGACGCGCGGCTGGTAATGGAGCTGGAACTCGGCTTCCTGAAGGGCGCGGGACACCCGATTCTCCTGCAGAACCCGGCGGGCGACCTCCTCGTGCATGCGCGGCTCGAAAAACGCGACCCGCGCACCGATGTCGCGGGCGCGGCGCAGCGCCGTCTCGGCATTGGCCAGCAGCGTCTCGGCATCCGTGCCGTCGTCCGGGAACACGGCGATGCCCGCGAAGGCATGGAGATTGACGTCCTGGCCGTCGACGACGATCGGGCGGGCGTGATCGAGCGTGAGGATCCGGTCGATCCGCATCGCCTCTGCGCCGGCATGGGCGCTTTCGGGGAAGAAGGTTGCGAACTCGTTGCCCGAAATGCGGGCGAGATGGTCGGGGAAGCGGGAATTGGCTTGCAGGCGGCGCGCCACTTCGCGCAGCACCTCGTCGCCCGCATGCCGGCCGAACGTGGTGTTGACGGAGCCGAAATTGCGGAGATTCCCCGCGGCGACGAAAACCCTGCGGCCTTCGGGGCCGGCGAGCGCCAATGCCTGCCGCAGCCGCGAATAGAACATCGTCCGATTGGGCAGGCCGGTGAGGGAATCGAAATAAGCGAGCCGCGCCAGCCGCATGCGGCTCGACAGCGCATCCATCGCGAACGAGACGTCGGCCGCCGTCTGCTTGACCAGGTCGATCTCGTCCGGCGTGAAGAAATCCGGGACCCCCGCCTCGAGGAGAAGCACGCCGCGCACGTCGGAGGCTTCCAGCAAGGGCAAAGCGGCACGGGCGCCGGCGCCCGGCTTGGCGGGATGCGCGGCATTGTCGATCGCCGGCTCGCTTGTGCGCAGCGCCTCGGCGAGCAAGGTCTGATCGCGGGCCCGCGGCGCGCCCGGCCGCGTGTCCGGCTCGTCCGCGTCCGACGCTCCGCAGACCGAAACCGAGCGAAGGCGCCCGTCCGGCTCGACCGCGAACGCCTCGGCGCGCACGAAGCGGCCTTCTTCGACCGCGACCTGGCAGGCGCCGTCGAACAGCGCGCGGGTGTCGGAGGCCCGCCCGATCAGGGCGTTGACGGCGCCGAGAACGGCCTGGATGCGGGCCAGGCGGACGATGCGCTGCTCCTGGTGGCGTCGCGCGATGAATTGGCCGATCTGACTGCCGAGCGCGTTGAAGAACGAAACCGCATCCGGCGTCAGGCCGCCGGCCGACGCGGCGAAAAAGGCCATCACACCGACCACGCGGCCGCCCCCCATGACCGGCAGCGCCACGGCCGACGTCACGCCCAATGCCTGCGCTTGGGCGCGGCGCAGGAAGACGGCCTCGGACGCGATGTTGGGCAGAAGCTGCGGCACTCCGCTCCTCCAAACCAGCGGCAGCAGGCCGGGATCGGAGCGGGACAAGGGCCCGCGAGCCATTTCGGCGAATTGCCGGGCGACGGCGTCGTCGGCATGCCAGGTCGCGATCTGGCAGAGACGCTC
The DNA here is from genome assembly GCF_004346185.1 of Aquabacter spiritensis. Classification (GTDB taxonomy): domain Bacteria; phylum Pseudomonadota; class Alphaproteobacteria; order Rhizobiales; family Xanthobacteraceae; genus Aquabacter; species Aquabacter spiritensis. The sequence goes on along the minus strand of NZ_SMAI01000003.1, from coordinate 305,669 downwards.
GCGCGGCCAATCCACCTCCCACAACTCGCCCATGACGAAGCCCCGGCCCTCGCACACCACCCGCAGGGCGCGCTGCGCCGCTTCGTCCAGGGTCGCGCTGCCGGCCAGGATATGGGCCACCGCATATTGGACTTCCAGCCGCTGCTGGCCTTCCGCGCGCTGGCGCACCTCGCGCTCCAGGTCCAGCGAGCGGGCGGACAATTCCTGGAACAGGCAGAAATTCTCGAACAGACGGCCGACATGCGCCGCGAAAATGGTGAGGAGGCGCTGGTCGTCCTCGCCGAACCCGACGCCGCCGATCTTGTTGGCGGCACACACCCATCCGAAGGTGCGGGCGGGGGTCTCGACGGGGAGAATCAGGGCGCTCGCGATCGCCGGCAGCGCCTCGGGCAGTCCCAGGCTCGCCGCCGAGACTGCCGGCCCCATCCGCCGCAAGGGCATTGCCGGCACCGGATCGGCGGAACCTCCCGCGCCGTCCGCTGCGCCGAACGACGCCGCGAGTTGCGCCTGCGCCACCGCGCTCTGGGGCGGCCCGCTGACCGCGACGAAAGGCGTGCGGCCGGTCTCGGCCAGCACCACCACCGCAAGCTCGGCGGCCACGAGGTCGCGGGTCCAGCGGCAGAAGGTGCTGGCGATCTGCGCCGGGTCCCGCTCCAAAGCGAGCTGTAGATTCATCTCGATCAGGGCGACCAGCCGGCTGGTGGTCCATTCCAGCGCCCCGGTCGTCTTCGCCAGCTTGTCCGTCACCAGCCGGAGGTGATCGCGCTCGATGCCGGTCGGAACCTGCGGCGCGTCCCCCGCCGGGACGCCGGCCCGGGCCAGGACCTCGTCCACCACCTGGAGCACCCGCTCCGGCTCGGCCGGCTTGGTCAGGACATGGGCGACGCCGCAGGCGTCGGCCAGGACGAGCGCCTCGCGCTCGTTGTAGTGCGCGGTATAAAAGATGATCGGAATATGGCTGAGGCGCGGATCCCCCCGAAGGCCCCGCGCCAGCTCGTAGCCGTCGCCGGACGGCATGACGACGTCGGAGATGACCAGATCCGGAACGAGCGCCCGGGCGGCATCGAGCGCCGAGCTCCCGTCGGCGGCCTCGAACAGACGGTGCCCGCGATGCTGCAGCAGCGCGATCAGAAACGCGCGGTTCACGGCATGGTCGTCGACGATCAGGATGGTCGCCATTTCGATCACTCCGGACCGGGCGGCAGGTGGCGGGCGACCTGCGCGACAAAGGTCTCGGGCTCGATCGGCTTCGACACGTAATCGTGGAAGCCGGCCCGGATCATGGTCTCGCGGTCCCCGCTCATGGCGGAGGCCGTCACGGCGATGATCGGGATCGCCGCGAGGTCGGGATCCTGCGCCATCGCCCGGACCACTTCGAAGCCCGACAGGCCCGGCATGTGAACGTCGCTCAGGACCAGATCGGGACGCGCGCGGCGCGCGATCTCGAGCCCGCGCGTGCCGTCCTCCGCCAGCAGAACCCGGAAGCCCGATTTGGTCAGCAGGAAGTGCATCAGGTCGCGATTGGTCGGGTGGTCCTCGATCACCAGGATGGTCGCCGGCATGGTCAGCCTCCCGGCAGAACGAGGCTGAAGGTGGAGCCTTTGCCGAGCTCGCTCGCAACTTCGATCCGGCCGCCGAGCCGCTCGGCCAGCCGGCGGCTGATGTGAAGCCCGAGCCCGCTGCCCTCGCGGGACGAGGTGTTGTGCTCGAACCGCGAAAAGGCGTCGAACAGCGTCGCCACATGTTCCGGCGCGATGCCGATGCCGGTGTCGCGCACCGCGAGCCGCACCGTGCGCTCGCCGCCCTCGACCTCCTCGCGCAGATCCAGCGTGACGCCGCCGGTATCGCAGAACTTGACGGCATTGGCGATCAGATTGGTGAGGATCTGGGTCAGGGCGCGCCGGTCGGTGGACAGCACGAGATTGTGCTCCGGCATCACGAAATCGAGGCCGAGCCCCTTGGCTTCGCGTGGCGGACGCAGGCTCTCGCACACCCCGTTCAGCACCTCCTGATAGACCAGAGGCTCGAAGTGAAGCTCGAGCTTGTCGGCATCCATCCGGGCCAGATCGAGCAGATCATTGATCAGGGACAGGAGATGGCGGCCCGAGGCCTGGATGGTGCGCAACTGCTTTTCCTGCTCCGCATTGAGCGGGCCGGCGAGCCGCATCAGCAGGGTACCGGTGAAGCCGATCACCGCATTCAAGGGGGTGCGCAGCTCGTGGCTCATCGTCGCGAGAAAGCGGTCCTTGGCGTGCATCGCGGCCGCGAGCTGGTCGTTCTTGTCGCGCAGCACGCGCTCGAACCGCCGACGCTCGGTGGCATCGCGGATCGCGCTCAGGACCAGGGTGCCCTCGGGGGTCTGGAGCGGGCTCAAGGAGACGTCGACGGGGATCTCCTGCCCGTCCGACCTCAGCCCGAACAGTTCGAGCCCGACTCCCATGACACGGACGCGGGGCTGCTGGACATATTGCGAGCGATGCTGGAGATGGGCGGTGCGCAGCCGGTCGGGCAGGAGCCGCTCCACGGCTTCGCCGATCAACGCGCCCGGCGCATAGCCGAACAGCGTCTCCGCCTGGGTGTTGACGAAGACGATGCGCCCGGTGGCGTTCAGCACGACAATGGCGTCGGGCATCATCTCGAACAGGTCGCGGAACCGTGTCTCCAGATGCTTGGAATCCCGTCGCACCCGGATCTGCGTGACGTCCTTCTCGCACAGGACCACGGCGGGACCCGTCGATCCTTCGAGCGCGCGGCCCAGCGCCTTGGCGGTGATGTCGACAAAGATCAGCAGGCCGTCCTTGCGCCGGCGCATCGCCTCGAACGTGCCGACGTCGGGGCCGGGGACGAAGAAAGGTGCAAGCTTGCGCAGCGCCTCGTCGCCGTCGACGCTGGCGGCGACCAGCGCATCGAGGCGCGCCCCCACCGCTTCCTCGGCGGAATAGCCATAGACTCGCTCGGCGCCCCGATTCCAGGATAGGATTCTGAGGCCGGCGTCGATGGCGATCACCGCATCGGGCGCCTCCTCGAGAATGATGCTGCGGTTCCGCATCCGGGGTCCCAGTCGAATACAGGCGCGCGGGCAGGCCCGTCTCTTCGGAACTGGCCGCAACGACTGAAAATGTCGAAACGATTTAAGTCGGACCGACGGAAGCGCGAACGGATCGTGAAATCAAGCTTAGAAGCAATATAGCCGAGTTGCGAGCGGATTGTGCGTGCCCGACCGCAGTGAGCACGGCACGTCGCCGCCGAAAGAGCGGCCGCCGCCGCGTGCGGCGGATCAGTCCTCGACCAGGGCGTTGAGCCGCCGCTTGTCGACCGTCAGGCGGCGGGCGCCGGAGAGCGCGATCGCACCCTCGGATTGCAGCTGCGACATGGCGCGCGACACCGTCTCCAGAGTGAGGCCGAGATAATCGGCGATGTCGCGGCGGGGCATGGCGAGTTCGAACCGGCCGGTGCCGCCGAGCCGGGCCTCCATCAGCAGCACGAAGGCGGCGACGCGCTCCAAAGCGGTGCGGCGGCCGAGCAGGATCATATGGTCCTGGGCGTGCCCGAGGCTGCGCAGGGTATGATTCCAGAGCTGCCGCGCCGCCGCGACCTCGCGGCCGGCGGCCTCCTCGATCTGGCGCCGCCGAAACAGGAGAACCGTGGTCGGGACGATGGCCTCGGCGGAGAGCCGGTGGGTGCCGCCATTCTCGAAGCCGAACAGGTCGCCGGCAAGATGGAAGGCGTCGATCTGGCGCCGGCCGTCGCTGAGCACCTTGCAGGTGCGCACCGCGCCGCGCACCACGCGATAGACGAAATCCGCCTCTTCGCCCTCGCCGAAAATCTCTTCCTCGCGGCCATAGGTGAAGGAGGTCCCGACGAGGTCCGGGCACCCGGGCAGCAGCCCCGGCTCCGCGCCGGACCGGGGCAGGCCGGCGGGCAGGGAGGTCGCGATGGTCAGCGCTTCGTGTCTCATGGCCGTCTCCTGCGTGCTCGATGGATCGAGGCTAGCAAGCAGGCGGTCCGCGGGAACGTCGTGGCGATCGCTTAAGGGCGCCCCTTAAGGGAAATCCCGGAGGCGCAAAACGGCGCGCGCGGGCCGAGATTGGCCGGATCACCGATCCGCTTCGAAGGTCCCGCCGGCGCGCACGGCGCGGACCGCGTTGAGCAGCATGTCCTGCGAGAGCGGCTTTTCGATCAGGCGCAGCCCGGCGGCGGTCACCCGGTCGGCGATGCCGGGATCGGGATGGCCGGTCACGACGATCACGGGCGCGTCCATCTGCCGGTCGCGCAGGCAGCGGAACACGGCGAGGCCGTCCATTTCCGGCATCTTGAAATCGATGATCAGGCAGGTGACTTCGCCGGCGGGCAGGCTCGCGAGGAGTTCCGGCCCGCTGGCGAAGGCGCGCACCTCGTAGCCCTCGCTCTCCAGCAGGAAGCGCAGCGAGCTCAGCGCTCCGGGGTCATCGTCGACGATCATGACCGGCAGCGGGGCGCCGGGCGGCGGGGTGGACACGTCCTCGGCCTCCAGACGGCCAGCAATGGCGGATCATCAAAGCCTGCCGGCGGGGTCGGCACCTTGAGCCGGATCAAGTCCGGCGGCGACGCGACCTCTCCTGCGTCCGGGATCGAGACCGGTCGCCGTCACGCCACCCCGGCATGGACCGCGAGGCGCACCAGCTCGGAGACGCTGGAGGCCTGCATCTTGGTCATGACATTGGCGCGGTAGACTTCGACGGTGCGCGGGCTGATGTCGAGGATGCGGGCGATCACCTTGTTGGCGTCGCCCGCCACCAGCCGGTCGAAGACCTGGCGCTCGCGCTGGGAGAGGGTGGCGAGGCGGCGGGTGAATTCGGCCAAAGTGTCGCCCGCGCGCTGCTCGCCCCGGCTGCGCGCCAGCGCGGTCCGCAGCGCGCCGAGCAGAACCTCGTCGTCGAACGGCTTCTCGATGAAATCGGACGCGCCGAGCTTCATCGCCTCCACCGCGAGCGGCACGTCGCCATGGCCGGTCATCAGCACGACGGGCAGGTTGCGCCCGCTCGCCCGGACCCGGCGCAGCAATTCCATGCCGTCGATCTCCGGCATGCGGATGTCGGTCAGGATGCATCCGGACGGCAGGCCCGCCATCTTCTGGAGAAAGACCGGCGCGCCGTCATAGAGCCGCACCGAAAAGCCCGACGAGCCGAGCAGAAAGGCGAGCGATTCCCGCATTGCATCGTCGTCGTCCACCACATGGATCAGATCATCGTCCAGCATCGCGCGGCTCGCTGCTCTCTCCGGCGGGAAGCGTCAGGCGGAAGCAGGCGCCTCCCGCCGCGTTCGTCTCGACCCAGAGCTTACCACCATGGGCCTCGATGATGGTCCGGCTGATCGACAGGCCGACCCCCATGCCGTTCGCCTTGGTGGTCACGAAGGGCTGGAACAGCCGCTCCGCCACCTCTGCCGACAGGCCAGGGCCGGTATCGGAGACGCCGATCTCCACCATCCCGCCCGGACTGGGCCGGGCCGACAAGGTAATTTCGCGGCGTGGCGAGGCATGCATCGCGTCCATGGCGTTGCGAATCAGATTGACCAGAACCTGCTGGACCTGAACCCGGTCGGCATGGACGCTCGACACCCGCGGATCGAGTTCGAGGCGCGACACGATCCCGGCCTCCCGGCCCCCGACCATCGCCAGCGCGCTCGCTTCGTCGATCAGCTGCGACACCCGCTCCATCCGCCGCTCGGTCTCGCCGCGGGAGACGAAATTGCGCAGGCGGCGAATGATCTGCCCGGCGCGCACCGCCTGCTCCGAGGCGCGGTCCAGACCTTCCTTCACCTTCGGCAGGGCCGCCAGATCCGCCTGGTCGAGCAGGCGGCGGCAGCCCTTCAGATAATTGCTCACCGCCGCCAGGGGCTGGTTCAGCTCATGGGCGAGGGTCGAGGCCATCTCGCCCATGGCGGTGAGGCGCGAGACATGGACCAGTTCCGACTGCAGCACCTGCATGCGGGCCTGGGTCTGCTGGCGTTCGGTGAGATCGGTGATGAAGCCGGTGAAATAAACCCGGTTGCCGGAGCGCATCTCGCCGACCGCGAGTTCCATCGGAAAGATCGACCCGTCCCGCCGCTGCCCGTTGACGATCCGGCCGGTCCCGATGATGCGCTTTTCACCGGTGCGGCGATAATTGGCGAGATAGCGGTCGTGCCGGCTGCGGTCGGGCTCGGACATCAGCATCGAGACGTTGCGGCCGATGGCTTCCCGCGCGCCGTAGCCGAACAGCCGCTCGGCGGTGGCGGAGAAGGAACTCATGATCCCCGCCTCGTCGATGACGATCATCGCCTCCGGCACGGTGTCGAGGATCGAGCGCAGATGCTCCTCGCGCGCCCGCAGCTCCTCCTCTGCGGATTTCTGGCCGTCGACCGCGAAGACGACGCCATGCATCCAGAGCGGACGGCCGGCGGCGTCCCGGCGCACCTGGCCCTGCGAGCGCACCCAGCCATAGGTCCCGCCCGGCCGGCGCACCCGCATCTCGGCGGCATAGCGGCCGCTGCCGGCGAACGCGCGAGCGGTCGCGCGCTCCCGCGCCTCCCGGTCGTCGGGATGGACCGCCGCCTGCAGCCCGGCAAAGTCCGCGACGCAGGCCTCGCCCATCCCAAAAAGCCGGGCGCAGGTGGCCGACATGCGGATACGGCCGGTATGGATATCGAGCGACCAGGTGCCGATCCCGGCATCGTCGAGAATGCCGTGCAGACCGTCCTCCGTCGCGCGCGAATCCTGCCCGGCGCCGTCCCCGCTCTCGTCCGTCACGTCCGTCATCAGGTCAGCCGGCTCCTCCCGCGCCCCCGGCGCACACCCATCCGAAGCGCAATCGGCGGCCGTGTGCAAGCCGGAAGTGCAGCCTCCGCGGCCGGTCAGTGCGACATGAGCATCGGCACCGGATTGGCCTTGAGGAGGGATTGCGTGACCCCGCCGGCCACCCATTCCCAGAACAGGGACTTCTTGTAGGCTCCCATCACCAGCAGGTCCGCACCGACCCGCTCGAGATACCGCAGCAGCGTCTGGGACGTGCCGTCCGGCCCCGCCGGGAGGTCGTTCTCGGTCACCGCCACGCCGTGACGGGCGAGGAAGGTGGCGGCATCCGCCCCGGGAATCGTCCGGGCGAGATCCGCCTCGGCGACGATGCACAGCAGATCCACCGCCTCGGCCGCACGCAGGAAGGGCAGGGCATCGGTCATGGCCCGCGCCGCATGGGCGCTGCCGTCCCAGGCGACGACGACGCGCCGCGCGCTGAAGGATCGGGCCTTGGGCGGCACGAGCAGCAGCGGATGACCGCTCTCGAACAGCACGTTTTCGATCAGCCCGCGATCCACGTCGACGGTCGCTGTCTCGGCATCGAGGACCGCGAGGTCGTTGACCCGGGCCTGCGCGACGAAGCTCTTCAGCAGTTCCTGATAGCTGAGCTGGCTGCTCTCGACGGTGCAGGTGACGCCGGCCGCCTCGGCCTCGCCGCGGCTGCGCTCGGCGACCGCCTCGGCCAGCGCCTGGATCCGCCGGTTCTCGGCCGCGATCAGGCTGGTCGCGAAATCGCTGACGACGGCATGGTGGAGATTGATCCGCACCGACGTCGCCTGCACCGTCAGATGTGCGCCGGCCTGGCGGGCCAGCGACAGCGCATAGCCGAGGGCGGACGCGCTTTCCTCGATGCCTTCTTCGGTCACGCCGACCAGTACGCTCTTGATGCCTTGGAGCATGTCGTCCTCCCGATTGATCTGCGGGAAACATTACGCCGGAAGCCTTTGGCGGCGTTGAGGCAGATCAAGATATTCCGCTACGTCAACCGGCCGTCTCGCCGAGGTGGCGGACATCTGCGATCCAGCGGGCGCGTGCCGCGGCCCGGTCCGGTCCCTCGACGTTTCCGAACAGGCTCTCGCGCACCGGCGACAGGCCTGAAAAGCCGAGAATGTTGCGCCGCAGGCTCCGCAGCGCATGGGAAAAATAGAACAGGCGATAGATCAACGCCGGCATGCCCATGGTCACGATCATCCGCGCCGAGCGCCCCGACAGCTTCTTGTGCCAGCGCCCCGCCGCGTCGCGTTCGATCATCGCCCCGCCGCTGCTCAGATGCTCCAGCCCGTGCTTCATCGCCGCCGGCATGTCGCCGAGCCAGAGCGGGAAGACGAGCACCACGTGCTCCGCCCAAACCATGTCGGCCTGCGCCTGGGCGACGACCGGTTGGCGGGTCGGCAACCGCCATTCCTCCTGGGAGCGGACGAAGGGCACGTCGAGCCGCGCGGCATCCACCTGCCGCACCGCATGTCCGGCGGCTTCGGCGCCGGCGCGATAGGCCGCGACCAAAGCGTGGCAGAGATGGCCGCCCTCCGGATCCGGATGCCCGTCAATGATCAGAATGCGCCGTCCCATGCCGAACCTCCCGCCGCGCGCGGCCGCAGTCGCGACTTGAGCTTCGGACCGCCCTGCCGCGGACGCGGTGAGGCAGATCAAGGCCGCGATGCATTTTGAGGCGCGTCTTTGCGCATTGGGCAAACTCCCCTATGAACCGAGGAGGAAGGCAGGAGCGGGCATGCGCGCACTCATCGGGCACAGCGGGTTTGTCGGGACGAATCTGAAGCGCGCGGCCGCGTTCGACGCGCTCTACAATTCGGCCGACATCGCCGACATCCGGGGGCGCGCCTTCGATCTCGTCGTCTGCGCCGCCGCGCCCGCCACGATGTGGGCGGCCAATGCCGATCCCGCGCGGGACCTCGCCGGGATCGACGCGCTGGTCGGGCATCTCGCCGGGGCCGCGATCGACCGGCTCGTGCTCGTCTCGACCATCGCCGTGCTCGACGATGCGGCCGCCGGCTATGACGAGACCGGAGCGCGCTACGAGACGGCCAAGGCCTATGGCCGCAACCGCCGGCATCTCGAACTGGCGCTGAGCGCGCAGGTCCAGCGCTGCCACATCCTGCGCCTTCCCGCGCTGTTCGGGCACGCGATCAAGAAGAACTTCGTCTTCGACCTGATCAATCCCGTCCCCTCCTTCCTCAAACCCGACCGCCTGTCCGATCTGCTCGGCGCCATGCCGGCCGAGAGCGCGGCGGCGGCGCGGGCCTTCTTCGTCCCCGACACGGCGCTCGGCATGATGCGGTTCGAACGGGACGCCGCCCGCGCCGCCGGGCACGACCGCATTCTCGCCCAGGGATTTGCGGCCGCCGGCTTCACCGCGCCGGGCTTCACCAACAGCGAGAGCCGGTTTCAATATTACGCGCTCGACCGGCTCTGGGACGACATCAAACGGTGTCTGGCGGCGGAGATCCCGGTCCTGCACGTCGCGAGCGCGCCGCTGCGCGCCGCCGACATCCACCTCGCTTTGACGGGCACCGCGTTCGACAATCCCGGCCCGCCGCTTTATGCCGAGGACATGCACAGCCGCTATTGCGCGCAATGGGGCGGGCCGGCGCCCTATCTCTATTCGGCCGCCGACACGCTCGCCGACCTCACGCGCTTCTATCGCGAGGCGGTCGGCGCATGAGGCTCGCCGTCTCCAACATCGCCTGGCCGGCGGACGCGGCGCAGCCGGCCTACGACGTGCTCGCCGCCGCCGGCGTCGCGGGGCTCGAAATCGCCCCCGGCCTGTTGTTCGCCGATGCCGCCGCCCCGTTCGATCCGCCCGACAGCGCGGTCGTCGCCGCGCGCGCGGCGGCGGCGGCGGCGGGCCTGACCTTCTGCTCCATGCAGTCGCTTCTGTTCGGCGTGGAAGGCGCGGCGCTATTCGGCGACGCGGCGGAGCGGGCGGTGTTCGCCCGAGCGATGCTGCGCGCGATCCGGCTCGCCGAACGGCTCGGCATCGCCAATCTCGTGGTCGGCTCCCCACGCAACCGCGTCGTGCCGCCGGACATGAGCGAGGACGAGGCCCGGGCAATCGCGGCGGACACCTTCCGGGCGCTCGGAGAAAGCGCCCGGACCGCCGGCTGCGTGCTCGCGATGGAACCCAACCCCGCCGTTTACGGGACCAATTTCCTCACCACGCTCGAGGAAACCGACGCCTTCGTGCGCCTGGTCGGCCATCCCGCGGTCACGGTGAATTTCGATGTCGGCGCCCTGCATGTAAACGGCGCGTTCGACCGGCTGGAGGCGCTGCTCGCGCTCGCCCGGCCGCGCATCTCCCATGTCCATCTGAGCGAGCCCGGCCTCGCCCCCTTCCCGCGCGACGCCGCGACCGCCCGGCGCCTGACCGCCGCCCTCGCCGCCGCAGGATGGGACGGCTACGCGTCGATCGAGATGCGCGCGGACCCGGTCGACCCGATCGGGACATTGCGCCGGTCGGTCGATGCGGCGCGCGCGGCCCTGGGGGATCCCGAATGACCGCGCCCGTCCCGGCCGGCACCCCCGCCTTGCGCGGCGACTATCTGGTCTCGGTCGGCGTCGTCGTGCTCGCCTTGAGCGCGCCGCAGATCGAAGCGCTGCGCGTGCTCGCCGGCCAATTGGCGGCGCGCTACCAATTCTGGGAAATGGTGGTGGTCGCGCCGATCGGCGAGGAGGCGGCCCCGGCCCTTCTCGGCGACCTCGCGCGCATTCCCAATGTCCGCGTGCTGCGGGTCGAAGCGGTCGACAATTTCTACCGCATGCGGCTCGCCGCCGCGTCCGAGGCGATCGGCGACGTGGTGCTCCTGACCTCGCTCGACGAACTGCCGCTGATGAACCTGCCGGACCTCGCCGACCGGGTCTATGAAAGCGACGAGGTCATCGTCATGGTGCGCGGGCATCAGGGCGCGCTCACCCATGCCTTCCTCGGCGCCATCGGCCGCGTGATCGGCTATCGCATCGATCCGCGCGACACGCTGACCGCGGGTTTTCCCCGCGCCTGGCTGAGCCTCACTTTGCCCCGTCCGGACGCCGACCTCCTGCTGCGGTTCGAGCGCCGCACCGGCACCGGCCGGTTCCGGCGCGCGCCGGTGCCGCCCGGCGTGCGGGTGCCGCGCGCGCCGAACTCCCTCGGCCGGCGCTTCCGGCTGCTCGCCGATCTGATGACCAGCGCCGCCCCCCGCGTGCTGCGCTCGGTGGCCGCGCTCTCGCTCGCGGTGGCGGTGTTCGCGGTGGTCTACGGGGCTTATGCCGTCATCGTCTGGATGGTGAAGGACGACATCGCCCCCGGCTGGCTGACCACATCGGCCCTCCAGGCGATCATCGTCGGCTTTCTCGGCATCACCGTCGCCGCCATTTCCATCGGCCTCGTGAAGCTCCTGGACCGGATCGAGGGCATGTTGCGCTACACCATCGTCGACGAAGTCACCAATGTGGATTTCTTCAGCAAGGTCACGGATTTGAACGTCGAGATCCGGGCCGCGGACGCGGTCGGGGACGAGTCGCGATGACCCAGCCCTACGCGGAGGAATTCCGCCGGCTCGGCTGGTCCGTCCCGGGCTTCACGGCGGACGTGTTCGCGCCGGTGCGCCGGCCCTATTGCCTGGTGGTCCCGGTCATCAACGAGGGCGAGCGGATCCGCCGGCAGCTGGAGGAGACCCACCGGCTCGGCCTGTCGGACGCGCTCGACGTGATCATCGTCGACGGCGGCTCCACCGACGGCTCGCTCGCGCGTGACTTCCTCCAGGCGATGGGGGTGCGGGCGCTGCTCACCAAGACCGGGCCGGGCAAACTCTCCGCGCAATTGCGCTGCGCCTATGCCTTCGCGCTGGCGGAGGGCTATTCCGGCATCATCACCATCGACGGCAACGGCAAGGATTCGGTCGACAGCCTGCCGCGCTTCATCGCCGCGCTCGATGCCGGGATCGACTATGCCCAGGCCTCCCGCTTCATTCCCGGCGGCGCAGGCGTCAACACGCCGACGAGCCGGCTGCTCGCCATCCGCCTGCTGCACGCACCGGCTTTGAGCCTCGCCGGCGGACGCTGGTTCACCGATACGACCCAGGGCTATCGCGCCTATTCCTCCCGCTATCTCCTGGATTCGCGCGTCCAGCCGTTCCGCGACGTGTTCGTGCGCTACGAACTCCTGGCCTATCTGACCGCGCGCGCCGGCCAGCTCGGCTACCGCACGGCGGAGATCCCGACCCGGCGCGTCTATCCCGCCGATGAAGCCATCCCGACCAAGATCGGCGGCGCGCACGCCCATCTGGACCTCATCAAGGTGCTGTGGAAGACGCTGCGGGGCGCCTATAATCCCGCCTCCCGCTAGGCCGGCGCGATGAGCCGGCCGGATTACGATTTCGCGGTGATCGGCGGCGGCTTCTATGGCTGCTGCCTCGCGCTCCTTTTGCGCTCGATCAGCGACCGCGTGGTGGTGATCGAGGCCGGCGACGCGATCTTGACCCGCGCCTCGCGGGTCAACCAGGCCCGCATCCATACCGGCTTCCATTATCCCCGAAGCTTCCTGACGGCGCTGCGCTCGATGGCGCTGCACCGGCGCTTCGCGCACGATTTTCCCGCCGCCGTCGTCGACGATTTCGAGATGCTCTACGCCATTGCGCGGCGGCGCTCGAAAGTGTCCGCCGGGCGCTTCCTGCGGATGTTCGAAAATCTCGGCGCACCGATCCGGCCGGCCGGCCGCGACGCCGCCGCGCTGTTCGCCCCGGACCTGATCGAGGCCGTGTTCGAGGCGCGCGAATGGGCGTTCGATTATCGCGTGCTGCGCGACGGGCTGGAGGCCCAGATCGCGCGCGCCGGCGTCGAGATGCGGCTCGGATGCACCGTGGCGCGCCTGGAGCCGCGCGCCGACCGCGTCGGCATCGAGCTTGCGGGCGGTACGAGCCTCTCGGCCGGCACCGTGTTCAACGTCACCTATGCCATGCTGAATGCGGTGCTGGCGGCGAGCGGCATCGCCCCGTTGAGCCTCAAGCACGAATTCGTCGAGATCGCCCTGGTCGAGCCGCCCCCGGCGCTGGCGGGGCTCGCCGCCACCGTGATGGACGGCCCCTTCTTCTCGGTCATGCCCTATCCCGCGGCCGGGCTCTATTCCCTCACCCATGTCCGCTACACCCCGCATTTCTCCTGGCTCGACGCCAATGTCGGCCGCGCGCCCTATGCGCTGGCGCAGGAGCTGCCGAAGGTCTCGCGCTGGCGCCACATGATGATGGATGCGCGGCGCTACATGCCCTGCCTCGGCGGCACGGTCTGGCGCGACTCGCTGTTCGACGTGAAGACCGTCCTGCTGAAGAACGAGCGCAATGACGGGCGCCCGATCCTGTTCCACCGCCACCCCGACGCGCCGAACGTGATCTCGATCCTCGGCGGAAAGATCGACAACATCTACGACCTGTTCGAAATCCTGCCCCAGGAGGACCCGCGCTGGCGCGGCGTCGATCTCTCTTGCCTGCTGCCCGGCGCGGCGGCGCCGCGTCTGCGCGCTTCGACCGGCGGAGGACCGGCGGCGTGAGAATCCCGCGCGACCTGCGCTTCCTGATCGTCGTCGTCGCCGGCTACGGGCTCGACTTCGCCGCATCCTTCGCCGCCTTCAAGCTGCTCGGCCTGCCGCTGGTGGCGGCGGCCGCGCTCGGCTTCTCGCTGGCGGTCATCGCGACCTATCTCGCCCACGCCGTCTGGACCTTCGCCGACCGGCGGGAGGGCGGCGACGGCACGCGCTTCGTCAAATATATCGGCGCCGCTTTGGTCGGGCTCGCGGTGCGCAGCCTGTTCATCTGGAGCCTCGCGCGGTTCGCGACAAGCGACCTCGAACATGCCGCGGTCCTGGTCGGCGCGGCGGGATTTTCGCTCTGCGTGAACTATGTCCTGACCCGCTTCGCCGTGTTCGGCGCCAAGCCGGTCTCCGGCGGCGGGCGCTCGGACAGATAGCGCCCGGGCGTGACGCCGAACGCGGTCTTGAACATCGCGATGAAGGCGCTCGGCCCCTCGAAGCCGAGCGCGTCGGAAATCCGGTTCACCGGGGCGCGCGCGGCGACCATTTCCAGAGCCCGGAACAGCTTCGCCTGACGGCGGAAGGCGCGCAGGCTGAGCCCGGTCTCGGCCTTGAAGCGCCGCTCCAGGGTGCGGGCGGACATGCCGAGCGGCGCCGTCCAATCCTCCAGCGTGCGGCGGTCGGCGGGATCGGCGAGGATGCTCTCGGCGAGCCGCCGCAGCGCCGCGGTCGCCGGCAAGGGCAAATGCAGCGGCGCGATCGGCGAGGCGGCGATCTGGTCGAGCAGGACCGAGACCAGCCGGCCCGGCGCCGCCGCCTCGTCATAATCCGGCGGCAAAGCCGTCACCGCGTCGATCAGGCAGCGCAGCAGCGGCGAGACCTGCACCACCGCCATGCGTGGCGGCAGCGCGCGGGCGGCGTCGCGCGCCACATAGACCGTGCGCAACTGGGTCGCCGCGAGGTGGCGCGTCTCGTGGCGCACGTCGGGCGGGATCCAGAGCGCGCGCTCCGGCGGCACCACATAGGTCCCCTGCGCCGCGGTGACCGCAATCGACCCGGACAGCACCGACAGAAGCTGGCCGCGCCGATGGGCGTGCGGCGTCTTGCCGGTGCCGCGGTCGGTATCGGCGGCGAAGGCGACGACCCGGCGCGGCCGGTCGGGAACCGGCATGTCGACGAGGAAGCCGTTGGCGTCGCGCAGCCGGGGCGGGGTGGGTTGTCGTTTCACAGACATTGTTCGACAGATTACCGCTAACGCACATAAGCCGGAAGCCGTATCGTCACCCGCAGGCGGAACGGCCCGACAGGGACCGGCTCCCCACACCTTCAGGAGGTTCCGATGCGCTCCACCGTCGTCGGCGGCGCCATGCTGCCGCATGCCCCGCAATTCTTCACCCTCCCCGACACCGAGGACAAGGCGACCGTCGCCGCCGTCAAGAAGGCCGGCGCCGATATCGGCGAGAAGCTGAAGGCGCTCAATCCGGACCTGTGGATCATCTTCTCCAACGATCACGCCGAGCAATTCTTCCACACCTCCGCCCCGCCCTTCACCATCCATGTCGGCGGCGAGGCGACGGGCGAATTCGCCGGCCACAAATTCCATTGGCAGGTGCCGAGCGAAATCGGCTTCGAACTGGTCCGCGAGCTTTACCGCCAGGGCTTCGATCCGGCCTTCTCCTCGACCGCCAAGATCGATTACGCCATCGGCATTCCCCTGACCCATCTCGGCGTCACCGCACCGGTCCTGCCGATCTATGTGAACGCCTATCTGCCGCCGCAGCCGACCATGGAGCGCTGCTACGCCTTCGGCCAGGCGATCGCCCGCGCCGTCACCAGCATGGGCCTGCGCACCGTCGTCGTGTGCTCCGGCGGCATGTCGCACTTCCCCGGCACCGACCGCTATTCCAGCCCCGAACTCGACTGGGACACCAAGGCGTTCGAACGGCTGTGCGCCGGCAATCTGAAGTCGCTCGTCGGCTATGACGAGGTCGAACTGGACGATACCGGCAATATCGAGCTGCGCTGCTGGGCCTGCGGCGCCGGCGCGCTCGGCGAGCGCAAGCCCGACCTCGTCTCGATGGATCCGAGCTGGCACCACAATTATGCCTCGCTCGGCTGGTTCGAGGCCAAGAGCACCGACCATCAGGCGCACTACCCCAACATCAAGCCGGAACTCGTCGCGTTGACCAGCGCGCTGCACACCCTCGCCCATGACGGCGACAAGCGCGCCGCCTATGTGGCGGATCCCAAATCCTATGTCGCGGCGCTCGACCTTCCCGAGACCCAGAAGGCAGCGCTCGCCGATCTCGACGTCCCGCAAATGGTCGCGATGGGCGTGCACCCTTTGGTGCCGTTCCTCGCCAATATGCAGATCCAGCGCCTGAAGCCGCGCCAGCCGGCGGCGGAGTGAGGCGATGGGCGTGATGGAGGCAGGCCCCGCGCGGCTCACATCCTATGTCGGCGGCACGGCTTTGAACCATGACGGCGCGGTGCTCGACCTCGTCCGTCCGCAGGACGGCACGGTGCACGCGCATCTGGTCGAAGCGGGCGCGGACGGCGTCGCGGCGGCGGTCGCCTCCGCCAAGGCGGCCTTCGCCGCGCACCGCAAATCGACCATCGCCCAGCGCGTCGCCTGGCTGAAGGCGGCACAGGCGGCGGTCGCGGCCAATGCCGATCTGATCGCCGATCTGATCAGCGCCGATGTCGGCAAGCCGATCCGCCTGGCGCGGTTCGAGGCCCGGCGCTCGGCCGAATTCATCGAGGCGACCGCGAACGCGCTGCCGCACGTTCCCGCCGGCGAGGTGATCCCGGTCGACGCCACGGCGAACGGCGCCGGCCATTTCGGCTTCACCCGGCGCGTGCCTTATGGCGTGGTCGGGGCCATCACGCCGTTCAACGCGCCCGCCAATCTCCTGGTGCAGAAGGTCGCCCCGGCGATCGCGGCTGGAAATTCCGTGGTCGTGAAGCCGGCGCCGTCCGGCACCCGCACCGCGCTCGCCTTCGCCCGCCTGCTGCGCGAGGCCGGCTGGCCCGAAGGCCTGTTCAACGTCGTCACCGGCGACCGCGAGACTGCCCTCGCGCTCGCCGGCCATGCCGACGTCGCGGCGGTGAGCTTCACCGGCGGCACCACCGCCGGAGAGGCGCTGGCGCGCGCCGCCGGGATCAAGAAATTCTGCTCCGAACTCGGCTCCAACGCCGCCAATCTGGTGCTCGCCGACGCCGATCTCGCCGACGCCGCGAAGAAGATCGCGGCCGCCGGCTTCGAGGCGTCCGGCCAGCAATGCATCTCCGCCCAGCGGGTTCTGGTCGACCGCGCGGTTCTCGACGCCTTCGCCGAGAAATTCGTCACCGCCGCCGCCGCGCTCAGGGTCGGCGCGGCCGAGGATCCGGCGACCGATGTCGGGCCGATGGTGCACCGCGCTTCGGCCGACCGGGTCATGGCGATGTGCCACGACGCGATCGCGAAGGGCGCGCGCTATCTGCTGGAACCGCGCCAGGACGGCTGCATCGTCTCCCCGGCCATTCTCGCCGACGTGCCGCGCACCGCCCGCCTCTGGCAGGAGGAGGTGTTCGGCCCGGTGGCGATCCTGGTGCCGTTCGACGGGATCGATGCGGCGCTGGACCTCGCGAACGATTCGCCCTTCGGCCTGCAGGGCGCCGTCTTCACCGCCTCGCTCGCCGCGGCGATGCGGGTGTCGGAGGATTTCGAGGTGGGCGCGCTCTGGGTCAACGAAGCGAGCCGCTTCCGGCTCGACATGTATCCGTTCGGCGGCATGAAGCTGTCCGGCACCGGCCGCGAAGGCGTGCGCTATGCGATCGAGGAATTGTCCCAGCTGAAGTTTACGGGCTTCCGCCCGTGAGCGATCCGCTGCTCGGCCTGATCCGCGAAAACCTCGCCGCCAGCGCGCCCCGCATCGTCACGGCGGCGCACCCCGCCTCGGCGGCCGCCGGAGCGGCGATGTTCGCCAAAGGCGGCAACGCGTTCGACGCGGCGCTCGCGGCCTGTTTCATGGACACCGTCGCCTTGCCGATGAAAAGCGGCCTGTTCGGCGATCTCGTCGCATTGGTGCGCCGCGCGGGCGGCCGGTTCGAGGCGCTGGTGAGCGTCGGCGGCGGCTGCCTCGCGCTCGCCGAGGGGGCGGCGCTGGAGCGGGTCGGGCCCCGCTCGGTCGGCGTGCCCGGCGCACCCCACGGCTACAGCCTGCTGCATGGTCATGCCCGGCTCGACCGCGACACCCTGATCGGCCCGGCGGTACGCGCCTCGGAAGCCGGCATCGCCTGGGACCGCGTGAGCCTGTCTTATGTCGTCGAGGCGCGCGAGACGCTGGCGCGGCTCAGCCCGGACAATCCCTACGCCCCCGGCGGACTCGTGCCCAAGGTCGGCGATATCCGGCGCCTGCCCGGCCTCGGCCGCCTGCTCGCGGCCTTCGCCCGCGACGGCGACGCGCTGTTCGAGAGCGAAATCGGCGCGGCGCTCATCGCCGATTTGACCGCGCGCGGCGGCATCCTGCGGACCGAGGATTTCCGCCAGCGCCCGGGGCAGTTTCTCGCCCCCGAGACCAGCGAGATCGGCCCCGGCTGCGTCCTCACCGCCACCCCCTTCCCGACCCACGGGCCGCGCCTCATCGCGGCGGCGCAGGACGTGCTGCGCAAGGCCGTGGCGCCGCTCGACGCGGTGCGCGCCACCCGCGCGGCGGCCAAGCGCGAGGGCCGCGAGCATCTCGACGGCGGCACGACCTTGGTGGCGGCGGCGGACGAGGCCGGCAATGCGGTGGTGGTGCTGCATTCCAACTCGTTTCCGCAATTCGCCTCCGGCATCGTGATGGCGGACGGCCTGATCCTGAACAACCGGCCGGGCCGGGGCTTCGACCTCACCGCGCCGGCCGGCGCGGCGAACGCTCCCGCCGCCGGCAAGGTCCCCTGGACCACGGTGCATGCCTGGAGCCTGGAGCGCGACGGCACGCTGTTCGTCGGCGCGACGCCGGGCGGCGTCAACCAGATGCCGTGGAACGTCCAGATGGTGACCGAGCTGGCGCGCGGCGCCGCGCCGGCGGACGTCGTCTCGGCGCCACGCTGGGCGCTCGACGCGCAGGACGTGCTGTCGGCCGAGCCCGGCGCCCTGCCGCCGGACGTAATCCCCGACAAGGCGCTCGGTCCGCTGTCGCTGCGCGCCTGCCAGCAGATCATCGCGCTCGCCGAACCCGGCGGGCTGCACCGCGCGGCGGTCGATCCCCGCACCGGCTGCGCCGTGGTCGGGGTCTATTGACGGAGATGGCGATGCGGATCGGCCTCATCGGATACGGCGCCATGGCGGCCGCCTTGCGCCCGCTCCTGGAAGCGGAGGGGGCGGCGGTCGCGGCGGTGCTGGCGCGGCCGGGATCGATCGACCGGATCGCCGCCGCGCTGCCGGCCGGTACCCTGGTCACGGCCGATCCCGCCGCATTCGCGGCCGCCGCGCCCGACGTGGCGGTCGAATGCGCCGGCCATGCCGGCCTGCGGCAGCACGGGCCGGCCTGCCTCGCGGCGGGGCTCGATCTGGTGATCGCCTCGGTCGGCGCGCTCGCGGACCCCGCTACCGAGGCGGACTTGCGGGCGGCGGCGCGAACCGGGGGACGGCTGGTCATTCCCGCCGGAGCGCTGGCGGGGCTCGACGCGCTCGCCGCGGCGCGGCACGGCGGGCTCGAGTCCGTGCGCTACGTCTCGCGCAAGGCGCCGCGCGCCTGGCGCGGCACGGCGGCGCAGGACCTGATCGACCTCGATTCGATCGTCGAACCGACGATCTTCTTCGAGGGCAATGCCCGCGAGGCGGCGCTCGCCTTCCCGCAGAACGCCAATGTCGTCGCCGCCGCCGCTTTGGCCGGGATCGGCTTCACACGCACCGAGGTCACGCTGATGGCGGACCCGGATGCCGCCGGCAACCGTCACCTTCTGGAGGCCAAGGGCGCGTTCGGCGACTTGTCGGTCGCGGTGCTCGCCCGCCCGCTCGCGGCCAATCCCAAGACCTCCTACCTCGCGCCGCTGAGCCTCGCCCGGGCCATTCTCAATCTCGGCGCGCGGGTGGTGGTCTGACATCCGCCATCTGACACCTGCCACCCGGACGGGCTTGCCCGCGCGTGCGTCCCCGACCAGAGTGGCGGCCTAATTTAGGGTGCCGTGCTTCGGGCACGCGCGCTCGGGCCGCGGGGCAGCGCCCCCGGCCAAGCCGGACGAGGTGCGCGCATGACGACCCCCTTGCAACGGGCCGAGGCCTTCTGTTCCCGGTTCGGCCTGCGCGTGCCGATCCTGCTCGGGCCGATGGCCGGCGTCCCCGCGCCGGCTTTGTCGATCGCGGTCGCGAATGCCGGCGGGCTCGGCGCCTGCGGTGTGCTGCTGATGCCGCCGGACGACATCCGCGCCTGGGCCGAGACGGTGCGCGCGGGAACGCCCGGCGCCTTCCAGCTCAATATCTGGATTCCCGATCCCGCGCCACGCCGCGACGCCGATCAGGAGGCGCGCATCCGTGCCTTTCTCGGCGGCTTCGGTCCTGAGGTTCCCGCCGCGGCGGGCGATGCCGTGCCGCCCGATTTCGCCGCGCAATGCGCGGCGATGCTGGCCGCCGCGCCCACGGCGGTGTCCTCGGTGATGGGCCTGTTCCCGCCGGACTTCGTGGCGCGCCTGAAGGCGCGCGGCATCCCCTGGTTCGCCAATGTCTCGACGCTCGCCGAGGCGCGGGCGGCGGAGGCGGCGGGCGCCGACGTCATCGTGGCGCAGGGCGCCGAGGCGGGCGGCCATCGCGGCTGCTTCGACGCCGCCGCCGCCGAGCGGGACATGGTCGGCCTCCTGGCTCTGGTGCCGGCGATCGTCGATGCGGTCCGTCTGCCGGTGGTGGCGACCGGCGGGATCGGCGACGGGCGCGGCGTCGCCGCCGCCCTCGCGCTCGGAGCGAGCGCGGCGCAGATCGGCACCGGCTTCCTGCGCACGCCCGAAGCGGGCATCCCCTCGGCCTGGGCCGACGCGCTGGGCCGGACCGCGCCGGAGGACACGCGGGTCAGCCGGGCGTTCAGCGGCCGTGCGGGACGCAGCCTCGCGACCGATTATGTCCGCGCCGCCACCGCCCCCGACGCGCCCGCGCCGGCGCCCTACCCGGTCCAGCGCGGCCTCACCGCGGCGATGCGCGGCGCGGCCGCAAAGGCCAACGACGTCGCGCGCATGCAGGCCTGGGCCGGCCAGGCGGCAGGCCTCGCCAAGGCCGAGCCGGCCGGCGACGTCGTGCGCCGCCTGTGGGACGGCGCCCGCGCCGCTCTCGCTTAGAGCCTGATCCGATCCGGTTGATCAACCGGATCGGCGAATCAGTCTCCAAACCCTCGATAGATCAGAAGCCCAGCGCGCAGCCGTCCTTGCGGGGATCGGAGCAGCCGGACAGGACGCCGCTGTCGGGATCGATGCGGATCGCCTGGGCGCCGCCGATCGGGTCGGCGCGCAGCTCGACGACATGGCCGATCTCGGCGAGGCGTGCCCGCGTCGCCGCCGGCACGGTCGGCTCGACCATCACCTTGCCGTCCTGCGGGAAGCAGCGCGCCGCATCGGCCGCCTGCTGCATGTCCATGCCGTAATCGATCAGGTTCGACAGCAGCGTGGCATGGCCGACGGGCTGGAAATGGCCGCCCATCACGCCGTAGGAATAGAGCACCTTGCCGTCCTTCAGCACCATGCCGGGAATGATGGTGTGCATCGGACGCTTGCCCGGCGCGACGACGTTCGGGTGGCCCTCCTGCAGCGTGAAGGAGCGGCCGCGATTCTGCAGCAGGATGCCGGTCTGCGGCTCGTAGAGCGCGCTGCCGAACGGCTCGAACAGCGAATTGATCAGCGAGAAGGCGGTGCGGTCGCGGTCGACGACCGTCAGATAGACCGTATCCTTGTGCTCCGGCAGATCGATCGGCCCGCCGACATCCACCACAGAATCGGGCCGGATGCGCTGCGCCGCGGCCAAGGTGAAGGCATCGTCGAGGAAGCGCTCCCACGGCACCGGATAATGCTCGGGATCCGCGAGCCAGGCGTCGCGCACCGAAAAAGCGATGCGCGCCGCTTCCATCAAGGTGTGGAAGCGCTCGGGGCTCAGCGGCGCGTCCTTCGCGACGTCGATATGCGAGAGGATGCGCAGCAAGAGGAGCGTGATGATGCCCTGGCCGTTGGGCGGGCACTGATAGACCTCGTGGCCGCGATAATCGGCGCGCACCGGGGCGACATAGGCGCCGGCATGCGCCGCGAAATCGGCGGGGGTCTGGAAGCCGCCGCGCGCGGCGAGGAAATCGCTCAAATGCTGCGCGATGGCGCCGCGATAGAAGGCGTCCGGTCCGTCCCGGGCGATGTCCCGCAGGCTCTGGCCCAAAGCGCGGTTGGTGTAGAGCCGGCCGGGGCGCGGCAGTTCGCCGGCATCGAGGATCAGGTCGGCGAAGCCTTCGGCGCGCTTCACCTTGGCGAGGAAGGCGCGCAGGTCGAACA
The DNA here is from genome assembly GCF_004346185.1 of Aquabacter spiritensis. Classification (GTDB taxonomy): domain Bacteria; phylum Pseudomonadota; class Alphaproteobacteria; order Rhizobiales; family Xanthobacteraceae; genus Aquabacter; species Aquabacter spiritensis. The sequence goes on along the minus strand of NZ_SMAI01000003.1, from coordinate 283,857 downwards.
CCACGCGCTCGTGCAGCGGATGGCCTTCGCTGGCGAGCTGCGCCGCCGGCTCCAGCAGCACGCCGAACGGCATCGTGCCGTGGTCGGTGGCGAGGCGGTGCCAGGCTTCGATCGCGCCGGGAATGGTCACGGCGTGCGGCCCGAGCGGGTCGATCGCCGCGATCCCCGCCGCCCGATAGCGCGCGAGCGTCGCCCCGGCGGGGGCGCGGCCGGAGCCGTTATAGGCGATTACGGGCGGCACGCCCGCCTTCGCCAGGAGGCAGAAGCAGTCGCCGCCGATCCCGGTCATCTGGGGTTCGACGACCGCGAGCACGGCGCAGGCCGCGATCCCGGCATCGACCGCATTGCCGCCCGCGCGCAGCACGTCGAGCGCCGTGGCGGTGGCGAGCGGATGCGACGTCGCCGCCATCGCATGGGTGGAATGGACGGTGGAGCGGCCGGGGCCGAACAGGTCGCGGAACATCATTTGGCTTTTTTCTTCTTCTCGGCCGGCGGTGCGGACAAAGAGGGAAGCGCGAAGCCCGCCGTCAGCATCGGGATGAGGTGGTGCATGGCCGCCGCGCTGTCGGCCATGCTGAGATCGTCGCCGAGCAGGCGCTGAAGGCGTCCGCTGTCGGCCCGCACATACATCATCGCGCCATAGGCGCAGGCAAGCCGCCAGAACAGATCCTCCCGCGTCAGATGCGGGCAGGCGCGCGTGAGAACCTCGACGAAGCGCATCGCGACCGGGTCGTAGAGCTCGTAGACCACGCGCCGCACCTCCGGCGAGGGATCGGCCGCGGCGCGTCCCGAGAGGCGGCGGAAGGTCTCGCCCCCCGGCAACGCGCCGACCCGCAGCGAGGGGCCGATAAAGGCGTCGAGGACCGCCGCGACGTCGAGCGCGCCGGTCTGCGCCTCCGCCGCGACGCACGCGGCGAGCAGGGTGTCGCGCTCGGTGTTCATCGGGCCGACGCGGCGCTCGAACACCGCCCGGTAGAGCCCTTCCTTGTTGCGGAAATGATAGTGCGCCGCCGCGAGATTCACCCCGGCTTTGCCGGTGATGGTCCGCAGCGACACGCCTTTGTATCCGTGCTCGGCGAACAGCGCCTCCGCCGCATCGAGCAGACGCAGCCGGGTCTCGTGCGGGTCGTGGACCAGCTGCGGAGGAACGTCCCGCTCCCGCGCTTTGCGGGCGGGGGTGAGGGGGGCGGATGCGGTCCGTGCCGAGGGTGGGGCGCTCATGCTCTCGCAAAAAATTCAAACGTCCGTTTTGACTTCTACCCCAAGCCGTGCACAATTTGAAGACTGGCTTTCGTTGAAGGTGTGTTGCCGGCCCGAAGGGCCGGACGGAGGAATTGCATGGCACGAGTGGTGCGCCTGGCGGATCTGCCGGGTGAAGAGGTCGCCGCCGGTGTGGCGGGCGCCTCCGTAACGGCGGGCGAAACCCGCTGGATGGACGCCAAGGTTCTGCGCCTCGCGGCCGGGGCGACCCTGGACGTGACGGTGCCGGCGGGCTCCGACGGCTATCTGTTCGTCGTGCGCGGCGCGGTGCGCCTCACGGTGAACGGGACGGATCACGATCTGGCGCTCCAGGCGAGCGCCGTCATCGAGGAGGGCACCACGGTCGCCCTCGCCAATATGTTCGACGGCGAGAGCGAACTGCTGCAGGTGCTCGCCCCGCCCCAGGGCGTCGCCTCCGGCCTCGCCGGCTTCGGCGGCGGCCTCGACGTGCGCCCGCGCGATCAGCTCCCCCTCGTCGTGGTGCCGGAGCAGAAGAAGAAGCGCTTCTACATCGTCAGCAAGGAAGCCTCGAAATCGCAGCGCGGCCACGCGATGATCGTGGAATACGAGCGCGACACGGTCACCGCGCTGCATCACCACCCCGACGCCGAGAGCATGTTCCTGCTGCTCGACGGCGCCATCACCTTCGTCGTGGACGGCAAGGAAGTGGTCGTGCGGCCCGGCGATGCCACGGTCTTCCGCGCCGGAGACGTGCACAGCCTGCGCTGCGCCGAGGGCGTGACGGAAGCGAGCTTCCTCGAATTCCACATCCCCGCCGCCTTCACGACGGTCAAAGAGTAATCCGATGCGCCTCGTCACCTATTCCCGATCCGGAACGCCCGCCCTCGGCGTCGTCGTCGACGACCGCGTGCTGGATGTCGCGGCTGCGGCGGCGCAGGCCGGCATTGTTGTGCCCGCCGCCATGCAGGACCTGATCGAGGCCGGCGCGGAGGCCCTCGACCGGCTCGCCGCGCTCGTCGCCTCGGCGGCCGCAGCGTGCTGGCAGCCGCTGGCCGAGACCGCATTGCTCGCGCCGATCCCCCGGCCGAAGAAGAACGTCTTCTGCGTCGGCCGCAATTACAAGGCCCATATCGAGGAAGGCGCCCGCGCCCGCGGCGTGCCGCTGGTCTTCCCGACGGTGCCGGAATTCTTCTCCAAGCCGAGCACCGCGGTCGTCGGCCCCGACGCCGACATCCGCCTCGACACGCGCCTCACCGATCAGCTCGATTACGAGGTCGAGCTGGCGCTCGTCATCGGCAAGACCTGCCGCGACATTCCGGTCGCGGAGGCGATGTCGGCCGTGTTCGGCTACACCGTGCTCAACGACGTGACCGCGCGCGACCTGCAGAAGCGGCATCATCAATGGTTCAAGGGCAAGGGGCTCGACACCTATTGCCCGGTCGGACCCTGGATCGTCACCGCGGATGCGTTCGGGGATCCTTCGGGACGGCGGGTGACGCTGCGGGTGAATGGCGAGACGCGCCAGGATTCCTCCACGTCCGACCTTCTGTTCGACGTCGCGACCATCGTCTCCGTGCTCTCGCAGGGCCTCACCCTGGAGCCCGGCGACATCGTCGCGACCGGAACCCCGGCGGGCGTCGCGCTCGGCATGACCCCGCAGCGCTGGCTGGTCGACGGCGACATCGTGGAAGCGGAAGTCGGCGGCGTCGGCATCCTGCGCAACCAGGTCCGGGCGGTCGCCTGACCCGGCACCGGGCCGCCGGCCGAAATCGGCGGCCCTTCGACTCCGCGCCGGTCCGGTGCGGGACCAGATGAACGAGTTCACGCGTCACGGCCAAAAACAAGGGGAACCGGACACATGAACGCACGCCAGGCAACGGCACGCACGGCTCCGGACGCACGCGGCGGGGCAATCCCGACGCATGCGCGGGACAATGCGGCCGGACCTTCGGCGGCGGTGCCTCCGACCATCGAGGTCAGGGGCCTGTCGAAGACCTACCGCTCCAAGCGGGAGGGGACCGTCCTCGCGCTGGACGACATCAGCTTCACCGTCGAGGAGGGCGAGTTCGTCTGCATCGTCGGCCCGTCCGGCTGCGGCAAGTCGACCCTTCTGAAGATCCTCGCCGGCATCGTCGCCCATTCCGTCGGGACGGTCGCGGTCCGCGGCAAGCCGCCGAGCGACGCGCAGAACCGGCTCGGCCTGGTGTTCCAGGCGCCGGTCCTGCTGCCGTGGCGCACCGTCCTGCAGAACACGCTGCTGCCGGCGCAGGTGCTGGGGCTCGATCCGAAGGCGGCCGAGGCGCGCGCCCACGATCTGCTGCGCATGGTCGGCCTCGAGCAGTTCGCCTCGTCCTATCCCAATGAATTGTCGGGCGGGATGCAGCAGCGCTGTTCGATCACCCGTGCCTTGCTGCACGACCCCTCCATCCTGCTCATGGACGAGCCGTTCGGGGCGCTCGACGCCATGACCCGCGACACCATGAATTTGGAGCTTCAGCGGATCTGGCGCGAGAGCGGCAAGACCATCTTCCTGATCACCCATTCGATTCCCGAGGCGGTGTTCCTGGCCGACCGGGTGCTGGTGATGAGCGCGCGGCCCGGGCGCATCGTCGAGGAGATCAAGGTCGACCTTCCCCGCCCGCGCGATCTCGACACGATGTCGGAGCCGGCCTTCGCCGAGGCGGTGCGGCACATCCGCGGCCTGTTTGGAATCGGCGGTAAGGAGCGGCCCCATGTCGACTGACGTCAAGGCCTCGGCGGACACGCCCCCTCCGGCCGATACGCTGCCCGCCCGCGCCCCCTTCAGCATCGCCGGGCTGATCGACCGCCATCTCGGCGTGCTCTCCTTCATCATCCTGATGCTGGCGCTCGAATTCGGGCTGCGCTACTTCCGCGTGCCGGATTATGTCCTGCCGCCGCCCTCGCAAATCTTCACCGCTCTGGTGCGGGGCTTTGCGCCGCCGTTTTTGTCGCCGTCGCAATATTACGTCAACATCGCCACGACCTTGACCGAGGCGCTCCTCTCCTTCGTGCTCGGCAGCGCCTTCGGCATCTTCGCCGGCGCCATGGTGGTCGAGTTCAAGGGCGTGCGGCGGCTGGCCCTGCCGTATGTGATCGGACTCCAGAGCGTGCCGAAGGTGGCCCTGGCGCCGCTGTTCGTGGTCTGGTTCGGCTTCGGCATCGAATCCAAGGTCCTGCTCGGCGTCCTGCTGACCTTCTTCCCGCTGCTGATCAATACGGCGGCGGGCCTTTCCAGCGTGGAGCGCGACCGGATCGAGCTGATGGCCAGCCTGAAGGCGAAGCGCTGGACCACGTTCCGGATGGTCAAGTTTCCGAGCGCCCTGCCCTATGTCTTCGCCGGACTCGAAATGGCCGCGGTCTATTCGATCCTGGGGGCCGTGGTCGGCGAGTTCGTCGGCGGCAATTCGGGGCTCGGCGTGCTGATCCTCAGCCGCAATGCGGCCCTCGACATCGCCGGCTCGCTGGCGGCGCTGGTGATCCTGGCGGTGATGGGCATCGCGCTCCAGCGCGCCGTCGCCTTCGCCCGCGGACGCCTGCTGTTCTGGGCGCCGGTGCACGACCGGCTGGACGCGGACTCGTAGGCGCCGACGCCTGCGCTTTTGGAATTAGCGGGTGCGACCGGCGCGATGGCCGGCCGCACCCGCTTCAGGCTCCTTCCCCAAGTGGCCGGCCCGGGCAACCGGATCGGCCGGGGGAGGGGCGAGGGGGGCAGCCCTGACACGAACGCCCCCCTCGCCGGGACTTCGGCGACGATCCGCTCGGGTTGGGATCCACCCGACCGGATCGTTCTCCCGAGCGGGGCGCGATGAGCTGCATCAAGCCGGCCGCAAAAGGCGCTGTGCGCTCTTGATATTGAGCGGCGGCGCGGTGCCGGATCACACGACCTCGGCCCGCGCCCGCGCCTGGTTCGCGCCGGACGCGCGCCGCGCGGACCCGCCGCGAAATCCGCCTTGACCCGATTTGGCGTTGATAATATCTTCGGAACAAAGATATTCTCTCAAGCTAATAGGGATTGGCTCATGCAGATCGCGCGTGACGCTGATTTCGACCCGCGGGCCTTCCGCCAGGCCCTGGGTCGCTTTGCGACCGGTGTCGCCATCGTCACGGCGGGAACGCCGGACGGCACCGTGGTCGGCATGACCATGAGTTCGTTCAACTCGGTCTCGCTCGACCCGCCTCTGGTCCTGTTCTCGGTCGCCCGCACCGCCCATTCGCTGCCGGCGATGCGCGCGGCGACCGGGTTCGGCATCAACATCCTGGCGCAGGATCAGCAGCATTTGTCCAACCGCTTTGCCCGCGCGCTCGCCGACAAGTGGCAGGAGGTCGAGCATCGGCGCGGCGGCAACGACGCCCCGCTGCTGGACGGCGCCATCGCCCATTTCGAATGCGCCCCCTATGCCCGCCATGACGGCGGCGACCACGAAATCTTCCTCGCCCGCGTCCTGCGCTTCTCGACCGCGCAGGAGGGCGAGCCCCTCATCTTTTTCGGTGGCCGTTACCACGCCCTCGCGGCGGGTGCAGCCGGCTGAAGCGCCGAACGGAGCCCGCTATGATCAAGACCGGAGCCGAACACATCGCCAGCCTCAGGGACGGGCGGGACATCTTCCTCGACGGCCGCCGCGTCCGCGACGCCACGGTCGATCCCGCCTTTCGCGGCGCGATCGCCTCGGTCGGCCGCATGTTCGATTTCCAGAGCGCGCCGGAAAATCGCGCGCTGATGACGTTCGAGACCGACACCGGCACCCGCGCCAACCGGATCTGGCAATTGCCGGAGAGCTACGAGGACCTGAAGACGCGCCGCGCCGGCCTCGAAGCCTGGACCGAGCTGCATGCCGGCTTCCTCGGCCGCGCGCCGGACCACGTCGCCTCCTGCATTTCCGGCATGTATATGGGGCTGGACGCGTTCGAGGCGCACGACCCGGCGCGGGCGCGGGCCCTCGCGGACTATTACCGCTACGCCCGCGACAACGATCTCTATCTGACCTACGTCATCATCAATCCCCAGGCCGACCGCTCCAAGAGCGCGGCGGCGCAGGACGATCCTTATCTTTCCACCGGGATCGTCGACCAGGACGCGGAGGGCATCACGGTGCGCGGCGCCAAGATGCTCGCGACCGGCGGCATCATGGCGAACGAGGTGTTCGTCACCTGCATCCAGCCGCTCCAGCCCGGCGACGAGCGCTATGCGGTGTCGTTCGCGGTGCCGATGAACGCCAAAGGGCTGAAGATCCTGTCGCGCAAATCCTACGAGGCGGCCGCGCCCTCGGTGTTCGACAATCCGCTGTCGAGCCGCTTCGACGAGAACGACGCGGTGCTCTATTTCGACGACGTCAAGGTGCCGTGGGACCGGGTGTTCGTCGCCGGCAGCATCGAGATGACGGCGAAGCAGTTCCACGGCACGCCGGCGCACGTCTATCAGAACTACCAGGCGCAGATCCGGCTCTCGGTGAAGCTGCGCTTCCTGCTCGCCATCGCCCGCCGCATCGCCGAGATCAACGGCACGACGGTCTTTCCGCAGGTCAAGGAGACCCTCGGCCAGCTCGCCGCCGAGGCCGCCATGGTGGATGCCTTCGTCACCGCCATGGAGGCGAAGGGCACGCGGCACGGGCGCTATTTCGTGCCCGACCGCCACACCCTCTATGCCGCCCAGACGCTGGCCCAGCAGCTCTACGGCAAGTTCATTGCCACCCTGCGCGAACTGGCGGGCGGCGGCATGATCATGCTGCCCTCCTCGGTGCAGGATTTCGAGGATCCCGAGCTCGCCCGGCTGATCGCGAAGACCCAGCAGTCGCCCGCCGCCAGCGCGCGGGAGAAGGTGAAGTTCTACAAGCTCGCCTGGGACGCGGTCGGCTCGGAATTCGCCTCGCGCCATACCCAGTACGAAATGTTCTATGCCGGGGCGAGCTTCGTGGTGAAGGGCCATTCCTACCGCACCTACGACTGGGCGGCGGCCGGCGCCTTGCTGGACCGCATGCTGTCGAGCTACGAGCTTGAAGACGAAATCGTGCCGGCCCTCGGCCGGGCCGCCGAATAGACCGGAGATCCCAATGGCCATCAACAAGATCCACGACGAATTCCGCACCGTCGACCTCGCGACGGGCTGGGAAGTGCCGCCCGGCTATCCCAAGGGGATCCAGCAGAAGATCCTGTCCGGCGCGCTCGACGAGGCGAACAAAAGCGGCTCGCGCTCGCGCCTGCTGCGCTTCGACGCCGGGGAATTCACCACCGCGCCGTTCGTGCACGACTATTGGGAAGAGGTGTTCCTGGTCTCCGGCGACCTCACAGTCGGCAACGATGCCGAGGGCAAAGGCGGGGAGAGCTTCGCGCCCTTCACCTATGCCGTGCGTCCGCCCGGCGCCTTTCACGGTCCGTTCAAGTCGGAAGGCGGCTGCATCCTGTTCGAGATCCATTATTTCGATCCCGTCTGATCCCGCCAATCCGCGAACCCCGCCCCGCGCCGGCCCCGGCGCCTCCTGATCTGCGGCCTGCCATGTCCCCCTCTTTGCCGACCTTGTCGAAGCTCGCGGACGATCTCGCCGCCGGCGCGACGACCGCCCGCGCCCTTGTGGAAGATTGCCTCGCGCGCATCGCCGCGCCGGACGGCGAGGGCGGGCGCGCCTTCACCCTGGTCGACGCGGCCGGCGCCCGGGCCGCGGCGGACGGGCAGGATGCGCTGCGCCGGGCCGGCGCCGCGCCTTCGCGCTTCGCCGGCATCCCGATCGCGATCAAGGACCTGTTCGACGTCGCCGGGCAGGTGACGACGGCGGGTTCCCGGGTGCTCGCCGACCGGCCGCCGGCGTCCGCCGACGCCCCGGCGGTCGCGCGGCTGCGGCGCGCCGGCTTCGTCGCCATCGGCCGCACCAACATGACCGAATTCGCTTATTCCGGCCTCGGCATGAACCCGCATTACGGCGATCCGCGCGCGCCGTTCGAGCGCGCCGTCGGCCGGGTCTCGGGCGGCTCGACCTCGGGCGGCGCGGTGGCGGTGGCGGACGGCATGGCGCACGCCGCGCTCGGCACCGACACCGGCGGCTCGTGCCGCATCCCCGCCGCCTTCTGCGGCCTCGTCGGGTTCAAGCCGACGGCCCGGCGCGTGCCGCTCGACGGCGCCTTCCCGTTATCGCCGTCGCTCGATTCGATCGGCCCCCTGGCGCGCTCGGTCGCCTGCTGCGCGGCGCTCGACGCGCTGCTCGCCGGCGGCGAGCCCGAACCGCTCGCGCCGCTGCCGGTCGCCGGCCTGCGGCTGCTGGTGCCGACCAATGTCGCGCTGGACGGCCTCGAGCCGGTGGTGGCCGAGGCGTTCGAGGCGGCGCTCCGGGCGCTCGCGCGGGCCGGGGCGATCCTGGTCTCGGCGCCGGTCCCGGAATTTTCCGCGATCGCCGGCATCAATGCCAAAGGCGGCTTCACCGCGGCGGAATGCTACGCCGCCCAGCGCCAGCTTCTGGCCGAGAAGGGCGACGGCTACGACCCGCGCGTTTCCGTGCGGATCCGGCGCGGCGCCGACCTCTCCGCGGCCGATTATCTCGACATGCTGGCGGCGCGGCGCGCTTTGATCGCGGACGCCGCCGTGCGGCTCGCGCCCTATGATGCGCTGGTCCTGCCGACGGCGCCGCTCCTGCCGCCGCCGATCGCGGCTCTGGCGCAGGACGACGCGGCCTATGCCACCGCCAATCTCGCCGCTTTGCGCAACCCGACTTTGATCAACATGATCGACGGCTGCGCCATCTCCCTGCCGATCGCGGCGACCGGCGGCGCCCCGGTCGGCCTGATGCTGGCGGGGGCGGGCGGCGCGGACCGGCGGATCCTCGCCATCGCCGCCGGGATCGAGGCGCTGCGCCTCTGATCCCTCAGCCCCTGGCCCGTCATCTTTTGGTCAGGAAATCCTCGACCTCGTAGCCGGAGACCATGTCCCGGCTCATGCCGACCGCGCGGTCCCAGTCATAGGTGCGGTAGGAATGGCCGCGCGTGACATATTGCGCGCCGGCATAGAACATCTCGTACTGGAGATGGCGCGAGGCGAATTCCGATCCGACCGCGTCCCAGGCGAGCTTCAGCACCTTCACCCGGTCGCGCCCGCTCATCGCGGGGGAGATCTGCGTCGCGTCGATGATGTGTGAGAGGTCGGCATTGGCGAAATCCTGCACCGAGGAGGGCAGCATCAGCAGCGCCCCGCCGGCCAGTTCGCGCAGCGCCGCGATCACCTGCGGATAAATCTCCTGCGAGTGCACCTGCGCCGCATAGAGCAAGGTGCGGCTCGGCAGATAATAGGCGCCGCGCATGCCGCCGCCGGCCTCCATGCCGTAGACCATGCCCTCGATCAGGCTCGCCTGCGCAGCGAGGCGGCCGAGCGCGTCGCGCACCGGCGGGAAATTCACCGTGCCGATGATCTCCGCCACCGAGCGCGCCAGCCCGACCAGGAAGCGCAGCTTCACCGAGAGGCGGATCTGCGCCTGGTAATTCTGATAGATGTGGGCCGGGGTGTCGTGCAGCTGGGCCCGGCACATGTCGGTGTCGCGATAGACGAACACCCGTTCCCACGGCACCTTCACGTCGTCGAAGAACACCAGCGCATCGTTCTCGTCATAGCGATAGGCGAGCGGATTGTCGTATTCGCTCACCGCATGCGCCTCGAACGACTTGCGGGACAGGAGCTTCATGCCCTTCGCGTTCATCGGCAGCGCGCAGGCGAAGGCGAGATGCTCCTCGCCCGGCTTCAGCGGCTGGCCCGAACCGACGAAGATCTCGTTCGCCATGATCGCACTGGTGGCGAACAGCTTGGCGCCGCGGATGGTGATGCCCTCGGAATCCTCGTCGACGATGCGCGCCACCATGTCCGCGGCGGCGGCCCCCTGGTCGCCGAACGCCTTGGAGCGGTCGCCCTGGACGTTGTTGATCACATAGGTCAGGAACAGGTCGTTGCGCCGGGCATAGTCGAACCAGTCGCGCAGCGCGGCGGCGCGCTTGGCGCCGTGGCGCTCGAACACCTCGATCCCCATGATCTGCCCGGCGACCGAGGAGGCGACGTGGTCCGGCGACCGGCCGATGAAGCCGCAGGTCAGTTCGGACCATTCGACCAGCGCCTTGCGGCGCTCGACCAGCTCGCCATAGCTGGTGGGCAATTGCCAGGCGCGGCTGACGCGGCGGCCATCGCCGATGTCGAACGTCATGCGCTCCAGATTTTCCGGCGCGGCCTGATAATCGTAAAGCCGCCCGGAGGTCGCGACCGCGTTGCGATAGGCTTGGTGGGTCGCGACGTCCGGAACCCATTCGCCGTCGAGATAGACCGCGCGTCCGTCCCGGACGCTGGCGATATGCTCGGCGCCGGTCTTGACCGGGGACAAAGTGGGTCTGACATCGTTCATGGTGCTGGCTCCCCGGTGGGCGTGCGGGCACGGACGGCGCGCCTCTTGGGTCAATTACTGCTCATATTAGCTAATTTTGCAAGTAAAATTGTGACGGATCCGACCCCGCGGGTCGGCGGGACGGCGGCGGGGCGGCGCGCCGGCGGAGGAAATTGGCGCGGCACGCAGCATTTCCCTTCTTGCCGAAGCTTTTCGTGTTTGCTAATTATATTGGCCGTGTATCGCTTTCGCGCGCCTTGACCAGATTCCGTTCGGCCCCGGGCAAAGCACAGTATCCGCCCAGGACGAAGCGTCGAGACCGCGCTGCGCGCCGCACGTCAAACTAAAAAGAGGGGATACGACATTGGCTATACTGAACGGGCGTGTTGAAAAAATTGCGCTCTGCGCATCTCTCGTCTTGGGTTTGGCGGTCGCGTCGAGCAATGAAGCCGAGGCGCAGGCCCTGGCCGGGCGCGAAATCGCCATCGGCGCCATCGTACCGAGCAGCGGCCACTTCGCCGAATGGGGACGGACCAATACGGTCACCCTCAAAATGCTCGAAAAGCAGATCAACGATGCCGGCGGCGTCAACGGCGCCAAGCTGCGCATCACCATCATGGACGACGCCGCCCGCCCGGCGCAGTCCACCAACGCCCTGCGCAAGCTCGCGGGCGACGACAAGGTTCTGGCGGTCGCCGGCCCCTTGACCAGCAGCGCCTGCGAAGTGGTGTTCCCGGTCGCCAACCAGATCGGCATCGTCAGCACGTCCCAGGCCTCCTCGAAGCCCGGCGTCGCCAAGGCCAACCGGCCCTGGGCGTTCCGCAACACCGTCGACGAGCAGATCCTCGCCCAGACCACGGTGCCCTATTTCAAGCAGACCTTCGGCATCAAGACCGTCGCGATCATCTATGACGCGAAGGACGCCACCGCGGCCACGGTGGGCACCAAGATCATGCCCGCGATCCTGACCGCGAACGGCATCGAGGTGCTGAATGCCAGCGACCTGCTGTCCTTCAACACCGGCGACCTCGACGTCAGCGCCCAGGTGACGAAGCTGCGCTCCTACAATCCCGACGGCGTCGTCGTCAGCGCGGACTACAGCCAGGCGGTCACCGTGATCCGCGAGATGAAGCGGCAGGGCCTGGTGAAGCCGATCGTCGGCGCCACCCAGCTGATTTCCTCGGCGATCCTCAAGGCCGCCCCCGAAATGCCGATCATCGCCCCCGCGACCTTCTATGCCGGCATGGAGACCGAGGCGGCGAAGACGTTCGTCTCGACCCTGACCCCGCTGCTGCGCAAGGAATCCAACCTGCCGGCCGAAATCGAGCCCAGCATGTATGACGCGAACATCTATGAGATCGTCAGCATGTATGTCGATGCCGCCAAGAATGCCGGCATCACCGCCAAGCCCGAAGACCTGGAAGCCGACCGCGTCAAGATCCGCGACTACATGGCCCAGCTGAAGAACTTCAAGGGGCTCGGCGGTCCCGTGTCGTTCAATGCCGATGGCGACGCGGTGAAGCTGTTCTACATCGTCGAAGGCAAGAACGGCGTCTGGACGGACAAGCTGCACAAATGCAGCGATCCCAACCCCGCCGCCTGCGGCCTCTGAGCCAAGCGACCGCGATCCGGCGGGCCCGCGCGGGCCCGCCGGATCGGCGCTCGCCCCGCGCCGGCCGTCTCGCGGCAGCCGGTCCTGCCTCTTCGACGCAGCAGCAGGCATGCTATGAGCGGCACTCTTTTGCTTCAGCAGGCGATCAACGGTCTGACGTTGGGCGCCGTCTACACGCTGATCGCCTTGTCCTTCTCCCTCGTCATGGGGATCCTCGGGATCCTCAATCTGGCGATCGCCGAATTGTTCATGATCGGCGGCTATGTCGGCTTCACGCTGATCATCGCCGGCGCGCCGCTGCCGGTGGCGCTGCTCGCCGGCATGCTCGCCGCGGCGGCGCTGTCGCTGGTCATCGAGAAGATCGGCTATGAGCCGCTGCGCAATGCGCCGCTCATCACGCCGATGCTGAGCACGCTCGGCTTCTCGATCATCCTCCAGAACCTCGCCACCAATCTGTGGGGCTCCGATCCGCTCCAATTGCCCGGCGACATGCTGGCGACCCGGATCGCCCTCGGCGAGGTCAGCATCGGCGCGATGCAGCTTCTGGTGATCGGCGCCGCGATCGTCATGGTGGCGGCGCTCGCCTTCGTCATCCGCTACACGACGCTCGGGCGCGCACTGCGGGCGGTCGCCGAAAACCGCGACGTGGCGCGGCTGCTCGGGGTGCGGGCCGACCGCATCCTGCTCATCGCCTTCCTGCTGTCCGGCCTGCTCGCGGGTGCGGCCGGCGTGCTGATCAGTCTGCATTATGCCGCCATCACGCCCTATATCGGCGTCGAGACCGGGCTGAAGGCGATCGCGGTCATGGTGGTGGGCGGCGTCACCCGGACCTGGGGCGCGCTTCTGGCCGGTCCGCTGATCGGCCTCGCCGAGGTCGCCACCGTCGCCTATGGCGGCTCGCAGATCCGCGACTTCGTGGTCTACGGACTGATGATCCTGATCCTTCTCGTGCGTCCGCAAGGCCTGCTCGGCGGCGCCCGCTCCGACCAGGGACCGCGCGTATGATCTCGACCTATCATGCCGCTTTGCTGGCGGATTCCGGCATCCTCATGCTCGGCGCGCTGAGCGTCTACATCATCCTGGCCACCGGCCAGCTGTCGCTCGGCAATGCCGGGTTCATGGGGATCGGCGCCTATCTCGCCTCCTATCTCACCGTCGAGGCCGGCCTCCCCCTCACGCTCGCGCTGGTCTTGTCGGCGCTGGCCGCCGGGATGGTCGGCATCGTGATCGGCTTTCCCGCTTTGCGGCTGCGCGGCATCTATCTCGCCATGGCCACCCTCGGCTTCGGCGAAATGGTGCGCAGCTTCTTCCTCAATTTCGAGCCGATGGGCGGGGCCGGCGGCTTCAGCGGCATGGTCCACGTCTCGGTCGGCTATATCTGGCTGTGGGCGGGCGGGATCCTGGTCCTGGTCACGCTTCTGGAACGCAGCCGGCTGTGGCTGGAAATCCGCGCCACCCATGACGACGAGACCGCGGCGAGCCTCGTCGGGCTCAACACCACCGCCACCAAGATCGGCGCGTTCGGCTTCGGCGCGGCGGTCGCGGCGGTCGCGGGCGGGCTGTTCGCCCACCACCACGTCTATATCGAGCCCGCCAATTTCGGCTTCGACCGCTCGATCGAACTGGTTCTGGCGGTGATCCTCGGCGGCTCGACCGTCGCGCCCGGCGCTCTGGTCGGCGCGGTGCTGCTGGTCCTGCTGCCGGAGACCCTGCGCTTCCTCGCCGACTGGCGCCTCGCGGCGTTCGGCACGCTCCTGGTCCTGGTTCTGCTGGTGCGGCGGCAGGGCATTCTCGATCGCGGCCTGTTCCGCGCCCTCACCTTCCGGAGGCAGGCCTCTTGAGCACGATGCCCGCCCCCCTCCTCTCTCTGGTCGACGTGACGCGCACCTTCGGCGGAGTCCAGGCTTTGTCCGGGGTCTCGCTCGACGTCGCCGCCGGGCGGATCACCGGCGTCATCGGCCCCAACGGCGCCGGCAAGACGACGCTGTTCAACGTCATCACCGGCGCCTATACGCCGACCGCCGGCGAAATCTATCTCGACGGGGCGCGCCTGACCGGCCTCAAGCCCTACCAGATCGCCCGGGCGGGAATCGCCCGGACCTTCCAGAACATTCGGCTGTTTTCCAGCATGTCGGTCTGGGAGCATCTGCTGGTCGCGCAGCGGCACGACGGGTCGGTCTTCGGACGGCTGCTGCCCGCCGGCCTCGCCCGCTCCAAGGCCGGGCGGGAGGCGGAAAAGGCGCTGGTCTTCTTCGGCCTCGAAAAGGTCCGCGACCGCCCCGCGCGCGAGCTGCCCTACGGCACCCAGCGCAAGGTGGAGATGGCCCGCGCCCTCACCGCAAATCCGCGCCTGCTGCTCCTGGACGAGCCGATCGCGGGCATGAGCCACGAGGAGGCGGACGAATTGCGCCACCTGCTGATGCGGCTGCGGGCGGACGGGCTGACCATCCTGCTCATCGAGCACGACATGACTTTCGTGATGAATCTGTGCGACCGCATCCATGTGCTCGATTTCGGGCGGCAGATCGCGCACGGCACCCCCGAAGCGGTGCGCACCGACCCGGCCGTCCTCGACGCCTATCTGGGAGCCGACACATGATGCTCAGCGTGCGCGGGCTCACCGTGAGCTACGGGCCGATCGGCGCGGTGCACGGCATCGACCTCGAGATCGGCGCGGGCGAGATCGTCGCCTTGATCGGCGCCAACGGCGCGGGCAAGACCACCACGGTCAAGGCGATCGCCGGGCTGCTGCCGTTCGGCGGCAGCGTGACGCTCGACGGGACGCCGCTGCGCCCCGGCGCGGCGGAGCGCAATCTGCGCGCCGGCATCGCGCTGGTGCCGGAGGGGCGCGGCATTCTCGGCCGCATGACGGTCGAGGAAAATCTCCTCATGGGCACCTATTGCCGGACCGACCGGCGCGCGGCCGCCGCCGACCTCGCCGGCATGTACGACCGTTTCCCGATCCTCGCCGACCGGCGCGCCGGGCTCGCCAGCCTGTTGTCGGGCGGCGAGCAGCAGATGCTGGCGATCGCCCGCGCCTTGCTCTCGCGGCCGCGGCTTCTCCTGCTCGACGAGCCCTCGCTCGGCCTGGCGCCGAAAATGGCGAGCTTTGTCTTCGAGCTGGTGGCGTCGCTGCGCGCCGACGGACTGACCGTACTCCTGGTCGAGCAGAAGGCCCGCCACACGCTGAAGATCGCCGACCGGGCCTATCTCCTGGAGCTCGGGCGGGTGGTCACATCCGGCCCGGCGCGCGCCCTCGCCGACGACCCGGTGATCTCCCAGACCTTCCTCGGCGGCCGCCCCCTCGCGGCGGAGGCCCCATCCGGCGGATAAAGCGCGGCGGGGAGAATTATTCCAACGCCGCGACGAAGGCTTGCAGCTCGGCCTTCCAGAGCGCGGCGTGCAGCGCCGCCTGGTGCCCACGGGGCTCGGGGCCCGGCGCCAGCATGACGGCGCGGGCCGCTTTCAGCCCGGCGATGGCGGCCTCCACGGTGCCGAGCGCGGCCGGATTGAGTTCGTCATCGGCGAAATTGATCGCGAGGATGCGGGCTTCGATCCGCGCCAGAAGCGGGGTCGGATCGTAATCCATCGACGCTTCGAGCTGGTAGAGCCGGTCGTTCGCATCGCCCGCCTCCGCCCGCGCGCAGAATTGCTGATAGAGCGCGTCGGCGGCGGCCCGCGTCGGCGCGAGGCGCTGCAGGTGGACCGGGCTCGTGGTCATCAGGGCGCCGAAGGGGGCGCGGGCATAATAGCGCGGCTGCACCGTGTAATCGCCGCCGTGCCAGCCGGGATCGTTGCGGATCAGCTCGATCTGCATCCGCCGCTGCAGCCAGTTGCGGCCGCTCATCGGCGCCGGCTGGCAGGCGATCGGCACCAGCGCGTCCATGAAGCCGGGGAACAGGCCGCCCCACAGCCAGGCGAGCATGCCGCCCATGGACAGGCCGACGATCATGCGCAGATGCTCGACCCCGAGCCCCTCGGTCAGCAGACGATGCTGCGCGGCGACGATATCGCCATAGCGGTATTGGGGAAATTTCGCCCGCAGGCCGTCGCTCGGCTTGCTGGACCGGCCGAACCCGATCGCATCGGGCACGATGAGGAAATAGCGCGCGGCATCGAGGGGCTGCCCGGGTCCGAACAATTCCCCGCTTAAGCCCGGCCCGAGCCATTCCCGCCCGCTGCCGGTGGTGTTGTGGAGGAGGAGGACCGCATTGTCGATCCGCCCGGCCGCGTCGCGCCGCAGCGTGCCGATCGTCATGGCGTGCTGGCGGAGCGTTTCGAAGCGCTCACCACTGGCGGTCTCGAAATTCTCGATGACGAAATCCGATTCCGTCTGTTCAAACATTGCATCCCCCTTCGATGTATTTTGGCGTTCGATTGTATTTATATTGAAATAACGATTCAGATCAAAATTCTACTTGACTATATACAGCCCATACGGACATTTTATTCGAAATGATAAAGGAGAGAACGCCGTCATGGGCAATATCGTGCGATCGGTGCAGGCGGTCGACATCGCGGTCACCGACCTTCCGGCGGCGCGGCGCTTCTTCGAGGACGCCTGGCATCTCGAAATGGTCGCGGAGGCTGGCGGGGTCGTCCATCTGCGCGCCAGCGGCCCGCATTTCAGCGTGCTGAGCCTGCGCCAGGCGGACCGCAGCGGACTGATCCGCATCCGCCTCGAGGCGCAGAATCCGGCCGCGGTCGACCAGACTTATGCGCGCGCGCTGGCGGCCGGCCACGCGGTGGACGGCCCGCCCCGCGCGCTCGGCGGACCCGGCGGGGGCTATGGGTTCGGCCTCGTCGATCCGGAAGGGCGCAATTTCAGCCTCGTCCACGGCATGGCGCAGCACGACGACCGCGGGCCGGTCGCCGACCGTCCGACCAAGCTCGCCCATGTCAACCTGAACGCCCGCGACAACGACACCGCGTTCGGTTTCCTGCGCGAGATGCTCGGCTTCGAGCTGTCCGACCAGACCCGGATGTTCCGCTTCCTGCGCTGCGGCCCGGATCATCACAGCCTCGTCCTCGGCTTTTCCGACAATGCCCATCTCAACCACATCGCGTTCGAAATGCCGGACACGGAATCCCTGATGCGGGGCATCGGGCGCCTTCGCGATCACGGCCATGCCGTGGAATGGGGACCCGGCCGCCATGGGCCGGGGCACAATGTGTTCGCCTATTTCTGCGGCCCGGAAGAGCTGCCGCTCGAATATACGAGCGAGGTGGCGCAGATCGACGACACCTATGAGATCCGCCGTCCGGAGGAGTGGCGCTGGCCGCCCGGGCGTCTCGACCATTGGGGCCTGACGCCCGGACCCAGCGAACGCGTGAAACGCGCCCAGTCCTTCTTTCCCTTCATCGCGGGGGGCCACCGCCTCGACTGAGGCGGCGCCCCGCGCACGATTCACTCGAGCGTGATGCCGGCCTTTGCGATCAGCTCGCCCCACTTCTTGCGCTCCTGCTTGATGACGGCTTCGAACGCGGCCGGCGTATCGCCGACGAGCACGAGCCCCAGTTCGTCGCTCAACTTGCGCATCGCCGGCTGGGCGATCGCCTTGCGGACTTCCTCCGCGAGCCGGTCGACGATCGCCGGCGGCGTCTTCGCCGGGGCCACGAGGCCGAACCAGGACGAGACGCGCCAGTCCGCGAGCCCCGCCTCCGTGGAGGTCGGCACGTTCGGAAGCGCCGTCAGCCGCTCGGGCCCCGCCACCGCCAGCGCCCGCAGCGCGCCGGATTTGATATGGGCCATGACGGTGGGCGGATTGTCGACGACGCCGTCGATATGGCCGCCGAGCAGGTCGTTGACCGCCGGCGCGGCGCCCTTATAGGGCGTGTGGCGCAGCTTTATTCCCGCGGTATAGGCGAACAATTCCATCCCGAGATGGCCCGTCGTGCCATACCCGGCGGATCCGAAATTGAAGCCGTCGGGCTTCGCCTTCGCCGCCGCGATGAAGGCGGACAAGGTCGTGTAGGGACTGGCCGCGCCCAGCACCACCAGCATCGGCATGTCGGCGACGAGCGAAATCGGCGCGAACGCGGTCTCCGGATCGAACGGCATCTTCTTGTAGAGGAACTGGTTGATGCTCTGGATCCCGGGCGAGGTCATCATCAGCGTGTAGCCGTCGGGCGGCGCCTTCGCGACGGTCTCCGCGCCGATATTGCCGCCGGCCCCGGGGCGATTTTCGATGATCACCGGCTGGCCGAGCGCTTTCGACAGCTCCTGCCCGAGCGCCCGCGACAGGACGTCGACGACCCCGCCGGCCGGGAACGGGGCCACGATCTTGATCAGCCGGTCCGGATAGGTCTGCGCCTGCGCCTGCGCCTGTGCCACGGTCGCGCAGCCCAGGACCAGCGCCAGACCGGCCCCGGCGATGAATGCCCTCATCTTCATGACGTCGCTCCCTTGCCCACTGTTTTTATCTCGGCTTCGGCCCCAGCTGCCGGCGGTCCGCCGAACCCGTTTTCGGGTCCGGCTTTTTGCCGCCAGTTTTTGAGAATGCGGATCCGAAGCAGGATTAATTTTCGATATTGACGTCCCATATCCGGGGCCGTGTCAATCATGCGCGGCCATAGGCGTTGAAATTTTCGATATTTTGACTATCACTGGCCCAGACGGAATTCGGGAGACGGCCGCTGTGAGCCCGGACAAGACCCTTGCGGACAAGGCGTACCGGAAGCTCCGCGCGGAGATTCTCGACGGTCATCTGGGCGCCGGCCAAAAGCTGAAGCTGGAGGCTCTGGCGAAGGACTGCGCGGTCGGCATGTCGCCGTTGCGCGAAGCCCTGGCGCGGCTGCAGGGCGATCATCTCGTGGTGTCCGAGGGGCAGCGCGGCTTCTGGGTCGCGCCGCTCCCGCTCGACGAGATCGACGATGTCTCGCGGGTCCGGGCCATGCTGGAGACCGAGGCGCTGAGCGCGTCGATCGCCAAAGGCGGCAGCGCCTGGGAACGGCGCGTCAAGGAGGCGTTCGAACGGCTCTCCCAGTTCGAGGAAGGCATGCCGAGCCCGGGGACGGAACGCCCCGCCGCATTGCTCAATGCGTGGGAGGAGCGAAATCACGCCTTCCATGCCGCCCTCGTCTCGGGCTCGGGCTCACCCTGCCTCACCCGGCTCTGCGAACAGCTCTACCAGCAATCCGAGCGCTACCGCCGGGTGTCGCGGATGGTGTCCGGCGGCCGGCGCAACGTGCACGAGGAGCACGTCGCGATCTTCCGCGCCGCGCTCGAACGCCAGACCCTGAAGGCCTGCCGCCTCGTAGAAGATCACATCCTTCGAACCGCCGAGCAGATCCGCCTCGCCATGAGTCTGAACGAACTGCCCGACGCCTGACCCGCCCCCGTGTCTCCCATATCAACCGATAGGATCCCCATGTTGACCGAAGCAGAACGCCAAGCGGCCGTCGAAATCCTGCTCGCCGCCGAAGCGACCAAGACGCCGGCCGTGCAACTCTCCAAGACCTATCCGCATATCGAGATCGAGGATTCCTACGCCATCTCCAGCATGGTGACGGCGCGCAAGGTCGCCGGCGGCGCCAAGCTGCTCGGCCACAAGATCGGCCTCACCTCCAAGGCGATGCAGCAATCCTCGCAGATCGACGAGCCGGATTACGGCCATCTGCTCGATTCGATGCTGCTGAACGACGGCGCCAAGGTCCGGTTCGAGGATTATTGCGTGCCGCGCGTCGAGCCGGAACTGACCTTCATCCTCAAGGAGCCGCTGAAAGGCCCGGGGATCGGCCTCGTCGACGTGCTGCGCGCCACCGAATGGGTCGTGCCCTCGATCGAGATCATCGATTCCCGGGTGCAGAATCCCCGAAAGATCACCGACACCGTCGCCGACAACGGCGCGGCCGCCGGCATCGTGCTGGGCGGGCGTCCGGTGCGCCCGACCGATGTGGATCTGCGCTGGGTCGGCGCGGTCTTCTACCGCAATTCCGAGATCGAGGAGACCGGCCTCGCCGCCGGCGTGCTCGGCCATCCCGCCATGGCCATCGCCTGGCTCGCCAACAAGGTCGGCCGCTTCGGCACCGTGCTCGAACCGGGACACCTCATGCTCTCCGGCTCCTTCACCCGCCCGGTCTGGGCCGCCAAGGGCGACACGCTGCATGCCGATTTCGGCCCGCTCGGCAGCGTCGCCGTGCAGTTCGTCTGAACGGGACGTCCGGCACCGGCTGGGCCGCGACGTCCGGAACGCGGACCGCGGCCCCGCTCTTCGGGGACAGGCTCAGGGCGTCGGGGTCTCGACCGGCTGATCCTGGAGATAAGACTGGAGCTTCAGCGCGCGGTCGGCGCTGTCGACCATCCGCTCGATCAAAGCGAGGAGATATTTGAAATCCTCGCGGCTGAGGCTCTCGAATTCGATGTCGTTGACGCGCCGCTGCACCGGCGCGAGTTCGGCCAGCAGGAGCCGCCCCTTGTCGGTGACCTGAAGCTGGACCCGCCGCCGGTCGGCGGCATCGGGGGTCTTCGTGACGAGGCCCTGGCGGGCCAGCTTGTTGGTGACGGTGGTGACGAACGCCCCGCTGAGATGGAGGTGGCTCGCCAGGCCGTTCACGCTCAAGGCCGGCTCGCTCGCCGCGAGATGGGCGATCGAGATCAGCACGGTATATTCGATGCCGGCGAGCCCGATCCGCTCGCCATGGCCCGAACGGATAGCCTCATGGCGCACGAGGAAGCCGAACAGCGCATGGACGAGGCGGCGGAACTCGCGGTCGCTGCCGTCGACCAGAAGTTCCGGCCGGGTGACGGTCAGCGGCGGCGCGGGCGCCTCGGCGGCCGGCGCGTCGACCGGCGATGCTTTGCGTCGTCCCCGCGGGCGCGCGAGCGCTTTTGCTTCCGCCACTTCTGTCCTCCCAGGATGCAGAATCTTCCCATCCGCTACCTAACTTCAAAAGCTTCTCTTGTCGCCTGTCCTCCCGCGATCGCTTTCGGGCGGCGCCGGGTTCAGTGCGCCGCGCCCGAGAAGTCGAACGGCAACGTGCAGTGCGCGACGCGCACCGGCTTCATGGCGGCCGGGGTGTTCCGGCTGCGGCCGACGAAGCGCGGGATGCCGGCCGTCACCACCGCGCCCACCGCCGGGACGTCGCCATTGACCAGAGCCGACAGGGCGTCGGTCTTCGAACCGCCGGCGCAGGCATCGATCAGCACCACGTCGGCGTCGCGGCCTTCTTCCAGCCGGCCCGAATTCAGCCGGTAGACCTCCGCATTGTTGCCGGTCGCCGCGGCGATCGCGCGTTCCGGCGGCATGCCGCCGAGGCTGGCGAGATGGGAGATGGTGTAGAACATGCCGAGCGGCATGATCCCGCTGCCGGTGGGCGTGTCGGTCGCGATCAGCAGGCGTTCGCACTGGCCCGCTTCCTCCAGCAGCCGCGCGGTCAGGAGCGCGGTCCGCAGATTGCCGGCGGTGCAGATCTGGAGCGCGATGTCGCTCTCCTCGACCAGGCGGGCAAAGCCCGCCTCGGGCATCGCGACCGGCCCGCCATTGACGTGGAACGAGACGTTCGGGTGGGAGGCGAGGACGTGCTCGGCCCAGATCCCCGACGAGCCGGGGATCGAGGATCCCCCAGTATGCATGGTGGTGATCATGCCGAGGTCGCGCGCCGCACGCATCAGCGGGGCGTAATCGTGCGGCGTCGCAAAGGCGCCGAAGCCGGCTTTGGCGAGCCAGATGCCCGCCTGCGCGAGTTCGGCGAGATCGGCTTCGGTGAGGCCCGGTTCGAGGATGATCGAGCCGGCATGCACCCGCATGCCCCCCGGCCGGTAGTCGCGGAAGCAGGCCTGCGCCGCCAAAGCGAGCGCCTTCACCCCGGCGGGATCCTTCGGCCGCCCCGGCACATGGACCTCCGAGGCGGTGATGGCGGTCGTGGTGCCGCCATGGAGATAGCTTTCGAGATAGCCGACCACGCGCTGGCGCGGCGTGTAATCCCCGAAGGTGATGTGGACGTGACTGTCGATCAGGCCCGGAATGGCGATCGTGCCGCCGGCATCGATCACCACGTCGGCGGATGCGAGGTCGGCCGACGACGCGGTTCCCACCGCGCGGATCAGGCCGTCCTCCATGACGATCGCATCGCCCTCCGCGAACGGACGGTCGAGGCGGCCGGTGACGATCCGGCCCAGATTGACGATGACGGTGCGCATGTCGGCCTCCGGGTCGGGATGTCAGCGCAGGCCGTCTTTGGCGCGGATCGCATCGCTGGCGAGGCCGCCGACGCGGGCATTGAGGCGGCCGCGATTGGCGAGGCAGATGATCAGCGCCACTTCGTCCGCGTCCGGCATCTCGTCGGGCAGGCGCAGGGTCATGCCGTCATAATGCGAGCGGACATAGAGCGCGTCCTTGTGCGCCAGGGGCACGTCGATCAGCGCCCCGGCGGGCGCGCGCTTGGTGAAGGACGGGATCCAGGCGAGCGCGCCGCCCACCGCCGCGCGCAGCGGCTCGGCGAAGGTGGTGGTGAGCATCGCATTGGCATGTTCGACCTCGCCGCCCATGCCGACCACCCCGCCTTTGCCGTAGCTCTCGACCGGAAGCCCGCCCATCGCGGCGACCGCCGCCTCCGACATCGCCGCGCCGAGCGCTTCGCTCGCCGCGATCATCTCGGACAGGTCCTCGACATAGCGCCTGGCATAGGGATTCTTGACCAAAGCGATCACCGCGACCTTGCGGAGCGGCTGGTCGTGGCTTCGGCCGGCTTCGACGGTCTTGTGGTCGATCATGGTGAGGAGGCGCTGGATGTCGATCTTCATCGTCGCTTCTTTCCTGAGCTTCGTGTTCTGGGCTTCGGTGTTCTGGGCTTCGTTCAAGGCCGCGGTGCCGCAGCCCGACGGTCCGTGCGAAAATGATAACTTCCGACTTAAGCTTTTAAAAGAAGTAATATCCGGTTTCAGCGATCCGGCCTAACCGGGCGCCGGCGCCGGATCCCGCGCGGCACGCACCTCGGCGAGGCACGCGGCGACGGCCTCGGTGAGGTGCTGCGCCACCAGCCGCACCACCGAATCCACCCCTTTCGCCTCGACCGCGATGCTGATCGTCTGCGGTTCCGCGCCCGTGTCCCGCACCGGGACGAAGACCAGGGCGCCGGAGATCAATTCCGGCGCCGCGTCGAGCTCGGAGGTCACCACGGCATAGCGGCCGCTGCAGGCGAGCAGCTTCACGAGCTGGAGCGAGTTCGATTCCACCTGCCCCTTCGCGCCCGCCAGAAGCCAGCTGTATTGCGCTTCGAGAAAGCGCCGGATCGCGAGCGCCTTGCTCTGCAAGGCCACGGGATGGGCGCAGATCTCCTGCATGCTGACCGAGCGGGCGCCCGCCAAAGGATGCGACGGCGCGACGACGCAGCCGATCGGCAGATCCTCGCGCCACAGCACCTGGAGATCCCGCCGCGGCGGCAGATTGAAGGCGACCGCGACGTCGGCGCGGCCGGCGAGGAGGGCGGCCGGCGCCTCGTCGGGGCTGCCGATCTCGATATCGAGCGAGACCAGGGGATGCGCCTGCGCCAGCCGGTCGACGAGGCGCGGCAGGAAACTGGTGGTGTGGCTGTCCATCGCGAACAACTGGACGTGCCCCTGCTGCACGCCCTGCAGGCGCCGGATCTCGGCGATGGCGCGGCGCTCGTCGATGCGCCAGCGCCGGATCAGGCCGAGGATCGCTTCGCCGGACGCGGTGAGCTGCATGCCGCGCGGGCGCCGCTCGAACAGCGGCACGCCGAGGTCCTGCTCCAGCAGCAGGATCTGCCGGTCGATGGCGGAGGCGGCGACCCGCAGCTCGCGCGAGGCCTGCTGGATCGACCCGGAGCGGGCGACCTGATCGACATAGCGCAGCGCCGCGGGGACGAAGGAGGGCCGCATCCTTTTTCATCCTAATTTTTCGAATGCATCATTGCTCAAGCTGCGATGGACGGCAACGCAGTTCACCCCTAGCCTCGGCTTCAGAACGGTGGATCAACCCGCCGCACCAGCTTCCAGAGGACCTTGCGATGCCGTTTTCCAGCCTGATCCGGACCGCTTCCCGCAGAGCCCTTCTCGGCTCCGCTCTGGCGCTCGCCGCCGCCGTCGCTTTGCCGTCTCCCGGCGCTTTCGCTCAGGCCTCCGACTGGCCGCAGAAGCCGATCCGGATCGTCGTCACCTTCCCGCCCGGCGGCACCAGCGACATCGTCGCGCGGCTGATCGGCCAGAACCTGACGGAACGGCTCGGCCAGCAGGTCCTGGTCGACAACCGCCCCGGCGCCGGCGGCACCGTCGCCGCCGAACTGGTGCGCAAGGAGGCTCCCGACGGCTACACCCTGATCCTCGCCAACAACGCGCCCTTCACCATCGCCCCCACCCAGTTCAAGAAGATCCCCTACGATCCGGTCAAGGACTTCACCCACATCGCCTATATCGGCGCCTCGGCGCCCGGCCTCATGGTGCAGCCTTCGCTCGGCGTGAAGGATCTGAACGGCTTCGTCGCGCTCGCCAAGGCCGATCCCAAGCTGACCTACGGCTCCAGCGGCGTCGGCTCGATCAGCCACATTCTCGGCGAGGCGGTGAAGAAGAAGGCCGGCATCCAGATGGTGCACGTGCCCTATAAAGGCAGCGCGCCGGCGATCCAGGATTTCAAGGCCGGCGTGCTGAAATCCTATTACGACCTGCTCGCCCAGAACGTCCCCATGATCAAATCGGGCGAGGCGGTGGCGATCGGCGTCGCCGCGCCCGAGCGGATTTCGCAGGCCCCCGACGTGCCGACCTTCCGCGAACAGGGCCTCGACATCGTGCTCGAGAACTGGCTCGGCGTCTCCGGCCCGGCCGGCATGCCGCCCGAGCTCGTGGCCAAGATCCACGACGCGGTGGCCGCCGCCGTCGCCACCCCCGCGGTGAAGGACAAGCTCTCGACCTGGGGCATCGAGACCAAGCCGATGACGAGCGCGCAATATGCCGCCTTCGTCGCCGACCAGATCGCCGTGTGGCGGCCGCTCATCATCGATGCCGGCGCCACGGAGAAGTGAGGACGGTGCCATGCCGAACCTCGCCGGTCTGCTCCGCCGCACGGAGTTCCTGTCCGGGCTCTTCATCCTGATCCTGGGCGGCGTCTGCCACCTTGCGGTCGGCGATCTCGAGATCGGCACCGCGCAGGAAATGGGTCCGGGCTACGTACCTCTCGCTTTGGCCTGGCTGATCCTCCTCACCGGGGCCGCCATGACCTTCGGCGGGCTGTGGGACGGCCGGGAGGTCCAGGAGGCGGTGCACTGGCGCCCCCTGGTCGCAATCTCCGGCGCGGTGGTGATCTTCGGCCTGCTCGTCGACCGCTATGGGATCGTGCTGGCGGTGGTCGCCGCGACCCTCGTCGCGAGCTTTGCGAGCCCGATCACGCGCCACCGCGAGACGCCGGCCTTGTGTGCGGTCCTCGCGCTCTTCGGCGCCCTGGCCTTCGTCAAGGGCCTCGGCCTCGCCATCCCGATCTGGCCCCGCTGAGGACATGCCATGGACCTCGCCCAGAACATCTCGCTCGGCCTCGGCGTGGCGGCGGGGTTCGACAACCTCCTGTTCTGCTTCCTCGGCGTCCTGCTGGGGACGCTGATCGGCGTCCTGCCGGGAATCGGCGCGGTCGCCACCATGGCGATGCTCCTGCCCCTGACCTTCCACCTCGCGCCGACCACCTCGCTGATCATGCTCGCGGGGATCTATTACGGCGCGCAATATGGCGGCTCGACCACCGCGATCCTGGTCAATCTGCCGGGCGAAGCCAATTCCGTCGCCACCACGCTCGACGGCTATGCCATGGCCCGGCGCGGCCGGGCCGGCGCGGCGCTCGCCATCGCCGCCATCGCCTCCTTCTTCGCCGGCACCGTCTCGACCGTGCTCATCGCCCAGTTCGGCCCCGCTATGGCGGCGCTCGCGCTGAAGTTCGGCCCGGTGGAATATTTCTCGCTGATGGTCCTCGGCCTCGTCTGCTCGATGGTCCTCGCCACCGGGGCGCTCCACAAGGCCGCGGTGATGATCCTGTTCGGGATCTTCCTCGGGCTGGCCGGCACCGACGCCAACTCGCCGATGCCGCGCCTCACCTTCGGCATCGACGCGATGGCCGACGGCATGAGCTTCGTCGCCATCGCCGTCGGCCTGTTCGGCCTCACCGAAATCATCCTCAATCTGGAACGGGATCTGACGCGGGTCGCCGCGATCCCGCTGCGGGATCTGTTTCCGACGCGGGCCGAACTGTCCGAAAGCGCGATGCCCATCGTGCGCGGGACCTTCCTCGGCTCGATCCTCGGGGTCCTGCCCGGCGGCGGCGCCCTGCTCGCCTCGTTCGGTGCCTATGCGCTGGAGAAGAAGCTGTCGCGCACGCCGGACCGCTTCGGCAAGGGCGCCATCGCCGGCGTGGCGGCGCCGGAGGCCGCCAACAATGCCGGGGCGCAGACCTCGTTCATCCCGCTGCTCACGCTCGGCGTTCCCTCCAACGCCATCATGGCGGTCATGGCCGGGGCGATGACGATCCAGGGCATCATTCCCGGTCCCCAGGTCATGACCGAGCACGCCCCCCTGTTCTGGGGGATGATCGCCAGCATGTGGATCGGCAATCTGATGCTGCTGGTCCTCAACCTGCCGCTCGTCGGGCTCTGGGTGAAGCTGCTCCAGGTGCCCTACCGGCTGATGTTCCCCGCCATCCTCTTCTTCAGCGCGATCGGCGTCTATTCGATCGCGAACCAGGCGTTCGACGTCTATCTCGCGGTCGGCGCCGGGGTGCTGGGCTATGTCATGGCGAAGCTCGGCTTCGAGCCCACCCCCTTGGTGCTCGGCTTCATCCTCGGTCCGATGATGGAGGAGAATTTCAAGCGCGCCATGCTGCTGGCGGGCGGCGATCCCGCCACCTTCATCGACCGCCCGATCAGCGCCGGCCTGCTGCTCGTGTCCGCCGCTTTGCTCGCGGTGATGGTCCTGCCCAGCGTCAAGCGCACCCGCGCCGTCGCCTTGCGCGAGGAGTGACAGATGCCGCCCGCGATCCCGGCGCCCCTGCGCCTGAATTTCATCCTGAACACGTTCTATTCGGGTCCACAGGCCTGGTTCTTCGTGGCCGACGACCGCGGTTACTTCCGCGACGAAGGGCTCGACGTCCGCTTCACGGCGGGGGACACCCTGGCGAACGCCGTGCCGCGCATCGCCGAAGCGGGGTTCGACGCCGGCTATGGCGACCTGAACGCGCTCGTGGAATATGCGGCCGTCCATCCCGAAACCGCGCCGATCGCGGTGTTCGCGATGCACAACCGCTCGCCTTACACGCTCGCGGTGCCGGCCGCGGGTCCGGTGCGGGCGCCGCGCGACCTCGCCGGCCGCCGGCTCGCCGCGCATCCCAATGACGCGGCCTGGCGGATGTTTCCGGAATTCTGCCGCGCGACCGGCCTCGACCCCTCCGGCATCCGGATCGAATTCTGCGATCTGCCGCACAAGGAGATGGTCCCGCTGATGCTCGCGGGCCGGTGGGACGGCCTGTTCGGCTTCGTCAACACCCTCGACGCCCAGACTCTGGAGGCGGGCCTCGATCCGGCCGCGCTGCTGCGGCATCTGGAATGGCGGGTCCATGTGCCGGCGCTGTACGGCGCCGCCGTCATGGTGTCGCGGGCGCTGCGCGCCACCCGCCCGGAGGCCGTTGGGGGGCTGGTGCGCGCGATCAATCGGGGCCTCGCCGACGTGGTCGCCGACATCGAGGCGGCGACCGACGCGGTGGTGCGGCGCGATCCCGCCATCGACCGCGCCGCGAACCGGGCGCGGCTCGTCGGGACATTGGGGCTCGAAATGGCGCATCCCGAGGCGGCGACTGCCGGCATCGGGCCGGTCGATCCGGCGCGCCTCGGCGCCGCCATCGCGACCATTGCCGGCGCCAAGGATCTCCCGCGCGTCCCGGACATCGGCGACATCTTCGACCCCGCTTTCCTCCCGCCTCCGCCGCTTCGGGTCCGGACGCCCGTCGCCGCCCCGTGACCTCGCTGCCTGCCAGCCGGAGCCTCGCCATGACCGCGCCCCTCTCCCTCGCCGACCTCAATGCCTGCCCCGCGTCCGTCTTCGCCGCGCAGCTCGCCGACGTGTTCGAACACGCCCCCTGGGTCGCCGCGCAGGCCGCCGCGCAGCGGCCGTTCGCCACCGCCGACGCCCTCCACACGGCGATGCTCGCGATCGTCGGCGCGCTCCCCGAGGACGCCCGCGTCGCCGTGTTCTGCGGCCATCCCGAACTCGCCGGGCCGGCGGCCCGGACCGGAGCAATGACGCCGGATTCCATCCGCGAACAAGGCGCCCTCGCTTTGGATCGGCTGCCGCACGAGGAGGAGGCGTGGTGGGACCGCCTGAACGCGGCCTACCGGACCCGGTTCGGCTTCCCCTTCATCCTTTGCGCGCGGCACTACACCGTCGCCGCCATGCGCCAGGTCTTCGCGCAGCGCCTCGGCAACAGCCGCGAGGCGGAAATCGCCGCGACGCTGCGCGAGATCGGCCTGATCACGCGCTACCGGCTCGCGGCGCGAATCGCCGATCATGGCCTTGCCGATCTCGAGGGCCGCCTCACCACCCATGTCCTCGACACCAGCCGCGGCCAGCCGGCGCAGGGTCTGCGTCTCGCGCTCCATCAGGTCGACAGCGCCTTGCCCTGCAGCACCGGCGCGGCGCTGATCGAGACGGTGACGGACAGCCACGGCCAGACCGGCGCGCCGCTCATTTCCGGGCAGCCGCTGCGCATCGGGCGCTACGAGCTGCGCTTCCATGTCGGCGACTATTTCCGCAGCATCGGCGCGGTGGATGGGCCGTGGCCGTTCCTCGACGTGGTGCCGATCGTCTTTTCGATCGACGAGCCGACCGGGGATTATCACGTTCCGCTCACCATCACGCCCTGGGCCTACGCCACCTATCGCGGCCAGTAGCGCTCTCGCCCAAGCGGGGGCGCTCCCGCCTCGGCGGTCCCTGCGCGCGTGCGGCGGGCGACGGCGCGTTCCGATCCCCTTTGACGTGCATCAAGGAGCCGCCCGCGCGGCGACCGCATGGTGCCTCGCGAAGCTTGGGCCGTCTCGCGGCCGAAGCAGGGGATTGCCCATGCCGACCGTCCGCGATGTGCCCGACACCGAGCAGAAGACCATGACCGATGGCGAGATGATCGCCTTGGCCCTCGCCGTGGTGCTCGCCTGCTTTTCCATCATCGTCATGGCCAAGGCCCAGACCGGCGCCTTCGGCTTTCACGCCTTCCTGTTCGCCGCCGCGAGCATCGCCACCGTGTTCGCGGTCGGCAACCGCTACATGGACCGTCCGGCGGCGCTGCCGGCGCAGACCATCGACGGCAAGCCCAATTACAATATGGGCCCGGTCAAGGTGGCCACGCTGTTCGCGGTCTTCTGGGGAATTGCGGGATTCCTGATCGGGGTGATCATCGCCCTGCAGCTCGCCTTTCCGATGCTGAATTTCGACCTACCCTACACCGCCTTCGGCCGGTTGCGCCCGCTCCACACCTCCGCGGTGATCTTCGCGTTCGGCGGCAACGTTCTGGTCGGCACCTCCTTCTACGTCGTCCAGCGCACCAGCCGTGCCCGCCTCGCCGGCGATCTGGCGCCCTGGTTCGTCGTGCTGGGCTACAATTTCTTCATCCTGGTGGCGGGCACCGGCTATCTCCTCGGCATCACCCAGGGCAAGGAATATGCCGAGCCGGAATGGTATGCCGACCTGTTCCTGACGGTCGTCTGGGTGACCTATTTCGCGGTCTTCCTGCTGACGCTGCTGAAGCGCACCGAGCCGCACATCTATGTCGCCAACTGGTTCTATCTCGCCTTCATCGTGACCATCGCCGTGCTGCATCTCGGCAACAATGCCACGGTGCCGGTCTCGGTCTTCTCGCCCAATTCCTACATCGTCTGGTCCGGCGTGCAGGATGCCATGGTGCAGTGGTGGTACGGGCACAATGCGGTCGGCTTCTTCCTTACCGCCGGCTTCCTGGCGCTGATGTATTATTTCATCCCCAAGCGCGCCGACCGGCCGGTCTATTCCTACCGGCTCTCGATCGTCCATTTCTGGGCGCTGATCTTCCTCTATATCTGGGCCGGCCCGCACCATCTGCACTATACCGCGCTGCCCGACTGGGCGCAGACGCTGGGCATGACCTTCTCGATCATGCTGTGGATGCCCTCCTGGGGCGGCATGATCAACGGCCTGATGACCCTGTCGGGTGCCTGGGACAAGCTGCGCACCGACCCCGTGCTGCGCATGATGGTGGTCTCCGTCGCCTTCTACGGCATGTCGACCTTCGAAGGGCCGATGATGTCGGTGAAGGCGGTCAACTCGCTCAGCCATTACACCGAATGGACGATCGGCCACGTGCATTCCGGCGCGCTCGGCTGGGTCGCCTATATCTCCTTCGGCGCGATCTACTGCCTCGTTCCCTGGCTGTGGCACCGGCGTGAGATGTATTCGGTCAAGGCCATCAACTGGCACTTCTGGATCTCGACGCTCGGCATCGTGCTCTACATCTCCTCGATGTGGGTCGCCGGCATCCTCCAGGGGCTGATGTGGCGCGCTTATACCTCGCTCGGCTTCCTCGAATATTCCTTCATCGAGACCGTCGAGGCCATGCACCCGCTCTATGTCATCCGCGCGGTGGGCGGGATCCTGTTCCTCGCCGGCGCGCTGATCATGGCCTGGAACGTGGTGATGACCATCCGCAAGGCGGAGCCCGACACGGCCGAAGCGGCCGCCGGTCTTCAGCTCGCCGCCGCGGAATGACGGAGATCCCGATGTCCACGAAATCCGCCTCGCTCTGGGCCCGCCACGCCATTTTCGAGAAGCATTCCTCGATCCTGCTGCTCGGCGTGCTCCTCGTCATCTCGATCGGCGGCCTGGTCGAGATCGTGCCCCTGTTCTACCTGCGCAGCACGATCGAGACCGTGGAGGGGATGCGCCCCTATACGCCGCTCGAACTCGCCGGCCGGCGCATCTATGTGCGCGAGGGCTGCTACAATTGCCACAGCCAGATGATCCGGCCGCTGCGCGACGAGGTCGAGCGCTACGGGCATTATTCGCTCGCCGCCGAGAGCATGTACGACCACCCCTTCCAATGGGGTTCGAAGCGCACGGGGCCCGACCTCGCGCGGGTCGGCGGCAAATATTCCGACCTCTGGCACGTCGAGCACCTCAACGACCCGCGCTCCGTGGTGCCGGCCTCGATCATGCCGTCTTATTCCTGGCTGGCGCAGACCCGCCTCGACGGCAAGCACATCGCCCAGGACATGAAGGTCCTCCGGCTCGAGGGCGTGCCCTATACCGACGACATGATCGCGGCGGCGGGCGACGACCTGAAGACGCAGGCGACGACGGACGCGGCGGACGGCGACGCTTTGCTCGCACGCTATCCCAAGGCGCAGGTGCGCGACTTCGACGGCAATCCGGGGCGCCTCACCGAGGCGGACGCGCTCGTCGCCTATCTCCAGATGCTCGGCACCCTCGTCGACTTCAAGCTCTACGACGACAAAGCGAATGTGAGGTGAGCCATGCGCGAGACCTATCTGTCCCTCGCCGCCTTCGCCCAGACCTGGGGGCTGCTGATCTTCTTCATCGGCTTCCTCGGCGTCGTCGCCTACGCGTTCTGGCCGTCGAAAAAGCGCAAGAAGGCCTTCGACGAGGCCGCGCAGATCCCGCTGAAAGAGGATTGATCCCGTGAGCACCGCGCACGACAGCCCTGACGCTCATGTGGATTCCGCCACCGGCAAGTCCACGACCGGACACGAGTGGGACGGCATCCGCGAACTGAACACGCCTTTGCCGCGCTGGTGGCTCTGGACCTTCTATGCCTGCATCGTCTGGTCGGTGGGCTATTGGTTCGTCTATCCCGCCTGGCCGCTGATCTCGAGCGCCACCGGCGGGCTGATCGGCTGGCATTCGCGCACCGCGGTCGAGACCCAGCTCGCCGACCTCACCGCGCTGCGGGCGACCTCCTCGGCGCGGCTCGCCAATGTCCCGCTGGACGAGATCGAGCGCAATCCGGCACTGCTCTCGCTGGCCCGGGCCGAGGGCCGCGTCGCCTTCGCCGACAATTGCGCGCCGTGCCACGGCGCCGGCGGCGGCGGGGCGAAGGGCTATCCCAATCTGAACGACGACGACTGGCTGTGGGGCGGCACGCTCGCGCAGATCCAGGCGACCATCGAGCACGGCGTGCGGGCCGGCG
Source organism: Aquabacter spiritensis (assembly GCF_004346185.1). GTDB lineage: Bacteria > Pseudomonadota > Alphaproteobacteria > Rhizobiales > Xanthobacteraceae > Aquabacter > Aquabacter spiritensis. Next base: position 251,506 of record NZ_SMAI01000003.1, on the reverse strand, counting down.
ACGACAAGGGCCACCAGGGCAACATGATCGCCTTTGCCGGCGTGCTCACCCCGGCGCAGATGTCGGACGTGGCGGACTATGTCCGCTCGCTGTCCGGCCTGGTGCCGGCGGGCGAGCCCGCGGTGGCGCGGGGCGCGGTCGTGTTCAAGGCCAATTGCGCCGTCTGCCACGGCGACGACGCCAAGGGCAAGGTCGAGCTCGGCTCGAAGAACCTCACCGACGGCATCTGGCTCTATGGCGGCGACAAGGCGACCATCGTGCAGACCATCGCGCACGGCCGCGGCGGCGTGATGCCGGCCTGGGGCAGCCGCCTGCCCGCATCCACCATCAAGGCGCTCACCGTCTACGTGCACACGCTCGGCGGCGGACAATAGGAGGCGCCGCCGGCACCGGCGGCTCACGCATCATGACGGCTCATGCCACCGGCACCGAACCCGCCGCGCACGACGAGGCGGACGACGAGCCGCTTTACGAGGCGCGGCGGCAGATCTATCCGCAGCGCGTCCACGGGCGGTTCCGCCGCATCAAATGGGCGGTGCTCGCGGTCACGCTCGCGATCTATTATCTGCTGCCTTTCGTGCGCTGGGACCGCGGCCCGGACGCCCCCGACCAGGCGGTTCTGATCGATTTCCCCTCGCGGCGCTTCTATTTCTTCTTCCTGGAGATCTGGCCGCAGGAATTCTACTACGTCGCCGGCCTCTTGATCCTCGCGGCGCTGATCCTGTTCCTGATGAACGCGGTCGCCGGGCGCGTCTGGTGCGGCTATCTCTGCCCCCAGACGGTGTGGACCGATCTGTTCCTCGCCGTGGAGCGCGTGATCGAGGGCGACCGGCGCGCGCGCATGCGGGCGGATGCCGGGCCCTGGACGCTGGAGAAGGTCACCCACAAAACCCTCAAGCACAGTTTGTGGCTGATCATCGCCTGGTGGACGGGGGGCGCCTGGGTGCTCTATTTCGCCGACGCGCCGACTTTGGTGGTCGAGCTCGCCACGTTCCAGGCGCCGGCCATCGCCTATGCCTCGATCGGCGTTCTCACCTTCACCACCTATGTCCTCGCCGGACACATGCGCGAGCAGGTCTGCACCTATATGTGCCCCTGGCCGCGCATCCAGGCCGCGCTCACCGACGAATATGCGCTGAACGTCTCCTATCGCGCCGACCGGGGCGAGCCGCGCCACTCGATCAAGAAGGCCGCGGCGCTACGGCAGGCACACCTGCCGGCGGGCGACTGCATCGATTGCAGCCAGTGCGTCGTCGTCTGCCCGACCGGCGTCGACATCCGCAACGGTTCGCAGCTCGCCTGCATCCAATGCGGCCTGTGCATCGATGCGTGCGACACCGTGATGGACAAGATCGAGCGTCCGCGCGGCCTGATCGCCTATGACAGCGAGGCCAATCTGGAGGCCCGCCGCGCCGGCCGCCCGCTTGTGCGCCACATCGTGCGCGCCCGCACCATCCTCTATGCCGTGCTGATCCTCGCCGTGGCGGGCCTGATGCTCACCGCCCTCGCCAGGCGCGAGCTCGAGGGCGTGGCGGCGATCCATGATCGCAATCCCCTGTTCGTGCGCTTGTCGGACGGGGCGATCCGCAACGCCTACACCCTGCGCCTTGCCAACAAGAAGCTCACCGAGCGCAGCTTCCGGCTTTCGGTCGACGGCGTCCCGGGCGCCTGGCTCGACATTGTCGGGGCCGCCGGCGATCTGAGCGTCACGGTGGGGCCGGACCAGACCCGCGAGATCCGGGTGCTCGTCACCACCCATGCGCCGCTGCCCCCCGCCGCTTCGCTCCCCGTGACCTTCACCATCCGCGACGCCGCGACCGGGATTGCCGCGCACGTCACGGACCATTTCATCGGCCCGCCGGAGTCAGCGCCATGAGCATGCTCGAAAAGGGCGCGCCGCGCCCGGTGACCGGCCGCGTCGTGCTGTTTGCCATCCTCGCTTTCTTCGGCGTGGTGGTGGGGGTCAATCTGGTGATGGCGCGGCTCGCCGTGAGCACGTTCGGCGGCGTCGAGACCGCGAGCGCCTACAAAGCCGGGCTCGCCTTCCGCGGCGAGGAGCAGGCCGCGGCGGAACAGGCCGCGCGCCATTGGCAGGTCGATGCGCAGGTGCGCGGCCGCGGCGACGACACCCGGACGGTGGCGCTCGTCGTGCGCGACGCCGCCGGTCGGCCGCTGCCCGGCCTCGAGGTGCGCGCACGCCTGTCCCACCCCACCGATGCGCGGCGCGATGCGGTCGCGCAGCTCTCGGAGGAGGGCGGCGGGCGCTATACGGGCATTCTGCCGGCCGCCGCCGGACAATGGGATCTCGTCCTTGACCTGTCGCAAGGCGACAGCCGCCTGTTCCGGTCCAGAAACCGGGTGCAGCTCGACTAGAGCCTGATCCGACCGGGTTGAAACGCCCCGATCGGGGAATCGGTCTCGAACCCATCGACCGAGCGCGCCGGGGACCGCCGACCGTGCAGGCCGCAGATTATTCCCATTTCGTCGGGCGCGACGCCGCCGGCCACGCCCAGATGAATCTCGTGGTGGAGAACGTCGCGGACGCCACGTCCATCTCCGAGATCGAACGCGGGCTCGCCGCTTTGCCCGGCGTGGTGCGGGCCCGGCTGAATTACACGACGCACCGCCTCACCGTCGCCTGGTCGGAGGAGGCGAGCGCCGGGGCGGTGGTTGAGCGGCTCTCGGCGCTCGGCTACCGCGCCCATCCCTTCGCGCCGCGGGCCGTGGACGAGGAGGCCGAGCGCGCCCGCTGGCTGCTGCGCTGCCTCGGCGTCGCCGGCTTCGCGGCGATGAACGTGATGCTGCTCTCGGTGTCGGTCTGGGCCGGCAATGTCAGCGACATCACCCCGGAAACCCGCGACCTGTTCCACTGGCTGTCCGCCCTCATCGCGCTGCCGGCCGCCGCCTATGCCGGCCAGCCCTTCTTCCTCAGCGCGCTCGCCGCGCTCCGGCGGCACACGCTCAACATGGACGTGCCGATCTCGCTCGGCGTGCTGCTGGCGCTCGGCATGTCGGTGGTCGAGACGGCCCTGCATGCCGAGCACGCCTATTTCGACAGCGCGCTGATGCTGCTCTTCTTCCTGCTCTGCGGCCGCTATTTCGACCATGCCGCCCGGCGCAAAGCGCGGGCCGAGGCGGCGAACGTGGCGGCGCTGCGCGGCGAATTCGCCCTCCGGCTCGACCCGGCGGGCGGAACGATCCGCGTGCCGGTCCAGGCGCTCGCGGCTGGCGACCTGATCCTCGTTCCCGCGGGCGAGCGGATCGGCGCGGACGGCGTGGTTGCGGCCGGCGCGTCCAGCGTCAGCGAGCCCGTGGTCACCGGCGAGACCCTGCCGCGTCTGGTCGAAGCCGGCGCGCCCGTCCATGCCGGCGGCCTCAACGGAACCGGCGCGCTGACGGTGCGCGTCACGGCGGGCGGGGCCGACACGCTGCTCGACGACGTCCAGCGCCTCCTCGACGCCGCCTTGACCGGCCGCAGCACCTATGTCCGGCTCGCCGACCGGATCGCCGCGGCCTACGCCCCGGTCGTCCATCTCACGGCCCTCCTCTCGGCCGCGGGCTGGCTGATGCTCGGCGCGAGCCTGCACGATGCGGCGATGATCGCGGTCGCGGTCCTGATCATCACCTGCCCGTGCGCCCTCGCGCTCGCCGTGCCGGCGGTGCAGGTGGTGGCCACCGGGGCGCTGTTCCGCGCCGGGCTGCTGGTGCGCGCGCCCGATGTGCTGGAGCGCCTGGCGGGCATCGACACGGTGGTGTTCGACAAGACCGGGACCCTCACGCTGCCGGAGCCGGCGGTCCGGCTCGCACCCGGCGCGGATGCCGCTTTGCTGCCGCTGGCCCTCCGCCTCGCGCTTTCGAGCCGGCATCCGCTCGCCTCCGTTCTCGCCCGGGACGCGGCGGATGGCCCCTTTCCCGACGTCACGGAAAGCCCGGGAGCCGGAATCAGTGCCGAGGTCGACGGCGTGCCGGCCCGGCTCGGCAGTCTCGCCTTCTGCGGGCTCGCTTTGCCCTCCGGCCTGCCGGCGACCGCCTCGCTGATCGGGGTGCGGCACGGCGCGCGCGGCCTCGTCATCGGCATCGATCAGGTGCTGCGTGCGGACGCGGTGGAGGTCATCGCGGCGCTGCGCGCCCGGGGCCTGAATCTGGTCATCCTCTCCGGAGATCGGCCCGAAGCCGTCGCCCCGATTGCGGCGGCCCTCGGGATCGCGGACGCGCGCGCCGGCCTGCAGCCCGGGGACAAGATCGCCGCGCTGGCGGCGATGAAGGCGCAGGGCCGTCGCGTCCTGATGGTGGGTGACGGGCTCAACGACGCCCCGAGCCTCGCCGCCGCCGACGTCTCCCTCTCGCCGGTCGATGCGGCGGCCCTCACCAAGGCGCAGGCGGATGCGGAATTCCTCGGCTCCGGCCTCGCGCCGGTCCTCGCCGCGGTCGACGGCGCGCGCCGCGCCATGCGCCGCGTCCGCGAGAATCTGGGCCTCGCCCTCGCCTACAATCTTGTCGCCGTTCCATTGGCGATCGGGGGCTATGTCACGCCGCTGGTCGCTGCGCTCGCCATGTCGGGCTCCTCGATTCTGGTGACGCTGAACGCCCTGCGCATGGCGAATCCCAAATCGGCGAAACCCAAATCGGCGCATCCCGAACCAACCCGTCCGGCCCACACCGGGGAAAAGCCGCCGGAGGGCACGCGATGAACGTCCTGATCTATCTCGTCCCCCTCGCTTTGGCTTTGGGGGTGGCGGGCCTCTTCGCCTTCCTGTGGTGCCTGCGCGCGGGGCAATATGAGGATCTCGACGGCGCCGCGCGGCGCATCCTCTCGGACGAGGATATCGAGCGATGAGTGCGCCGTTGCGCGCGGGCATGCTGATCTGCGCCTGCGACGGGGCCGCGGCGCCGCCCGCCAACGACAATGCGCGCCGCCCGGCGGGCCGGTTCGCGCTGACGGCGGGCTTCGCCTTCGCCGTGCTGGCGCAGACCATCGCCGCGACCGTTCTGCCGCTGGCGGGAACCCTGCTGGCGCCCGAAGGCGCCCTCGTCACCTGGCCGTTCGCGGCGCTGATGCTGGGCGCGGCCCTCGCCTCCTTCCCCGCCTCCTTCCTGCGCGATGCATTCGGGCGGCGCGCGGGATTCGCGCTCGGCGCCTCGCTCGGCATTGCGGGCGGCGCCCTGCTCGCGCTCGGGCTTCTGAACCGCCAGTTCGCCTTCGCCTGCATCGGCGGGCTCTGGCTCGGCATGGCGCAGGGCTTTTCCTTCTTCTATCGGCACGAGGCGGCGGCGACGTCCGGCGCACCGGGCGCGGCGGCGGCCGGCGTCTTGGCCGGCGGGGTGCTCGCGGCTTTGGCCGGCCCCGCCCTCGTTCAGGCCGCCGAGGCGCTGGTCGCGCCCTATTTCCTGGTCGGCGCGGCGGCGCTCGCCGCGCTCGCCCATGTCGCTTCGCTCGGGGTCGCCGTGCGGCTCGCGCCGGATCCCGTTTCCGAAGCCGCCGCCCAGCCCGGCGGATCGCTCCGGCCCCTTCTCTGGCCCACAGCGGCCGGCGCGCTCGCCTGGTTCGCCATGAGCGCGCTGATGGCGGGTTCCCCCGCCAAGCTCGTCGCCTGCGGCGTCGGCGAAGGCGCGGTGTTCGGCTTCGTCGCCCTCCACGTCCTCGCCATGTATGGCCCGGCCGTGCCGCTCATGTGGATCGCCGGCCGGGTGCCGGGCCCGGTCCTGGCTCTGGCCGGCGGGTCGCTGTGCGCCGCGGCGCTGGCGCTCGGCGCCGCGACCCAGACCGGTCCCGGCCTGGGCGCCGCGTTGCTGCTCTCCGGCGCGGGCTGGTGCATCGCCACCGTCGGCACGACGGCCTGGCTGCGCGAGGCCGGGGCGTCGGGCCGGCTCGCCCTCGCGCTGCATGACGGGGTTCTGTTCTGCGCCGCGCTCGCGGGAGCGCAGGCCGCAGGCTTGGTCTGAGACTCGGCCCGAGGCTCGACCTGAGCGCGCCGGCGGGCGGACGCGGTCAGAAGGCGACCGCCTGCCCGTCCTTGCGGCTGTCGGACCCGCCGACATAGGCCCCGTCCGCACCGCGCAACACGAGCTGCGCGCCGCCGAAGGCGAACACCGCCTCGGGGGGTTCCACGACGATCTCGTGGCCGAGCTTGGCCAGCCCCTCGATCAGCTCGGCGCCGAGGCCCGGCTCCACCGCCACCTTGCGCCCCTGAACGACGCGCCAGCGCGGCGCATCCGCCGCGGCCTGGGGGCTCTGGCCGTATTTCAGGGTGCGCAGGACCATCTGGGTGTGCCCCTGCGCCTGCATCGGTCCCCCCATCACGCCGAACGACATCAGGGGCGCGCCCCCGCCGTCCATGACGAAGCCGGGAATGATGGTGTGGAACGGGCGCTTGCCCGGCGCGACGCAATTGGGATGGGCGGGATCGAGCGTGAAGGACGTGCCGCGATTCTGCAGGCTGATCCCGGTGCCCGGCACCACGACGCCCGAGCCGAAGCCCATATAATTGGACTGGATGAACGAGACCATCATGCCGTTCGCGTCGGCGGCCGAGAGATAGACCGTGCCGCCCGGCTTCGGCCCCTTGAAACTCGGAAGCCGGGCTTCGCTGGCCGACACCTCGCGCGCCCGCTCGGCGAGATAGGCCGGATCGAGGAGGCTGCGCGGATCGATGGTCATCGCATCGGGGTCGGCGACATAATGGTCGAGGTCGGCGAGGGCGAGCTTGGTCGCCTCGATCATGAGGTGGGTGGTTTCCAGCGAATCCACCGGCGCGGCGCCGACCCCCAGCGCATCGAGAATGCCGAGCGTGATCAGGGTGGCGATGCCTTGCCCGTTCGGCGGCAATTCGTGCACCACCGCCCCCGCATAAGGCTGGGAGAGGGTGTCGACGAAATCCGCGCGATGCGCCGCGAGATCGTCGAGCCGCATCGCACCGCCGCACGCTTTGGCATGGGCGACCATCCGCTCGGCGAGGGCGCCGCGGTAGAACGCCTCGCCTTCGGTCGCGACGATGGCTTCCAGGCTGGCGGCGAGATCGGGATTGCGGAAGATTTCTCCGGCTGCCAGCGGCCGGCCGTTCGGAAGGAAGGCCTCGGCGAAGCCCGGCTGGCGTCCGAGCAGCGGCGCGGCATTGGCCCACAGACGCGACACCTGCACCGAAACCGGAAAGCCCTCCCGGGCGAAGCGCAGGGCCGGCTCGGCGAGCGTCGCGAGCGGCAGCGTGCCGAAGCGGCGCCACAGCGCGATCCAGGCCGAGACCGCGCCGGGGACGGTGACCGCGTCCCAGCCCCGTTCCGGCATGGCGCTGCGCCCGGCGAACCGTTCCGTCGTCCAATCGGCGGGCGCGCGCCCCGAGGCATTGAGACCGTGCAGCTGCGTGCCGTCCCACAGAATCGCGAAGGCGTCGCTGCCGAGGCCGCAGCCGGAGGGCTCGACGACGGTCAGCGCCATCGCGGTGGCGATCGCGGCATCGACCGCATTGCCGCCTTTCGCCAGCATGGCGAGACCGGCCTGCGCCGCGAGCGGCTGCGAGGTGGCCACCATGCTCCGGCCGAAGACCGGCGGCCGGGCCATCGGATAGGAGCTGCGATAATCCAGAGCGGAGAGATTCAGGGCGGGGCGATTCATGGCGGGGCGACTCTTGGCGGGGTCCCGGTGCGACCGGCCCGAACGGCCGAGTTCGTCGCAGCCCGGCGGACGCGCGAGCGGCTCCCGCCGGACCTGCCCCGCTTGTAGCATCGCCGCCGGCTCCCGTTCCAGAGCGCCGATGCGCGGGACCGGGGTTTGGAGGATCGAAGTTCTAACAATTTCGTAGTACGCGTTATTCAGTCCTAGTAATCGACATTTTCCGAGTAATTATTTCTAATTTCCGGCGGGATTTTCCCGAAATTTGCAGCCCCCGTGCGCCCGCCTCCCGCTCTAATAGCCACGACCGGAGCGCGGGCCGCTCCCTCAGCCTGAAGGAGTCGCGATGCGCACGATCGGCCTGATCGGTGGGATGAGCTGGGAAAGCACGGCGGTCTATTATCGCCGCATCAACGAGCAGGTGCGGGACCGCCTGGGCGGGCTCCACTCGGCGCCCGTCCTCATGCATTCCGTGAATTTCGAGGACATTGTCGGCATGCAGAAGGCCGGCGATTGGGATGCCGCGACCGCAGCCCTGCGCACCGTCGCCGGCGGCCTCGAAGGCGCCGGGGCGCGCTGTCTGCTGATCTGCACCAACACCATGCACAAGCTCGCCGACGCGGTTCAGGACAGCGTCTCGGTGCCGCTGCTCAACATCATCGACATCACCGCCGAGGCGCTGATCGCGGCCGGCGCGCGCAAACCGCTCCTGCTCGCCACCCGCTATACGATGGAGCACGGCTTCTATCTCGACCGCATGCGCGCGCACCACGGCCTTGCCCCGATGGTGCCGGACGCCGCGGATCGCGGCGTGGTCCATGACGTCATTTTCGAGGAATTGTGCCGCGGCGTGATCCGGCCCGAATCCCGGCAGAGCTATCTCGACATCATCGCCAAGGGGCGGGCGGCCGGCGCCGACAGCGTGATTCTCGGCTGCACCGAGATCGGGCTGCTGATCGGCCCCGAGGATCTCGATCTGCCGACGTTCGATTCCACCCTGCTGCATGCCGACAAGGCCGTGGACTTCTGCCTATCGGCCCGCTTGCCCGATGCGGCCGCGGCCTGACACCGGCACTTTACCGGGCCAGATAGGTCGTGGGGACCGCCGTGGTGAATTTCAGTTCCTCCATCGCGATGGAGGAACTGACATCGGAAAAATCCAGGCGGGAGATCAGCCTTTGATAGACCGCGTCATAGGTCTCGATGTCCGGCACGACGAGGCGCAGCAGATAGTCGGTCTCGCCGGTCAGCCGCCAGGCCTCGACGATTTCGGAGATGTCGATGATGGCGCGGCGGAATCCCTCCAGCCATTCCATCGCGTGGCGCGGCGCCTTCACCGCAACGAAGACGGTGAGCGGCACATTCGCCTTCCGCCGGTCGAGCAGCGCCACGCGGCGCAGGATCAGCCCCTCTTCTTCGAGTTTCTTGATGCGACGCCAGCAGGGCGTCGAGCTCAGCCCGACCTTGTCGGCGATGGTCGCCACCGGAAGCGTGGCGTCCTGCTGGAGCAAGTCGAGGATTTTGCAGTCGATGGCATCGGTCATGCGGGGATCCGAAGAAATGAGGATTTAGATTCTCATATCACGTCAGACAGGAGAATTTCATTCTTCAAGACCGGCGCGACCCTTCAAGCGCCCCGTCGATATTTCGTTAGCGGCGCGCTTGATTTAGGCCAGAGTGCCGCGAAGACCAGGAGGAGCGAAGGCATGGCAGCGAAGGCGAAGCGGAAGCCGGAGGCGCAGGGTGCGCCCGGCTTCGATACCGACCCGCTGCACCGCATGACGCTCGGCTATCTCGTCAATCTCATCGCCCGCTTGATGGCGCAGTCGCTGAAGGCGCGAAACGGCGCGGACGGCATCTTGCCGGGCCAATATCCGGTCGCGGTGGAACTCCTGCTGCAGGACGGAATGAGCCAGCGCGATCTGTGCGAGGCCGTGAGAATAGAGCAGGCGACCATGGCCAACACGCTGAAGCGCATGGAACGCGACGGCCTGATCACGCGCCGCCAAAGCACGGAGGATGGGCGCCTCTCGACCGTTCACCTCACCGAACTCGGCATCTGCCGCGCCCAAGCCGCCGTGCGCAATGCCGCGGAGGTGAACCGGATTGCCCTCGACGGTTTGTCGCCCGCCGATCAGGCCGCGCTTCGCAACACGCTGATCGATCTCGCGGCGCGGCTGGAAGCCGATCTCGGGGAGCCGGCGGCGGAAACGGCCGAAGAAATTAAGTGAGCCTTACGTCTGGACTTGAATAGCAAGCTATGTATCATGATCCCGATCGGCGACAGCGCTTGCTGTCGCAAGGTTTCGGATCTGGAGGAGCGCAGGTGAAGGCGGCAATCGTGAAGGCCCATGGCGGCCCGGAAAACCTGGTCTATGTCGAGGACTGGCATCAGCCCCAGCCCGGTCCCGGCGACGTGGTCCTGCGGGTCAAGGCCAGCTCCCTGAACTATCACGACGTGTTCACCCGGCGCGGCATGCCCGGCATCAAGCTCGCTCTTCCGGTCGTCCCCGGGCTCGACATCGCCGGCGAAGTGTCGGCGCTCGGGGAAGGGGTCGAAGGGGTCGAGATCGGCGATCGCGTGCTGGTCGATCCGATCAACCGCGTCGAAGGCGGGCTGATGGGCGAGACCACGGATGGCGGGCTCGGCGAATATGTGAAGGTGCGGGCGCACCAGCTCGTGCCCATGCCCGACGGCGTCACCTTCGAACAGGCGGCGGCCCTCCCGGTGGCCTATGGCACGGCCTATCGCATGATGTTCGCCAATGGCGGCGTGAAGGCGGGCGACAAAGTTCTGGTGCTCGGCGCCTCGGGCGGGGTGGGCACCGGCGCGGTGCTGCTCGCCAAGCTCGCGGGCGCCCATGTCATCGCCTGCGGCTCGAGCGAAGCCAAGCTCGCCAAGCTGAGCGAGATCGGCGCCGACGAGGTGATCGACTATACCAAGACCGACTTCGCCAAGGAGGTCTATGCGCGCTACGGCAAGCCGCATCGCCGCACGTATGATGGCGGGGTGGACGTGGTGGTGAACTTCACCGGCGGCGACACCTGGGTGCCTTCGCTGCGCGCGCTGAAGCGCGGTGGCAAGCTGCTCACCTGCGGCGCCACCGCCGGCTTTAATCCGGTCGAGGATCTGCGCTTCATCTGGACCTTCGAATTGAAGATCCTGGGCTCGAACAGCTGGGCGCGCGAAGATCTCGTCGCGCTGCTCGACCATGTCGCCAAAGGCGAGCTGAAGCCGGTGATCGACCGCGTGCTGCCGCTCGACCAATCCGCCGAAGCCCTGCGCCTGATCGAGGAGCGGGAAGTGATCGGCAAAGTGATCGTTGCGCCGTGACGCGCAGAAATTGAGGAGAAGAGTGTCATGAGCGAAACCGAAACCAAGGCCGGGCCCGACCTCGCCGATTTGAACGCCCGCATCACGCGCGGCCCCTTCCACCGCTGGCTCGGCCTCGCCGTGACCGAGGCGAAGGACGGCGAGATCGTGGTGACGTGCCCCTGGCGCGAGGAAATGGTCGTCAATCCCGACGTCGGCTACACCCATGGCGGCATCCTCGCCACCCTGGTGGACCTCGTCGCCGACTGGGCGCTCGCCACGACCAAGCTCGGCCGGCCTTATCCCACGGTGGACCTGCGGGTCGATTATCACCGCCCCGCCATGAAGGGGACACTGACCGTGCGGGGCAAAGTGGTGCGGCTCGGCTCCACCTTCTCGACCTGCGAAGCCTATGTCGAGGACGCAGACGGCAAGCTCGTCGCCAGCGGCCGCGGCACCTACGCCACGACGACCAAATGATCCAGGGCCCGGCAGCGATGCCGGGCCTTTTTCACAGGCGCGGCCCCTTCATGGGGCGCGCCGCGGAGCGCGGACAATGCGGCACGATACCGAGACCTTTCGCGAGTTCCTCAGCCGCCTGCGCGATGCCGGCGAACTCATCGACCTGCACCAGAAGGTCGACATCCGCCACATCGCGACGCTGGTCGACCAGTCGGACAAGGCGTTGTTCTTCCATAACGTCATCGGCTACGACATGCCGGTGGTCTCGGGCATCATCCGCTCCCAGAAGCGGGCGATCATGTCGCTCGGCTGCACCGCCTATCCCGAGATCGAGGCCAAGCTGAAGGCCGCCATCGACCGGCCGGTCCCTTCCAACAGCGTCAACACCTCGCCGACGCAGGAGGTGGTGATGGAGGGCGACGATGTCGACCTCTACCGCCTTCCGATCCCCATGAGTTCGATCTATGACGGCGGGCCGATGATCACGGCCGGCGTGGTGATCGCCCGCGACCCGGAATATGGGCTGAACGCGGGCATCTACCGCTTCATCGTCAAGGAGAAGAACCTCACCGGGATCGACATCGTCACGCCCAACAATATGCGCCTGTTCGCGCAAAGGGCCTATGAGGCGGGACGGCCCTGCCCGATTTCGATCTCCATCGGCACCCATCCCTACGAGATCATGGGCTCCGGCTTCCGTGCCCCGCTCGGCGTGGACGAAATGGCGATTTCCGGCGGCTTGCGCGGCGGACCGGTCGACCTCGCCCCGTGCCGCACCATAGACGTGCCCTATATCGCCGATGCCGAGATCGTGCTGGAGGCCGAGATCCTGCCCACCGGCTGGGTCTATCCGGAAGGCCGGTTCGGCGAATTCACGCGCCTGATGGGCGGGCTGCACTGGAATCCGCTGGTGCGGGTGAAGTCGATTTCGATGCGCAAGGACGCGATCTATTACGCGCTCCACATGCCTTGGGAGAACACCTGGCTCGCGGCGCCGACGCGCTATGCGGCGATCCGCCAGGCGCTGAAGACCGCCGGCGTGAATGTGAAGGACATCAACGTGACGCTTGGCGGCTGCGCCTTCTGGCACGCCGTCATCTCCATCAAAAAGCAGCCGGGCGAAGGCAAGAACGCACTGCTCGCCGCGCTGTCGGTGATGGACCTCAAGCATGTGGTGGTGGTGGACGACGACATCGACGTCTTCAATCCGATGGACGTCGAATGGGCGATCGCAACCCGCGTCCAGGGCGACAAGGACATCGTCGTGATCACCGGCGCGCGCGGCAAGCCGCTCGATCCGAGCCTGCCCCCGACCCCGCCCGGAATTGTCCCGACCACCGCCAAGGTCGGCATCGACGCGACAATTTCCGAAGGCATTCCCAAGGAGCGCTTCGAACGCATCGCCTATGCCTATGCCGACACGGCGAAAATTTCGGATTACGAGCGCGGCAAGGCGGATCCGGCCGGGGCATCGGCCTCCGATGCCGAGGTCGCGAAGCTCGCCGAAGCGATCGCCGAGATGATCGGCGCGGCGCCGCGTTACTATACCGACATCGCGGAAGCGTTCGGCACATACGACTTCCCGGTGGTGGCGCGGGCCCTCGGCCTTCTGCACGCCACAGAGCGGCTGTGGCAGGATCCGCGGGGCCGCATGTGCCTGCGCGGCTCCGCCTTCGCCGCCAAGCCGCCCGGCGCGTGACGCGCGCGTGAGAGCTGGAACGGCGGCGCTGTGCGTCGCCGTTCACAATGACGACACCACCGAAAAAAGGGAGAGATGGGGACCGCCGCCGGACCCTATAGAATCCAAGCCGACGACCCGAGATTATACAATGACTGCGGCACAAGCTGCGGCAACGCCTTAGGACTGGAACCTCACTTCCACTCGTCTTACCAGAGGGCGACACCATGTATCAGAAACTCAGGACGCTTATTGTTGCGGCCGCCATTCTGCCTTTGGGCAGCCTGACACTTCCGGCCCAGGCCCAGGAAGTCGTCAAGTTCGGTGCCGCCCAGGTATCGGCGGGGTCCCTGCCGGTCATCGTCGCGGAGCAGAAGGGCTTGTTTGCCGCCGAAGGCCTCAAATATGAGCGGCTCGACTTCAAAGGCGGCGCTCCGGCTGCGCAGGCGCTCGCCGCCGGCAGCCTGGACGTCTGCATCTGCGCCGCCGACCATGCCATCCGGCTCGAGGAGCGCGGGCTCGGCGGCAAGGTTCTGGTCGGCCTCGCAGACCAGCACAGCTACGCCCTGATCGGCGCAGCCGGGTCCAAGGCCAAGAGCCTGGCGGACCTGAAAGGTCAGAAGATCGGCATCACGTCCGCCGGCAGCCTGACCGACACGACGATCCGCTATGCCATCAAGGAAGCCGGACTCGATCCCGACAAGGACTTCGAAATCCTCGCGGTCGGCCGCGCCGGGGCCCAGCGCGCGGCATTGCAGGCCGGTGCCATTGCCGCCGGCATGTTCACGACGCCCGACATCCAGATCACCATGGCGGACAAGGGCGCCTACAAGATTATCGAGGACTTCCGCAGCATGGCCTATCCGGCCCAGGATCTCGTCGTCACCGACACGTGGCTGAAGGCGAATCCGGAAAAGGCCGCGAAGATCACGCGTGCCGTGGTCAAGGCCATGAAGCTGATCCAGGAGGACAAGACCATCATCTATCCGGCGGTGAAGGAAATGTTCCCGGGACTCAAGGATGAGGCCCTGCTCGCCCAAATCGCGACCGACGTGACCAACGGCTATCTCTCCAAGGACGGCCTGATGACGCGGGCGAGCTACGACACCCTGATGAAGATGATGATGGCGGCGGACCCCCGACTGAAGGCGATTCCGTACGACGACATCATGGTGACGACCTATCTGCCGAAGTGAGCCCGCAGATGACCGACACCGCAACCCTGACGGAAGAGCGCGTCGCAGCGCCCGCGCGCCGGCGATCCTTCGGGATCAGCCCGACCGCGCTCGCGCAGCTCGCTTTCATCCTGGCACTTCTCGGGCTGTGGGAGCTTGCCTCCCGCACCCTGTTCAATCCCTTCTGGAGCAGCCGGCCGAGCTTGATCGCCGTGCGGCTGTGGGAGCTCGCGGTCTCCGGCGAGCTCTGGGTGCATACCAGCACCACGGTCCAGGAAGCGGCGGCCGGCCTGCTGCTGGCCGCCTTGGTCGGCATTCCGCTCGGCATCGTGCTCGCCCGCGCCCCGCGCGTCGCACGCACCGTCGATCCTGTGGTGATGGGGCTCTACGGCCTCCCGCGCGTCGCCTTGGCGCCGCTGTTCATCCTGTGGTTCGGCATCGGCCTCCTGTCGAAGGTCATGATGGCCTTCACGATGGTCGTTTTCATCTTCCTCCTGAATGTCATGGAGGGGGTGCGCACGATCGACCCGGACCATCTCGACCTGATGAAGTCCATGCGCGCCGGCCGGTTCTATCTGATCCGTCGGGTGCTTCTGCCGGCCGTCGTCCCCTGGATCGTCGCTTCGTTCCGGATCGGCGTCGGCCTGGCGCTGATCGGGGCGGTGGTGGGCGAGCTCATCGGCGCCAATCGCGGCCTCGGCTGGTATGTCGAAAGTTCCGGCGGCCAGCTCGACACGACCGGGGTCTTCACCGGCCTCACCGTGCTGATGGTGCTCGCCATGCTCGCCAATCAGCTGATCGGCTTCATCGAACGGAGGCTCGTCACATGGCGCTGACCGCGACCCTGGCGGCTGTCCCGCCACTTGAAGCCACGCCCGCACCGGCACGGGTCCGCGCCGAATTGCGCGACCTGAAGATCTCCTTCCCGCGCCCGGACCTGCCGCCCCTGGAGGTGATTTCGGGCATATCGATGAGCGTCGGGGAAGGCGAGTTCGTCGCCGTGGTCGGACCGAGCGGGTCCGGAAAGTCGACCATCCTGCGGGCCCTCTGCGGCCTGCTGAAGCCTTCGGGCGGCCGGGTGATGGTGGATGGGCGCGACGTCACCGCCCCTCCACCCGGGGTCGGCTTCATGTTCCAGAAGGACGCGCTGCTGCCCTGGCGGACGGTCTCCGGGAACATTGCGGTCGGCGCCGAACTCGGCGGCACCCCGGCGGCGGAGCGCCCGGAGCGGATCGCAGCATTGATCCGGCTGCTCCGCCTCGACGGGTTCGAGGATGCCTGGCCGCGTCAGCTCTCGGGCGGCATGCGCCAGCGCGTATCGCTCGGCCGCCTGCTCGCCTACCAGCCCTCGCTGATGCTGATGGACGAGCCGTTCGGCGCGCTCGACTATCAGACCAAGATCGCCATGGGTCTCGAATTGCTGCGGGTGTGGGAGGCGGAGCGACGCTCCATCATCTTCGTCACCCACGACATCGAGGAGGCCGTCGCGCTCGCCGATCGGGTGGTGGTGTTCAGCGCGCGGCCGGCCCGCATCGTCGCGGACTACAAGGTGACCCTGCCGCGGCCGCGTCACATGCGCTCGATGCGATCCGACCCCGCTTTCACCCGGCTCACCGAGGCGATCTGGTCGGACCTCGCTTTGCCCGATTGACAGCCGAGACGGCGGGCGGAGCAGTCCGACCGCCGTCTCGAACGCAGGACGCAGAGAGCCGGATTTGGTCGGGCCTGATGCCCGCCAAATCCGGCTCTCTCGCGTTCAGGAAACGGTCTTGAGCTCGGCCTCGGCGCGCTGGCGCAGGGCGGCGCGGTCGATCTTGTTGGTCGAGGCGAGCGGCATGGCCTCCACGAACCAGACCCGCCGGGGATGCTGATAGGCGGGGGCATTGGCCAGCGTGTGACGCTTGACAGCCTCCTCGTCGAGGTCGGCCAAGGGGCGCCGCACCACGAAGGCTACCGGCTTCTGCCCCTTGATCTCGTCGTCGACCGGCACCACGCAGGCCTGGAGGATGTCGGGGTGCGTCTCCAGCACCGTCTCGACCTCACCGGGAAAGATGTTCTCCCCCCCGCTCACGAACATGTCGTCGGCACGCCCCACGAAATAGAAGAAGCCGTCGGTGTCGCGTCGGAACACGTCCCCCGTGTCGTAATAGCCGTCGGACGAGATCGGCATACGGACATCCGGGCGGTTGTGATAGCCGAGCATGACGGCCGGGCTCTTCTGCTGGAGAACCCCGTGATCCGGCGCCTCCGGCCCCACCAGCCGCACCGCCACTTCCGGATGGGGATAGCCGACCGAAGCGATCGGCGTCGGCAGTCCCGCCGGGTGGTCGGTGAAGACGATCGGCCCGCCCTCCGTGGTGCCATAGGCATTGACGATGCGGGCGTTCGGCAGGAGCGCGCGGACCTGTCCCGCGAGCGCATCGTTTACCGGGGCCGAGCCCATGCGCACCAGCCGCACGCTGGACAAGTCCGCCTTGGCGAGCGCATCCCGCTCGCGCAGCATCATGGCGATCATCGGCGGCACGGCGGTCAGCCAGGTGCACCGATAGCGGCTGATCGCCTCGATATATTGCACCGCCTGAAATTGCGGCAGCATCACCGCCGTCGCGCCGCTGGCGCAGACCAGCAGCGAAAGGGCGAGCGCGTTCATGTGATAGAGTGGCGCCGCGATGAGGACGCGCTCGTTTGAAAGGTCGTTCTCCGCCATGCGGGTGCGCACCACCCAGGAGTGCGATTCGTGCGACAGCAGGACGCCCTTGGGCCGCCCCGTCGATCCCGACGTATAGAGGCTCAGCGCAGGCTCGTCGGGACGCGGCACGATCGGCGTGAACGGACCGGGATCGAGCCAGCCGGCCAACCCGTCCGCCTCGAAGGCGGCGAAGGCGACGCCGGGAAAGTCCGCGGCGTCGATCGCCGCCAGCCGCGGCGCGTCCCCGACCACGAGCCGCGCACCGCAATCCTTGATGACATGGGCGATGATGGCCGGCGGGAATTTGAAATTGACCGGCACCGGGACAATGCCCGCCCGCATCGCGCCGAGGATGATTGCCACATAGTCCGGCCGGTTGGCCGACAGGATCGCCACCCGATCGCCCCGCACGAGGCCCCCTTTCAGGAGCCCGCGGGCGATCGCATCGGCCATTTCGTCGAGGGCGCTGCGCGTCAGCACCGTTTCGCGGTTTTCGCCATCGAGGCCGATGATGACCGGCTTGTCTGGACTGCCATCGCGGTTGACGAACGCGCCGAGATTTTGTGGGGCACTCATCGGATACTCCGACATTCCATAGTCAGGTCAAAGGCGGGAAGGGCCAGGCGCGCGGCGTCCGCGCCCAGCCGCTGCCAGACGGCACCCGGGAGGCGCCCGGCGCGGCGTGCGATCTCGTCGAGGCTGTCGAACACGAGGTCGAACGTGACGAAGCGGGGCGCCGGCCCCTCCTCGATCTCGATCCGGAACCCGTCACCGTCGACGCGCCAGACGGAGCCCTCGGTCTCGGCCGGCGCGTCGCACAGCAGCGCGAACAGCCGGGCATCCGACGCGGGATCGCGGCTCGCCACCTGAAAGCGGTCGATGGCACGGAAGCCGTTCGGATGGGTCAGCCATTCGGGGCGCCAGACATAGTCCGGCGTGAGGTGCTGGCAGAAATAGACCCGCCCGGCGGGCACCAAAGCGGCGGGGAGGCGCACGGTGCGAAAGCGCGCCTCCACGACTTCGCCGTCGATCTCCACCGGCCGCGAAAAGGCGACCGGGTCGGTGGCGGGAAGGCCGGCGGCGCGCAGGCGGTCGCACGTCGCATCGGCATTGTCGGTCGTGAAGACGAGGCCGTTCAACCCGAAGGGACTGTCCAGCACCTCCTGGCGCTGGAGCCCCGCCTCCGGGACGCCGACGAGTTCCAGATAGGGACCGGGCGTCATCATGAGATGGTTGATCGAGCCGAGCGAGTGACGGCCCAGCGGCGTGAGCGTAAAGCCCAGCGCCGCGAAGACCGCCGCCGCCGCCGGCATGTCCTTGAGGGTGTTCACCACCACATGATCGAGGCGCGGCATGGCGGTCAGGGCGTGACCACGACCTTGCCCATGACCTCGCGGTCGCGGATCAGCCGCAGCCCCTCGGCCGCCTCCTCCAGCGGCAGGACCTTGTCGATCACCGGCTTGAGGCTTCCCGCCTGGATCATGTCCATCAGGGCCGCCAGATTTTCGTGGTAGAAGCTGTTCGACCCGACGATGTTGATCTCGAAGCTCCAGATGTAGCGCAGATCTTCCTTCGGATCGAAGCCCGCGGTCGCGCCGCAGACCAGCAGCTTGCCGCCACGCTTGATGCAGCGGAGCGAAGGGATCCAGGTGTCGCCGCCGGTGAAGTTGATCACCACGTCGACGCCGCCTTCATAGGTGCGGCGCTGCGGCTTGCCGAACTTCTCGACCGCCCATTTGGAGAAGTCGGTCTCGCGGTAATTGATCACGTGATCCGCGCCGATCTCCTTCAGGCGGGCCATCTTGTCGTCGCTGCCCGCGCAGGCGATCACCTCGGCGCCGAGATGCTTGGCGAGAATGACGCTGCCCGTGCCGACGCCGCCGGAGGCGCCGAGCACCAGGACCTTGTCGCCCTTCTTGATGGTGTTGTGGGTGACGATCATGCGGTGCGCGGTGCCATAGGCCACCGGCAGCGAGGCGGCGTCGACAAAGCTGACGTCGGGCGGCATCGGGATCAGCTGCCCGGCAGTTACGGCACAATATTGCGCCATGCCGCCGTCCAGCATCTCGCCCATCAGGCCTTTGGCCGGATTGAGCGGATTGACCAGCACGCGATCGCCGATCTTCCAGTCGGTTACGCCTTCGCCGAGTTCGGTGATCTCACCGGCCATATCGAGGCCGATGATCACGGGCAGCGGCACCTTGATGCCGGGCATGCCCTTCACGGTGAACACGTCGTGATAGTTGAAGGAGGAGGCGCGGACGCGGATCACTACCTGTCCCGGCCCGGCAACCGGGATGGGATGATCCTCGACGACGGTCAAGGCATCGAGATCCCCGTGCTGCTTGAGCAGCAGGGCCTTCATGGTCGCAGTCATTGGCAACGTCTCTTGCTTGGGCGCTGGGCCGGAGGAAAACTTAGGGTGCCTGCGGCGGCCGGCCGGCACTCGACCGGCCGGCCTCTCAGGCACGAACTCACTGACAGACAACGTTTTTCACCACTCGGATGGCGACGCCGCCAGAACGGCTGGTCGCGATCGGGGTCACTTCATGGTCTTGGACTTTTCGTACGGAGCCGTGACGAGGCCCGAATCCGGCAGGGTGCCCTTGACCGCGCCGACGCTTTTGAAGACCTCGAACTCCGCCTTCAAGGAGGCGACGTCGGCGGGCTCCATGCTGACCGTGTAGATTCCGTCCCAGAGCGCGGCGTATGCCCGGGCGTCGTCCGCCTTGATGTTGGCGCTCTCGATCAGGGCCTTGGCCACCGCCGCCTTGTCCGTCTTGCCGAACTCGTAGGCCTTGCGCATCGCCACCACGATCTTGGCTGCCCCGTCGGGATTTGCGCTCATCCAGTCGTTGCGGATCAAACCGACCCCGAGCACCGGCGGCGCATCCTGCTTGGTGATCTTCTTCCACTCCTCGCGGAAGGTGCCGAGCTTCCTGAGCTTGACGTCGGGCAGCAGAGCGATGGTCACGGTGCGCAGGGCGGCCGCATCGATGTCCTTCTGAACCAGAAACTGCGCGAGGCGCGGATCGTTGCCCGGGACGGTGGTGAAATCGCTCGGCTTGATGCCGTAATTGGCATCGAGGATCGCCGCCGTGATGGCCGCCGTGGCGCTGCCGGACGGCGACATGCCGATCTTCTTGCCCTTCAGCTCGGAGAGCGACTTGATCGGCGAATCCTCCATCACGACGAAGTCGAGATCCGCGACCTGGGTAGCGAGGATGATGCTGAGCGGCAGGCCGTCCGTGATCACGCTGAAGGAGGTGCCGGCGCTGGCACCGATCGCGAAGTCGATCGCGCCGGCGGCCATGGCCTTGGTCGGGGCGTTCACGTCGGGGAACTTGCTGTACTCGACCTCGAGCCCCTCTTTTTCCATGAACTTGCCGTTCTCGAGAATCGAGCCGAAGCCGAGGCTGACCCCGGAGCTCCAATAGCCGATGCGCACCTTCTGGGCGGCGGCCGAGGTGGCGAGCGCAAGCGTCAGCGCGGCGGCAATCAGACCAATCCGTTTCATCTGGCGGCTCCGTTTCATGGGTTGACGGGACAGGGGGAGAGGCGGTTCATCCCGGCACGCGCTCCTTCCACTTGAACAGATGACGTTCGAGCGGCTTCAGGATGAGCGTTTCGAGGACGATCATCAGCGCGATGAGCGTGAGGGTCCAGGCGAACACCTGGTCGGTCTGGACGAGATCGGCCGCCTGGCGCAGCCGGTAGCCGATCCCGCTGGTCGCACCGAGGCTCTCCGCCACCAGGCTCACGCGGGCGCCGAAGCCGAAGGCCAGCCGGGCGCCGGAGAAGAAGGGCGGCAGAATGGTGGGGAGATAGATCTTGGTCAGGACCTGCCGGCGCGACATGCGGAAGGTCTGGGCCAATTCGACAAACTCGACGTTCACCGTCCGCGTCCCCTGCCAGACATTGGTGAGGATCAGCGGCATCGCGGTCATGAACACCACGAAGATGGTGGTCCAATTCGAGAGGCCGAACCAGATCAGCGCAAAGATCGCCCAGATCGCCGAGGAGACCGTATTGATGACGGTGAGCAGCGGTTCGAAGGCCTCGCCGAGAAGGCGGCTGGCACCGAGCACCAGACCGAGCACCGTGCCGACGACCGCCGCAAAGGCGAAGCCGGCGAGGATGCGGCCGAACGTGATCCCGAAATCGGTCCAGAAGCTCGGCGTCGCGACCAGCGAGATCCAGACGCGCCAAACCCGCTCCGGCGAAGGCAGGACGAAGGCCGGCGCATTGGTCGAGCCGATCTGCCAGGCGACGAGGATGGCGACGAACAGACCCACCCGGAGGAAGAGCGTCCGAAGACGTCGGTCCGTCGCGGACGGCGCGCGGGCGGGGCGTTCGATCGCCGCGGCCGGCGAGACTTTCATCGCTGCCGGTCCGGAGGTGGGGGGAACATCGCGCGCGTCGGTCATAGGATCCGCCTCAAATGGCGCACCTGATCGGTGAACGCGGTGGCGAGCGGGTCGCGGGGATAGGCGAGCGGCACGGAGATCGTCTCCCGCACCCGACCGGGCCGCGGATGCAGGACCACCACCTTGTCGGCGAGCACGACGGCTTCCTCGACATCGTGGGTGACGAAGATGATCGTCACCTTTCGCAGCGCGGCGATGCGCAACACCTCCGCATGCATCTGGGCGCGGATCGAGGGATCGAGCTTGGAGAAGGGTTCGTCCATCAGAAGGATGGACGGCTCGGTCGCCAGACTGCGGGCGAGCGCGACGCGCGAGCGCATGCCGCCGGACAATTCATAGGGATAGACGTTCGCGAACTGGGACAGACCGACGAGGTCGAGGGTCTCCGCCACGCGCACCCGCCGCTCCGCCCGGCTGAGCTTTGTCGCCTCCAGGCCGAACGCGACATTCTGCGCGGCGGTACGCCAGGGGAGAAGACGATCCTCCTGGAACATGTAGGTCATGGACCTCCAATCCTTGAAGGCCGCTGACGGAGTCCCGTTCAGAAGCACGCGGCCATGGTCGGGCTCGACCAGCCCGGCAATGATGTTCAAAAGCGTGCTCTTGCCGCAGCCGGAGGCGCCGAGCAGGGCGACGATCGAGCGCTCCGGCACATCGAGATCGATATTGCGCAGCACTTCGAGCTGCTCGCCGTCGCGGCGGAAAAAGCATTTGCTGACAGATTGGAGGGCGACCACGCTCACTGAAGGTCTCCTGCCAGGCAGCCGTCGAGGGGCAGGAGCTCGGCGGAATCGCGCAGGCTCTGGACAACCTTTTCCATCGTCATGGCGCGGAAGGTCTCGACATGGCGCCGCGCCACGCGCTCCGCCTGATCGGCGTCGCCCACCACCAGATGCTCGATCATCAGGCTGTGGTCGTTGTCTATATTCGGGCGGACGCCCTGAACGCCGAATCCGAGCGCCACGAGCCGCGTCATCTCGTCGAGCAGTCCGGAAAGCGTCCGACACAGACGCTGATTGCCGCTCGCCATGGCGATCGACATATGGAAGCTCCGGTTGGCCTCCAGGAAGAAGTCGATCTGATTCCCGATTTCCGAAGGCATCTTGGCCCGACAGGCCCGTTCCAGCCGCTCGAGCTGCGCCCGGTTCACCCGGCCCGCCGCAAGGCGCGCGGCATAGGGTTCGAGCACGACGCGCAGGGCGAAGATCTCGTCGACGTCCCGCACCGTCACCGGCGCCACGCGGTAGCCGTGCCGCGGCATGGACACGACGAATCCGTCCTGCGCGAGGCGTTGAAGCGCAATCCGGCAACTCGCTTTGCCGAACTCGAAACGGTCCATGATTTCGGCTTCGGTGAAACGCGTGCCCGGAACGATCCGACACGACACGATCTCACGCCGCAGCCGATCATAGGCCTGATTTCCCTTCAGGGTCGATGCTGGCATTTCCAGCACGCTCGACCTCGGGCGGACCGCCCGCGCCTCCGACATTTAGACACCTCACCGCGTAACTGTGAGAAGCTTACAGATCACGGTGAAGCTTTCAAGCGGTTTTCGCCCGGCATTTTGCGAGAGGTGGATCGCGCATGTCGACATGCCCGAGCACCGGCGATCCGCCGCCCGGCTTCAGCCGGCCGCGGGGAGCGCGCGTTGCCCCTGAGGGGAGCGGACCATCTCGACAAACGCCGTCTCGGCCTTCGAGCGGTAGCGGTCGGCGTGGCGCAAGAGCAGGAAGGTGCGCTCCGGCAGGTCGAAGGGCACCAGCCGGAGATCGCCGGCGGCAAGACCCGCACGGGCCACGAGTTCCGATATCACCGTTGCGCCCGCTCCCGCAGCAACGGCGCTGAGCACCGCCTCGTTCGAGGGAAATTCCAGCGCAACCCGGAGCAGGCTCGGCGCCAGTCCGAGGTCGCGGCACCGATCCTCGAAGGCTTGCCGCGTGCCGGACCCGTGTTCGCGCAACACCCACGCCGTCTCAAGCAAACGGGCCGGATCGAAACCGGAGGCGCCATCCGGCGACCGATCCGCCCAGGCATGCGCTGCCCCGACAACCAGGACCAGACGGTCCCCCGGAAGCGCGACCTTGACCAAAAGCGGCTCGTTTACCTCCCCCTCGACACAGGCGAGATCGGCATCCCCCGACACCACGGCGGCGGCGCATTGGGCAGTGTTGGCAATGGTGACGGACAGCGCGATCGCGGGATGACGCGCGCGATAGCAGGCGAGCCGGGTACCCAACCAATAGTTCGCGACCGTCTGGCTCGCGAAGATCCGCAGTCGGCCTCGCCTCAGACCAGAAATGTCGTTCAGCACCGCCTCGGCACGCGACACGCGATCGAGGATCGCCTCCGCTTCCGCACGGAAGAGACGCCCGGCCTCGGTGAGTTCGATGCGACGCCCCACCCGGTCGAAGAACGGCATGCCACAGCTCGCTTCCAGCGCGGCGATCGACGCGCTGACCGCCGGCTGGGTCATGTTGAGCCGCTCCGCCGCCCGGGTCATATGAAGTTGGGTGGCGACCTCGATGAAGACGCGCAATTGCTCGAATGTCATTGCGCCTCCTATGGAGCGCGCAAGCGCGTGACGATGCAAGCCCGGCCCTGCGACACCCGTCTCTCCGGGACCTGCATGCTAAAGAACGGCAACCAGCAGGAGAGCCGTACCCGAGATGAACAGGGTCGCCACCGCACCGAGCGCGAGAGGCCGCAGGCCCATGGCGCTGAGCCGGCGCACGTCGCTCTCGAGGCCGATCGCCGACAGCGACATGGCAAGCAGGAAGGGCGTCACCACCGCACCGACGGCAGCGACCGAGGCAGGAACCAGGCCGAGACTGTTGGCGGCAATGACGAGAAGGAATGCGACGACGAACAGCGGGACCGGAGGCCCCGTGCGCCGCTCCGTGGCAACGGCGAACCGCGCGCTCCACGCGAGCGCCAGCAGCATGGGCGCCAGCAGCATCACGCGGGTGAGCTTGGTGATCGTGCCCACCTCGCCTGCCTCCTGTCCGCCCTGGAAGGCGGCGGCGACCACCTGCGCCACTTCGTGGACGGAAGCCCCGGTCCAGAGGCCATAGGCGTGCGCGTCCAGCCCGAGCAGCGGCGGCAAGAGCGGGTAGAGGAACATCGCCAGCGAGCCGAACAGCGTGACGCAAGCCATGGCATAGGCCACGTCCTCATCGGTGCCGCGCGCCACGGAATTGGTTGCGACGATGGCCGAGGCGCCGCAAATCGAGGTCCCCGCCGCGATCAATTGTGTGAGCTCGCGCCCGACCCCGAGCTTCGCACCCAGCCAGAGGGTGAACAGGAAGGTGAGAACGAGCGCCAAGGCCGCGACGGCGAAGCCGTCGATCCCGACCTCCGCCACCTTGCCGAAGGTGATCTGGAGCCCCAGCAAAACGATCGCGAAGCGCAGCACCGGGCGGGCGGCGAATTTCAATCCGGGCCGCGCGACCGCGGGCATCGCCACTGCGGCGCGCGCAGCCATCCCGAGAAAGACCCCGAGCACGAGCGGACTGACGAAGGCGAGCCCGCTCAAATCCCGCAGCGCATAACTCACCGCCGCCAATCCCGCCGCCAGAGCGAGCCCCGGAAGCAGATTTGCCAGATCGCCACCGCGTGTCGCCCGCAGCGCGAGCCCCCGTCCCCAAGCACCCGCCATCCGCCCATCGCCTCCTCGATATCCTTCGCCGAGGAAAGCACCCGGGTTCGCCATGTCCCATCAAATTTAAACTATCGGTTTGATCCGCCGCGCTTATTAGACCCCGAGGCGGAGGCGACTCAGCCGCAGCCTCGGGGCAAATGTCAGGCCCTCCAGAGATCCTCGACGATCCGGCTCTCCTTCGTCACGAATGCGCGCATACCCTCGGGCGAGCTGGAAAACGGCACCAGCCCGACGCGCGCGAGCCCCTCGACCACCTTCGGATCCTTCGACACCGCCTGCAGCGCGGCGTTCCAGGCCCCCACGACCTCCGGGTTCATCCCGGCCGGACCGGAGACGCCGATCCATTGCAGGATGATGAGGTCCGGCATCCCGGCCTGTGCCGTCGTCGGCACCTCGGGGGCGGCGGGGAACCGCTCGGGTCCCGCGACCGCCAGCACGCGCAATCTTTTCGCCTGCGCCAGCGCGGCGATGGAGCCCCAGAATCCGACGCCGATATTCACGTGTCCGCCGGCGACCAGATTGATCGCCTCCGATCCCCCTTTCACCTGAACCGCGCGGGTCTGACGGAAATTCACCCCGGCAATCTGGAACAGCCTGCGGAAGGTCAAATCGGTTGTTCCCGCACCCGACGTCCAGGAAAAGTGCGCGGGGTCGGCCTTCGCGGCCCGCACCGCATCCTCCAGCGTCTTCCAGGGGGACTCTTCCGGCACCACCAGCATCAAGGGGGTCTGCGCAGCAAGGCCGATGAAGCTGCGGTCCATGACTTTGAACGGCAGATTCTTCACCACCGTCTCGAGCATGGAACTCGAGCCCGGCCCGTCCATCAGGACCGTGTACCCGTCGGGCGGCGCGCGCATCACCTCTTCAACACCGGGAAGCGTGTTGCCGCCCGGCCGGTTCACCACCTTCACCGGCACGTTCCAGCGCTGCTGGAGCGCATCCGCGACGATGCGGGCCCCGAGATCGGTGGACCCGCCTGTGGCGAACGGAACGATGATTTCAATGGCCTTGGCGGGAAACCCCGCTTGCGCCGAGGCGGGGCCGGCGAAGGTCGACACCGCGAGGGCGGCTGCGCCACCGCGCAAGACGAATCTGCGTGAAACGAACATGATTCCGCTCCCTATGGATCTGGCCAGCCACCCCAAATCCGCGGAACGCGAAATCGGACATGGCCGAGCTTTTCTTTTTTAGGCCGCGGCATCAGGCGCCGTGGCCGCAGGCGGCGAGGTCCGCAAACCGCGTGCCATCCCTTGCCGCAGCCCCTGGAGGCCGACCGAGCATTTCCGGGGCGCGAGACTGTCCGTATGCCGGACAAATGTCCTCCCCGCCGACAGATCCGCTGTCGCCATCGCGCGCAGAGGCGGGTTGGAAATGGCCGGCATGCTTCTTGCGGTCCTCATCCAAAACGCCGGCCGCGCCAGGCCGGCAGAACAACAGTCAAGCGCGAAGAGGAACGCCAGTGCCGATCATCGATTTCCGAATTCGTCCGCCCTTCAAAAGCTTTCGCGGCATGGTGATGTATGCCAGCGGCGATCGGCGGGATCGGTTCACGCGGCAGCTCGGCTTCGAACCGGCGCCCTCGGCGCGCGCCGAATCGGTCGAGTTGATGGTCGGCGAAATGGATGCGGCGGGCATCGATCTCGGCGTCGTCGTCGGACGCAATTCCGGCCCGCTCGGATCCGTCGACAATGACGAGGTGATGGAATTCACCAAGGCCCATCCCGGCCGCTTCATTCCGGTGGCCTCGATCGACGTCACCGACCGGCGCCGGGCCGTCGCGCAGATCGACGGGGCGGTGGCGGCGGGATTCAAGGCGATCAATATCGAACCGGGCGCCTATGCCAATCCGCTCCACACCGACGACCGGCGTCTCTATCCGATTTATGCCCATTGCGAGGATCGCGGCCTGCCGCTGATCATGATGACGGGCGGAAATGCCGGCCCCGATGTCAGCTATACCGCGCCGGCGACGCTCGACCGCGTGCTCGCCGATTTCCCGACCTTGCGCATCGTGTCCTCGCACGGCAACTGGCCCTGGGTCGCCGAGATCCTTCACGTCGCCTTTCGGCGCTCGAACCTTTATCTTTCCCCCGACATGTATCTCGTGAACATGCCGGGCATGGATGATTATGTAAAAGCCGCGAATGGCTTTCTCTCCGACCGCTTTATCTATGCCTCGTCTTATCCTTATTGCCCGATCAAGGATTATAAGGACTGGTTCTGCACGCTGCCTTTGAGTGACGAGAACAGGGAAAAGGTCATGTATCGGAACGCCGCGCGCTTCCTCGGTCTGGACGCGTGACGAAACTGGCTACGGCCCGAGCCGTGGTCGATCAAGCAAAACATCAGGGAGGAACGGAATGAAGATCCTATGGAAAGCCGCGATGGCCCTCGCCATCGGCGCCGCGGGCGCCCTGCCGGCGGCCGCGCAGGACAAATTTCCGAGCAAGGCGATCGAGATTATCGTGCCGTTCGCGGCCGGCGGCTCGACCGATCTCGGCATGCGCGTCATCGCCCCGGCCCTGGAGGCCAAATGGGGCGTGCCGGTGCGCATCATCAACAAGCCCGGCGGCAATACCGTGCCGGCGGTGAACGAGGTGATGAACGCCAAGCCGGACGGCTACACCATGCTGGCGGATGGACCGCCGCAGAGCTCGATGCTCGACACGGCGGTCAAGAACCTGCCCTTCAAGGTGGTCGACCGGACCTTCGTCGGCGTGGCCGCCTACACGCCCATGAAGTTCGTGGTGCCCGTCGATTCCCCGTTCAAGACGCTGGCCGACGCCGCGGCGGCGGCCAAGGCCGATCCCAGCACCTTCACCTGGACCTCGCTCGGCGGTGCCGGCGCGCAGGACATGGCGAACCGCCAGTTCTTCAAGGCGATCGGCGTCGACGTCACCAAGACCCGGCCGCTGCAGCTCAAAGGCGGGTCGGAAGCGATCACCATGACCGCCGGCGGACATGTGAAAATGGGCGTCGGCTCCTATTCCTCGATCGCAGCGCCGCTCCAGTCCGGCAAGCTGCGGGTGCTCGCCGTGGCCTCGCCGGAGCGTTGGCCCAACCTGCCCGACACGCCCACCGCGAAGGAAGCGGGCTATCCTTCGATCGAGACGCTCTATTGGATCGGACTCTCCGGTCCGCCGAAGCTTCCCGCCGACATCGTCGCCGCCTATGACAAGGCGATGCGCGAGATCACGTCGGACCCCAAGGTGGTCGACGGTCTCCTGAAGGTCGGCCTTCTCCCGCTCTATGCCAATGCCGCGGACATGTTGAAGCGGGTGGAAAAGGAGCGTGCGGAGACCCAGGAGCTGTGGGCGAAATAACGCCCGGCGTAAAGGTCGGAAGTCGAGAATGCCCGGGCTGGTCCCGGGCATTTTCTTTGGCGCGGCGCCCGTCAATCCTCCTTGCGCCAATAGCGGGTATAGAGATTGGCGACGTCGACCGCCCCCGACGGCAGCTTGAGCCGGGTCCAGTCGAGATCGCCGAGCGCAACCGGATGGGCGAACTCGGCCACCGCATAAACGTCGCCGGGCTCGCCCCCCGCTTTGGCCGCGAACAGCCGGTATTGGAGAAGCCCGCGCATATCGCGGAACATCGGATCGAATGCATCCGCGAGTCGATCGAGATGCTCCGCGTCGAGCCCCCGGACGCGAACGACGGCGACGCGCAAGGCCGGCCCTGCCGCCCCGGTGGCCGCTTTGCCCGGATGGATCTGCTCCGCCTCGGCCCGCGTCCAGCCCCGCACCAGGGGAATGATCCGCTTGGACCAGGGCGAGAAATTCGCTCCCGCGATTGCGCGATAGGCCGGGCTGTCCAGCACGTCGAGGGCCGTGAGATCGTACAGCGCCATGTAACGCGGCCAGCCCTCAAGGCAAA
The DNA here is from genome assembly GCF_004346185.1 of Aquabacter spiritensis. GTDB lineage: Bacteria > Pseudomonadota > Alphaproteobacteria > Rhizobiales > Xanthobacteraceae > Aquabacter > Aquabacter spiritensis. The sequence goes on along the minus strand of NZ_SMAI01000003.1, from coordinate 222,622 downwards.
CATACCGCTGGACGCTGAGAAAACCCTCGACCGCCGCCCGCTCGGGCAGATGTTCGACGTCGTACCACAGATGCAGTTCGTCTTCCTCCCGGTTCGGCGGATCGACGAACACGATCAAAAGGCCCGTGGCGTCGCTGCTTCTGGTCTCACTCATGTCACACCTCTTTCGACGTTTCCGCGCTTTTCACCGCAAGGGCCGTGCCAGCCGCCCGAACCGATGCAGGATGCTGCGGGCGCTGGTCCGCCCATTGCAAGGCGACGGGCGAAACGGAAGACCAGGAGCAACGTCGTGAGCGAACCCAGTGCGGGCATGCGCCCCTTTCCCCGTGACGTCCGGGCCGGCTGCGCTCTGATCGCCTGGGCCGACATGGCGGCGGACGACGAGCCTCGTTTCAACGAATGGTACAATCGTGAGCACATGCGCGACCGGGTGATGCGCTTCCCCGGAATTCTGCGCGGCCGGCGGTATGTTGCGGAAGGCGGCGGGCCGAAATATCTCGCCATTTACGAGGCGACCGAAGCGGCGGTGTTCGCCGACCCGAACTATGTCCGCCTCGTCACCGACCCGGACCCGCTGAGCCGCCATTTCATCCTGCGTTTCAGAAACGCCCGCCGCACCATATCGCAGATCCTGTTCGCCTATGGCGAAGGCGAGGGTGCCGCGCTCGCGCTGTGGCGACTGCCGGTCGAAGGCGAACCGGGTGCGCTCGGCAGCGACCAACTCGAAGTCGCGGCACGGCAGGCCCTTGAGCGGCCGGGCGTCGTCGCGGTGCGGCTCACCCGCCACGACGCGGCGGCCACCGAGGCGTCGGCACGGAACCATGTCCGGCAGGGGAATGAAATTATTGTGCGTGCGCTGATGATCGAGGCGACCGACCGGAATGCGTTGGCGTCCGCGGCATGCGCACTCGATGCGGCATTGGGCGGAGCCGCACCGCGCACCGATTTCCGCCTCCTCTACCGCATCTCCGCGTAAACTCGGCCCGCAGGCGCTTTTCCGCGTCACCCTCCCGGACGATCGAGAGCCGGATGCCGGAGACGGCGAATGAACGACAAGCAGCTCGAATATTTCGTCCGCATCGCCGAACTCGGCAGCTTCCGCAAAGCCTCGGAGGCGCTGCGCATCGCCCAGCCCGCTTTGACCCGCCAGATCAAGAAGCTGGAGGAGGAACTCGGCGTCGCCCTGTTCAACCGCGGCAGCCGGGGCATCGTCACCACGCCGCCGGGCACACTCCTTCTGGAACGGGCGCGCTTCATCCGCCGCCAGACCGAGCAGGCCCTCGCCGACGTCATGGCGGAGGGCACCGTGCCGAGTGGCGTGGTCGGGTTCGGAGCGCCCCCCTCGATCGCGGAAATCCTCTTCTGCCCGCTCTCCAGCGCCTATCTCACGCTCTATCCGAGCGTGAAGCTGGCCTTCTTTGAGGGCGTCGGCCATCTGCGCTCCTGGCTGCTGTCGGGGGAGATCGACATCGCCATTCTCCCCAACACGCGCGGCATCACGGAGCGGCATGTCGGGCTGGAAAACCTGGTGCGCGAGCCGGTCTATCTGGTGGGTCGCGCGGGAGAATTCCAGCCGGGCTCGACCTGTGCCTGGCACGACCTCCTGCCATTGCCGCTGATCCTGGCAGCGCCGCCCTCTACGGTGCGGGGCTGGCTCTCGGCCTTGATCGCGCAATCCGGCGAACAGTTGCGGATCGGCGTCGAGACCGAAAGCCTCCAGGTCCAGAAGAAGCTTGTGAAGGCCGGGCTCGGCTATGCCGTGCTGCCGCACAGCGCGGTGCACGGCGATTTCGCGGCCGGCGACCTCACGCTCTGCCGGGTGGAGGGCTGGTTGATGGACCGCGTCCTCGCATGGCGCACCGACCGTCCCTTGAGCCCGGCGGTGCAGAAGATGATCGAGGTGACGCGGAAGGAAATGGCGCGCCTGAAAGAAGCGGGCGTGTTCGGCGCGACGGCTCAGGAGGCAGAGCGCCGACCAAGCCGCCGGCATGCCCGCGACCGAAGCGATGCCGGATCGGCATCGCAGACATAGCACTAAAGTATTGGATAGCATCACCCTATAGAGCTAGCCTTTCCCTGCCGCACATCTCGTTATTGCAAAGCAAAAAAAGCGGCGTGAGGGAGAAAATGCATGGCTCTGGAGACAGTCCGTCTCCCGGATCCCCGTCCTATTTCCGTCAGTTCGGCGACCGGAACAGCCGCGAATGCTGCCATTCGCATCGCGCATTTAGACAAGGTCTTCATTACCGTCCGCAACGAACGGGTGCATGCGCTCGATGATATCTCGCTGACGGTCAAGGATAAGGAGTTCGTCACAATTGTCGGGCCGAGCGGGTGCGGCAAGAGCACCCTGCTGAAGATCATTGCCGGCCTGCTTCCCGCCTCGTCGGGACAGCTCCGGGTCGTGGACCAGCCGGTTCTGAAGCCACGCCGCGACATCGGCGTGGTGTTCCAGAGCCCGGTCCTCTTGCCCTGGCGCACCGTGCTCGAGAACGTCCTGCTGCCCGCAGAGGTCCAGCACCTCCCCTCGGGCCCGACCCGCGCCCGTGCCCGCGATCTCCTGAAAATGGTCGGACTGGCGGACTTCGAAAACAAATATCCCGGCGAATTGTCCGGCGGCATGCAGCAGCGCGCGGCGATCAGCCGGGGCCTGATCTGCGATCCCGCCATCCTGCTCATGGACGAGCCGTTCGGCGCGCTCGACGCGATGACGCGCGAACAGATGAATCTTGATCTCCAGCGGATCTGGCGCGAGAGCGGCAAGACCATCGTGCTGATCACGCATTCCATTCCCGAAGCGGTGTTTCTCGGCGACCGCGTGGTGGTGATGACGCCGCGCCCGGGGCGCATCGCCTGCACCATCGACGTGCCGCTGCCGCGTCCGCGCGGCCTCGACGCCATGGGCGACCCGGCTTTCGGCCGCCTGACGAGCGACATCCGCCGGCTGCTCTACAGCCTGAGCGACGCCGCACCCGCGCATGAAGGGGGAGGCCTCGGATGACCACCCAAACCCAGACCGGCCCCATCACCGAGGCGCCGTCGCGCCCGATTTCCGGCTTTCGCCTGCTTCTGCGGACCCGGCCCGAGCTGATCCTGGCGCCGACCGTCCTGATTGTCCTGCTGCTTGTCTGGCAATATGGCGTCGTTCTCTTTGACGTTCCCACCTTCATCCTGCCGCCACCCACCGACGTCGCGACCGCACTGTGGCGCGGACTGGACGCCGGCCTCCTGTCGCGCGGCGGATATTGGCTCCATGCCGGCGTGACGCTCTGGGAAGTGCTGCTCGGCTTCGCCATCGGCAGCACCGCGGGGCTGATCCTCGGCACGCTGATCTCCCAGGTGCGGATCCTGGAGGCGACCTTCAGCCTCTATCTCGTCGCGATTCAGAGCCTGCCCAAGATCGCGCTCGCGCCGATCATCGTGCTCTGGTTCGGTTTCGGCCTGACGTCGAAAGTAATCATCATCTGTCTGCTCACATTCTTCCCCCTGCTGGTGAATTCCATGGCGGGATTTCGTGCGGTGGAACCGGAGCGCATCGAACTGATGCGCGCGATCGGCGCCAATGCCTGGCAGATGTTCTGGAAAGTGCGGCTGCCGAGCGCCCTGCCCTATATCTTCGCCGGCCTCGACATGGCGGCGGTGTTCGCGGTGGTCGGAGCGGTGGTCGGCGAGTTCGTCGGCGCTCAGCGCGGTCTCGGCGTCTTGATCCTGTCCATGAACGCCCAGATGGACACGGCGGGCACCTTCTCGGTCTTCATCATCCTGTCCCTGATCGGAATCCTGCTCCACGGGGTGCTGCGGATCGTCCAGCGCCGCGTCCTGTTCTGGTCGGGGCCCGGACAGAACAATCCGGCGGCGGGCGCCTGAGGCCCGCTGACATCAATCAACCAAGAAAGAGGGAGAGAACATGCTCAACCGTCGCAGCTTCAATGCGCTTCTCGGCGCCGCCGGTGCCTCGTTGGCGTTTCCGACCTTCAGTTTCGCCAAGGACGCCGCCGTGGTCCGGCTCGGCAATGCCGCCGGCATCATCGACCCGCAGCTCGTCTTCATGACGGTCGGCCAGAATCCCAAGGTGAATTATTACGCCAAGGAAGGCGTCGCCATGGAGATCATGAACATGTCCGGTGCCGGACAGACCCTCCAGGCGGTCGCCAGCGGCAATTGCGAGACCTCCGCGGTGTCTCCGGTCGCCTTCCTCAACGCCTATGCCAAGAACCCCCGCCTCGACGTGATCTTCCCCTATTGCTGGCTGCGCGAGCCGCATTGGTCGGTGGCGGTGAAGCCCGACAGCCCGGTCAAGAGCCTCGCCGAACTGAAGGGCAAGAAGGTCGGCATCCGCAATCAGGGCGATACCGGCTATTTCGGCGCCCGCGCGATGTTCCAGGAACTCGGCATCAATCCCGACAGCGATGTCGAATGGGTCGCGGTCGGCGAAGGCGGGCCGGCGGGCGATGCGGTCTATCGCGGCCGGGTCGACGCCATGGCCTTCTGGGATGCGAGTTTCGCCCGCATCGCCATTGCCGGCTTTCCGCTGCGCCAGCTCCCCAATACGGAGGGAATGAAGCAGCTGTTCGGCAACAGCTACGGCGTGCAGAAGTCGGCGCTCAAGCAGAACCGCGACACCGTCGTCCGCTTCTTCCGGGCGATGGCGAAGTCCACGGTGTTCGCCTATGCCAACATCGACAATGCCATCCTGTTGCATTGGGAAATCTATCCGGAGTCCAAGCCGAAGGGCCGGACCGAGGAGCAGGCGATGGAGGAGGCGCGCATCATCGTCGCCTCGCGCGCCGACAAATGGATGCCCCAGCCTTGGCAGCCTGACCAGCGCTTCGGCGCCCATTCCAAGGAACAATGGGAGGCGCAGGTCGCCTTTGCCGGGCTCGAAGGCCAGGTGAAGGACGTGTCCGGCGTGTCCACCAAGGACCTGCTCGACGAGATCAACGCCTTCGACAAGGCCACCGTCATCGCCGAGGCGAAGGCCCTCAAGATGTGAGAGGGCGCTCCGCGCCGTCCTTTGATCTTCCGCGCAGGTCGCGCCGGAGTGCCAATTCGTTCAGCGGCCGGAGCTAGTCTCCGGCCCGACGCCGGTGCCGTGCCGCGCGCGTGAACATGGACTTGCCAATGACACCGAATGCTCCGCTCTTCCTCTCCGAAGCCGATGTCGGCGACCTCGTCGATGTCGCCGACGCCATCGACGCGCTCGACGGCTGCTTCGGCGCATCGCCGGACGAAACCTACATCGTGCCGCGCCAGCGCGCCCCGCTGCCCGGCGGCATGTTCCATCTGATGGCGGCGACTTATGCGGCCGGCGACGTCTTCGGGCTCAAGGCCTATTCCGGCGCGCCGCAGGGCACCTTCTATCACGTGATGCTCTATTCCTACTCCGAGCGGCGCCTGCTGGCGCTGATCGAAGCAAATCTTCTGAGCCAGTTGCGGACCGGCGCCGCGAGCGGCCTCGCCACCCGCCAGATGGCGCGGGCGGACGCCGACGTGCTGGCGGTGATCGGCACGGGCAAGCAGGCGTTCTGGCAGGCGGCGGCGATCGCGGCCGTGCGCGACCTCAAGGAAATCCGCGTGTTCGGGCGCGACCGGGAGCGGCGCGAAGCGTTTGCCGGCAGCGTCGAATCCCGCCTCGCCATCTCGACCCGCAGCGCGCCGGACGCGGAAACCTGTGTGCGCGGCGCGAGCATCGTCGCTACCATCACCAAGGCGCACAGCCCGGTCTGCCTTTCGGCCTGGGTCGATGACGGCGCCCATGTCAACGTCGCCGGCGCCAATGCCGCCGACCGGCGCGAAGTCGATGGTGCCCTGATCGAGCGGGCCGCGCTGCTCGTCACCGACGACATTCCCCAGGCCCATATGGAGGCCGCCGAGTTCCGCGACCTCGCTGCGACCGGAGCGTTCGACTGGGCGCGGGTGCGCACCCTGTCCGACGTCACGCGGTCGCCCCCCGCGCGCCGCGCGGCGGACGTCACGCTGTTCAAATCGCTCGGCGTCGCCATCGAGGACGTCGCGCTTGCCAAGCTGGTCTATGCGCGCGCCGTGGCGGAGGGGCGTGGCGTGCCGATCGATCGAAATCCGTAGGGCATTGCGGCATTCGCCGCGCGAAATTCGGGAGGAGTAGCATGAGCGACAAGAGCGAAGTGCGCGACGGCATGCGCATCGACTGGGATGTGCCGATTACGATGGATGACGGCGTGGTTCTGCGCGCCGACATCTTCCGCCCGCTGGGCGAAGCCAAGGTGCCGGCCATCCTCACCTACGGCCCCTACGGCAAGGGCCTCGCCTTCCAGGACGGCTACAAGACCGCCTGGGACATCATGGCCCGCGACTATCCCGACGCGCTCGAAGGCTCGACCAACAAATACCAATCCTGGGAAGTGCCGGACCCGGAGAAATGGGTGCCGGACGGCTATGCCTGCGTACGGATCGACAGCCGGGGCGCCGGACGATCGGAAGGCTTCCTCTCGGTCCACAGCCCGCGCGAGACCAAGGACATCTACGACTGCATCGAATGGCTGGCCGAGCAGAACTGGTGCAGCGGCAAGGTGGGGATGAACGGGATTTCCTATTTCGCCGCCAATCAATGGCGCATCGCGGCCCAGCAGCCGCCGCACCTCGCCGCGATCTGCGTCTGGGAGGGCTTTGCCGACAATTACCGCGACGCCACCCATCATGGCGGCATCCTCTCCGTGTTCCGCAAGAACTGGCAGGACATGCAGGTGAAGACGGTGCAGCACGGCCTCGGCGCGCGCGGGCCGAAGAGCCGGGTCACGGGGGAATGGGTCTGCGGCCCGGAAACCCTGCCGGAAGAGGAACTCGCGAAGAACCGCGCGGACATGCCGGGCGACCTGCTGCGCAACCATCTCGACGGCGACTATTACCGCGCCCTCGGCGGCGATCTCTCCAAGATCACGGTGCCGCTGCTCTCGGCCGGAAACTGGGGCGGCCAGGGCCTGCATTTGCGGGGCAATGTGGAGGGCTTCCTCCAGGCCGCTTCCGAGCACAAATGGCTCGAAATCCATGGTGGGGCCCATTGGGCGGAATTCTACACCGATTACGGCGTCGACATTCAGAAGCGCTTCCTCGGTTATTTCCTGAAGGGCGAGGAGACCGGCTGGGACACGCAGCCCAAGGTGCAGATCCAGATCCGCCGGCCGGGAGAGATCAAATTCCCGGTGCGCCACGAGCACGAATGGCCGCTGGCGCGCACGCAATGGACCAAATTCTACCTCGATCCCGCCGCCAAGTCGCTGAGCCCCACGCCCCCCACGCAGGCCGCGGCGCTCGACTATGAGGCGATGGGCGAGGGGCTGACCTTCCTTACGCCGCCGCTGGACTCGGAGCTGGAGATTACCGGCCCCTCCGCCGCCAAGCTGTTCTTGTCCTCGAAGACCCGCGACGCCGACGTGTTTCTGGTGTTGCGCGTCTTCGATCCTGCGGGCGTGGAAGTCGTCTTCTATGGCGCCCTCGATCCCCATACGCCGGTCGGCCAGGGCTGGCTGCGCGCCTCGCACCGCAAGCTCGATCCCGCCCGCAGCCTGCCCTACCGACCCTATCACCCCCATGACGAAGTCTGGCCGCTCACCCCCGACAAGCCGGAAGAGCTCGACATCGAGATCTGGCCGACCTGCATCGTCGTGCCAAAGGGCTACCGGATCGGCCTCACGGTGCGCGGCCGCGATTATGAATGGGCGGGCGCCGCGGCCACGCTCTCCAACATGAAGAACCCGATGAAAGGCTGCGGCCCGTTCGTGCATGACGACCCGCAGGACCGGCCGGCGGACGTGTTCGGGAGCACCAACACCCTGCACGTCTCACCCGAGCGGGCGCCCTATCTGCTGCTTCCCGTCATCCCCGCCTGAGGCCTCGGCCATTCCCCTCTCCAGCGGCGGAGGGGACACGGAGGGGCCGGCGCAGCCGAAACGCCACGGCAGCGCCCGCCTTCGCCTCCCTCCCCTCTCCCGCACGCGGGAGTGGGACTGCGACCGGAACCCCACTGGGAGGAAACAAGAATGCGCCGGATTTCCCGTAATCTGAAACTGTTCGCCCTCGCCGCGCTCGGCTTTGCCTGCGCACCCGCGGCGGCGGCCGATTTTCCCACCCGACCGATCACCGTGATCGTGCCCTATGCGCCCGGCGGCCCCAGCGACATCGCCATGCGCACGATCGCGGATCGCATGTCGCAGGCGCTCGGCCAATCCTTGGTCACCGAGAATGTTCCCGGGGCCGGCGGCATGATCGGCGCGGCCAAATTGGCGCGCTCGGCACCGGACGGCTACACGATGATGATCCACCAGAACGGTCTCGTCATCGCTCCGGCGCTCTATCCGAAGCAGTCGATCGACGTGGAGAAGGAACTCACCGCCGTCGGCCTGGTGAACACCTCCTATTCCTTTCTGGTCGGCAGCACAAAGGTGCCGGCGAAGACCCTGCCGGAACTCATCGCCTGGATGAAGGGGCCGGCCCAGCCGGTCAAATTCGCCCATCCCGGCATCGGCACGCTGGCGCATCTCCAGGCCATCATCTTCGCCAAGGACATCGGCGCGGAGGTCACGCTGATCGGCTATAAAGGCGGCGGGCAGGCCATGAGCGATATTGTCGGCGGCCATGCCGACTTGGTCTGGGCCGCGCCGACCACTTCGGCCGAACTGATCCTGGCCAAGAAGATCCAGGGCTACGGCTTCGGCGCACCGCAGCGTTATCCGCGCCTGCCGGAGATCCCGACGATGGGACAGTCGGGCTATCCCAATCTCGACATCCCCTTCTGGCAGGCGCTGTTCGTGCCCGCGGGCACCCCCAAGCCGATCATCGACAAGCTCAATGCCGCGCTGCGCGAGACGCTCGCCGACGAGAAGATCCAGAAGGCCTATGTCGAGCGCGGCGTGCAGGCTTTCCCGCCCGACCAGCTCTCGCCCGAAGCGGCGAACGCCTTCGTCGCCGCCGAGGCCAAGAAATGGGGCGCCGTGGTCCGCGAGGCCAATATTCAGCCCGAAGCCAACTGATCTCCCCAACGCGAACAGCGAGGCCGTCCATGGACGAGGACACAATCCGCATCGAGGGCACCTGCAGTCCCGAATTCGCCGGCGTGCGGGCGGCGTTCGAACAGAATTTCCGCCGCCGCGGCGAACTTGGCGCCGCCGTCTGCGTCTATAAGGACGGCGAGCCGGTGGTCGATCTCTGGGGCGGCTACAAGGACGCCGAAAAGACCGATCCCTGGCGCCCCGACACCATCGTGATCATGAATTCGGTGGCGAAAAGCATGAGCGCCATCTGCACCCATATGCTGATCGACCGGGGGCTCGTCGATTTCGACGCCCCGGTCGCCACCTACTGGCCGGAATTCGCCCAGGCCGGCAAGGAGAAGGTGCTGGTGCGCCATGTCCTGTCCCACACCGACGGCGTGATTTATTGCGATGCCGCCCCGCCGGGCTCCTGGTTCGACTGGGACACCCACATCCATGCACTGGAAGTCCAGGAACCGGCCTGGGAGCCGGGCACCAATGGCGCCTACAACTCGATCAATATCGGTTTCCTGCTCGGCGAGATCGTCCGCCGGGTAACCGGCAAGTCCCTCGGCACCTTCCTGCGCGAGGAGCTTTCCGGACCTTTGGGGGCGGATTACCAGATCGGCCTTCGCCCCGACGAGATCGCCCGCGTCTCGGACATGCACCAGAACCCGAAGAACGGCTTCTTCAAGATTTCCGGCGATCCATCGACCCCGCTCGGCCGCGCCTTCCGCTCGGCGCCGACCTTCGGCTATTTTCAGAACTGCCGGGAAATCCGGGAGCTGGAAGTGCCCTCCTTCGGCGGGCACGGCAATGCCCGGGCGGTCGCACGCATCTATGCGGCGCTCGCCGGGAACGGGACCGTGGACGGGGTGCGGATCCTGTCGCCGGAGGCGGTGGAGCGCGCCGCGCAGCTCGTCTGGGAAGGCGATTGCATCATGACCCAGCGCCGCCTGCGCATGGGCTACGGCTTCATGCACAACGAGCCGGAGACCGCGCCCATGGGGATCAACATGGCGGCATTCGGCCATACCGGAACGGGCGGCGCCTTCACCTGGTGCGACCGCGTTCGCAATATGAGCTTCGCCTATTGCCCGAACTTCCAGCGCGAGGGACCCGGCATCGGGCCGCGCGGCGCGGCAGTCGCGGTGGCGGCCGGCGGGGGGGCCCCGCCGAGCTGGCTGTAGCGCGGCTCGGACCTGCGCCTCAGGCCCGATAATCGGGCTCCTCACGGTCGAGGATGCGTTTCATGCTGGCGAGATGCAGGCGGGCGGATTCCGCGTCGCCCTCCCGCATCTGGCGCGCCGCCGCCGCCGCAATCTCCGGCTTGACGGGATGGATCGGCCGTCCCGTCGCGAGCGCGAGGCACTGCACCTCGCAGGCCCGTTCGAGATAATAGAGATCGTCCCATGCCTCGGCGATCGTGCCGCCGAGCACTATCACACCATGGTGCTTCATGAAGACGATGTCGGCCCCGCCGACCGCGGCGGCGATGCGGTCGCCCTCGGCGGCATCGAGCGCGAGGCCGTTATAGTCCGCGTCGACCACGGTCCGCCCGTAGAATTTCAGCGCCGTCTGGCCGGCGAACAGCAGCGGCTCGCCCTCTGTCATCGACAGAGCCGTGGCGTAGGGCATGTGGGTGTGAAACGCGACGCGCGCCCGCGGCACCTTCAGATGCAGCCGCGCATGGATGAAGAAGGCGGTCGCCTCGGGCATGCCGGCGCCGGACAGGACATGGCCGTCGAAGTCGCAGACCAGAAGCTGCGAGGCGGTCAGTTCGCGGAACGCATAGCCATAGGGATTGACCAGGAACAGATCGTCATAGCCCGGCACGACGGCCGAGAAATGGTTGCAAATGCCCTCGTGCATGCCGAGCCGCGCCGCGAAACGGAAGCAGGCGGCGAGGTCGACCCGCGCCTCCCACACCTCCGGACCGTCGAGGTCCGGGCGGTTCGGGGCCTCGGTCTGCGGCGCGGGCGCGGCGTCGCGGTTGAGAGCATGGGCCATCGGGCAGTCCTCCGGGGCGTCAGCGCGTGGGACGCGGGGTGAGATAAGCCAGCGCCATCTCGACGATGTGCGCCTTGCGCCGGGCGAGATTCTCCGGCTGCTTCAGGTCGCGATCGAAGATCATCGAGAGCGTGTAGCGATTCGACAGGTAAAAATAGCCGAGCCCGGAAATCGAAATGTAGAACTCGACGGGGTCGATCCCGGAACGGAAGACGCCGCGCCGCTCGCCCTCGGCAAGAATGGTGCGCATCGACTCGGACAGCCGGCTGTACAGCGAGCGGATGATCGGCGACTTGGCGATATGCTTGCCGCGATGCAGGTTTTCCGTGTTCAGCATGACGATCACGTCGGGCTCGTCGATGAAGGTCTGGAACGTGCTCTCGCACAGCCGCGTCATCGCCTCCACGGGATCGAGGCCGGTCAGCACCACTTCTTCCTGGCGCCGGCGGAGCGTCGCATAGGTGCGCTCCAGCACCCGAACATACAGCTCCTCCTTGGAGCTGAAATGGTGATAGAGCAAATTTTTGCTGACCTTGGCCCGGGCGATGATGGCGTCGACCCGCGCCCCGTCGAGGCCGCGCCGGGCGAACTCGGCCTGCGCCGCCGCGAGAATGCGCTCCTGGGTCTGGATGGCGTCGCGCTTGCGCGGTGCCTTCTCGCCCGGCCGCCGGGCCGGCTTGGCGGATGCGAGGAGCCCCATGGGATCGGGGCCTGGCACGGGTTCGCTCATAGGCCGGCCGCCTGCGCAATGCGCGGGCCGACGAAGGGGGCGCAGCGCGCGACACTGATGCGGGTCACCTCCTCCGGATCGCGCAGCCACCAGTCGAGCTTGGAGAAGATCTCGATCTCGAACGGACCGTCGAAGCCGATCTCGTCCAGAAGCCCACGATAGAAGGCGATGTCGATCACGCCGTCCCCCACCATGCCGCGATCCTGATAGACGTCGCGGGTCGGCGTCAGCCAGTCGCACAAATGGAACGTCAGGATCTTGTCCGGCCCGGCTTGGCGCAGGCCGGCGGGGAAGTCCGGATCCCACCAGCAATGATAGAGGTCGGGTACGAGGCCACTGCCGGGTCCTAACTCCTCGACCAGAGCAAGGCACTGGGCGAAGGTGCTGAGGCAGGAGCGTTCCGCCGCATACATCGGATGCAGCGGCTCGAGGCCGAGCTTGATGCCCGCCGCCTCTGCCTGCGGCAGCAGGGCGCGCAGCGCGTCGCCGACACGGGCGCGGGCGGCGGGTAGATCCTTCTCCCCGGTCGCGAGCCCGCCGGGAACCACGACCAGACAGGCCGCGCCGATCTCGGCGGCGAGATCGATCCGCCGCCGGTTCTCGTCGAGCGCCGCGGCCAGAGCGGAAGGGTCGCGCAGATTGACCCACGCCGTGGTGCAGAGGCAGGGGACGAACAGGCCGGCATCGCGGATCAGCCGCGCGGCCTCGGCCCCCGTCATGTCCTCGAGATATTGCGTCCAGACGCCGATCCCGCCGATGCCGTGCCGGGCATAGGCCTCGACCGCCTGGCGCAGGGTGAAGGACCGCGTGGTCATCTGGTTCACGGCGAAGCGGGAGAGGTCGGCCATGTCTCAGGCCGCCTTGGCCCGGCTGGCCCGCAACGCCTGCGTCGCGGGAAGATCGAGTCGCCCGTCGCGCACCACCACGCCGAAGCCGGATCGCGCATAATCGGGCGAGACCTTGCCGTCGATCACGTCTTCCAGCACCCGTGCCGGGTCGCGCTGGAGGGGATCGCCATAGCCTCCCCCGCCCGCCTGCTCGTGGCGGATCACCGCGCCGGCGCGCACGGTGCGCGTGACCTTGCTGGCGAGCACCTCGCTTGCCCCGTTTTCGCTGAGGATGTTGCGGGAAGACGCCGCCGGCCCGCCGCCGAAAAGACCGTAAGGCGGGTTGGCGTGGCGATCGGTCCGCAACTGCATCACCGCCTCCGCCGCCAGCAGGCGATACTGGCGCACGATGCCGAGGCCGCCCCGCATCCGGCCGGCGCCGCAGGAATCTTCGCGCAGCGCATATTCCTCGATGCGCAGCGGATAGGTCGCCTCCATGATCTCGACCGGCATGTTGGACATGTTCTGGGTCGGGTTGGTGATGGCGTCGATGCCGTCCTTCTCCGCCCGGGCGCCGAGCGCGCCATTGATCATGTCGACAACGATGAAGGGCTCGCGGGTCTCGCTGTCATAGCCGCCGAGACAGACCACCGAATTTCCCCCCTCGCCCGCCGCAACCGCGCGATCGGGCGCGATCTGCGCCAGCGCTCCGAGCACCGTGTCGGCAACCCGGTAGCCGGTCAAGGCGCGGGCGGCAACCGGGGCGGGAAAGTGCGGGTTCAGCAGGCTGCCCTTGGGAGCCGAGACGCCGATGCAGCGATAGACCCCGGCATTGTTCGGGACATCGGCATCGAGCATGCAGCGCACGGCGAGATAGGTGGCCGACTTCACGAACGAGAAGGTCGAGTTGATGGCCCCCCGCACCTGCGGCGCGGACCCCGCGAAATCGACCGAGATTCCGTCTCCGGCCACCGTGACCGCGACCTTGATCGGGATCGGCGCCTCGTCGAAGCCGTCGCCGTCGATATAATCGGTGAAGCGGTAGGTTCCGTCCGGCCAGGCCGCGAAGGCGCTGCGGGTCAGACGCTCGCCGTAATCCAGGAACTCGGCCAGAAATCCTTCCAGCATGTCGGCGCCGTATTTGGCGACCAGCCGGAGCAGTTCGCGTTCGCCCAGCATGCAGGTCGCGAGCTGCGATTCGAGGTCGCCGATCACGAGGTCCGGCAGGCGGACATTCTTGGCGATGATGTCGAACAGGGTCTTGTTGCGCACGCCGCGGTCGAACAGCTTGAGCGGCGGAATGCGCAGGCCCTCCTGGAAGATCTCGGTCGAATCGGAGGCGTTCGAGCCCGGCACCCGCCCGCCGACATCGCAATGGTGGCAGATCACGACCGCATAGCCGACATGCCGCGCGCCGGCGAAGATCGGCTTGAACATGAAGATGTCGGGCAGATGCATGCCGCCGTCATAGGGATCGTTGAACACGATGACGTCGCCGGGATGGAGGTCGTCGCCATAGTGCCGCTGCAGCGCCGCCATGGCGTCCGGCACCGCGCCGAGATGCAGTGCGACGGTCTTGGCCTGGGCGAGGATGCGCCCCTCGGCGTCGCACATGGTGGTGGAATAATCGAGCACATCGCGCACGATCGGCGAGCGAGCGGTGCGCATCACCGTATAGGCCATGTCGTCGACGATCGATTCGAAGGCGCTTTTCAGCACCGCGAAGGTGATGGGATCGATCGGTTTTGCGGCTTCGGTCACGGCGGGCTCCGATCAGGCGAGGGTGATGAGGAGATTGCCGTGAGCATCCGCCACGGCCTCCGCGCCGGGCGGCACGACCACGGTGCTGTCCGCCCCCTCCAGGATCGCCGGCCCCGTCAGGCGGCCCGGCGCGGAGGCCCGGTCATAGACCGGCACGTCCCGGCGCCCCAGCTCCGGGCCGAAATAGACCGCCCGCATCCCCGTCGGTGCGGAAGCGGCGGTCACGGCGGCGGCGCTGCGGAAATCGAGCTTGCCCGGCCGCGCGCCGCGCCCGATCAGGCGCAGGCTGACGACCTCCACGACATCGTGCGAGACATAGCCGTACATGGCCTCATAGGCGGCATCGAAGGCGGCCTTCAGGGGCGCGGCCCCCGCCGACTCATATGGTACCGCGAGGGCCGTCTCCTGGCCGCGGAACCGCATGTCGACCTCCGGCGCGAACACCATGTCGGGTTCGGCGATCCCTTCGGCTTGCAGGGCGGCCTTCGCCTCGACCTTCAGGTCCGCGAGCACCGCCTCCAGAGCGGCGAGGTCCAGCATGTCGAGACGGCAGGGGAAGGGGCGGATGAAATAGCGCTCCACATCGCCCGCCAGCATCCCCATGGCGGTGAACACGCCGGGGCAGGCGGGGACCAGAACACGTGGCATTGAAAGGAGTTGGGCGATATCGGCGGCATGGACCGGCCCCGACCCGCCGATCGCGACCAAGGTGAAGTCCCGCGGATCGGTGCCGCGCTCGACCGTCACCGCGCGGATGGCACGGGCCATATTGGCATTGACCACCTCGCGCACGCCATGGGCCGCGGCCTCGGCGGACAGGCCGAGCGGGGCCGCCAGATGGTCCCGGATCGCCGCTGCGGCGCTTTCGTGCGACAGGCGCCGCTCGCCGCCGGCGAGGACGTCGGGGAGAAAACCCAGCAGCAGGTTGGCGTCGGTGACGGTGGGGCGGGTGCCGCCGGCGGCGTAGCAGGCGGGGCCGGGATCGGCGCCGGCCGAGACCGGGCCGACCTTCAGCAGGCCGCCCGGGTCGACGGAGGCGATCGAGCCGGCGCCGGAGCCGACCTCGGCGACATCGACCGTCGGCACGCTCATCATATAGCCGCCGGCCTTGATGAACCGGCTCGGGGTGGAGATGCCGGCGCGGAACTCGTATTCGCTGACCCGGGCGAGGGCGCCGTCCTGCACGAGCGAGGCGGAGGCCGTCGTCCCGCCCATGTCGAACACGACCAAGTCCTTGATATTCAATGCCTCTCCGAGCCGCGCCCCGCCCACGACGCCGGCCGCGCGGCCGGAGGAGATGAAGAAGACCGGCTTGGTCCGGGCGGTCTCGGCGGAGGCCAGGGCGCCGTTGGAATTGCACACCAGGAGCGGGGCCGAGATCCCCGCCGCGGCGAGGCCGCGCTCGAGGCGGGCGAGATAATCCTCCAGGACCGGCCGGACATAGGCGTTCACCACCGTCGTGGAGGTGCGCTCATATTCCTTGGCCTCGGGCAAAACAGACACCGAACACGTGACTTTCAGGCCCGAATAACGGGCGAGCAGCAGCATCTCGGCCTGTTGTTCATGCACCGGATTACGATAGGAGTTGAGAAAGCAGATCGCGATCGAGGTCAGCCCGGCCGCGACCAGATCCTCCGCCACCGCCATCAGCGCGTCAGCGTCGAGCGGCACCAGCACCGTCCCGTCGGCGGCGATGCGCTCGGCGACCTCGCGGCGGTAGCGCCGCGGCACCAGAGGCGCAGGCTTCTCCCATTGCAGGTCGAACATGCCGGGGGTGCGCAGCCGCCCAATCTCGAGCACGTCGCGGAAGCCCTTGGTGGTGATCAGGCCGGTGGGGGCGCCGGTCTTCTGGAGCAGGGTGTTCGAGCCGACGGTCGTGCCGTGCACCACTTCGACCACCCCGGCGCCGGAGCATCCGGCATCGGCGAGGAGGGCGGCGATGCCCTTGACGACCGCGGCGTCGGGCGCGTGCGGCGTCGAGGAGACCTTGCGGTGGAACACCCGCCCCGCGGCGTCGGTCAGGACCAGATCGGTGAAGGTCCCGCCGACATCCACGCCGATGCGGGTCCCGACGGGATTTCGAGGTGCGCGATCCGCCCCCGCCGGGCTCAAGCCAATCACGGACACCTCCACTGCTATTGGACCAAATGGTTAGTTCTGATGCGATCCCGCGTCAAGGATCCAACCGCACGAATTGTTTGCACACGTTGACACATAAAATGGCTTGTCGAATGAATTGGACCATGTAGTCTCATTCAAAACCAGAGAAGGGGACAGCAGCAATGGGCATCTTGGCAAAGGGCGGCCGCGTCGCGCGGTCCCTGGCTCCCGCACTCGGCCTCGCCGCGGGCCTTCTGGCGGGCCTCGCCTGCGGCGCCGCGGCGGCGCAGGACAAGCCGCAGGAAAAGCTGGTCGTGCGGCTCGATTTCTCGCCCTGGGGCGTGCATGCGGCGATGCATCTCGCCAACGAGAAGGGCTGGTTCAAGGCCGAAGGCCTCGACGTCGAGGTGCAGGACGGCCGCGGATCCGGCAACACGCTCCAATTGGTCAATGCCGGCCAGGCCGATATCGGCCAGATCCAGCTCGGCCTCCTGCCGCAGGCCCGCGAAAAGGGCGCGATGGTGACCTCCTTCGCCGGCTTCGACCGCCGCACCGATCTCGCCGTCCTGGTCGACAAGGCCTCCCCCATCAGCAAGGTTTCGGACTTCGCCGGCAAGAGCATCGTGGTGTTCGCCGCGAGCCCCTGGGCGCCGTTCATCGATTACTGGCTGAAGCAGGGCGGGCTCGACCGCAGCAAGGTCAATGTCATGTTCGTCGATCCCTCGGCCCTGTGGGGGACCTATACGGCGGGCCGGGCCGACGGGCTGATGTCGACCGAGCCGTCCGCTCTGCCGGTCGCGGAAGCCGCGCGGCCCTCCAAGGCGATCCTCGCCGAGGATGTCGGCATCGCCTTCCCGAGCTACGGGCTGGTCGCCACCGAAAAGACCCTCGCCGAGCGCAAGGACGCGCTGAAGAAGCTGGTCGCGGTGCAGCAGAAGGCCTGGAACTATATCCGCGACGGCCATGTCGCCGAGGGCGCGGATGCCATCATCAAGCAGCGGCCGGACGCCAAGCTGAACAAGAAGGTCCTGGAGGAGCAGATCCGGCTCACCGTGGACTTCTTCGACACCCCGGCCACCAAGGGCAAGCCGATCGGCTGGCAGGCGGAAGCCGACTGGACGAAGGCGCTTACCGCCATGGAAGCGGCCGGCGCGGTGAAGCCCGGCTGGAAGCCGTCGGACTATTACACCAACGACCTCGTCCCGTGAGGGCGCAGGCGGACACGGTGCGGCGGCCCGATCCGATGGCCTATGTCGGCATCGACCGCGTGGGGAAGTCCTACGGCTCCCCACGCGGCCCGGTCCTCGCCCTGGAGGACATCAGCCTCGACATCCGCGCCGCGGAATTCGTCTCCATTCTCGGGCCGAGCGGCTGCGGCAAATCCACCTTGCTGAAATGCATCGCCGGCCTCGAACCGGTCAGCGGCGGCACCATCGCCGTCAATGGCAAGCCCCTGACGGGGCCGCCCGAAGGCATGGGCATGGTGTTCCAGCGCGACGTGCTGCTGGACTGGCGCACCATCCTCGACAATGTGCTGATCACCGCCGAATTCGCCGGCACGCCCCGCGCCCGGATGAAGCCGCGCGCGGTCCAGCTCCTCACCCGCTTCGGCCTCGGCGGCTATGAGGATCGCCACCCCTGGGAATTGTCGGGCGGCATGCGCCAGCGCGCCGCAATCTGCCGGGCTCTGCTGTGCGATCCCGACCTGCTGCTCATGGACGAGCCGTTCGGCGCACTCGACGCGATGACCCGCGACGATCTCAACCTGGAACTCGCGCGGATCTGGAACGACACCCGCAAGACCGTGATCTTCGTCACCCATTCCATCGCCGAGGCGATCTTCCTCTCGGACCGCGTGGTGATGATGGACCGCAATCCCGGCCGGATCGTCGAGGTGATCGACATCGCGCTGCCGCGCCCGCGCCCGCTGGCGATCCGCGAAACCCCCGAGTTCGGCCGCTACGTCGCCCATATCCGGCATCTGTTCGCGCGCCTCGGGATCCTGAAGGACGACACGCCATGAGAGCCGGCCCGAGCCACCTCTGGGACGCGCTGAAGGAAGCCTCCTCCGTCGTCCTGCTGATCCTCGGCATCATGGTGCTGTGGGAGGGCGCGGTCCTGGTGTTCAAGCCCTCGCCGATCATCCTGCCGGCCCCGAGCGCGCTGTGGGGGGAATTCCTCGCCGCCCCGTCCTATTTCCTGCGTCAGGCGCTGTTCACCCTCTATACGACCCTCGCCGGCTTCGCCCTCGCGGTCGTGCTGGGTCTCGCCCTCGCCGTCGGCATCGTGCATTCCCGGCTGATGGAGAAGACCGTCTATACCGTGCTGGTGGCGCTCAACAGCGTGCCCAAGGTGGCGCTGGCGCCGCTCTTCGTCATCTGGATGGGCACCGGGATCGAGCCGAAGATCGCCATCGCGCTGATGCTGGCTTTGTTCTCGGTGGTGATCGACGCGGTGCTCGGGCTGCGCTCGGTCGATCCCGACATGATCAGCCTCGCCAAAGCGAGCCGCGCCTCGACCTTCGCCATCCTGCGCAAGATCCGCCTGCCGAACGCGCTGCCCAGCATCTTCGCGGGGCTGAAGGTCGCGATCTCCTTCGCGCTGGTCGGCGCGATCGTCGGCGAATTCGTCGCCGGCTCGGAGGGGCTCGGCTTCGCCATCCTCACCGCGCAGGGCCAGTTCGACACGCCGCGCGTCTTCGTCTGCCTGATCCTGCTGGGCCTTCTCGGCACGGCTCTGTTCTATGTCGTCGAGGCGATCGAGCGGCTGGCTCTGCCCTGGCACGTGTCGCAGCGCTCCGGGCGGGCCGCGCAACATTGACCGCCCCCGCTGCGGCGGGATCGCGCCTCGCCCCCGTCGCGCTCGTCGCCACCGCAATCCTCTGGGGCAGCAACCATGTGGCGGCGCGGGCGATCCACGATCATTTGCCGCTGCCGTCGCTGGTGTTCTGGCGCTGGGGCCTGGCGCTGCTCGTCCTCACCCCGATCGCCTTGCCGACCCTGATCGCCGAATGGCCGCTGATCCGCCCCCGCCTGCCGCGCCTCGGTTTGCTCGGCGGGGTCGGGGTCGGCCTGTTTTCGGTCTTCCTCTATGCCGGCGCCTATCACAGCCTCGCGCTCGAAGTGGGCCTGCTCAATGCCACGACGCCGGTCTGGGTGCTGCTCATCGCGCCGCTGATGGGCGGCGCCCTGGCCAGCCGCCGCCAGATGGCCGGCATCGGGCTCGCTTTGGCGGGCACGCTGGCGATCCTCCTGAAGGGCGACCTCGCGAATCTCGCGGCGCTCGATTTCCGGATCGGCAATCTGTGGGCGCTGATCGGCGCGGCCCTGTTCGCCTGGTTCACGGTGGCCCTCGGCGCCCGGCCGCTCAAACTGTCGGCGCTGACCGTGACGACGCTCACCGCCTGGGCCGGCCTGATCCTGGTCGCCCTGCCGCTCTATGTCGGATTCCTCGCCTCCGGCGGCACGGACCCGCTGCTGGCGCTCCCGCCGCCGCCGGCCGCCTGGTCGGTCGCCTATATCGCGCTCGGCCCGACCCTGGTGGGCAATCTGTTCTGGATCTACGGCGCCTCGCAGATCGGCGCGGCGCGCGCGGGTCCCTTTCTCTATCTCTCCCCTCTGGCCTCGCTGGCGCTGGCGGTGGCGGTGCTGGGGGAACCCTTGGCCGCGTTCCAATTCGCCGGTGCCGCTGCGATTCTGATCGGCCTCGTCATGGCGAACCGGCCGCGTCGCTGAAGGCCCGCGCCCCCTCTTTCCGATGACACTTACGTGACGTGATCTGGCGCAACGACGCGGCGCACGCGCCCGGGCAGGATAATGGTCGACCCGTTCCGCGGAGGCCTGCCGTGTCCGTCTGTGTGCCCGTCCCGCCCGGCGCCGAAGCCAAGGGGCCGAGCGCCTTTCCCTGGAAGCCGGCCGCCGCCACCGCCCCGGTCGAGAAGATCACCGCGCGCAACATCACCTATCGCTACGGCGCGACGGTCGCGCTCTGCGACGTCACGATGCCGCTCTATCGCAATTGCGTGACGGCGATCATCGGTCCGTCCGGCTGCGGAAAATCCACGCTGCTGCGCGTGTTCAACCGGATTTTCGAGGTCATGCCCGGCCAGACGGTCGAGGGCGAGGTGATCATGGACGGGCGCAACATCCTGGCGCGCGGGGTCGACCCCATCACGGTGCGGGCCAAGGTCGGCATGGTGTTTCAAAAGCCGACGCCCTTTCCCATGTCGATCTTCGACAATGTCGCCCTCGGCATGCGCCTCAACGAGGAGCTGAAGCCCGCCGCGCTGCGGGCGCGGGTCGAGGAGGCGCTGCGCCGGGCGGCGCTGTGGGAGGAGGTCAAGGACATCCTGCCCCGGAGCGGCCTCAGCCTCTCCGGCGGCCAGCAGCAGCGTCTCTGCCTCGCCCGCACCATCGCCGTGCGGCCCGACGTGATCCTGCTCGACGAGCCCTGCTCGGCGCTCGACCCGCTATCGACCGCGAAGATCGAGGAGACGATCGATTCCTTGAAGGACGACCACACGATCGCGATCGTCACCCACAATCTGCAGCAGGCGGCCCGGGTCTCGGACTACACGGCCTTCATGTATCTCGGCCGGATCGTGGAATTCGGACAGACCGAGCAGGTCTTCATGCATCCCCGCGACGATCGCACCCAGCAATATGTCACCGGCCGGTTCGGATGAGCGCGGAGCGTCCATGTACGCGATGATGATGCGGCGGGCGCAGGCCCCGCTGGAGCCCGTGCTTCTCCCCGATCCGGTGCCCGGGCCGGGCGAGGTCCGCCTCCGGGTCGGCGCCTGCGGGGTCTGCCGGACCGACCTGCACGTGATCGACGGCGACCTGGCGGCGCCCGCGCTGCCGCTCATTCCCGGCCATGAAATCGTCGGGCGCATCGATGCGCTGGGGGACGGCGTCGACCGGTTCGCGATCGGCGAGCGGGTCGGGGTGGGCTGGCTCGGCTGGACCTGCGAGACGTGCGCCTTTTGCCGCTCGGGCCGGGAAAACCTCTGCGATGCCCCGCGCTTCACCGGCTATACCCGCAATGGCGGCTTCGCCAGCCTCACGGTCGCCGATGCGCGATTCACCTATCCGCTGGGCGAGGCCGGCAGCGATGCCGAGATGGCGCCGCTGATGTGCGCGGGCCTGATCGGCTGGCGTTCGCTGGTGTCGGCGGGCAATGCGCGGCGGCTCGGCATTTACGGCTTCGGCGCCGCCGGCCACATCATCCTCCAGGTCGCGCTCTGGCAGGGCCGCGAGGTCTTCGTCTTCACCCGGCCGGACGACCGGCCCGCGCAGGATTTCGCCCGGCGGCTCGGGGCCGGCTGGGTCGGGGGATCCGACACCCTGCCGCCCGCACCGCTCGACGCGGCGATCCTCTACGCCCCGGTCGGCGCCCTGGTGCCGGCGGCGCTGAAGGCGGTGCGCAAAGGCGGGCGCGTGGTCTGCGCCGGCATCCATATGAGCGACATTCCCGCCTTTCCCTACAGCCTGCTCTGGGAGGAGAGGCAGGTCGTCTCGGTCGCCAATCTCACCCGCACCGACGCCGCCGAATTCCTGGCGGTGGCGCGGCAGGTGAACCTGCTTCCGAAGGTGACGACCTATCCGCTCACCGAGGCGAACCGGGCGCTGGACGATCTGCGCGCCGGGACCCTCCAGGGCGCGGCCGTGCTGCTGCCGTGAGGCGGGCTCAGTCCGGCCGGAACTTGGTCTCCGGCTTCAGCCCTTCCTTCTGCTGGGCGAGGCTGATGCGGCCGTTCTCGAGATAGTCGCCGGCCACCGCCCGCGCCGCGGACGCGTCCCAATAGGGCGTCCAGTCGCCGAGCGTATAGCCGAACCAGGGCGCCTGCGGCCGCAGCGTCGGCAGGCCGATCTCCTCCCAGATGGTGCGGGCCTTCTCCATGAATTCGCGCTTCGGCAGCGCCAGCGGCGGCATGGGCGATTTCATCGTCGCGTCGATCAGGAGGGTGGAATCCTCCTCGCCATGGGTCTCGCGCTTGGGCCCATGGCCCTGGCCGCGATGCCCCAGCGTCTGGACGTCCTCGACCGGGTTGGCGCGATAGGCCATGGCCCAGAGCAGCGCGTCGGCATTGTCGGCCTCGATGTCGTCGTTCACCGCGAGGCAGATCTTGCCGCAATCGCCCTTGAAATAGGCCGCCCCGTAGAGCGCCCGCCACACCTCGGTGCGCGGCGCGTCGCGCTCCATGGTGATCACCGTCACCCGCAGCAGGCCGGTCAGCGGCTCGTGCAGCGCCACCTTCTTGACGCCGCGGATCGACAGCGTGTCGCGCAGATGGGTGAGGAACAGCGGCTCGTAGGCGACGCGCTTGATGACGCTGGATTCCGACGGCGCGACCTGGCTGATGTAAGACGGAATGACCGGCGCGCGGCGATGCGTGATCGCGGTGATGCGCATCGGCATGTTGTATTCTTCGAGCGCGACATGGCCGTGGGATTCGCCGAACGGCGCCTCCGGCTCGACCCGCGTGGTGTCGATATAGCCCTCGATCACGACTTCCGCCTCGGCGGGGACCAGGAGGTCGACGGTGCGCGCGCGCACGACATTGATCGGCTCGCCCGCGAGGCCGCCCGCGACGGTGAATTCGTCGACCCCGATCGGCAGCTTCTGCGGCCCCATGAAGGCGACATAAGGCGGACAGCCGAGCACGATGGCGCACGGCATCTCGCGGTCGCCGCGCTTCTGGTGGGCGAGATAATGCTGGTAGCCGCCGGCGCCGCCGACCCGCGTCGCCATGCGCACCACCAGCCGGTCCGGCGCCTTCAGCGCAGCGCGATAGGTGCCCATATTCTGGATCCCGGTGACGGGATCGCGGGTGATGACATTGGTCGCCGAGAGGGTGGGCGAGGAATCGAAGCCCGGGGTGGAGACCGGGATCGGCAGGCGGTCGAGTCCGTTGCCCTCCCCCGTCACCGCCGCGCCCTCGTGGACGACATCGTGGCACGGCGCCTCGTTGACGATGCGGGGCGGGATCGGATTGGCGATGGCGTGGTCCCACTTCGCCTGGATCTCCTCGACCGGGCATCCCATGCCGACGCTGTAGACGTCGCGGTTCGCCGCCATCGCGCCGACCACGACCGGGATGTCGTAGGGCCGGCCCTTGCCGTCGACGATATTGGTGAACAGGAACGCCTTGCGGTCCTTCTCCTCCATGCCGCCGACGAACTGCCAGCGCACCAGCGGATGCATCTCGCTGTCCTTGTCGATCCGGCGGTCGACGGTGACGAGCAGGTTCCTGGCGCGCAGGGCGTCGAGATGGTCGTGGAGGTCGTTATAGGCGCGCGCCGGACCGGTCATGAAACTCTCCTGCGGAACGAACGGGACAGAGCTTGAAGCGCGGCGCCGTCCCGGACGGGCGGCGCCGCCGCGCATGAGCGCTCGGGTTGGCGCTCAGGTGGCGAGGCCGCCGAGCTTGGGATCGAGGAGGAATTTCTCCGGCGCCGGGGCGGTGGTGAAGGCCTGGCCGTCCTCCGCCATGTCGGCGAGCACGGTGCGGAAGCCCGCCACGTCGATTTTCCCGGTGCGCGAATAGAGCTTCTGGGTGACGAAATAATCCTCGTAGACCGGCGCCAGGATCGCGGCGTCGCGCTTGGTGTAGATGCCGAGGATGCGGATCGCCTCCGCCTTGTTGGCGGGATCCCACAGCCAGGCATAGGCCTTCTGCAGCGCGCGGGAAGCCCGCGGGCCGGCCTCGTCGGTGCCCGCCCAGCTCTTCTTCACGACATAGAAGACGGTGGGATAGTCGCGCATGTCCTTGAAGGCGGCGAGCGGGGTGAGGCCCTGCCGGATCGCGAATTCGGCGCTCGGCTGGAACAGCACGGCGGCACCGATGCCGCCCTTCTCCAGGGCCGCCGCCTTGGCCGGCGAGGTGCCGGCGATGATGAAGCTGTAATCGCCCTTCTTCAGGCCCTTTTCCTCCAGCAGGCGCGTGGTCAGCCAGCTTTCGCTGTTGCGCAGGCCGGACAGGCCGATCTGGCGGCCCTTCAACTGCTCGATCGAGGTGACGCCGCGGGCGCCGACCAGGATCCAGTCCGCTTTGTTGGCGGGCGCGCTCATCGCGGCGATTTCGCCGGCGCCCTGCGAGACGGCGGAGACGAAGGTCTCCGGCTGGGTGGTGGCGATGTTGTACTCGCCCGAGATCGCCATCTGGACCGAACTGGCGGACCCCTGCATCACCAGGAGCTTGGGCTCGAAGCCCTCGTCCTTGTACATGCCCTTCTCATTGGCGATGAACTGCACCCAATGGATGGCGTTGCCGAGCACGACGCTGACATTGAGCGGCTGGGCCGCCCGCGCCAGAGCGGGACGGGCGACCGCGGCGGCGGCGGTGAGCGCCACGAAGGTGCGGCGGGTGATTGGCGTCATCGGTGTTTCCTCCCAATTCTTCGGGTTATTCGGAAAGGACGGCCTGGATCTTCAGTCGGATCTCTTCCTGGACCGCCTTGTCGGCATTGCGCGGCAGCTTGACGTCGTAGGCGATCTTGGCGGGGCGCCGGAGCACCACGATCCGGTCGCCGATCTGCAGCGCCTCGTTGATGGAATGGGTGATGAAGACGGCCGTCTTGCCGTTCTCGCGCACCAGGTTCGCGAATTCCGCCCGCAGCCGGTTTCCCGTCATCTCGTCGAGCGCGGAGAACGGCTCGTCGCACAGCAGGATGCCGGCATTGGTGGCGAAGGCGCGGGCGATCGACACGCGCTGGCGCATGCCGCCGGACAAAGCGTGGGGATAATCGTTCTCGTGTCCGCCGAGGCCGAGCTGGGTCAGCCAGCGCTGGGCGGTGGCATGCCGCTCGGCCTTCGGCACTTCGAGCATTTCGAGGCCGAGTTCGACATTCTGGATGGCGGTGCGCCAGGGCAGGAGCCGGTCGTTCTGGAACACGATGGCGATCTTGCCGCGGAACCAGTTGAACTCGGTGAAGGGATTGTGGCCCGACACCTCGACCTTGCCCTGGCTCGGCTCCAGCAGGCCGGCGATCATGTTGAACATGGTCGACTTGCCGCAGCCGGTCTTGCCCAGAATGGCGACCAGTTCGCCGGGGCGGATCTCGAGATTGAGGTCGTCCACGGCCTTGAACAGGTCGCCGCCGCCCATCCGTCCGAAGGTCTTGGTGACGTTCTCGAACCGGATCTCGGCCGGGCCGGCCGCATTGGCCGGAGTGGAGAGAGTGGCATCCATGGCGTTCATAGCGAGCGCTCCGAAACGGCGCGGTAGCGGAAGGCGACGGTCTCGATCAGCGTCAGCACGTACTGGACGATCAGCACGAAGAAGACGAGCTGGAGGGTCCAGGCGAGCGCACCCGCCATGTCGAAAATCTGCTGCTGCTGGAGCAGCTGGTAGCCGACGCCGCCCGTCGCGCCCACCAGTTCGGCCACCACGACGACGCGCGAGGCATTGCCGAGATTGACCTTCCAGGCGGTGAGGATTTCCGGAAGGATGGAGGGCAGCACCATCACCCGGAAGATCTTCGCCCGCGAGGGGCGAAAGCTCATCACCATTTCGACCAGGTCCTTCGGCATCGCCCTCAGCGCGCCCAGAACCTGGAAGGTGAAGGCCGGCAGCGTCGTCAGCACCATGATGAAGAAGATGCGGAACTCGATGCCGTGGAACCAGATGATCGCGAACACCACCCAGGACAGGGCGGGAATGCCCTGGAAGAAGGTGAGGATGGGCGACAGGAAGCCGTCCACCGCCTTCGAGCGCGCCATGGCCAGCGCCATGGCGGCGCCGATCACGAACGCCCCCGCCAGGCCGGCGAGGATGCGCGACACGGTGGCGAGCACGTCGACGAGCTGCGACCAGTGGGTCAGGATCTCCAGGCAGCGCCAGAAGACCGCGACCAGCGAGGGGAACAGATAAGGCGGGAAGAACAGCGACGCGATCTGCCAGGCCACCGCCATCAGAACGAAGGGCGCCGCGGTCCGGGCGATGCGCCCGAGAAGGACGGCGCCCGGCATGGCTGGCGGGCCGCCCGATAGAGTTCGGTCGGTCACTGGCGTCCTCCCTCATAGATGGTGGCGGCCGACGGGTCGCCGGGCAGGAAATCGATGCTGCGCCCGGCGGAATAGACCGCCTGGATTTCCTTCTTCACGTCGCCGGCCCAGCGCACGTTCATGCCGAGGCGGTCGTTCGCCTTGATCAGATCGGAAATCGCCTTCTGGTCGTCCGGGGTGCCCTTCGGCGCGATCAGCTTGGCGGCGTCGTCGGGATGCGCGGCGATCCAGGCGGCCGCTTCCTTATAGGCGGCGAACAGCTTGGGAATCAGCGGCTTGTTCTTCTCGACCCAGGCCGTATGCGCGGCGACGCCGAGATAGGGAATGTCCTTGGTGCCGGTGAACTTGGTCCAGCTCTCCTGGATCTTCAGATCGAGGGTGCGGATCGTCGGCTTCTTCGAGAGCAGCGTGGTATAGGCCGGCTCCCAGAGCTGGACGGCGCTTGCGCGATCCGCCAGCGCATAGCCGACGAGGCCGGGCGTCGCGGTGTTGACGACGCCGATCTTGGACGTGTCGACACCCTGCTGGCGCGCCAGCCAGTCGAACATCACCCAATTGGTCGTGCCCTTGGCGGCCGCGAGGTCCTTGCCCTCGAGATCCTTCAGGGTCTTGATCTCGGGCCGCGAGGTGACGACCGCGCCCCAATAATCGAACAGATTGAACAGATAGGTCACCTTCACGCCGCGCACGTCCGCGAGACCGACGGTGAGGAGCGCCGCGCTGCCGCCGACCTGGTATTCGCCCGAATTGAACTGGGCGGTGTAGGCGTCGGGGGTGCGCTCGGCGAAGGTGATGTCGAGGCCGTTCTTCTCGTCGAGCTTCTGCGCCTTGATCACCGGCGGCATGAAGGCGCCGAGCGAGGGCGCGCCGAACACCACGATCGACAGCTTGTCCAGGCCCTGGGCATAAGCGGGCGCGGACAGGGTGGCGGCGAGGGTCGCGGCGAGGGCGAATGTGCGTATCGTCTTCATCTGTTTCCTCCGGTTCTTCTCGTTGATCATCAGGCGAGCTTCAGGCGGGACAGAAATGCGGTCAGCGCCTCGGCGAAGGCGTCGCCCGCCTCGACCGCGCTGAGATGGGCGGCATCGAGCGTGACCAGCTCGGCGCCGGGCACGGCGGCGGCGATCTCCGCGGCGCGGGCGGGCGGCGTCGAGGGATCGTGCGCGCCGGCAATGACGAGGGTCGGGCAGGAAATCTCCCCGAGGCTCGGCAGAAGATCGGTCGCGCCGAGCAGGCCGCAGCTCGCGGCATAGCCCTCGACCGGGGTGGCGGCGATCGCCGCACCCACCTTGGCGACGCGGGCGGGCTGCGCCGCGCGATAGGCCGCGGTGAACCAGCGCGCCAAAGTCGGCTCGACCAGCGCGGCGAGGCCGTCGCGGCGGGCCCCTTCCGCCCGGTCGAGCCACATCTGGGCCGGCGGAAAATTCGCCGCGGTATTGGCGAGCACCAGCCCGGCGAGACGGTCGCCGGCATGGGCGCCGAGCCACATGCCGGTCAGGCCGCCGAGCGAAAGGCCGCAGAAGACGGCGCGCGTGATGCCGAGGGCATCCATCACGGCAAGCGCGTCGCCCCCCAGCATGGCGATGTCGTAGGGCCCCTGCGGGGCGTCCGATGCGCCGTGGCCGCGCGTGTCGTAGCGCACGATGCGGGCGTGCGGGGCGAGGCGGTCGGCGACCGCGTCCCAGGAACTCATGTCGGCGGCCAGCGAATTGCTGAACACCAGAGCCGGCTTGCCCGGCGTTCCGGAGACCTTGACGGCGAGGTGGACGCCGGGGGCGACCGCGATGCGGTGGGTGTCGGTGGCTGCGTCCATAGTCTTACTCCGCCGCCCCGAGCGCCTGGCCCGGCTCGAATTCCTTGCGCAGAGCGGTGAAGAAGCGGCCGATGAGATGCTTCGACACCGATCCGAGGATGCGCTGGCCGACCCCGGCGACGAGGCCGCCGACCTCGCCGACGCCCTGATAGGCCAGGAGGCAGGCGTCCTCCTGCGGCGTGATCTCGAACTTCGCCTCGCCATTGCCGTGGCCGAGCGAGCCGGCGCCCGACACCGTGATGCGGCAGGTGTGCGGCGGCTGCTTGTCCGACAGCGCGATCTCGCCCTCGAACGAGCCGCCCACCGCCGCGACGCGCAACTGCATCTCGACCTTGTAGGCGTCGGGCGCCGTCTCGATCATCGCCTTGCACCCGGGGATGCAGCGCGTCAGCACGGCGGGATCGTTGAGCGCCCGCCACAGGCTCTCGATGTCGGTCTGGATGGTTTCGCTTCCGGCGATGTCGAGCTTCATGGGGCGCGTCTCCTCAGAGGCCCAGCAGGCGCTGGGCGAGCCCGCCATTGATCGAGGCGCGCTCGGCGTCGCTGAACGCGGTCTCGGCGACGATCTTCAGGGGCTCCAGATCGCCGATCGGGAACGGCATGTCCGAGCCCATCATGATGCGGTCCGCGCCGACGATGTCGGCGAGATAGCGCAGGGTCCGGGGGTCCTGGACGATGGTGTCGTAATAGAGCGTCGCCAGCGCCGCGTCGGGATCGCCGAGTTTCTTGTCGAGCGTGTAGTTCCGGCGCAGCCGGCCGATGGCATAAGGCAGCGCCGCCCCGCCGATGCCGGCGACGATCTTGGCGCGCGAGAAGCGCGTGACATGGCCGGCATAGATCAGCCGCGAGAAGGCGATCATCATGTCGGTGATGCGGCCGACCGCATTCGCCATGCCGTAATCGTGCACCCGGTCGTCGCCGCTCTCGAACACCGGATGGATGAAGACGCCCATTTCCAGCGCGTCGGCCGCTTCCCAGAACGGCAGCAGCGCGGGATCGTCGAGGACGCCGCCTTTGCCCTTGGGCTGGGTGCCGATCATGGTGCCGCGGAAGCCGGCGGCGTGGGCCTCGCGCAGCACCTCGGCGGCGCGTGCGCCGTCCTGCAGCGGCACCAGGCAGAGCGGCACGAAGCGCGGCTCAGCCTTGGCGGTCTCCAGCATGTGCGCGTTGTAGAGCCGCGACCAGGCGACGCCCTCTTCGACCGGCAGATCATTGCCGAAAATGTCGAGCCAGCCGCCGACCACCTGACGCGCGATCTTGTTCTCGTCCATCCATTTCAGGCGCGCGGGCAGATCGCTGAGGCCCTTGGAGACCGGGCGGGTCGGCTTGCCGCCGGCAAAGGCGAAGCCGCCCTCTTCCGTGATCCGGACCGAGGGGAATTTGTCGGCCTGCGACTTGATGGCGTCGACCAAAGTCGGCGGGACGAGATGGGCGTGGGCGTCGATGATCATGCGGATGTCTTCTCTTGGCTCTGTTTGGCGCGCGCGGCCGCAACCGCGTCGCTGATGGCAAAGATGCGGATCGGCAGCTTGTCGAAGGCGATGCCGAGGGCGTCGACGGCATCGTTCAGGGCGCCGGAGATGGCCGCCGGGGCGCCGAGATAGCCGCTCTCGCCCGAACCCTTCTGGCCGAACACGGTGAAGGGCGAGGGCGTGACGTGGTGAACGATCTCGACGGCCGGCACCTCGTGCGAGGAGGGCAGGAGATAGTCCATGAAGCTCTGGGTCAGGAGCTGGCCCTCGTCGTCATAGACGAACTCCTCCAGCAGCGCCGCGCCGATGCCGTGGGCGATGCCGCCGAGCGTCATGCCCTTGACGATGTGCGGATTGATCACCGTGCCGCAATCGTGGCCGATCACGTAGCGGCGGATCTCCGGCTTGCCGAGCACGGGGTCGAGCGCGATCAGCACGACGTGGAATTCGAACGAGTGGCAGGGATACATCTGCACCCGCCCGTCCTCCGGCAGCTTGGTCGCGGTCGGCACCTGCATGACGTGGGTGACCGCGAGGCCCGGCTCGGTGTCGGGCGGCAGGAGATGGAAGTTGCGGTGGGCGATGTTGACGATGTCGGCCCAGTCCAGGCGCCGGCCGCTCGCCGGATCGCTCACCGCGCCGGTCTCGTAGCGCGCCGCCTCGGGCGCGATGCCGAACTGGAAGGCGGCGATCGCCACCAGCTTGGCCTTCAGCTTCTGCGCGGCATGGAAGCAGGCGCCGCCGAGCATGATGGCCATGCGGCTGCCGACCGGGGAATTGGACGGCAGGCTCTCCAGCGTGTCGGGGCGCACCACGCGGATGCGGTCGGGATCGATCTCCAGCACCTCCGCCACCACGGTCGCGGCCAAGGTCTCGTGGCCCTGGCCGGAGGAGGTGGTGTGGATGGTGACGGTGACGAAGCCCGGCCCGTCGATGGTGATGCGGGCCGAATCCATCCAGGTCGTGGTGGTGTTCTTCTCGTTCAGCAGCGGCTCGAACGAGGAATTGCCGCCCGAGGGTTCGAGGCAGGCGGCGATGCCGATGCCGGCGAGCAGGCCGGAGGCGCGCAGCCGGTCGCGTTCCGCAAGCAGGCCGTCATAATCGACGTGCGCCAGCACCTTCTCGACCACCGTGTGATAGTCGCCGCTGTCGTAGCGCGTGCCGCTCGGGATGAGATAGGGGAACTCCTCCTTGCGGATGAAATTGCGCCGCCGCGCCTCGACCCGGTCGAGGCCGCAGGCGCGCGCCACCTTGTCCATCGCGGTTTCGATGGCGTAATTGGTCGGCGACTGGCCGAAGCCGCGCACCGCCTCCTGCACCGCCTTGTTGGTCGTGACCGACTGCGCGCGATAGGCGACGCTCTGGATCTTGTAGGGCCCGACGATGGCGCCGATCGGCTTGCCGAGCTGGAACGGCGCGCGCCCGGCATAGGCGCCGGCATTGTCCAGAGCGCGCATCTTCATCGACTTGATGATGCCGGCCTCGTCGAAGGCGACGTCGACGTCGAAGATCCGCTCCGGGCCATGGGCGTCGCCGGAGCGCATATTCTCCAGCCGGTCTTCCAGGAAGCGCACCGGCCGGTTCAGCCGGCGCGAGAGATAGCCGACCAGCACGGTGTGCTTGATGCCGCGCTTCACGCCGTAGGAGCCGCCGACATCGACATCCTGATGCACCCGCACCGCATTGGTGGGGATGCGCAGCGCGCGCGAGATCTGGTCGGAATATTTCGGCATCTGGATCGAGGCCCAGACGTCGAGCATGTCGCGCCAGGGATCCCAGGAGGCGACGACGCCGAAGGTCTCGATCGGGACGGTGGAATTGCGCCCCCAGGTGACGCGGAACGACAAATGCCGCGGGCTCTCGGCGAAGTGGCGGTCCACCTCGCCCCACACGAACTGCCGGTCGAGCAGGATGTTGGAGCCGTGCTCGGGATGGACCGGCGGGCTCGCCGGGTCGAGGGCCTCTTCCGCCTTGGTGAGATAGGCCAGCGGTTCGTAGACGACGCGCACCTTCTCGGCGGCGTCCTCGGCCAGGGCGCGGCTGTCGGCCACCACCGCGGCGACCCATTCGCCGGCATAGCGCGTGCGGCCCACCGCCAGCGGGTAGCGGCGGACATTGGGCGTGTCGAGGCCGTTCATCAACTGATCGACACCGCCGGCCAGCTCCTCGCCGGTCAGCACGTAATGCACGCCCGGCAAAGCGAGCGCAGCGCTGGCATCGATCGAGACGATGCGGGCGGCCGGGTGCTGCGAGGCGACCATGGCGACGTGCAGCATGCCCTCGAGCGCGATGTCGGCGACATAATGGCCGCGGCCGGCGACGAAGCGCCGGTCCTCGCGCACGCGGCGATTGGCGGAGACGAAGCGGAACTGGGACGGGGCTTCGGTCATGGCCGGCCTCCATGCGGCATGTCGGCATCCGCGGCTTCGAGGATGCCGGCGCCCGGCGCGTCCTCGCCGGCGTCGGGATCGACATGCGGGGCGCCGATCTGCGGCGGGCGCACGCCGCGCGGCGTGTTGGCCGTGCGCAGGCGCTCGGCGGCGAGCGCGATCGCCTCGACGATCTGGCCATAGCCGGTGCAGCGGCAGATATTGCCCGAGATCGCCTCGACGATGGCGGCGCGGTCCGGGCTGTCCTCGCGCGCCAGCAGCGCATGCGCCGCCAGCACCATGCCCGGCGTGCAGAAGCCGCATTGCATGCCGTGGGTCTCGCAGAACGCGTCCTGGATCACCGAGAGTTCGCCCGGCGCCGGCGCCATGCCCTCGATCGTGGTGATGTCGTAGCCGTCCGCCTGGCAGGCGAACATCAGGCAGGAGCGGGCCGGGGCGCCGTCGATCAGGACGGTGCAGGCGCCGCACACGCCGTGCTCGCAGCCGGCATGGGTGCCGGTGAGCTGAAAATCCTCGCGCAGCGCGTCGAGCAGGGTCTTGCGCGCCTCGACCTCGGCCGTGCGCGCGGTGCCGTTGATGGTGAGTTCGACCTTCACCGGCCGCCCTCCTTTGCTTGGATGTTGGCCGCTGCGTCGGCGATCGCCCGGGCGCCGAGCGTCACCGCGACGCGGCGGCGATAGTCGGCGCTGGCATGCAGGTCGCTGGTCGCCTCGAGCGCGGCGGCCGCGGCATGGACCGCCGCCGCGACCGTGGCCGCATCGAGCGCGGTGCCGATCAGGCCGGAGACGTCGAGCTTCACGGGCCGGTCGCCCACCCCGCCAATGCCGAGCGCGATCCGCGTGCAGCGGCCCTCGGCATCGCGCGCGACCTGGGCCGCGGCGGAAACGAAGGCGAAGTCGGACCGGCGGGCGCTGATCTCGTGGAACGCGGCGCCGATGCGGGCCTCGTCCCAGACCGGAAAGCGCACCGCGGTCAGGATGCCGCTCGGGGGGACCGCCGTGATCATCGGGCCGATGAAGAAATCGTCCGCCAGCATCGGCATGGGGCCGCTTTCGTCCTCGACCACGATCTCGGCATCGAGGGTGACGGCGACGAGGGGGATTTCCGCCGAAGGATCGGCATTGGCGCAGGAGCCGCCGACCGTGCCGCGGGTGCGGGTCGGGGGATGGCCGACCCAGGGCAGAGCGGCGGCGAGCAGCGGCAGATCGCGCGCCACCAGCGCCGAGCGCTCGGCCTCGACCTGGCGGGTGGTCGCGCCGATCACCAGCACGTCGCCATCGCGGGCGATGCCGGACAGGCCCGGCATGCGGGCGATGTCGACCAGGGTCGAGGGACGGGCGAGCCGCATCGCCAGCATGGGCACGAGGGTCTGCCCGCCGGCGATGACGCGCGCATCCTCCTCGGCGGCGAGGACCGCACAGGCCTCACCCAGAGTGGTGGGCCGAACATAGCGAAAGGGTGCCGGTTTCATCTGACGTCCTCAAAGCGGGCGACTGGCCCGCCGCTTCGGTTCAACCGAGGAGGAGGCCGGCCGCGGCCGGCGCGAGGACCGAGACGGTCTGCGAGGCGAGCAGCGGGCCATCGACCTCGCTCGCCGCCTTCACGGCCTTCCAATCCGGATCGGCGCCGAACGACGCCCACCCCTTGGTCCGCGCGGCTTCGTCGGCGAAGCGGGTGATATAGGTCATCCGGCCGTCTTCCTCGGGGGCCGTGAAGACGCCGAGCAGCTCGATCCCGTGCTTGGGCAAACGGGGCACCACCTCGGTCAGGAAGCGCTGGCGCATGGCTTCGGCGCGCCCCTCCGCCGCCTGATACACCCGGATTTCGTACAGCATGGGCGTGCTCCCGATTGGACCGGCGTCGGTGCGCCGCGATTGATTGGGACGATACAAGTTCAAAAGACACCTCGTCAACAATTGAGATAAGCCAATTTGGTAATTTGACTTATATGAATATGATGCAATGCAAAGATTTTTGCTGCGCCGCACCATGAATGTCCTATTTTTCGAGGTAATTCCGCGCGGAAGCATCATTTTGCGTGTGCAAACCCGTCTCCTTTGCCGTGCCATATTGCAACAATTCACGGATTGCACTATTCGCTGGAGAAGAAACCGGGTGAAGCATGACCGATTGGGTTCCCTCCCTCTCCGCGCAGCGCGGGCCGCGCTATGTGGCGATCGTCGACCAGCTCGAGGAAGACATCACCGCCGGTCGCGTGAAGCCCGGGACCCGCCTGCTGCCTCAGCGCGACATGGCCGAGCGCCTCGGCCTCAGCGTCGGCACGGTCTCGAAGGCCTATGCGGAGGCCGAGCAGCGCGGGCTGATCTCGGGAGAGGTCGGGCGCGGCACTTTCGTCCTGCGGCGCAAGGCGCCCGCCAAGAGCGAGGAGCGCAGCGCCGGCCACAGCATCAATCTCGCATTGAACGTCCCGCCCTCGACCGGCGAGGCGGACGTGATCGCCGCGACGCTGGCCGAAATCGTCGCCGAAGGCGAGATGGAGGGGCTGCTGGGCTATCTGCCCCACCAGGGACGGCGCGACCATCGGGAAGCGATCGCGTCCTGGCTCGCGATCCACGGCATGGCGGCCGACCCGGACCGCCTGTTCATCACCCACGGCGCCCAGCACGCACTGTCGATCGCCCTCGCTCTGGTCGCGGCGCCCGGCGACCCGGTACTGACCGAGACCCTGACCTATTCGGGCATGCTGGCGCTGTCGGCGCAGTCGGGCTACCGCCTGCACGGCGTGGCGATGGATTCGGACGGCCTTCAGCCCGAGGCGCTCGACCGCGCATTCCGCGAGACCGGCGCCCGCGTGCTCTATTGCATGCCGACCCTCCAGACCCCCACCGGCACCTTGATGCCCCAGGAGCGGCGCCTCGCCATCGCCGACATCCTGCGGCGCCACGACGCCTTCCTGCTGGAGGACGACGCCTACGCCTTTCTGCTGCCGGTCCCGGCGCGCCCGCTTTCCGCGTTGGTGCCGGAGCGCAGCTTCTATGCGGTGAGCCTCGCCAAATGCCTCGCGCCCGGGCTCCGGATCGGCGCCATGATCGCCCCGGACACGTTCCGCGACCGCTGCATCAACGGGCTGCGCGCCACCGGCTGGATGGCCGTGCCGGCCATGGCCGAGACGGTCTCCCGGCTGATCCAGAATGGCGGCCTCGCCCGCCAGGTCATGCTGAAGCGCGAACGCGCCGTGGCCCGCGACGACGTGGTGCGCCGCGTCCTGAAGGGCTGGCTGCCGCACCGCGCCGGCCCGCCCTGTTTCCATGTCTGGCTGCCGCTGCCGATGGGCCGCACTCTGACGGCTTTGGTCGCCCAGGCGGCCCAGGCGGGAATCACCCTCGCGCCGCCCGGTGCGCTGCGCCCGCACGATCCCGCCAGCCTCGGCGTGCGCCTGTGCCTCGGCGCGGCGGCGAGCGAGGCGGAACTGGAGACGGCGGTGGTGGAGCTGCGCTCGATCCTGGAACGCGCCGAAGCCATTTCGCTCGTATGATCGCGGCGACGACCTGCGGAGCGACCGCATGACCGAGGACCATTCCCGCCTGAGAGACTATGCCGTCGCGCTCTATGGCCGCGCGGGGGTCTCGGCCGCCTGCCTCCTGCTGCAGGAGCGCACCGGGCTCGACGTCAATGTGCTGCTGTTCGCCGCCTGGATGGGCGCGGCGCGCGGCCACGCGCTCGCCCCGGCGGAGGCCGGGCAGGCGGAGGCCCTGGTGCGCGACTGGCACCGGGAGGTGGTCCGGCCGCTGCGCGCCGTGCGCCGCCGCCTCAAGACCGGGCCGGCGCCGGCCCCCTCGGAGGCGACCGCCCGGCTGCGCGAAAAGCTTCAGGGGCTCGAAATCTCCGCCGAACTGGTCGAACTGGACGAGCTGGGCCGTTTCGGCGAAGCCCTCGCGCCGGCGGCCCCCGACGGCGCGGGCCGCGACAAAGCCGCCGCCGGCATGATAGCCGTCGTCGCGGCGGCCGCGGGCCGCGCCCTCGAGACAGAAGAGAAGGACGCCGTGGACATCATCGCCCGCGCCGCCGGGAGCGCCCCGGCATGAGGCGGCTCATCGTTGCCATCACCGGGGCCTCGGGCGCCATTTACGGCATCCGCGCGCTGCAGCTTCTGCGCGACGTTCCGGACGTGGAGACCCATGTCATCCTCACCCCCGCCGGGCTGCGGACCATCGCCGAGGAAACCGACCACAGCGCCGAGGAGGTCCGCGCGCTCGCGGACGCGCTCTACAATCCCAAGGATATCGGCGCCGCTCTGTCCTCCGGCTCCTTCATCACCGCCGGCATGCTGGTCGCGCCCTGCTCGATCAAGACGCTGAGCGGCATCGCCAATTGCTACAATGACGAGCTGACCGCGCGGGCCGCGGACGTCTGCCTGAAGGAAAGGCGGCGGGTCGTGCTGCTGCTGCGCGAGACGCCGCTGCACGCCGGCCATATCGCCTTGATGGCGCAGGCGACGCAGAGCGGGGCGATCATCATGCCGCCGGTCCCCGCCTTCTATCACCGTCCGACGAGCCTCGACGACATCGTCAATCAGACCGTGGCGCGCGCGCTCGATCTGTTCGACATCCGCCTTAAGCTGACCAAGCGCTGGCGCGAGACCGAAGCGGACTGACCCTTTGGTCAGAGCGGGCGCGGCGCGATCAGCGCGACCGGCCCGCCGCCATCGGGCCCCTGATGCTCGGCGCCGCCCGAGACATAAAGCTCGGTGTGCCCGACCAGCCCCGCCAGAACCCCGCCGACAAAGGCGCGGGCATGGCGGGTCGCCGATATGTCGCTGTCGTCCAGCATGGTGTGACGCCGCCCGCGGATCGCCCCGCTGCGGCTCGCTTCGGCCTTCGCCAGAACCACGATCTGGTCGCCGGCTCCGTCCGGGGACAGGCCGAGCGCCGCCAGAGCCGCCTTGACCGGCGCGACGTCGATCGCATCGGCCATGACGCCGTGCGCGATGGCGAGCCGCCCGGACCAAACCGGGGACATGCCGAGCACCACGACTTCGTGCCCCATCAGTTCGATGCCGCTGGAACAGCTCGCCCGGCCCGACCACAAGCCGGCATCGGTGCCGATCGCCGCATCCGCGAGATCCCCGTGCGCCACTTCGCCGAGCGCCAGGGCGATGCCGAGCGCGCTCGCCGCCCGCGACAGGCCCATTGATTTCAGCGTGTCGGTGGTGGCGACCGAGGCCCCCCGCGCCTGCGCCGCGCCGATCCGCGCCGCGGTCAGAAGCGGGCATTTGACCTGGACGAAATGCACGGCGTGCGGATCGGCAATATCGGCCGCCGCCATGGCGCGCCGGACCGCGTCCGCCACCTGCTCCACCTGCCCCATCCGCCCGAGATGCTCCGGCGCGAGCGCGGCGGTATGGGCGCGGCCGATGGCCAGCGCCGGCCCCGGCTCCGCCATGCCCTCGCCGCGTTCGAGCACCAGCCAATGGGGCGAGAGGCCGCCCTCGGTGCCGCCCGACATGACGAGGCACACCTCGCGCGCCGCGGCGCCGACATGCCGCTCCAGCATCGCGCCGAGCGACTGGGCCGCGAAGCCGCGCGAAAAATCGTTGACGCAGCCATTGCCCTCGGTCTTGCCGAAGATCGCGAGGATCCCCTCGGGGCGGATGTCGCCGCGCGCGATCGCGGTCTCGAGGCCGGCGACGTCGTCCGGCGCCGACGCGGAAATGCGGGTAACCTTGGCGATGGGCATGGGGGCTCTCTTCGAATGGCGCAGGCCCGGCGGTCAGCCGAGCGCGAACTCGTCCTTCCGCTTGGCCCAGCCGATCACCCGCCCCTCGATCAGGGAGAAGATGGCGTAGAGGCCGACCCCGAGCAGCGCCAGAACCAGAAGGCCGGCGAACACCAAGGGCACGTCGAAGGAGGAGGAGGCGATCATCATCAGATTGCCGATGCCGAGATTGGAGGCCACGGTCTCGGCGATCACGGTGCCGACGAAGGCGAGCGTCACCGACACTTTCAGCGAGGCGAAGAAATAGGGCATGGCGCGCGGCAGGCCGACATTCATCAGGATGTCGAACTTGCTGGCGCGCAGCGCCTTCATCACGTCCTCCAGCTCCGGCTCGGTGGTGGCGAGGCCGGTCGCGACGTTCACGACGATCGGAAACAGGCTCATGATCATCGCCGTGAGCACGGCCGGCACGGTGCCGGCGCCGAACCACAGGACGAAGATCGGCACCACCGCCACCTTGGGGATCGAGGAGAAGCCGATCAGAAGCGGGTAGCCGACATCATAAGCGAGGCGCGAGGAGCCGATCAGCGCGCCGATCAGCACCCCGGAGACGATGCCGAGGGCGAAGCCGACGAGGGTCGTGTACAGGGTCTGGAGCGTGTGCGGCCAGATCGCGGGCGCGCGCTCCCACAGGGTGAACAGGATCTGGGTCGGCCGCGGCAGCACGATCTCCTTGATGTGGAAGACGATGCAGGCCAATTCCCAGAGCACGAAGAAGCCGACGATGACCGCGGCGGATTGCAAATGACGGCGCCAGCCGGGTGTCATGCGGGGATCTCCTGAAGATCGGCCGCGGCGGCATCGCCCCGCGCCGAGACGATCCGTTCGCGCAGCCTTTGGGTCAGCGCCACGAAACCCGGCTCGTAGGTCATCTCGATGGTGCGGGGGCGGGGGAAGTCGACGAAGCTGTCCTCGACGATGCGCCCCGGCCGGGCGCGCATCACGCAGACCCGGGTCGCGAGAAAGCTCGCTTCCTTCAGATCGTGGGTGACGAGCAGCACGGTCGGCCGCCGGTCCATCCACAATTCCTGGAGAATCCCCCACAATTCCTCGCGGGTGAACTGGTCCAGCGCGCCGAACGGCTCGTCCAGCATCAGCAATTGCGGATCGTGGATCAGCGCGCGGCACAAGGAGGCGCGCTGCAGCATGCCGCCGGAGAGCTGCCAGGGAAATTTGTCGCCGAAGCCGGACAGGCCGACCTGGGCGAGCAGCGCGTCGGCCCGGTCGCGGAACTCGCCGCGCCGCTTGGCCCGGAACTCCTGCCGGAACGGCGGGACGATCTTCAGCGGCAGCATGACATTGTCGCGGATCGACAGCCAGGGCAGCAAGGTCGGGTTCTGGAACGCCATGCCGACCCGCACCGGCTCGGCGCCGACCTCGCGGCCGGCGACGAAGACCCAGCCCGACGACGCCGGGATGAGGCCCGTCACGAGCTTCAGGATGGTCGACTTGCCGCAGCCGGACGGCCCGACCAGAGCGACGAAATCGCCCTTGGCGATGGAAAGGTCGGTCTTGCCCAGGGCCGCGACCCTCCGCTCGCCCCGGCCATAAGCGAGGGTGACGTCCTGGAGCTGGACGAAGGCGCGCGCATCCTCGGTCATTCCGCCGCCTCCGGGCGCTGCGCCGTCACCGCCGCGAGGCTCTGGTCTTGGTGGCGCGGCTGGGCGGGGGGCATGGATTGGAGCGGGTGGACGGAGCGCCCGAAGCCCGCGCTGCCGGGGACCAGCGCCCGGTCGCGCATCACGAAGCGGCCGCGCACCATGGTATGGACCGGCAGGCCGGTGACGGCACGCCCGTCCCAGGGCGAGATCTTGGAGCGGGACTGCAGATCGGCATCGCGCAGCGTCCAGCGCCGCGCGAGATCGACAAAGGCGAAGTCCGCGTCCGCGCCCACCGCCACCGCCCCCTTGCGCGGGTGGAGGCCGAAGACCTTGGCCGGGTTCTCCGCGCTCCAGCGGACATAATCGCACACCGAATAGTGCCCCTGCGCGACCCCGCTCAGCATCAGCGGCATCTGGCTCTCGACGCCGGGAAAGCCGCAATCGACCGCCCAGATGTCGGCGCGGGTCTTCTCCTCGGGGGTGTGGGGGGCGTGGTCGGTGGCGATCATGTCGATCGTGCCGTCGCGCAGCGCCGCCCAGAGCGGGCCGTGATTGTCGGCCTCGCGCACCGGCGGATTGACCCGGATCACGCCCCCGCAGCGGGCATAATCCGCGGTGCCGAGGAGGAGATAATGCGGGCAGGTCTCGCCCGTGACGTCGACGCCGCGCGCCCGCGCATCGCGCAGCGGCGCGAGTTCGGCGGCGGAGGAGATGTGCAGGACATGGATCCGCGCCCCGGTCCATTCGGCGAGGATGGCGGCGCGCGCCACCGCCTCCACCGCCACCACCGCCGGGCGCGAGGCGAGATGGGCGAGCGGGTCGCTGCGGCCGGACGCGGCGAGGCGCGCCTGGCGCCGCTCCATGATCGAATTGGTCTCGGCGTGGAGCGCGATGCGCAGGCCGGTCGGCGCGACGCGCTCGAACGCCTCCAGCATCGCCCCGGTCGAGGGCGAAGGGATCCGCCCGAACGTGTTGCCCATATAGAGCTTGAAGCCGATGATGCCGCCCGCGATCAGATCCGGCAGGTGATCGAGGCTCTCTTCGCCCAGCACGGCATAGAGCCCGTAATCGACGCAGGCCTTGGCCGCGGCGACGGCATGCTTCTGCGCCAGCGCCGCGCCGGTGGCGACGGTCGGCAGGGTGTTGGGCATGTCGAAGACGGTGGTCACGCCGCCGAACGCGGCCGCGGCCGTGCCGCTTTCGAAATCCTCCTTGTGGGTGTAGCCGGGATCGCGGAAATGCACGTGCACGTCGATCGCGCCGGGCAGGATGTGCAGGCCGGCGGCGTCGAAGGTCTCCCGCGCCGGCGGCATCGCGTCCGCCGCGCCCACCGCCACGATGCGCCCGTCGCGCACCGCCACGCAGGCCTCGGACACCTCGTCCGGCGTCACCACGCGCCCGTTCCGGATGAGGAGGTCGGCCTCCCGCGCCATCGCATTCATCGCCCCGTCCTCACAGCATCGCCCAGCCGCCATCGACCGGGAGGTCGATGCCGGTGAGCTGGCGCGACACGTCGCTGGCGAGGAAGAGGCAGGCATTGGCCACGTCCGCGTCCGTCGTCACGCGCCGCAGCGCATAATCCTCGGCATGGCGCCGCATCGCCTCCTCGACCGTGATGTTCTGCTTGCGGGCCATGTCGGCGCAGACCTTGTCGCGGAAGCGCGGGCCGTCGACCATGCCCGGCGCGACGCAATTGACGTTCACATTGGACGGCCCGACCTCCAGGGCGAAGCTCTTGGTGATGCCGCGCAGGCCCCATTTGGAGGCCGAATAGGCCATCCGCCCGGCCCGGCCGCGCAGCCCAAACGTGCCGCCCACATTGACGATCTTGCCGTATTTCTGCGCCACCATGAAAGGCAGGACGGCGCGGATGGTGTGGAAGCAGCCGTTCATGTTGAGCGTGACGATCTCGTCGAACTCCTCCGGCGTCGTCTCCATGCCGCTCTTGCCGATCGGCCCGGAGCCGCCGGCGACATTGACCAGGATGTCGACGCCGCCAAACGTCTCCACCGCGCGCGCCACCGCCGCCTCGCAGGCCGCCGCATCGGTGAGGTCGCAAGCGGTGACGAGCGCCTCGGCGCCCGTCCTGCGGACCTCCTCGGCCACCGGCGTGATCGCCGCGACGTCTCGGCCGACCAAGACGAGGCGGCAGCCCTCCGCCGCGAAGGCCCGGGTGACCGCGGCGCCCATGCCCTTGGCCGGGCCGGTGATGATCGCGACGCGATCCTTGAGATTGAGATCCATTTTATGTCCGGTCTTCGGGGTTCCGGTGTCGGGTGGCGCCACGGCCGGAGCCGGCCGTGGTCCCGTGGTGCAAGTGGATGCCGGCCGGCTCAGAACAGCGACTTCGGCAGATCGGCGACCGGCGGCAGGAAGGCCGGCGTGAAGATCTGATCGACCTTCGGCGTGGTCGGCAGATTGTTGGCGTCCACCAGAATGTCGATCGCCAGTTTCAGCCGCGCCGGATCGACATTGCCGAGGCCGATCTTGGCGATCTCGGGATGGTTCATCTCGGCCTTCAGGGTGGCGTCGAGCCGCTCGCGCTCGACCGGAACCTTGATCAGCGGCTCGCGCTTGGCGACCGCCGCGACCGCCGCGTCCGGGTCCTTCAGCATGTCGATCACGCCCTTGTTGAGCGCGCGGAGGAAGCCCTTGATCGCCTCGGGCTTGGATTTCACCAGGTCCGACGAGACGATGATCCCGTTGGAATAGAGATCCATGCCGTATTCGCCGAAATTGATGTAGCGCAGCTTGTCCTCGCCGACCCCGATCATCTTGGCGGAGAAGCGGATCGTATTGACGTAGCCGAACACGCCGTCGACCTGCCCCTGCATCAGCATCTGCTCGCGCAGATTCGGCTGCATATTGGTGATCTTGATGGTCGTGCAGTCGATCTTGGCGAGCTTGCAGA
Organism: Aquabacter spiritensis; assembly: GCF_004346185.1. GTDB lineage: Bacteria > Pseudomonadota > Alphaproteobacteria > Rhizobiales > Xanthobacteraceae > Aquabacter > Aquabacter spiritensis. The sequence continues at coordinate 180,258 of NZ_SMAI01000003.1, read as the reverse complement.
AAGCGGGGAACAGCTTCAGCGCACCGTCATTGGCAGCGCCGCCGAGCGTCTTGCCTTCCAGATCCTTCGGCGTCTTGATCGGGCTGTCCGCTTTCACCGCGATGGTGAAGGGCGGCTGGTTGAACATCACATAGACCGCGATCGGCGCATCGACGGGCTTCTTCGCGACCAGCTCGATCAGCGCATTGATGTCGCCGAAGCCCATGTCATAGGTGCCGTTCGCGACCAAAGGCACGGCCGCGCCGGAGCCGTTGCCCTGGTCGAACGAGACGTCGAGGCCCTCGGCTTTGAAATAGCCGCGGTCCTGGGCCAGGAAGAACATGCCCTGCGGCCCCTGATACTTCCAGTTGAGCACGACTTTCAGCTTGGTGTCGGCATGCGCCGGCGCGCCGGCGAGCGCGCCGCCGGCCAAGCCGAGAACGAGCCCCAAGGCGAGGCGTCGGGTAAGGGTTCGAAGCGTCATGGTGCGGGATCCCGTCTGGTTTGTTATTGGTCGGCGGAAGCGGGGGCGAGCGCGGCCATCAGGTCGGCGCTGGTGAGCGTGACGCCGTAGAGCAGGCGCACGAGGTAATGGATCGCCTCGGTGACATAGGCCGGCGAGCCGGTGGTACAGGCATCCTCCACCATCAGGCAGCCATAGCCGAGGAAGCTCGCGTCGCAGAGACTGGAGAAGACGCAGCGGTCTGTGTTCACGCCGGCGAACAGCAGGGTGTCGATGCCGCGGTTGCGCAGCACGGTGTCGAGTTCGTTGTCGTGGAAGCCCGAGAGCCGGTGCTTGTGGACGATCAGATCCGCCGGGTCCGGCACCAGTTCGTCGACCAATTGCGCGCCCCAGTCGCTCGCCACCAGGATGCGGCCGCGGCCCGCCGCCCCCGGATCGGCATAGACCGGACGGGTGCCGCAGGCCGACGCCTTTTCGATCCAGGGGTGGGAGAGTTCGGCGCGGTCAGCGCGCACGCCCCAATTGAGCCAGACGACCGGCAGGCCGGCGGCCCGCGCCGCGCCGGTGACGGCGATGAGCTGCGGGATGATCGCCGCCAGCGGCGCCGGATCGAAGCCGAGGCGGGGAAACCAGCCGTCGGGATGCAGAAAGTCGTTCTGCATGTCGACGACGATGAGCGCGGTGCGCGCGAGGTCGATCTCGGCGCGCTGCGGCTTGGCGTCGAGGGTGACACGGCGCGGCGGGGGCACGGGGCGCACGAAGCTGAGGACGGCATCGGGGGAGGACATGACACTGCGTTCCAGCCTTGGGGGACGTCGCGAGCTTAGCCGACACCCGGACGAGAGCGAGACTGGCCCGAAAGACTGATGCGATCTATTGCCGTTTTTCGTCCTCGCTGTAGCCTGTTCGGCTACGACCTTCGATCGGGGAGCCGGACGCCGTGCGTCATCTGCGATTCCTGCGCTACATGGACGAAGTGGCCCGCACCGGATCCATCCGGCGCGCCGCGGGCCGGCTCAACGTGACGCCCTCGGCCCTCAACCGCCGCATCATGGATCTCGAGGAGGAACTCGGCCTCAAGCTGCTGGAGCGGCGGGCACGCGGCGTCGATCTCACCGCCGCCGGCGAGGTGTTCGTGAGCTATATCCGCGAGCAGCTGAACGATGCCGAGCGGATGCGCTCGCAGCTCGAAGACCTGCGCGGGCTGCGGCGCGGCACGGTGCGCATCGCCTGCAGCCAGGCGCTGGCCCACGATTTCCTGCCGCAGGAGGCGGCGGCGTTCCGCAAGCGCTATCCGCTGATGAATTTCGAGGTGATGGTGGCGGACCACGAGCATGCCGTGGCCCTGCTGATCGCCTATGAGGTGGACCTCATCCTGGTGTTCCGCCCGCCTTTCGTCGCCGGCATGCGGCCTTTGATGACGCTGCCGCAGCGGGTTGTCGCGCTGATGCCGGCCGACCATCCGCTCGCCGCCAAGGCCAAGGTCCGGCTCGCCGACTGCACCGGCTACCCCCTCGCTCTACCGGAACGCTCGACCGGCGGCCGGCAAATGATCGAGGAGCAGATTTCGCGCTCGGGGCTGCGCTTCTCGGTCGCCGCCCAGTCCAATTCCTTCGAATTGCTGCGCGGGCTGGTGGCGCATTGCGGCATGATCTCGTTCCAGATCCAGATCGGTGCCCTGCCCGAGGCGATGCCCGCCGGGATCGTGGTCCGGCCGATCGACGAACGCGACCTCTCCTCGGCCGATCTGGTGCTCGGCCAATTGCGCGGCCGCAACCTGCCGCTGGCCGGTGCGCAATTCGCGGAACATCTGACCACCGTGCTGCGGGCCCGCACCGAGCACGCGGCGGGGGCGGCGGGGTAGAGGCCGCGCCGCTCAGGCACCAGGCGCCGCTTCAAACCCGCGCGAACCTCGTCTACCACCGCAGATCGAAGAGAATGCGCGGCCCATGCAAGACGATCGCCTCGAAACCTATGTGCGGCGCGGACGCACCCGCGTCGCGGGCTGGCTGTCGCGGTGCGACGCCGAAATGTTCCGGGTTCTGCTGACCTGCCAGAGCGCGGCCGGCCTCGCCGGATCCGTGGTCGAAATCGGCGTCCATCAGGGAAAATCCTTCATCCTCCTCGCCCTCGCCAATGCGGGGCAGGACTGCTACGCGATCGACGTCTTCGACGCGCAGCACCTCAATCTCGATGCGTCGGGGGCGGGCGACAAGGCCCGCTTCCTCGCCAATCTCGCGCGCTTCGGGCTCGATCCCGGCGCGATCGCCATCGATGCGCGGCCCTCGCAGGCGGTGACCGCCGAGGACATCCGCGCGCGGGTGGGCGCGGCCCGCTTCTTCCATGTCGACGGCGCCCACCATGTCGACGCGGTCCTCCACGATCTGGCGCTTGCCGAAGCGAGCCTCGGCGATGGCGGCATCCTGGCGGTCGACGACGTGTTCCGGCCGGAATGGCCGGACGTGAGCCTCGGCCTGTTTTCCCACATCGCGCGCGGCGAGACGCGGCTCGTCCCGTTCGCGATCGGCTTCAACAAGACCTTTCTGTGCCGGGCCGCGCATGCCGATCGCTATCGCGCCGCCCTGCGCGAAAGCGCCCTCCTGCGCCTGTACTTCACCAAGTCCTACCGGGTTGCGCGGGAGGAGATCCTGGTCTTCCAGGCCTATCCGCTGCCGGAATGGCGGCTGCGGACCCGTGCGGCATTTTATCTGAAGCTCTATCATCCGGACCTGGCGCTGATCCTGCAGCAATGGCGGATCCTGCGGTGAAGCCTTCAGGTTCTCGCCCGCCGCCCGCGCGGCGGCCGGCTGGACCGCGCAATCCGGGACCTTGCGGGGATCCCCGGCGGCGGGCAATCTCCCGGAACCGAGCGCGACCTTTGCCGTTCTGTGTCGGAATTCCTTGCGAGAGGCGAATATGGGCATCATCTGGACCATCCTCATCGGATTTCTGGCGGGTCTCGTCGCGAAGTTCTTCTATTCCGGGCCGAACGAGCCGCGCGGCTTCATCCTGACCACCGTGCTCGGCATCGTCGGCGCGCTGGTCGCCACCTATCTCGGCCAGGCGATCGGCTGGTATCGGGCCGGCGAGGGTGCGGGCTTCATCGGCGCGATCGTCGGCGCCATCATCATCCTGATCGCCTGGGGCCAGCTCGCGCGCCGGACCTGATCCCGCCATGCCGCCGCATTGACAAGGCGCGGCGGTGCGGCGCACTGGTCCCGACGATGGGGCAGGAGGCCGAACCAGGGTGGCGACCACGCTCGGGTCCATAGCGCGCTTGGTGGGGGTGGACGCCTCGCTGGTCTCCCGCGTCCTGCGCGGGGATTCCAAGGCGCGCATTTCCGACGCGAAGCGCGCGCAGATCCTGAAGATCGCCGCCGACAGCGACTATCGGCCGAACCGCATCGGCCGGTCGCTGCGCACCGGGCGCGCCCACATTCTCGGCATGCTCACGCCGGACATCACCAATCCGTTCCATTCCGTGATGTTTCGCGGCGTGGAGGAGGTGGCGATGGCGGGCGGCTACGACACGGTCCTGTGCAACACCGACGACAATCCCGAACGCTGCCGCAAGCTGGTCTCGGTTCTCGCGGAAGGCCATATTGACGGGCTGCTGGTCGGCACCGCGCGGGCGCAGGACGAATCGATCGCCTGGCTGCGGAGCGCGGGCCTGCCTTATCTGCTGGTGAACCGGCGCACGGCGGACGCGCTGGATCCCTGGGTCGGGCCGGACGATTTCGCCGTCGGACAAATCGGCTGCGCCCATCTGGCCGGGCTCGGCCATCGGCGGATCGCCTTCCTGATCTCGGATCTCGCGGTGTGGAACCACCGCCGCCGCCTCGACGGCTTCCTGGCCGGGCTGGCATCAGCCGGCCTCGACCCGGCGGCGGCCTTGATCGCCACCGATCTCGACACCCGCGCCGCGGCCAAGGCGTTCGTCGCGGAGCTGCTGCGCCGGCCCGCCGCCACCCGGCCGACCGCCGTGTTCGCGCCCCAGACCATGGTTTCGCAAGGCGCGGTCGCGGCGCTGTTCGAGGCGGGGCTGCGGGTGCCGCACGATCTGTCGATCGTGGGCTTCAGCGCGCTCGCCGATCCCGACATCACGGCGATCTGCCCGCCCAATCTGGAGATGGGGCGGGCCGCGGCGACGCATCTTCTCGCGCGGCTCGCCGGCCCGCTTGAGGCGGCCCAGGCGCCCCTCGCCGTCACCCTGCCGGTCCGGCTGGTCGAGCGGGGCAGCACGGGACCGGCGCCGGCCGGTCCCGGTTTTTGAGCGCCGGGCGCGTTATTCGCGCCGGATCCCGGCCCGCTCGGCGACGTCCTTCCACATCGCGATCTCCTTTTCCATGCGCTGGCGCAGCTGCGCCGGGCCTTCGCCCTTCACCGCGAAGCCGGCGGTGAGCATCTTCTCCTTCACCTCGGGCTTGGCCATGATCTTCAGGATCTCGGCGCTCAGCCGGTCGATGATGGGCTGCGGCGTGCCGGTCGGCACCAGCACCATCTGCGAGGTCTCCGAGGAGGCGCCCGGCGCCCCGACCTCGCCGACGGTCGGCGTGTCGGGCAGTTCGGGCCAGCGCTGCGTCCCGGTCTGCACCATCGGCTTCAGCTTGCCGGAGCGCACATTGCCCATCACGCCGGCGACCGTGGTCGAGGAGAAGTCGGTCTGGCCGCCGAGCACGGCGGTCATTGCCGGGCCGAGGCCGGTGAAGGGGATGTGCAGGATGTCGAGCCCGAGCTTCAGCTTGATCAGCTCCATGGCGAGGTGCGGGGTGGAGCCGACGCCGGGGCTGCCATAGGTCATCTTGCCGGGATTGGCCTTCGCCTTCGCCACCAGTTCGGCGAAATCGGCGACGCCGGCCGCCGGACCCGCCAGCACCACGTTTGGCGAGGCGCCGAGATAGGCGACCGGGGCGAAGTCCTTCAGCAGGTCGTACGACACTTTCCCCGTCGCCGGATTGACCAGCGCCGAGCCCGACGCGACAAGCAGGGTGTAGCCGTCGGGCGTCGCGCGCGAGGCGAAGGACACGCCGATATCGCCATTGGCGCCCGGCTTGTTCACCACCACCACGCTCTGGCCCAGCACCGGCCCGAGTTCGGAGGCGATCAGGCGGCCGAGCAGATCGTTCGACCCGCCCGGGGCGAAATGGACGACGACGGTAATCGGCCGGTCCGGCCAGTCCGCCGCGGCGCGTCCGACGAAGGCCCCGGCGGTCATCACCAGCGCCAGCCCGGCAGCCAGAAGCCGCGGCATCAACCGGCCCGCGCGGCGCGGCGGGGCTCCCTTCAGCATTCTCATGGACGGTTTCCTCCTGTTTTGTGTTTTTGGTCGGCGTAAGCGGAATGGCGGCGGACGGTCAGGCCGGTCCTTTCAGCCGGACGGGCGCGCCGGTCTGCGCGGAGCGGACGATGGCGTCGAACACTTCCGCGCCGTGCAGCACGTCGGCGATCGGCACGAGGAAAGGCCGGCGCTCGACGATCGCGCGGGCGAAATCCTCGAGTTCCGCGCGCAGCATGTCGAAGCCCGGGCGGCGGACGATTTCCGGCGGCGGGGCCTTGACCGGACCGGTCGGGGCGGCGTCCGGGATCGGCGTGAAGCGGAAGTTTTCCAGCGTGCTTTCGGAGACTTCGGCATGGCCGCCGGTGCCGTAGACCGAGAGGTTGTAATAGGGGCCGGTCGACAGGCAGCAGAACAAGAGCCCGCTCGCCCCGCTCTCGAAGGCGAGAAGCACGGAGGTCGTGTCGTCCACCGGCGCGGCGCCGCGGCGCGCGACCCGGCACTCCACCTCGCCGATCCGGCCGGCAAACTCGATCATGTGGTCGAGCAGATGCACGCCGATCGCGGTCATCGCCGCCGCCGGGGATTCGGCCGGATCGGCGCGCCAGCCACCGGCCGGCAGAAACGGCCCCGTGCCCGAGGTCTGCTGACCGACAATGCCGCAGATCGTGCCCAGCCGGCCATCCTTCAGGCGGGCGCGGACGTCGCACACCGAGGGATGGAAACGCCGCACGAAGCCCACCGCGAGGACCACGCCCGCGCGGTCCGCCGCCTCGACCGCCCGCAATGCGTCGCCATGGTCGAGCGCCAGCGGCTTCTCGACGAAGACGTGCTTGCCGGCGGCGGCGGCGCGGCGCACTTGGTCGAGATGCTGGGAATGCGGGGTGGCGATCACCACCGCATCGATCTCCGGATCGCGCAGGATCGCGTCATAGCTGTCGCAGAAGCGCAGGCCCTGCGCGGCGCAGAACTCCTCCGCCCGCGCCCGCGTCGGCGTGTGGGCGGCGACGAAGCGGATGTCGTCGCTCTTGCCCTGGACCGAGGTGACGAGCGAGCGGCCCCAGCGGCCGAGCCCGAGAATCGCTGCGCAAATCATGCCGCACTCTCCTTTAGGCGCCGACCGAACGGCGCCGTGCCGTCCTGGAACAGCGCGATCTCTTCGCCCTCCTGCGACCCGTCGAGGAGGCCGACGGTGAAGGCGAGGCCATCCGCGGTGCGCACGTTTGCGAGGCGCCGGGGCGCCCAGTGGGTCTGGCCGAGAACGTGGCGGATCTCGGTGATCTCCTCGATGCGCGCCGCGACCGCCTGCGCCTCGGCGAAATCGGGGCTGTGGCAGGTCGCGCACAGCAGGCGGCGGGGAAAGAACAGGCTGCCGCAGGCCGTGCAGCGCCAGACGGTGACACCGGGGGTCATGATGCACGCTCCAGAAGGGCGGCGGCGGCGGTCCCGCCATAGCGATAGAGGGTCATGCCGTAGCCGGTCGCGACCGCGCGGCGCGCACCGGCGACCTGGCGCGCCCCGGCCCGGCCCTGAAGCTGGAGCACGGCCTCGGAGATGCCGTTGAGGCCGCCGGCGGGGCCGCCCGGCTGGCCCGCCGACATCATGCCGCCCCAGGTATTGATCGGGCGACGGTCCCGCCCGATCGCCTCGCGGGCGAACCGGCCGAGATCGCCGTCGGGGATCATGCCGAGATCGAGCAGCTGGGCGAGGACCATGGCGGGGTAATCGTCATAGATCGACGCGACGTCGATCGCGTCCGGCCCGAAGCCGGCCGCCTCCCAAAGGTCGTCGGCGAAGGTGGAGATGCCGGTGCGCAGGCCGTCGCCGCGCTGATTGTCGAAATTGAAGCTGTTGCGCACCGCGCGGATATGGACCGGGGCATGGGGCCCGCGGGCGGCGTCCGGCCGGGTCAGGATGATCGCCTGGGCACCCGCCACAACCGGCACGCAATCATACCGCGTGAGCGGATCGGCGACCATCGGCGCGGCGAGATAGGCGTCCATGGTGAGAGGGTCGCGATAGACCGCGAAGGGATTTTTGGCCGCCCAGTCCCGCTGCGCGATGGCCATGTGGCCGTAATCGCTCTTTTCGAGCCCGTAGGCCTTCATCTGCCGCGTGGTGACGAGGGAATAGACGCCGTTCGGCCCGCCATGGCCGAGCGGAGCGAGGTGGTCGCTGGTGGCGCGGTTGTAATTGGCGGCGATCTTGGCATAGCCGGCGAGGCCGGTCGCGTCGCCCGCCACCACCAGAATGTTGCGTGCCGCTCCGCAATGAACGCCGCGCGCGGCGTGGCCGAGCATGTTCATGGCGGAGGAGCCGCCATTGGTGTCCTGATGGAGCCAGCGGAGCGACAGGCCGAGCCGCCAGGCGAGGTCGATGGCGACATCGGGCGCCAGCGAGAAGGAGGTCACCGCGAGCCCGTCGATCTCGGAGGCCGCCATTCCCGCATCGGCGAGCGCCGCGAGGATCGCGTCCCGGATGAAGGTGTGGGTCGTCTCCCCCGGCTCCGGGCGGCGCACATAGCGCGACTGGCCGACGGCCACGATGGCCGCCTCCAAACCCTGCCCCATCTGGCGTTTCCCTCTTCGATCGTGTTTCGGATTGACTTGATCAATCGTTTGATCGCAAGGTAACACCCATCCCGGCGCCGTCAAGCGTCAATCGCCGCGTGGCGCCGCCGGGCCTCGGACGACCAAACAATGAGGAGCAGACGGTGCAGAAGCCGCTCGAAGGGATCCGCGTTCTCGAACTCGGAAATTTCATCGCCGCGCCGTTCTGCGGCACCATGCTGGCCGACATGGGCGCCGAGGTGATCAAGATCGAGCCGCCGAGCGGCGACATGGCGCGCGCCATGCCGCCCGTCATCTCGGCCCAGAGCGCCACCTTCGTAGCCCTCAACCGCAACAAGCGCAGCCTGGTCCTGGACCTGAAGAAGCCGGAGGCGGCCGAGATCGTGCGCACCCTCGCCGCCACGGCCGATGTGTTCCTGGAGAATTACCGCCCCGGCGTGCTCGACAAGCTCGGGCTCGGCGCGGAGGCGATCCGCGCGGTCAATCCCGGGATCGTCTACACTTCGGTGTCCGGCTACGGCCAGACCGGCCCGTTCCGCCGCCGCGCCGCGGTGAACCTGATCGTCGAGGCGGCCTCCGGCACGCTCTCGGTGAACGGGGAAGACGGCGAGATGCCGGTCCGGCCCGGCGTGCAGACCGCCGACATGTTCGGCGCCATGTTCGCCACCTATGCCACGCTCGCCGGGTTGATCGGCAAGCTGCGCCACAAGACCGGCCGGACCGTCGACGTGTCGCTGGTCGAATCCTCGATCGCCGTCGCCGCCTGGGAGACTGCGGAATATCTCGCGGTCGGGACCGTTCCGGGCCAAATGGGCCACCGCCACCGGCTGAACGCGCCCTACCAATTGTTCGAGACCTCCGACCGGCGCTATGTCGCGATCGGCACCCCGAACACCCAATTGTTCCAGAAATTCATGACGGCGATCGGGCTCGCGGACCATGTGTCCGATCCCCGCTTCGCCACCTATGCCAGCCGGAAAGCCAATGAGGAGGCCCTCATCGGCTTGGTCGAGCCGGCCATGAAGCGCCTGCCCGCGGCCGAGATCGAAGCGGCGCTGGTCGAAATGGGCGTGCCGTGCGGCCTCGTGAACAATTTCGAGGAGGCGCTGACCAATCCGCAGAGCGCCGCCCGCGAGGTGATCACCAGCGTCACGCATCCGGTGCTCGGCGAGATGCGCACCGTGCGCAATCCGATCCTGTTCGATGCCGGCGGCCCCGACATTCGCAGCGCGGCGCCGCTGCTCGGGCAGCATTCCCAGGAAATTCTGCGGGAGATCGGTCTCTCCGATGCCAGGATCCAGGAACTGGCCCAGGCCGGCGTCACCGCCCTCGCGGCCGCTCCGGTGAGCACCGCCGCCTGACACGCGGATTCCCCGCGAGGGGATGACGAGGGGAATGCACTCCGCTCGGCCCTGACAACAGGCGGAGCCGCATTCCCCTCGCTCCACCCCGCCGAAGCGGGGCAGGACGACGCCGCCCCACAGGCTCCGGCGGCTCAATCCAGTTCGAACGCGGTCTCGTAGTTCAGCGCCAGCGCAGGATCCTGCCGCTCCTTGTGCATCAGGCAATTGCCCACGGCGAGCACGTCGATCCCTGTCCCCATGAAGCAGCGAAATGCATCTTCCGGGGTGCAGACGATGGGCTCACCGCGCACATTGAAGGAAGTATTTACTACGAGCGGGCAGCCCGTGAGATCACGGAAGCGCGAGATCAGAGCGTGATAGCGCGGCGCCACCTCCGCCCGGACAGTCTGGAGCCGCGCGGAATAGTCGACATGGGTCACGGCGGGAATGTCCGAGCGCGGAACGTTCAATTTGTCGATCCCGAACAGCGCTTCCTGCTCCGGCGTCATCGGCAGCCGGCGCCCCTCGACCACCGGGGCGACCATGAGCATATAGGGGCTGTCGGCGTCGTAGTCGAAATAGTCGGCGACGTGCTCGCGCAGCACCGAGGGCGCGAACGGGCGGAAGCTCTCGCGGTATTTCACCTTCAAATTCAGCGTCTTCTGCATGGTCGGCGAGCGCGGATCGCCGAGGATCGAGCGGCCGCCCAAGGCCCGCGGGCCGAACTCCATGCGGCCCTGGAACCAGCCCACCGCCTTCTCCGCCGCCAGCGCCTCGGCGCTCTGCCGTATCAGCTCGTCGTCGGACAGGACCTCGAACACCGCGCCGGCCGCGGCGAGGCGCCGCTCGATGTCGGCCTGGGCGAATTCCGGCCCGAGATAGGCGCCGCGCATGCGGTCGAGACCGGCAGTGCGCGGCCGGCCGTGATGGATGTGGTAGGCGGCGAGCGCCGCGCCCACCGCCCCGCCGGCATCCCCGGCGGCGGGCTGGACATAGATCTCGTCGAAGATGCCGAGCCGGTGCAGCACGCCATTGGCGACGCAATTGAGCGCCACGCCGCCGGCCATGCACAATTTGCGCTGGCCGGTCTCCTTCTGGAGCCCGCGCGCCAGCTTCTCGACCACGATCTCCGTCACCTTCTGCACCGAGGCGGCGAGATCCATGTGGAACGGCGTGAGCAAGTCCTTATCCGGCTTGCGCGGCGGCGCGCCGAACAGCGCGTCGAAGCGCGCATTGGTCATGGTCAGGCCGGTGCAATAATCGAAATAGTCCTGATTCAGCCGGTAGCTGCCATCCGGCTTCACATCGATCAGATGTTCGAGAATGGTGTCGACGAAGCGCGGCTCGCCATAGGGCGCGAGGCCCATCACCTTGTACTCGCCGGAATTCACCTTGAAGCCGGTATAATAAGTGAAGGCGGAATAGAGCAGACCGAGGGAGTGCGGGAAATGCACTTCCTTGAAGATGTCGAGGCTGTGGCCCTTGCCGATCGCGGCCGACGTGGTGGCCCATTCGCCGACCCCGTCCAAGGTCAGGACCAGGGCCTCCTCGAACGGCGAGGGGAAGAAGGCGCTCGCCGCGTGGCTGAGATGGTGCTCGGTGAAGAGCATCTTCCCCGCATCGAAGGTGCCGCCCGCCATGTCCTTCAGTTCGCCGGCCAGAAGGTCCTTCTGGAACAGCTTTTCGCGCAGCCAGAGCGGCAGCGCGATGCGGAAGGATTTGTACCCCTTGGGGGCGAAGGAGACGTAGGTTTCGAGCAGGCGCTCGAATTTCAGGAACGGCTTGTCGTAAAACACGACATGGTCGATGTCGCCGAGCGCGATCCCGCCCGCCGCCAGGCAATAATCGATGGCATGGCGCGGAAAGCGGTCGTCGTGCTTGCGGCGCGTGAAGCGCTCTTCCTGCGCCGCCGCCACGATCTCGCCGTCGACGACGAGGGCGGCCGCGCTGTCGTGGTAGAGCGCCGAGAGGCCGAGGATCCGCACGCCGGGCTCAGAACACGGTATAGATGAAGGGAGCCACGGCCGATCCCTTGGCGAGGATCAGCAGGCCGCCGAGCATGGCCATCACGACCAGCATGGGCAGAAGCCAGAATTTCTTGCGGACCCGCAGAAATTCCCAGAGTTCGGCGACAAATCCCATCATGCCCTCGCATCACCTTCGAAGACCGCGCCCGCCGAAGGACTTCGCCGTCCGGTCGGCGGACCGGTTCCCCTTGCACCCCGGCCGGTTCGGCCGCCAGACGCCGCTCGAAGCCCTTCGGACTGTATCGATAAAACGTTCCCTATCAAAGATTTAGAGAAATCCCCCGATCCCTCTCAGAATTGACGCTTCATGCTCTCCGGCGGCGGCCCCGGCGGGGTGCGGGCGATCCAATAGGTCTGCGCCGCCCGGTCGAAGCCGGTCGGCATCAGGCGCTTGCCGAACAGGCGCATCAGAAGGCCGGTCGGAACCACCGCACCGTAGAAAATGACCGTCATCACGATCGGGTTGACGATGTGGTGAAGCAGGAGGCCGAGCTTGAACCAGAGCAGGTTCAGCCGGTGCAGCGCGGTCGGGCGGACCTGCGCCACAAGCGCGAAGGCGGCCGCGACCGCGAACAGCGTGCCCGCGATCACCGGGCGCTCGTGCCAAGCCTGAAATCCGCCGACGATGGCGAGAAAGACCGCCATCACCCGGCCGAAGCCGCGGTCCGAACTCTTCAACTGATCCGGATCGCGCGCGTAACTTTCGAACGCACCGGACTTGCCTCGCTCAGACATGCCGTGCTCCAAGCGCCGGCAGGGATCGAACGAGCGCGATCTTCGCCGGGTCCCCGCCGGTAGCACGGCCGTCATCGGCGGGTCAATGAAGCCAAGCCTTTCCCGAGCGGCGCCGCCGCTTGCAACCGGCGCGACCTTTCTCCGAGGAGCCTGACCATGACACGTCTCTATACCGCCGCCGAGGTCGAGGCCGCCTTGGACTATCCCCGCCTCGTGGCCGCTCTGCGCGCCGCCTTCGCCGAGGATGGCGAACCGATGCCGGTGCGCCAGTCGCTCGCCGTCGGCACCGAGGAGGCGCCGGGCCATCTCCTCGTGATGCCGGCCTGGCGGCGCGGCAGCGCGATCGGCGTCAAGCTGGCGACCGTATTTCCGAACAATGCGGCGCGCGGGCTCGGCGCGGTGGCCTCGCTCTATGTCCTGCTCGACGGGACGACCGGGGTGCCGCGCGCCATTCTGCCGGGCGACGAATTGACCAACCGGCGCACCGGCGCGGCCTCGGCCCTCGCCGCGTCCTTCCTGGCGCGGGCGGAGAGCGCCACCCTGCTCGTGGTCGGTACCGGACAGGTCGCGTTCCACGCCGCGCAGGCGCATTGCGCGGTGCGGCCGATCACGCGGATCCTGGTTCATGGCCGCGCGGCGGACAAAGCGGAGGCCTTCGCCGCCCGGCTGCGCGCGCCGGGGATCGACGCCCTCTTCGCCCCCGACCTCGCGGCGGCGAGCGGCGAGGCCGACATCATCACCTGCGGCACCACCGCGACGGCGCCTTTGATCCGCGGCGCGCAGGTGCGGCCGGGCACCCATGTCGATCTGGTCGGCGCCTTCACGCCGGCCATGCGCGAGAGCGACGACGCGCTGATCGCGGCGAGCGCGGTCTATGTCGACACCCGCGCGGGCGCCTTGGCCGAGGCCGGCGATCTGCTCCAGCCGATCGCGGCCGGCGCCTGGTCGGCCGACCGCCTGCGCGGCGATCTCGGCGATCTGTGCGCCGGACGGGTGCAGGGGCGCACCTCGGCGGACGCGATCACGGTCTTCAAGTCGGTGGGCGCCGCGCTCGAGGACATCACCGCCGCGATGCTGGTGGTCGAGACCGTCCCGGCCTGACCGCACGGGCTTTCGCGAACAGCGCTCTATCGCGGGCGGGCGGCCAGAAGGACGCGCGCCCGCTCCAGATCTTCCGGCGTATCGACGCCGAGCGGCACCTCGGCGACCTCCATCGCGTCGATCCGCAGGCCGGCTTCGAGCGCCCGGAGCTGCTCCAGCTTCTCGCGCCGCTCCAGATGCGAGGGCGGCAAGCCGACGAAGCGGGCCAAGGCGCTGCGGCGCCAGGCATAAAGGCCGATATGATGGTAGAGCGGGCCCTCGCCCCAGGGCGCGGTCGCCCGGGTGAAATAGAGCGCGCGGTGGCGCCCGCCGCCGAGCGGGGTGCCGACCATCTTGACCACACTCGGCGCGGTCTTCTCCGCCTCCCGCACGATCAATGCGACCGGCGTGCCGATCGCCACCTCGGCATCCGCGAGCGGCCGAACGGTGGCACGGATGGTCTCCGGCGCCACGGTGGGCAGATCGCCCTGGATATTGATCACCGCATCGAACCGACCGTCCGGGTCGAGCGCCTCCAGGGCCTCGAAGATCCGGTCGGAGCCGGAGGCATGGTCCGGCCGCGTCATCACGGCCGCCCCGCCCGCGGCCTCGACCGCGGCGGCGATGGCCCGCGTGTCGGTCGCGACGAAGACCGGAGCGACGTCCGCCTCCAAGGCGCGGCGCAGCACCTGGACGATCATCGGCACGCCGGCAATGTCGAGCAGCGGCTTGTCGGGCAGCCGGGTCGCGGCGAGGCGCGCCGGGATCAGGATGATCGGCCTCACGAGGCGGCGGCGCGCTGCGCCTTGCTCAGCCGGTCGAGCGCGACGAGATCGCGCATCATCGGCTCGAAATCGCGCAGCGCCACCATGTTCGGGCCGTCGGAGGGGGCGTGGTCCGGGTCCGGATGGGTCTCGATGAACAGGCCCGCCACCCCGACCGCCACCGCCGCGCGCGACAGAACCGGCACGAATTCCCGCTGCCCGCCCGAACTCGTCCCCTGCCCGCCCGGCTGCTGCACCGAATGGGTGGCATCGAAGATCACCGGGGCGCCGGTGCGCGCCATGATCGGCAGGCCGCGGAAATCGGTCACGAGGGTGTTGTAGCCGAAGCTGGTCCCGCGATCGGTGAGCAGGACGTTGGGATTGCCGGCGCCGGTGATCTTGGCGACCACGTTCGCCATGTCCCAGGGTGCGAGGAACTGGCCCTTCTTCACGTTCACCGCCTTGCCGGTCGCGGCGGCGGCGAGCAGCAGGTCGGTCTGCCGGCAGAGAAAGGCCGGGATCTGGAGCACGTCCACCGCTTCGGCGACCGGCGCGCACTGCGCCGCGTCGTGCACGTCGGTGAGGACCGGCAGACCGAGGCTCTCGCGGATCTCGGCGAGGATCGGCAGCGATTTCGCCAGGCCGAGGCCGCGTTCGGCGGAGGCGCTGGTGCGGTTCGCTTTGTCGAAGCTGGTCTTGTAGACGAGGCCGATGCCGAGCCGCGCGGCGCATTCCTTCAGCGCCGCGGCGACTTCCAGCGCATGGGCGCGGCTTTCGAGCTGGCACGGGCCGGCGATGAGCGCGACCGGCAGATCGTTGCCGAAGCGCACCGCGCCGACGGCAACGATCGCGTTGGGGGAGTTCGGGGCGGCGCTCACGTCTCGGGCCTCGCTGTCCGCGCTGCGTTTCGCATGGCGCGCACCCCTACGCGCGGCGGCCGGCGAGAGCAAGAGGCCCCCGGTCTGCGGCAGCCGCGTCGGACGGCCGAGCGCCTCAGGCGCTCTCGATCACCCGCAGCAGGTCGCGGTGGACGGTCTCGATATGCCGCCGGAGAAGCGCGACGGCGTCGGCGGCGGCGCCGGCCCGGCAGAGCGCGATCAGCTCGGCATGCTCGGCCACCGCCACCGCCATGGCGGCTTCGCTGGAGAGCTGGACCCGGGTGTAGCGGTCCGAGGTCTGGAGCAGCGAACCGACGATGATCTGGGTGCGGGGCAGGTCCGCATGGCGGTACAGCGCCATGTGGAAGGCCGCATTGAGGATGCCGAAACTGCCGATGTCGCGGGCCGACGTAGCGGCCACGAACCGGCCCTGGATCTCCTCCAGCGCGACGATGTCGGCGGCGTCGAAGCCGGGCAGGGAGGCGGCGAGCAGACGCGGCTCCAGGATCGCCCGCAGTTCGAACACGTCGGTGATCTCGGCGACCGACAATTCCGAGACGATGGCGCCCTTCTGCGGAGTGATGCGCACCAGGCCCTCGGCCTCGAGCTGGAACAGCGCCTCGCGCACCGGGATCCGGCTCACCCCATAGGCCTCGGCGAGGGCGTCCTGCCGAAGCTGGGTCCCGGCCGCATGCGTGCCGTTGAGGATGGCGCTGCGCAGCTGGTCGACGATCGCCGCGGACAGGGTGCGATGCTTCAGGCGTGCGGTCGGCGTGCGGTCGCTCATCGGGGAGGGGCTCATCTGAGGGACGTAGCGGAAAAAGGCGCGGAGGGGGATTGACGGGAAAAATGTATAAAATCTACATTGCGTTTGAAAGCTCAATTTTCGCCCATGCACAAGGATCGCTCAGGCATGCCCCCAAGCCCCGAGGACACCCGGTTCGGCGTGGCGCCGCGCCTCGTGGTCCGCCTGTCCGAAGGGCTTCTGAAAGCGGAGAAGATCGCCGTCGCGGGCTTTCTGATGCTGCTGACCGGGCTGATCCTCCTCAATGTCGCGACCCGCTACACCGGCATGCCGCTCTATTGGGTCGACGAGGCCGCGATCTATGCGGTGGTCTGGCTGACCTTCGTCGGCGCCTCCGCCATGACGCGGCTTCGGCTGGATTTCTCGGTGACGCTTTTGACCGAGCGCCTGTCGCCCGCCATGGCGCGCCGCGCAAAGGTGGTCTCGACCCTGCTGCTGATCGCCTTCGGCCTCGCCCTCGCCGCCATGTGCTGGCTCTGGATGGATCCGGTGGGCATCGCCGCCGCCGGCTTCGATGCCCGCGAACATGCCGGGCAGACCTTCAACTTCCTCTACACCGAGGTAACCCAGACGCTGCGCTGGCCCACCTGGCTGATCAGTCTCGTCATGCCTTTGTTCGCGGTCTCGCTGGTGATCCACGGCCTCGCCAACCTCCTGGAGGATCTCGGCCTCGCCCGGATGCCGGCGCGTGCGGCCACCCTCGCCGCGCCCGAGGGGGTGAGCTGACATGATCACCGCCGCCGCCTTCGTCGCCTTCATGCTGGTGGGCGTGCCGATCAGCCTCTGCCTGTGCCTCGCCGGCATCGTCTTCATCCAGGCGAGCGGCAACCCGCTGCTCTACCAGACGCTGCCGAGCCAGCTGTTCGGCGGCGTCGACAGCTACGGCCTGATCGCCATCCCGCTGTTCATCCTGATAGGCGAGATCATGAATGGCGGCGGCATCACCCGGCGCATCATCGATCTGTCCATGGCCTTCGTCGGCAACATCAAGGGCGGGCTCGCTTATGTGAACATGCTCGCCAACATGCTGGTGTCCTCGATCCTGGGATCGGCCACCGCCCAGGTCGCGATCATGTCGCAGATCCTCGTCCCGGAAATGGTCAAGAAGGGCTACGACAAGACCTTCGCCGCCGGCCTGACGGCCTATGCCGGCATGCTCGGGCCGATCATCCCGCCCTCCATCATGTTCGTGATCTACAGCGTGATGGCGCAGGTGCCGGTCAGTGACATGCTGGTCGCCGGCATCATTCCCGGCGTCCTGCTGACCGGCCTGTTCTGCCTCGTCATCGCGCTGATGGGCTTCGTCTACAAGTATCCGCGCGCCGAGCGCATGACGCTGCGCCAGCGCATCGCCGTGGTGCTCGAAACCGCCCCGACTTTGCTCATTCCCGTGGTCATCGTCGGCTCGATCCTCACCGGCCTCGCCAATGCGACGGAATCGGCGGCGGTCGGCGCGGTCGCCGCGGTCCTGGTCGGGCGCTATTGGATCAAGGAGCTGAAATTCTCCCAGCTTCCCGGCATGTTCCTGCGCGCCGGCCTGTATTCCGCCGCCGTGCTGTTCCTGGTCGCGGCCGCCGCCGTGTTCACCTGGATCCTGATCTACGCCAAGGTGCCGCAGGAAGTCGCGCTCTGGGTGCGCGCCGCGGCCGACGATCCCATCACCTTCATGCTGCTTCTCAACGTCGTGCTGCTGATCATCGGCACGGTGATCGACGGCGCGCCGGGTCTGATCATGACGGTGCCGATCCTCCTGCCGATCGCCACCCAGATCTATCACATCGACCCGATCCATTTCGGTGTCGTGGTGGTGATCAATCTGGTCCTCGGCTTCCTCTCCCCGCCTGTCGGCCTGTGCTTCTTCGTCGCCTCGGCGGTCACTGGGGCCAAGCCGGGAAAGATGTTCATCGTCACGCTGCCGTTCTTCTTCGCCGCCTGCGCCCTGCTGGTGCTGCTGTCGATCTTTCCCTTCCTCTCCACCGCTCTCGTCAAATAACGAATCTTCCGGAGACAGACCATGAGCCTCAATCGCCGTCATTTCATCTTGGCCGCCGCGGCCGGGGCCACGCTGCCGCTGGCCGCGCCCTCGATCGCCCGCGCCCAGGCCAAGGATTTCCGCCTCGGCATCATCACCCCGCCCGGCCATCCCTGGAACGAGGCGGCGATCGCGATGGGCGAGACGCTGAAGAAGGAAACCAACGGCCGCCTGTCGGTCACGGTCTTCCCCTCCGGCCAGCTCGGCAATGAAGGCGCGATGCTGCAGCAGATGCAGACCGGCGCGCTCGACATGGGCTTCATCATGACCGCCGAGCTCGGCTCGCGCCTGCCCGCCATCGCCGCCATCAACGCCCCCTGGATCGTCGATTCCACGCCCAAGGTGGCGAAGCTGGTGAAGACCCCGGTGGCGATGAGCCTGTTCGACCTCCTGCCGCGCGAGACCGGCACGGTCGGCCTCGCCTGGGGCATCACCACGATGCGCGTGGTGTTCACCGCCAAGCCGATCGAGGGAATCGGCGATCTCAAGGGCATGAAGCTGCGCATCAACACCACGCCGGCCTATCGCGACTTCTACCAATTGCTCGGCGCCGCCCCGACTCCGATCCCCACCCCGCAGGTGTTCGACGCGATGAGCAACGGGCAGGTCGACGGGCTCGAGGCCGACCTCGACTTCTCCTGGAACCAGCGCTTCGACAAGGTGTCGAAGACCATGCTCCGGATGAACGCGATCTTCATGCCGTGCATCGCGCTGGTGTCGGGCCGGGTGTGGCAGTCGCTCGCGCCGGACGACAAGGCACTGATCACCAAGGCGACGCAGGCCGCGCTCGACAAGCAGATCGCCGAGACCGTGACCAACGAGCCGGTCCTGCTGGAAAAATTCAAGGGCACCGGGATTTCGATCAAGGAAGCCAAGATCGGTGACGCCGAGACCAAGTCCATCATCGCCGAATACGACAAGATCTGGGTGCCGAAGGCCCCCATCCTCACCGAGCTGCGCAAGGTCGGTGCGACGCTCTGATCCCCCCGCCGGCGGGGCGATCCCGCCGGCCCCATCAAGGTAGAATCCCATGTCGCCCAAAGTTTCCTGGGAAGGCGTCTTCCCGGCCGTCACCACGCAGTTCCGCGAGGATTATTCGCTCGACCTCGACGCCACCGCCGGGGTGATGGACGCCCTGATCCGCGACGGCGTCTCCGGCCTCATCATCTGCGGCACGGTGGGCGAGAACTGCTCGCTCACCACGGCCGAAAAGGTCGCGCTGATGGAAGCGGCCAAGAGCACGGCGGCCGGGCGTGTGCCGGTGATCTGCGGCATCGCCGAATTCACCACCGCCTTCGCCGCCGAGACCGCCAAGGAGGCCGCGCGGGTCGGCGTCGACGGGATCATGGTGATGCCGGCGCTGGTCTATTCCTCGAAACCGCACGAGACCGCCGCGCATTTCCGCGGCGTCGCCAAGGCCACCGACCTGCCGGTCATGGTCTACAACAACCCGCCGATCTACAAGAACGACGTCACCCCCGACATTCTGGCGACCCTCGCCGACGTCGAGACCATCGTCTGCTTCAAGGAAAGCTCGGGCGACACCCGCCGCTTCATCGACGTGCGCAACAAGGTCGGCGACCGGTTCGTGATGTTCGCCGGGCTCGACGACGTGGTGGTGGAGAGCATCGCCATGGGCGCGGTCGGCTGGGTGTCTGGCATGTCCAACGCCTTTCCGCGCGAGGGCGAGACCCTGTTCCGCCTCGCCCGCCAGGGCCGCTTCGCCGAGGCGATGGCGCTCTATGAATGGTTCATGCCGCTGCTGCATCTCGATGCCCGCCCGGACCTCGTCCAGTGCATCAAGCTGTGCGAGCACGTCATGGGCCGGGGCACCTGGCGCACCCGTCCACCGCGCCTCGCTTTGCCGGATGCCGAGCGGGCCGAGGTGGAGGCGCTCATGGCGACCGCGCTCGCGTCCCGTCCGGTGCTGCCCGATGTCGGCCTGAGGGTCGCGGCCTGAAGGTCGGGCCGCGCCGGGTCAGGGCCCGGCGGTTTCCGACCGCTGCGGCCGGGCCATCAGCGCCTCGATCGCGGCCTCGATGCTGAGCCGCCCCGCCAGCACCGCCTCGACCGCCGCGCAGATCGGCATGTCGACGCCGCGCGTCTGCGCCATGGCGACGAGGACGCTCGCCGTATAGGCGCCCTCCGCCAGCTTGCCGTCCGCAGCCGTCCCCGCGCCGAGCGCGAGGCCGAGCGCGAAATTGCGCGATTGCGGGCCGGAGGCGGTGAGGATCAGATCGCCGAGCCCCGACAGGCCGGTCAGGGTCTCGCTGCGCGCGCCGAACGCGGCGCCGAAGCGCAGAAGTTCGGCAAAGCCGCGCGCCGTGATCGCGGCGCCCGCGCTCGCCCCGAGCCGGCGGCCGGCGACGATGCCGGCGGCGATGGCGAGCACATTCTTCGCCGCGCCGCCGATCTCAACGCCGCGCACGTCCGCCGAATGATAGAGCCGGAACGAGGCTGACCCCAGCGCCGCCGCGAGCGCGCGGGCGAGGTCGGTGTCCACCGCCGCCAGCGTGACCGCCGTCGGCAGGCCGCGCGCCACGTCGGCCGCGAAGCTCGGGCCGGACAGCACGGCGGGGATCAGATCCGGCGCCGCGCGGGCGATCACCTCGCTCATGAAGGCGCCGGTGCCGCGCTCGATCCCCTTGGCGCAGGAGACCAGCGGCGTGCCGGGCGGCACCTTTTCCCCCAGCGCGGCCGCCACCGGGCCGCAGGCCTGCGCCGGCACCACGAGCAGCAGCGCATCGCAGTCCGCGAGATCCGCGAGGTCGGCGGTCGGCTGCACCGCATCCTCCAGCGCGACGCCGGGAAGGCCGCGCGGATTCTCCCGCATCGCCGTCATCTGTGCGGCGGCGGCGGGGTCGCGGCTCCACAGCGTCACAGTCCGGCCGGCGCGCGCGGCGGCATTGGCGAGCGCGGTGCCCCACGCGCCCGCTCCGACCACGCCGATGCGCGCGAAATCGCTCATGCCGACCTCATGCCGGCCTCATCCCTTGCCGCCGCCGGCGGCCGGATCGAGCGGCCAGCGCGCGCGGGGGGCGAGGGTGAGAGGATCTGTGAGGCCGCGCGCCAGTCGCTCGGCCCCCGCCCAGGCGATCATCGCGCCATTGTCGGTGCACAAGGCCGGCGGGGGGACGGCGATCCGGGTGCCGAGTTCCGCAGCGGTGCGCTGAAGCGCCCCCCGGATCGATTCGTTCGCGCCGACGCCGCCCGCCACGACCAGGGCAGTCGGCCCGATGCCGACCAGATCGCGAAACTGGCGCGCCGCCGCCCGCACGCGGTCGCAGATCACGTCGACCACCGCCGCCTGGAACGAGGCGCACAGATCCGCAACGTCCTGGGTGCCGAGCGGCGCCAGGCGGCTCGCCTCGAGGCGCACCGCGGTCTTCAGGCCGGACAAAGAGAAATCGGGCTCGCGCCGCCCCATCATCGGACGCGGAAAGGAGAAGCGGTCGGGATCGCCGAGGGCCGCCTGCTGCTCCACTTCCGGCCCGCCGGGATAGGGCAGGCTCAGCATCTTGGCGACCTTGTCGAAGGCCTCGCCCACGGCATCGTCGAGGGTCGTGCCGATGCGGCGGTAGCGCCCGATATCCTCGACCGCCAGCAATTGGGTGTGGCCGCCGGAGACGAGGAGCAGCAGATAGGGGAAGGCCACCCCGTCGGTCAGCCGCGCGGTCAGCGCATGCGCCTCCAGATGATTGACCGCGACCAGCGGCTTTCCGGTGGCCAGCGCCAGGGCCTTGGCGGTGGTCAGCCCGACGATGACGCCGCCGATCAGGCCCGGCCCGGCGGCCGCGGCGATTGCGGAGAGGTCGCCGAAGCCGACGCCCGCCTGCCGCATGGCGTCGGCGATCACGATGTCGAGCACCTCGACATGGGCGCGCGCGGCGATCTCGGGCACCACGCCGCCATACGGCAGGTGATCCGCGATCTGGCTGCGCACGACATTGGACAGGATGTGCCCCGCGCCTGACGGCGCGCGCGCCACCACCGCCGCGGCGGTTTCGTCGCAGGTGGTCTCGATCCCCAGCACCAGCAGGTCCGCCACCCTTTTCCTCCCCGCCGGACGCCCGCGCCGCAAGGTCGCTCCATCGTCGGCCAATTCCCGGCTATCATCCCTCCCAGCCATGACACAAGCCAGCTTCGCCGCCACCGGCCCCCAAACCGCCCGCCTCGCCATCGGAACCCGCGGGTCCCCGCTCGCTCTGTGGCAGGCGAATGCCGTCCGCGACGCCCTCGCGGCCGCGCTCGACCGGCCATTGGAGAGCATCGAGATCCGGGTGATTCGCACCTCGGGCGATCGCATCCAGGACCGCGCGCTCTCCGAGGCGGGCGGCAAGGGCCTGTTCACCAAGGAGATCGAGGAGGCGCTCCTCGCCGGCACGATCGACCTCGCCGTCCATTCCGCCAAGGACGTCTCCACAATCCTGCCCGACGGGCTGCACCTCGCGGGCTTCCTGCCCCGCGCCGATGTCCGGGACGCCCTGATCCTGCGGGAGGGCGCCGGCCTGTCGGATCTGCCGACCGGCGCCCGCGTCGGCACCGCCTCGCTGCGGCGCGAGGCGCAATTGCGCCGGCTGCGGCCCGACCTCGACGTGTCGCTGCTGCGCGGCAATGTCCACACCCGCCTCGCCAAGGTGCGCGAGGGCGCGTTCGACGCCACCCTGCTCGCGCTCGCCGGGCTGACGCGGCTGGGGCTGGCGGCGGCGGCGAGCGCCGTGCTCGACATCGACGCTTTCCTGCCGGCCGTCGGACAGGGCGCGGTGGCGATCGAGACCCGAAAGGACGACCCGCCGACCGAAGCCGCCATTGCGGCCATCGCCTGCCGCGCGACCGGGATCGCGCTCGCCGCCGAGCGCGCCTTCCTCGCCGCCCTGGACGGCTCCTGCCGGACGCCGATCGCCGGTCTCGCGACCGTCGAGGGGGACGATGTGCGGTTGAGGGGCCTCGTGCTCAGTCCGGACGGCCGCTCGGCGGCCGAAAGCGATGCGCGCGCGCCGATTGCCGACGCCGTCCGGCTCGGCACCGAAAGCGGCGCGGAGCTGCGCGGCTCGGCGCCCGCCCGCGCCCTCGGTCTGTAAGGTGCGCGTCCTCGTCACGCGGCCCGAGCCCGGGGCGAGCGCCACCGCCGCACGGCTCGCCGCGCGGGGACATGCGGTCCTGTGCGATCCGATGCTGCGCATCGCATCGACCGGCGCGCCGCTCCCGCCGGGCCGCTTCGACGCGCTGGCGGCGACCAGCGCCAACGGCCTGCGGGCGCTGGACGTGCGAGGCCTGGACGTGCGAGGCCTGGACGTGCCGGTCTTCGCCGTGGGACCCCGCACGGCCGCCGCGGCCCGCAGCGCCGGCTTTCGGCAGGTCGTCGACTGCGCCGGCGACGCGGTGGCGCTGGCCGGTCGGCTCGACGCGGACCTGCCGCCGGGCGCCCGCATCCTGCACGCGGCCGGCGCCGACCGCGCTGCGGATCTCGCGGCGCTGCTGACGCGCGCTGACGTGAAGGTGATCGTCCATGTCGGCTATCTCGCGCCCGAAGCGGCGGGGCTCGCGCCCGAAACCCAAGCGGCGCTGCGCGACGGCGCCTTGGATGCCGCCCTCCATTTCTCCCCGCGCACCGTCCGCGCCCTGCTGCGCTGCGTCGATGACGCGGGTTTGAGGGAACCGTTCGGGCGTCTGCGGCACTTGTGCTTGTCCGAGGCCGTTGCAGCTCCGCTCCAGGCGACGGGACTGCCGGCCGACTGGGCGCCGCGCCCCAATGCGGACGCACTGCTCGGCCTCTTGGAGGGGGAGCCGGTCGAAACGGTCGAGGTTGCCCCGGGCGGGCCGGGGGTTTAAGCCGGAGGACCGGAAGGAAGCGACGAGGAGGCCATGGCGAGCGACGATCCGAACCGGCAGGACGCCGCCAAGCGCGACGCCTCCTCCTCGCCCGCCGACATCGAGGCGGCGGTGGCCCGCCTCGTGCCCGAGGATAGCCCCCGCGCGGCACCGCCCGACGCCGAATCCGCAGCGGACGCCAATGCGCAGACCGTCCACGCCGCGCAGGCGCCTGCCCGTCCGGACGATGCCGACGATCCCGCCACCATCGAATCCCGCACCGCCCGCCCGGATCCGGTCGCCGCGGCCACCCTCGATCCCCCGCCCGCGGCCGAACCCGTTTCCGAACCGGCGCGGGCGCCAGTCCCTCAGGTCGCCGGCTCCGCGCGACGGAGCGGCCCCTCGCCCTGGCTCGCACTGCCGATCGGGGCGTTCGCCGGAGCCTTGTCCGCCGCTTTGGTCGGCTATGCGCTGATCGAGCAGGGCGTCCTGAAGCCGTCGGGCGAGCGCAATCTGGAACCGCTTCTCCAGCGGCTCGCCGCCGTCGAGGCCCGTCCACAGCCCAATCTGTCGCCGCTCGAACAGCGTCTCGCGCGGGCCGAGGCGGCGACGGCCCCGATTGCCGACCTGCAGCGCGCGACCGCGGCGATGCAGGGGGAGATGGCCGGCCTCAAACAGGCGGCGCAGGCGATTCCGGCCGCGACCGCGCAGGTCGCCGCTCTGGGCCAGCAGGTCTCGACTTTGGCCGCTCAGGCCGCCGAGGCTCGGCGCCGGGCCGAGGAGGTCGCAAGCGCCGCCACCTCCTTCGACCGTGCGGTTGCCACGGTGGTCGTCCTGGGCGCGCTGAAGGACGCCGTCCTGGCAGGCCGCCCGTTCGCCGCTGAACTCGATGCCGCCCGCGCCGTTCTGGGCAAGTCGGCCGGCTCGCTCGATCCCTTCGCCGCCGGCGCCAGTTCCGGCTATGCGCCGCCCGCCAAACTGGCCGAGCGTCTGGTGCAGGCGGAAGCCGCCCCGGCGCCGGCCGGGGCGTCCTCGACCGGCAGCAGCTTCTTGGACCGCATCGTCACCAGCGCCGAAAATCTGGTCCGCGTCGGTCCCGCCGAGAACGCAGCCGCGAGCGGGCCGCCCGCCTCGCTGGACGGCGTGGTGGGCGCGGTGCGCTCCGGCGACCTCGACGGCGCGCTCAAGAAAATCGAAGCGCTGCCGCCGGCGACCCGCGCCAAGCTCAAGGACATCGCCGCGGAAATCGCGACGCGGCGCGAGGCCGCGACAACCGCTACCGCCCTCTATCAGCAGGCGCTTGCCGCCATTTCCGGGAAGGTGCCGTGATCCGCCTCCTCCTGCTCCTCATCGTCCTCGCCCTCGTCGCGTTCGGGGCCGCCTGGATTGCCGATCGCCCGGGCGAAATCGTCCTGGTCTGGCAAGGCTGGCGCCTGGAAACCACGGTGCCGGTCGCGCTGGCCGCTCTGGCGGCGTTCAGCGCCGTGCTGCTCCTGCTCTGGCGGCTCCTCGCCTTCGTGTTCGCCTCGCCGCGCCTGCTCGCCGCCTTTTCCAAGCGTCGGCGACGCGAGAAGGGGTGGAACGCATTGTCGCGCGGCCTGATGGCGATCGGCGCCGGAGACGGTGCCAAGGCCCGCAGCGCGCGCGACGAAGCCGCCCGCTATCTCCCGCACGAGCCGCTGACCCATCTGCTCGCCGCGCAATCGGCCCAGCTCGACGGCGACGGCAATCTCGCCGCGCGCTCGTTCAAAGTGATGCTGGACGCCCCCGAGACCCGGCTGATCGCGCTGCGCGGTCTCTATATGGAGGCGCGCCGGGCGGGCGAGACGGAATCCGCCAACGCCTATGCCGAAGAGGCCGCCCGGCAGGCCCCGGCGCTGGAATGGGCCGCCGATGCCGTGGTCGAGGCGCGGTGCGCCGAGGGCGACTATGCCGGCGCGCGGGCCATGCTGGAGCGCCAGATGGCGGCGCGCGGCATCGACAAGGTGCAGCACCGCCGCCGCCGCGCCGTCCTGCTGGCCGCCGAAGCGATGATGCTGGAGATCGCCGATCCGCCGGTCGCCAGGGAACGCGCGCTCGAGGCCGTGCGGCTCGCGCCCACGCTCATCCCGGCCGCCGCGGTCGCCGGGCGCCTGCTCGGTGCCGCCGGCGAGATGCGCAAGGCGGCCAAGATCCTCGCCACCGCCTATGAGGCCGCCCCCCACCCCGATCTCGCGGAGGCCTATGCCCATTTGCGGCCCGGCGATGCCGCGCAGGACCGGCTGAAGCGCGTCCGCGTGCTCGCCGCCAAGGCGCCGGATCATCCCGAGAGCATCATCGCCCTCGCCCACGCCACCATCGATGCCCTGGAATTCGCCGAGGCGCGCGCACTGCTCTCCCCGCTCGCCGCCGAACCGACCCAGCGCATCTGTTTCCTGATGGCGGAACTCGAAGCCCGCGAACACGCCGATATCGGCAAAGCCCGCGAGTGGGCCGCCCGCGCGGTGCGCGCACCGCGCGACCCGGCCTGGATCGCCGACGGCGTCGTCTCCGACCAATGGGCGGCGATCTCGCCCGTTACCGGACGGCTCGACGCCTATATCTGGGCGGTGCCGCCCGGCGTCGTGGCGACGCCGATCCTGGAGCATGAGGCCGAGCGGGTGCGCGACGCCATCGCCGCGATTCCGCCGCCCGCGGTCGCCGGGCCCGAACCCGAGGCACCGCCCGTAGATATCCTGCCTCCCGCGCCGGAAGCCGAAGCCGACGCGGCGTCCGAGCCGGCGCCGGTCGAACCCGCCGAACCGCCGGCTGCGGCGGCGAAGCGGACGGAGCGCGCGGAGCCCGACGGCGTGCTCGCCCTGCCGCCTTTGCCGGACGATCCCGGCCCGCTGCCGGACGAGGACGACGCGCCGCTGCCCCGCCGCAAGGCGTAATGGTCACACCGGCGCGACGCCCGGAAAGGCGGGCGCCGCGACCGGCTCGATCAGATCCGCGCCTTCGTTGCGCGGCGCGTTGAGCCGGGTCGAGACCGGCCACGCCGTCAGATCGTCGCCGGGATAAGGTCCGAGCCGCTCATATCCGATCTCGCCGCCGAGCCAGGGCGCCACCTCTTCACGGGCGAGGATCACCGGCATCCGGTCGTGCAGCGGCTGCATGAAGCCATTGGCCGCCGCGGTGAGGAGCGTGAAGCTGCGGACCCAGGTTCCGGTCGCGGGATCCTTCCAGCCGTCCCACAACCCGGCGACCGCCAGCGGCCCGCCGTCCTTGCGGGCGATGGCGTAGGGTTGTTTCGGGCTGCTGCCAGGACGCCATTCATAAAACGCGTCGACCGGCACCGCGCAGCGCCGGCCCGCCTTCCAGGCGCCGCGAAAGGCCGGCGACGTCCGCACGGTCTCGGCGCGCGCATTGATGGTCTTCGCCCCGAATTTCAGATCCTGCGCCCAGCTCGGCACCAGACCCCAGCGCAACAGCCCGAAAGCACCGAGGCCCGTTTCGGGATTGCGGCGGAGCACCAGCAGATCCTGCGTCGGCGCCGCGTTGAAGCGCGCCGGCGCGTTGGGCAGGACCGGGTCGATCCAATGCGCGCCGAACCACTCGACATAGCGGCTCGGGCCGTTGTGCTGGGCGAAACGGGCGCACATGGACGCACTATGCCGCCTTCCCCAGGCCCCGCAAAGGGGGCGCCTCCAAAGGGCGGCGGGACCCCGGCAGCAGGACAGGCGCCGCACGCTCCGACCATCACCGACGCCCGTCTAAAGCGGCTCGATCACCGCCACCACGTCACCTGCACGCACGATCCGGCCCGGCGCAATGCGCCATTCGCGCAGGCGCCCCGAGGCGGGGGACACGATCGCCACCTCCATCTTCATGGATTCGAGGATGGCGAGGGGGTCGCCCGCCGCGACGTCTGCGCCTTGGTCGGCCACCAGCTTCCAGACATTGCCCGGCACCTGCGCCGCCACCGCGAGGCAACCGTCCGGAATCGCATCTTCGCCGAGCGGCGTGCCGCTCTCCTCGGCGGTGAAGGTGTCGAGCCCCTCCGCCTTCCAACGCGCCCGCTCGGCCTCGAACGCGGCCTGCTGGCCCGCTTTGAAGACCGCGATCTCGGCCGCGTCGCGGGCGAGGTCGGCGGCATAGGCGGCATAGGAGAAGCTGGCCTCCTCGATGCGGATCGGATAGGCGCCATGCGGAAAAGCGGCGCGCGCTTCGGTCAGTTCGGCGTGGCTCACCGGGAAGAAGCGGATCTGGTCGAAGAAGCGCAGCAGCCAGGGCGTGCCGGGGGCGAAGACCGGCGTCGAACGCCATGTATTCCACATCTGAATCGTGCGGCCGAACAATTGGTAGCCGCCCGGCCCCTCCATGCCATAGATGCACATATAGGCACCGCCGATCCCGACCGCGTTTTCCGGCGTCCAGGTGCGGGCGGGATTGTATTTGGTGGTGACCAGGCGGTGGCGGGGATCGGTCGGCGTCGCCACCGGCGCGCCCAGATAGACGTCGCCGAGGCCGAGCACCAGATAGCGCGCGTCGAACACGATCCGCCGGACCGCGGCCTCGTCGGGCAGGCCGTTGATGCGGCGGATGAACTCGATATTGGACGGGCACCACGGCGCATCGGGCCGCACCAGCTCCTGGTATTTGCGCATGGCCAGCCGGACGTCCGGATCGTCCCAGGAGAGCGGCAGGTGGACGATGCGGCTCGGCACCACCACCTCTTCCGCCGCCGGCAAGGCGCGCTCGATCTCGTCCAGCAGGCCGAGCAGGCGGGCACGCGGCAGGACCGTGCCGTCATAATGGATCTGAAGCGAGCGGATGCCGGGGGTGATGTCGCGCAGGCCCGGCAGCTTCGCCCCCTCCACCGCCTGCGCCAGCAGATGGGCGCGCAGGCGCAGCGCGATGTCGAGCGTCATCGCGCCGAACTCGACCAGGAGATTGTCGTCGCCCTGGCGGCGATAGACCACCGGCACCGGACCGTCGTCGCGCCGGGCGAGGATCGGCGAGGCGGCCTCCGGCACCCGCGCCACGTGCGGCCCCGCCACCGGATCGGCCGGACGCGCGAGAGCGTGAAAGCGCACGGTGTCGCCGGGCTTCAGCTGGCCCATCTTCCAGAGTTCGTCGCGGCCGATCACCGCCGGGCAGACGAATCCGCCGAGGCTGGGTCCGTCGACCCCGAGCAGGATCGGCATGTCGCCTGTGAAATCGATCGCCCCGACCGCATAGGCATTGTCGTGGAGGTTCGAGGGGTGCAGCCCCGCCTCGCCGCCATCGGCCCGCGCCCAGCGCGGGGCCGGCCCGATCAGCCGGACGCCGGTGCGGGCGCTGTTGAAATGCACCTCGTAGGCGGCCGAGAACAGGTCCGCGATGTCGGCCTCGGTGAAGAAGTCCGGCGCGCCGTGCGGCCCGTAGACGACGCCGATCCGCCAGTCATGGACGAGGTCCGCGGCGGGGGCGCGGACCGTGGCCGGGAGCGGCGGGCATGTTTCGGGCGGGGCGAGCGCGAGCGTGTCGCCGGTGCGCAGAAGGCCGGTCGCGTGACCGCCGAACCGGCCCAAGGCGAAGGTCGCGCGCGCACCGAGCACCTCCGGCACCTGGAAGCCGCCGCCGACCGCCAGATAAGCCCGCTGGCCCGGCCCCGCCACCGCGCCGACCGCGAGCGTCTGGCCGGCCCGCACGGCAAAGCCGACATCGTGCGGCGCCGGCGCGCCGTCGAGGGTCGCCGGCATGTGTGCCCCTGCGAGGGCGACCGTCGCATCGGCGTGGAAGCGCAGGACCGGGCCGTCGACCGTCAGTTCGAGGGCGGGACATGTCTCGGGATTTCCCACCAGCGCGTTGGCGCGGGCGAAAGAGCGCGCATCCATCGGGCCGGAGGGCGGCACGCCGACATGCCAGAGCGCGCGGCGGCCGGGCAGGTCCTGGATGCTCGATTGCGCGCCGGGACGCAGCACCTCGACGCTCCGCGCAGAAAAGGCGAAGTCCCGCAGCGCCGTCGTCGCCACCCGGCCCGAGGCCAGGAGGTCGGAGCCGGCGATCGCCCGCAAATAGTCGAGATTGGTCGCGATGCCGAAGATCGCGGTGTCCGCGAGCGCGGCGCGCAAGGCGGCGAGCGCGGCGGGACGATCGGGGCCGCGCACGATCACCTTCGCCAGCATCGGATCGTAATAGGGGGTCACGTCGGTGCCGGTCTCGATCCAGCCGTCGACCCGTGGCCCCTGCGGAAACCGCACTTCGGTCAGAAGCCCGGCGCTGGGCTGGAAATTGGCGTGCGGAATCTCGGCATAGATCCGCGCCTCGATGGCCGCGCCGATCGGCGCCGGGGGTGTTTCGGGGATCACGTCCTCGCCCGCCGCCTGGCGGATCATCCATTCCACGAGATCGATGCCGAACACCGCCTCGGTGACGGGATGCTCCACCTGGAGCCGGGTATTGACCTCCAGAAAATAGAAATCGTCGCGTTCGGGGTCGTAGATGAATTCCACCGTCCCGGCGGATTCGTAGGCGACGCTCTCGCCGAGCCGCACCGCCGCCGCATGCAGCCGCCGCCGTGTCGGCTCCGGCAGCAGCGGCGCCGGGGTCTCCTCGATCACCTTCTGGTTGCGGCGCTGGAGCGAGCAGTCGCGCTCGCCGAGCGCGACCACGCGGCCCTTGCCGTCGCCGAAAATCTGCACCTCGACATGGCGCGCCGCGGCGACGAAGCGTTCGAGATAGACCCGCGCATCGCCGAACGCCGCGCGGGCCGTGCGCTCGACTCGCGCGAAGGTCTCGGCCAATTCCTCCGGGGTGGCGCAGAGCTGCATGCCGATGCCGCCACCGCCG
Source organism: Aquabacter spiritensis (assembly GCF_004346185.1). Taxonomy (GTDB): domain Bacteria; phylum Pseudomonadota; class Alphaproteobacteria; order Rhizobiales; family Xanthobacteraceae; genus Aquabacter; species Aquabacter spiritensis. The sequence continues at coordinate 149,704 of NZ_SMAI01000003.1, read as the reverse complement.
GCCGTGCTCTTCAGCATCACCGGATAGCCGATCTCCGCCGCCGCCGCGCACGCCGCCGCGGCGTCCGAGAGCAGGTCGGTGCCGGGCAGAAGCGGCACGCCGGAGCGCAGCGCGATCGCCCGCGCCTCGTGCTTCAGCCCGAACGCGGTCAGATGGGCCGGACGCGGGCCGATGAAGACGATCCCGGCTTCGGCCAGAGCTTCCGCGAAGGCGACGTTTTCGGAAAGGAAGCCGTAGCCGGGATGGACCGCCTCCGCCCCGGTGGCGCGGCAAGCCGCAAGCACGGCTTCGATGTCGAGATAGCTCTCGGCCGCCGGCGCTGGACCGAGCCGCACCGCCGTATCGGCCTCCAGGACCGGCAGCGTGAAACGGTCGGCGTCGGAATAGACCGCGACGGAGGAGATATTGAGCCGGCGAAGCGTACGCCCGATGCGGCGCGCGATCTCGCCGCGATTGGCGATCAGGACCGTCTTGAACATGGCTCAGTCCCCGTCGGCGGCGAAGATCAGGACGCGGATCGGCGTCGGATTGAAGCCGTTGCAGGGATTGTTGATCTGCGGGCAGTTGGAGATCACGCACAAGACGTCCATCTCGGCGCGCAGCTCGACATGGTCGCCCGGGCGCGAGACCCCGTCGACGATCGCCAGCGCGCCGGAGGGCTCGATCGGCACGTTCATGAAGAAATTGATGTTCGGCACGATGTCGCGCTTGGACAGGCCATGCCGGCTCACTTCCAGAACGAAATTCTCCCGGCAGGCGTGCAGGTATTTCGTGTGGTGGCCGAACCGCACCGTATTGCTCTCGCACGAGCAGGCGCCGGCCGAGGTGTCGTGACGCCCGCAGCTGTCGGCGGTCACCACGGCCATGATGCGGCCTTCGTTCGAAATGAGGCGCGTGCCCGTGGTGACGTAAGCGGCGCCCTGGACGCGCAGCGTGTCCTGCGCCGAATAGCGCTCGGCGAAATCGTCGGCGCGGTAGAACAGCGTGTCCACCGCCTGCTGGCCTTCGAGATCGACGATGCGGATCGACTGGCCGCGCCGGACGATACCCGACCAGGGCGCTTCGGCGGGGATATCGAAGACGGCGAGCGCGGAGGCCGGGTCGCGCACCGGGCTGGCGATGAAACCGGAGGTCATGGGCCGCTCCCTTCAGCGCGCAAGATTTTCGAAGCCGCGCACCGCCTCGCGGGTGGCGGTGCGGCACAGATCGTCGAACGCCGGCTCCGGCGCCCAGAAGCGGATCGCCTCGACGCTGCCCGCCGCATAATCCGGGTTCGGGTCGAGCGGATGCGGGCAATTGGACAGCGCCACGAGCAGATCCATCTCGGCGCGCAGATCGACGAAGTCGCCGGCGACGCGCGGCGCGTCCTGCCAGACGAAGCCGCCGGCGGCATCGGTGCGCACCGGCGCGAAGAAGGTGATCGCCGGCGGCACGTCCCGGCGGTCGAGGCCGAGCTTTCCGGCGGCGAGGAGGAAATTGTCGCGCGTGTTGCGCATCGGCCGCACGCCGTAGCGGCGGCGGTTGGAGGCGGCGGTGGAGCCGCCGACCAGCGCATCGTGCATCCCGCTGGTATCTTCGACGATGGACAGCATGACCCGCCCCATGTCGGAGAAGATCACCCTCCCCTTGCCGAGCGCGGCGGTCCACTGGATCTTGACCGTGTCGGCATAATTGATGCGCTCGGACGTGTCGTGCGCGTTCCAGGCGATCAGCGAGACCGCGGACGGCGCATCCATCAAAGCAATCCGGACTGCCTCGCCGGGCAAGAGCCGGAGCGTCGCGTACCAGAAGGGGGGGATTACCTCCCGCTTCACGGGGCCGGGGGGCAGCAGGACGCTGCCGCGCGGCGTCGGCGGGGGCAGGACGCGGGGCGCGTGATCCTGCCCGGCGGCCTTCAAATCCTCATAGCGCCGCTTGTTCTCGGCGATGCGCGCGGCCGTCTCGGCCGCCGGGGTCACGGGCTCGGTCATGAAAAGTCCTCACACGGCAAGGGGCGCCGGGTCGTCCCGGCCGATGTCCATGGGAGAGGCCGGGTCGTCCCGGCCGGAAACGGTGGGGTGGCCCCGCCCCGCAATGCGGCGCGGCCAGACCTCGATGTCGCGCGCGACGACGGCGCCGAAGCGCGCGCGGTCGTCGCCGCTGCGCCGCCGCTCGAAGGCGATGACGCGGGTCGCGAGGGTGAAGGCCTCGCGCAGATCATGCGTGACCATCACGACGCTCATCTCGCAGTTGTGCCAGAGCGCCAGCATCAGGCCGTGAATGTCGGCGCGGATACCCGGATCGAGGGCGCCGAACGGCTCGTCGAGCAGCAGTATCCGCGGCTTGCGCATCAACGCCTGGGCCAGAGCGAGGCGCTGCTGCATGCCGCCGGACAGAGCGGCGGGGTATTTGTCCTCCGCGCCGGCGAGGCCGACCTCGGCGATCAGCGCGCGGGCTTCCTCTTCCGCCCGGCGGCGCGCCGCGCCGAACAGCCGCCCGCTCAACCGCGCCTTCGGCAGTTCGGCGGCGAGCAGGACATTGCCGAGCACGGTGAGATGCGGGAACACAGAATAGCGCTGGAAGACCACGCCGCGATCCGCGCCGGGCTCGGGCGCGAGCGGCGCGCCGTCGACCGTGATCCGCCCGCGCGTCGGCCGCTCCTCGCTCAGGAGCAGGCGCAGGAAGGTGGTCTTGCCGCAGCCGGACGGGCCGACCAGGGCGACGAAGGACCGCGGCGCGAAATCCAGCGAGATGTTCTCGAGCACGATCTGGTCGCCATATTCCATCCAGACATGTTCGACCCGGATCGCGGTCATGCGCCCCTCCCGAACCAGGGAAAGGCGGCGTCGCGCAGGCGGGCGAGGCCGTAATCGATCGCCACGGACAACAGGGTGATCCAGGCGACATAGGGCAGGATCACATCCATCGCGAGATAGCGCCGCACCAGGAAGATGCGGTAGCCGAGGCCGGAATCCGAGGCGATCGCCTCGGCCGCGATCAGGAACAGGAAGGCCGGGCCGAGCGAGAGGCGCACCCCGTCGATGAGCCGCGGCACGATCTGCGGCAGCACGATGCGCAGCGCGATCAGCCAGGTGGAGGCGCCGAGCGTCTGCGCCTTGATGATTTGCTCGCGCGGCAATTCGCGCACCCGCATGGCGAGGTCGCGGGTCAGGAAAGGGGCGACGCCGATCACGATCAAGGCGATCTTCGAGGCTTCGCCCAGCCCCATGACGATGAACAGGATCGGCAGCAAAGCGAGCGGCGGCACCATGGAGACCAGCGCCACGAACGGCGCCAACAGCGCGTTGACCAGCGGCAGGAGGCCGATCAGCAGGCCGAGCACCAAGGCGAGCGCCGTGGAGATGAACAGCGCGCTCGCGAGCCGTTCAAGGCTCGCGAGCGTGTCGGAGACGAGGATATAGTCGCCGGTGCGGGCATCGGCGACGAAGGCCAGCCGGCCGAAGGTCTCCGCCATCGTGGCAAAGCTCGGCAGCAGCTTGTCCGCCGGGTTTTCGGCGAGGCGCTCCGCCGAACCCAGCACATAAGCGAGCGCGACCAGCGCGAACGGCAAGGCGGCGAGCACCAGCGCCGTGCCGCGGTCCGGGCGGCGGTTGATGAGACGCATGGCAGCCCCCGGCCTCGCTTTCGCTGGCGCCTCAGAGCTTGCCGTCGGCCGCCGCGGCCATATAGGCGTCGGTGAAGCGGAACTTCACGTTCTTGGCGCTGCCCAAAATCTTGCCGTCGGCGAGTTCGATCCCGATTGCGTCGGCGGACTTGGCGGCGTCGCCGAGCAGCTTCTTGGCGAACAGGAATTTGCGCACCCGGTCCATGGTCGCGCCGACCTCGGGCGAGCGCACGAAGGCGACCGCCTCAGGCGCTTTGGCGAACAGCTTGGTGGCCGCGAGCTGGCTGTCGAAACCGGCAAGGTCGGTCCCCGACGCCTTGCCCATGGCCGAGCGGGCCGCCGCACCCTTTTCGCCGGTGTCGGTCATGACCGCCATGGTCTCGTACCAGATCCCGGCCAGGGCCTTGCCGAAGTCCGGATTGTCCTTGAGCGTGGCGGTATTGGCGACCATGAGATCCATGATCTCGCCCGGGATCTTGGAGCTGTCGAACACGTTGTTCGCGCCCTTCTCCTGGAGAATTTCCGAGACCAGGGGGTTCCAGGTGACCACGGCGGTCACGCCCTTGGTCTTGTAGGCGGCGACCATGTCGGCATCGGAGGTGTTCACCACCTTGACGTCGCGCTCGGTCATCTTGACGCTCTCGAGCCCGCGCGCGAGCAGATAATGCGACACCGAGAATTCGACCAGATTGACCTTCTGGCCCTTGATGTCGGCGAGCTTGGTCTTGTTCTTCAGGATCACAGCGTCGTTGCCGTTCGAAAAGTCGCCGACGATGACCGTAGTGGTGTCGACGCCGCCCGCGGCGGGAACCGACAGCGCGTCCATATTGGTCACGGTCAGGGCGTCGAAAGCGCCGGCGGTGTATTGGTTGATCGATTCGACATAATCGTTGAACTGGGTGACTTCGATGGTCAGGCCGTATTTATCGGCCCATTTCTTGACGATGCCGGTGTCCGCCGCATAGCCCCAGGGCATCCAGCCGACATAGATCGACCAGGCGACCTTGAAATCCTTCTTCGGCGCGGCGAGCGCGGGCGCGGCGCCGGTCACGAGGGCGGCGGCACAGGCCAGAGCGAATAGGGTCGATAAGCGAGAGCGCATGTTCTGAATTCCCCTTCGTTGCGTCAAACGATGTTGCGTCGAACGATGAGGAATTGGCGGAGACTCCAGTGCCGCCAATTCCTTGGCCACCGAGGTCTCCCGGGCTTTTATCCCGCCGTGCGCCCGGCCGGATGTCTCCCGGACCGGCGGCAGCTCTCGGACCAGCGCATCTTCAGGAAGATGCCGGAACCCTAGCCACCAACTCTGGCAACAAGGAAAGCAAACCGCGTGCCAGGGAAAACTTCCTTTGACGTCAATGGCCGGCGGCCATGACATGAGAGGCGCAGGCCGCTTGAATGGGCGTCCGCATCATTTTAAGGCAGATCCGGGCGAAAAGGTCGCCAATGCATGCAGGGCTCAGTTCGGCCCCGCCAAAGCGGCCTGGATCAAGGCCTTCGCGTCCGCGCCGGCCCATTCCGCGGGCCCTGCGAGGAAGCCGATCTCGCAGCCCTCGCCGTCCACCAGAAGGCTCGTCGGCAGGCCGAAGCCGCGCCCGGCGGCGCGCAGGGCCTGGAAGCTCTTGGTGCCGGGATCGGCATAGAAAGCGAGCGACTTGACCCCGATCTCATCCAGGAAGGCCTTGGGCTTGGCGGGATCGCGCGTGTCGAGATTGATCGCCACGACCTGGAAGCGGTCGCCGCCGAGCGCCTGTTCGAGCGCATCCAGCGCCGGCATCTCCTCACGGCACGGCACACACCAGGTCGCCCAGAGATTGACCAAAAGCAATTTGCCCTTGAAATCGGTCAGACTCATCGGGTTGCCGGCCGCATCGGTGAAGCTCAGCGGCGGCAGGCGACGCGGTTCGGTCGCGAGCGAGAGCGCGGCGATCTCGCCCTTGGCCAGTCCACGGAGCCGGTCCGCCGCGGCCACGGCGGGTGCGCAGGCCGGATCCTTGACCGGGGCCGCCTGCGCCGCAGTGACCGCGGACGGTGCGGGCGCATTGCCGGGCGCCCCCTGCATCACGTATAGGGCAAGCGCGCCGGCCACAGCGCCGGCGAGCGCAGCGACGCCCAGCACGGCCAGCATGCGTCCGCGGCCCGTGCGCGCGGCGTCGGGCGGCGGATGCGGGATCGGGGCGTCGGGTTCGGTCATCTCGGGAGGTCCGTCATGAGCAACAAGATGTGGGGCGGGCGTTTCTCCACGGGCCCCAACGCGATCATGGAGGAAATCAACGCCTCCATCGGCTTCGATCAGCGTCTTTACGCCCAGGACATCGCCGGCTCCAAGGCCCATGCCACCATGCTGGCGGCGCAGGGAATCGTCGGGGCGAAAGATGTCGAGAAGATCCAGAAGGGTCTAGACACGATCCTGTCAGAGATCGAGGCGGGCCGCTTCACCTTCCGCCGCGACCTCGAAGACATCCATATGAATGTCGAACAGCGGCTCGCCGACCTGATCGGCCCGAGCGCCGGCCGGCTCCACACCGCGCGCTCGCGCAACGATCAGGTGGCGACGGATTTCCGGCTCTATGTGCGCGACACGATCGACGCCCTCGACGCCCAGCTCGCCGATCTGATGACGGCTTTGGCCGAAAAGGCGCTGGCGCATGCGGCGACCGTGATGCCGGGCTTCACCCATCTGCAGACCGCCCAGCCGGTGACGTTCGGCCACCATCTGATGGCCTATGTCGAGATGCTGGCGCGCGATCGCGGGCGGCTGCGCGACGCCCGGACGCGGCTCAACGAATCGCCGCTCGGCTCCGCCGCCCTCGCCGGCACCTCGTTTCCCATCGACCGCGACGCCACCGCCGCGGCGCTCGGCTTCGACCGCCCCACCGCCAATTCGCTCGACGCCGTGTCCGATCGCGACTTCGTGCTGGAGACGCTGGCGGCCGCGGCGATCTGCGCCATCCATCTCTCGCGCTTCGCCGAGGAGGTGGTGATCTGGACCTCGCCGTCCTTCGGCCTGATCAAGCTGTCGGACGCCTTCACCACGGGCTCCTCGATCATGCCGCAGAAGCGCAATCCGGACGCCGCGGAACTCGCGCGCGGCAAAGCCGGTCGGATCGTCGGTGCCCTGACCGGCCTGCTCGTGGTGATGAAGGGCCTGCCGCTCGCTTATGCCAAGGACATGCAGGAGGACAAGGAAGGCGCCTTCGACGCATTCTCGGCCCTCTCGCTGGTCATCGCCGCGACCGCCGGCATGGTGCGCGATCTCGAGCCGGAGGCCGCACGCATGCGCGCCGCCGCCGGACAGGGCTATTCCACCGCGACCGATCTCGCCGATTGGCTGGTGCGCGCGCTGGGCATTCCGTTCCGCGAGGCGCATCACGCGACCGGGCGCATCGTCGCCCTCGCCTCGGAGCGCGGCGTGCCGCTGCACCGTCTTTCGCTGGAGGACATGCAGGGCGTCGACGCGCGCATCACGCAAGACGTCTTCTCCGTGCTCTCGGTGACGAAATCGGTGGCGAGCCGGACCTCCTATGGCGGTACGGCGCCGGTCCGGGTCCGCGCGCAGGCGCGGCGCTGGCTGAAGACGCTGGCGAAACCGGCCTGACGCCATGCCCGGCCCGCGCTTCGACGCCGCCTTCAGAGAACGGCTCGTGGCGCTCCTGGTCTGGCGCCGCGACGTGCGCCGCTTCCGGCCCGACCCTTTGCCGGAGGGGGCGGTCGAGCGGCTGATCGAGATCTCCTGCCTCGCCCCTTCCGTCGGCCTCAGCCAGCCGTGGCGGTTCGTCCTGGTCGATGCTCCGGCGCGGCGCCAGGCGATCCGCGCCTGCTTCGAATCCTGCAATGCCGAGGCGCTGGCGCGCCAGGCGCCCGAACGCGCCCGCACCTATGCCCGGCTGAAGCTCGCCGGGCTCGACGAGGCGCCGGTGCATCTCGCCGTGTTCGCCGACCGCGAGACGCGCCAGGGCCACCGCCTCGGGCGGCTCACCATGCCCGAGACGGTCGATTATTCGGCGGTGATGGCGGTGCACACGCTTTGGCTGGCGGCGCGGGCGGAAGGGATCGGCCTCGGCTGGGTGTCGATCCTGGACCCCGATACGGTCCGCGCGCAGCTCGACGTGCCGCAGGACTGGCGGTTCATCGGCTATTTCTGCCTTGGTTATCCCCTTGAAGAAAGCGACATGCCGGCCCTGGAAGCGCTGGGTTGGGAGAAGCGGGCGCGGGCGGGCGGGACCATCCTGCGGCGGTGAGGCCGGCGCACGGGGCTCGCCTTTGCCGCCGCCGACGCTATAGTGGCGGCATCTTTGCCGGGAAATGCCGCACCGTGTCGTTTCGTCCCCTTCTCCTGTGCAGCCTGCTCGCTTTCGCCCTCGCGGGCTGCGGCGTGAAGGGTCCGCTGGAGCCGCCCCCGAATGCCGCGGGCGCGCCCCAGGCCAATGCGTCCGCGCCGCAGATCGGAAATCGCACCCCCGAGACCATGGGCCAGGCGACGCGCCAGGCCGGACAGCAGGCCTGGGGGGCCAATCCGGAATATGCCGGCGGCATCAATCCGCCCGACATGCCGGGCGATTCGATCTCGCGGCCCGCGCCGCAGCCCACCGCGCCGCAAAAATCCTTCTTCCTCGACTTCCTGCTCTGAGGCCGGGGACCATGCATCATTTCGAGCAGCGCGGCGGGCGCCTCCACGCCGAGGGCGTCGATGTCGCGGCGATCGCCGCGGCCGTAGGCACGCCTTTCTATTGCTATTCCACCGCCACGCTGGAGCGCCATTATCGGGTTTTCACCGAAGCGTTCGCCGGCCGCGACGTCACCTTGTGCTACGCGCTGAAGGCGAATTCCAACCAAGCGGTGATTGCCACCCTCGCCCGCCTCGGTGCCGGCGCGGACATCGTGTCGGGCGGCGAACTCAAGCGCGCTTTGGCGGCGGGCGTCCCCGCCGGACGCATCGTCTTCTCCGGCGTCGGCAAGACCCGCCGGGAAATGGCCGAAGCGCTCGATGCCGGGATCCTCTGCTTCAATGTGGAGAGCGAGCCCGAACTCGAGGCCCTGTCCGCAGTCGCGGCCGCGCGCGGGACACCGGCGCGGGTCTCGATCCGGGTCAATCCCGACGTCGATGCCCGCACCCACGCCAAGATCTCGACCGGCACGTCGGAGACCAAGTTCGGCATTCCCATCTCGCGCGCCCGTGCGGTCTACGATGAGGCGGCGCGTCTGCCGGGCATCGAGGTCTCCGGTGTCGACATGCATATCGGCAGCCAGATCACCGACATGGCGCCGTTCGAGAATGCCACGCTTCTGCTCGCGGAACTGGCGCGCGATCTGATGGCGGCCGGTCACCGGCTGCACCACATGGATCTCGGCGGCGGGCTCGGCGTGCCTTATGCCGCCTCCGATCCGGCCCCCCCGGCGCCCTCGGCCTATGCCGACGTGATCGGCCGGGCACTGGGCGACCTCAAGTTGCCGCTGATCTTCGAGATGGGGCGGATGATCGTCGCCAATGCCGGCATCCTGGTCACCCGCGTCCTCTATGTGAAGACGGGCGAAAACCGCACCTTCGTCATCGTCGATGCCGGCATGAACGACCTGATCCGGCCGACCCTCTATGACGCGCATCACGACATCGTCGCGGTCGCGGCTCCGGCCGGCGACGCACGGAAGGCGGTCGTCGACGTGGTCGGACCGGTCTGCGAGACCGGCGACTATCTGGCGCTCGCCCGCACCATGCCTCTGCCGGCTCCCGGCGACCTCCTGGCGGTCATGACGGCGGGCGCCTATGGCGCGGTCCAGGCGGGCACCTATAACAGCCGCGCTTTGGTCCCCGAGGTGCTGGTGCGCGACACGGACTGGGCGCTGGTGCGCCCGCGGGTCGAGCCCGAGGCGCTGATCGCCCTCGACCGAATGGCACCTTGGATCGCGTGACGCGCGAGACCAGCCGCTGCGACAGTCTCGGACTGCTGCCGCATCCGGACCGCTGTGGCCGCCGGATGGCAACGCGGGCGTTCACGACTGGGTAATCCTGTCTGGATGCCGCGGTGCACCGCCGGGCAAATGCGGAACCCCACGTGAAGCAGGAGGTTGATGGGAAAAGGAGATTTTCCCATGGACATTCGGTATCCGGCACGTGACCGCTTCCGAAACGACGAGCATCCGCCAAGCGGGACGGATCAGGATATGCCGCACCAGGGTCCCGGTGCCGCAGCCGCAGCCCCCGGACATGGCGGCTATCCCCTCCATCTCGCGCAGAGCGAGGAAGATCACAGCACCCCGCCGGCCGAGCAACCGAGCTGGCACCTCTGGGGCATGATGGTCGGCTTCATGGCGGCGGGCGCGGCCATTCTCACGATCTTGTCGTTCACTGCGACGTGACGCGGCAACCCGGCGAAGCGTAACAGCGCCGCACGCCGGGTCTTGCCGGAACGCCCGGCGCATGCGCTTATCCCGCCTGCCGGCGCGCCTCGGCCGGCGGGGAGACATCCATGCCGGACATCGGACCGAACCTCTTCGTCCTCGTGCTGCTGGTTCTCGCCATCGCCATCGTCGTGGCGGGGGTCAAGACGGTTCCCCAGGGCTATGAATTCACCGTCGAGCGCTTTCGCCGCTATACGCGGACCCTGAGGCCGGGCCTCAACCTCATCCTTCCCTTCATCGACCGGATCGGCAACCGGGTAAACGTCATGGAACAGGTCCATGACGTGCCGACCCAAGAAGTCATCACCAAGGACAATGCGACCGTCTCCGTTGACGGGGTTGTGTTCTACCAGGTGTTCGACGCCGCCAAGGCCAGCTATGAAGTGTCCCGCCTCGACGCTTCCATCCTGGCGCTGACCACGACCAATATCCGCACCGTGATGGGCGCGATGGATCTCGACCAGTTGCTGTCGCACCGGGACGAGATCAACGAGCGTCTGCTGCGGGTGGTCGACGCGGCGGTGTCGCCCTGGGGCGTGAAGATCAACCGCATCGAGATCAAGGACATCGTTCCCCCCGCCGATCTCGTCACCGCGATGGCCCGCCAGATGAAGGCGGAGCGCGAGAAGCGCGCGGCGGTGCTGGAGGCCGAGGGCCTGAGGCAGGCGCAGATCCTGCGGGCGGAGGGCCAGAAGCAGTCGCAGATTCTGGAGGCCGAGGGCCGCCGCGAGGCCGCGTTCCGCGATGCGGAGGCGCGCGAGCGTCTGGGCGAGGCGGATGCGAAGGCCACCGCCATGCTGTCCAGCGCGGTGACGGCCGGCGATCCGGCGGCGCTGAATTACTATGTCGCGGAAAAATACGTGAAGGCGTTCGAGCGCCTCGCCGCGGCGCCCAATCAGAAAGTCATCATGATCCCCTATGAGGCGACCGCGCTGCTGTCCTCCCTGGCCGGCATCGGCGAGATTGCGCGCGATGCGTTCGGAGAGTCCGCCCGGTCGCCGCGCCGCGGCCCCGGCCCTACGGGGCCAGCGGTGGGGCGGACGCCGGGTTCGGAGGTCTGACCCATGGCCGAGACGGTTCTCGGGCTCGGCGCCTGGAGCTGGTTCCTGCTGGGCGGCCTTCTGCTGGGAGCGGAGATCGTCGTGCCGGGGGCGTCCCTAATCTGGCTGGGCCTCGCCGCCTTCGCCGCGGGCGCGATCGGCCTCCTCCTCGGGCCGGCATGGCAGATCCAGATCCTGCTGTTCGCGCTGCTGTCGCTCGCAGCGGTGATGGCCGGCCGCTGGCTCGCCGCGCGCGGGGGGGCCGGGAGCGACCGGCCTTTCCTCAACCGGCGGATCGACGCTCTGGTCGGCCGCACCTTCATCCTCGAAGGCGCGATCCATGACGGCACCGGCACGGTGCGGGTGGACGATTCGCTCTGGCGGGTGCATGGGCCGGACCTCCCGGCGGGCACGCGCGTCACCGTGATCCGGTCGGACGGCGCGGTCCTGTTCGTCGAACGAACGCGTTAAATGGTTCAGGCTCAACCAGGGAATATGGCATGACCGCCCCGTCCCCCGCCCGCGAGCAGCCCGCGCGCCGCGACGCTTTCCCCCACCATCTCGCGATCACGACGCGCTGGGCGGACATGGACATTTACGGCCATGTGAACAACGTCGTGTTCTATTCCTTCTTCGATACGGCGGTGAACGAATATCTCATGTCCCGCGGCGTGCTGGATCCGCAGACCAGCCGCGTGATCGGGCTCGTCGTGGAGACCCGCTGCATCTATTTCCGCAGCCTCTCGGTGCCGGAGCCGGTGAGTGCCGGGGTCCGGGTGGCGCGGCTCGGCGGCAGTTCGGTGCGCTACGAGATCGGCATCTTCCAGGGGGCGCCCGACACCGCCTGCGCCCAGGGCCATTTCGTCCATGTCTATGTCGACCGCGACACGAGGCGTCCGGTGCCGCTGCCGGACGACCTGCGCGCCGCTCTCGCCCGCCTCGCCTGAGCGGTCAGGGGCCGAGAAGGTCGATCAAAGGCGGGATCAGCGGCGCATCGGCCGGCGGCATGGCGAGATCGCGCAGCCGTGCGGGGCGCACCCATTTCAGAGCCGCATGCTCCAGCGCCTCGACCCGTCCCTCCCAGCGCCGGCAGATCCAGAGCGGCATCAAAAGATGGAAGGTCTCGTAACCGTGGCTGGCAAAGGTGAGGGGCGCGAGACAGGCCTCCTTCACCGTAATGCCGAGTTCCTCGCGCAATTCGCGGATCAGGCTCTCCTCCGGCCGCTCGCCGGGCTCGATCTTGCCCCCGGGAAATTCCCAGAGCCCGGCCAGCGCCTTGCCCTCGGGCCGCTGCGCGACGAGCACCCGATTGTCGGCATCGACCAGAGCGCAGGCCGCGACGAGGGTGATCTTCACGACCGGTAGTCGCCGTTGATGGCAACATATTCCTTGGTGAGATCGCAGGTCAGGACACGGTCGCTGCCGGTGCCGAGCCCGAGATCGACGGTGATGTCGATGACGGCGCCGGTCATATAGCGGGAGACCTCCGCCTCGTCATAAGACGGGTCGCGCATGCCCTCGGCGGCGACTCGGATGTCGCCGAACGAAATCGACAGGCGATCGCGATCGGCCGGCTCGCCGGCCTTGCCCACCGCCATCACGACGCGGCCCCAATTGGCGTCCTCGCCGGCGATCGCCGTCTTCACCAGCGGCGAATTGGCGATCGACATGGCGATGCGCCGCGCCGACTTGCGCGACACCGCGCCCCGCACGTTCACGCGGATCAGATGGCGCGCGCCCTCGCCGTCGCGCGCAACCTGCTCGGCGAGGTCTGCGAGGACGGTCTGAAGCGCCGTGCGGAACACGCGGACCCGCGGATCGTCGGCCGACTTCAGCGGCGCGACGCCGCGCGCCTTGGCCGCGCCGGTGGCGAACAGGAGCAAGGTATCGGAGGTCGAAGTATCGCCGTCCACCGTCACCGCATTGAACGTGTCGCGCACGCCCTTCTGGAGCATCGTCTGGAGGAGGTCGGCGGCGATCGGTGCGTCGGTGAAGACGAAGGAGAGCATCGTGGCCATGTCCGGCGCGATCATGCCCGCGCCCTTGGCCATGCCCGATATCGCCACGTCGATCCCGTCCAGCGAAACGGTCGCGGTGGCGAGCTTGGGGAAGGTGTCGGTGGTCATGATCGCCCGGGCGGCCTCGCTCCAGGGTTCGGGCGCGAGCCGACCGGAGAGATCCTGAAGCACGCCGTCGAATTTGGTCGCGTCGAGCGGCTCGCCGATCACGCCGGTCGAGGCCAGCAGGATCTCGCCGGGTTTGCAGCCGAGCGCGCGGGCCGCGATCTCCGCCGTCAAGGCCGTGGCCTCACGCCCCTTCACGCCGGTAAAGGCATTGGCATTGCCGGAATTGACGACGAGGCCCCGTGCCTTGCCCTTCTTGAGCACGCTGCGGCACCACTCGACCGGGGCGGAGGGACAGAGCGAGCGGGTGGTCACGCCCGCGACCGTCGTGCCGCGCGCGAACGCGGCCATGAGGACGTCGGTGCGGCCTTTGTAGCGGATGCCGGCAGCGGCGGTGGCGAAGGTGACGCCGGGAACCGGGGGAACCACCGGCTCGACCTGCGGCGCGAGCGGAGAGACGGACACGGACATAAGCTCACCCTCTGGTGGCGCCGCGGCGGCGGCGCGCCGGAGCCCGGCGGGCCTGATGTGCCGCAGGTCGCCGCCCGAGGCAAGGGTGCCGGAAACGAAACCGGCGCCGACCGCCCGAAGGGCCGCCCGCGCCGGAAGCCGCGATGGTCAGCGCCACCGCCTGCTCTGCCCGGGCGGCGCGCCGCCCGGGCATTTCTCTGATCAGTTCTTGGCGGGCGCCGGCGTCGCGGGCGCAGCGGGAGCCGCAGGCGTAGCCGGAGCCGCGGGCGCAGCCGCGGCGGGGGCCGCAGGCGCAGCGGCCGGGGCGGCTGCGGTCTTCTCGACCTTGGCATCCGCGCGCAGCTTGGTCACGAGGTCGGTCTGGGCCTTGCGTACCAGATATTGGTCGATCTGGTCGGCCACCTGGTCATAGGTCGGCACCGGCTTCTCGCGCTTGTCCTCGACCTTGATGATGTGCCAGCCGAACTGGCTCTTCACCGGATCGGAGACCTGCCCCTTATCCAGCTTGAAGGCGGCGTCGGCGAATTCGGGGACCATCTGTTCCTTGGTGAAATAACCAAGATCGCCGCCATCCTCGGCGCTGTCCTTCGAATTTTCCTTGGCAAGGGTCGCGAAGTCCGCGCCGGCCTTGGCCTTGGCGGCGATCTCCTTCGCCTTGGCTTCGTCGTCGACGAGAATGTGCCGGGCCCGCACCTCGGTCTCCGGCTTGTTCGCCGCGACGAACTCCTCATAGGTCTTGCGCTTGGCCTCCTCGGTGACGGCCTTCTCGGCCTCGGCCATCATCAGCGCCTCCATCAGCGCCTTGGTCCGCGCATAGGCCAGGCGCTGCTGGAATGCGGGGCTCTGGTCGAGCTTCTGCGCCTGCGCCGCCTGGGCGAGCAGCGTCATGTCGGTGAGGAAGGAGAGCACATAGTCCCGGCGCTGGTCCGGCTGCACCTGGGGCGGCAGACCGGGGCCGATATCCTCTTCGGCGAGCGCGAGCTCGCTCGCGCGAATCGGCTGGCCGTTGACGGTCGCGACCACCGGGTCGGCGGCGGCCGCCGGATTGGCGGCGGCGGGCGCCGCGGGTTTGGCCGGCGCGCCTTTGGCGGCGGGCGCTGCCGGGGCCGGCGTCTGGGCCATGGCCGCACCGGCCGCGAGGGCCGAAAGTGCCGCCGCGAGGAAAGCGGTCTGGGCGGAACGCATCATGTGCCGTTATCCTTTGTCTATATTCGGGGCGTCCCGACGGGCCCTCCCGAGCGGCGCGCACCCTCGCCCAGCTTCATCGGCGTGGCAAGGGGCGCCCACCGCGGTGTGACCGTGCGACCACGGCCACCAAACCGGGACTGTGCGGCGGGATTCGGGCGGTGCGGAACAGAAAAGCGCGGGGAGCCCTTCCGCTCCACCGCGCGACGCTGTATAAGGCGCGCCTCCAATCCAGAAAGATGGTTTCGCTGGCCCGCGCGAACCGACGCTGCGGGCGGGGCTGAACACAACGTTTGCCGGAGTTTTGGACATGGCCGTCCCGAAGAGAAAAACCTCGCCGTCGCGTCGCGGCATGCGCCGCTCGGCGGACGCCCTGAAGCAGCCGACCTATGTCGAGGACAAGGATTCCGGCGAGCTGCGCCGTCCCCACCACCTCGATCTGAAGACCGGCATGTATCGCGGCCGGCAGATTCTGAAGCCCAAATCCACCGAGGCGTGAGCCCCGCGCCGGGGCGGTTTTACGACCCGGCGAATTTGTGCAAGCCCTTGATTGCGTTGCGGCCTCTCTCCTGGGGCGCAACGAAGGGCGGTGACTTTCGGCTTCGGATGTGCGACCCATCGGTGAGTGTTTCGATCGCAATAGCGCTCGGGTCATCGAGGAGGCTGCATGCTGACGCCTATCCCGCTGCTCATCATCCCTCTCGCCATCTATAATATCGTCGTATTCCTGACGCCCGGGGTCGAATGGAACGCGGTGATCCTGCCTGTCGCCATGGTCTCCGGCGCGGCATGGCCGATCACGGTGGGCGACGCCTTCCTCGCCCTCAGCCTGTTCGTCCTCCTGTTCGAGGTGCTCAAGGCGACGCGCATCTCCTCGCGCTCAATCGTCGATCACATCCTCTCGATCCTTGTCTTCGTGCTGGCGCTGGTGGAATTCCTGCTGGTGCCGCAGGCGGCGACGTCCGTGTTCGCACTGCTGGTCGGCATCATGCTCCTCGACGTCATCACCGGATTTTCAGTGTCCGTGCGCGTGGCCCAGCGCGACGTTGCGCTTGCTCCCCCAACCGGGTGACGGGCGTGATTTGTTGGCGTGATAGTGTTTTGTAGATTTTGACGGCAGACGCGACCGTGGGCGGCATGGGACGACGCAAGGAACAGGCCGCTTCGGCGGATCAAGCCGGAGATTCGACGTCCACCGGAGATCCGGACGGCCCACCAGGATTGTCGAGCCGCGGCACCTTGATGGCGCGTATCGCCGGACGCTTGCGGGCGCGGCAGGCCGGGGACTGGTGCGTCCTGCTGGTCGGCATCGACCATCTCGGGCGGATGAACGACGCCTTCGGCTTCGAGGTCGTGGACCAGGTGGTCGAGGCCGTCGCGGTGCTGCTCCGCCGGCATATCGGCGCCGACGACCTCATCGCACGCTTCTCCGGCAGCAAGTTCGCCATCCTGTCGACCGGCTGTACGGGCGCCGAGGCCGCACGGCAGCGGGGCGAGGCGATCTGCGCGAGCATTCGCGCCGCGCGCGTGGAGACATCGGCCGGACGAATGCCGGTCAGCGTCACCGTCGGCGGCATCGCCGCGCCCGAAATTCCCGCCAAACTGTCGGGACTGATTTCCGGCCTCGGCGAAGCGCTGGACATCGCCAAGCGGCGGGCGCGCGGCTCGGTCCACCTCTATCAACGCGACCGCGCCCGCGAACGGCAAAGGCGGGCCAATCAGAAGACCGCCGAGGAGATCGTGCGCGCCATCTGGGACGGCCGGATCGGCCTCGCGCTTCAGCCGGTCGTCGAGACCGGGACCCGGCAGATCGGATTCCACGAGGCGCTGGTGCGGATGGCACCGATGCCGAACGGCGCCCGCCGGCATGCCGGGCAAATCGTCGATTCGGCCGAGCGCCTCGGCCTGATGGGGGTGCTCGACCGCCATATCCTCGGGTTGGCCACCAAAGCCCTGCGGCGGGATGCGGCGCTCACGCTGTCGGTGAACGTCTCGCCCTCGTCGATCGCGGATTTCGATTGGCTGCGCCAGTTCGGCCGGGAGGTCGGGCCGGACATCGGGCCGCGCCTGATCCTCGAACTCACGGAATCGGTGGTGCTCCACGATCTCAGCGCCGTTCGCACCTTCGTGACCGAGGCCCGCGCGACCGGCGCCCGCGTCGCGATCGACGATTTCGGTGCGGGCGCGACCTCGTTCCGCAATCTGCGCGGCCTCGGCGTCGACATGGTCAAGATCGACGGCAGCTTCATCATCAACATGATGCGCTCGTCCGACGACCGCGCCTTCGTCCGCGCCTTGATCGAACTCGCCCGCCAGCTCGGCCTGAAGACGGTTGCGGAATGGGTGCGCAGCGAACGCACCGCAAAGGCCCTTCAAGAGGCGGGATGCGACTATATCCAGGGCGCGCTGACGGGGCTCGCGCTGCCTTATGCCGGCCCTTGCGGGGGCGCGGTCCAGCCGGAGGGGTGAGCCCGCAGCGCGGGGCGCCGCGCCGTCCCCTACGCGGCAGAGCGATGCCGCGACGGGGCGGATCGGTCGCCCCGCACCTTCGGATCATCCCTTAAGGGATCGGCTCAATTCGAGCCTTCTGGCTTGGTTGCGAGGCGCTCCAGCTTCTGCTGCATATCGGCCATCTGCCGCTTCAGCGCGTCGAGCTCGTCGGTCGGCCGCTCGGGCGTCGCGGCGGGGGCGGCGGCCTCATCGCCCTTATTGAAGGGGATGAAAATATTGAACGCGCGCTCGAACATCTCCATGTTGCGGCGCACATGCTCGTCGAATCCGCCGCCGAAGGGCGCGCCCACCAGGGTTTTCGCGACCTGATCGCGAAACTTCTCCTGTTCCTTGGTGAAACTGTCGATCGACATTTCAAGATAACGCGGCACCATCATCTGCATGCTGTCGCCGTAGAAGCGGATGATCTGGCGCAGGAAGGCGATAGGCAAAAGATTTTGCCCCTTGTTCTCCTGCTCGAAGATGATCTGCGTCAGCACGGAATGGGTGATGTCGTCGCCGTTTTTGGCGTCATAGACGACGAAATCCTCGCCTTCCTTCACCATGGTGGCGAGATCTTCCAGCGTCACGTAGGTGCTGGTACCGGTATTGTAGAGCCGGCGATTGGCGTATTTCTTGATGGTGACGGGGTCTTGCGTCTTGGCCATTGGGCGCATCCGTTTCCTCGATCAGAGGGAGGGTACGGCCTTTCCCGCAGCGCGGCTACTATTTTTGTGCGCAGCATGCCTGCTTATTGTGCGCAGCATGAGGTGCGAAATCGCTTTGCCGCCTTGTCCTGGGACGGCATCCACCCCGTCGCCTTCACCTTACGTGATGCACCGCACGCGGGCGCCCGATCGACCGCAGCGGCGCTCCCCGGGCGGGACGCGCGCATTGACATTGGCGGCCATTGACACGACATCGCACGGCAACGGACGATGCGCCGCTCGGGGCGCGGCACACCGGACGCACTCGCCCGCTACCGGCCCCCGCCTGCAGGAGATCAGCATGAAGGACGACGTCGTCATCGTCGGGGCCGCGCGCACCCCGGTGGGTTCGTTCAACGGAGCCCTCGCCAGCCTTCCCGCCCATCAGCTCGGTGCGATCGCCATCAAGGCTGCGCTCGAGCGCGCCGGCGTCTCCTCCGAGACGGTGAGCGAGGTCATCCTCGGCCAGGTGCTCACCGCCGCACAGGGCCAGAACCCGGCCCGGCAGGCTTCGATCGCGGCCGGCGTGCCGATCGAGAGCCCGGCCTGGGAAGTCAATCAGGTCTGCGGCTCCGGGCTGCGGTCCGTGGCGCTCGGTTTCCAGGCGATCCAGACCGGCGACAGCGACATCGTCGTCGCGGGCGGCCAGGAATCCATGAGCATGTCGGCGCACGCCGCTCATCTGCGCAGCGGCACCCGCATGGGGTCGCTCGATCTGGTCGACACCATGATCAAGGACGGTCTGTGGGATGCCTTCAACGGCTACCATATGGGCAATACCGCCGAGAACGTCGCGACCAAATACCAGATCACCCGCGCCGACCAGGACCATTTCGCGGTCGCCTCGCAGAACAAAGCGGAGGCCGCGCAGAAGGCCGGACGCTTCAAGGACGAGATCGTGCCGGTCACGATTTCGACCCGGAAGGGCGACGTCGTGGTCAGCGACGACGAATATATCCGTCATGGCGCCAGCATGGATGCGATGACCAAGCTGAAGCCCGCCTTCGTCAAGGACGGCACGGTCACGGCCGCGAACGCTTCCGGCATCAATGACGGCGCCGCCGCCGTGGTGCTGATGAGCGCATCCCGCGCCGCCGCCGAAGGCCGCACGCCGCTGGCCCGCATCGTGTCCTGGGCACAGGCCGGCGTCGATCCGGCGGTCATGGGCACCGGCCCGATCCCCGCCTCCAAGGCGGCGTTGGAAAAGGCCGGCTGGACGATTGACGACCTCGATCTGATCGAGGCCAACGAGGCCTTCGCCGCCCAGGCCATCGCGGTGAACAAGGAACTCGGCTGGGACACCTCGAAGGTGAACGTGAATGGCGGGGCGATCGCGATCGGTCACCCGATCGGCGCGTCCGGCACCCGCATCCTCGTCACCTTGCTGCACGAAATGCAGAAGCGCGATGCCAAAAAGGGGCTCGCCACGCTCTGCATCGGCGGCGGCATGGGCATCGCCATGTGCCTCGAGCGCGCCTGACGCGCACCGCCGCTTCGGCCATGCAAGGGCCGGCTCCGCCCCCGCCGCGGGGAGGGAGCCGGCCTTTTGCGTTTCATACGTTTGTTTCGCGACAGGACGACGCGGAAAAAGAGGTCGAATGCGGCCGTGACGTTGCGTAGAAGCAAAGCTGTGCGGACCGCTTCGGGCTCAAAATAACCAAGGCAAGAGAGAGGGAGAGAAACATGGGACGAACCGCTCTGGTCACCGGCGGCACCCGAGGCATCGGCGAAGCCATCTGCATCGCGCTGAAGGCGGAAGGCTACACTGTCGCCGCCAATTATGCCGGCAATGACACGGCCGCTCAGGCGTTCAAGGAGAAGACCGGGATCCCGGTGTTCAAGTGGGACGTCTCGGATTTCGACGCCTGCAAGGCCGGCGTCGCCGCGGTGGAAGCCGAACTCGGCCCGGTTGAAATTCTGGTGAACAATGCCGGCATCACCCGCGACGCCACCCTCCATCGCATGACGCTGGAGCAATGGAACGCGGTGATCAACACCAATCTCAACAGCGCCTTCAACATGTGCCGCCAGGTGATCGAGGGGATGCGCGCCCGCAAATTCGGCCGCATCGTCTGCATTTCCTCGATCAACGGCCAGAAGGGCCAATTCGGCCAGACCAATTATTCCGCCGCCAAGGCCGGCGAGATCGGCTTCGTGAAGGCGCTCGCCCAAGAAAGCGCCGCGCTCGGCATCACGGTGAATGCCATCGCGCCGGGCTATGTCGCGACGGAAATGGTCCGCGCCGTGCCCGAGGAGACGCTGAAGAAGATCATCGCCACGATCCCGGTCGGCCGGCTCGGCGAGCCGGAGGACATCGCCCGCTGCGTGGTCTTCCTCGCCGCCGACGGCGCCGGCTTCATCACTGGCTCGACGCTGACCGCGAACGGCGCCCAATACATCACCTGACGCGGCTCATTTGAGCCGCAGCAGCCGCAACAGGTCGGCCGCCGCCTTCTTCGCCAGCACCTTCGAGGGCGCGACGCGGAAGGCGGCGAGATGGCCGAGCATCGCCTCCCGATGCCGCCCGGCGATCATCGCCGCCTCGGCCTCGGCCACCCGGACCCGCGCCTGCGCGACGCCGCGCCAGGGCTGGGGAATCGCGGCGGGGTCGGGGACCTGGGCGTCGAACACCGCGCGCATGGTGCGTGCCAGCTCGCCCATGTCGCGGCTCGTAGAGCCCGGCCGCACCAGATAGCGAGTCGCGCGCCGGGTCGAGCACCAGACCGGCCCGTGCCGGGCGAGCTTCAGCCACAGGTCCCAATCCTCGGAGATACGATAGCGCTCGTCGAAGCCGCCCACGGCCGCAAGCGCGCTTTTTCGGGTTGCGACCGAGGAGGTGCCGCAGACCATTTCCGCGAGCAGCATGGCGAACGCGTCCGGTCCCAGCGGCAGCAGCCCCGACCGTCCGGCGAGAAAATCGCGGAACAGCGGCCAATAGGCGAATTGATGCCCGACCAGGGCCCCGTCCGGCGTCACCGACATGACGTCCGCGAAGGTCAGGGTGATGGCGGGGTCGCTTTCCATCAGCGGCAAACGGTCGTCCAATGCGCCGGGCAGATACTGGTCGTCGGCGTCGAGGAAGGCGATGATCTCCGCCGACGCCGACGCGATGCCCCGATTGCGCGCCGCCGCGACGCCGCGGGCCGGCCCGGCGACCGGGCGCAGAAGTGGGTCGGAGCGGGCCGCCCCGGCGAGCCAATCGCCGGTTCCGTCTCGGGACCCGTCGTCGACCACGACGATCTCGACCGGACCGAGCGCCTGCGCCCGGACGCTTGCGATCGCGGCCGGGAGATAAGCCAGGCAGTCGCGGGTCGGGATCACGACGCTGAGGCGGGGCGGCATCGCCATCTCAGCCATACGTGTCCGCGATGCGGTCGATCAGGCGCTGCACCAGCGCGTCTTCGCCGCCGAGGCGCTCCGCGCAGCGCCGTCCGGTATCCGAGACGCGGCGCCGCAAAGCGTCATCGTTCCAAGCGCGGTCGATCATCGCGGCCAGAGCGGCCGGATCTTCCGGAGGTACCGCGAGGATCTCCTCGGTGAAGATATCGGTCATTCCCGGCCCCTCGGTGCCGATCACACATTTGCCGACCATCATGGCATTGAGCGCGGTGGAGATTCCCGAGGCGACGAAGCTCGCTTTGCGCACCGGGATGACGACCAGCTTGGCGCGTCGGAGCATGTCGAGTTGCGCCTCGCTGCTTCCATCATCGTCGAGCACGCACACATTCGCCGGCAGGTCTTCGAGCCGCCGGGTGAAGCGCGCGCCGTGCTGCGCAAGGTCCGCGGGGTTGACGTCGGCGATCGCCGCAGGATGCGGCAGGCGCGCCATCGCGTCGAAAAAGGTGTCGTAATCGCGCATCGACCGGCCGAAGCACAGGACGAACTCTTCGGTCGGCAGAACATGCGCCACCTGCGCGATGTCGAGATTGACCTTGAAGGGGACATAGCTGCAGCGCTCGGGGGGAATCCCATAGACCGCGCCGACGCCGCGGGCGTCGGCAAAGAAATTGATATAGAGGTCCGCGCGCGCCAGGAGCGGCCGCTTGACCAGATGGGCAAGCCGGCCCTTCAGGCCGGACGGCCGGCGAAAGATCAGGTCGATCGCGACCAGCGGCCGATCGAACCCGGGAATCGCCATTCGGGCGAATGCCAGGGCCATCACCGTATGGGCATCCCCATTGATCACGAACACCGCGTCCCGCCGCCGCGCGTGGCGATGGAACTCAGCGAGGCCGCGGGCGATAACGGTCTCGCCCTCGGTCCCGCAGGCGGCCCGCCAGCGGGAGGGAAACGCCGTGTAATTCGTGACGATCAGCATGGTGTCACCGCTCCGGCCGCCCTGCCCCGGATGCGGCAGGCACGTCCAGCCAGTTCGGCAACGAGGCCGCGAGCGGAGGCGCAGCGCCGCGCGTGCAGGTGCCCGGCCGGAACCAGACGCAGGCCGGCCCGCGGCTGCCGTTCGCATAGCAGCCGCGCGGCGCATAGCCGAGGGCCGAAAGATCCGGGAGCGGCTCGTCGGGGGTTTCCGTGGTCGTGATGGCATAATTGAACGCGGCGCTCTGCGCTTTCGCGTCCGGCCCGGAGGCCTGCGCGCCATAGAGCGGGATGCGCGGATCGGTCGAGACATAGCCGCCGCTGATCCACCAGGCGCTCGCCGGCACGATGGCAAGGCCGCAGGCCGCCGGATCGGCATTCACCGCACGCGTCGCCAGGATAATGCCGCGCCCCAGCACCCAATGCGACGAGAAATGGCTGAAGGCCCCCAGGAGTGCGGACATCACGGCCACGAACAGGATGCCGCCCGCTGCGATCAGGCTGGTGCGCACCCGCCCCTCCCAGAGCCGCAGAGCCAGCTCGGCCATGCCGATGCCGCACAAAGTGAGCACGAGCGGCACCCCGGGATACATGTAGCGCGGGCTCTTCACCTCGACGAACAGGAGCAAGGCGACGTTGACCACGAACACGGCCAGGAGCAATGGCAGGCGCCGTGCGCCGATCAGGCCGGTGAGGAACAGGAGCGGGAAGGCACCGGAATAGAAGCCGAGGATCCAGCCGGGATAATTGTACCAGGGGACATAGCCCCATTTTCCGCCTTCGGCCGCACCGATCGTCGAGCCCTGATATTTGACATATTGAATGATCGAGTTGAACGGCACCCCGAACGTCGCCCAATCGAGCGGCCCCAGGACGCCGAGCCCGAGCACGCCGCCAAGGCCGAGTGCCAGATATCGGCCGGGATGGGTGCGCGCCACCCAGATCGCCGCCAGCGCCGCGACCGGGCCGAGCTGCATGCGAAAGGCGGTGGCAAGTCCCAGCAGGATGCCGGCGGCCAACAGCCGGCGCAGCGACGTGGCCGGCCCATTGGGATAAGCGAGATAAAGCGCCGGCACGAGGCAATAGGTGCCGAACGAATCCTGGAGGGGATGCCCGGCATAATAGACCGTCTCGAACCAATAGGCGCCGAACGCGCCGCAGAGCGCGGCGCCGACCGGGCCGGCGAAGCGCCAGCCCCACAGAAAGGCCGGCGCGATCAGGCTCAGCGAAAACAGGCTGCACATCGCCACGGCGCCGAGGATACGGGCGTCCGGCCCGCCGCCGAGCAGCGCGGCGAGCTTCATGCCCGGCGCGATCGCACCTGCCGTCAGCCAGGAGCGGGCGCCGACCACATATTCCCACGGCACCAGGCCCTGCCCGGTCAGCAGGCGGTGCGCCTGCTCCAGATATTGCATCGTGACGTCGGCATAGCTGGCATTGGGAAAGCGCCAGGCGACGAACAGCTTCACGGCGAAGGAGGTGAGAAGGAAGGCGGCGAGCAGAAGCTTCATGCCGGCCGGCAGCGGGGTGGCGCGTCCGAATGTGCCCGTCGGCCCGTCTCCCTGCCCCATGCCGCATGCCCTCCCTCGGCCGGACGAATCCGTCCTGTATCCACAAGGGCCGCAATCTGATCCGCCACCGGCGGCAGTCAAGCAAAACGGTGCGGAAAAGCCGGGCCGCGCGCCGCATAGGGCGCGAAAGCCGGCGTCGGCGGCAGAGGTGCGGATGGTGGGCGCGACAGGGATCGAACCTGTGACCCCTACGATGTCAACGTAGTGCTCTCCCGCTGAGCTACGCGCCCATCCGCCGGGAGGCCGCTTCTATATCGGCTCGGCTCGCGCCGCGCAAGAAGTGCGGCGACCCCTTTAACCCGATTTCAACGACCGCCGCGGCATCGTGCTTCCATGACGCGCGGAGTATTCAGGTATCTCGTAGCCCCGCTCGTCTGCGTGGGGCTCCTGTCGGGCTGTCGTTTCGATCTGTTCGACCGACGGGAGCCCTGGCGCGCCCAGGCGGAGGAGAAGTGCCTCGCCGAAAAAGGCGTCACGGTTTCGGCCTATGTCGAACCCGCGCGCGGCATCGACGGGCCGGGCGTTTGCGGCATGGAGCATCCGTTCCGCGTGACCGCGCTCGACGATGGCATCGTCGCGGTACAGCCGCGCGCCACCCTCGCCTGCCCCATGGTGCGCGACCTCAATATCTGGCTGGACCAGGTGGTACAGCCCGCCGCCCTCGCCTGGATGGGGCAGCCGGTCGTCGGCATCCGCCAGATGTCCTCTTACTCCTGCCGCGGGATGAACGGCTCGGCGACCGCCAAGATTTCCGAGCACGCTTTCGGCAATGCGCTCGACATCGGCGCCTTCCAGTTCGCCGACGGAACGACGATCACGATCAAGGACAATTGGCGCGGCCCCAAGGAAGCCCGGGGTTTCCTGCTTCAGGTCCAGGCGGGGGCCTGCGACATGTTCACCACCGTCCTCGCGCCGGGCTCGAACATCTTTCATTACGACCACATTCATGTGGACCTGATGCGCCATGCCAAGGGCCGCACGATCTGCAAGCCCGCGCCGCGCCCGATGGCGCCCCCGGTGCTGATGGCGCGCCAGCCGGGACCCGCCGGCGGCGGGCTGATCGCGCCGCCGTCCGGGCCGCCGCCTCTGTTCGCCCCGCCCTCCGGCCCCGCGCCGCTGTTCGCGCGCCCCTCCGCTCCCGCACCCCAGATGCGGCAGATGCCGCAGCCGGCAAACATTCCGCCCCCCGGCGCGCCCCTCGACATCCTGCCCCACCCGCCCGAGCACGGCTTGGAGGATTTCGAGCCGGAGCAGGCGGCCGCCCCCCAGGAACCGCCTCGTCCGCCTTATGCCCAGGGCCAGCCGATTTATGCCCCTGCACCGCAGCGGAGCTATCCCGCGCCCGGAGATCCCTATCAGCCGGTGCTGACCCCGCCGGGGACGCTGCCCGCGATCCCGCGTCCACCCGGCCCCATGTCCTATGCGCCCGGAGACGCGACCGGAGCCGGTCCGTTCGAGACCGGCACCATTGCCAATCGCAAATATTACACCGTGCCGATTCCCCAGCCCTCCACCATCCCCTTGCCCCGCGCCGAACCCGGCGCCGATTAAAGCCGGCTGGTGCGCGCCACACGTGCGGTGCACCGCTCCCCGAACGCGGGTAAACACGCTCCCTCATGCGATCCGGCCGGCATGCCGGCCGATCGGCGCGGGCAAACCACCCGCGATTCTCTCTCGACATCGCGGGAGCGGCGGCGGCCAGACGGTTCCGTCACGCTTCGCCGGCGACAGCCCACGGATCCGAAATGGCGCCCCGACACCTTGCCCTTGCCGTGCTCGCCGCGGCGATCTGGGGCGTCAATTTCGTCGTCATGCGATTCGGGCTCGACCATTATCCGCCGCTGCTCCTGACGACCCTGCGCTTCGTCGCGGCGGCTCTGCCGGTCTTCTTCGTGCCGCGCCCGGCTCTGCCGGCGGGACAGATGGTGGCGATCGGCCTGACCTGGTTCCTCGGCCAGTTCGCCTTCCTGTTCTCGGCGATCGATGCCGGCATGCCGCCCGGCCTCGCCTCGCTCGCGCTCCAGGCCCAAGCCTTCTTCACGATCCTGATCGCGGCGCTCTTCCTCGGGGAGCGGCCGCGGCCGCGCCAGCTCGCCGGCGCGGGTGTCGCCCTGGCCGGGTTGCTGCTGATTGCGGCCAGCACGGGCGGCGACATGACCGCGCTCGGCCTGGCTCTGACCTTATGCGGCGCGGCGAGTTGGGCGACCGGAAACGTGCTGATCCGTCGTGCGCCGCCGACCGAGATTTTCGCCCTGGTCGCCTGGCTCAGCCTGGTCCCGCCTCTGCCCGCCTTCGCCCTCTCGCTCGCGCTCGAAGGCTGGCCGGCCGTTTCCGGCGCGCTGCTCCGTCCGACCTGGGAGGGGCTCGGCGCCGTGGCCTTCCTCGCGATCGGCGCGACCTGGATCGGCTACGGCATCTGGGGCCATCTTCTGAAGCTCTATCCGGCCGGAACGGTCGCGCCCTTCTCGCTTCTGGTCCCCCTCGCCGGCACGGTCACCGCCGCTCTGGTCCTCGGCGAACGTTTTCCGCCGCTTCGCCTCGGGGGGATGGGTCTGATCGCGGTCGGTCTGCTTCTGGTCGCGCTGCCCCCGCTCCGAGGCGGGCGCAGCGCGAAATAGCCGCTATGCCGCGGGCCTATTCGGCCGCGCGGGGCACCGGCGCGGGCGCAGTCCAGCGCAACACCGGGGCACGGGCGGCACGGGTCTCGTCGAGGCGACGGCGCGGCGCGTAATAGGGCGCGCCCTGGAATCGCGCCATGTCCCCCGCCTTCGCCGCCAGAGCGAGGTCGCGCAAGGCGGCGATGAACAGATCGAGCGACGCCTTGCTCTCGCTTTCGGTCGGCTCGATCAGCATCGCGCCGTGCACCACCAGCGGGAAATACACCGTCATCGGGTGATATCCCTCGTCGATCAGCGCCTTGGCGACGTCGAGCGTGGTGAGGCCGGTGCCCTCCAGCCAGGCATCGTCGAACAAGGCCTCGTGCATGGCGGGCCGGGTGGCGAACGGCGCGCTCATCAGGTCCATCAGGCTCGCGCGGATGTAATTGGCCGAAAGGACCGCATCCTCGGAGGCCTGGCGCATGCCGTCGGCGCCGTGCGAGAGCATCCAGGACAGAGCCCGGACGAACATGCCCATCTGGCCATGGAACGCACACATGCGCCCGAGCGCCTGGGCGGTCTCCGGCGCGTCCGTCGTCTCGACGAGGCGCAGCCCGTCCGCGTCCGCGACCACAGCGGGCAAGGGGGCGAAGGGGGCGAGCGCCGGGGACAGGACGACCGGACCGGCCCCCGGCCCGCCGCCACCGTGCGGCGTCGAGAACGTCTTGTGGAGATTGATGTGCATCGCGTCGACGCCGAGGTCGCCGATCCGCACCTTGCCCAGGATGGCGTTGAAATTCGCCCCGTCGGCATAGAAATAGGCGCCGGCTTCGTGCACCGCCGCCGCGATCTCCACCACATTGCGCTCGAACAGGCCGCACGTATTGGG
The DNA here is from genome assembly GCF_004346185.1 of Aquabacter spiritensis. Taxonomy (GTDB): domain Bacteria; phylum Pseudomonadota; class Alphaproteobacteria; order Rhizobiales; family Xanthobacteraceae; genus Aquabacter; species Aquabacter spiritensis. The sequence continues at coordinate 122,314 of NZ_SMAI01000003.1, read as the reverse complement.
ATTGGTCAGCATCAGCGCGGCGACCTCGGGGGAAAGCGCGGCCTTGACGCTCTCCGGATCGACCGTCCCGTCCGCACGCGCGGGGATGGAGCGGACCTCATAGCCCAGCAGGGCGGCCGTCGCGGGATTGGTGCCGTGGGCGCTTTCCGGCACCAGGACCACGCTCCGCGCGTCGCCGCGGGCCGCCAGCGCCGCCTTGATCGCCATCATGCCGCACAATTCGCCGTGCGCGCCGGCCTTGGGCGTGAAGGCGACGGCCGCCATGCCGGTGAGTTCCAGCAGCCAGCGGCAGAGTTCGTCGATCAGGCCGAGCGCCCCCTGGACGGTGGAGACCGGCTGAAGCGGATGCAGGTCGGCAAAGCCCGACAGACGCGCCATCCGCTCGTTGAGGCGGGGATTGTGCTTCATGGTGCAGGAGCCGAGCGGGAACAGGCCGCTGTCGATGCCGTAATTCATCCGCGACAGCCGCACATAATGCCGCATCGCCTCGGGTTCCGAGAGCCCGGGCAGGCCGAGCGGCGCGGTGCGCTCCAATCCGCCGAGCCGCAGGGCGAAGGCGTCCGGCTCGTCGAGATCGACGCCGGTAACCTCGGTGCGGCCGATTTCGAACAGCAGTCCCTCCTCCAGATCCAGCGCCCGGTTGCCGGTGAAGGTGGCGGGTGCGGAATTGGAGATGGCGCCCGGCGCCGTCGCGCCACGTCCTTCCCGGTTCATGGCAGGAGCTCCTTGAGCGCGGCGGCATAAGCGGCCCGGTCCTCGGGCGTCGTGGTCTCGGTGGCGGCGACCAGGATCAGATCGTCGAAACCGGCGGCGGGGGCGAGGCGGGAATAGGGCACGCCGCCCAACACGCCCTTCTGCGCCAGACGTTCGACCAGGGCCGCGGCATCGCCCGGGACACGGATCGTGAACTCGTTGAAGAAGCACGCGTTCAGCACGCTCACCCCGTCCAGTGCGGCGAGCCGGTCGGCGAAATCGCAGGCGGCGGCGTGGTTGATGCGGGCGAGCCGGGTCAGTCCGGCCTCGCCGAGCAGCGAAAGATGGATGGTGAAGGCCAGCGCGCACAGGCCGGAATTGGTGCAGATGTTGGACGTCGCCTTCTCGCGGCGAATATGCTGCTCGCGGGTGGAAAGGGTGAGCACGAAGCCGCGCCGCCCCTCCGCATCGACCGTCTCGCCGGCGAGACGCCCCGGCATCTGGCGCACGAATTTCTGCCGCGTCGCGAACAAGCCGACATAAGGCCCGCCGAAATTCAACGCATTGCCGATCGACTGTCCCTCGCCCACGACGATGTCGGCTCCCTGCGCTCCCGGCGGCTCGACCAGGCCGAGCGCGACCGCCTCGGTGACCACCGCGATCAGCAGAGCGCCCACCGCATGGGCCTTCTCGGCGATCGGGCGCAGATCGACCAGATTGCCGAACACGTCCGGCGTCTGCACCACGATGCAGGAGGCTGAAGCCTCGATCGCCGCCGCAAGATCGTCTTCTCCGCCCGGGTTGGGGGAAAGGGCGCGGATCGGCTGGCCGGCATGGGCGCAGACCGTCGCGATGGTCTCGGCATAATGCGGGTGGAGATTGCCGGCGAGCACCGCCGTATCGCGCCGCGTCAGGCGATGCGCCATCAGCACCGCCTCGGCTGCGGCGGTCGAGCCGTCATACATCGAGGCGTTGGCGACCTCCATGCCGGTCAGTTCGGCGACCTGGGTCTGGAACTCGAACAGATATTGCAGCGTGCCCTGGGCGATTTCGGGCTGGTAGGGGGTGTAGGAGGTGAGGAATTCCGAGCGCTGGATCAGATGGTCGACGGTCGCAGGGACGTGATGGCGGTAGGCGCCTGCGCCGACGAAGAAGGGCACGCTGCCGGCCGGCACGTTGCGCGCGGCAAGGCGGGCGAGGGTCCGCTCGACCGCCATCTCGCTCTTGCGCAGCGGCAGATCGGGCAGATCGGTGAGGCGCTTGTCGGCCGGGATGTCGGCAAACAGATCGTCGACCGCGGAGGCGCCGACGCGGGCGAGCATCTCGGCGCGGTCCTCGGGCGTGAGGGGCAGATAGCGCATGGGCGTGGCTTGCTCCGCCGTCAGGACACGGTTTTCAGGAAGTCGGCATAGGCGTCGGCGGACATCAGACCCTCGAGCTCGGCAGGGTTCGACATCCGGACCTTGAGGAACCAGCCCTGGCCCTCGGGATCCTCATTGACGCTCGCGGGGGCACCTTCGAGCGCACCATTGACCTCGACCACTTCGCCGGAGACGGGCGCGTAGACTTCGCTCGCGGCCTTCACACTCTCGACCACGGCCGCTTCCTTGCCCTGGGCGACCGCCTTGCCGATTTCGGGCAGCTCGACATAGACCACGTCGCCCAGTTGGCTCTGCGCATAGTCGGAAATGCCGATGGTCGCGACGTCGCCGTCGACGCGGACATATTCGTGGTCCTTGGAATAGCGGATCTCGCTCATCGTCCTGTCCCCTCTTCAATTTTTGCGGGCGTAGCGCGGCGCGACGAACGGCATCCGGACCACTTTGGCCGGCAGTGCCCGTCCCCGGACCAGAATGTCGAGGCCCGTCCCCGGTGCGGCCAGTGCCGGCGGGACATAGCCCATGGCGATCGGCGCACCCAAAGTCGGCGCGAAGCCGCCCGACGTGACGACGCCGACCGTCTCACCATCCTTGACGATCTCGGCGCCTTCGCGGGCCGGCGCGCGGCCCTCCAGCGTCAGGCCGACACGCACCCGCGCCGGCCCGTCCGCCAGCTCGCGCTGGATCCGCGCGGCGCCGGGAAAGCCACCCTCTTCCCGGCGCCGCTTCTGGATCGACCAGACGAGGGCGGCTTCGACCGGCGAGGTGGTGGGGTCGATGTCGTGGCCATAGAGGCAGAGCCCGGCCTCCAGGCGCAGGCTGTCGCGCGCGCCGAGGCCCACCGGCTTCACTTCGGGCTCCTGGAGGAGGCGGGTCCACAGCGCCGCGGCCGCGGCGGCGGCCACCGAAATCTCGTAGCCGTTCTCCCCGGTATAGCCGGAGCGCGAGACATGGCAGGCGATGCCGGCGACCTCGAGCGGGGCGGCGTGCATGAAGGTCAGCGTCTCCGCACCCGGCGCGAGCCGCGCCATCACGGCTTCGGACTGCGGCCCCTGGAGCGCGATCAGCGCCAGATCCTCCTGCGGCACGAGCCGGACATCGGCCGGCAGACGGGGGGCGATATGAACATAATCCGCGCGCTTGCCGGCGGCGTTGACGACGAGGAACAAGGTTCCCTCGCGCGCCGGGTCGCGCGGGCGCGTCACCATCAGATCGTCGAGAATGCCGCCATCCTCCGCGAGGAGTTGGGAATAGCGTTGCTGGCCGGGCTTCAGACCACGCAGGTCGGCCGGCAGAAGCGCCTCGAGCGCGCGCGCCGCCGTATCGTGGTCAGGCCCGACCAAGAGAGCCTGGCCCATGTGCGACACGTCGAACAGGCCGGCCTGGGTGCGGGTCCAGGCATGTTCGGCGAGGATGCCGTCGGGATACTGGACCGGCATGTCGTAACCGGCGAACGGCACAAGACGCGCGCCGTGGGCGGCGTGCGCCGCATGGAGCGGGGTGCGCTGAAGGGAGGCGGAGTCATTGGTCATTGCGGTGTCCATCGGGTCGCGCCAAAGCGTCCGGGCCGAACGGCCCGGGCGGCGCCCCCTCTGTCACCGGAACCTGAGAGATTTCGCGCGCCCGGCTTGCACCGTGCGGCTTACTCCTTCGGTGAGACGCGGCTATGACCCCGCATCTGCTTTCCAGAGGCTCGTCCCCCTGCGGCCCTTTTGCCTGAGCGGTTCCGGGGCGGTTGCGCCTTCGGCGCCGGCGCAATCCGTAGGGCTTCCCCCTCGAACCGCCGGTCTCTCCCGCAGGGATCGTCCGATCGACGGCGGCGAACCGCCATCGCCGTGCAGCATAGAAGATCGCCCGGCCGCGTCAACGCGCGTCGACGGGCCTCTCCCCTCCGCTCACTGACTGGCGGGCGGCGGTCCAAAAGTGGCGGGGGGGGGGCCGAACGTCCCGGAATCCGGCGGCGCGCTGAACGTGCTGGCGGCGGGCGGCGGTCCGAAGGTGGCTGCCGGCGGCGCAGCGGATTGCCCGGCGCTGGAACTGGCGGCCGGAGCCGCGGTGGCGGTCGGCGTCGAAGCCGCCGGTGCACGGGCGGCAGCCGGCGCGGTCGCAGCCGGCGCGCTGGCCGAAGGCGCCGGGCGGGCGGGACGGGGCCGTGACGGGCGGGTTTCGGTGCCCTGAGGGTCGAAGCCGACATAGACGACGTAGCGCTCGATCTCGGCCGCCGAGACGAGCGGGAAGCTGATCGTATCCTCCACGACCGAAAAGCTGATCTGACCTTCGGCGGCCGGAATGTTGAGCGGCACGGTGAAGAATTTGGTGGTGATGGTCTTCGGGCTCGGACCTTCCTGGACCACTGCGATGCGGATCGGGACATTGACCGCGCCGGGCGTACCCTTGTCGCCGAGCAGGACACGCCCCTCGATACCGACCTTCATGGTCATGGTGCGGTCGACGATGGCGCATTCGCGCGCCATGTTGCTGATTGACCCCTGATAGCGCAGGCCGCCACCGGATGCCGGCACTTGCCAGGCCGCCGCGCCGGTCCGCACATCGACCATCGGGCACGAATAATCGATGGCATCCGGTCCCGATCCCACCGTGAGCGACGGCGGACCCGTGACCGACGGCCCGCCGACGCCCGCGACCGCGGCATCGGAGATCCTCTGCCCGCCGCCGGCCGGGTCCACGGTCGTCCCGGGGGCGCCGAACAGGCCCTGAGAATTGCCGCCGCAACCGGCGAGCATCGCCGCAAGCGCGGCCGGCACCAGCAGGCGGCTCAGCGGGGAGGCTACGGACGGCATGGGCATGACGAAGCTCCAGTTCCAGGGCACCGGGCGGTTTGTATAACAGACTGTTAACGCCGCATGCAGACGGTGGGGGCGGACAATCCGCCCGCATGGTTAAGGCGGCTCAGCCTCCCGAGAGGCCCGCCGGACGCCCCACCACCACGGTCAGGGCCTTGGCGGCCTCCGTCAGGCGGTGCGCGGCCCGCCGCAGATCGTCCAGCGTCACGGCTTCGATGAGCGCGTTGCGACGATCGATATAATCGATGCCGAGATCGTCGATCTGGATCTGCAGAAGCTGGCCGGCAATCTTCGAGGAGGTGTCGAAGCGCAGGGCATAGCTGCCGGTCAGGTAGCTTTTCGCCTCGTCCAGCTCGGTCTGGGTCGGACCTTCATCGAGAATCTTGCGGAACTCGTCGCCGATGATGCGGATGGAGTCCCCGGCCCGCTCGTTCTTGGTCGCCGTGCCGGCGAACCAGAGCCCGACATGCTCCAGCGCCACCTGGTAGGAATAGACCGAATAAGCGAGACCGCGCGCCTCGCGCACTTCCTTGAAGAGCCGCGATGAAAAGGCGCTGCCGCCGAGAATGTGGTTCAGCACATAGGCCGGGATGAAGTCGTCGTCCTTGCGCTCGAGCCCGGTCGTTCCCATCAGCACGACCGATTGCGGGATGTTGAGCGGGATCACGTCCACCGTGCCGATGCCCTTGGGCGCGACGTCCGCCACCGGGCGGAGCGTGGCTTTCGCCGGCAGGGCGCCGAACGCCCGGTCGAGCTCCCGGCCCAGTTCCTCCGGGCCGATATCTCCGACCACGGCGACCTTCAGCGTATCGCGGGCCAGCGTGTTGCGGGTGAAGGTCTGAAGATCGGCCTGGGTGATGGTGGGCACGCTGGCAAGCGTGCCGTCGACCGGTCGGCCATAGGCATGGTCCGGGAAAGCCAGAGCGAACCAGCGCTCGCTGGCCAGCGAATTGGGATCGGTCGAGCGGCGGCGCAGCGAGGCGAGCTGAGCGGCGCGGATGCGCTCCACCGCTTCCTCGTCGAAGCGCGGTGCCGTCACGGCGAGGCGCAGAAGATCGAAGGCGGCGTCGCGATTTTCCCCAAGCGTCCGCAGCGAGCCGCGCAGTTCGTCGCGGTTGGCGTCGAAGGAAATCTCCATCGCGAGGTCGGCGACCTTGCGCTGGAAGGCGGCGGCGTCGAGATCGCCCGCGCCTTCGTCCAGCAGCGAGGCTGTGAGGCTCGCGACGCCGGGGGTGGCGGGCGGATCCTGGGCCGCGCCGCCCCGGAACGCGAATTCCATCGCGATCAGCGGCAGAGTCGTGTCGCGCACCAGCCAGGCCTCGATACCTCCCGGGCTCACGACGCGGGTGATGCGCGTGGTCTGAGACTGGGCGGCGGCCGGCGAAACCAGAGACAAGGACATGAGCACCAACAGAAGAATGCGCCCGAGCACGGGCAGGACGGCGCGAGGGCCGAAAAATATGCCGTTCCAATAGACCGAAGCGGAGCGACGCACCGTCCGCGAGCCTCTTGCGGGAAGGGCCCCGCGCACAGCCCTCACGAACGGTTCTCCCGCGTCTCGACCTTGGCCGGCGTGGCCGGGGCCTCCGGGGCCGAGAGATACCCCGTCACGGCACGGCCGAGCTGGAGATAGCGCTTGGCCGCCTCCTTCACCTCGTCCGCGGTGACCGCCTTCAGCCGGTCCGGCCATTCGTTCACGTCCTTCACCGACATGCCGGTGGCCCAGGCGGCGCCGTAGATCCGCGCCAAAGTCGCTTGATTGTCGCGGGCATAGATCGCATCGGCGGCGAGACGGGTCTTGGCGCGCGCCAGTTCGAGCTCGTCCGGCCCCTCGGCGACGAAGCGCTCGACCACGCCGGTCATCGCCTTTTCCAGCGTCTCCAGCGACACGCCGGGACGCGGCGCGGCGGAGACGCCAAAGCGGGTCGCGTCGTAGGACGTGCCTTGATACCAGGCGCCCGTCCCGGCGGCGAGTTCCTGCCCGACGACCAGCTCGCGATAGAGCCGGCCGGTCTGGCCGCCGCCGAGGATCTGCGCCGCGAGATCCAGGGCTTCCGCCTCGCGCCCCGTCGCCGTGCGGTAGGACGGCACGAGATAGGTGCGCTGGACGCTCGGCTGGGCGACACGCGGGTCGCTCAGCGACACCCGCCGGTGCGCCTCCGGCTCCGGCTCCTGCGGGCGGTTGCGCGGCGGCGTGTCGGCGCGCGGCACCTGGCCGAACGTCTTCTCCGCGAGCGCGCGGACCGCCTCGGGCTCGACGTCGCCGGCGACGACGAGGACGGCATTGTTGGGCGCATAGAAGCGCCGATAGAAGGCCAGCGCATCCTCGCGGTTGAGCTGCTTGATCTCGTGCTCCCAGCCGATGATCGGATGCTGGTAGGGATGGTTCACATAGGTCGTCGCCTGGAGCGATTCCGCGAGCCGCGCGCCCGGATCGTTGTCGGTCCGCATGCGGCGCTCTTCCAGCACGACGTCGCGCTCCGGCAGGACCACCTCGTCGGTCAGCTTGAGGCCGGTCATACGATCGGCCTCGAAGTTCATCACTTTTTCGAGATGCTCCTTGGCCACCCGCTGATAATAAGCGGTGTAGTCATAGGAGGTGAAGGCGTTCTCCTGGCCGCCGAGCCGCGCGACTTCCCCCGAGAACATGCCGGGCGGCGTCTTCTCGGTACCCTTGAACATCAGATGTTCGAGGAAATGGGCGATGCCGGACTTGCCGGGCGCCTCGTCCGCCGAGCCCACCTTGTACCAGACCATATGGGTGACGACCGGCGTGCGCCGATCAGGGATCACCAACACCTTCAGGCCGTTGTCGAGTGTGAACTCGCTCACTTGCGGCCCCACCGCCTGGGCGGTGGACAAAGCGGCCGAAGCAGCGGTGGCGGCGATCAGGACGGCCATTGCAAAAAGTCTCATGGTCACAGGAAAGGTCTCCACGGGTGCGTGGCCCGCGGCCCCGGCGTACGGCACGCAGGAAATGCGGTCAGTTCAACGTCTGATTCTGCAGATCGAACAGGCTGGGGAACTTGAAGGTCTCTTCCTTCTTCTCCACCACCCCGTAAGGCGCGTTCGGCGCCGGGGTCTGATATCCCGGCGGCGGCTCGACGAGGCTCTCACGCACGGGCTCTCCGGTGAAGGTGAGCGGCTTGTCGCTGAACGCCCCGTTCAAGCCCTTGGTCCAGCCGAAGAAACCGAGTTCGCTCGGCATCAATTCGTCGCGCGCACGGGCATCTGCGCCGACCGGCGCGCCGGACGTGACGCTCGCGGTCGGCTTGTGCCGGACATTGTTGAGCTGCGAGGGCATGAGCGCGCGACCGCGCACCTCGATGTCGTTCAGCCCGACCGGCGAGCGGTCCTCAGCGGCGGCCGCACGGGCCCGAAGCACGTCCGGGTCCTTCGGCCAATTGGGATTGGTGGCCGCCGCGCTCGACTTCGGCGGCGGCAGGGTCGCCGCCACGTGCGGCGGCGGGACCACGAGCGGCGCGCGCTCGCGATACTGGATGTTTGGCTGCGCGTCGCCGACCAGGCCTATCGCGCTCAAGACATTCTGCATGAAGGCGCCATCGCCGGTGTCGCCGTCTTCGGCTCGGGCAACCCCGCCGGCCAAAGCAAGGGTCAGGACCCCGATCAGGCCCGCCGCCGGAACGGCCATGACGCGGCGTCGCCAGGCACCGCACCGTTCGAAAGTGATCCGCATGGACGTCGTCATGGGCGCCTTCCCTCGAAACCGCGCACCGCGCGGCTCTCCTCAGCCTCTAGGGCTGACGTCGGAGGGCGGCGTTTTTGAGGCGCGCACGAAAAGCGCATCATAAAGGAGCAGCACCACGCCCACAACGACGGCGACATCCGCGATGTTGAACACGTACCAGTGATAGCCGAAGGCGTGGAACGAAATGAAATCGAACACCGCGCCATACACCAGCCGGTCCACCGCATTGCCGATCGCCCCGCCGATCAGAAGGCCGAGCGCCAGCGCTTCGAGGCGGCGGTCGGTGCGCGCGAGCCAGGCCGCGAACAGAAGCGCGGCGGCGAGCTTGATGATCAGCAGCACCCAGCGCCCGGCATCGCCCTGCGGAAACAGGCCGTAGCTGATGCCGGTGTTCCAGAGATAGACGAAGTCCAGGAACGGCGTGACGCGATAGGTCGGTTGGGTCCAATTGTCCGACCAGGACAGCACCGCGGTCTTGCTCCCCTGGTCGAGGATCAGGACCAGGAACGCGACGAGGATGCCGAGGCGAAGGGGGGCCATGGAATGCTCCGTTGCGCTGCTGCCTCATTCCGCCGCGGCGCGGGCGGCAAGCTCGCGCAGGGCCTGCGCATCGCGCGGCGTTACGTCGGGGAAGTCGGGATCGCGTCCGACCTCTTCCGATACCTTCCAGGACCGGGCGCATTTGCGCCCTGCCGCGAGCCCCGGCACCACCGCGACGCCCGGCACGTCGTCGAGACGGAACGCCTCGGCCGGACCGTCGTCGAAGCGGAGCGCCACGCCGCTGGTGATGCAGATTTCGGCGAAGTCGACACCTTCGAGGGCCGCCGCCAGCTCCGGATTGGCGACATGCACGACCGGCGCCGCCTCCAGCGACGAGCCGATGCGCTTGGCTGCGCGCTCGAGTTCCAGGGCGCCCAGGACCACACGGCGCACCTGCCGGATCTTGCGCCAGGTCTCCGCCAAGGCTTCGTCGCGCCAGGCGGCGGGCGTGTCGGGGAAAGTGAGAAGATGCACCGAGCCGTCGACCGAGCCAGTGCGCGCGAGAAACGCCTCCTCGCAGGTAAAGGGCAGGATCGGCGCGAGCCAGGTCACGAGGCGGGCGAAGGTCTCGTCCAGCACGGTGAGGCAGGCGCGCCGCGTCACCGAGGAAATCGGATCGCAATAGAGCGCGTCCTTGCGGACGTCGAAATAGAAGGCCGACAGCTCGGTGGTCATGAAGGCGGTGAGCAGCGCGTTGACCTTCTTATAATCGAACGCGGCATACGCCGCGCGCACCTGGCCGTCGAGGTCCTGAAGGCGGTGGAGCATCAGCCGTTCGAGCGCCGGCATGGCCTCGACCGCCACCCGCTCGGCGGCGCGGTAATGGTGCAGCGAGCCGAGCAGCCAGCGGATCGTGTTGCGCAGCTTGCGATAGGTGTCGGCGGTCGATTTGAGGATTTCCGGGCCGATGCGCAGATCGTCGGCATAGTCGGAGGCGCAGACCCACAGGCGCAGAATATCCGCGCCGGACGCCTTGATGACCTCCTGCGGCGCAACCACGTTGCCGAGCGACTTGGACATTTTGCGCCCGTCCTCGTCGAGCACGAAGCCGTGGGTGAGCACCGCGTCGTAAGGCGGGCGGCCGCGCGTGCCGCAGCTTTCCAGAAGCGAGGAATGGAACCAGCCGCGATGCTGGTCCGAACCTTCGAGATACATCACCCGGTCGGGGCCGGCGGGCGGGCGGTCCGCCTTCAGATCGGGCCGCACTTCTAAGGTGAAGGCGTGGGTCGAGCCGCTGTCGAACCAGACGTCGAGAATGTCGTCGACCTTCTGCCAGCCCTCGCCAGCGCGATCACCGAGGAAGCGCGCCCGCGCGCCCTCTTTGTACCAGGCGTCGGCGCCTTCCGCCGCGAAGGCCGCGGCGATGCGGTCGTTCACCGCGGGATCCTTCAGGATCTCGACCTCGCCGTCGCCCGTCTCCTTGACGAAGACGGCGATCGGCACGCCCCAGGCGCGCTGGCGCGAGACGACCCAGTCGGGGCGGTTGGCGATCATGCCGGTGATGCGGTTTTCGCCGACCTCCGGCACCCATTGCACGCTCTCGATGCCGGCGAGCGCGCGGGCGCGCAGGGTGTCGGGGGCGTTGCCGGCAAGCGTCGCCGGACGCGGCGCCGGCCTGCCGTCCGCATCGCGGATGTCCTGGTCCATGGCGATGAACCATTGCGGCGTGTTGCGGAAGATGACCGGCTTCTTGGAGCGCCAGGAATGGGGATATTGGTGCTTCAGCCGGCCGCGCGCGAGCAGGTTGCCGGCCGCCACCAGAGCGTCGATGACCGCCTGGTTGGCGTCGCCCTTCTCGCCCGCCTCGGTGATCACCCGCTTGCCGGCGAAGCCGGGGGCCTGTTCGGTATAGAAGCTGTCCTCGTCGACCGTATAGGGGATAGCGGGGCTGATGCCGCGCTCCTCCAGCCAGCGGCGGTGTTGGGTCCAGATCTCGAAATCCTCGCGGCCGTGGCCGGGGGCGGTGTGGACGAAGCCGGTCCCGGCCTCGTCGGTGACATGGTCGCCGTCGAGGAGGGGGACCTTGAAGCCGTAGCCGAGGTCGGCCAGGGGGTGGGCGGTGCAGCCAATCGCAAGCGCATGGGGAGTGACGTCTTGCAGACGACGGTATGAGGACACTCTAGCCTGTTTGAAGACGTCATCCGCCAGTTTGTCTGCGAGGATCAGTCGCTCGCCGACCTTCGCCCAATTGTCGGGCCGTGCATCCGTGATTTCGTAGAGTCCATAAGAGATTTTGGACGAAAAGGAGATGGCCCGGTTGCCAGGTATCGTCCAGGGTGTCGTGGTCCAGATCACCACTGACGCAGGCGCGAGATTTTCTCCGACCGGGGCAAGTTTCCCAAGATCATTCCATCGCGGGCCGGCAGGATCTAAAACAGCGCCGTCGCGTACAACCATCTGAACCGGAAACTTCACCCACACCGTATCCGACGTGTGGTCGTGGTACTCCACTTCCGCCTCGGCCAAGGCGGTCTTCTCGACCACCGACCACATCACCGGCTTGGAGCCGCGATAGAGCAGGCCGTTCTCGGCGAACTTGATGATTTCGCGGGCGATCTGCGCCTCGCCGGCAAAGCTCATCGTGGTGTAGGGGTGGTCCCAGTCACCCTCGACGCCGAGCCGCTTGAACTCGGCGCGCTGCACGTCCAGCCAATGCTCGGCATAGGCTCGGCATTCCTGGCGGAAGGCGATCATGGCGGCGCTGTCGGTGAGGTCCGGCTTGGCCTTGCCCTTCTTGCGGTAATTCTCTTCCTCGATCTTCCACTCGATCGGCAGGCCGTGGCAGTCCCAGCCCGGCACGTAATTGGAATCGTGCCCCAGCATCTGCTGCGAGCGCGTCACCACGTCCTTCAGGATCTTGTTGAGGGCGTGACCGATATGGATGTTGCCGTTGGCGTAAGGCGGCCCGTCATGCAGCACGAAGCGCGGGCGGCCGCGCCCGACGGCGCGCAGGCGCTCATAGAGGCCGAGGCGCGCCCAGCGCGCGAGCAGTTCGGGCTCCTTCTGCGGCAAGCCGGCGCGCATCGGGAAAGCGGTCTGCGGCAGAAACAGGGTGGCGGAATAGTCCGTCTGGGGCGGGGTCTTGTCGGTCATGGGTCGGGCTCGGTGAGAGATCCCGGAGGAGGATGCATCCGGCCCGGGCCGCTGTGCGGCGCGGGCGGACGCAGGATCCGCCTCCATCGAAAAGCGAGGGCGCGATCGAACAGCCCGGCGAACCCGCGCGCTTAGAGCCGACGGGAGGCCGGGCCGGTAATTCGCGACCGCGCGCGCCGAACCGAGAAGATCGAGACAGCCATTTGCGGCTTCTAGCAGGCCGCGCGGCTGTGGAAAAGCCCGACGGCGAGAGCGGCGACACGCCGTTCGGAAAGTGTGGCCCGAGGCCCAGAAACAGGAAACCCCGGCACGAGGCCGGGGCTCCTTCCCCTCTTTTATCGGTGTGCCGGACGCGGCGACCCTGCGCCGCGTCCGCAAGCTGCGATCAGCTGTGGTAGGCGCGCTCGCCATGCTCGGTGATGTCGAGACCCTCGCGCTCCTTCTCCACCGAAGCCCGCAGTCCGACGACGGCGTTGACGATGTAGAACAGGATGGCCGAGCCGACGCCGGACCAGACGAGGGTGACGCCGACAGCCTTGAGCTGCGCCATCACCTGGGTGGCCATGTTGTACTCCGCCACCGCGCCGGTGGTGTAGTCGAACACGCCGGTGCCGCCCAAAGCGGGGCTCACGACGATGCCGGTGGCGATGGCGCCGAAGATGCCGCCGACACCGTGGACGCCGAACACGTCGAGCGAATCGTCGTAGCCGAATGCGTTCTTCACCGTGGTGCAGAAGAAGAAGCAGACCACGCCGACGATCAGACCCGAGATCATCGCGCCCATGATGCCCGCGAACCCGGCCATCGGGGTCACGGCGACGAGGCCGGCAATCGCGCCGGACACCACGCCGAGCATCGAGGGCTTACCCTTGGCGAGCCATTCGATGATCATCCAGGACAGAGCCGCCGCGCAGGTCGCGATGAAGGTGTTCATCATGGCGAGAGCGGTCAGGCCGTTGGCCTCGAGGTTGGAGCCGGCATTGAAGCCGAACCAGCCGACCCACAGCAGGCCGGCGCCGACCAAAGTGAGGGTCAGAGAGTGGGGCGAGAACTGCTCCCGGCCGTATCCGGTGCGCTTGCCGACGATGAAGCAGCCGACGAGCGCCGCGATACCGGCATTAATGTGCACGACGGTTCCGCCGGCGAAGTCCAGCGCGCCCAGCTTGTAGATGTAGCCGGCATCCGCCAGGACCGCGTCGAGCGCTTCCTGCGCGGCGGTCTTTGCAGCGCCGTCAGTGGCGGCGGCGAGAGCCTTGGCGGCAGCGTCGACCGCATCCGGGCCGGCCCAATACCAGACCATGTGCGCCATCGGGAAATAGATGAACGTCACCCAGAGCGGGATGAACAGCACGATCGCCGAGAACTTCACCCGCTCGGCGAAGGCGCCGATGATGAGGGCCGGGGTGATCATGGCGAAGGTCATCTGGAACGCCACGAAGGCGAGTTCCGGAATCGCGACGCCGACCGAGAAGGTGCCGCCCGCCGATTCCGTGGTGACCCCGCTCAGGAAGGCCTTGGCGAAGCCGCCGATGAAGTCGGAGCCGCCGGTGAAGGCCAGCGAATAGCCGTACAGCACCCAGATGATGCCGACGATGCAGACGCTGTAGATCACCTGCATCAGCACCGACAGCATGTTCTTGGTGCGCACCAGGCCGCCATAGAACAGAGCGAGGCCGGGGACCGACATCATCAGCACCAGCAGCGCCGAGGTCAGCATCCAAGTCGTGTCGCCCTTGTTGATCGACGGACCGACGACGGCGGGCACCGCGTCGGGTGCTGGCGCGGCGGTCTGCGCCAGCACCGGCAGGGCGACCGCGGCCGCCATCAAGAGAGTGGGCAGTCCCACACGGGACCAGGTCTTGAACGTCATGGAAGAAGGCTCCGTCAATTGAGGAATTCTCAAAGCGCGTCGGCGTCGGTCTCGCCGGTGCGGATGCGCACGGCGTGGTCGATCTGGAAGACGAAGATCTTCCCGTCGCCGATCTGGCCGGTTTTGGCAGCGGCGGTGATCGCCTCGACCACCTTCGCGACATGGTCGGTGGCCACCGCCACCTCGATCTTCAGCTTGGGCAGGAAGCTGACGGCGTATTCGGCGCCGCGATAGATCTCGGTGTGTCCTTTCTGCCGGCCGTACCCCTTCACCTCGGTCACGGTCAGCCCGTGCACTCCGATACCGGTGAGGGCGTCGCGCACCTCCTCCAGCTTGAACGGCTTGATGATAGCCATGACGATCTTCATGGATCGGTCCCTATCCCCATGATGCCCGTCGCCGCGCCGGCGAAATCCGGGCCGCGTTCGAGCGTTTTCTCTCGGGCTGCGCCGAGCGGGATGGGGAAATTCCCCGCCGCGGCAGACAGGCCTGTCGGAGGGGGAATCAAGGACCGTGCCAAACGACGAAAGTTCCGGTCCGGGGTGCTTATTTTCTCGCCATGCCCGCCGCTGCCACGACGGAGACGCAAGACTGCCTCAGTTTGCGCTTAAAAATTAGTCAATTGCACCATTCGTGCTCAGGGTTTCTCCACCTGCCGCATCAATCCCTCCTGAGCCGCAGACGCGACGAGGACCCCCTCCCGCGTGAAGAAAGCGCCACGGCAGAAGCCGCGGGCACCGGCCGCCGCCGGACTCTCCTGGACATAGAGCAACCATTCATCCACGCGAAACCGCCGATGAAACCAGAGCGCGTGATCGAGGCTGGCGCACTGCATATCGGGATCGAACACGCTCTTGCCGTGCGGCAGCAGCGCCGCCTGGAGCAGCGACAGATCGGACGCATAGGCCAGGACCGCCTGGTGGCTCCCGAGCGCGTCCGGCAAGGCGCCGCGGGCGCGCACCCAGAGGCTGGGATGCGGCGGGTGGTCGGTTCCGCCGATATAAGGCGAATCGCGGCCCGTCGGCTTTACTTCGAGCGGGCGCATCGCCATCCACGCGCGCGCCGACGCATGGGGATAGCGGGCGAGAAGGCGCTCGCGCCAGACCTCGTCGGACGGCAGATCCTCCGGCATGGCGACGTCCGGCATCGGGATCTGATGCTCGAATCCAGCCTCCTCGACCTGGAACGAGACCGAAGTGAAGAAGATCGCCCGGCCGTTCTGGATCGCGACGACGCGTCGCGTGGTGAAGCTGCGGCCGTCGCGGATCCGCTCGACATCGTAGAGAATCGGGGCGTCGGGATCGCCCGGCAAAAGGAAATAGCCGTGCAACGAATGGGCGACGCGGTCCTCCGGCACGGTGCGCAGCGCGGCGGCAAGCGCCTGCGCCACCACCTGCCCGCCGAAGACCCGGCCGCCCCCCGGATTGGCGCTGCGACCCCGGAACAAATTGATTTCGAGCGGCTCCAGGTCGAGGATGCGGAGCAAGGTCGAGACGTCGTTGATCATGCGGCGGGCTCGCGAAGCTGCGGGAGCGTCCCGCGTGGTGCGACTGGAGCCATGCACGGATTGCGCCGTCAAGACGGGGCGGGACGCCCGGAGCACCGCATGGATCGACCGAGCCGCGAGAAGGTGCCACCCACATGACCCCGACCGAAACCTCCGCAATCCTGCCGGATCAGGCCGATATCGCCATTGCCGGCGCCGGCCTCGCCGGGCTCAGCCTCGCGCTCGCATTGCGCGACGGCCTCGGCTCCGACGTGCGCATCGTCGTGCTCGATCCCGGATTGGCGCGCGACCCGGCCGGCGACGCCCGCGCTTCCGCCATCGCCGCGGGCGCGCGCCGCCTGTTGAGCGTGCTCGGTGTTTGGGACGGCCTTGCCGATGCGGCCGAACCGATCCGTTCCATGATCGTCACCGACAGCCGGACGCGGGATGTCGCGCGGCCGGTCTTCCTCACCTTCGACGGCGACGTCGAGCCCGGCGAGCCGTTCGCCTATATGGTGCCGAACGCTGCCCTCCAAGGCGCGCTGGCCGACGCCGCCCGGCGCGCCGGGATCGTCCTCGTCGCCGAGCCGGTGCACGGCTTCACCACCAATCCGGCCGTCGCGGACATCGCCTATGGGGCAGGCGGCCGGTTGCGTGCCAGCCTGCTGGTCGCCTGCGACGGCGCCCGCTCGCGGCTGCGCGAAATGGCCGGGATCCAGACCGTCTCCTGGGCCTACGGGCAGTCCGCCATCACCTTCACGGTCGAACACGAGCGTCCCCACGAGGGCCGCGCGGACGAGCATTTCCTTCCTGCCGGGCCGTTCGCCACCTTGCCGCTGCCGGGCAATCGCTGCTCGATCGTCTGGACCGAACGGGCCGCAGATGCCGCGCGGATCGTCGGCCTGCCCGACATCCTGTTCCAGGAGGAGCTCGAACAGCGCTTCGGCCACGGTTATGGCTGGGTGCGCCCCGTCACCAGGCCGCAGGTCTATCCGCTGGGCTTCGCGATGGCGCGCAGCTTCGTCGCCGAGCGGTTCGCTTTGGTCGGCGACGCCGCGCATGTCATCCACCCGATCGCCGGACAGGGGCTCAATATGGGCCTGCGCGACGTCGCGGCCCTCGCCGAATCAATCACCGACGCGGCGCGCCTCGGGCTCGATTTCGCAAGTCCCTCGGTGTTGGAGCGCTACCAGCGCTGGCGGCGCTTCGACACCCTCGCCATGGGGGTGGCGACCGACGGGCTGAACCGCCTGTTCTCCAACCGCTCCGACGCGCTGCGCCTGATGCGCGACGTCGGGCTCGGCCTGGTCGACCGCCTGCCGCGGCTCAAGGGCCTGTTCATCAAGGATGCGGCGGGCCTTACCGGCGCCGTGCCGAAGCTGCTGCGCGGCGAGGCGCTCTGAGCCCATCACGAAACGAGACGGCCCACGCGGCAGCGGGTTCGATCCCGCTCGCTCAGGTGCCAGACCTCAGGGAGAATGACACCCATGGCCACAGATCGTCTGGCAACCGACCCCTCCTCCCTTCCCGGGCTTCCCGAGACATTCTGGCAACGCTTTACAAGCCGGCGCATCGCCTGCGGAGACGTGACGCTCCATGCCGTGACCGGAGGCGAGGGGCCCCCGCTTCTGCTGATCAGCGGCTGGCCGCAGACCTGGTATGTCTGGCGCTTTCTGATGCCCGTTCTGGCGGAGCACTACAGCCTGGTCGTCGCCGAGCCCCGCGGCCTCGGCCTCTCGGACAAGCCGCCGACCGGATACGACACCGGCATCCTCGCCCGCGATTTCGTGGCGCTGATGGCGGCGCTCGGGCATCCGCGCTTCGGCGTGGTCGGGCACGATATCGGCATGTGGGCGGGCTACGCTTTGGCTGCCGACTTTCCCGAGAAGGTGACACGCCTCGCGGTGATGGACGCCAACATTCCCGGTGTCCTGCCCTCCCCTCCTCTGTTCTCCGAGGCGGCCTTGAACCGCCGGCTCTGGCATTTCGCCTTCAACCGGCTGGACGACCTCAACGAGCGCATGGTGGCGGGCCGCGAGGAAATCTATTTCGGCGACCAGCTCGCCTCCAAGGGCGCGACGCCCGACGCCATTCCCGCCGAAGTGGCGGAGATCTATATCGCGCCGATCAAAGCAAGCCCGGCGGCGCTGCACGCCTGCTTCGAATTTTATCGCTGCATCGAGACCAACATCGCGCTCAATGCCGCCCGCAAGGCGCGCATGCTCGAGATGCCGGTGCTCGCGATCGGCGGCGCGCTCGGCCTCGGCGAGCGGGTCGGCGACCAGATGCGGCTGGTGGCGAACGACGTGACGACCGTGACGCTGCCGGGCTGCGGCCATTACGTCCCCGAGGAAGCCCCCGAGGCCACCCTCGCCGCGCTCCTGCCCTTCCTCGCCAAAGGGGGGTAGGCGCCGCGGCAGCGACCGCTCAGGGCGCGAGGCCGGCCAGCGCGAGCACCGCGGCGAACACGGCCGCGATGCGGGCCCGGCCGAGCCCGCGCGTGATGAAGACGAGCCGCGTGCGCGGCGTGCCCTCCGGCCAGGCCGTCAGCTCCTCGGGCGGCGCCGACAGATGCTGGACATAATGCACCACGACAGGGCCGGGACAGCCCGAGACCTGGACGAAGCCTTTCACACGCAGAAGATCGTCGCCACGCAGGCCGGTGAGCGTGTCCATGATGCGGGTGAAGACCGGCCAGTCGAAGGGCGCATCGAACTCCAGGCTGAAGGTGTCGTAGAGGCTGTCCGCCGGTGCGGTCGGCGCGTCGCAGTGGAACGGCGCGCGCTTCAGCGCCCGTCCGGAAAACAAGGCGGTGGGGTCGGCCCGCATCTCGGCCGCATCGAGGATCGGCGCCTCGGGATTGAGCGCGGCGAGGTGGAGCCGCAGGTCCGCGACCACGCCCGGCGCGGCGATATCGGTCTTCGAGAGGAGGATCCGATCCGCCAGTACCACTTGCTCGGTGAAGGTGGGCGCCATCTCCCGGGTGCGCGCGGCGAGCACCGCGTCGACCACCGTCACCAGCCCTTCCAGGGCGTAATGGGTCGCGACCGTGCGGTCGGTGGCGAAGCTCTGGATCAGAGGACCCGGCTCGGAGACGCCGGAGGTCTCCACCACCACCCGATCGAACGGCGGCACGAGCCCGGTCTCCCGCTCGGCGGCGAGATTGCGCAAGGCGCGGTGCAGATCGGTCTTGGCGGCGCAGCAGATGCAGCCATTGCCGATCAGCGCGACCTGTTCGGACGACGTGCGCAGCAGCACATCGTCGATCCCGGCCTCGCCGAACTCGTTGACGATGACCGCGGTGCGCGCGCCGGAGGGATGGGCGAGGGCGGCGCGGATCAAGGTCGTCTTGCCCGCGCCGAGAAAACCCGTCACCACCGTTACGGGAATACGGCCAGCTCCCGGCCGGCTCAGCGCCCGGCCGAATGGCCGGGAGCCGAACAGAGCGGCGGGATCGCGCATGCTCAGAAGTCCATCTCCAGGATGTAGACGCCGCCGGTATGACGGTCGACGGTGTAGACGATGCCGCGCTCGTCGACGAACACGTCGTTGATCTGCACCGCGCCGACCGGCGACAGGCGCGGCGCCGGCGGCACGAAATGGCCGATTTCCACCGGCTGGTAGGGATTGGAGATGTCGAAGGCGCGCAAGCCGCCATTGAAGAAGGTGCCGAGAATCACCTGATCGGAGAACCAGGAGGTGGGCAGCGGCACGTTCTCGTGCAGATTATGCGCCCCGACGCGCCCGCCACGGCCGGCATAGACGTCGCGGCTCGGCGTCGGGCAGGTCGAGATCGGCACCGGATGCGCCTCGTCGCGCGCGTCGAGGATCCAGATCAGCTTCGGCCAGTCCGCACCGCCATCGAGCACCGATTCGTCGGTCACGACGAGGAGGTCGCGGTCGAAGAGCGGCAGGACGGTGTGGGTGAAGCCCCAATAAGGCGGGGAATTGTCCCAACGGCAGATCGGCTTGGGCGCCGTCTTGTCGGAGATGTCCATGATGATCATCCCGGCATCGAGATAGCCGAGATAGCAGCGGTCGGGGCGCTGGGGATAGACGTTGGTGTTGTGGGCGCGGAAGCCGAAATCCTTGCCGGCCTCGTGCCGCACCGGAGGCGCATCGGTGTCGCCCTCGCGGGTGCCCGGCAGCCACCAGCGCCCGACTTCCGTCGGCTTGGACGGGTTCTTCACGTCGATGATGCGGTAGAATTGGTCGTCTTTGGGGTTGCGCGCGGCGAAATCCGGCGCGCCCGCGGCCATGTGGACATATTCCCCGTCGCAGAACCACAATTGGTGGACGCCGCGCGAGGTCGGGCCGGACGCATCCATGAAGGAGATGGAGCGGGGATTTTCCGGCACCGAAATGTCGAACAGCTCCATCCCGGCGGGCTGCATGCCCTGCTTCTGCGTCTGATACGCGACCGCCATGATGTCGCCGGAGACTTCCAGCGAATTGGAGCGCATATGGGCGACGGGCAGGTCGGTCTGCACCACGATTTTCGGATTCTTCGGGTCGGTCACGTCGAGCCCGGTGAAATTCTTCGGCGCGCTCTCGTGGGCCAGCCACAGAATGCGGCGTCCGTCTTTGGCGATCTGGATCGACATGCCTTCGCCCATGCCGCCGAAGCCGCCCATTTCGTGCTGGGCGATGAGCTTGAAGTTCCGCGTCGAGCCCTGGCCTTCGGCGGGGCGGTCCTGGGTGGTCAGCATGATCGATCCTCGGCGTAAGGGCGGCGCACGGCCGCAGCGCATGTCGCGTTCGTCAGTTCGCGTGCCGACACCGCATGCACGCCACGGACTTCTCTCAAGTCGCGGGCGTTCTATCAAGGGGCGTTTGTACGAAATTTTTGACGAATGCGCGGAATGGCATAAAGTCGTCGCCCTGATCCCCTGCCTCACCCGCCTTGCCCGGCGGAGGTTTTGATACGGAGCCCCCATGCAGCGCGCGAAGGCGAAGGCCCCGAGCGTCCGGAAGGTGCCGGCGCCGGCGGTGGTGCGCCTCGAACCGGCCAAGTCGGAGACGCCCAGATCCGAGGCGCAAAGGTCCGAGGCGCAAAGGTCCGAGGGCCCGCGGCCGGAAGCCGACGCCAAGACCATCGGCGAGGGCGCCTATGCCCGGCTTCGCTCGGATCTGATCGCCGGCCGGATCGCGCCGGGATCGCGCATGCCGTTCCGTCAGCTCAGCGCGCGCTACAAGGTCGGGATCGGCCCGCTGCGCGAGGCCTTGGTGCGTCTCGCCTCCGAGCAATTGGTCGCGTTCGAGGGCCAGCGCGGTTTCATGGCGGCGCCCTTGTCGCTGGAAGACCTCAACGATCTCTGCCGGTTGCGGGTCGATCTCTCGTGCCGGGCGCTGCGCGAATCGATCGAGCGCGGCGGCGAGGACTGGGAGGACGAAATCCTGGTCGCGCTGCATCGGCTGGAGCGCAGCCCGCTGCCCAATTCGTTCGACGACGACGCCTCCATCGACGAATGGGAGCGCCGGCACGATCGGTTCCATACCAGCCTGGTCGCGGCCTGTGGCTCGCGCTGGCTGCTGCATTTCTGCGCCACCCTGTCGGACCAGTTCCAGCGCTATCGCCGCTTCACGGTGCTGCGTATGGCGCAGTCCTATTCCCTGTTCGATGCCGTGCGCAGCCAGCACCGCGCCATGGCCGAGGCCGCCCTCGAACGGCGCGCCGACGATGCCGTGGCGATGCTGCAGACGCACTATGAAGGCAGCCTGCGGAACGTCACCGAGCAGATGGAGAGCTTCGCCAACCGCAAGCGGGCGTGATGCAGAAGGCTGCTCTCGGAACGCTTGGGCGGCCTGCGTCCTTCGGGCCAACCTGAAACCACGGGCGGATCGACGGTGCGCCCGCATCCGATTGAAATACATAACTTTTAATAGGCATGGGCGTCGGACGTCCTGGCGTGGCGGGAAAGCCGATCCCTCGGAGCCGAACCCACCTTTTCGCCTGCGCCTGCACGTGACGGCCCCTACCGGCCGCACGCGGCCTCCGGGGCATCAGCGTCTCGCGCTAGTGATCGGTCGCTCAATTATCCGGTTGACAGGCGAAATTCAGAACGGGAAGATCGAAGCCGAACGAAATGCAAAATTTCTAACATTCTGATCAAGCGCGAACGCCAACGCGCCATCGGAAGAGCGGGCCGGCGCAAGCTGAGACGCACCCGGCCCCATCATAGTGTCGACCGCCGATCCACGGCGGCGAAGGACGTCGGGAGGAAAACATGAAGACGCTTTTCGGGCGGCTCGCCCGCCTTGGTCTCATCGCCACGGCCACTTTGACCGCCACCGCGGCCTTGGCGGATCCGGTGAAGATCCGCATCGGCTGGGCCACCATGCCGGGCCACATGATCCCGGTGCTCTATTCCAATCCCTCGATCCTGAAGCATTACGGCAAATCCTATGTCGTGGAGCCGATCCTGTTCCGCGGCTCGACCCCGCAGATCACCGCCATGGCGGCGGGCGAGATCGACATGGGCGCCTTCTCGGCCACCTCGCTCGCGCTCGCGGCCACCAATGCCGGGCTCGACGTCAAGGTGGTGGCCGACATCATCCAGGACGGGGTCGACGGGCACCATTCCGATGCCTTCCTGGTGAAGGCGGATTCGCCGATCAAGACGGTGGAAGACCTGAAGGGCAAGCGCATCGCCACGAATGCGATCGGCTCGGCCTCAGATACCGGCATGCGGGTGATGCTGCTGAACAAGGGCATGGTCGACAAGCGCGACTTCACCTCGATCGAGGTGGCCTTCCCGAACATCCCTGCGATGATCGAGGAGGACAAGGTCGACATGGGCCCGGTGCTCCAGCCGATGTACGGCAAGCTCGTGAAGAGCGGCAAATACCGCAAGCTGTTCTCGGTCTCCGACGCGGTCGGTCCGTCCGAACTCGTCTTTCTCGCCGCCCGCGCCGACTTCCTCGCCAAGAACAAGCAGGCGGTGCAGGACTTCTTCGAGGATCACGTCACCGCGATCCGCTGGTTCATGGACCCGAAGAACAAGCAAGCCGGCAGCGAGATCATCGGAAAGTTCATGAAGCAGCCGCCGGAAAATTTCGCCTATATGTTCACCAAGGAAGATTATTTCCGCGATCCCTACATGGTGCCGAACGTCAAGAACATCCAGACCATGGTGGATGCCTCGGTGAAGGCGGGGGCACTGCCGGCGGCGTTCCAGGTCGCACCGAAATATGCCGACCTCACCTTCATCGAAGAAGCCAAGAAGCGCGTGCAGGCCAATGAGGGCAAGACCCAATGAGCGGACAAAGCTCCAGCGGGTCCGCGCTTCCGGCCGATGAGGTCGGCATCGAGATCCGCGATGTCAGCCATCATTATGGCGGGCGAAATGGCCAGGGCGGCGTCACCGCCCTGGACCATATCAACCTGCAGATCCGGCCGAACGAGTTCCACGCTCTGCTCGGGCCGTCGGGATGCGGGAAAAGCACCCTGCTCTATCTGATCGGCGGCTTCATCCCGGTCCAGTCCGGCACCATCGCCACCGCGCGCGGGACCGTGACGGGTCCTGGCCCGGAGCGTGGCATCGTGTTCCAGAACTTCGCCTTGTTCCCCTGGAAGACGGTGCTCCAGAATGCCCTCTACGGCCTCGAAAAACTGGGCCTGCCCAAGAAGGAGCGGGAGGAGCGGGCGCGTCATTTCATCGACCTCGTCCATCTCACGGGGTTCGAGAACGCCTATCCCTCGCAGCTCTCCGGCGGCATGCAGCAGCGCGCGGCGATCGCCCGCACGCTCGCGGTGGATCCCGAAATCCTGCTCATGGACGAACCGTTCGGCGCGCTCGACGCGCAGACGCGCCGGGTGATGCAGGAGGAGCTGCGCGCGATCTTCGAGCGCACCCGCAAGACCGTCGTCTTCGTCACCCATGACGTGCAGGAGGCGGTGTTTCTCGCCGACCGGATTTCGATCATGAGCGCCCGACCGGGCCGCATCCAGCACGTGCTCGATGTCGCGGTCGACCGCTCGGGCGGCGACGAAGTGATGAAGCGGCCCGAATTCGTCGAGATCGGCGAACATATCTGGGGCCTGGTCCGCGACCAGGCGATCGCGGCGACGCGGGGGGCGCACTGATGGGCGCCACCGCCTCGATCCTGTGGCGCTATACGCCGCTGCTGATCTGTCTCGCCTTGTGGGAGATCGTGGCGACGGCCGGGCCGTTCGCAAACCAGCTTTTGCCCGACGTCAAGCAGGTCGCGGAAGCGCTGTGGGCGCTGATCCTCGACGGCGAGATCGTCAATCACGGGCTGCGGTCGCTCTATCGCGCGGCGATGGGCTTCGGCCTCGCCATCATTGTGGGCTCGGCGGCAGGGCTGCTGATGGCCACCTTCCGGCCGGTGCGGCTTCTGGTCAATCCGATCGTCCAGATCTTCTACCCGATGCCGAAATCCGCGCTCATCCCGGTGATGATGATCTGGTTCGGGCTCGGCGACATGTCGAAAATCGTGCTGATCTTCATCGGCTGCCTGCTGCCGGTGGTGATCTCCTCCTATAACGGCGCCCGCGGCGTGAACCCGTTCCTCATCTGGTCGGCGCGCAGCCTCGGGGCCTCGCGCGCCACGACCTTGGTGCAGATCGTGCTGCCGGCGGCCATGCCGGAGCTTCTCAACGGCATCCGCACCGCCCTCGCCTTCGCCTTCATCCTGATGGTGTCCTCCGAATTCGTGATCGCCAAGGACGGGTTCGGCTATCTGATCAGCCAGCTCGGCGACGGCGGCGCCTATGCCGCCATGTTCGCGGTGATCCTGGTCGTCGCGATGGTGGGCTTTACCGCCGACCGGCTCTATGGCGCCTTCGTCCGCCACCAGCTGCGCTGGAGGGAACCATGACCCGCTCCGCCTCCCCCTCGCTTCCGGCGGCGCGCACGACCGGCCGTACGGCGCCGGGTCCCGACGCACCGGTCGCCGGCATCTGGCGCGGCGTCTACCGGCGCCTGACCGGGGATGCAATGATCCAGATCCTGGTCATCGCGGTGCTTCTGATCGGCTGGGAAACCGTGACGCGGCTCGGCCTCGTCCACCCCTTTCTGCTGCCTCGGCTTTCGGCGGTGCTCGAGCGCATCTTCAACAACATGCTGGCGGGAAAGGTGTTCACCGATCTCGGCCTGACCCTCTACCGGGCCGCGACCGGGTTCCTGATCGGCACCGCGATTGCCATTCCGCTGGGCGTGCTGATGGCGCGCAACACCGCGGTGCGCTGGTTCTTCGATCCGCTGATCTCGATCGGCTTCCCGATGCCGAAGATCTCCTTCCTGCCGATCTTCATCCTGTGGTTCGGCATCTTCGACACGTCCAAGATCGTGATGATCGCCTTTTCCTGCTTTTTCCCGGTGGTGAGCGCGACTTATTCCGGCACGCTCGGCGTCGACAAATGGGTGATCTGGTCCGCCCGGTCGTTCGGCGCCACCCCCAATCAGGTGTTGCGGGAGGTCGTCCTGCCGATGGCGCTGCCGCAGATTCTGACCGGCATCCAGATCGCCGTGCCGGTCGGCCTCATCACGACCGTCGTCACCGAGATGCTCATGGGCGGGCCGGGCATCGGCGGCAGCATGATCGCAGCCGGGCGTTTCGCGGATTCCGTCGGGGTGTTCGCCGGGATCGTGGAAATCGCGCTGCTCGGGGCGGTGGTGGTGAAAGGCGTCGAGCGGCTGCGAGCCTATCTGCTGCGCTGGCACCACGAAGCGCGGCACTGACATCTACGCCGCCCCCGGCCACGCCGGGAGCGGGTTCGCAGGTCATGCGAGGCGCCGGGGCAAACCCGGCCTCGAGGCGCGCTGCGGGGCCTTACGCCGCCGCACGGCCACGGAGCTGCGCGATGGCGTCGCGGATCACCGCGCCGACATGCGCGCGCTCCTCGCCCTCCAGCGGCAGGCGCGGGGCGCGCACCCATTCCGGCGCGCCATAGACGAAATGCTCGGCGAGCTTGATGTACTGCACCAGCTTGACATGGGTATCGAGGTGGAAGGCCGGGGTGAGCAGGCGATAGAGCGGGCGCGCTTCCTCGAATCGCCCGGCGCGGCACAGGTCGAACAGCCGCACGCATTCCTCCGGCCACGCATTGGTCATGCCCGACACCCAGCCGGTGACCCCGAGCGCGGCGCTCTCCAGGATGAGATCGTCGACGCCGCAGAACACGGCGAAACGGTCGCCGCAGGCATTGTAGATGTCGGTGACACGGCGGATGTCGCCGCTCTCCTCCTTGATGCAGACGATCTCCGGCGTGTCGGCGAGCTGCTCCAGAATGTCCGGCGTTGCATCCACCCCATAGGCGATGGGGTTGTTGTAAATCATGATCGGCAGGCTCGAGGCTGCCGCTAGGTCCTTGTACCACTTCACGGTTTCGCGTTTGTCGCTCTTATAGGCGATGGAGGGGAACGCCATCAGCCCCTCGGCACCCAGCTTTTCGTAGGTGCGGGCGGCTTCGGCCGCGGCGTGCGTGGAGACCTCCGCCAGCCCGCTCAGCATCGGCACCCGTCCCGCCACGGCTTCCTTTGCGGCGGTGAGAACCTGGGCCCGCTCGTCCATCGAGAGCGAGGCGTTTTCCCCCAGCATGGGGAGCAGGATGACCCCCGACACGCCGTGGACGATCAGCCGGTCCACGCTGTGCTGGAGGGCGGGAAGGTCGAGGGCGCCATCCTGCTTGAGCTTGGTCGTCACCGCCGGGAATACGCCGCGCCACGTCATGGAGAGCCCCTTGCCTTCGTCTAAAATTGAATACAATATTCGATTATCATCAGGCGTTTCACGGGACAAGCCGAGAGAATGCGCATTTTTCAGGCATGAATGCGCTAAAATCTGAGCTTGCCGCCGCCCTGACGGCCGTGTCACTGAATATCGTATTCAATTTGGAGCCTGACGTGACGAAGCTGGGCCGACAGTCCCTCACCGATCAGATCGTGAGCCAGGTGCGCCGCCGGATCATTTCGGGCGAGCTGGCGGAAGGCACGCCGCTGCGTCAGGAGAAGCTGGCGGCCGAACTCGGCGTGTCGCGCGTCCCGCTGCGCGAGGCGATCCGGCAGCTCGAGGCGGAAGGGCTGGTGGTGTCGGAGGTGCACAAGGGCACCGTCGTTTCCTCGCTCTCGCTCGCCGAGCTGGAGGAGCTGTTCGAGATCCGAGTCCAGCTCGAGACCTTCCTGTTCGCGCTCGCCATCCCCCGCATGACGGAGGCCGATTTCGCCCGTGCCGACGCGATCATCGCCGAGAGCGCGGCGAGCGCGGTGGACAGCTGGGGCGACTTCAACTGGCGCTTCCATTCCGCGCTCTACGCCGCCTCCGGCCGCACCATCGCGCTGAAGCTGCTGAAGACCGTCCACGACAATGCCAACCGCTACATCAATCTCCAGCTCGCGGTGGTGGCGGATGTCGAGCACGAACTCGTCGATCACCGCAACCTGCTCGCCTTCGCCCGGCTCGGCGACGTGGACGGCGGGGTGAAGCTGTTGCGCGATCATATCGAGCGCGTGGCGGAGAATTTGGTCCTGTCCATCGGCGAGAGCCGCAAGACGCCGTCGAACGTGGCGTGACCCGCCATCCGGCCGGCAGCGAGGGGCGAAGTTGAAAACCATCTTTCGGATCATCGATGTGATGAACCACGCCTTGCGCCATGCGGTGGGGGCGGTGCTGGGGGTGATGGTGGTCACCGTCGCCATCCAGATCTGTGTCCGCTTCGTCCTGCCGCGCCTCGGCATCGTCGCTGCCGCGCCCTGGACCGAGGAATTGGCCCGCTATCTCCTGGTCTGGGCGGTGTTCGTCGGCGCCGCCGTGGCAACGCGGACCGGGGCGCTGATCTGCATGGATTCGCTGCCCGATGCCCTGCCGCCGGCGCTCGGCCATATCGTGCGCACCTTTGCCCTCCTCCTCACGATCGGCTTCTTCGCCCTGCTCTTCTGGCTGGGTCTGCGCTGGGTGGAGTTCGGCCTGGCCGAGACTTCGACCGTCATGGCGCTGCCCATGGCCTGGGTCTATGCGGCCATGCCGGTCGGCGCCGCCGTCTCCATCGTCAACCTTGCCGCGCTCCTGTTCGAACGCCGTCTGGAGCGCCGCGAGGCGCGGGCGGCGCTCGATCAGGATCCCGCAGCCTCGATCGTCTGAGGAGACCGGCATGGCCCTCCTGTTCGGCACCATGGCGCTGACCCTCGCTCTCTCCGTGCCGATCTTCGCGGTGATGGGGCTCTCGGCCGTGGTGGCGCTGATGGAGCGCGGCATCAACCTCATCGCCGTGCCGCAGAACGTGTTCGAATCGCTCGATTCCTTCGCCCTCCTGGCGATCCCGTTCTATGTCCTGGCCGGCAACATCATGAAGGTGGGCGGCATTTCCAGCCGCCTCATCGGGCTCGCCAGTGCGCTGCTCGGCTGGATCCGCGGCGGGGTGGGAGCGGCCGCCATCCTGACCTGCATGTTCTTCTCGACCATATCCGGCTCGTCCTCGGCCACCACCGCCGCCGTCGGCTCCACCATGATCCCGGCCATGGTGAAGAAGGGCTATCCCAA
Source organism: Aquabacter spiritensis (assembly GCF_004346185.1). Classification (GTDB taxonomy): domain Bacteria; phylum Pseudomonadota; class Alphaproteobacteria; order Rhizobiales; family Xanthobacteraceae; genus Aquabacter; species Aquabacter spiritensis. The sequence goes on along the minus strand of NZ_SMAI01000003.1, from coordinate 94,239 downwards.
GCGCTTCGCCGCGGCCACCGTGGCGGTCGGCGGCGAACTCGGCGCCATCATCCCGCCCTCGCTGCCGATGGTGATTTACGGGCTGGTCGCCAACGTCTCGATCGGCGGCCTGTTCATCGCCGGCATCCTGCCCGGCATCTTCATCGGTCTGTCGCTCATCCTCACCATCAGCATCGTCGCCAAGCTGAACGATTTCGACCGCACCAAGCCGGTCTCATTCGCCGCTTGGGCGCGCGACGTGTGGGAGACCGGCAAGGAGTCGTTTCTCGCCCTGCTGATGCCGGTCATCATCCTCGGCGGCATCTATTCCGGCGTCTTCACGGCCACCGAGGCGTCGGTCGTGGCGGTGATCTATGGCTTCCTCGTCGGCGCCTTCGTCTATCGCGAGATCGGCTTCCGGGACCTGATCAAGATCCTCAACGACAGCGCCGTGATGACCGGAATGGTCATGCTGATCGTCGCCTTCGCCGCCTTGTTCGGCCATGCCATGACCATCAACCGCATCCCGCATTATTTCGCCGAGCTGGTCGCGCAGGTGGCGGGCGGGCCGATCATGTTCATGCTGCTGGTGAACGTGCTCCTGTTCGTGGTCGGCACCTTCATGGAGGCGCTCGCGACCATTCTCATCCTCGGGCCGATCCTCGCCCCGATCGCGCTCAGCTACGGCATCGACCCCCTGCATTTCGGCATGGTGATGATCGTCAACATCGCCATCGGCATGGTGACGCCGCCGGTGGCGGTCAACCTCAACATCGCCTCCGAGATTTCCGGCGTCTCGATGGACGAGATGACGAAGCCGGTCCTGATCTTTCTCGCCGTGCTGACCGTCGACGTCCTGATCATCACCTACGTCCCGGCCCTCTCGCTGGCGCTGCTGTGACCCGTGCGCACCGGACCCCGATCGCGCCCCCGGCGGCCGCCCGCAACACCGCGATTTCCGCTTCAAGAGAACCGACCAGAGAAGGACACACCTCCATGCTGCGAACCGCGCGATATCTGATCTCCTCCGCATTGCTCCTCGCGGGCACGCTCGGCGGGTCCATGGGCGCTTCTGCCCAGACGATCGAGCTGAATGCCGGGCACGTTCTCACCACCGCGAGCCATTATCATGCCGCGGCGGCCAAGCTCGCCGAACTGGTGGCGGAGAAGTCGAAAGGCCAGATCAAGATCAACGTCTTCCCCGCCGCGCAGCTCGGCGGCGAGGTGAAGATGATCCAGTCCGTGCGGACCGGCACGCAGGACATCGTCGTCACCGGCGAGGCGCCGCTCGAAAACACGGTGAAGGACTATACCGTCTTCTCCTTCCCCTATCTGTTCTCCTCGGTGGACGAGGCGAACAAGACCCTCCAGGGTCCGATCGGCAAGGAGATGCTGGGGCTTCTGCCGCAATATGGCATGGTCGGGCTGGGCTTCATCTCGGCGCTCGAGCGCAACGTCTTCACGAATGGCCGCGTCATCAAGACTGCCGCCGACATGCAGGGCCTGAAGATCCGCGTGATCCCGGGTCCCGGCTATGTCACCGCCTATAAGGCGCTCGGCGCACAGCCGACCCCGATGGCGTATACCGAGCTCTATATGGCGCTCCAGAACGGCGCGGTCGATGCCGGCGAGAACTCCCCGGACCTGTTCCTCCAGGACCGGTTCATCGAGGTGTCGAAGACCTATTCCTTCACCAAGATCATGTATATGCCGGCCCTCATCATCATCTCGAAGGCCAAATGGGACGGCTTCACCCCGGACCAGCAGAAGATCTTCCGCGAGGCGGCGGCCGAGGCGGTGACCTTCGCCATCGGCCATTACAAGAAGGACTATGCCGCAGCCATCGAGACCATGAAGGCCGGCGGCAAGGTGCAGATCGTCGAGCCCGACCTCGCCACCTTCCGCGCCACCGCGCCCGACGTATATGCGGCCCTTCTGAAGGAATTCCCGCAGGCGAAGCCGTGGCTGGACAAGATCAAGGCGCAGTGAAGCCTTGAAGCCCCTCCCCCGACCCGGGGGAGGGCGCCGCGCCTATTCCGCGGTCCAGCCGCCATCCACCACCAGCGAGGAGCCGGTCATCAGCGCCGAGGCGTCGCTCGCCAGGAAGACGATGGCGCCCATCAGATCCTCGACCTCGCCGATCCGCCCCAGCTTGATCATGCCGACCACGCTCGCGCGGAATTTCTCATCCTCGAAGAACGGCTTGGTCATCGGCGTCTGGATGAAGGTCGGCGCCAGGGTGTTGACCCGCACCTTGTGCGGCGCGAGTTCGATCGCCATGGCTTTGGAGAAGCCCTCCATGGCCCATTTTGAGGCGCAATAAATCGAGCGCCGGGCGCTCCCCACATGCCCCATCTGCGAGGAAATGTGGATGATCGAGCCGCCCTTCCCCGCCTTCACCATGCCCCGCGCCACGGTCTGGGCGACGAAATAGGCGGCGCGGACATTGATGTTCATGACCAGGTCGAAATTCTCGACCGTCACGTCGAGGAACGCGCTCGGCCGGTTGGTGCCGGCATTGTTGACCAGGACATCGAACGGCTCGGTCGCGTCCAGCTCCTCCTGCATGCGCGTCAGGTCGGTGACGTCGAGCGAAAGCGCTTGCGCCGCAAGGCCTTGCGCGCGCAGGGCGGCGGCGGCGGCTTCGACGTCGGCGAGGGTGCGGGCGGCGAGGGTCACCTCGGCGCCGGCCTGGGCGAGGGCGGCGGCGGCCGCGAGGCCGATGCCGCGCCCGGCGCCGGTGACGAGGGCGCGCTTGCCGGGAAGGGTAAAGCTTGGCGTCTTCGGCAGGTCCATCCCGCTCTCCTCTGGCTTTTGTTGAACGCGTTGCGGTATCGGCTTAAAATCGGCAAGAAAAAGGGGCTCGCAATCGGCGAGCCCCGAAGATTTCACCTGCTGCTCAACCCCTCATTCCGCCGCTGTGGCGTAGGGAATATTGCGACCACCATAGCGGCGGACGCGGATATTGGCTTGTTCGGCATGGCCTGCAAAGCCTTCCAGCATGCAGAGGCGCGAGCAATACTCGCCGATCATGGCCGACGCCGCGTCGGTCAGGACCTTCTGATAGGTGCATGTTTTCAAGAACTTACCGACCCAGAGCCCGCCGGTATAGCGGGCGGACTTCAGCGTCGGCAAAGTGTGGTTGGTGCCGATCACCTTGTCGCCGAACGACACATTGGTGCGCGGACCCAGAAATAACGCCCCGTAATTCGTCATGTTCGCGAGGTAATAATCCGGATCTCGCGTCATAACTTGCACGTGTTCCGAGGCGATCCGATCGGCTTCGACGACCATCTCCGCATCGCTCTCGCAGACGATCACCTCGCCATAATCCTCCCACGCCTTGCGGGCGATCTCGGCGGTGGGAAGGATGGTGAGGAGGCGCTCCACCTCGGCCATGGTCTCCTTCGCCAGCTTCATCGAGGTGGTGAGGAGGATGGCCGGCGAGTTGGGGCCGTGCTCGGCCTGGCCGAGCAAATCGGTGGCGCAGAGTTCGCCGTCGACGCTGTCGTCGGCGATCACCAGGGTCTCGGTGGGCCCGGCGAACAGATCGATGCCGACCCGGCCGTAGAGCTGGCGCTTGGCCTCCGCCACGAAGGCGTTGCCGGGGCCGACGAGCATGTCGACGGCCTCGATGCTCTCGGTGCCGAGCGCCATCGCGCCGACCGCCTGGATGCCGCCGAGCGAATAGATCACATCGGCCCCGGCGAGATGCTGGGCCGCGACGATGGCGGGCGCCGGCTCGCCATGGAACGGCGGGGCGCAGGTGATGATGCGCTTCACCCCGGCCACCTTGGCGGTGATCACCGACATGTGGGCCGAGGCCAGCAGGGGATATTTGCCGCCCGGCACGTAGCAGCCGACCGAATTGACCGGGATGTTCTTGTGCCCGAGCACGATGCCGGGCAGCGTCTCGACCTCGACGTCGCGCAGCGCGTCCCGCTGATGCTGGGCGAAATTGCGCACCTGCTCCTGGGCGAAGCGGATGTCGTCGAGATCGCGCTTGGTGAGCTTGCCGAGACAGGCTTCGATCTCCTGCTCGGAGAGCCGGAAATCCTCGCGGTCCCAGCCGTCGAACTTGACCGAGAGCTCGCGCACGGCGGCATCGCCGCGCGCCTCGATGTCGGCCAGGATACCCTCGACGGTGGCGCGGACCTTCGCCTGGTCCTCGGCGCGGGCGGCGGCGTCGCGGCCGCGCTTCAGAAATTCGGCCATTGGCGTGCCCTCCTATTTGATCGCCTGGGGATTGATCGGCGATCCGGCCGCACCCGGCAGATGCAGCGGCGGCGCGGAGAAGAAGAACTCATACACCTTGTCCGCGGCGCAGTCCTCCGCCAGCTCCTTGACGTAGAAGATCTCGCCCATCGAGATGCCGATCGCCGGGATCACGACCCAGTGCCAGGGCTGGTTCGCCTCGTCGGTCTCGTTCGGGCGCACCTCGCAGCCCCAGGTGTCGGCGCAAATCGCCGCGATGTCCTTCTCGCGGATCCAGTAGCAGGTCTCGAAGGCGAGGCCCGGCGCCCCGCCGCCGGCATAGCCGCTCCAGTCCTTCTTGGCGAGGCAGCGCTCCTGGTGGCCGGTGCGCACGATCACGAAATCGCCCTTGCGGATTTCCACGCCTTGGGCGGCGGCGGTGTCGTCGAGGTCCTTATTGGTGATGGCGTAGCCGTCATCGAGCGATTCGACGCCCTTGAAGCGCGCGACGTCGAGCAGCACGCCGCGGCCCACCATCTTGTTGCGCACATGCTCGATGCCGAGCTTCTTGGCGCCCTTCACGTCGACGAGGCGCGCGTCGTAGCCATTGTACATCTTGTCGTCGAGGAAGATGTGGCAGAGCGCATCCCACTGGGTCGAGGCCTGGCAGGGCATGTTGATGGCGTCGTCGGCATAGCGCAGATACGGCGCCGGGCTGTCCTGGACGCCGGCCGCGGCGTCGGTGCCGGTGGCGAGCATGGTGTGGATCGGATTCCAGCGGCCGCCGAACAGGCCGGACTGGATCGGCTCCTTCAGCGAGAGGCCGAGCGCGAAGGCCTTGCCCTTCTTGATCAGCTTGCCGGCATTGACCACATCTTCCGGCGTGACGTTGTTGAGCGTGCCGATCTGGTCGTCGGCGCCCCAGCGCCCCCAGTTGGAGAGCTTTTCCGCGGCTTCATAGATCGCGGCGCGGTTCACTTTCATCGGGCATCTCCCTGCTTGTTATCGATCGATAAATACAACATGGGCCGCGGCGCGCAAGATCCCGCGCACCGGGCGAGCGTCCCGCGCCGCGGGCGTGCGGGCTTCCGCCGGCAAATATTCTGGTCGCCCGCCGCTTCCCCGTCGCCTATGAGTTGAGGCGCAACAGGGAGCCAAGCACGCATGGGCCGCACGGCGCACAGCCGCAAACCGGACAGTTCGGAGCCGCCGCGCCCCCGGACGGCGGCGGCGAAGCCGGCACAGTCCCCGCCGCCCGCGCCTGCGCCCAAGCGGCGCCTGTCGGCCTCGGACCGGCGGCGGGAAATCGTTGCGAAATCGATCGAATATTTCGCCAAGGTCGGCTTCGAGGGCGGGACGCGCGAACTGGCGCGCCATCTCGGCACCACCCAGCCTCTGCTCTACCGCTATTTCCCGAACAAGGACGCGCTGATCCAGGAAATCTACAAAGTGGTCTATCTCGACCAGTGGAAGGCGAGTTGGGACCATCTGCTGACCGACGCGTCCCGCCCGCTGCGCGCGCGGCTCCAGATCTTCTACGAGGACTATACCGACGCCATCCTCAACCCGCAGTGGATGCGGATCTATTTCTTCGCCGGGCTCAAGGGCGTGAGCATCAATGAGCGCTATCTCGCGCTCGTCGAGGAACGCATTCTCAGCCGCATCCTCCGGGAATTCCAGCGCGAGTGCGGCCTGGTCCCCCCCGAGCGGCTCGATCCGCACGATCTGGAGATCGCCTGGCATCTTCAGGGCGGGATCTTCTATTACGGGGTGCGACGCTTCGTGTACCGCACCCCGGTCCATCTTCCGAAATCCGCGATGATCACGGACGCGCTGGACGTCTTCTTCGCCGGCTATCGGTCGGTGCTCGACCGGCGCCGCGACGCTCCCGCGAAGGCTTGACGCCGCCGGACATGCCGGCGGCGCGCGGGCCTCACTTCTTCTGCGTCATCTCTTTGAGCACCGCATAGAGGGCGGCGGTGTCGTCGGCGTCCCGGCCGGCGGCGAGAGCGGCGACATAGAAGGGCACGCTGGCATTCATCAGCGGCGTCGGCGTGCGCACGTCGCGGGCGAATTCGGTGATGAGCGTCAGGTCCTTCATGTAGACGTCCATCTTCATGGTCGCCGGCTGGTACTGCTCCTTGATCATCATCGGCCCGCGCACCTCGAACATGCGCGAATTGCCGGCGCCGTCGCGGATCGCCTCGAACACCATGTCGAGATCGAGCCCGGACTGCTCGGCCATCAGCAGCGCCTCGGCGGTCGCGAGATTGTGGATGGTGACGAGCAGGTTCGCGACGAACTTCAGCTTGATGCCGGCGCCGAACGCCCCGACATAGCGGGTGTTGCGGGCGAAGCCGTCGAACACCGGACGGATCCGCGCCGCCGCCGCTTCGTCGCCCGACGCATAGACCACGAGGTCGCGCACCGCCGCCTGGGCGCCGGTACCGGACACCGGGCAATCGAGCACCGGCACGCCCTTCGGCTCGAACAGGTCGCGCACATAGGTCTTGGCATACATCGGGAAGGTGCCCATCTCGCACACCACCGTTCCGGGCCGGATGGTGTGGATCATGCCCTCGGCACCGCCGCAGGCCGCCTTGAGCGCATCGACCGAAGCGAGGGCGATCAGGATCACGTCGGCCTTTTCGGCGAGCGCCTTGGGCGAAGCGGCGGCCTCTCCGCCAAGCTCGGCCAGCGCCTTCAGAGGCGCCTCGGCGACGTCGAATCCGATCACCGGGAATCCCGCTTCCCGCAGATTGCGGGCATAGGAGAAGCCCATGATTCCAAGTCCGACCACGCCCACGGTCGGGCGCTGCGCAGTGCCGCTCATGTTTGTCTCCTCGACGCCCGGCGCGATCTGGCGGCGCTTCGGACGCTCCTCGTTGATGTGCGTGTTCGCTTCGGCGGGGCTGAGCCCTCAGGGCATCGGCCATAATTGACAAGCCGAAGCCGGGCAAGAATTATCGAGCGATAAACAGAAAAATGCCGCGGCCGGGGCCGGAGCCGGGGCTTGCGCAGAAGCGCGCCGGCTGCTCCTTCTCAGGCCCCCGGCGACCGCGCCCCATCGGGAAGGATCTCGCGTGACCAAGCGCTTCAAGGAACTCGACCCCACCGCCCTCAGCCCGGCCCAGAAGCAGGTGTTCGACGCCATCGCCTCCGGCCCGCGCAAGACCGTGCCCTACATCTATCATCTGCTCCTCGGCAGCGCGGAGCTGGCGGAAAAGTCCCAGGCGCTCGGCGTGTTCTGCCGCTATGGCACGGAATTCACGCCGCGCCAGTCGGAGCTCGCCATCCTGGTGGTGGCACGCCATTGGGACGCGGTCTATGAATGGTCGGTCCATGTGCACGAGGCGCGCAAAGCGGGTCTGCCCGAGACCGTGATCGCCGCGCTGGAGAAGGACGAGGAGCCGGTCTTCGAGGATGCCGACGACGCGCTCATCTATCGCTTCGCCAAGACCTATTTCGCCACCAACGACGTGCCGGACGACCTGTTCGCGCAGGCGCAGGCGCGCTTTGGCGAGAAGGCGGTGGTCGAGCTGGCCGGGCTGCTCGGCTATTACTCGATGCTCGCCATCTGTCTGCGCATCTATCGCGTGCCGCCCCAGGGCGAAGCCTGACCGGCCGGCTTCGTCCCGGCCTCCTGTCCCGCCCGCTTGAGGAGATCCTATGGCGCTTGAGATCGCATTCCGGGTGAATGGGACGCCGCGCACCGCCCACGCCGACGACGACGCCCCGCTCCTCCATGTGCTGCGCAACGTCCTCGATCTGAAGGCGACGCGGTTCGGCTGCGGCGCGGAACAGTGCGGCGCCTGCATGGTGCTGGTGGACGGCGCGCCGGCCTATGCCTGCACTTTGCCGGCGGGCGCGGCGGCGGGGCGCGCGGTGGAGACCGCCGAGGGCCTCGCCGACCATCCGCTCCGCGCGGCCTTTCTCGCCGAACAGGCCGGGCAGTGCGGCTATTGCCTCTCCGGCATCCTGATGTCGGCCAAGGCGCTGCTCGATCGCACGCTTTCGCCCTCGCGCGCCGAGATCGTCGCCGCGCTCGATCCTCATCTGTGCCGCTGCGGCGCCCACGAGCGCATGCTGCGCGCCGTGGCCCGCGCCGCCGCCACCCTTCGGGGCGAGACGCCATGATCCCCAACGCGCTCCCCCTCAGCCTCCAGGACAATCCCCGGCTCGATCAATGGATCGGCTTTCCCGAGGCCGGCCGAGTCGCGGTGCGCACCGGCAAGGTGGAACTCGGCCAGGGCCTGCTGACCGCTCTGGTGCAGATCGCGGCCGAGGAACTCGACGTCGCGGTCGCGCGGATCCAGCTCGCGACCGGCGACACCGCCGCCACGCCGGACGAGGGCTATACGGCCGGCAGCCGCTCGGTCGAACTGTCCGGCGGCGCGATCCGGCTGGTCTGCGCCGAGGTGCGGGCCATGGCGCTCGACGCGGCCGCCCGCCGCCTCGGCTGCGACGCGGCTTCCCTCGCCCTCGAGGATGGCGTCATCCTGAAGGACGGCCTGCCGACCGGCCTCGATTATTGGGCCGTGGCGGACGATCTCGATCTCACCCGCACCGCCTCCGGCGCGGCACCGGCCAAGGCGGCGGCGCGCTTCAAAGTGGTGGGGACCGACGTGCCCCGGCTCGATTTGCCGGCCAAGATCGGCGGCGCGCCGTTCATCCAGGATCTCGCCCCCGACGGCCTGCTCCATGCCCGCGTGCTGCACCGGCCGCGCCTCGGCGCCCGGCTCGTGGCACTCGATGAAGCGGCGGCATTGAAGGCCGGCGGCGGGGCGGTGGACCTGCACCGCTCCGGCGATCTCGTCGCCCTCATCGGGCCGGACGAGGCCAAGGTGCTGGCCGCCTTCCAGCGCTTGCGCGATCGCGCGCGCTGGGAAGGCGGCGTCGACCTCGGACCCGGCGATGCCGAAGCGCTGTCGCTGCTGGACCGCCCGGCCGCGCCGCCGCGGATCGTCGAACGCGGCGCACCCCTGCCGGCGGCGCGGCGGCTCCGTGCGACCTATTCCAAACCTTATATCGCCCATGGCTCGATCGCGCCGTCCTGCGGCCTCGCGCTGTTCGAGGCCGGACGGCTCACCGTCTGGACCCATTCGCAGGGCGTGTTCTTCCTGCGGTCGAGCATCGCCCGCGCGCTCGGGCTGGAAGTGTCGGCGGTCCATGTGATCCATCATCAGGGCGCCGGCTGCTACGGCCATAACGGCGCCGACGATGCCGCCTTCGATGCCGCCTTCGCGGCCCTCGCCTGTCCCGGGCGGCCGGTCCGCGTGCTCTGGACGCGCGAGGACGAACTCGGCGTCGCCCCGTTCGGCGCCCCCATGGTGGTGACCCTCGACGCCGGCTTCGACGCCGACGCCCGCCCGGTCGACTGGACCATCGACATCGTCAGCCCCACCCATGTCAGCCGGCCCGGCGCGCATGGCGGGGTGAACCTCCTCGGCGCCGCCGCGCTCGCCGATGCGCCCCCGGCGCCGGCGCCGGCCGACCTGCCGGACCCGGCGGGCGGCGGCGCCTCGCGCAACGCCTTCCTGCTCTATGACCTGCCGCACCAGAAGCTGGTCCACCGCTTCATTCCCGCCCCGCCGGTGCGCACCTCCTCGATGCGCGGGCTCGGCGCCTTCGCCAATGTGTTCGCGCTCGAAAGCTTCATCGACGAAGCGGCGGAGGCCGCGGGGCTCGATCCGGTCGCCTATCGGCTGAAACTGATGGCGGACCCGCGCGCCCGCGCGGTGATTTCGGCGGCGGCCGAGATGGCGGACTGGGACAGCCCGCCGCCGGACGGCTTCGCGCGCGGCTTCGCCTTCTCCCGCTACAAGAATGTCGCCGCCTATCTCGCCATGGCGGTCGAGCTCTCGGTCGAGGAGGAGGTGCGGGTGTCGCGCGTGTGGTGCGCGGTCGATGGCGGGCTGGTGATCAATCCGGACGGGGCGCGCAACCAGATCGAGGGCGGCGTGATCCAGGCGATCTCCTGGACCCTGAAGGAGCAGGTCACGTTCGCCGACGGCGCGGTCGCGTCCAACAGCTGGGAAACCTATCCGATCCTGCGCTTTTCCGAAGTGCCGGAGATCGAGACCCGGCTGATCGGCGATCCCACCCATCCGCCGCTCGGCCTCGGCGAGGTCTCGCAGGGGCCGACCGCCGCCGCGATCGGCAATGCCGTCGCCCGCGCCCTCGGCGCCCGGCTGCGGCATCTGCCGCTCACGCGCGAGCGGATCATGGCGGCGCTGCTCGAGGGGTAGCGCGTCAGGTCGGCGCGCCGGGCTGCTTGAGGGCGTGCGCGTCGGCGAAGGCGGGAAGCGCGAAGCAGGCGTCGGTCAGCGCCGCGAAGCGGGGATAGGCGGACAGGTCGAGGCCGAACATCCGCGCGCTCATGGCGTGGCCGGCGATGCAGATGTCGGCGATGCCCGGCGCCGCGCCGAGCGCGAAGGGCGCCGGCGGGCGCTGCTCGAACCGGCGTTCGTAAGTGCCGAGGCCGATGCCGATCCAGTGCCCGACCCAGGCCTTCACCGCCGCCTCGTCGGCGCCGAACGTGTCGCCGAGATGCTTGCGGATGCGCGGCACCATCAGCGGGTGGGTGTCGGCGACCGTCGCGAGCGCGAGCGCGCGGGCATAGGCCCGCTCGCGGGGGGCCGCTGGCATCAGCGGCGGGGCGGGATGGATCTCGTCGAGATATTCGAGGATGGCGAGCGACTGGACCAGGATATGGCCATCGTCCTCGATCAGAGCCGGCACCGCATGGGCCGCGTTCACCGCGGTGAAGTCCGGGGTGAACTGGCGGCCGTCGAGGATGTCGAGCGCGACCTCCTCATAAGCGAGGCCCTTGAGGTTGAGCGCCACCCGGACCCGGAACGAGGCGATGGAGCGCCAGAAGCCGTACATGCGGAGCGTCATGTCCCTGTCCTCCCGAAAGCCGGATCCGAATGGCTCCCATGGCCGGCCGGAGCCGGCCATGGGACGAGGCTGCGCCGCACGGGCGCGGCGGATCACAGACCGAGCAGCGCCTTGGCGTTGCCGCCGCAGATCGCCGCCTTGGCGGCATCGTCGAGCGCGCTCGCCATGACGTGGCCGACCGGGTCGCTGTCCGCCATGTCATAGGGATAATCGGTCCCCATGAAGACATGGTCGACGCCGACCAGGCGCACCAGCGCCTCGAGCTGCTCGACCGAGAACACCACGGTGTCGAAATACATCCGCTTGAGATAGGTGGTCGGGGCGTGCGGGATCACCTTCACGTCCGAGCGCGCGCCCCAGGCATGGTCCATGCGGGCGGAATAGGCGCCGACGAAGCCGCCGCCATGGACGGCGAAGATCTTCAGCTTGGGATGGCGCTCCATCACCCCGTCGAAGATCAGATAATGGATCGCGAGCGTGGTCTCGAGCGGGTTGCCGACGACATTGTTGAGATAGAAGCGCGACAGGCGGTTGGCCTCGGTGAAGCCGTTGGGATGCAGGGTGACGATCGCCCCCAGCTCCTCCGCCTTGGCCCAGAAGGGCGCGAATTCGGGATCCGACAGCTCCTTGCCGTGGACGTTCGTGAGCACCTGCACGCCCTTGAAGCCCAGGCTGTTCACGACATAGTCCAGCTCGGCCGCGGCCATGGCGCCGTCCTGGAGCGGCACGGTGCCGAAGCCGACGAAGCGGTCCGGCTTGCCGGCGACATATTCCGCGATGCCGTCATTCACCACGCGCGCGGCCTTGGCCGCGATGTCGGCCGCCACGGTGTAATAGCACTGGCCGGGCGGGCACATGACGAGCTGCTGGTCGATGCCGGCGGCGTCGAGATCCGCCAGGCGCTCGTCATATTGCGTCATGCGCGAGGCGCGGTCCTTCTCCTGCTTCTGGTTCAGCGCCTTGGTGTCCGGGCTGCCATAGCGGGCGAGCGGGATGGTCTGGATGTCGAGATGGCCTTCCACGATCTTGGCGGCGGCGGGCACCGCGACATGGGCATGCATGTCGAAGGTGAGGCCCTGGGGCCGGGGGGTCGCGCCGTGACGGCGCCCGGCGGACGGGCCGTAGGAATTCCAAACGTCGGTCATGGGAAGGGTCCTGTGAAATGGGCCAGAAGGCGGAGGGTCAGAACACGCCGAGATGCTGCGAAATGAGTCGCTGGTCGGCCGCGGCGTCTCCGGCGGAGCCGGAAAACACCACTTGTCCGGTATTGATGATCACGATGTCATCCGCAAGGTTCAGCGTCATCTTGATGTTCTGTTCGACCAGCACGATCGAGAGGCCTTCGGCCTTCAGCATCGCGATGGTGCGGCCGACATCGGCGACGATCTGGGGCGCGAGGCCTTCGGACGGCTCGTCCATCAAGAGCACGCGGGGATTGCCCATCAAGGCGCGGCCGATCGCCAGCATCTGCTGCTCGCCGCCGGAGAGCGAGCCGGCGAACTGGCTCTGGCGCTCCTTCAGGCGCGGGAAAATGTCGAACACCCGCGCCAGCGTCCAGGCGGTGCGCCCGCCCGGGGTCTGGGCGGCGACCTGGAGATTTTCCTTCACGGTGAGCGAGCGGAAGATCCGTCGCCCCTGCGGCACCAGGCAGACGCCGTTGCGCGCGATCGCCTCGGGGCTGTTGCCGCTGATCTTCTCGCCATTGAGGCGGATCGCCCCCTCGCGGGTCGCGAGAAAGCCCATGATGGTGCTCATGCAGGTGGTCTTGCCGGCGCCGTTGCGCCCGAGCAGGCCGAGCAGCCGGCCCTCCTTCAGCGCGAAGCTGATGCCGTGCAGGACGTGGCTGTCGCCGTAATAAGCGTGCACGTCGGTGAGTTCGAGGATGTCACTCGCCAAGATAGATCTCCCGGGTGCGCGGGTCCGCCACGACTTCGGCGCGCGTGCCCTCGACGATCACCTCGCCGAAATGCAGCACGGTGATCTGCTCGGCAAAGGCGAGCGCCACGTCCATGTCGTGCTCGATCATCACGATGGTGACGTCGCGTGGAATGGTGGTGAGGAGCGCGCTGACCGCATTGCGCTCGTTCTGGGACAAACCGGCGAGCGGCTCGTCCAGCAGCAGCAGTTTGGGCTTCTGGGCGAGCGCCATGGCGAGTTCGAGCCGGCGCCGCTCGCCATAGGAGGTCTCGGCGACCAGGCGGTCGCCGCTCCCCCCGAGCCCGACCTGGGTGAGCGCGTCGTGCGCGAGGTCGAACAGTTCCGAGCGGCGCCGCAGCGCGCGCCAGAAATCCCAGCGCTCGCCGCGCAGACCGAGCAGCGCCAGGACGACATTGTGCAGCAGCGTGTCCTGCGGAAACAAAGTGAGGATCTGGTAGGTGCGCGCGAGGCCCTTGGCCACCCGGTCCTTGGTGCGCAGCTTCAGCAATTCCTCGCCGAACAGCCGGACCGAGCCGGCATCCGGGCGCAGATCTCCGGTGATCTGGTTGAACAGGGTGGTCTTCCCCGCCCCGTTCGGGCCGATGATCAGCCGCCGCTCGCCCGGGGCGATCCGCATCGTGATGTCGCGGGTGACGACGAGGCCGCCGAAGCGCTTCGACAGGCCGGTGATTTCGAGGGCGGGAATCATGAGGCGCGCTCCGGCGCAGCGGCGGGCGGGGTGGCCGTCTCGTCGGCCGGGGCGGCGGCGGGCTTCTTGCGGCTGATCAGCCGGCGGAAGCCCGGAACCAGGCCGGTCGGCATGAACACGACCGCGAGCACGAAGATCAGGCCGAGCAGCGCGTTCCAGCGCTCGACATAGGTCGAGGCGACATTCTTCACCAAAGTGACGATGATCGCGCCGACCATCGGCCCGGTCAGCGTCGAGGCGCCGCCGAGAATGGTCATCAGAAGCACCTCGGCGGACTGCTGGAGCGAGACCGCATAGGGGCTGACGAACTTCTGGTAATAGACGAACAGCAGTCCGGCGACGGCGGCCCAGAAGCCGGACATGACGAACGCCGCCCAGCGGATCATCCAGACGTCGTGGCCGAGCATCCGCATGCGCCGAGGCTGGTCGCGGGCGCCCCGCAGCGAGGCGCCGAACGGGGAATTCACCACCCGCCAGATTACATAGACCGACACCGCGAAGACGATCAGCGAGAAGTAATAGAAGCTCATCGCGCCGTTGATATCGATGCCGAACGGGGCCGGCCGCTGGGGGAAGCGCATGCCGTTGTCGCCCTGGGTGAGCGCCACCCAGCGATAGGCGACGCCCCAGACGATCTGGCCGAGGGCGAGGGTGATCATCAGGAAGGACAGGCCGCTGGCGCGCAGCGCCAGCACGCCGAACACCGCGGCGGTCCCGGTCGCGACCCCGACCGCGCCGATCGCCGAGGTCAGATGATCCCAGCCGGCGACCGTGTGCAGCCAGGTCACCGCATAAGCCGCGATGCCGAAATAGGCGGCGTGGCCGAGCGAGGTCATGCCGCCATAGCCGACGATGAGATTGAGGCTCACCGCGAACAGCGCGTAGCACAGGATCTGGCTGCAGAGATTGATGAAGAAGTCGTCCATCATGAACGGCACGAGCGCCAGGAGGACGGCGATGAGGAGGAGGGCGATGAAAGAGCGGGTCATTGGCGCGACCCCGCGAACAGGCCCTCGGGCATCAGGACGAGCACCGCGACCATGGGTAGGAACAGGATGACGTAAGCGAAATCGGGAAACAGAGCGGTGCCGAAATTATAGATGAAGCCGACCGCGAAGCTGCCGACGAAGGCGCCCATGAGGCTGCCGACGCCGCCGAGGATCACCACCACCAGCGCCAGCGGCAGCATGTCCGCATCCAGCCCGGGATAGGCCTGCATGATCGGCCCCCCGATCGTCCCGCCGAGCCCGGCGAGCGCTGCCCCGAGCATGAACACCATCATGAAGAGCAGCGAGACGCGGATGCCGACGCCGCGCGCCATCTCCATGTCGTCGACGCCGGCGCGGATCATGGCGCCGAGCCGGGTGCGCTCCATCAGCAGATAGAGCAGCACGGCCGCGATCACCGCGATCACCAGGACCACCAGGCGATAGGTCGGGAAGGCGTAGCCCATCAGGAACATGGGCGGGCGCGCCCATTGCGGGGCGGGGACCGGAACCGGATCCCCGGTCCAGACCATCAGGCAGACATCGGCGATGATGAAGGAGACGCCGAGCGTCACCAGCACCTGGCCCTGGGCGTTGCCGGCCAGCTTGCGCAGCAAACCGCGTTCCAGAATGACGCCGAGCACGCCCACCGCGAGCCCGGAGAGCAGCGCCGCGATCCAGAAATTGGCCCCCCAATTCATGAAGGTCGCGCCGAAATAGGCGCCCAGCATGAAGAAGGCCCCGTGCGCGAGATTGGGCATGCGCATCAGGCCGAAGATCAGCGAGAAGCCCGACGACAGGAGGAACAGCAGGCCGCCGAAGGCAATGCTGTTGAGGGTCTGAATGAGCCAGAACTGCATTCTGGTCGTCCTCTGAAGGGTGAAGCACGATCCGAGCCGGGCGCGCCCGGCATCCGCGCGAGCGGCGTCGCGCAAGCCTGCGCGGCGCCGTCAATGGCCGGGTCGCCCCGGCCATGATCGTCGGTGTCGGCGCCGAACGGGCGCCCGGCCTCAGTTCTCGAGGAACTTGGCCGGCGGATAGTCGCGCGAATAGACCGGATTCTTCAGAAACTCTTCCGGATTGTACTTCCAGAACTGGCTGACGTTCTCGTAGGTCTTGATGACCGCATTCACCAGCCGGCCGTTCTGTTTCTCGACCCGCCGGATATAAATGTTTCCGACCGCATTGCCGTATTTGTCGAAGGCCACGGGACCACGGACCGTGTCCTCCACCTTGTTGGTGCGCAGTGCATTCATCAAGGCCTGCTTGTCGTCCTTGCCGCCGGTGGTCTTCAGCGCGGCTTCGAGCACCGCTCCGGCCGTATAGGTCGCCGCGCCGTAATAGCCGGGCTCGACCTTGTAGTCCCGCACCATGCCCGCCACGAACTTCTTGTTGGTCGCGGTGTCGATGGTCGCGGAATAATAGTTCACCGAAAGCAGGCCGATGGCGTCGTCGCCCATCTGCTGGAGCAGGCTCTCGTCGAACGCCGTCATGCCGCCGAGCAGCGGGATCTTGCCCTTGAGCCCGTATTCGTTGAACTGGCGGAAGAAGCGGAAGCCGTTCGAGCCGGCGAAGGCCGCGAACATGCCGTCGACCTTGGTATTGATCTGGGCGATATAGGTTCCATAGTCCGGGACGGCGAGCGGCGGCCAGAGCTTCTGGACGATCTTGCCGCCTTCTTCCTCGAACACCCGCTGGAAGCCGGAATTCTGTTCGTGGCCATAGGCGATGTCGTCGGCGATGGTCGAGCAGCGCTTGTACTTCAGATCCTTGGCGGCATAGTCGCCCATCACCTGCGCGCATTGCGAGGAGGTGGAGGTGACGCGCACGAACCAGGGATTGGCGCGGCGCTGGGTCATGTCGTCGGCGGCGGCGACCGAGATGGTCGGGGTCTTGGTCTCGCGGATATAATCGTCGAGCGCCAGCGCCTCCTGGGTGGAGAGCGGGCCGATCATCGCGGCGATGCCGTTGCGCTCGACCAATTCCTGCATCTTGGTGCGGGCGACGGCCGGCGCGCCGCCGGTATCGACCGTGTAGAGCTCGACCGGAACCCCGGCCATCATGTTGTTGCGCTCTTTCAGATAGAGATTGAGCGCCTGCTCCATCTGGATGCCGCCCGAGGCGAGCGGCCCGGTCTTCACCGTCATGAAGCCGATGCGCACCGGCTTGGCCTGGGCGCGCACGGCCGGAGCGCCGAGCGCGGCGACGCCGACGCCCGCGCCAATGCCTTTCAGAACGCTTCTGCGATCTATCCTCATGGCTCTTCTCCTTGGCTTTCCCAGTGGACGGGCGGATGTTCCGCCTCTTGTCGATTTGTCTTCGCTTCGATGTGGCTTCTGGTCGTGGGCGGTCCGGAGGGCCGGGCCGGGAGGCGAGCCGGGCCGCGTTGGCGCGCGGCCGGTCTCGCAAGGGAGCGGCGCCAGAGGGCGCGGCGTCAGCGTGCCGGTATGATCGGCAGCAGGACGTAGGACTCGCGATCGGGCGAGAAATGCAGCGTCG
Organism: Aquabacter spiritensis; assembly: GCF_004346185.1. Classification (GTDB taxonomy): domain Bacteria; phylum Pseudomonadota; class Alphaproteobacteria; order Rhizobiales; family Xanthobacteraceae; genus Aquabacter; species Aquabacter spiritensis. The sequence goes on along the minus strand of NZ_SMAI01000003.1, from coordinate 77,055 downwards.
TGGTGCCGCCGAACACCTCCGGCGGACGGTCGAGCGGATCGTTGTGCAGGAAGGGCCCGCACCCGGTCAGCTCGTTCTTGAAATTGGAGAGCTTGCCGCCGGAACCGCCCGGCCACTCGTAATCCTTGCCGCGCACGCTGAGGCCGATCCGATAGCCCTTGGGCACAACGATCGAGGTCGGCCAGATCTCGATGTCCAGCTCCACCGTCTCGCCCGGCGTCAGGGGCTGCTTCTCGTCATGCGTGTGATACGGGCGGTAGGGCTCGGACAAAGCCGGGTCGAGCTTGCGGTGCGAGGCCCGCAGCCAGCCCTGCGCGATCGGCGTGTTCGGGTCGATCGCACCCTGGAAGGTGACTTCCTTCAGATCCGGCGTGAACACCCGCAGCACCAGGAACAGATCGGCGTCGGGGGTGGAGGAGGACACGAAGATCTTGGCGGCGATCGGGCCGGTGATCTCGGTGTCCTCGGCCATGGGGGCGGAGAGGAAGGTGAGGCCGGCGCCCATCGCCTCGAAGGACAAAGTGCGCTCCGCCTTCACCGGCTCGGTGTCGAGACGGCCATTCTTGGCGTGCAGATGGAACTTGGTCCATTGGGTGCGGGCGAGCGGCCATTCGTGCTCTTCGCGCTCGACGAATGTCTCGCCGACATGGCGCACCTGGAGCAGGACGCGGGGCTGCGTGTCCCAGCCATTGTCCGCGCCCTTGAGGAAATGGTCGAAGAAACGCAGCTGCAGCTCGCGGCCATAATCGGTGTAGAAGTGGGTCCAGTGCTCGATGCCGTGCACTTCGAGCCACTTGTCCTTGGAGGCGGCGCGCACGAAGCCCTCGAAATTGCCGCGCGGATGCAGCCCCTGGCCGCCCCAATTGGCCGACGAGAGGAAGGGAACCTCGATGTCGTCCCAGACCGGCGAGCGGTCCTTGTGATAGGTGTCGTCGAGCGGGTGGGCGCGGATCTCGGCGCCGAAATCGCAGCGGTTCGCGGCCAGGGCGTCCTCGGAGAGGAGTTCCGGCCCGCAGACCAATTGGCCGTGCGCCTTGCTGCGCCGGCCGGCCTCGCCGATGCCGTATTGCACCGTCTTGACCTGCATGTCGTACCAATTGGCCCAGAAGGTCGAGAGGATGCCGCCATGATGCGTCATGTCGCGGTACCAGTCGGCCGAGCCTTCCCAGATGCACATGGCGGCGAGATGCGGCGGCTTGTGCTTGGCGACGTGCCATTGGTTCGAGCCGAAATACGAAATGCCGTTCAGCCCGATCTTGCCGTTGCTCCAGTCCTGCACCGCGGCCCACTCGATGCAGTCGTAGAAATCCTTCTGCTCGCGCGGGCCGAACGGGTCGACATAGCCGGGCGAGGTGCCGCAGCCGCGGCTGTCCACGCGCACGCAGGCATAGCCGTGCGGCACCCATTTCTCGGGATCGACGACCTCCCAGGCCTGGAACAGATTGGACGAGCCGGCGGTGACGTCGGGATGCTTTTCCGCCATCCGATGCCAGGCGGAGGGATAGCCTTCCTGGAAGGCGAGGCCTTTGGCATAGGGACCGTAGGTCAGGATCACCGGATAGCGGCCCTCGGCCATCGGCAGGAACACGTCGGCGCGCACGACGAGGCCGTCATCCATCGCAATCGGCACGTCCCAGAGGATCCGCATGCCGGCGCGTGTCTCGGTGAACGCTGGGTAAGGTTGCTTCGACTTCGCGGCCGGCTGCGTGAGCCCTGCTTGCATCGTGGCCATTTTGCTCCTCCCAGAGCTTTTGTTTCTTGTTCTTGACGCATGTTTGTGCGCTTCTTTGCGAACATGCTAGTGATCGGTTGATAATTAGCAAGCCAAAAAAGCCGCCGCGCCGGCGGCAATCGGAGGAGGGTCGGGCCAATGAAGATCGGCTTTGCGGGCATGGGACGCATGGGGACGGCGATGGCGCTGCACCTGCTGGAGCTCGGCCACGACGTCACGGTGTGGAACCGCAGCACCGACAAACTGAAGCCCCTCACCGATGCCGGCGCCAAGACCGTGCCCACCCCGGGCGCCCTGGTCGAGGGCAACGAAGTGATCGTTTCCAGCCTGCTCGACGGCGCCGCGCTGCGCGCCGTCTATGAGGGCGACGGCGGCATCCTCGCCGCCCGGCCGGACGGCCTGCTGGTGGTCGAGATGAGCACCGTCCTGTCGAAGGAGGCGGTCGCGCTGGCCGAGAAGGTCCGCGCCGCCGGCGCCGCCTTCGTGGAATGTCCGGTCGGCGGCACGACCGGCCCCGCCCGCACCGGCAAGCTGCTCGGCCTCGCCGGCGGGACGGATGCGGATTTCGCCCGGGCGAAGCCGCTGCTCGACCAGCTCTGCCGCCGCGTCGAGCATGTCGGCCCGGTCGGCGCGGGCGCCGCCATGAAGCTCGCCATCAACCTGCCGCTGCTGGTCTATTATCAGGCGCTCGGCGAGGCCTATGCGCTGTGCGGCAAGGTCGGGCTCGACACCAAATGGCTGGTGGATTTCTTCACCGACACGTCGGGCGGGATGAACGTGCTGAAGATGCGGGCCGACCCGATCGCCGTCGCGCTCGCCGGCGGCGACACCGGGGCCGCGGCCTTCTCGGTCGACGGCATCCGCAAGGATCTGCGCACCATGATCGCCGAAGCGGGCGAGATGGGCATCGATCTGCCGGTGACGGCGGCGACGCTCGGCGTCTATGACGAGGCCTCCGCGCGCGGGCTCGGCGAGAAGGACGGCTCCATGCTGGCCGGCTACTGGCCGAACAAGGCCCGCGACTGAGCGGAACCGAACGGAGGACGCACCGTGAGCATTTCCCTGACCAAGGCCCTCGAAATCGTCGACGCCGCGCTCGCCAAGGGGCGCGAAATGGCGTTCGAGCCCCTCACCGTGGCGGTGCTCGATGCCGGCGGCCACCTCGTCGCGCTGAAGCGGGAGGACCGCTCCGGCATCCTGCGGCCGGACGTGGCCATCGGCAAAGCCTGGGGCGCGCTCGGCATGGGCTTCGGCTCGCGCGAACTCGGCGAGCGGGCCGTCAAGGTCCCGCACTTCATGAACGCCTTGATGGCGGCGAGCGGCGGACGCTTCGTGCCGGTCGCCGGCGGCGTGCTGATCCTCTCCGGCGGCGACGTGATCGGCGCGGTCGGGATCTCCGGCGACACCTCCGACAATGACGAAATCTGCTGCCTCGCCGGCATCGCCGCCGCCGGCTATGTCGGCCAGACGGGCTTCCGCCCGCCGCAATAGCCGGCTTGGGCGGCGCCGCGGCCTATTTGGCCTATTCCGGCGGCGCCGTCCCCGCCCCGCCCGCCGCGGGTCCGTGGGCATGCGGCGCCGGCACGTCCACGCCGAACACCTCGACCAGGTCCGCGATCTGCGCCGGCGTCAGCAGGCGCGGATTGAGATTGCGCAGCAGGAGATGGAGCTTCGCCGTCTCCTCCAGTTCCTCCATCGCGAACACCGCCGCCTCGAGGCTCGCCCCGGCCACGACCGGCCCGTGATTGGCGAGCAGGACCGAGGCATAGCGCCCCGCCAGCCCCTTGATCGCGTCGGCCACCGCCGGATCCCCCGGCCGATAATAGGGCACGAGCGCCACCTGCCCGGCACGCATCAGCGAATAGGCGGTCAGCGGCGGCAGCACGCAGGCCGGGTCGATCTCCGGCAGCATCGAAACCGCCACCGCATGGGTGGAATGCAGGTGGACGATGGCCTGCGCCCCGGTGCGGGTGTCGTACAGCGCGGAATGCAGCGGCAATTCCTTGGTCGGCGGGTCGCCTGCGACCAGCCGACCCTGCGCGTCGAGCCGGGACAGCCGGGCCGGATCGAGATGGCCGAGCGAGGCGTTGGTCGGGGTCGCCAGCCATCCGCCGTCGGGCAGCCGCACCGAGATGTTGCCCGATGCGCCGGGCGTGAGGCCGCGCTCGAACAGCGAGCGGGCAAATCGGCAGATCTCCTCGCGCAGCCGGGCGTCGGACATGATGGTGCCCCCTTTTCCGCCATCTTCCACGTCGCGCCCGCGGCCGCAAGACGGCCCGTCGCATCCGCCCTTGGCAGGGCGGGCGCGCCGGCCTAACCAGGGGTCCAAGGGGCGCAGACCCCGCGGGCGCCGGCCCCCGGCGCCGGGAGGACACCATGGCGGAACCTGATTTGCACAGAGCGGCCGTCTTCGGCCTCGGCTCGATGGGAAGCGGCATGGCGCTCAGCCTGCTGCGGGCCGGCTTCGACGTCGTCGGCTTCGATCCTTCCGGCGACGCGGTCGCGCGCTTTGTCGCCGCCGGCGGGCGGGGCGCGGCCAGTCCCGCCGCAGCGGCGGACGGCGCCGGAATCGCGGTGGGCGTCGTCGTCAATGCCGCCCAGACCGAAGCGGTGCTGTTCGGGCCGGACGGAGCGGCGGCGGCCTTGCCCGACGGCGCGGTGTTCGTCTCCTGCGCCACCATGGATCCCGAGCGCGCGCGCGATCTGGCGCGGCGGGTCACCGACGGCGGTCGGCTCTATCTCGACGCGCCGATCTCGGGCGGTGCCGCCCGCGCCGCGACCGGAGCGCTGACGGTGCTGGCCTCCGGCAGCCCGGACGCCTTCGCCAGAGCGCGGCCCGCGCTCGACGCGATGGCGGCGAAAATCTACGAACTGGGCCCGGAGCCCGGCACCGGCGCCGCCTTCAAGATGGTCAACCAATTGCTGGCCGGAATCCATATCGCCGCCGCCTGCGAGGCCTTCACCTTCGCCGCGCGCCAGGGGCTCGACCTCGCCAAGGTCTATGAGGTGATCACCGCCTCGGCCGGCAACAGCTGGATGTTCGAGAACCGCATGCCGCATGTGCTGGCCGGTGATTACCGGCCGCTCAGCGCGGTCGAGATTTTCGTCAAGGATCTCGGCATCGTCCAGGACATGGCCCGCGACGCCCGCTTCCCGGTGCCGCTCGCCGCCGCCGCGCTCCAGCTCTATCTCGCCGCGGCGGGCGCCGGCATGGGCCGCGACGACGATGCCTCGCTCGCCCGCCTCTATGCCCAGCTCGGCGGCGTCAGTCTTCCCGGAGAGCCCCAGTCATGACTTTGCGCCTCGGTGCCGTCGCCGACGATTATACCGGCGCGTCGGACCTCGCCAACACCCTGACCAAGGCCGGCCTGCGCACGGTCCAGACCATCGGCGTGCCCGACCCCGCGCTCGCGCTCCCGGACGTCGACGCGGTCGTCGTGGCCCTGAAGAGCCGCGCCATCCCCGCCGACGACGCGGTGGCGCTGTCGCGCGCCGCGTGCGGCTGGCTGACCGAGCGGGGCGCCGCCCATGTGATGTTCAAGGTGTGCTCGACCTTCGATTCCACCGATGCCGGCAATATCGGCCCGGTCATGGACGCGCTTCGGGCCGATCTCGGCGCCGCCACGATCCTGGTCTCGCCGGCCTTTCCCGAGACCCAGCGGACGGTCTATCAGGGCCATCTCTTCGTCGGCACGGTGCCGCTCTCCGAGAGCCCGCTCAAGGATCATCCCCTCAATCCGATGCACGATTCCAACCTCGTGCGGGTGCTGGCGCGGCAATCGGCAGGTCGGATCGGCCTGATCGACCTCGCAACCATGGAAGCCGGCCCGGAGGCCGTGCGCGCCCGCTGTGCCGCGCTGGCGGAAACCGGGATCGGCGCGGCGATCGCCGATGCCGTGTTCGAGCGGCACCTGGAGGTCATGGGAATCGTCGCCCTCGATCAGCCCGTGTCGGTGGGCGCGTCCGGGCTCGGCCTCGGCCTGGCACGGGCGCTGGGCCGCGCCGGCCCGGACCGGGCAACCGCGGCCGCGCCCCTCGCCGCGCTCGGCGGTCCGGCGGCGATCCTCGCCGGAAGCTGCGCGGCCGCGACCCTGGAACAGATTCGCATCGCCGAGACCGTCCTGCCGGTCCTGCGCCTCGCCGGCGCCGCTTTGGTGACGGAGCGCGCGCGCGCCGTCGCCGAAGCGCTCGCCTGGGCGCGCGAGCGCTTGCCGCACGGTCCGGTGCTGATTGCCGCGAGCGGCACGCCGGAGGAGGTCGCCGCGCTCCAGGCGCGGTTCGGGCGCACCGAATCCGGCCATGCCATCGAACAGGCGAGCGCCGATCTCGCGGAAGGTCTGGTCGCGGCCGGCGTGCGGCGGCTGGTCGTGGCCGGCGGGGAGACGTCGGGCGCGGTGGTCGACCGGCTCGGCCTTCCCGCCTTTCTCCTGGGGCCGGAAATCGCCGCCGGCGTGCCGGTCCTCGCCACCGTCGGGGCGCCCCTGGAGATGCGGTTCGCGCTCAAATCGGGCAATTTCGGCGGCCCGGATTTCTTCGCGCGGGCGCTGGAGGCCATGCCCTGATGCGGGCCCCCCTGGCCAGCGCCCAAAACACTGTCAGGAGGTGCGGACGAGTTCTTCCGGTCCGAAGTTGATACCACCCTGCGTCAGCCCGGGGAGAGGTATCAATATGCATTTAGGGGCCGCCCATCGGCGCTTCCTCCGCCCGGTCGCCGCGATCTCAGGGTACGTTTCGGAGGTATCTTCTTGCACCTTGGGGCGATCATCCATGCATCTGCTCCAAGTGGCGACGGGTTACAGGGTTTGACACCCGGATAGCCCCAGGGCAAGACGCACTTCTGCTTGCAGAGTGCCGCGATCACACGGTCTCGGAGGGGGGAGAGTCGAGCCAGGCCTGGAACGCCACCAGTTCCGGACGCCCCTGCGCGGCGACCTGGCGCGCGAGCGCAAGGCGCATCGCGGGGTCGGTTTCGTGCTCGACCTGCCGCACCAGCGCCGCGGTCGCGGTGAGGCCGAACTGCCCGAGCACGCCGGCAAAGGCATGCGCCGTCGGCGTCAGCGCCTCGGCATCGCCCTCGGCCACCAGATCCTCCCACTCGCCGAACCGGCGGGTGGCATTGTCGACGAAGCGCAAGGCGAGCCCGCGGAAACTGTCTTCGCCGACCGCGCGGCGCAGCGCGCCGACACCGCTTGGATCCGGCGCCGCGGCCAAAGCTGCGGAAGCGGACGGATCCGGTTCCGCAACTGGAGCGGCCAGGCGGGGTCCGGGCGGGATCGCTGGCATATCGGGCGGCGGCAGGGCCATGCTCGGCAGGGCGCCCGCCCGCTGGGCCGCCGAAATGCCTTCGATCAGGACCAGGGTCCAGTCGTCCTCGGGGTCCGGCCCCAGCCGGTCGGTGATGCGCGCGCCGGCATTGCGCAGCACGGTGCGCAGCGGCTTCCGGGCATTCGCCTGGATCACCGCGATGAGCCAGTCGGGACAGGCGCCCCCGCTCGCGAGTTCGGCGGGATCGAGCCCGTCGGTGGCGAGCAGCAGGCGATCGCCCCATTCCAGCCGAAGCTGGACGCTTTCATAGCGGGCGTTCGGCGCGAAGCCGAGGAGCGGGCCATCCACCACGACGCTGCGCACGCCGCCGCGTGAGATCAGGGTCGGATAGGGATGCCCGGCGGAGGCGATTTCGATCGCCCCGTCTTCCCACAGATCGATCACCAGAGCGGTCGCCATCGCCGCGTCGAAGCCGGGTTCCGAGAACACGAGGTTGGACCAGCGGGTCAGATAGTGCGACGGCCCGAGCTGCGCACCGACATCGAGGGCGCGGATCATGGCCGCCTGCGCCACCGCCCCGGCCTTCGCATCGATGCCATGGCCCATAATGTCGGCGAGCACGATCCGGTCCGCCCCGGCGCGGGGCAGATGCACCACCAGATCGCCGCCGCCGATATCGGCGGTCTCCCATTGCAGTGCCAGATTGAAGGGCCCGAGCCGTTCCGGCAAAGCCGGGCGGACCAGTTTTTCGAGCGCAAGGCCGAAATAGCGCAGCAGCCGCGCGCGCTGCCGGGTCGCGCGCAGAAGAGCGAGCTTCACCGTTTCGAGCAGGGCGGTCGGCTGGACCGGCTTGGTGAGAAACGTATCGACGCCGAATTCCAGTGCCTGGACCCGCACGCTCGAATCGCCCGTGATCATCACGATCGGCACCGGCAGGCGCTCGCTGTCGTCCTCCAGGGCGGTCACGAGCGCCGTGCCGGGCTCGGTCCCCAGGTGAAAATCCGTGAGGATGAGGTCGACCGTGCTGTCGCGCGCGAGGGCGAGCGCCTCCGGCAAGGTCCGGGCGGCGAGCACGCGGTAATGCGGTTCGAGCAGGTCCATATAGGTTTCGAGCAGCAGGTCCTCGTCCTCGACGACCAGAAGGAGCGGCCGCCGCCGCGACAATTGCCGCCGCGCGGTCAGCCGGTTCGGCGGGCCGGGTGAATAGGTGACGCGGTCGAGGGCGCGGCGCGCCAGAGCAAGGCCGCGGCCGGACGTGCCGTCCTCGACGCCGGCCAGCGAGGCGCGCGCCCACTTGCTCTCGAAGGCGTCGAACGGCCCGCCGTCATCCTCGATGGTCAAGGTGAGAACGATGCCGTCGAGAACCGCTTCGAGCGCCAGTTCGCGGGGCGCCGGAGCGGCGTGGCTCACCAGATTGGCCGCCAGTTCGGCGACTGCCAGCACGATCTCGTCGGCGATGTCGGCCCCGATGCGGAGTTCGGCGAACCGGCGCCGCAGCGCCTTGCGGAGCCAGGAGACATCCTCCAGCGTCGCCGCCCGACGCGCCTCGAACAGCTTCACGCTTACCCTCCCCGATCGGCCGAATGCCGGCTTGGCGGGAGTCTATCCGCTGGGCGCGGCGTTGCACGCCCGCGCGGCGAACTTTCTGCATGGCGGCTCAGGCCAATGCGTCGAGGTCCTCGTCGGAGAGGGCGCCGGGCACGATCGTGACCGGGACCGGGAAGCGCGCCGAGGCGGGACCGGCCAGAAGGCCGACCAGGGGACCCGGCCCTTCCGTATCCGTGCCGGCGGCGAGAACGAGGACGGCGATGTCGCGGTCCTCCGCGATCTGCGCGAGCAGCGCCTCGTCCTGCGGCCCCTCGCGGATCGCGTGCTCCGCCGCGACGCCGGAAATCTGCCGCGCCCGTGCGGAGAAATGATCCAGCCGCTCCTGCATCGCTTCGGTCGCCTCGGCGCGCATCAGATCGGCGACGCCGAGCCATTGCTGGCGCACTTCCGCCAATTCCAGAATGCCGAGCATGACCAGCCCGCTGCCGGTCCGCGCCGCGCGCCGGCTGGCATAATAGACCGCGCGATCGCATTCCGGCGTCTCGTCGACGATGACGAGGAATTTGCGGCGGTGACCGGGCTCGTGGATCTGGCGCTTGGGGCTCATGTCACGGCGCTCGCATCAGAACGGCTTGACCACGACCAGGACGACGATGCCCACCATGAGCAGCGCCGGGATCTCGTTCACCATCCGGAAAAAGCGCGCGCTGCGGTCGCGCCGGTCGTCCGCGAACTCCCTCAGCCATTTCGCCTGAAGGCCGTGGAAGGCGGAGAGCCCGAGCACCAGCAGCAATTTCGCATGCATCCAGCCGGCGACGATCCAGCCGCCTTCGTAGAGCAGATACAGCCCGGCGAGCCAGGTCACGATCATCGCCGGATTGCCGATCTGCCGCAGCAGGCGGCGTTCCATCAGCTTGAACGTCTCCGATTGCTGCGCGCCGACGGGCGCGCCGCAATGATAGACGAACAGGCGCGGCAGATAGAGCAGCGTCGCCATCCAGGAGATCAGCGCGACGATGTGCAGGGCCTTGATCCACAAATAGAGCATGCGCGGTCCGGCCGGAGGTGAAGCGCACCATTTCTGCCACGGTTGCACCGCCCCGGCCAAGCGGGGATCGCACAATCCCCGGTTTCAGAGCGGTCCGCGGACTTTCTCCACCAGCCGGTCCACATGGGCGAGCGGGGTCTCCGGCTTGATCCCGTGGCCCAGATTGAAGATGTGCCGGACGCCTTCGAAGTCGCTGCGAATGCGCAGGATTTCCTCGTCGAGCTGCGGCCCGCCGGCGATCAGCCGCAGCGGGTCGAGATTGCCCTGGAGCGCGACCTTGTCCCCAAGCTTGCGCAGCGAAACGCGGTCCGCGGTCCAGTCGAGCCCGACCGCATTTACGCCCAGCGCCGCGATCCGCGCCAAAGCCGCAGCCGACGCACCCTTCGGGAAGGCGATGATCCGCGCCTCGGGATGGCGCGCCCACAGTCCCGCCGCGATCCGCGCCAGGGGATCGAGGCACCAGCGCTCGAACGAGCGGGGATCGAGCACGCCGGCCCAGGTGTCGAAAATCTGCACCGCATCCGCCCCGGCCTCGATCTGGCCGGCGAGATGGGCGATCGAGGTCTCGACCAGGAGGTCGATCAGCGCCTGGAAAAAGTCCGGATCGCGCAGGGCGGCGAGCCGCGCCGGCGCCTGATCGTCGGTCCCGCGGCCGGCGACCATGTAGGTCGCGACCGTCCAGGGCGCGCCGCAGAAGCCGATCAAGGCGGTGCGGGCGGAGAGCTTCGCCCGGGTCCGGGCGATCGCCTCGTAGACCGGCCCGGTGCGCGCCGGATCCAGCGTCTCGGACAGGCGCGCGAGCCCCGCCCCGTCGGTCACCGGATCGAGCCGCGGGCCCTCGCCCGCCTCGAAGCGCAGCCCGGTGCCGAGCGCGTGGGGAATGACGAGGATGTCCGAAAAGATGATCGCGGCGTCGAAATCGTAGCGGCGGATCGGCTGGAGCGTCACCTCGGCGGCGAGGTCCGGCGTGTAGCACAGCGTCAGGAAATCGCCGGCCTTGGCGCGGACGTCGCGATATTCCGGAAGGTAGCGTCCCGCCTGGCGCATCATCCAGAGCGGCGGAGGATCGGAGACCGATCCGTCGAGCACGGCGAGGAAGGGCGAAGCGGTCGCCGGCGCGCGGATCATTCCCATCCCGTCCAATAAAAGAGAATCTTCTTTAAAGAGAGAGTCTGTAGAGTCTTCACGGTTGATTAACCATTCGCAGCGCCGTCGACAACCGCTCCACAGGAAGCGCTGCGTTTCGACGCGGCCCCGCAGCGGCCGATCCCGCTGCCACACAGGTTAAAAAAGGGTTAATGCGGCCCGTCCACACCGCTCCACAGGCAGGGGTCGGATCCTGTCCCCGCGGCGCGAAATGTGGATGACGGTGCCCGCTATTCTCAGGATCGGCTTGCATGGGCGTGCCGGGCATGCCTTCCTGCACCGGCTGTCCACAGGCTTGCCGGGAGACGAACGCGTGAGCGGCGAGAAGGTTGCGCAGCCGGCCTATTTTCACCTTCATCTGGTGTCCGACGCGACCGGCGAGACGCTGATCAATGTCGGCCGGGCGGCCTGCGCGCAATATTCCAACGTCCTGCCGATCGAGCACGTCTACCCGCTCGTCCGCTCGATGACGCAGCTCGAACGGGTCCTGATCGAGATCGAGGGCAATCCCGGCATCGTGCTCTATACGCTGGTGGACAAGGAGATCCGCGAGCGGCTGAAGCAGCGCTGCCGGGAGCTGGGCGTGCCCTTTCTTTCGGTGCTCGCGCCGGTGGTCCAGCTCTTCCAGGCCTATCTCGGCGGCGAGCCGCAGCCGCGCATCGGCGGCCAGCATGCGCTCGACGCGACCTATTTCAAGCGGATCGACGCGCTGAATTTCACCGTCATGCACGATGACGGCCACCTCACCGAGGATCTGGAACAGGCCGACGTGGTGTTGATCGGCGTCTCGCGCACCTCCAAGACGCCGACCTCGATCTATCTCGCCAATCGCGGGGTAAAGACCGCCAACATCCCGCTGGTGCCCAACGTGCCCCTGCCGGCCAATATCGAAAAGCTCAAGAAACCGCTCGTCGTCGGGCTGGTCGCGAGCCCGGACCGGATCGTGGAGATCCGCCAGAACCGCCTACTCGGCCTCAATGCCGCAAATCCGAGCGCGTCCTATGTCGACCGCGAGGCGGTGTCGGAGGAACTCGCTTATTCGCGCCGGCTCTGCGCCCGCCACGGCTGGCCGCAGATCGACGTGACGCGGCGCTCGATCGAAGAGACGGCGGCGGCGATCATCGGACATCTCTCCGAACGGCGGCGGCGGAGCATCGTCGAGACATGAGCCGGCCGGGTACGGGCCTGTGGCGCGGGACCGCCCCGCTCGCGCTCGCCTCGCGGAGCGCAGTGCGGCGCGCCCTTCTCGAAGCGGCCGGCCTGCCGGTCGAGACGGTCGAGGCGGTGGTGGACGAACGCCGCATCGAAGCCGATGCGCCCGCCGCCGAGGCCGCGCCGGACGACATCGCGCGCATTCTCGCCCGCGCCAAGGCGTTCGCCGGAGCGGCCCGGGTCGGACCCGAGCGCTACGTGCTCGGCGCCGACCAGACCTTGGCGCTCGGCGGGACGCTGTTCCACAAGGCGCCGGACCGGGCCGCGGCTGCGCTCCAGCTCTCCCGGCTCGCCGGACGGACCCATGTGCTGCATGCCGCGCTCTGCGTCGTGCGCGACGAGGAAATCCTGTTCGAGGCGCTGGACTGCGCCGCGCTGACGATGCGTCCGCTCTCCGCGGCGGACATCGAGGACTATCTCGACGCGGCGGGCCCCGCCGCCCTCGCCTCGGTCGGGTGCTACCAGCTCGAGGCACTGGGCGTGCACCTGTTCGAGCGCATCGAGGGCGATCACTTCACCATTCTCGGTCTGCCGCTTCTGCCGTTGCTCGGCTTCCTGCGCGGCGAGGAGCTTCTGCCGTGACGGTCCGCGTCTGCGTGGTCGGCCATCCCGCCGCTTATTCCAGATCCCCGCTTCTTCACGGCTATTGGATCGCCCGCCACGGCATCGACGGCTCTTATGGTCGGGAAGACGTGCCGCCGGAGGTCGCGCCGGGCTTCTTCGCGGCCCTCGCCACCCGCTATGACGGCTGCAACGTCACGGCGCCGAACAAGGAGATCGCGTTCCGGGCGGTCGACGTCGCCGATGCCACGGCGCAGCGGCTGGAGGCGGTGAATACGATCTGGTTCGAGACCGGCCGGATGGTCGGCGGCAATACCGATTCCTATGGCTTCATGGCCAATCTCGATTCCGGCGCGCCGGGCTGGGCGGCCGACCGGCCGGTTCTGGTGCTCGGCGCCGGCGGCGCGGCGCGGGCGATCGTCCATGGCCTGCTGGAGCGGGGCGTCCCGCGGCTCGATCTCGCCAATCGCACCTTGTCCCGGGCCGCGGCGCTCGCCGATTTGTTCGGCCCGCGCGTCCGCCCGGTTGCGTGGGACGCGATCGCGGCTCCGCTGCGGGAGGCGGGCCTCGTCGTCAACACCACCTCGCTCGGCATGAAGGGCCACGACCCGCTGGAAATCGACCTCGACGCCGCCCGGCCGGATGCCGTGGTGACGGACGCGGTCTATGTCCCGCTCGAGACGCCGTTCCTGAAGGCCGCCAAAGCGCGCGGCCTCGCCACGGTGGACGGGCTCGGCATGCTGCTCCACCAGGCGGTGCCGGGCTTCGCGCGCTGGTTCGGGGTGCAGCCGGAGGTCGATGCCGGCCTGCGCGCGCTGATCGTCGCTGATCTGCGCGCCAAAGGCCAGTTGGAGGCATGAGCATGTGGGTGCTCGGGCTTACCGGTTCGATCGGCATGGGCAAATCGGCGACCGCCGGCCTGTTCGCCGAGGCGGGCATCCCCGTCTACGACGCCGATGCGCGCGTCCATGCGCTCTATCGCGGCGCGGCGGTGGCGCCGGTGGAGGCGGCCTTTCCGGGCGTCGCGCGCGACGGGGCGATCGATCGGGCGGCCTTGTCGCGGCAGGTGCTCGGCGATCCCGAGGCGATGAAGCGCCTGGAAGCGATCGTCCATCCTCTGGTGCGGGAAGAGGAAGCCGCTTTTCTGGCGGCGGCGCGGGCGGCGGCGGCGCGGCTCGTGGTGCTCGACATTCCGCTCCTGTTCGAGACCGGCGGGGCTGGGCGGGTCGATGCGGTGGCGGTCGTCAGCGCGGCGAAATCTGTGCAGGCGGCGCGCGTCCTCGCCCGTCCGGGCATGACGCCGGAGCGATTTGCCCTCATCCTCGACAAGCAGATGGCCGATTCGGAAAAGCGCCGCCGCGCCCATTTCGTCATCGATACCGGGCGCGGCTTTCCGGCGGCGCGGCATCAGGTGCGCGGCATCGTGCGGGCGCTCGCCGGGCCGGGCCGCCGCTTCGGATCAGACAGACGGGACAGCCATGCGTGAGATCGTGCTCGATACCGAAACCACCGGGCTCGATCCGCTCGGCGGGGACCGGCTGGTGGAAATCGGCTGCGTGGAGATGGTCAACCGGATCCTCACCGGCAATGTCTTCCACGTCTATCTGAACCCCGAGCGGGACATGCCGCAGGAGGCGTTCAACGTTCATGGCCTGTCCGCCGAGTTTTTGTCGGACAAACCGAAATTCGCCCAGACGGCGGACGAGTTCCTGGCCTTCATTGCCGACGACACGCTGGTCATTCACAACGCCGCCTTCGATATCGGCTTCCTGAATGCCGAATTGGAGCGGTCCGGACGACCGGTGATCGCGCGCGACCGCGTCATCGACACGCTGGCGCTTGCCCGCCGCAAGCATCCCGGCGGGCCGAACAGCCTCGACGTGCTGATGAACCGCTACGGCATCGACAGTTCGCGCCGGGTGAAGCACGGCGCGCTTCTCGACGCCGAATTGCTGGCCGAGGTCTATAGCGAGCTGCTCGGCGGGCGCCAGGCGATGCTTGTGGGGCTGGTGGAAGAGACCTCCGCCGCGCCGCGTCTGGTGGCGGCGCCTGTTCTCGCCGCCCGTCCGCGGCCGGTGCCGCTGCCGCCGCGCCTGACCGACGCCGAGATCGCGGTGCATGCGGCATTCGTCGACGGGCTCGGGGACAAGGCGCTGTGGCACGCGTATCTGCGTCCGGAAGAGGGTGCCGGTGCGGTAAGGGCGATCCCGGCCTGAGTGCGGCGCGGCCGTGCTATGATCGCGTATCCGAGCCGGACGGGAGCAGGGCGGGGCGCCTCCGCCCCAGCGCTTTCGGCCGCTCCTGACGAAAAAATGAGGGAGCGTCCCGATCGACAAGCAAGCGGGAGCGTTTCCGATCCGTAGGTTCGGGCGGAAGAGCGGCATGTTGCGGCGCGGTTATCACATCGTCATGGATGCATTCTGGACCTTCGCGGCCGATGACGGCTGGGCGATCGCCAGCCACATCGCGCTCTCGATCCTGATGTCGCTGTTTCCATTCCTGATTTTCGTGACCTCGCTGGCCGCCTTTCTCGATCTGCGGCCGCTGGCCAACGAGACCATCCAGCTCATTCTCGACACCTGGCCGGACGAGGTGGCGGAGCCGATCGCCCGCGAAATCTACAATGTCGTCAATCATGTCCGCACGGACCTGCTGACCTTCGGCGTCGCGCTGGCGATCTATTTCTCCTCCAACGGCGTCGAAAGCCTGCGGATCGGACTCAATCGCGCCTACCAGACGCGCGAGGAGCGGGCCTGGTACCGGCTGCGGCTGGAATCGATCGCTTATGTGCTGATCGGCGCGCTCGGTATGCTGGCGCTCTCTTTCCTCGTGGTGCTCGGACCGCTGTTCTGGCGCATCGTGGAGAGCAATCTCCCGGCGGTGCGCCATCTTGCTCCGGCGGTCACGCTGGCGCGCTACGGTGCAACCTCGGTCGTACTCGTGATCGGGCTCGTCGTCGCGCACAAATGGCTGCCGGCGGGTCACCGGACGCTGCGCGAGATCGCACCGGGCATCGGCGTGACCCTCGCTTTGTGGCTGATCGCGGCCGCCGCCTTCGGTTTCTATCTCGCCGAGTTCCCGGCCAATTACGTCACCACTTATGCCGGCCTCGCCTCGGTGATGATCGCGCTCGTCTTCCTCTATCTGACCGCGACCATCTTCCTGTTCGGCGGCGAGTTCAACGCCGCCATCGAGCGCGCGCGTCGGGCCCGGAAGGCGTTAGAGGACGGTCTTGAGGTGTCGGCGTGACGGGGGAGCCGGCGCTCCGGCCCGACGGCCGCCAATCCCCGGCGGCGCTGGCGCTGCAGCGCGGTGTGCTGCGCCATCTCGCCGCCTTGGGGCTGGTCGGCATTCCCGAATTCGGCCTCGTCTCGGGTCGGCGCGCCGATATCGCCGCGCTCGACGCCAAGGGCGAGATCGCCATCGTCGAGATCAAATCCTGCATCGCCGATTTTCGGGCCGACCGGAAATGGCCGGACTACCGGCTCCATTGCGACCGTCTGTTCTTTGCGGTGGCGCCGGATTTTCCCCTGGAGATCCTGCCGGATGCGGTGGGTATTCTGGTCGGCGACGCGTTCGGCGCCGAACTTGTGCGGCCCGCGCCGCTCCACCCGCTTCCCGCGGCGACCCGCAAGGCGCTGCTGATCCGGCTCGCGCGGGCCGGGGCCGGGCGACTGGCACGGCTTTACGATCCCGACGCGCTGGGCCTCGGCGAATTTTAGCCGGTTCGGCTACTGGCCGCGGCGCATCTCTTCGCGCCGCATGGGCATGCGGTCGATCAAAGCGAACGCCGAGGAGAGCTCCGCGGGCGCGGTCCAGCGTTCGGCGATATGCCCGTCCTTCCCGACCAGAATCACCTGAAACGCCCCGGCCGGCACATTCAGGGTGCGGCGGAGCGGATCGTCCGGCGTCGTAACCGTGAGGACGACCATGTCGCGCTCGGCGAGCCCCGGGCGGTCGGCCTGGATGAGGGTCATCTGCCGGCGGAAGGCGGCCGCCTCGGCGGTGGGGGCCACCACGATCAGAGGCCGGGCCTTCCAGCGATAGGCGGCGAGATCCTGAGACGCGCTTTGGGGCGCGCCTTGGGCGGTGGCGGCGGCAGGCACCGCGACCATGGCACAGGCGAGTAGAAGAGCGGTCAGCATGGGCAGGAAGCTCCGCATCGCGTCTGGGGTTCCCGCCGGCATCGTCGGCAGGGCATCCGCAGGCGGCAAGACCCTCTGCATACGGCCGATGGCGCAAACTGGATGGCTCGCCGTCCGGGCGATCGGCCGGACGGCGCCTTTTCCGATGCGGTCTTCGGCGGACCGCCTATCGCGGCGCCCGCTTTGCCAGGATGCGCTGGAGTGTGCGCCGATGCATGGAAAGGCGCCGTGCGGTCTCCGAAACATTGCGTCCACACAATTCGTAGACGCGCTGGATGTGCTCCCAGCGCACCCGGTCGGCGGACATCGGGTTTTCCGGCGGCGACGGCTTGTGATCGCCGCTCGCCATCAGGGCCGCGACGACATCGTCGGCATCCGCCGGCTTGGCGAGATAATCCACCGCGCCGAGCTTCACCGCCGTCACCGCCGTCGCGATATTGCCATAGCCGGTGAGCACGACGGCGCGGGCGCCGGGGCGATGCTTCTTCAGCGCGGAGATCACGTCGAGCCCTGTCCCGTCGCCCAGCCGCATGTCGACGACGGCATAAGCGGGGGCGCCGTTCTCCATCTGCGCGAGCCCTTCGGCGACGCTTTCGGCGGTCGAGACGACGAAGCCGCGGCTTTCCAAAGCGCGGGCGAGCCGCTGCAGGAAAGAGCGGTCGTCATCCACGAGCAGCACCGAGCGCTCGCCGTCGAGGTCGGACACAATCGGGTCGGCCATGATGTTCTTCCTTGTGGACGCGGCACTCGGGGACGCGGACCTTGCGCCGGCTTTTACTCCGGTTTGAGGAGAGAATAGGCCGGTCAGTGGCGTTTTGTCGCGCCTTTATGCCTCGAGGGCGAGCGCGCTGCGGGTCCAGGAGATGTTGACCTCGGCGCCGGTGGCCGGCGGTTGGCGGTTTTCCACCCACAGGTTCGCCCCGGTGCGCTCCAGCAGTGTCTTGGCGATGAAGAAGCCGAGCCCGAGGCCGCTCTCCTCCTCGGCGCCCATCTGGCGGTCGCGGGCGCGGCTCGTGACGTAAGGCTGGCCGATCCGGTCGCTGACCTCCGGGGCGAAGCCGGGGCCGTCGTCGCGCACCACGATCTCCATCCGCGTCGTGGTCCAGCGCGCCTCGAGGTCGACCCGGGTGCTGGCGAAGTCCACCGCATTCTCGACCAGATTGCCGAGCCCGTAGATCAGGCCGGGATTGCGCGCCAGGACCGGCTCGTCGGCGCGATCCTCCGGCAGGGCGACCGAGATGACGATGCCGAAATTGCGGTGCGGTTCGACCACCTCTTCGAGCAGATGGGAGAGCGGCATGCGGTCGAAGGGCGCGTCGCCCGAGCCGAGCGAGGTGAGGGTCTGGAGGATGTCGCGGCAGCGCTTCACCTGGTCGCGCAGCAGCGCGATGTCCTCGGCATGGGGATCGTCCGCGGCGAGCGAGCGCTCCAGTTCCTTGACCACGAGGGCGATGGTGGCGAGCGGCGTGCCGAGTTCGTGGGCGGCGGCGGCGGCGAGGCCGTCGAGCTGCGAGAGATGCTGCTCGCGCGCCAGGACGAGTTCGGTTGCCGCCAAAGCGTCGGCGAGTTCGCGCGCCTCCTCCGCCACCCGCCAGGAATGCAGGCCGATAAAGCCGATCGAGACCGAGATCGACACCCACATGCCGGCGAGGAACAGGTCCGGCAGGACCGGCGCCTCCGACCCCGCCCAAGGCAGCGGCTGGTGCCAGAGTCCGACCGCGCCGGCGCAGGCGATGGCAAACAGGCCCAGAATGACGGTCGCGGTCCACGACAAAGCGGCGGCCGAGATCATCACCGGCGCGAGATAGAGCAGGGCGAACGGATTGTTCAGCCCGCCGGTCAAATAGAGCAGCGCGGTGAGCTGGAGCACGTCATAGGCGAGCAGCGGCCCGGCGGCGATGTCGCTGAGCCGCCGCGCCACCGGAAAGCGGGCGCGCAGCAGCAGGTTCACCACCGCCGAGAGCGCCACCACCATCAAGGCGGGACCGATCGGCAGGGGAAAGCCGAGCAGCACATAGACCACGAACAAGGCCACGGTCTGCCCCGCCACCGCGAGCCAGCGCAGCCGGATCAGCGTGTCCAGACGCAGGCCGAGCGAGCGGCCATGGGGGAAATTGGTGAAGGCGGAGGAGGCGAGCGACATGGAAAGGCGGCCTGTCAGGGGTAGGGAACCAGGAAACGCGCGAAAGCGTCTTTATTCAAGAAGTTATGGAAAGATGGGGAAGTCTGCACACGCGTGTGATCGCGTGCCGCATTGCACAATCCGGCAGTGAATGGTCGGCCTCGCGCAAGCATATTTGTGTATGACGGGCCGAAACAACTCATGGATCTTTCGTTGAGATTGACCGTTTGACACTTGCGCGACACTCTCGGCGCCCGAAAAGAGGATGAGAATCGGCCAATGGCGATCGGTGAATTCGGCGGTGCTGTGAAGCAGCCGGCCGTGAGTGGAACGACCCTCTCGGGCCCGCTTTACGTCATGTACGAAATGGCGCACGCGGCGCTCAATCCCTCGCGCGCCATGGCGGATGCCAGCCGGCTGTTCTTCAACAATCCGATGAATCCCGCCGCGCATACGCCGATGGGCAAGTCGGTGGCGGCCGGGCTCGAACTGTTCGAGCGCGCGACGCGGCGCTACGCCAAGCCGGATTGGCGCCTGCCTTATACGATGGTGGGCGGCGAGCGGGTTCCGGTCCATATCAATCCGGTCTGGGTCCGCCCCTTCTGCCGCCTGCTGCATTTCGAGCGCGCCTTTGATCATCCGCCGCGCCGGCCGCAGCCGCGCCTCGTCATCGTCGCGCCGATGTCGGGCCATTACGCGACCCTGCTGCGCGGGACGGTCGAGGCCTTCCTGCCGACCCACGACGTCTATGTCACCGACTGGGCCGACGCCAAGATGGTGCCTCTCCAAGAGGGCCGGTTCGGCCTCGACGATTATGTCGACTATCTGATTTCCATCTTCCGCCGCATGGGCGGCGATTGCCATGTCCTCGCGGTCTGCCAGCCGGCGGTCCCGGTGGCGATGGCGGTGGCGCGCATGGAGGCGATGGGCGATCCGTTCGCGCCGAAATCCATGATCCTCATGGGCGGCCCGATCGACACGCGGGAATCGCCGACCGCAGTGAACCAGCTCGCGGTCGAGCGCGGCATCGATTTCTTCCGGCGCAACGTCATCACCCGCGTGCCCTGGCCGCATCCCGGCGCCATGCGCCCGGTCTATCCCGGCTTTCTCCAGCTCAATGGCTTCATGACCATGAATCTGGATCGCCATCTGATCGCCCATTACGACCTGTTCCGCCATCTCATCCAAGGCGACGGCGACAGCGCGGAAAAGCACCGCGAGTTTTACGACGAATATCTCGCCGTGATGGACCTCGATGCGGACTTCTATCTCGAGACGGTGGAGCGGGTCTTCATCACCCACGCTTTGCCCAAAGGCACGATGACCCATCGCGGCGAGCCGGTGCGGCTCGACGCGATCCGCAATGTCGCTCTGATGACGGTCGAGGGCGAGAAGGACGACATTTCCGGCGTCGGCCAGACCTACGCGACCCACCGCCTGTGCCCCGGCGTGCCGGACGATCGCCGGGCCCATTGGCTCCAGCCCGAAGTCGGCCATTATGGCGTGTTCAACGGCTCGCGCTTCCGGGCCGAAATCGCGCCGCGAATCTCGGATTTCATCCTGAGCCAGGAAGTCCCGCGCAAGGCCGGCAAGGCCGAGGGCGCGTCCATCTCGGCGCTGCGGCCGCGAATCGTCCCCTCCTGATCGCGCGGCGGGCGCTCGCATATCTGTGTTCAACTCGTAAAGTTTTGCACTGCGACCGGCGGCGGCCGTGCTCTAGTCTCGCCTCGAAGATTCGCGCCGCCGGGTTTTAACGTGCAGCCCATGCTGTTCCGCAGACAGGATCGTAAGACGCCCGCGCCCCGGGTGGAATGGATCGAGCTTCAGCTCGACGGGGAAGCGCTGCAGGTTGCCTTGCGCCGGCATCCAACGGCCCGCCGCATGACGCTGCGCGTGCGCAATGCGACGCGCGACGTGGCGGTGACGGCTCCCCTCGGTATCTCGCTCTCGACCGCGGACGCCTTCGTCCAGCGCCATGCCGCATGGATCCGCACCCGCTTGTGCCGACTGCCGGAGCCCGTTCCGTTTGCGGACGGCGCCAGCGTCCCGCTGCGCGGCGATCCGCACCGGATCGTTCATCGTCCCGGCGCACGCGGCAATTGCTGGCTGGAGACGGAGGACGACGGCACGGCGCTCCTCTGCGTCGCGGGCGACGCCCCGCACGTGGCGCGGCGGGTGCGCGACTTCCTGAAGCGGCAGGCCCGCGCCGATCTCCTCGATGCCGTCCGCCGCCATGCGGCGGCCTTGGGGGTGGAGGTGGGACCGGTCACGCTGCGCGACACGTCGAGCCGGTGGGGCTCGTGCTCTGCGGACGGCGCCTTGTCCTTCTCCTGGCGGCTCATCCTCGCCCCGCCTTTTGTGCTCGATTATCTCGCCGCCCACGAAGTCGCGCATCGGCTGGAGATGAATCACGGTCCGCGCTACTGGCGGAACGTGGAACGGATCTTTCCCGGCCGGCGGGCGGCGGAGACCTGGCTGCGCACGCACGGCGCAGGCCTCCACCGCTACGGGGTCACGCCGTAATCAGCGTCGCGTCCGGCGTCCGGCACCGACCGCATAGGCGCCCGCGCCCGCCACGAAATAGAACATGGTGCCGCCGATCAGCCCCAGATTCTTCAGAAACTGGATCTGCTGCATCGCGGCCGGGCCGGGCTCGGAGAATTCCCAGAAGCGATGCGCCGTCAGGGTCGCGACCAGGACGAAACCGCCGGTCAGCACCGCGGTGAGGCGCGGCAGGAGGCCGAGAAGGAGCAGAATGGGCAGAAGAATCTCGGCGGCGCCGGCCGCCACGGCCATCGCGTCCGGCGCGGGGACGCCCATGCGCGTCATGTAGGCGGTGGTTCCCGCCAGATCCATCAGCTTCCTCACGCCCGAGGGCAGGATGAGGACCGCGAGCAGGATGCGTCCGACCAGGAGCGCGAGATTGTCGAAGAAGAGCACAGGGAATCCCCGAAACGGCCACGGCCGAGATGCCGATCCGGCCTTGTCCGGCGCCCGATGCTGCGGCGCAATGCAGGGGCGCGACACATGATTGTGATCGCGGCTGTCAGGGCCCCGGGTCCTTGGGGCGCGCCTGGAAGAGGAGATGGGCGACCAGCGGCAGGACGACGGACAGCCCCGCGAAGCGGAAGATGTGGTGCGCGCTCATGAAGGCGGGATCGTAGCCGAGCGCGAAACCCAGAACCGTCATCGTCTCGAGGGCACCCGGCGCGAAGGCGGTGATCAGCTTGCCGGCATCTTCCCCGGTGAGCCAGGCGGCGAGCAGGGCACAGGCCACCGAGACCGCCATCGCCACCACAAAGGCGCCGAGGGAGGCGAAGAGACAGTCGCGCAAGGTGGCGCGCGTGGTGCCGCGGAACCGCACGCCGACGCCGGCGCCGAGCACCAGGAAGCTCGGCACCATCAAGGCGTCGGGAATCTGAGCGTCGGACAGGCCGGAGGCATGCAGCGCGCCGCTCGCCGCGAGCGCGCCGACGAGGATCCCGCCGGGCACGCGCAGCCGGGCGAACAGGAGCCCGCCCGCCAGGCTCGCCGCCAGAAGGAGGCCGATATCGAGCAGCGGGGAGGCCGGCGGCGGAGCGAAGGCCGGCCCGCGCGTGCCGCCGGTGCCGAGCAATTGGGTGAGCAGCGCCACCAGAAGGAACAGGCGCACGCCTTGGGCGAAGGCGACCCGCCGCATGTCGGCGCCGCTCGCCGAGGCGAGCGACAGAACGGCCGCGAGCGCGCCGGGAGCCGAGGCGTAGAAGGCGGTTTCCCGGCTCCAGCCGGCGACCCGCATCAGGAACACCGTGACCCCGGCCATGACGCCGACCAGGCTGAGGGCGAGGCAGGCCATGCTGACCGGCCAGGTTGCGGCCTGCCCCAGCATGCCGGGGGTGAGCGCGGTGCCCATCGAACAGCCGAGAATGAGGAAGCAGACGAAGCGCAGGGCCTCCGGCACCCGGACCGGAGCGCCGCTCAAAGCAAGCGCCGTCGTCGCGAGCAGCGCCCCCGACATCCAGGGCGCCGGCAGGGCGAGAAGGAAGAAGGCAATTCCCCCGAGCGTCGCGACGCCCAGCGTGAGAAGCGTCGGCACCAGAGCGGCGCGCCAGCGGTGGGGGGAGAAGCGGATCGCCATGACGGGAGCCGGCGCGCTCAGGCGCGCCGGCCCTCGATCCAGGCGGCGAGCCGGGCCGCTGCGATCGCGAGCTGATCCGGGCTGCGGGCGAAGCACAGCCGCATGAAGCCGGCTCCGCCCGGCCCGAAGGCGGTGCCGGGCGCGAGCCCGATTCCCGCCTCGTCGACCAGCCGCAGGCCGAGACGGCGCACGTCATCCTCGCCCGCGATGCCGAAGAACAGATAAAACGCCCCCGGCGGCGGGGCGAGCCGCACCTGTCCGGTCGCCGACAAAGCGGAGCAGAGCAGATCGCGCCCCTGCCGCGCCCGCGCGACCTGCGCCGCGACGAACGCTTCGCCGGCATCGAGCGCCGCGATGGCACCGCGCTGCATGAAGGCGGCGACGCCGGAGGTCGAATATTGAATCAGATTCTCGATCACTTGGCCGAGCGCGGGATCGGCTTCGATCCAGCCGATGCGCCATCCCGTCATGGCCCAGTTCTTGGAGAAGGTTTGCACGAACAGGATGCGGTCCTGCGGATCCATGACGTCATGGAACGAGGGCGCGCGGCCCCCGGCAAAATGATACCGCCCATAGATTTCGTCGGCGACGATCCACAGCCCATGGCGCCGCGCCAAAGCGAGGACGGCCTTAAGGTCGGCATGGCTCGCGACGAAGCCGGTGGGATTGGCCGGGCTATTGAGGAAGATCGCCCGGGTGCGCGGCGTGATCGCGCCGGCCAGCCGGTCGTGATCCAGGGTGAAACCCTCGGGCCCATAATGGAACGGGACGTGGACCGGGTGCGCGCCGGCGGCGCTGGCGGCGGCGGGCGCGTTCGGCCAGACCGGCGAGGGGATGATGATCTCGTCGCCCGGCCGCAGCACCAAGGCAAAGGCGATCTGGATCGCCTGCATCCCGGAGCCGGTGACGAAAAAGCGCTCGGGGTCCGGATCGAGGCCGTAATGCCGGGCATGGTAGCGCGCCAAAGCCGCCCGCAGATCGGGCAGGCCACGCTGCCACGTATAGAAGGTCTCGCCGGCGGCGAGCGACTGCGCGGCCGCGGCGCAGATGAAATCCGGCGTCGGCTGATCGCCCTCGCCGGCCCAGAGCGGGATCAGGCCGTCCTTCAGCCGTCCGTAATTCATCACCTCGACGATCCCGCTTTCCGGCAGGTTCCGGGCCGCAGGGCGAAGCGCGTCGATCAGGGCGGAGGGAGGGGGCGGGGACATCGGCCGCTCGGAAAGGAAAATCGGCCGGACCATAGCGGCGTTTGCGACGCCGCGCCTCTGCCGATTTTTCAGAGCCGAGCGGCGACCCTTGCAAATTCGCTCGCCCCGGCAGGGGCCTGCGCGCCCCCATGCCCGAGCGCACGAGGTTCTGACGCAACGTTATTGCGTCGGCGCAAGCCCACACTTGCAAGGCGCGGGCTTGGCAGGTGCCTTCCGCCGTCTTAGGTGCAAGACAGGCCCAGTCCGGGCTGCCCTTATTTGGTGATCTCATGACCTATCGCATCGACCCGGCTGCCATCGACACGCTCTTTCTCAAGGCGCGCTCGCACAATGGCTGGACCTCCGAGCCCGTTTCCGAGGCGGAACTGCGCGCGCTGTACGATCTGATGATCTACGGGCCGACTTCGGCCAACACCCAGCCGGCGCGGATCGTCTTCCTGACCACGCCCGAGGCCAAAGAGCGGCTGCGTCCCGCGCTCTCGCCGAGCAACCACAAGGCGCTGGCGGCGCCGGTCATCGCCATCATCGGCTACCACCTGGAATTCTACGACAAGATTCCCCAGCTCTTCCCGCACAATCCCGGCTTCCGCGACCTGTTCGTGAACAATCCGGGGATGGTGGAGCCGCATGCCTTCCGCAACTCCGCGCTCCAGGGCGCCTATTTCATCATGGCCGCCCGGGCCGTCGGGCTCGATGTCGGCCCGATGTCCGGCTTCGATCCGGCCAAGCTGGATGCCGAATTCTTCCCGGACGGGAAAGTGAAGACCAATTTCATCGTGGCCCTCGGGCATGGCGACCACTCCAAGGTGTTCGATCGCTTGCCCCGTCTGCCGTTCGAGGAAGGCGCGAGCATTCTCTGATTCGGCGCCGTTCGGCGGCAGGAACGGGGATCCGCCCTTCGACGAGGGCGGACCGGCACCGCTCCCGCTGCCCGACGGGAATGGCCCGCGGCGGATCGGGGCGGTGCTCCGACCGCCGCAGGTGTTTGAAACGACGATTGTTTTTCTCTCCCGCCACGCCGGCTGCCGCGGTGGGCGGCCCTGCCCGTGCGTCAATATCGCACCTGTGAACACGCGGGGCTTGCGCGGTGCCGCGTCCGTCGGCTATGGTTCTACCGCTTTCCCAAACGCAGGCGGCGCGCGCTTCGCTTCTCGGTCCCGTCAGAGATCGGGTTGGCGCGTCAGGCGGAGCCAGAGCGCCCGGCTCTCCTGAAGACCTGCGATCCCCCCTTCCCATCTACCCGGCTTCCTCCGAAGCCGCAGGTACAATTCAGAATTTCGAGGCTTTCCCTTATGCGGGAAGTGAAACTTCAGGATCTCAAGTCCAAGACCCCGGTCGAACTGCTCTCTTTCGCTGAAGAGAACGAGGTCGAAAACGCGAGCACCCTGCGCAAGCAGGAATTGATGTTCGCCATCCTCAAACAGCTCGCCGCCAGCGAAACCGAGATCATCGGCGAAGGCGTGGTCGAGGTGCTCCAGGACGGCTTCGGCTTCCTGCGCTCGCCGGACGCGAATTACCTGCCCGGACCGGACGACATTTACGTCTCGCCCTCGCAGATCCGCCGCTTCGGCCTGCGCACCGGCGACACGGTGAACGGCCAGATCCGTTCCCCCAAGGAGGGCGAACGCTATTTCGCGCTCCTCAAGGTCAACACGATCAATTTCGAGGATCCGGAAAAGACCCGGCACAAGATCAATTTCGACAATCTCACGCCACTCTATCCCGACGAGCGGCTGAAATTGGAGATCGAGGATCCGACCAAGAAGGATTATTCCGCCCGGATCATCGACATCGTCTCGCCGATCGGCAAGGGCCAGCGCGGCCTCATCGTCGCCCCGCCCCGCACCGGCAAGACCGTTCTGCTCCAGAACATCGCCAAATCCATCACCGCCAACCATCCGGAATGCTTCCTGATCGTGCTGCTCATCGACGAGCGGCCCGAGGAAGTCACCGACATGCAGCGCTCGGTGAAGGGCGAGGTGGTGTCCTCGACCTTCGACGAACCGGCCTCGCGCCACGTTCAGGTCGCCGAAATGGTGATCGAGAAGGCCAAGCGCCTGGTCGAGCATGGCCGCGACGTGGTCATTCTCCTCGATTCGATCACCCGTCTCGGCCGCGCCTACAACACCGTCGTGCCCTCCTCGGGCAAGGTGCTGACCGGCGGCGTCGACGCCAACGCCCTCCAGCGGCCCAAGCGCTTCTTCGGCGCGGCCCGCAATATCGAGGAAGGCGGCTCGCTCACCATCATCGCGACCGCGCTCATCGACACCGGCTCGCGCATGGACGAGGTGATCTTCGAGGAGTTCAAGGGCACGGGCAATTCGGAAGTCATCCTCGACCGCAAGGTTTCCGACAAGCGCGTCTTCCCCTCCATCGACATCACCCGCTCGGGCACCCGCAAGGAAGAGCTGCTGGTGCCGGCCGACGTGCTCAAGAAGATGTATGTGCTGCGGCGCATCCTCAACCCGATGGGCACCGTCGACGCGATCGAATTCCTCCTGGACAAGCTGCGCCAGACCAAGACGAATTCGGATTTCTTCGATTCCATGAACACCTGATCCCGCACCACCCGGGTTTTGTGTCGCGGCGCCGCCTCCCCGAGGCGGCGCCGTTTTATTGTGTCTTTAGTCTTTCGCGCGGAAGGTCTATCTAGATATCGCATCTATTGGATAGGCTTTCTGACATGCGGTTACGTTACCTTACTTTTCTTTCCCTCGCCGTTGCTCTTGCTGCGTGCGGTCCCGAAAAGATGGCGAAGCCGGGCGCCAGCCAGGCGGATTACGACGTCGCCCGCACGCGCTGCGAGGCCCAGGCCTGGGCTCAGCTGCCCGCGGCACCCAGCACCTACATGGTGCGGCCCGCTTACATGTCCCGGGAAGGCATGAACTGCGTGAAGAACGACCATGGCAGCCATGATTGCAATCCGCGCGAGGTCTGGAACCCGGCGGTCTATGGCACCAAGGACGCCAATGCCTCGGGCCGGGAGACCATCGTGCGGGCGTGCCTGCTCAATGACGGCTGGACCCCCGCCTCCAGTTGACGTGGCGGGCCGCTGCGGACCCTGCACCGCCTGGCTTCGGATCGTGTCGGCCGCCACCGCCTTGGGCCTTGCGGCCTGTGCGCCGGAGGCGCCGCCCCCTGTCGGGGCGCAGCGCGCCGCCGACCTTGCGCTGCGCCGGTGCACGGCGCTCGCCCTCCAGGCGTTTCCCCACGTTTCGGCCAATACGCTCGTGGCGCCGGGCGTCTACACCACTAACGGCATCGCCTGCCGGCCCGATCCGGTGTTCGGCACCGCGTGCGCGCCGCGCGCGAACTGGCTTCCGCCGGCGGCGGGCGATCCCGCCGCACATGGCGAAGCCCGCGCGGCCCTGGTGCGGGCCTGCCTCGCCCGATCGGGCGTTCCGGCGCCGGTCTATTGATCATCCGGCCGTCCCGTGCGGCGGAATGGGCGAGTTTGTTGCCAAAAAGCACGGGACTCTCCACCGTCCGTCAATCATATAGCGACAGAGTGGGTGTGATGGATCGGGCGGCCGCGGCGCGCGCCCAAGGCAGGGATGTGCGGGCGATGGAGACCGGGAACGAGCGCGGAGCGGGCCCCAGCGGGCGCGTGCGGCGCATCATCGTGGATTGCACCTTCATCACGCCGCATCCCGCGCAGACCGGCATCCCCCGGGTCGTCGAACATTATGTGCGCCACGGGGCCGAGGTCGCAAAGCGGCTGGGCGTGGACCTCGTCGCGGCGCAATGCGTCGACGGCATCTACCATCTGCGCGGCGCGGTGCCCGCCGAGGCGCCCGCGAGCCGGCGCGACCGTCCGAGCTTCGCCTTCAAGGTGGTGCTCGAGCTGGTCCGCTATCTCTCGCGCATCCTGCGCCATGGCGCGGAGCTGGTCGGCGCGCTGCTGCCCGCGCGGCCGATCCGGCGGGCCATGGGCGCCATCGCCGGCTGGAGCGCCGGCCTGGTGTCCGCGCTGCGCCGGAAGGATTCCGACCGCCGGCGCGAGCCGGGCACGCGCTTCTTTCTCGGGGCGGGGGACATCTTGTTCTGCCCGGGCTATTGGCACGACATGGACATGGAGGTCTATGAGCGCGCCCGGGCGCAGGGCGCGGAAATCGTGTTCCTGGTCCACGACATCCTGCCCGTCACCATGCCGACGCACTACCAATATCCCTGGCGGCAGGATTTCGCGCGCCGCCTGTCCCGCTCCTTCGGGACGGTGAGCCATTATTACGGCATCTCGCGCCAGACCCTGTCCGAGGTCCGCGCCTTCGGCGCCTGGCAGGGGCACGAGGTGCGCGGCAGCGTCGCCTATAACGGCTTCGACCCTCCGGCACCGGGCGGGGGTGCGGTCCTGCCGGCGGTCGCGGATGTGCTGACACAGAAGCCCTGGCTGATGGTGGGCACGCTCGAGCCCAAGAAGGGGCACGGCGATGCGATCGCCGCGTTCGAGCATCTGTGGCGACGCGGATACCAGCGGCCGCTCGTGCTGGCCGGTCGGCACGGCTGGATGAGCGAGCCGATCGTCGACGCCATCCGCGCCTCTCCCTGGCTCGGGACTCGTCTGTTCTGGTTCGAGGGGCTGCAGGATGCCAGCATCTCCGCCCTCTATGCGGGCGCCCATGCGCTGCTCTTCGGTTCCCTCGCCGAAGGGTTCGGCCTGCCGCTCCTCGAGGCGGTCGCGCACGGCACGCCGGTCCTGGTGCGCGACGCGCCGGTCGCCCGCGAGATCCTCGGCCCCGTGGACTGTTATTTTGCCGACATGGCCCAATTGGTCGCACGGATTGAAGCCCTCGAGGCGCCGGACCAGCATGCGGCCCTGTGCCAGCGGCTCGCCGGCCTGACCTGGTTCGGCTGGCGCGACGTGGTCGAGGCCGTCATTCTCGATCTCTTGCGGCGTCCCGAGGATCGCAAGCAGGACGGCGCTCTGCTCGCCGCTGTGACGCGGTTGCCGGTTTGGCCCGGCGCGGCACGCCCTGTCTCGAGGACAATCGAACCGCCCGGCTCTGCGGCCGAACGGCGGCGGACCTTTGCCGTCGTTCAGACACACGCAAACGACCCGGCATCAATCAAAGCACAATCTTGAGTTGATCGAAGGGGAGGCCTGTCAGCGGCCGTTCGATGGCTCGTCCGAGGCAAACCTCATCGAGAGGCAATCGCCCGATGAGGGGGCCTTTCCGGGCATTATTTCGGACGGCGATGTCATAATTCTCCGCTGACGCCGTCTTCGGACCCGTTTCGGCCATTTCAGTCGGGTTTCGGTCTCCTGCGTCGCCGTGCGCCTCCGGGATGTGCGATTGGACCGCGTCGCGCATCCCGGAGGGTGTCGGGGCCGTCAGGCCGTCCCGGTCGACCGCGCGAACGCGGCAGCCAACAGCTCCGGCGCGGTCAGGGGAAGGGAGCAGCGCCCGTCGCGGCAGACGAAGGCGGCGCCTGTGGGCGGCGCGGCGTCCAGCTGAGCGCGGGCGAGGCTGCCCGCCGGAAGATCGGCGGCGTCCCCCGCGCGGATGAGAACCCGATCGAGGAAGGGGATCCGCTGCGCTTCGGCGGCGAAGCGCTCCGCCGCCGCGCCCACCACCGCCACTTCCGCCAATATCAGCCGCGCATCGATGGCGTTGAGCAGCGCGCCATGCGCCAGCGCGGTCTTGGCGGCGACCCCCGAGAGAGCGGTGAGAATCCGGTCGGCCCGCGCCCGCAGATCGTCGCGCCCCGTGAGGGCGGACAGCCGCACAAGCGCCTCGGCGGCGACGCCGTGATAGTTCGGCTGGGCTTCGTCCATCGTCGCGAGCGGACGCACGACGAGCGCGTCGGCATCGTCCGCGGTGAGGAAATAAGCCCCGGACGCGGGATCCGCATGGTGCCGTTCGAGCGCGTCCAGGAAGCCCTCGGCGGCGTCCAAGGGCGCGCGGTCTCCCGTCGCTTCGTGCAGGGCGATGCCGGCCCGCGCCATCGCGGCGAGGTCGGTCGCGAGCCCTGGAAACACCAGCTTGCCGTCCCGATAGGCATGGCCGAGGCGCCCGTCGCGCACCATGAGGCGGGCCACCGCCGCGAAGGCGCGGTCCGCTTGGGCGATCCAGCCGGGTTCGCCGAGGAGGCTGCCGGCGCGGGCGAGGGCGGCGATCATGAGCCCGTTCCAGTCCGCCAGGACCTTGTCGTCAAGCCCGGGCCGCACCCGCTTTTCGCGCTCGGCGAGAAGGGCCGCCCGCATCGGGGCGAGCCGGACCTCGTCCGCCGCGTCGACATCGCCGACCGCGGTGCGGTTGAGAATGACGGCGCCTTCCCAATTGCCTTCCGCGGTGACGTCATAGAAGCGGCCGAAATAGGCCGCGTCCTCGGCGCCGAGCACGGCTTCGACCTCGCGCGCGGTCCATACATAGAACCGTCCTTCATGGCCGTCGCTGTCGGCGTCGAGGGAGGCGGAAAAGGCGCCGTCCGGCGTCGTCATCTCGCGGGCGAGCCACCCGACCGTTTCGCGCGCGCGCTGCAGGAAGAGCGGATCCCCGGTCTCGACAGAAGCGAGCGCCAGCAGTTCGAGGAGCTGGGCATTGTCGTAGAGCATCTTTTCGAAATGCGGCACGAGCCACGCCTCGTCGACGCTGTAGCGGGCGAAGCCGCCGCCGAGATGGTCGTAGATGCCGCCCTCGCACATGCGGTTGAGGGTGAAGGCGGCGGTCGGGCGCAAGGTCGTATCGACGCCGCGTCCGCCGGCGCGCCACATCAGTTCCAGCAGCCCGCATTGCGGAAATTTCGGCGCCCCGCGCAGCCCGCCATGGGTGCGATCGAACAGCGCCGCGATCTGGACCGCCGCACGGTCCAGCTCCGGCAATCCGATCGCGGCCTGACCTTCCGGCCGGGCGGCGGCTTCGAGCCGGGCCAGTATGGCGTCGCGATTCTGGCGGATCTTGTCCGGGCTTTCCTGATAGACCTGCGAAACCTGTTGGAGGACGTCTGTGAAGCCGGGCCGGCCATAGCGCGCCGTGCGGGGAAAATAGGTGCCGCCCCAGAAGGGCGCGCCGTCGGCGTCGAGGAACATGGTGAGAGGCCAGCCGCCTTGTTCGCCGAGCTGGTGGAGGGCGGCCATATAGATCTGGTCGACGTCCGGCCGCTCCTCGCGGTCGACCTTGATGTTCACGAACAAGGCGTTCATCACACCGGCGACGAGCGGGTCCTCGAAGCTCTCATGGGCCATCACATGGCACCAATGGCAGGCGGCATAGCCCACCGAGAGCAGGACGGGCTTGCCGCTGGCGCGCGCTTCGGCGAATGCCTCCGGTCCCCAGGGCCACCAATGGACTGGATTGTCCTTATGCTGGAGCAGATAGGGGCTGGTCTCGGCGACCAGGCGATTCTCGCTCATCATCGGCTCCTTGGAGGAGAGGGTTTCCCGTGCGGTCATCCGACACCATCTTCGCATTGTCCAGCGGCCGAGGGCCGGCTGGAATCGCCGTCGTGCGCATTTCCGGTCCTGCGGCGGCCGAAGCCGCGCGGGACATGACCGGCGCGGTGCCACAGCCGCGCGCCGCGCGGCTGTGTGCGATCCGCGATGCCGAAGGCGCGCCGCTCGATCGCGGGCTCGTCCTGTTCTTTCCCGGCCCCGCCAGCGCCACCGGCGAAGACGTCGTGGAGTTGCATTTGCACGGCGGCCGGGCCGTCGTGGCTGCCATTTTGCGAACGCTCGCGGCGCGGCGGGGGTTCCGCCCGGCCGAACCCGGGGAATTCACGCGCCGCGCCTTTTCGCACGGCAAGATGGACCTTGCGGAAGTGGAGGGCCTCGCCGATCTGGTCGCGGCGGAGACCGAGGCGCAGCGCCGCCAGGCGCTCGCGCTCGCCTCCGGGGCGCTGTCGCGGCGGGTTTCCGGGTGGCGGGATCGCCTGGTTCGGGCCCTCATGCTGGTGGAGGCGGGGGTCGATTTCGCCGAGGAGGAGGATGTGCCGGGCGAGACGAGCGCACCCGCCCGGGCCGAGGCGGCCCTGCTCCTCGACGAGATCGAGCGCGCTCTGGCGGAGGCCGGGCGCGGCGAGCGGGTGCGGGACGGTCTCGTGGTGGCGATTGCGGGTCCGCCCAATGCCGGCAAGTCGACGCTGCTCAATTGGCTGGCCGGCCGGGAGGCCGCCATCGTCTCGCCCATTCCCGGCACCACCCGCGACGTTCTCGAAGTCCATCTTGAGCTCGCCGGCCAGGCGGTCACGCTTCTCGACACCGCCGGGCTGCGCGCGACCGAGGATGCGGTGGAGGCGGAAGGCGTGCGCCGGGCGGCCTCCCGCGCCGCTGCCGCGGACGTGGTTTTGTGGCTGAGCCCCGACGATGCGCCGCCGCCGGACGGTCTCGCCGCCGCCATTCCGGTGCGCAGCAAAGCGGATCTCGGAGGCGGGGAGCAGGGCGGGGTGATGGTGGAAGGCGAGCCTCTTCCGATCTCCTGCCGCACGGGGGCCGGCCTGGACGATCTTGTGCGGTTGATCGCGACCCGGGCGGACGCGTTGGCCGGCGGCGAGCCCGCGCTCTTGACCCGGGCGCGGCAGCGGCATGCGCTGGCGGGGGCGGCCGTCCATTTGCGGCGGGCGGGGGTGGCGTCGGCCGAGGAGTTTCTCGCCGAAGACCTGCGCCTCGCCGCGCGGGCGTTGGACGAAGTGGTCGGCCGGGTCGATGTCGAGGATGTTCTCGACGCTCTGTTCCGGACCTTCTGCATCGGCAAATAACGCCCTGTTTCACGTGAAACATGACCGCGGCGCGCGCCCCCGGACGGGCCGTTGCGTCGGGGGGTCGTGCGGCGAAGTCCTGCGCCGCGCAGTCCGCGCAGCGGAGAGCCGCCGCGGAATGTTTCACGTGAAACATCTCGCGGGTGCCGTGCGGAGGGATCAATCCCTCGCTTCGCTTTCCCGGCCTCTCCCGCTATATCCCCGAGCATGATCAAGGATTATGGCGACACCACCTTCATCACCGGTCTGCGGGCGCTGGCCGCGATCGCGGTGATCCTGCTCCATGCAGGGGGCGCCGGCCTGCGCGACTGGGGCGTGGCCGGGGACAATTTCGTCGAGATGGCGGGGCGCGGCGGCGTCTATGTGTTTTTCGTCATTTCCGGGTTCAGCGTCAGCGCCTCGTATCTCGAAGCCAAGGATTACCGGCGCTATCTCGCCCGGCGCTTCTGGCGGATCGCGCCACCCTATTATTTCTGGCTGGCCCTGGTCGGCCTCGGCCTCGTTCCGCCGGCCCACTGGGTCGAGGTCTTCAAGGTCCCGGTGGATGCCTACAACCTCGTCATGCACTTCACCTTTCTGAGCTTTCTCGATTATCGGATCGCCGATGCGCTGATCGGGGTGGAATGGTCGCTGCCGGTCGAGATGGTCTATTATCTGCTGGTCCCGCTGGTTCTGGTCCGGGTCCGGTCCTGGGGCGCCATCGCGCTTCTGATCGGTGTCGGATACGGGCTCTATCGGCTGGGCCTGTCCAATCTCGGCCTCATCCCGGTGCGGCCGGGCTATGAGGGGCTCGCTTATATGTGGAGCCCTCTACCTTATGTCCTGTGCTTCGCGCTGGGCATCGCCGCCTTCCGGATCCGCGAGAAATGGGCGGCGCCGGGCTGGCTGGGCGATGCCGCCCTGGTGGCCGCCGCGCTCGCCGTCCCTTTGGTCGCGGCGTGGCCCGGCATCGTCATCGGCGCGCTCAAGGCCGAACTTCTTCTGTTCTCCGCCCTCGCCTTCGCTTTGGTGACGCTCGGCTCGCGCCGCTCTCGGCTGATGAACCTCCTGCTGGTCAACCGCCCGATCCAATATCTCGGGCTGATCTCCTATTCCCTCTATCTCGCCCACATGCCGGTGCTCGGGCTCGCCGCGGATCGGATGCCCCAGAACCTGCCGCTGCGCTTCCTCGTGACGCTGGTGCTGACGGTGGCGGTCTCGGCGCTCACCTATCGTCTGGTGGAAGTGCCGGGCCAAAGGCTGGGACGCTGGCTCGGGGCGCGGCGCCGCGCCGGCCAGCCCGAAAGCGGGCCGGCGACGCCTTGACCGCGCCATGAAAACGGCGTTCGAAAAGGGGAACAGGCAGCGGATGCGCGAGACGATGGACCGGACTTTCGATGTGATGGTGGTGGGCGGCGGGCATGCCGGGTGCGAGGCGGCGGCCGCTGCGGCGCGGCTCGGCGCGCGGACGGCCCTGGTCACCATGCAGCCGGCGGCGATCGGCGCCATGTCGTGCAATCCGGCGATCGGCGGGCTCGGCAAGGGCCATCTGGTGCGCGAGGTGGATGCACTCGACGGGCTGATGGGCCGGGTCGCGGACCAGGGCGGGATCCAGTTCCGTCTCCTCAACCGGCGCAAGGGTCCGGCGGTGCGGGGGCCGCGGGCGCAGGCCGATCGCGCGCTCTATGCCCGCGCCATGCAGGCGGCCCTGGCCGAGCAGGCGGGCCTCGCCATCCTGGAGGGAGAGGCGGCCGATCTCGTCGTCGCGGACGGGCGGATCGCCGGCCTCGTCCTCGCAGACGGTCGGGCCTTCGCCTGCGGCGCCGTGGTGCTGACCACCGGCACCTTCCTCAACGGCCTGATTCATATGGGCGAAGTGCAGATCCCGGCGGGGCGGTTCGGCGAGCGCCCGTCGCGCGGCCTGTCGGGCGCGCTGGCGCGGCTCGGGCTCGCGCTCGGCCGTTTGAAGACCGGCACGCCGCCGCGCCTCGATGGGCGCACCATCGATTGGGCGGCGCTGGAAATGCAGCCGGGCGATGCCGATCCCGAGCCGTTCTCCACCCTCACCACTGTTTTGCCCAACCCGCAGGTGGCCTGCGGCATCACCCGCACGACGCCCGAGACCCATGCCGTCATCCGCGCCAATCTCGCCCGCTCCGCGATGTATTCCGGCCGGATCGAAAGCAGCGGACCGCGCTATTGCCCCTCGATCGAGGACAAGGTGGTGCGGTTCGGCGACCGCGAAGGACACCAGATCTTCCTGGAGCCGGAAGGGCTCGAGGATCCGACGGTCTATCCCAACGGGATTTCCACCTCGCTGCCGGAGGAGGTGCAGCATCTTCTGCTCGCCACCATTCCCGGCCTCGAGAGGGTGAAGGTGCTGCGGCCGGGCTATGCGATCGAGTACGACCATGTCGACCCACGCGAATTGCGGCCGACGCTCGAAGCGAAGCGGGCGCCCGGCCTGTTCCTCGCCGGGCAGATCAACGGCACGACCGGTTATGAGGAGGCCGCGGCGCAAGGCCTTCTCGCCGGGCTGAATGCCGCCCGTACCGCCGGCGGCGGGGCGGGCGTCGTCTTCGACCGGGCCGAGGGCTATCTCGGCGTCATGGTCGACGATCTGGTGACGCGGGGGGTCACCGAGCCCTATCGCATGTTCACCTCACGCGCCGAATATCGCCTGACGCTGCGCGCCGACAATGCCGACCAGCGCCTGACCCCGCGCGGCATCGCCCTGGGTCTCGTCGGCGGGGAGCGTGCCCGCGCCTTCGGCGCGAAGGCCGCGGCGCTGGCCGCGGCCCGGGCGCTGACGCAGGAGCTCAATCTCACCCCGAACGCCGCCGCCGCCTATGGGCTTGCCCTCAACCGCGACGGCCAGCGCCGCACCGCCTTCGACCTCCTGGCCTATCCGGAGATCGACATGGCGGTCCTGGCGCGGATCTGGCCGGAGCTGGGAGATATTTTGCCGGCTATCGCACAGCAATTGGAGATCGACGCCAAATATGCCGTCTATCTCGACCGGCAGGCCGCCGATATCGCGGCCCTGCGGCGCGACGAGGATCTGGTGCTCGCCGACGACCTCGCCTTCGGCGATCTGCCGGGCCTGTCCAACGAGCTGAAGCAGCGTCTCGCCCGCACCCGGCCGCGTACGGTCGGGCAAGCGGGGCGGATGGAAGGGATGACGCCGGCGGCTTTGGCTCTGCTCGTCACCCATGCGCGCCGGCAAAGACCGCGGGGCGAGGCGGGGGCGGGATAAAGTGCGCGGTGCCGTGCCGTCTTCTTCCTGTGAATATTGGGGATGGTGGGGTAGAAACAGAGTGTCCGGGTGGATGTGCCGGATCCGGCGGCGGCCAACGGGATGACACCGGCGGTTCAAGGGGCGTCAATGGCGGACAGGGCAGCCATGCAAGCAGTCGAGGCGGCGGTTTCACGTGAAACATTCGCCCGCCTCCAGCTTGTCGCAGATCTTCTAACCCATTGGCAGAAGACGATAAATCTCGTCGCGCCGGCGAGCCTTCCGCATCTTTGGTCGCGCCATATCGCCGATTCCCTGCAACTTCTCCGGCATGCCCCGGACTGCGCCTTGTCCTGGGTCGATCTCGGGTCGGGCGGCGGATTCCCCGGCCTCGTCGTCGCGGCCGGTCTGGCCGAGCGCACGGGGTCGCGCGTGGCTCTGGTGGAAAGCGACACGCGCAAAGCCGCCTTTCTGCGCGAGGCGGCCCGCCGTGCGGGGCTTCCCGTGCGGGTATATCCCCAACGGATCGAACAGGTTGCGGGCGAGCTTGCCGCCGGAACCGAGGTCGTCTCCGCCCGCGCGCTGGCCCCGCTGCCGAAGCTGCTCGATCTTGCCGCGCCGTTCCTCGCGGCAGGGGCTATGGGATTGTTTCCGAAAGGAAAGGATCTTGCGGCCGAATTGACCGCAGCGCACAAAGACTGGACACTCGACATCGATCTTCTCCCGAGCCTCAGCGATCCCGACGGCCGGATCGTGCGGGTCGCCCGGGCGACGAGAGCGGCCCCTTTCTCCGCGGCCCTCGCCTCGAAAGAGGCGAAGGCGCGATGAGCCACATGCGGACACGCGCCCGATGAGCGACCCTCTGATCTCCGCCGCCTCCTCCCAAGGCGTCGCGCCACGCATCCTTGCGCTCGCCAACCAGAAGGGCGGGGTCGGCAAGACCACGACCGCGATCAATCTCGGGACCGCTTTGGCGGCGATCGGCGAGACCGTGCTCGTCATCGATCTCGATCCGCAGGGCAATGCCTCGACCGGCCTCGGCATCGACCGCGCGCGCCGGGCGGTGTCGACCTATGACGTGCTGACGGGCGAAGCGAGCCTTTCGGAGGCGATTCAGGAAAGCGGCGTCCCCGGACTGTATGTCGCCCCCTCGACCCTCGATTTGTCCGGCCTCGAGCTTGAAATCGCCCACGAGCGCGACCGCGCCTTCCGGCTGCGCACCGCGCTCGCCGCGCTCGCCGCCGACCCGGCGGCGCCGCGCATCACCTATGTCCTGATCGATTGTCCGCCCTCGCTCTCGCTCATCACGGTCAATGCGATGGCGGCGGCCCATGCCATCGTGGTGCCGCTGCAATGCGAGTTCTTCGCGCTCGAGGGCCTGTCGCAATTGCTGAAGACGGTCGAACAGGTGCGCACCGCGCTCAATCCGGAGCTGACCATCCACGGCATCGTGCTGACCATGTACGACAACCGCAACAATCTCTCCGACCAGGTCATGGCGGATGTCCGCAGCTTCATGGGCGACAAGGTCTATCAGACCGTCATCCCTAGGAATGTCCGGGTCTCGGAGGCGCCGTCTTATGGCAAGCCGGTGCTGCTCTACGATCTGAAATGCGCCGGGTCGCAAGCCTATCTGCGGCTCGCCTCGGAGGTGATCCAGCGCGAGCGCGCGGCGCGCGCGGTGGCGGCCTGAGATCGGCGGCAAGGGCGTGAACGGGAAAAAGGGAAAAGGCATCATGGCGGAGGAAGGCCGTTCGCGGCTCGGGCGGGGCCTGGCGGCGCTGATCGGGGACATGGGGCCGGACGACAGCCGGCCTGCGCCGCCGCAGAAGAGCGCGCGCGGCGACCGCCGGCTGCCGATCGCCCAGGTCGCGGCGAGCCCGCGCAATCCGCGCCGCACCTTCCGCGAGGAGGGGCTCGACGAACTCGCCGCCTCGATCCGCGAAAAGGGCATCATCCAGCCCATCGTGGTCCGTCCGATGGCGCCGGACCGGTTCGAGATCGTCGCCGGCGAACGCCGCTGGCGTGCCGCCCAGCGCGCCGGCCTGCACGAGGTTCCGGTGATCGTGGTCGAACTCAGCGACCGCGAGGCGCTGGAAATCGCCATCATCGAGAATGTCCAGCGCGCCGATCTCAACGCCTTGGAAGAGGCGCAGGGCTACGAAGCGCTGATGGCGCAGTTCGAGTACAGCCAGTCCGACCTCGCCAAGGTGATCGGCAAGAGTCGCCCGCACATCGCCAATACGCTGCGGCTGCTGAAGCTGCCGGACGCGGTCAAAGCCTATCTCGCCGACGGACGCCTGAGCGCGGGCGCCGCCCGGGCGCTCCTCGCCCATGACGATCCCGAGCGGCTCGCCCGCCAGATCCTGGAAAAGGGCCTGACCGTCCGCGACGTCGAGGCGCTGGGAAAAACCCGCGCCGTCCTCGCGGGCAAGCTCGCCGCGCCGAAGGACGCCGACACCAAGGCGCTGGAAAAGCGGCTGTCGGATGCCCTCGGCCTGGCGGTCCAGCTCCAGGCCAAAGGCGAGGCCGGCGAATTGCGGATCCGCTATTCCGATCTCGATCAGCTCGACGATCTCTGCCGCCGGCTCGGCGCCGGCTGAACCGTCGCCGCGAAGTCCTTGCCGGCTCTCGCAGCGGTGTCCGCGCGATTTGTGAAGTCCGTTCAGCCCCCTACCGTCATGCGGGCGTCACCGACATGGCGCATCCAAGCTTATCTTTGATCGCTGGGGGGCGGATATGAGCGAGACGGCAGGCGCGGTACCGGGCCAGGTTCACCACCGGAAGTCCGGAAAATCGGGCTCGCATGCCGGTCTGGACCGCAAGAACGGGATGCTCGAAGTCTTCATCTTCTTCGCCCTGCTGGTCGGCGGCCTGACCTATGTGGTGTGGTCGATCTGGACCGACGTGCAGGCGGCGGAACCGGGCTCGCTGGCGCTTCTGCCGTTTCTGCTGCTCATCCTCGCGCTTCTGATCGCGCTCGCCTTCGAGTTCGTGAACGGCTTCCACGACACGGCGAACGCCGTCGCGACGGTGATCTACACCAATTCGCTGCCGGCGCATTTCGCCGTGGTCTGGTCGGGCTGCTGGAACTTTCTCGGGGTTCTGGTCTCTTCCGGCGCGGTGGCCTTCGGCATCATCCAGCTCCTGCCTGTGGAACTGATCCTCAATGTCGGGTCGGGCGCCGGCATGGCCATGGTGTTCTCGCTTCTGATCGCGGCGATCATCTGGAATCTCGGCACCTGGTATCTCGGCCTTCCCGCCTCGTCCTCCCACACCTTGATCGGCTCGATCATCGGTGTCGGCATCGCCAATCAATTGGTCCAGGGCCATAGCGGCACGTCCGGCGTCGATTGGGGCCAGGCCGCCAATGTCGGCTATTCGCTGCTGCTCTCACCGGTGGTCGGCTTCATCGCCGCCGGGTTGCTCCTGCTTTCGCTGAAGGCGCTGGTGAAGAATCCGGCGCTCTATCGCGAGCCCAAGGCCCACAAGGCGCCGCCGTGGTGGATCCGTGGTCTTCTCGTTCTGACCTGCACCGGCGTCTCCTTCGCCCACGGATCGAATGACGGGCAGAAAGGCATGGGCCTGATCATGCTGATCCTGATCGGTATCGTGCCGACCGCCTACGCCCTGAACCGGGCCGTGGCGCCGGAGGATGTCGCGACCTTCCGCGCCTTGAGCCTGGCGACCGCCGAATCGCTGGCGGGCACGCTGCCGCCCGGCACGCCGCCCGTCGCGGGGGATCCGCGCACCATTCTCACCACCTATGTCCGCGACCATGAGGTGCGCCCCGACACCGTGCCGGCCCTCGCCCAGGTCGCCCGCGAACTCGGCGCTGCGGTCGCCACCACGACCAGCCTCGCGCAGGTCCCCTCTGTCGCCGTGCCCAATCTGCGCAACGACATGTATCTCGCATCCGAGACCATCCGCATCATGGTGAAGTCGGGCCGTCCGGCCTTCGATCCGCAGACCCGCGAGAATCTCGTTGCCTATGAGCGCTCGCTGGACGAGGCCACCAAATTCATCCCGCTCTGGGTGAAGGTGGCGGTGGCGATCGCCCTCGGCCTCGGCACCATGGTCGGCTGGAAGCGCATCGTGGTCACGGTCGGC
Source organism: Aquabacter spiritensis (assembly GCF_004346185.1). GTDB lineage: Bacteria > Pseudomonadota > Alphaproteobacteria > Rhizobiales > Xanthobacteraceae > Aquabacter > Aquabacter spiritensis. Next base: position 36,933 of record NZ_SMAI01000003.1, on the reverse strand, counting down.
GAGAAGATCGGCAAGACCCATCTCACCTATGCCCAGGGCGGCGCCGCCGAACTGGTCGCGATGGGCACCATCTTCGCGGCCGACCATTACGGCCTTCCGGTCTCGACCACCCATGTCCTGTCCTCCGGCGTCGCCGGCACCATGGCGGCCAACCGGTCCGGGCTGCAGATGTCGACCATCCGCAACCTGGCCATGGCCTGGATCCTCACCCTTCCGGCGGCGATCCTGCTCTCGGGCGGCCTCTATCTGCTGCTGCGCGCCGTCATCTGAGGCGCGACAGCGACCCGCGCGGCGGCCCCTTCGGGGGCCGTTCGCGTTTCGGGCGGACATGGTCCGCCTCGCCCCTGAAAGAGCGCCGTGCCTGGGGGAAACCAGTGCGGACCGTGGATGGCTGCCGGGCGCGCGCTTCCCAGGCGCCGTCGGGCAAACTAGCGTGCGGCGATGACCGTTGCCGATGCCTGTCCCGCCGAGACCGAGGCCCCGCGCCCCGCGCCCGACGACGCACCCGAAGCGTCCGCCGCCCGGCGCGAGGACGGGCACGTCACCCCCGTGATGGCCCAGTTCGTCGAGATCAAGGCGGCCAATCCCGATTGCCTCCTGTTCTACCGGATGGGGGATTTCTACGAATTGTTCTTCGAGGATGCCGAGCAGGCCTCGCAGGCGCTCGGCATCGTGCTCACCAAGCGCGGCAAGCATCTCGGCGCCGACATTCCGATGTGCGGCGTGCCGGTCTCGCGGGCGGAGGAATATCTCCACAAGCTGATCGCGCTCGGCTTCCGGGTCGCGGTCTGCGAACAGCTCGAGGATCCCGCCGAGGCGCGCAAGCGCGGGTCGAAGAGCGTGGTGCGCCGGGACGTCACCCGCCTCGTCACCCCCGGCACCCTGACCGAGGACGCCTTGCTCGATGCGCGGCGCGAGAACGTGCTGCTGGCGGTGGCGCGGGTGCGGGCGGGGGAGGACGCCTTCGCCTATGGGCTCGCTTTCGCCGACGTCTCGACCGGAACGTTCCGCGTCTGCGCCTCGAGCGCGGCCGCGCTCGCCGCCGATCTCGCCCGCATCGACCCGGCCGAGGTGCTGCTGTCGGACGCGCTGTTCGAAGAGGCCGACCTGCGGCCGGTCTGGGACGAATTGCCGGCCATAACGCCGCTGCCGCGCCAGAGCTTCGAAGGCGCGGGCGCCGAGCACCGGCTGGCGCAGTATTTCGGCGTCGCCACCCTGGACGGGTTCGGCAGTTTCGGGCGGGCCGAGCTGATCGCCGCCGCCGCGATCGTCGCTTATGTCGAGCGCACCCAGCTCGGCGCCCGGCCCGCGCTCGCCCCGCCGGTGCGCGACGCGGACGATGCGACGCTGCGGATCGATGCCGGGACGCGGATCAATCTGGAACTGGTGCGCACCACGACCGGCGAGCGCCGGGGCTCGCTGCTCGGGGCGGTCGACCGCACCGTGACCTCGGCCGGTGCGCGCCTCCTGGCGCGCCGCCTCGCCGAGCCGCTGACCGACCTTTCGGCGATCCGCGGGCGCCATGACGCGGTCGGGCATCTGGTGGAGGAGGGCGCGCTCGCCGCCGCGCTGCGCCGCCGCCTCGCCGCCGTGCCGGACCTCGCCCGCGCGCTGTCGCGGCTTTCGCTGGGTCGTGGCGGGCCGCGCGATCTCCTCGCCATCGGTCAGGGGCTCGAGGAGGGCCTGGCTCTGGCGGACGCGCTGCGTGCGGCGCCGCCGGCCGACCTCGCCCGCTGCGCCGCCGCCCTCGCACGCTGCGAGCCGGGCCTCGCGCGCGACTTGCGCGCCGCTCTGGTCGAGGCGCCGCCGCATCTGCGGCGCGACGGCGGCTTCATCGCCCCCGGCTATGATGCCGACCTCGATGCCACCCGGGCGCTGCGCGACGAGAGCCGGCGCGTGGTCGCCGAACTGGAACGCACCTATGTCGAGGCGACCGGGGTGCGCACCCTCAAGATCCGGCACAATGCCGTGCTCGGCTATTTCGTCGAGGTCACGGCACAGAATGCCGACCGGCTGCGCGAGCCGCCGCATCTCGCCACCTTCACCCACCGCCAGACGCTGGCCGGCGCGGTGCGCTTCACCAGCCCGGAACTCGCCGCGCTGGAGAGCCGCATCGCCTCGGCCGGCGAGCGCGCTCTGGCCCTGGAACAGGCGATCTTCGACCGCCTCGCCGAGCGGGTGGTCGCCGCGGCGGACGCGATCCGCACCGCCGCCGAGGCGCTGGCGGAGCTCGACGTGCATGCCGGCCTCGCCCGGCTCGCGGTGGACGAGCGCCACGTCCGCCCGACCATGACCGCCGCGCTCGATTTCGCGATCGAAGGCGGGCGCCATCCCGTGGTCGAGCAGGCGCTCGCCAAGGCCAAGGGCGGGTTCGTGCCGAACGATTGCGACCTGTCGGCGCCCGAGGGCGCGGAGGGCGGACAGATCTGGCTCGTCACCGGCCCCAACATGGCGGGCAAATCCACCTTCCTGCGCCAGAATGCCCTGATCGCGGTGCTCGCCCAGGCGGGCGCCTTCGTTCCGGCCCGGTCGGCGCGGCTCGGCGTGGTCGACCGGCTGTTCTCCCGCGTCGGCGCGGCCGACGATCTGGCGCGCGGCCGCTCGACCTTCATGGTGGAGATGGTCGAGACCGCGGCCATCTTGAACCAGGCGACCCGCCGCTCCCTCGTCATCCTGGACGAGATCGGCCGCGGCACCGCGACCTTCGACGGCATGTCGATCGCGTGGGCGAGCCTCGAACATCTGCACGAGATCAACCGCTGCCGCGCGCTGTTCGCGACCCATTTCCACGAACTGACAGCGCTGTCGCAACGCTGCGCGCGTCTCGCCAACGCCACCGTGAAGGTGGCGGAATGGCAGGGCGACGTGGTGTTCCTGCACGAGGTCGTTCCGGGCGCGGCGGATCGGTCCTACGGCATCCAGGTGGCGCGGCTCGCCGGCCTGCCGCCGGCGGTGATCGCGCGCGCCAAGGCGGTTCTGGCGGAACTCGAGGCGGCGGAGCGCGCCGCCCCGGCGCAGCGCCTGATCGACGAACTGCCGCTGTTCGCCGCCGCCCGCCGGCCGCCGCCCGAGGCCGCGCCTGCGGACGACGCGCTCGCCGCCGCCCTCGATGCGATCGATCCCGACGCCCTCACGCCGCGCGCGGCGCTGGAGGCGATCTATGCGCTGAAAGCGTTGCGGCCACGCCGCGGCTGAGCGGGCGCGCGCACGGCCGCGGAAGGGTCCGGATTCGGATTGCGATCAGCCGCCGCCCGGCGCGGGCACCATCGGCGGGGGCTCCGCCGGCAGCAATTCGCCCCAGGCGGCAAAGGCGTCGCGGAACACCTGCTCGCCCTGCGGCCCCTTTTCGAACGCGATGATGGCGCGCTTGTTGTTGGTATAGACCAGCGGCACGTCGATCCAGGGACGGGCCTGGAGCAGCATCAGATTGCGCTCGCGGTCGGCCGGCACCGCCGACAGGCCGACCAGGAAATAGGTCGGGCTGACGCGCACCGAGAGGCCGGCGAGCGGCGCCCCCTGGGCGCTCTCGGTCTGCTTCATGCGGATGCCGGGGACATTGTTGATGCCGCCATAGGCGAAATCCTGCGGCAGGTTGAAGCTGATCTCGATCGTGTGCGAGGCGGGCAGCGCCGGATCGGTGTTGCGCCGCAAGGTGAAGGTCGCCGAGAGCCGGCCGGGAACCTGGATGTCGGCGCGGATGCCGACGTCCGGCGGCAGGCCGGGACCGGCGGCGAAGGTCTCGGTCTTCCAGCTCACCGAGCCTTCGTAGGTCTGGAGGCCCTGGGCTCCGCCCGCCGCTTCTTCGAACAGGAAGGCGCGCTGCGTCGTCGCGGCGGCGCGCGGCGTGGCCGTGGGGGCGCGCCGGACGTCGCTGCCATCGGCCTGCGCCACGCGGTCGGCGCTCTTGGGCTGTTCTGCGGTCTTGGCGGGTTCGGGCGCGGCGGGCTGCGCGGGCGCGCTCGCGCTCTCGCGGCCGGCCTCGCCGAACAAAGCTTCGCGGTTCATCACCGCATAGGCGCCGCCGGCGACCAGAACGGCGAGGAGAAGGAGCGGCAGCACGGCGCGCCGCCAGGCCGGGGCGCGGACGTCCCGCTCGCCGGGAACGCGCGGCCGCTCGCCGCGCCCTCCGGCCTTGCCGCGGCCGAGGGTCGGGCGCTGATCCGACGGGGTCTCCGTCGCGGCGTCGGCCGCGTCCTCGAGGTCCTCGTTGGCCTTCTGGTGGCTGGGCGTCTCGTGGTCGGCGATGCTGTCCCGCTCGGCGGCCTCGGGCGCTTTCGCTTCGGGCACGGCGACATCGCGCTCGGCAATCGCATCCGGCGGCGACGCCTCCGCAGGGCCGACCGGCGGCGGGGCCGCCGGCGTCACGTCCGGCGCCGCGGGCTCGGGCAGGGGCGATGGGTCCTCGGCCGCCGGCTGGTCCGAATCCGGCGGCTGTTCGGCGGGGACATAGTCCGCCTCGATCCGATGGATCGCGTCTTCGAGCGACTGCCGCTCGCGGGCGATCTCGCCCTCCGGCAAAGGCGGCTCGACGCCGCGCAATTGCTTCAGGAGCGCGGCCCGCGCCCGGTCGAACACGACCCGGCGCGTCTCGCCCGTATTCTGGGGGAGGCCGGCGATCGCACGGACCAGGAGCGGGTAATAATCAGCCATCGAGCGAGGGTGAATCCGAAATGGAAAAGCCTTGGTTAAGCCTGAAACGGATTTTGCACGAGAATCGTGTCGTCCCGTTCCGGGCTCGTCGAGAGAATCGCCACGGGGCAGCCGATGAGTTCCTCGACCCAGCGGACATATTTCACCGCCCCGGCCGGAAGATCGGCCCACGAGCGCGCCCCGGCGGTGGATTCGCGCCAGCCGGGAATGGTCTCGTAGATCGGCTCCACGCGCGTCTGGGCGCCGCCCTCGGCCGGGAGATAATCGATGACCCGCCCGTCGAGCCGGTAGCCGACGCACACCTTCACCTCGTCGAACCCGTCCAGCACGTCGAGCTTGGTGAGGGCGATGCCGTGAATGCCGCAGGTCTTCACGGTCTGGCGCACCAGGACCGCATCGAACCAGCCGCAGCGGCGCGGACGGCCCGTCACGACGCCGAACTCGCGGCCGACCGTGCCGAGCGTCTGTCCGACCGCATCGGTCAGTTCGGTGGGGAAGGGGCCTTCGCCGACGCGGGTCGTATAGGCCTTGGTGATGCCCAGCACGTAATCGAGCGCCCCGGGACCGACGCCCGATCCGCTCGCCGCGGCCGCCGCCACCGTGTTGGAGGAGGTCACATAGGGATAGGTGCCGTGGTCGATGTCGAGCAGCGAGCCCTGCGCGCCCTCGAACAGGATGCGCTTGCCGGCGCGCCGGGCGGTGTCCAGCAGCTCCCACACCCGGTCCATGAAGGGCAGGACCTTGGGCGCCAGGGCTTCCAGCTCCGCGATCAGCGCCGCGGGGTCGACCTCGGGCAGGCCGAGGCCGCGCCGCAACAGATTGTGGTGGGTGAGCAGGCGCTCCACCTTGGCGGGCAAAGTGGACATGTCGGAAAGGTCCACCAGCCGGATGGCACGGCGGCCGACCTTGTCCTCATAGGCGGGGCCGATGCCGCGCCGCGTCGTGCCGATGCGGGTCTCCGGGCTCGCCGCATTCTCGCGCAGAGCGTCCAGTTCGCGGTGTACCGGCAGGATGAGCGGGGTGGTCTCGGCGATGCGCAGGCGCTCCGGTCCCACCACCACGCCCTGTTTGGCGAGCCGGTCCAGCTCGTCCACGAGCGCCTGCGGGTCCAGGACCACGCCATTGCCGATGACCGAAAGCTTGCCCGGCCGCACCACGCCGGACGGCAGCAAAGAGAGTTTATAGACGGCGCCGTTCACGACCAGGGTATGGCCGGCATTGTGGCCGCCCTGGAATCGCACGACCACGTCGGCTTGCTCCGACAGCCAGTCGACGATCTTGCCCTTGCCTTCGTCGCCCCATTGCGAGCCGACCACGACCACGTTGGCCACCGCGGGGTCCTCCGTCGGGCGCGGCGCGTCTTCCCCTCGGGGGCGACGCCGCGCGAACAAAGCAAAGCCCCGGTTTGGTCCGGGGCCGTTAAGGGGGCGTCATAGAAGATCGCGCCCGGCGAGGCAAGGCGCGGATCGTCTCGCTTGCCCCCGGGGCTGCGGACCGCGCCGAGGCGGGTGGGCCGACGGCTCACCCACTGTTGCGCAGGCCGGCCGAAATGCCGTTGATCGTGAGCTGGATGCCGTGCAGCACCTTGTCGTCGAGGTCGGGCCGCGGGGTGCCGGCGGCCTGGTTCGCGCGGTGCGCCTTCAAAAGCTCGATCTGCACGTGGTTGAGCGGATCGAGATAGGGAAAGCGGTTGCGGATCGAGCGGTCGAGCAGGGCATTGCCCTCAAGCAGCCGGGTCTGGCCCATGATTTCGAGCAGGCGAGCGACCGAGGTCTCGTATTCCTGCGTGATGCGCGAGAAGATGCGCGTGCGCAGATCGGCGTCCTCCACCAGCTCGGCATAGCGCGACGCCACCGCCAGCGAGCTTTTCGAGAGCACCATGTCCATGTTGGACAGGAGGGTGCGGAAGAACGGCCAGTCGCGGTACATCGCCTTGAGTTCCGCCATCCCGCCCGGCCGGTCGGCGAGAAAGGCGTCGACCGCGGTGCCGAAGCCGTACCAGGCCGGCAGCATCAGCCGGCACTGCGCCCAGGAGAACACCCAGGGAATGGCGCGCAGCGCGGTGATCGCGCGGGTCTTCTTCCGCGAGGCCGGGCGCGAGCCGATATTCAGCGTCGCGATCTCCGAAATCACCGTCGAGCCCCAGAAATAGTCCTCGAAGCCGGGCGTCTCGTAGACGAGCCCGCGATAGGCCGCGAAGGCGGATTGCGACAGGGCCTCCATCGCGCCGAGAAAATCGGCGCGCGGCACGGTCTCGCCGGGCTGAAGCAGGGTCGCTTCGAGGGTCGCTGACACCAGGATTTCGAGATTGCGCCGCCCGACCTCGGGATTGGAATATTTGGACGAGATGATCTCGCCCTGTTCGGTGACGCGGATCTGGCCGTTCACGGCGCCGCCGGGCTGGGCGAGGATGGCGTCGAAGCTCGGTCCCCCGCCGCGCCCGACCGAGCCGCCGCGGCCATGGAACAGGCGCAGCGTCACGCCATGGCGCCGGAACACCTCCACGAGGCCGATCTCGGCTTTGTACAGCTCCCAGCCGGATGTGACGAAGCCGCCGTCCTTGTTGCTGTCGGAATAGCCGAGCATGACCTCCTGGACGCCGCCGCGGCTGTCCACCAGCGCGCGGTAGGCCGGGATCTCGAACAGCCGGTCCATGACGGGACCGCAGGCCCGCAGATCCTCGATGGTCTCGAACAGCGGCACGATGTTGAGCGCGGCGGCCCCGCGCCGCACCAGCCCGGCCTCCTTCAGCAGCAGCGCCGCCTCCAGCATGTCCGAGACGCCCTCGGCCTTGGAGATGATGCAGTTCGGGATCACCGCTTCGCCGAGCGCCGCATGGGCCCGGGCGGCGGCGGCGAAGATTGCGAGTTCGTCGCGCGTCTCCTCGGAATAAGCGACGAAGGGGGAGGCGAGCGGCCGGGCGGTCGCGAGTTCCTCGGTCAGGAGCGCGATCCGCGCCTCTTCCTCCAGGGTCTCATAAGCGGTGCCCGGCGCCACCGCCTCGAACAGTTCGGCGACGGTGCGCGCATGCACCTCGGAATTCTGCCGCAGGTCCACCGCGGCGAGATGGAAGCCGAAACAGCCCGCGGCGCGCCGCAACTGGCGCAGCCGGCCATGGGCGAGGACGCGCGAGCCGTGCGCCTCGAGCGAGCGCGCGATGAGGTCGAGATCGGCCTTGAAGGCGGCGGCGGAGGGGTAGGGGCCGAGACCGTCCGGGATCGGACCGGCCTCGCCGCGCAGCGCGGCGGCGGTCCGATCGAGCCGCGTCGTCACCACGGAGAGAGCCAGCCGGTAGGGCTCCTCGCGCAGGATCATGCTCTGATCCGGCGATGTCGCCATCAGCGCCTTCACGCCGTCGGACACCGTGACCAGCCGGCCGGCGAGGGACAGTTCGGCGGCGAGGGCGGCCGTCTGTTCGCGGTAGAAGCGCATCGCCCGCTCGCGGTGCATTTCGACCGTCTTGCCGAGGATATCGGCCGTGACGAAGGGATTGCCGTCGCGGTCGCCGCCGATCCAGGACCCGATGCGCAGGAAGGAGGGAAGCTCGGCCGTCTCCCCGCCGTCCAGCGCCGCGAGCTTGTCCTCGACGGCGCAGAGCAGGCGGGGGACTTCCTCCAGGAAGGTGTAGTCGTAATAGGACAGGCCGTTCGTCACCTCGTCCATCACGGTCAGCTTGATCCGGCGCAGCAGTGCGGTCTGCCAGAGCGTGAGGATGGCGCGGCGCAATTGCGCGTCCTGCGCCTGCGCCTCGCGGGGCGTCGCCCGGATCCGTTCGGCGCGGTCGAGGAGTTCGGCGATCTCCATCTCGCGGTTCAGCGTGCTCTTGCGGCGCACTTCGGTGGGATGGGCGGTGAGAACCGGGCTGATCAGCGCCCCGGCGAAAAAGTCGCGCAGCTGCGATGCGGGCAGCCGGGCGTCGGCGGCGCGGGCGAAAGCGTCGGCCACGGTGCCGCGGCGCGGCGCCGAGCCGGCGATCTCGTGGGCCCGGTTGCGGCGCGTGTGGTGCACGTCCTCGGCGATATTGGCGAGGTGCGAGAAATAGCTGAAGGCGCGGACGATCTGCACCGCCACGTCCGGCGACAATTCGCCGAGTATGGTTTCGAGCTCGTGCCGCGCCCCCTCATCGGCGTCGCGGTGGAAGCGGATCGAGGTGCGGCGAATGATCTCCACCAGATGGTAGACCGCCTCGCCCTCCTGGGCGCGGACGGTGTCGCCGAGCAGCCGGCCGAGGCGGCGGATGTCGTCCCGCAGCGGCCGATCCTTCTCGCTCGATTCTTCCGCCGGCTCGACCGCCGCCCAGACCGCGCTCGACATGGGCCGCTCTCCCCGATCGCCAAAGACACTTCCAGTCTAGAATGTTTTTCGCAGGTGCGAAGGCCCTTGCGACGCCCGAACGGCGTGTGACCGCGCTTAAGATCGCGCAAAAGTCGCAGAGGGGCGGGGGGTGTTGCGTGCCGGCACAGGCGAGATTCGTGCCGTCTTCACGGAGTATTCGGCATCCCCGCCGAAGGTGGGCGGTGCAACACTTGCACGTCGGCCGGTTTGCGGCGACAAGCGAGGGACCGAAGGAAGACCGACGCCTCGCGGGGGGCGGCCTCGGGGGCGGAATGACCATGACACAGCCGATCGCGGCTTCGCAGATCCACGGCGCGCTGCCGCCCACGCCCCTCGACCTCGCCGTCCGGGCGGTCAAGCCGGCGATGTGGACGGTCATCGCCTTCTCGTTCTTCATCAATATTCTGGGCCTGACCGGCTCGATCTACATGATGCAGGTCTATGACCGGGTGCTGTCCAGCCGGAGCATTCAGACCCTGGTCCTGCTGACCTTGATCGTGGCCATTCTCTACATGGTGGCCTCGGCGCTGGAGGCGTTCCGCACCCAACTCCTGGTGCGTGCCGGCGTGAAGTTCGACGACAGCATCAAGGAGCACGCCTTCGATGCGGTGCAGCGCGCCTCCCTGCGGCGGCCCTCGCCGAGCCATGTCCAGGCACTGCGCGACGTCGACACGGTGCGCGACTTCTTCGCCGGACCGGGGCTGATCTCCTGCTGCGACGTGCCCTGGGTGCCGATCTACATCATCTTCGCGACCCTGCTGCACCCGGTCTACGGCATCCTGGCGGTGCTGAGCTGCGTGATTTCCGGCGTGCTGGCTTATGCCAATGACCGCGCCACGCGGGCGATCCTCGACCGCGCCACCAAGGCGAACATCAGCGCCAACAACCATGCCGTGACCACCTTCCGCAATGCCGAGGTGCTGCAGGCCATGGGCATGGTGCGCCAGCTCCGCCAGCGCTGGGGCCAGCATCGCGGCGCCGCGCTCGGCTGGCAGGGGCTCGCCGCCGACCGGGCGGCCTTCCTGGTGTCCGCCACCAAGTTCAACCGCGTCTTCATGCAGAGCGTGATCCTCGGCGTCGGCGCCTATCTCGCGATCGAGCGCGAGATCACGCCGGGCATGATGATCGCGGCGTCGATCGTGGTCGGCCGCTGCATCCAGCCGATCGAGACCGCGATCGGCAATTGGAAGGGCATCGTCTCGGCCCGCTCGGCCTATCGCCGGGTGCAGGAGCTGATGCGCATGACGCCGGCGCCCGCCCCCCGCATGCGCCTGCCGGATCCCGCCGGCGCCCTCTCGGTCGAAAATCTCGTCGTCCACGCGCCGGGGCGCGACGTTCCGGTGCTGCGCGGCGTGTCGTTCGCGGTGCCGCCGGGCACCACGCTCGGCGTGATCGGCCCGAGCGCGGCCGGGAAATCGAGCCTCGCCCGCGTTCTGGTCGGCGTCTGGCCGCCGAGCGCGGGTGCGGTGCGGCTCGACGGGTCGGAACTCTCGCATTGGGATCCCGAGCAGCTCGGCCGCTCGCTCGGCTATCTGCCGCAGGACGTCGAATTGTTCGCCGGCACGATCGCCGACAATATCGCCCGCTTCGGCGAGCGGGACGAGGCGGCGATCGTCGAGGCGGCCCAGATGGCGGGCGTCCACGAAATGATCCAGCGCCTGCCGCAGGGCTACAACACCGATATCGGCGAGGCCGGCGCCTCGCTGTCCGGCGGCCAGCGCCAGCGGGTCGCCCTGGCGCGGGCGATCTACGCCAAGCCGAAGCTGATCGTGCTCGACGAGCCGAATGCCAGCCTGGACGCGGCCGGCGAGCAGGCGCTCGGCGCCGCCGTGCTGGCGCTCAAGAAGGCCGGCTCGACCGTCATCCTGGTGACGCACAAGACCAACAGCCTCGGCCTGTGCGACATGATCCTGCTGCTCAACGAGGGCACCGTCCACGGCTTCGGGCCGCGGGACGAGGTGCTGGCCAAGGTGCTGGGGCCGCGTCTGGTGAAACCCGAAGGCGGCGGGCCCGCGCGCGTCGCGGGCCGGCCCGAAGGCGCGACGGTGGAGGCGTGACATGAGCCAGCCAACCAGAACCCCGGTGCAGCGTCTCGCCGATCTGAAGGGCGCGCTCGCCGATCGGGTGCCGCACTCCGCCGGGCCGCTCGTCCAGGCGGCGCGCCAGCGGCTCGTGGGCCTGAAGGATGCGCTGCTCCCGGCCGCGCCCGGCGAAGCGGCGATCGCCGATCCCGCCTCCGGCCTTCCGGCGCCGGTCCCCAACGCCGATTTTCGCCGCGTCGCGACTTTGGGCTACGGGCTCATCGTCCTCACTTTCGGCGTGTTCGGCGGCTGGGCGGCGCTCGCCTCGATCGACAGCGCAGTGATCGCGACCGGCGTGGTATCGGTGGAGAGCCGGCGCCAGGTGGTGCAGCATCTGGAAGGCGGCATCGTCGCCGAGATCCTGGTGCGCGACGGCCAGCAGGTCTCGGAGGGGCAGGTCTTGTTCCGGCTCGATCCGACGAGTTCGCTCGCCAATTTCGATTCCGTGCGGGCTCAGCTCGACGTCCAGCTCGCCCAGGAGGCCCGGCTCGAGGCCGAGCGGGCGATGGCCGACACGGTGGTCTTTCCGGCGGGTCTCATGGCGCGCAGCGTCGACCCCGTGGTGCGCGCGGCGATCTCCGACCAGCAGGCGCAGTTCCGGGACCGCAAGGCCTCGCTGGATGGCCAGGTCGGCATCCTGAAGAACCGAATCGAGCAGGCCGAAACCGAGATCGACGGCCTCAGCCGCGAGCGCGCCTCGGTCGACCGGCAGCTCTATTTCATCGAGGACGAGCTGCAGGGCATCCAGAAGCTGAGCGACCGCGGTCTCGTCTCCAAGCCCCGCCTCGCCCAGCTCCAGCGTGAGAAGGCACGCCTCGAAGGCGTGGTCGGCCGCAACATCGCCGACGGTGCGAAGGCGCAGGCGACCATCGGCGAAATGCGCATGCAGATTCAGCAGCTCACCCAGAAGCAGCAGGAAGAGGTCGCGCAGCTCATCGTCGAGACCCGGCAGAAAATCAGCGACCTGAAGGAAAAGCTGAACATTTCCGAGAATGTGCTGAAGCGCATCGACATTCGCGCCCCACGGGCCGGCGTGGTCCAGAACATCAATCCCAAGATCTACACCGTGGGCGCCGTGGTGCGGCCCGGCGACACCTTGCTCGAAATCGTGCCGCAGAACGCGGAACTGATCGTCGACGCGCAGGTGCCGACCACCGACATCGACCGGCTGCACAATGGCGTCCAGAGCGTCGAGGTGCGCTTTCCCGCGTTCCATTCGCGCACCACGCCGCTGATCCTCGGCGAATTGCGCACCATCTCCCCCGACCGCCTCATCGACGAGACCACGCACCAGCCTTATTATCAGGCGGTCGTGGCGGTGAGCCAGACCGACATTCCCGACGACATGAAGGTGCGGCTGCGGCCCGGAATGCCTGCCGAAGTCGTGTTCAACACCGGCGAGCGCAGCGTCATGTCCTACCTCACCCGGCCGCTGACCGACGCACTGACCCACTCGTTCCGGGAGCGGTGAGCGGTCCCCGCCGGCCGGCGGGATCGGGCGTCGGCTTCGGCGTTGACAGGGTCGGGGGGCACTCCTAGGGTGCCGCCCCCAAGGTTTGCTGCGCTGCGGGTTCCGCCGCGGCAAACGCGCTTCGGGAGTCCTTCCCGGAGCCTTGTTCGAAGCCTTGTCGCCAGAGAGCCGGTCCAGGGGAGCGCGCCCGCATGAAGATCCTCGTCCCCGTCAAACGAGTCGTCGACTATAACGTCAAGGTGCGGGTGAAGAGCGACGGGTCGGGCGTCGAACTCGCCAACGTCAAGATGTCGATGAACCCGTTCGACGAGATCGCCGTCGAAGAGGCGCTGCGGCTCAAGGAGGCCGGCAAGGCGACCGAAGTGGTCGTTGTGTCGATCGGCCCCGCCCAGGCGTCCGAGACGCTGCGCACCGCCCTCGCGATGGGCGCCGACCGGGGGATCCTGGTGAAGACCGAGGCCGGGACCGAGCCGCTCGCGGTCGCGAAAATTCTGAAGGGCGTGGTCGGTGACGAAAAGCCCGATCTCGTCATCCTCGGCAAGCAGGCGATCGACGACGACGCCAACCAGACCGGCCAGATGCTGGCGGCGCTGCTCGGCTGGGGCCAGGGCACCTTCGCCTCCAAGGTCGTGCTCGAGGCGGACGCCGCGCTGGTGACCCGCGAGATCGATGGCGGGGCGCAGACCGTGAAGCTCACTTTGCCCGCCATCGTCACGACCGATTTGCGCCTCAACGAGCCGCGCTACGCGTCGCTGCCGAACATCATGAAGGCGAAGAAGAAGCCGATCGACGAAAAATCCCCCGACAGCTACGGGGTGGACGTGACGCCGCGCCTGAAGGTGCTGAAGACGTCCGAACCGTCCGGCCGCACGGCGGGCGTGAAGGTCAGCTCGCCCGCCGAGCTGGTGGCGAAGCTGAAGGACGAGGCTGGGGTGATCTGATGACGACGCTGCTGATCGCCGAACACGACAACAAGACCCTCAACGGCGTCACCGCCAAGGCCCTGACCGCCGCCGCCGCCTTGGGCGCGCCGGTGCATGTGCTGGTCGCGGGCGCCGATGCCGCCGCCGTCGCCGATGCGGCCGCCAAGCTCTCGGGCGTGGAAAAGGTGCTGCTGGCCGACGGCCCGATTTATGCCAACCGCCTCGCCGAGCCGCTCGCCGCCCTGATCGTCGGCCTTGCCGGCGGCTATGACGCGATCGTCGGCCCCTCCACGGCGATGGTGAAGAACGTTTTGCCGCGGGTCGCCGCGCTGCTCGACGTGATGCAGATTTCCGACATCGTCAAAGTGGTCTCGCCCGACACGTTCGAGCGGCCGATCTATGCCGGCAATGCGATCCAGACGGTGCAGAGCGCCGAGGCCAAGAAGGTGATCACGGTGCGCACCGCCTCCTTCGCCGCGACCGGCGAGGGTGGATCGGCGCCCGTGGAGCCGGCTTCGGCCGGCGAGGATCCCGGCGTCTCCGCCTTCGTCGAGGAGGCGCTCTCGGCCTCCACCCGGCCGGAACTGACCGCAGCGCGGATCATCGTCTCGGGTGGCCGCGCGCTGCAGTCGAAGGAGAAGTTCAGCGAGGTGATCGAGCCGCTCGCCGACGCGCTGGGCGCGGCGGTCGGCGCCTCGCGCGCCGCGGTGGATGCCGGCTATGCGCCGAACGACCTCCAGGTCGGCCAGACCGGCAAGGTCGTGGCGCCCGAGCTGTATGTCGCCGTGGGCATTTCCGGCGCCATCCAGCATCTCGCCGGCATGAAGGATTCCAAGGTCATCGTCGCCATCAACAAGGACGAGGAGGCGCCGATTTTCCAGGTTGCCGATTACGGCCTGGTGGGCGATCTGTTCTCGGTGGTGCCGGAGTTCCAGGCGGAAATCGCCAAGGTCAAGGGCTGACGGCACCGCGAGCCCTCAAGCAGGCGAAAGACGAGAGCATCATGCCGCTCGAGATCAAGAAGGTCGGGGTGATCGGGGCCGGTCAGATGGGCAACGGCATCGCCCATGTCTGCGCTTTGGCCGGCTATGACGTGATGCTCAACGATGCCGATCCGGACCGCGTCCGTTCCGGGCTCGCGACCATCAACGGCAATATGGCGAAGCAGGTGGCGAAGGGCACCGTCACCGAGGAGGACCGGCAGCAGGCGCTCGCCCGGATCTCGGGCGTGACGACCATCGACGGCCTCGCCGAATGCGACCTCGTGATCGAATCGGCGACCGAGCGCGAGGAGGTGAAGCGCAAGATCTTCTCCGATCTGTGCGCCGCTCTGCGTCCGGACGCGCTGCTCGCCAGCAACACCTCGTCGATTTCCATCACCCGCCTCGCCGCGTCGACCGACCGGCCCGAGCGCTTCATCGGCATTCATTTCATGAATCCGGTGCCGCTCATGGAGCTGGTGGAGCTGGTGCGCGGCATCGCCACCGACGACGACACGTTCGAACTGTCCAAGAAGTTCGTCACCCGGCTGAACAAGACCTATGCGGTGGCGGAGGATTTTCCCGCCTTCATCGTCAACCGCATCCTGCTGCCGATGATCAACGAGGCGATCTACACCCTTTATGAGGGCGTCGGCTCGGTGGATGCGATCGACCGGGCGATGAAGCTCGGCGCCAACCATCCGATGGGGCCGCTCCAGCTCGCCGATTTCATCGGCCTCGACACCTGCCTCGCCATCATGCAGGTGCTGCACGAGGGGCTGGCGGACAGCAAATACCGCCCCTGCCCGCTTCTGGTGAAATATGTCGAGGCCGGGTGGCTCGGCCGGAAGACCCAGCGCGGCTTCTACGATTATCGCGGCGAGAAACCCGTCCCCACGCGCTGAGACGCGGCGGTCTGAGCCCGCGGGCCGCCCCTCCGGCACGGCCCGCGGGACCCCGCAGGGTCAGAAGCCGTCCAGCGCGACGGTCGTATGATGCACCTGCGGCGGGGCGGCGAAGGTGCCGCCGACCAGCGCGCGCCATTCCTGGAAATCCGCCGAATTGCGGAAATGGACCATGTGGTCCTCGACCGTCTCCCATTCCACGATCAGCGTGTAATTCTGCGGATGCTCGATCGAGCGCTCGACGCGCATGCCGAGACAGCCCTTGGCGCGCTGGAACAGCGGCACCGCCTTCTTGGCGCCGGCCTCGAACGCGGCGTCCTCGCCGTCCTTGATGGTGAGCTGCGCAATTTCAAAGACCATGAAATCCTCCCTGGCGCGATCGCCGGGCGAAGCGGCCCGGCATCCCGCGCGGCGGGACCCTACTGCGCCGCTCCGCCGGGTGGAAGGCCCGGGCCCGCGGCGCCGCAGCGGTTTCGAAGACGGTCCCTTGCCAAGACCGCCATGGCCTCGCTAAAGGCGGGGGTCGCCGCAGGGGAGGAGGCCGGGATGGCCCATTGGCTTTACAAGTCCGAGCCGGAAAAATGGTCCTGGGACCAGCAGGTCGCCGCCGGGGCCGGCGGTACCCATTGGGACGGGGTGCGCAACCATTCCGCCAAGCTCAATCTCATGGCGATGAAGGTCGGCGAGCAGGGCTTCTTCTATCATTCCAACGAGGGCAAGGAGATCGTCGGCCTCGTCGAGGTGATCCGCACGGCCTATCCCGACCCCTCCGACCCGAGCGGCAAGTTCGTCATGGTCGACCTGAAGGCGGTGCGGCCGCTGAAGACCCCCGTCACGCTCGAGACGATCAAGGGCGATCCGCGGCTGTCAGAGATGGCGCTGGTCAAATTCTCCCGCCTTTCGGTCCAGCCGGTCACGGACGCCGAATGGGAGATGATCCTCGCCTATGGCGCGATGTAGTGGGGCCTGATCCGCGCACTTTCATCCAAGCCGAAACGCGGCTGCGGCCCGTGCCGCTGGTGCCGGAGATCCGCCTCCACGTCGCCGACGAGGCGGTTCCCCTGTGGCACCGCACCGAGGAGGAATTGGGAGAGCTGGGCCTGCCGCCGCCCTTCTGGGCCTTCGCCTGGGCCGGCGGGCAGGCGCTGGCGCGCTATGTGCTGGACCGGCCGGATCTGGTGGCCGGGCGGGTGGTGCTGGATTTTGCATCCGGCTCGGGGCTGGTCGGCATCGCCGCCGCCAAAGCCGGCGCGGCGCGGGTGGTCTGCGCCGACATCGACCGGTTCGCGCACGGCGCGATCGCACTCAATGCGGCGGCGAACGCGGTGGCGCTGGAGACCGAGACGCGGGACCTGGTCGGCAGCGATGCCGGCTGGGACGTCATCCTCGCCGCCGATATCTGCTATGAGCGCGACCTTGCGGGCCGCGTCGCGGCCTGGCTCGGCGCGCTCGCGCGGCGCGGCGCGACGGTGCTGATCGGTGATCCCGGCCGCACCTATCTGCCCAAGGACCGGCTGGAAATGCTCGCCGAATACCGGGTCCCGGTGACGCGCGACCTCGAGGACATGGAGATCAAGCACACCTGCGTCTGGCGCCCGCGCGGCCTGTAAGGGAACCGCACCGCGCCTGTACCGTTGCCTGACGGGGCGGGGCGAAGCGGAGAGGTGCTTTCATGGACGTTCAGGACATTTGGCACGAAATGGCGGCGCGCCACGCCTGCATGCTCATCGACCGCGATGGCGGCCGGCTGCGCGCGCGCCCGATGGCGCCGGTCGCGAAGCCGGCGGACGGCGTCGTCTGGTTCGTCACCGATGTCCGCTCCGCCAAGGATGACGAGATCGAACGCGATCCGCAGGTCTGCATCGCCTATGCCGAGCCGAACGACCGCTTCTATCTGTCGGTGTCCGGCACCGCCGAGGTGGTCCGCGACGTGGCGAAGCTGAAGGAGATCTGGTCCTCGGCGATGGAAGCCTTCTTCCCGGGCGGCCCGGAGGACCCCAATGCACGCCTGATCAAGGTGACGCCGGATCAGGCCGAGATCTGGAAGGGCGACAACAGCCTGGTGACCGGGGTCAAGATGGCGACCGCGATCCTGCAGGAAAAGCGCGCCGACCTCGGCGAGAATGCCAAGCTCCGCATGTAGACTCAGTCCCGGCGCACCGATCGTTTCCTGCGGAAACTCGATCGTTTCCGCAGGAAAATAAGGCCCGCCGCGTCAGCGCCGGGCGAGGCGCGCGCCGCCAAACGCGGCCACCAGCCAGCCGGCGATCATCAGGCTGCCACCGGTCGGGGCGGTACCCCACAGCAGCTTGATTTCCATCAAGGCGCGCAGCGCGAGATCCCCCGAGAACAGGATGGTGCCGACGGCGATGGCGCTCGCCCCGACGAGG
The DNA here is from genome assembly GCF_004346185.1 of Aquabacter spiritensis. Lineage (GTDB taxonomy): Bacteria > Pseudomonadota > Alphaproteobacteria > Rhizobiales > Xanthobacteraceae > Aquabacter > Aquabacter spiritensis. The sequence continues at coordinate 19,198 of NZ_SMAI01000003.1, read as the reverse complement.
AGGGCGGTGCGGCCGCGCCCGATATGCAGCGCGAGCGCGCAGAGGCCGGCGAGCGCTGCGGCGTGGATCATGAGAAAGGTCGCGGCGGTCGCGAGCGAGGCGCCGCCCACAAGGTGGGCCGAGACGGCCGCGGCGGCGACGCCGCTGGCGCCGAACAGGCCGGCGGCGACCATCAGAATGCGGAGCCAGAGGATCATGCGGCGTTCCCGTCGTGCGGACCGGTCCCTTTATAAAAGGTGCGATGGGCGCCGGACATCGCGCCGGGTGCGGCAAGAGGACCGCGCCGGAACGGCCCCGCCTTCGCCCAAAGTCTGGCTCGCGGCGCCTTGTGGAGCCTCGGGCCGCTGACCATAATCTCGGCAACCAAGGGGCGGTGGCCGGCGCGCGGCCCGTCTATGCAAAGAGGGGAGACGACCCATGTCCGACAAGACCTATCCCGTTCCGGCCGAGTGGGCAGCCCGCGCTTTCCTCGATGCCGACGAATATGCCGCGATGTATCAGGCCTCGGTCGCCGATCCCGACGGCTTCTGGGCCGAGCACGGCAAAAGGATCCATTGGTTCTCCCCCTTCACCACGGTGAAGAACACCTCCTTCATCCCGGGCCAGGTCTCGATCAAATGGTTCGAGGACGGCATCACCAACGTCGCTTATAATTGCATCGATCGTCATCTCGCCGAACGCGCCGATCAGGTGGCGATCATCTGGGAAGGCGACAATCCCTCCGAATCGAAGACGATCACCTATGGCGAACTTGCTGCCGAGGTGAACAAATTCGCCAATGTCCTGCGCAACCGCGACGTGCAGAAGGGCGACCGCGTCACCATCTACATGCCGATGATCCCCGAGGCGGCCTATGCCATGCTCGCCTGCGCGCGGCTCGGGGCGATCCATTCGGTGGTGTTCGGCGGCTTCTCGCCCGACAGCCTCGCCGGGCGCATCTCGGATTGCGAGAGCCGTTGCATCATCACCGCCGACGAAGGCCTGCGCGGCGGCCGAAAGGTGCCTTTGAAGGCGAACGTCGATGCCGCGATCGAGCGGCTCGGCGGCGGCGTCGACCATGTCATCGTCGTGCGCCGGACCGGCGGGGCGGTGAATATGGAGCCGATCCGCGACGTCTGGTACCATGAGGCGGCCGACCTCGTGAGCGACGAATGCCCGGCAGAGCACATGAATGCGGAGGATCCGCTGTTCATCCTCTACACGTCGGGCTCGACCGGAAAGCCGAAGGGCGTGCTGCACACGACCGGCGGCTATCTGGTCTATGCCTCGATGACGCACCAATATGTCTTCGATTATCACGAAGGCGACGTCTATTGGTGCACCGCCGATGTCGGCTGGGTGACGGGGCATTCCTACATCGTCTATGGCCCGCTCGCGAACGGCGCGACCACGCTGATGTTCGAGGGCGTCCCGAATTATCCCAGCGTCTCCCGCTTCTGGGAGGTGATCGACAAGCACCAGGTCAACATCTTCTACACCGCCCCGACCGCGATCCGCGCGCTGATGCAGAGCGGGGAGGAGCCGGTGCGCAAGACCTCGCGCGCCTCGCTCCGCCTGCTGGGCTCGGTCGGCGAGCCGATCAATCCCGAGGCGTGGGAATGGTATCACCGCGTGGTCGGCGAGGGCCGCTGCCCGATCGTCGACACCTGGTGGCAGACCGAGACCGGCGGCATCCTGATCACGCCGCTTCCCGGTGCCACGGCGCTCAAGCCCGGTTCGGCGACCCATCCCTTCTTCGGCGTGAAGCCGGAGGTGGTGGATGCCGAAGGCAAGGTGCTCGACGGCGCGACCGAGGGCAATCTCGTGATCGCCGACAGCTGGCCGGGCCAGATGCGCACGGTCTATGGCGACCATGAGCGCTTCGAGCAGACCTATTTCGCGACCTATCCGGGGAAATATTTCACCGGCGACGGCTGCCGCCGCGATGCCGACGGCTATTACTGGATCACTGGGCGCGTCGACGACGTCATCAACGTGTCTGGCCACCGCATGGGGACCGCCGAGGTGGAGAGTGCGCTGGTCGCCCACCCGAACGTGTCCGAAGCCGCCGTGGTCGGCTTCCCCCACGACATCAAGGGTCAAGGCATCTATGCCTATGTCACGCTGATGGCGGACGTCCAACCCAGCGAGGAGCTGCGCAAGGAGCTGGTCGCCTGGGTGCGCAAGGAGATCGGCCCGATCGCCTCGCCCGATCTGATCCAGTTCGCCCCCGGCCTGCCCAAGACCCGCTCGGGCAAGATTATGCGCCGCATTCTGCGCAAAATCGCCGAGGACCAGTTCGAAAATCTCGGCGACACCTCCACCCTCGCCGATCCGGGCGTGGTCGACGATCTGGTGACCAACCGCCAGAACAAGAAGACCGCCGCCTGACGGCCGCCCGGCCGGGATGCGCCCCGGCCGCTCTTTCGCACCGACAGGGAATGCGCCCACGCGCGGCACCGCCCGCGCGCGGGCGCCCGTGCGCCGGTGAGGTTCCCCCTCTCGCCCGGCATCCCGATTTGAAACGCGCCGGCGCGCATGATAACAGTGGCTCGTAGAATAATATAAATTACGTAATTATGACGTAATTAGGAGAGCCCGATGCTGACCCGCCGCGCCTTTTCAACCCTCGGCCTCGCCGCCTTGATGGCGCCGGGCTTCGCCTTCGCCCAGTCCGACTATAAGGGCCCGAATTCCCTGCTGAACGTGTCCTACGACATCGCGCGGGAATTGTTCGCCGCGGAAAATGCCGAATTCATCCCGGCCTGGAAGCAGAAGACCGGTCAGGAGGTGACGATCAATCAGAGCCATGCCGGCACCTCGCGCCAGGCCCGCGCCATCATCGAGGGGCTGGAAGCCGACGTCGTCACCTTCAATCAGGTGCTGGACGTCGACGTGCTCGCCAAGGCCGGTTACGTCGCCAAGGACTGGCAGAAAAAATTCCCCAACAACGCTTCGCCTTATTATTCCTTCCCCGCTTTCCTGGTGCGCGCCGGAAACCCCAAGAACATCAAGGATTGGAGCGACCTCGTCCGCGACGACGTGAAGGTGGTCTTCCCCAATCCCAAGACCTCCGGCAATGCCCGCTACACCTATCTCGCCGCCTATGCCTATGCGCTGGAGCAGAACAAAGGCGATCAGGCGAAGGCCCAGGCCTTCGTGAAGAAGCTGCTCGCCAATGTCCCGGTGTTCGACACCGGCGGACGCGGCTCCACCACGACGTTCGTCGAGCGCGAGACCGGCGACGTGCTGGTGACCTTCGAGGCCGAGACCCGCGCCATCGAGCTGGTCTATAAGGACCGCGGCGTGAAGACCGTCGTGCCGTCGATGAGCCTGCTCGCGGAATTCCCCGTCGCCGTGGTCGACAAGGTGGTCGACAAGCGCGGCTCGCGGCCGCTCGCCACCGCCTATCTCGACTTCCTCTACACCCCGGCCGGCCAGACCGTCGCGGTGAAGGCCTTCCACCGCGTCACCAACAAGCAGGTGATGGACCAGTTTCCCGGCCAGTTTCCCGAGGTCCGGCTGGTGACGGTGGAGGACGTGTTCGGCGGCTGGCCGAAGGTCCAGGCCGAGCAGTTCGCTTCGGGGGGAATCCTCGACCAGGTGTTCGTCGGCCGCTGAGCCGCGCGGCGCCGGACGGGCTCGGCCCGTCCGGGGTCACACCACCTTGAGGCCGAGCCCGGCGAGCAGCTGGGCGGCCTGGTGTTTGGAAATGATGGCGCCCTTGAATTTCGAGGCGTCGGCGAGCCGCAATTCGCCGAGATCGGCACCCCGCAGATCGGTGCGCTCGAAGCGCGCATCGACGATGTTCGCGCCCCGCAGGCTGCATCCGGTGAGCACCGCCTCGCGAAAATCCGCCTTGCGCAGGTCGGCATCCTCGAAATCGACGCCGTCCAGCGCGCAGCGATAGAAGGACATGCCCGGCATCTGCGCGCTGACCAGGAGGCAGCGCGCTATTTTCAGGTCGAGCGCCTGGATGTCGCCCATCACCGCGCCGGTGAGCTTGCAGTCCGCGAAGTCCGCCGAAGACAGGCGCGCGCCGGTCCAGCGGCTATTGTTGAGATCGCAGGACAGGAAGCGCGCCTCGGTCAGCCGCGCCTGCGAAAAATCGACCTGCGCCGCGCGGCAGCGCTCGAACACGCTGCCGTCGAGATCGAGCCGGCTGAGATCCGCCCCCGCCAGCATCCAGCCGACGAAGCGCACCGGGCCCTCGCCCCCGCCGAGAACCCGTTCGACCTCGAGGCGGCTGGCCGGACCTTCCGGGGCCGGCGCCGTCCGCGGCGTGTCGCTCATCGTGCCCTCGCGCGGTCGGGCAGGACCTTCGCCGTCAGGCGTCGACCTTGCCGAGTTCGGACAGGATCGCCGAGCCCATCTCCTCGGTTCCGATCACGGACGCGCCCGCGGTGCGGATGTCGCTGGTGCGCTTGCCCGCGGCCAGAACCCCGGCGATCGCCGCCTCGATGCGGTCCGCCACCGCGCCCATGCCGAAGGAATAGCGCAGCGCCATGGCGAGCGAGCCGATCATGGCGATCGGATTGGCGATGCCGCGTCCGGCAATGTCGGGGGCCGAGCCGTGCACCGGCTCGTAGAGCGCGGCGCGGCGGCCGGTCTGGGCGTCGACCGCGCCGAGCGAGGCCGAGGGCAGCATGCCGAGCGAGCCGGTCAGCATCGCCGCGATGTCGGAGAGGATGTCGCCGAACAGATTGTCGGTCACGATCACGTCGAACTGCTTGGGCCAGCGGACGAGCTGCATCGCCAGCGAATCGGCGAGCTGGTGCTCGAGTTCGACGTCGCCATAGTCCTGGGCGTGGACCGCGGTGACGACCTCCTTCCAGAGCACGCCCGAGCGCATCACATTGTGCTTCTCGGACGAGGTCACCTTGTTGCGCCGGGTGCGCGCCAGATCGAAGGCGACGCGGGCGATGCGGTCGATCTCGTAGGTGTCGTAGACCTGGGTGTCGATCGCCCGCTTCTGGCCGTTGCCGAGGTCGAGGATCGTCTTCGGTTCGCCGAAATAGACCCCGCCCGTGAGTTCGCGGACGATCAGGATGTCCAGCCCCTCGACCATTTCGCGCTTCAGCGACGAGGCGTCGGCGAGCGCCGGATAGCACAGAGCCGGGCGCAGATTGGCGAACAGAGCGAGATCCTTGCGCAGGCGGAGCAGGCCCGCTTCGGGGCGCGCCTCATAGGGCACGTTCGCCCATTTCGGGCCGCCCACGGCGCCGAGCAGGATGGCGTCGGCGGCCTTCGCCTTCGCCATCGCCGCTTCCGAGATCGCCGCGCCGTGCGCGTCGTAAGCGCAGCCGCCCACCAGATCCTCTTCCACCGCGAAGGATGCGAGGCCTTCCTGGTCGAGCCAGGCCACCACGCGTTTGACCTGCGCCATGACCTCCGGACCGATGCCGTCGCCGGGGAGAAGGAGGAGCTTGTGAGTCGCCATCGGACTTTCCTCGTGCGCCGGCCCCTGCCGGCATCGTGTTTGGCGCGGAGTGCTAAAGCCTCAGCCTGGCTCTGACAAGTCGCGCGGTGCCGCGCGGGTCGCGAGCCCGGCCCCGCCGACGATCAGCAGGCAGGCGGCGGCGAGCGTCCAATGCGCCTGCGCATAGCCGAACGCGACCAAAAGCAGGGTCGAGAGGACCGGCGCGGCATAAGCGGCGACGCCGAGAAAGCGGACGTCGCCCTGCTTCATGCCGACGTCCCAGACATAGAAAGCGAGCCCGACCGGGCCGAGCCCGAGCGCCGCGACCGCGCCCCATTCCGCCGGTCCGGCGGGCCAGAGCGTCGGCTCCAGCGCGAGATGGCACGGCACCGCCAGCGCCGCGGTGCCGAGGCAGAAGCCCGCGACGGCGCCGGTCGGCACCGCCTGGAACCAGCGCGAGGCGACCGAATAGACCGCCCACACCAAGGCCGCCCCCAATGCCGCGAGATAGCCCGGCACGAAAGCGAGGCTGAAGCCCGAAAGCCCCCCTTTGCCGGCGAGCAACGTCGCCACCCCCGCGAGGCCGGCAAGGGCGCCGAAAACGTGCGCCGGCCTCAGGCCGCCGCCCGGCAGCGCGGCGGAGAACAGCACGATCAGCAGCGGCCAGAGATAGCAGATCAGCCCCGCTTCGGCGGGCGGCGCCAGCTTGAGCGCGGTGAAATAGAGGAAGTGAAAGCCGAACAGGCCGCCGACCCCATGCAGCCACGCGGCGGGCGACTGGCGCAGGATCGCGAGACCGTCGCGCGGCAGCGCGATCGCCAACCCCGCGAGGCCGGCAATGCCGAAGGTCAGTGCGGTGAGGAGGAAGGGCGGCACGCGCCCGCTCGCGGCGGTGGCGAGCGCGAGGGTCGACCAGAGCAGGATGGCGGAAAGGCCGATCCGGGTCGCGGTGCGCGGCGAGAGGCGGGGGGCGGGCATGGTCGGGTCCGGGGGTGCGAGGGCGGTTTAGTCCTTGTCGCCGCCGAGCACCACCAATTCGCCCTTGCCGAGCGGCGCGGCGTCGGCGCGCGGGCCGAAGCCCGCGACCCCGAGCGGCATGCCGCCGCGGGGAAAGAACAGCGCGCCGCGCAGCAGGACGCCGGCCTGTGGGTCATTGGTATAGACCACCACGGAGGCGCAGCCACGCGCGGCCGCGAGTGCCGCCAGCGCCTTGATCGCCCGCAGTCGGTGCTTGGCGGTGACCGCCAGCCATTCCTGGACCAGCAGGACCGGGGCCGCGCCGGCCTCGCGGATCTCCTCGAACACGATCAGCGCATCGGGCGCGTCGGGATCGCCGAAAATCATTTGTTCATAGGCGCCGTCCGGTTCGGCGGCATAGCGCCAGGCGAACCAGGCGGGCGACTTGTCGACATGGCAGCGCGCGGCGGGCGGCGGGCCGGCCGGGACGACGAAGCGCGTCGACGCCTCGACCCGCCGCACCTGCGCCTGCGGATCCCGCCCGGCGCGGGCATAGCCGGTCATCAGCGCGGACACCGGCCGGGCGAGAAGCCCGGGCAGGCGGGCCGGCGCGGCCAAAGGGCGGACCCAGCGCTGCACCTCGTCGGCATGGGTCCAGCCCAGCTTCTTGGTGAACATCGGGTAGGAATTCTCGTTCGGCATGCCGTAGACCAGCTTGAAGCCGCGCGCCTCCGCCGCCGCGTAGCAGACCTTGGCGAGCGTCACCGACATGTTCTGCCGCCGGAAGTCGGGATGGGTCATGGTGTCGACCGACTGGCAGCCCATCACCTTCGCGCCGTCCAGCACCAGCGGCGTGGCGAGGGCGGCATAGACCCCGACGCAGCGCGTCCCGTCCAGCGCGATCACCGGCGGCAGCGGGTCGAAGGGCGCGCCGAACAGCTTCCAGTCGAGATAGGCGCGGCTTCGGCCGGGTCCCCAGATGGTCTCGTAGAGCGCATGGATGGCGGGCAGGTCCGCGCGGCTCGCCACGACCGGCGTCCAGCGCGCCTCGGTCTCCGCTTCGTCCTGCCCCATCTCGCCGCCTCCCGCCGCTGCCGGCGGGATATTGGGAAGCCCGCAAAGGCCGTGTCAACGGCGCGGCGCGCGCCCGATCCCGGCCTTTACGCACAAAAACCTTGGTTCCGGCGCGTTTGGAGGCTACAGGAACGGCCCGGCTGATTGATCCCATGAACGCGCCCCCCTCCCCTCCCGATCTCGCCGCCCTGCGCGCCGAAATCGACCGCATCGACGAACATATGCACCGCCTCCTGATGGAGCGCGGCGAGATCATCGATCGGCTGGTGGCGGTGAAGCGCAGCCAGGGCGGCGAAGGCGGTTCGGCCTTCCGCCCGGCGCGCGAGGCGGCCATGATGCGGCGTCTGGTCGATCGCCATGGCGGCTTGCTGCCGCTCGACACCGTCGAGAGCATCTGGCGCGTCATCATCTCGACCTTCACTTACGTCCAGGCGCCCTACGCCGTGCATGCCGACCTCTCCGCCGGAGAGCCGACCATGCGCGACAGCGCGCGGTTCCATTTCGGCTTCACCACCCCCTTCGTCCCGCATATGGGACCGCGCGGCGTGATCGAGGCGGTCGCCGCCTCGCGCGGCGATCTCGGCCTCCTGCCGGCCGCCCAGCTCCCTGCTGGCGCGGCCTGGTGGCATGCCCTCGAAGGCGCGGACGCGCCCAAGATCATCGCCCGGCTGCCCTTCGTCGAGCGCGCCGACCATCCCGCCGGCCTGCCCGTGTTCGTGGTGAGCCACCCGATCGCCGACGCCGCCGTCACCGAGATCGAGGTGTGGAGCGTGCGCGCCAGCGGCTGGAGCGCGCGCGCCGCCGCCGTGCTCGGCGGACGCGGCACCCTGATTGCCGCCGCGCGCGGCCTCGCCCCGTCGCTGCTCCTCTCGGTCCAGGCCGGCGCGTGCGACGCCGCGCTCGCCGCTTTGGCTGAAGCGGGGGCGCAGATCGAAGGCGCGGTCCGGGTCGGCAGCCATGCCGAGCCCTATCGCTTCGGTGCCGACGCCGCCTGACGCGGTTCGGGTCCGGTTCTGGACTTATGACGAGCGACGGTTCGCGCGTGGGCGCCGCCCCTTCCGGCGCGGACCGGCCGTGGAATTGGTGGAGTTTCCGAATGTCCGCATTGCTGCGCGATCATCCCCGCCCCGCCGCGCCCGTGCCGCGGCCGGGCGTGCTGGCCATCGATGCCTATGTGCCGGGCCGCAGCCAGGCGCCGGGCGTCGCCAAGGTGTTCAAGCTGTCCTCGAACGAGACGCCGCTGGGGCCGAGCCCGCGCGCGCGGGATGCCTATCTCGCCTGCGCCCCGTTCCTTCAGGACTATCCGGATGGCAGCGCGGCGGTGCTGCGCGCGGCGATCGGCGCCGTCCACGGCATCGATCCCGACCGCATCGTCTGCGGCGCCGGCTCGGACGAATTGCTGGCGCTCGCCGCGCGGGCCTATCTCGGGCCGGGCGACGAATGCGTCTTCACCCAGTTCGGGTTTCTGGTCTACCGGATCGCGACGCTCGCCGCCGGCGCGACGCCGGTGGTGGCGGCGGAGCGCGACCACACCGCCGAGGTCGATGCGATCCTCGCCTGCGTCACGCCGCGCACCCGCGTCGTCTTCCTCGCCAATCCCAACAATCCGACCGGCACCTATCTGCCTTATGCCGAGGTGCTGCGGCTGCACGCCGCTTTGCCGGCGCGCGTGCTGCTCGTGCTCGACGCGGCCTATTGCGAATATCTCACGCGGGCCGATTACGATCCCGGCCTCGCGCTCGCACTCGCGGCGCCGAACGTGCTGATGACCCGCACCTTCTCCAAGATCCATGGCCTCGCCGCGCTGCGCCTCGGCTGGGCGGTCGGGCCGGCGCCGGTGATCGATGCCCTCAACCGGGTGCGCGGGCCGTTCAACGTGACCGGCCCGGCGATCGCCGCCGGCGCCGCGGCGATCGCCGATCACGACCATGTCGCGCGGGCGGTGGCCCACAACGCCCATTGGCTGCCCAAGCTGAGCGCGGGGCTGCGCGCGCTCGGCCTGCCGGTGACGCCGTCGGTGACCAATTTCGTGCTGGTCCACTTCCCCGATCCGGAGGCCCGTGCCGCCGCCGACCGCTTCCTGACGGCACGCGGCCTGATCGCCCGCCCGGTCGGCGCCTATGGCCTGCCGGCGGCGCTGCGCATCACGGTCGGCTCGGAGGAGGCGAACAATCTCGTCGTCCGGGCGTTCGCGGATCTGCTTGTGGGGGGCGCGACGTGAGCGCGGCGCGGATCTCCCGCCTCGCCGTCATCGGTGCCGGCCTGATCGGCTCCTCGATCGCCCGCGCGGCGCGCGAGAAGGGGCTGGCCGACACGGTCGTGGTCAGCGACGCCGATCCCGGCGTGCGCGCCCGCGTGCGCCTGCTCGGCTTTGCCGACGTGGTTGCCGAGACCGCCGCCGAAGCGGCGCGGGACGCCGATCTGGTGATCGCCTGCGTCCCGGTCTGCGCGTCCGGCGCGGTCGCGGCCGAGGTCGGGCCGGAGCTGAAGCCCGGCGCCATCCTCTCGGACGTGGGCTCGGTGAAGGGTGCGGTGCTGGAGGCGATGGCCCCCTTCGTGCCGCCGCACGCGCATCTTATTCCCGCCCATCCGGTGGCGGGCACCGAATTTTCCGGACCGGAGGCCGGCTTTGCCGCTTTGTTCGAGAATCGCTGGTGCATCCTCACTCCGCCCGAGGGGGCGGACCCGGAGGCGGTCGAACGCCTCGCCGCTTTGTGGCGCGGCATGGGCGCGAATGTCGAGGCGATGACCGCGCGGCACCACGATCTCGTGCTCGCCATCACCAGCCATGTGCCGCATCTCATCGCCTACAACATCGTCGGCACCGCCGCCCATCTCGAGGAGACGCTGACCTCCGAGGTGATCAAATTCTCCGCCGGCGGCTTCCGCGACTTCACCCGCATCGCGGCCTCGGACCCGACCATGTGGCGGGACGTGTTCCTCACCAATCGGGAGGCGGTGCTGGAAATGCTCGGCCGCTTCACCGAGGACCTCTCGGCGCTCCAGCGGGCGATCCGCTATGGCGACGGCGAAGCGCTGTTCGCGCATTTCACCCGGACCCGGGCGATCCGCCGGTCGATCATCGAGATGGGTCAGGAGACCGCGGCGCCGGACTTCGGACGCCGCCCCGCCCCCGGCGCGGCGGAATAACCCCGCCGCCTCGGGGCCTGATCGGACCGGGCTAGAACAGCGGCGGGATGATGCCGACCGGAAACTTGCCGAGCTGGAGCGTGCCGTCCTTCAAGGTCAATGCGAAGGTGGTGCCCTGCCGCCCGGCGACGTCGCCGGACTTCCCGGCGAGCGCCAGCGCGCCGATCACCGGCGCGAGTTCGGGGGCGATCACGCCGCTGCGGGCGAGATTCTTCAACAGCTCGTCGACCCCGGAAAAGCCGAGATTGACGGTGCCGTTCAGCCGGCCCTGCGGATCGACCGAGACCGCGCCGGAGGCGGACAGGGCCGCCTTCGGCGTCGTGAGCTGGAACCGGTCGAGCCGGAATTTGCCGCCCTCCTGCGCCCAGGCGCGGATTCGCTCGGCGACCGGCATCGGCCGCAGATCGGTCAGTGCCGTGACGGTGCCCTGCACGGTGAGATTGATCGGCCCGCTGCCGCCGGCTTGGGCGAGGGCCGGCGTGTCGCCGTCCACCAGGCCGACGGCATAGTCGATCCCCTCGGGGCCGCCGGCAGCCGGGGCACGCCGGGCGTGGGCCTCGAAATGCTTGGCGGTGAAGGCCGGAACCGGCGCCGCGCCGGCCCCCGGCAGCAGGTCCGCGGAAATCTGGTCGGCGGACAGCGAGATGCGATGGGGGTTGCCGCTCATATCGCCGATCGCGCTCATCTGCAGGAGCGACCAGCTGGCGCGATAGAGCTTGCCGGTGGCGGTGTCCTCGATCTGCATCGGGGCGGCGAATTCGGCGATGATGTGATTGGGCGACCAGACCTGCGCGACGAGATGCGCCGAGGCCGCCGTGATCCGCAGCGGATCGCCGCCGCGGGTGAGCAGCGTCGGCGCGGTGCAGATCAGCTCGAAGCGGAAGGGGAAGCCGGTGAGCCGCCGCTCGCCGCAGCCCCATTCCCGGCCCACCAGCTTCTCGCGCGCCATCCAGGCCTCGATCTCGCGTTCGGCGTGGGCGGCGGCGTAGAACCACAGGCCGCACCAGCACACCGCGAGCATCAGCACCAGAAGGAGGGGAACGGCGATCACCCAGGGCGCACTGCGGCGTGCCGGGGCCTTGGTCTCAATCATGCGCGTGTCCGGACGGCTTGCGAAGGGGGTTCGGCCCTGTTAGGCGACGGGATCGGCCTTCTTGTCAATGCATGGCAGCGTGACCTCCGACCCCGCCCCGCATGCCGCCCCCGATACCTGGGTATTCGGCTATGGATCCCTGATGTGGAATCCCGGCTTCGCCTATGCGGAGCGTGTGGAGGCGCGGCTGATCGGTGGTCACCGGGCGCTGTGCGTCTATTCCTTCCACCACCGTGGCACCGCCGAGCAGCCGGGCCTGGTGCTCGGGCTCGACCTCGGGGGATCGTGCCGCGGCATCGCCTATCGGGTCGATGCCGCCGACTGGCCGCAGACCCATGCTTATCTCACCGCGCGGGAACAGATCTCCGGCGTCTATCGCGAAGCGGTCCGGCGCATCCATTTGCTCGACGGCACCCGGCGCGCGGCACCGGCGGTGGTCTATCTGGTCGACCGCGCGCATCCGCAATATGCCCGGGGCCTCGATCTCGAGGCGCAGTTCGCTCTGGTCCGGCGGGCCCACGGCAAATCGGGGCCGAACCGCGATTACGTGCTGGAGACCGTCGGGACGCTCTCCGCCATGGGCCTCGCCGATCCCGGCCTCGGCTGGATCGCCCACCGGCTCCGGGCCGGGCACGAGTGAGGCCCGAACCTGCCGAAATGTGGATAAGTCGCGGCGGGACGCGGCTCACGCCGCGTGGCGGCGGCTCGGCGGGATGAAGCGGTGGAAGGCGGGCGATGCCGGATCGCACGCCGGGCGGCGGCGGGACGGATCGGCCGAGGCGGCATCGCCGGACACTGCATCGTGCCGCGGCGCGTCGGGCCGTCCGGCGCCGCGCAGCGTCGGGTCGAGCAGCGCGCGCAGCGTCTCCGGCGGGTCGTCGCCGAACACATGGACGTGGATTTCCTCCGCCAGGAAACGTGCCGCGGCGCGCCGCGCGGGCGCGCCGGTCGGTCCCGCCCAGAGGGCGATCGGACCGGCGGGGGTACGCCGCGCCACCACGGCCAGGGCGTCGGAATAGTCCGGCGCCTCGGCGGGATCGTAGACGGAAAACACGTGGCGCCGTCCGTCCTGGTCGCGCCAGAATCGGAAGCGGGGGCCGAGCGGTCCGCCCTTCAGGCCGGACAGCCGACCCGCATCGGACAAGGGGACGAGAAACGAATCAGTCGCGTTCATGAGAACGAAACTAGAACAGGGTCCGAAGTCGATCAAGACTTTTCCACAGGGCTGGAAAACGGGGATAAATCCGCCGGCCCGCCGGTCTCTCCGAGCTCGGCCCGCCCCTCGGCCAGAAGCCGGGTGCTGGCGGCCTCGATTTCGCGCTCCAGCCGGGCCGCGAACACGCCCTTGGGCAGGCCGGGCGGGATCGCCGGCAGGATCTCGGCGCGGATCGTGCCGGGCCGAAGCGCCCGCCGCCGCGGCCAGAACAGGCCGGCATTGTGGGCGATCGGCAGGCAGGGCACGCCGAGGCTGGCATAGAGATGGGCGACGCCGAACTTGTATTGCGGCGGGGCGCCCGGCGGGCGCCGCGTGCCCTCGGGAAAGATCAGGATCTGGCGGCCTTTGGCGAGTTCGGCGGCGGCGCGCTCGCCCATCGTCTTCAAGGCCTGCGCGCGCGCCCCGCGGTCCACCGGAATCATGCCGGCGCGGGCGAGATACCAGCCGAAGATCGGGATCCAGGTCAGCTCGCGCTTGAGGATGAAGGTCGGGTCGTCGAACAGCAGCAGGAGCGCCAGGGTCTCCCAGGCCGATTGGTGCTTGGCGGCGACCAAAAGCGGGCCGCGGGGAATGTGCGCGCGCCCGGTGATCTCGGTGCGGATGCCGGTCGTCACGCGCAGAACGAGGAGGGTGGAGCGGATCCAGAGCAGCACGCCGCGCCACAGCCAGCGCCGCGGCGCGACCAGAAGCGGCAGCAGCACGATGCCGTAGACCACCGTCACGGCGTAGAACAGGATCTGGAACAGGATGGATCGCAGCAGGATCAAGAGCGGTCCCCGTCGGGCGGCGCCGGTGAAAGGCGCGTCTGGATAGCGCGTTTCCGGCTCGGGCACTATCTCAGTGCGCTGCGGCCTGCGGCCCCGGCGACGGCTTGGGCCCGGCACCGCGCGCGGGGTCCTCCGCCGGCGCCACCGGGGCGACCGCCTGGAGCGGGCGGATCTTCGCCTGCGCCATCATGTATTTTACATATTCCTTCAGCAGCAGCTTGGCGGTCTGCGGCTCGGTCCACCAGTCGGAATCCTGCATGCGGTCGGTGACGACGGGATAGGCGATCAGCTCGACGTCCGGCAGCGCCCGCCCGAGTTCGAACAGCGCGCGCGGCATGTGATAGGCCGAGGTGACGACCACCAGCGAGCGGAAGCGCCGGCTGCGCACCCATTCCGCCGCCTCGATCGCATTGCCCCAGGTGTTGAGCGCCTTCTTGCCGAGATCGACGCAGCAATCGAGAAACGCCTCGCCCGCGGGCAGCGTGCGGCGCAGCTCGTCGGCCGAGGTGGCGCGGTTGACGCCGGAAATCAGCAGCCGCTGGCCCCGTCCCTCGGCCAGGAGCTGCACCCCGTCGGCGACGCGCGAGGCGCCCCCGGTGAGCACCACGATGGCGTCGGCGCGCTTCGGCGCGACCGGCTCGCGGCTGGCGATGGTGAACGTGAAGGCGACGAAGCCGCCGACGAAGAGCGCCCCGGCGAGGACGAACAGCCCGCCGAAGGTCCAGGCCGCGGCACGCAGCAAGGGGCGGCGCCGCCGCTTCGGCCCGCCTTGCTTTTCGCTTCGTCCGTACGCTCCGCTCGGCGACGTCATCGCTTCACCATGCAGGCGGATTGCGGCGGTGGCGAGGAAAATCCATTTTTTCACGGCCGCAGCGGGGTTTGGTGACCAAATCCCTGCCGCCGGCCGGGCCGGCCGGGCTCATGTGATCGCGCGCAGGGTGCGGTAGACGGTGAGGCGCGAGGTCAAAGCGGTGACGCAGGCCATCAGCACCACCGCCGCCGCGATCCCGGCAAAGCCCCAGGGGCCGGGATGCAGCCAGGTGAAGACCGAGGGCGCCTCGGGATCGCCGCCGACGCCGAACCGCGGCAGCAGCGCCACCGCCAGGAACAGAGCGGCGGCCGCCGCCCCGCCGATCGCCCCGCCTTCGGCCCCGACGCGCAGGAAGTGGCGCTGGAACTGCGCCGCGATGAAGCCGTCGCGGGCGCCGACGAAATGCAGCACCTCGACCACGGTGCGGTTGGTGGCGACCGCCGCGCGGGTGGCGAACACCACCGAGAGAATGGTCGCCGTCGCGACCAGGAGGAGCAGGCCGAGCCCGGTCACGACCACGCCTTCCGCCACCGCGCCGAGCCGGCGCGACCAGCCGCGATGGTCGTCGAGCGTGGCGGTGGGGATCCGGTCGGTCAAAGTGCGGCGCAGCCGCGTGAGGTCGGGCGCGGCGGCGGGATCGAGCCGCAGTACGATGATGCGCGGCACCGGCAGGCTCGACAGATCGAGCCCGGTGCCGAGCCAGGGCTCCAGCAGCCGGGCGGTCTCGTCTTCGGTCAGGACATTGGCGGCCGAGATCCCCGGCGTCTGCGCCGCGAGCTCGCTCGCGAGCTTGACCTGGGCCGCCACCGCCGCCGGGTCGCCGGCGCGGATCTGGATCGTCACCTCGCGGGCGACGTCGCTGCGCCAGGCCTGGGCGGTGGCGCGCACCGCCATCACCGAGCCGATGGTGAGGCCGGCGAGGAAGGTCATGATCGCCACCACCGCCACCAAAGCGCGCCCCGCCACGGTGGCGCGGGGCACGATCGGCGTCAGGCCGCGCGGCCCGGCGCGGCGCGGCCGGGCGGGCGGATCGGCATCGAGGCGGGCAGGGTCAATCATAGACATAGAGGCGTCCGTCGGCGATCACGAGGCGGCGGGCGTCGAACTGGTCCATCAGCGCGATATCGTGGGTGGCGAGCAGAACCGAAGTGCCGGATTTGTTCAATTCGACGAACAGGCGCAGCAGGCGGCGCGCCAAGGTCGGGTCGACATTGCCGGTGGGTTCGTCGGCGAGCAGGAATTCCGGCCGGCCGATCAGCGCCCGGGCGATCGCGGCGCGCTGCTTCTCGCCGCCCGACAGCACCGGCGGCAGAACGTGCATGCGGTCGCCGAGGCCGACCCAGTGCAGGATTTCGGAGACCTCGCCGCGATAGCTCGGCTCCTCCTTGCCGAGAATGCGCAGCGGCAGCGAGACATTCTCATAAGTGGTGAGATGGTCGAGGAGGCGGAAATCCTGGAACACGATGCCGATCCGCCGGCGGATCACCGCCACCTCGTCGGGATCGAGCGAGGAGACGTCGCGCCCGAACAAAGTGATCAGCCCGCGCGTCGGCCGCAGCGAGAGGAAGAGCAGGCGCATCAAGGTGGTCTTGCCGGCGCCGGACGGGCCGGTGAGGAACTGGAACGAGTTCGGCTCGATGCCGAAGGTGACGTCCTTCAGCACCTCCGGCCCCATGCCGTAGCGCAAGCCGACATTCTCGAATCGGACCACTGTCACCACCCTGCGCCGCGCCGCCGACGCCCTTGCCGCCGGGCTCCCCCGGCCTCACCCGCTCCACCTCGCCCCGCCGCGAATCGCCGGCCCCTGAGCCGCGCCAGCATAGCAGGCGGATCCTGAGGCGCGCAGCGGGGGGCGGCGGCGGGATCTGGCGGAGTTTGCGCATGCGGACCGTGCCCGCCGGCCGGTGCGCGAACACTTAGCAGATTGACGAAGTGTTGCTTGCGCCGCCGGGGCGCCGGGTGATAGTTAGCAATATGGCTAAGCATGATCCCCAACTCTCGCGGCTCTTCCACGCGCTGGCCGATCCGACCCGCCGGTCGATCCTGACCCGGCTGGCGGAAGGCGCGGCGCGGGTGACGGACCTGTCGGAACCCACCGGCCTACGCTTGCCCACGGTGATGCGGCATCTGGCGGTGCTGGAGGAAGCGGGCCTGATCGCCAGTTCCAAGGATGGCCGGGTGCGCACCTGCGCGATCGTGCCCGAGGCGCTGCGGCCGGTCCGGACCTGGCTCGATGACCAGCGCGCGCTCTGGGACTCCCGCCTCGACCGGTTGGAGGCCATGGCGATGAAGGCAATGAAGGAGGGTCCGCGATGACGTCGAACTTCAATCCGGATGAGAGTCATGCGGCGCCCGATCCTGCGCAGGGCCGCTTTGCGACGCTGACCTTCGCGCGCGACGTGGCCGTGCCCGTCTCCGTCCTGTGGTCGGCCTGGACCGCCCCCGCCGCGCGCGCGGTCTGGGCGGCGCCGACGCCGTCCGTCACCGTGGAGTTCCTGGAGGCCGACACCAGAGTCGGCGGGCGAGAAGTCTCGCTCTGCAAGGTCGAGGGTCGGCCCGATGTCCGCTGCGATTGCGGCTGGCTCGATTTGCAGCCGGGGCTGCGCAGCGTGAATTACGAGGTGATCTCGTCCGAGGGCGTCACGCAAGCGGCGGCGCTGGTGACGGCCGCCTTCTCCGGCACGCAGGATCGCAGCCGGCTGGTCGTGACGGTGCAGCTCTCTTCGCTGACGGCGGACAGCGCGGCCGGCTACCGGCAGGGCTTCGGCGCCGGCCTGGACACTCTCGCCGGCGTGGCGCGGCGGACGATGCTGCTCGAGCGCGTGATCCGCGCGCCGCGCACCATCGTCTGGAACACCTGGATGAACGCCGAGACGCTGCCGCAATGGTGGGGGCCGGAGGGGTTTTCCTGCCGCACCGCGCGGATCGACCTGCGGACCGGCGGCGAATGGCTGTTCGACATGATCGGGCCGGACGGCACAATCTACCCGAACCACCATCGCTATATCGAGGTCCGCCCCGAGGAGCGTATCCGCTACGCGCTGCTCTGGGGCGAGAACGGCCCGAAACACGCCGACGCCTGGGCCGCGCTGGAGGACCAGGACGGCGCGACCAAGGTGACTTTGGGCATGGTGTTCAGCACCGAGGCCGAATTCCAGCAGGCCAAGGGCTTCGGCGCCGTCGAACTCGGCCAGCAAACCCTCGGCAAACTGGAGCGCTTCGTGTCCGCGCGGTGAGGGGGGGAGGTCGTGGTTGGGAGGGCTGCGGGAGGGGCGCCGGGCTCCCGGCCGACGACCAGTGCGCGCGAGGCGCTGTTTTCCCGCTGGCGAAGACGCGGTCGCCGCCAGCCGGCTTCAGCCCGGAACCGCCGGGCGCCCGCGCTCGCCGATCTCGGCCGCGGCGCGGCCCGCGCTCACGGTGGGGATCGAGACGGTCGTCTCTCCGGACACCTGGCCGGCGCCTGGCTTATGGGCGACGTGCGGTCCGCCGGTCGCGCGCGGTGGCGATCGGGCTGGTTCGCGCCAAAAGCAGAAGTTAGCTGCGACGACGACGAATGGCCGGTTTGGGGCCGGGAGCGGACTGGCCGGTTTTGGCTGCCGCATTGCAGATAACCGCCGTTCTGCATCCGACCCCATTTCGGGCGTTAGAAGATGTGTTGCGGAAGCCCAAAAGCTTCCGTGCAATAATGCTGTATGGGATGGGGATTCGAATGGATGATGGGCACACGCGTGATGAAGCGACCAGAGATCGGCATCCCCTACGTTCGCTGATTTCGGGTGGCGCCGAAATTGCTGGTGGCGCTGTCGGGGGAGCATTAGGCTTCCTGGCTGCGGGCCCAGTGGGTGCCGCCGCCCTGGGAGCAGGCGGTGCATTGGCTGCGATGGCCCTTAGCCACATCGGCGAGGAAATCGCTGGTCGTTTTTTGGGACCGCGCGAGAAGGTGCGTGTAGGCGGAGTTCTTGCCTTGTCGGCATCCAAAATCAAAGAACGCGTTCAGGCTGGGGAGCAAATTCGAGACGACGGTTTTTTTGACGCAAAGCCAGATGGTAGGCCAGATGCAGAAGAGGTGGCGGAAAGCATTCTCCTGAAGGCGCAGAGAGAAGCCGAAGAAAAAAAATTGCCTTACATGGCGAACCTGCTGACGAATGTGGCGTTCGATAATTCGGTAAACGGTCAACTTGCTCATCAGATAGTCAAAGCAGCGGAGGCTCTCACCTACAGGCAGCTCTGTCTACTCTCATTGTTTTCTGGCCTTGCGCAGCACAATCTTAGGAGCAGCGCCTACCGAGATGTGGGAGAATTCCCGCTGAACCTTATGCAGGTTCTTTATGAGTGTTATGACCTATACAACCGAGGCCTGGTAAACGTTGGCGGTGAAGTTGCATTTGGGCCAACCGACATCAAACCATCCGTTATGCGGATCCAAGGTCTTGGGGCATTCATTTTCAACCTTATGGGACTAGCGAAAATCCCCCCAGCCGATGTTGCCGTAGTGGCCTCTGAGCTTCGCTGGCGGTCGTCACTGACTGCGACGTCACGCCATGGCTGACCTCGCAACTTATTGGCCTGGAGCCGCCAGTCCGCTTCCCACCCCATGTCAGACGAATCCAACTCAGCCTTGCAACATCCGCTTTGGGTCGATTCCGTTGAAAAAGTCGGCGTTGCTGTTGGGCCGAAGTCCTGATTCAGTTGTCCTTGCGGATGGAGGGACGAGGCGATGATGGGCGAGCGG
>NZ_SMAI01000002.1 GCF_004346185.1 Aquabacter spiritensis | reverse complement strand
TGCTCCAGTCTACGATTAAGGGAAAACGAGTCTCCGCTTTAAGGGGAAGATCAGTCACCGATCACCCCCAGTCTTCGCTTTGCGGAAAACTGACAGCGATGATCTGCGGCGCTCACAAAAGCGCTCGCGCGCCTCTTAAAGTTAGATTCTGGGTTAGACTCTAAGTTAAGGGCGCGATTTCCTGATGCAGAACCGTGGGTTAAGGCCTGTTTGGGTTCCTGATAGCACGAGGCACCGGTTCCCGATGGCACGATAGTTCGGGTTCCCGATAGCACGAGGCTATCCACAGGTTGTCCACAGGGCGCGGCTGGCTCGAAGGCGAGCAGCAGCCGGCCGCTGACCTCCACCTCAACGAACAGCATGTAGCCGGGAAGTGGCTGGCGCCGGATCAGATCCCTGAGCTCGAAGGCGAAGCGCTTGAACGGCGACAGGCTGCCCGACTTCTGGTGCAGGTGCCGGAAATCGAACCGCCACCCGTCCTGCTGCCGCCCGCCATGCTTGCGCACCAGCCGATAGAGCCAGCGCTCCAGCCCGCCCGTCAGCCCGAAATAGGTGCGGTCTATGGTGAGCACGAGCGCGTCGTCGAGCACGGCGCGGTAGAACCAGTCCGGCAGGATGAGGTCGACGCCATCGGGCCGGCCGTTGCGGTCGGTGCGCTCCTGCCATTCATTGATCCAGGAGAAGCGGTGCCGGCGTCCCTCCGCCGGCTGGCGGATGGTGGTCGACACCGTCGTCGACTGGAGGCGGTCGAGCGCGGCCTTGAGGCGCTGATAGTCGCGCAGGGAAGTGCCGCGCCCGACAAAGGTGAGGATCTCATAGGGTGTCGCCGCCATCAGGCGCGAGGTGCGCAACCCCGCGTCGCGGGCTTCAACGATCTGGCTCGCGGCCCAGATGAGAATGTCGGCGTCCCATATCGTCGCCATGCCGTGGTCGGGCACGGCCTCTACCCGGATGGCGATGCTGCCGGTTCGGAAATCGATCGGCGCGACGCGCGGCGTCTTGGAGAGGGAGAAGAAGGGATAGGCCATGAGATCCTGCGCATCTCGTGGCGCGAAGTCGCCTGGCAAGGCGCGAAACAGATCGAGCTGTCCGCGCTCCGAAAGGCTGTGATGCCGCGCCGCCATGGTGGTGCGTTCAGCGCGCGGCGCGGCCAGCGAACGAACCTGCGGCAAGCGCGTGGCGCTTGGCCGGCAGGACGGAGCCGCGCGGATCGGATGTCGAGGTGACCGCGCCGCGCTCGGTCCAGGTCTGGAGGTCGTCGATGGAATAGACGACGCGTCCGCCCAGCTTGCGATAAGCGGGGCCGGTGCCGTAGGTGCGGTGCTTCTCAAGCGTGCGGGCTGACAGGCTGAGAAACTCGGCGGCTTCTTTGGTGCGCAGGTAGCGCGGCGGGAGGGTGGCGAGATCGGGTCGCATGGAGCGGGCCTTCGTGGGCGTGGCGGGAGCCGCCGGAGTGCGGCGGCGGACGGTGACCACGGTGGCGGAGGAGGAATGTCGGGAGGGATGGGGAAGATTGGGGGGCTAAAATCCCCACCCCGTCACGCCCGGCGGCGATGACGGAACAGCCGCAGATAGCCGCCGGCGATCAGCCCGGTGCCGCCTTCCACCAGGCCGATGACGCGGTCGCGCAAGGGAGATGTCTTCCAGGGATCGGCCGCGACACGCTCAGTGCCGAAGATGGCCTCGGCGATGGCGCGGTAGCTAGCGCCCCGGTTTCGTCCGTCGCAGGCTTGAAGCATGAGCCGCAAGCGTCCGCGCTGCTGGCAAGTCATGCGGGTGTCGGGTGGCAAGGGCTTCCCACGGTGCGCATGCCAGAGGCGGTTCAGGGCCTCGATACGGCCGGGCAGATGGTCGTCGAGGGGGATCAGGGCGGCGATCGGTGCGCCGGGTTCAACGCCGGGAAGCAGAAGGTGCGGCGAAGCCGCATGATCAGGTGGTTCGGCAGGCGCAGCGTGCGGCGCCGTGCCCGTGCTCAGCAGATGGTCGGGAAGCTCGGTGAGGACGGTGACGGCCGGATTGATCCGCGGGGACCAGTGGACGGGCTGACGGGTCGCGGGGAGCGAGGGTTTCGCGGGGACATCGCAACCCCCAGAGATGTTCGGCCTCGGCCGGGAGAGGTGCATCCGCTCTCTCGGCGCCCACAAGGTCCCGATACGCCTGCTGGTAGGATGGATCCCGCCTCAGGCACTCCCAGGCCAATCCCTCCACCGAGAGATCATCGAAATAGTCGTAGGTCCGACTGTCTCGCCAGCGCGACGTATCGGGCTTCATGAGCGACTCCCAGACGGTGCATGCCGTGGGGTCATCAATTGAAGATTGTATCGCCGGGCAGAACTCACCTCACAGGCAACAGGTGATGCGGCGCGCGCATCACCTGGACCGGGGCTCTTCAGTTGATGCGATGTGGGAGCAGATCGCGATAGCCTGTCTGGGCGAGCCAGCGGGCGCGCTCCAGATGGCTGTCATGCACCGCGCGGGCGCGGGCAGGCTCCTGCGCCGGATCAATCCCGAACAGAACGACCACCACTTCCTGCCAGTCGGCTCCCTCAGTGGTCGCGTCGAGGAGGCGCATATAGAGCTTGATATGGGTGCGGTCATAGGCGGTCAGTTCCTGACCGGACGGCGCCTTGTCATCAAACGCCTTGGCCACGTCCATCCCCCGCAGGCTGCCGTTTCTTCTGTCGCAAGCCAAGCCGTCGGCGACGGCGTGGGGCTGCAATTTGGGATCATTCTATCATGGGTGATCATAAAGCCGAACGCGGCGTCGCCGGTGCGCACACCTGATCCATGGCCTCTTGGCACCAACGGCGCGCGGGATCAAGCGACCACCGCACGAGCCGAGATCGCGAGGATGTAGAGAATACTCCGTGGTGAAATACTCATCAAGCGACTGCTCTCTCGGCCATGGAGATCCGAGAGGTGTTCGCGCGCAATCTGAAGGCCTTGCGGCTGGCCAAGGGGCTGTCGCAGGAGGAGCTTGCGCACCTCGCGGACATTGATCGCACCTATATCAGTTCGCTTGAGCGGTGCGTTTACAACGCCAGCATCGATGTGGTGCAGCGGCTCGCCTCGGTTCTCGGCGTCGAGGCCTCCGACCTGCTTCTGCGTCCGCCGACAGAGCCGGCCGAGATCGATCCTAAGGACGACAAGTAGAGCTCGGTTATCCCATTGCGATACTGGCCTCTTGCCGATGGAGAGCGCCCCCGGCCTTGCCGGCCGGGGGCGCAGCCCGCACGTCAGTCGCTGCGTCGCCCGTTGGGGCGGGACCAGATGAGGGAGAAATTCTCGCCGTCCTCGTCATCGAAGAGGTTGGCGTAGATGGCGGCCGTGAAGCTCGGATCGTCGAGCTTGAGGCCCAGATAGTCGCGGCCCTCGGTGGAGCGCTTGGACCAGGCGGCCCCGATCTCGGCGCGGCCGACCAGGACCCGGTGGCTGGGGGCGTTCTCGCCGCTGGCGCGGGTGTCGGGGATGATGCGCACGCCCCGGGCCTGCACGCCGAGGGTGACGATGTCGCCGGTGAACTCGTTGGTGCCGGTCTTCTTGAAGGTGCCGATGGTGGCCATGTTCTATCTCCGTCCTGTCTTCTGAGCCCGCACCATTGCGGCCTCGATGGCGATCGAGAGGCCGGAGGCGAGCGACGCCACATCGCCTCGGGGTCCCCGTCGCGCTGGCGCGATGGGGTGAGGATTGCGACCGCAGCGCAGCGGAGGACGGCACAGGCGCGACTTTGTTGCTGCGAGAGGAATGACGGCGATCCGGGGTCCCGCGCAGCGCGCGGGGTGGGCGTCGGCAGGGGAAGAAAGTCGGGACCAGCCGTTGTGGCATAGGCGCCCGAGGCGCAGCCGTCCTTCGGCCAGATCAGGCCATTGAAGAGGCCGTATGGAGCGGGCACGGGCGGATGGATGAGGGAGATGGTTTGGCCTCGCGCCGGATATAGAGACCCTACCGGCTAGCATCGGCGGACGATACCCTGAGCTTGGCCAAGCTGCGCATTCCCCGTCCCGCCAACGACCCGAATGCTCCGCCCCGAGGGGTCTTTCGGCTGCGACGCGGCCGCCGTCCTCCACGCGCACCAATCTTGCCGCATTAGAGGGCGAAGCCGGCGCGCCGGATCTCAGCTCCCTCCCGGCCAGCCGGTTGACGCGGACGATATGCCGTTCGCTGTCTGGTGCGCCGAACGGCTATCGCGGCGTCAGGGAGGGGAGCTTTGCCCGTCAGAAGGGCGGAACGCCTTCCTTCCGGTGATCCGCACGAAGGCGACAATGCCAACCACGCTGGCTCCGAGGATCGAAAACACCATCTGCCACGTCTGCGAGGGCATGGTGTGCTTCACGATGCCATGGGTGGCGTGGAAGCCCGCCACCGCGGCCGGGACGACGAATGCGGCGGCGATGAGCAGGCGCGCCCAGATCGGGCGGACGATCGCGAACAGGAACTGGCCGAGGCCGTAAGTCAGGCCAGCGGCGGCAAGGCCGACAACAAGAACGCCGAGCCATCCGGCGCCGGTGCCATAGGCCCATGTGCCCGCCGTGATGCCCGCAAACAGCGGCAACGCGAATACCCCCAGCGTGAAGAGCAGCCAGCAGAGGAATGCGATCGTCGCCATGCTGAGGAGAATGCCGATGAAGATCATGGGGGCGGCTCCATAAAATCAGATCGAAGCGCCTCCACCACCACGATGCACCGGCGGGATTGGCGTCAGAGCAAGAGCGCACGCCGTCTCCGCCGTTCATGGCCGCCTGTTTGCCTCTCAGGAGGCGAAGGGGTCGATTTCGCGGACGATCGCGGCTTCTTCGCCGTCATATTCGGCAGCCGGGGTGACGGAGAGCGTGCCGTCGCCGGCGCGGAAGATGACGACGGTGGCCATCAGGGTGGTGGCGAGGCTGAAGGCGAAGGCGTGAGCGATCTGGGCGGACATCGACCTGGCTCCTGCGCGAGCGGAGGTCCATCCCCCGCTGACAGGCGCCCGAAAGGGCCGGCCGCTGGCCGCGATCACCGCGTCAGGCGTAGCCGGAGCGGCGGCACGCACAGCGTCGTCCGACCCTTCATGGGTTGATGGCGTCAGGCCATCGGCTGGACCCAAGGATCAGCGTCGTGAAGCGTGGATGGTCGTCCGGTCAGGAGACCGTGATGGCGGGTTACTGCGCAGGTCGCTTCCGCAGCGTTGCCAGGTTCAACACGTGCTGACTGTGGCAGGTCGTCAGCGGTCCACGTTCCAAGGATTGATGACCGCCACACCGGCGGCATGGAAGGCGCTGGTATCGCGCGTGGCCACAGCGAAGCCCCGAGAGGCTGCGATTGCGGCTATATAGCCGTCGGGCGTCGGAAAGCCCTTGCCAGCCGTGCGCGCTTTCACGGCGAGGTCGGCATAGTGTCGTGCGGCAGCGATATCGAACGGCAGGATACGATCGGCGAATAGTTCCATCACCCCGTCCAGGGCTTCGGTTAGCCGGTCTTTGCGCTTGCCCGCGGGCAGCGCACCGATGCCGTACAACAGTTCGGCAATCGTGACGCTGGAGAGATAGAGCGTCTCGGCCGCCTGCTCGTCGAGCCACGACCGCACGGTGTCGTCGGGCGTGGGCTTCATCGCCTCCGAGATGACGTTGGTGTCGAGAAGGATCATTCGAAGCTCATGGGCTCGGCAGGCGTCCTGTCACGCGCCGGGCTGAGGGCATCGACGTCCTCATTGGTCAGGCCGAGGCGGCGGCTGCGTTCCGCGAGCGCCGTTCCGAGCCGGAGGCGCGTGTCAGGGCGAACGGCGGTCTCTAGGATCTCGCGCATCTCGGCTTCGGTGCTTCGGCCATGCTGGGCCGCGCGCACCTTGAGGGCACGGTGCGTTGCCTC
This sequence comes from Aquabacter spiritensis, assembly GCF_004346185.1. GTDB lineage: Bacteria > Pseudomonadota > Alphaproteobacteria > Rhizobiales > Xanthobacteraceae > Aquabacter > Aquabacter spiritensis. The sequence goes on along the minus strand of NZ_SMAI01000002.1, from coordinate 467,510 downwards.
GGAGAGGTTGCGGATCGTCACGGCGGGCATGATGGCGCCTCCAGTAAGGCTGATAGCGTTGATAGCAAAATATAGAAATTGCCATCACATTCAATGTGCAGGCTTGCGGCGGCGCTTATGCGCCGCCAGAGCCGAACCGATAGACCGGGATGCCCATCTTGCGGGCCTTGTCGGCCAGATTGTCCTGAATGCCGGTGCCGGGGAAGATCACGACGCCGATTGGCACCACGTTCAGCATCTGGTCATTGCGCTTGAAGGGGGCAGCCTTGGCGTGCTTCGTCCAGTCAGGCTTGAAGGCCACCTGCGGCACCTTGCGGCTGTCAGCCCAGAGAGATGCGATCTTTTCGGCGCCTTTGGGCGAGCCACCATGCAGCAGCACCATGTCCGGGTGCTTGGCGTGGATCTGATCGAGCTTGGCCCAGATCTGCCTGTGATCAGCGGTGTCCCCGCCCGAGAAGGCGATCTTTGGCCCGGCGGGCACGAGCACCTCGTTATCCGCGCGCCGCCGGGCGGCGAGGAAATCCCGGCTATCGATCAGCGATGCGGTGAGGTGCCGATGGTTGACCCGTGATCCGGCGCGTGGTGTCCAGGGAGAGCCGGTGGCGATACGGTAGCGGTCGGCGGCGGCCTCGCGGAAGGTTTCCATGCCGTCGCGCCGGCCGATCAGGTTCATGCCGATGTCGATCAGGCGCTCGAGCTCGAGGGACTTCACCTCCGAGCCGTCCTGTTCACGCTGAAGCTGCTTCTGGGTCTGCTCGTTGTCGTCGAGCTTCTGTTCGATCCGGTCCACGGCGCGGTGGAACATGTTGACGGTCGACCAGAGGAGATCGGGAAGCTCGGCATCGAGGCTGGTGTCGGTAATCGTTGCGACCAAGGCGTCGAAGATGTCGGCGATGGCGCCTTCGATGAGGCGGTCCTGAGGTGGCGGGCGCTGGTCGCGTTCGTCCTCGGAAGGACGGTAACCGTGGAGCTGCAATTCCTGGATCAGGTGGTCGGTCGGAGATGACACGTGGTGCGGCTCGTGGTCGTCATGCGCGCTCATGGGATGCTCCGTCGGTTTGGACCGCTTGCCGTTGCGGCCTTCATGGCGACGAAGCCGTCGGGCGGGACGGACCTGCACCCGGAGCGAAGCGATAGGGCCGCAGCGGCAGCGGAGGATGGCGGTAAGCCGGCGATTTTGCCTCGCGATGGAAAGCGGCCCGAAGGCCGCGCCGGAAAATCGTTGGCGGCAGCCATTGCCGATCCGCACCGGCTGACGGCCGATCGCCCTCTCGAAGGCGCAAGGCGCGGTCCTTTTCCGCGGGCTGACGCATCCTTGCGGGTATGGCAGCAACGTCTCACGGTTCAGCCCTTTCCGGCTATGAGATCAGGCTCATGAACCGCAAGACGTCTTCCGGGGCGAGTTGCACCCGAACACCCATCCGGAGGGCATCCATACCGAGCCGCTGGAGATCCTCGTTGAAGTCCCCGAGAGCTGGCGACAATGGAATAGCCTCGATACCCTCGGCGTTCGCCCGTTCGATCAGCGTGTCCCGCGCGGCGTCGCCTGCCGGATCCTTGTCGCTGACGATGTAGAGCCGCCTCAGGGCAGGCGGGAACAGGATGGCGGCCAGATGTGCGGCGGAGAGCGCCGGTGCCATAGCCATGTTGGGCAGGACCTGCCGGATCGACAGAATCGTCTCGATGCCTTCGCCCGCCGCCATCACGCTGTCGGGCACGCCGATGCGAACGGTAGACCCAAGCAGATCCCCCATCGCCTTGCGCGGCGTGTCGACCGGAGCCTTGTCGGAGCCGTCCGGGGCGAGCCAGGTGCGGTGTATGCCGGTGATCCTGCCGGCGAGATCGGTGACGGCGGCGATCATGGCGGGCCAGGTCTCGGTCGGGCCGTGGTCGGGCTTATAGTAGCAGCGTGGATGGAAGCGCAGATTGCCGGTTCCGTGCAGAAGCGTAATGCCGCGTCGACGCAGATACGTTTCTGCGAGGGTCCCGTCGATCGGCCGCGACATGGCGAACAGACGCCTTGCTGCTTCGCCCGATCCAGACGGGGCCGGCGTGATACCGCGACGAGGTGATGTCGGCTCCGGTTCGAAATGCGGCAGGCTGAGAAAGCTGCGCGCTTCGTCGGCAACGTCAGCGAAGTCGGTGAGGCCCGATGATCCGCGGATTATGTCGAGAAGATCGCCATGTTCGCCGGTGGCGGCATCGGTCCATTTACCCGCCGGCCCCTTCGCGGATGCCTGGAGCCGGACAAAGAGCGAGCGGCCGGGCGTGTTTCTGATATCGCCGACGAGCCAGTAACGGCCCTCCCGGCGCCCATTGGAGAGATAGTGACGGCAGACGGCTTCGGCCCGATCAGCGAGCCTGTGCGACAGATCGTGAGCAATCCCGGACATGGCGAGCTTTTCAAAAACAAAGGCCCGCCGACAGAGCCGGCGGGCCGAGGTTCAGGATCGTGTTGAGGGTTACTCCGCCGCCACGGCAGGGGGGATGTCCGTGGTGTCCTCAGTATCCTCAAGGCTTTCGTCTTCGCCCATGGCCGTTGTGCCGTCCTGCGCCGCCGTTTCATCGCCAACTGCGGGTTCAGAGCCGCGCAGCGGTTCGGGCAGCCAGCCGGTATCGGCCAGCAGCGCTTCGGCCTCGCGGGCCATGTCGCCCTTCTTCAGGTGCGCGATGCACTCCGCAGCGCGCGCGCCCTTCGCCTCGCTCACCGCCTGCAGAATGCGGGCCTTGGTGACCCGGCCAAGAAAATTGTCCACGGTCGGCTTCCACCCGGCTGCCGCCATATCGAGGCCAACGGCGCGGGCGAGTTGATCGGCATGGTTGAGCGCGCGGGGGCGCCGGTTCCAGGCTTCATGAACAGCATTCACCGACAGGCTCACCACATGGGCGAACAGGCCGGAGCGGCTGTCGCTGTCCCAGTCGTGCAGAGCTTCCCAGAGATCGGTCGAGTCCTTGGGCAGAAGCTTGGCCCAGCCCTCATGCCGGGCGTGGATCGCCGCAGCCGAGGCGCTGTCGTTCAGCCCCGGCGCCTGTGCGCTGAACGCCACGCTCTTCAGGTCGAGTTCGAGGCAGCTATCCGAGCCGTAGCGGTAGAAACTCTTCAGCGTCAGGGCATGCAGGGCGGCGAGGAAGGCGACGTCCGGCCGTTCGCCCAGCGCCTGGCGCAGGCCGAGCGTGCGGTGCGAGGTCAGCTCGGTCATCAGCCGGTCCGAGAGCGCAGACAGCCCTTCATCCTCCTCGGGCTCGGGCATCGGCGCATCTGCCATGACGGCCTCGCCGGTACGCATGGCCGCAACCGCGCCAACGTGCGGGCCGGCGTCTTCCGTGACGACTTCAAGCTCGACCGGTAGTTCGTCCTCGGGCCGCACATAGCCGCGCTCAATGCGCAATGCGCCGTCATGGCCAATGCTGACGAAGGCGCCGGCGCGCGCCACATCCAGCGGATCGAAGGTGATCGGACGCGCCTCGAAGGCTTCGATCGCCGTCTCGATCTCGCCGAGCCGCACATCGACCTCCTCCGGCAGATCATCCGCCTCGGCGTATTCCGCGGACAGGCGATCATATTCCGCCTGCAGGGCGCCGCGGCTGGCTTCCTCTTCGGCGGTGAGCGGGATGGTCTCACCACGAAGCTGGCGCAAGCCGTAGGTGTGGCCATAGGCGAAGTCGGGCGCCATCTCGACCCATTTCCAGCCCTCGGCGGCGACAACGTCGGCCTCTGCCTTCAGCTTCCGGGCCACCAGCCGGTCGACCAGCGCGACATCCTGCAGCCAGCCGCCATCATCGCCCTGGAACAGGTCGCGCAGGACGGTGCCGCCGGTCTCGACATAGGCCTCGAGGCCTATGAACTGGGCGCGCTTGTCACAGGCGCGGACAGCACCCTCGGTCAGCATGCGGCGGATGGCATAGGGCTGCTTGTCATAGGAGGTCTTCATCCGCTCGAAGACCCGTTCCTGGCGCGCATGGTCGCCGGAAACGGTGAAGGCCATGAGCTGGTCGAGCGTCATGCCGTTCTCGGCATAGACCTCCAGCAGCACCGGCGAGACCGAGGCGAGCTTGAGGCGCTGCTTGACCACGCCGACGGAGACGAAGAAGGCGGCGGCGATCTCTTCCTCGGACTGCCCCTTCTCGCGCAGCGCCAGAAATGCGCGGAACTGGTCGAGCGGATGCAGCGGCGCGCGCTGGACATTCTCGGCGAGCGAATCCTCCTCGGCGATGCCGCCCTCTCGGATGACGCAGGGCACCGGTGCGGTCCTGGCGAGGCGCTTCTGCTTCACCAGCAATTCCAGCGCCCGGTAGCGCCGCCCGCCGGCCGGGATCTCGAACATGCCGGTCTCGATACCGGCGTCGTCGACGACAGGCCGGACGCTGAGGCCCTGCAGCAGGCCACGGCGGGCGATGTCCTCGGCCAGTTCCTCGATCGAGACGCCGGCTTTGATGCGCCGGACGTTCGACTGGCTGAGCAGGAGCTTGTTGAAGGGGATGTCACGCGAGGGCGAGAGCGTGATCTTCTGAACATTGGTCGCCATGGAAGGCACCTCCGCGACGGGCGGCCAAGAGCCTCTCTCTCGGCCTCCAACCCGTCACGAAGCGCAGCGCCTCCCTCTCACTCTGGAGGGCGACGCCGCAGAACCGCAGATCCGCAAAAGCGCAAAGCCGGAGACACGGATGTCCGCATCTCCGGCTTTACGTAAGTCAGGCGGCTCGATCGAGCAGCTTCTTGGCCCGGCCCTCGAGGTCTAGCCTTGCATCCTGGTGCGGCTTGTCGCGTGCGACCGCGGTGATGCCCTGCACGAAGTCAAAGATGCTCTCGGGCTTGCGCCCTTCCTCGGCCAGCACCGTGTCGATGATCTTGGCCGTCTCCGCCTTGGAGAAGCCCCGGTTGCGCAGGAAGTCGCTGCGGTCCTCGTCGGTGCGCGCGACGATCTTCTCCCGTGCGGCCTTGATGCCGTTGACGAAGGGCATGGGCGAGGAATTGGCGAAGCGGGTCAGGGCCGGCGCCGCCTCATGGGCAAAGCGGGAGGCCGCGTATTTGGAGTGGCGGATGGTGATCTCCTGGAAATCCTCGACACCCCAGAGATTGCGGTTCTGGCAGACGGCACGCAGATAGAAACTCGCGATGCCGAGCGTCTTGGCGCCCACCTCCGAGTTCCAGCAATAGAAGCCCCGGAAATAAAGGTCCGGCGCGCCGTCGGGCAAACGCCCGGCTTCGATGGGGTTGAGATCGTCGACCAGGAACAGGAATACGTCGCGGTCGGACGCATAAAGCGTCGTCGTGTCCTTGGTGATGTCGACGCGCGGATTATAGACGCCCGTCGACCAATCGAGCACGCCCGGCACCTTCCAGCGCGTGTCGCCTGTGCCGTTGCCGGCGATGCGCTGAACCGCCTCGACCAGCTCGTGATCATAGATCCGGCCATAGTCCGGCCCGGTCACGGCGCGCAGCTCGACGCGGCCATTGGTCGTTTCGAACGTCTTGATCTGCTCGGCGCGGTGCGCGGTCAGCCCATATTGCAGGTTGATGCCAGCCAGTGCGGCGGGAAGCTGACGCAGATAGGCGGCCGGTGCCCCGATCTGGGCAGCGAGCTGGCCGAAGGACCAATGGTTCGGCTCGACAGGTGCATCCGCCCCGGGCAGCACCAGCGCCAGCCGCTCGGCATTGGAGCGGCTCGCCTCCACATGGATGCGGGACGTCTCAACGAGGCGCGACCGGCTGTGATCGGCCCGGCCCCGCACCATCGCGGCCAGTTCGTCGAGCGACAGGAAGCGTTCGTCATCCGGCCGGGAGAACCATTCCGACGACACGCGCCCGACCCGCCCGCCGCGCGTGACATCCACCTTGTAGCCGCCGCTGGCATCACGACCGGCATCCAGAACCTGCATGTTCATGGGGATCACCCTCCATGACGGGCGCCGGAAGACTCTCTCTCTCGGCCCTCAACCCGTCACGGAAATCCAGACCTGCCTCTCACTCTTATCGGCACGGTGAGGTGCCTAGAGATGCGTCACGTCGAGCGGAGCCTTCCCCGCCGTCGCTTCCCGAACGACCGGCAGATGATGTCATTGGTTGGCAGATCCGCCTCGCTGACCGCCTGATCTCGGATGGGCCACAGATCCAGACGAATCTATGCCTGAGAGCACCGGGCGTTCTGGGACTACAGGGCAGGTGACGCAGAGGCCATTTGCCGGCGTTTTCGACTTGGCATTGCGTCTGGCAGAGGCGCAGGAAGGGCGCCGTCAGCGCGCCATGCTATCCGGCGACTTTCGTGCAGATGCTTCCGTTCCGCTTCCAACGCCCGCAGCGTGGAGCTTTGGAAGCAGAAAACGCCCCGAAGGGCGTTTGCTAAGTATCTGATTTTAATTGGAAAATTTGGAGCGGGCGATGGGATTCGAACCCACGACCCCAACCTTGGCAAGGTTGTGCTCTACCCCTGAGCTACACCCGCATCCATCCGCCTCCGGGGCAGGCCCGGCGGCAGGTGGGTGTCTATGCCAAATGCTCCGCGCGAATGCAACAGGCTTTTGCACGGTCGGCGCCGGAGTGTCGGAGGACACTCTTCCGAGGCGGGGTTTGGGAGGCGGGGTTTGGGAGGCGGATCTCGGGAGGCGGATCTTGGGCGGCAGGATCTTCCGAGGCAAGGGCTTGGAAGGCGGGGGCTTGGAAGGCGGATCTTCGAGGGTCGGGGTTTGGGACGCTGGGTTTGAGGCGCGACGCTGGAGGATGCGGCCGCGGCTCGGCCGCGTCGGCGTCTTCCCGCGCGCAACCCTCTTTCGAGAGGATTCTCCCGAGGCACGGGATGTCGCCGCGCCGGGTGCGCCGCGCGGGGCGGGCTCCGAGACCCCTCTTGTGCGGGGATCTCGGCGCAGGACCGGCCGGGGCGCACCGGTCCTGCGGCGCCGCGACGGCGTGGCGCACCCGCCCGCGCGGGATCGCCTTCGGGTCGGCGGGTCAGGCATTGTGGATGGGATCGATCCATTTGACCTCGGTCGGCGTCTCGACCGGCTCGATGTCGAGATTGACCACCACCGGCTCCTGGCCGGAGCGCATCAGGACGCATTCCAGCACCTCGTCGGGCGAGGCGTTGATCTCCTGATGGGGGACATAAGGCGGGATGAAGATGAAGTCGCCGGGCCCGGCCTCGGCGGTAAATTCGAGTGCCTCGCCCCAGCGCATGCGCGCCTTGCCCTTCAGGACATAGATCACGCTTTCCAGGTCGCCGTGATGGTGCGCGCCCGTCTTCGCGTCGGGATGGATGTGCACCGTCCCGGCCCAGATCTTCTCGGCGCCGGCGCGGGCCTGGTTGATCGCGGTGGCGCGGCTCATGCCGGGGGTCTGGGCGGTGTTGGGGTCGAGCTGGTCGCCTGGAATCACCTTCACGCCACGGTCCCGCCAGTCGGGGGACGGCGCAAGCGCAGGCGCAGGATGGGCATGCGGATGCCCGTGATCGTCTTTCTGGCTCATAGGACGTCTCTCCGCAGCAGGCCGTGCCGCCCGCTTTCCCCCCGAGGTTAGGCCCGGAATGCGCGTTAGGGAATCGCTTCGCGCTTCCCTTCCCTCCCATGGCGCACTAAAACGGCGGCAACCTTCCCGATTTTCCCATTCGGAGCCGCCCGTCCCATGGCTGCCTATCAGTATGCCTTCCACATGCACGGCCTCACCAAGACCTATGCCGGTGGCAAGAAGGTGCTCGACAACGTGCACCTCTCTTTCTACCCGGACGCCAAGATCGGCGTGCTCGGCAATAACGGCGCCGGCAAGTCCACGCTCCTGCGCATCATGGCCGGCATGGACAAGGACTTCTCGGGCGAAGCGCGCCCGGCCGAAGGCGTGCGGGTCGGCTATCTCGCCCAGGAGCCGAAGCTCGACCCGAGCAAGAGCGTCCGCGAGAATGTGATGGAGGGCGTCGCCAAGCAGAAGGCGATCCTCGACCGCTACAACGAACTCGCGATGAATTATTCCGAGGAGACGGCGGACGAGATGACCGATCTCCAGGACCAGATCGAGGCGCAGGGCCTCTGGGACCTGGACAGCAAGGTCGATCAGGCGATGGACGCGCTGCGCTGCCCATCCGACGATTCCGACGTCGCCAAGCTCTCGGGCGGCGAGCGGCGCCGCGTGGCGCTCTGCCGCCTGCTGCTCGAACAGCCCGAACTGCTGCTGCTGGACGAACCCACCAACCATCTCGACGCCGAGACCACGGCGTGGCTCGAAGGCCATCTGCGCACCTATCCCGGCGCGATCCTGATCGTCACCCACGACCGCTACTTCCTCGACAACGTTACCGGCTGGATCCTGGAGCTCGACCGCGGCAACGGCATTCCCTACGAGGGCAATTACTCGTCCTGGCTGGGCCAGAAGCAGAAGCGCCTCGTCCAGGAAGGCCGGGAGGACGAGGCCCGCCAGCGCGCCCTCGCCCGCGAGCAGGAATGGATGGGCACCTCGCCCCGCGCCCGCCAGGCCAAGAGCAAGGCGCGCATCCAGCGCTACGAGGACCTGCTGCAGAAGGCGTCCGAGCGGATGCCCTCGGCCACCCAGATCGTCATCCCCGTGGCCGAGCGCCTGGGCCAGAACGTCATCGCCTTCGAGGGCCTCAACAAGGCGTTCGGCGACCGGCTGCTGATCGACAACCTCTCCTTCAAGCTGCCGCCCGGCGGCATTGTCGGCGTCATCGGGCCGAACGGCGCGGGCAAGACCACCTTGTTCCGCATGATCACCGGCCAGGAAAAGCCGGACGCCGGCACCATCACCATCGGCGAATCGGTCAAGCTCGGCTATGTCGACCAGAGCCGCGACGCGCTGGACGACAAGAAGACGGTCTGGGAGGAAATCTCCGGCGGCAACGAAATCATCTATGTCGGGAAGAAGGAAATTCCCTCCCGCGCGTATTGTGCGGCCTTCAACTTCAAGGGCGGCGACCAGCAGAAGAAGGTCGGCATGCTCTCCGGCGGCGAGCGCAACCGCGTCCATCTCGCGCGCACGCTCCAGCGCGGCGGCAACGTGCTCCTGCTCGACGAGCCCACCAACGACCTCGACGTCGACACCCTGCGCGCCCTGGAAGACGCGCTCGAGGATTATGCCGGCTGCGCCGTCATCATCTCCCATGACCGCTTCTTCCTGGACCGCATCGCCACCCACATGCTGGCCTTCGAGGGCGACAGCCACGTGGAATGGTTCGAGGGCAATTTCCAGGATTATGAGGAAGACAAGAAGCGCCGGCTGGGCATCGATTCGGTCATCCCGAAGCGCATCCAGTACAAGAAGTTCTCGCGCTGATCAGCCGGACCGGGGCGCGCCCCGGTCCGACAAGACCGGCTCCCGGCTTGGCCGCAGGCGATAATGGTGCACCGCCCATTCCCGCCCGCGATCATGTCCGAACAGGCCCGCGGTGGCGAGGAAGAAGAGCCGCCAGCGCCGGCCCCACAGCGCGGCGTCCGGCCCGTAGATGCGCGCGAAGATCGGGTCGATCCGGTCGCGGTTGGCGTCGAAATTTTCCAGCCAATGTTCGGCCGTGCGGGCATAATTCCCGCCGTCCCAGCACCAATCGGCCTCGACCTCGAACTGGTCGGAAAAATTCCGGATCAGGCCGGCGCTCGGCATGATGCCGCCGGTGAAGAAATAGCGGGCGATCCAGTCGTCCCGCCGGCCGTGGTCGAAGCGATAGGGGCTGCGCCGGTGCGTGAAGACGTGCACGAACAACCGCCCCTCGGGCGTCAGCCAGGTGCGGATCCGCGCGAGCAAAGCCGGCCAATTCGACATGTGCTCGAACATCTCGACCGACACCACGCGGTCGAACCGCAGCCCGGTCGAGAAGTCGTTCATGTCGGCGGTCACGACCTCGATATTGCCGAGCCCGCGTGCCGCCGCCGCCGCCAGAATGTGGCGCCTTTGCGAGGCCGAGTTCGAGACCGCGACGATGCGCGATGCGGGAAAGCGCTCGGCGATGAACAGGGTGAGCGACCCCCAGCCGCAGCCGAGTTCGAGAATGTGCTGGCCATCGGCCAGCCCGGCATGGGCGGCGGTCTCCGCAAGCGCCCGCGCTTCGGCCTCGGCCAACGTCTCGGTGCCTTCGGGATAGAGGCAGCAGGAATATTTGCGGTGCGGCCCGAGGACCAGGCCGAAAAAGTCCGCGGGCAGTTCGTAATGCTGCGCATTGGCGTCCGCCGTGTGGACGGCCACCGGGTAGTCGGCCATGGCGCGGGCGAACTCTCCCTCCACCCGGTCCGGCAGGCGGGCGAGCCTGCGCCGGGTGCGCCCCACCATGACGTCGATGCCGAACCGCGTCACCGCGTCCGGAATCGGGATCCGCTCCACCATCCGGTTCGCCGTTGCGATCAGCGTCATCTCCGCTTCTCCTCGTCGCCACCACGGCGCCGCCACGGCCAGAAGGCATTGACCCGCCGCTGATAGGCGCGGAACGCATCGCCCCGCGAGCGCAGCATGTGGCTTTCGGTGGGCGGGATGCCGGAGGCGTGGACGAGCAGCCAATAGATCAGGGCTGGTGCGGCGAAGGCGGCCCAGCCCCAGCCATAGGCGCCGCCGAGATCGAGGCCGATCAGCGGATAGGCCATCCAGCCCAGCCATTCGAAGAAATAGTTGGGATGCCGCGAGAGGCCCCAGAGCCCGACATCGCACACCCGCCCGGCATTTGCGGGATCGGCGCGGAAGCGCGCCAGTTGCCGGTCGGCGACCGCCTCACCGGAGATCGCGACGAGCGCGAGCCCCAGGCCGAGGACGTCGCCGAGATGGAAATACGGCAGGGGATTGCGCGCCGCCGCCAGCAGAGCGAGCGCCAGGACCAGTGCGGCCACTGCCTGGATCTGAAGGAACAGGAACAGGTTGCGCGGCGCCGCATCGCCCCATTCCCGGCGCAGATGGGCATAGCGGGGATCGTCGTGCCCGGCGCGGGTGCGGGCGAGGATGTGCAGGCCGAGCCGCAGCGACCAGACGGCGACCAGGCCCGCGACGAGGAACTGGCGCGGCAGGAAGCCCGGCGCCCCGTCGAGCGGCACCAGGGCCGCGAGGCCGCCGGCCCCGCCCACCGCGAAGGACCAGATCGTGTCGACCCAGCCGCTATTGCCCGTGCGTTCCGCCACCGCCCAGGCGACCGCCATCACCAGACACAGCAGCACCGCGATACAACAGGCGAACAGGAGGATGCTCATCATGCCCTCGCTTCGGTCCGCCGCGGGGGAGCCGGCGGACCGGTCAGATCCTGGCGAACGGCTGGATCAGCCGACCCATCAGGCCCCTCAGCACCATTTCGCCCTCCAACGCCGCAAGACAGATGCAGTCGCCATCCGGATCCACCACCGGCTCGTGATCCACGTCGGCTCCCATTTCGGCGAGGTCGCCGGGGAGATAGCGTCCGAACGCGTCGGAGAAGGAGCCGTGCAGGAGCTGGGTGAACTCGATGCCGGAATGCCCGTGCTCCGGCAGCTTGCGGCCGGCCCCGACGCGCAGCAGGCTCACGCCCGCTTTGGGCGCACCGGGAATTTCGACCCGGCTGATGCGGATCCCCGGCCCGAACCAGCGCCACGGGCCGATCTCGCAGTCCCGCAGCGGCTTGGGCACAATCATCCCCTCCGGCATGGCGGGCGGCGCCCTGCGGGCGCGCGGCGCCGCACCGGGGCGCGGCTGCGGGCTGGCATCGATCCGCGCCATGACCCGCGCGAAAGCCTCCGAACTCATGCGTTCAGGCGGCATCTCGTCGAGCAAAGCCCCGCCCACGGCCTCGAAGACCTTCAGGCGGGCGCGGCAGTCCGGGCAGCCGGCGAGATGGGTCTGCACGACCAGAGCCGGCCCCGGGGGCAGGTGGCCCGCTGCGAGCCGCAGCAAGGTTTCATCACTGGCATGGTGGCGAATGGTCATCGGATCGGTTCCAGCAAAGCCCGCAGCTTTCCGAGTGCGAGCCGAACGCGCGACTTGACGGTGCCGAGCGGAATGCCCAGCTCGCGGGCGATTTCCGCGTGCGCCTTGTCGCCGAAGAAGGAAAGTTGGACGATTTTCGCCTGCTCGGCGGACAGGCTGGCGAGCGCCGAGCGCACCCGCGCCTCGCGCTCGGACGCCAGGAGGACGGCTTCGCCCGAGGGCGCATCGTCGGGCGCATCGGCCAGATCGGCATCGTCGTCGGTCGCGACGCGCTGGCGGCGCAGCGCGTCGATCCGAAGATTCTTGGCGATGGTGAAAATCCAGGTGCCCGGCCCGGCGCGGGCCGGATCGAACAGATAGGCCTTGCGCCAGACCTGGAGCATGGTCTCCTGCGCCAGTTCCTCGGCCATATTGGCCGCCATGCCGCCCCGCAGGAAGAAGGATTTCAGCCGCGGCGCATAATGGCGATAGACCTGCGTGAACGCCTCCCGGTCGCGCTGCGCCGCGATCACGCCGATCAGGCGTCCGAGCTCGGCGGTCGGCAAAACGCCGTCCTGTTCGTCGACGGACCTCATGCGCACCCTCCGCGTCGGGACGGGGCGCAGCGGTCGAAGGGCGATCTGCGTGATGGGCTCGGCGGCATGCATGCGCCTTCTACGGCGACCCGCCCCGATCGGATCAGTGATCTGTGGCGAAGGCGGCTACGTACCTGCATGATCGCACACCCGCCGAAGTCGCGGCTCCGCAAAGGTCCCAGATGAACGTCACTCCAGGCCGCATCGCTCCGGACCGGCCGCTCGAGATCGCGGTGATCGGAAGCGGAATCTCCGGGCTGTCCGCGGCCTGGCTCCTCGCCTCCCGCCATCACGTCACCCTCTATGAAGCCGATCGGCGGATCGGCGGCCACAGCCATACCGTGGATGCGTCCGGCACGCCCGTCGATACCGGCTTCATCGTCTATAACGAGGCCACCTATCCCAATCTCACCGCTTTGTTCGCACATTTGCGCGTGCCGACGAAGCCGGCGGACATGTCGTTCGCCGTGTCGCTCGATGGCGGGCGGCTGGAATATTCCGGCAATGGGCTGAGGGGATTGCTGGCGCAGCGGCGCAATGCGCTCAATCCGCGCTTCTGGTCGATGCTGCGCGACCTCGTGCGCTTTTACCGCGAGGCACCCGCCGAGATTGCCGGGATCGGCGAGGAAAGCCTCGGCGATTATCTCGACGCGCGCGGCTATGGTGCGGCGTTCCGTGACGATCATCTCTATCCCATGGCGGCGGCGATTTGGTCGACGCCATCGGCCCGGATCGGCGCCTATCCCGCCGCGGCCTTCATCCGCTTCTGCGAAAATCACGGTCTGCTCCAACTCACCCGGCGTCCGATCTGGCGGACGGTCGATGGCGGCAGCCGTGCTTACGTCGAGCGGCTGCTCGCGGACCAGACACTGCGGGTGGTCCGCGGAAACCCGGTGCGCTGGGTGCAGCGGGTCGACGGCCGCGTCGCGCTGGGCGACGGTGCCAGCGGCTGCCGCTGGTTCGACCATGTGGTGATCGCGACGCATGCCGATCAGGCCCTGAAGCTGCTGGCGGATCCGACGCCGGAGGAGCGCCGTCTGCTGGGCGTCTTCACCTATACCCGCAACCTCGCCGTCCTGCACCGCGATCCCGGCCTGATGCCGCAGCGCCGTGCGGCCTGGGCGGCCTGGAACTATCTGGCCGCGGGGACCGCCGCCGACCGCCGCCTGTCCGTGACCTATTGGATGAATGCCCTCCAGGGAATTCCCGCCGATCAGCCTTTGTTCGTTACCCTCAACCCCCTCCGGCCGCCGCGGGATGCCGATATCCTGCGCACCGACCTGTACGAGCACCCGACCTTCGACACCGCCGCCATGGCCGCGCAACAGCACCTCTGGTCGCTCCAGGGCGTCAAATCCACCTGGTTCTGCGGCGCCTATTTCGGCGCCGGCTTCCATGAGGACGGGCTCCAGGCGGGCCTTGCGGTCGCCGAAGGCCTGGGCGGGGTCCGCCGCCCGTGGCGCGTGGCACAGGAATCCGGACGGATCGCGGTCGCGACACCGGTCGCGCCGCCGGCCGACCTGGAATTCGTCGCATGACGGCGCACGCCCCCGGCCTGTACCGGGGCCAGGTGATGCACCGCAGGCTCCGGCCCCGGCCGCACCGGCTCGCCTACCGCATCTTCTCGCTGCTGATCGACCTCGACACGATCGATGCGGATTGCGCGCGCCTGCGGCTGCTCTCGCACAACCGCTTCAATCTGTTCAGCATCCACGACCGCGACTTCGCAAGCGGCATTCAGGCGCCCCTGAAGCCCCAGGTGGAGCGGCATCTGCGCGCCGCAGGTCTCGCGCCCGATGGCGGAAGGATCCTGCTTCTGTGCATGCCCCGCATGCTCGGCTTCGTGTTCAATCCGCTCAGCATCTATTTCTGCCATGATCGGACGGGACGTCTGATCGCGACGCTCTACGAGGTGTCGAACACGTTCGGCGAGCGCCATTCCTATCTCCTGCCCGCGAACGCGGCTGCGGACGGGATCGTGCGGCAATCGTCGCGGAAGCGCTTCTTCGTCTCGCCTTTCCTCGATTTGGCATTCGATTATGCCTTTCGGCTGCGTCCGCCGGGCGACGCGTTCCAACTCGCGATCAAAGTGAGCGACGCGGACGGCCCGGTCCTCACCGCGGTTCACACCGCGGCCCGCGAACCCCTGTCCGACGCTGCGTTGGCGCGGGCATTCGTTGAATTTCCTGTGATGACGGTGAAAGTTGTCGCCGCTATTTATTGGGAGGCGGTGCGCCTCTGGATCAGGGGGGTGCCGCTGCATCGCAAGCCCGCCCCGCCTTCTTGCCCGGTGACGCACGTGCCTCAGCCTCCCGCCACAGGATCTGCCCAGAATGGTCTCTGAACATCGGAGCGCCGAACCGGTGCGGCTGCGCCGGTGGTCGGCGCCGGACAAGATCGGCGCTTTCGCCTTCCGCCGCCTGCTCGGCAGCCTGCCGTGCGGCCAAATCACCGCCGTCATGCCCGATGGGACACGCCTCCACCATCGCGGACCCGAACCCGGCCCGGACGCCGAACTTCTGATCCATCGCTGGCGTGCGGTTCGCCGCCTCCTGGCCGGCGGCGATATCGGTTTCGCCGAGTCCTATGTCGCGGGCGATTGGTCGAGCCCCGACCTCGCGGCCTTGCTCGAATTCGCCGCGCGCAACGCGCCTTATGTCGAGCGCGTGGTCGCGGGATCGGCGCCGCTGCGCGCCTGGAATCAGATCCTGCACACCTTCCGCTCCAATTCGAAGGCGGGAAGCCGGCGGAACATCTTCTATCATTACGATCTCGGCAACGCCTTCTACGCGCTCTGGCTCGATCCCAGCATGAGCTATTCGTCGGGCCTCTATCCGAGCCCGGATGCTTCGCTGGAGGCCGCGCAGCAGGCCAAGATCGCGCGCGCCGGCGATCTGCTGGACTTGACCGGGGGCGAAACCGTTTTGGAGATCGGCTGCGGCTGGGGCGCGCTGGCCGACCATCTGGTGGAGCGGGGGGCGCGCGTCACCGGCGTCACGCTCTCGCAAAGCCAGCTCGAAATCGCGCGCCAGCGGCCGGCGGCCCGGATCGGGGCCGCCGAGTTTCGCCTGGAGGACTATCGCGACACCGGGGGACTCTACGACCGGATCGTCTCGATCGAGATGATCGAAGCGGTGGGCGAGCGCTATTGGCCGGCCTATTTCCGAACGATCCGCGATCGCCTGAAGCCCGGGGGGATCGCCGTGCTCCAGGCGATCACCATCGCGGAAGACCGGTTCGACGCCTACCGCAAGAGCACCGATTTCATCCAGCGCCACATTTTTCCCGGCGGCATGCTGCCGACGGTCGACATCATCCGCGAGCAGGCCCGCCGCGTGGGGCTGGAATATGTCTCCGGCGAATGGTTCGCCGACAGCTATGCCCGCACGCTCGCCGACTGGCGACACCGCTTCCACCAGAATGCCGAGGCGGTCGAGAAACTCGGCTTCGACCTCGGCTTCCGGCGGATGTGGGACTATTACCTCAGTTATTGCGAGGGCGGATTTCGCTCCGGCGCCATCGATGTCGGGCTCTACCGCCTGCGCGGCTGACCGCGCCGATCAGTCCGCGCGCGACCAGTGGACGCTTCGGCAGACCAGGCCGCCGATCACGCATCCGCGCGTCGTCATGCGATCGCCGGTCACCTGGAGCTCCATCGCGTAAGTCAGGCCCCGCTTCGGGTCGTAGGCCTCGCCGGAGAAGGCATTTTCGCCTTTGGGCTTGACGGTCATCACCAGCTTGTCGCCGACCGCTTCGCCGCCGGACGTATCCTTGATCCAGAGATTGGTGGCGCAGATATCGTCTCCGCACGTCGCCATGCGGACCTTTGCATTGCCGTCTCCGCGCATCCAGACGCCGAACACATCCGACGTTGCGGCGAGACCGGACGCGGGCGCCACGCAGACGGCGAGGGTGGCGAGGGTGGCTAAGCTTGCGACGACTGTCCTCATCACGGTCTCCTCATCGGATCGTCCCTCCGCCGAGACAGATCTCTCTACGCGACCGTCTGACGATTGGATCCATAGCGGGTGATCCGCACGCCTGCGCCACACGTACCCGCTTTGCGCAAAAGCTCACCCGCTTCGGCGCAGGGCACCACGTCGATCTGCTTCCCCCGGCGATTCGCCGTGGTGCCCACCGTGCCGCCCGATCTCAACGCCTGGGCGGGACATTCAAAAATGTCTGCGATGGTGAAATCCGCTTCGGCGGAGGCCCCGTAGAAACGGCAGCTTGGCCGCCAGGATCTCGGCGGCGGCGCGAAGATGGCGAGGCCTCGATGTCGCTGCAGAAACTCCCCGCGTCTCCGATTTTGTCGCCTGCGGCGCGCGCTGGCCACATCGCCGTCGAACGCGCTTTGTCCGATCTCCGGGCCGGCCGGCCTGTGCGCATCGCGGCGGACGGCGCGGCGGCCCTGGTCCTCGGGGCGGAAGCGCTGGACGCCGAGGCGGCGGCGGGCCTCGCGGCTTTCGCCCCGCTGCGCGGTCGCCTGGTTCTGGCGGGGCCGCGCCTCGCGCGCCTCGGGGCCGCCCGCGCCGAGGCGGGTGCCGTCGCGCTGCCCGGGTTCGATCCGGAGCGGGTGGAAACGCTGGCGCTGCGCATCGATGCGCGCCTCGATGCCCCGGTGCTCGCCGCCGGCCCGCTCGACATCGCCGCGCTCGAACTTCTGCGCCTCGCGCTGGTCCTGCCGGCGGCGGTGATCGCACCGCTCGAAGACGGGCAGACCGGCGGGGATGCGCTGCGGGTGGAAGCCCACGACATTCTCGCCCACCGCGCCACCGAGGTGCGGGGGCTCCGGATGGTCGGCCGGGCGCCGGTCCCGCTCGATGGCGCGCCGGAGACCGAATTCGTCGTGTTCCGCGGCGGGGAAGGGCTGCGCGACCAGGTGGCGATCATCGTCGGGCGCCCCGACCTCGCCCGGCCGGTGCCGGTGCGGCTGCACTCGGCCTGCCTGACGGGGGATTTGTTCGGCAGCCTGAAATGCGATTGCGGCGACCAATTGCGCGATACGGTCCGCGGGATGGCCGCGGGCGCGGGCGGCATTCTGCTCTATCTCGACCAGGAAGGGCGCGGCAACGGCATCGCCAACAAGATGCGCGCCTACAAGCTCCAGTCGCAGGGCTACGACACGTATGATGCGGACGAACTGCTCGGCTTCGGCCTCGACCAGCGCCGCTTCGACTTCGCCGCCGCCATGCTGCGCCAACTCGGCGTGACGGCGGTGCAGGTCTTCACCAACAATCCGGAGAAGATCGCCGCTTTGACCGCCGCCGGACTCGAGGTCGTGTCCGACCACCGGGTCCTCGGCCGTTCAACGCCGCAGAACATGTCCTATCTCGCGGCGAAACGCGACCGCGCGGGGCACAGGATCGACCTCGACACGATGCAGGCGGGGTAGCGCCCGCCATCTCACGCCGGAGCGTTGCGCTCCGCCATCAGCCGCGCGGCCCACATGCCGGCGAGCAAAGCCGGCACGAAGGCGAGCGTGCCGGGGGCACCGAGGCCGAGGGCGGTGAAAGCCGGCCCCGGACAGAAGCCGCCCAACCCCCAGCCGATGCCGAACAAGGCCGGTCCGACGACCAGGCGCGCATCGATATCGGTGCGCGTGGGAAGCAGGAAACGCGGCGCGAAGATCGGCGCCTCCCGCGCCTGAACCAATCGGAAGCCGATGAACGAGACCAGCACCGCCCCGCCCATAACGAAGGCGAGCGAAGGGTCGAAGGTGCCGAACAGATCGAGGAAATTCTGAACTTTCGCCGGGTTGGCCATGCCGGAGACGACGAGACCGACGCCGAACAGCAGGCCGAGCCCGAGATTGATGAGGAGAGACATCGTTCAGCCTCCGATCACATGACGCATGAGGAAGACGGTCAGAAACCCGGCCGCCATGAAGACGCCGGTCGCGACCAGAGAGCGGATCGACCGGCGCGCCAAGCCGCAGACGCCGTGTCCGGAGGTACAGCCGCTGCCCCACACCGAACCGAAGCCGACCAGCAGTCCCGCGACGACCATGAGGGCGAAATTGGACGACACCGTCTGCACGATCGGCCCGTCGCTGACCGCGGCGACCAGAAACGGGGCGCCCACAAGTCCCGCGACGAAAGCCGCGCGTCCGCCGAACCCGGCGTCGCGATAGGGCGGCAGGAGGCGGCTCGCGATTCCGCTGATGCCGGCGATGCGTCCCTCCAGCAACAGCATCAGAACCGCGCTGAGGCCGATCAGGACACCGCCCGCGAACGACGCGACGGGCGTGAAGTCAGTGACCATCGCCGTCTCCTCCCCGGCCCGCCTGCGGTGCGCAGAACAAGGCGTGCATGGTCGTGATGAAGGTCTCCACGCGCGGATCGGCGAGGCGGTAGAAGACCTGCTTGCCGGCCTTGCGCGCGACCACGAGGCCTGCTTCGCGCAACGCCCCGAGCTGCTGCGACAATCCCGGCTGGCGGATGCCGAGCAGGTCTTCCAGTTCTCGCACGGAGCGCTCGCCGTCGACCAGCGCGCAGGCGACCAGCAGTCGGTCTGGGTTGGCGAGCGACTTCAGGAAGGCGGAGGCCTCCTCCACCCGCTCCTTCATCCGTACCGCTTCTTCGGAAAGCATGTCCATCATCGCGTCAGTCCCAGGCCGCGCCTTCGAGCAGATCGAGCGGGATCTTGAGGTAGCGGACCCCGTTCGATTCGGGTTCGGGAAGGCGCCCGCCATTGGTATTGATCTGAAGCGCGTGCAGGATCAGCTTTGGCATGGCGAGCGTCCTGTCGCGCGCCTCGCGAAGCGCGACGAAAGACGCTTCGTCCGGGCAGCGCGTCAGATGAATATTCTGCGCCTTCTGCTCGGCGACCGTCGATTCCCACAGCGGATCACGCCCATCGGGTTGATAATCGTGGCCGGTGAAGATTCGGGTCGCGTCGGGCAGCGCCAGGATGTCCTGGATCGATTGCCACAGAACCTTCGCACTGCCGCCCGGAAAATCCGCTCGCGCAGTGCCGCTGTCCGGCATGAACAGCGTATCGTGAACGAAGGCCGCGTCGCCGATCACATAGGTCACCGACGCCAAGGTGTGACCCGGCGAGAACATCACGCGGGCATCGATCGTACCCACTTTGAAGGTGTCGCCATGGGCGAACAGGCGGTCCCACTGTGACCCGTCTGCGGGAAAGTCGGGCCAGTTGTAAAACCCCTTCCACAGCGCTTGGACGTCCGCCACTTTGGCACCGATCGCCGTGGGCGCGCCGGTCTTCAGCTTCAGATAATGGGCTGCCGAGAAATGGTCGGCATGCGGGTGGGTGTCGAGAATCCACTCGACCTCGTAGCCCTGCTCCGCCACGAAGGCGAGCAACCTGTCGGCATTGAATGATGCGGTCTGGCCGGACTTCTCGTCGAAGTCGTAGACCGGATCGACGATCGCGCACCGGCGCGTCGCAGGATCGGCCACGACATATTGGATCGACCAGGTGCGCGGGTCGAAAAAGCCGGTGACGTGAGGTGCGGCGGTCATGCGCGCCCTCCCCGCCCGCTCGCGGGCGATCCGGACGCACAGGTGGAGATGCCAAGCAGGCTATAGGCTGGGCATGTGGCGAGGATACCGGTCGCCAGGGGAATCAGGCCGAGCAGCCCGAACCATCTGACTTCGCCTTCGAGAAACAGGGTCAGCGAGAGAATGGCGAGCCCCACGACGATGCGCGATGCACGATCGACGCCTCCGACATTGCTGGTCATGGCCAAAATCCGTGTTCCGGCAGCGCCAGTGCTGCCACACACATTACCTAAAATGATTTCATAAAAATGCAATCATTTTTTTGAAATTCATATTGCGGGTTCCGTCCGTCAACCGACGCAGGCGCCCTCAATCCAGGGTCTGGCGGAATCGGGCCACGGCGATCGTCATCGCCACCAGCATGAGGCCGGCGAGGATGGCGATATCCGGCCCGAGATCCCGCAGGTCGGCGCCCTTCAGGAGGATGCCGCGCACCATGCGCAGATAGTGCGTGAGCGGCAGACCCTCCGAGATCCATTGCGCCCAGACCGGCATTCCGGCGAACGGAAACATGAAGCCAGACAGGAGGATGTTGGGCAGGAAGAACATGAAGCTCATCTGCACCGCCTGGAGCTGATTGGTCGCCAGCGTCGAAAAGGTGTAGCCGACGGCAAGGTTGGCGGTAATGAAAAGCAGGGTCACCACCGCGAGCAGGAAGACCGATCCCTCCACCGGGACATCGAACAAAATCATCCCGGCACCGAGAATCAGCACCCCCTGCATCACGCCGACCGCCACGTAAGGCAGGATCTTGCCCAGCATGATTTCGACCGGGTGGATCGGCATGGAAAGCAGGCTCTCCATGGTGCCGCGTTCGGTCTCGCGGGTCACGGAGAGCGCGGTGAAGATCAGCATGGTCATGGTGAGGATGGTGCCGAGCAGGCCCGGCACGATATTGAGCTGGGAGGTACCGGCCGGATTGTAGCGGCGATGCTGGACGATCTCGAAGGCCGCTTCGCCGGGCGTGTCGACGAAGCGCTCGCGCCGCAGCGCGGTCGCCACCACCCCCTCCAGCGCCGCGAGCGCATTTCCCGCCGCGACGGGATCGGTGGCGTCGGCCGCGACCAGCACGCGCGGCTTCTCGCCCCGCCGGAGGCTTCTCTCGAACCCTGCCGGGATTTCCAGCAGGAACAAGACCTCGCCCCCGCGGATCAGATGCTCCGCCTCTGCCTCGCTCTGCGCTTGGCGGGTGAACTGAAAGAAGGCCGTGTTCTTCAGGGCGGCGACGATGGCGCGGGTAATGTCGGTGTTCTCGTGTGCAAACACCGCGGTCGGCAGATTGCGGGGCGTCGTGTTGATGGCGTAGCCGAACAGGACGAGTTGCAGCAGCGGGATCATGATCATGGTCGCGAAGGTCACGCGGTCGCGCCGGAGCTGGATGAACTCCTTCACCACCATGGCGTTGACCCGCCGCACAAAGTCGCGGCCGCTCATTTGCGGGCATCCTTCGAGCGCCGCATCAGATCGATGAACACATCCTCCAGGGTCGGGGCGTCCGCGGTCAGCATCAGATCGGGGCGCGACCGATAGGGGGCGAGCGCGGCTTCCAGCGCCGCCGGATCGCGGCCGGAAATGTGCAGCCGCGTCCCGAACGGCGCGACCATGTCGATGCCCGGACGCACCTCGATCTCGCGCGTGAGCGCCGCCATCGCGGGGGCGCCGATCGATGCGTCGCGCGCCTCCAGCGTAACCGTGGTGAGGCCGGACGCGGCGATCACCTGCGCCACCGGGCCCTGCGCCAGGAGATGGCCATAGGCGATATAAGCAATCTCGTGACAGCGCTCGGCTTCGTCCATGTAATGGGTCGAGACCAGGACCGTCAGCCCCTCCGCCGCGAGCGCATGGATCTCGGCCCAGAATTCCCGCCGCGCCTGAGGATCGACGCCGGCTGTAGGTTCGTCGAGCAACAGCAATTCGGGGGCCGGCAGGATGCAGGCGCCGAGGGCGAGGCGCTGTTTCCAACCGCCGGACAATTCACCTGCGAGTTGCCGTCCGCGCCCTTCGAGGCCAAGGCGCTCCAGCGCCGCCTGCGCGGCCTTTTCCGGGGCCGGAACCCCGTAGAGGCGGGCGACGAACTCCAGATTCTCGCGGACCGACAGATCGGCATAGAGCGAGAAGCGCTGGGTCATATACCCCACCTTGGCGCGGATCTCCCGCGCCTCGGTGCGGATGTCGTAGCCGAGGCAGGTGCCGCGTCCGGCATCCGGCGTCAGAAGCCCGCACAGCATGCGGATCGTCGTCGTCTTGCCCGAACCGTTGGGACCGAGAAAGCCGTAGATCTCGCCCCGCGGCACCCGCATGGTGAGGTCATCGACCACCACATGATCGCCGAACGTCTTGCGCAGGCCCTCGACCTCGATCGCGATCCCGGCCGCGGGCTCGGCCCGCGCCGCGCTCATTGCCCCGGCCCCCTGAGCCGGACCGTCACCGGCTGGCCCGGGCGCGCGGCCGAAGGCTCGGTGGGGCGGGCCTCGATGAGATAGACCAGCTTGGCGCGCTCTTCACGGGAATAGATCACCGGCGGGGTAAATTCCGCGACGTTCGAGACGAAGCTCACGCGCGCCGTCAGAGAGGGGCAGCCGTCGCAGAAGACGGCGACCTCTCTGCCCGGGGCGAATTGGGGCAGCACCGCCTCCGGCACGAAAAAGCGCACCTTCACCAGGCCCGGCGGCAGGAGGGCGGCGACCGGCCGGCCCTCCGGCACGAGTTCGCCCACGCGGTAATACAGCGTCTGCGTCACCGCGTCGGCCGGCGCCTTCAGCGCCCGGCGATCGAGGCGCACGCGGGCCGCCGCCCGGTTCGCCTCTGCCTGATCGAGAACCGCCGCGGCGGCGGCGATGTCTTCCTCGCGGGCGGCGATCGTCGCCGCATCGATCTGCCGGCGCACCTCATCCAGGCTGGCGAGCGCCTGATCATGCTGGTGCTGGGCGGTGTCGAGGGCGGCCTGGGAGGCGGCGCCCTTTGGCACCAGCGCCTTTTGACGCTCCATTTCGATTCGAGCGAGGTCGAGGGCGGCCTCCGCCCGCCGCTCGGCAGCGTGGAGAATGGCGATCTCCTCGGGCCGCTGCTGCGCCGCCTGCGCCCGGGCGAGGCGCGCCCGGGCCTCGGCGAGCGTCGCGTCGGCCGCCGCAAGCTCTGCGCGCTGTATGTCGTCTTCCAAAGTGGCGAGCACCTGCCCGGCCATCACCGCGCTGCCCTCGGCCACGTCCAGGGTGCGCACCCGGCCGGGCTCCTGGGGACCGATGAACAGGAGGTCGCCCTCGACATAGCCGGTGAACATATCATCCGGTGCCGCGTCGCAGGATGCGAGCAGCGCTAAGGCGAACAGCGCGACGACGCCAAGACTCTTCCGCCTCATGGACTGTACCCTCCGAGGCCCGCAATGGCGCCCCAAATTGAGCCGTCACGACGGGATCCGAGTCCAGCGGCGAAATCTGGCCGAACCGCCTGATCCAAATGAATGCCGTCGGAGCGGGAACATCCCGCATCGGGAGAATGCGCCATCGCACGGAGCATGGAGTGCGCGGACGTTTTGAGAATGCGGGAAATCAAGGGTCCGGCGACTCGCCCGCCGACGGTGTCGGTCGCCATGCTGCAGGTCGCTTCCGTCCGGCCCGTCTCGGCGCTGCGCGTCCATGCCGGATGCGACGCGGCCAAACTTGAGCTTTGCAAGGGATGCCGATTGGCGAGAGTGTCATGTCGCGAAGTCTGCTATAAAGCCGGCCTTCGCGTCACACGCCGGGGGGCGGGCGCCGCGGTTCGAGCGGCACCGGCGCGCGGCCAGACAAAGATCGATGCCAGGACTCCTCACTCCGGGGGATGGCACATATTGACGGTGGGGGATCGTGTCGGACGGCGCTGACGTGACCACGGACGGGTCCCGGGGCCCTCGGCCTGCGCGCGTACGCCATGCGACGGCCGCGGAGACCCCCGCCGTCGGCCCGGCCGCCGCCCCCGAAAGGCCCGCCGTCTGGCACCGCTTCAAGAAGCGCTTCTCCCCTCTGCACAAGCTCGAGCGCCGGCTGAGCGCGCTGCGCGACATCGCCCGGCTGAAGAAAACCGATGCCTTCGACCCGGACTGGTATGAAGCCGCTTATCCCGAGATTACCAGAACCGGCCTGTCTCCCCTCGTCCACTATGTTCGGAAGGGTGCGTGGGAAGGCCGGCGGCCGCGCGCGGACTTCGATCCGCTGTTCTATCTCAGCATGAACCGCGCCGTCGCCGCGAGTGGGGTCGAACCTTTCACCCATTATCTGCTGTCCGGCCGGCGCACGGACCCGACCCTCGCGACCGAGAGCCGCGCGCTGACCCATGCGGCCGTTCGCGGCGGACGGAAACGCGAACGCGGCTGGTATGGCGCCGCCGCCCTCACCCGCGCCCAAGTGTTTCCCGGCCCCCGAGCGCCCGGGTTCGCGGCCGATGCGGCGGCTTTGCCCGCGCGGACGCCCCATTCCGATGATTCGGGTGCCGACTGGCTCATGCGCCTCGGGCCGGTGGAACTGTTGCAGGAGCACATTCTCACCCGCACCGCCGCACCGGATGTGCCGCCCAGTCCACCGCATCCCTCGCTCTCGATCGTCACGGTGTTCGATGGCGACCGGGCGGCATTCGCGCGCACAGCCGGCTGGATCGGGGTGCTGCTCGCACACGCGCGGACCGCTCCCGTTCCGGCTCTGGTCGAATGGATCGTGGTCAATGGCGACCCCGCGTGCGCAGTCGCGGAAATCGAAGCGGCCTTCTCCCACGAGGTGCGGGCAGCGACCCGACTTCTCCCCGGCGGCGCGTGGCGCGGTTCGGCGGAGGGGAGAAATGCCGCCCTGGCGGAGGCGCGCGGCGACTTCGTGGTCCATCTCCCGCCGGGCGAGATCCTCGCGCCGGACGCGCTGGCCCTTCTCTCCCATTATGCCCGCACCTTCCCCCTCTGCCGCTGCATCTGCCCGGGCCGGGTGGAGCTCGACCGCAACGATGCCGCGATCCGGCGCTGCGACCCGCCCCTCGGCGCCGCGGACCTCGTCTTCCAGGCGGACAGCGGCGAGCCGGTCGCATTCCTGCGGGCCGATTTGTGCGCCGCGCTCGGCGGTTTCGACCCGCGCTTCTCCGGCGGCGACACGTATGACCTGGTGCTGCGCGCCGCGAGCCGCGAGCCGATCCTCGCCATTCCCGAGCCGGTGCTCGGGCGGCGGGCCGGACCCCTCCCCCGCTCCGAGGGCGCCAAGCGCGCGAGATCCGCGCGCGCCGACGCGATCCGGCGCCTCGTCGATGCCACCTGGCCGGAGCAGCGGCAGCCGGCCGCGCCCCGGGCGCCGGTCGTGCACGGCCTCTGCCTCGTGCGCACCCAGGGCCGGCGTCCGGACCTTCTGGCCGAGGCGCTCGGCTCGATCTACCGGCAGTCCGAACCGCTCACCGCCGCCGTGATCGTACACGCCGATGCCGCGACCTTTGCCGAAGTCCAGCGCACGGCGCCGCGCAAGGAGGGCCGCACCCTCTTCCTGCATGCGCCGGACACCAGCCGCCGCCGCGGCCATCCCTGGAATGTCGGGCTCGATCATCTCGCCGCAAACGCGCAGGCCTACCAATATCTGTGCCTGCTCGACGATGACGACATCTATTACCCCCTGTTCGCCTCCCGCATGGTGGAAGGGTTCCGCCTCACCGGGGCGGACGTCGTCTATGCCTTGGTCAACCGGCGCCCGCTTGGCGGCGCGCCGGAGCCCGCCCACATGCCCCTGCCCGCGAGCTGCCTCGTCGCCGGAAACTTCATCCCGACCAACAGTTACGCCGTGCGCACCGACGTTCTGCTCGAGTCCGGCGTCCGCGCCCTCGAGGACGTGGATTATTTCGAGGACTGGGACTTCCTGGTCTCGCTGCTCGCAGCGGATTGCCGCTTTCACCTCATCCCCGAAGCCGTCGGCGAGTTTCTCCTGATCGGCGACGGCAATGCTCCGTCCAAGCGCGACCCCGCCCATCACGCCTTGTGTCTCGCCCGGGTTCAGGACCGTGGCCGGCAGGCGGCGGCACGGCGCGGGATCGGCCGATTCTACCGCGATCTGATGGACTTCGACTTCCACAATCCGGCCATCCGCCATCCGTCGCCCGGCGGTCACCTGATCCTCGCCAAGATGCAGTTTCTGCGGAGCGCAGCGGCGCATGCTGGATGAGCGCGGCGCAGAGCCGGCGATTTCCGTCGTCATTCCGGTCCTCCTTCGGCGGGCCGAGCCCGGGATCCCGATGCTCCGCCGGGCGCTCGAATCGGTGCGCGACCAACGCTTCCCCGGACCAATGGAGGTGGTGGTGGTCGACGATGGCAGCCCCCGGCCGGTGGCCGAGGCGCAGGCCGCGCTCGGTCCGGCCGGCATCGGCGTCCGGTTCCTCCGGCAGACCCGCAATATGGGGGTGACGAGCGCGCTCAATGCCGGTCTTCAAGCCGCCCGCCACCCCCTCGTGGCGCGCCTCGATGCCGACGACGTCTGGCGGCCGGGAAAGATCGAACGGCAAGCCGCTCTGTTCGCCGCGGATCCCGATCTCACCCTGACGGCGACCGGCATGGTTTTGGTCTCCCCCGAAGGCAAGACGCTGGCCGAGCACGTGCGTCCCGCCGACTGGGAGCCGATCCTGGACTTTTGCGTGGACGTCGGGTGCCCGTTTCCCCACGGCAGCGTTCTGGCCCGCCGCGACATCTATCTCGTTTTGGGCGGCTACCCGCATCTCGCCTGCTACGAGACGTGCGAGGATTTCGCCTTGTGGAGCCTGTGGCTGCGCTTCTTCAAGCCGCGCATGCTGCGCGAGGTGCTCTACGAATACACCGTCTCGCCCGGCGCGGTCTCGCAGCGCCACGGCGACCGGCAGCGCAAAGCCTCCGATTTGTTGCGGGCCGACCTGCGAAAGCTCGCGCTGAGCCGGACCGCGCCCGCCGCCATGGCGGCATTCGCCGACGCGCTGGGCCTCTCGCTGGTGGAAGCCGGCGTCGTGGCTTGGCGCATGTGGCGCTTCGGCCTCGCCGTCGCTTTGCCCGAGGCGGCGATCCCTCCGCTGCGGGCCGCGATGCCCGACCGGGACGTCGAGGTCCGGCTCTCCGATCCCGCCGCCGTCGAGGTGCGCGACGTCCTCGCGCCGCGCCCGCAGGCCGGCCTCGCACGCGGCGGCCCGATCGTCCGCGCCCGCCCCCTGGCCTGACGCCTCGGAGCGCGGGTCCATCCGGCTTTTATTGCGACTGATTTGCGTTTGCGAGAAACTTATGCCATATTTCTGCAACTCGTTCTCAAATGCAGGTTCCCGCATGCTCCCGCGCCGCCTCGTTCTGGCAGGCCTTCTCGCCGCCACGCTTTCGCCGTTCGCGACTGGAGTGTCGGCGCAGCAGCCGGCACAGCCGAAATTCAAGGCGGTGACCACGTTCACGGTGATTGCCGACATGGCGCGGAACGTCGCCGGCGATGCGGCAGTGGTCGAATCCATCACCAAGCCGGGCGCCGAGATCCACAATTACCAGCCGACCCCCGGCGACATCCTGAAGGCCCAGGACGCACAGCTCATCTTATGGAACGGCTTGAACCTCGAACTGTGGTTCGAGAAATTCTTCCGTCGCCTGAAGAACGTGCCGAGCGTCGTGGTGAGCACGGGCGTCGTGCCGCTGGGCATTTCGGAGGGGCCGTATCGCGGCAAGCCGAATCCCCATGCCTGGATGTCCCCCGACAATGCGCTGATCTATGTCGACAACATCCGCGACGCCTTCGTGAAATACGATCCCGCCAATGCCGCGGCCTATACCGCCAATGCGGCGGCCTATAAGGCGAAGATCCTGGCCGATATCGCACCGATCCGCGCCGCGATCGATCAGATCCCGCCCGACCGCCGGTGGCTGGTGACGAGCGAGGGCGCCTTCTCTTATCTCGCCCGCGACTTCGGCTTGAAAGAACTCTATCTCTGGCCGATCAATGCGGATCAGCAGGGAACGCCGCAACAGGTACGCAAAGTGATCGACGCGGTCAGAGCCAACAAGATCCCCGTCGTCTTCGCCGAGAGCACCGTCTCGCCCGACCCGGCCAAGCAGGTGGCGCGGGAGACCGGCGCCCGCTATGGCGGGGTTCTGTATGTCGACAGCCTCTCCCCGCCGGACGGACCGACCCCGACCTATCTCGATCTCCTGCGCGTCACCGCGCAGACGGTGGCCGACGGGCTCGCGAACAAGAGCGGATCGCAATGAACGCGCCCGCTTTCGCCCGGTCGGCCGCGCACGCTCCGCCGGAGGCGGTGGACGGGGTGCGCGTCGCGAATGTCACCGTCACCTACCGCAACGGCCATACCGCGCTCATCGATGCCAGCTTTGCCATTCCGACCGGCACGATCGCCGCTCTGGTCGGGGTGAACGGCTCCGGCAAGTCGACCCTGTTCAAGGCGATCATGGGATTCGTCCGGGCCGCCCGCGGCGAGATTTCGATCCTCGGCCTGCCCGTCCCGGCGGCGCTGAAGCGCAATCTCGTGGCCTATGTCCCCCAGAGCGAGGAGGTCGACTGGACCTTCCCCGTTCTGGTCGAGGACGTCGTGATGATGGGCCGCTACGGGCGCATGAACTTCCTGCGTCTGCCGCGGGCCGCCGACCATGACGCGGTCGCCGCCGCGCTCGACCGGGTCGGCATGACGGACTTCCGCACCCGCCAGATCGGCGAACTCTCCGGCGGACAACGCAAACGCGTCTTCCTCGCCCGCGCCCTCGCCCAGGACGCGCGGGTGATCCTGCTCGACGAGCCCTTCACCGGCGTCGACGTGAAGACCGAGGAAGCCATTATCGAGCTGCTGCGCGGCTTGCGCGCCGAAGGCCGGGTCATGCTGGTCTCGACCCACGATCTCGGCTCGATCCCCGAATTCTGCGACCGCACCGTCCTGCTCAAGCGCACGGTCCTGGCTTCCGGCCTCACCTCAGACGTGTTCACGCGCGAGAATCTCGAGCGCGCCTTCGGCGGCGTGCTGCGTCACATGACGTTCGGCTCGGGCGATGGCGAGGTGGCGATGCTCTCCGACGAAGAGCGCCCTCTGCTGCTGAAGGCGGACGGCGAGCCGGCCAAGCGGACCGAGACATGAGCCTGCTCCTCGAACCCTTCGGCTACGGCTATATGCTGAACGCCATGTGGGTGTCGGCCCTGGTCGGGGCGGTCTGCGCCTTCCTGTCGGCCTATCTCATGCTGAAGGGCTGGTCGCTGATCGGCGACGCCCTGTCCCACGCCATCGTGCCCGGCGTGGCGGGCGCCTATATGCTCGGCCTTCCCTTCGCGATCGGCGCCTTCTTCTCCGGCGCGCTCGCTGCCGCCGCGATGCTGTTCCTCAACCAGCGCACCCGGCTGAAGGAGGACACGATCATCGGGCTGATCTTCACCTCCTTCTTCGGCCTCGGCCTGTTCATGGTCTCGCTCTCGCCGACCTCGGTGAACATCCAGACCATCATCCTCGGCAACGTCCTCGCCATCACGCCCGAGGACACGCTCCAGCTCGTCATCATCGGCACGGTCTCGCTCGCGATCCTGCTGCTGAAATGGAAGGACCTGATGGTGACCTTCTTCGACGAGAACCATGCCCGCACCATCGGCCTCAACCCCTTGCTGCTGAAGGCGATGTTCTTCACCCTCCTGTCCGCGTCCACGGTCGCCGCGCTCCAGACGGTGGGCGCCTTCCTGGTGGTCGCCATGGTGGTGACGCCGGGCGCGACCGCCTATCTGCTGACCGACCGGTTTCCGCGCCTGATCGCCCTCTCGGTCGCGATCGGCGCCATGACCTCGTTTTTCGGCGCCTACATCTCCTATTTCCTCGACGGCGCGACCGGCGGGGTGATCGTGGTGCTTCAAACCCTCCTCTTCCTCACCGCCTTCGTCTTCGCGCCCAAGCACGGCCTGATCGCCGCCCGCCGACGCGCCGCCGACGTGCTGAAGCGGCCGGAGGCGGCGTGATGCTTGAGACCCTCCTTCTGCCGTTCCAGTTCGACTTCATCCGCTCGGCGCTCCTGATCTCGGTCCTGGTCGCGGTGCCGACCGCTTTGCTCTCCTGCTTTCTGGTGCTGAAGGGCTGGTCGCTGATGGGCGACGCCATCTCCCATGCGATCCTGCCCGGCGTCGTCCTCGCTTACATCGTCGGCATTCCGCTCTCGGCCGGCGCGTTCGCCGCCGGCATGGGATGCGCGCTGCTGACCGGCTATCTCAAGGCCAATTCCCGGGTGAAGCAGGACACCGTCATGGGGGTGGTGTTTTCCGGCATGTTCGGGCTCGGCATCGTCCTCTACACGCGGATCCAGTCGGACGTGCACCTCGACCACATCCTGTTCGGCGACATGCTGGGCGTGGAATTTCCGGACATTCTGGAGAGCGGCCTCATCGCCTGCGTCGTCTCCGGCCTCATCCTGGTAAAATGGCGCGATCTGCTGGTCCATGCCTTCGACCCGGTTCAGGCCAAGGTCACGGGGCTTCCCGTCGATGTCCTGCATTACGGGCTGCTCGCATTGCTTTCGCTCGCGATCGTCGGCGCCCTCAAGGCGGTCGGCCTCATCCTCGCCATCGCCCTGCTGATCGCCCCCGGCGCCATCGCCTTCCTGCTCACCCGCAGCTTCGGCCGGATGATGGTCTATGCCGTTGCCGCCGCGGTGGCCGCGGCGCTCGGCGGGGTCTATCTCTCCTTCTTCATCGACAGCGCGCCGGCCCCGACCATCGTGCTCCTGATGACGATCGGCTTCCTCGCCGCTTTCGCGGTCTCCACGGTCCGGGTGCGGCGCGCCCAGGCCGGGCTCGGCTGACACGTCACATGGCGGAGGGTCGACACCCTTCGATGAAGAGCGGACTGGCCGTCATCCCTTCAGGAAGTCTGCAAAAGCCGCATCATAGGCGCCGTGCCAGCGCGACAGCGGCGGACGGTTCTCGACGATGTCGCCGGCCGCCCAGAGGATCCGGCGCTCATCCACGGCCCGGCTCACGTCATTGTCGGGACACAGGATGTAGAAGTCGCCGGCATCGAGGCGCGTCAGCATGAAATCCACCGTCTCCTCGGCGGTCCAGGCGCCGGCCGGCTTGTCGCTGCGTCCGCGCACGGCGAGCGGGGTGAAGACGAAGCCGGGAATGAACAGATGCGCCGTCACCGCGCAGCCGGGGGTGCCGCGCAATTCGTGCTGGAGCGCCTCCGTGAACACCTTCACCCCGGCCTTGGAGACATTGTAGGCCGGGTCGCCCGGCGGCGTGGTGATGCCCTGCTTGGAACCGGTATTGACGATGAGCCCCGGCCGGCCCGACGCGATCATCGCCGGCGCGAACACCTGGCTGCCGTCAATGATGCCCCAGAGATTGACCTCGATCACCCGGCGCCAGCCCTCGGGATCGGAGAACAGGCTGCTGCCGGGCTGGATTCCGGCATTGTTCATCAGCACGTCGACCGGGCCGAGACTGGCCTCCGCCTCGCGCCGCAGCCGCTCGACATCGTCCCGGCGGCTGACGTCGACCGCGACGGCATGGCAGCCGGCGCCGAGGGCCGCTTGCGCGGCATCAAGGCGGTCGCCCGGCAGATCGGCGATGCAGACCTTCAAGCCGGCGGCCACGAAGCGCCGCGCGGCGGCAAGACCGAGGCCGGAGGCGCCGCCCGTGACGACCGCGACGCGGCCGGCGGCGAGGGCGGGATGGCGAAACGAAGAGGTCATGGCGCGCTCCTGCGTTCTGGGGACTGATGCGGTCGGGTGCGAAAAAGAGCGCCCTTGCGTCCCACGCGCAAGGGCGGGATAGAATCCGGCCGCGAGATCGCGCAGGTGTGTCTCGACGCGGATTTCGATCGGGCTCAAGCGATCCGAACGGCGCGCGCATCCCTATCAAGGGCACCGGAAGCGGTGCGGCGGACCCGCGGTGTGCCCGCGCGTCTGCCACGAACGAGGAGAAACACCATGTTCATCGCGATGAACCGCTTCAAGGTGAAGACCGGCTCGGAGGCCGAGTTCGAGCGCATCTGGCGCGAGCGCGACAGCCACCTCGCCGAGGTGCCGGGCTTCGTGTCCTTCGACCTCCTCAAGGGCGCGACCAAGGAGGACCATACGCTCTATGCCTCGCACAGCCTCTGGCGGTCGAAATCCGCGTTCGAAGACTGGACCCGCTCCGAAGCCTTCCGCGCGGCGCATCGCGATGCCGGCGCCAACAAGGTGCATTATCTCGGCCATCCCGAGTTCGAGGGCTTCGAGGCCGTCCTCTCGCAGCGCGGCGCCTGAGCGGCCGCCATGCTGAAAATCGCCGACACCACCCATTTTCCGCCCGGCCATCCCCAGGTCGCCTTCGGGCGCATCGGCGTGCTGCTGGTCAATCTCGGGACGCCGGAAGCGACCGATTATTGGTCCATGCGCCGCTATCTCAAGGAATTCCTGTCCGACCCGCGGGTCATCGAGGTCAATCGCGTCGTCTGGTGGCTGGTCCTCAACCTGATCGTCCTCACCAAGCGGCCCGGTCCCAAGGGCAAGGATTACGACACGATCTGGAACAAGGCGCTCGATGAGGGCCCGCTGAAGACCATCACCCGCGCGCAGGCCGAGAAGCTCGCGGCGGCGATCACGCGCGAGGATCCGCGCCTGATCGTCGACTGGGCGATGCGCTACGGCAAGCCGCCGATCGCCGAACGGCTCGAAGCGCTGCAGAAGCAGGGCTGCGAGCGCATCCTGATCGTCCCGCTCTATCCGCAATATGCCGCCGCTACGACCGCCACCGTCTGCGACAAGGCGTTCGACGCGCTCAAGACCATGCGCTGGCAGCCGATCGTGCGTATCGCCCCGCCCTGGCACGACGATCCCGCTTATATCGAGAATGTCTGCATCTCCCTCGAAGCGCATCTCGCGCGGCTCGATTTCGAGCCGGAAGTGATCCTCGCCTCGTTCCACGGCGTGCCGAAATCCTATCTGGAGAAAGGCGACCCCTATCATTGCCACTGCATGAAGACCGGCCGCCTGATGCGCGAGCGCCTGGAAATGTCGCCGGAGCGGTTCCGCATCACCTTCCAGTCGCGCTTCGGCACCGAGGAATGGCTTCAGCCTTATACCGACAAGACGGTGGAGGCGCTGGCCAAGAGCGGGGTGAAGCGGCTCGCCATCGTCAATCCCGGCTTCACCGCGGACTGCCTGGAGACGCTGGAGGAGATCGGCGGGGAAAACCGCGAAATCTTCCTGCACAATGGCGGCGAGAAGTTCGCCGCCATCCCCTGCCTCAACGATACCGAGGAGGGGATGCGGGTGATCGAAACCGTGGTGCGCCGCGAGCTTTCCGGCTGGATGGCCAGCCGGACCTGAGCGCGCGGGCCTTCTGCCCCCGTCACCCGCGGCGGCGCGGGTGACACCGGCGCGGGCTGCTCTCCCTCAGAGATCGAGGTCGACGCGCACCAGGGTCGGATCGTCGCTGCCGGCGCGGACGGTGAAGCCGAGATCCTCGGCGACCCGCAGCATGGGCTGGTTCTCCCGCAGCACGTCGCCGAACACCCGCTTCAGCCCCTGGCCGCGGGCATAAGCGAGAATCTCGGTCATCAGGCCGTAGCCCAGGCCCCGCCCCTTCTGGTCGGACCGCACCATGATGGCATATTCGGCCTCTTCATTGTCCGGATCGGCGATGATCCGGACCGCGCCGACGATTTCCTGAAGGTCGTTGAGCGCGACCAGCGCCATTTCGCGGTGATAGTCGATCTGCGACAGACGCGCCGCCATGAGGTGCGGGAAGTCCTTCAGCGCGCCGAGAAACCGCATGCGGACATCCTGGGGATCGGAACGCCGCACCATGTCGACCAGAGCCGGCTCGTCCTCGGGACGGATCGGGCGGAAGCGCAGGATCTGGCCGTCGGTCAAAGCGAGCGTGCCGGCGAGCCGCGACGGATAAGGCCGGATGGCGAAATGCCGGGTGCCGGCGCCGGTCGCGGGATGGGCGACGATGCGCGCATCGAGCGCGATCACCCCGGCGGAGTCCGCGAGCAGCGGATTGATGTCGAGCTCGGAGATTTCCGGGATGTCACCGAGCAGATCCGAAATCTTCACCAAGGTCGCCTCGATCGCCGCCATGTCGGCCGGCGCGCGATCGCGATAGCCCGCGAGCAGCCGCGACACGTGCGTGCGCTCGATCATTTCGCGCGCCAGCAGCCGGTTGAGCGGCGGCAGCGCGACCGCCCGGTCGGCGATCACCTCGACCGCCACCCCGCCTTCGCCGAACAGGATCACCGGGCCGAAGGTCGCGTCGTTGCTGATGCCGACGATCAGTTCGTGGGCCTCGGGACGGTGGATCATCTCCTGCACCGTGAAGCCGTCGAGCCGCGCGTCGGGCCGGCGCTGCGCCACCGTCTCCAGCATGGCGCGCGCCGCCGCCGCGACCGCCTCGCCAGTCCGCAGATCGAGCCGCACGCCGCCGACATCGGTCTTGTGGGTGATGTCGTGCGAGAGGATCTTCAGCGCCACCGGCCGGCCGATCTCCTGCGCCACCTGCGCCGCCTCCTCCGGGGTATGGGCGAGGCGCGTCGCGACCACCGGAATATCGTACGCCGCGAGCACGCCCTTGGCCTCGAACTCGGTCAGGGTGGCGCGGCCGGCGGCGACCGCCTGCCGGACGATCTCGCGCGCCCGCCCACGGTCCGGCTCGTCGAAGGCGCGCGCCGGCGGCGTTTCCATCAGCAAAGCCTGGTTGCGGCGATAGGCGGCGAGATGGATGAAGGCGCGCACGGCCTCGTCGGGCGTCTCATAGGTCGGCACCCGCCGTGCCGCGAACCGGCGGCGCGCCTCGGCCACCGCGGTCTCGCCGAGCCAGCAGGTGAGGACGGGGGCGCCGGGACGGGTCCGCAGCGTATCGATCACCGCGTCCGCCGCCTCGGTGGAATCGGCCACCGCCGTCGGGCAGTTCAGCACCAGCACCGCGTCGGTGCCGGGATCGCCGAGCAGCGCGGAGAGGCTGTCGGCATAGCGCTTGCCGGGCGCGTCGCCGATGATGTCGACCGGATTGCCGCGCGACCAGGTCGCCGGCAGCACCGTGTCGAGGCGCGCGATGGTCGCCTCGCCGAGCGCGGCCAGCCGGCCCGGCGTGCCCTCGAGCGCGTCGGTCGCGAGCACGCCGGCCCCGCCGCCATTGGTCAGGATGGCGAGGCGGTCGCCCTTCAGCCGCAGCCCTGAGGACAGCGTGGTCACCGCCTCGAACAATTCGCGCAGCTCGTAGACGCGCAGCATGCCGGCGCGCCGGAACGCGGCGTCATAGACG
Source organism: Aquabacter spiritensis (assembly GCF_004346185.1). GTDB lineage: Bacteria > Pseudomonadota > Alphaproteobacteria > Rhizobiales > Xanthobacteraceae > Aquabacter > Aquabacter spiritensis. The sequence continues at coordinate 432,325 of NZ_SMAI01000002.1, read as the reverse complement.
ATGTCCGATCCCGCGAGCGCCCCGGTATGGGACAAAGCCGCCTTGGCCCCGGCCGCGCTCCGGCCGGCCTTGATCACGATCACCGGCTTGGTGCGCGCAGCGATGCGCCCGGCCGACATGAATTTGCGCGCATCGGTGATGCTCTCGACATAGAGCAGGATGGCGCGGGTGGAATTGTCCATCGCGAGATGGTCGAGCAGGTCGCCGAAATCGACGTCCGCCATGTCGCCGAGCGAGACGATGTGCGAGAAGCCGAACCCGCGCGCATCGGCCCAGTCGAGCACCGCCGTCGCCATCGCCCCGGACTGGGTGACGAAGGCGACGTCACCCTTTTTCGGCATCAGATGGGCGAAGGAGGCGTTGATCCGCGGCCCGGTGGACAGGACGCCGAGGCAATTGGGGCCGACGATGCGCAGCAGGTGCGGGCGCGCCGCGTCGAGCATCTTCTGGCGCAGATCCTTGCCTTCCGCGCGGTCCCCCTCGCCGAACCCGGCCGTGATCACCACGGCCGCGCGGCACCCTTTTGCGCCGAGTTCGGCGATCACGCCGGGAATCGCGTCCGGCGGCGTCGCCACGACCGCGAGATCGACCGGAATGGGCAGATCGGCGATGGCGGCATAGTTCAGGGAGGAGCGGATGGCGCGCTCCTTGGGATTGACCGTGAGGATCGGGCCGTCGAACCCCGCCTCGAACAGGTTCCGCGCGATCACCGAGCCGACCGAGCCGGGCCGGTTGCTGGCGCCCACGAGGGCGATGGCGGCGGGATGGAACAAGGCGTCGAGATTGCGGGTCGTCATGGGCTGCCTCGCTCGTTTCAGCCGCTCCGAAGCGTCGCCCTCCCTTGGCGGCTCCGGCACCCCGGCGCCTTGACGCGGCGCAAAAGGCTGCCCGAACGCCGCCGCCCGCGCAACCCGGCAACCCGAGCGCGCCGATCGCAGAAGCGCGCCCGACGCGCCCGGCGGGACCCGTCAGTGCTTGAAGTGCCGCACGCCGGTGAACACCATGGCGAGGCCCGCCGCGTCCGCCGCGGCGATCACCTCCTGGTCGCGCATCGAGCCGCCCGGCTGGATCACCGCCGTCGCACCCGCCTCGGCTGCCACAAGGAGGCCGTCGGCGAACGGGAAGAAGGCGTCGGACGCCACCACGCTGCCTTTGGTCAGGGGATCGGCGAGCCCGGCCGCCTCCGCCGCATCCTGCGCCTTGCGGGCGGCGATCCTGGCGGCATCGACGCGGCTCATCTGCCCGGCGCCGATTCCCACCGTCGCGAGGTCGCGGGCATAGACGATGGTGTTGGACTTGACGTGCTTGGCGACCCGGAAGGCGAAGCGCAGATCCGCCAGTTCCCGCGCGCTCGGCGCGCGCCGCGTCACCACCTTCAGGTCCATCGCATCGACCCGGGCGACGTCGCGCCCCTGGACCAGGAGGCCGCCCGCGACGCTGCGAATGTCGAGACCCGGCGCTTCGGGGTCCGGCAGGCCCCCGGTGAGGAGGAGGCGCAGATTCTTCTTGGCGGCGATGAGGGCGATCGCCTCTTCCGAGGCGTCCGGCGCGATGATCACCTCGGTGAAGATTTCGGTCATCGCGCGGGCGGCGGCCGCGTCGAGCGGGCGGTTGACGGCGATGATGCCGCCGAAGGCCGAAACCGGGTCGCAGGCCAGCGCCTTGCGATAGGCGTCGTCGAGCGAGGCGGCCTCCGCCACGCCGCACGGATTGGCATGCTTGACGATGACGACGGCCGCCGTGCGGGCCGGATCGAACTCGGCGACACACTCGAAGGCCGCGTTGGTGTCGTTGATATTGTTGAAGGAGAGCTGCTTGCCCTGGACCTGGCGGGCGCTGGCGACGCCGGGCCGGGCCTCGCCCGTGGCATAGAAGGCGGCCGATTGGTGCGGGTTCTCGCCGTAGCGCAATTCCTCGCAGAGCCGGCCGCCGACCGCCCGATAGGCCGGCGCGGCGAGCTTCAGCTCCCCCGCGAACCAGTTGGAAATCGCCGCATCATAGGCCGCCGTGCGGGCATAAGCGGTCTGGGCGAGGCGGCGGCGCAGCGCCAGCGTGGTGCCGCCATGCAGTTCGATCTCGCCCGTCACCGCGGCATAATCGGCGGCATCCACGACCACCGCGACGTCGGTGTGGTTCTTCGCGGCGCCCCGGATCATGGAAGGTCCGCCGATATCGATATTCTCGATCGCGGTTTCGAAATCGGCGCCCTTCGCGATGGTCGCCTCGAACGGATAGAGGTTCACCACGACGAGGTCGATCGGCAGGATCGCGTGTTCGGCCAGCGACGCCTGGTGACCGGCATCCGCCCGCACCGCCAGGATGCCGCCATGGACGCGGGGATGCAGCGTCTTCACGCGGCCATCCATCATTTCCGGAAAGCCGGTCAGTTCGGCGACATCCATCACGCTCAGCCCGGCCTCGGCCAGGGCCTTGGCCGTGCCGCCGGTCGAGATCAGCTGCACTCCGGCCTTGCTCAAAGCGGCGGCGAAGGGGATCAGCCCGGTCTTGTCGGACACCGAGATGAGGGCACGGGTGACGGGGCGGATATCGGCGGTCATTTGGGAACTCCGGTCGCGTCAGGCTCGCCTAACACGGCCGGCCCCGCCCGTCACCCGCCGCGCCGGCCCCCGCGTGCGTATCCGCGGGGCGCATCGCTCTCGCGCGTCCGCACGAGGGTCCACAGGATGCGCGTGGTTTCCGGCAAAGCGCCGGTAATGCTGAGTTGCAGGCTGCGGCGCGGGCCGTCGGGTGCCGCCAGATAGACGCTTTCTTCCACCGCAACGGTCTGGTTGGGCGCGACGAAGGCCCAGGCTTCGCCGCCCGGCACCGTCAAAAGGACCGTCGCCGCATCCTCCAGCCGCTCCACCTCGATCGCCGGGTGAAGATGGAACCGGGCGCAGAACGGCACGGCGCGCAGGGTCGCGCCCGGCGGCGCGCTGAACTGGTCCTCGCCGTCGAGCCGCGCCCCGTCGGCGGCGAGCCGCCAGGAGCGCTGATGCAGGACGCCGAAGGGCTCCGCATAGCCGTCGTGCCGCGCCCGGACCAGGACCGCGCCCTCGCGCCCGCCGCGCTGCACCGGGACATCCCGCGGCCCGGAAATGATCGGCGCCCCCACCGTCCGGGCGAAGCTCCCGACCTGGAGAAACCGGCAGGACGAGGTATCGCCGACCACGACCGTGGAATGGGCGGCGGTGGCCCGCGCGACCTGCCGCCAGCGATCGCGGTTCACTTCGGTCATGCCGCAATTGACGATGATGCGGTGCCGTCCGCTCGACATCTCGAACGACAGGCAGCTGGCATGCGCCTCGTCGGACGCCGAGAGCGGCGGGGGCGCGCCGGTGTCGGCGATCACGACGGTGCCGTGCGCCTCCAGCCGCTGGAAGCCGGCATGCGGCGCATTCGCGACCGGCACGCCGCGGGCATCGTCATAAGCGAGGATCGTGGCGAGCTGATCGGCGGCCGTGTGGCTCATGCCGTGAAACAGGGCAAACGCGCCATCGCCGTGCCGGAAGAAGCGCAGCATCGGCATCATGCGGTCGATCGCATTCATCAGCGGCGGCGGCGCCGGCTGGTTGCGGGCGGCATAAGCGTGACGCAGCGGGAGAAGATCGAGCAGCAGCGCGATCAGCATGCCGGGGCTGCGGGTCAGCGGCCCGCCATCGGGCAGGATCTGGCGGTCGAGTTCCTCCATCAGGCGCTTCTGGGCGGCGCGCATCAGGCGGGTCTGGTCGGACATGCACAGTCCGGCGAACGCCAGGGCGATCAGGGAGATCAGCCGGGGATAGCCGTCCGGCGCATCGCCCGCCGCGCGCCGGAGATGCCGGACCTGCCGCGCCACCGAGCGCATGAAGCGCCGGTAGAAATCGTGGTCCGCATCCTGGAGCACGAACGGGGCCTGGGTGAGCCAGGAGATGATGCGCCGCGCCGCCACGTCAGGGCGCTGTGCGATCGCGCGGGCATAGCCGGGATCGCGCATCCAGTCGCCGACCAAAGCGCGGGCATTGGCGCGGGCGATCGTGGTGCCCGCCGCCCGCAAATGCCGCAGCCAGCCGAAGCCGTGCAGCGTCTCGGCCCATTCCTCGGAGGGCGGCTCCAATTCGAAGGGGGTGCGGCCCTCCAGCATGGCGATCTTGCCGGAGAAGGCGAAGCGCCCGGCATAGATCTCGCTGGCGCGGGTGGCATCCCCGGTGCGCAGGTCCTGCGGGGCGATCAGCAGGCGCTCGGGCACAGGGACCGCCACGCGGCCGAGCGTCAGCGGCGCCGCGGGCGTCCGCGAGAGCAGGGAACGGACGGTACGCCCCGCCAGAAAGGCCGCTAGGCGCATGCGTTCTGCAATGGCTGCCCGGGTCATTCGGACGGGTCGGTCCTCAGTCGCGTTTGCGCAAGCGGGCTGCAAAGAAGCCGTCGAGCCCGGAACGCTCCGGTTCTCCCCGCATCCAGTCACAGGGCAGAGTGCGCAAATCACCTTGAGGAGTCGTGAACGCCGCGACGGCCGCGCCATCTTTTGCGTCGATCGGCACCCGTTCGGCATCGGGACGCGCCGAAAGCAGCCGGGCGATCTGGTCCTCGCCCTCCTCCCGCTCCAGCGAGCAGGTCGAATAGACCAGGAGGCCGCCGGGCCGCACGAGATCCAAAGCGCGGTCGAGCAGGCGCGCCTGGAGCGCCGCCAGCGTCGCAATATCCTGCGGCCGCTTGCTCCAAGCAATGTCGGGATGGCGGCGCAGCGTGCCGGTCGCGGTGCATGGCGCGTCCAGCAGGACCGCGTCGAAAGGCCCGCCTTGATAGGTGGCGGCGTCGGCCGCGACGCAGGTCGCGGCGAGGTTGAGGCGCGCGAGATTTTCCTTCAGCCGGACGAGCCGCTCTCCCGACCGGTCGATGGCGGTCACCTGGGCGCCCGCAGCGGCGAGCTGGGCGGTCTTGCCGCCCGGCGCGGCGCACAGATCGGCGACCCGGAGTCCGGCGACCGGACCGAGCAGGCGGGCGGGAAGCGCGGCGGCGGCATCCTGCACCCACCAGGCGCCCTCCGCGAAGCCCGGCAGCGCGCGGATCGGGCCCGCCTGGAGCACGCGCACCGTGCCGGTCGGCAGGACTTCGCCGGACAGGCGCTCGGCCCAGAGTTCGGGATCCGCCTTCACGCTGATGTCGAGGGCCGGCTCTTTCGCGTGGATCGCGGCGATCGCCGCCGCCGTGTCGGCGCCGTAGGTGTCGATCCAGCGTCGGCGCAGCCAGTCCGGCGTGTCGACCGCGAGCGGATCGATGTCCGCGAGCCGGGCCGCACCCTCGCGGGCGACACGCCGCAGAACGGCATTGGCAAGGCCGGCATAGCCGCCGGTCGACCGGTCGCTGCGGGCGAGGTCGACCGCCAGCCCGACCGCCGCATGGTCCGGCACGTCCATGAACAGGATCTGCGCCGCCCCGGTGAGAAGGATCGCTTCGAGGCGCGGCGCCGAGCGCGGCAGACCCCGCTCCAGCATGCCGGCGAGCAGGGTGCGCAGCGTGCCGAGGCGCCGCAGCGACACGGCGAGGATATGGAAGGCGAGGGCCCGGTCGCGCGGCTCGAGTGCCGGCGCATCCTGGAGGGCCTCGTCCATGGAGGCCCCGGAGCGCAGCACGCGGTCCAGCGCGTCGGCGGCTCGGCGGCGTGCTTCGAGGCCGGGCGCCGCGGGGCGGGGGCCGGTCGGGTTCGGACGGTTCGGGGATCTCATGGCGCGCAGGTAAGCCGTTGCGCGGCGGAAGGCAACCGCCGCGCGCGGTTCGGGGGTGTCCGGACCCGAACCGCGCCAAGGTCCGCCGGCGTCAGCCCCAGGGCCCGCGCCCGCCGCGCCGGGCATTTCCGCCCCACGGACCGGAGGGCGCGGTGCGGGGCATGAAGCTGCCGCTGCCCGCAGCCCCCATCCGCCGCGCCAGATCCTGGAGCGCGGCGATCCGGTTTTCGGTGGCCGGATGGGTGGAGAACAGATTGTCCATCCGCGCCCCCGACAGCGGGTTGATGATGAACATGTGGGCGGTGGCCGGGTTCGCCTCCGCCTCGTAATTCTGCACCTGATGGGCGGCGCCGGAAATCTTCGCCAGCGCCGAGGCGAGGGCGAGCGGCTGGCCGCAGATTTCCGCGCCGGTGCGGTCGGCCACGTATTCGCGCGAGCGGGAGATCGCCATCTGCACCACCATCGCGGCCAAAGGCGCCAGGAACACCATCAGAATGGTGCCGATCATGCCGAACGGCGAGCCGTTATTCTCCCGGTTCCCGCCGCCGAAGAACAGGCCGAAATTCGCCAGCATCGAGATCGCGCCCGCAATGGTGGCGGTGATCGTCATGGTGAGCGTGTCGTGATGCTTCACATGGGCGAGTTCGTGCGCCATGACCCCGGCGATCTCGTCGCGATTGAGCATCCGGAGCAGGCCGGTGGTCGCCGCAACCGCGGCGTTCTGCGGATTGCGCCCGGTCGCGAACGCGTTCGGCTGGGGATTGTCGATCAGATAGACCTTCGGCATGGGCAGTTCGGCCCGCGCCGCCAGATCGCGGACCATCCGCACCAGATCGGGCGCGGTCCGCTCGTCGACTTCGCGCGCGCCGTACATCCGCAGCACGAGCTTGTCGGCATTCCAATAGCTGAACAGATTCATGGCTGCCGCCACGAGGAAGGCGATCATCATGCCGCCCCGCCCGCCGATGACGAAGCCCACCACCATGAAGAGGGCGGTCAGACCCGCAAGCAGGATGGCCGTCCGCAGGTAATTCATTGTCTCCTCCGCGCGGCCGATGCCGCACCCGCCCCGCAATCGTGCGGTGCACTATTAGGATGGGAATGCATTCGGCGTGTCGCAAGGGCACGCTTGCGGGCCGAACAAAGCGAGATCGGGCGCCGGACCGCGATTCGCCCCTGGTCCGTTCCCGCCGCGTTGCGGGCGCAGAGAGACGGCGTCCCGCTGTGGGACAGGCGGCGGCCGCGGCCCGGGGCGGACCGCGAACGCGCGCAGGCCCGCGATTCGCTCCGCTTCCGTTCCCCTTGCGTTGCGGGCGCAGAGAGACGGCGTCCCGCCCCGGGACAGGCGGCGGCCGCGGCCCGGGACGGACCACGAACGCGCGCGGGCCCGCGATTCGCCCCGCTTCCGTTCCCCTTGCGTTGCGGGCGCAGAGAGACGGCGTCCCGCTGCGGGACAGGCGGCGGCCGGGACCCGGGACGGACCGCGAACGCGCACAGGCCCGCGATTCGCCCCGATTCCGTTCCCCTTGCGTTGCGGGCGCAGAGAGACGGCGTCCCGCGGCGGGACAGGCGGCGGCGGAGGTGTCGCCGCGTTGCCGGTGAGGCGAACCGGCGACAGGTCCGCGTCGCCGATCCGGGTCCGCTCTTGGTGGTGGAGATGATCGGATCGGCCCTAAGGCGCGGCGGCATCCCGCGCGGCGGGTGCGGGCGGGGCGAAGGCGCGCGCCGGCCAGGAATGATCGTCCGCCCGGCCGGGAACGGCCTCGAGGGGCGCGCCCTCGGTCAGCGCGCGCGCCGCGTCCCCGGCCGGCACCGAAGCCGGCACCGCGGCCGCGCCCACCAGCGCACTCGCGCCGCGCGGCCCGTCCGTCAAGGAAAGCGCCTGCGGCCGGCCGTCCAAGACGCCCGGGATCTCCGGCGCCGGCTCCGCCAGCAGGCGAGTGACGTCCTTCTGCGCGAAATAAGCAAGCTTGCGCGACCCGGCGCGGGTGAAGCGCACGCCGTCGCCGAGCCGCAGCCGGCGGCGCTGGCCGTCGACGGCGGGGCCGGACGCGGCATATTTTCCCTCCTCGTCGACGAACCCGTCCCAGACGCTGACAAAGGTGGCGCCCGCGCGGGCGGCCCGGGTGCGCAGAATGTCGTTGATCTTCTCGTATTGAGCCGAGGTCGCCGCATTCTGGACCGGCGCGAGGCCGACCAGAATCACGCCCGCGGCACGGGCGCGCAGGGCGGCGAGGACCTCGTCGACGCGGCGGCCGAACAACTCGTTCCAGCGGTCGGTGAGCGGCTCCACGCTCTGATCGCCATCGCGGATCGGCCTGAGATCATTGGCGCCGAGCGCCAGGACCACGGCATTCGGCTTGGCGTCCGCGACGGCTTGGGGGATGGTCTGCAGGATGTCCGGCAGCCCCGCTTGGTCGGGGGGCAGGAAGCCGGCCTCGTCGTCGGTCCGGCCGACCACCGCCGGATTGGACCGGTCGCGCACATAGAGGTCGGCCAGTCCCTGCGCGAGCTGGCCGCCCCATTGGTCGCCGAGGACCAGGACGAACTGCGTGGGCGGCTGCTTCTTGCCCTCCACCGCCGCGTCGGCGCTGGCATGGACGGTCCCCTCCGGCTCGGGCGGCGGACGCTTGGGCGGCGGCGCCTCGACCGGAGCGGGCTGCGGCTTGAACAGCGTCCAGCCGCCGAACAGGTTGAAGCCGCCCTGGGGCACGTTGGCGGGGGGGCGCGGCACGTTTCCCGGCGGGCGCAGAATGTCCTGCGCATATGCGCCCCCCGCCGGCGCTCCGGCCAGCAGCAGGGCGGCGAACATCCAGGCGAGGCGGGGAAGAAGGCGGCTCATGCCGCACGACATGACACCACCCGCGTGGCGGTTTCAAGGGCGGGCGAAATCTGCCGCAAAGCGCCGGGACCGTGAAGGGGACCCGGCCGGCAGACGCGGCGCCGGCTCAGTTCAGCTTGGCTTTGACGTCGGCGATCGCGGCGTTCATCACGCGCTCCGCGGTGTCGGCCTCGTGCGCCACGCGGCCGAGCAGCCCCTCCGCCGCCCGCACGGCGGCATCGGCCGCGAACGCCTTCACATCGGCGATGGCCTGGGTCTCGGCCTGCGCGATCTTCTCTTCCGCCATGCGGGTGCGGCGGGCGACGAAGTCCTCGAGCTTGGTCTTGGTTTCGGCCGCCAGACGCTCGGCTTCCGCACGCGCGGCGGTGACGATCGATTCGGCTTCTGTCTCGGCCTCGCGCTGCTTGCGCTTGTATTCGGCGACGAGCTTCTGCGCCTCTTCCTTCAGGCGGCGCGCCTCGTCGAGTTCGGCGGCGATGCGCGCGCCGCGCGCGTCGAGCGCGGAGACGATCGTCTTGTGCACGCCGTAATAGATCAGGATGCCGACGAACACGAGAAAGGCCACCGCGACCCAGACTTCGGCCAATTGCATGTCGTTCATGGCTGATCCTCGATCATCCGGTCTCGTTGTCTGCCGCGCTGCGCGGACAGGGAAAGGCGCGGGCGGTGCCCGCGCGCCTCAATGGGTCTTGGACAGCGCGCCATCGACGGCGCTTTCCACATCTTCCATGCGCGGCGTCACGCCGACCAGCGCCGAAACGATCGCCTGCGCGGTGTCGACCGCGATGCCGCGGACATGGGAAAGCGCCTCGGTCTTGGTCGCCTCGATCCGACCTTCCGCTTCCTCGAGCTTGGCCGCGAGCGTCGCTTCCAGGCTCTTGCGGTTGGTCTCCGTCTCGACGTTCAACCGATTGCGGGCTTCCCCGGCAATCGCATTGGCCTTGTTGCGCGCTTCGATCAGCGCCTTCTCATAGGCGGCGAGGGCCGCCTCGCTTTCGGCCCGGCGCTGGCTCGCCTCTTCCAGATCGCGCGCGATCCGGTCGTGACGCTCTTCCAGGATGCGGCCGATGCGCGGAAGCGTCACCCGGCTCATCAGGAAATAGAGGGCGCCGAAGCTCGCGGCCAGCCACAGCAGCTGAGAGCCGAAGGTGGCGGGATTGAACGGCGGGAAGCCGCCGCCATGATCGGCCTCGGCGGCCGCAGCCAACGCCGTTCCCGCGATCAGCAGGACGGTGGAGAGTGAAGCGGACGCTGTCAGCTTGGATGTGACGATCATGATGCGCATTCCCGCTGGACCGGACGCCGCCGCAGCCGGGAGGTCCCGGCCGGCGGACCGCCCGGCTCAGGCCACGAAGAGCAGAACCAGGGCGACGACCAGCGAGAAGATGCCGAGACCTTCGGCGAGCGCCGCACCGATGAAGGCGCGAGCGAACTGGCCGTCGGCCGCCGACGGATTGCGCAGCGCGCCCGAGAGGAAGTTGCCGAAGATGTTACCGACGCCGATACCGGCAAGGCCCATTCCGAGGCAGGCGAGACCGGCGCCCAGGTACTTTGCAGCATCCGCTTCCATAGTTCTGCTCCTTGAGAAACCTGACGATTGAAGACAGGGCGGCCCGGGTCAGTGACCCGGATGGACCGCGTCGTTGAGATAGATCGAGGTCAGCACCGCGAACACGTAGGCCTGCAGAATTGCGACCAGGAGTTCGAGGGCCGTCAGCGCCACGATCATGAAGAACGGCAGCACTGCGCCGAACCAGCCGGCAATTCCGGCCGAAGCCAGCCCGACGACGAAGAAGGCGAAGACCTTCAGCGCGATGTGCCCGGCCAGCATGTTGGCGAACAGACGCAGCGACAGGCTGATCGGGCGCGACAGGAAGGAGACGACCTCGATCAGCACCACGAAGGGCAGGAGGAAGCTCGGCACCCCCGACGGCACGAACAGATGCAGGAAGTGCATGCCGTGCTTGTAGAAGCCGTAGACCACCACGGTGCCGATCACGAGCAAGGCCAAGGCCGCCGTGACGACGATGTGGGCGGTGATCGTAAAGGTGTAGGGCACGAGGCCGATCACGTTCGCGACGAACACGAACATGAAGAGCGAGAAGACCAGCGGGAAGAACACCATTCCCTGCGTGCCGGCGGAATCGCGCACCATCTTGGCGATGAATTCGTAGCTCATCTCCGCCACCGACTGCATGCGGCCCGGGACCAGGGTCCGGCCGCGCGTCGCATAGGTGAGGAAGAGGAAGATCGCGCCGACAATGCCGATCATGAACGCCGAAGCGTTGGTGAAGCTGAACGACACCCCGCTGATGTGCAGCAGCTCGACATAGCGCTGCACTTCGAACTGGTGGATCGGATCGATGGTCATCCGACGCGCGCCCCTCGTGTCGTGCGGCGAATGCCGCGCCTCATAGATGCCTGACCCTGAAGGACGGAGCCCTCAGGACCTTTTGTGACCGAATTCGCCTGCCGCGCGCATCATATTGACGACGCCCGCACCGAAACCGATCAGCGTGAAGACCAGGATCCCCCAGGGCGCCAGGTCCAAGACCTGGTCGATGCCCCAGCCGATCGCGGCCCCGACAAGAACCCCGGCGACGAACTCTGACCCCAGCCGGAAGGCCATGGCCATGCCCGATGCCGTCGACGTGCCCGACTGCGCCTGTCCCGGCTGCGATTGGTCTCTCGGCCGCGCCTTGTCAAGCGCGGCATTGAGCCGCTGAAGCCGTTCGGAGAGGGCAGGATCACCCGCCTCCACGCCTTGGTCTGCCGGCCTTTCGCCCGGTTCCCGTGGGCCGGAATCCGAACGTTTGGGCATGGCGTGAACTCCGGCTTCGGGAGGAGGACACCCGCGACGTGCGGTCCCCGAAACCGCGCGGCACCATAGTTGCGGCCAAAATGGGTGTCAAGGACGGCCTAACTCGTCGCAAAACTTTGATTTTACTAGGAGATTTTCCGTGCTGCAGTGCGCCGCGGCAGATCAACTCACCTCACGTAACCGCTCGGCGCCCTGGAGGTCGACGGAGACCAGCCGCGAAACCCCGCGTTCCGCCATGGTCACGCCGAACAACCGATCCATGCGCGCCATGGTGATCGGGTTGTGGGTGATGGTCAGAAAGCGGGTGTCGGTGAGACGCGTCATTTCGTCCAGCAGATTGCAGAAGCGCTCGACATTGGCGTCGTCGAGCGGCGCGTCGACCTCGTCCAGCACGCAGATCGGGGCGGGATTGGTGAGGAAGACGGCGAAGATCAAGGCCATCGCCGTCAAGGCCTGCTCGCCGCCCGAGAGCAGCGACAGCGTCTGCGGCTTCTTGCCCGGCGGCCGGGCGATGATGTCGAGCCCCGCCTCCAGCGGATCGTCCGCCTCGGTCAGGATCAGCTGCGCCTCGCCACCGCCGAACAGCGTGTCGAACAATTTGCGGAAATGTCCGTCGACCACGACGAACGACGCCTGAAGCCGTTCGCGCGCCTCCCGGTTGAGGCTCAGAATGCCGGAGCGCAGGCGTTTGATCGCCTCGTTCAGGTCGTCGCGCTCGCGGGTCAGCGTGCCGAGCTGGTCCTCCGCCTCCTGAAGTTCGAGGTCCGCCCGCAGATTGACCGCGCCCAGCCGCTCGCGGTCGCGCCGCGCGCGATCGAGCGCGGCCTCGATCTCGGCGAGCGGCGGCGGCGTTGCGCCGGGCGGGAGCCCGGCTGCCCCGCGCGCCGCCTCGGGCGGCCCCTCGAAGGCGTCGGCGATCTCGCGCGCGGCATCCGCGCGGCGCTGCCGCGCGCCCTCGACCCGCCCCTCGGCGCGCGCGGCCTCCTCGCGGGCGCCCGACATCGCCTCGAGCGCCGCGCGGGCGGCGCGGTCCGCGGCGGCGAGCGCCGCCTCGCCGTCCGCGAGCCGGTCGGCGGCGGCGCGGCGCGCCGCTTCGGCGGTCTCGAGTTCGGTCATCAAGGCGCGCCGCTGGCGGATCAGTTCGGCCGGCGCCTGTTCGGTCTCGGCCAGTTCCTGCGCGGCCTCGGCGCGCCGCGCCTCGAGCGCGGCGATGCGGTCCCCGGCGCCGCCGGCCCGCTCGCGCCAGGAGCGCTCTTCGCCGGCGATCGCCTCCAGCCGCTTGATCCGCCCGGCGCGCTCGCGGTCGATCCCGGTGGCGAGGGCACGCGCCTCGGCCACGCCGGCGCGCGCCTGGGCCGCCTCGCCCCGGGCTCCGGCAAGGGCCGCGTCGATCAGCGCCGGCGCCTCCAAGGCGGCGAGACCGGCCTCGACCTGCGCGAGCGCGGCCTCGGTCTCGTCGCGGCCGACCGCGATCCGAACCCGGGCCTCGCCGAGCGCCGAAAGCCGGGCGGCATGCTGGCCGGCCTTGCGCTCGGCCGCGCTCTCCGCTTCCCGCGCCTGATCGGCGAGGCGTTGCGCCGTGCGCCGCGCCTCGCGGGCCTGCATCTCGCGGCCGGCGGCCGCTTTCAGCCGGGCGTCGCGCTCGCCCGCCTCGGCGCGCAGCGTCGCCAGCGCGCGGCGCGCCGCTTCCACCTCGTGCTGGAGGTCGGCCAGCCGGTTGCGCTCCGCCAGCCGACGCGCCGCAGCCGTCGGCGCGTCGGCCGCCGCGACCAGGCCGTCCCAGCGCCAGACGTCCCCCTCGCGCGACACCAGCCGCTGTCCCGGCTTGAGCTGCGCCTGAAGGCGCGGTCCCTCGGCCTTCGCGACGACGCCGATCTGGGCGAGGCGCCGCGCCAGCGCCGGTGCACCCGCCACATGCAGCGCGAGCGGCGCCGCCCCCTCGGGTAGAGCGGGATCCGCCGGATCCGGCGCCGCGCCGGCCCAGCGGGCGTTCGCCCGCGCGTCCACCGGCAGGTCCAGATCGTCGCCGAGCGCGGCCCCGAGCGCGACCTCGAAGCCTTTTGCCACCGTGAGAAGATCGACGACCGGGGGAAACCGGCGGTCGGCGGTGGCGAGCAGCTTGGCCAGCGTGCGCGCCTCGGCGTCCAGCCGGCCGAACGTGCGCTCCGCATCGCCGAGCCGGGGCCGCAGCGCTTCCGCCTCCTGCCGTGCCGCGCCCTGCTCGGCCTCCGCCGCAATTGCCGCCGCGTCGGCCTCCGCCAGCCGGTCGCGCGCCGAAGCCGCGTCGGCGCGCCGACGGTCGAGATCCTCCGTCCCCGCCTCGCGGCGCAGGCGCACCTCCTCCGCTTCGACCGAGGCCAATTCGGCGGCGGCGCGCGTCAGCCGGGCGCGGGCGTCGCGCTGCTGCGCCTCCAGCGCGGACCGGCGGGCGCCGATATCGGCATAAGCCCGCGTGCGCTCCTCCAGCCGCTGCTCCGCACCGAGCAGATGGCGCTCGGCTTCGGCCAGAGCGAGGCCAGCATCGCGGGCGGCGGCGGCGGAGCGCTCCTGTTCGCCGCGCAGATCCTCGGCCTCCGCCGATAGGCGCGCCAGGACGCCGGCGGCATCGGCGGACAAAGCCCGCTCGCGCGCCATGTCCTGGGTGAGCTGCGCCATCCGGCGCTCCAGATCCTGGCGCCGCGCGGCGAGGCGCTCGCCCTCGCGGTCGAGTTCGCCGCGCGCGAGGACGAGCCGCTGCAACCGCGCCGCCGCCTCCGCCTCGGTCTGGCGCAGCGCCGGGAGCTGGTGGGCGGCGATCGCCTGGAGGCGGGCGGCCTCCGCCTGGCCGCGGGTCCGCTCGGCGAGGTCGCGCACCGCCGCCTCGACCGCGCGCTCGGCCTCGGCGAGCTGCTGGTCGGTCTCCCGCCATCGGCTCCACAGCAGGGCCGCCTCGTTGCGCCGCACGTCCTCGGACAAGGCCCGATAGCGCACCGCCTGCCGCGACTGCCGGCGGAGCCCCTCGATCTGCGCGCCGATCTGGGTGACGACATCCTCCAGGCGCAGCAGGTTCTGCTCCGCCGCCTTGAGCCGCAATTCGGCTTCGTGGCGCCGGGCGTGCAGGCCGGCGACGCCCGCCGCCTCTTCCAGGATGCGCCGCCGCGCCGCCGGCTTCGCGCCGACGATCTCGCCGATCTGGCCCTGCCGCACCAAGGCCGGCGAGCGCGCGCCGGTCGAGGCGTCGGCGAACAGCAGGTGGACGTCCCGGGCGCGGACCTCGCGGCCATTGATGCGGTAGTGCGACCCCGCCCCGCGTTCGATCCGCCGCACCACTTCGAGCGCGTCATTGTCGTTGAACGCGGCCGGCGCGGTGCGGTCGGAATTGTCGAGATGCAGGACCACCTCGGCGGCGTTGCGCGCCGGGCGCCCCGTGGTGCCGGCAAAGATCACATCGTCCATATCCTGCGCCCGGAACGCCTTGTGGGAGCTTTCCCCCATGGCCCAGCGCATGGCTTCGACGAGGTTGGACTTGCCGCACCCGTTCGGCCCGACGATCCCCGTGAGCCCGGGCTCGATGAGAATGTCGGTCGGCTCGACGAAGGTCTTGAAGCCGAGAAGCCGGAGACGGGTAAACTTCATCGCGCGGCGATGTGCCAGCCTCTGCAGGTTGCGGTCAAATCCACCGTGCGGCGCGAATCGGCCGGGAGCAAGGCCGGGGGCCGCGCGGTCCACAGGCGCGACCGCGCCCGACGCTTTGACTTTGCTCGGTTCGGGCCCGGCCGGCGCGCCGCCGCGGCGGCCGGCGCGGCGGCACGCGGGACGCGAAAATGACGAAAAACGGTTCCGTAGCGGCGCGTCCCACTCTAGAAGCGTGTCTGCAATTGCTTTCGTGCCGAAGCGCCCCATCTAAGGCGGGCGCGACGCGCATGGCATTTCAAGGACGAGGACACATGCTGTTCAAGCAGGCAGGCGGAGCGAAGGAATCCCCGGCGACCGCAGGCGCCGGCGACGATCTCGTCATCGACACGACCACCCAGACCTTCATGGCGGAGGTCATCGAGGAATCGCGGCACCGCCCGGTCCTGGTCGACTTCTGGGCCCCGTGGTGCGGCCCGTGCAAGACGCTGGGACCGGTGATCGAAAAGGCGGTCCGCGCCGCCAAGGGCAAGGTTCGCCTCGCCAAAATGAATATCGACGAGCACCCGGCGATCGCCGGCCGCCTCGGCATCCAGTCGATCCCGGCGGTCTATGCCTTCGTCAACGGCCAGCCCGTCGACGGCTTCATGGGCGCCGTGCCCGAGGGTCAGGTGAAGGCGTTCATCGAGCGGCTGCTCGGCGGCGCGGGCGATCCCGACGTCGCGGAGATTCTCGCCGCCGGCGAACAGGCGCTGGCGGAAGGCGATGCCGCCGGGGCGGCGGAAATCTTCGCCCATGTCCTGGCCGAGGAGCCCGACAATCTGAAGGCGCTCGGCGGGCTGGTGCGGGCCCAGGTCCTCGGCGGCGCGCTGGAGCAGGCCAAGGCGACGCTCGCCGCGGTGCCCGCCGGCAAGGAAAACGATGCCGCGATCTCCGCGGCGCGCGCGGCGCTCGACCTCGCCGAACAAGCCGCCGAACTCGGCGACATCGCGCCTTTGGAGGCCGCGGTCGCGGCCGATCCGGCCGACCATCAGGCGCGGTTCGACCTCGCTCTGGCGCTCAATGCCCGCAACCAGCGGGACAAGGCGCTCCAGCACCTCATCGACATCGTGCGCCGCGACCGGGCCTGGAACGAGGATGCCGCGCGCAAACAATTGCTCCAATTCTTCGAAGCGTGGGGACCGACCGATCCCAACACGATTTCCGGACGTAAGAAGCTCTCGGCGATCCTCTTCGCCTGAAGGACCAACGTGGCGATCAATCGTTCCTATCTCGCGCCCGGCGACCTCCCCGCGGTGGCGCCGGTGTTTCCGCTGTCCGGCGCGCTGCTTTTGCCGCGCGCCGAACTGCCGCTCAACGTCTTCGAACCGCGCTATCTCGCCATGGTCGACGATGCCCTCGCGGGCGACCGGGTGATCGTGATGGTCCAGCCCGACGTGTCCAAGCCGGACCTGTCGCAGGGGCCGCGTCTGTTCGGCGTCGGCTGCCTCGGGCGGATCACGCAATTCGCGGAGACCGGGGACGGGCGCTATCTGGTCACGCTCACCGGCATCTGCCGCGTGCGGCTGCCGGAGGAGATGACGGTCGAGACCCCCTACCGCCAGTGCCGCATCGACGCCTCGGCCTTCGCCGGGGATTTCGACGAAGGCGCGGGCGAGGCCGATGTCGACCGCTCGGCGCTGCTCGGCGCGCTCGCCGACTTCCTCGAGGCCAACAAGCTCGAGGCGGACTGGGACGGCATCCAGCAGGCCGGAACCGAAACCCTGGTGAACGCGCTGTCCGTCATGTCGCCTTATGGCGCGCTGGAAAAGCAGGCGCTGCTCGAGGCCGACGATCTGAAGGCGCGCGCCGACATGCTGGTGGCGATCACGCAGATGATGCTGGCGCGCATGCCCGGAGACGACGGCGAGCCCTCGCTGCAATAGGGCTCACGGTTCGAACGCGAAGCGCAGGCGTCCGGTCTGGGCGAGCGTGTCCACCCGATAGGTGCGGATCTCCACCGCGCCGCCGACCTCCAGCGTCACGACGACGAGGCCGTCGGCCACCGCCGTCGAGAGGATGCGGGCGTCCCGCGGCAGGGTGGCGACCACGTCCCCCGCCGAAACGGTCTTGCTGCGCAGCATGCGATAGGCGATGACACCGAACACGGCGGCAAGTCCCAGGACCATGATCAACACCGAGATCGTGGAAAAGCGTCGGACCTTGCGCAAAATCCGCTCCTGGTCCGGCGACAGCGGCTCCTGGTTTTCGGGTTCGGGCGGGCTGAGGAACATGGGTCAACCGAATCTGGATGAAGACGAAGCGCTCGACCTCTCGGAGGTGCCGGCGGACCTTGCGAGCGAAACGGACCACCACATCACCGTCAAGGCGGAGGAGGCGGGACAGCGCACCGACCGCGTGCTGGCCGCCCGGCTCGCCCCCTTGAGCCGGACGCGGATTCAGCGGCTGGTTGCCGAAGGGCGGGTCGAAAACGGCGACCGAGTGGTAGGGGACGCGGCCGAGCGGGTCAATCCGGGCGACGTGCTGTGCCTCCGGATCCCGGCCCCGGAGCCGGCGACGCCGGAGCCCGAGGCCATCCCGCTCGCCATCGCGTATGAAGACGATCAGGTGATCGTCATCGACAAGCCGGCCGGGCTGGTGGTGCATCCCGCCCCGGGCAATTGGTCCGGCACGCTCGTCAACGCGCTGCTCCACCAGTGCCGCGGCTCGCTGTCCGGGATCGGCGGAGTCCGCCGGCCGGGCATCGTCCACCGGCTCGACAAGGATACGTCGGGCCTCCTGGTGGCGGCGAAGACGGATGTCGCCCATCGCGCTTTGTCGGCCCAGTTCGCCGATCACGGCCGCGCCGGCGATCTGGAGCGCGCCTATCTCGCCTTCGTATGGGGGGCGCCCGAGCAGAAAGGCACGATCGACGCGCCGATCGACAGGCACCCGGCGAGCCGCGTGAAGATGGCGGTGCGCCCCGGCGGACGTCAGGCCGTGACCCGCTGGCGGCGGATCGAGACCTTCGCCGACGCCACCGGCGCGCCAGTCGCCGCCTTGGTCGAATGCCAGCTCGAAACCGGCCGCACCCACCAGATCCGGGTGCATATGGCGCATATCGGGCATCCCCTGCTCGGCGACGAAATCTACGGCCCGGGCTTCCGGACCAAGCTGGCACGGCTCGCCGCGCCCGCCGCGGCGGCGCTGTCGGGGCTGGGGCGTCAGGCGCTGCATGCCACGCGGCTGGGCTTCGCACACCCGACGCGGGGCGAGGTGCTGAGCTTCGAGAGCCCCCTGCCGCCCGACCTCGCAGCCCTCAGGCAAGCTCTCGCGGCGAGTTGAGGGGATCGAATCTATCCGAACACCGTTGCAGCCTATATGCTGCACGGTTGCGGTCGGCGTTCAGCGGCCGCATGTGCGGCCGCCGAAAGCGGGGCCGCGATGCAAGGAGGCCGGTCCATGGCCCAGTCGAACCATATGCCCGTCCCGTCCGCAGAGGGCGGTCTGAGCCGCTATCTCGAGGAAATCCGGCGCTTCCCGATGCTGGAACCGCAGGAGGAATACATGCTCGCCAAGAGTTGGCGCGAGCATGGCGACCGGGATGCGGCCCACCGCTTGGTGACCAGCCATCTGCGCCTCGTGGCGAAGATCGCGATGGGCTATCGCGGCTATGGCCTGCCGATTTCCGAAGTGATTTCCGAAGGCAATGTCGGGCTGATGCAGGCGGTGAAGCGGTTCGAGCCGGAAAAGGGCTTCCGCCTCGCGACCTACGCCATGTGGTGGATCCGCGCCTCGATCCAGGAATATATCCTGCGCTCCTGGTCCCTCGTGAAGATGGGCACCACGGCGGCGCAGAAGAAGCTGTTCTTCAACCTGCGCAAGGCGAAGAGCCAGATCTCCGCACTCGAGGAGGGCGATCTGCGCCCCGATCAGGTGAAGCAGATCGCCACCAAGCTCGGCGTCACCGAGCAGGAGGTGGTCGACATGAACCGCCGGCTGTCGGGCGATGCCTCGCTCAACGCGCCGCTGCGCGAGGATTCCGACGGCGGCGGGGAATGGCAGGACTGGCTGGTCGACGACCAGGACGACCAGGAGAGCAACCTCGTCGAAAGCGAGGAACTCGCGAACCGCCGGACCGCCCTCGCGGGCGCCCTTTCGGTTCTCAACGAGCGCGAGCGCCGCATCTTCGAGGCCCGCCGGCTCGCCGAGGATCCCGTGACCCTGGAGGAACTGGCGGCGGAATTCGGCGTCTCGCGCGAACGCGTGCGCCAGATCGAGGTCCGCGCCTTCGAAAAGGTGCAGAAGGCGGTGGTGGACCGGGTCCGCGCCCTGGAGACCGCGGAAATCGAACACGCCTGACGCGGACCCGCGTCAGGTCGCCCCGTCTCCCGCCATCGTCACGCAGACCCGAACCGGCCTGACCCGAACCGGCTTGACCGGGATCGGCCCGGAGCCGGCCCGACGCGACGTCGGGACCGGCCCGCGGGCGCCGCGCTCACGCCTCGTCTTCGGCCTGCGCGTCGCCAGCCTCGGCGGCGGTCTCTTCGAGGACCTCGTCCTCGTCGTCGATTTCATCGACCGGGACCATGACGTTCTCGCCGCGCGCCAGGCGCTCGGCCTCTTCCGCGCTGCGCGCGACATTGGCGACGATGCGCACTTCCACCTCGGGATGCAGCGTCACCGGCACGGCGTGCTGGCCGATGGTCTTGATCGGGTGGTTGAGCACGATCTGCTGACGGCCCACGGTGAAGCCGGCCGCGGTCAGCGCGTCCGCGAGATCGCGGGTCGACACCGATCCATAGAGCTGCCCGCTCTCGCCGGCCTGACGGATCAGGACGACGCTGGTCCCGTTCAGCTTGGCGCCGACGGTTTCGGCCTCGGACTTCGCCGCGAGGTTGCGGGCCTCGAGCTGGGCCTTCATCTGGTCGAAGCGGCCGCGATTGTCCTTGGTGGCGCGCAGCGCCTTGCCCTTGGCGAGCAGGAAGTTGCGGGCGTATCCGTCGCGCACCCGCACGACTTCGCCCATCTGGCCGAGCTTGGCGACCCGTTCGAGAAGAATGACGTCCATCTGTGTCTCCTGTGTCTCTTATGTCGAATTGAGGAAAGTCAGCGATCGTTGGCGGCCGGAGGTCCGCCTGCGGTCCCGAAGCGGGTGCGCAGATCGAACATCGTGTCGATGAGGCCGAGCACCGCGACGACGAGCACCGGCCAGCCGAGGGCGGCGGTCGCCACCCAGACGGCGGTCAGAATGAGGGGGCGCGCACTGCGTCCCCGGCTGAGGAAATGGATCACCGCGAAGCCGGCGAGCGCAAAGCCGGTGAGCAGGGTGCCGCCGGCGACCGACGCCGACAGGCCCACCATGCCCGGGGCCACGCTGGCCGCCACGATCACCGCCAAGGCCAGGCTGGCCGCTTGCGGAAGCCGCAGCCCCGCAAGGTCCGGCCACGGCCGGGCGAGCCTGCCCGACAGCATCGCCGCGCGGCCGGCGAGATAGAGGCAGAGGATCTGCGTGACCATGGACAGGACCCCCGCCATGGGCGGCAGGACGCTGGCGACGAGGGACGCCATGTTCGCGGCATCGGCCGGTGCCAGGCCGGAGGAGCCCGCCTCGGCCTGGACGAAGGCGTCGAACGCCGTCTTGACCGCGGCCCTGTAGGTTTCGAGATCGGTCGCGACCGAGAGCAGTCCGACGATGGTCCCGACCGTCGCCAGCGCCGCCGCCAGCAGAACCAGGGCGGGGATCGGCAGCCAGACCAGCCCGCCCCGGCCCGCGGGCTCGGCGCGCGCGAGCAAGGCGGCATAGGCCAGAACCCAGGCCGGACCGCCGGTTGCGACGAGATAGGCGACGAGGAGGGTGCTGCCGAAGGCCAGAGCGAGGCCCAGCCCCGCCACGGCGACGCCGATCAGTCCGGCCCAATGGGAAAAGGCGAGACCGGCCACCATGATCGGCAGCGGCGCGAGATAATAGAGCGGAACGGCCAGCATGGTTCCCGCAGCGACACCCGCCACGAGAAGAGCCGAAGCCGCGCCTGCGGCGATGCCGATGAGAAGAATCTGACCCATGATCTCGCTGTCCCGCCGAAGCGGTTAGAAGCCGGTCGCTCTGCCGGCCTCAACTGGCGCCCCGCTGATGCGCGGCGCCTCGTGTTCCCATCCCGCGTACGATCGACGTGCCCGGCCCGCCCGAAGGCCGGGCCGGGCCGGCGATCAGCGGATGACGAAGGGCAGCAGGCCGAGGAAGCGCGCGCGCTTGATGGCCGCCGACAATTCGCGCTGCTTCTTGGCCGAAACCGCGGTGATGCGGCTCGGGACGATCTTGCCGCGCTCGGAAATGTAGCGCTGCAGCAGGCGCACGTCCTTGTAGTCGATCTTCGGCGCATTCGGCCCGGTGAACGGGCAGGTCTTCCGGCGACGGAAGAACGGGCGGCGCTGGCCGCCACCGGTTCCAGCTTGAGCGAATGCCATCACACAGCCTCCTCGCCCTGAGCTTCTTCACGCTCGCGCGGACGGCGCGGGCGCTCGTCGCGGTCGCGTCCGCCGCCGAAGCCGCGGTCGCCACCAAAGCCACGCTCGCCGCCGAAGCCGCGATCGCCGCGGTCGCGGTCGTCGCGGTCGCGCTTCTGAAGCATGGCGGACGGGGCGTCCTCGTGCGCTTCGACGCGCAGCGTGAGGAAGCGCAGAACGTCCTCGTCGATGCGCATCTGGCGCTCCATCTCCTGGACCGCCGCCGCCGGGGCGTCGATATTGACCAGGGTGAAGTGCGCCTTGCGGTTCTTGTTGATGCGATAGGTCAGGGACTTCACGCCCCAATACTCGGTCTTGCCGACCGAGCCGCCGTTCGCCTCGATTACACCCTTGAACCGGGTGGTCAGTTCCTCGACCTGCTGCGCCGTCACATCTTGGCGCGCGAGGAACACGTGCTCGTAGAGCGCCATGTGGTCTCGTGCCTTTCTCGTTTCTTCCGCCCCCGGCGCCAAGCCCTTTCGAGCCTTCGGAAAGGCTCGTTGCTCGGAAGGCGGGAACACGGGACGACGGGCCTTCACCCTGCCGGCCATGCCGCTCACGCGGCCACAGCCAACCGTCCGTTCAGCCCCCGGCCGGGACAACGGAAGCGGGGCGTATAGCAGGTTTCCCGGAGGATGCAAGGGGAGGCGACGGGCGCACCGTTGAAAGCGGTTGCAATTTCATTCAGGACACCTACTCTCAAACAGGCTGGACCTGAGCTGTCTGGTAAGGGGGAACGAAGATGAGCGCCATCGTTCGCGACGAATCGTTCGGGTCCGACGAGGAGAACTTTGCAGAGCGCGTTCTCTGCACCCTCTTGATCGACGGCAGCTTGTCGATGTCGAACGACAGCAAGATCGATCAACTGAACGCCGCGCTTCACCTGTTCAAAAGCGAGCTGATGGCCGACCCACTCGCGTCGATTTCCGTCCGCCTGAACATCATCCGTTTTGGCGGACTGAACGGGAAGGACACGGCCCATGTCGTCACCGACTGGACCGAAGCGCGCGAGTTCACCCCGCCGACGGTGACTGCCGCAGGTCAGACCCCTCTCGGGAGGGGACTTTCCCTTGCCATGGAAAGCATCGCTGAGGAGAAAGCGTCCCTGCGGGCCATCGGCATCAGCATGAAGCGACCCTGGCTCTTCATTCTCACGGACGGGCAGCCCAACGATCCTTGGGAGGCCGCCGCTGCCCAGTGCCGCGAGGGCGAGAAGAGCGGCAAATTCATCGTATGGCCCATTGGGATCGGCCAGGACGCGAATTTCGACGTCTTGCGCCGCATGAGCAGCCGAAATTTCGCCCTGGAGGTGGGTGAAGCGAAATTCCGTGAGCTGTTCCAATGGCTCTCCGACAGCATGAAGAGTGTCAGCAACTCACGGGCTGGCGAGGTTCTCGCACTCCCCAGCCCGACCGATATATTCAAGGTTCATGCATGAGCTCCGCGGCCCGGCGCCTGTGATCCGGGAATGGGAGGAGGACGGCTTCCAGATCAGAGGCGCGGATTTGACCTCACGCCCGTTCTGGGTGACCGCCGCGGCGGTGCAAGGAGAAGCCCATCGGTCTTTGGGCAGGCCCTGCGAAGATTATTTCGAGGTGGCCTTGCGGGCCGGCTGGCTGTTTGCCGTTGTCAGTGACGGAGCCGGAAGCGCATCGCAGGCGCGTATCGGCGCCCGAACACTGGCGACTGTCGCAGTCCAGGCGCTGCAGGACTCGGCGGAACAGATTTCGCTCGGCGACGAGGCGGGCTTTCAGTCCCTCGTTGAAGGGGCCATCCTAACTGCGCGGAAGACCTGCGTCGATTCAGGGCCGAGTCCTGAATTGAACAACTATCTCGCAACCTGCGTCGGAGTCGCCCTTCATTCTGATGGAGGATATTTCTTCCACATCGGCGACGGGCTCGCTGAAGCCTTCACGACCACCGAGCAAGAAACGGCCTCGCTGCAGGTCTCAAGACCTGAAAACGGCATATATTCCAATATCACTTATTTTTTTGCCATGGACACGTGGAGGGAGCATCTGCGGATCATCCGCTTTGGCCCTACCGACGCCGTCCTCCTCATGACTGATGGCGTAACGAGCTTCGCGGCGCCCGCTGGCGCGGCTGTGCGTCCGGCCTTCGCCAGAGACCTCATTGAGGGCCTCTTCGGCGACACCCCCCACGACGAGAACGCCCTGGCCCAGACCCTTCTTCACCCGAAAGCGCGTCGATACAGCCAGGACGACAAGACACTCCTTGCGATCCGCGTGCGCCGATGAGCCGGCAAAGCCCGCCGCCGCCCCCCGCACAAGCGATGCCGAAACATTACCTGGAAGCAGCAACCAAATCCAATCCGGCCCGAGGCATCGGAACCCTCTCCGCGCCAATCGCCGAAGGCGGCGCCGGCCACATTTATCGGCATCCTCACGATCCGTCCCAGGTCATCAAACTTTACAAGCCGGACCGGATCGACGGGCACGCCGATAAAATCTCCTACATGGCGGCAGTGGCGGACAGGGTGCCCCCGCCCTCCTCTCAGTTCCGGGTCATATGGCCGAAGCGGATCATCGCAGATGTGGCGAGACCCGATCGCCCGCTGGGGTTTTCGATGGAATTCCTGGACGCGAGGGATTGGGTCCGCTTGGACAAGTTCAGCCACCCAATCTTGCGGCGCCAGGAAGGCCTGAGCGATTCTTACCGTCTGCGGCTTCTGGCGGTCCGCCATTTGGCGATGGCCATCAATGCCCTGCATGCCATCGGAGCGCACATCATCGATCTCAAGCCAGAAAACATCATGGTTTCAAGGTCTGGCGCGACCATCGCGATCATCGATTGCGACGGCATGCAGTTGAATTCTGGGGCGCGGGTTCTCTTCCCCGCGGCGCTGAAAACCCTGGACTACACGGCTCCCGAGTTTCAATCGGTCGCACCAAACAGGATCGACAATCCCGCGAACCAGGACGGATTTGCCTTCGCCGTCATCGCCTTCAGGCTCCTAAATAGGGATGCAATCGAGCCGTTCTCCGGCATCACCTCCCCTAGATTGCCCAACCTGCCTTCCGACGCCGTCGGCCGGAGCCTTGCAGGCATGTATGCTTTCGGGCTGAAGCCAGATCCACGGATCGCGCCACAGCCCCAATCGATCCACACGACATGGCCACTTGCGCTTCGCCAGGCTTTCGACTCGGCGCTCGCGTCCCGCAACAGACCCTCGATGCAGGATTGGCTCCGCATCACCGACCTCGCACTGCGTGAGCTCAACCGATGTAAATCAAGCCATTATCATTTCGGCCACAAGTGCCACACCTGCGGGTCCCTCAGCATGCCCGGCCCCAGCGGGCCGAGCATGCCCTGGCCCTCTCGCCTAAGAAACCTGCTGGTCCCGGCCGGTCCCCTCTCATCACCCATCAAAATCGGCATGGGCGTTTGTCTTGGGATGATCGCTCTCGGGCTCCCGATCTCCCAATATCAAGCGCTCTCCACGCCACGTGATGCCCCCCCGAAACCGACATCGCTCGTGGTCGCAGCCCCGGAGCCCCCTCTTCCCGCAACCGGGATTGCCGGCCGGAATGCCTCCAGCCCGCCCCTTAATGCGCCGCTGCCTCCCATCAGGGAAATCCGGGAATTGCCCCCGCCCAACCTAAAAGCACCTGTCAGCCCGACCCCGTCGCCCCTCATCGAATTGCCGAGCATGGTGGCGCTGCCGCCTGAGTTTCCGTCACGCAACGCCTCTTCTGACAGTCCGTCCCTCAACCCGCCTGCTCTCCGAGACGCGGCGCCGACAAGGCGCCTCCCGCCGTCGCCATCCCGTCTCGTCCTCCCCGACTTCGCCGGACGCCAGATCACATGGCTCGGCCCGTCCGAGGCATCCACCTTGGTCGACGCGCTTGACACCAAGCTGGACGGAGAACGGATCGTCGTCCGAACCTCGGCCGGCTCGGTGCTCGCGGCCCAGATCGGTCAAAGCCGACCTCCGTGTCGGAGCATGGAAATTTATCCGAGGCTCGGCAACATGATCTTCATATCGCTGCTGTTTTGTCCCGACACGCAGCGCCGCTGGGTCGGTCGGCGCACCTGACGCCGCATGCGAAGCCCGCTTGCTTGGTGACGTCGCGGCATCGCTTGCCCTTGACACCCTGCCGTTGCGGGTGTCTCTCCCCTCCCCAACTTTCGGGCCAGCAACAAGAAGCGAGGGAACGCGCATGAGCACGGCCTTCATCTTTCCGGGACAGGGCAGCCAGCAGGTCGGCATGGGCAAGGCGCTCGCCGATGCCTTCCCCGCCGCGCGGGCGGTGTTCCAGGAGGTCGACGACGCGCTGTCGCAGCCTTTGTCCGCGTTGATGTGGGACGGGCCGGCGGACGAGCTGACCCTCACCGCGAATGCCCAGCCGGCGCTGATGGCGGTCTCGCTCGCCGCGCTGCGGGTGCTCGAGGCCGAGGCCGGGCTCGATCTCGCGACCGACGCCGCCTTCGTGGCGGGGCACTCGCTCGGCGAATATTCCGCGCTCGCCGCCGCCGGCGCCCTGTCGGTCTCGGAGGCCGCGCGGCTGCTGCGGATCCGCGGCGCGGCGATGCAGGCGGCGGTGCCGGTCGGCGAAGGCGCGATGGCCGCCCTGCTCGGGCTGAGCTTCGAGGATGCCGTCGCCGTCGCCGCCGAAGCGGAGGCGGGCGAGGTCTGCCAGGCCGCCAACGACAATGCCGACGGGCAGGTCGTCGTCTCCGGCGCCACCGCCGCCGTCGAGCGGGCGATCGCCCTCGCCAAGGCGCGGGGCGCGATGCGCGCCATCCTCTTGCCGGTGTCCGCCCCGTTCCATTGCCAATTGATGGCGCCCGCCGCCGCGGCGATGGCCGAAGCGCTCGCCGGAGCGCACGTCCGGGCGCCGGTCGTGCCGCTCGTCGCCAATGTCAAGGCCGCGCCGGTGAGCGACCCGGCCGAGATCGTCCGCCTTTTGGTCGCGCAGGTCACCGGCACCGTGCGCTGGCGCGAGAGCGTCCTGTTCATGGCGGCCGCCGGCGTCGACCGGACGGTGGAGGTCGGCGCCGGCAAGGTCCTTTCGGGCCTTTCCCGCCGCATCGCCAAACAGATCGCGGCGACATCGGTCGGCACCCCCGACGACGTCGCGGCCTTCATCGCCGCCCGCAAGGCCCCGGCGGCCTGATCCTGCACCCCAGTTCCGGAGGCTTCATGTTCGATCTCAGCGGCAAGACCGCGCTCGTCACGGGCGCTTCGGGCGGGATCGGCGGCGCCATCGCCGCCGCTTTGCACGCCCAAGGCGCGACCGTCGCCCTCTCCGGCACGCGCCGCGACGCGCTCGAGGCCGCGGCGGCGGCCCTGGGCGCGCGGGCGCACGTGCTGGCCTGCAATCTCGGCGTCGCCGAGGAGGTGGAGAAGCTCCTGCCGGAGGCGGAGGCCGTGCTCGGCCCGGTCGACATCCTGGTCAACAATGCCGGGATCACCCGCGACAACATCTTCATGCGCCTCTCGGACGAGGCATGGGATCAGGTGATCGCGGTCAACCTCACCGCCGCCTTCCGGCTCTCGCGCGCCGCGGTGCGCTCGATGATGCGCCGGCGGACCGGGCGCATCATCTCCATCACCTCGATCGTCGGCGTGACCGGCAATGCCGGCCAGGGCAATTATGCCGCAGCCAAGGCCGGCCTGATCGGCATGTCCAAATCGCTGGCGCAGGAAGTGGCGAGCCGGGGCGTGACGGTGAATTGCGTCGCGCCCGGCTTTATCGCGACGCCGATGACGGACGCGCTGAACGAGAAGCAGCGCGAGACGATCCTCAAGGCGGTGCCGGCGGCCCGGCTCGGCACGTCGCAGGAAATCGCGTCGGCCTGCGTCTATCTGGCGTCGGACGAGGCGGCCTACGTCACCGGCCAGACGCTGCACGTCAATGGCGGAATGGCGATGATCTGAGCCCGCGCAAGCAGCCGCGAATCGGGGGGCGCGGCGGGCGCGGGGGGCGGAACGCCGATGCTCGGCGAATTCGCGGCGCATCGGGCGGGAATCCTGTTGCATCCGGCGCGCCGAGCCTGAAGGATGCAGGCGCGCGAGCGGCTTTGGGTTTGCTGGCAAAGGTCGGGGAAGTATGGTAACGACCCGCTCCATCCGGCCGAGCAGAAGACGCGAGTTCGGATTTTGGATTTCTGTGCTTCGATCTGCCGACCGGATGCGAGCATGGGGGGCTGGGCACGGCGGGCGAAAGGCTTTATGCCCTCTCGCAGCCGCTGTACGGCAGTGACATTTATTCACACAATGAGGGTGCATCGATGAGTGACATCGCCGAGCGGGTGAAGAAGATCGTCGCGGAGCATCTGGGGGTTGAGCCTGAGAAGGTGACTGAGAACGCCAGCTTCATCGATGATCTCGGCGCCGACAGCCTCGACACCGTCGAACTCGTGATGGCCTTCGAAGAGGAATTCTCCACGGAGATCCCCGACGACGCCGCCGAAACCATTTTGACCGTGGGCGACGCGATCAAGTTCCTCGAAAAGAACGCGGGCTGACCCTGGCCCAGGCATTCGGCGGTCGCGCGCTCTGCCCGCGGCCGTCGGCGTGATTTTGTGGAGTTTCCCCTCATGAGACGTGTTGTCGTCACTGGCCTCGGCATGGTGACGCCGCTCGCCTGCGGCGTCGAGCCGAGCTGGCGGCGACTTCTGGCGGGCCAGAGCGGCGCCAGCCTCGTCGATCGCTTCGACGTTTCCGACCTGCCGTGCAAGATCGCCTGCATGATTCCGCGCGGCGACGGCACCGCCGACAGCTTCAATCCGGACGACTGGATGGAGCCGAAGGAGCAGCGGAAGGTCGACGATTTCATCATCTTCGCCATGGCTGCGGCGCAGCAGGCGCTGGACGATGCGGGCTGGCATCCGACCAGCTACGAAGACCAGACCGTGAGCGGCGTCCTGATCGGCTCCGGCATCGGCGGCATCGAGGGCATCGCCGAATCCGCGCATATCCTGCGCGAGCGCGGGCCGCGCCGCATTTCGCCCTTCTTCATTCCCGGCCGCCTGATCAATCTCGCCGGCGGCTACGTCTCGATCGCGCACGGCCTGAAGGGGCCGAACCACGCGGTCGTCACCGCCTGCTCCACCGGCGCCCATGCGATCGGCGATGCCGGTCGCCTGATCGCGCTCGGCGATGCCGACGTGATGGTGGCGGGCGGCACCGAATCGACCGTCAACCGCCTGTCGCTCGCCGGGTTCGCCGCCTGCAAGGCGCTCTGCACCTCCTTCAACGACGCCCCCGAGCGCGGCTCGCGCCCCTATGACCGGGACCGCGACGGCTTCGTGATGGGGGAAGGCGCTGGCATCGTCGTGCTCGAGGAATACGAACACGCGAAGGCGCGCGGCGCCAAGATCTATGCGGAACTGATCGGCTACGGCCTGTCGGGCGACGCCTTCCACATCACGGCCCCCTCGCCGGATGGCGACGGCGCATTCCGCTGCATGACCGCGGCCTTGAAGCGGGCCGGTCTCACGGCGGCCGACGTCGATTATATCAACGCGCACGGCACATCGACCATGGCGGACGAGATCGAGCTGCGCGCCGTCGAGCGGCTACTCGGAAATTCCGCGGCGAACGTGTCGATGTCGTCGACCAAGTCGTCGATCGGCCATCTGCTCGGTGCCGCGGGCGCCGTCGAAGCGATCTTCTCGGTGCTCGCGATCCGCGACCAGATCGCCCCGGCGACCCTCAATCTCGAAAACCCCTCGGTCGACACGCCGATCGATCTGGTCCCGCTGAAGGCGCGCTCGCGCCCGATCGAGACCGCTTTGTCCAATTCGTTCGGGTTCGGCGGGACCAACGCGTCGCTTCTGTTCGCGAAGGTGGACCGGTAGAGGCGTCCCGCGCGGCGTCCGCATTTTCATGCGGCGCCGGGCGGATGGTCCAACTTCCGTCCAGATGCATGGTATCCCCTGTCCGGCGCGCCGCGGCCGGCGGCAGCGCCGAGGCGATGGGAGACGAGCATGGCGACACCCGAACAGAAGGCGGCCGCTCAGGCGAAGAAGCGCCGCCCCTCGCGCGGCGCCAGCCATCCGGCGGTCGTGATCGGCAGCGCGGTCTTCACCTTTCTGCTGTTTCTCGCCGTGGGCGGCGGCCTGGTCGCCTGGTATGCCGAAGGCCAATATACCGCGCCCGGCCCGCTGACCGCGGAGAAGACGGTCGTCATCCCGCGCGGCCAGGGCACGCGCGACGTCGCGGAGCTTCTCGAGCGCGAAGGCGTGGTGCGCAACTGGATGCTGTTCGTCGGCAGCCAGCAGATCGCCCGCCGCGGCGAGCAGCTTCAGGCCGGCGAGTATGAATTCCCGGCCCGGGCCTCGATCGCCGACGTCCTCGACACGATCATCGACGGCCGCGTCGTGCAGCACCAGATCACCATCCCCGAGGGCCTGACCTCCCAGCAGATCGTCGAACGGCTGAACGCCAGCGATCTTCTCACCGGCACTGCGCGGATGCCGCAGGAAGGCACGCTCCTGCCCGAGACCTACCGCATCACGCGCGGCATGAAGCGCGACGACGTGCTCGCCCGCATGAGCGCGGAGCAGCAGAAGCTGGTGCGCGAACTGTGGGAGAAGCGCGATCCGAGCCTGCCGCTCAAATCCCCCCAGGAAATGGTCGTGCTCGCCTCGATCGTCGAGGAGGAGACCGGGAAGCCGGACGAACGGCCGCGGGTCGCCGCGGTCTTCATCAACCGGCTGAACCGCAAGATGCGGCTGCAATCCGACCCGACCATCATCTACGGCATTGCGGGCGGCAAAGGCGGCCTCGGGCGCGCCATCACGCGCACCGACATCACCACGCCGACGCCCTACAACACCTATGCCATCGACGGCCTGCCGCCGACGCCGATCAGCAATCCCGGCAAGGAGGCGCTCGCCGCCGTGGCGAATCCGGCGCGCAGCAAAGACCTGTTTTTCGTCGCCGACGGCACCGGCGGCCACGCATTTGCCGAAACGCTCGACCAGCACAACCGCAACGTCGCGCGCTGGCGCGAAATCGAGGCGAGCCAGAAAGCCGCAACGCCGCCCGCGCCCGGCGGCGGCGCCGGGACCGGCGCCAATCCGGCCGTACCGGCCACGTCCAATTGAGGAGCCGGCGCTCGGTCGGGACCCGCCATGCCAACCGCTAAAGACGTCACGCCGATCGCCAGCATGACCGGCTTCGCCCGCGCGCAGGGCGCCACCGGGCCCTGGCGCTGGAGCTGGGAGTTGCGGTCGGTCAACGCCAAGGGCCTGGATCTGCGCCTGCGCTTCCCGCCCGGCTTCGACGCCCTCGAGGCGGCGGCAAGGGCCGCCGCCGGCCGCCGCCTCGCCCGCGGCTCGGTGTCCGGCACCTTTCAGGTGACGCGCGAGAGCGCGGCGGTCGCCGTCAGCGTCAACCAGCCGGCGCTCGAAGCTCTGGTCTCGGCCGCGCGCGCGGCGGCCGAGCGATTCGGCCTGCCTGCGCCCGGTATCGACGCCCTGATGGGCGTGAAGGGCGTGATCGAAGTGGCGGAAGCCGAGCAGACGGCGGAGGACGTCGCCCGCATCGCCAGCGATGCGCAGGACGGCTTCGAAGCCGCGCTCGGCGCCCTTCAGGAGATGCGGGCCGGCGAGGGCACGGCGCTTGCCGTGGTCCTGCGCGAGCGGCTGGACGCGATGTCCGGCCTCGTGGCGGCCGCCGAGGCGCTGCCGGACCGCCAGGCGGACGCCATCAAGGGCCGGCTCCGCGATCAGGTCCAGGCGCTGCTCGGGACCGGCGCGCCGCTCGATCCCGACCGGCTACACCAGGAGGCCGCGCTGCTCGCCGCGAAGGCCGATATCCGGGAGGAACTCGACCGGCTCCACGCACATATCGCCGCCGCCCGCGCGCTGCTCGACGCTGGCGGACCGGTGGGCCGCAAGCTGGATTTCCTCTCCCAGGAATTCAACCGCGAAGCCAATACGGTGTGCTCGAAGGCGAATGCCGTCGCGCTGACCCAGATCGGGCTTGACCTGAAGCTGCTGGTGGATCAGTTCCGCGAGCAGATCCAGAACATCGAATAGGCCCGCCGCATGGCCAATGCCGCCGCTCCGACCTCCCATTTCGCGCTGCCGGGCTGGAAGCCGGGCTCGAAGTCCGGCCTCGCCCGGCGCGGGCTGATGCTGGTCCTGTCCTCGCCGTCCGGCGCCGGCAAGACCACTTTGTCGCGCCGGCTGCTCGCGCTGGACGACCGCATCACCATGTCGGTCTCGGTGACCACCCGCCCGCCCCGGCCGGGCGAGGTCGACGGCAAGGATTATTTCTTCATCGACGCGCCGGCCTTCGGCAAGCTGCGCGACGAGGGCGACCTGCTCGAACATGCCACGGTGTTCGGAAATCTCTACGGCACGCCGCGGCGCGCGGTCGAGGATGCACTCTCGGCGGGGCGCGACGTGCTGTTCGACATCGACTGGCAAGGCACCCAGCAGCTCGACCAGAGCGCGCAGCAGGATCTGGTGAAGGTGTTCCTCCTGCCGCCCTCAGCCGCCGACCTCGAGGCGCGGCTGCGCAGCCGCGCCCAGGATTCCGACGAGGTGGTGCGCCAGCGCATGTCGAAGGCGTCCGACGAGATCAGCCACTTCACCGAATACGACTACATCCTGATCAATCAGGATATCGAGGACAGCCTCTCCAAGCTCGTCGCCATCCTCCAGGCCGAGCGCCTGAAGCGGCGGCGGCTGACCGGGCTCGCCAGCTTCGTCCAGAGCCTCAGGGACGCGCTGTAGGCGCCGCCCTCAGACCGGCGCCAGCTCGACCGTCATCGTGTCCAGGGTGAAGGTGCCGTCCGCCTCGAAGGCGAAATGGGCGCGGACCTCTTCGGGCGCACAGGCCTGGAGGGCGCGGATCGCCGCGACCTGGGTCGCGGGCGTCGCCATCCGCGCGATCCATGGCGCGAATTCGAGCCGCAGCCGGCGTGCCACCACGTTTTCCACCCGAAATCCCGCGGCGTGCGCGAAGCCGGTCCATTGCGAGATCGCATAATCCCGCACATGGGATGGATCGCGCAGCACCTCGAAGCTCTGGAGATAGGTGTCGAGCAGCGGGTTTTCCGGCGCCACGACGTCCATGAAAATCGCGCGCCCGTCGGATTTCACGACCCGCCGCGCCTCCGCCAGCCCGCGCGGCAGGTCGCGCCAGTGATGCGCGCTGTAGCGCGACGCGACACGGTCGAATTCGGCGGCGCCGAACGGCAGCGCCTCGGCGGTGCCCTGGCGGGGCACGATGTTGGCGAGGCCGCGCTGCGCGGCGGTCGCCGCCACCGCCGCGAGCATTTCGGGCGCGAGATCATAGGCCACGACCTCGGCCACCAGGGGGGCCGCGGCGAAGCTGACATGGCCCCCGCCGCAGCCGAGATCGAGCAGCCGGTCGCCGGCGCGGCCCTCCAGGCGGCGGCGCAAATCCTCGAGATCCTCGCCCGCGGCATGCACCGTGCTCGCGACATAAGCGGCGGCCTGCGGGCCGAACTGGCGCGCCACGAGGTCCTGGATGGTGGTGGCGCGGACCGCGTTTTCGGTCATGGACGTCTCCGGGGTTCGAAGGCAGGAGGGCGGCCTTGCGGCGCGCGCGTCAGGCCGCTTCCTTGTCGGCGTCGGGATGGTGGAAGGCGAGGACCAGCGCCACCGAGGAAAAGGCCAGGGCCGCCATCAGCAGGAAGCCGTCGGCGAACGAGCCCCGCAGCCCCAGCACCCAGCCGGTGAGGACCGGGGCGAGGAAGCCGGCGATGGCGAAGGCGAAATCCATGATGCCGAGGGCGGTCGCGGCCCGGGCCGGCGCGATGTCGACATTCACCGCATAATAGGCCGCATTCGCGCCCATCGAGGCCGCCACGGCGACCGTGATTCCGCTGAACGCGATCCAGAGCTGATCGCTGAAGGCGAGCGGAATGACCGCGAGCGCGGCGATCAACTGGGTGCCGGCGATGAGATAGGACCGCGAGACGCGCAGCCGCCCGGTGGTCCGCGTGAGATGGTCCGACCAGCGCCCGAGAGCCCACAGCGTCACGGCGGCCGCGAGCCAGGGCACCATCGTGAAGGCGCCGACGGTCGCGAGGTCGAGCTTGTAGACCTGCTCCAGATAGCTCGGCAGCCAGGTCATGAAGAAAAACAGGAAATAGCCGAACACGAAGAAGGCCCAGTAATTCACCAGGAGCGTCCGGTTGGTCAGCAGCCGCCGCACCACCGCCCCCTCCGGGAGCTTCAGCAGCGCGTGGCTTTCGGGGGTCGCGCCGGCGCGGCGGATCTGCGCGAGTTCCGCGGCGTTGACATGGCGCGACTCCGCCGGGTCGTCGCGGAACAGAAAATACCAGAGCGGCACCCAGGCGACGGAGAGGAGGAACAGGATCAGGAAGGTGATGCGCCAGTCGAACACGCCGAGCAATTGGGTGACGACCGGCCCGCCGATGGCGAGCGCGACCGGCACGGCGACCAGGGCATTGGCGAGGGCGGTGGCGCGCTCCTCCGGCGCCAGCCACCGGCTGACCGCGCCGGTCAAGGCGGGAAAGTTCGGTCCTTCCGACACGCCGAGCAGGACCCGCGCCGCATACAGCGCGAAAAACCCGGTCGCCGCGGCGGTCAGGCCGATCGAGAGGCTCCACAGCATGGCCGCCAAAGTGAGAACCAGCCGGGCGCCGTAGCGGTCGACCGCGAAGCCGCCCAGAAGCGTGGTGACCGCATAGCCGAGACCGAACGCCCCGAGCACGCTTCCCGCATCGAGCTTCGACAGGCCGAGATCGCGCTCCATCATCGGGATGGCATAGGAGATCGCGGCGCGGTCGACATAATTGACGACCGTGACGGCGAACAGGAGAAAGATCACAACCCAGCGGAATCGCGTCGCGCGCATCGGCCCCTCCACGGTGCGGCCAGCCTAGAGCCTGATCCGGGCATGGGGAACCGGCGGATCCGGAAATCCGCCTCTAAATCCTTGACGGCATGTGTTTTCCCGATCGGCGGCCGCGGCGGCGGGACCGCGGCGAGCCAAAAGGTCCGCCCCCGTCGGGCGAACCCGGATGCCGGCGGGGCAAATGTTCGCAATATGTTCTTGCCGCACCGGCGGCACTTGGGTACGCTTCCTGATCGAAGCCGGGAGGCTCGCGTGATCCAGAGGGTGGCGACGGTCGCATTCGAGGGCGTGGACGCCCGGCCGGTGGACGTCCAGGTGCATGTCGCGCCCGGGCTTCCCGCCTTCACCATCGTCGGTTTGCCCGACAAGGCGGTGACCGAGGCGAAGGAGCGCGTGCGGGCGGCGCTGATCGCCTCGGGCCTCGCTTTGCCGGCGCGCCGCATCACCGTCAATCTCGCCCCCGCCGATCTGCCGAAGGAAGGTTCGCACTATGATCTGCCCATCGCGCTCGGCCTGATGGCGGCGATCGGAGCAATCCCCTCCGACTGCCTCGCAGGCTATACCGTGGTCGGCGAACTCGGGCTCGACGGCGCGACCGCAGCGGTCGCCGGCGTTCTGCCGGCCGCGATCGGCGCCAATGCGCGCGGCCACGGGCTGATCTGCCCGGCCGCCTGCGGCGCCGAGGCGGCCTGGGCCAGCCCCGACATGGAGATCCTCGCCCCGGCCTCGCTGATCCAGCTCGCGAACCATGTCACCGGCCGCCAGGTGCTCGCGCGCCCCGACCCGCGCATGCGCAAAGGCCCCGACCTGCTGCCCGATCTGCGCGACGTGAAGGGCCAGGAGACCGCGAAGCGCGCGCTCGAAGTGGCGGCGGCGGGCGGGCACAATCTGCTCTATGTCGGCCCGCCCGGCGCCGGCAAATCGATGCTGGCCCAGCGTCTGCCCTCCATTCTCCCGCCGCTCTCGCCGGCCGAGATGCTGGACGTCTCGATGGTCGCCTCGGTCGCCGGCGCAATCCAGGACGGGGCGCTGGTCGACCGGCGCCCGTTCCGCGCGCCCCACCATTCCGCCTCCATGGCGGCCATGGTCGGCGGCGGGATGAAGGCGCGGCCGGGCGAGGTTTCGCTCGCCCATCACGGCGTGCTGTTTCTCGACGAACTGCCGGAATTTTCGCCGCAGGTGCTCGATTCGCTGCGCCAGCCGCTGGAGAGCGGCGAGGTGCTGATCGCCCGCGCCAACCACCGCGTGACCTATCCCGCCCGGTTCCAGCTGGTCGCGGCGATGAATCCGTGCCGCTGCGGCAAAGCCGGCGATCCCGGCTTCACCTGCAAGCGCGGCCCGCGCTGCGCCGAGGATTATCAGGGCCGGCTGTCCGGCCCGTTTTTGGACCGGATCGACATCCATCTCGAAGTGCCGGCCGTCACCGCCGCCGACCTCGTTTTGCCCGCGCCGGCCGAAGGCTCGCGGGACGTCGCCGCGCGGGTGGCGGCGGCGCGGCAGGTTCAGGCCGAGCGCTTCGCCGCTTTGGACCGGCCGGACCTGCGCACCAATGCCGAGGCGACGGGGCCTCTGCTCGACATCATTGCGAGCCCCGACGCCGCCGGCCTCGCGCTGCTGCGCGACGCGTCGGACGCGATGCGTCTGTCGGCCCGCGGCTATCACCGCATCCTGCGGGTCGCCCGCACGCTCGCCGATCTCGACGGGGCGGAGGGCATCGGCCGCCGCCACCTCGCCGAGGCCCTGGCCTATCGCGCCCTGACCGACCGACCCCGCCTCGCGGCGTGACGACCGACCCGCGGCCACCGATAGGAACCGCACAGACCCGCGGCGGCGCGGGTGCGCCGCCGGAATGCCCCCTGCCCTCGGGGCGCGTGATGCTCCGCCCTGAGCGGCGCCTCAGATGGCCTCAGCGGACCGTGGTGATGGCGATACCTTCATAATAACGGATCTCGCACAGGTCCCCGAGCGCCACATGCTGGAGATCGGCGAGCACCTTCGGATCGGTCGCCCGCACCGTCCGCACCAGCCCGTCTATGCCCTCGAAGCTGATCGTCCCGCCGGCCTTGTTGATATCCACCAGGATGCTGGTGATGGTGATCTCGCGAAAGCCGAAATCCTGCGGCCAGCCGGGCAGGCCGGCATTGAGCGCGACTTCGGTCGAGACCTGGCCCGGCGTCCCCTGATGCGCCTTGCCGAGATAGGTCACCAGCCCGGGCAGGACCCGGATCACCAGACTGCGGCTGTTGGCGAGGCGCATCACGTCGCCCATCATGGGCGGCACGAGGACCGACCAGCGCTTGCCCCAGCTGCCCTGGAGCACGACCCGCCGCGTCGCGGGGTCGGCGGAGACGAACTGCGCGTCGAAGGTCAGCACCGTCATGGGGCCGACGCCCGGCACGTCGATCGTGCTCACCGCGTTCGGCACCGGCCGGGGCTGCG
This sequence comes from Aquabacter spiritensis, assembly GCF_004346185.1. Taxonomy (GTDB): domain Bacteria; phylum Pseudomonadota; class Alphaproteobacteria; order Rhizobiales; family Xanthobacteraceae; genus Aquabacter; species Aquabacter spiritensis. The sequence continues at coordinate 395,588 of NZ_SMAI01000002.1, read as the reverse complement.
CCCAGGCAGAATCGAAGCCGGCAAATGACGCGGCCGCCGCCAGCGCCAATCCGGCGCCGCCCACCAAAATCGTTCGTCGCGAAATCATCGTCCGATATCCCCCATTGTCCCGCCAAGACCGCGCCTCGGGCCTTGCACATTGAGCCGGCTGACCGGCGGCGCCGGCCTCCAACCCCTTGAACTTGCTCGCCCGTGCCTCCCGGTCGCGCTCCGATTTTCGAGACGGAACCGCGACGGCACGATGAACGCTACCCTTCCACACTTCCAGTTACGGCATTCTTTCATTGTCACAAGAGCGTCCGAAACTTATGGTGATGCTGTCCTTCACGCAGAAGGACGGCGCAGCAAGCGTCGTCGGCGCGGCACAGTTCGTCATGGCAGCGCGCGGCCTCACTGGCACCACGCGCCCGCCGGCGACGGCCCGAGGGAGGGGGTCGTTGCAATGAAACGCCACAACTTGCCCGACCCCGATCCGATCCGTCCCGGGTTCAACCTTCCGGCGCTGGTGGGTCGCAGCATCGATGTCGCCAAGGAAAGCTTCGCCAGATTTCCCGGGCCGTTCGCGCCGCGCTTCCCGGCGCCTTCGAGCGGGCTCGATCTCCCCTTCGCCGTGAGCGGGATCCAGGCGCTTCAAGGGCCGCAGAAACTGGTCTCGGACCTGCGCGCCTATTCCGGGATCCGCCATCGCGAAGCCGTTCCGTTCGGCGAGCCGACGCTGCTCGGCCGGCTCGGACCGCTGGAAGTCCGGCTCGCCCAAACCGCGCGCGACGTGCGCCGCGCCCAGCGCCTGCGCTTCAATGTCTTCTACGAAGAGATGTCGGCCATTCCCGAAGGCCCGGCGCGGCTCGCGCGGCGCGACGTCGACGCCTTCGATACGATCTGCGACCACCTGCTCGTGCTGGATCACGATGCCGGCAAAATGGTTCTCGGGCGCCGCAAGCCGAAGGTCGTCGGCACCTACCGGCTGCTGCGCCAGGACGTGGCGCAGCGGCACGGTGGCTTCTACACCCAGAGCGAGTTCGACATCGCGCCGATCATCGCCGCCCATCCGGACCTGCGGTTCCTGGAACTGGGCCGCTCCTGCGTGCTGAAGCCCTACCGCAACAAGCGCACGGTCGAGCTGCTGTGGCACGGCATCTGGACCTATATCCTGCGCAATCGCATCGATGCGATGTTCGGCTGCGCGAGCCTCGAGGGCACCGACCCTGCCGCGCTCGATCTGCCGCTGTCCTTCCTGCACCACCATGCCCGCGCGCCGGAAGAATGGCGCGCCCGGGCGCTGCCGAAGCGCTATGTGCCGATGGACCGCATGCCGGCGGACAAGATCAATGTGAAGGCCGCCATGCATGCGCTGCCGCCGCTGATCAAAGGCTATCTCCGGCTCGGCGGCTATGTCGGCGACGGCGCGGTCGTCGATCACCAGTTCGGCACCACGGACGTCATGATCATCCTGCCGCGCGCCGCCATCTCGCCGCGTTATGTCGAGCATTTCGGCCCGAGCGCGAACCGCCACGCCATCTGACGGCGGCGCGCGCCGGCCGCGGCATTGCCAGCGCGGGTCGGCTGCGCCATTGAAGAGCATGCGCGCGCTCGCCTCCGGCCCCGCCGGACCCCGGTCATGATCGAGATCACGCCCCGCCTCGCCATCGCGGAGGACGAGATCGCCGTCACGTTCGTGCGCGCCTCCGGACCGGGCGGACAGAATGTCAACAAGGTCTCGACCGCGGTTCAATTGCGCTTCGACGCCCGCAATTCCCCGAACCTGCCGGATGGCGTCAAGGCCCGTTTGGTGCGCGTCGCCGGCAGCCGGATGACGCAGGACGGGGTGATCGTCATCCATGCCCAGCGCCATCGCAGCCAGGATCGCAATCGCGAGGATGCCGTCGAGCGGCTGGTCGCGCTGATTCGCGAGGCCGCCTATGTCGCGCCGCCGCGTCGCAAGACCCGTCCGACGCTCGCCTCCAAGGAACGCCGTCTCGCGTCGAAGGAAAAGCGCGGCGCGGTCAAGCGCCTGCGCCAGGGCCGGCCGCCGGGCGATTGAGAACGCGGCGGGTCAGGCGGAGGCCGCGCCTTCGATCAGCCGGTCGGCGGCCGCGCGCGCCTCGGCCGTGATGCTCGCCCCGGCCAGCATGCGGGCGATCTCCTCGCGCCGGTCGGCAGCCCCGAGCCGCGCGACATGGGTCGCGACCGATGGGGTGGCCGCCGCGGCCTCCGAGCGGGCCTTCGCGATCAGCAGATGGCTCGCCGCGCGCGCCGCGACCTGCGGCGCATGGGTCACCGCGAGAACCTGCACGCGGGCGGACAGGCGGGCGAGGCGCTGGCCGATCGCATCGGCGACCGCGCCGCCGACCCCGGTGTCGATCTCGTCGAAGATCAGCGTGGGGGCCGAGCCGCGGTCGGCGAGCACGACCTTCAAGGCGAGCAGGAAGCGCGCCAGTTCGCCGCCGGAGGCGACCTTCAGGAGCGGGCCGGCCCGTGTTCCGGGATTGGTGCGCGCCCAGAAGGCGGCACGGTCGAACCCGTCCGGTCCGGCCGCGCCGGGGTCGCGGTCGATCGCGACCTGAAACTGCGCCTGTTCGAGCTTGAGCGGCGGCAATTCAGCATTCACGGCGGCCTCGAGCCGGCGGGCGGCCGCCGCGCGCGCCTGGGACAGGGTTTCGGCCGCGCGGCGATAGGCGGCTTCGGCGGCGCCCGCCTGGACCTCGAGTTCGGCAAGCCGGGTCGCGCCGCGCTCGAGGCTGGCGAGGCTGGCGGCGAACTGGGTCACGAGCTGCGGCAGATCGTCGATCGTGGCGCCGTATTTGCGCGCGGCGGCGCGCAGCGCGAACAGCCGCTCCTCGATGCGCTCCAGCTCGTGCGGGTCGAAATCCGCGGCGGCGCGGGCGGCTTCCAGATGGGCGCGCGCGACTTCGAGCTGGTCCAAGGCGAGATCGATGGCTTCCACCGCGGGGCGCACGAGCCCCTGCGCCTCCCCGGCCCGCCGCTCCAGCCGGCGCACCGCGGCGGCGAGCGTGGGAACCGGCGATCCGCTCCCCCCCACCGCGTCCAGCGCCTCGGCGAGGTCCCCGGCGATCTTCTCCGAGCGCATCATCACGGTCCGCCGCTCGGCGAGAGCGGCTTCTTCGCCGACTTCCGGGGCAAGCGCCTCGAGTTCAGCGACCGCGTGGCGGATATAATCGGCGTCCTTCGCCGCGGCCTCCAGCCGCGCCGCCTCGGCAGCCGCCTCGGCACGCGCCGCACGCAATGTCCGCCACAGCTCGCCTACGGTCTGGGCGGATGCCGCCAGCCCGCCGAACGCATCCAGCAGAGCACGATGGGTCGCGGGGTTCACAAGCGCGCGGTCGTCATGCTGGCCATGCAGCTCGACCAGGCAGGCCGCCAGCGCGCGCAGCATCTGCACACTGACCGGCTGATCGTTGACCGAGGCGCGGGTCCGCCCGTCGGCCATCTGCACGCGGCGGATGATCAGTTCGCCCTCGTCGGCGATGTCCGCTTCCGCGAGAAGGGTGCGCGCGGGATGGCCGGGCGACAGGTCGAAGGCCGCCGTCACCTGCCCCTTCTCAGCCCCGTGCCGCACCAGCGCGCCGTCGCCGCGCCCGCCGAGGGCCAGCGAGAGCGCGTCGAGCAGGATCGATTTGCCGGCTCCGGTCTCGCCGGTGAGGACGGTCAGCCCCTCGCCGAGCACGAGGTCGAGCTTCTCGATCAGAACGATGTCCCGGATCGAGAGGGAGGACAGCATGGCGCGTCAGCCGATCCCCAGCTTCTTGAACGCCTGGCTGATCCAGGACCCCTTGTTTTCCTTCGGCTCCCCGCCACCCTGCTGGACCAGCCGGTAAGCGTCCTTGTACCAGGAACTGTCGGGGAAATTGTAGCCGAGCACGGCGGCTGCGGTCTGGGCTTCCGAAATGATGCCGAGCGCCATATAGGCCTCGGTGAGGCGGAACAGCGCCTCCTCGACCTGGCGGGTGGTCTGGTATTGCGTGACCACCACCTTGAAGCGGTTGATCGCGCCCGTATAGTTCCGGTTCTCCAGATAATAGCGCCCGATCATCATCTCCTTGCCGGCGAGCTGGTCGCGGGCGACCTCGACCTTCTTACGCGCTGCAGCGGCATATTCGGTGCCGGGATATTTGCGGATCACCTCGTCGAGCGCGTCGAGCGCCTGGCGGGTGGCGCGCTGATCGCGGGTCACGTCGGGGATGTTGTCATAATAAGCGGAGGCCACGAGATAGCTCGCATAGGGCGCATCCTGCGAGCCCGGATGGAGCGCCATATAGCGTTTTCCGGCCGCGATCGCCTCGTCGTAGCGACCCGCCTGATAATAGACATAGGTGTCCATCAGCAGCGCCTTGCGCGCCCATTCCGAATAGGGATGGGTGCGGTCGAGATCCTCGAAGCGCTTGGCGGCGGCGGTAAGGTCGCCCCGGTTCATGAGGGTGAGGCCCTCATTATAGATCTTCTCCGCCGGCTCGTCGGGCGGGAGGATCTCGTCCTTGGTGGCGCATCCGGCGAGGCTCACCGCGAGAAGAAGGGCGCCGAAGGCCCCGAACAGACGGACGCGGCCGAAAGCGGCGTCAGAGAAAAGGCGCATCACGTGAAGATCCATCCCAAGCCGCCGTCACCCGCCACCCAAACCCACCCGGACTTCTCCCGACCCGTCTTGCAGGCCGGACACCCGCCGGACCGGCCAAAGGCGTCTGCTTTTCGACGAAATCGCGCCGCGTTTCCATCGAAAAGCGAAGTCGCCTCCCGCCGCGACGGGCGAGAGCGAGCCACCAAACGCCTTTGACCTCGGAGCCCATCTCGATCCGATCGTCGCGGGATCAGCAAAACAGTCTCTCTTCCAGGATTTGAAGACCGAAGTGCCGATCGGATCGGACGACCCCATCGGATCCGGCTCTAGCGGCGCTTTCCGTCCGCATTGTGGCGTGCACAAATGAAGAGAAGGCAAACGGCCCGCAAGCGTCGGCGGGCGGTGCCGCCTCTGGCGCCGACGGGCAAAAATGGTGCATCTGGAGGCGTCCGCTGCCGCGGCGACGCGACCGGCCCGGTTCCCCCCGCCTGGAGAAACCCGTCTTGCCTCACCTCGAACTCGGCCTCGACACCTTTGGCGACGTCACCCGCGGAGCGGACGGCGCGCTCCTGCCTCTGGCGCAGGTGATCCGCGACGTCGTCGCCCAAGCGGTGCTCGCCGACACCTGCGGCGTGGACTTCATCGGGCTCGGGGAGCATCACCGGCCCGATTTCGCGATTTCCGCGCCGGACGTCGTGCTGGCGGCGATCGCCGCCGGGACGCAGCGGATTCGCCTGGGATCGGCGGTCACCGTCCTGTCCTCGGACGATCCGATCCGCGTGTTCCAGCGCTTCTCCACCCTCGACGCCCTCTCTCACGGCCGCGCCGAAGTGATTCTCGGCCGCGGCTCGTTCACCGAAAGCTTTCCCCTGTTCGGCCTGCCGCTGTCGCAATACGAAACGCTGTTCTCCGAGAAGCTCGATCTGTTCGCGGCTCTTCTCGCCCCCGGGCCGGTGCGCTGGACCGGGACCATCCGCCCGCCGCTCGACGCCCAAGGCGTCTATCCCGAGATCGAGCGCGGCACCTTGAAGACCTGGATCGGCGTCGGCGGGACGCCGGACTCGGTGGTCCGCGCGGCGCGCTACGGCCTGCCGCTGATGCTCGCCATTATCGGCGGCGACCCCCGGCGGTTCCGGCCGCATGCCGACCTCTACCGCCGCGCGCTGGCGCAGTTCGGCAAGCCGGCGCTGCCGATCGGCGTCCATTCGCCAGGCTATGTGGCCGAGACGGATGACGCGGCGCGCGAGGAGATGTTCGGGGATTACAAGGCGATGCGGGATCGGATCGGGGCCGAGCGCGGCTGGCCGCCGATGGCGCGCGACGAATTCGACCGCGAGGTCGAGCACGGCTCGCTGTATGTCGGCGGTCCGGAAACCGTGGCCCGCAAGATCGCCGCGACCGCCACGGCGCTCGGCATCGACCGCTTCGACCTCAAATACAGCGCGGGCCCGCTCCCGCACGACCGCCTGATGCGCTGCATCGAGCTTTACGGCACCAAGGTCATTCCCATGGTCCGCGACCTGATCGGGTGAAGGTCAGCCGCGCGGACGCTTCGGGCGCACACGCACCGGCACCGGCTTCGGCTGGGGCGCGAGGAGGCGGGTGATCGCCACGAGCGCGAGCGCCGCGGGCACGATCAGGACGGCAGACATCAGCAAAGCGGACATGGTCTCTCTCCTCCTTGGAAGATAGGAAGCAGACGAAGATTTTGCCAGCCCCGCCCGCGCCGGCACCCGAATCGGACCGGCGGTCCACTGCACCAGCGGAACCTCGCCTGAGCCTTGCAGGCGCGGCGCCATAGCCGGCCGCCGCGCGCCGAGGCACTCGGCCCCGCGCCGTCATCCTCTGTGAACACGTCCCTTTGATCGCCTCTTTCGCCCGGTGATAGGCGCGTATCAACCCTCTTCGGAGCGATGTCGCGCCGGGCCGCCGGCGATTGCCTGCCGGACCGGCCGGGCGGATGCCCGGCCGACCCCACCGGTCAAGCCTGGCTCGCCGCCTTGCGGCCCAGAGCGGCCTGCGCCGCCGCGAGGCGGGCGATGGGAACCCGGAACGGCGAACAGGACACGTAGTCGAGCCCGATCTCGTCGCAGAACGCGACCGAGGCGGGATCGCCGCCATGCTCGCCGCAAATGCCGAGCTTGATGTCCGGCCGCGACTTGCGGCCCCGCTCCACGCCGATCTTCACCAGTTCGCCCACCCCGTCCACATCGATCGAGACGAAGGGATCCACCTCGATGATGCCCTTCTGAACATAGGGGCCGAGGAAGGTCCCGGCATCGTCGCGCGAGACGCCGTAGCAGGTCTGAGTCAGGTCATTGGTGCCGAAGGAGAAGAATTCCGCGGTCTCGGCGATCTCCTCGGCGCGCAAAGCGGCGCGCGGCAGTTCGATCATCGTGCCGACCTGGAAGGTGAGCTTGGCGCCGGTCTCCGCCTCTACCGCCTTCGCGGTCTTCTGGATCACCGCATTGACGATGTCGAACTCCGCCTTTGTGGCGATGAGGGGCACCATTACTTCCGGAACCACCGGCTCACCCGTCGACTTGGCCGCGATCACCGCGGCCTCGAAGATGGCGCGTGCCTGCATCTCGGCGATCTCGGGGAAGGCGATCGCGATGCGGCAGCCGCGGAAGCCGAGCATCGGATTGACCTCGTGCAAGTCCTTGCGGCGCCGCTCGATTCGCTCGATGTCGACGCCGAGGCTCTTGGCCACTTCCGCCATCTCGGCATCGGTGTGCGGCAGGAATTCATGCAGCGGCGGATCGAGCAGGCGGATCGTGCAGGGCAGCCCCTTCATGATCTCGAACAGTTCGACGAAGTCCGCCCGTTGCATCGGCAGGAGCTTGGCGAGCGCCGCGCGTCGTCCGGCTTCGTCGTCGGCGAGGATCATCTCGCGCACGGCGAGGATGCGTCCGGCATCGAAGAACATATGCTCGGTGCGCGACAAGCCGATCCCTTCGGCGCCGAACGAGCGGGCCATGCGGGCATCGAGCGGGGTCTCGGCATTCGCGCGGATCTTGAGCCGGCGCACCTTATCCGCCCAGCCCATGAGCGTGGCGAATTCGCCGGACAGTTCCGGCTGCTGCATCGGCACTTCGCCGGCCAGAACCTGACCGGTCGAGCCGTCGATGGTGAGCACGTCGCCCTTCTGGAAGGTGACGCCGGAGACGGTAAGTGTCTGCGCCGCATAATCGATCCGCAGCGAACCCGCGCCGGAGACGCAGGGCTTGCCCATCCCGCGCGCCACCACGGCGGCATGCGAGGTCATGCCGCCCCGCGAGGTCAGGATGCCCTCCGCCGCATGCATGCCGTGAATGTCTTCCGGCGAGGTCTCGATCCGCACCAGGATCACCTTGCGGCCCTGCTGCTTCATCGCCTCCGCCTCGTCGGCGGAGAATACGATTGCCCCCGCGGCGGCTCCCGGGGAGGCCGGCAGGCCGCTCGCGACCACCTTTCGCTCCGCCTTGGGATCGATCGCGGGATGCAGCAACTGGTCGAGCGCGGCGGGATCGACCCGGACGACCGCCTCTTCCTGCGTGATACGCCCCTCGTTTGCGAGCTCGACCGCAATCCGCAGCGCCGCTTTCGCGGTGCGCTTGCCGGAGCGGGTCTGAAGCATCCAGAGCTTGCCCTTCTCGACGGTGAATTCGAGATCCTGCATGTCCCGATAATGGTCCTCGAGAACCTTCGAGATCCGCTCGAACTCCTTGAAGGCCTCCGGAAGCGCGCGCTCCATCGACGGCTTGTCGGACCCCGCCGCGATGCGTGCCGCCTCGGTCAGGTCCTGGGGCGTGCGGATGCCCGCGACGACATCCTCGCCCTGAGCATTGACCAGGAATTCACCATAGAGCGCGTGTTCGCCGGTCGAGGGGTTGCGGGTGAACGCCACGCCGGTCGCCGACGTATCGCCCATATTGCCGAACACCATGGACTGCACATTGACCGCCGTGCCCCAGCTCTCCGGAATGGTGTGCAGCCGGCGGTAGGTGATGGCGCGCTGGTTCATCCAGGAGCCGAACACCGCACCGATCGCGCCCCAAAGCTGTTCGTGCGGATCCTGCGGGAAGGGTTTGCCAAGCTTCTCGGCGACCATGGCCTTGTATTGAACCACCAGCTCCGCCCAGTCGTCCGCCGAGAGGTCGGTATCGAGGTTGAGGCCGCCGCGCAGTTTGAAGCCTTCGAGCAGTTCCTCGAAATGGTGATGATCGACGCCCAGAACGACGCCGGAATACATGGTGATGAAGCGGCGGTAGCTGTCGAACGCGAAGCGGCGGTCGGCGAGCGCGGCCACGGCTTCGACGGTCGCATCATTCAGGCCGAGATTGAGGACGGTGTCCATCATTCCCGGCATGGAGGCGCGGGCGCCGGAGCGGACCGAAACCAGAAGCGGGTTTCCGGGATCGCCGAACGTTTTGCCGGTCAAGGCGCCGATCTTCGCGAGCGCAATCTCGACCTCGCCCTTCAGTTCGGCCGGATAGGTCTCTCCATGGGCATAATAATAGGTGCAGACCTCGGTCGTGATCGTGAAGCCGGGAGGAACCGGAAGGCCGAGATTGGCCATCTCGGCAAGGTTCGCTCCCTTGCCGCCCAACAGGTTCCGCATATCGGCTTTCCCTTCGGCCGTGCCGTCGCCGAAGGAGTAGACCCATTTCGTCATCTTTGGAGATCCCTTGGGGTGTTCACGCGCGCGTCAGGTCGCGGTTGCTTTAGACCCAGCAGGCCGCGTCTTCAACTGCACCGTTCGGCGCAGCGCTCAATGCGGGATGAGGCCGAGAATGCCGATCAGGATCAGATAGACCGCAACCAGAATGTTGAGCAGGCGCGGAAAGATCAGGATCAGGATGCCCGCCACCAATGCGAGGATGGGGGACAAGAGGACGATATCGACATTCATGGGTCTCTCCCGGCAACGGGCACGGCAACGGCTACGCCTAAAAGGATCGGGAGCAAAGCGAAGTTCCCGACTCCGCCGGGACATTCGCACGTCCGCCCGGCGAAACGGTCATTTCTCGTCTATTCACGCCGCTGTGACCATCTCCGCGTTGCCGGAGCGGGGTCTTCGCGGTCATGCTGCCTTTGCGAAAGCCGAGGGATGACCGCAATGGGCTGGAAAGGTCTCGTCGCCACCGTTTGGAGCCTGTTCGCGCTGGCGGCCGGAACCTTCCCCGCGCACGCCGAACCCGAGAAATGTCCCCGCATGGTGGCGCAGTCGCCGATGCCGAAGCTGTGGCGCGCGGCCTTTCGTCCCGTAGCGGCCGAAGCGGCGGAAGTGCGGCTGACCTTTATCGGCCACAGCACGTTTTTGATCGAGAGCCCGAAGGGCGTCACCATCGCCACCGACTATAACGATTACGTCCGCCCCCGGACCGTGCCAATGGTCGCCACCATGAACCGCGCGCACGACACGCACTACACCAACAATCCAGACCCCGGCATCGCTCACGTGTTGCGCGGATGGAACCCGGACGGTGGGCAGGCGCAGCACGAGGTGACGCTCGATGATGTCTGGATCCGCAACGTGCCGACCAATATCCGCTACGGCTCGACGACGTTGTACGACGGAAACTCGATGTTCGTCTTCGAGGTGGCCGGCCTGTGCATCGCCCATCTCGGTCATCTGCACCACCTCCTGACGGCGGATCATCTCGAGGCGCTCGGCCGGATCGACGTCGTTCTCGCGCCGGTCGACGGCTCGTACACGCTCGACATCGAGGGCATGGTGGAGACCCTGAAGGCGATCAATGCGCCGCTGATCATCCCCATGCACTATTTCAGCGAATGGGGCCTCGATCGGTTTCTGTCGCGGCTCGGGCGGGACTACGAGATCACCCGTTCGGCGAGCGCGACCGTCCTTCTGTCGCGCGAGAAGCTGCCCGGCAAGCCCACCGTTCTGGTCCTGCCGGGCCGCTGAACCTCCTACCGCGCCGGCTCCAAGGCGAGCTGCGCGTAGGCGTCGAATGCGCCTTGCGCATCCGCGTCGTCGCGCGCCGCGATGAATTGGTCGGGCCGGACCAGGACCCAGCCTGCGCCATGCAGGCCGTATCGGGCCGCAGCCGCGGGTTCCGCACCGAGATCCACCACGTCGAGGGCGTCGGCAAAGCGCGCGGCCGCCATGCGCATCCGGTCATGCGCGCCAGGCGGCCCGAAAAGCAGAAGCGTGTGCCGCGCGGCGGAAAAATGCCCCCAAAGGGACCGGCCGTCCAGCGTGAGGTCGAGGGCCCGCGCCCCCGCGCGCGGCGTCGCCGAACCTGAGATCCGACGCACCGCCTCCACGAGTGGGCCTTCGGAATAGCGGATCTCGGTTTCGGACAATTCCACCTGGAGCTTCTGCCGGATCGCCGGAAGCCGCGAGGCGACCGAGATCAGAGCATCACGAACGAGCCGGGTCGCCGTGCCGCGCGTCACCATGCCGAATTTCAGCTTCTGCGCCGCTCCCGCCACGACTTCGCGTGCCACAGGGCGCCGCTCGGCCTCATAGCTGTCGAGCAGCATTTCGGCATCGCCGCGGCCGGCGAGCACGGCGCCGATCTTCCAGCCGAGATTTGCGGCATCCTGGATTCCGGTGTTCATCCCCTGCCCGCCGGCGGGGCTATGAATGTGAGCCGCGTCGCCGGCGAGAAACACCCGACCCTTGCGATAGCCGGCGGCGAGCCGCTCGTTGACCCGGAATGTCGACAGCCATGTCGCGTCGCTCACTTTGATGCCCGGAGGCCCAGACGCCTCGAGATGGGCCTGGATTTCCTCGATCGTGGGTGGTTCCTCGCCCGCCGGCTCGTCCCGCATCGCGAAGGTGCGCCAAATGCCGGGCACGACGGGAAACAGCGCGACGCTGCCCGCGCTGCTCCACCAGATATAGATCGAGGTGGAATCGAGCGGGCCGTCGATCCGGGTGTCGGAGAGAATGAAGGTCTGCGGCTCCGTATAGCCCTCGAAAGCGATGCCGGTCTTGTGGCGGACGATGCTGCGCGCGCCGTCGCAGCCGACCAGGAAGAGCGTGTCGATCGTCTCCTCTCGCCCGTCCGGATGGCGCAGGGTGGATCGGACGGTGTCGCCGATTTCGACATAATCGACCAATTCCACCCCCCGCTCGACCGCATGCCCGCCTTGGGCGAGATGGGCGGCGAGGATCTCCTCGGTCTTGGACTGGGGGACGATCAGGGTGAAGGCAAACGCGCTGTCGACGCCCTCCGCGATCGACATCGCCGCGAGTTCATGGCTCCCGTCCCCCACCCGGATATTGGTCAGCCGGATGCCGCCGGCGATGAAATCGTCCGCCACGCCGAGGGCGGAGAAGGCTTCCAGCGAGCCGCTCCAGACTGCCAGCGCCTTCGAGACGCGGGCGGGCTCCTGCAATTTGTCGATGATCCGAAAGGACACGCCCTGCTTCTGCAGGGAATTGGCAAGCGTAAGGCCGGTGGGGCCAGCCCCCACGACCAGAACCGACGGCGCCGACTGGTTCATTCGTTTCCCCCTCATCGACCCCAGACGCAGGACATCGGACCGGCATCTGCGGCCATTGCCCTCCCGCGAAGGCATTATGCGCCAAGCTCAAGTGCGACGCAGCCGGAAAGCAGCGCGCTGGCCGGGCCGTCAGGGTGAGGTGGGCAACTCGGCGCGGCGCGGCAAATCAGGGAAGGTTCGCGCCATGAGTGCCGGCAGCCGCGCGGCCTGGAGCGCGCCGCGCGCAGTCAGAAACGCCAGCAGCGCCAACCAGAGCCCCGCATTGCCGAGCGGCCGCAGCCCCCACCAGGCGAGGAAATAGACCGCGAGCGCCGCCAGCATCAGATTGCGCATGTCGCGCGACCAGAGCGCACCGATATAGATGCCGTCGAAGGCATAGGCGAACACACCGACCACCGGGAGCAGGGCCGCGAGCGCGAGGAAGGCGCGGGCGGCGGTGCGGACCTCCGAACTCGTCGTCATCAGGTCGATCGCGAGGGGACCGAGGGTGAGGTAGGCGAGGCTGGCGACGAGGGCGAAGCCGAACCCCCAGAGCAAGGAAAGCCGCAGGCCGCGGAGGAAGGCGCCCCGATTGCGGGCGCCCACCGCCTGCCCGCAAATCTGCTCGGCCGCGGTTGCGAACCCGTCGAGGAAGAAGGCCGCGAGCATCACCATATTGTTCAGCAGCGCATTCGCGGCGAGGGTCACGTCACCGGCCCGCGCGCCCTGCGCGGCGAAGAAGCTGAAGGCGAGCATGAGCGCCGCCGTGCGGATCATGATGTCGCGGTTGAGCACGAAGCTCGCACCCAACGCTTGGCGATCGAGCAAGACCGCCCGCGAGACGCGCGGGGAGAAACCGCTCATTCTGGCGCAGACCAGCAGACCGGCCACGGCCCCGGCAATCTCCGCCACCAGTGTCCCTGCAGCCGAACCGGCGACGCCCCAGTCGAGGCCGAGCACCAACGCAACGGTCAAGCCCATGTTCAGCAGGCTGATGACGATCTGAAGGGCAAGAGCATGGCCGGTGCGGCCGATGCCCGTCAGCCAGCCCGCGACGACGTAATTGGCGAGCGTGAACGGCGCAGCCCAGATCCGCACATCGAAATAATCCTGCACGGCGGCGTCCACGGCGGGGCTCGCACCGGCAAGCGCCAAAGCCGCGGCTCTGATTGGAAGCTGGCAAACGACCAAGGCGGCGCCGCAGGCCGCCGCCACCAGGAGCGCACGGGAGAGAACCGCCCGCTGCTCAACACCGTCGCCACGCCCGAGTGCCTGGGCCGAAAGGCCGACCGTCGCCATGCGCAGGAAGCCGAAGCCCCAGAACAGAAAATCGAAAACCACGGCGCCGAGCGCGACCCCGCCGAGCAAGGCCGCGTCGCCGAGCCGGCCGATGACCGCCGTGTCGACAATCCCGAGCAGCGGCGTCGTGAGGTGCGCCACCGTCATCGGCAGCGCGATCGCCAATACCCGGCGGTGGCTTACCGCCACTGGCCGGACCGGCCCCCCCGGCCGCATCTCAGCGCAGGCCGCGCGCGAGGCGGAGGATGAGCCAGAGCGGGATCACGACAATCGCCCCGAGCAGGAAATAGCGCCACACGCTCTCGACCGCGCCAAAGCCGAGGGCATAAAGGCTGCGCACCATCTCGGTCACGCTCTGCAGCAAGTTGCGGGGATCAAGCCCCAAGGCGGCGAGAATGACGCCGACGATGACCGAGAGCACGACGAGGCGCACCAAGACCATGGCGGGCGATCCGCCGAGGAAGCGGGCGAACTGGTTGTCGCGGTCGGTCATCGAAATTCTCGCATCTGCGTGCCGCCTGTAGCACGGGGCGCCGCACAGGGGGAGAGCGCTGCCGCGCGCTGCCCCCTCGGGTGCCGATCGGCCGCGTCAGCTACCCATCAGCCGCCCGGCTGGCGAACCACGCGCAGATACGGCTTGATCGTGGTCCAGCCCTCGGGAAACTTCTCCTTCGCCGCCTCGTCGGAAACCGACGGGACGATGATGACATCCTCGCCCTGCTTCCAGTCGGCCGGCGTCGCAACCGCATGGGTAGACGTCAGCTGGAGCGAATCGATCACCCGCAGGATTTCCTGAAAATTGCGTCCGGTGGAGGCGGGATAGGTCAAAGTGAGCTTCAGCTTCTTGTCCGGCCCGATGACGAACACCGAGCGCACTGTGGCAGTGTCGCTCGCATTGGGATGGATCAGGTCGTAAAGGTCCGAAACCGTCCGCCGGTCGTCCGCGATCAGCGGGAAGTTCAGCTCCGCGCCGGTGGCGAGCCGGATGTCGTCGACCCAGGCCGGATGATTGTCGAGCGTGTCCACCGACAGGCCGATGACCTTCACATTGCGCTTGTCGAATTCGCCCTTCAGATGGGCGACCTGCCCGAGCTCCGTGGTGCAGACCGGCGTGAAGTTCTTCGGATGCGAGAACAGGACGCCCCATGATTCTCCAAGCCATTCGTGAAACCGAACCGGCCCCTGGGTGGTCTCGGCGGTGAAATCGGGCACCTGATCCCCGAGCCTAAGCGTCATGACACCCTCCTATACACACTTCACGAATGTTATATTCAACATATACATTTTATTTGCGGTAAATCAAGCCAATCGGGTGACGCAGCCGCAGTTCGAGGCGCTATAACCTGCTTGGCGCGGCTGCGATATGCGTTCCTTCCCGGGAGGTCACAGGGCAGGCCCGCATCCAGGTTCAGGCGTCCGCTTCAAAGGCCGCCGGCAGATGCCGGACCATGCCGCGACCCGAGACCAGGACCACGTCGAAACGCGCATTGAGCGCTGCGAGATCGGGGCGCGCCGCGAGCCAAGCCGAGGCGGCCGCGGCGATCCGGCGCTGCTGGCGGGGAAGCAGCGCATAAGCGGCGCCGTCCAGATCGGCCCGTGCCTTGACCTCGCAGAACACCAGAAGATCACCTTGCCGGACCACGAGATCGATTTCCCCCGCTTCGGTGCGGGCACGACGCGAGAGAATGGAGAAACCCAGCGCCTCGAGATGCGCGCCTGCCCGCGCCTCGGCGGCCAGTCCGCGGGAGAAGGCCGCCCGGCGCCCTTGCGGGCCGGTCCTGTCAGGCATCACCGTCCGCCCGCGTCAGAGCGAGGGCCCGCGCATAGACGTCCCGCTTCTGGCGCCCGGTGAGCGCGCTTACCGCCGCCACCGCATCTTTCAGAGAATGGTCCGCCAGCGCCCGCAGGAGCGCCCCGTCGACATCCTCGTCCTGCGCCTCGGGCTCGGCAGGAGGGCCGATCACCAGCACGATCTCGCCCTTCGGCGGGCCGGCAGCCTCATAGTGGGCCGCCAGCGCATCGAGACTGCCGCGTCGCACCTCCTCGAATGCCTTTGTCAGTTCCCTGCACACCGCGGCCGGCCGGGGGCCGAGACCCTTGGCGAGATCGGCGAGGCTCTCGGCGAGACGGGGCCCGGTCTCATACAGCACCAGGGTCGCGGGAAACGGCCGCAATTCGGCGATGCGACCCTGGCGCTGCCCACTTTTGGGCGGCAGGAACCCGTCGAACAGGAAGCGGTCGGTCGGCAGCCCCGCCGCCACGAGCGCGGCGAGAAGCGCGGAGGCACCCGGCAGGGGATGAATGCGATGCCCGGCTTCGGCTGCGGCGACGACCAGCTTGAAGCCGGGATCCGAGACCAGCGGCGTCCCGGCATCCGACACCAAGGCCACCGCTTCGCCCGCCGCGAGCCGCGCGAGCAGGCGCGGGCGCATCCCGGCTCCGTTATGGTCGTGATAGGCGAGCATCGGGGTCTCGATGCCGTAGCGGCCGGTCAGCCGCCCGGTGATCCGGGTATCCTCGCAGGCGATGACGTCGGCCCCCGCCAGGGTCTCGAGCGCCCGCACCGTAATGTCCGACAGATTGCCGATCGGCGTCGCGACCACGTGAAGGCCCGCCGCCGCCTTGGGCGCGGCGAGCCGGGTGCCCGCGAGGAGATAGCAGCGCTGGCGCGCGTCCTTGGAATCCATGACGGCAGCTTACTCCTTGCCGTGCCGGGGAGAAACCGGCGCGCACCCTCGCCAAACGCGGTGCGAGCCGCTATGCCTGGAAACCAGCGAGGAAGATAGGCGAGGAGAAGCGGTTGGACGACGGCGCGCCCGCTCCGGCAGCGAAACCACCACGTTTTTCGAATCCGACGCGTCGCGACCTCCTGGTCGGCGCCGCCCGGCTTGCCGCGATTGGCAGCGGTGCGGTCCTGGCCGCCTGCGCGGGCGATATCGGTGGACGCGAGCCGCCGCCTCAATCGGCCGGCGCGCCGGTTGCGCAGCCTTTGACCACCGGACCGGTGGTCGCCCTCATCCTCCCGCTCGGCGCGCAGGGAAATGCCGGCGCGGTCGGACAATCGCTGCGCAACGCCGCCGAACTCGCCCTTGCGGAGACCGGCCAGGCGCCGGTGACTTTGGTGGTGAAGGATGACGGCGGGACCTCGCAGGGCGCGCGGGCCGCCGCCGAGGCCGCGATCAATGAAGGCGCCCAGATCATACTCGGACCGCTCTTTTCCCATTCCGTCGGCTCGGTCGCCCAAGTGGCGAAGCCGCGGGGCATCCCGGTCATCGCGTTTTCGACCGACACCAATGTCGCGTCTTCGGGTGTCTATCTGCTGAGCTTCCTGCCGCAGAGCGACGTGTCGCGCATCGTCAGCTACTCGGTCGCGCAGGGGCGGCGCTCCTATATCGCCCTGATCCCGGAAAACGCCTACGGTTCGGTTGCCGAAGCGGCGCTGCAACAGGCCGCCGGAGCCTCCGGCGCGCGCATCATGGGGATCGAACGCTTCACCCAGGACCGCGCGCGGCTGCAGACAGCGATCCAGCGCGTAGCGGCCTTTGCCGGCCAGGCCGACGGCGTTTTCATTCCCGATTCCGCCGACCATGTTCCGACCGTCGTGCAACAGCTCGCGGCGGCCGGCGTCGACCTCAAGCGGGTGCGCCCCCTTGGGACAGGCCTGTGGGACGATGCCCGCCTGTTCGGAGACCCACAGATGGAGGGCGCCCAGTTCGCGGGCCCCGATGCCGCGGGGTGGCGGAGCTTCTCCCAGCGTTATCGCGCACGCTACAATGTCGATCCGGTCCGCACCGCGACCCTCGCCTACGATGCCGTCTCGCTGGTCGCGACCATCGTCCGTACCCAAGGCGCCCAGGGCCTGACCGACGCGGCGCTGACCAACCCATCCGGCTTCAACGGGATCGACGGGGTGTTCCGGTTCCGCCCGGACGGAACGAATGAACGCGGCCTCGCAGTGATGGAAATCCGCGGCGGAGCGGCCCAAGTGGTCAGTCCGGCACCGCGCAGTTTCTCCAGCGGGCAATATTGACGGGTGCCGCGACGGTACGGGTGGCTTGACGGGAAGATCGGGGATAGGGTCCGGCCCGCAGCCACGTTTCAAGGAGGGACGAAGGGTCCATGCGACTGATTGCTTCTTTGGCGGGCCTTGTCCTCGCCGCGTCCGGTGTCGCGGCTTTCGCGCAGACACCCCCTGCAGCTCCCACCGGCGCTCAGCCGGCCATGACGCAGGCCGGCACGCCGCAGCGGCCCGAAATCCACATTTCTCGACCGATCGAGATGGTGCTGATCGAACAGGCCGCCGGCATGAGCTTCGACGGCAAGACTTTGACCCTTACGGGCGTTCCGCCTGTGGCGTCCTTCCGGGTCGATCGCCCGGAGCGGATCGGTGGCACCATGACGACCGAGCAGTTCGTCAAGATTTGGAACGCCACGGTCCGGATGTTCAAGAACGACCCGCCGAACGCCGCACTGACCATTCTCGGGCCGCAGCCGACGCAGGTGATCGTGGAATTGGGCAGCGTCACCCAGAACGGCACCACCCTGGTCTTCAATGCCGGGCTGCTGGACGGCGACATCCCCTCGAGCGGCGGACCGGTCAATCTCGTGACCGCGCCCACCGTCTATCGCCCGCTGGAAGGCGCCGGCACGTTCCTGAAGTGCTGGTGGAGCCCCTATTGGGTGGAGCGGGTCTGCCGCGCCGGTTGGTGATTCCGGCCCCGCGAACCTTCCCCCTCGCAATCCCGCCCCGCCGGTGCCATTTTGTTCTCGCATGAGAATCACCGGCGAGGCGAGACACACGATTGGCTAGATCCCTGGAACAGCGCCCACATGGCGGCCATGACGCGCCCGGTGCGCCGGCCCCGAGGCCGGGCGGCATTGCCGCGCGCGCAATGGCGGGCGGTGCGCCGGCTCGGCCTTATCTCTCCGGCCTCAACCCCGAGCAGCGCGACGCGGTCGAGAGCCTGGAAGGCCCGCTGCTCGTCCTGGCCGGCGCCGGAACCGGAAAAACCCGCGTCCTGACCACCCGGATCGCCCATATCCTGTCGACCGGCCGCGCCTATCCCTCCCAGATCCTCGCCGTCACCTTCACGAACAAGGCGGCGCGCGAGATGAAGGAGCGGATCCATTCCATGGTGGGCGACGCCGTGGAGGGGATGCCGTGGCTCGGCACCTTCCATTCGATCGGCGTGCGCATTCTCCGTCGGCACTGTGAGTTGGTGGGCTTGAAGAGCGGCTTCACCATTCTCGATACCGACGATCAGATCCGCCTGCTCAAACAATTGCTGGCGGCGGAAAATATCGACGAGAAGCGGTGGCCGGCGCGGCTTCTCGCCGCCACCATCGACGGCTGGAAGAATCGCGGCCTGTCACCCGATTTGGTCCAGCCGGGAGAGGGCGCCACCTTCGCCAATGGGCGCGGGCAAATGCTCTATGCCGCCTATCAGGCCCGCCTGAAGGCGCTCAATGCGGTGGATTTCGGCGACCTTCTGCTCGAAGGCATCCGCCTGTTCCGCGAAGCGCCCGACGTGCTCGCGGACTATCATCGTCGGTTCAAGTACCTGTTGGTGGACGAATATCAGGACACCAACGTCGCCCAGTATCTCTGGCTGCGCCTCCTTGCCCAGGGGTCCCGCAATGTCTGCTGCGTCGGCGACGACGATCAGTCCATCTATGGCTGGCGCGGTGCGGAAGTGGACAACATCCTGCGCTTCGAGAGCGATTTTCCCGGCGCAAAGGTGATCCGCCTGGAGCGCAACTACCGTTCCACGGGGCATATTTTGGCTGCGGCCTCCCATCTCATCGCCCACAATGCGGGCCGCCTCGGCAAGACTCTGTTCTCAGAGGGGGTGGAGGGCGAGAAGGTCCGCGTCACCGGCGCCTGGGATTCCGGCGAGGAGGCCCGGGCGGTCGGCGAGGAGATCGAGACGCTCCAGCGCGCGGGTCACGCCTTGTCCCAGATCGCAATTCTGGTGCGGGCCTCGTTCCAGATGCGCGAATTCGAGGATCGTTTCGTCACATTGGGCATGCCCTACCGGGTCATTGGCGGGCCGCGCTTCTACGAGCGGGCGGAAATCCGCGATGCACTGGCCTATCTGCGGTGCGTCCAGTCGGCGTCCGACGATCTCGCCTTCGAGCGGATCGTCAATGTCCCGAAGCGCGGCATCGGCGATGCCACGCTGAAGCAGATCCACGATCTCGCACGGGCGGCCGCCCTGCCGCTGCAGGAGGCGGCCCGGACCCTCACGGAGAGCGAAGAGCTGAAGCCGAAGGTCCGTGCCACTTTGCGCGGCCTCGTCCAGTCGTTCGATCGGTGGCGCGTTCAGGCGCGGCAGGTGCCGCACACCGAGCTGGCCGAGGTCGTGCTGGACGAAAGCGGCTACACCGAGATGTGGCAGAAGGACCGCTCTGCGGAGGCGACCGGACGGCTCGAGAACCTCAAGGAACTGGTGCGCTCCATGGAGCCGTTCGAGAACCTCCAGGGATTTCTCGAACATATCTCGCTCGTCATGGATGCCGACAAGGGCGCGGGTGAGGATGCGGTGCAGGTGATGACGCTGCATTCCGCCAAGGGCCTGGAATTCGATACGGTCTATCTCCCGGGGTGGGAGGAAGGCCTGTTCCCGCATCAGCGCGCGCTCGACGAGCAAGGCAAAGCGGGCCTCGAAGAAGAGCGTCGGCTCGCTTATGTCGGCTTGACCCGCGCCCGGCTGAGCGCACGGGTCTATTTCGCCTCCAACCGGCGCATCCACGGCCTGTGGAATTCGACCCTGCCCAGCCGCTTTCTCGACGAACTCCCCGATCCCCACGTCCAAGTGGAGGAATCGAAGGGCGGCTTCGGCTGGGGCGGCTCCTCCTACGGCGCCCGGACTTCCGGTGAAAGCCGGTTCGACCGAACCACGCCGTTTGCCTCGACCTATGACACGCCCGGATGGCAGCGCGCCCAGGCGGCGCGGACAGGATCGGGCAATTCTTCGTCGGGCGGTTTTTCCGAGCGTGGTCGGCCCTTCGGGCGGGGCGCCGGCGGAGCGCCCGTCATCGAAGGCACGTTGCTTGCCGCGTCCACGGGACCAAAGAGCGCTTTCGCGATGGGCGAACGGGTGTTCCATCTGAAGTTCGGCTACGGCCAAGTCACCGACATCGACGGCAACAAACTGACCGTGCTGTTCGACAAGGCCGGCGAGAAGCGGGTTCTGGAAAGCTTCCTCGAAAAGGTGTGAACAGGTTCGGACCCGGCGGCCGGTCGCTTTCGAAGCGGGCGGCCCGCATTTGAGCGGAGCGCTCCGAGGGAGAGGGGTCGCCTCTTGGCGGATGGCCGCCGTTCCATTTTCCGCTTTCGCTTTCCTTCGCGGCAGGACCGGTTTATCAAGGAGTCGGAAGGTGGGTAGCAGAGTGCGCCCGGCTTGCGCTGAACACCTTTTCCTCTTGGCTCTTGTACTTCCTGATGCCGGTAGAGAATCTTGCACTTCTAATTGCTGAGATGGCCGTTTATTTCGGCCTGATGCTCGCCTTGTTCCGGGCGCGGTCCCTGATCGGCATCGGTGGTCTGTTCTGTGCGCTCGGGGTGCTGCATTTCGCCACCGTCTATTTGGCGACGTCTTTCTTCTTTCTGCTCCCCTTCAACCTGGGTGCGTCCCCGGGATCGCTGGTGCTCTATGCCGGCTTCATGAGCATGCTGCTGCTGATCTATATCCGCGACGGCCTGTTCTCGGCCCGCCAGCCGGTCTACGGCCTCCTCCTCGGCAGCTTCCTTCTGACCATCGTTGCGGCGCTGCTCGGTTTCGAGCATGTCCGCATGCCGTTCAACCGGCCTGCGGACATCTCCTTTCTCAACCAGATGACGGCGCTCATGCTGTGGGGCACGCTGCTGCTCTTCGTCGAGTGCGCCTTCGTATTCCGCCTGTTCGAGTGGCTGATGGAGCGAACCGGCCGCAGGCTGTGGCTTTCCCTGTGGATCACGCTCGCTGCAGCGTGCACCTTCGATCAGGTCTTCTTTTTTCCGGCGCTTTATTTCGGCTTCGGTGTTCCGTTCGCGGCAGGCATCGGCAGCTTGGCGGGCAAGATCGTCGCGACGGCCTTCTATGCCGGGCTGATCGTGCTTTATCTGCGCTATGTGGAAGGCATTCCGACCCGGCGCGGGCGCGGCGCGATGCGGATCGCCGACACCCGCCGGCGCCACGATCCGGAAACCGGCGTGTTCCACCGGGCACGCTTCGATCTGTTGGCGCAGGACCTCGTGAGCATCAGCACCGTCACCGGCCGCCCTCTCTCCTTGATGCTGGTGGATGTCGATCTGTCTTCAGCCGTGGCGCATGCCGGTCAAAGCGCTGCAAGAGCCGTCCTTCGACTGGTGGCGCAAGCGACGAGCGAAGGGCTGCGGGTGGGCGATTATGTCGTGCGTTATGATGGCGATTGCTTCGCCGTGCTGGCACCGGGCCTGCCGCACCATGCGGCCATTCAGGTCGCGGCTGCCGTACATCAGCGCATCGACTCCATCATCGGCCTGCCGAACGGGGTCGGCCCGCCGGATATCGCGATCGGGGTTGCAACGACGTCGCTTGACGGGGAAACCCTATCCGCGCTTCTGTCTGCCGCCGACCGCAGGGTTGCTGCGGCAAAGACCCTCGGCAGCGGCCGGACCGTCGGCGCCTTCGCGGCCTGACGCCCTCTGGTCGACGGGTCAGTCACCGCCCACACCGGAATCCCCATGCTCGAAGGCCTGCTGCCCACCGACGCCACGCATTTCATGCGCGTTCACGCCCCGGAAAGAGATGCACGGCGCATCGCCGATCTGATCGCGGAGAGCTTCGATCCAGCGGAAGTCGCCGTCGCCAATTTCGAGCAGCCCGATGGCGACTGGGCGGTCGAGGCCTATGCAGGGAGTGCCTTCGATCCAGAACTCCTGCGCGACCTCGTGGTCGCCGCCGCCGGCGAGGCCTATGCGGCGCATGTGGAATTCGGCGCGCTTCAAGAAAAGGACTGGATCGCGGCCTCCTTGGAGGGGCTCGCACCGGTGCGGGTCGGGCCGTTCCACGTGCACGGATCGCACGATCGGGCCCGCGTCCCGGTCAATGGCATCGGCATCGAGATCGAGGCGGCCCTTGCCTTCGGCACCGGGCACCACGGGACGACGCAGGGATGCCTCGCCGCCATCGTCGACGAGGCCCGGCGCCGACGCCCCCGGCGCGTCCTGGACGTCGGGACCGGAACCGGCGTGCTGGCGATCGCCGCAGCCCGATTGTTCCGCATTCCGGTCATGGCCGGCGACATCGATGCGGTCGCGGTGCGAACGGCACGCGACAATTCTCGGGCCAATGCCAGCGGCGCCTTCGTACACACGGTGCTCGCGCCCGGCGTGGATGCCGGCCCGCTTCGGGCGGCGGCGCCCTACGATCTGATCCTGGCCAATATTCTCTTGCCGCCGCTGAAGCGGCTGGCACGGTCGCTTCGGCCCCTGCTTGCGCCGGGCGGACGCTTGGTCCTGTCCGGCCTGCTGACGTCGCATGCCAGCGCCGCCTTGGCGGCCTATCGCACACAAGGCCTCGTTCTGGTCCGCCGCCGGGACATCGAGGGTTGGACAACCCTTACGCTCGCGGTTGCGGAAAAGGAGAGAAAAGCAGCCTTACCGCCGACATAGGAGCGGGCGAAGTCCCCACGCCGACCGTCACTTGCGCGGATCGTCACCCGTCCGTTGGATGTAGAAGGCGAGCTCGCGCTCGGCACGCGCCATCTGCGCGGCGACGATCGACGCGTAAAGGCGGGCCCAAAGCCCCTTGCGCGATGCGCCGTCGCGGGTGGCAGCGGCGGTATATCCCTTGGTCGGGGAAAGGGTTACGGCGCTCATGAGGAGACCTCCAATGCATCCGAAACGGCACGGCCGCCAGATGATGCATTGCAATATATTATTGAATGCGCCGCAGCAGAACTGATTGGTCAGCATGGCTGACCTGCATGGAGCGCAGATGCCGGCTCAGTTTCCGTCTGGGAAAACCCGTATCGCGAAGAGATACGGAGATCAGCAGCGCGGGCTCATGGCGACGCTTCGGCCCAACCCGTCCGGGATGGGAAGCGCGCCGTGCACCGCCTTCATTCCGGCGATTCGCTCGAGAATTTCGTCGGGGAATGGCACAACCCGTCGGGTGGCGAGATCGACATGAAGGGCGACTAGCTCGCAGCACGCCGAAATCCAGCCGTCGGACCCGTGATGCAGCTGCAGAAAGAGATGGAGCCTTTTCTCATCATAATCGACCAGTTGGACCGTGGCGCGAACGGTCCCGACATTGGGCAATTCCCGCAAATAGCGCACATGGGTCTCGGCGGTGAAGAATGAGGCCCGGCGCGCTTCGGCATAATGCGGACCCAAACCAATCAGGGCCATGGCCTCGTCGGTCGCCCGATCGAACAACACGTTATAATAGGCCATGTTGACGTGGCCATTATAGTCCATCCACTCCGTCTCGATCTTCAACGGCGAAGACACGAAAGGGGCAAAGAAGACGGGCTCGAAAGCGCTTCGATCCCACATGGCGACCCTGCCGTTTCCTGGAGTGATGCATCGCAATCCCGCGGTGCCCGGTGAAAGCGCAGTGTGACGCGAACCAAGCCATTGTCATCGTTCGATTTGACGTAAAAATGTCGCTGCTGCGGAAGGTTCGGACAGAAACCGCGGCCCCGGTCGGGGGCAAATCGCCGTTTTGCCGCCGACGCGCCCCGGTTTAAGGTGGCGCACGCGTTCCGCGCGACACGCTGCTTTTTAAGGATTCTTAAATGGTTGTCGCAGATGCGAAGGTTGAGCCCGAGCTCGGGGGCGATTTTTCGGCAGCGTCGGAAGCTCTGCTGAACGCGCTCGGTAACAAAGTCGTGATGTCGGCCGCGATATGCGCCCAGCATGCCAATATCACCACCTATCTGCCGAACGAACCGCCCGACGCCGTCGTCTATGCCAACGATACGCGCGACGTGCAGACGGTCGTCGGCATCTGCCGGGAATTCGGCGTCCCCCTGATCCCGTTCGGAACGGGCACGTCGCTCGAAGGCCACGTCAACGCGCCGTATGGCGGCATCAGCCTGGACCTGTCGCGCATGGACCGGATCCTCGCCGTCCATGCCGACGATCTCGACTGCGTCATCGAGCCGGGCGTGACCCGCAAGCGGCTGAACGAGAATTTGCGCGACCAAGGCTTGTTCTTCCCGATCGATCCCGGGGCCGACGCCTCGCTCGGCGGCATGGTCTCGACCCGCGCCTCCGGGACCAATGCGGTGCGCTACGGCACCATGAAGGACAATGTCCTCGCCTTGAAGGTCGTCCTGCCCAATGGCGATGTCATCACAACGGCGCGCCGCGCCCGCAAGACATCCGCCGGCTATGATCTCACACGGCTTTTCGTCGGCGCGGAGGGCACGCTCGGCGTGATCACCGAGATCACCCTGCGGCTCTACGGGATTCCGGAAACGATCGTCGCCGGCGTCTGCCCCTTCCCGACCATCCGGGACGCCTGCGACACGGTGATCGAGACCATCCAATCGGGCGTGCCGGTGGCGCGGATCGAGCTGCTGGACGAGGTGCAGGTGCGTGCCTCGAACGGCTATGCCAAGCTCGGCCTGCCGGAGACGCCGCATCTTTTCCTGGAATTCCACGGTACCCCGGCCGGCGCCCGGGAGCAGGCCGAGCGCTTTGCGGAGATCGCTGCGGCTCATTCGGCCGGCGCTTTCGTCTCGGCCGACCGGCCGGAGGATCGCAACCGTCTCTGGCAGGCGCGGCACGATGCCTATTGGTCCGTCCTGCCGCTTCGCCCCGGCGCGAAGGCGGTCGCCACCGATGTCTGCGTGCCGCTCTCCCGCCTCGCCGATTGCGTCATGGAGACCAAGCGCGACATCGAGGAGATGGGACTGATCGCACCCATTGTCGGTCATGTCGGCGACGGCAATTTCCACACCACTCTGATGGTCGACGTGGCGGATCCTGCCGATACGGCAAAAGCCAAGCTCTTCATGGCGCGCATGGTCGAGCGGGCGATCGCCATGGACGGCACCTGTACCGGCGAACACGGGGTGGGCCAGGGCAAGATGAAATATCTCGCCGCGGAGCACGGCGCGGCGACGCTCGATGCCATGCGCACTCTGAAGCGTGCGTTCGACCCTCAAAACATCATGAATCCCGGCAAGATTGTCGCTGTCTGAACTCAGCACGGCGCGCACCCTCGGGGCGCGCCGTGCACAAGCGTGAAGGTCCGAGGTGCAAGGCATCCTCATCACCATCGCGACGGCGGTGATCGCCGTCATCGTTGCGGCGTTCGCCACTCCTTATGTCGTGGATTGGAACGCCTGGCGCGCGACGTTCGAAAGCGAGGCGAGCCGCACGCTCGGGGTGCCGGTGCTGATTCGCGGCCCCATCCAGGCCGAACTCCTGCCCGTCCCCCGGCTGACGCTTCGCGCGGTCACGATCGGCGCCGATGGCGTCTCGACCGGGGGCAGCGTCGAGCGGCTCGACGCCGAATTCTCGCTCGGCGCCATGATGCGCGGCAATCTGGAAGCGCGCGGTGTAACCTTGGTGCGGCCGCGGCTCCGGGCGGTGCTGGACAGTGCCGGGCGGATCGCCGCGCCCACCGGCGCCGGCGTTCCCATTGGGCTCGCCATCGACCGGCTTACGATCCGCGATGGGGCGATCGACCTCCTCGACCGCGGCGCGGACCGCACCCTGCGCCTGACCCGGCTCGATCTCGAGGGTGAGGCGCGCTCGCTCTCCGGCCCGTTCCGGCTCGACGGCAGCGGCGAAGCCGGGGGCAGGTCTTACGGGCTGCGCGTCTCTCTCGGCAGAATCGGTGAGGAACCGAGCCGCCTGCGTCTCATTGCGGAGGCACACGACCGCCCGGTCATGCTCGATTTCGACGGTACGTTCCGCATGGAGCGCGGCACGCCGCGCTTTTCCGGCCACGCAAGTCTGGTGCGTCGGGGCGATGCGACGACCGGCGGCGCATGGCGGATCGGAGCCAATCTGCGCGCCGACCCGGAAGCCCTGGTAGCTGAAAACCTCGAACTCTCGCTCGGCGACGAGGCGCGGCCCGCGCAACTGGCCGGTTCGGCGCGACTCTCCCTCGGGCGGGCGATCGCCCTCGATGCCGTCCTCAATGCCCGCGCCCTCGATGCCGATGCGCTGTTCCCCACGGCCGCCACCGCCGCACGCACACCGAGCGATGCGCTGGCGGGTCTTGCAGCGGCCTTCGCGGCTCTTCCCACGCCCGAATTCCGCGCCCGGATCGGGGCCGCGGTGGAACAGCTCACGGTGGGGGGAACGGTGGTGCGCGATGCGCGGCTCGATTTGACAGGCGGCACCGATGGCTGGCACGTCGACAATGCCGAGGCGCGGTTGCCCGGCCAGACGACGCTGCGCCTCTCCGGAACGCCTGCCCGCGCCGATGGCGGCGGCACATTCGAGGGCGATCTCACCTTCGCATCGGATGAACCGACCGTGTTCCTGCGGTGGGCCGCCCCCCGCGCCAAGCCGGAACTCGCCGCCGCGCTGAGCGGGCCGGTGCGGCTCTCGGGCCGTGTCGTCGCGCGGGATGATCTGATTTCGGCGGATGCTGTAAAGCTGAGCATAGGCGACGCCCGCGCCTCCGGATCGGGAGCCCTGCGCTATGGCCCCCCGCCCCGGCTCGATGTCGCGCTGACCCTCGATGGCTTCGATCTCGACCCGGTCATCGCCGCCGCGCGGCCTCTGATCCAGGGCACCGATGGTGCGATCGAAGGCGGCATCAAACTCGAGGGGCGGCGGTTGCGCTTGTCTGGCCTTCCTCTCGGCGCACTGTCCCTCGCCGCTGTCGGACGCGACAACGCCTGGATTCTGACGCGACTGTCGATCGCCGACCTCGCCGGACTCGCGCTCGACGGATCAGGCCGATTTGAGCGCCTCGCCGATCCGCTGCGCGGCACTCTCGACCTGACGGTCGCCGGTGCCCGCGCCGACGGTTTGGTTCCGATCGTGCGGCTGATCGCCGGCGCCGCGGCGGCCGATACGCTGGCCGGACTGCTGCCGATCGCCGCCCCCGTCAAGCTCGCCAGCACCGCCGCCTGGACGGAGGCGGGGGGCGCGAGCCTTTCCGCCGAGGGGACTTTGGGCCTCGTCTCCGGCCGCGCCGCCTTCGCCCGTGCCAAGGCCGGGGCGCTCGACCGGGTCGACCTCGCACTCGCCGCCAGCGATGCCGCGCGGGTGCTGGAAGCCGCGGGCCTGCCGGGCCTGAAGCCGGGCCAAGGTCCGGGTCGGCTCGACCTCACGCTTCGGCCGGAGCCCGGCGGGGGCGCCGCCTTCGACGGCCGTCTCATTCTCGCCGATGCCAGCGCCTCCGGCGCCGGTAAGGTCGCGCTCTCCCAGGACGGACAGGTCCTTCCACGCCTGAAGGGCGAGATCCGAAGCACCGATCTTTCCCGCGTCATCGCGAGCCTCGCCGCGATGGAAACGGGTCCGGTACCGGCCAGCCTCGCCTTCGACCTCTCGCGCGTCGATGGGCGGTGGCACTTCGCCGGGCTCGCCGGGTCCCTTGCCGGCGGCACACTGACCGGAGCCGTGACGCTCGATCCCGCACCCCAGCCCCGGCTCAGCGGAACCCTCGCCGTCGAAGCGATCTCGCTGCCGCGTCTGATCGGCCTCTGGGGCGCGCGCAGCACCGGTGCGGACGCCGGCACCGGAATCTGGCCAGCGGCGCGCTTCTCCGGCGGGGCGCCACTTCCACTCGCCCTCGCCCTCGACCTGTCCGCCCGGCGCATCGACCTGTCGGGCGCCTATGCCCTCTCCGACGGACGCGTGCGCCTCGCGGCGGACGCCCAGAGCCTGGAAATGCGCGATATCGCGGGAGGGTTCGGTGGCGGACAATTTTCCGGCGCGATGACCTTAAGGCGGCGGCCGGATGGGCTCGCGGCGGATGGGCGGATCGCGCTGGCCGACGTCGCCGCCGCGGCGCTTCTCGCCCCGCTCGCGCCCCGTACACCGCCCGCCGGCCGGATCACCCTCTCCCTCGACCTGCTCGGCAGCGGCCGCAGCCCCCAGACTCTGGTTCAGAGCCTCTCCGGGCAGGGCACACTCGGCGTCGCCGGCTTGGAGATCCAAAATGCCGACCCCCGCGCGCTGGACGTCGTCCTCGCCGAGACCACGACGGGGCAACCGCCGGACGAACGCCGCACCGCGCAAATGTTCGATCGTGCACTTCACCGAGGCCCCTTGCGCCTCGAATTGGTCGAAACCGCCTTCGGTGTGGTCAATGGCGCCATTCGTCTCTCCCCCGGCCGCGCCCAAGTCGGCCCGGTTCGCGCCACCTTCAACGGAACGCTCGATCCGGTCCGCCTGCTGATGGAGGCGAGCCTGGAATTGGAGGCGTCCGAGGCCGGCGGTGCGACACCGGGCGGATCGATCCTCTGGCAAGGCCCGCTCGCGGCGCCCGAGCGACGCGTGACAGCCGCGCCGCTGGCGACCGCCATCGCCATGCGCGCGATCGACCGCGAAACCCGGCTGCTGGAGGAGCGGCGTACCCTGGGCGTCGATACCGGCGCCGGCGGCACACCCCCAGCCGGAAATCCGACCGCCCCCTCCACCCAACAGCGCCCCGCCGGCGGAACGCCCGCGGCTGCACTCCCTCCCACGCCGCCGGCTCGGGCGCCCGAGCCGGCGCGCGTCCCGGACCCGCCACGGGCGAGCGAACCTGCGGCCCGTCCGACGCAGCCCCAGCGCAGCCCCGAGACCCGCGCGCCGGAGCCTCGCCAGCCCGCTCCGGCCTCGGCACAGGCGCCGCCTCTGGCGCCTCCGGTGGACATCGGTCCCGGCGTGCGGCCGCGGGCGGTGCGTCCCGATCCCGACTCGGCGCCCTATCGCCCGCCGGCGGGCTTCGGCACCATCCCGCGGCCGCCCGGCCTCGTCCCGGGCGAATGAGCGCAGCCAAGGAACATGGGACGATCCGCCGTCAGTCCCCGCGTGCGCCTGCGCTTTCGGCGCGCGCCGCGGCGCGTTCGAGCGTCAGATAAGTGAAGGGGGCCTCGTCGCCGGCTCCCTGGAGCGGTCCCTCCCGACCCGTTTCCCGCCACGCGCTGGGATCGTACGGGGTGAGAAAGACGTCGCCCTCGGGCGCGGCGTGCACCTGCGTCAGGTGAACGATGCGCGTCAAAGGAAGCGTCTCGGCGAACACGCGCCGCCCACCGATCACCATGATCTCCGGCGCGCCGAGATCCCGGCCCGCGGCATCGGCGAGAGCCAAAGCGGCGTCCAGCGTCCGGCCCACGTACACGCCCTCCGGCGCCACGAAGCCTGGATCCGCCGAGACGACGACCGAGATCCGGCCGGGCAGAACCCTGCCGATCGATTGGAACGTCCGACGTCCCATCAGAATCGGCTTTCCCCAGGTGAGGGCGCGGAACCTCTTGAGGTCCGACGGCAGGCGAAACGGCAAGGCGTCGCCGCGGCCGATCACGCCGTTCTCCGCCATGGCGACGATATGAGCGAGCGGCAGCATCAAGCGGCTCGTGACATGGCGGCGAGGCAGGCTCGCGCGGCCGCGATCCCCGACAGATGGGCGCCGTGGCAGGTGGAAAAATCGCTGCGCGCGACGGCCTCGCCGGCAAAGAACACGCGGTCTCCCAGCGGTGCGAGCAGCCGCTCGCGCAGATGCGCCCGGCCCGGCAGCGCCGAGGAATAGCCGCCGCCGATCCACGGATCGCGCGCCCAGGAGGTGGCGCGGACGCGACCGACATGGCGGGAGATTTCGGACCCGAACGCGTCGGAAAGCGCGGCCAGGACGAAATCGCTCATCGCGGCCTCTCCGCTGCGGACCAGGGCGGCCGCGGTGTCGCCCGCTATATGGCCGATGGCCACGGGCTGCGGACCGGCGAGGATCTGGAAATTGACCGGCGCGCGCCCGCCCGAACAGACCGTGACGGCGGTGCGTTCGGAAAAGCCGAAGACGTCGCGATCAAAGCCGATCGCAACCTTCTCGGCCACGCCCAAAGTCAGGCCTGCGAACGCTTCGGCGAGTGGCGGAGGCAGCGCGGGGGCGAAAGCGAGCCGCCCCTGGGCGATCACCGGCACAGGAACGCATACGATCGCAGCCCGCGCGGTAACCGTGCCGCGGGGGGTGGAAAGCCGGACCTGCGGACGAGACCAGTCGAGATCCGTGACCGGGCAGGCCAAAGTGACCGGCACCGCGGCGCCGTTGGCCCGGACCAGCGCGCCATAGCCGTCGAGGACGGGCCAGTTCGCTTCGGTGCCGGAATAGGCCGCGAAATCCGCCGTCGAAACGTCCTCGGGCGGACTCGCAGTCATCAGCGCAAGCCAATGGCGAACCAGCGGATTCCAGCATCCGGCGTCGGCGACGACGGCGCTTGCGGCGACGTCGCGCCCGGCGAGCCCGGCGGCCCGGACGGCGGCGAAGGCGGAATCGACGGCGTGGGCGGCGGAGCCGGCCGTGGGCGCGGAGGCCCAGGCGCCGTCGAAAAACAGGTTGCGGACCAGGCGCGTGGGGGTGCTGCCATAGGCGAAGCCCAGCCGGTCGGCGATGGCGGTGAACGGGTTGTGGTCGGCGGAATGCAGCCAGTGGCAGCCGAGATCCCAAGGCCGATCAAAGGTTTCCGTGTCGGTAAAAGCGCGGCCGCCGGTGCGGTCGGCGGCCTCCAGGACCACGAACCGCACTCCGGAGGCGGCGAGTGCGGCGCCGGCCGCAAGGCCCGCAGCGCCGGCGCCGATCACCGCGACATCGTAATCATCCGACATAACAGGACCGGTTCGTCGGGGTTAACAGCCTTATTTCTTCCGGAACACGTCCAGACGAACGACTTCTGCACCACTTGTTCGGGTCTCTTCCGCCGCCGGTGGCGCATCGCCCCCATCCGCCGCGCTCCCGCTCTTTCCCGCCGCGCCCTCGAGCGGACCTGCGGGCAGGCGGGCGGAGCTGGACACCGCGGGCTCCGAGGCCGCGCCGCGGACCGAGGGCCGGATCGCGGTGGGCGCCGCGGTTTGGGCCCCGGTCGGGGACGCAGGAGTCTCGGCGGGAACCGGTGCGGCCGCGTCGCCCTCGGCGAGCTCGAACTGCAGGCCGAACTTCACGGAGGGGTCGAAGAAGCCCTTCAGGGCGGAAAACGGCACGACCAGCCGCTCGGGAATGCCGCCGAAGGAGAGACCGACCTCGAAGCCGGCATCGCTCACCTGCAGGTCCCAATATTGGTGCTGCAGGACGATGGTCATTTCCTCGGGATATTTTTCGCGCATGCGGTGCGAGAGACGCACGCCGGGGGCGCGGGTGTCGAAGGCGACGAAGAAATGGTGGTCTCCCGGCAGGCCGTCGCGCGCGGCATCGGCCAGCACGCGCCGCACCACGCCACGCAAGGCGTCCTGCGCCAGGAGGTCGTATCTGATGTGATCCGTCGACGCCATAATCGCCCGCAGCCGGCCTGGACTTCCGCCCCGACACAGTGCGCCGGGGGCGCTCCGCACGGACGGGAGACTCGTTCTCCTTCCCGCGAGGTCCGGCAGGCCCGAAGGAAGTGGAGGCTTCTGTTGCCAGGTGCCTCCGAACCCCGCCTATCCAGTGCTACCCGGTAGGACTTTGATTTCGATCGTCAAACCGCTCACGCGGCCTGAGCAACCGGAGCATAGTTGTCATTCGCAACTATAGGTCGGCCCGATGACGGCGGAACCATGCCGAGCGAAAGAAAGCCCTTTACACCCTCGTCGATCCTATTTCGCCCCCGCCGAAGCCCGCCGGCCCGGTAACAACCGGGAACGGGCTCTGGTGGAGGCGCCGGGTACTGCCCCCGGGTCCGAAAGGCTTATTCCGACAACCGTTTATCGCCATATCCAGCTTGCGCCGGCTCACCGAATATAGGCCGACTGGTCCCCCGATGAAAGGGGCGCGGTCCGATTTCCCCGACCCTTCGCGCGCTGCCCGCGCGCCCGGCGCGGCACATCCGGCGCAAGACCGCCGCGCGTCAGCGGCGGGTCATAGGATGGAGATCGCGCACCAGCCCGGCGAGGCGCTCGTCCAGGATATGGGTGTAGATCTGGGTGGTCGCGATATCGGCGTGGCCGAGCAGGGTCTGGACGATCCGCAGATCCGCCCCATGCGCCAGAAGATGGCTGGCGAAGGCATGCCGCAAAACGTGCGGGGACAACGCATCCGGATCGATTTCGGCGGCGAGCGCAAGGTCCTTCAGGTCCCGACCCGCCTGCTGGCGGGTGACGTGGCCGCTCGCGCCGGAGGACGGGAACAGCCAGCGCGACGCCTCCAGCCCGGCGGCCCGGCGCGCGTCGAGATAGGCGGCCATGGCTGCGCGCGCCGCACCGCCGAGCGGCACGAGCCGCTCCTTGCCGCCCTTCCCCACAACCATGATCGCCTCGGCCCGGTTGCGGGCCGCACTCGCGGGAAGGGCGCACAATTCGGAGACCCGCAGGCCGGTGGCGTAGAGCAGTTCGATCGTCGCCGCCACGCGGAGCCGGCGCAGCCGCTCGGGCGGATGCTCGGCCGCCGCGGCGCGGGCATGCGCGGTATCGATGAGCCGGGTGACCTCCTCCAGGCCGAGCACCTTCGGCAGCGGGCGGCCGCGCTTGGGACCATCGAGCACGGCCGCCGGATCGTCGCCGCGATGGCCCTCGGCATAGAGAAAGCGGTAGAGCTGGCGCAGGGCCGACAGGCGGCGCGCGAGCGTGGCCGGCTTGAAGCCGCGGTCGGACAGGTCCGCGAGATAGGCCCGCAGAACGGGGGTCGCGGCACCGAGCACGGTGTCGCCGCGGGCGGACAGGAAGACCGAGAGATCGTCGAGATCGCGCCGATAGGCATCGAGCGTGTTGCGGCTCGCGCCCCGTTCCACCGCCTGCATGTCCAGAAATAGCGCCACCGGCCCGGCGGCGGTCATTTGCTGAACTTGTCGTTCGGAACGGTGAAGGTGACCTCGCGCGAGGCGGGTTGCACCTTGTTTGCGAGCCACCAGGCGCCGCCATAGACACAGCCGGCGAGGATGGCGATCACGACAAGAAGGCGGATGAGGCTGGCCAAATCTGTCTGCCCGAATCATCGAGGAGCGCGACCTGCCACACGTCGCACGCTCCCGCCGCGCTTTCAACCGGATTGCCGGAGGGAAAGCCCGGTGCTACTGCCGTTTTCCTTGGTGGCGCGCTGCCCGGGAGGCTGGCGACCGCGCGCCGGACCGGCAAGACGAGAAGGGAATGCGGTGACGGGAGACGGCATGAGCGAGGCGACGGATGTCGGGGCCGATGCGCTCCTGGCCCGCCTCGGCCAGAAATCCCTCGTCCTCGTCGGCATGCCGGGCGCGGGCAAGTCATCGGTCGGCCGCCGGCTCGCAAAGCGGCTGGGCCTGCCCTTCTTCGATGCCGACGACGAGATCGAAAAAGCCGCCGGCATGACGATTCCGGAAATCTTCGCCTCGCGGGGCGAGGCGGAATTCCGGCTCGGCGAGAAGCGCGTCGTTGCGCGCCTCCTGCAGAGCGGGCCCAACGTGGTCGCAACCGGCGGCGGCGCCTTCATGACCGAGGAAACCCGCGCTGCGATCCGAGCGGGCGGCATATCGGTCTGGCTGCGCGCCGATTTGCCGACCCTGCTGCGCCGGGTGAAGAAGCGCAACGACCGGCCGCTCCTCGCGCAGGGCGACGCCGCCGAGCGGCTCGCCGCGCTTCTCGCCGCCCGCGAGCATCTCTACGCCCTCGCCGACCTCACGGTGGATTCGCGTGAGGTGCTCCACGACACCGTGGTGGACGATGTGATCGCGCGGGCCGCGCGCCATCTCGCCGCGCCGCCCCACCCCGTTTGAGAAGAGACGGCGTTCCATGCCCGATGCCGCGTTTCAGCCCGCTTCCGCGTCCGAGGCGACATGCATCCGCGTCGACCTTTCCGGCCGGCCTTACGATATCGTCATCGGCCCGGACTTGCTGGACGAGATCGGGCGAAGGATCGCCGCGCTTCGCCCCGGCGCGCGGGTCGCCATCGTGACCGATCGCACGGTCGCCCGCCATCATTTGCCGCGGGTCGAGGCGGCGCTCGCTGCCGCCGGCATCGATTTCACCGCGATCGTGGTCGAGCCCGGGGAGAAGTCGAAATCCTATGCCGGGCTGGCTCAGGTCGCGGAAGGCCTGATCGCGGCGCGGATCGAGCGGCGCGATCTGGTCCTCGCGCTCGGCGGCGGAGTCGTCGGCGATCTCGCGGGGTTCGCCGCAGCGGTGGTTCGGCGCGGCGTCGACATCGTGCAGGCCCCGACGACGCTGCTGTCCCAGGTCGATTCCTCCGTCGGCGGCAAGACCGGCATCAATTCCCCGCAGGGCAAGAACCTGATCGGTGCCTTTCACCAGCCCGTCCTGGTGGTCGCAGACACCGCCGCGCTCGATACTTTGCCGGCACGCGAGCTTCGGGCCGGCTATGCCGAGGTGGCGAAATACGGACTACTCGGGGATGCCGCCTTGTTCGACTGGCTGGAAGCCAACGGGCGTGACGTCATTTCCGGCGGTCCGGCCCGCGGGGCGGCGGTTGCCGCGAGCTGTGCCGCCAAGGCCGCGATCGTCGCACGGGACGAGAAGGAGACCGGCGACCGGGCGCTCCTCAATCTCGGCCACACGTTCGGCCATGCGCTGGAGGCCGGCGCCGGATTTTCCGACCGCCTGCTGCACGGTGAAGCCGTGGCGATCGGCATGAGCCTCGCCTTCGCCTTCTCGGCGCGGATGGGATTGTGCGCGGGTCAGGATGCGGTGCGCGCGACGCGGCATCTCGCATCGCTGGGCCTGCCGACCCGAATTTCGGACGTGCCCGGCGATCTGCCCGACACGGACGGCCTGATGCGCCTCATTTCCCAGGACAAAAAAGTGAGCCGGGGCGCTCTCACCTTCATTCTCGTCCGCGCCATCGGCGCGGCCTTCATCGCGCGCGACGTCGATCCCGACGCCGTGCGCCGCTTTCTCGACGAGCAGCGGTCCGTTTAGCGCCCACTGCGGATCCCCAACATCAATGCAATTTGGGCGCTCGGTGTGGATTGGACCGGCGCGTGCCGGAGACGGACATCTGGCGTCTGTCACCCAATTGAGGGATGCGCGCCACGGCTCAATTGATAAACAAATTTCCGACTCGGAACGCCGGAGATTTGTATGAGAAAAATATACGTACTCGGGATTTTTGCTGCTTCGTTCCTGAGCCCACAGTCTCTGCTCGCACAGTCTTGCTCAAGCGGAGTGTCTTGCAATGCAAGATATGAGGCGTGCTCTCAATATAAAAAAATTGATGCTGTTTTGAGACAATGCAGCTACAAGAATCTCGTATGTTCCACATCGTCATACGACGTCAGAATTCAATTTTGCTTTGAGAATGGCGACTGCAGATCCAGAACCCTTCGCCCCAGAGACGGAGAGGTTGTAATTTCTCAGCTGGATCGGGAAAACGTGAAATCACGCGGTGATTTTTCGGGCATAAAAGTCAACTGCAACTGACGAGAATTGCAATTGTTGAGCGCTGTAGTGCACTTTTGGTTAGATTATTCCTTACCTGGAAGGATCACCACAGCGCTGAAGTCACGCACGTAAGCGATGGTCGGCACGTGCGCCGCGCCGAAACCACTTGCTCTATCGCTGAGACAGCTTTGGCCGCGTTCCACCTGAAGACTCAGCCGCCACCCCTCTCAGAGGGCGGCGCGCATCATTTCCAGGCGATTGCGGAAGGCGACGAGGGCGCCGGGCGCGGCGGCATCCATGTCGGAGAGAATGAAGTCGGCGAGCGCGCCGGCCTTGTGCTGCTTGAGGAAGCTCTTGGCTTCCTTCAACGAGCTGATTTCGCGCTCGTCATTGCCGATGACCATGCGGATCGAACGTTCAGCCTGAGTCCTGGAAATCGAGCCCATTGCAGATCTTCCCGTCGGTTCCTGCCGCCTGCGCGGCGTCGTAGGAGAAACCTTCCGGTGCGGCGAAGGTTCCCGCGCTCCGCACCGAACCTGCGCGTGTTTGTGCGGACGGGACGGCCCGGTCAGAGCGGCGCTTCCACTGCCGTAAGGGCAGGTCGGGCATGCCCAGAGAGATCGGTGATGGTGGGGGCGTTGCCGGTGAGCGGATTGTCCGGATCCCAGCCATAGCCGACGGTCTCGAAGCGCATGGACAGGGCATCGATCATCAAAAGCTTGCCGATCAGGGGATCGCCGAAGCCGACAATGGCGCGGATCGCCTCCAGAGCCGCCAGCGCGCCCGCAAGGCCCGCCAGCGCACCGAGCACCCCGGCTTCGGCACAGGCCGGCACGGTGCCGGGCGGAGGCGGTTCGGGAAACAGACAGCGATAGGTCGGATTCGGTACGCCGTCCGAGCCGATTTCGTGCGGGCGCAGCGTGGTCAGCGTGGCGTCGAACGTGCCGAGCGCCGCGGTGACCAGCGGGCGGCCGGCGAGCGCGCAGGCGTCGGAAACCAGATAGCGGGTGGCGAAATTGTCCGAGCCGTCGATCACCACGTCGGCGGCGCGCACGAGGTCGAGCGCATTGTCGGCGCCGAGCCGCACCGGGTGAAGATCCAGGGCGACGTGCGGATTGAGCGCGGCCACGGCGTCGCGCGCGCTCTCCACCTTGGGGCGGCCGAGATCGGCGGTGCGGTGGATCACCTGCCGCTGGAGGTTGGACAGCGACACCACATCGTCGTCGACGAGGATCAGCCGCCCCACCCCGGCCGCGGCGAGATAGAGCAGGACCGGCGCACCGAGGCCGCCGGCGCCGATCACCAGGACGGAGGCCGCCTTCAGCTTCTGCTGCCCGGGGCCGCCCACCTCGCGCAGCACGATGTGGCGGGCATAGCGCTCGATTTCGTCGGCGGAGAAGGCCATGGCGCCTCGCTGGGCCCGGGCTGCGGGGCAACCGGGCGGGTTGATGTCATCGGGCGAACCCGAGTCTTCATTTATGGTGCCGCCGCCCCGCCTTGAAGAGCTGGGCGCGCGGCGGGCCATTATTCCGTCTTGGGCCGCGCGACCAGGCGCGCCGCCTTCGCCACGACCTCCGCAAGGCCGCGCGTGGTGGCGAGGCCCGCCACCTCCTCCGGCGCGAACCAGCCGATCTCGGTCGCCTCCGGCCCCGGGACCGGCTCGTTGGCGCGCCACGACGCGGCATGGGCGATCACCACGAAATGGCTGGCCAGCGCCCCGCCATCATCATGTGAAATGAAATCGAGCACCGCGGCGACATCGCCGACCGCGGCCACCACCCCGACCTCCTCCAGGACCTCGCGTGCCGCCGCGGCGGCCACCGTCTCGCCCGCCTCGACGCGCCCGCCCGGCAGGCTCCACAGGCCGAGGCCGGGGGCGAAGCCGCGCCGCGCCAGGAGAACACGCCCATCGCGGAACACCGCGGCGCTCGCGGCGAGCGTCGGGCGGACGCGAGGCGGATGCGCCTGCGACAGGGCCGGATCGGCGGCGGCGCGCGTCATGTTCGAGGGGACTCGCTCTTGGTCCGAGACGGCGCCACTTTACCCGCGCCACGGAAAAAGACGATCCGCGATTCGCGATGCCCGATACCGACACCAAGCCCCCCTTCCCCCCCGCCCCGCGCGTCGGCCCGCCGCGGGCCTGGCAGCGCATGCTGTCCGGCCGCCGGCTCGATTTGCTCGATCCCTCGCCGCTCGACGTCGAGATCGAGGACATCGCCCACGGCCTCGCCCGGGTGGCGCGGTGGAACGGCCAGACCCACGGGCCGCACGTCTTCTCGGTGGCGCAGCATGCGGTCCTGGTCGAGCGCCTCGCGCGCCGGGCGGCCGGCGACATCGACCGGCGCTGGCGCCTCGCGGTGCTGCTGCACGACGCCCCGGAATATGTCATCGGCGACATGATCTCGCCGTTCAAGGCGGTCATCGGCGGCGATTACCGGGCGGTGGAGGCGCGCCTGCTCGCCGCCATCAGCCTGCGCTTCGGCCTCCCGCCGGTCTGGCCGCGCGACCTCGTGCGGATCGTCAAAGCGGCGGACCATTCGGCCGCCTATCTCGAGGCGACGCGGCTCGCCGGTTTCGCCGATGCGGAGGCGCGGCGCCTGTTCGGCCGCCCGACCCGCCTCGATCCCGCCGTGGAGGCGGACTATCTCACCCCCTGGACGGCGGAAGCGGCCAAAATCCGCTTTCTCCAGCGCTTCGAGGAGCTTGCCCCATGATCCACGTCTGCTCCCTGGCGCGGCTGCACGACACCGTCGCCGCCACCGGCGCCCGCCATGTCATCACCCTCATCAATGGCGGCACGGTGCTGACGCGGCCGAGCAATGTCGACCCGACCAACCATCTGTTCCTCGGCATCAACGACATCGTCGACGAGATCGAAGGGCTGGTGGCGCCGGGCGCGGCGCACATGCACGAACTGCTCGAATTCGTGCATGCCTGGCCGCGCGCCGCGCCCTTGGTGATCCATTGCTATGCCGGCATCTCGCGCTCCACCGCGGCGGCCTATGCGACGCTGTGCGCGCTGATGCCGGACCACAGCGAGGCCGACCTCGCCCTGCGCCTGCGCGAGGCGTCGCCGACCGCGACGCCCAATGCCCGCATCGTCGCCCTCGCCGACGCCGCGCTCAAGCGGGAGGGGCGCATGATCGCGGCGATCGCGGCGATCGGCCGTGGCCGCGACGCGTTCGAGGGCGAGCCGTTCGTGCTGCGCCTCGCCTGAGCCTCAGGCCGGGAAGACGTGGCCGCCGTCGGGGCCGAGCGGCAGCGGCATGACGGTGCGCACCGCATCGAGCGGCAGCGGGCCGTAGAGATGGGGAAACAGCGCGCCGCCGCGCGACGGCTCCCACTTCAGCGCGTCGCCGAGCGCCGGCGCGTCCACCGCGATCAGCAGCAGATCGGCCTGGCCGGCGAAATGACGCTGCGCGGTCTCGTGCATTTGGGCCGCGGTCGAGAAATGGATGAAGCCGTCCTCAAGGTCGACCGGCGCGCCGACGAACCGGCCGGCGCGGACCGCGTCCTGCCAGAGGGCGGCCGGCGCGATCTTGTAGATGGTGTCGACAGGCGGGCGCATGCCGCCTCCCTAGCGCAGGCGCGCGGCCTTGGGAAGCCGCGCCCGCGGGGACGGCGCATTTCCGCATTGAAGACTTTTTTTCCTAACGATAGGCTAAGTCCGCGAGTCGCGGGGATCGCCGGACGCCCGCGCCCTCGGGAGGCGGATCCGAAGCCCGTTTGTTTCGTCGCCACCAGGTTCGTCGCTGCCGCGACGCGCGCCGGTCCCACCGGTCCGCCGGTCGCGGGCTCCGATCCGAACGGTAAACAGAGCCGGATGCGCATGCTCACCCATGGCCAAGTCTGGGGCGCTCTCGACCGCCTCGCCGCCCAATACGGCCTCTCGGCCTCCGGGCTCGCGAAGCGGGCCGGGCTCGACGCCACCTCGTTCAACCGCTCCAAGCGGATCACGCCCGACGGGCGGCCGCGCTGGCCCTCGACCGAGAGCGTCGCCAAGGTCCTGGCGGCGACCGGGGCCAGCGTCGAGGATTTCACCGCCTTGCTGGACGGTCCCGCCGGCAGCCGCACCCTGCCCCGCACGCTGGGATTTTCGGAGGAACCCGCACCGCCGCCGGCGCGCGCCATCCCCCATATCGGCCTCGCCCAGGCCGGCAAAGGCGGCTTCTTCGACGATGCCGGCTTCCCCGCCGGCTCGGGATGGGACGAAATCCTGTTCCCCGCGGTCGAGGACGAACACGCGTATGCGCTGGAGATTTCCGGCGACAGCATGCAGCCGCTCTATCGCGACGGCGACATCGTGATCGTGTCGCCGGCCGCCAGTGTCCGGCGCGGCGACCGGGTGATCGTGAAGACGCGGGACGGCCAGGTGCTCGCCAAGGAGCTGGTGCGCCGCACCGCCCGGACGGTGGAGCTGCGCTCGCTCAATCCCGAGCATGAGGACGTGCAGTTTCCGCTCTCGGACGTGGTGTTCATCGCCCGGATCGTCTGGGCGACCCAATAGCGGCCCGCTTGCGCGCCCCCGGCGTCAGATCTCGCGGCCCTCGACCGTGATGGTGAGGCTCTCCTCGATGTCCTTGGCGGCGTCGAGATTGGGATTGACCGCAAGCGCCCGCCGCGCGGCTTCGAGGGCACGCTTGTCGTCGCCGACCTCCCGCATGATCAAAGCGAGGCCGAGCAGAGCCGTATAATGGCGCGGCTCACGCGTCAGCACCTCGCCGAGATCGGCAAGCGAGCCGGCATAATCGTCCTGGGCATATTTGATCGCGGCGCGACGGCTGAGAATGGCCAGATTGTCGGGCACCACGACCAGGGCCGAATCCAGCAGTTCCAGGGCGAGATCGTATTCCTTTGCCTGTGCGGCGAGGTCCGCGCGCCCCATCAGGATGTCGGCGCTCATGCTGCCGGTCTGTGCGAACACGCTGTCGAGCCGGGTCCCGAGCGCCTTGGAGCTCGCCTCGTCCGGCGCGAGGCGCAGCGCCTCGAACAACGCGTCGAGCTGGGTGCGGCGGTCGCGCGGCAGAGCCGGACGGGAGGGCGGCGGCGCGGCGCCGGCCCTCGGATCCGCGGATCTCGCATCTGCCGATCTGGGCTCGGCGAAGGGCCCACTCTGCGCCCGGGCCGCGTCGCCCGGCGCAAACAAAGCACCGCCGAGAAGCGGCGCGCAGAGAAGCACCGCGCACAGGCTGCGCAGGACGGAGGGTCGCGGGGGCATGCTCATGGCACGAGTGTCGGACCGCGCGTGCGGTCCGTCAACCGGCGCCCGCCGTGATCTGGCACGGGCCGAGATCACGAGGTCTCGATCCGGGCGGCCTCGTCCTGCGGACAGGCCCGAGGACCCGCCCGCGCGGATCAGCCCTGGCGGGCCTTGTAGCGCTTCTGGGTCTTGTTGATGATGTAGACGCGGCCCTTGCGGCGCACCAGGCGGTTGTCGCGGTGACGGCTCAGCAGCGTCTTCAACGAATTACGGATCTTCATGACACATCAACCTTCGGCCGACCGCGGCGCGCTGACCGCGCGGCTCGTCGACACGTCTTGTGGGATCGAGCCGGGGTGATACGGGCGCGCGGCGCCGATGTCAACGCCGCGGCAGCCTCATTTGCCCTGCAGAAGCGGCGCGATTTCCTTGTCGAGATCCTCCGGGGTGAGCGCTCCCGACAGCTTCTTGCCGTTGATGAAGAAAGTCGGCGTCGAGTTCACGCCAAGCTCCTTGTTGCCGTATTGGGCGCTCGCCTGAACCTTCTCTGCAAGCTCCTTGTCGGAGAGGCACTTCTCGAAATCGGCTTCGCTCATGCCGGCCTGCTTGGCAACGGTGAGCAGGCCCTGGGCCGGGTTGGAGGAGAAGGCCCAGGATTTCTGGGTGCCGAACAGGCTCGACACCATCGCGAAATATTTGTCCTCTGGCATGCAGCGCGCCAGCATGAAGGCCGCGGTCGAGACCGGATCGAAGGGGAACTCGCGGAAGATGAAGCGGACCTTCCCGGTGTCGATATATTTCGCCTTCAGCGCCGGGAAGCTCGCGGAATGGAACGTCGCGCAATGCGAGCAGGTGAGGGAGGCGTATTCGACGATGGTGACCGGCGCGGTCGGAGAGCCCAGCTCCTTCGCGGGCAGCGGGCTCGCCGCCGGCGCCATCAGCTTCGCCTCGTCCGTGGACTGAGCCGCCGCCGGCCCGATCAGGCCGTCAAGCCCGGCGAACCGCGCCATCGGACCCGCCACGGCCAAAAACAGAGCAACCTGGCCAGTGCCTTCGAGGAAGCGGCGACGGGAAAGCGACATGACGGTCTCCGATAATGCGTTCGGCGCAGACACAAGCGGGCTAGCATGGCGAGGATGCGGCGACCAGAGCGGAGCGATCAAGATTTCCGGCGCGCGGCGCGCACCCGCGCCCCGAGTTTCGCAAGGGAAGCCGCAAGGGCTTCGTCCTCGAACGCGCCGATCTCCTCCCGCACCGCGGCGACGGTTTCGGGCGCGGGATCCGGAATGCGAGGTGGCACCTGGCGCGTGGGAACCGGTCCCTGCCGCAGGGTGATGCGCCCGATGCAGCGCCAGCCGAAATAGGCGTTGATCCGCTCGATCAGCACCGGAGCGGCATATTGCAGTTCGATCGCATAGGCGCCCTCGACCCGGACCACGAGGGTCGCCGCCTCAGGCTCGCCGCGTCGCGGCCACTGGATCTTCACCGGCGTCGAGCGCGGCGCGAGGTCCGGCCCGGCGATCTCGTCCCAATGGGTCACGACTTCGACCGCGGAAAACCCGGCTTTGCCGCAGAGTTCGGCGATCGAGGGGCCGACGAGGTCGGCCAGCGGCCGGGCGAAGAACGGTTTTCTCATATCGGTCGGGATCCGCAAGGCGCCGTCATGGCGCGGGCAGCGAGGTGCGCTTGCCGAGTGGGCCGCAGGATAGCACGGTGCGGCGATGACCGAGACGCTCTCTCCCCGCCCCCAGACAGATCCGATCGCGACGCCCGCCGAGACCCTGCTGGCCTGGTACGACCGCAACCGCCGCCGCCTGCCCTGGCGGGCCGAGCCGGGGCGGCGCGCCGATCCCTATCACGTCTTCCTGTCGGAGATCATGCTGCAGCAGACCACCGTGAAAGCGGTCGGTCCATATTTCTCGGCCTTTCTCACCCGCTGGCCGACGGTCGCGGACCTCGCCGCGGCGCCGCTGGACCAGGTCCTCTCGGCGTGGGCCGGGCTCGGCTATTATGCCCGGGCGCGCAATCTGCACGCCTGCGCCAAGGCGGTCGTGGCGCGCCATGGCGGACGATTTCCCGCCGACGAAGCGGCGCTGCGTGATCTGCCGGGCATCGGCCCCTATACGTCGGCGGCGATTGCCGCGATCGCCTTCGACATCCCCGCAAGCCCGGTGGACGGCAATATCGAACGGGTGGTGAGCCGGCTTCATGCCATCGCTACGCCGCTGCCCAAGGCGAAGACGGAGATCCGCCAGCGGGCCGCAGCCCTGACGCCACGGCTGCGGGCCGGCGATTTTGCGCAGGCCATGATGGATCTCGGCGCGACCATCTGCACCCCGCGCTCGCCGGTCTGCGGGCTCTGCCCGCTCGATGCCGGATGTACCGCCCGCGCCCTCGGCACACCGTCACTCTATCCGGTAAAGACCCCCAAGACCGCGAAGCCGGCCCGGACCGGGATCGCCTTTCTCGCGGTGCGCGCCGACGGGGCCGTGCTGCTGCGGACACGGCCGGACACCGGCCTGCTGGCGGGAATGACGGAGGTGCCCTCGACGCCCTGGAGTCGGGCCGAAGAGGTGCCGGCCTCCCCCGCCGCCCATGCCCCGCTCCCCGCAACGTGGCGCGCGCTTCCGGGACAGGTGCTGCACGTCTTCACGCATTTCGCCCTGGACCTGGCGGTGTGGCGCGCCGAGCTGCCGGCCCAGACCGCCGCGCCGACGGGCCATTTCTGGGTGCGGCCGGCGGACTTCGGAACGCAGGCGCTGCCGAGCGTCATGCGAAAGGTCCTGGTACATGGCGGCATCCAGGCTGCGATCACCACTTCGCGAGCCCGCTAACCTAGCGGAACAAATTCCGCAAACTCGCGTTTATCTCGCCCTCTCAAGTCATATTTTGAATGAACACTCATTTGTGAGGCGTCATTGCTTGTTGGCGCGTTGCGAACCAGCGTTTTTGATGGATGATGCCTTCGCATCTGCGAGATACGCGTTTCTATTGCAGCATATCTACTGCCGATCCCCGCAACGGGGAGAGGACAGCTCGCTCCTTCTTCTGGCTCGATTAAGAGGATGGCAGGATGTCTCCGCACCATCAGTGCACGCACGCACGCGCCTCGGCGCTTTTTCTCGTGGCGAGCGTTTTCGTCGCCGCCCCCGCCTTCGCCCAGAGCCCCGCACCGGCTCCCGCCGCCCCCGCGGCGACACAGGCTCCGCTCCGCCTCGACGTTCCCTATGTGCCGACGCCCGAATCGGTCGTCGACCGCATGTTGAAGATGGGCGAGGTGGGGAAAGACGATTTCGTCATCGATCTCGGCTCCGGTGATGGCCGCATTGCCATCGCGGCGGTGAAGGAGCGCGGCGCGCGCGGCGCCATGGGCGTGGACATCAACCCCGAGCGCATCAAGGAGGCGAAGGCGAATGCCGAGGCCGCGGGCGTGACCGACAAGGTGACCTTCGTCCAGCAGAACCTGTTCGAGACAGATCTCAGCAAGGCGACCGTGATCACCATGTATCTGCTCGAGACCGTCAATGCCAAGCTGCGCCCGACCCTGCTGGAGCTGAAGCCCGGCACGCGCCTGGTCTCCCACGCCTTCTCGATGGGCGATTGGGCCCCCGACCAGCGGACGACCGAGGAGGGCCGAACGGTCTATATGTGGGTGGTTCCCGCCCATGTCGGCGGCCGCTGGGCCTTCACCGATGGCGAGAACCGCTTC
This sequence comes from Aquabacter spiritensis, assembly GCF_004346185.1. Classification (GTDB taxonomy): domain Bacteria; phylum Pseudomonadota; class Alphaproteobacteria; order Rhizobiales; family Xanthobacteraceae; genus Aquabacter; species Aquabacter spiritensis. The sequence goes on along the minus strand of NZ_SMAI01000002.1, from coordinate 350,947 downwards.
ACGGTCGATCTGAACCAGACGTTCCAGAATATCGGCGGGGGCGCGACCGTGAACGGGCGCACCGTCCAGCTCCGCGACGCGCGGCTCACGGGCGATGAGATCGTGCTCACCCTGCCACTGGGCGACGGCGCCAAGACCTATCGCGGCAAGGTGTCGGACGGCACCATCAAGCCGGTCGAAGGCGACGGCTGGAGCGCCACGCGCTCCTGACCCCCCCGGCTGAGTCGACCCGCGGGCGCCGCTCCCCGGCGCCCGCTTCTCTGCCGGCGCACGCGCGGCCGGCCTCCCGGAGACCTTCATGCCCAAACCCGCCGCCCGCCGCGAAGCGCAGGGCCTGTCCGTGATCGACGGCGTCGCCGTGATGGTGGGCATCATCTTCGGCATCGGCATTTTCAAGACGCCGCCGCTCATCGCCGCAAATGTCGGCAGCGAGGCGGCATTCGTCGCGGCCTGGCTGCTCGGCGGCCTCGTCACCCTTGCGGGCGCCCTGTGCTATGCCGAACTGGCCGCCGCCCATCCCGACCGGGGCGGCGAATATCATTTCCTCTCCCGCGCCTACGGCCCGCGCCTCGCCGTGCTGTTCGCCTGGGCACGCGGCACCGTGATCCAGACCGGCGCGATCGCCGCCGTCGCCTTCGTCTATGGCGACTACGCCAATGCCCTGCTGCCGCTCGGCACCCATGGGCCGGATCTGCACGCTGCGATCGCGGTGATCGCCCTGACCGCACTCAACGTCTCCGGGACCCGGCGTTCCAGCCTCGGGCAACGGGTGTTCACCCTCCTGACGCTGGTCGCCATCGTCACCGTCGCGGTGGCTGGATTCCTGGTCTCGGCACCGGTTCCCACCGTGAGCGCCGGCGGCAGCGATCCCTCGGCCGCCTTCGGCATGGCGATGGTTCTGGTCCTGCTCACCTATGGCGGGTGGAGCGAGGCGGTCTATCTGTCCGGCGAGATGCGCGACGTGCAGCGCTCCATGACCCGCACGCTGGTGATCGGCACCATCGTCGTCGTCGCCGCTTACGGCCTGTTCAACATCGCCCTGCTCAACGCCTTCGGGCTCGAAGGCCTGCGCGCCACCACGGCGCCGGCGGCGGACCTCATGAGCGCTCTCGCCGGCGGTGCAGGCGAGACCGTGATCGCGATCGTCGTCTGCGTCATGGCGGTCAGCACGCTGAACGGCACGGTCCTCACCGGCGCACGTGCATTCCACGCCCTCGGTTCGGACGTGCCGATGCTCGGCTTCTTGTGCCGCGCCGATCTCGGCAAGGGCGCGCCGGTGGCCGCGCTCCTGGTCCAGGGGGGGCTGGCGCTGGTCCTGATCGTGTTCGGCGCCTTCACCCGCGACGGCTTCTCCGCGATGGTCGACTTCACCGCGCCGGTGTTCTGGGGCTTCCTCTTTCTCGTCAGCCTGTCGTTGTTCCTGTTCCGCTGGCGCGAGCCGGACCGGGCGCGCCCGTTCCGGGTGCCGCTCTACCCTGTCACGCCGCTTTTGTTCTCGCTCGCTTGCGCCGGCCTGCTCTATGCAAGCCTCGCTTATACCGGGGTGGGAGCGCTGGTGGGCGTGGCGGTGGTCGCGGCCGGTCTGCCGCTGCTGTTCTTCATGCGGCGCGACCCGGACACCGGCTATGCGCCACGCCAGCCGGCGGAATGATCACTCGCCGCCGAGGCCGAGTTCGGCCCGCAGCCGGGCCCGCAGCTGATCGATCGGATGGCGCCGGCCCTCCTGCTCGACGTGCCAGAAGGTCCAGCCATTGCAGGCCTCCGACCCCTGTGCGAGGGCGCCCATGCGGTGGATCGAGCCGACCGCCGGGGTGTTGTTGGCGACGATGGCGATGGTGCCGTCGGCCCGCACCACGGCGCGGGCGCGGCCCTTGGCATCGGTCAGTTCCGCGCCGGGCGTGACCAGCCCGCGTTCGACCAGAGCGGCGAACGCGACGCGCGGCGCTTCCCGGGCGCTCGGCGGGGCGGCGAGCGCGGCCTCCGGCAAAGGCTCAATCGCGGCGATCCGGCGGGTCGCGGCGGCGGCATAAAAGGGATCGCGCTCGATGCCGACGAAGCGGCGGCGCAGGCGCTTCGCCACCGCCGCCGACGTGCCCGAGCCGAGGAAGGGGTCGAGCACGACGTCGCCGGGCCGCGAGGCGGAGAGCAGGATCCGGGCGAGCAGCGCCTCCGGCTTCTGCGTCGGATGTGCCTTGCGCCCATCCGCGTCCTTCAGGCGCTCATTGCCGGTGCACAGCGGGATCAGCCAGTCGGAGCGCACCTGCACGTCCTCGTTGCCGCCCTTCAGCGCCTCGTAATTGAACACATAGCCCTTTGCGCCGGGATCGCGCGCGGCCCAGATCAGGGTTTCATGCGCGTTGGTGAAGCGGCGGCCCCGGAAATTCGGCATCGGGTTCGCCTTGCGCCAGATCACGTCGTTGAGGATCCAGAAGCCTTGATCCTGCATCGCCGCGCCGACGCGGAAAATATTGTGGTACGAGCCGATGACCCAGAGCGTGGCGTTCGGCTTCATCACCCGCCGCACCGCCGCCAGCCAGGAGCGGGTGAAGGCGTCGTAGGCGGCGAAGCTCTCGAACTGGTCCCAGGCATCGTCGACCGCATCGACCCGGCTCTCGTCGGGCCGCTTCAGCTCGCCCTGGAGCTGGAGATTGTAAGGCGGGTCGGCGAATACGATGTCGACGCTGGCCGGCGGCATCGCCTCGAGCGCGGCGATGCAATCGCCGACATGAATGACGTCCAGGGCCATGCCCCGGGGCTGCTCGTCCCTTTGCCCGGAGAGGCGGGGCGCCCGCAAGGGCGCCCCTTTACGCACCACACCCATGAGACGCAACCCATACGCAACGCTTACTATGGGCCTGAGTGTGGAGTCCTCGGGTAAAGGCGAAGTTAGCGCCAGAAAGAAAGTGCCGAAAGATCTTGAGAAAGCGAAGGCGTGTCGAACCGCGACGTATTTTACTTTTGTTTACACTTTGCCGGCCGAGCCATGCGCGGCGACATCTCCCGCCCGCCGGAACGCGACGCGCGGGACCATGCGCCGGGTCCGACCGCTCAGGTGCGGTCGTCGCGGGGGCTGTCGATATCGAGGCTGACCGTGCCTTCGCCCAGCGCGGTGATCCCCATCACCATCGCCTTGTTGCGCTGCAGTTCGGTCGGGGCGGTGCCGAGGGGCATGGCGCCGCACTCCTTCACCAGTTCGTTGACCAGCCGCAGCAGAGCGGCAGTCGCCGGCTCGGCCGGGGTATGGCGCAGCACCTGCCCGGCGGCGACGTCGATCTGGTCGCCGGGCCGGGCGAAGGACAGCTTCACACCGCGCGCGACGAAACTGTCGCTCTGGAGTTCCAGATTGTGCGGATCGAGTTCCACCAGCACCACGCCGTGGCGGCCGAAGACGTCGATGAGGCTGCCATCGCCGCGGGCATTCATCATCGTCTCCTCGCAGATGCCGAAGCCGTAGCGCACCCCCTCTTCGGCGCAGGCGACGATCAGCCGGCCGAGCCGGCGCGAAGAGAAGAGGTTCTGGTCGACGATGCCGCCGCCGAAAAATCCGACGCCCTCCTGGATGACCAGGCCGTGATGGCCGGCATCGGTGGACACGCCGAACCGGAACGCCTCGTGGGACGAGCCCCCCGCGATCATGAAGCGCGACAGCGCGGAGGCCGAGCCGGAGGCACCGATCAATGTCGCGCCATTGGCATGGGCGCGGGCGATCGCGAGCAGGATCGGCGTCTCCTCGCCGCGGAACAGCAGGGTCTCCACCAGCCGGACCTGATTGCCGCCCGGCAGGAACAGCGTCTTCATGCCGGCGATCCGCTCGACCAGCGCCTTGTCGCGTCCGCAATTCTCGACATTGTCGATGGTGATGCCGAGATCGATGCCGGTGCGGCCGTGCGCACGCAGCGCGTCGATATGGGCGGCGGCGGTCTCACGCGGCTCGGAGGAGGCGGCGGCGATGATGCCGACATCGCCTTCGCAATGGCGCAGCATCTCGGCCATGATCCCGGAGCCGCCCTGGAGCGGAGACGAACCGAGCAGCAGCAGGCGGGAGGCAGGGCCGGGTTTCATCCCGTAATCGCGCTGCAGCATGGTCGCGCGATTGGCGAGCCGGGCGGCGCTCAGCTTCTCGCTCATGACGGTGCAGCGGAAGTTCAGCGCCGTCATGCGGAAACCGTTCTCGGTCAGCGCTACGAGGCTGCGGGTCTCGCCGCGGACCCGCTCCAGTTCGACGGTGACCGCCATCGCGGTCTTCATCTCCACCGCGCTCGCCCGGTCGACGGAATAGACGATCGGGTCGCCGAGCACGAGGCGGCCGAGCAGGTCGTAGAGCGTATAGGCGGCGAACACGTTGCGCTGCGACCGCGCCGGCGCCCGATAGGCGATCTCGGCGAGCCGCACCCGGCGCTTGCCGGGGCCGGCCGTCACCCGCATGCGGCCGAAATCGATCTCGTCGCCGGTGTCGAGATACGACAGGCGGATGTCCTCGAAGGTGCGGCCGCGCGCGTCGAATACGGCTTGCGACATATCGAGGACGAAGGCGCCGTATTCGCCGATCACCCGGCCGCGCCGCCCATCGACGAACAGCGCGGTGTTCTCGTCGATGCCGAAGCCGCGCTGCACGCCGCTCCGCGCCATGGCGACGATCAGCCGGCCGAGCCGGCCGCGCTTGATGAAATGCTGGTCCACGATGCCGTAGGGGAAGAAGTCGAGCCCCTCCCCCAGCAGCATGCCGGGCCGCTCCGGATCGTCGGTGACGCCGTTGACCATGGCATCGAGCGAGGTGCCGCCGACGATCATGACTTTCGACATGATGGCCGCGCCGGCGCTCGATCCGGCGATCAGGCCGCCGGCCGCATTGGCGGCGCGGATCGCGGCGAGGACCGGGCTCTCGATGCCGCCCGGTGCCAGGCTCTCGATGATCGTGGCCTGGTTGCCGCCGGTGAAATAGACGCTGCCGAGCCGCTCGACCTGCGCCGCATTCGCCGGGTCCCGGGCGGCGGCCGCCGCCCCCGGGCCGAAGACGGGCGAGAGCTCCGCCTCGAACCCATAGGCACGGAACACCTGAACGGTCTCGACGCCGACCTCCTCCGGCTCGCCGGAGGCGGTCGGAAACACCAGGATCCTGCCCTGGGCGAGGCGATGCATCTCGCCGAAGATCGCCGCGTTCCCGTCTTCCAGGCGACCGCCGATGACGGCGAGCCGCCGCATCGGCTCGTCGCTCGTCCGGAGCGAGAACCAGTCATAGAAGGACATGAATCGCCCGCTTATTCGATCGGCGCAATCAGAACGCCGCGCGCGTCGGTCACGATCTTGAACCCATCCGGAACGTCGAAGGCAATCTGAAGGGGCTTGGCGGCCGCCGCGGCCTCCTGCTCCTCCTTACCTTCGGGCTTGAAATAGATGATTTTCTTCCAGCAGGCGGTGATCGCGTCGCAGAAGATCAGAACGAGGTCGTTATGGCGCGCCATGGCGAGCGCCGCGTCGACCGCCGCCATCTCGTCGGGGATGATCTCGATCTGCTCGTCCGGGACACCGAACGAAATCAGCGCGTCGCGCATCAGATCAGGGATTTCCGTGGGGCCGCGGCCCCGCAGATTGTCGTCGCGGTGGCAGATATAGGTGTCGAATTTGCCCGCCACCTTCTCGGCGATGTCGCGCACATCCTCGTTGCGCCGGTCGCCCGGACAGGTGACGCAGACGATCTTCCGGCCGCGCGGCTTCAGCCGCTCCACCAGGTCCGCCATGGCGCCGACCGCCGCCTCGTTGTGCCCGTAATCGAGGATCACCCGGAAGCCGTGCTCGTCGAACACGTTCATGCGGCCGGGCGACTGAAAGAAGGTGTTGTCGAAGGTCCGCAGGCCGTTGCGGATCTGGTCGAGGGTCTTGCCCAGCGCATAAGCCATCGCAGCGGCGAACATCGCATTCTCCACATTGTGGAGCGCCTTGCCCTCGATCGTCGCGGGGATGAGGTGGGTCCAGATGAGCGGAATCTGCGTGCCGTTGTCGTAGATCACGATCTGATCGCCGTTCAGCCCCTCCTCCAGCACGATCGCGCGCTTGCCGAGGCGGATATGCTCGCGCACCAGTTCGTGGTGCGGATTGCGGGTGACGTAGAACAGGTGCTTGGCGGTGGTGTAGGACGCCATCTTGAGCGTCTGCTCGTTGTCGGCATTGAGCACCGCGGTGTCGCGCGCGACCTCCACCACCACGCGCTTCACCCGCGCCAGTTCGTCCACCGTGTCGACGCCGCCCAGGCCGAGATGATCGGAGGTGACGTTGAGCACCGCGCCGACGTCGCAGAACATGTAGCCGAGACCGGAGCGGACGATGCCACCGCGCGCCGTCTCCAGCACCGCGATGTCCACCGTCGGGTCGCGCAGCACCATCTTGGCCGAGACCGGCCCGGTCATGTCACCCTTCACGGTGACATTGCCGTCGATATAGACCGCATCGGTGGAGGTCTGGCCCACCACGTGGCCCGCCATCTTCAGGATGTGCGACAGCATGCGCGAGCAGGTGGTCTTGCCGTTGGTGCCGGTCAGGGCAGCCACCGGAATGCGGCTCTGGGTTCCCGGCGGGAACAGCATCTCCATCACCTTGCCGCCGACATCGCGCGGCTTGCCTTCGGAGGGCGCGATGTGCATGCGCAGGCCCGGGCCGGCATTGATCTCGCAGATGGCGCCGCCGGTGTCGCGATAGGATTGGGTGATGTCGGAGGTGAGGAAGTCCACCGCGCCGAGATCGAGCCCCACCGCCATGATGGCGCGCTCGGCCATCAGCTTGTTGTCGGGGTGGATGATGTCGGTCACGTCGACGGCGGTGCCGCCGGTGGAGATGTTGGCGGTCTTGCGCAGATAGACCGCCTCGCCCTCGGGCGGCACGGACTCGGGCGTGTAATTCTTCTCGCCCAGCAGGCGGAAGGCCTGCTCGTCCAGTTCCAGCTTGGTGAGGACATTGTCGTGGCCGACGCCGCGGCGCGGATCCTGGTTCACGATCTCGACCAGTTCGGCGATGGTGTGCGTGCCGTCGCCGACGACATGGCCGGGCACGCGCTTGGCGGCCGCTTCCAGCTTGCCGTTGATCACCAGGAGACGATGGTCGTCGCCGGTGATCATGCTCTCGACGATGACCGCGCTGCCTTCCTCGTCGGCGACGGCGAATGCGGCTTCCGCTTCCTCGTCGCTCATGATGTTGACGGTGACGCCGCGCCCGTGATTGCCGTCGAGCGGCTTGATGACGACGGGATAGCCGATGCGGCGCGCCGCGGAGACCGCCTCGTCGGCATCGTAGACCTGGCGTTGCTGGGGAACCGGCAGGCCGAGATCGGCGAGGATCTTGTTGCACACGCCCTTATCGGAGGCGATCTCGACCGCGATGTGCGACGTCATCGAGGTGAGGGCCGCCTCGATGCGCTTCTGATACTTGCCCTGACCGACCTGGATCAGGCTCTGATCGTTGAGCCGGACCCAGGGAATATCCCGGGCTTCCGCGGCCTTCACCAGCGCCAGGGCCGAAGGCCCGAGCGAGCGCTTCTGCGCAAAACTCAGGAAGCGGTCGAGTTCATCCTCGAGGTCATAGGGCTCGTCATCCGCGCGGCGCGGCGCGATCAGTTCGATGATGATGTCGCAGGCGAGATCGCCGGCCTCCAGGCCGACCTCGTCGGATTCGTAGCCGTAGAGCACCTCGACCTCGTCCGTGCCCGGCAAAGCAACGGCTTGGGCGAAATTGGTCGGCTCACCAGCGAGCTTCTGCAAATTGAGGGCGACATGGGCGATGAGTTCGCCGAGCCCGCAATCGTCCGCGCTGCGCGCCCGCTCGACCCAAGGCGTCCCGTCCGGAAGGGCGTCGTTGGCGAGGCTGGGCAGATGCTTCAGCAGCGTGTCGATCACAGCGTCGCCATAGCTGGCTACAGAAGACGTCGAGCGGTTCCGAAGATCCACGGTGAGGCGGATGAGGGGAACCTTGGCGTAGCTGTTCGGGCCAACATAAGCGGCGGTCGAAATGATATCCATGTGCTGTTCCCCAAGCGACCCGGATCGGCCGGTCCCCGCCCATCCTGGAATAATTTTGTTCGGCTGGACGTCGTTGCAGGGAAGCAATGGCTGCGGACGGCCTACGGCGATGCTGCACCGCAAAACCGACCTTCGGCGTGCTCCGGAGCCGCTTCCCGCCGGCCGAAGCCAGTACGTGAAGCCGGTCGGTGCGCGCACGGGCCACATTCCCCCCCGCGAAAACTCCCCAGCGAAGAAGAGCCTAGACCCATTCAAGAGGCGCAAGCAATATGCCGTCTCACCGTGGCGGGGCGGCGAGGGTGCAATGTATTGCGCCGGCTTTTTCTGCTGCACTGCAAAGGTCGAAGCGGGCGAGCAGATGACGCAATTTGAGGCAAGTTCCGTAAACCGCGCCGAACACCCTCTGGGACCCGCCGACGCCGCAGCCGATCAGCGTCGCGTGACGGTTCTCCGTTTCGGCGCCCCGGGGGCACGGCCGAAGGCCTATCTTCAGGCCGGTCTGCACGCCGATGAATTTCCGGGCATGCTGGCGCTGCGCCACCTTGCCGCACGGCTGGAGGAAGCGGCCACGCGTGGCGCGATTTGCGGCGAGGTCATTCTGGTGCCGCAAGCCAACCCGATCGGCCTGTCGCAGCATCGCTTCGGCATGTTGCAGGGCCGGTTCGACGAGGCGGGAGGCGGCAATTTCAATCGCGACTATCCCGATCTCGCAGCCGAAATCGAGGCCGAGATCGCCGGACGGCTCGGCCCCGATGCGGCCGCCAACGTCGCCGAAATCCGCGCCGCGATGGGTGCGGCGCTCGCCCGGATCCTCCCGATGGGCGAACTCGCGACGCTGCGCCACACCTTGATGGGCCTCGCTTTCGACGCCGACATCGTGCTCGACCTGCACGCCGACAACGAAGCCCTGATGCATCTCTATCTCGGCACGCCGCTCTGGCCCGACGCGGCCGATCTCGCCGCCGAAATCGATGCCCGTGCTGTCCTCCTCGCCGAGGCCTCGGGCGGACGTCCGTTCGACGAAGCCTGCGGCGGCCCCTGGTGGACGCTGGCGAAGCGGTTTCCCGAACACCCGATCCCCCCGGCCTGCCTTTCCGCTACGGTCGAGCTGCGCTCCAACGACCAGGTGGACGACACGCTCGCGCGCGACGATGCGGCGGCGCTCTACCGCTTCCTGCAACGCCGCGGCGTCATTGCGGGAGAACCGGGCGCATTGCCGCGCCTGACCTGTACGGCGACGCCGCTCGAAGCGATGCAACAGGTGCGGGCGCCGGCCGAGGGCCTGGTCTGCTACCGCGCGCGGCTCGGCGACCGCCTGCGGACGGGCGACCTGATCGCCGAGATCGTCGACCCCCTGGGAGCCTCGACGCCGGTTGCGGCAGTCACCGACGGCCTGCTGTTCGCCCGCCACAGCCAGACTTATGCCTGGCCCGGGCGAGTGATCGGCAAGGTCGCCGGCACTGCACCGCTCCCGGACCGGACGGGAAATCTGCTGACGGAATAACGCGCATCCGACTCTGCGACATTTTTGTGGCACGGTGATTGCTGCGTATCGGAACCGGGTGACGCCTGATCGCCCGGAGTGGGGCAATAAAGACAACCACAGAGAATGGGGCTTTCCATGGGTTCATCGTCATTTGGGCGCGCGTTGTTGCGCTGCAAACCGGTTTCGGCTCTGGTCGACGAGCATGGTGGGGGGAAGGGACATCTGCAGCGCTCGATCGGGCTGTTCCAGCTCACCATGCTGGGCGTCGGCGCCACGATCGGAACCGGTATTTTCGTCGCCCTGACGGCGGCGGTCCCGGAGGCCGGACCGGCCGTCGTGATTTCATTCATCATCGCCGGCATCACGGCCGCCTTGACGGCGCTCTGCTATGCCGAGATCGCCTCGACCATTCCGGTCTCGGGCTCCTCTTATTCCTATGCCTATGCAACCATGGGCGAATTGGTCGCCTATATCGTCGGCGCCTGCTTGCTGCTGGAATACGCTGTTTCCGCCTCGGCGATCGCGGTGGGCTGGGGGCAATATCTCAACGAAATGTTCAACGACCTGTTTGGCTGGCAGATGCCCGACGCGATCAGCCAGCCCCCCGGCGCCGGGGGCTACTTCAACCTGCCCGCGATCGTCCTCGTCGCGATGTGTGCCTCGCTGCTGATCAAGGGCGCGCGCGAATCCACCACGGTGAACGCCATCCTGGTGGTGGTGAAGCTCGGTGTGCTGGCGCTGTTCGTGGTGATCGCCTTCACCGCATTCAACACCGAAAATCTCGAGCCCTTCACCCCCAAAGGCTGGCTCGGCGTCGGCGCCGCCGCGGGCACGATCTTCTTCTCTTATATCGGCATCGACGCAATCTCGACTGCGGGCGAGGAGGTCAAGAACCCGCGCAAGACGTTGCCCGCGGGCATCATCCTGTCGCTGCTTCTTGTGACGGCTGCCTATGTTCTGGTCGCTTTCGCGGCGGTGGGGGCGCAGCAATGGACCGAATTCGCCGGCCAGGACGCCGGCCTCGCCGTGATCCTGCGCAACATCACCGGCTCGAACTGGCCCTCGCTGCTGCTCTCGGTCGGTGCGATCGTCTCGATCTTCAGCGTGACCCTGGTGGTGATGTATGGCCAGACCCGCATCCTGTTCGCCATGAGCCGCGACGGCCTGTTGCCGAAGCTGTTCCAGAAGGTCGACCCGCAGACCATGACGCCGGTGACCAACACCTATATCGTCGCCGTCTTCATCGCTCTGCTCGCCGCCTTGGTCCCGCTCGACGTCTTGGCGAACCTCACCTCGATGGGGACGCTGATCGCGTTCGCCGTGGTGTCCGCCGGTGTGATCATTCTGCGCCGCACCCGGCCGGATCTGCCCCGCGGCTATATGGTGCCGCTGTTCCCGTACGTGCCGATCGCCAGCGTGCTGTTCTGCGTCTATCTCATCACGCAATTGCCGTGGAACACCTATCTTCTGTTCATCGTTTGGATCGCAATCGCGCTGGTGATCTATTTCGGCTTCTCGTTCCGGAACTCCGCTCTGGCGAAGACGGGAGCGTGAGATGAGCTATCTGATCGGCTACGCGCCGGACCGGGGTGGTATGGATGCCCTGGCCGTCGGGCGCATGATGGCGCTGGCGGGCGACGTGCCCGTCACCGTCTGCGTGGTGACGCCGGAGACCTGGGGCTATCCCTCGCCGGCGGCGGTGGATGCGGAATACAAGCAGTTCCTCGACCAATACGCCCAGAAGGCGCTGGCACGCGCCCGCGCTTATATCGGCGACAAGGTCAAGGCGGACTATATGGTGGTCGCCGCGGACAGCGCCTCGAAGGGCCTGTCGCGCGTCGCCAACGAGATGAACGCCTATCTCACCATCGTCGGCTCCGCCCGCGACGGAAAGAAGATGCGGGCGGGGCTCGGCTCCACCGCCTCGGGCGTTCTCGCCGGCACCAAATGTCCCACCGTAATGGCCCCGCTCGGCTATGCCAGCCATGCGCCGCGCCGGCTGGAACGGGTCACCTGCGCCTTTTCCGACGACCGCGAGGGCGCCAGTACGGTGGCGGTGGCGGTCGACCTCGCCCGCCAGCACAAGGTGCCGCTGCGCCTCGTCACCTTCGTGGTGCGCGATCGCCAGATGTACCCTTCGGACGTCGGCTATCACGCCGAGAACATGGTCGCCAACACCTGGCGCAAGCAGGCGACCGATGCCCAGAAGGCGGCGCTCGCGGAGCTTCCCGAAGGCATCGAGGCCAGTTGCGCGATCGGCGACGGCCCCGATTGGAGGCGCGCGATCGATTCGGTAGGGTGGGCTTGGGGCGACGTCCTGGTGGCCGGCGCGCACCACGAATCCGGCATCACGGCGTTCCTGTTTGGCTCCACCTTCACCCGGCTGCTGCGCTATGTCAGCGTGCCGATCGTGGCGGTGGACTGAGCGACCTGCCTCCCCGGACGCCGATCTCTGGGTCGGCGTCAGCCCGCGTCGAGGAGGTCCGCGGCGCGGCGCGCGAAGACGCCGGACAGATGGGCGAGACCGCCGGCATCGGCCGAAGCCGCATTGCCGGCGCGTCCGCGCGCGGCGATCCCCTCGAAGATCACCGCGAAGCGGAACAGGGCCAGCACCATGTGGAAGGTGTCGAGCCGGGCGTCGTGGGTGGCGGCGGCATAATAGGCCGCCTCGAACTCCGCCTGCTCCGGCAGGCCGCATGCCGGCCGGTCGAGCCCGTCGAGCCCGCCATAATCCTGCGGTCGGGAATGCCATGCGATGCAGGCATGCGCGAGGTCGAGCAGGGGATGACCGAGGGTCGACAATTCCCAGTCGAGAATGGCGAGCACGCGCGGTTCCTGCGGATGGAACATCACATTGCCCATCCGATAATCGCCGTGTGCCACGGCGACCCGCTCGTCCGCGGGAATGTGCCCCGCGAGCCAGGCCCGCAGCCGGTCGATGTCCGGATTTGGGGCGGCGTGCGACATGTCCCATTGCCGACCCCAGCGGGCGATCTGCCGGGCGAAATAATCGGTCGGACGACCGAAATCGGCGAGGCCCACGCGCCCGGGATCCACGGCGTGAAGCGCGGCGAGGCTTTCGGCGAGCGCCCGGTACAGCGCGCGCCGCTCCTCCGGCGCCGCACCCGCCAATGCCGCATCATGGAACACCCGGCCCTTGAGCCGCTCCATCAGATAGAAGGGCGTGCCGACGACTTCCCGATCGGCACAGAACAGGACCGGCTCCGGCACCGGCACGCCGGTCGGGGCGAGCGCGGATATGACGCGAAATTCCCGGTCGACCGCATGGGCGGAGGGCAGGAGATCGCCGGGCGGCTGTTTGCGCAGCACCAGGCGCCGCGTGTCGTAGGTGACGAAGAAGGTCGGGTTGGACTGGCCCCCGGCGATCCGCTCCAGACGCATCGCGCCGGCGGTGCCAGCGAGGCTACGCTTGAGGTAGGCGTCGAGCCGCGCCGGATCGAATTCGGGACCGGCGCCGCTCATGACGCTGAAGGGAAGCGCCAGAAGTCGCGCCCCTCCTCCGCCAGAAAACGATGCAGGACCATGCGGTGGACCTCGTCCGCACCGTCCACCAGGCGGGCCTGCCGGGCGTAGCGGTAGATCCATTCCAGCACCGTGTCCTTGGAATAGCCCCGCGCGCCGTTGATCTGGATCGCGGTATCGGCGGCGCGGTGCAGCGTGTTCGCCACCTGGATCTTCGCCATCGAGATTTCCTTTCGGGCGAACCGGCCCTGGTCCAGCTCGAACGCCGCGCGCATCACCAGGAGGCGGCCGATCTCGATCTCCATGGCGAGGCCGCCCAGCATCATCTGCACGCTTTCGCGCTCCGAGAGGCGGACGCCGAATCCCTCGCGGCTGTCGGCATACTCCCGCGCGATCTCGATGCAGCGCATGGCGAGGCCGAGCCAGCGCATGCAATGGGTGAGGCGCGCCGGTCCGAGCCGCACCTGCGTGACCTTCAGCCCGCGCCCCTCGCCCGCGAGGACGTTGTCCGGCGTGATTTCGAGCCCGTCGAATTCCAGCTCGCAATGCCCGCCATGTTCCTCCGGCCCCATGATCGGGATGCGCCGCACGATCCGCCAGCCCGGCTGGTCCTTGTGGAACAGGAACGCCGTCAGGCCGCGCCGCGCATCGTCCGAGGTGCGCGCAATGAGGATGAAATGCGCCGCGTCGGCCGCCCCGGTGATGAACCATTTGCGGCCGGTGACGACATAGGACCCATCCGCGCGGCGCGTGGCCTGCGTGCGGATCATAGCCGGATCGGAGCCCCCGCCGGGGGCCGGTTCGGTCATGGCGATCGACGAGCGCACCGCGCCCGAGACGATCGGCGCCAGCCAGCGCGCCTTCTGCTCGGGCGTGCCGAGCGCTTCCAGCACCATCATGTTGCCGTCGTCGGGCGCCGCCGAATTGAACACGACCGGCCCGAAAATGGAGCGGTTCATCTCGGTGTAGCAGGCCGCCATCCCGACCTTGCCGAGCCCGCCGCCGCCGGTCTCCCGCTTGAGCTGGAGGCACCACAGCCCCTCCGCCTTGGCCTTGGCCCGGAGATCGGCGAGCAGATCGAGGCGAATGTTCTCATGCGCGTCATAGGCTGCGGGGTCCGCCTCGTGCGGCAGGATTTCGCGCGCGACGAAATCCGCCACGCGGCGGCGGGTGTCCTCGATCTCGTGCGGCAGAGTGAAATCCATGGATCGTGCCTTCAGAGAGAGGAAACGAGATGGCCGCCATCGACCGGCAAAGCGATGCCGGTGATCGCCTTGCCGGCATCGCTCACCAGCAGCAACAGCGCGCCGTCGAGATCGCCCGGTTGACCGAGCCGGCGGGCGGGCACGCGGCGCACCAGCGCCTGCCCCGCCTCCCCGGCGAAGAAATCGCGGTTCAGCTCGGTTTCGGTATAGCCGGGACAGAGTGCGTTGACGCGGATTTCATGGCGCGCGAGTTCGAGCGCCATCGCCTGCGTGAGCTGGATCAGCCCGGCCTTGGAGACCGCATACGGCGCGACCTGGCCGGCCACGCGCAGGCCGAGGATCGAGGCGACATTGACGATCGCGCCGCCCGCGCCCCGGTCCCGCATGCCGCGCGCCACCGCCTGCGCGACCAGGAAGGCGCCTTTCAGATTGGTGTCGAGCACGGCGTCCCAATCGGCCTCGGTGAGGTCGAGCACGGCTTTGGTCCGGGCGATGCCGGCATTGTTGACCAGGATGTCGAGGCCGCCACGCCAGCCCTGCGCGCGGCCGACCGCATCCTGTACGGACGCCGCATCGGTCACGTCGAGCACGAGCGCGGTCGCCTGCCCACCGGCCGCGCGGATGGCTTCGGCCTCCGCCTCGATCGCCGCGACCCGGCGTGCGCATAAGACGATCGCGGCGCCGGCCGCGGCGAGCCTATGGGCAAAATGGCGGCCGAGCCCGCTCGAGGCGCCGGTCACCAGTGCCGTCCGCCCGCTCAGCGACATTTCAAACGCCATGCCCATCCCCACGCCGCCGCGCGCGATCGGAGCGCCCGACCGCCCCTCGGCGGGAATGGCATCTTAACCGGCCCGGCTCAACCCTGGAAATCGAGCCCGAGATCGAGGATCGGCGCGCTGTGGGTGAGCCAGCCGCAGGAAATCAGATCGACCCCCGCGGCGGCGATGCCGGGAACCGTCTCGGCAGTGACCCGGCCCGAGGCCTCCGTGACGGCACGGCCGGCGACCAGGGCGACCGCCTCGCGGAGCATGTCCGGGCCCATATTGTCGAGCAGCACCGCATCGACGCCGATCTCCATCGCCGCGCGGAGCTGGGCGAGGGTGTCGACTTCGAGCTCGATCTTCACGAGATGCCCGACATAAGCCCGCGCGGCGCGCACCGCCGCGGCGACGCCGCCGGCGGCCGCGACATGGTTGTCCTTGATCAGCACGGCATCGTCGAGGCCGAAGCGGTGGTTCGCCCCGCCGCCCGCACGCACGGCATATTTCTCCAACGCGCGCAGGCCCGGCGTGGTCTTGCGGGTGCAGGCGATGCGGGCATGCCCGTGCGCCCGCGCCGCCGCCGCGAGGATCGCGGTCGCACTGGCGATGCCGGACAGGCGGCAGGCGAAATTGAGCGCCACCCGCTCGGCGGAGAGGATCGGCCGCGCCCGACCGCCAATGCGCAGCACGGCATCGCCCGCGCGCACCGCATCGCCGTCCGCGGCCAGCGGTTCGAGGGACAGGCCCGGATCCATCAGGGCAAAGGCCTGCATGGCGATGCCGAGGCCCGCGAGGGTGCCGGGCTGGCGCGCCACCATCGCCACCTCCATCACGGCATCGGCCGGAATCACCGCCTCCGTCGTGATGTCGCCGGCGCGGCCGAGATCCTCCAGCAGCGCGGCGCGCACCACCGGCTCGGTCATCAGCGCGGGAAGCGGGGAAAGGGTCATGGGTCGTCCTCCACCATCGGCGCTCCAGCCGGGCGGCTCCTCGCCAAGAAAGTAAAACCGTTATTTGCCAATATCTTTTAGAGTTCCCGCGCTCGCTCCCTAGCGGATCGCCAACATGCGCTCGACGCTGGCGCGGGCGCCGGCCAGCAGGGCCGGATCGACCGTCACTTCGGGCGACATGGTCTCGAGCGCGCGGCGGATATTGCCGAGCGTGATCCGCTTCATGTGCGGGCAGAGATTGCAGGGCTTGACGAAATCGATCTCGGGATAATGCACCGCCACATTGTCGCCCATCGAGCATTCGGTGACGAGCGCCACCCGGCGCGGGCGGCGCGCGGCGACGAAGCCGACCATTTCGGCGGTCGAACCGGCGAAATCCGAGGCCGCGACCACGTCCGGCGGGCATTCGGGATGGGCGATCACGGTCACGTCGGGATAGATGTCGCGGATGTCGGCGATGTCGAGCGGGGTGAAACGCTCGTGGACCTCGCAGCGGCCGTTCCAGGTGACGATCTCGACATGGGTCTGGGCGGCGATGTTTCGTGCGAGATATTCGTCCGGGATCATGATGACCTTCGGCACGCCGAGCGCCTCGACCACCTTCTTGGCATTGCCCGAGGTGCAGCACACGTCGGACACCGCCTTCACCGCCGCCGAGGTGTTGACATAGGTCACGACCGGCACGCCGGGATGGCGCGCTTTGAGCGCCAGCACGTCCTCCGGCCGGATCGACTCCGCCAGCGAGCATCCGGCCTTCTCGTCCGGGATCAGCACCACCTTGTCGGGATTCAGCACCTTGGCTGTCTCCGCCATGAAGTGCACGCCCGCCAGGACGATCACGTCGGCCTCGGTCGCCGCCGCCTCGCGGGCCAAAGCGAGGCTGTCCCCGACGATGTCCGCGACCGTGTGGAAGATTTCCGGCGCCTGATAATTGTGGGCGAGCAGGATGGCGTTGCGGCGCGCCTTCAGGTCGAGGATCGCGGCGATGTCCGCGGCAAGGGCCGGCCATTCGATCGCCGGGACATGGCGCGCGACGCGGTCGTAGAGATGCGGCAAAGGCAGCGCGGCGCGCGCGACGGCCGGAGCGTAGAGCATGGGGCACCCTCCCGATTATGCTCTTAATGAGCATAAGTAAGGCCGAAAAAGCGCCGGTCGAAAGCCGGCTTCATTCCCTTATGCTTAGAATGAGCATAAGCCGCCGTCAACACCGGCCGGACATTTTCCTCGGATCAGACCGGCCGTGCCACGCAAACGAGACCCGCGACCGCAGCGCCCTTCTCGGTCCGGGTGGTGGCGGGGGCGAGCCTGTCCACCGCAAAGCCGGCCGCGTGCAGCGTCCCCGCGACCAGCGGCGCACCGTGCGCGAAACGCAATGTGTCGCGCAGCAGGAGACCCTCGCCCGCATGGGTCTCCACCGTGAAAGCGAGGCGCCCGTCGGGGCGCAGGGCGCGGCGCGCCGCGCCGACGACCGGAGCGAGGTCGGCGAGATAGCAGAAGGCGTCGGCGGCCAGGATGAGATCCGCGCCCGCCTCCGGCGCGGCGGCGAGGTAGGCGCCCATTTCGGCGACCGCCAGTTCGGCATAAAGCCCGGTCTTGCGGGCGCGCGCCACCATCTCGGGCGAGAGGTCGACGCCGATCAGCATGTCGCAGACCGGCGCGACGTGCGGCGCGGCGAGGCCGGTGCCGCAGCCGAGATCGATGGCGCGGCCGAACCGCCGGCCGGCGGGAACGCTGGCCATCAGCGCCGCGGCCAGGATTTCGGGCCCGCGATAGCCGAGCCCCTCGCGCAAGGCGGCGTCGAAGCGCGGCGCATATTGATCGAACAGGGTCCGCACGAAGGCTTCCGACATGGCGCCGTCGGCCGCCCGCCGCCCGAGCCGGGCCAGCCGCAGCGCGGCGCCCAGCGCATCGGTGGCATCGAGGCGGAGCACCGCCTCGTACGCGTCCGCCGCTCCAGCCACGTCGCCCAGTGTCTCGCGGGCCTCGCCGAGCAGGAACCAGGCGGCGGAGAAATGGGGCGCGGCGGCGACCAGATCGGCGAGCATGCCCTCCGCCGCCGCGGCATCGTCGGCGAGATAGGCCCGCGCCCAGTCGAGCCGGCGGTCGAGCGCGGGATCGCCGGAGGATCGGAGAAGGGGCGAAGCGGCCACGGGTCCTCGCGAATCGGGAGTTCTCCACCCATATAGGGGCGGTCATGCGCCCGGAAGACCTGCTGCGGCCCTCGCCTCGGGGCCTCTATTGTCCCGTCGGAGATTTCTACATCGATCCGACCCGTGCGGTGCCCCGCGCGCTGATCACGCACGCCCATTCCGACCATGCCCGGCCGGGCCACGGCGAGGTGCTGGCGACCCGCGAGACATTGGATCTGATGGCGCTGCGCATGGGTCCGAGCCATGCCGGCGCGACCCAGGCGATCGGCTATGGCGAGAGCCTCGACATCGGTGGCGTGCGCGTCACCGCGCATCCCGCCGGCCATGTGCTCGGTTCGGCGCAGTTCGCCCTGACCTGGCACGGCTGCAGCATCGTCGCGTCTGGCGATTACAAGGATGCGTACGATCCGACCTGCACGCCCTTCGTCCCGGTCCGCTGCGACGTCTTCATCTCCGAGGCGACTTTCGGCCTGCCGGTGTTCCGTCATCCCCTGGCCGCCGACGAAACGGCAAAACTGCTCAATTCGCTTCAGGTCTTCCCGGAGCGGGCGCATCTGGTGGGGGCCTATTCGCTCGGCAAGGCGCAGCGCGTGATGGCGCTGCTGCGCGCCGCCGGCTACGACGCGCCGATCTATGTCCACGGCGCCCTCGCCGCGATCAGCGCCTATTATGCCGAACGCGGCATCGCGCTCGGCGAGATCCGCCCCGCCGCCGACGCGCCCAAGGCCGCCTTTGCCGGCGCCGTGGTGATCGCGCCACCGGCGGCGATCACCGACCTCTGGTCGCGCCGCTTCCCCGATCCGGTCACCGCCTTCGCCTCGGGCTGGATGCGGGTGCGCGCACGGGCACGCCAGCGCGGTGTCGAACTGCCGCTGGTGATTTCCGACCATGCCGACTGGGACGGGCTGATCGCGGCGACGCGCGCCACCGGCTGCACGGAGCTCTGGGTGACGCACGGCGCGGAAGACGCCCTGGTCCATTGGGCGGGCGCCGCCGGTCTCGGCGCGCGGCCGCTGCACATGGTCGGCTATGGCGACGAGGATGCCGAAGCGCCGCCCGAGCCGGCGTCCGAAGCCCCGGCCGTACCGCCGGAGGATGCGGCATGAACCGGTTCGCCGCGCTCCTCGACCGGCTCGCCTACGAACCGGGGCGCAACGCCAAGATCCGGCTGATGGCGGATTATTTCCGCGCCACGCCGGATCCGGAGCGGGGCCTGGCTTTGGCGGCGCTCACCGGCGCCCTCAGCTTCGCCAATGCCAAGCCCGGGCTGATCCGCGCCCTGATCATGGAGCGCACCGATCCGGTCCTGTTCGCCATGTCCTACGATTATGTCGGCGACCTCTCCGAGACCGTCGCCCTGATGTGGCCCGCGCCGCCTGCCGCGGGGCGCCCGGACCGTGCGCCGCTTCTGTCGGAGATCGTCGGCGCACTCGCCGACCTGCCGAAGCGCGACCTGCCCACACAGCTCGCGGCCTGGCTGGACGGGCTCGACGATACCGGCCGCTGGGCGCTTTTGAAGCTGATCACCGGATCGCTGCGGGTCGGCGCCTCGGCCCGGCTGGCGAAAACTGCCGTTGCCGCGCTCGGCGATCTGCCGCCGGACGCGGTGGAGTTGGTCTGGCCCGGCCTCGCGCCGCCTTATCTCGACCTGTTCGCCTGGGTGGAGGGCCGCGCCGGCCGTCCGGAGACCGACGATCCCGCGCCGTTCCGCCCGGTCATGCTCGCGCACGCTGTCGAGCCGGGGGATTTCGGCACGCTCGACCCCGCGGACTTCGCAGCGGAATGGAAATGGGACGGCATCCGCATCCAGGCCGTCGCCGGGCGGGCGGCGGACGGCGACCGCGTTGTGCGGCTCTACAGCCGGACCGGCGAGGACATGTCCGCGGCCTTTCCCGATCTGTGCGAAGCGCTCGATTTCGACGGCGCGCTCGACGGAGAATTGCTGGTGCGGCGCGAGGGGCGCGTGCAATCCTTCAATCTGCTTCAGCAGCGGCTCAACCGCAAAGCGGTGACGCCACGCCTGCTGAAGGAGTTTCCCGCCCATATGCGGGCCTACGACCTCCTGGTCGAAGACGGCGAGGACCTGCGCGAGCTGCCCTATGCCGCCCGCCGCGACCGGCTCGCGACGCTGGTGATGCGCCTCGCTTCGCCCCGGCTCGACCTCTCGCCCGAGGTGCCGTTCGCCAATTGGACCACGCTCGCCGCCGCCCGCGCGGATCCCGCCGCAGCGGGGGCGGGAGTGGATTCGGAGGCGGTCGAGGGCCTGATGCTGAAGCGCCGCGACAGCCTCTATCTGCCGGGCCGTCCAAAGGGACCGTGGTGGAAATGGAAGCGCGACCCGCATACCGTCGATGCCGTGCTGATGTATGCCCAACGCGGCCACGGCAAGCGCTCCTCCTTCTATTCCGACTATACGTTCGGGGTCTGGACCGCCGGCGCGGAGGGCGAGGTCCTGGTGCCGGTCGGCAAGGCCTATTTCGGCTTCACCGACGCGGAACTGAAGGAGATCGACCGGTTCGTCCGGGCAAACACCGTCAACCGCTTCGGGCCGGTGCGCGAGGTGCTGCACACGCCCGACCAGGGTCTGGTGCTGGAGGTCGCCTTCGAGGGGCTGGCCCGTTCGACCCGCCACCGCTCCGGCGTGGCGATGCGGTTTCCCCGCATCGCCCGGCTGCGCTGGGACAAACCGCCCCGCGAAGCCGATCGGCTCGAACAATTGGAAGCGCTGCTGCGGGAGGGTTGAGCCCCGCTCAGGTCCCCTGGACGATGGCGATCCGCAGCAGATTGGTTGCACCCGGCGTGCCGAACGGCACCCCTGCGACGACGATGATGCGCTGTCCCGCCTTCGCGAAACTGTCGAGAAAGGCGTGGCGGCCGGCGCGGTCCACCATGTCCCCGACATCGTGAGCATCCTCGGTGACGATGCAATGGACGCCCCAGACCAGGCACAGGCGGCGCGCGGTCGCGGGGTTTGGGGTCAGCGCGATGGTCAGCGGCCGGGGCCGTTCGCGGGCGACCCGCAGCGCGGTCGCGCCCGAGGCGGTCCAGCAGACAATGGCGCCGAGATCGAGCGTCTCGGCGATCTGCCGGGCAGCCGCGGCGATCGCGTCGGCGGTCGTGGCCTCCGGCTCGGCGCGCTGGGCGTTCAGCACCTGCCGGTAGGTCGGATCGCGCTCCACCTCTTCGGCAATGCGGTTCATGGTGGCGACCGCCTCGACGGGATACTGCCCGGCCGCGCTCTCGGCCGAGAGCATGATGGCGTCGGCCCCTTCATAGACCGCGGTCGCGACGTCCGAGACCTCGGCCCGGGTCGGGACCGGCGAGGAGATCATGGATTCCAGCATCTGGGTCGCAACCACGACCGGCGTTCCGGAGCGGCGTGCGGCGCGGGTCATCTGCTTCTGCACGCCCGGCACGCGCTCCAACGGCATCTCCACGCCGAGATCGCCGCGCGCCACCATCAGCGAATCGGACAATTCCATGATTTCGGCGAGCCGCGCCACCGCCTGCGGCTTCTCGACCTTCACCATGATTCCGGCCCGGCCGCGCGCGATTTTGCGGGCCTCTGCGACATCTTCCGGGCGCTGCACGAAGGACAAAGCGATCCAGTCCGCGCCGGCTTCGAGGCCGGCATCGAGATCCTTGCGGTCCTTTTCGGTCAGGGCGGAGGCCGGAATCGTGGTGTCGGGGAGGCTGACGCCCTTGCGGTCGGAGATCCGCCCGCCGACCACGACGCGGGTCACGGCCAAGGTCGGCGCAGCCTCCTCGACCAGCAGGCGCACTTTGCCGTCGTCGAGCAGGAGCGTGTGGCCGGGCTCGAGCGCCGCGAGGATTTCCGGATGCGGCAGGTGCACACGCGCGGCGTCGCCGGGCGCCGGGTCGGCGTCGAGCGTGAACACCGCGCCGCGTTCCAGCACGGCGGAGCCGCCCGCGAAGGTGGCGAGGCGCAGTTTCGGCCCCTGGAGATCCACCAGGATGCCGATCGGCCGGGCGTGCTTCTCTTCGATTGCCCGGATGGCCGCCACGAAGCTGCGCAGCTTGTCGTGCGGCGTGTGGCTCATATTGATTCGGAACACGTCGGCGCCGGCGACGAACAGCCGCTCGATCACCTCCGGGTCGGAGGAGGCCGGTCCGAGGGTTGCGACAATCTTGGTGCGGCGCTGGCGTCTCATAAGCGTCTCCCTTGGCGTCCGGATGGCGCGCTCGCCGCCCCTCCCCTGCGAGGGGCGGCCCTCAGGGAGTCTTGGACCGCTGCGCGGGGTTGGGGGTCGGCATCGGAGCACCGCCGGGAATCGGCGACACGGCGGAGGGCCGTACCGAATCGACCTGGGTCTTCTCCGTCAGCTGGACGGTCCAGCCGCGCTGTTCCTTGGTATCCACCTCCATGAACCCGGTGCGGTCGAAGCCGCGTGCCAGGCAATCCTCAATGCCGCGGATGGTAAACTCCTTGTCGCGCGTGCACATGAAGGCGCGCCCGGACCACTCCCCGCCCTGATCATAGTCGACGGCATAGAGATAATAGAAGCGCGCGACGAGGTCGCCGCGCAGCAGCGTCTCGCAGGTATTGGCGGCGACGTTCCACCAGCCCTCGGTGATCCAGATCTCGTTGTCCTTGTAGCCGACGGCGACGCCGACCCGGCTCTGGGTGCGGTTGCACAGCCGGAAATCCGCCGCGGCCGGTACCGCGGAGACGGCGAGAGACCCGAGCGAAAGCGCGAGACCGAGGAGCGGAGCCCAGGCGGCGTGGCGACGTTTCTTCATGGGAACGGGCGGCGGCAGGGCATGGATGGCGGTGTCTGCCTTTGCGGGCGCAGGGCGTCAATACCTCGGCTCAAGATGGCGAGCGAACCGCCTTGTGATGAGCGATCGGGGCGATAACGAGGCAGGCCGCCTCTTGTGCCCGGGAACCCGCCCGGCCACATGGAGAGGCAGGAGACACATGCCATGACGTCCTCGCCCGATCCCACCCTCCCCGATCCCATGCGCGAGCGCCTGGAAGCCGCGGCCTTCCGCCGTCTGCGCGACCATCTGCGCGCCCGTCCCGACGTCCAGAATATCGATCTCATGACCCTCGCCGGCTTCTGCCGGAACTGCCTGTCCAACTGGTATCTCGAAGCCGCGCAGCAGGAAGGCCTGCCCCTTACGAAGGACGAGAGCCGGCAGGCAATCTACGGCATGAGCTACGAGGAGTGGAAGGCGCAGCACCAGCGCGACGCGACCCCGGCCCAGACGGCGGCTTTCGCCGCCGCGAAGCTCGAACATTGACCCTTGACGCTGCGGCGGGTTCCGAAGGACGCACGTCGGCAGGTGGATTGCGGGGACACGTCCTTGACGTGGAGCCCGCATTTCGGCCCTATCCCGCCCTTGTCTGGCTTCAGGAGTAGGCCCTCGTGTCGGAAGACGTTACGGATGCCCCCGCGGGCTTCGCCAAGGAACAGCTGAAATCCTTCATCGAGCGCATCGAGCGCCTGGAGGAGGAGAAGAAGGCCATCGCCGACGACATCAAGGACGTGTTCGCCGAAGCCAAGGCCAACGGATTCGACGTCAAGGCCCTGCGCACCATCCTGAAGATCCGCCGGGAGGACGCCGACGAGCGCAAGGAGCACGAGGCGATCGTCGACCTCTATCTCCAGGCGCTCGGCATCTTCGTCTAGAGCCTGATCCGATCAGGGCGAAACAAGCTGATCGGCGCGCCCTCTAGGCGATAACGCCTTCCGATCGAGATGCAGCGCGTTTCGATCGGTTCCGGTCTTCATCACGCATGAAGAGCCTGCAGGCTCCGGCGGCGGCCCGTCGCGCGTGTCACGGCGCGGACGCGGGCGCGGACAAAGGCGCCGGCGAGCGGGTGTGGAGCAGGCCGGGCGTGTGCCGGCCGACCGAATCCCAGAACATCAAGCCGAGGGCGGCGATGGTGACCGCCAGCGTCGCATACCGCACCCAGCGCGGTGCGGCCCCGCCGGTCTTGACCGTCCCGGCCTCGACGTCGCGCTTGTGGTTCAACGCGATGGCGTAAAACACCATGGTCGAGATGACGAAGATCAGCGACCAGCGGGTCTGGTTGCCGTCCGATCCGACCAGAGCCCACAGCGAATAGACGGCCGCCACCAGCGCGATCATGGTGTAGACGCCGTATTCGCCGTGCGGCATCGCCTTGTAGCCCAGCACCTTCAGCGCGATCGCGGAATAGATGTAGGGCAGCAGGGTCATAATCACCGCGATCGAGGCGATCTTACCGAATTGTTCGCTCGCTGTCGGCGACATGGTGGCCAGCACCTGTACGCTCATGATGATCGCAACGACGGCGAGACCCAGCGACGGCACGCCCTTGGAATTGACCTTCGAGAACAGATTCGGAAACAGGCCGTCATCCGCGGCCGCCTTGGCGGTCTGGCCCACCAGCAGGGTCCAGCCGGCAAGCGATCCGAGGCACCCGATGGCGGCGCAGGCGGCCACGACGCCCGCCGCGGTATCGCCGAGCGCCAGCCGCGCTGCGTCGGCGAACGGCGCGGAGGAGGCCACCAATTCCTTGTTCGGGATCATGCCCATGATGACCGAGGACGAGAGCACGTAGCACACCGCCGCGATGACCACGCCCAGAACGGTCGCGATCGGCACGTTGCGGCGCGGATTCTCCACGACGCCCGCCGACACCGACGCGGTCTCGACGCCGATGAAGGCCCAGAGCGTGAAATTCAGCGTGGCGCCGATGGCCGAGAAGGAGTCCTGCCCCGAGACGTTCCAGCCTGCGGCATAGGTCTCTCCCGAGAACCAGAACCAGCCGAGCAGCGCCATGCCGACGATCGGCACCAGAGCGAAAGAGGTGGTGAAGGATTGGAGCCGACCCACGAAATTGGGGCCGAGTATGTTGGCATAGGTGAAGAACCAGACCAGAGCGATCTGCGCCAAAGCCGAAACCAGGGGATCCTTGAGGGCGGGAAAGAAGCTCGAGAGATAGCCGAGCCCCGCCACCGCCAGCCCGACATTGCCGACCACATTGGCGAGCCAGTAGATGAGATTGGTCTGGTAGCCCATATAGTCGCCGAATGCCTTGCGGGCATAGGCGTAGGGGCCGCCGGCCGCCGGGTCCATGGCGGCCAGTTTGGCGAAGACGAGCGCCAGCGAGACCGCGCCGACGATGGTGACGAGCCAGCCGAAGATCGCGATGCCGCCGGTTGCGGCGAGATTGGCCGGCAGCATGAAGACGCCGGAGCCCATCATGTTGCCGGCCACCATGAGGGTGGCGGCGATCAGGCCGATCTTCTTCGGCGCGGCGGCGACGGACGCATCCTGAGCCATGGATCCCTCCCGTCCGGTCAGCGGACGATGCAGAGGACGTGGTAGATCCCGTCCTCGACCTCGACGCCGTGGGTGTCATGGGCGAAGCCGGGAAACTGCGCGTCGAACGCTTCGAGCGCCCTGAGATAGGCGAGTGCCGGCCCATCGGCGGGACCGACATTCTCGCCCGGCATCAGAAGCGGGATCCCGGGCGGATAGGGCACGATGCCGGTCGCCACGGTACGGCCCGCCATCGCCGCCAAAGGCAGGCGTTCCACCTCGCCCTTGACCAGCCGCTCATAAGCTTCGACCGGCGACAGGTCCGGGACGGGGAGGCCGGAGAAGGCGGCCGACATGGCGGCCGTGGTCTTCAGCGCCTTCATCGCGGCGAACATTTCGTCCGCGAGATCTCTCAGCCCGAGGGCGCCGTAGCGCTTCGGCGCCAATGCCACCAGGTCCGGCAACACCTGCGCGAGCGGCACGTTCGCGTCATAGTCGCGCTTGAAGTCGGCAAGCTCGCTGACCAGCGTCCCCCATTTGCCCTTGGTGATGCCGAGGGAGAAGAGGAACAGGATGGTGAAGTCGGTGGTCTTCTCGACCACGATACCCTGCCGGTCGAGATAGAGGCTGACGAGCGCGGCCGGGATGCCGGTCTCCGCCAGGTCCCCGGCCGCCGACATGCCCGGGGTGACCACCGAGACCTTGATGGGATCGAGCATGCACCAGCCGGCATCGAGGCCGGCGAAACCGTGCCAGGAAGCGCCGGGTTCGAGCACCCAGCAGGACGGATCGGTGACGAGATGGTCCGGGTCCGCGAGATGGAAGGCGACAGGCCCGCCAGCCGCGGGGTCATCGACCGTGTCCGGCTGCCAGGTGGTGAAGAACCAGGTGCCGAGCGCGGCATAGTCGGCATTCAGCCGCGCCATGATCTGCCGGAAAGCCACCGCCTCGCGGATCGATTCGGTGGTCAGCGCCCGGCCGGACGGCCCGTCCATCATCGCGGCGCTGACATCGTTGGAGGCGATGATGGCGTAGTTCGGCGAGGTCGAGGCGTGCATCATGAACGCTTCGTTGAACCTGGCGTGCGGGATCGGCCGGCGGCCGTCTCGCACATGGATGAAGGAGGCCTGCGAGAGGGCCGCCAGAAGCTTGTGCGTGGACTGGGTGGCGAACACGGTCGGCCGGGTCGCGTCGTGGTCGGCGGGTTCGCCGTGCATCGCGAACCGGCCGCGATACAGCGGGTTGAACCGCGCATAGCCGTACCAGGCTTCGTCGAAATGCAGCCGGTCGACGCTGCGGCCGAGCAGGTCCTCGGCCCGGGCGACGTTGTAGCAGAGCCCGTCATAGGTCGAATTGGTGACGATGGCGTGGACCGGCGTGCGGTCGATCCCCGGGCGCATCAGCGGATTGGCCGCGATGGCCTCGGCGATCGCCGTCGGCGCGAGGCTGGCGGGCGGGATCGGGCCGATAATGCCGAGCCCATTGCGGGACGGCATCAGATAAGTCGGGATCGCGCCGGACAGCGTCATCGCGTGCTCGGCGCTCTTGTGGCAGTTGCGATCGCACAGGCACACTTGGTCGCGCGTCACGCTCGCCATGAGGATGACCCGGTTCGAGGTCGATGAGCCGTTGGTGACGCTGTAGGAGCGGTGCGCGCCGAACACCCGGGCGGCATAGGCCTCGCCCGCGCCGATGGGCCCGGAATGGTCGAGCAGCGAGCCGAGTTCGCCGACCGAGATCGAGAGATCCGCGCGGAACATGTTCTCGCCGAAGAATTCAAAGAAGGCGCGCCCTGCCGGATGCTTCAGGAAGGCGGTTCCGCCGGTATGGCCGGGGGTGTGCCAGGAATATTCGTGAACCTGGGAGAACCGCACCAGCGCGCCGAACATCGGCGGCAGGACTTTTTCGCGATAGCGGCCGATCGCGGCAACCACGCGCCCGGCGATGAAACGCGGCGTGTCCTCGAGCAGCCAGACGAAATCGTCCACCTGGCCCATGGCTTCAAGGGGAATGGTGGAGGCAAGCGAGCGGTCGGCGCACAGGAAGACCGGCACTGCGGCATTGCGGGCACGGATCGCGGCGAGCACCGCGAGGGCGGCGGCATGGTCGTCGTCGCCCGAGACGTCCCAGTCCAGAAGGACCGCCTGGAACGCCGCATCGGCGGCGAACAGCAGCGTCGCATCGGCGCAGGCGGTCGCGGTAACCACCTCGACGTCCTGGCTCTCGAGTTCCTGGAGCAGCGCCCGGGCGGCCCGCCCCGCCGCCGTCTCCTGGTGGACCATCGCATGGACCATCAGGATCCGCTTGCCGAGATCCTCCTGCCTCATCCGCGCCATCCTCGACCTCCCGTGTCGGCTTCCGCGCGGCATGGTCGGCCCTAATCGGCGGCGGAACTTTGCGCGGCGTCAGTTCCGGCTCTTTTGTGATGGAGCAAGATGTAGATCGGCAAGCCGGACAGGAGCAGCAGGAGCCCCCACATCCCCGCCGTGGGGCCGGAGCCGTAGATTGTCCACATCGCGAAGAGGAAGGCGACGAAGGCGATCGGCAGATAGGTGCGCGGGCTGAAATAGCCGATTCTGCGGCCGAGGGTCAGATAGAGCGCACCCTCCACCAGGCAGCAGAAAACGTACGGGATCATCTCGGCGACGGTCGAAAGCTCGACGACGAAGTCGTAGACCGCGATCAGCGCACCCGCCCCGCTGGTCTGCAGCGTCAAGAGCAGCGAAGACAGGCCGACCGAGATCGCAATGCCCCGCGCCGGAACGCCGTTGGCGTTCAAGTCGGCGAACACCTGCGGCAGCACACCGTTGCGCGCCGCCGCCATCGGCACCTGCGACATCATTAGGGTCCAGCCGTTGAGCGCGCCGAGCGAGGACAGCATCGCGGCGGCGGCGATCACATAGCCGGCCCAGGGTCCCCACATGATCGAAGCGGCGTCTGCGAACGGCGCGGAGGACTGGGCGAGCGCGGTGCGCCCCATCACCCCCATCACCACCAGCGTCCCGAGGGTGAAGATCAAAGCCGCGGTGGCGGTGCCGATGACGGTCGAGAGAAAGATGGTGCGCTTGGGATCCCGAACGTCGCCCGCCGGGACGGTCGCCGATTCGATGCCGAGAAAGGCGAACATGGTCAAAGGCGCGGTGGCCGAGAGGGCGACGAAGAACGGGTCCGGGGTCGGATTGATCGGTGTGAAGTGGCTCCAGTCGACCCAGACCAGCCCGATCAGCGCGACGCCGAGGAAGGGCACCAGCTTGACGCTGACCATGAGGATCTGAAGCTGCCCTGCCTCCTTCACGCCGCGCATGTTCACCAGCGCGACGGCCCACATCGCAGCCAGCGCCAGCAGAAGATTGAGGATGGGATGATCGGACAAGCCGGGGAAGAACACCCGGAGATAGCCGACAAAGGCGAGCGCGATCGCGGGCTGGGAGGCCCACATCGAAATCCAGTAGCCCCAGGCGATCAGAAACCCGGCGAATTCGCCAAACCCCATCCGCGTATAGGCATAAGGACCGCCGGCGGCGGGGGCGATCCGCCCGAGCCGCGCGAACACCAGGCCGAGGCACATGGCACCGACCGACATGACGAGCCAGCCGATCAGCGCGACCGTGCCGTACGGCGCCAGGGCCGCCGGTGCCAGGAAGAAGCCCGACCCGACCACGTTGCCGATCACCAAACAGGTGCAGGCCCATACGCCGAGCGAGCCCTGAGCCGCATCTTTCCCCGCCAAAATCGCGTCCCCCCGTTCGCGGCTCGTCGCGGGAGCTTCACATTACCTCCGCAACGCGTCAACACGGCGCGCCCGCGGCTCGGATCAGACCATCCCGGATTTTGCGCGCGCCTGATCGAGATCGGCCGGCGTGTTGATATTGAAGAAGATTTCGGCCTCCTCGGCATAAGGCGCAATATCTGCCGGGGGCAGGATGCGGGCGTCGAGGGACGCCACGAACCGCTCCATCCGGAGCTCGCCGCGCATCAGAAAAGGTGGGATCAGGGGCGCAATCCGCGCCGCGTAGACGGCATGGAGCGGCTGGAGCCCGTAACCGTCGCGCGGCACCACCGCATCGGCCGGGCCGAGCATGTGTGCGAGATGCCGAATCAAGGCGGTCGAGATGAAGGGCATGTCGCAGCCGCAGACGAACACCGCCGGCGTCGGGGCATTCAGCAGCGCCGCATGGAGCCCGCCGAGTGCGCCATGCCCCGGCACGGCGTCCGGCACCACAGCGATGCCGCGCTCCCTATAGGGCTCCGGGTCGTTGGCGACCACCATGACATGGCCGCAGGTCTCCGCGAGGCGATCGAGGATGCGGTCGATAACCGGCGCGCCGCCGACCGTGACCAGCGCCTTGTTGACGTGCCCCATGCGGCGGGCCTTGCCGCCCGCCAGCACCGCGCCGGTCAGACCGGCCATGCGATGGTCTCTCATGCGTCCGTCCCGCTCCCGGTCGCGCGCCCCAGCCACGCGCTGTCCGATGATAGACCGGACCGTCGGCTGAGGCGACGCGGGCGCCACCGTCAGGCGCCCGACACACCCGCCGGGGGGCTTCCGGCGGCTGCGAGGGCGACACCCTTCACCTGCGCGTGCACCGCGAGCCCGACGCGCAGATCGAGCTGGACGAAGGAGCGGCGCGTGACCCGGGCGAGCAGCCGGTCGCCTGCACCGTCCGCGCCGAGCCCGAGAACCAGCGTCATCTCATGGCTGCGAAGCGCGGTGACGGAGAGAATTCTGGCATCGACCACATTGAGGATGGTGCTGGCGCGCGGCATTTCGAGCGCCAGACTGACATCGCCCGCAGCGATGCTGAGCCGCCGGCGCGCACCGATCTCGCCCGGCGGGGCGGGCACCAGAAAGCGCGCGCCGCGCACCGCGAGCGCGATCAGGCCGTCGGCGCCGTCATAGCTCTCGACGATGCCGTCGAGGCTGACCGCCGCGTCGCGGGTGGTGGCGAGCGGCAGATCCGGGTTGCTCTGGAGCGCAGCGAGCGGCCCGCAGGCGAGGACCCGGCCCCGCTCCAGCAGGACAAGGCGGTCGGCGAGCCGCTCGACCTCCGCCATGTCGTGGCTGACATAGAGGACCGGCAGATCGAGCGCCCCGTGGAGCCGCTCGAGGAAGGGCAGGATCTCGTCCTTGGTGGCCCGGTCGAGCGCGGACAAGGGCTCGTCCATCAGCAGCAGCCGCGGCTGGGAGAGCAAGGCGCGGCCGACCGCGACGCGCTGGCGTTCGCCGCCGGAGAGATGATGCGGCCCGCGGTCGAGCAGATGCGCGAGCCCGAGAAGCCGGACCACCTCGTCGAAGGCGATGGACCGCGGCGGCGGCACAAGCGGCGCGCCATAAAGCAGGTTGCGCCGCACCGAGAGATGCGGGAACAGGCTCGCCTCCTGGAACACGTAGCCGACGGGGCGGCGGTGCGCCGGGCGGAATTGGCGCGCGTCCTGCCAGACGTCGCCATCGACGAGGCACCGGCCGTCGAGACGGGTCAGCCCGGCCATGCAGCGCAGCACGGTCGTCTTGCCGCAGCCGGACGGCCCGAACAGCGCCGTGACGCCCCGCGCCGGCACGCTGAAGGCGGCGTCCAGCGCAAACGCGCCGATCCGTCCGGAAAAGGCGGCCTCGATGGTTCCGGGCGCCCCCGTCGCCTGGGTCATGCGCCCGCCTTCAAGGTACGCTTCTCGATCAATGCCATCGCGAGAATGACGCAGAAGGCGAACACCACCAGTCCGGCGGCGAGGATATGCGCTTCGCGCCATTGCGCGGTCTCGACGAAGTCGTAAAGCGCGATCGAAAGCACCTTCGTCTCCCCGGGAATATTGCCGCCGATCATGAGGACGACGCCGAACTCGCCGACGGTATGGGCGAAGCCGAGGACGCAGGCGGAGAGGAAGCCCGGACGGGCGAGCGGCACCGCAACGCTCCAGAAGGCGCGCCAGGGCGAGGCGCGCAGCGTCGCGGCGACCTCCAGCGGGCGGTCTCCCACCGCCGCGAATGCATTGCGCAGCGGCTGGACGACGAACGGCAGAGAATAGATCACCGATCCGATCACCAACCCCTCGAAGGTGAAGGCGAGGGTGCGAAGCCCGAAAGCCGGCCCAATCAGGCCGCCCAGCGCGTCCGGACCGAGCGCGATGAGAAGGTAGAAGCCGAGCACGGTCGGCGGCAGGACCAGCGGCAACGACACGATCGCCGCCACTGGCTCTTTCCACCAGACGCGCGCGCGGACGAGCCACCATGCGAGCGGCGTGCCGACGATCAACAGAAGCAGGGTGGTCAGGGCGGCCAGTTCCAGCGTGAGACGGACCGACGGCCACATCGCATCGAAAAGCGGGTCCATCGCGGCTCAGCTCGATGCGCCGAAGGCGTAGCCGTAGCGCTCGATGATGGCACGTGCCTCGGGGCTTCTGAGGAAGACGAGGAAGGCCTCGGCTGCGGCACTGTCGACGCCCTTGGCGAGGAGCACCGCATCCTGCCGGATCGGCGTGTAAAGATCTTGGGGGACCACCCAGCGCGAGCCCGCAGCATCGATCACCTGAGAGAGGGCGACGAAGCCGAGTTCGGCGTTCCCGGTATCGGCGAACTGGAAGGTCTGGGCGATGGAATTGCCCTGCACGATCTTGGGCTGAAGCATCTCGTAGAGCTTCACGGCCTTCATCGTCTCGATAGCGGCGGCCCCATAGGGCGCGGCGGCGGGATTGGCGATGGCGATCTTGGCGAAGCTGCCGGAACGAAGCGTCGCCTCGCCGGTCACCAGCCCGGCGGTGCGGCTCCAGAGGACGAGCTTGCCGATTGCATAGGTGAAGCGGCTCTCGGCCGGGGCGAGGCCGTCGGCGACCAGCTTGCGCGGCCGCTCCTCGTCCGCCGACAGGAAGACCTGGAACGGCGCGCCTTGGGTGATCTGGGCGTAGAATTGGCCCGACGCCCCGAAGCTCAGCACCGCCTCATGGCCGGTCTTCTGCGCGAAGGCGGCGGCGATCTCCTTTGCGGCGCCAGTGAAATTGGCCGCGACCGCGACATGCGTCTGGTCGGCGGCGGCCGGCCGGCCGGCAAGGAGAAGGGCAAGGGCGAGGCCCGCGGCGAAAACGTTGAAAGCTTTGGGCAGTCGCATGTTTAGGCCCTCAGTCGATGGCGAGAATGACGTGCGCCGCCTCGATCAGCGCGAAAGCCGGCTTGCCCGGTGCGAGGTTCAGGGCCTGGGCGCTGTGGGCGGTGATGGTGGCCGCGAGCGTCTTGCCGCCGCCGATATCGAGCACCACCTCGGCACCGACCGCCCCCGCCTCCACCCGCTGGACGATCCCGTGCAGGCAATTGCGGAACGAGGTGCGCGGCGGCACGTCGCCCGGGGCGACCACGACGAACGGGGCCTTGACCAGGACCACCGCATCGCGCCCGACGCACAGGCCGAGCGTGCGGACGCTTTCCGACGTCACCAGAGCGTGGATCACCGTCGCATCGGCGACCTCGACCGCCACCTCGGCGGCGAGCGCATCGGCGACGATGTCGATGATCGTGCCGCGCAGGGCGTTGCGGGCGCTGGTCTTCATGAGGAACCCCGACATCAGGTTGAGGGGGGAAATGCCGGTGCCCGCGAGATCCGGCGATATCGCCCGCACCACCCGGGCCATCTCGGCCTCGAGCCGGTTGAACGCGACGATGACGCGCTGTCCGGTCGGGGTCAGGGATGCGCCGCCGCCGGCGCGGCCGCCGGCGCGGGTTTCCAGGAGCGGCTGGCCGAACAGATTCGCCATCGCGTCGAGCGCGTCCCAGGCCGCCTTATAGGTGAGACCGACGGCCTTCGCCCCCGCCGAGATCGAGCCTTCCCGCGCCACCGCCTCGAGCAGCCGGATGCGCTCGCGGCCGACCGGCGACAGGCTCTCGCTCTTCAAAGTGACGAGGGCTTCGATCGGCACGCTTCGGCTCTCCCAGCGCTATGTATGACGACTACATAACGCGGGACGAAACACAGAGCAAAGCGGCATTTTCGCCGCTCCGCACCGACGCTGCGGCTCCGCTGCGCGCAACCAGGCCAGGGATTCTCAAGGGGGGGTCGGGATGGCGTGCGGCCCGCGGCATGCGCCGACCGTCCGCGGAACACGGGCGGGGCCGGGTGCGCTTCCTGCCCCCTGTGCGCCCGGAGGGGAAATCCCGACCGGGCGCGGCGCGTCGTTCAGAGACCGGCCTGAGAGACGAACTTCGGGTTGAGATAGGCCTCGATCGCTTCGGTGCCGCCCTCCGAGCCGAAGCCCGAATCCTTCACGCCGCCGAACGGCACTTCCGGCAGAGCAAGGCCGAGATGATTGATCGTCATCATGCCCGCCTCGACCGAGGCGGCGATGGCGTTCGCGGTCTTCGCCGAACGGGTATAGGCATAGGAGGCGAGGCCGTAGGGCAGCCGGTTGGCCTCCGCCACCGCCTCGTCGAAATCCGCGAACGGGAAGATCATGGCGAGCGGGCCGAACGGCTCCTCGTTCATCATCCGCATCTCGCGCGACACGCCGGTCACGACCGTCGGCTCGAAGAAATAACCCTTGTTGCCGATGCGGTTGCCGCCGGTGCGCACCTCCGCGCCCTTTTGCTGGGCATCGGCGAGCAGCGCCTCGATGGCGGGAACGCGGCGCTCGTTGGCCAGCGGACCCATCTGGGTCCCCTCCTCCAGCCCGTTGCCGACCCGGACGGTCTTGGCATAAGCGACGAAGCGGTCGACGAACTGGTCGTAAGCCTTTTCCTGCACCATGAAGCGGGTCGGCGAGACACAGACCTGCCCGGCATTGCGGAACTTCGCGCCCGCGATCTGCTTGGCCGCGGCGTCGATATCGGCATCCTCGAACACGATCACCGGCGAATGGCCGCCGAGTTCCATCGTCACGCGCTTCATATGCGCGCCGGCGAGCGCCGCCAGCTTCTTGCCGACCGGGGTGGAGCCGGTGAAGGTCACCTTGCGGATGGTCGGGTGGGGAATGAGATATTCGCTGATCTCGGCCGGCACGCCATAGACGAGGCCGATCACGCCCGCCGGCACGCCGGCATCGACGAAGCAGCGGATCAGTTCGGCCGGCGAGGCCGGGGTCTCTTCCGGCGCCTTGACGATGATCGAGCAGCCAGCGGCGAGCGCGCCGGAGAGCTTGCGCACCACCTGGTTGATCGGGAAGTTCCAGGGCGTGAACGCCGCGACCGGGCCGACCGGCTCCTTGATGACGAGCTGATAGACGCCCGCGGCGCGCGCCGGGATCACCCGCCCGTAGGCGCGGCGCGCCTCCTCGGCGAACCAGTCGATGATGTCGGCGGCGGCGAGCGTTTCCATCCGCGCCTCGGGCAGCGGCTTGCCCTGTTCCAGCGTCATCAGCCGGGCGATGTCGGCGACGCGCTCGCGCAGCAGGTCGGCCGCCTTGCGCATCACCTTTGCGCGGTCATAGGCCGACACCTTGGACCAGGTCTTGAAACCGCCGGCGGCCGCCTCGAGCGCGGCATCGAGATCGCTGCGCGCCGCATGGGCGACCGTGCCGATCTCTTCCTCGGTGGCGGGGTTGAGCACGGGAAGGGTGCGCCCGCCCTCGGCAGCGCGCCACTGGCCGGCAATATGAAGCTGGACGTCGCGATACATGAAAGCCTCCCTCGCTCGAAACATGCGCTGTCTTATCGCGGGGCGCGCCCCCTACTGGCAAGGACCAATCGGTCATGGCTGACGGGCGTCCGGCGCGCGCGGCGCAGGCCTCGCTTGTGGGCGCGGCGCGCGGCGGCTAAGTCTGGCCCGCTCCCCGATCATGGTGTCCCTTGCCCCAGAATCTCACCGTCTGCACCTGGAACATCAATTCCGTCCGCATCCGCCTCGACATCCTGCGAGACGCCGTGGCGCGGCTCCAGCCGGACATTCTGTGCCTGCAGGAGACCAAGTGCCAGGATGACCGCTTCCCCCTCGCGGCGATCCGCGATCTCGGCTTTCCCCACATCGCGCTGAACGGCCAGAAGGGCTGGCACGGCGTCGCCACTTTCTCGCGCCTGCCGTTCGCAGCGATCGAGAAGCGCGAATTCTGCGGCAAGGGCGACGCGCGGCACATCGCGGTCACTCTCGGGGCCGAAGCGGGGCTCGCCACACCCTTCACGGTTCACAATTTCTATGTGCCGGCCGGCGGCGACATTCCCGATCCCGACCTCAATCCGAAATTCGCCCACAAGCTCGCTTTCCTGGACGAGCTGATCGCCTGGGAGCGCCTGCCGGAACAGGCGCGGGCCCAGGCACACACCGTCCTGGTCGGCGATCTCAACATCGCGCCGCTGGAAACCGACGTGTGGAGCCACAAGCAATTGCTGACCGTGGTCAGCCACACTCCGGTCGAGGTCGAGCGGATGCGGCGCTTTCAGGCGACCGGCCCTTGGGTGGACGTCATGCGCCATTTCGTGCCGCCGGAGGAGAAGCTGTTCACCTGGTGGAGCTACCGCTCCCCGGACTGGACGGCGAACGATCGCGGCCGCCGCCTCGACCATGTCTGGACCAGCCCGTCGCTGGCGCCGCACGCGCGAGCCATGACCGTGCTGCGGGAGGCGCGGAGCTGGGAGCGGCCGTCCGACCATGTGCCGGTGGCGGTGACGTTCGAGGTTTAGCCGCCGGAGGGCACGCGCCAGAACTCGGCGGCAGCGGGGCCGACGCGATCCAGAACGGCATCGAGGGCGGCGCCATCGGTCGCGCGGCGCAGGGCGGCGGACACGTCGGCGATGCACGTCTCGGGCGCGAAATTGTGGTGCCGGCGCAGCCCCTTTACCTCACGCGTGAGTCCGGCGCGGTCACAGAACGGCACGGGCG
This sequence comes from Aquabacter spiritensis, assembly GCF_004346185.1. Classification (GTDB taxonomy): domain Bacteria; phylum Pseudomonadota; class Alphaproteobacteria; order Rhizobiales; family Xanthobacteraceae; genus Aquabacter; species Aquabacter spiritensis. Next base: position 314,841 of record NZ_SMAI01000002.1, on the reverse strand, counting down.
CCGAGGTAATGTCCCAGTCGGCGACGAAGATCGCCCGCAGCACCGGCGGGAGGACCTGCGCAAAGTCGATCGCCTCGGCGGGGGTGAGACGGCGCCGGAAGGTGTGGAGGACACCTTCGACCATGGTGTAGGTCTGGTTTCGGGTGGCGAGGCCGGAGGTGTCACGCGCATCGGCGAGGAAGCGCTCGAAATCCTCGGAGGCGTGCTGGAGCTCCAGGGGAATGGGCACCGGCGGTCCTGCCCGTCACCGCCGACGAGCCGCGGGGCGGGACGGCGAATCGAACTTTTCCCGCCGCAAGGCGTCGAGCGCGCCGAGCGTGGCTTCAAGGCGTTCGGCAAATTGCGCGCGCAAGAGGGTGGCGGCTTCGGGAAAGCCTTCCAGCACCCGCACGAAGACCGGGCGGGAAATGCGCAACACCGTGGCGGCTTCGAGCGCCCGCGCGGTGGCGGGGCGCGGCGAAGCGACGAACAAGGCGGTCTCGCCCACCAAGGCGCCGGACAGAAGCTCACACAAGCGGCGGCGGCGGCCGGCTTGTTCCGTCACCAGTTCGATGCGGCCGGACAGAACGACATAGCCTGCGTCAGAGATTTCCCCGGCGCGGAACAGCACGTCCCCAGCCTTCAGCTCGTGAATCTCGGCGCTGATGGCGAGGCTGCGCAATGCCTCGGGTGGGAGCACCTCGAAGGTGGGGACGCCTTGCAACGCGGCGACGTCCTGCTCGAGGCTCACGGTCTCCCTCCCCCTAAGGCTGGAGCTTTCGTCACGGCACGAGCTTGTAGCCGCCAGCCTGGGTGGCCAGCAGGGTCGGCGTGGAAGGATCCGGTTCGATCTTCTGCCGCAGCCGGTAGATGTGGGTCTCGAGCGTGTGGGTCGTCACGCCGGAATTGTAGCCCCAGACCTCCTGAAGCAGCGTCTCGCGCGCCACCGGCGTCTTTCCGGCACGATAGAGATAGCGCAGGATCGCGGTTTCCTTCTCGGTCAACCGGATCTTGGAGCCGCGCTCGGTGACCAGCATCTTGGCCCCGGGACGGAAGCTGTAGGGGCCGATCGCGAACACCGCGTCCTCGCTCGCCTCGTGACTGCGCATCTGGGCGCGCAGCCGGGCCAGCAGGACGGCGAAACGGAACGGCTTCACGACATAGTCGTTCGCACCCGCCTCGAGCCCGAGGATGGTGTCGTTGTCGGTGTCGTGCGCGGTCAGCATGATGACCGGCGCCTTGAAGCCGTTGGCGCGCATCTGGCGCACGCCGTCGCGCCCGTCCATGTCGGGCAGGCCGACATCCATGATGACGAGATCGATCGCCCCGTTCTTCGCGGCCTCGATCGCCGCCCCGGCGGTGCCCACGGGCACGGGCTCGAACTCATCCTGAAGCGCGAGCTGCTCGACCAAAGCTTCGCGCAGCTCCGGGTCGTCCTCGACTACCAGGATCTTCCACGCATTGGCCATCAAACTCCTCCGTGCCCTTGCGGGAACGCGAATCGGGCAAGTACAGCATGTGCATGCAATGGTGCAAATTTCCTCTCGGATTTCACGTCCGGACGGTAATATTGTGGGGATTGATGGCACAATCTTCTGTGGGGATCCCTCCGATTCGCGTTCGCGCCCTCCCCGGACCCGGCCGGCGCGGCGTGATGAAGGTGGGAAACCGCGCCTTTCCGGTCGCGCTCGGACGCGGCGGAATCGCTCGCGACAAGCGCGAGGGCGACGGCCGGACCCCGGCCGGCACCTGGCGCATCCTGCGCCTCCTCTACCGCGCCGACCGTCTGCCGCGTCCCCGCACCCGCCTCCCCACGCGCCCGATCGCGCCCGACGACGGCTGGTGCGATGATCCGGGCGACCGGCGCTACAACCGTCCCGTTCGGCGCCCGCTCGCGGCTTCGCACGAACATATGCGCCGCGAAGACAGACTCTATGACCTGGTGCTGGTGCTCGACCACAATATGCGGCCGCGGGTTGCGGGACGCGGCTCCGCCGTTTTCATCCATGTCGCACGGCCCGGTTTGACCCCGACCGAGGGCTGCGTCGCGATGCCTTTGGCCGAATTGCGACGTCTCGCGGCGGCGTTGAAGCCCGGCACGCGGCTGATCATCGCCTGACGGCGACGGGGCGGAACCGGGCTCGGCCCGGACGGCGGCACCGCGTTTCATTCGAACCGCTCCAATGTTATAGAGGCGATCTCCATACGCAGCGTCGGCCGGCCTGGATTTCGGCCCGGCGCCGGTTCACGATCGACCATGCGCGCGACGCGCCCGGCATCGCCGCCGGCAGCCGGAAGAGACGCCCCGCCGATGTCCTCCCCCAGCGAAAAGCGGCCGCCTTCGGTCGGGCTCTTCGTCACCTGCCTCGTCGACACGATCCGGCCCGGCATCGGCTTCGCCGCCGCGCAGCTCCTCGCGCAAGCCGGATGCGAGGTCGACGTGCCGCGCCAGACCTGCTGCGGTCAGCCCGCCTTCAATTCCGGCGACCGCATCACGACCCGCGCCCTCGCCGAGCAGACCATCGCGGCGTTCGAGACCTTCGATTATGTGGTCGTGCCGTCCGGCTCCTGCGCCGGCATGATCAAGACGCATTATCCCGAACTGTTCGTCGGCGAACCCGATTGGATGCCGCGCGTCGCCCGGTTCTGCGCCAAGGTCCACGAACTGATGGCCTTCCTCGTCGACGTGCGGGGCCTACGCGCGGTCGCGGCGCGCTATGACGGCACCGTCACCTACCACGACAGTTGTTCGGGGCTGCGCGAACTCGGCGTCCACGACCAGCCGCGCCTGCTGCTTCAATCGGTTGAAGGCCTGGAATTGCGCGAAATGGCGGACGCGGACGTCTGCTGCGGGTTCGGGGGGACCTTCTGCGTCAAATATCCCGACATTTCCGGCGCCATCGTCGAAAAGAAAGCCGCGAACGTGATCGCCAGCGGCGCGGACACATTGCTCGCCGGCGATCTCGGCTGCCTGATGAACATGGCCGGGAAGCTTCAACGCATGGGCCGCGAGGTCGCGGTGCGCCATGTCGCCGAGGTATTGGCCGGGACTGGAACGGCGCCGGCGATCGGCATGGCGCGGCGGGAGGGCGGAACGTGAGCGTCCACATCACATCTCCGGCGTTCAAGGAAAATGCCAAGAAGGCCCTGGCCGACGCGCCGCTGCAATCCGCGCTCTCCAAGGTCGGTCCGGGCTTCATCGGCCGACGCACCGCCGCCGCGGGCCTGCTGCCGGAATTCGACGCGCTGCGCGACAGCGCGCGGGATATCAAGAACCACACGCTGGCCCACCTCGACCTCTATCTCGAGCGCTACGAGACGAAAGTGCGGGCCGCCGGCGGGCACGTGCATTTCGCCGTCGACGCGGCGGAGGCGCGGGACATCGTCACCGACATCTGCCGGCGGCTGGGCGCGAAGACCGTCACCAAGGGCAAGAGCATGGTCTCCGAGGAGATCGGCCTCAACGACCACCTGGCGGCCTGCGGGATCGAGCCGGTCGAGACCGATCTCGGCGAGTATCTGATCCAGATCCGCGGCGAGGCACCCTCGCACATCATCGCGCCGGCCATTCATCTCAACAAGGATCAGGTCGAGGCGGATTTCCGCCGCGTCCATGCCCACCTGCCGCCGGAGCGCAATCTGTCGGAACCGACGGCCCTGCTGGCCGAGGCGCGCGGCGAGCTGCGCCAGCGTTTTCTGCAGGCCGATGTCGGCATCACCGGCGCCAATTTTCTCGTCGCGGAGACCGGCACCTCGATCATCGTCACCAATGAGGGCAATGGCGACCTGACCCAGACCCTGCCGAAGGCGCATATCGTGCTCGCCTCGCTGGAGAAGCTGGTGCCGACGCTGGAAGACGTCAGCCAGCTCCTGCGCGTGCTCGCGCGCTCGGCCACCGGCCAGGAAATGAGCGTCTACACCACCTTTTCGACCGGGCCGCGCCGCCCGGAGGACGTCGACGGGCCGGGCGAATACCATGTCGTGATCCTCGACAATGGCCGCTCCGGCATGCTCGCCGGCCAGTTGCGCGAGATGCTCCGCTGCATCCGCTGCGGCGCCTGCATGAACCATTGTCCGGTCTATCACGCGGTCGGCGGGCACGCGTATGGCTGGGTCTATCCCGGCCCGATGGGCGCAGTGCTCACCCCCTCGATCATCGGCATCGAGAAGGGCGCGAACCTGCCCAACGCCTCCACGTTCTGCGGCCGGTGCGAGGAGGTGTGCCCGGTGCGCATCCCGCTGCCCAAACTGATGCGGCACTGGCGCGAAAAGGAATTCGAGCGCCATCTCACCCCGGCACCGCAGCGCTTCGGCCTCGGCGTCTGGAGCTTCTTCGCGCGGCGCGGCTGGCTCTATCGTCCGGCAACCCGCCTCGCCATGTGGGGCCTGTCGCGGCTCGGCTGGCGGGCCGGGCGCTTCTCGACCTTGCCGCTCGCCGGCGGCTGGACGCGGCACCGCGACTTCCCGGCGCCCGAGGGCGACACGTTCCAGGCGCAGTGGCACGCACGCAAGGCAAAGCGGGGGCAGGAATGAGTTCACGCGACATCGTCTTCGCTTCGGTCCGGCGTGCGCTCGGCGTAACGGGCGCGGAAGCGCCGCGGCGCCAGGAGGTCGACGGCCGGATCGCGGGACATCCGCGCGGCGTGATCCCGCAACGCGCCCAACTTCCCCCGGCCGAGCGGCTCGATCTGTTCAAGCGGATGGTGCTCGCCGCTGCCGGAACGCTCGACCATTTGCAGGACGCGGCGGTGGTGCCGGAAGCGGTCGCGGCCTATCTGCGCGCGCGCAACCTGCCGCCGGCCCTCCTGCGGGGCGCCGATCCGCGCCTCGCCGACCTGCCCTGGCACCTCCAGCCGACGCTCGACGTCTGGATCGGTGCCTCGGACGGCCGCCAGCTCGTCGGCCTATCCCATGCCTTTGCGGGGATCGCCGAATCCGGGACGGTGGTGATGCTGTCGGGGCCGGACAATCCCTCGACCCTGAACCTGTTGCCCGATTATCACCTCGTCGTGGTGCAAGCGGCCGACGTTGCGGGCGATTACGAGACGGTGTGGGACCGGGTGCGCGCAGCCTATGGCCCCGGGGAAATGCCGCGCACCGTCAATTGGATCACCGGCCCGTCGCGCTCCGCCGATATCGAGCAGACCCTGCTGCTCGGCGCCCATGGCCCGCGCAGCCTCCATGTGCTGCTGGTGGGCGAGCCGGGCTGAGCCGTGCCGCTCCAGAACCGGGTCGATCCGTTCGGGCGGATCCTCGCGGTCCCGGAGCGGGGCCTGCTGATGGGCAATCGCGGGGGCCGGCTGCACGATCCCGCGACCCGGACGCTTCTTGGCCGCACCTTCGCTTCGCGCCGCTGGATCTGCTGCACGCTTGCCGAACGGGGGCGGCCGCGCCGCGTCATGGGCGCGGGCTATACGGAACTGTTCTTCCTCGACGAAGTGGTGGCGCTCGCCGCCGGCCATCGGCCCTGCTTCGCCTGTCGCGGCGATGCGGCGCGGGCTTTTGCCCACGCATTTGGGGGCGCCTCCGCCATGTCGGCCCCGACCGCAGAGGCGATCGACCACCGGCTGCACGCCGAACGGAGATCTGCTGAACGGCCGGATCCCGCGCGGCGGCGTCACGCAGCGGGCGCGCTTCCGGACGGTGCGATCTATGCGGCGGAGGGAACCGCCTTCGCGCTCCGCGGCAGCCGGCGCCTGAAATTCGGCTTCGGCGGCTGGAGCGACGCCGGCCCCCGCCCCGACGGCCCGCTCGCCCTCCTCACGCCGCTCTCGACCCTCGCCGCTCTCGCGCACGGATACCGACCGCTCTGGCATCCGAGCGCCGATGTCTGAGGCATCGCACGGCTGAGCCGAAGGCCGGAGCGGCCGCAGGACCGGCGGAAACCCTTTCTTTACTATGCCCCGCATCGCCTCCCCCGCGCGGCGGGATGCGGTATAGGGTTAAGCTTAGCCGGAGCGGAATCCGGGCAGCGGCACCTCTGTGCCCCCACGTGGCGGCGGTCCGCCGCTCTGTCGCGATTCGGAGCCGCTGGGATCGGAGGCCGACGGGGACCTGACGATGAGACGAGGCGTGTTCGCCCTCGCGGTTTGGATTGGTACAACGCTTCCGACTGCAGACGCACGCGGCGAAGTGGTCGGCCGCGTCTATCTGATGCGCGGGATTGCCAACGTCTTCTCCTATGGGCTCGACGACCTCGCCGACCGGCTCGGCGGCGCCGGCATCGCGGCCGAGGTCCATCCCTTCGGCACCTGGCCCGAACTGGCGCGCGCCGCCGTCGCCTGGTCGCGCGGCCATGACGGCGCCCCCGTCGCCGTCATCGGCCATTCCCTCGGTGCCGACGCGGCGCTGCGGATGGCCGCGCGTATGACCGAGCTGGGCGTGCCGCCGTCCCTCGTCATCACGTTCGATCCCGTGGGGACCGGCATGGTGGAGGAGGCGCAAGGGCGCTTCGTCAATTATTTCCAATCCGACAACGGCTATGGCCGGCCGCTGGTCGACGGTCCCGGCTTCCGGGGCAAGATCGAGAATCACGACTTGTCGGGCGCACCCGGGCTCGATCATTTCAACCTGGAAAAATCGCCCGATCTTCACGCCGCCGTCCTCGACACGCTTCTGGCGACGCTGCCTGCGCGCCCCGTCGCAGCCGTGCCCCTGCCGCCAGTGAAACCCCGCAACCCGCACTTTTCGCGTCGCTCCCTTCGAGACACGGCGCGGGGGCGGAACCCGCCCGCCAGCGCCGGACCCTCCGCATCCGCACAGGCCGGGCCGATGGTGTGGGGGCAGATCCGCCAGACGCGCGGCTTCGAATAGCAACTGATGCAAACCGGCAACGCCCGCTCGAAAACCGGCGCATTTTGACCGGGACGGAGCAACCAAGCTGCGACCCGGCCGTTGCTGCCGCATGCAATGATTGGCAGAACACGACAGGCAAGGAACGGTGTGGTCATGAAGGCTGGTTTGCGCTTGGTGGGTGCGCTGGTTGCGGCGCTCGCGTTTTTGTTGCCCGCCAGTTTTTCGGTCGCCAGCGCGCAGAGCATCGGCAAGGTCTATTTGATGCGCGGCCTCGCCAACGTGTTCTCCCAGGGCATGGACGATCTCGGCGCGAAGCTGCGGGCGCGCGGCATCGACGCGGAAGTCTACGAGCACGGCCGATGGCCGGCGCTCGCGGATCAGGCCGTATCCTTCGCGAAAACCCGGGGCCGTCCGCCGGTCATCATCATCGGCCATTCGCTCGGCGCCGACGCGGCGATCAAAATGGCGGAGCGCATGACGGACCTCGGCGTATCGCCCCGTCTCGTCGTCACCTTCGATCCGGTGGGCGTGACCGAAATTGGCCGGACCTCCGGACGCTTCATCAATTATTATCAGTCGAACAACGGCTTCGGTAAGCGGCTGGAGACCGGGCCGGGGTTTCGCGGCCAATTGGTGAACCGCAATCTCGACGATCTCGGTGCGATCGACCATTTCAACATCGAAAAGTCGCCGAAGCTCCATGCCGAAGTGATCGCGGCCATCGTCTCCGTTACCCGCCCGCGCCGCCCCAAGCCAGCTCCCGCCCCGGACATCGCCACCCAAGCGGCGCCCGCCGCCATGCCGGCATCGGCCGACACGACGAGCGCGAGTGCGGTGCACGCGGTGTCGAAGCCCGCTCTGCAGTGACGTGGGGGCGCGCCCCTTCACCCGAGCCTGTGCTCCGCCATCTCCATCAGGCGGACGCAGCCGGGAAGCACCGTCTCCCGCATCCGCCCGCCATGAAACAGCGAGAAATGCCCGGCGGCTGGCACGAGTAGCCGACGGCGCAGATCGTGCGGCACCGCGCGGCAGAGATCGTGCGCCGCCACGGTCTGGCCCGGCGCGGCGATGTCGTCCTTCTCGGCCTCGGCGGTGAGCAGCGCGGTGCGCACGAGCGCGTCGAACCGCACCCGCCGCCCGGCGACCTCCAGGGTGCCGGACGGCAGCGCCCGCGCCTTGAAGACCCGCTCGACGGTCTCCAGGAAGAATTCCGCCGGGATGTCCATCATGTCCCAGCACAGCCGCGCGAGCGGATAGGAAAACGGGTCCTCACCGTCGTCCGCAATGAGCTTGATCGGCAGTTCGCCGCCCGACAGCGCCTGCCGCCAGAGATAAAAGCCGAAGGTCTGCATCTGACGCCGCCGCGGGAGCACCCGCCGGCCCGCGCCGGGAAAGCCGGCGGGAACCGTATCCGTCAGGCCCGCCGCGAGATCGGAGAGCGGCCGCTCCGCCAGGATCCGGTCGACGCGGGTCGGCGCGCGCAAGGGATCGACCGGCCCGCCGAGCAAAGCGAGGCTGAGCGGCGCTACCCCCTCCTCCGCCAGGAGCGCGCTCGCCGCGAGCGCGGGAATGACGCCCTGACAGACGCCGACGACGTGCGCCCCCGGACCGAGCGCCCGGGTCATCTGCGCGACCTCGAGGCAATTCTCGTCGAAACCGAAGCGCCCCAGAGCTGCGGGCACATGGCGCGCGTCCGGCCATTCGGTCACGGCGACGCAGGCGGCGTGGCGGAGCAGGCCGACCACGAGGTCGCGCATCAGCACCGGGAAGCTCCCCGCCAAAGGGGCGACGACGAGAACGCTGCGGTCCGGCCCGGCGCCGCGGAAACGACGCAGACGGGCGAAGGACAGGTGCGCCGGCACGTCCTCCACCACCGGAACGCGGCGTCCGCCCATCGCGACCGAACGGATGCCGAACGGACGGAATGCCGAAGCCGCGGCGCCGGCGGGTCCGTCATGCAGGGGAGCGAAGGCGTCGAGCCACATGGTCCGGATCCGCGCGCCCGCTGGGAACCCGCGCCGCAGCAGGCATCCCATCGTCCACCGTGCGAGGCGAACGACCGATCGGGTGCGCCGGCCCCGGTCGGATCCTCAACGCAGCATAGCCTCTTCCTACCGGGCGGTCATGCCGCCCGACGAGGCGCCGCCGGTGCCGCTTCGGATCGGCGCGCGGCGGGGCGGCCCGATCAGGCGGTCGGTTCCGTGCCGGACGGGCTCGCGGGACGCTGCGCGGCGATTGCATCGATCTCGACGAGATAGCCGTAATGCAGTTCCGGAACCGGGACCACGGACCGCGCGGGCCGGGTCTCGCCGAGATGCTCGGCATAGAGGCGGTTGAAGGCCGGCCAATTGGCGCCGCCGACGATATAGGCGGTGACCTTCAGCAACCGGTCCGGACCCGAGCCCGACGCGGCGAGGATGGCGTCCAGATTGGCGAGGACGCGGCGCAGTTGGGTCTCGAACGGCGCCCCGGGATCGTGCGGGGCGCCGACGACCGTTGGAAGCTGGCCGGAGACATAGACCAGGCCGCCATGGACGATGGCCTGCGTGTAATGACCGCCGGGGGCCGGGGCGCCCGCTGTCAGGACCGGGAGAATGTCGGGGTCGGACATGGTGCTCACCATCCTCCGAAGCGCGGCCAATAGCCATGGATGCGGTCGGAGCCGGCGCGCACCACGACATATCCGTCATGCTGCGCGGCGGTCGCGCAGGCGTGGTTCGGAAGAATGCGGAGCCGCGCACCGACCGGGAGGTCCGGGAGCGCGGTCGGGCGGCCGGGCCGGCAGGCAAGGATGCCGTGCTCCTGATTGGCGGCGACCATGACGAGGTCGGGGATCGGCACGCCGTCGGGACCGCAGACGAGGCCGTAGAACTGATTCACCGGCTGGTCGGCGGTGCCGAGATCGCGCGACATCGCCATCCAGCCGGCATCGACGATGATCCAGCCTTTGTCCCTGCGGTGGCCGATCACGCTGGTCAACACCGACAGCGCGATGTCGTCGGTGGTGCAGACCCCGATTCCGGCCTGGACCAGATCGAAGAACATGAAGACACCGGCGCGCACCTCGGTGATGCCGGCGAAATCCGCGCCGGATGCGGCGGTGGGGGTCGAGCCGACGCTCACCACCGGGCAGGGAAGGCCAGCTCCCCGCAGGTGCTCGGCCGCCGCCACCGCCCCCGCACGCTCGCGCGCGGCGCTCGCGGCGCATGCGTCCGGCGTGCGATCGCCATAGCTGCCGCCGGCATGGGTCAGGACGCCGCGCAGCGCCCCCGCCGCATCAAGGATCCGCCCGACGGCGACGATCTCCGCAGCATCCTCCGGCACGAGGCCCGAGCGATGGCCGTCGCAATCGATCTCGATCAAGGTCGGGAGTGGGGGGCCGTCCGCCGATGCCGCCGCGATGGCTTCGGCCTGAACGCGGCAATCTGCGAGGATGGCGAGGTCGATGCCGGCCCGCCGCAGGGCAAGCACACGGGGCAGCTTGGCAGGGGCGATGCCGACGGCATAGATCATGTCCTTCACCCCCGCCTTGGCGAATATCTCGGCCTCCTTGAGGGTCGAGACGGTCGCGGGGCCGGACGGATGCGGCAGAACGCGCTGTGTCACGTCGAGGGATTTTGCGGTCTTCAGATGCGGCCGGAAAGCGACGTTGCAGGCGTCGAGGTGCGCGCGCATGCGCGCGACATTGGCATCGAGGCGCCCCTCGTCGAGAAGCAGGCACGGCGTCTGGAGGCCGTCGATGCAATCCGGCAGGTCGCTATGACGATCGGTGAAATCCTGCAACATGCGCTGTCCCGTTCAAACCAGTGGCTCGCCCGCCATATGTCCACCAACCGGCTGATTTCGCCATCCGCTGCGGCGAACGAGGCCCGGATCGGACCGCCGACCGCACCGAAAGCCGCCGCCTCACGCCCCGACCTCATCCGTATAGTCGTCGATCATGAGCCCGCTGATCCGCAGGGTCTGCCAATAGGATTTGTCGGCATAGTGCACGATCGTGCATTCTGGGCTGCGGGCCAGAACTTCGCCTTCGTAGGAATGGCCGAGTGCGATCTGTGCGACCTCGTCGGGAAGACCGACGGTGAGGCAGACATGCATGCCGTAGGGCGGATGGCGGAAGAGCGGCCAGCCGGCTCTGCTGGGCTGCGCCTTGCGCTGCGCCCGCTTCTCCGGATCGTATTCGTAGGGCTTGCCGACATCGTGGCACAGCGCCCCCGCCACCAGGATGTCCCGATCCACGGGAAGCTCGGGGAATTGCCGTTTCAGCACGGCCGCAATCTGAAGCGCGATGGCCGCCACGCCGCGCAAGTGATCGGCCTGCGTGCCGCGGATCAGCCGGTCGCTGTGCCACATGCCGGAAGCGCGCAGATCGCCGATGCAGGTGAAAGAGGTGTGGGCAATGGCGACGGCCCAGGCTTCGACCACCTGATCGCGCAAGGTTTCGCTGCCGATTTCGTCGAGCTCGGGCTGAAGCTCGCGTCGCACCGTCGCGCGCAGAGCATCGGACACGGACTTCTGGGCGAGGTCGCTCGTGCCGGCGGATGCCATGGGTTTCCGTCCTCGTGCCCGTATCTTGGCGCGTCACCGGCGGTTGAAAGGATGCCTTGGCGCCAGCGACGGAATCCTAGACGAAAGAATTTTCAAATCTAATTTGAATATTTGAAGGGTTGAGATAGGAAAATACAATCGATGCGGTTTACGCTCGCGCAGCTGGAAGCATTTTATTGGGTCGCCAAACAAGGCACCGTGCGCGATGCCGCACTGCATCTGAACCTCTCCCAGCCCTCCGTCTCGCTGCGCATCCGCGAACTGGAAACCGCGCTCGCAACGACGTTGTTCGTCCGCTCCCGCAGCGGGATGAGCCTGACGGACGACGGCACCGAACTGATGGAGCGCGCCTTCCTGATGCTCGGGGAAGCCGAGCGCATCCAAAATCTCGCGAGGTCGGAGGCTCCGGTGCGCGGCACCCTCCGGATCGGCATGCCGGAAGTGTTCGCCGTGCGCTGTCTCCCGGCTTTGCTCGCCGGTCTGGGCGCCGCCCACCCCTATCTTCGGATCGAATTGCACATTTCCACCAGCGCGGACCTTGTGGAGGATACCAAGGAGCGGCGCATCGATCTCGGCTTCGTCATCGATCCGGTGACCGCTCAGCATCTCCAGATGGTGCCGCTCGGCTATCTCGAACGCCGTTGGGTGGGCGGACTCGGGGTCAATCTGAAACTGCCTCTGACGGCACACGACATCCGCGACACGCCGATCCTCACCATCCCGCCGCACGCCTCGCCGGAGACCAGCGTGACGCGCTGGTTCCGAAGCGGGGGCGCCGAGCCGACCCGCCTCATTCCCTGCAACAGCGTCTATGCGATCGCCCAACTGATCAAGCGCGGCATCGGCATCGGCATCCTGCCTCTCCCGCTGATCGAGGCCGAGAACGCCGACGGAAAGCTGCGTATCCTCGACGCCCATCCGCCGGTTGGATCGGAGATAATGTATGCGGCCTACCGGCTGGAGGCGACGGGCGCGAACATCGCCGCCGTGATCCGGCAGACCAAGCGGGCAATCGGGGAAACCGGATTTCTCGCAGAGCTTTGACGCGCCGGCATCCGGCCCCGCCGAATAATTCCACCCGATATTGACATCCTGGATCCTGGATACTTAACATCGAGACCCCTGCTTCCGACCGCGCTGCCCTCATGTTTTCTGCCTTGAACAGGCCACCCGACGCGACACCGGACGCCCACTATGTCGCGACGGACAGCACGACGTTTCCAGTCGACCGCCCCCTCTGGCGTGCTCCGGATGGAGGGCCGCTCGGTTTGTCTGCCGGACATGGCCTCGCGCGCGGCGAGATCGTCGGCGAAGAGAACTCGCTCTGGCGCTATGCCGCCGCGATCCGGGTCGACGCCGCATATCGCGTCACCCTCGGCGAGGGCTTCACGCCTTTGGTGACGACGCGGTTCGCCGGCCGCGAAGTGGCGATGAAGCTCGAATTCCTCGCCCCGACCGGCTCCTTCAAGGATCGCGGCATGACGGTGCTGATGAGCTATCTGCGCAGCGTCGGCGTCGCGCGCATCCTGGAGGATTCCTCGGGAAATGCGGGGGCCTCGATGGCGGCTTACGCGGCCGCCTGCGGCATGGCCTGCCGCATCCTCGTCCCGGCTTCGGCCCCACCGGGAAAGCTGGTGCAGATGCGGGCCATGGGCGCCGAGGTCGTGCCTGTCGCCGGCACCCGCCAGGATGTCGCCGACCAGGCGCTCCGCGAAGCGGAGGGAACCTTCTACTCCAGCCACAATTGGCAACCCTTCTTCCTCGAGGGCACCAAAACGCTGGCTTTCGAGTTGTGGGAGCAGAGCGGCTTTACGGTGCCCGATGCGGTGGTCGTACCGCTCGGCTATGGCAGCAACGTGCTCGGCCTGCGCATCGGCTTCGCCGAACTGATGCGCAGGGGCGAAATCGCTCACATGCCGCGGATCTACGGCGTGCAGGCCGCCAATTGCTCGGCCTTCGGCGCCGCGCTGGATGCCGGCGCCGACCATCCCGTCGCCTTTGCGCCACGGCCGACGATCGCCGGGGGAATCGCCTCCCAGAAGCCGGTCCGCACGGCGGAGGTCCTGGCCGCGCTGCGCGACAGCGGCGGCGGGTTGGTGCGCGTGTCCGAGGCGGAGATCGCGGACGGCCTGCGCAGGCTCTTGGCGGCCGGCCTATTCGTCGAGCCGACCTCGGCGGCAGGCGCGGCCGGTCTCGAGATGCTTCTGGCGGACGGACGCATCGGGCCCAGCGAGACCGTCGTTCTGGTGCTCACCGGCAGCGGCCTCAAGGCGGCCCAGGATATAGCGGACATGATCGCGGCTCCCCCGCGCTAACCTTTGGAGATCGTCATGGCGATGAAGCTGGCCCTGGCCCCCGACCCGATCGACGACAGCGAAGGGCTCAGCGCCCGCCTCTGCGCCGAGATCGCGACCTGGCGCTACGAAGACCTCCCGCCGGACGTCGTGCGCACGGTCAAACTGTTCCTGGTCGATACGTTCGGGGTGATCGCCGGCGCGGCGCGTGCGCCGGGAATCGCGGAGGTGCGCGGCCGGTTCGCCCGCTGGGAGACGGACGGCAGCGCGACCGCCTTGATCGGCAAGAACCGGCTGTCGCCGCCGCATGCCGCTCTGGTCAACGGGGCCTGTGCCCATGCGCTCGATTTCGACGACATCCACGATCCCGCGCGTGTTCACACCTTCTGCGTGATGCTGCCGACCATGCTCGCCACGGCAGAGGATATCGGCGGCGTGGACGGCAAGCGCCTGATCCTCGCCCTCGCGATCGGCGCGGAACTGCATGCCAGGCTCGGCCTTGCCGCCTACAATTGCCTCGGCAAGGGCTGGCATCCCACCATGGTGCTCGGCGTCCTGGCCGGGGCGCTCGGGGCCGGCAGCCTGCTCGGGCTCGACGGCACGGGCCTGCTCAACGCGCTCGGCCTCGCGCTGCACCAGGCGAGCGGCACGGCGCAGCCGATGCATGACGGCGTGCTCGCCAAGCGCCTCGGCGCCGGCTTCGCCGCGCGCGGCGCGGTGACGGCCGCTTTCCTGGCCAAAGACGGCGTCACCGGCCCATTCCGTCCGCTGGAGGGCGAGGCGGGCCTCTTCCCGTTCCTGGAGCGCGGCGAAGTGCGGATCGGCGACCTGATGGACGGGCTCGGCGAGGAATGGCGGCTGCGGGACTATTCCTTCAAGCCGTTTCCCTGCTGCCGCTGCACCCACACGGCGATCGGCCTCGGCTTCGAGCTGCGGCGCCTCGGCGTACGCCCGGAGGAGATCGCGGCGGTGGAGATCGCCCTCGGCAAAGTGAACCACCAGACGGTCGGGCAGCCCTACGAAGCGAAACGGGATTCCGTCGTCCACGCCCAGTTCAACGTCGCCTACACGTTCGCCCGCGCCTTGACCGACGGCAAGGTCGATCTCGCGACCTTCACCCGTCCCGCCATCACCGATCCCGCGATCGCCACGCTCGCGGAGAAGGTGGTCGCGATCGTCGATCCCGGCGAGGCGGCGACCGACATGGCACCGGCCCGCATCACCGTCACCCGCACCGACGGCAGCGTGCAGACGGTGGCGAGCCGGATCATTCCCGGCAGCCCGGACGCTCCCCTCAGCGAGGCGGACATCGTCGGCAAGTTCGAGGGGTGCGCCGCCTTCGGCCTCGGCCTCGGCGCCGCAGCGGCGCGCCCGTTCGCGGAGCGCCTGCTGGCGCTCGAAGATCTGCCCGACAGTGCGGTGCTGGCGCGCGATTTCCCGAACTGACCTGGCACATCGCATCTACGGAGGACGGCATGTACGGCTGGCGCGGACGGATCGGGCTTCTGGTGCCCTCCATCAACAACACCATGGAACCGGAATTTTGGCGCATCGCGCCCGAAGGCGTCTCGATCAGCACGGCCCGGATCGCCGGCGGCCGGCACGGCACGCCGGAGGAATTGCGCGGCATGGAGAAGGAATCGCGCGCCGCCGCCGCCCGCGTCGCCAATACGGAGCCCGGCGTGGTGGTCTATGGCTGCACCTCCGGCAGCTTCTTCGAGGGGCCGGGCTGGAACCGCATGATCTGCGAGGAACTCACCAAGATCACCGGCGCGCCCACCGTCACGACCGCGGGCGCGATGGCCGAGTGCCTGATGCAGAACGGCCATACCAAGGTGGACGTCGTCACGCCTTATGTCGAACTCACGAACGAACGGCTGAAGCAGTTTCTGCGCGGCTTCGGCATCGAAGTCACGAATCTCGCGACCTTCGACATGATCGACATGTTCGACCATGCCAAGATCCGCCCGGACGAGATCTATCGCCGCGTGAAGGAGACGGTCACCACGGACTCCACCGCCGTCTTCGTCGCCTGCACGCAATTGCGCGCGCTGGAAGTGGTGGACATGCTGGAACGCGACCTCGGCAAGCCGGTCTATTCCGCCAACCAGGCCAGCGCCTGGCTCGCTTATGACGCCCTCGGCATCGATCCCGGAATCACCGATTGCGGCAGCTTGCTGCGCAGCCTATCGCACGACCGGCGCGCGGCGCCGCGGCCCTTGCGCCAGATTGCGTGACGGGCCGGAGTGACGCATACGGTGTGGAGGCCTTCGGCGGCCGGACGCGCGGTTAAGACCCGCCGGCGATCCGCCGGGGGCGCGCCGCAGGGCCGGCGGACGAAAGAGGATAAAGGCGGCCGAAGCGGCCGGGATGGCGAGGCGGCGCGGCCGGCTGCTCCTTGCCCTATGAGGGAACGAGCGCCACATGCCGAGTCTGGTCCGCACCGAGCCTTTGTACGATCAGATCTACGAGATCCTGTGGGAGAAAATTCTCGCTCTGGAGATCGTCGCCGGCACGCGGCTGCGAGACGTCGAGTGGGCCGAGAAGCTGGAGGTCAGCCGGACTCCGGTGCGCGAAGCGCTGCGCAAGCTCCAGAAGGACGGCGTCCTGGAGCCCGTGGGGCACGGCCGCTACGTGCTGAAGCGCATCAGCCCGACCGAATTGCGGGCGCTCTACCGCTGCCGCGCCGTGCTGGAGGCGCTCGCGGTCAGGGATCTCGCCGGGCATCTGAAGCCCCGCGAACTCGCCGCCCTCGCAGCCTTGGTCGAGAAGACCCAGACGGCGCTCGACGCGCAGGATTTCCGCAGCGCCTTCCAGTTCAACACCGAGTTTCACCAGCGCCTCACCACGGCGAGCGGCAACACCTATCTCCTGCTGCTGCTGGAGAACATCCGCCGCCTGATCCTGTTCGCGCGCTCCACGCTGCGCACCCTGATCGAGCAGAGCGACAGCCTGAGCGGGATGTATGCGGAGCATCTCGGCCGCAGCCAGTCCTACCATCTCGCCATCGTCGCCGCGCTCGAAGCCGGCGACTATGACGGCGCGGCCCGCGCCATGGAGCAGCATCTGTTCAACACCGCGGAAGACATGAGCACGATCTTCGAGCGGGCCACCCAGCCCGTCCCCGCGGCGGCGGGCGCCTGACGGCCGCCCACCACACTCAGCGCTGCATGCCCCATTTCTGAACCGTCTTCGCTTCGATGACGCGGAAGATGACGGATTCGACCAGAAGTCCGATCAGGATGACGGTGAACAGTCCGGCGAAGACCTTCGGGGTGTCGAGTTCGGCGCGGGCCTCGAAGATGTACCAGCCGAGGCCGCCGGACCGGGACGAAACGCCGAACACCAGTTCGGCCGCGACCAAAGTGCGCCATGCGAAGGCCCAGCCGATCTTCAGCCCGGCGAGGATCGCCGGGAAGGCGGCCGGGATCAGGATGAGCGCGACGTAGCGCACCCCCTTCAGCCCGCAATTGCGCCCCGACAGGCGCAGCGTCTCGGGCACCGAGCGGAACCCGGTCAGGGTCGAGAGCGAGACCGCCCACAAGACCGAATGGATGATCACGAACACCAGGGACGGGACGCCGAGGCCGAACCAGATCAAGGCCAAGGGCAGCACCGCGATGGCGGGAAGCGGATTGAACATCGCGGTCAGGGTCGTGAGAATGTCGGCGCCGATGCGCGAGGAGACCGCGAGCGAGGTGAACAGCGCAGCCAGCGCGATACCCCCGGCATAGCCGAGTGCGAGCGGATAGAGCGAGGTGCGGGTCCGGTCGATCAAGGTGCCATCGAGAAGATCGTGCAGGAAAGTCTCGAGGGTCAGGCTGAAGGTGGGAAAGAGCAGCGGATTGTCGGCCCAACGGGCATAGACCTCCCAGATCACCAGCAGCAGGACCAGCACGGCGGCGCGGCGCACAGCATCGTTATTGGCGAGCCGCTCCGGCAGCGAGAGGCGGCGCTGGACCTCCCCGATTCCGCTGGCGTCGGCGAGGGCGCATTCGAAATCCGCGCGCGGGCGCGGCGCCTTGGGCTTTGCCGGAGCGGGGGTGGAGGCGGGGGACAGGGTGTGGGTGACGGACATGGCGGACCCTCAGCTGGCGGCGGCGAGCGGGCGGGCGCCCTCGGAAGAGGTGCCGGGCGCCGGCGCCTCGAACAGAAGCGTGTGGATGCGCTTGGCGAGCGCCCCGAAGGCCGGGCTGTCGAGATCGGCATAGGACAGATCGCCCGCCTCCAGCTCGGCCCGCACGCGGCCGGGATGGGGCGAGAGGATGAGGATCCGCGAACCGACGACGATCGCCTCCTCGATGGAATGGGTGACGAACAGGACCGTGAAGCGCAGTTGATCCCACAGCGCGAGCAGTTCCTCCTGCATCTTGCGGCGAGTCAGGGCGTCGAGCGCGGCGAAGGGCTCGTCCATCAGCAGGACGTCGGGCTCGAGCGCCATGGCGCGCGCGATCGCGACCCGCATCTTCATGCCGCCGGACAGCATGTGGGGATAGACGTCCTTGAATTTGGTGAGGTTGACCTTGTCGATCGCCGCCAAAGCGCGCTCGCGGGTCTCGGACTTCCAGTACTTTCCCGTTGCCTGCATCGGAAACATGACGTTCTGCAGCACGGTCTTCCAGGGCATGAGCTGCTCGAATTCCTGGAACACCATCATCCGGTCCGGCCCCGGCTCGCGCACTTCGCGGCCATTGACCACGATCGTGCCGCCCACGGGCTTGATGAAGCCCCCCACCGCCTTCAGCAGGGTGGACTTGCCGCAGCCCGACGGGCCGAGAATGACATAGCGATCGCCCTGCTCCACGGTGCAGGACACCTTGTAGGTCGCTGTCACGAGATGGTCCGGCGTCTTGTATTGCAGCGTCACGTCGCGGACCTGCACAAGCTCGAGGGACGACGAAGCGGTCATCGCGCGATCCTTCCATGCTTGGGGACGGGAGAGGCCGACGCCTCTCCCGGAGCTTTTCGCGCAGGGCGCAGCAGATCGACCTCCGCCGGCGCCGGAGGACGCCGTCAGTCGCCGGGAAGGGTCTGGACGTATTCGAAGAACGGCTCGTTCCACGTCGCGGGGATCACCTTCAGCGATCCGACGGTCTTCAGGAACTCGGCGTATTTCATGATCTTCTGCGGCGTCATCGTATAATTGGTGCCGGGATCGCTGAGCAGCGCCACGATATCCTCCTTCTTCGCCCCGCCTTCCTTGGCGAAGGAGAGATAGATGTCGGCGGCCTTGGACTTGTCGGCATTGATGAGGGCCTGCGCATCGGCCAGCCCCTCGACGAAGGCCTGCATGGTCTTCGGGTTTTCTTCCTTGAACTTCACGGTGCTGAACAGGATCGACCAGGTCGACGGTCCGCCCATCACTTCCTCCGATGTGAGGACGGTGTGCACCCCCGGCGTCTTGACCTCGATGTTCTGGAACGGCGGCGAGGTGAAATGCGCAGTGATCTCGGTCTTTCCGGACAAAAGCGCGCTCATGCCGTCGGGATGCGGCAAGGACACGGTCAGCGGGTCGAGCTTCTTATATTCGCTCTGGCCCCATTCCTTGGCCGCCGCCATCTGAAGAATGATCGCCGGGATCGAGATCTTCACCGCCGACAAGGCGATCCGGTCCTTCTCGGTGAAGTCCTTGATCGTCTTGACGTCGGGATTGCGGGTATTGAGCCAGCTCGACTGACTGAGCAGCGAGGCGATGCCTTTCACCTCGGAGGGCGTGCCCTTGGTGCGCGACCAGACGGTGAGAAAGCCGGGCGGTCCGTTGGTGATGACGTTCACGCTGCCCGAGATCAAAGCCTCGTTGGCCGCCGTATTGTTGCCGAGGGTCATGTAGACCGGCTTGGTGTCGATGCCGAGCGCAGCCGCCCGCTTTTCGAACAGCTTCTCCCGCTCCATGACCATGAGCGGAAGGAAGGCGAGGCCATATTGCTTGACGATGCGGATTTCGCTCGTCTCCGCAAATGCCGGCGACGCCATGGGTGCGAAACACGCGGCTGAGACGAGCAGCGCGCCGCCGAGACGTTGTGCGATCCTGAACATCCTGTCTTCCCCTGGTTTTTGTGAGACTGGAGTCGGCTGTGTTGGAAGGCGTGTGATCTCTCTGGGCGGGCCGGCAAGGCGCGGCCTCCCCGGTCAATCCTCCTCTCTTTCCTCGGGCCGAACGGATGCCTCGGCCGTCGGGTGTCAGGTGCCGACCTTCGCGGGTCGGCGGCTCTTGCTGGCCATGAAGCTGCGGGCGACCTCGATCACCCGGTCGACATCGTCCTCATTGTTGTAGAGATGGAGTGAGAGGCGGAGCATGCCGCGGCGGATTGTGTGGCGCACATGCGCCGCTTCGAGCCGCGCGTTCAGCGCCAGCAGGAAGGCGTCGCCGACGGCGTCGTGCTCCTCGCTCAGATGTTCACCGATCGCGACGATGTGGGCCTGATCAGGACAGTCAGGACCGCCGAACACCGGCAGGCCGGTCTCGTGCAGGCCCTCGGCGAGCCGCCGGGCCAGCCCGCACACCCGCGCCTCGATCGCGCGGGTGCCGATCGCCCCGATCTCCCCGATCGACTGGCGCACTGCGACCGCGCCAACGAAATTGAAATTTCCGACATCGAAACGACGGGCGCCGAAGGCATAAGCGAAGGCGTCGGGCGTTCCGGCCGCGGCCTCGTGCTCGGCGGCGATGCGCACGCCGGGGCGCGACAGGTAAATGGGGGCGAGATCCTCGGCGACGTCCCGGCGCACATAGAGAAAGCCGGATCCGTACAGCCCCAGCAAGCCCTTCTGGGTCGACGCGGCGAGCGCGTCCACGTCCAGCGCCCGCACGTCGGTCTCGAGAATGCCGACCGACTGGGCGGCATCCACCAGGACCCGCACGCCGCGCGGCCGGCACTGGCGCGTGAGCTCAGCCAACGGGAAACGGAAGCCGGGGGCGAAGGAGACGCTGGAGACCGTGACCAGCCGAGTCCGCGCATCGATCGCCGCGATCACCCGGTCGAGCGGCACCCGGCCGCCGACCGGGGGCACCACCTTGACCGCGATGCCACGCTGAAGCGCGAGATTCTGCCATGGGAAGATGTTGGCGGGATGCTCCAGGGCCTGGCAGACCACGACATTGTCGCCGGCCTGCCAGGGCAGCGCGGTGCCGAAGGCATTGATGCCCTCCGAGACGTTCTTGGTGAGGCTCACCTCGTCGGCATCGGCGCCGATCAGGCCGGCAAAGCGCTGGCGGCTCTCCTCTGCGAGCGAGAACATCCACGCTTTATCGCCACCCTCCATCATGCGGTGGTCGAGATAGCTGTCGATCGCGCCGCGCACCCCCACGGAGATGAGACCACGCGCGGCCACGTCGAGATAGATGTGGCGCTCGGTCCCGGGGAAGGCGGCGCGCCGCGCGGCGAACGGATCGGCGGAGGCGGACGAGTTCATGCGGCAGTCTCCGTGCGCGGCAGATCGCCAGGGGAGAATTCGGCCGCAGGCGGGGCCCGATCCTCGCGCCTGTCTTTGTCCAGCGCCGCCTGCGGGCGCCGCTCCGGCGGCCCATAGCCGCCGCCGCCCGGGGTGCGGATCGAGAGAACGGAATCCGGCGGCAGCGCAACATCGGCCTCCGCGGCGCCCAGAACCCGCTCGCGGGGCGTGCCCGGATCCAGCACGAAGACGCCGGCCGCGCCAGGCATGCCGCCAGCGAGACCGGGCGCGAGAACGGTCTGGCGCTCGGCAGAAAGGCTCACGGTGATGCCCTCGGCGAGGGCGCGATATTCGCGGATCACGCCCGCGCCGCCGCGCCGTTCGCCCGCTCCTCCCGACCCGTCACGGATGGCGTAGCGCTCGATCCGGAGGGGATAAGCGTGTTCCAACGCCTCCACCGGGAGATTCGAAGCGCCCGAAGCATGAACCCGGACCGCGTCGATGCCGTCGCGGTTTGGCCGCGCCCCCATGCCGCCGGCAATCGTCTCGTAATTGACGAAATAGCCGTCGTCGCGCGGATCGGGTCCGGCGAAGACCGCCAGATGATGCGGGCCGCTGCCGGCGATCGCGCGCTCGGGCATCGCCTTCGACAGCGCAAGGGCGATTACGTCACCCAGGACGCCGGCACTGATGGAGCGGCAGCCCACCGGCGCGGGGGCAACCGGCTGCACGACGCAGCCTTGCGGCGCGTGAATCGAGATCGTGTCGAAATAGCCGGCATTAGCCGGTACATCGGGATCGAGGAGGCTCTTCGCGACGGTATAGACGGTGGCGATCAGCGCCTGGTGCGGGATGTTGCGCGCCCAGCTCAATTGCGCCGCGGACCCGGAAAAGTCGAGCGCCATGCGCCCGCCTTCGATCGTGAGGGTCAGAGCGATGCGCGCGGTCTCGCCCGGGGCGTCGCCGTCGAGGAAATCCTCCATCGTGTAGATGCCGGGCTTGATCCGGCCGATGGCGGCGGTGAAGCGGCGGCGGGTGAAGTCGACATAGGCTTCGATGGCCGGTTCGGTGTCTTCGCCGTAGCGCGCGAACAAGCCCTCGACCGCGCGGATTCCGGTCACGTTCGAGGCGAACTGGGCGCGCAGGTCGCCGTTGCGCTCGTCGGCCGTGCGGGAATTCAGCAGGATGATGTCGAACACGTCGCGATTGATTTCGCCACCGCGCATGATGCGCACCGGCGGGATGCGCAGCCCTTCCTGAAAGATCGAGCGGCACACCGCCGCCTCGCTGCCGGGGACCATGCCGCCGACGTCCGCGTGATGGGCGATATTGGCGACGTAAGCGACGATGCGCCCCTGCCAGAAGACCGGCGCGATGATGTTGATGTCCGGCAGGTGCGACCCGCCGCCGGAATAAGGATCGTTGGCCACGAACATGTCGCCGGGGGCGATCTCGTCCGCGCCGAACCGGGCGGTGACGGCATGGACGGCACCGATCATCGAGCCGAGATGGATCGGCACGCGCTGGGCCTGGGCGATCACCCGCCCCGCGGCGTCGAACACCGCGGTCGAGCAGTCCGCACGCTCCTTGATGTTCGGCGAGAAGGAGGTGCGGATCAGGGTCGCGGCCATCTCCTCGGCGATCGAGAGGAGGTGGCGCGAGACGACCTCGGCAGTGATGGAATCGACGCGCGACGCGGTCATTGCACCCGTCCTTCGGCAACGGTGGGGATCGCGATCATGAGATTGCCGGCCGGATCGACGTCCACCGTCGCACCGGGCGGGATGACTGTGGTGGTGTCCATCTGCTCGACGATGGCGGGGCCGTGGAAGCGGACGTCAGCCGGCATGCGGTCGCGGTCATAGACCGGGGCCGGCTGGAAGCCGGCGCCGAAGAACCAGACGTCACGCTCGTCGATCAGTGCATCGCGCAGCTTGACGCCGCGCGGCACGGCGGCATTGAGCGGCGGCACCGGCCGCTGCACGGTGACGGAGAGCCGCAGATTGACGATCTCCACCGGCCGGTCGGGCATGGCGTAGCCGTAGGCGGCGGCATGCGCCGCATGGAAGCGTGCGACCATGGCGGCGAGCGCCGCGCCGTCGAGATGTCCAGAGGGAAAGCCCGAGGCGAGCTCGAAATTCTGGCCGAAATAGCGCAGGTCGCCCTGCCACTCGAACACGGCCGGGGCGCCGGCCGCTTCCTGCTCCAGCCAGGCGGCGCCGCGCGCCGCGAGATCGGCGAGGCCGATATTGAGCGCATCGAGCGATGCCGGATCGGCGCGCACCAGCCGGGTGAGGCTGAAGTCGCCGCGCGCGTCGGCATGGAGCAGGCCCATGGCCGAGAGCAAGCCCGGTCGCTGCGGCACGAATACCCGCGGCATGCCCATCATCGCGGCGACATCGGCGGCATGGAGGGGCCCTGCGCCGCCGAACGGCATCAGGGCGAAGTCGCGCGGGTCTTCGCCACGCTCGACCGAAATGACGCGCACGGCGCCCATCATGTTGACATTCACGATTTCGATGATGCCCGAAGCCGCCCGGACGAGATCCATGTCGAGCGGGGCGCACAGATGGGCCTCGATCGCCTTGCGGGCGAGATCGGGGAACACCGCCATGCGGCCTTGGAGCAACGCCCTCTGATTGAGGCGGCCGAGGACGATGTTCGCATCCGTCACCGTCGGGCGATCGCCCCCTCGGCCATAGGCCGCAGGACCGGGCATGGCGCCGGCGCTCTGCGGCCCGACCTTGAGCAAGCCGCCGGGATCGACCCAGGCGATCGACCCGCCCCCGGCCCCGATCGTGTGGATGTCGAGGGTGCGGGTGCGCACCGGAAATCCGCCCATCTCGCGCACATTGTGCTTGGCCGGCACGCCATTGCGGATCAGCGCCACGTCGGTCGAGGTCCCGCCCATGTCGAAGGTGATGATGTCCTTCACCCCGACCGCGGCACCGAGGCCAACCGCGCCGATCACCCCGCCGGCCGGGCCGGAAAAGAACGTGTTGATCGGCGTGCGCCGCACCGAAGCCGGCGACACCGCCCCGCCGTTCGACTGCATGATGGTCGGCTGTGCCGCGATGCCGAGCCCCGCAACGCCGCGTTCGAAGCGGTCGAGATAGCGGTCGATGACCGGCAGCAGGCTGGCATTCACCGAGGCGGTCGAAAACCGCTCGTACTCGCGAAATTCCGCCAGGATGTCCGACGAGGCGCAGACGAAGGCGTCCGGCCACATCTCCCGCACGATCGCGACGGCCCGCCGTTCATGGGCCGGGTTGGCATAAGCATGGAGGAAGCAGACCGAGATCGCCTGCGCGCCACGCGCCTTGAGCGTCGCCACGGCGTCGCGCACCGCGTCCTCGTCGAGCGCGGTGACGACCGTTCCATCGGGCGCGATGCGTTCGGCCACCTCCAGGCGGAGATCGCGGCTTGCGGGCGGGGCCGGCTTTTCGAGGTCGAGATTGAAAAAGGACGGCCGGCGCTGGCGGGCGAGTTCGATCACATCGCGAAAGCCCGCAGTCGTGATCATCCCGGTCCGCACCCATTTGCGCTCCAGGACGGCGTTCGTCGCAAGCGTCGTGCCGTGACATACGAGTGCGACCTCGGAGGCATCGAGATCGGCGATGCGCAGAATCTCCGCCATGCCGTCGAGGATGCCGCGCGACGCATCGGCGGGCGTGGTCGGCGTCTTGTGGAGCCATTGGGTGCCGCGTGCCGCGTCGACCAGGACGAGATCCGTGAAGGTGCCGCCAGTGTCGATGCCGAGCCAGGCTTTTTGCTGCACGTCCGGTCTCCGTTACTGGATACTGGACCCTGTATAATGCAAACGCGGAGAGATGGTCAATCGCTAGCCAGCGACTGCTGGCGCCTGAAACTTGTGCAGAGCTGAAAAAACGCGAAGTGGCGCCTGTCTGCGCGGGCGCGGCGCGGAGGCTGCGCCAGCGCCGGATGGGGTTTTGGCGCGTCAGTCCGCCGAGGAGAGGCGCCGCACAGCGGCGGACAAGGCATCGGCGGTCGGCGCGATGTCGGCGGCGCCGATGTCGAGATGAGTCACCGCCCGCAGCAGATGCGGCCCCTCCACCGACAGGCGGATCCCTTCCGCCCGCAGGGCGTGCAGCACAGCCGGGGCGGCACAGCCGGTGTCCGCGAGATCGATGAAGACGATATTGGTCTCGACTTTCGGGAAGCGGAGCGTCACGCCCGGAATCTGCACGACGAGATCGGCGAGGCGCCGGGCCTGCGCATGGTCGTGCGCGAGCCGTTCGATATTGTGGTCGAGCGCATAGAGACCCGCGGCGGCGAGGATTCCGGACTGGCGCATAGCGCCCCCGAGGCGGTGCTTCCAGGTCCAGGCGGCGGTGATGAAATCGCGCGGCCCTGCCAGAACCGCCCCCACTGGACAGCCCAGTCCCTTGGTCAGATCCAGCCATACGCTGTCGCACAGACGGCCGAAGCTCTGCGCCGCGATCCCCGACGCGACCACCGCATTGAGCAGCCGCGCGCCGTCCATGTGCACAGCGAGCCCGTGTTCGTGCGCCCGGTCGGCCACGTCCGCCACCGCAGCCAGCGGCCAGACGGCGCCGCCGCCCCGGTTCGCGGTCTGCTCGACGACCACCACGCGGCTGCGCGGCGCGCGGGCACGCAGGGGGCGGAGGGCGCTGCGCACGGCCGCCCCGTCGAAGATCCCTTCGGGCGCCTCGATCGGCCGCACGAAGGCGCCGGCCAGAGCCGCGGCGCCGGCACCTTCCGATCCGTAAATATGCGCCTGGTGCGCGGCGATAATCTCGTCGCCCGGCCGGCAATGGACCAACAAAGCGATCTGATTGCACATGGTGCCGGAGGGCAGGAACATGGCCTGCTCCTGGCCGAGCAAGGCCGCGACGCGCGCCTCCAAGGCGCAGGTGGTGGGATCTTCCCCCATTTGTTCGTCGCCGACCGGCGCGCTCGCCATCGCCGCCCGCATTCCCGGGGAGGGACGGGTCGACGTGTCGCTCCCGAGGTCGATCCTGATGGGCGGGAGGGCGGCCGCGTCGGGCATGGCGCATCCAATCTCGATGTACGGGAGGAACTGGATCCTGGATCCCGCAGTCTGACCCCGCGCCGCCGCGCCGCGCAAGGGGGTACGCGCGGACGGCCGCGCGTCGGCACCGACGATAAGATTGGCAGGGGCGTCGACTGCCGAAGCGGCAGCAAGGAGCGGCCGGCGCGGCGAAGCGCCCGCGTTCGGGAGAGCCGGCCGCTTTGGCGGAGAAGCCGATCCGGTCGGACGCTCCCGCCGTTCGCACGCCTGAATGGGGTCGGGAGGGTCATGCCGCGCGGACGGCGATGCCGTCCGCGCGGATCGGGCTTTTCGCGGCTCAGAACTTGAGGGAGAACTGGGCCGTGAAGGCGCTCTGCGCCGCGTTGGTGGCGATCTGGCCGGTATAGTTCACACCCAGAACCGCCACGTTCGAGAGCGCGTAGGAGAGACCGGCCTCGAACGCGAGCGCGTCTTCGGCGATCGGCGCCCCCGCGACGGTAAAGGGCACCGCACCGCTGGCGAACCGCATGGTCGAGGACGGCGTCGTGTCGCCGAACGCATGCTGCCAGCCGAGCATCAGGCTCGGCGTCAGCGTACGGCCATAGAACTGCACCGACGTCGCCGCCCGCAGGCCGAGCGTCGTATAGAGCGTGTCCATCGACGCCGTGTTGACGGCGAGCGCCGCACCGCCGCCGCTCTCCAGGAAGGCCGACGAGCCGATATTCAGATAAGCGAGCCCCACGAACGGTTCGAAGGCATAGGCCCCGACCGTCATGTCATAGCCCACTTCACCGAACAGCTGGGTGGTTCCGGTGGTGTAGCCGGCGCTCTGCATCGCGGCATAGCCGGGGAAGGCGACGGAGCGCTCCGCCGACACGTCGTGCCACGTATAAGCAAGGCCGCCCCGCAGCGCGACCGCGCCGAACTGTGCGCCGGCATAGAGGCCGACATCGTAATTATCCATCGAGCCCGACGACGCGCGGTCGGTGACGTCGAACTGCGACTGGCTGAAGCCGCCGAAAAGGCCGGCCCGCACATTCGACCCGAACGCCACGTCGGCGCCGATCAGGAAGCCGCCAATGCTGTTGGAGACGGTGGCGGCGTTGCCGTCGCTGAAGCTGTTGCCCCAGCCGCCATAGCCCTGCGCCCAGAGCGTGGGCGTGAGCCCGGCGCCGAGCGTGGCGGTCTGCGGACCGTTCGCGGCATAAGCGAGCGGCTGGGCGGCCGGTGCCGACACCGACTGGCGCAGGCGCGACCCGACGGCTTCGCGCACATAGACCGACTGCTGCTGGATCACGGTGTCCACCGAAGCATAGGCCTCGCCGGACAACGCGTTCAGGGCGCCGGGCACCGAGGCCGCCGAGAGATCGAGCATGGCGTCGTAGATCGGGTTTCCGAAGCCCAGCGCCTGCGTGCCCACCGCCGTGGTGAACTGGTTCGGCGACTGCGCGTAGGTCGCGAAGTCCACATTGTTGTAGACCAGCGTCAGGAAGACGTTCTGGGCGTCGTAGCTCAGCGACGGCGTGAGGAAGGCGTAGTTGCTGGTCACCGCGCCGAACGTCCCCGACACGGTCCCGGAGCTGGTCAGGATGGCATAGGTGCTCTGGGTGTAGCGGCCGGTCTCCGCGAGCACCTGGACCGAGGCGCCGTTGGAAATCGTGACGCTTCCCGTGGCGGTGATGAGATCGTGCGCGCCGGTCGGCGTCACATCCACCTGGTAGACCGAGCCGGAATTGAACGCGATGGTCCCCGCGACCGCGATGGTGCCGGGCGAATTGCCCGGCGCGACCACGCCGCCGCTATTGGCGACGATGCCGCCGACCGTGCCGTTGCCGTTCAATACGCCGCCTGTGCCGAGGGTGAAGACCGAGCCGCTGGTCGATCCCGTCTCCAGCGTCACGGTTGCATCCGAAACGCTGATCGGCCCGCTATAGGCGCCCGGCGTCGCGAACAGCACCGTGCCGCCGCCCGTGAACGACACCGTGCCCGAACCCGAAATGGTGCCGGGGAAGGTATAGGTGTCGGACCGGTTGAACACCAAAGCGGAATTGTTGACGACATCGCCCACGATCGAGCCGGAAGCCCCGCCAATACCGAGTTGCAGCGTTCCGGCACTGATGGTGGTGCCGCCGGTATAGGTGTTCTCGCCCGTTAGGATGAGCGTCCCCGCTCCGGCCTTGGTCAGCGCGCCCGACCCGGAAATCACCCCGGACAAGGTCAGCGCGGTTTCGCCCGCCACCTGGAAGGTGCCGCCGCTCCCCTTAGGCGCAGCTGCGAGTTTGGAAGACAGGGCCTGGGTCAGGACCACCGACCGCGCGCTGGTGAAGCTCGCCGTCGTGGACAGCGTCCCGCCGGACAGGGTCAGGCCGCCGGATGCCGCACCGAGATTGGCGTCGCTCGACACCTGGACCGTCCCGCCGGCGATCGTCGTGCCGCCCGCATAGCTGTTGGTCCCCGTAAGAACCACCGTCCCGGAGCCGATTTTCGTGAATCCCCCGGCGCCCGAGACGGTGCCCGCGAGCGTGAGGGTCGTCGTATCGACCGAGACGACGTTCTCGGAGCCGACGAGAGTCATGTTGCGGGCGATCGTGAAGGGGTCGAACGCTTCGTAGACCACCAGCGCGCCGGTGGACAAAGTGAGCGTGCCCGACACGGCGCCGAGGCTGCTGTCGTCGCCGACCGCGAGCACGCTCTCGCCGGTCACCACGGTTCCGCCGGTATAGGTGTTTGCGTTGGCGAGCGAAAACAGACCGCCGCCGGTCAAGGTGAGCGCGCCCTCGCCGGAAATGACGCCCGACATCATGAGCGTGTCGGACTGATCCCAGCTCAGGGTGCCGCCGTCGGACAGGAGCGTGACGTCGCGCGTCATCGTCATGTAGGTGGCGAAACTCAGCGTGCCGCCATCGAAGGTGAGGCCGCCCGACGCGGCGCCCAGGACGCCGTCGGAGGCGATTCTCAGGGTTCCGCCCGTGATCGACGTTCCGCCCGCATAGGTGTTCTCTGCCGTCAGCGTCAGGGTGCCGGGACCCTTCTGGACCACGGATCCCACGCCGGTGATGATGCTGTCGAAGGTCACGTCGTCGGACCGGTTGAACGCCAGCGTCCCACCATTCATCACCATCGGGCTCGCGATCGCGCCGCTGGTGCCGCCATTGCCCAATTGCACGGTTCCGGACGCGATGAAAGTCAGGCCGGTAAAGGTACTGTCGCCGGTGAGGATCAGCGTGCCGCCGCCCTTCTGCGTCACCGAGCCGGAACCGGAGATGACGCCGCCATAGGTCAGAGTGTCGGTGCGCGCGAAGTCGAGGCTCCCGGTGACCGCCACATCGGCGACGATGCTGCCGGTGGTGCCCATGTCGCCCACCTGCAAGGTGCCGAGAGTGACGCCAATCGCTCCGGTGTTGCGGCTGTCGCCGGTCAGGACCACCGCGCCCTGCTGGGTCACTGAGACGAACCCGCCGGCTCCCGACATGTCACCGGACAGGGTGAGGTTCCCTGCGGACGCCACCAACTGGTTCCCCTCGCCGATCAGGACGATATCCCTTTCCACAGTGACAGACCTGGTGGCGGCCAGAGCGCCGCTCGAAAGCGTGAGCGCGCCCGAGACCGCGCCCAGGTTTCGGTCGTCCACGATCACCACGGCCGCATGATCAGTGACGAGGGTCCCGCCCGAATAGGTATTGATGGCGGTGGGAAAGAAAACGCTTGAACCCGTGAGCGTCAGGGCGCCTTCCCCGGAGATGACGCCCGAGGCCGTGATCCATTTGTCTGTAGCCATTTGGATGGTGCCACCGCCAGCCTGGATCTCGATGGCACGGTCCGTGGTGACGGCGTCGACGAAATGGAGCGTGCCGCCGTTGAAGGTGAGGCCACCCGATTGGGCGCCCAATTGGCTGTCGGCGGCCACCTGCAGCGTGCCGGCGGAAAGGATGGTTCCGCCCTCATAGGTGTTCGCGCCGGTCAGGATGACGGTGCCGGCGCCGATCTTGGTGAGCGCGCCGGTGCCGGTGATGGGCGCGGAAATGGTCGCCGTCACGTCCGCGCCCTCGGCCCAGACGCGTCCGCCGGTGCCGAGATTGAGCGATCCCGCGGATCCGGCCGCAACGGTGTAGCCGGTGGTGAGGAATTCGAGGGTGTAGAAGGCCTGCGCTCCGTCGACCGTGACCGCGCCCGCCGTTCCGTCGAACACGCCGGTCTGGCCAGCCCAGGGGCCCGCGGGACCACCGGTATTGAGCCAGGGGTTGCTGGACGTCCAGGTCCCGGCGCCGCCGCGTTCGGTTCCGTTGGCGCTCCAATATTGGACGGAATTGTCGATCTGCTCCACCACCACGTCGACCGCCCGGGAGGAAACGTCGAGGGTGTTGTAATAGTCGCCGCTCACCAGGGTCCCGAGAACGAGGCCGTTGTCGGTCAGGTCGCCCGGGCTGGAGAACACGCGGTAGACGCCGACGCCGTATCCCGGAAGATCGGTGATGTTCAGCGTGCCGTTGACCGTCCCGCCAGACCCGCGCGCGAAGAACAGGCCGTTGTCGTCGGGCGCGGCGAGACTGACATTGATGACCGCGCCGCTGGCCAGCGAGAATGTCTGCGCGGTCAGTCCGCCCTCGCCGGCGACCGCCGAAAGAATGCCGCCCGCATTCACGATCACTTCGCCGCCGATGCTGCCGCCCTTGCCCGCCAACGTCGCGCCGTTTGCGACGGAGACGTTGCCGCCGAACGAGCCGGATGCCGCTTCCGACATGCCCATTGCCAGTGTTCCGGCGTTGACGGTCATGGCGCCGCTATAAGCGCCGCCGTCGCCGGTGAGCGTCAGCACGCCGGTGCCACTTTTCGTGAACGTGCCGCTGCCGCTCAATGCGCCCGCATACACGCCGTCGGCGGATTGCGAGACCTCGATATTCGTCGTGCCCCCGACAATCGACGCCGTGGCGGAAGTGCCCTCGAGAGTCTTGAGGGTCACGTCCAGTGTGGCGGCAGAGACGTCGAGCGTCCCCAGAACCTCCGTGCTGGCCGCATTCGCGAGCGCGCCGGTGCCGCTCAGGGCCAGCGTCGCGCCGTCGCCAATGCTGAGGTCTCCGCCGAACGACGTCGAGGCTCCGGTCAGCACCAGCTTTTCGGTGCCCGTCACCGAGAGATCGAACGCTCCCACCAATTGGCCGGCGAAAATGGTGATGGCCGTCTGGTTGACCGTCAGGTCGGAAGACAGGGTGATGAAACTGTCGGTGTAGCTTCCCGACAGATTCTTCACCGTGGCGGCGCTGGTGGCGGAGGTGGCGAAACCCGTCAGGGGCCCGCCCAGCGTGAGGCTGGCCTCGGCGATCGAGCCGGTGCCGCCGAGCAAGATCCCGCCCATTTGGATGATCACCGCGCCGGTCAGATCGCTGGTGCCCGTCAGCGTGAGTGTTTGCACGCCCGATTTGTTGAAGGTTCCGGTTCCGGAGATGACGCCGGCATAGGTCTTGCTCACCGATAGACTGACGGTCAGCGCGTTGGCGCCCAGCTCGATGGTGCCGGCGGCGTCCGCCCCCGACAGGTTTCTGACACTGAGGCTCGTGGTCAGCGCCGACATGTCGAAGGTGCCGGCCTCGACGGTAAGGATGGGCGTGCCGCCGAAAGAGGCGTCCGCCGCGAGCGCGAGCGTGCCGCTGGAAACTTTGAGGGAGGGCGCTCCCGTGGTGGCGCCCGCGAGGGTCCAGGTGCCCGAGCCGGAGGATTCGAGGGTTCCGAAGCCCGCGAGGAGCCCGCCGGCATTCAGATCGCCGAGCGCGAAGCTGGTGGTGCCGCTGCCGCCGAGCCGCAGCGTGTCGCCGGCATCGGCCCCGACGACGTTTCCGAGGAGAATGACGGGGCCCTGCTCACCGGCTGCGTCGCCGAGTTCGAGCGTATTGTTCCCGCCGGTAAATTTGATCGCGGGTGCCCGTGTGTTATAGCCGTCGCCGTCCCAGCCGCCGGCCACGACGGCGCCGGACGACAGGACGATGCTGAGGTTCGCGCCCTGAATACCGGCGCCCCCTGCCCCGAACGACCCGGAGGGTGTGCCGTCACCGCCCGCGCCGCCGGTGCCACCGAAGACCAGCCCGTCGCTGCCGACATTGATCGTCGTGACTTTCGAAGTCTGTGACGGGTCGACATATATGGCGACGCCGCCCGCGCCGCCCGAACCGCCGGTACTGTCGCGGGACGCCCCGCCGGCTCCCGCATCCTGGCCGCGAATCAAGGCCCCGATGGTAATCACCCACGCATCGGTGGGAACCACATAGAGCGCGACGCCCCCGTCCCCGCCGGTCCCGCCCACCGCCCCGGTCCCGTCATCGACAAAGCCGCCGTCTCCGCCTCGGCCGCCATTGAGGGCCCGGCTGATGGTGGTGGTCAGGGTCCCGGCCCCGGACATGCTCAGATAGAGCCCGATCGACCCCGCTCCGCCCGCGCCGCCGGTCGCATCCGAGCCGCCGTTCGACGCGCCGCCATTGCCACCGCTCCCGCCGTTGATGGACGTCGCGATGTTCAGCGTCTTGACGTCCGTGGTCAGGTCCAGAAGAAGGCCGAGCCCCCCCTGCCCGCCCTGGCCAGCAATGTAGCCTGCGCCGCCATCTCCGCCGCTTAAGCCCCAGATGCCGGAGGAATGATCCAGCGTGACCGTTTCGGTCGAAACCCCCGTGATGATGGCGCCATACCCGCCGGCGCCGCCGCCGCCGCCGCCGCCATAAGTGCCGGCCCCGTCTCCACCAGCGCCGCCACCGCCGCCAAAGGTGAACGATCCGGGGATGGTGGACCCGACATAGCCATGCGCGCCGCCACCGCCGCCCGATCCGTTTTGGGTACTCTGATCCGTGCTGCCGGCCTGCCCGTAGGGCGAAGCCAGGCCCGTGCTGACGCCACCGACGCCACCCGGCGTTGTGCCCGCAGTGCCGCCCGCGCCGCCGGTCACGCCGGCCCCGCCGCCGCCGGCGCCCGAACCGCTATTGCCGACGCCGCCCGTACCGGCAGGCTCGATGGAGGTGACGCCGCCGCCGCCGCCGGAGCCGCTCCCCCCGATCGTCTCATAGGGTTCGAGACCAGTGGCGCGGGCGCTCGTTCCCGCAAGCAGCGTCGAAACGACCGCCACGGAGGCGAGGAGCGCCGTCCGCGAAAAGGTTGGCTGGCTCGCGCAGACAGAGCCGCGCGCCGAGCGCTGAAAATGGATCACCGGTGCCCCCGAAAAATCACGCCCCCCCGGGGTCGGCGTCGGTCCAACTTCGGACCCGGCACCATTCTACCCCGTCTAAAACGGTTTTAGGGCGCGCAGGCCGGCCTTCGCAACGGCTGCAACCTCAGATCATTACATTAACTTGCATTCATCTGGCCTTGCGTCATTTTTGTAACAGTTCTCGGGCCGAAGCCTCTCGCAGCACCCTGGCGGAAGCCCGGCATCGCCCAGGCGGGCAGGCGACGCGCGTCTCGGCACAAAGCCGTCGGCGCCCATTCCCCCGGCCCTCTGATCGGACCGAGGGAAGGAAGCGCGGCCAGTCGCGGATTCGGGACGTGCCCCCGCCCGCATCTCAGCCTTGGATGAAGCTCAGCAGGTCGGCATTGACGAGATCCGGGTGCGTCGCGAACACGCCGTGCGAGAGACCCTCATAGGTCTTGAGCGTGCCGTTCCGCAGCAGCTTGATCGCCTTGTGGGCGGAGTCCGCGATCGGCACGATTTGGTCGTCGGTGCCGTGCAGCAGCAGGACCGGCACCGTGATGGCCTCGAGGTCCGCAGTGAAATCGGTCTCAGAGAAGGCGGCGATGCAGTCGTAATGCGCCTTGGCGCCGCCCATCATGCCCTGGCGCCACCAATTGTCGATCAGCCCCTGGCTGACGGCGGCACCGGGACGATTGAAGCCGTAGAACGGACCCGCCGGCACATCCCGGAAGAATTGCGCGCGGTTGGCGACGAGGGCGGCCCGAAAGCCGTCGAACACCGCCATCGGAAGGCCCTCGGGATTGGCTGCCGTCTGCAGCATGATGGGCGGCACGGCGCCGATCAGCACCGCCTTGGCCACACGGCCCGGTTCGGCGCGGGCGACATAGCGCGCCACCTCGCCGCCGCCGGTCGAATGGCCGATATGCACCGCGTTCCGCAGATCCAGCGCCCCGGCGAGTTCGGCGACGTCGGCGGCATAGGTGTCCATCTCGTTGCCGGTGTCGGTCTGATCGGAGCGGCCATGGCCGCGGCGATCATGGGCGATGACCCGATATCCCTTCGCGCGGAAGAACAGCATCTGGTTGTCCCAGTCGTCCGCGCTCAGCGGCCAGCCATGGTGGAAGACGAGGGGCTGCGCATCCTTCGGACCCCAATCCTTGTAGAAGAGGCGCGTGCCGTCGCGGGTGGTGATCGTGCTCATGGCGAAAATCCCTGTCTGCCGGGACGGCCCCTTGCCGCCCGACCCATGGACAGAATGGACGGACCCGCGCCATGGTACGCGTGGCGAAATAGACAATCGCAGAGGCAAAACCGACAATGACGCCCGATATGAAGATCGTCGCCGAGATCGGCCTCCTGATCTATCCGGGCGCCCAGCTCGCAGCGGTCTACGGTTTGACGGACCTGTTCCGCATCGCCGGCGAATGGGCGGCGCCCGGCGCGGGCGGGGCGCACGCCGCGGTCCGCGTCAGCCATTGGCAAGGCGGCACCGACGACGCCGAGGTCGGGTGCGTCTGGGACAGCCATCCAGGCCCACCGCACAGCCTGACCTATGCAATCGCGCCGCCGAGCATCATCATGCCCGAGAAGATGCCGCCGATGCAGGTGCCGGCGGAATGGCTCGCGCGCCGGCACCTGGAGGGCGCGACGATCTGCTCGGTCTGCGCCGGCGCTTTCGTCCTCGCCGAATCCGGGCTGCTGAACGGCCGCCGCGCCACGACCCACTGGGCCTTCGCCCAGGCGCTCGCCGCACGCTTCCCCGCCATCGACGTCGCGGTCGAGCGCATGGTGATCGACGACGGCGACATCATGACGGCCGGCGGCATCCTCGCCTGGACCGATCTCGGCCTCACCCTGGTCGAAAAGCTCATGGGGCCGAGCACGATGCTCGCCACCGCCCGCTTCCTGCTGATCGAACCTCCGGGCCGGGAGCAACGCGCCTTCGCAGCCTTCGTCCCGCGCTTCGACCATGGCGACGCCGCGGTCCTGCGCGCCCAGCATCATCTGCACGCCACCCGTGCCCAGGCCTACGACCTGACGGATCTGGCGGCGATCGCCGGGCTCGCGCCGCGCACCTTGCTGCGCCGCTTCAGCAAGGCGACGGGGCTGCGGCCCACCGAATATGCCCAGGAGGTCCGCATCGCCAAAGCGCGCGAGCAGCTCGAAGCCACCAGCGAGCCGGTGGAGCAGATCGCCTGGCAGGTCGGCTATGCCGACCCCGCCGCCTTCCGCAAGGTGTTTCAGCGCATCACCGGCATGGGACCGAGCGCCTACCGCCAGAGATTCGGGATCGCCTGAATCCAGCGGACCACGAGACGATCGGCCGGCCAATCCGCGGAATGGAGGGCTCAGAACCGGACAGCCATGCGCAAATTGAGCTCCTGATTGAGGAAATAGTCCGCGATCTGCGCCCGGTACTCGCCGCGCAGCTCATATTTGTCAGCGGACATGAGCTGCAGGCCCGCGCCCAGGTCGAGAAGCTGGTCGGGCATCGCCGACGTGGATGTGAAATTGATGCCCGTCCCGCCGCCGTCGGAGAATGAAACGTCCTGGGTGAGGGCGTTGCCGCTGACGAATGTCATGCCTACGACCGCGAAGGGACGCAGCCATGCCTGCTCCCCAAGATCGATGCGCGTGCCCAGCTCCATCGCCGCTTCGAAGGCCACGCTCGTGCCTTCCATCGAACCTGCATGGAAGGTCGCGCCATCGCCGGTCAGGGTGTAGCCGGGCATATAGGTGTAGAGCACATCCACATCGGCATATGGCCGCAGATACCAGTTCGAGAACGTGAACTCATAGGATGCGCGCAGCCGGAGGGCGGCGGTCCAGACGTCCGAGCTATTCTCGGCTTGCCACGTGTCGCTTCCCATCACGAAATAATTGTTCGAATCGAAGTTTCCGTAGCCGCCGTGGAGCGCCCCGGCGAACAACCAAGCCCCGGCCTGATGCTTGAGCGCAATGGATGCGTCGCCGCTGTCTCCATTGGTGGAGTTGAGGCCATCGGCGGTCGTGGACCAGGAATTGTTGAAAGCGGCCGTGGCCCCCACGAACCAATCGGGGGCAAACTCCCATTGCCCGCCCATGCGATAGCTCACCATGTTCTGGGTGAAGGCTTCAGAGCTCCCGCCATCGAACTGTTGCATGCGCGAGCCGGTGACGCGGGTCCACAGACACTGGGTTTCCCGGATCATGACGCCCTCGCCCTCGAACACCGGGCAGCTCAGGGCCGCGTTCAGCGATCTGCGGGCCCCCAGCGTCTGGGTCACGGCCGGCTGGCCAATGCTCTCGGTGGTGGAGAGGCTGGAGATCGCGAGCTGATACTGGGAGACCGTCGTGACGTTCGCCATATCGGCAAACGTTCCGGCCATGCTCGCGTCGGCCGAATTCCAGGCCGCCTGAAGGCTGTTGAGCGCCGAGCGTTCCGTATTGGTGATATTGCCACCCGCCTTGCCGATGAAGTTTGCCGACGGGGTGATCGAAATGGCGGTTTGGCCTTGCGAGACGGTCCAGGAGATGGGGCTCGCCGAACTCGCCCCGGAGACTGCCTGCGTCTGGTTCGAGATGTCACTCGCCGTGACGACCGTGAACGATCCCGGAAGCAGCCCTTTAACCGCATGGGGCGCGATCGCTACGCCTCGGACTTCGAGCGTCTCGGTGATCAAGAGATCGCTGTTCCGCGTCCCGGCCGCAGCAACGCTCGTGACGTCCGTCAGAAGCCTTCCGCCCAGTTCCGTTCTGCCGTTCTCGACGGTCGCGGTTGCGATTGTACCGACGCCGCCAATATCAAACGTTCCCACATTGTGGAACAGTCCCCTGTTCTTCACATTGCCCAGCCTGATCGTTCCGGTCCCGCCACTGCGATAGATGCCGCTGGACCAATTGCTGAACGAATTGAATTCGGAGGTGCGGCTGACGCTGAGGTCGATGTCGCCGACCACCGTGCCGTAGTTTCCGACCTCCTCCACACCGAACGAGGACAGGATCGCCGTTCCCGACAAAGCGCTGATCGTGGAGCCACCATAGATCGTGATCGTGTTGCCGTTGCCACCATCAACGCCGATTGCGGCACCTCCGCCCGTACCACCGACAAGCGTTCCCTCATATTCGATCTTGATGTGCTCGCCATACCGCGTCGGGTCGAGCGCGCCCTCGAGCGTCTGGAAACCGCTCTGGGCGAAAAGGCCGAAGGAACCCGGTCCGGTCGCGGAGATGTTGCTGCCCCGAAGCAACATGGTGATCGGTCCGCCCGTTCCCTGTGACGCGCTTCTCCGGTCGAGCATCTCCTTCAACGTGGCGATGGCGTCGTCGACGGTGTCCTTGTCGTTTCCGAGCAATCGCACGACGCCCTGAAGGCTCTCCGGCACCTTGTCGATGTTCTCAATGAGGGTTTTTCCCGTCTTCTCTTTGGAAATTCCCGTCAGAATTTCGGAGACCTGCTGCAAGGTCGCTCTCACGGACGGATCGGTCTTCAAAAGAGAACTCACAGACCCACCGCCACCCCCGAGCGACTGGGCGAAGATGCCATGGGACAGCACGCCAGTGGTCGAGATCGACAGGCTCGCGTCCTTGTCGGTGTAAATGTTGACGGGAGCGCCCGAACCGCTCGAACCGCCCTTGCCGCCGATCAATTGGATAGTTTGGCCCATTGCCACGGACGAGCCTCCATAGCCGCCGCCGCCGCCAATGGATTGCGCCAACACCGCTGGGGCATAGTCGCCCGCGGTTCGGACTGAAGCCTTGTTCTTGAACGTGACCTCGACCCGCCCGCCATTGCCGGCCCCGCCGCCGGAGCCGCCCATCGAGAACGCAAACTTCACGCCGCCCGTGCTGCCGGCGGCGTTGGAAATGCCGCCGCCACCGCCGATCGACTGTGCCAGGATGCCGATGGCCCCCTCGCCGGACGTCACGATGCTCCCGGAATGGATGACCCGAGCCATGTCGCCGTCGGCGCCTGTGCCCCCCGATCCGCCGAGGGTGAAATTGCCGGATTTGTTCGACGGCTTCTTGTCGGGGTCCTCAGGCAGCGCCGGAGGCACCTGCTCTATGCCCACCGCCTTCAGCAGGTTCATGGCGGTGGCTTCCGAGACCTCCTCCGACGCCTCGCCCTTGGTCGGCGCCCCGCCGTGCGCGCTGGACGTGTCGCCAGTGGCGGGGTTCATGATGAAGGCCCCGCCACCGCCGCCGACGCTCTGCACCACGATCGCATGGGCCTCGTCGCCGAACGTGGTGATGCTGCCGCTATTGGTGACTTCCGCAAGCTTGCCCTTATTGCCGCTGCCGCCTTTGCCGCCGAGGGTCGCGTTGATCACCAGGTTCTTGTTGTCGCTGCTGGTGGCACCAACCCCGATGCCGCCGCCGCCACCCACCGATTGGGCATAGAGTCCGTAGGAATCGTCCCCCAGAGTGACAATTGATCCGGTATTGGTGACCTTCACCTCGCCACCGGTATTGCCCGACCCGCCATTGCCGCCGAGCGTGCCACCAATGTTCGTCTTGTTGCTGCCTGAAGAATAAGCGAGACCGCCCTGACCGCCACCGCCGCCGATCGATTGCGCGAAGACGCCATAGGACATATCGCCTTCCGTTCTGATGAGCCCGAAATTGTCGACCTTGACCGTGCCGCCGACATTGCCGGCGCCGCCCTCACCCCCCAGCGACACCGTGAGCGAGGCATCGCCCTTGCGCTTCACCGAATTCTTGCTCTGCTCCTTCAGATAGTCCGACGCCCCCTTCCAGTAGCCGTTCATCTCCTTATAGAAGGCCGAGTTCTTGAAGGACTCCGCAAGATCCTTGTAGGTCTGCGTGTTCTGTATGTCCTTGATGAATTGTTCGAGGTTTTCCTTCGTCTCGGCATTGCCCTTGTCGGCGGCCCACTTCTGATAGGCGTCCGCGCTCACCGCCTGTTTGAGCACCCCCCACAATTTTCCGACCGGATCCGCCGGCTTCGCCTTATCCGCGGTCAGGCTGCCGCCGGTGCCACCGCCGCCGCCGACGCTCTCGGCGAAGACGCCGTGGGAGACATCGCCGTAGGTTTCGATGGTGCCTCTGTTATCGACATTCACGACGCCGCCGCTGCCGCCGCCGCCGCCTTTCCCGCCGATGGAGAGAGAAGCACTCCATTTGCCGTTCGCGGCGACGCTCCCGCCGCCCCCCGTTCCGCCGCCGCCGCCGATGCTTTGTGCAAAGACGCCATCCGCCTGTGAACCATAGGTCCGGATCACCGCACCGGCCATGATATCGGCGCGCGCTTCCCCGCCGCTGCCGCCGCCGCCGCCCTGGCCGCCGATGGCCGTGGTGGCGGTGATGGCATCCGCCAGGGGCAGCTGCTGGATCAAGCTGTTGAGGGTCTTGTCGAACGAAAGTCCGGATTTGGCCGAGGCGCTGACGGAACCACCATTGCCGCCGCCGCCGCCGATGCTCTGCACGCCGATGCCCATGGCGCCATCGCCGTCGGTCTGGATGAGGCCGTGATGCGTGACATAGGCGGTCTGTCCGTTGCCGCCGTTTCCGCCGGCACCGCCGATGGTCTGGCCATAGGCGATCGTCTTCTTGAGGCTCACGGCATCCGAGGTGGCCGTTGCCGAGCCGGCATTGCCGCCACCGCCGCCGATGCTCTGCGCCAGGATACCGAAGGCCTGATCGCCATAGGTGAAAATATCGCCCTGGTTGGTGACCTTGGCCATGTAACCGCTGCCGCCGGCTCCCCCCTTGCCGCCGATGGTCGATGTGAGCGTATAGGATTCCGCATCCGGCGCAGAGATCGCAAGACCGTAGGCAAATGCATTGCCGCCATTGCCGCCGCCGCCGCCAATGCTCTCGGCATGGATGCCGATGGACCCGGTGCCCAATGTCTCGATGGTCGCGCCGTTGACGACGATGGCAGCTCGGGCGGAGCCGCCGAGCGCACTCGCGCCGCCGAGCGCGCCGGTATAGGAGACGGACGGATAGGACTTCCCGTTCGGATCCTTCAAGGGCAGTGCGATGGCGTACGCACTGGCGTTGCCGCCATTGCCGCCGCCGCCGCCGATGCTCGAGGCGCGGATTGCGTCCGCATTCTCGCCCCAGGTCGAGATCGACGTCTGGTTCGTGATCGTGACGTCCTTGCCATTGCCGCCGCCGCCGCCGGCCCCGCCCACGGCGCTGGCCATGGCGAGGCCCGGGCTCGCAGCGATCGTGGTGGCATATCCGCCGGTCCCGCCGCCGCCGCCGACGGACTGCGCGAGGATCGCGATCGCACCCGCACCCGTGGTACGAATATGGCCTCCGGTCCCGGAGAAGGTCACGACACCGCCGTCACCGCCGCCGCCGCCGCTGCCGCCGAGCCCCACGGACAAGAAGGCCCCGAGGTTCATTCCGACGCCGCCGGTGCCGCCGCCGCCGCCGACGCTCTGCGCCAGGACGCCGTACGCCCCGGCCCCGGCGGTGGTGACGGACCCGCTGTTGAACACCTGGACGACGCCGCCGGTGCCGCCGTCGCCGCCCGTCCCGCCGCTGCTGCCCGGCCAAATTCCGGCCCTGCCGCCCGCGCCGTCCTCATGGCTCAGGCTCGCGGACGTCGCCTCGAACGCATCCAACGCATTCCCGCCACCAATGCTCTGGGCGATGATCGCCGCCGCGCCCCTTCCCCAGGTCTGGATCACGCCTTCATTGGTGAGGGTCACGCCGCCGCCGGTGCCGGCTGCGCCTCCATCCGCGCCATCTCCGAAGGCAGCGGAAGATCCGCGACCGCCGACGCCGCCGACGGATTGAGCCATGATCCCGAAGCTATAGGCACCTGCGGTCTGCACCTGATTGAAATTGACCGCCTGGATGACGCCGCCATTGCCGCCCGCGGCCCCCGGCGCCGCGGCGCTGAATGCCCCGCCGCCGCCATTGCCGCCTTTGCCGCCTACGCTCTGCAGGATGACGGCCGAGGCATTGTCGCCATATGTCGCCACGCGACCGTGATTGAGGAAAACGACTCGCCCGCCCATCCCGCCTTCTGAGGCGTAATAGGTGCTCCGGTTGCTTGTGGCGTTGCCCCCGGCACCGCCATTGGCCGCCGCGAACACCGCAGCGGCATTCGCACCCTGCGTGGTCAAGGTGGCGGTGTC
Source organism: Aquabacter spiritensis (assembly GCF_004346185.1). GTDB lineage: Bacteria > Pseudomonadota > Alphaproteobacteria > Rhizobiales > Xanthobacteraceae > Aquabacter > Aquabacter spiritensis. The sequence goes on along the minus strand of NZ_SMAI01000002.1, from coordinate 273,558 downwards.
GGTAAGTGTGATGCTGACCCCGCCCGAGGCGCCCCCCGCGTCCTTCTGTATTCTGGTCCGCACCGTGCCGCTGTCGCTGATAATGCCATGGGCGCCCGCATCACCGCCCTGCGACACGGCATAGACGGCTCGCGTGAAATTTCCCGTGGCGTGAACGGATCCTCCGGTCTCGAAAACGACCTGCCCCCCTCTCCCGCCGGCGCCAATTCCGCCGCCATTGCTCGAATCGTCCGGATTGAAGAACGAGCGCTCCGCCAGTCCCGCGCCGCCGATCCCGCCGCGCGAATAAAGCAAGATGAGCTGCCCCGCCGCGGTCAAGTCCACACCACCGGTGATGGATCCGTACTGGTTCAGGCTGACATAATTGCCGTCCCCGCCCGGCTTGCCGGCGATGTTGCGCACGACGAGCGCGGAATCGCCATATCCGCCCTGGCCTCCAACGGAGCCCAATTCGATCGCATTTCCCGGTCCGGCCATCACGAGGTTGGAAGAGATGGATTCGCGAATTGAGCCCGCATCGGTGCCGGCCGTGGCCTCCGTGCGGAGGTTTAATTCGACGCCGCCATTTTTACCGGCTTCGCCGGTTTTGACGATCGGTGCCAGGCCCTCGGCGCGCACTGAGCTCAGACCCGCCGACGATGCCATGAGCAGCGCCGTCAGACTGACGCCCGTCGCGAATGACCGTACGCCCCGCTCTGGGCGAGCGCGCCGAGAAAGAAATGAAGGAAATGAAATATTTGAAATTCTCCCCTCTTGCTTCTCAAACACACCGACCTCCAAATAATACGAAGCAAAATCGCATCCTTAGTGGCTTCCGGTTTAGCATCAAAATTCGAATTTATTAGGTTAAATAATACCATGCACACCAACTCGATACGCAGCGCCACGTCTCCGGGGGATGTATTGGAGCCGCCAGCAGGACAATATTTCTTCCGTGTCGGCGACATTGGGTGAAGCCTGCCCGAGAGGACCATGGGCACATCCGTGCTCGCGGCCGAGGTCGAGCGTTGCGACCAACGAACATATCGCGCCTGCTGTTCTCGACGCGGCAGCCGAGTCTGTCGGACTTCCGGACCCGTGTGGATCAGGTGCTCGCCCCGTCGGGACAGCCGCTCACGGACCCTGATCTCGATCGTTTCAGAAGCTCCTCACGCGGAAGCGTGGATCAGAGCATGGTGCCCGGCGCCGTCGACACCGGGCGCGAGCGGCCGTCCCCGGCCCATCTCGTCACCAGCCGCAGGAGGGCACCGGCGGGCAAAAGTTGCGCCATACGCTGGAGATCCCCTAAAAGGGCGCACGATTCCTTCTGCGCCGCATCTGGGGAGCCAGGCGTGACGCTGGTGCCCGACCATCAGGGCAGCCAATTCAAGGCCTTAGCTCGCAAGCTGGAATGCGACGAGGGGGAAGCCCGATGCGATGGGTGGCTGAAACACGGCGGCGAACGTGAAGCCGACGCCGGAGAAAGCCGACGAATGAAAATTCCTCTTTGGTATATCGGCCAATGGGTGATCTGGCTGTTCACCGGCTTGCCGATCCAGTGGTTTTTCACGGCGTTCAACGGCTTGTCTTTCTTAACGCTACCGGACCCCCCCAATCCAGACGGAGTGTCACTTGCCTCCTGGGGAGCATTGCTCGTTTTCCTGTATCATCCCATTCTCTCGGCACCCTTCGCCGTGTGGTGGGCTTGGCGCCGCAGCAGGGGGAACAAGCGCCCCGTCCGATGACAGTTAATTCCCGCTCGATGACGTTGCGGCGGCGGTAGAGCACTTGGTGTCGTCCAGCCAACTCTTCCTCGGCTCTCCGGAGATTCTCTGCTTCTATCCCTGGCTGCTTTTTGACGTGGGGCTGCATCAAGGGAAGATCCGAGAAGGCGCTATGTTGGAGATGTCTCGCAACGTCGAGACTCCGCCCGCGCCATCTGCAGGCCGATGCGAATTTCCGCCGCGGCTTCCTCGCGTGACGACAGGTCCCGCACGTTGACCTCCTTCACCACCTGGCCGGGGCGGCCGAATACCAGGACGCGCTCGGCCACTTCTGCGGCTTCCGGGACCGAATGGGTGATGAAGATCGTGGTGGTGCGCTGCTCGCGCACCAGCCGGAGCAGATCGACGCGGATCACGCTCGCCGTGATCTCGTCGAGCGCAGAGAAGGCCTCGTCGGCGAGCAGCACGCGCGGCTCGATCGCGAACGTCCGGGCGATCGCCACACGCTGGCGCATACCTCCGGAGAGCTGGTGCGGATAGGCGTCGGCAAACTGCGACAGGCCGAGCCGCTCGAGCCATTCGCCCGCGATCCGTCGCCGCCGGGCCTTGGGAATGCGCAGCACCTGGAGGCCGAACTGGATGTTCTGCGATGCGGTCCGCCACGGCAGCAAACGATCGGTTTGAAAGACGATGCCGACTTGCCCACGCAGGGCATCGAACTCTTTGAACGGATCACAGCCCAGGACTTGAACCCGCCCTTCGGAGGGCTGCTGGAGGCCCAGCAGCATCTGCATGGCGGTGGACTTGCCGCAGCCGGTTTCACCGACGATGGCGATGGTCTCGCCTTCGGCGACGCTAAAGTTGAGATTGCGGCAGGCGAGGAAGTCTTCATCGCGTTGCGTGTAGCGCTTCGAGACGTTTTGAAAGGTAACGGGCAAATCTGGGTTCACGCCTGCTCTCCCTTGGGCCGCCAAGCCAGCAACCGGCGTTCAATCATCATGATGATGCCTTGGTAGAAGAACAGGACGAGCACCAAACTCAGCGTCCAAGCGATCGCGGCGGCCATGTCGAGGACGGCTTGGGCATTCAAGAGCTGAAAGCCTACGCCAGTTGTCGCGCCGATCAGTTCGGCCACGACTGCCACTCGGATGGCATTCCCGAGATTGACCGACCAGACGCTGATGATGGCCGGGACGATGGCGGGCAGTAGCACCATCGCGTAGCGCTGCATCCGAGAGGCGCGGAATGCCTGTGCGAGTTGAATAAAGTCGAGATTGACCCCGCGCACCGCGGAATCCACCTGAAGCGCGAAGGTCGGAATCGTCACCATGAGAATGATGAACGCGATCCGCACTTCCACCTCGGTGAACCAGATCACCGCAAAGACGATCCACGAAAGCGCGGGAATACCCTGCATCAGGTTCAGCAAGGGCCTCATATAATCGCGAAACCAGTCGGACCCACCCATCATCAAGCCGACTGCGGTGCCGATGATGAACGCGCCGAGCAGGGACACCAGCACCCGCAGGCTCGTATAAATGAGATGAATCCGAAGATCCGGTTCGATGAATATATCCAGCAGCGCCCGGCCGATCGCGGAAAGACCTGGGGCGACGATCGGTGGAAGAAAATAGGTGCTGACCTGCCAGACGACGGCAATCAGCACCAGATCGAGAACGAGCGCCGACTGGCTGCGCCAGCGCTCGCGCAATGCGCGGGGGACCGCCACAAATGCCTCCTCAGACCGGCTTGTCGAACAGGACGTCGGGCGCGGGCATGTCCTTCAGGAAGCCGATCTCCAAAGCGGCTCGAAACATGGCTTCCGTCGCCGCGCGCTGTTCGCCCGCCCAGTACATGTTGAAGCCGAGTCTTTTAGAGCGGATGAGATCGGCCATGGTCTGAGGGTCCGTCTTGCTCGCCTTGGCAATGATGGATCCGGCCTCGTCGGGGCTTGATTCAATGAAGTCCGCTGCTTGTGCGTACATGGCGTAGAGGCGCGGAATGAGCTGCGGATTGGCCTTTACCCAGCCTTCATGGGCAGCGATTCCTTGATAGGGCATTGCCGCAACCTTGTTGGACTCGCGCCATAAGCCGATGAAATCGAGGGCACGATAATCCCCCTTCGACGCCAGGATGGAATAGGCCGGCTCCCAGAGCTGGACACCATCCACGCGCCCGGAGACCATCATCGGCACAAGCGCCGTGCTGGAGGTGTTCATCACCTCGACCGTGGAGAGATCGAGGCCGGAAAGTTTCGCGAAATAGCGAAAAATGGCGTAGTTCGATGTCGGCAGGGCCGCGGCTAGCTTCTTTCCGGAAAGATCCTTGAGCGTTTTTATTGCGCTGGCGCCGGGAACAGCCACGGTTCCCCAATAATCATTGATATTGAACAGGTAGATGATCTTGGCGCCTTTTTCGCTCACGAGGCCGACATCGATCAAAAGGCTGCCGGATCCGCCGAGGGGGCTCGCGCCGGAGGCGAAGTCGGAGCGGTAAATACCGGCGGCCTTGGGCTGGAACGTCACATCGAGCCCATTCGCCTTGTCAAAACCCTTCTCCTTGATAACGGGGGAGGGAAAGGCGCCGAGGGATGGCATTGCCAGAGAGGGGATATCGAGTGCCGCGAGCTTGGTCTGAGCGAGCGCGGGGCGGGCCAGCGGCACCAAGGGGACGGCAGCACAGGCACCGAGGCCGGCGAGGGCCCGTCTGCGCGTCAAAGGGGGAGAAAAAATGGAATTTGACATGTGCTTGCTCCACGGTCTGGAAGGACGTGCGCTTTTTGCGCTGTTCTGTTCTGGAGAAGGCGGCACCGGGTCGTTTTTTGCTCAATCCTCGGCGCGCACCGGAACGTGGTCGTAGCCTTCCCAGGGCGAATGGATCAGCAGAAACAGCATGTCGTCCGTCTCGCTGGCATTGCGCACTTCGTGGACGACATTGGGGGGCATTGCGCAGAAGGAGCCTGTGCGCAGCGGCGCCGTACGCGCCTCGCCGTCCTCCGTATAATGAACGACACCGTCTCCTTGGACGCCGAAGAAGAGGTCCCAGACCTTCTGGTGATAGTGCGACTTGATGCGACCACCCGGCTTGACGCGGAACAGGCTGGTCTCTGCGTCCGGCACCTGGTGAAGCACCGCCTTGCTGGAGAGCTGGTGTTTGGATTCGCCCTGCACCTGCGTGACATCGGAAACCGAAACGACTGGATATTGCATGCTCATGAACTCCCACAATGGTTCGAATGTCAGATAAGGGCCTCGTCCTGGGGGCCGTTGAAATTGACCGCGCGCTTTTCGGCATCATCGACATGGAGCCGAAAAACGTCGGGCCGTGCGTAGTGCCCCACGGGATCGAAATCGAAGGCGCCTCGGGTGGTGGCCGCCAGGTCGATCTCGGCCGTCAGGATGCCCTCTCGGTCCCAAAGCGGACCTGCGAGCACAGTGCCGAGCGGATCGACGATGCAGGCCCCGCCACGGCAGACGACCGCTTCGGGATCGTCGGGCAATAGGGAGGCATAATCCGCAGGATAGTCGCTTCGCCGGCAGAACTGGTTGGTGGACAGGACGAAGCAGCGGCCTTCCATCGCGATATGCTGCATGGTCGGCAGCCAAGTGGAGCGTGCGTCCGCCGTTGGGGCGCACCACACCTGCACCCGCTTGGCGTACATCGCCGTACGCAGCAAGGGCATGTAATTTTCCCAGCAGATCACCGCCCCGAGCCGCCCGAGCGGCGTCTCGGGCACCGGCATGGTGGATCCGTCGCCGAAACCCCAGATGAGGCGTTCCGAGCCGGTAGGCATGAGCTTGCGGTGCTTGCCGGTGAGCCGACCCTCGTCGTCGAAGAACAAGACCGTGCAGTAGAGCGTCAGCCCGTCGCGCTCGATCACGCCGACGACGAGATGCACCGCACTCTGCTTCGCAACGAGAGCAAGTGCCTCCACGGCTGGGCCGGGCACGTCGATTGCGGCGTCGAAATATTGGCGGAACTGATCACGTCCCTCAGGGGTGCGCACGCCGACAACGGCTCCAAAATCGGCGCCCCGCGGATAGCCGCCGACGAAGGCCTCGGGAAGCAACACCAGCTTGGCTCCGTCGGCGGCGGCCTGGGCGACCAGATCGCGGGCCTTCTGAAGTGTGCGCCTCACATCGAAGGCAACGGTTGCAGCCTGGATGCAAGCAGCCTGATAGGGCGCGACGGGGGTGTCGGTTGCGCGCCTTACCGCCTCGTCGAACGGGGAAGGAGTGGTCATGTCGCATGCCCTTTTGGAGCTTGCGGCATATTGACATGTCAGATAAGCATGTCAAATAGATATTCAATAAAATCCGATCGCCAAGGGAGAGTCGGCGTCATGCGAATTTTGAGCCTGGGAGCCGGCGCGTTGGGGGGCTATTTCGGTGGGCGCCTCGTCGAGGCCGGAGCCGACGTCACGTTCCTGGTCCGCCAGCGGCGCCGCGCGCAGTTGCAGGCGCAAGGGCTTGCCATCCGCAGCGCGGCGTGCGGAGATTTCGTGTGTTCGAGCGTGAGGGCTATCGCGCAGGACGAACTCGACGATGAGGCACCGTTCGACGTCGCCCTCCTCACCTGTAAAGCCTACGACTTGGAAGACGCCATGGCGGCCATCGAACCCGCGATCGAAGGAGGGGCCGCCATCCTTCCTTTGCTGAACGGGCTCTCGCACATGGAGGTGCTCAACGCCCGGTACGGGCGGGAGCGCGTGCTCGGCGGTCTCGCCAAGATCGCCGCCACCGTGACCACGGACGGCACCATCCTGCACCTCAACGATTGGCGCTATCTGGTGTTCGGCGAACAGGACGGCAGCATCAGTGCGCGCTGCTCGGCGCTGAAGGCCACCTTCGACGGATCAAGCGTGGAAGCGAGCCTGGTGGACAATGTCGTCGGCCGCATGTGGGAGAAATTCGTCCATTTGGCGACGGTCGCCTCTATGACCTGCCTGATGCGCGCGAGCGTGGGTGAAATAGCCCGCACGCCACGTGGAAGCGCGCAAATGACGTCGATGCTCGAGACACTCGCCGGCCTCGCGGCAGAGGCAGGCTACCCCGTCTCGGAGGACTTCAAGACCGAATATCGTCGCCTTTTCCACGATGCCAGCTCGTCTTACACGGCCTCCATGCTGCGCGACCTTGAGTCCGGAAAGCGAGTGGAAGCGGACCACATCGTAGGATATGCGGCTGACCGCATGCGGCAGTTTGGCATCGACGCACCCTTGCTGGAGGCTGCCCATACACATCTGAAAGCGTATGAAGAAAGGCGTGCGGCCGGACGCCTCTGATCGAGGCCCGTCGGCGGCGCCAATGCCGGAGACACTGGCAGTCGGAGGAAGCATGGAAGAGACCGCTCCCATGGGCGGAGCCGCCGGGGATGGGATGCCCCAGATCGGCATGCCCCACGCGCTGTCCACAGTCAAACCGCCATCGGCGGCGGAAGCCGCCTATTCCGGAATTGTCGATCTCATTCTGGCCCGTGGCCTCCGACCAGGCGAGCGCACATCGGTCAATCTCCTGGCCGCGAGGCTGGGGCTCGGGCGCATGCCGGTGAAGGAAGCGGTGAACCGGCTGCAGACGGAAGGCATGTTATCGATCAAGGGGCGCAGCGGCACCACCGTCACCACCATCGGCCCCGACGCCGCCGCGCAAATGTTTGCGTTGCGCCGTGCCCTCGAAGCATTCGCCGCCGAAGGCGCAGCGCTTCGGGCGACGGATGACGACATGGCCCGGGTGCGGGCGCTCGTCGAGGAGATGCATGCCACGTCAATCGACGATCCGTACGGCGACGGGGCCGGGCCGCGTTTTGTTCGCGCGAACAGTGCCTTTCATGCAGCGGTTGTCGGGGCGGCCCACAACCCGTTTCTTGACCGCGCATACGGACAGTTGCAATTGCAGCTTCAGATCGTGTCCTATCTCAGTTATCGCGGTCACAATCCGGATGCCGCACGTCGTCGTCAGCGCGAGCATGAGGAAATTGCCGACGCATTGGCGGCGCGCGACGCTGAACGCCTCCGGGAGGCGCTTCGCCAGCATGGAGAGACGACCGAAAGCGCTCTGATTTCCCAGCTCCCCTAGGGCGAGCGGGGCACCATAGCGGACACATCGTCCTGCATCTTCAAGCTTTGATTTCACGGGGAGAACAGGGACTCGGTTGAGCAAAGAGGATCATAAAGGTGGACCTCTCAGAGCGGGTTCGCAGGTGCCGCGGCTGTGCCAAGAGATCTACGGCGCCTTGAAGGCCTTTTTGAACCGCCCAAGCGAGAGTGACTGACCGATCGCGGATCGACGCCACCGACCTCACGGCCCGGTGCGGCCGTACCGTGTCGGTCGCCGCAATGATCACCGTCGGTGTCAACACCGACGGCGGCGCACCGACGCCTCACGCACATGACATGACGTCTCCGACACCCTCCTGCTGGCTTCGCCGCAACCGCGATTGACGGCCTTGCGGCCATCCCCGCCGCGGCGGAGGGCCGATTCGGGGCTGAGGACGAGAATGCATCTTCAGGCAGGAATTCGCGCGTCGAGATTGCACCATCAAATCACGGGATCAAACAGCCTAGGAGGTCATGCTCCGCCTTCAGCTTGGCCCCTTGCCTGCGCAGCCGATGAATCTCGACGCTCGGGCCTTAACTGCCCGTGGCCGGGACACGGATGCTGGGGATCCGCATTCGCCTCGCGGATCCATTTACGCAGCACGGTCTCGTGGACATCCGAGTCGCGGGCAGCCTGCGCAACCGCGTCGCCCCGATCCTTCACCAACCTCACAGCCTCGAGCTTGAACTCGCGGCCGAACCTCCGTCGTCGCATTCCAGCTCCCCAGTCCCGCTGAACACCTTATCTCGCTGTCCACGAAACCGGCAGCAGGCCAGAGAGCTTGTTCCCCCGGCCGGAAGACCAAGTCCTCAATCGGATCGAGCACGTATCACCGAGGAAGTATTCTGTGAAAAGTTGTCCAGGGCAGATGAGCTAAAATACCTTGGAACGCAGCGCGACCATTGCGCTGGGGGCTTGATTGACATGAAGACAGGGGCGGGCTGGTTCCAGTCTCGGCTTGTCGCGGGCCTTTGAAGCACAATCCCGCGACCTCACTGAACGCGGGGCATCCCTCGCGCCTCACAGGAAGGTGTCTGGGAGCGCGGCGGAGACGAAGTCCATCTGGACGACGAGGTCATTGAAGTCGCGGTCGCCGCCGCCGTAGACGTCTTCCCAACCCCACGTATTGAGGCCGTAGTTCCACACGTGGTTGATGCCTTGCCCATCCACCGTCTCGTTGGCATTGGCGAACATGTAGAAGTCGTGTCCGCCGGAGGTGATCCGCATGGCGATGAGATCGCCGTCATCCACCCCGGCAAGGCGGGCTTCGCCATACCTGCCGTAGCCGGCACCGGAAATCGAGGTGGCGCCGGCATCGGTCTGGTAGGCATGGACACGGCTCGCCGCATCATAGCCGGCATCCCCGGGCCGCAGCCCGTCCACGGTGCCGGAATAATCGTCAACCTTGTAGAACATGAGCTCGACATCCTGCATACCGTTCTGGCGCATGCGGATGATCGCCTGTTGGTCGTCGGCACCCCCCAGTGTGCGGGCGGTGGTGACGAGGCGCGCGACCTCCACCGCGCTGCCGCCGTCGACGGCGATGAAGTCCGCGAGACCGAACGGGCTGGAGAGGGCGATATGGGGCGTGTCGGCCTCCTGCCCGTCGATCTTCACCGCGAGCGGCGCGCCGCTGGCCATGTCGCTCTGGAAGGCCGCACCCTGGCCGCCGCGGTCAAAGGCGACGACGCTGGCGGGATCGAAATCCGGCTGAAGAACGCTCTGCGCAAATGCCCGCGACCAAGCGTGAGCCCCCGCCGTGTCGCTGGCGAAGGAGGTCGCGCTGCCGCCGGCCTCGAAAACGATGGTGCGGCCCGCCCCCGAAATCGTCTGGATGGCCAGGCTCTGGGCGGTGGTGCTGGTCAACTGGCCCGAGCCAAGGTCGGTGACGAGGTCGGTGCCGTCCGTGTCGAACCCGAGAGCGACGGTCACCAGCTTATCCAGCAGGCCCTTCGTGCCTGTCAGGAGGCTGCTTTCATCGAAGCCGTAGCCCGCCGGAGGCACATAGCCCCCACCGGGGCCGTCCGTGTTGCCGGAGCCCACCAGGGCGCCAGGGAAGATCACGGAAATGACGGGCAGGAGGGCGGCGGGATCCCTGACGGCGTTGCCATGGGTCTCCAGTGCGGTCTCGATCCGGGGCATGAGATCGGCGAGGACGGCGGAGCTGGTGACCAGGGCGGAGGCGGTGCCCCCCGCAGGGTCGGCAACGGTGTAGCTGAAGGTGACGGAGCCGGGCTGGCCTTCGTCGGGCGTGAAGAGGAGGGTTCCGTCCGTCGAAAGCGTCACCCTCCCCCCGTCCACGCCCACCGCGCCTCCCACAGTGATGGCGTGGCCGTCAATGGCGGTGACGCGCAAGGGAGCACCCTCAGGGTCGCTATCATTGGCGAGCACGTCCAGGGCCACGGGGCGGCCGTCGGCGTGGAGGGGTAAGACATCGCTATGGGCCAGCGGGGAGGCGTTCTCCCCCGTAGGGCCCAAGACGGTGCCGGTGACAACGGCTGTGGCGATCCCGCCGGTGCCGTCCGAGACGGTGTAGGTGAAGCGGACCGGCCCGTCATAGCCGGGCTTCGGGGTGAAGCGCAGGAGCCCCGCCTCGGTGAGCGTCACAGCACCGCCCTCCACCGCGAGGGAGAGGCCGCTCGCGATAGCGCCGCCATCCACCCGCACCACGCGCCAGTCGCTTGGGACGTCCCCGTCCGCATCATTGGCGAGCACGTCGATGATGACGGCCTCCCCCGCCGCGGTGGTGAAGGTGTCATCCTCCGGCGTAGGCGCGGCGGCGGGCGGCGTCACAGTGACGGACACCGTGGCGCTGGCGGTCAGGGCGCCGTCGGAGACGGTGTAGGTGAAGACGACCAGCCCCTCGACGCCCGCCGCGGGCGTGAAGCTGAGCCGGCCGTCTGCCAGTAGCGTCACCGTGCCGGTGGCGACAGTGACGGGGCTGTCGACCGAGATCGCCTGGCCCTCCACCTGGGTGATGGTGAGCGCGGCGCCCTCCGGGTCGCGGTCGTTGGCCAGCAGATTGAGGAGGGTGGCTTCGCCTCGAATGGCGACGAAGGCGTCATCCTGCGCCGAGGGAGCGGAGTTAGGAGGCAGCGACGCGGCGATGGGCGCGGTGGCGGCGCTGGCGACGGACTCGACGGCGCCCTGGCCGTCGGTGTAGCGCAGCTCCGCGCGCACGCGATGGCCGACCTCCGCCTGGGTCAGGGTGTAGGTCGTGCCGGTGGCGCCAATGATGTCCACCCAGACGGCGCCGTCCTGCCGCTGCCACTGATAGTCGACCGAGGCTGGAAAGCCGTCGGCATCCGCCACCATATGGCTCGCCGTCAGCACCGCATCCTCGCTTGCCGTGCCGCTCACCGTCACCATGCCGGTGGGGGCATCATTGACGTTGGCGATGGGGGCGGTCGGGGCGCTGGCGACGGTCTCGACGGCGCCCTGGCCGTCGGTGTAGCGCAGCTCCGCGCGCACGCGATGGCCGACCTCCGCCTGGCTCAGGGTGTAGGTCGTGCCGGTGGCGCCAATGATGTCCACCCAGACGGCGCCGTCCTGCCGCTGCCATTGATAGCCGACCGAGGCTGGAAAGCCGTCGGCATCCGCCACCATATGGCTCGCCGTCAGCACCGCATCCTCCGCCGCCGTGCCGCTGACGGTCACAGTGCCGGTGGGGGCGTCATTGACGTTGGCGACGGGGGCGGTGGCGGCGCTGGCGACGGTCTCGACGGTGCCCTGGCCATCGGTGTAGCGCAGCACCGCGCGCACCGGATGGCCGACCTCCGCCTGGGCCAGGGTATAGCTGGTGCCGGTGGCCCCGGTGATGTCCACCCAGCCGGTGCCGTCCTGCCGCTGCCATTGATAGCCGGCCGAGGCCGGAACGCCATCGGCATCCGCCACCGTGCCGGTGGCGGTCAGCACCGCATCCTCCGCCGCCGTGCCGCTGACGGTCACCGTGCCGGTTGGGGCGTCATTGACGTTGGAGACGGGGGCGGTGGCGGCGCTGGCGACGCTCTCGGCGGTGCCCTGGCCGTCGGTATAGCGCAGCTCCGCGCGCACCGCGTGGCCCACATCGTCCTGGGTCAGGGTATAGCTGGTACCGGTCGCCCCAGCGATGTCCACCCAGTTCGTGCCGTCCTGCCGCTGCCATTGATAGTCGACCGAGGCGGGAAAGCCGTCGGCATCCGCCACCGTATGGCTCGCCGTCAGCACCGCATCCTCCGCCGCCGTGCCGCTGACGGTCACCGTGCCGGTTGGGGCGTCATTGACGTTGGAGACGGGGGCGGTGGCGGCGCTGGCGACGCTCTCGGCGGTGCCCTGGCCGTCGGTATAGCGCAGCTCCGCGCGCACCGGATGGCCCACCTCCGCCTGGGTCAGGGTGTAGCTGGCGCCGGTGGCGCCGGTGATGTCCACCCAGTTGGTGCCGTCCTGCCGCTGCCATTGATAGCCGACCGAGGCTGGAACGCCGTCGGCATCCGCCACCGTGCCGGTGGCGGTCAGCACCGCATCCTCCGCCGCCGTGCCGCTGACGGTCACCGTGCCGGTCGGGGCATCATTGACGTTGGCGATAGGCGCGGTGGCGGCGCTGGCGACGCGCTCGGCGGTGCCCTGGCCGTCGGTGTAGCGAAGCACCGCGCGCACCGGATGGCCCACATCGTCCTGGGTCAGGGTGTAGCTGGCGCCGGTGGCGCCGGTGATGTCCACCCAGTTGGTGCCGTCCTGCCGCTGCCACTGATAGCCGGCCGAGGCCGGAAAGCCGTCGGCATCCGCCACCGCATGGCTCGCCGTCAGCACCGCATCCTCCGCAGCCGCGCCACTCACGGTCACCGTACCGGTGGGGGCATCGTTGACGTTGGCGATGGTCGCGGTCGGAGCGCTGGTGACGCTCTCGGCGGTGCCTTGGCCATCGGTATAGCGCAGCTCCGCGCGCACTCGATGGCCGACCTCCGCCTGGGTCAGGGTGTAGCTGGTCCCGATGGCGCCGGTGATGTCCACCCAGGTGGCGCCGTCCTGCCGCTGCCACTGATAGCTGACCGCGCCCGGAACGCCGTCGGCATCCGCCACGGTGCCGGTGGCGGTCAGCACCGCATCCTCGGCTGCCGTGCCGCTCACCGTCACCGCGCCGGTGGGGGCGTCGTTGACGTTGGCGATGGTCGCGGTGGCGGCGCTGGCGATGCTCTCGGCGGTGCCCTGGCCGTCGGTATAGCGCAGCTCCGCGCGCACCCGATGGCCGACCTCCGCCTGGGTCAGGGTGTAGCTGGTGTAGGTGGCGCCCGCGATGTCCACCCAGACGGCGCCGTCCTGCCGCTGCCATTGATAGCTGACCGCGCCCGCAATGCCGTCGGCATCCGCCACCGCATGGCTCGCCGTCAGCACCGCATCCTCCGCCGCCGCGCCACTGACCCTCACCGTGCCGGTGGGGGCGTCGTTGACGTTGGCGATGGTCGCGGTGGCGGCGCTGGCGATGCTCTCGGCGGTGCCCTGGCCGTCGGTGTAGCGCAGCTCCGCGCGCACGCGATGGCCGACCTCCGCCTGGCTCAGGGTGTAGGTCGTGCCGGTGGCGCCAATGATGTCCACCCAGACTGCGCCGTCCTGCCGCTGCCATTGATAGCCGGCCGAGGCCGGAACGCCGTCGGCATCCGCCACCGTGCTGGTCGCGGTCAGCACCGCATCCTCCGCCGCCGTGCCGCTGACGGTCACCGTGCCGGTGGGGGCGTCGTTGACGTTGGCGACGGGGGCGGTGGCGGCGCTGGCGACGCTCTCGGGGGTGCCCTGGCCATCGGTATAGCGCAGCACCGCGCGCACCGGATGGCCCACCTCCGCCTGGGTCAGGGTGTAGCTGGTGCCGGTGGCGCCAATGATGTCCACCCAGTTGGTGCCGTCCTGCCGCTGCCATTGATAGCCGGCCGAGGCTGGAACGCCGTCGGCGTCCGCCACCGTGCTGGTGGCGGTCAGCACCGCATCCTCCGCCGCCGTGCCGCTGACGGTCACCGCGCCGGTGGGGGCATCATTGACGTTGGCGATAGGCGCGGTGGCGGCGCTGGCGACGCGCTCGGCGGTGCCCTGGCCGTCGGTGTAGCGAAGCACCGCGCGCACCGGATGGCCCACATCGTCCTGGGTCAGGGTGTAGCTCGCGCCGGTGGCGCCGGTGATGTCCACCCAGTTGGTGCCGTCCTGCCGCTGCCATTGATAGCCGGCCGAGGCTGGAACGCCGTCGGCGTCCGCCACCGTGCTGGTGGCGGTCAGCACCGCATCCTCCGCCGCCGTGCCGCTGACGGTCACCGCGCCGGTGGGGGGGTCATTGACGTTGGCGATGGTCGCGGTGGCGGCGCTGGCGACGCTCTCGGCGGTGCCCTGGCCGTCGGTATAGCGCAGCTCCGCGCGCACCGCGTGGCCCACATCGTCCTGGGTCAGGGTATAGCTGGCGCCGGTCGCCCCAGCGATGTCCACCCAGTTGGTGCCGTCCTGCCGCTGCCATTGATAGCCGGCCGAGGCCGGAACGCCGTCGGCATCCGCCACCGTGCTGGTGGCGGTCAGCACCGCATCCTCCGCCGCCGTGCCGCTGACGGTCACCGCGCCGGTGGGGGCGTCATTGACGTTGGCGATGGTCGCGGTGGCGGCGCTGGCGACGCGCTCGGCGGTGCCTTGGCCATCAGTATAGAGCAGCACCGCGCGCACCTTGTAACCCACCTCCGCCGAGGTCAGGGTGTAGGCGGTGCCGGTGGCGTCCGCGATGTTCAGCCAGAAGAAGCCGATCTGCCGCTGCCACTGATAGCTCACCGCGCCAGGAAAGCCGTCGGCATCCGCCACCGTGCTGGTCGCCGTCAGCACCGCATCCTCCGCCGCCGTGCCGCTGACGGTCACCGTGCCGGTGGGGGCATCATTGACGTTGGCGATGGGGGCGGTGGCGGCGCTGGCGACGGTCTCGCTGGTGCCTTGGCCGTCGGTGTAGCGCAGCACCGCGCGCACCGGATGGCCGACCTCCGCCTGGGTCAGGGTGTAGCTGGCGCCGGTGGCGCCGGTGATGTCCACCCAGTTGGTGCCGTCCTGCCGCTGCCACTGATAGCCGGCCGAGGCCGGAACGCCATCGGCGTCCGCCACCGTGCCGGTGGCGGTCAGCACCGCATCCTCCGCCGCCGTGCCGCTGACGGTCACCGCGCCGGTGGGGAGGGCGTTGGCCGGAAGGTCGGAGTTCGTCAACTGGAACGTGGACGTCCCGTCTTCCGCGCCCAAGGCGCCGTCAGCCTCCGTCATGGCGCGCCCGATAAGATTGGGCAATTGGAAGGTCGTGACACCATCCCCGCCGTATGTGGTGCCGAGAATGGCAAAGAGCGCTTCGTTCGAACTGATTTGCAGCGTGCTTCCGTCTGCGAGCGCCCATCCATTGGGAATAGTGTTGCCGGCAAATGCCCTGATCTCGCCGAGAAACGGCATATCATCTGGAACTGAGGAATCCGAGTTCGGATAAACGCCTTCGGTGGCAACGATGAAATTCAGCGCCATAGACGGCTGATGATTGTCGAACGAAGCGGCCAGGACGTCGGTGAGTGAGTTGCCCGTGATGGTAACGGTGTCGCTGCCGATCACCGTGCCCACCGCATAGTTCACAGCGCCCTGTCCGGCGCCGATAATGGTTTTGTCGCGCAAGTCGGGCAGCATGAATGTCGAGATGCCGTCACCGCCAAACTGGTTGCCAATGGCAGCAAACAGTTCCGGAAACTCCGCGACGCTTAAAGTGGCCCCGTCGGTGGCCAGATAGCCAGTAGGCGTGAAGTTACTGAGGAACGGCACGATCTGCCCGACGGTGCTCCCTCCCGCGCCGATCACAAAGCTTACGCCGAGCGAGAGCTGATCGTTGCTGAACGGCACGTCGGCGCCGCCCAAGGCCGTCGGCAGGTTGGCGCGCACGATCGTCACCGCCGACGACCCGAACGCCTCGCCAGCTGCCGTGTCATCGCCCACGCCGACCATCAGGCGGCCGTTGAGATCCGGCAATTGGAAGGTGGTTCGGCCGTTTCCGCCGTAGGTCGTGCCGAGGAGAGAGAAAAGGGCCGTGTTTTGGTTGATTGAAAGACTCTGGCCTTCGGCGAACGCGGTGCCGCCTGCAGCGAAATTCCCCGCGAACGACCGGATCGACCCCATGAAAACAGAATCTGTGGCGCCACCCGCGTCCCGTGAGGGAAAGACTCCCTGCAGCAAAACGAGGTGATGCACCGCAAGTGTCGGCTGATTATTCGTCGGCACAACAACCTCCTCTGGCGAGAGTCAGTCAATGTAATAAATATGTAATATATATTCGCCTAAACATCTCGATGAGATAACTAAATATCTCGATGAGATAAATAAACGAGCAAGCATTATTTGCAATTACAACTTTGATTTCAGATTGTCGAGCCGAGCACGATCTTTTTCCTCAGAGCGCCGGCGATGTCGCGGTGGGCCGCCCCGCGCGCCCGCAGGAGAAGAGCGCTCTCCCGAGGTGGTGAACGCCCGGACGCGCCGCCGCAGCCGCGACACGGGGCGCGGCCGCGATGTCCGACCAGATCGTGGATCCCTGCAGCGTTTGCGTTCGAGCGCCGAAGCGCCATCCTCGCCGAAGCGGGGGGCGCCCGGCTGGCGCGCGCATCGCGCGCGCGAATGGCAGGTCAGGGACGACCTGCCCCGTCCAATGCCGGTCGGGCGCGCGGAGATCGAAGCTCTGGAGGCAGCGCATCGCCCACTCAAGGCCGACCGCGATCAGGCCAAGGCCGCTCTCGACCGCGTCCATGCAGCGCAGCGGCCGCCCGCCACGATCGCCCCCGAGTTCGTGCGAGAGTTCGGCATGCTGATGCGGACGAATAGCGCGGCAGGCTCGGTGCCGTTCCGCAAAGCCTGGCCGCAGAGCATCGTCGACAGTGTCAAGTTCGACACCGACAGCGCCTGAATTGTCGGCGACAAAGCGATCTCGAGAAGGTCATCGCCGCCGCAAGCACGGGCACGCGATAAACTTGGTGTTCGCGGTTTTGTGCGGAAGTGGCGCTCCCAAGGGGAATCGAACCCCTGTTTTCGCCGTGAGAGGGCGACGTCCTAGACCGCTAGACGATGGGAGCGTCGCGGGAAGGCGATCCGTATATCCGCGAACCGCGTGGGCATCAAGCCTTTCCGGCCGCCGGCGAGCGGCCGCCGAAGATGGCGCTGCCGACGCGCACATGGGTGGCGCCTTGGCTCACCGCGACGGCGAAATCGGCACTCATGCCCATCGAGAGCCCGGCAAGCCCGTTGCGGGCCGCGATCTTTGCCAGCAGCGCGAAATGCGGCGCCGGCACGTCCTCCGCCGGGGGGATGCACATCAGCCCGGCCAGATCGAGCCCGAGCGTATCGCGGCACGCGGCGATGAAGGCGTCGGCCGCCTCCGGCAGCACCCCCGCCTTCTGCGGTTCGGCGCCGGTGTTCACCTGGACGAAGACCGGCAGGCGCCGCCCCTGGCGCGCCATTTCCTCGGCGAGCGCGCGGGCAATCTTCGGCCGGTCCACGCTGTGGATCGCATCGAACAGCTCCACCGCCTCGCGGGCTTTGTTGGATTGCAGCGGGCCGATGAGATGCAGCGCCACGCCTGGCGTCTCGGCCCGCAGATCGGGCCATTTCGCCCGCGCCTCCTGGACGCGGTTCTCGCCGAACACGCGCTGGCCCGCGGCCAAGACCGGCCGGATCGCAGCCCCATCGAAGGTCTTGGAGACGCAGATCAACGTCACGTCGGCGCGCGCCCGCCCCGCTTTGCGGCAGGCCGCGGCGAGGGCGTCCTCGACCGCCCTCAGGCCCTGCACCTCTGCCTCGTGCTCCACGATCGCCTCTCCTTCGTGCCGGGTCCCGCCGCTCGTCGCGCCCGCCTCGTTCTGCCGCGCAACGCGGCGGGAGGAAAGCCTCAGGAGAGGGATCCCGTGGCATGCGTGCGAATTTCGTGCGCCCTGCGGTCGGCGAACAAAAAATACCGCCCTGCCCGCGGGACGGAAACCACGCGATTCGCGGTCGGAGCGGACCCGGCGCGTCGACACGGTGCGGCGGCCGGGACCGGGTACCTTCGCGGCAAACATCGTGTTTCCATCCGACCGAATCGCGCTCTAGGGTGGGCGCGCCGGGTGCGCCGGCGGCAGGCTCTTGGACGGAATGGCGGATCAGCTGCACCCGAAAGCGCAGAGCGGCCGTTGGCGGCGGGTCAGCATCCGCCGGCGCGTCATCTCGCTGATTCTGCTGCTCGCGCTTCCCATCGCGCTGGAGCGCGGCGTCGCTTTGTTGAACGCACGAAACCAGCAGATCGCGGACACCATCGACCGGCTGCGCCAGACCGTGCAGATCGTGGCGCTCGCACAGAGCGAGAACATCTCGGCGGCAACCGCCGTGGTCCAGACCCTCGGCCCCCAGGCGACCTCGCTGATGGCCGATCCCGCAGCCTGCGAGGCGCTGTTGCGGCAGATCAGCGGCGAGGTGCTCGGCGTCCAGGGCGCCTGGATTGGCACGATCGAAGGTCGCGTGAGATGCACCAATGCTCGCGCGCTGTTGAATGTCGACCTGTCCGATCGGGACTATGTTCAAAAGGCGCTCAAATCGCCTCAGCCGGCCGTGTCCGATTTCTTCGTCACCCGCAACACCGCCCGGTCGGGGATTGCGATCGCCAGCGCCGAGCGTGACGCCAAGGGCGATCCGGTCGCCCTCGCGGCGGTAGGTCTCGATCTGCAATGGATGTCGCGATCTTCGGTCCACGCCGGCCTCTCCGGCGTCCATATCTGGGTGGTGGACGGCGCGGGCGCCGTCCTGGCCCGTCATCCCGTCCCCACGACCATCCCCGAAACCATGCCGAGCGCCGCACCCTTGCTCCAGGCCATGATGGCGCACGACGACGGTACGCTCCAGGCGCCCGGCCCCGACGGGGTCACGCGCTATTTCGCCTATGTCCGCCTGCCCGGCACCGCGATCCGGGTGCTCGCGGGGATCGATCCGGCGGACGCGACCCGGGCCATCGACCAACGCATCCTTGCCACGCTCGGCCTCCTCTTCTCCGCGCTCACCGCGCTCACCTTGATCGCGATCTATGCCGCCGACCGCCTGATCGTCGCTCCGATCGATCAGATGGCCCGCGACATCCTGGCAGCCGGGCGTGACGAGACGCGGGGGCTCGGTGAAGCCGAGGTGCGCGAGTTCGAACCTGTGATGCGGGCATTCGAGGCGATGAACCGGCGGCTCGACGAACGCACCGCCGGCCTGCGGAACATCAATCGGCGTCTCACCGCCCTCGCCTCCACGGACGGCCTGACCGGCCTTGCCAACCGGCGGACATTCGACGTGCAGTTTTCCGACGAATGGGTGCACGGGGCGGATGCCGGGCGGCCCTTGGCCCTGGTGATGGCGGATGTCGACAATTTCAAGCTCTACAACGACACGATGGGGCATCTGCAGGGCGACGAGGCGCTGCGCAGCGTCGCGCGCATGCTCGCGGCTGCCGTCGCCGGCACGCCCAATCTCGCCGCACGCTATGGCGGCGAGGAATTCATCGTCCTTCTGCCGGGTTGCGATGTTGCCGCTGCGGTCGAATTCGCCGAGGACGTGCGCCGCCTCGTCGCCGCACTCGGCATCGACCATCCCAAGACCGCGATGCGCCGGCTGACCGCCAGCTTCGGCGTCGCCGCGGCCGTGCCGAGCCTGCACGGCTCGCCCGATGCGCTGCTCGCCTCCGCCGACGGCGCGCTCTACGAAGCCAAGCGGCTCGGCCGCAACCGCGTGGTCGCCGCCCGGGGACCGGCGGAGGCGGTGCGGGTGTGATGCCGGCCGGTGCGGCGCTCAAGCGTCCCGGCTGCGCCGCGCTCGCCGTGGTCCCGCGCGCGGGGCGCGTCCTCCTGGTGCGCCGGGTCAATCCGCCCGATGCCGGCCTCTGGGGCTTTCCCGGCGGCCGGATCGAATGGGGTGAGACGGCCGCCGCGGCGGCGATGCGCGAATTGTTCGAGGAGACCGGCGTCACCGCCGTGCCGGGCCCGACGCTCCAGGTGCTCGATGCGTTCGACCATGCGCCCGACGGACGCCTGCTGCATCATTATCTTCTGGTGCCGGTGATCGGTATCTGGCGCGCCGGCGAAGCGAGGGCGGCCGATGATGCGTGCGACGCCGCCTGGTTCTCCCTGGCCGACATCGCCGCTCGCACCGGGGACTTCAGCGCCTGCGTCGCCGAGGTGGCGCGGGACGCCCTCGCTTACGCGGCCCATCGGTCGGGATCGGCGGACCGCTGAGCCGGTCTCCGCACCCCGGCAAGCACCCGCCGACACCGCGGCTACAAATCCTTTGCCGATCGGAGACGCCGGGCCGACCGGGGGGCCGACATGCGGGCGAAGGCCGGTTCGAGAGGCTCGGCGGCGACCATCATATGGAAGGCGTTGGCGTGGAGCAGCGTGTCGGGGTCCGCGACGATCCCGACATGCCCGGGCCAGAACAGCAGGTCGCCGCGCACGAAGAGCCCGGACGGATCGACCGGCATCCCCAATGCCGCCTCCTGCTGATCGCTGTCCCGCGGCGCGGCAAGGCCGCAAGCGCCGAGCGCGGTCTGCACCAGGCCGGAACAGTCGAGCCCGAAAGCGGAACGCCCGCCCCACAGATAGGGTGTTCCGACAAAGCGCTCGGCCACGGCCACGGGATCCGCCGCGAGATCCGCTTCCGGCGCGAGATGGACGCCTGCAAGGCAACCGTTCGGCGTCACGGCGAAGGTCCCTCGCGTCGCTGTGACGGCAACGCGCGCGCCGAATGGCAGGGTGGCGATCGGCGGAAGCTTGATATCCGGCCCGGGAAACAAAAATGTCCGAAGCGCGCTGATCTGGTGCGTCGGCGCCGGACCGATCGGACCGAGCGCATCTTCGGGAAGATAGCCGACATAGGAATCCCGTTCGAGCTGACCCCAGCACCAACCCTCGCCGTCGGTTTCGTAGACCATGACGGTCTCGCCGCACAGCGCCTCGGTATCGAGGGGTGCGCGCGCAGAGGGCGACCGGCGCACGGGGGCGACCGGCGCCACCACGCGGCGCCGCACCCCCGCGGCATAGGACGGCGCCTCCACCCGGCCACGCAAATGTTCGGCCGCAAGATCCGGGCGTGCCGGCGTGAGACGGGGATCGCCGCTCATGCCCCGTACCGCTCCACCAACAGGGCGTCCAACGCGCGAATGGTCTGGGCCTCGCCGCCTTCCGGGCGTCCCGGCCGGGCAGACGGGTTCCAGGCATAGATGTCGAGGTGCAGCCAGGATCGGGCGGCCGCGACGAAGCGGGCGAGGAACAAGGCCGCTGTTATTGAGCCGGCAAATCCACCGGCGCCCGCATTGTTGATATCGGCACTCTTCGAGTCCAGCATCCCCGCATAAGGCTTCCAGAGCGGCATGCGCCAGAGCGGATCGTTCTGCCCGGCGGCGTGGCGGGCGAGTTCCTCGGCCAGCGCGTCGTCCTCGGTATAAGCCGGCGGCAGCTGCGGGCCGAGCGCCACCCGCGCCGCGCCGGTCAGGGTGGCGAAGTCGATCATCAGATCGGGCGCCTCGTCGTCGGCGAGCGCCAATGCATCGGCGAGCACCAGCCGGCCCTCGGCATCGGTATTGCCGATCTCGACGGTCAGACCCTTGCGGCTCCGCAGGATGTCGCCGGGCCGGAAGGCGTCGCCCGCGATCGCGTTCTCGACGGCGGGGATGAGCACGCGCAAACGGACTTTCAAGCCGCGCGCCATCACCATATGGGCAAGGCCGAGCGCATGGGCGGCACCGCCCATGTCCTTCTTCATCAGCAGCATGCCGGCCGAGGGCTTGATGTCGAGGCCGCCGGTATCGAAGCACACGCCCTTGCCGACCAAAGTGAGCTTGGGATGGGAGGGATCGCCCCACGTCATGTCGATGAGACGCGGTGCGCGCGCCGCCGCGCGGCCGACCGCGTGGATCAGCGGAAAATTCGCCGCGGCCAGCGCCGGCCCGACGATGCTGCGCATCTGCGCGCCATGGCGCGCCGAAAGCCGGCGTGCGGCCTCTTCCAGCTCGGCCGGTCCGAGATCGTTGGCCGGCGTGTTGACGAGGTCGCGTACCAGCGTCACGGCCTCGACCGTGCGGCGCAGACCCTCTGCGTCGTCGGCGGGGTCCAGGCGCAGCCTGGGCAATTCCCCTGCCTTCTTGGCGCGGTACCGGTCGAAGCGATAGGTGCCGAGGCCGAAGGCGAGGGCCGAGAGCGGGTTTTTCTCCCCCGCAAGGTGAAACGTCCCCGGCGGGAGAAGACCCGGCAGCGCCCCGGCAGCGAACGGATCGCCGTTCGCCGGCAGTCCGAACAGGAAGCCTGCGAGCCTTTCGGCTCCCTCCGGCACGGCCAGGAGCTTGCCGGCGTCGGCCTTGAAGCCGGCCGCTTGCGCGAAGGCCCTGACCGCGGCCGGCAGATCCTGCGTTTCGAAGCCGGATGCGGTGACGCACCAGATGGGCAGGCTCGGGTCGGACGGGGGCGCGAAGCAGTCGGCCATAGGGATCTCCTCGATGCGCGGTAGCATGGCGGGGCCGCGCGACAAAGGCCAGAGCAGCCGCGGGACGTCTGTCCCTCCTTGCGTCGGCCGCTGGTTAAAGAAGGCCCGCCATCAGCGACGAATGGGGAAACAGAAGAAGGCCCGCACCGGCCAGCGCGACGCCGTAGGGCAGGCTCGGCGGCAGCGGATAGGCGCGCGCGCGCAGCGTCGCCCAGAGAACGAGCAGCGCCCCGAGCCCGCCGCAGATGGCTGCAAAGAGAGGGAACTGAGCCGGGTCGAGCCACAAGGCCAGAGAGGCGGCGAGCTTCGCGTCTCCGGCGCCGATCACGTCCTGCCAGAACAGCGCGAATCCGGCGGCCAGAACACCCGCGGCGAGGCCGAAGCGCGCCGGCAGTTCCGGCACCACCCCTGCCGCCGCCAGCGCGGCGAAGCCGGCGAGCAGCAGCACGATGACGGCGTTCGGGATGACGCGCCCGAACAGGTCGGCGACGATCGCCAGTGCCAGCGCGGCCGGAAACAGACCGAGCACCACCATGTCGCCGAGCGTCGGGATCATGAAAATCGGCCCGTCAGTTGCCGGCGGCGGCGCCCGCCGCTTTCAGGCGCACCAAGGTGAAGCCGACCTGCGTGATGACGGTGATGATGGCGATCGACAGACCCGCGGCGATCAGGCCGTATTCCAACGCAGTGGAGCCCTTTTCTTCCTTCACGAAGCGGGTCAACAGAAGCTTCATCGCCCATTCCTCGGCCGCGTGGCCCGAAGGCCACCCCGCCCGGCCCTCCACGGCCCGGACCTCGCAAGGCTAGATCCCGGCCGTTGCGCGCTGGTAAAGATCGCGCACCGCGCGCTGGTCGTCGCGCATCAGCGTGCCCGAAACGTTAACGCGCGAGATCTGCATCCGCCGCCCCGCCCCTCGCCATCGCGCCGCGGTCGAGGCGGAAGGAGAGGCCGGCCAGGCCCAGAGCGGCGAGCGCGAGGGCGGCGCCGACCAGCGGGAGATGCTGGTAGGACAGACCCCAGGTGATTGCCAGCGCGCCGACCCAGGCCCCGATGGCATTGCCGAGGTTGAACGCCCCCTGATTGAGCGTCGAGGCGAGCCCCGGCGCCCGGGCGGCGGTATCGACAACCCGCAATTGCAGCAGCGGCACGAGGGCGAAGGCGAGAATGCCCCACACCAGCAGCATGGCCAGAGCCGGAGCCGGAGCCCGGCTGGCCGGTACCAGCACGAGAAGCACCCCCACCAGGACGACGAGGACAGCGAGCAAGGACGGCATGAGGCGCCAGTCCGCGAGGCGCCCGCCGAGCATATTGCCGGCCGTGAGGCCGACCCCGAACACCAGCAGCGCGCCGGTCACGGCGGTCGGTGCGAGCCCGGTCACCTCGCCGAGCAGCGGCGCGATATAGGTGAACACGCTGAACAGGCTGGCCGAGCACAGCACGCTGATCACCATGGCGAGCGCGACCTGCGTCTCGCCGAGCACCCGGAACTCGGCGATCACCCCTCCCGCCGGGCGCGCCAGGCGCGCGGGGAGAAGAACGACCAGCGCTGCCAGTGCAGCAAGGCCGATCACCGCGACGGCCCAGAAGGTCGACCGCCATCCGAGCCATTGGCCAAGAGCGGTTCCGGCCGGCACGCCGAGCACATTGGCGAGCGTCAGGCCGGCGAACATCAGCGCGATCGCCTGCGCGCGCCGCGACCGCGGCACGAGATCGGCCGCCACCACGGAGCCGATGCCGAAAAATGCCGCGTGGCAGAAGGCGGTGACGACGCGCGCCGCCATCAGCAGCCCATAGCCGGGGGCGAGCGCACACAACACGTTGCCGAAGATGAACAGGGCCATCAGGCCCGCCAACGTGGCCTTGCGCGGCAGACGTGCGGTCGCGACCGCCAGCACAGGCGCTCCGACCACGACACCCAGCGCATAGCCCGTAACCAGCAACCCCGCCGCGGGGATCGAGACACCGAGGTCCCGCGCGACCTCGGGAAGAAGGCCCATGATGACGAATTCCGTCGTGCCGATCCCGAATGCGGCGACGGCGAGCGACAAGAGAGACAGCGGCATCGGAGCATCCGGTCGAGGCGAGGCGCGGCAGCCTGCCGTTTGCGCTGCACCGCAGCAAGGGTCTTCCCCGCAGCCCTGCCATGCGGGTTCCCCGCCGCCGCGGCACCGGCGCGACCGGCACGTCGCATTTCCGTTGCCGCCGCTCCCGGCCTAAAGTCCTGAGATTGCACGCCGGAGACCGCGACCGTGGGCCAGTTCTTCAAGGACGAGATGTTCGACGCCCAGTTCTATCGGGCCTTGGGCATGACCTATTACGGTGCTGCCGACATCGGCGAATGCCTCGCTTTGGCCCGCCGGATTCCCGACCGCGACCCCGAACGCTGGTACGTGGAATGGACCGCCTTGGCAGAGCGCATCTACGATGCCGGGCAAGCGAGCCTCGTCGCCGGGCACCGGGTCAGCGCGCGCGACGCCTTCTTCCGCGCCTTCAATTATTTCCGTGCCTCCTACACGTTCCTGTTCCAGGCCCCGCTCGACCCCCGCGCGGTGCGCGCCTATGAGCGGCAGGAGGAGGCCTTCGCACGCGGCATGGCGCTGATGGAGACGCCGGGAGAGGCGATGCAGATCCCCTTTGCAGGCAGCCCGTTGCGGGGTCTGTTCTTCCGCCCCGACATGTCGGGAAAGGCGCGCCGCACCCTCATCATCAATAACGGCTATGACGGCACGGCCGAGGAAGTGTTCTTCTACAGTGGTCCCGCCGCTCTGGCGCGCGGCTACAATGTCCTGGTTTTCGATGGACCGGGCCAGGGCCGCGCCTTGATGAAGCACGCAATTCCGCTGCGGCCGGATTGGGAAAACGTCATCCGGCCGGTGATGGATTGTCTTCTGGCCCGGCCAGACGTCGATGCGCAGCGGGTGGCGCTGCTCGGAGTCAGCCTCGGCGGCTATCTCGCGCCGCGCGCCGCGAGCGGCGAGCCGCGCCTTGCCGCCTTGGTCGCGGATCCCGGGCAAATGTCGGTGCTGGAGGAAGGCCGCGCCCAGATGCCCGGCTGGATCGCCCGCCAAGTGCCGGACGGCAACCGGCTGATCCTCGCCCTTCTCGGGCGCATGCTCGAAAAGCGGGCGAAGGACGTGTCGGGCGGATGGGGCCTTCGACGCGGCATGCTGGTCCATGGCTGCGCCACGCCGCTCGCTTATCTGAAGGATACCGCGACCTATACGGTCGCAGGCCGGGCGCACGAGATCGCCTGCCCGACCATGATCTGCGTGACCGAAGGCGAGGGCATCGGCCGGACCGCCAAGCGCCTCTTCGATGCGCTCACCTGCGAAAAGCGCTTCCATGTCTTCGCTGCGGCCGACGGCGCCGCCGCCCATTGCGAGAGCGGCGCGCGGGCGCTGTTCAACCGCGAAATGTTCGACTGGCTGGATACGGTCCTCGACCGCTGAACGGCGGGGCAGCGTCCCCCCGATCGCGCCGCGCTAGCGCACGATGATGTTCTTGAACTGCCAGGGATCCTCGAGGTCGAGGTCCTCGGGGAACAGGCGCACGCGTTCGGTGAGGGGTGTCCAGTCGGTATAGGTGCCGATCACCGGACCGAGATAGGGCATCTGGATCTCGAGGCAGCGGCGGAAATCCATCTCGTCGGCCTCGACGATGCCGGCGGTGGGATTTTCCAGCGCCCACACCATGCCCGCGAGCACGGCCGAGGTCACCTGCAGGCCGGTCGCATTCTGATAGGGCGCGAGCTTGCGGGTCTCTTCGATGGAAAGCTGCGAGCCGAACCAATAGGCGTTCTTGGCGTGGCCGTAGATCAGCACGCCGAGCTCGTCGATCCCGTCGACGATTTCGTGCTCGTCGAGAATCTTCCAGTCGCTCTGCATGCGCCCGCCGGATCCGAACATTTCGTGCAGCGAGAGAACCGCGTCGTTGCTCGGATGGTAGGCGTAATGGCAGGTGGGCCGGTAAATCACCTGGCCGCCGTCGCGCACCGTGAGATAATCCGCGATCGAGATCGACTCGTTGTGGGTGACGAGGAAACCGAATTGCGGCCCCGGAGTCGGCGTCCAGCTGCGCACCCGCGTGTCGGCACCAGGATGCATCAGATAGATTGCCGCGCCGCAGCCGGAGGCGTGCGTACGCCCGTCCGGCGGCACCTGCTTTTCGTGCGTGCCCCAGCCGAGTTCGGCGGGCTGGAGCCCCTCCGAGACGAAACCTTCCACCGACCAGGTGTTGACGAAGACGTCGTGCGGCTTGGGATCGCGGGCGCGCTGCGTGTCGCGCTCGGCGATGTGGATGCCCTTGACGCCGAGCGCACGTGCGAGCTGCGCCCATTCCTCGCGGTTGCGCGGCTCCGGCCGGTCGAGGCCGGTATCGGCGGCGATGTTGAGCAGCGCCTGCTTGACGAACCAGGAGACCATGCCGGGATTGGCGCCGCAGGTCGACACGGCGGTCGGACCGCCGGGCGCCCGGCGGCGCGCATCCAGCAGGCCCTCGCGCAAGGCATAGTTCGACCGCGCCTCGGGCCCGAGCCGGTCGTCGAAATAGAAGCCCTTCCAGGGCTCGATCACGGTGTCGATATAGAGGCAGCCGAGCTCGCGGCAGAGTTCCATCACCGCCACGGAGGACACGTCGACCGACAGGTTCACGCAGAACCCCTGTCCGCCACCCGCGGTGAGGAGCGGCGTCAACAGATCGCGATAGCCTTCGGCGGTGACCTCGGCCTGGATGAAGCGGATTCCGCGCGAATCGAGCAGGGCGCGGTCGTCGTCGACCGGATCGATGACGACGAAACGGGAGCGATCGAAGCTGAAATGGCGCTCGATGAGCGGCAAAGTCCCCCGGCCGATCGACCCGAAGCCGATCATCACGATGGGGCCGTCGATGGTCGCGTGAACCGGCCATTCGCTCATGATTGCGTCACTCCTCGGCAAAGCCCCCGCTCTCGTAGGGCGGGCGCACCATGAGGACGGCCGGCGGCGGCGTCAACACGCACGGCATCGAAATGGTCGCGTGCGGGGTAGAGAGCGGGTCGACGCAGGGCAATCTCCCGCCGGCCGAGGGAAGCCGACACATAAGCTTCACATTTCGCAGCAGAAGCCTGGGCTTAAATCGCAGACTGCGGGAGATTGGCGCCCGATACCCGCTTCGACATCCTGCCGCGATCGGCCGATGTCATGCCCGATCGCCGGATCTGCTTTTCGATGCTGCCGTCAACGCGCCGGGTTCCACGGCCTCGCTTGGATCAGCGCCGCGTCGTCGATCGCGACCGGCGAACCGGGCGACGGCCGGGTCGGCAGATCGAGCGCCGCGCGCCCGTCAGTCGCTGGCGAGGATGTGGTTCTTGACCAGGGGATAGACCTGCCCGGCCCATTTCTTCCCGCTGAAGACGCCATAATGGCCGACACCCGCCTGCATGTGATGGCGTTTGCGGTGCGGGCGCAGATTGGCGCAGATTTCCTGCGCCGCGACCGTCTGGCCGAGCGAACAGATGTCGTCGCGCTCGCCCTCGACTGTCAGGAGCGCGGTGCGGCGGATCGCACCGAAATCGATCTTGCCGCCGCGATACGTCAATTCGCCCTTCGGCAGCCGGTATTCCTGGAACACGTACTGCACAGTCTCGAGATAGAATTCCGCAGCGAGATCGAGAACGGCGAAATATTCGTCATAAAACGTCTTGGCGGTCTGCGCCTTCTCCGCCTCGCCGTTGGCGAGATTGTCATAGAGTTCGAAATGCGCCTTCATATGGCGCGTCATGTTCATGGACACGAAGGCCGAGAGCTGGACGAAGCCGGGATAGACCCGACGCCCCGAGCCCTCGAAGCCCATCGGCACCCGCGAAATCAGATTGCGCTCGAACCATTCGATGGGTTTCGACTGCGCGAGCTGATTGACCTTGGTGGGATTGATGCGGCAATCGATCGGCCCGGCCATCAAGGTCATGCTGCGCGGTTGGGCGGGATTTGATTCCTGCGCCATCACGGCTGCGGCCACCAAGGCCTGCACACAGGGCTGGCACACCGCGACGAGATGCGCGCCCGGCCCCATCCATTCGAGAAATTTGATGACGTGCTCGACATAATCGTCGAAGGCGAAGGGCCCGTGCTCCAGGCTCACGTCGCGGGCATTGTGCCAATCGGTGATGAAGACGTCGTGGTCCGGCAGCAGGGTGCGCACGGTGCCCGCGAGCAATGTGGCGAAATGGCCGGACATCGGTGCCACCACCAGCACGCGCGGCTGGGGCACGTCGACATCCTTCTTGAACCGCAGAAGGGTGCCGAACGGAAGCCGGTAGACCGGATCCTCGGTGACTTCGAGTTCCCGATTGCCCACCAACGTGCTCGCGATCTCGAATGGCGGGCGGCCATGGCTGAGGCCGGCGCGCTCCACCATTTCGTAGGCTGCGGCAAGATGGCGCAGCCCGCGGTTTTCGAAGGCTGCCATCAGCGGGTGATCGAGCATCCGACGCGCAAGGCGCGCCCCGAACCGGACGGGCTCCATCAGATCGGCTTGGGTCTGGTAGGCGAGGTACATCATAGGGTCCAGCGCCGGATGGTGGGCTTGATCCCGAAGGGCGGGACCGGTTCGGTCAGTGTCGCGTCCGCCCCGAAGCCACTCAGATTGTGCATCCTTCACCCTTCGAAAGGCGCCCGCAAGTGAGAGCGGCAGCCGCCCCGTCGCGTCACCGCGGCGCCTGCCCCGCTGGGTTCGAGGCCCGGCTCCAGGCCGGACGGAAAGTGGCAAGAACTTGATGGCGCGCGGACTCCGCACCTTTCCCCGCGCCCACCGGTCACACCCCTTGCGAGAGATATTGGAACGGGGGGTGGTGCATTGCAACACGCAACAGCTAAGATTGGGCGACGCCGCATCGAAATTCGGTGATGTCCATGACCACGCTGACCATTTCCAGCAAGAACTATTCGTCCTGGTCCCTGCGCGGCTGGTTGCTGTGCCGGATGGTTGGCCTGGCGTTCGAAGAGGAGCGGGTTCCAGTCGACGATCCGGCGGCCCGCGCGGAGCTTCTCCTGCTCTCGCCCTCCTTCCTGGTGCCCCGTCTGGTGCACGAAGGGGTGACTGTTTGGGACACGCTGGCCATCGCCTCCTATCTCAACGAGCTGTTTCCGGATGCCGGCCTCCATCCGGCCGACCGCGCCGCCCGGGCGCATTGCTGGTCGATAGCAGGCGAGATGCATTCCGGCTTCGCCAATATGCGCTCCGCGCTGCCGATGAACATCAAAGGCAAATATCCTGGGTTCAAAGTCTGGGCCGGCGCCCAGGCCGACATCGAACGCATCGTCGCGATCTGGCGCGGTTGCTTCGCCGCCCATGGCGGCCCGTTTTTGATGGGGCGGAACTTCACCCTCGCGGACGCGATGTACGCCCCGGTCTGCTCCCGCTTCACGACCTATTCCGTTCCCCTTGACCCCGCCTGCGATGCTTACCGCGCCATGATCATGGCCCATCCGCTCATGCAGGAATGGATCGCCGGCGCGATGGCGGAGCCCGAAGAGATGGAAGAGCTGGACGTCGAATTCTAACGACCGCCCCGATCGGACCGCGATCCCCTCTGGTCCGGGAAGTGTATTTTTAGAATTGCGTCAGGACGGATCGCCGGCTTTGACGGGAGGCCGGTGGCGGACGTTCGCCGCGTGCCGCAAGAGCACTGCATCCGTCGTCGGCACGTCCCGGCGACGGAGCCCGGTGCAGCCAGCCCGGACCCGAGCAGCACGGGCGCGAACGTTTCTCTCGCACCTCGCACGACCCAGACGGCCCGTGGCGCACGGCCGTCAATCCTCGACGCGGTGAACGTCGTGCACCACAATGGCGGTGTGCTTGGTGGGCTTCGTCAGCCAGTCGCGGCGGCGCAGCGTCTTGAGCGTGTCCTCGTAGCCCGACTGCCAATGGTCGCGCATCGAGGTGCCGGAGAATTCGTAATCCTTGAAATCGCGCTCGTAGGTCTTTTCCTGGTAGATCAGGTGGCAGATATTAACCGGCCCTGAGCGCTCGTATTCTTCAAGGATCTGGCAATCCTCATCCGTCCGAAGCTGCTCGGGAATGCGCTGAAGCGCCTCGGCATGCTTGGAGCGCAGCATCTGCACCCGGCGGAAGAAGTCCGTCATGGACCGCGTGCGGCTGGAATAGCCGATATCCTTCTGCCGCTCGATCACGTCGAACATGTCGCGCGGCAGGTCGCCGCGCGCGGAGAACAGATCGACCTGGAAGACCAGCGCGCTCGGATGCTCCGGCTGGTCGAGCAGCCATTGCAGCGGGGTGTTGGAGACCACGCCGCCGTCCCAATAAAATTCGCCGTCGATGCGCACCGGCGGAAAAGCCGGCGGCAGGGCGCCGCTCGCCATGACGTGTTCAGGGCCGATCCGATGCGTGGTGTTGTCGAAATAAACGAAATTCCCGGTGCGCACGTTCACCGCACCGACCGAGAAGCGCTTCTGCCCGCTATTGATCAGGTCGAAATCGACCAGCCGCAGCAATGTGTCGCGCAGCGGCGCGGTGTCATAGAAGCTGGTCGCCCCGTCCGCACCGCGCGGCATCATCCACGGGGTAGGAAAGCGCGGCTTGAAGAAGCCGGGCTGGCCGAGATTGATCGTGGCGAACGCACTCATCTGGTTTCGCAGGGTGCGGTAAATGTCGCCTTCCGGCGTAAACGCCCAGATCTTACGGCCTGAGACGGTGTCCCAGAACTCGCGCAGGCGGGGAACCCTGTTTTCCGGAAGGTTGCCAGCGATGAGGGCACAATTGATCGCGCCGATGGAGACCCCCGACACCCAATTCGGCTCGGCACCGGCCAGAGACAGGGCCTCATAGACGCCTGCCTGATAGGCGCCCAGCGCTCCACCACCTTGGAACACCAGCGCGACCCGGTCGTAGTCCGATACGACGTCGCGGATGTCGTCGGGAACCTCGCTCAGCAGCGTGCTCATTTGCCCCCCTCAACCGCTCGCGGCGAACCTCGCGCCGCAGAAACATGACGCCGGGCCGCGCGGGGTGCAATCCGCCGTGCGGCCCGGCAGGTGATCATTTGGCCTCGGCGAGATAGTCGTACATGACCTCGCCCATGCCGAGCGTCAGGTCCGCCCGCAAATGCAGGGCCGAGACGACTTCGAGAACCGGAAGCCGCGCGACGTCGCAGATCACGTGCGGGTAGAGACCGAGGGCGCCGGGGCCGACCCAGCATTCCTTCAGATCGATGTCCTCGAGATAATACCGCACCAGCTCGCAGATGCGCGGCGTGGCGTCGACATGCGGGATGATCTTGATCATGAAATTGGGCGCCTTCAGCGCGGTCATGACCGCATCCTTGTCGGCGGCGACATGCTTGTAGCCCATCGTGGCTTCGGCGCAGAGCGTCTTGCCGTAATGCAGGCGCCCGACGAGGACGTCCTTCTCCACTTCCATCTTCGGATGGGCATACTTCTTGGGGAAGCCCCACAGCTCGCGCCCGCCGGCGATCGGCGCCTCGTCGTCGAGGTACATGGAGTGGACATAGCCACCCTCCACGCCCTGGTATTTCACCGGGATGACCTGTCCGGTCTCGGTGTAATCGCCGAAGCCTGTGGAATCCGGCATGCGGATGAACTCGTACTTCACCAGCGGCTCGAACACTTCGAGCGGTTCGGGGACGACCCGGCGCAGCGCCTCGATGTCGGTCCGGTAGGTGATGATCATGAATTCGCGATCGAAGAAGCGGTAGGGTCCGCGCGGATAGGCGGGATTGGTCAGCGGCATCGAATAAGCCGTACGCCGCACGTCTTCGATCTTCATGGGAGGCTCCCCCTCTTCCGGTCGACGATCCATCTCGCGCTTGCGAGATGATTACGTTAGCCCATAGCCCTGCGTGGTGACAGCCCTGCGACGTGCCGCCGCGCGCGCCGGGTCAGAACTCCAGCAGGCCCGCGCCCCCCTTGACCGTGCCGAACGCCACCGCGCCGCCGTCGGCTCGCCACGCCGCGCAAGACACCGCCGCGCCGTCGGGTGCCCGCAGCAGGATTTCGGCGCCGTCGGAGATCCGCGCCATCAGAACCATGCCGTCCTCATAGCCGACAGCGACAACGGGATCCTTCGGATGGCAGGCGACCTGCGTCACGCGGCCGGTCGAGGACGGGGCGAGCATGCCGGGCTGTTTGCCCATGGGTCCCTCCTTGGTGGCGAACGGCCAAAGGATCACTTCGCCGGAGCCCGAGGAGGCGAGCCACTTCCCATCGCTGGTGAAAGTGAAGGATTTGACCCGCGCCGGATAGCCCGTCATGCGCATGTGCTTGGCATCCACGAGGCGCCAGCCGTGCAGCGCGGGCTCCTGCATCGTGGTGATCACGAACCGGCTGTCGGGGCTGAACACGATGCCGAGATGCGAGCCCTTCCAGACGAGCGTTTCCGGCTTTACCCCCTGGGCATTCGGGAACCACAGGGTCGCGCCGCCATAATGCGCGATGCCGAGCCGCATGCCCTTCGGGGCGAAGGCGAGCCCGCCGACCGTCGACGGCAGATCCAGGCTCTTCGGCTCTCCCTTAGCCGGCACCATATAAGCTGTCTTGCCGACCGAATAGGCGAAGCTGTCGTCCGGACCAAGCGCGACATGGTCGACCCAGCGGCCCTTCTGAGAGGCGCGGATCGTTACCGTTCCATCGGCGTCGAGCTGGCGCACGGTTCCATCATCGCCGCAGGTCAGCAGCCGCCGGCCGTCGCCCGCGGTCTCCAGGACCACGCCGTCATGCAACGCGAAACGGCCGCCTCCGTTGCCGGCAATGGTCGCCGTGCCGGCTTCCTCGATAAAGGCGCACGCGGCCCCGATGAAGCGGACCGCCGCGAGCCCGTCGTCGAAGGAGAAGGTTTGAACCCGATCGGTGAGAGAGGACGGAGCGGAAGACATGGGATACCCGTGAACGCATGCATCGAGGGTTGAGCGCCCCGGGAGGCGGCCGGGCGCTGCCCCCGTAGATACGGCAAGCGGCCGGCTTTGTCGCCCGGCCCCCGTTGCCCGACGCCTGGAGGGCGGACCGCGCGATGTGCTACCGCCGGGGTCTGGACGAGATGGGGCCATGTCGGCCCGGGACCCTTAAATGATGCACGACGCGCCGCTGCCGATCGACGACGCCCTGCCGGCCCTACGCGCGGCCCTCGCGGCGCAGCCCTGCGCCGTGCTCGTGGCGCCGCCCGGCGCCGGTAAGACGACACGCGTCCCGCTCGCGCTGATGGACGAGGCCTGGGTCGGCGGCGGCAAGATCCTTGTGCTGGAGCCCCGCCGCCTCGCCGCCCGCGCCGCCGCGGCCCGCATGTCGCAAAGTCTCGGCGAAGCCGTCGGCGGGCGCGTCGGCTATCGGGTGCGGCTGAAGTCCGAGGTCTCGCGGCACACCCGCATCGAGGTCATCACCGAGGGCGTGTTCACCCGCATGATCCTCGACGATCCGGAACTGTCCGGCGTCGCCGCGGTGCTGTTCGACGAATTCCACGAACGTTCGCTCGATGCCGATCTCGGGCTCGCCCTGGCGCTCGATGCGCAGCGCGGACTGCGCGAGGACCTGCGGCTGCTCGCCATGTCGGCGACGCTCGACGGCGCGCGCGTCGCCGCCCTTCTCGGCACGGCGGGCGCGGCGGCGCCGGTCATCGAAAGCGCCGGCCGGGCGTTTCCAGTCGACACGCGCTATCTCGGCCGCGATCCGCGCACCGGCATCGATCGGCAGACGGCCGACGCCGTGCTGCGCGCGCTGTCGGCGGAGACCGGATCGGTTCTCGTCTTTCTGCCGGGCGCAGGGGAAATCCGGCGGGTCGAGAGCCTGCTGCGCGAGCGGGTCGGCGACCCCGCCATCGACATCGTGCCATTGTTCGGGGCGCTCGACGCCGCGGCGCAGGACCAGGCGGTCGCCCCCGCGCCGCCCGGTCGCAGGAAAGTGGTGCTCGCCACCTCGATCGCCGAGACCAGCCTCACCATCGCGGGCGTGCGGGTCGTGGTGGACAGCGGCCTTGCGCGCGTCCCGCGCTTCGAGCCGGACGTGGGGCTGACGCGGCTCGAAACGGTGCGGGTGTCGCGCGCCGCCGCCGACCAGCGGCGGGGACGCGCCGGCCGAACCGAGCCGGGCATCTGCTATCGGCTCTGGACCGAGGGCGAGACGGCGAGCCTCGCACCATTCGCTCCCCCGGAAATCCTCGCGGCCGACCTGTCCGGCCTGGTGCTGGACCTCGCCGCATGGGGTGTGCGCGACCCGCGCAGCCTCGCCTTCCTCGACCCGCCGCCTCTGCCTGCACTCGGCGAGGCGCGTGCGCTCCTCACGCTGCTCGGCGCGCTCGATGCAGGGGGCGCGGTGACGCCACTCGGACGCCGGATGGCGCTGTTGCCGCTGCCGCCGCGCCTCGCCCACATGGTGGTGATGGGGGCGGATGCGGGGGCCGGCCTGCAGGCGGCCGAGATCGCCGCCGTTCTGGTCGAGCGTGGGCTGGGCGGCGATAGCGTGGACCTCGCCCACCGGCTGGAGGATTTCCGCCGCGACCGCTCCCGCCGCGCCGACGAAGCCCGCCGGCTCGCCGCGCGGTGGTCGGAAGCGGCCGGAGGCGCGGCGCGCAGGACCGCTCCGCCTTCGCCCGCCGCTTTGCTGGTCCGCGCCTTTCCCGATCGCGTGGCGCGGGCGCGCGGCGACGGGACGCGATTCGTTCTCGCCAACGGGCGCGGTGCGGTGATGGATGCCGCGCTGCCGCTTGCCCGCGCCCCATATCTGGCGGTCGCGGAACTGTCCGGCCGGGCGGACGCCGCGCGCATCCTGCTCGCCGCCGCACTGCCCGAGGAGGATTTGGAGCGTCTGTTCGACTCGCAGATCCACACCACGACCGAGATCGCGTTCGACCGCGAGGCGGCGGCGGTACGGGCGCGCGAGACGCGGCGGCTCGGCGCCCTCGTCCTCGCCGAGCGCCCCCGGCCGGTGGCGGCCGACGCGACCTGCGCGCAGGTTTTGGCACGCGGCATCGCGGACCTCGGCCTCCATCGGCTGCCGTTCACGGCCGCCCTCTGGCAATGGCGCGACCGCGTCGGCTTCCTGCGCCGCGCCGAGGGCGAACCCTGGCCCGATCTGTCGGACGCGGCCTTGACCGCAAGCCTGGAAGACTGGCTCGCGCCTTTCCTGCTGGGCAAGTCCGCCCTCGCCGAAATCGGCGCCGACGATCTCTCAAACGCGCTGCGCGCGCTGTTGCCCCACGGCCTGTCGGCCCGCCTCGAGGCGGAGGCCCCGACCCATTACGAGGCGCCCACGGGATCGCGCCTGCCGATTCACTATGGCGAAGACGGACCGGTCCTGCCCGTACGGGTGCAGGAAATGTTCGGCCTGAAGACCCATCCGACCATCGCCGGGGGGCGCGTGCCGCTCACTTTGGCGCTGCTCTCGCCCGCCCACCGCCCGATCCAGGTGACGCGGGACCTGCCGCAATTCTGGCGCGGCTCGTGGCGCGACGTGCGCGCGGACATGCGCGGCCGCTACCCCAAGCATCCTTGGCCCGAGGATCCGGAAGCCGCACCGGCGACCAACCGGGCGAAGCCGCGCACCCGCTGAGGGGATGCGGTCGGACCGCGGATCCACACCCCTGCCGCCCGCCCGAAGCGGCGCTCCGGCCTTGCCCTTTAAGAAGGGCGCCTTATTGTCCCGCTCCAGCCCCCCCCTCGGGAAAACGCCTCATGTCCGCTTTGTTCACGCCCTGGTCCCTGCGGTCGCTCACCCTCGCGAACCGCATCGTCATCGCGCCAATGTGCCAATATTCCGCCAAGGACGGCACCGCGAGCGACTGGCACCTCATCCATCTCGGCACGCTCTCGCAGTCCGGCGCCGGCCTGCTGATCCTGGAAGCCACCTCGGTAGAGCCGGAGGGGCGCATCTCCCCCGAGGATCTCGGCCTGTGGTCGGACGAGAACGAGGCCGCCCTCGCCGAGGTGATCGCCCGGGTCCGCGCCTGGTCGCCGATGCCGATCGGCGTCCAGATCGGCCATGCCGGCCGCAAAGCGTCGACCTATGCGCCCTGGAAGGGCGGCGGGCAGGTGGCCGAGGCGGACGGCGGCTGGGTTCCGGTCGCGCCGTCGGCCCTGCCGTTCCGCAATGCCGACGTCGCCCCGATCGCGCTCGATGCAGACGGCCTCGCGCGCGTTAAAGCGGGCTTCGTCGCGACGACCGAGCGCGCCATGCGCATCGGCTTCGACATGGTGGAGATCCATTCCGCCCATGGTTACCTTTTGCATCAGTTCCTGTCCCCGCTCTCCAATGCCCGAACCGACGCCTATGGCGGGTCGCTGGAAAACCGGATGCGCTTTCCGCTCGAAGTATTCGATGCGGTGCGCGCCGCGGTGCCGGACGACAAGCCGGTCTTCGTCCGTGTCTCGGCGACCGACTGGGTCGAGGGCGGCTGGGATGTCGAGGAGTGCATCGTCTATGCCAAGGCGCTCCAGGCGCGCGGGCTCGATGTGATTCACGTCTCATCCGGCGGCCTCTCGCCGGCGCAGCAGATCGCCGTCTCGGCCGGCTATCAGGTGCCGTTCGCGGACCGCATCCGGCAGGAGACCGGGCTGCCGACTTTGGCGGTCGGCCTCATCACCGATCCGGCCCATGCCGAGGAGATTCTCACCTCCGGCAAGGCGGACGCGATCGCTCTCGCCCGCGGCATTCTCTACGATCCGCGCTGGCCTTGGCATGCGGCGGCCGCACTCGGCGCCTCGGTCCATGCCGCTGACCAATATCTGCGCTGCCAGCCGTCGGGACTGCGCCAATTGTTCAAATGAGCGCGGCAGAGCGGGACGCCGCCGGGCCCGCTTGCCGATCGGCGCGCATCCGGCAATATCCCGGCATGCGCGCCGCCGCCGATTCGACCCCGCCCCCCGCCATCCCGCTGAACGGCGCCGAGATCCTTCTCGATCCGTTGGGCGCCCTGGTGTGGCCGGCGGAGCATTTGGTCGCGATGTCGGACCTGCATCTCGAAAAGGGATCGTCCTTCGCGCGCCGGGGGCAGATGCTGCCGCCCTACGACACCGAGGACACGTTGGCGCGCGCCGAGCAGGTGATCGCCCGGTGGCGTCCGCGCATCGTGATCGCACTGGGCGACAGTCTGCATGACCGGACCGGGGCCGAGCGCCTCCAGCCATCGGCCTTCGCCCGGCTCCGTACAATTCAGGCGAGTCGGACCTTCATCTGGATCGCCGGCAATCACGATCCCGATCCCGCGCCCCTGCTCGGGGGAGAATGGGCGCGGGAGGTCACCATTGGTGCCCTCACCTTCCGCCACGAGCCCAGCCGCACAGCCCAGGCCGGCGAAGTCGCCGGACATCTGCATCCATCCGCGCGACTGGTGGTGCGCGGCCGCTCGATCCGCCGGAAATGCTTCGCGACCGATGAGCGGCGGATGGTTCTGCCGGCGCTCGGCGCCTATGCCGGAGGCCTGAACGTGCGCCACCCGGCGCTGTCCGGTCTGTTCGCGGGTGCGTTTCAGGCGCACATGCTCGGCGCGGCGCGAACCTATCGGATGGAGGCCCGCGCCTGCCTGTCGGATTGAGACCTACCGGGCGCGCGCACCGAATTCGGCACGCGCGACGGGTTCAGGCCCAGCTGGAATCGTCGCCGCCGCTGTCCCAGCCGGAATCGCCGTCGTCGAAGCTGGCATCCTGCGGCGCGGCGCCCCATTGGTCGGCACCGCCGCCGAGCGCGTCCTGCGCCTGGGAGCCGAGATCGCCGGTATCGGCGACCGGTGTCTCGACCGCCGGCAGTTCGGCAGCGGCCGCCTGCGCGACCGGGCCTTCCCCGCCGGACATCAGGTTGCGGATCCCGTCCGCGAGCAGCATGCCGCCCGCGACGCCGGCCGCAGTCGCCATCGCGCCTTGCAGGAAGCCGCCGCCGCCGAAGCCGCCACTCCGCTGCTGGCCGCCCCACGGGCTCGCGCCGGGCGCGCCCTGCGGATAATTCGGCTGCTGGCCATAGCCCTGCTGCCCGTAACCTTGCTGCCCGGATTGCGCCGGCAGCGCCATCCCGGTGCCGCGGCTGCCGGAGGTGGGAACCGAGGTCCCGCGCCCGCCGCCGAACAGGCCGCCCAGAAAGCCGCCGCTCTGCGGCTGCGGCGCGGCCTGCTGGCGCGCCTGGTCTTCCAGTTCCTCGATGCGGGCAGCGGCCTGCTTCAAGGCATGCTCCTGCACCAGGACCGTCTGCGACAGCGCATAGGGTGCGAACGGCATCTCCGCCACCCGGCGCGCGATCAGCGCCTCGGCGTCGGCGTCGCGGGGCTGGCTGGCTGCGCCGCGCATGCGGTCGAACAGGCCGTCGATGAGGGCACGCTCTTCGGGGGTCATTTCCGTCTCCGGTCTCGTGACGCGGAGGCATATGAGCATGACCGTGCGGCGCAAAAAGGGGCGGGCAGATGAAATTTTATTAAAGTTTACGTTACGGCATTACGCCACTCCCCCGACCCTCTTCAAAGGGGCCGGGGAAATGGCTGGCCGTGCCCTCAGGCCACGAGTTCGTACGCCGGAAGGGTCAGGAACTCCGCGAAATCCTTGGCCAAAGTCATGTCGGAGAACAGCCTGATGGCTTCCGGAAAGCGCCCGGCACCGAACACCGTCGGCCCCAGCGTGTCCCGCAGCTTCGCCATCTCGTCGTCGAGCAGGTCGCTGAACAACGCCGCCGTCATGGTGCGGCCATCCTCCAGTTCGGCGCCGAGATGGATCCACTGCCAGAGCTGGGCCCGGCTGATCTCGGCGGTGGCGGCATCCTCCATCAGGTTATAGAGCGGCACGGCGCCGCGGCCGCGCAGCCATGCCTCGATATATTGCACCCCGACGCGGATATTCTCCCGCACCCCGGCCTCGGTACGCGCGCCCTGATGCACGACCAGAAGGTCGTCGCGCGTCACCTTCACGTCGTCGCGCATGCGGTCGCGCTGGTTGGGGCTGGGCATGAGGCGGTCGAACACCTCCCTGGCGACCGGGACAAGGTCGGGATGCGCCACCCAGGTCCCGTCGCAGCCGTCGCCGGCCTCGCGCTCCTTGTCGGCACGCACCTTGGCGAAGGCGGCATCGTTGGCCGCCTTGTCGCCCTTCACCGGGATCTGCGCCGCCATGCCGCCCATGGCGAACGCCCCGCGCCGGTGGCAGGTCTTCACCAGGAGCGCGCCATAGGCCTTCAGGAAGGCCTCGCTCATGACCATGCGGGCGCGGTCCGGCGTGAGGAAGCGGGCGTTCTTGCCGAGCCGCTTGATGAAGGAGAAAATATAGTCCCAACGACCGATATTGAGCCCGGCCACATGGTCGCGCAATTCGTAGAGGATCTCGTCCATCTCGAAGACGGCCGGCAGCGTCTCGATCAGGACCGTCGCCTTGATGCTGCTCGCCGGCAGGCCGAGCCGGGTCTCCGCCAGCACGAACACCTCGTTCCAGAGGCGCGCTTCCTGGTGGCTTTCGGTCTTGGGGAGGTAGAAATAGGGGCCGGACCCCTTCTCCAAGGCCAGATTGGCGTTGTGATAGGCATAGAGGCCGAAATCGAACAGCGCCCCCGCGACCGGCGCGCCGTCCACTTCGACATGCGCCTCAGGCAGATGCCAGCCGCGCGGCCGGATGATCAGCACCGCGGGCGTGTCGCCGAGCTTGTAATCCTTGCCGTTGGACGGGTCGTGGAAGTCGATGCTGCCGGCCCAGCGGTCCTTCAGATTGAGCTGGCCCTCGATCATGTTCGCCCAGAGCGGAGACGAGGCGTCCTCGAAATCCGCCATGAAGACCTTGGCGCCGGAATTCAGCGCATTGACGATCATCTTCCGGTCCACCGGCCCGGTGATCTCGACCCGCCGGTCGAGCAGATCCTGCGGCAGCGGCGCGATGGTCCAGTCCGCTTCGCGCACCGCCAGCGTCTCGGGCAGAAAATCGGGCAGTTCGCCGGCATCGAAGCGCGCCTGCCGGGCGGCGCGCGCCTCGAGCAGCCGCTTGCGCGTCGCATCGAACGCGCGATGCAGCTCGGCGACGAAGGCGAGGGCGTCGAGGGTGAGGATTTCGTCGTAGCGCGGGCCGAGCGGCCCCTTGATGACGACCCCTTCCGGGGTGGCGAGCGTCGACATGATGCCGGTCTCCTTGGCTGAACTGACGATGAGGCGAAGCGAAGGCCGAGGCCGCCTGCGGCGGCGCTTCGGCTAAATCCGGGCGGCGGCGATCTCCTCCCGCAGGCGCCGCGCCGCCGTTCGGGCATCGGGCGCGGCGCAGATCGCGGAAACCACCGCGATGCCGTCGGCGCCGGACCGGATCACGGCCGCGGCGAGGGAGAGATCGATGCCGCCGATGCCGACCACCGGAACCGGGAGGTGCGGCCGCAGAGCGGCGAAGCCCGCCACGCCGATGGCCGCTCCGGCGTCGGTCTTGGTGCCGGTCGCCCGCACCGGGCCGGTTCCGACATAATCCACCGCGGCGAGGTCGGAGGCGGCGAGTTCGTCGAGCGTTCCGACGGACAGGCCGACGATGCGCTCCGGCCCCAGCATCGCCCGCGCATCGGCGGGCGCGAGGTCGTCCTGCCCGAGATGCACGCCGTCGGCATCGGCGGCGAGCGCGACGTCGATCCGGTCATTGACGATCAGGGGAATGCCGCGCGGCCGCAGCAGCGCGACGAGGCCGCGCGCCTGTTCGGCGAGGTCACGCCCCTTGGCGTGCGGATCGCGGAGCTGGACCAGGGTGACACCCCCAGCGACGGCTTCCTCGACCGTCCGCAACAAACCCCGTGCCGCCGTCTGCAGCGGGTCGGTGACGAGATAGAGGGTGAGGTCGAACGGACGAGGCATGGGCGGTTCCGTGACCGATTGCGGCGGGCGCCCCGTGTTAGCCCAAGGCATGCCGTAGGGTTTATATCAGCTTCGGGCAACAAAGCTTCGTCCGCAGCGAAAGAGCCGCCTCACGCCGCCTGCTGCCGCGCGGCAACCGGGCCGGGAATCGGCCCGCCCGTCGCCCAGTCCAGCAATTCCACCGTGTGCACGACCGGCAGATCTGTGCCGCTGCCGATCTGGGTGATGCAGCCGATGTTTCCGGTGGCGATGATCTGCGGCGCCAGGGCCTCCAGATG
Organism: Aquabacter spiritensis; assembly: GCF_004346185.1. Taxonomy (GTDB): domain Bacteria; phylum Pseudomonadota; class Alphaproteobacteria; order Rhizobiales; family Xanthobacteraceae; genus Aquabacter; species Aquabacter spiritensis. The sequence goes on along the minus strand of NZ_SMAI01000002.1, from coordinate 232,208 downwards.
GCCGACCTTTCGGTCGCGCAGGCGCCGGGCGATCTCGCTCTGAAGCATATTGTAGGTGCCGGCCGAGCCGCAGCATAGATGGCTTTCGAACGGCTCGACCACCTCGAAGCCGGCCGCCTTCAGGAGCGCGACCGGCGGCGCCTTGATCTTCTGGCCGTGCTGGAGCGAGCAGGCGGCGTGATAGGCGACCTTGCGCCCCATCGGCACCTCCACAGGCGGCAAGCCGAGCGTCGCCAGGAATTCGGTGACGTCCTTGGCGATCGCGGAGACCCGCGCCGCCTTCTCGGCATAGGCCGGATCGAGGCGAAAGCCGTGGCCGTAATCCTTGATGGAGGTCCCGCAGCCCGAGACGGTGACCAAAATGGCGTCGAGCCCCTCGCCGTCCATCTCGCGGATCCAGGCATCGATATTGGCCTTGGCCAAGGCGCTCGCCTGCGCCTCCCGGCCCATATGGTGGACGAGAGAGCCGCAGCAGCCCTCGCCCGCCACCCGCACCACCTCGACGTCGAGCCGATGCAGCAGGCGCATCGCGGCTTCGTCGATCTCCGGCCGCAGCGCCGGCTGGGCGCAGCCGCCCAGCAGCGCGACCCGCGCCCGGCGCGGCCCGGCGGCGGGGCGCACCCCCGGCGCCTCGCTCGCGCTCCGCCCGTGCGGCATGCGCGCAAGCCGCAGCATCGCCGCGAGCGGACGCAACGGCTTGGCGAGCGCGAAGAGCGGCGCGAGCGGCTTCGCCAGCACAGCGCCGAACAAGGCCAGCCGGAACCGCTCGCGATAGGGCAGGATCGCGGCCAGGAGCGCGCGATTCAGGCGCTCCATCGGGGGCCGGCGATAGGTTTCCTCGACATGCACACGCGCCTGGTCGACGAGGTGCATGTAATGGACCCCGGAAGGGCAGGTGGTCATGCAGGAGAGGCAGGAGAGGCAGCGGTCGATGTGCTTCGCCACGTCCTCCGTCGCCGGCCGGTCATTCTCCAGCATGTCCTTGATGAGGTAGATGCGCCCGCGCGGGCTGTCGAGCTCGTCGCCGAGCAGGACATAGGTCGGGCAGGTGGCGGTGCAGAAGCCGCAATGCACGCAGGCGCGGAGGATCTTGTCCGCCTCCTGGATGCGCGGATCGGCGAGCTGCGCGAGGGAGAATTCGGTTTTCATGTCACGCCTTCGCCTCGACCGCCGGACCCGCCGCGATCCGCCCTGAACGCGGGCGCCTGCGTCTGTCACATGCCCGCATGCATCCGCCCCGGATTGAGGATCGCAAGTGGGTCGAAGCCCGCTTTGACGCGGCGGGTGAGCGCGTCGAGGGCCCCTTCCAGAGGCTGGAATACGGCGCCGGCGCGTTCCGCCGGCGTGCCGCGGATCAAAGTCGCGTGCCCGCCATGCGGCCGCAGCATCTCGCGCACCGCATCCGGCTCGGCCGCCTCGGCCGGCATCAGCGCCCAGACGAGCCCGCCGGCCCAGTCGCAATAGGCTTCCGCGTCCAGCGCCCGCATCATGGCCTCCGCCAAGACCGGCCCCGCCATGGGTGACGTGGAGAGGCGCCAGACGGCCCGCATCCCGGTGCCGGCGAACGGCAGCGCGTTCCGCACCATGTCCCAGAGCGCGGCGGAGGCGTCCGCTTCGAGCACTTCCACGGCGCCGAACGAGCTCATCGCCGTGATCAGCATGGCGCGCCGCGCCCGCACCGAGGGCTCGAACCCTTCCAGCCGGAACGCCACCACCGAGACCTCGGCGGGGATCTCCGGGCATCGGCGCACGATCGATGCCGGCAGCGCGGCGGCGCCGGACACCTCGCACGAGGAGCCCATCGCCGCGCTCATCGCCCGCGCCGCGGCATCGGGGCCGAGCCCGAACACCAGCAGGGTCTCCTGCATAGCGGGCCGCGGCAGGACCTTCAGCGTGATCTCGCTGAGCACCGCCAGCGTGCCGAACGACCCGGCGAGCAGACGCGGCAGGTCGTAGCCGGTGACATTCTTTACCACCCGTCCGCCCGACTTGAAGAGCTCCCCCCGGCCGGAGACCGCGCGCGCGCCGAGCGCATGGTCGCGCACCGCGCCATGGCTGAGACGGCGGGGGCCGGAAAGATTGCAGGCGAACATTCCGCCGACGCTTCCCGCACCGCTCGGGCCGCCATACAGGGGCCCGAGATCGACCGGCTCGAAGGCGAGCATCTGCTGGTGCCGCGCCAGAAGATCCTCGATGTCGGCGAGCGGCGTCCCCGCTTTGGCGGAGAGGACGAGCTCCTCCGGCTCATAAAGCGTCAGGCCGGACAGGCCCGAGACGTCGAGGGTGCGCGCGGTCTGCCCGGCCCGGCCCAAAGCCCGCTTCGATCCGCCCGCGACGATCTCGAGAGTCGCAGCCTCGGCGGCGGCGGCGGACACGGCCTCGGCCAGTTCGGTCTCGTCGGTGATGCGCGCAAGCTCGGGCATGGACATTCCGGGCCTCAGAAGCGCGGCAGATCGGGAAACGGCAGCGCGCCGCCGCCGACATGCATGCGGCCGAGTTCGGCGCAGCGGCGCAGCACCGGAAAGACCTTGCCCGGATTGAGCAGGCCCTGATCGTCGAAGGCGCATTTCAAGCGCTGCTGCTGGGCGAGGTCCACCTCGTTGAACATGGTCGGCATGAGATCGCGCTTCTCGACGCCGACGCCGTGCTCGCCGGTGAGCACCCCGCCGACCTCGACACAGAGTCTCAGAATGTCGGAGCCGAAGGTCTCCGCCTTCTCCATCTCGCCCGGCAAGGCGGCGTCGTAGAGAATGAGGGGATGCAGATTGCCGTCGCCGGCATGGAATACGTTGGCGACCCTGAGGCCGTGCTGGGCGGACATGTCGCGCATGCGCGAGAGCACCAGCGGCAATTGCTTGCGCGGGATCGTGCCGTCCATGCAGAGATAATCGGGCGAGAGCCGTCCCACTGCGGGGAAGGCCGCCTTGCGGCCGGCCCAGAAGCCGAGGCGCTCCTCCTCGCTCGCCGACACCCGCAGCGTGCTGGCGCGGCAGGCCGCGGCGATGGTTCGGACCTCTTCGAGCAGATGGACGCATTCGGCCTCCGGCCCGTCCAGCTCGACGATCAGCAGCGCCTCGACATCGAGGGGATAGCCGACATTCACAAAGGCCTCGGCGGCGGCGATGGCGTCGCGGTCCATCATCTCGATGGCGGCGGGAATGATCCCCGCGCCGATGATCCGCGCAACGCAGTCGCCGGCATCCTCCGAGGTCGGAAAGCCGACGAGGACGGCGCGCGCCACGTCCGGCTTCTTCAGGATGCGAACCGTCACCTCGGTCACGACGCCGAGCAGGCCTTCCGAACCGACCACGGCCGCCAGCAGGTCGAGCCCGCCGGCATCGAGATGCTTGCCGCCGAGCCGCACCACCTCGCCGGTGATCAGCACCAGTTCGACCCCGAGCACATTGTTGGTGGTGAGGCCATATTTCAGGCAGTGCACCCCGCCGGAATTCTCCCCGACATTTCCGCCGATGGTGCAGGCGATCTGCGAGGAGGGATCGGGGGCATAATAGAAGCCCTCGTGCTCGACCGCCTTGGTGATGCCGAGATTGGTCACGCCCGGCTGCACCACGACGCAGCGATTGGCGAAGTCGACGTCGAGAATGCGGTTGAACTTGCCCATCGCCAGCAGCACGCCGTCGGCGAGCGGCAGCGCGCCGCCGGACAAAGACGTCCCGGCGCCGCGCGGCACCACCCGCACGCCGGTGTCGTGGCAATATTTCAGAATCCGACACACCTGCGCGGTGGTCTCGGGCAGCACCACGACGAGGGGCATCTGCTTATAGGCCGTCACCCCATCGGATTCGTACGGCCGCATTTCCCGCTCGCGGGAGATGACGCCCTCGCCGGGGACGATGGCCGAGAGGTCGGCGATGATCTGCGCCCGCCGCGCGAGCACGCTCTCGTCCGCAGCCGGAAGCCTGAGGCTCATTGCGGCGTTCCTGACCCTGTTTTCAAACCTTGGGAAATGTCTTTCCGGTTGCGACTATAATCGTTCCAGATCGAAAAGCTGTCGCGCATTATTTCCCTTTCGGCTAAAAATCATCCCGCCCATGGAAACAATGCGCCGCGATCCCGCCCGCCCAGCCCCGCGCCGTCAGATGCCGGAGAGCCGGCCGATGCTCGGCAATCTGGGCGACCTGGAAATCTTCGCGCGGATCGTCACAGCGGGCTCGCTGTCGGCGGCGGGGCGGGAACTGGGCCTGTCCCCGCCCGTGGTCTCGAAGCGGGTCCAGCGGCTGGAGGAGCGGGTCGGCGCCCGGCTGTTCCAGCGCACCACGCGCAAGGTCACGCTGACCGAGGCCGGCCAGGGTTTCTACGAACGGGTGGTTGCCATCCTCGCCTCTCTGGAGGAGGCAGAAAGCCAGCTTTCGCGGCGCTCCTCTGAAGCCCGCGGCCTGTTGCGGGTGGCGGCGCCGACCTCATTCGGGCGGCTGCACATCGCCCCACACCTCGGCCCGCTGCTGGACGCCAACCGCGAACTGACCGTCGACCTCGAACTGTCCGACGCGTTCGTCGACATCGTCGGCGAGGGCTTCGACCTCGCCGTGCGCATCGCCGACCTCTCGGATTCCAGCCTCGTCGCGCGGCGTCTCGCTCCGGTCCACCGCGTGCTCTGCGCCACCCCCGCTTATCTCGCGCAGGCGGGCGAGCCGCAAAACTTCGCCGATCTCGCCGGCCACCGCCTCCTCGCCACGCACAGCCAGGATCCGTGGCGGCTGGAAGGGCCGGAGGGACCTGTGGTCCACCGGGTGCATTCCACCTTGCGGACCAATTCCAACGAGGTGGTCCGGGCGGCGGTGCTCGCCGGCGTGGGCATCGCGCTGCGCTCGACCTGGGATGTCGGGCCGGAACTGCGCTCGGGTGCGCTCCGGGTGGTGCTCCCGGCATTCCACGCATCCAGCCGGGTCGGCGTGTTCGCGGTCTACCCCTCGCGCCGCTTCCTGCCGCAGAAGGTGCGGGTCTTCATCGACCATTTCGCGGCGCTGTACGGATCGGTCCCGCCCTGGGACGAGGGGCTGGACACGCTGCTCTCCCCCGCACTGACGGCGTAGCTCGCCCCCCGGCCATGCGCAAATCGGGTTGGTCGGCGCCGTCACCTGTTGCATAAGCGGCCAACTTCTCGTGCCGGATGTCGTGTGCCCCGGGCTATGGACGACACAGCTTCCCCCCGCGTCCGCTTCACCCGCGCCGGCTTTCTCGCAGGCGCCCGGGTGATGGGGCCCATGATGCCGGGCATGTGCCTGTTCGGCCTCGCCTTCGGTGCCGCGGCGGCGCAGAAGGGCTTCTCCGCCTTGGAAGTCGCGCTGTCGAGCGGCCTGGTCTTCGCCGGGCTCGCCCAGATGGTCGCGCTGGAAGGCTGGACCAACGACTGGACCCCCGGCGGACTTCTCGCGCTCGGCTTCCTGACCTTCACCGTGAACACGCGCCACCTGCTGATGGCGGCCTCGATGCGGCCATGGCTCGGCCAGTTGCCGGGCTGGCAGGCCTACCCGACCTTGTTCTTCCTCGCCGACAACAATTGGGCGGCGACCATGCGCTACCACACGAAAGGCGGGCGCGACGTCGGCTATTTCGTGGGGTCCGGCGCGTTCACCTGGCTGATGTGGGTGCTCTCCTCCGCCGCCGGCCAGGTGCTAGGCGGCGGGCTGCCGGACCCGAAGGCGGTGGCGATCGACCTCGTCGTGCCCGCTTTCTTCATCGCCATGCTGGTGCCGAACTGGCGCGGGCGGCGGGAATTCGTCGGCTGGGGCGTGGCGGCGGCGGTGTCGGTCGCCGCCTCCTTCTTGGTGCCGGGCTGGTGGTTCATCTTCATCGGCGCCGTGGCCGGCGCGGTGGCGGGCGGGTTCGTCGATGAATAGCGTCGATGCCGGGACCCTCGCCGGGATCGCCGTGATGGCGGTCACCACCTTGTTCAACCGGACAGCCGGCTTCGTACTGATGCGCTTCGTGCCGCTGACGCCGCGCGTCCGGCGTATCCTGGAATGCCTGCCGGGCGCGGTGCTGATCGCGATCATCGCCCCCGCCGCCGCGCACGGCGACCTCGCTATGATCCTCGGCCTCGCGGCCGCTCTTCTCGCCGCGAAATTCCTCAAGAGCGACTTCTTCGCCGTCCTCGCCGCCGTGGTGGTCGGTGCGACGGTCCGCTATTTCGGCTATTGAGCCTCACAGCAGGCGGCGAAGCCCCAGCAGCAGCAGACAGACGAGCGTCACGCCCAGACCGGCCCAGCCGAAGGCGGCGGGCGGCGGGGTGAGATCCAAGGCGGCATCCTCCGGCAAAGCGGGATTGACCTTCACCTCCACGTCGCGCGCCCCGGCAAGTCGCGCCTGTACCGCCGCCGCATCGGGCCAGAGCCGCCCCGGCCAGTCGATCAGCCGCACGCGCCCGCCTTCATAGGCCCGGCCGCCGAACCTGTAACGGTAGCGCAGTCCGCCCCCGAGCGTGCCCCAAGCGGTCGGACGCGCCGCGCGCGTCACCTCGCCACGGGCGGCGACCCAGCCCGCGGCCTTCCCGGCCTTGGCCCGGGCGCCGAAGGCGATGGCCGCGAAAATGATCCCACCGATCACGCCGACCGACAGGACATACGCGACCACGCGGCCGACGATCTCCATCCGCTGCTCCTCCGGCGTTCTGCCGCCCGTCGAGCTTCGTGCCCTGGCCCGGCAACGTCAATGCGCCGAGCGACGCAGCCGAGCGCCACCGTCGATCAAGGCGGCGCACACGAACGGGCGCCACCGACCCTCAATCCACCACGGCGGCCGGCGCGGACGATAGGGCCGGCGGCCGGCGGCGGCCGACGAGGCTCAGCACGATCGCGCCGAGCGTGAATGCGGCGACGACGAGGAACACGCCGCGCGGTGCGCCGTGGTCCATCAGCGGCCCGAAGATGAAGGGCGCAACCATGTTGCCGAGGCTGAAGCCGGTGGTGACGATCGCGAACACCCGGCCGAAGGCCCCCGCGGGCGTCGCCGCTTTCACGATCAGGTCGCGCGAGGGCAGGACGAGGCCGTTGGTGAAGCCGCCCACCGCAAACACCACGAGCAACATGGTGGCATCGAATTGCAACAGCCCGACCAGGACGAGCGCGGCGGCGGAGGCGCCGAGCCCGGTTGCCATGACGAGATCGTGCCGGGGAAACCGCTCGGCGACGAAACCGCCCACCAACACGCCGAGGGTGAGGAGGAAAAGATAGCTCGACACCGCCGCCGCGCCCGCCACGATCGGCATCCCCCAGGCCTGCGTCAACGCGACGACGGTATAGCCCTGGACGCCGGCATTGGACGCGGCGAGGCAGGCGAAGACGAACAGGTTGCGCACCACTTCCGCCGACCAGATCCGGGTCGGACCGGACGGCGCCGTCGTCACCGGTGCGGAGGAGCGATCTGCGAGCAGCGGCCAGCCGGCCAGAAGGATCAGCGCCACCACCGCGCCGAGGCCGGCGGCGCACAACATCGCCATCCGCCAGCCGAACAGCGAAGCGAGCAGAATCAGGATTCCGGGGGCGCAGGCCGCGCCGAGGAAACCGGAAAAGGTGTGGACGGAGAAGGCATAGCCGAGGCGCTCGGGGGCGATCCGATAGGCGAGGATCCGATAGGCGGCCGGGTGATAGGCGGTGTTGGCGAGGCCGAGCACGCCGAACGCCACCACGAGGCCGGTAAAGCTCGACGAGAGTGCGGCGGCGGCGACGGCGGCAGCCCCGAGCAGAAGCCCGAGCATGAACACGCCGCGCGCGCTCCAGGCATCCGCGAGCCCACCGACCGGCACCTGGAGCAACACCGTCACCAGACTGAAGGCGGCGAGCGGCAGACCCAGCGTGGTGAAGCCGACGTCGAAATCCGCCTGTACCGCCAGGAACAGCGGCGGCAGAAGCAGCATGTAGAAATGGCTGACGAAGTGCGCCGCGCTCACCAGCGCTACGACGCTCGCATCCCGGCGGCGCGTGCCGCCCTTCCCGACGTCCTGCCCCATGGTCCTCTTATCGTTCCGCAAACCGCAGGACCGTGCGGCCCAGTGAATTGTTCTCCTCGATCAGCTTGGAGAGAAGGGCAAGAAAGATTTTCCGCTCGGTCGCCGAGAGCGGGCCGAGGAAGCGCTTCTGGATGTCGGCAAACCGTTCGTTGCCGGCCAGAACCATTTCGCGGCCGCGTTGCGTCAGATAGACTTTCTTGGTGCGGCGGTCGTGGGGCGCGGTATGCCGCACGATCAGGGCGCCCTTCTCCAGCCGGTTCAGCACGTCGGCATTGTTGGCACGGTCGACGCCGAGTTCGGTGCCCACCGCGGCCTGCTCCATCCCCGGATTGACCGCGATGATCGAGAGAGCACCGAACTGAAGCGGGGTCAGCTCCAGCTCGGCCATGCCCTCGATGAACACCGCGACGCTGATCTGGTGCAACCGGCGCACCAGAAAGCCGGGACGCGACCAGAGCGAGAACAGGCCCTCCACCGGTTCGGTGATCTCGGTCCCGTTCAACGCCATCGCCGCCGCTTCGGTGCCGGCCCCCGCGCGGGGGAGACGGACGGTCCGGCCAGGCTTGGGGGCAGAATTTGGGGGAGACTTGGGCCCAGGATTGGGCCCAAGCTTGGCCTCAGGCGTGGCCTCAGACTTGGCCTCAGACTTGGGGGACGGCCTCACCCGCCACCCCCCGGCGCCAAATTCTGCCCGCGCACCGCCCATCCGGTCATGCGCCTCTCGATCACGGCAAAGAAGAGATAGGTGACGACGCCCATGGCGGCGATCACGGCGAGGCCAGCGAACATCAGGGGGACCCGGAACTGGGAGGAAGCCTGAATCATCAGATAGCCGATGCCGTCGTTCGACGCCAAGGTCTCCGAGATCACCGCCCCCACGAAAGCGAGGGTAATCGCGACCTTCAGCGAGGCGAAGAAATAGGGCATGGCGCGCGGCAGGCCCACCTTGAGCAGAATGTCGGTGCGCGAGGCGCCGAGCGAGCGCAGCACGTCCTCGAGTTCCGGCTCGACCGTCGCGAGCCCGGTCGCCACATTGACCGCGATCGGGAAGAAGCACAGCAGGAAGGCGGTGGCGACCGCGGTCGGCTGACCGATGCCGAGCCACAGCACCAGGACCGGCACCATCGCGACCTTCGGCACCGAATTAAAGCCGATCAGGACCGGATAGAGGCCGGCATAGACCAGCCGCGAGGAGCCGATGAAGATGCCGAGCAACAGGCCGACGACAATGCCCAGCACGAAGCCGAGCAGGGTCGATACCATGGTGTGCCAGGCATGGATCAGGATCGAATCGCGATACTGAAGAAAGGCCTCGAAGATGGCGGTCGGCGCCGGCATCACGAACGGCTCGATCTGGAACACCATCACCACGGCCTGCCAGATCAGCAGCAGGCCGATCGTGACCACCCAGGGTGCCAGCCGCTCCATGTTTCTGCGGGAGTTCGGGCTCATGTCAGGACGCCTTTGCCTTGGCCGCTTGCTTCGCCTCGTTCCGGACCTGGGCGATTTGGCTACGGATGGTGTGGACCAGATCGACGAAACGCGGCTCGAAGGTGCTGTCCACCGTGCGCGGCCGCGGCAGGTCGACCTCGTGCTTCGCGATGATCGTGCCGGGGCGGGCGCTCATCACATAGATGGTGTCGGCGAGAAAGGCCGCCTCACGCAGATCATGGGTCACCAGGATGCAGGTGAAGCGACGCTCCATCCACACCTCCTGGAGCACGCCCCACAATTCCTCGCGGGTGAAGGCGTCGAGCGCGCCGAACGGTTCGTCCAGCATCAGGAGATCCGGGTCGTGGATCAGCGAGCGGCACAGATTGGCGCGCTGCTGCATGCCGCCCGAGAGCATCCAGGGGAATTTGTCCTCGAATTCCCCGAGCCCGACGGTCTCGAGCAGATCCCGCGCCTTGCGCAGATACTCCGCCTTGTGAGCGCGCAGCCGCGTGCGGTGCGGCTGGACGATTTCGAGCGGCAGCATCACGTTGGACAGAAGCGGCCGCCAGGGAAGGAGCGTCGGGTTCTGGAACGCCATGCCGACGATCTTCAGCGGCCCGGCCACCTTCGCGCCGCCGACCGAGATGCTGCCCTCGGTCGGCGGCAGCAGCCCGGTCACCAGCTTCATCAGCGAGGACTTTCCGCAACCCGAAGGGCCGACCACCGCGACGAAGCGGCCCTTCTCGATCGCCATGTGCGTATTGGACAGGGCCTTCAGCCCTTCCGGACCGCCATAGGAGAGGCTGACGCCGTCGAGCTTGACGAACGGCGCCGCACCCGGGCCGCCGCCCGCATCCCCCTGGGGAGCGGACGGAAGCGCCGAAGCCGGGGTTGGAGAGAAGGCCAGCATCAGGTGAACCGCCGATCCTTGAGGGGGGGCAGGAACTGGTCGTCATAGACCTGGGCGACGCTCGGCTCCGGCTTGAGGTCGAGGCTCTCGGTGAGGATGCCGATGCTCTTGACCAGACGCTCGTTGGTGACCGCACCGAGGCCGTTCGCCATCACGTTCTTGGTCAGGACGTGCTTGGCATAGACGAAGTTGAGCCGCGCCAGTTCCACCTTCGGATCGAGCAGGCGCTCGCGCTTGCTGACGGCGGCGATGCAGCCCTCTCGGTCCTTATTGCCCTCGACCCAGCAGCGGGCGATCGCCTGCGCCATGCGCTTGGTCAGGTCCGGCTTGGTCTCCATCATCGCCTTGGAGGCGACGAAGGAATTGCCGGGCGCGGCGAAGCCGTTCTCCGAATAATAGAGCAGGACGATGTCCTCCTGCTTCACACCGCTCTCCATGAGATTGAAGATCGCGGTGTAGTCGAACGCGATCACGGCATCGACTTCGCCCTTCAGCAACAGCGTGTCGCGCAGCTTCACATCGATATTGACGAAGTCGATCTTGGTCGGATCGATATTGTGGGCCTTCAGAAGCGCCGGAAGAATCCGGGTGGCGGCGGAGGAGGCCGCGACGCCGATCCTCGCCCCGACCAGCTGATCGAGCTTGGTGAGCGGCTTGCGCTTGAGGCTCAGGACCACGGCGGGGAAGTTGTCGAACACCATCATCGCCGACTTCAGGCCCACGGTCGGATTGCGGCCGACGAACTCGACCACGGTCGCGAAATCCGCCGTCGCGAATTCGTGGGTCCCGCTGGCGATGCGCCGGACGGCTTCGCCCGAGCCGGCGGATCCGTCGAGCTGGATGTCGATGCCGAGATCCTTGAAGAAGCCCTTCTCGACGCCGTAAAAGAACGGCGCGTTACCGCCGTAAATGCGGAATTCCAGGCTGAATCGCACGGAATCCGCCGCCCGCGCGACGTGCGGCATCGCGACGATGCCGGCGGCGCCGAGCGCGGCGGCGCCCTGAAGCAGGGTGCGACGGGTCAGACCCGGCAATCCCGGAAGTGTCAATTTCGTCATGTCGATCCCCATTTCTTCGGTTCAAGAAATCTGGAAGTGATCTTGTCGGCGGGCCCTTTCCGGGCCCGCTTCTGGGCGGTTACGCGGTACGATCCTCAGCTCAACTTCATCATGCGGCGGAGATTGCCGCCCATGATCTTCTCCCGCTGCTCCGGCGTCAGATCGAGGGCATCCAGCACGCGCAGGGTCTCGCGGATGAACTGGTAGCCCCCCTCGGGGTCGAACGGGCAGTCGCTGGCGAAGACGATCTGCTCGACCGGGAAGAAATCCAGGCCGCATTTCGTGCCGGACAGCGAACCGAACAGCGCCGTATCGGCGTAGAACATGCGGAAATAGTCGATCGGCCGCTTCTTCAGCGACTTCAGCAGGCCTTCGTAATCCTCGTCATTGGTGCGGCTGCCGAGCTGGTCCCAGCCGGGGCCGACGCGCCCCTCGAAGAACGGGATCATCGCCCCCATGTGGTGGGTGATGATCTTCAGAGTCGGCAGTCGCTCCAGGATCTTGGAGAACACGATGTGGGACATGGCGGCGCTGGTCTCGTACGGCCAGCCGAATGTCCACCAGATCTCGTATTTCGACTTCTTCTCCGACTTGTAGTCGACGAAATCCGGACCGCGCGACGGGTGCAGCCAGATCGGCAGATCGTGGTGCGCCATGCGCTCGAAGATCGGATAGAACTCCTCCTCGTCGAGCGGCCGGCCATTCACATTGGTGAAGATCTGCACGCCCTTGGCACCGAGATCGCCGATCGCCCGGTCTATCTCTGCGACCGCCGCCTCGGGATTGTTCATCGGCAGTGAGGCGATAAAGGCGGGGAAATGATCGGGATACTTGGCGACGAGCTCCGCAAAACCGTCATTGGCGATGCGCGAGAGTTCCGGGGACAGATCCGGGCCGACGATGTACTCCACCGCGGGCATGGAATTGGCGAGAACCTGCTGGTAATCGCCGAAGCTGTCGATCATGCGCAGCCGCGCCTCGACGTCCCAGAGGGTCGGCAGGTTCAGCCAGCGCTTGATCGCGCCCTTATTGGCGACGTGCTGCTGCATCCGCTCGAAATAAGCCGGCGGAAACAGGTGCGTATAGGCATCGAGACGCATGGACGGGTCCACCCTCAACTCGTTGACAGGTCTGGTGTGCGAAGGTCCGCGCCCGGCGCGGGATGAAGCTCGGCCGCGGCGGCGCGGATGGCGGCGACGATGCCCATATAGCCGGTGCAGCGACACACCTGGCCGGACAGCTCGCGCCGCACGGTGGCCTCGTCCGGCCGTGTGTGGCGGGCGATGATGTCGCGCGCGGCGATCAGCATGCCGGGGGTGCAGAAGCCGCATTGCAGCGCATGCTGCTCGTGGAAATGGCGCCGGATGACGTCCATGGTGGCATCTGCCCGGGTGCCCTCGATGGTCTCGACCGTCCTGCCGTCGCACATCACCGCGAGCACGATGCAGGACCGCACCGGTAGGCCGTCGAGCGTCACCGTGCAGGCGCCGCAGGCGCCGTGCTCGCAGCCGAGATGGGTTCCGGTCAGGCGCAGCCGGTCCCGCAGCAGATCGGCCAGGATGTCCCGCGGCTCGACCTCTTCGCGGACGCGGTCGCCATTGAGGGTGAGAGTGATGGCGGTCATGCGCTCCACGCCTCCTCGGCGGCACGGGTGACGGTGGCGAGATGACAGCGGGCGCGGTAGGGGTCCGCATCTTCGCCGAGGGCGGCGAGCTCGGCCTTCACCGTCGCCCGCAGCGCAGCGGAATCGCGCGCCGCCAAAGCCGCGCCCGCCGCCGGCAGGAGGCGGGGATGAGAGGACGTGCCGGTCAGGGCGATCCGCCCGCCGCCGTCCGGAAGCAGGATCGCCACGGCGAGCGAATCCGAGAAGGCGCCGCTCTTGCGGGCCACTTTGCTGGTGCCCCAACGCGCACCCTCCGCCAGGCGCGGAATCCGGAAGCCGGTGATGATTTCCGCCGGTGCCCGCGCGGTCTCGTACGGGCCGAGGAAGAAGCCGTCCGCCGGCAGCGTCCGCGCGCCGTCCGGCCCGGCGAGCAGGATGTCCGCGCCGAGCGCCAGAAGACAGCACGGCCAGTCGGCGGCGGGGTCGGCCAGCGCGACCGAGCCGCCGATCGTGCCGAGATTGCGGACCGCGCGATAGGCGATGCGGCCGGCAATGCGCGCCATCAGGCCATGCGAGGGATCGGGGATCGCGCCGTCCTCGATCGCGGCATGGGTCGTGGCCGCGCCGATCACGACATGGGTCGCATCGGTCTCGGTCCGCTTCAGCGCCGCGATCCGCGAAATATCGACGAGGGTCTCGAAGCCGGTGAGCCGCAGGCTCATCATCGGGATCAGGGACTGGCCGCCGGACACCGGCATCGCCGCATCGCCGGCCTCGGCGAGGAGAGAACAGGCCGCGGCGAGGTCCGCCGGGCGCACATAATCGACCGCAGCGGGCTTCATACGGCATCCTCCGAACGATCGCCGCACGCCGCCGCAACCGCGTCCGAGACCCGGCGCGGCGTGAGCGGGGTTTCCCAGATCCGCGCCCCGAAATCGCGCAGGGCATCGCTTACCGCATTGGCGATGGCGGCCGGCGGGGCGATGGCGCCGCCCTCCCCCATGCCCTTCACACCGTATTCGGTGCCGTGCGCCGGGGTGACGAGATGATGGATGCGCAGCGCCGGAAGCTCGGGCGCGCAGGGCACCATATAATCCCCGAACGTGGTCGCGAGCGGCTGGCCGTCCGCGTCGTAGGGGATCTCCTCATAGAGCGCCGTCCCGATGCCTTGGGCGACCCCGCCGATGATCTGGCCGTCGACGATCATCGGATTGATCATCGTCCCGCAATCCTCGGCGATGGCATAATCGAGGGTCGTTGTGACGCCGGTCTCCGGGTCCACCGCCACCACCGCCGCATGGGCGCCATAGGAGAAGAAGCCGCCGGATTCCTCCGGCTCGTAGGTCGCGGTCTCGTCCAGCAGAGGCGGCATGCCGGCAGGCAGGAATTCCTGGCGGACATTCGCCGCGCGCGCGATCTCGGCGAGCGAGACCTTGCCGTTCGGCCCGTGCACCGCTCCGTCCGCGAGGCGGGTGTCGGCAACGTCCGCCTGGAGCAGATGGGCGCCGATGCGGCGGGCCTTGTCGGCGAGGGCGCGCGTCGCCCGCGCCACGGCGCCGCCCGAAAACACGATGCTGCGCGAGGCGAAGGTGCCGAAGCCGAACGGCGTCAGCGCGGTGTCGCCATAACGTACCGAGATGGCGTGGGGATCGAGAGAAAGCTCCTGCGCCGCGATCTGGGCGAGCGAGGTTTCGAGACCCTGGCCATGATTCTGGATGCCGACGAGCAGAAGCAGCGTCCCGTCCGGCAGCATGCGCGCGGTCGCCGATTCGTAGCCCGGGACGATGCGCGACTTGCGCTTGGTCCATTCCGCGGCGCCGTGGCCGCTCTGCTCGGTATAGACCGCGAACCCGACGCCGATGCGCCGTCCGTCGTCTTCGCCCGCCTGCTGGCGCCGGCGCAGCGCCGCGAGGTCCACCATCTCCCGAACCCTTTCGAGCGCCTGGGGATAATCGCCGGAATCGAGCTGCATGCCGCCGATGGTGCGGTAGGGCATCTGGTGCGGTCCGACGAGATTGATGCGCCGGACCTCGGCCGGCTCCATGCCGATGGCATGCGCCAGTTCGTCGACGGCGCGCTCGATCGCGAAACAGGCGCCGGGGCGCGCGACGCCGCGATAGGGTCCCATCGGCGCCTTGGAGGTCGCGACCGTGTGGGTTTCCACATGGAGCGCCTGCATCTGATAGGGGCCCGGCAGGTTGCGGGCCGCCATGCTCGCTTCCATGAACGGACCCGACGGCCAGAGCGAATAGGCGCCGGCATCGATATGGACCTCGCCCTTCAGGCCGAGGAGCCGCCCCTCGCGCGTGGCATAGAGCGTGATGTCGTAATGGTGCTCGCGGCAATGCACCGAGGCCATGAGATGTTCGCGGCGATCCTCGATCCAGCGCACCGGGCGGCCGGTCTTCAGCGCCAAGGCACAGACCGCCACCTCCTCGGGCATGAGCCGGTTCTTGCCGCCGAAACCGCCGCCGACGTCTGGCGCGATAAGGTGCAATTTGTGCTCCGGCAGCCCGAGTGCCATGGCAAGGCCGATGCGCATCACATGCGCGCCCTGGGTGGAGAGCGTCACCACCAGTTCGTCCAGCCGGTGATCCCAATACGCAAGCACGCCCCGGCCTTCGAGCGACACCGTCGCCTGCCGGTTCATGCGGAAGGTCCGGCGCAGCGCGACCGGAGCGGCGGCTGCGACCGCGGCGATGTCGCCCTCGGTGACGGTCGCGTGGATGAAGGCGTTGTCCGGGAATCCGTCGTGGAGGATCGCGGCGCCGGGGGCGAGCGCCTCTACCGTGTCGACCACCGCCGGGAGCGCATCGACCTCGACCCCGACCTGGTCCGCGAGATCCTCCGCCTGCGCCCGCGTCGGCGCCAGGCAAGCGGCCACGATCTGGCCGACGAAATGCACCTTGTCGCGGGCGAAGGCATGGTACGGCGCGGCGCGGAAGCTCGGCAGTTCCGGGCCGCCGTCGATCGGCTTCAGGTGAGGAAAGTCTTCCGCCGAGAAGACGCGGGCGCCGTCGGGCTTCGCCACCGCGCCGAGCCGGCCATGGGCGAACTGGCTGCGGACGAACGCGACCTCCAGCAGTCCGGGCACCCGGACGTCCGCGGTGAAGGTTGAGGCGCCGAGGAGATGGCGGCGATCCTCCTTGCGCAGGAGGCGCACCCCGACCCAGCCCTGCGTGTCAGCATCTGCGGACATGCCGCGGTCACCCCGTCTGAACGCCTTCCGATAGGGAAGGACAAGTGGTCTAGACCCCGCGACGCGGGACGAAATGGACTTCGCGCCCGGCTCCCTCCCGTGCCGCCGAGGCGCGGGACCGCGGCCCGCCTTCAGAGCACCTCGTTGGCTTCGCGCAGACTGTCGAACAGCGACGAGCGGAACAGGAACTTGCGGTGCAGTGCGAGATCCTCGGAGGTCTTGCGCAGCCGGTCGAGATGCTCGCGTCGCAACGCCGGATCGCGTTCTTCCAGCGACTTCTTGTTGAGGATCGTCTGGGCCTGGACGAAATCGACCTGCGCCTTGCGGCGCTGGCGGGTGTAGCGGTCGAACACGTCCGGCTCGGCCCGGCCGAACCAGACGTCGGCGAGCTTGTCGGCGAGGTTCATGGCATCGTGGATGCCACCATTCATGCCCATGCCGCCGATCGGATTGTTGACGTGCGCGCTGTCGCCGGCGAGCAGGACGCGGCCCTTGTTGAAGGTTTTCGCGACGCGCTGATGCACGGCATAGAGCGCGTGATAGGCGATGTCGTAATCGCCCGCCTTCGGGAACAGGCCCTGAAGGCGGCGCTGCACGCCCTCGGCGCTGAGGGCCGCCTCGTCGGGCTCATCGGCCGGCACGGGGAAGATGCCGCGCCAAACACCCTCTTCGTCTTCACCCTTCACCTTGAACAGGTTCAGCCATTCGTCGGGATCGGAGAAATAATTGCGGGTGCAGTAGCCGGTGCCGGCACCGATGAAGTCGAACTGGGTGCCGATCTTGATGAAGCGCTCCGGCCAGGTGAAGCCTTCGAACTCGATGTCGGCGAGCCGGCGCACCGTGGAGCGTCCGCCGTCTGTGCCGATGATGTAGCGCGCCTGGAGGAGTTCGGTCTCGCCGGCCGGATTGACCACCGTCGCCTCGACCTTGTCGGCGCTCTGGCCGAGATCGACGAGGCGGGTCGAGAAGCGCATGTCGGCGAGCGGATGGCTCTCCAGCCGTTTCATCACGGCGCGCACCAGCTTGTACTGCTCCCATTGCAGCACGAAGGGATAGGCGACCTCCCCTTCCAGCACCTGCACGTCGAACACCGCCACGAGTTCACCCGTCGTGCGGTCGCGGAAATGGAAGATCGGGGACTGCAGGCCGGTCTCGAATGCATCGTCGAGAAGGTCGAGTTCGGCGAGCATTTCGACCGTCGGAGGGTGCACGGTGGCGGCGCGCTGGTCCATTTTCGGCTCGGCGTCCGCCTCGACGATCGTCACCGGAATTCCTTTGCGGATCAGGGCCAACGCCATCACGGCGCCCACCGGCCCGCACCCCGCCACGATGACCCGCTCCACCGACTTCATCACCCTCGCCCTCGCCGCTCCGGACCACAAGAATGTAAGGATACTTACAAATGTGCGCGGGCGGATCAATAGGTCGCGCGCATTTTTTGATCGAGATCAATGTTTGTGCATATGCAGCATGCGTAGGCAGCGATTCCCTTGCGCTGCAACACTCCGGCGTCGCCGTCAGACCGGCGCGCGCCGTCGCAGGCCGCGAAATGCAGCGGTCAAGGATGGTGCAATGGCGGGAGGGGAAGCGCGTGCCAGGCGGAGAATGCCGAGGCGGAATCGGCGAAGCGAGGCAGGCGCTTGGCGCGCGTGCGGGCCGCGGACGCCGATGCGGGATCCTGCGAACGCCGGATCGGATCACGCCGCTGCGACGCGGTCGAAACTCGAATTATTGACAGGACAGAGACGGCTCAGCCGCCGGCGCCCGAACGCGAAGACTGAAACAAATGAAGCCGACGTCCCCGGGGCGTCGAGGCGACCGACAAAGGCCGCCTCGGGACGCCGTCCGGCCGCCGATTTCAGCAGCCGGCGCTGCGTTCAGGAGGCCTCGTGGACCGTAACGAACTTGCTGGGGGCGTGAAACTCGAGAAAGCTCAGGCCTTCTTTGTCCGCGCTGCGCAGCCCATGGCTGTCGTTGACCGCGAAATAGACGAAGTCGCCGGCCGAAACCGGATGCTCCGCCCCATTCGCGAGAACCAAAGCGTTGCCGGTGAGAAAGAAGAACACGCTCTCCGCATTGGGATGATGGTGGCTCTTGGTCCAGGTGTCGCCGGTATATTTGACGATCATGCCGTGCGACCGCTCGGACGGGATCGATTCCTTGCCGACGAGAAATACGCGCTGCTTCAGCTGCTCGGGAACGTCGAGCACCGGGAGCGAATCGACCAGGATCGCGTCGGCGGTCGCGGGAACACCGGGCAGGTCCGGGCCTTTGGCCGTGACGACATAGAGCCGGCTCTGCCCTGCCACCCCGGTAATCGTGACCACGCCGCCCTCGGCGAGCGGCAGGAAGGCGCCGGCGGAAAAGGGCTGCGTCCGCCCGGCCGTTTCGAGCACCGCATCGCCCGAGAACAGATAGAGATAGGCGTCCGTGCCCGGCGCGGCCTCGACCGCATGGGCACCGCCTTTCGGCAGATCGACGAAGCGGGCGGAAAGGAATTCGCCCGGCTCGATCAGATCGATTTCGGAGGGGCCCGCACCGGCCGCCGGCGAAGCGAGATCACTGGAACGCACAAGTTGAGACATGGACGACTCCAAGGCAAAGCGCGAGCGCCAGATCCGGGCCGACGGGCCGCATCTCTGACGTCATGAAAAATTTTCGTGTCGGGGGGTGAAAGGCGGCCCCCTCAAATCCAATTGTCCGACGCCGCCGCGGGCGTGAAGACCGTTCGGAGGGCCCGAGCGACGCCCGCAGAGCCATTTGTGCTGCGGGCGTCGAACCGTCAGAGCGGCGGCTTCAGTCCGGCGAGCCATTTCGCGATCTCGGCGTCCGTCTCGGGAACCTTCAGGCCCCGCGCCCATTCGCGCATCGCCTTGTCGTCGATCGTGTTGACGCCGTCGATCAGTTCGGAGGTATAGAAATCCATCGGATCGACCTTGCCTTCGAGGCCGAGAATCTCGACGAAATCGGTCCAGTTCTCCTTCGAGAAGGAACACCATTTGTCGTTCGCCGCCGCGTCGCGGGAAATCAGCGGCGCGCGCGTCTTGATGATGGTGACGGCATCGCTGATCGCCTTCTCGCGCGAGATGCCGCTCGGGATCGACGCCGGGTGCATGTAATAGCTGACGCGCACCGCAGCTTCCGGGTTCTCGGTCATCACGATGATCGAGCGGATCAGCCCCTTGAGGATGCCGAGGGCTTCCGCCTTGTGGCCCTCGTACCAGGGCCGGGCAAAGGCGAAGACATAGGCGGTTGCCGCATTCTTCATATTGTCCGGCTGATCGAGCACGCGCACGTTCACGCCCAAGGTCTTCAGGCGCACCACGTCCACATCGGCGTTCAGCAGCGCGTCGATGCGGCCGGAATCGAGCGCCACCGCCGCCTGCTGCCCATCTCCTACCGCCACCAGATTGACGTCGGCGAAGGCGATGCCGGCATGTCGAAGCGCGAATTTGAGATAACCCACGCCGCCATAAGCGAGCGTCGGAACGCCGATCCGCTTGCCCTTCAGATCCGCATAGCCCGTGATCGGGCTGTTCGGCAGGACCGAAATACGGTGCAGCACGCCACGCAGATAGACGCAGGGGATGACCGCCGGCAGCTTCCGCCCTTCGGCCGCCGAGGTCAGGATGATGTCCTGTGTGCCCGTGCTCATGGTGATCTGGCCGGACAGCATCAGCTGAAGGTTTTCGGACGCCCCCTGGGTACCGACCGATTTGGGCTGAATGTCCTTGCCGAACAGGCCCAGCGCCTGGCCGATCCACATGTTGGAGAAGCCCGGATTAAAGCTGCGCGAGGACACGCCGATGACCGGCTCGGCGACTTGCGCGAAGGCCGGGGCCGGCAGCATCAAGGCTGCGCTCAACAGGACTGTAGAGATACGGAGGGTTCGTCGCGGCGTCGGCATGCCCAAGCTCCCGGATTGATCGAGCAACCTCTTCGGTGGTCTCCAGCAGCCATTCGGCTTTCTTGAGAAGCTGGAACAAGCCGTTGAAAAAGTCAAACGTCCGTCTTATTTTTTATCGCCTGGAGAACGCCCTTGAACCGGTCGGAAGACACCACCGCGATCCCCGCCGCCGACGACCCGAGCGGGCGCCTGCTGGATGCCGCCGAGCGGCTCTTCGCCGAACGCGGGTTCAATGGCGTTTCGGTGCGCACGATCACGGCGGAAGCCGGGGTCAATCTCGCCTCGGCGCATTATTATTACCGCACCAAGCTGTCGCTGTTCCGCGCCGTCTTCGAGCGCCGTGTCCTGCCGATGAACGCGGAACGCCTCGCGCGGCTGGAGAAGGCCTGGCCGGACCGCAGCCTCGCGCCCGATCTGCGCGAAGTGCTGGAAGCCTTTATCGGCCCGACCATCATCGTCAGCAGCGAGGCCGGCGAGACCTTCCGCCGGCTCTCCGGCCTCTCCTCGACCGATCCCGCGCCCGAAGTGCGCGAAACCGTCTTCGGCCTCTATGACGAGGTGGCGCCGCTGTTCGTCGCGGCGCTGAGGAAGATCCGGCCGGATCTCGGCGAGCGCGATCTGCTCTGGCGCCTGAAATGCATCTTCGGCGCGATGATGTTCGTGCGCGCCGACAATGGCCGCCCGGAGCAATTGGTCGGCCTCCCGCACGCCCCGGTCGATGCCGAAGAGGCGATGCGGCATCTCATCCCCTATCTCGCGTCGATTTTCGAACTGCCCCCTGTCGCACCCACCAAAAGGCGCCGAAAATGATCGAAATCTGGCATTCGCCTCTGTCGCCCTGCGCGCAAAAGGTGCGCCTCGTGCTTGCGGAAAAGGGGCTCGCCTTCGAGGGCCATATCGTCAATCTCGCGGACAAGGAGAACCTTCGTCCCGAGTATCTGGCCCTCAACCCCAAGGGGGTGGTGCCGACGCTGCGGGACGATGGGGTGATCGTGACGGAATCGACGATCATCATCGAATATCTCGACGACCGTTATCCCGATCCGGCGCTGCGGCCCCACGATGCGGTCGGCCGCGCCCGGATGCGCTATTGGACCAAGATGGTGGACGAGAAGATCCATCCCGGCTTCGGCGAACTCGGTTGGCCGCTCATGGTCCGGCCGGCCTGGCTGAAAAAGACCGAGGCGGAGCAGCAGGCGATGCTCGCGGCGGTGAAGGACCCCAAGCGGCGCGAACGCCAGGCGCGGCTTCTGGCGGCCGGCCTGTCCTCCCAGGAAACCCGTGATTCGGTGCGCATGCTCGACGCCACCATGGCCGAGATGGATGCCGCCTTGTCCACGGGCGGTCCGTGGATCACGGGAGAGACCTTCAGCCTCGCCGACGCGGCCCTCATTCCCTATGTCTGCGCGCTGGAGCATTTCGGCATGGGCGACATGGTGCGCGAGCGCCATCCGCCGGTCGCCGCCTGGATCGCGCGATGCCGGCAGCGCCCGTCTTTCGAAGTGGCGATCCGGGCGGTGGTGCCGGCATCGCGCTGGGCGGAACTGGCCGAGCGGGGCGCCGACGCCTGGGCGACGCTCCGCCCGAGCCTCGCGGCCTGACGCCGGATCGGCGCCGCGCCGCGGCGCCTATCGCGGGCTTGCGCGCGACTTGATGTTCTCGATTTCGAGAAGCTGCGCCTCGAGCATCACCAAAGCCCGACGCTCCGGCTCGGTGAGCTTGCTGTGGTCCATGTGGCGCATGATCACCTGGAGCGCCTCGCCGATCCGGCCGATCTGCCGGCCATAGCTGCCGACATCCTTCAGGATGGTCTTTTCGAGATCCGGGCGCGGCGTGTCGCCGATGATGACGTTGAAGAAGCCGAACTGGGAGCCGAAGAACTCCCAGGGATTGATCGGCTGGTAGAGATTTTCCGGAGCGAAGGAGAAGGGCGCAGCCATAGGTCGATCTTCCGATAAGGAGGCCTCAACCCTGAATTGCGTCTCCGCGCACGGTCAAAGTCAAGCTCGGATCTGACCTCCGCTCGTCGACGGGCGCGGATCGCCGGCCGGGGCCATGCACCTCACGTCATCGCCTCCCGGACGAGTGCCTCCTCGGCCTCCTCCAGGAGCGCCTCCGAGGTGTCAGCGCCGCCGACGCTTTCCCGGCCGATCTCAAGCAGAACCGGCACCGAGAGCGGCGAGACCCGGTCCAGCGGCTGATGGACGATGCGGCCCCGCACCCGCATCAGCATGTCGGACAGGCGCCGCACGTCGAGCAGCCCGGTGGCGGCGTCCGCCCGCGCGGCGCGCAACAGCATGTGGCCAGGTTCATGCCGGCGCAGCACGTCGTAGACCAGGTCGGTGGACACCGTGACCTGGCGCCGCGTCTTCTCCTTGCCGGGAAAGCGCCGCTCGATCAGCCCCGCGATGATCGCGCACGTGCGGAAGGTACGCTTCATCAGCGAACTCTCGGCGAGCCAGGCTTCGAGGTCGTCGCCGAGCATGTCGGGATCGAACAGGGCCGCGAGCGAAAGCCGCCCGTCCGACACCGCGGCACCCATGTCGCCCGCCGCATAGACCGCGATGGCATAATCGTTGGCGACGAAGCCGAGCGGCTTGAGCCGCGCCCGCTCCAGCCGGCGCGTCAGCAGCATGCCCAGCGTCTGGTGGGCGAGCCGACCCTCGAAGGGGTAGCAGACCAGATAAAAGCGCCCGGCCCGTGCGAAGGTCTCGACCAGCAGATCGCTCCGCCCGGGAAGGCGGGAGCGGACACGCTGCAATTCGAGCCAGTCGCGCACCTGGGCCGGCAGGGCGCCCCAGCGCTCCGGCGCCGCGAGCAGCGCCCGCACGCCCGCGGCGAGGAAGGTGGAGAGGGGGAACTTTCCGCCCTCGTAGGACGGCACCTTGGGCTCGGTGGCGGTGCTGCGGGAGACGTAGATCTCCTCTTCCACCATCGCCTCGTAGCGCAGGATTTCGCCGGCGAAGACGAAGGTGTCTCCCGGAACCAGCGTCTCGACGAAATATTCCTCCACCTCCCCCAGCACTTTGCCGCCATAGCGCGGCCGTCCCGCCACGCCGCTCTTGGCGGCGCCGCGCGCGGAGACCAACCGCACCTTGATCATCGTCGCCTCGACGATGGTGCCGACATTCAGGCGATAGGACTGGGCCACCATCGGATTTGCGACGCGCCAGAGGCCGTCCTTGGTCCTGCGGATCTTGGCGTAGCGCTCATAGGCGCGCAGCGCGTAGCCGCCGGTGGCGACGAAATCGACGACCTGCTCGAAGTCGGCGAAGTCGAGATCCCGATAGGGCGCAGCCGAGCGCACCTCGCGGAACAAAGCCTCGGCCGAGAAGGGCGTGGCACAGGCCATGCCGAGCACATGCTGGGCGAGCACGTCGAGCGCACCCGTCCGCTCGGGCGGGGTGTCCTGGGCGCCGGCCCGCACAGCCTCCAGCGCGGCGCGGCATTCCAGAACCTCGAAGCGGTTCGCCGGAACGAGGACGGCGTGAGAACTCTCGTCGAGCCGGTGATTGGCGCGTCCAATGCGCTGCATCAGGCGCGAGGCCCCTTTGGGCGCGCCGATATTGATCACCTGGTCGACATCGCCCCAGTCGATGCCGAGATCGAGCGAAGAGGTGCAGACCACCGCCCGCAGCCGCCCCGCGGCCATCGCGCTCTCGACCCGGCGCCGCTGCTCGACGTCGAGCGATCCGTGGTGGAGCGCGATCGGCAGATTGTCCTCGTTGATGCGCCACAATTCCTGGAACAGGAATTCCGCCTGCCAGCGCGTATTGACGAAGACCAGGCTCATTTTATGGGCGCCGATCAGCCCGTACACTTCCGGCAGCGCGTGCAGCGCAGTGTGGGTCGCCCAGGGCATTGGCACACGGGTCTCAAGCATCGAGACGTCCGGTGCCGCACCGCCCGCGGCGACGAGAAGATCGGCCATGGCCCCGCTTTCGGTCTGGCCGACCAGATAGCGGCGCAGATCGTCCGGCTCCGCCACCGTCGCCGATAGCCCCACCGCCTGGAGACCGGGCGCGACGGCGCGCAGCCGTGCCAGCGCGAGCGCGAGGAGGTCGCCCCGCTTGGATATGACGAGGGCATGCAGCTCGTCGAGGATCACGCGCTTCAGCCCCGAGAACAGATGGGCCCCGTCGCTGGAGGCGAGGAGGAGAGAAAGCTGTTCGGGCGTGGTCAGGAGGATGTCGGGCGGGTCGCGCCTCTGCCTCTGACGGCGCGAAGCGGGGGTGTCGCCGGTGCGGGTCTCGACCCGGATCGGCAGGCCCATTTCCGCCACCGGCGCCTCGAGATTGCGCGCGATGTCCACCGCCAGCGCCTTGAGAGGCGAAATATAGAGGGTATGGAGCGGCGAGATCCGCTCCGGCGGCGTGCGCCCGGCACTGCCGGAGGTGCGCCGCGCGTCGCGGGCCTCCCCCAGTTCCACAAGGGTGGGAAGGAAGCCCGCGAGGGTCTTGCCCGCACCGGTCGGCGCGATGAGCAGAGCGGACCGGCCGGCTTGGGCGCAGGCGAGGAGGTCGAGCTGGTGGGCGCGCGGCTGCCAGCCCCGCGCCGCGAACCAGGCGCGAAAATTCGCGGGCAGCGCGCGGGGCGCGTCGGCACGGGGCGCCGCCGTCACCGCCGCGCGTCCCGGAGCGGCGCCGGCATGCGCGCGCGCATGTCGCGCGATCGGCTCGCAGGCAGCGCAGAACCCGCCGCCGATGTCGGATCGGCCGGCGCGGGAGCGGCGCGGGGCGGGGCGGCATCCCGGGGCGGAGCCAAAACGCCACTCATGTGTCGCGCGCCCCCGTCCGGAGGGAAAGGGGCCGGATCCGGCCGACCGCGCGAGATCGCGCAACGGAGGCTGCGGGCCTTAATCGCGTGTCAACCAAGCAGCCCCATTCTGGCGCTCCGCATCCAGCCTGGAGTTCCGTCCCCATGATGTCGCGCGCCGATCGCACCGTGCTCAGCGAATGGTGGTGGACGGTGGACCGCCTGCTGCTCGGCGCCCTGTTCGTGCTCATGACGATGGGGATCGTGCTGTGCCTCGCGGCCAGCCCACCCGTGGCGGCGCGGCTCGGCATTCCCGATCCGTTCCATTTCGTCCAGCGGCAGGTGCTGTTCCTGGTGCCGGCGACCGCCGTGCTGATCGGCACGTCCTTCCTCTCGCCCCGCTCGATCCGGCGCGTGTGCATGGCGGTATTCCTCGTCTTCCTGGCCCTGCTGTTCGCCACCCTGGTCTTCGGTCCCGAAGTGAAGGGTGCGCGCCGCTGGCTGATGATCGCCGGCATCACGGTCCAGCCTTCGGAATTTCTCAAGCCCGCTTTCGTCGTGCTCGCAGCCTGGCTGTTCGCGGAGAGCAGCAAGCGACCCGAAATGCCGGCGCAGCTTCTCGCCATGGGGCTGCTCGGAATCGTGGTGCTGCCACTCATCATGCAGCCGGATTTCGGCCAGACCATGCTGGTCATTCTGGTGTGGGGCGCGCTGTTCTTCCTGGCCGGCCTGCGCTGGATCTGGATGGTCGGCCTCGTCGGGCTCGGAATCGGCGGCATCGTCACGGCCTATAATGTGGTGCCGCACGTCCGAAAGCGCATCGACCGCTTCCTCGATCCCGATTCGGGCGACACCTACCAGATCGACACCGCGCTCGAGAGCTTCCGCCATGGCGGCTGGTTCGGCCAGGGACCGGGCGAGGGGACGGTCAAGCGGATCCTGCCGGACGGCCACACCGATTTCGTCTTCGCCGTGGCGGCGGAGGAGTTCGGCATCATCCTGTGCCTGATCCTGCTCGGCCTGTTCGCCTTCATCATCGTCCGCAGCCTGACCCGCGCGCTCGACGAACAGGACCCCTTCGCCCGCTTCGCGGCGACCGGGCTCGCCTTGCTGTTCGGGCTGCAAGCCTCGATCAACATGATGGTGAACGTGCATCTCATCCCGGCCAAGGGGATGACCCTGCCCTTCATCTCCTATGGCGGCTCCTCGCTGATCTCGCTCGCCTTCGGCATGGGCATGCTTCTGGCGCTGTCGCGCCGGCGCCCCGGCGCGGCCGCCCTCGCCGCGCTCAGCGAACCGCCGATGGACCGGCGGGCCGCGTCCGGCGCCGCATGAGCCCGCAGCTCGCGCTCCTCGCCGCCGGCGGCACCGGCGGCCACCTCTTCCCCGCCGAGGCCCTCGCCGCGGCGCTGGAGGCGCGCGGCCTGCGGGTCGACCTCGCGACCGACCACCGCGCCGCGCGCTATGTCGGCGCCTTTCCGGCCGGCCGGATGCATATCCTGCCCTCCGAGACGGTGCGCGGCCGCTCGCCGGTCGCGCTCGCCAAGACCGCCTATGCGCTCGCCTCCGGCCTGCTCGCCGGCCTCGCTTTAATGCGCCGGCTGAAGCCGGCGGTGGTGGTCGGCTTCGGCGGCTATCCCACCCTGCCCCCGCTGGTGGCGGCGCGCCTTCGCGGCGTCCCGACCCTGATCCACGAGGCGAACGGCGTCATGGGGCGGGCGAACCGCCTGCTCGCGCCGCGCGTGACGGCGATCGCAACCGGATTTCCCGGCATCTGCGCCGGCGAGCCGGCGCTCGCGGAAAAGGCGGTCTGGACCGGCAACCCGCTGCGCGCGGCGGTGATCTCGGCCGCGGCCTTGCCCTTCCCGCCCACCGGCGAGGCGTTTCGGCTGCTCGTGTTCGGCGGCAGCCAGGGCGCCCGCGTGATGGCGGACGTCGTCCCCGACGCCGTCGCCCGCCTCGAACCCGCGCTGCGCGCCCGTCTCAGAGTGGTCCAGCAGGCCCGCCCGGAGGATATCGAGCGGGTGCGGGAAGCCTATGCCCGGGCCGGCGTCGCGGCGGACATCGCGCCCTTCTTCAAGGATCTGCCGGAGCGCATGGCGCAGGCCCATCTCGTCATTTCGCGCTCCGGCGCCTCGACGGTGGCCGAACTCGCCGCGATCGGCCGGCCCGCTGTCCTGGTGCCGCTGCCCCACGCGCTGGACCAGGACCAGGCCGCCAATGCCCGGCTCATCGAACGCGCTGGCGGCGCCCTGCTTGTGCCGCAGGACGCCTTCACGCCCGAGCGGGTCGCCGGCGAACTGCGCCGCCTCGCGGCCGATCCCCACGCATTGACGGCGATGGCCGAAGCGGCGAGAAGCGCCGGCGCGCTCGATGCCGCCGACCGGCTGGCGGACCTCGTCGTGCATCTGGCGCGGGGGGCGCCGATCGCCTCGTTCGAAGGAAGGTCCACGGAATGAAGCTGCCCCAGGCCCTCGGCTCGATCCATTTTGTCGGCATCGGCGGCATCGGCATGAGCGGCATCGCCGAGGTGCTGCACAATCTCGGCTATCAGGTCCAGGGCTCGGACGTGGCCGAGAGCGCGAACGTCAAGCGCCTGCGCGACAAGGGCATCGCCGTGACCGTCGGGCACGATGCGGCGAACGTCGCCGCGGCCGACGTGGTCGTGGTCTCCTCCGCCATCAAGCGCGACAATCCCGAGCTTCTCGCTGCCCGCGCCCGCCGGCTGCCGGTGGTGCGCCGCGCCGAGATGCTGGCGGAACTGATGCGCCTGAAGAGCTGCGTCGCCATCGCCGGTACCCACGGCAAGACCACGACCACCTCTCTGGTCGCAACCCTGCTCGATGCCGGTGGCATCGACCCGACCGTGATCAATGGCGGCATCATCAACGCCTACGGCACCAATGCCCGGCTCGGCGACGGGGAATGGATGGTGGTCGAGGCCGACGAAAGCGACGGCACCTTCCTGAAACTGCCGGCCGAAGTCGCGATCGTCACCAATATCGACCCCGAGCATCTCGATCATTTCAAGACCTTCGAGCGGGTCCAGGAAGCCTTCAAGGCGTTCGTCGAAAACGTGCCGTTCTACGGCTTCGCCGTGATGTGCATCGACCATCCCGTGGTCCAGGCCATGGTCGGGCGGATCGAGGATCGGCGGGTCATCACCTATGGCGAGAACCCGCAGGCCGACGTCCGGCTGGTCGACGTCGATCTGAAGGGCGGCATCACCCGCTTCTCGATTCTGTTCCGCGACCGCGCCGGCGACGTCGTCCACCGCATCGACGATCTGCGCCTGCCGATGCCCGGTCGCCACAATGCGCTGAACGCCACCGCCGCGATCGCCGTCGCGCACGAGCTCGGCGTCTCGGATGACGCCATTGTCGGCGCCCTGGCCGCCTTCGGCGGCGTCAAGCGGCGCTTCACCCGGACCGGCGAGTGGAATGGGGCCGCCATCTTCGACGATTACGGCCACCACCCGGTGGAGATCGCGGCCGTCCTGAAGGCCGCCCGCGCGGCGACCGAGGGGCAAGTGATCGCGGTCGTCCAGCCGCACCGCTACAGCCGCCTCGCCGCCTTGTTCGACGATTTCTCCACCTGCTTCAACGAGGCCGACCACGTCATCGTGGCGCCGGTCTATGCCGCGGGGGAGGCGCCGATCCCCGGCGCCGACCGCGACCATCTGGTGCAGGGCCTGCGGGCGCGCGGCCATCGCAGCGTGACGGCGCTCGAAGGCCCCGAAGCCCTCGCCGGCCTCGTCGCCGGCCTCGCCAAGCCCGGGGATTACGTGATCTGTCTCGGCGCCGGCAACATCACGCAATGGGCCTACGCGCTTCCCGCGGAACTGGCCGCGGGCGCCGCCGAGGCGCGGTGACGGCCGCGGTTGCGCTGCAGCGCGGGAGCCGCTAGGCAGTCGGCATCGCAACCGATCCCGGGGGACCCGACGAGGATGAAGCGCGCCCTCTGGGTCGCCGCCGCGAGCGTCGGCGTCGGCATCGCCGTCCTCGGCATCAAGACGCTCGCCTGGTGGGTCACCGGCTCGGTCGCCCTGCTCTCGGACGCGCTGGAAAGCATCATCAATGTCGCCGGATCGCTCGGCGCGCTGGTCGCGCTGAAGATCAGCGCACAGCCGGCCGATGCCAACCATCCTTACGGGCACCACAAGGCCGAATATATTTCCGCCGTCGCGGAAGGCGTGCTGATCGTGCTGGCGGCGGGCTCGATCCTGCGCGAGGCCTATCTCGGCTTCCTCGATCCGCGGCTGCCCGACCAGCCCTGGGACGGCGCCGCGCTCAATGCCCTCGCCACCGTGATCAATGCCGCGTGGTGCGTCGTTCTGATGCGCACCGGCCGGAAATGGCGCTCCCCGGCGCTCAGCGCAGACGGCCGCCACCTCTTCACCGACGTCGTGACCTCCGGCGGCGTCCTGATCGGCTTCGCCTTGGTGCCGCTCACCGGCTGGCCCGTGCTCGACCCGGCGATCGCCGCCATCGTCGCAATCAATATCCTGTGGACCGGCTGGAGCCTCATGCGCAGTTCGGTCAGCGGCCTGATGGACGAGGCCCCGCCCGCCGACGTCGTGGCGCGGATCCGCGATCTGGTGTCCATTCATGCCGAAGGCGCGCTCGAGGCCCATGATCTGCGCACCCGCCATGCCGGCCGCATCACCTTCGTCGAGTTCCATCTCGTGGTCCCCGGCGCGATGACGGTCGCCGCCGCGCACGACATCTGCGACCGGATCGAACAGGCGTTCGAGGCGGACATGGAGGACATGGAGATCACCATCCATGTCGAGCCGGAGGGCGAGGCCAAGCATCGCGGCGTGGTGGTGCTGTGACGGAACTCCGCGGCGGCCCGGTCGCGGTGCGCGTTGGCAGGGCGCCGGCCAGAAGGTAAAGCGACGGCATGCACGCCCCCGGTCCCGGCTTTTCCGATCTCGTTCCCGCGCTGTCCGCCGCGCTGCCGGAGCTGCGCGGCCGGCTGGTGGCGAACGCCCCGCTCGCCCCCCTCACCTGGTTCCGTGTCGGCGGACCGGCGCAGGTCCTGTTCGAGCCGGCGGACGAAGCGGACCTCGCTTATGCGCTGACGCACCTCCCGGCCGATCTCGCCGTCACGGTGATCGGCCTCGGCTCCAACCTGATCGTGCGCGACGGCGGGCTGCCGGGTCTCGTGGTCCGCCTCGGCAAAGGCTTCGGCACGATCACCGTCGAGGGGCTTGACGTTCAGGCGGGCGCGGGCGCGGCCGACGTGAAGGTGGCGCGGGCGGCCGCCGAGGCCGGGATCGGCGGCCTCGCCTTTCTGCGCGGCATTCCCGGCGCGATCGGCGGCGCGCTGCGGATGAACGGCGGCGCCTATGGCGGCGAGGTCAAGGACGTTCTCGTCTCCTGCCGGGCGGTGACGCGCAACGGATCGGTCCGCGTCCTGAGCGCGGCCGAAATGGGCTTCACCTATCGCCATTGCGCCGCTCCCGACGACCTGATCTTCACCGCGGCGCGGTTTCGGGGTGCCCCCGGCGTGCCCGCCGAGATTGCTGCGGAAATGGCGCGAATCACCGCCTCGCGCGAGGCGACGCAGCCGGTGAAGAGCCGCACCGGCGGTTCCACCTTCAAGAATCCCGAAGGCGGGAAGGCCTGGCAGCTCGTCGATGCGGCGGGCTGCCGGGGCCTGACCCTCGGCCGGGCCCAGGTGTCGGACCTGCACACCAATTTCCTGATCAATCTCGGCGGGGCGACCGCTGCCGAAATTGAGGCGCTGGGCGAGGAGGTCCGCCGCCGCGTGCGCGAGACCAGCGGCATCGCGCTCGAATGGGAAATCAAGCGGATCGGCATCCCCGCCGGTTAAAGGATTGCAAACGCCGCGCGCGCTTTAATCCGTCCCGCCCTCCGGGATCAACAGGATCATTCCATGCCGAAACATGTCGCGGTGCTGATGGGCGGCTGGTCCGCCGAGCGCGAGGTCTCGCTCCGGTCGGGGGCGGCCTGCTCCGCCGCGCTCGAGGCCGCGGGCTACGCGGTCACGCGTGTCGATGTCGGGCGCGACGTCGCCGAGGTGCTCGCCCGCTTGAAGCCGGACGCCGCGCTCAACGTACTGCACGGCCGGCCCGGCGAGGACGGCACGATCCAGGGCATTCTCGAAATCCTGCGCATCCCCTATTCGCATTCCGGCGTCCTCTCCTCGGCGCTCGCCATGGACAAGGCACAGGCCAAGGTGGTGATGGCGGCGGCCGGGATCGCGGTGCCGGACGGCTTCGTGGTGTCGCGGGCGGAAGCGGCGCGGGGCCACGTGATGGCGCCGCCTTACGTGCTGAAGCCGGTGGCCGAGGGCTCCAGCGTCGGCGTCTTCATCGTGCGCGAGGACCAGGATCACCCGCCCCAGGAGTTGCACCGCACGGATTGGCCGCACGGCGAAACCCTGCTCGCCGAGCGGTTCATTCCCGGCCTCGAACTGACCTGCGCGATGATGCGCGGGGAGCCGCTGGACGTCATCGAGATCGAAGCGACCCACGCTTTTTACGATTACGAATCCAAATACGCGCCCGGCGGCTCGCGGCACATTCTTCCGGCCCGGATTTTACCCGAAGTTTACCAACAGGTGCGGATACTTACTGCACTGGCGCACAAGGCGCTCGGTTGCCGGGGCGTCTCCCGTGCGGACTTCCGATACGACGCGCGGACCGGGGATGCCTCGGGCCTCGTCTGCCTGGAGGTCAACACGCAGCCCGGCATGACCGAGACCTCTTTGGTGCCCGAACTGGCGGCCCATGCGGGCGTTTCTTTCGGCGAGCTTGTGACATGGATGGTGGAGGACGCATCGCTGGACCGCTGAAGCCCGGCTCCGCGCGCCGGGACGCCGGCCAGCCCGCCGGCCGCCGCACGCCGGTTCCCATGCGCGAGCCGGCGCCTGCCAGCCGCACCGCCCTCCTGCTCCGCCGAATCACCGTGCGCCTCGGCGCCTCGCGGATCGGACGGCGCGGCGCGAGCCTGCTCACTGTTCTGGTGATCGGAGGCTTCTCGGTCTATGGCGTGATCCTCGGCGGCCATATCGAAGAAGCCGAATCGATCCTGGTGGATGTCGGGGATCTCGCGGCGAACGCCGCGGGCTTCAAGGTGCGGCAGGTCAATCTCTCCGGCCAGAACCATGTGACGCCGCCCGAAATCCTGGCCGCGGCGGGGATCAAGTCCAGCACCTCGATCCTGTTCGTCGATGCCGACGCGACGCGCGCCCGGCTCGAAGCGATGCCCTGGATCGCCGCCGCCACGGTCCGCAAGCTCTATCCGGATCGCATCGATATTTCGGTCGTAGAGCGCGAGGCCTATGCGCTCTGGCAGTTCAACGGCCAGATCCAGGTGATCGCGCGCGACGGCATGCCGATCGCGCCCTATTCCGACGATCCGCGCTATGTCAGCCTGCCGATCGTGGTCGGCGAAGGTGCCGAGAAGCGGGTCGGCGAGATCGTCGAGGCGCTCGGCCGGGTACCGGTGATCCGCGACCGGGTGCGCGCGGCGATCCTGGTCGCCGACCGCCGCTGGACCCTGAAGATGCGCAATGGCATCGACGTGCGGCTTCCCCAGGAAGGGCTGGACGACGCGCTGTTCCAGCTCTCCGAGCTCGACCGCGAGAAGAAGCTGCTGACGCGCGACATCACCATCGTCGACCTGCGGCTGCCGGACCGGATCGTGGTCCGCCTGTCGGACAGCGCGTTCGAGACCCGGATGCAGGCCCTGAAGGCGAAAGCCAAGGCCAAGAAGGGAGGCGCGGCGTGAGGCACCGGCTGGCTCAGGGCTTCGCCCCGAAAATGCGTCCGATCCCGCAGAAGAAGAGCGGCATCGTCGCGGTGCTCGACATCGGCACCAGCAAAGTGGTGTGCGCGATCGCCCGGCTGAAGCCGCGCGGCGCCTCCGACGTTCTACACCGCCGCACCCATGCGATCGATGTGCTGGGCATCGGCCATACCCGCGCCCATGGGGTGAAGGGCGGCGCGATCATCGACATGACCCGCGCCGAACTGGCGGTGCGCCAGGCCGTCGACATGGCCGAGCGGGCGGCGGGGGTGCAGATCGCCTCCGTCATCGTCGGCGTATCCGGCGCCCGGCTCTCGTCGCAGCATTACGAGGCGGCGGTACGCCTGACCGCCCCGGCGGTCGAGGAATTCGACATCCGCCGCGTGCTTGAGGCCGCCTCCACCTTCGCCGTGGGCGACGGGCGGGCGGTGATGCACGCGCTGCCGGTCGGCTATTCGCTCGACGGACGGCGGGGCATCGGCGAACCGTGCGGCATGCTCGGGCGCGAACTCGGCGTCGACATGCATGTGGTGACCGGCGACATGACGTCGCTGAAGAATCTCGTTTTGTGCATCGAGCGCTGCCATCTCGG
The DNA here is from genome assembly GCF_004346185.1 of Aquabacter spiritensis. Classification (GTDB taxonomy): domain Bacteria; phylum Pseudomonadota; class Alphaproteobacteria; order Rhizobiales; family Xanthobacteraceae; genus Aquabacter; species Aquabacter spiritensis. The sequence goes on along the minus strand of NZ_SMAI01000002.1, from coordinate 199,003 downwards.
CATCGAGGCGATGGTGTGCGCGCCCTATGCGGCGGCGCTCTCCTCGCTCACCGACGACGAGATGGAACTCGGCGTGACCCTCATCGACATGGGCGCCGGCACCACCACCTTCTCCGTCGTATCCGGCGGCCACTGCCTTTATGTCGACGGCATCGCGCTCGGCGGGCAGCACATCACCAACGACGTGGCGCGCGGCCTGCCGGCCCGGCTCGCCGATGCCGAGCGACTCAAGGCGCTGCACGGCGCCGTGGTCGCGGTGTCGTCCGACGACCACGACATGCTCACCATCCCCGCTTTGTCTGGGGATGACCGGGACCAGCCGAACATGGTTCCGAAATCCCGCCTCGTGACTATCGTAAAACCGCGAGCGGAAGAGATCGTGGAACTGATTCGCGACCGCCTGAAGGCTTCCGGCCATGCCGGCGATGCGGGGCGCCGGCTGGTTCTGACCGGCGGCGCGGCGCAATTGCAGGGTTTGCCGGACCTTATGGCGCGGGTGATCGGGCCGCAGGTGCGAATCGGCCGCCCGCTCGGCGTGTCGCGGCTGCCGGAAGCGGCGCGCGGCGCCGCGTTCGCGGTTGCGGCGGGTTTGCTGGTCTATCCGCAGGTGGCGGGGCTCGAACATTTCGAGCCCCGCCGCCGCCAGGCGGCCGGCGCCGAGGGTGCGACGTATTTCGGCCGCGTTGGACGCTGGTTGAAGGACAGTTTTTAGAGATGGTTAACCGAGTTGGTCTTAACTCGGGTCAAGCCTCGGAATCGAACGGCGTCACGGCGCCTCTGGCGCTACGGAGTGAGAACATGTCGATCAACCTTCAGATGCCCGACATTCGGGAGTTGCGGCCCCGGATCACCGTGTTCGGTTGCGGTGGCGCCGGCGGCAACGCCGTCAACAACATGATCAATTCCGGCCTGACCGGCGTCGAGTTCGTGGTCGCGAACACCGACGCCCAGGCCCTGTCCCTCTCCAAGGCCGAGCGCCTGGTGCAGATGGGCGTCGCGGTGACCGAAGGTCTCGGCGCCGGCTCGCAGCCGGAAGTCGGCCGCGCGGCGGCCGAAGAGGTGCTCGACGAAATCCGCGACCACCTGTCCGGCTCGCACATGGTGTTCATCACCGCCGGCATGGGCGGCGGCACGGGCACCGGTGCGGCGCCGGTCGTGGCCCGCGCGGCACGCGAACTCGGCATCCTGACCGTCGGCGTCGTCACCAAGCCGTTCCATTTCGAAGGCCAGCGCCGCATGCGGGTGGCCGAGCACGGCATCAACGAACTGCAGAAGACGGTCGACACGCTGATCGTCATCCCGAACCAGAACCTGTTCCGGGTCGCCAACGAGAAGACCACCTTCGCCGACGCCTTCGCGATGGCCGACCAGGTGCTCTATTCGGGCGTCGCCTGCATCACCGATCTGATGGTCAAGGAAGGCCTGATCAATCTCGATTTCGCCGACGTCCGCGCCGTGATGCGCGACATGGGCAAGGCGATGATGGGCACCGGCGAGGCCTCCGGCGACAAGCGCGCCCTCCAGGCCGCCGAGGCGGCGATCGCCAATCCGCTGCTCGACGAGACCTCGATGCGCGGCGCCGGCGGCCTGCTGATCTCGATCACCGGCGGCAACGACATGACGCTGTTCGAAGTGGACGAGGCGGCGACCCGCATCCGCGAGGAGGTCGATCCCGACGCCAACATCATTCTCGGCGCCACGTTCGACCAGAGCCTCGACGGCATCATCCGCGTCTCGGTGGTCGCGACCGGCATCGATCCGGCCGTCATCCCCGAGCAGATCCAGACCCGCGGCGAGGGCCTGCCGGACCTGCAGGGCCGCAAGATGTCGAATGCCGGCCGCGCCGCGGTCGAGCAGGCGCGCGACGCGCAGATCCGCAAGGCGGTCGATGCGATCACCGCCGAGGATCTGATGGCGCTGGAAATGAAGGCCCCGCCGAAGCCGGCGCCCGCCCCGGCGCCGCAGCAGGCGGTCGCGATCGACGAAGTCACGATCCGCGCCGCCGCGCCCAAGCAGACCTATTATGCCGAGCCCGAACCGGCCCCGGCGCCGGCCCCGGCCACCCACGAAGACGAGTTCTCGCCTTATATCCCGCCCCAGGCGCAGCGCCCGCGCACCCCGCGCATGCCGCGCGTGGAGGAATTGCCCATGCCGGCGCAGAACCAGATCCGCGCCCAGCGCGGCGAAGCTCCGGCCGAGCAGAAGAAGATGACGCTGCTCCAGCGGCTCGCCAATGTCGGCATGGGCCGCCATGCGGAGGAGCCGGAGGCGGCGCGCGCGCCCCAGCCGACCCTGCGCGCCCCCGCCCCGCCGGCCGCCAAGCCGCAGGGCCGCGAGCCGGTCTCGGAATTCGCCAAGCGCCCCGCGGCGCGGCCGGCGGCCGAGGTCCCGACCCGTCATCCCCAGCAGCCCGGCCACGAGGACGACCAGCTCGAAATTCCCGCCTTCCTGCGCCGCCAGGCGAACTGACGGTTAAGCGAAGCGGTAACCCTGTTGGCTGTAACACAGGCTTGCGCCCGGACCTCGTGTCCGGGCGTAATCATTTGATAAGAAAGATAAAATTAGGATTTGGCCTCGGTAACAGGCGGTAAGCAAGCGTGATTTGGCGCAGTGCGGCAAGCCGTCTAGTTTCTCGCTCGAACCTTGCGCAACGCTGACGTGGTCGATTCGATCCATGCCGGCGCAGATGGGCAGGGAAATGACGATCAGAGGCGAAGGCAGAGCGGCATCGCGCCGGGGCGCTTTCGAGGCGGAATGACTTCAGATCTGCAGACGACGCTCGCCGGTCAAGCCGCACTCAAGGGTGCGGGCGTGCATGCCGGCGTCGATGCCCATCTGGTCCTGAAGCCCGCCGGCGCCGATACCGGCATCGTCTTCTCCCGCACCTTCGCCGATCAGGCGCCGCGCCGCATCGCAGTCTCCCGCCAGTCGGTGCAGGCCACCGATCTCGCGACCGTCCTCGGCGACCGGTCCGGCGCGCTGGTCGCCACCGTCGAGCATGTGCTCGCCGCGCTGTCCGGCCTCGGCGTCGACAATGCCGAGGTCGAGATCGACGGGCCGGAAGTGCCGATTCTCGACGGCAGTGCCGCGCAGATCGTCGCCGCGGTCGATTCGGTCGGTATCGCGCCGCTCTCCGGCCGCCGCAAATATCTCAAGGTGCTGAAGCCGGTCCGGGTTGAGAACGGCGCCTCGTTCGGCGAACTCAGCCCCTATGATGCCGGCTGCCGGCTCGAGGTGGAAATCGAGTTCGACCATCACGCCATCGGCCGCCAGCGCTTTGCCGGCACGCTCTCGCCCGGCGTGTTCCGCCGCGAACTCGCCCCCGCCCGGACCTTCGGCTTCCTGCGGGATGTCGAGCGCCTGCGCGGCGCGGGCTATGCGCTCGGCGCCTCGCTCGACAACACCGTCTGCCTCGACGCGGACGGCGTGATGAATGCCGAGGGCCTGCGCTTTTCCGACGAATTCGTGCGGCACAAGGCGCTCGACGCGGTGGGCGACCTCGCGCTCGCCGGCCTGCCGCTGCTCGCCCGCTACCGGTCGTTCCGCGGCGGTCACAAGCTGAACTTCCAGGTGGTCGACGCCCTGCTCGCGGACCGCTCGGCCTTCGCCGTGGTCGAGGCCCCCGCCCGCACCCGTCGCGAGGCGGCCGAGCTGTCGGTCGGCGGCTCCGTCGGCGCCCCGGTCCTCGCTTACGCGCCCGAGCGCTGAGGCCCACAGCCGGCGACGCAGCGGGCCGTCTCTCTTCGACCGGAGCGGCCAGCCACCTCCCCGACGCATTCCGTCCGACCGACCTGTTTTCCGCCCTGCGCCCCCCTTGAGAGAGCGACCATATCCGCGTCTCAAAAAGTTGAGCCGGCGACCGCGAACGGTCTGGAGACCAGAGCCGACACTGGCGTGTCGCAATCCTTCATCTATAAGCCTTTCCACTTAAAAAGCGCTGGTAGCGAAGCCTTTTCTTCTGCAAATTGAACTAAGCTGGCCATCAGGGGGATAGGATGCCGGAGCACGCGTTGCACCATGAGGTGAAGATCCAAGCCGAATTCAACCGCGTGCAGGAGGCCCTGATGACGCCCGAGGGCCTGTCCGGCTGGACCATGGCGCAGGTGTCGGGCCCGGTGGACGGCGCCTGGACCCTCGCTTACCCCGATGGTCCTGTCTTCGTCTGGAAAGTGCGCGCGGAGCAGACCGCCCGGGTCGTTTGGGATTGTGTCGACGGGCCGGGCGACGCCCCCGGCACGCGCCTTCAGTTCGATCTGAGCCAATTGCCCGACGGTCGCGTCAAGGTGGTTTTCGCCCATGACGGCTGGCCGCACGACGCCGGCAATTTTAAGACCTGCAACGCGCTCTGGGGCCTGCTGCTGCATCAATTGCGAGGCTTCGCCGAGACCGGCGCGCCCGCGCCGCTCTTGTCCTGACATCGCCCGGCTTATTTCCTCACAGACCCAGGCAGCCCCATGGCCGCACAGCAATCCTTGCCCGATTTCGTCGCCGCGCTCGATGCAGCCGGCTTTCTGGTGCGCGTAACAGCGCCGACGCGGGTCGACCAGATCCCGCACGTCCTGGAATCCAATCCCACCAAAGCGGTGCTGATCGAGACCATCGTCGACAGCGAATTCTCGCTGCTCGCCAACGCCTATTCCAACCAGGACATGTATGCCTGGGCGATGGAATGCGACAAAACCCGGACCGGGCTCGAAATGGTCGCCAAGGCGAAGGGGCGGGTCAAGTGGGAGACGGTCGCGACCGCCCCCTGCAAGGAGGTGATCCTCACCGGCGACGACGTCGACCTCACCCGCCTGCCGATGTTCCTCCACCACGACCGGGACGGCCACGCTTACACCAACGACAATCTGTTCATCAGCAAGCACCCCGACACGGGGGTGTATGACTGGGGCGTCTACCGCTCGATGTTCCGCGCCAAGAACGAGAAGTCGGTCGACATGACCTGCACCTCGCACCGCCAGCGCATCAATGCGATGGCGGCGGCGGCCAAGGGGCAGAATCTCGAGGTCGCCATCGTCATCGGCGGGCCGATCCTCGACAAGATCGCGTGCCTTGCCGGGGTCCCCGGCGACACCGACGATTTCGAAGTGCTGGGCAGCTTCTACGGCGCCCCGGCCAAGATGGTGAAGTGCGAGACGATCGACGTGGTGGTGCCGGCCAATGCCGAGATCGTGCTCGAATGCGAGCTGATGGCGCTGGAGGGCCTGTCCTTCGACGAGGGTCCCTATGGCGAGTTCACCGGCATGTATGGCGGCGGGCTGAAGCACAATTACCGCCTCAAGGTGAAGGCGATGACCTACCGCAAGGGGGGCATCTACCAGCACGGCACGATCGGCGGCCTGCATCCCTGGTTCACCGACAACATGCTCCAATTGCCAGCGATCGAGGCCGATCTGTTCGGCGCGCTGAAGCAGGCGGGGATCGACGTGAAGGAGGTGCGCTCGCCGGCCGGCGGCCTCTCCAACATCGCCTATGCCAAGATCAACCCGCTCGGCGCGGGCGATGCCAAACAGGCGCTCGGCATCATGCTCACCGCCTCCAAGCAGGGCCTGCCCAAGGTGGCGATGGTGTTCAACACCGATGTCGACATCTGGGACGACCAGGCGGTTCTCGCCGCGATGGCGTTCCGCTTCATGCCGGACCGCGACACCGTCATGATCAAGGACTGCAACACCATGACGGTCGACCCCAAATGCGAGATCCCCGGGGTCGCCTCCAAGATCGGCTTCGACTGCACCATTCCGATCGGGCCGTCGTGGAATCCGGACGAGTTCGCGCGCAGCGCCCTGTGCGACCTCGGCGATCCCCCGGCCGGGGTGGTACCGATGACGGAAGAGGCTCTCACCGCCGACATGGAGGCCCTGATCAAGGCGCAGCCGCGCGCCTGGCGCGAGATTCTCGCGCATTATCATGGCCAGCCTTATCCCGTGATCTACCGCGCCTTCGGCGCCCTGCGCCATCGCCTCGGCCGGGCCAACGACGCGCCTTGGTACCGCTACACCTTCGCGGACGGCCCCTTCGCCTATGAGGCGAAGCCGAAGCCGGCATCGAACTTCGATCCCAAGCACGTCGCGCCGACACCCGTCTAACGCACGCACCGATCAGGTTGCCTCAGCCTGATCGGTGAACCGGCCTCTGAGGCCCCCTGCTCGGGTCGGCACCGCCATGAAAGTGGGACGGTTCGTCGCCATCACGGCTATAGAAGGCGCGAACGCCGGAGATGGAGCCGGCCCAGCAGGAACAGACCATGGCCGAGCGATTTGAACGGCACCGCCAACCCTGGACGCACGAGGAGCTCGAGAAGCTCAAACTGCTCGCCAAGAAGGGCATGTCCCTGAGGGCGATTTCGAAAGCCATGACGCGCAGCGAGGAATCCATCAAAGACCGCGCCAAACTCGACGGCATCGGGATCGCCCGGCTCCGCTAGGCCGCGTGCAGCCCGCGGCCGCGCGCCCCGCCTCAGCCGGGCGAGCCCCGCCGGAGCCTCAGCAGCCCTCCTCCCAGCGCACCGTCATCGCGCCGTGCCCGGACGGTCCGCTCCATTCGAGACGCCCTTCGCCGCCTTGCCCGCCGCCATCATTCCGCACGGCTGGATTCACACGGCCCTTGATCATGCGGATCTGTCGCCCGCCGACGGTCCCGACCCAATATGCGGATGGGTCGCCCGCCGTCGCGGTCGCGGCGGTGATCCTGCCATCGATCTTGAAGAGCGCCTTCTTCCGCGCGTCCTGCGTGTCGAAGATGGCGACGAGATCCTTGTTGCGAAACAGCGCGAAGCTGCAGCCGGAGGACTGCCACCGGCCAAGGTCGGCGTTGGAGATTGCGGCGAAGTCGAGCTTCGGGGAATTTGCCGCTCCCGCGAGGATCTGTTCCGCCGCTGAGGAAAAAGAAGGCGCGGCCAGCGTGCCGACGGCGGCCAGCGCAAATACGAATAGCGAATGACGCATCGTGCGATATCCCCGTTCCTGCGACCCTGACCCCTGGCCTGGTCCCCTCTGGCGACGGACGGCCGGCGTCGACCAAGCTGGATTGGCTTCGACGCCCTATCTCGAGCACCTGAAGCGAAGTCAATCCACCCGCCGTTTTCCGGACGCACGCGGCGTCCGGCTTTGGCCGCCCCTCCTGCGGCGGCGTTCCGCGCGCGCCGGTCAGGCGGCCCCGCGCGTCGCTGGGGTGATCGGCGCCAGCAGGAGCAGCGCGAGGATCAGGGTCGCCGCCACGATCGCAGAGGCGCTGAGCTCGCCGGCCGCGCCCACGGCCCAGGCCGCGCCGAGGCCGGTGCACAGCAGCGGCACCGATACGCCGAGGCCGAGATGCAGGAGCGCCGGCCAGCGCCGCCAGTTCGCCAGCATCAGCGCGCCGGTCACGGCGCACAGGGCGATCGTGCCGGCGGGGAAGAGATACCCGCTCGCCGCGGCATAGCCCTGGCCCTTTCCCAAGACGTGCAACGGTGGAAAGAAACCGGGCGCCGTCGCCCAGCTCCACAGATCGAGGACCAAAGCGAAGGCGGTTGCGGCGAGGCCCACGGAGATCGCGACCTTCCAGCCCCGGACCGGGACCAGTGCGAATGCGACCAAGACCGGCCAATAGAGAAAGACGATCCGCGCCGTCCCGAGAAGACCAAGAGCCAAAGTGAGGACGACCAGGACCGCCGGCGACCGGGCCTCGGCGAGACCCAGCGTGACCGCCACGAGGAGCAGCATGAGGGGGATGTAATCAAGCCCGGTCACGGTCATGTGCCAGGCGGCGAGGCTCGAGAACAAAAGCGCCAGAGCGAGATTGATCGCGCCCCAGGAGGTGCCGCCGGTGCGTGCGGCGAAGGCCGCCGCGGCGATGGCGAGGGGCGTGAGGAGGCCGTACAGGCCGGTGAGCGACAGCGGCGCCACGAGGAGGATCCAACCCGGCCCGGCGCTGATCGGATTGCCGGTATAGAGCCGCATCGCGTAGGAATTTCCCGTGCGCACCAGTGATTGCGCACCGGTGATGAGCCCGTCGTCATTGTCGCTGCCGAGGCCGGACGTCTTGCGCGCGTCGGCATAGGAATAAATGATCAGCGTGAGCAAGGTGATAACGGCGAGACCGCACCAGAACATCCAGCGGCGGTCGAGCGCCGCGATCAGCGCCGCGCGCCGGGATGGGACGAGCGCATACCAGCTGCCCCCGAGCGCCAGCGCGAGATAGAGCGCGCCGGCCGGCCAGGGATTGGGGACGAAACGGAAAATCGCATAAAGCGAGGGGACATGCAGGACCAGCGGCAGGACGGCCCACCAGACCGCCTCCGCCGGCACCTTCAGCCGCTCCGCCGCCGCGCTCCCGCCCGACACGTCTCGTCTCCCGCCTGAAACGCCCGCTTGCGCGCGCGGATTTCCGCGAGGGAGTAAAGCAGGACCCGCCGGCCGGAGCCACCGCTCAGGTCACGCATCCGCTCCGAGGGTGCGGCGCAGCCAGTCGGCGACGCGGGCGCAGACCAGATCCTCGACGCCGTTGTAGAAATGATCGCAGCCCGGCAGGACCTGGGCCTCGCACGGGCCGCCGGCCCGTTCGGCATAGATCTCGGCGGGATAGCCGACCGGAGATTCGTCGTCGCCGCGGATATAGAGGGTCGGCACCTTGATCTCGGGGGCAAGGTCGAGGATGGCGTGCATCGTGGTCAGCCGGTCGACATAGCTGGCGGCGGAGATGACGTACCACCAGCCGGGCACCAGCATCAGCGTGTCGCCGCGCCCCTCGGCCACCAAGGCCCGGGCCTCGGCGAGAACCTCGGCGCTGCGCGCCTGGGCGAGATGGCCGGACATGGACAGGCTCTGGAGCACGGTGTCGCCCGCGCCCCCGCGATGCGCGGAGAGCAGGATCAGCGCCGGCGTCTCCGGCCGGTCGTGAACGTGCTTCACGGCCAGCATGCCACCATTGCTGTGGCCGATGACGACCGGCGCGGGAAAGCCGCGCTCGGCCATCCAGCGCGCGGCGAGGGCATTGTCCTCGATCCCTTCGGCGGTGGTCTGGAACGCGGCGCCCTCGGCGGCGCGGCTGTTGCGGATCGACAGAATGTCGTGGCCGCGCCGGTTGAAGGCGAGGCAGGCATAGCCCATGGAGGTCAGAACCGGCGGCAGGAAACGCAGCGCGCCGGTGTAGAAATTCATCGTATTGCCGTGGAACAGCAGCACGCCGCCGCGCACCGGGCCGGACTCCGGCTCATGGAACGCCCCGTCCAGCGGCAAAGTCGGGGTGTCGATCGAAACGAGCTGCGTACGCATATTGGCCTCCCGGACGTCCTGAGGACGCGTTGGTCTTGGGCAGGTGGATATCGGCGGAGACCCGGCCGGGTCAAATGGCGGAGAACGAAAGGCGGGGTCAAACCGCGGGATCGGGGGGAACGAGCAGGTCGACCAGGGTGCGCGCCGTGGCGCGCAGAGCGGCCGGATCGCCGTAGACGCGCTCCATCACCGCGAGGCCGCGCGTGAAGGTCACGACGAGGCGGGCCGCCGCCTCGGCCGGCACCGCCAGCCGTTCCGCCGCGCCGGGACGCGCCAAGGCCGCCATCAGGATCGCGTCGAGCCCGTCGAGCAGGCCGCGGACCTCGGTGCGGATCCGCGCGCCGGTCGGCTCGCCGGCGGTGCGGGTGGAGAGGCATCCCGGCGCCGGGGACCCGGAGGTCATATTGTCGATTGCGGCTTCGAGAAAAGCCTGAAGAGCCAAGCGGATATCCGGCCCCTCCAGGGCCTGCGCCACGGTGGCGAGGAAGCGCGCCTCATAGCGGCCGAAGGTCCGCAGGAAGAGTTCTTCCTTGTCGCCATAGGCGTGATAGAGGCTGCCGCGCTGGACCCCGGTGGCGCAGGCAAGATCGAGCATGGAGGTCGCGCCGAAGCCCTTCGCGCGGAACACGGCCTCCGCCTTGGCCAGCACGTCCTCCTCGTCGAACCTGCGCACTCCGGCCATGAGCGGCCCGCCTCCTCGTCCGATCTCTGACAGCTGATGCTTGACAGTCCTGTCAAATTTGACACTCTTGTCAAGGATACAGGGCGCGCCGCCTCTGTCCAGGGCCCCCCCGAGCGCGCCGACCCTCAGGGAGACCAGGATGATCGAGCTGCTGTACTGGACCACGCCCAACGGCCACAAGGTCCTTCTCGCGGTGGAGGAAATGGGGCTCCCCTACAAGATCACCACGGTCAATATTTCCAAGGGCGAGCAGTTCGATCCCACCTTCCTCGCGACCAGCCCGAACAACCGCATCCCGGCCATGATCGACCACGCGCCGGAGGACGGCGCAGGGCCGCTCGGCGTGTTCGAATCGGGCGCAGTGCTGGAATATCTCGCCGACAAGAGCGGCCAGTTCCTGCCGAAGCCGGCGCGCCCGCGCTACGAGGTCCTGCAATGGCTGTACTGGCAGATGGGCGGGCTCGGCCCGATGGCCGGGCAAGCGCATCATTTCCTGCATTACGCGCCCGAGCGCATCGCTTATCCGAGCGAGCGCTACACCAAGGAGGCCAATCGGCTCTATGGCGTGCTCGACCGGCGCCTGGCGGTCGCGGATTATGTCGGCGGCGACTATTCAATCGCCGACATGGCGATCTATCCCTGGGTGCATCTCGCCCCGCGCCATGGCCAGGACATGGCCGAGTTTCCGAACGTGAAGCGCTGGTACGATGCCATCGCCGCCCGCCCGGCGGTGCAGCGCACTTATGAAATCGCCGCCTCGATCAACACCGCGCCGAATGTCAGCGAGGCCTCGCGTGCGCTGCTGTTCGGCCAGACCGCCAAGCTGCCCGCAGCGACCTGAGGGGACACGCCATGACCGCCCCCGCCACCTTGTACGAACTGGCCGGCGCAGATCCGGATCTGCGCTTCAGCCCGCATTGCTGGAAGGCCCGCATGGCGCTCGCCCACAAAGGCGTCGCGGTCGCCGGCGTGCCGTGGCGCTTCACGGAGAAGGAGGCGATCGCCTTCTCCGGTCAGGGCCTCGTCCCGGTTCTCGTCGCCGACGGCGAGACGGTGAGCGATTCCTTCCGCATCGCGGAATATCTCGAGACGCGCTATCCCGACCGTCCGTCGCTGTTCGGCGGCGAGACGGGCCGGGCCATCGCGCGCTTCGTGAATTCCTGGGCGGACACCGCATTGGTCCCGGCGGTCGCCAAGCTGGTCGTGCTCGACATTTATGAGCGGCTCGACCCGAAGGACCGTGATTATTTCCGCGCCACCCGTGAAAAGCGCTTCGGCATGCCGCTCGAACAGGTTGTCGGCGACCCCGCGGTGCGGCTCTCCGAGCTGCGCCAGGCGCTCACCCCGCTGCGCCACATGCTCCAGCACCAGCCCTTCATCTGCGGCGCCGCGCCGGCTTATGCCGATTATTGCGTGTTCGGCATGCTGATGTGGGCGCGTTGCGTCAGCCCGGTCGAAACGCTGGCGGCGGACGACCCGGTGCATGGCTGGCGCGAGCGCCTGCTCGACGCGTACGACGGCCTCGCGCGGGGCGCGCGCCATTGCGCACCGTGCGGCAATTAGCGGTTCTGATCAGGGCAATTACACATCATAATTTGAGTTTATGCAGTGGGCTCCCCATGTTGCGGGGAGCCCCTTGCCATGAGGATTGTCTGCGTGAGCCATATGCCGCCCGATCTCGAAACGCTCGCCCCGATCCTGCCGCGCCATCTGCGCGACGTGCTGGGCTCGTTCACGACCGGCGTCGTGGTGGCCACGACGCTCGGGACCGGGGGACGCCCGGTCGGCCTCACCATAAATTCGTTCAACTCGGTGTCGCTCGATCCGCCGCTGATCCTGTGGAGCCTCGCGCTGAAGGCGCCCAGCCTGTCCGCGTTCCGGGCGGCCGACAGCTTCGTCATCAACATTCTGGCCGAGCACCAGGAACAGCTCGGCCGGCGGTTCGCGACCCCGTCCGAGGACAAATTCGCCGATGTCGCCTTCGAGGCGGGCATGACCGGCGCGCCGGTCCTCCTCGACACGGCGGCCCATCTCGAATGCCGCGTCCATGCCCGCCACCCCGGCGGCGACCACGAAATCTATCTCGGCGAAGTGGTGGCGCTGCAGGATCGCGGCCATGCGCCGCTGGTCTATCACCGCGGCAAGTTCTGCCGCATCGACGCCCAGGGCTGAGCCCGGCCGGTCAGAAATAACCGGCCCAGAACTGATTGAGGCGCTCCGCCTCCTCGCGCAGCAATTCCAGGAACATCGCGGCGGGCGGCGCGATGACCTGGCGCGACGGCTCGATCAGGACCAGATCGAGCGGCGCCACCGGGTCGACGATGGGCTGGACCGAAAGCGGCAGCCGGTCGATATCCGCGGCCAGCATGATGGCCGGGACCACGGTGCGCCAGTCCGAGGCGGCGACGAAATCCAGCGTGCCCATCATCGAATCCATTTCCAGCATGCGCTCGATCTGGACCCCGTTGGAGGCGATATAGGTCTCGATCAGCGAGCGCCGCGTATTGGCGATCGAGGGCAGGATCAGCTTCACCGGCCCGAGCGCCTTCATCTTTACCGGCTTGAGGTGCCAGTCCGGTTCCATCCGGCTGACCAGCGTCTCGTGGGTGGTAAGGAAATGCTGGGTCTTCAGCCCCGGCCGCCCCGGGATCGAGGGCACGATGGCGAAGTCGAGTTCGCCGGTCAGCACGCTGTTGGTGAGGATCGGGCTGAACGCCTCGACAACGCGGATCGAGACGTTGGGATAGTCCTTGATGAAGCGCCGCATCGCCGGGGCCAGGGTGACGCGGGTCATGGTCGGCATCAGGCCGACCGCGATATCGCCGGAGACGCCGTGGCCGAACATCATCATGGCCTGGTTGGTCGCCTCCTGGAGGCGCAGCATCTCGACGCAGCGGCTGTAATAGGCATCGCCCGCCGGGGTCGGCGTCACCCGCCCCTTTTCGCGGGAGAACAAGCGGACCCCGAACCGCTCCTCGAGCTTGCGGATGTGCTGCGACACGCCGGACTGGGTGCCATGTTCGCGCAGCGCCGCCGCGGTGAAGGACCGCTCCTCATAGGCGGCGACGAACAGGCGGATCTCTCTCAGGCTTTCGGCCACGGCGGCACGGGTCTCCAGGCAGGCGCAAACGTCCGAAGCCGGCTCTACAGGCGGCACCGGCGGCGTGCAAGGACGGGACGGCCAGGCCGTCCCGTCCGGGCGCGCAATTCACCGTGTCCCGGCGTGGCCGGCCCCGATCAGGGGCAGACCGCGAGCTCGTTGGTCTGCGCCGAGACGAACACCGCCTCGAGCGCCGCGACGGTGTCGATCATCTGGTCCATCTCGATCGGATAGGGCTCACCGCCGGCCGCGGCGCGGGCGAACGCCTCGAGATTGGCGCGGACCGCCGGCGCGGGCGGATATTCCAGGTCCTCGCGCGGCTTGTCGCGGATCACATAGGTCGCGGTCCAGCCCTCGGAATTCTCCGGATGCGCCTTGTCGCGCACCTCGGCCCAGCCCTTCGAGCCATAGACCGCGATGCGGCCGTCGAACGGCGTGGTCAGGATCGCCGACAGAAGCGAGGTCGAGCCGTTCTTGAAGTTCAGCGTCAGGGCCAGGGTGTCGCCGTTCTCCCATTCGGTGGCGAGGGTGCGCAGCGAGGTCAGGACGCGCTCGCACGGACCGAGAATGGCGGTCGAGAGATCGAGCAGATGGACGCCGGTGGCGGTGACCGGGCCGACCGGATTGGACGCTGAGATGCGCCAATTGCCCTTCGGCAAAGCGAGGAACTTGTCCTGGCTGAAATTCGCCTCGACCTGGACGATGGTGCCGAGCTCGCCGGCCTTGATGCGCTTCATCATGTCGATGATCGGCGGCTCGAAGCGGCGCTCGTGGCCGACGCCGAGGACCACTTTGTTGGCGCGGCACACCGCGACCGCCGTCTCGGCGTCGGCACGCGTCAGGCAGAGCGGCTTCTCGCAGAAGACGTGCTTGCCGCGGCTCGCCGCCGCCACGATCTGGCCGGCATGGAATTGCTGCGGGGTGCAAAGCACGACGCCCTCGACCTCGGGATCGTCCAGCACCGCCTCGAAGCTGGGCAGGAAACGCGCGCCGCGCTCGGCGGCCAAAGCGTCCTTCGCCGGATCGATGTCGGTCGCCGCGACGATCTTGATGTCGGGGCTGCCCTGCAGCACGCGCAGAAGCGTGCCGCCCCACCAGCCCATCCCGATCAGTCCAACCTTGAGCATGTCTTTCGTCCCTGATTTTCTGGAGCGGTCGCCGGACCGCCGCACCTCGGCACGGCGCGGACCGGTCCCCCACGACCCGGCGACGTGCCGGTCCGCCAGCCTTGCATGCGCACATGCAGGCGCACCGGACCCGGTCCCGCGCGTCGCCGCGGCACTGTGCGCAAGCCGGTCCGGGAGCACAAATTATGAACTCTTCTAAAGCTCATTCGATTTTCTAATGGCCGCGCGACGCCGCGCGCCGGTCTGCCGCGTGGATCCCGGCCGCGGCGATCGTCATGGCGAGGCCGATGCCGCAGGCGAGTTCCCAGCCGCCGATCACGAAGGCCCAGGCCCCCACCGCCGAGCCGACCGCGCCGCCGGAATAGAAGATCGTGAAGAACAGGCCGTTGAGGCGGCTGCGCGAATCGGAGCCGAGCGCGAGCACGGTGCGTTGGCTGAGGACGAGGCTCGAGGCCACGCCGCAATCGAGCAGAATGCCGGCGACCACCAAGGCGCCGAGCGCGACCGGTCCGCCCGCGCCGCCGGGGACGCACAGCAGGAAGGCGACCGCCGAGGCGGCGAGCGCCGCCAGCGCGCCGATCCTGCCCCAGCCGCGATCGGCCGCCCACCCGACCCAGGGCGCGGCCGCCGCGCCGGTCACGCCGATCAGCGCGAAGATCGCGATTCCGGTCTGGCTCATGCCGTAGGCCGGACTGGCCAGAAGCAGGGGAATCACCGTCCAGAACAGTGTGAAGGCGCCGAACAGGAAGAATTGCACGCCCGCCCGCCGCCGCAGCACCGGATGGGCACGCAGCAGATCGCGCATCGAGCGCAGCAGCGTGCGATAGCGGAAGCCGGCGCCGGGATGGCGCTTGGGCACCTGCCGCGCGATCGCGGCGGCGACCAGGGCCACCAGCCCCGCCGACATCAGGAAAATGGCGCGCCAGCCGAGCACGTCGGCGACCAGGCTGGAAATCGGCCGCGCCAGCATCATCCCGAGCAGGAGGCCGGACAGGACCTTGCCGACCACGCCGCCGCGCGCCTCCGGCGGGGCGAGATGGGCGGCGAACGGCACGATGACCTGCGCCACCGAAGCGGAGATGCCGAGCACGAGGGCGGCCGCCAGGAACATCGCCGCATTCTGCGCCAGGCCCGCACCGATCAGCGCCAGCGCCACCACCAGGAGGGCGGTCACGATCAGACGGCGGTTTTCGAACCGGTCGCCGAGCGGCACGACCAGCATCATGCCGAGGCCGTATCCGACCTGAACCACGGTCATGGCGAGGCCGGCCGCGGCCGGCGAGATGCCGAGATCGACGCTGATCGGGCCGAGCAGCGGCTGGGCATAATACAGGTTCGCGACCGCGACCCCGCCGGCAAAGGCGAGAAGGAGGGTGAGACCGGGACCCATCAGAACACACCCGCCATCATGGAATCAGACCGACCGCGCTGCCGAGCAGCTTGGCGCCCGCCAGCACCAGGAGGATGTGCACCCAGAACAGGAGCCGGTCGCGGTCGAGCCGGTCGTGCAGCCGTTTGCCGAGATAGGCGCCGAGCGGGATCGCCGGGAACAAAGCGGCGGAATAGATCAGCAGATGCGCACGATCGAGCCCGATCGCCGCCATCAGCGGCAGCCGGGTGACGTTGGCGATGGTGAAGACCGCCGACATGGTGCCGGCATAGACCGTCTTGGTGAGGGGACGGCGCATCAGATAGACCGCCACCGGCGGCTGGCCGGCATTGGCGAGGAAGGTCGTCAGCCCGCCCACGAGGCCCCAGCCGAGCGCGCGCACCCGGGACAGATCGAGCGGCGGCTTGGGTGCCGGGCCGAACAGCAGGCGGCGCAGCGCGAAGGCGAGGATCGCCGCGCCGATCAGCGCGCCGGTGGCATCGCGCGGCAGGCCGGCAAACACCGCCGCGCCGAGAATCATACCGCAGAACACGCCGGTCGCGATCCACACCACGTCCGGCATCGACCAGGTGCGGGGCGGAAACACCTTCAGCGAGGCGATGTCCATGAGCGGCAGGAGCGGGGTGAGAACCACCGCCGCATCGACCGGGTCCATGACCAGAGCGAGCACGGGTATGCCGACCACGGCGAGCCCGCCGCCGAAGGCGCTCTTGGCGAAAGCGATGAGGAAGACCGCGGCGAAGCCGGCCAGAACGATCTGCGGTGCGAACTCCGACATCCCCATCCCCGTTGCGCCGGCCGCCGTCCGGCAGGCGCAAGCGTCACGCGTGCAAAATCCCGGCCGCGCCGCGGATTATGCGGGCGGATCTCCCGGCCCGATCGCCGCAGGCGGCACACAGGGGCGTGGCGCGGAAGACGGTGCGGACCGGGCGAAAGAAACGGCAGGGCGAAAGAAACAGCAAAAATCCGCCGGGGGCGAAAACCCCCGGCGGCAGGTCGAGGCATCGGTCTCGGGGACTGAAGCCTATTCGGCGGCGCGCGAGGCGCCTGCGGTGCGGCCGTCGATCAGCGGCACCACCTTCTCGGCGAGGAGCACCATGGAGCGGCGCGCGAGATCGCGATCCGCCCAATCCTTGCCGGCATAAAGCAGAGTGCCGAACGGGCCGGTCTGCTCCTGGAACTTCAGGAGATCGTCAGCCACCTTGTCGGGCGTGCCCCAGATCACCAGCTCGTCCACCACCTTCTCGATCGTGAGGTCGTCGTCGGACATTTTGGGATCCGACTTGAAGAGCTCGGCCCGCTTGTTGGCCTTCATCTTGGTCAGAAGCTGATTGTAATAGAAGCGATACGGGCTGTTCGGCCCGGTCGCGTACTCGCGCGCGGTGGCGAGATCATCGGCGACGAACACGCTCTTGGCGACGCGCCAGTCGGCCGGGTCGGCGACGCGGTTCACCCGCTCGCAGCCCTCGACATATTTCGGCCAATGGGTCGCGACCCATTTGGGCATCAGGAAGTTGGCCGAGATCGGCAGCCAGCCGCGGGACGCGGCCTCGACCACGCCCTTGGAATACGGCGCCACCACCGTCACGACGATCGGCGGATGGGGGCGCTGCAGCGGCTTGGCGATGATGCCCTGGCCGATCGCCGCCATCAGCTGGCGCTCGGTGCTGATCTTCCAGTATTTGCCGTCGATATTATAGGGCGCCTCGCCGGCCCAGATCGCCAGCACGGAATTGATGCCCTCGACGAACATGGCGTTGCGGTCGGCATCGAGATTGCCGAACACTTCCGCGTCCGACAGCAGGCCGCCGGGGCTGATGCCGAAATTGAACCGGCCGTCCAGCATGTGGTCGAGCATGGCGATTTCCGCGGCGACCGCTGCCGGGTGGCTGTTCGGCATATTGATGGTGCCGGTGCCGAGCCGGATATTCTTGGTGTGCGAGGCGATCCAGGCGAGGAACATGGCGCAGGAGGTGATGTTCTCCGCCTGGTCCGTGACATGCTCGCCGCAATAGGCCTCGGTGAAGCCGAGTTCGTCCGCGAGGACGAAGGCCTCCCGGTCCTCCGCGAGGGTTTTGCGCCAATCCTTGTCCAGGGGATGGATCGGCATGGTGAAGAAACCAAGCTTCATCACTACGCTCCGTCAGTCTGCCCGCAGAATAGGGCGCCGGCCCCATGCGGAAAAATGATTGTTCCTGATGCCGGGGATTACCCGGCCTGATCGCCACGTCGCAGATGCGTCGCGCCGGCCTGCCCCCGGACAGACCGCGCGGCCCGCGGGTGCGGACCCGGCCGGAGCCGGGCCGCGGCCTCCGGGTTTCGTCCTGAGGCGCTCTATTTGAGGCCCGCGCCGCTCAGCCAGCCGCCGACCGCCGCATTGTAGGCTTCGGGATTTTCCATCGGGATGATGTGGGCGGCCGGGGCGATCTCGACATAGGCCGCGCCCGGGGTGAGCGCCGCCATCTCCTTCATCGCGGCGGGCGGGGCGCCGCCGTCGGATGCGCCGGCGACATAGAGGACGGGGGCCTTGATGGTGTCGAGGCTGCGCTTGTAGTCGAGCCCCTTCAGCGCTTCCGCGCAGGCGATATAGCCTTCGGTGTCGCAGGCGAGAATCATGGCGCGCGCTTCCTCGATCGCGTCGGGATTGGCGGCGCGGAAGCCTTCCGTGAACCAGCGCTCGATGGTGAAGTCGACCACGCCCTGCATGCCGCCGGCGGCACGGATCGCCGCGATGCGGGTGTTCCAGCTGTCGACGAAGGGCGGGATCGAATCCGACCGCGCCGCACAGCAGACGAGGCGGTTGACGCGGTCGGGATAGGTGATGGCGACGCCGAGGCCGGTCATGCCGCCCATGGACAGGCCGACGATGTCGGCCTTGTCGATGCCGAAATGGTCCATCAACCCGACCAGATCGGCGGCGAAGGTGGCCATGGAATAAGGTCCGGCCGGCGCGGAAGAGCGGCCATGGCCGCGGGTATCGTAGCGCAGGACCCGGTGGGTGGCGGTGAAGGTCGCCATCTGCAGGCGCCAGCTTTCCAGCGTGCAGGCGAGGGAGTTCGACAGAACCAGCCAGGGCTTGCCGGCCTCGCCATCGACGCAAGCGGCGAGGTCCGCACCGTTGACGGAAATCTTTTCGATGTCGCTCATGAAATCCTCCCAGATGGGCCAGGGTCGTTGGGACCGGGCGCCGCCGCGGCGGCTTGCCGAAACGGGTAGCGCACCGGGGAATGGCAGCGGAAATCATTGTTTATGATCCCGCGGATTACCGGCTCTGATTGGCGCCGGCCGCACGTGCGGCCGGCGGGACTGCGCCCTACCCGCCGACCTTGCCGAGATTGGGCAGCCAGGTCGCGATCTGGGGGAAGACGATGAGCAGGACGATCACCGTCAGAAGGCAGATCCAGAACGGCACCGCGCCGCGGAAGATCTCGCCCACCGAGAGGTTCTCCTGTGGCAGCGCCGCTTTCACGGTGAAGACCAGGATGCCGAAGGGCGGGGTCAGAAGGCCCGTCTCGATCGCGATGATGCCGATCATGGCGAAGGCCAGCGGATCATAGCCGAGGGCGGCGGCGATCGGGGCGAACACCGGAACCGTCAGGAGGATGATCGAGATCGAATCGATCACGCAGCCGAGCACGAACCAGATCAGGATCATGATGCCGAGAATGGCGAGCGGCGGCAGCCCGGTATCGAGGAAGAAAGCCTGCACCGCCCCGGTGATGCCGGTCATCGACAAAACGCGGGAATAGAGCTGCGCCATGACGAGCAGCAGCAGGAGCGGCGCGGAGGTGCGGCCCACCGTGAGGACGACGTCGAAAATCTCCTTCAGCCGCATGCCGCGGCCGATGGCGATAAACAGCGCGAGGGTCGCGCCGACGCCGGCGCCCTCGGTCGGGGTGAACACGCCGAACCAGATGCCGCCGAGCACGCTGAGGATCAGGACCAGGACCAGAAGCGTGCCGACGAGGGTCTTACGGAAGTCGGCGTCTTCGACGACCGGCGCCACCGCCGCCACGCGCGGCCCGCCGCGGCCTGCCACAGCAGTCCCCGACGCGGTGACGGAGACCACGCCGGGGGCGGCGGCTTCGCCGACCAAGGCGGGGTTCCGAATCGCGAAGATGACGATGTAGACGCAATAGGCGGTGACGACGAGGAAGCCCGGCACGATGCCGGCGAGGAACAGGCTGCCGATCGACTGCTCGGTGATCACCCCCCAGACGATCATCAGCACCGAGGGCGGAATGAGCATGCCGAGGCAGGCGCTGCCGGCGATGCAGGCGAGGGAGAATTGGCGGTCGTAGCCGTAGCGCTTCATCTCGGGATAGGCGATGCGCGAGAACGCCGCCGCGGCGGCGATGCTGACGCCGGAGACGAAGGCGAAGATGGCGTTGGCGAACACGGTGGCGATGCCGAGCCGGCCGGGCAGCCATTTGGTCAGCCTGTTCACCAGCGTGAACAGATCGCTCGCCGCGCCGCAGCGGGCGAGGAACTCGCCCATCAGGATGAACAGCGGGATGACCGCGAAGATATAGTCCCGGATCGCCTCATAGGCGGTGTTGGAGATGAAGGACCGCACGACCTCCAGGTCGCCGTTCATCATCAGGTAGATGCCGAGGGCGGAGGTGATGCCGAGGGCGACGGCGATGTGGGTCCCGAGGAAGACCAGGCCGAGCAGGACCCCCACCACCAGCATCATCTGGGTTGCATCGAACATGGGGAAGCCTCAGTGGGAGACGCCGGTGGACACGATCTCGGCGCGCCGGGCGGCGACCACCTGGCGTGCGGCGAGGAGCAGATAGGCGAGGAGCGCAAGCCCGGTGCCGGCGAGCACGGCGAGACGGACGGGCCACATCGGCACCCGCAGGGCGCCCTCGCCCTCATATTCGCCGCTGTCCCAGGCGTGCATGAACCCGTCGATCGAGCCCCAGAAGATCAGGCCGAACAGAAGCGCGCCGAGCAGCGAGCCGAGAATGCCCAGCACCACCTGGACCGGAACGGGGAAATTGGCGGTGAAGGCGTCCACCTGCATCATCCCGCCGGACAGGATGGCGTAGCTCGCCTGCAGATAGCAGATGATGACGATCGAGCTCGACACCAATTCCGGCGTGCCCTTCAGCGGCGTGCCGAACAGGACGCGGCCGATGACGTCGGCGCACACCACGAAGCAGAGCAGGAAGGCGAGCGTGGAGGCGATGACGAGGAGCGCCTTCGAGACGACGGTAAGCGCGGTTCCGATCATGACGAACCCATTTGCTTGAACGACCGGCGAACATGCGGACCCGGGCCGCCCCGAAGGGCGGCCCGGATCGCAGGCGCGGACGCAGATGTCACTTGAGCTGGTAGCGCACCGGCCATTTGTGGCCGTTCTTCTCGTACAGCTCCAGGGCGAGGGTCAGCACCTCGGTGCCCGGCAGGCCGGCCTTGTCGAGCTCGGCGGCCTTCTCCTTCGGCCAATCCTTCAGCGAGTTGGCCCAGTCGAGGCGGACGCTGTCGGGGACCGCGCTCTTCACCTTGGCGCCGAGCTCCTTGAGCTGGGCGATCTGCTTGGGATAGTTCTCGTCGTTGACCGTGCCGGTCTTGGCCTCGAACTCGCGCGCGACCTCGAGGATGATCGCCGCGACGTCCTTCGGCAGCCTGTCGAAGCGCGACTTGTTGATGGTCAAACCGTGCCAGGTGATCGCGCCGAAGCCGGTCTCGGTATAATAAGGCGAGACTTCGTAGAGCTTGAAGTTGACGACGCCCGACGGGAACATGATCCAGCCATTGTACACGCCGGTCTGCATCGCGGTGTAGGATTCCGGCAGCGAGGACTGGACCGGGATCGCGCCGGCATATTCCAGCCACTTCAGATTGAGGCCCGCGCCCGCCAGCTTGCGGCCCTTCAGGTCCGCAACGGTGTTCCAATCGAAGGTGGTGGTGAGGTTGTAGCCATTGTCCGAGATCAGGGCGATCAGCTTCTGATTGAACTTCTTCTCGAACACTTCGCTCATGTACGGCACCTTGTCGTACACTTCGCGCGCCACCTTCACGCTCGTCACCGAGCTCATGGAGGAGAAGGGCAACATCACCTGGAACGCCTGCATGGGCAGATTCGAGGGCTCGAAGCAGAAGCAATAGCCGCCGATGTCGATGATGCCGGACTGCACGCCTTCCAGCGTGTCGGCGACCTTCACCATCGATCCGCCATAGCCCTCGACGAACTCGATCTTGTGGCTGGTCTTCTCGGCCACCCGCTTCGTGACTTCCGGCACGAAGAAATTCTGCATCAGATTGACATAGGTGTTCACGGCCGGATGTCCGGACGCGATGCGCAGGCGGATCGTCTCGGCCGTCGCCGGCAGCGCGAACACCGCGGCGAGGCCGCCGGCGAGCGCCGCGGCGAGAGTGGATTTGCGCAGAATTTGATTCATCTCAAAGTTTCCTCCTGGAACAGTGATTATTGAGACGGGCCGCTAACCTTTGCGCCATCGCAGCGCAGCATGCTGAGCCCCCGGCATTCGCAGATGCGAAAGGCAGATCGCTCTGCTTTCACATGATCCCGTGCCGTCTTTACCTCGTATTAGGTGCGAGGCCGGGACATCGCCAAATGATCATTTGTGATCGAGAGTATCATTTTTTCTAATGTCCGGCATGCGTCGGTCGCGATCTTCAGACGCGCCGAAACGTGCCCGCCGGCCTGCCCGACGGACACAAAATTTCCTTCAAATTCAAGCCCTTACTGAGCCTGCCGAAAGGGCGGGCGGGAATTTCTCCGCCGCGGGGCGGCGCTAGGCGGCCTGTTCCAGGCCCGCCAGAACGGGCGCGGCGAGAGGCAATGGCGCGTTCGCGCTGTCAAGAAATTCCACGGTTGTGAACACGAGGTCCGTGGTGCCGAGATTCTCCAGGTCGTGCGTCATGAAGCCCCCCGCCTCGAAGCTCAGATGGCGGGTCTCGCCGGGCGTGTAGGTGACGTCGACGATGCGGCCGTCGCCATAATGGGAGCGTGCCTCCCCGCCGGTGACCGAGGTCCAGAAATAATCCAGGACATGGGTGTGGAAGCCGATGCGCTCCCCCGGCTTGAGGGTCAGGGTCCAGACCCGGACCCGATCGGTCTGCGAGACGAGGCGGGTGCCCACCTCGCCATTTCCGGCGCGGGCAGCGAATTCCGCCCGCAGCGCGGCGGGCCATTCGGCGGGCGCGTCCGGCCAGCTCGTGATGACGTGCTTGGTCATGGCTGATCCTCCCTTCGGTTCAGCGGCGGGGATTACGCGGCGATGCCGGCATTCACGGCGGTCTCCGCCATGATGGCCTCCGGCTGCCGGTGGCGTTCGGCGCTGATTCGCTCGTCTTCGGTCAGAAGCTGGGCCTGCATATAGGCGCCGAGCTGGCGGGCGCGGCGCACCACGGCCGCGCCGTAGGGCCGGCGCAGCGCGTCGAACGCCTGGAGCGCGGCTGGCACGTCGGAGGTCCGGGCGAGCGCCGCGGCGAGCGCCGCGGCATCGCCGGCCGCTTTGGTGACGCCCATACCGACATGCGGACGCGCCACGAACGCGGCATCGCCGAGGATGACGGTATGCGCGCCGAGCGCCATGCGCGGCGTCTCGAGATCCTGGATCACCTGGATGAAGGGCTGGGCGGTGCGGGCGACCACTTCGGCGAACTGGGGCGAGAGCGTCTCGGCCGCGGTGCGGCGCAGCGCGGCGATCACATCGGGCCGGATCTTGTTCGGCGGGATCGACAAAGCGTGCTCGACCCCGTCGCTGTCGGTCAACAAATCGCGCAGTACGGTGTCGGACGGCGCCGGACGGTACCAGACGAAATTGTAGCGCCGCCGGCCATATTCCATCGCCTCGTCCTCGCCCGCCACGGGATAGCCGAGCATCTGCTCGCCGGGCGGCAGGGAGAAGGCGAAATAATTCACCATGTCCGCCCGCGCGCGGGCCGACAGGTCGCTCTCGGGGACGAGGCCGCGCCAGGCGATATAGCCGGCATATTTGGGCTTGGCCTCGGGCACGAACTGCCCCCGCACGGTGGAGAAGATTCCGTCCGCGCCGACCAGGAGCGCGCCCGTCTCACGCCCGCCATCCTCGAAATGGGCGACGACGCCGTCGGCGCCCTCCTCGACCGCGGCGAGATTGCGGCCGTGATGATAGAGATCGGCGGGCAGCGTCTCGCGCAGGATGCCGTAGAGATGGCCCCAGGAGGTGACGACCTGCTCCAGCGCGCGCTCGCCCGACACCGATCCGTCGCGCGCGAACACCCGGCGTCCGGGAACGAACACGCCGACCCGCGCGGCCTCGCTGTCCGCGCCGCAGGCCTTCAGGATCTCGAACAATTCGGCATGGGTGACGATGCCGGCGCCGCGCCCCGAAAGCTCGGAGCCGATGCGCTCATAGACATGCACGTCCCAGCCGAGCCGGCGCAGGCTGAGCGCCGTGAACAGACCCGCCATGGACCCGCCGATGATCAGCGCGCGCTTCGACGCCCCGGCCGTGCCCGCCATGTCGCTCTCCTCGCATCCTCCCCGGCCGCCACCTTCACCGGGGGCGTTCCGGTATTGATCAGTCGATAAATGATGCCGCAGAAGCGCGCTACGGTCAAGCGCTATTTATCGACCGATCAATTACCGCTTCGAGCCGGCGGATCCCGCCGCGCCCGGTGCCCCTTCTTCGCCGTCGGCGGGGCCGCCTTCACGGGTGCGGCGATCGCCTTCTGCCGAATCCGGGGCGCCGCCCCCTCCACGGCCGTCCGGATCCCGGCCTTCGTCTCGGCCGCGGTCTTCGTCGCCATCCTGGTCTTGGATTTGGTCTCCGCCGCCACCGGCGCATCGAGGCTGGCGAGCGCTTCGGGCGCGCCCTTTAGGAAGGCGCGCACCCGCAAAGCGAGATCGGCATCGAGATCGTCGGGGAACGGCATGCCATAGATGAAGCGCCGCACGCCCATATAGAAGATCGAGGCGTGCAGGCCCCAGACCAGTTCGACCTCGGCATCGGAGATCGGCGGCTCGGTCGGCAGACCGCGCTCGTGGCGCAGTTCGCGCACCACGAGGTCGAAGGCGGTGCGGTGCAGGAAGGCGAGATAGCGGGCGTTGAAGTCGAGTCCCTTCAGCCCGGCGAACATGAACAGGCGCACCCATTCGTAGGTCAGCAGAACCCGCGCATAATCCTGGTAGAAGCGCGTCAGGCGCTGTTCGAGGGGCACGCTGCGGTCCTTCAGAGCGGGCCCCCATTCCGGCTTCCACGGATTGAGGTAGACCTCCTCGTACACCCGGTCGAGGAGGGCCTCCTTGCTCGGGAAATAGCGGTAGAGCAGCGGCTGGGTGATGCCGATCCGTGCGGCGAGGTCGCGGGTCGAGCCGTCGAAGCCCTGCTCCGCGAAAAAGGCGATCGCCGCCGTGACGATGGCCGCCTCGCGCGCCTTCGGATCGAGGCGGCGCTTGTCGGCCGGTGTGCGTTCAGCCGGAAGTGGCACGCGGCTCTCCGTTGGTTGAGCCCCGGCATAGCATCGCATTTCCCCGACAGGAACCGGGAACGCAAACGCGGCGGCAGCGTTTGGAATTCCGGACTCGGGTAAGGTGGAGAAGCGATCGTGGCCCCGCGCGCAACGTGGAAAGGTTTCCTGAAGCTGGCGGACCTGTCGTGTGCCGTCAGCCTGCATACGGCGGTGTCGTCGTCCGGGCGCATCGCCTTTCGCACCATCGACCGCACCACGGGTCACGCCGTGCGCCGGCGCTTCGTCGATGAGGAAACCGGCGACGTGGTGGAGCGCGAGGATCAGGTGAAGGGCTATCCGACCGCGGCCGGCGACCATGTCGTGATCGAGCCAGAGGAGGTCGCCGCGACCGTGCCCGAGGCCGACAAGATGCTCGACGTCGCGGGCTTCCTGCCGTGCGACGCCATCGATCCGGTGTTCTTCGACCAGCCCTATTTCATCGCCCCCGCCGACCCGGTCTCCGCCAAGGTCTTCTCCGTGCTCCAGGCCGGCATGACCGCGAAGAAGGCGGCCGCAATCGCCCACGCGGTTCTGTTCCGCCGCGCCCGCACCGTCCTGCTGCGTCCCCATGGCGAGGGGATGATCGCGACGACGCTGCATTTCGACTACGAGGTGCGCGCCGAGGAGGAGGCCTTCTCGGACATCGCCGACATGAAGGTGGAGGGCGAGATGCTCGATCTCGCGACCCATATCATCGCCACGAAAAGCGGCGAGGTGGACCCGCACGAATTCGAGGACCGCTACGAGGCGGCGCTGGCCGATCTCGTGCGGATGAAGATCGCGGGCAAGCCGATCCGCGCCAAGAAGGCGCCCGCGCGCACCAATGTCGTCAATCTGATGGACGCCCTGCGCCGCAGCGCGGCCGGCGACCCGCCCGAAAAGTCCAAGAAGGCGCCGGCCCGCAAGGCCGCGTCCCGCACCAAGGCCGCGGCCGAGAAGCCGTCCAAGACGGCCGCGAAATCCCCCGCCCGGCGCAAAGCGGGGTAAAGCGTGGCGCTCGACCGCTACAACGCCAAGCGCGACTTCGCCCGCACGAAGGAGCCGCGCGGCGAGGCTGGCGCCGACGGCGGCAGGGCCTATCTGATCCAGAAGCACGACGCCCGCCGGCTGCATTACGATCTGCGCCTCGAACTCGACGGCGTGCTGCTGAGCTGGGCGGTGACGCGGGGCCCGAGCCTGGTGCCGGGGGAGAAGCGACTCGCGGTCCATGTCGAAGATCATCCCCTCGCTTACGGCGATTTCGAAGGCACGATCCCGAAGGGCGAATATGGCGGCGGCACCGTGCTGCTCTGGGACCGGGGCAGCTGGGCGCCGATCGGCGACGCCAAAAAGGGCCTGAAGAAGGGCCACCTGGAATTCACCCTGGACGGCGAGAAGCTCACCGGGCGCTGGCACCTCGTCCGGCTGCGCGGCAAACCGGGGGAAAAGCGCGAGAACTGGCTGCTGATCAAAAGCGAGGACGCCGCCGCCCGCGCGCCGGAGGCCCCCGACATCCTCGAGGAACGTCCGGAATCGGTGAAGACGGGGCGGCAGATCCCCGACATTGCCGGCGAGGCGCCCGGCTGGTCGTCCAAGACGGGTGCCATCGCGTCCGCCCGGGATAAGACGGCAGGGACCAAGAAGACGGCTGCCGATTCCGCCGGCAGATCCGCCGGCAGATCCGCGCGCGCGAAAACCGCCGGCTCGCCATCGCCCCGCAAGCCGCGCGGCGAGAGCACGATGCAGAAGGGCGGCACCCCTCCCCCCACGGCATTGGAGGGGGCTCGGCCGGGTCCGCTGCCCGATTTTCTCCCGCCGCTGCTCGCGACGCGCGTCATGGCCGCGCCGGCGGGGGAAGCTTGGATCCACGAGATCAAATTCGACGGCTACCGGATCCAGGCGCGCATCTCAGGCGGAAAGGTCCGCCTTCTGACGCGCGGCGGGCTCGACTGGACGGCACGGTTCGGCGCGGCCATCGTCGACGCGCTGCGCGCTTTGCCGGCGGACGCGGCATTGATGGACGGCGAACTCGTGGTGGAGGGTGCCGGCGGCGCCTCGGACTTTTCCGCCCTGCAGGCGGATCTGTCGGCGAGCCGCAAGGATCGCTTCATCCTGTATCTGTTCGACCTGATGCATCTCGACGGCGCCGATTTGACGGGCTGTCCCCTCATTGTCCGCAAGGCGGCGCTGGCCGCGCTGCTCGACGGTGCGGGCGATCCCTTGCGGGTGAGCGCGCATTTCGAGGAAGACGGGGCCCTCGTGCTGCGACATGCCTGCCGGCTCAGCCTGGAGGGCGTGGTCTCCAAAAAGCGGGACTCGCGTTACGTCCCCGGCCGCGGGCGGACCTGGGTCAAGAGCCGATGCGCGGAGCGTCAGGAACTGGTGATCGCCGGCTACGTCCCCTCCACCACCGGCCGCGATGCGATCGGCTCTCTGGTTCTGGGCTATTATGGCCCGGACGGTCTGGTCCATGCCGGGCGGGTGGGAACCGGCTTCTCCCAGGCGACGGCGGGCGCGCTGATGCGCGAGCTGAAGCCGCTGAAGCGCAAGACCAGCCCGTTCGCCGCGCGCCTGCCGGCCGAGGCGGCGCGGGGCGCCGTCTTCGTCGCGCCCGACCGCGTCGCCGAGGTCGAGTTTCGCGGCTGGACGGCGGATGGCAGCCTGCGGCACGCGGCGTTCCGCGGGCTGCGGGACGACAAGGATCCGCGCGAGGTGGTGCGCGAGAGCGGAGGAGACGCCATGGCGCAGGCGCCGCGCAGCAAGGTCCGCCTCACCCATCCCGACCGGCTCTATTGGCCCGATGCCGGGGTCACCAAGGCCGGGCTCGCGGACTATTATGCCGAGGTCTGGCGCGCCATCGCGCCGTTCGTGGTCAACCGGCCGCTGGCGCTGGTGCGCTGCCCGGAGGGGATCGCGGGCCAGTGCTTCTTCCAGAAGCATGTCTGGCGCGGCGCCGCGAAGGCCATCCGCCTAATGCCCGATCCCAAGGCGCCGGACGATCAGCCGCTCGTCAGCGTCGCCGATCTCGACGGGCTGATCGGCCTGGTCCAGGCCGGCGTGCTGGAAATCCATCCCTGGGGCGCGACCTTCGACGCGCTCGAACAGCCGGACCAGATGATCTTCGATCTCGATCCGGGGGAGGGCGTCGCCTGGCCCGAGGTGATCGCCGCCGCCCTCGAGGTGCGCGCGCGGCTCGCGGCGCGGGGCCTCGAAAGCTTCGTGAAGACCTCCGGCGGCAAGGGGCTGCACGTCGTCGCGCCCTTGGTGCCGAAGGCGGACTGGACTGTGGTCAAGCCCTTCACCAAGGCGCTCGCTGACGAAATGGCCAAGGACGCGCCGGACCGCTTCGTCGCCACCGTCGCGAAGGCGAAGCGGACGGGGCGCATCCTGATCGATTATCTCCGCAACGGGCGCGGCAGCACGGCAGTCGCGCCCTATTCCACGCGGGCTCGGCCCGGCGCGCCGGTCTCCATGCCGCTCGCCTGGGAGGACTTGTCGCCGGAAATCGGACCCGCGCATTTCACGGTGCTGAACACGGTGGCCCGGCTGGCCGCGCTCGAACGCGATCCATGGGCGGACTTCCGGGCGGCGGCAAAGCCGCTCCCGGTGCCGGCGTCCCGGCGCCGCAAGAGGGATTAGCGCCGCGCGGTCAGGACTTGCCGCGCCGGCCTCCCGGCTTCTCCGCGGCCAGGGAGCGCCGCAGGGCCTCGGTGATGTCGACCACGTTGCCGGGCGCGTCCTGCGCCTTGTCTTCGCTCCGGGCGGCGCGGCGCGGCCGGCCGCCCTTCTGCTTGCGGGCGATCAGCGCCCGCACCTCCTCCTGCACCGGATCGGCGAACAAAGCGGCGTCCCATTTCACCGTGCGCGCGTCGATCAGCCGCTCGATCAGCTTGGCGACCTTGGGATCGGCCTTGCCGTCGTCCGAGGCGGGATAGAGCCCATCCGGCGCGCGCACCTCCTCGCCATAGCGCAGCGTCCAAAGCAGCATGCCCTTGCCGCGGGGCGTCACCAGAACGGGATGCTCCCGGCGATAGAGGACGAGGCGCGCGAAGCCGGCGGTTCCGGTCTTCTCCATGGCCGCGCGGATGACCGCGAAGGCTTCCGCGCCGACCGCCCCGTCGGGCGCCAGAAAGTGCGGCTTGTCGTACCAGAGCCAAGGCACGGAGGCGGCCGCGACGAAACGCTCGATGTCGATGGTGCGCGTGCTGTCGAGCGCCACCGCCTCCAATTCCTCGTCCTCGAAGGCGATGTAATCGTCCGCGCCGCGCTCGAAGCCCGGCCGCAGATCCTCCTCTTCGACCGCTTCGCCGCTCTCGGGATCGTAATAGCTCGCGCGCACCCGGTTGCCGGTGGCGCGGTTGAGGGTGTGGAACCGGACCTTGCCGCTTTCCGTCGTCGCGGGAGTGAGGGAAACCGGGCAGGTGACGAGGGAGAGTTTCAGAAAGCCCTTCCAATACGCGCCCCGCCCTGCCCCGGCGCCCGTGTGCGTCTTTGCGCGTTTCTCTTTCGACCGTGCCGCCATGGGTCATTCTCCTGCTGCGGCAACGCCCGCGCTGACCAAACGGTTGCATTCCGTTCGCCGCCGGCCTCGGGCAGAGCCAAACTGCCGCGGCAACGCCATCTGGCCGCAGGCCCCCGCCCGTGCCAGAGACAGGCATCTGGGGGCGGTTCCGCAGAACGCGCGGCGCCCTGCCTCAGGACGGCAAGGGGCACCACGATGATTCCCGGCTTCGGCGCGCGGCGCCAGTTCTCCGATCTCACCGAGAAAGAAATCCTCGCGCTCGCCATCTCCTCCGAGGAGGATGACGGGCGCATCTATGCCGATTACGCGGAGATCGTGCGGGCCGACTATCCCGCCACGGCCCGCATGCTGGACGGCATGTCGGCGGAGGAGAACCGCCACCGCCAGGCGCTCATCGCGGAGTTTCAGCGCCGGTTCGGCCCGCACATCCCGCTGATCCGCCGCGAGCATGTCGCCGGCTATTACGCCCGGCGCCCGGTCTGGCTGGTGAAGAATCTCGGCATCGCCCGGATCCGCGGCGAGATCGCGCGGATGGAGGACGAGGCGGCGCATTTTTACCGCGCGGCGACGGCCAAGGCCGCCGATACCGGCACCCGAAAGCTGCTCGGCGACCTCGCGGCGCAGGAGGAGCAGCATCTCGCGACCGCCGAGGCGCTGGAAGCCGCCAACCTCCCGCAGGAAGCGAAGCACGAGGAGGACGAGAAGGAAAAGCGCCAGTTCGTCCTGACCTGGGTCCAGCCGGGACTCGCCGGGCTGATGGACGGCTCGGTCTCGACCCTCGCGCCGATCTTCGCCACCGCCTTCGCGACGCAGGATTCCCACACCACGCTTCTGGTCGGCGTGGCCGCTTCGGTCGGTGCGGGGATTTCCATGGGATTCACGGAGGCCGCCCATGACGACGGCGTGATTTCCGGCCGCGGCTCGCCGCTCAAGCGCGGCTTCGCCTCCGGGATCATGACGGCGGTCGGCGGGCTCGGCCACGCGCTGCCTTATCTGATCCCGCATTTCTGGACCGCGACCGCGCTCGCCTGCGTGGTCGTGTTCGTCGAGCTCTGGGCCATCGCCTGGATCCAGAACCGCTACATGGAGACGCCCTTCTTCCGCGCCGCCATCCAGGTCGTGCTGGGCGGCGCTCTGGTTCTCGCCGCCGGCATCCTGATCGGCTCGGGCTGAGGGGCGCGCCCCTCAGCCCTGTGGCCCCCCGGTGACCGCGCCGGAGGCCGTCAGATAGGCGTCGCCGAACGAGGCCACGACGGCGTCCTGAAGCTCCAGGGCGAGGAAGGTGATGCCCTGGGGCAGGCCGTCGCTTCGAAAGCCGTTCGGCACCGCGACGCCGCACATGCCGAGCAGATTGACGAAATTGGTGTAGATGCCGAGCTTGGAATTGAGGGCGATCGGGTCGGCCTCGACCTGCGCCTTGGTGAAGGTGGTCGGCGTGCTCGGCACCACGAGGACGGAAATCTCACGGAACAGGCGCCGGACATATTGCCGGATCTCGGCCAGCCGGTGCTGCGCGCGGAACAGGTCCCGGGCGGAGTATTGGTTGCCGGATTCCAGGATGGTGCGGGTCACGGGGTGGAGCTGGCTGCCATAGCGCTCCAGCTTCGGCGCGAGCCAGGTGGTGCGCTCGGCGATCCAGGGTCCGTCATAGAGGATGGCCTGCGCCTCGTTCAACAGCGCGAAATCGATCTCGACCGGTGTGCCGCCCATCGCGGTCAGCCGCGCGATCGCGGCGTCGAACAGCGCGGCCGCATCGGCATCGCCGTGGAAGTCGCGCTGCGCCGCCATCGGGACGCCGAACGCGAAGCGCTCCGGAATGGGCGCGATGGCGAGGTCGACCGTGTCGGCCTGGGGCCGCGAGAACGCGTCCGCATCGTCATAGCCGGCCATTTCGCGGAATACGGTCATGCCGTCGGCGCAGCTCAGGGCGAAGACCGAGATGGTCTCGATCGAGCGCACCACGCCGCCGCCGCTCACCGCGCGGTTGGAGATCAGACCGGGGGTGGGCTTGATGCCGACGATGTTGTTCAGCGCCGCCGGCACCCGCCCGGATCCGGCGGCATCGTTGCCGAGCGAGAAGGCGACGAGGCCCGCCGCCACCGCCACGCCCGACCCGGCGCTGGACCCGCCGGGGATGAAGTCCGGGTTGAACACGCACGAGGCGGACGGCCTTTCCGTGCGCACGCCGACGAGGCCGAGCGCGAACTGGTCCATCGAGGTCTTGCCGATCACGATCGCCCCGCCCGCGATCAGGCGGCTGATCGCAGGTCCGGTGGTCTCGGCAATGTAACGCGAGACGGCGAGCCCGCTCGTCGTCGGCAGGCCCGGCACGTCGAGATTGTCCTTGATCGCGCAGGGGATTCCCCAGAGCGGACCGGCATCTTGGGGGATTTCTCCGAGGGCCGCGGCCTGCGCCAGCGCCGTCTCCTTCGGAACGAGATGGTTCCACACGCCGTCCTCGCCGCGCGCGGCGATCCGCGCATAGACGAGCTCGATGATTGCGGCCGGGGTCAGGGTGCGGGCGCGATAGGCGCGGCCCAGCGCGCCGATCTCGAGCCGCATCCCGGGATCGACAGGGTTCGACGCGGTCTCGGTCATTTTCTAACCTCGCGCTGGAAGACGTCCAGCGTATGGGCCTTCGTCGCCACGAAGGCGGGCGTTGAGAGGGTCGCCACGGTGCGGGGCCGCGGCACGGTGAAGTCGATGATCTCGGCGATCTGGGTGGGGCGCTTGGTCAGGAGCAGAACGATGTCGGCGAGGAACACCGCCTCTTCGAGATCGTGCGAGACCAGGACCATGGTCGTGCCGGTCTCCATGAACACCTGCTGGAGCTTCTCGCGGATGAACAGGGTCATCTCGTAATCGAGGGCGGAGAACGGCTCGTCGAGGAACAGGACCTCGGGCTCCGGCACCAAGGCGCGCATGATGGAGACGAGCTGCTGCTGGCCGCCCGACAATTCGTAGGGATAGCGGGCGAGATCGAACCGGACGTCGAACGCGGCGACGATCCGGTCGACGCGGGCGGCGATCTCCGCGCGCGCCATGCCGGCAAGGGCGAGGGGGTAGCGGATATTGTCGATCGCCCGCTTCCAGGGAAACAGCGCGTCCCGGTAGTTCTGGAACACGTAGCCGACCTTCGTGTCCTTCAGCGTCTTGCCGTCGAACAGGATCTCGCCCCGCTCGTAGGGCATCAGGCCGGCGATCATGTTGATCAAGGTCGACTTGCCGCAGCCGTTCGGGCCGAACACCGCGATGATCTTGTTGCGCGGGATGTCGAGATCGAAATCCCGGTAGAGCGGCGCCGGTCCAAAGCTCTTGCAGAGCCCCCGGATGGTGATCGCCGGCCAGGTCCGGCCGCCGGAAGCTTGAGGCGGGCGCGTCATGCCCGCCCGCTCCAATGCACCACCTTCTTGTCGAGGATCAGGAACAGGAGATTGAGGACATAGCCGAGCACGCCGGCAGCGAGGATCGATCCGTACATTTCCCGCACATTCATGATCTGCTGCGCATTGATGATGCGCTGGCCGAGCCCGCTGTCCGAGCCGATGAACATCTCCGCGACGACGACGATCACCAGAGCGAGGCTGATTCCGCTGCGCAGGCCGACAAAGGTCTGCGGCAGGCTCTCCCAGAGCAGGACGTCGCGGAACACCTGAAAGCGGGTCGCCCCCATGACGGTCGCCGCCATGACCCGCGTGCGCTTGGCGTTCATCACGCCATAAGCACTGTTGAACAGGATCACCAGGACGGCGGCGAAGGCCGAGATCGCGATCTTGTTGAAGTCGGAAATCCCGAAGATCAGCATGAACAGCGGGATCAGCGCGCTCGACGGCGTGGAGCGGAAGAAGTCGATGACGAATTCCACGCTCCGATAGAGCGATTCCGACGCGCCGAGGGCGACGCCCAGCGGCACCCCGATGACGGTCGCGATCAGGAAGGCCTGCACGGTCCGGCTCAGCGTCATCAGGAAGTCGCCCGCGACGGCACCGCTGACCGTCACCGACCACAGATGCTTCAGGGTGGAGACCGGACCGGGCAGAAGGATCGGGCTGATCGTGCCGCTCTCGACCAGAAGGCTCCAGGCGGCGATGAGCAGCGCCGGCCCGATGAAGGGCAGCCAGAGCCGCCGGCTGCCCAGCCGCCGGGCGATGGGCGCGAGATAGGATGTCATGGGACGCCTTGTCGTACGATGCGTGCCGGCGCGCGCTCAGCCCTGATAGGCCATGCGGGCCGCGTTCAGTTCCTGCATCACGACCTTCTTTGCGAAGAAGAGGTCGAACAGCTTCTGCGTCATCGCCCAGTCGTCCGGCGTCATCTCGCTGTACATGCGATAGCCCGACACCGGCACCTCGGAGATCAGGTCCCCCTCGATCGCCGTGTAGCCCTTGAGATATTTATTCGCCTCGGTCTTCTTGTCCCGGACATAGGCGACGCCCTTCGCATAGGCGCCGATCACCGCCTTGGCGGCGGCGGGATTGCGGGCGATGAAATCCGCGCTCAGCGAGGCGGCGCCGCCGAACCAGGGCGCCTGTGGATTGCCGAAGACGTAGCGCGAGACCACGGCGGTTTCGAGGATCTTGGAGATATTCTGCTTGCGGCCGACCACGGCGGTCGGTTCGAGGACATAGGCGGCATCGACCTGGCCGGCGGCGAGCGCGGGGAGAAGCTGTGGCACCGGCAGCTCGATCACCTTGGGCGCAGCGATGCCGGCGCCTTCGAGCACCGCCTTGGCGAGCGTGACGTTGTTGATGCCGGGACCGCAGGCATAGCGCTTGCCGGCAATCTCCTTGACCGAGGTCAGCGTGCTGTCCTTCGGCACGATGATGTGGTCGATGACGTAGGTCGCATTGGCGAAGTTGAGGCAGAACAGCTTGATCGAGCCGGGCGCCTGGGCATCCGCGAGCGCCAGGGTCGGCGAGGAGGTGCCGTTCGCCGAGCCCTCGACACGGCCGGCGATGATGGCTTCGACGACCTGATTGGGACCAGCGAACTTGACTGCCTCGATATCGATCCCCGCCTCGGCGAAATAGCCCTCCTCGACCGCCGAAAAGAAGGCAAGCCCGCCGGAGATCGGCCAATAGCCGAGCTTGACCTTGGTCCGCGCCTGGGCGATCGCCGGCATGGCGAGAGCGGTCGCGGCTGCGACCGATCCCACCAGGACGGACCGGCGGGTGACGGAGGACGCAGCGCCGGAGGCGGACAGGGCCGGAGCGCGTGTCTTCTCTGTGGACATGAACAGTTCCCCTTGCGCAAACAATTTTCTTAAGGGGAAAGCAAGGGCCGTGCCACGTGCGCCGCGGGGCCGCGTGTTCGTCCGTAAGGGAAAGTGAAGATCTGGCTGCGGGCCGATTCCCGACAAAGCGGAACCGCGCCCGTTATTGCGGCAGGGAGCCGCCCAGTTCAGCGCCAGTCCGGCACCGCGCGCGCAGCGGCTCCGGGCGTCGGGGAACGCCCGGAGCCGTGCCGCGCCCGGCGCCCGTGCGGGCGGCGGAGGCCGGAGGCGGCGGGGGCGGCGATCAGGCGAACAGGTCGATCAAGCCGGGATTGACCGACCCCGCGCCGATAAAGCCGAAGCTCACCTCGTCATCGGCACCGAGCGCCCCGTTCCAGGCCGCGTTGCGGATGACATAGCCGTCGGCGTCGCGGGAGACGATTTCGGCGTTCCAGATGTCGGTGATTTCGTAGGGCATGCTGATCTCGATCTGCCAGCCGCTCGCCGCCGCCCCGTCATTGTGGAGGGTCACCGCGGCATTGAAGCCCGATCCCCACGAATCGATCACCGCGAGCATGGCTTCGAGATCGCCCGTGGGGGCCGGATCGTCCGGGTCTTCGCCGGGATCGACCGGATCCGGATCGACAGGATCGACCGGCGCGGCGTCGTCGTCGAGAATGGTCGCGCGTCCCTCCGCCATGCCGATCATCGCGCCCTGCGCATCGGTGAGCATCAGCAGGAAATATTCGTCGGCCTCGTCCAGAGTGTCGGGCGTGACGGCGACCGAGATCACTTTGCTCACTTCCCCGGGCGCGAACGTGATCGTGCTGCTCACCGGGGTGAAGTCGGACGCGTCGGCATCCCCGGCCAGGGTGTGATAGCCGACCGTCACCGCCTCGCCGGACGCCTCCGACAGCGTCACGAGGAAATCGGCCTGGGTGACCACCGGCGCCCCGCCGCCGTCGCCGCCCGGCACGTCGGTCGAAAAGTCGAACTGGATCGGCTCGAGATAAGCGAGCTTCTCCGAAATGGCGGTGCGCCAGTCATCGGCGAGGATGCCGCCGGTATCGGTCGAATTCGGGTTCCACGACCAATAGGTCCAGGAAATGCCCTGATCGCCCGGGGCGAGATCGGAGACGCCGTCATTGTCGAAATCGCCCGCGAGATACGAGGTGATCGCCTCGAACCAGGGCGCGTCCTTAGGGTCCTGAAGGCGCGTGCCGAACTCGCCGATCAGCACCGGGGCGATGTTCTCGCGATAGATGTAGCCCCACATCTCGTCGAACTTCGCCGGCAAATCGGCGGCGAAATCGGGGTCCTGGAACCAGGGCTGGGCATAGATCGAGTTGGGATAATCGTGTGCCGAATAGACCAGTTTGTTGTCGACATCGAGGTCGATCGGCCGGTCGCGCACGCCCTGGAGGTTGCCGCCCCACCAATAATTGTCGCCTTCATAGGACCCGATGCCCTCGACGAAGATCAGCCAGTCGGCATTGACCGCGCCGATCGCATTGCCCGCCCGCTCGGCGGCCGCCGCCCAGTCGTTTGCGCCGCCACCGCCCCAGGTGCCGTTGTGCGGCTCGTTGTGGAGGTCGGCGCCGATCACGGTCGGATCGCCGGCATAACGCTGCGCCAGCATCTGCCAGTCGGCGATCCACTGCGCCTCGGAATGCCCGCCATCATACCAGAGGCCGTTCTCGGAGGTGCCGGCGCCGAGCGAGGAGCGGTGATGGTCGAGGATGATCTTGAGGCCGATCTCCCCGGCATAGGCGACCACCTTGTCCATGATCTGGAGCGGGGTCAGGCCGACCAGATCCGGATTCTTGGAATAATCGATGCCGCTCGCGCTGGTGGCGCGCAGCATGTCGCTGGCGAATGGCAGGCGGATCGTGTTGAAGCCCAGATCCGCCATCTGGTCCATCATCTCCTTATAGCCGCGGGTCCAGATGCCGTGCGGGGCGGCATTGGAGGATTCGAAGCCGAACCAGTTGACGCCGGAAAGCTGCACCGTGTTGCCGGCCGCGTCGACGATCTGGTTGCCGCGGGTCGAGAACCAGCCCTCGGCCGCCGCGCCGGTCGCGGGATCGCCCTCGGTGACGGCGACGTCGCCGACCGACACGGTCGGCAGATCCGGCGCCGGGCCGACCGCATCGTCATTGCGGATCGTGCCGATCGCCGTCGCGTCGGCGAGGGTCGCGCCGACGGGGGCGGACAGGACGAGCTGGAAGGTCTCGTCGGCCTCCACCACGCCGTCGCCGATCGCCGAGATATGGATCATCTTGCTGGTTTCGCCCGGCGCGAAGGTGAGCGTGCCGGAAATGCCGGCATAATCGCTTCCCGCTCCCGCCGTGCCGTTCTGGGTGGCATAGGCGACGGTGACCGGGGTCGCGGAGGCGGCCGAAAGCGTCACCGTGAACATCGCCATGCCTGGCGCGGCCGCCGATCCCTCGGCGAAGCCGACATCCGCCACCGACAGGGTCGGCACAGGGGCGACGTCGTCATTGAGGATGGTTCCGGTGGCGCTGCCATCGGCCAGGGTGGCGCCGCCGGCATTGGACAGAGCAAGCGTCAGCGTCTCGGCCGCCTCGACGGCGGTGTCGCCCGCGACCGCGACATGGACCATCTTCGAGGTCTCGCCCGGCGCGAAGGTGAGCGTGCCGGACAGGGCGGCATAGTCGCTGCCCGCGCGCGCCGTTCCATCGGCGGTGGCATAATTCACCGTCACCGGCGTCGCGGAGGGTGCCGAGAGGGTGACCGTGAACATCAGCTGCGCGGTGCCGGAATCGCCCTCCATGACGCTGGCGTCGCCGACCGACAGGCTGGGCGGAACGGGGGCGGGCGCCTCGCCCACCGCCGCGCCATTGACCAGGAAGCCGGTGGCCGCGGTGCCGCCGCTGCCGGGGGTCGCCTGGAAGCCGAAACTCACCTCTTTGTCGGCGCCGACCTTGCCGTTCCAGGCGGCGTTGCGCACCACATAATGGGTGCCGACATGGCTGACGATGACGGCGTTCCAGATATTGGTGATGGTGAAGCCGGCGTCGAACGCCACCGTCCAGCCATCGAGCCCGGCACTGCTCGCGCCGAGAGTCATCGCGGCGACGAAGCCGGATCCCCAATTGTCGTTGACCACGTAATCGAGCGTCGTCCCCCCCGCGGGCGGGGCGGCAACGTCGTCATTGAGGATGGTGCCGGTCGCCGACGCGTCGGCGAGGGTGGCGCCGCTGGCATTGGACAACGTGACGAAGAGGGCCTCGTTCGCCTCGACCGACATGTCGCCGACGAGCGCGACATGGACCATTTTCGAGGTCTCGCCGGCTGCGAAAGTGAGCGTACCGGAGACCGCAGCATAGTCCGAGCCGGCGGTCGCAGTGCCGTTCGAAGTGGCGTACTGCACCGTCACCGGGCCTGCGGCCGGCTGGGACAGCGTGACGGTGAACATCATGGTGGCGCTGCCGGCATTGCCCTCGGCGAGCGCGACGTCGCCGATCGACAAAGCCGGCAGGACGGGGGGCGCCGCATCGTCGTCGTGGATCGTGCCGGTCGCCGTGCCATCGGCGATGGTGAGGCCGTTCGGAGCGGACAGGGTCACGGTGAAGGTCTCGTCGCCCTCGACCAAAGTGTCGCCGAGAATGTCGACA
This sequence comes from Aquabacter spiritensis, assembly GCF_004346185.1. Classification (GTDB taxonomy): domain Bacteria; phylum Pseudomonadota; class Alphaproteobacteria; order Rhizobiales; family Xanthobacteraceae; genus Aquabacter; species Aquabacter spiritensis. The sequence goes on along the minus strand of NZ_SMAI01000002.1, from coordinate 160,625 downwards.
TGCACCATTTTCGAGGTCTCGCCCGCCGCGAAGGTCACGACGCCGCTTTCTGCGACATAGTCGGCCCCCGCGAGGGCGCTGCCGTTCGCGGTCGCGTAAGCGACGCTCACCGGCCCGGACGCGGCGCGGTCGAGCGTGATCACGAACATGAAATGCACATGCCCGCCATCGCCCTCGACCACCGACAGGTCGCCGATCGAGGCCGCCGGCAGCGCCGGCGCCGCCGCATCGTCGTTGAGGATCGTGCCGGTCGCCATGCCGTCGGCGATGGTGACGCCGTTCGGCGCCGACAACGTGACCGTGAAGGTCTCGTCGCCCTCGACCATCGTGTCGCCGAGAATATCGACATGCACCATCTTCGAGGTCTCGCCGGCGGCGAAGGTCACGACACCGCTCCCGGCGGCGTAATCCGTGCCCGCGAGGGCGCTGCCATTGGCGGTCGAGTAAGCGACGCTCACCGGCCCGGGTGCGGCCTTGTCGAGGGTGACGAGGAACATGAAGTGCATGTGCTCGCCGTCGCCCTCGGCGACCGAGAGATCGGCGATCGAGACGGCAGGGAGCACGTCCGGCGTCGTGTCGGCATCGTCATTGGCGAGGGTGCCGAGCGCCGAGCCGTCCATGATGGTGGCCCCGCTCGCCGCGGACAGATGCAGGCTGAAGCGCTCGTCCAGCTCGACCAGCGTGTCGCCGAGCACCTGGACCGCGATCTGCTTTTCGGTTTCGCCCGGCGCGAAGGTCACGGTGCCGACCGCCGAGGCATAATCCTGGCCGGCGGTCGCGGTGCCGTTGAGGGTCGAATAGCTCACGCTGACCGAGGCGTCGGACGGCGCGCTCAGGCGCACCGTGAACTGGATCAACGAAACGCCGGAATCGCCCTCCGCGACGCTGGCATCGTCGAGCGAGAGGACCGGCAGGGCGGCCGGCGGCACGGCGGCGTTGATCAGCCCCTGCCATTCGGCGCGCGCGCCATTGTCCAACGCGATGATATTGGTGATTTCGAGCTGCCAGAGCGCGACGCCCGGCAAGGTATAGGTCTGGTTGTTGCCGGTGATGGCGATGACGAGGCCGGAAGCGGTCTCGGTCACGGCGAATTCGTAATCCTTGAACCAGCCGAAATCGAGCGTGTCGGTGGCCGGATCGAAGTCGATCTCGATATGGCTGCCATAGTCCCAGCCGATCGTCGTGGTGGTCCCGACCGTCCCGGTGGGGGGCGCGCCGCCGCCGTCGCCGGTCGGCCAATCATTGGTGCCGGCGATGGGGACACCCTGGGGCAGGATCTGCGAATCGGGAACCGGGGCGACCCCGAGCTGCTGCGGAATGCGGTCCTCGCGCGCCTGGGCGAAATGGAAGAGGAAGTTTTCCGCGGACAGATCCGCCTTTTCCACGCCGAGCAGAATGAGCGCCTGGCCGGTGCCGGAATTGGAGATCACGACCCCCTCGGGGCTGTCCTCCATATAGACCTGCTCGCGCGTGCCGAAATACCGGAAGTCGACGATGTCGGTCGCGGGATCGAAGGAGACGCGGTCGATCTGGCCGATTTCATGCGAACGGGCATAGACGGTGCCGGGGGCGGCCGTGATGCCGTGCTCCCAGGCCAAGGCGCCGGACAGATCCTGGCGCAGATGGTCGTTCTGGATCGGCGCGAAGCTGTCGATCGTGAGCTGGCCGAGTGAGACGCCAACCAGCACCGCGACCTCGCCGGACCAGGGATTCATGAAGCCGACGCCTTCGGCGGTGTCGACGACGATGAAATTGTGGACCGACACGTCGCCGAGATCGAGCTTGTCCCTGGCCGGATCGAAGCCGACGATGTCGGGACCCGACGTCGTGATCTGGAACATCCGGCCGGGGCCGCCGGCGTCCGGCTCTTCCGGCGTCTCCGGCTCTTCCGGAGTCTCGGGCTCTTCGGGGGTCTCGGGCTCCTCGGGCAGATCGGGCGGCGTTCCCTCGACCGGCGCGCCGTTCACCGCGAAGCCGCCCGCGGCGGTGCCGCCGGCCCCGGGTGTCGCCTGAAAGCCGAAGGTCACGGCGCCGCCGGCGGCGACGTCACCGTTCCAGGCCGCCGCGCGGATCACATAATGGGTGCCGGTGCGGCTGACGATCTCGGCGCCCCAGATATTGGTGATGTCGAACCCGGCATCGAATTCGACGGTCCACCCACCCGAAATGGCCTGCGGTCCGGCCGCGACCGTCATGCTGCCGACGAACCCGGAACCCCAATCGTCCGCGACGGCGTAAGTGATGTTCGCCATGGGTCTTGCTCCTGATCGGCTGCCCAGCTTGTCGCGCCGGTCTTGCCATGGCGTTGGGGAATGCGCACCGCCAGCGCCCGCGGCACTCGATGAAGACGGCAGGAAATTCGGCGAGCCGGGCGCGGTGCGCAGCGGCGGGCTCCCCACCATCTTGCCCGCCGGCATCTTGCCGGCCGGCCCGGAATGGCCTTTGCTCTCGCCCGGCGCAGCCGCGCCCAAGCCGAGGCGGGCGAATGCTGATGCGTTGGAAGGAAGAGGTCGTGGCGCGCTGGTCCGCCTTGCCGCTCTTCTGGCGCGCGCAGATCATCGGCTGGTCGCTGTTCGGCATCATCGACGTGGTGAACCGGCAGCTCGCCTATCGCGACATCGACATCGCGCTGCTTCTGACGATCGCGGTCTATCCGGTGCTGATCGCACTCTCGGGCGTTCTGCGCTGGCTCTATGCCCGGCTCATTCCCGACAATCGGATCACCGCCTATGCCGTCGCGACGATCTTCATTGTGTCCGGATCCGCCGCGGCGATCGTGATCGCGATCGCCGCGGCATTCCGCTCCCTGACCGGCTGGTCGATCCCGCAATGGGGACAACTCGAACAGGTCGGCATCCCGCTCATCCACTACACCTTCGTCCTCTCGGCGTGGAGCATCGGCTATTTCTGGATCTGCACCACGGTCGAGCGGGAAAGCGAGACCCGGCGTGCCTTGGCCGCAGAGGCCGAGGCACTGCGCACCGAAATCCAGCATTTGCGGCTTCAGCTCGATCCGCACTTCCTGTTCAACGCGCTGAACGGGGTGGCCGAGGAGATTCCGGAGCACCCCAAGGCTGCGCTCGCCATGATGCGCGACCTTACCGACTATCTCCGCCATTCCCTGGCGGGGATCGACCGGCCGGTGGTCCCGATCGAGGCCGAGGTGGCCTCGCTCGCCGCCTATCTGCGGATCCAGGAGGCGCGGTTCGGCAAGAAGCTGCGCACCCGGCTCCGCCTGGACCCGGCGGCCGCCGGGCGGCCGATCGCCAATTTCCTGCTCCAGCCGCTGGTGGAAAACGCGGTCAAGCACGGCGCTCGCGCCCATGGGCTCGAGGTCGAGGTCGAGATCACGGTCGTGGCCGACGCTTTGACCGTGAAGATCGCCAATACCGGCAGCCTGGACGCCACGGTCACCCGCCGCAGGGGGCGCGGCATCGGTCTCCAGAATGTCCGGCGGCGTCTCGACGTGCATTATCCCGGCCGCCACAGCTTCGCGCTGCGCGAAACCTCGGGCCGCGGCGGGACGGCGGACGCGGACCGCGTGGTGGCGACTTTGGTGCTGGAGGGGCCGCCATGCTCAGGGTCCTGATCGTCGACGACGAACCGCTCGCGCGCCGCGCCATCCGCCGGCTGCTCGCCCCGCATGCCGGCGTGCAGATCGCGGGCGAGGCCGAGGGCATCGCGGATGCGCTGGATCTGATCGCCCGGACCCGGCCGGACGCGGTGTTTCTCGACATCGAGCTCGGCGGCGCCGACGGCTTCGACCTTCTCGCGGGGCTCGAAACCCCGCCCAAGATCGTTTTCGTCACGGCCTATGCCGAATATGCCGTGGAGGCGTTCAAGGTGGAGGCGGTCGACTATCTCCTGAAGCCCGTCGCCCCCGAGCGCCTCGCCGAAGCGCTGGCGCGGATCGAGCGGCTGCAGGCGGCGGCGCCCGCGCGCGACGCGGCCGGGCTGATCGAGCTGCGCACCCCGAATCGCACGGTCCTCGCCGCGCCGGGCGACATCGTCGCGCTGCGCGCGGACGGCGACTTCACCCGCATCCTGCTCGCCGACCAGCCCGCCCTGATGATCTGGCGCACGCTCGGGCATTTCGAGACCGTGCTGCCCTGCCCGCCTTTCCTGCGGCTGGGCCGCTCCCTGATGATCAACCGCGCGCGGCTGCGGCGCATCGATTCCCGCACGCGCGACGATGTCCGGCTCACCTTCAGCGGCCTGACCGAGCCAGTTCCGGTCGGCCGAACCGCGGCGCTCCGGCTGCGCGAGGCGCTGGGACAGATGCGCACGCCCAGCGCTCCGTCGGATGAAATCGAGCGAACGTGATCGCTGGTTCCGTCCCAGCCGAATCGCACCCTCCGAGGCGTCCCGCAAGGCGAAATCCGCCGTGGAAACGACCGACAGCCCGTAAGGGAATTTGATCGAAAATGCAGCGAACTGTGACGCTTTTTGCGGCGCAGCAGCCATGTCCGAAATATACGAACCGGGACCGTCAAATATTGCGTCTTCGATAATTGGTTGAGCAGAAATATTTTCGCTCCCCCTGAGTGGACCTTTGCCTAGCTTTAGCTAAGAGTACGTCGGCTGGATGCGCGGTATTAAATTGCCGCGGCGCCGGCGTGCAAGCGGGAGTTGCAGATGTCGAACGGGGGCTTTACGGATTTCTTGAATGCGTTGCGGGCGTTCGAATCCGGGGTCGACTATGATCGCTATCTGTCCGGCCAGATCACCGAATGGCAGATCCGGGGCTGGGTCGGAGACGCGAACTGGAACGCCTACCAAGCCGGCCAGATCACCTGGCGGGAGATGCAATATACGTCCGTCAATGCCCTCGGCTTTGTCGGATACCAGTTCGGCGAGGCCCTGCTCAACGATCTCGGCTATTATCAAGGCACGACCGGGAACCAGTGGACCGGCACCTTTACCGGCAAGAACGGCCTCGACAGCTTCGCGGAACTGAAGACCGACATCCAGGAAGTCCTGATCCTCGATGCTTTCGGCTTCAATCTCAACGTCATCGAAAGCGGGCTCCAGGCCCGGGGCACCAGCCTCGATGCGCTGATCGGCGCCGAGCGCACCTATACCGACACCAACGGCCAGACCGTCACGGTGACCCTCACCCTCACCGGCATTCTTGCCGCCGCCCATCTGCGCGGCGCCTGGGGCACGCTCGATCTTCTCACGCGGGGCACGGCCTCGGCGGACGAGTACGGCACTTCGATCCTGAAATATATCCAGCAGTTCGGTGGCTATGATTCCCCCGACGTCAGCGTCCTCATCGCCGCCCACCAGTCGGGCAAGACGCTCGCCTTCGCCGAAGAATTGTGGAGCGACGATTTCAACGCTGACGGCATCGTCTCCGATTATTCCGGCTGGGACGGAACGCAGAGCGACGGCGGCGGGACCGGCGGCGGCGACGATGGCGGGGATGACGGCGGAGACGATGGCGGCGATGGCGGTGAGGGCGGCGGAGACGGCGTGCCGACCGTCACGACCATCACCTGGCAGTGGGGCACAAACACGGTCCTCGCCTTCGATCCCGGCCTCGACATCCTGGATTTCGGCTGGTTCCAGGCCGACAATTTCTCCATCGCGGAGGTGAACGGCTCGGTGGTCATCACGATCGCCAGCAACAACCAGACCTACAAGCTCGACGGCGTCGCGCTCTCCGAACTGTCCATGGCCAATATCCGCGCCAAGGACAGCAGCGCGATCGCCGAATGGGATGCCGCCTTCGACACAGCCGGGCCGGCGACACCCAGCCTCTCGATCGCCGACGCCGCGGTCACGGAGGGCAATTCCGGCACCAAGCTGATCAATTTCACCGTGACGCTGTCGGCCGCCGCGGCCGGGCCGGTCACGGTGGGCTATTCCACCGCGAGCGGCACCGCCACGGCCGGCAGCGATTTCGTCGCCGCGAGCGGCACGCTGACCTTCGCCGCCGGCGAGACGTCGAAGACGATCCAGGTCACCGTCACCGGCGACACGGTCGTCGAGAGCAGCGAGACCTTCACGGTCAGCCTCACCAATGCGAGCGGGGCGACCATCGCCGACGGCACCGCGACGGGCACCCTCACCAATGACGACGCGGCCCCCGCGCTGCCCGCATTGTCGATCGCCGACGTCGCGGTGAGCGAGGGCAATGGCGAGCACGTCCATGTCACCTTCACGGTCACGCTCGACAAGCCCGCGACCGGGCCGGTGACGGTGGCGTATTCCACCGGGAACGGGACCGCGACCGCCGGTGCGGATTATGTCGCCACCAGCGGCACGATCACCTTCGCGGCCGGGGAGACCTCCAAGCCGGTCCATGTCGAGATCAGCGGCGACAGCCTGGTGGAGGGCAACGAGACCTTCACCGTCACGCTCTCGGGGGCCTCCGGCGCGACGATCGCGGACGCGACCGGCATCGGCACGATCACCGACGACGACACGGCGGCGACCCCGCCGGCGCTCTCGGTCGCCGACGTGACGATGCGCGAAGGCGATGCGGGCACGGCCGAGATGATGTTCATCGTCACCCTGGACAAGCCCGCGACCGGGCCGGTGACGGTGACGTACACCACCGCCAACGGCACCGCGTCCGCCGGGTCGGACTATGCCGCGCTCACGGGGACGCTGACCTTCGCGGCCGGCGAGACCTCGAAAATGGTCCATGTGGCGGTCTCCGGCGACACCACCGCCGAGACCGACGAGACCTTCACCTTGACGCTGTCGAACGCGGTCGGCGCGAGCATCGCCGACGGCACGGCGATCGGCCGGATCACCGACGACGATGCGGACGAGGATCCCGGAACCGGAACGGGCACCGTCTATCTCATCAATTCGGTGAGCGGCGCCGACATTGTCGGCTTCGACCCGGCGGTCGACCGGATCGACCTCGGCAACGCCAATATCCACTCCTTCATCATCATCGACACGCCCCAGGGCTTCGGCTTCATGAGTCCCTGGAGCGGCGAGACGATCATCGTGCAGGGCGTGCGGCTCGCCGATCTGACGGTCGAGAATTTCGACTATATCGACAACAACCATCTGCGCGAGGCGCTGAGCGGCGCCCTCGCCTGGGAGAACGGCCCGGTTCTCGCGGACGACACCGTCTATATGCGCTCCCACGAGGTCGGGCAGGTCGACCGGGTGGCCTTCGACCCCGCGACCGACGTGGTCAGCTTCAAATTCTACGGCAGCCGTGAAAATCTCACGATGGCCGACAGCGCCGAGGGCGTGGTCATCTCCGACCTCAGCACGGGGCAGAAGCTGATTCTGCTCGGCGTCACGCGGGCCGAGCTCTCGGGGGCGAACTTCGAATTCACCTTCACCCAGGTCCGCGAGGACGACCTGTCCAACAAGATCGGCATGGGGCAGGCGGACAACAGCCAGATCGTCGACTTCAACCTGCCGATCGCCGGCGGCGGCACGGTCGCGGGGGCGTCCGGCGCGACCGACGGCGTGACCGGAGACGACGATGCCGGGGCGCTGCCGGCGCTCTCCATCGCCGACCTGTCGGTGACGGAAGGCCATGGCGACCATGTCCATTTCATGTTCGTGGTGACTTTGGACAAGGCCGCGACGGGACCGGTCACGGTCGGCTATGCCACGTCCAACGGCACGGCGACCGCCGGCGCCGATTATGTCGCGGGGAGCGGCACGGTCACCTTCGCGGCCGGCGAGACCTCGAAGACGATCCATGTCGACATCCTCGGCGACACCCTCGCCGAGGGCAATGAGACGCTGACCGTCACCTTGTCCAATGCCGCCGGCGCCACCATCGCCGACGCCACCGCCACCGGCACGATCGTCAATGACGACGCCGCGCCGACTTTGCCGGCGCTCTCCATCGCCGACATGTCGGTGACGGAAGGCAATGGCGACCACGTCCACTTCATGTTCGTGGTGACGCTCGACAAGGCTGCGACGGGGCCGGTGACGGTCGCCTACGCCACGTCCAACGGCACCGCGACCGCAGGCGCGGACTATGCCGCCTCAACCGGCACGGTCACCTTCGCGGCCGGCGAGACCTCGAAGACGATCCATGTCGACATCCTCGGCGACACGGCCGTCGAGGCGAACGAGACCTTCACCGTCACCCTCTCCAACGCCTCGGGCGCGACCCTCGCGGATCCGACGGCGATCGGCACGATCGTCAACGACGATGCCGCGCCGACTTTGCCCGCGCTCTCCATCGCCGACATGTCCGTCGCCGAGGGCAATGGCGACCATGTTCACTTCATGTTCGTGGTGACATTGGACAAGGCCGCGACGGGGCCGGTGACGGTCGCCTATGCGACGGCGAATGGAACCGCGACCGCAGGCGCGGACTATGCCGCCTCAACCGGCACGGTCACCTTCGCGGCCGGCGAGACCTCGAAGACGATCCATGTCGACATTCTCGGCGACACGGTGGTCGAGGGGAACGAGACCTTCACCGTCACGCTCTCCAACGCCTCGGGCGCGACCCTCGCGGATCCGACGGCGATCGGCACGATCGTCAATGACGATGCGGCGGAAGAGGGGCATGTCGGCAATGGCGTGGCGGACAAATTCGCCATCACCTGGGCCTGGGGAACCAACAAGGTGATCAATTTCGACACCGCCCTCGACACGCTCGACTTCAGCTGGATGACGAAGAACAATTTCTCCATCGCCGAAGTGAACGGCTCGACGGTGATCACGATCGACGGCAACAACCAGACCTACAAGCTGACCGACGTCGCGCTTTCGGAACTGACTTTGGCGAACATCGCCGCCAAGGATGCCAGCGCGATCGCGGAATGGACCGCCGCGCTGGAAGCGGCGCATGCCGCCCATGATCACGCCGTCGCGGCGGAGACCGCCGCGCACGACACGCTGATGTGACGCCCCCCGCATGGCGGCCGGACACGGCCGCCATGCCCCTTTCCGACCCTTTCCCCGGCCTCAGCCCGCCAGCGCCGCGAGATCCGCCATCAGCGCGTCGGGCACCGGCACGCCCTCGCGCAGCCGGGTCGCCATCAAAGCCTTGGAGCGCTCGCCGGGCAGGAGGATGTCCTCGACCCCGTCCTGGCGCGGCAGCGCCTTGATCGCGGCGCGCAGTGCCTCGACCTCGTCCGCGAACGCCTCCGGCGCGCCGAAGGCGGCGGGGTCCATCACCATGATCAGCGCGCTCGAGCCCCGGCCCGGCCCGTCGGGATCGGCGAGCGTCGGCACCAGAACCGGGGCGCCGGAGAGCATCCCGGTCAGCGCCTCGAACATCAGAGCGAGGCCCGACCCCTTCGGGCCGCCGAGCGGAAGCGGGATGACGCCGTCCCGCGCCCGCGTGGTCGGCTGGCCGTCTTTGTCCAGCGCCCAGCCTTCCGGGATCTCGGCATCGCGCGCCGCGAGCTGACGGAGCCGGCCGAACGAGGCGATGCTGGTCGCCATGTCGAGCAAAAGCGGCCCGCTCGGCCCGCCCGGCACCGCGATGGCGATCGGCCCCGTGGGCAGGCTCGCCACCTTGGCCCCGTGATAGGCCATGATCGGCTTGCCGGAGCAGATGACGAGCGCGGCGAGGCCCGCCTCCGCCGCGCGCAACGCGTAATAGCCGATCGCCCCGGTATGGGTGGTGCGGCGGACCATCGCGAAGCATCCGCCCTGGGTGCGGGCGCGGGCCACCGCGCGGTCGGTGGCGGCGACCATGGCGATCGGGCCGGCGGCGCGATTGGCGTCGAGAAGCAGCGTCGCCGGCAGCTCGCGCTCCACGGTCAGCTGTCCTTTCGGATCCAGCTCGCCGCTGCGCGCCATCTGGGCATACCAGGGCACGCGCACCACCCCATGGCCGTCCCGGCCGGTGAGATGCGACCAGATCAGCATGTCGGCCAAGGTCGCGGCGTCGGCGGCGCTCGATCCGAGGCGTGTGAAGATGCGGACCACGAGAGCGTGCAGGTGCGCGGGATCGCGCAAAGGCGCACCCCCCTTCGCCGGGGACGGGGTGTCGGTCATGGGACGTCTGGCCTCCGCTTGCGGGACACTGTTCGTTTCGGCCCCAGGCGGCACGCCACACCCGAGCGGTGCGCCCGCCGGGACGCGGATGACCGATGCCGATCAGTCCCGATGACCCGGCGGCGGCCCGTCGCCCCAGAGATTGACCGCGTTCTCCACGCTCCAAACCTTGGGGCGCTGCGGGCGGTCTCGGTGCCACGGGCGCGGATCATAATAGCCCAGCGCCTCGTTGGACATCGTATCGAGTTCCGTGAACAGCTCGATGATCTGCCCCTGCGGGTTGCGGTGATAGGTGAAGATGTTGTGGCCGATGCCGTGGCGGCCCGGCCCCCAGGTGAGCTTGTAGCCGCTGCGGGACAGCCAGTCGCAGGCCGACTGGACATGTGCCCAGTCCCGCAGCTCGAAGGCGAGATGGTGCATGCCGCGGCGGGGCGAGGCGATGAAGTTGCAGGTGTGGTGGTCCGGCCCGCAGCGCAGGAAAACGAAGAAATCCTCCATCCAATCGGCGACACGGAAGCCCAATATGTCGCGATAGAAGGCGACCGCCGCCTGGATGTCGGCGACGAAGAAAGCGATGTGACCGAGCTTCAGCGGCGCGATCGCCGGGCTGGGTGCGACACCGGCGCGGGACGGAGCGGCGGCGAACAGCTCGAGGCGGGTGCCGTTGCAATCGAGAAAGGTGAGCGCCTCGGGGATGCCGGGCTGGGGATCACGGCGGATCTGCGCGGCGATGCCGTGCCCCTCCAGCCGATGCGCGACGCCGGCGAGGCCCTCCCCCGCCGCGATTTGAAAGCCGAGCGCACGGCAGGCGGTCTGCGAGCCCGTGGCGAGGACGACGCAGGTTTCGCCGGCCGGGCTCGCGAGATGGATCGTGCCGGCGCTGCGCGCGACCTCGAAAAGACCGACCACCTGCACGTAATAGGCGGCGAGCTGATCCGGATCCGGGGTGTCGAATGCGGCATAGGCCAGGCGCTGGATCTCGATCATGGAACGCAACGACCCTCTCCCCCGCTGAGGCACTCGGTCAATTAAGTAACATTTGATAATTAATCAAGCCGCCGCCTCCGCCCCCTTTCCGCTGGGGCCATGCCGGGCGCGGATCGATCCCGCATCTCACGCTGCTGGAATGCGCCAAAGCGCTGTATCGTCCCGGCGCCGCCTTCGCTGCGCATCTCGAGACCGACATTGCGGAGAAGGCCCGGCTGCTCGCCACGCGCGATACCAAATGGTCGGCCCCGCGCGGCCGGCGCCGCCGCCTTCCGGCGGGCCCGGGATGGCTCTATGACGGACCGGTGTCGTTCCGCAGGGAGTCGCCCGGATCATGGTTTCCTCCCCGCCGCGCCGCAGCCGTCGCGCCGACGCCCAGGCCCGGACGCAGGCGCGCCTCGATGCCGCCGAGGCGGCGATGCGCACCGAGCTTTCCCTGCTCTGGCGAATCCATGTCCTCTCGTCTCTGATGGTGCGACGCGTCCAGGCCGATCCGAGCCTGCATTCCGGCCTGTCTCTGGTCGCCTGGCGGGTGCTGCTCACCCTGGTCCACGCCCCGGGTCTCTCCGCGCACGAGATCACCGCCCTGTGGGGCTTCGAGAAGATGGCGGTCAATCGCGGCGTCAGGGAGCTGACCGGGCGCGGCCTGATCGCCGGCGGGACCGACCCGCATGGCGGGCGGCGCATTCCCCTCACCGCGACCGAGGCGGGCGCCGCGCTGCACGCCGCCGCCTGGCCCGGCGCGGCGCACGATTATGCGGCGCTCGGGTCGGCGCTCTCCGCCGAAGAGCTTGCCACCCTGTCCGGCCTGATGGACAGGCTGATCGCCCGCGCCCGCGACGTCACCGGCGGATAACGTCCGATTATTGGGCGGTCACCGGAAAATACCGCGCGAGCCAGGCCCGGATCGCGCCCCAGACGCGCGGATTGTCTTCGGCGAACATCCAATGGTCGGCATCGCTGAACAGATGCAGTTCGGTCGGCTGGCGGGCGTGCTGGAACAGCGCGATCGACTGCTCGGTCGGCGTCACCGAATCCGACGCGCTGTGCAGCAGGAGGAGCGGGCGCGGCGCGATCTGCCCGACCACGTCGTCGGCGGTGAAATCGAACATGCTCTGCACGGTCTCGGCAGGGAATTCCTGGAGCGCATTGGCCGGCCAGAGCTTCACCTGCTGCTGCGCCATCGTGTCCTTCAAATGGGTCGGCACGGGCACGATATCCTCCCGCGCCACCATCAGCGACCGGCCATGGGCGGCGCGGTATTTCGGCCCGTCCGCAAGGATCTTCTGGAACCGCGCCCAGGCCTCGGGCGTCGCGTGCTGGCCGCGGAACTTGCGCGCGCCATTGCCCCAGCCGCCGTTCGAGATCACCGCCGCGATGCGCGGGTCGACGCCCCCGGCATAGCAGGCCACCGCGCCGCCGAAGCTCGTGCCGACCACCGCGATGCGGGCGGGATCGACGCCCGTCTGGCCCGCGAGAAAGGTCAAGGCGTTGGAGGTGTCGGCGACCTGTTCGAGGCAGATCACCCGGCCGCGCTCGCCGCCGCTGGTGCCGCAGCCGCGCATGTCGAAGCGCAGCGTGACATAGCCGAGCGCATTGAGGAGCCGGGCCGGTCCCATCACATTGCCGGATTCCTTGGTGCTGCCGAAACCGTGCAGGACCAGGAAGGCGCCGCGCGGCGCGCCCTCCGCCAGGTCGTCGGGGACGCTGACCACGCCCGACAGGTCGAGGCCGTCGGAGGGGATCGTTACCGGATACTCGGCCATGGCTCCTCCCGGCGCGCTCCGCGGCGCGTTCGAGAGTCGAATATCATCTGTGGTTCAATTTGCAATCAGGCCCGCCGGGGCGTCATTGCAGCATGCGCTCGAAATTGATCACGAACAGCTTCGGGTCGGGGCGGGCGGAATAATTGAGGTTCGAGATCGCCACCGAGGTGTCGTAGCCCTGCGGATCGGTGACGATCCACTGGCGCAGCGTGTAATCCTTGGCGTCGAACAGCAGCATGAGCTTATAGGTGCCCAACATCGGCACCTTCTCCTCCATCACCACCGTGACATAGAGATTGTCCTGATAGGCGCCCACGACGTGCGGGTCGCGCGCGAGGTCGGTGCGCTCGGCGAGCAGGAAGCGCAGCGGCGTCTGGGACAGAGGCGTGATGTCCTGGGTGTTGAGGTTGCGGTCGCGCACCGCCACCGACTGGCCGTTGGAGATCAGCTCGAGCGGCACCGGGGCATCGTATTCGAACCGCACGCGGCCCGGCTTCTGCATGTAGAAATCGCCGGTCTTGCGCGAGCCGTCCGGATCGACCTGCACGAATGTGCCCGAGAGCATCTGCACCCGGTTCCAATAGTCCGAGACCCTCTGCAACGTGTCGCCCGCGGCCCGGTTCTGGTCGCGCTGCGGCGCCGCGACGGTCGCCGGCAGCGCCGGGCTCGCAGCGAGTTGGGTCGGCGGCGGCAGGGTCTGGGCCGGAGCCGCATTGGCGCTGGCCGGCCGGGGGGCCGGCATCGGGATCGGCGGCGCGGCGATGACGGGGGGTGCGGCGCGGGTCTCCGCCGGGACGGAGGCGGCCGGCGCGGCCTGCAGCGCGACCGGCTGGATCGTGGCCGGCTGTGACGCGGCCGGTTGCGCCGGGGCGGCGGGGCGCGACGCCGGCGGCGACGCGGAAGACGGCGGCAGGAAGATCACCTGCGGCGAAAACATCTGGGACAGGGTCGGCTGCGCCGCGCCGGGAATGTCGGCGCGCGGCCGCAGGACCTCGCCGGGCGGCAGCAGGACGCCCTGCGCGCCGGCGGATCCCGCCGACGCGGCGGCCGCGAGGACGGCGAAGACGAGCGATGCGGCGGCGCGCGCGGTCATGGTGCGGTCTTCCAGGCGGGACAAGCGTGTCACGGTCACCGATCCCTCCTAAGCCGCGCCTATGGCGAACCTGTGGCCCCGCCTCACTCGGCCGCCGCTTCGGGCATCAGGATCTCCCGCTTGCCCGCATGGTTGGGGGCGCCGACCAGGCCCTCGCGCTCCATCCGCTCCACCAGCGAGGCGGCGCGGTTGTAGCCGATCTGAAGTCGGCGCTGGATGTAGGAGGTCGAGCACTTCTTGTCGCGCACGACCACGGCCAGCGCCTGGGAATAGAGGTCCTGCCCCTCCTCCCCGAAACTGCCTTTGTCGAACACCGCCTGATCCTCGTCCTCCGCGCTGCCCTCGTCGAGATCGGCGGTCACCGCCTCGACATAAGACGGCGCACCCTGGGTCTTGAGGTGCCGCACGATGCGCTCGACCTCGTCGTCGGACACGAACGGGCCGTGGACGCGGCTGATCCGCCCGCCGCCCGCCATGTAGAGCATGTCGCCTTGGCCGAGCAGCTGCTCGGCGCCCATCTCGCCGAGAATGGTGCGGCTGTCGATCTTGGAGGTCACCTGGAACGACACGCGGGTCGGGAAATTCGCCTTGATGGTGCCGGTGATCACGTCCACCGAGGGGCGCTGGGTCGCCATGACGAGGTGGATACCGGCGGCGCGGGCCATCTGAGCAAGGCGCTGGATCGCGCCCTCGATGTCCTTGCCCGCGGTGAGCATGAGATCGGCCATCTCGTCGACGATGACGACGATGTACGGCAGCGGCGAGAGATCCATCTCCTCGCGCTCGTAGATCGCCTCGCCGGTCTCGTGGTCGAAGCCGGTCTGCACGGTGCGGGCGATGCTCTCGCCCTTCTTCTCCGCGTCGACGATGCGGGCATTGAAGCCGTCGATGTTGCGCACCCCGAGCTTCGACATCTTCTTGTAGCGGTCCTCCATCTCGCGCACCGCCCATTTGAGCGCGACCACCGCCTTCTTCGGGTCGGTCACGACCGGGGCGAGCAGATGGGGAATGCCGTCATAGACGGAGAGTTCCAGCATCTTGGGATCGACCATGATGAGCCGGCACTGCTCCGGCTTCAGCCGGTAGAGCAGCGACAGGATCATGGTGTTGATGGCGACCGACTTGCCGGACCCGGTGGTGCCGGCGACCAGCAGATGCGGCATGCGCGCGAGGTCGACGATCACCGGCTCGCCGCCGATCGTCTTGCCGAGCGCGATCGCCAGCTTGTGGCCGCTTTCGGAAAAGTCCGAAGTGGCGAGGAGTTCGCGCAGCAACACCTTCTCGCGCTTGGCATTGGGCAGTTCGATGCCGATCGCGTTGCGCCCCGGGACCACCGCGACGCGCGCCGAGATCGCGCTCATCGAGCGGGCGATGTCGTCGGCGAGACCGATCACGCGGGAGGATTTGATGCCCGGCGCCGGCTCCAGCTCGTAGAGGGTGACGACCGGGCCGGGCCGCACCTGGATGATTTCGCCGCGCACGCCGAAATCGTCGAGCGTGCCCTCCAGAAGGCGCGCCGTTTCGTTCAGTGCCTCCGGGCTCATCGCGGGAGCCTTGGCGGGCGGCGGCGGGGCGAGCAAAGCGAGGTCGGGATGCTGGTAGACGCCCGGGCGGCCGCGCGGCGGCGGCTCGTCGGACCGGGCCATGCGGCTCGCGGGGGACGCTTTGCGGGGCGGCGCAGGCGGCGGCGGCGCAGCGGCGAAGGCGCGCTCCTCCTCTTCGTAGAGCGGAATTGGATCGGCGGCGATGACGCCGCGCTCCGGCACCTGCGGCGCGAAGGCCCCGCCGAGGCGCGGCTCGACCCGCCCCTGGGGCGAAACCGGGGGCGGAGGCGCGGCGAACAGGCCGCTCATCGCGCGCCGCGCGAGGCCGGGCTCCGCCGCGCGCCGGTCGCGGCGCGGGAACAGGCGCGCTTTGGCCGAGAGCAGCGTATGGGTCAGCGCGCCGAGCGAAATGGCGCGGCGGTCGCGCGCATCCTCGGCATCGAAATCTTCGTCCGCGTCGGGATCGGTCTCGGCCTCGGCCCGGGCCGCGCCCGCCGCCGGGCGGCTGATCCCGAAATAGAGGCCGGCAAGGCCGAAGAGAAAGCCCGCCGCCCCGATCGCCACGGCATCGAGGGTGCGCACCTCGCCGCCGCGCACCAGTCCGGCAATGCGCAGGAAGAGATCGCCGATCGCCCCGCCGAGACCCGCCGGGATCGGCCAGGCCGGAAGCGCCGGCAGCGCGCCGAGAAAGGCACAGATCCCGAGCACCCCGACCGCGAGCGCCCCCGCCCGCAGCCGCTCGCGGCGCAACGGGCGCGCGGTCAGCAGCCGCCAGCCCCAGAAGGCCAGCGACAGGAGCAGAGCCAGCGATCCGAGCCCGAGCAATTGCATCAGCAGATCGGCGACGATGGCGCCGGGCCGGCCGAGCAGGTTGTTCACCTCCGCCTGGCTGGCATTGGACAGGCTCGGATCGGTCGCCGACCAGGTGACCATGGCGGCAAGGCAGAACAGGCTGAAGCCGAGCAGCGCCGTGCCGGCGATCTGGCTGGAGCGGCGGCGCAAGGCCCGGCGGGCGCTCTCCGGCAGAAAGTCCATGCCGAAGCCCGGCGGCCGGAGCGCGAGGGGCGATGCGGGGCGGCGGCGGGCGGCGGGCATCGGCGCGTCTCCTTCAGCTCAGCCCGGCGAGGAGGCGGTCCAGCACCTCCCGGCAGGTTTCGAGATCGTGAACCAGGGCCACGCGGATATAAGGCGCGCCGGGATTCTGGCCGGTCGCATCGCGGCGCGCGAGATAGCCGCCGGGGACGACGCGCAGGCCCTGCTCGGCCCATAGCCGCAGCGCCGCCGCCTCCCCGCCGCCGGCCGCGCCGACGTCGAGCCAGAGGAAGAAGCCGCCGGCCGGCCGCTCATAGCCGAACCGCCCGGCCAGCACCCTGTCGGCGAGGTCGAACTTTTCGCGATAGAGCGCGAGCGAGGCCGCGACATGGACCTCGTCGGCATAGGCCGCGATGCCCACCGCCTGGAGCGGCTCGGGAACCTGGGGCGAGGCGACCCAGCGAAAGGCGAGGAACGCCTTCAAGAAATCGGCATCCCCGGCGCAGAAGCCGCAGCGCAGGCCCGGCAGAGAGGAGCGCTTGGACAGCGAATTGAACGCCACCACGCCGGAATAATCGCCACCGCAGGCTTCCAGAATCCCGGCCGGCGGCGCATCGCCGAGATAGATTTCCGAATAGCACTCGTCGGAAAACAGCAGCGCGCCATGCGCGCGGGTGAGCGCCACCAGCCGCGCGAGATAGGCGCGCGAGGCGATCGCGCCCTGCGGATTGGCGGGCGAGGCGATGAACACCGCGACGGTGCGCGCCAGCAGCGCCGGGTCGAGGGCGTCGAGGTCGGGCAGCCACCCGCTGGCGCGGGTGGTCGGCATCACCACCGCCTCGCACCCCGCCAGCTCTGCACCGGCGGCATAAGCGGCGTAGAAGGGATTGGGCAGCAGCATGACGGGCGGCCCGGCGCGCTCGGGCGCGAGGCGCCGCGCGATCGCCGCGGCGGAGACGAGGCCCTCGCGCGACCCGTTCAGCACCAGGATTTCCCGCTCGGGATCGAGCGGGCGCGGCAGGGCGTAGCGCCGGTCGAGCCAGCCGGCGACCGCCTGGCGATAGGCGGGCAGGCCTTCGGCACGGGGATAGCGGGCGAACCCGCCCACGGCCCCGGCCAGCACGTCCGGCACGAAATCCGGCATGGCGTGCTGCGGCTCGCCCACGGCGGCGCTCAGCGCCGGCCGGCCCGGCTCCGTCCCTGCGAGCAGCGCCGCGAGGCGCACGAAGGGGGAGCGGCGGTCTTCGGCGGGGGAATCGGCAGCGGGCGCGGGCATCGTCTCTCTGTCAGGATCGCGCCGACGATGCCGCATCTCGGTTAAGAGCAGCCTAATTCCGCCGCCTGCCCGCGCTCGGGGCCTGATCCGATCAGGTTGAACCAACCGGATCGGTAAATCCGTCTCTAATGATATGTTGGAGAACGCGTTTTCCGATCGACTTGCGATGCGAGCCGATCGGCGCGTGCTCAGCCGGAAAACCGCTCCGGCTGTGCGAGAATCTCCCGGGCGGCGGCGGAATCCGCGTCCATCTGGACGATGAGCGCGTCGACGCTGTCGAACTTCAATTCCGGCCGCAAATAAGCGTGGAACGCGACTTCCAGCGTCCGGCCATAGAGATCGCCGGAAAAATCGAACAGATGGACTTCGAGCAGGGCGGCGCCGTTGTCGAAGGTCGGGCGCCGGCCATAGCTCGCGACCCCGTCATGGGCCGCGCCGTCGAAATGGACCCGCACGGCATAGATGCCGAAGGCGAGTTCGGTGCCCGGCGGCAGCACGATATTGGCGGTGGGATAGCCGAGGAGACGACCGCGCTTCTCGCCGTGAACGACCGTTCCGTCCACCGACCAGGCCCGGCCCAGCATGTGCGCGGCATGGCCGACCTGGCCGGCGGCGAGCGCGTTGCGAATCGCCGTCGAGGAGATCGGATCCCCCTCGTCCCGCATCGGCTCCACCACCGCCACCGGGAAGCCGAGCCGCGCCCCCTCCGCGGCGAGGAAAGCCGGGGATCCCGCACGGCCGCGGCCGAAGTGAAAGTCGAAGCCGACGACGATGCCGGTGACACCGAGATGGTCGATCAGGATGTCGGAGAGGAAATCCTCCGCCGTGATCGCCGCCAAGGCGGCGTCGAACGGCAGCACGATGGCGCCGTCGAGGCCGGCGCGGGCCAGATGCACCAGCTTGCGCGGGCCGGGCGTGAGGCGGAACAGGGTGCGGTCGGGCTGGAAGAAGCTGCGCGGGTGCGGCTCGAAGGTCAGCGCCGCCGCCGGCCGGCCGAGATCGCGCGCCATCCGGCGCGCCGCCTCGATCACCGCGAGATGACCGCGATGCACCCCGTCGAAATTGCCGATCGCCAAAACCGGCCGCAGCAGAGCCGGCGGCAGGGGCGCGAGGCCCGCGACGATGGGGAAATCAGGCGGATCGACGGAACAGGACATCGGCAGATCGGGCCGGAGAGGGGCGGGCGACGCCACCCTTCGCGCAGGCCTCCGCAAGCGTCAAGCGGCGCGCGCCCGCGCCGGCGCTCACCAGGCGAGACGCGGCATCACGCCGCGCGGGTGGGCATGGCCGGAAAACAGGTTGGCGAGCGCCTCGAGGCTCGGCTCGGCGCCCTCCTGGGCGTTCAGCTCCTCGGCATGGATGCCGGAGGCGATGAACAGGCTGTCGAAGCCGGCGGCGGTGGCGCCGATAATGTCGGTCCGCAGGGCATCGCCGATGCACAGCACCCGGCCTTCGCCCACCGGACCGCCGCGCACCGCGGCGGCCTCCGCCAGAGCGGTTTCGTAGATCGGGCGGTGCGGCTTGCCGCAATAATGCGTCCGGCCACCCATTTCGTCATAGAGTTTGGCGATCGCCCCGGCGCAATAGACCAGCTTGGCGCCGCGCTCCACCACCAGATCGGGATTGGCGCAGACGAAAGTGAGATCGCGCGCGTGCATGTCGGCGAGCCGCTCGGCATAATCGAGCGGCGTCTCGGTCTCATCGTCGAACAGGCCGGTGCAGACCACGAGTTCGGCCGCACTCAGCGGCCCGACGACGAGGTCGAGCCCGTCGAACGTGCCGATGTCGCGCGGCGGGCCGAGGTGGAAAATCTGCACGCCGGGGCGGGCGGCGAGCACCGACCGGGTCACGTCGCCCGACGTGACGATCCGGTCATAGGCGCCGCGCGGCACGCCCAGCCGGTCCAGCATGGTGACGATGAAGCCCGAAGGCCGCGGCGCATTCGACACCAGGATGACGCTCGCCCCGCCTGCGCGGGCGCGGCTCAGCGCGTCGCAGGCGGCGGGAAAGGCGGTCAGGCCGTTATGCACCACGCCCCAGACGTCGCACAGGATGAGGTCGTAGCCCTCCGCCAGCTCGGCGAGCCCCGCGACCCGCTGCGGCGCCACGAAGGCGGTGTTCTCTTCCTGCACCATAGGCCGGCTCCCGTTTCGGACCGGGAGGAGGTGCCATGCCCGGGCGGCGGGAACAAGGCTTTTGCCGCCCGTGCGTCACCGGGCCGGCCCACCCCGAATCGGGGCCCACCCACCGTCTCGCGCTCCCAAACCGCCCCATATCCAAGGGTCGAGGGCGACACCCTCGCGATCGATCTGCAGGATCTGCATGGAGTTCCGGTGCGCCCCTGCGCCGCGCCTGGCGTTTTTTGGCCGCGAGGCGCGCGCCCCTTCCGTGGATCGCGTCGCGCTCATAATGTCCGCCCGAACCGATACGTTCACGCTGCGCTGTGGCCGGCGTGCCGGAGGAGGGGATATGAAAGCTTGGCTCTTCGGCGGGATCGCTCTGGCTGCATCGGCCCTGAGCGCGCTCGCGCAAACGCCCGCACCGCAAGCATCCGCACCACAAACGGCAGCGCCGCAGACGCCCGCCGCGCCACCCGCGCCGGCGGCGGCCGTGCAGGCGGCGGCCGTGCAGGCGGCCTCCGCGCCGCGCCCGGAGCTGCGGGATGCCCGCTATTGCGAGATCCTGCCCATCCTTCTCTCGCTGCGCGGGCTCGAGGCGACCGTCTACAGCACGATCGGCCACAATGACTGCCCGCAGGCGGCCTGGGCGGGACTGTCGGAACCCGCCTTGCGCAAGCAGTTCGGCGCCGTCACCGTGATCATGAACGGGCCGCGCCATTTCCTCATGGACCGCATCATCCCGAAGGGCGCAACCGCCAAGGGCGAACTCCTGACGCTGAACGGCATCACCTTCGAGAGCCGGGCGGAGGTCAAGCTCTCGCTTTTCGAACTGCAGGAAAAGCCCTATTCCGAGCACACGATCGACCGCGAGACGGTCTACCAGTTCGATGCCGGCAAGCCGACCTTCCAGCTCAAGGCGCCCGACGGGACGGTCTATGTGATGCAGGCCTATGCGCAGATCGTCGACCCGACCTTGTCCTATGCCGATCTGCCCAAGCTCGGCGAACGGCTGAAGCCGCCCGCGGGCTGGACCTATTCGGCCGTCACGCCGGCCGATACCCTGCTGCTGAAGGCGGAGGGCAAGGCGACGGTGATCCAGGACGAACTGAAGAACACCTATCAGAAGCTCGTCCCGTGAGGCGGTGACGGGCGCTCAGCCGATGCCCGGCAGCGCCCGCACGAGGGCGCGGAAGGCGTCGCCCCGCGCCTCGAAATTGGCGAACTGATCGAACGAGGCGCAGGCCGGCGAGAGCAGCACCACGGCCTGCGCGCGCCCCGCCGCGGCGGCGTCCCGCGCGGCGGCGGCGAGCGCGGCCTCCAGCGTCCCGGACAAATCGTGCGGCACGTCCGCGAGGGTGCG
The DNA here is from genome assembly GCF_004346185.1 of Aquabacter spiritensis. Lineage (GTDB taxonomy): Bacteria > Pseudomonadota > Alphaproteobacteria > Rhizobiales > Xanthobacteraceae > Aquabacter > Aquabacter spiritensis. Next base: position 139,496 of record NZ_SMAI01000002.1, on the reverse strand, counting down.
GGCGAAGTCCGGCGCCGCCTCGCCGATCAGATAGGCCTTGCGGATCCTGGGGAAGAGCGGCGCCAGCGGGGCGATGCCGCCGGCCTTCGCCTTGCCCCCGGCGATCCAGAACACGTCGTCGAAGGATGACAGCGCGCGCTCCGCGGCATCGGCATTGGTCGCCTTGCTGTCATTGACGAACAGCACGCCGTCCTTGCGGCCGACCTCCTCCATGCGGTGGGCGAGCCCCGGAAAGCTGCGCAGCGCGACCAGGATCACCTCCGGCGCGAGGCCGAGCGCGCGCGCCGCCGCGAAGGCCGCCGCCGCGTTCTGGGCGTTGTGGACGCCGCGCAGCGACGCGATGCCGGCGAGCGGAAGCCGGAAGCTCTCGGCCCCCGCCGCGCTTACCACGAGGTCGGTGCCGTCGCGCCAGACGCCGTCGGCGAGCGGACGGGTCACCGAGATCCGCACGACATGGGTCCCGGCCCGCTCCGCCCGGTCGGCGATCGCGACCGAAAAGGCGTCGTCCACCCCGATCACCGCGCTGCCGCCGCGCTCGACGCCGGCGATGAGCTGCTCCTTGATCGCGGCATAGGCCTCGATCGTGCCGTGGCGGTCGAGATGGTCGGGCGTCAGGTTGAGATGGATTCCGACCGAGGGATCGAGGCTCGGGGCGAGGTCGATCTGGTAGGAGGAGCATTCCACCACATGCACCCGCCGGCCGGCCGGCGGCGCGAGCGCGAGGATGGGGATGCCGATATTGCCGCCCATCTGGACGTCGCGCCCGCCCTTGCGCAGCAGATGCGCGAGGAGGGCCGTGGTGGTCGACTTGCCGTTGGTGCCGGTGATGGCGGCGAACGGGGAGTGGCGGGCGTGCGCCCTGCGCTCGCGGCAGAACAGTTCGATGTCGCCGATCACCTCGATCCCGGCCTCCCGCGCCCTCCGCACCGTCCAATGCGGCTCCGGATGGGTGAGCGGCACGCCCGGCGACAGAACCAGCGCGGAAAATGTGCGCCAGTCCGCGGTCTTCAGATCGCCGAGCGGGAGCCCCGCCGCCTCGGCCTTGGCGCGGCCGGCGGCGCCGTCATCGTCGGCGACGACCCGGGCGCCGCCTTCGATCAGCGCCTGCGCGGTGGCGAGGCCGGAGCCGCCGAGCCCGAACACGGCGACGGTGCGGTCGTTGAAGCTGGAAACGGGAATCATGGCGGTGCCGGCGCGACAAGGAAGCTACCGGAGACGTAGAGCGCGCGCGGCGCGAAGGGAAGATCCCCCGCAGGCCGGCCGCGCGGCGCTCCACGAAATCCTCGCCGCGTCGGTCGCGGAGCGCCCGGCCTTACAGCGCCCGGGGCACCACCGTCACCACCGCGCCTGGAATGAGCGCGACCACCGCCCCCTTCACCGCGTCCGCGACCGCCTGCACATCGGCCATGGTCCGCTCCGGGCCGAAGCCGAGTTCGATCTCGACATGAGGCGTGTTGCCCGAGAGGCGCGAGCGAACGGCGAACAGGCTGTCATAGGCCTCGAAATGGGCCGCCAGCGCGCGGTTGATGCGCTGCTGCTGATGCTCCTCCAGGGTGCGGTCAAGCAGTGAGGGCAGGGCTTCGCGCCACATCGCGACCGCGAGCTGGAGCATGACGAAAGCAACGAAGGCCGAGCCCGCCACTTCGGCGATATGACCGATCGGCCCGCCTTGGAACACGAGATTGACCAGCAGCGCGATCAAGACCAGCACCGAGGAGACGAGCTTGGCGAGGCGCGTTCGCACCTGGCCGGTCAGGATCACCGAGCCGCCGTCGCGCCCCGCCAGCCACAAGGCGCGGAACACCACCGCGTTCTGGACCAGGTTCGCAGCGCCCACCGCCGCGGCGAATGCGAGCCCGAGCCCGGCCTGGTCGGGCGGATGGAACCAGCGATAGGCCGCGCCGACCGCGACGGAGACACCCGCCAGCCCCATCGCCGTGCCGATCCCGGCATTGGCGAACTGTTCCAGCTTGCCGGCGCCGTAATCGAAATCGTGGGTGCGCCCACGCTGGATCCGCATCAGCAGGAGCAGCAGCAGGAATTCGAGCATCACCAAGAGCAGCGCGCGCACGCCCTCGGCGAGGATCATCAGCGAATTGGCCCAGAGGCCGGTGGCGAACAGGCCCGCGATCAGGACCAAATCGGACAGGGCCGCCAGCAGCATCGACCGCTCGCGGGCGCGGGCGGCAGGATCGAGCGGAGGCGCGAGCGCAGCGGAGGGATGGGACATCGGAGGATCCGGCACGGAGCGACGCGCAGAGCCTCGCAACTTTCCGGTCGGGTTTCCAGGCAAACCCCGCGCCGCCTGGCAGGTCGAACGGAGCGGCGGCCGGGGAGAGACGAAGCGGACCCCGGCGACGCGCCGGACCGGATCAGACTTTGGCCGGCTGGCGCTTCCGCGCGGGGTCGGCGGCCGGCTTGGCGGCGGCCGAAGTGGTTTTCCGCACGGCCTTGGGCGGCGTCACGCCGGCCTTTTCGTTGGCTCTGGCACTGGTCTTGGCGGGGGCCTTGGCGGTCTTGCCTTCTGCGGCCTCGGCCGACATGGCGCTCTGGTGCGCCTCGCGCAGCGCCTTGAGGCGTTCCGTCTTCGTCCGCATCAAGTCGCCCTCGGACTTGTAGCGGTCCATCGCGACCGCGACCGATTCCTCGATCTGCCGGCGGCGCTCGGAGGTGGAGAGGGGCTTGGGACGCTGTTCGGCGGGACTCATGGGAATATCCGATGCAATTCGCGGGCGGTAAGCCGCGGCACGGAGGAAGGCCGTGGCCGGCGCTCCGCAAAGCGGCCCGGACTCACGCGGCGTTCGATCACGCACCCAGCGGGTCGCAGTCCGACCATGGCTTTGGCGGCATTATCTCCCGCTCGGCCAAAAATTGAAAGGAAAAAAACCCCGACCGAAAACAGGAGCGGAAATATTTCGGGCATATTCGATCGCGATCGGAGCGTTTTTCGATGCCGCGCGAGACTTTCGCCAAGTTTTTTCAGATCGCGCGTCCCCCGCACATCATTTGACCATCTTTGTCGGCACAATGTGACGCGCCGGTCGTGGGGTCTCCGCCCGCGAGGCAGGATTCGATAGCCCGCCCCACGCGGCATCGAATGCTCTGGACGGCCCCTGGCGGTCCAAACGAAAGATCAAGACTGAATGCCAAGCTCAAAATTCCGCCTGGGTTCGCGGGTCCTGCTGAACCGTTCCGCCGCCTATCGCTCGGCCGCCACCGAGTTCGAAATTGTCGGCCTGATGCCGACGGAGCACGGCGAATGCCGCTACCGGCTGCGCTCGTCCCAAGAAGCTTTCGAGCGCGTGGCGGAGGAAAGCCAGATCGAGGCGGTCACGTCCACGGCGAATGAGAGCTGACGGCTTCATTTGACCGAGGTCATTTGACCGGCTGCGCGGCGCGGGATTTCACGCCATCGTAATAAAAATAATAAAAATTGACTTCTGTCTGCAAACTCTTCATCTTCCGACGGTCGATCCCTGATCAGATGAATTGTCTGCGCGAATACGAAGCTTTCTGCTGAAGTCTCCCGCCGAGAATATCCGATTTCGACAATCCGCAGATTGGTTTTGCGGGCACCTATTCAATATCTAAACGAAAGGGTTTCCCATGACTACGGGAACCGTCAAGTGGTTCAATTCCGAAAAAGGCTTCGGCTTCATCGCCCCTGAGGGCGGCGGCAGCGATGCTTTCGTGCATATCAGCGCTGTGGAGCGCGCCGGCCTGCCCGGTCTGCACGAAGGCCAGAAGATCGGTTTCGATCTCGTCGCCGACCAGCGCAGCGGCAAGATGTCCGCCGCGAACCTCAAGGTCATCGACTGATTTCGCGCTGGCGACGCCCTGCGTCGCCGGCAGAGCCCGCCTGGATCGGATTGGTTTCCAAGCCCGATCCGGCGGCTCAAGGCCCGCCACCCGCGCCGATCCACGTCGGCGCCGGTCGAACGGCCCGCAAACATGGCCTCGCTCCTGGAAGGGACGCGAGGCTTTTTCATGTCCGGACCCGCAGGTTCAAGCCCGCCGCGGCGCACGTTCCGCCGAATGACGCGGTTGGGCGACGCGATCGGCGCTCCCGCGCGTGCGAGCCGCAGCCTCCGGGGATCTGCCGTCCGCCGCCAGGTTCAGCGCAGCTTCAGAGTGGCGAGGCCGAGCAGCGCCAGCACGACCGAGACGATCCAGAAGCGGATCACCACCTGGCTCTCGGTCCAGCCCAATTGCTCGAAATGGTGGTGGATGGGCGCCATCTTGAACACCCGTTTGCCGGTGAGGCGGAACGAGATCACCTGCACGATCACCGACACCGCCTCGAGCACGAACAGGCCGCCGATCACCGCCAGCACGATCTCGTGCTTGATCGCCACGGCGGTCGCGCCGAGCAGGCCGCCCAGCGCTAGAGAGCCGGTATCGCCCATGAAGATCTGCGCGGGGGGCGCGTTGAACCACAGGAAGCCCAGCCCGGCGCCGATGATCGCGCCGCACAGCACCGCGAGTTCGCCCGCCCCCGCCACGTAATGGATCTGCAGATAATCCGAGAACACCACATTGCCCGAGAGATAGGTGACCACGCCGAACGATCCGGCGGCGATCATCACGGGGACGATGGCGAGCCCGTCGAGGCCGTCCGTGAGATTGACCGCATTGCCCGCCGCGACGATCACGAAGGCGCCGAACAGAACGAAGAACCAGCCCAGATCGAGCATCAGGTCCTTGAAGAAGGGGAAGGCGAGCGAGGAGGACAGATCGGCACGGCCCACATGCATGAAGGCGACGACCGCAAGCCCGCCGATCAGAAATTCGGCGGCGAGGCGCGCCTTGCCGGAAAAGCCGGCATGGGTCTGCTTGGTCACCTTCAGATAATCGTCGTAGAAGCCGATCATGCCGAAGCCGAGCGTGACCCCGAGAACCACCCAGACATAGGGGTTGGACAGATTCGCCCAGAGCAGAGCGGCGACGAAGAGCCCGGAGAGGATCATCAGCCCGCCCATCGTGGGCGTGCCCTTCTTCAGAAGATGCGATTGCGGCCCGTCGGAGCGGATCGGCTGGCCCTTGCCCTGCCGCACCCTGAGCGCCGAGATGATCGAAGGCCCGAACAGAAAGACGAACAGCAAGGCGGTGACGATCGCCCCCCCGGTCCGGAACGTGATGTAGCGGAACACGTTGAGGCCGGGGAAGACATCGCTGAGTTGCGAGAGCCACTGGAGCATCGGACTATCCTTCGAGCAACGCCCCGTCGGGGGCGCGGAAGCGCTCCCCAAGCGCCTTCACCAGCGGCCCCATGCGCGAGCCGTTGGATCCCTTCACCATCAGCGTGTCGCCCGGGCGCATCGCTGCGGCGAGCATCGGCACCAAAGTGTCGGATGCTGGCGCATAGCCTCCCCGACGGTCCGCTGGCAAGGCGTGCCACAGCCCGCGCATCAGCGGCCCACAGCAGAACACGAGATCGATGCCGCCGGCGGCGATCGGCGCCGCGAGGTCGCGATGATGCGCGGGGCCGTCTTCGCCCAGTTCCAGCATGTCGCCGAGCACCGCGATGCGGCGGCCGCGCGGCCCGACCGGGGTGCGGCTGAGCACGTCGAGGGCGGCGCGCATGGAAGCCGGATTGGCGTTGTAGCTCTCGTCCAGCAGGGTGGCGCTGCCGCCGGGCAGAGAAAGTTCGACCGGGACGCCGCGTCCGGGCGGCGGCTTCAGCCGCGCCAGAGCAAGTCCGGCGAGGGCGATGTCGGCGCCGAGCAGGCGGGCGGCGGCGAGAACCGCGAGCACGTTCTGCACGATGTGCCGGCCGGGCATGCCGACCTTGAGCGTCACCCGGGTGCCCAGGACCTCGGCGACCAGCGTCGAGCAATGGGCCTTGAGGCAGAGATCCACCAGCCGGGCATCGGCCTGCGGTGCCGCGCCGAACGTCACCACGTCGAGCCCACGGGCCGCCGCGGCCGCGGCGAGGCGGGCGAAATGCGGGTTGTCGAGATTGAGCACCGCCGCGCCGCCGGGCTCGACGCCCGCGAAAATCTCCGCCTTGGCGTCGGCGATGGCCGCGATGCCGGAGAATTGGGCGATATGGACGGGTTCCACCGTCGTCACGACGGCGACGTGCGGGCGCACCATTTGAACCAAAGGCGTGATCTCGCCGGGATGGTTCATGCCGATCTCGAACACGCCGTAGCGCGCCGTGCGCGACAGGCGGGCGAGCGAGAGCGGAACCCCCCAATGATTGTTGTAGGAGGCCGCCGAGGCGTGGGTTTCGCCGTCCGCCGAGAGCGCGAGGCGCAGCGCCTCCTTGGTCGTGGTCTTGCCGACCGAGCCGGTCACTGCGGCGATCCGCGCCGCCGACCGGGCGCGCGCCGCCTTTCCGGTCGCGACCAGCGCGTCGAGCACGTCCGCGACGACGAGGAGCGGCGCATCCGGGGCAAAGCCGTCCGCTTTGTCGCGCGCCACCACGGCGAGGGCCGCCCCGTTCTCCAGGGCGCGGCCGACATAAAGATGTCCGTCGCTGGCGTCCCCGGTGATCGCGAAGAAGGCGTCGCCCGGCGCCAGCGTGCGGGTGTCGATCGAGACGCCGGTGATCGCACCCGGCACGCCGCGCACGGTGCCCGACGTGGCCGCCGACAATTCGGCGATGTCGTGGAGCGGAGTCCCGGTGGTGGTCATGGGGCTTGCTCTCCCAATGCGGCGAGAACCGCCGCCGCGTCCGAGAAGGGAAGGATGCGGTCGCCCACGATCTGGCCGGTTTCATGACCCTTGCCGGCGACCACGAGCGCATCCCCAGGTTGAAGCATCCGCACGGCGGCGTCGATAGCCGCGGCGCGGTCGGCGATGTCCAGCGCGCCGGGCGCCGCGGCCAGGATTTCGGCGCGGATCGCGGCGGGATCCTCGCTGCGCGGATTGTCGTCGGTCACGATCACGACATCCGCACGCGCCGCCGCGATCGCCCCCATCAGCGGGCGTTTGCCCCGGTCGCGGTCGCCGCCGCAGCCGAACAGGCAGACGAGGCGCCCGGGCACCGCCGGCCGCAGCGTGTCGAGGACGGCGGCGAGGGCTTCGGGCTTATGAGCATAATCGACGAAGACCAGGCGGTCCGGGTCGCGCCCGACCCGCTCCATGCGCCCCGGCACGCCGGGCAGCGTGGCGAGCGCGGCGAACACCGGCTCGGCCGCCTCGCCGAGCGCAAGCGCGAGGCCGGCCGCGAGCAGCGCATTGTCGGCCTGGAACGCGCCGATCAGCGGCAGGGCGATGTCGCGCCCGCCGGCCAGCCGGATCCGCTGCCCTGCCCCGTCCGGGACGATCTCGACGACGTCGATATCGCCGGCCGGCCCGATGGCGAAGGTCCTCAGCCCGCGGGTGAAGGCGACGGCGAGCGTATCCGCGCCATAGGGCGCGGTGCGCACGGCGACGGCCGGCGCACCCTCGGGAAGCAAATCGGTGAACAGACGCAGCTTGGCGCGGTAATAGGCCTCGACCGTCGGGTGATAGTCGAGATGGTCGCGCCCGAGATTGGTGAAGCCGCCGGCCGACAGGCACACGCCGTCCAGCCGGAACTGGTCCAGCCCGTGCGAGGAGGCTTCGAGCGCCATGTGCGTGACCCCCGTCGCGGCCAGCCGGTCGAGGGTTTCGTGCAGGTCCACCGGATCGGGCGAGGTGAGCCCGCCATAGACCGCCCCTTCCGGGCCGATCAGGCCCAGCGTGCCGAGATAGGCGGCACGCCGGCCGAGATGGGCGAAGATGTGCCGCAGAAAGAAGGCGACCGAGGTCTTCCCCGCGGTGCCGGTCACCGCGGCGATGATCTGCGGCTGGCGCGGATATAGGCGGGCGGCGCCGAGCGCGAGCGCGCGGCGCGCATTGAGCGTGAAAGCGAGGGGAAACTCGCCGGCGGGCGGCGCCCCGGTCGGCTCCATGAGGACGGCGCCGGCCCCCCGTGCCACCGCGTCCGGGATGAAGCGGGTGCCGTCGGCCTTGGTGCCGGGGATCGCGACGAACAGCGTGCCGGGCCCGACTTTGCGGCTGTCGGCGGTGATCGCGGAGATCGGGGCGCCGGCATCGCCGCGCACGAGGCGGCTATGGCCCGAGAGGAGGGCGCCGAGCGGAAGTGTCATGGCCTCGGCCCGCTCCGCCTTACAGGTCCGCGCGCCGGGCGCGGACGGATCCGGGTTTCGCCGCGCGTCGGCCTCACCGCCGGTCCGCCACCTTCTGCGCCGGTTCGGAGGCGCGCAGAATCTGTTCGGCATTCGGCAGGTTCTGGCGCGGCATCACGCCGAGCATCGGGGCGATGCGCTCGATGATCTTCCCCGACGTCGGCGCCGCGTTCCAGCCGGCGGTGGCATAACCGTGGGTCTCCGGCAAAGCCTGCGGCTCGTCCAGCATGACGAGAACGAGATAGTGCGGCCGGTCCATCGGGAAGACGGCGGTGAAAGAGGTGAGCAACTTGTTCTTGGCGTAGCGGCCATTCACCACCTTTTCGGCGGTGCCGGTCTTGCCGCCGACCAGATAACCCGGCACTTCGGACTTTCCGGCCGTGCCCTTCTCGGCATTGAGGCGCAGCAGATAGCGCATCTTGTCCGAGGTTTCGGGCTTCAGCACGCGGACCGCCACCTTCTGCGCTTCGGCCTCGTTGCGCTTCAGGAAGGTCGGCGGGATGAGATAGCCGCCATTGACCATCGAATTGACCGCCATCACCGCCTGCAGCGGGGCGACCGACAAACCGTGGCCGAACGCGATCGTCGCGCTGTTCAACTCTCCCCAGCGCCGGGGCACGATCGGCTCGGAGCTTTCCGGCAGCTCGGTACGCAGCCGGTCGAGCTGCCCCATCTTCCTGAGAAAGGCCTTGTGCGCCTCGACGCCGAGCGACAGCACCATTTTGGCGGTACCGACGTTCGAGGAAACGAGGAAGATCTCCGGCACGGTGAGAACCCGGTTCTCGGCGTGATAATCGTTGATCTTGAAGCGTCCGAACGAGAGCGCGCCGCGCGCGTCGAACGAGGAATTGAGGCCGATCCGGCCGGAATCGAGCGCCATGGCGAAAGACAGCGCCTTGAAGGTCGATCCCATCTCGAACACGCCGGTCGTGAGGCGGTTGAGATAGGCGTCGTCCTTCGGATTGCCGCCGATATTGGGGTCGAAATCCGGCAGCGAGACCATCGCGATGATCTCGCCGGTGCGCACGTCGGTGACGACGCCCATCGCCGCTTTGGCCTTGAATTTGTCCTTGGCCCGCATCAGTTCGTCGCGCACGGCATTCTGCACGCGCACGTCCATCGAAAGCTGGACCGGCTCCTGCTGGCGGTCGACGGCGAGCCCGGCGAGGTGCAGTTCGGACAGGCCGTTGCCGTCGATATATTTCTCGAGCCCGGCAATGCCCTGATTGTCGATGTTCACGCCGCCGAGGACATGCGAGATGGTCGGGCCGTCGGGATAGACGCGGCGGTTCTCGCGGACGAAGCCGATCCCGGGCAGGCCGAGGCGATAGATGGCGCGCTGCTGGGACGGGGTGATCTCCCGCTTCAGCCAGGCGAAGCCCTTGCCGGAATTGAGCCGGGCCCGCGCTTCCGCGACATCGAGGTCCGGCAGCACTTTCAGCAGCCCCTCCAGCGCCTCGTCCGGATCGATCAGCCGGCGCGGCTCGGCGAACAGCGAGGGCGACTTCACATCGATGGCGAGAATGTCGCCGTTGCGGTCGACGATGTCCGGGCGCGCCGACGCCACGGCATCCGATCCGCCGCCGCGCCCGCCATTGGGGTCGGCGACGATGCCGAGAAAGGTCAGCCGGCCGGCGATGGCGACGAAGATCAGGCAGAAGGCCAGCACGATCAGCTTGAGCCGGGCGCGTGTGACGGTCTCGGCGTCCTGCCGGTCGAGGCCGAACAACGCCCGCACCAGGCCGATGGCGAAGCGGATCGCGAAGCGCACCAGGCCGACGGCGAAGCGGAGCATCCCCATGATCACGCCATGGATGATGCGCGCCACGCGGTGCGTGAGGCCGAGATAGACCTCGGCGACCGCGCTCAGGATCGCCGTCACGATGCGCAGCAGGAGCCTGCCGAGAAAGCCGAACACGATCCGCACCGGCCGCGGCACCGCGACCGCCGGGAGGCGCAGATGCGGCAGGCGGATCGGAGACAGGCGGGGAACGGGCATGGTCATGCGTCTGGCTCTCATTGCCCGCTGGAGGGAACGACGGGACCGAAAAAGCTGCCGATGCCGCGCAGCAGGCCTTCGACCGGGGTCGCGGCGGCGGACGGCGGCGCGGCGGCGACCGGCGGCGCGGAGACCGCCGGCGGCGGAACGGAGCGCGGCGCAGCAGCGGCGGCGGCCGGGCGGGGCGGAAGCGCCGTGCCGGCGGCCGGCGGCGGCTTCGGCGTGCTCACGGGCGCCGAGGCGGGCCGCAGCGCGGATGTCGCCGGCAGAATTGCGGCGCCGCCATTGGCGGCGGCCGACGGCGAGGCCGACGCGGCGGGCGGCCGGTCGGGCTTGCCGATCGAGGAGGTGACCAGCGGCGCATCGGAGAGCGCCTCGATCATGCCGCCGATGCCGTCACTTCCGCCCGCCGGCTTCTCCGGCAGATCGTCGAGCATCGACATGGCGTCCGTGCCGAGCACCTGGAGGTCGAGATGGCGCTGCACCAGGCCCTGGATGTAGAGCGGCGACGTGCGCCGCGCCCATTCGGCGCGCATCACCGCGATCGCGTCGCGCTCGGCGCGGATCGACTGTCGCAGATGCGCGAGCCGCTCGGCATCGGCCGTCGAGGCGTATTTCACCTGATAGACCGCGGCCGCGGTCACGAGCAGCGCCACGACCATGACGAGGTTGGCGATGCGAAACATTCAGCTCCATCTCCGCCCACGGCGTTGCAATTGCTTCGGGCGCAGGCCCGAAAGGTCGTCCTCCCCGTGGGCCGGGGCCTCGGTGCGCTCGGCGGCCCGCAGCTTGGCGGAGCGCGCGCGGGGATTGGCCGAGACTTCTTCGGATCCCGCCTCCACCATCCCCTTCGCGAGAAGGCGGAAGGATGGGGCGGGTCCCGTGGCCAGAGGCTGGTGGCGCGAGGAGGACGGTGCCTTGCTCCGATGTGCCAGAAAAGTCTTAACGATCCGGTCTTCGAGCGAATGGAAGGTGACGACGACGAGACGCCCGCCGGGGCGCAGGGCCCGTTCGGCGGCGGCCAAAGCGTCGACCAGTTCGTCGAGTTCGCCGTTCACCGCGATGCGCAGCCCCTGGAAGGTGCGGGTGGCGGGATGCATCTCGCCCGGCTTGGTGCGCACGACCCGCGCGACGATGTCGGCAAGCTGCCCGGTGCGCACGATCGGCGCCTCGGCGCGCGCCTGAACGATGGCCCGGGCGATCGGCCGCGACAGGCGCTCCTCGCCGAGCGTGTAGATGATGTGGGCGAGTTCGACCTCTTCCAGCTCCGCCACCAGATCGGCGGCGGACGGCCCGTCGCCGCCCATCCGCATGTCGAGCGGCCCGTCGCGGCGGAACGAGAAGCCGCGCTCGGCCTGATCGAGCTGCATCGAGGAGACGCCGATGTCCAGCACCACCCCGTCGAGCGGCGCGAAGCCGAGGGTCTCGGCCAGCACGTCGAGGCTGGAGAAGCGATCCTCGGCCAGAACCAGCCGGCCATTGGACGCCGCGACGAGATCGGCGCCCGCTGCGATGGCGGTGGGGTCGCGGTCGATCGCGAGCAGCCGGCAGTCCGCCGCCGCCAGGATCGCCCGGCTGTAGCCTCCCGCGCCGAAGGTGCCGTCCACATAGGTGGCCGCATCCTTCGGCGCGAGGTGCGCGAGAACCTCGGCAAGCATGACGGGAAGATGACGGGCCGGTCCGCCTGCGGCGTCGGTGGGCCCGACCCCGCGGCCCGTTTTCATCCCTTGCTGCCTCCATTCTCCGCTCCGGAGCCGAGCGAACGTCGTAACTGCCGCACCTTCTCGGTGGCCTCCGCGAGATGGGCACGCAGACGTTCGGGCTCCCAGATCCTGAATTTGTGGCCGAGCCCCACGAAGGCCACCTGGTCCGTGATGGACGCATGCGCCTTCAGGGTTTCGGTGAGGGCGATCCGGCCTTCCGAATCGACCTTCAATGTCTCGCTTGTGCCGTACAAGGCGGCCGCCAGTTCCTCGCGCGCTTCCGAATAGGGGGGATAGCGCGCGATCAAGGTGTCGATCTCCTCCAGCAGGCGCGAGCCGCCGGCATCCAAAGCCGGCTCCGCGAGGCTCGGATGGCAGTACAGCGCGTCCGCCCCGTCGCGCGCCAGCACGCCGCGATACGGCGCCGGGACCGAGACCCGGCCCTTCGCGTCGAGGCGCATGGTGTAGGTGGACACGAAGCGGTCCATGACGCGCGCGCTGCCCCTCCTGCCCGATGGAACATCCCACACGGCCGGAAACCACCCCTGGCTGCGCCGAACGCGACGCGGAAGCCGATACGGGGGTGAGGGATCGCTCGAATGGGTCATTATGGGCTAACATGGGATGGGATGGGACGTCAATGAATCTGCCTGGGTTCCGGCCTTCGCATTTACGGTCCATGCACCTTAAGAAAGCTTGAAACGGCACCGGCGCGGACCCCATTGGCCGAACCTGCGGGCCGTGGCAGAACACCGTCGGAAAGCGAGGAACGATGGCGTATGTCGGGCTGATCGGGGGGGCGGGCGTGGGCCTGGCTTTGGGCGGCCCGCTCGGGGGGCTCGTCGGCGCGCTGGCGGGCCATGCGCTCGACCGCCTGCTTGCGCCGGCGCCGCGGGAGGCGGCCTTTTCGATCGGGCTGATCGCCCTTTCCGCCAAAATGGCGAAGGCCGACGGTGTGGTGGTGCCGCTCGAGGTCGCCGCCTTCCGCGAGGTGTTCGACATCCCGCCGGAGGAGCTGGCCGGGGTCGCGCGGGTGTTCGACCTCGCCAAGCAGGACACCGCCGGCTTCGAATCCTATGCCCGCCAGATCGGCAGCCTGTTCGCCGACGAGCCGGAAACCCGCGAAGACCTTCTGGACGCGCTGTTCCATGTCGCCAAGGCGGATCACGCTTTGCACGCGCGGGAACTGGTGTTCCTGCAGGAAGTGGCGCGGCTGCTCGGCTTCGAGGGCGCCGCCTATGAGCGCATCGAGGCGCGCCATGTGCGCCGGCCGGGCGATCCCTATGCCGTCCTGGACCTCCCGCCCGACGCCTCGGATGCGGACGTGAAGGCGCGGTGGCGGACCCTGGTGCGCGAGCACCATCCCGACCGCATCGTCGCGCGCGGCCTGCCGCCTGCGGCCGTGAAGCTCGCCACCGACCGGGTGGCCGCCGTCAACGCCGCCTATGGGCAGATCGAAAAAATGCGGGGCCTGACGTGACCGCCCCGCCGTTTCGCCCCGACACCCGGCTCGTGGGCGCCCTCGCCCCCTCCCCGAACCATGGCGAACGCCGTCTGCCGGTCGACATGCTGGTGCTGCATTATACCGGGATGGCGCGCGCGGACGCCGCGATCGAGCGGCTGCGGGATCCCAAGGCCGAAGTGTCGGCGCATTATGTCGTCCTCGAAGACGGCACCATCGTCCAGATGGTCCCCGAGGCGCGCCGCGCCTGGCATGCCGGCGTCGCGTCCTGGGAAAACGTGCGCGACATCAATTCCCGGTCCATCGGCATCGAGATCGTCAATCCCGGGCACGGCCTCGGCTATCCCGATTTTCCCGAGCCGCAGATCGTCGCGGTGGCGGCTCTGTGCGCCGACATTCTGGCGCGCCACAAGATCCGCGCCGACCGCGTGCTGGGACATTCCGACGTCGCCCCCGACCGCAAGGACGATCCGGGGGAAAAGTTTCCCTGGGACTTCCTCCACCATGCGGGCGTGGGACATTTCGTGCACGAGGCGCCCCCGAGGGGCGGGCGCTTCTTCATGCTGGGCGATTCCGGGGAGCCGGTCGCGGCCCTCCAGGCCATGCTGGCCCTCTATGGCTACGGCATCGCCGTGACCGGCACCTACGATGGGCAGACCGAGGCCGTGGTGCGCGCCTTCCAGCGCCATTTCCGTCGCTCGAAGGTGGACGGCGTCGCGGACGCCTCGACCATCATGACATTGCGGGACTTGATCGGCAGCCGGCCGATGGATGTGGCCTGACGGCGGTTTGCCGGCTTCACCCCTTGACGCGGCCGGCCGGGACGCCCATTGCTCCGCCACCAGCCGGCCGGGCGGCCGCGTCACCTTCGGGTGCCGAGGAAAGTCCGGGCTCCACGGAGACACGGTGCCGGATAACGTCCGGCGGGGGCGACCTCAGGGAAAGTGCCACAGAAATCAAACCACCCGCGCGTGCGCGGGCCAGGGTGAAACGGTGGGGTAAGAGCCCACCGCGCGACCGGCAACGGAAGCGGCACGGCAAACCCCACCGGGAGCAAAGTCGAATAGGGACGGCATCCCTCGGGAAGGCCCCGTCTTCGGGCCGCCGTCCGGGTTGACTGCTCGAGGCGCCGGGCAACCGGCGTCCCAGATGAATGGCCGCCACGCGGGCGCAAGCCCGCCGTACAGAACCCGGCTTACAGGCCGGCTGGTATTTTCCAAGAGGGCCGAGCGGTCATCTCTGCGTCGAGACGGCGCCTTCGCGCACCGGCAGGTCGCACCCGCCGTCGCGCTTGGCACGTCGGCGCGGGTGACGCTGCGCAACCTCCCCTCCCGTTTCGCGACAGGCTCCCCAGATAGGGTCTACGGCCAAGATGGCCGGGCGCGTCCAGGGAAGCCTTCATGTCGACCTATGCCTACACCGTCCCCGTCCTGGTGAGGGGCCTCACAATTCTGTCCGGCTATATGGACAAGGCGGCCGCCTTCGCGGCGGAAACCGGCACGGACCCGGCGGCTTTGATCGGGGCGCGGCTGGCGCCGGACATGCTGCCGCTCGCCGGTCAGGTCCAGCGGGCCAGCGACACCGCGAAGGCGTCGATCACGCGCCTCACCGGCCTTGAGGCGCCGAGCTTTCCGGACACCGAGACCACCTTCCCGGAATTGAAAGAGCGCATCGCGAAGACCATCGCCTTCGTGGAGACGGCCACGCCGGCGGACTTCGAGGGATCGGACGCGCGGGAGATCGATCTGCGCGTCGTGACCACGACCGGCGCCGACTATCCCGCGCTCTTCATGCTGCCGAACTTCTTCTTCCACCTCGCCACGGCCCACGCGCTGCTGCGTCAGGCCGGGGTGGCGGTCGGCAAGAAGGATTATCTCGGCATCGCCTGAGGGCAGCCACGCCGGACACGATGGGGTGTCCGGCGTGAGGCCGGGTCCGAATCGCCTCGACGTCGCGCGCCGACGTCGAGGTCCGCCTCGGGTTTCGGCTTATTTCTTCGCCGCGTTGAACATCGGCGCGCCGAGCTGGAGGGTCTGGACGACCTGCTGGCCGAAGCCGGTGAGGAGCGAATATTGCTCCGCCACCGAGCTGTTCGGCTTCGCCACGACCAGCGGGCAATAGGCCGAGATCAGCGCATTGGCGACGTCGGAGCGCCGCGCCTTGGGGCTCTGCTGCATCAGCGCCGTGGCGTAGCGGCTCGCCGCATCGCCCGAGACCGGGACGGCCGGCTTCCCGACCAGGGTCGTGGCCGCATCGACCAAGGCCTTCGGCACCAATTTGCCGTCCGCCACGTCGGGGCAGGTCAGCTTGGCGGCGATGCTGGTGGGCTGGCGCGCCACCAGGGACGCCCCGGTCGGGGACGCCCAGATGATCGAGACCGGCGGCATGGCGGGGCCGGCGAGGCGTTCCGAAATGGCGGCCGCGACTTGGAGGGTGAAGCGCTGGAGTTCGGCGGCCTTCTGCCAGTCCGGCCGCTGGCTCTGCGCCACCACCGGGCAGTAAGCGGCGGTCAGCGCGTCGACGACCGTGCCCGCGGAGGCGTCGCTGTCGTCGTTCTGATAGGCGCTGATGAGGACGTGCGTCTCGCGCTCGCCGCCCTGCATCATCTTGCTCAGCGCCGCCACCGCGTCGGGATCCGGACCGTTCGCGCCCGGCGCGCCGCCGACCTTCGGGCAATCGAAGGCGGAGGCCTGCTGGGTGCCGTAATCCGGCACATTGGCGGTGGCGCGCCAGGCCGCGACCATGGCCGGCGTCGCGTTCGCCGCCCCGCCATTGTGCCAGGCGGTGCGCACGTAATTCACCAGATTGGCGACCTGCTGATCGTCGAGCCGCCCGGCGAAGGACGGCATCGGCCCATAGGTGCCGCCCGCCGGCAGGCCACCGAGCACCGCCATGATGACGTTATAGGGCTCCGCCGAGATCACAGCGGGATTGCCCGCGAGCGTCGGCACCACGTCCGACGAGCCGGTGCCCTTGGATTGGTGGCAGGGCGCGCAATTGTCGATATAGAGCTTCGCCGCGCTCTGGAACACGTCGGGCGGCAACGGCGAGGCGGCCTGCGGCGCCGGCACGTCCTTCGGCGGCGGGCTGTCGAGCAGATAGGTGACGAGCGCGGCGCGATCGGCCGGCGTCAGATAAGCGAGGCTGTCGCGCACCACTTCGGCCATCGGACCGAACACCTCGGTCTTGCCGGGGACGGAGCCATTGGTGAAGAACTGGGTCAGCGTCTCGCGCGTCCAGCCATCCTTCGTGAGGGTCGCGGTGTCGATCGCCGGCGCCCAGAAGCCGTCGATGTCGGCGCCGAGGAAATGCTCCTTCGCCTTCACCGCGCCCATCAGATTGCGCGGGGTGTGGCAGTCCGAACAATGGCCGAGCGCCTCGACCAGATATGAGCCGCGATTCCATTCCGCGCTCTTGCCGGCGGTGGGCTGCCAATAGGCGGCATCGAAGAACAGTTCGCGCCAGGCGAGCAGGCCGAGGCGGACGTTGAACGGGAAGCCGAGTTCGTTGGGCTTGCGCGGTTCGGGGATCGGCGGGATGCGCCGCACGAAGGCCCAGAGCGCCTTCAGATCGTCTTCGGGGATGCCGGTATAGGCGTCGAACGGCATCGCGGGATAGAGATAGGCGCCATCGGCACGGATGCCGTTATGCAGCGCGCCCTTGAAATCCTCGAAGGTCCAGGTGCCGATGCCGTAGGTCGGGTCGGAGGTGATGTTGACCGAATACATCACGCCGAACGGCGTGTTGAAGGAGAGGTTGCCGGCATACGGCTTCTTCGGATCGCCGCTGTGGCAGGGCATGCAATCGGCCGCGCGGGCGAGATAGGCGCCGCGATCCACAAGGCCGGCATCGTCGCCCGGCAGCGTGAGGAGCGGCACCGGCGCCATCGGACCGGGCGTCTGCGCCGCCGTCTGGGCGGCTGGCGCCGGCGCGGCTGGAGCCTGTGCGGCCGGCGCCTGCGCGAAAGCGGGCCCCGCAAAGGTCGCGGCCGCCGCCGCCAGCACCGCCAAAGTCCGAATCCCCGCCATCGCCCCATCCCTCCGCGACGCATCACCTATCCTGGACATCTTACAAATTGGCGACGGGAAGGCCATCACCCTTCTTTCGCGACCGGGCGCCAACGCGCAACCGCACCCATGACGAGACGCCGCCGGACCATGTGCGGCCTTGCAAAGCGCCCGGGCGGAGGCGACAACGTCGCACATCCGCGCATCGCCTGTTTTCGGTCCCGACCCGCCATGAGCGCCTCTTCGACCCCGCCGTCCGCCCCGTCCCCGCTGCGCGCCTTGGCCGTCGCCGCTCTCGCGCGCGAGGATGCCGCCAACGAACTCGCCGCGCTCGCCGACGAGATCGCCGGCCACGACCGGCGCTATTACCAGGACGACGCGCCCACCGTCTCCGATGCCGAATATGACCGGCTGCGCCGCCGCTACGAGGCGATCGAGGCGCGCTTTCCCGAGCTGAAGGGCGAAGACAGCCTGTCCGACCGGGTCGGCGCCGCGGTCTCCGCGCGGTTCGCCAAGATCGCCCATGCCGTGCCCATGCTCTCGCTCGCCAATGCCTTCTCGGACGAGGAGGTCGCGGACTTCGTCGCGCGGGTGAAGCGCTTCCTCAATCTCGGCACCGAGGCGGTGGCGTTCACCGCCGAGCCGAAGATCGACGGCCTGTCCTGTTCGCTGCGCTACGAGGACGGCCGCCTGGTCAGCGCGGCGACCCGCGGCGACGGCATGGTCGGCGAGGACGTGACGGCCAATGTGCGCACCATCGGCGAGATCCCCCAGGTGCTCGACGGCGCGGACGTCCCCGCGGTGATCGAGGTGCGCGGCGAGGTCTATATGGACGCTGCCGACTTCCTCGCCCTCAATGCCCGCCAGAGCGCCGCCGGCCGGCCGCAATTCGCCAATCCGCGCAACGCGGCGGCGGGCTCGCTGCGCCAGCTCGACGCCGCCGTCACCGCCAGCCGGCCGCTGCGCTTCTTCGCCTATGCCTGGGGGGAGGCGAGCGCGCTGCCGGCCGACACCCAGTCCGGGATCGTCGCGGCGTTCGCCCGCTGGGGCCTGCCGACCAATCCCCTGACCATCCTCGCCGACGACACCGCCGGCCTGCTCGCCCATTACCGGCGGATCGAGGCCGAGCGGGCGCGGCTCGGCTACGACATTGACGGCGTCGTCTACAAGGTGGACCGGCTCGACCTGCAGCGCCGGCTCGGCTTCGTCTCGCGCTCGCCCCGCTGGGCGCTGGCGCACAAGTTTCCCGCCGAGCAGGCGACCACGGTGCTCAATGGCATCGAGATCCAGGTCGGCCGCACCGGCGCCCTGACGCCGGTCGCCAAGCTCGCGCCGGTCACGGTCGGCGGCGTCGTGGTCGCCAATGCGACCCTGCACAACGAGGATGAGATCGCCCGCAAGGACGTGCGGATCGGCGATACGGTGGTGGTGCAGCGCGCCGGCGACGTCATCCCGCAAGTGGTGTCGGTGGTCCTCGACAAGCGCCCCGCCGGCGCCGAACCCTACGCCTTCCCGACGACCTGCCCGGCCTGCGGCAGCCATGCGGTGCGCGAGGTCGATCCGAAGACCGGCAAGCAGGATGCGGTGCGCCGCTGCACCGGCGGCCTGATCTGCCCGGCCCAGGCGGTCGAACGGCTGCGCCATTTCGTTTCCCGCAACGCCTTCGACATCGAGGGCCTGGGCGAGAAGCAGGTCCACGCTTTGTTCGAATGGGAGCTGGTGCGCGCCCCGGCCGACATCTTCACCCTGGAGCGGCGCAATGCGGCCTCCCTCCAGCGCCTGGAGAATCGGGACGGCTGGGGCAAGACCTCGGCCGCCAATCTGTTCGCGGCGATCGAGAGCCGGCGCAGGATCGCGCTGGACCGGTTCGTCTTCGCCCTCGGCATCCGCCATGTCGGCGAGACCAATGCGCGGCGCCTGGCGCGTCATTACGGATCGATCGAGGCCCTGCGCGAGGCCGCGACCGTGGCGCAGATGCCCCGGGAGGAGGCGCCCGCCAACGAGGCGTGGCGCGAAATGATCGACATCGAGGGGATCGGTTCGGTGGTGGCGGAGGCGGTGGTCGATTTCTTCGACGAGCCCCATAACCGCGCCGCGCTCGAGGCCCTGCTGAAGGAGGTGACGCCGCAGCCGCTCGAAGCGGTCGCGGCGGGATCGCCGGTGTCCGGCAAGACGGTGGTGTTCACCGGATCGCTGGAAAAGATGACCCGGGACGAGGCCAAGGCGATGGCGGAGCGGCTCGGCGCCAAGGTCGCGGGATCGGTGAGCGCCAAGACGGATCTGGTGGTCGCCGGCCCCGGCGCCGGCTCCAAGCTCGATAAGGCGCGGGCGCTGAATGTCGAGGTGATCACCGAGGCGGCGTGGTTCGAATTGGTCGGCTGACCCCGACAGCGCAAGTCAGAGCTGTTCCAGATCCGCCCGCGACCCCGCGCCAAATCTGAATTTCCAGCGTTTCCAGGAGTTTAGATAAACTCGAATGTAACGATTTACCGCCCCGAGGCGGTTGATCGCAAAGATCCCGCCTGTACCGTTGCCGGCATATCGGGGCGATCGGCTCTCCGCGCAATCCGGAGGACGGGATGGGAAAGACGACCGAGACGCGGCCGCAGGCGCCGGAAATTCCGCTGCCGCGGGGCGAAGCTTATGCGCTGCCCGGTGCGGCGCCGGTGCATCGGCCGGCCTGGTGGAAATTCTTCGGTCCGGCCTTCATCATCTCGATCGGCTATTTCGACCCCGGCAATTGGGCGACCGACCTGCAGGCCGGCAGCCAGTTCGGCTACACCCTTCTGTGGGTGCTCTCGCTGAGCTGCCTGATCGGCGCTTTGGTGCAGAATCTATGCGCCAAACTCGGCATCGCCTCGGGCAAGGACCTCGCCCAGCATTGCGCCGAACGCTATCCGCCCTGGATGGCGAAGATCTTCTTCGTGTCCGCGGTGATCTCGATGATGGCGACCGACCTCGCCGAGATCATCGGCGTCGCCGTGGCGCTCCACCTTCTGTTCGGCATCCCGCTCTGGCAGGGCGCGATCATCACCATCATCGATGTGTTCCTGATCCTGCTGCTGAACCGGTGGGGCTTCCGCGCGGTCGAGATGGTGTTCCTCACCTTCCTGACCTCGGTCTCGGTGATGTATGTGGCCGAGATGTTCATGAGCCGGCCGGATTACATGGCGGTCGCGCTCGACAGCGTGATCCCCTCGGCCGACATTCTCGCCGCCGACGCTCTGTTCGTCGCGGTGGGCATCATCGGCGCCACCATCATGCCGCATAACCTCTATCTGCACTCGCATCTGGCGCTGTCCCGCCTGCGCGAAAAGCTCGCGGCGCCGGAAACGCTGTACCGCTGGTCGCTGTGGGACACCAACATCTCGCTGTTCGTCGCCTGGTTCATCAATGCCGCGATCCTGGTCGTGGCGGCGGCGGTGTTCCACCCGATCTTCCTGAAGGACGGCACCGTCATCCAGTCGTTCAACGATGCCTATAAAACGCTGGTGCCGATCCTCAGCCAGAGCGCCGGCCTGATCTTCGCGCTCGCGCTGCTGGTCTCCGGCGTCGCCTCCTCCACCTCCGCGACGCTCGCCGGACAGGTGGTGTTCGAGGGCTTCCTGAAGATGGAGCACGTCAATCCGTTCCTGATCCGCCTCGTCACCCGGCTCGTGACCATGGCGCCCGCGCTGATCGCCATCCTGATGCACGCCCACCCGGTCGACATCCTGATGTGGAGCCAGGTCATCCTGTCGATCCAGCTGCCCTTCGCCATGCTGCCTTTGGTGATGCTCACCGACGACCGGGCGGTGATGGGGGCGATGGTCAATCGCGGCTGGGTGCGGCTGGTCATGTGGCCGGCGACCGCGATCCTGCTCGTGCTCAACATCGTGGTTCTGGGGCAGACCATCGGCTGGATCCCCGGCGGCTGACACGCCCCCAAGCCTTCGACGCGATTTCCGGCGGCGCCCTGGCGGCGGCGCCCAATTCTGGAGTGACACGATGGTAAGCGAAAAGCTCGAGACCAAGCTCAACGAGCTGCTGAACGGCGAACTCGAAGCCCACCACATCTATCTGCAGGCGGCCGCCTGGGCGTCCGCCATGAAGTTCGAGGGCGCCAAGAACTTCCTCCTCGTCCATGCCGCCGAGGAGCTGACCCACATGCTGAAATTCTTCACCTTCCTGGACGATCTCGGCGCCCCCATCGCGCTGAAGGCGCTGCCCAAGCCGGTGATCGACGCCACGACGATCAAGGCCCTGTTCGTCCGGGTGCAGGAGGAGGAGCGCAAGGTGTCGCAGCACATCTTCGAGGCCATCGATCTCGCCCGCGCCGAGCACAGCTACGAGACCGACCAGTTCCTGCAATGGTTCGCGGCCGAGCAGCACGAGGAGGAGAAGCTCTGCCGGCAGATCCTCGACAAGATCGAGCTGATCGGCGAGGGGCCGAACTCGCAATATTTCGTCGACAAGGAGCTGGGCGCTCTGGCCAAGGTCGACTGAGACCGCGCGCCCCGCGTGCCCCGGTTGCGCCGGGGCGCGCGGCAGCGCCGGCACGCCGCAGCGCCGGATCCGATCAGGGCTCGAACATGATCGGTGAATCAGTCTCTAAATCATTGGCGTAGAACGTTTTACCGCGCTAGAGCGGGGTGCGCGCCCGCATCGCGGCGGACAAAGTGCCCTCGTCGAGATAATCCAATTCGCCGCCAACCGGCACGCCATGCGCGAGCCGCGTCACCGCCACGTCGCGGCCGCGCAGCAGATCGGTGATGTAATGCGCCGTGGTCTGGGCATCGACGGTGGCGCCGAGCGCGAGGATCACCTCGCGGACCTCGTCCTGGTGCACCCGCTGGACCAGGCCGGAGAGATTGAGATCGTCCGGCCCGATGCCGTCGAGCGGCGAAAGCACCCCGCCGAGCACATGGTATTTGGCGCGGATCGTCCCCGCCCGTTCCAGCGCCCAGAGATCCGACACGTCGGCCACCACGATCAGCGTTCCGACTTCCCGCTCCGCATCGGTGCAGACCGTGCACGGGTCGCGGACGTCGATATTGCCGCACACCCGGCAGGTGACGATCTTGCCGAGCGCGTCGTCGAAGGCCGCCGCGAGCGGCTGCATCAGCGTCTCGCGCTTCTTGATCAGATGCAGCGCCGCGCGCCGCGCCGAGCGCGGGCCGAGGCCGGGCAGGCGCGCCAAGAGCTGGATCAGGCGTTCGATTTCGGGGCCGGCGACGGCACGGGGCATGGGCGAAGATCTCGTGGCGACGATCCGCATGTAGCGCGGGCGGGCGGGCATTGCCATGGTGCGCGCGCAACGGGTGTCCCGGAAGCGCGGGCCGCCGCGCGAGCCCGGAGCCGGGATTGCTCCCGCTTTGAGCGATTGCTAGTTTGTTGGGCATTTCCTCGCGTCTCCCGCGCCCTCCGGCGGTCGCGGCGCCATTGGATGGCCCATGCCCGCCTGGACCGATCTGCTCGCACGCTTCCGTCCCACCCTCGCCCCGGTCAGCCCCGCCGAATGGCTCCGCGCCGGGAGTGGCGCCCTGATCGGCCTCGTCGTGACCGGCGTCGCGACCCGCTTCGCGCTCGGGGCGGACGCGCCGCTGCCCTTGCTGATCGCGCCCATGGGGGCCTCCTCGGTGCTGCTGTTCGCGGTGCCGGCGAGCCCGCTGGCGCAGCCCTGGTCGCTGATCGGCGGCAATCTCGTCGCCGGGCTGGTCGGCGTGACGGCGGCGCAGATCGTGCCCGATGCGCTGCTGGCCGCGGGTCTCGCGGCCGGCCTCGCCATCGCTTTGATGCTCGCGCTGCGCTGCCTGCATCCGCCGAGCGGGGCCGTGGCGCTGACCGCGGTGCTGGGCGGGGAAGCCGTCCGCAGCGCCGGCTACGCCTTCATCCTCGCCCCGGTGCTGCTCAACTCGCTTCTTCTCCTCGCCGCCGCGCTCGCCTTCAACGCCGCCACCGGCCGGCAATATCCCGCCGCCGCCCCGGCAGCGGGCCGCGCCACGCGCGATCCCGCGCCCTCCGCCCGGCTCGGCTTCTCGGCCGCCGATCTCGACGCCGCCCTGAAGCAATATGACCGGCTGCTCGACGTCAGCCGCGCCGACCTCGAACAGGTGCTGCGCCTCGCCGAAGTGCGCGCCTATGCGCGGCGCTCGGGCGAGATCCGCTGCGCCGACATCATGTCCCGCGACGTCGTGGCGATCGCCCCGGAGGCCTCGATGCGCGAGGCGCTGCATTTGCTGCGCGGCCACCATGTCAAGGCGCTGCCGGTGACGACCGAGAGCGCGCGGGTGGTCGGGATCGTCACCCAGTCGGATCTGCTGGACAAAGCGGCCTGGGGGATCAAGGGGCCGCGGGTCGCGTTCGCCCAGCGGCTGCGCCACGTCGTCCGGCTCGCCCGGGCGCCGCAGGGCTCGGTGCAGGAAATCATGACCGTGACCGTGCGCGCCGCCCGGCCCGAGACGCCGATCGCCGACCTCGTTCCGCTGATGGCCGATGGCGGCCTTCATGCCGTGCCGGTGGTGGATTCGAACGACCAGCTCGCGGGCATCGTCACCCAGTCCGATTTGATCGCCGCCTTGTTCCGCGACCGGCTGGCGGGTCCGCAGGCGGGCGCGACATGACCGCGCCCCTCGACCCGGCGGCGATCCGGGCGCATCTCGACGCCTTTTACGACAAGGTCCGGCGCGATCCCGCGCTCGGCCCGGTGTTTGCGGCGGCGGTCGAGGACTGGCCGCACCATATGGACACGCTCGCGGCCTTCTGGGGTGCGGTGCTGCTCAAGTCCGGCGGCTATGCGGGCAATCCCCTCGCGGCGCACAAGGCCCTGCCGCTCGCCCCGGAGCGCTTCGCCGCTTTGTTTCCGGTCTGGCTCGGCCTGTGGCGCGAGACCGCCGCGGAACGGTTTCCGCCGGAGGTCGCGGCGCTGCTGACCGAGCGGGCGGAACGCATCGCGCGCAGCCTGGAGGCGGGGATCCTGTTCGATCCGGCACGCCGCCCCGTCTAGATTGGGCTCAGAACAGCTTGAGGCCGGGCGGCAAAGACAGGCCGCCGGAGAGCGCGGACATCTTTTCCTGCATCACCCGCTCGGCCTTGACGCGGGCATCGCCGAGCGCCGCGACCAGGAGGTCTTCCAGGATCTCGCCCTCGTCGGGCTTGAGGAGGCTGGGATCGATCCGCACCGCCTTGGCCTCACCCTTGGCGGTGAGCCGCACGGTGACGAGGCCGCCTCCCGCGGCGCCTTCGACCTCGATGCTGTCCAGCTCCGCCTGCATCTGCTGCATGCGGTCCTGAAGCTCCTTGGCCTGCTTCATCATGCCCATGAGGTCGCGCATTCCGCAGCTCCGTCAGTCGTCGCCCGCTTCGTCCGGGCCCGTCCCCATATAGGCATCCTCCTCGACCGGAGCGAGCCCCTGTTCGGCGGGCTCCTCGCGCGCCCGCACGTCGACGATCTGCGCGCCGGGAAAGCGCGCCAGCACGGCGGCGACGAGTGGATCGGCGCGGATGCCGTCCTCCCGCTCGGCCTTGGCCGCGGCGGCGGCCTCCGCCAAGGTCGGCGCGCCGCTGTGGCCCGGCGCCAGGGTCACCAGCCAGCGCCGCCCGGTCCAGTCCTGGAGCTTGCGGGAGAGGTCCTGCGCCAGGCTCGGATTGCCGCCCGGCGTCTGGACGAATTCGATGCGCCCCTCCTCGAAGCGGATCAGCCGCATCTGGGTCTCGATCGCATGCTTCAGCAGGATGTCGCGCTGGGCGGTCACCAGCGCCACCAAGTCGGCCAGCGAAGCGAGGCGCGGGCCGTCCTGCGCCCGGCGCGGCGCGGCGTCCGGCGCCGGATCGGAGCGCGCCGCCAGAGCGAGACGCTGACCGCCGCCGCCCGAAGGCGGTGGGGCCTGCGGTGCGGACTGGGGCGCGGATCCGCTCTCCGGCATATCCTTCAGCCGGCGCAGCGCGTCTTCCGGGGAGGGCAGGTCCGCCAGATAGGCCACCCGCACCAGAACCATTTCGGCCGCCTGGGCGGGCTTGGCGGCCTGCTGGGTCTCGGCGATCCCCTTCAGCAGCATCTGCCAGACCCGCGACAGATCGCGGATCTGCAGCTTGGCCGCGAACACCAGGCCCCGCTCGCGCTCCGCCTCGACCAGAGCGGCGTCGGACGGGGCTTCCGGCAGCAGCTTGAAGCAGGTGACGAGATGGGTGAATTCCGCGAGGTCGGCGAGCGTCACGACCGGGTCGGCGCCGGCATCGTAGAGGTCGCGGAACTGGCGCAGCGCGGCGGCGAGGTCGCCGCCCATCAGCACCTCGAACAGATCGATGATGCGCGCGCGGTCGGCGAGGCCGAGCAGGCGCCGCACCTCCTCCTCGTCGACGCGTCCGCCGCCATGGGCGATCGCCTGGTCGAGCAGCGAGAGCGCGTCGCGCACCGAGCCTTCCGCGGCGCGGGCGATGATGGCGCGCGCCCCGGCCTCGATCTCCACCCCCTCCTTCGCGCAGATGCCGGCGAGATGGGCGGAGAGCACGCCCGATTCCACCCGCCGCAGGTCGAAGCGCTGGCAGCGCGAGAGCACGGTCACCGGCACCTTGCGGATCTCGGTGGTGGCGAACACGAATTTCACATGTTCCGGCGGCTCCTCCAGGGTCTTCAGCAGGCCGTTGAAGGCCGCCGTGGAGAGCATGTGCACTTCGTCGATGATATAGACCTTGTACCGCGCCATGACCGGGCGGTAGCGCGAGCCCTCGATGATCTCGCGCACGTCGTTGATCGAGGTGTTGGAGGCGGCGTCCATCTCCAGCACGTCGACATGGCGCGATTCGATGATGTCGCGGCAATGCCGGCCCGGCACCGAGAGGTCGAGGCTCGGCCCGCCGCCGCCCTCCATCGGCTCGTAATTCAGGGCACGGGCGAGGATGCGGGCGGTGGTGGTCTTTCCCACCCCGCGCACGCCGGTCAGGAGATAGGCCTGGGCGATGCGGCCGGAGGCGAAGGCGTTGGAGAGCGTGCGGACCATCGCCTCCTGGCCGATCAGATCGTCGAAGGTCTGCGGCCGGTATTTGCGCGCCAGAACGCGATAGGGCGTCGCCTGAACCGGCGGGCTCGCGGCGGGGAGGTCGAAGGCGGGCATATCCTCGGGGGCGTCGGCGCTCATGGCGCCTTCATATCATTTCGGCGGACCCGATGCCCATCCGCCGACACCAGATTCACGCCGTCTCTCGGGTCTTGGCGAACCGGAGCAGCGCCCAGGCCCCGCCGAAGCCGAGCAGCAGGGCGAGCGCGCAAAAGGCGAGATCGGTCGCCGTGTCGTGAGGAAAGCGCACCGCCGCCGTCACCGCGGTGACGATCAGGACGATGGCGGCGCTCTGTTCGGGCCTGCGGGCCTTGCTGATCCACCCGAGCATGGCGTGCCCCGTGGGGAGAGGTGGGAGGCTGGTCAGAGACCCGAGACCGGGCTCGTTGGGGCTGCTTCCTTCCGGACCTGACCCGGTTGGCGAGTGGCTCGTCCACCGCCAACCTCCCGACGCCTATATCGGGGCAAAGAGCCGGCTTGGCAAGGGCGGGGGAAAGGCGGGGGCGAAGGGCGCCCCCGATTCGCGGTCCGGCGCTTGCGCGCCGCTTGGCCGCGCGCCAGAACAGGCCATGACCTTCCGCCTCGATCCCCGCCTCGCCGCCGACGGCCCGCCGCTCGGCGACCTGCCGCTGTGCCATGTGCGCCTCGTCGACGATGCCCGCTTCTTCTGGATCGTGCTCGTCCCCCGCCGGCCCGATCTGGTCGAGATCATCGACCTGCCGGCGGCGGAGCGCGCCCTCCTCATGGAGGAGATCGCCGCGGCCTCCGCCGCGCTCAAGGCGGCGAGCGGCTGCGCGAAGCTCAACGTCGCCGCCCTCGGCAACATGGTCGCCCAGCTTCACGTCCATATCATCGGCCGCTCCCCCGGCGACGCCGCCTGGCCGGGGCCGCCCTTCGGCGCCGGGCCGCGCGTGCCTTTGGGGCCGGACCTCGACGGCCGCGTCGCTCTGCTGCGGGACCGGCTCGGGCGCGCGGGATAGCCAAAGCGCGGCGGCTTGCCTCGCTGCGCGCCGCGTGCCACCGTCCGGAAGCTCTCCATCCGCCTCAGGCGCCCCCCATGACCTCCGACCCGATTCCCGATCTCGGCCCCTGGCCGGCCCTCGGCTATGTCGACAGCCCGCTCGACCGGGCGGCCAACCGCCGGGGCGAGGCCGAGGCGCTCGCCGCCCGGCCGGACGCGCGGACCTATCTCTGGGGCGGCGAATTGGTGGCGGCGCAGCGGCGCGGCGCGGCGCTCGACCCGCTGTTCGACGCCGCCGCGGTGGCGGCGCTGGGCGGCGGGATGCCGCTGTTTCTCGGCCTCAGCGACGGTGCGCCGCGCTTCGCCGCAAGGTTCGATCCCGCCCGGCGCGAGGAGATGGAGGCCGCCGGATTCTTTGTCTCCGATCTGCGCTCGACCGCCGTCGCGGGGCTGTTCGGGCCCGAGCATCTCGGCCCCCTCGCCTGCGGCAAGGCGCTCGGCACCTGGCATTTGCGGCACCGCTTCTGCGCCAATTGCGGCACCGAGACGCGCATCATCGAAGGCGGCTGGCGGCGCGACTGCACCGCTTGCGGGGCGCAGCACTTTCCCCGCACCGACCCGGTCGTGATCATGCTCAGCTCCCGCGGCGCGCGCTGCCTGCTCGGCCGGCAGGCGCATTTCGCCCCGGGCATGTGGTCGGCGCTCGCCGGCTTCGTCGAGCCCGGCGAGACCGTCGAGGAGGCGGTGCGCCGCGAGCTGCTCGAGGAATCCGGGATCGAGACCGGGGCGGTCTCCTATCTCGCCTCCCAGCCCTGGCCATTCCCCATGTCGCTGATGATCGGCTGCCAGGCCGAGGCACTCGGCGACGACATCGTCGTCGACCGCAGCGAACTCGAGGATGCCCGCTGGTTCGACCGGTCCGAGGTGGCGCTGATGCTCGCGCGCACCCATCCCGAGGGCCTGTTCACCCCGCCGCCGGTGGCGATCGCGCACCACCTCATCCGGGCCTTCGTCGCCGGAGCGCACCCGCCGGCCGGCGCGCGCCGCGAGCGGGCCTGATCCGGGATCGGATCGGGTCGGAAAATCGTTGTCTCGCGCGGGAGCGGGGCTGGATCGGAACCGCCGCCCCACCCCGCTGCAAACCGGGGCCAAATGCGCCAGTATGGAGCCGAACGGTTCGGCGGAGCGGCGGAGCGGCGGAGCGGCGGGGCGGCGGAGCGGCGGAGCGGCGGGGCGGCGGAGAACGGCATTTGGACGAGTGGGCAAGAGCGGGAAAACGGCGCAGCCCGGCGGGGCGCGGACGCAGGATGCCGCGCTGGATGCGCCGGCTTCTCGGGCCGCCGCCCGGTCCGCTCCGCCCGCCACGCCGCCCCCCCGACCTTCTCTACGCGCTCGACGACACGGTTCCGCCTTCGGCTTTGATCCCGCTCGCCGCCCAGCATGCCATGCTGGCCTTGACCTATCTGCTCTACCCTCTGGTGGCGGCGACCGAGGCCGGCCTCTCGCCGGCGGCGACCCAGTCGATCCTCACCGCGACTACGCTCTGCATCGGCCTCGCCACCATCGTCCAATGCGCCCGCACGCGATTCGGCAGCGGCTATCTGGCGGTCCACGTCCCCTCCCCCGGCGCCATCCCGCTCGCCGTCACCGCCATGACCTTGGGCGGACCCGCCTTGATGGCGGCGCATCTCGTGCTCACCGGCCTCTGCCAGCTCGTCCTGGCGCGGGTGGTCCGCCCGCTTCGGATCCTGTTGCCGCCGGAAGTGTGCGGCGTCGCCGTATCGATGCTGGGGGTCTCGCTCGCCGCCCCCGCTCTGCGCCGGGCGCTCGGGATGGACGGGGCCGAGACGGCGGTTTCGGGGGCAGCCTTCTCGGTCGCCGCCGTCACCCTGTGCGTCATTGTCGGGGTCACGGTGTTCGCGCCGCGGCGCCTGAAACTGTTCGCGGTGCTCGCCGGAGCCGCCACCGGCTGGATCGTCGCCGCCTTCACCGGCGAGACCGGCAGCTCGGCCGTGCTCGCCGAGGTCGATACCGTGGCCCTGCCGAGCCTTGCGCTGCCGGCGCTGCGGCTCGATGCCAGCCTGCTGCCGCTGATGGGCCTGATGGTGCTCATGAGCATTGTGGACGTGCTGAGCACGACGCTGTCGCTGGAAAAGATGAACGATGCGGACTGGCGCCGGGCCGACATGGCGGCGGCCGAGCGGGCGGTCAAGGCGCTGGGAATCGGAAACATCCTGAACGGGCTGACCACCGGCTTCCAGTCGAGCCTGTCCTCCTCGGCGGTCGGCCTCGCCTTCGCTTCGGGGGCGACCGCGCGCATCATCGGCATCGTCGCCGGGATCCTGCTGTTCGCCACCGCCTTCTTCCCCAAGGCGATCGTCGCCCTGACCCTCATTCCCTCCCCGGTGATCGGCGGCATCCTGCTCTACACCGCCTCCTATCTTCTGGTCGCGGGGATGGACCTCATTCTCTCGCGGCGGCTCAGCGAACGGCGCGTCTTCCTGGTCGGTCTGTCCATGCTGGCGGGCCTGTCCGTGGCCCTGCTGCCGATCTACGATCAATTGCCCGGCTGGGCGCAGCCTTTGTTCTCTACCCCGCTGACCGTCTCGGCCTGCCTCGCCATCCTGCTGAACCTGCTGTTCCGGATCGGCATCTCGCGGGAGAGCACGCGCACGGTGCAGGCAGGGGAGAACGCCTTCCTGGCGGTGCAGGACTTCCTTGAAATCCAGGGCGGGCTCTGGGGCGCGCGCCGCGACGTCATCGCCGCCGCGATCCCGGTCGCCGCGCAGGCGCTCGAAATCGTGCTCGACACCGAACTCGCCGCCGGCCCGGTGGAGCTGCGCGCCCGGTTCGACGAGACCCATCTCGACGTCTTCATCCTCTATCAGGGCGAAGTCCTGGAGGCGCCCAAGGAGCGGCCCTCGCCGGACGCGCTGCTCGGCGACGCGAAGGAGGTCGCGGCCTTCGCCGCCTATATGCTGACGCGGCTCGGCGACCGCGTCACGTTCGGCCGCCTCGGCGCCCGCGCCCGGATCGCGCTGCGCTTCGACCACTGACCGGCGCCGGGCGACGCGAGCCGGGCGACGCGGGCCGGGCCGCGCCGGGCTCAGGCCTCGGCGAGGCCGAGGCGATAGGCGTGCGCGGGATAGACGCCGAGAATGCGCAGCTCGCGCGAGAAGAAGGCCAGCTCCTCCAGGGCGAATTTCAGCCCCCGGTCGTCGGGATGGCCGTCGACGTCGGCATAGAATTGCGTGGCGGTGAAGGCGCCGTCCATCTGGTAGGATTCCAGCTTGGTCATGTTGACGCCGTTTGTGGCGAAGCCGCCGAGCGCCTTGTAGAGCGCGGCCGGCACGTTGCGGACCCGGAACACGAAGCTGGTGACGACCGGGCCGTTGCCCGCCGGCGCCCAGTCGCCGTCCTTGGCGAGGATCACGAAGCGCGTCGTATTGTGGCTCTCATCCTCGATATTCTCGGCCAGGATGTCGAGGCCGTAGAGTTCGGCGGCGAGGCGCGAGGCGATCGCGGCGCGGGTCGGATCGCCCGCCTCGGCGATTTCGCGCGCCGAGCCGGCGGTGTCCGCCCCGATCACCGGGGCGAGGCCGAGCGTGCGCATCGCCTTGCGGCACTGGCCGAGCGCCATGACATGGCTCTGCGCGGTGCGGATCGTGGCGAGGCTCGCGCCGCGAATCGCCATGAGCTGGTGCGACAGCGGCAGGAAATGTTCGGCGATGATCGACAGGCTGGCGCGCGGCAGCAGATGGTGGATATCGGCCACGCGCCCGGCGACCGAATTTTCGATCGGGATCATGGCGAGGTCCGCCGTCCCGCCCTCGACCGCGGCGAAGCAGTCCTCGAAGGTCGCGCACGGCACCACCTCGTGGTCGGGATAGGCCTCGCGGCAGGCGATATGAGAATTGGCGCCCGGCTCGCCCTGGAACACGATACGGCGGCTCATTTGTTCCTGATCCTTGTGTCGCGCGACGCATATCCACCCTCACGCCGGCAAAGTCCACATGCCTGCGTCCGGCCGCGCCGCGCGGGTCAGGATCCGTGGCATTGGGGCGCGCCCCCGACGGGTTGCGCGGGCTTGGGCAAAATGATTAGTGTCCGACCGGTCGTGCCCCGCGTGCGGCGCGCCGGCGCTGGATTTCGCGCTGCAAGAGTGGAAAATTGGGGCTCCGAGGAGCGAAGCGCCGATGGACAGTTTTGAATTGAACAAAATCGCGGGCGCGGTGCTCGGCACCCTGACGCTCACGCTCGGCCTCGGCATCGTTTCAGAGATCCTCTTCGCTCCGGAGGCTCCGGCCAAGCCGGGTTACGAGATCGCGGTGCCGGACGGTCCCTCCGAGGCCCAGGTCGCCGCTCCCGTGAGCGTTCCGATCGAGGAATTGTTCGCCAAGGCGTCGATCGAGAAGGGCGCCAACATCGCCAAACGCTGCGGCTCCTGCCACAATTTCCAGGAGGGCGCGGGCGCCAAGGTCGGACCCGACCTTTATGGCGTGGTCGACCGTCCCGTCGCGGGGGTTGCGGGCTTCGCTTATTCCGCCGCGATGAAGGCCAAGGGCGGCGACTGGACGCCGCAGGCGCTCAACACCTTCCTGACCAATCCCAAGGCCGACATTCCGGGCACCGCCATGGCGTTCGCCGGAATTCCCAAGGAGATGGAGCGGGCCGATTTGATCGCCTATCTCAATTCGCTCTCGCACAATCCCAAGCCGCTGCCGACGGCGACCGCCGCGGCTTCGCCGGCCGCCCCCGCGGGCGCCGAAGCCAAGCCGCCGGGCGGCGACCCCGCCAAGCCTTCGGACGCCCCGGCCGAGAAGGTTCCCGAAGCGCCCCAGCCGGCCGCACCGGCAGGTTCTCCGACCGCCGATCCCAAACCGGCGCAGTGAGCCGGCGCGCCGAACAGGCGATGCCCCGGACCTGGTCCCGTCCGATCCCAAAGGGCCGATCCCACGATCGGCCCTTTCTTTTGGGCCGGATCCGGTGACCTCGGCCGTCATGGCCGGGACGCGGGTTTCTCTGGCCTGAGCCGCGCCGCGCGAGCCGCGCCGCCGCTCAGTCCAGCGGCCGGCGGTCCTCGATGGTCTTGGCGTCGGCGGGGAGCGTGCCGGGGGCGACCAGAGCGAGGCGGCCGCGCAACTTGGTGGCGGCGCGCAGATCCTCCAGCAGCGCGTCCTGCGACAGCCCGGCCGGGTCCGCCGCCTCCACTTCGAGCAGCATGTCGTCGGCGCCGTCGGCCCGCGTGACGACCAGCCGCGCGCGGACGACCGCCGGGTGCTTCTTCACGGCGGCCGCCACCTGGACCGGATGCACGAACATGCCGCGGATCTTGGTGATCTGGTCGGCCCGGCCGAGCCAGCCGCGCAGCCTTGTGTTGGTGCGCCCGCAGGGGCTGAGGCCGGGCAGGACCGCCGACAGGTCGCCGGTGGCGAAGCGGATGAGGGGATAATCGCCCTCGAGCAGCGTCACCACGACCTCGCCGACCTCGCCCTCCGTCTCGACCGGATCTCCGGTGCCCGGTCGGAGAATCTCGACGATCACGTCCTCGTCGAGGATCATCCCCTCTTCCGCCTCGCTCTCATAGGCCACCAGACCGAGATCGGCCGAGCCGTAGCACTGGCGGGCGACGATGCCGGCCTCGCGCAGCGCCGCCCGGTGCGGCGGCAGG
The DNA here is from genome assembly GCF_004346185.1 of Aquabacter spiritensis. Lineage (GTDB taxonomy): Bacteria > Pseudomonadota > Alphaproteobacteria > Rhizobiales > Xanthobacteraceae > Aquabacter > Aquabacter spiritensis. The sequence goes on along the minus strand of NZ_SMAI01000002.1, from coordinate 106,538 downwards.
AAGGCCTCGCCCGTCACCAGCGCCTTCTTGAGGCTGGATATGTCGGTGCCGTCGGCCTGCGCCTTGTCGACCAGGATCTTCAGGAAGGACGGCGTGCCGCCATAGCCGTCCGGCCGGATGTCGGCGATGGCGCGCAATTGCAGGTCGGTCTGCCCGACCCCCGCCGGCACCACGGCGCAGCCCAGCGCATGGGCGCCCGATTCGATCATCGAGCCGGCCGGCGTCAGATGGTAGGAGAAGCAATTGTGGACGATCTCGCCGGCGCGGAACCCGGCGGCATAGAGCGCCCGGGCGAAACGCCAATAGTCCGGCCGCCGGCCTTCGGGATCATAGATCGGCCCGGGCGACATGAAGATCCGGGCGAGCTGGCCGGGCCGGGTGCCGTTGAGCCCGCCGAACGGCGGATGTTTCGGCTGCAAAGCCGGCAAATCGGACTTGCGGGTGACGGGAAGCCGCGCCAAGGCCGCGCGGCTGTCCACCGCGGCGGCGTCGAAATCCTTGAGGAGTTCGGCGAAATAGGCCGAGCGGGCCTTGGCGGTGGCGACCTGCGCCGGAAGCGCCTCCATCAGCGCCGCCTCGCGCCGGGCCGGATCGCGGGTCTCGCAGGCGTCGTAATAGCGGCTCGCCTCGGTCATCTCGCTGGCTCCCGTCCCGCCGCCGTCACAGCCACCTTTTGCGGCGCTTGAAGGATTTGAGGTTCTTGAACGATTTGCGCGCCTCGCCGCCGCCCTGGCCGAGATAGAATTCCTTCACGTCCTCGTTCGCTGCGAGGTGGGCGGCGGTGCCGTCGAGCACGATCTTGCCCTGCTCCATGATATAGCCGCTGTCCGCCACCGAGAGCGCGACGCGGGCATTCTGCTCCACCAGCAGGATGGTGACGCCGAGGTCGCGGTTGAGCTGGCGGATGATGCCGAACACTTCCTTGACCAGGAGCGGCGACAGGCCCATCGAGGGCTCGTCCATCAGGATCAGTTTGGGCCGCGCCATCATCGCCCGGCCGATGGCCAGCATCTGCTGCTCGCCGCCGGAGAGATAGCCGGCGAGACCGGTGCGCTCCTTCAGCCGCGGAAAATACGCGTAAACACGCTCGATATCGTTTTTGATGTCGTTGTCACGGCGTATGAACGCCCCTAATCTCAGGTTTTCCATTACCGTCATGTCGGCGATGATGCGGCGTCCCTCCATCACCTGGAAGATGCCCCGCCGGACGATCTGGTCGGGCGAAACGCCGTTGATGCGCTCGCCGAGAAAGGTGACGTCGCCCCGGGTGATCACGCCGTCCTCGGATTTCAGGAGGCCGGAAATCGCCTTTAGCGTCGTGGACTTACCCGCCCCGTTGGAGCCGAGCAGCGCGACGATCTGGCCCTGCGGGACCTTCAGAGACAGCCCCCGCAGCACCAGGATGACGTCGTTATAGACCACCTCGATATTGTTCACCGCCAGCATGGGCGCCGGCTCGGGCGCGCCGAGCGGCGCCGCCTCGCGGTCGATCTTCAGTGCGGCATCTGCCATGGCGGCCTCGCTCCGGGCGATGGCCCCGCCCCGCGTACGGGGAAGGGCGAAGGGAAATTCCTAAGGCCCGACAAGCCCTTCTTCCGCATGCAGAGGAAGGGGGCCGTCGCGCCGGGTCACCAGCCCTGCAGCTCGGTCTTGCGGGGCAGCTCGATGGTCGCGACCTTTTCGAGCTTGATGGTGCCGTTCTTGACCAATTCGGCGAGCGGCGCGTCCGTCGGGCCGCTCACCACCGAGCGGTAGAGATCGACCATGGTGGTCGGCCGATGGTCGGTCGCGGTCCAGGTCGAGGGGTTGCACACGCCCTCGGTGCCCTTCGGCACCCAATTGGCCTTCTGATACATGCCGTCGCGAATCTTGACGCCGGTCACGCCGCCATTCTTGTCGGCCCAGTCCATGGCCTCCTTCATGTAGAGCACCGTGCAGATCGCCGCCATGTAGTGCACCGGGCGATAGGTATTGCCGCTCGGATCGGACATCTTGGAGATGTCCTTGAAGGTCGTCATCCCCGGCGCGGTGCCGGACCAGGTGACGGCGGTGCGCACCGGGAACACCACGCCATTGGCGGCCGAGCCCGCGGCCTTGGCGGCATTCTCGTCCATACCCCACACATTGCCGAGGAACTGCACCTTCACGCCCGCCGTCTCGCACGCCTTCAGCACCGAGATATTCGAGCCGGCGGTGTTGCCGAGATAGGCGTAGTTCGCCCCGGACTGTTTCAGCGTCAGGCATTGGGCGGTGTAATCGCCCGGCGTCAAAGCGAAGGTGATCGGATCGAGCACGTCGAAGCCGAGGTCCTTGGCATAGGCTTCCGCCGCCGCTTTGGGTGAGTTGGGATAAGGGTGGTTGGCGCCCATATGGACCCATTTGGGCTTGCCCTGGCCGCCCTTCTTCTTCCAGTCGTCGGCGGCCCATTGCACCATGGCGCGGGCGGCGTCGGAATAAGACGGGCCGTAGAAGAAGTTGAACGGCGCCGAGCGCTCGCTCTTGGCATTCACCTTGCCCTTGGGATCGGTGAGCGAGGCGGAATAGGAGCCCGAATAATAGGGAATCTCCTCTTTCGTCACCATGCCGACCAGCGCTTCGGTGTCGGCGGTGCCCCAGCCCTGGATCGCGACGACCTTGTCGCTGCCGACCCATTTCTTGAACGCGGCGAGGGCGCGCGGCACCTGGTAGCCATATTCGGTGAAGTCGGAATTGATCTGCTTTCCGGCCACGCCGCCATTCTTGTTGATCCAGGCGATGGTGTCCTGGACGCCCTGTCCGTAGGGCTGGCCCACGTCCGAGGTGCCGCCGGAATAGTCGGCGAGGTGGCCGATATTGATCGACTGGGCCATGGCCGGCGACGCGACCGTGAGCGCGAGCGCCGAGACCAGGGATAATGCGAGCGTCTTCATCGATCTCTCCTTGTGTTTCCGTTTGTCGTTCGCGGGCGGTCTTATGCCGCCTTGGGTCTTGGTTGTATCTCGGGTCAATACGAGAAGGGATAGAGCTTCCAATAGGCCTTGATCTGACGCCAGCGGTGGGCGAGGCCGTCCGGTTCGAAGATCAGGAACAGGATGATCACCGCGCCGATCAGCATTTCGCGCATATAGGTGATGCCGTCCTTCAGATGCAGCGCCTTGTCGATCGCGCTGCCCTGGAGCGCGGAGGCGAGCGCACCGGTCATCTCCGGCAGCAGCACCATGAAGATGGTGCCGAGCAGCGAGCCCATGACCGAGCCGAGCCCGCCGATGATGATCATCGCGAGGAACTGGATGGAGAACAGAATGTCGAGGCCCTCCACCGACATGTAGCCGATATAATGGGCATAGAGGGCGCCGCCGATGCCGGCATAGAAGGACGAGATGCCGAACGCCATGGTCCTGTATTTGGTAAGATTGACCCCCATCATCTCGGCCGAGAGATAATGATCGCGCACCGCGATCAGCGCCCGCCCGTCGCGCGTGCGCATCAGATTGGTGGCGAACAGATACATCACCACGACGAACACCAGCACGACATAGAAATAACGCTGATCGCCCGACATGTCGTAGCCGAAGATTTCGAACGGCGGAGCGATCGCGCCGTGGGTGCCGCCGGTGAACCATTCCGCGCGGACGAAGAAGTCCTGAAGGATGAACTGGGCCGCCAGGGTGGCGATGGCGAGATAGAGGCCTTTCACCCGCGCCGCCGGGATGCCGAACAACAGGCCGACGGCGGTGGTCCACAACCCCGCCAGGACGATCGCGATCGGCACGGGCACGCCATGTTCGGCGAGAAACACCGAGGCGAAGCCGCCGAAGCCATAGAACACCGCATGTCCGATGGAGATCTGGCCGGAAAAACCGACCAGGATGTTGAGGCCGAGCGCGGCGATGCCGAGATAGCCGATCTGGATCAGCAAGCTCAGAAAATAGTTCGACAGGAACAGCGGCGCGAGCGCGAGCAGCGCGATGCCGCCGATCAGAAAGGCGAGCGTCAGCCGCGTCGTGAAGATCGTCTGATCTGCCCCGTAGGAGCTGCGGAAGTCGCCGCAGGGGCGAAGGGTGTCCATGGCCACGGCGTCACACTCTCTCGATGTCGCGGGTGCCGAACAGCCCGTAGGGCTTGATCATCAGGATGATGATCAGGACGTAGAACGGGACGATCTCGTAGAGATTGCCCCATTTGAGGAATTGGCTGTCGACATAATGGGCGAGGTTCTCCAGCAGGCCGATGATGAGCCCGCCGACCACCGCGCCGAGGACGCTGTCGAGCCCGCCCAGAATTACGGCCGGAAACACCTTGATGCCGAAGAAGGAGAGCGCGGAGGACACGCCATTGACGATGCCGACCACCACCCCGGCGACCGCCGAAACCGCCGCCGAGATCCCCCAGGACAAAGCGAACACCTGGCGCACCGAGATGCCGAGCGACTGCGCCACCTGCTGATTGAAGGCGGTGGCGCGCATCGCGAGACCCATGCGCGAATATTTGAAGAACCAAGCGAAGCCGGCCATGATGGCGAGGCTGACGCCGGTCGACATCAGATAGGCGGTCTGCACCTGGAGGCCGAACACGTCCACCTTCTGCACCGAGAAGATCGGCGGGAACGGCTGGGCGAACGTGCCGAACATCCATTTCATCAGGGCCTGGAAGAAGATCGACAGGCCGATCGTGACCATGATCACGGAGATCACCGGCTCGCCGATCAACGGGCGCAGCACCACGATCTGCAATGCGAGGCCGAACAGCATCATGAAGGCGAGCGAAACCAGGAAGCCCCAGAAGAACGGGATCTGCCAATAGGTCAGCAGCCACCAGCAGGTCCAGGCGCCGATCAGCAGGAACTCGCCCTGGGCGAAGTTCACGACCTGCGAGGCCTTGTAGATCAGCACGAAGCACATGCCGACGACGCCGTAGAGCGTGCCGATGATGAGCCCGTTGATCGTGAGTTGGAGCAGAAGCTGGAACGTCATCTGGGCACACCCACAAAAGCCCTGTCCCGGTTACGGAAGAGAGAGGAGGGGAGGAGGATGAAAGCGGCAGAGGCGACCTGCGGCTCCTGCGCCGAGCCCGCCTCCCGCGCGGCAAGGCCGGCATGGTGGGCGCGCGTCATGCCGCCCTCCGCTTCGATGCGGGAGCGGGCTGAGCGACATCGAGATCGACCACGTCGATCACCGTCTTGATGCGCTGCTTGGTGCCGTCCTGGAAGGTGATCGTGGTGTCGATGTCGATCCGGGGATCGCCCCGATACATGGCGTCGATGATGTCGCCATAGCGGTCGTTGATCACACCCCGCCGCACTTTGCGGGTCCGTGTCAGTTCGCCGTCGTCTGCGTCCAATTCTTTGTAGAGAAGAAGGAATTTCGCAATGCGCTGCTTCTCCGGCAGACTCCGATTGACGCTCTCGACCTCCCGTCGCAGCAGCGCGATCACCTCCGGCTTGACCGAGAGATCGGTGTAGGTGGTGAAGGCGATGCGGTTCTTTTCCGCCCATTTGGCGACGATCGGAAAGCGGATGCAGATGATCGCGGCGAGATGCGCACGCCCGTCGCCGAGGATCACCGCCTCGCCGACATAGGGCGAGAATTTGAGCTTGTTCTCGATATATTGCGGCGAAAACCGATCGCCCTGGGCGGTGCGCGACATGTCCCGGATCCGGTCGATGACGACGAGATGGCCCTTCGGATCGATGAAGCCGGCGTCACCGGTGCGCATCCAGCCGCCCTCTGCAAAGGCGTGCGCGGTCTCATCGGCATTGCGGTAATAGCCGGTGAAGACATTGGGATGCCGGGTCACGATCTCGCCGAGGCCGTTCGGATCGGGATCGTCGATCCGCAGTTCCACCCCCGCCATCGGCACACCGACCGTGTCGAAATCGACGTCTTTGGCGGTGTGAATGGTATAGGCGCCGAGCAGTTCGGTCTGACCATAGAGCTGGCGCATCGGCACGCCGAGCGCGAGAAAGAACCGGAACGTATCCGGCCCGAGGGCCGCGCCGCCGGTCGCCGCCGACTTGAGGCGCGAGAAGCCGAGCCGGTCGCGCAGCGCCCGGAACAAGATCAGGTCCGCAAGAGGCGAGCGTCGCCCCTCATCCAGCGCCTTCAGGCCGAGCTTCATACCGATCGCGAACATGGCCCGCTTCAAAGCCGAGGCGTCCATCATCCGCGCCCGCACGTCGGCGGCGATCTGCTCCCAAACCCGCGGGGCGAAGAGGATGAAGGAGGGGCCGATCTCGCGCATGTCGGCCATCATGGTCTCGGGCTCCTCGACGAAGCTCACCTTCATCCGCGAGATCAGCGCCTGCCCGAAGGCGTAGATCTGCTCCATGATCCACGGCATCTGAAGGACACTGACATATTCGTCCTCCGGCCCGCGAAGATCGACGTCGAGATAGGACCGGCAATGGCGCAGCAGTGCGCCCGCGGTCAGCATGGCGAGCTTGGGATGCGAGGTGGTGCCCGACGTGGTGCACAAGATCGCCACCTCCTCGCCCGAGCCGGACGCGACCAGCGCGTCGTAGCGCCCCGGATCGGCGGCATGGCGCGCGGCGCCGGCCTCCTCCAGATCCTTCAGGGCGATCAGACGGGGATCTTCGTATTTCCTTAGGCCGCGTGGGTCGCTGAACACGATGTGGCGGACGGTCGGGATGCGCTCCTCGAGCTGGAGCAGCTTGTCCACCTGCTCCTCATCCTCGGCGAAGACGACCTTCACGTCGGCATAGGTGACGAGATAGGCGACCTCGTCGGCCAGCGCATCGCGATAGATGCCGAGGCTCATCCCCCCGGCGGCATGGGCGGCGATCTCGCCCATCAGCCATTCCGGGCGGTTGTCGCCGATCAGCGCCACCACGTCGCCCCGCCCCACGCCGAGCGTCTCCAGGCCGAGCGTGATCCGGCGCACGCGCTCGGCCACCTGGCTCCAGGTGAAGGCATTCCAGATGCCGAGATCCTTCTCGCGCAGCCAGATGTCGTTCGGATGCTCGCGCGCATGAAGCGCCAGGAGCTTGGGGAAGGTGTCGTGGACCTTCAGGTCCGGCAAAGCGGCGGCGCTCATGGGGCGGATGTCCGTGCGGGCCTCATGCGGAGAGTGCTTCCGGCTCTTCGAGCAGCGGATCCTCTTCACCGAGATAGGCCTTTCTCACATGCGGATTGGCGAGGATCTCCTCGGGCAGGCCCTCGGCAATCTTCCGGCCGAAATCGAGCACCATGACGCGATGGGAAATGTCCATGACGACCCCCATGTCGTGCTCGATCATGATGATGGTCATGCCCCATTCCTCGTTGAGGTCGACGATGTAGCGGGCCATGTCCTCCTTTTCCTCGAGGTTCATGCCGGCCATGGGCTCGTCGAGCAGGATCAGCTTGGGCTCCAGCGCCACGGCGCGCGCCAGTTCGACGCGCTTGCGCAATCCGTAGGAGAGCGTTCCCGCGGTTGCCTTACGGACATGCTGTATATCGAGGAAGTCGATGACGTCCTCGACCTTGCGGCGGTGCTGAAGCTCTTCCTTCTGGGCGCCCCCGATCCAATAGAGGGCGCCGGTGAACAGGTTGTTCTTCAACAAATGGTGCCGTCCGACCATGATGTTGTCGAGAACGCTCATATGGCTGAACAGAGCGAGGTTCTGGAAGGTGCGGCCGATGCCGATCGCGGCCCGCTTGCTCGGCTTCTGGCGCGTGATATCGCGCCCCTCGAAGCGAATTTCGCCGTCCTGGGGCGAATAGCGGCCGGAGATGCAGTTGAGCAGCGACGTCTTGCCCGCGCCGTTCGGTCCGATGATCGAGAACAGCTCCCCCGAATTCACGGAGAACCCCACCTCGCTCAGAGCCCGCAGGCCGCCGAAACGCAGCGAAATAGCACGCACGTCCAAGAGTGCGGTGGTCACGCTCTTCCTCCCTCGATGGGGAGGCGGCTTGGCTCTCCCCTCATTGGCTCCCACCTTTGGCAGGAGCCCACCCGATCGTGCCGCCGGGCTTCTTCAGGAAACAATCGAACGTTCTTTTTTTACGCTGGTCAAGGCTCTTTTTTCGCCTTTGCCGGCTTGCGCCGGACCCGAGGGACGCTCACTCTAGGAAGCCGTCCGGCGCGACGGTCCCCATCCAACACCCGAGCCTCGGGGCAGGCAAGGCCGATCCTTCAGGTCGAGAGGATCCTTCAGGTCGAAAGTCAGATGGCGCGCACGATCGGTTCAAATGGCGCACGGACGGCAAAAGCCATCCGACAGGCGGGTGTTCAGCTGATTTACCGGCACGGCTATGAAGCGATGAGCCTGCGCCAGCTCGCTTCCGAGGTCGGGCTCCAGTCCGGCTCGCTCTACAAATATTTCGAGAACAAGCAGAGCCTCCTGTTCGACATCGTGCGCGACCATATGGAGGATCTGATTTCCAAGGCCGAGGCGGCGATGGACGGGGTCGACGGCCCGCTGCCCCGGCTGAAGGCCTTCGTCGACTTCCACCTGCGCTATCACATGACGCGCAAGGCCCACGTCTTCATCGCCAACATGGAGATCCGGTCGCTCGACGCCCCGCATCGGGCGGTCGCGATCGAGATGCGGCGGCGGTACGAGCAGATGCTGGAGGACGCGCTGCGCCTGGGGGCGGCAGAAGGCGCGTTTCGTGTGTCCGAACCAAAGGTTTCGACCTACGCCATCATCTCGATGCTCACCGGGATCTGCATGTGGTACCGGCCCGACGGCCGGCTCACCCAGGACGAACTCGTCGCCATCTATACCGACCTGGTCGTCGGTGGGGTCGCCTCGCCGGAGCGTGGGGCAGCAAAGCCGGCCGAACTTTCGGCGCCCGCTGAGGCGCCGCCGACCGCGCCATCGGTCCGGAGCCGCCGCGTGCGGGCATGACATCCCGCCATCAAGCCCCTTGCGTCGGCGTTAAAAAAACGTACGGTCGTTTATAAGCCGGCCTGGATCGGCGACGGGAGGAGAGGACGTGCGCGGCAGCGCCCTTCGGTGCGGGCGGCAGCCGACCGGTCCTCCGCTGATGGAAGACGAGGCAGGGGCATGGCCGCGATCGAGGACGCCATCGACCGGAGATCGGACGCCTATCGGCGCAACCGGGAGGCCCTCGCCGCGAGCGTCGCGGATCTGCGCGGCCATGTCGAGCGAATCGCCGAAGGCGGTGGCGCCGTCGCCCGCGAACGGCATCTGAAGCGCGGAAAGCTTCTGCCGCGCGATCGCATCCGCACCCTGCTCGATACCGGCTCGCCCTTTCTCGAACTTTCACAGCTCGCCGCCTTCGGCCTTTATGAGGACGAGGTGCCGGCCGCAGGAATCATCACCGGGATCGGACGGGTTTCGGGTCGCGAATGCATGATCGTGGCGAACGATGCGACGGTGAAGGGCGGCACTTATTTCCCCATCACCGTGAAGAAGCATCTGCGGGCCCAGGCGATCGCGAGAGAGAACCACCTGCCTTGCCTCTATCTCGTCGATTCCGGCGGCGCCAATCTGCCGAACCAGGACGAGGTGTTCCCCGACCGCGAGCATTTCGGCCGCATCTTCTTCAACCAGGCCAACATGTCGGCGGAGGGGATCGCCCAGATCGCCGTGGTGATGGGATCCTGCACCGCCGGGGGAGCCTATGTGCCGGCCATGGCGGACCAGTCCATCATGGTGAAGAACCAGGCCACCATCTTCCTCGGCGGCCCGCCGCTGGTGAAGGCGGCGACCGGCGAGGTGGTCACGGCCGAGGAGCTGGGCGGCGCGGACGTCCACACCCGGACCTCGGGGGTCGCCGACCATATGGCGGAGAACGACGCCCACGCGCTCGGCATCGCCCGCACCATCGTCGCCAATCTCAACGCCTCGAAGGCCCACGGCCTCGACATCGCGCCGCCGCGCCCGCCGCTCTACGATCCCGATGAGATCTACGGCATCGTCTCGCAGGATCCGAAGAAGCCGTTCGACGTGCGCCAGATCATCGCCCGCATCGTCGATGGTTCGGAATTCGACGAGTTCAAGCCGCTCTACGGCCAGACTCTCGTCACGGGCTTTGCCCGCATCTTCGGCTATCCCGTCGGCATCATCGCCAATAACGGCATCCTGTTCTCGGAGAGCGCGCTGAAGGGCGCGCATTTCGTGGAATTGTGCTGCCAGCGCGGAATCCCCCTGGTGTTCCTCCAGAACATCACCGGCTTCATGGTGGGCCGCCGCTACGAAGCGGGCGGCATCGCCAAGGACGGCGCGAAACTGGTCAATGCCGTGTCCTGCGCCGCCGTGCCAAAGTTCACCGTGGTGATCGGAAACTCGTTCGGCGCGGGCAATTACGGCATGTGCGGACGCGCCTTCGACCCGCGCTTTCTCTGGATGTGGCCGAACGCCCGGATCTCGGTAATGGGCGGCGAGCAGGCGGCGAACGTGCTCGCCCAGGTCAAGCGCGACGGAATTGCCACCCGAGGCGGCGATTGGTCGGACGAGGAGGAGGCGGCCTTCAAGGCGCCGATCCAGGCGCAATACGAGCGGCAGGGCCATCCCTATTATTCCTCCGCGCGGCTGTGGGACGACGGGGTTATCGATCCCGCCGACACCCGGATGGTGCTCGCGCTCGCTTTGTCGGCCGCCCTCAATGCCCCGGCCAGGGAGACGCGCTTCGGCGTGTTCCGCATGTGAGCCTGCGCGTCGCGATCGCCGACGGCGTCGCCCTCCTCACCCTCGACCGGCCGGAGGTCCACAACGCCTTCGACGACGCGCTGATCGCCGCGCTGACGTCGGCCTATGACGGCGCCGCCCGCGACCCGCAGGTGCGCGCCGTGCTCCTGCGCGCCGAGGGGCCGTCCTTCTGCGCCGGGGCCGATCTCGGCTGGATGCGCCGTATGGCGGGCTATTCGCATGCCGAGAATCTTGCCGACGCGGAACGGCTCGGCGCCCTGATGCACGCGATCGACACCTGCCCCAAACCGACCCTCGCGCGGGTTCAGGGCGCGGCCTTTGCCGGCGCGATCGGCCTCATCGCCTGCTCCGACATCGCTGTAGCGGTGCCCGAAGCGGTGTTCGCCGTGACCGAGGTGCGGATCGGGCTGATCCCCGCCGTGATCAGCCCCTATCTGGTACGCGCGATGGGGGCCCGGCAGGCCCGGCGCTATTTTCTCACCGCCGAGCGCTTCTCCGCCGAGACCGCGCTGGCGCTGGGTCTTGTCCACGAGGTGGTGCCGGCGGCGGACCTCGACGCCGCCCTCGCGCGGCACCTGAAAGCGCTGCTCGGGGCCAGTCCTGCGGCCCTGACCGCGACCAAGGCTCTGGTCGCGGCGGTCGACCGGCCGCTGTCCGCCGCCGTCATCGCCGACACGGCGGCACGCATCGCCGACCAACGCGCAAGCCGCGACGGCCGCGAAGGCCTGTCGGCCTTCCTCGAAAAGCGCAAACCCGAATGGGGACAGCCATGATCCGGCCTATCCGCACGCTGCTGATCGCCAATCGCGGCGAGATCGCGGTCAGGATCATGCGCACCGCGCGCACCATGGGCATCAAGACCATCGCGGTCTATTCCGAGGCCGATGCGCGCGCGCTCCATGCCGAAACCGCCGACGAAGCCTATCCGGTGGGACCTGCTCCGGCGCGCGAGAGCTATCTGCGCATTCCCGCCATTCTCGACGCGGCCCGCCGCAGCGGTGCGGATGCGATCCATCCCGGCTACGGCTTCCTCTCCGAGAATGCCGATTTCGCGCAGGCCTGCGCGGATGCCGGCATCCTGTTCGTCGGCCCGCCCGCCGCGGCGATCCGCGCCATGGGGTCGAAGAGCGCCGCCAAGTCCCTCATGGCCCGCGCCGGTGTTCCCCTCGTGCCGGGATATCACGGGGCCGATCAAGATCCCGCCCTCCTCGCCGAGGAAGCCGGAAGGATCGGCTATCCGGTCCTGATCAAGGCCTCGGCCGGGGGCGGCGGCAAGGGGATGAAGGTGGTCCGCGCGGCGGAGGATTTCGCCGCCGCCCTCGCCTCGGCCCAACGCGAGGCACAGAGCGCGTTCGGCGACGACCGCGTCTTGATCGAGAAATATCTCACCCAACCGCGCCATATCGAGATCCAAGTGTTCGCCGACCGGTTCGGCAACGCGGTGGCGCTCCACGAGCGCGACTGTTCGATCCAGCGCCGCCATCAGAAGGTGGTTGAGGAGGCTCCCGCCCCCGGCATGAGCCCCGCGCGCCGCGCCGCCATGGCGCGCGCTGCCGTCGATGCCGCCAAGGCGGTCGATTATGTCGGCGCCGGGACGGTGGAATTCATCTCCGAGGGCGACGACTTCTTCTTCATGGAGATGAACACGCGCCTCCAGGTCGAGCATCCGGTCACCGAGGCGATCACCGGACAGGATCTTGTGGAATGGCAGATCCGCGTCGCGCGCGGGGAGCCGCTCCCCCTCGCCCAGGCCGACATCCCCCTGTCCGGCCATGCCATCGAAGTTCGGCTCTATGCCGAGGATCCCGAGCGGGACTTTCTGCCGCAGACCGGACGCCTCGACCACCTGGTCCTGCCGGACGCGATCCCCGGCGTGCGGGTGGATTCCGGCGTCCGGGCCGGCGATTCGGTATCGATCCATTACGACCCGATGATCGCCAAGATCATCGCCGCCGGCGCCGACCGGGCCGAGGCGCTGGGCCGGCTCGCCGCGGCGCTCGCTGCAACCGAGGTGGTCGGGCTTCCCACCAACCGGTCCTTCCTTCAGGCGATCATCGCGGCCCCGGCCTTTGCCGCCGCGGAACTCGACACGGGCTTCATCGAGCGACACCGCGACCTGCTCCTCCCTCCGCCCGCTCCGGTCGAGGCCCGCACCCTCGCGCTCGCCGCTTTGCACGTGCTGTTGGACGAGGCGCGCCTGTCGGCGAAGGATGCCGACCCGGCGGATCCCTTCTCCCCCTGGGGGCTCGCACCGGGATGGCGGCTGAATCGGTCCGCCTTCGTCGATCTGACCTTCGCCGCTGGCGCGGAACGCATCGCCGTGCGGGCGCATTTCGTGCCCGGCGGCTTTCGCCTGGATCTGCCCGGCGGGGCGATCGACGTCGAGGGGACGATCACCGCCGACGGGACCCTCGCCGCCCGTCTCGACGGCGTGCGCCTGCGGGCGCGCGTGGTGCGGTCCGGACAGCGGCTGAGCGTGTTCGCCGCCGGCACCGAACGCAGCCTCGACCATGTCGATCCCCGCCAGGCATCGATCGAGGCCACGGGGACCGCCGGCCGCCTCGTCGCGCCGATGCCGGGCACCATCATCCGTGTGGCGGTTGAGCCGGGCGATGCGGTGGAGAAGGGCGACGCGCTGGTCGTGGTGGAGGCGATGAAAATGGAGCATACCGTCGCCGCGCCGCGCGCCGGCACCGTGAAGAGCGTGCGCTTCGCGGTCGGCGATCTGGTCGAGGAGGGCGCCGAGCTTCTGGCGCTGGAGGAGGAGACGACGTGAGCCGGCCGAGCGAAATCCGTATCGTCGAAGTCGGTCCGCGTGACGGCCTCCAGAACGAGGCCGGCCTGGTGCCTCTCGCCGCCAAAGTGGCGCTCATCGATGCGCTGGGGGCGGCGGGTCTGCGGGTGATCGAAAGCGGTAGTTTCGTCTCGCCGAAATGGGTGCCGCAAATGGCGGAGACGGCGGAGGTTCTGGCTGCGATCCGGCGATACCCCGGCGTATGCTACCCCGTCCTCGTGCCGAACGAGAAGGGCCTTAATGCAGCACTTGCGAGCGGCGTCGAGGAAGTCGCCGTCTTCGCCGCCGCGTCCGAAGCCTTCAGCCGGAAGAACATCAATTGCTCCATCGCCGAGAGCCTGGACCGCTTCCGGCCGGTGATGGCGGGCGCTAAGGCGGCCGGCGTTGCGGTGCGCGGCTATGTCAGCTGCGTCCTCGGCTGTCCCTATCAGGGTGACGTGCCGCTCGCCGATGTGGTCCGGGTCTCCGAGGCTCTGACGGACATGGGATGCTACGAGGTCTCGCTCGGCGATACGATCGGTGTCGGAACAGCGGACAAGGCTGCAGCCATGGCAGGCGCGGTGGCCGCGTCGATCGGCATGGCACGAACGGCCGTGCATTTTCACGACACCTATGGTCAGGCGCTCGTAAACGTGCTCGCCTGCCTCGATCTCGGCGTGAGGGTGGTGGACAGCGCCGTCGCCGGGCTCGGAGGCTGTCCCTATGCCAAGGGCGCGTCCGGAAACCTCGCCACCGAGGACCTCGTCTATATGCTGGAGGGGCTCGGGATCGCGACGGGTGTGGATCTCGACGCGCTCGCAGCCGCGGGACGCACGATCACCACCGCCCTGAACCGGCGGCCGGCTTCGAAGGTCGCGCAAGCGCTCGCGGCCAAAGCCGGCTGAGGCACACGACCGGGATCAGCCCCGCCCGCGCCGGGTGCGCGTCGGAATGACCTGATTGTACACCCAATTGCGGATTTCGCGGGTGCGCAGGTCCTTGGAGATGACCGCGCCGTCGACGCCGTTCCGCCAGACCAGTGCATGGTTTGCGGGTTCGCGTTCCAGCTTTTCCAGATCGGCGATATAGGCGGCCTGCTCGTCCTCGTCCTGAAAGAAGCCCTCCGCCACCAGAGACGGGCTCAGCCGGCGGAAGATCGCCGCCATCTCGCGGAACGGATATTCCGGGTGATACTGGACGCCCCACGCCATGGTCTTGCCGACCGGCACTTCGGCCGCCTGAACCACGGAATGATCATTGCTGGCGAGCAGGCGCGCACCCTCTGGAAGGGTTTCGACCTCGTCGAGATGCACGGTCATCGCCTCGAACACCGACGGCTTGCCATCGAACATGGGATGGCCGGCGCCGTCCTGCGTCACGCGGATACGGCGGCCGAATCCGACCTCGCGGCCACGCGGATTCTTGCGCACCACCCCGCCCGCCGCGACCGTGATGAGTTGAAGCCCCCAGCACGAGCCGAACACCGGCGTTCCCGTGGCGAAGGCGGTCCGCAACAGGTCGATCTGCTGCGAGATCGCGGGATCGCGATTATAGATGTTCAGCGAAGAGCCGGTTATGGCGATCCCGTCATAGCCTTCGAGCCCGCCGGAATCGGGCAGATTCGCGCCCGCATCGGCGGGGTAGCAGATGTCCGTCACCGCGTCGGGGAAGAGTTCGCGCAGGAGGCGCGCATAGCCCTCGCTGGCGGCTTCGCCGCCGAAACTGACCTGGCGGGCACGGGCTTCGGCGGTGTTGCCTTCGATGACGAGGAGGCGTGGCGGAGACATGATGCGCGGGATCTGCCGAATGACTCTGTGCCGTGCAGCATAGCCGCTATTTTGACGAAAGCGAGATTGCCGGGATCGGCGGCGCGCCGTTACTCCGAAAAGGTCGATTCCACGACGCTCTGTGCCCGCTGCCGTCGCTCCTGAAGCAGGAGATAGACGCCGGATGCGACGACGATCGCCGCCCCCGCCAGGGTCCAGAGGCTTGGCACGTCGTTGAACAGCAGCCATCCCAAGGCCACCATGCCGAGGATCTGCAGATAGATGAACGGCGCAAGGGTCGCCGCCGGCGCCCGGGCATGGGCCAGGATCAGCATGAAATGGCCGGTCCCCGCGACCGCGCCGAGTTCGAGCATCGCGGCATAGACCATGGGCTCGTGCGGCGTTTCCCAGACGAAGGGCAAAGGCAAGGTCGCAACGATCGAGCCGACGAGCGCCGAATAGAACAGCGTCGTCGGGGTGGGATCATATGGCGCCAGCATTCGGGTCGTGATGCCGTAGAGTGAATAGGTGATCGCCGCCGCGAGCGAGAGCAGGGCGGCGGGGTGAATGCCCTCGCCCGGCTGGGCGACCAGAAGGATCCCGGCAAACCCCACCAGAATGGCCGCCCAGCGGCGCGGCCCGACCCATTCCCCGAGCATCGGCCCCGCGAACAGGGCGACGAAGAAGGGGGTGGAGAACATGATCGAGACGGTCTGGTCGAGCTGGAGAAACTGGAGCGCGAAGAAATTGAGCGCAGTGGTCGCGAACAGCAGCGCCGACCGCACCAATTGCAGGACCGGCCGCCGCGTCCGCAGAAGGCCGGGGACGGTCCAAGGATTGAACACGATCAGTGAAAACGCGAAATGGACGACGTAACGGGCCCAGACGATCATGAAGACGCTGGTATGGCCCGAAAGCCATTTGGCGGTGGCGTCGGTGACTGCAAAAGAGGCCACCGCCAGGCACATGAGCCCGATCCCGACAAAGGTCGATCCCCCCGCGCGGACCGAGGCGGAGGTGGGCGGCGGCGCCGCGCCGGGCTCAGCGGGCGGCGGCATGCTCGTTCAATAGGTCGCGCGGCCGCCGGAAATGTCGAACACCGCCCCGGTGGTGAAGGAGCACTCCGCCGAAGCGGCGAACGCCACCGTCGCCGCGACCTCCTCGACCCGCACGAAACGGCTGCGCGGAATTTTGGCGAGCATGTAGGCGATGTGCTCCTCGGTCATCTGGTCGAAGATCGCGGTCTTCGCGACGGCGGGGGTCACGCAATTCACGGCGATGTCGTACTCCGCAAGCTCCTTGCCCAGCGATTTCGTGAGCGCGATGACGCCCGCTTTCGAAGCGGAATAGGCGGAGGCGTTGGGATTGCCCTCCTTGCCCGCGATCGACGCGACATTGACGATGCGTCCGTAATTCTGCGCGATCATGGTCGGCACCACCGCCCGGCAGCAATTGAACGGCCCCGTGAGGTTGATCGCGAGCACCTGCGCCCAGGCATCCGGCGGATAATCCCAGAGGCGGATGTTCGGGCCGGAGATCCCGGCATTGTTGACCAGAATGTCGATCCGGCCGAGCACCGCCAGGGTCTCGCGCGCCGCCGCCTCGACCGCGGCGAGATCGGTCACGTCGACCTCCACGGCAGCGACCCGCTCGAGACCGAGCTCGGCAGCGGTCGCGCGCGCGAGCTCGGCATCCCGATCCCATATCGCGACTTGGGCACCCGAGGTCAGGAAGCGCTCGACGATGGCGCGGCCGATGCCTTGCGCGCCACCGGTGACGACGGCGCAGCGCTTTTCCAGATCGATGGCGTTGGGCATGTTTCCCCCTCTTTGACCGTAATGCGGTCTTAATCGATTAGATCAGGCATAGCCCGGCAGGCCGCTGGGGGAAAAGCGCTTTTCTTGCATATGGCCTTGCGGTCGCATGCGTGATGCGCGGGTCCGCCGGAAAACCGCCGGGCCGGCCCCGTCTCACGCCTCTTCTTCCTCCTCCGTCGCCTCCGGCTCGTCGTCCACGCCGCCATCGGTCCCCAGCCTGTGAGCCAGGTTCTTCTCCACCTTGCGCAGCAGTTTTCGCAGGCGCTTGCGGTCTTTTCCGTCGAGCCCGGCGACCATTTCGGTCTCGAGCGTGTCCCAGATGCGATCGATCGAGCCGCCCCGGCCACGGCCGGTTTCGGTCAGGAAGACGCGCACCAAGCGCCCGTCTCCGTCGGTGGCGCGACGCTCGACGAGCCCCTGCGTGGTCAGGCGGGCGATCGTCTTGGAGGCGGTCGGAGGCCGGACGCGCAGCGCGCTGGCGAGGTCGCCCATGGTCCGCCCGTCCTGCTCGACGAGGAGCTTCAGCACAGATTCCTGTCCTGGAAAGAGGCCGAGATCCGCGAGGAGCCGCGCCGACAGCGCCTTCTGGAGGCGGGCCGTATGCGTCAGGCGATAGCCGATGGTCTTGGCAATCGGATCCTTCATCCCACTCCCCTTGCTCGGAGGTCCGGGTGCACCGCCGCGAAGGCAGCGCAGTCGGTATCCCGCACCGCCGCAGCGTACTTATCCACGCGCCGGCTTACAATTTTGCGAAGGTGGTCAACGATCTTGGACTTTCCGTGTCTTAAGCTTCCTTCCATGCGTGCATCCGCCGCGTTTCTGCAGGCATTCCCACAGCCGGCAAAGCCGTGTCGGCCCCGTTCGCCCTGCCGCACCGCGGTGTGATGAGCGATTGACGCGAGAACGACACTGGGTGCTGTTCGGTGCGCGAGATCGAGGGGACGCGATGAAACGATTCTGGACCGAGCTTTCCGCCACGGAATTGGAGCTGGCGGCACCCGCGGATGCCATCGCCATCCTCCCGGTTGCGGCGGTCGAGCAGCATGGGCCGCATCTGCCGCTCGGCACCGACATGTTCATCGCCGAAGGCTATATCGCCGCCATCCTTCCCCTTCTTCCGGCCGCCCCGGTCTTCTTCCTCCCGATCCAGTCGGTCGGCGCCTCGGCCGAGCACAGATCGTTTGCGGGCACCCTGTCGCTGGCGCCGGAGACGGCCTTGGCCGTATGGGGTGAGATCGTCGCGGACCTGTCCCGCGCGGGCGTCCGCCGCCTCGTCGTCCTGAACACGCACGGCGGCAACGTCCCGGTCATCGACCTGCTGGCGCGGCGCGCACGAGAGCGGCACGCCATGCTCGCCGTGACCTGCTCGATGCACCGGCTGGGCTATCCCGAGGGCGTGTTCAGCGATGCCGAACGCGCACACGGAATCCATGGCGGAGAGATCGAGACCGCGCTGATGCTGGTCTTCCGTCCCGACCTTGTGGATATGACGAAAGCCGCCGACTTCCGGCCCTGGAGCACCGAGATGGAGCGGACCTTCACCCGGCTACGGGCGAACCATCCCGTCGGCTTGGGCTGGATGAGCGAGGACCTCCACCCGACCGGTGCGATGGGAAACGCGGCGCGTGCCACTGCGGAGAGCGGCCGCGTGGCGGTCGAGCATGGGGCGCGCGCCTTTATCGATCTGCTTTGCGACGTCGCCCGATTCGACCTTGCGCGCTTCGGGTCGGACCCTGACCGGCTCAGCCGGTAAAATCGATCCGGGCGCGATTGAGCGCCAGCCATTGCAAGGCGAGAAGGAGATAGCCGTTCACGCAACCGCCCTCGTCGAGAAGCCGCAGCGCGACGTCGACCGGGACGGCAAACGGGACGGTCACCTCGCTCTCGGTCGCAAGGCCTGCACGGGCCGGCAAGGTCGACGCGTCGACAAGAGCGAGGAACAGCGCACAATGTTCGTCGATCACCCCAGGCGTGGACATCAGCTCGAACATCGGAAACAGCCGAAGCGGCGTCAGGCCGGTCTCCTCGACGCATTCGCGCCGCGCGGCCTCCGCCCTGTCCTCCCCCGGATCCACCCGGCCCGCCGGAAGCTCCACCATCTGCCCGCGGCCAGTCGCGAGATGGGCGGCGAGACGGAACTGGCGGATCAGGACGATGCAGTCGCGCGCGAGGTCGAGGCACAAAATGCCCACGACAGCCCCGACGCGCACCACGTCACGTTGCAGAACCGCCCGACTGCCGTCGGCGTGGGTGAGGCTGACCTTGTAATGCTCGTATGTGAGATAGGCGTCGGCGAGAATTTCGGGCGGTGAAAGGACAGCGTCGGCCGCGGCATCGGCCGGGACAGCGGGCGCACCGCTCATTGTGCGACGCTCCCGGCATTGGTCGCGTCGAGATTGAAGGCGGCCGCGAACAGCGCCTTGGTGTAGTCCTCGCGCGGATGCCGGAAGACATCGCGAGCCGGGCCTTCCTCCACCACCTTGCCGTTGCGCATCACCAGAATGCGGCTCGCCAGCGCCGAGACCACCCGCAGATCGTGCGAAATGAACATGTAGGTCAAGTTTCGCCGCTTCTGAAGTGCGCGCAACAGATCGACGATCTGCGCCTGGACCAGCATGTCGAGCGCGCTGGTCGGCTCATCCAACACCACGAAAGAGGGTTCGAGCGCCATGGCGCGGGCGATCGAAATGCGCTGGCGCTGCCCGCCGGAAAACTCATGGGGGTAGCGGTAGCGGCTTTCTGGATCGAGGCCGACATCCGACAAGGCGGCGATCACCCGCGCTTCGCGCGCCTCCGACGACAGCTGCTTTTGGTGGATTTCGAGGCCTTCGGCCACGATGTCGGCGACAGACATACGGGGGGACAGCGCGCCGTACGGATCCTGGAACACGATCTGCATGTCCCGCCGCAACGGTCGCATGCCCGCAAACTTGAGGCCGTCGATCCGTTGGCCGAGAAAGGCGATCGGCCCCTCACTCGAAATCAGCCGCATCAAAGCGAGGCCGAGCGTGGTCTTCCCGGATCCCGATTCGCCGACCACGCCGAGCGTCTCGCCCTGATGGATGGCGAGGGTCACGCCGTCCACCGCTTTCACATGACCGACGGTTCGACGCAGGATCCCGCGCTTGATGGGAAAATGGACCTTCAGCCCCTCTGCCGCGACCACGATCGGCGCCTCTGGTGCCGCCGGGGCCGGATCGGGCTTGGGCTCGGCCTGGAGCAGCGCCTTCGTATAAGGGTGCTGCGGGTTGCTGAACGTCTCCTCAGTCCCACCCTGCTCGACGATCTGCCCATGCTGCATCACGCAGACCCGATCGGCGATCTTACGGACGATACCGAGGTCATGGGTGATGAACAGCATCGCCATGCCGAGCCGGGCCTGGAGCTGCTTGAGCAGGCGCAGGATCTGCGCCTGGACCGTGACGTCGAGCGCCGTGGTCGGTTCGTCCGCGATCAGGAGATCGGGCTCGTTGGCGAGCGCCATGGCGATCATGACGCGCTGGCGCTGGCCGCCGGAGAGTTGATGGGGGAAGGCGCCGAGCCGGCTTTCCGGCTCGGGAATGCCGACCTCGTGCAACAATTCGACAATCCGTGCCTTCGCCGCCTGACCGGTGAGACCGGTGTGCAAAAGCAGCATCTCCCCGATCTGTTTCTCGATCGTATGCAGCGGATTGAGCGACGTCATGGGCTCCTGGAACACCATGGTGACGTCGTTGCCGCGCACCGCGCGCAGATCACGCTCGGGAAGCGCGAGCAGATCGCGGCCTTTGAACAGGATGCGCCCGGAAGGGTGGCTTGCGGAGGGATAGGGCAAGAGCTTGAGGACCGACAAAGCGGTGACCGACTTGCCCGACCCCGATTCGCCGACCAAAGCCACGGTCTCGCCCGGCTTCACATCGAAGGAGACCCGGTCCACCGCCAGGGCAGGCGGTCCATCCACGCGACGGAAGGCGACGGAAAGGTCTTGGACGGACAGAAGGGGCTCAACGGACATCGGCGAAAACCTCCTTCGGAGACGGGTACGCAGATCGCCGCGCGGGAACGCAATTGCTTCTCGTCACGTGAAGGTCTTTCGCGGATCGAAGGCGTCGCGGATCGCCTCGCCGACAAAGATGAGCAGGCTCAGCATCAGCGCCACCGTGAAGAAGCCGGTGAGGCCGAGCCAAGGCGCCTGGACGTTCGCCTTGCCCTGCGCCAGCAACTCGCCGAGCGAAGGTGACCCCGGGGGCAGTCCGAAGCCGAGAAAGTCCAGCGCGGTCAATGTCATGACCGACGAGGAGAGGATGAACGGCAGGAAGGTGAGCGTCGCTACCATCGCATTGGGCAGAAGGTGCCGCATCATGATGGTGAAGTTGCCGACGCCGAGCGCCCGCGCCGCCTGAACATATTCGAAATTGCGCGCCCGCAGAAACTCTGCCCGCACCAGCCCGACGAGCGAGACCCAGGAGAACAGGAGCAGAATGCCGAGCAGAACCCAGAATCCCGGCACCAGCACGGAAGAGACGATGAGAAGGAGATAGAGCGAGGGAATCGAGGTCCAGATTTCAATGAAGCGCTGGAACAGGAGATCCACCCAGCCGCCGAAATAGCCCTGCACCGCCCCCGCCGCCACGCCCACGACCGAAGAGACGATGGTCAGAGCGAGCCCGAACAGGACCGAGATCCGGAAGCCATAGATCAGCCGGGCCAGCACGTCGCGGCCTTGGTCGTCGGTGCCGAGCCAATTGTATTCGAGGCCGGCGCAGCCCGACACCCCCTTGCGCTCCGCCACCGTCTTGCACTGGGCCTCGGTCAGCATCCAGGTCGGCGGCGACGGCGCAGGGGTGGGCAGATCGAGATTGTGGGTGGAATAGGAGAAACGGACCGGCGGCCAGACCATCCACCCGCCCTTCTCGGCGATCAGGCGCTGGACGAACGGGTCGCGGAAATCGGTCGTGGTCTCGAAATCTCCGCCGAACCGGGTCTCGGGATAATCGTGGAAGACCGGCATGTAATAGGCGCCGTCATATTCCACCAGAATCGGCCGGTCATTGGCGAGGAATTCGGCGAACAGGCTGCCCACGAACAGCACCATGAACAGGCAGAAGGACCACCAGCCCCGCCTGTTGCCGCGGAAATTCCGCAGGCGCCGGCGATTGAGCGGCGACAGCCAATCCTTCTTCACCTTGGCGGCGGGCGGCAGCGTGGCGGCGGGAGCCGAATCGGTGCGGGTGTCCATGGGTCAGACCTCCCGCGTCTCGAAGTCGATGCGCGGATCGACGACCATATAAGTCAGATCGGAGACCAAGCCGATGATCAGCCCGGCGAGGGAAAAGATGTAGAGCGTGCCGAACACCACGGGATAGTCGCGGTTCAGCACGCTTTCAAAGCCGAGCAGCCCCAGGCCGTCGAGCGAAAAGATGGTTTCGATCAGCAGAGATCCGGTGAAGAAGGCCGAAATGAAGGCGCTGGGGAAGCCCGCGATCACGATCAGCATGGCGTTCCGAAAGACGTGACCATACAGGACCTTGCGCTCGCCCAGGCCCTTCATGCGGGCGGTCGTGACATATTGCTTGCGGATCTCTTCCAGGAACGAATTCTTGGTGAGCAACGTCATCGTTGCGAAGGCGCCGAGCACCATGGAGGTGAGAGGCAGGACCAAGTGCCAGCCATAATCGAGGATGCGCTCCGGCCAGGACAGGTCCGCCCAATTGTCCGAGGTCAGGCCGCGCAGCGGGAACCAATCGAGGAAAGAACCGCCGGCGAACAGGATGATCAAGAGGATCGCGAACAGGAAGGAGGGGATCGCATAGCCTACGATGATCACCCCAGAGGTCCAGACGTCGAAGCGCGACCCGTCGCGCATCGCCTTGGAGATGCCGAGCGGAATCGAGATCAGATACGTGAGCAGCGTCATCCATAGGCCGAGCGAGATCGAGACCGGCAGTTTCTCGGCGATCAGGTCGAGGACGCGGATGTCGCGGAAATAGGAGCGCCCGAAATCGAACTGCGCATAGTTCCAGATCATCAGCAGGAACCGCTCGTGGGCCGGCTTGTCGAATCCGAACTGCTTCTCCAGCTCCTTGATGAATTTCGGATCGAGCCCCTGCGCCCCGCGATATTTGGAGGCCGAAGCATCCATTCCGCCACCGGGAGGCGCGGCCCCCCCGGAAAAGTCGCCCCCGCCGCCGGATACGCGGGCGGTCGCCGAGACGTCATCGCCGGTCAATTGGGCGATCACGCGCTCCACCGGACCGCCGGGCGCGAACTGCACGACGACGAACGACACCAGCATGATGCCGAGAATGGTCGGCACCATCAGGGCGATGCGACGAAGAATGTAAGCGAGCATCTGGCCTCCGGATCCTAGGTGACGGTGCGGGCCGGCACGGCGCGCGTCAACCGTCCTTCGCCACGGCGGGCGCACCGGCGGGGGCACCGGAGCGCGTCCACCAGGTGTCGAGGATGCCGGTGTCGTATTTCGGCTGGGTGCCGGGACGGGCGAACACGTCCCAATAAGCGACCCAGTGGGACGCCTTGTACCATTGCGGGATCCAATAGCGGCCCGCGCGCAGCACACGGTCGAGCGCGCGGCAGGCAGTCACGAGTTCGGCGCGCGTCTGCGCCGCGAGCGCTGCGGCGATCAGCCCGTCGACCGCGCTGTCCGAAATCCCCGAGAGATTGTTGGAGCCGCGCATGCCTGCCGCCTCGCTGCCGAAAAATGCCCGCAACTCCTCTCCCGGACTGACGGAGACGGAATAGCGCCGAACCACCACGTCGAAGTCGAAATCCTTCAGCCGCGCCTGATATTGCGCGGGATCGACGACGCGAAAGGACGCATCGATGCCGAGCACCTTGAGATTGCCGATGAAGCGCGAGGTGTGGCGTTCGAAGGATCCATCGTCGTCCAGGAATTCGATCGTGAGCGGCTGATCGTTCGCATCGACCAACCGACCCTGCTTCACCTGATACCCGGCCTCCTTGAGCAAAGCGGCGGCGCGGCGCAGCATCGCGCGGTCCTGGCCCGAGCCATCCCCGACCGGCGGCACATATGGATCGCCGAACACCTCGGCCGGCAATTGGGCACGATAGGGCGCGAGCAGGTCTTCCTCGGCGGCGGAGGGCTTGCCCTCGGCCATCAAATCGGAATTCTGGAAGAAGGACACTGTCCGATCGTATTGGCCGAACATCAGGTTCCTGTTGGTCCACTCGAAATCGAAGGCGAGGGCGAGCGCCTCGCGCACCTTGCGATCGGAAAATTTTTGACGGCGGGTGTTGAAGAACCAGCCCTGCGCGCCCGAGGGAGTCTCGTCGGGCAGCACATCGCGCTTCACCCGGCCGTCCTTCAGCGCGGGAAAATCGTATTGCGTCGCCCAGGTCCGCGAGGTGAACTCCTCCCGGAACAGATAAGCATGCGCCTTGAAGGCCTCGAAACCGACGTCGCGGTCCCGGAAATACTCGTACCGTACGACGTCGAAATTGAATCGGCCGCGATTGACCGGCAACCCCGCTCCCCAATAGGTCGGGACCCGGTCATATTCGATGTAGCGTCCGCTCTCGAACCGGCCGATCCGGTACGGCCCGGATCCGAGAGGCGGATCGAGCGTGGTCTCTTCGAATTTGTGTGTGGCGTAATAGGCCTTGGAGAAGATCGGCAGGCTCGCGGCGTAGAGCGGAACGTCGCGCGCCCGCTGCGCGGTGAAGCGCACCGCGACACGGCCCGGACCCTCGGCCTCTGCGTCCAAAAAGTCCCGCAGCCCCTGGCGAATGAGGGGATGCCCCTCCGCCTTCAGGGTGGTCAGGGAGAACACGACGTCGTCGGCGGTGAGCGGGGTTCCATCGTGGAACCGCGCTTCCGGGCGCAAAGTGAAGCGATAAAGCTGCCCCCCCTCGCTCACGCTCACGCCGGACGCCACGAGACCGTACAGCGAATCGGGCTCGTCGGATGCCCGCGCCATCAGGCTGTCGAAGATCAACGCGACGCCCTGGGCCGCGTCACCGCGCAGGATGTAGCCGTTCAGCGAATTGAAGGTCTGATAGGATTGGTTGTAAGCCGCGCGCGGGCCGATCAGCGAAAACGCGCCGCCCTTGGGGGCGTCCGGTTTGACATAATCGAAATGGGGGAAATCGGCGGGATATTTCAGCTCTCCGAAGGCGGACAGGCCGTGCCGCTCGCCGCCCTCCCCCACCGAGACCGAAGGGGCCGAAGGGGCCGAAGGGGCCGAAACGCCGGCCTCCTGGCCGAAGGCCGGCCGCGCCAGCGCCACCGTGGCCGCACCGGCGGCAAAGCGCAGCACACTGCGCCGGGTGGGCACCAGAACCGCGGCGGTCATTGCGGCACGGCTCCGATCTTCGCCGCCTTGGCCGCGTCCCACCACCAGATGGACGGGAAGTCGAAGCTGTATTTCGGCAGGGTGTCGGGCCGCGCGAACCGGTCCCAGCGGGCCGTGCGGGTGAAGCGGAGCGTCCAGGCCGGGATGACGTAATCATTCCACAGCAGAACCCGATCGAGTGCCCGGGTCGCCGCGATCAGCTGGTCGCGATTCTCGGCATAGATCACCTTGTCGATCAGGTGATCGACGGCGGGATTGGCGATCCCGGCATAGTTGCGCGATCCATCCCGTTTGGCGCTTTCCGAGCCCCAATATTCCCGCTGCTCGTTGCCCGGCGACAGAGACTGGCCCCAGGCGGCGATGATCATGTCGAAATCCCGGGCCCGAATCCGGTTGATATATTGGGAGGAATCCACCATCCGCACGCTCACCTGCATGCCGAGCCGCTCCAGGCCCGGCTTATAGAACAGGGCGACGCGCTCGAAGGCCGGGCTATTGATCAAAATTTCGATGGTAAAGGGTTCTCCGGCCGCATTGCGCAGGGTGCGGCGGGTGATCGGCTTCGACAGACCGACGGCGATCAGGATCTTGTCGAAGAAAGACGGGGGATGATCGGGATTGACCTCGTCCCGGACCGTCCATCCGGCCTGTCGCAGCAAGTCGAACGCGGCACGCAGATTGGCGCGGCGATCCTCCTCGTTGCGTGTGACGGGATTGGTATAGGTCTTGGTGAACAGCTCCTCCGGCACCTTGTCTTTGATGGCGTTCAGGAATTCCAGCTCCTCGCCGCTCGGCGTGCCGCTCGACGCGAGTTCGGTGCCGGAAAAATAGCTGGAGATCCGGGTGTATTGGTCGAAGAACAAGGTGTGGTTCATGCCCTCGAAATCGAGAGCATAATTCAGAGCCCGGCGGACCCGCGGATCCTCGAATTTCGGCCGGCGCAGGTTCGGCACGAAGGCCTGCATGACCCCCGAGGCGCGGTTCTCGAACATTTCGAGCACCACCTTGCCCTCGTTCTTGGCCGGAAAATTATAGGCCGTCGCCCAGTTCTTGGCGGACGCCTCGACACGGAAATCGTAGTGGTCGGCCTTGAAGGCTTCGAGCTCCACGGTTTCGTCGCGGTAATATTCGTAGCGGATCTCGTCGAAATTGTTCGACCCGATATTGACCGGCAGATCCTTGCCCCAATAGGTGTCCACCCGCTCATAGGACACGGTACGTCCGGGCACGAAGGATTTGACCCGGTAGGGTCCCGAGCCAAGCGGCGCCTCGAGCGTGCCTTGCGTGATATCGCGCGGCTTTCCACCCGCGTCGGTGCCTGTCCACCAATGCTTCGGCAGCACCATCATCTCGCCGACGATCTGAGGCAGTTCGCGGTTCCCGCCCTGGTCGAACGTGAAGGTGACGTCCCGCTCGCCGGTTTTCTCCACGCTCTTCACGTGGCGATAATAGAAGGCCTGGCCGGGATTGTTCTTGGTCAGAACCTCGAACGACCAGACGACATCGTCGGCCGTGATCGGCTGCCCATCATGCCATTTGGCATTCTCGCGGAGCCGATAGGTGACGGTCGAAAAGTCGTCGGGATAGGACAGGCCCTCGGCGACCAACCCGTAGGCGGTCGCCACCTCGTCGTGCGACTGGGTGGTGAGGGTGTCGTAGATCAAGCCGATGCCGGCCGCGACGGCACCGCGCGGAATGATGGCATTGAAGCTGTCAAAAGTGCCGGTCTCGGAAAAGCGCACCAGCCCGCCCTTCGGAGCGTTCGGGTTCACATAATCGAAGTGTTTGAAGTCCGGCGGGTATTTCGGCTCGCCGAGGAGCGACGCTGCCGCCCGGAAAGGCGCCGGTGCCGGCTGCGCATATGCCGGGCTCGCCGCGGCGAGCACAGCAAGAGCGAGGGCGAGGCGGCGGACCTTCAACAGCATTGCGGGGCTCCGAAACGGCGGCAGGGGAAGAATGAAAAGCGCCATAGCCGATAATCACCCTTGAGGCGACGGCAGAAACAAGGCCGGGAGGGGCCGGCGCGTGCAAAATCCGGTGAGAAAACCACGCCGGCGGCGAAAACCGACGTTATTTCGCGAGGAATTCAGCCTCTATACGCAGATCGACCGCGTCCCCGACGAGCGGCAGGAAAGCCGTCATGCCGAAATCGGAGCGTTTGATCGTCGCTGTGGCATCGAAGCCGACCGCATAGGCCTTGTCGGTCGGCCGCGGACCCGCCCGACGGAACGTCACGTCCAAGGTGACCGGCCGGGTGACGCCGCGCAGGGTCAGGTCACCGGTGATGCGCGCGGTCCGGCCC
Organism: Aquabacter spiritensis; assembly: GCF_004346185.1. Taxonomy (GTDB): domain Bacteria; phylum Pseudomonadota; class Alphaproteobacteria; order Rhizobiales; family Xanthobacteraceae; genus Aquabacter; species Aquabacter spiritensis. The sequence continues at coordinate 78,971 of NZ_SMAI01000002.1, read as the reverse complement.
GCCGCCTCGATACGTGTCGATCTGAAGGTCGCGGTCGGATATTTGGCGCTGTCGAAGAAGTCGGACGTCTTCAAATGGGCGTCGAGTTCCGGATCGAGCGTTCCCGCGCGCGCCACCGGCACCGTCACCTCGACGCGGCTCTTGTCGGTATCGTCCTCGTCCAGAACCAATGTGCCCTCAACCGCCGGAAGAAGGCCGCTATAGGTCGAGAAGCCGAGATGACTGACGCTCCACGTGATGCGGGTGTGGGCGGGATCGGCGGCATAGGTCCCTGCGCGCACCTGTGCGGAGCTCGTGCTGGTCGCCTCCTGTTCGGGAGCTTCTTGCGCGGACAGCGGCGGGATGGCGGCGAACGGCAAAGCGAGCGCCGCGATCGCGCCGAGGGCGGCGGATGCCGCATGCCCCTTCGCGGGACGGGTGCGCTCCGCGGACGGCAAGCGGGAGAAAAGTCGACAACACATCATAAGCGGCGATCTCCGTTGACCGCAGCTTGATGCCAGCCCCGTCTGGCAGGAGAATGGCGTTATTCCGCAGCGTCAGCCGGCGCCGGGCGAGCCAATCCGAAGCGCCGGGCGACATAGTCCTCGACCATCACCCGGAAATCCTCCTGGATGTTGGGTCCGCGCAGCGTCGCGACCTTCTTGCCGTCCATGAAGACAGGCGCGGAGGGGCTTTCGCCGGTCCCGGGCAGCGAAATGCCGATATCGGCATGCTTGCTCTCCCCCGGCCCATTCACGATGCACCCCATCACCGCAACGTTCAGCGCCTCCACGCCAGGATAGGACTTCTTCCATTCCGGCATGCGCGTGCGGATCATGTCCTGCACGCTCTGGGCAAGCTCCTGGAACACGGTCGAGGTGGTGCGTCCGCAGCCGGGGCAGGCCGCGACCAAAGGAACGAAGGTGCGCAATCCCATGGTCTGGAGGATTTCCTGCGCCACCTGCACCTCGCGGGTGCGATCGCCGTTCGGCTCCGGGGTGAGCGAGACGCGGATCGTGTCGCCGATGCCGGCCTGCAGGACCACGCCCATCGCGGCAGTCGAGGCGACGATGCCCTTCGAGCCCATGCCCGCTTCGGTGAGGCCGAGATGCAGCGCATAATCCGAGCGGCGCGAGAGTTCGGAATAGACCGCGATCAGATCCTGCACGGCCGAGACTTTGGCTGAGAGAATGATGCGCGTGCGCGGAAGGCCGATCTCCTCCGCGAGCCCCGCGGACAGGAGCGCCGAGCGGACCAGTGCTTCGCGCGTCACCGCACGCGCCTCGGCGGGGCGCGGCAGCCGGGCATTTTCGTCCATTAGGCGCGTGAGAAGTTCGTTGTCGAGGGAGCCCCAGTTCGCGCCGATCCGCACCGGCTTGTCGTAGCGGATGGCAGTCTCGACGATGGCGGCGAACTGGCGGTCCTTCTTGTCGCCGAACCCGACATTTCCGGGATTGATGCGGTATTTGTCCAGCGCCTCGGCGCAGGCCGGGTGATCGGCAAGGAGGGTGTGGCCGATATAGTGGAAGTCGCCCACCAACGGCGCGTCGATCCCCATCCGCAGCAGCTTGTCCTTGATGTGCGGCACAGCGGCGGCGGCCGCGTCGCGGTCCACCGTAATGCGGACGATCTCAGAGCCCGCTTTGGCGAGCGCGGCCACTTGGCGGACCGTGCCGTCAATGTCGGCAGTGTCGGTATTGGTCATGGACTGAACCACGACCGGCGCCCCGCCGCCGACCAAGACACGCCCGACGGGCACGCCGACGGTGGGCTTGCGCAGGGCCGGTCCGGCTTCCAGGAGTTCGTCTGGAACCACGCTCGTCATGCTCATCTCCGGCTTCCCGGGGGGTCGGCGCAGGCGTAGGACGCGACGCCGCCCGCGTCAATCGTGCCCATCGGCCGGTGCCGCACCACGGCAGTGGGCGCAAAGCCCGGCGAGTTCGAGCACCCTTTGGCGCGGCTCGAAGCCGGCCGCGCGCGCCGCCCAGGCGAGATCGCGTCCAAGCGCGTGAGACGCCACTTCCCGGGTCGCCCCACACCGCTCGCAGATGAGGAACAGGGCGACCTCTCCGGTCTCGTGGGCATGGCCGCAGGCGAGGAATGCATTGCGGCTCTCGATGCGGTGCGCGAGTCCCTCGGAGACCAGGAAATCCAGCACCCGATAAACCGACATCGGCGGCGGGCGTTCGCCGCTGGTGGCCAGCCGCTCGACCAATTCGTAGGCGCCGAGCGGCACATGGCTCTCGGCCAGAGCTTCCATCACGCGCCGACGCAGGGGCGTGAGCCGCAGCCCCCGCTCCGCGCAGCGCCGCTCGACGCGTTCGACCGCTCCCGCGACACATTGCGCATGGTCGTGATCGTGCGCGGCCGGTGCGGGATCTGGGGTCACGTTGGGCATGGTGCCAATGTAGGGACTTCGGCGCGCGCTTTCCAGCCGATGCGCCGAAAACCGGGCGTTACGCGCAACAGAGGCCGAACGTTATCCTGCCACCGCCGGTTCGGCTTGTTGCGGGGGCGGCGTCATTGCAGGATGCGACCGTTCTTTGAGGCTGGGAGGGTAATCATGCGGATGTTGAGGGTGGCGTTGCTGGCGGCGCTGGCTTTGCCTTTGGCGGGATGCTTCGAGGGCCCGGCCGGGCCGGCGGGGCCGAAAGGCGAGGTCGGTGCCGCGGGTCCGGCAGGCCCAGCAGGCCCGACCGGACCGGCGGGTCCCGCGGGCCCGGCAGGACCGGTGGGGGCTGCGGGACCGGCGGGTCCGGCTGGACCTTCAGGACCGATCGGCCCGGCCGGTCCGGCTGGCCCTGCAGGTCCGGCGGGTCCGGTCGGCGCGACGGGTCCCGCGTCCGCACAGGTCACTCTGCGCGCCCAGGATTGCCCGGGCGGCGGCTGTTCCAGCGCTTGCCAGACCGGCGAGCAGATCATCGGCGGCTATTGCGTCAATCCGGACAGCGGAACGCAGCATGTCGCGGTCTTCACCATCCTGGATGGCGGGACAGCGGTCCAATGCTTGAGCCCGGTCCGCCAAGTGGTCGCGGTCTGTCTCAAGCCCTGAGGGCGGGTCGCCGTTGCGCCGACGCCCGGAGAGGGGCAAGGTCGCGAACAGGACCGAGGGCGTGACGCAGGCGTCACAGCCCTCGGCTAAACCGGGCTTAGGTCGTTCCGACGACCTACCCGCCAAGCTATGGGGAACCAATCATGTCCTTGCAAGGTAAAGTCGCCGTCGTCACGGGTTCCACCAGCGGCATCGGGCTTGCGATCGCCCGCGCCTTTGCCAAGGACGGTGCGAACGTCGTCATCAACGGCCTCGGCGATGCCGCCGCGATCGAGACCGAGCGCAGCAAGATCGAGACCGATTTCGGGGTGAAGGCGCTCTATTCGCCGGCCAACATGCTGAAGCACGAAGAGATCGAGGCGATGGTGAAGCTCGCCGAGACCGAACTCGGCGCCTGCGATGTCCTGGTCAACAATGCCGGCATCCAATATGTCGCGCCGGTCGAAGACTTCCCGATCGAGAAGTGGGATCAGATCATCGCCATCAATCTCTCGGCCGCCTTCTATGCGAGCCGCGCCGCCATCCCCGGCATGAAGGCGCGCAAATGGGGTCGGATCATCAACACCGCCTCGGCCCATGCGCTCGTGGCCTCGCCCTTCAAATCGGCCTACGTCTCGGCCAAGCATGGCATTGCCGGCCTCACCAAGACCATCGCGCTCGAAGTCGCGACCTTCGGCATCACCTGCAACGCCATCTGCCCCGGCTATGTCTGGACCCCCCTGGTCGAGCACCAGATCCCCGAGCAGGCCAAGGCGCGCGGCATCACCGAGGAACAGGTGAAGCGCGACGTCCTGCTCGCGGCCCAGCCGACCAAGGAATTCGTGACGGTCGAGGAAGTGGCGGATCTCGCCATGTGGCTGACCTCGGATGGCGCGCGCTCCATCACCGGCACGATGCAGGTGATCGACGGCGGCTGGACCGCGGAATGACCGGGAGGGCGTGATGGCCCGCGCAGACGCCATCAAGCCCATCTCTCTCGCGCTCCAGGGCGGCGGCGCGCACGGCGCCTTCACCTGGGGCGTGGTGGACCGCCTCCTGGAGGAGGAACGGTTCGCCATCGCCGGCATTACGGGAACCAGCGCCGGGGCGATGAATGCCGTGGTGATGGCCTCCGGCCTCGCGGCCGGTGGCCCCGCTTCCGCCCGGGCCGCCTTGGCGAATTTCTGGCGTGACGTGTCGCGCGACGGGCGGCTCTCGCCGCTCCAGCGGACCGCCTTCGACCGGCTGCTCGGCAATTGGTCGCTCGCCAAGAATCCGGCCTATATCGCCTTTGAAGTGGCGACGCGCTTCCTGTCGCCCTACGACTTCAATCCCCTGAACATCAATCCTCTGCGCGAAATCCTCGACGCCCATGTCGATTTCGCGGCGATCCGCGGCTCCGACGTCAAGGTCTTCGTGTCCGCGACCAACGTCCATACCGGACGCGCCCGGATCTTCGGCCATGAGGAGATGACCGCCGACGCGGTGATGGCCTCGGCCTGCCTGCCCCTGTTGTTCCAGGCGGTCGAAATCGACGGGGTGCCCTATTGGGACGGGGGCTATATGGGCAATCCGCCGCTGTTCCCGCTTTACGAGCATGTCGAAGCGGACGATATCGTCCTGGTACAGATCAATCCCATCCTGCGCGAGGAAACGCCGCGTTCGGCGGCCGACATCCAGAACCGAATCAACGAGATCACTTTCAATGCATCGCTTCTGGCGCAGCTGCGGGCCATCGATCAGGTGACGAAGCTGATCGATCAGGGCCTGCTCACGCGCTGGACGCTCGGCACATCGGGGTTCCGCCGCGTGCGCCTGCACCGGATCGGCGGGGCGGACCAGCTCTCCGACCTCGATCTGTCCTCCAAGCTCAACGCCGAATGGGCGTTCCTCCAGCATTTGCGGGATCTCGGCCGCGCCGCGGCGGATGCCTTCGTCTCGAAGCACGCCGGCGATGTCGGCCACCGCTCGACCCTCGACCTCCGGCTCGAACTCTCGGACTGAACAACGGCTCAGCCGTCGACCGCCGCCATGCCGACGCGCCCGATCGCCGGCAGCTTCAGCGCCGGGCGGCGCAGGTCGAGCCCGGCCACCGCCCCGAGAATGTTCAGTTCGAGCCCCTCCACCCAGCCGGCGGTCAAGCCGAGATACCCGCCCAGCGTCACCCGGATGCCGGTGCCGGAGGGGGTGCGAGCAATCCAGCGCCCATCGACCGGGTAATCCTTGCCGATCGCAGTGGGCGGCAGAACGGCGTCGGTGGCGGGCAATGCCGCGAGGACCGACGCGACGAAGGTGTTGGAATTGGGCCCCGGCCACGCCGCGTAATCGCCCAGCTGCCGCGGTCCATAGCTTCGGATCGCCGCGCGGATGCCCGGGATCAGGCGGGCGGCCGCTTCGTCGTCCGCGGCGTAGACCAGCTCGGGAACCTGACCGAACCAACGGCCGTCTGCCTCGAAGCCATTCACCCGGATCGGCTCGCCCCAGGCCGTGTAATCGTAACGCTCGTAGCGCGCGGCGCCGGCTTCCTTCAACACGATCCAGCTATGGACGGCGAAGATGCCGCGCCAGCGGACGGTCCGGGCGGCAAAGACCCGCACCACCGCCCCGGGGTGCACCTCGGCCGGCGGCAAGAGGCCGGCGCTGCCGCGGTCGGCCGCCCGCCAGTCGCGCGGCGCATCGCCCGTCAGCCAGAGCGCGCCGGCAAGACCGATCGGCAAGAGGTAGAACAGGACGAAGCCGACGGCGGCGATCTTCAGCACACGGATCAAGCCAGGGTCCGGAACGATGACAGGGCGAAGCCGAATTCATAAACTCGCTCTTCCCTTACGGCGAACCGCGACCGCCTCGGGATCACAGTTCCGAGACCGCCGCCGCCGCGGTATCCCTGAGAGGCCCATGAGCATGGCCACCCGCCACAGCGCCCGCCGAAAGGACGCCCAGCTCGACATCGTGGTCGGCGACATCACGCGCCTCGCGCTCGATGCCATTGTGAATGCCGCGAACGCGACGTTGCGCGGCGGCGGCGGCGTGGACGGCGCGATCCACCGCGCCGCCGGGCCGGGCCTGCTCACCGAATGCCGGGCGTTCGGCGGATGTGAAACGGGCGACGCCAAGATGACGCTCGGCTATGGGCTGCCGGCGCGCCACGTCATTCACGCCGTCGGTCCGGTCTGGCGGGGCGGTGGAGCGGACGAGGACGCGCTCCTGTCCGCCTGCTACCGGCGCGCAATTGTGCTGGCCGCGGAACACGGGCTCAAGTCGATCGCCTTTCCCGCCATCTCGACGGGCATTTACGGATTTCCGGCTGCGCGCGCGGCGCCGCTCGCAGTGGGCGCGGTGCTGGAAGCGCTGGACGCGCACGGCAGCCTGTCGCATGTGGTCTTCTGCTGCTTCTCCGAAGGCTCCGCCGCCCATCATCATGACGCCTTCCGCCATCACGGCCTCCTCTGATCTCATTGCCGCGCGCGTTCTGCATCGCGACGGGATGGTGCTCGTGCTCGACAAGCCCGCGGGGTTGCCGGTCCATCCTGGCCCCAAGGGCGGCACGACACTGCATGATCACCTCGACGCGCTGCGCTTCGGTCTGCCGCGCCGGCCGGAACTCGCGCATCGGCTGGACAAGGACACGTCGGGCTGTCTGGTGCTCGGCCGCCATCCAAAGGCGATCGCCCTTTTGAACAAGCTGTTTGCGGAGGGGCGCGTCGGCAAGACTTACGTCGCGGTCACCCGCGGCGCGCCGGAGGGTCCGGCGGGTCGCATCGATCAGCCGCTCGCCAAACGCTCCCCGCATCGCGGCTGGTGGATGCAGGCTGTCCCGCCGGGAAGCCCCGGGGCGCTCGAAGCCGTGACCGACTGGCAGGTCCTGCTGCGGGCGGAGGGGCTGGCGGTGATCGCGCTGTCGCCCCTGACCGGGCGCACCCACCAATTGCGCGCCCACCTCGCTTATCTCGGCTGTCCTATTCTCGGCGATGCGATCTATGGCGGGGCCTCCCGGCTGCCGGGCGGCCCGATGCTGCATCTGCATTCCCGCCGGGTCGTCCTGCCGGTGACGCGGAGCGGTGGGCCCTTGACCGTCGCCGCGCCCTTTCCCGCACATCTGGCCGAGACGATCGGCGCGCTCGACGGCGATGTCGCTTCCCTGGAAGCCGCGGCTGACGTGGCGTTCAGCGGGTGACCAGCCAGATCCCGGCGGCGATCGGCACGATGCCGACCAAATCGAGGAGCGGCACCGTCTCACCCAGGATCAGCCAGCCGAACATCAGCCCGAGCGGCGGCATGAGGAAGTGAAGGGCCGTAGCCTCCGTCGCGCTCGATCGGCCGAGGATGAAATACCAAAGGCCATAACCGCCCATGGAGACGCCGAGGACCATGTAGGCGAAGCTCCAGAGGAAGGTCGGCGTGGCATGGAGAGCCCCGACATCCTCGGTGAGCAGCGCCACAGGCAGCAAAGCCAGGGACCCCGCGAGAAGCTGGATCGCCGTACCCTGCCAGAGATCCGACGCGGTCGGCAGGCGCTTATAGACCAGCGTCCCGGCGGTCAGCGCGAACAGGCCGGCGAGCACCAGCAAGGTTCCGGCCACCGCCTCGTGCCCGCCCCCGATCCGCGAACGCAGGACCACGACCACGCCGATGAAGCCGAGAACGAGACCGAGCGCCTTGCGCCGGTTCAGCCTTTCGCCGAGCACGGGACCCGCCAGGAGCGCCGTCAGGAGCGGATTGGCCGAGATGATCACGGCTGTGAAGCCAGAGGACACCTGCGTCATTCCGGTGAAGCTGAGGCCGAGATAGAGGCCGTTGTTCAGCAGCCCGGCGAGGACCAGCACACCCGCGTCCCGCCGCGAGAGGCGGCGCCACCGTCCGAGCGCCATGCAAAGGCCGCCGAGCACCAGAGCAGCGACCAGGAAGCGCAATCCCAGCAGCAGCAATGGCGGACAATCCGCCAGCGCCACCTTGCCGACGGCGAAGGCGGAGCTCCAGAGGATGCAGAACAGGGCGATCAGGCCCGGTGTCGCATCGAGGCCGGGCGCGGCGCGCGGCGGGGCGATCATGGGAGTGGCTCCTTCCCGCAGCCCGGTGTCCGTTCGTCGGTAGGGCATCACGCAGCCTCTGGGAATGGCGATCCGGCGAAACACCGTCTGGTGCCAGAAGCCACAGACGCTTTGAATTTGGAAATTGAATGTGACAATGCTTATCAGTGAAAATCTGAATGGCTTTCCGCGATGCTCGATCTCGATCTTTTACGCGCGTTCGTCAGCGTCGTGGATGCAGGCGGCTTCACACGGGCGGGCGAGCGGGTCCACCGGACGCAGTCCACGGTCAGCCAGCAGATCAAACGGCTGGAGGCCGAAGCCGGCCAGCCCCTGTTCCTCAGGGCCGGGCGCCGGGTCCGGCTGACCGAACCGGGCGAACGGCTGCTTGGATATGCGCGCCGGATCCTCGCCCTCAGCGCCGAAGCCAAGGCGGCACTCGGACACACAGCGCCGGTGACGCTGCGCCTCGGGATTCCAGACGATTTCGCTTTGAGTGCGCTGACACGGGCGGTCGGGACCTTCGCAGCGGCACGGCCAGAGGTGCGGCTCGCGGTGCGCTGCGGCGTCTCCTGCGATCTTTCCGCCGATCTCGCCCGCGGGGATCTCGATGTGGCACTCCACAAGCGCGAGCCGCGCAGCGGATCGGCTTATGCGGTGTGGCCGGAGCAGCCATGCTGGATCGCAGGGGCGGACCACCCTTTGCCCGCGCTCGACCCCGTGCCCTTGGTCGCTTTCACCCATGGCTGCCTCTATCGCAGCCGGGCGATCCATGCGCTCGAAGCCGCCGGCCTCGCCTGGCGGATCGCCTATGAGAGCCCCAACCTTCTGGGGCTTCAGGCGGCGCTCGCGTCGGGTCTGGGCATCGCGGTTCTGGAACGGCGGATCGTGACCGCGGAGCACCGCATTCTCGGCACCGCCGACGGCCTTCCGCCGGTGCCGCCCACGGAGATCGCCCTCGGCGTCGCGGACGGCGCCCCCCCGGCCGCGTTGGATCTCGCAGCGGCACTCGCGCGCTTCTGTGGCACCGTGCAGGCGCACGCCGCCTGAGAGCCAGAGGGTAGCGCGCCTCGGGGCGCGGCCCGGATCTGGGCATGCTTGGCCACGGGCCAAGGCCGGCGGACCTCTCCTCAGTCGGCGGCGAGAAGGCGCCGGCCGACCTCCGCGGCGCCGGCCAGGCCGGGGGTGGGGTGAACCACAACCTCCACGCGGACATTGGCGAGGTGTTCGTGATAGGGCGGATGGTCCTCGAAGGCGGCCCGGAAAGGCGAACCAGCGAACAATGGCGCCATCGCAGCGCCCACGCCGCCGGCAATGAACACCCCGCCCCGCGCCATCGTCAGCAGGCAGAAATCGCCCGCGATGCGGCCGAGCACGCGCAGAAAGACGTGGCAGGTGTCGAGCTCACGCCGATGCCCGCCGAGCGCGGCTTGAATAATGGCGTGCGAACTCGCGGTCTCCCCCGAGAGGATGCGGTGCAGGCGCACGAGACCGGGGCCGGACACCACATGCTCGACCGAGACGGGTCCGAGATCGCGGACCAGATGGGCGATGACGCGCGCCTCGTCCGCAGTAACCGCCCCAAGCCGCACGTGCCCGCCTTCTCCGGGAAGGACGTCGAAGCCCGTCCCGTCGCGGCGCGGCAGGAGCGTGGCCGTGCCGAGCCCGGTCCCCGGACCGCACACCAGGATCGGCGCACCCGGAACGTCATGGCCCGCCCCCACCCGGACCAGGTGCTCGCGACCGAGCGTCGGGATGCCGTGCGCGAGCGCAGCGAAATCGTTGAGGATGGCGAGGGCGTCGAGCCCCAGCGCCCGCGCCAGAGCGGGCCGGTTGAAGCTCCAGGACCGGTTGGTCATGCGGATGTCGTCGCCATCTACCGGTCCGGCGATGGCGAACACGCCGGCCCGGGGACGTTCCGCGCCAAGAGTGGCGAGATAGGCGCCAAACAGCTCCTCGAGGCCGCCATAGCCGTCATTTGCCTCCATCCGCACATCGAACGGCGCGCCGTCGCGTCCGGCGCGGGCGATGCGCGTGGTGGTTCCGCCGATGTCGGCGAGCAGGATGGTGGGAGCCATGGGACGTCCAGAGGTGAGGCCGCACGATTTCCGGTTTTTGCCGGCCGAATCAAGCGGGAGGATGTGTACGTCCGATGAAAATGCGGCGACGGCCAAGGTTGTTCCGTCGCATTCCTATGCCGACCTCAGGGCGCGGCGCAGCCGGCCCAAGAGCGGCAGGCACAAAACCAGCAGGGTCAGGACCCCGAGGCCTGCGGCCATCGGTCGCTCGAAGAAAGCAAGGAGCTGGCCGTCCGCCTTGATCATGGAGGTGACGAAAGCCTCCTCCAACAGCTTGCCCAGCACGATTCCGAGCACGCAGGGCGCGATCGGCACGCCATGCTCCTCCATCAGGAAGCCGAGCACCCCGAAGCCGAGCATCAAGACCACGCCATAAACGGAATTGTTCACGGCATAGGCCCCGACGATGCAGAATACCAGGATGATCGGCATCATCAGCTTGCGCGGCACGCGCAGCAGGGCGGTCCCCGCCTTCAGCGCGGCGAGGCCGAGCGGGATCATCGCGAGATTGGCGAGAATGAAGATGGTGAACACCGCATAGATGGCCTGCGGGTTGTTCAGGAACAGCGTCGGCCCCGGGTTGAGCCCCTTGAGATAGAGCACGCCGATGACGATCGCGGTGATGCTGTCGCCCGGTATGCCGAACACCAAGGCCGGCACCCACGCGCCGGCCAATGCGGCGTTGTTCGACGACGTGCTCTCGATGATGCCTTCGACATGGCCGGTGCCGAATTTTTCCGGCGTCTTGGAGAATTTCCGGCTCATCGCATAGGACACCCAGGCGGCGATGTCCGCCCCGGCGCCGGGCAGGATGCCGATCGCCGTACCGGTGATGTTGCCGCGGAGTTGTTGGGGCCAATAGGTGACGAACATGCGCCCCCACCCCTTCAGGGGGTTGCGCATGGCCGTCTGGCGCATCTCCCAGTCCGGCGCCCCCGACGCCATCGCGCGCAGAACCTCGGACACCGCGAACAGGCCGATCATTGCGGGGATGAAATCCACCCCGCTCAAAAGCTCGGCATTTCCGAACGTGAAGCGCGGAATGCCGGCTGGATTGTCAAGCCCGATGGTCGCGAAGAACAGGCCGAGCAACAACGAGAGCAACCCCTTCAGCGGTGCGCCGGTGCCAATGAAGATGGCGCAGGACAGGCCGAGCAGAGCCAGCCAGAAATATTCGAACGAGGAGAAGCCCAGGGCCACCTCGGCCAGAAGCGGCGCGGCGACGATCAGGACCGCCGTGCCGAACAGACCGCCGAGGGCCGAAAACAGCACGTTGGCGCCGAGCGCCACCTCCGCCTCGCCCTTGCGGGTCATGGCATAGCATTCGTCGGTATAGGCGGCGGAGGCCGGGGTGCCCGGCATGCGCATCAGGGTCGAGGGAATGTCGCCGGCGAAGATCGCCATCGCCGAGCAGGCGATCATCGCGCCCACCGCCGGGATCGGCTCCATGAAGAAGGTGATGGGCACGAGGAGCGCGATGGCCATCGTCGCGGTCAGGCCGGGAATCGCCCCGACCACGATGCCGAAGGCCGCTGCCGCGAGGATGGTGAGGATGACGTCGAACCGCATCACCATGGCGATGCCCGCCTCCACGGCCCCCATCAGAGCCACCCCTCGACGAGGCCGTGCGGCAGCGGCACGCGCAGAAGATGGGCGAACGCATAGAAAACACAGAGCGAGGCGATCCCCGCCGCCGCCGCGGCGACAGGCAGGCGCACGCCGAGCAGCAGGAACAGGCCGAGAAGCACCAGGGCCGACGTCGCAATGAAGCCGAGGGACGGCGCGGCGAGCATGTAGAAGATGATCGCCGAAAGCGTTGCCGCGACACGCCATGCGGCACCGGGCTCGGCAGCCCAGGTGCGGGTCACGAACGGCACCCGCGCCCCGCGCAAGGCGCCGAGGCCGAGCACGACCCCGCAGAGGAACAAGCCTCCGGCTATGGCGAGCGGGAACACCGCGGCGCCATAGTGCTGGCCGGGGATCGGAGGCAAGGTCCAGGCGGCACCCGCCAGCACGCACGCGCCGGCGAGCACCAGGACCGCGAGGACGAGATCATTGACCCGCATGGCGCCGATCGGGCCGGCTATTTCGCCAGCCCGACCTCCTTCATCACCTTTCCGAGCGAAGCGTCGGCCTCGGTCATGAAGGCCCCGAAGGCTGCCCCTTCCGCCCACCGGCCCCCGAAGCCGCGGCTCGACAGAAAGTCTTGATACGCTTTGCTGTCATAGGCCTTCTTCAGCGCCGGGATGAGCCGGTCGGTGACCTCCTTCGGCAGGCCCTTGGGACCGGCAACGCCGCGCCAGGCGCCGATCGTCCAGTCCGAGCCCGTCGCTTCCTTCAGGGTCGGCACGTCGGGCATCAGCTTCGAGCGCTCCGTGGCCATCACGGCGAGGCTCTTGACCCGCCCGGCCTCGATCAGCGCGCGCGCTTCGGGCAGCGAGCACGTGACGATCTGCACGCCGCCGGCGACCAGATCCTGCAGGCCGGGCGCTGCGCCATTGCTCGGCACCCACGGCACCGCCGTGGGCTGGACCTTCAGCGAGGTGAGCATGCCGGCGAGGGCGAGATGCCAGATGCCGCCTTGTGCGGTCCCGGACGCCTTGTATTTGCCGGGCGACTTGGTCACGTCGTCGATCACGTCTTTGGCGGTCTTATAGGGTGCGTCGGCGCGGACCTGGAGGCCGGCGGGATCCTCATTGACCAAAGCGAGCGGCGTGTAGGAGGCCGGATCGAGCTTGGTCAGGCCCTGCCAGTGCATCATCGCGATCTCGACCGTCAGCAGACCGATCGTATATCCGTCCGGCGTCGCATCGGCGATCGCCTGATGCCCGACCACGCCTTGGCCGCCCGTGCGGTTCACCACCGCGACCGGCTGGCCGAGATCGCGCTCGAGCAGCGACGCGATCATGCGGGCGACCGAGTCCGTCCCGCCGCCAGCGCCCCAAGGGACGATCAGGGTGATGGGACGTTCGGGATAAGCGGCGATGGCCGGAGCGAAAGACAGGCAGACGGACAAGGCGAGCCCGGCCGCTGCGACAAGCAGACGTTTCATGGCGCTTCTCCCCAGAATGGCGTTTCCGCCAAGAGCCGCGTGGGCCGCGGCGTCATCTAAATCGTTTTGATGCACGCTAAGGGAGGCAATCGGTCAGGTCAACGCGTCTGCCGAGCCCCGTCGGGATAGTCCTCGCGGAGGTGGCATCGCGGCGCGTGGTGCCGTAAGGTGCGGTCCAGGCGGCGAACGTGCGCATGGCGGGACTGGAAAACGGGCGCGGACAGCGTACATAACGCTAAGAGCGCAGCCGGGACAGGCGTCGGATGCGGGCGGGAGCGCACCTCGGGACGGATCCGTCCGCCCGCGAATGGAGCGCGAACCGACGTCGCAGCGTCCGGGATGGGCTCGATACTGGATCAAGGCGGATGCGGCGTAGGCTGCGCCGTCCAAGGCATGGCGAAGCGCAGTGCTGGACATTTACACCATCATTTTTCTGGCCCTGGCCGTGTTCATCTTCATTCGGCTGCGGAGCGTGCTGGGCCAGCGCACCGGTCGCGAACGGCCGCCTTACGATCCCTATTCCCGCGACGGCGCGCGGCAGACGCCGCCGGCGACGGACAAGGTTGTCACCCTGCCGAAGCGCAATGCCGACGCCCCGGGGACAGACCCATCCACTGTTCCGGGCGACGACAGCACCGCCTTTCCCGCCGACGCCGAGCCCGCCCGGTTCCGATGGGAGGGCGTCGCCACCCCCGGGACGCCGTTGGCTGCCGCCTTGGACGAGGTCGCGGTCGCCGAGCCGGATTTCGACGGCCAGCATTTCCTCACCGGCGCCAAAGCCGCTTATGAGATGATCGTGCTTGCCTTCGCCAATGGCGACCGGCGTGCGTTGAAGGACTTGCTGTCGAAGGACGTCTATGACGGCTTCGTCGCCGCCATCACCGATCGCGAGAGCCGGGGTGAGACGATGGAATCCCGCTTCATCTCGATCGACAAGGCGGAACTGGTCGATGCCAGTGTGCGCGGCCGAACCGCTCAAGTGACGGTGCGCTTCGTTTCCCAGCTGATCACCGCGACGCGTGGTCGGGACGGCAACATCGTCGACGGCAGCCCCGACACGGTCGCCGACGTGACGGACGTGTGGACCTTTGCCCGCGACCTCGGCGCCCGCGATCCCAATTGGAAGCTGGTGGCCACCGAAGCCGCGGCGTGATGTCCCGCTTTGCGGGGACGAAGCCATGCGCTGCCTGCGACCTGTCCTGATCGTCCTCGGCCTCTCGGCGCCGCTCCTTCCCGCGCCGATATCTGCGGCCGTGCCGGTGCCGGCTCCCGCTTTGGCGAACGCCAGTCTCCGGCCAATCGGCTTCCACGACCTTCCCGGCTGGGGCGAGGACGATCAGGCCGCAGCCTTCCGCACCTTCCTCGTCAGCTGCCGCGCTCTGGCTCGGACGCCGGATGAGGTCGGCCCGACCTCGGTTCCCGCGCTCGTGCCCGGTCTCATCCGTGCCTGCGCCGCCGCCCGCGCCCTCGGCACGCCGACGCCGACCGCCCGCGTCGCCCGGCTGTTCTTCGAAGCCAATTTCCGCCCCTATTCGATTGTGCCCGAGGGAACCCCCGCCGGCTTTCTCACCGGCTATTACGAGCCTGAGGTCGACGGGTCACCGGTCCGCGACGCGGACTTCACCGTGCCGATCTACGGGCGCCCCGCGGACCTCATCCCGACCGCTCCACCCCAGGACAGCAATCGCGGCGGCGCCCAGCGCCGGCAAGGCGATGCGCTCGTGCCTTATTACGACCGGGCTGAAATCGAAGACGGCGCGCTGGCCGGCCGCGGGCTCGAAATCGCCTGGCTGCGCCACCCCGTCGACCTGTTCTTCATGCAGATCCAGGGTTCGGCCCGCATCCGCTTGCCCGACGGACGGGTGCTCAGGCTCAATTATGACGGCCATAACGGCTATCCCTATGTGCCGGTCGGCCGGCTTTTGATCCAGCGCGGCCTGGTGCCGCGCGAAGAGATGAGCATGGATCGCATCCGGCAATTCATCGAGGCGGATCCGGCGGCCGGGCGCGCGCTGATGCGGGAGAACCGTTCGTTCGTCTTCTTCAAGGCCGTGCCGCTCGCCCATGGGGCCGGCGCCCTGGGCGCGCAAGGCGTGCCTCTGACCCCCGGCCGGTCGATCGCGGTCGACCGCGCCCTCCACACCTATGGCGCGCCGATCTTTATCGCCGCCGATCTCCCTTTGGCGGGCCCGGACGCGCTGTCCCCGTTCCGCCATTTGATGATCGCCCAGGATACCGGCTCGGCGATCGTGGGCCCGGCGCGCGCGGACCTGTTCTTCGGCGCCGGCACGGAACCGGGCGCGGTCGCGGGGCGGATCCGCCATCCCGGCGCCTTCACGCTGCTGGCTCCCCGCTTCCAGGCGGACGCTGCGCCATGAGCCGCCGCCGCCGCCTGCGCACCCTCGATCCGGAGGAGCGGGCGCTGTGGCAACACGTCGCCCGCTCGGTCCAGCCGCTGCGCCCGCGCGATGCCATTCTGGTGGAGGCGGCGCCGGCGGCTGCCGAAACGGTCGCGGACGATCCGGCCCCCGGCTCGCCCGCGCCGCGACCGCGCGCCGCGCCGCGGCCCGCTCCGCCGCCTCTCGCCGCGCTTGAGCCCCGGGTGCGGCGCAGCCTGTCGCGGGGCGCGGAGGTCGATGCGCGGCTCGATCTCCACGGACTGACGCAGGCGGCCGCGCACCGTCGGCTGCACCTCTTCGTCGTCGAGGCCCAGGCACTCGGCCATAGCGTCATCCTGGTCATCACTGGGAAAGGCGACGGCGCAATGCGACTGGTGGGGCTGTCCGAACGCGGCATTCTGCGCCGAACCGTGCCGCTCTGGCTGGCCGATCCGAGCCTGCGGCCCTACGTGGTCGGCTTCGAGACCGCAAGCCGGCGACACGGGGGCGACGGTGCGCTCTACGTCCGCATCCGCCGTCGGCGCGGCGCGGAGGATCGGGGGTGACGCCGTTCGGCCGGCGCATGCGCGATCTGCGGGCCGCGCGCGGCGTCACGCTCACCGAGATGGCGGGCGCGATCGGCGTCACGCCGACCTATCTCTCAGCCTTGGAGACCGGCCGGCGGGGCCGCCCCACCTGGGCGCTGGTGCAGCGCATTATCGCGTATTTCAACATCATCTGGGACGAGGCCGAGGACCTCCAGCGCCTCGCCGAACTGTCGCATCCGCGCATCGTTGTCGATACGGCCGGGCTCACGCCGGAGGCGACCGAGCTCGCCAATCTTCTGGCCCGCGAGATCGCGCTCCTGCCGCCCGAAGCGGTGGCGGAACTGCTGGGGCGGCTCAAGATCCTCCGGCGGCGCGGCTGACGCCCCGCGCTTCCCCTGGAACCCACCCCTCCCCGATCCGTTGACCTGTGGACCACAGGAGGACACCCATGGCGCACGAGGACGAAACCGCCGTCTTGATTTCCGCAGGCAAGGTGCAGGGCGCCGACGTCTACAACACCGAAGGCGAGCATGTCGGCATCGTTCACGATCTGATGATCGAGAAGCAGACCGGACAGATTTCGTCCGCGATCCTTGCGATCGGCAGCATCCTCGGCATGGGCGGGGAACACCAGCCGGTGCCGTGGCACAGTCTGAAATACGATACCCGCCAGAAGGGCTATGTGCTGGGGATTCCTCTGGCTCAGATGCAGGACGCGCCAGAGGAGCCGGAAGAGGCGTGGGCTCCGGTGGCCAAGCTCACCTGACAGTCGGACCCGCCTCCTGACCAAGACGTGAGCCGCCGCCACCATGCTCGCACTGGCGGCGGGGGAAAGCCGTGTTAAGCTGCCTCTCTGGATTTGCTCGGAGGGCGTGTGACCGCCACACCGGACTTGAAGCGGCCGCGCGACGCGGCGGAAGATGCAACGGTCTCATTGGATCGCGTGGTGGGCCGCGCGCGCGCGGTGATCCTCTGGGAGCGGCTCTGGCCGCCGCTCGCGCTCGTGGCCGTCGCTGTCGGCGCCTTCCTGACCGTTTCCTGGGCGGGACTCTGGCTGCATCTGCCGCCTCTGGGGCGCATGCTGGGCGTCGGCCTGTTCGGCGCTCTGCTCCTCGCCAGTCTTTGGCCCCTGGCAAAAGTGCGCATCCCGTCCCGCGCCGAAGCGCTGGCGCATCTCGACCGCCGAAGCCATCTCGCCCACCGTCCAGCGACGGCGATCGCCGACGGGCTCGCCACCCGTCCGGACGACCCGGTCGGGGCCGCGCTGTGGCGGGCGCATATGGCGCGGACCCTCGCCGCAGCCCGAAGCCTGAAGGCCGGCCTCCCCGCGCCGAAACTCGCGGCACGCGATCCGCGCGCCTTACGGGCGCTGGCCCTGCTGGCGATCGTCGCAACCTTCGTGCTGGCGAGCGGCGACCGTGTCGGCCGGGTGAGTTCCGCCTTCGACTGGCGCGGTGCGGTCACGCCCAAGGCCTACCGGCTTGATGCCTGGATCGATCCGCCGGCTTATACTGGGCGACCGCCGGTCGTGCTGCCCGGCCTGCGCTCGGATGATCCGACCCAGATGCAGGCGACCGCCCTCTCTGTGCCAGCGGGAAGTACCCTGGTCGTGCGCACCGTGGGGCTCGATGGTTCGGGGCTGAAGACGGAAGGCGGCATCGCTGAATTGAGGCCCACACAGGAAACAGCGCAGGCGGAGGCGAAACCCGGACCGCCCGCGCGCCCGGCCGCCGAGGCCGGGGAACGTCGCTTCACCATCACGAACGCCGGGAGCGCCTCTTTCATCGGTCCGGATCAACGCGCCGTGACCTGGCGCTTCTCCGCAATTCCGGACCACGCGCCGGTCATTTCCTTCGTCCGAGACCCGCAGAGCGGCCAACGCAACACCCTCGTCCTCACCTATCGGATCGAGGACGATTACGGCGCGACGGAAGGCAAAGCGGGATTTGCCGCCGCGCCACCGGAAAAGCCGCTTTTCCCGCGTCCCGGCGCTCCCGCCCCGAAAGCGGCGCAGCCTTTGGTGGCCCCGCCCGATTTCGCGCTGCCCGTGCCCGCCGCCGGATCGAAATCGGGGACGCAGACCACCCGCGATCTTGTCACCCACCCCTGGGCCGGCGCGCAGGTAGCGATCACGCTCACGGCGCGCGACGAGGCCGGCAACGCGGCGACGAGCGAGACCAAGACCTTCCGCCTTCCCGCCCGCACCTTCACCAAACCTCTGGCGCGCGCTTTGATCGAAGAGCGGCGCCGCCTCGCCCTCGATGTCGCCGCGCGGCGGCAGGTTGAAACCGTCCTCTCCGCTTTGACCTTGGCGCCCGCCAAATTCGGCATCGAGCCGGGAGAATATCTCGGCCTCCGGACCGCCTATTGGCGGCTCCACAATGCGCGGTCGGAAGACGATCTGCGCGGGGTCGTCGACTATCTCTGGGAGATGGCGCTCGCCATCGAGGACGGCGACCTCTCCGACGCGCAGCGCGAATTGAGAGCCGCCCAGGACGCCCTTCGCGAGGCGCTCGACCGGGGCGCCAGCGACGAAGAGATCCGCCGCCTGATGCAGGATCTGCGCGCGGCCATGGACAAGATGATGCGCCAGCTCGCCCAGGAGGCGCAGCGCGACAGCGGAACCGATGCCCGCCCGCTCGATCCCAACACCCGCGTCATGCGCCCCCAAGACCTGCAGCGCATGATGGACCGGATCGAAAATCTCGCCCGCTCCGGCGCCCGCGACGCGGCGCGCCAGCTCTTGGACGAGATGCAGGCCATGATGGAGAATATGCGCCCCGGAAACCGCCAGGCAGGTGGCCAGCAGGGGCAGCAGAGCGAACTCGGCGATATGATCCAGGAGCAGCAGCGGCTGCGCGACCGCACGTATCGCCAGGGGCAGCAGGGACAACGCGGACAGCAGGGCCAGCAAGGTGAAAACGGCGAGATGGGCGACCTCCAGCAGGGCCAAGGCGAATTGCGCCGCCGGCTCGGCGAGATGCTCGACCAGCTCCGCCGGATGCAGCCCGGACAGGGTCAGGGACAGCAGGGACAGCAAGGGGAAGGTGGCGAAGGGGAAGGCGGTGAGGGGCCCGCCGGCCGTGCCGGCCAGGCGTTCGGCCGCGCCGAGCAGGCGATGCGCGACGCCGAGGGGGCGCTCGGCAGCGGCAACGGCCAAGGCGCGCTGGACGCCCAGGGGCGCGCGCTCCAGGCCCTGCGGCAAGGCGCCCAGGCCCTCGCTGAAGGCCAGCAGCCGGGCAATGGTGAGGGACCGGGCCCCGGTGGCCCATCCGGCGAGCAGGCCCAGCGCACCGATCCACTCGGCCGCCCCCTGCGCAGCCAGGATTATGGCGACGACTATTCCGTCAAGGTTCCCGAGGAAGTCGATGTGCAGCGCGCGCGTCAGGTTCTCGAGGAATTGCGCCGCCGCCTCGAACAGGTGAACCGGCCGCAGCTCGAACTCGATTATATCGAGCGGCTGCTGGAGAATTTCTGACGGCCGCTTGGCTCTTTCCGCGACTGGCGCGTCTGGTGACGACGGCCGGAAGACCCCGCGTCCGCCGCCGGGGCGGGGGACCTGCCTGGGTCGACCCCACCCCGGTCATGCCCGGCTGTAATAGGTGTCGCGGATGAAGGGCAGGTTGCGGGCGATATAATAGCCCGCGAATTTGCGCAGCTCGATCTCGGCCAAAAAGCGCCGGCTCGGCTCCATCGGGCGCACGAGGCCCGCGAAGCTGGTCGCGGCGTTGCGCAGCGCCTCTCCCCACAGCCAGCGCGGCGCGCCGAGAAGAGTGCCGCCCGCCTGGCGGGTCTCCTTGCCGAGCGTGCGCCCCTCCTGGAACGCCCAGCGCCGGTAATAGGCCTTGGTCAAGCGCTTTGCCGGCACCTTCGCCCGCACCGCCAGCTCGGGCACCCACCAGCCTTGCGCCCCGAGCCGCATCAACTGGTTCCACATATAGCGGTCCTCGGCATAGAGATCGCCGTCGCGATAGGGACCGCAGGCGGCGAGCACCACTCGGCGCATGGCGAAGTTCGCGCCCGTGAGCATCGCCGGAAATCCCGGCTCGCCATAGCGGCGCCGAACCGGCCCGTTGTCTACCAGCCCCAAAACGCCGCCATAGCCGGCGCGCGGCAGCCAGTCCGGCGGCGTCACGTCCCATTCCGGCACCACCGGCCCGCCGATAAAATCGGTGGCCGGATCGGCCATATTGGCGAAGATGACCTCGACCCAATCCGGCGCCAGCCGCTCGTCATCGTCGAACTGCCCGACGAGATCGGCCTTGATCCGCGCCATCGCGCAATTGAGCGCATGGTGCTTGCCCTGCTTCGGCTCGAACAGGGCAAGGCAGGCTCCGGGCCATCTCGACCGAAACTCGGCCACGACCGCAGCGGTATGGTCCGTCGAATTGTTGTCGACCACGACGAGGCGGACGCGCGCGCCGAACGGACGCGCCGCCACGGCGAAGCTTTCGAGCGCGCCGCGCAGGATGTCGGCGCGGTTGTACGTGGCCAAAATGACGTCGAGCTTCATGCCGCGCCCCTCCCGGCATGTATCCCTTTCCCTCCGCGCCTTTTCAAGGGCATAAGCGCAATCGTCCGGCACCATGGCCCGGCGCCGACGGAGCGACGTCACCCCACGCATGCTGTCTTTAGTCAGAACCCGCCTCGAGGCGCTCCGGGCCATGCCGGCCCTGCGGGAGAGCCTCTATTATGCCTTCGGGCTGGTCGCCGGGCGGGCGATCAGCCTGCTCATGCTGCCAGTCAACACCCATTTCCTGGCTTTGGCGGAATATGGTCGCCTCGAAGTGCTGATGGCGCTCGCGGATGTCGGCGCACTCGTGTTCGGCCTCGCTCTGCCGACCACCTTGAGCCGGTTCGTCGGCACCGCCGAGACCTGGGAGAAGCGGCGCGAGGTCTGCGCCCACATCTTCGCCGTCGCCATTCTGACCTCGGCCGTCCTGACGCTCGTCGGCTTCGCGGCAGCCGGCGAGATCGCCCGCCTGCTGCCCGGCGATCCCACCGCGACCGAGGTGCGCCTCCTGGTCGTGACGCTGAGCATGGAGGGTCTCCTGGGCGTCGGCCTCACCTGGCTGCGGATCCGCTCCAAGGCACGGACCTTCTTCCTTCTGTCAATCGGACGAGGACTCGTGTTCGCGGTGCTCTCGGCGAGCCTGCTGGTGCTCGGCTTCGGGCTTCCCGGCGTGCTCGCCGCCGGCGCGGTGGCCTCGGTGCTGCAAGGGGTCGCGGTCGGCGTCGTGGTGCTGCGCGAAACCGGCGTGCGGGTGCGCGGCATCGATTGGGGTCCGCTGATGATCTTCTCCGGGCCGCTGCTTCTGTCGGCACTCGCCATGTTCGCCCTGGGCAGCCTCGATCGCTGGTTTCTCGCCGACGCGGTCGGCACCGACGACCTCGCCATTTATGGCGTGGCGGTACGGATCGGGGCGATGACCGCCGTCCTGCTCCAGCCGTTTCACATGTGGTGGTTTCCCAAACGCTTCATCGTGCTGTTCGAGCCGGACGGGGTGGAACGAAGCGCGCGCATCGTGGTGCTCGGCCTGATCATCACCCTGCTCGGCGCCATGATGGTGTCGCTCGGCGGGCCGCTGGTCATTCGGCTGCTCACCCCCCCGGCCTATCATCCCGCCATCCTGTTCATTCCCTGGATCGCCTTGATCTATGCAATCCAGGAAACCGCGAGCCTGCTCGAACTCGGCAGCTTCCTGCGCAAGGATGGCTTCGTGCCGCTGGCGACCAATACGTTCGGCGCGGTGATCGTGGTGGCGCTCTATTGGCTTCTGATCCCGCCTTACGGCATAGCCGGGGCGATCGCGGCGACATTGGCCGCACAGACCGCGCGGGCGATCGTCATTCATGTCGTCTCGCAATATTATAAGCGGCTGCCCTACGCCTTCGGTCCGCTCGCGATCGTCGTAGGCTTCGGGACGGCGAGCACCGCGCTCTGCTACCTGATGCTGCCTCCGGGTCTCCTGGTGGTCGGCGGGGCGATCGCCGTCCCTTTGACGGCCGCCTGCGCCTATTGGCTGGGCGTCATCGCGCTACCGGCGCCGCCGATCGCCGCGGCGGACATGCGTAGAGCGTAACCTAGGGTCATTTCCCTCACAGCCCGCCGGGCTCTACTCTATCCCGGTGATTCGCACCTTCTCCGTGCCCCGCCTGCGCGCGCAGGAGATCGACATGTCCGAACAGCGAGCATTTTTCAGAGCTATAGCGGCGCTCGTGTGCCTCGCGCTGGGCGGCTGCGCGACCACGTCCGATCCCTCGGCCTTGATTCCGCCGGACGTGCGCGCCTCGGTCATGGCCGAGGACCAGTTGCTCGGCGTCAAGGGCGGTGGGGGCAGCGTCTCGGTGGACGAGATTCTGGCGCGGGCGCGGGGCGCAAACCAGGACGGAACGCCGGGCCAGGTCGGCGCCGCTTCGCCGGCCGATCCCACGTCGACCGGCGCGATCGCGGCGCATGCGGACGGGGTCAGGACCGCGGCAGCACCGGGTGCGGTCCCCCCGCCGTCTGCCGCCGCGCCCAAGCCGTCTGCCGAGCCCAAGCCTCCGGCAGAGCCGAAACCCTTCTTCGAGATAACCTATGACGGCCACGAGGACACCCCACCCGCGACGGCGGCCGATGCCTTGGCCAAAAAGCTGAAATCGGCGCGGCTCGCAGCTAAGACAGAAGTAACGATACTTGCCGGGCCCGGACCCGGAACAACCGCATTTGATCAGGCGCTGCTGGCAAATCGCCGCGCGCGCAATATAAGGTCTCTGCTTCCCGAGGGGTGGAAGATCAGCCAGGTCTACGATCCGGCATTTCCTCCCGACACCGTAAGGATCCTGGTGGGCCCGAGAAGCTGATGGTCGCAATGTTCGAATCGACGTCGGAAACGTTCGCCTACCTGGCACAGGTGGCGTGGCGGCGGCGTTTCCTCGCCTTCGTTCCGATCCTTCTTCTGCCGCCTCTGGCCTTCATTGCCGCGACGCTCGCCCCGCAGCGCTACGAAACCCGGATGACGCTGCTGGTTCAGGAGCCGTCCAAGCTGAACCCGATCCTCAACGACATCGCGGTGAATCCGAACCTGAAGGAGCGCATGTCCGCGCTCATCGCGCTCGCCCATTCGGAAGTGGTGCTGGGACGCGTGCTGGAGGATTTGGGGCGGATCGGCCCAAACACCGACCCGCGCGAGCGGGAGACCCTGGTGCGCTCGCTGTCCTCGGCGGTGAACATCCAGCTCGTCGGGACCGACGTCATCGAGATGCGCCTGCGCGCGCTGGACCCGGTCTCCCCCTCGATCACCCTCGAAGCCCTCTCCAAGCGCTTCATCGAGCGGCTCGTCTCGCCCGAGCGCACAGCCGTCGAAGATAGCGAGCGCTTTCTCAAAGGCCAGATGAACGAGCGCCGGCAGGCTCTCGACGCAGCCGAGCGCGCCTACACGCAGTTCAAGACCGCAAACGCCGACAAGCTGCCGGCGCTCTACAACAGCACGGTCCAACGCCTCGCCCAATTGGAGCAGCAGATCGAGACCAAGGAGATGGATCTCGGGACCGCGAGCGCCACGCTCGAAGATCTGCGCCGCCGGCTCGCAACCACCAATCCCC
The DNA here is from genome assembly GCF_004346185.1 of Aquabacter spiritensis. Classification (GTDB taxonomy): domain Bacteria; phylum Pseudomonadota; class Alphaproteobacteria; order Rhizobiales; family Xanthobacteraceae; genus Aquabacter; species Aquabacter spiritensis. The sequence continues at coordinate 55,291 of NZ_SMAI01000002.1, read as the reverse complement.
TGATCGGCCGGATCGAAGAGGGCATCGTCCAAGTCTCGGCCGACCTCGCCTCGCTGCGCGCGCGCTATACCGACCAGCATTCCGAAGTCCAGGCGGCAGAACGCAAACTCGCCCGGCTGGAGGAGGAGCGCCAGCATCTTCTGAGCTCGGCGCGGGACATTCAGAACGTCGATCTCGACCGGCTTTGGAACCTCGCCGCCGGCGTCACCCAGACCAACGGCCAGGGTGACGAGACCCGCACCGCGCCGCTCTTGGTCTCGCAGCTCCAGAAGCTGCAAGAGGCCCAGGCGAAGCGCGTGGGCCTGGAAAAGGAGGTCGAGCAGCTCAAGGCCGCCTCGGTGATGCTCCAGCGCGATATCGCCGCCTTCGGCCCGATCGAACAGCAGCAACAGATGCTGGAGCGGGCGGTGACCAGCACCCGCGAGAATTATGATGCTCTGGCAAAACGCTACGAAATGGCGCGCATCACCGGTGCGCTCGGCCAGTTCGAAGCGCCCGAGCGCGTCAAGACGCTCGAGCCGCCGTCCAATCCGGCGCAGAAGGTGACGCCCGGCTATTTCCTCTACATCCTCGCGGGCATCTTTGCGGGCTTCGCCTTAGGCGGCGCGCTGGCCGGAGCGGCTGAACTGCTCGATACCCGCCTGCGTCGGCCGCAGGATTTTGCGCGCGTGCTCGGCGTTCCGGTGATTGCCCGAATTCCGCGCATCGAACCGGTCGCTCACGCCGCCTGACGGGGCGAAGGGCGAACGGTCAAATCTTGGTGTTGAGGACGCGCGTGCGCTGGATCAGCCCGATGAAGCGGTCGACCAGGCCGGGCGCGATGTTCTGAAACCGGGAGACTTCGTCGATCATCTCGTCGCCGACCGTCTGATTGAACCGGTCGTTGATGACGATGCCCTGGAGCGGCGCATTCGCCTGACGTAAAGCGGCGGCCGCACGGCTGAGTGAAGTCCGGGTGTCGCGTCCCGCGAGGCACACAACCACTACGCTCTCGCAGGCGGAGGCGATGGTCGTCACCGGCACCGCCACGCGCTCGCGCGGTTCGACCGCGGCGAGATCGACCACGATGGCGCCGTAGGTCTCGAGCAGGCGGTCGAACATGGTCCGGATCGCCACCGCGTTGCGGAACGCGAAGCTCTGCTCGGGATTGGGAAGCGCGACCAACGAATCGAAGCCGCGCGGATCTGTGGCGACATATTCCTCGACATCGTCGTCGGTCGGCAGCCAGACGCTCGCCTGGGCCGGCACTGCGGCGGTCGGGTCGGAGAGACCGACGAAGAGCGTGCGGGTCTGACGCTGGGACCGCTCGGCCAGCGCCGCGGACAGGACCGAAACCCCGCTCCCGCTGCGCACGCTCGTGACCCCGACCACCCGCGCGCCCTGGCCGAAGGTCGCGAGATAGACCGATTCGACTTCGCGAAGGCCCCTGCCCCACATGACACGCGTCCTCCGGCGGCTCGGGTCAGCCGCCGAACGCGGCGATGAGGGCGATGATCGGCAGGATGTTCTGCATCGCGTCCGTGAAGACCTTCCAGTCGCTCTGGCTGGCATTGGGTATGTAGACCGTATCCCCGGCTTGTACCACGGGAAGCTTGGTGATGTCGCCCGTGCGCGCGAACTCCACCAAATTGAACAGACGGGCCTGTTCGCGGCAGCAGCCGAGATTCACCACCACAATCTTCTGCTGGTAGGCGTCCGCCGTCGGGCCACCGGCTTCGGCAAGCAAATCGAGGAGGGTCATATCGTTCACGAAGCGATAGCGCCCGGGCTTCGCCACGGAGCCGAGCACGCGGACCGTGTTCTCCTTCGGATCCTCGAACCAGTCCTTGTTCTGCCGGTCCGGGACGAAGATGACATCGCCGTTGCGCACTTTCGGCAGGAGGGTCTCGTCGCCGGTGGCGAAATATTGCGCGAGATTGACCTGGGTGACCTTCGAGCCCGACAGGCCGCGGTGGGAAATCCGGACATTGCGCAGGTCCGCGCTCTGGGTCGGGCCGTTCGCCGCGGTCAGAATGTCGAGGAAGGTCATGTTCTTGTTGAAGGCGTACCGGCCGGGGATGGAGACCTGGCCCATGATGTAGATCACGTCCTCCTTCGGCAGCGTGACCCAGTTGCCCTTATTGTCGATCGGCGAGGAGGGCAGCTCGGGGATCCGCACCACGTCGCCCGCCTGGATCTTCGGCAGGTCAGAGATCGAACCGCCTTCGGACAGGAAGGTCGCGAGATCGAGGGTGATGGCCCTGCCGTCGCCGCGGGCGCGGACGATCTGGAGATGGGCGAGATCGCCGCGCTGGGTCGGGCCGCCGGCCTCACCGATCAGGTCGAGCAGGCTCATCTCGTCGGACCATTCGTAGCGGCCGGGACGTGTAACGGCGCCGATCACTTCGACCGCGCGCTGCGGCGCGATCTTGAGCCAAGACGGGCGATCCGCCGATTCGATCTTTTCCGGGACATAGACGGCATCGCCGGGCAGGATTTCCGGCAAGGTGCCCACACCCGTCTCCGAAAAGCGTGAGAGATTGAAGTTTTCCGTTCCGCCGTCGGCCTTGAGGATGCGGATGCGAGTCGTGTCGGCATAGCGCGTCGGGCCGCCGGCATTGGCGAGAATCTCGATCAGGCGCGAATCGGGCGGCGCCTCGAAGGCGCCCGGCCGGTTGACCTCGCCGATCACATAGACGGTCCGGATCGACCGGCGGATCTCTTCCTCTTCCTTCGGCACGAAGATCGTCGCGCCCGGCTGTATCCGCGGCAGAAGAGAGGTATCACCGGTATCGAGGAAGCCACGCATGTTGAACACTTTGGGCTCGCCGCCTTCGATCACGCGGATCCGGTCGATCGAGGCGTAGCGGGTGACACCACCGGCCCGCATGATCATGTCGACCACCGACATGCCGTCCTTGTAGGCAAAGGAACCCGGGCGGTTCACCTCGCCGAACACCTTGATCGCATTCGGGTTGTCGGTGCCGTCGCCCTGCTCGGACAAGGTGCGGCTGTCGAACGGAACGAGCACATTGCCGGTCGCCGGCGAAGAGGGGATGAAGATTGTGTCGAGCGGCTGGAGCGTCGGCAGGATGCGCGGATCGCCAGTGTCGAGATAACGCTTATAGTCGAAGACGATGACACGATTGCCACGACGCACCTGGAACTTGTCGAGCTGTGCGCCCTGAATGAGGCCGCCCGCCGCCGAGATGGCTTCCTGTACGGTCGAGTCGGCGGGCAGATCGACTTCGCCGGGTTTCGCGACATAGCCGAGGACGGTAATGAACAGCCGACGCTCCTTCAGCGTCACCGCGAGCGGTGAAATGTTGCGGTAGGCCCGCGCCAGCGCATTTCGGATGATGGTGTTGGCCTCGGGGAGCGTCCGACCGGCGACGTCCACCGCGCCGACCTCGGGCAGGACCACGCGGCCGCGCCGATCGACCGGGAATTCGCCGTTCAACGCCGGTTCGCCCGGCAGCGACAGGGTGAGGATGTCGCCGATCCGCAGCCGCACTTCGTCGTTCGGCGTCGCCGGCTGCGCCAGCACGCTCCCCGGCAGGAGAACCAGCAGGGACAGGAGAACGGCGAGGAACAGCGCCCAATGCACCGAGAACACCCGCGCCTCGCCGGGCGGGCCGGCCGAGCGCGGCAGGGATCCGCTGACCGCCATCTCAGGCTCCTTTCCGGGTGCCGGTTTTCATGGCGATCACGCGATCGATGTGGTCCATCTGGAGTTTGAGGCGCGCGATCTCGATCTCGCTATCTTCGGGAAATCCGCCTTCGGAGAGGCGGCGGATCTTGACGAGCGTGAATTCCGCATCCTGGAAATCGGCCGCTGCATAATAGCGGGCATTGCGCTCGGCGAGCCTGAAGAGACGGTTCTGAAGCGCGTCGATTCGGGCGTCGGTGGACGGCCGACGCTCGGCGAGGCCGCCGGTCCCGTTGGGGGGCCAGGGCACGAAATTCGAGCTTTCGCACGCCGACAAGACCATGGCGACGAGCGGCAGAGCGGCGCGGATCAAGGCCATGAGCCTCATGGGCGGCGCCCTTCCTCGATGAGATCGGACAATCTGAGGTGGATCACCAGTTGCAGAGGCTGGCCGGCAGCTCCGCGCAGGCGCAGCTTGCGATTGGACTTGTGCAGGCGCTTGTAGAGAAAGACCAATCCACCGATCCCCGACGAATCGACGAATTCGACCGCCGACAGATCCAGGGTCACGTCGTCGGTTCCGGCGGCGAGCTCCTCGAAAACCGGCTTCAGCCGCGCCATCCCGGCGGCGTCCATGTCTCCTGAGATCTGTACAAGCCTCGGCATCATGCCCTCGCCGCAGTTCACGCCCGCCCCGAATCCGCCGTCCGCCGGCGGCTCCGAAGCGCGATCCCTGCAAATTGCGCCCCTCGCAACAACAGACGATTTACCTTAATAGGCGGTTAAATCGGGGGGCTTCGCTCGGATCGGGAGCGAGGATACGGTGGGCCGGCGACGCTGGGGGATGCGTGGGTGACGGAGGAAACCGGCGGGGTCGTGCAGATCGTTCAGCGGATCATCCCAGGAGGGATCGAGACGCTTGCGCTTGAGCTTGCGGCACGGTTGCCGGGCGAGAACCAGGTGCTCAGCCTGGAATGGTCCAATGCGCGGATTGTCGACAACTGGCCGGCGATGGCAGCGCGGTCGCACACGTTTTCGGGCCTCGAAAAACCCCCCGGTTTGCGCCCGGATTTCATTCTCGCGCTTGCCCGCCGCCTGAAGGCGCTCGCGCCGCGTGCCGTGATGGCGCACCATATCGGGCCGCTTTTCTATGGCGGGCTGGCCGCCCGCCTCGCCGGGATTTCCCGCTTCGTCTATGTCGAGCACGACGTCTGGCACTATGAGAATTCCGTCGACCGGCGGCTCGCGCGGATCGCATCCCTGATCGCCCGGCCCCGCATCGTCGCGGTCTCGGCCTCGGTGGCGCGGACGGTCGAACGCTTCATGCCCCGCTGCCCCATCACGGTCATTCCCAACGCCGTCGACACGGATCGATTCGTCCCGTCCGATCGGCAGGCGGCGCGGGACAGGCTGGGCCTATCCCGCACGTCCCGCATCATCGGCGCGGCCGGGCGGCTCGAACCCGTAAAGGGCCAGGACGTGCTGGTGGCCGCCATGGCGCAGATCCCCGACACCGCCCTCGTTCTGGTCGGCGACGGCAGCGCTGCCGATGCACTCAAAGCACAGGTCGCGGCGCTCGGCCTTTCGGAGCGGGTCCATTTTTTGGGCCATCGCAACGACTTGCCGGAGATCTATCCGGCTTTCGATCTGGTGTGTCTGCCGTCGCGAAACGAGGGGCTTCCGCTCTCGGTCCTCGAGGCGCAGGCATGTGGGATCCCGGTCGTCGCGACCGATGTCGGCTCGGTGCGCGAAGGAATCTGCCCGGGAACCGGAGCCCTGGTCCCGCCGGACGATCCGGACACCCTCGCGGCGGAGCTCAGGGCGAAGCTCGCGGCACCAGCGACAGGCTCCCCGCGCGCGTTCGTGCTGCAGCATTTTTCGTGGAGGCGGATGATCGCCGCCTACGAAACCCTGCTGGGCCTGCACCGCCCATGACCGCGCTCGCCATCCTCTTCTGGGGCAGCGTGGCGGCCATCCTCTATCATCACGTGCTCTATCCCCCATTGCTGCGGCTGCTGGCCCGCGCGAAGGCCCCGGCGCCGATGCCTGCGCCGCCGAACGAACTGCCGCCGATCACCCTGGTCATCCCCGCCTATCAGGAGGCCGGCTTCATCGCCCGCAAGCTCGCCGACTGCGCCCGGCTCGCTTATCCGCGGGACAAGCTGAAAATTATCGTCGCCTGCGACGGCTGCACCGACGGGACCGAGGCGACCGCCCGGGCGGCACTCCGCGAGCCGGACTGTGCGGGGCTCGACGCGGAAATCCGGGCTTTTCCCGAGAACCGCGGCAAAGTGGCCGTTCTGAATGCGGTCGTCGGCGGGCTCTGCGACGGTATTGTCGGCCTGTCGGACGTCTCCGCCAGCCTTTCGCCGGATTGCCTGGCCCGCGCCGCCGCGCATTTCACCGATGCCCGCGTCGGCGTCGTTGCCGCCACCTATGTCCTCCGGAGCGCAGGCAGCGCCGGGGAGGCGCGCTATTGGCGGTATCAGACCGCAATCAAGGCCGACGAGGCCGCGCTCGGAGGGCCGATCGGCGTGCATGGCGCCTTCTATCTGTTCCGCCGAGGCTTGTTTACGCCGCTGGAGGCGGACACCATCAATGACGACGTGATCCTGCCGACGCGCATCGTCGCCGCCGGCAAGCGAGCCGTCTACGATCCGGGAATGATCGCGACCGAAGAGGAGCGCACTGTCCGCGCCCAGGAATTCCGGCGCCGCGTGCGGATCGGTTCGGGAAATCTCCAGCAGGTGGTGCGGCTGTGGCGGCTCGCCGCGCCGACTCGGCCGGGCCTCGCCTTCGTGTTCGTGTCCGGCAAGGCTTTGCGCGCGTTCGTGCCGTTTCTGATGGTGTTGGCCCTTGTCTCCAATATGGTCCTTGCCGTATCCAGTTCTGAGATCTACCGGATCTTGTTGGCGGGACAGATCGGCTTTTATGCGCTCGCCGCCATCGCCATGCTGGAACCCCAGGGAATGCCGCGTGTCGCCCGCTTCGCCGCCTATCTGGTCGAAGGGCACGCCGCGGGGCTGGTCGGCGGCGTGCGCCAGATGACGGGACGCGACCGGGAACGCTGGAGCAGAGCGGGGTAAGCGTCTTGGCGGAAGAGGATTTCATCCATCCCGGCGTGCGGATCGGCAAGCGCGCGGTCGATATCGTCCTGGGCTGCGGGGCGCTGATCGTTCTCGCCCTGATCTTCGTTCCCGTGGCCCTCGCCATCAAGCTGACCTCGCCGGGCCCGATCTTCTATCGCCAATTGCGCGTGGGGCTTGCGGATCAAACCCGCACGCGGCTGTTCTATCTCTTCAAGTTCCGCTCGATGTATATCGACGCCGAAAAGCGCGGCGCGGTCTGGGCGAGCGCCAACGATCCCCGCGTCACGCCGGTCGGCCGGTTCCTGCGCAAGACCCGCATCGACGAACTGCCGCAGGCGGTCAACGTGCTGAAAGGCGAGATGTCGGTGGTCGGGCCGCGCCCGGAGCGGCCGGTCTTCTTCCAGAAGCTGGAGACCGAGATTCCCTTCTATGTCGAGCGGACCTTCGGCCTGAAGCCGGGGATTACCGGGCTCGCCCAGGTCAATCAGGGCTATGACGCCTCGATCGAGGACGTGCGCTCCAAGGTCTCCTACGACCACGCCTACGCCATAAGGCTGATGTATCCCCTCGACTGGATCAAGACCGATCTGTGGATCATCCTGCGCACCTTCTCGACCATGGTGCACGGGCGGGGCCAATAGCGTCGGCGCTGATCGGAACGGGCGCGCATCAAAGGTTCGACAGCAGCGCGTCGACCGCCGCCGCCCTCCGGTCCCATCCTTCGTCCGCGACAGCGGCGCGGCGGGCGGCTCCGTCCACCTGCCCGGCGGCGGCGTGGATGGCTGGAGCGAGGGGCGCCGCCGGGTCGATGGTGCAGACCAGCGGCTCGTAAGGGACAAGCGCGGGAAAGCGGGTCGCCGCGATGGGCGTGCCGCTTGCGAGGTATTCCCGCAATTTCAATGGGTTGCAGGCACGGATCTGGGGCGTGTCGCGGAATGGGATGAGCGACACGGTCCAGTGCTGGACGTAGGACGGCAGCGCGGCGTGTGGCCGGGGGCCGAGCAGGCGGACGTTTGGAAGTGCGGCGAGACGGCTGACATCGGTGCGCACCGGCCCGACGAACACGAAGATCCAATCCGGCATCGCCGCGGCCGCGGCGGCGATCATCGGCAGATCGAGCCAATCCGAAATGCTGCCATAAAAGCCGGCGACCCGGCCCTCCGGCAGATCCGCGGCGCGGGGCGCGGGGCGCGAGAAAAGATCGACATCGACCCCGTGGGGAACGAGATGGGTCTTCGCTGCCGGAAAGCGACAGGCCAGTTCCGCGCTCGCGGCGATCACCAGATCCGCCCGTGCGACAAGCCGCCGCTCCATCTCCAGGACCGGCGCGTGGTCGACGCCGGACAGGGCACCGAAATCGTCGCCGCAATAATAGACCACCGCCCGCTCGCCGATTCTGCCGACCGCGGCCACTGCGCTCGGGAGGGACGCCCAGAGGATTGGACGGGCGATGCCCGCCTTTGCCAGAATCGGCCGCAGCCTTGCGCCGAGCAGAAGTCCGTTGAGGCGCTCCGCCAGCGGGTTGCCCGGCCAGGGGACAGCGAGGGGCGAAATCACCGTGAGATTGTCCGGCCGGGCCGATGCCGCCGGGCCTGCCGCTCCCGGACCTGCCACTGCCGGGCGAACAGCCGCCTTGAGCTTGCGCACCGCCCGCAGGGCATCGGCCTGGGTGAGGCGCGGCCGGCGCAGGCCGATCGAGTTGACCCACACCACCCTTCGGCTGGCGAGGAGATGGCCCACGAGGTGCTGGGTCGACGATGGATGTCCGCCCCAATCCTCGGCGAAGACGACAAGATCGCTGGGTGCCATGGCTGCGGTCAGATCCGCCGGACGGGTGTCGGACGCGGCGGCGGCGACAGGCCGGGGGCCGCCTGCGCCTCCTGGTCCTGATAGTCCGTCAGCACCCGGAACAGGGAGATCGTCAGAGCGAAGATGATGTAAAACGGCCAGGTGAAGCCCTGTGTCAGGAAGGTGCCCGACACACAGAAGCTCGCGAGGCCGGCGGAGAGCGCCGCAGCAGCCGTGTGCAGCCGCGGATCGGCTCCCGGCCTGTTCACCATTTTGAGGCAGCGCCAGCTGACCAGTCCGGTCGTCCCGACCATTGCGAGGAACACCAGGAGCCCGGGAAATCCCGTCTCCGCAAGGACGCCGAACCAGGTGGAATGAACCGCATGCGCCTTGCCGTCCCAATAAGGCGTGAATTCCCAATAATTGTCGGCGAAGTTTCCGAGCCCGACACCGGTGAGCGGCCGGGCGACCGCCATGTTCCAGGCGGTGTGCCACGCATTGAGACGGCCCTCGGAGGATTCGTCGATCCCCTGCCCAGCCCCGCCCGACGAGCGCCCGCCAATGCCGGCGACGACGAAAAGAAAAACCACGGCGGCAGCGCCGATGCCGATCAGGAGGATCTTGCTCTTGATCATGCGGCTGGCGAACACCGCGAACAAAGCTGCGACACCGAGCAAACCACCCCGGCTCTGGGTGAACAAGATGCCGAGTAAGATGGTCGAGGTGCCGGCGAGCCCGATCAGCCGGTCGACCACGTTCACCCGCCCGACCGCCAGCGCCACCGCGAAGCTGAGCGGGAAGAGCAAAGCGAGCGAGAGGTCGTTGGGATCGCCGAGGACGGATCCCATCGCGCGCCCGATCGTGACGCGCGTGCCTTCCACCAGCCCCTCGCCATCGAACCAATTGTCGATCGCCACCAGCGAGACCGCCGCGCCGAACAGCGTGAGGATGCGCGCGATCAGCTGAAAGTCGGTCGCCGCACGCGTCGACCAGGTCAGGACCAGGACGATGACGCCGATCTTCAGATAAACGTCCGCCCATTGCACATAAGACTGCTCACGGTTGGTCGAGGTGACGATGGTTGCCGTCGTGATCAGAAAAAACGCCGCGAACAGAGCCAGTTCGCGGCTCCAGAACGGCTTCATCGACCGCGCCAGGACAAGGTGCCAAAACACCACGACGATGGAAAGCTGCGCCAGCAGCTGCGGGATCCGCCAGGGGATCAGGAAGGGGAAGGCTTCATGCACCCGCAGGAAGGAGAAGATCACGAAAAACAGGCAAGGGATCGCGGGCCGCTTGAACCCGGCGACGACCAGAATCGCGCCGGCGCCGATGAGCATCGGGAGGTCGATGCCTGGATATCCAAGCCACACATAAAACAGGCCACCGGTCGCCGCGAGCGCGATCAGGATATCGCGCCACCGGTGCTCGCCGGGCTCTTCGGCATGCGGCCTGTAGATGCCGGAATACTCGTTCACGGACTTGTCCCGCACATCGGAGGTCGCGCCCAGCCTATCATGGACGGCGGATTCGCGCGCGTAAGGGGAGCTGGAGTGGAGTCGCTCCGCGCCCGAAACATCGCCATGTCACGCATCCGGGCTTCCTCCCCGCGGCAGTTCGACGGACTCTCGACGCATTGCGATCGTCCGCCGATAAACGGCGAGAACGTCCGGCAGCCGGGTCGCGACCGCGAACCTCTCTTGGACGCGGCTCCAGGCGGCGTGCGACCATGCGGCGCGTTGGCTGGAAGTCCCGTCGGCCCAGGCGCAGACCGCCCGCTCCGCCGCGTGCAGATCACCCGGCGGAAACAGCCAGCCGTCCTCTCCGTCGCGGATCAGATCCGGCAGCGCGCCCACAGCGCTGGCTGCAACCGGCACGCCTTGAGCCATCGCCTCGATGGCCGCGAGCGGCAGCCCTTCGGCCCGTGACGGCATCAGCAGCAGGCCGACTTGCGGAAAAATCCGCCCTGGATCCGTTACCAGGCCGTGGAAACGGACCCAGGCGCCGTAGCGCGCCTCCAGATCGGGGCGCAGCGGACCGTCGCCGAACGCTGCGAAGGCGAGCCGCCCGGCGAAGCGCTCCGCCAGCGCGCAGAACAGATCCGGCCCCTTCTCCGGGCTGAAGCGGCCGACGAAGGCCACGGTGCGCGCGGCCGGCACCGGCGGCGGCGTGTCCGGCACCGGGACGAAATTGCCGATCACCGCCACCGGCTTCGGCAGGCGACGCGCGATCGGCGCGCTGACGGCGATCCGGGCACCGAGCCGGGCGGTGGCCTCGTCGAGCCGCTGGTAAAGCCAGACCGGAAACGGGCCGCGCTCGCCGGCATGAAAGGTGGAGACGCTGGGGATGCCGCAAAGCCGCGCGGCCAGCCGCCCCATTATACCGGCTTTGTAACCGTGGGTGTGCAGCAGCGCCGGACGTTCCGTCCGCAGCCGATGGCAAAGCGTCGAAAATCGGCCGTCCAGACTTTCGGCCGGGACGCCTGCCGCCTGCAGCTGGGCCATCCAGGGATTGCCGCCATGGTCCGCAAGAAGCACGACGCGGCACGGCCAGCCCGCCGCATCGAGTGCCCCCGCCAGCACCCGAACGTGAGTCTCGATGCCGCCGATTCCACTGGAATCGACGAGCTGCCAGATTTCTCCAGACACATGTCCTCCGCCGCCCGCTCTGAAGCGGACCGCCTGTTCGGCCGCCGTGAGTTTCGCCCTGACCGATTTAGGAAAGGTGAGGATGCTGCCGGCCGCGCGCGATTCTCCTGTGCCTTCGGCGCAGCTCTGTTATATCCGCCTGTCGGCAGTCCAAAGGGGTCGATCCGCATATGTCCAACGTCACGTCCTTCCCGGATCAGGCGACCATCGCCGAGCTGAGTGCACGCATGTTCGTGGAGGTGGAGGCAGTCCGCTTCTCGGAGGACACGCCGTTCATCTTCACCTCCGGATGGGCGAGCCCGGTCTATATCGACTGCCGGCGCCTGATTTCCTTCCCGCGCGTGCGCCAGACGCTGGTGGATTTCGGCCTCTCGACCATCTATCGCGAGATCGGCTTCGAGAAGTGCGACGCCGTCGCCGGCGGCGAGACCGCCGGCATTCCGTTCGCCGCATGGATCGCCGATCGGATGATGATTCCGATGCAGTATGTGCGCAAAAAGCCGAAGGGCTTCGGGCGGAACGCCCAGATCGAGGGGCATCTCGAACCCGGAACCCGGGTTCTCCTGGTCGAGGATCTCACCACGGATGGCCGCAGCAAGGTCAATTTCGTCCAGGCGCTGCGCAATGCCGGCGCCGAGTGCGGCCATTGTTTCGTATTTTTCTATTATGACATTTTCCCCGAAGCGAAGGAGATCCTCGCCTCCTCCGGGCTCCAATTGCACCGGCTGTGCACCTGGTGGGACATCCTTGCGGTCATCAAGACCATGGAACGCTTTTCGACCAAGCAGATCGACGAGATCGAAGCCTTCCTCCACGATCCCCATTCCTGGTCCAAGGCCCATGGCGGCGCCACCAGCATGACCGAGTAGCGCGCGACGATGGATCTGTACGCACTCGCTCGTCCGGCGCTCCGCCGCATCTCGCCGGAGACGGCCCATGGGCTCGCCGTGCGGGCCCTGAAGCTCGGCCTTCTCCCGCCGCCGCGCGAGCCGGACGACCCGCTTCTCGCCACCCGCCTGTGGGGCTGCGATTTTCCCAATCCGATCGGCCTCGCGGCGGGGTTCGACAAGCATGCGGAAGTGGTCGGTGCCTTGTTCGGTCTCGGCTTTGGCTTTGTCGAGGCGGGTTCGGTGACGCCGCTGCCGCAGCCCGGAAATCCGCGTCCGCGCCTCTTCCGCCTGGACGAGGATGCGGCGGTCATCAACCGATTCGGGTTCAATTCCGAAGGTCTCGCGCCGTTCGTGGCGCGCCTGGAACGGTGGCGGGCGTCCGGCGGGCGGGGGATCGTCGGGGTCAATCTCGGCAAGAACAAGCAGAGCACCGACGCGCAGGCGGATTACGCGACCGGCATCCGCGCAACGGCGCGGCTCGCCGATTATCTCGTCTGCAACCTCTCCTCTCCCAACACGCCGGGGCTTCGCGCGCTTCAGGCCCGGGCCGCCATGCAGGACCTCGTCGCGCACGCGATCGCGGTGCGGAACGCGGCGCAGCCGGGCAGCGCGCGCCCGACGCCGTTGCTGGTCAAAATCGCCCCCGACCTCGACGATGCCGGCCTCGAAGATGTTGCGGCGGTGGCACTGGCGAGCGGGATCGACGGGATCATCATCGGCAACACGACGCTTTCGCGCCCCCCGAGCCTGCGTAGCCGACACTGCGGGGAAGAGGGCGGGCTGTCCGGCCAGCCGCTCTATGGCCTGTCCACCGAGCGCCTGGGCGCCCTGTACCGGCTGGTGGGACGTCGGATTCCGCTGATCGGGTGCGGCGGGGTCTCCTCCGGCGCGGACGCCTATGGCAAGATCCGCGCCGGGGCCAGCCTGGTCCAGCTTTACTCGGCGCTGGTGTTTCACGGGCCGGGGCTCGTCGCCACCGTCAAGCGCGACCTCGCCGCCCGTCTCGCCGCCGACGGATTTCGCTCGCTGGACGACGCGGTCGGCATCGACCACCGGTGAGGCCGGCGCCGCTCAGGCGCCTTGGCCGTCGCGCTTTGCCAGAAGATCCCGGATCTCCGCCAGCAAGACCTCGCTGCGGCTCGGCGCCGCCGGTGGCTTCGCCGCCTCCTGGGCCTTCAAGGTCTGGATGCCCCGGACCAGGAAGAACAGGATCCACGCGACGATCAGGAAATTGATCGCGAGGGTGATGAAGTGGCCATAGGCGATGACCGCGCCCTGCTTCTTCGCGTCCGCCAGATTGTCGGCCGTCACCGCCGATGAGAGCGGAATGTAATGATTGGAAAAGTCGAGCCCGCCGGTGATCGCGCCGATGATCGGCATGAAAATGTCCGCCACGAGCGAGGACACGATATTGCCGAACGCGGCGCCGATGATGACACCGACTGCGAGGTCGACCACGTTGCCCCTCACGGCAAATTCGCGGAACTGTTTGAACATGGAGTCCACTCCTCTTTACGCGGCACGCCGGGTCCGACCCGCGTGCGGCCGGAGGATCGGGCGCGCGGCACCCTTCCGGCGCACCCCCAACGCGCCGGCATGGCTCAAGGTTGCCTCACCCCCGCGCGGCGCGCATCGGGCGGCTTGGGAATTGGGTGGGATTTTTCACGGCCGGCGGTCAGCCGTGACGCTTTCATGACTTTGAGCGCGCATCCGCCTATGTTAGGGAGTGCCGCGTTCGGAAGCGGGCGGCACCTCGGTTCGGCTGCGCTTCATCCTCGAACAGGACATGACATAGAGCCCATGGACAGCATGGTGGTACCAGCGACAATGGCGGAACGGCAGACCAGCTACGACTATGAGGCCCTGCTCGCCTGTGGGCGCGGAGAGCTTTTTGGCGCCGGCAATGCCCAATTGCCCCTGCCTCCCATGCTGATGTTCGACCGGATTTCCGAGATTTCCGAAGACGGCGGCCCTTATGGCAAGGGGATGGTCCGCGCCGAACTCGACGTGAATCCGGATCTCTGGTTCTTCGGCTGCCATTTCAAGGGCGATCCTGTCATGCCCGGCTGTCTGGGGCTCGACGCCATGTGGCAGATGGTCGGTTTTTTCCTGGGTTGGCTGGGTGCCCCGGGGCGCGGGCGCGCGCTCGGCCTCGGCGAGCTGAAATTTTCGGGCCAGGTCCTGCCGAATGTCCAGAAGGTGGTCTATGGGGTCGATTTCAAGCGCGTCATGCGCTCGAAACTCGTTCTCGGCATCGCCGATGGCTGGCTGTCCGCCGATGGAGAGATTATCTATCGCGCCAAGGATCTGAAGGTCGGGCTGTTCCAGGCGGACATGGCTCCCTCCGCGGGGGGCTGACCGCGGGACGGACAAGGCGGCGCCATCATCGCGCGCCATGGTGCGTTTTTTCACCTTGAGGAGGTGACATGCGGCGTGTCGTCGTCACCGGGATGGGCATCGTCTCGTCCATCGGAAATTCCACGCAGGAGGTTCTCGCCAGCTTGCGCGAGGCTAAGAGCGGCATTTCCTTCGCCACCGATTATGCCAATCTCGGCTTCCGCTCCCAGGTGCATGGCGCGCCGAGCCTCCATGCGGAAGAGGTCGTCGATCGCCGAGCCATGCGCTTCCATGGCGGGGGAACCGCCTGGAATCACGTCGCCATGGACCAGGCCATCCGCGATGCCGGCCTCGAACCTCACGAGATTTCCAACGAGCGCACCGGGTTGGTGATGGGCTCCGGCGGATCCTCCACCAGGACCATCGTCGAGGCGGCCGACATCGCCCGCACCAAGGGACCCAAGCGCGTCGGACCGTTCGCGGTGCCGAAGGCGATGGCCTCGACGGCGTCGGCCACGCTGTCGACCTGGTTCAAGATCAAGGGGCTGAGCTATTCCATTTCGGCCGCCTGCGCGACCACGAACATCTGCATCGGCAATGCCTATGAGCAGATCCTGTACGGCAAGCAGGACCGCGTTTTCGCCGGCGGCTGCGAGGATCTGGACTGGACTTTGTCGGTGCTGTTCGACGGCATGGGTGCCATGTCCTCCGGCTATAACGACCGGCCGGAAGTGGCCTCGCGCGCCTATGACAAGGACCGCGACGGCTTTGTGATTTCCGGGGGTGCCGGCGTGCTGGTGCTGGAGGATCTGGAGGTGGCGAAGGCCCGCGGCGCGCGCATCTATGCCGAAATTGCCGGCTACGGTGTCTCTTCCGACGGCGCAGACATGGTCGCACCGTCGGGAGAGGGCGCCGAGCGCGCCATGAAGCTGGCCATAGCCGGCATCAAGGCGCCGATCGACTATATCAATCCGCACGCCACATCGACGCCGATCGGCGATCTGAAGGAAATCGAGGCGATCCGGGCCGTCTTCGGTGCGAAGTGTCCGCCGATCTCGGCCACCAAGTCGCTGACCGGTCACTCCCAGGGGGCCACCGGCGTGCACGAGGCCGTCTATTCCATCCTGATGATGCAGAACGGCTTCATCACCCAGAGCGCCAATATCGACGAGATCGATCCCGCGTTCGCGGACATGCCCATCGTGCGCGAGCGCATCGACAATGTGGCGCTCGGCCATGTGCTTTCAAACGGCTTCGGTTTCGGCGGCGCCAATGCTTGCCTGGTGCTGAAGCACCTGGACGCCTGATCGCAGGCCGCCGGCTCGGGATCCGTCGCGGATCGTAACGACGCCGAGGTGGCGCGGTCCGGGAAGGTCTGCTATCGCCGCATGCGGCTGGTGATGAAGGATGGTCGGCATGCGGGATGTCATGAAGGGCAAGCGCGGCCTGGTTATGGGCGTGGCGAACGACCATTCGATCGCCTGGGGCATCGCCAAGGTTCTCGCCGGCCAGGGGGCCGAGCTGGCCTTCACCTATCAGGGCGAAGGCATGGCCAAGCGCGTGCGCCCCTTGGCCGCCGGGCTCGGCGCGTCGCTGGTTTTGCCGTGCGACGTCGAGGATCTCGCCAGTGTGGATGAGGTGTTTCGCCGGCTTAAGGACGCCTGGGGCGGCATTGACTTCCTCGTCCACGCCGTCGCCTTCTCCGACAAATCGGAGCTGAAGGGGCGCTACGCCGACACCACCCGCGAGAATTTCTCGCGCACGATGGTGATTTCCTGCTTCTCCTTCACCGAAGTGGCGAAGCGTGCGGCGGCGCTGATGAATGCGGGCGGGGCCATGATCACGCTCACTTATGGCGGATCCACCCGCGTTATGCCCAATTACAATGTGATGGGCGTCGCCAAGGCCGCGCTGGAGGCGAGCGTGCGCTATCTGGCGGCGGATTACGGGCCGGCCGGGGTGCGGGTGAACGCCATTTCCGCCGGCCCGGTCCGCACATTGGCAGGGGCCGGCATCGCCGATGCGCGCCTCATGTTCAATTACCAGAAGCGCCACGCGCCGCTGCGGCGCACCGTCACCATCGAGGAGGTGGGCGGCTCGGCGCTCTATCTCCTGTCGGACCTTTCCCTGGGGGTGACCGGCGAAATCCATTTCGTCGACAGCGGCTACAACATCATTTCGATGCCGCATCCCGACGTCCTGAAGACCCAGGAAGACGCGGAAGCCAAGCTCGACCACGGGACGCATCCCGCCAAAGCGGCGGAATAAGCGTCCGCCTTCCGCCCGTGACGGCGCTCGGATGAGGGCCGAAACCGGTCTGTTCCGGCCCTATCTCGCGCCGTAACACGGCATCTACCGGCATTGTTTCGAAAACGGTACGCTTTGCGCGGCGACGCTTGCGGTCGGGGGCAGCGCGCCTTCTCCCCTCGGCGCGAGATCGCCGTGTTGCGTTCGGGGGCTTGGCATGGACACCTGGGTCATCGCGATCAGTTCGTTCGGCGGCATGTTCGGCGGCGGCCTCGCCGCCATCTTCATCGCGCGGGGGCTCGCCGCGCATCACGTGTCGGCCAAGACCCAGGATACGGTGAAGCTGGGGGTGGGGATGGTGGCCGCGATGGCCTCGCTGATCCTCGGCCTGATGACGGCGTCGGTGAAGGGCAATTTCGACCAGACCGACAAGGACGTTCACACCTATGCCCTGAACATCCAGTCGCTGGCGGTGGACCTGCACCATTATGGGCCGCCGGCCTGCCATGCCCAGGTCCTGCTCGGCGATTATACCCGGGCCGTGGTGCGGGAGACCTGGCCCGACGGCCCGGACCTTCCCGCCCGGGCCTCGCAGGCGCGATCCGGCGAGATCCTTCTTCTGATCGACACGATCGTGCGCAATTTCACGCCCGACACCCCCATTCTCCAAGAGGTGCGCAGTGCGGCGATGGGCGATCTGCGGTCCATCCTGACGACGCGGTGGACGGTCAGCGAAGACGCGATCACCGTGGTCCCGACGGCCTTCATCGTGGTGCTGGTGGTCTGGCTGAGCCTGATTTTCGTCAGTTTCGGGCTGTTCGCGCCGCCCAACCGGGTGGTTGTCATTTCCTTCTTCCTGTGCGCGATCTCGATTGCCGGCGCGCTGTTCCTGATCATGGAGATGAGCGGCCCGTTCGACGGCATGATCAAGGTGCAGCCGAAGCCGATGGTCCAGGTGATCCAGTCCATCGACGACAATGGCTGCAAATGACCCGCCGTGACCCGCCGACCGCTCCGAGGAAAGTCCCGCGCAAGCCTGCCATGACGTGATCGTCTCCCGAAAGCTGCTGTCAGCCGGGAGAGACATGGAATGCGTATCGGGATCGGGCTGAAACTCGGGATCGCCTCGGCGGCCCTGGTCCTGTTGTCGGCCGGCGTGATCGTCAGCCGCCAGGTCGCGATGGCGCGGATCGAGGCGGCCGCGGCGGACACGCGGCGGCAAGCGGACATCCTGAAGGAAGCCGAAGCGGTCAGCACGCTGCTCGGCCGGATCCGGCTCGATGCCGGCGAGATGCGGCTTTCCTTCGCCAGCCTGGACAATGCCGGCCTGATGAAGCGGATCTCCGAGGACAATGCCGCGGCGCAAGCCGGGCTCGACCGCCTGATCGCCCTCGAAAGCCATGAGGATGACCGGCAGGAATTCCTGGCTCTGAAGGCCAAGCTCGACGCGATCCTCGCGGCCACCACCGAGATCCATGCGTCCCAGATCGCCCAGCTCGACGCCGTCGACACCCGCCCGGCGCTGCGCATGCGCAGCCGGGCTCTGTTCTCGACCCTGGTGCGCGACCTCGAAAATGCCGGCATGAAGGACGCCGCGCGCCAGATGGACTCTCTGGAGCCGCTGCTCGACCAGCTCAACCTCGCCTCCGCTTTGTTCCTGACCGAGGCCGATCCCAAGCAGATCACCCTGATCACCGTCATCCAGGACACCGGCGACAAGACCCTGGCGGCGCTCGAGGAGAAGGTCGCGGACGACCACACCCTGAGCGACACGCTGGCCCGCGCCCGCAAGACGTTCAACGGCTATGCGAATTCCATCAGAGCCGGCATCGCCGAGGTGAAAAAGCGCGATCAGATCGTGGCGGCGCGCAGCATCCCCATGATGCGCACCGCCGCGGAGATGCTGCATATGGTGACGCAAGCCAGCGCCGATCAATTGGCGGAAGCCGAGACCCAGTCGACCGAAGCGCTGCGGAGCGGGATGCTTCAGATTCTCGCCTTCTCGCTCGTGGCGATCCTGGCCGCCGTCGCGGCCGGCGCCTATTCGGTGTTCGGCGTCGCCCGCCCGGTGCGCCGGATCACGGAGGCCATGGCGCAGGTGTCGGGCGGCGATCTCGCCGCCGCTATTCCCTATGCGGCGCGCGGCGACGAAATCGGCGACCAGGCCCGCGCCCTCACCGTGTTCCGCGACGGGCTCGCCGAAGCCGACCGCCAGCGTGCGGCCCGGCAGGCGGAAGCGGCCGAGGCGGAGCACCGCCGCAAGGCGGAGATGCACGCCCTCGCCGACCAGTTCGAGGCGGCCGTCGGCGCGGTGGTGGAGACCGTCGCCGCGGCGGCCGGCGAGCTGGAACTGGCCTCGAAGACGCTCAATTCCACCGCCGAGGAAACCACGGCGCAGGCCGGCGCGGTGACGTCCGCCGCCCAGCTCGCCACCACCAATGTGCAGGCGGTGGCCGCCGCCATCGAGGAATTGTCCGCCTCGGCGCGGGAGATCGGCCAGCGGCTCCAGGACTCGACCCGGATGACCGAGCGCGCCGTGACCGAAGTGGACGGAACCAACGGCCAGATGGGCGATCTGCGCCGCTCGGCCGAGCAGATCGGCGCCGTCGTCGGCCTGATCGACACCATCGCCGGACAGACCAACCTGCTCGCCCTCAACGCCACGATCGAATCCGCCCGCGCCGGAGAGGCCGGCCGGGGCTTCGCCGTGGTGGCGCAGGAGGTGAAGGACCTCGCCGGCCAGACCGCGAAGGCGACCGCCGATATTTCGAGCCGCATCTCCGGCATTCAGGACTCCACCGGCGAGGTGCTCGGCACCATTACCGGCTTCAGCCAGACCATCGGCGAACTGCGCGCGGGCGCGACCGCGATCGCCGCGGCGATGGAGGAGCAGAATGCCACGACCCTGGAAGTCGCCCGGCGGATCCAGTCCGCGGCGAGCGGGGCCAACGAGGTCACGGCCAACATTGCCGGCGTGGAGCGCGCGGCACAGGCCTCGTCCACCGCCGCCCTCCAAGTCCTCTCCTCGGCGGCCGACCTGTCGCGACAGGCCGACGCTTTGCGCGGCCAGGTCCGCAGCTTCGTCGCGACGGTGCGCGCGGCGTGAGGACCCGATCGGGTCGAACCACCGGGACCCGTGAGCCCGTATCCAGGGCCTGATCCCTCTCGGGCTCTAACATTTTTGAGAGAACGCCAAAAAAAGAGGCGGCCGAAAAGGCCGCCTCGATCTTCTGGAGGGGGCCGGGGCGAGGCCCCGGCCGGGCCTCACTCGGCGGCGCCGGCCTCGTTCGCGCCGTCGCGGGGCGCGTCACGCTCGGCCTTGTGCTTGGCTTCGAGATCCTCGCCGGTGGTCTGGTCGACCACCTTCATGGACAGGCGGGTCTTGCCGCGCTCGTCGAAGCCCATCAGCTTCACCTTCACCTTGTCGCCTTCCTTGACCACGTCGGACGATTTGGCGACGCGATCCTGGGCGAGCTGGGAAATGTGGACCAGGCCGTCCTTGGAGCCGAAGAAGTTCACGAAGGCGCCGAAATCCACCACCTTGACGACGGTGCCGTCATAGATCTGTCCGACCTCGGGCTCCGAGGCGATGGACTTGATCCAATTGATGGCGGCCTTGATCGCGTCGCCATTGGCGGAGGCGATCTTGATCGTGCCGTCGTCCTCGATGTTGATCTTGGCGCCGGTCTTCTCGACGATCTCGCGGATCACCTTGCCGCCGGACCCGATCACTTCGCGGATCTTGTCGACCGCGATCTTCATCACCTCGATGCGCGGGGCGTGCTCGCCCAGCTCGGCGCGGGCGGAGGTCAGGGCCTTCGCCATCTCGCCGAGAATATGGGCGCGGCCGTCCTTCGCCTGGGTGAGGGCGACCTGCATGATCTCCTCGGTGATGCCGGCGATCTTGATGTCCATCTGGAGCGAGGTGACGCCCTGCTCCGTGCCGGCCACCTTGAAGTCCATGTCGCCGAGATGGTCCTCGTCGCCGAGAATGTCGGACAGGACGGCGAACCTCTCGCCCTCCAGGATCAGGCCCATGGCGATGCCCGCCACCGGGCGGCGCAGCGGCACGCCGGCATCCATCAGCGCCAGGGAGGTGCCGCAGACGGTGGCCATCGAGGAGGAGCCGTTGGATTCGAGGATCTCCGACACCACGCGCAGGGTGTAGGGGAATTCGTGCTTCAGCGGCAGCATGGGATGGATCGCGCGCCAGGCGAGCTTGCCATGGCCGATCTCGCGGCGGCCGGGCGACCCCATGCGGCCGGTCTCGCCCACCGAGAAGGGCGGGAAATTGTAGTGCAGCAGGAAGTTTTCCTTATAGGTGCCTTCCAGGCTGTCGATGAACTGCTCGTCCTCGCCGGTGCCCAAGGTCGCGACCACGAGGGCCTGCGTCTCGCCGCGGGTGAACAGCGCGGAGCCGTGGGCGCGCGGCAGGACGCCGACTTCCGAGACGATCGGGCGGACGGTCTTCACGTCGCGGCCGTCGATGCGGATGCCCTCGTCGAGGATCGCCCAGCGGACGATCTTCGCCTCCAGGCCCTTCAGCACTTCGGAGACGATCTGCGGGTTGGGGGCCGCCTGGCCCTCCACCGCGAGGCCTTCGAAATACTTCTTCACCTTGGACTTGGCGGCGCCGACCGCCTCGTAGCGGGCCTGCTTCTGGCGGATCTTGTAGGCGGCGCGCAGGTCCGCCTCGGCGATCTCGCGGATCTTCGATTCCAGCGCGGAATGGTCCGCCGGCTCGAACGCGCGCGGCTCCTTCGCGGCCTTTTCAGCGAGGCGGATGATCGCCTCGATCACCGGCTGGAAGTGGCGGTGGCCGAACATGACCGCGCCGAGCATGATCTCCTCGGGCAGTTCCTTGGCCTCGGACTCGACCATGAGGACGGCGTCGGCGGTGCCGGCGACGACCAGGTCGAGCGAGCTTTCCTTCACTTCGTCGACGGTCGGGTTCAGGACATACTCGTCACCGATGAAGCCGACGCGCGCGCCGCCCACCGGGCCCATGAAGGGCACGCCGGACAAGGTCAAAGCGGCCGAGGAGGCCACCAGCGCGACGATGTCGGGATCGTTTTCGAGATCGTGCGAGAGCACGGTGACGACGACCTGGGTCTCGTTCTTGTAGCCGTCGGCGAACAGCGGGCGGATCGGCCGGTCGATCAGGCGGGAGACCAAAGTCTCCTTTTCGGAGGGACGGCCCTCCCGCTTGAAATAGCCGCCCGGGATGCGGCCGGCGGCATAGGTCTTTTCCTGATAGTTCACGGTCAGGGGGAAGAAGTCCTGGCCCGGCTTCGCCTCGCGCGCCGACACGACGGTCGCGAGCACGGTGGTGTCGCCATAGGTGGCCAGGACGGAGCCGTCGGCCTGACGCGCCATCTTGCCGGTCTCGAGGACGAGGGTGCGACCGCCCCAATCGAGCTCCTCGCGATGAATGTCGAACATTGGATGTCTCTCTCTTTCGTTCAACGAAGCGGGAGAGCCATGAGCAAGACGGCCGGACGCACCGCGCGTCCGCTGCCCGTTTTCGGGGCGCGTACGACGGCTGCGTCCGGCGATCCTGCCATGACTTTCCCTGGGCTTCGCGTACCCGCGGCGAGCCCCATGCCCGCCGCGTCTGCGCCGCCGGACCGGCGGCGCGCCCGATGCGCTTTCGTCTCGGTCAGCGGCGCAGGCCGAGCCGCTCGATGAGCGACTTGTAGCGCGCCTCGTCCTTGCGCTTCAGGTAATCGAGCAGGCTCCGGCGCTGGGAGACCAGCTTCAGAAGCCCGCGCCTGGAGTGGTTGTCCTTGTTATGGGACTTGAAATGCTCGGTCAGGTTCGAGATCCGCTCGGAGAGGATGGCAACCTGAACCTCGGGCGAACCGGTATCGCCGGACTTCGCGCCATATTCCGTAATGAGCGCCTGCTTGCGCTCGATCGTGATCGACATCGGGACTTCCTTTCGAAATGGAGTGATATAGGGCGTCCGGCGCCGCTCGCGCGTGATGCGGGAACAGTGCGGAGGATCGCCTGCCCCATCGGCCGGGCCGGGATGTCGTCCAGCGCGGTCGAAAATGGGGACTTGCGAACAAACGGACTTGGCCGGAAGCGGGATCGACCCCGGAACCGGCCGGCGCACCATACACGAAACCGCGCGGCGCGCCAGGGGATTGTCCGCGCCTCAGCCGGCGCGGCGCAAGGGTTTCGGGGCGCCGGCGCGGGACCAGTTGAACACCCGGTGGGGCCGCACCTCGCCCCCCGCGGCGTCGCCGATGGCGATCAGCGCACCCTGGCAGGTGATCGAGACATGGCCGTCGAGGATCGGCGCGTCCCGGCCGCGCAGAATGATGTTCTGGCCGCAGCGCAGGCGGTGCGCGTCGGAGGGCGTGACGGAGAGGCCGACCAGATCCTCGAGGGCGCAGGCGACGCCTTCGAGCGCCTCGAACAGCTCGGCATCGCCGGCCTCGGCACGGGTGCTCAGCGCCTCGACGCCGACCAGATTCTCTTCCAGGAACGGACCGACCGCGGTGCGCCGGAGCGCGCAGACATGGCCGCACGTGCCGAGCAGCCGGCCGAGATCGCGCGCGATGGCGCGGACATAGGTGCCCTTGCCGCACTCGGCTTCGAGCACCGCATGGTCGCGATCCGGGCGGGCGACGAGTTCGAGGCGGTGGATGGTCACGGGCCGCGCCTCGAGCGTGACGACCGCGCCTTCGCGGGCGAGGTCATAGGCGCGGTTGCCGTCGATCTTCAGCGCCGAATAGGCCGGCGGCACCTGGAGCACCTCGCCGAGAAAGCCGGCCAGCGCGGCGCGGATCTCGGCATCTTCGGGGCGCAGGTCGCTGGTCGCGACCGGGCGCCCCTCGGCATCGTCGGTGTCCATCTCGGCGCCGAAGCGCACGGTGAAGCGATAGGTCTTGCGCCCGTCCATCACGTAGGGAACGGTCTTGGTGGCCTCGCCGAGGGCGATCGGCAGGCAGCCGGAGGCGAGCGGATCGAGCGTGCCGGCATGGCCGGCCTTCTTGGCCGCGAACAGCCGTTTGACCACCGCGACCGCCTGGGTCGAGGTCATGCCGGACGGCTTGTCGAGCAGAACCCACCCGTCGACGTCGCGGCGGGGCACGCGCGGGCGCTGCACCCGGCTCTCATCGTTCCGCGCCCCGGGAAGGGGCTGCGGTTCGGCCGGCCGGTCGTCCCGGACCTCGTCTTCGGTGCGCATCATTGGTCCGTTTCAGTCTCGCCGGGGCCGGCAGAAAGATCGCGCGCCACCTCGGGCGAGCGCAGCAAGGCGTCGATGTGCCGGGCTTCCTCGAACGAGGTGTCTTCGAGGAAGCGCAGGTCCGGCACCGATTTCAATTCCACCCGCCGGGCCACCTCGGCGCGCAGCATGCGGGCATTGGCGGCCAGCGCCTTGATCACCGGGCGCAGGTCCTTGCCGCCGAGCGGCATGACGTAGCAGGTGGCGATCTTGAGGTCCGGCGACATGCGGACTTCGGGCACCGTGATCATGTGGCCGGCCAGGACCGGATCGAGATGGTCGCCGCGCGACAGCACGTCGGCGAGGGCATGGCGCACCAGTTCGCCGACGCGCAGCTGGCGCTGGCTCGGGCCGCTGCCCGGCTTGTTCTGTTGTCTCATGGTCTTTCGGCGACGCCCGCGCGCCGCCTCTCCTTGCACGATGCCCGGCGGGATCGGACCGCGGGACTCCTGAATGATTGCGGCGGACCGCCGCCCGGAGCAGGCTCCGGGGGCGTCCGTCCGCACGAGGGGTGCGCGCGTCTTACAGCGAGCGCTGGATCACTTCCACGCGGTAGCACTCGATCACGTCGCCGGCCCGCATGTCCTGGTAGTTCTCGAAGGACATGCCGCATTCCTGGCCCGCCAGAACCGTGTTCACGGAATCCTTGAAGCGGTTCAGGGTCGCGAGCTTGCCTTCGTGGATCACGACATTGTCGCGGATGAGGCGGACATGCTGGCCGCGTTCCACGATGCCGTCGGTGACCCGGCAGCCCGCCACCTTGCCGACCTTGGAGACCGCGAAGATCTCCAGGATGAGCGCATTGCCGAGCATCGTCTCGCGATTGATGGGGGCGAGCAGGCCGCTCATGGCCTTCTTCACGTCGTCCACCAGGTCGTAGATGATGTTGTAATAGCGGATCTCGATGCCCGCGCGCTCGGCGGCGTCGCGCGCCTCCTTGTTGGCGCGGACATTGAAGGCGATGATCGCGGCGCCGGAGGTCTCCGCCAGCGTGACGTCGCTCTCATTGATGCCGCCGGCGCCGGAATGGATGATCCGGGCCTGGACCTCGTCATTGCCGACCTTCTCCAGCGCGCCGATGATCGCTTCCACCGAGCCCGAGACGTCGCCCTTGATGATGAGCGGGAATTCCTTGCGGCCCGAGGAACGGACCTGGCTCATCATCTGCTCCAGCGAGCCGCGGATGGTGGCGGACCGGGCCGCCGCCTTCTCGCGCTTCTGGCGCTGGCGATAGTCGGTAATCTCGCGGGCGCGGGCTTCGCTCTCGACCACCGCGAGCCGGTCGCCGGCCTCCGGCGTCGAATTGAAGCCCAGCACCTCGACCGGGAAGGACGGCCCGGCCTCGGTGGTGTTCGCGCCGGTGTCGGTGATGAGGGCGCGCACGCGGCCCCATTCCGCACCCGCCACGACGATGTCGCCGATATGCAGCGTGCCGCGCTGGACCAGGACGGTCGCAACCGGGCCGCGTCCGCGATCGAGCTTGGCCTCGATGACCGTGCCTTCGGCGGGACGATCCGGATTGGCCGTCAGATCGAGCAGTTCCGACTGCAGCGCGATCGCCTCGAGCAGCTTGTCGAGATTGATCTGCTTGGTCGCCGAGACCTCGACCTCGAGCGTCTCGCCGCCCATGGTCTCGACCTGCACCTCGTATTGGAGCAGTTCGGAGCGCACCCGCTCGGGCTTGGCGTCGGCCTTGTCGATTTTGTTGATCGCGACGATCATCGGCACCTTCGCCGCGCGGGCGTGGTTGATGGCCTCGATCGTCTGCGGCATCACGCCGTCATCGGCCGCGACCACCAGCACCACGATGTCCGTCACCTTGGCGCCGCGGGCGCGCATGGCGGTGAACGCCGCATGGCCGGGCGTGTCGATGAAGGTGATCTTGCTGCCGGACGGTGCCGTCACCTGATAGGCGCCGATATGCTGGGTGATGCCACCGGCTTCGCCGGACACCACGTTCGCCTTGCGGATCGCGTCGAGCAGCGAGGTCTTGCCGTGGTCGACATGGCCCATAATGGTGACGACGGACGGACGGGGACGCATCGTCTCCGGCGCGTCGGCGACGTCGAACAGGCCCTCTTCCACGTCGGATTCCGACACGCGGCGCACCGTATGGCCGAATTCCTCGGCGATGATCTCCGCGGTGTCCGCGTCGATCACGTCGGTGATCTTCAGCATCTGGCCCTGCTTCATCAGCAGGCGGATGACGTCCACGCCCCGCTCCGACATGCGGTTGGCGAGTTCCTGGATGGTGATGGTCTCGGGCAGGATGACTTCGCGGAGGACCTTCTCCTTGCTCTCCGTCGTCCGATGGCCGGTCATGCGCTGCGTGCGGCGGCGGAACGAGGCGACCGAACGCTGGCGCTCCTCGTCGGTCGACAGCGCATTCGTCAAGGTGAGACGGCCGCGGCTGCGCTCTGCTGCACCCGGGGCCTTCGGCAGCTTGACCGGGGCGACGGGACGCGGCGGGGTGGCGCCGCGGCGGACGGGACGGCGCTCCTCATCCTCCCCCTCGGTCGTCGTACCCGGCGTCGCGCCGGCCGGACGCGGGGTCAGCGGACGCGGTGCGGCGGCACCGGCCGCGGTGCGCGCCCCGGCGCCCTGCTCTTCGCCGAAGCGCTTGCGCGCCTCCTGCTCGGCCTTGCGCTTGCTTTCGTCGTCATGCGCGCGGCGGCTTTCCTCGTCGCGCTTGCGCGCCTCGGCGGCCTCGCGTTCGGCGCGTTCGGCCCGCTCGCGCTCGGCGCGGCGGCGTGCCTCTTCCTCGGCGATGCGCCGCTCTTCCGCCATCCGGCGTTCTTCGACTTCGCGGACCCGCGCATCGGCCAAGGCGCTGGCGCGGGCGACCCGCTCCTCCTCGGTCAAAGTGCGGAGCACCACGCCGGAACCCGACGGACGGTTTGACCCGGGGCGGGCGGCGGGGCCGCCGCCGCGGCGATCCTGGTCGCGGCTCTGGCCGCCGCGGTCGTTGCGGTCCTGGCCCGGACGCTGCGGGGCGCCGGAGCGCTGCGGACCCGAAGAGGGACCGCCGGACCGATGGGGCGCGCCGGAGCCCTGCCGGGGCGCGCCGCCGGAGGGGCCGGAGCGCGACGGAGCGGACGCGCCGCCCGCCGGCCGCGCCGGCGCGGCCGGAGCCGGACGCGTCGCCGGGGCGGCGCTGGCGGGGGCCGGTGAGGCAGGTGCAGCGGCCGCGACCGGCGCCGGTGCTTCGGCCGGGGCCGGCGGGGAAACCGGTTCGGCGGCAGTCGGAGTGGCGGCGGGAGCAGGTACGGGCGGGGCGGCCGGCGCGGCGGCCGCAGGCGGGGTCACCGCCACCTTGGCCGCGACCGGCGGCGCGGCGGGCCTCGGCGCCTCGGCGACCGCAGGGGTCGCGGGGACAGCAGGAGTCGCAGGGACAGCGGGAGTCGCAGGGACGGCAGGGGTCGCAGGGACAGCAGGCGGCGCCGTCACCGGCGCGCCGACCGTCGTCTTGGCCTCGACGGGCGCAGGAGCCGGCGCGGCGGCACGGGGCGCCGGCACAGCGGCGGCCGGGCTGACCGTCGAACCTGCCGCCGGAGTTGCAGGCGGAGTTGCAGGCGGAGTTGCAGGCGTACTCGCCGGCGCGGCCTCGCCCGGCGCGAACACGCGCCGCTTCACCTTCTCCACCACAACCGCCTTCGAGCGGCCATGACTGAAGCTCTGGCGAACCGTCCCCTGCTCCACCGGGCGCTTGAGGGTCAGCGTCTTGCCGGGGGCGGGATGGAGCGTCTTGTCGCCGGGGGTCTTGGTGTCGTTCATTCCTGGTCCGTTCCTGGCATCCGTTCGGGTCGCGGGCATGGCCGATCGTGCGTACCGGCGGACGTTTCCATCCGCCAGCGCTCCAGCCTTCGGCAGCGCGCGAGAAATCCTGCGGTCGTCGGATGCGCGATCAGCGCAGCGTGTACCACATTTGACCGTCCGAGCGCCAAGTCCAATTCAACGCCCGTAAAACAGTCGATGACAGCCACGTCGCCCCTGCGTGCCGGCGGTTCGCCGTCGGGGCCCGTGGCCTGTGCTCGGCGGGCGGCCCCGTCGAGCTTGCGCACCCCGTCGGGGCGCGCATCGGCGGCATGCATCAGCACGGCCGCCTGTCCGGAAAAAAGTGCCGCCTCGACCTTGGCGGTGCCGGTCACGACCCGGCCGGCTTTGTTGGCGATCGAGAGGGCGGCGCGCGCATCCGCGACCAGCCGGGCCTCCACGAGATCGGGAAGATCCTCCCGCGTCGTCCCCTTGCCGCGGAACGCGCGGCCGAAGGCCTTGCGCTTCAGGGCGGTCGCGAGGGCCGCGCGGGTGGCGGTCACCCAGGCGCCGCGCCCGGGAAGATTACGCGCGAGATCCGGAATGACGGCGCCGTCCGGCGCCACCACATAGCGGATCATCTCCGCCACCGGCGTGACGGTGCGGGTGGCGAGGCAAAGACGTGCCAGCGGCGCGCGCACGGACGCAAGCCCGCGCGGCCCCCCATCGGTCTCCTCTGCCTCTACCACCTGCTCCAGCACGCCGGGTCATCTCCCCGTCTCTCAAGCCGGGCTGTCTTCGGCGGGCGCATCCTCGTCGGCGTCGTTCGCCACGAGGTCGTCCTCCGAAAGCCAGCCGGCTGTAACACGCGCCCGCATAACGAGCTGCTCCGCGCCCTCCCGATCAATCTCGAACCCGTCGAGCGCGCCGGGATAGCGCACCGTCTCCCCGTCCTTGCGTTCGCTCCAGCCGACCAGATCGTCGGTGGCGCATCCGGCCAGGTCCTCGACGGATTTGATGTCGCTCTTGCCGAACGCCACCAGCATGGCGGTCGTCACGCCCGGCACGTCCTTCAGGTCATCCGCGACACCCAGCGCCTTGCGCTCTTCGTCCAGCGCCTCCTCGACATCGGCGAGGTGCTTCAGCGCGCGGGCCTGGAGCTCGCCGGCGGTCTCCTCGTCGAAGCCTTCGATCATCGCAAGCTCGTTCAGCGGCACATAGGCGATCTCCTCGACCGAGGTGAAGCCTTCCGAGGTCAGGAGCTGGCCCATCATCTCGTCGAGATCGAGCGCTTCGGCGAACATCTTGGTGCGCTCGGCGAATTCCTTCTGGCGCCGCTCGCTTTCCTCCTGCTCGGTCATGATGTCGATGTCCCAGCCGGTGAGCTGGGAGGCGAGCCGCACATTCTGACCGCGCCGGCCGATCGCCAGCGAGAGCTGGGCGTCCGGGACCACGACTTCGATGCGCTCGCGATCCTCGTCGAGCACCACCTTGACCACTTCGGCCGGGGCGAGCGCGTTGACGATGAACGTCGCGATATCCGGGTTCCAGGGAATGATGTCGATCTTCTCGCCCTGCAGTTCGTTCACCACCGCCTGGACGCGCGAGCCGCGCATGCCGACGCAGGCGCCGACCGGGTCGACCGAGCTGTCCCGCGAAATGACGGCGATCTTGGCGCGCGAGCCCGGATCGCGGGCTACCGCCTTGATCTCGACGATGCCGTCATAGATTTCCGGCACCTCCTGATAGAACAGCTTCGACATGAATTGCGGATGGGTCCGCGACAGGAAGATCTGCGGGCCGCGCGGTTCGCGCCGCACGTCGTAGATATAAGCGCGGATGCGGTCGCCGACCTTCACGGTCTCGCGCGGCAGAAGCTCGTCGCGCCGCAGGATGGCTTCGCCGCGGCCGAGATCCACGACCACGTTGCCATATTCGACGCGCTTGACGGCACCGTTGATGATCTCGCCGATGCGGTCCTTGTATTCGTCATATTGCCGGTCGCGCTCGGCCTCGCGCACCTTCTGGACGATGACCTGCTTGGCGGACTGCGCCGCGATGCGGCCGAAATCGAACGGCGGCAGGGTGTCGGCGATGATGTCGCCGACCTGCGCCGCGGGATTGTGGCGCCGGGCGCCGTCGAGATTGATCTCGGTCGCGAAATTGTCGACCTCGTCGACCACGAGGAGATGGCGGGCGAGACGCAATTCGCCGGTCCGCGGATTGATCTCCGCATGGATGTCCGTCTCCTGGCCGTAGCGCGAGCGCGCGGCCTTGGCGATCGCATCCTCCATCGCGGCGATGACGATGCTGCGATCGATCGTCTTTTCGCGCGCGACTGCATCCGCGATCTGCAGCAATTCCAGCCGGTTTGCGCTGACGGCAACCATCAGTGCGTCTCCTTCGCTTTGCCGGCCCGCGCCTTGCGGGTGGCGAGATTCGTTGTTTCGAGGTCGGCTTCCTCGCTGGCGGAGCGGCGGAATTTTCCGCCGCGCTCGGGCGCGGGCGCCAGAGCCTTCTCCGCCTTGGCGGCCTTGCGGGCCGCCCTGTCGGTCTTGGCCTGCGCGCGCTCCGCGGCTTTCTTGCGGCCGGCGCGCGCGGCATTCGCGGCATCGCGCGCGGCCTTGTCGCCGTCCGAGTCGACATCGTCGGTGTCGAAATCGTCCAGATCGGCCTCGTCGGCATCGCCGTCGAGGCCGCGCAGGGCCGCCTTCGCCTGACGCAGAGCAAGGGTGATGAGGGCGTCGGTCAGGACCAGCTTCGCCTCGCCGATATCGCCGACCGGCAAGGCGACGACAGGATCTTCGCCGGCGGGCGCATCGAGACGCTTGAGCATGGCCTCCGACCCCTCGGCGCCGACGAGGATGCCGCGAAACCGCTTGCGGCCCGCGAGCGGCACCGCCATCTCGACCTTCACTTCATGGCCGGCCCAGCGCAGGAAGTCCGAGAACCGCACCAGGGGACGGTCGATGCCCGGAGACGACATTTCCAGCCGATACGCGCCGGAAACTGGATCCTCCACGTCGAGGATCGGCGAGATGGCGCGCGAGGCCGCCTCGCAATCGTCGATCGACATCGTGCCGTCCGGCCGCTCGGCCATGATCTGCACGGTCCCGCCGTCGCGGCTCGACACCTTGACGCGAACCAGCCGGTAGCCGAGATCCGCCACGACCGGCTCGACGATGGCGGCAATGCGCGCCGCCACCCCGGTCTCGGTGATGAGACGGGGCTCGCGGGGATCGCTCTCCAGGATCTGGGTGCGGTCCTGCGTGGACGGGCGGTCCGAGGCTTTGCCCGCCTCGGCGTCGAACGTGTCGCTCATATCCCTCCGGGACTGACGGGGCGCCGGACCGGGTCCGGGCGCAGTGAAATCTGGTCTCGAACCCATTGCGCGCCCGATGGGACGCGACACGCGCAGCGGCGGAGATTCCGCATAAGCGAAAAAGGAGCGGGTCCCGGGCGGGCCCCACTCTCATCACCTTCGACTGCGATGGCTCTGAGGTATCCCCAATAGGGACAGCGGCAATATAGCGGAAATGCGCGCAGATGCAAGGGTCGCGATCGCGCCGGGATGATATCGGCCGACGCTCCGGCCGCGCGGTGGGCGCCCTTGCGCGTCGCATCGCTCCGCTGGCACAAGCCCAGGAGGCCCAGAGGGATCGGAACCGACATGCCGTTCGAACAGATCACGCTCACTTTGGCGGACGGGCGCTGCGCGGCGCTCCTCGCGCGTCCCGCCACGCCGCGCCCGGGCCATCCGGGGGTCATCCTCTATATGGATGCGTTCGGCCTTCGGCCCGCCCTCGGCGCCATGGCCGAGCGGCTGGCGGACAATGGCTATGCCGTCCTCGTGCCCGACCTCTATTACCGCGTGGCGGATCACGGCGCGTTCGACGCCAAGACCGCCTTCCAGGTCGAGGAGACGCGGGTCCGGCTGCGCGCGCTCATGGCGCAGACGCCGCCGGCATTGACCGAGCAGGACGGGCCCGCCTTCATCGCCGCCCTCACCGAGGCCGGCGCGCGCGGACCGCTCGGCGCAGTCGGCTATTGCATGGGCGGCGGCCGGGCGGTGGTCGCGGCGGCCGCCTTCCCGGACCGCATCGCCGCCGCCGCCAGCTTCCATGGCGGCAATCTCGCCACGGAGGCGCCCGACAGCCCGCATCTGCGGGCGGCCGCCATCACAGCCCGCCTCTATGTCGGCAGCGCCGGCATCGACGCCGGCTTCCCGCCCGACCAGTCGGCACGCCTCGCCGAGGCCCTGCGCAGCGCCGAGGTCGACCACATCATCGAGAATTATGCCGGCATGGCGCATGGATGGGCGGTTCCCGACCATCGGGTGCACGATCGCGCCGGCGCGGCGCGGCATTGGACGCGGCTGCTCACTTTGTTCGACGAGTGCCTGTGACCCCCGGCGGGGCGGTGCGCGGCCCCGCCGGACTCCCGTGCGCGATGCCGTTGCGGCACCGCGTGCCTTAACCTAACGGCCTGATTCTTTGCGTTTCTGCGCGCGATCCCGCGCAGCTAAGGTTTGACGCGGCTTTACGGTCTGGTAAGCCTGTCCTCACCACCGGGAAGGGAGGATATGATGAGGGGCTTTAGAATTCTGCTGGCGGCTGGGCTGCTGGCGGCCTCGGCGGTCGCGGCCGAGGCGCAGACCATGAGTTATGGTCAGGCCGGCGCTCTCCTCGCGAAGAGCTGCGGACCGGACATCAACAAGCTGTGCCCGACCGTGAATCTTGGCAATGGCGCGCTGAAGGCGTGCATGGATTCCAAGATCTCGCAGGTCAGCCAGAAGTGTCAGGCCGACTACGCCATGGCGATCGCCTCGATCGCCAAGCGGGACGCCGCGCAGGACGCGATCGCGCACATCTGCAACGCCGACGCCGCCCGCCTCTGCCCCGGCATGATCCCCCAGGACGGCAATCTCCTGTCTTGCCTGCTGCAGGCCACGAAGGTGGTGTCTGCGTCGTGCAACCAGGCGATCACCGATGCCGGCTATCGTTGATTTCCGCCCCACCCGAAACGCAAAAGGAAGGACGACACAGATGACGTCGCCTCTGATCCGCTTCGCGCTGGCGGCTTCGCTCGCGCTCTCCGCGGCACCCGCTCTGGCGCAGACCTCGCTCTCCGACTCGCAGATCCTGCAGGGCCTCCAGGGCCTCACGGACAGCGCGCCGACCATGACCGCCCAGCAGATGCGCAACATGGTGCAGCAGCACATGTCGCAATATCCCGGCGAGGCGCTGACCCGCCCGTCGCTGGCGCTCAATCTCGACAAGCTGCCGCAGATCAACGTGCAGATTCAGTTCCGGCTGAACTCGTCGATCATCGAGCCGTCGTCCTACGGGACGCTCGGGTCGATCGCCGACGCGATGCACAACCCGGTCCTGCACGGCTACAAGTTCGTCGTCACCGGCAATACCGACGTCACCGGGCCGCGCGACTTCAACCTGAAGCTCAGCCAGGCCCGCGCCGACGCCGTGGTGAACGCGCTGGTCACGGTGTTCAACGTCAATGCCAGCCGGCTCGAAGCCGTCGGCCTCGGCGAGGAAGTGCTGCTCGACCCGAAGAAGCCGACCGATCCGATCAACCGCCGGGTCCAGATCTTCACCATCGGCCGCATGGGTCCTCCCCCGCAGCCGATCCGCTGATCCGAACCGGATGTCCCCATCCCTCACGCATGCGGGGGATGGGTCCGGTCCGCGCCGCGAAATGCGGTGTCAGTTGGCCGCGGCCGGGGTCGCCGCGGCCGGCGAAAGGCGTGCGGCTTCCTCGCGCAGCGCCGAGATCAGCTCGTTCAGCAGCTGGTTCCACAGTTCGAGCGTCACCGCCAGATACCCGTCCTGCACGCCGGTTCCGAGGATGACGTCCATCTCCATATTGAGCAGGCCGTCGCGCGTGTGCAGGCGGGCAAAGCGGCGTCCGCGATTCCAGTCGGAGCAGATGTCCTCCAGCGACAGGCCTTCGAGGCGGAAGCTCGTGAAATAGGTGAAGTCGTGATAGGCGCCCTTGGCGCCGTTGCCGAGCACCAGGTGGAACACGACACCGCTCGTCGCGCTCTTCAGAGCCTCGCGTCCGCCGGTCCAGTCGACCTTCTCGGCCCGAAACCCTCTGTCGTTCAGCACTGCGGCGAGACTATCTGCCGTCACCGTGCGGATCCCCGAATCCATATCCATCTCCCCTGCCCGGACTTGGCCACGGGCGGCCGTCCCACCCGCGCGAAATATGGCGGTCGGGCGGGCGCAAGCTACAAGCGGGCCGGCAAGGTGTAAACCGGATCCGGTGCGCGCGCCCGTTCGGACAGTTTTCGCCAGGGCCGGTCTTGAAACCGCCCCCGCTTCCCGGGCTTATGCTCTGCCACCCGTCTTTGTCCGGAGCGCGCCATGCTGCCTGAACTTCGCGTCCTGCATTTCGAGGATCTCACGCTCGGCCTCGCGGAAGAGCTCCGCAAGACCATCGCCGCCTCGGATGTGGTCGGTTTTGCGGAGGTCACGGGCGACCGCAATCCGATCCATCTGTCCGAGCATTTCGCGGCCAAGACCCCGTTCGGCCACCGCATCGCCCACGGCCTCTATACGGCGAGCCTGATCTCGGCCGTGCTCGGCACGCGCTTGCCGGGACCGGGCGCGATCTATATCTCGCAGACGCTGAATTTCCGCGCGCCGGTCAAGATCGGCGACGAAGTGGTGGTGCGGGTGGAGGTGGCGGAACTGGTGGCCGAGCGGCGCCGCGCGCGGCTCGCCTGCACCTGCTCGGTCGGGGGCGAGGTGGTGCTGGACGGCGAGGCCTGGATCAAGGTGCCGACCCGCCAGGAAAGCGCCACCCCGCCGATCTGAAGCCCCGGCCTGACGCACCGGTCCCGGCGGACCGCCGGACCCGCGCCGATGCGGCAATCGGAGGCTATCGGTTGGCGCCGGGCACCCAGAGCACGTCGCCGGCGCCCTGCGCATTCACGTAGCGGCTCGCGACGAACAGCAGGTCCGACACCCGGTTCACATAACGGATCGCGTCGGCGCCGACGATCTCGCCCGCCACCTGCGACAAGGCCACCATCTGGCGCTCGGCGCGGCGTGCGACGGTGCGCGCCTGATGCAGGAAGGCGGCGGCCGGTTCGCCGCCGGGCAGTACGAAGGAGCGGAGCGGGGCGAGGTCGGCATTGAACCGGTCGATGTCGGCCTCGATCCGCGCGACCTGGGACGCCACGATGCGCAGCGCCTCATAGGCCGGCGGCGGCGCGCCCGGCCGGTCCGGCGTGGCGAGGTCGGCGCCGAGGTCGAACAGGTCGTTCTGCACCCGCCCCAGCACCCGGTCCAGATCGGGCAGATGGGCGAGATGCAGCCGGGCGATGCCGATCGCGGCATTCGCCTCGTCCACCGTGCCATAGGCCTCGACCCGCAGATCGTGCTTGGCCACGCGCTCGCCGCTGCCGAGCCCGGTCGTGCCGTCGTCGCCGGTGCGGGTATAAATCTTGTTCAACTTGACCACGGTCGCCCCTTCCCGCTCCCCGTCCCGCCGCGCGCCCCACGCCGCCCTTCGGCGGCGGGCGATGGCGAACGCGGTCGATTTCCGCCGTCAGCTGCCCATGAAATAGATCGTCACCATGACCAGCACGATCGCCAGGAATTGAAACAGCACGCGCATCTGCATGAGCTTCTGGGACCGCGCGGGCGAGCCGCCCGAGGCGAGATTGACGAGGCCGAGGATCAGCACACCGCCGACGATCGCCAAGGCGATGGGGATCAGGAGATAGATCGTCCAGGACATCATGGGCGCACCTTGTTCCGAAGGGCGGACTGCGTCAATTCGGCCGAATCCGCGCACCCGCCGGAAGGCGCCGTGCCGCAGCCACGCCATCCGTCCGCGCACGGGCTTGCGCTTGTTACGCGGCCCGGTGGCGCGCGGACCAGCCCGGCGCGCAGACTTTCCGGCCCCTTGCGTTGTTTGATCAACCTCCGCCGACTGGATAAGGTCCGCGTCGTTTGATTGGGCGGGGCCGCGGCGCGCATGGGTCATGGGGAGTACAGGCCGGACATCGACGGTATTCGCGCACTCGCCGTGCTCCTCGTCCTCTTCTTTCACGCCGGCTTTCCGCCGACCGGCGGGTTCATCGGCGTCGACGTCTTCTTCGTCATTTCCGGCTATCTGATCACCGACATCATCCTGCGCGAAGCGCGCGACGACCGATTCTCGTTTCTCGGCTTCTATGCCCGGCGGGTGCGCCGGATCGTTCCCGCGCTCCTGGTGGTGATCGCCGCGACTTTGGCAGGGGGCGCGCTCATTCTCCTGCCGGGCGCCTTCGCGGTGACGGCGGAGAGCGGCGCCTTTGCCGCGCTCGGCCTCTCCAACTTCTTCTTCTTCCGCAATACCGACTATTTCGACGGGCCGGCGGACCTGATGCCGCTGCTCCACACCTGGTCGCTCGGCGTCGAGGAGCAATTCTACCTCGTCTGGCCGCTTCTGCTGGTCGGCGCCGTGCGACTGTCGCGCCGGTTTCCGAGGGCTCTGGCCGCGCTGTTCGCGCTGCTCGTCGCGGCCAGCCTCGCGCTCGCGATCTACAAGGTTTCGCAGGGGGCGAAGAGCGCCTTCTACCAGCCGTTCGGACGCGCCTGGGAATTTGCCGCCGGCGGCGCCCTGGTTCTGGCGCGCGACCGGCTGGTGGCCATGCCGCGCGTTTTGGCCGAGGCGCTGAAACTGGCCGGCCTCGCCGCGATCCTGATCCCGGCCTTCCGCCTGACCTCCACGAGCCCCTTTCCGGGGACGAATGCGATCGCCCCGGTGGTCGGGACGGCGCTCCTGATCCTGCCGACGGCGGCGCCGACCCTGGTCGCCCGCGTCCTGGCGTGCCAGCCCTTTCCCTTCATCGGCAAGATCTCCTATTCGCTCTATCTCTGGCATTGGCCGGTCCTGGCGCTGCTGCGCCATTATGTGAACGGCGAGCCGCTCACGGCCGCACAGGCCGGCGGGGCGCTCGCGGTCTCGGTCGTGCTGGCCTGGCTCTCCTGGCGGTTCGTCGAGCAGCCCTTCCGCCGCGGACGCCTGCCGGCCGCCCGGGTGGTGCTCACCGGCGCCGCGGCAACCGCCTCGGTCGCGGTAATCGGGTTCGCCATCCACATGTCGGAGGGGATGCCGGGGCGGATGTCGCGGGAACTCGCGGATCTCGGGTCCCTCGACCGCACCTGGAACGTGCCCTGCACGCAACGGATCGCGCTGTTTCCGAATTCGACGCTCTGCGTCGTCGGCGCCGACTGGCGCAGCGCGCGCACGCGCGCCCTGATCTGGGGCGACAGCCATGCCGAGCATCTGATGCCGGCGCTCGATGCCGCGGGGCGGGAGACCGGCACCGCCATCGCCCTGCTGCGCGCCTGCCCCGCCATCTTCTCACAGGACGGGCTGCGGCGACTCCCACTCGGCCTGCCGCCGGCCTGCCAGGAAATCTATGCCGCGACGCTCGCCATGCTGAAGGCCTCGCCCGACATCACGCTCGTCATCCTCGCCTCGGCCTGGAATGCGATGCCGGATGCGATCTTCAAGGAGGGGGGATGGCCGACCGGCCATGCCGACGGCCTCGTCCTGATGGCGGAGGAGTTGCGGCGGGTCGCCGACACGTTCGCCGCGCCCGGCCGCTCGGTGGTCCTGGTCGCCGACACGCCCTATTGGAAGACCGACCCGATCCCCTGCTTCGCCGCGCGTGACGGCGCCCTCGTGCGCGCGCCGTGCGTGCGCGACCTCGGCCGGATCGGGCCGGAGGAGCGCAACCCCCGCCATGCCGAGGTCGATGCCGTGTTCCGCGCGCTGAAGGGCAAGCGGGACGATGTGGTCGTCCTGGTCCCCACCGACACCTTATGCGACGCGACCAGCTGCCCGGCGCGGCTCGATGGGGAATTCCTCTATATGGATCAGGACCATTACCGGAAGAATCTCGGTCCCGGGGCCCGGGCGCTGCTGGCCGAGAAGCTCGGCTTCACCGCCTTGTTCCGCGCCTTCGACGGCAAGACCGCCGCCGTGCGGTGAGACCAAGAGGGCTCAGTTGCGGGCGCCCTCCAGAAGCCGGCGGGCGATCACCTGGGCCTGAATTTCCGCCGCGCCCTCGAAAATGTTGAGGATGCGGGCGTCGCACAGGAGGCGCGACACCGGATATTCCAGC
This sequence comes from Aquabacter spiritensis, assembly GCF_004346185.1. GTDB lineage: Bacteria > Pseudomonadota > Alphaproteobacteria > Rhizobiales > Xanthobacteraceae > Aquabacter > Aquabacter spiritensis. The sequence goes on along the minus strand of NZ_SMAI01000002.1, from coordinate 17,530 downwards.
GCGAAGCCGTTGCCGCCATGGATCTGGAGGGCATTGTCCGCCGCCGCCCAGGCGACGCGGGCGCCGAGCAGCTTGGACATGCCCGCTTCGAGGTCGGTCCGCCGGCCCTCATCCTTGGCGCGGGCGGCGAAATAGGTGATCTGGCGGGCGATCGCGATCTCCACCGCCATCATGACGATCTTGTCGGCGACGCGCGGGAAGGCGATCAACGGCTTGCCGAACTGGATCCGCTCCTCGGCATAACGCAGCCCCACCTCCATCGCCGCCTGGGCGACGCCCACCGCGCGGGCGGCGGTCTGAATGCGCGCCGCCTCGAACGTGTTCATCAATTGCTTGAAGCCCTGGCCCTCGACCCCGCCGAGCAATTGCTCCGCCGGGACTTCGAAGCCGTCGAAGCCGATCTCGTATTCCTTCATGCCGCGATAGCCGAGCACCTCGATCTCGCCGCCGGTCATGCCCGCGGCGGGGAACGGCTCTTCGTCGGAGCCGCGCGGCTTCTCGGCGAGCAGCATGGACAGGCCCTTATAGCCGGGCTCGGCCGGGTCGGTGCGCACCAGGAGGGTCATCAGATCGGCGCGGACCGGATGGGTGATCCAGGTCTTGTTGCCGTTGACTTTATAGACCGCGCCGTCCTTCACCGCGCGGGTGCGCAGCGAGGCGAGGTCGGAGCCGGTATTGGGCTCGGTGAAGACCGCGGTCGGCAGGATCTCGCCGGAGGCGATCTTGGGCAGGTATTTTTCCTTCTGGGCGTCGGTGCCGCCGCCGAGGATCAATTCGGCCGCAATCTCCGACCGGGTGCCGAGCGAGCCGACGCCGATATAGCCGCGCGACAATTCCTCGGTGACGAGGCACATCGCCTCCTTGGGCAGGCCGAGACCGCCATATTCCTCCGGGATCGTCAGGCCGAACACGCCGAGATCGGCGAGGCCCTGGATGATCTCCATCGGAATATAGGCATTCTCCAGGTGCCATTCGTGGGCGTGGGGCGCCACTTCCGCCTCGACGAAGCGGCGGATCTCGCTGCGCATCGCCTCCATGGTCTCGTCGAGGCCGGCATCGCCGATCGTCGTGGCGCCGTGCGCCTCCCGGATCAAAGCGGCGAGGGCGGCGCGGGCGGCCGCCGTATTGCCGCCGCGCAGCAGCGCCGCCACCGCCGGCTCGCCCCGCACCGCGGCGAGGGTCTCGGGCGAAAGGAAAAGGTCCTCCAGCCGCACCGTCTCGCCCTGGCTCATCGGGATGCCGCCGAGGATCTGGGCGAGATATTCGCCGAGCCCGATCTGCACCAGCAGCCGTTCGGTGGCGCCGAAGCGCTCCATCTCGGCCATCCGATCGGCATAATGGACCAGTTCGCGGACGCCGAAGACATAGGTCGCCAGCCAGGCGAGGCCGTGGGTCGCGCGCTGCTCGGCATCGAGCAGAGCCGGCGAGAGACGCCCGCCTTCGCTCACCCGCGCCCGCACGGCGGAGGTCGCCTCCGCCAGCAGCTTCTCCAGAACGCTTCCGACCTCCCGCCCGAGGGCGACGGCGTCGAGGTGCTCATCCTCGACGGTACGGAGCACGGCGCTGGTGGACATCGTGACGGCCCTCTGGTTGTGCGGCGCGGAATTTTCCCAATCCTGACCCCGCGCGTGGCGCGGCGCAACGGGTTTCGTGCGGTGCGGGGCAATCTCGGTGCGGCGCGATATCGCGCGGCGGCGCAGGCGCGAAGGCCGCTATTCGGTCCAGCCGAGCGTCAGGCTCTCGACCCGGGGCGCGGCGGCCCGCATGGCGGGCGAAGCCGAGGAAAATTCGCGGTCGCCCGAAACCGCGCGCAGATCCTCCTCGCTCCCGTCGGGATCGGGCCTCAGGCGGACGCCGAAGATGCAGCCGCCCGGAATGCGCGACAGGGCGCCGCCGTTCCAGTCGACATAGCCGCCATAATCCCACTCGAAGCCGGTAATGGTGAAGGGGCGGCCGTTCAGCCTCTCGAGTTCGGCGAGGCTGGTGCCGATGCCCACGCTCCGGTCCGCGGCGACCGCGACGCGCCAGATGCTCTCGGCGCCGACGCGCACCATTTCCGGCCGACGCCGGGCCTTGTCGTCGTGCCAGACGATGTCGATGCGGCGGCGCGGATCGTCCGGGAACACGAGCGTTCCGGGGAGCGTGGTCCCCTCTGCCGCCGGGATCCGCCCCCGCTTCACATTCTTTGCGCCGAAGAGTTGGGCGAGGCCCGCGGCATCGGCGCTGCGGCCGATCGGCCCGCTGCAGGCGAGCAGCGGGGGCGGCTGCGCCGCGCCGGCGGTCGCAAACAGCGCAACGAGACAGAGCGCGGCCGCGACGACGCGGCTGCGCCCGGGTTTCACGCCTGGCCGGCGGTCGACAGGCGCTGCGCCTCGACGGCCATGCGCTGCTGATAGAGGGCGGCGAAGTCGACCGGATCGATCATCAAGGGCGGGAAGCCGCCGCCGCGCACCGCCTCGGCCACCACCTGGCGGGCGAACGGGAACAGCAGACGCGGGCATTCGATGAGCACCACCGGCTGCAGGCTCTGCTCGGGGATGTTGCGGACCCGGAAAATGCCGCCATAGACGAGGTCGAAGGCGAACAAGGTCGAGCCGGCGACGGTCGCGCTGCCGTCGATCTTCAGCTCGACCTCGAACTCTTCGTTCGGCAGCGGGCGGGCGTTCACATTGATCTGGATGTTGACGTCCGGCTGGCCGCCATGATTGCCGAGCGAGCGCGGCGCGTTGGGATTCTCGAAGGAGAGATCCTTGATATACTGCACCAGCACGTTGAGCGCGGGCGCCTTGCTGTCCGTGGGGCTGCCATTCTGCGTCGCCATGCGGGTCTCCTGCGTATAAACTGGGCGCGCCCCATGCGGGCCGGGGGTGCGCTAGCATGCCTGCGGAGCGCGGGCAAGGACGGGTGCGAGCGGAGAAGCAGCGGATGAGCGAGGATCAGGTTTTCGGGCGGGCGACGCTGGTGCCGGAGGAGCGCCCCTTGAGCGAGGCCGCCAAGCGCGCGCTCGCCGAGGCGGCCGAACGGCGCGCGGCCATCGATGCGGCCGCGGCGGCGATGCCGAAGGAACTCAACGGGCGCGGCGGCAAGGAGCCGGTCCGGTACGGCGACTGGGAAGTCGGCGGCATCGCCTCCGACTTCTGAAGGCGCCTCCGGCCGGTCAGCCGAACACCATCAGCCCGACGAGGCCCGCGACGCCGACGCCGATGCGCCACCAGCCGAACGGCGCATAGCCGTGGCGCGCGACGAAATCGAGCAGGCTGCGCACGACCAGCACCGCCGCGCAGAAGGCCGCGACGAACCCGATCGCGATCAGCAGCCCGTCATCGAGCGAGAGCGCCGCGTGGTTCTTGTACAGGTCGTAGGCGAACGCCCCGGCCATGGTGGGCAGCGCGAGGAAGAAGGAAAACTCCGCCGCCGCCCTTTTGTCGACCCCGAACAGCATCGCCCCGACGATGGTGCAGCCGGAGCGCGACATGCCCGGGATCATCGCCACGCACTGGCACAGGCCGATCTTGAGCGCCATCGAGAGCGGCAGGCCCATCGCATTGTTGTAGCGCGGCTCGGGCGCGACATGGTCGATGAACAGCAGGACGATGCCGCCGATGATCAAGGTGCAGCAGATCAGAAGCGGGCTCTCGAACAGCACGGTCTTGATGAAGCCGTGGGCGAGCGCGCCGATCAAAGCCGCCGGCAGGAAGGCGACGAGGACGCCGATCACGAACCGCCGCGCGCCGGGGCTCGACGGCAGCAGCAGCGCGATCCGCAGGAAGCGCTGGAAATACACGGTCAGGATCGCCAGCACGGCGCCGAGCTGGATCAGGACCTCGAAGGTTTTTCCGGTGCTTTCGAATCGCAGGAAGTGCGCGGCCAGAAGCAGATGGCCCGTCGACGAGACGGGAATGAACTCGGTGAGCCCTTCCAGAATGCCGAGGAGCAGGGCTTCGAGCATGGTGCCGAGGGTCATGTGTCCGTCCGAATGCGGGATCAGGCCCCGACCGGGGCGGGCGCATCCTGCGGCGTCGGGCCGGGCCGCGCAATCGCGCCGTCCGGCCGCCCACAAATTGCCCAAGGGAGAGCCGATGGCTTTGGTTCACCATGTGGCGGCATTGCCACAGCCGTCCGCGACATCCGTCTTGCGGCACCGCAAGAACATCTCTAGACCGGAAGCGCCGGAGCGGCCATTTCCCCCATATGCATCTGCATCATCATCCCTTCTGCCCCCACTCGCGGTTCATCCGCCTGGTTCTCGCCGAATACGGCATCGAGCCGGACCTGGTCGAACAGCGCGTCTGGGAGCGCCGTCCAGACTTCCTCGCCCTCAACCCGGCGGGCGAGACGCCGGTGATCGTCGAGCAACAGGCGCCCTCCGTGCCCGGCGCGGCGATCATTGCGGAATATCTCGACGAAACGCGCGGCCTCGCGCTCGGCGACCGGCGCCTGCTGCCGAACGGCCCGGCCGAGCGGGTCGAGGTGCGCCGCCTGATGGCCTGGTTCAACGACAAGATGTTCCTGGAAGTCACGGACCATCTGGTCCGGGAGCGGATCTACAAGCGCTATATGAAGGCGGACCAGGGCGGCGGGCCGCCCGACGCCACGGTGCTGCGCGCGGCGCGCACGAATATCCGCTATCATCTGAAATATATCGGTTGGCTTGCAAAGGCGCGGAACTGGCTGGCCGGCGAGCGGATGAGTCATGCCGACCTCGCCGCCGCCGCCCATCTCTCCGTCGCCGATTATCTGGGCGATGTGCCGTGGGACGAGGACGAGGACGCGAAGGCCTGGTATGCGCGACTGAAGTCGCGGCCGACCTTTCGCGGCCTGCTGAACGACAGCATTCCGGGCATGCCGGCCTCGAAGACCTACGCGGATCTCGACTTCTGAGCCGGACGCCTCCGCCCGTGGCACCCGCAGCCGCGATCCCTCCGCCCTCTGATCTGCCCGGCCTCAAGGCCCGTTTCGCCACCCTCGCCGCCGCGGAAGGATTCGATGCGTTCGGGGTCGCCGACCCCGACGCCGCACCGGACGCCGGCCCGCGCCTCGCGGCCTGGATCGCCGCCCGGCGCCACGGCGAGATGGAGTGGATGGCGGACACCGAGGACCGCCGCGCCCATCCCCGCGCGCTGTGGCCGGACATCCGCGCCCTCATCATGCTCGGCTTCAATTACGGACCCGACGAGGACCCCCGCGCCGTCCTCGCCGCCCGCACCAAGGGGGCGATCTCGGTCTATGCGCGGGGCGAGGATTATCACGACCTCATCAAGGCCAAGCTGAAGCGGCTGGCGCGGGCGCTGCTCGCCGCGGCCGGCGCGGGCGACGTGAAGGTGTTCGTCGACACCGCGCCATTGATGGAGAAGCCGCTGGCGATGGCGGCCGGGCTCGGCTGGCAGGGCAAGCACACCAATCTCGTCTCGCGCGCCCGCGGCTCCTGGCTGTTCCTGGGCGCGATCGCGACCACGCTGCCGCTGCCGCCGGACGCGCCCGCCGCCGACCATTGCGGCGCCTGCCGCGCCTGTCTCGACGCCTGCCCGACGCGCGCCTTCCCGGCGCCCTACCAGATCGATGCGCGGCGCTGCGTGTCCTATCTCACCATCGAGCACAAGGGGCCGATCCCGCGCGATCTGCGGCCGCTGATGGGCAACCGGATCTATGGCTGCGACGACTGCCTCGCGGCCTGCCCCTGGAACAAATTCGCCCAAGAGGGGCGCGAGATGCGGCTCGCGGCGCGGGCGGAGAACCGCGCGCCGGATCTGTCCGACCTCGCCCGGCTGGACGAGGCGGGATTCCGCGCGCGCTTCGCCAAGAGCCCGATCAAGCGCACCGGGCGCGCCCGAATGGTGCGCAACGTGCTGATCGCCATGGGCAATTCCGGTGAGCCGGGGTTTGCCGCCGAGGCCGAGGCGCGGCTCGTCGACGAGGATCCCCTGGTGCGGGGCGCCGCGGTCTGGGCCGTGTCGCGGCTCGTTCCGGCGCCGGCCTTCGCCGCGCTCGCGGCGCGCCATGTCGGAGCGGAGACCGATCCGGACGTCGCGGAGGAATGGCGCGTGGCCGGCGTGCAGGCGGCGGCATGACGGCGCTTCTGGCGGTGGGTCTCGGCTATTGCGGGCGCCATCTCCTGGCCCGGCCCGGCCAGCCGTTCGACCCTGTCGTCGGCACGCGGCGCAGCGCCGAGGCGGCGCAGGCGCTGGCCGGGCTGTCGCGGCCCGGCTGCCGCGTGACCGGACTGCGCTTCGACGGCGAGACGGCTGATCCCGCGCTGGTGGCGGCGATCGCCGACGCCGACACCCTGCTCCTCTCCGCGCCGCCCGGCGCCGCGGGCGATCCGCTGCGCGCGACCGCGGGCGACGCCCTGCGGGCGAGCCGCCGGCTTTCCCAGGTGATCTATCTCACCACGCTCGGTGTCTATGGCGATCATGGCGGGGCCTGGGTCGACGAGACCACGGTGCCGCGTCCCGGTTCGGACCGGCTGCGGCGGCGGCTCGCAGCCGAGGCAGACTGGCAGCGGTTCGGCGCCGAATTGGGGATCCCGGTCGCGATCCTGCGCCTTGCGGGGATCTACGGGCCGGGCCGCAGCGCTTTGGTTCAGCTCAAGGCCGGCGAGGCACGGCGCATCGACAAGCCGGGCCAGGTGTTCAACCGGATCCATGTCGACGACATCGCCGCCAGCATTCTGGCCGTGGTGGCGCAGCGCTTCGACGGCATCGTCAACGTCACGGACGACCTCCCCGCCCCGCCCGGCGATCCCGTTTTGTTCGCCGCCGGCCTGCTCGGCCTGGAGCCGCCGCCGGCTGTGCCCTTCGCGGAGGCCGCCCGCACCATGAGCCCGATGGCCCTGACCTTCTGGGCCGGCAACAAGCGGGTGCGCAACGACGTGCTGAAGACGCGGCTCGGCGTGTCGCTCGCCTTTCCGACCTATCGGGAGGGGCTCGCCGCGCTCGCGGAGGAAGCCGGGCAATAGTCCGGATGCGCCTTCAGGAAGCCGAGGAGCGCCTGGGCCGCCCAGAGATGGCCGTCCGGATTCCAATGCATGTCGGCGGGAAAGGCGGAGGCGAAGGGGCTCCTGCCGCGGCTGACATTGTAATCGTACATGTCGATGATGGGGATATTCCGCGCCGCCGCGAGCGCCTCGAGGCGCTTGTAGCGCCGGTCGGCGGGCTGGTCGTCATAGCGCATGTTCTCGGTCGACACGATCACCAGCTTCGCCCCGTCGCGCCGGGCGCGGGCCACGAACTGGTCGAGGGCGAAGCCGGTAAAGGCCAGTCCCTCCTCGAAGATCGGCGGCATTTTCTCCCAGGTGAAGGGCATGTCGACGGCGGTCGTGGCATCGACCGGATTGTCGTTGTCGGGGAGATTTCCCGAAAAACCGGCGAGCAGCGCGGCATTGCCCGGGCGGGCGGCGAGGGCGTCGCGGCGCGCGGTATTGGCCGCGATCTGGTTGAAGCCGTACAGCCAGGTGGTGAATTTCGGCAGCACCATCTGAAGCTTGGTGTAGATCCAGGCATAGAAATAGGAATGGGTGCGCAGGAAGGCGTTGGCGCGCTGGACCAAACCGTCGCCCGGCGCGCTCGGGAACAGGTGGGCGCGCCAGCCGTCATTGTCGACCGGCAGCATTGCGATCGTCCCGTCGGCGGCGCGCCGCGCGAAGGGGCGGGGCGGATGCTCCGGATCGAAACCCGAGCGGATCGCCTCCAGCAGCGCCGTATTGTTGGCGAAATCGTTCATGACGAAGACCAGGACGATGACGTTCGGCCTGTATTTTGCAGCATAAAAATCGTAGAAGGGCAGTTGATTGAGCTGGCCGGTGGCGGCAAACCCGAACGCCGCGGCGGAAATCGGCACGTTCGGCAAGTCCTTCGGCGCCAGTTCCATCAAGCGGGTCTGCATCTTCTGCGCGATCACCACTTCGCGGGCATCGACGAAGCTGTCGCCGACGAAGGCGATGCGGCATTTGTCCTTCACGGTGTCGAAGGGCGGAACGGGCAGATCGAGGAAGCCGTCGGGATTGCTTTTCTGGACGGTCCAGAAATCGAGCTGGTTGGTGTAACGCTGCTCGGTATCCGGCGCATAGAGAAAGCCGAGGTCGCGCACGAAGCGGGTCGGCTGGTCGCTCAGGAGAAACGGCCGCGTCATGCGGAAATAGATTTCGCCGCCCGCAAAGAAGAGGCCCGCGATAAAGCCCGTGACCAGCAGGCTGATCACGCTGTCGCGCAGCACCGCACCGAACGCCCGCATGAGATCAGCTTCCTTTTTCCGCAAGGGGCGCGCACAGGGCCGGGTGCGCCGCGATGTAATCGAGCAGCGCCTGCGCGGCCCAGGCATGGCCCGCGGCGCTCCAATGCATGTCGTGCGGGAACGACGCCGCGCGCGGGTCGTGGCCGTGCGCGCGGAGATACTCATACAGATCGAGGACCGGGATGCCACGCGCATCCGCAAGCGATTTCAAGCGCTTGAAGCGCAATTCGTCGGGCGGTTCGCCGAGCCGCAGGCTCTCGGTGGCGAGGATGAGGAGGTGGGCGCCGTCGCGTTGGGCGCGGGCGAGGAACTGGTCGAGGGCGAAGCCGGTGAAGGCCAAAGCCTCTTCGAACGCGCCGGGCAGGACCGGCCAGGAGAAGGGCTCGTCCACCGCCAGCGCCGCCCCGCCCCGCACGGCGACGCTGGCGACCGCCTTCGGATCCGCCGCGTGGCCGGAGAAGCCCTTGAGAAGGTTCGCATAGTCCGGCCGGGCGGCGAGCGCGTCGCGGCGCTTCGCCTGTTCCTCGTAAAGGTCGAAGCCGTAGAGCGCGGCGGCGGTGCGCGGCGCCAGAAGCGACAGTTTGGTGAACGCCCAGGTGTAGAAATAAGAGTGCGTTCTCAACCACATATGGACGCGCGGGAGGAAGGCGCCGGAGGGCGTGGAATTGAACAGATGGGCGGCCCAGTCGGGATGCGGGGGCAGGATCTCGATCGCCCCGGCTGCGGTCCGGCGGGCATAGGGGCGGGCGGGGAAGGCCGGGTCGAAGCCCGAGCGGATCGCCTCCAGCAGCGCCGAATTGTTCGCGAAATCGTTCATAACGAAGACCAGAACAACGACATTCGGGCGGTAATTCCGGGCGTAGAGATCGTAGAACGGCAGCTGGTTCAATTGCCCCGTCGCCTGGAAGCCGAACGCCCCCACCGCGAGCCGCCGGCCGCCCAAACGGGCCGGCGCGCCTTCCTCCATCCGGGTCTGGACCTTCTCGGAGATCGGCACCTGCACCGCCTCGACGAAGCTGTCGCCGATCAGCGCGATCCGGCAGGCATCGGCATCGGCGGGAAGGGTCGGCGGGGCGGCGGCGAGGAAGCCGGCGGCATTGGCGCGCTGGCGGGTCCAGTAATCGAGCTGGTTGGTGAACAGATTCTCGGTGTCCGGGGCGTAGAGGAAGCCGAGGCCGGGGACATAAGCGAGGCGGTCGGTGTTCAGCAGGAAGGGGTGGACGGCGCGGAAATAGGCCTCCCCGCCCAGAGCCAGCAGAGCGACGAGCCCGGCGGTCACCGCCAGACTGAGGGCGGCGTCGCGCGCGCCGGAGAGAAACCGCCCCATCGCCCCGCCGCGCCGTCAGTCCAGCCCCTCGACCACCCCGATGAAGGGCAGCTGGCGGAAGGCGTGGGCGACGTCCATGCCGTAGCCGACGACGAAATGGTCCGGGCATTCGAAGCCGACGAAATCCGCCTCGATCTGCACCGCCCGCTTGCCGGGCTTTTCCAGCAGCACGCAGACCAGCACCCGCCGGGCGCCGCGCGCCACCAGCAGATCCTTGGCGAAAGCGAGGGTGCGGCCGGATTCGAGGATGTCGTCGATCAGCAGCACGTCGCGGTCGCGCACCTCGCTCTCGACATCGCGCAGGATCGCGACCTGGCCGGAGGAGACCGTGGCGTCGCGATAGGAGGACAGATGCAGAAACTCCACCTCCGGCGCCTGGCCGGAGGCGTGGAGCGCGCGGATCAGATCGGCGGCGAACACGAACGAGCCCTTCAGCACGGCGAGGACCAGCAGCCGGTCCGGCCGCGCCGCGGCGATCTCGTCCGCCAGCTCGCGGTTGCGCGCGGCGATGCGGTTTTCGTCGAACAGGACTTTGACAGGCGGCAGATCCATGAGCCCTCGCGTTTTGCGCGGCAGAATGGACCGGCGCAAGCGCGGCGTCCAGTTGGGGGGGGGGAGGGGGGACCCTTAGCTGCCCCTTGAGTGGGCTCTCAGAGACGTCCGCTTTGCGCCCCATACTGGCCGTTCGCCGCTACCTTATGCGGTCACAAAAGCGGCCATTGACTACTCCGCACTCCGAAGACGGAGGTCAGGTGCGAATCCTGTCGGATTCGACACCCCTCCTCAATATCTCATGGTCAAATTGGGCCTGTCGAAGGAGCTTCCCGCACTGCGCGGTGCATGCGCGCGCGAACCCTGATAGGTAAAGGAAAGCTACCCTGGGGGGAACGGATGGCTTGGGATACTGGGCTAGATAAGAGCAGCGTCGCGTACGCCATCGCCGCGGCGCCCGAGCATCGTGTGCGAGTTATCGCCGGGCCGGGCACAGGTAAGTCCTTCGCCATGAAGCGGCGCGTGGCAAAGCTGCTCGAATCAGCGATCGTACCCAAGGAAGTGCTCGCCGTGACGTTCACCCGCGTCGCGGCCGAAGACCTTCACCGCGAGCTTCAGAAGCTCGGCGTCCCCGGGTGCGAGGACCTTGAAGGTCAGACCCTCCACAGTCTCGCAATGCGCATACTGTCTCGGAAGCACGTCCTGGAGGCGGTGGGCCGCGTTCCCCGGCCGCTGAACACCTTCGAGACCAAGGCCATGATCTGCGACCTCGCGGGCGAAAACGGCGGCAAGCGCAAGGTCAAGAAGATGATCCAGGGCTACACGGCAGCGTGGGCCCAGAGCCAAGGCGATGAACCCGGTTTCGCCAAGGACGAGGCCGAGAAGCAGTTTCAGGCCGACCTGCTCGACTGGCTCGACTTCCACGAAGGCATGTTGATCGGCGAGCTCATCCCGTACCTCGTGCGCTACCTAAAGGACAATCCCGCGGCGGCCGAGCACAAGGAGTTCAAGCATCTCCTCGTCGACGAGTTTCAGGACCTCAACAAGGCGGAGCAGACGGCAATCGCCTACCTCGGCGCGGCGGCCGAGGTCTGCATCGTCGGCGACGACGATCAGTCGATCTACAGCTTCAAGAACGCCCACCCAGACGGCATCCGGGAATGGAAGGGCATCCATCCGGGCTGCGCCGACTTGGAGATGGCCGACTGTCATCGCTGCCCGACAACTGTCGTCGAGATGGCGAACGCCCTCATCGCCGTGAACAAGAACCGTACGCCTCGTGCGCTCAACGCGCTCGCGAGCAAGGGGCCGGGCGAGGTCGTAATCGTGCAGGTCCCCTACCTCCACAATGAGGCGGAGTGGATAAAAAACAAGATCGAGGGGCTGCTCGGAGCGGGCGTCCACCCGAGCGAGATAATCATCCTCGTCCAGCGCGCGGTCGCTGCGAAGCCGATCCTCCAAGCGCTGCGCGTGGCCGAGATACCGGCCAAGTCTTACTACGAGGAGAGCCAACTCGACTCCGAGACCGCGCAGATGCGGTTCGCGCTGTTCAAGCTGTTCCTCGATAACGAGGACAGGGTTGCCCTGCGCTACCTGCTGGGCTCGGACGTCGATGACTTCCGGTGCAAGCCCTACGCGCGCGTCCGGAAGTATTGTGAGGGCTCCGGCGATAGCCCCTGGCAGGCGATGAACAAGTTGGCCGACGATGCGCTCACCCTCGCCCACACAAAACCGCTGGTGGCCCGCTTCAAGCTGCTCACCGAGGCGCTGGCGGAACTGGACGCAGTCAAGGCCGACGTGCAGGCCTTCATCGACGAGCTACTGCCGGACGGAAATGAGGACCTCGCCGAGCTCCGGGCGCTCGCGCTGGCTCAGATGGAGGGCGCGGAGACGCCCGCTGATCTGCTCACCGGCATGATGCAGGAGATCACCCAGCCCGACATCCCGCCAACGGTCGAGGAGGTCCGGCTGATGAGCCTCCACAAGAGCAAGGGACTGAGCTCGCCCTACGTTTTCGTTGCCGGATGCGTCGAGGGCATCCTACCCCCTGCGTTTGACCCCGAATGGTCGAAAGACGAGAAGGACGCGGCGCTCGAAGAGGCGCGGCGGCTGTTCTACGTCGGCATTACGCGCGTGAAGGCGGACCCGGAGAACGGGCGACCGGGGAGTCTATTCATCAGCTACCCACAGCAGATGACCATCAAGGATGCCTACGGCGCGAACGTGGCGTTCAAGACCCAGTCGGGAGCGATGGCGAACCTGCTGCCCAGCAGGTTCCTGAACGAGCTCGGCCCGACCGCGCCCAAGGCGGTCGCGGGGTAGCGCGGCGTGGCGACCCGTAACGAGCTGTACGCCAAGTTCGGCATCACCGCGGAGGCCGCGCAGTTGTTCGAGACCGAGCTCGGCACGCTTTTGCTTTGCGCCCGGGGCCTGGAGAGCGGCTGGCACGTCGTCCCCGATGGCGCGAGTGGGCGCGACCTGTTGCGCGATATCGACCGGAGCACACTCGGCGGACTCTTGACCAAACTCAAACGGCACGTCGAGATCGACGACGATCTGTCTGCCCGGTTCGCGTCGGCGCTGGCCGCGCGGAACCGGCTGAACCACGGCTTCTACGAACGCCATAATTTCAAGATTCAGACCGACGAGGGGCGCGACGTGATGATGGCAGACCTCGAAGCTCTTCACGAGGAGCTCTTTACGGCTTGGCAGTTGGCTGGGGCGATGACCTCACTCGCTTCGGAGGTCATTATGCGGGAGCGAGAACGGGGCAATCAAACAGCATAAGGGCTCGCGTCCGCCGACTTCGCCTGGCACGGCTCGCATCATAATAACGATACGTCTGCTTTCGCGTTTGCTTGTCCGAAAGCCGTCAGCCCGCTCCCGGCCCCATACCGGACGTTCAGACCCGCACTTGGCAAGGTCTATTCCTTGCCCACAGCGAAATCGCCCACCACAACCGCCCCCCCTCACCGCACCCCCCGCCCGATCCACGCGTCGAGCGAGAGCGCCCCGGGGCCGCGGGCGAGGAGGAGGAGGAGGCAGGTGGCCCAGACGCCGTGGGTCGGCCAGGCATCGGGATAGACGAAGACCTGGATCACAAAAATCATGCCGAGCAGCGCGCCCGCCGCGACGCGGGTGGCGAGGCCGAGCACGAGCAGGATCGGGAAAGCGTGCTCCGCCGCCGCGGCGAGATGGGCGGCCAGCCAGGGATCGAGCAGCGGCAGGCGATATTCCTCCTGGAACAGCGCCACCGCGCCCTCGGTCACCCGCCAGCCCTCGACCTTGGTCGCGCCCGACTGCCAGAACACCGCCGCCGGGAAGATCCGCGCGCACAGCGCCAGCAGCGCGTACGGGATGGCATCGAGCGCGCCGGTGACGCGCCGCCACGCCGCGGCGGCGCGCGCCAGCGGGGTGGAGGGGGCCGGGCCATCGGCTGGCGTCGGGCCGGGGGGCATGGTGGGGGTCATGGTGGGGGTCATGTTGGGGCTCTTGGTGTGCGGGCTCATGGCGGGGCTCCTGGTGCGCAGGCGGGGGCCTGAGGGATCGGGGTGCGGGTTCGGGACCTTGGGATTCGGGACCTGGGGATTCGGGACCTAAGAACTTGGGACCTGAGGACTTGGGACCTGAGGACTTGGGACCTGAGGACTTGGGACCTGAGGACTTGGGACCTGAGGACTTGGGACCTGAGAGCCCGTTTGGAAAATGCCCAACGATCGCAGGCCCGCGCGCTTTGCCCAGCCTCGCTTGCCCCCTCCCAACCCTCCCCCGCAAGCGGGAGAGGGCTTTCTCCGCCTGGATTTCGAAGCGTGTCACTGCGGCCAGCGTGACAGGCCCCTCTCCCGCTTGCGGGGGAGGGATGGGGAGGGGGAAGGACGCAACCCACGAATTTCCAAACGGGCTCTCAGAACTTGGGACTTGAGAACTTGGGACTTGAGAACCTGGGACTTGAGAACTTGGAACCTGAAGGCGCGGGACCTGAAGGCGCGGGACCCGGGGGTCCGGGCCTGGGGACGCGCGGGGCGCCGACACTCAAAGCACGGCGGCGCCGGGCGGCAGAAAGCCGATGGCGAGCGCGCCGCCGACGAGGTCGGCGAGCGCTGCGGGAAGGTCGAGATCGTCGGCCGCCGCCGCCGCGGCGCCGAGCGGATGACCGGCGCCGAGCGCGGCGAGAAAGGTCGCCGTGCCGCAGGCGATCGGCCGGGTCACGACATCGAAGCCCGGGCGGTCGACCAGAAGGGCCTGGGGCGTCCAGTCCTCCACCCCGGCCGCCGCGCCGGTCGCGGCCGCCATTATGTCGGCGATCGGATGGACCGAGCGGATGAGCGCGACCGCCGGGTGCAAAGCGAGCCGCAGGTCGCCGAGCGCGTCCGGTGGCAGCGCGGCGAAGGCCGACGCGGCGAGCCGCGGCGTGTCGGCGGCGTGATAGGCGCGGGTGCGCGCCGCCTCGACCGCCGCGATGTCGGCGAGATAAGGCAGGTCCGCGGCCGGCGGGAAATCGGCGAGAAAGCCCGGCAGCGCGTCGCCGAACTGCGCGAGCACCGGGCTCGCGGGCGGGTGGGCGCGGATGAAGTCCCGCGCCAGGGCGCCGAAAAAGTCCGCCCCGACCAGAGCGCGCACCGCCGGAAAGCGGGTCTCCAGCGCGCCGATCAGGCCGACGGCGACATTGTTGCGGTAGATCGCGAAGCGCCGCACCGCCGGGCCGGCGAGCCCGGGCGGCGGGGCGCCGTCTTCGGCGTGGAGCGCGGCGGCGAAGGCGGCGAGCCCGGCCATGGCTCAGGCCGCCCGGCTGTGCGCGGGCGCGGCCAGCACCGCTCCGGCGCGCGCCGCCTGCGCCCGCAATACCGGCCAGTCCGGCACGTCATTGTCCCATTCGATCAGGCTCGGCAGCGGCCCGGTGCGCGCGATCACCTCGGCGAACAGCGTCCAGACCGGATCGGCGACCGCGCTGCCATGGGCGTCGATCAGAACCGGCGCGCCGGTCTCGTCGGCATCGGCATCGTGCCCGCCGAGATGGATCTCGCCCACCGCCTCGAGCGGGAATTCAGCGAGATAGGCGCGCGGATCGGTGCCGTGATTGACCGCGGAGACGAAGACATTGTTGACGTCGAGCAGCAGCCCGCAGCCGGTGCGCGCGACGATCGCGTGCAGGAAATCGACCTCGGCGAGCGTGCTCTCGGCGAAGCGGACATAGGTCGAGGGGTTTTCCAGGAGCATGCGGCGGCCGAGCGTGTCCTGCACCTGCGCGACATGGTCGGCGACCCGCGCCAGGGTCCGCGCGGTATAAGGCAGCGGCAGCAGATCGTTGAAGAATTCGCCGGAATGGGTCGACCAGGCGAGATGCTC
Organism: Aquabacter spiritensis; assembly: GCF_004346185.1. Taxonomy (GTDB): domain Bacteria; phylum Pseudomonadota; class Alphaproteobacteria; order Rhizobiales; family Xanthobacteraceae; genus Aquabacter; species Aquabacter spiritensis. Next base: position 2,136 of record NZ_SMAI01000002.1, on the reverse strand, counting down.
GGAAAAGCTCTCGGGGGCGTAGCGGTCGAGCAGGGTGCGCAGCCGGCCGAGATGGGCGGCATCGAGCGGCGCCTCGCCGCCGATCGACAGGCCGACGCCATGGACCGAGAGCGCGAAGCGCGACCTTAAGGCGGCGAGCTGGGCGTGCGGCCGGCCGCCCGCGCCCATATAATTCTCGGCATGGATTTCGAGAAAGGCGAGCGGGGCGTCCGCATCGGCGGCGAGCGCGTCGAAATGCTCGGGCTTGAAGCCGACGCCGGGGCCGGCGGGAAGGGTAGGGACAGCGGGCATGGCAACCTCCTGACAGGGGAGGGAGGGCGCGCGGGGCGCCCTCCCCGGCGCTCACATCGGCTGGAGCTGGCCCATGCCCTTCGGGGTCTTGATCGTCTCGCAGGTGCCCTTGGCGACGTATTTCCACGCCTTGGTGTCGTAATTCACCTTGGAGCTGCCGGCGCAGGTGGTGCCGGCGCCCGCGGCGCAGTCATTCTTGCCGGCGAGCGAGATGCCGTAGCACTTGTCCATCGTCGGCTGCGCGGCGACCGGGCCGGCGGACGCGCTGGCGACCATGCCGAGGGCGGCGACGAGCGAGCCGGCGAGCAGGCTGGCGGTGAATTGGGTCTTGGTGGTCATGGGAAATTCTCCGAAAAGGGTCGGGCCGTCGACCGGAAGCCCGGCCGTGCCATTCCCTTCTTCGGCGGCAGGGCGCATTGCGTTACGCCGCCGGGCGAAGAAATATGCGGCCGAAAAAAAACGCCCGACCGGCCGGTCGCGGCGTAACGATTGACGGGTAGCCGGCGAATTGACCTTCGGGAACGTGTCGATGGACGATCGGGAGCGGCGCTGGTCGCGCGACATGCAGGCCGCGCTCGGCGGCGACGGCGTGGCCTATGACCGGCTGCTGCGCGAGATCGCCCCGGCGATCCGCCGGGTGGTGCAGCGCCGCCTTTCGGCGCTCGGCGCGCCGGCTTCGGACTGTGAGGATATCGTGCAGGAGACCTTGCTGGCGGTGCATCTCAAGCGGCAGAGCTGGCGCAGCGGCGATCCGCTCTCCCCCTGGCTGTGGACCATCGCGCGCAACAAGATGATCGACCATCTGCGCCGGCGCGGCCGGCGGGTGGAGGTGCCGGTCGAGGATTTCGCCGATCTCCTGGCGGCGCCGGAGGAGCGCCCCGGCACCGAGGCCGAGGAGGTCGCCCGCCATCTCGCCCGGCTGCCGGACAAGCAGCGCGACGTGCTCCAGGCGGTGGCGGTCGAGGGCGCCTCGATCGGCGAGACGGCGGCGCGCCTGAAGATGACGCCGGGGGCGGTGCGCGTCGCGCTGCACCGCGCCTTCGCCAGCCTCTCGGCGCGACTGCGCAGCGACGCTACGGAGGAGCGGACATGAAGACGGAGGATCTGATCCGCGGCCTTTCGGCCGATGCGCGCCCCACCCACAGCCTGGAAAGCGGGCTCGGCCTCGCTTTGGCCGCCGGCGGCGCGGGCGCGCTGGTGCTGTTCGCGCTGCTGCTCTCGCTGCGCGCCGGCATGCCCGGCCTTCTCATGGAGCCGCGCATTCTGTTGAAATTCGCCGTCACCCTCTCGCTCGCGGGGGCCGCCGGCTGGACCGCGCTGCGCCTCGTGCGGCCGGGGGCGCGGCCGGCGGGGGCGGCGCGCCTGCTTCTGCTGCCGGCGGGGTTTTTGGCGCTCGGGGTGGCGGCGGAACTGGTCTTCACCCCGGCGACGCGCTGGCTGCCCGATCTGGTCGGGCATTATGCGCTCGCCTGCGCCATCCTGGTGCCGGTGATGTCGGCGCCGGTGCTCGCCGCCGCTCTGCTGGCGCTGCGCCGCGGCGCGCCGGACCGGCCGGCTGTGGCGGGAGCGGCGGCCGGCCTTCTCGCCGGCGGGATCGGCGCGACGCTCTACGCCTTCCACTGCATCGACGATTCCCCGCTCTTCCTCCTCGCCTGGTACGGCCTCGCTCTGACCCTCACCACCGCCACCGGCGCCCTGCTGGGGAGGGTGGTGTTGCGGTGGTAGGGGGGGGGTTCGGAACATACGCCTCTGACCGATTCCGTTGAAAAAGTCGGCCTGTGAGGCGTGCTGGCACGAAGCCGGATTTCGCCAGCGGACGCCTTCTCCGGTCATGCCGGGCTGATC
>NZ_SMAI01000001.1 GCF_004346185.1 Aquabacter spiritensis | reverse complement strand
TTTGATTTGGCTAAGTCTCTACGAACTTTAACTCATCATCGACGAGGTCGGACAAGACACATCACTCACGTGATCGCGTCCGCCCGGAGTTCCGTTAAGACCGCCGAAGTCATACTCGGCTGCTCCAAGCCCAAAAGCTCAAAACAACCCGCAAGGACTCCGCCGTCCACGTTTCTCTTTCTTCTATCTCAACCTGTCAAATAGCCGTCGCACCGAAGAGACCGCAGCCTCCGCCATGCGCACACCACTTCAGAAGGAGTGGTTCGAACAGTCCGTCAGAGGATCCGTCGGACCTCTCCGGGGAGAGGGTGTACCGCGTTTCGTGACCCTGGCGATGCCGCCAGATCCTGCCCTGGTGGAGCGCTTCGATCTTTTGGATCAAGCCCTTCCGGGGGAGCAGGTCCGCCGCCGAGCCCGTTGGCTGGAAGCGAGGAGCGGCCTTATGACGGCCCTGGACGGATCCGTCAACTGCATTTTTTCGAGAATTTCAAAAAGCCGGGCCGAGGCCGTCGGTTTTGCGCGCGCCGCCGGCCACCCGATCGGCCCCTGCGCGCTGCGGCGATGGCCGGCGCGGGCAGGAGACGGGGCAGGGGACGGGGCAGGAGACGGGGCAGGCCGGGACGACAGGGGGAGGCCGCCGCCGGCGGGCGGCGCGCGGTCCGGCGCGCGATCGGCGGAAGGCCGCCGCGCGAAGTCGGGATGGGGAAATCAAGTGACTTGATTATAAGTCCAGCGACTTGATGAAGGGCGAAAAGCTGATAGCTTCGAGCCGCACGTATCGTGAAGGTCTGTCTCTTCCCTCAGCTGTTTCACCGCAGTCCAGCGACAGACGTCCCGTCGCCGGGCTGGGTCGCCCATAAGGGATCCGCAATGGCACAGAATGACGATCGAACCCCGGAATTGCCGTCCAGCCTCGACGCGCCGTCCGTCGAAGGCGTCATGCCGGGTGGCGGAACGGTGCCGTTTCGGCTGCCGGCCGGCGCTCTGACCTATCTCGATCGCAACCAATACATCTCCAATCTCGAGATCGTCGGCTTTTTCCCGTCGGTGAAGGTCACGATCTTCGGAGACGAGCATTCCTGCCTGTGGGCCAAAGGGTCCCGGCGCCTGATCGCCTTCAAAGGCGGATGGGTGGATGTCACGAAGCCGACAAAGGCCCATGTGATCGCCGAGAGCGACCTCGCGACGTTCCAGAGCTGCGTCTACAACGCCCGCCTCAAGAAATGGATCCGCGTCGTTGCGCATCAGATGCCGCTGACGCCAGGAACCCCGCAATATCCGCGCGGAAAATATCATGACGACTATGCCCGGGCGGCGATCGCCGATCCCGGCTTTCGCGGCATCAAGACCTACGACGTCACCAACCCCGAAAAGCCCGAACTGCTCAGCGCGTTCGAGACCGGCCCCAGCGGCCACGGTGTCCATCTGCCGTTCTATGATGGCGGGCAATATGCCTATCTCGCCTGCGGCTGGGACGACCAGTTGCGGATGGAAAGTACGGAGCGCGTCTACAGCAACGGCCTGATGATCGTCGACATGTCCGATCCCGCCAAGGTGAAGGAAGTCTCCAGGTGGTGGGTTCCCGGCCAGCGGCGCGACGAGGCGGAGTTCTACCGCGCGACGTATCCGTTCGCCGGCGATCAGTGTTCGTGGACCGGCAACCGGACGCCGTGCATCGTCCCCAAGCGGGTCGAGGACGGCGGCACCATCGGCTATGGCGGGTGGGGACATTTTGGACTTTACGTCCATGATCTGTCCGACATCCGCAACCCGAAGGTCTATGGCAAGGTGACCCACCCGCTGGAGGCCATCGGGGGCATTCCCTACCATCATGTCGTGCCGGTCACCGCCGATCCCTTGCGCCATCCGCGGCTTCAGAACCTCGTCATCGCGATCCCGGAATCGCTCGAGGCGGACTGCCGGGAGCCGTTCCACACGAGCTATGTCGTCGATGTGAAGGATCCGGCCAAGCCGCGCATCATCGGGCTGTTCCCGCGCCCGATGCCGCATCCCGACGCGCCGTATAAGGACTTCGCAATGGCGCGGGGACGATTCAGTTCGCGCGTCATGCAGCACTGGATCGCACCGGGACAGGCGCGTCCGGAGATCGTCGCCTTGTCCTACCTCAATGCCGGGCTGCGCCTGTTCGACATTTCCGATCCGACCGAGCCGAAGGAGGTGGCGTATTTCGTGCCGCCGCGCGACGGCGATATCTCGGATTATATGAGCTGGCGGCGCGGCACGACGGAAGCCGTCTTTATCGAATGGGATCGGAACCTGATCTGGCTTTCCACCCATGCCGGGCTTTACTGCCTGTCGGCGCCGATCCTCGGCCCGCCGGTGCTCGAACCGATGGCGGTGACGGGCTGGTCGGTCCCGCATGTCAATGCCGGCTGGGACGGATGAGGCAAGGCGGCGTCCGCGCCGCCCGGCAAAAGCCCGGCGGCGCGCAGCTCCCCGGTCAGGCCGCGGCCGCCGAACCGATGGCGGCATTGACCCGCGGCATCACCTCTTCGGCCATGAGCTGCATCGACCGCTTGGCCAGGTCCGGGGACACCCAGTCCATGCCGGCATAGACGATCTCGCCGAAATCGCCGGCCTCCTCCCGCAAGGCGAGGATCTGATCCACCACCTTGTTCACCGTGCCGTAGAGGACGAGCTTGTCCATGATGGAATCGAGCGTCACCGCCTCGTCCGGCTGGTCGCGCTCCTCCTTCATGACGAACAGGCGCTTGGATCGCTTCAGCTTCTTCAGGATCTGTCCGTAATAATGCAGGTACGGGCCGCGCGGATCGGTGCGGGCATAGGCGGCGGCGGTGGCCTCGTCGTCCGCCACGAAGAGGGTGCGCGCGACGCGCCAATCGGCGGGGTTCGCCTTCGCCCCCACCTGGGTCTTGCCTTCCACATAATTGTCCCAATGGGTCTTGATCCATTTGGACAGGAGGAAATTGGCCGACAGCGGATGAAAGTCGCGCCGCCCCATGGCGATGACACCGGGCGAATATGGCGAGAGCACCGTCCCGACGATTTCCGGATACGGCTTCTGCAGCGGCTTCGGGAGATAGCCGACGCCGAGTTCGAGCGCCTGCGAGCGGCGGGTCGAGACTTTGAAGCGGTTGCCGGGCAGGTCGATGTCGTAGGGCGCCTCGCGCTGCCAGATCTCCAGGATGACGTCGATCGCCTCGGCGAAGATCTTGTTGCGGTCCTCGTCCAGAATGCCGAGCGCCTCCGCGTCCGTGGTGAGGGCGCCGGGGCTGATGCCGAGGATGAAGCGGCCGCCCGCCAGATGGTCGAGCATGGCCGCCTGGGCCGCGATCAAAGTGGGGTGCGTCTGGGAGAGGTTGGAGGTGCCGGTCGCCAGCTTGATGGTCTTGGTGTCCGAGACCAGGGAGGCGAGAAACATCATGCTGTTGGTGATGGTTTCGCAGCGGTCGGACAGATGCTCCCCGATGAAGGCGTCGTTGAAACCCAGCCGGTCGGCGAGGATGACCGCCTCGCGGTCTTCCCTCAGGGTCTCGCTCCAATCCCGTTCGATGGGATGGACCGGCATGGTGAAGTACCCAATCTTCATGACAATGCTCCGATGGGGAATGTCTCGGCGCCGGGGGGGCGCCGGACAGGCGAAAGGCCCGGTGGGGCGTTCCACGGATTGACTCTGGCCGCGACGATAGAAGTTGGCTGGACTTTCTAAAACGTCCGGAATTCGAAAATTTACTTTTCCTTTTTGTCCGAAATCATTGCGCGCTGGCGCCGCTCGGCGGGGGTGTCAGGCGTCGCCGCGAAAGGCGCCGAAGCTGCCTTTGTGGAACAGCAAGGGATGGCCGCCCGCGTCCGAGCAGGTGCGCACTTCGCCCACCACGATCTCGTGGTCCCCGCCGGGATGGATGGCCGAGACGCGGCAGCAGAGATGGGCGATGGCGCCGGGCAAAAGCGGCACGCCGCGCGGGCCGAGTTCGATGTCGAGTTCGGCGAAGCGTTCCGCGATGTCCGCGCGGACGAAGCGATGGGAGAGGTCGCGCTGATCGGCGGCGCGGATGTTGACCGCGAACGCGCCGCTGCCGCGGATCGCCGCCCCGGTGGCGCTGCCGCGCCGGGGACAGACCAGCAGCAGGCACGGGTCCAGCGAGACCGAGGTGAGGGAATTGATGGTCATGCCGTGGAATGCGCCCTCGAAGGCGGTCGTGATGACCGCCACCCCCGTGGCGAAGGCGCCGATCACGGTGCGGAAGCGCCGGGGGTCCAGGCTGTCGGATTCCATATGCAGGGCTGCGAGGGACATCGGCGCCTCCGGACTCGGTGGTCGGCCGGGCGGCGGAGGGAGTCCGCCGCCCGGCTGCGCCATCACGGATTGAAGGTGTTGAGCCAGTCGGCCTTGGCCTTGGCCATGTCCTGGACGTTGAGCTTGCTCCAGTCGAACTTGATCAGGTTCAGGCTCTCGATCGGCGGCGAATATTCCGGGATCGGGCTCTTGAAGCCGGCCCGGCCGGAAATCAGCGCCTCGCTCTCGGTGAGGATCTTCTGGCCGGTCTCGGAGAGGATGAAGTCGATCCACAATTTGGCGGCGTTGGGATGGGGCGCCTTGGCGAGGATGAACGTGCTGGGGGCCAGCAGCATCACGCCTTCCTTCGGGAACACGAATTTCAGCTTCGCGCCCTTCTGGTTCATCTGGTAGGCGCGGGTGGGCATGCCCGACAGCGTCATGGTCTGCTCGCCGGTCACCAATCCGGCCGCGAGCTGCTCCGAGCGGCGCAGGAGGATGGGCTTCTTGGCGGCGAGCTTGGTGAAGAAGTCCGCCGGCAGAACGGTCCGCTGGCCCATATAAGTGGCGAGGAAGGTGGTGGAATTGGCGGCGTCGCCCATGCTCAGCTTGCCCTCGGGCACGGCCGCGATCATGTCGGTGTAGGACTTGCCCTTGAAGTCCAGATTCTCGCTGTTCCACATCGGCACGAAGACATATCCGCCGTTGAATGCGAAATAGCCGTCGACGCCCAGTCCCGCTTCGAAGATGCGCTTATAATGCGCGTATTCCGGCGAGCGATATTCCAGCAGCTCGCCTTTGTTCATCCGCTCGAACACCCAGATGGGCGCGGAGATGGCGGCGACGTCGATGGTGACGCGGCTGGCGCCCAGCTCCTGCTCGATGCGGGTGACGAGGTCGCCGGTCTGGGAGAGGGTGTAGTTGACCTTGAACGCTGCCGGCAGGCCGTAGCGTTCCTTGAACGCGCGGACCAGCTTGTCGTTGGTGCCGGGCTGGATCACCGTGTCCCAATAGGACAGGCTGCCCTCCTTGACCGCGCCCTCGATGAGGGCGCCGACGCGCGCCTTTTCCTCGGGCGAGGCGCCTTTCAAAGCGGGGGCCTCCTGGGCCGAGGCCTGGCCCAGCGCGACGGCGCCGAACATGAGGGCCGCGAGGGCCGTGGTGCGCAATGTCATGAATGTCTCCTCCTGAGGGCGCTTGGATCGGGGTCTTTCGCCCCTGTTGGACCGGTCCGCCGCGCCCGAGCGGACTGGCTGGAACGTCGTGGGTCCTACATGTCGCGGGACAGGACGATGCACTGCTCGGGCGCGAGGCCGACGGCGACGCTGTCGCCCGAGCGCACGCCGGCGCTGGGCTGGATGGCGCGCAATTCCACGCCGGCGACATCGACGATGTATTCTTCGAACAATCCCTGGAACGAGGCCGCCCGCACCACGGCCGGGAAGGCCTGGGGGCCGCCGACGCCGCCGGCCGCGATCCGCACATGTTCCTTCCGGACGCAGATCAGCGCCGGGCTGCCGGCCTTCAATTGGCGGTCATGGCCGAGCTTGCCCCAGACCGCAGTGCCGCCGGGAAGCGCCACCTGGGCCCAGTTCGCGGTCGGCCCGGACACGGCGCCGAAGGGCGGGGTCCGCGCCACCTCGATGACCTCGCCTTCGTGCACGTTGAGGCCGAGAAACTGCGCCACGAAGGGGGTAGCCGGGCGATCGAAGACGTCGCGCGGTGCGCCCTCTGTATCGATATGGCCGCGATTCATCACGATGATCCGGTCCGCCAGGCCGAACGCCTCGGACTGGTCGTGGGTCACATAGATGGCGGTAAAGCCGAGACGGTCCTGGAGCATGGACAGCTCCATGCGCATCTGCTCGCGGAGCTGCGCATCGAGGTTCGAGAGCGCCTCGTCGAACAGAACCAGACGCGGCTCGTGAACCAGGGCCCGGGCCAGCGCCACGCGCTGCTGCTGGCCGCCCGACAATTGGGTGGCCGGGCGGTCGTACCAGGCCCCGAGGCCCACCACGTCCAGCATGCGGCGGACCCGGGCCTCCAGCTCCGCTTTGGGCGTCCTGCGGACCTTCAGGGGAAAGCCGACATTCTCCGCCACGCTCATATGCGGCCATACGGCGTAGGACTGGAACACGATGCCCAATTGCCGCGCCTCGGGCATCAGATTGATGCGCCGGGAACTGTCGAATACCACCTTGCCGGCGATCTCGATATAGCCTTCGTCCGCCGTCTCCAGCCCGGCGAGGCAGCGCAGCATGGTGGTCTTGCCGCAGCCGGAGGGGCCGAGCAAAGCAAGGGTGTGCCCCTCTTCCACGGCGAGAGAGATGTTGCTGAGAGCGGTATAGGATCCGAAGGTTTTCTTCAGGCCCCGGACGGTGACGAAGCTCGACGGATCGCTTTTCACGGCGTCCTCCAATTCAGTCCTGCACCAGCGAGGTGCGGGTGACACGGAACAAGGCGAAGGCGGACAGAAGCAGGACGACCTGGATCATCGCCAACGCGGCCACGAAGCCGAAATCCCGCTCGCTCAGCGCCACCAGGGCGACCGAGATGGTCTCCGTGCCCTGACCGAACAGAAGGATGGTGGAGCCCAGTTCGCGGATGAAGATCACGAACAGCATGAGCCAGGCGGCGATCAAAGCCGGCTTCAGCAGCGGCAGCAGCACGTAGCGCATGGTCTGCCACCAGGTGGCGCCGCTCGCCCGCGCGCTCTGCTCCAGCTCCGGATTGATGGCGACCAGCATGGCCGTCACCGTGCGCACCGCCAGCGGGAAGAAATGCGCGACATAGGCGATGAGGATGATCCAGAGCGTGCTGTAGAGCGGGGTGCGCACGGCCAGGATCAGGAAGCCGAGGCCCAGAATGATGCCGGGAATGCCGATCGGCAGCGACAGCACCGCCTCGATGAAGCCGCGGCCGCGCGCCGGGCCCCGGGTGAGGAAATAGCTCTGCAGCACGCTGAGGCCGACGCCGATGCTCGCCCCCGTGACCGCCAGGATGAGGCTGTTCCCGATGGCGGTGCGGGTGAGGTCGTAGTTCAGCAGGACGTAGCTGAAATTGTCGAACGTGAAGAAGCCGGTGCGGAACTGGCCGGTCCAGATGCTCTGCAGCGAGACCATGATCAGGGCGATGATGGGCAGGACCACGCCGACGCCGACGAACAGCAGTTCGAGACCGAGCGCGGCCACCTTGCCCAGCGGCGAAAGCACGATGATGCGCGGGCGATAGCCCTTGCCGCTCACGGTCTCGAACCGGCGCGCGGCGAGATAGTGACGCTGCCACAGGGTGAGCGACACGGTCAGGCACAGCATCAGCATGCCGAAGGCCGACGCGCGGCCGAAATCGGACGGGTATTGCAGAGAGGAATAGATTTCGGTGGGGACGGTGCGGATGCCATGGGTCGCGGCAAGCGCGAACGGCACGTCGAACAGGCCGGCGCTGGTGACGAACACGATCATCGCCGCCGACAGCAGGGCCGGCATCAGCAAGGGCAGGGTGATGCGGCGCAGCGTGTAGACGAACGAGGCGCCGTGCACCCGCGCGGCATCCTCGAGCGCCGAATCCATGCGCCGCAAAGGTGAGATGACGAACAGATAGACATAAGGCGTGTAGAAGATCGACAGCACCCAGATGACGCCCCCCAACCCGTAAATGTTGAGAAAAGGCAGTTTCAGCCCGAAATATTGCTCCGCGAGCCGGTGGAGGATGCCGCTGCCGGGCGCGGCCAGAAAGCGCCACGCTTCCGCGCCGACATAAGGCGACAGGAAGAAGGGGATGAGGTTCGCCACCTCGAACCACCCGCGACCCGGCACGTCGGTGCGCGAGACGATCCAGGCCAGCGACACGCCGAGGACACAACTGAAGACGGTCGCCCCCACCCCGCACAGCAGCGTGTTGCGCGCGGCTTCCAGGAAGCGGGGATCGCCGAGCAGGTTGGTGAAGTTCAACAGCGTGACGCTGACCGTCCCGTCCACGTCCCAATAGAGCAGACTGCGGATGACGGTGGCGAGGAAGGGGCCGAGCACCAGGATGATGCCCGCGAGGACGCCGAGCGCGGGCAGGCCATGTTCCCAGACCCGGGACGTGGGCGCAGGCTCCGCGGATCGCGGGAGGTGCGCCCCGCTCTCCCGGCGATGCGGCTTCGCGAGCGCCTCGCTGCTGACGTTCACGTCCCTCACTCCGCCACGGGCCAGGGTGTTTCGGCGTCGTCCGGCACCGGAACCTGGAAGGCGTTGAGTTGCAGGGCAAGCAGGGTGTAATAGCCGACGAGCCCGGTGAGATCGACGATGCCGTCCTCCCCCAGTAGGGCCTTGGCCTCGCCATAGACCGCATCCGACACGCGTCCGGCCTTCAGCAGATGCGCGACATAGGCATGGGTGATGCGGTCGCCCGCCTCGGAAAAATCGGGGGTTTCGCCCTGCGCGATGGCGGCCAGCGCGGTTTCCGTGATGCCCTGCTTCTGCGCCAGCGGCGCGTGCGCGTACCATTCATAGGCCGCGCGCCAATGGGCGGCGACGGTGACGATGGCCAGTTCCCGCAGGCGCTCCGGCACCTTGCACTGGAAGCGGACATAGACGCCCAATTGCTCCACCCGGCGCGCGAGATCCGGCGAATGCAGCAGCACGCGGAACGGCCCCCGCACCCCGCCGCGCGCGCCGGCATTGATGGAATTGTAGACCTCGGTCTGGGCGGGGCTAAGCCCCTCCCGCGTCAGCAGGGCGATGCGGCTCATGGGTCTCTCTTCGGATAGGCCTCAGGGGCGATCGGCGGGCGGTTCGATCGGAACGTCAGGCCCGCGCGCGCGGGATCTGCTTCGCCTGCGCCGAGTCCGCCGCGGCGATGAAGCCCAGCAAGGCGTCGGCGAACAGGCGGGGCTGCTCCATGACGGAGATATGCCCCGCATCCGGCAGTTCCACATAGGTCGAGCCGGGTGCCTTCGCGTGCATCGCCCGCACCACGTCGGGCGGTGCCCCCTGGTCCTGGGCGCCGGTGAGGAACAGCAGGGGCACGCGAACCGCCGCGAGATGGATCTCGTGATCCAGCTCGCACAAAGCGGCGGCGGAGCCGCAATAGCCATCGACCGAGGTGCGGCGGATGCTGTCGCGCATGCCCTCCACCTCGGCCGGCCGGTGCGCGAGGAAGTGGGGGGTGAACCAGCGGGAAACCGAGCTTTCCACCATGGTTTCCATGCCGCCGTCCCGGGCCTGCCGGCTGCGCTGCGCCCAGGCTTCGCGATAGGAGGGGGGCGCGGTGCCGCGGGCATCGCAGACCGCGATGGACATCATGCGGGCCGGGGCGCGCACGGCCAGTTCCAGCCCCACCATGCCGCCCATGGAGAGGCCGGCGAAATGCACCGCCGAGATGTTGAGCGCATCGAGAATGCCGACCACGTCGTCGGCGAGAAGGGCCAGGCTGTAGGCGCCCGGTATCGCCGCGGATGCGCCATGCCCGCGCGAATCGTAGCGCAGCACCCGGTGGGTCGGGACGAGATGGGGGACGAGGCCGTCCCAGATGCCGAGATCGGTGGCGATGCCGTGGCTGAGCATGATGACCGGCGCATCGTCGGGGCCGTCGAGGCGGACGTGTAGCGCGCACCCATTGCTTTCGACCTTCATGGCGTTCCTTCCCTCGCCTTGCATTGACCGCAAGTGCATCGCCGGTCGGACCGCCGGCGCTTAGGGTTATGTCCCTGGGCGCCAGATTAGCCGCGCGCTTCCCAGATGAAATGTCCGATTGAGAAATTGATTCTTTCCATACGTTCCGGGAATATCGGCCAAACCAACCATAAGGACCGGCTCACTCCCGGATGTTTTTTCGCAAATGCGAAAACGGGGATTTGGGCCGGCGGCTCCGCCCACAGACGGGATTGGCGGGCCGACGCCGGACAGGGACGAACATGAACAAGTTTCTCGCTTTGAGCGTCTTCACCCGGGTGGCGGACAGCGGCGGATTCACAGCCGCCGCGCGGAAGCTGGGCATGTCCGTTTCCGCCGTCACGAAGACCATTACCCGGCTGGAGGACGAGCTCGGCACCCAGCTTTTCAACCGCACCACGCGCCAACTGAGCACCACCGATTACGGGCAGGAATTCTATGAGCGGGCCGTCCAGATCCTCACCGACCTCGAGGATGCGGAACTCGCCCTCCAGCGCGGCAATGTCGCGACGCGCGGGCGCATCCGCGCAGTGGTGCCGCTGTCCTTCGGGCGCGTCACCCTCGTGCCGGAGCTTCCAGCTTTTCTCAGCCGATACCCCGACATCACGCTCGATCTGAATTTCAGCGACAGCAACAAGCCCATCGACCTGGTGGCGGAGGGGTATGACGTGGCGGTGCGCACCGGCCATATCACCGATTCCCGGCTCATCACGCGCCTGCTGCTGCGCAGCCCCCAGGTCACCGTCGCCGCGCCGGCCTATCTGAAAGCGAACGGCACACCGCGCACGCCGCAGGATCTGATCCACCACAATTGCATCACCGGAAACCGCACCGGGCCGGAATGGCATTTCGCCAATCCCAAGGGGCCGGAGATCATCGTTCACGTGAAGGGCAATGCCGTCCTCAATAGCGGCGATGCCCTGCGCGAGGCGGCGGTGGCGGGGCTCGGCATTATCCGCGGCACCTGGTGGCTGGTGCGCAAGGACCTCGAGCGCGGCGACGTCGAATCCATCCTCGCCGATTATGCCGTGGAGGGCACGCCGATCTCCGTGCTGTATCCCGCCAATCGCCATCTGCCGGCGAAGGTGCGCGTGTTCCTCGATTTCCTGATTTCCATTACCCGGATGGGGTGAAGCGCGGGCCGGCACCTGCGTCCGGCGATCGCGGCTCTCACGCGCGCCGCACGCCGGTCAGCAGCGCCACGGCCACGAGCGGCATGGCCGCGAGGGCGAAGCACGGCACATCGTAGCGCCCGGTGAGCGCGAGCAGCATCGCGAACACGGAGGGGCCGGCGACAAAACCCAGAAACACGAACACCGTGCCGCCCGCCGAGGCTTCGCCGACCAGATGCCGCGGCGCCCGGCGGGCGATCTCGGCCAGCTGCACGCCGTTCCACCCGGACACGGTGAGGCCGGCGATCCCGGCGAGACCGAGCAGCGCCGGCAGCGGCCAGTCCGGCCCGGCCAGTCCCAAAGCGAGGGTCGCGGCGCCGGCGGACGCCGCGGACGCGCGCGTGACCGAGATCCCCGAGCCCACCCTGTCCGCGAGCCAGCCGATTCCGATGCGTCCGAACGCGCCGGCGGTCTGCATCACCGCGAAGACCAGGCCGGCCTGCACGGGGGACAGCGCCACGGCGCGCACCAGATAGGTCACCAGAAAGGCGTTCCATCCGCCTTGGGCCATGGCGAGGAAGCCGCCGGCCAAGGCGATGCGGCGCAAGCTTTGTCCCGCCGCCAGCGCCGCGAAGGGCTCGCGCACATTTGCGGGCGAAAATACCAGCCGCATCCGCAAGCGCGAGCGGTCCCGCCCGGCATCCACCCGGCCGCGCACGCCCTGCACAGCGAGAACCGCCGCGGCCAGGATGCCGATCACGCCCCACAGCGCCGCACGCCAGCCGAAGGCCGCGGCGAGCAGCGGCAGCAGCAGCCCGGCGAGCGCGCCCCCGAGGGGCACGCCAGCCTGCTTCAGGGAAAAGATCAGGGTGCGATGGCGCACCGGCGCATAGCGCATCAGGACATCGCTGCCGGCCGGCGTGGACGGGCCGTAGGCCAGTCCGATCAGGATGCTGGCGAGCAGCGGCGCGACCAGGACGGGCACCTGGAGCAGCGCCACGCCCAGCATGCCGAGGCCGAGCCCCGCCTGCACCGCGCGGATCGGTCCCGCGCCGCGGACCAAAGGTCCTCCCGCCACGAGAAACGCGATGGCCCCGATCGTGGACAAGGCGACGAGATAGCCGACCAGCGTATCGGGCCAACCCAGTTCCACCTGCAGGATGGGCGCCAGCGTCGGCAGCATCTGGTTGAGGAAGGACGCCGTCGCCTGCAGCAGCATCATGGCCGCCAGCGCGGACATCCAGCCGTCTTGCGGGGCGTGCGGGTGCGCCGCGTGGCTGGGCTCAGCAGACAGTTGTGCCACCGTCGAGAACGAGGGTGTGTCCGGTCACCGAGGCCGCCCCGTCGCCGGCGAGATAAAGCACGGCCTCGGCCACCTCCTGCGCGGTCGGGAACCGCCCGAGAGGAATGCGGTCGAGCATGCGCGCGCGCGCTTCGGGCGCCTTCAGGAGTTCGGCCCGGGAGGGGGTCATGACCGTGCCGGGCGCAATTGCATTCACCCGGATGCCGAAGCGCGCCCATTCCACCGCGAGCATCTTGGTGAGATGGATCACCCCGGCTTTGGCGATGCCGTACGCCGCCCGGTCCGCCAGGGCGACGATGCCGTGCGTGGAGGCGATGTTGACGATGGCGCCCGGCCGCTTTTCGGCAACGAGCCGGGCGCCGAACGCCTGGCTCATGAAGAAAGCCCCCTTGAGGTTGACGTCGAGCACGGTGTCCCATTCCGACCAGGTGAGGTCCAAAGCGGGGCGGTGCAGCGCGACGCCGGCATTGTTCACGAGGAGATCGAGAGGACCGAGCTTTTCGGCCGCGGCGGCAAGGCACGCTGTGATGCTGTCGGCGTGGCGCAGGTCGAGGGGCAGGGCGACGGAGCCGGGGCCGCAGGCCTGCGCCGCCTGCGCAAGTCCCTCCTCCGCGATGTCCGCGAGGGCGACGCGGGTGCCGCTGCGGGCGAGCGCCATCGCAATGGCGTGCCCGAGCCCTGCGGCGGCGCCCGTCACCAGGGCCGCGCGAGGAGATCCCCCAGTTTCCATTTCTTCCCTTCCCACCGGCCGATGCGGGGCGGCCGGCATTTGTTGCAGGCAAGCTAAAGGGGCGGGCGGGATGGAGGAAAAGGCGAGAAGGAAAATCAGCCTTTCCGGAAAGTCTTAAATGCGAGGTCCCGGCCTCAGCGGGGCCGCGTTCCGCGGCCTTCCCCGCGGGGCGGCTCTCCGGGTGCGCAAGATCGTCGGCGGGTCCGTTCCGGCTGCGGTCGGGGCGGGCTCGGAAGTCGGTCGCACGCGTCCCGGGCGCCGGTCAGCGTTCCGTCGCGCCTTTTCCCGCCAGGATCTTGTCGCGGACCTTTTCGATGCGAGCCCGGCGCGTCGCGGGCGACTTTGTCGTGGTCAGGTGGATGACGTAGCTCCGCTGCCGTCCCGGCGTCAGGCCCTGGAAGGCCGCGGCGAGGTCCGGGTCGGCGGCGAGCGCCTCCGCCAATTCGTCGGGCAGGTCGATCTCGATCGCGGCCCTCGGGGGGCGAATGCCGGCTTCGGCATGGCCCATCGCTTCGGTCAGGTAGGCGAGGATCGACGGTTCCATCTCCGCCACGCGCGCGGCGGTGGTGAAGCGGATCATGTCGGGGTGGCGCGTGTTGGGCCCTTGCTTCTCCAGCATGCCCGCGGGGTCCTGCATCAGGGCCGCGTCGAAGAAGCTGAGGCGGAAGTCGCCGCGGAAGGCGCCGATGATGACGACGTTGCGATCGGCATGCCGGTAGCAGGGATGCCCCCACTTCACGGTCTCGACGAGGCCCACCTGGCGGCAAAGCCCGCGGAGATGGTTCAACCCTTCGCGCCACCGCTGCACGGAGCATTCCGCTGTCGCGAAACGTGCGCAGCGGCCACACCCCTTCGAGAAGTAGTTTTCAATATTCGTAATCATAGTTCACTTTATTGATTTTGCATGATCTGCATTTCATTATGTACTTTTGGTTCGTGTCCGCGAAATTTGTTCTGATGATTTAATGCATTATGTTTATTTGATGATTAAATGAAAGTAGACCGGATAGGGCAGGGCGATATTCTGTTTGTTCTGCGCCAGAGCAGGGGCGGACCGAGGAGGCACCCGCAAGGATGGGAACGCTGATCAAACACGCCTCACACATATGTGTCGCCCCTTGCCTTACGTTTGGGAACCCGGCCGGACAATGGATCCTTTAGCCCCTTGACCTCAGGGAGAATGATATGCCGGACCGCGCGCGCCACGAAGACTATGATCAGCCGGTCGGGGGCTGGGGGTCCGCGAAATCTCTCCTGCAGCATGCGACCGAGCAGCGGGCCGTTTCCACGGTCGCGACGCTGCTTAAAGATCACAACAAAACGGGCGGGTACATGTGCACGAGCTGCGCATGGGCCAAGCCCGCCCGGCCGCATGTCGCGGAATTCTGCGAAAATGGCGCGAAGGCGACGTTCTGGGATCTGACGTCCCATCGCACGACCCCGGATTTCTTCGCCCGTCATACCGTCTCGGAATTGCTCGGATGGTCGGACCACGACCTGGAGAATGAGGGGCGACTGACCCATCCGATGCGTTACGACGTCACCAGCGATACGTATGTGGAGGTCTCGTGGGACGAGGCCTTCATGCAGATCGGCGAGAAACTGCGCTCCTACGACCCCGAGACCGTCGTTTTCTACGCCTCCGGGCGCGCCTCCCTCGAAACCTCCTACATGTATCAGCTTCTGGCCCGGATCTATGGCAACAACAATTTGCCGGACAGTTCCAACATGTGCCACGAAACGACGTCCGTCGCCTTGCCGCCGAGCATCGGAACGCCGGTCGGGACCGTCCTTCTCGAGGATTTTGAGAAGACGGATTGCATCTTCTCGTTCGGCCAGAATGTCGGGACCAACTCACCGAGACTGCTGCACAGCCTTCAGGAAGCGCGCGAGCGCGACGTGCCGATCGTCGTCTTCAATCCGCTGCGCGAGAAGGGGTGGGAGGAATTCGTCAATCCGCAGCGTCCCGGCCAGATGCTCAAGAACAGCCCGACGCTCATCGCGACCCAATATTATCAGGTCCGCGCCGGCGGCGACATCGCCGCCATGGTCGGGATCGCCAAGACCCTGCTCGCGCTCGACGACGACGCCAAAGCGGCGGGCGGCGCGCGGGTTCTGGATGCGGCCTTCATCGCGGAACATACCGATGGCTTTCCCGCGTTCGAGGCGATGGTGCGGGAGACCTCCTGGGACGAGATCCGGCGCGAGTCCGGCCTGCCGCAGGCCGCCCTCGAAGCTGCGGCGCACACCTTCGCCAAAGCGCGATCGGTGATCGCGATCTATGGCATGGGGCTGACGCAGCACCGCCTCGGTGTCGACAATGTCCAGACCCTGGTCAATCTGCTGCTGATGCGCGGGCAGATCGGCAAGCCCGGCGCGGGCATCTGCCCGGTGCGCGGTCACTCCAATGTGCAAGGCCAGCGCACGGTGGGCATTGCCGAGAAGGCCGATCTGGTGCCGCTGGATCGTTTGGCCGAGCAATTCGGCTTCCAGCCGCCGCGCAAGGACGGCTTGAACACCGTTGAGGCCTGCGAAGCCGTGGTGGCGGGCAAGATCCGCGCCTTCATCGGGCTCGGAGGCAATTTCGTCCGGGCGATTCCCGAACGCGGGCTGATGGAGGAGAAGTGGCGGGACCTCGACCTCTCGGTGCAGATCGCCACCAAGCTCAATCGAACCCACCTCATCGTCGCAAAGTCCACCTATTTACTCCCGACTCTCGTCCGGTCGGAGATCGACCGTCAGGCCTGCGGCCCTCAAATCGTGACCATCGAGGATTCCACCACCTGCATCCATGCGTCGCGGGGCAAGTTCGAGCCGGCGGCGGAAGGTCTGCTGTCGGAGCCGCGCATCGTGGCGGAAATCGCCAAAGCCACATTGCCGGCCAATCCCCGGGTGCCGTGGGACCAGTGGGTCGGCGACTACGCGCTGGTGCGCGATGCCATAGAACAGACGTTTCCCGATGATTTCCGGGATTTCAACGCCCGCCTCGACACCCCCGGCGGCTTTCCCCGGCCCGTGGCTGCCCGCCGACGCGAATGGGCGACGCCCAACGGGAAGGCGAATTTCCAGCGGCCCAAAGCCTTGTGCGCGAGCTTTGACGACGGTGCGGACGTCGACATCCTGCGCCTGATCACCTTGCGGTCGAACAACCAGTTCAACACCACGGTCTATGGGAATTCGGACCGGCTCAGGGGGATCAGCGGATCGCGCATGATCATCATGATGAACCGGGACGACCGGATGCGGCTCGGCCTTGCCGAGAATGGCATGGCGCGTCTGGTGACGGCGGTGGAGGACGGCATTCATCGCGCCATGGGCGGTTTCCGGGTGATCGATTACGATCTGCCGCCCGGCACCTGCGCGTCCTATTTTCCCGAATGCAACGCGCTGATCCCGCTCTGGCACTTCGCACAGGACAGCAAGACGCCGGCGGCCAAGTCCGTTCCCGTGCGGATCCACCCGGACTGACTGCTGTGGTGCACCGGCTGTCGGCGCCCCATACCGGCGCCAAAGTCGCGGCCAGTGCCTCCGAAGCAGAAATGTCTCCCTCGTCGCAAGCGAAAGCAGGACTAACCGGAACTCCATCGCGCGCCGATCGTTGGCTTCACCGTGTGCTCTGCCGCACAGCAGGCGCATCGACGATGGATGGATCCGCGCGCGGATCGCGTGCCGCATACGAGGTCTTGGGTTTTCTCGGCGACGCTCCCGCCCCCGCGCCGGATCCCCGTCTGCTCAAGGAGTGTCGGCTTGGACCAGATCATTCCCTATTGTGGTCCTGCGCCCGAGACGCTTCTGACGGCGTGGAACCTCGCGCCCCTGCCGCTCGCTCTCTCCGCCGCCCCGCTCGTTGCAATGGCTCTGCTCCGCGGCGGCCGCAGGAGGGCGGCCTGTGCGGCGAGCGCGGCGCTGTTTCTCGCCTATGTCTCCCCGTTGTGCGCTTTGACGGTCGCGCTGTTCGCTGCGCGCGGGCTGCATCATCTCGTCGTGGTCCTCGCGGCAGCCCCGGCCTTGGCGCTGGCCTGGCCGCTGCGCCTTCCGATGACGCGGATCGGCGGGTTCGTCGCACTCTCCGTCTTCTTGTGGCTGTGGCATTTGCCTGCCGCTTACACGCTCGCCTGGAACAGCCCAACCATCTACTGGCTGATGCAGGCTGGGTTGCTGGGCGCCGCGTGGCTCTTCTGGTCCGACGTGCTGCACGCGGACCGTTCGGCCGAAAGGGTCGCATCTATTGGCCTCGTGTTCGGATTGATGGGCCAGATGGGGCTGATCGCTGCCATCCTCACTTTCTCGCCGCGCATCCTTTATTCGGAGCATCTCGGACTGACCGCCGGCTACGGCCTCGACGCGCTGGCCGACCAGCAGCTCGCCGGGCTCGTCATGTGGGGGCCGGGCCTGATCCCGCTGGCTCTGCTGGGCGGGCTCCTGCTCAGACAGAGCTGGCGGGAGGTCGCGCTGCCATGATCGCCCTGCTGAAGGGCGTCCATATTGCCGCGCTCAGCCTGTGGTGCGCCGGGCTGATCGCGCTGCCGATCATTCTCCAAGTGTATGGCAGACGGGAGGAGGTTCGCACGCAGGCAGGGTTTTCGGAGTTCCGGCTGCTGGTTCACGCCGCCTATACGCGGGTCGTCACGCCCGCGGCCGTCGTCGCCATTTCGGCGGGGACGGGGCTGATCTTCGCGGCCGAGGTCCGCGAGACGTGGTTGATGGCCAAGCTGCTGGCGGTGGTCGGCATGGTTCTCGTCCATGCCTGGCTCGGGCATCTGGCGGTTCGTGCCGCCGAGCATAGGGGATCCTACCGCATGCCGCCTGCGTTGATCGCGCTGCCGGCCAGTCTGCTGTGCATGGGCGCGGTGCTCTATCTCGTGCTCGCCAAGCCGGATTTTCAACCGATGATCGACGCCCTGC
Source organism: Aquabacter spiritensis (assembly GCF_004346185.1). Lineage (GTDB taxonomy): Bacteria > Pseudomonadota > Alphaproteobacteria > Rhizobiales > Xanthobacteraceae > Aquabacter > Aquabacter spiritensis. Next base: position 913,524 of record NZ_SMAI01000001.1, on the reverse strand, counting down.
CGCACGATTTCAGAGTGCCTCAGGGACGATCGATCCCGTCCGATTTGGTGCCGATTTGATAGTCGAACACCAGCTTCCCGCCATGCCAGCCGGTCAGAGCGGTCATCCCCGCCGCGACCAGCGACAAAGCGAGGCCGACCGGCAGCACCGCGCCCTCGGGATCCCCGATGCGAAGGATCCAGTTCGCGCCCAGGAGCGAGAGCAACATGACGGCGAGGATGAAATGCGTCCAGCTCGCCGAGCGGCTGCGGATGCCGCGGACGAGCAGCAATTCGGCTGTGCCGGTGAGCCCCGCCAAAACACCGATGGAAAACGCCCCAAAGACCGCATAGCCCGCCGCCTCGGCCCAGAACGCGGCGCCGGTCCAGGCATAAAGGAGGTCGGCGCCCAACGTGCTGAAGGACAGGGCGATGGGAAAGGCGACGAGCATCGCGTGCAGCGGGTGGCCGGCAAGGGCGATCTTCGATTCCGTATCCTGCAGCGCCCGGCGTTCTTCCAGCGGGTCCGTCAGTTCGGGGCGCATGTCCATGGGGTCTCCAGCGCGGTTCCGGGCTCTTCGGGGAAGTGCGCAGGCTTGCTCGCGGTTCCGCTGATCCTGGCAGGATGTCAGGGCCCGCTCTCGACATTGTCGCCGGCGGGGCCGATCGCGCAGGATATCGCCTGGCTGCTCTGGGCGATGCTGGCGGGAGCCGCCGCGCTGACCCTTCTGGTGCTCGTGCTGGTCGCCGCGGGTTTCGGGCCTCCGCGCGACGTTCCGGAGACGCGCTGGACCTTCGGGCTCGGCGTCGCCTTCTCGCTCGTGGTCCTGACGGCCACGCTCGCCGCCGCGCTGTGGGTCGGCGAGCGGATCCTGCCGCACGGTCCGGCGCTGGAGGTGCGGGCGCATGCCCGGCAATGGTCATGGACCTTCACCTATCCCGGCCCGGACGGTCCGGTTCAGGCGGAGGGCATTCTGCACATCCCTGCCGGCCAGCCGGTGGATGTGCTCATCACCGCCGAGGACGTGATCCATTCCTTCTGGGTGCCGCAATTCGGGGGAAAGATGGATGCGATCCCGGGACGACAGAATCGGCTGCGCATCGAAGTCGCCCAGCCCGGCACCTATGAGGGGCTCTGCGCCGAGTTCTGCGGGCTGGAGCACGCGACCATGCGGTTCCAGGTGATCGCGCACGATCCCGCCGATTGGCCGCCGCCGCGCGTCGGGGAGGCCCGCTTATGACCGCGCGCGATGCCGTCGCCGCCGGCGCCCCGGCCCCGGAAAATCCGCCCCGCCGCGCCCTGGCGCTTCACCGGGAGCTGGACCGGGTCTGGCGCAACGATCCCGGGCTCTGGGGACAGGTCACGAGCCTGAGCCACAGCACGCTCGGCCTGCGCTTCATGGGCACGGCGTTCGTGTTCTTCGGCATAGGCGGCCTCCTCGCCATGCTGATCCGCTCGCAGCTCGCCACCCCGGACGGGGCGTTTCTGGATACGGCGCTCTACAACCAAATCTTCACGATGCACGGCAGCATCATGATGTTCCTGTTCGCCATCCCGCTGCTCGAGGGGCTGGCGATGTATCTGCTGCCGAAGATGCTCGGGACCCGGGATCTCGCCTTTCCCCGCCTCTCGGCCTTCGGCTATTGGTGCTACCTGCTCGGCGGAACCATCCTGATCATCGCTCTGTTGGCCGGGGTCGCTCCGGGCGAGGGGTGGTTCATGTACACCCCGCTGTCCGGGCGCACCTATTCCCCGGGCGTCAACGCCGATGTCTGGCTGCTGGGCGTCACCTTCGTCGAAATTTCGGCGCTGTCGGCGGCGATCGAGCTCATGGTCTCGATCCTGCGTCTGCGGGCGCCCGGCATGAAGCTGACGCAGATGCCGCTGTTCGCCTGGTACATGCTCGGTACGGCCGCGATGATGCTGGCGGGCTTCCCGCCGCTGATCCTCGGCTCGGTTCTCCTCGAAATGGAGCGCGCGTTCGGCTGGCCCTTCTTCGACCCCGCGCGCGGCGGCGATCCGCTGCTGTGGCAGCACCTGTTCTGGCTGTTCGGTCATCCCGAGGTCTACATCATCTTCCTCCCCGCCGCCGGCGTCCTGTCGACGGTCATTCCGGTGCTGTGCCGCACCCGGATCGTCGGCTATGGCGCCGTCGTCGCCGCGATTTTGGGGATGGTGTTCCTGAGCTTCGGGCTCTGGGTCCACCATATGTTCACTGTGGGCATTCCCCATCTGGCGCTGGCCTTCTTCTCGGCGGCCTCGATGCTGGTCGCCGTGCCGACGGCCGTGCAGATCTTCGCCTGGATCGGCACGATGTGGCGTGGCCGACCGGAATTGAAGATGCCGATGTGGTACGTCCTCGGCTTCTTCCTCACCTTTGTGATGGGCGGGCTGACCGGCGTCATGCTGGCCGTCGTCCCCTTCAACTGGCAGGCGCACGACACCGCCTTCGTCACCGCCCATCTGCATTATGTCCTGATCGGCGGCTTCGTCTTCCCGATGATGGCCGGGGTGACCTGGTGGATGCCGATGATGAGCGGCCGGCGCCGCATCAGGGGGCTCGGCGAGGCGGCCTTCTGGCTCGTTCTGATCGGCTTCCACGGCACCTTCTTCATCATGCACCTGACCGGCCTGATGGGGATGCCGCGCCGGGTCCCGACCTATCCGGACAATCCGGAATGGGTCTGGCTGAACCTCACCTCGTCCTTCTTCAGCTTCGTCATGACGATCGGCTTCGCCTTGTTCCTGATGGACATCGTGCTGCAGGCCCTGCTCGGCAAGCGCAGCCCGCGCAATCCCTGGCGGGCGCCGACCCTCGACTGGGCGCTCGCGGTGCCGCCGCCCACCTACAATTTCGCCTCGCTTCCGGGGGCGGCCCTGCAGGCCGCCGGGGCAATCGAAGCGATGCTGCCTTTGGCCCGCGGCGAGGGCTTCCTGCCCGGCGCCCCGCGCGGCCGGCGGGAGATCTTGGTGACGTCGGTGGGAACGGCGCGGCCCGAGCACGTCGCCGTCCTGCCGTTCAATTCGGCTCTGCCGTTCGTCCTCGCGCTCGCCATTTGCGGCTTCGTGCTGCTGATGCTGGCGGGCTTCTATGAGATCGCCGTTCTGGCGCTGATCCCGGTGGTCGGCTTGATCTGGATGTGGGTGCGCCGGGCGCCCGCTGGCAACGACCGAGAGGAGATCGACGTCGCCGCGGGGCTGCGCCTGCCGACCCGGCCTCGGAGCGGGACGACGCTGACGCTGAGCGGGCTGCAATGCCTGCTGTTCGCAGACGGAACCTTCTTTGCCTCACTGCTGTTCGGGCTGGCCTATCTGTCGCTCGTCTCGCCCGGTGCCCCCATGCCGGCCTGGCCCCCGGATGCGCGGATCCTGGCGGCGGGCGCCGCCGCCGTTCTGGCCCTTCTCGCCACCGGCGCGGTCTGCACGCAGCGTGCCCTGTCGCGCAGCGAAGCCGGCGGGCGGCCTTCGGCCAGCCTGATCGCAGCCGCAACCCTTGTCTTCGTCGCCCTGCTCGCGCTCGTGTCCCAGGCGATCTGGCAGCTTCCCGATCCGACCCGGCATGCCGGCGATGCGGTGCGTGCGGCGATCATCGCCTATGTGGGGCTGCACGTCGCCGTCTCGGCGGTCTTCGGCGCATATGCTTTGGATCAGGCGCGGCGCGGGGAACCGCCGCCGTGCAGATCCGGCGCCCTGCGCAGCTGGCGGCTCTGGCACGGCTACACCCTGGCGGTGGCTGCCTTGGGCATGGCGGGGATTTGGGCACAGGCGGCGGCGGCATGAACGGGCCGGGACTGCGCTGGCTGGCCTGGCTCATCGCCGGCCCCACCATCTGGGCGGTGGCTTTCTCCACCGCGTACGGACTGCATGGCCTGGGATGCGCGCTCGGATGGCCCGCGGTGTTCTATGGCCCGGTCAGCCTGCAGCGGGCGGTCATCGTGCTCGTCGGCCTTGCCGGGCTCCTTGCCTGTCTCGGTCTGCTCCGCCACGTGGGGCCGCGCCTCGGGCCGCACGCGACGATCCCGCGCTTGGGACTATGGATCGGCCTCGTCGCCACGCTTTTCACGCTGGCGCCGGTGCTGGTCGCCTCGACCTGCTGATCGCTCAAGCGCATCCGGATGCCCCAAATCTCGGGAAATCCGGCCCCGACGCACACCGGACGCGGCACTGCCGAACGGGTGGAATGTGCCTTCTTCGAGCCCCTCGTGACGAGACGGGGACCCCTCAGCGGCTCGCGCCGCTTGGTCGGCGGATCCTTATGTCGAGGGCGGCTCCCTCTCCAAATACTGTCTTACGTAGATCCGCTTTGTCAGCGTCATCAAGGCCGCGGCGACCGGCGTCGCCAGTGCCAAGCCGAGGAGTCCAAACAGCGCTCCCATCAATAGCTGTGCGGCAATGACGAACGCCGGCGCTAGGTCCACCTTCTCCTGCTGGACGAGGGGCGTCACGGCATAGCTTTCCAAGGTCTGAACGCCGATATAAATCGCCAAGACGAGCAAGATCGCTGTCTGACCTTGTGCCGCAGCGAGCAGAAGGGCCGGTGCGATGGCGAGTATCGGCCCAATATTTGGGATGAAAGCGAGGAGGCCGGCGATCAGGCCGAGTCCAAAGGCGAGAGGTATGCCCGCTGCCCAGAGCCCGGCTGCGGTGAGCAGGCCGACGACCGTCATCGCAATGAGTTGTGCGGTGAGCCAATTCTGCAAAGTCTTCGTGACATCGTCAAAGACGTCGTCGGTCTGCTGGCGGAGGGACGGCGCCAGCAGCAGGATCACGCCGCGCCGATACACCTCTGGGCTGAAAGCCCCGTAGAGCCCGATAAAGAATATCAGGGCCGCATTGCCCAGCGCTCCGAACGTCGTCGTCACGGCGCTGGCTGCCGTATCACCCGCTCCCGAGGATCCGAGGGAGCTGGGCGAGAGCCTGTCGAGAAGTGCCGGACCCCATGAGAAAGCCTCGATGCGATCCCGGAGGGTCTCCAGGGCTTCCGGGATGCGGCGGCCCAATTCGTCGATTTGCGTGGAGACGGTTGGCGCCACGGCCGCCGCGAAAGCGGCGAAGGCCGCAAGAAGGGCGACCATGAACATGGCGACGCCCCAGGCGGGGGCGAGATGGATTTTTCCGGAGATCCAAACGCCACCCCCCCGCAGGAAAACGGCGAACAGCAGGCCCGCGAAGATGATGAGCAGCACGTCCGCCGCGAGCAAAAGCAGCGCGACGAGCCCCGCCGCAAGCACCAAGAGGGAAACAGCGCGCCGCGTCACTGGGCTGCCTGCCACGCCGATCGGAGACCCTGTGGGTTCCATGATCTCAGAGCCCCCTGAAAAGAATCCGTCGAATGCGCCGCATCTGGCGTCTCGTTCCAGCGCGCGGCGCGAAGCTCCGTCCGCCGGCGCGACCGGACGGCGGACGCGGACGCCGTTGGCGGCGAATGCGCCGCGTCACGGGGGGCAGGCGGTTTGTCGGAAAAGGCGGGCGAGAAGACCTCGCCCGCCCTTCCGTCACCGTGGGGTATTGACGTCGGGCGCAATACCGCTGCCCGAAATCGCGACGACCGTCTGGCCGCCGATGGTGCCGCGCCGCAGGGTCACGGATTCGATGAGTTCCGCGTTCTCGAACGCACTCTGAAAGTCCGACAATTCTTTCGCGCTGAGGGCGACGCTGCCGCCGCCGGAGAAGTCTTGTGGACCCATCAGGACGAAGATGGACTGGCCGCCCGAACTCGCCCGCAGCAGGCTGCCGTCGAGGCTCTCCCGGTCCTCGAACCCAACCTCGCCGAGCCGTTCGTTCAAGCGATCCGCATCCGGGGTGCTGGCCTCGGCAGGGCCGGTGACGCCGCGCCAACCATGCTCCGCGGTGAAGGCGAGGACCGCCTTGTCGCCGAGTTCGCCGCGCACGATGCTTTCGTCATCGATGAATTCCAGCCGGCTGAACGCCGCCTCGGTCAGGCGCCCGCGGACACGGTCCTGCCGGAAGTCGATGTCCTCGTCACCCGCTAGATTCTCCGGGCCAAAGACGAACATCACAGGATGGCCTTCCGGCGTCTGAGCCCTGACCAGCTTGCCTTTGAAGTCGGCGCGGCTTTCTACGCCGGCATCGCCGAGCTTCTGCCCGATCTTGTCCGCGCCAATGCGTTCGGCACGCGGTGTCGTGGCGGACGCGGACTCGTTCGCGATGGCTGGGACTCCGGAAAGTGCCAGAGCGAAGACCGACAAGCTTAGGAATGTCTTCTTCATAAGATGCTCCTTTCGATTTCAGGATCATTGCCACCCACGTCAGCCAACAGAGGATCGCCGCCCTTGTTCCGGCCCACTGATAAAATGCGCGAGATATCGCGCGTGATCCGATCCGTTCGAACAGGAAGATCGGTAAATCAGTCTTTAAACACTTGTTGCAGAATGGGTTATTCAGTCGGCTTGCGATGCGGGCCCACCGGCGCGTGCCGCGAGAGCCTGATCATCAGCTTGCGATGCGAGCCGGCCGGCGCGTGCTTCAGGGGCAGGGAGATCATCGTCCTTCATGGGGGTGCCAACCCGGGAGCACCTCGCCTTGGCGCTCGCGCGCCGCACGGGCCGGAGGCAGAGCGAACTGATGCGGCTCTGGCGCGGCACAGCTACGCCGGTGCGCGACCGGTCGCGGCGCCGTTCCCAGGAAATCTTCGACACGTATCTCGCGCGCCCCAGCACCATGGCCGCGTGATCGCCAATCGACACTGTTCTGGAAACGGGCTTTGCAAAACGGACTGCAAGCCCGGAGGGGCAGACCGCTGCTATAGGAGTGATGGCGCGCCGGGGAAGATTCGAACTCCCGACCCCCAGATTCGTAGTCTGCCCCAGTTCATTGAATCAGCACAGAATTTTAGCAAAACGAAGGATAGCAGGGATTATAAATTTCAAGGGCTTAGTATAGACCTTGCAAACCGGGTGGTGCAACAGTCGCCGTATTTTGTCAGCCGTGAGGGGAGCACGGCTGCGCATTTCAATGTCGAAATTGTTGGTGCGCGCTCAGTGGCGCGGCTGGATGATCTTATGCGCTCGGTCTATCGCGCGCACACGGTCGGCCACGTCTCTGACGTCGAAGTCGAAGATTTGCAGGGCCGCATAGATGTGCGTCGGCTGGACCTGTCGGGGCCTCGCTCGCCACGGCCGGGCATGTCAGTGGTGCAGCGGGTGGGGAGCCTCTTCAGGCCGCGGCGCCGCCCTGTCTCGCCAGATCGCCAGGCCTCGCGTGAGCGGCGGAGGAATCTCGGCGGCTCTGGCGCCCTTCCAGACACACTGCGCGGCCACTTCACCGAGGGTGAGCGCGCCGTGCTGACAATCGTTGCTGGCGAGGTGAAGGCTCATGGGCGCTGTACCTTGCCGCTGGACAAGATCGCGGCGCTAGCGGGCGTCGGACGCACGACGACGCAGAACGCTGTTCATGAGGCCCGTCGCCTTGGACTGTTGAGCGTCACTCTGCGCCCGCAGAAGGGCGCAAAAAATCTGCCTAACGTGTTCGAGATCATCTCGCAGCAATGGCTTGCCTGGATCCGGCGCGGTCCGAAGCGCCGCGTGGATCAGTGCGGCCGGATAGGGGCCAATCCGTCAATTCACGCCGAAAAGGTGAACCCCACGAAGAGGAAAGAAGAAAAAGAAGAGTCCTTCGGGGAAACAGGTGGTGGGCGACGCCCTGAGAGGTGGAGAGGCAGCGCCCTTGTCAGGACGAAAGGAGGGCGCTGTGGCGACAACACCAAGGGCCGCGTGGCGTCGTGAACGCCTATCCCCGGCTTGGGTGGTGGAAGGAGGCATCGGTGTCGGCGGTCGCGGCTGTCCGCCATCGCCTCCCCATTGCGCATCCTCACGATGGGGTTGCGCGCGGCGGGGCGACGGCACAGTCGCACCGCACCGCACGCCTCCCGACCGGGCTTCGTTACCCCCCTTGCAGATTGCCAGGGGGGTAACGACTCTGCGCCGCGCGAGCGGGATCGATCTTCTTTCATGGGGCATGGGTCCTCCCACCAGCGCAGTATACGGGTAGCCTATGCTTTTGAGTTCGTTAGATTTAGCCGAATTTGATCGTAAACTTAGCGAGCGAGAATAAGGGGTGTCATGCAGCAAACGCAGAGCCCACCTTCGCGTCCCGGCCTCACAATCGCGGATGTTGAAACCATCTCGAAAAAGGGCTTCTCCGAGTTGCTCGGAGTCTCGCCGGGTCGCGTCTCGCAGTTGATCGCGTCCGGACTTCCCGTCGAGCCGAACGGGCGTGTCCATATCGAGCGCGGCAAGGCGTGGGTCAAAGCCAACATCGACCCGACCCGGCGGCGATCCGGCGGGGTGGCCTCGTTGCCGCTGTTCGATGGCTGCTCCCCACGGGCGATCCGTGACGCGTCCGAGGCGGAGATCGCCCGTCTTAAGGCCGAGCGCCTCGGTGGCCACCTGATCGATCGGAGTGCCACGCTTCGAGCGGTGGAGAGCCGGGCGCGGGCGGAGCGGGATGCCTGGATCGGATGGGTGAACCGCGCCGCCCCGGAGCTGGCCGCGGCCACCGGCACTGACCTTGCCGCCGTCGTCGCGACCTTGGACCGGCTTGTGCGCGATCATCTTCTGATGCTCGCCTCGCTGCCGTTGGGTGACATCGAACATGGCTGACCTGGCGACGCTCACTGCCGAACTTGTGGATGCCGCATGGCGCGCCGGCCTGGAGCCGGAGCCGCAGCTCACCGTCACCGAATGGGCGGACAAGCACCGCGTGCTCCCGGGCACCAATGCCGAGCCCGGGCGTTGGCGCACCGCGCGCGTGCCCTATCTCGGCGAGATCATGGATTGCCTCTCCACCGCGTCCCCGGTGGAACGCGTGGTGTTGATGAAGGGCGCGCAGACTGGCGGCACCGAAGCGGGGCTCAACGCCATCGGCTATTGGATCGCTCATGCGCCGGGCCTGATCCTCGCCGTGTGGCCCTCCATCGACATGGTGCGGCGGAACTCGCGCACTCGCATCGACCCGCTCATTGATGGCACGCCGGCACTGAAGCAGAAGATCGCGCCCGCCCGCGCCAAGGATCCGGGCAACACGGTCGGCCTGAAGGAGTTCCCCGGCGGCGCACTGGTGATGACCGGCGCCAACTCCGCCACCGGCCTGCGCTCCACCCCGGCGCGCTATCTTGTGCTCGACGAGGTGGATGCCTTCCCCGCCGACGCGGACGGGGAAGGCGATCCGGTTGCGCTGGCTGTCCAGCGCACTGTGACCTTCCGAGGCCGGCGCAAGGTATTCCTTATCTCGACCCCCACCGAGGCGGGACTTTCCCGCATCGAGAAGGCCTATGCTGAGAGCGATCGGCGGCGCTTCTTCGTGCCTTGCCCCCACTGCGCCGCTTACCAGGTGCTCGTGTGGCGCGGCGTGACCTGGCCGGAGCGCGAGCCGGGCAGGGCCTTTTACGCCTGCGAGGCGTGCGGCGGCATCATTGAGGAGGCGGACAAACCGGCGCTGCTGGCGCGTGGCGAATGGCGCGCCACGGCCGCAGGGGACGGCCGCACGGCTGGCTTCCACCTCTCGGCACTCTATTCTCCGTTTGAGAGCTGGGCAGAAATTGCCGCTGACTTCCTGGCATCGAAGGAAGACCCGGCCCGGCTGAAGGCCTGGACGAACCTTAAGCTCGGCGAGCCGTTCGAGGACCGGGACGACTCGGCCATTGAAGCGGCCGGCTTCCTCTCGCGCCTCGAGGAATGGGGCGAGGGCCTGCCCGGGGGTGTCGCGGTTTTGACCGCCGGCGTGGACGTGCAGGGCGACCGGCTCGAATTGGAGATTGTGGGCTGGGGTGCGGGCGAGGAATCGTGGTCGCTGGAATATAGCGTTCTATGGGGCAACCCGGCCGAGCCCGAGGTTTGGCGGGCATTGGACGCAGAGCTTCTGCGAACCTTCGGCCACCTGCTGGCCGGCGCACTGCCGATCCGCGCCGTCGCCATCGATTCGGGCGGCCATCATACGCAGACGGTCTACCGGTTCGCGCGGGACCGCGGCGCGCGGCGGGTGTGGGCGATCAAGGGGCGCGCCGGCCCCGGCCTTCCCGTCTGGCCCCGGCGCCCGCCGAAGCCGAAGGACCGGGCCAAGCTCATGGCGCCCTTCATCGTGGGCGTGGATGCGGCGAAGGAGGTGGTCACCAATCGCCTGCGCCTCACGGGCGAAGGGCCCGGCTATTGCCACTTCCCGGCGGGTCGGGACCTGGACTATTTCCGCCAGCTCGGCGCCGAGCGGCTCATCAAGAGCTGGCGCAGGGGCGTGCCCGTGCGTGAGTGGCGGAAGGATCCGGGCGTGAGGAACGAGGCGCTCGACTGCCGCGTGTACGCCTATGCTGCCCTGCAGGGACTGGGAGCGATTGGGATAAGGATTGGCGATCGACCGTCGCCGCCAGGCGCGCCTGTGCCCGTCCGAACTTCCCCCGGGCTGGGGCAAGAAACAGGGCGCCTGATTACGAGTAGATGGATGGGAGGGTAGTCATGGAGCGATTGAAGGAAACCGAAGCAAAAATGGCGGCTATGAAACGCGCGCAGGCAAATGGTCATGAAATGAGACCGTGGCGGCGGCATCCCGGCTACCGCTTCCGCAACCGATCGAGCTGCCAGCGCTGTGGCCGGGCGCTCATCATCAACTCGGGAATGCTTGCTCGCGATGAAGTCGAACGGATGCTGGCCGCCGGGGATATCATAGGCCGCTGGGAGCGGGCGAAAATCGGATGTCGACTACACATACGGGGAAGGGGACGCCTTAGAATTTTGGTGTCTTTAGTGTGTTTAAAATGCAAACATCGCACATAAAAGCGCTGATAACGTGCCTAATATAAACGCGTATCCAGAATATATATATATTTTAGCGGAATTATTTTCTAATTCTACTTTTTTCTCCGGTGTCATGAGCTGCGATGTTGCCAATTCGACTGCGGCTACTCCTTCATTGTATATATTGTTAAGTAATGGTTCCCGCGTTCGAATGGATTCTGTTTTCTCTAAAAGATCCAGAGCCTCCTTCCGTTTTTTTCTGCGCCACATGTCTTCGACAATCTGCATGCTGATTGCGTAGACGAAAAAACCAAAAAGAAGACCAAAAAAATATAACCAGAGTGGAAGAAATGCAATTAATGGAATTCGTACTTCTTTTCCTGCCATTAATGTAGCAATTGATATTGAATAAACTGTAATCCCGGCGGCATTTGCTTTAAAGAGAAGTTGCTCATAGCCCGCTCGCGGGTAGTCGTAAGATGGCCCCCCGTCAGGCATGTGACATTTCCTTCCTGTCCCGCAGCCGCACGCCCGGCCCGCCGCCGTTCTCCGCGATGAACTCGACGCCGGCGGCCTCCAGGGCGCGCTGGATGGCCGCAAGGTTGTTGGGGGTGGGGACACGTCGCCCCTTCTCGAAATCAACAATCGTGTTGCGTGAGACGTTGGCCGCGCTCGCGAGCACCGCTTGATCCATCTCCAGCAACGCGCGCGCAGCGCGGCATTGTGCGGGTGCAATCATCTTAATGCACAATGTTGCGCATGGTGTTTGACTTCTGATCCAAAATTTAGCATGGTGCCCAATGTAGCACATCACGCTCAACCGGAGCAAGTCAATGCCCAAGCACAGCTCGGGGGCAAACGCCCCCTCTTTGCCCGAAACCAGTCGCCGCGCTCTTCTGGGGAGGGCCTCCGCGCTTGGCGCACTGGCCTTGGTGGGCAGCGCGGCCCCGGTTGGCGCAGCCGTCGACGTGACGGCGGAAGCGCACCCCGACAAGGCCTTGCTCGCCGCCTGGGCCGGGTACGTGAAGGCGCAGCGGGCTTTTGAGTATGCGTGCGACGTGCTCCTGCCCAATGGTGGCACGGATGCCGATCACGAACCTTACTATCAGGCCATAGATTTCTACGGAGACCAGATCGAGCGGCATCAAGCGTCGACGGTCGAGGGGTTCGCGGTCCAGCTGCGCTACCTGTTCGCCAAAAAGATGGGGTGCATGGCCTCTTACCAAGCGGCCATCTACGGCGAGCCGGTGAGCGACGAGTTGGCTGCAACGCTCGCGGCGGACGACCTCGACAAGATGCTGTGGGGCATGGCCCAAGCCGCTACCCGAGCGAGCCGGGCTTGACCGTGGACGGCTTGCAAATTTCCATATTAGCTGCGATTATAGCTTCATGATGTAGCAGATATGGAATCTGGAACTCCAATGACTGAGATGCTCTACCCTGACCTCGTTTTCGGTCGGTTCTTTGATCCGCGTGAGCAATCCATCCTCACAGGCGTGGAGCAGTCGCGTCAGCGGGTAATCCGCGCACGAGTGGATCTGCCCTTCGAGCGCGGCGAGCCCATCATCATGGACCGCAAGCGCATGATGGTTTGGGGCGACATTATGCGCTGGGCGATTCTCGGCGAGGTGTCCGCCATGGGCATCGGTTTGGAGGAGTCCGCTCACTTCGCCAGCTCCGAGCGCTTCGAAGGCCTAATCTTCGAGGACTTCCGTCGCCCCGAGGGCGGTCATCTCTTCGTGGTGTGCCGGCCCGTGCGTGGCAATCCTAAGAGCTTCGCCAAGGTGAGCACCTTCGGCGGCACCAACCAATATAGCGGGGGTGAGGGCTGCGCCTTCTTCGGCCTCGACTTCTCGGATCTTCAGGCTCGGGTGCTCCAGCGTTTGGGGACCCTGTGAGTCAAGCTATGAACCGCTTCCTCGCTCGCATCCTTTCCTTCGGCAAGCCTTCCGCCCGCTCCTATGACGCGGCCGGCGGCGGGCGCCGGTGGCGCGGCTTCGTCGACATGCCCAACCAGATCGCGGCGCAGCTCGCCGCGCGGGGACCGGTGGGCAAGCGGGCGCGGGCGCTGGTGGCGAATAATCCGCTGGCGGCATCCGGCGCGGACGCCTGGGGTTCCGCCCTCGTGGGCACCGGAATCAAGCCGCAATCCACCCATCCCGATGGAGCTGTGCGCGCCGACCTGAATGCCAGCTTCGAGCGGTGGACGGACGCGGCCGACGCCGAGGGCTGCACCGACTTCTACGGCCTCCAGGCGCTGGCCGCCCGCCGCATGGTGGTGGACGGCGAAGCCTTCGCCACCCTTACCCATGACGAGCGCGCCACGCTGAAGGTGCGCCTGCTCGACGCGGAACAGGTGGACCCAGCCTTGCACCGGGACGCGGGCGGCGGTGTGCGCATCGTGGCCGGTGTCGAGTTTGATTCGTCCGGCCGGCGGCTCGCCTATCACGCCTTCCGTGAGCGGCCCGGCCTGCCGCTCGGCACCGTGCTGGATACGGTGCGCCTGCCCGCCGAGGATGTGTGCCACCTGTTCCGAGCCGACGTGCCCGGCCAGGTGCGCGGCCTCTCCTGGTTCGCCCCCGCGCTGCTGCGCCTCGCGGATTATGACGCCGCGTCCGATGCCCAGCTCATGCGCCAGAAGGTTGCCGCGCTGCTCACGGGCTTCATCACCGATCCCAATGGTGTGCCGGCAGACTTCCAAGGCGCGGGCGACGGCCTGGGCAATCTGGATGGCGGCATGGAGCCGGGAAGCCTGAAGGTGCTTCTGCCCGGCCAGGACATCCGCTTTTCCGATCCGGCCAATGTGGGTTCTGAAGTCATCGAGTTCATGAAGGTGACGGCCCGCGAGATCGCGGTGGGGCTCGGCGTCCCCTATGAGACTCTGACGGGCGACCTCTCCGACACGAATTATTCCTCCATCCGCGCCGGCCTTGTGGAGTTCCGCCGCAGGGTGGAGGCCATCCAGCACCATGTGCTGGTGTTCCAGCTTTGCCGCCCAGTGTGGCGGCGGTTCGTCACCACCGAGATTCTCTCGGGACGGATTGCCGCTCCAGGGTTCGAGCGCGACCCTGAGCCTTGGCTTGGCGCCCGCTGGATCACACCGCGCCAGGAATGGGTGGACCCCAAGAAGGACGCAGAGGCGGAGATCGCCGCCATCGGCGCGGGCCTCATGAGCCGCCGGCAGGCTGTCGCCGCGCGGGGCTATGATCTGGAAGCTCTGGACGCCGAGATTGCCGCTGACACGGCCCGCGCGGCGGGCCTCGGCTTGGCATTCGGAGCGATCACCACCGGCCCCGGCGCGCTTGCTCCGAAAGAGGACCTTGCCCCGGAGGAGGATGCTGTATGAACGCGCCCGCCGATATCGTCACCCGCCGCGCGCCGCTCGCGGCGACGAGCTGGAACCCGGAGGCGCGCACCCTCGAGGTGGTGTTCTCGACCGGATCTGACGTGTCGCGCATGGATGTGCGTGGCGGCTTCGTCGAGCGCCTCTCCCTTGAACAGGACTGGTCTGCCTTTATCGGCGCGCCGGTCCTCAACAGCCACCGGCGGGGCGATCTGACTGACGTGCTGGGTTCCGTCCAGAAGGCCTGGACGGTCGGCGGGAACCGAGAAGCCCGCGCCATCATCAGATTGTCCCGCCGGGCGGATGTTGACCCGATCATTCAAGACATCCTCGATGGCCACCTGCGCGGTGTGTCCGTGGGGTACGTCATTCACGACTGGAAGGAGACCACCGAGGCCGGGCAGCGCGTGAAGACCGCGACCCGCTGGAGCCCGGTGGAACTCTCCATCGTCCCCATTCCCGCCGACCGTCAGGCCACCATTCGAGGTGAGACCATGCCGGCCCCCACTGTGCCCGCCGATCCGGCTGGCGCCAACCCGCCCGCCGCGGCGGCCCCCACCATCACGGCGCCCGCGGACCGGGCCGCCGTCAATGCGGAGATCCGCTCCATCGCCACCGTGGCCCAGCTTGATCAGGGGTGGGTGAACAGCCAGGTGGATGCTTCGGCGACGGTCGAGACCGCCCGCGCCGCCGCCTTCGAAGCCATGCGCACCCGTTCCGCCGGCGCGGCGCAGGTGCGCACCACCACCATCAATTTCGGGGTGGATCACACCGACCCAGCCTTGCGCGCGACCGCCATCGGCGAGGCGCTTTATGCCCGTGCCAACCCGGCCCACGCGCCTTCCGAACCGGCCCGCGCCTATCTCGGCCTTTCGATGCCGGAGATCGCCCGCGATTGCCTGCGCACCCGGGGCATCGCGACCGGAGGCCTTTCCTCCGCCGCCGTGATCGAGCGGGCGCTCAGCACCAGCGATTTCCCGCTGATCCTTGGCGACACGGTTGGGCGCACGCTGCGCGACGGCTACCGCACTGCTACGGCCGCCGTGCGCCAGCTTGGCCGCGAGACCACGAACCGCGACTTCCGCGCCAAGCACCGGCTCCAGCTCTCCGAGGCCCCGACCCTCGAAAAGGTGCTGGAAGGCGGCGAGTTCAAATATGGCGGACTGGCGGAGGCAAAGGAGTCGTACAAGATCGACACCTTCGGCCGCATCATCTCCATCACGCGCCAGTCGCTGGTGAACGATGACCTCGGCGCCTTCTCCGACCTCGCCCGCCGCATGGGGCGAGCGGCGGCGGCGTTCGAGGCGCAGTTCCTCGTGAACCTGCTCACCGGCAATGCCGGTGCCGGACCGACCCTTTCTGACGGCTTCGGCCTGTTCCACGCCAACCACGGCAACACGGGAACGGTGGCGCTTTCCACCGACAGCCTCACGGCCGCCCGCGTCGCCATGCGCCGGCAGAAAGGACTGGTTGCAGAGCCCATCGCGGTGACGCCGAAGAGCCTGCTGGTGCCGCCCGAGTTGGAGACGCTGGCGGAAACCCTTGTGGCCGCGATCACTCCCGCCAAGGTGGACGACGTGAATGTCTTCACGTCGAAGCTTTCGGTGGTGGTCGAGTCGCGCCTCGCCGATACGGGGCGCTGGTATCTGGTCGCGGACCCCGCCGAGGTGGATGGGCTCGAATATGCCTATCTGGAAGGCGAGCCTGGCCCGCAGATCGATACGCAAGCGGGTTTCGATGTGGACGGGGTCAAGGTCAAGGTCCGCCTCGACTTTGGCGCCGGCTTCGTGGACTGGCGCGGCTGGTACGCGTCCAAGGCGGCGAGCTGACCATGACAGAGGACGCCACGACATTGGAGGCGCAGCTCACCGAGCTGCGCCAGATTCGCGGGCGCGGCATTCTGCGCGTGCAGTATTCCGATGGCCGTTCCCACCAATACGGCTCCCTTGATGAACTCGGCCGTGCCATCGCGGATCTGGAGCGCCGCCTCGCGGCGACGGCGGCAGGGCGCATCGGCACGGTGCGCGTCTTCTCGACGAAGGGGGTGTGAAGTGAACCTGACGCACGGGGCTCTCCTGCGGGCCGGCGGCCGGCCCAACAACGGCAAGCCCACCTCCTCGCCGTGTGTCGGGCGACGTAAGCACGGGGGCAAGGTGGGCGCGGCCGCATTCTTACTCTGGGAGGTGCAGTGATGGCGAGGCGCCCAGCTCTCATTCGGCAATCCGACGCAACGCGTCTCCTCAAGGCAGCGCGTGCCGCAGGTTACACGCGCGCGCGCCTGACCGGGCACCCAGATGGCCGCGTAGAGGTTGTCGGAGAAGATGGACCGGAGGCGCCGGCCCTTGACGAATCGCCTTTCGAGCGGTGGAAGGCCGGCAATGCGCGCTAGGCTTGGGGGCATCAATACGGTGCGGCGCCGGCTCGCATCCGGAGAGGTGGCGACTTATCATTACCACCGCGCCAGCGGCGTGCGCCTTGTTGGTGCGCCTGGCTCTCCCGAGTTCGTTGCATCACTTGCCGATGCCGAGCGGCGGATGCGTAAACGTGCCGCCGGCACCCTGTCCGGTCTCATTCGTGAATTCGAGGAGACTGCAAAGTGGCGGCGCCTCGCAGAGAGCACGAAGGGTGAATACCGCCGCGTGCTCACGTTCTGGGAAAGCCGCTATGGTACGTGCCCCCATGAGGCGCTTGAGGACAAAGCCTTCCGCCGCGACGTGCTGAAATGGCACGACACCTTTTCAGCCGAGAAGCCGCGCGAGGCCGACAACAGAGTGACCGTCCTTGCACGCGTGCTTTCATGGGCTGCGAAAGATGGCCCATTGGGCGCGAACGTTCTCGACGGCTTTGATCGCGCCTACCAAGGCGACCGCTCCGAAATGATCTGGCTTCCCGAGCATGTGGAAGCGTTCAATGCGGTTGCCGAACCCGAGATGCAGCTTGCCTTGGTGCTCGCGCTCCACACGGGCCAGCGCCAGGGCGACCTGTTGCGGTTGGCGTGGAGCAGCTACGACGGTGCCCGTATCACGCTGCGCCAGGGCAAAGCCCGCCGCGGCGACAAGCTCGGCCGCGTCGTGCGCGTGCGCTGCACCAAAGCGCTGAAGGTAACGCTCGACATGCTGGAGCGTCGTTCTCCTTTAATCCTGACGACGAAGACCGGGCGCTCCTTCAAGAAGCGCTATTTCGCCGAACTCTGGGAAAAGACGTGCGCTGCGGCAGGCATCACTGATCTGCACTTCCACGACCTACGGGGCACGACGGTGACCATGCTCTTTCAAGCGGGCTGCAACCTCGGTGAGATTGTGGCGATCACTGGCCATTCGCTGCGCCGTGCACAAGAGATCTTGGACAAGTATCTCGCGCGAACCAGCACTATGGCCGATAGCGCGATTGCCAAATTCGAGAACGTTCTGGAAACGGATTTTGCAAAACGGACTGCAAAACAAGAGGGGCAGACCGATGCTAAGTGATGGCGCGCCGGGGAAGATTCGAACTCCCGACCCCCAGATTCGTAGTCTGGTGCTCTATCCAGCTGAGCTACCGGCGCCTGACCCCGCCGGTTGCGACCGGCCCGTGGGGCCGTGGACCCCGGGGTTCGCGGCGAGCATCCCGCCGCGAGGCGCGTGAGGTAGCCTGTTTTGCGCGGCAGCGCAAGGCCCGTGCGCGGGGGCGAAATCGCCGGCGACGTCGCGCGGCGCGCGCGGCCGCGTCGGCGCCGGCGCGGAGGTTCGCTTGCGCCTTGCCGGGATCGGTTTGACGGGCTGTGCCACCGCGCCTCAGGCGCGAGCGCGCTGGCCGCGCCTCAGGCGCGAGTGCGCTGGCTGCGCATCAGGCGCGGGCGCGCTGGCCGCGCCGGCGCAGTTCGGCCGGACGGTCGGGAATCGTGATGAGGAAGGTTGCGCCGATCGTGCCGTCGATCAGCCGGATCTCGCCGCCATGGGCGCGGACCAGCTCGTCCGCGATCGGCAAGCCGAGCCCGGTGCCGCCGCGCCGTGCAGAGGCACGGAATGCCGAGAACAACTGATCGCGATGGGCGGCCGGAATTCCCGGCCCGGTATCGCTGACTTCGATCTCCACAACCGCCCCGCGGCGCCGGGCGCCGATGCGGATCTGGTCGCGCTCCGCCGCGTTCGGCGCGCGCGCCGCAAGCGCCTGCATGGCGTTACGGGAGAGATTGAGCAGCACCCGGAACAACTGGTCCGGATCGACGTCGACGGTCAAAGCGCGGTCGAGCGTGGCGACCCAGCCGATCGAACCGTCCGGCGGGATGCCGAGCGTATCGCGCACCTCCTCGACCAACTCGGCCAGGACCACGTCCCGCCGCTCGGGCAGGGGTTCCTGGGCGCGGCCATAGGACAAAGTCTGCTCGCAATAGGTGATGGCGCGGTCCAGGGCCGCGAGCAGCTTCGGGGCGAAGCGCTGGACCGCAGGGTCCTGGATGGTGGCCAGCCGATCCGAGATCAATTGCACCGAGGCGAGCAGATTGCGCAGATCGTGGTTGATCTTCGAGACCGCGAGCCCGAGCGCCGCAAGGTGCGTCTTCTGGGCCAGGGTTTGCGACAGACCGCGCTGAAGCTCGGCGAGTGCATCCTCGGCGATGCCGATCTCGTCGTCCCGCCCCGACGGGATGAGGATGCGCGAGGCATCTTCCGGGGCTTCGCGATACGCCGACATCCGCTCGGTCAGCCGGCGCATCGGCCGGACGAACAGAGCGTGGAGGCTGAAATAGATCAGAAGGCCGGCGCTCGCCGAAATCAGGAAGGAAATGAGGAAGATCGTCGCGGCAAACTTCACCATCGCGTCGTGCAGCGGACGTTCCGACAGCACGATCTCCAGGAAGTCGCCGTCCCGCGGCGCCGCGGCGACGACGCGCAGCGTGCGGTTGCGGCCGGCGAACAGGGTTTCGAAGGCATCCGGCACGGTGCGCCAGAACGGGGCGTCGCGCAGGTCGACATGCTGGTCGATGGCCGGCGGCATGTCGGACATGGCGAGCAGGCGCCGGGTGTCCTCGCGTTTCACCACGACCAATTGGGCGCCGACACTGTCGAGGATCTGGCGCGCCAGTTCGGGCGGCACCGCCGCCTCCGGCGCGGCTTCGAGCACCAGCGCCGCCGTGCGCGCCGCCGCGATTCGGTCGGACAGCCAGGCGAGGCGGAAATTGGCCAAGGAGGGCACGAAGATCGCGAGTTCGGCCAAAGTCACGAACACCACGGTCAGTATCAGCAGCTTGCCGGACAAGCCGAGGCGCACGCGCCGCCAGGGGCCCGCGCGTAAAATCGGGGAGGTCTCGCTCTCCTGCCTGAACATCGTCTCCAAGACCGATGGGGCGGCGCCGCGTTTGCGGCCGTCCCTCGGCTTAACCTCACGCAAATGTGGCCTGTGAATGGCCGCTATTCCAGAGGCGGCCTATTCCTCTTCGCCGAAGCGGTCGGCGACCAAGGCGGCGAGGGCCTCGAGGGCGGCGGCGGCGTCGCTCCCGCTGGCGGTGACCGTCACGCTGGTGCCCGGCGCTGCGCCCAGCATGAGAAGCCCCATAATGGAGTTGCCGTTCACCGCCTCGCCATTCCGGCACACCGTCACCACGGCGGTGAATCGCTCCACGGTCTGGACGAATTTCGCCGAAGCACGGGCGTGCAGGCCGCGTTTGTTGACGATGGGCAGGGTGCGGACGAGCGCACCTTCGGCAGGAGCCGCGCCGCAGGCATGCGCGGCGGCGGCGTCACTTTCCGGCAAGGACGCGACTTGCGACATTGATATATTTCCGCCCCGCTTCCTGCGCCGTGTTGACCGCCTCGGCGAGCGGCAGCTCCGAGCGCACCTTGGCGAGCTTCACGAGCATCGGCAGGTTGATCCCCGCCACCACTTCCACGTCGGGCGCGTTCATCACGGAAATCGCGAGGTTCGACGGGGTGCCGCCGAACATGTCGGTGAGAATGACGACGCCGTCGCCGGTCTGCACCCGCTGCACCGCCTCGATAATATCGTGGCGGCGGCGTTCCATATCGTCGTCCGGTCCGATCGTGACGGCAGCGATCTGGTCCTGCGGACCCATCACATGCTCCAGCGCGGAACAGAATTCGGTGGCCAGACGACCGTGGGTTACGAGCACGAGACCGATCATGTTGCCTCCGCCTCCGCTTGAAACGTGCGAAGGCCATCCCGCGTTACGGGGCCGCCATATTCAGAGCGGCTCAAAAATTACGCAAGGGGTGCATCGCACAAAAGCATGTGCGCGTCAGGAATTCTGCGTGGCGAGGGCGGCCGCGACCAGCAGAGCGGCGTCCGTGCCTGGGGGGATGGCGATGCGCCAGAGCCGCTGGCCGCAAATGACGGTCTCGCACGCGCCGGGCTCGGGCAGGCGGGAGGCGCCGTCCACGCCGAGGTCGAGAACGAGGGAGATCGGCGCTTCCGGAACGTGCGGCAAGCGCCGGAGGCCGAGATGCCGCACCTCGATCATGCCTGCCAATGCGGCAGGCGCGCACGCCACCACCGCCCCCGCCCGCAGATCGAGCCGCACCCGATCGTCGGCGACGAGGCGGGCCGGGGGAAGGACGCGCGGCGGGTCGAGGATGAGACGCAGCGCCAGGTGCGACTTGCCGCTTCCCGAAGGGCCGCGGATCAGGATGCCGGTCTGCCCGATCAATACGCAGCTCGCATGCACGGTGGGGGGCAGGCGGGGAGCGTCCGCAGGGGGCGGGTCGGTCGGGGACGCAGCCATGAGTCAGCCGCTCGGCAGGGACACGACGAGGCGCGCGCCGAGGACCTTTTCCTCGCCGCTCTCCGCCGGAGCGACGCGGTTCTCCGCCCAGATCCGCCCGCCATGGGCCTCGACGATCTGGCGCGAGATCGAGAGGCCGAGGCCGGAATTCTGGCCGAAGCCCTGGTGCGGCCGGTCGGTGTAGAAGCGCTCGAAAATCCGGCCGAGCGCATCGGGGCGGATGCCGGGACCCTCGTCCTCGACGACGATTTCGACGCCCTGCTTCAGGCGCCGGCAGGTCACGGTCACGGTCGCCTCCGGTGCCGAGAAGGAGCGCGCGTTCGACACCAGATTGTCCACCACCTGGCCGAGCCGCGAGGCGTGCCCGACAATGGTGAAGTCCTGCGGCGCGCCGGGCGCGCGCTCGAAGGCGAGCACCACCTTCACCCCGTCGTCCCGTCGCACGTCCTGGGCCATGCCGACGACCATTTCCAGAAGCTGGCGCATGTCGACATTGGCGGCTTCCTGGCGCTGCAATTCGGCGTCGAGCCGGCTGGCGTCGGAAATGTCCGAGATCAGCCGGTCGAGCCGCTTCACGTCGTGCTGGATCACTTCCAGCAGCCGTCCACGCGACGTGTCGGTCTTGGCGAGCGGGAGCGTCTCGACCGCCGAGCGCAGGGAGGTGAGGGGATTCTTCAATTCGTGCGCGACGTCGGCGGCGAAGCTCTCGATCGCTTCGATGCGATTGTAGAGCGCGCTCGTCATGTCGCGCAGCGCACCGGAGAGATGGCCGATCTCGTCGGATCGGGCGGTGAAGTCGGGGATCTCGACCCGCGACTTGATCCGCCGGCGCACCCGCTCCGCGGCGTCGGCGAGCTTTCGCACGGGATCGGCGATGGTGCCGGCGAGCAGAACGGACAGCAGGACCATCACCGCCGCGGCGACCAGGAAGACCCGGACGATGACGAACCGCTCGGCCTCCACCGCCTCGTCGATCTCGCCGCCTTGGGTCGACAGGAGCAGCACGCCCAGGATGGCGCGGAAGCGCTGGATCGGGACCGCGACCGACACCACGATGCGGCCGCGGTCGTCGACCCGGACGGCGCTCGCCTTCTGGCCGAGGGCGGCGGAGGCGACCTCGGGATATTCCTTCCCGCTCTGCGGGCCGAATTCCTTGTAGAGCGGGAGTTCGCCGCGGCCGATCCACCGCTGGAGGCCGCGCCAGGCGCGCTCCAGGAGCCCCGGGGGCTGCTGGGTGGGCGGCGGCGGGTCGAAGCGCAGGATCTGGCCGCGCGAATAGAGCGAGCGGGAATCCAGCAGCATCATGCCGTCGCGGTCATAGATCCGGGCGCGGGTACCGGTCGGCCCCACCAGCAGGCGCAGAACCGGTGCGACACGCTCCGGATTGATCGGGAATTCGAGCGGCGAGAAACCATCTTCGGCCGGCCCGAAACTGTCCCCCGCCTGGAGTTCCAGCAGCCGCTCGGGATCGATCGTGATCGCATTGGTCTCGACCTGGGCCGAGGCCGCGATGGCGGCGGCGATGATCTCGCCCTGGACCAGAAGGCTCTGGACCCGGGCATCGATCAGGCCGGCGCGGAATTCGGAGAGATAGAGGATGCCGGACACCAGGGCGCACAAGCCTGCGAGATTGAGCAGGACGATGCGCCGCGTCAGGCTGGAAAAGCCATTGAACGCGACGAAGCGGCGCACCCGCCGCAAGCCCGCGAGCACGCCGAAGGCGCGGCGCGGTCGGACCGGCTCGGCGGCGTTTTGGACGTCGAGGGTCATGGGAGCGGGCGGGGTGCGACCCCCGTCCTCAGCCTTCCTTGAAGCGATAGCCGACCCCATAGAGGGTTTCGATCATGTCGAAATTGTCGTCCACCGATTTGAACTTCTTGCGCAGCCGCTTGATGTGGCTGTCGATGGTCCGGTCGTCGACATAGACCTGATCGTCATAGGCCGCATCCATCAAAGCGTTGCGGCTCTTCACGACGCCCGGGCGCTGGGCGAGCGCCTGGAGAATGAGAAATTCGGTGACCGTGAGCGTGACCGGCTCGTTCTTCCAGGTGCAGGTGTGGCGCTCGGGGTCCATGCGCAGGAGACCGCGCTCCAGAACCTTGGCGCTGTCGGTCTCGCGCGGCGCGGTGCCGTCCTTGCCGCTGAAGCGGCGCAGAACCGCCTTCACCCGCTCGACCAGAAGCCGCTGGGAGAACGGCTTCTTGATGAAATCGTCCGCGCCCATCTTCAGGCCGAACAATTCGTCGATTTCCTCGTCCTTGGAGGTGAGGAAGATCACCGGCATATCGTTCTTCTGGCGCACCCGGCGCAGCAATTCCATGCCGTCCATGCGCGGCATCTTGATGTCGAGGATGGCGAGATCGGGCGGATTGGTCTTGAAGCCGTCCAGCGCGGACGCCCCGTCGGTATAGGTGTCGATCCGATATCCTTCCGCTTCCAGCGCGATGGAAACGGAGGTCAGGATGTTGCGGTCGTCGTCGACGAGGGCGATCGTGGGCATGACACCTCTTTCAAGCGTCGGTCGGCCGCGGGGGCGGCTAGAGCGCGTTCAGGTCAGAGTGCAACGTCGTCTGAGCTGCAACACGTTCTCTATCAAGCTGTAGAGACGGAGTCGCCGCCCAGGCCGTCAACTTGAGCGGATCCGGTCTCAGGGTGAAGCCCGTTCGCGTGGCCGAAATGTGACACCGTTCGGTCAATCACCTAAAATAGCTAGAAAATGCGATTCCGCCAATGCGCCTACATCCGGCCCGCCGGGCCGGAAAGGAAGAGCCGCTCAACCATCCATCGGAAAGGGCTGTCCTTGCAAAGAACGGGATCCACCGAGCCGGCCGCGACCGCGCTCCGGCTTGTCCAGGAGGCGCGGTTTGGGGCGTTGGCCACACGCGAGACGGGCGGTGCGCCCTATGTCTCCCTCGTGTCGGTGGCGCCCGACGCGGCAGGCGCGCCGATTCTGCTCCTGTCAAATCTCGCACGTCATACGCGCAATGTCCGGGAGGATGCGCGCGTCTCGCTCCTGATCACGGCCTCAGGGGTGCCGGACGGGTTGATGGGGGCACGGGTGAGCGCGCTGGGCCGGATCGGACCGATCGTCGATGCCGATGCCCGGGCCCGGTTTCTCGCGCGGCATCCGGACGCGGCGGACTATGCGGATTTCGCCGACTTCGCCTTCTACCGCATGGCGGTGGAGGAGGCGCATCTGGTTGCGGGGTTCGGCCGCATTTCGACCCTTCCGGGATCGTGCCTCGCCACCGACTGGTCGGGCGCCGAGGCGGTCAGGGCGGCAGAGGCCGACATCGTCGCCCATATGAACGCCGATCATTCCGACGCGATCGATCTCTATGCCGGCCGTCTCCTCGCCGCGTCCGGGACCGGCTGGCGCATGCTCGCTCTCGATCCTGGAGGCTGCGATCTGATGCGGGAGGGCGTCGTGCGGCGCTTGGATTTTCCGCATCGCGTCACAAGTGTTGCTGCAGTGCGGGAAGCTCTTGTTGCGCTTGCGCAGGTAGCAAGATCGTGACGTTTCAGTAAATTTAATCGTTTTGAAGCGTGGGTGACACAGTTCACACTTTCAGCGCGCCGCTCTAAGTTCCGCGCTTCCGCGTTTGCTCCTTTCGTGGGGGCAGGGCGTGAGCCCAACATTATGTTGAATAAATCAAGGAGACGAGCCGTGCTCGAGACGGGACAACGCAACAGCGCCTGTGGGGCGGACACCTTCGGGCTGCGGCATCTTCAGGGTGTGCACTGGAACCTCACCGAACCCGGGCTGTACGAGCACGCTCTCGCCAACCGGGAGGCGCGTCTCACCAATGGCGGCGCCATCGCCGCCGAGACCGGCGTTCATACCGGCCGGAGCCCCAAGGACAAATTCGTGGTGAAGGATGCCGCGACCGAGGGCGAGGTCTGGTGGGACAATAACGGCGCCATCACCGAAGCCCAGTTCGACGTGATCTACGAAGACTTCCTGAAGCACGCCGAAGGCAAGACCCTGTTCGCGCAGGACCTCTATGGCGGCGCCGACCGCGACTATCAGATCAAGGCGCGGGTCTATACCGAATATGCGTGGCATTCGCTGTTCATCCGCACCATGCTGCGGCGGCCCGAGCGCGCGGAGCTCGACAGCTTCGTGCCGGAGATGACCATCATCGACCTGCCGTCCTTCAAGGCGGACCCCGCGCGCCACGGCGTCCGCTCGGACACCGTCATCGCGGTGAATTTCAAGCGCGGCATCGTGCTGATCGGCAACTCGTCCTATGCCGGCGAGATGAAGAAGTCGGTCTTCACCTTCCTGAACTATCTGCTGCCCGCCAAGGGCGTGCTGCCGATGCACGGCTCGGCGAATGTCGGCAAGGACGGCGACGTCGCGATCTTTTTCGGCCTCTCGGGCACCGGCAAGACGACCCTGTCCGCCGATCCCAACCGCACCCTGCTCGGCGATGACGAGCACGGCTGGGGCAAGGACGGCGTGTTCAATTTCGAGGGCGGCTGCTACGCCAAGACCATCCATCTCTCGCGCGAGGCGGAGCCGGAAATCTACGATGCGTCCAACAGGTTCGGCACCATCCTCGAGAATGTGGTGCTCGATCCCGTGACCCATGTGCCGGATTTCGATGACGGCCGGCTCACCCAGAACACGCGCTCCTGCTACCCGCTCGACTTCATTCCGAACGCGACCAGGACCGGAATCGCCGGCCAGCCCAAGAACATCATCATGCTGGTCGCGGACGCCTTCGGCGTGATGCCGCCGATCGCGCGTCTCAGCCCCGATCAGGCGATGTACCATTTCCTGTCGGGCTATACGGCCAAGGTCGCCGGCACCGAGAAGGGCGTGAAGGATCCGGAAGCGACCTTCTCGACCTGCTTCGGCGCGCCGTTTTTGCCGCGCCACCCTTCGGTCTACGGCAATATGCTGCGCGATCTCATCGCCAAGCACGGGGTCGATTGCTGGCTGGTCAATACCGGCTGGACCGGCGGCAAGTTCGGCGTGGGCCGGCGCATGCCGATCAAGGTGACGCGCACGCTGCTCACCGCCGCCCTCGACGGGTCGCTGAAGGACGTGCCGTTCCGCACCGATCCGTATTTCGGCTTCTCGGTGCCGACCTCGCTCCCGGGCGTCGAGCCGCACATTCTCTATCCCTCCAAGACCTGGGCGGACAAAGCGGACTTCGATGCCACCGCGCGCAAGCTCGTGGCGATGTTCCAGGAGAATTTCGCCAGGTTCGAGCAGCATGTGGACCCCTCGGTCCGCGACGCCCAGCCCCAGGTGCGCATCGCCGCCGAGTGAGCGGCGCCGCGCGGGCGTGACGCCCGAAAAAATCTTCGACGGAACAAGCTTTGCCATGGGCGGTTCTTCCGCCCATGGACGCAACCACGAGCACTGCCGTTCCCACGGCCCCCGGCCGGCCGCGCGCGGCCTCGGCCCTTGGCGGCCTCAATTTCTTTCTGGCGGACGTGCGCGACGGGCTCGGGCCCTTCCTCGGCATCTTTCTGCTCGGCCAAGGCTGGGCTCCCGACGAGATCGGCTTTGCGATGACCGCCGGCGGCCTCGCCGGCATGCTGGCGGCCGGGCCGCTGGGCGCGCTCGCCGACGCAACACGGGCGAAGCGGGGGTTGATCGCGGCCTGCGCCGTGGCCGTGATCATCGCGACGCTCGCTCTGCTCGCCGTCCCGACTTTGCCGGTCACCCTCGCTTCGCAGATCTTCTCCGGCCTCGCCGGCGCGGCGATCGGCCCGGCTCTGGCGGCCTTGACCCTCGGTCTCGTCGGGCAGGACAGGCTGCCGACGCAACTCGGCCGCAACGAGGCCTTCAACCACGCCGGCAACATGTCCGCAGCGGTGCTCGCCGGCGGGCTCGGCTATGCCTTCGGGATCACGGCCGTCTTCTGGCTCATGGCGGCGATGGCTGCCGGCTCGCTGCTCGCGCTCCTCTTCATCCGCCCGGGCGACATCGACCACGACGTCGCGCGCGGCCTGGAGCCGGGCGACACGGCGCACGGCCGCCGTCCGCCGGGATTCCGGGCCTTGATCGGATCCGGCCCGCTTCTCGCCGTCGGCTTCACCCTGCTCCTGTTCCATCTCGGCAATGCGGCGATGCTCCCGCTTCTCGGCCAGGCGATCGCCGCGAAGGGCGAGGTCGATCCCGCCGCCTATACGGCCGCGACGGTGGTGATCGCGCAGCTCACCATGATCCCGATGGCGCTGATCGCGGCGCGCATCGCCCGCACCCACGGCTATTTTCTCGTCTTTCTCGCCGCGCTCGTCGCGCTGCCCGTCCGCGGCCTGATCGCCGGATTGTGGGCGTCGCCCTATGCCCTGGTGCCGGTTCAGATCCTCGACGGCGTCGGCGCCGGGCTGCTCGGGGTGGCGACCCCCGGCATCGTCGCGCGGATCCTGCGCGGCTCCGGCCATGTGAATGCCGGGCTCGGCGGCGTGATGACGCTGCAGGGGGCAGGGGCCGCGCTCAGTCCGGCGCTGGCTGGGATGGTGGCGGCCCGGTTCGGCTATGGCGCCGCCTTCCTGGTGCTGGCCGGCGCGGCAGGCGCCGCGCTCGCCCTCTGGCTGATCTGTGCGCCGCGGTCGGTCCCGGTGCCCGCCGCATCGACGGGGTGACGCTTCGGTGACGGCGGGCGTCGCGATCCATTGTCGCGGGACACTGGAACTGCTAAAAACGTTTCATGAGCAGTGCCCGCATCCTTCGTCCGCGCCCGTCCTTGGAGGCCTTTTGCGCCGCCGGGCATTACGCGCGCACGACCATGGAATTCGCGGCCGTGCCGGATCATGTGCGCCTGCCTGGCCGCTTCTTCGGTCGTTTCACGACCGCGGCGCTCGCCGGCCTTCGTCGCTGATCTCCGACATTCCGTCTCTTTCCGGCTCGGCTCGACGGCGCGCATCCCGCGCTCCGGCCACATCCTCAGGACAAAGCTCATGAACGCCCCCGCCAGCGCCCCGCGCACGTTGTACGACAAGATCTTCGACGACCACGTGGTCGAGCGGCAGCCCGATGGGACGTGCCTGCTCTATATCGACCGCCATCTGGTGCACGAGGTCACGAGCCCGCAGGCCTTCGAGGGACTGCGGATGACCGGCCGCAAGGTGCGCGCCCCGCAGAAGACGCTCGCCGTCGTCGATCACAACGTGCCGACCACGGATCGCTCTTTGCCCAATCCCGATCCCGAGAGCGCCGCGCAGATCGCCGCCCTCGAGGAGAATGTGAAGGAATTCGGGATCGAATATTATGACGGCTTCGATGTCCGCCAGGGCATCGTCCATGTCGTCGGACCCGAGCAGGGCTTTACCCTGCCGGGCACCACCATCGTGTGCGGCGACAGCCACACCTCGACCCATGGGGCCTTCGGGGCGCTCGCGCACGGCATCGGCACGTCGGAGGTGGAGCACGTCCTCGCCACCCAGACGCTGATCCAGAAGAAGGCCAAGAACATGCGGGTGACGGTCGACGGGCCGCTGCCCGATGGCGTCGGCGCGAAAGACGTGGTGCTCGCCATCATCGGCACGATCGGCACCGCCGGCGGGACCGGCTACGTCATCGAATATGCCGGCGACGCGATGCGCGCGCTCTCGATGGAGGGCCGGATGACGGTCTGCAACATGTCGATCGAGGGCGGGGCCCGCGCCGGCATGGTGGCGCCGGACGAGAAGGCGTTCGCTTATATCAAGGACCGCCCCAAGAGCCCCAAGGGCGCCGACTGGGACGCCGCGATGCGCTATTGGGAGACGCTGCGCAGCGACGAAGGGGCCTATTTCGACAGCGAAATCCGCCTCGACGGGGCCAATTTGCCGCCGATCGTCTCCTGGGGCACGAGCCCCGAAGACGTGGTGTCGATCGACGGGCTGGTGCCCGATCCGGACATGATCGAAGACGAGGGCAAGCGCGGCGCGAAGAAGCGCGCGCTCGCTTATATGGGCCTCACCGCCGGGACCAAGATCACCGACATCATCGTCAACCGCATCTTCATCGGCTCCTGCACCAATGGCCGCATCGAGGACCTTCGCCAGGCGGCGAAGATCGTCGCCGGGCACACGGTCAATCCGAATGTCAGCGCGATGGTGGTGCCGGGCTCGGGCCTCGTAAAGGCCCAGGCCGAGGCCGAGGGTCTCGATGCGATCTTCAAGGCGGCCGGCTTCGAATGGCGCGAGCCGGGCTGCTCGATGTGCCTCGCGATGAATCCCGACCGCCTCTCGCCCGAAGAGCGCTGCGCCTCGACCTCGAACCGCAATTTCGAGGGGCGCCAGGGCTTCAAAGGGCGCACGCACTTGGTTTCGCCGGCCATGGCGGCGGCCGCGGCGATCGCCGGGCGCTTCGTCGATATCCGGCGCTGGCCCCAGGCCTGACCGCGCCGACCCCTCGGCAAAAAATTCCCCCGGTTGCGCCGGGGGAAGGTGGGGGTCACACCGGCAAAAGCCCGGATTGGGACGGCGGGCGCTCCGCGACAGCGGGCGCTTCGCCGGGATGCCTCAGACGGTCAGAAAAAACGCGGGCAAGAGCCCGGCGGCCTGAGCCTCCTGAGGCGCAAAATACGCGGCAACGCCGAGAATGGTCACGAGTCCGGCCGTGACTGCAAGCTTGCGCAACATGGTCAGCCTCCTGTTTGCCTATTGGAGGGTCAACCGCGGAAGATGGTTAAAAGTTCCTTAGCTTCGTCATCTTGGTTCGGCGAAGCGGGGCGGCGTCGCCGAAGCGCCGAACACTTGGACCGAACACTGGACCGAACACTGGACCGAAACTTGCCGCGCAGCGGGCGCGGCGAACTCAGCGCCCGATGGGGCGGATCGAGCGAGGGACGATGCCGGACGCCACCGACTGGAGCCGCCTGACGGCGCCTTCCCTCGAACAGATGGAGGCGCTCGCCGATGCCGCCTATGGGCGGCTTCCCGAGAGTTTTCGCGCCCTGGCGACCGGCGTGGTCATCCGGGTCGAGGATTTTCCGACGGACGAGATTCTGGAGGAGATGGAGGCCGAGACGCCGTTCGACCTTCTCGGCCTGTTCCAGGGCGTCGGACTGGCGCAGGACGCGGCGGTGACCGAGACCGGGCGCCTGCCCAACATGGTGTTCCTCTATCGCCGGCCGATCCTCGATTTCTGGGCCGAGGAGGATCAGACGCTGGGCGAGATCGTGACCCATGTTTTGGTGCACGAGATCGGACACCATTTCGGGCTGTCGGACGAAGACATGGAGCGGGTGGAGGCGGCGGCGGACGCCTGAACCCGGCCAAAGGGGCGGACGCCCCGAAATCAGCGAGAATCGGCGCGCAGCGCCGCAGCAGGGACGAAGGGATCGCGGAGATGGAAAAGTTCACCGTTCTGGAAGGCGTCGCGGCGCCGATGAAGCTGGTCAATGTCGACACCGACATGATCATCCCCAAGCAGTATCTGAAGACGATCAAGCGCACCGGCCTCGGCACCGGCCTGTTCTCCGAGATGCGCTACAATGACGACGGCACGGAGAATCCCGCCTTCGTCCTGAACCAGCCCGCCTACCGCAATGCCAAGATCCTGGTGGCCGGCGACAATTTCGGCTGCGGCTCGTCGCGCGAGCACGCGCCGTGGGCGCTGCTCGATTTCGGCATCAAGTGCATCATCTCGACCGGCTTCGCCGACATCTTCTACAACAATTGCTTCAAGAACGGCGTGCTGCCGATCGTCGTGAAGCCCGAGGACCTCGACAGGCTGTTCGAGGATGCCGAGCGCGGCGCCAACGCGACCCTGACGGTCGATCTCGCCGCTCAGGAGATCCGCGGGCCGGACGGCGGGACGGTGCGGTTCGAGATCGATCCGTTCCGCAAGCGCTGTCTCCTCGAGGGGCTGGACGATATCGGCCTGACGCTCGAAAAGAGCGGAAGCATCCAGCAGTTCGAGACCTCCAGGCAGAGCGACCGCCCCTGGCTCTGACGGCGGCGCGGCGCTGCGGCCGGGAGCGGGCACCGCCCGTTTGGGAGGGGACTGCCCCCGATCCGGCCGCATACCGCCGCCCGCCCCGCGTCCCGTGCACATGAAAGGCTGATCCGGCGGCGGATATCCGCTAAGCTCCGGCTGTCAATTCACGCCCGCCCGCGTGGCGCTCGGTTCTTCGTGAGGGTCCTCTGTGCCGCATGATACGTCGCTGATCTCCACCATCGTCGGCGCCCTGGTGCTGGCTTTCGTCTTCGGCGCGGTGGCGCAGCGGCTGCGGATTTCCCCTCTGGTCGGCTATTTGCTGGCGGGCGTCGCGGTCGGCCCGTTCACGCCGGGCTTCGTCGCCGACCAGCATCTGGCGCTCCAGCTCGCGGAGATCGGGGTCATCCTGCTGATGTTCGGCGTCGGCCTTCATTTCTCGTTGAAGGACCTGCTGTCGGTCAAAGCCATCGCCGTCCCCGGTGCGGTCGTGCAGATCGCGGTGGCGACGCTCCTCGGCATGGGGCTCGCCTGGCTGATGGGCTGGGGCGTCGGCGGCGGGCTCGTCTTCGGTCTGGCGCTCTCGGTGGCGAGCACCGTGGTCCTTCTGCGGGCGCTGCAGGAGCGCCGCCTGATCGAAAGCGAGCAGGGACGGATCGCGGTCGGCTGGCTGATCGTCGAAGACCTCGCCATGGTCCTCGCTCTGGTCCTGCTGCCGGCGGTCGCGGACTCGCTCGGAGGCACCAGCCCCGGAACCGGCGCGGCGGCCACGTTCCTCGACGATGCCGACCTCCTCACGACGCTCGCCGTCACCCTCGGAAAAGTGATTGCGTTCGTGGCCCTGATGCTCGTGGTCGGGCGCCGCGTGATCCCCTGGGTGATGCAATGGGTCGCCCATACCGGGTCGCGGGAGCTGTTCCGGCTCGCGGTGCTGGCGATCGCGCTCGGCGTCGCCTACGGCTCCGCGCTGCTGTTCGGCGTGTCGTTCGCCCTCGGCGCGTTCTTTGCCGGAATGGTGTTGAGCGAGAGCCCGCTCGCGCACCGCGCCGCCGAGGAGACGCTGCCGCTGCGCGACGCCTTCGCCGTGCTGTTCTTCGTCTCCGTCGGGATGCTGGTCGATCCCAAGATCGTCATCGAGCATCCCCTTCCGCTGCTCGGGACGATCGTCGTGGTTCTGGTGGGAAAATCGTTGGCGGCCTATGCCATCGTCCGCCTGTTCGGCCATGAGCGCATCACCGCCCTCACCATTTCGGCGAGCCTGGCGCAGATCGGGGAGTTCTCCTTCATTCTCGCCACGCTCGGCGTCGATCTCGACCTCATGCCCGCAATGGGCCGCGACCTGATTCTCGCGGCGGCGATCGTCTCGATCGTGACCAACCCGTTCTTCTTCATCGCACTCGACCGGTTCGGGCCCCGTCTTGCGGGGGTTCGGTCGGCCCCCGCCGCGGCGACGCCGACGCGGCAGATCCCGATCACGGCGCAAGCGGGCCACACCGTGCTCGTCGGGTACGGACGGGTGGGGCGGCTGGTGGGAGAGGGGCTGAAGGCGGCTGGGGTGCCGCTTCTGGTGATCGAGGATGCCGACGACGCGGTCGAAGCCCTGCGCGCCTCGGACATCGAGGTGGTGGACGCCAATGCCGCGCTGCCGGAAGCGCTCGCGGCCGCCAATATCGCCGGCGCGCGCCGTTTGATCCTCGCCATCCCCGACGGCATCGAGGCCGGCTCGGTCCTGAAGAAGGCGCGCACCCTCAACCCCGACATCGAGATCATCGCGCGCGCCCATTCCGACGCCGAGGTGGAGCACCTGCGGCGCGGCGGGGCGGAATTCATCATCATGGGCGAGCGCGAAGTGGCGCGTGGCATGCTGGCGCATCTCGTCCCGGAAGCTGCCGCGACGGGACTATCGGCCCTGTCGTCAACCGGCCTGTTCGATCCCCCTCGGGGCGCCATCGAAGCGGCGCTGGAGGCGGACGAGAGTGAGGCGGCCGCTGGGTCCGACGCCGGCGGCGCGCCGGGCGACCCTCCGGCTGCGCCATCGGAAAAGCCGCGGCAAGAGGCCGTCGCGGGCCCGCCCGCATGAGCGCGGCTTCCCCGCGCGGCGCCGTTTGGCGTTGACGCGTGGCGCGGGCGCCCCTATAAGCCGTGCCCGAACTCGGGCGGCTCCGGCTCCCTGGGACCTCGCCCTTTTCTCATGGCGGCCGTCTTCGGTCTGCATCCTGAGCGGGCGTCCGACGCACATTGCCGAGGGCAGGGGTTCCGGTGAGCCGCCGCGCCACAAACTTTATCCGGAGACAGACCCGTGAAGCGCACCTATCAACCGAGCAAGCTCGTGCGCAAGCGTCGGCACGGCTTTCGTGCGCGCATGGCGACGATGAACGGACGCAAGATCATCGCGTCCCGCCGGGCCCAGGGCCGCAAGCGCCTGTCCGCCTGAGGCACGACGGCCCGCGGGATCGCGCATCGTGGACCGCCTGCGCAAGCGCGGTGACTTTCTCGCTGCGGCGAAAGCCGAGAAGGCGGGTGTCGCCTCCTTGCTGCTGCAGGGCCGCAATCGCCGCGATGCGGGAGACCCCCGCCTCGGTTTCACGGTGACCAAGAAGATCGGCAACGCCGTGGTGCGAAACCGCATCCGGCGGCGCCTGCGCGCGGTTGCCGAAGCCGTCGTCCCGGCCGCCGGCCGTCCCGGCTACGATTATGTGATGGTCGCCCGCCAGTCGGCGCTGCGCGCGCCGTTTTCTGACCTTGTCCGCGACCTCGAACGCGCCATATCCCGGCTGCACGGCGCGCCCAAGAGAAGGTCCGACGACCCATCCCCCCGCGCCGAGGGAGGCCGCCCGGCATGACCGACAATCGCAACATGTTCATCGCCATCGGCCTGTCGCTGGCGATCCTGATCGGCTGGCAGTTCTATTTCGGCATTCCTCAGGCGGAGAAGCAGCGTCAGCTCGCCGAGCAGCAGCGCGCGGCGCAGCAGACCGAGCAGGTCCAGCAGGGCGCGCAGCCGGGCGCGACCACCCCGACCCCCGACGGCGCCGCCGTCCCGAGCCGGGGCACGGCGCCGCCGCGCGCCCTGACCCGCGAACAGGCGATCGCCGCCACGCCGCGCGTTGCCATCGACACGCCGCGCCTGAAGGGCTCGATCTCGCTGCGCGGCGGCCGGGTCGACGATCTGTCGCTGCTCGATTATCGCGAGACCGTCGATCCCAAGAGCCCGCACATCGTCCTGCTCTCCCCGTCCGGCGCGCCGAACCCGTTTTATGCGGAATTCGGCTGGACCAGCGCGCCGGGCACCAATGTGAAAGTTCCGGGGCCGGATGCGCTCTGGACGGCGCAAGGCGGCGCGCTGACCCCCGGCGCTCCCATCGTCCTGACCTATGACAATGGCGAGGGCCTGCTGTTCAGGCGCACCTTCGCCGTCGACGACCAGTATATGTTCACGGTGAAGGACGAGGTCGAGAATCGCGGCGGCGCGGCGGTCACCCTGTTTCCCTACGCCCTCGTGTCGCGCCACGGCCTGCCCGCGACCCAGGGCTTCTACATCCTCCACGAAGGCATGATCGGCGTGCTCGGCGATGCCGGGCTGCAGGAAGTGACCTATTCCAAGCTCGAGGACGCCCAGCCCCACACCTACAAGGCGACGGGCGGCTGGCTCGGCATCACCGACAAATATTGGGCCGCGACGGTCATCCCCGACCAGGCGACGGCCGTCGATGCGCGGTTCTCCTCGCATCAGGCCGGCACCAGCCGGACCTTCCAGGCCGATTACCTCGCGGCCGGCAAGACCGTCGAGCCGGGCGCGACGACCGCGTCTCAGGGGCGCCTGTTCGCCGGCGCCAAGGTCGTCGCGGTGGTCGACGGCTATCAGAGCCGGTACCAGATCGACCGGTTCGACCTCCTGATCGACTGGGGCTGGTTCTACTTCATCACCAAGCCGCTGTTCCTGGTGATCGACTGGATCTATCACGTCGTCGGAAATTTCGGCGTCGCGATCCTGATCGTCACGGTTCTGCTGAAGCTGATCTTTTTCCCGCTCGCCAACAAATCCTACGCCTCGATGGCGAAGATGAAGGCGCTGCAGCCGGAAATGATGGCGATCCGCGAGCGCTATGCGGACGACAAGGTGAAGCAGCAGCAGCTCACCATGGAGCTGTACAAGAAGCAGAAGGTCAATCCGGTCGCCGGCTGCCTGCCGATCCTGATCCAGATCCCGGTCTTCTTCGCCCTGTACAAGGTGCTGTTCGTGACCATCGAAATGCGGCATGCGCCGTTCTTCGGCTGGATTCACGACCTTTCGGCGCCGGATCCGACGACCATCTTCAATCTGTTCGGCCTGATCCCCTGGGATCCCGGCGCGGTGCCGGTGATCGGCGCCTATCTGATGCTCGGCGCGTGGCCGCTCATCATGGGCGTCACGATGTGGGTGCAGATGAAGCTCAATCCTGCGCCGCCGGATCCGACGCAGCAGATGATCTTCAACTGGATGCCCATCATCTTCACCTTCATGCTGGCGCACTTCGCCGCCGGTCTGGTGATTTATTGGGCCTGGAACAACACCCTGTCCGTGCTCCAGCAGGCGCTGATCATGAAGCGTCACGGCGTCAAGATCGAGCTGTGGGACAATATCCGCTCCGTCTTCAAGAAGAAGGCGCCCGCCAAGCACTGACGCCCCGGCGGTTGAAGCGGGCCGTCGCACGGGCGGATCGGTCAAGGAGGCCGGCGGGGACGCCGGCCTCTCTGTGTCCGGCGGGGACAAGGTTCCGCGTCGTCCCCGCCGTCGACACCCGCTTTGGGCCGCGCTCTGCGATGTCCGGCGGGTCTAACCCGCCAGCAGGCGCGCCATGGCGGCGTAGAGCGGAAGGCCGAGCGTCAGATTGAAGGGAAAGGTCACGGCCAAGGCCGCGGCCAGACCGTAGGCGGCGTTCGCCTCCGGCATGGCGATGCGCATCGCCGCCGGCGCGGCAATGTAGGAGGCGCTGGCGGCCAGCGTCCCGAGGATCACCGCGCCGCCCTCCGAAAGGCCGCTGGCAAGGCCCAGCGCCACACCCAGAAGGCCATGGACCGGCGGCGCAGCCAGCGCGAACGCGACCAGCCGCGGCCCGGCCCGGATCGCGTCGTCCGCGCTCTTCGCCGCGACGACGCCGAGTTCCAGCAGAAAGAGGCAAAGGAAGCCGAGGAACAGCTCGCCGAAGAACGGCTGGACCGGCGCGAGACCGGCTTTTCCCAAGACCGCGCCGATGAGCAGGCCGCCGACCAGAAGCAGGATGCTCTTTCCGCCCAGCACCTCTTGCAGGGCATGGCCGAGCTTTTCCTTGCGCCCGGACAATCGGGCGAGCAGCAGTGCGACGATGATGGCGGGTGCTTCCATCAAAGCGAGCAGCGCCGTCATGAAGCCCTCGTAGGGGATCGTGCGCGCATCGAGATAGGCGACCACCGCGATGAAGGTGACCGCGGAGACCGAGCCGTAATGCGCCGCCAAGGCCGCGGCGTCCGGCGTGCCGAAGCCTGCGAACCGCCGCAAGCCGAAGAAGCACCAGATCGGGATGGCGATGCCGAGTGCGAGGCCGGCCAAAGCGGGGAGAGCGAAGTCCGCGAACCGGGTGTCGCCGAGCTCGGCTCCCCCCTTCAGGCCGATCGCGAGAAGAAGATAGATCGAGACCGCTTCAAACACCGGCGCCGGAAGACGCAAATTGCTGCGCAGCGCGACCGACAGAGCCCCGAGCCCGAAGCAGAGGATCGGCGGCGAGAGCAAAGCGGTGCCGGCGAGCGACATTGGAGCGTCTCCGCATGAGAAAACGGCCGCTCCGAAGAGCGGCCGTCGGGGGTCAGAGGGTGCGGGGCGCTGCCCGGCTCGTCTTCCAGAGGGAATAGGCGATGCCGGCCCCGATCATGGCGAGGGTCACGCCCAAGGAGATGGCGGGGTCGAGCTTTCCGTAGAAATGGTTCCAGAAGATCTTCCCGCCGATGAAGACCAGGACACCAGCCAGGGCATATTTCAGGTAGGCGAACCGGTGGACCATCGCGGCGAGGGCGAAATAGAGCGCCCGCAGGCCGAGAATGGCCATGATGTTCGCGGTGAAGACGATGTAGGTGTCCGTGGTGATCGCGAAGATGGCGGGGACGGAATCCACGGCGAACACCAGATCCGCCACGTTGATCACGATGAGCGCGAGCAGGAGGGGCGTCGCCCAGAACACGGGCCGTCCCGTCGCCGGGTGCGGCTGGCGCACGAAGAAGCGTTCGCCGTGCAGATCCTTGGTCACCCGCATCCAGCGCGACAGGTTCCGGATGAGCTTGTTCTCGGAAAGCTCCGCGGCATCCTCCTTGGCCAACAGCATCTTGATGCCGGTCCCCACGAGGAAGGCGCCGAACAGAAGCAGGATCCAGTCATATTCCTGCACCAGCGCGGCCCCGATGCCGATCATCAAACCGCGCAGCACGAGCACCGCGACGATGCCCCAGACGAGCGCGCGATATTGATAGGCGCGCGGGATCGCGAAATAGGAGAAGATCAGCGAGATGACGAAGACATTGTCGATCGACAGCGCCTTTTCGATCGCGTAGCCGGTGAAATATTGCATCCCGGCCTCTGCGCCCATGGAGGCCCAGACATAGCCGCCGAACGCCACCGCGATCGCGATGTAGAAGAGCGAGAGCTTGAGGCTCTCGGCGATGCCGATCTCCGTGCCTTCCTTGTGCAGGACGCCGAGGTCGAAGGCGAGAAGCCCCAGAACGAGCACCAGAAAGCCGATCCAGAGCCAAGCGGGCTTGCCGATAAAGTCGGCGCTCACGAGCGCCATGAACGTGTCCATTTTCCTCGTCCCGTCGAAACATGCGCGTCGGCGGCCGCCGGCGATCTGCCGGGGGCCGGACACGGGTTGGGAGATGAGAGGACCGACATGGCGGTGCGGACGCAGCCGTCAGAGGGGCCCGGACCTCGGTTCAGGGCTGACGCGGCCTATCGGGCCGGGCGGAGCGCGAGGTGCGGGTCGCGGCGGCGCCGCACGATGGTGACGGCGCGGCGGCCTTCCCGGTGCAGCACTTCGATCTGCTCGCGCAACCGCAGTTTCACCTTCTTCAAGGCGAGCACGCGCATGCGGTCGGATGCCGGCCGCCGCTCTTCCTCGGCGATGTCCTGTTCGATTTTCCGATGGCGCGCGGTCAGGGCTTTCACAAACGAGTCCACGTCGACCTCCTTTCGATGCCGTCAGGGTGCGGCAGGCGCGCCGATAGCTCAAATTTATTGTTTCAATTATCAGGATAGTCTAGATCTATCGCATGCCATTCCGTCCCTCGCACCGCCAATTGGAATATGTCGTCGCGCTCGCCGAAGCGGGGCATTTCGGCGTGGCTGCGCGGCGCTGCCACGTGTCTCAACCGACGCTCTCGGTGCAGATCGCGCAATTGGAGCAGAATCTCGGGACGCCGCTGTTTGATCGCACGCCGGGCCGCATCGTTCCGACCGCCGTCGGCGCGCGCATCGTCGCGACCGCGCGCAACGTGCTGCTGGAGCTGGACGAGATCGTCGCGGTGGCCGCGGGCGGCGCACGCAATCTCGGCGGGCTGATCCGGCTCGGCGTGGCGCCGACCTTCGGCCCGTATTTCTTCCCCGCGCTCCTGCCCGCGCTCCATGCGCGCTATCCCGGGCTGGAGCTCTATATCCGTGAGGAGCGTCCCGCTTTGATCGAGCGGGAGGTGATGGAAGGCCGCCTCGATTGCGGTCTCGGGCCTCTGCCGGCGTCGGGCCACGCCCTCACGTTCCGGCGTCTGTGCCGGGAGACCATCTTTCTCGGCGTGCCGAAGGACCACCGCTTCGCCCTCGGCGGTCCTTTGGTGCCGGTATCGGCGCTGCGGGGCGAGCGTCTGTTGACCCTGGGCCGGGGCCACCAATTGTTCGAGAGCGCCCGCGACCTCGCTGCCGCCTCTGGGGCCGACATGCGTGAGGACTATGAAGGCACCAGCCTCGATGCCCTGTGGCAGATGGTGTTGATGGGAATGGGCCTGTCGCTGTTTCCCGAACTCTACGCCCTCTCGGAACTGGGGGAGGGCGACGACATGGTGCTGCTGCGGCTGGCCGGGTGGCCGGCGCGTCGGGAGATCGGCTATTTCTGGCGGGCCTCGAATGGCCGAGCCCCGCAGTTCGAGCAATTGGCCCGCGAAAGCGACGCGACGCGCGTCGCGCTGGGGCTCTCGGATTGCGAGCCGGCGGTCCCGGCTGGATAGGCCCCCGCGCTTGATCCTTGCGCCGCGTGCCCCCGCGGACGATAAGCGGGGGATGACCGACGCAGACCCCGAAGATCCTTTTCTCGAAGCCGGCCGCCTGCTGTTTGCCGGGCCCTGGGATTTCCTCACGGCGGCGCCGACGATCGAGACGCTGCCGCCGATGCGCGGCATCGAAATCGCGCTCGCCGGCCGTTCGAATGTCGGGAAATCGAGCCTGGTCAATGCGCTGACCGGCCGGAAGGCGCTCGCGCGCACCTCGGTCACGCCGGGCCGCACGCAGGAACTGATCTTTTTCGGTGTCGGTCCTCAACTCACCTTGGTGGACATGCCGGGCTATGGCTTCGCCAAGGCACCGAAGGAAAAGGTGGAGGCCTGGACCCGGACGATCCGCGACTATCTGCGCGGCCGGGTCAATCTCGCGCGCGTCTTTGTTCTCATCGACAGCCGCCACGGCCTGAAGCCGGTCGATACGGACATATTGGATCTGCTGGACAAAGCGGCGGTCTCTTATGCCGTCGTTCTGACCAAGGCGGACCAGGTCAAGCCGACCGACTTCGCCGCGCGGGTCGAGGAGACCGAGGCGAAGATCCGGCGCCGTCCGGCGGCCTACCCCCACGTTTTCCCGACATCGAGCGAGACCGGCGCGGGCCTGCCGGCATTGCGGGCGGCGGTGGCGCGGCTGATCGCCGAGCGGGCGTAACGGGCGCGGCGCACGGAACGGTCGGAGCCGCATCAGACGGCGCGGCGTTCCGGAACGGGGTCATTTGCCGGACCGTGGTCGTCTGCCGGGAAAGGTCGGGGCGCTGGCGGCGATGCCGGCGGCGCGGCGACGGGCGCATCTGTCGGCTGCCCCCTGGCGGCGTGCCCCGCAACCAGGCCGGTCGGTCGGCCGATGCACCTTCCCGGGATGTCTCTGCGTGCGACGAGCGTGCATGGCCTCAAACGAAAACGGGCGCACTTGCGCGCGCCCGTCGGCGTCTTCCGATCGGAAGACGAAAGGGAAAAGCCGGTTGGCTTCAGTCGGCGATTTCGATGCCGCGGGCTTCGGGACCCTTGGGACCCTGGCCGACCTGCACCACAACCCGCTGGCCTTCGGCCAGATC
The DNA here is from genome assembly GCF_004346185.1 of Aquabacter spiritensis. Lineage (GTDB taxonomy): Bacteria > Pseudomonadota > Alphaproteobacteria > Rhizobiales > Xanthobacteraceae > Aquabacter > Aquabacter spiritensis. Next base: position 873,533 of record NZ_SMAI01000001.1, on the reverse strand, counting down.
CGACAGGCCCGAGCGCGAGACCACGGTGACGTGGATGAACACGTCCTTGCCGCCGCCTTCCACCGCGATGAAGCCGAAGCCCTTCTCGGGGTTGTACCATTTCACGGTGCCGACCCGCTCTTCGGTCGGGCCGCTGGGGGCGCGCGGCCCGCCACCGAAACCACCGCTCGAACGCGGGGCACCGCCCGGGGCGCCGCCGAAGCCGCCCGGCGCGCGACGCGGCGGAGCCGCCTCTGCGGTCGACGTGTCGACCTCGAGCACCTCGGTGACCTGACGGCCCTTCTGGCCCTGTCCGACGCGGACGGACAGCTTGGAGCCGGGAGGAACGCTTTCCTGGCCGGCCGCCTCGAGGGCGCGGGCGTGCAGGAACACGTCACCCGATCCGTCGGCCAGTTCGACGAAGCCGAAACCCTTCTCAGGATTGAACCACTTCACCGTCGCATCGATCGGCGGGCCCGACGGCATGGGTGCGCTGAAGCTGCTGCTGCTGGGCGAGGAAAACGTGCGCTCCCCTCCAAACCCGCGATCGCGCGGCGGCGCGAAGTCGTCATCAAAACCGCGACGGCGCGGCTCTCGGAAGTCTCGGTTACGGCTCATGTCTATTTCCGTTGAGGTCAGGTCGCCAATCTTGGCTAGGGCCATCCACCATTGCTGAACTTGTTGGCGCTTATTGCACACGTCTTTCGGACGACCTGTAGAAGTCCTGACGACACGCTCAAGTCAGCCACCCGCTTCTCGCCTCGCAGCCTAATGGATACTCCCGGCACTGCACGCGAAACGAACAGGATACGCGTAAAGACCGGCACTTCAGAGAGTAACACACATCCGTGACGATTTGGTACATGAATGTTTACGGCGCTTGGCGCAGACTGCTCTGAACGCGCCTCCGCCGGCCCTGCGAAAGTCTGCGGGCGCGTTGTACGTGGCTTCTTGGATCTGTTCTAGGATTGACGATGACCGACATGGCTGGTCCCGCCCGGGGCCGGCACGCTTCCGCCCGACGCGACGGACTGGTGCCGAAGCTTTTGACCGTCCTGCGACAAGGCTATAGCCTCGCGGACCTGCGCAGCGACGCCCTTGCCGGCCTGACGGTGGCCATCGTGGCCCTGCCGCTCGCCATGGCTCTTGCGATCGCGTCCGGAACCACGCCGGAACGGGGCCTCGTCACGGTGGTCGTGGCGGGTCTCCTGATCTCCGCCCTCGGCGGCAGCCGCTCGCAGATCGGCGGCCCGACCGGCGCGTTCGTCGTGGTGGTGGCCAATGTCATTTCCCAGCACGGCTTCGACGGCCTCGTCATCGCGACGCTGATGGCCGGGCTGATGCTGATCGCCGCCGGCGCGGCGCGCCTCGGCAGCTTGATGCGCTACATCCCGGAGCCGGTCATCACCGGCTTCACCGCCGGCATCGCGCTGATCATCTTTTCGAGCCAGGTGAAGGACTTTTTCGGCCTGTCCATCGCCCATTTGCCCGCCGACTTCATCGGCGAATGGGAAACGCTGATCGCCAATTTCGGCACCCTGTCGGTCGCGACGACCGGCGTTTCGCTGGCTGCGCTCGGCCTCATCCTGGCGCTTCGCCGCTTCGCGCCCAAGGTGCCGGGCTTCCTGGTCGCGGTGGTGCTCGGCGCGGTCGCCGTGACGCTGCTCCAGCTCCCGGTGGCCACGATCGGCACGCGCTTCGGCGAACTCAATGGTGCCATTCCGGTCCCCAGCCTGCCGGTGCTCAGTTTCTCACGCATTGCCGAACTGTTCCCGAGCGCGGTGACGATCGCCTTCCTCGCGGGCGTCGAGAGCCTTCTGTCGGCGGTGGTCGCGGACGGGATGACCGGCGGCCGCCACCGTCCGAACGCCGAACTGGTGGCGCAGGGCGTGGCGAACACCGCCTCGGCCCTGTTCGGCGGCCTGCCGGCGACCGGCGCCATCGCCCGCACCGCCACCAATATCCGTGCCGGGGGGCGCACCCCGATGGCGGGGGTGTTCCATGCGCTGTTCGTCCTGGCGGTGATGCTGCTGCTCGCCCCGCTCGCGGTCTATATCCCGCTCGCCAGCCTCGCCGCGATCCTGATGGTGGTGGCGTGGAACATGAGCGAGATGGACAAGATGCGCCATCTCATGAGCGCGCCGCTCGGCGACCGGTTTCTGATGATCCTCACCCTCGTCCTGACGGTGGCGGTCGATCTGACGGTCGCGATCGGCGCCGGCGTGGTCTTTGCGGCGATGATCTTCATGCATCGGATGGCGGAAAGCGCCAGCATCGCCGTGGTGCCGGACGCGGCCGAGGAGACCGATACCCGCGCCAGCCTTCCCCCCGGCGTGGAGGCGTTCGCGGTGCGCGGCCCGCTCTTCTTCGGTGCCGCCGCGCGGCTGTCGGACGTCCTGGATCAGATCGGCCAGCCGCCCCGCGTGTTCATCCTGCGCATGGAAGAGGTCCCGCTGATCGACGCGACCGGCGTCGCCGCGCTGCAGAGCTTTCTGCGGCGCTGCGAGAGCGCCGGCACCAAGGTCATCCTGTCCGGCGTCAAGCCGACGACGCGGGACGTCATGCTCCGGATGGGCCTCGCACCCGAGCCGGGAAAGGTGGCCTTCGTGCCGGATTTCGACGCGGCTCTGCTTCGTGCCGCCGCGGTCCCGGCCTGAGCGTCATGGCGTCGGGGCATTCCCATATGCCGGCCGCCCCGTCCCATGACGGGACGCCCATCCCGGTGCCGGTCGTGCCCGAGGCGATCGCCCTGTTGCGCGCGCGGCGGTCCCTGCCGCTGCGGTCTTTGGTGGAGCCAGGTCCGAGCGATGCCGAAATCGACACCCTGATCGCGCTCGCCGCGCGTGTTCCCGACCATGGTCGGCTGGTGCCCTGGCGTTTCATCCTGCTGCGCGGGGATGCGCGGGCGGCGGCGGGAGCCGAACTCGACGCGCTCTATCTGCGCCAGAATCCCGATCTCCCGGCGGCCAAGCGGGACATGTGGCGCGCATACCTGCAGCGCGCGCCGCTGACCGTGATCGCCGTGAGCCGCGCCAATCCGGCATCCAAGATCCCTGAATTCAATCAGGTCCTGTCCGCCGGCGCCGCCTGCATGGCCCTGATCGTGGCGGCCTCGGCCCTCGGCTATGCCGCGCACTGGCTGCTGAAATGGCCGGGGCGCGATCCGCAAGCCGCGGCGCTGCTGGGGGTCGAGGCCCACGAGCGCGTCGCCGGCTTCATCCATATCGGCAGTCCCGCCGAGCATGTCGCCGACCGGCCCCGCCCGTCTGTCGGCGATGTCGCGCGCGACTGGTTTCCAACGCCCAAGCGATGATGCGCCGGATCCGGCGAAACTGAACGTCAGACGGCCGCGGCCGCCTCGGCGCGGGCGGCGGAGCGGCCATACCGCCAGGTGGCATAGAGCGCCGGCACGCAAAGCAGGACCATCAAACCATATTCGCCGATATCGCCGAGATTGAGCAGGCCGGCGATCGCCCAGCCCCCGCCCGCCGCCGTCGCCAGCGCCTGGATTCCGACGAACAAGGTCGCACTGGCGACGGTGAGACGATGTCCGCTTCCTGCGCGGCCTGTACGCTTCATCCTGACAACTCCCGCGCCGGGGCTCGGCCCGCCTTCTGTATTTTCGGTCCCGCATCGCGAGACCCGAGGGGGCTTTGCCTTGCGCTTTCGCCGCCGTTCGGGAAGAACCCGCAGAGGCGGCCGATCCATCGCGCGGGACACTGCGATGTGCGGCCGGTCCGGTCAAGTGCCCCTCGGGAGGCCCCATGTACGAAAGCACTCGAACCGCCCGCGGCATGGTCGCGGCCCCGCACAGCCTCGCGGTAGAGGCGGGCCGGCAGATCCTGGCCGAGGGCGGCAATGCGATCGAGGCGGCGATCGCGGCGGCCGCGGCCATCGCCGTCGTCTATCCCCACATGAACCATCTCGGCGGCGACGGCTTCTGGCTGATCCGCGAACCCTCCGGCAAGGTGCATTATATCGAGGCGTGCGGCTTCGCCGGATCGGCGGCGACCATCCCCGCTTATCGCGCGCTCGGCTATGACGCGATTCCGACCCGCGGACCGCTCGCGGCCCTGACGGTCCCGGGCGCGGTCGGCGGCTGGGCGCTCGCCCACGAGGCCGCGCGGGGCAGTGGCGGGCGCCTGCCACTCGCCGAACTCCTCGCCCCCGCCATCGCCCACGCCCGCGCGGGTGTGGCGGTGACGCGGTCCCAGCACGTTCTCACCGGGGAAAAGCGCGCCGAACTCGAACCGGCGCCGGGTTTCTCCAGTCTCTTTCTGCCCGGCGGGAAGGTGCCCGAAATCGGCGATGTCATCGCCAATCCGCGCCTCGCCGACACGCTGGACCATCTGGCCCGGGCCGGGTTGGACGATTTCTACCGCGGCGACGTCTCCCGGGAGATGGCCTCCGACCTCGAACGCATCGGGGCTCCGCTCGCGCGCGGCGACCTCGAAGCCTATCGCGCGGTGGCCCGCGCGCCCTTGTCGGTGCGGCTCGCCTGCGGCCAGGTCTTCAATGCGCCGCCGCCGACCCAGGGGCTCGCCTCCTTGATGATCCTCGGGATCTTCGACCGGCTGGGGGTGAAGGCGGCGGAGAGCTTCGACCATGTGCACGGCCTGGTCGAGGCGACCAAGCGCGCTTTCCTGGTGCGGGATGCGGTGGTGCGCGACTTCGCCCATCTGCAGCACGATCTCGCGGATCTGCTGAGCGCCGCGCGGCTCGAGGCCGAGGCGGCGCGGATCGACATGCGCCGCGCGCTTCCCTGGCCGCGCCCGTCGGCCAAAGGCGACACCATCTGGCTCGGCGCCGCGGACGCCTCCGGCCGGGTCGTGTCCTATATCCAGTCGATCTTTTTCGAATTCGGCTCGGGCTGCGTTCTGCCCTCGACCGGGATCCTGATGCAAAACCGCGGCGCCAGCTTCTCGCTCGATCCGCAGGCGACGAACCCGCTGAAACCCGGCCGCCGGCCGTTCCACACGCTGAACCCGGCGCTCGCCCAATTGGAGGACGGCCGCGTCATGGCCTATGGAACGATGGGCGGGGAAGGGCAGCCGCAGACGCAGGCGGCGGTCTTCACCCGGCACGTTCTGTTTGGCGAGCCGCTGGGCGCCGCGATCGCCGCCCCGCGCTGGCTGCTCGGCCGCACCTGGGGGTCGGTCGCGACCAATCTGCGCCTCGAGTCCCGTTTCGACGACAGTCTGGTCCGCGCGCTGATTGCGGCCGGGCACGACGTCGAAATTCTGCCCGAGGCGTTCTCGGACACGATGGGCCATGCCGGGGCCGTCATTCTCCATCCGGGCGGCGATCTCGAAGGCGCCCACGATCCGCGGGCGGACGGGGGAGCAGACGGGATTTAGGCGGGTTTCGGCCGACTTGGTTGGAGCGATGCGACCGGACCGGTGATGCCCGCCGGTGGTTCCCGCCGGTGGCGCATCGGCCGTTTCGGCCGCGTCAGCGCTCGCGATGTTCGCGCTGCTGGCGGTCACGCTCGGGATCGGCCACCCGCATCTGGTTCTGATGACCATAGGCGTCGAGCCGGGCGGAGCGATAAGAGCGGGTGGCCGGCGGCTCGACCTGTGAGGCGCTGGGCCGGGTCGCGCGCGGTTCGATATCGATCGACGCCGCTTTTGCCGGAGGCAGGGTATCGGGGCGGGGAGCGCGAAGGGACATCTCGTCCTCCTGTTCTTCTTTTTGGTCCAGCCCTCTGTAACGTGGGGAACGGGGGAATGTTCCGCCAGTGCCGCGGTCGCCGGTGCGGGGAAAAAGCAGAAGGCCCGACTTTCGCCGGGCCTTCGCGTCCAAACTCAATGGTCTTCAGATCGCCTCACGCGGCCTCTTCGGCCTCGAGATCGGCATCGGCGTCGACCGCGTCGCCCTCATCCGCCTTGGCCACGCCGCGGCGCGGACCCTTCTGAAGGTTCTGCTCGATCAGCTTGACCGATTCGGTTTCGGTGATGTTCTGCACCGCCGACAGTTCACGGGCCATGCGATCGAGGGCCGCCTCGTAGAGCTGGCGCTCGGAATAGGATTGCTCGGGTTGGGCATCGGAGCGGTAGAGGTCGCGCACGACTTCGGAAATGGCGATGAGATCGCCGGAATTGATCTTCGCTTCGTATTCCTGCGCACGGCGGCTCCACATGGTGCGCTTGACGCGCGCGCGACCCTTGAGGGTATCGAGCGCCTTCGCGACCACCGGTCCTTCCGACAGTTTGCGCATGCCCACCGAAGCGACCTTCGGCACGGGAACGCGGAGCGTCATCTTGTCCTTTTCAAAGGAGATGACGAAGAGTTCAAGCTTGAAGCCAGCGACTTCCTGCTCCTCTATGGTCACGATACGACCGACACCGTGCGAAGGGTACACGATATGCTCGCCCGTCTTGAAACCAAGGCGGACCTGCGCGCTCTTCTTTGCCGACATGTTCTTGACCACTCCTGATCCGGCCCTGGGGCCGGATCGTTAGCGCGCGAACGCTCCTGGGCTACGGACCCGGGCGATGACGCACCTGCGCTGGCGACTGGACCTCGACCGGGATCCCCGGTGGTCCGCTCATGTCAATCGAAGGCCAAAGCCTGTCCTGCCGCATCCTCGCCTTCATGTCGGCGGGATGCCCTGTTTCTCGCCCCTAAGTTCCCGAGAATGCGCCAATGTCGAGGCACGATGCGGATGATACAGGAAGCAATCGACTGTAAAAGCTTGTATAACACAAAAACCGCCTGAATCAAAGCGTTGCTCGTTTCATTGCCGTGACCTTCGGGCAGGGCGGCCATGCGCGGATCGCACCGGGAGCGATTCATTCGTTCGGTTCAAGGATATAAGCATTTCCTTATATGGCATTTGCCCGAGGGGCGGTCCCGTGCTACACGGCTCGCCCAGCGGCGGCGCTCGGTGCGCCGCGAGACGGAGCAGGTCCATGGCCGATTATGTGGTGAAGGATATCAACCTTGCGGACTGGGGCCGCAAGGAGCTGGACATCGCCGAGACCGAGATGCCCGGCCTGATGGCCACGCGCGCCGAATACGGTCCCTTGCAGCCGCTGAAGGGCGCGCGGATCGCCGGCTCGCTCCATATGACGATCCAGACCGGCGTTCTGATCGAGACCCTGACGGCGCTCGGCGCCGAGGTGCGCTGGGCCTCCTGCAACATCTATTCGACCCAGGATCACGCCGCCGCCGCGATCGCCGCCGCCGGCACCCCGGTCTTCGCCGTCAAGGGAGAGACCCTCGAGGAATATTGGGATTATACCCATCGCATCTTCGAGTGGGCTGATGGCGGCGCGCCGAACATGATCCTGGACGACGGTGGCGACGCCACCCTCCTCGTTCATCTGGGGCTGCGCGCCGAGACCGGCGACACCGCCTTCCTCGAAGGCGCCACCAATGAGGAAGAGGAAGTCCTCTTCGCCGCCATCAAGCGCACGCTGAAGGCCAAGCCCGGCTGGTACACGCAGCTCGCCAAATCGATCCGCGGCGTGACCGAGGAGACCACGACGGGCGTGCATCGTCTCTACGAGATGCAGAAGAAGGGCACGCTGCTGTGGCCGGCGATCAACGTCAATGACAGCGTGACCAAGTCGAAGTTCGACAATCTCTATGGCTGCCGCGAAAGCCTCGTCGACGGCATCCGGCGCGGCACCGACGTGATGATGGCCGGCAAGGTGGCGATGGTCGCCGGCTTCGGCGATGTCGGCAAGGGGTCGGCCGCCTCGCTGCGCAATGCCGGCTGCCGCGTCATGGTCTCGGAGGTCGACCCGATCTGTGCGCTTCAGGCCGCCATGGAGGGCTATGAAGTGACGACGATGGAGGATGCGGCCGGCCGCGCCGACATCTTCGTGACGGCGACCGGAAACGTCGACGTGATCACGGTCGATCACATGCGCGCGATGAAGGATCGGGCCATCGTGTGCAATATCGGCCACTTCGACAGCGAGATCCAGGTCGCCGGGCTGAAGAACTTCAAGTGGCACAATGTGAAGCCGCAGGTCGACGAGATCGAGTTCCCCGACAGGAAGCGCATCATCCTTCTGTCGGAAGGCCGTCTGGTCAATCTCGGCAACGCGACCGGTCACCCGAGCTTCGTGATGTCCGCGTCCTTCACCAATCAGACGCTGGCGCAGATCGAACTCTGGACCAAGCCGGGGACCTACGAGAAGAAGGTCTACACCCTGCCGAAGCATCTCGACGAGAAGGTCGCCTTGCTGCATCTCGACAAGATCGGTGTGAAGCTCACCCGCCTGTCGGACCAGCAGTCGGACTATATCGGCGTCGCCAAGGACGGCCCCTTCAAGCCCGACCTGTATCGCTACTGAGCCAGTCCGGGCATGGGGGATGCGGCCCGCATCCCCCATGCCGCAGTGCGGAAAATTCGCGCCGCGCCGGGGCGGCGCGGATTGTCTTCGGATCCGATCGGGGCTAGGTGTGGGCGGTCGCGTGACGCTGCGACGTGCGCGTTGCCGGGGGGCTGCCTTGAACGGTGTCGACGATGCGCCGGGACCAAACCGCCCGGTGTGCGGACGTGAACGGAACCCCGATCTGCGCCGGACCTTGCGGGCAGCGCACCCCTCCCGCCTTCGGTCGAGCCCACCTTTCTCATGAGCCTGAGCCTGCTGAGAGACCGGCAGCGCGCGCTGCCCTTCGCGGCCGAGATCGGCGCCCTCGGCGTCGTCTTCGGCGATATCGGAACAAGCCCGCTTTATGCCCTGAAGCAGGGCGTTCTGGCGGTCGGGGGAACCAATTTCCTCCCGGAGGACGTGCTCGGCCTCCTCTCCCTCATCACCTGGAGCATCATTCTCTCGGTGACTGTCAAATACGTCATGCTGGTGCTGCGGGCGGACAATGACGGGGAGGGCGGCATTCTCGCCCTCGTCACCCTGCTGGACCTGCACCGCAGCGCGCTCGGCCTGCGCTGGTACCTGCTGGCGGCGGGGCTCCTGGGCGCCGCCATGCTGATCGGCGACGGCGTGCTGACACCGGCCATGTCGGTGCTCTCCGCCATCGAGGGGCTTCAGGTGATCGCGCCGTCTCTGCACGATTGGGTCGTGCCGCTCACCGTGCTCGTTCTCGCCGCCGTCTTTCTCTCGCAGCGCCTCGGCACCGAGCGCATCGCCAGTTTTTACGGCCCGATCATGGTGCTCTGGTTCGGCTCTTTGGCCGTGCTCGGCATTATCGGCATCGCCAAGGCCCCCGAAGTCCTGATGGGCTTCGATCCGCGCCATGGCATCCAGGTGGTCGCCGACCATCCCGGCCTCGCCGGCGTGATCGTCGGCGCGTGCTTTCTCGCCATTACCGGCGGCGAGGCGCTCTATGCCGATCTCGGCCATTTCGGCCGCAAGGTGATCGCCCGCGCCTGGCTGTTTGCGGCAATGCCGGCGCTGCTGCTGAATTATTACGGCCAGGGCGCGGCTCTGCTGCACGACCCGAGCGCGGTGCGCAATCCGTTCTTCGATCTGTGCCCGGACATTCTGGACGTGCCGCTCCTGCTGCTCGCGACGGCGGCGACCGTGATCGCCTCGCAATCCATCATTACGGGCGTATTTTCCCTCGCCAAGCAGGCGATCGAACTCGGCTATCTGCCGCCGATGCGGATCCGCTACACCAGCGAGCACAACGAGCAGCACATTTATGTCGGCCGGCTGAACTGGCTCCTGATGATCGCGTGCATCGCGGTGGTCCTCGGCTTCGAGGCCTCCGACCGGCTGGCCTCCGCTTATGGCATCGCCGTCGCCTTCGCCATGGTGACGACCTCCATCCTGTTCATCGCCCAAGTCAAACGCGCCTGGGGCTGGCCGAAGCCGGCGGTATGGCTGCTCGGCATCGGTCTCATCGCGCTGGATGCGGTCTTCGCGACCTCGAATCTCACCAAGCTCCATGATGGCGGTTGGCTGCCGCTGACGATCGCGGGCATGGTCATCCTGGTGATGGTGAGCTGGCGGCGCGGCCTCGAGGCCGTGGTGGCCCAGCAGGTCCGCTTCACCGAGCCGCTCGACAATTTCGTCGGACGAAAGGACCGCTCCGGCGAGGGGCAGAGCCCGCGCACCGCGATCTTCCTGTCGCGTGCCGGCGCGATGACGCCGGTCGCCCTGTCGCGCATGGCCGATGTCATGAAGGTGCGGTTCGAACGGTCGATCATCGTCTCCGTCTGGATCGCGTCCCGCCCCCGCGTCTCGGTGGACGACCGGGTGCGGGTGACGGTGCTCGACGGCGCGTTCGTCCGGGTCGACCTGCGCTTCGGCTATATGCAGCAGATCGACGTTCCCTCCGTCCTCGGCCCGGCGCTGAGCGCTCGCGGCATCGATCCCGACGACGCGATCTACGTGATCGGCCACGAGCGCATCATCCCACCCGAGGAAATTCTCCGGCCCCGCGACTTCGTCGGGCACATCTTCGCCTTTCTCGCCCGCAATGCCGAACGCTCGGTCGACCGGTTCGGCCTGCCGCGCAGCCGGACGATGGAACTCGGCTATCCCGTCAAATTGTAGTCCGTCGCCGCCGGGCGCCACGGGATGGCCGCGTTGCCGGGCTAGAGCCGCGGTCGGGGCGTTCCCCCAGCATCGGACATTGCGGTCCGCAATTTGAAAAGTCCTGGGCGACCCTGGGTCAGGTGGGGGTACTCAGCGAAGGCCAAACATGCTTGTCTGGGCGCGCCGGTCCGGACGGCAGGGGGAATGGTGGTTCATGGATCGCGCGCGTATCTGGGTCTTTCTGCGGGACAAAGTGGGGCTGCACGGCCTCGGCTTCGTGCTCAGCGTGGCGATCATCGGCTTCGCCGTCTTTGTCCTTTGGAACATGCTGCATGATCTGAAGTTCGCGCAGGTGATCGAGGCGTTGCGCGCCAAGGATCCGATGCATGTTTTCGCGGCGTTCCTCCTGGTCTGCTGCGCCTATTTGACCCTGACCTTCTACGATTTCTTCGCGCTGAAGACGATCGGCCGAAATCACGTGCCGTATCGGGTCGCGGCCTTGGCGGGGTTCTGCTCTTATTCGGTCGGACACAATGTCGGCTTCACCGTCTTCACAGGCGGCTCGGTGCGGTACCGGATCTATTCCGCCTGGGGGCTCAGTGCGATCGACGTCGCCAAGATCTGCTTCGTCGCCGGGCTCACCTTCTGGCTCGGAAATATCGCGGTGCTCGGGCTCGGCATCGTCATCCATCCGGAGGCGGCGACCGCCGTCGACCAATTGCCTCCGGTGGTCAACCGGCTGATCGGCTGCGCCGCCTTGGCGGTCCTGGCCGGCTATATCGTCTGGGTCAGCATGGCGCCGCGCAAGATCGGCCGTTCGACCTGGTTCGTCACGCTGCCGGCCGGCAAGCTCACGCTGCTGCAGGTGGGCATCGGCATCCTCGATCTCAGCCTGTGCGCCGCGGCCATGTACATGCTGATGCCGGCCAATCCCTATATCGATCCGATCTCGCTCTCCGTCATCTTCGTCACGGCGACGCTTCTCGGCTTTGCCAGCCATGCGCCCGGCGGCCTCGGCGTGTTCGACGCGGCGCTGCTGGTCGCGCTTCCGCAATTCGACAAGGAGGAGATGGTCGGCGCACTGCTGCTGTTCCGGCTGTTCTATTATATCGTGCCGTTCGCCTTCGCTCTGCTGTTGCTCGGAACGCGGGAATTGTCCCTCAGCCTGAAGCGCCGCAAGGACAAGGCCGCGCCGCAGGACCTCCCCGGACCGACCCCGGCCTCCAAAACGGCCGCGGAGTGACGCGGCGCGGGCGGGTCCAGCTCAGTATTTGAGGCCGAGCCCGCCGAGCGCCGGGATGAGGGCGCCGGCGCCCGCGGGAATCTTCAGGGTCTGCGTGCCCCGGGGGAGCTGAAACTGCGCCGGATCTTGCGGCGCCCGGCTCAGGCTCTCGACCTCGTAGACCAGGGTCCGCTTGCCCTTCGATTCGATCTCGGTCTTCAGCGGGATGCCGTCTGCGGTGATGCAGGCGAAGGCGACCCCCTCGGTGATCTGCGTCTTTTCGATCCGCCAGACGTCGCAGGCTTCACCCGCGACCTCCCCGGTGCCGACCCGCTCGCCCTCGCCCTCCGGAATTGCGGTCCGATAGGCCGGGGGGATGTCGGTCTCCACCGCGGCCTTGGGAATGTTCGGCAGCATGACCAGCATCTTGCCCCGTTTGACGTCGATGATGCCGAGCGTGGGGGTGGGCACGTCGCCGCCGCTGATCAGAAGCCGCACCCGGCCGCCGCTATGGGCCATGTCCATCGCGGCGCCCCGCGGCAGGGCGGCCTTCAGCGCGAAATCGGTGGCCGCGACTGGCAATGGTTCGGCGGATGCCGTCCCGGCCAAGAGAATGGCGGCGCCGGCCCCCACCAAAGCTGTCAGAAATCCCTGCATCTTGGCTTCCTAACCCGGACGTGGCGAAAGTCGAGTGCCCGGCGTGCCGAGCCTGCATGCCATGCTTTCAGCCCGACACGTCGGGAAGTCGCCCACGGCCAAAAAGTTCCGGTTTGGCAGACGGCTCACGCTGGCACTGGAGAGTGTCTTATTGCATTCGTGAAGTCGTTGCAGCATATGCGCAATTAAAGATCGGCCGTGAGGCACGCGACCGGGCCGTTGCGCCGGCCGGCGCGGGGAGGACAGTCTCGCATGCCGCACCAGTCAACAGCTTATCAGCCCCGTTCGACCTCGGCACGCCCGTCTGCGGCGCGGCGGCGCGCCGCAGGGGAGCACGGGCGGATGCGATCCGCTCCGACCTCGCCATGACCGCAGAGGAGGGACAACCGGTTGATGTCGTGAAGACACCGGTGGAGAGATGGCGCCGCGCGGTGCCGCTCTTCGCCCTGATGGCGCTGGTCTCAGTCGTGGGCATCGCCCTCGATCTCGCCGATCCCGCCTTCGCGGCCTTCGCTTTCCTCGCGGCGCTGGGCGGCTATGTCTGGGGCCAGCGCCTGCGGTCCGCGCCGGAACAGACCAGCGCGCCCGAAAAGGCAATCGTGGAGATGCCGGAGGCGCGGCCGCGCGTCGACAGCGCCGTCGAGGCGGTGGTCTCGGCCCTCCCGGAGCCTGCTTTGCTGCTCACCCCGGAGGGCGACATCCTCACGGCGAACGAACGCGTGGCCCTGTCGGTCGGCATCGCCCGGGTCGGGGATCCCTTGTCTTTCCTGGTCCGGGTGCCCGAAGTGCTCGAGGCGGTGCGCTCCGCGGCGCGCGACGACCTGCCCCGGCGCGTCGAGTTCGGCGAGCGCGTCCCGCTCGACCGCTGGCTCGAAGCGCATGTCGTGCCGCTGCATCTCATGGCGCCGCCAGCCGGGGCCGGGGCCGCCGCCGCCGCTCAGGGGGCACCGGATGCCGTTCTTCTCACGTTTCGCGACCTGACCCAGCAGCGGCGGGTCGAGCAGATGCGGGCGGATTTCGTCGCCAATGCCAGCCACGAACTGCGCACGCCCCTCGCCTCGCTTTCCGGCTTCATCGAGACCCTGATGGGGCCGGCCCGCAACGATCCGGCGGCGCGCGACCGGTTTCTCGGCATCATGGGCGCTCAGGCGCGGCGCATGTCGCGGCTGATCGACGATTTGCTCTCGCTGTCCCGCATCGAGCTGAATGCCCATGTCCGTCCCGAGGTGCAGGTCGAACTCGGCACCATCGTCGCGCATGTCTGCGAGGCCCTCGCGCCGCTCGCGCACGAACGCGGCGTGGAGATCCATGTGACGCGGCCCGACGAGCCGGCCTGCGTCCTCGGCGAGCGGGACGAACTCATCCGGCTGATCGAAAATCTGGTCGAGAACGCGATGAAATATGGCGCCTCCGGCAAGCGGGTCGATGTCGCCGTCGAGATCGAAAAGAGCGGGGAGGCGCCGCTGATCGTGCTTGCGGTGCGCGATTACGGGCCGGGCATCCCGCCCGAGCACTTGCCGCGGCTCACCGAGCGTTTCTACCGCGTGGATATCGCGGCGAGCCGCGAACAGGGCGGAACCGGTCTCGGCCTCGCCATCGTCAAGCACATCGTCGCCCGCCACCGCGGCCGGCTGACGATCGAAAGCAGGCCCGCCGACGGCGCGATTTTCACAGTCCGCTTCGATCGAGCCACCGAATCTACAAAAAAGCACAACATTTCAAAGCATTGAAATGTCATTCAACTGTCGCAGAGCGGTCATAGAACGGTGGCGCCGGATCCTTATTAGTTCCAGGCCCATGTTGCGTCTCGGCCTTCGGGTCGACGGGCGACACTTGAATGGCAAGGAGAGACCCCCGTGAAGCACATCACCGTTCTCGGCGCAGCGATCGCGCTCGCCGGATCCCTGGTCGCCGGCAGCGCGTCCGCGGCTGACATCACCGGCGCTGGCGCCACCTTCCCGGCACCGGTTTATCAAGCCTGGGCGGTCGCCTACAAAGAGAAGACCGGCACCGGCCTCAATTACCAGTCGATCGGCTCGGGTGCCGGGCAGACCCAGATCTTCAATCGCACCGTCGATTTCGGCGCCTCCGACGCGCCCGTCGCCACCGACAAGCTCGCGCAGCAGAAGCTGCTTCAGTTCCCCGCGGTCATCGGTTCCGTGGTTCCGATCGTCAATCTCGACGGTATCGAATCGAACAAGCTGAAGCTGACGGGCCCGGTGCTTGCCGACATCTATCTCGGCAAGATCAAGAAGTGGAACGACAAGGCGATCGCCGATCTGAACCCCGGCGTGTCTCTGCCTGACCAGGGCATCGTCCCGACCTACCGGTCCGACGGATCGGGCACCACCTATGTGTTCGCGACCTACCTCGCGGATGTGAGCCCGGAATGGAAGTCGAAGGTCGGCGCCGCCACTTCGGTCTCCTGGCCTGCGGGCGCGGGCGGTAAGGGTAATGAAGGCGTGGCCGGCACGGTGAAGAACACCAAGGGTGCGATCGGCTATGTCGAATATATCTATGCCTCGGCCAACAGCCTCGTGACCGTCCAGCTGCAGAACAAGGCCGGCAAGTTTGTGAGCCCGACCGTGCCTGCGTTCCAGGCCGCGGCCGCCAATGCCGACTGGGCCAATGCCAAGGACTTCGCGGCGTCGATGATCAACACTCCGGGTGACACCACCTGGCCGATCACCAGCGCGACCTTCATCCTTCTGCCGAAGGAGCCGAAGTCGGCGGCGCAGGCCAAGGAAGTGATGAACTTCTTCGACTGGGCCTTCAAGAACGGCGATTCGATCGCGGAAAAGCTCCACTACATTCCGCTTCCGACGGATGTCGCGGATCGCGTGCGGGCCGCTTGGAAGTCCGAGATCGTCGCCGACGGAAAGCCGGTCTGGTCGAACTGATCGATCCGTCTCGTAAGGACATTCCGGACGGTCGCCGCGACGGTGTCTGCGGCGCCCGCCCGGGGCTCGATCCTGCTGCGCAGAGGGGGCGCGCAGCAGGAGTCTCGCGCAAAAAGGAATGACGGTTATGAGCGCAACGATGACGGGGTTGTCGGGGGATGGCGTTCAAGCGGTGAGCATTGGTGCCGCCAAGCCCGTCGGAAGGTTGGCCGACAGGGTTTTCGTCGGCTTGCTCTGGGGCTGTGGCATCTTCGTTCTGGTGCTGTTGGGCCTCATCATCGCGATGCTCTTCCATGGCGGCCTTCCCGCCTTCCGGGCCTTTGGCCTCGATTTTCTCTGGACAGCGACCTGGAACCCCGTCACCGAGAATTTCGGTGCGCTGGTGATGATCTACGGCACCATCTTCAGTGCCATCATCGCCGTTGTGGTCGCCTTGCCGCTCTCGTTCGGGATCGCCTTCTTTCTCACCGAGATCGCCCCGCCGGTTCTGCGCCGTCCCATCGGGGTCGCGGTCCAGCTCCTCGCCGCCGTGCCGTCGATCATCTACGGCATGTGGGGGTTCTTCATCATCTCCCCGCTCATGGCGGCCTATGTGCAGCCTCCTCTCATCGAGTGGCTCGGGCCGATCCCTGTGATTGGTGACCTGTTCCAGGGGCCCGCTCTGGGTGGCGGCATGCTGACGGCGGGCCTCATCATGGCGGTGATGATCCTTCCCTTCATCACGGCGATGTTCGTCGAAACCCTCGAATCCATCCCGCCGATGCTGAAGGAATCCGCCTACGGCGTCGGTGCGACGACGTTCGAGGTCTACAAGAATATCTCCGTGCCGTTCGGCCGGACGGCGATGGTCGGAGCGATCATGCTGGGTCTCGGCCGCGCGCTTGGCGAGACCATGGCCGTCACGTTCGTGATCGGCAATGCGACGCGGCTTTCGGCCTCTCTCTTCGCCCCCGGGGCAACCATTGCCTCGACGATCGCGAATGAGTTTCCGGAAGCGGCCCAGGGCACGCTCAAGCTGGACTCCCTGCTCGCCCTCGGGTTCATCCTGTTCGTGATCTCCTTCATCGTCCTGGCGCTGTCGCGCTACCTCGTCCGCTCTAATCTTAAGTCTTGAGGAGGCGGCCGCCATGTCGCTCGCAGTTCGCCGCGCCAAGGATTACACAGTCAAAGTGGTCAGCACCGCCTTTGCGGTCGTTGCCCTCTTCTTGCTGGCATGGATCCTCTTCACGCTGGTCCAAAAGGGCCTTCCGGCACTCAATCTCAACGTCTTCACACGCATGACGCTGCCGCCGGGCCATGAGGGCGGGCTTCTGAACGCCATCGTGGGGTCCTTGATCCAGATCGGGCTCGCAATGCTGATCGGCACGCCCATCGGCCTGCTTGCCGGCACCTTTCTCGCGGAGAACGGGAAGACATCGAAGCTCGGACACATCGCCCGGTTCGTGAACGACATTCTGCTGTCGGCGCCATCGATCCTCGTCGGTCTGTTCGTCTATGCCTTCCTCGTCAATCCGTTCGGCGGGTTTTCCGGCTGGGCCGGATCGGTGGCGTTGGCCATTCTGGTCATCCCGGTGATCGTGCGCACCACCGAAGACATGCTGAACCTCGTGCCGATCGGCCTGCGCGAAGCCGCCTATGCGCTCGGCGCGCCGCAATGGAAAGTCGTGATGATGGTCACGTGGCGCGCAGCCCGCGCCGGAATCATGACCGGCATTCTGCTCTCCATCGCCCGCGCCGCCGGCGAGACCGCGCCGCTGCTCTTCACGTCGCTCGGCAACAATTCCTGGTCGACGGATCTGTCCCGTCCGATGGCCAGCCTGCCGATTGCGATCTACCAATATGCCGGCAGCCCGTTCGACGACTGGGTTGCCCTTGCTTGGGCCGGCGCCCTGCTCATCACCGTGAGCGTGCTCCTCCTCAACATCATCTCCCGCCTCGTGCTGGCCAAGACAGGCTGAACCGCAAGCTGAACTGGCGGCCTCCGGGCCGGCGCACCCATCGACAGGAATATCAGGGGGCCGCCCATCGGGCCTCCGGACCGCGAGATCGAAGAGGCCGAACATGACGTCAGCAGTGGATCCGACCTTCAATATCGCGTCCTCCGTGGCCGCGAAGCCGGACGCCGTCCAGGCCCCCACCAAGGTCAAGGTTGAGGGTCTGAACTTTTATTACGGGCAGAACCATGCCCTGAAGAACATCAATTTCGAGATCCCCGAAAAGCGCGTCACGGCGATGATCGGGCCCTCGGGCTGCGGCAAGTCCACGCTCCTGCGCGTGTTCAACCGCATGTACGACCTCTATCCCGGCCAGCGCGCCGAGGGGCAGGTTCTGTTCGACGGGGTGAATATCGTCGGCAAGGAACTCGACCCGACGATCGTGCGCACGCGCATCGGCATGGTGTTCCAGAAGCCGACGCCGTTCCCCATGTCGATCTACGACAACATCGCCTTCGGCGTGCGTCTGCATGAAAATCTCAGCAAGTCCAAGATGGACGAGCGGGTCGAGAGCTGCCTGCGCAAGGCCGCGATCTGGGACGAAGCGAAGGACCGGCTGCACACCTCGGCGCTGGGGCTCTCCGGCGGGCAGCAGCAGCGTTTGTGCATCGCGCGCACCATCGCCGTGCAGCCCGAAGTGATCCTTCTGGACGAGCCGACCTCGGCGCTCGATCCGATCTCGACGTCGAAAATCGAGGATCTGATCGACGAGCTGAAGCAGGATTTCACCATCGTCATCGTCACCCACAACATGCAGCAGGCTGCGCGCTGCGCCGACATCACCGCCTTCTTCTATCTGGGCGAGCTGGTCGAGGTGGCGCCGTCGGACGTGATCTTCACCAATCCGCGTCAGATCAAGACCCGCGACTACATCACCGGCCGGTTCGGCTGAGCAGCAAGGATCCGCGGACATGCCCGAGCATACCGTTACGGCATTCGATGCCGAACTGAAGGAAATCGGCCGCAAGGTGGTCGAGATGGGCGGTCAGGCCGAGCGTCTGGTCGTCGACGCGGTGAATGCTTTGATCCGCCGTGACACCGAACTGGCCCAGCGGGTCGTTCTGCTCGACG
Organism: Aquabacter spiritensis; assembly: GCF_004346185.1. Classification (GTDB taxonomy): domain Bacteria; phylum Pseudomonadota; class Alphaproteobacteria; order Rhizobiales; family Xanthobacteraceae; genus Aquabacter; species Aquabacter spiritensis. The sequence goes on along the minus strand of NZ_SMAI01000001.1, from coordinate 855,253 downwards.
CCGCCGTCGACGCGCTGCAGCGCGAGATCGAGGAGAAGGCGATCCTCGTCATCGCCAAGCGCCAGCCGGTCGCGATCGATCTGCGCGAACTCGTCGCCGCCATCCGCATCGCCAGCGATCTCGAGCGGGTCGGCGACCTCGCCAAGAATGTCGGCAAGCGCGTCGTGGCGATCGAGGGCGAATACCACCCGCAAAAGCTGGTGCGCGGCGTCGAGCACATGTCCGATCTGGTGCTCGAGCAACTGAAGGAAGTGCTCGACGCCTATGCCGCCAAGGACCCGGTGCGGGCCGTGGAAGTCTGGCGGCGCGACAGCGGCATCGACAGCATGTATACGTCGCTGTTCCGCGAGCTTCTCACTTACATGATGGAAGATCCGCGCAACATTTCCGTGTGCACGCACCTCCTGTTCTGCGCCAAAAATATCGAGCGGATCGGCGACCACGCCACCAACATCGCCGAAACGGTGCACTACATGGTCTCGGGGGAAACGCTTGCCGAGCAGCGGCCGAAAGCGGACGCTTCGAGCGAAACGTCCATCGCTTTTCCGGGACGCCTTCAGGGGTGAGATAAGTGCCCGCGCAAATCTTGATCATCGAGGACGAGGAGGCCTTGAGCCTCCTCCTCCGGTACAATCTCGAATCCGAAGGCTATGCGGTCGACGCGGTGGGTCGGGGCGATGAGGCGGAAACCCGCCTGCGCGAAAGCGTCCCCGACCTCGTGATCCTCGATTGGATGCTGCCGGGCCTGTCCGGCATCGAGCTGTGTCGGCGGTTGCGCACGCGGCCGGAGACCGAGCGTCTCCCGGTCATCATGCTCACCGCCCGCGGCGACGAGACCGAACGCGTCCGCGGCCTCGCGACCGGCGCCGACGATTACGTCGTCAAGCCGTTTTCGGTGCCGGAACTCCTGGCGCGGGTGCGGGCGCTGCTGCGCCGGGCCAAGCCCGAGCATGTCGCGACGCTGCTGCGGGCGGGCGATATCGAGCTCGACCGCGAGACCCACCGGGTGCACCGGGCGGGGCGTGAGGTCCATCTCGGTCCGACAGAATTCCGCCTGCTCGAATTTCTCATGCAGAGCCCGGGCCGGGTCTTCTCGCGCGAGCAATTGCTCGACGGGGTCTGGGGGCAGGACGTCTATATCGACGAGCGCACCGTCGACGTTCATGTCGGTCGGCTGCGCAAGGCGATCAATCGCGGCCGCCAGATGGACCCGATCCGCACGGTGCGCGGAGCGGGCTATTCCTTCAACGAAATGTTCGCCCGCGCCCATTGAGCGCGGGAGACAGGCCGAAGCTCAGCCGGCGATCGTGCGGTCTCGGCCGGCCGTCCACCGACGCCTGCGCAATGGCAAAGGCCGCCCGGAGGCGGCCCTGCAGGTCAGCGGATCCCGGCGAGCCGGCGGTCGCGCCGGCGGTCCTGGCTCGGCTGATAGGCCATGCGGGCATGATGGGTGCAATAGGGCAGACCGGACACGGTGCGGCCGCCGCAGAAATAGAAACTCTCGGTGCCGGGCTCGCCGACCGGCCACCGGCAGGTCGCCTCGGTCAGGTTCATGATCGTGCAGCGCTGGCCCATCGGCACGACATTGCCCGCCACCGGTGCCGGCCGGGGGGCCTGTTCGACAACCGGCTCCAGCGCCTGCGCCAGCGCCGTATTGCCGGAAAAGGCGGGCCGGGAGGCCGGCCGCGGCGCGGGCGCCTCGGTCTGCGCCTTGCGCGGCCGCGCCGGGCCGGCCGCCTTGACGCGTCCGGACAGGCCGAGGCGGTGCACCTTGCCGATCACCGCATTGCGCGTGATCCCGCCGAGTTCAGTCGCAATCTGGCTAGCGGAGAGGCCTTCGCCCCACAGCCGCTTCAAGAGTTCGACGCGCTCGTCATTCCAGCTCATCGTTCTCCTCCTTGACGGGACCGCGCATGCCGCTCATGCGCTGCGCCGCGTCTCTCATGAGAAGGCGGATTCCCGGAACGGCCGGCTCAGCCTGTTCCGATCCACCTTCATGCCGCACCTTGCGGACTCCCGCCGCGCTCCCGAAAGCGCACCACGCGCTCGGGACGGGTGGGACCCGACACCTATTGGGAACATGCCGCACGACATATCGTGGTCGACAAGTCGCAAGCTACAATATGCGCCGAGTCCCGCACAGAGTCAGAATGGCGCAGGGGGCCGTTTTCCCCAGCTCCTTAGGAATTTCTTAACCGCCCCTGCCATATTGACCTCGCGCGCGCGATCATTAGAATCTGCGCCGTCGGGCCGCCCCCCGCAGGGGCGGCCTTTGGCGTTTGTACAACGCGTCCTGCCGCCGCGCGCGCGGGCGCCATCCCCTGGGAGGGGTTCGTGATCACCCCTGTTCTTCCGACCTACGCACGCATCGACCTGGAATTCGAGCGGGGAGAGGGCTGCTGGCTCGTGACCAAGGACGGGCGACGCTATCTCGACTTCACCGCCGGCATCGCCGTCAACATTCTGGGCCACGCCCATCCGGCGCTGGTGGCGGCGCTCACCGCCCAGGCCGGCAAGCTCTGGCACGTCTCAAATCTGTTCCGCATCCCGGAGGGGGAGCGCCTCGCCGCGCGCCTTGCGGCGGCGACCTTCGCCGACACCGCCTTCTTCACCAATTCGGGCGCCGAGGCGCTGGAATGTTCGATCAAGATGGCGCGCCGCTATCATCATGCCAGCGGCGCCGATCGTCCGCGCATGGTGACGTTCGAGGGCGCCTTCCACGGCCGGACGCTCGCGACCATCGCCGCCGGCGGGAACGCGAAGTATCTCGAAGGCTTCGGCCCGGACCTGCCGGGCTTCGACCAGGTGCCGTTCGGCGATCTGGAGGCGGTCGAGGCGGCGCTGACGCCGCAGACCGGCGCCATTCTGGTCGAGCCGATCCAGGGGGAGGGCGGCGTCCGCGTTCCGCCCGCCAGCTTCCTGCGCGGTCTGCGGGATCTGTGCGATGCCCGCGGCATGCTCCTGGTGCTCGACGAAGTGCAATGCGGCGTCGGGCGCTCCGGGCTGCTGTTCGCCCATGAGGCGCACGGCGTGCGTCCGGACATCATGGCGGTCGCAAAGGGGATTGGCGGCGGCTTCCCGATGGGCGCTTGCCTCGCCACCGAGGCGGCGGCGAAGGGCATGACGCTCGGCACCCACGGCTCCACCTATGGCGGCAATCCACTCGCCATGGCGGTCGGCAATGCGGTGCTCGACATGGTGCTCGCCGACGGGTTTCTCGAGCGCGTGCGCGCGGCGAGCGCGGATCTGACCCGGCGGCTCGCCGAGCTGAAGGCGCGCCACCCGGCCGTCATCGCCGAAGTGCGCGGCGCGGGCCTGCTGCTCGGTCTGCGGGCGCATGTGCCGGCGGCGGAACTCGTCGTCGCGCTGCGCGAGGAGGGAATGCTGGTTCCCGGGGCCGGCGACAATGTGGTGCGCCTCCTGCCGCCGCTCACCGTGAGCGACGACGAGATCGGCCTTGCCTGCGACAAGATCGATGCGGCGTGCCGGCGCATCGAGGATGCGATGCGGATGGCCCCGGTGATGGGGGCCGCGGAATGAGGGGATCCAACGGCGTGCGTCATTTCCTCGATCTGTCGGAGATCCCTGCCGGGGAGCTTCGCCGCGTCATCGACCTGTCCAAGGACCTGAAGGCGCGGCGGCGCGCCGGCGAGGCGGACCGACCGCTCGCCGGCAAGACCCTCGCCATGGTCTTCGACAAGCCCTCGACCCGCACGCGGGTTTCCTTCGATCTCGCCATGCGCCAGCTCGGCGGCGAGACGCTGATGCTCACCGGCGCCGAGATGCAGCTCGGCCGCGGCGAATCCATCGCCGACACGGCCCGCGTCCTGTCGCGGTTCGTGGACGCGATCATGATCCGGATCCTCGACCACGACCTCTTGATGGAGCTGGCGCGCAACGCCACCGTTCCGGTGATCAACGGGCTCACCCGCGTCTCCCATCCCTGCCAGGTGATGGCGGACGTCCTCACCTTCGAGGAGCATAAGGGCGCGATCGCGGGGCGCACGGTGGCGTGGACCGGGGATACCAACAATGTGCTCGCCTCCTGGGTGCATGCGGCGCAGCGCTTCGAATTCGCCCTCAGGGTCGCGACGCCGAAGGCGCTGTCTCCGCGCCAGGCGCTGCGCGACTTCGTGAAGAAGACGCGGGCCGACGTGACCTTCACGACGGATCCGGAGGCCGCGGTCGAGGGGGCCGATTGCGTCACCACCGACACCTGGGTCTCGATGGGCGACAAGGAAACCGAGAAGCGGCACAATCTCCTCAAGCCGTATCAGGTGAACCGGGCTCTGATGGCCCGGGCGGCGCCCGGCGCCATCTTCATGCATTGCCTGCCGGCGCATCGCGGCGAAGAGGTGACCGACGAGGTGATGGACGGGCCGCAATCGGTGGTGTTCGACGAAGCGGAAAACCGCCTCCACGCCCAGAAGGGGATTCTCGCCTGGTGCTTCGGCACGCCGGCCGTCTGAGCGGATCGCAATGCCGACCGACACACAGCCCGCCGATCGGCGTCTCGAGGGCATCGACGATGCCGTCCTGCCGTTCCAGGTGGATGCCCTCGACATTCGCGGCCGCACCGTGCGCCTCGGGCCCGCGCTCGATGCGGTGCTGGCGCATCACGATTATCCGCCGGCGGTGAAGCGCGTGCTGGGCGAGGCGGTCGCGCTGACCGTCCTGCTCGGCACCTCGCTCAAGTTCGACGGCCGCTTCATCCTCCAGACCCAGACGGACGGGCCGGTGGACATGGTGGTGGTCGATTTCGTGAGCCCGGACAAGGTCCGCGCCTATGCCCGTTTCGACAAGGCGGCGCTGGCGGAGGGCGGGGTGCTGTTGACCCCCGCCGCTTTGCTGGGGCGGGGCCATCTCGCCATGACCATCGACCAGGGGCTCTCCGTCCATCGCTATCAGGGCGTCGTCGCTTTGGAAGGGGAGGGCTTGGAGGCTGCCGCCCACCAATATTTCCGCCAGTCCGAACAGATCCCGACCCGGGTGCGGCTCGCGGTGGGCGAGGAAATGCGGCCGGGCGGCGGTCCTTCCTCCTGGCGTGCAGGCGGCTTGCTGGCGCAATTTCTTCCCGCCGAGGCCGGGCGCGCGCGAACCCCGGATTTGCCTCCCGGCGACGCGCCGGGCGGGCACGAGGCGCTAGCTCCGGAAGAGGACGATGCCTGGGCCGAAGCGCAGTCGCTGGTCGGCACGCTCGAAGATGTCGAGCTGATCGATCGCGAGCTGTCGAGCGAACGGTTGCTCTATCGCCTGTTCCACGAACGCGGCGTGCGGGTGTTCGACGCCAAGCCGGTGGTCGCGCACTGCACGTGCTCGCGCGAGCGGGTGGCGGGCGTTCTCGCGAGCTTCGAGGCGGAGGAACGGCGTGAAATGGTGCAGGAGGACGGGCGGATCGGCGTCACCTGCGAATTCTGCGGCCGCACCTATGGGTTTGCCGCCGAGGAGATCGTCGAGGCACCGCCGGAGGCGTGACGGGTCATCGCAGCCAGAAGCGCGGCAGGACCAGCACCAGAACCGTCAGGATTTCCAGCCGCCCCAGCAGCATCGTGACGGTGAGGATCCACACTGCCGCATCGGGCAGCCCGCCATAATTGCCGGCAGGACCCACGACCGGACCGAGGGCGGGGCCGACATTCGACAGGCAGGCGATCGCCGCGGAGAAGGCGGTGCGCAGATCGAGGCCGATCATGTTGAGCGCGACCCCGCCGGCCAGAAAGGTCGCGAAATACAGGCACACGAATCCGAGCACCGAGGCGACCACGTCGTCCGCGATCGGCACGCCGCCATAGCGCACCGGAAAGACCCCGTTGCGGTAGGAAATGCGCTTCAGATGTTGCCGCACCGCCCTGCCGGCAATGGCGAGACGCAGCGCCTTCAGCCCGCCCGCGGTCGAGCCGGTGCAGCCGCCGAGAAACATCAGGAGAAAGAAGAGCGCATCGGAAACCGGACCCCAATGAGTATAGTCGACCGACATGAAGCCGGTGGTCGAAATCAGCGACGCGACGGTGAACAATGCCCCGCGGAATGCCGGCTCGCCCTGATTGATCCCCTGCAGGGATTGCTGCGCGAATGAAGCGAGGGTGAAGGCGGCGACGATGAGCAGGAACAGCCGCACCTCGGAATTCGTGACGAGCCGGGTGACGTCCCCCGCGAGCGCACGGGCATAAAGCGGGAAGGGCAGGCTCGCGAGCAGCATGAAGACGATGGCCACATAGTCCACGGCCGGGCTCGCGAACACGCCGACCGACGAATCGGAATTGGCGAATCCGCCGCTGGACAGCGTCGACATGGCGATGGTCACCGCATCGAACGGCCGCATGCCGGCCATCAGGTAGCAGACGGTGCACAGGAGCGTCAGCAGCACGTAGGAGAGCAGGAGCCCCTTCGCGATGGCGCCGACGCGCGGCATGAATTTTTCCGACTTGTCGGAGGATTCCGTGCGGAACAGCTGCATGCCGCCAATGGCGAGAAGCGGCAGGACCGCGATCGCGATCACGACGATGCCGATGCCGCCGAACCAATGCAGAAGCGCGCGCCAGAGCAGGATGCCGGCGGGCATGTCGTCGAGCCCCGACATCACGCTCGCGCCGGTCGTGGTGAGACCCGACATGCTCTCGAACAGGGCCTTGGTGATGCTGAGATGCGGGCGGCCCCACATGAAGGGGAGGGCGGCGAACAGCGCCAGCACGGACCACAGGCAGAAGGTCAGAAGAAAGGCCTGCCGCAGATCCAGCCGTTTGATCCGCGCGCCTCGGCCCGACATCCAGAGCAGCACGCCGACGAACACCGTCACCGCGGACGAGCCGAGGAACACGTCCGCGCCCCCGCTGCCGCTCGACACGTCGGCGAGCGCCGGCAGAAGCATGCTCACGCCGAGGATCGACAGCACGATGCCGAGCGGCGCCGCGATCGGCTTCAGATCGAAGCCGGTGGCGGAATGGGGCCGGACGAGCGGAGCCTTCGCAGTCTGCATCCGGGTGTCAGTTCAGGATGCGGCGCATGCCGGGACTGTCCAGCGAGAAGGCGGGGATCTCGACGGAGAACATGTCCCCGGTCGCGCTGAGCATGCCGTAGCTCCCGCTCATGATGCCGGTCGGCGTGCCGAGCGGCACGCCGCTGGTATATTCGAAGCGCCCGCCCGGCGGAAGCACCGGCTCTTCCCCGACGACGCCCGCACCGTGGACTTCCTCCACATGGCCGCGCGCGTCGGTGATGATCCAGTGCCGCGTCTTGAGCTGCACGGCGAGCCCGCCGAGATTCACCACCTCGATCGTATAGGCCCAGAAATAGCGGTTCTGGTCGGGATCGGAGCGTTCCGCCACATAACGTGGCGTCGCCGTCACCTGGACCTGGCGCGTCGTCGCCCGGTACATGCCAAACCGTCCTCCCCGCGCCAAATCGGCGCCGCGCCAGTGAAGCCGCGTTGCGCCCCGCGCGCAACAGGATCCGCGTCAGACCTTCGCCAGAGCCTGGCGAATGTCGGCGATGAGGTCGTCGGGATGTTCGAGCCCGACCGACAAACGCACCAGCCCGTCGGAGATTCCCATCTCCCCCCGCGCCTCCGGGGTGAAGCGCTGGTGCGTGGTGGTCGCGGGATGCGTCAGCAGGCTCTTGGCGTCGCCGAGATTGTTGGAGATGCGGATCAGGCGCAGCGCATTGGCGAAGCGGAAGGCGCCGTCTTTGCCGCCGGCCACGACGAAGGTGACGAGCGTGCCGCCGCCGCGCATCTGGCGCCGTGCCAGCGCGACCTGCGGATGGTCGTCCCGGAACGGATAGAGCACCTTCTCGATCTTGTCGGCGCCGGCGATCTGGTCGGCGAGTGTGGCCGCGCTCGCCTGCTGGCGTTCGACGCGAAGGCCGAGCGTTTCGAGGCCCTTCAGCATCACCCAGGCATTGAAGGGCGAGATCGAGGGGCCGGTCTGGCGCAGGAAGGTCTGGAGATGGTCGGTGATGAATTTTTCCGAGGCCAGCACCACGCCGCCCAGGCAGCGGCCCTGGCCGTCGATATGCTTGGTGGCGGAATAGATGACGATGTCCGCGCCGAGATCCAGCGGCTTCTGGAGCAGCGGCGTCGCGAACACGTTGTCGACCACGAGCCGCGCACCGGCCGCACGCGCCAAAGCGGCGACCCCGGCGATGTCGACGAGGTCGAGGGTGGGGTTGGTCGGGCTCTCCAGGAAGAACAATTTGGTGTTGGGGCGTACCGCGTCGCGCCAGGCGTCGAGGTCGGTGCCGTCAACCAAAGTGGTCTCGATCTGGAAGCGGGGCAGGAAATCCTCAAGGATCCAGCGGCACGAGCCGAACAAGGCCCGCCCGGCCACAACATGGTCGCCGGAGCGCAGCTGGCAGAGCAAAGCGGCATGGACCGCCGCCATTCCGGACGCCGTGGCGCGGGCGGCTTCGGCCCCTTCCAGCAGCGCCATCCGGCTCTCAAACATGGCGGTGGTGGGATTGCCGTAGCGCGAATAGACGAAGCCGGGATCCTCGCCCTTGAAGCGCGCCTCGCACGCTTCCGCGCTGTCATAGACGAAGCCCTGGGTGAGGTAGAGCGCCTCGGAGGTCTCGCCATAGGGCGAGCGCGCGATCCCGCCCTGGACCAGGAGCGTTTCGGGGTGCAGGCCGGAGGGATCGGCGGGGGTGAACGAACTGGCCAAGGTCTTCGCGCCTCCAGATGAGGCCGAGGACCGGTCGCGACGTGCAGTCGCGGCTCCCCGGCCTTTTAGCGATTTGTTTAACGTGGCAGCAAGCCGGCCGGCCCAAATGACCACGAATGTTCTGTTATAAAGCGTGCCCGGACCTTTGCGTCAAGGGATGCGTCCGTTAAACCGAACGCGGCGTGTCGGCACCATTCCGAGCGGGGAGCATCAGGAAGGTGGATCAATCAAGACCCGGCATTCTGCCGGCCCAATCCATCGCCGCTTTGCACGCGGCGGGCGGCATCCTCACGCGGCAGGCCTTCGACGCGGACCAGGTTCAGCCGGCCAGCCTCGATCTGCGGCTCGGGCGGACGGCATGGCGCATCCGGGCGAGTTTCCTGCCCGGTGCCACGGCCAGCGTGCGCCAGCGGCTCGACGATCTCGCTCTGCACAAGCTCGATCTGCGCGAAGGCGCGGTGCTCGAGACCGGCTGCGTCTATCTCGTCGAATTGATGGAGCGCCTGAAGCTGCCGGCCGACATTGCCGGCGCGGCCAACCCGAAAAGCTCGACCGGCCGGCTCGATGTCTTCACCCGCGTCATCGCCGACCGGACACGGGCGTTCGACGCCATCCCCGCGGGCTATGAGGGACCGCTTTATGTCGAGGTGTCGCCCCGCACCTTCCCGATCCTGGTGCGTGCCGGGTCGCGCCTGTCGCAGATCCGTTTCCGCCGCGGCGTCGGCCGGCTCTCGGACCTCGAACTGCTCAATCTTCAGAGGGACGAGTGCCTGGTCGATTCCGACGCGCCGGACGTGGCGGCGGGCGGCATCGCGGTCGGGGTCGATCTCGCCGCGACGTCGTGGAGCGGATTGCTCGGCTTCCGGGCGAAGCGCCATACTGGTGTGATCGATGTCGACCGGCGCGCCGCGCTGGAGGTCGAGGATTTCTGGGAGCCGATCCGCGCCCGCGGCGCGGGCAGCCTCGTTCTCGATCCGGATGCTTTCTATATTCTGGCCTCGCGCGAGGCCGTGCATGTTCCGGCGGACTATGCCGCCGAAATGGTGCCGTTCGACCCGTTGGTCGGGGAGTTCCGCGTGCATTATGCCGGTTTCTTCGATCCCGGCTTCGGCTCCGCGGCGGCCGGGGGAACCGGCGCGCGGGCCGTCCTCGAAGTGCGGTCGCGCGAGGTGCCCTTCATCCTCGAGCACGGCCAGACAGTCGGGCGCCTGATCTATGAGCGCATGTCGGCGCGGCCGAATGTCCTCTATGGCGAGCTCGGCTCGAATTATCAGGGCCAGGGACTGAAGCTGTCCAAGCACTTCCGGCCGCTCTGAGGGCGCAGCCGGCTACGCGGCCGGGGCCTGCGTCCCGAGGGACGTGCTCGCCGGGGCCCGGCGCGGCGGCGTCGGCGCACTGGCGAGCAGAATGGCGCCGAGATCCGCGAGCGGGCGCAGGACCGCCTCCGAAAAGCTGAGATAGTCCGCCACCAGCGGCAGAAGCCGGCGGGTCTCCGGGTCCTTGGCATAGTCCAGCGCGATCGACAGCGCGGCTTCCAGATCGGAGGATTGGGCGCCGCTCTCGGTCGGGGCCGCTTCGTCCAAGGCGACGGCGAAGGCGCGCAGCGTGCGCGAGCGCGCGGCTTCCAGCGCCGTGGTGATTTCCGGCGGCGGCGACAGGCTGCCGAGGCGGAAGGCGACGTCTTCGAGCAGCGCCAGATAGGTCGTGAGGATTTCCAGCGTCGAGACGAGAGCGACGACATCGCCCGCGCTGCGGTGGCCGAGCGCGTTCTCGCCGCCGAGATGGGGCAGCCGATCCGAGAGCGCCCGCAATTCCATCGCCATGCCGGAGGCGACATTGCGCGGTGCGGCGTGATCCCCGCGCGGCCAGGCTTCCGCGAAGGCGCTGCGGCACCGCCGCAGCATCGAGATCACCTGGTTGCGGATCTGATCCGCGCCGAACACCGGCAGCACCAGCCAGGAAATCGCGAGCGCGACGAGGGCACCGATGACGGTCTCGTAGACGCGCGCGAGCATCCCGTCGGTGCCGAGCCCGGTGACGAGATGCAGCGAGAGCAGGATCGACAGACCGATCGCCGCCGAGGCGACATCGTACCGATCGCGCGTGGTGACGAGGCCGACCATCTGGCTGACGAGGCAGATCCCCGCCAGAATCCAGATGTGGCTTTCCAGCACGAGCAGGCATCCGAAGCCGATGACCACGCCGACGATGGTCCCGAAGGTGCGGTAGCGCACCCGCACATAGGTCTCGCCGAGGCTGTTGCCGAGGACGAACATCACCGTCATCGTCGCCCAATAAGCGTGGTTGAGGTCGAGCGCGAAATCCAGCGCCGTCGTGATCGTGGTCGCGACGACGCCCTGGATCGCCACTTTGTCGGTCGGCGACAGGCCGGCCGGCGCTTTGGGCGCGGGCGGCGGCGGCACCAGGTCGTCGGGTGAAAGACGGCCTTTTGGGCCGTCCCGCTGCAGGACCGAGAGTTCGGATACGACAAGCGAAAGCCGTTCGAAGGCGGTGACCGCCCGCAGCAAGGCGAGTTGTTCGGCGGGCGCGAGGTCCGGCGCCATCGCCGCCTGACGCAGCCGCGAAATCGCCGTGCCCATCCGGTTGCGTTCCGGGAACGGCTCGCTGAGCCCGTCTGACAGGTGGCGCGAGAGAAGATCCGCGGCGGCGGCGAGCGGCATGCGCCAGGGCGCCCCCGGTGCCGCGCCCGAGGGGATGCACTCGCCCAGCAATTGCGTCGCTACCCGCAGCCGGTAGGCGAGCGAGCGCACGGCTTCGATATAGCCCCGCGCCGAGGGGGTTTCGGCGGAGGCATTGACCAGCGCGCCGCGCACCCGGATCCGGATCTGGTCGAGCAGATCATCGGTGGTCGGCGGGACCGGGCGGTTGTCTCTCACCGCGCGGGCGAGCGCACCGAGATAGTCGCCGATCGCGCGGCCGGCGATTTCCACCGTGTCATGATAGACATGGAGCGCCGAGGGGCGGGGAAGGCAGAAGCGCATCAAGGCCGCGACGCCCGCGCCTTGGCAGGCGGCGACGATCAGCAGAAGGATTTCCGGGCGTTTGGGATGCAGCGTCGCCGCCACCGTCATGATGATGACGATGGCGTAGCCCAGCCGCTGCCCTTCCATCCCCATGCGCCGCAGCATGAGCGCAAATCCCGTGAGCGGGACGAGCAGCAGCTTCATGACGACGGTGTTCGTTTCGCCTTCTCCCGGCCCGATGGCCAGCACCAGAAGGAGAAGGCAGATCGTCACTCCGAAAATCTTGACGAAACTGCGCGCTTCCGCACGGCGGTTGGCGGCCGGCGTGAAGGTGATGAGCACCATGGCGGTCAGCGCGCCCGCCATGGGGAACAAAATGTCGAGATCCAGCCCGAAGCTGCGCGACGTCGCGTAACCCAGGATGATTACGACCGTGTACGACACGGCCAGATGGAACGCCCGCGTGCCATCGACGCCACCCGGGTCGTGGATCGCCAGCCAATTCCGGATCCGCCCCAAGAGAGGCTGACCGAAAGGGGGCTGAGATCCGACAGGATTGCGCACCGTGCTCGACACCCCGCCCTCCCAGGCCGCGACGCGACCATCTAAGCGGGGGATCGCCGCCGATCAAATGCCGATGGCGATATTTCTACCCCACGCGCCGCCGGGCGGCGGGAAAAGCCACCCGGCGGCCACCATGTCGCGGGGTCAGCGCATCATATAAGACGGGCCCGGCGTCACGACATAGGTCGAGGTATAAGGCTGGGCCGGCACGTAGACCCGCGGGGCGGGCTGGACGATGGTTGAATTGCGCCCGCCCACGGCGGCGGAATATTGATCCTGGTAGATCACATAGCCGCCATTGCGCAAATAATAGTCCATCTGCTGGGTGCGGATCACGCTGTCATTGACCTGCGTGACGGAATCGTCGGCCGCCGCAAGTCCCGGCAGCGCGACGCTGGCGAGCGCGAGGGCGACGAGGCTGGTGCCGGCTGTGATGATGGTCTTCATGGCATCAAACTCCCGATAGCGGCCCGGATGGGGAAATTTTCATTTTCGGACATATGGTTAGAGGATTCTGCCGGGTCCGCGTGTCTGGTGATGCAACGCCGGCGCCCGCCGCTTGGTTTCATGTGCCGAAGTCTCGGCGGATCATCTCTTTCGGCCGAACGGCTGCTTCGACAATTTCCCTCGCGCGGAAAGCGCGCTACACGCGGCCGGGCGTCGATGGGCCGATGCGGCGTCGAACGGGTGCGGAGAGGCTGATGGGGAGCGAGACGTCGGCGCTGGTGCGCGATCGTTATGCCGCGAAGGTCGCGGCCGAGGAGATCGCGCGAGATCCCGCCCAGTCCGTGATCGTCGACGCATTGGCCCGTCTGGAGCGCGACCTGCGGGCCCGGGGCCTCGCGACCAAATCGTCGGCTCTGGGCTGGCTGTTCCAGCGCCGGGCACCGGAGCCGCCGCGCGGCATCTATATTTACGGCCGGGTCGGCCGCGGCAAGACCATGCTCATGGACCTCTTCTTCGAGGCGGCGCCGGTCAAGGACAAGCGCCGGGCGCACTTCCACGAATTCATGGCCGACGTCCACGAGCGCATCTTCCGCGAACGGGAGGCGCAGAAGAGCGGCGCGCACAAAGTGATGGACCCGCTCCAGCCGGTGGCCGACGACCTCGCGCGGGAGGCCAAGCTCCTGTGCTTCGACGAGTTTCACGTCACCGACATCGCCGATGCCATGATCCTCGGGCGGCTGTTCCAGAAGCTGTTCGCCGACGGCGTGGTGGTGGTCGCGACCTCGAACGTCGCGCCGCGGGATCTTTATGCCGGCGGCCTCAACCGGGCGCTGTTCCTGCCTTTCATCGGCATGATCGAGGCGCGGATGGAGGTGCTGAACCTCGATGCGCGGACCGATTATCGGATGGAGAAACTCGCCGGGCTGCAGGTCTGGTACGCGCCGCTCGGCCCGGAGGCCAAGCTTGCGCTCGATCGCGCCTTTGCGCGCATCGCCGGTCCGGCGGGCGGGCGGCCCACCCAGATCGCCATGAAGGGGCGAATCATTCCGGTTCCGGCGGCGGGCAATGGCGCGGCGCGCTTCAGCTTCGCCGATCTGTGCGAAAAGCCGCTCGGCGCATCGGACTATCTGCGCATCGCCCGCACCTTTCACACTTTGGTCCTGGACGACATCCCGATTCTCGACGCCGACCGTCGCAACGAGGCGAAACGCTTCATCTCGCTGATCGACACGCTCTATGACGGGGCGGTGAAGCTGATCGCCTCCGCCGCGGCCGAGCCGGAGCAGCTCTATCTCGGCACGGACGGGGCCGAGGCCTTCGAGTGGGCGCGCACCGTCTCCCGGTTGCACGAGATGCGCTCGTCGGATTATCTCGGCCGCGCGCACGGTCGGCCCGATTCGACGGCGAGCGGGTCCGCTTCCGGGCTGGTCGAGACCTGAAACGGCTCTGGTCCGCCCGTCGGCCGAGCCGATGCTGCACCGGCGAAGATTCCTTGCGCCGGAGGGCGGCAGCGGCTTGAACCCCTGCCGGGATGGGAGTAGTCAAGCCCCCGGCCGGCCTTGGCTGCACACAGGCGCAGTCGGCACGCGAGGACGTCCTGTATGGCGCGCAACAAGATTGCCTTGATCGGTGCCGGCCAGATCGGCGGCACGCTTGCGTTGCTGGCAGGGCTGAAGGAACTCGGGGACGTGGTGCTGTTCGACGTCGCCGAGGGGATTCCCCAGGGCAAGGCGCTCGATCTGGCGGAACTCTCGCCGGTCGAGGGGTTCGATTCACGTCTCACCGGCGCGAATTCCTATCAGGCGATCGAAGGCGCGGACGTGGTCATCGTCACGGCCGGCGTGCCGCGCAGGCCCGGAATGAGCCGGGACGATCTCCTCTCGGTCAATCTCAAGGTCATGGCGCAGGTCGGGGCGGGGATTTCCAAATATGCCCCCGATGCCTTCGTCATCTGCATCACCAATCCGCTCGATGCGATGGTGTGGGCGCTCCAGAAGGCCTGCGACCTGCCGAAGGAGAAGGTGGTCGGCATGGCCGGAATGCTGGATTCGGCCCGCCTGCGCTATTTCCTGGCGGACGAGTTCAACGTCTCGGTCGAGGATGTGACCGGCTTCGTCATGGGCGGGCACGGCGATACGATGGTGCCGCTGATCCGCTATTCCGCGGTCGCGGGCATTCCCGTGCCGGATCTGATCCGCATGGGCTGGACCACCCAGGAGCGCATCGAGGCGATCGTTCAGCGCACCCGCGAGGGGGGCGCGGAGATCGTCAATCTTCTGAAGACCGGGTCCGCCTTCTACGCGCCGGCGGCCGCCGCCATCGCCATGGCGGACAGCTATCTCAAGGACAAAAAGCGCGTCCTGCCCTGTGCGGCCTATCTTTCGGGCGAATACGGGCTCAAGGACATCTATGTCGGCGTTCCGGTCGTGATCGGAGCGAAGGGCGTCGAGCGGATCGTCGAAATCGATCTGGTCCGCGAGGAAAAAGCGAATTTCGAGAAGTCGGTCGATGCGGTGCGAAGCCTGATCCAGGCCTGCGCCGCGCTCGCGCCGGACCTCGGCAGATAATCCGGCGGCGGCCCTTCCGGCCGTCGCTTTCGTGTCGGCGGAGTGCAGCTTCGCCGGTTTGGCCAGTGGCACGCTCGCGCCTGCGGGGGGCGGGCGGTGTGCAACCCTTGGGGACCAAGCCCGATGAATATCCATGAATACCAGGCGAAAGCCCTGTTGAAGAAGTATGGGGCGCCGGTGTCCCGCGGCGTCGCGGTGTTCTCGCCCGACGAGGCCGAGAAGGCGGCGGCCGAACTCGGCGGGCCGCTCTGGGTCGTGAAGTCCCAGATCCATGCCGGCGGACGCGGCAAGGGCAAGTTCAAGGAAGCCGAAGCCGGCGAAAAGGGCGGCGTGCGCCTCGCCAAGTCGGTCGAAGAGGTGAAGACCTTCGCCGGCCAGATGCTCGGCAACACCCTGGTCACGATCCAGACCGGCCCCGCCGGCAAGCAGGTCAACCGCCTCTATATCGAGGAAGGCTCCGACATCGCGAAGGAGTTCTACCTCTCGCTCCTGGTCGATCGCGAGACCTCGCGCGTCGCCTTCGTCGTGTCCACCGAGGGCGGCATGGACATCGAGGAGGTGGCGCACGCCACCCCCGAGAAGATCCTCACCTTCTCTGTCGATCCGGTCACCGGGGTCCAGGGCTTCCACGGCCGCAAGGTGGCCGCCGCGCTCGGCCTCACCGGCGACCTCGCCAAGCAGGCGAGCAAGCTGACCGACGTGCTCTATTCCGCCTTCACGGCGTCCGACATGGCGATGCTGGAAATCAACCCGCTGATCGTCACCAAGGACAATCGGCTGGTCGTGCTCGACGCCAAGGTGTCGTTCGATTCCAACGCGATGTACCGCCACGCCGACCTCGCCGAGCTGCGCGACGAGAGCGAGGAGGACGCCAAGGAGATCGAGGCGTCCAAATACGACCTCGCTTATATCGCGCTCGACGGCACGATCGGCTGCATGGTGAACGGCGCCGGCCTCGCCATGGCGACGCTGGACATCATCAAGCTCTACGGCGAGAGCCCGGCCAACTTCCTCGACGTCGGCGGCGGCGCCAGCGAAGAGAAGGTCACTGCGGCGTTCAAGATCATCACCGCCGACCCTCAGGTCCAGGGCATCCTGGTCAACATCTTCGGCGGCATCATGAAGTGCGACGTCATCGCGCGCGGCGTGATCGCGGCGGTGAAGACGGTGGGTCTCCAGGTCCCGCTGGTGGTGCGGCTCGAAGGCACCAATGTGGAAGAAGGCAAGAAGATCATCCGCGAGAGCGGATTGAACGTCATTCCTGCCGACGATCTCGACGATGCGGCCCAGAAGATCGTCGCATCCGTGAAGAAGGGAGCCTGAGCGATGTCCGTCCTCATTGATCGCAATACCAAGGTCATCACCCAGGGCTTCACCGGCAAGAACGGCACGTTCCATGCCGAGCAGGCCATCGCCTACGGCACCAAGATGGTCGGCGGCACTTCGCCCGGCAAAGGCGGCACCAGCCATCTCGGCCTGCCGGTGTTCGACACCGTGCTGGAAGCCAAGGAGGCCACCGGCGCCGATGCGAGCGTCATCTATGTTCCGCCGCCGGGGGCGGCCGATGCCATCCTCGAGGCGATCGACGCGGAGATCCCGCTGATCGTCTGCATCACCGAGGGCATCCCGGTGATGGACATGGTGAAGGTCAAGCGGGCGCTCTCCGGCTCCAAGTCGCGCCTCATCGGCCCGAACTGCCCGGGCGTCGTGACCGCCGGCGAGTGCAAGATCGGCATCATGCCGGCCAACATCTTCAAGAAGGGTTCGGTCGGCATCGTCTCGCGTTCCGGCACCCTGACCTATGAGGCGGTGTTCCAGACCTCGCAGGAAGGACTGGGGCAGACCTCGGCGGTCGGCATCGGCGGCGATCCGGTCAAGGGCACCGAATTCATCGACGTGCTGGAGATGTTCCTGGCCGACGAGGCCACCACCTCCATCGTCATGATCGGCGAGATCGGCGGCTCGGCGGAAGAAGACGCCGCGCAATTCCTGATGGACGAGGCCAAGCGCGGCCGCAAGAAGCCGATGGTCGGCTTTATCGCCGGTCGCACGGCCCCTCCCGGACGCCGCATGGGCCATGCCGGCGCCATCATCTCCGGCGGCAAAGGCGGCGCCGAGGACAAGATCTCCGCGATGGAAGCGGCCGGCATCCGGGTGTCGCCCTCGCCGGCCCGCCTCGGCAAGACCCTCGTGGAAGTGCTGAAGGGCTGAGCTGTCGTTCCCGGGGGGCCCGCGCGGCCCCCCGTCGACGGCCTCCGATCCGCACCGCGCGTCCGCCCGCTCGGTGCCGGCGTCTGCCGATCCGGTCTGATGCCGCCACCTCGGCGCTCTTCCCCGCAGTGCAGACGGAACGGCCGTCGCCGGACGTGCCGCGCCCCGTTCGGGGGAATCCGAGCGGGAACCCGGGAATGTCGCCGGATGCGGATTTCTTTCCCGGCAGACACCAGCGGGTCAAATTTCCTCCCTAAGACAAGCTCGCTGCGCAATGCAGCCCTGACATGTTCGAAAGCCGCGCGAAGGGGGGTTCGTCTCGAGCGCGAGCGGGTCTATGTATCTGGTAGGCGGTCGTCGGCGCGGTGGAACTGCGGCCGAACGGTGCCGGGGCGCTTCCGCAACCTGCGGCCGCGCTTCAGATTCATGACGAATGGCGGCTTTTGGGCTTGGTTTTGGGCGCAACTTGCGCTTCTAAATGCTTCGGCTCCGAAGCCATCCGGGATGGAACCCATGTCTCGCGCGGAACAGAACGACCTCTTTCTCTCCACCTCCTTCCTTTACGGAGGTAATGCTCAGTGGATAGAGGATCTCTATGCCCGCTATGAAGCCGATCCGCAGTCGGTAGATCCGCAATGGCGCAGCTTCTTCGCCGCGCTCGCCGAAGACCCCGCGCAGGTCGTTCAGAACGCCCGTGGCGCGTCGTGGAAGAAGCCGCATTGGCCGGTTTTGGCGAACGGCGATCTGGTCTCGGCCCTCGACGGCAATTGGGCCGAGGTCGAGAAGGTTGTCGGCGAAAAGGTCAAGGCCAAGGCCGAGAGCAAGGGCGAAGCGCCCCTGTCGGCCACCGAGGTCCAGCAGGCGACGCGGGATTCGGTCAAGGCGCTGATGATGATCCGCGCCTATCGCATGCGCGGCCATCTCCACGCCGATCTCGATCCGCTGAAGCTCACGCCGCCGCGCGAAGCGCCGGAACTCGATCCGGTGAGCTATGGCTTCTACGAGGCCGATCTCGACCGCAAGATCTTCATCGACCACGTCCTCGGCCTGGAATTCGCGACCGTCCGCGAGATGGTGGCGATCCTGCGCCGTACCTATTGCCGCACCATCGGCGTCGAGTTCATGCACATCTCCTCGCCCGAGGAGAAGGCCTGGATTCAGGAGCGCATCGAGGGGCCGGACAAGGAAGTGACCTTCACCCGCGAGGGCAAGCGCGCGATCTTGAACAAGCTGGTGGAGGCCGAGGGCTTCGAGAAGTTCCTCGACGTCAAATATACCGGCACCAAGCGGTTCGGCCTCGACGGCGCGGAGAGCCTGATCCCGGCGCTGGAGCAGATCATCAAGCGCGGCGGCAATCTCGGCGTCCAGGATATCGTGTTCGGCATGGCGCATCGCGGCCGGCTGAACGTGCTGACCCAGGTGATGGGCAAGCCGCATCGCGCGCTGTTCCATGAATTCAAGGGCGGGTCCTGGGCGCCCGACGAGGTCGAGGGCTCGGGCGACGTGAAGTACCATCTCGGTGCGTCGTCCGACCGCGAGTTCGACAACAACAAGGTGCACATCTCGCTGACCGCGAACCCCTCGCATCTCGAGATCGTCGATCCGGTGGTGCTCGGCAAGGCCCGCGCCAAGCAGGACCAGCTGGAGGATGGCGAGCGCGTCAAGGTGATGCCGCTCCTGATCCACGGCGACGCCGCCTTCGCCGGCCAAGGCGTGGTGGCCGAATGCCTGGGCCTGTCCGGGCTGAAGGGCCATCGCACCGGCGGCTCGCTGCATTTCATCATCAACAATCAGATCGGCTTCACCACCAATCCGCGCTATTCGCGTTCCTCGCCCTATCCGTCCGACGTGGCGAAGATGATCGAGGCGCCGATCTTCCACGTGAACGGCGACGATCCCGAAGCGGTGACCTTCTGCGCCAAGGTGGCGACGGAGTTCCGGCAGCGGTTCCACAAGCCGGTCGTCATCGACATGTTCTGCTACCGGCGGTTCGGACACAATGAGGGCGACGAGCCGTCCTTCACCCAGCCGCATATGTACAAGGTGATCCGCAGCCACCCGACCACCCTCGAAATCTACTCCCGGAAGCTGGAGCAGGAGGGGGCGATCGAGCCGGGCGAGATCGACAAGATGCGCGGCGCCTGGCGCGATCGGCTCGAAGGCGAGTACGAGGCCGGCCAGTCCTACAAGCCCAACAAGGCCGACTGGCTGGATGGGCGCTGGTCCGGTTTCCGGGCCACCCACGAGGAGGAGGAAGCGCGCCGCGGCGATACCGGCGTGCGCATCGACCTGCTCAAGATGATCGGCGAGAAGATCACCAGCGTTCCGGAGGGCTTCCAGCCCCACCGGACGATCCAGCGTTTCCTGGACAATCGCCGCAAGGCGATCGAGGACGGCGCGGGGATCGACTGGTCGACGGGCGAGGCGCTCGCCTTCTGCTCGCTGCTGACCGACGGCCATCCGGTGCGCCTGTCCGGCCAGGACGTGGAACGCGGCACCTTCTCGCAGCGCCATTCGGTGCTGACCGACCAGGAAACAGAGGCGCGTTACGAGCCGTTCAATCACCTGGCCGAGACCCAGGCCCATTACGAGGTCATCAATTCGATGCTCTCGGAAGAGGCGGTGCTCGGCTTCGAATACGGCTACACCCTCTCCGAGCCCAACACCCTGGTGCTGTGGGAGGCCCAGTTCGGCGACTTCGCCAATGGCGCGCAGGTGCTGTTCGACCAGTTCATTTCCTCTGGCGAACGCAAGTGGCTGCGCATGTCCGGCCTCGTCTGCCTGCTGCCGCACGGCTATGAAGGGCAGGGGCCGGAGCATTCCTCCGCCCGCCTCGAGCGCTATCTCCAGATGTGCGCCGAGGACAATATGCAGGTAGCCAATTGCTCGACCCCGGCGAACTATTTCCACATCCTGCGCCGGCAGATGAAGCGCGAGTTCCGCAAGCCGCTGATTCTGATGACGCCGAAGTCGCTGCTGCGCCACAAGCGGGCCGTCTCGCGTCTTGAAGAGATGGGGCCGGGCACCTCGTTCCACCGCCTTCTGTGGGACGATGCCGAGCGTGCCGCCGAGGGCGTCAAGCTGGTGCCGGACGACAAGATCCGCCGCGTCGTGATGTGTTCGGGCAAGGTCTATTTCGACCTGTTCGAGGAGCGCGAGAAGCGTGGCGTCACCGACGTCTATCTGCTGCGCGTCGAGCAATTGTTCCCGTTCCCGCTCAAGAGCCTGATCCAGCAGCTTTCGCGCTTCAAGGGCGCGGAGATGGTCTGGTGCCAGGAGGAGCCGAAGAACCAGGGTGCCTGGGCCTTCGTGCAGCCTTACATCGAGTGGGTGCTGGAAAATATCGGTGCCGCCAGCAAGCGCCCCCGCTATGCCGGCCGTCCGGCCTCGGCGGCCACCGCCACGGGCCTGATGTCGAAGCATCTCGCCCAGTTGAAGACCTTCCTGGAGGAGGCGCTCGGCTGAGCGCCCTCTCCCCCCGCCCGTCCGCCCCTCTGAACGAACGAAAGAAGAGTTCCTATGGCCACCGAGATCCGCGTTCCCACGCTCGGGGAATCCGTGACGGAAGCGACAATCGGCAAGTGGTTCAAGAAGCCCGGCGACGCCGTCAAGGCCGACGAGCCGATTGTGGAGCTTGAGACCGACAAGGTGACCGTCGAGGTTCCCGCGCCCGCCGCCGGAATCCTCTCGGAAATCATCGCCAAGGACGGCGATACGGTCGGCGTCGGCGCGCTTCTGGGCTCGATCGGCGCGGGTGCGGCCGGGTCTGCCGCCCCCGCCAAGGCGGACGCCCCCAAGGCCGAGGCCGCCAAGCCTGCGCCCGCGAAGGAAGAGCCGAAGGCCGAGGCGCCCAAGGCCGCCCCGGCATCTGCTTCCGCCCCGGCGCCTGCCGCCGCTTCGGCGGATAACGGCCCGGCCGTCGCGCGCATCGCCGCGGAGACCGGCATTGCCCCCGGTTCGGTCGAGGGCTCGGGCAAGGACGGTCGCGTCACCAAGGGCGACATGCTGGCCGCCGTCGCCGCGGTCGAGAAGGCACCGGCCGCCCCGGCTCCCGCCCCCGCCGCGGCGCGTGCGCCCGCGTCGGCCGAGGATGCCGTCCGCGAGGAGCGGGTGAAGATGACCAAGCTGCGCCAGACCATTGCGCGGCGCCTGAAGGATGCGCAGAACACTGCGGCGATGCTGACCACGTTCAACGACGTGGACATGACCGGCGTGATGGCGTTGCGCGCGCAGTTCAAGGATGCGTTCGAGAAGAAGCACGGCACGAAGCTCGGCTTCATGGGCTTCTTTACCAAGGCGGTCATCCAGGCCCTGAAGGACATCCCGGCGGTCAACGCCGAGATCGACGGGACCGACCTCGTCTACAAGAACTTCTACAATATCGGCATCGCGGTCGGCACCGAGAAGGGCCTCGTGGTTCCGGTGGTGCGCGATGCGGACCAGATGACGGTGGCGGAGATCGAGAAGGCCATTTCCGCTTTTGGCCGCAAGGCGCGGGACGGCAAGCTCGGCATCGAGGACATGCAGGGCGGCACCTTCACCATCACCAATGGCGGCATCTACGGCTCGCTGATGTCGACGCCGATCCTGAACGCGCCGCAGTCCGGCATTCTCGGCATGCACCGCATCGAGGAGCGTCCCGTCGCGATCAAGGGCCAGGTGGTGATCCGGCCCATGATGTATCTCGCGCTCTCCTACGACCACCGGATCGTCGACGGCCGCGAAGCCGTCACCTTCCTGGTGCGGGTGAAGGAGACGCTGGAGGATCCGGCGCGGCTCGTCCTCGATCTGTGAGTTCGCTTTCTTCCGCCGTCATGCCCGGGCGCGGCCCGGGCATCTCCGCAATGTCGCGGGCGCGGATGGCCGGGACGGTCCGGCCGTGACGGCCTGACCGGAGTTTTCCCATGTCCTACGATCTCGTCGTCATCGGCACCGGCCCCGGCGGCTATGTGTGCGCCATCCGGGCGTCCCAACTCGGCCTCAAGGTGGCCGTGGTGGAGAAGCGCGCCACCCATGGCGGCACCTGCCTCAATGTCGGCTGCATCCCCTCGAAGGCCTTGCTGCACGCCTCGCACCTGTTCGAGGAGGCGAGCCACACCTTCCCGTCGATGGGCATCTCGGTCTCCGCCCCCAAGCTCGAGCACAAGGCGCTGCTCGCGTTCAAGGACAAGGCGGTGGAAGGCAACACCAAGGGCGTCGAGTTCCTGTTGAAGAAGAACAAGGTGGACGTGCATTTCGGCACCGGCCGCATCGTCGCCGCCGGCAAGGTCGAGGTGACCGCCGGGGACGGGACGAAGAAAGAGATCGAGACCAAGAATATCGTCATCGCCACCGGCTCCGACGTGGCGCAGCTTCCCGGCGTCACGATCGACGAGGAGAAGGTCGTCTCCTCGACCGGCGCGCTGGTTCTGCCCAAGGTGCCGGGCAAGATGGTCGTCGTCGGCGCGGGCGTGATCGGGCTGGAGCTCGGCTCGGTCTGGCGCCGCCTCGGCGCGGCGGTGACGGTGGTGGAATTCCTCGACCGCATCCTGCCGGGCATGGATGGCGAAGTGGCGAAGGGGTTCCAGCGCATCCTCGAAAAGCAGGGCGTGGCGTTCAAGCTCGGCACCAAGGTGACCGGTGTCGACACCAAGGGCGCGGGCGTGACGGTCACGGTGGAGCCGGCCGCCGGCGGAACCGCGGAGACCATCGCGGCGGATGTCGTGCTCGTGGCGATCGGCCGCGTCGCCTATACCCAGGGGCTCGGCCTCGCCGAGATCGGCGTCGAGACCGACAAGCGCGGCCGGGTCGTGATCGATCCGCACTTCAAGACCAACGTCCCGGGCATCTATGCCATCGGCGACGTGGTGGCCGGCCCGATGCTCGCGCACAAGGCCGAGGAAGAGGGTGTCGCCGTGGCCGAGCTGCTCGCCGGCAAAGCGGGACACGTGAATTACGGCATCATTCCCGGCGTGGTCTACACCTTCCCGGAGGTGGCTTCGGTGGGCAAGACCGAGGACGAGCTGAAGGCCGAGGGCGTCGCTTATACGGTCGGAAAATTCCCCTTCCTCGCCAATGGCCGCGCCAAGGCGAATGCCGAGACCGACGGCTTTGTGAAGATCCTGGCCGATGCCGCCACCGACAAGGTGCTGGGCGCCCATATTATCGGCGTCGAGGCCGGCGAAATGATCCACGAATGCGCCGTGCTGATGGAGTTCGGCGGCTCCTCGGAGGATCTCGCCCGCACCTGCCACGCCCACCCGACCCGCTCCGAAGCGGTGAAGGAAGCCGCCATGGCGGTGGAGAAGCGCGCCATCCATATGTGACGCGTCCGCCCGCCCGACGGATCGCGGGTCCATCTCGGTCGGCGCGGATGTCATTCGCGCCGATTGCGCCCTAGATTGTCCTTATGTCGTCTCCGCCCGTCCGGCCGGCCGCCCCCGCCTGGGCGCGCCCGATCCTGGTTCTGCTCGCCGTCCTGTTCCTCGTGGAGGCGTGGCTGTGGCGGCATCTCGGGCCGCTGGTCCGGCGCTGTGCTGACCTCATCCCCTTCGCGCGTCTGAAGGCGCTGGCGGCCCGTTGGGTCGAACGCTTGCCGCCTTATGCGGCGCTTGCCGTGTTCCTCATTCCCCTGCTGGTGGTGGAGCCGCTGAACGGGGTCGCCCTGTGGGCCTTTGCGCACCGCGAATGGAGCGCGGGCGTCGCCTGCCTCGTGGCCGAGAAACTGCTCGGCGTCGGCCTGATGGCCTTCCTGTATGACGTCTGCGCGCGCCAATTGCGCTCGATCGGCTGGTTCGCCGCGATGGTGGACTTCTTTTTTCACCTCAAGGCCTGGGCCGAAGCGGAGGTTGCGCCGCTGAAGGCGCGGATCCGTGAGGCCGTGCGCCGGATCGCCGGGGGAGGCGGGTTCCTCGCCCGCATCGCCGCGTTGCGCCGCCGGATCTTCTCCCGCTTCTGATCACGCCCGGGGATGCGCGGCCTTGTAGGCGCGCATCAAAGCAGTGTCGTCGAGCGCGGTATAGATCTGGGTCGTGGACAGCGACGCGTGGCCGAGCAATTCCTGGATCGCCCGCAGATCGCCGCCCTGCGCGAGAAGATGGGTCGCGAAGGAGTGCCGCAAAGCGTGCGGCGTCGCGCTGTCGGGCAGGCCGAGCGCACCGCGCATCCGCTCCACGGCGAGCTGGACGATGCGCGGGGAGAGCGGACCACCTCTCGCGCCGCGAAACAGGGGGCGATCCGGCGGCAGGTCGTACGGGCAGAGCGCGACATAGTCGGCAATCGCCGCAGAGACCGGCGCGATCAGCGGCACCATGCGCGTCTTCTGACCCTTTCCGATCACCGTGATCCGGCCTTCGGCGCCGGCCTTCGGGATTTGCTTCGGCGTCAGGCCGAGGGCTTCGGAGATGCGCAGTCCGGCGCCGTAGAGCAGCGCGATCACCGCCGCGTCGCGGGCGAGGATCCAGGGTTCGCGGGCCTCTCCCGCGCGGGTCTCGGGATCGGCGAGCGCCAGCGCATCCGCGACCGTGACCGGCTTCGGCAGACCTTTGGGCACCTTTGGGGCGTGGATCGCGGCGAGCGGCCCGACGCGGCCGAGCCCTTCCCGTTCGAGATGGCGGGCGAAGGAGCGGGCGGCCGCGAGGAGGCGGACCAGGCTGCGGGGGGCGGCGCCGGCATTGCGGCGCACCGCCAATACGGCGCGCACGTCCGCGGGCGCGAGCGTCGCAAGTTCCGCGAGGCGCGGCCGGCCGCCCAGATGCGCCGCGAGGATCTGCATCACCTGGCCCAGGTCGCGGGCATAGGCTTCCCGGGTCTTGGCCGACAGGCGCCGCTCATGCGCGAGACGCGCAAGCCAGGCCTCCGCCGCCTGTGCCGTGTCGGGCGCGCAGGCGGACAGCAGCGCGCCACAGGCGCGGCGGGCCTTGTCCTCGTCCGTCATCGCCATGGGCGGGCCTCCGTTCGGGAACAGCGTGCCCATTCATTGCGCCTCGAGCGTGAAGGCGACGCTAAGAATTTTGGATCGCCCCGCGCATATCCCCCTTGTTCGGCCTCTATATCTAACGATATAACGAATGTGAAATATCTTTAGATATATCGAAGGAGATTTCCCATGTTTGGATGCAGGTCGCTGGGTCGGCACGAGCGCTACGAGGCCGGTCGGTACGGAGACGAGGGTGGCGCGGGCGGCTTCGGCCGCGGCGGGTTCGGGCGGGGCGGCCGCGGGGGCGGCGACATGTTCCGGCTCGGCCGCATGCTGGCGCAGGGCGATCTCAAGCTCCTCGCCCTGTCGCTGATCGCCGAGCAGCCGCGCCACGGCTATGAAATCATCAAGGTGATCGAGGAAAAGACCGCCGGCTGGTATTCGCCGAGCCCCGGCGTGGTCTATCCCACGCTCACCTTTCTCGAAGAGGCCGGCTATGTCACGGCCGAACCGGACGGCGCCAAGAAACGCTACGCCATCACGCCCGAAGGCCGGGCGCATCTCGACGCCAACCGCGATCTCGCGGATGCCTTGATCGGGCGGCTGTCGGAGATCGGGCTCAAGATGAGCAAGTTCCGCCGCTGGATGGGCGGTCCGGAAGGCCATACGGCGCCGGCCCCGTCGGATCTGCCCCGCCTCGTCGTCGCGGCGCTGGAAGATCTGAAGGACGCCGCCAAGGCCCGCCTCGAGGCGGACCGCACGTCCGAGCTCCGCATCGTCGAGATCCTGTCCCGCGCGGCGAACGAGGTGCGCGGCCAGTGAAAGTGGCGGTTCAGGCCTGTCAGACGAGGGCGTGTCAGATGAGGGCGGCGAGGATCAGGAAGATCCCCGCCGTCGCGACCATCCAGACCAGCGAGCGGATATAGGGAATGCCGAGCACATAGAGCGGCAGATAGACGAGGCGGCCCCAGAAATAGAGGCTGGCTCCGGCCACGCTGAGCCAGGACTGGGCGTCGGCGGCATGCGCCGTCAGCACGGCCGCCGCGAACAGCGGAAACGTCTCCAACACATTGCGGGCGGCGCGCTCCAGGCGTCCTCCGACGGGGCCGAGCGGGGCGGCGGGCGCGTCGCGCGGCCCGGCATTCCAGTCGCGTCCCCGCACCCGCGTCGCGGCCGCGGCCGCCAGCATCACTTGCACGAACACCAGGACGATGCTGGCGGCGAGATAAGCGAGTTCCACGGTCATGGCGCAGTCTCCGCGGGTCCGGTGAGATAGCCCGCCCGCTTCAGGCGGACGATGGCGAGGTCGAGGGCCGACAGGAAAGCGGAGCGATCCCGCCGTTCGAAGGGACGCGGTCCACTCGTCGTCTCGCCGGCGGAGCGCAGCGCTTCCATCAGGTTGCGGGTGGCGAGCGCGTCGCCGATGGAAGCCGGGGTGAAGGCCCGGCCGGTCGGCGCGATCACGTCCGCCCCCGCTTTGACGCAGCGGCTCGCGAGTGGAATGTCGGCGGTGACCACGATGTCCCCCTTCGACACCCGCTCGGCGATGTAATCATCCGCCACGTCCGGACCATTGGGCACGACGACCCGCTGGATGAAGGCGGCGCGCGGCACGGCGATGGGCGCGTTGGCGACCACGTGCACGCCGATCCGGTGGCGTTCCGCGACCCGATAGACCTCCTCCTTCACGGGGCAGGCATCGGCATCGACGAAGATCGCGATCGGCGCGGCGCGCGCGGGCATTGGAGGCGGCATCCGCCTTCTTCGCAGGCCCGGCGGTGCGGTGCAATGCCGGGGCGGTTGACGCTGTGTCCGTCTCGCGGCACTGGAAGCGGCATGAAGCGGATCCTCTCTCCCCTGCTCGCCGGCCTGAGCCGGATCCCGGTGCTCGGCCCGGTCTTCTCTCGCGTCGGCGAAATGGAGCGGGTGACCCTCGCCATCATCGCCAGCGCGGCGCTCGCCTTCTACGCCTTCCTCGCGATCGCGGACGAGGTGACGGAAAACGAGACCCGGCAGATCGACGAACGCATCCTGCTGGCGCTGCGCGCGCCCGGCGACGCCTCCGATCCGATCGGCCCGCGCTGGATGGAGGAAGCGGTCAGGGATATTACCGCGCTCGGCGGCACGACGATCCTCACCCTCGTCACCCTCGCCGTCCTGATCTATCTCCTCCTGATCCACAAGCGGCTCACCGCCTTGATGGTGTTCGTCTCGGTGGCGGGCGGGACGGTTCTCTCCAGCGCCCTGAAATGGGGGTTCGCCCGTCCCCGGCCGGATCTCGTGCCGCACGGCATGGAAGTCTATACGTCGAGCTTTCCGAGCGGCCATTCCACCATGTCGGCGGTGGTCTATCTGACGCTCGGCGCGCTGCTCGCCCGCTCCCAGCCCCGCCAGAGGGTCAAGGTCTTCCTGCTGGTGCTCGCCGCGTGCGTCACCGTGATCGTCGGGGTGAGCCGGGTCTATCTCGGCGTGCATTGGCCGACCGACGTGCTGGGCGGCTGGGCGCTCGGCGCCGGCTGGGCGTGCTTGTGCTGGCTCATCCTGCTTTGGCTGCAGATGCACGGCGATGTCGAGCCGGAGGGTCGCGTCGGCCCGGACACGTAATCCGGACACGGAGCCTTGGGGTCGATCCCAGGACGGCTTTCTCAGTCGAACAGAGAGGAGACCGATTCCTCGTGCGCGGTGCGGGCGATCGCCTCGCCGATCAGCGTGCCGATCGACAGAACCCGGATATTGCGCGCGACGCGGACCGCTTCGGTCGGCTGGATGGAATCGGTGATCACCAATTCCTTCAGCTTGGACGCCGTGATGCGCGCCACCGCGCCGCCGGAGAGGACGCCATGGGTGATATAGGCATGGACTTCCTTGGCGCCGCGCTCCAGCAGCGCCTCGGCGGCGTTCACCAGGGTGCCGCCGGAATCGACGATATCGTCCACCAAGATGCAGGACCGACCCTCGACGGTGCCGATGACGTTCATCACCTCGCTCTCGCCCGGGCGCTCGCGGCGCTTGTCGACGATGGCGAGCTGGGCGTCGATGCGCTTCGCCAGTGCCCGCGCGCGCACCACGCCGCCGACGTCGGGCGAGACCACCACCAGATTGCTGAGGTCGAACCGGTCCTTGATGTCGCGCACCATGACCGGCGCGGCATAGAGATTGTCGGTGGGGATGTCGAAGAAGCCCTGGATCTGGCCGGCATGGAGATCGAGGGTCATCACCCGGTCGGCGCCGGCATGGGTGATGAGATTGGCCACCAGCTTGGCGGAAATCGGTGTCCGGGGGCCGGGCTTGCGGTCCTGTCGGGCATAGCCGAAATAAGGCAGCACCGCCGTGATCCGCCGGCAGGACGCCCGGCGGAGCGCGTCGGTGATGATCAGCAGTTCCATCAGGTGGTCGTTCGTCGGGAACGAGGTGGACTGGATGACGAAGACATCCTGCCCGCGCACGTTCTCCTGGATCTCGACGAAGATCTCCATATCGGCGAAGCGGCGAACCACCGCCTTTGTCAGAGCGGTCGAGAGATACGCGGCGATCGCTTCCGAAAGCGCCCGGTTGGAGTTTCCGGCGACAAGCTTCATAGGTCCGTTCTCTCGCTCGACATTCCGCTTGCCCCGAGACTCAAGGGGCCGACCCTTCGTCGCACTGATTGACGGGCGGGAGGTGTTTTGTAAAGCCGATCACTGCTGGGCGTAAGCGAGGGGGGAGGCGGCGGTCTGTGCGACCGGCACTTCATCGGCCGAGAGGGCCGGTGCGCGCGGCGCGGGCTCCTGCGGCGCAGGCGCTTCGGCTGGGGCCGCTGCCGTTTCCGCGGGCTTGGCAGTCTGCGGCGTCGCGCCAGCGACCGGAACCCCGATCGTTTCAGCGAGCGAAGCCATGGAGATGCCGGCAATCTTGGTCAGGACGGCCTCGTCGCACGCCGCCCAGGCGTCGCCCTTCGCGCGCTTGACGACTTCCTCGCCGGAGACCCGCGCGACGCGCTGTTTGCTGGCGTCGAAGACGTCCCAGACATAGGCCACGGCGGTCTTGTCGCGCGAGGAATTGACGGCGAGATAGCCGCGCACGCGGTAGCTGGCCGGCTCGCTGCGGGAGACCACTGCCACTTTCTGCGCCTCGGCCTCGGTGGTGAGATGGCCGACGAGTTTTTCGAATGTGGGGCGCGGCGGTCCGTCGATGGATTCGAATGCGAGTGTCCGCGATCCGGAACTCGCAAATCCGGTCCCGTCGGTCTGGCATCCGCCGAGCGCGAGGCCGAGCCCGAGCGCGGCCATGACGAGGAATGGGCGTGTGCCGTGACGGTTCACCGGTCCATCGGTCATCCGGCTGCCCTCCTTCTTGCGTCTGAAGGAGGGTTAGCGGCATTTCGCGGGCAGGTCCAGAGGAACGGTTAAGGTGGCGTTAAGGCGACCACATATTTTTGCATGAAGCCGGATCCGAACAGCCTCCGCCTACTCTAGGCGAGCGTGATCGCCGCCACCAGCCGCCCGTAATCCGGCTCGCGCCGGTGGGTTGCGCGTCGATAGCTGAAAAAGCGGGCCTCGTCCTGGTAGGTGTCGAGGCGCAGATCCTCGACATGGACGATCCCGGCCTGCGCGAGGCGGTGGGCGATGAAGCCGGGCAGGTCGAACAGAGCATGGCCCGGCCGTTCGGCGGCGCGGAAGAAGCGCGCGAAGCTGCGGTCGGCATCGAGGAAGCGGGCGAGAAAATCCTCGCCGACCTCATAGCTCTCCTGCCGGATCAGCGGGCCGATGGCGGCGCGGATGTGCGCGCGCCGGGCGCCGAGCGCCTCCATCTTCGCGATCGTGGCTTCGAGGATGCCGCCGAAGGCGCCCTTCCAGCCGGCATGGGCCGCTCCGACCACCCGTGCCTCAGGATCGGCGAACAGGACCGGGCCGCAATCGGCGACCGTGACCGCCGCGCCGAGCCCCGGGCTTGCCGTCACGATGGCGTCGGCCTGCGGGGCGTCGTCGCGGGTCCAGGGTTCCGTCAGCGTCACCGCGGTCGCGGAATGGACCTGCCAGCACGCCACCAGCCGGTCGGGTGCGAGACCGAGCGCATGCGCCATCCGCGCCCGGTTCTCGGCGACATCCTCCAGCCGGTCGTTCGATCCCATGCCGCCGTTCAGGCTCGCATAGAGTCCCGAGGACACGCCGCCCGCGCGGGTGAAGAAAGCGTGGCGGATCCCCGGCAAGGCGGCGAGGGAGGCGGCTTCGATCTTCATGCGTCCGGCTCCGCGAAGGCTTCCTCCGGCGCGAATCCCGGCGGGGCGCCGAGCCCTGGATCGCACAGGCAGACGACCTTGAACAGCACGCCCATTTCGTCCTTGCCCGTTCCGGCGAGGCGGGCGAGGGCGGAAAGGATCGCCTTGCGCTGCGAGGCATTGGTGCCCTGCTGCAGCCGCTCGGCGCGCTGGACGATGCCGAGCCGCATCAGGAATTCCCCCTGGGGGAGGGGGCCGAAGGCGCGCGCCCCGGCCCCGGTCGCGGCCCGGGCGAGGGCGGCGAAATCGACATGCGCGGTCAGGTCCGCTTCGCCCGGCGCCTCCAGGGGGTCGACGAAGCGGTGGCCGCGCAGCGCCTGGAACGTGTCGCCGAGCAGCGGCCCGCGATAGCCGTAATCGATCACCAGCGCCGCGCCGCCTTCCCTGGCCAACCGGGCTGCGACAGCGGCGGCCGCGCCGCTCTCGGGCGCCTCCAGGACGGCCCCGGGCGGATGCGGCGGCGGCACGCGCCGCGCCAGAGCGGCGGCCATCGGCGAGGGCCGCGGATCGGCCCCGAACACGAGCCGCCCGGCGCCGTCGAGCCCGACCCGCCGCTCGTGCCAGCCGTCCGGGCCGCGGACGAATTGGGACACCGGAAGCGCATCGAAGAATTCGTTGGCCAGCAGCACCATCGGGCCGGGCGGCACGTCCTCCAGCCGGTCGTGCCAGTCCGGCGCGATCGGGGCGAGGGCGGTCTTCTGCCGCGCCCGCAGCACCGGGCTCGTCTCGACGAGATGGATGCGGGCGGCGGCGCCGAACTGTGGCACGAGACGTGCGGCGCGCAGCGCGTCCGCCATCAGCGTGCCGCGGCCGGGGCCGAGTTCCACCAGGCGGAACGCCGACGGCATGCCCATCTGCTGCCACGTCGCCACCGCCCACAGGCCGAGAAGTTCGCCGAACATCTGGCTGACTTCGGGCGCCGTGACGAAATCGCCCGCGGCGCCCAAAGGGTCGCGGGTGAGATAATAGCCGTGGCGCGGATGGCCGAGGCAGAGCGCCATATAGCGGGCGAGGGGCATCGGCCCCTCGGCGGCGATCAGCGCGCGGATCTCCGCCTCGAGCGGCGTCACGACGCGGCGCCGGTCCGCGGCCGCAGGCTGAGGACCACCAGCAGCACCCCGCCCAGCACCACCGGCAGGGACAGGAGCATGCCCATTGTGGTGCCGAAGGCGAGATAGCCGACCTGCGGATCCGGCTCGCGGAAGAACTCTCCCGTGATGCGCCCGAGCCCGTAGCCGATGCCGAAGATGCCGGCCGCGCGCCCCGGCCGCTCCAGCGCGCCGAGCCGGACGCAGACCAGCATCACGGCGAACAGCAGCAGCCCTTCGAGGGCCGCCTCGTAGAGCTGGCTCGGATGGCGCGGCACATTGCCGCCGGAGGGGAAGATGACGGCCCAGGGCGCGTCCGAAGGCCGCCCCCAAAGCTCGCCATTGATGAAATTGGCGATCCGGCCGAACAGCAGTCCGATCGGCGCGACCACGCCGGCGACGTCGAGCAGCGAGAGCACGGCGATGCCGCGCGAGCGCGCGAACAAAACGAGTGCGAGAAGCGTGCCCGCAAGCCCGCCATGGAACGACATGCCGCCCTTCCACACCATCAGCATTTCCGCCGGATGCTGGAGGAAATAGCCGAAATTGTAGAACAGGACATAGCCGAGGCGCCCGCCCAGGATGACGCCGAACGTGGCCCAGAACAGCGCGTCGTCGAGATCGGCGGGCCGCATCGGACTGGTGCCGCCCCACAGAGCGGGCCGCGACACCAGATGGCGGGCGAGCTGCCAGCCCAGCAGGAGGCCGAAAATATAAGCGAGGGCATACCAGCGGATCGCGAGCGGGCCGATGGAAATGAGAACCGGATCGAGCGCCGGAAAGGGCAGCGCGAAGGTGATCATGAAGACCCCTCGACAGGCGGCCCGGAGCGGCGGCCGCCGGGGCATGTGCCCGCCTGGCGCCCCGTCCGTCAAGCCGAAGGGATGCGCCACCTTGCGCCCCTTGCGATCGCCCGCGCCCGCCCCCATTCTCATCGCAAGGCCGAACGCGCCGCAGCGGAGACACCGATGACCCAGACCACAGGCCGGCTTTTCGACGAGATGGCGCGCCTCGTGAACGACGCGGCCGGCGTGGCGCAGGGCGTGCGCCGCGAGGCGGAAACCGCGATGCGGGCGCAGATGGAGCGCTTCATGCGCGACATGGACGTCGTCAAGCGCGAGGAATTCGAGGTGGTCAAGGACATGGCCGCCGCCGCGCGCCTGGAGAACGAGCGGCTCGCCGCGCGCCTCGCCGAACTGGAGGCTCGCCTTGCCCCCGCGCCATCGCCGTCCGTGTCCGACGAGCCCGCGCCCGGCC
Organism: Aquabacter spiritensis; assembly: GCF_004346185.1. Classification (GTDB taxonomy): domain Bacteria; phylum Pseudomonadota; class Alphaproteobacteria; order Rhizobiales; family Xanthobacteraceae; genus Aquabacter; species Aquabacter spiritensis. The sequence goes on along the minus strand of NZ_SMAI01000001.1, from coordinate 822,324 downwards.
CGCTCTGATCGGAGGGCGGGCGCAGGGCGCCTGCCTCAATATGTCGTAGCGGTGTTAGGTTGCGCCGCGATATAGTGATTTCAGTGGCGATTCGGAGCCGGATCGTCGCGCTAGGCGCGACGGGGCGCAGCTCGCCACGGCACACCGGCCCTTTGGAGGCGGTGGAGCCGCCGGTACGCTGCGTCGCGCAAATCCTGGCTGGCTTTTGGGTGCCCTGGTTTGAGTGCCGTAGAGTGCCGCGTTCGACCGTCTCCGCGTCCCTCAAACCGCGAGGTCGAGGCATGTCTCTCATTGACATCGAAGCAGAAGCTCCGGCCAACCCCGTGGACCTCGTGGAGCGGCTCGCCGCCGTCCGCGATTGGTCCTTCGAGCGCTCCGACGAGGACGAGATCACCCTTTCTCTCACCAGCCGCTGGACCGACTGTCATGTCTCGTTCCAGTGGATGGACGAGATCGAGGCGTTGCATCTCGCCTGTGCCTTCGACTTCAAGGTGCCGGACGCGCGCCGGACCGAAGTGCTCAAGCTCCTCTCGCTCGTCAACGAGCAGATGTGGCTCGGCCATTTCGATCTGTGGGCGCAGGAGGGCGTGATCATGTTCCGCCACGCTCTGGTGCTCGCGGGGGGCGCCACGGCGTCGGACCGCCAGTGCGAGGCGATCCTCGACGCCGCGATCGACGCGGTGGAGCGGTACTATCCCGCCTTCCAGTTTGTCGTCTGGGCGGGCAAGAGCGCGCGCGAGGCGATGGATACAGCGCTTTTCGATACCGTCGGAGAAGCTTAAGACTAGGGCATCCTCGTCCTGCGTGGGCACGGCAGGCCTGCCGCGCCCACCTTACTCAGGCTGTCTCATGTCCGCTGATATTTTGAAGACCTTGACCGGCCCCGTCGTGCTCGTTGGGGCCGGCAAAATGGGCGGCGCGATGCTCGAAGGCTGGCTCGGGCTCGGCCTTCCCGCGGAGCGGCTCGTGGTGCTGGAGCCGAACCTCGCCGAAAACCTCGCGGCGCGGCTCGGCGCGGCGGGCGCGCGGGCAAATCCCGATTTTGCCGACATTCCCGCCCCGGCGGTGATCGTCCTCGCGGTGAAGCCGCAGGTCGCGCCGGTCGTGCTCGCCACGATTCGCAGCCTCGTCGCACCGGGCACATTGGTCGTGTCGATCATGGCGGGGCGCACGATCGACTTCATTCAAGAGGCGCTGCCGAACGGCGCCGCGGTGGTCCGGACCATTCCCAACACCCCGGCCGCCATCGGCCAGGGGATCACGGTGGCGGTCCCGAACCGGCATGTCGAGGCGGCGGGGCGCGATCTCGCCCATGCGCTCCTCTCGGCCCTCGGATCGGTCGAATGGATCGCGGACGAGGCGCTGATGGACGCCGCGACTGCGGTCTCGGGGTCCGGACCGGCCTATGTCTTCCTGCTCGCCGAAGCTTTGGCCGCCGCCGGGGCGGCGGTCGGGCTGCCGGCCGATCTGGCGGGCCGGCTCGCGCGCGCCACGGTGGCGGGCTCCGGGGCCTTGATGATCCAGTCCGGGACCGACGCCGCGACCCTGCGCGAGAACGTCACCTCGCCCGGCGGCACCACGGCCGCGGCACTCGCCGTCCTGATGGATCCGGCGCGCGGCTTCGGACCTCTCCTCGGCGAAGCGGTGGCCGCGGCGACCCAGCGCGGCCGCGAACTCGGCCATTGACCGGGACGGGCGGGCGCGGCCGGGCCTTGCGCGCCGGCCGCGACGCGCCCACCTGAAGCGGAGGCGAAGGGAGAGACACGCAGAGGAGAGACACATGGCCTCCGAGATGTTGCGCGATGCATGCCTGCGGGCCTTTCTCGACCTTGTGGCAACGCGCGGCTTCGAGCGGGTCTCGCTCGACGCGGTGGCGGCGCAGGCCGGTGTCGCGCTTTCCGAACTGCGCGCCGCCTACGGCACGCCCCTCGATCTCGTCGCGGCCTTCCTGCGCGCCACCGACCGCCAGGTTCTCGCCGAGGGCGGACCGGACGGTGTCGATCTCGCCGAACCCGCGCAGGAGCGCCTGTTCGAGGTGTTGATGCGGCGTCTCGACGCTCTGGAGCCGCACAAGGCCGCCGTCGCGTCGCTGATGCGCTCGGCGCGCCGCAATCCGCTTCTCGCCCTCGCTTTGCTGCGTCTGTCTGTGCGCTCGCAGCGCTGGATGCTGGCCGCCGCCGGAATCGACGCGACCGGCCTTTCGGGCGACGCGCGTGCCCACGGCCTCGCCCTCTTGTTCGGGCGGCTGGTCGACGTCTGGCTGGAGGACGACGATCCCGGCCTCGCCCGCACCATGGCGCAGCTCGACCGCGAATTGCAGACCGGCGCAAAGCTGCTCGGGATGCTCGACGATCTCGCGACCATCGCCACGCTCGGCAAGCCGCGCCGCGGACGGGCGAAAGTGGAGGAGACGGCGCCGACGAGCTGAGAGACCGCGGCATTTACCCGGCCGTATTGCCTGCGGCGGGAATGTGGTGGACGCATGCGGTTTCTGCCGGGCTCGCGACGCCGCCCGGCCAAATCCGCGCATCTGCGGGGCGGGCGGATCGGCTAGAACTCCCCCCATCCGCAGCCTCCGGCCCCCGCTCCGTCTCCTCTCGCGTTTGACCGATGCCCTCCTCTGCCCCTTTTTCCGGACCCTCGACATGACACCGGTCGGATCCCTGCGCGGCATCGCCGCCATGATCGGCGCAATGGTCATGTTCATCACCAATGACATGCTGATCAAGCTGTCGCTGGCGAGCCTGCCGATGGGCGAGGTGCTGACGCTGCGCTCGGGCTTCGCGATCCTGGTCCTGGTCGGCGTGATCTTCGCGACGGGCGAGGCGCGTGCCTTGCCGCTCGTGGTGCGACCGCGCGTGATGCTGCGGTCCGGCCTCGACGGTGCGACCACCTTCGCTTACGTGCTCGCCCTCGGCTTCCTGCCGATCGCCACGGCGACGACGATCTATATGGCGGCGCCGCTGATGACGACCGCGCTCGCGGTGCCATTGCTCGGCGAGGCGGTCAGCCTGCGTCGCTGGGGTGCCATTCTGGTCGGTTTTTCCGGCGCGGTGGTCGTGATGCGTCCGGATCCCGAGACGTTCGACATCATCGCTCTTCTGCCATTGCTCGCCGCTTTGTTCGGCTCGCTGCGCGATATCTCGACGCGCGGCATCCCCCAGATCGTGCCCGGCTCCGTCGTGGCGCTGTCCACCGCGATCTGTCTGTGCCTCGCGAGCGCGGCCTTCTCGCTGTGGGAGACCTGGCGCCTGCCCGGCCTCGTCCCGGCGCTCTATATTTTCGGCTCGGGCGCCGCCTTTGCGATCGGCAACGTGCTGATGGTCTACGCCTTCCGCAACACGCCGGTCGCGGTGCTCTCGCCGTTCCGCTACGTGCTCGTGCCGTGTGCGCTGTTCTATTCCTACGTCATCTTCGCCCATGTTCCCGACATGTGGGGCGTGGTGGGGACGACCCTGGTGGTCGGCGCCGGCCTCTATGCGATCCATGCGGAGGCCCAGCGGGGGCGGCGGGACGCGCGCGCGCGGACCCTCGCCGGAGCCAGTGCCGCATCGGGCGCGGCCGGCGGCCCGCTTCCGGCCGCCGTCCCCTGTCCATCGCCGCGGGTCTGACGCGGCATCCCGTCAGGCCGGAGCGGACGCTTCCGCAGAGGTGCCTCGGCCTTGCGCGGTCCCGGACCGGACCGCGCCTTCGCCCGCATCACTCATAAGCGAGCGCGGCGACCGGATCGAGGCCGGCGGCCTTGCGGGCGGGCAGATAGCCGAACACGATCCCCGTCAGGAAGGCGCAGCCGAAGGCGAGGAGCGGGGGACCGGGGGTCAGGATGACGAGGCTTCCGAAGCTCTTCAGCAACAGGGCCGTGCCGAGGCCGAACCCGACGCCGACGAGCCCGCCCGCGCCGCAGATCACCAAGGCCTCGGTGTTGAACTGGAGCATGATGTTGGCGCGCCGCGCGCCGGTCGCCATCCGGATCCCGATCTCGCGCGTCCGCTCGGTGACGCTCACCAGCATGATGTTCATCACGCCGATGCCGCCGACGACCAGCGAGATGGCGGCGACGAAGCCGAGCAGGCGGGTCAGCGTATCGGCCGTGGCGGTGGCCATTTCCAGGATCGAGGAGGTGTTGCGGATCTGGAAGTCCTCGGCCCGGTGCCGCTGGCGCAGCAGGACGGCGATCGCCTCCTGGGTTTCGTCGATGCGGTCGGGATCCTCCACGGCGACCGTCGCCGCGGACAGGAAGCGCCGGCCGAACACCCGCATGAAACCGGTGGTGATCGGCATCAGGACGATGTCGTCCTGGTCCATGCCGAAGGCATTGGCGCCGCGCGGCGCCAGAACCCCGGCGACCTCATAGGGCACGTTCTTGATCAGCACGTAGCGCCCGACCGGGCTGCGGCCGTCCGGAAACATGACGCGGGCGACGGTGCGCCCGAGCACCACCACCGGCGCATAGCCCTCGACGTCCCGCTCGGTGAACATCGTGCCGTCCGCCATCGCCAGGTCGCGGGCGGCGGTATAGCCGGGGCTGGCGCCCTGGATGGTCGTGGCATAGTCGATATTGCCCACCCGGACCGTCGCGCCGGTCGAGCGCTCCGGCGAGACCGCGAGCACGTTCGGGACCTCGTCGGCGATCGCCTGCGCATCTTCGAGGGAGAGCGAGGCGTTCGAGCCGGTGGAGCGGATTCCGGGGGCGCCGGGGCGCACGACCAGAAGATTGGTGCCCATCGAGGCGATGCGGTCGAGCACGGATTGCTTGCTGCCCTGGCCGATCCCCAGCATGGCGATCACCGCCGCGACGCCGATGATCACGCCGAGCAGCGTGAGGACCGTGCGGAACAGGTTGGCGCGCATCGAGCGGAACGCCATCTTCACCGCTTCGCCCAGATCGGAGAGGAAATTGTTGCGCACCTTCAGCGTCGAGGCGACGGGCGGGGCAGGCGGTGTCTCTGCCGGGTCGCCGTTCACCTGGTCCGACACCACCCGCCCGTCCTGCAGCCGAACGATCCGCCGGGCATGGGCCGCGACCTCCGGATCGTGGGTGATCAGCAGGATGGTGCGTCCCTCGCGGTTGAGTTCCGCGAGCAGCGCCAGAACCTCGGCGCCCGAATGGCTGTCGAGCGCGCCGGTCGGCTCGTCGGCGAGGATCACCGGCGCCTCGTTCATCAGCGCGCGGGCGATCGAGACGCGCTGTTGCTGACCGCCCGAGAGCTGGGACGGGCGGTGCCCCGCGCGGTCGGCGAGCCCGAGCCGGCCGAGCAGAGCGCGGGCGCGCGACACCCGCTCGGCCTTCGGCCGCCCGGCATAGATCGCGGGGATCTCGACATTCTCCTCCGCCGTGATGGCGGGCAGGAGATTGTAGCGCTGGAACACGAAGCCGAAGGTGCGGCAGCGCAGGCTCGCAAGGTCGTCGGCATCGAGCGTGGCGATGTCGCGGCCGAGCACGCGATAGGTGCCGAGGCTCGGCCGATCGAGGCAGCCCATGATGTTCATGAGCGTCGACTTGCCGGACCCCGACTGGCCCATGATGGCCACATATTCGCCCGGCATGATGCGGATCGACACGTCGTCGAGCGCCCGCACCACGCTGTCGCCGGACGGGTAGATCTTGCTGACATGGGCGATGTCGAGCAGCGGCTGCCGCGTGTCCTGCGCCACGCGCTCGGGGGCGCCGCGGGCTTCCGCGAGGCTCAAAACAGCCTCGGCGGCATCGGCGGCCGGTTCGCCTGCTGAGCCGCGGGATCGGGCGAGGTGATGACGCGCTCGCCCTCCTTCAATCCCTCGACGATCTGGATCTGGCTGCGGCTGGACAGGCCGGTCTTGACCGGGCGCACCTGCGGCTTGCCGTCGACGAGCACGCGCACCGTCGCCTCGTTGCGCGCCTCGCGCCGTCCGCCGCGCGCCACCGGCCGCACCGCCGCCGCCGGCACCAGAAGCGCGTCCTTGGCCTGGCCGAGCAGGAAGAAGACCTGCGCGCTCATCGAGGTCATCAGCAGCCGCTCGGTGTTCGGCACGTCGATCAGGACATTGTAGAGGACCACGTCATTGACGGTGTCCGGCGTCGGCAGAACCTGCACCACATTGGCTTGGAAGCGCCGGTCGGGCATGCCGAGCGTGGTGAAATAGACCAGCATGCCGACCTTCACCTTGGGGATGTCGGCTTCCGCCACCTGCGCCCAGACCTGCATCGTGTCGAGATCGGCGATGCGCAGCACGATCGGCGCCGTCTGGTTGGCGTTGAGCGTCTGGCCCTCGGTGGCCGAGGTCGACACCACCACGCCGTCTATGGGCGCGAAGATCTTGGTGTAGCCGAGATTGGCGAGGTCGCCGTCGAGGGTCGCCTGGGTCTGCTTGATCTGGGCTTCGAGGGCGGCGATCTTCGCCTCGCCGATCTTGACCGTCGCGGCGGCGGCGTCGGCGGCGTCCTGGCTGCCGGCCTGGGTGGAGAGAAGACGGCTGGCGCGCGTGTTGCGGAGATGGTCGAGGTCGAGCTGGGCGCGCTGCTGGGCGAGCTGGGCCTTCAGATTGTCGAGCTGAGCCTGATCGCCGATCACCCGGGTCTGGTAGACGGTGGGATCGATCTGGGCGAGCAAATCGCCCTTCTTCACCGTGTCGCCGATCTCCACCATCACCTTGCGGAGCTGGCCGGAGACCTGGGTGCCGACATCGACATAGGTTTTCGGCTTGATCGTGCCGAGCGCCGTGACGCTCTGCTCCAGGTCGCCGCGCACCGCGGGGGCGGTGGCGTATTGGGCGGCCGCGCCGCCCTGCGGGCCGGACAGATAATAATAGGTGCCGCCGCCAGCCCCGGCGAGCAGAACAAATGCCGCGAGCCACCAAAAGCGGCGCGGTCGGCGCGCCTTGGGCGGCGCGAGGGCTGAGCCAGTATCCAGCTTCTGCAACATCATCGTCCATCCGGGGGCCGAACGGCCACCTGGAAACGATAATAGGGGGTCGGCCGAAGACTTAGTGAATTCGTTGTAACCTTAGGGGGACGCGGGTTTCAGGCGCGGCGGCGCGGGCGATAGGCGCCGGTCTCGGGGTCGCGTTCGAGTGTCTCTCCGGGCGGCTCGCCGTCCGGATTGGGGCGGTGCGGGTCGAGGCTGCGATTGACCCGGCGGGTTTCGCGGACCAGCAGCCGGGCGAGCGCCGTCGCACCGAGCGCGCCGAGGGCGGCAAGAACGAGAGGCGGCATCGCGCGCTCCTAAAGTCCGTAGCGGGCCCACATGGCGCGCTCCTCGAAACTGCCGGCAAAGCCCTCGGCGAGGCCGAGGCCGGGAAGCGCGGCGGACATCCCGGTCTGGCGCCGCGACCAAAAGCCGCCGGTCGGAATCGCCCGCAGGCGGACGTCGGTTCCGTAGCGGGCGCGCAGCACGCTGCGCAGATCCCCGAGATCGTCGACCAAACCGAGGCCGAGCGCCTGGGTCCCGACCCAGAACTCGCCCGAAAACACGTCCTCCTCGGTGTGGGCCAGCGTGTCGCCGCGCCGCGCCTTCACGAGCGCGATGAAGGTCTGGTGGACCTCCCTTTGGATCGTCTTCAGCCGCTCGACATCCTCCGGCCGCTCCGGCTCGAACGGGTCGAGCATGGTCTTGCGCGCACCCGCGGTATAGACGCGCCGCTCGATGCCGATCCGATCGATCAGCTTCTCGAACCCGAAGCCGGCGGACACGACGCCGATCGAGCCGACGATCGAGGACGGATCGCAGACGATTTCGTCGGCGGCGCACGCCACCATGTAGCCGCCGGAGGCCGCCACATCCTCGACGAAGGCGAAGACATGCTTGTCGGTCTCGGCCGCGAGCGCCCGGATGCGCTTGTAGATCAGGTGCGACTGGACCGGCGAGCCACCCGGCGAATTGACGATCAGCGCCACCGCGGGCGCCGATTTGAGCGCGAAGGCCTTTTCCAGCGGCTTGGCGATGCTGGCGAGGGTCAGGCTGGGACGCACCAGCCCGGGCATGCCGATGGCGCCGGACAGGCGCACCACCGGGATGACGGGGCCGCCGCCGCGCCAGGCGGTCGGCAGGAGACGGTCGAGGCCACGCTTCAGGGTCGGCAGGATATCGTTGGGCATGTCCGCCAGATGCGGCGCGATTGGGGAGAATTCAAGGTCGCGCTGCCCCAGCGGCATCAGGAAACGGCAAAGGTGCCCGGCCGCGCAGCACCGCGTCCGCCGCGGCGCCGGGCGTCCCGTCGGCATCGGCGAGGAGGAAAGAGGGCGCGATGGCCGGCGCGGTGCGTCGTCCCTTTCGCGCGCGCACCACCAGCCGGACCGCCGGGGCGCCGGGGCGCGCATGGATCGGCAGCAGCACCGCCGCGCCATAGCGCCCCTCGAGCGCGGCGAGCAGCGGGGCGAGTTCGGTCGGCCGCAGGATCATCGCCAGCATCCCGCCGGGCGCGAGGCAGCGATACGCGGCGGTCGCCCAGTCCGCGAGCGTCCCGCTTTGCGCCATATGGGCGCGCGCCCGGTCGGGATCGGGCGAGGCGCGGTGGGCGCCGGGCGCATTGAAGGGCGGGTTGGCGAGGACGAGATCGAGCGAGGCGGGCGCGAGCCCCTCCGGTCCGCCGGGCCGCCCGAGCCTGGCGACGTCGCCGCAGACGACGGCGCAGCGATCCGCCATCGCATTGTCGGCGGCATTGCGGCCGGCGAGATCGGCGAGGCCGGGATCGATCTCGACCAGCACGCCGCGGGCGGCCGGCAGGCGCATCAGGGCGGCGAGCCCCGCGGCGCCCACGCCGGCGCCGAAATCGGCCAGCGCCCGGGTGTCGTCGGGCGCGGCGGCGGCGAGAAGGAGGGCGTCGTGGCCGAATCTGTGGCCGCGCGCCGGCTGGACGAGGTGCAGACGGCCGCCGAGCGCCGCATCGCGGGTGAAGGCCTCAGGGGCCGTCATAGAGGACCTCGCCGAGCCCCGCCTCGGTCAGCAGACGCCGGGCGCGGGCGAGATCCTCGTCGATCACGAGGATGCGGCGCGGCAGGATGCCGATCGAGCCCTCCAGCGCGCTGACATGGGCATCGGCCAGCAGATGGCCGATCTCCGCGCCGGTGAAAAGCGCCTCCACCGCCGAGATCAGGACCATGTCGTTGGTCCGCACCACTTCACGCATGCCGGCCCCCGCGAGGTCTATTGCCACGCCCCGATTTCCGCCACGCGGCTTGCACGGGACCCTTCGGCATCCCTATGGTGCCACCGCGTGATTGACAAGCGGGAGCCTTCCTTGGCCGTCGTCCTTCCGTTCGAGACCAATGAACCCTCGCTGGATGCCTTGCTGCGCCTGGTGAAGCCGGACATGGACCGGGTGAACGCGACCATCCTCGCGCGCACCGGTTCGGACGTCGCCATGATTCCGGAGGTAGCGAATCACCTCATTTCGGGGGGCGGCAAACGGCTGCGGCCGATGCTGACGCTGGCCTGCGCCGCGCTGAGCGACTATCGCGGCGAGGGCCATGTGAAGCTGGCCGCCGCGGTCGAGTTCATGCACACCGCGACCTTGCTGCACGACGACGTGGTCGACGAGAGCGACATGCGGCGCGGCAAGCTCGCCGCGCGCAAGCTCTGGGGCAACGAGGCGAGCGTCCTGGTGGGCGATTTCCTGCTCGGCCAGGCCTTCAAGATGATGGTCGAGGTCGGCTCGCTGACCTGCCTCGACATTCTGTCCACCGCCGCCTGCGTCATCGCCGAGGGCGAGGTGATGCAGCTCTCCGCGGCCAAGAATACCGAGACGTCGGAAGACGATTATCTCGCCGTGATCCGCGGCAAGACGGCGGAGCTGTTCGCCGCCGCCTGCGAGGTCGGCGCGGTTCTCGGCCAGCGGCCCAAGGTCGAGCAGGGCGCGTGCCGCAGCTACGGCATGAATCTCGGCATCGCTTTTCAACTGGTCGACGACGCGCTCGATTATGGCGGCAGCCAGGCCAAGCTCGGCAAGAATGTCGGCGACGATTTCCGCGAGGGCAAGATCACGCTTCCCGTGGTGCTCGCCTTCCGCCGCGGCGATGCCGAAGAGCGCGCCTTCTGGAAGCGCTGCCTCGAAGGCGGCGCGTCGGACGATGCCGCGCTGTCGCATGCCGTCGGGCTGCTCACCAAGCATCGCGCGCTGAGCGACACGATCGAGCGGGCGCGCCATTACGGCGCCATCGCCAAGGATGCGCTGGCTTTGTTCCCGGCGGGCGGCGCCAAGGACGCCTTGAGCGAGGCGGTGGATTTCTGCATTTCCCGCGCCCATTGAGGGCGCGCGTCAGCCGCGCGGCGCGAAGACGATGAGGGCGGCGCCCGCCAGGCAGAGCGCCGCGCCCCCGGCATCCCAGCCGTCCGGCCGCACGCCTTCCATCGCCCACATCCAGGCCAGCGACGCGGCGATGTAGACGCCGCCATAGGCCGCGAAGGCACGCCCCGCCGCATCCGATTCGACAAACGTGAGCGCGCCCGCGAACACCGCGAGGCTGGCCAGGCCCGGGACCAGCCACAGCACGGCGCCGCCGCCGCGCACGACGTGCCAGACCGCGAAGCAGCCGGCGATCTCCGCGAGGGCCGCGACCAGATATGCGGCGAGGGTCACGGCGCCGCCTCCTGCCCGCGCGGGCGGCGCGTCATCCCAGCACCGTGGGGCGGACCCACCAATCCGGCCTTTCCGCCGCGATGCGGCGGGCGAGCCGCGCCGCCGCGCGGCAATCGGCGGTCAGCGCGAACACGGTCGCCCCCGAGCCCGACATCCGCACCAAAAGGGCCTCCGGCGCCGCGGCGAGCCGCGCCTTGGCCTCGGTGATGCCCGGCGCGAGCGCTTCGGCCGGCGGCTCGAGATCATTGCCGGCTTCGGCGAGGCGGCGCAGCAGCGCCGCGGGCTCCGCGGGGACGCTGTCCAGCGGGGGCGGGCCGGCGAGGTCCGCGCCGGGGGCGAGCCCGAGGCCCTGGAAGACCGGCCCGGTCGGCACCGCCGCGCGGCAATTGACCAAGACGGCGAACAGCGGCGGCAAAGCGAGCGGGGCGGACAGGCGCTCGCCCGTCCCCGCCATGAAGCGCGCGCGCGGATCGAGGCAGACCGGGACGTCGGCGCCGGTCGCGCGGGCCGCCGCCATCACGGCCGGATGGGCCGCGGGCAACCCGTTCAGCCGGGCGAGGAGGCGCAGCGCCGCGGCCGCATCGGCGGACCCGCCGCCGAGGCCCGCCGCGACCGGCAGGCGCTTCACCAGATGGAACGCCCCCGTCCGCAGCCCTGGCAGAGCGGCGGCGAGCCGGTCCACGGCCTTGAGCACGAGATTGTCGGCGGTCGCCCCGGCGGCTTCGGCGCCGGGGCCCGACACCGTGAGACCCGAGACGTCCGCCGGCCGCAGGCTCAGAAGATCGGCGGTGCCCGCGAACACGACCAGACTCGCGAGATCGTGAAGCCCGTCGGTGCGGCGGCGCAGCACGCGCAGCGTGAGATTGACCTTGGCCGGGGCGCGCGTCAAAAGCTGCTGCATGGCTTCGGTTTATTGCGCGCCCGTGCGGCCGCCGCAAGCATCGCGAAGAGCTGCGTCACGCGGCAAACTTGCGATGCGGTGGGAAAGCGGCCATCCTCGCGCCACGTGCCGCGTATCTGCTGCCGCGAGTGCTGGCTCGACCGGATGGGACAGGTTTGCACCTGATGCCGGTCGCGACGGTGTCTCTTACGTCCAAGGCTAGGGGCGATTTGCATCGCCGGCGGGAGCAGGGGCGCTGCCGCCGGACAGACCGCGCCCTAGCACCGCCCGTCAGGATTTCCGCAAGGTGAAGATCTTCCTTTCCCGCTCGCCATTGGCCCTCGTGGCGGTGTTCTGCGCGTTCTTCGCCGTGGCGGCGCCCCCGACCGCCCGCGCGGACTATCCGCCGATCACGGATCCCACCATTTCCGGCAGCTATCTCGCGGCGCGCCTCGCCGGCGCGGAACGCGATTCCGACGCCGCCGTCGCCTATCTGCGCGCGCTGCTGAAGATGGATCCGCGCAACGAGGAGGTGATGGAGCGCACCTTCCTCGCCATGCTGGTGGACGGCGAGGTGGAAGACGCCATTCCGCTGGCCGAGCGCCTGGTCAAGATGGACCGCTCGAACCGCATCGCCCGGCTCGCGCTCGCGGTGCGCTCGATCAAGAAGGGCGACTATCAGCGCGCCCGCACCAATCTGTCCCTGTCGGTACGCGGGCCGATCGGCGACCTGACCGCCACGCTTCTCGCCGCCTGGACCATGTATGGCTCCGGCAACCCCAAAGCGGGCGTCGAGATGATCGACCGCCTCCAGGGGCCGGACTGGTATTCCGCCTTCAAGGATATCAATGCCGGCCTGATTTTCGACGCCGCGGGCCTCAAGAAGGAGGCCGGCCGCCGGCTCGAAACGGCGATGAAGTTCGATCCCTCCTCGGTGCGGGCGGTGGATGCCTATGCCCGCTGGGCGTCGCGCAATGCCAGTGCCGCCACCGCGACCCAGGCCTATCAGGCGTTCGAGAAGCTGCTGCCGCGCCATCCCCTCATCGGCGCGGCGATGGCCGAGCTGAGCGAGGGCAAGCCGCTGCCGCCGCTCGTGAAGACCCCGCAGGAGGGAGCCGCGGAGGTGCTCTACGGGCTCGGCGCCGCACTCGCCCGCCAGGGCGGCGAGGATCTGGCGCTGGTCTATCTCCAGCTCGCGCTCTGGCTCGCCCCCGCCCATCCCTTGACCAGCCTGACGCTCGCCGATCTCTACGAGCAGCTCAAGCAGCCGGACATGGCGATCGAGGTCTACGAGAAGGTGCCGGCCGGCTCGCCGCTGAAGCGCAATGCCGAGGTGCAGCTCGCCATCAATCTCGATGCCACCGACCGCTTCGAGGACGCCCGCAAGCATCTCGAAGCGCTGATCGCGGCCGATCCGAAGGATCTCGACGCGCTGGTCGCGCTCGGCGGGATCGAGCGGGGCCGCAAGATGTTCGCCGAATGCGTGGGCACCTACGACAAGGCGATCGCCCTGGTGCCCAACCCGGCGCGCAACGCCTGGACGCTGTTCTATTTCCGCGGCATCTGCAACGAGCGCAGCAAGAAGTGGGCGGCCGCCGAGGCCGATCTGAAGAAGGCGCTGGAGCTCTATCCCGACCAGCCGCACGTCCTGAACTATCTCGGCTATAGTTGGGTGGATCAGGGCCTCCATCTCGATCAGGGCCTCGACATGATCCGCAAGGCGGTCGCCCTGCGGCCGGACGACGGCTATATCGTCGACAGTCTCGGCTGGGCCTATTACCGGCTCGGCCGCTACGAGGATGCGGTCAACGAGCTGGAGCGCGCGGTCGAGCTGAAGCCGCAGGATCCGGTCATCAACGACCATCTCGGCGATGCCTATTGGAAGGCGGGGCGCCGGCTCGAGGCGACGTTCCAGTGGAGCCATGCGCGCGATCTGAAGCCCGAGCCGGACGACATGGTGAAGATCGTCAAGAAGCTCCAGGGCGGGCTCGACGCGGTCGAAGCCGAGCCGAGCGTGACCCAGGCCGAGCAGAAGGGCGGCTGATCCCGCCGGGAGCCTCCTGGAATGTCCTGAAGAGCCCTTGCCCGCGGCGCCGCCGCGGGCGGGACGCCCCGGCCCGGCGCGACAGGATCGTGGCGCCATCTTTCCTCGCGGCGCCGCCGGGGATAGACCGGATCGGTCTGGTCCCCGCCGAGGTTTTCCCGTGCCTGTCCTGAGCTTTTCCGGCGAACGCTTCCGCGTCGCCCTCGACGGTCCTGCGGGCGCGCCCGCTTTGGTCCTCGCCCATTCGCTGGGCACACGCCTCGAAATGTGGGACGCCGTCGTCCCGGCGCTCGCCCGCCGCTTTCGCGTAGTGCGCTACGATGCGCGCGGCCATGGCGAGAGCGTTGCGCCGGACGCGGTCTATGCGATGGGCGATCTCGGCCGCGATCTGCTCAACATTCTCGACGCGCTGTCCCTCGACCTTGTGCATCTGTGCGGCCTGTCGCTGGGCGGCATGGTCGGGCAATGGATGGCGCTCAACGCGCCCCAGCGCCTCGGCCGCCTCGTCCTCGCCAACACCACGGCCCATGCCGGCCCGCCGCGCCTGTGGGAGGCGCGCATCAAGCACATCCGCCGCGCCGGCACCGCGGCGGTGGCGGATGCCGTGATCGAAAGCTGGTTCACGCCGGAATTCCGCGCCGCCCGGCCGGAGGCGGTGGCGCCGATCCGCCGGATGGTCGTACAGACCCCGGCCGCCGGCTATATGGGCACGAGCTGCGCGATGCGGGACATGGATTTCCGCGCCGATCTTCCGCACATCCGCGTGCCCGCTCTGGTGATCGTCGGCGCGCGCGACCGGGCGACGCCGCCCGCCTGGGGCGACCTCATCGCCGGCCATATCCCCGGCGCCCGGCGCGCCGTGCTGGACTGCGCGCACATGTCGGCCATCGAGATGCCGGAGGCGTTCGCCGGCCTGATCGAAGACTTTCTAATCTCGCCCGCCTGAAGCTGAAACCGACACCGCGCCGACACCGAATGGTGTTTACTGGCGCACGCGATGCGACGGGGACGAACATGGCGGGAAAGTCGGAGCACGAGAGCAAAGCGGGCGCCAAAGCTGCGGGCGTCGACCATGCGCGCCATAAGCACGAGGGCCATGCGCATGGCCCCCACGACCACGCCGCGCCGGCCGCCAGCGGCCACGGCCCGGCGGCCCACGCCGATCATCCGCATGACGATCATTCCCACGCCGGCCATTCCCACGCCGGCCATTCCCATGGCGGACATTCCCATGCCGGGCACGATCATGCCCATGCGATGCCGCGCTCGCTGCGCGCCTTCGCCATCGGCGCCTCGGTCAATTTCGCCTTCGTGGTGATCGAGGCGATCTTCGGCTTCCTCTCCGGATCGCTCGCGCTGCTCGCCGATGCCGGCCACAATCTGTCCGACGTGCTCGGCCTGCTGCTCGCCTGGGCGGCCGCCTGGCTGTCGACCCGCCCACCCACCGCACGGCGCACTTTCGGCCTCGGCCGCTCCTCGATCCTCGCCGCGCTCGCCAACGCCGTCATCCTGCTGCTCGGCACCGGCGGCATCATCGTCGAGGCGCTCTCGCGCTTCTCCGATCCGCAGCCGATCGAGACCGGCATCGTCATGGCGGTGGCGCTGGTCGGGATCGGCGTGAATTTCGGCACGGCGCTGCTGTTCATGGCCGACCGCAAATCCGACCTCAATGTCCGCGGCGCCTTCGTGCATCTCATCGCCGATGCGGCGGTGTCGCTCGGCGTGGTGGTCGCCGCGGGAGTGATCGCGGTCACCGGGGCGCTGTGGCTCGATCCGGTGGTCAGCCTCGGCATCGCCGCCGCCATCATTCTCGGCACCTGGGGCCTGTTCCGCGACAGTGTCGACATGGCGATGGACGCCGTGCCGGCTGGCATCGAGCGGCCGAAGGTGGAAGCCTATCTCGCGGCCCGGCCCGGCGTCGCGGAGGTGCACGACCTCCATATCTGGGCGCTCTCCACCACCGAGACGGCCTTGACCGCCCATCTGGTGCGCCCGGGCGCGGCGCTCGACGATGCGTTCCTCACCGAGACCTGTGCGGGCCTGAAGACCGAGTTCGGCATCGGCCATGCCGCGCTTCAGGTGGAGGCGGGCGATCTGCCCTGTCCGCTCGCCCCGTCGCACGTGGTGTGACGGGAGCGGCGGGCGAGCGGGTCGTCAGGCCGCCTTGACCGGTGCCAGGCCTTCGAGCGCTTCCCTCGCGATCGGCGAGAGCCCCTCGCCGCCCGCGGCGATATGCTCGGCGATCTTGGTGCGCATCCGCGGATCCCAGAACTTCTCGATATGCTCGCGCGTGCCGGCGATCGCCGCCGCATGGGGCTGGCTGGCGAAGAAGGTGGCGATCTGGTTCGCCATATAGACCAGGCGATCGGTGGTGCTATGCGACATGGGTCTGCTTTTGCGCTGGGCCCGGCGCGATGCGGGCGGGATGGGTGAAGACTTCGAAGCCGTCGGGGCGGACGATGGCGGCGAGGGTGACGCCTGCGGCGTCGGCGGTGCGGATCGCGAGCGAGGTCGGCGCCGAGACGGCGGCGATCACCCCGACGCCGAGCACCGCCGCCTTTTGCACCATCTCGATCGACACCCGGCTGGTCAGCAGGAGCAGGCCGCGCGCCGGCTGCGCCTGCAAGGCCGCCACCTTGCCCACCAGCTTGTCGAGCGCGTTGTGGCGGCCGACATCCTCGCACACCGCGAGGAGCCCGCGGCCGGGCTCGAAATAGCCGGCGGCATGGACCGCGCGGGTCGCGTGGTTCAGCGTTTGGGCGGGTCCGAGCAGCGCCATGGCGGCGAGCAGCGCCTCCGGCGTGAAGATGGCGTCGGCGGCGACGTGCGCGGCGGGACGGATCGCCTCGGCGAGGCTTTCCACGCCGCACAGGCCGCAGCCGGTCGGGCCGGCGAGGTGGCGGCGGCGGGCCGAGAGCCGGGCCATCCGGTCCTCCGCGATCCACATGCGCGCCTCGATTCCGTCCTCGACCGCGATCACGTCGAGACTGATGAGGTCGGCCGGGGAGGCGACGATGCCCTCGGTGAGGGAGAAGCCGAGCGCGAAATCGGCGATGTCGCGCGGGCTCGCCATCATCACCGCCTGGGTGGTGCCGTTATAGGTGAGCGCGACCGGCGTCTCCTCCGGCACCGCCCGCTCGCCCGTGGTCATTGCGTTTTCGCGCCATGCGGCGCGGACGACGCGCCGCACCGGGTCGGGGAAATCGGGGATGAAGGGGCTGTCAGACATCAGGGGCACCGCGCGAGGCCGATGCGGTCAAGGTCGTGCCGAATGGGGGGGAGTTCAAGCGGTCCCGCGCCAAAGGACCACGCCGCCCGCCCTCTCCCGCCTGCGGGGGAGGGCGGCTGTTGCGCGGGCGGGCGCGGGCGAACACCACCTTCGTCCGCTCACTCCGCCGCTTCGGCGATGCGGCGGCTTTCGCGCGAGAGCTTCTCGTATTCCTCCTGCCACGCGCTCGGCCCGTTGGACGGGGCCACCTGCACCGCCGTGACCTTGTATTCCGGGCAGTTCGTGGCCCAGTCCGAGAATTCGGTCGTGACCACGTTCGCCTGCGTCACCGGGTGGTGGAAGGTGGTGTAGACGACGCCGGGCGAGACCCGCTCGCTGATCACCGCGCGCAGCGAGGTCGAGCCGGCGCGGCTTTCCAGCCGCACGAAGTCGCCGTCGCGAATGCCGCGATTCTCCGCATCGTGCGGGTGGATCTCCAGCACGTCCTCGGCATGCCAGGCGACATTGGCGGTGCGGCGGGTCTGGGCGCCGACATTGTACTGGGAGAGGATCCGGCCGGTGGTGAGGAGCAGCGGGAAGCGCGGCCCGGTGCGCTCGTCGGTCGGCACATATTCGGTCAGGATGAACTTGCCCTTGCCGCGCACGAAGCCGCCGATATGCATGATCGGCGTGCCTTCCGGCGCCTTCTCGTTGCACGGCCACTGCACCGAGCCCATCTCGTCCAGCTTGGTGTAGGACACCCCGGTGAAGGTGGGGGTGAGGCGGGCGATCTCGTCCATGATCTCGCTCGGATGGGCATAGTCCATCTTGTAGCCGAGCGCCTCGGCCAGCATCATCGTGACTTCCCAGTCGGCATAGCCGTTCTTCGGCGCCATCACCTTGCGCACGCGCTGGATGCGGCGCTCGGCATTGGTGAAGGTGCCGTCCTTTTCAAGGAAGGAGCAGCCGGGCAGGAAGACGTGGGCGTAATTGGCGGTCTCGTTCAGGAACAGGTCCTGCACCACCAGGCATTCCAGCGCGCCGAGCCCGGCCGAGACATGCTTGGTGTCGGGGTCGGACTGGAGGATGTCCTCGCCCTGCACATACATGCCCTTGAAGGTGCCATCGACCGCCGCATCGAACATGTTGGGGATGCGCAGGCCCGGCTCGTCGTCCAGCGTCACGCCCCACAGCGCCTCGAAAGAGGCGCGGGTCGCCGCGTCGGAGATGTGCCTGTATCCGGGCAGTTCGTGCGGGAACGAGCCCATGTCGCACGAGCCCTGCACGTTGTTCTGGCCGCGCAGCGGGTTCACGCCGACGCCCCGGCGGCCGACATTGCCGGTCGCCATGGCGAGGTTGGCGATGGCCATGACCGTGGTGGAGCCCTGCGAATGCTCGGTGACGCCGAGGCCGTAATAGATCGCGCCGTTGCCGCCGGTCGCATAGAGCCGCGCGGCGCCGCGCACCAAAGCCGGATCGACGCCGGTATATTTCTGCACCGCCTCGGGGCTGTGGCGCGCATCCGAGACGAAGGCCGCCCAGTCCTGGAACTCGGCCCAGTCGCAGCGCTCGCGCACGAACTGCTCGTTCACGAGGCCCTCGGTCACGATGACGTGGGCCAGGGCGGTGACGATCGCGACATTGGTGCCGGGACGCAACGGCAGGTGATAGTCCGCCGCGACGTGCGGGGTTCGCACCAGATCGATCTTGCGCGGATCGACCACGATCAGCTTCGCGCCTTCGCGCAGCCGCTTCTTCATGCGCGAGCCGAACACCGGGTGGCCGTCGGTCGGATTGGCGCCGATCACCAGGATGACGTCGCTGTCCTCGACCGAATCGAAATCCTGGGTGCCCGCCGAGGTGCCGTAGGTCTGGGACAGGCCGTAGCCGGTCGGCGAGTGGCAGACGCGGGCGCAGGTGTCGACATTGTTGTTGCCGAAGGCGCCGCGGATCAGCTTCTGGACGAGATAGGTCTCCTCGTTGGTGCAGCGCGAGGAGGTGATGCCGCCGACCGAGCGGCGGCCGTATGTGGCCTGGATGCGCTTGAACTCGGAAGCGGCGTAAGTGATCGCTTCCTCGTAGCTCACTTCCTTCCACGGCTCGTGGATGGAGGCGCGGATCATCGGCTTCAGGATGCGGTCCTTGTGGGTGGCATAGCCATAGGCGAAGCGGCCCTTCACGCAGCTATGGCCGCGATTGGCCTTGCCGTCCTTGTAGGGAACCATGCGCACCAGCTCGTCGCCGCGCATCTCCGCCTTGAAGGTGCAGCCGACCCCGCAATAGGCGCAGGTCGTCACCAGCGAATGCTCGGGCGTGCCGATGTCGAACATCGCCTTCTCGTTGAGCGTCGCGGTCGGGCAGGCCTGGACGCAGGCGCCGCAGGAGACGCATTCGGAGGACAGGAAGCTCTCGTCCATGCCCGGCGAGACCCGCGAGCCGAAGCCGCGGCCGGAAATCGTCAGCGCGAACGTCCCCTGGACCTCCTCGCAGGCCCGCACGCAGCGGTTGCAGACGATGCATTTCGACTTTTCATAGGTGAAATAGGGGTTGGACTCGTCCTTCCCCATCTTGATGTGGTTTTCGCCCTCATAGCCGTAGCGCACCTCGCGCAGGCCGACGACGCCGGCCATGTCCTGAAGCTCGCAATCGCCATTGGCGGAGCAGGTCAGGCAGTCCAGCGGGTGGTCGGAGATATACAGCTCCATCACCCCCTTGCGGATCTGCTTCAGCCGCTCGGTCTGGGTCTTCACCACCATGCCGTCCATGACCGGCGTGGTGCAGGAGGCGGGCGTGCCGGCCCGGCCCTCGATCTCCACCAGGCACAAGCGGCAGGAGCCGAAGGCCTCCAGCATGTCGGTGGCGCAGAGCTTGGGGATCTGGTTCCCCGCCTCCATCGCCGCGCGCATGATCGAGGTGCCTTCCGGGACCTTGATGGTCATGCCGTCGATGACGACGGAAACCAGCTTTTCGCTCTTGGAGACGGGCGTGCCGTAATCGATTTCGTGGATGAGGGACATGGGCGTTCTCCTCAGAAACGGCGAAGGCGCGCGGGGCGCGCGGAATGGGTGTTCGGCCCCCTCGGGGGTGCGCAGCGGGCGCGGCGGTTCATCGGCCTTATTCCGCCGCAGCCGGAAGCTTCGGCGCGACGCCGAAATCTTCCGGGAAATGGGTGAGTGCGCTCATGACGGGATAGGGCGTGAAGCCGCCCAGGGCGCAGAGCGAGCCGAGCTTCATGGTCTGGCAAAGGTCGGTGAGGATGGCGAGATTGGCTTCGCGCCGCTCCCCGGCGATGATCTTGTCGAGCGTCTCCTTGCCGCGGGTCGAGCCGATGCGGCAGGGGGTGCACTTGCCGCAGCTCTCGTGCGAGCAGAATTCCATGGCGAAGCGCGCCATCTGCGCCATGTCCACGGTGTCGTCGAACACCGTGATGCCGCCATGGCCGATCAAAGCGTCCTTGGCCGCGAAGGCCTCGTAATCGAACGGGGTGTCGAACTGGTGCACCGGCAGATAGGCGCCGAGCGGCCCGCCCGCCTGCACCGCGCGCACCGGGCGGCCCGAGGCGGTGCCGCCGCCGATCTCGTTCACCAATTCGCCGAGCGAAATGCCGAAGGCGGTCTCGAACAGGCCGCCATATTTGATGTTGCCGGCCAACTGGATCGGCATCGTGCCGCGCGAGCGGCCCATGCCGAAATCCTTGTAGAAGGCGCCGCCCTTTTCCAGGATCACCGGGACGGTGGCGAGCGAGATCAGATTGTTGATCACGGTCGGCCGGCCGAACAGGCCCTTGAAGGCGGGGAGCGGGGGCTTGGCGCGCACGATGCCGCGCTTGCCTTCGAGGCTGTCGAGCAGCGCAGTCTCCTCGCCGCACACATAGGCGCCGGCGCCCATCCGCATCTCGATGTCGAAGGCATAGCCCGAGCCGGCGACGTTCGGGCCGAGCAGCCCGGCGCGCCGCGCGATCGCGATCGCCTTCTCCATCACGATGAGCGAGAGCGGATATTCCGAGCGGCAATAGACGAAGCCCTTGGTCGCCCCCACCGCGATGCCCGCAATGGTCATGCCCTCGATCAGGCAGAACGGATCCGCCTCCATGATCATGCGGTCGGCGAAGGTGCCGCTGTCGCCCTCGTCGGCATTGCAGACGATGTATTTCTGGTCGGCCGGCGCGCCCGCGACGGTGCGCCATTTGATGCCGGTCGGAAAGCCCGCGCCGCCGCGCCCGCGCAGCCCGCTCTGGAACACCTCCTCGACGATCGCCGCCGGTCCGATCTCGACGGCCTTGGCGAGGCCCTTATAGCCGTCATGCGCGGTGTAATCGTCGAGCGAGAGCGGATCGATGATACCGCAGCGCGCGAAGGTGAGGCGGGTCTGCTTCTTCAGATAGGGGATTTCCTCGACCAGGCCGACGCACAAGGGATGCGCCTGGCCGTCGAGGAGGCCGGCGGCGAGCAGGCCGTCAATGTCGGCGGGCGTCACCGGGCCATAGCCGACACGGCCGGCCGGGGTCTCGACCTCCAGCAGCGGCTCCAGCCAGAACAGGCCGCGCGAGCCGTTGCGGACGATGTCGATCTGGACCCCGCGCGCGGCGAGCGCGTCGGCGAGGGTCCGCGCCACCCGGTCGGCGCCGCAGGCGATTGCGGTCGCGTCGTTCGGGACGAAGATGCGGGCGGTGCTCATCGGTTGGCCTCCGCGGCGAGTTCGTCGATGGCGGTCCGGTCGAGCCGGCCGACCAGCCGGCCGTCGACCAGGCCCGAGGGGGCGCAGGCGCACAGGCCGAGGCAATAAATCGGCTCCAGGGTCACGCGGCCGTCCGGCGAGGTCTCACCCATCTCGATTCCGAGCTTCTGCTCGGCATAAGCGGCAAGGGCGGTCGCGCCCATCGCCTGGCAGGCCTCCGCGGCACACAGCTTGATCACGTGGCGGCCCGGCGGCTCGCGCCGGAAGTCGTGATAGAAGGTGACGACCCCGTGCACTTCGGCACGCGACAGATTGAGGCTTTCGGCGATCATCGGCACCACCGGCTCCGGGACGAAGCCGAACGCCTCTTGGATCGCGTGCAGGATCGGCATGGTCGCGCCCGCCATGTCGCGATGCGACGCGATGATCTGCGCGGCGCGGTCCGCGCTCCAGGGCTCATAGCCAACCGACATGTTTCGTTTCCTGGCAGGCGGCGTGACGCCGCGCTTTTTGTGATCGTTACAAGGAGTGTGGCATACAAAGAGCCGGGATCAAGCGACCTGTCGGATGTTGCGATAGAACATCTCTATCAATCGGCGTCGCTCCGCGCAGGGGGAGGCCCGTCGCACGGCACCTGTCTGGGGGCATTGTGCGAACGTTTCAAAATTCGCGCGGGCCGGTGATCGGCATTCTCTATCTGCCGCGAGGGCAGGTCCTGTTCCTTCCGCCGCATCGCCCTCAGGAGGTGAGCACCGCCAGAGCGGGATCCTTGTCCGTCAGTCCTTCCAGACGCGGCGCGATGCGGCGGGCTTCGGAGACGAGCGCGGCGGTGATCGGGGTGGTCGGCTCGCGGTGCGGCACGACGAGGCCGATGAGATGGGTGATCTCCGGCGCGACGATCGGGATCGAGCGGACGATCGCGGTGAGCCCCAGCGAATCCGCCAGCATGGCCGGCATCACGCTCGCCCAATGGCCGGTTCGGACATGGGTGAACAGAACGATCATGGAATTGGATTCGAGCGTCGGCTTGGGCGGCCCGCCGGCGGCGGAGAGCAGACCGTCGATGATGCGGCGGTTCTGCATGTCGGGCGTCAGGAGGCAGAGCGGCAGTTCGGCGATCTCCGCCCAGGTCACTTCTGCGCGATCGCCATATTTCGAATTGGGCGAGGTCACCAGCCGATAGCGCTCGCGATAGAGCGGCACCGTGTTCACGCGGCCGAGCGGCTCGTTGTCGAGATAGGTGAGGCCGGCGTCGATCTCCAGGTTTTCCAGATGGTTGAGGATCTCGATCGAGGTCCGCGAAATGATTGTGAAGCGCACGTCGGGATGGCGCGCCCGGAACGGCGTCGTGAGCGCCGCCACCATGGGCAGCGCGGTCGGGATCGCCGCGATGCGCAACGGCCCGGCGAGCCCGCGCTTCAGCGCGTCGATGTCCTGCCGCATGGCGCGGGAATCCGACACGATGCGGCGCGCCCATTCCAGGGTCCGCTCGCCCTCGGGGGTGAAGCCGATGAAGCGCGATCCGCGCTGCACCAGAAGCACCCCGAGCGTATCCTCCAACTGCTTGATTCCGGCCGACAAAGTTGGCTGCGTCACGCCGCAGGCTTCGCCCGCCCGGCCGAAATGCCGCTCGCGGGACAGGGCGATGAGATATTCCAGCTTGTCGATCATGGCGCCGTCACCCTGCCTCTGAGCGAATGAGGGAAGGCGATGTCCCTTTTGGGGACGTCGGTCCCGCCGACCGGATCGCGCCCTCCGGCGCGCCCCCCGCGCGGCGCGCCAGATTGCCCGAATTGCCGGAGCTTTCAAGCACATGCTTTTCCCGCCGCGGATCGGCCGCGGCGCGGGCGGCGCCGTGGCGCCGCCGGGAACCAGGGGGCGGGAAACAGAGTTAGCAGAACGTCCCGGAAGCCGATCGGCGCCTTATGGCGCTGGGTCCGGAAAGAGCTGGAGGGTCCTATGGCACTCGCGCGCGGGTTCGTCGTCATTTCGCTTCTGGCGGTCCTCACTTCGGCGTCGGCGTCCCTGCTCGCCGCATCCGATGCGCCGCCGCGGCAGGAGCAGCAAAAAGAGCAACGCTATTACGGCCCGAGCAAATTCGCGGCCCTGGCGTTCTCGTCCTTCACCGTCTGATCGGGGTTGACCCGGGGAGTGGCCGCATGCGCACCGCAATCGCGATCAGAGGCCTGTTTGCGGCCGTGAGCGTGGCGACGCTGGGCGCCGTCCCGGCGGCCGCGCAGACTCCGGCGGATTTCTTCGCCGCGCTGTTTGGCGGGCTCGTGCGCCAGGCGCCCCCTCAGGTTGCCGCCCTCCCCAGCGTCGCGGTCCCGGTGGAGCCGCAGGAGAGTGCACGCCCGAGCCGGCGCGTCGCCTATTGCGTACGGATGTGCGACGGCCGCTATTTTCCGCTCAGCGACGCGACCCCCGGCGCGGCCGAAGCCCAGTGCGCGGCCTTTTGCCCGAAAGCGCCGAGCGAGGTGTTCCGCGGATCCGGGGCCTCGATCGAGGGTGCCTATAGCGATGCCGGCCTAGCCTATGGCGACATTCCCAATGCCTATGTCTACCGCACCAGGCTCGATCAGGCCTGCACTTGCACCGGCAACGGCCCGCTGGGCGTCGCCGCGATCCCGATCAAGCAGGACGAGACGCTGCGCACCGGCGACCTCGTCATGACCGCGGACGGCGCACGCGTGTTCCAGCCGAAGTCGGGGGCCGTGCCCCACGACGACACCGCTTTCGTCCTGCCGGAAGACGCCAAGCGCCTGTCGCGCGATATGAAGCAGCGGATCGAGGATCTGCAGATCGCGGCGCGCCCCGGGCGCCCCGGCGGCTGATCCCCGGACCGCCGCATTCGGCGGGGGGCCGGTCTTTCCCGCGGTCGCGTCCGGGAGGTCGTCGGGTTCGGCCGGTCAGGATGGCGCGGATGTCTCCGGCGGCTGCGGATCGGACGGCGGCGCGCCATCGACGGCCCGGACATGGATTCCGCATTCGGTCTTCGCCCGGCCGCGCCAGCGGCCGGCACGCGGGTCTTCGCCGGTTGTGACGCGGCTGGTGCAGGGCATGCAGCCGACAGAGGGGAAGCCGAAGCGCTGGAGCGGATGCGCCGGCAGCCGGTGCGCCTTCATCCAGCCGGCGATCTCGGCCGGGCCGAGGGCGGCGAGCGGATTGAATTTCAGACGATGTCCGTCGGCTTCCACCACCGGAATACGGGTCCGCGTCGCCGCCTGATAGCGCTTGCGCCCGTTGATCCAGGCGGCGAAGGGCGTCAGGGCGCCGGCCAGCGGCGCCACCTTGCGCAGGCGGCAGCAGGCATCGGGATCCTGCGCCCACAGGGCCGCCTCGGGATCGCCGATGGAGAGATCGGCCGCGTCCGGCGTGATGGTGCGGACATCCCGCAGACCCAGACGATCCACCAGCGTGTCGCGATAGGCCAAAGTCTCGGCGAAGAGATGGCCGGTATCGAGAAAGATCACCGGGATGGCGGCGTCGACGAGCGCCATCATGTGCAGCATGACGGCCGATTCCACGCCGAAGGACGAGACCGCGGCGATCCGCCCGCGCTCGGTTTCGGCGGCGACGGAGAGAATTTCGAGCGGGCTCGCCGCATGCAGCCGCGCATCGAGGGCGGCGGCGATGCGGGGAAGATCGCTTTCGGCGGGGGGCCGCCCGGCGTGCTGGAAGCCCATCGCGCCCTCAGGCGCCCCGCGCCGCGCGGCGGGCATCGCCGATCGTCCGGCGGCCGTCGCCGGTCGGCTGGTAGACCAGGGAATAGGCGGCGAGGGCGTGGGTGAAGCCGGGAATGTCGTCCGCTTTCGCCACCTCGAAGGCGTCGAAGCCGCAGCGGACCATCAACAGAACCTGGTCGCGCAGGACATTTCCCGCCGCGCGCAATTCCCCGGAAAACCCGAACCGCTCGCGCAGCAGCCGGGCCTGGCTATAGGCCCGCCCGTCGCGGAATTTGGGGAAGTCGAGCACGATCACCGCGAGCTGGCCGATGAACGGCGCAAGGAGGGCGACATCCGCGGCATTCGGCACGAGGACGCCGAGCGGCGCATTGCGTCCCTCCGGCAGGCCGTCCGCCAGCAGGCGGGCGAGCGGCACCAGCGCCGGCCCCTCGGGCAAGGCCGCGTCGTCCGCCACGCGGGCGAAGGGATCCGGGACGACGGCGCCCTGCTTAACCAGCGGCATAGGCCCGCTCCTTGAATGGCTCGACGCCGAGCCGCTGCACCACGGCGATGAAGCTTTCCGCCGGGCCCGCGCGCAAAGCGAGATAGGTGTCGACGATCCGCTCCACCACCTCCACGACTTCGTCCTCGCCGACCGCCGGGCCGAGCAGCTCGCCGAGGCGGGCCTTGTGGTTCGCCTTGCCGCCGAGGGTGATCTGATAGAATTCCTGGTCCTTCTTCTCGACGCCGAGAATGCCGATATGCCCGACATGGTGGTGGCCGCAGGCATTGATGCAGCCGGAAATGTTGATGTGCATCCGGCCGATATCGGCGATGCGTGCAGGATCCGCGAAGCGCTCGGACAGGCGCTGGGCGAGCGGGATCGAGCGGGTATTGGCCAGCGCGCAATAATCGAGGCCGGGGCAGGCGATGATGTCGGAGATCAGGCCGACATTCGGCGTTGCGAGGCCGAGCGCGTCGAGTTCGCGCCACAGCTCCGGCAGGTCCTTCTGGCGCACATGCGGGAAGGTCAGGTTCTGCTCGTGCGCGACGCGGATTTCGCCATAAGCGAAGCGGTCCGCGAGGTCGGCGATGGCGTCCATCTGGTCCGCCGTCGCATCGCCCGGCGGCTTGCCGACCGGCTTCAGCGACAGCGTCACGATGGCATGGCCCGGGGCCTTGTGGACCGCGACCGCGTTGGCGTGCCAGCGCGCGAAGGCCGGATCCGCGAGCGCGTCCGTCAGGTCCGCCGGCCGGTCGGCGAGCGGCGCGAAATCGGGCGTTTGAAAGCGGTCGGCGATGGCGGCGAAGGCCGCGTCGTCGAGCCGCAGCGCGCCGTCGCGGATCTCAGCCCATTCGGCCTCGACGCGGCGGGAGAATTCCTCGGTGCCGACCTCGTGCACCTGGATCTTGATGCGCGCCTTATAGATATTATCGCGCCGTCCGCCGGAATTGTAGACCCGCAGGATCGCCTCCAGATAGGAGAGCAGGTCCGCCTTGGGCAGGAAATCGCGGATCGTCTTGCCGATGAAGGGCGTGCGCCCGAGCCCGCCGCCGACGATCACCTCGAAGCCGGTCTCGCCGTCGCGCCGGTGCAGGCGCAGGCCGATATCGTGGACGCGGATCGCCGCGCGGTCGTGCTTGGCGGCGGTGATGGCGATCTTGAACTTGCGCGGCAGGAACGTGAATTCCGGGTGCAGCGTCGACCATTGCCGGATGATTTCCGCATAGAGGCGCGGATCTTCGATCTCCTCGGGCGTCGCCCCGGCCCATTGGTCGGTGGTGGTGTTGCGGATGCAATTGCCGGAGGTCTGGATGCCGTGGAGGCCGGCCGCGGCGAGATCGGCCATGGCATCGGGCAGTTCGTCGAGCCGGATCCAGTTGAACTGGATGTTCTGGCGGGTGGTGAAATGGCCGTAGC
This sequence comes from Aquabacter spiritensis, assembly GCF_004346185.1. Lineage (GTDB taxonomy): Bacteria > Pseudomonadota > Alphaproteobacteria > Rhizobiales > Xanthobacteraceae > Aquabacter > Aquabacter spiritensis. The sequence continues at coordinate 795,375 of NZ_SMAI01000001.1, read as the reverse complement.
CGCGGTCGTAGCGCCGCGCGACATGGCCGAGGGCGCGCATCTGGTCCGAGGACAGGGTCCCGTAGGGGATGCAGATTCGCAGCATATAAGCGTGGAGCTGGAGATAGACGCCGTTCATCAGCCGCAGCGGCTTGAATTCTTCCTCGGTCAACGCGCCCGACAGGCGGCGGGCCACCTGATCGCGAAAGTCCGCGACCCGGTCGGCGAGGAAGGCGCGGTCGAATTCGTCATGGACATACATGATGGGGGTCCGCTCCGGCGCTCAGGCGCGCGCTTCGAAGGCGATCGTGGGTCCGCCGACGCGGATCCGCTCGCGCAGATTGACCGGGGCCGCCCGCCCGTTGACCACGACGACCCGCGCCGGATAGGCGCCGACGGCGTGGATTTCGTCGCCGTTCGCGACCGAGAGAAGCGTCATTGCGACGTCCGACGTGGTGGCGATCGCCGCGTCCGCTATATCGGTCGACCAGCCGTGCGACGGCGTCAGCCACACCACGACCCCGTCCGAAAGCCGGTTCGCCGTGATCGCGGTGGGCCCGGTAATCTTGAGCTTCTGTTGCAGCGGCGAGGTCATGGGCGATCGACTCTATATCACAGATATGAAATGTATGATTTCTCAGTGCGTCTTTGGAAAGAGTAGAATATACCGAACAAATGTGCAAATCGGAAATATCACAATAAAAATATGTTTAATCTAAGTGCCGCTTGTCGAACCCGCGGGGGTGTGGCCGATTCATCCCCCTGTCCGCGCCAAAAAGGGCACCGCCGTCTGCGCCCCCTGAATGATAATACATAAAAATAATGTTATATTGACAAATTCCAGGATATGAGAGTTTTATTTGCCCGCACGACTGCATCTGTGGATAGGCGAATGTCCCACGCACCCGATTTCCCGCTTCGGCGGCGCACCGCGCCGCAGGCGCGCCGTGGCACCCGCCCGACCATCCGGCCGGTCGGGGCGGGGGAGGGACGTGCGCGGCACTCCTGGCGCGATTGGGGGCTGTTTGCGATCGCTTATGGCGCGATCGTCTGCGCCATTCTGTTCGCGGGGCCGCAGGAGACGGGCGGCCCGGCCGCGCGCGGCCTGCCCACGGTGCAGGCGCAGCGCTGACGCGTCGCGATGAGACGGCTCAGCGGGCGAGCGCGATCTGCTGGTTGCTGTCGGCGATGACGCCGACATAGCGGTTCGGTCCGGCCGGGGCGAGCCGCGCCGTGACCTTCCCGACATGGTTCTGGAGCACGAGATCCGGCCCCAGAATGTCCCACGCTTTGGTCATGAAGATTTCGCTGGGGCAGGAAATGTCCGCTTGGGCCGAGAGGCCGCTCGCCCCGCGGGTCGTGGACAGGGTGACGGGGCAGGACCGGGCCCCATTGTCCCAGGAGAAGGTCCAGGCCCCGGAAAGCTGTTCCTGCGTGTTGGTGGCCGCATAGGCCGTGCCGCCGGGATTGACCGGCGGGGGCGTCAGGGGAACGCTGGCGGTGCTCGCCGCGGCCGACGGCGTGACCGCCGCACGCGCAGTGGCCGCCGTGGCGCCGGACGGCGGCGCCGGAGCCGGTGGAGTGGCGGCCGGGACGGGCGGGCCGGCGGACGGGATCGGGCCGCTTTCGACCGATGCGGTCGGCGCGTTCAGCACGCTCGCCACCTCCGCCGGAGAGGTCTTGGTGCCGAAGCCGCCGAGATCGGTGCTGCAGCCCGCGAGGCAGAGCGCGGTGCCGATCGTCGCGGGAAGCGCGGCAAAGCGCGTCATCGTCCCCGCGGCCACGCGCGGTCTGTCGGAGGATCGGCGGCTCCGGCCGTCCGAGCGATGAAGGCCACCCTCCGGGCCGGTGGAAAAGCGCGCCAAACAGAACCTCATTTCTCGTCTCCGGACGCCGTCGCGCCGCGTTCCGGCCACTCGCGATTCGAACCTGTGTCCGATCCTCGCGCCAAAGCCTTAACGCCTCCTCGCCACGCGCCGCAAATGCCCCCGCAGGAGACTGTGAGCCGGAACACCTTCATCCCGAACATGGCAGGAGGATGACCCGGCAGTCGCGCACGCCCCTTATCCCTAACGCACGGTTGCGCCGGAGATGAGGCGGCGCGCTTCTGACTTTACCGGGCTTCGCAGGCGCCCCGCTATGCTTTATTCCGGTTCCGCTCATGCCCGGAGAGGTGCCCCGATGTATCAGATGCTGGACCCCGCGACCCTTACCGTCGTCGTTACCGGCGGCACCTCCGGCATCGGCGCCGCGACCGTGCGCCGCTTCGCATCGGCGGGCAGCCGGGTCGTCGCCGCCGGCCGCCGCGCCGACCGGCTGCAGGCGCTCGCGGAGGAATTTCCCGGCCGCGTCCACCCGCTCGACCTCGATGTGCGCGATTGGGCGGCCACCCAGGCCGCCTTCGCCGAACTGCCCGCGCCGTTCGCGGACTATAATGTGGTGTTCGCCAATGCCGGGCTCGCCCTTGGGCTGGAGCCGGCCCACGAGGTCGCCATGGACGATTGGCAGACCATGGTGGACACCAATGTGAAGGGCCTGCTCCACACCGTCCGCGCGGCCCTGCCGGCGATGATCGCCCGCAAGCAGGGCCACATGGTGCTGACCGGCTCGATCGCCGGCGACTATCCCTATCCGGGCGGCAATACCTATGGCGGCACCAAGGCCTTCGTGAAACAATTCTCGCTCGGCCTCTGGGCCGACATCGTCGGGTCGGGGGTCCGCGTCACCAATATCGAGCCCGGTCTGACCGAGACCGAGTTTTCGGTCGTCCGATTCAAGGGCGACGCGGAGCGGGCCGGCAAGCTCTATGACGGCGTCGCGCCGATGACCGGGGAGGACATCGCCGAACAGGTGTTCTTCGCCTGCACGCTGCCCCGCCACGTCAATATCAACCGGATCCAGGCGATGGCGAGTCACCAGGGCTTCGGGCCGCTGGTGGTCAAGCGCTGATGGCGCGCCGCGGCCGGGGCGACGGGCGGGGGGCGGGGTGAGCCTGCCGAACCTCATCACGCTCGGCCGGATTCTTCTGGTCCCGGTGGTGGTCTGGGCGATCGCCTCGGGGGAGATCCAGCTCGCCTTCTGGCTGTTTCTCGCGGCCGGGGTGTCGGATGCGCTCGACGGCTTTCTCGCCAAGCGCTTCGGCATGCAGACCGAGCTCGGCGCCTATCTCGACCCTCTGGCCGACAAGGCGCTGCTGATCTCGATCTATGTCAGCCTCTCGGTGGTGGGGCTGATCCCGCGTTGGGTGGCGATCGCGGTGGTGACGCGGGACGTGATGATCATCGGCGCGGTTCTGCTCTCGGTTCTGCTCGCGCGCCCCGTCCATATCCGGCCCCTGGTCGTCTCCAAGGTGAACACGCTCGCCCAGATCGCGTTCGCGGCCCTCGTTCTGGCGAGTGCCGGCTTCGGTATTCCCCTGCACCTCGGCTTCGAACTGGGCCTTGTCGCCGTCGGGATCTTGACGGCCCTTTCCGCCGCTGCCTATCTCGCGGATTGGATGCGCCACATGGCCGATTGAGGTGCGGGGCCGCCACCGGCGCGGGGGCTCCGCTGTTGGGGAAGGCGCGATGCCGTTTCGGCTTCAGGTGCGGTTCTGGATCGGTGCCCTGGTCGTAGCGATCGGCGTGCTCTGGCTGCTGCGCGGCATCCTTCTGCCCTTCGTCGCCGGCATCGCGCTCGCCTATTTCCTCAACCCCATCGTCACGCGCCTCGCCCGGGTCGGCGTCGGGCGCACCCCGTCCTCGCTGCTGATCGTGGGCATGTTCATCATGCTCATCGTGCTGTTCCTGCTGGTGGTGCTGCCGCTCCTGTCGAGCCAGCTGTTCGAGTTCATCCAGAACATGCCGAGCTACGTGACGCGGCTCCAGGGTCTCGTCACCGAGGAGAACCGGGAATGGATCAACCATTTCTTCGGCGACCGCCTGCCCGACATCCAGCGCTCGCTGTCCGATGTCATGTCGCAGGGCGTGACCTATCTCCTCGGCCTCCTGACCTCGCTCTGGTCGGGCGGCCAGGCGGTCCTGTCGGTGTTCGCCCTCATGGTGGTGACCCCGGTCGTGGTGTTCTACGTCCTGTGCGACTGGACCCACATGCTCGACACCGTCGACAGCTGGATCCCGGTGCACCAGCGTCCGGTGGTGCGCCGCCTCGGCGCCGAGATGGATCTGGCGGTCGCCGGCTTCATCCGCGGCCAGGCGCTGGTCTGCCTGATCCTCGGCACCTTCTATGCCGTCGCCTTGACGATGGCGGGGCTGAATTTCGGCCTTTTGATCGGCATCGTATCGGGGTTGATAACCTTTATTCCCTACGTCGGTTCGCTCACCGGCCTGGTCCTCGCCATGGGCGTCGCCGTCGTCCAATTCTTCCCCGACTGGACCATGATCGGCGTTGTGCTCGGCATCTTCGTCACCGGGCAAACCATTGAAGGCTATGTTCTCTCGCCGAAGCTCGTGGGCGACAGCATCGGCGTCCACCCGGTCTGGCTGATGTTCTCCCTGTTCGCCTTCGGCTATCTGTTCGGCTTTGTCGGCCTGCTCCTCGCCGTCCCCCTGACCGCCGCCGCCGGGGTGCTGGTCCGCTTCGGCTTCAGCCAATATTTCCATAGTCCGCTTTATACCGGCGCGGAATTGCCGGAGGACGAGGACGTGAAGCTGGTGGAGCACCGCTGATCCATGCCCGGGCGCGAGGGCTCTCCCGCTCAGCTGCCGCTCGATCTGACGGCCAGCCCGGCTTTGCGCCGCGAGGATTTCCTGGTGGCGCCGAGCAATGCGGCGGCGGCGGCGCTGATCGACCGGTTTCCCGACTGGCCCGCGCCGGTGGTCTGCCTCACCGGGCCGGCCGGCAGCGGCAAGAGCCACCTCGCCGCCGCCTTCGCCCTCAAAGCCGGCGGGCGCATCGTGCGCGCCGCCGCGCTGCGGGCGGAGGAGGTGCCCGGCGCGCTGGAGACCGGGGCGCTGGCGATCGAGGACCTGACCGCCGGCGCATTCGACGAGGCGGCGCTGTTTCACGTCCTCAACCTCGCCCAGGAAATGCGCGGCCACGTCCTGATCACGGCGCGGCGCGCGCCGTCCGGCTTCGCCCTCGCCACGCCGGATCTCGCCTCGCGGCTGCGGGCCGTGCCCAAGGTCGAGATCGCGCCGGCCGACGACGCTCTGCTCGCGGCCGTGCTGGTGAAGCTGTTCGCCGACCGGCAGATCATCGTCGACGAGGGGGTGGTTCACTATCTCCTGGCGCGCATGGAGCGCTCGGTCGCGGGGGCCGAGGCCTTGGTTCAGGCGATCGACCGCGCCTCGCTCGCTGCCCGCCGGCCGGTGACGCGGGCCTTCGCCGCCGAGGTTCTGCGCACCGCCCAGCAGGACGTGCCGGACGAAGAGGAGTAGTCGCGCAACTGTCATAGAGTGGTCATGCTGGGTCGCCATGGTCCGGCGGAAATTCGGGGGATGAGCCATGAGCGCGACCGACACAGCAGCCGTGTCCATTGTCGACGACCTGCCGGAAGCACCTGTCAACGAAGAGGATTTGTCTGCCTCGCCGCATCGCTTCATCAATCGCGAAATCTCCTGGCTGCACTTCAACCGCCGGGTGCTGGAGGAAGCCTCCAACCAGAATCATCCCCTCCTCGAGCAGCTCCGCTTCCTTTCGATCTCGGCCAACAATCTCGACGAGTTCTTCATGGTCCGAGTCGCCGGGCTGAAGGAGCAGATCCGCGAGGGCGTCACCGCGGCGAGCCCGGAAGGCCTCACCCCGTCCGAGCAGCTCACCTCGATCATGACCGCCGCGAGCGGGCTGATCTTCGACCAGCAGGCCCGCTGGCGCGAATTGCGCCGCGATCTCGCCGCCATCGGCATCACCCTCATCGATGCGCCGGACGTGAGGGTGGAGGACCTGAAGGTGCTGGAGACGCACTTCCTGCACCATGTGTTTCCGGTTCTGACCCCGCTCGCGATCGACCCGGCCCATCCCTTTCCCTTCATCCCCAATCTCGGCTTCTCCCTGGCGCTCCAATTGGTGCGCCAGAGCGATGGGCGCGGCATGAACGCGCTGATCCGGATTCCGGCGAAGGTGGATCGCTTCATCCGGCTTCCCGACGTCGACGGCATGCGCTTCATCACCCTGGAGCAGATGGTGGGCCTGTTCGTCGCCCGTCTGTTCCCCGGTTACGCGGTGAAGGGCAGCGGCGTGTTCCGCGTGGTGCGCGACAGCGACCTCGAAATCGAGGAAGAGGCCGAGGATCTGGTGCGCCTGTTCGAGACGGCGCTGAAACAGCGCCGCTACGGCTCGGTGATCCGCATGGAAGCGGATTCCGGGATGCCCGACGAATTGCGCAACTTCGTCGCGCGCGAACTGGACGTGAAGGATGACGAGATTTTCGTCGTCGACGGCGTTCTCGCGCTGAACGAGTTTTCCCAGCTGGTCTCGGTGGATCGGCCGGATCTGAAATTCCCGCCCTACAATGCGCGATTTCCCGAGCGCATCCGGGAGCATGGCGGCGACTGCTTTCTCGCCATCCGCGAGAAGGACATCCTCGTCCATCACCCTTATGAATCCTTTGATGTGGTGGTTCAGTTTCTCCGTCAGGCTGCTCGCGATCCTAATGTCGTCGCCATCAAGCAGACCCTCTACCGCACCTCCTCCGACAGCCCTATCGTGAAGGCGCTCGCCGAGGCGGCCGAGGCGGGCAAGTCGGTGACGGCGCTCGTGGAACTGAAGGCGCGCTTCGACGAAGAAGCCAATATCCGCTGGGCGCGCGATCTGGAGCGCGCCGGCGTTCAGGTCGTGTTCGGCTTCATCGACCTGAAGACCCACGGCAAGCTGTCCATGGTGGTGCGCCGCGAGGGCGGGGCGCTCGCCAGCTATTGCCACGTCGGGACGGGCAATTATCACCCGATCACGGCGCGCATCTATACCGACCTGTCGTTCTTCACCGCCGACCCGGTGATCGCCCAGGACGTGGCGCGGATCTTCAATTTCATCACCGGCTACGCCACCCCCGGCGAGCTCGACGCGATGGCGGTCTCGCCGACCACGCTGAAGCCGCGCATCCTCGAAAACATCCGGGAGGAGATCGCGCATGCCCAAGCCGGCCGGCCGGCTGCGATCTGGCTGAAGTGCAATTCGCTGGTCGATCCGATGGTGATCGATGCGCTGTACGCGGCGAGCCGCGCCGGCGTGAAGGTGGAGTGCATCGTGCGCGGCATCTGCTGCCTGCGCCCCGGCATTGCCGGCTTGTCGGAAAACATCCAGGTCAAATCGATCGTCGGGCGCTTTCTCGAACACAGCCGAATCTTCTGCTTCGGCGCCGGGCACGGCCTGCCGCACCCGAAAGCGACCGTCTACATCTCCTCGGCCGACCTGATGACGCGGAATCTCGACCGCCGGGTCGAGACACTTTGCCCCATCACCAACCCCACGGTGCATGAGCAGGTGCTGGATCAGATCATGGTCGCCAACATTATCGACAACGAACAGAGCTGGCGGGTGTTGCCGGATGGCTCCTCCGCACGCATAGTCCCGGCGCCCGGCGAGGAGCCCTTCAACGCTCACCGCTATTTCATGACCAATCCGAGTTTGTCGGGACGTGGAAAGTCTCTCAAAGATTCTTCGCCGCGCAGTCTCCTTCTCCGCCGGTGATCCGCGCGGCTGGGGTCCGCACCTCACCGATCAGATGACCGTGGCCGCGCCGATCGCCGTCATCGACATCGGGTCCAATTCCGTGCGCCTCGTGGTCTACGAGGCGCTCTCGCGCGCGCCCACGCCGATCTTCAACGAGAAGGCGTTGTGCGGGCTCGGCCGCGAGGTGGTCTCCACCGGCCGGCTGGCCGAGGATGCGATCGAGAAGGCGCTGTCGGCGCTGCGCCGGTTTCGCGGCCTGTGCGACGCGATGCAGGTCGAGACGCTGCACGCGCTCGCCACCGCCGCCGCGCGCGACGCCAAGAACGGGCCGGCCTTCATCGCCGAATGCGAGGCGATCTGCCGGACCAAGATCGAAATCCTGACCGGCAAACGCGAGGCCGAACTCGCGGCCCTCGGGGTGATTTCCGGCATCCACGATCCGGACGGGATCGCCGGGGATCTCGGGGGCGGCTCGCTCGAACTGGTCGACGTGACCGGGACATCGGTTGCCGGGGAGGGCATCACCCTCCCGCTCGGCAGCCTGGCGCTCCAGGACCGCTCGGCGAAATCCATGCGCAAGGCCGAGCGGATCGTGCGCGATGCGATGGAGGATGCGGCGGTTTTGCCCAACCTCGCAGGCCGCACCTTCTATGCCGTCGGCGGCACATGGCGCGCCCTCGCCCGGCTGCACATGTTCCAGAAGGATTATCCGCTGCACGTGATGCACGGCTACACCATCCCGGCCAAGGAGGCGCTCGCCTTCGCCCGGTCGGTGCATCGCGGCGAGGTCGAGGCGCTGGGCAATATCGAGGCGGTGTCGATGGCCCGCCGGCCGCTTCTGTCCTATGGCGCCCTGGTGCTGGAGAATCTGGTGCGGATCGGCCGTCCTGCCCAGGTGATGATCTCCGCCCTCGGGGTGCGGGAAGGCCTGCTCTACAGCCGGCTCGATCCGCCGCAGCGCGCCGAGGATCCGCTTCTGCTGGCGGCCCAGGAATTCAACCTGCTGCGCTCGCGCGCGCCCCTCCACCAGGAGGAAATGGTCGCCTGGACCGATCATTTCTTCGCCTCCTCCCCGGCGCTCGAGGAGAGCGCCGAGGAGCGGCGGATCCGTCATGCCGCCTGCCTTCTGGCGGATGTGAGCTGGCGCGCGCATCCCGATTATCGCGGCGAGCAGAGCCTCAACGTCATCGCCCACGCCGCCTTTGCGGGGGTCGACCATCCGAGCCGCGTCGCGGTGGCGCTGCCGGTCTATTTCCGCCATATCGGCCTCACCCCGGAACAGCCGCCGCCGCGCCTGCTCGAACTCGTGACGCCGGCTGCGCTGGACCGCGCCCGCATTCTCGGCGCCGCCATGCGGGTGGCCTATCCGCTCTCGGCCGCGATGCCCGGCATCCTGCCGTCCTCGCGGATGGAGGTACGCGGGGACACCGTGGTGCTCACCGTTCCCCGGGCCTTGTCGGATATGGTCAACGAGCGCCTTCAGAGCCGTCTGCGGGCGCTTTGCCGGCTGATCGGCCGCGAGCCGGTGGTGGAGGTGGAGGGGCGGGGGTAAGGTCGGGTCGAAGCTTGGGGCCGCATTTGCCCTGCGGCCGTTTCCAGGAGACGAGCGCCATGTTCCTGCCGCATGTTCCTTCCCCGCCGGAGGCCGGGTCCCGTCCGACCCTCGTCTCGCGCCGCCGTGTTCTGGGCGGGGCGGCAGCGGTCTGCGCCACCGCGCTTCTGCCCTGGCGCGGGGCGCGGGCGCAGCCTCTTGCGGCCGGTCCCGTCACGGTCGGGCGGATCAAGGTCACGCCTTTGTTCGACGGCTTCTATCCGCTTCCCCTCGACGTGGTGCCGGACGCGGTCTCACCCGCCGGGACGGCGCTGCTGGAGAAGGCCGGCATCCCGCCCGCCGGCCCGATTCCGACCCCGGTCAATGCCTTCGCCATCGAACGGGACGGCCGGTTCGCGCTGATCGATGCCGGGACCGGCCCGGCCGGCGGTGCCGCGCTCGGGAAAGTGTCCGGCGCGCTCGCCGCGGCCGGATTGGATCCGGCGCGGGTGGAGGTGCTGATCCTGACCCATCTGCATGTCGACCATGCCAGCGGGGCGATCGGCGCGGACGGCAAGGCGCTGTTCCCGAACGCGGAGCTGATTCTCCAGCACAGCGAGATCGAATTCTGGCTCGACGATGCCATCCGCGCGCGCGCCCCGCAGGGCATGGACGGCTTCTTCGCCGCCGCCCGCGCGGTGCTCGCGGCTTACCCGCGCCGCGTGCGCGCGATCGAAGGGGAGCAGGCGCTCTGGCCCGGCCTGTCCGCTTTGCCGCTGCCGGGCCACACGCCGGGGCATTCCGGCGTGATGATCGCCGATGGCGGGGACGCCCTGCTGATGTGGGCCGACACGATGCATGTCGGCGCATTGCAGTTCCCCCATCCGGACTGGACGGTGCTGTTCGACGTCAACCGCATCCAGGCCGCCGATACGCGCGCCCGCCTGCTCGACCGCCTCGCCGTGGACGGAACGGTCGTGATGGGGTCCCATCTCGCGGATCGCGGGCGGATCGTGCGCGAGGGCGCGGGCTACGCGATGATGCCGGTCTGACGCTCGCGTGCTGAAAAAAAAAGGCCGCATCCGCGTTTGTGCGGATGCGGCCTTCGGAACCGGCGCCGAATTTCGCCGACGCTCAATTGTCCAGGAAGCTCCTGAGCTTCCGGCTGCGCGAGGGGTGCTTCAGCTTGCGCAGCGCCTTCGCCTCGATCTGGCGGATGCGTTCGCGGGTCACGCTGAATTGCTGGCCCACCTCTTCCAGCGTGTGATCGGTGTTCATGCCGATGCCGAAGCGCATGCGCAGCACGCGCTCCTCGCGCGGGGTGAGCGAGGCGAGCACCCGGGTCGTGGTCTCGCGCAGATTGGACTGGATCGCGGCGTCGATCGGCAGGACCGCATTCTTGTCCTCGATGAAATCGCCGAGATGGCTGTCCTCCTCGTCGCCGATCGGCGTTTCGAGCGAGATCGGCTCCTTGGCGATCTTCAGGACCTTGCGGACCTTCTCCAGCGGCATGCCGAGCTTCTCGGCCAGCTCTTCCGGGGTCGGCTCGCGGCCGATCTCGTGCAGCATCTGGCGCGAGGTGCGCACGATCTTGTTGATCGTCTCGATCATGTGCACCGGAATGCGGATCGTGCGCGCCTGGTCGGCGATCGAGCGGGTGATGGCCTGCCGGATCCACCAGGTCGCATAGGTCGAGAATTTGTAGCCGCGCCGGTACTCGAACTTGTCGACCGCTTTCATCAGGCCGATATTGCCCTCCTGGATCAGATCCAGGAATTGCAGGCCGCGGTTCGTGTACTTCTTGGCGATCGAGATGACGAGGCGCAGATTGGCCTCGACCATTTCCTTCTTCGCCTGGCGGGCTTCCTTCTCGCCCTTCTGCACCATCTGGACGATCTTGCGGAATTCGAGGATTTCGAGCCCCGTCTCCGTGGCGAGTGCGTGGATCTCGCCGCGCAGGTCCTTGATCGTGTCCTTCTCGGAGGCGACGAAGCCCTTCCACCCCCGCGAGCCGAGCTTCGAGACCCGCAGCACCCATTTCGGGTCGAGTTCGTAGCCCTGATACTGGCGCAGGAAGTCGTCGCGGGTGACGCCGTAGCTGTCGGCGAGGCGCAGCAGGCGGCCTTCGAGGCCGACGAGCCGCTTGTTGATCTCGTAGAGCTGCTCCACCAGAGCGTCGATGCGCGCCTGGTTCAGAGACAGCGACTTCATGTCGAGGACCAGGTCCTCCTTCAGCTTCTTCGCCTTGCGCTCCTGCGCCGGCGAGAGCGTCTCGTTCTTCAGCTTGGATTCGACATTCTGGTCCTGGAGCCGGCGAAGCTTCTTATAGCTGTCGGCGACCCGATCGAAGGTTTCCAGCACCTTCGGCTTGATCTCGGTCTCCATGGCGGCGAGCGACAGGGAATTCTCCATGTCGTCCTCGTCGCCGTCGGGCGAGGCGCCGTCGCCGAGCAGGCCGTCTTCGCCGGCTTCCGGCGCGAGGGCGGTCTCGCCGTCCTCGACCGCCGGGGGCGGGTTCTTGCCCTCGGGGCCGGCATAGGTCGCTTCGAGATCGATGATGTCGCGCAAAAGCACGCGCCCCTCGACCAGTTCGTCGCGCCAGATGATGATCGCCTGGAAGGTGAGGGGGCTTTCGCACAGGCCCGCGATCATCGCCTCGCGGCCGGCCTCGATCCGCTTGGCGATGGCGATTTCGCCTTCGCGCGACAGCAGTTCCACGGTTCCCATCTCGCGCAGATACATGCGGACGGGATCGTCGGTGCGCTCGGCCGGCTCTGACTTGGTTTCCGAGCGCGCGACCGCGCGCGGGGCCGCCTCGGTGAGTTCACCGCTCTCGGGCTCTTCCGGCTCGTCCGGGGTCTCGCCCTCCTCGGCGGGCTCTTCCTCGGTCGCCTCTTCCGCCTCGACGACGTTGATGCCCATGTCGTTCAGCATCGCGAGGGTGTCCTCGATCTGCTCGGAGGTCACCTCCTCGGACGGCATCACCTCGTTGAGCTGCTCGTAAGTCACATAGCCGCGGCGCTTGGCGTTCTTGATCATTTTCCGGACGGCCGCGTCCGAGAGGTCGAGCAACGGGCCGTCGGGGGCCTCGGTCTCCTTCTCGGGCGCTTCGGTCGTCTCGGTGGCCTGCTTCGCCATGGACATCTCCTGACTTCTCGCCGCCTGCCAACGGCGAAACGGCGACGCGACCGCACGGTCCGCCGCCCATCTTCTACCTGCAAGAATCGTCCCCAGGGACGATTCGACCCTTCACAAATCGCCGAAACGGCGATTCAATCCCGTGCGAATCGGCCGGAGACGATCCGCATGGACCGTCCTAGGACGATCCCGTTAAATCGGCCTGAACCGGCCCGCGCGGTCGCGATCCGATTGCGCCTGCCGCCTGTCCGGGGATGCGCGTCACAGACTGCGCGCCGAGGAACGACCGGACGCCGCGCCAAACCCTTCGACCAGAGCCTCGGTCCCCTCGATGGCGGACAGGCGCTCCCGCACGTCCCGCAACCACGCGAAATTCGCCTCGCTCGGATCATCGCCCATATGGCGCTCGGCTTCCCTGAGTTCTCTAGATAGCGTGTAAGCCTTGAGATGCAAGGCCGCGCGCTGTCGCCACCAGAGCCGGACGTCTTGCGCGTTGGTGTCTGGGTAAGCTGGCCAGTCCATTCTCGGATTTGCGAGCACGGCGACGCGGCGGCGGATGTCCTCCACGGCTTCCGGCAGGACGACCGCTTCAGCCCCGACCTCTCCGCCGATTTCGCCATCGAGATGGGCCTCCACCAAGGTCCGGCACAGGCCCGCCGCCTCGGCATTCTCGAACGGCAAAGCGGCGATCTCCTCGCCGCTCTCTTCGAGCAGCCACGGGTGATTTATCAGGCAGAACAACAGAAGTGCCTCGTTCCGCGGCAGGCTGGAAGCGCTGCCGCGTACCGCGGACGAGCGGCCGATATCGCCGCCGCGCGGGGCGAGGGGCGGCGGCGGTGCCGGGCCGCGCCCGCGTCCCTGCGGCCGGCGCGCGGCCGACCAGGCGCCGGAGGCGGCCGGGGCCAGCAGGCGCTTGAAGCGCTCGGCGAGGTCCTGGCGATAGTGCCGCCGGACGCTCTCGTCGCCGATCATGGCGACGATGTCGGCGATGCGCGCTTCGAGCGCCGCGCGGCGTTCCGGGGTTTCGAGGCTCGCGCCCTCGGTCTCGCGCACCCACAGCATCGCCGCGAGCGGCTCGGTGCGGGCGAGCACGGCCTCCATCGCCTCGCGGCCGGAGCGGCGAATCAGATCGTCGGGATCCTGGCCGTCCGGCAAGGTGCCGAAGGCGAGGCTCTTGCCGGGCTTCAGATGGGGCAAAGCGACGTCGATGGCGCGGAAGGCGGCGCGGCGCCCGGCCTTGTCGCCGTCGAACAGCAGGACCGGCTCGTCCGCCATGCGCCAGAGGAGCTGCAACTGGTCCTCGGTCAAGGCGGTGCCGAGCGGGGCGACTGCCCCCTCGAAGCCCGCGCCCGCCATGGCGATCACGTCCATATAGCCTTCGACCGCGATCAGCCGGGCGCCCGAATGCACCGCGGCGCGGGCGGAAAAGCCGTTATAGAGCAGGCCGCCTTTGTGAAAGAGCGGGGTCTCTGGAGAGTTCAGATATTTGGCTTGCGCGTCCTTTTCGAGTGCGCGGCCGCCGAACCCGACGACCCGCCCCTTCAAGTCCGTGATCGGGAACATCACGCGGTCGCGAAAGCGGTCATAGGGGACGGGGATGTCGTCGCCCGCGACCAGGAGGCCCGCTTCGACCATGTCGGCGACGCCGACCCCGGCTTTGCCCAGAGCTTCCTTCAGGCCGAAGCGTTCGGCCGCGGCATAACCGATGCGGAACCGCGTCTGCGCGGGCGCGCCGAGGCCGCGATCCGAGAGATAGCCTCGGGCCTTCGCCCCCGCACGGGCCTGGAGGCCCGCCTCGAAATGCGCGGCGGCGAGATCGAGCACGTCGTGCAGAGTGCGCCGGCGCGCTTCGCGGACACGCGCCTCCGGCGTCACCTCCGGCAGCGGCAGGCCCGCCATGGCGGCGAGACGCTCCACCGCCTCGCCGAACGGCAGGCCCTCGGTCTCCATCAGGAAATCGAAGACGTCGCCGTGCTTGCCGGACGAGAAGCAGTGATAGAAGCCCTTCTGGTCATTGACGAAGAAAGACGGGGTCTTTTCCGGATTGAAGGGCGAGAGGCCGGCGAACTCCCGCCCCTGCTTGCGCAGCTTCACCCGCCGCCCGACCACGTCCGATACCGGCAGGCGGGCGCGGATCTCGTCGAGGAAGGAAGGCGGAAAGCGCATCCGGGGCACACTCGCTGGCGTCGGGCCGAACCTGTTCACCTGCGCCGCCGGCGGTGCAAACGCCATGCGGCGATCCCGGACATGCCCGCTGTCCCCACCTTCCACAGGGTCAGGCGGCGGTCAGCGTCTCCTTGACCCAGGCGGACGCCTTGCCGAAATCGATCGCGCCGGCATGGCGCTCCTTCAGCACCGCCATGGTGCGCCCCATGTCCTTGATCCCCTTGGCCTCGATCTCGGCCACCACGGCGGCGATGATCGCACGGGTCTCGTCCTCGCCGAGCTGTTTGGGCAGGAAATCCTGGATCACGGCGATTTCCGCCCGCTCCTGCGCTGCGAGTTCGGGCCGGCCGCCCTCGGTATAGATCTTGGCGCTCTCCTCGCGCTGCTTCACCATTTTGGCGAGCAAAGCGCGCAGGTCGTCGTCGCCGAGCGGGTCCTTGCCGTGGCCCCGCGCCTCGATGTCGCGGTCCTTCAGGGCGGCGTTCATCAGGCGGAGCGTCGACAGGCGCAATTTGTCGCCGGATTTCATCGCGAGCTTGAGGGCGGTGTTGATGTCGTCGCGGAGCACTGTGTCCTCGTAAGATTTTGCGCGCGATGCCCATCTTGGGCACGCAATGCGGAGCACCGGGTCTCGGAAGTGCGGAAAGTGTCGGGCGGATCTCGCCCCGGACGAAATTCGCGGCACGTCGGCCGGGCCACTGGCGTCGCGGCACGTGACCCCTTATCTAGGCGATCCATGACGCAGGAACAAGATCACGCGCGCGGCCCGCTCGGTGGACCGCAGACCGCCGCCGCAGGCCCGGACGGAACTCCCGCCGGTTCCGGGTCGACACCCCTCGAATCCAGCGGCAAGGCTGCCGGCGCGCCTTCAGCCGCGGCCGCTGGCGAGTTCGCTGGCGAGTCTTGGGCGGAGCCCAAGCCGACCGCTCTGCTGATCCTGGCGGACGGGACGGTGCTGGAGGGCGTCGGCCTCGGCGCGGTCGGCGAAGGCGTGGGGGAGGTGTGCTTCAACACCGCCATCACCGGCTATGAGGAAATCCTCACCGACCCCTCCTATAGCGGCCAGATCATCACCTTCACCTTCCCGCACATCGGCAATGTCGGGACCAATGAAGAGGATATCGAGACGGTCTCGATGGCCGCCGCCTCGGGCGTGAGGGGCGTTGTGCTGCGCGCCGCCGTCACCGAGCCGTCCAATTACCGGGCGACCCGTCATCTCGACGCCTGGCTCCGCGCCCGCGGCATTGCCGGCATTTCCGGCATCGACACGCGCGCGCTGACCGCCCGCATCCGCGACACCGGCATGCCGAACGCCGTCATCGCCCATGCGCCGGACGGGGTGTTCGACATCGCGGCCCTGAAAGAGAAGGCGCGCGCCTGGCCCGGCCTCGAAGGGATGGACCTGGTCCCGGGCGTGACCTCGCCGCAGCGCTACGGCTGGGACGAGACGCCGTGGGAATGGGAGACCGGCTATGGCCACCAGGAGGGCGGCCGCTTTCACGTGGTCGCCATCGATTACGGCGTGAAGCGCAACATTCTGCGGCTTCTGGTGCGGGCCGGCTGCAAGGTGACGGTGGTGCCCGCGACCTCCAGCGCCGAGGAGATTCTCGCGCTCGCCCCCGACGGCGTCTTCCTGTCGAACGGCCCGGGCGATCCGGCCGCGACCGGCGACTATGCCGTGCCGGTGATCCGGTCGCTGATCGAAAAGGAGATCCCGACCTTCGGCATCTGCCTCGGCCACCAGATGATCGGGCTGGCCGTGGGCGGGCGCACCCTCAAGATGCACCAGGGGCATCACGGGGCGAACCATCCGGTCAAGGATCTCACCACCGGAAAGGTGGAGATCACCTCGATGAATCACGGCTTCGCAGTGGACCGCGACAGCCTGCCGGCGAACGCGAAGGAGACCCATGTCTCGTTGTTCGACGGCTCGAATGCCGGGCTCGCCCTCGCCGACAAGCCGGTCTTTTCGGTGCAGTACCACCCGGAGGCCTCGCCCGGCCCGCGGGACAGCCATTATCTGTTCGATCGGTTCGTGACGTTGATGGCCGCCCGCAAGGCGGCCTGACGACCCGGGCCGGTGCAACCAGGGGCGGCGCGCGTCCGCCCCGTTCATAAAGGGAGGCGTCTGATGCTGTTCGTCGTACTCAAGAAGGACAAGCCCGACCACCAGAAGGTGCGCGCCGACGTGCGCCCGGAGCATCTTGAATTTCTCAACGCCAACAAGGACAAGATCGCCTTCGGCGGGCCGATCCTGACGGAGGACGGCAGCGGCATGGTCGGGTCCATCCTCACCGTCGAGGCGGAGAGCGCGGCCGAGGCCAAGGCCTTCCTGGAGAACGATCCGTTCGCCAAGGCCGGCCTGTTCGAGAGCGTCGAAGTCGTGCCGTGGAAGTGGGTGTTCAAGAACCCGGCGGCCTGAGGGTCCCGGTTTCCGCCCGCGCAAGCGGTTCGAGGCGCCCGGCGACGGGCGCCTTTTTCAGTTCAGGAACTCGCCGTGCGCCTCGACATGCTTGGCGAGCCCCAGCGTGTGCTCACGAACCAGGCGCTCGGCGAGGTCCGGGTCGCGCGCCTCCAGCGCCTCGACGATGCGGGCATGGTCGACGATCGAGCGCTGGGCGCGGTGGTCCTGGCCGATCGTCACCTTGCGCACGCCGCGCATGTGGGGAAACAGGCTTTCCGTGGTCTCCGCGATCAGATCGCAGCCCGACATGCGGATGATCAGCTTGTGGAAGGCGAGATTGTTGTCGGAATATTCCGAGACGAACTCTTCCGGGTCGCGATTGGCGAAGGCCTGGACGTTTTCGCGGAGCCTGCGGATCTCGGCGTCGGTCGCCACGGCGCAGGCCAGGCGCGCGGCCATGCCTTCGAGCGCCGCCCAGACCGTGATCATTTCCAGGATTTCCTGCTTGGTCTTGCGCACCACGAAGATGCCGCGGCGCGGCAGGGAGCGCACGAAGCCCTCCTGTTCGAGCAGGGTCATCGCCTCCCGGATCGGCGTGCGGGACACCCCGAGCTTCTCCGAGAGCTGGCGTTCCTCGAGGCGGATCTCCTCGCTGTGGCTGTAGATGTCCATCTCCATGATGGCCGCCTTAAGCGCCTTGTACGCCTTCATCCGGAAGCTCGATTCGGTCTCGATCGGCTTCACGTTGATATCCTGGTACGTCATCTGAACCCTTGCCTGGCGATGCGTGCCGCCCGTCCAGCCCTGCCTCCTGAGAAGGCAGAATACAACATACGTTGATCGCATCTTAAGGCCGGTTCGGCAAGTAAGCCGCGGAAACGGCGTGTATTGCAGTGCAGCACAACTCTCTTCGGTCTGGCGCGATTCCATCTCTTGACATGGGGTATTACGTATACCAGCATATTGACAATTCACGACCCGGGTTCAACCGCGGGCCTGACAGAGAGGAACGCCACATGATCACGGTCGACGATATTCTGCGCGAGAAGCGCCATGCCCGAATCGTGACGGTGCGCATGCATGAGACGGTCGCCACGGCGGCCCTCATCATGAAGCGCGAGAATGTGTCGAGCGTCGTCGTCAAGGACGTCTGCCGCACCGAGGGGAACACCGTCGTCGGCGTGTTTTCGGAGCGCGACGTCACCCGCGCCCTCGTCGACCACGGCGCCGGCACGCCCGGGATCACGGTGGCCAGCCTGATCAAGGGACCGGTCGTCTCCTGCACGCTGAAGGACGGCATCGGTACCGTGCTGCGGCTGATGAACGAGCACCAGGTGCGCCATTTGCCGGTGATCGAGGAGCACGGTCTCGTGGGTGTGATCAGCGCCACCGACCTCATGCGCCATTACCTGCACGAGGAAGAGGCGGGCCTCCTGCCGGGAAGCCCGGTCGGCGGCGTGACCGCCGCGCTCGCCGCCCTGCGCTGAAGTCTCTCGTCGGCACCGGGCCGCGCAAATGATTTGCCGCGCCGAAAAGCCGATGTTATGTCTTCGTATCTGGCATACGAAATCCAATAGACGAAATATCACCGGCCGTTCGACGGCCGGATCAAGAAGCCGGCACAGACCGGCGGCAGCGGGCGGATCCAGGGGGTAGGCATGGGCAAGGCGCTCGAAGGCGTGCGTGTGCTCGACATGACGCACGTGCAGTCCGGACCATCGGCGACGCAGATTCTCGCCTGGATGGGCGCGGACGTCATCAAGGTCGAGATGCCCCGGCGGGGCGACATCACGCGCTCGCAGCTGCGCGACAAGTCGAACGTCGACAGCCTCTATTTCACGATGCTGAACGCCAACAAGCGCAGCATCACCCTCAATATCAAATCGCCCGCCGGTCAGGAGGCGCTCGCCCGGCTGGTCGGCTGCTGCGACGTCCTGGTGGAGAATTTCGGTCCCGGCGTGCTGGATCGCCAGGGCTTCGACTGGGCCCGCCTCAGCGCGCTGAACCCGCGGCTGATCTACGCCTCGATCAAGGGCTTCGCCGACGAAGCGGGGGTCGAGGCCAAGGCCTACGAGACGATCGCGCAGGCGATGGGCGGGGCGATGAGCACGACCGGCTGGCGCTCCGGCCCGCCGACCGCGTCGAGCGCGCAGATCGGCGATACCGGCACCGGCATCCATTGCGTCGCCGGCATCCTCGCGGCCCTCTATCAGCGGACCATGACGGGGCGCGGCCAAAGGGTCGAGGTCGCGATGCAGGACTGCGTCATGAACCTGCTGCGCGTGAAGCTGCGCGACCAGCAGCGCCTCGCCTCCGGGCCGCTGCCCGAATATCCGGGCGCGCCGAGCGGCGACAGCGTGCCGCGCGCCGGCAACGCCTCCGGCGGCGGCCAGCCGGGGGCGGCCTTGCGCTGCGCCCCGGGGGGCGAGAACGATTATTGCTACGTGATCATCCAGCCGCAGGGCTGGGCGCCGCTGATGCGCCTGGTCGGCCGGCGGGACCTGATCGAGGACCCGCGCTTCGCCACCCACGATGCCCGCGCCCAGCGGCTCGACGCCTGCTTCGGCCTCATCGAAGGCTGGACCCGCACCCGCACCAAATTCGAGGTGATGAAGGCGCTGAACGCGATCGACGTGCCGTGCGGCCCGATCCTGTCCACCAAGGACATCATCGAGGACCAGTCGCTCTATGCGCGCGGCTTCCTCGTCGAAGTGCCGCACCCCGAGCGCGGCAGCTACGTGACGGTCGCGTCGCCGATCCGCCTGTCCGACAGCGAGGTGCCGGTCGAGCGCGCCCCGCTGCTCGGCGAGCATACCGATGCGGTGCTCGCGATGGCCGGCTATGGCGCGGCGGAAATCGCCGGCATGCGCGCGAGCGGCGCCATCTAGTTTCGCACTGGCCGGCATCCGGAGGGACAAGAGGGGGCGCCGGCCTCCACAGTTTGGAACAAGAAAAGTGATGATCGGTAAAGGGCTGGAAAATGGCTTCTTCTGAAATTGGTGGGACCGCCACGGTGACGGCGAACCGATGGCTTCAATTGATCGCCGGCGTGGTCTGCATGGTGGCGGCGGCGAACATCCAGTACAGCTGGACGCTGTTCGTGCCGGAAATCCAGAACGCGCACGGCTGGAGCCGCGCCTCGATCCAGGTGGCGTTCACGGTCTTCGTGGTGGTGCAGACCTGGCTGACGCCCATCGAGGGCTATTTCATCGACAAATACGGCCCGCGCGCCGTGGTCCTGGTCGGCGGCGTGTTCACCGGCCTGTCCTGGATCATGAATTCCTATGCGACGTCGCTCACCGGCTTCTATGTCGGCGCGGCGATCGGCGGCATCGGCGTCGGCTGCGTCTATGCCACCTGCGTCAACAGCGCCCTGAAATGGTTCCCCGACAAGCGCGGCCTCGCGGTCGGCCTCACGGCGGCGGGCTATGGCTCGGGCACAGTGCTGACCATCATGCCGATCGCCAACATGCTGAAGACCACGTCCTATAGCGACGTCTTCTTCCTGTTCGGCTGCATCCAGGGCATCGTCATCCTGCTCGCCGCCGGCTTCCTGCGCGCCCCGTCCAAGGGAGAAGTGGTGTTTTCCAGCTCGGTGGCGCAGAGCCGCCGCGACTATACGCTGGGAGAGGCCCTGCGCACCCCGGTCTTCTACGTCATGCTCGGCATGTTCATCTGCACCGTTACCGGCGGGCTGATGGCGGTGGCCCAGCTCGGCGTGATCGCGGAAGACCTCGGGGTGAAGAAGGTGGAGGTCAATCTCTATTTCTTCGCCATGGCGGCGCTGCCCTTCGCCTTGATGCTGGACCGCATTCTCAACGGCGTGTCGCGCCCGCTGTTCGGCTGGATCTCGGACCATATCGGCCGCGAGAAGACCATGTTCTTCGCTTTCGCCATGGAAGGCATCGGCATCGTCGCGCTCGGCACGTTCGGCCACAATCCCTGGGCTTTCATCATCCTCTCGGGCATCGTCTTCCTGGCTTGGGGCGAGGTCTATTCGCTGTTCTCCGCGACGGCGGCGGACACCTTCGGCAGCGCCCATGTCGGCAAGATCTACGGCGTGCTCTATTGCGCCAAGGGCGTCGCCGCTCTGCTGGTGCCGATCGCCAACCTGATCATGGAGGCGACGGGCTCCTGGGCGACCGTGCTCTATATCGTCGCCGCCATGGACCTGACCGCCGCCTTCGCCGCGCTGTTCGTCCTGAAGCCGCTGCTCGCCCGCCATCACCGGCTGAATGCGGAAGCGGCCGCACTCGCGCGCCAGGCGCCGGCCGGCGCCTGAGCCTTCGCCCGGACCTGTCCGGGCGGCGTATCCATTGGATGCGGGATCTGCCGGACGGCCGGTCCCGCGCCCGACCCCTCCCTCCAGCCACCTTCGGGTGGCGCCTTAAGCCCCGGCTCCGGCCGGGGCTTTTTTATGTCGGCGGCGCGCTCAGAACGTTGTGCGCACCGGAGCGGGTACGGCCGCCGTCCGGTCCGCGGGGGCCTCCTCCAGGACCGCAGCCGCGGAGAAGCCGGGCGTGCCGGCCGGCGCGATGAAGGCGGCGGGCGGCGCAAAGGCGAGCACCGCCCCGGTCAAGGCGATGCCGGCGAGCGACAGAGCGATGAGGTCGATCAGTTTCGGCTCGGACGGCGTCTTTTCGGACGTCCCGGGCTCGGCAAAGCGGGAATCGGCGGATGTCATGGGTGTCTCCTGCGGGCAATGCCCATGTCAGTTTCCACCTTGCCCCAACCGACAGATATTCTGGTATACATAATACGCAAAGGAGTCATGCTTTGCTGCATAGCAGCATGCGGCCCCTTCAGCCGCCGAGATGTGCCAGCAACCCCAAGGTCGAACCCGAGCTTCCCGCCGGGGCGGCGCCGCCCTGCACGGCCGGCAGAAGATTGGTGGCCATTTCCTTGCCGAGTTCGACGCCCCATTGGTCGAACGCATTGATGCCCCAGATCGCCGCCTCGACGAACACGCGGTGCTCGTAGAGCGCGATCAGCATGCCGAGCAGGAACGGGTCGAGACAGGGATAAGCGAGGGTGACCGAAGGGCGGTTTCCGGGAAACACCTTATGCGGGGCGAGCGCGGCGCGGGCGTCCGCATCGAGCCCCTTGGCGCGCAATTGCGCCTCCACATCGGCCAGTGACCGGCCGCGCATCAGCGCTTCCGACTGGGCGAGGCAATTGGCCTTCAGCAGATCGTGGTGCGCCCGCATATGCGGCTCGTGGCCCTCGGCCGCGATCAGGAATTCCACCGGCACGATGTCCGTGCCCTGGTGCAGGAGCTGAAAGAAAGCGTGCTGGGCGTTGGTGCCGGGCTCGCCCCACACGATCGGCCCGGTCGCGGTCGCCGGCGCGCGCCCGTCCAGGGTGACGCTCTTGCCGTTGCTCTCCATGTCGAGCTGCTGAAGATAGGCCGGAAAGCGCGCCAGCCTCTGGTCGTAGGGGATGATCGCGCGGCTCGCAAAGCCGCAGACATTGCGGTGCCAGATGCCGACCAGTGCCAGCAGGATCGGCACGTTCTCGTCGAGCGGGGCGGTGCGGAAATGCCGGTCCATGGCCGCGCCCCCGGCCAGGAAATCGGCGAACCGCTCCGGACCGACCGCGATCTGGATCGGCAGGCCGATCGCCGACCACAGCGAATAGCGCCCCCCCACCCAGTCCCAGAAGCCGAACGTGCGGTCGGCGGAGATGCCGAAGGCGGCGACCTCCGAGAGGGCGGTGGACACCGCGCAGAAATGATCGCCGACCGCCGCGTCTCCCAGCGCCTGGGCGATCCAGGCGCGGGCCGAGCGGGCATTGGTCATGGTCTCGACGGTGGTGAAGGTCTTCGAGGCGACGATGAACAAGGTGGTCGCCGGGTTCAGCGGCTTCAGCACGTCCGCCAGATGCGCGCCGTCGACATTGGAGACGAAATGGCAGCGCGGCCCGTCATGATAAGGCGCGAGCGCCAGCGTCGCCATGGCCGGGCCGAGATCCGAGCCGCCGATGCCGATATTCACGACATCGGTGAAGGCATGGCCGCGATGGCCGGCGATCGCGCCGGAGCGCACGCGCGCGGCGAAGCCGCCGACCCGGTCGAGGGTCTCGCGGACCGCAGCCGTGATGTCCGCGCCCTCGCGCGCAAACGGCGCGCCGTCGCGCGCCCGCAAGGCGACATGCAGGACCGCGCGGTCCTCGGTGGCATTGATGCGCGCGCCGCCGAACATGGCCTCGCGCCGCGCCTCCACCCCCGCCGCCCGCGCCAGATCGAGCAGCAGAGCGTGGGTCTCCGGCGTGAGGGCGGTCTTGGATGCGTCGAGGAGAAGCGGGCCGCAGCGCCGTGAGAACCGGTCGAACCGGTCGGCATCGGCGGCGAACAGATCGGCGATCCGCGTGCCGCTGCCGGCCGCGCGGGCGGCGGCGAGGGCCTTCCAGATCTCCGGAAGCATCGAGCGGTCCATGGTCGCGGTCTCCATCAGGGACACCAGAGCACGTCGGGGGGCCGCCGCGCGTGGCGCAGCACGGCGCGCACCGGCATGTCCGTTTCCGGGCCGTCTTCCAGCGCGGCGTCGAGGACGCGGCGCTTGCCGGCCCCTTCAATGTGCAGGAACACCGCATCGGCGGCGAGGAGCGGCGGCAGCGTAAAGGTGATGCGCGGTTCGCCGGCCGCCGGCGCGCGCACCGGCGCCAGCAGGCGCTGCGTTCCCGGATCGATCGCCGCCGCCAGGCCCTCGCCGTGCGGGAAGAAGGAAGCCGTGTGGCCGTCATCGCCCATTCCGAGCACGACGGCGGCAAACGGCAGCGACAGGGCCGCGACCGCGGCCTCGGCGTCGGCGAGATCCGATTCGGGGCTCGGGCCGCCGCGATAGAGCGGCACGAAGCGCGCCGCCGCCGCGCGGCCGACCAGAAGATGCGCCCGCGCCAGCGCGGCATTTGAGCGCTCCGACGTCTCCGGCACCCAGCGCTCGTCGACCAAAGTCACCGCGACCTTCCCCCACTCCAGCGGGGCCTCGGAGAGAAGCGCGAAAAACCGCGTGGGCGTGCGTCCGCCGGATACGGCGAGGGCGGCCGCCCCGTCGCGCGCGAGCCGGGCGCGCACCGCCTCCGCCACATGGGCGGCCAAAGCGCGCGCTAGCGCCTCCCGGTCGGCATAAGTCGACAGGCGGAGGCCGGGATCCCGGCGCGCCGGGTCGCCCTCACACATCGTCCATCCAGGTGCGGCCGTCCCGCTCGATCAGCGCGATCGCCGCGGACGGCCCCCAGGTGCCGGCCGTATAAGGCTTGGGCGGTTCGCGCGATCCGCGCCACGCCTCCAGGATCGGATCGATCCAGCGCCAGGCCGCCTCCACCTCGTCGCGCCGCATGAACAGGGTCTGGTTGCCGCGCACGACGTCCATGATCAGACGCTCATAGGCGTCGACATTGCGCACCCCGAACGCCTCGGCGAAGCTCATGTCGAGCGGCACGTGCTGGAGGCGCATGCCCCCCGGGCCGGGATCCTTGATCATCAGCCACAGCTTCACGCCCTCGTCCGGCTGGAGGCGAATCACCAGACGGTTGGCATCGATCGGTCCGGCGGTCCCGTCGAACACCGAATGGGGGATCGGCTTGAAGGCGATCACGATCTCCGACACCCGGCTGGCGAGCCGCTTTCCTGTGCGCAGATAGAAAGGCACGCCGGCCCAGCGCCAATTGCCGATCTCCGCCTTGATCGCGACGAACGTCTCCGTGCCGCTCGGCGGGCCGGCGCCGAGTTCGTCCTGATAGCCGGGGACCGCGCCGCCCGCCGAGGCGCCGGCGCGGTACTGGCCGCGCACCGTCAAAGCCGTGGCGTTGCGTTCGTCGATCGGCTCCAGAGCTTTCAGAACTTTCAGCTTTTCGTCGCGCACCGCGTCCGCGTCCATGGTGACCGGGGGCTCCATCGCCACCAGACACAACAGCTGGAGCATGTGGTTCTGCACCATGTCGCGCAGCGCGCCCGCGGTGTCGTAATAGCCGGCGCGTCCGGCGACGCCGAGGCTTTCGGCGACGGTGATCTGGACATGGTCGATATGGGCGTGGTTCCAGACCGGCTCGAACAGCGCGTTGGCGAAGCGCAGCGCCATCAGGTTCTGCACCGTCTCCTTGCCGAGATAATGGTCGATGCGGAACACCGCCTCTTCGCGAAAGACCCGCCCGACGGCCGCATTGACGGCGCGGGCCGAGTCCAGATTCTTGCCCACCGGCTTTTCGACCACCACCCGGGTGCGCGGCGTGACGAGGCCGCCGGCGCCGATTCGGGCGCAAATGTCGTCGAACAGATCGGGGCCGACGGCGAGATAGAACACCCGCACCCGGTCCTCGCCGGGCGCGAGCCGCTCGCAGAGGTCGCCCCATCCCTCCTCGGACGCCGCGTCGACGGCGACATAATCGATCTGGGTCAGGAACCGGGCGAGGGCGTCGTCGTCGATCGCGGCGCTGGATTGCTCCACCGCTTCGCGGGTGAAGGCGCGGAATTCGTCGCGCGCCATGGGCCGGCGGGACACTCCGATGATCCGCGTCTCCGGCGGCATCTGCCCGGCCACGGCGCGCTCATAGAGGGCGGGCAGAAGCTTGCGGCGGGCGAGATCGCCGGTGGCGCCGAACACGACGATGTCGAAGGGGTCCACCGAAATCACCCGCGCAACCATGCCAACCCTCCGACCGCTTCGCAGCGCTGCGAAGCCCACGTTTCCTACATGAAGGCGCTTACGATTTCATGTAGCCCCGGGCAGGGCTCCGCACGCGAGGGCGCCCCACCTCCATCCGGCAACGCGCGGCGGCCGAGATTGTTTCCCTCGATCCCCGATTGCGCGCCATGGCGGCATGCGGCGCATCGTTGACAGTTCGTCGCAGCGCTCCTACCACTGGAAGGCCGGTCGGTTTGAATAAAGGGGGCAGCGGGGGTCTACTCCACGTCAACTCCCACAGGGGACCAAATCGCATGGCCTTACGCGTTTCCGGAAAGAATCTCGACGTCGGTGAGGCGCTCCGCACGCGCTTGGCGGATCGCGTCTCCGAGGTGCTCGGCAAATATTTCGACGGTGGATGGTCCGGCCATCTGACGGTCACCCGCGAGGGCGCCGGCTACCGTTCCGAATGCATGCTGCACCTCGATTCCGGCGTAAATCTCCAAGCGCACGGCAACGCCCACGACGCCAATGCGTGCGCCGATGCGGCGGTCGAGAAGCTGGAGAAGCGGCTGCGCCGCTACAAGCAGCGTCTGAAGGACCGCCACGGTCACGGCAACGGCAATGGCAATGCGATGACCGCGCAGGCCTATGTGCTCGCGCCCGCGCCGGAGGCCGAGACCGAAGAGGAATTGGTGGGCTGGAGCCCGACCGTGGTGGCCGAGCAGGTGACGGCGCTGCGTCAGCTTTCGGTCGCCGACGCCGTCGTCGAGCTTGAAATCACCGGCGCGCCGGTCGTGGTGTTCCGCCATGCCGGCCATGGCCGCATGAGCGTAGTGTACCGGCGTCCCGACGGGCATGTCGGCTGGATCGATCCGGCCGCCTTCTCCGAGGAAAAACAGTGAATGTCGCTTCGGCGGACGGGCGCAAAGCGCCTGTCCGGCTGAGATTTGGCGCCCGCGGCCTTCGCGCCGCGGCTGCCGGCCGTGCATTAGACCCAGGACCCCGGTTCCATGCCTCTCGCTGATCTCCTCGCTCCAGATGCGGTGTTTCCGTCCCTCCGGGCGAGCAGCAAGAAGCAGGCTCTTCAGGAGCTTGCCCACCATGCCGCCGCTTTGGTCGGCCGCGACCAGAGGGAAATCTTCGAAACGCTCCTCCAGCGCGAGCGCCTCGGCTCGACCGGCGTCGGCAGCGGCATCGCGATTCCCCATGGCAAGCTGCCCAAGCTGGAGCGCCTGTTCGGCGCCTTCGCCCGGCTGGAGAAGCCGATCGATTTCGAGGCGCTGGACGGCGAGCCGGTCGACCTCGTCTTCCTCCTGCTCGCCCCCGAGGCGGCGGGCGCGGACCATCTGAAGGCGCTCGCCCGGGTGGCCCGGATGCTGCGCGATCCGGCCATCGCAGAAAAGCTGCGCGCCACCCGCGACGCTGCGGCGATCCATACGCTGCTGACGGTCGCCCCGGCCTCCGACGCCGCCTGACGGCGGACGCGGTCCGCACGATCACGGCGTGCGAATCACCCAATGCTTGCGCATCGGCTCGAGAACTTCCCAGGTGCCGGTGAAGCCGGGCTCCAGAACGAAGGCGTCCCCCGGGCCGGCCAGGATCCGGGTGCCGTCGTCCCCCGTCACGATGCAGCGGCCGGAGACGACGAGGCAATATTCCCACTCGTCATAGGCGATGCGCCATGTGCCGATGCCGGCCTCCCACTCGCCCGCACAGAGCCGCTCCGCCGGGGCGTCATACGTCACGAAGGCGCGCGTTTCCGGGGCGCCTGCGATGACGACGGCGGGATCCACCGGCTGCGCGATGACATCGGACTTGGAGCGGTCGAGGGCGTGCAGTTTCAACGGGGCATCTCCAGACCAGGGGGCGGTGAGGCGTCGCTCGACCCTATTCTTAGCACTTTGTCGCCGCCCGTTTCGGGTATAACTCAAACCGACAGCCTCAGGATGGGTAGGACGATGACAGTGGTTGTTCCGGTTCCGAAGGAGGATGGCGCGCGCAGCCTGTGGAGCCGCGAGGAGGCCGAGCGCCTCTACCGGCTCCCGCTGAACGACCTTCTGTTCGAGGCCCAGAGCGTCCACCGCGCCCATTTCGATCCCAACAAGGTGCAGATGAGCCGGCTCCTGTCGATCAAGACCGGCGGCTGCCCCGAGGATTGCGGCTATTGCAGCCAGTCCGCCCACGCGCCGACCGGCCTCAAGGCCTCGAAGCTGATGGAGGTGGAGCGCGTGCTCGCCGAGGCCCGCAAGGCCAAGGAAGGCGGCGCGACGCGCTATTGCA
This sequence comes from Aquabacter spiritensis, assembly GCF_004346185.1. GTDB lineage: Bacteria > Pseudomonadota > Alphaproteobacteria > Rhizobiales > Xanthobacteraceae > Aquabacter > Aquabacter spiritensis. The sequence goes on along the minus strand of NZ_SMAI01000001.1, from coordinate 767,642 downwards.
TGGGCGCAGCCTGGCGGTCGCCGAAAGAGCGCGACATGGACATGGTCGTCGCCATGGTCGAGGGCGTGAAGGCGCTCGGCATGGAGACCTGCATGACGCTCGGCATGCTGGACCTCGGCCAGGCCAGCCGGCTCGCCGCCGCGGGGCTCGATTATTACAACCACAATCTCGATACGTCCGAGCGGTATTACCGCGAGATCATCACCACCCGCACCTTCGCCGACCGGCTCGAAACCCTCTCCAATGTCCGCGAGGCCGGCATGAAGGTCTGCGCCGGCGGCATTCTGGGGATGGGCGAGACGGCCGCCGACCGCATCGACATGCTGCTCACCCTCGCCAATATGCCGGTGCCGCCGGAGAGCGTGCCGATCAATATGCTGATCCCGATTCCCGGCACCCGGCTGGAGACCGCCGCGCCGGTCGATCCGATCGACTTCGTGCGCACCATCGCGCTCGCCCGCATCCTGATGCCGACCTCCCATGTCCGGCTGTCGGCGGGCCGCACCGAGATGAGCGACGAATTGCAGGCCATGTGCTTCTTCGCCGGTGCCAATTCCATCTTTGTCGGCGACACGCTCCTCACCGCCGACAATCCCGGCGAGGACCACGACACCGGCCTGTTCCGCCGCTTGGGCATATCGGCCGAGGAGCTGGACGCCCGATCATGAATGCCGGCCGGCTCGGCCGCTACGAGGCGACGCTCGCCGGTCTGCGCGGCCGCAGCCGCGGCCGTGCGCTGGAGCCGCGCGCGGGGCACGATTTCGCCTCCAACGACTATCTCGGCCTCGCCGCGTCCCCGCGCCTGCGCGATGCGATCGGCGCGGCGGCGGCACGCGGGGTTCCGGCGGGCGCCGCCGGGTCGCGCCTGCTGCGCGGCAACGATCCCGAGCATGAGGCGCTGGAAGAGGAGGCGGCCCGCTTCTTCGGCGCCGAGGGCTGCCTGTTCTTCGCCTCCGGCTTCGACGCCAATCTGGCGCTGTTCTCGACCTTGCCGCGGCGCGGCGACCTCGTGGTGCATGACGCGCTGATCCACGCCTCGGTCCATGCCGGCATGCAGGCGGGAAAGGCCGAGCATATCGGCACGCCGCACAACGATGCCGGGGCGGTGGAGGACGCGATCGTCCGGTGGCGCGGGGCCGGCGGCACCGGGATCCCCTTCATCGCGGTGGAAAGCATCTATTCGATGGACGGGGATGCGGCGCCGCTCGCCGATCTGGTGGCGATCGCGGAACGTCATGCCGGCTTCCTGGTCGTCGACGAGGCCCATGCCACGGGGGTGTTCGGCCGCGACGGGCGCGGACTTGCCGCGGACTATGAGGGGCGGGACGGCGTGATCGCGGTCCATACCTGCGGCAAGGCGCTCGGCGTGTCCGGCGCACTCGTCACCGCGCCGCGCATCCTGCTGGATTTCCTCGTGAACCGCGCGCGCCCCTTCATCTATGCCACCGCGCCCTCGCCCTTGATCGCGGCGGGCGTGCGCGAGGCGCTGCGCATCCTCGCCGATGAACCGGACCGGCGCACGCGGCTCGCGGCACTGGTGAAGGGCGCGGAAGGTGCCCTGACGCAGCGGCTCGGCGTCCCGCCCTCCGGCTCGCAGATCATTCCGGTCCTGCTTTATGCCAATGCCCGTGCGGCGGCGGTCGCGGCGAAGGTGCGGGCGGCGGGGTTCGACTGCCGCGCCATCCGCCCGCCGACGGTTCCGGAAGGCACGGCGCGGCTGCGCGTCTCGCTGACGCTGAACGTCGATGCCGCGGCCGTGTCCGGCCTCGTCGACGCGATCGCCACGGCCATGGATGAGGTGCCGGCATGACCGCCTTCGTCGTCACCGGCACCGACACCGGCATCGGCAAGACCGTGTTCGCCGCGGCACTCGCCGGAGCGCTGGGGGCGTTCTACTGGAAGCCGGTCCAGGCCGGCCTGGAGGAGGCGACCGACAGCGCGACCGTGGCGCGCCTCGGCGGGCTGCCGCCGGACCGAATCCTGCCCGAGGCCTACCGCCTGAAGCTGCCCGCTTCGCCGCATCTCGCGGCGCAGGCCGAGGGGCTGCGCATCGACCCCGACCGCCTCGATCCGCCGGGCGAGCGCCCGCTGGTGATCGAGGGGGCGGGCGGCCCCATGGTGCCGCTCACCCGCGCGCTCCTCTTCATCGACGTATTCGCCCGCTGGGGCCTTCCGGTGGTCCTGTGCGCGCGCACCACATTGGGGACGATCAACCACACTCTGCTGGCCGTCGAAGCGCTCGAGGCGCGCGCCGTCCCGATTGCCGGCATCGCCTTCATCGGCGCGGAAATGCCGGACACGCAGGACGTCATCGCGGCGTTTTCCGGGCAGAAGATCCTGGGCCGGCTGCCGCCGGTCTCGCCGCTGAACGCGGAGCAGCTCCGGGCCGCCTTCGCCGCGGCGTTCGACATGAGGGACTTCGCCGCATGACCTCGCCGGTCTGGCATCCCTTCACCCAGCACGCGCTCGAGCCGCCGCCGCCGCGCATCGCCCGGACCGGCGGCGCCTATCTCGAGACCGAGGATGGCCGGCGCATCCTCGATGCGATTTCCTCCTGGTGGGTGATCACCCACGGCCACCGCCATCCCGCCATCATGGCGGCGATCCGCGAGGCGAGCGAGACGCTGGACCAGATCATCTTCGCCGGCTTCACCCATGCGCCCGCCGAGGCGCTGGCGCGCGAGCTGGTGGCGCTCGCGCCGCCGGGCCTCGCTTATGTCTTCTTCTCGGATTCCGGCTCCACCGCGGTCGAGGTCGCGCTCAAGATGGCGCTCGGCACGTTCCGCAATCGCGGCGTGGCGCGCAGCCGCATCGTGGTGATGGAGGGCAGCTATCACGGCGACACGATCGGCGCGATGAGCGTCGGCGCCCGCGGCGTGTTCAATGCCGCCTATGCCCCGCTTCTGTTCGAGGTCGACCGCATTCCCTTCCCCGCGCCGGGGCGCGAGCAGGCGACGCTCGATGCCTTCGAGGCCCTGGCGCGCGGCGGTGCGGCTGCCGCCTTGATCGTCGAGCCGCTGGTGCTCGGCGCGGGCGGCATGTTGATCTACCCGCCTTTCGTGCTCGCCGAACTCGCCCGCATCGCGGCGGCGACCGGAACGCTGCTCATCGCCGACGAGGTGATGACCGGCTGGGGCCGCACCGGCACCCTGTTCGCCTCCACCCAAGCCGGCGTCTCGCCCGACATTCTGTGCACCTCCAAGGGCCTGACCGGCGGCGCGGTGCCGCTCGCGGCCACTTTGGCGAAGCCGGACGTGTTTGCGGCGCATGTCTCGCAGGACCGCGCCCATACCTTCTTCCACTCCTCTTCCTACACCGCCAATCCGATCGCCTGTGCCGCCGGGCTCGCCAATGTGAAGGTGTGGCGCGAAGAGCCGGTCGAGGCCCGCATCGCCCATCTGTGCGCGCTCCAGGCCGAGCGGCTGGCGCGATTTTCCGACGATGCCCGGTTCGAGAATGTCCGGCGCTGCGGCACCATCGCGGCGCTCGATTTGAAGGTGCCGGCCGGCGGTTATCTGGCAGAGGTGGGGCCGCGCCTGCGCGCCTTCTTCCTGGAGCGGAACCTCCTGGTCCGCCCGCTCGGCAATGTGCTGTATGCCATGCCGCCTTATTGCGTCACCGCCGCCGAGCTGGATCGTCTGTACGACGCCATCGACGAGGCCGCCGCGCGGTTCGGGGGCGCGGCATGACCGGCGTTCGCCTGCTCGGCCTCGGCCATGCCGTCCCCGACCGCGTGGTGACGAATGCCGAGCTGGAGACCGCGCTGGACCTCGAACCCGGCTGGATCGCCCGCCGCACCGGCATTCTTGAGCGCCGTTGGGCCGCGCCGGACGACACGCTCTCGGGCCTCGCCGTCGCGGCCGCCGAGGCAGCGCTCGACGACGCCGGACTGGCGCGCCGCGAGATCGCTCTCACCGTGCTCGCGACGTCGACGCCGGATCATCTCCTGCCGCCCTCCGCGCCGCGCGTCGCCCATCGGCTCGGCCTGACCGCGTCGGGGGCGGTGGACATGGCGGGCGCCTGCGCCGGCTTCCTCTATGCGCTGGTCATGGCGGAGGGATTCGTGCGCGCGTGGCGCCGGCCGGTTTTGGTGATCGGGGCCAATCTTCTCTCCCGCCGCATCAATCCGGCGGAGCGGGGCTCTTCCGTGATCTTCGCCGACGCCGCCGGGGCCGTGGTCCTCGCGCCGGGCGGGACGGGCGGGCTGCGCGGCGCGGCGCTGGGCTCGGACGGCACGGGGTACGACCTCGTCCATATTCCCGCCGGGGGGTCGGCGCGTCCGTTCGCGCCCGATCTGCCGATCGAGGACACGCGCATGACGCTGACCGACGGCAAGGCCCTGTTCCTCGGCGCGGTGCGCCTGATGACCGAAACCGCGCGGGAAGCGCTGGAGCAGGCGAAGCTGACGGCGGACGCGGTCGACCGCTTCGTGCCGCATCAGGCCAATGCGCGCCTCGTCGATGCGGTGGCGCACAATCTCGGCATCCCGCCGGAGAAGGTCGCCCGCTCGATCGCGCAGTACGGAAACTCCTCGGCGGGCACGATCCCCTTGTCGCTGTCCCTGTCGCATCGGGCCGCGCCGCTGCGGCCGGGCGAGATCGTCCTGATGAGCGCCGCCGGCGGCGGACTGACCGGCGGCGCCTGCGTCCTTCAGGTCTGAGGCGGACTTTCGCCCGCCTCACGTCCCAAGCAAATCGGGCGATGCCGGAGGGCGGGCCGACCCGGCCCCCCGGCGTCGGGGCGCACCGCTCAGTGCTTGTGCTCCATGCCGCCCCCCGACGGCGCGCCGGCGCCGATGCCGCGGACCTGGAAGGCGAGGTCGAGCGTGCCGGCCTTCTCGAAGACGAGGGTGCCCTTGACCGCCTCGCCCTCCTTCAGGGGCTGGTTCAGGTCCATGAACATCAGGTGGAACCCGCCCGGGGCGAGGGAGACGGTCTGGCCGGGCGCGATCTCCAGGCCCGAGGCGAGGGGCCGCATGGTCATGATGCCGTCCTTGACGGCCATTTCATGCACCTCGAACCGGCCTGCGCGGGCGAACGAGCCGCCGACCAGCCGGTCCGGCGCGGTGCCGGAATTGGTGATGGTGAGAAAGCCGCCGGCGACCTTCGCGCCGCCGGGCGTCGCCCGGGTCCAGGGGCCGGCGACGACGAGGTCGCCGATCTTGACGCTGCCGGCCGGCAGCGCCGCCGCGGCGAGCTTCAAAGCCGGGGCGGGCCGGGCCGGGCGGGGCGCCCCGGCCGTCGGCAGCTCGGTCCATTTCTCCGCCGCGCTGCTGCCGCAGGATTGCACGACCGGGAAATAGAGCGTGGTCGGGTTCGCCTGGGGCGTCAGATAGGCGATGAAGGCGAACTCGTCATAATAGGCGTTCGGCAGGTCGCCGCCGCTCCAGGTGATGGTCTTCACGCCCTGCGAGACCGGCGGGCCGTGCATCACCTCATAGGCCTTGGCATAGGGGCCGGTCTCGGTGGCGAGCGTCCAGCCGGGCTTGGGCTGGGGCTTGGCCGAGACGACGCCTTCCGGCAGCGTCACCGAAATGGCCGTCGTCGCGGCGGTGCCGCAGCCGTGCGGCACCTTCAGCACGGCTTTGTAGAAGGTGCCGGACGTCGCCTGCTGCTGGTCGAGCGTGACATGGGCGAAGGCCGGGGCGGCGGACAGAAGGGCGGCCGCGCACAGCGCGCCGCGCAGGATGGATCCTGACATGGAATGTCTCCGAAGACTGTGGAAGAGGACGGTGCGGGCTCAGCGCCGCAGCGGCGGTCCCCGGGCTTCGAAGGCGGCCAAAATCTCGGCCGGGCCGGCCGGTGCGGCGGTGCGCGGCTCCGCGGCACGGACCTGCGGCGGCGGCGGCAGGCGCAGCGCGGTCGGGACGACGGCGGGGGCCGGCTGCGCCGCGGCGCAGCCCAGCGTGCAGCACAGATCCGCGTGCGGCGCGCCGGCGGGGGGGTCGCCATCGGCGCGTGAGGGGGCGCAGAGACGTCCGCCGGCCGCGTCCGCCGCCGCGACCGCGTGCGCTGTGGCGGCCATCGCGCCCAACACGCCCTGGAGCAGCAGGACGTAAGCGAGGACGAGGCGCAGCGCCCATCCCCTGAGACCGACCGTGCAGCAGCGTGTGCGAAGCATGCCGCAGGCTTAGGCGTGGCGCCGCACGATGGCAAGCCGTCTGCCGCGGGAAGGGGTGGCAGACCGGCCCGGAGAGTGCCAGGGTATCGCCGCGTCGAATGTGTGTTTGCGGAGATGTGTCATGGTCTTCTGGTTCCCGCTCGTGATGGTGGCGCTGGCCCTTCTCTGCGCGTTCGTCGCGGTGCAGCGCGCGCCGCGCCCGCTGCCGCCGGGCTTCGCCGCCGACCGCCTGATCCGCTACATCATGCTGTTTCCGATGGGCATTCAGGGCCTGTGGGGCGCGCTCGGCCATCTCGGCTTTCCCGCCGAGACCGCCGCCTCGATCGGCTGGGCGCCGAGCCCGTTCCAGTTCGAGGTCGGCGTCTGCAATCTCGGCATCGGCGTGGTGGGGCTGATCGCCGCTTTCTATGCGCGCTGGAATTTTCGCCTCGCCCTCGCCATCTACGCTCTGTTCTTCCTCGGCGGTGCCGCGTGGGGTCACGTGATCCAGATGATGACGGCCGGAAACTTCGCGCCCGGAAATGCCGGGCCGATCTTCTTCACCGACATTCTGACGCCGCTCTCCCTGCTGATCCTGCTGGCATGGACCCGCAGAACCGCCCAGCCGTAGCCCGGCGCTGAAAGGCCCAAATGTCCGACGACAGCGAACGCAACCGCCTCTCCGCCCGCGCCGTCCGGTATGCCCGCGTCGGCGCCAATGTCGGCGGGGTGGCGGCGCGGATCGCCGGCGCCCGGCTGCTGGGGCTCGATCGCGGGGAGGGCAATGCCGCCGCCCTCGCGAGCGCCCTCGGCGGACTCAAGGGTCCGTTGATGAAGGTGGCGCAGCTCATGGCCACCATTCCGGATCTGCTGCCCCCGGATTATGCCACGGAACTGCAGAAGCTGCAGAACGATGCGCCGCCGATGGGCCGGGCCTTCGTGCGCCGGCGCATGATGGCCGAACTGGGCCGCGACTGGGAGGGCCGCTTCCAGAGCTTCGATCCGGTGCCGGCGGCGGCGGCCTCGCTCGGGCAGGTGCACCGCGCGGTGGCCCTGGACGGCGCCGCCGTGGCCTGCAAGCTGCAATATCCCGACATGCAGGCGGCGGTCGAGGCGGACCTCAACCAGCTCGATCTGCTGTTCCAGCTCCACCGCCGCATGGATCCCGCGATCGACACCCGCGAAATCGCCGGCGAGATCGGTGCGCGGGTGCGCGAGGAACTCGATTATCGCCGCGAGGCGCGGCACGCGGCGCTCTATGCCCTGATGCTCAAGGGCGAGCCTCTGGTGCGGGTGCCGCAGGTGCGGGAGGACCTGTCGACCGGGCGCCTTCTCACCCTCGAATGGCTCGAAGGCACCAAGATCCTCGCCTTCGTCGATCACCCGCTGGAGGAGCGGAACCGGCTGGCGCGGGCGATGTTCGCCGCCTGGTGGCTGCCCTTCAGCCGGCACGGCGTGATCCACGGCGATCCCCATCTCGGCAATTACACCGTGTTCGCCGATGCGGACGGGCGGCCCGGCGGCATCAATCTGCTGGATTACGGCTGCATCCGCATCTTCCCCCCGAGCTTTGTGGCCGGCGTGGTCGACCTTTATCGCGGGCTCGGCACGGGCGACGAGGCGCGCGTGGTCCATGCCTATGAGACCTGGGGCTTCCGCGGCTTGAAGCGGGAATTGATCGACGTGCTCAATATCTGGGCGCGGTTCATCTATGGCCCGCTGATGGATGACCGGGTTCGCAGCATCGCCGACGGGGTCGCGCCGGGCCAATATGGCCGGCGCGAGGCCTATCAGGTGCATATGGCGCTGAAGCAGCTCGGCCCGGTGACGGTGCCGCGCGAATTCGTCTTCATGGACCGCGCCGCGATCGGGCTCGGCGCGGTGTTCCTGCATTTGAAGGCGGAACTGAACTTCCACGCTCTGTTCGAGGCCGCGATCGCCGATTTCAGCGAGACCGGCGTCGCCGCGCGCCAATCCGCCGCCCTCGCCGCGGTCGGCCTCGCGCGCTGAGCCGAGCGGGGGCCGCGCGCTTTACTTGGGGGGCGACACCACCGAGCCGATACCGGCGGGAACGTCGCCGGGCGTCGCTGTGCCGGCCCCGGTCCGCGCCACCGGCGCGGTGGGTCGGGCCGCCGGCGCCGCGGCTTGGGGCGGCGTCGGCTGGGGCTCTGCTGCGACCACTTGAGCGGGCGCGGGCGCCGCTTCCGGCGCGGGCGGATTCTGCGGCGCGGCCGTGGGCGGCGCATCGGCCCCGGAATCGCCCGGCACGGTGTTCACCGGCGGCGGGGCGTCGGCCGGGGACGGCGTCGCCGGATCGGTCTTGGCCATCTCGATCTCGGTCGGGCGCGGCTTCGGCAGAGGCGGGGGCGTAGGGCTGCGCGCCGCGAGCGGCGGGGCGGCATATGGGGGCTGTCCGATGCCGCGCGTCGGGTCGGCCGGGCCGACCGGCTGGACCCGCCCCGTGAAGGCGTCGACGCCGAGGAGAACCGGCCCGGCCTCGGTCGCCGCGGTCACGAAATAGGTCCGCCCCGTCAGCGCCGGGCGGCCGACCCGCCAGTATCCGAGATTGCGCACGATGGCGCGCACTTCGCCCGGGGGCAGCATGACGGGGGCGCCATAGGCCGGCGGGCCATACGGCACGTAGGCGCCGGGCGGCGCATAGGGGCCGGGCGCCGGAACATAGGCCGGCGGATAATAATATTGCGCCGCGGCCGGAGCCGCCGAGCCGGCGAGGGCGGCGAGCGCGATGAGGTATCGGAACCGCATGGCGGGGCCTTCTGAGATTGCGCGGTCACTAGAGACGTCCATTGCGGCGCCTGTGCGACCGCGCCGCCGCCGGACGGGGCGGGGGCTGCACGGCCCGGCTTCGCAACACCATTGCGCGGAGCGGGGCGGCGCCGTACCGTTCTTGCGCGCAGACGGGCAAGCGCGCAATTTCCGCAGGGCGCCCCCCGTCAAAGGGAGGGCGGTGCCCTTGTGGGCGCGCCGCTTTTCTGTCATGTTCCGCGGGATAGGGAAGCGATGCTGCCCTATCATTCGCACATTCCGGCACCGAACGGCGTGCATCTCGATCGGATGCGCGCCTTTGCGTGCCTGGAAGTCGGGGCTGGTGCAGGAGTTGCATGGTTTCGAGCGTAAGCTCGGCGATGGAAAGGGCGAGGCGATGGACACGGACCGCACGGATCAGATGGACGCAGGGTCGGTTCCGGTGGCCTCGGGCAAAGGTCCGGTCATGATCGGCCGCCCGCAGCCGTTCGGCCTGTTCGATCCCAAGCACGAGCGCGATGCGTGCGGCGTCGGTTTCATCGCCGACATCAAGGGCCGCAAGTCGCACCGGATCGTCGAGGACGGGCTCCAGATCCTGCTCAATCTCGAGCATCGCGGCGCTGTGGGTGCCGATCCGCGCGCCGGCGACGGGGCCGGCATGCTGGTCCAGATCCCGCATCGCTTCTTCGCCAAGGAGGCCGCCCGCCTCGGCTTCGCTTTGCCGGAGCCGGGCCATTACGCCGTGGGCCACATCTTCCTGCCGCGCAATGCGGAGGGGAAGGCCATCGTGCGCGGGACCTTCGAGCGGGTGATCGCCGAGGAGGGGCTCGTTCTGATCGGCTGGCGGGACGTGCCGACCGACAATTCCTCGCTCGGCGCGAGCGTCCTGCCGACCGAGCCAGACCATGTCCAGGTGTTTATCGGCCCGAGCGACGGCGCGTTCGACGCGGATGCGTTCGAGCGGCGCCTGTTCGTTCTGCGCAAGATCATTTCCAACGCGGTCTACGATGCCCGCGACCCGCACACCGCCGGCTATTATCCGGTCTCTTTGTCGTGCCGCACGCTGGTCTATAAGGGCATGTTCCTGGCCGACCAGCTCGGCGCCTATTATCCGGATCTGCACGATCCCGATTTCGAGAGCGCGCTCGCTCTGGTGCACCAGCGCTTCTCGACCAACACCTTTCCGGCATGGCCGCTGGCCCATCCGTACCGCATGGTCGCGCACAATGGCGAGATCAACACGCTGCGCGGCAACGTCAACTGGATGGCGGCCCGGCAGGCCTCGGTCGACAGCGAGCTGTTCGGCGCCGACATCTCCAAGCTGTGGCCGATCTCCTATGAAGGTCAGTCGGACACCGCCTGTTTCGACAATGCGCTCGAATTTCTGACGCAGGGCGGCTATTCGCTGCCTCATGCCGCGATGATGCTGGTGCCCGAGGCCTGGGCGGGCAATCCGCTCATGGACGAGGAGCGGCGCGCCTTCTACGAGTATCACGCGGCGCTGATGGAGCCGTGGGACGGACCGGCCGCGATCGTCGCCACCGACGGCCGGCAGATCGTCGCGACGCTCGACCGCAACGGCCTGCGTCCGGCGCGCTACATGGTGACGAGCGACGACACGATCGTGCTCGCCTCGGAAATGGGCGTGCTCACGCTGCCGGAGGAGAAGATCGTCACCAAGTGGCGCCTCCAGCCCGGCAAGATGCTGCTCGTCGATCTCGAAGAGGGGCGCCTCGTTCCCGACGAGGAGATCAAGACCGCGCTCGCCCGCGCCCATCCCTACAAGGACTGGCTGAAGCACACCCAGCTCGTGCTCGAAGAACTGCGCCCGGTCGAGGCCCGCGAGGTGCGCACCGACGTCGCGCTGCTCGATCGCCAGCAGGCCTTCGGCTACACCCAGGAAGACATCAAGCTGCTTCTGCCGCCGATGGCCGTCACCGGACAGGAGGCGGTGGGCTCCATGGGGACCGACACCCCGGTCTCGGTGCTCTCCGACAAGTCGAAGCTGCTCTACACCTATTTCAAGCAGAATTTCGCCCAGGTCACGAACCCGCCGATCGACCCGATCCGCGAGGAACTGGTGATGAGCCTCGTCTCCTTCATCGGGCCCCGGCCGAACATCTTCGACCTGGAGGGCAATGCCCGCCGCAAGCGGCTGGAAGTGCGCCAGCCCATCCTCACCAATGAGGATCTGGAGAAGATCCGGTCGATCGGCTTCATGGAGGAGCGGTTCGACACCCGCACGCTCGACATGACCTATGCGTCCGAAAAGGGTGCGGCCGGCATGGAGGGCGCGCTGGAGCGGCTGTGCGAGCGCGCCGAGGCGGCGGTGCATGGCGGCTACAACATCATCATCCTGTCCGACCGCATGACGGGTCCGGACCGCATCCCGATCCCGGCGCTGCTGGCCACCGCCGCCGTGCACCATCATCTGATCCGCAAGGGCCTGCGCACCTCGGTCGGCCTCGTCGTGGAGACCGGCGATGCGCGCGAGGTCCACCATTTCGCCTGCCTTGCGGGCTATGGCGCGGAGGCGATCAACCCGTATCTCGCCTTCGAGACCCTCGTCGGCATGCGCGACGAGATCCCCGAGGAGGTCGACGACACCGAGATCGTCAAGCGCTACATCAAGTCGATCGACAAGGGGCTGCTGAAGGTGATGTCCAAGATGGGCATCTCGACCTACCAGTCCTATTGCGGCGCGCAGATCTTCGACGCGGTCGGGCTCTCCTCCGAACTGGTGAACAAGTATTTCTTCGGCACCGCCTCGACCATCGAGGGGGTCGGGCTCGCCGAGATCGCCGAGGAAACCGTGCTGCGCCATACGCTGGCCTTCTCGGACGCGCCGGTGTTCCGGCTCGCGCTCGATGTCGGCGGCGAATACGCCTATCGCATCCGCGGGGAAACCCATGCCTGGACGCCGGACAGCGTGTCGCTGCTCCAGCATGCGGTGCGCGGCAATGCCCAGGATCGCTACCGCGAATATGCCCGCCTGATGGACGCGAAGGACAATCTCCTGACCGTCCGCTCGCTGTTCCGGATCCGCGATCCGCAGGAATTCGGCTCGGCGCCGGTCGACATTTCCGAGGTCGAGCCGGCGACCGAAATCGTCAAGCGCTTTGCCACCGGCGCGATGTCGTTCGGCTCGATTTCGCGGGAGGCGCACACCACGCTCGCCATCGCGATGAACCGGATCGGCGGCAAGTCGAACACCGGCGAGGGCGGCGAGGAGCCGGAACGCTTCAAGCCGCTGGCGAACGGCGACAGTTTGCGCTCGGCCATCAAGCAGATCGCGTCGGGCCGGTTCGGCGTGACGGCGGAATATCTCGTCAATTCCGACGTCATGCAGATCAAGGTCGCGCAGGGCGCCAAGCCCGGCGAGGGCGGCCAATTGCCCGGCCACAAGGTCGACGCGGTCATCGCCAAGGTGCGCCACTCGATGCCCGGCGTCGGCCTGATCTCGCCGCCGCCGCACCACGACATCTATTCGATCGAGGATCTGGCCCAGCTCATCTTCGACCTGAAGAACGTCAATCCCGATGCCGACGTGTCGGTGAAGCTCGTCTCCGAGGTCGGGGTCGGCACGGTGGCGGCCGGCGTCGCCAAGGCGCGTGCCGACCACATCACCATTTCCGGCTTCGAGGGTGGCACGGGTGCAAGCCCGTTGACCTCGCTCAAGCATGCCGGCTCGCCGTGGGAAATGGGCCTGGCGGAGACCCAGCAGACGCTGGTCGCGAACCGGCTGCGGGGGCGCGTCGCCCTTCAGGTCGACGGCGGGCTGCGGACCGGGCGGGACGTCATCATCGGCGCGCTGCTCGGGGCGGACGAATTCGGCTTCTCCACCGCGCCGCTGATCGCCGCCGGCTGCATCATGATGCGCAAGTGCCACCTCAACACCTGCCCGGTCGGGGTCGCCACCCAGGATCCCGTGCTGCGCAAGCGCTTCAAGGGCACGCCCGAGCACGTCATCAATTATTTCTTCTTCGTCGCGGAAGAGGTGCGTGAGATGATGGCGCGCCTCGGCTTCCGCCGTCTGGAAGACATGGTGGGGCGCTGCGACATCCTCGATCAGGAGCCGGCGATCGCGCATTGGAAGGCGAAGGGGCTCGATTTCTCGCGCATCTTCGCCAAGCCGGACATGCCGCCCGAAGTGTCGATCCGCCATACCGAACGCCAGCATCACCCGATCGAGAAGGTGCTGGACCGCAGCTTGATCGCGCGCGCCATGCCGGCGCTGGAGCGCGGCGAGAAGGTGGTGATCGAAAGCCCGATCCGCTCGGTCGACCGCTCGGTCGGCGCCATGCTGTCGGGACAGGTGGCGAAGCGCTATGGCGGCGCGGGCCTGCCGGACGACACGATCGAGGTCCACCTCACCGGCACGGCGGGTCAGGCATTCGGCGCCTTCCTCGCGACCGGCGTCACCCTGAATCTGGTCGGCGAGGCCAACGATTATGTCGGAAAGGGCCTGTCGGGCGGGCGCATCATCATCCGGACGCCGGCCAATTCCGCCATCGTCCCCGAGGAATCGATCATCGTCGGCAACACCGTTCTGTACGGCGCGATCGAGGGCGAATGCTATTTCCGCGGCATTGCCGGCGAACGCTTCGCCGTGCGCAATTCCGGGGCAATCGCCGTCGTTGAAGGCACCGGCGACCACGGCTGCGAATATATGACGGGCGGCATCGTGGTGGTGATCGGCCAGACCGGCCGAAACTTCGCCGCCGGCATGTCGGGCGGCGTCGCCTATGTGCTGGACGAGGACAAGAGCTTCGCCAAGCGGTGCAACCTCTCGATGGTCGACATCGAGCCGGTGGAGGAGGAGGAAGACCTCCTCGAGCGGCTGCACCATCATGGCGGCGATCTCGAATTCAAGGGGCGGATCGACGTTCAGGGCGACATGTCGCGCCATGACGAGGAGCGCCTCCACCAGCTGATCGCCAAGCATCTGCACTATACCGGCTCCACGCGGGCCCAGCAGATCCTGGACAATTGGGCGGATTACCGGGGCCGTTTCGTCAAAGTCATGCCGGTGGAATACCGCCGTGCGCTGCGCGAGATGGAAAAGCTGCGCGGCCTGCAGGCGGCCGAATGAGCGCGGCGCCGCTCTAGGTTCGACGGCCGGGCGGGACCCGGCTCCGCCGAGACGGCGGCCCCGGGGCGTCCCGGGACTGGCGGTCCGCCCCGCGGGCCGTCACGGGATCGCCCGGTCGGGGCGCCGGGCGTGCGGTGCAAGACCGGGGTCCCCAAGCTGGAACAATTCTTGTAATGGAGCTAAGCGGCGCCCGCGCGCGACGCGGCTCCCGGAGGATGGGAATGGGTAAGGTCACGGGGTTCATGGAGATCGACCGGCGGGATCAGAAATACCAGCCCGCCTCCGATCGCATTCGCCATTTCCGCGAATTCACCCTGCCGCTGCCCGATACCGAGGTGGCGAACCAGGCCGCGCGCTGCATGGATTGCGGCATTCCGTTCTGCCACGGGCCGACCGGCTGCCCGGTCCACAACCAGATCCCCGACTGGAACGACCTCGTCTATCAGGGCGATTGGGAGGAGGCCGCGCGCAACCTCCATTCGACCAACAATTTCCCCGAATTTACCGGCCGCGTCTGCCCGGCGCCCTGCGAGGAGGCCTGCACCCTCAATCTCGAGGACATGCCCGTCACCATCAAGACGGTGGAACAGGCGATCGCCGACAAGGCCTGGAAGATGGGCTGGGTGCGGCCCGAGCCGCCCGAGACCCGGACTGGCCGCAGCGTCGCGGTGGTCGGCTCGGGGCCGGCCGGCCTCGCCGCGGCCCAGCAGCTCGCCCGCGCCGGCCATGACGTGCACGTCTATGAGCGCGAGCCGAAGGCCGGCGGCCTGCTGCGCTACGGCATTCCCGACTTCAAGATGGAGAAGCGCCACATCGACCGGCGCGTCGCCCAGATGGAAGCCGAGGGCGTGACGTTCCACTACAACGTCAATGTCGGCGTCACCACGCCGATCCAGGAGCTGCTCGACCGTCACGACGCCGTGCTGCTCGCCGGCGGGTCCGAAGCCCCGCGCGATCCGCGCCTGCCGGGCCAGGAGTTCGAGGGCGTGCATTTCGCGATGCCCTATCTCGTCCAGCAGAACCGCCGCGAGGGCGGCGAAGAGGTGCATCGCGATCTGCCGATCCTCGCCTCCGGACGCCATGTCGTGGTGGTCGGCGGCGGCGACACCGCCTCCGACTGCGTCGGCACCGCGTTTCGCCAGGGGGCGCTATCGGTGACCCAGCTCGACATCCGCGCCGTGCCGCCGATGAAGGAGGACAAGCTCGCGGTGTGGCCCTATTGGCCGACCAAGTTCCGCACCTCCTCGTCCCAGGCCGAGGGCGCGGAGCGCGAATTCGCCTGCGCCACGCTCGGCATCGAGGGCCGCAACGGCCGCGTGACCGGGGTGCGCTGCGCGCGCGTCGACGCCAAGCGCCAGCCGGTGCCCGGCACCGAATTCGTGCTGCGCGCCGACCTCGTCTTCCTCGCCATCGGCTTCGCCCACCCGATCCGGGAGGGCATGATCGACCAGAGCGGCGCCGCGCTCGATGCGCGCGGCAATGTCCTCGCCGACGAGGAGACCTATCTCACCTCGACCCCGAACCTCTATGCCGCCGGCGACATGCGGCGCGGCCAGTCCTTGGTGGTCTGGGCGATCCGCGAGGGCCGCCAGGCCGCCCATGCGATCGACAAGGCCCTGATGGGCGCCACCACGCTGCCGCGCTGAGGCGGTCGGGGTCCGCCGGTTCGGGCCGTGCCGGGAGGCTTCCCGGCACGCCTCCGGCCCCGGCCGGGCGGTCAGAACAGATAGACCGCCGCCACGAGGCCCACCACCACCACCGCGAACAGGCCGAGGGTGACGAGCCCCAGCCGCTTCTCGATGAATTCCCGCGCCACCGGCCCGAAATGGTGCAGCAGCGCGGCGAGGATGAAGAAGCGGGCGCCGCGGGTGATCAGGGAGAGCACCACGAACCAGAACAGGCTGTAATCGGCGAAGCCGGACGTGATGGTCACGAGCTTGTAGGGGATCGGGGTGAGGCCCTTCAGCAGGATCACCCAGTGGCCGTATTGGGCATAAGCGTGGCGAAACGCTTCCACCTTGCTGCCATAGCCGTAGAGATTGATCAGGAACAGGCCGACGCTGTCATAGAGCAGGGCACCGATCGCATAGCCGACCAGGCCGCCCGCGACCGAACTCAAGGTCGCGATCAAGGCGTAGGTCCAGGCCTTTTCAGGCCGTGCCAGCGTCATCGGCACCTGGAGAACGTCCGGGGGGATCGGAAAGATCGAACTCTCGGCGAAGGAGACGATGCCCAGGGCCCAGGGGGCGGAGGGCCGTGCCGAATAGGCGATGACCCAGTCATACAGCTTGCGGAGCATGAAATGCGATCTTTTCCGGAGAACGGGCGCGGGCAGAGCGCACGGTCCGCGCGGCGGTCTGCGCCCCTTCCGCGGCCCGCGGCGCCGGTCGAGACGAAGGACGGATTCACCATGCGGGGCGATTCAGCCCGCTCGACCCCGGCTCTAGACGCCCGCGCGGCCTCTGTCCAGAAAACGCGGGAACCTTGGCCGCGCTGGCGCATTAACCGTCACTGAAAGCCCCACGCTGCAACACATCCGGCAGCGGCCAAGTTTAACCTCTTGGGAAGATTCTTCCCGCAGCGTGCCTTTGCGCGCGTCTGCGCACGGATTTCCCTGGACGCTCGAGAGCCGTCACATGATGAAGCGTATCGCCGTGTTTGCTGCCCTTATCTTCAGCTATGCGCTCACCGGCGTGGCGCTCAATGCCGGGGTTCCGGCATCGGCGCCCGTGGTCGCGATCGCCGCGGAGGTCGCGGACTAGTCCCACGCCCGCCGGAGCGTCGGCGGGCACCAGGGCCGCATTTCGAACCGCTCCCGCTCAGTGGCGCGTCTGCGCGGCCGGCAGGTCGGCCGGCACCAGCGGCGGCAAAGCGAGATGGCCGCCGAGGCCGGCCATTGCGGCGCGCTGGCGCACTAGAGCGAGCACGACATCCAGCGTCGGGGTCGGCAGGTCCAGCATGCGCCCCATTTCCTGCACCGCGGTGACGAGCGGATCGATTTCCATCGGCCGGTCGCGCTCGAGATCCTGAAGCATCGACGTCTTGTGGCCGCCCACCGCGCCGGCGCCGTCGATGCGCCGTTCGACATCCACCCGGAACCGAATGCCGAGCCGGGTCGCGATCGCCGCGGCTTCCAGCATCATGGCCCGCGCCACGGCGCGGGTGTCGGGATCGGCGGCGATCACGTCGAGCGTGGCATGGGTCAGCGCGCTGATCGGATTGAAGCAGAGATTGCCCCACAGCTTCAGCCACATTTCGTCCCGGATATTGCTGAGGACAGGCGCGCGCAGGCCGCCTTTGGCCATCATGGCGGCGAGCCGCGTCACCCGGTCTGAGGTCTCTCCCGAGGGCTCGCCGATGGGAAACTTGTCGCCATAGACGTGCTGGATCACCCCGGGCGCGACCACTTCGGTCGCGGG
This sequence comes from Aquabacter spiritensis, assembly GCF_004346185.1. Classification (GTDB taxonomy): domain Bacteria; phylum Pseudomonadota; class Alphaproteobacteria; order Rhizobiales; family Xanthobacteraceae; genus Aquabacter; species Aquabacter spiritensis. Next base: position 750,266 of record NZ_SMAI01000001.1, on the reverse strand, counting down.
ATAGACGATGCAGCCGATCGCCCGTTCCGGGCGCAGCACCTCCCATTGGCGGGCGCCCGGATCGATGCTGGCGAGGGTGCGCCCTTCCAGCGGCCCGCCATGCTTGTAGAAATACCAGTAGGGAACGCCGTTGATTGCGGTCACGACGCTGGTGTCGTTGCCGAGCAGCGGACGCATGCGCTCGACGATTCCGGGGACGGAATGAGCCTTCAGCGCGATGAAGACGTAGTCCTGGGGACCGAGTTCGGCGGGATCGTCGGTCGCATGAACCTTGGCGACGCGCTCCTCGCCGTCGATCAGCAGTTTGACGCCGTTCTGCTTCATCGCTTCGAGATGCGGCCCCCTGGCGACCAGGCTGACTTCGGCACCGGCCTGGGCCAATTGCACCCCCAGATAACCGCCGATGGCGCCGGCGCCATAGATACACACCTTCATGGCCGATCCTCCCGCATGGTTCATGGTGTATAATGTATGCCAGATTGGCAGGCGCGCGGCTCCCTCCGCGTCTTGGGTCCAACGATATTTATGAGATGATTTTCCGTAATATGGAAAATTGACGCAGGGCGCGCTGAAGCGGTCCGGCTTGCTCCGGCTCTCGAAATCACGCCTTCTATCCGCCTGCGTAGACCGCGGGCAGCGGGGAAGGGTGTGATGGAAGATCTGAGCAGTGCACCGCGCCGCCGCGGTCGGCCCGCCTCGGCGGTCGACGGCGGCGAAGTGCAGTCGCTTGACCGCGCCATCGCCCTGCTGCGCCTCGTCGCGGACATGGACGGCATGACCCTCAGCGAGATCGCCAAGCGCGCGGAACTGCCCGCCTCGACGGCGCATCGGCTCCTGGCGACGTTGCAGAAGCGCCAATTGGTGACGCACGACCAGGAGAATGGGCTCTGGACCGTGGGCCTCGGCCTGTTCCGGATCGGCGCCGCTTATCTGCGCATCCGCAAATTGCCGGACATCGGCCGGCCGGTGATCCGCCGCTTGCTGCACGAGACCGAGGAGACGGTGAACCTCGCCATGTTCGACGGCAACGAACTGGTCGTGGTGGCGCAGGCCGAGGGGCATTCTCCGGTCCGGGCCTTTTTCCGGCTGGGCGCGCGCCTGCCGCTCCATGCCTCGGCGGCGGGGAAGGCGATCCTCGCTGCCGCAAGCCCCGCGTTCCGCGGCGCCTGTCTCGCGCAAATCCGCTATGAGGCCTTCACCGTTCGGACGCACCGCTCGGAGCGGGATCTTGTCGAGGATCTGCTTCGCCTCGGCGCGCGCGGCTATTCCGTGGACGAGGAGGAGCACACGCTCGGCATGTGCGCGGTCGCAGCGGCCATCTTCAACGAATGGCGCGAGCCGATCGGCGCGGTCTCTGTCGCCGGCCCCTCGGTGCGCATGAGCGACGACCGGATCGCGCGTCTCGGCCGCAGGGTCGCGGCGGCGGCCGACGAGATGACGCGGCTCTATTCGGGGGTGCAGGACGGCCCGTCCGAATGGTCCGCCCCGCGCTGAGGGCGCCGCCCGCCGGAGTCGGATCCGCAGGTGGTCGGCCCTCGCGTCCCGCCCCAATGCTGCAAGTGCGAATGGAATATTGTATTTTATATTTCAGATAAATGTATTCGGCGCACCGAATTCAACATTGTCAATTTCCATTGCACACGGGTGACATACAATATACTCTTTCCAGATCCACTCCTAGCCAGAGTGGCAATAAGTCAATTCGTTCAAGTAGTTAAATCAACGCAATCCGCCTCTTCAAGAAGGCGGGCGATCGGGAGGAAATGAAGATGCGTTTGGCAGTTGCCAAATCGGCGCAGCGATTCGCCGCCGTGTGTGCCGCTCTTGCGGCGTTGAGCCCGCTCTCCGCGCTGGCGTGGGAGCCCACCAAGACCGTCGAATTCATCGTCCCGGCGGGAACCGGGGGCGGCGCCGACCAGATGGCGCGCATGCTCCAGGGCATCATCCAGAAAAATTCTCTGATGAAGCAGAACCTGGTGGTGATCAACAAGTCCGGCGGCGCCGGCGCCGAGGGCTTCCTCGACGTGAAGGGATCGGCGGGCAACCCGCACAAGATCATCATCACGCTCTCCAATCTTTTCACCACTCCGCTCGCGACCGGCGTGCCGTTCAAGTGGGACGATCTCACCCCCGTCTCCATGCTGGCGCTCGACGAGTTCGTCCTGTGGGTCAACGCGAAGGCGCCCTATAACGACGTGAAGGGCTATCTCGCGGACCTGAAGGCGGCAGGTTCCGACGCCAAGTTCAAGATGGGTGGCACCGGCTCCAAGCAGGAAGACCAGATCATCACCGCCGCGATCGAGCAGAAGACCGGCGCGAAGTTCATCTACGTCCCGTACAAGGGCGGCGGCGATGTCGCGGCGCAGCTCGTCGGCGGCCACATCACCTCCTCGGTGAACAATCCCATCGAAGCCGTGTCGCAGTGGCGCGCCGGCGAACTGAAGCCGCTCTGCGTCTTCGACAGCCAGCGCATGCCCTACAAGGAACTGGTCACGGCCGACAAGTCCTGGGGCGATATCCCGACCTGCAAGGAAGCTGGTCTCGATATCGAATATCTGATGCTGCGCGGCATCTTCACGGCGCCCCGGGTCACCAAGGATCAGGTGGACTATTACGTGAACCTGTTCAAGCAGGTGCGCGACACGCCGGAATGGAAGGACTTCATGCAGAAGGGCGCCTTCAACACCACGATGCTCACGGGCGAGGAATACAAGGCCTGGCTCGGCAAGGCCGCCGAGAGCCACCGCGCGCTCATGGAGAATGCGGGCTTCATCGCGAAGTGATCGGTGTCGAGGGCCGGCTCGGGCGAGCCGGCTCCTCCCCGGGGTCTCCCGTCCGGTGCACGGTTCGGCCTGACCGGTCCGAGGATCCCGTCTTAGACGTCGTGTGACCAATATCGGCCAGGACGGAGTGCGTGTCCTGCCGAATCCGGGTCGGCCGGTCCCTGTCGGGGCCGGCAGGAGCCGCGCCGCCTCGTGGCGGCCGAACGACCCGACGCATCTGCAGCCTGCCGCGAACCGCGCGGCTTCGTTCCGCCGCCGCCCGCCCGAGCCTTTGTGCGGGAGCCGGCACGATTTCCCCGATTGGGTCGCATCGACCCGGTCTCTCCGACAGGACGCATGTCCCCGACAGGACGCATGGCATGGCAACCGAAACCGACAAATCCGAAAACACCGTTTCCAACCGCTCCATGGACGTCATCGTCGCGCTGCTCTTCATGGGCGTCGCGGCGCTCGTGATGGCCGACAGCTGGCGCATCGGCGCCCGCTGGGCCTCGGATGGGCCGCAATCCGGATATTTCCCCTTCTATGTGGGGCTGATCATGTTCATTTCCAGCCTCGGCACGCTGGCGATGACCCTCTTCACCAAGACGCCGGACCGCAGCAATTTCGTCGATCGCGAGCAGCTCGGATCCGTCCTGAAGGTCCTGGTTCCAACCATCGCCTATGTCATTCTGATCAATTTCATCGGGATCTACTTCGCCTCGATGATCTTCATCGCCTTCTTCATGTGGTGGCTCGGCAAGTACAAGCTGCCCGTCATTCTCCCGGTCGCGATCGGCGTTCCGCTGGTCCTGTTCGTGATGTTCGAGATCTGGTTCCTCGTGCCGCTGCCGAAGGGACCGATCGAGAGCGCCCTCGGCTACTGATCCCGCCGCCCCTCGGCGGGGGCGGCCCGAACCGCAAGACCTCGGACGGCGCCGGCCCCTCGGCGCCGCAACGCGGCACCTGATCTGCAACATGACCCGCACGCCCGCGCGAGAAGCGCCGGGGTTCTGGGGAGGAATAACGTGGAAGCACTCTCGTCACTAATCGGAGGTTTCGGCGTTCTCGGCGATCCGATGAACATCGTTTACATGTTCGTCGGCATCGCCCTGGGCGTGCTCATCGGGGTGCTGCCGGGCCTCGGCGGCGCCAATGGCGTGGCGATCCTCCTGCCGCTCACCTTCTCCATGTCGCCGGTCTCGGCGATCATCATGCTCTCCTCGATCTATTGGGGAGCCTTGTTCGGCGGCGCCATCACTTCGGTGCTGTTCAACATTCCCGGCGAGCCCTGGTCGGTGGCGACCACCTTCGACGGGCATCCGATGGCGCAGAAGGGCCGTGCCGGCGAAGCGCTCACCGGCGCTTTCACGGGCTCCTTCATCGGCGCCTTCATCGCCGTGCTGCTCATCACCTTCCTCGCGCCGGTGATCGCCAAGTTCGCGCTGCAGTTCGGCCCCGCCGAATTCTTCGCGGTCTATCTCCTCACCTTCTGCTCCTTCGTGGGCATGGGCCGAGAATCGCCCTTCAAGGTGCTGGCGGCGATGACGCTCGGCTTCGCGCTGGCGGCCGTGGGCATCGACACCGTGACCGGCCAGCTGCGCATGACCTTCGGGTCGGTGGAATTGCTGCGCGGCTTCGACTTCCTGGTCGCGGTCATCGGCCTGTTCGGCGTCGGCGAAATCCTGCTGACGATGGAAGAGGGCCTCGCCTTCAAGGGCAAGAGCGCCAAGATCAACGCCAAGGTGGTGTTCCAGACCTGGGCGCAGCTGCCGAAATACTGGGTCGGCATGCTCCGCTCGGCGGCGGTCGGCTGCTGGATGGGCATCACGCCGGGCGGCGCCACCCCGGCCTCCTTCATGAGCTACGGCCTCGCGAAAAAATTCTCCAAGAACGGGAAGAATTTCGGCAAGGGCGAGCTCGAAGGCGTGGTGATGCCGGAAGTCGCGGCCCACGCGGCCGGGACCTCGGCGCTGCTGCCCATGCTCACCCTCGGCATTCCCGGCTCGCCGACCGCGGCGGTGCTGCTGGGCGGCCTTCTGATCTGGGGTCTCCAGCCCGGCCCGCTTCTGTTCGTCGAGCAGAAGGACTTCGTCTGGGGTCTCATCGCCTCGATCTATCTCGGCAATATCGCCGGTCTGATCGTGGTTCTGACCACGGTGCCGCTGTTCGCGGCGATCCTGCGCATCCCGTTCAGCGTCATCGCCCCGATCATCCTGGTGATCTGCGCGGTCGGCGCCTACACGGTGCACAATGCCGCCCTCGACATCGCCGTCATGCTGATCTTCGGCGTCATCGGCTATGTCTTCAAGAAGCTGGACTACCCGCTGGCGCCGCTGGTGCTGGCTTTGGTGCTCGGCGACATGGCGGAAAGCTCGTTCCGGCAGGCGATGCTGGTGTCGCAGGGCAATATGGGGATCTTCTTCTCCAACCCGCTGGTCGGCTCCATCGTCACGCTCGCGCTGGTGATGCTGTTCTGGCCGGTCATCGCCATGCTCAAGAACCGCCTCATGGGCGGGCCGCGCCCCGCCGCGGCGGAGTGAGGCCGACCCGGCGCCCGATGCGCCGGGCGCTTTTCCGGACGGACGGTTCGCCGCCCGTCCGGAACGTGGGTCTCGACCGCGGGCCGCTCGGGCGGGGAGGGTTGCGTCACGCCGTAGCATACAGTACACAGTATTTCACCAACGGCGCGCGCCCGCCAGAAGGCGCCGGCCATGGGAAGGGACCTCTAGGTGCAGCACGTCGCAGACACACCGAAGCTGAATGTGGAGCCGCTCGGAGCCAGTTCCAGCCTTCGCATGCTGGCCTATGACGCGCTGAAGCGGGCCATCACCGAGATGGACATTTACGGCTCGACCACGGAATTCCGCCTCGACGAACGCCAGCTCTCCGAAGACCTCGGGGTCAGCCGCACCCCGATCCGCGAGGCGATGACGGTGCTGGAGCAGGAGGGCTTCGTGCGCTCCGTGCCGCGCCGGGGCATCTTCGTGGTGCGCAAGACCAAGCGGCAGATCATCGAGATGATCACGGTGTGGGCGGCGCTCGAAGGCATGGCGGCGCGGCTCGCCGCCGGCCGCGCCGCCGCCGGCGACATCAAGGGGCTGCGCCATTTGTTCGACGAGTTCGAGAAAGAGCCGCCCGCGGCGCATATGAATGAATATTCCCAGGCCAATATCGTCTTTCACCAGGCGATCATCCGCATGGGCGGCTGCAAGCTGATCGTAGACATGACCGAGAACCTGTTCCTCCACATGCGCGCCATCCGCGCCGTGTCGGTGCGCCAGGAGAACCGGTCGGAGACGTCGATGCGCGAGCACATGGCCATCATCGAGGCGCTCGAGGGCGGCGATGCCGATCTCTGCGAGCGGCTGGTGCGCGAGCACACCATGGGTCTTGCGGCCCATGTCGACAAGCATGGGGTCTTTCCCGACTAGGCCCGCCGGGCGAAACGGGAAAGGCACCGGACGGCACAGATCAAGATTTCCGGGAGAGAACGGAATGTCCGCACTAGCACACAGCATCGACCCCAGCGCCGCCGCGGAGCAGGAGCTGACCGACGGGTTCCACCTCGTCATCGATGCGCTGAAGCTCAACGGCATCGAGACCATCTATGGCGTGCCGGGGATCCCGATCACCGATCTCGGCCGCATGGCGCAGGCCGAGGGCATCCGCGTCGTCTCGTTCCGCCACGAACAGAATGCCGGCAATGCCGCCGCGATCGCCGGCTTCCTCACCAAGAAGCCCGGCGTTTGCCTCACCGTCTCGGCCCCCGGCTTCCTCAACGGCCTCACGGCCCTCGCGAACGCCACCACCAATTGCTTTCCGATGATCCTGATCTCCGGCTCGTCCGAGCGCGAGATCGTCGACCTCCAGCAGGGCGACTATGAGGAGATGGACCAGCTCGCCATCGCCAAGCCGCTGTGCAAGGCCGCCTTCCGCGTGCTGCACGCCGCCGATATCGGCATCGGCGTGGCGCGTGCGATCCGCGCGGCGGTGTCCGGCCGCCCGGGCGGCGTCTATCTCGATCTGCCCGCCAAGCTGTTTTCCCAGGTGATGGACGCCGAGGCCGGCGCCAAGTCGCTGGTCAAGGTGATCGACCCGGCCCCCGCGCAGATCCCGGCTCCCGATGCGGTGAAGCGCGCGCTCGACGTCCTGAAGGGCGCCAAGCGGCCGCTGATCATCCTTGGCAAGGGCGCCGCTTATGCCCAGGCCGACGAGACCATCCGCGCCTTCGTCGAGACCAGCGGCATTCCCTTCCTGCCCATGAGCATGGCCAAGGGCCTTTTGCCCGACACCCATCCCCAGTCCGCCGGCGCGGCGCGCTCGACCGCGCTCAAGGACAGCGACGTCGTGGTGCTGATCGGCGCCCGCCTCAACTGGCTGCTCTCGCACGGCAAGGGCAAGACCTGGGGCGACGCGCCCAAGAAGTTCATCCAGGTGGACATCGAGCCGAAGGAGATGGATTCCAACGTCGAGATCGCCGCCCCTCTGGTCGGCGACATCGGCTCGGTGGTGGCGGCGCTGCTCGCCGGCCTCGACGGCACATGGCAGGCGCCGCCCGCCGACTGGGTCAATACCCTCAACACCAAGCGCGACGAGAACATCGCCAAGATGGCGCCGCGCCTGATGAAGAATTCGGCGCCGATGGACTTCCACGGCGCGCTCGGCGCGCTGCGCACCGTGATCAAGGAGCGGCCCGACGCCATCCTGGTCAATGAAGGCGCCAACACGCTCGACCTCGCCCGCGGCATCATCGACATGTACCAGCCGCGCAAGCGGCTCGATGTCGGCACCTGGGGCGTGATGGGCATCGGCATGGGCTTCGCGATCGCCGCCGCCATCGAGACCGGCAAGCCGGTGCTCGCGGTCGAAGGCGACAGCGCGTTCGGCTTCTCCGGCATGGAGGTGGAGACGATCTGCCGCTACAATCTGCCGGTCTGCATCGTCATCTTCAACAATAACGGCATCTATCGCGGCCTCGACACCGACCCGACCGGGCGCGATCCGGGGACCACGGTGTTCGTCAAGGACAGCCGCTACGACAAGATGATGGAAGCCTTCGGCGGGGTCGGCGTCAACGTCACCACCCCGGACGAGCTGAAGCGCGCCGTCGACGCGGCGATGGACAGCGGCAGGCCGACTTTGATCAATGCCGTCATCGATCCCGCCGCCGGCACCGAAAGCGGCCGCATCGGCAATCTCAATCCGCAGAGCGTGGTGAAGCGCAAATCCTGATCCCGCTGCGGTCCGGCATCAGCCGAAGCGGGCGGGGTCTCCCCGCCCGCGCCTCTTCCGAGGGTTGAACACACAAGAACAAGCGTCGCTTCAAGCGCGTGCCGAGAGGATCAAGAGGCTCTGATGGGCAAGGCTTTAGACGGCGTTCGCATTCTGGATTTCACGCATGTCCAGTCGGGTCCCACCTGCACGCAGCTGCTCGCCTGGTTCGGCGCGGACGTGATCAAGGTGGAGCGCCCCGGCGAGGGTGACGTGACGCGCACCCAATTGCGCGACGTGCCCAATGCCGACAGCCTCTATTTCACGATGCTGAATTCCAACAAGCGCTCGATCACCCTCGACACCAAGAATGCCGAGGGCAAGCGGGTGCTCGAGGAACTGGTCAAGGTGTGCGACGTGCTGGTGGAGAATTTCGCCCCCGGCGCGCTCGACCGCATGGGCTTCACCTGGGAGCGGCTCCAGGAGCTCAATCCGCGCCTCATCCTCGCTTCGGTGAAGGGCTTCGGCCCCGGCCCGTTCGAGGATTGCAAGGTCTATGAGAATGTCGCCCAGTGCGCCGGCGGCGCGGCCTCCACGACCGGCTTCCGCGACGGGCTGCCGCTGGTGTCCGGCGCGCAGATCGGCGACAGCGGCACCGGGCTGCATCTCGCGCTCGGCATCGTCACCGCTTTGTACCAGCGCGAGCATACCGGCCGCGGCCAGAAGGTGCTCGCCGCGATGCAGGATGCGGTGCTCAATCTGTGCCGGGTCAAGATGCGCGACCAGCAGCGCCTGGCCCATGGTCCGCTCACCGAATACAGCCAGTTCGGCGAGGGCATCCCGTTCGGCGACAGCGTGCCGCGCGCCGGCAATGACAGCGGCGGCGGCCAGCCCGGCCGCATCCTGAAATGCAAAGGCTGGGAGCAGGATCCCAACGCCTATCTCTATTTCATCACCCAGGCGCCGGTCTGGGAGAAGATCTGCGACGTCATCGGCGAGCCAACCTGGAAGACCGATCCGAACTACGCCACTCCGGCCGCCCGCCTGCCGCATCTCAACGAGATCTTCACCCGGATCGAAGCCTGGACCATGGCCCACGACAAGTTCGAGGCGATGGACATTCTCAACAGATACGACATTCCGTGCGGCCCCATCCTTTCCATGAAGGAGATTGCGGAGGACCGCTCGCTCTATGCCACCGGCACCCTGGTGGAGGTCGAGCACCCGGTGCGCGGCTCCTATGTGACGGTCGGCAACCCGGTCAAATTGTCCGACAACCATGTCGACGTGGAACGTTCGCCGCTGCTCGGCGAACACACGGACGACATTCTCGCCGGCGTGCTCGGCTTCGACGAGGCGCGCATCGCGGCCCTCAAGCGGAGCGGCGCGCTCGGCGCCCCGCTCCGCATCGCGGCGGAGTGAGCCTCAGGCGCGACGAAACGTTCCATTCCGCTGCGACAGGCCGGTGCCGGCCGCAGCGCAGACCCCGTGAAGCGGCTGTCCTTGCTAAGCTAGAGAAGGCCCATGGCGATCGATTATGCTGAACTCGTCCACGCGATCGGGGACGCCGTCATCGTCTCCGACGCGGACGGCGCGATCACGCTGTGGAACGCCGCGGCCGAGCGCATGTTCGGCTACAGCGCCGCGGAGGCCGTCGGCCAGTCCCTCGATCTGATCACGCCCGAACGCCTGCGCAAACGCCATTGGGACGGCTACCACCAGACCATGCGGACCGGCGTCACGCGCTACGGCACCGATTTGCTGCGCGTGCCGGCGACCCACAAGGACGGGCGCGCCATGTCCATCGCCTTCACGGTCGCGCTTTTGACGTCCGGCGGTCCCGCGCCGACGGCCATCGTCGCCGTGATCCGGGACGAAACCCAACGCTGGAACGAGGAGCGGGCGCTGCGCAAGCGCCTCTCCGAGCTGGAGGCGCAGGGGGCAGAGGGCTGATGGGCCCTCGGGCCCGCTCAGAGATCCCGCGACGCCGGAAGCCGGCTCCTGAAGAAGGCGCCGGCCTCCGAACGAGGCGCGCGGGGTGTAATCGTCCGCACGGGTCCCAAACGGGGCCGGTGCGGGCACAGGTGCAGACGCTCGAAAGGGATCGACATGTCCAAGCCATTGGAAGGTATCAAGATCATCGACTTCACCCACGTTCAGGCGGGTCCCGCCTGCACGCAGCTCCTCGCCTGGTTCGGCGCGGACGTGATCAAGGTGGAGCGCCCCGGCTCGGGTGACGTGACGCGCAACCAGCTCCGCGACATCTCGAATGCGGACGCGCTCTATTTCACCATGCTGAATTCCAACAAGCGCTCCTTGACGTTGGACACCAAGACCCCGGCCGGCAAGGAAGTGCTCACCAAGCTCATCAAGGAGAGCGACGTCCTGGTGGAAAATTTCGGCCCCGGCGCGCTCGACCGCATGGGCTTCACCTGGGAGCATATCAACGAGCTGAATCCGGGCCTGATCGTCGCCTCGGTGAAGGGCTTCTCGGACGGCCATCATTACGAGGACCTGAAGGTCTACGAGAACGTCGCGCAGTGCGCCGGCGGCGCGGCCTCCACCACCGGCTTCTGGGACGGCCCGCCCACCGTATCGGCGGCGGCGCTCGGCGACAGCAATACCGGCATGCATCTGGCGATCGGCATCCTCACCGCGCTCCACCAGCGCAACAAGACCGGCAAGGGCCAGAAGGTCGCGGTCTCGATGCAGGATGCGGTGATCAATCTCTGCCGCGTCAAGCTGCGCGACCAGCAGCGCCTCGAGCGCGTCGGCTATCTCGAGGAATATCCGCAATATCCCAACGGCGAATTCTCCGACGTCGTGCCGCGTGGCGGCAATGCGGGCGGCGGTGGCCAGCCCGGCTGGGTGCTGAAGTGCAAGGGCTGGGAGACCGATCCCAACGCCTATATCTACTTCACCGTCCAGGAGCAGGCCTGGGGCAAGGTGTGCGAGGCGATCGGCAAGCCGGAATGGATCAGCGATCCGGCCTACATGACCGCCCGTGCCCGTCAGGACAAGATTTTCGACGTGTTCGCGACGATCGAGGCCTGGCTCGCCGACAAGACCAAGTTCGAGGCGGTGGACATCCTGCGCAAGTTCGACATTCCCTGCGCGCCGGTGCTCACCATGAAGGAGATCGCCAACGACCCGTCGCTGCGCGAGAGCGGCACGATCGTCGAGGTCGATCACAAGGAGCGCGGCAAGTACCTGACCGTCGGCAGCCCGATCAAGTTCTCCGACATGTCGGTGGAGGTCACGGGCTCGCCGCTGCTCGGCGAGCACACCGACGAAGTGCTCTCCGAGCTCGGCTATACCCCCGAGCAGATCAAGGAAATGCACAACGGCCGCGTGGTCTGACGCGGACGATCGACCGGTGCGGGACGGCGCTTTGCGCCCTCCCGCGCTCTTCCGGCGGCGCCCTGTGCCGCCGGCTTTCCCCAACACCGGCGTCCTGCGCCGAAGAGGCTCAAGTCCGGCGCCCTGCGCCGGAGACTAAAGGCGCGAGGTGGCGCATCCTGCGCCGCGCGCGCCCTGCGAGGGTCGCAGACCGATCCGGCCGGACCGCGGGCAAAGCCCCTCCGCCGGTGCGCCCCTTTCCTTCCGATGCCGCCTCCAGTAACACATGGCACCTCTTCCGGAGTGTGCACATGATGTACGCGGTCGCGGTCCTTCTGCCCTGGCTGGCGCTGATGCTGCGCGGCAGGGTGTTCCAGGGAATCTTCTGCCTGATCTTACAGATCACGCTGATCGGCTGGCTGCCGGCGGCCATCTGGGCCGTCATGGTGGTCAATTCCGACAATCAGGAGCGGCGCCACCGCGAGCTTCTGGAGTCGCTTCAGAACCGGCGTTAGAGCCGTCGCCCGCGCGCGGCCGGCCGCGCCGCGGGAGACGGGCATGACACGCGATCACGCACACGACCACGCACAGAATCACCCACACAGCTACGATCACGCACAGGATCGGGCGGCGCAGTGGGTCCGCTTCTCGCACGGCGGGGAGACCGGCATCGGCCGTTTGTCCGGCGACACCATCGCGGTGCATTCCGGCTGCATGTTCGCCGGCGCCCGCGATACCGGCGAACGGCTCGCGCTCGGCGCGGTCGCGCTCGAACCCCCCTGCCGCCCGGGCAAGATCATCGCTCTGTGGAACAATTTCCACGGCCTCGCGGCCAAGCTCGGGGTCGCCGAGCCGGCCGAGCCGCTCTATCTCCTTAAGGCGCCCTCGACCGCCGCCGCGCCGGGCGCCACGGTCCGCCGTCCGCCGGCTTATTCCGGGCGCACCGTTTATGAGGGCGAACTCGGCATCGTCATCGGCCGCACCTGCACCAATATCGCGGAGGACGCGGCTGGCGCCTATATTTTCGGCTACACCATCGTCAACGACATCACCGCCTCGGACATCCTCAACAAGGATCCGACCTTCCCGCAATGGGCGCGTGCCAAGGGGTTCGACGCCTATGGCCCGTTCGGCCCGGGGATCGCGCCCGCCGCGCCGCCGGACGGCGCCCATGTCCGCACCATCCTCAACGGCGCTGAGCGGCAGAATTATCCGCTCGGCGACATGATCTTCCCGCCGCACCGGCTGGTGGCGCTGCTGTCGCGCGACATGACGCTGCATCCCGGCGATCTGATCGCCTGCGGCACCTCGCTCGGCGTCGGCGTGATGAAGGAGCCGGTCAACGAGATCGAAGTGTCGATCGAGGGCATCGGCACGCTGCGCAACATCTTCGTCCAATAGGTCGGGCGGCGCGGGGGGCGGCACGGGGGGCGGCACGGCTTGCCTCCCGCACCGGGTTGCGGCTCTATGCGGATGACCACCATCTGGATGCCGCCATGACCCTTCCCGCCGCGCCCGCTTTCGCTCCGCCGGATCCCGATTACGAGGCGCGCGTGCGCGACAGCTTCGCCCGCCAGCCCTTCATGGCGCATCTCGGCGCGCAGATCGGCGCGGTCGGGCCGGGGCGGGCGGAGGTGCTCCTGCCGCAGAGCGAGGCGGTGACCCAGCAGCACGGCTTTTTCCATGGCGGCGCGGTGGGCGCGATCGCCGACACCGCCGGCGGCTATGCCGCCTTCACGTTGTTTCCGGCGGACTCGACCATCCTCACGGTCGAATACAAGATCAACATCATGGCGCCGGGACGCGGCGAGCGGCTGGTTGCGCTGGGCGAGGTCGTGCGCTCGGGCCGCACCCTCACCGTGGTCAAGATCGACGTGTTCGCCGAGAGCGGCGGCAAACGGGTCCATTGCGCGACCGCCACCCAGACCCTGATCTGCCTGATGGGCCGCAGCGACGTCCGCACCTGAGCGGACCCGCGATTCGCCGTCTTCCGCATCCGTGATCGGCGCCGCCGCTTGCTTTGCGCGGCCATTCGCCTAAATCTGAAGCGGGCTCACGATGGCGCGGGGCGTGCCTGCAGGACGGCGTTCATGATCTATGTGGAAGCGGCGAAGGCGCCGCTGCGGAAGACCGGACACATCAAGCTCTACGGGCCGGACGGCTTCGCGGGCATGCGGCGGGCCGGGCAGCTCACCGCGCAGGTGCTGGACCTCGTCGCCGAGATGATCGGCCCCGGCGTCTCGACCGAGGCGGTGGACAAGCTGATCTTCGACTTCGCCCTGGCGAACAACGCCTATCCCGCGACCCTGATGTATCGCGGCTACCGCTATTCGGTCTGCACCTCGGTCAATCACGTCGTCTGCCACGGCATGCCCAATGCGCGCCCGCTGCGCGAGGGCGACATCGTCAATGTCGACGTCACTTTGGTGCTGGACGGCTGGTACGGCGATTCCAGCCGGATGTTCGCCATCGGCCCGGTGCCGCGCCGCGCGGAGCGCCTGCTCGAAGTGACCTATGAGGCGATGATGCGCGGCATCGCCGCGATCCGGCCCGGCGGGCATGTCGGCGATATCGGCGCGGCGATCCAGGACTTCGTCGAGCCGCAGCATATGAGCGTGGTGCGCGATTTCTGCGGCCACGGCGTCGGCCAGGTGTTCCACGACGAGCCGAACATCGTCCATGTCGGGCGGCGCGGGGAGGGGCCGGAATTGCGGCCCGGCATGATCTTCACGGTCGAGCCGATGATCAATCTCGGCCGGCCGCACGTGAAGGTGCTGTCGGACGGCTGGACCGCCGTGACCCGCGACCGCTCCCTCTCGGCCCAGTTCGAGCATGCGGTCGGCGTCACGGAGACCGGCGTCGAGATCTTCACCCAGAGTCCGAAGGGCTATCACAAGCCCCCGTATCTGCCGACCTGACCATGGCCGACCTCCCCGATGACGGACTTGCGGACGCGCCGCCGCATTTCCACGGCCATCGGGAGCGGCTGCGGGCGCGCTTCCGCGAGGCGGGGGCGGCGGCGCTCGCCGATTACGAACTCCTGGAACTGGTCCTGTTCCGCGCGGTGCCGCGGCGCGACGTGAAGCCGCTCGCCAAGACGCTGGTGGACCGGTTCGGCTCGTTCGCCGAGGTGCTGGCGGCGCCGGCGGCGCTGCTCGCCGAAACCGCCGGCATGAGCCAGGCCATCGTCACCGAGCTGAAGCTGGTCGAGGCGGCGGCGCACCGCATCGCGCGGGGCCAGGTCAAGCGGCGTCCGGTGCTCGCCTCGTGGAGCGCGGTGATCGAATATTGCCGCACCGCCATGGCCTTTTCGGAGCGCGAGCAGGTGCGGGTCCTGTTCCTCGACAAGCGCAACCAATTGATCGCCGACGAGGTGCTGCAGACCGGCACGGTCGATCATGCGCCGGTCTATCCCCGCGAGGTGGTGAAGCGGGCGCTGGAAGTTTCGGCGACCGCTTTGATCCTGTGCCACAACCACCCGTCGGGCGACCCGACCCCCTCGCGCGCCGACATCGACATGACCAAGCGCATCATCGACGTGGCGAAGCCGCTCGGCATCGAGGTGCACGACCACATCATCGTCGGCAAAGACGGCCATGCCAGCCTGAAGGGCCTGCGCCTGATCTGAGCGGGGGCGGAGATCGCCGCGAACCGCGGCAGCGGTGCGGTCCCCCAGCCTGTCGATCGGCCGCGCGACGCGGTGAACCTTCCGAGGACCGGGCAAAAGAAAAGCGCCGCGCTTGCGCGCGGCGCCGAGACAGGCCGGCGGGGCGATCGCCCCGCCGCAAGGTCGAGCGTACGACTACAGCGCGTTGAGCGAGGTCGCGAAGGACAGGGTCGCGAGGAACTTGTTCCCGCACGACGCCCGGTCGCCGATGATGAAGGCGCAGGCCTCGTCGCTGAGATCGGTGCCGGAATAGCGCAGGTCGAGCGTGGCGACCTTGTAGGTGAAGCCGACGCCGAGGTTCCACCAATTGTAGCCCGGGATCGTCTCGTTGAAGGTCAGGCCGAAGGCGTTGGTGACCGTGTAATTGTAGGCGGTCGTGCTCAGCCACTGACGGCCGAACTCACCCGACAGGTACCAGCCGAACGCCGCCGCCGGACCGAAGGCCGGCAGGGTCACCTTGGCGGTGCCCGACAGCGCGGTGCCGTTGGTGTCGGTCGCGTACATGTCGCTGGTCCAGTAGAGGTTCGCCCCCACGGTCAGCCAATCGTTGAAGGCGTAGCTCGCCTTGCCGTAGATTTCCCAATAATTGAAGTCGCTCGAGCCGAGCCCGGTGTTGAAGCCGGTCGCCGGGTCGAAGCTCGAAGTGCTGCCCGGGAACATGTAGTAGATGCCGCCGACGTCGAGGGTCAGGCCGCCCCAGGTGTGGCGCAGGCCGCCGGACAGATCGACTTCGAGCGAGCTGTTGCCGTCGATCAGGAAGTTGCCGACCCAGTTCTGGTTCGACGCCCACACGTTGACATAGACCCAGTTGAAGGCCTGGAGCTCGACGAAGCCCTGGATCGCCGGATTGTTGTTGGTCTGGCTGATGCCGCGGAACAGATAGTCCGACGTGCCGGTCACGCCGAAGGCGAGGTCGAACACCGGCGGGGGCGGGGGCGGAGGCACGACGGCCTTGACGGGAACAGCCATATCCGCCGCCGATGCCGCACCGGCGATCATGAGGCTGGCCGCAGTGGCGAGAACAAGCTTTTTCATCAGTACCCCCAATGGATCTCTGTCATGATTGAGACAAACTTTTTCAATTGCTCCAATGGGAAAAATCGGGCAGCGCCTGCCTAAAAAGTTGGCAAACCCGCATGAATGCTGGATTCTTGTGTTGCGCTTCTGCAACGTCGGTCGGAAAGCTGAATTTGTACAACCTGAGGCGGATCTTTATGGGGGCGCGAAGCCGCGCTTTGGCGGCCTCGGACCTGTGTCATGGACGCAACAGAAGAAGCGGCCGACCCCGCTCCGGCGTCTTGGCCCAGCCCCCATCTTCCTGCCGCGCGAATCGCAGAGGCGTCGATTCGGGACGTCCGCCGACCACCACATTGCCGCCTTCGATGCGCCAGATCGGCGCCGCGAAGTCGGCGAGCACGGCGTCGCAGCCCGCCGCCACGCGGACCTTGAAGGCGCCTCCGGGGGCCGGCTCGTCGGTCAGGGTCCAGCGGCAGAGCGGCGGGGCGTTGGCCGCGCGGGCGAGGATCCAGTCCCCGATCATCTCCTCGGGGCTCACCTCCACGCCGACCACCGCCGTCGGGGGCGTGAGGAAATAGACGCCGTCGCCCTCGCGCAGGGCCTCGTAGGCGCCCCCGGTGGCTTCGGTGAATTCCGCGACGGTGCGGCCGTCCGCGGCGAGGAGCCGGATCGCCCCCGAAGGGTCCGGCAGCCAGCCGACGATCTGCGCGACGAACGAGATTACCGGGCAGGGGATGTCGGGGACCGCGGCCAGCACGGCCCCGGCGGCCTCGGCGCGCAGCGTCATCGGGCAGGCCCGGCTGCCGTCGGCGCTCGACAGGATGAAGGGGCCGGCGATCTTCTGTCCGGCGGCGAGGAGCGCGGGCGCCGGCCGGGCCGCCTGGGGCTGCGCGGGGGCCGGCGGGGGCCGGCTCGGCGCGGCCCGCGGCTGCCCCTTTCCGGCGTCCGGACCACTCCGCGGCGGGGCGGTCTGCGCGTGCGCGCCGGCCGCGAGGGCGAGGCCCAGCAGCAGAGCGGGAATGGCGGGCGAGCGACGCAGCATGGCGATCGCCACGCTAGTCCAGCGGCGACCGCAGGTGAAGCGCTTCGGCGGCCGGCGGGAGCGCTCGCGGGCCGGCCTACGCGCCGCGGGGCGGCCACGGGGTCTCGGCCACCGGCGTGACCGGCCCCGCGCCCTTGAACCAGGCGCGCAGATTGTCGACGACGAGCTGGCCCATCGCCGCGCGCGTGAAATGCGTGGCCGAGCCCACATGCGGCAGCAGCACGACATTGTCGCGCGCCCGCAGCGCCTCCGGCACGTTGGGTTCGTCGGCGAACACGTCGAGGCCGGCGGCGAGGATGGTGCCGGCCTCGAGCGCGGCGATCAAAGCCGGCTCGTCCACGACCGAGCCGCGCGCGACATTGATCAGGATGCCGCGCGGGCCGAGGGCGGCGAGGATTTCGGCATCGACGAGGCCGCGCGTCGCCGGCCCGCCCGGCAGAATGAGGATCAGGGTGTCGACGTCCCGCGCGAGGTCGGCCAGGTTGGGATAATGGCGGTAGGGCACGTCCGGCGCCGGGTTGCGGCTGTGATAGGCGATCGGCAGGCCGAACGCCGCGAGGCGGCGCGCGATCGCTTGGCCGATGCGCCCCATGCCGACCAGGCCGACGCTGCGGTCGCGCAGCGTCGCGCCGAGCGGGAAGGGCGCCGACGCCCATTTTCCGGCGCGCAGATAGCGGTCGGATTGCGGGATCTCGCGCACCGTGGCGAGCAGCAGACCGAGGGTCAGATCGGCCACCTCCTCGTTGAGCACGTCCGGCGTGTTGGTCACGACGACGCCGCGCCGCGCCGCCGCGGCGGCGTCCACCGTGTCGTAGCCGACGCCGAAATTGGCGACGATCTCGAGCTTGGGCAGGCGCGCCATCAGCGCGTCGGTGACGGGGAGCCGCCCGCGCGTGACCACGCCCCGCACGGCGGCGCCGTGGGCGGCGACGGCACCCTCGACATCATCGCCGCCGATCAGCTGAAACTGCGGCATGAGCTGCGGCTCGACGACTTTGTCCATGATCGTGCCGGTGAGGAGCAGGACAGGGCGGGGATCTGCTGTCATAGCGGGCTTTCTCGCGTCGGCGGACCGTGTGCGGGCCTTCGGAGCTTCGGAAATAATCCGCCTCCTCCTTTGGTTCAATCGTTTTAAGTTTCGCTTGATCGCGGCGCAGCCTCCCCCCATGATCCCTGCGCCGGCCCCTCGACGGGCAGGACGGGCGCCTCGCGCGGCCAGAGCAAATGCCGGAGTCCCGACAGGGTCCCGGATAGGGTTGGACGTCCGGGAGCAGACAAGGCATGGCCACCGTCGACATTCGGGGTGTGAAGAAGGCCTACGGCACGACCCGCGTGATTCATGGGGTCGACGTGGACATCCGGGACGGCGAGTTCGTCGTTCTGGTCGGTCCGTCCGGCTGCGGAAAGTCCACGCTCCTGCGCATGATCGCCGGGCTCGAGAACATCACGGGCGGCGAGATCCGGATCGGCGACCGCGTCGTCAACGACGTCCCGCCCAAGGAGCGGGACATCGCCATGGTGTTCCAGAATTACGCCCTCTATCCCCACATGACGGTCGGCGCGAATATGGGCTTCTCCTTGAAGCTCCGCGGGGCGCCGCGCAGCGAGATCGACGCGCGGGTCGCCCGCGCCGCCGAGATTCTCGGCCTCTCCCAATTGCTCGACCGCTATCCGCGCCAGCTTTCCGGCGGCCAGCGCCAGCGCGTCGCGATGGGGCGCGCCATCGTCCGGGACCCGCAGGTGTTCCTGTTCGACGAGCCCTTGTCCAATCTCGACGCCAAGCTGCGGGTCCAGATGCGCACCGAGATCAAGGAGCTGCATCAGCGCCTCAAGACCACGACGGTCTACGTCACCCACGACCAGATCGAGGCCATGACCATGGCCGACAAGATCGTCGTCATGCATGACGGCGTGGTCGAGCAGATCGGCGCGCCGCTCGACCTCTACGACAAGCCGGCCAACCAGTTCGTCGCCGGCTTCATCGGCTCGCCGGCGATGAATTTCATCGGCGGCACGGTCGAGGTGAACGGCACCGGCCAGTTTCGCTGCGACAGCGGCGTGATGATGCCGCTCGAGGGCATCGCCGCCACCCATCATGGCCGCCGGGCGGTCTATGGGCTGCGGCCCGAGCATATCCGCATCGTTCCCGACGGCGCCCCCGCCGAAGTCATCGTGGTCGAGCCCACCGGCTCGGAAATGCTGGTCGTGGCGCGTCTCGGCGGGCCGAAGGGCCAGGAGATCGCCTGCCTGTTCCGCGAGCGCATGACGCTCCAGCCGGGGGAAACCATCAAGATTTCGCCGATGAAAGGCATGCCGCATCTGTTCGACGAGGCGAGCGGCGCGCGCCTCGACGGGTAAACGCGCCCGCACATAAACGCGCCGGAAACCGGACGCGGCGGGCGGCCGGGAGCACGCGACGATCACCCGGGATGCGGAAGTCCGCATCCGGGGGGGCGCGGCGGCAGCTCCTTGGAGAGGAGAGCCGAAGATCCGGTCGAAGCCGGATCCGGCGCGCGAGGAAACGCAACGAAGAGTGTGGGAGGAACGCCATGACCATTTCGAGACGCAATGTCCTTCTCGGCGGCGCCGGCCTTGCCGGGGCCTCGGCCCTTCCGGGTTTCACCGGCGGCGCCTTCGCCCAGTCCGTCCCGCAATACAAGCCGGAGCCCGGCGCCTCGCTGCGGATGCTGCGCTGGTCGCCCTTCATCAAGGCCGAGGAAGAGGCCTGGCTCGCCAACACGAAGAAGTTCACCGAGGCCACGGGCGTCGAGGTGCGCATCGACAAGGAGAGCTGGGAGGACATCCGCCCCAAGGCCGCCGTGGCCGCCAATGTCGGATCCGGCCCGGACATCGTCTGGGTGTGGTTCGACGATGCCCAGCAATATCCCGACAAATTGATGGACGTGACCGACCTCGCGACCGCGCTCGGCGGGAAATATGGCGGCTGGTATCCCGGCAATGAGGCCTATGCCAAGGCGAACGGCCGCTTCATCGCCTTCCCGCTCGCCACGATCGGCAATGCGATCTGCTATCGCGACAGCTGGGTCAAGGATGCCGGATTCTCGCAATTCCCGAACGACACCAAGGGATTGCTCGAACTCGGCAAGGCTCTGAAGGCGAAGAACCATCCGATGGGCTTCACCCTCGGCCACGGCGTCGGCGACGGCAACAATTTCTGCCATTGGGTGCTGTGGAGCCATGGCGGCAAGATGGTCGACGACAAGTCCAAGGTCGTCATCAACAGCCCCGAGACGGTCGCCGCCCTGCGCTATGCGCGCGAGCTGTACCAGACCTTCATTCCCGGCACCGAAAGCTGGCTCGACGTCAACAACAACCGCGCCTTCCTCGCCGGAGAAATCTCCGTCACGGCCAATGGCGTGTCGCTCTATTACGCGGCCAAGAACGATCCGAAGCTCGCCGACATGGCGAAGGACATCAAGACCACCAACATGCCGGTCGGTCCGGGCGGCCCGGCGGAACTCACCCAGACCACGTCGGCCTGCATCTTCAAATACACCAAATATCCCCAGGCGGCGCTCGCCTACATGTCCTTCATGTTCGACGCGCCGCAGATGAATGCCTGGATCCAGGGATCGAGCGGCTATTGCTGCCAGACCCTCAAGGCGTTCGCCAGCAATCCGATCTGGACCTCGGATCCGAACCACGCGCCGTACGCCAAGGCCTCCGAACTCCTGCGCCCGAACGGCTATTCCGGCCCGCTCGGCCCCCAATCCGCGGCCGCCATGGCCGACTGGATCGTGGTGGACATGGTCGCCGAGGCGGCGACCGGGCAGCGCACGCCCGAAGAGGCGGCCAAGCGCGCCGAGATGCGGGCGAGCCGCATCTATCGCGGCTGACCCGCACGCCGCTCCGCCCGGTCAGGGACGGGTGGAGCGGCGGCACTTTTCATCGCGGGGCGGGCCGGAGCCGGCCGCCCTTCGCCCGCGCCGTGCGGCACGCCGCGCGGCCGGCGCCGGTCGAACCGGGCGGGGCCGCGCACCGGATCGCCGGCGCGTCACGGCCGGCGGCGGGGCCGATCGCTCACCGCGTAGCTCACCAGGGAGAGGTCACAGATGGCGGATATCGCGGCACCGGGGGCACGGGCGCGCAGCAGGTCCTGGTGGTCCGGCATCGGCCAGGGCCGGCACGTTCTGGGCCTGCTGTTCCTCCTGCCGGCGGCGGTGTTTCTGCTGCTGTTCCTCACCTATCCGCTCGGCCTCGGCGTCTGGCTCGGCTTCACCGACACCCGGATCGGCCGCGACGGCGTGTTCGTCGGGCTGGAGAATTACGAGCTGCTGTGGATCGACAGCGTGTTCTGGCTCGCGGTCTTCAACACTTTGCTCTACACGACCGGCGCCTCGATCCTGAAATTCGGCCTCGGCCTCTGGCTGGCGCTGCTGCTGAACCAGCATCTGCCGTTCAAGGCCTTCTTCCGGGCGGTCGTGCTGCTGCCCTGGGTGGTGCCGACCGTGCTCTCGGCGATCGCCTTCTGGTGGATCTTCGACGCCCAGTTCTCGATTCTCTCCTGGGCCCTGATCAAGCTCGGCCTGATCGACCAGAACATCAATTTCCTCGGCGACAGCACCAATGCCCGCGCCTCGGTGATCGCCGCCAATGTGTGGCGCGGCATTCCCTTCGTCGCGATCTCGCTGCTCGCCGGCCTCCAGACCATCCCGCCCTCGCTGCACGAGGCGGCGACGCTCGACGGGGCGAGCGGGTGGCAGCGCTTCCGCTACATCACTTTGCCGATGCTCTCGCCGATCATCGCCGTGGTGATGACCTTCTCCGTCCTGTTCACCTTCACGGACTTCCAGCTCATCTATGTGCTCACCCGCGGCGGCCCGCTGAACGCGACCCATCTGATGGCGACCCTGTCCTTCCAGCGCGCCATTCCCGGCGGGCAGCTCGGCGAGGGCGCGGCGATCGCGGTGGCGATGATCCCGTTTCTGCTGGCTGCGATCCTGTTCAGCTATTTCGGCCTGCAGCGCCGCAAATGGCAGCAGGGCGGGGGCGACTGAGCATGGCGTCCCGGCCCCGTTTCTTCCGCCCGCGGGCGTCTTTTTCAAGGACCGGCGCATGACCGCTCAGAATCCGTCCGCTCAGAAAACACCCGATCAGGGCACGTCCGACCATTCGACCGGGATGAGCTATCTCGACAGTCTGCCGAAGCGGCTCGTCACCGTCATGCTGCCGCTTCTGGTCTTCGTGTTCGTGCTGCTGTTTCCGTTCTATTGGATGGCGATCACCGCGATCAAGCCGAACCACCAGCTCACCGATTACGCCAATTATTCCCCGCTCTGGGTGGTCGAGCCGACGCTGGAGCATATCCGCTATCTGCTGTTCGAGACCTCCTATCCCGGCTGGCTCTGGAACACGATGCTGATCTCGGTCTGCGCCACCTTCATCTCGCTGGTGACGTCGGTGTTCGCGGCCTATGCCATCGAGCGGCTGCGCTTCCACGGCTCGCGCTGGGTCGGGCTCGGCATCTTCCTCGCTTATCTCGTGCCGCCCTCGATCCTGTTCATCCCGCTGGCGCTGATGGTGTTCAAGCTCGGCATCTACGACACCAAGCTCGCCCTCATCCTGACCTATCCCACCTTCCTGGTGCCGTTCTCGACCTGGCTGCTGATGGGCTATTTCCGCTCCATCCCGTACGAATTGGAGGAATGCGCGCTGGTCGACGGCGCCTCGCGCTGGCAGATCCTGATCCAGGTTCTGCTGCCGCTCTCGGTGCCGGGCCTGATCTCGGCGGGCATCTTCTCCTTCACTTTGTCCTGGAACGAATTCATCTATGCGCTGACCTTCATCCAATCCTCCGAGAACAAGACCGTGCCGGTCGGCGTTCTGACGGAACTGGTGCGGTCCGACATTTATGAATGGGGGGCGCTGATGGCCGGCGCGCTGATCGGCTCGCTGCCGGTGGTCATCCTCTATTCCTTCTTCGTCGAGCATTATGTCTCGTCCATGACCGGCGCCGTGAAGGAATAGCGGCGCTTCGCCTCTTGCCCGCGCCCGGCCGGTCATGGCACCTCAGGGCGGGCGCAAGGGAGGCGAGGATGATCGAGAAGGGCATCGAGCAGATCCTGTTCCGCAGCCGCTGGCTGATGGCGCCGTTCTATCTCGGTCTTGTCGTCGCGCTGATGGTGCTGCTGTTCAAGTTCGGCCACGAACTGCTGCACTTCGTGACCCATGCCGTGGGCGCGAGCGAGACCGACATCATTCTCGGCGTGCTGACGCTGGTGGACCTCACCTTCACCGGCAATCTGGTGCTGATCGTGATCTTCTCGGGCTACGAGAATTTCGTCTCCAAGATCGATTCGAACGGCCATCCCGATTGGCCGGACTGGATGACCAAGGTCGATTTCTCCGGCCTGAAGCAGAAGCTTCTCGCCTCGATCGTGGCGATCTCCGCCATCGCCCTGCTCAAGGCCTTCATGAATCTCGATGCCGGGGCGGACACGACGCATCTGATGTGGCTGGTCATCATCCACACCGTGTTCGTGCTTTCGAGCCTGATCCTCGCCTGGTCGGACCGGATCGGCGGATCGAGCGCGCACTGAGGCGGGCGGGCCGGCGGCCGGCCCGCGTCACTCCGCGTCGCTCGCCCCCGGCGCGTCTCCGGCTGCGCCGCGCGCCTCGATCTCGGGCGGCGGCGCCACCACGACGCGCCGTCCGGCAATGTCGACCACCGGCACGGCGGCCTTGGTGAAGGCGACGAGGCGCGAGGGTCCCCCCGCGAGCGGGGCATATTCCAGAATGTCGCCGGCGCCGAAATCATGCAGCGCGGTGACCGTGCCGAGGGGGGCGCCGGAGGGATCCTCGACGGCGAGCCCGATCAGATCGGCGTGATAGAAGGTGTCCTCGTCCTCCGCCTCCGGCAGGGCGTCGCGGTCCACGAACAGATCGGTATTGGTCAGCGCCTCGGCCGCATTGCGGTCGGCGATCCCGGCGATCCGGGCGACGAAATGGTCCGTCGCCGCCCGCAAATGGGTGATGCGGACGGGGCGCCCGGCCGGGTCGGTGAGCGCATAATCGCGCAGCGCCTCCGGGTCCGAGCCGAAGGCGAACAGCCGCACCTCGCCCCGCACGCCGTGCGGCGCGCCGATGCGGGCGATCAGGATCGGGTTGGCCATAGCGGGTCTGCCGTCGTTCCTGCGGTGGGCGAGAGCCGGGACCGGCGGGGTCGATCCGCCCGGTCCGCCGCTCGCGCCACATCTGAGACTGGGCCGCGGTTCGAAAGCCGGGTCGACGACCCGGCCCGTTCCGGCCGGCCGATCCGGCGGACGGGGCGTCGCCGCCCCGCGCCGGAGCCGGCGTCACTCGGCGGCGGCGTCCTCGGTGGCCTTGGCGGCGGCGGCGGCCTTGGCGGCGCGCTCGGTGGCGCGCTCCTGCGCCTTCTTGCCGGGCTCGCCCTTCTTCGGGTTGCTGCGCGCGCCGCGCGCGATCAGGCCCTGCGCATCGAGGAAGCGGGCGACGCGATCGGTCGGCTGGGCGCCCTTTTCGAGCCAGGCCTTGGCCTTCTCGACGTCGAGCACGACGCGGTTCTCGGCATCCTTGGCGAGCAGCGGCGAGAAGGTGCCGATCTTGTCGATGAAGCGGCCGTCGCGGGGCGACCGGGCATCGGCGACGACGATGCGGTAATAGGGACGCTTCTTGGCACCGCCGCGGGCGAGCCGGATCTTCAGGGACATGGGTCTTCCTTTCAAACGTGTTCGGTGTCTGCGGTCTGAAGGCGGAGCGGGTCGGTTCGCACCGGTCCGGGTTCCGCCCGTAAGCACTGTGAGGAGGGGATCGGTCGGCGTGCCGTCCAAACCGGTCTGCGGCCGGGGCGTCCGGCCGCCGTCACTTCTTTTTCGGGCCTCCCAAGCCGGGGAACCCGCGCGGCAGATTGCCGAGGCCGGGAAGATTGCCCGGGAAGGTCGGGGGAAGCCCCTTGCCGAGCCCCGGCAGGGTGGGCGGCAGCCCGCCGGCCCCGCCGCCGGGCATCTTCTCGGCCATCTGCTGGAGCGCTTCCGGCGAGGGCATGCCGCCGCCCATGCCGAACATGCTGGCGAGCCCGGCCATCGGGCCGCGCTTTCCGGACGCGCCCATCGCCTTCATCATGTCGGCCATCTGGCGGTGCATCTTGAGGAGGCGGTTGATCTCCTCGACCTTGGTGCCGGAGCCGGAGGCGACGCGCCGCTTGCGCGAGGCGTCGAGCACCTTGGGATTGCGCCGCTCGTGGCGGGTCATGGAATTGATGATCGCGACCTGGCGCCGGAACACCTTGTCGTCGATGTTCGCGGCGGCGATCTGGTTCTTCACCTTGGCGACGCCGGGCATCATGCCCATCAGCCCCGCCATGCCGCCGAGCTTCTGCATCTGGCCGAGCTGGTCGCGCAGATCCTCGAGGTCGAACGCGCCCTTGCGCATCCGTTCGGCGGTCGCCTTGGCCTTCTCGATGTCGATATTCTCGACCGCCTTCTCGACCAGAGCGACCACGTCGCCCATGCCGAGAATGCGCCCGGCGACGCGCTTGGGATCGAAATCCTCCAGCGCGTCCATCTTTTCGCCGGTGCCCATCAGCTTGATGGGCTTGCCGGTGACCGCGCGCATCGACAAAGCGGCGCCGCCGCGCCCGTCGCCGTCGGCGCGGGTCAGCACGATGCCGGTCAGGCCGACGCGGCCGTCGAACGCCTTGGCGGTGTTGACCGCGTCCTGGCCGGTGAGGCTGTCGGCGACCAGCAGCACTTCGTGCGGGTTGGTCGCGGCCTTGACCTCGGCCACTTCCGCCATCAGGGCCTCGTCGAGGGTGACGCGGCCGGCGGTGTCGAGCATCACGACGTCGTAATTGCCGAACCGCGCCGCCTCGATGGCGCGGCGGGCGATCTGCACCGCCGACTGGCCCGCAACGATCGGCAGGGTGGTCACGTCGATCTGGGTGCCGAGGGTCGCCAATTGCTCCATCGCCGCCGGGCGGCGGGTGTCGAGCGAGGCCATGAGGACTCGCCTTTTGCCCTTTTCGGTGAGGCGCTTGGCGATCTTGGCGGTGGTCGTGGTCTTGCCCGAGCCCTGCAGGCCGACCATCAGGATCGGCACCGGGGCGGGGGCGTTGAGGTCGATCGGATCGGCGTCCGAGCCGAGCA
This sequence comes from Aquabacter spiritensis, assembly GCF_004346185.1. Taxonomy (GTDB): domain Bacteria; phylum Pseudomonadota; class Alphaproteobacteria; order Rhizobiales; family Xanthobacteraceae; genus Aquabacter; species Aquabacter spiritensis. The sequence continues at coordinate 724,100 of NZ_SMAI01000001.1, read as the reverse complement.
TGGCGACGAGTTCGTCATGGACGATCTTCACCACGAGCTGGCCGGGGGTCACGGACTTGACCACCTCGACGCCGACCGCCCGCGCGCGCACCTTGTCGGTGAAGGACCGCACCACGTCGAGGGCGACGTCGGCCTCGATCAGCGCGCGCCGCACTTCGCGCATGGCTTCCCCGACATCGGCCTCGCTGAGCGCGCCGCGCCGTTTGAGCTTGTCGAGTATGCCGCCGAGGCGGTCGGAAAGGCTGTCGAACATGGGTCCGTCCGGTGGTCTCCGGCCTTGCGGTCGAAGGTGTTTCGCGAGGATGCGCCCAACGCCGAGCGCGCCCGAGGGCGCAACGCGCTGTCGGGCGGGGGCCTCCGGGATCGGGTCCCGGGCGGCTGGATCGGCGTGGCCGTCCTCTTGAAGGGGGCGTTCTTAGCACCGCACCGGCGCCGAGACAATGGCCGCGCGGTTTCGGGCGGGGGCAATCTGGACTTCGGCAGCCGGGCGGCATGCCGCCGCCTCGCGCAGGCGCCGCCGGTTGAGGCACAATCGTACGGCCGGAGCATGCGCTCCCAGTGAGACCCGACCATGGTTACTTTGCGGATCGTCATCGCGCAGCCGGTGGCCGGCGTGCTCCACAGCCTCCAGGCCAAGGATGACTCGCCGCTCGATGCGAAATCTTCGCGGGACGGCGCGCCGCTCGCGTTCGATTTCCAGGTGAGGACCGCGCCGGGACCGAAAGTCTTCGGCGATCAGGTCCGCCGCGAAGGCCCGGTGCGGCGGTTCGTCTATATCCGCATCGGCCAATTGGCCGGGGATCCCGCGTCGCCCTGGTCCCGCCGCATGAAGATCGACATCCACGATATCGCGCAGGACCTGCTCGACCGCGCGGCCAAGAGCGGCGAGACCCTCGAAACGACCGTCATCGGCACCGGGAAAGACGGCACCCCGGCCTGCGCCACGGTGCGGACGACGGGATGGCGGATCGCCGGGCTTTGAGACCTGACGGCTGTTCGGCCCAAAGGGACGGGCGCGCCGCGCCCGTCACAAGGCGACGCTGGTGGTTCCCTTCATCAGGATCGGCCCGGTGGGCCGACCGATCGGCGAGCCGCCCTGGGGTTCGAGGGTGATCTCGAACAATTGGTTCGGCGCGGTGCGCGGCAGGTTCTTCAGGTCGAGCCGGATGCGGCGTGCCTCGTTCGACAGGCCGATCGAGACCGGGCCGCGCGCCGGGTCCCACAGCGTCCACACTTCCAGCACACGCCCCTCCGGCACCGCGATGGTGCGCAGCGGGATGAGGTCCGCCGTGCCGTCGGCGAAGGCATTGACCAAGGCGGCGGGTTCGCCCTGCGGCCCGATCAGAACCGCGACCATCTGCGGCTGCGGCAGGCGCCCGAGGGGACCGAAGGCAATGCCGATCACCAGCAGGAGGCTCGCCGCCGCGCCCGCGAGCCCGGTCGCGCGCCAGAAGCCGAGGCTCCGCCACAGCGCCGCCAGCGGCGCGGGCCGGGCGGCGCGGGCGGGCGCGGATTCCGGCTGCGGCGGGGCCTCAGGTTCGGCCGCATCCAAAGTCGCCGAAATCCGGGCGAGCAGGTCCGGCGGCGGGGCATGGGCCGGCGCGGTCGCGTCGAGTTCGCCGAAGCGCAGGCGCCAGCGCTCGACCGCCGCGGCAAAGCCGGGATCCTCCTGTTCCAGCCTCTCGGCGCGGCGCGCCTCCTCGCCTTCGAGCAGGCCCATCACATGCTCGGCCGCCAGGCCCTCGAAGCGGTTGGGTGCGTGCGGATCGGGGCTCATGCCAGGCACTCCCTGAGGCTCAGGAGGGAGCGGCGGATCCAGGATTTCATGGTGCCGAGCGGCACGCCGAAGCGGCCGGCGAGTTCGCCATGGGTCAGGCCGTTGACATAAGCGAGGAGAATGGCGGTGCGCCGCGGCGCCTCCAGCCGCTCCAGGCAGGCCCGCAGCCGGCCGGACTCCGAGAGCCGCACCAAGGCGGCCTCCGGGCTCTCGTCCTCCGCTTCCAGGCCGAAGGGCTCGTAATCGTCGACGAAATCGGTCCGCTTCTCGCCGCGCAGGATGTTCAGCGCGCGATTGCGCAGGATGGCATAGATCCAGGTGCGCCCGCTGCCGCGCGCGGGATCGAAGCGCGCCGCCTGGCGGAAGATCAGCACGAAACTGTCGTGCACCGCCTCCTCGGCCAAAGCGTCGCGCTTGAGAATGCGCCGGGCGACGCCGAGCATCCGGTCGGCTTCCGCTTCATAGAGCCGGTGCAGGGCCGTGCGGTCGCCGCCCGCGCACGCCGCGAGCGTCGCCGCGACATCGAACCCGGCTTCGCCCGCCGCTGCGCCACTCTCGTGCGTCCGCTGTTCCATACCGCCCTTCGCGCCCTTCGGCCGGACCGCGTCGCGCCGGCTCGGCTTTCGTACCGGAAGGGTACACGCGGATGACGCGCCGGGATGCGTCCGCCGGCCCCCATCGGCGGATTTTTTCATCGCCGCGATTTTTTTCCGTCCCCGCTGCATCCGCCCCGCATCGCCGCGTGTACCCCTTTCGACCGGCGCTGATGGCCGGTTCCGAACCGGAGACCTCGCATGCTCAAGACCACCCTGCTCGCTTCGCTGCTCGCCTCCGTCGCCTTCGCCGGCGCGCAGGCCCAGTCGGTCGCCGCTCTGACCGGCGACGACACCATCGTGATCGTCGACGCGGCCGCCAAGAAGGCCGGCAAGACCTTGAAGATCACCGGCATTTCCGGAAAGGTGCTGGGCATCGACGTGCGCCCGGCGGACGGCCTGCTCTATGCGGTCATCGATGACGGCGCGATCGTCACGATCGACACCGCGACCGGCAAGGCGACCGGGAAGTCCAAGCTCGAAAGCATGCTCTCGCCCGGCGTGGTCGCGACCGTCGACTTCAACCCGGTGGCCGACCGCCTGCGCCTGATGGGCTCCGACGGCATGAACCTGCGCGTCAATGTCGATGACGGCAAAGTCATCCGCGACGGCAATCTGGCCTTTGCCGGCGCCGACGCCATGCGCGAGATGAAGCCGAACGTGGTGGCCGGCGCCTATACCAATTCGGTGAAGGGCACCAAGGAAACCGCCCTGTTCGACATCGACGCCTCGGGCACGCTGCTGAAGCAGGCGCCGCCGAACGACGGCGTGCTCAACACGGTCGGCAAGCTCGGCATGTCCGGCAAGGGCGCGGCCTTCGACATCGTCTCGGACGGCAATGGCGGCAATTCCGCCTGGCTCATGTCGGGCGACACGCTCTATTCCGTCGACCTCGCCACCGGCAAGGGCACGGCGGCCGCCAAGATCGCCGGCGTCACGGGCCCGGTGCGCGACATCGCGGTCCTGCCGAAGGCGATGTGACCGGCTGGACCGGCGCCGGTCGTGCATGGGCGGGCGATCCCGCCCATGCGGCCGTAATGCCGGCGTTTGATCGCCTGTTAGGGCCCTTCAAACGGCCCGAAGACCATGTCCGGCGCGCTTGTATTATGGCGCGAGGGCGCGACCCGGCCGGCCCAGAGTTCCAGGACCGGGCCGCCGGGAAACGCCATGATCGGGCTCTCCAGCCATCCCGCCGCATCGGGCGGCTTGACCGCCACCGCCGCGGCATCATTGTTGAACGCGGTCACATACATCGAGCGCAGCGCCGCGAACGGGCGGCCCTCGACCGGCGCCGAAAAGCCGATATCGAGCGCCTGCCGTTCTGAATTCAACTCTGCGATCCGCATCTTAGCGCTGCCGCCGGCGGCGAAGCCGAGCGTGAAGGTGGCGGTCGCGGGGTCGAACGCGACCGCTTTCAGCCGCACCACGGGCCGGCCCTCGACCTCGACCGGCCCGACCAGGAAGGACGAGCCATAGGCCGCCTCCTTCAGATGCGGCGGCGGCAGCGGGCGGGCGCGCCAATAGCCGTCGGGCGGGTAGAAAACCAGGGCCTCGTACCGCCCGCGGGGGGTCGCAACGAACAGCTGCACCATATGTAGTCCTTCGTAGCTGCGCCCCCCGACCTCGACGGGGACGGTTGCCGGGCGCCAGAAGGACGCGAAGGTGAAGCCGACGAGGCGGTATTTCGCCGAACTATAGAGAATTTCGGTCCGCGGCTTCGCCGGCACGCGGGGATCGCCCGACATGTCGCATTGGGTCCAGTCGGGGGCCGTGCGGTCGGCCCTGAGCGTCCCGAGATAGGCCGGATGGACCGCCTCGATCCGGAAACGCCGCACCGCGGACGCGGAAAAGGTCAGCGCGACATTGTCCTTCTCCGCGCACAGCACCGCCGCGCTGTCGTTGCGCACCTCGACCGCCAAGGGGGCGGCGAGGGCGGGCGAGAGCAAGGCGAAGAGACAGACGACGGCGCGGGCGGCCGAGTTCAGCATGGGCAACCCTTTGGCGGTGCTGGGCTTACGCCGTTGTCTTTCGCGGACGTCGTGCCGACTGGATCCGTCCGGAGCGGGGCGCCTGCGGCGGCTCAAAGGCCGCCGATGCAGACATATTTGATATTCAGATAGTCGTCGCAGCCATATTTCGACCCTTCGCGCCCGACGCCGCTCTCCTTCACACCGCCGAACGGCGCGACCTCGGTCGTGATGACCCCGGCATTGATTCCGACCTGGCCATATTCGAGCCCTTCCGCCACCCGGAAGGCGCGGCCGAGGTCGCGGGTGTAGAAATAGCAGGCGAGCCCATATTCGGTGGCATTGGCGAGCCGCACCGCCTCGGCCTCGGTCTCGAACTTGAACACCGGCGCCATCGGCCCGAATATCTCTTCGCGGGCAAAAGCCATGCCGGGCGTGGCGTCCGCGATCACGGTCGGCTCGAAAAAGCTGCCGCCGAGAGGGTGCCGCTTGCCGCCGGTGACGACCCGCGCCCCCTTCTTGACGGCGTCCTGGAGCAGCCGCTCGACCTTGGCGACCGCCTTCTCCTCGATCAAAGGCCCCTGCTCGACCCCCTCGTCCATCCCGTCGCCGACTTTGAGCGACCGCGAGGCGGCGGCGAATTTCTCGACGAAGGCGTCATAGATGCCGGCCTGGACATAGAAGCGGTTGGCGCACACGCAGGTCTGGCCGGCATTGCGGTATTTCGAAGCGATGGCGCCTTCCACCGCCTTGTCGAGATCGGCGTCGTCGAACACCAGAAAGGGCGCATTGCCGCCGAGTTCGAGCGAGACCTTCTTCATCGTCTCGGCCGACTGCTTCATCAGCAGCTTGCCGACGGCAGTGGAGCCGGTGAAAGTCACCTTCTTCACCAGCGGGTTCGCCGTCATTTCGCCGCCGATCGACTTGGCGTCGCCGGTGACGATGTTGATCACGCCGGCCGGGATCCCCGCCATTTCCGCGAGCACGCCCCAGGCGAGGCCGGAGAAGGGCGTGAGTTCGGACGGCTTGCAGACCACCGTGCACCCCGCCGCCAGCGCCGCGCCGATCTTGCGCGAGAGCATGGAGGAGGGGAAGTTCCAGGGCGTGATCGCCGCCACCACGCCGACCGGCTCCTTGGTGACGAGGATGCGGCGGTCCGGCCAGGGGGAAGGAATGGTGTCGCCGTAAAGGCGCCGCGCCTCTTCGGCGAACCAGCGGACATAGGACGCCGAGGCGCCGATTTCGCCCTTGGCCTCGGCGAGCGGCTTGCCCTGTTCGGCGGTGAGGATCCGGCCGAGTTCGTCCTGGTTTGCGAGCAGGAGGTCGGCGAGCTTGTGCAGCAACGTGGCCCGCTCCGCCGCGGTCTTGGCGCGCCAGGAGACGAAGGCTTGCGCGGCAGCTTCGATCGCGCGGCGCGTCTCGCCGCTGCCGGCATCCGGAACCGTGCCGAGAATGTCCCCGGTCGCAGGGTTTTCGACCGTCAGCGTGGATCCGCCATCGGCATCGACCCATTGGCCGCCGATCAGCATCTGCTCGCGCATCAGGGCGAATTCCGGCGTGTTGCCGGGAATGGGCGCGTGGACCGTCATTGAACCTCCTGCCGATAAGGCACGCCTCCTCGACGCTCAGGCAAACATGCCCGGCGCGAATCCTCGGCGGAGCCTTGGATGCGAACCCGCCGCACGGCTATACCGGCGCGCGCGCCGACGAACCCTATCGCACGCAGGTGATCGAATGGAAGGGGACGATCTGCTCCTTGGGTCCCGTGCCGCCCGAGACGTGACAGCGCAGGTAGTCCCGGCCGACGCTGAGCGGCGCGTAGCCGGTGATCGTGCCGCCGCCGACCACTTGGATGACGATGGCCTGTCCATCCTTGGCCCCGACAATGTCCAGGATGGCAGCCCGGAAATCGTCGTCCTTCATCTGGCATCTCATGGCGTGTCCTCCGATGCGCGTCTCCCCGCACGGCCGTTTCGGCGCGTTTTGGGAAGTATAGCGCCGCGGGATCCACGGAGGCATGCCGCAAATGCAGCCTGAGACGCGAAGGCCGGCGCTCGGCGCGGAGTTCGGAAGCGTCAGTCGGGGGCGATGGCGTGGAAGAAGGTGCCGGTCGCGTGCCCGCGCCGGCTGCCCTCCGCGCCGAGCGCCTCGCCCCGCGCGTCAGACAGGTCGGCGAGCGGATCGTCGCCGCCCCGGGCGAGGATGGTGGCGTAATGGAATTCATGGCCGCGCACCCGCGCGCCCGGCGGACCGAGGGGAGAGGCTGCGAGAAGCCGAGCCGCGCGATAGCCGAGCGTCATGCGCCGTCGCGCGAAGCTGGTCTCTAGCCCGAGCAGGCCGAGCATGGAATGCGCATCGCCCTGCGCGTCGATGAGGGTGGTGCCGAGCACCATATAGCCCCCGCACTCGCCATGGACGGGCCTTGCCTGCGCAAAGCGCACCATGCCCGCTTTGAAGCGGTCGGCGGCGGCGAGGCGGCCGGCGTGCAGTTCCGGATAACCGCCCGGGAGCCAGCAAGCGTCGCAGGTCTGGTCCGGCGGCTCGTCCGCCAAAGGCGAGAAGGGGACAATCTCGGCTCCCGCGCGCCGCCAGGCCGCCAGGAGATGGGCATAGACGAAGCTGAAGGCGGCGTCGCGGGCGAGCGCAATCCGCTGGCCGGGCGGCGGGAGGTGCTGAGCGTGCGCGTGCGAGGGCGTGATCGCTCCGGCCGCGGCCACGATGCCGTCGAGGTCGAGATGATGCTCGGCCATGTCCGCGAGCTTGGCGAGGCGGTCCGTAAGGTCCGCATGCTCGCCTGCCTGAACCAGGCCGAGATGGCGTTCGGGCAGAGCGAGGGCGCCGTCGCGCGGGATCGCGCCGAGCACCGGAACGCCGAGCGGGGCGATCGCTTCGCGGATCAGCCGCTCGTGCCGCGCGCTTCCGAGCCGGTTCAGCACGATGCCGGCGATGCGGACACGCGGGTCGTGGGTGAGGAAGCCGCGCGCCACCGCGGCGGCGGTCTGCGATTGACCGGAAACGTCGAGCACGAGCAGCACCGGAAGGCCGAGCCGTGCGGCGACGTCCGCCCCCGCGCCGGTCCGCCCCGGCGCGCTCGGCACGCCGTCAAACAGGCCCATCGCCCCTTCCAGGATCAGGATCTCGGCTCCGGCCGCCGCCTCCGCCGCGAGCGCGCCGAGCAGGTCCGGGGGCATGGCCCAGCTGTCGAGATTGAGGCCCGGCATCCCGGTTGCGGCGGCATGGAAGGCGGGGTCGATATAGTCCGGCCCGGACTTCGCAGCCCGCACTTTCACGCCGCGTCGCCGCAGCGCCGAGAGAAGTCCGAGGGTCACGGTCGTCTTGCCGGCGCCGGAGCGTGGGGCGGCGATCATCAGGCCGCGGGCAGCAGTTTCCGGGATCACGTGCTCTCTCCGCGGAACCGGCGGACATAATCCACGTCATAGAGGGCGCTGTCGCGGAAGCCGTGCGCAGCGAGCGCAGGGCCGACCAGAATCAGTGCCATCCGGCTCGGCCGCGCGTCGCCGAGCCGGAGGGATATGTCCGCGAGTGTGCCCTCGAACACCCGCTCGTCGGGCCATGTCGCCTTTTCCACCACTGCCACCGGGCAGTCCGGGCCGTAGGCCGGGATCAGATCGGCGACGATGCGGTCGAGGGCATGGATCGCGAGATGGATGGCAAGCGTCGCGCCGGTGGCGGCGAAGGCCGAGAGCTGCTCGCCGGCAGGCATCGCCGAGGCCCGGCCGGACACCCGCGTCAGGACGACGCTCTGCGCCACTTCCGGCACCGTCAGCTCGCGGCCGAGCCGCGCGGCTGCGGCGGCGAAGGCGGGCACGCCGGGTGTGAGGCTATAGGCGATCCCCAACCGGTCGAGCCGGCGCATCTGCTCCGCGACGGCGCTGAACACCGAGAGGTCGCCGGAGTGCAGCCGCGCGACATCGAGACCGGCGTCCCGCGCAGCGCGGAATTCCGCCTCGATCCGGTCGAGATCGAGGGGCGCGGTATCGACGATCCGGGCGCCCGGCGGGCAGTAGGCGAGCAGCTCGGGCGCCACCGTCGCGCCGGCATGGAGACAGACCGGACACCGTGCGATGAGGTCCCGCCCGCGTACCGTGATGAGGTCGGCCGCGCCCGGTCCCGCGCCGATGAAATGGACCATCATGCGCGTTCGCCTCCGGCGAGGGCGCAGGTGACCATTCCGAGCGCGAGGCGCGGGCCGAGCAGGTGTGCCGCCGGTCCCGCGGCCGCGAGCGCGGCGGTTTCGGCGGCCGAGGGCACGCGCAGCAGCGCCACCACGCGCTCGGAGCGCGTCTGGGCGCGTGCCGCAACGGCTTCGAGCTGGGTCTGCGGCACGAGGATCAGGGGCAGTCCCAATGCCGCCGCCGCTGCGGCGATACCCGGCTCGCCACCTTTGATTGCCGGCGTCGCGAGCGCGTCGAGCGCATCGCGCGAGAGTGCGGCTCGGGCGAGCGCCGCATCGATGGCGGCGAGCACCTCCTCCGTGGCGACGCCGCGCCGGCTGCCGATCCCCGCGACGATCATCGGCCAGCCTCCCGCGGCTTGTGCCAGACCCATTGGGTGATCGGCATGGCCGGACGCCATCCGGTCATCCCCTTGACCGGGACCGCCCGGCCGAGCGCGACGCGGAGCAGGTCGCCGCCATGCTTGGCGTGAAGGTCGAGCAGGCGCGCCTCGGTCTCCAGCGTGACGGCATTCGCGACCAGCCGTCCGCCGGGTTTCAGATCGAAGATCGCGGCCTCCAGAACGCCCTCCTCACCGCCTCCGCCGCCGACAAAGACCGCGTCGGGGGGCGGCAGGCCCACCAAAGCGGCCGGCGCCGCACCGGAGACGATCCGCAGATGCGGCACACCGAGGGCCGCCGCGTTGCGGCCGATGCGGGCGGCGCGCTCAGGCACCGCCTCGATCGCGATCGCCGCCAGCGAGGCATCGGCGAGCAGCCACTCGATCGCGACCGAGCCCGCTCCCGCCCCGATATCCCACAGGCATTCGCCGCGTCGCGGCGCCAGAGCGGACAAAGTGAGGGCGCGGATCTCCCTTTTGGTGATCTGTCCGTCATGCTCGAAAAGATCGTCTGGAAGCCCACCTCCCAAATGCAGCACGGGTGCCGCTTCGCCCGCGACCGTGATGGCGAGAAGGTTCAGCGGATCGACGTCCGTCAAGGCAAAGGTCTCGGCCCGGACGCTTCGAACTCGCTCACGCGGGCCGCCAAGTGCCTCCAGCACCCAGAGCTGCGAGGCGCCGAAGCCGAGACGGGTCAGCAGCGCCGCGATCTCGCCCGGCGCGGCGCCGTCCGAGGTCAGAGCGAGGATGCGCGCGCCGGGATGAAGGGCGGGGCGGACGCGCGCGATCTCGCGCCCATGGAGGGAGAGGCATGCCACCTCCTGGAGCGGCCAGCCGAGGCGCGCCGCGGCGAGGCTGAAGGCCGACGGGGCGGGATAGACCCGCATCTCCGCTGCCGACACAAAGCGCGCCAAGGTCGCGCCGACGCCGAACAGGAAGGGATCGCCGGAGGCGAGCACGCAGACCGTGGTGCCGCGCGCCGCGCACACCTGCGCCACGCCGTCGGAGAACGGGCTGGGCCAGGGTCGGGCCTCCCCCCTCACCAGGGCGCCGGCAAGGGCGAGATGGCGCGCCCCGCCGAACACCAGGCGCGCGTCCGTCACCGCTGTGCAGGCGGTCGGCGAGAGGCCTGCGACACCGTCCTCCCCGATCCCGACGATGGACAGCCAGGGGGCGGGCGGGGCACCATCCGCCGCCATGCCTGCGTCTTCCCCCGCCGCCTCACCCATGCCCGCACTCCCGGTGCTTCTTCTGGGGGGAACCGGAGAGGCGCGCGATCTCGCCGGCCGGCTTGCCGCCCGCATCGATCTTAGCGTGATCCTCTCGCTTGCGGGACGCACCGAACGTCCCGCCGCCCAGCCGGTTCCGGCGCGGTCCGGCGGCTTCGGCGGGGTCGCCGGGCTGGTTCGCTATCTCGCCGATGCGCGGATCGCCGCCGTGGTGGATGCGACCCACCCTTATGCCGATACGATCTCGCGCCATGCGGCGCTGGCCTGCGCCGAAGCCGGGGTGCCGCGTCTCGTTCTGCGACGTGCGCCCTGGGCGCCGCTGGCCGGGGACCGTTGGCACACGGTTGCCGACGTCGCCGACGCGATCACAGCGCTCGGTGCGTCGCCGCGGCGGGTGTTCCTGGCGATCGGGCGCAATGCCGTGCGCGGGTTCGAGGCGGCCCCGCAGCATGCCTATCTGGTGCGCAGCGTCGATCCGGTCACGCCGCCGCTCGCGGTGCCCGACGCCGGCTATCTCACCGCCCGCGGACCGTTCGCTCTGGAAGACGAGCTGGCGCTGCTCCGGATGCATCGCATCGATGCGGTGGTCGCCAAGAACAGCGGCGGCCCGGCGACCTATGCCAAGATCGCGGCGGCGCGGCGGCTCGGCATCGAGGTGCTGATGCTGCGCCGCCCCGACCCACCGCCCGGCGCGGCGGTGGCGTGCCCCGAGGCGGCGATCGTCTGGCTCGACGCGCTCGTCGCGCGTCGGTGCGCCGGCTGAAACCCGTTTGGCCGCGGCGCGGCCGCTCATCCCTGGCTCCGGGGGGAATAGACAAGCGGAGGAAGGCCGGGTCGGTGGATGAGCCGCGTCGCCGCCGAGCCGACCAGGATGCAGGTCGCCATATCCGCCATGTCCGCCTGCGCTTCGGAAAGCGGGACGATGGCGATTCGCTCGTCGGGCCGTCCCGCCGCGCGGCCGAAGACGATCGGCACGCCGGCCGGCAGAATCCCCCGCAGGAGGTCGAACGCCGCATCGAGCTGCCAAAGGCGGGCGCGGCTGACCGGATTGTAGAGCGCGAGCACGAAGCCCGCCTGCGCCGCCGCGCGAAGCCGGAGCTCAATCACGGCCCATGGCTTCAGATTGTCCGAAAGGGAGATGGCGCAGAAATCGTGGCCGAGCGGGGCGCCGACGCGGGCCGCGACCGCCAGCATCGCGGTGAGGCCCGGCACGACCTGCAGGTCGATCGCACGCCAGTCCGGCGGCCCGCTCTCGATCGCCTCGCAGATCGCGGCCGCCATGGCGAAGACGCCGGGATCGCCCCCCGAGACGACCGCGACGGTCGCGCCCGCTTGCGCGCGCGAAAGAGCGGCGGCGGCGCGCGAGATCTCCTCGCGATTGTCGGAAGCGTGGCGCGTCTGGTCGGGTCGGACCGGCACGCGGTCGAGATAGGGGCCGTAGCCGAACAGGTCCTGGGCGGCTTCGAGGGCAGCCGCCGCCTCGGGTGTCATCTGGTCGGCCGCACCGGGTCCGAGGCCGATCACGAAGAGCCGTCCGCTCATGCGGTTCGCTCCCAGCCGGGCACCAGGACGATGGCGAAATAGGGCGCCGGCGCTTCATCGCGTGCGGAGAGAGGAATGGCGGTGCAGCCAACCATGGTTCCCCGCTCGACATAATAGGCCCGCGGCAATCGCCCGGCGGCGGCGAGCGCCCGGCGAATCTTGGGCAGATTGCGCCCGACCTTCATGATGACCGCCGCATCGGCCTCCGCCAGGCGCCGTGCCAATTCCGCCTCGCTCAGCGTGCCGGGCAGGACCATCAGAACGTCGTCGCCCTGGGCGATCGGCATGCCGACCGTCGACCAGCAGCCGGACATGCCGGTCACCCCGGCGATGACTTCGGCCGGGAAGCGCCCGGAGAGGCGCACATGCAGATGCATGTAGGAGCCGTAGAAGAGCGGATCGCCCTCGCTCAGCACCGCCACGGTGCGCCCTGCGGCGAGCCGCTCGGCGATGCGCACGCTCGCTTCTTCATAAAATCCGCACAGCGCGTCGCGATAGGCGGGGTCGTGGCGTGGTAGTTCCGTGGTCACGGGATAGAGCAAAGGCATCTCTTCCGCCCCGGGCGGGAAATGGGCGGCGGCGATGGCGCGCGCATGACTGCCGTTTCCAGCCTTGGCGAAATAGGCCACCACGTCCGCCCCGGCAAGGGCGCGCACCGCCTTGAGCGTGATGAGGTCGGGATCGCCCGGCCCGACGCCGACGCCGATCAGTCTTCCGCTCATAGGCCGGCCCTCGCAAGCGCGTTCACCGCTGCTGCGGTGATCGCGCTGCCGCCGAGCCGGCCGCGTACGATGGCATAAGGGACGCCGCGGGGATCCTGCGCCAGGGCGTCCTTGGATTCCGCCGCGCCGACGAACCCGACCGGCATGCCGAGGATCGCAGCGGGGCGGGGCGCGCCGGCATCGAGCATTTCGAGCAAATGGAACAAGGCCGTCGGCGCATTGCCGATCGCCACCACGGCCCCGGCGAGATGGTCGCGCCACAATTCGAGCGCTGCGGCCGAGCGCGTCGTGCCGAGCCGCGTGGCCAGCGCCGGCACATCGGGCTCGGAGAGGGTGCAGAGCACCCGGTTCCCGGCGGGAAGCCGGGCGCGGGTGACACCGTGCGCCACCATCTGCGCGTCGCACAGGATCGGCGCGCCGGTTTTCAGCGCGGCGCGCGCGGCGGCGATGAAGCCGGGGCCGAACACGAAGTCGCGCGCCGCCTCGACGAGGCCGCAGGCATGGATCATGCGCACCGCGACGTCCGCCTCGGCTTCCGTGAAGCGCGTCAAATCGGCTTCCGCGCGGATGATGGCGAAGGAGCGCTCATAGATGGCATCGCCGTCACGCAGATAGTCGATCGGGGCAGCCATCGGGATCAGGTCTCCAGCGCCGCGAACGGCAATTCGGCGAGGTCGAGGCGGGCGAGACGTTCGGACCCCGTCCCGCCGGCGGCGACCGGCAATCGGGCGAGGGCCGGCAGGAGATCGCGCAGCGCCAGCACGCGCCCCGATTCCGCGGCCGTGCCGTGTCGCACGAGGACCACGGCGCTGTCCATGCCGCCGCTGCTTCCATCCGCGCGGGCCTCCCGCCCCGCGATCACGAGGTCGGCCGGCGCGGGATGGGCGCAGCCTTTGGCACAGCCGGAAACATGGACGTGCACGCTGCCGTCGAGCAGCGGCGCGAGAAGTTCCGCGACCTGCGGTGCGAGCGCCCGCGCCGGGATATGGCCGGATGCGCAGGCCGGGGCGCCGGGACAGGCGGAGACCGCGCGCCGCGGGTCGGCCGGATCGAGAATGAAGCCCAGCCGAGCGACCGCCGCCGCGAACTCACCGATCGCGGCGGCGGCGAGCCCGACGGCGATCAGCGCGCGCGGCGGGGCCGGCCTCAGATCCCGCACGCCGCCGTCAGCCGCCGCTTGGCACAAGGCCGCGATCATCCCGGCATCCGCGACGCCGAAGGGAAGATACAGGCGCAGGGCGCGCGTGCCGTCGGTAAGGGGGATCTCGGCTGGGCGCGCGGCATCGGAAATCAACCCGCGTGCCGCGCTCTTCGCCTGCGCCGGCAGGGGATCGAGGCGAGGCAGATTGCCTGCGGATAAAAGTCCGTCGCCCAAAACATCTGCCATTCGCGCCCGGCGCCCGCGCGCTGCGATCCGCGCGAGAAGGTCGACGGCGCAGGCGGCGGCACCCGCGGCATCGGTTCGGCCGAGGCGCGTCGCCTGCACACTGTCCCCGGCCAGCGACACCTCCCATGCCCCGCCGCCTTGCGCGGAGAGCCGGAGATCGGCCTTCAACGCGTCGAGCGGGACCGCTCCGGCATCCGAGATGACGACCGACACCTTTGGGCCGAGCCCGGCGCTGATCCCCGCCGCAGCCACAGCCGCGCGCACATGTTCGGCCATGGCACGGGCGTCCCCCTGTTCGGCGGGATCGAGCCCGGAGAGCGGCGAGAGGTCGATCACGAGCCCCTCGCGCAGCTCGATGCCGAAGTGGTCGACGGCATCGGAGAAGGCGGGCAGCGTCTCCCGCCGCAGACCCCGCACTTGCAGATTGCCGCGCGCGGTCACTTCGAGAATGCCGTTGCCGAACGCTGCGGCGGCGCGGGCGAGGCCGGCGAGCGCCGTCGGTGTCAGCGCGCCGTCCTTCGGTGTGAGCCGCACCAGCAGCCCGTCGCCGGTCTCCATCGGTGCCGCGAGAGTCGGGCAGGCGCCCCTGCGGTGTTCAACCCGACCGGCGCTCATTCTGCCGCCACCTGGCGCAGGGCGGCGAGGGTGCCGTCGACATCGTTGCGGCGTGGATGCCAGAGGCCCCGGCGGCGCGCATCCTCGAACCGCGCGGCCAATGCGCGCGCGGCCGCCGGATTCTCCCGCATCAGGAAATCGCACACCGCGGCGTCGGCGAGATAGGCGGCATGCAGGCGGTCTATGAGGGTGCCGGGCACCTGCCCCGTGGTCTCGGCGAAGGCAATGAGGCGGTCGACGGTTTCGGCGAGCTCCGCCGCCCCGCGCGGTCCGTGGCGCATCTGGCCGGCGATGAAGGCGGGCGAGACCCGACCACGGACCAGCCGCGCCAGCGCGTCCTTGAGGGGACGGGCGCGGGGACGATGCGGATCGGACGTGTCGAGCACGATCAGATCGGCCGGGCGCCCGAGCAAGGCGGCCGCCGCCGCGAAGCCGCCGATAAAGGCCGCATCCTCTCCGCCCTCCAGCAGATCGCGGCCGGGATCGTCGGCGACATGCACGAGGGCGTCGGCACCGGCGACGCGCCGGGCGAAGCCGTCGCCGCTCGGACGTCCGTCACCTTCCGCGCCGCCATAAGCGTAGCCCGCGGCGGCGAGATAGGCGCGTCCCAGTTCCGCGCGATCGATGAAGCGGCCGGTTGAAAGCCGGTCTTCGATTCCCGCGCCGTAACTTCCGGGCGGAGAGCCGAAAATGCGGGCGCCGTCGCCGCCCGCCCGAACCTCGGTGGCGAGAGGGTTGTCGCCGTCCGCTTCGTCGGTGCGTGCCGCGACGGCGCGGGCGGCCGCGTCGAGCAGGGCGAGCTGGGTGGGAAAGACGTCCCGGAACAGGCCGGAAATCCGAAACGTCACATCGACACGGGGCCGACCGATCGCGGCGGGGGGCAACACCTCGATCCCGGTGACGCGGCCGGTGGCGCCGTCCCAAGCTGGACGACAGCCCATCAGGTGGAGCCCTTGCGCGATTTCCTCGCCGCCGGTGCGGAGCGTGGCGCTGCCCCACAGATCGACGATCACGGCGCGGGGATGGTCACCATGCTCCTGGAGATGCGCGCGCACCACCTCGTCCGCCGCGAGCCTGCCGAGATCCATCGCGGTCGGGGTCGGGAGATTGCGGGGGTCAGCGGTGAAGAGATTGCGTCCGGTGGGCAGAACATCGCGCCGCCCCCGGTCGGGCGCGCCGGCCGGACCGGGTGCCACATGGCGCCCATCGAGCGCGGCGAGGAGGCCCGCCCGCTCGGCCTTCCCGCTTGCCGCCCGCTCGGGATCTTCGGAAGCGGCGCCGAACACGTGGTGTCCGTCCTTCACGTTGAGATCCTTGAGATCGCACAGCCAGGCATCGATCTGCTTCAGTGCGGTGTCCGGATCGGCATCCGGGGCGATGCCCGCCGCATCGGCCAGCCCCGTATCCGTGGCGGTGGCGACGATCAGGCGCGCGAGCCGGTCGCGGCGCCGCGCATCGAGCCCGTCTGCGGCGGCATATTCGTCCACCAGCCGCTCCAGCCTGCGCTCCGCTTCAGTGAGGTCCAGCGCCTGAATGGGTGGCGGCAGATGGCCGATCGTGACGGCGGCGATCCGGCGCTTCGCCTGGGCGGCCTCGCCCGGATTGCTGACGATGAAGGGATAGAGCACCGGCAGCGCGCCCAGCACGGCGCGGGGGAAGCAGCCGGGAGTCAGCGCGGCCGCCTTTCCCGGCAGCCATTCCAGCGTGCCGTGGGCGCCGAGATGGATGGCCGCGTCGGTCTCGCGCTGCAGCCAGAGGCCGAAGGCGAGCAAAGCATGGCGGGGCGGCAAGGCCGGATCGTGATAGTCGGCGCGGCGATCGAGCGACAGGCCGCGCTCCGGCGCGAGGGCGACGACGACGGCACCGAACCTGGCGAGCCGGAACCGGAATACCCCGTCGATGACGTCTGGGTCCTCGACGGGGGCGCCCCAGGCGGCTTCGATCTGCGCCGCGACGGATGGAGGCAAGGCGGCGAGGCCGGCAGCATAGTCGGCGAGCCCGAGCGCCGGCTGCGGGCGCAGCGCGCCGAGCAGGTCGCGGGCCTGGGCGGGGGCGGGCGGGACGTCGTATCCCTCCGCCGCCAGAAGGCCGAGGAGGCGCCGCGCGCTCTCCGGCACATCGAGCCCGACCGCATAGCCGGTGCGGCCCGCCGACGCGGGATAGTCCGGCAGGATCAGCGCCAGACGCCGTGCCGCGCGGGGTCGGCGGGCGAGCCGGGCCCATGCGGCGGCGCGATCTGCGACCAAGGCGACGGCATCCGGTTCCGGCGCGTTGCGGGCCGCCGCGAAGGCGAGGGCCGCATCGGGCGCTGCCGTGTCCTTGAAAGACAGCGCCCCTGCCAGCACCCGCCCGTCCAGTTCGGGCAGGACCACATGCATGGCGAGGTCCGCGGCGGCGAGGCCACGCGGGCTCTCCATCCAAGCCGCGCGCGCCGTGGTGGCGGGAATCGCCTGAAGCACCACCGGACCGTCGGGCGGAAACAGATCGGCATCGCCGGCGGCGAAGGCGGTGGCGGTGATCACGACATCCGGCTCGGTTTCCGCGAGGGCCGAGCCGGTGAAGGCGCGGGCGGCGGGATCCTTCAGCGAGGAGACGAAGACCGCAGAGGCATCGAGGCCCCGCGCCGTCAAAGCTGTGCACAGCGCATCGATGGGGGCGGCGTCTCCTGCGAGCCACATCGAGCGGTAGAAGAGGACAAGGGCGCGCGGTCGGCCGCCCATCCGCGGAGCACGCCTGTAGAAGGCCGCAGCGGGAACCGGACGGGGGTTTGCCGGCGCGATGCTTTCGCCGCGCGCCCGCGCCGACATCCGACCCAGCAGATGACGCATATTGTCCGGGCCGCCCTGGCGGAAATGGGCGAGCCAGAGGTCCCAATCCCCGCGCGATAGGGTGGACAAGGCCGCGAGCCGCGAATCGTCCTGATCCTCGCCCGGCAGAAGCGCGAGCGCGATGTCCTCGGCCCGGGCGAGCGCCGCCAGACGTTCGGCGCCGTAGCGCCACCAGTCGAGTCCGCCGAGCAGGCGCACGACGATCACTTTGGCGTGCCGCCCAGTGCGGTCGAGCCAGAGGTCGACCGACATGGGATGGCGCAAATCCTTCAGCCGCGCGAGTCGCAGGGCCGGTCGCTCGGCCGCGTCGGCGCGCCAGGCCGCGGCCAAAGCGAGCAGATCGCTGTCGGTAAAGGACAAGACGACGAGGTCGGCCGGGGGCTGGCGAAGGTCGATGGGCTCCGCCAGATCCGCGATGGTCGCCGATGTGCTCGTCAGAAGGTGCATCGCACCATCCTATCGCGTCAGGCGGCCGGCGTAAGGGCGCGAAGGGCCTCTTCCGCCGCTGATCGATCGAAACCCTTGAGGCCGATCACGACCAGCGCGCCCCGTCGCGCCTCGCCGGGGCTCCAGGGGCGGTCGAACTGGTGGGTCACTCGCCTGCCGACCGCCTGGACCAGAAGACGCATGGGCTTGCCGGCAACGCTGGCGAAACCCTTTACGCGCAGCACGCCGGGCAGGCGCGCGGCCGCCGTGACCCGGTCCGCAAGCGCAGCCGCCTCCATCACTTCGGGGATCGGTACGACGATGGTGTCGAAATCGTCATGGTCATGGTCGAGTTCGTCGTCGTGATGGGTGCGGCGGGCCGCGATCTCGTCCTCGGTGCCGATGCCGAGGCCGAGCAAGATGGCCGGATCCACCTTGCCACGGGAGGCGTGGACCGTCGGCACGACGCGGGCGAGGGCGCCAGCAATGCGCGCGGCGGCGGCGGCCGATCCGGCGGCGTCCAGAAGGTCGGACTTGGCGATCACCACGAGGTCGGCGCAGGCGATCTGGTCTTCGAACACCTCTTCGACGGGATCGTCATGATCGAGCGTTGGGTCGGCCGCCCGCTGCGCCGCCAGAGCGTCGAGATTGTCGGCGACGCGCCCTTCCGCCAGGGCCGGTCCGTCCACCACCGCAATGACACCGTCGACCGTCACGCGGCTGCGGATGGCGGGCCAGTGAAACGCCTGAACCAGCGGCTTCGGCAGCGCGAGGCCCGAAGTTTCGATCAGAATATGCTCGATGCCCGGGCGCGCGAGGATCTTGTCGAGGGCGGGGACGAAATCGTCCGCGACGGTGCAGCAGAGACAGCCGTTCGAAAGTTCGACGATATTCTCCTCGGGGCAGCTTTCGATGCCGCAGCCCTTGAGGATCTCGCCGTCGATGCCGACATCGCCGAACTCGTTGACGATGACGGCGAGACGGCGGCCCCCCGCATTTTCCAGGACATGGCGGATCAGCGTGGTCTTTCCCGCGCCCAGGAAGCCGGTGACGATGGTGCAGGGAATGCGCGCGAGCGAGGTCATCTTTGTTCCTCGATGAAGGAGATCGGGGGGACACGGGCGATCATGCCCCGTTTGAGGCTGTCCGGGCGGCCGCGCCACGGCATGAGGCCGTCCGTCGAACCGGCGAACAGGCGCGCGCCGACATGCAGATCGTCCGCGCTGCCGGGGAGGAGGTCGCCGAACACGTAGGACCAACCGTCCCGGCGCACCATGGCTGCGGAAAGACCTCGTCGGCAATTGGAGAGGCAGCGCACCGCCCGCACGGCGATCGCGGGGTCAGCCGGACCCGCGCACACGGCTTCGGCGAAGGCGGCACCCTCGGGCGCCCCCTCGGCGGCGCCCCCGGGCAGGCGGCAAGTCTGGCACACGAAAAGGGTGACCACGGGCCCCCGCGCAGGGCCGGGCGGCGCGTCGCCCGCGGTGGTACATTCCGGCGCGGCGCGTTCCAAGACGGACCGGTCCAAGGCTGATCCCGAGGGTGCGAGGGCGCGCGGCTGCGCAAGCCGCAATGCCAGGGCACCCCGCCCGACGCGCGACCGTGTCGAGGGCAGGTCTCCTGGCTCGCGGGTCATCGTCCGGGTCCGCCTTCCCGAAGACCGGCTGGGGTCTTCAGTGGCTTTTTGGTCCGAACTCTCCGCCGACAGTTGCGGGGGCAGCTGCGGCCTTGGCGCACGAGCGCCGCACCGCATTCCCTTTTCACCGTTCCGATACGACCGGAACGAAACCTTCGACCCCGGCACTAAAGGTCGGCCGGGGCGGGAAGTCAATCAGCACGGCGCGGGAGGCCGAAGAACGCGCGGTCTTGCTGGGAAGGACGCGACCGGAGCACGCGGCGCCGGTCGCAGAGGGTCAGCCGCCGAACAATTTTCGCTGCCACCAGCCGGACCGCGGCTTCTCGGTCGGGGCCGGGGCCTCCGCCGGGGGCGCGGACGCCGCATCCGGATCGGCCGAGGGCGCTGCTTCGCGTGCCCCCGTCATGTCGGCGTCGGCGACCGGAACCGAAGCGCTTTCCTCGCCGGAATTCCCGTCGTCCGGCAGGGGGGCTGCGGGTGTGGCGGTGCCCTCAGCGAATGTCGGTGCGGCCAGCGCTTCAACGGCGGGGTCCTCCCCCCCTGAGACTGCAGGCGGCGCCGTGCGGGAGGGTGCCTTCTCGCGCACCGTGGACCGGCGGCGCGCTGGCTTCGCCGCCACCGCTTCCTCGACGGCGGCCGGGGAAACCAAGGTCTGAGCGGGAGCCAGAGGCGGTTCGGGCGTTTCGGCAGCTGCATAAGACGGTGCGGCGGCGATCTCCGTCGGCACGTCCTCGGCCGGCGCGTCAGGAAGGGGGCGAATCTTACCTTCTTCTTCCGTACCGATTTCGTCAGCGCCGACCTCGTCCGAAGCGGCCTCATCCGAAGCGGCTTCGTCCGCGCCGGCTTCGTCCGAACCCTCGCCGTTGGCAGGGCCGTCTTCGCCCTCACGGCGGTTGCGGCGGCCGCCGCGCCGTCCGCGCCGGCGCCGGCGCCGGTCGCTGTCGCCGTTGCGGGCCTCGCCGCGCTCGTCGTCTTCGGCGTCCTCGACCTCGCCTTCAGCGGCGGGCTCTTCCTCGCTCTCGGTCGGCTCGCCCTCGGGGCGGGCCTCACGCGGCTCGTCGCGATCCCCGGTGCGCCGCCGCCGGCGGCGGCGCTTGCGGCGCGCTCCGCCATCCTCGCCGCGATCCTCGCGGTCTTCGCTTTCCTCCGATTCGGCTTCCGGTGCGGTGGCCTCTTCGGCGATCTCCTCGTCCTCCTCCTCGAACTCTTCGTCCGGCAGGATGGAATCCGGCTGCACCACCTTGGCGAGGCGCGGCGCGGCGGGCGCGGGCGCCGCAGGATCGCCCTTCTCGATGATGAAGGGCTGGTGGCCGGTGACGCGTTCATCGGCGCTGACCGTGAGCGTCACCGAGAAGCGCTCCTCCAGCTCGCGCAGATGCGAGCGCTTCTGGTTCAACACATAAAGCGCGACCTCTGCCCGGGTGCGGGCGACGAGATTATTGCTCGCGCTGCGGACCAACTGCTCCTCGAGGGCGCGCAGAAGCTGGAGCGCGACCGAGGCGGCGGAGCGGACATGGCCGGTCCCGCCGCAGGTCGGGCACACTTCGATGGAGCTTTCCAGCACGCCGGTGCGGATGCGCTGGCGCGACATTTCCATCAGACCGAAATGCGAGATCCGGCCGACCTGGATGCGTGCCCGGTCGTTCTTCAGGCAATCCTTCAGCTTGCGCTCGACCGACCGGTTGTTGCGCTTCTCCTCCATGTCGATGAAGTCGATGACGATCAGGCCGGCGAGGTCGCGCAGACGGAGTTGCCGGGCGATTTCCTCCGACGCCTCCATATTCGTCTTGAGCGCCGTGTCCTCGATATGGTGCTCGCGCGTGGCGCGGCCGGAATTCACGTCGATCGAGACCAGCGCCTCGGTCGGGTTGATCACGATGTAGCCACCGCTCTTCAATTGCACGACCGGGGAGAACATCGCATCGAGCTGGTGCTCGACGCCGTATTTGGCGAAGATCGGCTGGTTTTCGCGGTAGACGATCACATTCTTGGTGTGGGTCGGCATCAGCATGCGCATGAAGTCGCGCGCCTCGCGATAGCCTTCCTCGCCCGCGACGTGAACTTCGTCGATGTCCTTGTTGTAGAGGTCGCGGATCGCCCGCTTGATGAGCGAGCCCTCCTCATAAACGAGGCTGGGCGCGCTGGAGCCGAGCGTCAGTTCGCGCACGGTTTCCCACAGCCGGAGCAGATATTCGAAATCGCGCTTGATCTCGACCTTGGTCCGATTGGCTCCTGCGGTGCGCAGGATGATGCCCATCCCCTCGGGGACCTCGAGTTCCTGAACGACTTCCTTCAACCGCTTGCGGTCGACGGCATTGGTGATCTTGCGCGAGATGCCGCCGCCGCGCGCGGTGTTCGGCATCAGGACGGAATAGCGCCCGGCGAGCGAGAGATAGGTGGTGAGCGCCGCGCCCTTATTGCCGCGCTCTTCCTTGACCACCTGGACCAGCATCACCTGGCGGCGCCGAATGACTTCCTGGATCTTGTACGAGCGGGCGCGCCGCTGGTGGGAGCGGACCGGGACCTCTTCGAGGGCGTCGGTCGAGCCCATCTGCTCGACTTCGTCCTCTTCGTTATCTCCGTCGCTGTCGTCCTCGTCCTCGTCGTCCTCATCCGGTTCGGTCCGTGCCTCTAAGGCGGACGGACCGTCTTGCGCGGGCGCTTCGTCGTTTCGGAAGGAATCCGCGGTCACGCCGCCCGGCTCGGTCGTGCCGGGTTGTTCGGTGACGTCGACGGCTTCATCGCTGCCCTGATCAGCGAGGCGTTCGTCCGCATCGGCAGAGAAAGCGACGGCGTGAGCGGGGTTCTCGGCCGAGGGGGCCTCGGCCGCGATCGCGGAATCGTCGGCAGCGACCTGCTGCTGAGGCGGCGGCAGGGGCGCGAACATGTCCTCGGCGATATGGCGGCCTTCGTCACGGCCGCCGTCGCGGCGGTGGTCATCGCGATACGAATCGTCGCCATGATTATCGTCCCGCTCGTCGGCGGAATCGTCATCGTCGTCGTCGTGGCCGCCGGAAATCTGCCCGTCCTCGATGGTTTCGACCACGTCGGATTCGTCGATTTCTTCGATATTGTCGGAGCCGTTGTCCGCGTCCTCCTCCTCGTGGCCCTCCGTATCGGCCCGCTCGGAGACGCGGTCGTCGCGGCGCGCGCGGCGCGGGCGAGAGCGGCGGCGCTCGCGCCGCTCCTCTTCCTCGTCGGCCTGGCGGGCGGCACGCTCCTCCTCCTCGATCAATGCGAGGCGGTCGGCGACCGGGATCTGGTAATAATCGGGGTGGATCTCGCTGAAGGCGAGAAAGCCGTGGCGATTGCCGCCATATTCGACGAAAGCGGCCTGGAGGGACGGCTCGACCCGCGTCACCTTCGCGAGATAGATGTTGCCCCGCAACTGCTTGCGGGACGCCGCCTCATAGTCGAACTCTTCGACCCGGTTCCCGCGAACCACCACCACCCGGGTTTCCTCCGGGTGGGTGGCATCGATAAGCATCTTGTTTGCCATGGAATTCTCTCTGAGCGGCGCCTGAGCCGAAGCTCCGCGACGGTCGGCGCGGCAAAGCCTGCGGACCGAAGATGCGCCGGAAATGGAGTAAGGAAGGTAAGGGGAAACGCAGGCGCGACGGCAACGTCTCGACGCTTCTGGCGTCGGGGCACGCGGTGGCGCGCAGTGCGCGCCTGTCGTGCATGAGAACGTCCATACCTTCGGCGACTCGTTCCTCAGTGAAGCGTCGGACCGGACGGACGCCCGATCCCGGCATACGGAGGCTCGATCCCCCTTCGGATCGGGCTGCGATCGCGCCATTGGCGACGAGGGCCACCATCCAAGCTCGCTTTTCAGCGCGCTCGCCGCACGGCCTCACGCATGATCGTTGAGCAGCCTGCGACGGAAGATGCCGACCCTTGACGAGAGGGCACCGGCGGCAGCCGCGCCACCGGGCCGAACAGCCTTCCCGGAACGCGAACCGTATGCCTTTTCTTCTTAGACGCCCGGCTCCTGCTTTGGCAAGGTTCATGCCTGTTTGGGCGCGATTTATATCCTGCCTCCTCGCTGTGGCGCCGACGCTACAAGGCGGCGAGATCGGTGGTCGGCCATGAACCTCCGGTTAACGCCGGCCGGCCTATCCGATACAGATCGGTTCGGAGAAGCGTCGCAGGACGAGGGTTCGGGAGGTCGGTGGCCAATGGCCGCGCATACGCTTCCAGCCAGGGCCCTGAGATCGGCCCCAGGACATGAGGAGCGCGTCGGCGTGCGTCGCGGCGTGGCGTTCTGTCGCGTCCTTTGCGCTGTGTCGGTACTCCTGCTCGCACCCGGTTCTGCCCTGGGCCAGGCTCAGCCGCCAGTTCAGAGCGCGGCGCACGATGCCAGCCAATCCTCAGGTCCTCCGGCAGGTGCCCTCGCCCAGCCGGCGGCCGCGCTTCATGTCTCCGCGCGTCCCGATGGTTCGGCCGGCGCGGGGCAGGGGGGCGCGCGTGCGATCGATGCACGCCTTGCCGGCGACCAGCAGCGCACCCGCCTTATTATCGATCTGTCGCGGTCGGTCGAGTTCCGCGCCTTCACCTTGGCGAACCCTTATCGCGTGATTCTCGATCTCCCCGACGTCACCTTTACGTTTGAAACGCGCAAGGCCCTGACCCGACGCGGCCTCGTCGCGGCGTACCGCTACGGAACATTTGCGCCGGGCAAATCGCGGATGGTGCTCGACGTCGCTGAGCCGGTCGCCATCGACAAGGCCTTCATCCTGGATCCGGTGGATGATCAGCCGGCACGTCTCGTCCTCGACCTCGTCAAGACCGATGCGGCGAGCTTTGCCTCGACCGTCGCCACGGCCGCCGAGGCGCGCGGCGCGCCGTCGGCCATCGCAGGACACGACGCGACCCTCACGGAGACGCCCGGCGATCCGCGCGCGGTCATCGTTCTCGATCCCGGCCATGGCGGTATCGATTCCGGCACGACCGGCGCGAGCACGTTCGCCGAGAAGAACATCGTGCTGGAGGTCGCCTTTGCGCTGAAGGCGAAGCTCGAACAGTCGGGTCGGTATCGCGTCGTGATGACGCGGTCGAGCGACACTTTCGTCGCTCTGGGCGAGCGGGTCCGAATCGCCCGCAACAATCGGGCTGCCTTGTTCGTCTCGATCCATGCCGATGCCTTGGCGAGCACCGACGGCCAAGCACGCGGTGCGAGCGTCTATACGCTCTCAGACACGGCGAGCGATTCGGAGGCCGCGCGCCTCGCGGAGTCGGAGAACAAGGCCGATCTCATTGCCGGCGTGGACCTCTCGGAGGAAAGCGATGAGGTGGCGGGCATCCTGTTCGACCTCGCGCACCGAGAAACCAAGAATTTTTCCGCATTGTTCGCCCGGACCCTGGTGGGGGCCATGAAGAATGCCGGCAAGGTTCACAAATCGCCGCTCAAATCCGCGGGGTTTCGCGTGCTGAAGGCGCATGACGTGCCCTCCGTCCTGGTGGAACTCGGCTATATGTCGAGCCGCGAAGATCTGAAGCTCATGACCTCGGACGCTTGGCGGGGCAAGGTCGCCGGGGCGATGACGGACGCGATCGACGATTTCTTCGCCACCCGCGCCGCGGGTGTCGGCGTTACCGGGAGCATCGTTCAGGCCCCCGCGGGGAAGTGAACCGGCCGCCCTGGCGGGTTGCGTGCTTTGCGGGCATCATGTGGACCGATCCCGCTGCCGGATCGGACATGGCCGTGAAGCGGCCACTTTTCGCCAACATAGCGGGATGCTCTCCGTTCCGGTGCGTCGGCGCGGACAGGAGACGCCGGCCGTTCGGCCTGGTCGATGGTGCAGGACGGGGGTGCCCGGAGGCGGGCCTCGGACGAGAGGAGCCGGCGAATGCGGCTGCTGTTGAGGTTCTTCGGGTTTTTGTTCGCTCTCGGCACGATCGTGCTGATGGTGGGCGCGGCGGGCGCCACATATTTCGTGTGGAAATATTCCCAGGACCTTCCCGATTATTCGCAGCTCCAGAATTATGAGCCGCCGGTGATGACCCGCGTCCATGCCGACGACGGATCGCTGGTGGCCGAATGGGCGCGGCAGAAGCGTCTCTACATCCCGATCCAATCGGTTCCGAAGCTGGTGATCGAGGCCTTCTTGTCTGCTGAAGACAAGAATTTCTACGAGCATGGCGGCATCGACCCGTCCGGCATTTTCCGGGCGGCGCTGGTCTATGTGCAGAATTACGGGACCAATCGCCGGCCGCAGGGCGCCTCGACCATCACCCAGCAGGTGGCGAAGAACTTCCTTCTGACCAACGAGGTCTCGATCGATCGAAAGATCAAGGAGGCGCTGCTGGCGCTGCGAATCGAGCGGGCCTATTCCAAGGATCGGATTCTCGAACTCTATCTGAACGAGATCTATCTCGGCATGGGGGCGTATGGCATCGCCGCCGCCGCTTTGGTTTATTTCGACAAGTCGGTGGACGAATTGACGGCGCCCGAAGCCGCCTACCTCGCCGCTCTCCCCAAGGCGCCGTCCTCCTACAATCCCTTCCGCGACCGTGACCGGGCGATCGACCGCCGCAATTGGGTGATCGACCGCATGGCGGAAAACGGCTTCATTTCCAATGTGGACGCCGACGCCGCCCGCAAGGCGCCGCTGGACGTGACGCCGCGGCCGACCGGCGCGCAGATCTTCGCCGCGGAATATTACGCGGAAGAGGTGCGGCGGCAGATCTATGAGCGCTATGGCGAGACCAAGCTCTATGAGGGTGGTCTCTCGGTCCGGACGGCGCTCAATCCCAAGCTCCAGGTCGTCGCCAAGAAGGCGCTCGCCGACGGTCTCGTGCGGTATGACGAGCAGCGCGGCTGGCGCGGACCGATCAAGCAGATCGAACTCACGCCGGATTGGGGGGTCAAGCTCGCCGAAGTGAAGGCCTATTACGACATCCCCTGGAAGCTCGCGGTGGTTCTGGATGCCGGCAAGGATACCGCGCGGATCGGCCTCCAGCCGCCGCGCGAAAGATCCGGCGCGGTGTCGACGCAGCGGGACATCGGCCTTCTGCCGCTCGAAGGGGTGAAATGGGCGCGCTGGACGCGCGGTCCCGACGCCTACAAGGCGGTGACCTCGGTCTCCCAGGTCGTGAAGCCGGGCGACGTGATCTATGTCGAGCCGCTCGCCGGGAAGGACGGACAATACCGCCTGCACCAGATGCCGGAGGTGGAAGGCGCGATCGTGGTGATGGAGCCGCTCACCGGTCGCGTGCTCGCTCTGTCCGGCGGCTTCTCCTACGACGAGAGCCAGTTCAACCGTGCCACCCAGGCCCTGCGGCAACCCGGTTCCTCGTTCAAGCCGTTCGTCTATTCGGCGGCGCTCGACAACGGCTATACGCCTTCGACCGTCGTCCTCGACGCACCGATCGAGATCGATCAGGGGCCGGGAATGCCGGTTTGGGCGCCGGAGAACTATGCCAAGAAGTTTTACGGCCCGCAGACGCTGCGGTTCGGCCTCGAACAGTCGCGTAACGTCATGACCGTCCGCCTCGCGCAGGATGTCGGCATGCCGATCGTCGCCGAATATGCTCGGCGCTTCGGCATTTACGACGACATGCTACCGGTGCTCTCGATGTCGCTCGGCGCGGGCGAAACCACCTTGATGCGCATGGTCGGCGCCTATGCGATCATCGCCAATGGCGGGCGCAAGGTGACCCCCTCCTTGATCGACCGCATCCAGGATCGCTACGGTCACACCATCTATCGCCATGACGAGCGGGAATGCCGCGGCTGCGATGCCCAAAGGTGGCAGAATCAGGCCGAGCCGACCCTGATCGATCGCCGCCCGGTGGTGCTGGATCCGATGACCTCCTATCAGATCACGTCGATGATGGAGGGCGTCGTCCAGCGCGGCACCGGCACGGCGCTGAAGGAACTCGGCCGTCCCCTTGCCGGGAAGACGGGCACGACGAACGACGAGAAGGACGCCTGGTTCATCGGCTATACCCCGGAAATGGTGGTCGGGGTCTATCTCGGCTTCGACAAGCCCAAGGGCATGGGTAAGGGATCGACGGGCGGTCTGCTTTCCGCGCCGATCGTCCGCGATTTCATGAAGACGGCGCTCGCCGACCGTCCGGCCATCCCGTTCCGCGTCCCTCCGGGCATCAAACTGGTGCGCATCAATCCGAAGAGCGGGCTGCGCGCGGGGCCCGGTGAGAACGCGATCCTCGAAGCCTTCAAGCCCGGGACGGCGCCGCCCGACAGCTATTCGATCATCGGCGCGTCCGATTCGTCCTTCGGCGTCACCCCGGAGGCCGACCGCGCGGTGCGTTCGGGCACTGGCGGCCTTTACTGAGCCGCGCCGACGGCTGATTGATCCACGCCCGATCCGGCGGCCTGCGCCACCTCGGTCGGGCGTGTGTTTACACGCATCAGCCCCCCCGCTATTTTCCCCGGCCCTTATCGGAAGGACAGGTTTGCCATGCGCGCGGAACTCGCCGCGAAAGTCGAGGACATCCGTCAGTCGGTTGAGCTGCTGCGCCAGCATCTCAACCTCGACCGCGCGCGCCGCCGCCTCGCCGAACTGAATGCGATCGCTGAGGAGCCCGATCTCTGGAATGATCCCGAGCGCGCGCAGAAGGTGATGCAGGAGCGGACCGGGCTCGAGGATTCGATCGGGGCGATCGACCGCGTCACCAAGGATCTCAACGACCATGTCGAATTGATCGAACTCGGCGAGGCGGAGGGCGACGAGGGCGTGATCGCGGAAGCGGCCGGGGCGCTCGACGGCCTCAAGGCCGAATTGGCGCGGCGCGAGCTGGAGGCGCTGCTCTCCGGCGAAGCCGACAACAACGACAGTTATCTCGAGGTCCATGCCGGCGCCGGCGGCACCGACAGCCAGGACTGGGCGGAGATGCTGCTGCGCATGTATACCCGCTGGTGCGAACGCCGTGGCTTCAAGGTGGAACTGGTCGACGAATCGGCGGGGGAACAGGCTGGCCTCAAGTCGGCCACCATCCTGGTCAAGGGCCACAATGCCTATGGCTGGCTGAAGACGGAAGCTGGCGTGCATCGTCTGGTCCGGATCTCGCCGTTCGATTCGAATGCGCGCCGCCAGACCTCGTTCGCCTCGGTCGACGTCTATCCGGTCATCGACGACCGGATCGTCGTCGAAATCAACGAAAGCGACGTGCGGGTGGATACGATGCGCTCGGGCGGCGCGGGCGGCCAGCACGTGAACAAGACCGAATCGGCGGTTCGCCTCACCCATATGCCGACCGGCATCGCGGTGGTGTCCCAAGGCGACCGTTCGCAGCACAAGAACCGGGCCACGGCCTGGAACATGCTGCGCGCCAAGCTCTACGAGGCGGAGCTGAAGAGGCGCGAGGCGGAGGCGGCGGCCGAGCAGGCGGCCAGGACCGATATCGGCTGGGGTCACCAGATCCGCTCCTACGTGCTCCAGCCCTATCAATTGGTGAAGGACTTGCGCACCGGGGTCCAGTCCGGCACCCCGCAGGAGGTTCTCGACGGCGATCTCGACCCTTTCATGGAAGCCGCGCTGGCCCAGCGCGCCTATGGCGGCGGCCCGGCCGAAGTGGCGGACGTCGAATAGGCGCCTGCCCGAAGGCATGCGCCGACCAATTTCGGGGAACACACTTCGCCGATCAGGCCGTTGCAGCCTGATCGGATCATATTCTCGCAGTGCGCCCGGTCACATATTGGGATAGTTCGGTCCGCCGCCGCCCTCCGGGGCGGTCCAGACGATGTTCTGGTTCGGATCCTTGATGTCGCACGTCTTGCAGTGAACGCAGTTCTGCGCGTTGATCTGGAAGCGTGGACCCGACGTCTCCTCCACCCATTCATAGACCCCTGCCGGGCAATAGCGGTTCGAGGGGCCGGCATAGATGTCGTGCTCGGACGCCTTCTGCAGCGCCATGTCCTTGACCTTCAGATGGACCTGCTGGTCCTCCTCGTGATTGGTGTTCGAGATGAACACCGAAGACAGCTTGTCGAAGGTGAGCACGCCGTCGGGCTTGGGATAGGCGATGGGCTTGAACTGGGCTGCCGGCTTCAGGCTCGCCGCGTCGGTCTTGCCGTGCTTCAGCGTGCCGAACAGCGAGAAGCCGAACGTGTTGGTCCACATGTCCAACGCGCCGAGGCCAATGCCGATGAAGGTGCCGAAGCGCGACCAGAGGGGTTTGACGTTTCGCACCTTCTTGAGATCCGCGCCGATCGCCGAATGGCGCCAGCTCCCCTCGTAGCTCGCGAGTTCGTCGTGTCCCCGGCCCTCCGCTAGAGCGGAGACGAGATGCTCGGCTGCGAGCATGCCGGAAAGCACCGCATTGTGGCTGCCCTTGATGCGCGGCACATTCACGAATCCGGCTGCACATCCGACCAGAAGACCGCCGGGAAAGGCGAGCTTCGGCACGCTCTGCCATCCGCCCTCCGTGATCGCCCGCGCCCCGTAGGAGAGGCGCTTGGCGCCCTCGAACGTGTCGCGAAAGAGCGGGTGGGTCTTGAAGCGCTGGAATTCGTCGAAGGGCGAGAGATAGGGGTTCTGGTAGTTGAGGTGGACGACGAAGCCCACCATCACCTGCTCGTCCTCCATATGATAGAGGAAGGCTCCGCCGCCGGTGCTGTGCCCGAGCGGCCAGCCGAAGGCGTGCTGCACCAGACCGGGCCGGTGCTTCTCCGGCCGCACCTTCCACAATTCCTTCAGGCCGATGCCATATTTGCCGGGTTCCCGGCCGGCATCCAGGCCGAACCGCGCGATGAGCTGCTTGGTGAGATGGCCCCGCGCGCCTTCTGCGAACACGGTGTAGCGGCCGCGCAACTCCATGCCGCGGGTGAATTCGCCCTTCGGCGCGCCGTCACGCCCCACCCCCATGTCGCCGGTCGCGATACCGCGCACGGCGCCCGCTTCGTCGAACAGGATCTCGTCGGCGGCGAAGCCTGGATAGATCTCGACGCCGATCGCCTCGGCTTTGACGGCGAGCCAGCGGCACACATTGCCGAGGGAGCCGACATAATTGCCGTGATTGTCCATCAGGGGCGGCATCAGCATATTCGGGAGCCGCACGCCGCCGGCCGGGCCGAGGAGATAAAATTCGTCGTCCGAAACCTGAGTCACGAGAGGCGCATCGGTTTCCTCGCGCCAGCCGGGGATCAGGGCGTCGAGGCCGGACGGGTCGATCACAGCGCCCGACAAGATGTGGGCCCCGACTTCCGACCCCTTCTCGACCACGACGACGGACAGCTCCTCGCTCCGCTCCTGCGCAAGCTGTTTCAGGCGGATCGCGGTCGCGAGGCCGGCGGGGCCTGCGCCGACCACCACCACGTCGTAATCCATGCCCTCGCGTTCCGGCAGTTCCGCCTCTGTCATCGCCTCGTCCCTAGACATTCATCTGCGTCCTTGGAGTTTTTCCACGCTTGGCCGCCTATGACAATTCGCTTGCTGCACCTGCGATGGACGCGGGGGCCTCTGCGGCGTCGCAGGAGCGGCCGCGTTGCTCTATGATGGAATGCAGGCGCCCGGGCTAATGACGAATTTCTCTCCTTCATACATTCGCGATCTTCTCGCCCTCCATGTCGAGGCGGGGGTGGACGCCGCCCTTGGCGATGCGCCGGTGAACCGGTTCGCGGCCGTTCCGGCTGTACCGCGTCCGGTCTCCCCCGCACCAGCTCTCGATCGGCCCGGGCATCGTGGGACGCCGGCCGAGCCGAATACTCCGCGCCCCGCATTGTCGGTTCCCGCCTCGATGATCGCCGCGCAGGCCCCGGACGAGGCGGTGATGGCGGCGCGCGAACTCGCACGCACGGCGGCGAGCCTCGATGAGTTGCGGGCCATGCTCGAGACGTTCGAAGGGTGCCCGCTGAAGCGCACGGCGACCCGACTCGTCTTCGCCGACGGCAACCCGCGGGCGCGGATCATGTTCGTCGGCGAGGCACCGGGTCGTGACGAGGATATCCAGGGATTGCCCTTCGTCGGCCGCTCCGGACGCCTGCTCGATCTGATGATGGCGGCGATCGGTCTCGACCGCGGCTCGGCCTATATCGGCAATGTCGTGCCCTGGCGTCCGCCGGGCAACCGCACCCCGACCCCTCAGGAGACCGCGATCTGTCTGCCGTTCATCCGCCGCCAGATCGAGCTGGCCAATCCGGACTTTCTGATCTGCCTCGGAGGACCCTCGGCTCAGACCTTGCTCGGCGTCACCGAGGGGATCACGAAGATACGCGGGCGCTTCCATCCCTACGACACGGGATCGCGGACCATCCGTGCGATGCCCACCTTCCACCCCGCTTACCTGCTGCGTACCCCGCTCGGCAAACGCCTGGTCTGGCGCGACCTTCTAGAAATCGAGGCGGCATTGGCCCAGCCGGCATGACGGCGCCATGGTTTATTGATCCGATCCGTTCATCGGATCGCTGATCAAGGACGAGTTGCGGTAACGCGGATCGTCGGTGACTTCCCGGCCGGCCCAGGGCGGGATCTGCACCTGTTCGTCGGCATGGGTGAGTTCGACCTCGGCGACGATCAGTCCGGCATTCGCGGCATCGAAGACATCCACCGTCCAGATCTTGCCGCCGAACGGCACTTCGTAGCGGGTCTTTTCGATCAGCGGCTTCGTGCAATGGTCGCGCAGCATGATCTCGGCGTCGGGCACCGGGATTTCGTATTCGAATTCGGCCCGGGAAAGGCCGGCGGTCGCCCCCTTGATGGTCAGAAAGGCGCGCTCCCCGGCTTGGCGGACACGCACGGTGGCGAGTTCCGACACACACATATAGCCCTGACGATAGGGGGTCCCCGCCATGTCCTCGCGCCACGCGTCGGACGTGACGAGATACTTGCGCTCGATTTCAACCGGCATGCGCACCTCGTCGCTCAGTCAGGCGAGGAGCTTCGCGACGCTGCCGATAAAAGGCAAGGGGAGGGTGGCACAGCACCCCTCCCAGCCCTTGAGGAACTGGGTCTACGCGGCTCTTTGCCGCGTCAGGCCGGCTCTCGGACCCGGCGCGAGGAGACGACTTCGGCTTCGACGTCGTGCTTGCTCGGCGGGTCGGTGTCGCCGATCGTCGTCACGCGCAGGATGTTCGTCGTGCCCGGACGGGCGAAGGGGACACCCGCCGTGATGGCGAGCCGGTCGCCCGCTACGCCTAGTCCCTCATCAACGGCAATCCGGACCGCTTTGTCGACCATCTCCCCGAAGGAGTGGATGTCGCCCGGGGCATGCACGGCATGCACCCCATAGGACAAAGCCAAGCGCCGCGCCGTCTCGATCCGGCTGGTAATGCCGAGAATCGGCAAAGGCGGGCGCTCGCGCGCGGCGCGCAGGCCGGTCGTGCCGGAGAGCGTGTAGGCGACCAGCGCCGCGGCGTCGACCGCGGTCGCGATCTGCGCCGCCGCTTTGATCACCGCATCGCCGATCGTGGCGCCCGCCGAGCCGTGCGTCGCGTCGAGGATACGGCGATATCCCGGATCGCGCTCCACGTTGCGGATAATGTCGTCCATCACCGAGACGGCCTCCACGGGATACTGGCCGGCGGCGCTCTCTGCCGAAAGCATGACGCAGTCCGCGCCCTCATAGACGGCGGTCGCGACGTCGGAGACTTCCGCCCGCGTCGGGACCGGGGCGCTGATCATGCTCTCCAGCATCTGGGTCGCAACGATCACCGGGCGGGCATAGCGCCGCGATTCGGCGATCATGCGTTTCTGGATCGCCGGAATCTCCGGCAGGGACAGTTCGACCCCGAGATCGCCGCGCGCCACCATGATGGCATCGGCAAGCTGGACCAGTTCGGTCAGATGCTCGACCGCCGCCGGCTTTTCCATTTTCAGCATGATAGCAGCGCGGTCGCCGATCAGCGCGCGCGCCTCACGGACGTCGTCGGGTCGCTGCACAAAAGAAAGGGCGATCCATTCCACGCCCTTGTCGAGAGCGAAGGTGAGGTCGGCCCGGTCCTTTTCCGTCAGCGGCGAAAGCGGCAGGAGCACGTCGGGGATGTTGAAGCCCTTGTTGTTGGACAAGCGGGTGCCGGAGATGACTTCCGCATCCAGCCAGCCCGGCCCTTTGGCGACCACTTTCAGGCGCACCTTGCCGTCGTCGCACAGGACAGTGGCGCCGAGGGTCAGCGCCTCGATGATGTCGGGATGGGGGATCGGCACGCGGGTTTCGCTGCCCAGTCGTTCGACGTCCGCATCGAAGCGCAGCACCGCGCCAGGCGCGAATGTGATGGCATTGTTCTCGAACCGGCCGAGCCGCAGCTTCGGCCCCTGGAGGTCGGCGATGACGCCGATCGGGCGGCCGGTTTCTGCCTCCAGTGCACGGATGCGCGCGAGAACCTCGCCGTGGCCGTCCTGGGTCCCGTGACTGAAGTTCAGCCGGAAGACGTCGACCCCGGCCATGAACAGGGCCCGCAGCATTTCGGGGCTGTTCGAGGCCGGGCCGACAGTGGCAACGATCTTGGTGGACCGGTCGCGTCGCAGTGCCATGGCTTTCCCCTTGAATTCCGATGGATGGTGTGGGCCGTCCGCTCTCTCTCCCCGGCCGAAGGCCGGAGGGTTTTCCCGCTCTCATGGGCGGGGCGGGAGGGGGCACGCCGTCAAGCCTGCCTGCCGCTTCGCCCCGTCCGTCCTTCGATCCTTCCGCAGCCGGGGCGGTGCCGGTATCCCCGGCGTCAGGCCACGTCGTGGCCGGCCATCATCTCCAGCGCCTTGACCAGAGCGGAATGGTCGAGCTTGGCGCCGCCATTGGCCGAGACGGCATTGAACAATTCCTGCGCGGTCGCGGTGTTGGGCAACGAGATGCCGAGCGCGCGCGCGGAGGACAAAGCGAGATTGAGATCCTTCTGGTGCAGTTCGATCCGGAAGCCAGGGTCGAACGTGCGCTTGATCATGCGCTCGCCATGCACTTCGAGGATGCGCGAGGTGGCGAGGCCGCCCATCAGGGCCTGCCGCACCTTGGCGGGATCCGCGCCCGCTTTCGAGGCGAAGACCAGTCCTTCCGCCACCGCTTCGATGGTCAGTGCGACGATGATCTGATTGGCGACCTTGGTCACCTGGCCTGCACCGACGTCGCCGACCAGGGTGATGTTCTTGCCCAATCTCTCGAACAGCGGCTTCACCTTCTCGAACGCCGCTTCGGTGCCGCCCACCATGATCGTCAGCGAAGCGGCTTTCGCGCCGACTTCGCCGCCGGAGACCGGGGCGTCGAGATAGTCGCAGCCGAGCGCACCGATCTTTTCGGCGAAGGCCTTGGTCGCGACCGGTGAGATCGAGCTCATGTCGACCACAGTCTTCCCGGCCGAGAGGCCCTCCGCGACGCCGTCCTTGCCGAACAGCACCTGCTCGACGTCCGGCGTGTCGGGGACCATGGTGATGACGATGTCCGCGCGCCGCGCCACCTCGGCGGGGGATCCGGCATCGATCGCGCCTTTGTCGATCAGTTCCTGGGCAGGCTTCGACCGGTTGTGGACGAACACTGTGTGCCCGGCATCGATCAGATGCCCGGCCATGGGACGTCCCATGATGCCGGTGCCGATGAAACCAACGTTCATTCTCGACTCTCCCCAAAAAAGCGGCGCTTCTGGCGCCTTTGTCCGTATGCCGCCCCGTCGCGGGGGCGGGTGAAAGGTCTGTCGCGCCTTAGAGTCTGATCCGATCAGTTCGCGACGAAGCCGATCGGTGCATGCTCTAGCGCGGATAGGCGTCCAGCCAGCCGAGGCCGGCATCGGTCGTGGTCCTGGGCTTGTATTCGCAGCCGATCCAGCCGGCATAGCCCGCTTCGTCGATGGCGTTGAGGACGAAAGGATAATTGATTTCCCCGGTGCCCGGCTCGCCGCGTCCGGGATTGTCCGCCAGCTGGATGTGCTTGATCCGCGGCATCAACGCCCGGAGCGTCGGGGTGAGGTCGCCTTCCATGATCTGCATATGATAGATATCGTACTGCAGGAAGATGTCGTCAGCGCCGACCTCGTCGAACAGCGCCATCGACTGCCGGGTGCCGGTGAGGTGGAAGCCGGGAATATCGCGGGTGTTGATCGCCTCGGCGACCAAGGGAATGCCGGCTTTCTTCAGCTCCGTGGCGGCGAATTTCAGATTGGCGATCAGCGTCTCATGGACCTTTTCCGCCGGCACGTCCCGCGGCGTCAGGCCGACCAGCACGTTCAAGGTTTCGGTGCCGAGCACCTTGGCATAGGCGATGGCTTTGCCGACGCTGTCCTGGAATTCGCCGACCCGGTCCGGCAGCACCGCAAGGCCGCGCTCGCCGCCGGCCCAATCGCCCGCCGGAAGATTGTGCAGGGCCTGGACAAGACCGTATCGGTCGAGCTTTTCCTTAAGCTGCTCAGCAGGATAGGCATAAGGGAACAGATATTCTATGCCGGTGAAGCCGGCTTCGGCCGCCTTGGCGAACCGGTCTAAAAAGTCGATCTCGTTCCAGAGCATGGTGAGATTGGCTGCGAACCTGGGCATGAACCTCTCCGCCGAAATTTTTGATTGCGCACGACCGGCGCCCCCTGGTGCCGGCGCGAAGAACCCTCCGGCGCGAACCGGAGGGTGAAGTCTAGCCGCTCTTGCGCGGCGCGGTCACTCCGCCGGCTCGGGCTGGCGCACCTTCTCAGCCGGAACATCGAGGATTTCCTCGAACTCCATGATCTTGTCGATCTCGACGCCCATCGCGATGTTGGTCACCCGTTCGAGGATGAATTCGAGCACCACCGGCACCCGGTGCTCCGCCATCAGGGCTTCGGCCTTGGCGAAGGCGTCCTTGAACTCGTTCGGGGTGCGCACCCGGATTGCTTTACAGCCGAGGCCCTCCGCCACCGCCACATGGTCCACGCCATAGCCGCCGGCCTCCTCCGAATTGATGTTGTCGAAGGCGAGCGAGACCTCGTAATCCATCTCGAAACCGCGTTGTGCTTGCCGTATCAACCCCAGGTAAGAGTTGTTTACGACCACATGTAAATAGGGCAGCTTGTGCTGCGCGCCCACGGCCAGTTCCTCGATCATGAACTGGAAGTCGTAATCGCCGGAGAGCGCGACGATCTTGGCGTCGGGACGCGCCGCGCGCACGCCGAGGGCCGCCGGCAAGGTCCAGCCGAGCGGGCCGGCCTGGCCGCAATTGATCCAGTTGCGCGGCACGTAGACGTTCAGGAACTGCGCCCCGGCGATCTGCGAGAGACCGATCGTCGTGACATAGGTGACGTCGCGGCCGAGGGCTTCGTTCATCTCCTCATAGACCCGCTGGGGCTTCAGCGGCACGGCGTCGAAATGCGACTTGCGCAGCAGGGTCGCCTTGCGCATGCGGCAGGCGTCCGCCCAATCCGAATAATCCGGCAGCTTGCCCGCCGCCTTCCACTCCCGGGCGATCTCCAGGAACAGTTCCAGCGCCGCCTTGGCATCCGAGACGACGCCGAAATCCGGACCGAACACCCGGCCGATCTGGGTCGGCTCGATGTCGACATGAACGAATTTGCGCCCCTTGGTATAGACCTCGACGGAACCGGTATGGCGGTTCGCCCAGCGATTGCCGATGCCCAGCACGAAATCGGAGGCCAGCATGTTCGCATTGCCGTAGCGGTGCGACGTCTGCAGGCCGCACATGCCGGCCATCAGGGGATGGTCGTCGGGGATCGTGCCCCAGCCCATCAAAGTGGGGATGACCGGAATTCCTGCGGTCTCCGCGAAGGCGACGAGGAGGTCCGAGGCATCGGCATTGATGATGCCGCCACCCGCGACGATCAGCGGACGTGCGCTGTCGAGCAGAAAGGACATCGCCTTTTCCGCCTGGGCGCGCGTGGCCGTGGGCTTGTAGACGGCAAGGGGGGCGTAGGTGTCCGCGTCGAACTCGATCTCGGCGAGCTGCACGTCGAGCGGCAGGTCGATCAGCACGGGACCGGGGCGGCCGGACTTCATGACGTGGAACGCCTGCTGGAACACCATCGGCACCAGCGCCGGCTCGCGGACCGTAACGGCCCATTTGGTGACCGGCTTGGCGATGGATTCGATGTCGACCGCCTGGAAGTCTTCCTTGTAGAGCCGCGCGCGCGGCGCTTGACCGGTGATGCAGAGGATCGGGATCGAGTCCGCCTGCGCAGAATAGAGGCCGGTGATCATATCGGTTCCGGCGGGCCCCGACGTCCCGATGCAGACGCCGACATTGCCGGCGGCCGCACGCGTATAGCCCTCGGCCATGTGCGAGGCCCCCTCGACGTGGCGCGCCAGAACGTGGCGGATCGAGCCGCGCGCCTTCAAGGCGGAATAAAGCGGATTGATCGCCGCTCCGGGCACGCCGAAGGCAACCGAAATCCCTTCCTTCTCCAGAACTCGGACCGCGGCATCGACCGCACGCATGCGCGCCATGGCATCCTCCCCTTTTTCGATGCGTCGAGGAGTACGCCGGTTCGGAACTTGCTTCTATGAGAAGAATTGGAAGTACATTCGTTCCCTCACGGCAACAATCTACGCCATCTCCACCCGGTTTCGTCCGAGCTGCTTGGCCCTGTAGAGCGCAAGGTCGGCGAGCGCGATCAGCCGGTCGACCGGGACGATCTTGCCCTCGGGGTGGAACACATGGACCCCGACGCTGACGGTCAGGGGCCAGCGCAGTTCAGCGGAGGTTGCGATCCGTTCGCGCAGCCGCTCGGCGATCAACCTCGCCGTGTCGTCTCCCGTCTCGGGCAACAGCAGCATGAACTCCTCGCCGCCGAATCTGCCGATCGTGTCGGTTTCGCGCGCCGCGCCGCGCAGGCAGGTCGCCACCTTCTTGAGGGCGATGTCGCCTTGCAGGTGACCGTGACGGTCATTGTAATCCTTGAAATGGTCGACATCGACCATGACGAAGGCGAGTGGGGCGCCGGCCTTCACCGCATGCGCCATTTCCTCGTCCAGCCGCTGGCGCAGCGCGCGGCGATTGAGCGTGCCGGTCAGCGGATCGATCGCGGCCTGCTGCAGAAGTTTCCGGTTCGCTTCCTCCAACTCCCGCCGGCGGACGTCCAGTTCGGCCATCAAAGCGCGGCGCGGATTGATGTCCTGGATCTGCGAGACGAAGCAGTGGGGCCGGCCGTCCTCGAAACAAACCAAGGCCGCATTGAGCTGGCCCCAGACGATCATGCCGTCCGACCGCACATAGCGCTTCTCCATCTGGAAATCTTTTGCTTCGCCCGTGAGCAGGCCCTGCATGAGGGAGAGATCCCCGGCAAGATCGTCGGGAAAGGTGAGGGACTGGAAGGTCCGTCCCAGCAGGTCCGCCTCCGAATAGCCGAGGAAGCGGCAGACGGCCGTGTTCACCTTGAGAAACGTGCCGTCCAGTCCCACCAGCGCCATGCCGATCGGTGCATTGGCGAACGCGGTCGTGAACAGGGCCGCGGCTTCCCGGCTTTTTTCTTCGGCCAATTGCCGCGCCGCTTCGATTTCTCGCCGCGCGACCGCATGGCCGAGCGTATCGGCGAGGAGGTCGAGGAAGGCGCGGGCTTCTTCGGGGAAGGGCGTAGCGCGCGGCGCGGGGTCGAGCAGACTGAGGATGCCGAAAATCCGCGACCCCACGCGGATCGGCGCGCCGGCATAGGTCTCGAACCGACCTTCGAGATAAAGCGGATGCCGGCTCAGGATGGGGTCTTCCCCGACATCGTGGCACAGCAGGCTGGCTCCCGCCCGGAGAGCGTCGGCCGCGAACAGGGCGGATAGAGGCCGGCTGTCGCCCGCCGCGAACGGCACCGGACTGTCGGCGAGGATCCGCTGAAATTGCAGATCTTCGCCCTCGATCTTGCCGACCACACCGACCCGCAGGCCGAAGGTGGCACACGCGACGTCGAGGTAGCGGTCGAACAGGACGTCCAGGCAGGATTCGTCCAGCGCCAAAAGATGCCGGAGGCTCTGGAGCGCTTCGGCCCAATCGCCTGTCTCGACTGCGGCTCGGCCGCCTTCGATCTGCCTCTCCATGCCCACCGCTTCGCCCCCGCCAGCCCGCCGCCTGGACACGCGCTCGCAGCAATCCAAGCGAGCACAAACTGAACGGCAGATGAGCGGACGCCGGAGGCGTCGCAGTACGACGGTCTGCCCCCGGCACTTTCAAGGCCGGAGAGCGTCTGTTTGGACACGGGACATTGGAATTGCAAGAAGTTCGCACCGCACCGGCCGCTTCGGTGGAGCCGTTTGCGGGAATGGTGTAAGCGGAAATGGGCGGGGCGCGCGGAATCCAAAACGGCGTGAAGCTGCCGGGGCGAAGTGATTCGCTCGTCTTTGCTGCTTGCACGGAGCGGCCGGGCCTGCCGGCGTTCCGATGAGTTGACCATGATCGACATCGCCGCCCGCGTTTACAACCACACCTGGAAAATCGATCCGATCGTGCGCTCCGTGCTCGACACGGATTTTTACAAGCTGCTGATGGGCCAGTCGATCTTCCGGCGCCATCCGGACGCGCAGGTGACGTTTGGAATTCACAACCGTACGGCGCATGTGCGTCTGGCGGACATCATCGACGTCGGGGATTTGCGCGAACAGCTCGACCATGTCCGTTCGCTGAGCCTCACGCGCGGCGAATCCACCTGGCTGCGCGGCAACATGTTCTACGGCAAACGGCAGATGTTTTCGCCCGATTACGTTGCCTGGCTCGAGCGTTTCCGGTTTCCGGCCTACCATCTTGAGAAGCGCGACGGTCAGTATGAGCTGACTTTCGAGGGGCCGTGGGTCGAGACCACGATGTGGGAGATTCCGGCCCTGGCGATCATCAACGAATTGCGCTCGCGGGCCGTGCTGAAAGGGCTCGGAAAATTCGAGTTACAGATCCTTTATGCCCGCGCCATGACCCGCGTCTGGGAGAAAATCCAGTTCCTGAAGACCCTCGGCACGGTCAATCTGGCGGATTTCGGGACCCGGCGGCGCCACGGCTTCCTCTGGCAGGACTGGTGCGTGCAGGCGTTGATCGAAGGGTTGGGGGAGAATTTCCTCGGCACGTCCAACTGCCTTATCGCAATGCGCAGAGAAGTGGAGGCGGCGGGAACCAACGCCCACGAATTGCCGATGGTCTATGCCGCGCTTGCGCGCACCGATGCGGACTTGTTGCGCGCGCCCTATCAGGTGTTGGCGGATTGGCAGGAGGATTACGAGGGCAATCTGCGGATCATGCTGCCCGACACCTACGGCACCACCGGCTTTCTGGCGGAAGCGCCGGACTGGCTGGCGCATTGGACCGGCATCCGGATCGACAGCAAGGATCCGCTGGACGGGGGCGAGGAGGCCATCGCCTGGTGGCGATCGCGTGGCCAGGATCCGACCCAGAAGCTGGCCATTTTCTCCGACGGGCTCGATGTCGAAGAGGTCGAGCGGATCACCACCCGCTTCTCCGGCCGCATGCGGCTCGGGTTCGGCTGGGGCACCCTTCTTACCAACGATTTCCGCGGCCTCGCACCGGCCGGCGGGCTCGATCCGATTTCCATCGTATGCAAGGTGATTTCGGCGAACGGTCGTCCGGCCGTGAAGTTGTCCGACAATCCCACCAAGGCGATGGGCCCTCCCGAAGAGATCGAGCGCTACCGGCGCTTGTTCAAGGTCGGGGTGCAGCCGGCTCGCGCCGCTCTGGTGTGACCGCGCGAAAAGACGCGGTAAAGATTCCGGAAAGTGAGGCGTGCCGTACGGCTTAGCTTAAACTTTTAGCTTAGCCTTAGAGGCATTGATATATTGCCTGATTTCTAACGTTTTGCAGATTATTTGTGCAGGTTGAAATGCTTTGAGAGGAACGCGGGCCCGGAGGAGGCGTTTCATCCCTGAGGCTGGGGGCACGAGATTTGCCCATCGCAGGAGGAATGAATGGCCCAGAATTGGCGCAACGACGAGCATCGCGCGCGCGACCACGAACAGGATGACCGCTCGAATTGGCGTGACGATCGCAGCTATCGCAGCGGCCAGACTCATTCCGCCGACCAAGACCACTCAGGCTATGGTCGCGACCGTGGTTATCGCGACGAGCAGGGTCGTGGCTCCGACTATCAGTCCGGACGCCCCACCTTGTCGCGCAGCCCGAGCTACGGCAGCGATGCCGGGGCGTCCAGCGCGCGTGGATCCTGGTCAGGCATGGAAGGTGACCGGACCGAAGACCGTTTCGAGGGCAGTCGGTCGGAGTATGGCCGCGGCCGCGACGCGTATGGCGCCTCCGACCCGGATCGCTATTACGGCTCTGGATCCTATCCACCCTCCGGCTTCGGTTATGGCCGGTCCGGGGGCCGTGACGAAGGCCGCCGCGGGCGTCCCGACTGGGGGCGGCAGGAATGGGGGATGAGCGGTCCGCAGCAATCGGATTGGGAGCGCGATCAGCGCAATGACCGCGGTTTCTGGGATCGGGCTTCGGACGAAGTGTCGTCCTGGTTCGGCGACGAGGCAGCCGAGCGCCGCCGCCGCGAGGACGAACATCGCGGGCGAGGACCGAAGAATTATGCGCGCTCCGACGACCGTGTGCGCGAGGATGTGAATGATCGGCTCACCGATGACGGGCTGGTGGACGCCTCGGAGATCGAGGTCAGTGTCGCCAAGGGGGAAGTCACCCTCACCGGCGTGGTCGCCGATCGCCGCCAGCGGCGCCGCGCCGAGGATGTCGCCGAGCAGGTCTCCGGCGTACAGCACGTGCAGAACAATGTGCGGGTGCGCGGTACCGGAACGACCCCCGGATCCACCGCAAGCCAGTCTGACCCGACGGGCGCGGCCGGAAAGCAGACCGCCATCACCCCGGGTCAGTCGAGCACGATTTCGAGCCGGAACACCTGATCCGGCGGCGGGCATGACGGGGGCGGCCTTCGGGCCGCCTCTGCCTCCTTTTGCCGGCACGAGACTTGCTGAGACTTCCCCAGGTCTCAAGATCGGGGAAGACTATGTCGGAGAATGTCGTCAGCCTGCGCGGGACGTTTCACGTCGAGAAGGCCGAGCCGAACCCCACCGTGGTCGGCGAGCTGGAGCGCCTGCTCGAGGCAGCGCGGTCGGGGGAGCTGGTCGGTCTCGCAGGAGTCTATCTCCACAAAGACAAATCCGTCGCCTATTCCTATGCCGGGGCGGTCGTCGGGTTCGGCATGATCGGGGGGTTGGAATGCCTCAAGGCACGCCTGACCCATTTCGCCCTTGATCA
Source organism: Aquabacter spiritensis (assembly GCF_004346185.1). Lineage (GTDB taxonomy): Bacteria > Pseudomonadota > Alphaproteobacteria > Rhizobiales > Xanthobacteraceae > Aquabacter > Aquabacter spiritensis. Next base: position 681,748 of record NZ_SMAI01000001.1, on the reverse strand, counting down.
GGGCTGACGGACTGCCTCAGGTCTTTCCGAGCGGCGCAACGGGTGAGCGGCGACGGAGAGGAGGGAGCGGTAGCGACGTTTGGCATCGCTGAGCGTGCCGTTGTCGCCGATCGCCGCCTCTTGAAGCTCCGCCAGCGCGAACGGGCTTGGCTCCGCCGGTAGTGTCACCAGCTCGGGGATACAGTTGACCAGGCCGAGCACGTCGCGCGTGGTCAGAGCGGCAAGCGCCGTCGCCATCAGGTGCCGCTGGTAAGCGCGCCGCTCCCCAGAGAGCCGATCCCACGGCTCGAGCAGCGGATATTGGTCGCGCGCGGCCATATGAGAGGCCTCCGCCATCCGCTCCACCAGATCGATCAGTCTCATCTCGCCTCCGGGTCGGGGAGCCATCGGAGCTTGAGAATGCGGCGGGAGACTTTCCCAACCCTTGCTGTTCGGGCCGATCTGCGCGGCATGGTGAACGGGGGGTTAGCATGGGTCGCAGAACGGTGCCGATTGCGCCCGGCGCCCTGGCTGTTACACTTCCGGCGAAACGGCACTTGAGAGCCCGCTTGGCGCCCGCGCGCGCCGCGGCCGAGCGGGCGGCGAAGGACATGAAATGAGGGACGACACGCGCGGATCCCGTGTGGATCCGGCGACGTCGCTGCAGGATCGCGGGAGTGGTCCGCAAGGTTCGTTTGGGACGCTCGGCTGGACGCCGGGTGGCCGGGCCGATCGCGTCTATGCCGCCCTCGATCTCGGCACCAACAATTGCCGCCTGCTCATCGCCCGGCCGACGCAGCGCAATTTCCGCGTGGTCGACGCCTTTTCGCGGATCGTGCGGCTCGGCGAAGGGCTTTCCGCCAATGGCCGGCTCGGTGCGGAGGCGATGGAGCGGGCCTTGGGTGCGCTCGAAATCTGCGCCGGCAAGATCGCGAACCGGGGGGTGGCGCGGGCGCGGGTGATCGCGACCGAGGCCTGCCGGGCGGCCGCGAACGGGGCGGAGTTCTGCGCTGCGGTCGAGGCACGTACCGGCCTTGCTCTGGAGGTCGTCGACCGGCGCACCGAGGCGGGCCTCGCCGCCGCCGGATGCGCGCCTTTGGTCGACGCCACCTGCGACGGTGCGATTCTGTTCGATATCGGCGGCGGCTCCACCGAAGTGGTCTGGCTCGCCCGCCGCGCCGCCGGGGATGACGGGCCGCCGCGCGCGCGAATCCGGTCCTGGGCGTCGATGCCGGTCGGCGTCGTCTCGCTCGCGGAGCGGCATGGCGGGGTGAAGGTCTCGCGGGCGCTGTTCGATGCGATGGTGGCCGAGGTCGCCGGCATGCTGGAGGGGGTGCGGCAGAGCTGGGGTGTGCGGGCGCCCGGCCGGATGCACCTGCTCGGCACGTCCGGAACGGTGACGACGGTGGCAGGCATCCATCTCGGTCTTGCCCGCTACGATCGCGCCCGGGTCGACGGGGCTTGGCTGCACGGGCGCGACATCGCACGGGTGGTCGAGCAACTGGTCGCCATGTCATTCGAGGAGCGGGTGGCCAATCCGTGCATTGGCGCGCAGCGCGCCGATCTCGTTCTCGCCGGCTGTGCGATCATGGAAGCCGTGCGCGAGGCATTTCCGGCCGAGCGGCTCAGAGTGGCCGATCGCGGCCTGCGGGAGGGTATGTTGATCCAATTGATGCGCGCCGACGGCGTGTGGCGCCGGCAAGCCATGCCGGTGGCGGCGGAGGCGCAGGCGTGACCACACCGCCCCGCGGTCCGGACGGCCGCCCGCTGAAGGTGCGGGTGAAGACCGCGCGCGGTCGCACCACCTCCTCGCAGAAATGGCTGCAACGCCAGCTCAACGATCCCTACGTCGCCCGCGCGAAACGCGAGGGCCTGCGCTCGCGCGCCGCCTTCAAGCTGACCGAGATCGACGACAAGGCGCGGGTGCTGAAGCGCGGCATGCGCGTCGTCGACCTCGGCGCCGCGCCGGGCGGCTGGAGCCAGATCGCGAGCAAACGGATCGGGCTCGAAGAGGGACGCGGACGGATCGTCGCGATCGACCTTCTCGACATCGATCCCATCCCCGGCGTCCAGTTCGCCCAGATGGACTTTCTCGACCCGGACGCGCCCGAGCGGCTGATCGCGATGCTGGAGGGCCCTGCCGACCTCGTCATGTCCGACATGGCGGCCAATGCGACCGGCCACAAGGCGACGGACCATCTGAAGATCGTCGCTTTGGTCGAACTCGCCGCAGATTTCGCCCGTCAGGTTCTGGCTCCCGGCGGCGCCTTCCTCGCCAAGGTTCTTCAGGGTGGCACCGAGGGCGCGCTGCTGGCGGATCTGAAGCGTGATTTCGCGCAGGTTCGCCATCTCAAGCCTGCGGCGAGCCGGGCGGATTCGGCCGAGCTGTACGTCCTCGCGACCGGCTTTCGCGGCGCGGGCTCCTGACGGCCCCCTCCCGGCCGGTGCCGCGCCTGTGAACGCCGGTCATTTTGTGCCGCTTGACCGCAGTGCAGCAAGCTCCCCTCATCGCCTTGTTGCGGGGGACGATCGCGGTGCGGAGGGACGGTGCACAAGACTGAGGCGCCATCGCCTGGCCTTTCGAAAACGGACGAATGCTTGCGGACACAGTTCGCCTGCCTTCTCGACTCTGTGCGACTCCAGTTCGATGCGGCGCGCGTAGCGCTGCTGCTGCCGGACGGGGAGGCGTGCTGGTCGATGGCTCCTGCTCTCGGCGACGCCGCAGCCGGGGTGCGGGACCTGCTGGCGCGGCCGATCGCCGACGGCGCCCCGGTCCAGGCCGACGACATTCGAGTGGTGGAGGGGGAGACCGTGTGGCGGTTCTTTGCCGGCGTTCCCCTTTTCGACGCGGATGGCGGGGCGCTCGGCACTCTGGCGCTGTTCAGCCCTGCGCCCCGGCGGCTCGACGCCGCGCAGGCCGATCGCCTCGCGGCTTTCGCCCGCATTTTCGCGACCCTGATTCTCGAAAGCCGGCGGGCGCGCGCGCTCGCCCAGATCGGCTCCGAGCTGGCCGCCGCCCGCGACCTCGCGCGGGAGAACGGCGCTGCCGTAGAGCGCTTTCGCAAGATGTACGAGCGGTCCTCGGCCCTCGCCAAGATCGGCACCTGGGAGTGCGACCTCGCCACCGGCGCGCTGACCTGGACGGATGGCGTCTATGATATTTTCGAGTTGCCGCGGGGCAGCTACGTGACCCGGGAGATGATCCTCGAACTCTATTACGCGCAGTCGCGCCGGCAGATGGAGCGGATGCGCAGCAAGGCCATCGCCGACTGCACGAGCTTCGTCCTCGACGTCCGGGTCCGGACGGCACGCGGCAACAGGCGCTGGGTGCGCCTGTCGATCGACGTCGAGGCGGACGCCGGACGCGCGGTGCGGATATTCGGCACCAAACAGGACGTCACCCAGGAAAAGGAATTGCTCGAACGCATGCGGCGTCTCGCTGAATTCGACATGCTGACCGGCCTCGCCAATCGCGCGATGTTCGAGACCGAGCTACAGCGTGCACTCCGGGCGCCGCGGGGGCGGGCGTTCCAGGCGCTGGTCCTGATCGATCTCGACGGGTTCAAGTCGGTCAACGACACGTTCGGCCATGCCGCCGGAGATGCCTGCCTCAAGGAGGTCGCGCGGCGCCTGCGCGGCGTGTTCAAGGGCCGTCGGATCGGCCGCATCGGTGGCGACGAGTTCGCCGTCCTGGTCGGCGGCGCCCGCGCCACGGCCGGCCTCGATCACCAGGTGAAGTGCGCGCTCGATGCGATTGAACGGCCTGTCGCCTGGGCCGGTCGCACCTTCTCCGTCGGTGCATCGGCCGGCATCGCGCGGCCGTTTGGGGATGATCCGTTGAATCTCACCCAGATCTTCGCCGAGGCCGACGCCGCGATGTATGCCGCGAAGAAGCGCCGGCGAATTCTGGCGGATGCTAACCCGCCCGACGGCTGGGTCCCATCTGCCGGGCGCTGAGGCCCGGAGCTGCCAAGGTCGGGGCCGGCACCCTTGCCGGCACGCTTATTTCTGCGAAGCCGATCCGACGGCGGGGATCTGCCGCTCGGTGGCGATCACCCGTCCGCGATCGACCGCGAGGGCCAGCCGCCCGGCCTTCAAGGCGAGGGCCTTGTCGCCGAACAGTTCGCGCCGCCAGCCGCTCAGAGCCGGCACGGGTGCCTCGTCGCTCACCGCGATGCGTTCGAGATCGTCGGTGGTGGCGATCACCTTGGCCGCGACGCCGTGCTGTTCGGCCGTCATGCGCAGGAGCACCTTGAGCAGTTCGACGGTGGCCGTCGCGCCGTTCGGCAGCGCGCGGTCCCGTTCCAGCCGGGGGAGAGATTTCGGGTCGCGCTCGAGGCCGCGCTTGACCGCATCCAGCACCGCCTCGCCGTATCGCGAGCGCTCGAAACCTTTTGGAAGCGACCGCAGTTCCGCGAGTCTCTCCGGGGTCTGCGGCTGCTGGAGGGCGATTTCGCCGATGACTTCGTCCTTGATGATGCGGCCGCGCGGCTGGTCGCGACTCTGCGCCTCGCGCTCGCGCCATGCGGCCACCTCGACCAGGACCGCAAGTTCCCGCGGCTTGCGCACCCGCGACTTCAGCCGCTCCCAGGCGGTCGCCGGATCCTGCCGGTAGGTCGCGGGCGACGTGAGGACATGCATCTCCTCGCCCATCCAGTCGCTGCGCCCGCGGGCCTCGAGATCCTTCAGAAGGGCGAGATAGATGTCCCGCAGATGGGTGACGTCGGCGAGGGCATAGGTGATCTGGGCCGGGCTCAGCGGCCGGCGCGACCAGTCGGTGAAGCGGGAGGATTTGTCGAGCGCCTGGCCGCAGACCCGCTGAACCAGTTGATCGTAGGAAATGCTGTCGCCATAGCCGAGGACCATCGCCGCGACCTGGCTGTCGAAAACCGGGTGCGGGATCAGGCCGGCGCGGTGCCAGACGATTTCGATGTCCTGCCGCGCGGCGTGGAACACCTTCGTGACGTTCGGATTCGCCATCAGCTCGAAGAACGGCGCGAGGTCGATATCCGGCGCCAGCGCATCGACGATGATCGCCTCGTCCGGGGACGCGGCCTGGATCACGCAGAGCTTGGGCCAGAAGGTCGTCTCACGCAGAAACTCGGTGTCGACGGTGACGAAATCGTGGCGGGAGAGTCGCGCACAGGCCGAGGCCAACGCGGCGGTCGTGGTGATAGGCTCCATCCCACGACAATAGCGCGCCCGAGCGCCGCCTTGAAAGAGCCTGATTAATGCGCGGCGTCGATCGTCTCGGTGCGCAGCAGCGCGCAGGCCTCCGGCAGGCTCACCGGGCGCCCGAGAAGATAGCCCTGAACATGGGTGCAGCCTTCCTTGCGAAGGATTTCCAGCTGCTCATCCCGCTCGACCCCCTCCACAGTGGTGGCCAGCGGCAAAGTGGCGGCGAGGGCGAGGATGGCGCGAATAATCGGCAGGCTGTGATGGTCGCGGCCGAGACCATCAACGAAAGCGTGGTCGATTTTGATTCGGTCGATCGGCAATTTGCGGAGATAAGCGAGCGAGGAATAGCCGGTGCCGAAATCGTCGAGCGCGACCCGGATGCCCTTTTCCCGGAAGCCCTCGATCACGGACAGCGCCGCCGGTCCTTCCTGGATCAAGGCGGTCTCGGTGATCTCGAGTTCGAGCCGGGATGTCGACAGGCCCGAGGCGGCGAGGGCGTCCGCCACCTGGCTCTCCACCCGGTTTCCGCGGAACTGGATCGGCGACAGGTTGACCGAGACGGAGATCCCGGCCGGCCACGCCCGCGCGGCGCGGCACGCTTGTTCGAGCACCCAGCCGCCCAGCGGGAAGATGAGGCCGGTATCTTCGGCCACGGGGATGAAGGCCGGCGCGGGAACGACGCCGCGGGTTGGATGCCGCCATCGGAGCAGCGCCTCGAAGCTCACGATTTCGCAAGTTCGGCAGTCGAAGATCGGCTGATACACCACGAAGAACTGTCCTTCGCGCCAAGCCGCGTCGAGGTCGAGTTCGAGATTGCGCCGGGTCAGGGCCGAGCGCTCCAGCTCGCGCTCGAATACGCGGGCCAGACCGCGTCCGTCGGCCTTGGCCCGGTAGAGGGCGAGATCGGCATTCTTCAGCAGTTCTGGCGCCATGGCGCCGTGCACCGGGGCCAACGCGACGCCGATGCTTCCGCCCGGGATCACCCGGTGATGTTCGAGCTCGAAGGGCTCCCGAATGGCTTCGATGATGGTGTGGGCGATGCGCAGGGCTTCCGTCTCGCCCGCTTGGGGCAGAATCACCGAGAATTCGTCGCCGCCGATCCGCGCGACCGACGCGCCCGCGGGGAGGCAGCCGGCTATGCGGCCGGCCACCCCCCGCAGCAGATCGTCGCCGATGGCGTGGCCGAGCGTGTCGTTGACGGATTTGAAATAGTCGAGATCGATGAACAGGAGAGCGAGCCCTTGCCGAGCCGGCAGCGCCTTTAATGCGGCATCGAGCGCTTCCGAGAAGCTGAGGCGGTTGGGCAGACCGGTGAGCGCATCGTGGCGGGCCGAATGATAGGCGTCGTAGGCGAAGCGGCGCTGCGCCCGCAGATGGCGTTCCGCCAGGACCACAACAATGAAGATCGACGCGCAGATCAGGCCGGCAAAAACGATGATGGGAATGCTCTGGTCGAAGGCGCGCCGATTCACCGCCCCGAGGGTGTCGGTCACGAACACGGTCACGGGATATTTGGAGAGGCCCTTGGCGGCGTAGAGCCGCTCTTTGTCGTCGAGCAGCCCGGGAGGGGCCAACGCGTCGTCCGGCGGGGCTGAGATCAGCGCGGAGGAGACGCGCTGGCGCATGGCCACGGCTTCCGCGTCCGGATCGGAATGGGGGTGACCCGCGAGATAAGCGCCATCGTTGCGGAACATCAAAATCGCGCCGTCGCGCCCCAGATTGATGGCGGAGAAGTAGCGCTCGAAATAAGACTGCACCATCGCCCCGAGTACCAGACCGAGGAAGCGCCCGTCCGGCGACGTGAAGCGGCGGGCCAGGTAGATGGTGATGGTCCCGGTGCCGCGATTGGGAACTGGCGCGCTGACAAACACGTCGGGTCCAGACATCTGCTTCAGCGCTTGAAAATAGTCCCGGTCCGAGACGTTGACCGGCGGAATTGGCCAATAACGCGAGAAGTTGAGCAGTCGACCGGTCTTGTCGATCACCGTGACCGCGTCGACATAAGGCAGGGCGTCGATCTTGTCTCTGAGGATCTGGTGGACCTCGACCGTATGCATTGCGGTCGCGAGCTGGCTCTTGTCGGTCACACCGGCATTGCCGATGCGCTCGATGATGCTGAGCTGGACGAGTTCCAGGGCCTCGAAGGCCCGTTCGGTCTGTTCCGCCAGAGCGAGCGCGAGGTTTTCCATTTCCCGCTTGCGGTCGCTGGAGGCACGCTCGCTGGTCTTGTAACACAAGGCGGCGGCCGCGAGCACCACGGCGCCCGCAAAGACGCCGCCGACGATGCGGACCCAGATTCCGCTTCGGTTGGCGTCGTTCGTGACTCGCGTTTCCTTGCTTTGCCGCACCTTCGAAGCCTCGTCCATGAGCTTCCCTTGGCCGACCCTCATTGTCCGAAGTTATACGGGAACCGGGCCGGGACCTAGAGCGCTGTATATGCCGCCGTCATTTTCTTCACGCCGCCGCGCGCCGATCGCGGCCCAAAACGCCCCATTTGCCGCGCCTGCGACGTCTCAGGACGCTGCGGCACGCGTGGCGGCGTCTTGACAAGGCAGGACGCCCATGCACCTTCCGGCGGCCTGCGGCGCCGCACGGCGGCCGCCGTGCGCCTCCTTGTCCGAAAAAGGCCGTCTCCATGCATCGCTACCGCTCGCACACCTGCGGCCAGCTCACCGACGCCCAAGTGGGAGCGACGGTCCGCCTGTCCGGCTGGTGCCATCGCATCCGCGACCATGGCGGCGTGCTGTTCATCGATTTGCGCGATCATTACGGACTGACACAAGTGGTCGTGGATCCCGACAGCCCGGCCTTTGCCGGCGCCGAGAAGCTGCGCGCGGAATGGGTGGTGCGGTTCGACGGCAAGGTGCGCCTGCGTCCCGAGGGGACGGAGAATGCCGATCTCGCCACCGGCCGGATCGAAATCTATGCGACCGAGCTGGAAGTGCTCGGCCCGGCGGCCGAACTGCCGCTTCCAGTGTTCGGCGAGCAGGATTATCCCGAGGACATCCGGCTGCGCTACCGCTTCCTCGACCTGCGGCGCGAGCGCATCCACAACAACATCATGACCCGCGGGCGGGTGATCGACGGCATCCGCCGCCGGATGAAGGATCAGGGCTTTTTCGAATTTCAGACGCCGATCCTCACCGCCTCCTCGCCCGAGGGCGCGCGCGACTTTCTTGTGCCCTCGCGCATCCATCCCGGCAAGTTCTACGCGCTGCCCCAGGCGCCCCAGCAATACAAGCAGCTCATCATGATGAGCGGCTTCGACCGCTATTTCCAGATCGCGCCCTGCTTTCGCGACGAAGACCCGCGCGCCGACCGGCTGCCCGGCGAATTCTACCAGCTCGACCTGGAGATGAGCTTCGTCGAGCAGGAAGACGTGTTCGCGGCGGTTCAGCCGGTGATTACCGGCGTGTTCGAGGAGTTCGCGAACGGCAAGCCGGTCACCAAGGACTGGCCGCGCATCCCTTATGCCGAGGCGTTGCGCAAATACGGCACCGACAAGCCGGACCTGCGCAACCCGCTGGTGATGCAAAACGTGTCGGAGCATTTCCGCGGCTCCGGCTTCAAGGTGTTCGCGCGCATGCTCGAAGACCCGAAGAACGAAGTGTGGGCGATTCCCGGCCCCACCGGCGGCAGCCGCGCCTTCTGCGACCGCATGAATGCATGGGCGCAAGGGGAGGGGCAGCCGGGGCTCGGCTACATCATGTGGCGCGAAGGGGGGGAGGGCGCAGGTCCACTCGCCAACAATATAGGCCCCGAACGCACCGCCGCGATCCGCGCTCAACTCGGCCTCCAGGCGGGCGATGCCGCCTTCTTCGTCGCGGGCGACCCAGCCAAATTCTACAAATTCGCAGGCGTCGCGCGCACCAAGGTCGGCGAGGAGCTGAAGCTCGTCGACACCGAGCGCTACGAACTCGCCTGGATCGTCGATTTCCCGATGTACGAATGGAACGAGGAGGAGAAGAAGGTCGACTTCTCCCACAATCCCTTCTCCATGCCGCAAGGCGGGCTCGACGCGCTCACCGGGCAGGATCCCCTCACCATCAAGGCGTTCCAGTACGACATCGCCTGCAACGGCTATGAGATCGCCTCCGGCGGCATCCGCAACCATCGGCCCGAGGCGATGGTGAAGGCGTTCGAAATCGCCGGCTATGGCGAGGAGACGGTGGTCGAGCGGTTCGGCGGCATGTATCGCGCGTTCCAGTATGGCGCGCCGCCCCATGGCGGCATGGCGGCCGGCATCGACCGCATCGTCATGCTGCTGTGCGGGGTGACCAATCTGCGTGAAATCTCGCTCTTCCCGATGAACCAGCAGGCGCTCGATTTGCTCATGGGCGCACCATCCGAGGTCGCCCCCAAGCAATTGCGCGACCTGCATATCCGGCTGAACCTGCCGCAGAAGTGAGCGGCCCGATCAGGGGGTGTTGATCGCGGTCACCGAGAAGTCCTGGATCGCGAGGAGCGGATCGCCCGCGATCAGATCCATCAGCTTGACGCTCTCCCGCGGCGTCAGCGTCACGGTGAGCGTGCCGGGCTTGGCGAGGAAGGCGGCGATCGCCTCGCCGAGGGCGGGTGCGTCGGGCGAGAGCGGCGCGAGCTGCGCGGCTTGCTGGCGAATGGTCGAGACCAGTTCGGCGCGCAGATCCTCAGGGGCGATGCCGAGCCGGTCGGCCCGCGTCTTCAGCAGCAGGCCGACAATGCCGAGATCGGTCAGCGTGAGCTTTGCCGGGCCGACCTCGATCCGGGGGGCGGCGGACAGAGCCGAGATCGGATCCTCGAACGCGCTGCGCGCCACCTCGGCGAGCCGCGCCTCCAAGGAAATGGCGAAAGCGGTGTCGATCCGGGCGGAGGCCGGCGACAGGACGATCGCCTGGGCGGCGGGGTCGTAGCCGAGGGCGAGGTCGAGATCGAGCGCCACCGTCTTCAGGCCCGCATCGGCGAGCAGAGTGAGAGGCATCGGCTCGTCGGAAGGCACCGCGACCTCCAGCCCGGTCGCCGCCAGGGCGAAGCTTGTCGGCACCAGCCCGATATATTGGCCCCAGCCGAGGGAGAGGCTTTTCACCTTGAGCGGAGGCCCACCGTGGGCCTGGGGCACGATGAGGCCCGAGACCTCGATGCCCTCGATCGCCCGCAGCAAGGCCAGAGCGGCTTCGACGCCCAGGGCGTCGCCAGCCTCGCCGCGCGTCGCCGAGAGTTCAAGCAACGGCAGGAAGGTCAACCCGCGCAGCACCCCCTTGTCCATCGTCGTCCCGGGCTCGCCGTCCTCCTCGCTGCCCATGCCCTCGACCGTGAACGCGCCGAGCCGCCCGTCCTTGAAATCGCTGAGGGTGAGCGAACGCGCCGTCATCGTGGCGGTTTCGTCACGCGCCGCGACGTCGCGAAGAGTCATGGAGGCGAAGGCCCAGCCCTTCAGGCGGTCGCCGCTCGCCCCGATCCGGCGCAAGCCGTCCTCGCGGTTCAGCGCGGTGCTGCTCGCCCCGAACATATCCATCTCATCCAGCCGGTCGAGCGTCAGAACGCCCGGGTCGATGGCGAAGCCCTCGCCCTGCGCGCTGCCCACCTGCATGGTGGTACCGTCGCCATATTCGACCACATAGGCCGCGGCAGAGACCTTCTCGTAGAACGTCGCATAGCCGCCCATCGCTTCGCCCTCTGCCAGCGCACGCAGCGGTGCCGTATCGACGTTGCTGGCTGAAAAGCCGTCGAGGCGTCCTTTCATTGACGAAGCTGGGTCGCCCGGCGAGCCGGCCGTGACGAAGGTCACGCGGTCGAAGCCGGTATGTGCCATGCGGCCGTGTTCGAGCCGCTCGGTCGAGAGATTGGTGTAGACGATTTCGGTCGAGATCTGCGCGCCATCCGCGCCGGGCATCGAGAGGCGTGCGGTCACCGCCGGTGCTGAAATGCGCGACGCAGTCGTCGCGGCGAGCTGGCGCAGTGTCAGCCGCAGCGCGGTGTGGCCGTCATTCGCGCCGCCCGAGACCAAAGTCGGCGGGCCGGAATAGTCCGTGACCACCAGCGAGGGGACGAGATAAGTCGCCGTAGATCCGGCCTGTGCGTTCGGCAGGGACAGGCTCAGGGCGTTCGCCTCGATCCGGCGGGCGGCGATGTCGCCGCCTTCGGTCTGGGCAATTCCGGACACGATCAGGCTCGCAGCGGTGACGACGATGCCGTCGCGCGCCGCGATCCGGATGTCGGCGACGGTGAGGGTGCGGGCATAGAGGTCGAAGCCGACGGGGCCGTGGGTCGCCTCCCGCCCTGCCGCGCGCAGCTCCTGGAACACCCGGTCCACCTCGGCACGGGCGCGGGCCTGGCTGTATTGCACCAGCCCGAGAAATCCCCCGCCGACGAGGACCGCGACGGCGACGAGGCCAACCAAAAGCTTCTTCATGGGCGTTCTCCCGCCTTGCGCGCACCGTGCGCGAACCTCGCGACAACCGCAATGCACCGGTGCGGCAAATTGGCGAAACACGGATGCGGCGAAATGCCGAGATTTGCCCCGGCTCGGCGACAGCGGGTGACATCGCAACCCGAGGCCGCTACCGTGCCGCCCCGTTCCGGGATATAGCGCCCGGACCGGGTCAGACGGCCGGATGGCCCAAGAGAATGTTGGGGGAGGACATGGCGTCCAACATGTCGAACATCTCAGACGACCTCAAATCTGGGGCTCTCGTCTATCATCGCCTGCCGCGCCCCGGAAAGCTTGAGATCCAGGCCACCAAGCCGCTCGGCAATCAGCGCGACCTCGCCCTCGCTTATTCCCCCGGCGTGGCGGCCGCCTGCGAAGCCATCGTCGCCGATCCGCTTCTGGCCGCCGAACTGACAATCCGCGCGAATCTCGTCGCCGTTGTCTCGAACGGGACCGCCGTGCTCGGGCTCGGCAATATCGGCCCTCTCGCCTCCAAGCCGGTGATGGAGGGCAAAGCGGTTCTGTTCAAGAAGTTCGCCGGGATCGACGTCTTCGACATCGAGGTGGCCGCGACCGAGGTCGACCATCTGGTCGAGACCGTAGCGGCGCTGGAGCCGACCTTCGGCGGCATCAATCTCGAGGACATCAAGGCGCCGGAATGCTTCGAGGTCGAGAAGCAATTGCGCGCGCGCATGAAGATCCCGGTCTTCCACGACGACCAGCACGGCACGGCGATCATCGTGGGCGCCGCGGTTCGTAATGCGCTGGAGATCGGCAACCGCAAGATCGAGGACCTGAAGATCGTCGCTTCGGGCGCCGGCGCGGCCGCCATCGCCTGCCTCAACCTCCTGGTGACGCTGGGTGCCAGGCGCGAGAATATCTGGGTCTGCGACATCGAGGGCGTGGTCTATGAGGGCCGCGAAACCCTGATGGACGCCTACAAATCGGTCTATGCGCAGAAGACCGACGCGCGGAAGCTCGGCGACGTGATCGAGGGTGCGCACATCTTTCTCGGCCTGTCCGCCGGCGGCGTGCTGACGCAGGACATGGTGAAGCGCATGGCGGAGCGCCCGCTCATCCTCGCCCTCGCCAACCCGAACCCGGAGATCATGCCCGAAGAGGCCCGCGCCGTGCGGCCCGACGCCATGATCTGCACCGGCCGCTCGGACTTCCCGAACCAGGTCAACAACGTTCTCTGCTTCCCTTATATCTTCCGCGGTGCGCTGGACGTGGGCGCCACCGACATCAATGCCGAGATGAAGATGGCGGCGGTGGAAGCCATCGCCGCGCTCGCCCGCGAGACGCCGTCGGATGTGGTGGCCCGCGCCTATGGCGGCGAGACCCGCTCGTTCGGCCCGGACAGCATCATTCCCTCGCCGTTCGACCCACGACTCATTCTGCGGATCGCTCCGGCCGTCGCTAAGGCGGCGATGGAGACCGGCATCGCCACCCGGCCGATCGCCGATTTCGAAGCCTATATCGACAAGCTCGACCATTTCGTTTTCCGCTCCGGCTTCATCATGCGGCCGCTCTTCCAGCGTGCGAAGCAGAACAAGAAGCGCGTCATCTATGCCGAGGGCGAGGATGAGCGCGTGCTGCGTGCGGTCCAGGCGGTGGTCGAGGAAGGGATCGCGCACCCGATCGTCGTGGCGCGGCCGAGCGTCCTCGACAATCGCCTCAAGCGCTTCGGCCTTTCGATTCAGCCGGGCCGGGACTTCGAGGTCGTCAATCCCGAGGACGATCCGCGTTATCGCGACTTCGTGCGCTCTTATGTCGAGATTGCCGGCCGCCGGGGCGTGACGCCGGATGCGGCGCGCACTTTGGTGCGCACCTCCTCCACCATCATCTCCGCTCTCGCGGTCCGCAAGGGTGTCGCCGACGCGATGCTGTGCGGCATCGAGGGGCGCTTCATGCGCCATTACCGGCATGTGCGGGACATTATCGGCTTGGCGCCGGGGGTGAAGGAGCTTGCGGCGCTCTCGCTGCTGATCACGCCGAAGGGCAATTTCTTCCTCTGCGACACGCAGATCCAGACCGAACCCACCCCCGCCGATCTCGCGGAAATGACCATCCTCGCCGCGGCCCATGTTCGGCGCTTCGGGATCGAGCCGAAGGTGGCGCTGCTGTCACATTCGAATTTCGGCAGTAACGACACCAATTGCGCGAGAAGGGTGCGGGCGGCTCTGGATCTGATCCTCCAGCGCGACCCCTCGCTCGAAGTCGACGGCGAGATGCAGGCGGATGCGGCGCTGCTCGAAGACATTCGCGAGCGCACGTTCCCGCATTCTCGGCTCTCCGGCGTCGCCAATGTCCTGGTCATGCCCGACCTCGACGCTGCGGACATCGCCTATAACATGCTGAAGGTGCTCGGTGACGCGCTTCCGGTCGGCCCGATCCTGATGGGGACCGCCAAGCCGGCCCATATCCTCGGCCCCTCGGTCACGGCGCGCGGCATCGTGAACATGACGGCCGTGGCCGTGGTGGAGGCGCAGGGGGCGCTCTGATCCGGCGGGCGATCGCGAGACGGTGCGGCGAGCGCCGGGCCGTCTCGCGGCCAGACCTCGTGCGGCGTCGGCGAAGCCGTTACCCGTCCCAGCGCCGCGGTCGATAGAAGGTGTGCACGCCGATCCGGTCGAGCTTGCGCATCTCCCGCACCCAACTCGGCCGGACCCAATAAGCGTGGTAGTGGGTGGCGCGGCCGACGCTTTCCAGCCAGAGCTGGCCGTCCAGCATGCCGGCGGCGATCTCCTTGGCTTGGACCCACATGTCCGGCTCGCGGACCACGTCCTTCACATAGTCGCAGGCGAAGGTGAACTGGCAGGCGTTCCGGCGGTGGGCGTTCTGATAGACGGCGCGGCAGACATCGGCGGGGTAGAAGCCCGAGACCACGCGGTTCATCACCACTTGCGCAACCGCGATCTGGCCCCGCTTGGGCTCACCCCGGCTTTCGAAATAGATCGCTTCCGCCAGACATTTTTCCGCCCGCGCCCGGTCCGGACCTTCGAGACCCAGGCGCATTGCGAAATTGGTCCCCGTGATCTCGGTTTCGCCGGCCCGGCGGGAGGGCGCCGCCAGGGGAAGCGGGACCAGTGTCAAGGTCGCCGGCAGCGCCGCATATTCGAACGGTAAGGGTGGGAAGCGTTCAGTCTCGAAGCCGAACACGATCGCCGGATCGTGATAGAGCGGCGGCCCCTCGTCGGCGAACAGCTCGGTGGCATAGGGATCGAGACGCACCAAAAGGCGGATCTCCGCCTCGGTCGGCTCGTTCCTCAGGTGCCGCGCGACCGAAGGCTCCGCTTCGTCAGCCCCGGCGAAATCCGGGCCGTAGGCGGGCGGATCACCCTCGGCCATGTCCATGGCGCCGTCCAGCCCGGGCAAGGCCAAGACCAGATCCAACGCCAACTCGGCATATGCGAGATCGGTTGCGGGGGAGGGGCCGAAGATCAGCGGCGGGTCGCCTTCCGCCAGTTCTGCATCGGCGATCGGAGGCAGCGCCGGGCTGAGCACGAGCGGCGGCGGGAAGGCGTAGGCGGCCTCGTCGCCAGCGGCCGGCAAGGCGAAATCGGGATAGGGCCATTCCAACGTCGCCACGCGCAGAGCGCGGGCCGGCGCGCCCAGCAGCGGCGGCTGGGCGCGGTCGGCGGCGGCCCGCGAGAGAAAGACATCGGATGGGAGGAAGGCGTCGGCGGGCAGGATGGTGTCGGACGGAAGGCTCTGCGCCCCCGCTATGCCCGACAGAAGCCAGGCGGCGAACAAGTGGGCCGACCAGCGGCCAACGTGACGGACTGCCATGACAAACCCTCGACGCACCGACGCGCTCTGCGCCGGTTCGAAGAGAGTTTTCGGGAATTAAGCTTACGAGCGGGTTAAGCGCGCCGCGAAAGCCGCCTCGCGCGCGAACGGGCCGCCCCGCTCCGAAAGGCCGCGCACCGCTTTCAGTCCCTCCGTGCCGAACCGGACCCGGATCGCCTCCTCCACCCAGCGCTCTTCCTGCGCGGCGCGGCGTGCGCTGCGCCGCCCGGCCTGCGCAAGGTGGGCGCGGTGCTCGGTGATCGCCGCATCGAGCACGTCGAGGCCCTCGCCGCTGGCGGCGGAGACCCGCACCACCGGCACGCGCCAGGCCCCGCTCGTCCCATTGAGGGACAACGCGCCCGAGACGTCGGCCGCCGCGCGCCGCGCGATGTCGGCCATGTCGGCCTTGGTGATGACGATGATGTCCGGCAACTCCATCACGCCCGCCTTCATGAATTGCAGGCTGTCGCCGGAGCCGGGCTGGATGCACAGGACCACGGTGTCGGCGACGAGGTCGATATCGGCCTCCGACTGGCCGACGCCGACGGTCTCCACGATCACCCGATCATAGACCGCCCGCAGCAGAACCATCGCCGCCACCGCGTCGTCGGATAGCCCGCCGAGCCGATCCCGCGCGGCCATCGAGCGGACGAACACACCGCGATCCTCGGGGTCGGTCTGTATGCGGGCGCGGTCACCGAGCAGCGCGCCGCCGGTCCGGCGCGAAGAGGGGTCGACGGCGAGAACGGCGATGGTCTCGCCTGCCGCCCGGGCCCGCTGGACCAGCGTGTGGGTCAGTGTCGATTTCCCGACGCCGGGCGGTCCGGTGAGGCCGAGCACATGCGCCTTGGCCGATTGGGCAGCCGCGTCGAGAAGGGCGACGAGCTCCGGTGTGCCGCGGCGCGTCTCGCTCGCGGCGAGCGCCTGCGCCACGATGCGTTTTCCGCCGGCGCGCAGTGCGTCAAGATCGGGAATCGGAAGACGGGGGGACATACCGGAACTTTAGAGCACGTAGCGTTCGGATGGCGATGCCGCCTGATAGCAAAATGGTCTCTTTCGAAACTTGTGGACGGAGGATCTGATCCGCAGGGTTCCACCCGACCGGAGGCGGCTGCAGAAGGAGAACGGGCGTGATCGATCCGCCCCAGTGGGAAGCCGCACGTCCTGACCCGGCCGCAGAGGAGCGGTGCAGGGGCTCGAACGGAAAAAGGCGCCGGCTTGCGCCGACGCCTTTCCACTGATCGGAACGTGCGGGGGAACGAAACCGATCAATAGCTCTCTAGCCACCATGGATGGCGAACCGAACCCAAACCGGCGACTCAATGGCGAAGCAAAGTTTGCTGGACCACCGTCAGGCATCGCGGTCATGAATTGTCGAGTTCTGCATACCTTGTCGAAGATGAACGCAACATGAGCGCGATGCTTAGATTTGGTTCAGGGAGTGCCTAATTACCGGCGCGCGCCAGTCTGCGGATGGCCGGAGGCGGTGTATGGATCAGCGTCGGGACATGCAGCGAAGGCGAGGCGGGCATAGGTTCGCGCCCCACTTGCCGAGCGCTTCCTTTCGATTTGATCGGATCAGGGTCTATCGCCCCCGCCGGCTCGGCAGCACGCGACGGACCTGGCGCCAGCCATGGCGCAGGCACCAGCTCGGAATTCGGATGATATGGTAGAGAAAGCTGAAGCGCGGCGGCAGCGGCAAGGCGCGGCGGTCGCTCGGCGAGGCCCATTTGAGGGACATTTCCCGAAAGGCATAGGCGGCGCCCTCCTTCAAAAAGAAATGCGAGAGCATGCTGCGCGCCATGACCGGGAAGGCTCGTCCGGGCTCGGCTCCGTCATGAAGGAGGCAGCGGACGGCGGAATTGGCGAGCAGGCCAACCGCGCGGTCGGCGCGCAGCGCCGCGATCAGATCCCGCGGAAGCGGCGTGCCGAGGATGTCGTGGCTCAGAATCAGCCCGATATCGGCCGTGCGTCCTGCGCCCAAAGTACGTGCTTCAGCCCGCAGCGACGCCGCATCCACGCCCAAGCGGGACAGGAGGGCGTTGAGGTCGGCGAGCCATTTCAGGCGGCTCCAGCCATGGCGTGCGCCGTGCACACAGAGATAGGCGAACAGCGGGCCGTCGGCGAGGGTGCGCACCGCGCCTCCACCGATCGCGACCGTCTGGAACGGGGAGGCTGCGCCGAGCCCGGGCAGCAGGAGCGGATTCGCCGTCAGCCGCCAGTGCAGTTCGACCGTAATGCCGGACGCCGGATGGGTCAGCTCCAGCTCCATGTGCAACGCGGTCATGAGGTCGCGCTCCCGCGCGTTCCGCGGCGCTTGATCGGGCGCCCCCCGGTAGCCGTCCGCGCGCAACAGATCGAGCGCGGCGGCGACACAGTCCGGTGTCGTAAGCAGATCGATGTCCCAGGCCTGTTTCATGGCGATCTCGCCATAGGCCAGGACGGCCAGCGTCACGCCTTTCACGACCAAGACCGGAAGGCCTGCAGCATCGAATCTACGTTGCAGGCGCAGCGTCTCGGCCGCCATTGCGAGGGCACGGTGCGCCTGGACCTTGGCGGAGTGGACGAGGCGCGCTTCGGTGTCCGGTGGCACGGCGATGCCCGCTCGGCCGAGACCGTCGCGCGCCAGGACCGTCACGCGATGGCGCCGCACCAGATGCTCGAAGGCCGGCCAATCGATCGGTGGCTCCGCGGCGGCGCGTATCGCGGCCACCCGCTCCTGGGCGGCCGGCCAGCGGCAGCAGGCGGCGAGCAGCGCGAATTCGCGGCTGAACGGCGGAATCATGTCGGCCCGTCCCCCGCGCCGCCGCGCGGACGGTCCGAAACGAGGCGACCGTCGACGATTTCGATCAGCCGGTCGCACGCGGCGAGGCTCTCGGTGCGGTGCGCCACGATGACGATGGCGGGCCGCGGCGTCAGCGCCCGCAGCCGGCAGAGCACGGCCTGTTCACCGACCACATCGATGGCGCTGGTCGCCTCGTCGAGGATCAAAAGGTCGGGATCCCGCAAGAGGGCCCGAGCTAGAGCGAGCCGCTGGCGCTCACCGCCGGATATCAGCGCGCCCTTCTCGCCGACGACGCTGTCGAGCCCGTCCGGCAGCCGCGCGACGAGGGCGTCGGCGCCGGAAATGGCCAGCGCACGGGACATGGCCTGCGCGTCGGCATGGGGATTGGCCCATAGCAGATTGGCTTGCACGGTATCGTTGAACAGGACCGCATCCTGGGCGACATAGGCCACCCGATCGCGCCAGCGGGCCGCGTTCTGCTGCGTCAGCGCGATGCCGCCGACCGTGATCCGGCCCGATTGCGGGCTGACCAGGCCGGACAGCAGATCGGCCAAAGTGGTCTTGCCTGCGCCCGAGGCCCCGAACACGCCCACCATCTCGCCAGGAGCGAGGCGCAGTGCGATGCCGCTCAGGCCGGCTTGCCCCGCGCCATGACGGAACGTCACGCCCTCCAGCACCAGAGCGCCGTGCAGCGGCGGGCCGCCGACCGTATCCGGCGGGGTCCGGCTGGCCGCCGCCAGTTCGCGCTGCAACCGCCGCATCTCCTCCCAGGCCGGAAGGACATAAGCGATCTGCTGCAGGCCGAGCTGGATTTGCGATGCCGGGCCGCTGATCCGGCTCAGCACCAGCAAGAGCGCCAGGAGGATCGGGCCCGATACGCCGAGCCAGAGAAAGCCGACCAGCACCGTGGCGAGCGCGACCAGGGTGCCGAGCAGAGTCCAGAGGCCGCGCATGAGGGATTGCTGTCGCATGAAGGCGATCTGCTGCGCCGCGCCGGCCGCCTGTTCGCGCGTGAAGGCGGCGACGAAGCTGGCCTCCAGGTTCTGGCTCATCGCCAGCTTCATGCCTGAGAGAAAGCGGCTGACCTCTTCCATCATCTGGGCGTTCGCGCCGACCACTGCTCGGCCGGCATGATGCGAACGGCGCAGGAAGTGCGTCAGGCCGAGCGCCCCGGCAGCCATCAGGCCCAGCGCAAAAGCGGTCAGGGACGGGGACAGCGCACAGGCGATCATCGCCTGACCAATGAGGAGCACCGCCGCTGCCCCGCTTTGCAGGATGAAATGCGCGCCGGCGCCGCAGCGCTGCATATCCGCCCCCATGAGATGGGCGACCCGGCCATGGCCGAGCCGCGCCAGAGTCTCCCACCGCGCGCGCGCCAAAAGCCCCGCCGTTTCGGTCCGCTGCGCCGCGATGAAGCCGGTCTGGAGCGCGGCGAGATGGAGGTCACGCTGCCACAGGATCAAGGTGCGCACCACCATCAGGGCGCCGAACAGGGTCACCAGGATCGCCAGCCGCTGTGCGGGTGGCAGACCGGGCACGCGCGCATCGAACCAGGCCGTAAGAAGGCTCGCATCTGAACCGGTTCCGAACACGGTGGCGAGGAGCGGCACGAGGAGGGCGATGCCGATGCCTTCGAGCAACGTGCCCAACCCGACCAGAGCGGCCGCTAGCATGCCCCTGCGGCCGGAATAGCGCGCCAAGGCCACGGCGAAGCCGGTGCAGCCCTTCAAAAGATCGATCATGCCCGCCCTTACCGCCCGCCGCGGCGCGCCCGAACGTCGACTTCGAGCCGTCCCGGAAGCCTTACACCTCCGGTACGTTCGCGGCGAGTTCCTCCAGCCAGACCTTGGCATCGCCGTCCGAGGGCGCACGCCAGTCGCCGCGCGGGGAGAGCGAGCCGCCGGACGTGATCTTGGGTCCGTTGGGCAACGTCGAACGCTTGAACTGGCTGGCGAAAAAGCGCTTGAGGAAGACTTCGAGCCAGTGCCGGATCTCCCGGAGATCGAAGGCCCGCTTGTCGCCGTCCGGGAGGTCGACCGGCCAGGATCCGCGTGCGGCGTCCGACCAGGCGGCGTGCGAGAGGAAGGCGATCTTGGAGGGCCGGTAGCCGTAGCGCGTCAGGTAGAACAAATTGAAATCCTGCAGCGCGTAGGGGCCGACGATCTGCTGGGTGGACTGGATTTCGCGCCCATCGCCGGCCGGCACCAGTTCGGGGGAAATTTCAGTCGCGAGGATGGCGTGGAGCACCGCGACGGTTTCCGCGCTCACGTCCCCCGACGCGGCGGCGAAGCGGATCAGATGCTGGATCAGCGTCTTCGGGACGGAAGCGTTGACGTTGTAGTGGGACATGTGGTCGCCGACGCCGTAGGTGCACCAGCCGAGCCCCAATTCCGAAAGGTCGCCGGTGCCGACCACGAGGCCGTTATGGTGGTTGGCGAGGCGGAACAGATAATCGGTCCGCAGGCCGGCCTGCACATTCTCGAAGGTCACGTCGTAGACCGGCGCTCCTTCGGCGAAGGGATGGCCGAGATCGGCGAGCATCTGGCGCGCCGCCGGACGAATGTCGATCTCTTCCGCAGTGACGCCGAGCCCGCGCATCAAGGCCCAGGCATTCGCCTTGGTCGCGTCCGACGTGGCGAAGCCCGGCAGGGTATAGGCCAGCACCGCGCTCCGGTCGCGGCCGATGAAGTCCATCGCCCGCGCCGCGACGATCAGCGCCTGTGTCGAATCGAGTCCGCCCGAAACGCCGATCACCGCGCGCTGCGCGCCGGAGGCGACGAGGCGCTTGGCAAGCCCCTGGACCTGGATGTTGTAGGCCTCGTAGCAATCCTCGCGCAGGCGGGACGGATCCGCGGGGACGAAGGGATAGCGGGCGACATTGCGGGCGAGTGGCACGGTCCGTCCCGGAGCATCGAGCCGGAGCGTCACGGTGCGGAAGGCGGGTCCGCGCCCCGCCTCCTCGCGCCGGCAATCGCCGAAGCTGTTGATGCGCATGCGCTCCTGGCGAAGCCGGCCGAGATCGACGTCCGCACTGGCCATGACGGATCCGGTCGGGAAGCGCTGCGTCTCGGCGAGCAGATCGCCATATTCGAAGACGGCCGCATGGCCGTCCCAGGCGAGGTCCGTGGTGGATTCGCCGGGGCCGGCGGCGGAATAGGCATAGGCCGCGATCGCGCGCGCGGAATGGCTGGCGCACAATAGCCGGCGGGTGTCGGCCTTGCCGATGGTGATGTTGCTGGCGGAGAGGTTCAGCAGCAATTCAGCGCCGTTGAGCGCGGCGCGGGTCGAGGGCGGCAGCGGCGCCCAGACGTCCTCGCACACCTCGACATGGAAGGTCACCGGCGCCGAGCCCGCGGCGCGAAACAGGAGATCGGTGCCGAACGGCACGGTCCGCCCGGCCACCGCGATCATGCCCGTCGCGCCCGCGCCCGAGGTGAAATGGCGGTGCTCGTAGAATTCCCGGTAATTCGGCAGATAGGTTTTCGGCACGGCGCCGACGATCTCGCCGGCATGGATGACGACCCCGGCATTGTAGAGCTGTCCGTCGCGGCGCAGGGGGGCCCCCACGACGAGAACGGGGTGAAGCGTGCGGGACGCCTCGGCGATGCGTGCGATCGCGGCTTCGACGGCGTCCAGAAGTGCATCCTGGAACAGCAGATCGTCGATCGCATAGGAGGACAGGCCGAGTTCCGGGAACAGCATGACGGCCGTGCCTGATGCGTCCCCCGCTTCGGCGAGGCTGATCGTCTCCTGCGCCGCAAAGGCAGGATCAGCCACCCGCGCCTTTGGCACGCACGCGGCGACGCGGAGGAAGCCGTGGCTGTAGAGGGAATAAAAATCCATCGAAAGGCCGTCTCGTCGCGCCGGTCATCCACCGGCCCGCGTGCAAGGTCGGGGATTTTTCGGCTGGGAACAAGCGCGCGGTGCACCTGCCGGCGTCGGCGCCGGGGAAGTCCACGCGCCGCGTGATGTCGCAGAATGGGTCGAGGCCGCGGCATCCCATTTCTTTACCTCGTACCTATGCTAAGGAGCACATATCAAACCTGGACCCCCCATGGCCGTCCCCGTCCTGCCCCGGCACGTGCTGATCCCGCTCATCGTCGCCTGTGCGCTGTTCATGGAGCAGGTGGATTCCACCGTCATCTCCACGTCCTTGCCGGCCATCGCCGATTCGCTGAACGAGGATCCGGTCTCGCTCAAACTGGCGCTGACGTCCTATCTGCTCAGCCTGGCGGTGTTCATCCCCGCCTCCGGCTGGGCCGCCGACCGCTACGGCGCGCGCACCGTGTTTCGTTCGGCAATCGTCATCTTTACCCTCGGCTCGGTGCTGTGCGGCCTCTCGACCAGCCTCATGGACTTCGTGCTCTACCGCGCGATCCAGGGCATGGGCGGCGCAATGATGGTGCCGGTCGGGCGCCTCGTCATCCTGCGCTCCATTCCCAAGGCGGAACTGGTTTCGGCCCTTGCCTGGCTGACCGTCCCGGCGCTGATCGGCCCGGTCCTCGGCCCGGTGATCGGCGGGTTCATCACCACCTATTTCGACTGGCGGCTGATCTTCTTCATCAATGTGCCGATCGGCATATTGGGGGTGATCCTGGCGACGCGCTTTATCGAGAATGTGCGGGAGGAGGACGTGCCGCCGCTCGACCTGCACGGCCTCGTCCTGTCCGGTGTCGGCCTGTCCGGCCTTGTCTTCGGCCTGGCGGTCATGGGCGAGGAGATGGTGCCGTTCTGGGTCGCGGCAGCCATTACCGGGATCGGCGCGGTTACGTTCGGCTTCTACATCGCGCATGCGCGACGGACGCCGAACGCGGTTCTTGACCTCGGTCTGTTGCGCATCGCCACGTTCCGCGTCGGCATTATCGGCGCCTCGATCTTCCGCATCGGCATCGGCGCCATTCCGTTCCTGCTGCCGCTGATGCTCCAGGTGAGTTTCGGGCTGTCGCCCTTGGCCTCCGGGCTGCTTACCTTCGCTTCGTCCGCCGGCGCGATGGTGATGAAGGCGACGGCGGCGCCGATCATTCGCCGCTTCGGCTTCCGCCGGGTCCTCGTGTTCAACAGCCTTCTGTCTGCGGCCTTCATCGCGGCCAATGCGGCGTTCACGCCGGAAACGCCGCACCTCGTCATCACCACCGTGTTGCTGATCGGCGGCTTCTTTCGCTCCTTGGAATTCACCGCGCTCAATGCCATCGCCTATGCCGATGTCGATCAGCACGACATGAGCCGCGCCACCTCCTTCGTCAGCGTGGCACAGCAGATCTCGATCTCGCTCGGGGTGGCGGTGGCGGGCATGGTCCTGGAGACCATGCGAGGGCTCCGCGGGTCGGAGGACCTGCTCCTTTCGGACTTTACGCCAGCTTTTCTGATCGTCGCGGCAATCAGCGCCACATCGATCTTCAGCTTCCTTCAGTTGTCAAAGGATGCCGGCGCGGAAATGGCCGGGCGCAAGGCGAAGCCTTCGACACTCCCGGATCCGCGTGGCGAGGACAATTGAGACGCTTTCGCCTCACGGACGCGGCGCGGTGTAGTGGTCCACCCAGAGCAGCACGCCCGCAAAGCTGAGGAACAGCGCAACGACGGCGGTGAGGACGACGACAGTGGTGACAGGCATGGCAGATCTCCTTCTCTCGCATCCTTCCCGGCGCCGCGCGCCTGGACCTTGATCTGCCTCAAGCGCAACGCTCCCGCTCCGGGTATCCCGAAACGGGGCTGGAAAAGCGGTCCGCTCACGCCCATGTCGGAGAGCTGGGGGAAAACAAGAACGGGAGGCGCACATGAGCGCAGATCACACCCATCAGCCAGCCACACCGACGCGGGACGTGGACACTAAGCCGACCTCCAGAGATACGCCCTCCGCTCTACCGCATGCGCATGGACCCAGCGGCGGCATGACCGGCGCAACGACGCCCTCGGGCGCCAGCGGCGGCATCTCGGCGCGGGACTTGGCGCCGCGCGCCTCAGGTGCGGTCAAGATATCGGGCGGCGTGGGATAAACCCTCGTCCGATCAGGCCGTTTCGGCCTGATCGGCAAGCCGGCTTCCCCCGATGGCCTGCTCTCCACAGATGGAGTTGGGCCGCCGATCGAGCGACTAGACTCTGCTCGGCCATGTGCGCCGCTGCGGGCGGTGCCCGCAGCGGACGTCACAGATAGGTGTCGTATTCCAGCGGCAGGATGGCGCGCGAGAAGGCGGCCAGTTCTTCCTGCTTCATCACGGCGTAGACGCGACGATACTCGGCGCCGAAAGTCCGCTCGATGAAGGGCGAGGCGGCGAAGCGGGAGATCGCCTCGGCCATGACCGGCGACAGACGCGGCGCATCGTGGTCATAGGCATTGCCGCTCAAGGGGGGTGGCGGCTCGATCCCGGCTTCGATCCCCTCCAGCATCCCGGCGAGGATGGCGGCGAGGACGAGATGGGGATGGGCTTCGGCGCCGGCGATCCGGTGCTCGAGCCGCATCGCCTCCGCCGGCCCGTTGGGCACCCGGACCGCAACGGACCGATTGTCGTAGCCCCAGGTGATGCCGGTCGGGGCGTAGCTGCCCGGAACCAGCCGGCGATAGCCATTGAAGCTCGGGACGAACATCAGAAGGGAATCGGCCATGGTGGCGAGCAGGCCGCCGGCCGCGTGGCGCAGCAGGCGTTCGCCCTCTCCACCCTCTTGGCCGAAAATATTGGCGCCCGACCGATCCTTCATGCTGACGTGCACATGCATGCCGTTGCCGGCGAAATCGAGCAGCGGCTTGGCCATGAAGGTGGCGCGCAGACCGTGGCGGCGCGCCACGCCGTCGATGAGACGGCGCAGCAGGATGGCGTCGTCAGCGGCGGCGAGCGCATCGTCGCGGTGAAACAGATTGACCTCGAACTGTCCCGGCGCCGCCTCCGAAATCACTGTGTCCGCCGGCAGCCCCTGGCTCGCCGCCGCCGTGCGCATGTCGTGCAGAAGCGGCGCGAATGCGTCGAGGTCGGTCATGGAATACATATTCTGCCGCGGTTGGCCTTCTGTGGAGAAGACCGGCTGGGGCGGCGCACCCTCGGCACCCGGCTTCAGGAGATAGAATTCCAGCTCGAAGGCGGCGCAGGCAGTGAGGCCGCGGGCCGCCAAGCGATCGACGATCCGCGCCAATTGCTGACGCGGATCGAGAAGCCACGGCGCGCCGTCCGGCAGGTGCATCGTCATGAGGACCTGGGCGGCCGGGCGCGGCGACCAGGGCACGGGTTTCAGCGTTCCCGGGATCGGCCAGCAGAGGCCGTCCTTGTCGCCGGTCTCGATATGGATACCGGTCGCCTCGACCTCGCAGCCCCACACGTCGAGCCCGAAAATGGACAGCGGGATCGGCACCCCGCTCTTCCAGATCTTGCTCATGGAATGGCCGGGAATCCACTTTCCTCGCAGGATGCCGCAAGTGTCCGGCAAGAGGACTTCGACGATGTCTGGAATGCCGAATGCCTTCGCATAGGCGGCCGCCTCGTCAATCTGGGATGTCTCGTCCATGTCCTCAACGGTGCGGCCACGTTCAGATACCGGCATGATACTCTGTCACTCACATTTCAACCCGATTTATCCAAGCGCTTTGCCGGCGCGCGGACAAGCTGTGCCTTTGCCTTTATTTTATGCTCTTGCTTGCGGAGCGGCGCAATGTTGTTCACATAGGCCTGTTCACGCTATGTTTGGGTCGGATCTGGACCTGTCCGGGACCGGCCGACCTCTCCTTCTGACAAGAGCAACTTTCCAGCATGCCGTTTCGTGACAAGAAGCAGGCGCCGTTTCTCTCGCGCCTGAGTCAGCCGGT
Source organism: Aquabacter spiritensis (assembly GCF_004346185.1). Classification (GTDB taxonomy): domain Bacteria; phylum Pseudomonadota; class Alphaproteobacteria; order Rhizobiales; family Xanthobacteraceae; genus Aquabacter; species Aquabacter spiritensis. The sequence goes on along the minus strand of NZ_SMAI01000001.1, from coordinate 655,816 downwards.
GCTGCTCGGTCTCGGCTTCGCCGTGCTGATCGCCATCAGTTCCGCCTCGATCTGGCTGGTGAATCAGGCGCGCGACGATGCGGGGGCGGTGGCCCATACGCTCGAAGTTCAGAACTCACTCGCGGAAATCCAGATTTATCTCCGACGTGCGGAAAGCTCGCAGCGCGGCTTCCTGCTGACTCGCAATCCCACCTACCTTCAGCTCTTCGAGGATTCGCGCCGGGATGTCGTGCCGGAACTCGACGAGATTGTTCGCCTCACCTCCGACAATGCCGATCAGGCGGCCATCCTCGCGGGGCTGATCCCGCTCGTCCGCGACAAAGTCGCGGAACTCGAGCGCACCGTCGAGCTCGGACGGCAGGGTCAATGGGATGCGGCCCTCGCCGTGGTGGAGACCGACCGCGGCGAGATGCTGATGCGCGACGTCACCAAGATCATCGAGGATATGAAGGCGGCCGAAGAGCTCCTCCTCGCGAGCCGCTCCCAATCCTCGCGCGAATCGGCGAACTGGCTGCTGCTTGTCAACATCGTCGGCGTGATGGCGATCATCAGCGTCGCGGCCGTCTCCGTTCACCTGTCCCAGCGCACGACCAAGGCGCTACGCGCCGCGCATGCCGAGCTTTCGATGGTGAACGCCGATCTCGAGAAGCGCGTCGCGGAACGCACGGCCGATCTGCAGGAGGCCAATCAGGAAATTCAGACCTTCGCTTATATCGTCAGCCACGATCTGCGTTCGCCCTTGGTCAACATCATGGGCTTCACCAGCGAACTTGAAGCCTTACGGTCCGATCTGTTCGCGCGGATCTCGGGGCTGCGAAACCGGGCGGGCGACACCGACGAGGCGCAGGACGAGGCACTGGCGAAGGATTTCGAGGAGGCCTTCGGCTTCATCAAAGTGTCGATCATCAAGATGGACCGGCTGATCAAGGCGATTCTCGATCTCTCGCGCCAGGGGCGCGCCGAGTTCCGCCCCGCCCCGGTCGACGTCACCGCCTTGGTCGAAGGCATTTCGGCGACCATGGCGCACCAATTGATGGAGCGCCAGGCGACGATCGAGGTCGCGAAAATGCCGGAAATCGTGTCGGACCGTCTGGCGCTGGAGCAGATTTTCACGAATCTGGTGGACAATGCGGTAAAATATTTGCGAACCGACGTGCCCGGCCGGATCGAGGTCAAGGCGATCGAAACTTCAGCCTATGTCACGTTTTTGGTATCCGACAACGGACGCGGTATAGATCCGAAGGATCGCGGCCGGGTCTTCGAGCTGTTCCGCCGTTCAGGTCCCCAGGACCGGCCCGGCGAAGGCATTGGGCTCGCCCATGTGCGCACGCTGGTGCGCCGCATGGGCGGCTCGGTCATGCTCGAATCCGAACTCGGCCGAGGAACGACATTCAAGATCACGCTGCCGCGGACCCTCGCCGCGCAGCATCAGAGGGACGAGCGCCATGGTTGATCACGTTACCATCGTCATGATCGAGGACGACGAAGGTCACGCGCGGCTGATTGAAAAGAACATCCGCCGTGCGGGCGTGATGAACGAAATCATGCCGTTTTCCGACGGAACCAGTGCGCTCACCCATCTGTTCGGTGCCGACGGGTCGGGCAAGGTGAGCGCCGGGCGTGCTTTGTTGGTGTTGCTGGATCTCAATCTGCCGGACATGACCGGGGTCGAGATTCTGAAGCGCATCAAGGAAAACGAGCATCTGAAGCGCTCTCCGGTCGTGGTCCTGACCACCACGGACGACAAGACCGAGATCCAGCGCTGCTACGATCTCGGCGCCAATGTCTATGTTACCAAGCCGGTAAATTACGAGAATTTCGCGAACGCGATCCGCCAGCTTGGCCTGTTCTTCTCGGTGATCCAGGTGCCTGAGGCGAAATGATGCCGATCAAGGTGCCGGATCCGGGCGCCGATCAGGAAGCGGAGGAACAGGGGGCGGTCGATCCTTCCGGATTGCCGCCCCGCGACGTTCTGCGCGTGCTTTATATCGATGACGATCCGGGGCTCGGACGCCTCGTGCGGCGCAAACTGTCACGGCTCGGCTTCGAGGTTGACCTCGCGACCTCCGGGGTGGAAGGCCTCGCCCGACTGAGCGGCGGCGGCATCGACGCCGTCGCGCTCGATCATTTCATGCCGGGCCAGGACGGTCTCGAAACGCTCGCGGCGATCCGCGCCATGCCGGATCCGCCGCCCGTGGTCTATGTCACGGGCACCCAGGAGAGCCGGATCGCTGTGGCCGCGCTGAAGGCCGGCGCTGCGGATTACGTGATCAAGGAGATCGAGAACGATTTCATCGAGCTGCTGGGCTCCGCTATCGAAGGCGCCGTCCAGACCGTGCGCATGCGCAGGGCTCACGAGGCGGCCGAGGAGGAAATCCGCGTTGCCCGCGACCGGTTTGAGGCGCTCGCGGCGGAACGTGCTCTGCTGCTGCGCGAGATGAACCATCGCGTCGGAAATTCGCTTCAGATCATCGTGTCGATGCTTCATGTGCAGGCTGGCGCGACCGGCAATCCGGAGGTCCAGGAGGCGCTGAACGCCGCGCGCGGCCGGGTGGCCGCGGTCGCGCAGGTGCACCGGCGGCTCTATACGTCGGATCAGGTGGCGACCGTCGCCGTCGACCAATATCTCGCCGCCTTGGTGGATGATCTCCAGGTCTCCGCCCGACATGGCGATGCGGGCATCGCCCTTTCGGTTGCCTCCGATCCGGTGGCCATCGACCCCGACCGGGCGGTGGCCATCGGCGTGATCGTCACGGAACTCGTGATCAACGCGTCCAAATACGCGTATCCGGGCGGCGCCGGGCCAGTTCGCATCACGTTGAGGGAATCTGAGGGGACGATCCGTCTGGTGGTCGAGGACGACGGCGTCGGACTGCCGCCTGAGAGTGCAGTGTCCACCAGCGGCCTCGGCAATCGCATCGTTCGCGCCATGGCCGCCAAGCTCAGCGCACAGCTGAGCTTCATCGCGCGCCAGCCGCAGGCGGGCGAAACCGGCACCTGCGTCTGCCTGGTGTTTCCGCTCGACGCGCGGTCCTGACCGTCAGTCCGTCTCGGTCGCGAATCCCGCCTGCTTCCAGCCCAGAATGCCGCCCTGCAGGTGCGCCTCGTAATCGAGGCCTGCGGCCTGCGCCAGGGCGGCGGCGCGCTGCGAGCGCTGCCCTGACCGGCAGGAGAAGACCAGCCGCCGCGCACCCGGATCCGGCAGCGCCGCGGCGTCGAAGGTGGTCAAAGGAAAGATGGCCGCGCCGGGAATGCGCTCGGCTGCGGTCTCGTTGGGCTCGCGCACGTCGACCAGCAGGATCGTCCCCTCGGCCATCCCAGCCTGGACCTCTTCGGGAGTGAGGTGGGTGATTCGGCCGCCGAAAGGATTGGGTTCGCTCATTTTCTCGTTCCTCTGCCAGATCGCGCCGCGGCTGCGCCCGCATTCTCCTCTGCCCGTTGCGTGAAGCAAGGGCGGCCCGGGCTCACCTTCGCGATCTGGTGTCCGGGTCCTGTATTTTATGGGGAGCGATAGGAGGCTGCGCCATGGGGCAATTCTCCCTCTTCTACGACGACCACGTCGCCGCTGATCACCTTCGACCGGCGACATCGCCTCCTTCAATGTGCGGGCGGCGGCTGGCGTCGAAGCGGGATCACCCCAGATCGCGGGTCCAGGCCGCGGGCGATGCTTCTCTCGCTTTCGCCCGTCCGATAGAGTGGCGCTGATTCGCGGGTCGCCGCCGGTGACCCAGGGGCCGACCCCTCGGGATGGGATGGGGCTGCACAGCATGATGGGGCGCAAGGCGGACCGAGATCGGCGCGCCGTCCGGCGCCTCGGCGCCACGACGGCACTTCTCGTCAGCACCCCTGCTTCTGCCGCGTCGTTCGAGAGCCTCGGCACACAGGACGGACTGCTTGTGGCCGTGGCTCTTGGTGCCTGCGCCGCCGCCGCCGCGACGGGGATTGCCTATATCGTGCGCAACCGTGCTTTGCGGGAGGCCGAGCGGCGCACGGCGCGCCTGCTCGCCGCCGCGCGGGCCGACCTTCACGCGGTGAAGGCGCTGGTGGCCGGCGACGCGGACGGTGGCATCATCTGGACCGCGGAGGAGACCCCGCATCTTTTCGGCAGCGCGATCGCGCGCGGAGTGCGGGTCGAAGGGCAAGAGATCGACGTGTCGCCCTGGCTCGGCACCGCCGCGGCTGCGGCGCTGGCAACGCCGCTGGCACGGCTGCGGTCGACCGGAGAAGGCTTTGTCCTGACTGTGCCGGCCGCCAGCGGGCGGCTCAGGCTCGAAGGGCGGGCCGCGGCGGGCAGCCGCGTGCTCGCCGCGCGGGCCTTGCCGGCCGAACCCTCCAATGCTTCGGTTGCGGCAGTCGGGGGTGCCGCTTTGTTTGCGGCCGCCCCATGGCCGGCCTGGGTGCGTGATGCGGCTGGCGATCTCGCAGCGGTCAATCCCGCCTTCGCCGCCGCCGTCGCGGCCAAATCTCCGGACGAAGCGGTGACGCGCGGCCTCGAATTGCTCGACCAGACGACGCGCGACGCCGGCGTGCTCGCGCGGCGCGGCGGAGGCGCATTTCGCGGGCGCACACGCGTGGTGTCGGGCGGACAGCGCCGGGTCCTCGACGTGTTCGAGATCCGGATGTCGACGGGCGCTGCCGGCCTCGCCGTAGACGTCACCGCCGAGGACGGCCTGCGCCGCGAAATCGAGCGCACCGTCGCGGCCCACCGTCGCACGCTCGACCAGCTCGCGACAGCCGTGGTGATGTTCGGCCCCGACGAGCGGCTGATGTTCCACAATGCCGCCTATGAGGCGCTGTTCGCACTCGATGCCGCTTTCCTCGATGCGCGGCCGACGGAAAGCGAGATCCTGGAGCATCTGCGCACCCAGCGCCGGGTTCCGGAACAGGCCGACTTCCGTGCCTGGCGCGAGCATTTGCGCGAGGCTTATCGCGCCGTCGAGCCGGTCCACGACTGGTGGCACCTTCCGGGCGGGCAGATGCTGCGCATGGTGGCGACGCCCAATGCCGAAGGCGGCGTGACCTATTTGTTCGAGGACGTCTCCGAGCGCATGGCGCTCGAAAGCCGCTACAACACTTTGATCCGGATCCAGGGCGAAACCTTGGACGGGCTTGCCGAGGCGGTTGCGGTGTTCGGTTCCGACGGACGGCTGCGGCTCTACAATCAGGCTTTTCTCGCCCTCTGGTCGCTCGGGTCGCAGGCGCTCGGCGAAAAGCCGCACATCGATGCGGTCGCCGCGATGTGCCGGCCCTTGCATGGCGAGACCCGCGCCTGGGCACGTATCCGCTCGGTCGTGACCGCGCTCGACCACCGCCGCGGCGAGACGCTGCGCCTCGAACGCGCGGATGGCCGGGTGTTGGACGGCGCGGCGCAGCCGCTGCCGGACGGCGGAACCATGGTGACATTCCGCGACATTACCGACAGCGTGAAGGTCGAGCGGGCGCTGGTCGAACGCAACGAGGCGCTGGAGGCGGCGGACGCGCTCAAGAACGCTTTCGTCGGCCACGTCTCCTATCATCTGCGTACCCCGCTCAACACATTGATCGGCTATGCCCACATGCTTGCCGAGCCGGGGATAGGCCCGCTCACTGCGCGCCAGCAGGAGTTCCTTTCCCATGTCCGCCAATCCTCAGACACGCTGCGCGCGCTCATCGACGACATCCTCGATCTCGCCACCATCGATGCCGGGGCAATGGGGCTCGATCTGCGCGAACTCGATGTCGGCGAGACGCTGGCGGCGGTGGCGGACGCGGTGCGCGATCTGCTGGCCGAGGCCGGGGTACGCCTGGTGATCGCCGCTCCCGGCGATGTCGGGCGCTTCGTCGCAGACGGGCGACGGGTGCGCCAGATCCTGTTCAATCTGATCTCCAATGCCGTCGCGGTCTCGCCCAAGGGCGGTGCCGTCACGATCAGCGCCCAGCGGCGCCCCGACGCTTTGGTGCTGACCGTGCAAGACGAGGGACCGGGAATCGCCAGCGATGTCGCCGAGACCCTGTTCCAGCGTTTCGAGGCGCGCCCCAGTCCGCGCGGCCGCGCCGGCGTCGGGCTCGGTCTGTCGATCGTGCGATCCTTCATGGAACTGCACGGCGGCTCGGTGTCCCTGGCGAGTGCGGAGGGCGGCGGGACCCTCGCCGTCTGCGTGTTCCCGCTCGATGTTCCCTCCCGCCGTGAGGCCGCCGCATGAGGATCAGCCTGACCCGGGCCGCCGACGAAGCGGGCCTGAGCGTGGACCTGCCGAGCCTCGCCGCGACTCACCAACTCGCGGCGACTTTGACCTTGTGGCTCGCGCCGGGCGACCTCGTCGCATTGTCCGGCGATCTCGGCTCGGGCAAGACCGCCTTCGCCCGCGCCTTGATCCGCGCCTTGGCGGATGATCCACATATCGAGGTGCCGAGCCCCACCTTCTCGCTGATGGTGGGCTACGATCTGCCGCGCGGCCGGGTGGTGCATGCCGACTTTTATCGGGTCGCCGATCCCGAGGAACTGGTCGAGATCGGCTGGGAAGATCAGTCGCACGACGCGATCGCGATCGTCGAATGGCCGGAACGTGCCGGGGGTGCGCTGCGTGCGGAACGGCTCGACATTGCCATGGAATTGGCGCCGGATCTCGGCCCCGACGGGCGCCGCGCGCGCCTGACGGGCGGGGGCGCCTTCGCCGCGCGGCTCGACCGGTTGCATGTCTCGGAAGTCCTGGTGGAGGCGAGCGGCTTCGGTGCGGCCGAGCGGCATCACATGCAGGGGGACGCATCCACCCGCTCCTATGCGCGTCTGGTTCTGCCCGACCGCAGCGCGATCCTGATGAATGCGCCGCGACGGCCCGACGGCCCGCCGGTGCGCCGCGGCCTGCCTTATAGCCGCCTCGCTCATCTCGCGGAGGACGTCAGGGCCTTCGTCGCCGTGGCGCGGGGCCTGCGGGCGGAGGGTTTCTCCGCGCCCGAAATCTACGCCGCCGATCTCGACCGCGGCCTGTTGCTGATCGAGGATCTGGGGGATGCCGGCGTCATCCAGGGGTCACCGCCGGAGCCTATCAAGGCACGTTACGAGGCGGCGATCGATGTGCTTGCGGCACTGCATGGCCGCCGACTGCCGAACGTCCTGCCCATCGCGCCCCAGTCGGAACATGTCCTTCCCCCCTACGGAACCGAAGCGCTCCTCATCGAGGTGGAGCTGATGCTGGACTGGTATCTTCCGTTCCGGCACATCGCGATCGATCAAGTGGTCCGCGAGGAGTTCGTGCTGCTGTGGCGCAACGCGCTCGCGCCGACGCTGGACGAGCCGCAGACCTGGGTGCTGCGGGACTACCATTCGCCCAATCTGCTGTGGCTCGCCGAACGCGAGGGACTGGCGCGGGTCGGGCTGATCGATTTTCAAGATGCGGTCATGGGTCCTGCGGCCTACGACGTCGTCTCTCTCGCGCAAGACGCCCGCCTCGATATTCCCGAGAGCCTGGAATTACACCTGCTCGGCCACTATGTGCGCCAACGCCGCGGTGCCGATCCTGGGTTCGACGCCCGCAGCTTCGCCCATCTCTATGCTCTGCTCGGCGCGCAGCGCGCGACCAAGATCCTCGGTATCTTCGCGCGTCTCAATCTGCGTGACGGCAAGCCCAATTATCTGCGCCACCTGCCGCGGATCCGGCGTTATCTCACGCGCTGCCTTGGCCATCAGGAGCTTGGCTCGCTGCGCACCTGGTACGAAGCCGTACTGCCCGCAAAGGACTTTCAGACGTGACGATCCGCAAGGCCATGGTGCTCGCCGCGGGCATGGGCACCCGTATGCGCCCTTTGACCGACACCCGCCCCAAGCCGCTGGTCGCGGTCGCCGGCAAGCCGCTGGTCGACCATGTGCTCGACCGGCTCGCGGGCGCGGGGATCGACGAAGCGGTGGTCAATGTCCACCACCATGCCGATCTCATGGAGGCCCATCTGGCAACGCGCAGCGGTGCGCCCCGAATTCGGGTGTCGGACGAGCGGACGCGCCTGTTGGAGACCGGCGGCGGGACGCGCAAGGCGCTTGATCTTCTTGGCGACGCGCCATTCGTCGCGATCAATGCGGACACGATCTGGATCGAAGGGGTGAAGCCGAACATCGCCCGCCTGATCGAGCAATTCGACCCGGAGCGGATGGACGCCCTGCTTCTGGTCGCCGCGACCGCTCTGTCGATCGGCTATTCCGGCTTTGGCGACTTCACCATGGACGGCGAGGGGCGGCTGTCGCGTCGGCCCGAGCGGGTGGTCTCGCCCTTCGTCTATGCGGGTGCCGGGGTTTTCACGCCCTCTCTGTTCGATGAGACGCCACAGGGGCCGTTTTCACTCAATCTCATCTTCGACCGCGCGTGCGAAGCCGGTCGGCTGTTTGGGCTGCGGCTCGAGGGGGTATGGATGCATGTCGGCACCCCCGAGGCGATCGCCGAGGCAGAGACTGCGATCAAGCGGTCGAGCGATTGAGGCTGTGCCGTCTCCGCGCCCGTCGCACACCGGGACAAGACGGCGCCGGCCGTATAGGCTTCTCGGCGGAGACGGCCCGCTTCGGCCGCGCACGGCGAACGTCTATTCCCCATGACCCGCCTGTTCACGATCCCGCCGTCCACGCCATTCCTGCCGACGCTCGCCTCCGCGCTGCTCGACGGCGCGCTGGTGCCGGGCTTTGCGCCGCGCCGCGATCCGCTCGCGCTTGCCTCTGCCACCCTCTATCTGCCGACGCGGCGTGCCGGGCGCCTGTTCGCGGAGGCGCTGCTTGCAGCCACCGGCGCCGAAGCCGTGCTGCTCCCGCGGATCGTTCCGCTCGGCGATGTCGACGAGGATTTGCTCGCCTTCAGTGACCTTGCCTCGCCGCTGGCGGCACCGCAGGCTGTACCGCAAGTGCATCGGCGGATCGCGCTCTTGGCTCTTGTGACGCGCTGGCGCGACACGCTGGCGGCGTCGAACGGGCAGGAGGCTGTCGCCGCCGGGCCGGGAGCGACCGTCGCGCTCGCCGACGAACTCGCTGCGCTTTTCGACCAGATGGCACTCGCCGGCATCGACTGGATCAAGCTCGATCGTCTCGACCTCGCGGAACACGACACCTTTTTCGACACAAGCCTTGCTTTTGTCCGGCTCGCCCACGCGGCTTGGGCGGATCATCTTTCCGCCCGCGGGCTGGTCGAGGCGGCGCAGCGGCGCGACGCTTTGATGGGGGCGGAGGCGGCCCGGCTTGCGGCGCTTGGCGCCGCGGCGGGGCCGGTGATCGCGGCGGGCTCGACCGGCTCGCTCCCCGCCACTGCTCGGTTGCTGGCGGCGATCGCGTGCCTGCCGAACGGCGCCGTGGTGCTGCCGGGGCTCGATCTGCATCTTGAGGAGTCGACATTCGACCAAATCTCCGACGCGGCGACCGGGGCTCCGGACCATCCGCAGTTCAATCTGGCGCGACTGCTCGCCACGCTCGGCGCGACACGGCGCGACGTGAGCCTGCTCGGGCCGGCGCCGGCCCCACGCGTGCGTCTTCTGAGCGAGGCGATGCGGCAGTCCGAGACGTCCGATCTGTGGGCGACCCTGCCGGAGCGGCTCGGTCCGTGCGATCTCGCCGCCGCGATGGCGCAGGTCAGCGTGATTGCCGCGGCGGACCCGCGCGAGGAGGCGGTGACGATCGCTCTGGTCCTGGAAGATGCCCTGCGCCGGCCCGGTCTGCGGGCCGCTTTGATCACGCCCGACCGCGATCTCGCCCGCCGGGTGGCTGCGGAACTCGGGCGGTTCGGCGTCTCGGTCGACGATTCCGCCGGTTTGCCCTTGGCCGAAACCGGTGCGGGCCGGTTGGCACGTCTCGTCGCGCGTGCGGCGGCCGAAAGCTTCGCACCCGTCCCGTTGTTCGCACTGCTCGCCCATCCGCAGGCGACGTTCGGTCTCGCCCCCGAGGACAAGGCCGAGGCGGTGGCGGCGTTGGAATTGTTAGCGCTGCGCGGTCCGCGCCCGCGCAGCGGGCTCGCGGGGTTGACCGATGCGGTTCGCGCCTTCGACCCGAAGACGCTGCATCGTCTCGATCCGCGCCGTCGCGTGGACGATGCGGGGCGTGCGCGCGCCCTGGATCTCCTCGCACGCCTCGCCACCTGTTTCGCGTCGCTCGATCCGGAGGTCCGGCCGTTCGCGACACGGGTGGCGGAGCACGAGGCGGCTCTGGAGGCCGTCGGCGGCCCGCTCGATCCCGAGGATGAGGCCGACCCTGGCCGCGCGGCGCTCGCCCGTGCGTTCGCAGAGATGCTGGCCGGCGCCGAACATGGACCGATGCTGTCGCTCGGGGACTATGCCGACATGTTCGGCGCCCTGATTGCCGGAGAGATGGTGCGCCCGCCTGCCGGGGACGGCGGGCGCGTGCGCATTCTCGGCCCGCTGGAGGCGCGCCTCGTGGCGCTGGACCGGGTGGTGCTCGGCGGGCTGATCGAGGGCGTCTGGCCGCCCCAGACGCGCACCGATCCCTGGCTGTCGCGGCCGATGCGGGCCGAACTCGGCCTTGATCTCCCGGAGCGGCGCATCGGGCTCTCCGCCCACGATTTCGCGCAGGCGGCGGCTACGCCGGAACTGGTCCTGACCTATCCCGAGAAGGCCGACGGCGCACAGAGCGTCGCCTCCCGCTTCGTGCAACGGCTGCGCACCGTCGCCGGACCCGCACTGTGGGCCGAAGCCCTGGCGCGCGGCGCCGCCTGGCGCGCCGCCGCCTTGGCACTCGATGCCGCACCGCCCGTGCCTCGCGTGACACAGCCGAGCCCCACGCCGCCGCTCGCTTTGCGGCCGCGCCAGCTCAGCGTCACCGAGATCGAAACCCTGCTGCGCGACCCCTATTCGATCTATGCCCGCCACGTGTTGCGCCTCCAGCCGCTGGAGCCGTTCGATGCGGCACCGGGTGGAGCGGAGCGCGGCACGGCACTTCATCAGGCGCTCGGCGCCTTCGCCGCACGCCATCCGGAGGATCTGCCCGAGGATGCGCTCCCACAATTGCTGGACCTGGGACGCACCGCTTTCGCCCCGCTGGCGGTCTTCCCCGCCGAACATGCGCTGTGGTGGGCCCGGTTCGTGCGGGTCGCCGCTTGGGTGGTGGAATTCGAGCGCATCCGGCGGCCCGGGGTGAGCCGGGTGGCGGCGGAAGTGGGCGGGTCGCACACGATCGCGCTGCCGGATGGCGCCTTCCGCCTGACTGCACGCGCCGACCGCATCGACCTGCTGCGTGACGGCGGCCTCGTCCTGATCGACTACAAGACCGGCACCGCGCCAACTGCCGCCCAGGTCCGGGCTTTGGCGCCGCAATTGCCGCTGGAGGCGGCGATCGCCGCGCGTGGCGGTTTCGCCGGGGTACCGGCCGGGGAGATCGCAGACTTTTTTCATGTCGAACTGAAGGGCGGTGCGGAGCCGGGACGCCTCAAGCCGGCGATCGCCAAGACCGCGACCGCCGCCGGCCTCGCCGAGGAGGTACTGGGCAAGCTGACCGAGCTTCTTTCCGCCTTCGACGATCCACATCAGGGCTACCGCGCGCTCGCCGCGCCGCAATGGCGTGGCCGGCATGGCGTCTACGACCATCTCGCCCGGGTGCGGGAATGGGGTTTTGGCGGCGAGGCGGAGGAGACGCCGTGAAGGACGTCACGAGCGACGCCGTCGACCAGGGGCCGCTCGCCGAGGCGACGCGGCGCCAGAGCGATGCCTCGGCCCCAGACCGCTCCGCGTGGGTCTCCGCGAATGCGGGGTCCGGCAAGACCCATGTGCTGGCGCGGCGGGTGATCCGCCTGCTGCTGTCCGGGACACCGCCGGAACGTATTCTCTGCCTGACCTATACCAAGGCCGCGGCGGCCAATATGGCGAACCGCGTCCTCGCCATACTCAGCCGCTGGGTGGGCCTCTCGGATGACGCGCTCGACGCCGAACTGCGCGCCACCGATGGCCGCGTCCCGACGCGAGAGAGCCGGGCGCGAGCGCGCCGCCTGTTCGCGGCGGCGCTGGAGACGCCGGGTGGGCTCAAGATCCAGACCATCCACGCTTTTTGCGGCGGCCTCCTGCATCGCTTTCCGTTCGAGGCCGGGGTCGCGGCAGGTTTTCGCGAACTGGATGAGGCCGCTCGGCTCGATCTGATGGCGCAAATCCGCGCCGACTTGATCGTCGAGGCCACCCGGGTCCCAGATGGACCGCTCGGTCAGGCTTTGAGCCGCCTCACCGAGGACATGAGCGACTTTGCCGTCGATGCGCTGCTGGAGGCGGCCGTGGCGCTGCGGGCTCAGATCCTGCACGTGGCGGTGGCCGGCCCTGCGCGCCGGGCACGGCTCGCCCATCTGCTCGGCCTGCCTCCCGAGACCAGCCGCGCCGCGATCGAGGCGGAGATGCTGGCAAGCCCGCATCTGCCGCGCAGCGAATGGGCGAGCGTCGCGGCCCGGCTGACGGCGGGATCGGCGAGCGATGCAGAACTCGGCCGTACGCTCGGCCTCGCCGCGAAAGCCGCGAGCGTCGCCGAAGCGCTGGCCGCGTATCGCACCGTCTTCCTCACCTCTGAGGGCAAGCTGCGTGCCCGCTTCCTCACCAAGGGGTTGCGCGCGGCCGAGCCGGATCTCGCGGACCGGCTCGACCTGGAGAAGGCGCGCATCGGTGCCTTGCTCGATGCATTGCGTGCGGCGGTGGTGCTGGAGCGCAGCGAGGCGGCTTTGGTCCTCGGCGGGGCGGCCTGCGCGCGCTATGAGGCAGCAAAATCGGCCCGTGGTTTGCTTGATTTCGACGACCTGATCCACCGCACCGCCGATCTCCTCAACCGCGTTCCGGCCTCCTTCGTGCACTTCAAGCTCGACCGGGGCATCGACCATGTGCTCGTCGACGAGGCGCAGGATACGAGCCCGGCTCAATGGAAGGTGGTCGAGGGGCTTGTTTCGGACTTTTTCGCGGGGGAGGGCGCGCGGCCGGGTCTCACACGCACGCTGTTCGTGGTGGGCGACGAAAAACAGTCGATCTTCTCCTTTCAAGGCGCCGATCCACGCGCCTTCGGGGCGATGCACCGTCGCGTCGCCCGCGCGGCCGGTCCCGACGCATTCCGCGACGTCAGCCTGCCGCATTCCTTCCGGGCCTCACCTGGGGTCCTGGCTGCGGTCGACCGGATATTCGCGGGCGCCGACGCTGCGGCCGGCCTGGTCGCCGATGGCGTGGCGCCGACACATGCCGCGATCCGCGCCGATGCGCCGGCTCTGGTGGAGATCTGGCCGACCCTCGTGCCACCGCCGCGTCCGGAAATCGACGATTGGCGCCGGCCGCTGGACGCGGTGCCGGTCGACGATCCCGCGAACCTGCTCGCCCGGCGGATCGCCGCCTTCATTGCCTGGGGGATCGGCGCCCGTCTCGCCATCCCCTCGCAAGGCGGGCGGCCGATGCGGGCGGAGGATGTTCTCATTCTGGTACGGCGGCGCGGCAAGCTGTTCGAGGCGATCATCCGAGCGCTGAAGGCGGCGAGCGGCGTCGATGTCGCCGGGGCCGACCGCCTGGTCGTCGCCGATCATATCGCCGCGCTCGACTTGATGGCGCTCGGCGACGCCCTGCTCTCGCCCGATGACGATCTCGCGCTCGCCGGTCTCCTGAAGAGCCCGCTTTTCGGTTTCACGGATGCCGATTTGACGGCGCTCTGTCCCGGCCGCACCGGGCGGCTGGGTGACGCGCTCGCACAGGATTTCCGCTTCTCCGCCGCCGCCGCGCGCCTTTCCGCCTGGCGCGTGGAGGCGGCGGCGCTGCGTCCGTTCGATTTTTACGGGCGCGTGCTGGGCCGCGACGGAGGACGGCGCGCGATGATCGCCCGGCTCGGCGCGGAGGCCGGCGATGTCCTGGACGAGTTCATGGCGCTGGCCCGCTCCTATGAGGCCGGAGAGCCGGCGACACTGTCAGGCTTCCTCGCTTACCTGCGCCGTGGCGGCGCGGAGACCAAGCGCGACATGGAGAGCGGGCGCGACGAGGTCCGGGTGATGACGGTCCATGGCGCGAAAGGGCTGGAAGCGCCGATCGTCATTCTCGCCGATACTGTGGACGTGCCGCGCTTGCGCCTGCCCGGCGGTCTTCTCACACTGTCCGCTGGCGACGGCATCGGCGTGCCGGTCTTGGTCTCGCGGCAAGAGGCGGATCCGCCGGCTCTGTCCGCCGCCCGGGCGGCCGCCGCGGCGCGCGAGGCGGAGGAATATCGCCGCCTGCTCTATGTGGCGCTGACACGGGCACAGGACGCCGTCATCGTCTGCGGCGCCGAGGGTCGTCTGCCAGGCGAGGGGAAGGCCCATGCCCGCGCGCCGGGCTGCTGGTACGACCTCGTGACCGATGCGCTCGCGGCCGAAGCCGTCGATGCCGAGGTTCCCTATTGCGAGGTTCCGGTGCTGCGCTGGCGGCGGCCGGATTCGTTTCCGGTGTCCACTCTGACGGCCGCGGTCAGCCCGTCCGCACCGCCGCCGGCCCCGCGCTCCCTGGAAACGCGCCCCGTAGAGGCCGAGGCGACATGCCTGCGCCTGCGGCCATCGCACGCAGCGCCGAAGACGGAGCCCTCTCTGATCGAGGTGAAATCTGCGTCTCTCCCGGGGGGCGATGGTGCAGTCGGGATCGATCCCACCGTACATGGGGATCTGGTCCACCGATTGCTCGCAGGCCTACCGGACTTGGCGGGACCCGAGCGGCGCGCCAGCGGCATGCGCCTGCTGCGACAGGCTGCGCCGAGCCTATCCCTGGCACAGCACGCGGCGGTGTTGGCGGAGGCGCTCAGTGTCCTCGATTTGCCTGCGCTGGCGGACCTCTTCGGCCCCGGCAGCCGAGCGGAAGTTCCGGTCCTCGGGCGTTGGCAACTCGGCAACGGGCGCCCGGCGGAAGTTGCCGGCCGCATCGACCGGCTGGTCCGAATCGGCACGGAGATCCTTCTTGCGGATTTCAAGACAGATCGCGTGCCACCGGAGCGGGCGGAGGACGTCGATCCATCACACATCGCACAACTCGCCCTCTATGCGGCGGCGCTTGGTCGCGCCCTGCCGGGGACTGCGGTGGCCGCCCGGATCGTCTATACGCGCGGTCCCCGCATCCATGGGCTCTCGCCCGGCCAGTTGGAGGCCGCGCTGGAGCGTCTGGGCGCGGGTTGAGGGCGGCGGTCTCGTCACGAGGCCGCGACTTGCCTTGACGCAACGGGGAGGGGCTTCCTACGTTGCAGTCACGTTCACGTGTCGCCTTCACCCGGAGAGGTGTGTCATGGCAGTTGAGAAAGTTTCCGATCAGAGCTTCGAGCAGGATGTGCTGAAGTCCGAAGCCCCGGTCGTGGTGGATTTCTGGGCCGAATGGTGCGGCCCCTGCCGCATGGTCGCGCCGGTTTTGGACGAAGTGTCCGGCGAACTCGGCGACAAGCTCAAGATCGTCAAGCTGAATGTCGACGAGAATCCGGAAACGGCGTCGAAGTATGGGATCATGTCGATCCCCACTTTGTTGTTGTTCAAGGATGGCAAGATCGCTTCGCGTCAGGTCGGCGCGGCGCCCAAGGCGAAGCTGGTCCAGTGGATCAATGGCGCTATCTGAGCGCCCGGGGCTTTTGACCCCGATTATGTGAGTGACCGGCCGCAGGGATCCGCAGAACGGCGCGCTGCGGCCGGAATGTTCGAGGCGCGGCTGATTTCAATGTCTCGGTCTTCCCGAACCGGACCTAACCCTTGATCTTTCCAGCACCTGCATCGCCGCACGGGGCGCATCGATTTGCGAAGCGCCTCGTTCGGTCCAGCTAAAGGCTGCCAGGCACCATATGGATGCCTGTCGATCACGCCGCGCTGGCGGCCATGAGTTCCCCAAGCGAGGGGACCGGGATCTGCGCGCCGGTCGGGCTGATCAGGCCGCGGGCGCCGGTGAGCGCGCCGGGCGTCAGTTCGAGCCCGAGAAGCCGGTCACGGTCGTACGCGCCCGGCATCCACAGGCCCTGAGTCGGCGCGGCGGAAAAGCCGAACCGGCTATAATAGGGCGCATCCCCCACCAGGAGGATCGCGCCGTGGCCGCGTTCCGCCGCCGTCGCGATCGCAGCCTGCATCATCTTGCCGCCGAGCCCGCGGTCGCGGAACCAGGGGTGAACCGCGAGCGGTCCGAGCAGCAGCGCGGGCTTTCCCGGGCCCGCCGCGACGTGCCACAGGCGGACGGTGGCAATCAGGCGCCCGTCCGGCCCGTGCGCGGCGAAGGCGAGGCCTTCGGCAGGCAGGCGGCCCTCGCGGATCCGCTCGGAGGGCTTCTCGAAGCGGGTGGGCATTGTGAGGTCCAGGAGCGCCTCGCGGGCGGCAGCCTCTTCCACCTTCTCAGCGACAATGTCAGTCATCGGCACCTCCTGTGCCAAAACCGAAGCCGAAAGATGCCGGCCCGGCCGCGCGGTGACGCGCGGCGGTTTTAAGGGCCGGAACGGGATGAGGGGTGATCGTCAGATCACGTAGGACTTCAGCGGCGGAAAGCCGTTGAAGGCGACCGCCGAATAGGTCGTGGTATAGGCGCCGCACGCCTCGATCAGGATCTTGTCACCGATCGCGAGGGACACCGGCAGTTCGACCGGGGTCTTCTCATAGAGCACGTCGGCCGAATCGCAGGTCGGGCCGGCGAGCACGCAGGGCGCGGTGTCGTCCCCGTCGCGCGGCGTGCGCAGCGGGTAGCGGATCGCCTCGTCCATGGTTTCGGCGAGACCGCCGAACTTGCCGATGTCCAGGAACACCCAGCGCATCGTGTCGGTCTCGGACTTCTTGGAGATCAGCACCACCTCGGTCTCGATCAAGCCGGCATTGCCGACCATGCCGCGGCCCGGCTCCATGATGGTCTCGGGGATAGCATTACCGAAATGCCGGCGCAGCGCGTCGAAGATCGCCTCGCCATAGGCTGTCGCCGAAGGCACGTCCTGAAGATACTTGGTCGGGAAACCGCCGCCGAGATTAACCATGGACAGGCCGATGCCGCGCTCGGCGCATTCGCGGAAGATGCCGGCAGCCGACGCCAGCGCCTGGTCCCAGGCATGCACGTTCTTCTGCTGCGAACCGACATGGAACGACACGCCATAGGCAGCCAGGCCCAGGCGATGAGCGTGCTCGAGCACGTCCGCGGCCATTTCGGGCACGCAGCCGAACTTGCGCGAGAGCGGCCATTCGGCGCCCGCGCCGTCGCACAGGATGCGGCAGAACACCTTCGCGCCCGGCGCCACGCGGGCGATCTTCTCGACCTCCTCGTAGCAATCCACCGCGAACAGGCGCACACCCATCTTGTAGGCGCGCTCGATGTCGCGCTCCTTCTTGATGGTGTTGCCGAACGAGATGCGCTCCGGGCCGGCGCCGGCGGCGAGCGCCATCTCGATCTCGCCCGTGGAGGCGGTATCGAAGCACGAACCGAGCTCCGCCAGCGCCTTGAGGATCGCGGCGTCGGGATTGGCCTTGACGGCATAGAAGACGCGGGTGTCCGGCAATGCGCGCGCGAACGCGGCATAATTGGCACGGACCACGTCGAGATCGACGACGACGCAGGGACCATCCTCACGTCGGGTCTTGAGAAACTCGCGGATGCGATCGGTCATGGCAATCTCCCGTGACCTGAAGCCTCGTGAAGCGCGGTTGCCCGCGCGACGACAGGACGGACGGAGCCGAGGCCCGTCCGGGATACGCACACGCGGGAGACAGGCGGTGTGGACGCGCCTCCATCCCAACGGGCCGTACCCGCTTCGCCGGTCGCAAACCGGCCGCATCTTCGCGCCGAAGCATTTCCCCGCCGCGAATCGACCGGTGGTCGACGCGAAGCGTCTTTTGGAAATGCGCGCTTGGAGAGGGAGATCCCGCTCCGCACGACCGGCAAGAAGTAGTGCCTCTTTAGTAACGCCGACCTTTGGAGGGCCGACCGAGACCAAAAAAGCCCGCTACGTCGTTGCTTCAAGTCACGTCCCCCGCGTGAGGAGCGGGGTGGGCCGGTTCCCTCCGGCTATCGATCGTCCTGGCAGCTTTCCGGCCTCTTGTCCGGACTTCCACCGACCGACACGCAACCACAGGCACGTGCGAATTTGGGCAACCGCGATATAGGGTCTTCCGACCGCCTTCGCAAGCGGCAATTTGATGAATTTTGTGGCGGCGCGGAGGCGGGGGCGGAGCATTGCCTGCGCCGCCAAGTCTGTCACCAGGCAGGGCCGACCTTGCGGGCCGCGAAGAACAGTTCGCCGCGTGAGAGATCGTCGAGGCGCAGGCTCTCCGGTGCTGCGGGCAGGCGTGCCCTGGATATGGGCGAACTTCCGAAGACGCGCGGCGAGGCTCCGAAATGGGTGTCGAGGAAGATGTCGTCGATAAAGTGCGGATGGACCTCGCCCCAGGCTTTTGACCAGGTCGTATTGTGCCGGCGGCTCGCCTCCGACCCGTTTGGCGTGAAGGAGACGAAAAGACCGCCCTCCCGTAGAAGGACTTGCGCCAGGGTGAACACCTCATGGGGGACGGGAACATGCTCGATCACGTGAGAGGAGAAGAAGCAGTCGTACTGCCCGCGGTGCTGGTCCAAGGCTGCGGTTTCGATCTGGTCCAGCACGTTCACTCCCAACTTTTCGCGCGCGTAGCGGCTGCGCGTCGGGGCGATTTCAAAGGCGGTTACGAACAAGCCCGCCTGGGCGAGTTGATAGCTTCCGTATCCCCACGAACAGCCGAAGTCGAAAAGCCGGGCGCCCGATCCGATTCCGAGGCTGGAAAGAACTGCGATATAGGCGCTGTAATCCTTTTCACTGGATGCGAAATTCGTGCTCACCAGCCGCTGCAATGCGCGATCGTCCGGCAGGTCGGTGGTGAAGCCCTGGCTGTAGCTTTCCTCATAGAAAGCTTCGTTGAGATTGGCCGGGTCGGTCGGCGTGCGAAACATCAAGGCGCAGGAGCGGCACCGCCGCAGCGCCGTCACGAGGTATTTACGCGCCACGAGATCACTGGTGGCGGACCCACAGTTCGGACATTTCGCCCGCTTCCGATCGAAGGTCCGGGCGAGGCTGTTTGCGAGATAGGCAAGCCGCCCCATGTTGGAACGTGTCCTCTTATGCGCGCCACACCCATCGGCGGTACTGTAGAGCAGCGCGCGCGCACAGGAAACGGCTGCAACCCTGCGTGCGCAGGTCCCCGCCGCGCCGCATCGCCGCGCGACCGGTTTAATGCTTGATCGATGACAAGCCTCCGGGCAGTCTGCCGGTCTACGATTGGAAGAATTCGCGTTTGGCCCGACTTCGACCGGGAGGCGCGAAGGATGATCCACCCCGCGCCCCGGGACCGCGATGAACTACGATCTGTTCTTCTCCGATGCCGTCGATGCGTTGCGCCGCGAGCGCCGGTATCGCACCTTCACCGACATTGCGCGGGATGCCGACCGGTTTCCGCGCGCGGTGTGGCATTCCCCCGGCGGTCCCCGTGAGATAACCGTTTGGTGTTCCAACGATTATCTCGGAATGGGGCGGCATCCGAAAGTGGTCGAGGCGATGCGCGAGGCGGCGCTGCTGCGCGGTGCAGGGGCCGGCGGAACCCGCAACATTTCCGGCAACAGCCACGAGATCGTGCTGCTCGAGCGCGAACTGGCGGATTTGCATGGCAAGGATGCAGGCCTCGTCTTCACCTCGGGCTACGTCTCGAACGCCACCGGCATCTCGACCATCGCCAAACTGATCCCGGATTGCGTGGTGATCTCCGACGAGCTCAATCACAATTCGATGATCGAAGGCGTGCGCCAAGGCGGCCGGCAGAAGGCGATCTTCCGCCACAACGATCTCGGTCACCTCGAGGAATTGCTGCGGGCGGCCGGCGGGCGGCCGAAGCTGATCGTGTTCGAGAGCGTCTATTCCATGGACGGCGACATCGCCCCGATGGCGGCGATCTGCGAATTGGCCGAGCGCTACGGCGCGATGACCTATCTCGACGAGGTCCATGCGGTTGGCATGTATGGGCCGCGCGGTGGTGGCGTCGCCGAACGTGACGGCGTGATGCACCGGATCGACGTGATCGAGGGCACGCTCGGCAAGGCGTTCGGCGTCATCGGCGGCTATCTCACCGGCAAGCGGGTGGTGATGGATGCGGTACGCTCCTATGCCCCCGGCTTCATCTTCACCACCGCATTGCCCCCGGCCATCGCCGCTGCGGCGACCGCTTCGGTGCAGCATCTGAAAGCATCGCAGGCCGAGCGCGACGGCCAGCGCGCCCAAGTCGCCAAGACCAAGGCGGCGCTCGCCGCCGCGGGCCTCCCGCAGATGGAGACGCCGACCCATATCATCCCGGTGATGGTGGGCGACGCGAAGGCCTGCAAGGCAGCGAGCGACGTGCTGCTTGCGGAACACGGCATCTATATTCAGCCGATCAATTATCCGACGGTGCCCCGCGGAACCGAGCGTCTGCGCATCACGCCGACACCATTTCACACCGACAGGATGATCGCCCATCTCGCCGAATCGCTTAGCGACGTGTGGTCCCGGCTCGACCTGCCGCGTGTCGGCAGCACCCCGGTCCCGCTGCGCGCCGCAATGGGCACGTCCAAGGGCGCCGTCAAGGGGGGCTCCAATCCGGCGCCGATCCCGGTGCCGGTCGGGGGCGGCTGACCGGCCTCCGCCTGTCTACGCGCCTCGCCCCACCCGCCGTCCGTATGCGACCCTGGAGGGTGAAGGCCTTGATGTGAGGCGCCCTCGGGCGCCTATTGAAGCTTGATGCCGAGATCCTGCATCAAGGTGGTCTGGTAGCCGAGATCCTTGCGCAGGAAGGCTTCGAAGCCCTGCCGATCGAGGTCCGAGGGATAAAGGCTGGAGTCCGCGAGCAGATCCCGAACCTCTTTGGTTTCGCCCGCTTTCTTGAGCGCGCGGAACAAGATCGTAGCGATGTGCGGGGAAAGGTCTGCCGGCGCCATCATGCCGAAATAGCCGGTGATGTCGAAGTCCTTATAGCCGAGCTGTTGGAAGGTGGGCGCGTCGGGCAAAGTGGGCGGGCGCATCGTGCCGGTGGTGGCGAGCACCTTGACCTTGCCGGTCTTCATCAGGGGCACTGCGGTCACGGTCGAGATGAAGGTCATGTCGACTTGGCCGCCGATCACGTCGGGCACGAGGGTCGGCGAATTGTAGGGCACGTCGGTGAGGTCGATCCCGGCGAGCTTCTCGAACACCGCGCCGGCGACATGGGTGACGTTGCCGACGCCCGACGTTGCATACGTGAGCTTCCCCGGCGCCGCTTTGGCCGCCGCCACGATCGCGGGCACGCTGTCGTATTTCGCGGAGATCAGCGCCAGCCCATAGGATTGCGCCGCAAGAAACAGCGGCGTGAAATCGTCCAGCGCGCGATATTGAAGGCTGCTCGACATGGCGGCATTGGCAATGTGCGAGCCGGTGGTGAAGAGCAGAGTGTAGCCGTCGCCCGGTGCCTTGGCGACCAGATTTGAGGCGAGCACGCCGTTGGCGCCCGGCCGGTTCTCGACCACGACGGCCTGGCCGAGATCCTGCGACATCTCCTTGGCGAAGGCGCGCGCGAGCACGTCGGTCGACACGCCGGGCGGGAAGGGGCAGACGAGGCGGATCGGCCGCGTCGGAAAGTCGGCCGCGCGCGCCGCGCCGGGCAGGCAGGCGGCGAGGCCGAAGGCGGCGGCGCCGCGCAGCAGGACGCGGCGGTCGAGGCGGTGGGTCGCAAGTCTCGCAGCGAAGGTCCGGGCGTCGGGCATGGGAGTCTCCCTCTGTTTTTCGGCCGGCCGTTCAACGGCCGGTTGGCGTCAGTTCGGAATGAGCGGCAGCAACAGGTGCGCGGCGTGCGCGCCACCGGTATGGAGCGTCGTGGTGCCGCCGAATTCGGCTTCGGGCCGGTCCCCCGGATGGTCGTGCAGGATGCGGCCGGGCAAGCCGTCATATTCGAAGTCGCGGCCTTGGACCGTCAGCACCAACCGATAGCCGGCCGGCACCACGATCGAGGTCGGCCAGATCTCCACGTCGACCGCATAGATCGCGCCGGGCGACAGCTTCTGGACCTCGTTGTGAACGTGCCAGGGTCGGTACGGCAGAGACCTTTCGG
This sequence comes from Aquabacter spiritensis, assembly GCF_004346185.1. GTDB lineage: Bacteria > Pseudomonadota > Alphaproteobacteria > Rhizobiales > Xanthobacteraceae > Aquabacter > Aquabacter spiritensis. The sequence goes on along the minus strand of NZ_SMAI01000001.1, from coordinate 633,821 downwards.
GATCGGTCTTGCGATGGGAAGCGCGCTGCCAGCCGCGCGCCACCGGCACCGGCTCGTGCGCGCCGACGAAACGGACCTCCTGCCCGGCGGGGTCGAAAAGGCGCAAGGTGAGGAACAGGTCCGCGTCGGATGTGGTGGAGGAGACGAACAGCTTGGCTGCGAGGGGGCCGGTGAATTCCGTCTCATGGGCGAAGGGCGCGGTGGCGAAATCGACCCCCGCGCCGCGCGCGGTGAAGGACGCGGTGGCCTCGGGTGCTGGTTGCTCCGAGAGGGCGAGGCCGCCGGCATCGAGATGGAACGGGGTCCATTGCGTGCGCGCGAGCGGCCATTCCTGCTCGAACCGCTCGCTCGCTCCGTCGGGGCGGCGCACTTCGAGGCGCACCGGCGGGACGCGGTCCCACCCATTGTCCTCGCCCTTCAGGAAATGGCCGAGGAAGCGCTTCTGCATTGCGACATAGGCCGGCAGATAGAAGCTGTCATAATGCGTGCCGATATGCATAGACAGCCATTTGTGCTCGGCGCCGGCTTCCAGGAACCCGTTGACGTTTCCGCGCAGATGGATGCCCGGCCCGCCCCAGTTTCCGGCCGAGAGCAGAGGCACCATGACGCGCGAGAGATCCGCGGTGCGCTCGCGGTGCCAAGCATCGTCGAGCGGATGGGCATAGAGGTCGGCGGGATGGTCGGTGCGGCTGCCGGCCAGCATCTCGCGGCTCAGCGCCGGGCCGGTGGTGCGCTCTCCGGTGTCGCGGTCGCGATAGGTGCTCTCGCCGCTGCCATGCTGATTGACCAGCGCCTGACGCGGCCACCAGGCGGTGGGGAAGCCTGACGAGAAGATGCCGCCATGGTGGCTCCAGTCGCGATAGAAGTCATTGGCGCCCTCCCAAGGCACGATGGCGGCGAGATGCGGGGGCTGGAGCGCGGCGACCTGCCATTGCTTGATCGCGAAATAGGAGATGCCGATCAGTCCGACCTTGCCGTTCGACCAGGGCTGCGCCGCGGCCCACTCAATGGCGTCGTAATAATCGGCGGTTTCGCGCGGCGAAAACGGGTCGAGATAGCCCGGCGACTTGCCGCTGCCGCGTGAATCCACGTTCACCACCACGTAGCCGTCCGGCACCCAGCGCTCGGGATCCACGACTTCCCAGCGCAGATAATGGCCCGACGAGCCGTTGGCGCAGAGGTCGGGATAGATCCGTAGCAGATTGTCCCACTGGCTTTTGAAGGCGTCGCCGAAATGCGCGTCCTTGCCATAGATCCCCATCGCGAGGACGACGGGATAGCGGCCCTCCGCCATGGGGCGGAATAAGTTGGCGCGCAGCACCAACCCGTCGGAGACCGGGATCCCGACATCCTTCTCGAACACGAGGTTCGGCGCTCCTGCGCCGCTCTGCTGGGACTGCATGCGTCCTCCCGATGATTTTGCCCTGTGGCTATCACATCAAAATCGATTTTTCAATCTCGCCACTTAACCCAATAAGATGAATGAAAATCGGATTTTATCGGAAAGTGATAATCGATTTTGAAAAGTGCGGCCTGGATGGGATCGGAGCTGAATGGCGAGAGGCCGGGATGGGAGCCGCCCCAGGGGGCAGCGGGACCGCGTTCCCGGTCTAAACATTTTTTGGAGAGCGGGTTCGACATCCTCCTGGCGGGGCGCCCCCTCTGCCCATCGCGCCGGATGTCGGGTCACACCACCTGGGTTTCGGTGAGCGGGCGGGCCTGCGCGAGCCGGGTATAGCCGAGCGGCGAAAGGTCGAGGGTGCGATAGCGTCCGTGCACGAGAAGCTCGGCGAGCCCGCGCCCGACGGCCGGGGCCTGTTGCAGGCCGTGGCCTGAAAAGCCGCTGCACAGAAGGAGGTTCGGCGCCTGCGGCGCCGGGCCGAGAATGGCATTGGCATCGAATATGTTGAGGTCGTAATGCCCGGCCCAGGCTCGACCCGGTCGGATCCGCTCGAAGGCCGGGATGCGCGCCGCCAGAACCGGCCAGATCCGGTCCTCGAACAGAGTGGGGTCGATCTCGAAATCGGTGCAGTCCGGATCGGCCTCGGGCGGGGGTGAGAAGCCGCACAGGAAGCCGCGCCCCTCCGGACGGACATAGACGCCGCTCGGCTCGATCAGGAGCGGGCAATCCGGCACCGGATCGGCGCAGGTGAAGGTGAAGACCATGCGTTTGCGACAATGGACCGGCAGATCGATGCCGACGGCGCGGGCGAGGGCGGGGGCGCCGGTCCCGGCCGCGATGACCACGGCGCCGCAGCCGATGCGTGCGCCCGCTGCCGTGTGCACAGCGGCGATACGTTCGCCGTCGCGCGCAAAGCCGACCGCCTGCGCCTGGACGAAGCGCACCCCGAGGGCGCGCGCCTTACGGCGGAATGCCTGCATCAGAGAGAAGCCGTCGAACCAGCCCTCGCCCGACAAGCCGAGGCTGCCGAGCGCGATGCCGTCGGTGTCGAGCCAGGGAAAGCGCGCGGCGAGTGCGTCGGGCGTCAAGAGCGCGATGTCGGCGCCGAGCCCACGTTGAAGCGCATTGGAGCGGCGCATGGCCGGAACCTGCGCCGGCGATGCGAGAAAGAGATAGCCCCCCTCAGTGAGGCCGATCTCGGGCCGCTCGCCCTCCACCTCCAGCAAGGTGCCGATGTCGCGAAGGAAGGCGATGCCGGCACGCGAGATGGCGACGTTGATGGCACTGGAATATTGCTGGCGGATCGAACCGGCCGAAAGGGCGGAGGCGCAGAAGCGGTAGCTCGGATCCTGCTCCAGAACCAGGACGCGGCCGGAAAAGGCCGGATCGGCAGCGAGATGATACGCGACCGAGGCGCCCATCACGGCGCCGCCGACGATCACCACGTCATAGGCTTCGTCCACTCTCCGCCCCGCTGTTTCGCGCGCCTTAATAGTCCCACTGCGCGCCGATGCCGACCGATGTGCCGCCGTCAGCGCCGGTCGCACCCTGGAGGCGGATATTGTTACCGAGGTCGATGTCGATCGTCGCCTGGGTCGAACCAGACGTGGTGCCCTGGCGCACGCCGAGCGAGATGTTGTCGTTGAGGCGCCGTCCGAGACCGATTTGTCCGCCGGTGCCGGCAGAATTGAGCCCGACATCGAGCGTGTCGAGGCCGAGCGAGCGTCGAAGATTGCCGAGCGTCGCCTGGCCCGCCCCCGAGAGGGTCGCTACCGCCTGCGCGACCTGCAGCGCCTGGCCGGCCCCGAGCTGGGCGGTGGAGCGGCCGAACAGCAGCCGCGCGACCACCTCGTCCTGCGGCAAGGTTGGGGTCGAGGAGAAGGCGACCTCGGGTTGCGAGGCTTTGCCAGTGATGAGGATCCGGGCTGTCACGTCACCAGCCGCGCTTTCGGCGATGAAGTCGAGATCCGGGTCGGTCGAGCCGTTGAAGGTCAGGCGTCCGCGGGTGAAGTCGAGCCGGCGGCCGAGAATGTCGAGCCGCCCGCGCAGCATCTGGAACCCGCCGTCGGTGACCGGCTCGGCGCTGGTACCGCGCACCTGGAGCGTGCCGCCGAGTTCGGCGTCCATGCCCATGCCGCGCACGAAGATTCTGTTCGGTGCCGAGACGGTCAGATCGAGGGTGGCGACGAAGGCACCGGCCGAGCGGGCCCCGCCCTCGCGTCGGGCGCGTGGGGTGGCGGGATTGACGCCGGGGGGCAAATTTACGTGCCGCACGTTGAGATTGGCCGCGCTGCCGCCGGGCAGGCGATCGGGTAGATGGATGTCGAGCGAGCGCACATCGATCCGGCCGGCGATGGTCGGGCGGGTGGCGAACGGGCCGCTGATCGTCGCCCGTCCGTCGGTGACGAAGCGGATCAATTCGCTATTCACCAGAGTGGCGTTGGTCAGCGTCACCTCGATCCTGCCGGGAAAGCCGCCGGCCGGGTCGAGCGCAACACTGCCCGAGGCCTGGATGGTGCCGCCATTGGGTGTTCCGGCGCGGAACGAAGAAATCGTGACGGTCTGGTCCGTGCCGGTGAAGACCGCTTCGATCCGCTCGATCGTGACGCCGTTCGGCGCGTCCTCGAACCGACCATTGGTGATGCGGATCGTTCCTCCCACTCGGGGAGCGTCGAGGGTGCCGCGCACCGTCACGTCGAGCCCGGCATTGCCGGAGGCGCGCGCGCCGGAGGTCGCGAGCACGGCATTGGCGATGGCGAGCGAGATGGTGCCGCGCGCCGCCAGATCGAGGGCGCCACCGGAGACCGGCACGGATCCGGTGATCGCGACGCCCGACAGAGCCGGGCCGGATACCGCCGCGTTCACGCCCGCCCGCCCGTCCGCGAGATTGCCGTTGACTCGGATATCGAAGGGGCCCGCTCCGGCTCGGGCGATGTCGGCGGAGGTCAGGCGAGTGACCGTGACGTCGTAGCGCCCGTTCGGCGCAGTCGGTGTCCCGGTGATCCGCGCCGTGGCGGCGAGCGTGCCGGAGAGGCCGAGCCCGGGCTGGGCGAGATCGGCCAAAGACAGTGGCAGCCCGCGCGCGTCCAGGGTGGCCTCGATAGTCTGGCCGATCCGGCCCTGAAGCGTGATCGTGCCTCCTCCGGCGGTGAGCGCCAGGCGATCGAGGATCGCTGTGCCATCGCGATAAGTGATCGTGGCCGGGGCGGAGAGAGCGACCGCCACGCCCTGCCGGGTTACCCGCAGCGTTTCGAGGCGGAAACTCGGTGCGTCGCCCACGGTTACGGCGCGGCCGGTCGCGGTGATCGCTGCGCCTTGGGCGGTTGCGTCGAGAGTCAGGCGGGTCGCACCGTCTGCGGGCGCCGCAACGAGGCGCAGCCGCTCCACCGTCGTTGCGCCGGCGGCGATGCCGGTGGCCTCCACCGTGCCCGAGACGGCGGCGGCGGACCGTGGATCGGTGATGGCGAAATCGAGTTGCGCCGCCGCGACGCTCTGGCCGGCCGCGACCACGTCGGTCAGGCGGGCCTTCACGGCGATGGATTGCGCCCGGCCTTGTTCGGTGAGAATCACCGTGCCTTCCGCACGCCCGGCGAGTTCGTCGAGCACCAGCGGGGCGATGTCCGAGAGGTTCGCGGCGGAGAAGGCGAGCGAGCCGGCGAGCCGGCCGGTCGGTGCGGCGGACAGGTTTCCGGTCAGGCGCGCGGAGCCGATCGCAAAATCCAGGTCGGAGATCGCGCGTGTGCCGTCGGCGGCGGTCGTGAGACGCGCGCTGCCCTTCGCCGGCTTCTCGCCGACCATGCCCGACAGGCGCGCGGTGGCGCCGAGCCGGCCGGTGAGGTCGCTGGCGGTGAAGTCGAGCGCCAGATCGCGGATCGGCCGTCCCATCGCGGCGCCGTGCGGCACGGCCACCTGCCCGGCGACGTCCAGCGCGGAGAGGCGGCCGGAAAAGGTCGCTTGCGCGCGAGCCGCGCCTTCAAGGCGCGGGTCGAGCCGCTTCAGGTCGGGCAGGTCGAGGATGCCCTTGAGATTGGCGGTCGCGGGATCGATGCGCCCGTCAACTGCCAGTGTCGCCCCGGGGGCGGCCGCCTTGAGGTCGCGGACGGCGAGCGAGCCGTCCGGTCCGTAGGACAGGCCGCCGGAGAAGCTGGCATCGCCGCCGGCCACCCCGTCGAGCGCCGGTTCGCCGGTCGAAAGTCCCTGGGAGGTGCCGGTCATTGCGAGGGCGATGGCCCCGTCCGCCCCGGTCCGCGTCACGTCCGCCTTGACCGCGACGATCCCCTTCAGCGGACGTCCGGCGAGCGGCGCGAAGGCCGCGAGGTCGAGGCGCGTCACGTCGAGCGTGCCGCGGATGGCGCTCTGGCTCGCGCGGCCGGCGAAGGTGACGTCGAGCGCAGCGAGCCGGGCCTCCGCTTGGGTCAGAGTCGGCTCCGCGCCTTGCTGCCAGATGCCACGCACCGATACCGTGCCGGAGGTGCCGAGGGCCTGGGCAACGCCCGGATCGCGCGCCGAGAGGCGATCCGCCGTCACCGTGGCGCTGAGATCCAAAGGTCCGGCGGGAGCCGGCGCGGTGGCGGCGGTGGCCTGGAGGGTCCCAGCGGCATAGCCGTGGCCGGCCACGTCGCGCGCCGTGACCATGGCGGCGAGGACCGGGGCGTCCTGCGTGCCCCTGAGCGTACCTGAAAGCCGCGCCTCGGCCCAGGTCACGTCCGGGGCGAGGGCGGAAAAGCGCGCGGCATCGCCGAGCGTCACGGCGAAAGCGAGGTCGGCGACACGCGCCGCCGTGAGGCTTCCGCTTGCCTCGACCGACGCCCCGGCGGCGGTCAAGACGAAGCGGCGCAAATCGAGCGCGAGATCGAAGCCGATTTGGGCCTCCGCGCGCAGGGCGGTCTCGCCTTCGAACAATGGCGCGAGGGCCTCCGGCAGCGCCGGCGCGACCGCGCCGTTGAGCGCGAGAGTGACGACATGCGCGTCGCCGGAGGCGGCGATGGCGGCGGTGCCGTCGAGATGGATGCCGACCCCGGCCGAGGCGGCGAGCGTGCCGCGCCAGTCGTCCAGGGTGCCGCTGCCCTTGATGCTCGCATCGATCGCAGGGAGGCCTTCCAGCCGCGCCAGCCGGGCGAGCACACCGCCGGGCGGCTCGTGGCCGGTCAGGTCGACGTCGAGCTGGCGCCCCTCCGGGGCATAGCGGACGGTGCCGGTGAGGCGCCCCTCGGCGTCGCGGCGCTCCAGATCGAAGCGCATGGAGAGGCCGCGCGCCGGCTCCATCAGCCGGACCCCTCCCTCGAAGCCGAAGCGGGCCGGGCTGCCCAGCACCGGCTCGGACAAGGCGATGTCGGGCACGGCGAGGCGGTCCACCACCACGCGCAGGGCCGGCAGCCCACCCTCGGACGCGGCGGACGGCGCGGGGGGAAGCTCCGGCGCGCGCAGCACCGCGACCCGCCTCGCTTCGAGAGTCTGGACCGAGACCGTGCCGGACAGCAGCGCGAGCGGGTCCCAGCGCAGAGTCAGATCATCGATCTCGGCGAACCGCCCCTTCGGATCCGACAGGACGATCCGCTCGACCCGCAGGTCCTGCGGAACGAAGCCCGTCAGGCCCGAGATGCGCACCTCGAGTCCGTTACCCGAGGCGAGCCGCCCCGCCAGCTCGGCGAGATAGCCGCGGCCGAACGGCGTCTGGGCGAGGCCGAAGAGGAGCGCGGCCAGCACGACGATGCCGGCGAGCAGCACGGGGACGGACCAAAAAAAGAGACGCAGGGCCCGCATCAGAAGGATTGCCCCAGGCTGACATAGATGCCGTAGTTCGTGCCCGCTATGTCCGGATTTCCCGGAAAGGCCACGTCGATGCGCAGCGGTCCGATCGCGGTATAATAGCGAAGGCCGATGCCATAGGCATATTGAAGACCAGAAAAGTCCGGCCATTCCGAGGCGAAGGCCGCGCCGACATCGAAGAAGGGCACGATGCCGATCGTGTCGGTGACCCGCAGGCGTGCCTCCAGCGAACCGGTGAAGAAGCTGAGGCCGCCGACGATGATGCCGAGATCGTTGCGCGGGCTCGCCGCCTGATACTCGTAGCCGCGCAGGGTGCCGCCGCCGCCGACATAGAACAGGCGTTGCGGCGGGGCGTCGGAGTAAGTGGCGCCGACGATCGAACCGGCGGCCACTCTGCCGGCGAGTATGAAGCGCTTGTCCTCGTCGAAGGCGTGATAGGTCGAGATCGACCCCTTCATGAGAACCGGCCCGGCCCCGTCATTGCCGAAATAGGCAAACGGCTCGACCGTCGCGCTGGCGCGCACGCCGCGCGAGGCGTCGAGCAGCGAATCGGTGTTGTCGAAATTCACGTCGACCGGGACGCCGACGATGGGATAATCGGCGGTGCCGGTGGAGTCTTCGACCTTCGAGGCCTCGAGATCGATGCCGACCTGCATGGTGAGGTCGTTGTTGAAGCGGTGCCGGACACCGCCGAGAAACGTGACGGCGTCGCGCACATAGGCGTTCGTCACCTCGCGCAGGACTGCGGCTTTGGCGACCAGATCCTCGTTGGCGGTGAAGATGCCGGGCTTCATGAAGGTGGCCGAGACATTGTAGCCGAACGGATCTGCATCGGGCACCGCGTCGGACGCTTCGGTGAACCAGGTCGCCTGCGCGTCGAGCCTCAGGGTTTCGCCACCTCCGAACAGATTGCGATGTCCCCAGAAGGCGTTGGCAGACGACCCGTCGGTGTTTGAATACGTGGCGGCGAAACCGACATAACGCTGTTTGCGCTCGCTGACCTGCACCTCGATCGGCAATTGGCCGAGCGCATTGAGCTGCCGCGCCTCGATGAAGCGCACCGAGCCGATGATCTCGTAGCCGGCGAGGCGCCGGCGCAATGCCGTGAGCCGCTCGGGGGAAAACGGCTCCCCCGGCCGAATGTCGATGCGCGCGGCAACGAAGCCGGGTTCGAGCGTTTCGGTTCCGCTCACGGTGAACGGGCCGAAGGTTGCGACTGGGCCGGGATCGACCCGGAAGGTCACGTTGAGCGTGTCGTTGGCATGGTCCGCCACCACGTCCTTCGACGCGATCCTGGCAAAGGGATGCCCGGCATCGCGCAGCCGGTCGACGATGACGTCTTCGGCGCCGAGCACACGGCTCGCCCGCGCAGGCTCGCCGGGCACGAGGTGCAATTGTCTCGGCCTGGGCGGATCCGGCAGAGGACGGCCCGACATGTCGAGGATGCGGATCGTACCGAACGAGAAGCGGGGGCCGGAGGTTACACGCACAACCACCGGGACTGGTCCGCTCGCCCGCGCCGCATCGATGGCGGAAAACACGTCAGGCGCGTCGGGCGCGCGCCCCGCGACGGTAATGGTCAGGGTACCGCCGTAATAGCCTTCCGAATAGAGCGCCGCAACGATCCGATTCTGGTCGGCGAGCGCCCGCCGGACCAGCCCGGCTGCGCCCGATGGCGGCGTGCGGCGCAGGCTTTCGAGGTTCGAGGCATCGGTGATTGCGCCACGAACCGACGTGTCGCCCGAGACGTCGAAAGTCACGGCATAAGGCACTGCGTCCGGCGCCGCGGGCTCGGTTTTGGCGGCGTTGGGATTGAACCAAGCGATCGCCTGATCGAAAAAGGTCGCATCCTCGATTGGCCGGGCATGAGGTTGGGGCTGCGCAGGGGGCGGTGTTTGGGTCTGAGCCTGAGCCGGCGCGGCGAGCGCGGCGAGGAGGAGCCCCGCTTGAACCGGGACCGGCCGCCACTGCCTGAAAGAAGATCGCGACGCCAGGCGCCGAGGACAATCGCGCACCGTTGCTCTGCCTAAACGCCTGCCTGACAGCGCGATCTTATCGGCGGGGCGTCGTCCCGTCCACCGCGCACGGCCGATGTCGTTAAGGAAAACTAAGGCTAAGCCTCTGAGAAGTATCGAGACGCGCGGAACCGGAGATGCCCGTTTCTTCCTCAATGCGGTGATGCTTCTGCCCATATCAGGCGCTCGACACATTTCTGACAAGATGCGAGGTTGGGCCGATGACGGGATTACGGCGCGGTCGGGAGCGCGCCGGCCGTCATCGGCGCGTGCGGGTAGCCGCCGCGTTAAAATGGCGGGGGAATTCGTGAAGCACAAACTTACGATGTACATCGTCGCCGCGCTCGTGCTCGGCGTCGCGGTGGGCTATGTCCTCAACACGACCCTCGCGCCCGCCGAAGCGGCGACGGTGGCGGACCATATCTCGCTCATCACCGAGATTTTCCTGCGCCTCGTGAAGATGATCATCGGTCCGCTGGTGTTCACTTCGCTCGTGGCCGGCGTCGCGCATATGGGCGACATGAAGACCATCGGCCGCGTCGGCGGCAAAGCGATGGTGTGGTTCGTCAGCGCCTCGCTGGTCTCGCTTCTGATCGGCATGCTGATGGTCAACCTGTTGCAGCCGGGCGCCAATCTCAACATTCCTCTGCCGGCAGCCGGCACGGCGACAGGGGTGCAGGGCGGATCCTTCTCGCTTGCCGAATTCATCAAGCACGCGGTGCCGAACAGCGCGGTCGGCGCGCTCGCCAACAACGAGGTGCTGCAGATCGTCATCTTTTCGATCCTGTTTGGCCTCGCGGCCGCGGCGGTCGGGCACAAGGCGAAGGTCCTGGTCGGGCTGATCGAGGAAGGCTCCCACGTCATTCTCAAGGTCACGGGCTATGTGATGTCGCTCGCCCCGCTTGCGGTCTTCTCGGCGATCGCGGCGATCGTGACCGAGCACGGGCCGGGCATCCTCCTGACCTATGGCAAGTATATCTTCTCCTTCTATCTGAGCCTCTTCATCCTCTGGTGCGTGATGTTCGCGGCCGGATATTTGATTCTTGGCAAGACTGCGATCCGGGTGCTTTCTCTGGTCCGTGCGCCGTTCGTGGTGGCCTTCACCACTGCGTCGAGCGAGGCGGCCTATCCCTCGATGATGCGCCAGCTCGAACGCGTGCCGGTGAGCGAGAAGATCGTCTCCTTCGTCTTGCCGCTCGGCTATTCGTTCAATCTCGATGGATCGATGATGTACTGCACCTTTGCCGTGCTGTTCATCGCCCAGGCGTACGGGATCGAAATCGGCTGGGGGCAGCAGATCGTCATGCTCTTGGCGCTGATGATCACCAGCAAGGGGATGGGAGCGGTGCCGCGCGGCTCGCTGGTGGTGGTGGCGGCGACGCTGGACATGTTCCATCTGCCGGCCGCTGGACTGCTTCTGGTCCTCGGCGTCGACCAGTTCCTCGACATGGGCCGCTCGGCCACCAATGTCATCGGCAACGGCATCGCGACGACGGTGGTCGCGAAATGGGAAGGCGAGGACGTCGACAGCGGATTCGACGACCGCGACGAGGAAATCGCGATCGCCGCCTGAACGGGGCGGCAGGCCCGGCTTCCGGCGCCTGCCGCCCTATGGCGACATGCAGCTCGTGGCGCGCCGTGCGGCCGCCGGATGGACGCCGTCATCGAGCGCTATCCTCGGCGCGCCGAGCGTCCCCTTGATGGTAAAGGCATAGCCGGTCATCTGCGGGCCCGCCCCGAGCGGACGCGGCACCACCGCAAGATCGATGCGGTCGCCGGCGAGGTCCACACTGCCGCGTGCCACCGCCATCACGCTTGCGGTCTCAACTACGATGTCCGGATCCGTACGACCGATCCCGTGCGTAAAGCGCAATGGGATCCGCGCACAGCGCAGCGCGCTTTCGCCCGACAGGACGGCGGGGTTGAAGACCCCTCCGAGGACGCCGAGCCCGGCGAGATCCAAAAGCCCCGTGCCGAGCTTCGCGTCGTGCACACGCGCCAGCACATGCCCGTCGAGGGTGGTCACGATCGGCGCCTTGTTCTCCAGGCTCACCGACAGATCGAAAGTCGCCGCGGCGGTGCCTGCGATCTCAAACCCATTCGCGCGCCCGAACAGGCGATCGAGGGGCCAGCCGGTCCCGCTGCCCTTCGCGCGCACTTGCGACCGCAGGTCGGAGGTGAGGGCCGCCTCGATGCGGCCGCCGCCGAGCGTGACGGTCACCGGGTCGGCGCTGAAGGCGCCTTGGTGCAAAAGAAGGCGGGCTTTGAGCCCACTTGCCGCAGCGCGTACTCCGTCAATCCGCTTGGCGTCGAGTGCGATGTCGATGTCGAAGGAGGCGGGGAGGTCGAGCTTGCTGCCGTCCGCCGGCAAATGAGCGCCGGCTATGGCCAACCGGGGGCGCTCGGTGCCGCTGGCAAAGAGAAAGAGTTCCTCCGCCTGAATCCCGGGAGAGGAGAGGGTGCCGGTCACGAACGGCCGTGAATCGCGCAGGCGGCTCGTGAGCCGCACGTCGATCTCGGTGCCGCCGATGTCGATCCGCCCTTCGGCACGGGCGGTGGCGTCGGGGCGGGTCAGACGGAGGTTTGCCGAGAGGGGACCGGAAAAGCGCGAGGTGGTGGCGAGCGCGGCTGCGAGCGCATCGACCTTCGGGACCGCCAGCACGATGTCGAGCAGGTCGCTTGCCTCCTTTTTCGCATCCGAGCCGGCAGCCGGAGAGCCTAGCGCGATCCGGCCTGAGATCAACGTACTGCCGCGCAATTCGGCAGACAGGTGGTCGAATGCGAGTTCACCGCCCGCATCCGACACGGCGGCGGCGCCGACGAGCCGGCCGAGCTGCGCGCCGGTGTCGGACGGCAAGACGACCACGTCCTTCAGCGGGATGTTGAACGTGCCATCCAATGCGATGGCGGACAGACCGAGCAGGTCCCCGACACGGCCCGTCAGACGGAAGGCGGGTTCGACCTCCGGGCCGGCGAGGAGGGTGATCCCCTCCAGCGCGACATGGCCCTGTGGATCGCGCTTGATGGCTTCGATGGTGAGCGGGCCGAGCTCCCGCAAGCTTTGGGAAAAGGCATTGGTGTCGATCGTGGCGTCGACGACCATCAGCCCGTCCGATCCATCCCGTAACTCACCCGCGATGCGCGTGACGGCGATATCGCGCGGCGAAATGGCGGGCGGAGCCGTCGGATCGATATCGAGCACCGCCCGAAGGGTGACGCCGGTCAATCCGAACAGATCGGAAATGCCGCCGGTGAGCGAGAGGCGTTCCCCCTCGGAGCTGTCGATGTCCAAAGCGAGCCCGCGCAACTCCATCTGGTTCGGCGCCGCGAGGAGCTGGGCGCGCAGGTCCGCCGTCCCGTCTACGGAACGGGCGATTCCCGCCAGCGCCAGCAGGTCGGCGATGGAGGTCGCGTGGGCCTCCATCGTCATGACGAGATTTCGATCGAACCCAGCCGTTGGGGAGCGCGCCTTAATCCGCCCGTTGAATCCTGTCGCACCAAATTCGATCACCGCGCCGAACGGCAGCAGACCCGGCTCGGCCGGCGCGGGGGCGCGGTCGAACTTGAAGTCGAGCGTGATCGGCGTGCCGTTGAGGGTCGCCGTGCTGGACATGTCTTCGACATTGCCGACGAGCCGGCTGAGCAGGCGACTGACATTGAGGTCGAATTCCCAACCGTCCTGCGCATCGGAAAGGACGAAGCTGACATTCTCCAGCCGCAGCCGGGGCAGCAGGGAGAACAGCGCAACCGGGGTATCGAGAAGCGTGCCGGGCGCGCTTTCCTCGTCCCCGGTGAGGGGGAACTCGAAGCGCCCATTTTCCAGCCTGAGCGCGAACACGGTCGGGTCGAACGGTAGCCGCAGCCACGGCGCGAGCACCACGTCGAGCGATCCCAGCCGGACGGGCGCGCCTTGGAACGTCGTGGAGGCGAGGTCGGTGAAGCGGAATCTGGCCTGCGGCCACAAAGCGAGGTCCGCTCCGCCGTGCACGGTCACGGGCTCACCCCAATAAGCGGTCAGGACCCGACCCGCGAGGTTCCGGCGCCACTCCACCGTCTGCGGGAGGACCAGGAGGACGCCGAGCAGGGCGGCGATCGCAAGGATCGCCGCGCCTCCGGCCGTAAGGGCGATCGCCGTCCGGCGCATGGGGCTCCTTTGTGGCGGCGGTTGCTCGCCCGCTCAGCGGAACAGGTTGCTGCGGGCGAGTTCCAGAAGCTCGTCGCCGCGCCCGTTTAGGATCGCGCGCGCGGCATAGAGCGAAAAGCCGATCGCCTGTTCGGCTTTAATGGCCGGCGGCATGACCAGTTCCATCTTGTCGGTGACGACGTCCACCACCGCCGGCCCATCATGGTCGAAGGCGCGCTGCAAGGCGCCCCTGACGTCCGCTGCGGTCTCGACCCGGATCCCAAGAATGCCGATCGCGTTCGCCATCGCGGCGAAATCGGGATTCTTCAGGTCGGTCCCGACATTCAGGAAGCCGGCGGCCTTCATTTCCATGTCGACGAAGCCGAGCAGACCATTGTTGAAGATCACGATCTTCACCGGCAGATCGAGCTGGCGCAGCGAGACGATGTCGCCCATCAGCATGGTGAAGCCGCCGTCGCCGGACATGGAGACGATCTGCCGGCCGGGAAAGGCGCCCTGGGCTCCGATCGCCTGGGGCAGGGCATTCGCCATCGAGCCGTGGATCAGCGAGCCGATCAGCGCGCGCTTCCCGTTCATCTTCACATAGCGCGCGGCCCACACCGTGGTCTCGCCGACGTCGCACGTGAAGACTGCGTCTTCGGCCGCCACCTCGTCGATCATCCGGGCGAGATATTGCGGGTGAATCGGCGTCTTCGGGCCGGTCTCCACCGCGAGCCCGTCCAGATCCTTGCGGGAGGCGATGTAATGCTTCTGCGTCGCCTCGAGGAAACCCGCATCGGTCCGCGGCGCGACATGGGCGAGCAGCATCCGGAGGGTCGGCTTGACCGCGCCGACCAGTCCGAGATCGAGCCGCGACGTGCGCTTGCCGAGATTTTCCGCCCGGATGTCGATCTGCGCCACGCGCGCCTCGGTCGGGTAGAATTGCCGATAGGGGAAATCGGTACCGATCATCAGCAGCAGATCGGCCTCGCGCATCGCGTGGTAGCCCGAAGCAAAGCCGATGAACCCGGTCATGCCGACATCGTAGGGATTGTCGAATTCGACATGCTCCTTGCCGCGCAAGGAATGGACGATCGGGGCTTTCAGCGCGGCGGCGAGCGCCACCACTTCGTCATGCGCGCCCGCGCAGCCGGCGCCACACAAAAGCGTGATGCGCTGCGCACCGTCCAGCATCGCCGCGAGCTTCACCACTTCCGCCTCGGGCGGGACGATGACCGGCGGGGCGATCGGCGTGAACGTGCCTGCGGTCGGCCCGACCGCCGGCTGCAGAGCGACGTCGCCCGGTATCACCACTACGGCGACGCCCTGCTTCTGGATTGCGGTGCGCATGGCGATTTCGAGCACCCGCGGCATTTGTTCGGGGCTCGAGACCAGTTCGCAATAATGCGAGCACTCGCGGAACAGACTTTCCGGATGGGTTTCTTGAAAATAGCCGGAGCCGATTTCCGGGCTCGGAATATGCGCCGCGATCGCGAGCACCGGGGTGCGGGTGCGATGACAGTCGAATAGGCCGTTGATGAGATGGAGATTGCCGGGGCCGCAGCTTCCCGCACAGACCGCGAGCTTGCCCGTGAGCTGCGCTTCGGCGCCCGCCGCGAACGCCGCGACCTCCTCGTGCCGGACATGCATCCATGTGACGGAGGGGGTCGATCTCAAAGCGTCGGTGAAGCCGTTGAGGCTGTCGCCGACCACGCCCCAGACCCGCTCCACCCCTGCAGAAGCCAGCGTCCGCGCCATCACGTCCGCAACCCTGAGCGCCATGTTCGTTCTCCGTCGTCACCCGCGCGGCGAGGCTGTCCGGCCTCGTGCGGGCGTTGGATCTATTAAGGCCGTCCAGCGAAGACGCCGCCGAACAGTCCGGAGCGAGCGATAGCATGACGGGGGCGTTGGCGGCAGCCTTCGTTCGATCGGGCCAGGATGAGGAAAGGCGCGTCAGTGGATCAGTCGACCGGTGGTGCATCCGCGTCGAGGGAGATGCGCAGCGGCGCATGGCCGGTCAATTCGAGGAAACGCAGCAAAGCGTCGGGCGTCAGCGCCGTGGTTTTCTCATTGGTCAGGGGGTGACAATTGACAAGGTCCGCCGCGAGCAGCCGCGCCTCCACCGCGACGATGACCTGGTGGTCGGGATCATTGATCGTCGCCAGCAGCGTTACCGAACCTGGCAGGACGCCCAGCTTTTCATACAGCGCCTCCGTCGAGCCGAAGGACAGTCCGCCGCGCGCACCGATCTTGGATCGCAGCGCCTTCAGGTCGACCGGGGTGTTCTCTTCGAGGGTGACGAGGAAATAGGTCTTTTTGGAATCGCGTAAGAACAGGTTCTTGGTATGGGCCCCGGGCAGGTCGCCGCGCAGTGCCTGCGATTCCGCGACCGTGTGGAGGGGGGGATGATGGTGGGTAACGGCGGCGATGCCATGGTCTGCGAGAAAGGCGAGCAAAGCGGCCGGCGTGAAGGACATGATCGCTCCCGATCAGGGGACACGCCGCCGCTCCCGCCCTGTCATGTCCGCCATGCCATGGCCGCGCCGCCGCTTCCGCCCTATAGAGCTGCGCGATCCTGTCGAATGCGTGGCGGCGGGCCTGTGGCTGCCACCCGCCATTGCATTATTCGCTGACGACTGCAACGCCACCCGACGGCGGCGGAGTGCCGTCCGGGGACGGGAAGATGCCGTAATAGCAGATATAGGGCGCAAGTGTCAGATAAGGCTGGCGGTTCTCATGGGCGCCCGACCCTCCGGTCGCGCCCAGGGTGCGCGGGTCCATCGCCTCGGTTTCGAAGTCCGGGGCATTGAGATAGGCATTGATCGTGCCGAGGGCGCCCGTCGTATTGTCGAGATAGCGGCCCGGCCAGACGGTGCCCGAGGGGGCGGACTTGAAGGCCGACTCGTTGCCGCTATAGCCGGCGGACTTGGCGCGGATGGTATGGTTGTGCTTCGGCAGTTCCTCCGGTGCAAGGACCACCGTCTCCACCCCGATCCGCTCGCCAAGCGTGACGGGCCCCGCAGAGGCGCTGACGCCGACCCCGACCGGCGTGCGTCCGCGCAGGTCGGGCACGGCGAAATAGAACCCGCCGCCGCTGGAGAATCGATCGCCGATGACGGCGTAGAGCGCCTGATACTGGCTGGTCGGCAGGCTTTGCCCCTCGCACGGAAGCCAGCCTTGAGGGTTCTTGTGCCGATAGGGCAAGAACCTGATCTCGCCGATGAAGGCATCGTCGATCATGGTGCGGCTCATTTCATTTCGAAGTTCGGCGCGGGATAGTCGCCCCACAAGCAGATGAGGTAGTGCAGCCCGAGACCGGGCATGAGATTGTCGTGCGGAACGTCCTCGCCGACATCATGAACCGCTGAAGCCTTCAGCGTAGGCTCCTGCGGGGTCGCGACGGATGTCGGATCAAAGTAGAAATAGGCCCGGTTGGGAAGGCTGGCCGCGACGGCGTCCGCCGGGGCGATCGGCGTATGCTGGACATCGGGGCTGGCCTGGAAGGCGTGGGTGTGGCGCGGCATCTGGTCGGTGGCGAGGGCGACCGTCTGGGTGCCCCCGGATGCCCCGACATGAGAGGGGATGATGTCGTCCCCGCGCGGCTGGGCGCTCCGTCCGACCGCGACCCGGCCCCGCAGATCAGGCAGCGCGAAGCGCGTGACGCCATCGCCTCCGAAACGGGTTCCGAGCAGCGTGAACAGGACTTGATACTGTTGGATGGGGAGCAGCGTCCCGTCGCATCGCGCCCAGTTCTCGGGCACCCATTCGCCGGCGAAGAGGATGATCTGTCCGAGATAAGCCATGCGGGCTCAAGCCTCCGGATAATAGCCGGTTGTCGCGATGAAATAGCCGAGCACCAGGAAGGGCTGCACATTGGAATGGGGTGCGGCGCGGCCCTGCGGGTCTGCGGAATCGGCATGCCCGCTCGCCGAGACCACGCCGGGGGCCAGGCTGACGAGATCGGTTGCGGCGGTCTGGTAGAGCGGCTTGGTCGTGCCCGAGGACTGCTTGGGCATGGCAAAGAAGGCACTGCTGGGGTTGGTGGAGGTGCCGCTGCTGCGCACCGCGCGGACGGCGTGGGTGTGGGCGGGCATGTCCCCGACGTCGAGCCGAACCTTTTCCACTCCCCCGCTCTGGCCGAGCACATAGCCATCCCCCGGCCCGTCGGGTCCGAAATACTGGCCGAGGCCGAGGGGCGTGCGCCCGCGCAGGTCGGGAAGGCGGAACGTGGAGCGCCCATCCCCGCCATAGGTTGTGCCGATCAGGCTGTAGAGCGCCGCGTAGGACATGATCCCGAGCATCTGTCCTTCGCAGGGCAGCCAGCCGGCGGGAACCCAATCATCGGCGTAGGGAAAGATCCGCAACTCGCCGAGATACCAGTCCTCTTCCATCGCTGTCCCCCTACAGCCAACGGCACAGGCAGAGGTTGACGCTGGCGTTGGGGCATGTCAATTCCTGATTGCGCAAGAAGGATTGTATTTCCGGGTGTCTGCGCGTCCAGATGCCCGAACCGATGGGGCAGATGGGGCGAGAGCAGATGCAGGATCTTGCAAGCGACGACAATTCGGCCGGCACGCGCAATACAGAGGAAGCGGATCGCGACACCGATCCGGCGTTCGGCACCGCGCCCGGAAAGCGCAAATGGCTTGCACCGTACATAGCCGTCATGCGTGTATCCGATACCCTGAATGGCGCTAACCCTGGACCGGACACCGACGGTGGTTGGAGTTAGGAACCGGCGCTCCATCCCGGCGCGCCGCCGCCTCCGTCAGATCGTCTGGTTGTATTCGCCCACCTCGGGATGCGTCCGCAGCACGTCGTCCATGGCATGGAACATCTCGCGCATGCGCGCTTCGGAGACCGGGCTTTCCACCACCACCACCAGTTCCGGCTTGTTGGAGGAGGCGCGCACCAAGCCCCAGGAGCCATCCTCCGTCGTCACGCGCACGCCGTTCACGGTGACGAGGTCGCGGATCTTCTGGCCCGTGACCTGTTCGCCCTTCGCCTCGAGATCCTGGAAATGCTTCACGACGCTTTCGACGATGCCGTATTTGGCCTCGTCGGCGCAGTGGGGCGACATGGTGGGCGAGGACCAGGTCTTGGGCAAAGCGAGACGCAGTTCGGACAGCTTCTTGCCGGGATTGCGGTCCAGCATGTCCAGCACGGCGATCGCCGAGACGAGGCCGTCATCATAGCCGCGGCCGATCGGCTTGTTGAAGAAATAATGGCCCGATTTCTCGAAGCCCACCAGCGCGCCGGTCTCGTTGACGCGCCGCTTCATGTAGGAATGGCCGGTCTTCCAATAATCCGCTTTGACGCCGAGCTTGATGAGTTCGGGATCGGTGGCGAACAGACCGGTCGACTTCACATCCACCACGAAGGTGCTGTTCGGATAGATCTTGGCGAGGTCGCGGGCGAGCATCACGCCCATCTTGTCGGCGAAGATCTCTTCCCCCTCGTCGTCCACCACGCCGCAGCGGTCGCCGTCGCCGTCGAAGCCAAGGGCGACGTCGGCCTTGTGCGCGAGCACCGCGTCCCGCATCGCATGGAGCATCTCCATGTCCTCGGGATTGGGATTGTATTTCGGGAAGGAATGGTCGAGCTCGGTGTCGAGCGGGATCACCTCGCAGCCGAGCGCTTCCAGCACCTTGGGCGCGAAGGCGCCGGCGGTACCGTTGCCGCAGGCGCACACCACCTTGATCGGGTGCTTCAGCTTCGGCCGGTCGGTCAGGTCCTTGATATAGGTTTCGGGGAAGTTCTCCACGAAGACGTAGCTGCCGCCGCCTCTCAGATCGAACTGCGCGCCGAGCACGATCTCCTTCAGGCGGGTCATCTCGTCCGGACCGAAGGTGAGGGGGCGGTTGACGCCCATCTTCACGCCGGTCCAGCCATTGTCGTTGTGCGAGGCGGTGACCATGGCCACCGCCGGCACGTCGAGGGCGAATTGCGCGAAATAAGCCATGGGCGAGAGCGCGAGCCCGATATCGTGCACCTTCACGCCCGCCGCCATCAGACCGGAGACGAGGGCATATTTGATCGAGGCGGAATAGCCGCGGAAATCGTGGCCCGTGGCGATCTCTGGGCGCACGCCCATCTGGTGCATCAGCGTGCCGAGCCCCATGCCCAGCGCCTGCACCCCCATCAGGTTGATTTCCTTCTGGAACAGCCAGCGCGCATCGTATTCCCGGAAGCCGGTGGGCTTCACCATGGGCTCGGATTCGTAGGCATAGGTGTTGGGGATCAAAGACGGCTTCGGCGTCGGGAACATGCGGCTCTCCGCTGGCGGTCTGATGTGCGGCACGGTTCTCTGCCGCATTCGGGGCGCGCGCCCCGATAGCATGGAATTGCCGCAGGCGACACGCGGCAAAGTCCGAGCTTGAGCGTCGAGCGCGACCTCGGCAGAAATGCCAGGGCGCGCGGAAGGTTCCCTCCGCGCCGACGTGTGGCCGAGCACATTCGTATGCGATACGCCGGTGTGATTGGATCGCCGGCCCGATCAGTTTACCTTCTCGCTGTTCGTACAGTTCAGTTTTTGCCCCGCAGCGGAGGCGTGTCCCATGACCTCTGAGCCCGATGCGGCCGGCGGGCCGTTTCGCGACTTCGCGCTCGACGTGGTGGTGCGGGATCCCGTGCGGGCACGCACCAGTGCGGCCTGTCGCGTGCCCGAGACCGAGATCCTTCCCGGCCTCATCGCCGAAGCCGGCCTCACTCCAGACGCGGCGACCGCGCAGGCGCACGCGCTCGCCGCCGCGGTGCGCCGCAAAGCGGGACGGAGCGCGGTCGAGGCCCTGCTGCGGGAATACGACCTCTCGAGTCAGGAGGGCGTTGCCCTGATGTGCCTCGCCGAGGCCCTGCTGCGTATCCCCGACACCGCCACCCGCGACGCGCTGATCCGCGACAAGATTGGTCACGGCGACTGGCAGGCCCATCTCGGCCGCAGCCGGTCGGTTTTCGTGAACGCCGCCACCTGGGGGCTGCTCGTCACCGGCATCCTCACGTCGACCAACAGCGAGCGCGGCCTTTCCGCCGCGGCGACGCGGCTGATCGCGCGCAGCGGCGAACCTGTGATCCGCGCCGGGGTCGATCTCGCCATGCGGATGATGGGCGAATTGTTCGTGATCGGGCAGACCATCGGCGAGGCCCTCGCGAACGCGCGGCGTTTGGAGGCGAAGGGCTTCCGCCATTCCTACGATATGCTGGGCGAAGCGGCCCTCACGGCGTTGGATGCGGACCGCTATTTCACCGCCTATGAGACGGCCGCGCACGCGATCGGCGAGACTGCGGCGGGGCGCGGCGTCTATGCCGGTCCGGGCATCTCGATCAAGCTCTCGGCGCTGCATCCGCGCTATCAGAGAAGCCAGCGGGCGCGGGTGATGGCGGAGCTTCTGCCGCGCGCCGCCGCCCTCGCACGGATCGCCAAAGGCTACGATATCGGCTTCAACATCGATGCCGAGGAGGCCGACCGGCTCGACCTCTCGCTCGACATCCTGGAGGCGCTGGCGGTCGACCCGTCACTCCGCGGCTGGGACGGGCTCGGCTTCGTGATCCAGGCCTATCAGAAGCGCGCGCCGGGCGCGGTGGACGTCGTGATCGATCTCGCCCGGCGTACCAGACGGCGCATCATGCTGCGGCTGGTGAAGGGCGCCTATTGGGACGCCGAGATCAAGCGCGCCCAGGTCGACGGCCTGGAGGGCTTTCCGGTCTTCACCCGAAAGGTCCACACCGATGTCGCCTATCTCGCCTGCGCGCGGCGTCTCTTGGCGGCGCCCGAGGCGGTGTTTCCGCAATTCGCCACCCACAATGCGCAGACCGTCGCGGCCGTGATGGCCATGGCCGGTCCTGAGTTTCCCCCTGAACGCTACGAGTTTCAATGCCTCCACGGCATGGGCGAGCCGCTCTACCAGGAGGTCATCGGACGGCTCGGCCGGCCATGCCGGATCTATGCGCCCGTAGGCACCCACGAGACCCTGCTGGCCTATCTTGTGCGACGGCTGCTGGAGAACGGCGCCAATTCCTCCTTCATCCATCGCATCGCGGATCCCGACACCCCGCTGGACGATCTGGTTGCGGACCCGGTGGCGCAGGCGGCAGCGCTAGCGCCCGTGGGCACGCCGCACCCACGCATCGCCGCGCCGCGCGATTTGTTTCCCGACGGGCGGGCGAATTCCGCCGGCCTCGACCTCGCGGACGAAAGGCAATTGGCCGCTTTGGCGGGCCCGCTTCTGGCGGCGGCACGCGCGCCGACGCTGGCGATGCCGGTCCTCGCAAACGGTCCGCGGACCGGCGTCGTGCGGCCGGTGTGTAACCCGGCCGATCTGCGCGACGTGGTGGGAAGCGTGGTGGAGGCGGATCCGGTGTTGGTGGCGGAGGCCGTTCGCGCGGTGCGACAGGCCTCCTGGCTCTCCGTCGCGCCCGCCGAGCGCGGAGCCGTGCTGCGCCGCGCAGCCGAGCTGCTGGAGGCGCGGATGCCCGCGCTGCTCGGCCTGATCGTCCGCGAGGCCGGAAAGACGCTGGCCAATGCTGTGGGCGAGGTGCGCGAGGCGGTGGATTTTCTGCGCTATTATGCAGCGGAAGGGGAGCGGCTCGGGGCGGATGCGTTGCCGCTCGGGCCAGTCGCCTGCATCAGCCCCTGGAATTTCCCGCTCGCTATCTTCACCGGTCAGGTCGCTGCCGCGCTTGCCGCAGGCAATCCCGTGCTCGCCAAGCCGGCGGAGGAGACCCCGTTGATCGCGGCTGCAATGGTGGAGATCCTGCACATGGCAGGGCTTCCGCCCGGCGCGCTCAGCCTGTTGCCGGGTGATGGCGCGGTGGGGGCCGCGTTGGTCGCCGATCGCGACGTATGCGGCGTGGTCTTCACCGGATCCACAGACGTCGCACGGGCAATCCGGCGGCAGCTCGCGACGCGGCTCGGTCCCGACGGCCGGCCGGTTCCATTGATCGCCGAGACCGGCGGACAGAATGCGATGCTGGTCGATTCCTCCGCTCTGCCCGAGCAGGTGGTGGGTGACGTGCTCGCCTCCGCCTTCGACTCCGCCGGGCAGCGATGCTCGGCCTTGCGGGTTCTGTGCCTGCAGGAGGAGATCGCCGATCGCACGCTGGCATTGCTGACCGGCGCGATGGCCGAGCTGCGCGTGGGCGATCCGGCGCATCTTTCCACCGATGTCGGGCCGCTGATCGGCGTCGCGGCGCGGGACACCATCGCCGCTCACATCGAGGCGATGCGGGAGCGGGGCCGCAGGATCACCCAGGCGCCGCTCTCTGAGGACTGCCATTATGGCACCTTCCTCGCGCCGACCTTGATCGAGATCGCCGAGATCGGTGAACTTAAACGGGAAGTTTTCGGCCCGGTTCTCCATGTCCTGCGTTATCCCCGCGCGGCGCGGGACGCGCTGCTCGCGGCCATCAACGCCACCGGCTATGGCCTCACCTTTGGTGTGCACAGCCGCATCGACGAGACGGTGGCGGAGGTGTGTGGGGCGATTGCGGCCGGCAACCTCTATGTCAATCGCAACCTGATCGGCGCTGTGGTCGGGGTGCAGCCGTTCGGCGGGCGCAATCTTTCGGGAACCGGGCCAAAGGCCGGCGGCCCGCTTTATTTGCGTCGGCTGGTCGCGGGTGCCTCGACCGCGCCGCTGCCGGCACCCCCGGGGGTGCCTGAGCCGACGGCGCTCGCCTGGTGCGCGCATCTTGCGGTGCGGGCGCCGGACTGGGCGGTGCGCGGACGGGCGCTGGCGGCGCGTTGCACGCCTGGCCCAGGGGTGGCTCTCCCCGGACCGGTCGGCGAGCGCAACCTCTATAGGCTGCAGCCGCGCGGCACGGTCCTCTGTCTGCCGGCGACCCCGCTCGGCTGTGCCATGCAGATCGCCGCGGCACTGGCGGCAGGCAACCGGGTGCTGGTCGATCCCGACGGGCCATGGTCTGATTTCGTCACGGACCTGCCCGCCGAACTCGAGGGTCGCGTCGGGCCGCTCGCATCCGAGTTGCGCACTGCGACGTTCGACGCTGTCCTGTTCGAGGGCACAGGCGCGGCGTTGGCCGCTCTCGACCAAGAGATAGCTGCCCGTGAGGGGCCGCTTCTGGCGGTTCATGCGCTGCGGACCGAGGAGATCTCGGCGGGCGCCGATTATCCGGTCGCATGGCTGCTGCATGAGCAGGTGACGAGCACCAACACCGCGGCCGCCGGCGGCAATACGACCCTTATGGCGCTGGCGCCGGAGTGAGCCCATCCTGCCGCGCGAGGAAAGACGCGCTTTCACCGGCGAGGCGGCGGAAATGCGCCATCTGGCATGAGGCCCAGTGCTCGAACTCGGCCACGAGGGTCGGGTCGATCGCCGTCAGCCGACCGCGCGGGCCGATTGTGAGCCAGCCGCCGCGGTCTGCCTCGCCGAGCAGATTGCCGATATGGGCGGGGGAGACCTGGAGCCGCGCGGCGAGCGCGCGCTGGCTCAACCGCGGGACCGCTTCGGCCCGCATCTCTGCATAATGGGCGCGCATGACCGTGCAGAGCACCAGATAGCCGCAATCGCGCGCGGCGAAGGCGAGAATCCGCGGGAAGGGATGGATCAGCGTGCCGTGGGCGAGCACATGGGCGGCCGAGCGGAACATGAGGTCGCCCAAGGCGTCGGGCTCGGCGAACCGCGCAAAAGTCCCGTCCGCGCCATCCAGCGCTTCGGCCGCATCGACGAAGGCGCGCACCGAGCGGCCGATCCTCGCGATCATGGCCGGGGCGGGACGCAGCCTTTTGATGCGTCCGTCGTCGTCCGACGACTCCGCCGTCACGAGGCGGCCCACCTTGAGCGCGGCAACGAGCCCTGCCGTCTGGCGCGGCGAGGCCGTCACGCGGTGTTGCAGGGCGGTCAGGGTGGGCGCCGGTCCACTCGCATTGCGCCAAAAATAATAATTGTGAATGAGAATGTAGCAGATCATGTAACGGTCAAGCTGGTCGAAGAGCTTGGCAAACGGCCAAGACCCGCCCGATGCGGCCGTTGCGGTAATGCAGTAGCGTAAAAGGTGTGTTCTGAATTCCGGATTCGCGCGATATTTCGCTGCCGCAACCTCGATGTTCTGAGGAAGGTGAGCCGGCGCTGAAGGCCCTTTGAGAACGGATGAGAAAGCAGAACGTCTCGGCAATGGGGCAATACCTGCAAAGTTTGTTCTTTTGTGCCAGAGGCGCAGGGAAAAATATACGTCGTCGCCGCGAGCGGTCGAGCCTCGGCCTCTTGGCGGTCTGTCTTGTCATCGAGAAGCGAGGGCTTCCCATGTGCACCACCCACGGATTCGGCATGTCGCGCCGCGGCCTCATTCTCGCCGGAGCGACCGGCGCCGCCGCATTCCTCTCTGGCGGTGTGCCGCTGCCGGCTTTCGCTCAGGGGACCCCGCCCAATGCCATCTCGCCCGATGCGGCCCTGAAACGCCTGATGGACGGCAATGCCCGCTACGCGGCCAATGCGCCCAACCAGCGGGACTTTTCCGCCGGCCGCGCGGCGCGGGCTACGGCCCAATATCCGTTCGCGTCGATCCTGAGCTGCGCGGATTCCCGCGTCGCCCCCGAACTCGCCTTCGATGAGGGGCCGGGCGAACTCTTCGTGGTGCGCGTCGCCGGCAATTTCGTGAACAATGACGGCCTCGCCAGCCTGGAATACGGCGCGAAATTTCTCGGCTCGCCGCTCATCATGGTTCTCGGCCACAGCAATTGCGGTGCCGTCGACGCCACGATCAAGGTGCTGAAGGACAATATCCAGTTGCCGGGCCACCTTCCGGATCTGGTGAATGCGATCAAACCGGCGGTGGAGAAGGCCAAGGCGGAGAAGCCCGGCAATCTGCTCGACGCCGCGATTTCAAGCAACGTCGCCTTCAATGTGGAGCGGCTGAAGACGGCCAACCCGATCCTGTCGCAGATGGTGTCGGACAAGAAGGTCATGGTGGTCGGCGCCGTCTACGACCTCGCCAGCGGAAAGGTCAATATGGTCGCCTGAAGCGTCCGGTCGACCGAGGGGCCGGGACGCGCGTCGTTCCGGCCCTCAGCCGCCGCTGATCGCGGTGAGAACATGGACGTCCGTGCCGTCGTGCAGCGGGGTGGCGAGGTTGGCCCGCCGGCCCCCCACGAACACATTGATATGGCGCCGGATTGCCGGGGTGCTGTCGCACAGGCGGTCGCGCATGCCCGGCCAGAGCGCGTCGAGCGCCGCCATCATCTCACCGACGCTCGCCGCTTCGATGTCGAGTCGGCGGGGCGCCCCGGGAAACAGGGCGACGAGGTGCGCCGGCAGCCGGACATGGACCGGCATGTCACGCCTCGACCACCAGGGTTTCGACCGACGAAATGGTCGGCAGATGGCGCGCCGCTTCGCGCCACGTTTCGCCGGCATCGACGCTCGCATAGATCGACCCCGAGCCGGTGCCGAAATAGACGCCGGCCGGCTCCAGCGTGTCGGTGGCGAGCGCCTGACGCAGCACGTTGAAGAAGGCGTTGCGCTGGGGCAGACCTTCGCGCTTGTCGCTCCAGGTCGCGCCGCCATCCGCGGTGGCCCACACCGCAGCCTTGGCGTCCGGCATGAAGCGACCCGTGCTGTCGCCGTTGAGCGGGATCAGATAGAGCCGGTCCGGGTCGCGCGGATGCACCGCGGCCGGGAAGCCGAACGAGGAGGGCAGACCCTTCTCGATGCTGTGCCAATTCCGTCCGCCATCGTCGGAGCGGTACATGCCGCAATGGTTCTGCTGGTAGAGCCGCTCGCCTGATCCCGGCGCCAGCACCACGCAATGCACGCACTGCCCGACCTCGGGAAGGGTCTGGCCCTCCGGCATGAAATCGGCGCGCGTGCCGCGGTTGCGCGGCTCCCAGGTGATCCCGCCATCGGCGCTGTGGAACACACCGGCCGCCGAAATGCCGACCCAGATCTTGTTCGGGTCTCCCGGCGCGGTGACGAGCGAATGAAGGATCAGCCCCGCGCCGCCCGGATTCCAGTCGCTCCGGCTCGGGTGATCGCGCAGCCCCGGCAAAGGGGCGAAGCTCGCCCCGCCATCGGCGCTCACGAACAGGCCTGCCGGTTCGACGCCGGCAAGGAGCCGGCCATATGACGCATTGAGACTCCAGACCGCCTTGATCGGGGTTTCGCCCTCGCCATAAGCGAGGCCGGCGCTGGAATGGCTCCAGGTCGCGCCGAGATCCTCCGACTTCCAGACCGCAGGACCAAACCATTCATTGCCGCCGCCCGCATAGATCGTGCCGGTCTTCTCGTCCCCCACGACATGGTTGATCGGCCAGGTCTCGCAATAGGGTCCGCGGAGCTCGAAGGCACGCCGCTGCGCGTCGCTCTCCAGGATGAACGTGCCCTTCTTGGTACCGATCAGTACCAGAACCTTTTGCGCCATCCTCGCCTCCCCTTCCTTGTTCAGTTTGCTTGCTGGGCCACCACCATCCAAGGTACGCCGAACTTGTCCGCCGCGATGCCGAAAGCGGGGGAAAAGAAGGTCGCCTGGAGCGGCATCTGGGCGGTGCCGCCATTGGTCGCGATCGCCGCATACACCCGTTCGGCCTCGCTTGGATCGGCGACCGAGAGGGACAACGCGAAGCCTGTGAACACGGCCTTGCTGTCGCCCATGCACATGCCGTCCGACACCATGACGCCCGCGGTGCCGAAGGTCAGGCGGGCATGCATGATCTTTTCGGGCGGCGGCAAGGGCGTCCCCTCCGGCGGCTGGCAGCCACCGGCATCGGGTGGCGGCGCGTCACGGAAGCGAAGCATCATGTCCACCTCGGCACCCAGCGTCGCGACATAGAAGGCGATGGCTTCCTCGGCACGCCCTTCGAAACTGAGATAGGGTTCGGCGATCATCGTCGTGTCTCCGGATAAAGGCTGAAACGGGACCGCGGGGCCGGACAGAAAACGCCGGAGCGGGCCGGAGGGCAGCATGGTGGCGATCAGGCGGCCGGCGGCGGGGCCGCCATATGGAACGCTTCCCAGATATGGCCGTCGAGATCGTCGAAGCCGTGTTGGTACATGAAGCCGTAATCCTTGGCCGGGCGCGGGGCCGTACCGCCCGCGGCGACGGCGGCGGCAACCAGGCTATCCACCTTCTCGCGGCTCGGAAGCTGGAGAGCGGTGATGCTCCCCGCAAACGCCGCCGCATCTGGCACGGCGCGACCGGTAAAGCCGGTGAAGAAGGATTCGACCAGCAGCATGGCGAAGATCCTGTCGCCCAGCATCAGGCAGGCGGCCTTGTCGTCGGTGAATTGAGGGTTGAAATCGAATCCGAGCGTCCGCCAGAAGGCGATCGTGGCCTTCAGATCGGCGACCGGAAGATTGACGAAGATCTGCTCCACCATGCCGCGCATCCTTCCTGACCCGCGGGGCATGTGCTCCACCCCCGCATTGCCCAGAGGACGGCCGAAGACGGCGGGTGCCGACAGGCCCCGCGATTTTTTTCTGCGTCGTCAGGTGGGGCGCGGACGGGCGGGAGGCGCGAGGCCGAGCGTCTTCATGCGGGAGGCGAGGGTGGTCGGCTTGAGGCCGAGCCGTTCCGCCGCACCACCGGGACCCGAGACCTTGCCGCCGCAGGCCTCCAGCGCCGCGCGGATGCTGGCGCACAGGCGCGCGCGGCGCTCCTCTTCCGTCTCGATGCCCGGGGCCGGCGCCGCAATGGTCGGCGCGGACAAAGGTGGCTCGGCAGCCGGCAGGTCGATGGCGAGGCGACCGTTGCGGGCGAGGATCATGCCCCGCTCGATCACGTTCTGCAGCTCGCGCACATTGCCCGGCCAATCATAGGCTGCGAGGCGGCGCATGTCGCCCGCACTCAGCTGAAGCGGTTCGCGTGCCGGCTTGCGCATGGCGGCGAGAAAATGCAGGGCCAGCAGCGGGATGTCCTCGCGGCGCTCGCGCAGCGGCGCGGATTCCACCGCCATCACGTCGAGACGGTAGAATAGGTCTTCGCGGAACCGCCCGGCCCGCACCTCGGCCCGCAGATCGCGATTGGTGGCGGCGATGATGCGGACGTCGACGCTGCGCGTGCGCTCCTCGCCGACCCGTTCGAATTGACCTTCCTGGAGCACCCGCAACAGCTTGCTCTGCAATTCGAGCGGGATCTCGCCGACTTCGTCGAGGAACAGCGTGCCGCGGTGCGCCAGTTCGAACCGGCCGATCCGGTCGCGCAGCGCGCCGGTAAAGGCTCCCTTCACATGGCCGAAGAACTCGCTCTCGAACAATTCTCGGGGGATCGCGGCGCAATTGACCCGGATCAGCGGCCGCTCGTGCCGCTCGCTCGCCTCGTGGATGGCGCGGGCGATCAGTTCCTTGCCGGTACCGCTTTCGCCGGTGATCAGGACGGTGGCATCGGTGGGGGCGACCAGTTCGATCTGGCGCAGCACTTTCTGGATCGCGGCGGAGCGGCCGATAATGCCGCGATGGCTGCTCTCGGCGCGGATCTCTTCCTGGAGATAGGCGTTTTCCAGTTCGAGCCGTTCGCGCAGGCTGTCCACCTCGGCCAGCGCG
This sequence comes from Aquabacter spiritensis, assembly GCF_004346185.1. GTDB lineage: Bacteria > Pseudomonadota > Alphaproteobacteria > Rhizobiales > Xanthobacteraceae > Aquabacter > Aquabacter spiritensis. The sequence continues at coordinate 605,024 of NZ_SMAI01000001.1, read as the reverse complement.
GCGCGCAATTGGGTGTTGGCTTCGCGCTTCTGCGTCACGTCGCGGAACACCACCACCGCGCCGATCAGGACGCCGCGGTCGCGTAGCGGGGTCGAGGTATATTCCACCCAGACCGGCCGGCCCGATCGGTGCCAGAAGACTTCGTTCTCGACCCGATGGACCGCGCCGTCGCGGAACGCGGCATAGATCGGGCAGGCCTCGTGAGGGTAATGCGCGCCGTCATGGTGGTGATGATGCACCATGGCGTGCATGTCCCGGCCGATCAGTTCCTCTGCCGTCCAGCCGAGGATCTGCTCGGCGGCGGGATTGACGAAGGTGGTCTTGCCCTCGGCATTCACGCCGTAGATGCCCTCGCCGACCGCGCCGAGCAGCAGGCGGTTCTCGCGCTCGATGTCGCGGAAGAAGCGCTCGGCGCGCTGCCATTGGGCGATGCCCTCGCGCATGAAAGTATCGGCCTCGGCGTCGATATCGCGGCGCGCGCGTGCCTCGAGGTCACACAGGGTCAGCAGAAGGCGCCGACCGCGCGGCGTGTTGACGAGGGCGCCGCCGCATTCGACCCGCAGCGGCGTGCCCTCGGCGTGGCGCGGCGCCAGCGAGCGTGTCCAATAGGCGCCGCGGTCCAGCACCGCCTGGGTGAAGACCACGAGCGCGGACGCCTGGCCGGGCAGCAGGTCGAACACCTGCATCGTCTTGAGGCGGGGGCGCTCATGCCCGAGCAGGCGAGCGGCGGCCGCGTTCGCGTCGAGGATGGCGCCGGTTTCGATATCGACCGCGAGCTGCGCCTCGACGCCACCATCGAAGGCAGGGCCGAAGGGTCCGGTATGAAGGGGAAGGTCCATCGCCGGGGCAGACATTTTGATCCCGAAATTACGAAAATTCGCGACTGCGTTACGAAAAATCATAAATCACGAAAAGTCGTAAATCGAGACCTTCGTGGGCAGCGTTGATCTTTATGGCGAAATCGGCGCGCCCCCCTGTGGCATGGCGCTTGCGTAGGGGGAAGTCACCTTCCCGAGGCCCCGGACAGGGGCCGAAAACGCAAGCGAGGCGGTTCATGGCGAGCTTCGATCCCTTCCGGCGTTCCCGCTTCTTCTCCTCCGGCTGCCCGTGCGGCCGGCATGCCTCGCGCGAAGCGCACGATCTCGCGCTTTCCACCGAGGGCGGCGAGGACCGGCTCTATGCGTCCGCCGTCGAGGCGAGCGTCCTGCAGGCCGTGATCCCCGATGCTCTGGCGCGGCGCACATTCCTGAAGACCGTCGGCGTCTCCACCGCGCTCGCGGCGATTTCCCAGTTCCTGCCGCTCGGCAAGGCGACCGAGGCGTTCGCGCAGGGCACTGGAGCGCTGGAGAAGAAGGATCTGAAGATCGGCTTCATCCCGATCACCTGCGCCACCCCCATCATCATGGCGCACCCGCTCGGCTTCTATTCCAAGTACGGACTCAACGTCGAGGTGATCAAGACAGCGGGCTGGGCGGTCGTCCGCGACAAGACCCTCAACAAGGAATATGACGCGGCCCATATGCTGGCGCCGATGCCGCTCGCGATCTCGATGGGCGTCGGCTCGACCGCGACGCCCTACACCATGCCGGCGGTGGAGAACATCAACGGCCAGGCGATCACGCTGGCCATGAAGCACAAGGACAACCGCGATCCGAAGAACTGGAAGGGCTTCAAGTTCGCCGTCCCGTTCGACTATTCGATGCACAATTATCTGTTGCGTTATTATCTGGCGGAGGCCGGCATCGACCCGGACGCCGACGTGCAGATCCGCTCGGTGCCGCCGCCGGAAATGGTCGCCAATCTGCGCGCCGGAAACATCGACGGCTATCTCGGTCCCGACCCGTTCAACCAGCGCGCGGTCTATGACGGCGTCGGCTTCATCCACATCCTGTCCAACAAGATCTGGAACGGCCATCCCTGCTGCGCCTTTGCGGCGAGCCAGGACTTCGTCACCACGATGCCGAATACCTTCCATGCCGTGACCAAGGCGATCATCGACGCGACCGGCTATGCCCAGAAGGCGGAGAACCGCAAGCAGATCGCTGAAGCCATCGCTCCGGCGAACTATCTCAACCAGCCGCAGATCGTGCTGGAGCAGATCCTCACCGGCACCTTCGCCGATGGGCTCGGCAAGATCGAGAAGGATCCCAACCGCATCGCGTTCGACCCATTCCCCTACAATGCCTTCGCGATCTGGATCCTGACGCAGATGAAGCGCTGGGGCCAGGTGAAGGGCGACGTGGACTATGCCGGCATCGCCAAGAAGGTCTATCTCGAAACCCAGACCGGCGCGCTCATGAAGGAATTGGGCCAGACCCCGCCGACCGCGCAGAAGACCATCGTCGTCATGGGCAAGCCGTTCGATCCTGCCAAGCCGGAAGAGTATGTGGCGAGCTTCGCCATCAAGCGGAGCTGACCATGGTGGGGTCCCTGCGCGTCCGGGCGCTTATCGTCTCGGTCCTCTTGCTGGCCGGCTTTCTCCTCGCTTGGCACTTTGCGGTGCAGGGCGGGATCAAGGACACCGGCATGGATCCGGAATATGCCAAGCTCATGGGCCTCACCGCCACGCAGGGGGGCTCGGCCATGCCGGGTCCCCTCGCGGTCGGCGAGACCATGTGGAAGCATCTGGCGAACCCGTTCTACGACAACGGACCCAACGACAAGGGGCTGGGCATCCAGCTGGCTTATTCCATCGGCCGGGTTCTGGTCGGTTACGGGCTCGCGGCGCTGGTCGCGATCCCGCTCGGCTTCCTGATCGGCATGTCGCCTTTGATGAACCGGGCGCTCGATCCGTTCATCCAGGTGCTGAAGCCGATCTCGCCTTTGGCCTGGATGCCCCTCGCCCTCTACACGATCAAGGATTCGACCCTCTCCTCGGTGTTCGTGATCTTCATCTGCTCGATCTGGCCGATGCTGCTCAACACCGCGTTCGGCGTCGGCAGCGTGCGCAAGGAATGGCTCAACGTCGCCCGCACGTTGGAAGTCGGGCCGTTCCGCCAGGCCTTCACCGTGATCCTGCCGGCGGCGGCGCCCACCATCCTCACCGGCATGCGGATCTCGATCGGCATCGCCTGGCTGGTCATCGTGGCGGCCGAGATGCTCGTGGGCGGCACCGGCATCGGCTATTTCGTCTGGAACGAGTGGAACAATCTGTCGATCACCAATGTGATCGTGTCGATCCTCGCGATCGGCGTCGTCGGCATGCTGCTCGACCAGATCCTCGCCGTCATCACCCGTCTCGTGACCTATCCGGAGTGATGGCATGACGTCCCGCTACCTCTCCATCGAGGGCATCGCCCGGCGCTTCTCCGCAGGGGGCAAGCGCACCACCGTCTTCGAGGACCTCTGGTTCGCGATGGACAAGGGCGACTTCGCCTGCATCATCGGCCATTCCGGCTGCGGCAAGACCACGGTGCTCAATATCCTCGCCGGCCTCGATGCGCCGGACGACGGGGTGGTGGCGGTCGACGGCAAGGCGATCGAGGGACCCTCGCTCGACCGGGCGGTGATCTTCCAGAGCCATGCCTTGCTGCCGTGGCGTACCGTGCTCGGCAATGTCTCCTATGCCGTCTCCTCGCGGCATCCGCGCTGGAGCCGGGACCAGGTGCGGGCGCATGCGCTGAAATTCATCGAACTGGTCGGGCTGAAGGGCTCCGAGACCAAGCATCCGGCGGAATTGTCCGGCGGCATGAAGCAGCGCGTGGGGATCGCCCGCGCTCTGTCGATCGAGCCGAAGATCCTGCTGATGGACGAGCCGTTCTCCGCGCTGGACGCGCTGACCCGCGGCACGCTTCAGGACGAGGTGCGCCGGATCTGCCTCGAGACCGCGCAGACCGTCTTCATGATCACCCACGACGTCGACGAGGCGATCTATCTCGCCGACCGCATCGTGCTGATGACCAACGGCCCCGAGGCCGTCATCGCCGAGATCGTCGAGAATCCGCTGCCGCGCGATCGGCGCCGCCTCGACATACACAAGCAGCCGGACTTCTACGCGGTGCGCAACCATTTGATCGACTTCCTGGTCGAGCGCTCGCGCACCTTCAAGGCCAGCCTGCCCGACGGCTACCAGCGCCGCCACCCGCCGCGGGTGCGCCCCTCGGCCGCTCCCAATCCCACCCCGGATGGCGACGCGCGCGCCGCCTGACCCCGATCAGACCCAAGGAGAGACGCATGAAGCGCGAACAGCTCACCGAAAAGATCCTCGACATCAAGCGCGAGAAGGGTTGGACCTGGAAATACATCACCGACGAGATCGGCGGCATGTCGCCGGTCCTGGTGGTGGGCGCGCTGCTCGGCCAGATGAAGCTGGTGAAGCCCCTGGCCAAGGCCGCCGCCGAGCTGTTCGGGCTCAGTGAGCAGGAAGAGCGGATGCTCAACGAGGTGCCGTATCGCGGCATGCCGATGCCCCCGACCGACCCTTTGATCTATCGTTTCTACGAAATGGTCATGGTCAACGGCCCGGCCTGGAAGGCGCTGATCGAAGAGGAGTTCGGCGACGGCATCATGTCGGCGATCGATTTCGACATCGACATTTCGCGTCAGGAGAACCCGAAGGGCGACCGGGTGAAGATGACCTTCACCGGAAAATTCCTGCCCTACAAATATTATGGCGCGGAGCAGGGCACCCCGGAATACGGCTTCAAGGAAGCCTGAGGGACGGCCGGAGGGGCCTCCGGTCGCCTGCGGACCTGCGTCGCGACCGTGCCCCCTTCCGTGCGAACGGGAGAGGGGCGGGCGGCTTCGGGAGCGGACGACGCAAGGCGTGCGGTCAGTCCATGACCGCGAAGCGCAGCAGAATGGTGCGCTGGAGCAGGCTGAAATTGTCGTCCGAGACCAGCGTCAGGATGGTCTCGCCGGCCGCGTTCACGGTCGCCGACAGGCCTTCCATATTGTCGATCTCGTGGCCCATGTCGGCGGTGAGCAGGATGTCGCCCTCCAGCACCGCGCCCGGACGGATGTCGGCGAGCGGGAAGCGGCGGATCTGCATCGACACGCCGCTCGCCGGGGTGAAATGGCGCTCGAGAAGATAGAAGTCGCCACGCGGCCCGAGGGCCGCGTCGGTCCCATTGAAGGCGCCGCTCTTACGGATGGTGAAGCCGCCGGGGCGCGGGCCGCCAATGATCACGCCCGGTAGATCGTCGCCGGCGCGCGCGCCCTCCTCGCCGACCGCGATCAGTGCGCCGGTCATGGGCGGGCCGGGCACATAGACCAGCGCTTCCAGGCCGAGATTGTTGCGCAGGCGCTTGACGGCCGGCGGCACGGGCACCGGCACGCCGGTCTTTCCGAGCGGGTCGGGTCCGGGATAGGACCACAATTCGTTGATGTCCTCGAACGTCACATAGACCGCGTCCGGCGCGACCGCGAGCGCTTCGGCATCGCCACGGCCCTGATTGGCCTGGATGCGGCCCTTCTCGTCCAGCATGGCCGCCGCGGTCACGTCGGTCAGACCGATCGGACGGTCGCCCTCGGTCACCAGCCGGCCCTTCAGGAACAGCCCGGCATCGGTGACGGCGAGAAAATTCGTGCCGTCCGGTGCGAGTACGAAGCCCGACAGGCCGCCGAAACCGGCGAAGGGCGAGGACAGCCGCATCCCGCCGCGAAACTCCAGCCGGCCGAAGCGCCGTTCTTCGGAATGGGGGCGAAAGGTGGCGATCGGCGCGGCGCGCACCTCGACCGCCACCGGCTCGCGCGGCAGCGCGTCCGGCTTCGCCAAAGCGCAGACCGCAAACAGGCCGACGCCGGCTGCCGCCGCGAGTGAGACCGCCAGCCGCCGCACGGATCGCCTCAATGCAGGCGCCGGCCGCCGCGCGGCGCCGGGGACGGTGCCGCGTCGGAAAACAGCTCGGCGAGCTTCTCGGTCATCACCCCGCCCAGCTCCTCCGCATCGACGATGGTGACGGCGCGGCGGTAATAGCGCGTCACATCGTGGCCGATCCCGATCGCGATCAGCTCGACCGGCGAGCGCGTCTCGATCTCGGAAATGATGTGCCGCAGATGCCGCTCGAGATAATTGCCGGCATTGACCGACAGGGTGGAATCGTCGACCGGCGCGCCGTCCGAGATCATCATCAGGATGCGCCGCGCCTCGGGCCGGCCGAGCAGGCGCTTGTGCGCCCAGTCGAGCGCCTCGCCGTCGATATTCTCCTTCAGCAGCCCCTCGCGCATCATCAAGCCGAGATTGCGCCGCGCCCGCCGCCACGGCGCGTCGGCAGACTTGTAGACGATGTGGCGCAGATCGTTGAGGCGGCCAGGATTGATCGGCTTGCCGGCGGCGAGCCACGTCTCGCGGGACTGCCCGCCTTTCCAGGCCCGCGTGGTGAAGCCGAGCACCTCGACCTTCACCCCGCAGCGCTCCAGCGTACGCGCGAGGATATCGGCGCAGGTCGCCGCCACCGTGATCGGCCGTCCGCGCATCGAGCCGGAATTGTCGATCAGCAAGGTGACCACGGTGTCGCGGAACTCGGTGTCGCGCTCGCGTTTGAACGAAAGCGCGGCGGTCGGATCGGTGACGACGCGCGAGAGCCGCGCGGGGTCGAGCACGCCCTCTTCGAGGTCGAACTCCCACGCCCGGTTCTGCTGCGCGAGCAGGCGGCGCTGGAGGCGGTTCGCGAGGCGCGCCACCACCCCCTGGAGATGCGAGAGCTGCTTGTCGAGATAGGAACGCAAGCGTGCCAGTTCCTCGGCGTCGCACAGCTCCTCGGCCAGCACCTCCTCGTCGAACTTGGCGGTGAAGGCGTGGTATTCCGGGCCGCTCTTGTCGCCGCCCGGCGGGGTGCGCGGCTGCCAGGGCTCGGCCGGCTCGTCGCTGTCGCCGAGATCGGCATCGTCCGGCATATCGGCCGGCGGGCCGGCCTCGCTTTCGACCGCGCTCTCGGGCAGTTCCTCCTGGGCGAGTTCGGCCTCGACCTCGGTCGCGCCCTGCTGGCTCTCGTCCTCGCGGCTTTCGCCCTCTTCGCCGGCCTGTTCGTCGCGGCCGTCATTCTTGTCGTCGTCGTCGGTCTCCTCGTCGCTCTCCGCGGTGGATTCCTCGCCCATTTCGAGGGAGGAGAGGAGATCGCGGGTGATCTGACCGAATTTCTTCTGGTCCTCGAGACTGTCGGCGAGGCGCGAGAGATCGCCCTCCGCCCGGCTCTCGATGAAATCGCGCCAGAGTTCGACGATCTTGCGGGCGGCGGGTGGCGGGGCCTGCCCGGTCAGCCGCTCGCGCACCATGAGCGCCACCGCATCCTCGAGCGGCGCGTCGGCGCGATCGGTGATGTCGGCATAGGGACCGCGATGGTATCGGTCGGTCAACATGGCGGCGAGGTTGCGCTGAACCCCGACCATGCGGGTCGCGCCCACCGCCTCGACCCGCGCCTGCTCCACCGCCTCGAACACCGCGCGCGCGGTGTCGCCGGTGGGCAGCATGCGCCGGTGGACGGATGGGTCATGGCAGGCGAGGCGAAGCGCCAGCGAGTCGGCATGGCCCCGCAACACCGCCACATCCTGTTGGGTGAAGCGGCGCGGTGGCTCCGGCAGGCGCACCCGGTCGGGTCCGAGCGAGGGACGTTCGGATGCGAACGACACCTCGAACTCGGCGACGCCCGCGATCGCCTTGAAGCACCCGGTCACGGCGCGCTTGAACGGCTCGACGGGCGCCTCCTTCGGCGCGGTCTTTGCGACCTTGTTGGACCCGGCCATGGCGAACCCTTCAGGACAGCGCGACGTTCACAGAACTTTCGGCCAGTTCCTGGCCGAAGCAACGCTGGTAGAATTCCGCCACCAGCGCGCGCTCCAGCTCGTCGCATTTGTTGAGGAAGGTGACGCGCAGGGCGAAGCCGAGATCGCGGAAAATATCGGCATTCTCCGCCCAGGTGATCACGGTGCGCGGGCTCATCACGGTCGAGAGGTCGCCGTTGATGAAGGCGCTGCGCGTGAGATCGGCGAGGCGGACCATGCGGTTGACCGTGTCGCGCCCCTCGGGGGTGCGATAGTGCTTCGCCTTGGAAAGGACGATGTCCACTTCCTTGTCGTGCGGCAGATAGTTCAGCGTCGTCACGATCGACCAGCGGTCCATCTGGCCCTGATTGATCTGCTGGGTGCCGTGATACAGGCCTGTCGTGTCGCCGAGGCCGACCGTGTTGGCGGTGGAGAAGAGGCGGAAGGCGGGGTGCGGGCGGATCACGCGGTTCTGGTCGAGCAGCGTCAGGCGGCCCGAGACTTCCAGCACGCGCTGGATCACGAACATCACGTCGGGCCGGCCGGCATCGTATTCGTCGAACACCAGCGCGATGTTGTTCTGCAGCGCCCAGGGCAAGATGCCGTCGCGGAATTCCGTCACCTGAAGGCCGTTCTTGACGACGATGGCATCCTTGCCGATCAGGTCGATGCGGCTGATATGGCTGTCGAGATTGATCCGGACACACGGCCAGTTGAGACGCGCCGCGATCTGCTCGATATGGGTCGACTTGCCGGTGCCGTGATAGCCCGTGACCATGACGCGGCGGTTATGGGCGAAGCCGGCCAGGACGGCGAGCGTGGTCGCGCGGTCGAACAGATAGTCCGGGTCCAGATCCGGCACGTGCGGATCCGCCTCGGAGAAGGCCGGGACCTCCATGTCGATGTCGATGCCGAACACCTGGCGCACCGACACCTTCATGTCCGGGGTCGGGGCAATGGTCTCCGTGCCGCTCATAGGTCCTCCGTCTGCCCGCGTCTGTCGCGCGCCTCTTCATGCTGATCCGTGCGGCACCTTAAAGGTTTTCCGCGTGTGCAAAAACTGCTGGGCGGCCGACTCCGCGGAACCGTCCGCCATCAGCAGAACCCGGCCTGCTTCAAGGTGTTGTAGGCCTGAATCACGTTCTTCAGCCGCTCTTCGGCGGACCGGTCGCCGCCATTGGCGTCGGGGTGGTGCCGCTTCACGAGCTCCTTGAACTTCGCCTTGATTTCCACGGCGTTGGCGGAAAGTTCCAGGCCGAGCATCTCCAGAGCCCGCCGCTCGGTGGCGCGGATCGCCCGGCTTTCCGGCTGCGGCTCGAAGCCCTGCGCCGCGCCCAGCTCTTCGGAGAAGCCGAAGGGGTCGCGCAACGGTCCGGCCCCAGGATCGCCCGCGCCGCGCATGCCCATGCGCCAGGTCGGGCGATGCCCGGTCAGCGCGTCCTTCTGATAGGCATAGACGGCGTCGTCGCTCATGCCGGCGAAATAATTGTAGGACTGGTTGTAGAGCCGGACGTGATCGAGGCAGTAGGTGAAATACTCGCCCTCCGCATGCCGCCCTTTGGGCGCACGGTGCGTGCCGTCGCGATCGCAGCCCGGCCATTGGCAATTCGGGCACGCGGTCTGACGCAGGCGATCGGCCGCCGGCTTCACCCGGATCCGGTCGAACAGAGGGGAGTCGATTTTCATCGTGCGATTATGAAGGCCGTGCCGCGGCGCGGCAAGAAATGTCGGAGCCAGACGGTGTTGCCGCCTCGCCCGCCGCGGCACCCGCGCATGCCTGCGACTGCCTATATAGGCGCTCGCGCCGACAATTTCATCCTCCCTGCGCATCGACGCCGCAGCGTCTCCATTGACGGGCGCCGCGCCGCGGCGGTACCGGTAGAGCCATGTCCGATCTCGATCTCGCCCGCATCCGCGCGACCCTCTCGAAGGGCCTGACCCCGCTGGCCCTAGAGGTCGAGGACGAAAGCGCGCACCATGCCGGCCATGCCGGCGCGACCTCCCGCGCCGATGGCGGGATCACCCATCTGCGCGTCCGGGCGGTGGCGGAGGCATTCCGGGGCAAAAGCCGGGTCGACCGGCACCGGCTGGTGAACGCGCTTCTGTCGGGCGAAATGGCGCAGGGCCTGCACGCCCTCGCGATCGAGGCCAAGGCGCCCGGCGAATGAGCGAACCCGGCGATGACGGCGCCCTGGTGCTGTTTTCGGGCGGTCAGGATTCGACCACCTGTCTCGCCTGGGCGTTGGAACGGTTCGCGCGGGTGGAGACGGTCGGCTTCGATTACGGCCAGCGCCACCGGGTGGAATTGGAGCGGCGCGGCGTGCTGCGTCAGGCGCTGACCCGGCTGAAGGGCCGCTGGGCGCGCCAGCTCGGCGAGGACCACACCCTCTCCCTGACCGCATTGAGCAAGGTGTCGGACACGGCGCTGACCCGCAACGTCGAGATCGAGATGGCCGAGGGCGGTCTGCCCAACACCTTCGTGCCGGGCCGGAACATCATTTTCCTCACCTTCGCGGCCGCGCTCGCCTATCGGCGCGGCCTGCGCCACATCGTCGGCGGCATGTGCGAGACGGATTATTCCGGCTACCCCGATTGCCGCGACGACACGATCAAGGCGCTCCAGGTGGCGCTCAATCTCGGCATGGAGAAGCGCTTCGTGCTGCATACCCCGCTGATGTGGATCGACAAAGCGCAGACCTGGGCGCTCGCCGAGACGCTGGGGGGCGCGCCGCTGGTGGAGATCGTCATCGAGGACACCCACACCTGCTATCTCGGCGAGCGCGGCGCGCGGCACGATTGGGGCTATGGCTGCGGCACGTGCCCGGCCTGCCGGCTGCGGGCCGACGGGTTTGCGCGCTTCCACGCCGCGAAGGGAGACGCGGCATGAGCGGGGCAGGCGGCCTGCGCTCTGCCGGCACCCGTCGCGCGCTCGTGCACGGCACCCGTGTCCGCTTCGCTCTGGTGCTCCTGAGCGCCGCCATCCTGGCCACGCTGTCGCCGCGCGGGTTTGACAGCCCGGTGCGCGCGGCCAGTTTCGACTGTGCGGCGGCTCACGCACCGGACGAGGCGGCCGTGTGCGGCGACCGCACCCTCGACGATCTCGACGTGGAGATGGCGACGCTCTACGGCGTGGTGACCCGGCTGGTGGGGATGGGCCGCCGCGGCGACCTTCAGGACGAACAGCGCGCTTTTCTGCGCGCACGGGCGGCCTGCGGGGCGGCGGCGCCGTGTCTGACCGCGGCCTATCGGGCCCGCATCGCGGCACTTCGCGCGGTGCTCGACGACATCGCGGCCCGCGGACCCTATTGAGGGCAAGGTTTATCGAAGCGCCCCCGGCACCTCGGGCGGCAGCGTCCCTGCGCCCGGGCCGAGCGCCCGCTGCATGACGACGGTGTCCAGCCAGCGGCCGAACTTGAAGCCGGTGGCCGGCATCACCCCGATATCGGCGAAGCCCAGGGCGCGGTGCAGGGCGATCGATCCCAGATTGTCGCTGCCGCCGATGATCGCCACCATCTGCCGGAAGCCGGCGGTCTCGCACGCCGCGATGAGCGCCACCATCAGCGCGCGCCCGACGCCGCGCCCCTGCGCGGCGGGCGCCACATAGACCGAATTCTCGACGGTGAAACGATAGGCGATGCGGGGCCGGAAGGCGCTCGCATAGGCATAGCCGAGCAGGGGGCCGCCGGCCGGATCGACCGCTGCGAGATAGGGATAGCCGGCGCCGGTGATGGCGGCGAACCGCCGGCGCATCTCGGCGTCGTCAGGGGCCTCCAGCTCGAACGAGGCGGTGCCGGTGCGTACGGCCTCGCCATAGATGGCGGCGATGGCGGGAATGTCGTCGGGGAGGGCGGGGCGGATCAGCATGAATGGGCCGAGGTTCCGGAGGCGCAGATGTCGGCGGCGCTCCGGGAGCCGCCGCCCGTCGCCGGGATCGAGGACGATGCCGTCTCCATGCCGAAAGGCTCCCGCCTCGGCAAGAGCCCATGAAAAAGGCCCCGGCGCGTGCCGGGGCCCTGGGTCTCGGCGGGGCCGAGGGATCAGTTGCTGTTGCGGTTGCCGAACAGCTGCAGGAGCATCATGAACAGGTTGATGAAGTCCAGATAGAGCGCGAGCGCACCCATGATGGCCTTCTTGCCCATGACGGCGGCATCGTCGCCCTCGAAATACATCTCCTTGATGCGCTGCGTGTCGTAGGCGGTGAGGCCCGCGAACACCAGGACGCCGACCACGGAGACGATGAACTGCAGCATCGTCGAGCCGAGGAAGATGTTCACCACCGAGGCGATGATGATGCCGAACAGGCCCATCATCAGGAACGAGCCCATCCCGGACAGGTCCCGCTTGGTGGTGTAGCCCCACAGGCTCAGCGCGCCGAACGAGGCGGCCGTGATGAAGAACACCCGGACGATGCTCTCGTGCGTGTAGACCAGGAAGATGGTCGCCAGCGAGACGCCGACCATCGCCGCATAGACCCAGAAGGTCGCCTGCGCCGCGCCCACGCTCATGCTCTGGATGCGGAAGCTCAGGAAGAACACCGCGGCGAGCGGCGCAAGCATCACGACCCATTTCACCGGGCTGACGAACAGGGTGTAGCCGAACTGCGTCAGATACTGGCCGCCCGCGATCTGCCATTCGGTCGGCGTCGCGCTGACGGACATCATGAAGACGCCCAGCGCGGCCAGACCCGTGATCGCCAGGCCGAGCGCCATATAATTGTACACGCTGAGCATATAAGACCGCAGACCCTGGTCGATCGCGGCCTGTGAACGCGTCGCCGTCGTTCCGAACCGGCCGGCGACGTTGCGGTCAAAGTTGGACATCGTGTCTCTCCATTCCCCGAGCGGTCAGGCATACGCCGCCCAGGCTCGGTCGCAGCAAATATGGGCGTTTCCCACAAGCGGAGCAAGGCTTCCCGCTATGAAATTTCCGTAACGTCACACCGGCGGGACTGGACGAATGCACGCTGGCATGGTGGTCTGGTTGCGGTTCGCGCGGGGACAACCGGCATGCGGGGGCGCTTCGGAGATGCGCCGCGGGTGCGGCCTGGATTGCGGCGGCTGGTCCAGTTCGCCCGGGCAATGGCGGCGGTGGCCGTGTGCGCCAGCCCGCCCGAGGCCGCGCGAAGCGGCGCTTGGACGCAGGAGGAATCCGCCGGCGCGGCCTTTCTCCAGACCACGGCAACCTGGTCGGACGCGGCTTTCGAGTCCGATGGCGAGCGCCTTTCGGCGCCGGCCTACGACAAGGTCACCACCCAGCTTTTCCTGGAATACGGCGCGACCGACTGGCTGACCCTCCTGTTCGCGCCGGAACTGCTTCAGGTCGACGTGGGGCGGGCGGTCGACGCGCCGGCCGCCCGCTATTCCGGGTCCGGCTATACCGATATCGGAGCGCGGCTGCGCCTCGCGCACGGGTCCTGGAACGACGGCGGCTGGGTCGTCTCGGCCCAAGGGATCCTGCGCGTGCCGGGTGCAAAGCCCGGCGAAGGCCGGGCCGCGATCGGCTATGTCGATGCCGAGTTTGACGCCCGGCTGCTCGCTGGCCTGAGTTTCGACCTTGTGGGCCTGCCGAGCTTCGTCGATCTGGAACTCGCCCAGCGCTTCCGGTTCGGCGCGGCGCCGGACGAAGTGCGTTTCGATGCGACACTCGGGGTCGAGATCGTGCCGGGCTGGCTGGCGCTGCTGCAATCCTTCAACGTGATTTCGGAAGGCGCTGGCGACGCCGATCCCTTCGCCACGTCCTATGCCTATTACAAGGTCCAGGCCGGGGGCATGGTGGAGATCAGCCCCCAGCTGTCGGTGATGCTGTGTCTGGTGACCACCTGGCACGCCCGCAACGCGCTTGAGGAAACCGGCCTCGTGGGGGCGCTGCTGGTGCGTTATTGAGCGGCGGCGCGCGCCGAGGCGACCAGCCGCTCGACATAGGGCAGAATGCCGGCGACGATCCGGTCGACGCCCGCGGCCGTCGGATGCAGCCCGTCCCGCTGGTTCAGTCCGCGATTGCCGGCCACCCCCTCCAGGAAGAAGGGATAGAGCGGCACGCCGAACTCGGCGGCGAGCTGGGGATAGAGCGCGTCGAAGCGCCGCTGATAGTCCACGCCGAAATTCGGCGCGGCCCGCATTCCGGCAAGCAGGACCGGAACGTCGCGCGCCTTCAGGCGGGTGAGGATCTCCGTCAGGTTCTTCAGCGGAATGTCCGGGTCGAGGCCGCGCAGCATGTCGTTGGCGCCGAGTTCGACGATCACCGCGTCGGCATCCTTGGGGATGCTCCAGTCGAACCGCGCCAGGGCGGCCGCGGTGGTATCACCCGACACGCCGGCATTGACGACCGTGACGTCGTAGCCCTTCGCCTTCAGGGCAGCTTCGAGCTTTGCGGCAAAGCCGGACGCAGTGGGGAGATTGTATCCGGCGGTGAGGCTGTCGCCGAACGCCACCAGCCGCACCGGCGCGGCCGCCGCCGGGCCTGACGCGATCGTGAACATGGCCATAAGCAGGAGCAACCCTTTTCGGAGGCGGTGGCCCGCGCCATATGGGGCAGACGCCGCGTATAAGCCGGCGCACCTTAAAACCTTCCGCCAGCTTCCGGTTCCTGATCTCATGACTGTCCTTTCTGTTCCCTCGGCCATCGCGCTCGACGCGATCGATCTCTCCCTGGGCGCGGGGGCGGCGCGGGTCCACGTGCTGAAGCGCTTGTCGCTCGCCATCAGGGCCGGCGAGACGGTGGGGCTCGTCGGGCCGTCCGGGTCGGGAAAGTCGACATTGCTGATGGTCATGGCGGGTCTGGAGCGGGCGGATGGAGGGACGGTGACGGTGGCGGGAACCGAGCTGACCGGCCTCAACGAGGACGCCCTCGCCAGGTTCCGTGGACGCAATGTGGGGATCGTCTTCCAATCCTTCCACCTCATTCCCACCATGACCGCGCTCGAGAACGTCGCGGTGCCGCTCGAATTGTCCGGACGGACCGACGCCTTCGCCCGGGCGGCGGCCGAGCTCGAGGCGGTGGGGCTCGGGGGACGGCTGTCGCATTATCCCTCCCAGCTTTCGGGGGGCGAGCAGCAGCGCGTCGCGGTGGCGCGGGCTCTGGCGCCGGAGCCGGCGATCCTGGTCGCGGATGAGCCGACCGGCAATCTCGACGAGGCGACGGGGCGCCAGATCATGGATCTCATCTTCGCCGCCCACCGCACACGCGGCACGACGCTCGTCCTCGTGACCCACGATGCCGGTCTCGCCGCGCGCTGCGGCCGGGTGGTGCGGCTGCGCTCGGGCCGCATCGAGGCCGACGAGGCCCGCGCCTCGGTCGTGGCATGACGGCCCCCCCGCACGTGGCGCCTGCCGCCCGCCTGCCGCTCGCGCTGCGGTTCGCCCTGCGCGAATTGCGCGGCGCGCGGCGCGGCTTCTTCGTCTTTCTCGCCTGCCTGACGCTGGGGGTGATGTCGATTGCCGGCGTGGGCTCGTTCGCCCGCGCCTTGACCGAGGGGCTGGCGCGCGAGGGGCGGACCATTCTCGGCGGTGATGCCGCCTTCACTTTGATCCAGCGTGAAGCGAGTCCCGAGGAGCTTGCGCTGCTCGCGGCCGGCGGCCCGGTGTCGCGCGTCGCGTCACTGCGGGCGATGGCGCGCGCGGAAACCGGCGAAGCGACCCTCGTGGAGCTAAAGGCGGTGGACGGCGCCTATCCGTTGGTCGGCACGCTCGAAACCCGGCCGGCGGAGCCGGTGGCCGATCTGCTCGCGGCGCGCGACGGCGCGTTCGGGGCGCTCGCCGACGCGACGCTGCTCGGCCGGCTCGGCGTGAAGGTCGGCGACCGGGTCGCCGTGGGGGCGGCGACGCTGGTCATTCGCGGCGAAGTGACCGCGGAGCCGGACCGGCTCTCGGCCGGCGTCGGCTTTGGGCCGCGCCTGATGATCGGGCAGGACGCGCTGGCGGCGACCGAGCTGATCCAGCCGGGTTCGCTGGTCCGCTGGATCTACCGCGTGCGCCTGGACGATGGCGCCGATCCCGCCCTCGCCGCGTTCGTGGAGCGCGTGCGGGCCGGCGCCCCCGAGGCCGGGTTCGAGGTGCGCACGCGCGATGCCGCCTCGCCCCAACTCGAGCGCAATGTCGGCCGCATCGCGCAATATCTCACTTTGGTCGGGCTGACCGCGCTGCTGGTCGGCGGCGTCGGCGTCGCCAATGCGGTGGCAAGCCATCTCTCGGCCAAGCGCGAGACCATCGCGACGCTGAAGGCGCTCGGCGCCACCCGGGGCGCCGTCTTCGGCACCTATCTGACGCAGGTCGGCCTGCTGGCGGCGATCGGCATCGCCCTGGGGCTGGTGCTCGGCGCCGCCTTGCCCTTCGTCGCCACCTTCGCGGCGGCGCAGATGATCCCCTTCCCGCTGGCGCCGGAGGTGAGCCCGGCGGCGCTCGCCCTGGCGGCGCTCTATGGCGCGCTGGTGACGCTCGCCTTCACGCTCTGGCCGCTGGCCCGGGCGCAGGAAGCGCCGGTCTCGGCGCTGTTCCGCGACGCGCTCGGCGAGGAGCGCCGCCGGCCGCCGCTGATCTATGCCGTTTTGTGCGGGCTCGCGATCGCGGCTCTGGTCGGGGTCGCGGCGCTGACCGCCGAGGATTTGCGGGCGGCCCTGATCTTCCTCGCGGCGGCGGCGGGCGTGTTCGTGCTCCTGCGCGGCGTCGCGCTGCTTCTGATGGCGGTCGCCCGGCGCCTGCCGCGCCCGCGCAGCACCATGGCGCGGCTCGCGCTCGCCAATATCCACCGGCCCGGCGCGCTGACCCCGACCGTGGTGCTCTCGCTCGGCCTCGGCCTCTCGCTCCTGACCGCCATCGCCTTGATCGACCGCAGCCTGACGGATGAGATTTCCGGCTCGCTGGCGG
This sequence comes from Aquabacter spiritensis, assembly GCF_004346185.1. GTDB lineage: Bacteria > Pseudomonadota > Alphaproteobacteria > Rhizobiales > Xanthobacteraceae > Aquabacter > Aquabacter spiritensis. The sequence goes on along the minus strand of NZ_SMAI01000001.1, from coordinate 588,462 downwards.
AGCGGGCGCCGAGCTTCTTCTTCGTCGACGTGCCCGGGGCGCAGGAGGCGGAGTTCCGGGACTTCCTGGCCGCGCGGGCGCCGGGGGCGGCGTACAAGTCGGTGCCGATGCTGCGCGGGCGGATCGTGGCGCTGGGCGGCGTGCCCGCCGAGCAGGTCAAGCCGTCCGCCGACGCCGCCTGGGTGCTGCAGAGCGATCGCGGCATCTCGTTTTCCGACGCCGTGCCGGAGGGCTCGAAGCTGGTGGCGGGCGAGTGGTGGGGGCCGCAGGAGACCGAGGCGCTGGTCTCGTTCGAGCAGAAGCTCGCCGAGGGGCTGGGCCTTGCGATCGGCGACCGCGTCACGGTCAATGTGCTCGGCCGCGAGATCACCGCGCGGATCGCCAATCTGCGCGAGGTGGAATGGCAGCGGCTCGGCATCAATTTCGTCATGGTGTTTTCCCCCGCCACCTTCGCCGGGGCGCCGCACACCGTATTGGCGACCCTGACCGCACCCGACGGCGCGGGCGCGGATGACGAGGTGGCGCTCCTGCGCGAGCTGGCGCGGGCCTATCCGGCGATCACGACGGTCCGGGTCAAGGAGGCGCTGGAGCAGGCCAACAAGATCGTCGCCGACCTCTCGCTCGGCATCCGCATCGCCAGCCTGGTGACGCTGCTGACCTCGGTCCTGGTGCTCGCCGGGGCGCTGGCGGCCGGCCACCAGCACCGGGTCTATGACGCGGTGGTGCTGAAGACTCTGGGCGCGACACGGGCGCGCCTGATCGGCGCCTATGGGCTGGAATATGCCGGGCTCGGCCTCGCCACCGCCGTGTTCGCGGTCGGGGCGGGGACGCTTTCGGCCTATCTGGTGGTGACGCGGGTGATGGAGATCGGCTTCGCCTTCTCGCCCGCGGCGGCGCTGGGCGCAGTGGGGATCGCGCTCGCCTTCACGCTCGGCTTCGGCCTGCTCGGCACCTGGCGGGCGCTGAGCGCGCCTCCGGTGCGGGTGCTGCGCCATCTGTGAGGCGCCCGCCGGGCCCGCACGGTCCGATCGACCCCGGGTCCGGCGGCGCGGTCAGCGGCGGCGGATGCGGCCGATCACGAGTTCGTCGATCTCCAGCCGGCGGATGCGGGCGCGGCCGACGGCGAGCCGGCCGATCGCGAGCGCGCCGACTGCGACGGCACCGATGGCGAGCGCCCCGAGGGCGAGGCTGCCGAGCGCGAAGGCGCCGGTCGCCCCGGTGCCCATGGCGCCCGCGCCGAGCGCGGCGGCGCGCAGCCGGACGGGGCGCGGCCGGACGCGGCCGGGCCCCGCGGCGGGGCGGGGATCGGTCTGCGGCTCCAAGGCTCCCTCGGGCTCCAAGGCTCCCTCGGATTCCCTGGCACCCTCCGGCTTTATCGGTCCCGTCATCGGATCCTCCCGCGGCATTGGACGGCGCGCCGTCCGCGTGGCAAAATAACCTCATTCCGATTTTCGCGCCGCAGCGCCATCCTTGGGAGCGCCCCGATGGACGAGACACGCCTGAAGCCGCGCGCCGACACGCTTCCCAAGGTCGCGCGCCCCCGCCTGCACAAGGTGATCCTGCTCAACGACGATTTCACCCCGCGCGACTTCGTGGTGATGATCCTCAAGGCCGAGTTCCGCATGGACGAGGGCGCGGCGCATCAGGTCATGCTCACCGCCCACCGCCGCGGCGCCTGCGTGGTCGCGGTGTTCACCCGCGACGTCGCCGAGACCAAGGCGACCCGCGCCACCGACATGGCCCGGTCGAAGGGCTATCCCCTGCTCTTCACCACCGAGCCGGAGGAATAGGCCGGGTCCGGTGGGGCGGTCGGTCCGGGCGGTCAGTCGGGCAAGGGGATGAAGTCCGCCTCTCCGGGCACGGCGGGGAAGCGGCCGGTGCGCCAGGCCTCCTTGGCCTCCTCGATCCGCTCGCGCCGCGAGGAGACGAAATTCCACCAGAGATAGCGCGGCCCCTCCAGGGCCGTGCCGCCGAGAAACATGAGCCGGCTCGCCTGCCGGGCGCGCACCGTGATCCGGTCGCCGGGGCGGAAGATCAGGAGGCGGGGTCCCTCGAACAGGTCGCCGGCAATCTCGATTTCGCCTTCCGCGACATAGATGGCGCGCTCCTCGGTATCGGGGTCGAGCGGGGCGCTGGCGCCCGCATCCAGGATCACCTCGGCATAGAGCCAGTCGGACAGCATGCCGACCGGCGCCCGCAGGCCGAAGGCGGAGCCGGCGATGACGCGCGCGGTGACGCCGCGATCGGCCACCACCGGCAGGTCGGCGGCAGCGAAATGCTGGAACGAGGGGTCGGTCTCCTCATAGGCGGCGGGGAGGGCGATCCAGCTCTGGATGCCGTACATGCGCGCCCCGGTCCCCGCCGCGCGCGCGTCGAGCGGGGTGCGCTCGGAATGGGCGATGCCGCGCCCGGCGGTCATCAGATTCATGGCGCCGGGGGTGATCTCCAGCGCATTGCCTTCGCTGTCGCGGTGCATGATCCGGCCGTCGAACAGATAGGTGACCGTGGCGAGGCCGATATGCGGGTGCGGGCGCACGTCGAGCGCCTGGCCGGCCATGAATTGGACCGGCCCCATCTGGTCGAAGAAGATGAAGGGCCCGACCATCTGGCGCTTGCCGTGGGGCAGGGCGCGACGGACCGAGAACCCGTCCCCGAGATCGCGCACGCGCGGCACGATGACGAGGTCGAGGGCGGCGCAGGATTGCGCATCGCCTGCGATCGGATCGGCGGACGGCATCCAGCTCATGGTGCGGTCTCCTGTGGCAGGGGCCCGGGGCGTCGTCTTATGCGTCGTCCTGAGGCGGGACGTGCGGAGAATAGGCCACGGCGCGCCGGCTGTCGCGCCTGCCGGGGCCGCGGCCGCTCTCGCCTCGACACGCAGGCATCGGCCGCCCATCCCCCAGCGCCTCCAGCCCCGCCGGTTTCCCGGCGGGGGGGAGGGATGCGGGAGCGGTCGGCACGCCGGCGAGGCATGCCAGGGGTAATCTTCGACGTCGGAGCCTGCGCTCCGTCCGCTCCCGCGCGGGGATTTATGGCGTGTCGGCTGCGCCGCGTGGGTGATCGGTTCTCCCATCGGGACCGGACGAACCACTCCCGGATCGGTGCGCAGTCCCCTTCGGCCTCCTTTCTAACTGAACGGGGTGCGTTGTCCCCGTCCCGTCGGACACCCGCTGCCCCGCACCACCCGTCAGGCCGCTCCGGACGCGCCCCTCCTTGGTGCGAGGTGAGCCCACCATAGCAGGATCGGGAGAGGAAGGGAATATAGTCCGTAGGATTATTTTCATGCTGTGGCGGACTGCTGCTGCGCGGGCAGGTCCGACCTCGCCGCCGTGCGCTTCATGCTCAAGCTGATGGCCTTTGCCCGGCGGCAGGCGAAGTTCGACCCGAACCAACCGCGCGTCGCGCGCGGCTATGAAAATGGCGGGCAATGGACCGACGGCGACGATGCCGGCGCGCCGACGCGTGACGACGGCGCCGGCTGGCCGCGCCGCGTTCCTGCCTCGGACGCGCCGGCTGGTCCCGTCATCCTCATCACCCCGCCGCCGCCGGAGCCGCCGCCGGGCATCGGACACAATCAGGGGCCGCCGCTCGACCCGCCGCCCGAGGTGCCGCCCGAGGTACCGCCCCGGGAGCCGGCGGGAGACAGCCGAAAATATCTTTTGGCGCGGGATGCCGCCCGATGGATCTCCAGGAACTTGAAATATTTCAGAATTCACCCGGCTGCCATTGCTTTTACGGTGCTTCTCGAGGCGACGATCTGGTTTGCCGAACGGTATATTCCCTATATAAATGCTTATCTGGCGGCGCCGAAGACCTTGGACGCCTTGCGTGCGGACGTCGACGTCCCGGCCCGCGGCACCGACGTCCACCATCTCGTGGAGCGCGCAGCCGGCGCGCGCGAGGGATTTCCGGCGGACCTCGTGTACGGCAAAGCGAATCTGGTGCGGATTTCGACCTTCAGGCACTGGGAGATCAATGCGTGGTTCGCGCGTCCACAAAAGATTACCCAATATGAGGTTCCTCGAGACTTCCTAAAAGGAAAGCCATGGAGCGACCATGTCCGGATCGGAATTGAGGCTCTTCAGGAAATGGGAGTTCTGGTGCGATGAAAAATAATCAATGTTCCCAAATGACTGAAGCGGAAATTTTCGATGAATTTCGAACTATAACAGAAATTCAAAAAGAAGCAGCTGAAAAGAACAAAAACTCGGTATATAAAAAAATTTGTGCGCGCGTCGTTGAATTGACTCAGGATCTGAAAGATCGACCGGGAGATCGCCGGAGTGTTCTTCTGCCGTTGCTTGAGCATGAAAACATTCAGGTCCGCCTTATGGCGGCGAACGAGACCCTGGCTGTGGCCCCTGAAGCTGCGCAGCGTACCCTGCAGGAGATCAGGGATAGCGGTTGGTATCCCTTTGCGCTGGATGCCGGGATGACGCTGTCCGCCTTCAGGTCGGGGAGGTTCCGACCGGAGTAAGCGGGTCTCGCCGAACGCGGTGGCTGCGCGCGCCATCACGGGTGGCTGACACAGCCTGCTCTCCGCGCAAACAAAGGCGTCGCCTCGAACAGCGCCCGCCTCTCCACGCCGCCTCTTCTCTGCATTCGCCACGCGCCCGCTTGCGCGCCGGGCTCCCTCTCCCGCGTGCGGGGGAGGGCAGGGGAGGGGGCTCGCTCAGGTCACCACGTCCGCGTTCGCAAGATCAAATAAAGATACAGAAAATATGTCCCCACGAGACTATCTGAAAGGAAGGCCGTTTGAAGAGCATATACGGATCGGCATCGAGGCCCTAAAGGAAGCAGGAGTTATAGCGCCATGAAACGAAAATCATTATCCGAAATGACAGAGGAGGAGCTGGTCGCTGCATTCAGGGACGGTGCAATTGAACAAAAGGATGCATCTGAAAATAATAAATTTTCAAAGTACAACAAATTATTTACTCGTATACTTGAAATTGCAAAGGAGCTCAAAGAACGGCTGGGTGATCGGCGGCGTGATTTGATCCCGTTGCTTGCGCATGAAAACATTCAGGTGCGGCTCATGGCAGGGAATGAGACACTGGCCGTGGCGCCCGAGGCGGCACGGCGCACGCTGCAGGAGATCAAAGACAGCAAGTGGTTTCCGTTTACGATGGACGCCGGCTCAACGCTTTCGGGGCTCGATTCGGGGCGGTTCCGGCCAGAATAAGCGTGTCTTGCCGAAGGCGGCGGCCCCGGTTCCGGCTCGGCGGCGGGAACCGGGCATGAACGGGCCGCGCCGTGGCGGCGACTACCTCTGCTCCGGCCTGATCTCCGGATTTCCTTCCACCGGGGCCTCGGGATCGATCTGGCGCGCGGCGCGCAAGCCCGATTCGATCGCCCCCTCGACCCACCCGCTCTTCAGCGTGGGAAAGGGAGCGCGCCCTGGAAATTTTCTTCATCGCCGGCCGGCCCCGATCGGCAGGGCCCGATGGCCGGGTCCCGCCAGGCCTGTCGCCCGACACGCAAGCCGGCAAGAAAGGGCCGACGGGACAGGCACATCGCCCCCCGTCCCCTCAGCTCTTCAACCGATACCCGGTCTTGAAGATCCACCACACCGCGACGAGGCAGGCGACCAGGAAGGCCAGGGTCATGCCGAGGCTCAGGGCGATGTTCACGTCGGAGACGCCGAAGAAACTCCAGCGGAAGCCGGAGATCAGGTAGACGACCGGGTTGAACAGGGTCACGCTGCGCCAGAACGGCGGCAGCATGTCGATGGAATAGAAGCTGCCGCCGAGAAAGGTGAGGGGGGTCACGATCAGAAGCGGGATCATCTGCAGCTTCTCGAACCCGTCGGCCCAGATGCCGATGATGAAGCCGAACAGCGAGAAGGTGACCGCGGTCAGAACCAGGAAGCCCACCATCCAGACCGGGTGCAGCACCTGGACCGGCACGAACAGGGTCGAGGTGGCGAGGATGATCAGGCCGAGCACGATCGATTTGGTCGCCGCCGCCCCGACATAACCGAGCGTGATCTCGACGAACGAGACCGGGGCCGAGAGCACCTCGTAGATCGTCCCGACGAAGCGCGGGAAATAGATGCCGAAGGCCGCATTGGTGATCGACTGGGTGAGCAGCGCCAGCATGATCAGGCCGGGCACGATGAAGGCGCCGTAGGTCACCCCGTCGATCGCGTTCATGTGGCTGCCGATGGCCGAGCCGAACACGATGAAATAGAGCGACGTGGACAGGACCGGCGAGACCACGCTCTGAAGCAGGGTGCGCCCGGTGCGGGCCATTTCGAACCGGTAGATGGCGCCGATGGCGTGGATGTTCATCATTCCCCCCGCATCAGATCGACGAAGATGTCCTCGAGCGTCGATTGCTCGGTGTCGAGGTCCTTATAAGCGAGGCCGGCTTGGTCGAGATCGTGGAACAGGGCCGAGACCGGCGCATGGCTGCCGTTCGTGGTGCCGTAGGCATAGATCAGCGCCTGCCCGCCGGGCGCGAGTTCCAGACCATGGCCGGCGAGCGCCGGCGGGACGGCGGCGAGCGGCGCGGTCAATTGGATGGTCAGCCGCTTCTGGCCGAACTTGCGCATGAGCGCCGTCTTCTCCTCGACCAGGATCAATTCGCCCTTGCGGATGACGCCGATCCGGTCCGCCATCTCCTCCGCCTCTTCCAGATAATGGGTGGTGAGGATGATGGTGACGCCCGCGGCGCGCAGCGCGCTGACGAGCCGCCACATGTCGCGGCGCAGCTCGACGTCGACCCCGGCGGTCGGCTCGTCGAGGAACAGGACGCGCGGCTCGTGGGACAGCGCCTTGGCGATCAGCACGCGGCGCTTCATGCCCCCCGAAAGGGTCATGATCTTGCTGTCCTTCTTGTCCCAGAGGGAGAGGTCGCGCAGCACCTTCTCGATATACGCGTCGTTCCGCTTCTTGCCGAACAGGCCGCGGCTGAACGACACCGTGGCCCAGACCGTTTCGAACGAATCGGTCTTCAATTCCTGCGGCACCAGGCCGATCAGTTCGCGCGCGGCGCGGTAATCGGCGACGATGTCGTGCCCCGCCACGGCGATCCGGCCCTCGGTCATGTTGACGAGGCCGCAAATGATCGAGATGAGCGTGGTCTTGCCGGCCCCGTTCGGCCCGAGCAGGGCGAAGATTTCGCCCTGGCTGAGGTCGAGCGAGACGTTCTTCAGGGCGACGAAGCCGCCCTCATAGGTCTTGGAGACGTTTTGGACACTGAGGATGGGCTGCATGGCGCGTGTCTATAGCCCAGGCCGATGACGATTGCGCGGGCGCTTTTGCAAGCCTGCCTTGCGATTCCCTCACACAAGCGGCGGGTGTAGCCTGTCTCGGACTTGTCCCCGCGATTCTTCGCGCGGGACAGCGGGAGGCTTTTAACGGTTCGGCAAGGGGAAAGCGGCTGGAGTTTGCTACATCTGTCCGCCATCCCGCAGAAGGCGCAGCATGCTCGATCTCACGACCCAGAAGGGCCCGCTCGACCCCTCCTACCGCCAGGCCCCGCACAATGTGGAGGCCGAGCAGGCGCTGCTCGGCGCCATCATGGTGAACAACGAGGCCTTCTACCGGGTCTCCGACTTTCTGCGTCCCGAGCATTTCTTCGAGCCGATCCACGCCCGCATCTTCGAGCTGGCCGGTGCCCTGGTGCGCGCCGGCAAGGTCGCGACCCCGGTCACGCTGAAGACCTTCCTGCCGGCCGACCTCGACGTCGCCGGTCTGAACGGCCCGCGCTACCTCGCCCGCCTCGCCGCCGAGGCGACCACGGTGATCAATGCCGAGGATTATGGCCGCGCCATCTACGATCTGTCGGTGCGCCGCGAACTGATCCGGATCGGCGAGGAAATCGTCACCGACGCCTATGACGCGCCGGTCGAGGCGAGTCCGCAGGACCAGATCGAGGAGGCCGAGAAGCGGCTCTATGCGATCGCCGAGACCGGCCGCTATGATGGCGGCTTCCTGCGCTTCGGCGAGGCGCTGCGCGAGGCGGTCGACATGGCGGGCCGCGCCTTCCAGCGCGACGGCCATCTCTCCGGCGTCGCCACCGGCCTCGACGATCTCGACCAGCAGATGGGCGGGCTCCAGGCGTCCGATCTGATCATCCTCGCCGGCCGCCCCGGCATGGGCAAGACCGCGCTCGCCACCAACATCGCCTATCACATCGCCGCAAATTATCGTGGCGAGACCCGCCCCGACGGCTCGATCGAGACCGTGAGCGGCGGCATTGTCGGCTTCTTCTCGCTGGAAATGTCGGCCGAGCAGCTCGCCACCCGTATCCTCTCCGAGCAGACCGAGATCCCCTCCTACAAGGTGCGCCGCGGCGACATTTCCGAGAGCGACTTCTCCAAGCTCGCCGCCGCCGCCCAGACCATGCAGGTCATCCCGCTTTATATCGACGATACCGGCGGCATCTCGATCGCCCAATTGGTCGCCCGCGCCCGCCGCCTGAAACGCCAGCGCGGCCTCGATTTCATGGTGGTGGACTATCTCCAGCTCCTCTCGGGCTCGGCCAAGAAGGCGTCCGAGAACCGGGTCCAGGAAATCACCGAGATCACCACCGGGCTGAAGGCGCTCGCCAAGGAACTCCAGGTGCCGATCATGGCGCTCTCGCAATTGTCGCGTCAGGTGGAAAGCCGCGACGACAAGCGCCCGCAGCTCTCGGACCTGCGCGAATCCGGCTCGATCGAACAAGACGCCGACGTCGTCATGTTCGTGTTCCGCGAGGAATATTATCTGAAGAACAAGGAGCCGAAGCCGGGCACCGAAGAATGGTTCAAGTGGGAGGTCGACATGAAGGCGGCGGAAGCCACCGCCGAAGTCATCATCGGCAAGCAGCGCCACGGCCCCACCGGCACCGTGAAGGTGCATTTCGAGGCGCAGTTCACCCGCTTCGCCAATCTCGCCCGCGAGGACAGGGTGCCCGACCGGCGATGAGCACGACCTGCGACGCCGCGCGCCTGACGATCGATCTCGACGCGCTCGCCAAAAATTGGCGCAGCCTCGCAATGCGGGTCGCCCCCGCCGCCTGCGGCGCGGTGGTGAAGGCCGACGCCTACGGCCTCGGCATCGCTCATGCCGCCCCCGCTTTGTGGAAGGCCGGCGCGCGCACCTTCTTCGTCGCGCTCCTCGCCGAGGGGCTGGCGCTGCGCGCCGTCCTGCCCGAGGCGACGATTTATGTGCTGGGCGGCCTGCTGCCGGGCACCGCCGCCACCTATCCGGCTGCGCGGCTGCGCCCGGTGCTCGGAAGCCCGGCCGAGGTCGCCGACTGGGCGGCGCTCTGTGCCGCGCACGGCACGGACTGTCCCGCCGCTTTGCATGTCGACACCGGGATGAACCGGCTCGGCCTGTCGACCGAGGAGGCCGTCGCGCTGGCGGCGGCGGGCGCCGGCTTCACGCCGGCTTTGCTCATGAGCCATCTCGCCTGCGCCGACACGCCGGACCATCCTTTGACCGCGATCCAGCGCGCCCTCTTCGCCGCGGTCGCGGCGGCGTTTCCCGGCGTGCCGGCCTCGCTCGCCAATTCCGCCGGCTGCCTCGGTGGGCGGGATCTGCATTTCGATCTCGCGCGGCCCGGCATCGCGCTCTATGGCGGGGTGGCGGTCGCGGGGCAGCCGCCGCTGCAGCCGGTGGTGCGGCTCGAAGTCCCGGTGATCCAGCTGCGCCGGGGCGTGCCGGGCGACAGCGTCGGCTATGGCGCGGCCGAGCGGCTGAAGCGCGCGAGCCGCATCGCGATCCTGTCCTTCGGCTATGCCGACGGGTTTCTGCGCGCGGCCGGGTCCAGCGACGACCGGCCGGGCGCGCAGGCGATCCTCGCCGGCCGCCGCTGTCCGCTGGTGGGGCGGGTCTCGATGGACCTGACCGCCGTCGACGTCACCGATCTGCCCGAGGACGCGGTCGCGCGCGGCGACATGGCGGTGATCCTGGGCGACGGGATCGGCGTCGACGACCTCGCCGCGCATGCCGGCACGATCGGCTATGAGATCCTGACGTCGCTCGGGCCGCGCTATCGCCGCCTGTATCTCGGCGGGTAGGGCGCGCCGGCCCTTCGGTCGGCCCGCTTGGCAAGCGCTTTTCCTTGGGAGAATATGGTTTTCCAGGTGACTGCCGCGACGGCGGCGAAGCGCATGCGAGGCTCCGATGCGGACGCTGACGCCTCTCTCCCAGATCGCGGTGCCCGTCCCGGCGGCGGACGAGACTTATCGCATCACCTTGCTCGACCGCGCCTTCGCCTTTGTCGGGCTGAAGGCGCTTCTGGGCGCCGCCGACCTCGCCAAAGCGGGCGAGCGCCATGCCGGGCTCGCCGCCCGCAGCGAGGTGGAGCGCGAGGCCGCCAGGTCCCTGCTTGCCGGACTGACGCTCCAGCATCTCCACGACCGGCCTTTGACCGATCCGTCCGGCCGGGTCGACGACGTGATGCGGGCGAACTACGCCATCGATCCCGACGCCTTCGTGGAGATTGCCCCGCTGACGCTCGGCGCCCTGAAGGACCGGCTGCTGCGCGCCGGCCCGGCCGAGGTGCGCCGGCTCGGCGGCGGCCTCACCGGCGTGATGGCGGCGGCGCTCGCCAAGATCATGGACGTGCACGAACTGATCCTGGTGGCGAAGAAGGCGAAGCGCGCCGCCACCGCCCGCACGCGGGTCGGCCTGCCGGGCACGCTCTCCTCCCGGCTCCAGCCGAACCATCCGACCGACGACCTCTCCTGCATCACCGCCTTGGTCTATGCCGGGCTCTCGATGGGCACGGGGGACGCCATCCTCGGCGTCAATCCGGCGGTGGATACGCTGCAGAACGTCTCGGCGATCCTGTTCCACCTCGACGCCTTACGCCGCGAGACCGGCGCGCCGACACAGATCTGCGTGCTCGCCCATGTGAAGACCCAGCTGGCCTGCCTCGAACAGGGGGCGCCGGTCGAGATCCTGTTCCAGAGCCTCGCCGGAACCGAGCGCACCTTGACCGAAGAATTCGACGTCACGGTGCCGCTGCTGGATGCCGCTTATGCCGCGATGGCCGCCAAGGGTCCGCTCGGTCCGGACTGCAACTTCATGTATTTCGAGACGGGGCAGGGCAGTGAACTGACCTACGGCAAGCATAACGGCATCGACATGACGACCTGCGAGGCGCTGTGCTACGGCCTCGCACGGCGCTACGACCCGTTCATGGTGAACAATGTGACCGGCTTCATCGGGCCGGAGACGCACCGCGACAATTTCGAGATGATCTATTCCAATCTCCAGGACCATTTCATGGGCAAGCTGATGGGCCTGCCCATGGGCATGGCGCCCTGCTACACGCTGCATTCCGACATCACCATGGAAGGCCAGCAGATGGCGACCGAGCTGCTCGCGGCGGCCGGCGCCAATTTCTTCATGGACGTCTACCTCACCACCGACCGCATGCTGGCCTATTTCGACACGTCCGGCCACGACGACCAGACGCTGCGCGAGGTGCACGGCCTCGCCCCGGCGCCGGAATTTTTGGAGTGGGCGATCGGCAAGGGCATCTTCGCGCGCGATGCCGAGGGCGGCGTGGTGCGCGGGCCGTCCTGGGGGGATCCGCGCCTGTTCTGCCGGTCGGCGCCGGCCTTCGCGGATCTGATGCAAAAGGTGCCGGGCGCCCATGGCTTCGACAATGCCGGGCCGCGCCCCGCCGATGCGGTGTCGCGCACGGTGCGGGCGAACCTCGCCATCGCCCGCGAGGCGATTCATGCCGATCTCGACCCCACCCGGCTCGGCGGCGTGCCGTTCCGCCGCATCGCCAGCCGCGCGGCGAGCCGCGCCGATCATCTCGCCCAGCCCGATGCCGGCGCCGGCCTCGACGCGGCGGTGCTCGCGGAGCTTCAGGCGGTGCGGGCCGACGTCCAGATCCTGGTCTCGGACGGGCTGTCCGCAGAGGCGATCCACCACAACATTCCCGATCTCGTGCCGGCGCTGCTGGCGCGTCTCGACCGGGCGGGCATTTCCTCGGCCGAGCCGCTGCTCCTGCCGTTCGGCCGGGTGAAGGCGGCCGAGCCGGTGGGCGATGCGGTGCAGGCGCGGATCGTCGTGACCTTGATCGGCGAGCGCCCCGGCGGCGATGCCCGTGCGTCGCGCTCCATGTCGGCCTATCTCGCCTATCGTCTGGAGGATCCGGAGACCCAGGCCAGTGCCGCCGTCTTCAGCGGAAATCCGGACATCCGCTACGAATACAGCGTGATCTCGAACATCTATGACGGCGGCCTGCCGCCGCTCGAGGCGGCGCGGCAGATCGCCGAGAAGGTGCAGCAGATCCTCGCTCTCAAGGCGGCCGGCAACCGGCTGGAGAGTGCGCTGCGCCAGGCGGCGTGACCCTGCCTTCGGCGGGGGCTTGGCGGGGATCGGGCAGGGACTTGGCGGAAGGCGGGGGCGTCGGCTAATCCGTGCCGCGTCGGGAGCGGGGCGGCGAGGGGCGGATGAGCGGGTTCGATCTCCTGTCGCGGGTCTTCGCCATCCTGCTCGGCCTGTCGATCGCCGAATTGCTGAAGGGCGTCGCGCGGGTCTGCCGGGTCTGGTACGGCGTCGAGCACGCCGACCGCGCACCGCTCCGGATCGGCGCGCTGATCCCGCTCCTGGTGCTGCTGACGCTGTTCGACCAGGTGACGTTCTGGTTCAATTTCGCCGCCATCGGACCGCATCTGCCGGCCGACGAACTCGGCCTGTTCGGCCTCGTTCTGGTGAGCGGCGCCTATTTCGCCGTCTCCACCTTCGTGCTTCCCGCCGAGGTCGGGCAGTGGCGGGATTTCGACGATTATTACATGAAAGTGCGGCGGCTGGTGATCGGCGGGCTGATGGCGGTCAATCTGATCGGCCTCGCCTGCGCGATCGGCCTGGCGCTCGCCGATGTCGAGATCGAGGAGGCGCGTGGCGGAGGCCAGATTTCGGGGCCGATGAACGGCCTCGCTCTGGTCGCGATGGTCGCGCTGCTTCTGGTCCGGACCAAGCGGGCGAACCTCGCCTGGCTGATCGTCGCCGTCCTCGCCACGATCGGCGCCGGTCTGCCGCTCTGAGGCGATCCGGCGCCGGGCGAAGCCGCCGTCGCGACCGTCAGCCCTCGACCTCCTCGCGCAGGATTTCCAGGCGCAGCCATTCCTCTTCCGCCACCTCGAGGTCGGCCTGGATCTTGGCGAGTGCCTTCGAGGCGGCCTCGAAGCGGGCGGGGTCGCGGGCATAGAGGGTCGGGTCGGCCATTGCCGCCTCCAGCTTGCGCGCCTCGGCGCGCAGCCCGTCCATCTGCTTCGGCAGGGTCTGCAAGGCGTGCTTCTCGTGGAAGGAGAGGCGGCGCTTCTTTTCCGCCCGGTCGGCGGGCGCGGCGGCCTTCTCGCCGCCGCGGGCGGCGTCCGGACGTGCCGCGTCCGGACGGGACTTGGCTTCGACCCCGCGGCCGCGCTGCGACACCATGTCGGAATAGCCGCCGGCGAATTCGGAAAAGCGGCCATCGCCCTCGGCGGCGATCACCGAGGAGACGGTGCGGTCCAGGAAGTCGCGGTCATGGCTGACCAGAAGCACCGTACCGGGATAGTCCGCGACCATTTCCTGGAGGAGATCGAGGGTTTCGAGATCGAGATCGTTGGTCGGCTCGTCCAGCACCAGGAGGTTGGACGGCAACGCCAGCGCCCGGGCCAGCATCAGCCGCGCCCGCTCGCCGCCGGAGAGCACGCGCAGCGGCGAATTCGCCTGGTCCGGGGTGAACAGGAAGTCCTTCAGATAACCCATCACATGCTTGGGCTGGCCGCCCACCATGAGCGTGTCGCCGCCGCCGCCGGTGAGGGCCGCGCGCAGGGTGGTCTCGGGATCGAGCGCGGTGCGCTTCTGGTCCAGCGCGGCGATCTCGAGATTGGCGCCGATCCGTACCGTGCCGCCGTCCGGCGCGAGATCGCCGATCAGCATCTTCAGCAGCGTGGTCTTGCCCGCGCCGTTCGGGCCGACAATGCCGATCCGGTCGCCGCGCAGGATGCGGGTGGAAAAATCGCGCACCACGGGCGTGCCGTCGAAACTCTTGGAGATGGCCTTGGCCTCGATCACCAGCTTTCCCGAGGCGTCGGCCTCGGTGACGGTGATCTTGACCGCGCCCGGCCCGCGCCGCTCCTCGCTGCGGTCGCGGCGCAGCGAATGGAGCTGGCCGAGGCGGCGGACATTGCGCTTGCGGCGGGCGGTGACGCCGTAGCGCAGCCAGTCGAGTTCGGCCACGATCTTGCGGTCGAGCTTGTGGCGGTCGGTCTCTTCCTGTTCCAGCACCTGGTCGCGCCAGCCCTCGAAGGCGGAAAAGCCCTGGTCGAGCCGGCGCGTGGCGCCGCGGTCGATCCAGACGGTCGCGCGCGAGAGGGTCTGGAGGAAGCGCCGGTCATGGCTGATCACGACGAGGGCCGAGCGCAGCCCCTTCAGCTCGCTTTCCAGCCATTCGATGGCCGGCAGATCGAGATGGTTGGTGGGCTCGTCGAGCAGCAGCACGTCCGGCTCGGGCGCCAGCACGCGGGCGAGCGCGGCGCGACGGGCCTCGCCGCCGGAGAGGCGGGCGGGATCCTCCTCGCCGGTCAGGCCGAGCTGTTCGAGCAAATAGCGGGCGCGATAGGCCTCGTCGCCCGGTCCGAGCCCCGCCTCGACATAAGCAAGCGCGGTCGAAAAGCCGGAAAAGTCCGGCTCCTGCGGCAGATAGCGCACCGTCGCGCCGGGCTGGACGAACACCGAGCCGCTGTCAGGCTCGATCAGGCCAGCGGCGATGCGCAGCAGCGTCGACTTGCCGGAGCCGTTGCGCCCGACGAGGCACAGCCGGTCTCCAGGCGCGACGGCGAGGTCCGCCCCGTCGAGCAGGGGCGTGGCGCCGAAGCGCAGATGAATATCCTGAAGCTGGATGAGCGGAGGAGCCATGCGCCCGACTTAGAGCACCCGGCGACCTGCGCGCAAGGCAAGCCCGGAATTCCGTTCGCGCCGCGCACGGAGGATCTCTCCACGAACGGCGAAACCGACGCCGCGTGGCTCCGTCCCCGCGTCCCCGCCGGTCAGTGGACCGTGACGGGTCCGACGAGGCGCCGGATCTCGTCCTTCAGGACGAGTTTGCGGCGCTTCAGCTCGGCGAGCCGGAGCGGATCGGTCGCCGGATGGGCGAGTTCCTTGTTGATTTCAGTCTCGAGAGCCGCGTGACGACGCTGAAGCTCTGCAATGTGCGACTGGACGGACATAAGGCGCGTCTCCGTGTCTGCAACGGACATCAGTCTGTCATGGAGGCGGCGAAGAGTCGACCACCCTGGGGTAACGAAAGACGCTGCGGCGCAGCACGGCCGGGTTTCGAACGCTCCTTGTCCGCCGCGCGCGCGGCGTCATGGCAGAGGCGTTCAAGGCATTGTTTCGAAATGAAGAAATGCCACCGAGGCGTGTGTGTGGCGGATTCGGCGGGGGCGGCGCCGAACAAGCGCTTGCAGGTGCGGCCGCCCATGCCATATTCGCTAGCCATCGGCCCGATGGAGCGCTGCGGATTCCTGAATGACCAGCGACGAGGAACGCGAGTTGCGCACGCTCCTGGAGCGTCTGCGCCAGGAACATCGGGATCTCGACGCCGCGATCTCCGCGCTGATGGCGGTGACGGGGTCGGACATTCTGCAGATTCAGCGGCTGAAGAAGCGAAAGCTCCAGTTGCGCGACCGCATCACCCATCTCGAGGACGAACTCTTCCCCGACATCATCGCCTGACCCGCCGCTCCCCATGGCCGCGGACGGCCATGGGGCGGCATGCGGCTGGTCAGATCTGGCCGAGCAGCGCCTGGGCGCTCGAAATGTCGGCCTTGGACGGCACGTCTTCGACGTTCAGAATCTTCACGACGCCGTCTTCGACCAGCATCGAATAGCGCTTGGAGCGCAGCCCGAGCCCGGCGGCGGAGCCGTCGAAGGTGAGATCGAGCGCCTTGGAGAATTCCGCGACGCCGTCGGCCAGGAACAGGATCTTGCCCTCGGCGCCCGAGGCCTTCTCCCACGCGCTCATCACGAACGGGTCGTTCACCGACACGACCGCGATGGTGTCGATGCCCTTCGCCTTGAATTCGTCGGCGCGCGCGACATAGCCGGGCAGGTGGTTCTTGTGGCAGGTCGGGGTGAAGGCGCCCGGCACCGCGAACAGCACCACGCGCCGCCCCTTGAAGACGTCGTCGGTGGTCTTGGGCACCGGCCCATCGGCCGTGCTCACGCGGAAGGTGGCCGAGGGCAAAGTGTCGCCGACTGAGATGGACATGGTTCTCTCCGCAAAATGCGCCGTGGCCGGATCGGAAGTCCCGGCCGCGGCGGGTGCAGAATAGAAACATTTCGCCGTCGCGAAAGGGGGAGCGGCCAGGCCTCAGGCCGGTTGCAGGGTTTCGGCGATCAAAGCGCGCACCTCCGGCAGGCAGGAGCCGCAATTGGTCCCCGCTTTCAGCGCCGCCCCGACCGCCGCCGCGTCGTGCGCTCCGGCGCGGATCGCCGCCGCAATAGCATCGCGGGCGACCCCGAAGCAGGCGCAGACCAGGGGGCCCGAAGGCATGGTTCCTGCCCCGGAACGTCCGGACAGGATCAGCCTCCGGTCGGCCTCGCCGACGCGGTCCCCCGCCAGAAGGTCCTTCAGCGCGTCCCAGGCGGGGACGGCACCCTTCGGCCCGATCATAAGGGCGAAGCTGAGGCGGCCATTGGTGTCGAAGGCGGCGGCGCGATACTGGCCGCCGGAGAGGTCCGAGAACTCGGCCAAGGCGGCGGCACCGACCTGTCCGCGCGCCCAATCGCGCCACAGGTCGGGGCCGTCGCCCCCGGCGATGCGCCAGGCATGGCCGCCTGCGACCGGCAGGCGCGCCCACCAGCTTCCCGGCGGCGGCGCCAAAGCGGTGCGGGCGAGGATGAAGCCGCGATACGGCGCGGCATAGGCGGCGAGGGTGGCGGGCGTCGCCTTGGAATCGGGCTGGCCGGAAATCGGATCGCGCGCGTCGTGCACCAGCGCCCCGACCCGGCCGTGGGAGGCATTGGCCGCGCTCCAATGGATCGGCGCGAACAGCGTGCCCCGCGGCTGCCCGGCATCGCCCCGCACTTCCAGCACCGCGCGGCCGTGGCGCGTCGCCACCGTGGCGAGGTCGCCCTCGGCGAGGCCGAGCGGCGCGGCATCGTCGGGATGGACCGCGACGAACGGCGCGGTCAGATGGGCCGAGAGGCGCGGCGACAGGCCGGTGCGCGTCATGGTGTGCCATTGGTCGCGGATGCGGCCGGTATTGAGCAGGAACGGATGCTCCGCTTCCCCTGCGGGGGGCGCGGCGGTGGCGGGCACGACGAGGCGGGCACGGCGGTCGGGGGTGAAGAAGCCGCCTTCGGCGAACAGGCGCGCGGTCGCCCCTCCGCCGGCCGGCAGCGGCCATTGCACCGGCTCCAGCGTCTCATAGGCGGCATCCGAGAGGCCGGCGAGCGCGGAAATGTCGAAGTCGCGGGTGCCGCCATTCTCGAAGCCGGAGAGCGCCGCATGCTCGCGGAATATGTCGGCCGGCCGGGTCCAGGCGAAGGCGGCGCCGAAGCCGAGCCGCCGCGCCACCTGCGCCAGCGCCCACCAATCCGGGCGAACGCCCGCGGGCCGGTCGAGGAAGGGGCGCATGCGCGAGATGCGCCGCTCGGAATTTGTGACGGTGCCGTCCTTCTCGCCCCAGGCGGCGGCCGGCAGCACGACATGCGGCGCGCAGGCGGCGGTGTCGTTGGTCCGCACATTCTCCGACAGGACGAACAGATCGAGGCGGCCGAGCGCGGCGCGCACCGCATCGGCCCGCGGCAGGCTGACCGCCGGATTGGTGCCCATCACCCACAGCGCCTTGATCTCGCCCCGTCCGATCGCGGCGAACATGTCGACCGCCTTCAGGCCCTCGCTCGCCGCCATGGCCGGCGCGTCCCAGAAGCGGCGCACCCGGTCCACTTCGGGCGGCGAGAAGCCCATATGGGCGGCGAGCTGATTGGCGAGGCCGCCGACCTCGCGTCCGCCCATCGCGTTGGGCTGGCCGGTCAGCGAGAACGGCCCCATGCCGGGCCGGCCGATGCGGCCGGTCGCGAGATGGCAGTTGAGGATCGCATTGACCTTGTCGGTGCCGTGCGCCGACTGGTTCACGCCCTGCGAATAGCACGTGACGCTGCGGGCGGTCTCGCGGAACCAGGCGAAGAAGCGGGCGACGTCCGCCTCGGCCAGGCCGGTCGCGCGCGCGGTCGCTGTGATGTCGGGCACGCGCGTGCGGGCGGCGGCGAGCGCGGCATCGAGACCCTGGGTGTGGGCCGCCACATAGGCCGCATCGATGCCGCCGGTGTCGGCCAGATGGACCAGAAGGCCGCAGAACAGATCGGTATCGGTGCCGTGGGCGATCGGCAGGACGAGGTCGGCCTCGTCGGCGGTGGCGGTGCGGCGCGGATCGATCACCACGATCCTGGTGCCGCGCGCCGCGCGGGCGGCCGCCATGCGGCGGAACAGGACCGGATGGCACCAGGCGGCATTGGATCCGACGAGCACGATCAGATCGGCCGCATCGAGATCCTCATAGCTGCCCGGCACGGTGTCCGAGCCGAAGGCGCGCTTGTGGCCGGCGACCGAGGAGGCCATGCACAGGCGGGAATTGGTGTCGACATTGGCGGTGCCGAGGAAGCCCTTGGCGAGCTTGTTGGCGGCGTAATAATCCTCGGTCAGGAGCTGGCCCGAGAGATAGAAGGCGATCGCCTCCGGGCCGTGGCGCGCCAGGGTCGATCGCAGACCGTCCGCGACGCGGTCGAGGGCGGCGTCCCAGGAGACCGGCCCGAGCGGGCCCTCGCCGTGCCGCATCATCGGCTCGATCAGTCGGGTTTCGTGGCCGATCGTCTCGCCGAGCGCCGCGCCCTTGGAGCAGAGGCGGCCGAAATTCGCCGGATGGACCGCGTCCCCCGCGATCGCGGCGCCGCCTGCCGCGTCGGGGGTCGCGAGGAGGCCGCAGCCGACGCCGCAATAAGGGCAGGTGGTGCGCACCGCGCCGGGATCGGCGAGCGCATTCATCGCGCGCGCCTCATCGTGCCGCGCGCCGACATGGTGGCATTGCCCATCCCGCCCCCCTCAATAGACGTCGGCCTGATAGCGGCCGGCTTTCTTCAGATCGGCGAGGAAGTTCGCCGCCGCCGCGCGCGCGAGGCCACCCTGCGCCGCAGCCACATCGACCAATGCGGCCTCGACATCCTTCGCCATGCGCTGGGCGTCGCCGCAAATATAGAAATGCGCGCCGTCCGAGAGCCAGGCCCAAAGTTCCGCTCCCGCTTGGCGGATGCGGTCCTGGACATAGACCTTCTCCGCGCCGTCGCGCGACCAGGCGGTGTCGAGCCGGGTCAGCACGCCCGCCGCCTGCAGCCCTGCGAGCTCGTCCTCGTAGAAGAAATCCGTGTCGCGCCGCTGATGGCCGAAGAACAGCCAGTTCCGGCCCGGTGCGCGGGTCGCCATGCGCTCGTGCAGGAAGGCGCGGAACGGCGCGATGCCGGTGCCCGGCCCGACCATGATGATCGGGCGCGCGGACTCCGCCGGCAGGCCGAAGCCGTGGGCCTTCTGCAGATAGGCCTTCATCCGCGTGCCCGGCGGCACCCGTCCGCCGAGAAAGGTGGAGCAGACGCCGAGCCGGGTGCGGCCACCGGCCTCATAACGCACCGCGTCCACCGTCAAAGAGAGCCGGCCGGGCGTCGCTTTCGGGCTGGAGGAGATCGAATAGAGCCGCGGCTGGAGCGGTTCGAGACATTCGATCACCGCCTCGGGATCGGGCCGGGTCCCGGCGAATTTCTCCAGCGCGGCGAGGACGTCGAGGGTCGCGGCGTCGCCGTCGGGATCCTCGCCCGCCGCGAGCGCGCGGGCCTTCGCCTTCCGGGTGCCGCCGGTGAGATAGGAGAACAGGGTGAACAGCGCGTCGGGTGCCGATTTGAGACAGACGCCGTGGCTCAGCGCCGCCCCGAGCGTGGTTTCGCCGACCGGATAATCGGCGGGAGCGTCGAGTGCCGCCAGCACCGCCGCGACGAGACCGGGATCATTGACCGGGAACAGGCCTAAACTGTCGCCCGCCGCGTAATCGATGCCGGACCCGGCGAGATCGAACTCGATGTGCCAGGTCTCCTTGGCCGAGCCGTCCTTGTTGAGCCGGGTGCGGCCGAGAAAGGTCACCTCGCCGGGATTTTCGCGGGTGCCGCGCGGCGCGGCGGGGGCCGCGACGGGCGGTGCCGAAGCGGCGGGCGCTGCGGTGGGCGCGGCGCCGTCCGCGCTTTGCTCGGCCGCGAGCGCCTTGAGCATGCGCAGCGTCTCCTTGCCGCCGGGGGCGCAGAGATTGAGCGCGGTCTCGGTGCCGTCGGCGATCGCCTTGGAATAGGTCTCGCAGAGATAGCCGCACTGTCCGCAATCCTGCTGGGCCATCGCGGCCATCATGCGCCGCGCCAGCGGCCGGCCCTCGGCCAGCTTCATGCGCTCGCCGAGCGGCATCGCGGCGTCGTGCCAGGGCGCGCCGTCGTCTTCGGCCGCTGCGGCGGGGCCTCCGGGCATCAAAGCGGCGGAAGCTTCCGCCGACAGGGCGGTCGCGCCGGGCGCAGCATCGGCCGAGAAGATTCCGGCGAAGAAGCCGTTGAGCCAGGCCCGCTGTTCGGGCGTGAAGGGTGCACTTTCGGGGAGATAGGGCACCACGGCGGGAGGCGATTGGAGGATCATTCCGCAGGCTCCGCGGCGGCGAGCGATGTCAGGGTGTCGGCCGGGATCCGGCGGGTGAAGGCGGCGAAGGCTTCGCCGGGAAGCCGGTGCGCGAGCCAGGCCCTGAGCAGGCCCTCGACCCGGCGCGGCACCTCGGCGGCGGGGAGGTCGCGATAGAGTTCGTCGCCGAGCGCCGCGGCGCTGCCGAAGCCGCCGCCCACCAGCAGATGATAGCCGTCGACCGTGTCGCCCTCGTCATTGACCGCCACCCGCGCGCCGATCAGCCCGATATCGCCGATATAATGCTGGGCGCAGGAATTGTGGCAGCCGGTGACATGGATGTTGACCGGCTGGTCGAGCGCGAGCCGCGGCCCGCAATGCGCGGCAATGGCGCGCGCCGTGCCCTTGGTGTCGGCATTGCCGAAGCGGCAACCCTTCGCACCGGTGCAGGCGACAAGGCCGGCCTGGAGCGCGTCGGGCGCGGCGGTGAGGCCGAGCCCCGCGATCACCTCCGCCGCCGCCGCGACATGGGCGTCGGGGATGCCGGAGATCAGCACATTCTGCCAGACCGTGAGCCGCAGATCGCCGTCGCCCATGCCGGCCGCAACGTCGGCGAGGCCGCGCATCTGTGCCGACGTCATGCGGCCGACGGGCAGTCCCACGCCGATCCAGTTCAGCCCCGGCTGCTTCTGGGGATGCACGCCGAGATGCGCCATCCGGTCCGGCTCGGGACGCGGTGCAACGGCCTCGGCGGGGCAGCGGGGGAGGGCGGCGCCGAGCTTGGCCTCGACCGCGGCGAGAAATTTCGCGAAGCCCCAGGTGTCGAGGACGTATTTCAGCCGCGCCTTCTTGCGGTCGGTGCGGTCGCCGCTCTCGATGAAGACCCGGACGATGGCGGCGGCGACCTTGGTCGCGTCCGCCGGCCGGACGACGATGCCGGTGTCGCGGGCGAAGTCGCGGTGGCCGGTGATGCCGCCGAGGGCGAGGCGGAACCAGATGCCCGGCGCAAGGCCGAACCCGTCCGCCACCTCGACCGCCTGGAAGCCGATATCGTTGGTGTCCTCCAGCGCGCCGATCCGTCCCGCGCCGTCGAAGGCGACATTGAACTTGCGTGGCAGCCCGTACATGTCGCGATTGTTCAGGATGTAATGGTGCCACTCCCGGGCATAGGGCCGGGTGTCGAGCAGTTCCTGCGGGTCGATGCCGGCCGTCGGGGTGCCGGTGACGTTGCGGATATTGTCGGCGCCCGAGCCCTTTGCGGTGAGGCCGAGATCGACCAGCGTCTCCAGCAGGATCACCCCGTCGGTCGCGGGAATGTCGCGGATCTGGAGATTGGCGCGGGTGGTCACGTCGGCATAGGCGCCGCCATGCGCCTGCGCGATGTCGGCGATGCCGCGCATCTGCCAATGCGTGAGGATGCCGTTCGGCATGCGCAGGCGGCACATGAAGCTGTCCTGCGCCGGGGCGACATAGAACAGCCCATGATATTTCCAGCGCAGGATGTCTGCGCCCTTCGGGAATGCGCCGGCCGCGGCGGCATCCTTCATGCGCGAATAGCTGTCGAGCCCGAGTTCTTCGCGCTTTGCCTTCTCCTCCGGGCAGAGCTTGCGGCCCTCGGCCTCGGTGCGGGCCATGGCGGCGTGGCTGGCCGCGTCCGGCCCGGTCGGCACGGCAGGCGCGGCGCCCGGCCCGGTTCGCGCCGTGCGGACCGCCTGGGCGCCGGAGACGAAGCCCTCAAGATAGCGCTTCTGGTCGATGGTGAAATCGCCGCTCATGTGTCTTGCCTTCTACGCCACGCGTGCGCAGGCGAGCCGGCCGAAGGCCAGGTCGGCGCGGATCGCGGCGATGGGGGTGCGGTTCGTGATGAGGTCGAGATAGAAGGGGCCGTCTGCGGTGTCGCCATAGAGCACGGCGGCGACGAGGCGCCCGTCGCGAAGCACGAGGCGCCGGTAGAGGCCGAGGCCGGGATCGGCGAGGACGATTTCCTCGCCCGGCGCGGCGATGTCCCCGGCCGAGAAGACGAACACGCCGGAGACCTTCAGATGGGTCGACACGACGCTGCCGGGATAGGCCGCGTCCTCCCCGGCGAGGCGCCGCGCGAGCACCTCCGCCTGCTCATAGGCCGGGGCGACGAGCCCGTAGCAGGCGCCGCGATGCTCGGCGCATTCGCCGATGGCGAAGATGGCGGGGTCGTCGGTCGCGAGCGTATCGTCGACCAGGATGCCGCGCCGGCAGGCGAGCCCGGCCGCCATGGCGAGCCCGATCTTCGGCGTAACGCCGCAGGCCATCACCAGGAGATCGGCGGGCAGGCGGCGCCCGTCCGCGAGCCGCAGCGCCGCGACCCGGCCGTCGCCCTCGATGGCGGCGCTCGCCGCGCCCAGCACCACGGTGATGCCCTGCGCCGCCACCGCTCGGCACAGCAAATCGGCGGCGCGGGGATCGAGCTGGCGTTCCATCAGCCGGTCCATGAGATGAACCAGGGTTGTTTCGACGCCGGCGCGGGCGAGGCCGCTCGCCGCCTCGATGCCGAGCAGGCCGCCGCCGATCACCACGGCGCGCACGCCCGGCCGGGCGGCGGACAGCAGGGTCTCGACATCGGCCATGTCGCGGAAGGTGGTGACGCCCGGCAAATCGCCGCCGGGCAGCGGCAGCCGGATCGCGTCGGAGCCGGTCGCCAGAACGAGGCGGGCGAAGGGCAGGCGCCGGCCGTCGGCGAGGACGACGGCGCGGCCCACGCGGTCGATCGCGGTCGCCGGCATGCCGGCGATCACGCCGATGCCGTGGGCGCGCCACCAATCCGCGTCGTGCAGCGTGATCTCGGCGCGCCCGGTGCGCCCGGCGAGCACGTCGGACAGCAGCACGCGGTTATAAGCGAGGTGCGGCTCGGCGCCGATCACGGTGACGGCGTGGCGGCCCGGCGCCCGGCGCACCAGCTCCTCGCAGAGCCGCGCCGCCGCCATGCCGTTGCCGATCACGAGCAGCGGTTCGGCGGGGGCGGCGGACGAGGTCGAGGGCGCCGAGCGGGGCATGGCGGCTCAAACCGGCTCGGCCGGCACGGGCTCGGCCGCGGCGGCGATCATGACGGTGGAGAGGAGGCCATAGGCCTGCGTCCAGGCGTCCTTCACCTCGGGGGTGAAATCGGGGCCGAGACCCTGTTCCAGCGTCCAGAGCAGCGCCGCGCCCACCGGCGCATAATGTTCGTCCTTCACGCCGTAGGCGACGTGGCGCTTCGCCAGGACCTGCGCCACCGGTACCACCGCATCGAGGTTGGACAGGCCCTTCACCACGACGGCGAGGGTCCCCATCAGCTTGCGGCCCTGCTCGGCGATGTCGCCCCGGAACATGGGCTTCACCTCCGGCGCAATCTCGAACAGCCGGCCATAGAACAGCCCGGCCGCCTGTTCGGACATCGGGGCGACCTTCGCGAACGAAGACTGGATAAGTTCCACTTGGCTGGGACGCATGGAAGTCCTCCGTGGCTGGGTGGAAAGATCAGGCGGCTTCCACGAAGCGGTGCCGCTCGTGGAGGAATTTGAGCACCGCCTCGCGGGCCTTGAGGTAGGTGGCGTTGGTCACCAGATCGAGCCGCTTGCGCGGGCGGGCGAGGTGGACGTCGAGCACCTCGCCGATCCGGGCCGAGGGGCCGTTGGTCATCATGACGATGCGGTCGGAGAGCAGGACCGCTTCGTCGACATCGTGGGTGATCATCAGGATGGTGTTGCCCAGCGTCGCGTGGATCTGCATCACGCTGTCCTGCAGATGGGCGCGGGTGAGCGCGTCGAGGGCGCCGAACGGCTCGTCGAGCAGCAGCACCTTCGGCTCCATCGACAGCGCGCGGGCGATGCCGACGCGCTGCTTCATGCCGCCCGACACTTCGCCGGGACGCTTGTCCTTGGCATGGGCCATCTGCACCAGTTCGAGATTGTGGAGGGTCCAGTCGTGCCGTTGGGCGCGGGTGCGGGTGCCGGAGAACACCTTGTCCACGGCGAGGCGGACATTGTCGTAGACGGTCAGCCAAGGCAGCAGGGAATGGTTCTGGAACACCACGGCGCGGTCGGGGCCGGGGGAATTCACCTCCCGGTCCTCCAGAAGCACGCCGCCGCTGGTCGCGTCGGTCAGCCCGGCGACGATGTTGAGCAACGTGGATTTCCCGCAGCCGGAATGGCCGATGATGGAGACGTATTCGCCCTTGTGGATCTCCAGCGTCACGTCCTTCAGGACGTTGGTCGTCGTCCCGCCGCGGCTATAGGTCTTGTCGATATGGTCGAGCTTGAGATAGCTGGTCATGGCGGCCTCCTCAGGCTGCGGCGGTGCCGCGGGTGACGATGGCGCCGAGGCCGGCAATGATGCGGTCGAGCACGAACCCGACGATGCCGACATAGATGAGCGCCACGATGATGTCGCCGATCAGCGACGAATTCCACGCATCCCAGATGAAGAAACCGATTCCGACGCCGCCGATCAGCATTTCCGCTGCGATAATGGCGAGCCAGGACAGGCCGATGCCGATGCGAAGACCCGTGAAGATGTAGGGCGCCGCAGCGGGGACCATAATCTTCACAAAGAATTCGATAGGATTGAGCCGAAGAACCGCCGCGACGTTGCGATAATCTTGCGGGATATTTCGGATGCCGACCGCGGTATTGATGATGATTGGCCAGATGGCGGTGATGAAGATGACGAAGATCGCCGCCGGCTGGCCGTCGCGGAAAGCGGCGAGCGAGAGCGGCAGCCAGGCGAGCGGCGGCACGGTGCGCAGCACCTGGAACAGCGGGTCGAGGCCGCGCATCGCCCAGGTGGACTGGCCGATCAAGGTGCCGAGGGCCACCCCGACGACGACCGCGAGCGAATAGCCGACCGCGACGCGCTGGACCGAGGCGAGGATGTGCCAGAACAGGCCTTTGTCCAGGCCGCCGCGATCGTAGAAGGGATCGACGATCAGCTCCCACGAACTGTCGAGGATGGCGGTGGGCGAGGGCAGAGGCGAGGTGGGCGAACTGCACAGGATCTGCCACAGGCCGACCAGCACCGTCAGCACGATCAAAGGCGGCAGGACGTTCGCGGCGATGCTGCTGAGCACCGGCAGGATGCGGTCGGCCGCCGGCTTGCGCTTCGGGCTCGGCATCGCGACCACGGTCGCGGTCGCCGCGCCGCCGGCGCGCGGAGGGGCGTCTCGTCCGGTCAGTTTCAAAGCGGGTGTGGTCATCGGCTCACTCCGAAAATGCCAGGGCACGTTCCGATCGAACTGCGGGGCAGTTGGTCAAAAACGTTCTCTACCAATGATTTAGAGACTGATTCCCCGATCATGCCGTGCGACATGACCGGATCAGGCTCCAAGGCGAGGCGCCCCTCCGCGCGGAGGGGCGCCGCTCTGTCAGGCGATGCGCTTGATGCCGAGGCTCGCGAGATAGGCCGACGGATTGGCGGGGTCGAAGACCTTGCCGTCATAGAAGGTCTCGAGACCGCGCGAGGTCGAGGTCGGAATGTCGGCGGCCGACACGTTCAGGGATTTCGCCGCCTCGCGCCAGAGATCCTCGCGGTTGACCTTGGAGATCAGCGCCTTGGCGTCGTAGTCGGGCTCGAACTTGCCCCAGCGCTGGTCCTCGGTGATGAACCAGAGGTCGTGGCTCTGATAGGGATAGGAGGCGGCGTCGGCCCAGTATTTCATCATGACCGGGCTCTTCTCGACCACCCGGCCGGTGCCATAGTCGAACTTGCCGAGCATGCGGTCCGTGACGTCGGCGACCGGCACGTTGATCCATTGGCGCTTGGCGCAGATCGCCGCGACTTCGGCGCGGTTCTCCATCTTCTCGCACCACATCTGGGCTTCCATGACCGCCTTGAGCAGCGCCATGGCGGCCTTGGGATTCTTGTCCACGTAGGAGGCGCGCATGCCGAACGCCTTCTCGGGATGGTCCTTCCACATCTCGCCGGTCGTGAGCGCGGTGTAGCCGATCTTCTGGTGGATGAGCTGCTCGTTCCACGGCTCGCAGACGCAGAAGCAGTCCATCGTGCCGACCTTCATATTGGCCACCATCTGGGCCGGCGGGACGACGATGGTCTCGATGTCCTTGTCGGGGTCGATGCCGCCGGCCGCGAGCCAATAGCGGATCCACAGATCGTGGGTGCCGCCCGGAAAGGTCATCGCCGCCTTGACCGGCTTGCCGGAGGCCTTCTTCTTGTCGAGCGCGGCCTTGAAGGGCTTGGTGTCGAGGCCGATCTTGAGGTCGAGATATTCCTGGCCGACCGAGATGCACTGCCCGTTCACGTTGAGGCGGGCGAGGATGTACATCGGGGTCGGGACGTTGTTCTGCGTCACCTTGCCGGCCGAGATGAGATAGGGCATCGGGGTGAGGATGTGCGCCCCGTCTATGCCGTTGCCTTCCGCACCGAGCACGAGATTGTCGCGGGTGGTGCCCCAGGAGGCCTGCTTGGCGACCGTCACGTCGGTCATGCCGTATTTTGCAAAGATCCCCTTCTCCTTCGCCACGAACAGTGGCGCGGCATCGGTCAGCGCGATGAAGCCGAGCACCGCCTTCGTGGTCTCCGGACCCTCGGCGGCATAGGCCGACGGGACGCCGCCCGGGAAGGCGATGCGGGCGGCTTCGAGCACCGCCGCCGTGCCGAGCGCCGCCGCACTGCCCTTCAGCAGCGCGCGGCGGGAGAGCGATGCGGCCGGAATCGCGGCCGGGCCAGACCTTGAATCGCCGGATTTGGGATCGGAAGCGTCGGTCATTCTGTTCCCCTGTTGGTCGCCAGTCGTACGAGACCCGAAACGAAAAAAGCCGCAGACTCCTCGACGGCCTACGGCCATCGGGTGTCAGCGGCTCTGCTGCGGGTGCCCCGTCATTGGGACATATGTCTTGGCGCGGACATCGTTGGCCGCGCCTGGAATACACATATTCAAGTTCCGTGCCAGACGCGGGGTGCGGACTTAAATGACTGGTCAAGTTGAGCAATGCTTCGTTGCTTAATTTTTCATCGATCATCATCCTGCATGTACGGTGCGCAAAAATTCCGCATCTGGCGCCGCATCCGTCAGCATTGCGGGGCGTGGCCGGTCTTCGCCCGGGTGCGGGAAAGCCCTCCGAAGCCCGCCGCCGGCCCTACCGGGTTAGGGCCAGAAAATGCCATTGAGGCCGATTTGGCACCTTCATAGCGTTCAGGCCGGAATCGGGGGGAGTGATGAGCAAACGGTCGATCGTCTTAAGCATCTGCCTCGCAGCCTGGCCGCTCGTCGCGCAGGCGCAGGAAGCACAGCAGGCGCAACAGGCATCCGGCGCCATGCCGGCCAACGGCATCTTTATCGGGGCGGGCGGGGCGTTCAACGGCGCCACCTTTCCGAACCAGGATATTTTCGGGTTCGGGATCAGCGACGTCTATGCGCTCGGACACTGGGTCGCGCGGGGACAGGCCGGCGGCTCGGCCTATCCGAACCTCGGGACGGATTCATCGCTTGCGCCCGCGCTTCAACTCGGCTTCTACCGCACGGTGGCGGGCACCCCCTGGGTGTGGGGTGCCAAGTTCAGCTACAATCAGGTCGGCGTCAGCGGGGCGCAAGACAATGTCCTCATCCCGCAGGCCGGCTCGTATGACGGGCTGATCTCCGGCACTTTCAACGGCAATTACCTGTTGCGCTCCTATCAGATGAGCCTGGAGCACCAATTCGCGCTCGTGCCGCTGGTCGGCTATTCGTTCGGGCGGGGTTTCGTCTATGGCGGTGCCGGCCCGACGCTCTCCAAGGTCACGGCCAGCATGAATGGGCTGATCGGGTTCGCCGAGCTCGATCACCGCTTCGACGTTTCCGGCACGCCCGGTTTCTTCTCGGCCTCCAACTGGGTGTGGGGCGCAACGGCCATGGCGGGCGTGACCTATTTTTTCGCGCCGTCCTGGTTCCTGGACCTGAGCTATTCCTACACAGCCTCGGCGACCAGCACGAACACGTTCGCCAACCAATTCGACACGGTCTATCCGACGACCGCCTTTTCGGGTCTGTCGGCGGGAACCTATTCCGGCACGGTGGACAATCAGGCCCTTACGGTCACGATCAACTACGTGTTCTGAAGAAAGCGCTCCGCATCGAAGGTCTCGCCGAACTGGGTGGCGACGCAGTCGGGGACCCGGTCGGCGGGCTCCGGCTGCGGGCCGACGGCGGCGTCGTAGAGATCCGGGCGGTAGACCCCGACCGCCTCGCGGGCGGCATCGCGCGTCCATTCGCCTTGGCCCGACTTCACGATCTGGCTGTAGATCCACAGCGCATGGTCGCGCGAGGGCCGGTTGGCATTGTCGCGGTGGAGGATCAGATAATCGGGATGGACGCGCAGCGCGCCCCCCGGCGCGGTGTGAAGCCGGCCGTCCAGCGTGCGGCGCAGGACGTCGGCGGGAAGGTTCAAATGGCGCGGCTCGCCCAGCAGACGGGCGAGGTCTTCGTGGTTTGCGGGATCCTCGCACCAGCGCGCGGCGGAGTGCAGCGCGCGCACCAGGCGGCGCAGCAGGTCCGGCTCGGTCTTGACGAAGCGGGCATGGACGCCGAGCACCTTCTCCGGGACCCAGCCGAAAATCTCCGCGCCCAGCACCGCGATCCGTCCGACATCCGCATCCACCGCCACGCTGTTCCACGGGCTGCCGACCGAAAAGCCGTGGATGAGGCCGTTGCGCAGGCTTTCCGCCATGAAGGGCGGCGGGACGACCACGAGGCGCACGTCGCGGTCGGGATCGACGCCGCCGGCCTTGAGGAAATGCCGGATCAGATAGGTATGGGTGGAGAAGGCATAGACCGCCGCGAAGGTGAGCGGGTCGCGCCCTTGGGCCTTGCGCGCCAGGACGACCTTTCCGAGCGCGCGCGCCGCACCAAGGCCGCTCGACAGGTCTTCGCCCGTCTCCCCCATCTCCTCATAGACGCCGCGCGCGATGGTGATGGCGCTGCCATTGAGGTTCAGCGCGAACGGCACCACCAGGGGCACCCGCACATGGCCGAGCCCGAGCGAGGAGGCAATGGCGAGCGGCCCGAGCATATGGGCGCCGTCGAGCAGCCCGACATTCACTTTGTCGCGGATGTTCGCCCAGGACACCTCGCGGTGCAGGTCGATCTCGATCCCCTCCGCCATCGAGAAGCCGCGTTCCGCCGCGGCGATCAGAACGGCGGCGTCTGTCAGGGGAATGAAGCCCATGGCGAGGCGTCTCATCGCAGGAGCTCCGCGGCTGTGATGATGGATTGGGCGATCTCGGCAAGCCGCTTCTTCTCGTTCATCGCGGTCCGGCGGATCAGGCCGTAGGCGGTCTGCTCGTCGACATTCTTCGCCCGCATGAGGATCAGCTTGGCGCGGTCGACGAGCTTGCGCTCCTCGAGCTGGCTGCGGGCCTCCTCCAATTCCTCGCGCAGCCGGGCGAAGGCGCGGTAGCGTGAGATCGTGGTCTCGAGGATC
The DNA here is from genome assembly GCF_004346185.1 of Aquabacter spiritensis. Taxonomy (GTDB): domain Bacteria; phylum Pseudomonadota; class Alphaproteobacteria; order Rhizobiales; family Xanthobacteraceae; genus Aquabacter; species Aquabacter spiritensis. The sequence goes on along the minus strand of NZ_SMAI01000001.1, from coordinate 558,391 downwards.
GGCCGCACCCGGTCCTTGCGCAGCCCGTCGACGACGTAGGAGGCGACACCGGCGGCGATCGCCTCCTCGATGGTCGCGCTGTCCGACTGGTCGACGAACATCGCCACCGGCCGCTTCACCTCGCGGCTCATCTGGAACATCTGCTCGATCGTGTCGCGGCTGGGATTTTCCAGGTCGATCAGGATCACGTCGGGATCGATGGCGTAGATCCGCCCGAGCAGGTTGTTGACCCCCTCGATGCGCAACACGTTGTGGAATCCCGCCTCCTGCAGCCCCTCGCTGAGGATGGCCGCCCGGACGGGGCTGTCGTCGACGATGACGATGCGCAGGGAAAGCTCGTTCGCCATGACCGATCGTGACCGTGGTGTCGCCGACAGGCAAGGAGCGGACCACTCCCCACCCCGGCGGTTCGGACGGGTGGTTGCCTCACCCGCCTGAGGCGGCGAGGGCGAAATCGATGATCCTGTCGCGCAGCGCCGTCAAAGACGGCGGCCGCTTCTCGAACGAATCCCAATCCCCAGGGACCGCCTCCGCGATCGCTTCCTTCAGCGCGCGCGCCTTCGAATCGCCCGTGGCGCGATCGTCGAGCCACAGGAGCCAGCGCAGATCTTCTATCCCCTCACTGGTGGTGATGACCAGAGCGTCGATGGTCGGGGCCGGCTGGCAGCGGTCGCCGCTGAGCGGCAGCATGGCATAATCGGATTCGCGCCCGTCGGTCGGGTCGCGCGGATCTCCGGTCCACGCGCGGCCGTGCCATTGCAGATAGCCGCTGGCGCCGGTGCGCCACAGGAAGAAGCCGGCCGCCGCCCGGAAGTCGGGCATGTTGTACATCCAGGGGGTGATTTTCTGGGCGCGCATCTGCTGGAAATTGGCGGCGCTGACGCCGTAGCCGTTGTTCACGAGCGCGGTGTCGAACAGGGTCACGAGGCTGCGCTGCTTGGTGCTGTTGAGCTGGCCGGCGACCGCGGCATCCGGCGCCGACGCCTTGATCGCGTCGCGGATCCCCTTCATGTCGCGGAAGGTGGCATCGCCGATTTCCGGCTCATCGGCGATCGACCAGAGCGGATTGGCGACGCCGGCCGCCGCCAGCGCGCGCTGGGCGGAGGCGATGCTCGGCCCGATCTTGGAGAAGCCGGCGCCGTGCTGCAGGTATTTGACCGACGTATAGTCGAAATAGGGGGCGGTAAAGCCGGCCTGCCGGACAAGGCTCATCTGCTGCACGTAGCGCGCGAGCTTGTCGGGGGTCGGGGCGACGAGTTCAGGCGAGATGCCGGTGATGCCGAAGGCGCGCAGCGCGGCATAGTCGCAGGCCATGCCCCGGTCGACCTGGTCGGGGGTGGGGGGGAACCACAATTCCCAATTCGGCGCCGCCATATAATAGCCGATCGGCCGGTCGGCCTGCGGCAGCGTGACGGGCACGACCTCCACCAGCGCGCGCGCTTCGACCCGGACGCCGGCAATGTCCAGCGCCAGCGAGACCGGGAGGGTGCCGCGGGCGGTCTGCGGCACGGTGAAGGTGACGTTCAGCCGGCGCGGCACGCCGCTGACGATCCGCATGTGCGAAAGGTCGCCCTCCAGCACGTCGGCGGTGATGCTGAGGCTGTTCTCGCCCCCGCCGCGGCGCATATAGGTCCATTTGCCCCAGCGCACGAGCGGGGTGATGCCGTCGGGTGCGGTCACCGAGACATCGGGGAGCAGGTCGTCCTGGTCCGAGAAGGCGAGGAAGTCGAGCGAGACGACGCCGCCGCGCGGGGCGCGGAAATTCGCCTGGAAGGGCAAAGCGGGATCCCAGAACGGGTGCTGGCTGCGCGGCGCGCCGGCCGGCAGGATGCGCAGCGTTACGCCGGTCGCGAGCGCGGGATCGACCGGCTTGTCGACCACCGGCCAGCGTTCGAGATAGCGCGTGCGGCGCCACGCCTCGACCGCGTCGACGGCCGCTTCGCTGTTGCCCGGCTCGATCACCATGGCGGCGAGATAGCCGTTATTGGGGGGCTGATCGGATTCGAGCTGAACCACGATCTTGCCGTCGATCACCGGCACCGTCGCGGTGATCAGCCCGGCGCGGTCGCGGGCATAGATCTCCCACGGCCCGCCATCGATCATGGCTTCCTTCCACAGGCCGCGTTTATAGACTTGGTCGACCCATTCGCCCGGCGTCAGGCTCTGGTTCAGAACGGTCTGACCGTTGATGATGATGGTGCGGTTCAGGGAGTGCGGGAAATATTCCCACTCGCCTTGATCCTCGGTCCAGAGCGAGACGGTCGCGACGTCGCTCTTGGTCCAGGGAATGGTGACGGTCTCGATCTGGTTGAGGCCGCTCGACAAGAGCGGGTCGTTCTGGGTGCGGATCAGGATGCCGGCCGGCTTCGACAGGCGCGGATCGTTCGGCAGCACGGTCTCGAAGCCGGGTACCTGGATTTCCGAATTCGGCGCAAAGCGCAACGCCAGCGCGTCGGCCGGGACCGGAGAAGCCGCCTCGACGCTCAAGGCGTCGATCCGGATCGGCCCTTCGCCCTCGCCATTGGAGACGACGATGCGCTTCACTTTCGTCCGGTCGAGGCGGGCCTTGGACGGGGTCACCCAGGACGAGACCGGCGCGCGCAGCACGAACGGGCCGGGCGGAAAGGTCGCCGAAGCATTGGCGCGCGAATACCAATTGGACGAATTCACGTCGTCGATGCGCAGATAGATCGTCACCGGGCCGCTGCCGGTGTTCGTCCCGGTGACGACCAGTTCCTGTTCCGGCGTGAAGGCGAGAGGGGGCGAAAAATCCTGCGTCGCCGTCAGCCGCGCCCCCTTCAGCCAGGACTGTCCGTCGCGCGCGACGTTTTCCCCGCCTCCGGCCGGGGCCGCGGCGGCCCGGCGCTCGATCGCAACGCTGGCGATGGCGAGGGGCGGCTGGCCTTGTTCGGTGAAGACGATGAAGCGCGCGATCGCATTGACGTCGAGCTGGGTGCCGCTCGGCGTCGGCAGGTTGTCGAGCGGCACGCGCATCACGAACGCGCCGGGGGCGACATTCGTGTCGGTGTTGAAATTGGTCATCCAGTTCTTGGAGGCGGCATCGTCGATGCGCACCGCGAGCAGAACCGGCTGGGTCGTGGAATTGGTGCCGCGAATCACCAGATCGTCGGTCGGTGCGAAGGCGCGGGGCGGCGCGAAGCCCTTGTCGAGTGGCTCCTTGGTGGTGGTGTTCACGAAGAAGGGGGCGAGATCGGCCGCCGGCCTCGGGGCTTGCGGTGCGGCGGCTCGGGGTGCGGCGGCTTGGGGTGCGGCGGCTTGGGGCACCGCCGCGGGGGGCGGACCGCCGGGCGCGGTCGGCGCGAGCGCGTGCAGCGGGCGCTCGGCGCGCAGGCGCTCGATCACGTCAGGCCGGAACAGCAAGGTCGCGCCGACGCCAGCGGCGATCCCGCCGATCATCAGACCCCAGGCGAAGCCGCTGAACCAGGTGCGCAATCCCCCCATCGCATTCTCCCTTCGGGATGCCGACATGATCCCGGCCCGGGAAACCTAAGGCCGAAGCTGTCCTGGATCCAGCTTTCGACGCCACCGTCCGATCTGCGGCCCGGATCGGCACCAAAGCCGCCGCCTCCATGTACCCGGATCGCGGCGCGGGGCAAAGGGCGGCGACGCATCCGCGCCCGTCCGCTTGACGCGGCGCAAGCCGCCCCCGAAAAGATCCGCGATGCGGGATCTACCGGACTATTCCCTCGGCGAATGGGCGCGCGCGGCGCCGCTCGCGCACGGCGTGCGGCGGCTGCGCAACGTGGCGGTGGACGCCTATTATGCGCGCCGGCCCGCCGCGGGCCATGCGGCCCTGGCGCGGGAGCTTGCCGGGCTGGACGGGCGGTTCGTTGCTTTCACCATCGCCTTCAACCTTCCCGAGGCCGTGGCCCTGCTGTCGCAGGGGCTTGCGCGCGTGCATCCCGGGGTGCCGCTGGTGGTGTGCGACAATTCCGACGATCCCGCGGCGCGGGCGCGGATCGCTGCTTTGTGCGCGGCACGCGGGCATGTCTATTGCGCGCTTCCGCGCCCGCCGGCGATCGGTTCGCGCGGCAACGCGTCGCGCTCCCACGCCGTCGCGCTCAACTGGGTCTGGCGCAACCTGATCCGGCCGAGCCGGCCGAGCGGGTTCGCGCTGCTCGATCATGATCTCGTCCCCCTGGTGCCGGACGATCTCGCGGCGCGGGTCGCGCACCACCCGATCCACGGCATGGTGCGCCGGGGCCCACGGGGGGCCTGGTATCTCTGGCCCGGCTTCAGCCTGTTCGATTTCTCCGCCGTCGCCGGCCTGAAGCTCGATTTCGGCACCGACACGCCGCGCGGCCTCGATACCGGGGGGCAGAATTGGCGTGTCCTCTACCGGCGGCTGGCGCCCTCGGACATCGGCCGCGCCCGGACCTTCCAGGTCCTGCTCGAGGATCCCGAGGTCGGCGCGCCGGAGCCGTTCCTTTTGGTGGACGGCTTTCTGCATGTCGGCGGCGCCGGCCATCGCGGCGGCGGGGCGGCGGCGCTCGCGCGGGTGCGGCGGGCCTATGAGGCCGATCCGGATGGTCTGTTCGCACGGCTCATGGCGGGCGCGGTGCCGATCGCCCCCACCGATTGAGACAAAAAAACGCCGCCGGGAAGCCGGCGGCGTTCTTGAAGAGCGCGCGGCAGCAGCCGCGGCGATCACTCCGCGGCGGGCTGCGGCGCGGACCGGGCCTTCTTCGCCTCGGCGCGCCGGGCATCGGCCGCGCGGTCGACACGCTCGGCGATGCGGGCGGACTTGCCGCGGCGGTCGCGCAGATAATAGAGCTTCGCGCGGCGCACCTTGCCGCGGCGCACCAGCTTGATCGAATCGATCAGCGGGGAGTGGACCGGGAAGACGCGCTCCACGCCTTCGCCGTAAGAAATCTTGCGCACCGTGAAATTCTCGTTCAGGCCGCCGCCCGACCGCGCGATGACCACGCCTTCATAGGCCTGGACGCGGGTGCGTTCGCCTTCGACCACCCTCACGTTCACAATGACGGTGTCGCCGGGCTGGAATTCAGGAACCGGGCGCTTCTCGGAGAGCCGGGCTGCCTGCTCGGCCTCAAGGGTCTGGATGATGTTCATGTCGCCAACCTTTAAGCGGTCGCCAATGCCGGATCCTTCCGGACCCGCGCCCCGGCGCCACATCGTGTCGTTTTAAGTTAAGGGACGGGGCGGCCTATATCGCAGAACGCGGCGCCTGTCATGTGGATTCCTTCATCGGGCCGTCATGGCGCGCCGCCGCGAGGAGGTCGGGCCGACGCGCGCGCGTCGTCGCTTCCGCCTGCGCCCGGCGCCAGGCGCGGATCCGGGCATGGTCGCCGGACGACAGGATCTCGGGAATTGCCATCCCCTCGAAGCTTTGGGGCCGGGTATATTGGGGATATTCGAGCAGGCCGTCCGAAAAGCTCTCGTCGCTTCCGCTCTCGCTCTTGCCCATGACGCCCGGGATCAGCCGGACACAGGCGTCGAGCAGGAGCAATGCCGCGCTCTCGCCACCCGACAGCACCACATCGCCGACGCAGACCTCCTCCAGGCCGCGCGCGGCGACGATGCGTTCGTCTACCCCCTCGAACCGCCCGCAGACGATCACCGCGCCCGGTCCCGCCGCCAGCGCGGCGACCCGCGCCTGGGTCAAAGGCCGGCCGCGCGGCGTCATCAGCAGGCGCGGGCGCGGATCCTCCGGCGGGGCGGCGGCATCGATGGCGCGGGCGAGGACGTCGGCGCGCATCACCATGCCGGGTCCGCCGCCGGCGGGCGTGTCGTCGACCGAGCGGTGGCGGTCGAGTGCGAAGTCGCGGATCTGCACCGCGGCGAGCGCCCAGAGGCCGGACGCGAGCGCGCGCCCGGCCAAGGCATGGCCGAGCGGCCCGGGGAACATCTCCGGATACAAGGTGAGGACGGTGGCGCGGAAACTCATCGCGCCGTGATGGGGGAGGCGGGCCGGAAGGTCAAATCCCGCGGCCGGGCAATGTCGGGATCAGGTGATCTCGAACAGGGTCGAGAAGCCGGAAATGTCGAACACTTCGCGGATCTGCGGCTGGAGCGCGCGCAAGGCCAGCTCGCGCTTCGCCGCGCGCATCGCCTTGCCGGCGACCAGAAGCGCGCGCAGGCCGGAGGAGGACACATAGTCGACGCCGGCGAGATCCACCGTGATGCGGCCGGAGGTTTCCGCGACCGCCGCGAGAAGGCTCTGCTCGAAAGGCTTGGCGTTCGGCGTGTCCAGCCGGCCGGAAACCTTCAGCACGAGATCCGATCCGGTTGCTTCGCGCTCAATCTGCATCGGCCTCGTCCCTGGTCAGGTGGTCCCCCGCGAGGTCCCGATTAGCCTCATTCGCAGCGGGGCGCAACGTCATCGCGAGCCGGTGCACCAGCCAGACCGCGCGCTCGAAGAAGCTGAGGGCCCGCAGCAGGGTGCGCGCCTCCTCGGCGGTGCCGAGTGCGGCGGTCGACAGCGTGCGGCGGATGCGCTCCAGGATCTCGCTGCGCTCGGCCGTGAGTGCGATCAGAAGGTCGAATTCCGCCGCCGAGCCGCCTCGTGTGTCGGCGAGTTCGAGCACGATGGCGCGCAGCGATTCGCACAGATTGAACGCGAGGGGCGGCGGTGCGGGGAAGCTGTCGATGGCGTCGGCGAAGGATTTGAGCGTGTCCTGCAGCGCCTCGATCAGCCCCTGCTGATGTTGCAGCGCAAGCGCGATATCGAGATCCTCGCGCACCGGCTGGCGGTCGATCAGTTCGACCAGAAAGACGTCCGTGGCGCGGGCGATCGCCGCCGCGCCGCGCCACTGGATCGCCCGCACCTTGGCATCGTCGGCGCCGCTCTGGTCGAGGTCCGGCAGGAGATCGGGCAGATGCCGGATCAGCCGGTCAGTCTCGCGCGCCGCGAGGTCGAGCGCCGTCGAGACATGTCCGAGCGCATCGTCGGTGATGAAATGCGGGCGCGAGACATGGTCTTCGCGGTTGGGCGGGCTGAACCGGCGCGCCAGCGCCTCGGTGGTGCCGAGAAAGGCGATGGCGGCGAGCCCGCCGGAGAGTTGCAGGAGGAGGAAGATGATCGAGATGGCGAACGAAGTTCCGCCGCTCGATATGGAGGAAAACGTGACCCCGCCGCTCAGCCCCGCGGCGGCGGCCGCCGCCCAGGCGAGGAACACGACGAGGCAGCCGACCCCGCGCACGATGATCTGGACGAAGCACAATTGCTTGCCGGTGCCGTGCAGCCCGCCCGCCGAGAGCAGGGTGGCGAGGCCGGAGCCGAAATTCGCGCCGAGCACCACGAAGAAGGAATCGTGCAGCCCGATCATCTCGGCCTGGACCGCCGCGACGCAGAGCACGGTGGCGGTTGAGGAGGATTGCGTCACCAAAGCGAGACCGAGGCCGATGCCGAAACCGAGGAACGGGCCGATGCCGGACAAGAGCGCTGCGGCGTCCTTGAGCGCGATCGTGGTCGGCGCCTCGCGGATCAGTTCCAGGCCCAGGAACAGCAGCGCCAAGCCCAGCAGAACCCCCATCCATTCGCGCTGCACCGGCTTGCGGTCCAGCTTGAACTGGTAGCTGCAGCCGACCAGGCCAACGAGATAGAGGACGGCGATCCGGGTATCGATGGCGGCGATGAACACAAGGGCGGAGGTGCCGACATTCGCTCCCGCGACGACCGGGATCGCCTCGCGCGTCGTCAGAACGCCGCCGCGTACCAGATTTGCGGCGATCAGGGTCACGGCATTGCTCGATTGCGCGATCGCGCCGGTCATCGCGCCGCACACGAAGCCGATCAGCCGCGAGCGCGTCGCGGCCTTCAGCAAAGCGCGCACGCGCCGGCCCATGGCCTGCTGCAGATGCGCGCTCATGAATTTCAAGCCGACGAACAGGAGACCGAGGCCGGCCAGAAGCTCAGCGAAGGCGAGCATCGTCCCTCCGGACGGGGGCCCCAAGAAACACCGCCGTCATTCGGCCGTCCCGAGGCGGGCCACGAGCGTCAGACGGTTCTCGCCGTCGGCGCGTTCATAGCTGATGTCGTCGAGGAAGTGGCGCATCAGGCGGACGCCGTGGCCGCCGATCCGTGCGCCTTCGACATCCTCCGCCATGTCCGGGCTGACCACCGCCGTCGGATCGAAGGCGGTGCCATTGTCGGCGATGCGGACCGCGACGCGGGTGTCGGGCAGATGGAGATAGTCGATCCGGATCTCGGGCGCGTGGGGGACGTGTGCGAAGCCGTAGGAAATGACGTTGGCGAGGGCTTCCTCGACGCTGAGTTCCATGCCGAAGCGCAGCCGGTCCGGCCAGTCGTCCCCGTCGGCCATTTCGTTGAGCCATTCGGAGACCCGTGCGATCTCCTCCACCGAGGCGCCGATGGCGAGCGACGACACGATGCTGGGGTCGGAGGGCGCGGTCATGGGAGGTCCGTGGGCCGGATCTTGCTGGGCGCCGAGGCGGGAATGACGGCACGCGCGGCGTCCGGTGCGTGCTGCCGAAGCCCGGCGCCACCCCGTAATGCGCGGCGCCCGACCTTGCGCAGGCTATAGATCACCATCGGCTCCGGCAATCCGCTCGTCATCGGCCCGGGTTCGCGGCCCGCTCGGCTGCAGCACACCGGCGCGCGGCAGAGGTGGGTCGCGATAGACCCGCCGCACGCCGCGGCCGGCCGCCACCATCACCACGTTCGGGGCTAGGCCGGCGGCCTCCGCGAGGGCGGTGACGGGGTGGTCCGGTCCGAACAGGATGGCGCGCGCGCCCGGACGCGCCGAATCGGGGGGCAGATCGGTGACGTCCACGGTCATCAGGCTCATCGCGGTGCCGGCGACGATCTGCGCGCGGTGGCCGTCGATCAGGACATGAGCGGGCTTGCGGAAGGTGAAGGGGATGCCGGCGGCATAGCCGGCCGCGACATGGGCGAGGCGGCGCGGCCCGGGCGCGCAATAGGCGCCGCCATAGCCGACGCGGGTTCCCGCCCGGACAGTGTCGACTTTCACGATGGGCGCAGAGAGGGTGGCCGCCGGCACGATCGGCTGCGGCCGCCGGGGGGTCGTGTCGACGCCGTAAAGCGCGCTGCCCACCCGCGCGAGATCGACATGACGCTCGGGCGGGCCGAACACGCCGGCCGAGGCGCAGAAGCTCAGCGGCGCCGGCGGCAGGTGCCGTGTCCAGGCCCGGAAGCGCAGCCATTGCCAGCGATTCTCCCGCGCGACCGGGTCGGAGAAGAAAGCGAGATGCGTGACATGCGCTGCGATGTCGAGGCGGGCCAGCACCTCCGGGGCCGCGGCGAGGGCGCGGACCTCCGCACGGCCGATGCCGAGCCGGTTGAGGCCGGTATCGAGATGGAGCGCGACCTGCGGCCGCCCGGCGCAGGCGGCGGCACGGGCGATCTCCTCCATCCCGAGCAGAACCGGCACCGCGCCGATCGCGGCGAAGGCGGCGGGATCGTGGCTGGTGAGGCCGTGCAGAACGAAGATCCGCCCGTCCGGCAGGACGCGCCGCAGGTCGACCGCCTCCTCGAGGTCGGCCACCCAGAAGTCGCGGCAGCCGAGGCGATGCAGCAGCGGGGCGATCCGCGCGGCGCCGAGCCCATAGGCATCCTTCTTCACCACCGCACCGAGGCTGGCGCCGGTGAACGCGTCGCGCGCCACGAGATAATTGCGGGCGACGGCGCCGAGATCGATGAGCAGCGACGGACGGTCGCCCGGGAGGCTGTCTTGGGTCACGGCGTGGTGCGCCGTGCGAAGACCAGGATCGGGCCGTGCGGGCCGGTCCGCTGCGCGATGCCGTGCCAGCCGGCGTTGAGCAGATCCGCCTGTCGTGCGGGGTCGCCCTCCATCACACTCTCCGCTTCTCCCGCGTCCGGCGCGACGGGGCGCACCATGACATAGCGCGGATACCCGCCATAATAGGGCTTGAGCGCGCGCACCCCGAAGCCTTCGGCCAGAAGATTGGTCCAGCTCGGGACGTTTGCCGGTGCCGAGGTGGCGAACAGGAGCGGCGGCACCGCCGCGTCCGCCTCGGCCAGGGCCACCCGCGCGGCGATCAGCGCCCGCTGCAGGCCGCGCCCGCGCAGCGCCGGGGCGACCGACGCGCCGGCGAGCTTGAGCAGCGGCCGGTCGCAGGCAATCCCGAGGCCGGCGCGCGGATCGTCCGCCGGCGGGACATCGTGCTGAAGAATGCCATAGGCGCCGAGCGTGTCTCCCGCGAACACGCCAATCGTGCGGCCGCGCGGGCCGAGCATCTCGGCGAGGAAGTCGGCGGTCTCCGGTTTCACCACGTCGGGCGCGAGGCCCGCCATCACCGTCCGATGCAAGGCCAGAACAGCGCCATGGTCGGACGGCCCGAGCGGGCGCCAGAGAAGATCGTCGGGGGCGGACACCGGCGTCAGCTCGTGACGACTTCCGCGTAATTCAGCATGGAAATCGGCGGATAGATGCCGAGCGTCCGGGCGATCCGCATATTGATGATCAGCGAGAAGCGCTTCAGCGTCTCGATCGGCACGTCCTGCGGCCGGCGCTTGTGCACCAGGATCTCGATCGCCTTCGCGCCGGCGAGCTGGCCGACCGAGTAATAGCGGCTGACCAGCCCGACCAGGGCGCCGCCCTCACGCACCCCGAGTTCGGCGGCGGCGAAGGTCGGCAAGCCCACGTCCAGGGCGGCCGGGGTGACCTTGTCGTAGATCGAGCCGAGAAAGGTGTCGGGCAGCAGATAGAGCCAGGAGACCTTGTCGGCGCGCATCTGCTTGATCATGTCCGCGACCCCGTCGGCGGTCGGGCGGCCATTGGCGTCGGCGCGGAACGGCTGGGCGATCACGCGCCCGCCCATCTTGTCGGCGACCGCCTTCGCCTCCTCGACGATCACCACCGAGTTCTGCTCGGTGGGCGTGTAGAGGATGCCGATGGTTTCGAACGGCAGATAGGCCTGCATCGCGCGCAACTGCACGTCGGTCGGCACGACGTGCACGGCACCGGTGACGTTGCGGCCGGAGGATTCGAAGCTCGCCGCGATGCCGGCGCGCACCGGCGCGGCGACCAGCGCGAAGACGACGGGAATGTCGCGGACATAGCGCGGGTCGGTATTGCCGATCGGCCCGACGACGCCGAGCGTGACCGGCGTGCCCCAGGTGTAGATCAGATCGGGCTTCAGCGTCGCGAGATCGGCGATCAGGCCGGGGACGTTGCGCGGATCGCGATTGGCGTCGCGCACGATGAATTCCGCTTGGACGTCCGCCGCCTGGATGAATTCGCGGAAGCCGCGATCGACTTCGGTCTCGCCGCGGAAGGTGAGCATCAGGATGCGGAACGGCTTCGACTGCGCACGCGCCGCGGCGGTGCCGATCATGCCGGCGGCGCCGGCACCGAGCCCGAGGGAAAGAAGAGAGCGCCGATCGATCATAGCGGGCTTCCTTCGGATGCCGTGCCGCCGTCCGGGCGGACGATCCGGGGTGTCGCGGATTTTCGGCTTCCTGATAGCGCGAAGCCGAGGGCGCCCGCCACCACCAAAATGCCGATCGTCGCGCCGGACGCGGCGAAGCCGAGCGCCGCCAGCATGACCCCGGCCGCCGCCGGCCCCGCCGCATTGCCGGTGCGCTCGATCAGACGGAACAGGCCGAGCACGCCCGCCGAGCCGCCGCCCGGCACGTGGCGGGCGCTGTCGGCGACCAGCGCGGACTGGGCCGCGATCGACATGGCCTGGCCGAGGCCGAGCAGGGCCAAGACGCCGGCGATGATCCAAGGCGACGTGCCGGCGAGCAGCAGAAGCGTGCCGAGACCGGCGATGACGCTGCCACCGACCACGAAACCGGCCCGGGCATCGTGGCGTTCGGCCAGCGCCGCGAAGGCCGGGACGGCGAGCACCATGAGCACCGGGTAGATCATCTGCAGCCGGCCGACCGCGGCCGCGCTATAGCCCTGCCGCTGCAGCTCCACCGGCACAAGATAGAAGCAGATGGCGACCAGCAGGACCTTGGCGGGCAGAGCGCAGCCGAACAGCAGCGCGGCGAGGCGCGGCGCCCGCAAAGCGGCGCCGAGGTCCGACAGGCGGACGCCGCGCGCGCCGTGCCGCGGTTCGGACGGGGGAAGGCTGAGCCCGGCGACCAGGAGCGCCAGGACGGCGACGGCGGCGGAGGCCAGGAAGGCGTTGTGATCGCCGAGCCGGTCGGCGAGGACGCCGCCGATCGGGGGCCCGCACAGGCCGGCCACGAGGATGGCGCGGACGAACACGGCGAGCCCGGCGGTGCGCTCGCTCGGTCGCGAATGGTCTATGACGTGACCCTGCGCCGAGACGAACACCAGGGCATAGCCGATGGCCGCCGTGAAACGGCTGGCGAGGAAGAGGGAATAGTCCGCGGTGAGGGCGGAGCCGACATAGCTCGCGGCCGCGAGCGCCGCGCCGATCAGGAAGCCCCGCCGCCGTCCGAGGCGTTCGGAGGCGGCGGCGAAGGGGAGCTGGAAGAGCGCCACGCCGGCCATGAAGATGACGATCGGAAGGGAAATGGCGAGGTCGGCGCCGATACCGAGATCGGGCGGCGCGACCTCGGCGGCGAGCCGCGGCAGAAACGGGCGCGCCAGCTCTTCCGCCATCATGAACAGGAACAGAGCCGGCCGGATCACGGTCGCCGCGTGGTTCTCCCCGGGATGGACGATGCCGATCCCGGTGCGGGCGCCGAGCGCGTCGAGCGTGCCGAGCGCCGCCGTGTCGCCGCGCTGTGCGGCCAGCGCGCGCGCCGTCTCGTGCCGGGCGTGCAGCCGCGCCACATGGGCGTCGATCGGAGCGGTGAGCGGGGTGGGCTCGACGGCGTCGGCGTGCATCCACAACCGGCCCCGGGCCAATGCGCGCACCCGCGCCTCCAGGGCCGCGAGGGTCTCGACGCCACGCGCGCCCACCACCAGAGCGACGAGTTCGAGCGCGACGAGGAGCGAGACGACGCCGATGAAGGCGACGTCGACCAGAACCGCCGCGACCTGGGACGACACGACGCTCGGATCCACCGTGATGACCAGGCTCGCCAGCGGGATGCCGCTGCGTGCGGTCACCGACGTGACGACGCGCGGCGGATCGGCGGCGGCCGGCAGGGCGCCGGCTTGGCCGAGCACGGTGCCGTCCGGCGTCACGAGCCGGATCTCGGCGAGTTCCGCATTGGCCCGCAGGAGGTCCGCGAAATAGGCATCGACCCCGACCAGCCGGTTCATGGGCACCCCGGCACCGACCGCATTCTCGACCAAGGCGGCGGCCGAGCGGCCGACCGAATCGGCTTGCGCGGAGATTGCGGGCACGATGGTCCGCTCGACCGCGACCAGAGCGCGCCAGCCGATCACGGCGAGCGCGGCGCACAGGATGACCGCGATGGCGACGGAAATGCCCGCCCTGAGACCGATCATGGACGCTCCCCCGCGGCGATGCCGGGGACCGGGGCCAGGTTCGCCGCGCCGTGTGCCGCTTCGGCTTCCGCGAGCGCCGCGCGGGCGGCGCGCGGCCAGGACGCCGGGTCCCCCGCCCGGTGGGCGGCGCGCCTGAGGCCGGCGGCGAGCAGCAGCCCGATGGCGATTGTGGCGAGCGCGGCCGCGATCAGGGCCGGCAGCGCGATGATCCGCAATTCGTGCGCCAGCGCCGCCGCTCCGGCCGCGAGTGCGGCGGAATCGTAGCGCACCGTCACGGCGCCGATGGTCGCGGCGAGATCGTTCTCGACCCGGCGGCTCACCGCATGCGTCGGCCGCAGGCCGGCCGCGACGCCGATGCGCGCGGGATCGCTGCTGAACAGGATCTTGGCATCGTCGTCGGTGACGTCGATCGAGAGAATCGTCGGGTCGAGCCGCGCCTCGCGGCGCAGCAAGGCGGCGAGCGTGGTCTGGGCGGGAAGGGAAATGCCGAGCGCGGCCGCGCTCTGGACGCTGCCGGCGATGCGCTCGGCCGTGACCCCGAACCGCGCCTCGATCGCCTTGCGGTGCGCGTTCTGGAGCGTCACGTAGGAGAAATAGGCGCCGAAGGCGACGCAGGCTGCGGCGATGAGGGCGAACACGACGATCAGCCCGAGCGAGGTCCGGATCATGCCGGGCGCCCTCGTGCCGAAGAGCGACGGTGGTGACGCCCTGCGATCCCAGGCCGGGCGATTTGTCCTGCCGCTTCGATTCGGCGCATCTCGAACACTCGATACCCGATAAAATCCGGGCCGATTCGACCCTATGAACCAGGCGCATCGCGCCCCCGGCGATGCACGCACCCCGGACCTGCGCCGACGGCGTGGTATTCCGACTCTGCGCAGTTTACATCTGGTTTGCAACGGCGCCTGCCGCTAACGTCCGCCCCGTCCTTCCGCCAAAGCCCTTCATCCATGTCCTTCGTCGGCCGGCTCCTCCTCGTCGTTGGGTGCTCCCTCGCCATCACGCTGATGGCGGTCGCGGGGGCGGCTTTCCTGGCGGGCCAACAGGTGGGCGAGGAAATCGAGCAGGCGCGCGTCTCCCACCTCCTGGGGACGCTGCGCGCCGCGACCGAGGGGAATCTGGCGATCGGACTCGCATTGGACGAAATCTCCCTGCTCCAGTCCCTCATCGAGCGCGAGAAGGCGAGCGATCCCGCGATCGTGGCGATCGACGTGTTCAACGGCGCCGGCCGGTCGATCTACAGCACCGACCGCGGCTTCGTCGGCGAGACGGTGGAGCCGGGCTGGGTCTCCCATCTCTCCCGCGACGGTCTCTGGCAGACCCAGATGCATGGCGAGGCCGTGTTCGGCACGCGCTTCGAGAACGATCTCGGCGTCGCCGGCGGGATCGCCGTCACGGTGTCGGGCCTGACCCGGATCGCGCGCACCGAGCTGCTGGGCGTGGATCTGACAGTGCGCATCCTCGGCGCCGGCGCCGCGACCCTCGCGGCCGGGCTGCTCGTCGCCCTGGCCTTCGCCGGGTGGGTCGGCGCGCCGTTCCGGCGCGTCGCCCGCATTCTCGACGGCGCCGCGCGGCCTTCGGTGCGCGGCTCGCGGCTGGAGCGGCTCGCGGCCCGGGTGCGCGAGAGCTGGAGCCGTGCCGAGGATCAGCTCGCACGCGGGTCGGCGCGGCTGGAGGAACTCGACGATGTCGGGTGAGGCTCCCGCCCCGGGGCGGGACCGGCTGCTCTGCGCCGTCTTCGCCTTTCTCGTCGTGCTGCTTGTCGGCGGCGCGGCCGGGTTTGCCGTGGTCAGCGGGTTCAAGGGACGAGTCGAGGAGGCGGCGCGCCGCGACGCCAAGATCATCGGCCAGACCGTCGCCCGCTCGCTCGCCGCGCAGTTCGAAAAGGCGGCACGGTACGGCATTCCGCTCAAGCTGCTGCCGGGCGTCGAGACCTATCTCGCCGACACCATGGCGCGCACGCCCGGACTCACGCGAATCGTGCTGCGCGGTCCCGACGGACGGGAGATCCGCAGCGCCATCGGCCCGCAGCCGGGCACCGACACCCTCGTCGCGCCGATCCTGGTCGACGGCATTTCGATGGGGCAGGTCGATGTCGGCACCACGCCGGCGACATTGAGCTCCGTTTTGCATGCCTTGCTCAGTCGGACCGTCGCGGTCGTGCTGGTCTGCGCCCTGGTGGCGGGCGCGACAGCGGCGGTGTTCGCCGGGCGCTTGCTGGCGCGCGGGCGGGCGCAGCTTGAGGCGGCGCTCGCGGCGAGTGCCGCAGGCAGTCCCGAGGACGTGCCCTCGGCGCGCGAGCCCGCCGGTGGAAGCATCGCGGCGGCCAGTGCCGCGCTTGCCGCCGGGGAGCGGCGCCTCGCCGCGAAGCGCGCGACCTTCCTCGCTTATTCCGAGGAATTGCTGACCGTAGACTTCGACGGGCGGCTGCGCGCGGACATCGAGCGCATCAAGCGCGAGGCGCTCGCCCGTGCTCCGCAGCCCTTGCGAGACCCCTGATGCTGCTGCGCACCCGAATCACTCTGATCGTCGCCGCAGGCTTCATCGCCCTGATGGCGATCTTCTGGGGCGCCAGCCTGGTGCGCGACCGGCTGGAACAGCAGCGCACCGCCGACGTCGCCATCTCGGCGCAGGCGGCGCTGTGGCGCGAGATCGTCGCGACCCAGATCACCGCCATCGAGCAGCAGCTCGACGAGATCGAGAACTCGCCCCAATTGCGCGTCGCCATGTCGTTCTCGAGCCGGCAGAACATCACGGCGGTGCTGGCGGAACTCGGGATCGACGGTTCCGACGACAGCGTGGTGTTCGAGGCGGTCGGCAGCGACCGCGAGGTGATCTCCCTGCTGGCGGATTCCGGCGGGCGCAGCCTGCTCGATGCCGGCACGCTCGACAAGGCGTTCGCCGGGGGGCGCGCGGCGGGCCTGCGTGCGGTGTCGGCGCGGCAACTCCTGATCGTCGCGACGCGGACGGTCACGGTGCCGGGCCGGGGCAGGGTGGTGCTGGTGCTCGGCCGCAATGCCAGCGTCGCGCTCGATCAATTCGCCACCAGCGTCGCTGCCCAGGCGGCGTTGGTTTCGCTGCGCGGCAGCCTGCTCGACACCACCGACCCCGATCTGTGGGAGGCGGCGGGCCTCTCCTTCCCGCCCCGCCAGGCGCTGTACGAAACCCGCGAGATCGCCGGCCGAACCTATTCGGTGACCAGCGTTCCGGTTGACGGCATCACCGGCGGCACGGTCGGGGCGCTGGTGAGCCTGAAGGACAATACCGCCGCCTGGGCGGCGCAGAGCGCACTGCGCTGGGCCGCGATCGCCGCCGGGATCGGCATGGTCGTGTGCGGCGTCATCGGCCTCAACATCTTCCTCTGGTTCAGCTTTCGCCCGCTGGAAAACGCCATCGGCGTGCTCCAGGCGCTGTCGCGCGGCGACACGTCCGTGGTGCTCGAACATTCCGGGCGCGACGAGATCGGCCGGATCGCCGAGGCCATTATCGGCCTGCGCGCCAACGCCCAGGCTTTGGCGGAGGTCCGGCGCCAGCGGGAGCGCGTGCGGCGCCGGCAGGAGACGATGATTTCCGCCGAACTCGAATCGCTCGCCGATTCGATCGACCCGACCGATCGCGAGGAGGTGCTGGCGCTGCTCGCCTCGCCGTCCGCCGGGGAGGCCGAGGACGAATTGCGCCGGGTCGCGCGGGTGCTGCACGATCTCTCGCGCCGCATCGTCGAGCAGCACACCCGGCTGTCCTCCATGGTGGTCGAGCTGCGCGAGGCGCTGATCACCAAGACCAAACTGGCCGGGATCCAGCAGGAGCTCGAAATCGCCCGCCAGGTCCAGCTCGCCATTCTGCCTAAGGCTCTGCCGCCGGATCCGCGGGTCTCCGTCCACGGCCACATGACGCCGGCGCGCGAAGTCGGCGGCGACTTTTACGATTATTTCCAGATCGACGAGTCCACGCTTGGCTTCGTGGTGGCCGACGTGTCGGGCAAGGGAGTTCCTGCCGCCTTGTTCATGGCGATTTCGCGCACCCTGCTGCGCGCGACGGCGCTGTTCGAGCGCTCGCCCGCCGGCTGCGTGCGGCGGCTGAACGATCTGCTCGCCCTTGAAAACGAGCAGATGCTGTTCGTCACCGTGTTCTATGCCGTGATCGACCTCGATACCGGCCGGGTCAATTACGTCAATGCCGGCCACAATCTGCCCTATCGGGTGTCTGCCGGCGGCGACATCAGCACGGTTCCCAGCACCAAGGGGATGGCGGTCGCGGTGATGGAGGGCTTCGTCTATCGCGAGGGCCATTTCGACCTGGAGCCCGGCGACAGCCTCTTCCTCTTCACGGACGGTGTCACCGAGGCGATCGATATCGACGGGACGCTGTATTGCGAACCCCGCCTCGAGGCGCTGCTGGGCGAGGGCGCCGCGCATTGGGACGTGCCGGAATTCGCCGAGCGCGTGATGGCCTCGATCCGCGCCTTCGAACGCGGCGCGCCGCAGGCCGACGACATCACCTGCCTCACCCTGCGCTATTTCGGCGATCATCGGCGCCCGCGCCTTTGAACACGGCGCGCAGCATTGCGCGTGACGGAGAGTTTTCACCCGGCCTATGCAGCCTCGGCATGGCGCCATCGGCAAGTCCTTGAATTATAAGGCAGCGGTATCAAAGCCGCGGTCCTGGCCCCGAGGCGGATGTGCCGCCGGGTCTAGGCTTCCCCGTGGCTTGCCCCTAAACGAAAGCAGCGGCTCGGCGCCGCCGATGCCGCCCGAAGAAGGCGGCGCAGGGAGAAGCGCGTGGTTGCAGTCCATCCGATCGCGGTGCCGCCCCGCGAATTCGCCACCATTTCGGCGGTGAGCGTCGCGCATTTCGTCAGCCATCTGCAGCAGCTCGCGCTCGCGCCCCTGTTCATCGCCATGCGCGCGGATCTCGGCGTGTCCTTCACCGAACTCGGGGCGCTGCTGTCGGTCTTCTATCTGTTCTCCGGCGGCGGACAGGTTCTGGCCGGCGTCCTGGTCGATCGCTTCGGCGCCCATCGGCTGCTGCTGGGCGGGATCCTGCTCCAGTCCGCGTCCATGGTGGGCCTCGGCCTCGTGCCGCATTTCTCGGCCATGCTGCTGCTGGCGGCTTTGGCCGGCCTCGGCAACAGCGTCTATCATCCGGCGGACCTGTCGATCCTGAGCCATCGCGTCCGCGGCGACCGGCTGGGGCGGGCCTTCGCCGCGCATGTGGTGGCGGGCAATCTCGGCTATGCGGCGTCCCCCCTGGTCTCCGGGGCGCTGGCGCTGATGTATGGCTGGCGCATGGCGCTGGTGCTGATCGGCCTCGGCTGCCTCGCCGTGGCGTTCGGCTTGCTGCTGGCCCGGCCTTTGCTGCGGATCGACGTGCCGGGCGCCGCCCGCCATGCCGCCGCGCCGGCGCCGCGCTTCGTGGACATTCTGGCGATGCGCGTGGTGCTGCTGGCCTTCCTCTATTTCCTTCTGACCGCGATCTGCCTGGTGGGACTGCAGGGCTTCGGCATCACCGCGCTTCAGGAGGGGTTCGGCATGGGTACGGCGTTCGCCGCCTTGACCCTGAGCGCCTATCAGGGGGCGAATATTTGCGGGGTGATGATCGGGGGTTATATCGCCGACCGGGCGAGCCGCCACCATCTGATCGCCATGGCCGGGCTCGCGATCGCCTGCGCGGCGCTGCTGGTCGTCGGCTCGGGAGAAAATCTTCCCTTCGTCACGCTGGCTTTGCTGGCGGTGACCGGCTTTTCGCTCGGCATCACCACGCCCGCGCGCGACGTGCTGGTGCGCCATGCCGCCCCGGCGCAGGCGCGGGGGAAGGTCTTCGGCGTGGTCTATTCCGGCTATGACGTCGGCGCGCTCGCGGGGCCGCTGATGTATGGCGTGCTGCTGGACCAGCACCTCAACCACGCGGTCTTTCTCGCCGCCGCCGCGCCCCTGCTGCTCGGCATCGTCACGATGACCGGGCTGCGCGGGAAGACGGCGTGAGCACCTTGCCGGGATTGAGCAGGCCCTTGGGGTCGAGCGCCGCCTTGAGCGCCGCCATCAGATCGAGGGCGACCTCGTCCTTGTAGCGCACCAATTCCTCGCGCTTCAGCAGGCCGATCCCGTGCTCGGCCGAGATCGAGCCGCCGAGCGCGGCGACGTGATCGTGCACCAGCCGGTTGAACTCCTCCCAGCGAGCGAGGAAGGCGGCCTTCTCCATGCCGACCGGCTGGCTCAGATTGAAATGGATATTGCCGTCGCCGACATGGCCGAAGGCGCAGACCCGCACGCCGGGCATGTGCGCCGCGCACAGCCGGCTTGCCGTCACCACGAAATCGGCGACCCGCGAGACCGGCACCGACACGTCGTGCTTGATCGAGCCGCCTTCGAACTTCTGCGCCTCCGACAGGTCCTCGCGCAGCTTCCAGAGCGCCTCCGACTGGGCCTCGCTGGCCGCGATGACCGCATCTTCGACCTCGCCGGCCGCGAACGCCTCTGCCAGGACGGCCTCGGCGAGCGCGGGCAGGTCGTCGTCGCGGCGCGTCGAGGTGAGTTCGGCCAATGCGAAGAAGGCATGGTCCCCGGCCAGTGCGCGAACCGCGCCCGGCATGTGCGCGAGCACGGTCTCCATGCCGAAGCGCGGCATCATCTCGAAGCCGGTCACGGCATCGCCCCCCGCCGCCCGCAGCCGGCGCAGGAAGGCGAGCACGGCGTGGGGATCGGCGAGACCTGCGAGAAACGTGGTGCGGCTGCGCGACTTCGGGAATAGCCGCAGCACCGCCGCCGTGATGATTCCGAGCGTTCCCTCGGAGCCGACGAACAGGTCTTTCAGATCGTAGCCGGTATTGTCTTTGCGCAGGCGCGACAGGCCGTTCCAGACCCGCCCGTCGGCCAGCACCACTTCGAGCCCGAGCGTCAGCTCGCGCATATTGCCGTAACGCAGCACGGCGGTGCCCCCGGCATTGGTGGCGAGATTGCCGCCGATCCGGCATGTGCCCTCGGAGGCGATCGAGAGCGGAAACAGGCAGTCGGCCGCCTCCGCCGCCGCCCGCGCGGCATGGAGCGTCACCCCGGCCTCGACCGTCAGGGTCAGGTCGGTGGCATCGACGGCGCGGACCTTGTCCAGCCGCTCGAGCGACAGAAGGAGGGCGCCGAACGGTACCTGCCCGCCGACCAGGCCGGTATTGCCGCTCTGCGGCACCAGAGCGAGGCCCGCTTCGGCGCAGGTCGCGACGCAATCGGCGACCTCGGCGGTGGTCGCGGGGCGCAGGATCGCGGGCGCGGCGCCGGCATAAAGGCCGCGCGGCTCGATGAGATAGGGCGCCATGGCGGCGGGGTCGGTGACGACGCCGCGCGGGCCGAGCCGCGCGGCGAGCGCCGCGAGCGCGCCGGCGAGCCGATCGTGAGGCAAAGCGAGGGGCGCAGGCGCAGTGCTCGACATGAACGGGTCTCGATCCTGGGTTCGCGCCCGGCCGCGGGACGCGCCGCATTTTCCGCCAAAGACCGCCCGGCCGCAAACGCCGTGCGGGGCAGGGCCGCGGCGCTTACGCCGTCACGGCGCCGGCCGCTCCGGGACGAGCCGCGCCTTCAGGCGGGCGAGGGTGCGGGCGAAGGGGGCGGGGTCGTCGAGGGCGCGGGCGAGGACGAGGGCGCCCTGGATCAAGCCGACCGCCTCTTCCGACAGCGCGCGCGCGTCGTCCGGCGGATGGCCGGCGCGCCCCAGGGCGCCGGCGAGCGCGTCGATCCAGGCGGAGAAATAGGACGCCACCTTCACGGCGAACCGGTCGCGGCTCTCGGCGAGCGCGAACACGCCGACGACGCAGACCCGCCGCCCCGAGCGAAAATAGGCGTCGGTCGCCTCCAGCATGGCGGTGATCGCGCGGCGCCCGTCCGGCTCTTCGCGCAGCGGGCGGAACACCTGCGTCTCGAACCAGTGGTCGACATGGGCGAGGACGGCGGCCGCCATCTCCTCCTTCCCACCGGGGAAGAAGTGATAGAGGCTGCCTTTGCCGAGCCCGGTCCGACGCGAGATCACCGCAAGGCTCGCCCCCTCGAAGCCGTGCTCGCGGAACACCTCGCCGAGCAGCGGCAGGAGGTCGGCGCGCTCATAAACGAGGCGGGCCATCACATGCCGAGTTCGGCGAGCCCGGGATGATCCGCCGGGCGGGGGCCGCGCGGCCAAAGGAACCGGCGTTCGCCCTCGGCGATCGCGACATCGTTGATCGACGCCTGGCGCCAGCGCATCAGGCCGTCCGCATCGAATTCCCAATTCTCGTTGCCATAGGCGCGGAACCACTGGCCGGCATCGTCGTGGAACTCATACTGAAACCGCACCGCGATATGGTTTTCGTGAAATGCCCAGACCTCCTTGATGAGGCGGTAATCCCGCTCTTTCTCCCATTTGCGGGTGAGGAAGGCGACGATGGCGTCGCGCCCGGAGAAGAAGTCCGAGCGGTTCCGCCAGACGCTGTCGGGCGTATAGGCGCCGGCCACGCGCGCCGGATCGCAACTGTTCCAGGCGTCCTCGGCCATGCGGGCCTTCTGAACGGCGGTCTCATAGGTGAAAGGAGGGAAGGGGGGGCGGGACATTGCGGGCTCCGGATCTCGGGACGGCGGCGAATAGCGGATTGGTACAGAATGTACTGATCGGTACAATTAAGGTGTGGATCCGTCAAGTCCGTTTGCGCGCGGCTGTGTGAGCAGGGCGTGTTCTCCGAAGTTGAGCGCACGCGCGCGCCAGCGTGCCGACAAAGACCCATAGTCTTAATCTGGCGTACCGGCTGATCGACGGCATGCTGCCGAACTCGCCGACGATCCCGGATCCTACGGCCCTAATACGGGTCCGCGAACCTCAGACCAATGTGGAACGCTGGGACACCGTGCAACGAGCCAGGGTGGGGCGCCCTGCGCCATGATCCTCGCCACCTGAGCCCCTTAGGCGCCGCCTTGCTCGCTCCTCCCGAGCAAGCTCCACGCGCGAACGAGCATCGCCATCGCGATCATTAGAAATTCAATGGATCACCCATCGGGACATGCCCCGGCATTGTGCCAAGAGACGGTGCAACACGAAAGGATATTGGCTATTGGCGGACAGGCGGTGCGACCAAAGATCCCGAAATTGGATTTTTATGACTGTCGTCGTTTATTTTTCATGTATGTAATGGTCAAATGGTGGCTGATTGACGATCTTGTTCCAGCAACATATGGTTGTAAAGAATAATTGTATACAATTTGAAGGAGTTTATGCGCAATCCAAGAGCGCGCTATTTTATATTAAACTTCAAATACTTCGATCAACGGAATTTAGGAGTCGGGGTGGACTGAGGCCGAATGCCGAAGAGTGAAGGAATGGTGTGGCGGAAGCGGCATCATTGCGCTGCGGCGACAACGTGCGGTGACAAAAATGGGGGATCTGATGTCGAGCAAGCAGTATGCATCCGGAAATCGCGGGCGAAACACGGCGCCTGGTCAGGTCGCCATTTCACGGCGTTCGCGTTTGGTGCGCCTTGCAACCGGCACGGCGCTCGGCGGCATCCTTGCCGGTCTCCTGCCCCTCTCCGCTCATGCCCAGGCCCCGGCTCAGATCCCGGCAGGTCCGCTGACTCTGTGCTGCTACAGCGCCAACGGCCAGAATGGCTCGGATGGCGTCTCTCATTTAATCGGATCCACCGATGCGACGAATGGGACGGATGCGGGCTCCGTATCGGTCGAGAATAGCTCCGCGGTCACGTTGACCTCCGCGGGCACGCCATCCGGCCCCACCTACTCCACCCTCTCCATCACCGCGACGGGCGGTACGGGCGGGACGGGCGACACCAGCGAGCCGTCCATGGCCAATGCCAATGGCGGGAATGGCGGCACCGCCACATTCACGAATTCCGGCACGATCGCGCTGGGGAACGGGGCTTCGTTCTCCATTCCGGTTCCTCAGCTCAATGATCCCAACACAGGCTTGCCCACGACCGTGGTGGTTACGCCGGTCGTCCTCGTGTCGGCCTGGGGCGGCACGGGCGGCTCTTATCCGTATTGGGTTGCCGATCCCTCGATCGACGGACTGGGCGGACATGGCGGCACCGCGACCTTCGCCATGACGAGCGGCTCCATCAGCGCCGTGCAGAGCGCGTCCGGATCAGAGTCCTTTTCCTACAACGCCTATGCGAACCGCCTCGTCGTCGTCGATGCGTCTGCAGGCCAGACCATATATTCAGCGTCTGATGAGGGCATCCTGTCGGGTATCACCGGCGGCAATGGCGGCAATGCCACAACCACCATCACGTCCGGCACGCTTCAGCTGACCCGCCCCGACGTGGCGAGCGGATCGACCACGTCGGACGGCTCCACCGCAACCGATGCCACCACCAGCGGCTATGTTCTTATCACCCAAGCCCATGGCGGATGGCAGCCGTCCTCCGGCGGCAATGGCGGCGCGGCGACGGTGACCATCGGCACGGCGTCCAGTTCCACGACCGGGGCGACGAGCACCGATCCCGTTCTGATCATCGCGGAAGGCAACGGGATTGCCGGGATCTATGCGGGTACGAACGGCGGGGATGGAACCAATTCCTGGGACCGTGGGAACCCTCCCGGAAACGGAGGCGCGCTCGGCACCGTGGCCGTCACGCTCAAGGCATCGGCGACGGTGACGACGAGCGGAAATGATGCGCCCGCGGTCATCGCCGAAGCCGTCGGCGGCTGGGGCGGTGCTGGTGACAACATCGCGGGCGGCACCGGCGGATCGGCGGCGGATTCGGTCGAGACCCCCTCGGTCAGCGTGACCAGCAACGGCCAGATCACCACCACCGGCGACCGCGCCATCGCCATCGTCGCCCAGAGCATCGGTGGTGTCGGCGGGCTGGCGGAGTCGGACGGTGGCGATCCCTATAATGGCGGCAATGGCGGCTCGAGCGGCATCGTATCCGTCGCCAATGCGGGCAGTATCAGCACAGCCGGCCTTTACGCATTTGGCATTTATGCCTTGAGCGTCGGCGGCGCCGGCGGAAGCGGAAGCATCAGCGATGGCTTCCTTTCCTCGCAGGGCGGCGGCGGCGGTAATGGCGGCGACGCGGATCTGGTCGGTATCGTGAATGCCAGCACGGCAAGTATCACGACGGCGGGCGAATATGCCGTGGGCATCGTCGCGCAGAGCGTCGGAGGCGGCAGTTCCACGTCCCTGTTCGGATCCGGCGACTTCGCTCCAGATATCTCTCAGCCGGGCTCGTCGCCTGAAGCGGGCGGATCAGCGAGCGGCCTGTTCAAAGCCAGCGGCGGTGCCGGCGGTGCCGGCGGTACCGGCGGAAGCGTTCAGGTCATCAATTCCGGTGAAATCCTGACGGCGGGTGGACAAGCTTTCGGCATCCTTGCCCAGTCCATCGGCGGGAACGGCGGCGACGGCGGTAACGCCTCGTCCGTGGGCGCGTTCTACGCGGTCTCCCTCGGCGGTGCGGGCGGCTCCGGCGGCGACGCCGGCACCGTCATTGTCAGCAATATCACCGACGAAAAAGGGAACGGTCCCGCCAAAATTGCTACGACCGGGGTCTCTGCCGCCGGTATCTTCGCCCAGTCCATCGGTGGGAACGGCGGCGCGGGCGGAAGCGCGAATGCCCTGTCGGGTGGCCTTTTGATCTCTGTCTCTGTCGCCATCGGCGGCAGCGGTGCCGGTGGTGGCGCAGGTGGCGAGGTTTCTGTCCGCAACAATGGGACCATCGACACCGGCAATAGTGACGCACCCGCGATCATCGCCCAATCGATCGGCGGCGGCGGCGGACGCGGAGGGCAGGCCAGCGCGACCGCGGTCGCGGTCGGCTTCAAAGCGGGCGACGTGACGATTCCCGCCATCTCCATCACCACTGCCGTGGGCGGTTCGGGCGGCGGCGGTGGCGATGCCGGTGCCGTGACCGTGGACAACGAAAAAAACGGGCAGATCACCACGAACGGCATCAACTCGGCCGGCATCAAGGCGCTGAGCGTCGGTGGCGGCGGCGGCGACGGCGGGAATTCGGTGACCGCCAGCGACATGCTCGGCACAGCGCCGAACGTCGGCATCACAGCCTCGCTTGGCGGCAGTGGAGAGGGCGGCGGCGGCGGCGGGGACGTGACGGTCACCAACGAGGGGACCATCACCACCTACGGGACCTTGTCCAATGCCATCACGGCCGCCAGCGTCGGCGGTGGCGGCGGCGATGGCGGCACGGGCACCGCCAGCGCCCAGGTGGGCATCCCTTCGCTCGGCACGGCGAACGATGCCACCGCGGCCATACCCATGGGCGATTCCATCACCGTGTCGGTCGGCCTGGGCGGCTCGGGCGGCGGCGGCGGGCATGGGGGCGACGTCACCGCGACGAATTCCGGCACCATCAACGTGCACGGCAGCAATTCGGTCGGCATATTCGCCCAGTCCGTGGGCGGCGGCGGCGGCATGGGGGGTGGCTATAGTGGCGGCGGCACAGGAACCCTGAATGCCAGCGTGAGCATTGGCGGCGCGGGCGGCACGGCCAGCTCGGGCGGGCAAGTGACCGTGACCAATGAAAAAGGCGCCTCCATTACGACCTACGCCGAGGCGTCCCATGGCATTCAGGCGCAGTCGGTGGGCGGCGGCGGCGGCGCCGGCGGAAGCATGACGTCGCAGACGACCGGGGACGACACCTCCACTTGGGCCACCGTCAAGAAGACCTTGAAGGAGGTGGGAAAGTACTATTCGTTCGCCAATCAGAGCGTAAAGGACGATATCAACAGCACAGCCACAACCCTCGCGACAAGCACGATCAGCTACCTCAAGTCCATTTTCGGCAGCGGTTCGGCTGCGACGACAAAGGAAGCGGAGGGAATCTTCGCGGATCTCAAGAATGCCGGAAGCGCACTGTTCACAAATCTTAAGAGCGCGCGGGACAAACTCGATGCGCAATCAAAGGATAGCAAGCTGCCTGTGAATGCCGGCCTCACCCTTACATTTGGCGGCGCGGGAGGCGCCGGTGGGGATGGTGGTGCAGTGGATGTGACCAACGATGGGGCGGTAACGACGAATCAGGAAGGTTCGTTCGCCATCTTCGCCCAGTCGGTCGGCGGCGGCGGCGGCAGCGGCGGCGGCGCCTATTCTTCCGGCAGCAACAACCTGAATCTCACGCTGTCTATCGGAGCGAGCGGCGGCGACGGTGGGGCCGGCGGCGGGGTGAGCGTCAACAATACCGGCACGCTCACGACCTATGGAGCCTCCTCCCTGGGGCTCCTGGCCCAGTCCGTGGGCGGGGGCGGTGGTGTCGGCGGCGTGGGCCTGAACTCTCAGTCCATCAGCATCTCGGCGAACCTCAATCTTGGCGGGAACGGTGGCAAGAGCTCGCCGGGAGGCGCGGTCGCCGTCACCAATTCCGGCTCCATCACGACATCGGGCGAAGAATCCCACGCGCTCGTCGCCCAGTCTGTCGGCGGCGGCGGCGGCATGTTCGTCATAAACCAGGCGGACCCGGCCGAGGCCTCCAGCGTCAGCGACGATGGCGATCTCAACGATGCCCTGCAGGTCGTGGCGGCCATTATGGACGGAATTGGTGCCACCGCCGTCTCGGGCGTCGACCAGACCGACGTCTTGCCCGCGCCCGCCATCGGCCTCACCCTCGGCGGCAAAGGCAGCGGGGGCGGTGACGGCGGAGCGGTGTCCATCACCCAGTCCGGGTCCATCACGACCAAAGGCAACAATTCCTTCGGCATCTTCGCCCAGTCGATCGGCGGCGGCGGCGGTTTCGGCTCCGACGGCCAGGGCGGTTCGGTGCTGATGACGAACCTGACGCTCGGAGCAGGCGGAGACGGCGGCCCTGGCGGCAGTGGCGGCAATGTCACGCTCACCTTCGACGGCACCTCGTCGATCGCCACCAGCGGAACTGGGGCCACGGCGGTCTTTCTGCAATCCGTCGGCGGCGGCGGGGGCTATTCCGGAAGCTTCAGCACCCCACTCGGAGATTCCGAAAGTCATGCTTCGGACATGACCTCCCTCATCGCCGACGCGGCGGCGAGCGGATCCGGCGGCGCCATCCTGGTTCAGATGGGGCAGACGGCCGGCTCCAGCTTTTCCATCACGACCTCAGGCAAGAATGCCCATGGCATTTACGCCCAGTCCATCGGCGGCAGCGGCGGTGCGGCGGCCGACGAGAACGGCCTGATCGTGCCCATCACCTCGCAGTCCAGCTCCAGCGATACCGGCCGCATTGCGCCGGATGACGGAACCGGCGGGACGATCACTATGAATCTGGTGGGTTCCGTGCTGGCTACGGGCGAGAATTCGATTGCGATCTATGCCCAGAGCGGCTTCCTGGATCAGAGTGGACTGGCCCAATCGGACGTCGCTGGCGGCGCCATTTCGCTCGATCTGACCGGCACCTTCACCGGCGGTTCGGGAACCGGTGCGGCCATTGTGCTCGACGGCGGCGCCTATGGAAAAAGCTACAACTCCATCACCGTCGAAAAGGGCAGCACAGTCAGCGCGACATCGGGTACCGCCATCCTGGCCTCTTTCGGTCGCGAAGTGGTCACCAATTACGGGACCATCACCGGCAACATCAATCTGGCCAGTGGCGGAACGGAGGAAGCCAACCAATTCGACAACATGGCTGGCGGCACCTATCGCACTGCGAGCACCGTCAATCTCGGCAAGAACGGCATCTTCAGCAACGCCGGTACGTTCGATATTGGTGGCGTGAGCAACATCGCCGTCGCCAGCCTCACCGGCGCCTTTTCCCAGCAAAGTACGGGTCGATTGCTGGTGGACGTGGATTCGAGCGCGGCAGCCGGCCGGCAAAACGACGTTCTCGCCGTCACCGGCGCCGTCACGCTCGGTGGCCAGGTGACCGTGAATGCAATGAACAGCCTGCTGCCGGGGGGCTTCTCGATCGTCACGGCGACTGGCGGCGTCCAGGGCGCGGCCAGCGCCACGACGACTGTCGCAAGCGCATTCCCCGTAAGCGCCCCGATCACCTGGAGCGTCTCGGTGAATGGCAATACGGCGACCTTGACGCCGAATGCCAACTTCGCCGGCACCGGCGCAAGCCTCAACCCGAGCGAGGTCGCCCTGGCCCAGCATCTCCAGAGCGCCTGGACCAGCGGCGGGGACGGCATGGGCAGCCTCTTTGCGAGCCTCGCCGCCATCGGTTCCACCGCCGCCTATGAGCAGCAAATGAACAGCCTGTCGGCGGAGGAGAACAATACGCCCGCAATCACCCAGACCCATGGCGCGCGGGC
This sequence comes from Aquabacter spiritensis, assembly GCF_004346185.1. Lineage (GTDB taxonomy): Bacteria > Pseudomonadota > Alphaproteobacteria > Rhizobiales > Xanthobacteraceae > Aquabacter > Aquabacter spiritensis. Next base: position 529,830 of record NZ_SMAI01000001.1, on the reverse strand, counting down.
GTCCATGAGCGCCTCTCAGAGCTGCCCTGTCTTCACCGGAACCGGGACGCTGCTCCAAGAGACGGACTGCGCGTGGGCGCGTCTCAGCGGTTCGCGCACGGAGCAGTATTCCACGAACCAGGTGAACGGATACACGGTGAACGCGCTGACCTACCGCGTGGGTGCCCAGAAGGAGATCCTCACCGACTGGTTCCTTGGCGTGACGGCGGCCTTCACCACCTCGTCCGTCTCGCCCGCCAACGGCTGGTCCGATACGGACGGCCAGGCGGCCGATGCTTCGGTGGCCCTGAAGCGCCAGATCGGTCCCTGGCTGCTCTCTGCCGCCGCCCATGTGGGCTTCGGGGGGTTCGACAACGACCGATATGTCCAAGTCGGCTCCAACACCTACCTGACGCAGAGCAGCACCGGCATTTTCACCGCCGGCGGCCGGCTCCGGGCGGCCTACGAGTTCGCCTTCACGGATTGGTACCTGAAGCCCTATGCGGACTTCGACGTCATCTACACCTACATGCCCGGCTATTCGGAAAGTCCGGCTGCCGGCGTCAACCTGCTGTTCGGCGACATGAACGAATGGACCTTCGCCTTCAGCCCTAATCTGGAGATGGGCGCGCGGTTCAATGTGAGTCCGGATGCCTGGCTGCGGCCTTACGCCTCCGTCGGTGCCACCTTCCTGTCCAATGACGGTCTCGACACGGAGACCAGCCTTGAGGGCGTCGGCGTGGGCGTGCCCACCTACACCACCACGGTCTCCATGCCCGACACCCTGCTCGATGTCGGCCTCGGCCTGCAGCTTTATCATGTTGGCGGCCTGGAGCTGAGGGCCGATTACAAGGCACAGATCGGAAACGACTTCCTGGGTCAGGAGCTGAGTGCCCGCTTCTCCGTTCCGTTCTGACGCAAATCGGGCAGTCGAGCTCATGAAACTCTTGAGTTCGCCGATGTTGCCTGGCGTTTACATATCGGACCGCGGCGGTTCTGCTGGAGGGATATCGGCCTGGGGGATGGATCTCGTCCCACAGGCCGGTAACCGGCATCGCGCGCATCCGATGCGCGCGGGTCATGCCGGAACATCCAGCCACCGCGGACGGTGGTCACTCCCGCGGGATCTCGGAAACAGCGGAAGGGTCGGCGCCCAAGGGATTCGCGCAGGAGCATCTTCGCCATGGCAAGGCGCGGCGTGGGTGATGGATGGCTTCGTTCGGTGTTCTCACCGCGCCCAGGGTTGAAACCGGAGCATATCGCGCAAAAGTTGCTCGATATATCTATATTTCTCCATGGTTGCCGGAAGGCGCGATGCGGATGCGTCGAGGGCGTTCTCGCGCTGTTCGGTCGTTTTCCCCGCGGTCGAAGATCGCACGGGAGCATGCCGTCCGGCCGATGCCGCTCAATCCTTGGATGAGGCGAGAGCGGCGGCGATCGTGGCGAGCGTGCCGAGGTCCCCGTCCAGGCGGAATGTCTTGATGCGGCTGGTCGCGCCTGCGGCGAGGACGACCCGCGAGGGGGCGAGGTCGAACGCCTCGGCCAGGACCCGCCCGACCGCGGCATTCGCCGCACCGTCTTCCGGCGCGACCCGCACGCGCACTTTCAGCACGTCGCTTCCGTCCGCGAGCCGTGCCGGCCCGTCGATGGCGTCGCGGCCGCCCTTCGGCGTCACCCGCACCCGGACGGAAAAGCCGCCGGCATCGGCCTGCCAGAACGGCACGCCGGGTCAGAAGACGTAAGGGTAGATGTAGAGACCGATCACCCGCTCGATGAAGAAGATAATCAGGATCAGCACCATCGGCGACAGATCGAGGCCGCCGAGGCTCGGCAGGATGCGGCGGATCGGCGCCAGCACGGGCTCGGTCATGCGATAGATGACCTCGCCGATCGTGCGGACGAACTGATTGTGCGGGTTCACCACGTTGAACGCCACCAGCCAGGACAGCACGGCAGCGGCGATCAGCACCCAGACATAGAGCTGGAGCACGATCAGGATGACGTCGAGTATGGCGCGCATCGTCAGCATAATCCTCGGCAGGCGGGGCGGCCCACGAGCGTCGCCCGCACGTTCGGGCAGCAGCAATAGCCAAGGCGAGGCCGATTGAACAGAGCGGTCTTTCGCATCGCGCCGAAGCCGAGCGCCGGGGTCCTCCGGCCGCGTCAGCCCGTGGTGGCGTCGCCCTCGTGCGGCTTGTCGGGATCGGGCAGGCTTCCGGCGCCGGGGGTCTTCTCCTCATCGACGAGATGGGGCTTGGCATGGGGACCGGCGGCCGGATCGGCCCCCGCTTTCCGCTTCTCCTCCGTCTTCGCCCCCGGCTCGGCGCCGGACGGGGCATCGGGATGCGGACGGTCTGCGGTGTCATCTGACGAATGGGGCATTGCGGGCCTTCGGGTTCATATCCATATCGAAGAACGCCGTCGGCGCGTCGAAGTTGCGGAGGCCGGGTGAAATGCCGCCTTGTCCTGCGAAGCTTGACTCGGCGGCCCCCCGCGGGCAGCTTCCGCGCGCGCCCGGGCCGGCGACGTGCCGGCTCCCTTCTTCCCGGAACCAACGGACAGGCATGCGCAGCTATCTGGACTTCGAAAAGCCCGTGGCCGAGCTCGAGGCAAAGGTCGAAGAGCTGCGCACGCTCTCGACCGGCGACGGCGTCGCCATCGCGGAAGAGGTGCAGAGGCTGGAGGCCAAGGCCGCCGAGGCGTTGACCCAGCTCTATTCCAATCTCACGCCCTGGCAGAAGACTCTGGTCGCGCGGCACCCCTCCCGGCCGCACTTCTCCGATTTCGCCAAGGGCCTGTTCGACGAGTTCACGCCGCTCGCGGGCGACCGCAAGTTCGGCGAGGACGAAGCGATCATCGGCGGCTTCGCCCGCTTCAAGGGCGAAGCGGTGTGCGTCATCGGCCATGAGAAGGGCTCGAACACGGAGGCCCGGCTGCGTCACAATTTCGGCATGGCGCGCCCCGAGGGCTACCGCAAGGCGGTGCGTCTGATGGAACTCGCCGAGCGGTTCCAGGTGCCGGTGATCGCCCTCGTCGACACCGCCGGGGCCTATCCGGGCATCGGCGCGGAAGAGCGCGGCCAGGCCGAAGCGATCGCCCGCTCGACGGATGCCTGCCTCGGGCTCAGCGTGCCCAATGTCGCCGTCATCATCGGCGAAGGCGGATCGGGCGGCGCCATTGCCCTCGCCACCGCGAATTCCGTGCTCATGCTGGAGCATGCGATCTACAGCGTGATCTCGCCGGAGGGCGCAGCCTCGATCCTGTGGCGCGACACGGCGAAGGCCCAGGATGCCGCGACCAACATGAAGATCACCGCCCAGGATCTCATGCGGTTCGGCGTGGTCGACACGATCGTCCGCGAGCCGGCCGGCGGCGCCCATCGCGACGCGCCGACGGCGATCGCGGCGACCTCGGAGGCGATCGAGACCGCGCTTGCCGGTCTGAAAGACCTCGACGGTCCGGCTTTGCGCAAGGCGCGGCGCGAGAAGTTCCTCGCGATCGGACGAACCCTCTGACTGGCGCCGCGGGCCGGAACTTTCGCCGCCATGGTTAATCCGCCAGCAGAGCGTTCCGCATCAAGGAACGCCGGCTGATCCTGCTCGTGCCGCGAAGCTTGCGCCGGGCCGTGCGACGGGGGCGCGGGGGGCGGAACCATCTCATCTTGGCCGCATTTGCCGGCTTGTGTGCCGGAAAGGGCCGGATAGCTTCCCGTTTTCGCCATCTTGTAGTAACCCGGCGTCAAGGCTGGAGGTCTATCCATGTCGCTCTCCGCATCCGGATCGGACATTGGAGTTTTGCGTTGAGCCGTCCGCAGCCGCTTCTGTCCCGCGTCCGCCTCGCCGCCTTGGCGGCCTGTGCCGCTCTGGCGCTCGCCGGATGCAACGGTGATTCCTACGACATTTCCGCCCGTGCCAGGCAGCCGCTCTCGGCGAAGACGCTGGCGCTGATCGACGAAAAGGGCATGACGCCGGAAAGCCCGATCCTGGTGCGGATCTACAAGCAGGAATCCGAACTCGAGGTCTGGAAGCAGAAGCGGGACGGGGACTTCGCGCTCTTGAAGACCTATCCGATCTGCCGCTGGTCCGGCGATCTCGGGCCGAAGGTGCGGGTCGGCGACCGCCAGGCGCCGGAGGGCTTCTATACGATCACTCCGGGACAGATGAACCCGAATTCCAGCTATTATCTCGCCTTCAATCTCGGCTTCCCCAACGCCTATGACCGGGCCTATGGCCGGACCGGCGACTTCCTGATGGTGCACGGCGACTGCTCGTCGGCCGGATGCTACGCGATGACCGACGAACAGGTGTCCGAGATCTTCGCGCTCGCCCGCGATTCGTTCGCCGGCGGCCAGAAGGCGTTCCAGGTTCAGGCGCTGCCGTTCCGCATGACGCCGGTCAATCTCGCCAAGCACCGCAACAATCCCAACATGCCCTTCTGGAAGAATCTGAAGGAAGGCGTGGACACGTTCGAGGTCACGAAGCGTGAGCCGAAGGTGAATGTGTGCAATCGGCGCTATCTGTTCAACGCGACGGCCGAGGGTCCGCGCGGGTTCGACGCCTCGGCGCCATGCCCGAGCTACACCGTTCCCGTCGATGTCGCCGAGGCGGTTTCCGCCAAGGCGCGGGCCGACGAGACGAAGGTGGCAGAACTGGTTTCGAGCACGCCGAGCGCGCCGAACCGCGCCGGCATCGACGGCGGCATGCACCCTGTGTTCCTCGCCAAGTTCAAGGAGCTGAACCCGTCGCACAATGATGGGCAGATCGTGGTGGCCGGCCCCGTGCCGGGAACCATGCCGGCCAAGACCACCAATCCGCCGCGGGTCGCGGATGACGGCTTCAGCCCGATCGGTACGCCGACCGGAAGCCTTCTTGCGGCGGCGCAGCCGGCGATCTTCACGGCCCGGCCCGGCGCGCCGGCCTCTCCCGACGCCGCGCCTGCTCCGGCCGCGCCCGATGCGGCGACGCGTGTCGCATCGACCGATCCGGAAGGCCTGTCGTTCGCAAAGATGCTCGGCTTCAACCCGGCAGCGACGCCGGCCGCCGAGCCCTTGACACCCGCGGTCGCACCGGCCGCGCCGCCGCCGCGTCCGACCCTCGCGGCACCTGCTCCGGTGCGCCCGGCGGCGTCTCCGGTGCCCGCATCGCGCGCCGCGACGGCGCCCTCCTCCGTCCCAGCCGCGGCTACGGCGGGCGCGCCCGAACAGCAGACGGCGAGCCTGTCGCGTGAGCCGGGCTTCGCCCCGCCCCCGGCGCCGCTCGCAGGGTCCACCACCATCGTCGGAACGACCGGCTTCACCACCGCCCGCTGACGGACGCGGGCAGGAGCCCGCCTGCGCGCCGGTGCGGTCGCGGCGGCATGTTCGCGGGCCGAGGCCAGCGTCCGGAGGGGCAGGTCGGTTTTCCGTTGAACCGGGGACGGAGCCGCGCACGCGGCCGGGTAACCGCCATCGCCGCCCGGGCTTCACTGGCGCGGGCACGCCCCGGCCGCGCTCCGGAGCGTTGCGCGCGCGCTGATCACAAAGCGTGCCGGAACGAAGCCGTTCCGGCACGCATCACGTCCATGCGGAAGAGAGGGGAGGGCAGGCAGCCAACCCGGTCCCCTCCGGCCGGTTCGCCGTCAGGCGAAGCGGCCGTGGCAGTGCTTGTATTTCTTGCCGGAGCCGCAGGGACAGTTCTCGTTCCGGCCCACTTTGCCCCAGGTGGAGGGATCCTCGGGGTTGCGCTCCGCCACGGCGACGTCGCCGGTCAGAGCCGGCTGGGGACGCCGGCCGATCGCCGCGCCGGCCATCGCCATTTCATCCTCGCCCGTGGTGGCATCGATATGATGGCCTTCCATGGCCGGCAATTCCGCCATGGGCGGAGGCGCGGTGACGATCTCGACCCGCATCAATTGCGAGGTGACGATCTCGCGCAGCCGGCCGAGCATGGCGGCGAAGAGCTGGAACGCCTCCGACTTGTACTCATTGAGCGGGTCGCGCTGGCCGTAGCCGCGCAGGCCGATCACCTGGCGCAGATGGTCGAGCATCGCGATGTGCTCGCGCCAGAGATGGTCGAGCGTCTGAAGCAGCACCGACTTCTCGACGTAGCGCATCAGATCCGGCCCGTATTGGGCGCTTTTTCCGGCCATCCATTCGTCGGCGCGCTGCACGATGCGCTGCGTCACCTCCTCGGCGCCGATGCCCTCTTCCTTCGCCCAGTCGGACACCGGCAGATCGAGGGTCAGCACGTCGCGCACCGCGAAGTCCAGGCCCTTCACGTCCCATTGCTCGGGGTAGGAATTAACCGGGATGTATTTGGCGACCAAATCGTGGATCACCGAGTGGCGCATGTCCTCGACGGTCTCGGCGATGTCGCCGTCATTCATCAGATCGAGCCGTTGCTCGAAAACGACCTTGCGCTGGTCGTTCAGGACGTCGTCATATTTCAGCAGGTTCTTGCGGATGTCGTAATTCCGCGCCTCGACCTTCTGCTGCGCCTTCTCCAACGCCTTGTTGATCCAGGGATGGATGATCGCCTCGCCTTCCTTCAGGCCGAGGCGCTGCAGCATGCTGTCGAGGCGGTCGGATCCGAAGATCCGCATCAGGTCGTCGTCGAGCGACAGGAAGAATTTGGAGTGTCCCGGGTCGCCCTGGCGCCCGGAGCGTCCGCGCAGCTGATTGTCGATGCGCCGGCTTTCGTGGCGCTCGGTGCCCAGAACCATCAGGCCGCCGGCTTCCAACGCCTTCTTCTTGAGCGCGGCGACCTCCGCGCGGATCTCCGCCTCGCGCGCGGCGCGCTCGGGCGCATCCGCGGGCAGATCCTTCAATTCCTGCCCGATCCGCATGTCGGCATTGCCGCCGAGCTGGATGTCGGTGCCGCGTCCCGCCATGTTGGTGGCGATGGTCACCGAACCCGGCACGCCGGCCTGGGCGACGATATAGGCTTCCTGCTCGTGATAGCGGGCGTTCAGCACCGCGAAATTCTTGCCCTGGACATGGCCGGTGAAGGCGTCCGGGTCGGAGAAGTCCTTCTGCGCGAACCCCGCCTTCAGCAGCAATTCGGCGAGCAGCTCCGACTTTTCGATCGAGGTGGTTCCGACCAGGATCGGCTGATTGCGCCCGTGCGCCTCCTCGATCAGCTTGATGATCGCGTCGTATTTCTCGGCGGCGGTGCGATAGACCTCGTCGTCGTCATCGATGCGGGCGACCTGCACGTTGGTCGGGATTTCCACCACGTCCAGCTTGTAGATGTCGCCGAACTCCGCCGCTTCGGTCGAGGCGGTGCCGGTCATGCCGGCCAGCTTCTGGTAGAGGCGGAAATAGTTTTGGAAGGTGATCGAGGCGAGGGTCTGGTTCTCCGGCTGGACCGGGACGCGTTCCTTCGCTTCGAGCGCCTGATGCAGGCCCTCCGAATAGCGCCGGCCGGGCATCATGCGGCCGGTGAACTCGTCGATGATCACCACTTCGCCGTTGCGGACGATGTAGTCCTTGTCGCGCTGGAACAGCGTGTGGGCGCGCAGCGCCTGGTTCACATGGTGCACCACCGAGACGTTCTCGATGTCGTAGAGCGAACCGGTCTTCAGCAGACCGGCGGATGAGAGCATCTGCTCCATCGTCTCCATGCCCTGTTCGGTCATGGCGACGGAGCGCTGCTTCTCGTCGACCTCGTAGTCCTTCTTGTCCAGGCGGGGAATGAAGGTGTCGATGGTGTTGTAGAAATCCGAGCGGTCGTCGAGCGGACCGGAAATGATCAGCGGCGTGCGCGCCTCGTCGACCAGAATCGAATCCACCTCGTCGACGATGGCGAAGAAGTGCGGCCGCTGCACCATCTGGCCGCGCTCATACTTCATATTGTCGCGCAGATAATCGAAGCCGAGCTCGTTGTTGGTCGCGTAGGTGACGTCCGACATGTAGGCAGCCCGGCGCTGCTCGTCGTCCAGGCCGTGGACGATGATGCCGGTGCTCAGCCCGAGGAAATTGTAGATGCGGCCCATCCACTCCGCGTCGCGGCGGGCCAGATAGTCGTTCACCGTCACGACGTGCACGCCCTTTCCGGCGAGCGCGTTGAGATAGACGGGGGCGGTGGCGACGAGGGTCTTGCCTTCGCCGGTCTTCATTTCCGCGATGCCGCCCTGATGCAGCACCATGCCACCGATCAGCTGCACGTCGAACGGGCGCAGTCCGAGCACCCGTTTGGACGCTTCGCGCACCGTGGCGAAGGCGGGAACCAGCAGATCGTCCAGATCCTTGCCGCCGGCCAATTCGGCCCGGAACGCGTCGGTGCGCGCGCGCAGCTGGGCGTCGGAAAGGCCGGTAAGCTCGGCCTCCAGCGCGTTGATCGCCTGGACGGTGGGGCGAAAGCCCTTGACCCTGCGGTCGTTCGACGATCCGAACAGCTTGCGGGCAATTCCACCTAGCATGGGCCTGGTCTCTATTCGTTCCGTGGGGACGGGAGCACCGGAACCGCCCGGCCGCACCGTCCGGTCAATGGCGCCCTCCTTCGACGCCAGCAATGCGGCGTCACCAAGTCGAAACGGATCGCGCCCGATTGTCGCTGCCAATGGAAGCTGCCGGCACTCTGGCCGCGTCCGGCTGACGGCTGGGTGGAGGACACCGTTGCGCCGAGGGGAGACTTATGAACGGGGCGGGGGCTTGTCAATGAGCCGAACGCCGATGATCGCTCCGCGCTGCATCGCAGCATGCATGGTGTCGGTGTCCGTTGGGCAAGCGGGTCACCGGAGGCGGAGCGGCCGGCGGCGGGGCCGGCATCGCCGTTAAGTGACATGGACAGGGGAGGGTCCGCTGCTTAGTATCCGCTCGACGTGCACGGTCCGGGGGTTGGGGTATGGCCGGGGTGATTTCTTTCTGCGGCGCTTGCAGTTTCGCTGGCGCCGGCGGCCGGCGGGGCATGGCCCTCGCGGCGGGCTTGGCCGGCTCTCTTCTGCTCGCGGGGTGCGAGGAGAAGAACCAGTATGTCGCGCCGCCGCCGCCGACCGTGACGGTGGCCCCGGCGCTCGAGCAGCCCGTGACGCGCTACCTTCAGCTCACCGGCAACACCGCGTCCATCAATTCGGTCGATCTCAATGCCCGCGTGCAGGGCTTTCTGACGGCGATCAAATATACGGACGGCGCCCTCGTGAAGAAGGGCACCGTCCTGTTCGTGATCGAGCAGGACCAGTACAAGGCTGACGTCGCCCAGGCGCAGGCGACCCTCGCCTCCAACCAGGCGGCCCAGGTTCAGGCGGAAGCCGAGTTCAACCGGCAGAACCAGCTCGCCAAGCAGGACTTCGCCTCGCAGGCCACCCTCGATTCGGCGCGTGCCAAGCGCGACCAGGCGGTGGCGAACGTCGCCAACGCCCAGGCCTCGCTGGATATCGCGAAGATCAATCTCGGCTATACGGAAGTGACGGCGCCCTTCGATGGCGTGGTGACGGCGCATCTTCAGGATGTCGGCGCCCTGGTCGGCTATAGCGGTCCGACCAAGCTCGCGACCATCGTCGAGGTGAATCCGATCTATGTCTGGTTCACTTTGTCCGAGACCCAGGTGCTGCGGATCAAAGAGGGCCTCGCCGCCCAGGGCCGGACGCTGCAATCGGTCGCCCAGGATCTCGCGAACATCCCCGTGGAAATCGGGCTCCAGACCGAGCAGGGCTATCCCCATAAGGGCAAGCTCGATTATGTCTCGCCGCAGGTCGACGCCAATACCGGCACGCTCACGGTGCGCGGCATCTTCGACAATCCCAACCTGGCGCTCATCCCCGGCCTGTTCGCCCGCGTGCGGCTTCCGCTCGGCCCGGCGACGCCGATGGTGCTGGTCAATGACAGCGCCATCGCCACCAATCAGAGTGGCGCCTATGTGCTGACGGTCGACAAGGACAAAAAGGTGGCGCAGACGCAGGTGTCGCTCGGCCAACTCCAGGACAAGGGGCTCCGGGCGATCGACAGCGGCCTCGCCGCGGGCACGCAGGTGGTGATCAACGGCCTCCAGCGCGCCATTCCGGGCGCGAGCGTGACGCCGGAGACCGGCACCATGGGGCAGGTGCCCCCGCCGCGCGCACCGATCGACCCTTCCTCCGCCCCCGCTGGCTCGCCGCCGGCCGCTCCGAAAAACTGATCCCGGCTTCTCGAACCTAGGCGGCGCCCATGATCTCGCGCTTTTTCATCGAGCGGCCGGTTTTGGCAAACGTGCTCGCGATCCTGTTCGTGGTGATCGGCCTCGTCTGCCTGATCCGCCTGCCGGTGGCACAGTATCCGAACATCGTTCCGCCCACCGTGTCGGTGACGACCTCCTATCCCGGCGCCAGCGCCAAGACGATGATCGACACCGTCGCCCTGCCGATCGAAGAGCAGGTCAACGGCGTCCAGGGCATGATCTACATGCAGTCCTGGGCCGCCTCCGACGGCACTTATACGCTGGTCGTGACCTTCGACATCGGCACCGATCCGAACATGGCGCAGGTGCTGGTGCAGAATCGGGTGGCGATCGCGCTCGCCTCGCTGCCGCAGGCGGTGCAGACCCAGGGCGTCACCGTGCTCCAGAAAGGCACGTCGATCCTGGAGTTCGTCACCCTGACGTCGCCCGACGGCAAGTTCGACGGCCTCTATCTGAACAATTACGCCAGCATCTTCATCGAGAACGAACTTGAGCGCCTGCCCGGGGTCGGCACGGTCTCGGTGTTCGGGTCCGGGACGTATGCGATGCGCGTCTGGATGGACGCCGACAAGATGCAGGCCGTCGGGCTCACGCCATCGTCCGTCATCAATGCCATTCAGGGCCAGAGCCAGGAGGTCACGGCCGGCCAGGTCGGCATGCCGCCGGCGCCCGCCAGCGCCAATTTCCAATACACCGTCAATATCCAGGGCCGGCTGAACGACGTCGTCGACTACGAGAACATCATCGTCAAGTCCGACAATCAGAGCGGCGGGCGGGTGGTCCGCATCCGGGACATCGGCCGGGTCGAGCTCGGCGCGCAGACCTATTCCAAGACCTTCACCCAGGACAACAAGCCGGCTGCCGGCATCGCCATCTTCCAGCTCCCCGATGCGAACGCGCTCCAGGTCGCGGCCGAGGTGAAGAAGAAGATGGACGAATTGTCCAAGACCTTCCCCGACGGCGTCGCCTACCACATTCCGTTCGATACGACGCTGTTCGTGACCGCCTCGATCAACGAGGTCTACAAGACCCTGTTCGAGGCCGGCATCCTGGTGCTGATCGTCATCATGCTGTTCCTGCAGGATTGGCGGGCGACATTGGTCCCGGCGACGACCGTGCCGGTCACCATCATCGGCGCGTTCGCGGCGATGGCGGCGCTCGGCTTCACCGTCAACCTCTCCACCCTGTTCGCCTTGATTCTCGCCATCGGCATCGTCGTCGACGATGCGATCGTGATCGTGGAGGGCGTGGCGCGGCATATCGAGGAGGGGATGGAGGGCCAGCCGGCGGCGGAAAAGGCCATGGACGAACTGTTCGGCCCGGTCATCGGCATCACGCTCGTCCTGATGTCGGTGTTCCTGCCGGCCTCGTTCATTCCCGGACTCAGCGGCGAGATGTTCAAGCAGTTCGCCCTGGTGATCGCGGCCACCGCCTTCATCTCGGCGATCAACGCCGCCACCCTGAAGCCGACCCAGTGCGCCTTGTGGCTGCGCAAGCCCACGCCGCCCGAGAAGAAGAACTTCTTCTACAAGGGGTTCAATGCCGTCTACGACAAGTGCGAACATGGCTACACCGCACTCATCAGCCGTATGGTGCACCATTCCAAAATGATGGTGGTGATTGCCCTGGTTCTGATGGGGGTCGCCGGCTGGGGCCTGTCGCGCCTGCCCACCTCGTTCCTGCCGATCGAGGATCAGGGCTATGTGATCCTCGGCATTCAATTGCCGGACTCGGCCTCCATGGAGCGCACCCGCCGCATGGTGGAGGAGGTCTCGGAAATCACGATGAAGATTCCGGGGGTCAAGACGGTGCTCGGCATTTCCGGCATCTCGATCCTGGACAACAGCGCGACGCTGGCCAATGGCGGCGTCATCTATGTCCCGTTTACCGATTGGAGTGTGCGCGAAAAGGAGAAGGGGCAGGATCTCCTCTCCATCTACACGAACATGAACCGGGCATTCGCCAAGATCGAGGGGGCGATCGTCATGGTGCTCGTGCCGCCGGCGATCCAGGGCATCGGCAATGCGTCCGGCTTCACCATGCAGCCGCAGATCCGCGACGGCAATTTCGACTATAATCTGCTGCAGAACGTCGCCGACGCCCTGGTCGAGAAGGGCACGGCGCAGTCAAGCCTGTCGCATCTCAACACCTCGTTCCGCGCCAGCGCCCCGCAACTTCAGGTCGATGTGAACCGCATCAAGGCGCAGCAGCTCGGCGTCTCGGTGAACCAGATCTTCACCACCCTCTCGTCATATGTGGGATCGAGCTACGTCACCCAGATCAACAAGTTCGGCAACGTCTTCCAGGTCTATGTCCAGGCCGAGGCCGCCTCGCGCCTGCTTCCGGAGGATCTGCAGAACCTGAAGGTTAGCACGCCAGACGGCACGATGGTTCCGCTCGGCACCTTCATCGACGTGCGCATGGTTGCCGGGGCTCCGTTGATCTCGCTCTACAATCTCTATCCGACCGCGACCATTGTCGGCACCAATGCGCCGGGCTTCTCCTCGGGGCAGGCGATGACGCTGATGGAGCAGATCGCCGCCGCGACCCTGCCGCCGGGCATGGGTTTCGAATGGACCGCCATGTCGTATCAGGAGCAGGTGGTCGGCGCGCAGATGTATTACGTCTTCGCCTTCGCCATCCTGCTGGTCTACATGGTGCTGGCGGGCCAGTACGAGAGCTGGATCCTGCCGCTCTCGGTGATCCTCGCGGTGCCGCTGGCGCTGCTCGGCACGGTGGGCGCGCTGACCGCGCTCGGGGCCGCGAACAATCTCTACACCCAGATCGGGCTCGTCCTGCTGATTGCGCTCGCCTCCAAAAACGCGATCCTGATCGTCGAATATGCCCGCGAGAAGCGCGCCGAGGGGATGGGGATCATGGAAGCCGCGATCGAGGCCTCGCGCCTCCGGTTCCGGCCGATCCTGATGACCTCCTTCGCCTTCATCCTCGGCGTGCTGCCGCTGGTCTTCGCGACCGGTGCCGGTGCCAATTCGCGCAAGTCGATCGGCATCGCCGTGGTGTCCGGCATGCTCGCCTCCACCTGCCTCGCGGTCCTCTTCGTGCCGTCCTTCTACACGGTGCTGCAGATTTTCGAGGAGAAGGTGCTGAAGAAGAAGCCCAAAATGGCACCGGGCCATGCGGCGTCGGGCGGCGGCCACCCGCCGGCGGGGCCGGCTGCGCCGGCCACCGCGTGAGGACACGCGGGACCGTTCGCGCGGTGCCGCGCCCGCGCCCGGGGCTGCCTGCTTATGCGGCAGGCCGCCGCAAAGTCGAGCTTTGAGGCACGTAACCCCTTGTTTAACCTTGGGCTGAGCCTTGCCCCCAGCCGCCGGTGACCCGAAATGCCCATCCTCGCGAACCTGCACCACGTCACCAGCTACACCTATGACCGGCCGGTCGCTCTCGGGCCGCAGATCATCCGGCTGCGGCCCGCGCCGCACAGCCGGACGGATGTGCCGGCCTACAGCCTGAAGATCTCGCCCGCCGAGCACTTCATCAATTGGCAGCAGGATCCGTTCGGCAATTGGCAGGCCCGGCTGGTCTTCCCCGAGCGCGCCACGGAGTTCAAGGTCGAGGTGGATCTCCTCGCCAGCCTCGCGGTCATCAATCCCTTCGATTTCTTCATCGAGGATGCGGCCGAGAATTTCCCCTTCACCTACTCGGCCGAGCTGAAGACCGAGCTGACCCCCTATCTGGAGCTTCAGGACGGCGGGCCGCTGCTCGACGCCTTCGTCGCCACCGTCTCGACCGAGACCCGCCGCACGGTCGACTTCCTGGTCGAACTGAACCAGAAGGTTCAGAACAAGGTCGGCTACGTCATCCGCATGGAGCCGGGGGTTCAGACCCCGGACGAGACGCTCGAAAGCGCGCTCGGCTCGTGCCGGGATTCTGGCTGGCTCCTGGTGCAGACGCTGCGCCGGCTCGGTCTCGCGGCGCGCTTCGTGTCGGGCTATCTGATCCAATTGAAGCCGGACGTGAAATCGCTCGACGGGCCGTCCGGGACAGACGTGGATTTCACCGATCTGCACGCGTGGGCCGAGGTGTACCTGCCCGGCGCAGGCTGGATCGGCCTCGACGCCACATCGGGCCTTTTGTGTGGCGAGGGCCATATCCCGCTCGCCGCGACGCCGCATTACCGCTCCGCGGCACCGATTAGCGGTCTGGTCGAGCCGGCCGAGGTCACGTTCGATTTCGAAATGACGGTCACCCGCGTCGCCGAGGCGCCGCGCGTGACGCTGCCATTCTCCGACGAGAGCTGGGCGGCGCTCGACGCGCTCGGCGAGAAGGTGGATGCGGATCTTCAGGCGCATGACGTGCGGCTCACCATGGGCGGCGAGCCGACCTTCGTCTCGATCGACGATTATGAGGGCGCGGAATGGAACACCGCCGCCCTCGGCCCGACCAAGCGGGCGCGCGCGGACGATCTGATCCGCCGCCTGCGCAAGCGCTTCGCGCCCGGCGGGCTGCTGCATTATGGCCAGGGCAAATGGTATCCCGGCGAGCCCCTGCCGCGCTGGAGCTTCGGCCTGTTCTGGCGCAAGGACGGCAAACCGGTCTGGGGCGACGAGGGCCTGATCGCGGACGAGGAGAAGGATTACGGCGTCGGCCCGGCCGAGGCCGAGCGCTTCGCCACGCTGCTCGCCGAACGCCTCGGCCTCGGTCCGAAATATGTCCACCCGGCCTATGAGGACATTTCCCATTTCCTCCTGAAGGAGGCCAAGCTCCCGGAGAATCTCAAGCCGGGTGACAAGCGGCTCGAGGATCCCGAGGCGCGCCTCACGCTCGCCAAGGCGATCACCTCCGGCATGCTCTCGCCCCGCGGCTATGTCATTCCGGTGCAGCGCCTGAACGCCAAAGCGGGCGGCGGATGGCTCAGCGAGGTCTGGACCTTCCGGCGCGACCATCTGTTCCTGGTGCCCGGCGACAGCGCCATCGGCTTCCGTCTGCCGCTCGATTCGCTGCCCTACCTCCCGCCGATCGTCTATCCCCATACGGTTCCGGCCGATCCGCTGGAAATGCGCGGTCCGCTGCCAGATCCCGACAAGGTCGCCCAAAGCTATCAGCGCGACGTGGGGACCGGACATGTGCCGGCGGCCGAGCGGTCGCGCCAGATCCTCGCCGACCATATCGCCAAGGTCGTCGATCCGGTCGCCCGCGCGGTGCGCACGGCGGTCTCGATCGAGGCCCGCGACGGGCGGATCTGTGTGTTCATGCCGCCCTGCGAGACGCTGGAGGATTATCTCGATTTCCTCGCGGCGGTGGAGGCGACCGCCGCCGAAATGGGCATGCCGGTCCATGTCGAAGGCTATCCGCCGCCCTTTGACCCGCGGTTGCAGGTGATCGGGGTGGCCGCCGATCCCGGCGTGCTGGAGGTGAACGTCCACCCCTCCGCCACCTGGCGGGGATGCGTCGAGACCACGCGCATCCTCTACGAGGAGGCGCGGCTGGCGCGGCTCGGCACCGAAAAATTCATGACCGACGGCCGCCATACCGGAACCGGCGGTGGCAACCATGTGGTGGTGGGCGGCGCGACCCCGGCCGACAGCCCGTTTCTGCGTCGACCTGACCTGCTCAAGAGCCTGATCCTCTATTGGCAGCGCCATCCGTCCCTGTCCTATCTGTTCTCCGGCCTGTTCATCGGCCCCACCTCGCAGCATCCCCGCATCGACGAGGCCCGCCACGACAGCCTTTACGAGCTGGAGATCGCGCTCTCCAAGGTGCCGCTGCCGGGCAAGGACGTGCCGCCCCCGCCCTGGCTGGTCGACCGGCTGTTCCGCAACATCCTGATCGACGTGACCGGCAGCACGCATCGCACCGAAATCTCGATCGACAAGCTCTATTCGCCGGACGGCGCGACCGGCCGCCTCGGCCTGGTCGAGTTCCGCTGCTTCGAGATGCCGCCGGACTGGCGGATGAGCCTCGCCCAGCAATTGCTGCTGCGGGCCTTGATCGCCATGCTCTGGCGTGCCCCGATCCAAGGCGGATGCGCGCGCTGGGGCACCGGGCTCAACGACCGCTTCATGCTGCCGCATTATGTGTGGGCGGATTTCGAAGGCGTGCTCGAAGATCTGAAGGAGGCCGGCTACGCCTTCGATCCGCTCTGGTTCAAAGCGCAGTACGAGTTCCGTTTCCCCGCCTTCGGAAAGATCCAGCGGGCGGGGATCGATGTCGAGCTGCGCAGCGCGCTCGAGCCGTGGCATGTGCTCGGCGAGGAGAATGCGGTCGGCGGCACCGTGCGCTACGTGGATTCGTCGGTCGAACGCATTCAGGTGAAGGTCGAAGGGTTCAATCCCGCCCGCTATCTCGTCGCCTGCAACGGGCGGCGTGTTCCGCTGGCGGCGACCGGGCGGAACGGGACCTTTGTCGGCGGCGTGCGCTACAAAGCGTGGCAGCCGCCGAACGGCCTCCATCCGACCATCCCGGTCCACACGCCGCTCACCTTCGAGGTGATCGACACCTGGGCCGGGCGCTCGCGCGGCGGCTGCGTCTATCACGTGTCGCATCCCGGCGGGCGCAGCTACGACACCTATCCGGTCAATTCCTACGAGGCCGAGGCACGGCGGCTCGCCCGCTTCCAGACCTTCGGCCACACGCCGGGGGTGCCGCACGTCCCCGCTGAAAACGGATCGGACGCCTTCCCGACCACTTTGGATCTGCGGCGCCCCGCCGGCATATAGGCCGGCGGCCCCGCGCTTTGCGGCGGGGCGGTGCCCGGCATTCCGCGTCGCGCGCCGCCGCGGCCGGAAAGCGCAGCGGTTCAACGGCTTGCAGGACGCTCTGCCGGAAAAAGCGGCTTCCCCTGGCCAGCGATCGCAGGTCTAATGCCCTGCGGAAGGCTGCGGTCGTGCAGGGGCGCATGGCCGGGGGTGCAGACCCCAGCCGAGGCAGGAAGGGCTGAGCGTGGCCGGGGCGGAGCAGCGCAGCGAGGCATTCCAGGAGGCTGCGGTGGCGAGCATGGTCGCCGGCTATGCGCCGCTTCCCGGGGTGCGCGACGAGATGATGGACGCGGATGGCCATCCGCGCCCTCATTGGGTCCCGTTCCTCGCCGCGATGGCGGAACTCGGCCGGGACGAGCTTGGCCGGCGCTTCGGGGCGGCCGACCGTTATCTGCGCGACAGCGGCGTTTTCTACCGGGTCTATGACGATGCCGGGGGGCGCGAGCGCCCTTGGGCGCTGAGCCACATTCCGCTGCTGATCAACCAGGCCGACTGGGCGCAACTCGCCAAGGGCCTGGCCGAGCGCGCCGAGCTTCTGGACCGGCTGTTGGCCGATCTCTACGGCCCGGCAAATCTCGTGCGCAACGGCGCTTTGCCGGCCGCTGCGGTGGCGGGCAGCCCGGAATTCCTCCGTCCTCTGGTCGGCGTGAAGCCGCGCGGCGGCCGCTTCCTGCGCTTCTACGCTGCTGATGTCGGCCGCGGACCGGACGGCCGCTGGTGGGTGCTTTCCGATCGCACACAGGCGCCCTCCGGCACCGGCTACGCACTGGAAAACCGCCTTGCGCTCAGCCGCGCCCTGCCGGACGTCTCGCGCAATATGCGCATGGAGCGCCTCGCCGGCTTCTTCCAGGCCTTCCGGACATCCCTGCTCAAGCTCGACCGGACGGGGGAGGGGCGGATCGGCCTTCTCACCCCGGGCGCCCTGAACGAGACCTATTTCGAGCACGCGCTGCTCGCCCGCTATCTCGGCTTCCTCCTGGTCGAGGGCGAGGACCTGACAGTGCGGGGCGATGCGCTGTTCGTGCGCACGGTGGGCGGCCTGAAACGGCTCGACGTTTTGATGCGCCGGCTCGATTCCGATTTCGCCGACCCGCTGGAGCTGAATGCCCGCTCGCATCTCGGCGTGCCCGGGCTCGTCCAGGCGGTGCGCAGCGGCGGCGCGGTGCTGGCGAATGCGCTCGGTTCCGGCCTCGTCGAGGCGCCGGCGCTCATGGCCTTCCTGCCGCGCCTCGCCACCCATGCGCTCGGCCACGGACTGTCGCTTCCCCATGTCGGCACCTGGTGGTGCGGCCAGGAGGCCGAGCGCAGCCAGGTGATGGAAAATCTCGATTCCCTGGTGCTTGCCCCTGCCTTCGGCACCGCCGTGCCGGGGTTGAAGCTCCAGGGCCTGGTGCTCGGTGCCGATCTGACCGCTGCCGATCGGCGCAAGCTCTCGGTCCTGCTCAGCCGCCGCGGCTCCGATCTGGTCGGCCAGGATGTCGCGCGGCTCTCCACCATGCCGGTCTGGACCGGCGAACGGCTGATCCCGCGCCCCTTCACTCTGCGCGTCTTCCTCGCCGCGACGGAGGAGGGCTGGAGCGTGATGCCGGGCGGCTTCTGCCGCATTTCCGAGACCCTCGATCCACGCGCCTTTTCGATGCAGCGCGGCGACCGCTCGGCCGACGTCTGGGTGCTGGCGGACGGCGATGTCGCCGAAACCACCCTGTTGCCCAGCCCAGACAATGTGCGGGTGCGCCGCTCCTCCGGCACGCTGCCGAGCCGCGCCGCGGACAATCTGTTCTGGCTCGGTCGCTATCTGGAACGCGCCGAGGCGACGCTGCGGCTGGTGCGGGCGCTCGTCGGGCGCCTCGCCGAGATCGAGAGCGCCTCGAGCCCCCTCGTGACGCGGCTTCTCACCCTCCTGTCCTCCTGGGGCGCGATGCCGCGCGATCTCGCCCGCGCCACGCCGGGACGCTATGCGGTGGCCGCACTGACCCGCCACGATTTGCCGGGCGCGCTGCCGCAACTGGTCAAGAGCGCCCGGGGCTCCGCCTCCGTGATCCGCGACCGCTTCTCGCCCGATGCGTGGCGGGCTCTGGTCGATCTGGAATCCTGCGTCGACGCGCCCGTGCCGACCTCGCCCTCGGAGGCCGACGCCTATGAACGGGCGGACGCGGCGCTGCGCATCGTTGCGGCCTTTTCCGGCCTCGCCAGCGAAAACATGAACCGGCTCACCGGCTGGCGCTTCCTGGAAATGGGCCGGCGCATCGAGCGCTCGATCGCCATCATGCGGTTCGTGCGGACGTTCGCCGAACCCGGCGCGCCGCGCGGCGCGCTCGACGTGCTGCTGCAACTGGCCGACAGCCAGATCACCTATCGCAGCCGGTATGTCACCATGGAGGCCCGCGGACCAGTGCTCGATCTGGTCCTGCTCGACCCGGAGAATCCCCGCTCCTTCGCCTTCCAGGTCCAGCGCATGGCGGCCCATCTGAAGGTGCTGCCCGGCCGCGATCCCGACGAACCGCCCTCCTTCGCCGAGCGGCTGGTCGCGCGCATGCAGGCCGACCTCACCGCCTCCGGGGCGGACGCCTTCGACATCGGCGATTTTGAGGCCCTAGAGGGGGATCTGATGCTGCTCTCGGACGAGATCGCCTCGCACTATTTCATCCAGGAGCCGGCCGCCGACATGGCATGGCCGGGCTAGAGGCCGCGATGCTCTACGACATCCGCCAGACCACGACCTATTCCTACGGCGCTCCCGTGCGCGCCGCGCGGCAGGTCATGCGCATGACGCCGGTCGACCGGGGACCGCACCAGCACGTCATCGCGAACATGTTGGACACCCGCCCGGCGCCGAGCGAGGCCGAGCACGGGACGGATTTCTTCGGCAACGCCATCTGCTACGTCACGTTCGACACGCCGCACGAGCGGCTCGACATCACGATGCGGGCGCGCATCGAGGTGCGCGGCACGGTGCTGCCGGACGCCATGACGACGCCGATCGTCGATCTCGTGCGAAGTGCGGCGCTGACCGCGTTCGATCTCGGCCCCGACTCGCCCGTCCATGGCTTGTTTCCGACCCGCTCGGTACCGCTCGATCCCGCCATCACCGAATGGACCGCCGAGAGCTGCGCCGCCGATCGCCCCATCCTCGCCGCGGCGCTCGACGTGATGCACCGCATCAAGGAGACCTTCACCTACGAGCCCGGCGCCACCGATGTCGCGACTCTGCCGGCGCAGGCCTTCGCGGCCCGGGCGGGCGTCTGCCAGGACTTCGCCCATGTCATGATTGCCGGCCTGCGCGGTGTCGGAATCCCGGCGCGCTATGTGTCCGGCTATCTGCGCACCATCCCCCCGCCCGGCCAGCCGCGCCTCGCCGGGGCGGACGCGACCCATGCCTGGGTGGAAGTGTGGTGCGGCGTGGATCTCGGCTGGGTCGGGCTCGATCCCACCAATGCGATCCCGGTGGGCGAGGACCACATCATCCTCGCTATCGGCCGGGACTATTCCGACGTGTCGCCCGTGGACGGGGTCATCGTCGCCTCCGGCGAACACCAATTGGCGGTGGGCGTCGACGTTATCCCGGTGGAGCGCCCCCAGGCCGAGGCGCCGGCCTCCTGACGGCGCGGCGGCGCCTCACCGCGGGCGCATCAGAGCGGACCCATCACTTGGTCCGGCAGCCAGGTGGCGATGCCGGGAAAGAGGCTGAGAATGACGATGCCGAGGATCATCGTCATCACATAGGGGAACGCGCCCCACAGCACCTCGCTGGTCCGCACCTGGGGCGCGATCGCATTGACCACGAACAGGTTCAACCCGACGGGCGGGGTGATCAGCCCGATTTCCATATTGATGGTGAGGATAACGGCGAACCAATAGGGGTCGAAGCCGGACGAGACGATGATGGGATAGAGCAGCGGCGCCGACATCACGATGATGGCGACCGGCGGCAGGAACATGCCGGAGATCAGGAGGAACAGGTTGATCAGGGCCATCAGCACCCAGCGGTTCACCTCCAGGCCGGCAATGGCGCCGGCGACGCTCTGGGTGATGAAAAGCGAGGAAAGCGCGAACGCGAACAGTTCCGCGGAGGCCATGATCATCATGATCATGACGCTCTCGCGCATGCTCGAGGAGAAGATGTCGAGGATCGGCTTCGGCCGGAACAGCCGGTACATCACGATGACCACGCCGAGCGTCAGGAAGGCGCCGGCGCCGGCCGCCTCGGACGGCGTCGCCACCCCGCCATAGAGCACGTAGAGCGTTCCCACGATGATGATCAGGAACGGCAGGACGCGCGGCAAAGCGGAAATCTTCTGCCCGATCGTGAAACGCACGCCGGTGTCGTCGAAGCGGAAGCCCTTGCGCCGGCAGTCGATCAGCGCCCAGGCCATGAACATGGCGGTGAGCATCAGGCCGGGAAAGACCCCGGCGAGGAAGAGGCGGGCGATCGAGGTCTCGGTGGCGATGCCGTAGACGATCATCGTCACCGAGGGCGGGATCAGGATGCCGAGCGTGCCGCCGGCGCAGATCGAGCCGGTCGCGACCGAAGCGGGATAGCCCCGCTTCAGCATTTCCGGAATGCCCATCTTGCCGATCGCGGCGCAGGTGGCGGGCGAGGAGCCGGTCATGCCGGCGAAGATGGCGCAGGCGCCGATATTGGACAGGACCAGGCCGCCGGGCACCCGATTCATCCAGCGGTCGAGCGCCTCGTAGAGGTCGCGTCCGGCCGGCGTCGCCGCCACGGCCGCACCCATCAGAACGAACATCGGGATCGAGACATAGGCCAGATTGGCGATGCCGGCGAACATGGTCTCGGCCAGCACCTCGAACACGCCGATGCCGTTCGCGACCAGCAGGCCGCCAATGGCGGACAGGCCGAGCGCGAAGGCGATCGGCATGCCGGTGGCGAGCAGCACGAACAGCGAGCCGATGACGAGAAGCCCGGCCAGTGTGGGGGACATCATGATCATGCGGCGTCTCCGGGGTGGGCATCGAGGCGGCGCGCAATCTCCGCCACATATTGCAGCGTCAGAAGAGTGAAGCCGATGGGGAGGGGCAGGAGGGGGATCCACAAGGCCACGGCGGCCACCGTCGAGGTGGTCCATTCATTGACATAGGCCTCGTGGAAGAAGAGCGCGCTCGCCACCGTCATGGCGATGCAGAACAACAGGCCGAGCAGGGCACCGACGATGCCGAGCATGCGCCTCACCGGCGGTGCCGCCAGGATTTCGATCACGTCCACGCCGACATGCCCGCGGGTCAGGAGCACATAAGGTGCGCCAAGAAAAACGGCCGCGGTGGCGGAGAAGACGACGAAATCGGTCTGCCAGATGGTCGGCGCGCGGAAAACGTAGCGCAGGAAGATCATCTCGCACGTGACCAGCATGGCGGCTGCGAGAAGCAGCCCGGCGATCACCGCCGCGCCGCGCGAGAGCATATCCACCGATGAGAGGAAGGTGCGCATAGGCCCGGCCTCGGTGCATAAGAGGGAAAGGGGGAAAATGCGGGCGGCGCCAAAGGTCGGACGCCGCCACGCCCGTGGGCGACGCGGCGTCCGGAACGTTGCGGCCCCTATTGGACGGCCAGCGCCTTCTTGATGAGTTCGTCCCCGCCCTTCACCTTTTCGGCGAAGTTCTTGTAGGAGCTCTGCTGGGCGACCTTCAGCCAGGCGTCATAGTCGGAGGCCGACATCTCGATCACCTCGACGCCGGCCTTCTTGAAGGTCTCCGCCAGCTTCTCGTCGCCCTTGCGCACTTCCTTGGCGAACCAGTCCTGCGCCTTCTTTCCCGCGGCGAGGATCGCCTTCTGCTGGTCGGGCTTCAACCGATTGAACACCTGCTTGGAGATCAGCACCGGCTCGTACATGAACCAGAGCGCATTGGCGCCGGGGGCGGTCAGGCACTTGACCTGTTCGAACAGGCGATAGGACACGAAGCTCTCGGACGAGGTGTTGGTCGCGTCGAGCACGCCGGTCTGCATCCCGGAATAGATTTCCGAGGAGGGCATCGAGGCAATCGAGGCGCCGGCCGCCGCGAGCATCTGCTCGAAGGCCGGGCCGGCGGCGCGGGTCACCTGCCCCTTGATGCTGTCGGGATTGGTGATGCAGCCCTTCTTGGAGGCGAAGGCGCCGGAGAGCCAGGCGTCGGCGATCACGATCGCCCCCTGATCCTCGATGATCTTCTTGATGTCCGCCATGAAGGGCGAGGTATTGAGGCGTTCGGCGCGGTCGAAGCTGCGCACCAGGCCCGGCATCAGCGTGACCGAGAATTGCGGCACGCGGCCGGAGGCGTAATCGAGCGGGAAGGACGAGATGTCGAGCTGGCCCTTGGTGAGCGCGCCCCATTGCTCGGCGGGCTTGTAGAGCGAAGCGCCGGGGAAGACCTGGATCTTCAGTCCGACATTCGCCGCTTCGACGTCGCGGGCGATCATCTGCACCATCTCGTCGCGCGGGTCGCCCTTTCCGCCCGGAAATTGGTGCGAGGCGCGCAACGTGATGTCCTGGGCTTCGGCGGCCAGCGGGGCGCAGAACAGCACCGCGGCGAGCGCGAGGGCAGAGCGGCGGGTCCGGCGCGGACCCTGGTCGAATGCAGGCATGATTCCTCCTTGCCGCCGGGATGGCGGACGATGGCGTTTCCTCTTGCTCCCGTTGATCCGGGATATTCCGGCTTGGCGGCCGGTCTTGGGGCGCCGGTTGCTCCGGCGCCTGTTACGCAGCGGTACGGTACAAGTCTTTATAGGTTTCGCGCAGCACGTTCTTCTGCACCTTGCCCATTGTGTTGCGGGGCAATTCGTCGACGAACAGCACGCGCTTGGGCAATTTGAAGCGCGCGAGCCGCTTCTCCAGCGTCTCGTGTATGTCGCTTTCGCTGAGCGTCGCGCCCGGAGTGCGGACCACCACCGCGGTCACCCCCTCGCCGAAATCGGGGTGCGGCACGCCGATGACGGCGCTCTCCACCACGCCGGGGAGCGCATCGATCTCGCCTTCCACTTCCTTGGGATAGACGTTGAAGCCGCCGGTGATGACGAGGTCCTTGCCGCGCCCGACGATCTGCACATAGCCGCGATCGTCGATCTTGCCGAGGTCGCCGGTGATGAAATAGCCGTCGTGGAACTCGGCGGCGGTCTTTTCCGGCAGGCGCCAATAGCCCTTGAACACGTTCGGGCCGCGCACCTCGATCATGCCGATCGCCTCGGGGCCGAGAACCGTGCCGCTTTCCGGATCGGTGACGCGCACGTCGATGCCGGGCAGTGGGTATCCGACCGTCCCGGCACGGCGGTCCCCGTTATAGGGGTTCGACGTGTTCATGCCGGTCTCGGTCATGCCGTAGCGTTCGAGAATGGCCTGGCCGGTGCGCTCCTGGAAGGCGCGGTGGGTGTCCGCGAGAAGCGGCGCCGAGCCGGAGACGAACAGGCGCATGTGCGCGGTCGCTTCGCGGGTCAGGCCGGGCTGGTCGAGGAGCCGGGTATAGAAGGTCGGCACGCCCATGAGGCAGGTCGCGCGCGGCATCAGAGCGAGGGTCTCGCGGGCGTCGAAGCGCGGGCAGAAAATCATGCTCGCGCCCGCAAGCAGGATGATGTTGCTGGCGACGAACAGGCCGTGGGTGTGGAAGATCGGCAGCGCGTGGATCAGCACGTCGTCGGCGGTGAAGCGCCAATAGTCGCGCAGGGTCTGCGAGTTCGACAGCAGGTTGCCGTGGCTCAGCATCGCCCCCTTGGCGCGCCCGGTCGTGCCCGAGGTGTAGAGGATGCCGCCGAGATCGTCCGGCCCGCGCGGGACGTCGGCGAAGTCGGCGGAAAGGCCGGCCGCGGCGTCGGTCAGGGAGCCCGTGCCGTCGGCGCCGAGGGTCTCGACACAGGCGGTGCCGAGTGAGGCCGCGAGCGCGCGGATATCGGCCTCCGTCTCCGGCCGGCAGACCACCAGGGCGGGTTCCGCATCCGACAGGAAATAGCCGAGTTCGGCGAGGGTATAAGCCGTGTTGAGCGGGAGATAGACCGCGCCGGCACGTACCGCCGCGAGATAGAGCGCCAAGGCCGGCCAGGACTTTTCGACCTGCACCGCCACCCGGTCGCCCGGCTTCACGCCGCGCGCAATCATCAGATTTGCGAGCCGGCCCGACAAAGCGAGGGCGTCGCCATAGGTTTCTTGTCCGCCCTCCGGATTGATCACGAGGGGCTTGTCGAGGGTGGGGATTGCGGCGCGGAACGCCGCGAACAGATGGTTGGTCTCAGTCATTGTGTCGATACCAGTGCGCGCGATGCCGGTTCGCTGCGCAGCAGTTTGCGCACGGCCGGGCTCGCGACGATTTCACCCTTGCCGGCGAAGGCCTCGTGGTTCTTTTCGATGTCGGAAAGGACGTAGCGGTAATTCACCATCAGGCCGGCCGCCTGGGCGAGGCCCTTGGGCGAGAGGTCGCCCATCGCATTGATGCGTTCGAGCCGCGCCCCGTTGCCGAGATGGAAGCGGGCGACCGGGTCGAGCGGGCGGCCCTTCGCCGATTTCGCGACCAGGAAGAAATGCGCCGCCAGGGCGCAGATCAGCGGCGTCAGCTCCGTGCGCGCCTCCACCCGCTCGGCCCAGTCCGGGCTGTCGAGCAGATTCAGGCGTTCGCGATCGGCCGTGTTGAGGAGCGCCGAGGACTCGTTCGCGCGCTCGGCGTCCAGCCAGGCCCGGAAAGTCGGAACCGGCGAGAGCGTGACAAAGGTCGAGAGCGAAGGAATCTCCCGCGAAATCTCCTCGACCACCTGCTTGATCAGGAAATGGCCGAACGACACGCCGGCGAGGCCACGCTGGCAATTGGAGATCGAATAGAACACGGCGGTCGTGGCGGTGCCGGGATCGATCAGGGTGCGCGATTGGTCGAGGATCGGCGCGATGGCGCTCGACGGCTCCTTCACCAGCGCCACCTCGACGAAGATCAGCGGCTCGTCCACCAGCGCCGGATGGAAGAAGGCGTAGCAGCGCCGGTCGGGGGAATCGACCCGGGCCCGCAGGTCGTTCCAATCCTTGATCTCGTGCACCGCCTCGTAGCGGATGATCTTCTCGAGAACATTGGCTGGGGTCGACCAGTCGATGCGGCGCAGAACCAGGAAGCCGCGATTGAACCAGGACGAGAAGAGGTGGCCGAAATCGCGGTCTACTGGGGCCAGATCGCGGCGGCGCCCCATCGCGTCCATGAGATCCTCGCGCATGCGCACGAGGCTCAGCGTGGCGCCCGCGGCGAGGTTGAAGCGCCGGAACAATTCCTGCCGGCGTGGCTCGCTTGCGGCGTGAAGTTCGGTCACGGCGGCATCCGTGGGCTCGGCGGCATACGCCGCGATCGCCCGCTCCAGACGCGCCAGATCGGGGCCGAACGATTCGTGCAGAAGCTCGAAAAAGGCGATGCGCTCGCCGGTCTTCATCCGTGCGTAGCGGCCGAGAATGTCGGTTGCGAGCGCCACGCCGGAGGCTTCGCCGCGGCCCGACAGCAAGTCCTCGCACCGGTCCGCCAGCGTCGCGGCCTTGGTCGCGCCATTGATGCGGCTGCCGCGGTCGAGCAGCGCCCGCCCGCGTTCGGCAATGGTCCCGAGGAGATCGCCGAAGAAGCTGGAATTGGAAGTCATGCCCGCCGCTCCGTAAGGGTCCTGCGCCCGTCCGGCGAGGAAGGTCCGATCCGATCGCGTAGGACAATGCTGCGGCGCGGCAGCGAAGAAAAGAGTGTTGAAGGCTGAACCGCCATGTTCGCGCCGCAGCAAGCCCGAAGCCGGGGGCGCCCGATCGGATGCGGGCGCGCCGGACAATGGCTGACAGACCCGGGAATAGGCGAAGGGCGCATCTTCATGGCGTCAATCAAGCGGCGGAAGGCCGTGAAAGTCAAGATCATGTATGCAAGATCTCCCCTCGCGCATTTTTATTCGTGCTAGGCTGCCCGAAAGGGAGAGATCCATGCGCGGAGAATCGACGCCGCGCCTCCGGGAGGCGCTCGAAGAGGACATCGTAGCGGGCCATTTGCGGCCCGGGCAGCGGCTCGACGAGGTGAGCCTCGCGGCGCGTTTCGAGGTCTCGCGGACGCCGATCCGCGAGGCGCTGATCCAGCTCGCCGCCTCCGGCCTGGTCGAGATCCGGCCACGCCGCGGGGCCTTTGTCGTGCTTCTGGGGCCGCGCGCTCTGATCGAATCCTTCGAGCTGATGGCCGAGATCGAGGCTGCGTGCGGCCGGCTCGCGGCGCGCCGGGCGACTCCGGAGGACCGCGCGGCGCTTGCCGCGGCACACGCCGCCTGTGCCGCGGCGGTCGCGGACGCGGACGCCGCCCGCTATTACCCCGCCAATGCAGTGTTCCATCAGGCGATCTACGCCGCCACCGCGAACCGGGTTCTGGCTGAAGAGGCGCGCCGGCTGCAGGTGCGTCTCCAGCCCTATCGACGTCTCCAGCTCCGCGTCCCGCGCCGCATGGAGGCCTCCTTCGCCGAGCACGAGGCGATCCTGGCCGCTCTTCTGGCCGGGGACGGCGCGGCGGCGGCGGAGCATTTGCGCGCTCATGTCCTGGTCCAGGGCGAGCGCTTCATGTCGCTCCTCGGCGCATTGCAGGCCGAGACGGACGCCGACGCCGAGGCGGGGTGACCCGCGCCGCCGGCCTCGGCTTTGGGCCGGCCGAGCGGCGCCCCTTGATGCCGCCGCGCCGGACGGCCAAAGTCGCGCCGGGGACGAGGGAGGAACGCCAGAATGTCAGATGCCGCGTCGCAGGACGCCTACGACTATATCGTGGTCGGGGCGGGATCCGCCGGCTGCGTCCTCGCCAATCGGCTCTCGGCCGATCCGAGCGTTCGCGTCGCTTTGGTCGAAGCGGGCGGCAAGGACGACTGGATCTGGTTTCACATCCCGGTGGGCTATCTGTTCGCCATCGGCAATCCCCGCGCCGATTGGTGCTTCAAGACCGAGCCGGAGCCCGGCCTCAACGGCCGCAGCCTGTCCTATCCGCGTGGCAAGGCGATTGGCGGCTCCTCGGCGATCAATGCCATGATCTATATGCGCGGGCAGGCGGCCGATTACGACCATTGGCGCCAGCTTGGTCTCGAAGGCTGGTCCTGGGACGACGTCCTGCCCGTGTTCATGAAGCACGAGGACCATTTCCTCGGCCCAAACGCCTTTCACAAGCGGGGCGGCGAATGGCATGTCGAGTTTCCCCGCGTGACCTGGCCGCTGCTCGACGCGGTGCGGCGTGCCGCGGCGGAGGATGGCATCCCGGCGATCGACGATTTCAACACCGGCGACAATGAAGGCAGTTGCTATTTCCACGTGAACCAGAAGCGCGGCCTGCGCTGGAGCGCCGCGCGCGGTTTCCTCAAGCCGGTGCTGCACCGGCGCAATCTCGATCTGATTACCGCCGGGCACGTCGAAAAGGTGGTCCTGAAGGATCGGCGCGCGGTCGGCGTCGCGCTGCGCACTGCGAGCGGGCCGCGCACCCTCACGGCGCGCCGGGAAGTGGTTCTGTCGGCCGGTTCGATCGGCTCGCCCCAGCTTTTGATGCTGTCGGGGATCGGGCCGGGCGCGCACCTCGCCGAGATGGGAATCGATGTCGCGCTCGACCGTCCGGGCGTCGGGGCCAATCTCCAGGACCATCTCCAATTGCGGATGATCTACAAGGTCAGCGGCATCGGCACCTTGAACGAACGGTACCATTCGCTCCTCGGTCGCGCCGGCATGGGGCTCGAATACGCCTTCTTCCGCAAGGGGCCCTTGACCATGGCGCCGTCGCAGCTCGGAATCTTCACCCGCTCCGGGCCCGACCGGGATCGTGCCGACCTGCAATTCCACGTCCAGCCGCTCTCGCTCGACAAGTTCGGCGACCCGCTGCACCGCTTTCCCGCCTTCACCATGAGCGTGTGCAATCTGCGCCCGGCTTCGCGTGGGACGCTCCGTCTCCGAAGTGCGGATCCCGCCGCCGCCCCGCGCATCAGTCCGAACTATCTGTCGGACGAGGAGGACCGCCGGGTCGCCGCGGCTGCGATCCGCACTGCGCGGCGGATCGTGTCGCGCCCGGCGCTCGCGCCCTATGCCCCTCAGGAGATGCTGCCGGGGCCGGCGGTGCCGAACGACGACGAGCGTGCGTTGGCACTGGCCGCCGGCGAGATCGGCACCACCATCTTCCATCCGGTCGGCACGGCCCGCATGGGACGTCCGGACGATCCGCTCGCGGTGGTCGACGCGCGGTTGCGGGTGATCGGCATTGCTGGCCTGCGCGTCGCGGATGCGTCGATCATGCCGGCCATCACCTCCGGCAATACCAATTCCCCTTCCGTGATGATCGGGGAGAAGGGCGCCGGGATGATCTTGGAGGACAATCCCCGCTGACGGAGCCGGCAACGGCCTCCGGATCCAACCGCTTGCGATTGCGTCCGGTTTGACTAGGATCCGCGCACCCATTGTCCCCGCCCGGGGACGCAGCATCCGCGCGCGATGCGATCGGGCGCCGCATCAGAGAGGGGCAGGACCC
Organism: Aquabacter spiritensis; assembly: GCF_004346185.1. GTDB lineage: Bacteria > Pseudomonadota > Alphaproteobacteria > Rhizobiales > Xanthobacteraceae > Aquabacter > Aquabacter spiritensis. Next base: position 500,553 of record NZ_SMAI01000001.1, on the reverse strand, counting down.
GGAGGCCAGGTCGGGTGGCCGAGCTGGCGTCCTCAGCGGAGCAGGGTTGTGGCGACAATATTGATCGTGGACGATCACGCGGTGAACCGCGAGGTTCTCGTCTCGCTGTTGAAGCATGGCGGGCATCGTCTGACCGAAGCCGCCGACGGCAGCGCCGCGCTTGAAGCCGCGCGCGAGGTGCCGCCGGATTTGATCATCTCCGACATCCTCATGCCCTCCGGCGACGGCTACGAATTGGTGCGCAACCTGCGCCGTGAGCCCGGTCTCGCGCGGGTTCCCGTCATCTTCTACACCGCGCATTTCAACGCGCCCGAAGCCATGAGCCTCGCCCGCTCCTGCGGGGTGCGCCATGTTCTGACCAAGCCCGCCGAGCCGGAGAAGATGCTGAGCACGGTCGAGTCCGTGCTCGCCGAAGGGGCCTTGAAGGTGGAGGAGATGAGCCCAGCCGCGCTCGATGAGCAACAGATGCGGGTGGTTTCCGACAAGCTAGCCGAAACCACCGGCGAACTGGAGCGCATGTCGAGCCGGTTGATGGCGTTGATCGAGATGAGCCTCCAGATCGCCGCGGAGCGCGAGCCCGACTCCCTGGTCCAGACCTTCTGCCGGTGGACGCGGGATCTGGTGGCCGCGCGGCACGCCATCGTCGCGCTCTGGTCGCACGGCGCGGATCCCGGCTGCCACATCGCCGTGAGCGGACTCTCCGACGAGGCCGCACAGGCTGTCGAGGCCGGCTTGATGAGCAGCGCGCCACAGCCTGCACCGCTTTCGGCGACAGGTCCGATGCGCCGCGCAGGACCGGTGGCGGACGCCGACCAGATGGGGTTGCCTTGGGCCTATCCGCCGGTGGGCGGGATGCTTGTGGTGCCGGTCCGCTCGCCGACCCGGCAGCTCGGCTGGGTGTGTGCCACCAGCAAGGTCGGGGGCGAGGCGTTTTCGGAGGAGGACGAGCGGCTGCTCGGCATCTTCGCCGCCTATCTCGCCCGGACCTTCGAGAATGATTGTCTGCTCAGCGAAGTGTCCGAGCGCACCCGGCGGCTCGAGGAGGAGATCGCGCGACGCAGCGAAAGCCAGTGGCGTGCCGAACTACAATATGCCATCGCCCACGTCCTGGCAGCGACCTCGCATATCGAAGATGCGGCGCCGGATGTGCTGAAGGTGATCTGCCAGAAAGCGGGCTTTACCTGCGGCGAGCTGTGGGAGGTGGTGGCGGATGACGCGCCACTGCGCCTTGTGGGGCTTTGGCACCCGGCGTCCGAGACCGCCGGAGCTTTCCTCTCGGCGACGCGCGCCGCCGCCTTCCTGCGGGGCGTCGGCATGCCGGGCCGCGCATGGGACCGCAGCGCGCCCGTCTGGATCCCCGATGTCCGCGCGGATCCCGGCTTCCTGCGCGGATTGACGGCGGCGGGCGCCGGCCTCCAGGCCGCCTTGGCCCTTCCGGCGCTCGTCGGAGGTCGTGTCGTCGGCATAATCGGCTTCTTCGGACCCAGCCTTCGGACGCCGGCCCCGGACTTGATCGACCTCTTCGCCACGATCGGCGGGCAGGTTGGCCAGTTTATCGAGCGACGGGCGCAGGAGCTGCAATTGAAACGGCTCGCCGCGCCCCGCACCCGCGAAGCGTGAGATCTGGCCGCGCCGATCAGGCCAGAGCCTCGACCCGCGCCACCCTCGGGACGTAAAAGCCGGGATGGGTACCCGCCGCGAACGCGTCGGTGATGCCCATGACGGTCTCCGCTCCGCCGAGGAGCAGATATCCGTCGCTCGCCATGCTCTTCGCGATCCGCCCCAGGACCGCCTCCTTGGTCGGCAGATCGAAATAGATCAGCACGTTGCGGCAGAAGACGATGTCGAATGTGCCGAGCATTCCAAACGGTTCGAGCAAATTCAGCTTGCGGAACTTCACCATGGTGCGAAGCTCTGGCGCGATCTGCCAGTTTTCGCCGGATTTGGTGAAATATTTCAGCAGCATCTGGATCGGCAGCCCGCGCTGAACCTCGAACTGATTGTAGATCCCCGCCTGTGCGCGTTCCAGGACTTCGGCGGAGAGATCCGTGCCGATGATCTCAACGGTCCGTCCGGCCAGAAGATGCGGGTTCTCGCGCAGGGTCATGGCGATCGAATACGGCTCCTGGCCGGTCGAGGCTGCGGCGCACCAGATGCGGATCGGGGTCGGCACCCGGCGGTTACGCACCAGGGCCGGGAGGATGTGCGAGGTCAACAAGTCGAACGGCTTGCGGTCCCGGAAGAACAGCGATTCGTTGGTGGTCATCGCCTCGACCACGGCATTGGCGAGGCCGGGCGTTCCCGTCTCGCGCAAGGCGCGGGCGAGGCGGCTGAAATCTTCGATGCCGAAGCGTCGCATCACCGGCTCGAGCCGGCTTTCCAGCAGATATTGCTTGTCGTCCGAGAGGACGAGGCCGGAGCGCGACTTCAGATAAGTGCGCAGAAAATCGTAGTCGTTCGCCGCGATCACGCCCGTCCTCCCGTCAATATGCGAGTGATCTTTCTGCCGATATCGCCGATCGGCAGGATGTCGGCGCAGGCCCCGGCAGCCACCACGGCGCCGGGCATGCCCCAGACCACGCTGGACTCTTCGTCCTGTGCGATCACGCTGCCGCCGGCCGCGCTGATGAGACGGGCGCCTATGGCCCCGTCCGAGCCCATGCCGGTCAGGACGGCGGCGAGGGTTCCCGCGCCGAACACCTCCGAGACGCTGCGGAACAGCGGGTCCACGGCCGGCTTGCAGAAGTTCTCCGGGGGGCCGTCATTGATGCGGAGCACGACCTCCTTGCCGGATCGGGCGACCAGCATGTGGAAGCCGCCCGGCGCAACGTAGATGTGGCCCGGAAGCAGCGGTTCGCCATCGGTCCCCTCGCGGGCCGGACGCCCCGAGGCGCGCGCCATGTGCTCGGCGAGGATCGCCGTGAAGGTCGCCGGCATGTGCTGGACGATCACCACCGGGACGTTGCCGATCGCCGGACCGATATCTGTGAACACCCGGGTCAGCGCCTGAGGCCCTCCGGTCGAGGACCCGATGGCGAGGATGGTGGGCGGCGTCATGGAATAGGGGCGCAGCTTCTCGTCCGGGCGGACCTTGCGGATCGCCGGGGCCGGCTGTGCCGCCACCGCGCGCTCCGCGACCGGCGCCGGGGCCACCTGTCCGATTGGCGGTCGAGGCATGCTGCCGCGATTGCGGCGGCGTGCGCCGAGGCTGCGCACCTTGGTGACAAGCTCGCGCTTGAAGGCTTCGGCGGCGGCCGGCCCCTGCGACGCATCGGGCTTCGGCAGATAATCCGCGGCGCCCAGGGTGAGCGCTTTCAGGCTTACCTCGGCGCCCCGCCGCGTCAGCGCGGAGGCGACGAGGACCGCGACGCCGGGCCGCCGCTCCAGGAACAAAGGCAGAGCGGTGAGGCCGTCCATGCCGGGCATTTCAAGATCGAGCACGACGACGTCGGGCTGCGTCTTCTGGACGTCGTCGGTCGCGAGGCGGCCGTTGGCGTGGGACGCGACCACCTGCAGGTCGCTGCCCGCATCGGTGAGCCATCGCACGACGAGGCCGCGGACCATCACCGAATCGTCAACCACCATCACCCGGATCGGTGGCGCAGCCTCCGGCGGATCGGAGGGGAGAGGGGCGCGGTTCATGCGTCCACCGTCGCGATCAGACCCACCTCGACAAGCTTGCGCTCCAAGATCTCGGCGTCGAACGGCTTCATGATGTATTCGTCCGCTCCGGCTTTGATCGCTGCGGCGATATGGGCCGGATCGGTCTGCGTGGTGCAGAAGATCACCTTGGGTGTCGTGCCGCGCGGCCAGCTGCGCAATTGGCGCAGCACTTCGATGCCGGTCATGCGCGGCATGTTCCAGTCGAGCAGGATCACGTCCGGCATGGCGATCGCGCAGGCATCGAGCGCTTCGGCGCCGTCGGCCGCCTCGCGGGTGTCGAACCCCCACCCTTCAAAGAAGCGCCGGGCGACCATGCGCACGACGCGGGAATCGTCAACAATCAGGCAGGTCTTCATCAAAATCACTCCGGTTCCGGGGGCGGCCGCCGGCCGGGTCCATCGACCCGCCGGCTCTCCCTCCCTGCGCTCAGGCGGCGATGCGACGTGTGGCGAGGCGCCCGAGAGCGCGTTCGACGTCCAAAACCAGCATCAGCTCGTCGGTCAGGCGGTGCACGCCGGTCACGAGTTCGGTCCAGCGCGGGTCGAGGTTGGACGGGTTCGGCTCGCGGTGCCCGGTTTCGAGCACCAGAACCTCGCCCACCTCGTCGATGATGAGGCCGAACGCCTCTCCCGACCGCTCGATGCCGACCGCCGTCACCGCGTCGGCCGCGCCGGAGAGCCCGAGCAGGCGTCGCATGTTCACCATGGTGACGATGCGACCGCGCAGGTTCAGGACGCCTTCGATCTCGCTCGGTGCCAGCGGCACGCGGGTGATGCGGTCCGGGGTGAAGACCTCGTGGACGATCTCGATCGGGACGCCGAACAATTGCCCGCCGATGCGGACGGTGACGTACTGAATGGTCTGGGGCGCGCGGTCCTGCGCCTCGTTCGAACGCGTGCTCATGCTGCTTCTCCCTCGGCTGCGCATGCGAATTCCTGAAGGGCGGAAATCAGACCGGGCCGGTCGAACTTCGCCACGCAATCGGTGAAGCCCGCGGCGCGGCCGCGCTGGATCGCCAGCCCGGGGTTGGCGGTCGCAAGGGCGATGATCGGCACCCGCGTCATTCCAAGATCGCCACGCACCGCTTCGGCGAACCGGAAGCCGTCCATGTCCGGCATCTCGACATCGCTGACGATGGCGTCGTAGCGCCGGTCGGAGGCGAGGCGCTCGAGTGCCTCGCGAGCCGATCCGCAGGCGGTGACGGCATAGCCGCGTCCGCGCAGGACGGGTTGGATCAACTCGCGGAAGAACGCGCTGTCATCGACCAGGAGCAGATGCCGCCGGCCACCCGCCGCATTGCGGTCGGTCTCCGGCTCGTCGACGAAGGCGAGATGGAGGAAGTGGCTGACGTCCAGGATCTCCGTCGCCCGCCCGTCGATGATGGCGCCGCCCAGCGCGTGGGCCGAAGCGGAGGCGAGTTCGAGATCGAGGCGGCTTTCCACGATGTCGACGATCTCGTCCACCGCGAGCCCCATGACGCGGCTGTCGTCCGAGAACACCAGCATGGGCTGGACGCCGGTCTTCTCGTAGCCGGTATCCCCGTCGGCCCGCACCACGGGAATGAGGCGGCCGCGATATTGGATGACGGCCCGGCCGTCGACCTGCTCGATACGGGTGCGGTCCAGTTCTTCGAGCCGGGTGACGAGGGAGAGCGGAACCGCCTTGATCTCCTGCGAGCCGGCGCGGAACAGCAGCAGAGAAACCGGAGCGTCCTCCGCCTCAGCGTTGGCCTGGCCGTTCTCTGCGGCTTGGCCGGCGAGGCTTTCGGACCGCGCCGCGACGTGCTGGGCGAGGCCGTTCGGATCCACGATCATGATGACGTGCCCGTCGCCGAGGATCGTGCTTCCGGAGACCAGGGTCACCTGCCGCAGGACGGACGCCATCGGCTTCACCACGATCTCCTCGGTGTGGGAGACGCTGTCCACGACGATGCCGAAACTCTCATTGCCGACCTGCATCACCGCGATCAGGCCGGTGTCGAAGGTGTCCTCGGACTGTTCGGGCACGAGGCCGAGGACGCGCCCCAGATGGACGATCGGCAGCAGGCGGTTGCGCAGGCACAGCACCGGGGCATCCTTCAGGCGGCGCACCGCATGCTCGGAATTGGGCTGGATCCGCACCAATTCCAGAACCGCATTCTGCGGCACCGCGCAGCGCTCGCCGGAGACCTCGACGATGAGGGCGGGCATGATGGCGAGCGTGAGCGGGATCTTGATGACGAAGGTCGAGCCCGAGCCGGCGCGCGACTGGACGTCCACCGTCCCGCCGATCGCTTCGATATTGCTGCGGACCACATCCATGCCGACCCCGCGTCCGGAGACGCTGGTCACCTTCGCCGCGGTGGAGAAGCCGGGATGAAAGATGAAGCGGAAGAGCTGGGTTTCCGACATCTTCGCCAGCTCGGCCTCGTCGGCGAGCCCGTTTTCCAGAGCCTTCGCCTTGATGCGGGCAATGTCGAGGCCCTTGCCGTCGTCGGAGATCTTGACGATGACGAAGCCGCCCTCGTGATAGGCCGACAGGCGGATCATGCCCTTTTCGGGCTTTCCGGCGCGACGGCGATCCTCGGGCATTTCGAGCCCGTGATCCGCCGAGTTCCGCACCATATGGGTGAGCGGGTCCTTGATCTGATCGAGGACCTGACGGTCGAGCTCGGTCTCGCTGCCGAGCATTTCCAATTCGACCTGCTTACCAAGTTCCTGGGCGAGGTCGCGCACGATGCGCGGCAGCTTCTGCCAGGCATTGCCGATCGGCTGCATGCGGGTCCGCATGATCGCGTCCTGCAACTCGCCGGTCACGTTGGAGAGCCGCTGCAGTGCGACCTTGTAATCATGGTCCTCGTTGCGGCGGGCGATTTCCAGGAGCTGGTTCCGGGTGAGGACCAGTTCCGACACCATCGTCATCAGATGTTCGAGGGTGCCGACATTGACGCGGATGGACTGGGCTGCGATCGAGCTGGTCGGGCTCGCATCGTCATCGCCGCGCCGCGCCGGGGCGGGTGCTCCGGCAGGTCCGGCCGGCACTTTGGCCTGCGGCGTCTCGACGGGTGTCTCGCGGAACACGCGCTCGAGCTCGTCGAGCGAGACCTCGCCCGGCAGCAGCTCGCGCTCGAGGGTCTGGATGAGCTTTCCGCCCGTCGGCGCGGCTTCGGTCCGGATCGGCGCGGGGACGAGCGACACGGGGTCTGCGGCCGGGGCGGCTATCGGCGCCTCGACGGCCACCGGCTGCGTCGCCATGGCGAGCAATTGGTCGATCAGGTCGGCGTCGGAGCCCTGCGGCTCCTGCCCCTCGCTGGCCTCGATGTCGCCGAGGATCAGCTTCACGCGGTCGATCGTCACCAGGACCAGGCTGACCGCCTCCTGCGTGACGGGAATGCCGTCGCGGAACTTGTCCATCAGGGTCTCGGCGGCATGGGCGAGCGCCGCGAGGCGCGTCAGGCCGATGAAACCGCAGGTGCCCTTAATGGTGTGAACCAAGCGGAAGATATTGTTCAGGATCTCGCGGTTGTTCGGGTCCCGTTCGAACTTGACGAGCTCGACGTCGGCCACGTCCAGGCTTTCGGTCGTCTCCGTCAGAAATTCACGCAGCAGATCATCCATGTTCGTCTCCAACGGTGTGACTGCAAGGCCAGGGAAGGCGTCGACTAAATTGGGGGGCGGTTCCTGCGCCATCTCGGGCCCGCCTCCCAGGTACGCCGGAGGGCGGGCGCACGGTCAGGGCGGATGGCGCAGGAACCTGGAGGAGACTCGGGCTCGGGCGGGTCCTGCCGGTTCCGCGCGATGTCCGTGCCTCCTCGTTCGTTGCGGCCGCAAAGGCCGAAGTGTGATCAGGCGGCGCGCACGCGCTCGACGAAGCTGTCGACCTGGGCGCGCAGGTTGCGAGCCTGAAGCGAGAGATCGGACGCCGAGCGCACGATCTCGCCGGAGACCCGGCCGGTATCCGCCGCGGCGGTGGACACCGTCGTGATGCTGGAAGACACCTCTTGCGTGCCCTGGGCGGCCTGATGAACGTTCTGGGCGATTTCACCGGTGGCGGCGCCCTGCTCCTCGATCGCGGTGGCGATCGAGGTCGAGATTTCATCGATCCGCCGGATGGTGCCGGAAATGCCCTCGATCGCCCGCACCACCTCGTTGGTTGCGCCTTGGACTGCAGCAATCTGCGAGGAGATTTCGTCTGTGGCTTTCGAGGTCTGCTCGGCCAGCGTCTTCACTTCCATCGCGACGACTGCGAAGCCGCGGCCGGCATCGCCCGCCCGGGCCGCCTCGATCGTCGCGTTGAGGGCGAGCAGATTGGTCTGGGCGGCGATGTCGGTGATGAGATTGACGACCTGGCCGATGCGCTGGGCGCTGCCGGACAAACCGCGCACCACTTCGGCGGTGTTGTTCGCCTGGTCGGTCGCTTCCCCCGCGATCTTGGCGGCGCTCGACACCTGTTGGCCGATCTCGCGAACAGAAGCCGCCAGTTCCTCCGCCGCCGAGGCGGCGATCTGCACGTTGCTGGTCGCCTGTTCGGCGGCGGCGGCGACCACGGTCGACTGACGGCTGGTCTCGTCCGCCGAAGAACTCATCGTGGCCGCGCTCGCCTCGAGCTGGGTCACGGCGGCTGCGACGGTGCGCACCACGCCGGAGACTTCGCTGTCGAAGCGCTCCGCGAGGTCGCGCATCGCCGCGCGCTTCTCAACTTCCATGCGCTCGGCGGCCGCGGCCTGTTCGGTGCGCATGCGATCCGCGTCCTTCAGTTCGCCCAGGAGGCGGCCGGCGCTGGTCCAGAGTTCGCCGACCTCGTCGCGCGCGGGATTGGCTTCGACCTCGACGTCGAGATTTCCCTCGGCCACCGACTTCAGCGTGTCCGACACCCTCTTGATGGGCCGACTCAGCGTCATCACGCCGATGAACAGCGCGATGCCGATGGAGAGAACGAGGCCGAGGATCGTGCCGCCCATGATCAGCGTCGCGGTCTGACGCGACAGCGTCTCGAAAGCCTGTCGCAGGGGGGTCAGCTCGTTCTGGACTTTCTCAATATAGCCGTCGAGGGAGGCCTGGAGCGCCTTGCGGTTCGCCCGGTTCCCCTCGTTATTGCCCTGCACGTTCGCGGCGGCAGCGCTGACCTCGGTGCCGAGACGCGCGGTCTCGGTGCGGAATTCCTGGAACTTGACGATGTTCGCGGCGAGGTCGTTCACGGCGGGGATGTCCGCCGGCGGCGTAACCGCGCGGATCTTCTCGACCGTCTCCCCCATGAGCTTCAGATTCTTGAGGATGGCGGGGGCGAATTTCTTCACCTCTTCGGGCGATTTCGACATGTAGACGCCGCGGGACTCCATCACCGTCGCCGTGATGAGGCCGTTCAATTCCTCCGAGAGGAAGGCGCGCTGCCAGGTCTGATCGAGCCTGGCGGACAGATCGCTCTGCTTGTTGAGGGCGTGCAGCGAAATTCCCGCCACGGTGACGGTCGAGATTCCGAGCAGGCCGACGATGGCATAAATTTTGTTGATGATCTTCACGATGCTCTCCGGAATGGGCTAGTGAGCGGATTTGGCAGGTTTTTCAGCTGCGTCGCCGCGTCCCGCAGGGGCGGTGATCTCCGACATCTTGCGGATATCGTTTTTGTCGATGTAGTTGATTGAATCGACAAGTACGTCCTGAATTACGTCTCCGTTGAACTTTTTATTTACATTAGACTTGATGTTGTCGAGCATTTCTTTGAGGTTGTACTTAGATAGCTTGCTCGTATCCATGCGGCCGTTGGTGTAGATTTCGTCGAACGCGGCGCTGGTGACGAAAGACTGGGGTTCGATGCGCAAAGCGTGGAGTGCGGCGGTGTCGGCCGTGAAGATCAGCTTGGCGATGACATAGCCGCGCACGGATCCGTCGATGATCATCGGCACGGTGACAGCCGGGGTGCGGCGATATTCGAGCCCGCCGGGATGGGCGCTGTCCGACTTGGAGGACGCCGCGCCGGCCGCCCAATAGGCGGCGCCGTAGCTGGAGAGCAGCGCGACCACGCAGACCCACAGGCCGATGGAAATGAGGCGCATCATGCCGGCCGCCCGCAGGTCGGGACGGTGGAATAGGTGCCGTCGGACTCGGCGTCGCGGATCGCGCCGCTGAGGATCTCACCAATCTCCTCGGCCGCCGCGAGATGGATGCCGAGAAGGCGGAGATTGTTGGCGAGCGCCTCCCGCACGTGCCGGATCTGCTCTGCGGTCGCCGCGTCAACACGGGGCGGAACGGCGCGCGCGATCCGGGTCAGTTCGAGCAGGCTGCGGCTCTTTCGGCGGCTGATCTCGGCGAAATCCAGCGGGGTGCGCGCGCGCAGGGCCTCGGTCTCCTCCTCGATCAGGGCGGCCAGACGGTCGAGCGCACTCGACAGGGTCGAGACACCATGCTGCGACTCGCCCGGCTGTGTCCGGGCGAGGCCGCGCTCGAACGTGGTGGGCAGGCGCGAAGGCGCGGTCTCCTCCAGCAAGAGCGGCAGGGCGAAGGGGGTGTCGTGGCTCATGACGGGCGCGCTCCGGCGGTCGAGGGTGCGCCGGCGATGCGGTCCGCGATGCCGATGCCGCCCGATTTCGCGACCTCGCCTGCGATCCGTTCGGCCAGCATCGAGCGCCAGATATTGCCGGCCGTGCCCGAGCCGAAGGTCGCCTCCGACTTCGCCGGCAGGAGGCTGTCGACGAAGCTTGAGAGGACCATCGCCTCGAAGCGGCGGTAGGGATCGGCTGCACTGGCGCCGCCCTTCTGCGAGAGCGCGGTGGCGTTGCGCAAAGCGAGGGAGGAGGACGCGCTGAGGCGGGGCATCGGATCGAGGGGAATTCTGGCGAGTTCCTCGCCGAAGCCTTCCGCGGGGGCGGGGGCTTGGGAGGATGCCGAGGCCTGCTTCAACTGTGCCGCGATCGCCTGTGCCCGCTTGGGGTCGGCGGCGTTGATCACGTCCAGGATCAGGTCAGAAGGAGGTTGAATGCCCATGTTTTCCGCGTCGAGGTTGTGGCGTATTCGACCCGGCCACTCTGCCGATTCAAGCTGGCGGCAGGCTTGCATCCCGCGCGCTGGCGATCCGATCGAGCAAGGCGTCGAGATCGGCCTTTTCCGCCTCGCGTGCCGCTTGCCGCTGAACGGCGTCGAGCCTCCGCTCGGCCTGCTTCATGCGGCGCGCTTCATCCTGCACGCGGGCGGACTGCGCGGCTTCGGCCGCGGCGAGCGTGTCGCGCGCCTGGGCGAGCCGTTTGAGGCGCCGGGCCGCGACCTCCACAAGGACGGGGCCGAGCGCATCGTCGGCGAGCGTCGCCATCACCGCGTCGCGGGTGCGGCCGTTTTCGGCGAGCTCCGACTGGAGCGCGCCGAGTTTCCATTCGCCGGAGCGGTGGAGCTGGGTTTGAAGGGCGAGGATCCGCCGGGCGCGGCGGGGATCGGCGGGGCTCATCCGTGCTCGGCCCATCCGGCGAAGGCGGCCAGAAAGCCGGCCAGCATTTCACCGATCGTCAGATAGAGCAGCAGCATTCCGCCCGCGGTGACGAACGGCATGGCGATGAAATAGACCGGGATCTGCGGCACCAGCTTGTTGGTGAGGCCGACCGCGAAATTCACGATCACCGCATAGAGGAAGAACGGACTTGTGATGCGCAGCGCCAGGATGAAGGTGGCGGAGGCCTGATCGACCGCGGCGGTCAGCATGCCGCCGGGGCGCATCCATAGGCCCGGCGGGATCTGGCTGTAGGAATCGGCGATGCCCCGCAGCAATTGCCAGTGCAGCCCCGAGATGAAGATCAGGGTGGTCGCCGTGAGGCCGATCAAGGTGGCGATTTCCGGCGCCGGCTCCTCCTCCGCGATCACTCCGCCCATGCCGGTGAAACCGATCAATTGGGCGACGGCGGCGAGCAGGGTCTGGAGCGCCATGAAAAAGATGCGGGCGAGGAGACCGAGGAGCGCGCCGGTCGTCAGCTCGGCGCCGAGCGCGGACAAGAGCCCCCCGACGGTGCCTGTCTCCGGCATTGTGGCGAGCGCAGGCGCGACCGCCGGCAGCATGGCGAGTGAAAGCGCGATCGCGAAGAACAGCCGGACCTGCATCGGCAGACGCGGGCTGGAGAAGCCCGGCATCAGCATCATGCAGGCGCCGACCCGGCAGAACACCAGGAAGGCCTGGAGGATCCAGGCCTGGACCTCGAGGGTCACGAGATCGTGCCCAAGGCGCGAATCTGGACGCCGCGGGCGATCTCGACATGCGAGAGCACCGGCAGGGCCGGGAACATGCGCTCGATGATCATGCGCACATAGGGCCGGCAGTCGGGGGCGGTGACGAGGACGAAGCTCCCGGTCTGTTTCATGCGCTCGCGGACCGCCGCCGAAGCCTCGGTGCCGAATTGTTCGACGAGGCGCGGGTCGATGTCGAATTCGATCACCTCGCCCTTGGCGTCGCGCTTCAGGCTCTCATGAAAGGTGAGGTCCCATTTCGCGCCGAGCCGCAGCACGTTGAGCATTCCGCCGTCGGAGAGGTCGCCGCAGATCTGCTGCGCCATCCGCATGCGAACATGCTCCACCACCTGTTCGGAGCGTCGGGCATGGGGCACGATCTCCGCCACCGCCTCGAGGATCAGATGCAGGTTGCGGACCGAGACGCGCTCCGCCAGGAGCAGCTTCAGCACCGCTTGAAGGCCCGAAAACGAAATTTGCGCCGGGCACATATCGTCGATCAGCCGCTTATATTCCGGATCCAGCCGGTCGAGCAGCACGCGCATGTCCCTGTAGGACAGGAGCTGGGGCAGATTGTTGCTGATCACCTCGCTGAGATGGGTCAGTAGGACCGACAGCGGATCGATCGGGGCGAAGCCCTCGCGCTTGGCTTCGCCGGCATAGGCTTCGGAGATCCACACCGCCTTCATGCCGAAGGCCGGCTCGCGCACCTCGTCGCACGGCACGTCGGGCTTGGCACCGTCGCCGACGACCACCAGAAGCTCGCCGATGCGCAACTCCTGCGTCGCGACGGCGGTGCCGTGCACCTTGATCTGATAGCTCTTGCTGGGGACGCCGAGATCCTCGCCGATCTTGATTTCGGGCACCACGAAGCCGTAGCGCTGGGCGAACTTCTTCCGCATCCGGCCGAGCCGGTGCGCGAGTTCGGGGGGATTGCGCAGCACGGCGCCGGCGAGCTGCTTGCCGACGGCGACCTCCATTTCGTGGGTCCGCAGCGAATCCTTGACCGAGTCCCGGGTCTCGGCCGCCACCTGGTCCTGCTTGGCTTTTTCGGCTTCCGCGGCGACGGCCTGCTCGCGGGCGAGCTGGCGCGGAATGGCATAGCCGATGAAGGCGAGACATCCGCCCAGGGAGGCAAACGGGATCAGCGGCAGGCCCGGCACCAAAGCGAGGCCGAACATGAGCGCGGCGGCCACGAACAGGGCACGCGGATAGGCGCCGAGCTGGCTGAAAATCGCCTTTTCCGCCGAGCCGCGCGTGCCGCCCTTCGACACCAGGAGGCCCGCGGCCAAAGAGACGATCAAGGCCGGGATCTGCGCCACCAGCCCGTCGCCGACCGACAGGCGGGTGAATATGTCGGCGGCTTCGGAGAGCGGAAGGCCATGGCGGGTGACGCCGATGATGATGCCGCCGAAAATATTGACCGCGATGATGATGAGCGAAGCCACCGCCTCGCCGCGGACGAATTTCGACGCGCCGTCCATCGAGCCGAAGAAGGAGCTTTCCTCCTCCAGCTCGGAGCGCCGCTTCTGCGCCTCCTTGTCGTTGATGAGGCCGGCATTGAGGTCGGCGTCGATCGCCATCTGCTTGCCGGGGATGGCGTCGAGGGTGAACCGTGCGCCGACCTCCGCGATGCGGGTCGCGCCTTTGGTGATGACGAGGAAATTCACCGTCACGAGGATCAGGAAAACGACGATGCCGATGACGAAGTCGCCGCCCATCACGAGCTGGGAAAAGCCATGGATGATGTGGCCGGCCGCGGTGACGCCGTCACCGCCATGGGCGAGGATCAGGCGCGTCGTGGCGATGCCGAGGGCGAGCCGCAGCAGGGTCGCGATCAGCAGCACGGTGGGGAAGGAGGAGAATTCCAGCGGCTTGCCGATCCACAGGGCGACCATGAGGATCAGCACCGACAGCGCGATCGACAGGGCAAGGCCGATATCGATCAGGAAGGGCGGAATCGGCAGGAACAGGATGGCGAGGATCGCGACCACGCCGACCGCGAAGCCGATGTCGCGCCGCGATGCGCGCGCGGCGGGCGTCGGGGACAGGGAAATCTCGCTCATGCTTCGGGTCTCTGGCCTTACGACGCCGGTCGCGGTCGGTGCGGGTATGTCAGTTGCGATGCAGTTCGGTCGTCAGGGCGGTCTCTAGAATCCCGTGCTGATGCGGCCGTAGACCTGCTCGGTGAAGGCGAGGATCTGGCCGCCCATGAAGGAGCCGGTCAGTGCCGCCACGCCGAGGACCGCGAGGATCTTCGGGATGAAGGTCAGCGTGACCTCCTGCACCTGGGTCAGCGCCTGGAACAGCGCGATCAGAATGCCTATCAGCATCGCGGCGGCGACGGCGGGGCCGGCGGCCACGAGGATGGTCCAGATCGCCGACTGGACGATATCGAGGGCGTCGACCTCGCTCATGGCTCAGGCGAGGCTCACGCCGTCTCCGAGCGTCACCTCGCGGCCGTCGGCGAGGACGGCAACGGGCGCGTCGGAGGTGATCCGCACGGACGCCACCGCGCCGGAGACCGTGCCGTCGGCGCTCGTCACCGTGCGGCCGATCGCGGCGTCGGCATTCTGCAGAGCGGAGGCGGTCAGCAGCGAATCGAGCTTGCTGTTGGCGGCCACACTCTGCTCGACCTGCGAGAAGGAGGCGAGCTGCGCGAGATATTGCGTCGAATCCATCGGCTTCGACGGATCCTGATTTTTCAGCTGGGTAACCAGGAGCTTGAGAAAGGCCTCGTAGTCCGCGGTCTTCGGTTGGGATTTCGCCGCGGATGCCGGGTTTTGGCCGTTACCGGACGTGGTGCCGATGGCTGCGGTCATAGGGCGCTCTCCAGGAGGGTCGGGCGCGGCCGGCGGTCGGCCGGAGCGGTCGGCGGGCCGCGGTCGGTGTGCAGGATGGAATCCTCCAGCAGGAACAGCGGGCGGATCACGCGCAGCGCCTCGAACAGGCGGTTGCGCTCGATCAGGAGCCCGACTTGGGCCAAGGCCGCCACCATTCCGTCGCTCTCGAACACGGTCATGAGCGAGGCGAGCTGGCGCTGGAACAGCGCGTGTGCCGCCTCCGCATTGCGCGGGTCGATCAGCATGGTCTGGACGGCGAAATAGAGCTGGCGCAGCGGGGTGGTCGTGTCCTCGACCTGGAGGACATGGCTCTCGAGAAGGAAGGTGACGTCGTTCAGCAGTTCGATCGTCACCTTGCGGTCGACGCGAATCACGGCGCCGTTGAGGAAGATGCGCTCCCCTGCCTTGAGGCTGATCTGCATCGGTTTGCTCATTGGAGGCCATTCCGGATGGTGCGGGTGACGTCGATCAGGCCGGACAGGTTTTTCGAGCGCTCATGCATGATCTGATCGGCCTCCTTGATCACCCAGAGGCCGATCGAAATGAGATTTCCCTTCACCTCGTCGGCGAGTTCGTTGCCGGGATCCGCGAGGTCCTTAATGAGGAAGCCCCACAGCTTCTGAAGATAGAGAATGGCCTGGGTGGCCTCGGCGGAGCTCGGTCCCCGCATCTGGGCGAGCGACAGCAGTTCGATCGCGTAATCGAGCGCCTGCCGCTCCTGTTCGCGAATTTCGCTGCTCGCGTCGTTCGAGATTTCTGCGTAGGAAATCCGGTACATGTGACCTCCGCCTCGCCGCTATACGTAGTTCATGATCGAGAGTTTCAGCATTCGGGACGTCAGCGCGTAGGACATCTCGATCTGCGTCGTAATTGTGTCGAGGCGGGTCTTCGCCTCGGCCGGATCCACCGCCTCGAGCACCGACAAGCGGGTCGAGGACACGTCGCCGGCGGCCTGCATCAGCGTGTTGGCCGCATCGATCCGGTGCTGGGCGGTGCCGAGCCGGCCGGAAATTCCGGAAAGCTCGGAGATCGCCGCGCCCGTCATGCTGCGCGCGCTGTCGAGCACGCTCTGGAGCGTCGCCGCGGAAAGCTTGGTGGTTCCGAGCTCCCCGACCATGGTGAATGCCATGGCGAGCTTGCGCATGGCTGTCTCGTTGGCGCTGACGGAGGTTTCCACCGTCTCGCTCGGGGCGATCAGGCTGGTGCGCGCCGTGTCGGAGGCCTGCGACCAGTTCGCGCTCCAGGCCGCATCGTCGAAGGCGGCGGCGAACTCGGTCGCGAGAAAGTCGCGCATATCGGCCGGGCTGATCGCCGCGACCGCGGGGTCGCTCTGCGGGTCGGCCGGGTCAAGGCCGAAGCGGGCCGCGAAGGCGGCGTCGATCGACGCCTTCGGTCCGCCGGCATAGTCGCTCATCGGCTTGGTGCCGCTGGCCTGTCCGCCGAACAGATAGCGCCGGCCGTCGCTGGTGTTGAGCGTCGCGGTGAGCGCGGCGAGGCCGGTGCGGGCGTGCTGACGCAACACCGTCGCGGCGCCGTCGGCGGCCTGGATGCCCACCAGTTTTTCCATGAATTCGTTGGCGCCGGACGTGATGTCGTCGAGCGCCGCCTGGGTCCGGTCGAGCTGCGCGGAGGCGATGGCATTGCCGTCGGCGAGCGCCTTGAGGCGCGTCTGCTCGATGCGCAATGCGATGGTCTCGCCGGTGCCGACGCCGAGGTCGAGGCCGACATCGGCCCGCCGCCCGGTGGTGAGCTCCACATTCGCCTTGGCGAGCGCCTCCTGGAGCCGCGGCAAGGCCGCGCGCGGCGCATTGTGAAGCGTGTGGGTGGAGATGAAAGTGGTCTTCACCGGATCACCTGATGGCCGCGAGGAGGCTGTCGAACAGTTGGTTGATGATCGCCATCAGCTTCGAGGAGGCCTGGAAGCTGTGTTCGAGTTCGAGCTGATGGGCATATTCCTCGTCCATATTGACGCCGGTCGCGTTGGACAGCGCATTGGAGGCATGGGAAAGCAGCGCCCCTTCGGTTGCCGCAGAGGTCGTGGCGGCTTGGCGCTGAGCCGAGAGCCACCCGGCGGAGGCGGTGCTGTATTCGATCAGGCTGGCCGAGGTGGCGATGTCGCCCGCGGCATCGAAGCTGCGCCCCGCCGTCAAAGCGTCGGACAGCGCCTGGAGGCGGTCGGGAAAGCCGGGATCTCCGGAGGCATTGACCACGTAATCGCTGCCATTGATGCCGCCGTCGCGCAGGAGGCTGGGCGAACCGCCTTTGGCGGGATCAGCCGCCGCTGCGACGGCGAGGCGGCGGGCGAGGCCGGGCGTCGCTTCGGCTGCAAGGTCGGCATCGCCGACGGTGAACAGGCCCGGGCGGGTCGGCGCCGAGGCGGAGGTCTCGGCGAAGCTCGCGATCAGGCCACGCGCGGTCTCGTCGAGCTGGGTCTGGTAGGTGAGGGCGACGCTGTCGCGCAGCGTGGTCAGCCCGGCGAGGCGACCGGAGGCGAGCGGCATGGTCGCGGCATCGCCGGTGACGGCGACGCCGTCGACGAAGACGCCGTTCCCCACGGTCTGTGCATCGAACACCGGGGTCGATTGGAAGGTCACGGTACGCGCCGTTGTTTCGAACAACGTGGCGCCGCTGTCGGAATAAAGCACGAGATCGTTGCCGGGCCGCATCACGGCCGACACGCCCATTTCCTCCGAAATCTGGGAGACGATGGCGTCGCGCCGGTCGAGCGCGTCGGTGACGTCGCCGCCCACTGCCGTGCCCTTGATGACGGCGGAGTTCTCCACCCCGAACTGCTTCAGCAGATCGTTCACGCGCGCGACCGAGCGCACCATGGACTGGTCGGCATCGCGCCGGAGAGTGAGGACGGCCTCGGCGGAGGCATGGAGGCTGGCGGTCAGGTCCTGCGCCGCGGTGACGAGGGCCGAGCCGAACGCCGGTTCGTCGGGTGCGTTGCGGTATTGCACCAAGGCATCCGAGAGCGCGCCCAGGCGCGCGGCGGGAGCAGTCTCGCCACCGGGATCGCCGACCGCGGCCTGCAGCCGGTCGAGCCCGTCCTGCACGGCCTGACGCTCGGCAGTGCGCGACGTGGCGGTGATCATCCGCGTGTAGAGCGCGGCGTCGCTCGCGCGCGAGATCTGGACCACGGTGGCCCCGCCCGCGGCGGAGGTCGTGGTGACCGCGATCTTGCGCGAGGTCGAGGGATCGCCGGCTCCGGCAATGTTGCGTGCGCTCGCCTCCACCTGGGCGGAGGTGGTGAGGATCGAGGAGCGCGCCGTGTTCAGCGCCAGCGAAAGGCTCATTGTGACTTCCCGGTTCCGTTCGCGGCGGCCACTGCGCTCAGCGCTTCAGATTCATGAGGACGTCGAGCAGTTCGGAGCCGGTCTGGAACACCTTGGAGTTCGCGGTATAGTCGCGCTGCGCAACGATCATCTCGGTGAGCTCGGCAGCCATGTCGACATTCGACTGCTCGGTGGCGCCGGAGACCAGCGTTCCGAGGCCGGCCTCGTTCGGGAAGCCGATCTGAACGCCGCCGGATTCCGCCGTTGCCTCGAACACGTTGCCCGCCTTCGGCGCCAACCGGTCGGCGCTCGCGACGCTGGCGATGGGGATCTGGAAGATCGGCGTCGAGCGTCCGCTCTCGTCGATCGCGAACACGATCCCATTATTGTCGATGCTGACGCTCGAGACCGGGCTCGGTCCGTTGCCGTCGACCGTTGCGGTGAGCGGCGTGTAGTCGGACGCGAGCTGGGTCATGCCGGAAATGTCGAACTCGAGGGGTTGGCCGCCGGGCACCGTGAGCGCGAAGGTCGGATCGGAGGCGAGAATGCCCATGTCGTCGAAAGTGAGGGTCTGGCTCGAGAGGGCGGCGGCCGCATAAGGGAAGCCGCCGCCGGCCGGGGCGTCGGCGCGGTCGAACACCGTCATTTCCCACGTCGCCGGACCGTCTGCGGTCTTGGTGAGATAGATGTCGAGCACGACGCTGTTGCCGAGATTGTCGAAGGCCGTCATCGAGGACTTTTCAGAGAAGGTCGCGCCCGCCGCATTTCCAGCCGGCGTCGCGCCCGCGGCGATGTCCGCCGTGGCGGGCAGATTGGCGGCGAAGGCGCCGACGCGAGACGGATTGGCGGCAAACTTGGCGGCGCCGAGATTGACCGGCTCCAGGCCGCCCGCGCCGTTCAGCATCACGTCGGCGGGCCCCTGCGAGATGTCATAGCCCATCAGCGCGAAGCCGGCATTGTTGACCAGGTTGCCGGTCGAGGCGTCCACGGCGAAGGAGCCGGCACGGGTCAGATAGGGCTGGCCGATCGGATCTTGCACCATGAAGAAGCCATTGCCCTGGATGGCGAGATCGGTGGAGGAAGTGGTGTAGTTCAGCGCCCCCTGCTGGCTGACGGCGTAGCGCACGTTGCTCTTGACCGCGCCGGAATCGTAGGAACCCGGGCCGCTGTCGAGCAGCAAGGACGAGAATTCTGCCGTCGCGCGCTTGTACCCGGCGGTGCCGGAATTGCCGATATTGTCGGCAATGGTGCCGAGCTTGTTGGACTGCGCGGTCATACCCGAGACGCCGGTGCGCAGCATGCCGTAAAGACTCATATCGTAAGCTCCGCGAGCTGGGCCGCGCCCGTGTGGAAGCGCCGGACCGGATCAAACATCGTTAGGCTTGCGCGAAACTGGCGCTGTGTAGCCGGATCCGATCGGACGCGCGCTCAGGCCTGGATCGCCCGGGCGAGTTCGGCGAAGGCGTCTCGGCTTTCGGGCGCATCGGTGGTCTGGCGCAGCGCCTCGTAGATGCGCGGCGCGAGCAGGACCGCCTTGTCGAGTTCGGGATCGCCGCCGGCCTGGTAGCCGCCCATAAGGCGCAGGTCGCGCGTGTCCTCGAAGCGGGCGAGGAGCGCGCGCAGCTTGCGGACCAGTTCGCGCTGGTCGGGAGTCCAGACCAATTCCGCGAGGCGCGAGATCGAGGCGAGGACGTTCACCGCGGGAAAGCGCCCCTCATGGGCGATTGCGCGATCGAGCACGATATGACCGTCGAGCGTGCCGCGAATGGCGTCGGCCACGGGATCGTTGTGGTCGTCGCCGTCGACCAGAACCGAGAAGACGGCGGTGATGGAGCCGGCGCCCTCCGGCCCGGGGCCGGCGCGTTCAAGCAGCTTTGGCAGCGAGGAGAAGACGCTCGGAGCATAGCCGCGCGCCACCGCCGGCTCGCCCGCGGCGAGCGCGACGTCCCGCGCCGCATGGGCGTAGCGCGTCACGCTATCGACGATCAGCAGCACGGACTCGCCGAGGTCGCGGAAATATTCCGCGGCGGCGAGCGCGGCTTGGGGCGCGAGGCGCCGCATCATCGGGCTCTCGTCGCTGGTCGCGACGACGACGACGGAGCGGTGCCGGTTCGGCGCCAGTGGGCCTTCGAGGAATTCGCGCACCTCGCGGCCGCGCTCGCCCACCAGAGCGACCACGATTGTGTCGAATCCGGTGCAGCGCGCCAGCATGGCGAGCAAGGTCGACTTGCCGACACCGGAGCCGGCGAAGATGCCCATACGCTGGCCTTTGCAAAGCGGGGTGAACAGATCGATGACGCGCACCCCGGTGCGCAGCGGGGTGTCGACGCGGGCCCGCCGCATGGCGGCGGGCGGCTCGGCATCCAGCGGCATCCGGGTTTCGCCGCGGGGCAGGACGCCCTCTTCATCGAGCGGGGCACCGAGCGCATTGACGACGCGGCCTTTCCAGCTCCTGTCGGGCGAGAGGGAGAGGGCGCCCATTCGGAAGGCGGTGGCGCCGATCCCGATTTGGACGCGCTCGTCGAACGGCTTGACGGTCGCCGCAGCGCCGTCGATCCGCACCACCTCGCCGATGCTCGTGCGCCCGTCCTGCGCGATGCCGACGCGGTCGCCGAGGCGGACATGCTTCGACAGGCCGGCGACGCGAACATGGGTCGGCGCGACTTCGCGCACATGGCCGGCCACCCGCACCAGCGGCGTCTCCTCGCGCGCCGCATTCACCGCGGCGGCGAGCCGCGCCAGGGCGTTGCCGCTCGTCATGTGCCGGGTCCGAGCGACGTGATCGCCTGCTGAGTCAGATCCTCGCTCTGCTGCACCGCCATGGCCGCGCTCTCGAAGGCGCGCTGAACCATGATCATCTTGGTCATTTCGAGGATCGGATCGACGTTGGCGCCCTCGATATAGCCCTGACGCAGGCCCTTGCCGGTGAAGTCGATGATCGGCGCGGCCTGTCCGTCGGGGATGAGGCCGGAATTGCCGTAACGGGCGATCTGCGCGCCGGCCGGCATCTCGAACAGCCCGATGCTGCCGACCGTGCGCCCGGCCTGCGTGATCGCGCCATCCATGCCGATCTCGACTTGTCCCGCAGCGGGATCGAGCAGGATCGCCGTCCCGCCGGGATCGAGCACGGCGTGGCCTGCGACCGATTTGAGTTCGCCGGTCGCTGTCATTTGGAGGCGGCCGTCGCGGGTGAGGACGCGCCCCCCCGGGGTCTGCAAGGCCAGCCAGACGTCGCCCTGCACCGCAACGTCGAGTGGGTTTCCGGAATACGTCACCTGGCCCGACCGCAGCGAGGTGTAGGCTTGGCCAGCCGAGGCGAAGGCAACGCCGTCAGGTCCGGGCTTCGACATGAGAGTCTCGAACCGGACTTCCTCGGCGCGATAGCCGGGCGTGTTCATGTTGGCGAGATTGACGGCGATGGTCGACATGCGCCGCTCCATCGTCATCTGGGCGGAGAGCGCGATATGGACTCCGGAACTCATCCTCAGCCTCCGTAGCGCAGATTGATGAGCGACATGGACGTGTTCAGGCCGAGCGAGCCGCTCGATGAGCGGGAGGCGAACAAATCGAGGACGGGCGAATAAGATGTCCCCTGCGTCGCGTCCCACATCACGGTGAAGCGCTGGATCAGCCGGTCGACCTTGGCCGGATCCTGCAGGTCGGCGATGTTGAGCGCCTTCTTGACGATGTCCGCCTGCCTTTCGATCGCGGCATTGCCCATCGCGTCGGGGAAGCGGAAGACGGTCTTGGCAACTTTCCAGAGCGCGGGATCGGCAAGCAGGCCATAAGCCGACTTCACCCCCGGCGCGGCACGCTTGAAATAAAGCGCGAGCCGCACGCCGTCATTATCCGCGCCCTGGTCGACCTCCAGCGACTGGCGGACATATTTGTCCACCACGTCCTGCCCGGCGGCCGCGCGCGTCGTGGTGAGGGCGCCGTATTCCTTGAAGTTGAAGGTCTTGGCGAAGTTTAAGAAGCGATCGTCGTTGAGCCGGTTGGCGAACGATTTGGGATCGCTCACCCCCTCGTTCAGGACCTTCCGCATATAGGCCTTGGCGTAGGTCATGTCCTCCAGGCCGAAGGCCTTCATCGCATAAGTGAATACCCGGGTGTTCCTGACGAGGGCGTCGACGTTTTTGATGTCCTTGATGTGCGCGAGATAATATTTGGTCTCGAGCGCCACGACCGGCTCCGCCTGCTTCAGCGCGAGCGTACGGCCGAGATTGCGGGTCAGGGTCTGATACGTGGCGAAGGTCGTATCCATGGCGCACGGCTCCGAAGGACATCCGGCCGCTGTTCCGCGACCATCCTGACGACTGTCTTGCGTCAAGCTTGCGCCGGCCTGACCTCCCGCACTCCAGCCTCGCGCAACCTTCGCGCCCTACACCCTGACCGTCAGCGGAGGGTAGTTCATTGGGCGTCATGATCGGACTTGTGGTCGGCATCGCATCCCTGCTCGGCGGATTCATGGCGATGGGCGGCCATATCGACGTGATCTGGCAGCCGTTCGAATTCGTCATTATCGGCGGGATCGCGCTCGGCACCTTCATCATCGCCAACCCGATGTCCACCATCAAGGACACTGGGGTCAGCATCATGCAGGCGGTGAGCGGGAAGGCACCCAAGCGGAAGGATTTTCTGGCGCTTCTCGGCCTGCTCTACGCGCTGATGCGCGAATTGCGCTCAAAGCCGCGCAACGAGGTCGAGGGGCACATCGACAACCCCCAGGAATCGGCGATCTTCCAGCACTTCCCGACGATTCTGAAGGACAAGGAGCTGACGCAGTATATCTGCGATTATGCCCGCCTGATCGTTATCGGAAATGCCCGTTCGCACGAGATCGAAGCTCTGATGGAGCAGGAGATCTCGACCGTGAAGAAGCATAAGACCAAGCCCGCCGGCGCGGTTTCGACGGTCGCCGAGGCGCTGCCCGCGCTCGGCATCTGCGCGGCGGTGCTCGGCATCGTCAAGGCCATGGGCGCCATCGATCAGCCGCCGGAAGTTCTCGGCCACTACATCGCCTCGGCGTTGATCGGCACCTTCGTCGGTATCTTCATGTCTTATGCGGTGCTCTCGCCGCTCGCAGCCAAGATCAAGCTGGTTCGCGAGAAGCAATGCCAGCCCTTCATCATCGTCAAGCAGTCGCTGATCGCCTACATGAACGGCGCGCTGCCTCAGATCGCGCTGGAGCACGGACGCAAGACCATCTCCGCCGGCGATCGTCCGTCCATCGACGAGGTCGAGAACGAAGCGATCTCCAACGTTCCTTCCTCCAGCGCGATGCAGCAGGCGGCCTGACATGAGCACGGCGACCTCCCACCCCGACATCCGGGACATGTTGCTCGACGCAGCCGGCCTGTCCCTCGACAAGCTGCCGATGCTGCACGTCATCTTCGATCGCATGACGACCCATTGCGCGGAAAGCCTGCGGCAGTTTGCGGCCTCCCAGGCCTATTATTCGCTCAGCCATGTCGAGAGCGGCCGGATCGGCGACATGCTCGACGCCTACGAGGCGAACGCGGTGTGCGGGGTGTTCCACGTTCCCGAATGGGACAGCCACGTCATCGTCGGCTTCGATCGCGACCTCGTCTTCACCATGGTCGAAGTGATGTTCGGCGCGGACGGTTCGGAGCCGCCGGTGGACGACGAGCGCGGCTTCTCAAATATCGAGATGCGCATTTCGCAGGCCCTGTTCGAGCAGGTGGCGAAGGCGCTCAGCACGTCTTTCGCTCTGGTCAAAAAGGCCAGTTTCACCTTCGAGCGGCAAGAGACGCGGATGGAGTTCGCGGTCATCGGCCGTCGGAACAATCTCTGTGTCGCCGCGAAATTCCTGCTCCAGGCGATCAATCGCGGCGGCGAGATGTTCGTCATCATCCCCCAATCGGCGCTTACCCCGATGCGCCAAACCCTGTCGCGTTCGACAGCCGGAGAGGGCACGGCCCGCGATCCGGTCTGGACGCGCCATATCCGCACCGAGGTCAACCGCGCCGAGGTGTCGTTGCGGGCGATCCTCGAGGAGCGCCAGATCACGCTCGGCGAAGTCGCCGACCTGAAGGTGGGCGACGTGCTCCAGCTCCAGGCGACGCCGCGCAGCAAAGTGAAGCTCGAAAGCAGCGATCAGCCGCTGTTCTGGTGCCATCTCGGCCAGGCCGAAGGCGCCTATGTCGTGCGTATCGAAGACCTCATCGATCTCGAGCAGGAGTTCCTGGATGACATCCTTCCCCGTTGATCTCCTGCTGCTCGCCGCTTTGGTGGTGACCAGCGGGCTCGTCATCATGCTGCGCCGGCGACTGAAGGCGCTCCGCGCAAGCCAGGCGGATTACGAGCAGATGCTCGGAAAGACCACTGCCGCCTTCGAAGCCGCGCGGGAGGCTGTCATCGCACTCAACGGCGAGGGTCGCGCTTTGGTCACCGATCTTGGCAGCCGGATCGAAGAGGCCCAGCGGCTTCTCGCCGAACTCGACCGCCGCGACCGGGCGGCGGCGCCCCAGCGCATCCCCGTCCGCGTGATCCATTCCGACCGCCGCTGATCCGGCACCGTCTCAGACATTCGAGGAAACCATGCCCCCGTCTCTCGCCTCCGACGATCTCGAACCGTTCGACACCACGCCACCGGCCAAGAGCCGGGCCGAGGTGCCCGAGACTTTCGGCGCTGGCCGCGGCCTCGATTCGCTGCTGCGCGTGCCGGTCACCATGCAGGTCGTCCTCGGCTCCGCCTCCATGCCGGTGGCCCAGCTCATGAAGCTGGGCCGCGGCGCGGTCGTGCCGCTCGACCACCGGGTCGGCGAGCCGGTCGACATCGTCGTCAACGGGCGGATCATCGCCCGTGGCGAGGTGGTCGTGGTCGAGGACGACACGTCCCGCTTCGGGGTCTCGCTCACCGAGATCGTCGGACCGGGCGGCGGCGAAGTGGCCGGCTGAGGCCCGCCGCCATGTCCGCCACGGCTGTCCGAGGCCCCCGCCCCCTCCAAGGCATCGACCGGGTTGCCGCGCTGCTCATGACCATGGGCAAGCCCGTGGCGAGCCGGCTGATGCAATATTTTGATCCCGACGAGATCAAGCTGGTCACGCGGGCGATCTCCGACATGCGCCCCATCACCACGGCGCAGATCGAATCGGCGGTGGAGGATTTCGCCACGCAGTTCGTTGCGGGCGCGAACGTGGTCGGCAGTCCGGGCGATGTCGAGCGCATGCTCGCCGGGTTCATGCCGCCGGAAAAAGTCAGCGAGATCATGAGCGACGTCCTCGGGGCGGCCAATCATTCGATCTGGGATCGTATTTCCGGCGTCTCCGAGACCATCATCGCGACCTATATTCTGAAGGAGCATCCCCAGGTCGCAGCGCTGGTTCTGTCCAAGGTCAAGCCAGCCTGTGCCGCCAAGGTGATGAGCCATCTGCCGGAGCACGTGCGCAACGGCATCATGCGGCGGATGCTGACGGTGAAGCCGATCGTCGACGAGACGATGCGCATCATCGAGAACACCATCCATGAGGACTTCATGATGAATCTGGCGCGCAACGCGGCGGCCGATACCCATGCGCGCATCGCCGACATCATCAACAAGATGGAGCGCAACGACATGGATGCGGTTCTCCAGAGTCTTGCCTCGACGCGGCCGAAGTCAGCGGAAATCCTGAAGGGTCTGCTGTTCACCTTCGACGACATCGTCCATCTGCCGCCGCGCGCGCGCACCACGCTGTTCGATAAGGTGCCGCCCGACAAGACCGTGCTCGCGCTCAAGGGAACCGAGCCGGAATTCCGCGAGATCATCCTGCAATCGCTCGGCGCACGGGTGAGACGCATGATCGAGCAGGAACTCCAGGGCGGCGAGCCGTCGTCCCAGCGCGACGTTCAAGAGGCCCGCCGCGCCATCACCGACCTGGCCCTCGATCTGGCGGGCAAGGGCGAGATCGAACTCAATTCCGGCGCCGAAGACGACGCCTACGTTCGTTAGGCCCGACCGATGTCCGACCAAGACAAGGAGAGCAAGACCGAGGACGCGAGCGAGAAGAAGATCTCCGACGCGGTCGAAAAGGGCAATGTGCCGTTCTCGCGCGAGGCGACCCTGTTCGCGAGTCTCCTCGGAATCCTCGCCAGTCTCGCTTTTGTCGCCGGGCCGCAGAGTGCCGTATTGGCGGAGGCCTTAGCGCGGTTCATCGACGATCCCGCCGGCTATCCCCTTGGCAATGGCGAAGATGCGCAGGCGCTGCTGTGGATGGTCGCAGCGGCGATGGGCACCTTCCTGTTGCCTGCGGTCGCGGCGCTGGCGCTCGCCGGCCTCGTCGCGTCGTTGTTTCAGAACACGCCCAGTATGGTGCTCGACCGCATCACGCCGCAATGGTCGCGGGTGTCGCCGACCCGCGGCTGGACGCGCATCTTCGGATCTCACGGCCAGGTGGAATTCGGCAAGTCGCTGTTCAAGTTCGCCGTGATCGCCGCGGTCTGCGGCACGCTCATCGCCTCCGAGCAGGGGCGGGTGCTCGACGCGGTGTTTACCGACCCGATCCAATTGCCCGCGACCATGCTGTCGCTCGCCACGCGCCTGATTTCGGCGGTGTGCGTTGTCACCATCCTCCTGGTGGCGGTGGATCTCGTCTGGTCCCGCCTCAAATGGCGGCAGGAACTGCGCATGACCAAGCAGGAGGTCAAGGAGGAGTTCCGCCAGTCGGAAGGTGATCCGATGGTCAAGGCGCGCATGCGCTCTCTCGCCCAGGAGCGGGCGCGCCGCCGAATGATGAACGCAGTACCCAATGCCTCCCTGGTGATCGCCAATCCGACCCACTACGCCATCGCGTTGCGCTACGACCGCACCAAAGGCGGGGCGCCGCTCGTGGTCGCCAAGGGCCTCGACCTGATCGCCCTGAAAATCCGCGAGATCGCCGAGCGAAACGGCGTGCCCGTGATCGAGGACAAGCAGCTCGCTCGTGCGATGTACGATGCGGTCGAAGTCGACAAATGGATTCCCCCTGAATTTTACCGACCCGTGGCCAATATTCTATATTACATTTATTCTCGGGGGAAAAATGGCCGCCTCAAGTCGTAACAGATACTTCGACGCTCGGGCGCTGCCCCTTGAGGTGGTGTTTCCCTACGAACAGCTCCTCGCCGAAAGTCTGAGGGGCTTTCTTGGCGAACTGTGCCTGACCAGTTCCGAGGTGATCCTTGCTTATGTCGACGGAGAGCAGGCGGAAAATATCGGCGATCTCGTTGCGTCCTCCGCGGAGCTGACGCTGAAGCCAGGGCTGTTGCGCTATGGCCGGGGCGCGACGATCGATTCCACCTTCGGCTGCCCCCCCGAACTTTCGATCGATCTCGAACTGCATCATGCGAGCCTCGCGGCCTATTTCCGCGTCGTCTTCGAGGCACAGGCGGTCGGGGTGCGGATGGATGGCATCTTGTTCCGCGATGCGCTGGGCGCGCCCGAGGACAATTTCCGGCGCTTCGCAGTTGCGCTGGCGGAGTGCCGGCTCGCCAATCAATAGCGCCGGCGCCGGCCAGCTTCGTGCAAGGTTGCCGGCCTAAGGTCCTTGCGAACGGTGCGGAGACCTTCCTTGGACCCCATCTACCTCTTCGGACTCGCCTCGCGGCATGCCCAATGGGCATCGCTGCGCCAGGCGACCATCGCCGGCAACATCGCCCAGGCCGACATCCCCGGCTACAAGGCGCGCGACGTCGAGGCGTTCTCGAGCGTCCTCGCAAAAACCCAGTTGCGCATGGCGCAGACCGATGACGGGCACGTCGACGTGCGTGGCGTCGACGCGCGCCAGTCGCGCATCGAAGGGCGGGACAGCTGGGACGTCACTCTGTCGGGAAATTCGGTCAGCCTCGATCAGGAAATGATCAAGGCCGACGAGGTCAACCGCGCCTATTCGCTCGACATAAACATCATGCGCTCGTTCCACCGCATGCTGCTGACTAGCGTGAGGTCGTGACATGTTCGATCCGCTGAAGGCCACCACCCGCATCGCGAGTTCCGGCCTCGAGGCCCAGGGCGCCCGCATGCGGGTCGTCGCCCAGAATCTCGCCAATTCCCGTTCCACCGGTGCGACGCCGGGCGCCGATCCCTACACCCGCAAGACGGTCCAGATCGCCGGCCAGTTCGACCGGATGGTCGGCGCCGAACTCGTCGCCGTGAAGGCGGTCGGCACGGATGCGACGCCGTTCCGGGTCGAGCACGATCCCGGCAATCCCGCGGCCGATGCCGAGGGCAACGTCAAGTATCCGAACGTCGACATGACGGTCGAGATGGCCGACATGCGCGAAGCCAGCCGCTCTTATTCGGCGAACCTGCAAATGATCAAGCAGGCGCGCTCCCTGGTTGCCATGACCATCGATCTCCTGAGGGCCGGCTGATGATCGACGCGATCTCTTCCTTTTCCAGCCAAGTCCGCGGCCCCGGTCTCTCCGGCGCGGCGTCCACCGCCTCGACCGCGCCTGCGGCCGGTGCCACCGGTGCCGCGAGCTTCGGCGACGTCCTCGCAGAGGTCTCTTCCGGCGCAGTGTCGACGCTGAAGGCGGGCGAGGCGGCAGCCATCTCCGGCATCGAGGGCAAGGCCTCGGTGCAACGGGTGGTCGAAGCCATCATGTCGGCGGAGCAGACGCTCCAGACCGCGGTTGCGGTCCGCGACAAGGTGGTCTCAGCCTACCAAGAAATTTCCCGAATGGCGATCTGAGGACGCATCATGAGAGCATTGGCCATCGCCGCCACCGGCATGAGCGCGCAGCAGACCAATCTGGAGGTGATCGCAAACAACATTGCGAACATCAACACGACGGGCTTCAAGCGTGCGCGCGCGGAATTCACCGATCTGCTCTATCAGGCCGAGCGCGCGCAGGGGGTTCCGAATGTCGACGGTGCGCTGCCGGTGCCAGAAGGTGCGCTGGTCGGGCTCGGCGTCCACACCGTGGGTGTGCGCAATCTGCACATGCAAGGCCCTCTCGCCAATACCGGAAACCCGCTCGATCTCGCGATCAACGGGCGCGGCTGGTTCCAGGTGACCAGCCCCGGCGGCGACACGCTCTATACCCGCGCCGGGGCGTTCTCCAAAGGACCGAACGGCGAACTCGTCACCGCCGACGGCTATCTCGTCGAGCCGGCCATCACCTTTCCGGTCGATACGACCGAGATCGTCATCAACGAATCCGGCAATGTCTACGCCAAGCGCGCCGGCCAGCCGCTGCCGCAGCTTCTCGGCCAGCTCACTTTGGCGAGCTTCGCCAATGATGCCGGGCTGGAGCCGCTCGGCAATAATCTCTACCGCGAGACGGCGGCTTCCGGGCAGCCGGTGACGGGTCCGGCCGCCGATGGCGGGTTTGGCAAGATCAACCAGGCCTATCTGGAATCCTCGAACGTCGATCCGGTGAAGGAAATCACCGAGCTGATCTCGGCGCAGCGCGCCTACGAGATGAATTCCAAGGTGATCCAGGCGGCGGACGAAATGGCCGCTACCGTCTCGAAGGGTATCCGCTGATGCGCGCCCGCGCGGCCGCCTTGGCCCTTGTCATCTGCTTTGGTGCCGATCCGCTGGCGGCGCAGACTTTGGCGGACCTCGCCGCGCAGGCCCGCGCCGCGGTGCAGGCGGCATCGCCGCAGCCTGCGCCGCAGGCCGCCGCGCCCGCCATTTTGGCGCCGAACGAGGTGCGCATTCCGGTCCCCGCGGAGACCATCGGCGCCGGCGACATCATTTCGAACGATATGCTGGAGGACCGCACGATTCCGACGGCGGCGCTCAACCGCTATCCCGCCGCCGTCAGCCGCGCTGCGCTGGTTGGAAAGATGGCGCGGCGCATGCTCGTCGCCGGTCATCCGGTGCCGGCCAATGCAGTCGCCGAGCCGAAGCTCGTGACGCGCGGCGTCCCGGCGCAAATCCGCTTCGAAGAAAGCGGGCTGGCGATCCGCGCCATCGGGCTGCCGCTCGAGTCCGGGATCGCAGGTGCCGTGATCCGTCTCAAGAATATCGACAGCAACCAAATCGTGACCGGCACCGTCCAGTCCGACGGCAGCGTAAAGGTGGGCGGGTGATGCGCCGGTCTCTTCTCGCGCTACTCGTCCTGGCCTGTGCCGGGTTCGCCGCGACACCCGCCGCGGCGCTGACGCGGATCAAGGATATCTCGACCATCCAGGGCGTGCGCGACAATCAATTGATCGGCTACGGCCTCGTCATGGGCCTCCAGGGCACCGGCGACACGCTGCGCAATTCGCCGTTCACCGAGCAGGCGCTCCAGTCGATGCTCGATCGCATGGGCATCAACATCAAGGGCGTGCCGCTGCGGGCGCGCAACATCGCCGCCGTGATCGTCACCGCCAATCTGCCCGCCTTCGCCGGGACCGGCTCGCGGATCGACATCACCGTCTCTTCGGTGGGAGACGCCACCTCCCTGAAGGGCGGGACGCTGCTTCTCACTCCACTCTCGGGAAGCGATGGTCAGGTCTATGCGGTCGGGCAGGGGCAGCTCGCTGTGTCCGGCTTCGTCGTTCAGGGGCAGGCGGAGAGCCTCACCCAGGGCGTGCCGACGTCCGGCCGGATTCCGAACGGCGCCTTGGTCGAGCGGCAGATTCCCGGACAGCTCAGGGACCTGCCCGAGATCGTGGTCGAGTTGGACAATCCCGACTTCAAGACCGCCGCCCGCGTCGTCGACGCGATCAACGCCTATACCCGGGCGCGCTTCGGCAAGACGCTGGCGCGCGAGCGCGATCTGCGCACCATTACGGTGCAGCGCCCCGCCAATCTCAGCACGGCCAGGTTCCTGGCCGATATCGGTGATCTCGGCGTGGTGCCGGACACCCCCGCCCGGGTGGTCGTGGACCAGCGCACCGGGACCGTGGTGATCGGCCAGAACGTCCAGGTGTCGACCGTCGCCATCACCCAGGGCAACCTCACCGTCACCGTGACCGAGACTCCCATCGTTTCGCAGCCCGCGCCCTTCTCTGACGGCGAGACGGTGGTGGTGCCTCGCACCCAGGTCACGGCGGAAGAGACCGGTGGCTACCTCTCGATTGTGCGGGGGCCGGACCTCCAGACCCTCGTCCGCGGCATGAACCGGATGGGCATGCGCCCCTCGGACATCATCTCGGTGCTGCAGGCCATCAAGACGGCCGGCGCCCTCCAGGCGGAGCTAGTGGTCCAATGACGCGTGCCTTCACCCTCGGCCTCGTCCTTCTTCCCCTGATGGCAGCGGGTGGTCTCGCCCAGTCGGCGCCGCAGGCCCGCGACGAGGGAACGGACGCCAATGCGGCGCAATATTGCGCCGGCATCGCCAATGCCGCGGCGGACGCCCGCTTTGCGCGCCAGGCGAGTGCGCTCGCCGCGATGGAAAAGGAAATCGAAGAGCGCATTGCCAAGCTCGAGGCGAAGCGCGCCGAGTATCAGCAATGGCTGCAGCGGCGCGAGACCTTCCTGAAGAAGGCGGATGAATCGCTCGTCGCGGTCATCACCCAGATGCGCCCCGACGCCGCCGCCGCCCAGCTCACCGCCATGAGCGAGGATGCCGCCTCGGCGATCCTCACCCGGCTCTCGGCCCGCACCGCGAGCGCGATCCTCAACGAGATGGACCCGACGCGCGCGGCGCAACTCGCGACCATCATCGCCGGCATGTCCCGGCGCAATCCCAATGAAGGCAAGCCGGGATGAGATACGCCCTTTTGACGCTCGCGGCCCTGTCTCTGGGTGGATGCCAGACGACCTATGACAGCCTCGCTTTCGGGCCGACTTTGACGCCCGTCGGACACGGGCTCGAAACGCCGCGCGACGCCCTGCCGATCACCTTCACCCCGCCGGTGCAGCGGACTTTCCGCTCGACCTGGAACATGAACGGTCAAAGCATGTATCGCGACCTGCGTGCGTCGCAGGTCGGCGACGTGCTCACCGTCACGATCGCCATCGACGACAAGGCGCAGTTCGACAATCAGAGCGATCGCTCGCGCAATGCCGCCTCCAAGCTCGGGGTCGATACCGCTTTGACCATGTCGGGCTTCGGCCGCGGCGCGAATGCCGGCGCGTTGGCGGGCGACCTCAACATCAATTCCGACACCAGCACGAAGGGCAAGGGCTCGATCGACAGGTCCGAGAAGCTGCGCATCTCGGTGGCGGTGGTGGTGACCGAGGTTCTGCCGAACGGCAATCTCCTGATCAGCGGGTCGCAGGAAGTGCTCGTCAATTACGAGGTGCGGGTGCTGAACCTCGCCGGCATCGTCAATCCGCTGAATATTTCGAGCAACAACATCATTCCGTACGACAAGATCGCCGAGGCGCGGATCTCCTATGCCGGGCGCGGGCGGCTCAACGACGTGCAGCAGCCGGCGTGGGGGCAGCGGCTCTACGATGCCGTCGTGCCGTTCTGAGGGGAGGGGAGAATGGCAAAGCCTGCACCCAAGGCGGCGGCTCCGGCGGCCGGCGGCGCGAAGAAGAGCGGCGGGCTGTTCCTTGCCCTCGCCATCCTGACCCTGCTCGCCGCCGCAACCGGTGGCGGTATCGGGGTTCAGCTCGCCTCGACCGTCAAGCAGGTCGTGGTCGACCAGGCCAAGGCCGCACCCGCCCAGATCGAGGCGCCGCAATTGCGCTATTCCGGGGATCTGATTCTTGAGCCACTCAAGCCGGTCCTCGCCAATCTTGCGGCACCCGCCAGCACGTGGGTCCGCATCGAGGGCGCGATCGTCTTCAAGAATGGCGCCTTGCCCAATCCGCAGGTCGCGGCGGCGGAAATCCGCGAGGACATTCTGACCTATGTGCGCACCCTCACCCTGAGCCAACTCGAAGGACCGAGCGCGTTGCAGAACCTGCGCGAGGACATGACCGAGCGTGCCAAACTTCGGACCGAGGGCAAACTCACGGAGCTGATCATCGAAACGCTGGTGGTGCAGTGACCCGGTCTGCGGCGCGTGCGCCCAACCGAGGGCGGGCCATGCTCGCCTGCGCCCTTCTCGTCGGCCTCACGGCACTGATCGCCGGGCCGGCGGCGGCACAGACCGCCGGGCAGATTCCGGCGCTCGACACCCTGCTTCAGCAGAGCGGCGGGGGCGCGGCGTCCGGGCGCATCGTCCAGCTCGTCGCCCTCATCACCGTGCTGTCGGTTGCGCCGGGACTGCTGATCATGACGACCAGCTTCACCCGGTTCGTCATCGCCTTCGCCTTCCTGCGCTCGGGTCTCGGGCTGCAATCGACGCCGGCCAATCTGGTGCTGATTTCGCTCTCGCTCTTCATGACTTTCTACGTCATGGCGCCGACATTCGACCGCGCCTGGCAGGAAGGGGTCAAGCCGCTCACCGAGCAGGAGATCACCGAGGAGGAGGCGTTCCAGCGCATCGCCGATCCATTCCGCGACTTCATGCTCGCCCATGTCCGGCCGAAGGATCTCCAGATGTTCGCCGATCTCGCAGCGAACAACGCCAAGCCGGCCCCGCCGGGCGCCGGCCTTCCCGCGCCGGCCATTCCAGGTGCCTCCGCCGAGGCCAAGGTGGAGATGCGCATCCTGATTCCGGCCTTCATGATTTCCGAACTGCGACGTGGCTTCGAGATCGGATTCCTGATCGTGCTGCCGTTCCTGATCATCGATCTCGTGGTGGCGACCCTCGTCATGTCCATGGGCATGATGATGATGCCGCCGGCGGTGATCTCGCTGCCGTTTAAGGTGCTTTTCTTCATCCTGATCGATGGCTGGAGCCTGCTCGTCGGCAGCCTGGTGCGTTCCTTCTACTGAGGTCTGGTGGCATCTTCACCGACACGTTCCGCCACACCCCAATGCTTTCCGAACGCCGCCCCCGCAAAGGGCGGCGTTTTTTTGCGCTCGCAGCGGCGCCGGCGAAGGACGCAAGCTTCGCGCAAGCTTGGGATGCGATACCTTTCGCCATGGCAGGTTGACTGCTCGCAGATGGCGGGCAGGGGCACAGTCCGCGGAGACCGCGGCGCCCCATCAAAGGCATGACGCCGCCCTGCCATGCCGGTGCAAGCCCGGCATGTCCCCCAATCATTCAGACTCAAACTGAGGGACATTCACTATGACCAGCCTGATGACCAACACCTCCGCCATGGTCGCCCTGCAGACCCTGCGGACCATCAACTCCAACCTCGACCAGACCAACAACCACGTCTCGACCGGCCTGCGCGTCACGTCGGCCGCCGACAATGCGGCGTATTGGTCGATCGCCACCACGACCCGGTCCGACAATGGCGCGCTCGGCGCCGTGAAGGATGCTCTCGGCCTGGCCAAGTCTTCCGTCGACACCGTCAATACCGGTCTCGACACGGTGCGCACCGCGCTCCAGAAGGTGAAGGAAAAGCTGATCACGGCCGCGTCCCCGGATGCCGACCGTTCCAAGCTCCAGACCGAGATCAAGAGCCTGCTGAGCGAGCTGAAGAGCAACGCCAACAGCACGGTCATCTCGGGTGCCAACTGGCTTTCCGTGGATTCCAGCGAAGCGAACTACAATGCCACCAAGTCGGTGGTCGCTTCGTTCTCCCGCACCGGCGACAGCGTCCAGGTCGACACGATCGATATCGACACGACCAGCTTCAAGCTGCTCGATGCCAATGCGACGGTCCACACCGCTGTCGATGCGGCGGTTACGACGGCCTCCGCCGGCTATTCCACGGCCCAGACGACGGCCGGGACCGCCTACACCACGGCAAAGACGACGGCGACCACGGCCTATGACACGGCCATCACCGCCGCCGACACGGCCTTCGCAGGCAGCGCCATGGACGCCGCTGCGGTGGCGGCCCGCGACGCTGCCTACGCGACGGCGACCAACACCCGCGATTCGGCCTTCTCCACGGCCGAGGCTGCCAAGAAGACCGCGCTCGACGGTGCGGTTCTCGCTCTCAACAATGCGCTCGATGCCTCCGGCACCGATAGCCTCGGCATCCTCGACAAGACCCGGGTTGCCGCGACCTCGAGCGGTACTGCGACCGTGAGCTCGATCATGGACATCGACATTTCCGGGCTGTCGGCCAGCGAAGCCGATCTCGACAAGCTCGCGAACTTCACCTCGATCGTCGATGCCGCGCTCACGGACCTGACGGATGCGTCCACGACCCTCGGCTCGGCTTCCAGCCGCATCGAGTCGCAGACCAACTTCGTCCAGGCGCTCCAGGACGCCAACGACCGCGCGATCGGTTCGCTGGTGGACGCCAACATGGAAGAGGAATCCACCAAGCTGAAGGCGCTGCAGACGCAGCAGCAGCTGGCCGTGCAGTCGCTCGGCATTGCGAATTCCTCGTCGCAGAGCGTGCTCAGCCTGTTCCGCGGCTGATCCCAACGTCCTCCCGCGCCAATCTCCGCCTGGCGCCTCCTGGCCACGCCCCCCTCGGGCGTGGCCTTTCTTTTGGCCGTGGGCGTTGCAATGCCCAGGCAAGGTTGCCGTTCCAAAGTCCGAAGGCGCAGCGGATTTCCCCCCCGCCCGCTGCGAAGGGTGCATCCCCGCACCCGGCTCGTGCCGGTCCGCGTCAGCGGGCCGGCACGTAACTTTCTGACGGGCAGAGATGATCGGACGCGACCAGCTCAATCTCATTCTCGGCAACCTGCGCAGCCTCGGCACGCGGCGGCTCGCCGCTTTGGGGCTCGTGGGCCTCACCGTCCTCGGCGTGATCGCTGCCGGCGCCTATTATCTCGGGCAGCCGGAGCGCGAAACGCTCTACGCCAATCTCAGCCGGGACGACGTCACCCGCATCGGCGGCGCGCTGAAGGATGCCGGTATCTCGTTCGACGTCAGTTCGGACGGCGCGGCGGTGCTCGTGGCGCATTCCGACACCGCGAAGGCGCGCATGCTGCTGGCCGTGAAAGGTCTGCCGCAGAGCGCAAGCACCGGTTACGAATTGTTCAACGACATGCGGTCCTTCGGTCTCACCTCCTTCATGCAGGAGGTGACACGGGTGCGCGCCCTCGAGGGGGAACTTGCCCGCACCATCCAGACCATGAAGGGCATCAAGGCGGCGCGCGTCCATATCGTGCTGCCGGACCGATCCTCGTTCCGGCGTGACCAGCAGGCGGCGTCCGCTTCCGTGGTGATCCGCACCGAGAATGCCGACGACGCCTCCTCCGCCCAGGCGATCCGCCATCTCGTGGCCTCGGCCATTCCCGGCATGAAGCTCGATAGCGTCACCGTGCTCAGCACCGAGGGGTCTGTCCTCTCCTCGGGAGAGGACGAGGCGAATGCGCCTTCGGGCCGCAAGGCGATCCTGCAGCAGCAGGTGGCGCGCGAGACCGAGGAGAAGATCCGGCGCACGCTGACGCCCTATCTCGGCATCGGCAATTTCGAGATCAGCGTCTCGGCGCGCATCGACACCAACCGCAGCACGAGCAGCGAGGTGACGTTCGATCCCGCTTCCAAGACGGAGCGCTCGGTGCGCGTGATCAAGGAGAAAGGGACGGCGCAGAACCGCACGAAGCAGGCGCCCACCACAGTCCAGCAGAACCTTCCGCAACAGCAGGCCGGCGGCGATGCCGGCAACGATTCGACCGAGCAGAACGATCGCCGCGAAGAATTGACCAATTTCGAGATTTCCTCGCGCACCGTGCAGACCGTGCGCGAAGGCTTCGCGCTGGAGACCCTGTCGATCGCCGTCCTCGTCAACCGCGACCGGCTCGCCGCCAATGCCGGTCGAGGGTCGGACGTGGTGCCCATCGAGACGCAGATCTACGAGATCGAACAATTGGCGGGGTCGGCCGCCGGCTTCGACAAGGAGCGCGGCGATAAACTGAAGGTGGTGGCGACGCCGTTCGCCGACGGTGGCCATGCGCTCGACCCGATCCCACCGCTGAGCTGGACCGAACTCCTCCTGCGCCAGGCCGGAACGCTGGTGAACGCGCTCACCATCCTGGTGGTCGCCGCCCTGTTGATCTGGTTCGGCCTGCGGCCGGCGGTCCGGGCCATCCTTGCCCGGCCGGAGAGCGAGGTCGACGCGCTCGAGGCGGCCATGCTGGCGGCGCCGCAGGCGGAGGCCGCGGTCGGCGAAGGAGGCGAGGCGCTCCCTGCGGCCGAAGGTCCAGTCAGCCTCATCGAGGATCTCACCAGCCGGCTCAACCGGTCCCCGCAGAAGCGGTTGGAGCAGATCATCGAATTCGACGAAGAGCAGGCCGCCGCGATCCTGCGTCAGTGGCTGCGGCAGGAAGCAAAGGCCTGATCCATGCACGCGATCGCCCGTCACCTTCCCGATTTTGCGCGCCCAGGCACGCGCCCCGCCATTGCGGCCCCACCGCGGCACCCCGCCGCTCCGGTTTCGCCGCTGGCGCCCGCCGCCCCAGATCCGGCGGATCTTGTGCGCGAGGCCCTGGAGCGTGGACGGCGCGAGGGGGAAGCTGCGGCATACGCCGCCTTCGAACGATCCCGTGCGGAGGATGCGACACGGGCTGCAGAGGGCCGTGCCGCGGACCGCGCCGCGTGGGCGGAAGCCGAAGCGGCCCGACTCGCGGATGCGCTTGAAACGGCGATCGACCGGGTCGAGGCGGATCTGTCGGAGCGGATCGCCCGCACCCTCATTCCCGCCCTGGACGCCGCCCTGCGCGCCCGTGCGCTCGCCGAATTGGAAGATTTGATGGTGCCCCTGCTCGCCCGCGAGGACCGTCCGGTCTTCAAGATCAGCGGCCCCGCCGATCTGATCGACCGCTTGCGCATGCGGCTCGGCGACCCGCCGGCCTGCCTGTTCGAGCCGGCAGAAGCGCCGGACGTCCAGGTGGTGATCGGCGAGACCGTGCTGGAGACCCGGCTCGCGGATTGGGCCGAGCGCCTGCGCCAGTCGGTCGTGTGAGGCCGTCATGTCCGAGCACGCGAACCACGAAATCATCATCATCAAGCGTCACGACGACGAGGAGCACGAGCATCATTCGAGCGCGTGGAAGGTCGCCCATGCCGACTTCATGACCGCGATGATGGCGTTCTTCCTGATCCTCTGGCTGATCAACGCGTCCGATAAAGACGTCCGAAAGGCGATCGCCAATTATTTCAACCCGGTCAACCTCGCGGAGAATATCAGCGAGAGGAAGGGCTTGAACGATCCGGAAGATCTCAAGGACCAGGGAACTTCGGCCGATGGCGACAAGAAGTCCGCGCTGAAGAACACGCTCGGCCCCAGCACCGGGCAAGGCGACGACCTTCAGCAGGGGGCGCGCGAGCGCGCCTTGTTCCAGGATCCGTATGCGACGCTCGCTGAAATCGCCGCGCAGGAACCGCCGAACGATGCGACCACCGCCGACGTCGCGGTGGGCGAAACCGGGACGCCCGACGCCGGAAGCGGCGATGCCCAGCGCGATCCCTTCGACCCCGTTTATTGGCAGACCGCGACGGCGCAGAAGCCGAAGACGGATCGCAAGGGTGCCGCATCCGCAAACCCGCCACCCGCCGGCACGCGGCCGGATGCCGCTGCGCCGCGTCCCGCGGGCGCTCCGCCGCCTGCGGGCGGCGGCACCGCGAAGACAGCGCCGGTGACGCCGGGTGCCGCCGAGACCGCCGAGCAAACCGCGCAGAAGCTGGAGGCCGCCCTCAATGCCGCGGTCCAGGGGAATGCGGGCGCCAAAGCCGGTCCGCATGTCGAAGTGCGTGCCACCAAAGAGGGGCTCGTGGTGAATCTGACCGACGACATCGATTTCTCCATGTTCGCATCGGGTTCCGCGGAGCCCGATGCCAAGCTGGTGCGCGCGATGGAGAAGGTGGCGCAGATCCTGTCTGCGCGCCGTGGTGAAGTCGTGATCCGCGGCCATACCGACGGCCGACCGTTCCGCTCCGACCTGTACGACAACTGGCGGTTGTCCACGGCCCGCGCCCATATGGCCTATTACATGCTCGCCCGCGGCGGCCTCGACGAGAAGCGGATCACCAAGATCGAGGGGCTCGCCGACCGTCAGCCGAAGACGGCAGCCGACCCCAATGCGCCGGAGAACCGCCGCATCGAGATCCTGCTGCGGGAGCCCGCAACGTGATCCTCGCCCGCCTCTTTCTGACCGTGGTCCTGCTCCTCACGAGCGGCGGTGCGTGGGCGCAGACTGCGGACCCCTGGGCGGGTCTGCGACAGGATGCGCCTGCGGCATCTCCCGCCTCTGCGGCGCCGCCGCGCCCGCGCCCGTCTCGCCCCGCCCCGCCGCCGTCCGCCCCGGCGAGCGCTGCGACCCCGACGCGCCCGCCGGTGTCGGCCGCCGCGCCGCGCCCTGCAGCGCCTGTTCGCCCGGCCAACCCGGCACCCGCACCTCCCGCACCGGCGGCAGCGCCTCAACAGCCGGTGGTTTCCGTGCCATCTCCAGTGCGGCTGGCCGGGCCGCCCCCGCTGCCTCAGGCGGTCGCGCCGCTGCCGAAGCCCCGTCCATCCGAGATTTCCCTCGCCGGCGCGCCGGTTCAGGCCCCCGCCGCCGAAGAGCGCCCCCCTGTGCCGGATGCTCCGCCTGCGGCGGCCGCACCTTCTGTTTCGGTCTCGCCTCCGCCGGCTCCGGTCCCGGTCCTCGCGCGCATCGAAGCGCCGGCTCCTTCCTTGCCGGCTCCGCCGCCGGCAGTGCCACCGGTCTCGCCCGCAACCGTTCAGCCCGCACCTGCGCAGGTCGCGGCGCCTGCCGCATCTCCGCCCGCGCCTGCTCCCGCGCCGCCGCCCAGTGTTGCGAAGGTCGAAGCTCCCCGACCGGCAGCTGCCGAACTTGCCGGCGGGCGCTCCCCGCTCTGGCCGCAGGAGATGGTGCGTACGCTGCGCCGCCTGCAGGACCAGATGGCGGCCGGCTCGACGGATGCACTGACCGCCCAGCGTGCCTTGATCACGCGCATCGAGCAGGACTTCGCGGCAGCGGATCCCGTCGTCTGGCAGGATCCCCGCAACGCCCGCGCGGCGGTGACCTATTTCCTCAGCGGCGGCAACCCCGCCACGCTCCGTAGGATGATGGGCCAGCAGCCGCCGCCGGCCCTCGATTCACGCCTTCTGCGGGGGGCGCTGGCTTATCTCGAGGGGCGCGAGGAAGAGGCGCTTCGGCAATTGTCCGAGATCGATCCGCGCAGCCTGCCCTCCAGCCTCGGTGGCCAGGTGGCCCTGGCGCAGGCCGCGCTTTGGGTGCGCAAGGATCCCAAGCGCGCCGCAGATCTGCTCGACACTGCCCGGCTTCTGGCGCCCGGCACCTTGGTCGAAGAGGCCGCCCTGCGCCGCGCCATCCTGGTCGCGAGCCAGGCCGGCGACGCCCAGGCGTTCGAGCGGCTGGCGCGGCAATATCTCTTCCGTTTCCGCAACTCGGTCTATGCGGGGAACTTCCGCCAGCGCTTCGCCGCCGCGCTCTCGCGCATGACCTTCATCGGGGATCCGGACCAGATCCATCGTT
Organism: Aquabacter spiritensis; assembly: GCF_004346185.1. GTDB lineage: Bacteria > Pseudomonadota > Alphaproteobacteria > Rhizobiales > Xanthobacteraceae > Aquabacter > Aquabacter spiritensis. The sequence continues at coordinate 460,310 of NZ_SMAI01000001.1, read as the reverse complement.
TGGATGATCTCCTGGAGCCGCTCGAACCCGAAAGCCGACGCGATCTCGAATTGCTGGTCGCCCGCGCGGCCATCGTGCAGGGCAAAACTGCGGCGGCCGGATTGGCGGCCGAGCGTGCACTCTCCGGCACACCGCGCAACAGTGTCGATGCCGAACGCGCGCGGCTCTATCGCGGGGCCTCGCTCGCGCCGAACGCCGATACCTATGGCGAGGCCCTCACCGATCTGCGCACGGTCGACCGCGACCGGCTCGTACCGGCCGACGTCGCGCTCCTCGATGCGGCATCGGCCACGGCGAACATGGTGCGCCAGGCCGCCGAGGGGGTTGCGCTGCCGCCTCCGGCCGCAGGCCCCGTCGCGCTCGCGAAAGATGAAACGCTCCCGGTGCTCGACCGCGCCCGCAGCGCCGTCGAGGCCGCGGATGCGCTGTTGAAAGGGGCTCAGCGGTGAACCCATTCGATGCCGGCGCCCCATTCCGCGCTCAGGGCCTCGGGTCGCGCACGGGAACGCCGACCGGCCCGGAGGGAGGAGACTCCGGCGCGGCCGAAGCCCCATTCTCAAGCCTCCTCGAAGATCTTGCCGGACAGGAGCCTGCCGCGCCGAGCGGTGACCCGGCCGAGGCCGCGCCGCGGGTCCGTCTGACGATCCGGCCGATATGGACTTCAGCGGAAAATCCGAGCCTGGCCCCCGCCGTGCAGATGCCGGATGAGGACCTCGCCGCGGCGCCCTCGGATCCCATTCGGGGCGCGGGGGGCATCGCGGTCTCCTCGCGCGCTCGGGGGGCCGATCTCGGCACAACGCTGCACTCCTCCGCCGGCGCGCGGAATGCCGCGGCAGCGATTTTGGAATCCTCCGAATCCGCGGTCATCTCTCCCACGTCGCGGCGTGACGCCCCCGAGCCGGCCGCGCGCGCGCCGCAAGGCGCTCTTGCGGGGGAGGCTCCCGAGCCAGATGATGCGATGCGGAAGCCCGGCAGCCCCGCCGACGCAATGCGGCGGGTTGTCCTCCCGTCGTGCAATGACATCAAAGACGGTTCGCAGCTCCCCCGCGCCAATCCGGCATCGCAAAGCGCGGCAACCGAACCAGCGCAGAATCGCGCCGGCTGTGGGGCCGCCCAGCCGGTGCCCGCCACGAAATCCGGCAGGATCGAAGAGCCCGTTCCGGTTGTTGCAGAATCGCGCGCGGCGGGTCCCGCCGGGCTGCGCGGCGATGCACGCACGACGTCTCCCGATTCGACAGCGCCGGAGCGCCGCGCGTGGTCCGAAGCCCCCGCGTTTGCGAAGGGAGCACCGAGGCCCGTCGCGGCAGCGGTCGGGGGCGACGCCGTCACGCCGCCGAAGGCCCCTGTTCCGCCAGTGGCTTCGGCTTTGCCGCCAAGTCCCGTGCTTCCGGACGATTCGCGTCCGGAGCACCCCTCGGATCCGGTCCGTGGTCAGGTCCAGATCGAAGCGACATCGCGCGACAACGGACGCCGTTCCGCAGAGGCAGCGCCAGGGGACGGCGCAAGGGAGCCGGGGGCCTCCCAGCTCATGGGCGCCGCTCGTCGCGGGTTCCCGGCGCACGATGCCGCGATCGGGCTGGAAAGGGCCGCGACGGTCGCTGACGGTCACGCCACGGCGGGCCCGCACCCTGATCCTTTCCTTGCGGGTCCCGACGGTGCCCGCGAATTTTCGGCCGCCCCCGTTCTGTCCGAAGATGGCGAGCGCGCTCCACCGCCGCCGGATGCGTCCGCACGCCCGGCTTTGGATCCGCTGCTGCAAACCGTGCCGGCGCCGCTTGCCATGCCGGGCAGGACCGATCCGATGCCGGAGCACAGGCCCTCCCCACCGCATCAAGCTCTGCCCGCGCCATCTCCCGCCGGGATCGCCGCCTCCGCAGAGCCATCCCCGATCCGCATTACGGTACTGGGCCAGCAGACGCATTTCGCGCCGGTGCGCAGTTGGACGCCGCCCGAGACACCTCTCGGCGGGGCCGACAATTTCCGCGATCTCGAAGGTGTGTCGCGCCGCATCCCGGCTGCCGGCTTGGTCCCCACCGAGGGCGATCGGACCGGTCACGGCGTCATGGGGGCCGGGCCGGGAGGAAAGGGTGCGCTTGAAGCGACCCCGTTTGCGCATCCGATCTTGGAGCGCGAACGGACCATGGATCGCTCATCTCCGGGGGCTGTCGCTCCGTCAAGCGCCTTGCCTGGCATCATGATGCCGGCTTCAAGTCCGCCCCGGAGCCTTCGTTCCATCGGCGCGTCAGGCGACGCGCCGACGTCGCCTTCGTCGTCCGCGCAGTCTCAGCCTGCCTCCCCGCTCTATGTCGATCCTGCACCACAAGAATCCGCCCGCCTCATGGCCGAAGGCGACACGCCGGCGCGGGTGCGGCTCCCTGAGTCCGACCGCGCATCGGCCCTGCCCGCTGCGCGCGGGCCGGAGCCGGTCGAGGCGGGCGCTGAAGCGGACCGCATCGATCCACGCCGGTTGGATCGCGATGTACCGATCCGCGGCGCCTCCGAAATGCCTTCGGCGGCGGGTGCCGAAAAAGCGGGCGAGACGGGCGCGGTTCTCCCGACGATCGACGCGGCAGCGACCCCCCCGGGCTTGCCCGCTCAAAGTCTCGACCAACTCGCCCGTGCGATCGGCAGCGAGGCGGCCGAGCTCAGAAGAACTCCGCCACCCGGGGAGGGGCACATGCCCCGCGCCGGACAGCCGCTCCGGCTGCTCGATATCGAGTTGAACCCGACGGATCTCGGGACCATCACATTGCGGCTTCGCGTCAGCGGCGACGGCTTGGAAGTGAAGCTCCACGCTCACGACCCGGCCACCGCGCGCATGCTGCGCCTGGATCAGAACCGGCTCGCCGATCTGCTGCGCGCCGAGGGTCCGGCAGAGGTGTCCGTCGTCGATGCCGCCGACTTCGGCGCGGGCTGGATGCGCTTCGATGCGCCGCCGCGCCTTTCGATCGGATCCGCACAGGATCCCCGCCCGATGTCCGATCAGCGCCAGGACCGGGGTTCGGAGGAGGGCGCCTCGGAAGGAAGCAGGGACGATGACACTCCGTCGGATCGCGGCGCTCGCGATCGTCGCAACGATCGCGGCTAGCCCGCTCGACGCCGCGCCCGCCGGCGAGGCCAAGCTCGGCGTCTGCGAGGCGGAAATTGCGCACGCATCGCAGAAATTCGGCGTGCCCTTGGCGATCCTCTATGCCGTCGGTCTCACCGAAAGCGGGGGCAGCGGGACGCTCCAGCCGCTTTTGGTGGCGACCAAGACGATCAGCTATGTCGGCAAGTCGCGCGCGGACGCGATCCGTCGCTTCCACGAGATCCGCGCGACAGGCACGGAATTGATCGATCTCGGCTGCATGCAGGCGAACTATTACTGGCACAAGGCCGAGTTCAAATCGCTCGAGGAGATGTTCGATCCGCGCGCCAATGTCGAGCAGGCCGCCCGCTTCCTCGCGGTATTGCGCAAGCGGCATGGCAGCTGGATCATCGCGGCCGCCCGCTACAATGCGGGTCCCCACAACACGCCGGCGCAGAAGCGCTATGTCTGCGCCGTGATGCGCAATCTTGTGCGCTCCGGCTTCGGCGCCTGGACCCCCGACGCGAAGGCATTCTGCGAATAGGCGGAGGGGGCGGCGAAGCCCGCCTCGAAAGCAAAAAGACGGCCTCGCCGATCAGGGTGCAGCAACCCGAAAGGCAAATCCGTCTTCATCGGTCGCAGCTTGTGGTCGAGCTGCCGACCCGCTTTAGGCAAACAGGGAATCGATGTCGTTCTGCGACACCACATTGGCGTCCGTGGTCAAGGAGGGGCCGTTGAGCAGCGCTTCGTCCCCGGTGCGCTCGCGGGATATGGTGTCTGCGATCCGCGCCACCTCTTCGCTGCCGCCCCAAATTGCGGTCATCCGCGAGACGTGATGTTCGATGAACTGCATCAGGCCCACGACCTTGCTGATGCGCTGGCCGGTAATGTCCTGGAAATTGCACGCCTCGAAGATCCGCACCGCGCAATCGTGGATCTCCTGAACCACTTCCCGGGCATTCTCCGGATTGCGCGAGAGGCGGCTGGCGAGCGCATCGATTTCTTCGGCGGCAGAGAGAATTTCCTCGGTGGCTGCCTCGGTGTCGCCGACTACCGCGCTCAGTTCGAAGGTGGCGCGGTCGAGCTTGGTCCCGGACGTATGGCCGGCATGGATGGTCGCGATCTCATATTTGGTGCTGTCGATCGCTTCGCGGATCGTTTCCACGCCCTGCCAGACGGCGTGACGGGCGCATTCGGGCTCGCCCGAGGGGCATGGGCGCACCGCCTTGGCGAGGTCGCTGCGCAAAGCGGAGAGTTCCGTTAGGACACGGTCGAGCTGCGCCACTGAGACGGCGTTGGCGGATGCGGCGGGGGTGCGGACGCTGCCTTCAATGCGAAACGGGCGGCTCGTGGACATCCGGGTCTCCTTTTGGAACGGGCTTCTCGAGAAAGTGTGTATTATACTTTGAATGATCAAGAAAAGTGCCCCTCAAAGGCTGTCGCAAGCTTCACGCAAGCTTCGCGCGACTAGAAAATGCTCAGTGACGGACGCGCAGGGCGTTCCGCCGCGCAATATTTGCTGCCTTATGAAGGAGCCTTGTGATGTCAGTTGACCTGTCGATGCCGGTTCTCGTAGTCGACGACTACAAGACGATGGTGCGCATCATCCGAAATTTGTTGAAGCAGATCGGCTTCGACGATGTCGACGAAGCCGCCGACGGGACGGAGGCCCTGGCCAAGCTCAAGGAGCGGCAATATGGGCTCGTGATCTCGGACTGGAATATGGAGCCGATGACCGGCTACGAACTCCTGAAGCGCGTGCGCGACGATGCGGATCTGACGCGCCTGCCCTTCATCATGGTGACGGCCGAGGCGAAGTCCGAGAACGTCATTGCGGCCAAGAAGGCGGGTGTGAACAACTATATCGTGAAACCATTCAACGCGCAGACGTTGAAGAGCAAGATCGAGAACGTGTTCGAGGGCTGACCGCACGCAAAAGGCTTCCTCGCTCCTGCCGCGCAAACGGCGGCGCCCGGCGACCCCGGGCGCCGCCGTTTGCGTTTTTCCGCCGATCCGCCGCCCCTCCCTGGGGCGTCGATCCAGCCATTCTGACAGGGAAATGTCCCCCAAACCCGATGCGACTTCGATTGTTTGGAGTGATTCCAGCTCTTAACCAGTTCTTAGGCGAAACGAAATCGGACCGTCTCTGAACGGGGATCTCAAGTCGTCGCGAAGTCATGAAAATTCTGTGCTTTTGGGGGTGCAGCCGTGTACGTGATCGTCGATCATCGCGAAATTGTCGCGGACAGCTATGTGTCGGGCTTTTCTCGGGAAGGATTCTCCTCCCTTGGTCTGGGCGACGATGAATTCAAGGAATGGTTGGAATCCGCCTCGGAGGGCGACCTCGACGCTGTCGAGGGCTTTCTGCTCGGCGACTTCGACACCCGCCCGACCTATCCGGAAATCATCCGCAATCATTGCTCTGCGCCGATCATTGCGTTGAGCGATGTGAAGTCGCTCACGCAGACCCTTGAACTGTTCACCGCCGGCATTGACGACGTGGTGCGCAAGCCTGTCCATGTGCGGGAGATCGTGGCGCGCTCGGACGCTGTCCGCCGCCGCATGTCGGGGGCCCCCAAGCCAGCCGCGCCCGGCCGCCTCCAGGTGTTCTTCGACGGCCGCGATCCCGAGGTCGACGGCGAGCCGCTCCTGCTGCCGCGGCGTGAGCGTCATATCCTGGAATATCTCGTGAAGAACAGTCGGCGGCGTGTCACCAAGGCTCAGATCTTCAACACCATTTACGGCATCTTCAACGACGATGTGGACGAGAGCGTCGTCGAAGGTCACATGAGCAAGTTGCGCAAGAAGCTGCGGCTCAAGCTCGGGCACGATGTGATCGATGCGAAGCGGTATCTCGGCTATCAGTTCGTCGGCTGAACGCAGATTTCGGCCCGTCCGGATCACGGCGCGGCGCTTGGAGGCGATCCCTCAAGCCGCGCCGGTGGCCGCGAAAAACATCAGGACACTGGGCGGCGGCGCGTGCTTGCTCGATATCATCCGACAGCGGGCCGCCTCACTCCAGCGACAAGCCGAGCCGCGCCGCTTGACGTTGTACGAAGGCTTCCATCCGCCCGCGGCCCTCAGCGGTCAGCCGCACGATGACCCGGCGCCGGTCGAGCGGATCCGGCACCCGGTCGATTAGGCCCGCATCCTTGAGATCGTCGATGCGCCGCAGCGCGGTGGTCGTCGGCGCACCCGAGGCGATGCAGAGGCTGGTCACTGAAATCGGTCGGTTCGTTGCCTCCGCCATGGCGAGATCAAGCAGCATGTCCCAGGCGGGATCGGAGAACAGGCCGGCCTGGAAGATGGCGTCCCGGTCCGCTCGCGCCGCGACCAGCGCCCGCAGATAGTTCGGTCGTGCGGTCGCCAGTGTCTCGCCGGTGCCCTCCTCGCCCGAACTGGCCACTTCGTCCTCGAGAATAGAGAATGCGCGATGAACGGCGTGGGCGACTTCCTCCGGCAAGACCGGTTTCTGAAGAAAGTCCACGGCCTTCAGGCGCAATGCGCCGACAGCCCGATCCAGCGAGGCATGCCCGGTCACGACGATTGCGGCCAACGGGCGGGAGCGCTTCCGCATCGAGAGCTTTTGTAGCAACTCGATCCCGTCGATCCGCGGCATTTGGAGATCTGTCACGATGACTTGAAGGTCTTCGTGCCGCTGGACCAGATCGAGCGCGACCACCGCCGTATCCGCGGTGCGAACCGGCAAGCCCAGGGCGGCGAGCCCCTCGCTCAACTCGACCAGAACGTCAGGATCATCGTCGACGAGGAGAACGCGAGGCTCTTGTGCGGCCACTTGATCCATGAATCACGCCGTCCCGCTGTGAAGGGTGTTCCAGGACGCGGATGCGTTCGGCAGCATGGCGAGCAATTCCTGCAAGGGCCGCTTTCGCGAAACCAAGTGGCCCTGAATGTAGTCGATGCCGTGGGCCCGTGCCAAGGCGAGATCCGCCTGGGTTTCGACGCCCTCGGCGACCACCTTCATGCCGAGGCGATGGCCGAGATCCGCGATCGAGGCGAAGATGCTGCGGGGCTTCTCCCATTCGCGCGCCTGGCGCATCAATTCGAGATCGATCTTGATTTCGGTGACCGGGAGATTGGCGAGCTGAAGCAGCCCGCTCTGGCGCTGCCCGACATCATCGAGCGCAAGGCCGAACCCGGCGAGGCGCAGGCGCGCGAGGGCGGCGAGGGCTCTCGGCGAGGAATCGTAGAGCGCATCCTCGGTCAGTTCCAGAACGACGCTGGCAGGAGCGACTCCAGCGCGTGTCACGACGCTGCTGATCACGGCCACGCAGTCTTCGCTGAGCAGCACGTCCAAGGGCATGTTGACGCTGACCCGTCCGGTCTGGCCGAGGCCGGTCCAATGTGCGCAGGCTTCTGCGGCCTTTCTCAAGACATGCAGGCTGAGATCCACCAGAAGCGTCGGATGGGCGGCGGCACCGGCGATGAGGTCCTGCGGCCGCACCGCGCCGTACCCGGCGAGGAGATTGCCCAGAAGCGCCTCGGCGCCGACGAAGACCAGGGTATCGGCGGTCACCAGCGGCTGGAAGAGGACGGGGAGCGAGCGCCCATGAATCGCGCCCTGGAGCACAGGAAGCAGGGCCGCGCTCGAATGGGACGGTGCCGCGGCCGGTGGGCCGGCGGGCGGCGCAGCGCGCGTGGCGAGGTCCAGCACGAGTTCCGGAGCGAAGGGTTTCTGCAGGCTGCCGAGGACGTCGAGGCCATGGCTGCCGCCGATCGAGGCGGCAGCGCGGAGCAATTCTTCGCCGCTGCCGCTGATGAAAACGAGTTGAGGCGGGTGCCGCGCTTCGGCGATCCGCGAGAGGAAACTGATGCCGTCCATCGCCGGCAGAGCCAGATCCAGCAAAAGCAGATCGTGGTCCGACAAATCGGTCTCGGCGAGGGAACGGGCATCGCCAGCCGTTACAACCTGGTGACCGGCGGCAGTGAGCGCTTCGGCGAGGTCTTCGCAGAATGCCGCGTCGTCATCGAGAATGAGAATTTTCCGGCGTCGCGGCATGTTTCAGCCTTCGACCTTTCCGGCGTTCCGCCGCGAGAGGGCCGCACAAATATCGCCGAGGATCGCGTCCGGGTCGATCGGCTTCAGATAGAGGAGGTCGACGCCGAAGTCCGCGGCTTCCGAGGCGTCGACCACATGGCCGGTCATCATTACGAAGATCTGCGGCTGGAGCGCGGGCGGCAAACTGCGCGCCGCCGTGACGAGCTCGGCACCGTCATACTCGGCGATGCGCAGATCCGTGAGCAGGCAGGTCGGCGTTACCCCGCCTTCCAGAACCGCGAGCGCGTCGGGTGCGGAGGTCGCGACCATGGCGATCCAGCCATTGGCGCTCATATATTCTCCGAGTTCCGCGGCGAGGTCCGCCTCGTCGTCGCAGATCAGGATGGATGGGGCGTCGCTCATGCCGCTTCCTGCGCCGAAGGGGCGGAGGCGATCGGCAGGACGACCGTGAAACGGGCGCCCTCCGCGATGTTCTCCCCCGTAATCTGACCGTTCATGTCGCGTACCACGCTGCGGGCGAGGGAAAGGCCGAGGCCGGTTCCCTTTTCGACGGGCTTGCTCGTCGAAAAGGGCTCGAACAGGCGGCTCATCATTTCGTTGTCGATGCCGCCCGCGTCGTCTTCCACTTCGATCACCGCATTGTCGCCGGCCACCCGTGCGCGCACAAAGACGCATGGTGCACGACCGGGGGTCGTGCGGGCCTCGAAGGCGTCGCGCGCATTGATCAGCAGATTGACAATCACTTGCTCGAACATGGTCTGCTCGCCCGTCACCATCAAGTCGGCGGGGATGTCGAGCTGGATCGAAAGCCGGATCCCGAAGGCGCGATATTGTTCGGCGACGAAACCGACGGCGAGTTCGACCGCGTGGCGCAGAGAAAAGCGGGTCGGCCGGCCGGTCGGCAGCCGGCCATAGCGCCGCACCTGATCGATGATCCGTTTGGCGCGATCGACTTGGGAGGCGACGCGGTCGAGTTTCGCGGCGATGAGACTACGTTCGCCGTCCGAGGCCAGCATGCGATGCGCGTTGGCCACCGCCATGCGGATCACGGCGAGCGGCTGGTTGAGTTCGTGGGCGATCGCGGTCGCCATTTCACCAAGTGTCGCGAGCTTGGCTGCCTGGAGCAATTGAAGGTCGGCGTCGCGGACGCGGGTCGTGTCGGCGAGCACCATCAGAATCTGTGGCCGTCCTTCCCAGATCACGTTGCACAGCGAGCCCCGCAGAGAAATGATCGCGCCTTCCGCGGTGTCGAACGTGAGCGCCAGCGTCCCCCACTGTGCGCCCTCCAACCGTGCGGCGGCGAAGGCCGCATCTGTCAAGCGCGCCCAATCCGGGTGGTCCGGCGAGGCGTCGATCATGGCGCCTCCTCCCGAATTGACAAAGCGAACCCGGCGGTCGCTCGGATCGATCACCGCCATGCAGGCCGGGACGGCCTCGATGACACCACGCAGATTTTCCTCCATGGCCGCCACGGCAGCTCGGGCGGTCTGGACGGCTGCGAGCCGGACGCGATCGCGGCGTGCCTGGACCAGCAGGACCAGAGCGAGGCAGGTTCCCGAAACGAAGAGCAGCATCAAAGGAACGATCGCCGGGGTTGCGGCGAGTTCGCGCTCCCGGCGGAAGATTTCGTCATTATACGCCACGGAGGTCAGCAGCGCGGTCTGAAGTGTGCGGCCGAGCGGTTCGAGGGCGTCGATCCAGCTGAGGACCTCGTCGGCCGTCGCGCGGTCAGCCGGCAGCAGCGGAAGGCGGTCCAGGAAAGCGTCGATCTCGCCCTCGAACGCCTGAACGCCGGACTTCACGCCCGCGATTTCGTCGAGGAACCGGCCCTCCTCGGAGCTGTAGAGAAGCGGCAGGCGCGAGCGCAGAAGCTCAAGGCGCAGCCCCAGGAAATCCAGCGCGTTCTGGCTCGGCACCATCACCACGCTGTCCATGGCCGCGCGCGACTTCACATATTCGAGCTGGGCCTGATACGCGACCCAACCGGAACTGCGGATCGTGGCAGACAGCAGCGCGCGTCTTTGGCTTTCCGTAACGTAAAGCAAAGCCGTCGCAGCAAACAGGCAGATCGTGGTCGCGATCAAGGCGACCGGGAGGACACGCAGCGTGTCGCGGGCGCTATTCAACCACGAAGTCAAGGCTTTTCACCTGCCAAACCATCCGCGCACGGTAGTTCAGTTGCAGAAATTCCGGGCGCGCATCGATCGGGTACATGATCCAGAACGGACCTTTATCGCGGACCCGCATGACTTTTCCGTCGAGGCGGGTGGCCAGCACGATCGGCGCGTCCTTCCAGTCGGCAGCGGGGATGACGGCGACGTAATCATTCATCGCGGTGACGCGGACCGAGACGGGCGACAGCCCGGCGAGCCCGGCGAGCCGTGCCATGGCCGGCCCGCTGAAGCGCTTGGCGCCCTCCGTCCACGGGGTCGATGTCACGATATCGACTTGCGGCATCGCATCGAGAGCGCCGAGGTCGAGGGTTTGCTCCGCCAGAAGGCGGCCGTCGCGCGTGTGCCAGCTCACCAGCAGCAGCCCGGCGCGTTGGACCTGCTGGGCAAGCGCGCACGGCCCGGCAAGGGCCGTGGCGAGAGCGATCAGAAGGAGAGACAGGCGCATCGAGCACATTTACCTCGTGCGGAAGGCATCGGCGACGCCGGCGACGCAACTCCCATTCGCTGAGGAGGCTGCCACGGATACCTCCACAATGCGCGAGATTCTCGATCCATTCTGGCCTCTATCCCGGGCAGATCGCTCCAGATTGGAGCTATCGACCGGTTGGATCCGCAGATTGCACATTAACAGCCGGCTGAAATTGGGCTCTAAGGGAGGATCGCCGTGGCCGTGGACACTGTGCGCAGCGACGTCACGGCAACCGACTTCAGGCAAATGATGGAGCCGGGGCGCCGGGGACAAAACGGGTCGAGATGGGGCAGGCGTCACAGGAAGAGCGTTCGTCACGTGGCCGACAAGCCAGCGGAACCCGGGTGGTATTCGCCTGGATCGCGCTCGCCCTCGTCTGCTGTCTGCCGGTGGCACTTTCCCTGTTTTCTGTCCATCTGCATCAGGCGCAACAGGAGCGGTCTTCGATCGTCGCCTCGCAGAAGCTCGTCTATGTTTTGATGTCGCACCTCGAGAGGACCATCGAGGCTATCGACGCGTTCATGGTCAGGTTCTCGACTGTGGCAGTCGAGGCCATGACACCGCAGGAAATCTATCGGGATCTGAAGGCGGCGACGCTGCCTGCATCGGTGATTCAACTGTCCTGGGTGGCTCCCGACGGAAAATTTGTTGCGAGCAATCTGTCGCCACCCGGAAATTCGATCGACCTGACGGATCGAGAGCATGTGCGCGCGCATCTCGAAGGCACGATCGGAAACGAGATCTTCATCAGCAAGCCGGTCAAAGGGCGGGTGTCTCAGACTTGGTCGATCCAGTTCAGCCGCGCGGTCCGGGACCCGTCCGGCCGCCTTCTCGGCATTCTGGTCGCCTCGTACGAAATCGCCGAACTCATTGATTTCTACGGGCGGCTCCGCACCGACGACAATGCTGCCGTGGCCTTGCTCGGCGTCGATGGCGTCGTCCGCGCGCGCGCCTCCGGTCGGGCGAACAACCAATCGGCGGTCGGGATGAACCTGCGATCTTCGCCGATTTTCTCTGAAATGCTGGAAATGAAGCAGGGCGAGTACCGCGCGTTGAGCCCGATCGATGGCATCGAGCGCATCGGCTATTACATGGTTTCCGGGCGGTATCCGGTGGTCATTCTCGTGACGTCCGAATTGGCGAACATCATCGGGCAGACGCGGGAATTCCAGATCGCTTCGATCTCGACCGCGGCCGGACTGGCGGTTGCGCTTCTGGTGCTCGGCTTTCTGGTGATGCGCTATAATAGGCTCGAGCAGCGCCTGCGGGCCCGGGAGGTCGAGGCAAACGCCCGCCAGCGCGAGTCGCAGTTCCTGGACGCCTTCGGAAAGGTACCTGGGATCAGCGTGGTCCACGTCCATGGCGGTGTCGCGAGCCCGATCGGCACGGCGCGGGAGAATGCGGTCGATGCGCATGTACGCAGTCCGGGTTTTCTGTCGCGGCTCGGGACCGCGATGGAGCCGTCGGTGAATGTCGAGCATTTCACCAAGGACGGCGAGGAATACGAAGTCCAATATGTGGTCGCCCGCCTCGGCGAGATCGGCGCCGTCGGCGGGCCGGCGCACGATCTCATGGTGTTCGCGCTCGATCACACGGCCAAGCGCATGGAGGAGAACAACCTCTATCAAATGTCGAAGATGGCGGCGCTCGGCGAGCTGGTGACCGGCCTCGCCCACGAGATCAACCAGCCGCTCGGGGTGATCCGGCTGGCGGCGGGCAATGCCCTCAGCGGGATGCGCCGCGGCTTGCCGCGTGAGCACGTCGAAGAGAAGCTGAATCGCATTATCCATCAGACAGATCGGATGAAGGCGATCATCGATCATATGCGGATCTTTGGACGGCGCAGCGAGTTTCGCAGCGAGCCGAGCCTTGCGCAAAAGGCGATCGAAGGGGCCATCCAGGTGGTGGGGGCGCAGATCCGTCTCGACGACATCGCGCTCGATGCCCGGCTGTCCTGCGACAATGGGCTCAAGGTCCCCTGTCGTCAGGAATTGCTGGAGCAGGTGCTGATCAACCTCTTGCTGAATGCGCGCGATGCCATCCGTTCGCGCCGCAGCCAGGAGCCGGGCCTACGCGGGGCAATCGAAATCTCCTGCGGGTGCGATCCTGCCAAGGTCGAGGGGAAGACAGTTCGGATCGTGGTGCGCGACAATGGTGGCGGCATTCCCGACGCGATCATCGGCAAGGTGTTCCAGCCCTTCTTCACCACGAAGGCGGCGGGCCACGGGACCGGGCTCGGTCTTTCAGTCAGCTTCGGGATCGTCCGCGACCATAGCGGCACCCTCAGCGTCGCGAACGACGGGGAGGGGGCCGTGTTCACCATCACATTCCCTGGCCTGGCCCCGGACGAGCCGTGCGACGCGAAGCGGGCAAGCTGACATCCCAGCGGCGCAGCCTCAGCCTGTCGGCACTTCGAGCGTGGTGTTGAATACGACGAGGTCGCCGCGATACTGGCCGGCACCGAGATAGATCACCATGCCGTCATGGTCGGTGATGACGCGCCGGACCTCGCCGACCGGTGCGCCGACCGGCAGGTCGAGATGGCGCGCCACCACGAGGTCTGCTGCCATGATGCGGAAGGATTGAGACATCTTCTTCAATTCCGGACCGCACACCCGGCCGAGCACCGGGATCACCATCTCGCTGTCGAACGCATCGGGCGCGCGCCTGTAGCAGGAATTGGCGAGATAGACGTCGATCACGCAATAGGCTTGGCCGCCCGCGCGATGCACGCGCCGCATGTAGCGGTAGGAGGCGGCCGGGACGCCCTCCTTGGGCAGGATGCGTGGCGGTGCGGCGTCCGGGTCGACCGCCAGCGGCTCGGGCACGTTGCCGTCGAGCATTTGAAGAAAATTATGCCAGTCGGAATCGAGATGGATGATCTTGCGCTCCGGCATGCCGCTCGCGACGAACGTGCCCTTTCCCTGGCGCCGATCGATCAGTCCGTCGTCGGCGAGCATTCCGAGCGCCTGGCGAATGGTGACCCGCGCCACGCCATAGGCGTCGGAAAGCTGATCGAGAGTGGGCAGTTGCGCGCCCGCCGCCCAGCGGCCCTCCTGAATCTCCGATCGCAGAAGATTGGCGAGCGCGACGTAGAGCGGCAGAGAGGACGTGCGCAGCCGACGCCGCGCCTCAGCCGCATCGGCTGCGCGTGCGACGTGATCCGTAGGTGCCACCACGTTGGTTCCGATCTCCAAGCTCACCCTAAAATCCTGTGTAATCGAAGTGCAGGCTGCACATCAAATAAGCTTGTGTGCTGGTTGACCATACCATAGGCTTTTTAAGCCATACAGGGGAGATGACCGGAACCGGCGCCCCGTCCTCCAGAGGAGTAGGTCCATGCCCGTTTCGACACACTTGCGTCTGGCGGCGCTTGCCGCCGCTGCTTTCATCGGCCTCGCCGCCCCCGCGCGCGCGGAAATGTCCAGTGTGAAGGTCGCGACCCAGATCGGCCTTCCTTATCTTCCTCTCATCGTGATGCAGCACGACAAGCTGTGGGAGACGGCCGCCAAGGAAAAGGGTCTCGACCTCAAGGTCGAATATGCCCGCCTCGGCGGCGGTGCCCCGCTCAACGACGCGCTGCTGTCGGATTCAGTCCAGATCGCCTCCGCCGGGGTCGCGCCCATGCTGACCTTGTGGGACAAGACGTCGAAGAATTACGGCGTGAAGGGGCTCTCCGCGATCAACGCTTCGCCGATGTATCTCCTCACCAACAAGGAGAGCATCAAGTCGATCAAGGATTTCGGCCCCGACGACCGGATCGCGCTTCCGAGCATCAAGGTGTCGATCCAGGCGATCGTCCTCGCCATGGGCGTCGAGCAGGCTTTCGGCCCCGGAAAATCGGGAGCGCTGGACAATATCCAGGTCTCGATGGCCCATCCGGAGGCCTATGCGGCGCTCACCTCGAAGGCCGGCGGCATTACCGGATACATGGCCAGCTCGCCTTTCCAGGAACGCGCCTTGAAGGTGCCCGGCATCCATAAGGTGGCGGATTCCTTCCAGATCCAGGGCGGTCCGGCGACGTTGAGCGTGATCTATGCCAAGGCGGACTTCGTGAAGCAAAATCCGCAGCTCGTTGCGGCCTTCATGGAAGCCCAGAAGAAGGCGGTCGCGCTGATCAAATCGGATCTGAAGGGATCGATCGACAAATATTACGCTGTGACTGGCGACAAGACCGATCGGGCGATCGTCGAGGGCATCCTCGCCTCGCCGGAATATGATTTCGACATCTTTCCCAAGGAAAGCATGAAGATCGCAGAATTCATGTATTCCACGGGTGCGCTCAAGCAGAAGCCGTCCTCCTGGAAGGACTACTTCTTCGAGACCGTGCATTCCGAAAAGGGAAGCTGAGGCCAACCGGCGCCCGCCGCGGCGGGCGCCGCCTTCCGCCATTGGCCGCCGATGGCTCGCATTCAAAAATCAGAGAAGCGTGATGCTGCGTCCCGAGACACGCCTGTTCTCCTTCGCCGTGGTCGGCGATACCCATGTGAAGCCGGAAACCGGCGATCAGTCCGCGCCCTGGAAGGTGAACGAGCGGGCCACCGGCCGCGCCCGCTTCATCGCCCGCGAAATCGCCCGCTACGATCCCCGGTTCGTCATCCATCTCGGCGATCTGGTGCATCCGGTGCCGGAACTGCCGACCTTCGACGCCGCCGTGGCGCTGACCCACGACGTGTTCCGCCAGCACCACAACCGCATGCATGTCCTGCCCGGCAATCACGACATCGGGGACAAGCCCAACCGGGCCATGCCCGCCAAGGGCGTGCGTGAAAGTTGGATCGCCATTCACGAAAAGAATTTCGGCCCGAGCTACCGCTTTTTCGACCAGGACGGCGTGCGGGTCGTCACACTCAATACGCCGGTCCTGAATTCGGGACTGCCGATGGAGGCGGCCCAACGCGCCTGGCTTGAGACGACCCTCGCATCCGCCGGCGATCTGCGGGTCTTCGTCTTCCTCCATTATCCCTTGTTCGTACGCGCACCGGACGAGCCGAGCACCTACGACAATGTGGACGAGCCGGCGCGCTCCGATTTGCTCGATCTGTTCCGCCGCCACCAGGTCGAGGCGGTGTTCGCCGGGCACGTTCACAATATTTTCTATCATCGGCTGGCGGGCACCGAATATTACGTGCTGCCGGCAACATCCTTCGTGCGTCAGGATTATTCGGAGATGTTCCGGATCGAGGCGGCTGCCGAGAACGGGCGTGACGATGCCGAGAAGCTCGGCTTCGTCATGGTCGATGTTCACGCGGACGGCCACGCCGTTCACATCCTGCGCAGCTATGGCCGCGAGCTGGGCGCCGCTGAGAGCCTCGCGCCGGCCGCGCCGCGAACGACCGATCTGCTCCCGCATCCCAAGCGTCCCGGAGGGGCGCCGATCGGCGTCTTCATGCGCCACCCCTGGGCCGAGATCGTCACCCTGCCGCAAAACGGCCCGATGGACGAATTCGTCCGCAAGCAGGTGCGCAACGACTATCCGATCGCCGCGCTCTGGCGGCTCGGGGTGCGCCGCGCACGCGTGCCGCTCGACGACCTTATCGATCCCGCGAGCCGGCGCCGCATGGCGGATTTGGTGGCGATCGGACACCGCTTCACCGTCTCGGGCTTCGGCGTGCCCGCCGGCGGAGCAGCGGACGCGATCGTGGAGCATGCAGACCTGATCGACCGGTTCGAGTGCGTGCTGCCCTTCGATGCGGTGTCGGACCAGGCTGAGGCGCTTGCCGCCTTCCGCGCCCGGCTCGGCCGCCCCGTTCTGCTGGCCCGCGTCGCCACGTCGGCAGACGAGGCGAAAATTGGATCCAAGATTGAACTTTTCGTGGCCCACGGTTTCCGTCCCGACCAATTGCCGGACCTGGAAGCGCTTCTGCCCCTCGCCATCGACGGCATCGTGGTTCGGGCGGGGCTGGACGCCGACCTTCCCGCGCTCTGCGCCACGCTTGATGCGTGGGCGCGCCGCACCGGATTGGGGGTCGATCTGCATCTGCGGATCGCCGGCAACAATCCCGCGGCCAATGTCACCGACGACGCGGCGATCCTCGCGGCCGCCGTTGAATTCTATGCGTGCGCACTCGCCTTTCCCCGGCTCGGCCTCTTTTTCGATCCCTTCATGGATCTCGACCGGGGATATTTCGTGCGGCACGGTCTGGTCGATCGTCGCTGCAATTTGCGCCCGGCGGGGCTCGCGATCGAGGCCCTGTCCACCTTCTGGGGCGAGACCGGGGCGGCAGCCGAGCTTGCTGTCGACATGCAAGGGCAGGGCCGCATCCTGATGCTCTCGGGCGCGGAGCGCGCCGGCTTCCTCATCCTCCCGAAGCCGGGGGCGCGGCTCACCCTCGATCCCGCCCGATGGGAGGCGTTCGGCTTGGCGGCGCCACCGCTTTGCGTGCCGCTCGACGCGCCCTGGCAGGTGTCGTCGCGGATCGGGACGCAGCTGGCCGCCGAGGACGGCTCCGTTCCAGATACGTTCGACCGTCCGACCTTGCTGGTCGGCACGCGCTCCAAAGTTTGAGAGGTTCGTCATGGCGACTGCGCCCCCCCGCGATCCGGCTCTGCCCGTCCTCAGCGCCGAGGATGTCTCGCTCCAGTACAAGACCCGCGAGCGGCTGGTGACGGCGACCTGGCGGGTCTCTTTCAAGGTCTATTCCGGTGACCGCTTCGTGCTGCTTGGTCCCTCCGGATGCGGCAAGTCCTCGCTGCTGAAATCAGCGGCCGGATTTCTCGAGCCGGTGGAGGGGCGGATCCGCCTCAATGGCCGCGATATCAAGCGGCCGGGGCCGGACCGCATGATGGTGTTTCAGGAGTTCGATCAACTCCTGCCCTGGAAGTCGGTGTACGAGAACGTCGCCTATCCCATGCGCGTCACCGGACGTTTCCCCCGCTCCGAGATCGACGGGCGCGTGCGCGCCTATCTCGACAAGATCGGTCTCTCGCGGTTCGCCGATGTGCACCCCCACATGCTGTCCGGCGGCATGAAGCAGCGCGTCGCGATCGCCCGGGCCATGGCGATGGAGCCGGACGTGCTGCTGATGGACGAGCCGTTCGCCGCGCTCGATGCTTTGACCCGGCGGACCATGCAGGCCGAGTTGCTGCGGCTCTGGGAGGATACGCGCTTCACGGTGCTGTTCGTCACCCATTCGATCGAGGAGGCGCTGATCATCGGCACCCGCATCCTCGTCCTCTCGCCGCATCCCGGGCAGGTGCGTGCCGAGCTCGACGCCAGCGGCCTCGGCTTCGACAGTGCCGGCACGCCGCGCTTCGCGGAGCTTCAAAGCCGCATCGAGACCATGCTTTTCAACCGGTCCCCGACCTCGCTTGCGGAGGCGCACGCATGAGCCACACCCTCGCCGCCGATCCGCCGCCGCGTCCGGAATACGAGCGCACCCCTCTCGCCGTCGACAGTATCGGCGAGATCGTCCGCGATCTCTCCTGGCGCGAGCGGCTGACCCAGAACGCGCTGTTCCGGCGCATCGTCATCCTGCTCGTTCTCGCCGCCGCCTGGCAGATCTATGCGACCTGGCTCGACAACGAGCTGATGATGCCGAAGCTGAGCACCACCTTGGTCGCGCTTTGGGATGCGCTGACCAACGGCACGCTGCTGGAACGCACGCTGCTCTCTCTCCAGGTGCTGGTGACCGGCTATGCGATCGGCGTCGCTGCGGCGGGCATCCTGGTCTCGCTCTCGGCGACGACGCAGATCGGCAACGACCTGCTCTCGACCCTCACTGCCATGTTCAACCCGCTGCCCGCCATCGCGCTCTTGCCGCTCGCGCTCCTGTGGTTTGGCCTCGGTCTGCCGAGCATCGTGTTCGTCATCGTGCACTCGGTTCTCTGGGCGGTGGCGCTCAACACCCATAGCGGCTTCCAATCGGTGAGCGAGACCATGCGCATGGCCGGCCAGACCTTCGGCCTGCGCGGCGTGCGCTACATCTTCGGCATCCTGGTTCCCGCCGCGCTGCCGGCGATCGTTTCCGGCCTGAAGATCGGTTGGGCCTTCGCCTGGCGCACCCTGATCGCGGCCGAACTGGTGTTCGGCGCCAGTTCGCGCTCCGGGGGGCTCGGCTGGTTCATCTTCGAAAACCGTGTCGCGCTGGAAACGCCTTACGTGTTCGCCGGCCTGCTCACGGTGATCCTCATCGGCCTCGCTATCGAGAGCTTGGTGTTCCGCACCCTTGAAATCCACACCGTCCGCAAATGGGGAATGCAGCGATGAACGCCGGCAGCCAGAGCTTCGTTGCCCAGGGGCCGGTGCGAGCGCGGCCGAACTGGGTGCCGCAACCCCCGTCCATCGCGCCCGCGCTGGCCGGGCGGGTCGAGATCACCCCGCGCGGGCCTTTCCCCGCGGGGTCGCTCCAGACCATATCGCTGACCTACACCGCCGGGCGCTACGGCATCGACGACACCGGCACCCTGCGGGTGTGCTTCCGCTTCGCCACCGACCAGGGCCAGCCGCAATTCGACGATCCCTCGGCCGCCAATTATGTGACCGTGGCGGCCAGCAACGGCGCCGTGCTCGATGTCCGCTTCGACTACAAGCTCAATACCCGTCCCTTTGACCGGACCTTGGTGATCCGGGTGGTGAAGGGCTATCTGCGCGAGGGCGAGACGATCACCGTCCGGTTCGGTGACCCCAAGGGCGGATCGCCGGGTTACCGGCTCCAGACCTTCGCCGACCCGTTCCACGAATTCCAGGTGTTGGTCGATCCGATCGCCTGCGGCCATTACGTGCGGGTGCCGGACCAGCCGACCATCGCCATCGTCGCCGGGCCGGCCGCCGCCTTCGTCGCCGTCCTGCCGACCCGCTGCGCGCCCGGCGCTTCGGTGGCGCTCGGACTGAGGGCGGAGGACCGCTGGGGCAATCCCGCCGACGTCGGCGGGCGCACCCTGCGCCTGCGCGGATCACTGTCCGGTCTCCCGTCCGAGGCGACCTTTCCGCCCGGCGCTGCCGCGCTGCGCCTCGACGGACTGACGGCCGGAGCGCAGGGGGTGGTCGCCGTGGAGGTCTCGAGCACGGAGGGGGAGGTGCTCACCGTCTCCAATCCGCTCGTGATCGCGCCGGACGACGGCCTGTTGCGCCTGTGGGGCGACCTGCACGCGCAGAGCGGCGAGACGATCGGCTCCTCGTCGGCGCACGATTATCTGCGTTTCGCCCGCGACATCGCATTTCTCGACGCGGTCGGACATCAGGGCAACGACTTCCAGATCACCGCCGAATTCTGGCAGGAGCTGAACGACCTGATGGGCGCCTTCAATGCGCCCGGCCGCTTCATCACGGTGCCGGGCTACGAATGGTCGGGGAATACCGGCCTCGGCGGCGACCGCAACGTGTTCTTCGGCGATGAGAGCGGAACCATCCGGCGCTCCTCCCACGCGCTCGTCCCCGACCGCTCCGACGAGGCCACCGATTGTGTCGACGCACGGGCGCTGTTTTCGGCGCTGCGCACCTCCGGCGACGACGTGATCTGCTGGGCCCATTGCGGCGGGCGCTATGCCGACATCCAGTATGCCCACGACGTCGCGTTGGAGCGGGCGGTGGAGGTGCATTCGAGCTGGGGCACCTTCGAGTGGCTTCTGGCGGATGCCTTCGCGCTCGGCTACCGCGTCGGTGTGGTGGCGAGCAGCGACGGCCATAAGGGCCGCCCCGGCGCGGAACCGCCCGGCGCCTCGATGTTCGGCGCGCTCGGCGGCCTCACCTGTTTTCTCGCGGCGCGGTTCGACCGGGCCGCCTTGTTCGAGGCGATGCGGGCACGCCACCATTACGGCACCACGGGCTGCCGGCTCGATCTCGACGTGCGGGCCGATCTGCCGGCGGGCAGCCTCCTGTTCCGCGACGACCCGGCTCTGGGCGGCGCCGAGGGGCATCCGGCGGAGGCCGCGATCATGGGCGATATCGTCCGCGCGCCCAGCGGAACGGCCCGCCTCTCGGTGGCGGTGAGCGCCGCGAGCCCGATCGTGGCGCTGGAGATTCGCGACGGTGCCGCCGTTCTGGAAACCGTCCGGCCGGGGGCTGAGGCGCCGCGCGGGCGGCGGATCGTCGTCACCTGGGCGGGCGCGGAATATCGCGGCCGATTCCGCCAGAGCATTTGGGACGGTGGGCTCGTCGTCGAGGGCAACCGCATCCTCGCCGCGCGGCCTATCAACTTCTTCAACCCCGACAAGCCCTTGCGCGTTGAGGACAACAGCGTGCGCTGGCTCTCGGTGACGACGGGCAATTTCGCCGGAGTCGAGCTGACGCTCGGAGATCCGGAGGCGGGTATGCTTCGCGTCGAAACGCCGAACGGAACGCTCGCCTGCGCCATCGCCGATCTCGGCGCGGCGCCGCTCGAGGTGCCATGCGGCAAGCTGGAGCGACGCCTCTCGGCCTATCGCCTGCCCGACACCACGCCTTGCGCGCCTCTGACTCTGGTTCGCGACATTGCCGTCGGCGAAGAGGAGCGGCGGATCCTGGTTGCGGTCACCCTGGAAGACGGGCATCGCGCCTGGTCGAGCCCGATCTATCTCCTGCCGGAGGGCAGCCCTTGAACGCCCCGTTCGATTTCGTCCCGTTGGCGCCCGGCAGAAGCTGCACCAAGCCGCGCCGCACCGGCTGCACCATGATGATCGACCAGGGGCTCGGCCTCGGCGCGGCCCTCGACATCATCGATACGGCCGGCGCTTACGTCGATTTCGCCAAGATCAAGACCGGCACGGCGCGCCTCTACGGTGCGGCGCAGCTCGGCGCCAAGCTCGCGGCCTACACGGCCGCGCAGATCCGGCCTTTTATCGGCGGCCAGTTTCACGAATATGTCTTCGCTACGCTGGGGGCCGAGGCCTTGCCGCGCTTCTATGACGAGGCGCTTCGGCTGGGGTTCGCGACCATCGAAATCTCCGACAATGTGGTGCCGCTCGACGACGCCGAGCGGGCGCGCCAGATCCGCGCCGCGCGGGCGGCGGGCCTGGGTGTCTTCGCCGAAGTGGGGGCGAAGGACCGCCGCACCACGGCGCCGGAACTGATCGCCCAGGCCGAGCTATGCCTTGCGGAGGGCGCTGAGTTGGTCCTGGTGGAGGCGGCCGAACTGGTCGTCGACGGCGTCGCGGACCGGGAGATGCTCGCAGCTCTCAATGCCGGCATCGCGCCCGAGCACCTGATGTTCGAACTGCCCGGCCCGTGGATTCCCGACGTGCGGACCTGCGATATCGAAGCCCTGAAGAAGCTGCTGGTGCGCAGCTTCGGGCCTGATGTGAACGTCGCCAATGTGGCGCCCGAGACGGTGCTCGATTTCGAGGCGACGCGCACCGGGCTCGGCGTGGCCGGGCCGCCGTCGCACTGGGATCGCTGACGCGCGGCGCGCTTGCGCCACGTCAAAGCGGGTGGCAGGGTGGGGCGGCATAAGGGGGGCAACCTTTGAGGAGGTCGCCATGAGCCTTGCTCCCGAACGCGCTTCCAGATTGCCCGGCACCGCCGTCCCGCGGCGTTGCCAGGTGGCGAAGATGAAGGCGGCAGTTTTTGCCGAGGTGGGCCGCATCGTTCTTGAGGACAAGCCTGTCCCGGATATCGGACCGCTCGATGCCTTGATCCGCATCACCACGACGACGATTTGCGGCACCGACGTCCACATTCTGAAGGGCGAATACCCCGTCGCACGCGGACTGACGATCGGCCACGAACCGGTCGGCATCATCGAAAAGCTCGGCTCCGCGGTGAGCGGCTTCCGCGAAGGCCAGAGGGTGATCGCCGGCGCGATCACACCGTCGGGCCACAGCGCCGCCTGCCTGTGCGGCTGTTCCTCCCAGGACGGTGCAGGGACGCGCCACGGCTTCAAGCCGATGGGCGGCTGGCGCTTCGGCAATACGATCGACGGGGCGCAGGCGGAATATCTCCGTGTACCGGACGCCATGACCAATCTCGCGCCCGTTCCGGACGGGCTGAGCGACGAGCAGGTTCTGATGTGCCCGGACATCATGTCGACCGGCTTCTCCGGCGCGGAGCGGGGCGAAGTCCGGATCGGCGACACGGTCGCCGTATTCGCCCAGGGGCCGATCGGGCTGTGCGCCACCGCCGGCGCGAAGCTGATGGGGGCGACGCGGATCATCGCGGTCGAAAGCATTCCGGCGCGTCAAGAGATGGCGCGGCGCCTCGGTGCCGACGAGGTGGTGGATTTCACCGAGGGCGATCCCGCCGAGCAGATCCTGGAATTGACAGGGGGCCGTGGCGTCGACGTCGCCATTGAGGCGCTTGGCCGGCAGGAGACGTTCGAAGGGGCGTTGCGCGTGCTGCGGCCGGGTGGCACGCTGTCTTCGCTCGGGGTCTATTCCGGCGATTTGCGCATTCCGCTCGGCGCATTTGCAGCCGGACTCGGTGACCATAAGATCGTCACGACACTCTGCCCCGGCGGCAAGGAGCGGATGCGGCGCCTGATGGAGGTGGTCGCTGCGGAGCGTGTCGACCTGCGCCCACTCGTGACCCATCGGTTCACCTTGGATGACATCGAGGCCGCCTATGACCTCTTCGCGCACCAGCGCGACGGCGTCCTGAAGGTCGCGATCCGCAATTGAGGCATGGGGGCCCGCGCAGCACGCCGGCTCCGAAAGAGGCATCGATGATCAAGCACATCGTGGTGGTGGTCGACGGCGTCGGCAGGGCGGCGGAACCGATGGCTTTTGCGCTCGCCGAACAATACGGCGCTCGGGTGACGGCGCTGTGCATCGTCGTCGGCGCGCCGCTCGGCTTCTTCGTCCAGCCACCGGATCGGCTCGACCTTGCAACGGCGGATCGTCGGGACGCTTTGACGAAAGCCCAGGATCTCGCCGAAGGCATTGAGAGACGTGCACGCGCCGCAGGTCTTCAGGCATCTTCCGTCGTGATCTGCCGAGAGGATCCGGTCGGCGATGAGGGGGTGACGGAGGTGATCCGGGCCTGCGATCTGATCGTCGTCGAGCAGCCTGACCCGGACGGCGTGCGGCCGGCCGACATGCATCTCGAAACGCTCCTCGTCGAGTCCGGCCGGCCCTGCCTTCTCGTGCCGTATGCAGGCAAGCCTGCGAGCCGGTTCCGGGCGATCATCGTCGCCTGGGACGGCGGGGTTTCGGCGGCGCGTGCGCTGGCGGATGCCATGCCTTTCCTGCACCGAGCCGCGCGCGTCGAAATCGTCCAGGTGGCGACCGGATTTCTGCCGGAGGGCGCCCGCATCGAGGCGCGCCTCGTGGAGCATCTCGGTGCCCACGGCGTGTCAGCTACCTTCCGCACGCTGGTGCGCACGGATCCGTTCGGGGAGGTGATCCTTTCGCACGCCGCCGATACCGAGACCGATCTCCTCGTGATGGGCGCCTACGGGCATTCTCCTTTGCGCGAGGCGTTGCTGGGTGGCGCGACGCGCGACATTCTCTCCGCGATGACGGTTCCCGTTCTGCTGTCGCACTGACGCCTTGAGCGACATCAAGACTTCATATCGTGTCCTAACGGAAGGTGAGGGGGCCTCGGATCACGGAGGAGCCGGACCTTGAGCTACATGCCTGTCGACCGCACGGGCGCGGCCCCGCCGCTCTGGCATGCCCTGTCCGAGCGGCAGGTTCTGGAAACCCTGTCGACCAGCGCCACCGGGCTCTCGGCCGGCGAGGCAGACCGGCGCCTCGCGGCTTTCGGCCCAAACCTCCTCCCCGAGCCGCCCGTGCGGACCATCGGCGCGATCCTCCTGGCGCAAATCTGGAGCCCTCTGATTGCGCTGCTGCTCGCCGCCGCCGCGGTCGCGGCCGCAATGGGTGATTTGGAGGACGCGGTCTTCATCCTCATCGTCGTGCTCATCAACACGGCGATCGGGGCCACTCAGGAATATCGCGCGCAGGCCAATACCCAGGCGCTGCGCGCCCGCATCCGCACCGGAACCCGGGTTCGGCGCGACGGCACCATTGCCCCGATTGAAAGCCGCGCGCTGGTGGTGGGGGACATGCTGGTTCTGGAGGCGGGCGACCGTGTGCCCGCCGATCTGCGACTGATCGCGGCGAGCCAGCTCCAGGCCGACGAGGCCATGCTCACGGGTGAATCGCTTCCGGTGGACAAGCTCGAGCTGCGCGCGCTGCCGGAGGGGGCGCGCCTCGCCGATCGCACCAACATGCTCCATGCCGGGACCATGATTCAGCGCGGACGCTGCGAGGCGGTCGTGGTCGCGACCGGCGGGTCGACCGCCATCGGCCAGATCGCGCGGGCGCTCCAGGCGCCGTCCGCCGGGCCGCCTTTGCTGCGCCGGCTCGACCGGTTCTCGCGACTGCTCGCGCTCGTCGCGCTCTCTCTGGTTGCGCTCGTCGTGGCGATCCAATTGGCCGGTGGTGCACCGCTGCGCGAAACCGTCTTCTTCGCCATCGCCCTCGCCGTGTCCATCATCCCCGAGGGGCTTCCCGTTGCGGTCACGATCGCTCTCGCTGTCGCGACGCGCCGTATGGCGCGGCGCCATGTCATCGTGCGGCAGCTCGCGGCTGTGGAAGGGCTGGGTGCCTGCACGGTGATAGCCACCGATAAGACCGGGACGCTCACCCTGAACAAGGTGGCGGCACGCCGGCTGTGGCTCCCCGGGGAGGGGGATGTGCTGCTGGCGTCTGCGCCGTCCGACGAAATGGCGCGGGCGCTCGGCGAGGCCGGCGCGCTGTGCAACGACGCCACCTTCGATCCTGCGCACCCCGACCAGGCGAGTGGCGATGCTGTCGATATCGCCTTCCTGCGGCTCGCCCACGATCTCTCCCTGGATCCTGCGGCCCTAGCCGCGGCGCATCCACGACTCCGTGATCTGCCGTTCGACGCCGCACGCAAGTTCGCCGCCGCGTTGAACACTGCGGGGGGTGGGGCGCGTCTCTCGGTGAAAGGGGCCGCCGAGGTCGTGGTGCCTCTCTGCACAGGTGCAGAATCGGCCCAGGCGCTCGCCGTAGCAGAGCGGATGGCTGCCGACGGCTATCGCGTCCTCGCCGTTGCCGGGCGCCGTTTCGATGCGCACGACGTGCCGGACGCTGCGGCGCTGCCGGCCGCCGTCGACCGGCTCACGCTCCTCGGCCTGGTCGGTTTCATCGATCCGCTGCGTCCTGAGGCCAAGGCGGCGGTCGCGGCCTGTACGGCGGCGGGCGTCGCGGTCAAGATGATCACCGGCGACCATGCGGCGACCGCCCTCGCCATCGCGCGTGATTTGGGCATCGCGGATCGGCCCGACCAGATCGTTACCGGACGCGACCTCGAGGCAGGCACGGCCTATGGTCCGCCGGGGATCGAGCGGCTGGCGCGCGCCCGGGTTTTTGCCCGCGTTGAACCCGGCCAAAAAGTGGAGATCGTCCAGGCGCTCCAGGATGCCGGACATGTCGTCGCCATGACCGGTGACGGGGTCAACGACGCGCCCGCTCTGCGGCGCGCCGATCTCGGCATCGCCATGGGACGCGGCGGCACCGACGTCGCCCGCGAGGTCGCCGATCTCGTCCTGACCGATGACAATTTCGCGTCGGTGGTCGCCGGCATCGAGGAGGGACGCGCGGCTTATGCCAATATCCGCAAGGTGATCCTGCTCCTTGTCGGGACCGGGGCGGCGGAGGCGGCGATGGTGCTCCTCGCGGTTTTGAGTGGCCTTCCCGCACCTCTCACTGCGGTGCAGCTCCTTTGGCTCAATCTTGTCACCAATGGCGGGCAGGATGTCGCTCTGGCTTTCGAGAAGGCAGAGCCGGGTCTGCTGCATCGGCCTCCGCGACCCGGAGACGAGCCGATCCTGGACCGGCTGATGCTGCGTCAGATCGCCGTGGCAGGACTTTATATGGGCGTCGTCGCTTATGCGGTTTTCGCCGCTCTTCTCGGTGCCGGGCGGAGCGCGGAGGAGGCCCGGAACGTCACGCTCATGCTGATGGTTCTGTTCCAGAACATGCATGTCTTCAACTGCCGCTCCGAGACCCTCTCCGCGTTTCGATTGCCGCTCGCGAACAATCTGCCGCTGGCCTTCGCGGTCGCCGCGGCGTTGCTCGCGAGCCTCGCAGCCCCCTTCGTACCCGGGCTCCGCGATGTTCTGGACGTCGCGCCGATCGCGCCCGACCTGATGCTTCTGCTCGTTCCCATCGCCGCGTCGATCATTCTGGTCATCGAGGGCGACAAGTTTCTGCGGCGCCGCGCCGCTGCTCGGAAGGCACAGACATGCTGACGCGCACCCCTTTCGCTCCGTCCCCGCCGCCGCTCGTTCCGGTGTCCTCCGACCCGACTTCCTCTTCCCCGGCGGATGCCGCCACGGACGATGCAACCTTGAGCATCAACGATTCCATCGACTTTGCCGTGCACGCCGCGATCGCACGAGTGACTGGCGGTCTTTCGCCCGCGGCCCTGGTCGATGCCTATGTCGACTGGGCGATGCATCTCGCGCTGTCGCCCGGCAAGCAGGCGGAATTGGCGGGCAAGGCGGCGCGGAAATGGGTGCGGCTCGCGCGCTATCTGGCGGCCTGCCAACTTCAGCCCGGGACGCAATTGTGCATCGAGCCACTGCCTCAGGACCGTCGGTTCTCGGCCCCGCAATGGCGCACATGGCCGTTCAATGCCCTGCATCAGGCGTTCCTGCTCAATCAGCAATGGTGGCACAATGCGACCACCGGGGTTCGCGGCGTGCGGCATTCGAACGAAAACATCGTCGAATTCGTCGCCCGTCAAATCCTCGACGTCATGTCTCCCGCCAATTTCCTCTTTACCAATCCGGTGGTGCAGCAGCGGACGGTGGAGACCGGAGGGCGCAATCTCACGGACGGTTTCTTCAATTTTCTGGAGGATCTGGAGCGTGAGCTGCGGGGGCAGAAGCCGGTCGGCGCGGAACGCTTCGAAGTGGGTCGCGACGTCGCAACAACTCCGGGAAAAGTGGTCTATCGCAATCGTTTGATTGAATTGATTCAGTATACGCCCACGACGGAAATGGTGCATCCCGAGCCGGTTCTGATCGTGCCCGCCTGGATCATGAAATATTACATTCTCGATCTGTCACCAGAAAACTCTCTGGTACGCCATCTTATCGCCCAGGGCTTCACAGTCTTCATGGTCTCGTGGCTCAATCCAGAGAGCGCCGACCGCGACCTCGCGTTCGACGACTACCGGCAATGTGGTGTCATGGAGGCGCTCGACGCGGTCGGGCGAATCCTGCCCGGGGTCGCCATCCACGGGGCGGGATATTGTCTCGGCGGTACGTTGCTTTCGATCGCGGCGGCGGCCATGGCGCGGGACGGCGATGCACGGCTTGCGAGCCTTACTCTGCTTGCGGCTCAGGCCGATTTCACCGAAGCGGGTGAATTGCGGCTGTTCGTCAATGAGAGCCAGATCAGCTTTCTCGAAAGCGTGATGTGGAGCCAGGGCGTGCTCAGTACGAGGCAGATGGCCGGCGCGTTCCAACTCCTGCGGTCCAACGATCTGATCTGGTCGCGTGTGATCCACGATTACCTGATGGGCGAACGCGCACCCATGACCGACCTGATGGCCTGGAACGCCGATGCCACCCGCATGCCTTACCGCATGCATTCGCAATATTTGCGCAGCCTCTACCTCGACAATGATCTCGCGGAGGGGCGTTTCAAGGTGGAGGGGCGGCCGGTGGCACTGGGCGACATCCGGGTGCCGATCTTCGCCGTCGGCACCGAACGCGACCATGTCGCGCCGTGGCGCTCGGTGTTCAAGCTGCACTATTTGACCGACACCGACGTCACCTTCGCGCTCGCGAGCGGCGGGCACAATGGCGGGATCGTCGCGCAGCCGGGCGCGGCGCGCCGGCATTACCGCGTGCTCACCAAGCGCGCCGAAGGGGCGCATCTGGGGCCGGATGCCTGGTTGGAGACGGCGATGCTCAAGCAGGGGTCCTGGTGGGAGGAATGGTGCGCGTGGCTTGCAGGCCGCTCGGGTGCACCGGTTGCGCCTCCGCCGTTGGGCGGGCCGGGACCGGCACTCGATGATGCGCCTGGTAGCTTTGTCCGGGTGCCCTGAGCGGCGCAATGCGGAGCGCGGGGCATGGTGCCGCATCCCATGCCTCTACGGCCCGTGCGGGTATGGTGCCATACTGCTCCAATACCGGAGCGAAGCGCCGTGTCGGATCGTCGAAGCAGATGGAGAGCGGGGAGCGCCCTTGCGGGAGCCTACCTGCTTGTTCTGCAGGTCCTGATATTTGGTCTGGCGACGGGTTTGCAGGCGGCGTCTGCCGCGCCGGGCGGATCGCTCTTTTTGTGCACAACCGGTCTTTCACAGGATACCGCTGGGACGAATGCGCCCTGGCAGGGTGACGAGGCTTCGCACGACACCGCGGAGTGTTGCCTTCTCCGCGGCGTCTCCGGAAGCACCGCTTCGCCTCAACCTGAGACCGCCGTCCGCCCACCGCCGCTTTCGCGGGACGCGCCGGAGCCGATGGGTCGCGCACCGGCGGTTACCATTTTTGCCCCTGAAACATCGATCGGCTTGGCACGGGCACCACCTTCGGTGGGCTGACCCGTCGCCTTTCCTCAATTCGGCTCGACCCGGTCGAGCGGCATGTTTCAGGGAGCCTCACCATGCTCAATTCTTCTCGCACGCCCTTCACGTTCACCCGCTTGCTCCGCCGCGTCCGCTTCGAGGAGGCGCTTGCGGCCGCCGCGTTCGCGACACTCCTTCTCACGCTTTCCGCGCAAGCCTTGTTCGCGCAAAATTCGCCGACGATCGCCATCGATCAGCCTTGGGCACGCGCGACGCCGCAGGGCGCCACGGTGGGCGCCGGCTATATGGTCCTGCGCAATGAGGGCGCGGCCACCGACCGTCTCGTCGCCGCAACCGCCGATGTCGCGCCGCGGGTCGAGATCCACGAAATGGCCATGGCCAATGGCGTGATGACCATGCGCCAGGTGCCCGGCGGGCTGCTCGTCCCGGCCAATGGATCGGTCACGCTGAAGCCCGGCTCGTACCATCTGATGTTCATGGATCTGACGCAGCCCCTGAAGCAGGGCACCATAGTCACCGGGACGCTCACCTTCGAAAAAGCGGGCACGATCCCGGTCAAGCTGACGGTCGAGCCGATCGGTGCCGAAGGCGTAGCCGCCGGCGAAGGGCACAGCCACGCGCACGGCAAATGATCCGCCGGTCGGTCGGCGGCCATTTCGGGAGATCCAGTCCTTCGGCCCGGTCTCGACTCCGACACCGTGCGTCTCTGTGTTCCCTGCCGATCCTGCGGGAGCAAGGAGAGGGACCGTGGCTCGCCGCCCGTCCTCCGTCCCGATGAGGTCCATCCAGCTCACGCGGCAGGAGGATATCGCATGGCTATCGTTCGGCTGAAGGCCGCGCCTGAATCCCCGCAAGCGCCAAACCGCCGCCTATCCGAGGCGTGTATCGACAGCGCGGATCTGTTCCAGGGCCGACGCACGGTCCGCATCGCCCATGGCGACCAAATTTATACCCTCACTTTGACGGCGAACGAGAAGCTGATCCTCACCAAATAGCGCGGAAGTCGGCCCCCCGGCCGGGCGGGTTGCCGCCCGTCCCGGCGCTGGGTCCGCGACACGATGGGCGGCCTTTGGTGGCCTCAGCCGAATTTGAACAGAACCCCGTAGCCACCGCGCGGATAGCTCCATTCGATGTCGCCGCTCGGCTCGGCGATGACCCGGCACGTCCCGCATTCGACGCAACCGTCGACGCACACTTCCACCTGACCGGCCTCGTTCATTTCGTAGCAGCGCGCCGGACACACTTTGAGCAGCGCCAGCAGCGGAGCGGTCGGCGCCGCATGTGGCCGCACCTTGATGTGGGCTCGGCCCGCATCGACGAGATACCGATTGTAGAAGAGCTTTTCCTCCACCCGCACCGCAGTCTCGCTCATGGCTCGTCTCCTGTTCGAAGGGTTGGCATCACGCGTGAAGGATCACCGCCAGGCCCGGGCGAAGCGGAAGGCGTCGCCGAACAGCCCGAGCCAGGAGCGCGCCGCCACGAAGCTGCGGAGGGTCGACGCCTCCTTCTCCTTCTTCGGCGTGCCGTCGACCCGGAGGAAGTTCTGCATCGCCTTCGACACGAGCTGCGGATAGGTCAGGAAGAAATTCTGCGACTGGATATGCATCAAGGCCGGCATGTCCTTGTATTTCTTCAGGTCCTTTATGACGAAGCTGTCGTCCAGCATGGTCTTGTAAAGCGCAAGGTTCTTTGCCGTCATGGGCTCGCGCCGCGACTTCACCTGGAAGATCGCTTCGGCGGCGATGCGCCCGGAGGTCATCGCGAGGTTCGAGCCCTCGCGGTGGATGGCATTGTTGAGCTGTGCGGCGTCCCCCACCACCACCCAGCCGTCGCCATAGAGTTGCGGGATCGCCTTGTAGCCGCCCTCTGGGATGAGATGGGCGGCATATTCCTTCACTTCCGAGCCCTCGATCAGCGGGGCGACGGAGGGATGCTGCTTAAAGCGTTCAAGCAGGCCATAGGGCGTTTCGCCGGTGGCTTGGAAGTCCGCGACCAGGCAGCCGATGCCGAGCGAGATGCATTCCTTGTTGGCATAGATGAAGCCCATGCCGGTCATGCCGCGAGAGATCGTGCCAGCGGCTTCGATCACGGTGCCCTCGTCCCCCTTCAGGTTGAACCGCGCCTCGATCGTCTCACGCGGCAGGAAATGCATTTCCTTGACCGCAAGGGCGACATTGTCCGGACGGGGCGGGGGCCGAAGCCCTGCGCGGGTGCCGAGCAGACCGTTGACCCCTTCGGCCAGCACCACCACGTCGGCATGGATCTCTCCGTCGCGCCGGTCGGTGCGCACGCCGATGACCTTGCCATAGGCGTCGCGCGCAAGTTCCGTGACGGTGGTTTCGCACAGCACCACCGCGCCGGCCTCGCGCACCTTCGACGAGAACCATTTGTCGAACTGGGCGCGAATGATGGTGTAGCGGTTCGCGCGCTCCTCGTTGAACTCGTCCGACTTGTAGTGGAGGCCGACATGGGAGCGGTCATCCATCATCCAGAAGCGCTGCTCCACGAGGTGGCGTTCGAGCGGCGCGTCTTCGCGGAAATCGGGGATTAGCGTCTCCAGCATATCGGCATAGAGAATGGCACCCTGGACGTTTTTGGAGCCGGAGTATTCCCCGCGCTCCAATTGCAGGACCTTGAGGCCGCGCTGGGCCAAAGTGAGCGCGGCGGCATTGCCGGCCATTCCGGCACCGACGACGATGGCGTCGAATCTCTCATCGATCATGGCATGCCCCTCTAACTTGCGATCCGATCGCGCGAATGCGGGGAGAGGCGTGCGCGAAACGCCTCGGTGAGCGCCGGCAGGAACCGGATCGCGTCGGTGACGATGCCCACATGGGCGAAGTCGAAGATCGGCGCGTTCTTATCGGTATTGATGGCGACGATCAGGTCCGCGCCATCGACCCCGACGCGGTGCTGGATCGCGCCGGAAATGCCGGCGGCGATATAGAGCTTGGGACGGATGGTCTTGCCGGTCTGGCCGATTTGCCGGTCGGAGGTGACCCAGCCCTTCTGAACCAGGGGGCGGGAGCAGCCATAGTCCGCGCCCAATACGGCGGCGAGCTGGCGCACCAATTGGAAATTCTCGGGCGAACCGAGGCCGAGCCCGCCGGCGACCACGACATCGGCATAAGCGAGGTTCGATTTCGCCGAATCCCGGTCCGGGAGAAAGGCGCGGATCTTGGTGACGATGTCGTCCTCCACGAGCCCGAGCGGGTGGGTGACGATGCGACCCGGATCGCGCGCGACGCGTTCCGGCATGGGCATGACGCGGGGGCGCACCGTCGCCATTTGCGGGCGGTAGTTCAGCGTATAGATGGTGCACAGGAGCGAGCCGCCGAAGGTCGGCCGCGTCGCAGCGAGCGAGCCGTCGGGATCGACATCGAGTTCGGTGCAGTCCGCCGTCAGCCCCGTCAGCAGGGTGGTCGCCACCGAGCCAGCGAGGTCGCGGCCGAGCGTTGTGGCGCCGAGCAGCAGGATCTCCGGTTTGAAGGTGTTCACGATGTCTGTGAGCGCCTTGGTGTAGGCCTCGTTGCGATAATCGGCGAGAAGGTCGTCGGCCACGACATAAGCGAGGTCGGCGCCGTAGCAGAAGGCCTCGGCCGCAGCCTGCCGGGAGACTTCGCCCTGTGGCCCGATCACCACAGCGGCCAGGTCGACCTTGAGCTTGTCGGCGAGCTTGCGGCCGGCGCCCATCAGTTCCCACGATACGGGATGGACCTGGCCGCGCTCCTGCTCGACGAACACCCAGACGTGGCGATAGCTCTTGAAATGCTCGGGAAGCTCCTTCTTGGTCGCGGCGCGACCCGAAGGGGCGGGGGCTTTGGTCGGCTCGCTCATCGCAGTCTCTCCCGTCAATAGCCGCGCGCCAGCGCCGCAAGCTCCGCTTCGAGCTTGGGCGCGCGCTGGAAGATGTGGGCGATCAGGGCGTCCGCCGGCGGCTGGCCGGCGATGTCGACCATCGTCGCCTTTTCGGCGCGGGGTGGCGGCGCGAACACGCGTTTCACGATGGTCGGAGAGCCACGCAGGCCGCATTTGGCAATGTCCGCGACGCCGGCGTCCTGCGCGCTCCATTTCACGATCTCAGCGCGGGCTGCGCGCAATGCGTCCGCCATGCCGCCGCGGCGAATCTCGTTGCTCGCCTCCAGCATGGTCACGAGGCAGGGCAGCCGCGTCTGAAGCACCTGCACGCCGCCCTCGGACCGACGCTCGGCTTCGATCGTGCCGGCTTCGAGATCGAGGGTGTTGATCTTGGCGACATAGGTCAGCTGGAGCAGGCCGAGTCGCTTGGCGATCCCGGGGCCGACCTGGGCGGTGTCGCCGTCGATCGTCTGTTTTCCGGTAAAGACGATGTCCGGCGCGCCGAAGGTTTCGCCGATTTTCCGGATCGCGGCGGCAAGCGCGTAGGTGGTCGCGAGCGTGTCCGCACCGGCGAAGAAGCGGTCGGTCAGGAGCACGGCGCGGTCGATCCCGAAGGTGAGCGCCTTGCGCAGGCTATCTTCCGCCGAAGGCGGCCCCATGGTCAGCACGGTGACCGTGCCGCCGAACCGGTCGCGGAGGGCGAGGGCGGCCTCCAGCGCAAACAGGTCGTAGGGGTTGATGATCGTCGGCACCCCCTGCCGCATGATGGTGTTGGTCACCGGATGGACGCGGATCTGCGCCGAATCCGGAACCTGCTTGATGCAGACGATGATGTGCATGCGGTTGCTCCGCGCTGGGCTATCCAGTCCCGACATCCGCCCAGCAAGCCCCGTACCAGTTCCGCGGGGTTCGATATTTCATTGTTAAGTCAAATACATAAACGATTTTGCTGGAGCCGTTCCAATGGCGGTCCTGCGCCGGACAGGGTGCGATGCGCGCGACAACGTCGGGAATCCGACAGGGCCTGTCCTGGACCGGGTCCGGGAGCGTCTCGCCTGTCTGCGCGGGACCACCGCGCGCAGCATTTGGGGGGTAAGATGCGAGCAGCGCGCGAGATGGGAAGCATTTTGCAGGCAGCGCGGTGCGGCGAACCAAACGCTGCCGGCCGACTGGTGCCGGTCCGGTCGTATCGCTTCCCTGCAGCGGGATCGGCCGGCTTCGCGAAAGCGCATCGGCCGACCGGGCGATATGGCTATTTCAGCGTGCTGAGCGGAACGAAGGCCGGGCCCGGCTGCGGCTTCACGGCGTCCTTCAGAACCTTGAACACGCGTTGGTCGATCGGCGAGGACGCGACGAAATCGGCATAGGCCTGTTCGAGCACGGCCTTGCAGCGCTCCGCCACCCAGGTATCGGGCCGACCGGAAAAATCCTCGCTGACGAGATATTGTCCCATCCGTCGTAAGATATGCAGGCGGGACACCTGGACCACTTTCGGGTCGTAATCGACGCCGAGCAAACCGAAGAAGTCTTCTGCTGAGCTTGCGGCGTTCAATTGGGCGAGAATGCCGGCTGGTTTAAGGGGGGGGCGATCAACTCCGCTCATCATCGTCTCCTCATCGCGGCTCTGCGCGCATCAGCACGGCCTGCGCTTCAGGCGCACGACGACATCGACACCCGAGACGTCGAATCCGGTCGGTGTCGCGGGCAGGGTGTCGATGCCGACGTCCTCGGCGGGAATGTCGAACAGCATGTGCTCGTCCTCGACGAAGAAATGGTGGTGGCGGCTGGGATTGGTGTCGAAGAAGGCGATCGTCCCGCTGACGCCGATGCGCCGCAGCAGCCCGACCTCGGTAAAGTGGTGGAGGGTATTGTAGACGGTCGCCAGCGACATTGGGATCCGCGCCTTCATGGTCTCGTCGTGGAGCATGGCGGCGGTGACGTGCCGATTGCCTTTGGAGAACAAAAGCCGGCCCAAGACCAAGCGTTGACGTGTTGGGCGCAGTCCCGCGCCACGCAAGAGACGGATGACATCGATCCAGCGGTGGAGGTCCGAGGGCGCTCCGCGCCAGATCATCCGCAGTTCCGGGGCCAGATCGGGCTCCGGGCTCGGCGCGGATCTGTGGCGTGAGATCTGACCGATCATCTGTTCCATCCAGGTCACCTTGGTTGCGCAGCGGGTTGAAGGGCGGCCTCGGCGGACGCAGGCGCGGCCAAAGCGAGTGCGCGGCGGCGGTCCGCCATGCGGCTCTCGCTGGTCTTCTCGGCAAAGCAGACGGAGAAGTCGGTGCACTGGGTGCAGACCGGAGTCGCGCACATGACGAAACCGTCGGATTCGCAGAGCATGCGATAGAAGAAGCGCTTCCACCGCATATTGCGGGTGTTTCGGACGGCGAGCGGCGCGAAATGGCGGGTGAGGAGGCGGGTCAGTTCGGAACGCTCCCGCAGCCCGAGATCCTCCCACAAATGGTTCGGCTCCATCGCCCGCCGCGCCAAAAGGACGGCGAGCCAGGGGCCAAGGTCGGAAGACCTGTGGGAGAGGAGAAGATCCCGCACCATGGCGACCTCGTCCGGGTCCGGCAGGGCGGGTGCGGGCTGCGGTGCAGGCATCGCAACACAGGTGATGAGATCGGCATCCGGAAAGAAGCGGGCGCCGAGGTCCGCGAGCGCGGGTTCCGAAAGTCCGCACCGGTCGGTGAGGCGCCCGCCCTCCGCCGCCGACATGGCGAGGATGGAGGCCAGAATATGCCGGTCGAAGCCCGTGTCCGATTCGGTCGGCGCGTGGGTGGGCCGGCACCCGGTGAGCCGGACATAGAGTGCGATCCCGGCCTCGCTCGCGCGCATCTCGGCATAGGCGGGTGCCGGGGCCAATTCGGTCGCATGTTGGCGCGGTACCGGTGCGGTCACGTCTGCGCTCCCCAGAGCCAATATCGCCTTGCCCTCTGCGTTCCCTCATTTTTGGTTCTTGGAGTCCGGCCCAATCTTGCGCCGGAGAGGTGCCGGCCCGCAGGGGCCGGCACCTGGGTTTGGATCACGCCGAGAGGGCGGCGAGTTCCGCGGCAGACTTTCCGATCTGGCTCTCGTCGACCGACTTCATGATTCCATGCTCCATCAGCATGTCCTCGAGTTCGTCCATGGTGATGGGGGTGGGGATGATGCCCTTGCCGCCATTGTTGTGGATCTTCTGGGCAAGCGATCTGTAATGGCCGGCCTGAACGGAATCTGGCGCATATTCCAGAACCGTCATGCGGCGCAGCTCGGCGTGCTGGACGATGTTGTCGCGCGGCACGAAATAGATCAGCTGGGTTCCGAGCTTTTTGGCCATCGCTTCGGCGAGTTCCAGCTCCTTGTCGGTCTGGCGCTCATTGCAGACGAGCCCGCCGAGCCGGACGCCGCCGGAATTGGCGTATTTGAGGATTCCCTTCGAGATGTTGTTGGCGGCATACATGGCCATCATCTCGCCGGACATGACGATGTAGATCTCCTGGGCCTTGTTCTCGCGGATGGGCATGGCGAAGCCGCCGCACACCACGTCGCCGAGGACGTCGTAGGAGACATAGTCGATGTCCTCGTAGGCGCCGTTCTCCTCGAGAAAGTTGATCGAGGTGATGACGCCGCGTCCGGCGCAGCCGACGCCGGGCTCCGGTCCGCCCGACTCGACGCAGCGGATATCGCGGTAGCCGACCTTCATGACCTCTTCGAGCTCGAGATCCTCGACGCTTCCGGCGGCGGCGGCGAGGCTCAGGATGGTGTCCTGGGCCTTGGCATGGAGGATGAGCCGGGTGGAATCCGCCTTGGGATCACAGCCGACGATGAGGATCTTGTGCCCCATCTCGGCCAGTGCCGCCAAGGTGTTCTGAGACGTGGTCGACTTCCCGATCCCGCCTTTACCGTAAAATGCGATTTGTCGTAGTGACGACATGTTGGATGTCCTTCGAACCGAGTGCCAATGATCATCACGTGCCGAAACACGCGTGCTATCGCTCACAAACAGGCTCGCCGGTTACGGGAAGGAGCACATCGCTCGTCGTCGCGTCTGCGTGCGCTCAGCCCTCACTCGCCGTGCCGATTGGTATCAGCAACGAGCGTGCCAGCTTCAGTGATCTTGTTAATATATTGAGAAATATATGAAATATAAAAAATGCAGAGATCGGCCATGTCTCGAACCCGACAGGCGCGGGCCTGGTGTCAGGAAGGAAACATGTTTTTGGGGCGCACTTTCTGATGGGAGCCGAAATCCGCGTGCGAATACCTGGATTTTTCGCTGCAGGATGCGAGCCGGAACGGATTTTGCTTTGCCCCTCCCGCGGTGCGGGCACCGACAGTCCGCCTTTCGAGCGGCGTGAACCGGAGGATGACATGCAGATTGGTGTCGAAACCTCGAAGGCCGTGGACCAGCGGCGGGTCTTCGTCGTCGACCAGGACGAGGTGACGCGCGCGGCGCTTCAATTCATGCTGCACGACGAGATCGAGACACACGAATTGGCGACGCCCGAGGAGGCCTACGAGAAGGGCGTCGGCTGGCTGAAGCCGGACGTCCTGCTCCTCGGGGCCTCCTACCTCTCCGAGCGGGGCACGGGATTGCTCGGCGAGGCGGCGGATCGCTTTCCCGGCGTGCGGATCCTGATCGTCTGTGATCGTTCCCAGGAAGTCATCGCGGTGGAGGGCATGAAAGCGGGGGCGCATGGCACCCTGGTGAAGCCCCTGACCTTGGAGGCGGTGCGTAAGAAGGTCGACACGATTCTGGGCCGTGGCGGCGCGGCGCCGCTGATTCAGCTCGGCCTGATGAAATAGGTTGGCGGCCGTGACCGTGATCGACCGCGCGGCCGTTCGGTTCGCGCCGTACCGCCGGCGGCGGGCGCCGAAGTGAGGCCGCGCGTTCCCTTTCGCTGCCTCAGCGCGCCGGCAGCCCGGGCGCTGCTCGGCTCGGTCGGCCCGCTCGTGCTCGACGCGCGGGACGCAAGCGCGTTCGCCGCGGGAAGGCTGGATGGCGCTCTGCACCTCTCCCGTGGGACTCTGGCCGATCTGATCGCGCAGACCCCGCGGCGTCGGCCGATTCTGATCTATTGCTATCACGGCCATGCGAGCCGTGAATACGCGCAGATATTTTCAGACTTCGGCTTTCTGGAAGTCTATAGCCTCGATGGCGGGTACGAGGGCTGGGGAAATTCTGGATAGGGCGACACACGCCCGGCATTGTCGACCCGTCCGCAATCCGATCCAGGTAGGTCTGGCGGGGCGCCGCGAGGCGGGCGCCGCCGCCATGTCACGATTGTGCGCCGACCACGCCTTTGGCGTTGAGCAGGGCAGCCAATTCCCCGGAATGGAACATTTCGCGGACGATATCGCAGCCGCCCACGAACTCGCCCTTGACATAGAGCTGGGGCAAAGTCGGCCAGTTGGAATAGGCCTTGATGCCCTCGCGGACCGCGAAATCGGCGAGCACGTCCACGCTGTCGAACGGTACATCGAGTCGCGCGAGGATTTGCACCAGGGCACCGGAGAAGCCGCATTGCGGGGCAGCGGGTACCCCCTTCATGAAGAGCAGGACGTCGCTGCCGGCGATGAGGCCTTCGATACGCGCACGTGTGGGATCGGTCATGACGGTCCTCGCTGGGTCAGGCGGGAGTGGCGGTTTCGAGCGCGAGCGCATGGAGCGTTCCACCCATGTGCCCTTGGAGCGCGGCATAGACCATCTGGTGCTGCTGAACCCGGCTCTTGCCACGGAAGGTTTCGCAGATGACGCGCGCGCCGAAATGATCGCCGTCGCCGGCTAGATCCATGATGACGACTTGTGCCTCTGGAAAGGCCGCCTTGATGAGGCGTTCGATTTCGGCTGCCGACATGGCCATGGGTGTCGCTCCTTGCGGTCGCCTTCCGCTCTGCAAACCTCAAGCCAGACTTAAAGATTAAAAATATATCTTTAATATCAGTGTATTATAAGGCTCGCTCTGATCTGCGGAGCGGGGCGTGCGTCACATGCGATGTGGCGAACCCGACAGGCGTACGAAACCCGGACCCCGCGACGCGCACCTTGTACTCGTTACGCCATGGACGGGATCGACCCGATGCGTGACCCCCTGTCTGAAACGCTTTGGCATTTGGCTTGCAAAGTCGGTCGAGAGGACTGCCGAGCGAGCCGTCCCCGACACGGCGGTGACAGCAATGAAACCAGCGCAAGGCCTTCAAGTCTTTGAAAAGGCGCATGTCGCGCTGAGTGCTTCGGGCGCGCGCCCAGGCGGCGCGGCGGGGGGGCGGGTGCGATCCAGTGTTTCATTGGCTTCAAAGTCGGAAATCTGACATGGGCCCGGAGAGCGTCGGACATCCGTCATCGGCCCCACGCGAAGGGCATCTCTGCGCTGCGCCTTCGGATGATCTCGTCGCGCAGATCGTCGCTGCATTGCGCACCGTGCACGATCCGGAAATTCCGGTGAACATCTATGATCTCGGCCTGATCTACCGGATCGAGCTCGCCCCGGAAGGGCGCGTCGAAATCGACATGACGCTGACCGCGCCGGGCTGCCCGGTGGCAGGCGAGATGCTCAACTGGGTCAGCGAGGCGGTTAGCGCGGTGTCCGGGGTGGCGGGGGTGGAGGTCCGGCTGGTGTTCGATCCGCCCTGGGACAGTTCCAACATGTCCGAAGATGTGAGACTCGAACTCGGGCTCCTCTAGGTGCTTTCCCATCGCCGCGCACCGGCACGGAGGGTGCGTATCCGGAACGCGCGTTGCGATGCTGATTTGCCGGCCCCATGGGGCCGGATACCGGCGCGTGGGGGCATTGCTTCGCAAGCTTTCCAAGCGCGAGGCCAGGCTTGTTTCAACGTCCCACCAAACCCCGAGGATCTCCATGATCGCGCTTTCAGCCGCCGATGGTCACACCTTCTCCGCCTATCGCGCCGATCCGCCCGACGCGCCGAAGGGCGCGGTCGTGGTGCTCCAGGAGGTGTTCGGCGTCACGCCGCACATCCGCCGTGTCACCGATGCCTTCGCGGCCCTGGGGTATCTCGCGATTGCCCCGGCCTTGTTCGACCGGGTACGGACGTGTGTCGAGCTCGGTCACGATGAGGAGGGGTTTCTGGAAGGCCTGACACTCGTGGAGAAGATCGGCGATGCCACGGCGCTCGCCGACATCCAGGCCAGCGTCGATGCGGTCAAGGGCGCCGGAAAGGTGGCGGTGGTGGGCTTTTCCTGGGGTGGGCATCTTGCTTATCTCGCCGCCAACGAGGTAGCGGGCCTCGCTTGTTCGATCGGCTATTATGGCGCCGGGATCGTCGAGGAGGGCGGCGCCAAGAGGAAGGTCCCGACCCTGCTGCATTTCGGGTCGGCGGATTCTCTGATCCCGCTCGACCGCGTCACCCAATTTCGCGAGGATCGGCCCGACGTCAGCGCTTTCGCCTATCCCGGGGCGACCCATGGCTTCGATACGGCCCCGCGCGGGCCGCTCAATGTGGCGGCCGCAAGCGCCGCGCAGGAGCGGACCTGCGCCTGGATCGCGCAATATGTCGAGGGCCAGCCGCCGATCGCACTCAAGAATGC
This sequence comes from Aquabacter spiritensis, assembly GCF_004346185.1. Lineage (GTDB taxonomy): Bacteria > Pseudomonadota > Alphaproteobacteria > Rhizobiales > Xanthobacteraceae > Aquabacter > Aquabacter spiritensis. The sequence goes on along the minus strand of NZ_SMAI01000001.1, from coordinate 419,767 downwards.
CGGGGCCTATGCGCAGGCCAAAGTCGATAAGAAAAAGGGCAAGAAGGCCGGCGACGATCTCGCGCCCCCGATCGACTGAACCCGCAACGCCGGCTCGGCCGGCGAACCCCCAAGGCGTCCGATCGGATTCGGTTCTCGCACCTGAGGTCCAGCAATGCTCGCAACCACCATTCTGGTCGACGACATCGCGCGCTGCGTCGTGCGCCCGGTGGATACCAAGGATCTCATGCGCTTCCTGCGGAACGGCCGCCCGTTCCTTCTAACGGACAATCCCCAGGGCCGGATCAGCCATCGGCCGGCGGAGCCGGCGGAGGCCGAAAAATGGCGCGCCGCTCTTGCCCTGCACACCGCCTGGGGTGGCGGGGAAGAGGACTTTTTCGGGGTGCCCCTCTGACGCCGACAGGGGCGGTTGTGGAGTTCAGTCGTGGGCCGGGCCGGCGTCGTCGGCCATGTCGGCAGTGTTGCGCATCCAGTCCGCGAGATTCCTGAGGCCGGTGCCGATCGCCGCGCGCGCTTCGGCGTCGGCAATTTCGGCGGCCAACGCCCGGCTCATGCAGAGCATCCAGGCGTCGCGTTCGGCCGACGCGATCCGGAAGCCCAGATGCCTCTGGCGCAGCCGCGGATGTCCCTTCTCGGCGGAATAGAGCCGTGGCCCACCCAGCCATTCGCAGAGATAGCGCTTCAGCACGCCCTTGGTGGCGCCGAGGTCCGGCGCATGCATCGCCCGGATGGTCCGCGCCTCGGGCAGCGTGTCCATATTGCGGTAGAAGCTTTCGACCAGCCGGTCGACCGTGACGGCTCCTCCGATCCGCTCGAATATGGACGTGGTGACCTCGGTCTGCGGCATCGAACTCCCCTTCGGTCTCACTGCGGCTGGATCTGGTGGCGTCGGTCGGCGCCGGCTAGTCTATTCGTCCAGGCTCGGCAGCAGGATCACCTCCGCGGGCGCGCCCACGCCTTGCGCCGCGACAAAGTCCAGCGCGTCGACGCGCGAAAGGCCGCCGTCGCACTCGATCAGCACGACCGCGTCCGGTGGCAAGGAGCGCAGCGCTTCCATCAGGTGAGCGACAATCATCGTCACATGTCCCTCGTGTTGGTTCCGATCGCGCAGCCGTCGGAGCGATCAATCGGGATGGATCATGATCTCCATCGTGTCGTCGAGATCGACGAACGGGTCCGGCAGTCCGTCATCCTCCAGAAGGGCGATCCCGCAGATGCAGACATCGCCCTCGACGACGACGAGGGTCAACGGCTCCAGGCTTTGGCCGGCGCAGGGGCCCGCAACGCACAATCCGGTATCGATCTCGAACGTCGCGCCATGCCGACTGCAGCGCAGGAACGCGCCATCGGGGGTGAAGAAATCCCCGTTTCCGATGTTGAGCCACGTTTTGTTGTGCGGGCAGATATTGGAATAACCGAAATAATCGTTGGTCAGGTTGCGCGCGATCACGATCGCGAACGGCCGTGCTGCGCCGTCGGCCTCGAGGCGCGCCAGGCTGAACGCCTTCGCCTGGCCGGGCGCGATGTCACGGGTCGCGCAGATGACGAAGACCTCGGTTTGCCCTGACGTCATGGTCCGCCTTCCTCGATGGAGCCGCGCGCACCGGACGGTGCGCGGCCGAAGCCGCGTGGCGTGCGGCGCTCTGGCTGGCCGTGCGTCAGGCGGTGCCAACGGCCGCTTCGGCCCTCAGGGCGTCGACGCCCGCACGGGTCAGGCGAAACACGCCGCGTCCGCCGGCGAGCGTCTGATAGGCGTCGGCGGCCTTGAAGCTGAGCGTGTTGAACCAGTCCTGCGGACTCAGGGTCGGCGGACGCTCGCTGATCTCCACCACGCTGCCATTAGGGGCGAAGCGGACATGGAGGATGACGGTCTGTGGATCCATTCTGTCCCCCTCGTGTCACAGGCCCGAGCCGAAGCCCAGCAATTCGATGGTGACATTCTCGGTGCCGAGGATCTTGGCCTGGCAGGCGAGGCGGGACTTGGAGCCGACCCCGACGATCGCGTCGAGCTTCTCATTCTCCTCCCGGGCGATCTTGGATACGCCTTTGCGCCCTTCCTGGACGAAGATGTGGCAGCTGCCGCAGCTGGCTTTGCCCTCGCATTTGTGGAGGATCCCGATCCCCGCTCCGAGCAGAGCGGCGAGGAGGGTCGTGCCCTCCGCGACCTCGAACGATTTTCCCTCGGGCATGACGGTCAGCATGGACATCGGACTCTCCTTTACGTCGCGTTGTGTTGCATGGGGATGGAACCGGCGGCTCAGTAGATCGCTGCACCGGCGCCGACATTGATCGAGGCGTCCTTCATGGTGCCGACGATGAATTCGATCTGGTCTTCGGTGAGATGGGTGTGGAACGGCAGTGCCACGGCGCGGTCCGCGACCTTTTCCGTCACCAGGAAGTCGCCGCGGCGATAGCCGAGGTTGAAATAATGCCGCTGGAGATGGAGCGGGGTGCAATAGGCGGCGGCCTCCACGTCCTCGACCGCGAGATCCTCGACGATCGCGTCGCGACTCGACCGCGAAAAGCGGTTGCCGAGATGCACCAGATAAAGAAACCAGTTCACCTCGGTCACGTCGGGACCGACATAGGGATCCTTGATCCCCTCGAACGACTGGACGTGCTTGTAATAAAGGTGCTCGATCAGCCGCCGCCGTTCGAGAATCTCCTCCAGTCGGGCAAGCTGCGCGTGGCCGAGCGCCGCAGCGATCTCGCTCATGCCCGCCTGATAGGGCGCCGTGCCGCTGACCACGACCGACGAGCGCTCGTTCAGCCGGTGGGTGCGGTGGCGCCGCAGAGCCACGGCGACATCGACATCGTCCGTCACTACCATCCCGCCCTCGCCGCAGACCAAAGGGGAGGGTTGGCAGAAGTCGAACACGGAAGCGTCGCCGAAACTGCCCACCAGGGAGCCCCGATATTTCGATCCGATCGCCTCGGTCGAATCCTCGACGAGAATCAAGCCGCGCGCCGCGGCGAGCGCGCGCAATCCCGCCCAGGGCGCGGGATGTCCGTTGGTATTGGCGGCGAGAATGGCGCGGGTGCGCGGCGTGATGCGGGCTTCGACCTTCTCGGGCACGAGGGTCCCTGCCCAATAATCGATGTCCGCAAAGATCGGCCGCGCGCCGGCGAGGCTGATCGCGTGGGCGGTCTCGCGGAACCCGTAGGGCGAGGCGATCACTTCGTCGCCTGCCCCGATGCCAAAGGCCTTCAGCGTCAGCAGGAGGCCCATCGTGCCGCTCGGTACCGCTACGGCGTATGCGCGTCCGACATAAGCAGCGAACGCCGCCTCGAATGCAGGCAGGCCCGCACCACCGGAGAGGCGCGGCGCCCGCATCGCGGTATCTACGGCAGCGATTTCCGCCAGCGTGATGTCGGGATCGGAGAGGGGGATGAATCCCGCCTCGGCTCCGTCCATGTCCACACCGTCCGCGGATTCGGCGAGGGTCTCGTCCAGAAGGGCGGGGTCGCTCATGGCGTAGTCCTCCGGGCGGCCACGACGAGGCCCGTCGCGGCGGCGGGGTCTTCGGTGATCCGCACGCAATGATCGGCGGCATCCAGGAGATGAAGATCGCAGCCAGGGAAGCTGCGGAACGGCGCCTCGCTCACGTCGGAAGCGTCACAGCGTGTCCAGGACAGGTGCGGAAAGCGAAGGCGCAGATCCGCGAGCACGCCAGGGCCGGCATCGCCCATGGACAGGATCCGTTCGATGTCCTCGAGATCGTCCGCTTTCAGCGCCATGTCGGTGTCTCTGGGTTCGGGATGGAATGCACTTGGCGGCGGCGCCTACTGCCAGAAGGCTCGTTCGGGATCGGCATTCAGGCGGTCGAGCATGGTCGCGAGCCGGGCATGGGTGCTGTCGAGGTCCCAGGCGCCCCGCCCATGATCCTTGCGAAACAGTTGCCAAAGGCCGCTCCCGGCATCGTGCAGCAGACGCGCGACATCGATCGTTCCGCCCGCCGGATCGATGTTCCGCGAGCAACAGGGGCTGACGATCTGGTAGCCGCCGGGCATCGGGACGACGCTCGGGGCGACATAGCGATAGCGCTTGCGCGCCATGAGGCTGCGCTCGATCCGCTTGCGGTCGAGGTCGTTGGGATGCGGACAGGGCAGCACCCCCGGCAGGATCGACAACGCCATGACTGGCCTCCGTTTCGCCGGCGCCGGACCGTCCTGCGGTCCGAGCGGATCAGCGCTCAAGGGGAAGGATCTCTTCCTCCAGACAGCCGACGACCAGATGGTCGCCAAACTCCACGAGATAGATCGGCTGGTTCGCCTCGGTATGTGTGCCGACCTGGACGATCTCGCCGGTGGCGCCCGCCCCGACCAGGCGGGCATCGACTGGCGCGTTCGGGAACGAACCGTCATTGATGAGGTCGGCCAGCGCTTTGACGCGCTGGCCCCATTGGTATTTCGGCAGCCGCGGTTCGATCATGCGCCCAGCCCTCCCGGCAGCGGGATCTCGCGCATGTCGTCACGTGTCACGACGGGGTCGAGTTCCTTGCGCTTCATCCCGACGCGGTTGCCGCTTTCCAGGAACTCGACGCCGTAAATATAAAATTGCTGGAGGAAGGTGCCGATCGAGACGACGTAGCCTTCCTCGCCCTTCTTCGCGAGGATGTCGCCGATCTCCTTGCCGGCATAGGTGCCGTCGTTGCGGATGGTACGCTTGGCGCGGACCTTCTCGCCATAGGAGAAGGTCGGGGGCGCGGACAGTTCCACGACGTCGCTGTCGCGAACGATGTTGCTCATGACGGGCTCCCTTGGATATGCGTGATCGCGCGACGCGAGCGGGCCATCTCCTGGACCAGAGCGTCCTGATCTTCCGCCAGCTCGGCGATCTGCGAGACCTCGGCCTGACGCGCCACCTCGTAACGCACGCGCCAGTCCGGATCGTGCCGCAGCCTGGTCAACAGGCCTGGCGGCATGCGGCGGGCGGCCTCCAGGCGCACCGTCGCATCGTCGTCCTGCGCCATGCGCAGCAGCCAGTCGCTGGGAATGCGCCGCGCCACCACGCGCCGCACCTCCGGCTCCGGATCCGCCATCATGCGGGCGAGCAGAGGCGGAGCCACCCGTTTGGCGACGACCAGACGGACATAATAGTCCGCGTCCGTCATCATCGGGATCAATTCGGCATCGTCCAGCAAAGTGGCGATGCGGATCCGCACTTCGCGGTGCGGATCGTCGCGCAGCCGCAGGATCAGCCGAAGGGGGAGGCGCCGCGCCGCGTTCCAGCGCACCGTCTCTTCCGGGTCATCCAGCAGATTGGGAAGCAGGAACGTACTGGCATGCTTGGCCGCGATCGCCCGCACCTCGAAATGCGGGTGGGCGAGATAGCGATCGGATAGGCTTGGATTCCAGGTGAAGAAGCGGTCGATCCGCCGGGCATAGCGGTCGTGGACGCAGGCATGTCGCAGCCGGCACTGTCCTGCCGCGCGCAAGGACCCGTGCGCGCAGGCGCCGCAATCGATCTCGCGTCCCTGCCAGTCAAGGGCCTCGGCAATGTCATTCGTCATCGTCCTGCCCCCTGCGGTCCAGGACGTCGAGGAGCACCCGCGCGCCGACTTTGTCGCTCGGATCCAGTTGCAGAAGCTTCTGCACTGCGGCCCGCCCCTCATCGAGGCGGCCGAGACGCATGTGCAGATAGGCGTAGCCCTTCAGGCTGAAGAGGAAGAAGCGGGGACGAAGACTTTCGTAATCGCCGAACGCGGCGTCGTGCGGAGCGGCCTTGCGCCAATCCTGGGGAAGGTTGTTCTCGCGCGCCGCCTTGGCCAGGCATTGCTTCGCCACGTCGAGCGCTTCGGCGAGTCGGCCCTTGTAGAAATAGAAGCGGTAGAAGCCGATCAGGATCGCGGCGTGGTCAGGAGCGATCGCCTGGGCCTGCCGCAAATGCTGCTCGGCCACCGCGTCGAGGTGATAGGACGCCCCGGCGTACCGCAGATGCCGCTCTGCCGCGTGCGGCAGGCCGCCTCCGAGGAGCGCGTCCGCGAGCGGCGGCGCCTCGAAGGCGGAACGGCGATCGGCTTCGGTCGGCGTCATGGTCAGGCCCCGGCGTCAGGCAATGTTCGACATCGGCGCCGGCCGGGGCGCCGAGCTGCAGGAGGTCGCTCGTGGATCGCGGAAAACGAGGCCGGTCTGGGCGGGGGTGTCGGCGAAGTCGATCGTGACACCGTCGAGCAGGATCCGGCTCTCGGCCGGGAGGAACAACCGAAGGCCGTTGCGCTCGACCACTGCTTCGCCTGCGGCTGGCGCCGGCCGGACGCTGATATCGGCGGAGAGCCCGGAACAGCCGCCCGGCGTCACCGCGAGCCGGAACCCGCTCGCTGCGCCTCCGTCCGCCCTGAGCATCAGGCGGATGAATTTCTCCGCCGCCGGGGTGATGACGAAATTCATGCGGACCTCCTCAGATGCGCGGCTGATAGCGGGGGTAGGCCGTGTCGATGACGCAGGTGTCGTCGACCGGGCAGACGGCGGTGCATTGCGGCGAGTCGAAATGGCCGATGCATTCGGTGCACTTCTTCGGGTCGATCACGAAGGTTCCGTTCTTCTCGGAGATCGCGACATTCGGGCATTCCGGCTCGCAGGCCGAACATCCCGTGCATTGGGAGGCAATGATCTTCAGCGCCATCGGTCGCTCCTTGGGCGGCTCGGTCTCGGCTGAGGGGTCGGGTCAGGCGGCGCTGGTCAGGGCGCCCTGGCGGATTTCCGCGTCGCCGCGCGCGACGTGCTCGATCTCGCCGCTATTGACTCTGTCGAGATAGGCCTTGAACCAGGCGATGGCGGATTTCTCGATGAATTCGTGGGCGTAGTCTTCGACCGGATCGATGCCGGCGGCCTTGAGGTCCGCCTTCGGGCATCCGCCGATCTTGGCGACGAAGACGGCATGGCAATCATTGATGGCGCGGATGATCGTTTCGAGGCTGTCTTCCTCGCCATAGCCGCCTTGGCAATAGAGGTCGACGCGGCGATGGCCGACGAACTTGGCACCCGCTGTGGAGAGTTCGTAGACCTGGAACTCCTTGGCATGGCCGAAATGCTCGTTGATCAGGCCGGAGCCGCGGGTCGCCACGGCGACCAGCAGCTTGATGTCGCTGACCGCGCCGGCGAGCGTGGAGAGTTCCTCCTGTTTGGCCGCCACCTTGGCGACGCGCTCCTCTTCGACCTTCTCCTGATAGGCCTTGCGCGTGTCGAGGTCGTATTTGACTTCCATCGCCATGATCTTGTCGGTGGTGAATTCGGCGCTGCGGTCCTCGCCCAGCAGGCCGACGGCGTCCGCCCGGCACTGCCGGCAATGCCGCATCATGTTCATCTCGCCTTCGCAGCTGTCCTGCAGGGCCTTCAACTCCTGCGCAGTCGGGCCGCGCTGACCGGTGAGGCCGAACACCGTGCCGTGCTCGGGCGCGGAGATCAGCGGCATGATGTTGTGGAGGAACGCGCCGCGCGACTTCACGGCGCGGTTTACCTCGACCAAATGCTTGTCGTTGATACCCGGGATCATCACCGAGTTCACTTTGCACAGGATGCCGCGCTCGGTCAGCATTTCGAGGCCGAGCAACTGGCGATCGGTGAGCAGCTTGGCGCCTTCGACCCCGGTGTAGCGCTTGTGCTTCCAGAACACCCAGGGATAGATCTTCGCGCCGATCTCCGGGTCCACCATGTTGATGGTGATGGTCACGTGATCGACGTTGAAGCCGGCGATCGTGTCGACATGGTCGGGCAGGGTGAGCCCGTTCGTGGACAGGCAGAGCTTGATGTCCGGCGCCGTCTTCGCGATCAGGTCGAAGGTGCGGAACGTCTTCTCCGGATTGGCCAAGGGGTCGCCGGGGCCGGCAATGCCCAGCACCGTCATTTGCGGAATGGTCGAGGCGACCGCCAGAACCTTCTTCGCCGCCTGTTCGGGCGTCAGCTTCTCGCTCACCACGCCGGGCCGGGATTCGTTGGCGCAGTCGTATTTCCGGTTGCAGTAATTGCACTGGATGTTGCAGGCCGGCGCGACAGCGACATGCATGCGCGCGTAATGGTGATGGGCCTCTTCGCTGTAGCAGGGGTGGTTCTTGACCTTTTCCCAGATTTCGGTCGGCAGGTCGCCCTGGCCGGCGGCCGAGCCGCAGCTCGCTTTGCCGCTGCCGCCCGTTGTGCCGCACCCCTTGTGCTCGGCGATCGCCTGCATGACCTCGCCGACATCCACGACGTGTCCGGCGCTGGCCCCGTCCTGCCCTGCTAATGCGTGCATGTCCGATCCTCGCTGCTGGCCAAAGGCAATTGTTCCGAACAATCTTCAGCAACTCGCGTGCCAGACCGTCGAAATGTTTGAATTAATTGAAATAACAATAAATTAGGGGAGCTGTCTGAGTGTCGCTTTGCCAACAGGCGCATGCGACACGTCCGGTGCATGTTGGAAATATTACAGTTCCGTACGGCGGCTTCCGCGGCGGTCGAAACCCGGCGTCAGGAAATGGAAACGCCCGCGAAGCGACGGGCGCTTCGCGGGCGGAAGGGTTCGGATTTACCGGATCTCAGGCGCAGAGAATTTCGCAGGCGCGTGCCAGCGGAAGCGCGATCGGCGTCAGCCCCTGCGAGAAGAGGAAGCGCATTTCATTCTTCGACAGCGTGTCCGGCTCGACCACCGCGACATGGCCCGTGGCGGACCGCTTCGACACCTGGCGCGCATAGGTCCGCAGAAGCTGGTCGTTGAAGCGGCAGCCGACGAACAGGAAGCTGCGGTCGGTGCGGCGGTCTTTCACCGCGTCGGGAATCGGCGTCTGGATGTCGATCTCCGTCAGCACCTCGACGTAATCGGCATCTGAGATCAGGAAGTTCTTCGCCGGAACCACGCTGCCGTGGGGCTTGTAGAGCAAGGTGGTCCACATCCCCGCCGCTGTCCGGTCGGTCTCCGCGCCGACTGCGTCGTAGAAGCGGTACCAGCGGTCCTCGCCGATGCCGGCCCGCGTGATGCCCTGGACCTCGCCCCAATCGGCGCGCGTGGCCAGGGCGGCGCGCATGGCGCCGTCATACCAGGTGTCGACGATCATCGGGAGCGGCAGCGCCGCGAGGTGGCGGTGCAGCGCCGAGGGGGCGACCGGTACGGCGAAGGCCTCGTTCATCAGCGCCGTCACCGTCGAGCGGTGCTTCATGCTCTCGATATGCTGGGCCGAGGCCCAGGCATTGCCCTTGGCGCGCCGGGGCAGGGCGACCTTGGTCGCGAAGAAGGCGGCGAGCGCCTCGGGGGTCATGGGGGCGGCCGGTTCGGTCATTGCCGCGAGCCCCGGGCCGAGATAGGGCACGACGTCGCCGGTTCTCAGGCGCGCGGCGACCTCCTTCAGGACGGCTTCGGCGTCGGCACGCCGGATGAATTCGACCGGGGGCATCTGGATGGTCATGGCGCGTCGCCTTCTTCGCCGCGCTTGCGGGCGTTGACCGTGATCGGCAGCGCGGTTTCCGCCGCCATTTCCGGGAGATCGAGGACCCATCCATTGGCGATCCGGATCCATCCGCCCCAAAGGCTTGCGCGCTCCGATTCGACGATGGGCTCCTCGAGATCCTTCTTCGGGACATAGATGCAGAGCCCGGTCTCCGGCGAGCGGCGGATCATGATCTTCATATGCTCGAACTCCCTGGATCGCCCGGGTCCGTCCCGGTCGCCTTCGTGGTTCAGGATGGGGGCGACGCCCGAAGATGGTCGATGATCGCGGGCAGAACGCCGAGGACCTGGTCGATCTCGTCGGCCGTCGTCTCGCGGGAGAGCGAGAGCCGGATGGCGCCCCGCAGCGCACGCGGCGGCACTTTCATCGCCCGCAGGACGTGCGAAGGTTCCATGGATCCGGACGCGCAGGCCGAGCCGAGGGAGGCGGCGATCCCCGCGCGGTTCAGATGGTGCAGGATCGCCTCGCCCTCGATGGCCTCGAACGCGATGTTTGAGGTGTTGGGCAGCCGGTGCGCGATGTCGCCGAGCGGGGTACAGCCGCCGCATTGCTGGAGCACGCCCTGTTCCAGCCGATCGCGCAGATCGCCGACCGCACCGTGCGGGTGCGCGAGATGCGCGGCGGCAAGCTCGGCCGCCTTCCCGAGGCCGACAATGGCCGGGACATTTTCCGTGCCGCCGCGGCGCCTGCGTTCCTGAGGGCCGCCCCGGATCAGCGGGCTGAACGGCGTCCCCTTGCGCAGATAGAGCGCGCCGATACCCTTCGGGCCGTGCAGCTTGTGGCCGGACAGCGACAGCATGTCGATCCGCGTCGCCCTGAGGTCGATCGGGATCCTGCCGGCCGCCTGCACCGCGTCGGTATGGAAGAGGGCGCCGACGGTGTGGGCCATTTCCGCCAGCGCAACGACGGGAAAAAGTGTTCCGGTTTCGTTGTTCGCCCACATCACGCTGGCGAGCGCGGTCCGCGGGCCGAGCGCGCGGCGATAGGCGTCGATATCGAGCCGCCCTTCGTGGTCGACGCCGATGCGGTGGATGCGGAGGCCGCGCGTCGCCTCCAGATGGTCGAGAAGGGTCAGGACGGCGGGATGTTCGACGCAGGTGGTCACCACTTCCTCGCGGCCGTCCTGCACCGCCAAAGCGGAGAGGATGGCGGTGTTGATCGCCTCGGTACCGCCGGAGGTGAAGACGATTTCCGGTTCCGCGGCAGCGCCGATCAGGCCCTGGAGCGCGCGTCGCGCCTGCCGCAGCGCGCCGGCGACCTCACTGCCGAAGGCATGGGCCGAGGAGGCATTGCCGAACTGTTCGGTAAAAAACGGCAACATCGCCGCGACCACCGCCGGATCGGTCCGCGTCGTCGCATTGTTGTCGAGATAGATCGGCACGGGTCCGCCTTGCTCAATGGCGAGCCGCTGCGCCGCCGGCCACGGGGATGAGGCGCACGAGCTCGCCCAGCTTTTCCACCAGGCGCGCCTGAATACCCTCCAGCGTGGCGCTGCTGAGCTTGCAGAAGACGCAGGCGCCCGTGAGTTTCACCATCACCCGGCTGCCCTCGATCCCGATCAGTTCGCAATCGCCGCCGTCCCGCTTGAGATTCGGCCGGATTTCCTCGATCACCGCCTTGATGATGTCCGCGCGGGTGGGTTCGGCGCTCGGCGCCTGTATCGTAGTTTCCTCGATCTGCATGACGGTTCTCTCCCCGGGAAAGGTTCGGACCGCCGGGGCGCGTGCCGCGGCCGGTCGATGAGGCAGGGGTGCGGCCCGCGGCATAGCCGGCCGCGAAGATCGCGAATTCGGACGGCGTTTCAGCGCAAGGGGGTCTATCCGAAGGACTTGCCGCAGGAGCAGCTGGACGTCGCGTTCGGATTTTCGAACGTGAAGCCGGAGCCTTCGAGCGCGACGACGAAGTCGATCGTCGTGCCGGAGAGATATTCGTGGCTCTTGGTGTCGACGAAGACCTTGACGCCGTTGCGCTCGATCACCGTGTCGTCGGGCCCCGGCTCGCCGACGAGACCCATCATGTATTTGTATCCGGCACATCCGCCGGCCTCGACCTGGATACGAAGCCCGCCGACCGGATCCTTCGCCGAAGTGATGGCGGTGCGGACCGCGTTCAAGGCGCTGTCGGTGAGATTGATCATGGCTCGCCCTTTGTGCTTGGACCCATTCGACAGGCATCCAGCAATAGGCATGCCATTGGCGAAGTATTTGATTTAACTGGAACTATAAATTCCGCCCTGTTGCTTTTGCGACCAGTGTAGACTTTGCGACACGGCGGCTTTGCCTCACCGCGCCGTCGGTGTGACCGCGGGTGTCGCCGCTTCAAGGCTGGTGCCGGTTCGCAGGCGCTGGCCCAGGGCGGCAGACAATTTGCATCGATCATTGCGGTCGGCACATGTGCCGAACTCGGGTGGACGAAGAGGAACGATCATGACGACGACGCTTGAAAAGACGGTCACCATCGGGGAGACCGCTTTGAGCCGCCTCGATCGCGAGGGGCGCCTGCTCAATGCGGTCCTGAAGGCGCCCACCCGGACGCCCGGCCGGTTCGGGTTCCGCGGCGATATCGCCTTGAAATTCCAAGTGCAGGTTGCAGACGAAAAGCGGCCGCCGGACTTCTCGATCGAGCAGGTTCTCACCGTGGTCCAGGCGGGCGAGCCGACCATCCCGATCCTCGTCGGCTATCTCCATTCCTTCGCCTATCTGGCGGTGGCGGCCGAGGTGCTCGACGGACTGCTCGGTCCGGATGGTACTTATTTCATGTTCTGCAACAACATCGACCTTCTGGCGAAATACAAGGTGACGATCGGCGGTGTGACCTTCCACGTCTTGCCGTGCGACGAATCCACGGTGTGGAAGGAGATGCTCGATCTCATGAGCATCGACAAGAACGACATTAAGAAGCTCGATACGGCCGGCAAGCTCGATTACCTGCTCGATGCCGCCCGCGGCTTCGATGGCAAGTATGACGTCATCAGCTTCGAGGACGGAGTCGCGCGCATGGAGCCGGTGAAGAACCGCAACGAGAACCGGCCGGTCTGACCGCCGCCCTGGTGTCACGGCGCATCGGCCGCAGGGTCCGCCTCGTCGTCCTCCACCAGGGTGACGCCGGTGACGCAGATATCGTCATCGAGCACGACCAGCCCGACCGGGGTGAGCCCCCGGCCCTTGCAGGGGCCGTCGACGCAGATCCCGGTGCCCAGTTCGAACAAGGCTCCGTGCTTGCCGCACATCAGCCGGATGCCGTTCGGGTCGAGAAACTGGTTGCGTTCCCAGTCGAGATTGACCCCGTCGTGCGGGCATTTGTTGACATAGCCGAAGACCTGTCGGCCCCACCGCACGACGATGATCGGCCATGGCCGCCGCCGGCCGTCCGGCTCGACGATCTCGAGATGGAAGCCGGCGGCACGTTGGCTCGGAATGTCGCTCATGCGGCAAATGGCATAGGCCGGATTGGGTGTCATCGTCCCTCGCTCATGACTGTCGGACACGGTTCGGTCACCCAGGAGCGCCCGCACGATCCGTTCGTGAGGCCGGCGGTATGGCCGCCGGCCCTTTCGACGCTCGCCGTCGTGGGGCTGGATGTGATCGCCCCGTGCTCGCGAGGGTTCTGCAAGATTCGCGCAAACGAGCTTCGGCCGCCACAGATCCTGAAAAATGCAGGGGCTCAGGCGGGCCGATGCGGCGCGTGTCGGAAATTGGACAGGGCGGCCAGGCACCGTGTTGCGTGTCGGACGCGCCTGTCCCGCGTCGTGATGCGGGCCGCTTGAATGCCCGGCATTCAGGGACATTTTCGGAGCGCTTCAGCCGTTTCCCTGCCCCCGGCCCAACTGGCACGGAACTTGATGCAACGCCGTCACGACCGCATCGGGAGATGGTCATGATCGTTGCGCAGGACTTCATTTCTTGTTCCCTCGAAGAGTTGAAGACGCAGCTCGATGGCGGAACGCTGACCGTCTATTCGGTGGCGCGCCCGCTCACGGCGGACCGGCCGGTCGAGCGCTCGGGCGTGCTCGCGACCTTCACGTTCGCGTCGCCCGCCTTCGACATTCCGGCCGAGGGGATCGAGAGGCCGCGCTTTCTCGCCGCGAGCGTCGCCGCGAGCAGCGTCGGCACGCCCGGATTCGCCCGGGCCCGCAGGGCGGATGGGACGGTGGTCGCGGATTTCTCGGCCGGGCCGGGCGACCGCGAGATCAAGTTCAACGAGGTGTCCTGTTCGCACGGCGCGCCGCTGCGCATCGTCACCTTTAAGTTCATGCCGGAGGGCGGATGGCCGGAACGGCCCGACTATTTCGACAGCCGGCCGCGGACCGGCTCCGCCATGCCGCGGACGCTGTGACCTCGTCCCGCAGACCGCCGAGAGGAGACCCAGACATGGCCAGTGATACGCTTTCCGGGGTGGTGAGCACCGAATGGCTCGCCGCGCATTTGGCCGAGCCCGACCTCCGCATTCTCGACTGCACCTGGCACCACACCAGCACCAATCTCGACGGGCGCACCCAATATCGCGGCCGCCATCTGCCGGGGTCGGTGCATTTCGACATCGATCACGTCGCCGACCCCGCCACGTCGCTGCCGCATATGCTGCCGAGCGCGGCCGACTTCGCCAAGAAGGTGGCGCTGCTCGGCATCGGCAGCACCGACCGCGTCGTGGTCTATGACCGTCTGTCCGGCGGCTCGGCGGCGGCCCGCGTGTGGTGGATGTTCCGCGTGTTCGGGCACCGCAACGTGGCGCTTCTGGACGGCGGTTTCGGCAAATGGCTCAAGGACAAGCTGCCGACCGAAATGACCGCCGTCCGGCCGGAGCCCAAGGCGTTTTCCGCCGCGGTGGACGCATCCCTCGTGCGCACCCTCGGCCAGATGACGGCCAATCTCGAAAGCGGCGCCGAACAGGTGATCGACGCCCGAGGACCGGGCAGGTTCGCAGGGCTCCAGCCGGACGTGTTTCCGTTCAAGAAGCTCGGCCATATTCCCGGCGCGATCAATGTGCCCTGGGCGGATCTGATCCATCCGGAGACCGGCGCGATGCTGCCGCCCGCGGCGCTGGCCGCGCGGTTCGCCGCCGCCGGGATCGATCTCGGCCGGCCATGCGTCGCCACATGCGCCTCCGGAATCACGTCCTGCGTCACCGCGCTCGGTCTGTTCCTGCTCGGGCAGGAGGCCACTTCCGTCTATGACGGCTCCTGGGCCGAATGGGAGCGGGCGGACGACATGCCGGCCGTGGTGGCGGCATGAGCGCGGAGACCTCCGGCCCGGCCGGCGACGAAAGCCGGCAGGACCCGAACCTCGCGCTATCGGGGCAGGATTACGCACTCACCACCTGCGCCGCCGGCGCGGTCCTGGAACTGCGCTTCAAGCCGGAACGCCGCGTGGCGCGCCTCGCCGGCGAGGACGCCGCGCGGTTCCGCGCGGATTTTGCGGTGATCGTGGCACAGCATCCCGGCTGGCCGGCCGACCGGTCCCTCGCCCAATTATGGGATCAGGGCGGCTATGGCTGGCTTTCGACCGAGGACGAGGGGGCAGCGGAGGATCGCCGATGAGGACGCTCGTGAAGACGACCCTGGACGGGCGCAAAGTGGAGGTCGTCGGCCTCGCCATTTGCCTCGACGGCAAGCTGGAGGCGTTCGACCTGATCGAGGTCAAGATGCATCCCAACCGTCGGGCGATCCTCGCGGCCGCGCCCGACGCGACCCACATGGCCGGGCGGATCGCGCTGTCAGGCGCGGAGGCGCAGCGGGTCGAGGACGCGCTGCGCGGAGCGCACGACGACATTCTTCGAAGCCCCGCCGCCATCAACGAGCGTTTCCGCATCGCGATCCGCCGCAAAGCGTGCGAGGAAGGCATCGAATGAGCGCGATGATCCTGCGATGCGGGGGGTGTGGACATCCACGATGCAGACCGTCACGTCTTCGTCCGCAAGCTGATGACGGGCCTGTTTCGATGCGCGCCGCATCGCGCAATTCACGCTATATTCCGTAGAATTTATTATTCGAAATCATACCAGATGCTTTTGTGAAAAAAATAGACTATTTGAAATATTATAACTTGAACGTTTTTAGTAGAAAAATGGATTTTTTGTACGTGCGTTGATAGATATGATTTAGACGAGAAGTGCTGTTTTTAAATTTTAGTGCGTGAATATACTTCGTTAACGACAGTATTAGTATTGGATATTTCGCGCATCCGTCCAATTTGGGGACTCGGCAGCGATTAATAGCCGTCTGGCGTTTCTGTCCTCGCGAGTTCCACGCAAAAATCCAGGAAGGCGCGGACTTTCGCCGCCGGGTGGCGGCGGGACGGGTGAATGGCGCAAAGCGGAAAGGTCTCGTCCGGCCAGTCGGGAAAAAGATCAATCAACGCGCCGCTGGCGATCCAGTGCCCGATGCCGAGGGACATGACCTGTGCCACGCCGGCTCCAGCCAGGCAGGCCTGCAGCATGGTGTTCACATCGGTCAGCAGGAGCGGACCGGCCGTCGGGACAGGCAGGACCTCCTTGCTGCGCTGGAATTCCCATTCGAAGGGACGGCCGGTCAGCGGATTGCGGAACTGGATGCAGGCATGATCAGACAGATCCTCCGGCCTTTTTGGCCTGCCGCGAGCTTCGAGATAGGTGGGGGCGGCCACAGTCAGGATGCGCGTTTCCAGCAAAAGCCGTGAGATCAGCGAGGACGACGGCTGTGGCCCGAAACGCACGGCAACATCCATGCCTTCCGAAACCAGATCGCCCACATCGTCGCGGGTGTGGATCTCGATCTGCAGTTCGGGGAAACGCTTCGTGAAGCGGCCGAGATGCGGCGCCAGCACCAGTCCGGAAAAGAATGGATCGACATTGACCCGCAAACGGCCGCGCACTGCGCTCGCGGCCCCGGATGCAGCGCCCACCGCTTCCTCGATGCCTTCCAAATGCGAGACGACGGCCTCATAAAAGCGCGCACCCTCATCCGTCAGGTGCAGCGACCGGGTCGTCCTGTCGAATAGCCGGATGCCCAACCGGTTCTCCAGCCGCGAAATCGATCGGCTGACACCTGAAGGGGTGAGGCCCAGCATCTCGGCTGCCCCCGCAAACGTGCCTCTTTCGACAACGGCGGCCAGCACGCCGACGCCGGACAGGATGCGGCCGTCAAAATTCATGCTCGACACTCCGCATGTCTCGTCTTTGTCGCTCGTTGATAAGTGATTTTTAGTCATGAGTGATACGACAAATCGGCGTTACCCGCATCAGTCTTTCTCCGGCATGGTCGGCCGAACCTGAAAAACCGGAGATTTGGCATGACTGACCACGCTATTCCTCAGCATCATGGAGAGCCCGCACCCGAAGCGGCCTTTATCGGAAACATCAAACGGCGCTCGCCTTTGGCCGAAGCGCTTGCCGTCGTCGCGCTTTCACTTGGAACATTTGCCTTTGTCAGCACGGAGCTGATGCCCATCGGCATCCTGCCGCAGATGGCGGACGGCGTCGGCATATCGCTCGGACGGGCCGGTTTCCTTGTGACGGGCTTTGCGCTGCTTGTGGCGATCGCCGCAACACCGCTCACCGCCGTCACCCGGTGCTGGAACCGCAAATGGCTGATGTTGAGCCTGCTGTTTGCCTGCACGCTCGGCAATGTGCTGACCTATTTTGCGGATAACTATGCGATGCTTCTGGCAAGCCGGCTGATCGTTGCCGCCGCCATCGGCATTTTTTGGTCGACAGCGGCCAGCATGGCGGTGCGGATCGTTCCCGAAAAACATGCGGTGCGGGCCACCTCGGCCGTCTATGGCGGACTGGCACTCGCCTCCGTGCTTGGCATTCCCGCCGGGACATTCCTCGGCAATTATGCCGGATGGCGCATCGTGTTCGTCGCGCTTGCTGTCCTTTCCTTCGCCGTTTTCATCAAGATGTGGCTGACCCTGCCCAATCTTGCCGCAAGCCGTGACGGCAAGCACAGCACGGTCGCCGAGGCGTGGCGCGAGCAGCCCCTGCGCGCGGCAGTCTATGTGACCGCGCTGATCATGATGGCGAATTTCCTCGCCTTCACCTATATCGCCCCCTTCCTCTTACAGATCGGGGCTTCGAGACGTCATGGATCGGCGGCCTGCTGCTGGCCTATGGTGCTGCAGGTCTTGTCGGCAATTTCGGCATCGGGCCGATCATGGCACGCGGCTATCGGCCAACGTTATTGGTCACGATGATCGTCCTGATCGTCAGCCTCGCAGCACTCAGCATTGCCGGCACGAATAGCGGGCTTGTCATTGCGCTGCTTCTGATCTGGGGCGCGGCCTATACCGCCTTGCCGGTCCTCATGCAGACCTGGGTGTTCAAGGCGGCGGCCCATCTGAACGGTACCGAAGCTCCGTCCTCGCTCTATGTGTCGGCCTATAACGGCGCGATTGCCGCCGGCGCGCTGGTCGGCGGCGTGATCGTCGACCATGCCGGACCCTGGTCGATCATGCCGATCTCGGCGCTTATCGGCATTCCCGCATTGCTGATCGCCTTGAAACACGCACCGAAGTGACACGGCAGCGGACGAGAGTGTCGAGACACGGAGAAGATAAATGGCACGCCTCTTCATCACCGGCTCCTCGACGGGCCTCGGGCTGATGACAGCCGCATTGCTGGCGGAGAAAGGGCATGCGGTCGTCCTGCATGCCAGAAACGACGAACGCGCCAAGGCCGCCATGGCGGCCCTGCCTGCAGCCCATGCGGTGGTCGAGGGCGATGTCTCGACCATTCGCGCCACAATGCGGCTTGCCGAAAAAGCCAACCGGCATGGCCCCTATGACGCGGTCATTCACAATGTCGCCGTTGGTTACCGCGAGCCGCAGCGTATCGAAACCGGTGACGGCCTGCCGCATGTCTTTGCCGTCAACACGCTGGCGCCGTTCATCCTGACGGCACTGATCGAAAGGCCGAAGCGGCTCGTCTATCTAAGTTCAGGTCTGCATCGTAATGCATCGGCTGATCTTGACGACATCACTTGGGAAAAGCGCCGTTGGGATGGGACCGAGGCCTATTCGGAAAGCAAGCTGCACGATGTACTTCTAGCCTTTGCCTTCGCCCGATATTGGCCGGACGTCCTGTCGAACGCGCTTGAACCCGGCTGGGTGCCCACCCGCATGGGCGGGCCGGCGGCAACCGACGATCTCGACCAGGCGCATCGAACACAGGCCTGGCTCGCGGTCAGCGATGATCCGGCCGCAGTGGGAACAGCCGGATATTTCTATCACATGCAGCCCCGCGAGGTTCATGCCGACGCCCGCAATCATCCGCGACAGGATCGTCTGATTGAGATCTGCGAACGTCTGTCGGGGCTCAAACTCGACCTTCGGTGACGCCAAGCGCGCACCATCCTGCATCGAGGCTGCGCGAAACCTTCGCGCAGCCTCATCTTTGGGAGAGGGATCAGCCCTGTGGTAGTTCGGGGAGCTGGCACGCTGCCCCGAAATTGATGAAACCGGTGATGGGTTCCCAACGGGCAGCCTCTTTCGCCCGCGCCTCTTCCGCCTGACGGACCATCGCCAGGGAATCGCTGCCGAGGATGAGATGCGGCGGCAGGGTGTCCGCGCTGGCAAGCCTCAGGATTACCTGCGCAACCTTGGCCGGATCTCCGGTTTCATGGCCCCAGAGGCCCTCCAGTTGCCTGATCATCGCGCCAACGGAGGGTTCATAGTCCGGCAACAGAGCGGGGATATCCGTACTGGCCCGCTTGCCCCAATTGGTGCGCATGCCGCCTGGCTCCAGCGCCGTGACCTTGACGCCGAAAGGTGCGGTTTCCAGCGCGAGCGCTTCCGTAAAGCCTCCAACCGCCCATTTGGCCGCCGAATAGGCCGCGTTGCCGGGGAAACCGATCCGCCCGCCGATCGAGGATATCTGGAAGATGTGCCCTGCGCGCTGCCGGCGCATGACGGGAAGCACCGCGCGCGTGAGGTTCACCACTCCGAAAAAGCAGGTCTCGACCAGCCTGCGGAAATCATCGGATGGCGTTTCCTCGAAAGGACGGAAGGAGCCATAACCAGCATTGTTGACCAGAACATCAAGCCGTCCGAAGGTGTCCAGGGCCGCCTTCACGGCGGTGGTCGCTTCGTCTTCATTGGTGACGTCCAGCGGGAGAATCAGCACCTGCCCACCATACTTGCGTGCCAGTGGATCGAGTTGCGAGGTGTCCCGGGCCGTGGCGACGACCGTTTCGCCGGCCGCGAGTGCCTGTTCGGCGAGGACGCGCCCGAGGCCGGCACCGCTGCCGGTAACAAACCAGATTTTCGACACCTCAACCTCCGTTAATGCGTGAGCACGCAGTCATTTAACGACCAAAATTGACTAGTTGAGAAGCCGCCACAGTGCCTCGAAACCGTCCGCGCAAATGGTTGCAGCATGGTCCGGATGATCGCTCATGGCATCCATGGTCGTCGTTGCCACCGCTTCGACCAGGGCCGCGACATAGGGCCTCGGCGCGTTCTTCAGGCTGCCCTCGGCGCTGATCCGCCAGATGATGTCCAGAACCGGCTGCGCTGCCTCATACCCTGCCTTCCGCGTAAGGGCGCTGACCTGATCCGAGACACCGAGTTGCGCAAGTGCGCGGCGCTTTGAGGGAGTGGCTACGCCCCAATGCGTCCAGCTTTCCCAGACATCCCGGAGTCGCTCCCGCACATCGCCTTCGGACCGCATTCGCTCGAGCACGGTACTGGTGAGCTCTGTCTTTAGCTCGAGGTAGAGCGCATTGAGAAGCTCTGCCTTGGTGCCAAAATAGGTGAAGACTGATCCGTGAGGGACACCGGCGGCCTTCGCAATCTGCGCCGTGGCCGCGCCCAGCCCATGGTCTGCAACGAGCTGGGTCGTCGCGCTCAGAATCGCCGCTCGTTTGTCTTCATTGAGAGGTCTCGCCATGCAGTTTCATCCTCACCCTCCTGCTTTAAATGACTGCCCACTCAGTCATTGTCAAGGGCATGCAACTCATGAGGACTGCGCAAATTCGACATGGGCGCCGCCTCTCGCGCTCAGAGGAAAAGCGAAATGGCGCGACGCCGCCTTGCACCTTGTTGAACCGTGTTGAAATGGAAACGTTCTGTAGGAGGATCAATTCCTTAGGGCGGGTAAAAATTAGAGCGGGGGTCAATTAAGGTCGTTTCAGACCGTCCCGCTCCGTGCCACATATCGCACGATCCCTGTGATTGATAAGGGTAATTCTTCCTATCCCGTATCGCTGCCTGTCACCCCGGCCGAGCCACTTTGCTGGGAGCGGTTCAGTTCAAGGCCAGTGGTTAGGGGCACGCGGCAGGGCGCTTGGGGCCGCTCAGCCGGCCCGACGCTCGCGCGCGAGAAACTCTTCCATCGCATCCTCCATGGCGCAGAAGGTGGCGCCTTCGGACACCAGGGTTTCTACCAGGCGCTCCAGCATTATCATGCGGTGGCCGCGCCCGATGACGAACGGGTGGCAGGTATAGGTGATGACGCCCCATTCGAAGTCGCGCTTCATGTAGAGGAAATCGTCCGTCCAGTTGCGCAGCACGCCGTCGGCGGATTGGAGACCGGGAAGAATGGTGGCGGGGGTCCGCACGAACTCGAAATGCGGATAATCGTCCAGCGTCCAGCTGATGGGCAGTTCCACCAGATCGGTTTCAGGGCCGAGGATCATGGGCTCGCCCAGCTTCACCACATCGTCCCGCCGCGCCCGGTAGGGGACGTAGTCGGAGCCCATCAGGCTGCTCTCATATTTGAAGCCGTGCTTCACCAGCAGGTCGATGGTGTGCGGGCTGAGATCCCACGAGGCGGACCGGTAGCCGCGCGGCGCCTTACCGGTGAGGCGGATGATGGCCTCGCTGGCGCGCACCAGGTCCGCCTCCTCCTCCTCGCGGGTCATCATGGCGGGTGGGATATGCGCCCAGCTGTGGTTAGCGATCTCATGCCCGGCATCGACCACTTCCTTGGCCGCGTCGGGGAAGGATTCGATGGTGTGCCCCGGCACGAACCAGGTGGAGCGGATATTGTGCTTGGCGAGCAAGGCGAGGATGCGCTTGGCGCCAATCAGCCCCATCTCCCCGCGGGACATGGGCGTCGGCGTGGTCATGCCGCGCGCGATCCAGCCGGAAACAACATCGAAGTCGAACGTCAGGCAGACAAGATGGCGGGCCATCGCAAACTCCGGCTCAAAGGGTCAGCGCGGGAACGTCGATCCAGCGGCGTTCCTGATTGCTGAGATAGGACAGTTCGGCGAGTTGGACGCCCTTGGCGCCGGCGGCCAGCGGCGAGGGAAACGGCCCGTCCTCCGCCACATGGCGCAGGAACAGGTTCCAGCCGGCGCGATAGCTGTTCACGAGCGGGGTATTGTCGGGCATGGCCAGCCACTGGTCGAAGAAGCTCACCGGCTGGCGGTTCTCAACCGGCAGGACGGGATTGGGCGTATTGCCGTCCGGCTGGGTGAAACAGTCCTGCGGTCCTGCCACCGCCGAGCCATTCGTGCCGTCGATCTGGATGGTCACCACGTCGTCGCGGCGGATGCGCGAGCACCAGGAACTGTTGACGCTGGCGAATATCCCGCCCTCCAGCTCCATCTGCGCGAAGACGGCATCCTCGGCGTCGGACTCATAGGGGTTGCCCTGTTCGTCCCAGCGGCGGGAGAAGTGCCGGCGGGTGGTGCAATTCACGGCGCGGACCTCCCCCGCGAGGCGGTCGATCATGTAGCGCCAGTGGGGAAACATATCGAGCACCAGGCCGCCGCCGTCGCGCTTGCGATAATTCCAGCTCGGGCGCTGCGCGGGCCGATGCTCGCCGTCGAAAATCCAGCGGGAGAATTCAAGCCGCACCTCCAAAATCTGGCCGAAATAGCCGGTGTCCTTGAGATAGGCGAGCTTGCGGAAACCCGGCAAAAACAGCTTGTCCTGCACCGTGCCGTTCTTGATGCCGGCGGCCTTCGCCTCGCGCGCCAGGGTCAGCGCTTCCTCCAGCGTCGGGGCGATGGGCTTTTCGCAATAGATGTGCTTTCCCGCCGCGATGGCCCGACGCACGACGCCGAAGCGCAGGTGCGTGGTGGCCGCATCGAAGAACAGCGTGTCGTCCGGATTGGCCAGAGCGGCGTCGAGATCGGTGGACCAGCGCGCCAGGCCGTTCTTCGCCGCCAGCGCCGCCAGCCGCTCGGCGTTGCGTCCCACCAGGATCAGATCCGGCATCAGCAGATCGCCATTGGCGAGGGGAAGCCCGCCCTCCTTGCGGATATTGACGAGGGCGCGCAGATGCTGGCCGGTCGCCAATCCGCCCGTGGCGCCGTTCAATATGATGCCGATCCTGCGTTCCAAACGCGCCTCCTAGATCTTGTAAATATGCGGCCGGTCTAGCGGCCCGCGATCCGCGACGGCAGCAGCAGCCGATAGATCGCCACCACTGAAAACGTCAGGATCATCAGGACGATACCGAGTGTCGCGGCGGCGCTCCAATCCCCGAGTTCAAGCATCTGGCTGTAGATTTCCGTGGCCAGCACCTGCACCCGTCCCCCGCCCAACAGGCGCGGGGTCACATAGACGCCCATGGAAAGGCTGAACACGATGGCGCAGCCGCCGAAGACGCCGGGCGCCGACAGGGGCAAGGTCACATAGGAAAACACCCGCAAGCCGTTGGCCCCGAGGATGGTGGCGGCCTCCTCGATCCGCTCGTCGATGCGGGACAGCGAGCTGAGAATGGAGAGGACCATGAAGGGCAGGAAGACATGCACCAGCCCGGCGACGGCGGCCCAGAAATTGTAGAGCCACACCACCGGCTCCTGGATGATGCCGAGCCCGCGCAGCACGCCGTTGAGCACGCCGTTGCTGCCCAGCAGGATGATCCAGCCGAACGTGCGCACGACGATGGAAAACAGCAGCGGCACGAACATGCCGACATAGACGTAATAGCGCAGCCTGGACCGCGAGCGCGCCAGGTAATAAGCGACGGGATAGCCCAGGATCAGCGTGATGAAGGTGGTGGTGAAGGCAAGCACGAGGCTCGCCACCCCATAGCGCGTGAGCATGGAATGGCCGCCGACGATGTCGGCAAGCCCCGTGTCGCTGTCCACGAGCGCACGCGCTCCGGCGGCCACGAAACTGATGACCGGCCAGGCGAATATGACCGCGAACACCAGCAGCGCCGGGAGCACGGCAAGAGCATATCCGAGGACGGACAGGCCGCTTTCCTCACGCGTTGCCGGAGGCGCCCGGCCCGTCATGGCCGCGCCCCGCCCGACGCATCGGCTGGAAACAACAGGCTCTTATCGGGCTGCCAGGATGCCCAGACCGCATCTCCTCTGGCGAACGGCAACCGGCTTTCCGTCTTGCCCGTCGCTTCCAGAGCCGCGCCGTCCTTGAGGCGGATCTGGTACAGCACCGAGGTGCCCTTGTAGATCACTTCCTCCAGGGTGCCGGGCACGCTGAGCGAACCGTCCGGCGCAGGCGCGGCCGAGACCGCCACGTCGGTGGCGCGCACTGCGAGGGTCGCCCTCCCGGAATGCCCGCGCGGATTTGGCAGGCTCCAGGCGCCGAAGCCGCCCTCTACCCGCGCAAGCCCCCCGGCCTGCGGCGTGACCGCCGCGGGAAGCGTGTTGAGCAGGCCGAAGAAGTTGGCGACGAAGAGGTTCTCCGGCTGCTCAAAGACCTCGCGCGGCGTTCCCAATTGCTGGATGCGCCCCTCGTTCATGACCGCGATGGTGTCGGAGAGGGTGAGCGCCTCCTCCTGGTCGTGGGTCACGAACACGAAGGCGATGCCCAGACGCCGTTGCAGCCGCTTCACTTCAAGCTGCATCTCTTCCCGCAGCTGACGGTCCAGCGCCCCGAAGGGCTCGTCCAGCAGCATCAGCCGGGGCGAGGTGACGATGGCGCGCGCCAGGGCGATGCGCTGCTGCTGGCCGCCCGAAAGCTCCCGCGGAAAGCGCTCGGCCATGCCTTCCATATGCACCGTGGCGAGCGCGCCCATCACTTTCGGCGCGATCTCGGCGCGGGGCACGCCCTGCATCTTCAGGCCGAACGCGACATTGTTCGCGACCGTCATGTGGGGAAACAGGGCATAGCTCTGAAACACCATGCCGAGCTTGCGCAGATGCGAGGGGATGCCGTCCACAGGCTCCCCCGCAATGCGGATCTCCCCGCGCGATGGCCGCAGGAAGCCCGCGACCATCCGCAGAAGTGTGGTCTTGCCGCAGCCGCTCGGCCCGAGCAGCGACAGGACGGTGCCCTCGCGGAGCGCCAGATCCACGCCCTTGACGACCTCGACATCGCCAAAGCTCTTATGCACGCCGCTCAGTGCCAGGGCGTGGCGATCATCCGCGCTCATCCCTCGGTCCTCGTCCGCTCGATCCGCGCCAACGGCCTCAAACCTTCAGCCGCTGGTTTACCATGTTCTTGTATTCGTTGAACTTCTTGGCGCCGACCTCGACATCGGTGGGAAGCAATCCGGCGACCCCCTCGGCCGAAAGCATGGCCTTGTACTGCTTGAGGTTCTCGGGAATGACGGTGTTCTTGGCGATCGGGCTGAGGAACACATTCTCCGCGAACGCCACCTGCGCCTCGGGGTTGAAGAACTGGCCGAGAAGCTGCTGGGTCAGCGCTGTGGTCTTGTCGTCAAAGCCGGCAATGGACTGGACGAAGGAACTGACGCCCGTGGCGCCTTCCTTGGGGATCGTAAACGCGATCTTCTTGCCGGCCGCGATGGCGCCGGTAGCGTTGCCGCCGAAGGTGAAGGCGATCCACAACTCGCCGCTTTCCACCAGATCGTGGAGCTGTGCGGGAGACTGGTTCCAGGGGCCAATATTGGCGGTGTGCTTGGACCATTCCGCGATGCCGGCGGGCACATCGTCCACGCTCTTGCCCATGGCCTTGGCCATCAGGCCATAGCCATCGAAGTAATAATCGGAGAGGCCGATCTTGCCCTTATATTTCGGGTCGAACAGATCGAGGTAGGACTTCGGCTCGTCGACGAATTTCGGGTTGTAGACGAGCGAATAGGGCTGGATGCCGAACTTGATGCCGTTGGTCTGGATGAAGGCGGATTCGGGCAGGTTGGCGACATTGGGGATGAGCTTGCGATCGAACGGGGTCCACATCTTGTCGGTGAAGCCACGGTAGGAAAAGATGTCGTTGAACGTGCCGCCGCTCAGAACCGGATTGGCCCGCTGCGCCAGCAGCTTGGCATAGTTCGCCGCGTTGGTGCCGATTTCGAGTTCCACCTGCGCCTGCGGCAGCTTCGGTATGACGGCGGTCTTGATCGCCTTGTCGTAGCCCCAGCCCCAGGACAGAATCCGCAGTTGTTCCGCCGCGAGCGCGGGGTTCCACGGAAATGTCGTTCCCACCCCGAGGGCAGCGCCCAGGAGGCCGGCACTCTTCAGCATGTCGCGTCTTGAGATCGTGGTCATGGTTCAATTCCCGTCTGGATGTTTTTATGGCTGGTCATTTATCCGCCCTACTTGCTGCCGAAGAACCGCTCCAATCCCACGACCCGGTCGACAAAAAGCAGAGATACGAAAGTAATTCCCACCAGGACGACGCTGGCCGCCGCGATGGTCGGGTTGATGACATATTGAATGCGCTGGTAAAGCTCGAGCGGTAGGGTCATCACATTGGTCCCCACCAGGAACAGAGACACCGAGAACTCATCGAACGAGACGATGAAGGCGAAGGCGAGCGAACTGAAGATGCCCGGCCGCGCCAGCGGCAGCACCACATGTCGGAGCATGCGCAGCCGGCTCGCGCCGAGGATGGTCGCCGCCTCCTCCAACTGCACCTCGATGGTGTGCATGCTGGAAATCATAGTGCGCACCACGAACGGCAGCGTGATGGCCACGTGGGCGGCGATCAGGCCCGGCACCGTGCGCACCATCCCGAGCGGCGCGAACGCCATTAGGAGCGCTCCGCCCAGCACCACGGTCGGAAAGGTTATGGGCAGCAGAAGTACGCTTTCGAGGAAGCGGATGCGTCCCCGCACGATGGCATAGGCGGCAGGCACGCCGATCGCTGTCGAGGTCAGGGCCGAGACGATGGCAATGGTCGCGCTGAGCCCGAAGGCGCGCATCAGCCCCGCATCCGAGAGGGTCGCCTCGTACCAGCGCAGCGACCATCCCTCTGTCGGCCAAGACAGAGAGGTGCCGGCGCTGAACGACACCGGGATGATGACCAGGATCGGCAACAGGACCAGAGCCAGCAGAATGGCGACATGGACATTGATCCAACGTGGCATTCGACCTCCTCGCCCCTGTGGGGTGGCAACAGCGCGGCACGGTGGCGCCGCGCCGGCCGCCCGGCACTACTCGATGATGACGGTGCGATCGTAGCCCGCGGGCAGCGGATTATTGAGGGTCTCCAGCAGCCAGTCCGCGATGGCCGGGTTGATCTCGCCGGCGACCTCGCCCATCGGGTGGAACACGCCTTCGTACAGCCAGAACTCCTTCGGGGCGGTCACGGCCTTCAGGAAGTCGCGCATGTCCTCAGGCGGGCAGAGCTCGTCCATCTCCCCACCGGCGAGCAGGTAGGAGCAGGTCATCTTCGCCGCGTGCGTGCGCAGGTCGAGCCCGCTCACCATCGCGTCGAAGGCGGCCTCGTCCTTCATGTTGCACATGTACATGTAGATGCGCTTGAAGTTGGGCTGGGCCTGCTCGAAAATGATGTCGAGCGGGCCGACGCAGGGCATCTGCCCCACCAGCGCCGAGATGCGCGGATCGATGGCCGCCGCCTCCACGCCCCACCGGGTCCCCATGCTGGCGCCGAACACGCCGATGCGGGTGGGGTCGACATCGTCGCGGGTCACGAGCCAGTCGATCACCCGCTTGACCGCCTGGGCGTAATTGTCCGGCGTCAGCCAGACCTTGTTCATGTTGCACTCGCCCTGCCCCGGGCCGTCCATGGCGCACAGGTTCATGCCGCGGCGGGTGAACTCGTTGTTGTAGGGGCTGGGGTAGTCCTCCTTCGCGGCGTCCATGCCGGGAATGTAGAGGACAGTCGGCTTGCGGCCCTCGCCGGGCGCCGCCTGATACAGGGTGTAGGTGCTCTTGCCGGGGGCGAACTCGAAGCTCTGCTTGGTGACGGCACCGTCGAGCAGCTCGATCATCTTGTCGCGGCAACGGGCAAGGCCGTTGTAGTATTCGATCTTCTTCGGGCTGCCATCGACCGGAATGAGGTGCTGCGCGCGGCCCCAATAGAGCATGGCACGATGGAAATACTGGCCCGCCGTCACCCGGCGGCCCTTTTCGAGCGCCCGCGTCCCCTTGTCCTCCTGCTCCTGCGCGATCTTCGACCATTCCTTCGGCAGCGCCCGCCGGCCCTGAGCGGCGTGGAACACGCGCTCCATGTCCTGGTGCTTGAAACCGCGCTCCAGACGCAAGCCGAGGATGCCGGGATGCAGCACATCCTCGTTGGTCGACATCTTCAGGAAATTGTCGAAGATCCAGTTCTGATTGGCGCGGGGGGCTTGCTGGCGCATGTCTGTCCTCTGCGCGACCAAGAGGCGCGCCGCCTGTCGGGTCAAAGGGCCATTCGCGCGAGCGGCGCGGATGGAAGCGCATCGGTCCAGCCCAAGGCCTTGGAAATTCAGCACTATGGCCGGAGACTTCCGATCCGTCAGTGGTAACACGCGATCCGATCGGAAGAAAAAGACATGATGCGTATATCGCTTATGCTCTCAGGCTATGGGCCGCGCGGGATGCGGCGGATCTCCTCCGCCAGGATTCGCTCCACCACGGCCGCGGCCCCGGACGGCGGCTTGATCTCGGTCTTCGCGAGCTTGAACCGCAGCCTCATGCCGGAATCCGCGATCCGGCGAATGTGCATCCGGCTCTCCACCCGCTCCTGATGCACACAGCCATAGGGCAGGATGGACATGCCGTTGCCCTTCAGGATCATGCCCTTGATGATCGGCAGGCTGTCCAGTTCCATGTCGAAGGTCAGGCGCCGCCCCGCCGCCTCGGCGAACGGCTCGATCACCGAGCGGAACCCGTTGGTGACCAGCAGCGGAACATCCAGCAGGTCGTCCAGCGGTACCGGGTCCGGAAAGCCGGCGATATCTGTCAGGCGGCCGACTAGGACCATCTCCTGCTCCGCCACCTCGGTCTCGATGATGCCCCGTGTCCTCTGGCTGTTGGTGACCACGGCGAGGTCGATGCGGCCGAGCAGCAGCCAGTCCAGCAGGAAGGCGCCGATGGCCTCGACGATGCGCAGCTTGATGCGGGGATAGTCGCGGCGTAACCGCGCCACGAGGTTCGGCGCCACCAGATAGGCGATGGAGGGCAGCAGGCCGATCACGACATTGCCGGCCGGCTCGGTGACGGGGCTGCGCACCACATTGCGCAGCTGTTCCGCATGCCGGAGCAGGTAATCGCTCATCTCCAGCAGCCGCAGGCCCGCTTCAGTGGGCCGCACACCATGGGTGTCGCGATCCAGCAGCATCACGCCGAACTCTTCCTCCAGCGCCCGAATCTGGCGGCTGAGGGAGGGCTGCGCCACGTTCAGCTGGCGCGCGGCCTTGGTGAAGCTGCAAAGCTTGGCCACATGCACGAAGTATTTGAGCTGGCGGAGGTCCATGGCCTCACGCTGGGTTCAATGCCGACCCCGCGCAATCGCAAACTTCACCGCCGCAGCATCGTGCCGCAGCGCGGGGCCGCAAAAGCAGCCTCGTGGGGTAGGCCGGCCTGCGCCAGGCTTTGCTTGACTCGCGGTCCTCGCGCTCACGGGTTTCAGCTTCCCCGAAAGAGGGCACCTGTGGAGACGTGCGTGAACAACGGCGCCTCGCCATGTTGCCATGCGCCGCTGATGCGCCAGCTATCCCTGACCGGAAAATTCGCGCGCGAGGTCGATGAAGGCTCTGAACGCGGCGGAGGGATTTCGGCGGCTGGGATAGTAGAGGCACAGCGGCGCGAGAGGTGGCGTCCAATCTTCCAAGACGCGGACGAGACGCCCCGCCGCGATGTCCTCGCGAACGTCGGATTCCATGAAGAAGCCGATGCCGACGTCTTCCAGCACAGCGATCCGCGAGAGGCTTGCTTCATCGAGCGTGAGAGGGCCGTGAACGTCGATCTGAATCGATCGCCCGTCCTTCTCGAAATGCCACCGGTAAAGCGCTCCATTCGGCAGCCGGACGCGGATGCAGGAATGACCAAGCAGGTCCGGAGGAACACGCGGTCTGTCCTTGTTCTGGAAGTATGAAGGCGAGGCGACCACGGCATAGCGCCGAGGATGCCCCAGCGGGATCGCGATCATGTCGCTGGGAACGAGATCCGCGTTCCGGATCCCGATATCGAAGCCATCTGCGACAATGTCGACAAGCCGGCCTTCGGTGACGAGATCGATATGCACCTGAGGATAGTGTCGAAGGAACCGCAGAAGAAGGGGTGAGAGGACCTCACGGGCGGCGGTCGCGAACGCATTGATGCGCAGCGTTCCCGATGGCGTCTCCTGCTGCGATCGCGCGGCATCCATTGCATCGTGGATGTCTTGAAGCGCAGGGCCGATCTGATCCACGAAGTCGCGGCCCGCATCCGTCAGTGAGACGCTTCGGGTCGTGCGGTTGAACAGGCGAACCCCGAGTTGGCGCTCCAGCTTCCCAATGGCGTTGCTGAGCGCCGTCGTCGACATTCCCAGATCCAGCGCCGCGGCCCGAAACGAGCCCCGGCGCGCAATGGCCAGAACCGAATCAAGCTCGATCAGACTGCGTCCCACCATTGTCCCGATTTCCGCAACGTCGCATGGCGCTTTATCCTGATTATCACAGCGAACGTCCATCTTTAAGTTGGCGCCACACCCGAGGGCAGATCGTCGCTGACGATGCGCCCTGCCGACCGAAACCTTCCAACGGAGAAGCGCGATGGCGATCCAGCTCCCCAGGATAATTTCCGAATATTTCGCCGCGGACAAAGCGGGAGGCGCCGACGCTGTGGCGCACTGCTTCACCGAACACGCTGTGGTTCGCGATGAGGGCAATATCTATGCTGGCCGCGATGCGATCCGGCAGTGGAAAGCGGACTCCACTCAAAAATACACGTACACCGCCGAGCCCTTCTCGATCGCAAGGGACGGCGACCGCCTGGTCGTCACGAGCCGTCTCGTCGGTGATTTCCCCGGCAGCCCCATAGACCTGCGCTACCTCTTCGTCCTGGAGGACGAGAAGATCGGGGCGTTGGAGATCATCCCATGAACATCGACGCTCAGCACGTCGCCCAGGGTGGGCACATAATCCCGTTTCTCAGCCTCAACGGCAAACGGGCGTTGATCACGTCCGGTACGCGCGGTGCGGGAGCCGCGACCGTCGCGCTCTTTCGCGAGCTTGGCGCACAGGTTCTGACCACCGCCCGCACCCAGCCCGCCGACTTTCCCGACTCTCTGTTCGTCGCTGCCGACCTGGCAAGCCCTCAAGGCTGCGCGGCTTTGGCGGCCGCCGTGCGGGAGCGCATGGGAGATGTGGATATCATCGTCCACATGCTGGGCGGCTCTGCTGCTCCGGCCGGTGGCTTCGAGGCCCTGAGCGATGAGGTTTGGGGCGGAGAACTCGATCTAAATCTCATGCCGGCGGTGCGCCTGGACCGCGAACTCGTGCCGGGAATGGTGTCCCGCGGCAAGGGCGTCGTCATTCACGTGACCTCCATTCAGCGTCAACTGCCTCTGCCGGAGGCGACGACGGCCTACGCGGCAGCGAAGGCGGCTCTGTCCACGTATAGCAAGTGCCTGTCAAAGCAGGTCTCGCCCCAAGGCGTCCGCGTCGTTCGGGTCTCCCCCGGCTGGATCGAGACCGAGGCTTCGCTTCACCTGGCGGCGCGGTTGGCGGCGGAACACGGCGGTGACGTGGAGGACGGCAAGAGAATGATCATGCAATCGCTCGGCGGAATACCGATCGGTCGCCCCTCGAAACCTGAAGAAGTGGCAAGCCTGATCGCCTTCCTGGCGTCCGACCGTGCGGGCACCATCACCGGCACCGAATATGTCATCGACGGCGGCACCGTGCCGACAGTTTGAACCGCGCTTTTGCGCACAGAGCAGAATTTCCAGCCCGCTCGAGCCGCTTCGAGCGATGGTCCGCCAGCAGGCCGACGGGCTAGGCCAGTTTGAGCTGGAATTTTCCAACTATGATCCCCGGTCCGGGGACGAGGAGAGTTCCATGAAGGCGTCGAAGTTCACGGGGGCGCAGATCGCGCTCCTGCTGAAGCAGGCGGAAGACGGGACACCGGTGGCGCAGGTGTGCCGCAAGGCCGGGATTTCGGATGCGACGTTCTACAACTGGCGCAAGAAATATGCGGGGCTGATGCCTTCGGAGATGCGGCGCCTGCGCGGCGCCCGATCCCGCAGGTGGCGGTCCCGTCGCCGGCCGACCTTGCGGCGGAGAACGCCCGGCTCAGGCGTGAGAACGAACGGCTGCGGATGGCGCGCGACGGCCGGCCCGCGCTTCTCCTTGACCTCGTCGCACAGATGTTTGAGGCGTTGCGGCGTCACTTCCCCCAGCTTGAGCTTCGACAACTCTCCCGCGACGGCGCGATCATAGACGGATCGACGCATCTCCAGGGTGCTGTCAGCCAGTTTCTCGGCCCCCGACTTGGGATCGGCCTTGTGCTTGAAATAGGCTTCCGCCCACCCGCCGAACGTCAAAGCCTCGGCTGACGCGGTGCGCTTCTCCACTTTGGCTTTCGACGGCGACTCGCCCCGCTCGACCTGACGTCGGGCGCGCGCCAGCAGGGACCTTGCCTCCGCAAGCGACACCTCCATGCCGTATTCCAGCGCGTCGGGCGCCCGTGTCAGCTTGCGCGCTGCCTCGGCGCTGTATCGGCCGATGGTCAACACCTCCTGCCGCCCGTTCACCCGGTACTGATAGCGGAACGAGACGACCCCGGTCGGGGTGACGGCCGCATACATCCCGTCGCGGTCCGTCACCTTGTAGAGCTTGGCCCTCGGCTTGAGATTTTTCAGTTCTTTATCAGTGAGTTCGCTCATAAATCCGCATCCGGTCGGGGGGCGAACGGATACCATCAACAGGCGCTGTTGGTACCGGAAGCCCGTTTCTCGACCATCCTGCGCTATACCAACATCGGTACCAACAAAGGGGTCCGGCTGGGGTGAAACGCAGTGATACGGGGTAGGAAGAAAAATCTTTGTTAGCCAGAGGGTTGGAGCGATTTTCGGCACGGCGCGGGATGGTCTGAAACCACCCTAGTTCACTCCCACTCGATGGTCCCCGGTGGCTTGCTCGTCACGTCGTACACCACGCGGTTTATGCCGCGCACCTCGTTGATGATGCGGGTGGCGGTGCGGCCGAGGAAGGTCATGTCGAAGGGGTAGAAGTCGGCGGTCATGCCGTCGACGGAGGTCACGGCGCGCAGGGCGAGGACATGGTCGTAGGTGCGCCCGTCCCCCATGACGCCGACCGTGCGCACCGGCAGCAACACGGCGAAGGCCTGCCAGATGATGTCGTAGAGACCGGCGGCGCGGATCTCCTCCAGATAGATCGCGTCGGCCTGGCGCAGAATGTCGAGCTTCTCGCGGGTGATCTCGCCGGGACAGCGGATGGCGAGGCCGGGGCCGGGGAAGGGATGGCGGCCGACGAAGGATTCGGGCAGGCCGAGTTCGCGGCCGAGCGCGCGCACCTCGTCCTTGAACAGGTCGCGCAGCGGCTCCACGAGCGTCATGTTCATGCGTTCGGGCAGCCCGCCGACATTGTGGTGGCTCTTGATGGTGACGGACGGCCCGCCGGTGAAGGAGACGCTCTCGATCACGTCGGGATAGAGCGTGCCCTGGGCAAGGAAGTCCGCGCCCCCCACCGTCTTCGCCTCGGCGTCGAACACGTCGATGAAGAGGCGGCCGATGGTCTTGCGCTTGGCCTCGGGATCGGTGACGCCCGCCAATTCCCGCAGGAACAGGTCGGAGGCGTCGGCGTGGACGAGGGGGATGTTGTAGGTGTTGCGGAACAGCGAAACCACCTGCTCGGCCTCGCCGAGCCGCATCAGGCCGTGATCGACGAACACGCAGGTGAGCTGGTCGCCGATCGCCTCGTGGATCAGCACCGCGGCGACCGCCGAATCGACGCCGCCCGAAAGCCCGCAGATCACCCGGCCGGTGCCGACCTGGGCACGGATCTTCGCGATCGCCGCGTCCTTGAAGGCGCCCATGGTCCAGGAGCCTTCAAGGCGCGCCACCTTGCGCACGAAATTGGAGATCAGGCGGGCACCGTCCGGCGTGTGCACCACTTCGGGGTGGAACATCAGGCCGTAGAACCGGCGCGCCTCGTCCTCGATCACGGCGAAGGGCGCGTTGGCGGAGGTGCCCTTGACGGTGAACCCCTCGGGCAGAGCGGTGATGCGGTCGCCGTGGCTCATCCAGACGGTGTGGCCTTCGCCCTCCTGCCACACCCCGTCGAACAGCGCCGACGGCGCCTTGACGGTGACCGTCGCGCGGCCGAATTCGCGGTGGTGGCCGCTCTCCACCGCGCCGCCGAGCTGTTCGGCCATGGTCATCTGGCCGTAGCAGATGCCGAGCACCGGAATGCCGGCCTCGAACACCGCCTGCGGCGCCCGCGGGCTGTCGCCGTCCGGCACCGAAGCGGGGCCGCCCGACAGGATCACCGCCTTGGGCTTGATACGGGCGAAAGCCTCGGCCGATTTCTGGAACGGGACGACCTCGGAATAGACCCCCTCTTCGCGCACCCGGCGCGCAATGAGCTGCGTCACCTGGCTGCCGAAATCGATGATGAGGACGGTGTCTTGCATAATGGGGCCTTCCGGTCGGCGGTGGCCCCTCCTTTACCGGCAAAGCGGCATTTGCAAAAGGCGGCTCGCCGCGGGGCCGCCCGGCCCGTGGCGCAATCCTCAGATCGCGGTCCAGTGCCCCTCGCAGCCTGCCGGGGCGGTCGCAGCATCGGCATGGCGCTTCTTCAGTTCGGTGCAGCCATAGGCGCGCGCCGGTTCGGGCAGGCGCGAATTGATCGCGGTTCCGATCTGGTCGTAGGGCGAATTGGCGGCATAGACATAATAGGCCCAATAGCCGCCGACGGCGAGAAGGAGCAGGACGAGCAGTCGGACGATGAACATGGCGCGATCCTCGGCTTCGGGCACGGCCCGTTGCGTCAAGGACTCAGCTGGAGCCAAAGCGTTCCATCCCACCCGCCACGCCAAAGCCTGCGGCACCCCCGCCGCTTCCCTTTGCTGGAGGCGGCACGGACGAAACCCGTCCCGAGCGATCGCATGTCACTCAGGGGCAAGCGTCCGCCACGCCCTCCGCCCAAATCTGGATCCGCGTGCCCGCTTCGAGGCGTCGTGGAGCATTTGCAAGCTTGAAGCATTCCCCGGTGCTCAGGGTTGCGAGAGTCTTCTCCCATCCGGCCGGACGAGGTCGAACATAGACCGACCATTTCGCCGCGATAATATTTCCGGCAGCCAAGGTCGCCGGGAGAGGTGTCCCGTCGGGCAATGTGAAGTTGAAGTCCGGCGTGCCCTCATATCCGACCGCCACCCATCCCTTTGGGCCTTTGGCGGCGCTTCCGGTCGCCGGAGCTCCGGCGGCGGCCGACGGGGGGGAGGGGGCAGGCGCCGGCGCCGGCAAGGAGGGCAGCATCAGGTCGGTGGATGGCCCGTCGGATTTGCCTGCGGCGGCTGATTTCCCCGCGAGGTTCGGAAGGGAGAGTTCCGAAAGGGGACGCGAAAACGGCGCGCTGAACGTATTGGGTTGAACAAGACCCGACAGCATGTCCGCTTTCGCCACGGATGTCGGCGGGACGGCCGGTGTCCGGTTCTGGATGAAGGACAGGAGAATTTTCCCGAATTCCTTCAACTCGTTGTTTTCGCCGCATGCGTTCGGTAGATAGGTCTTTATCGAATTGATCTGTTCGCCGATCAGAGCCTGGTTGCTGTAAGCGAACGTCACTGTTTTGTGGATGACGTCCCAGCAGGATGTCTCTTGATTGAATCGTTCTTTTTCTTTTGTGGCGCGGCTGCTGTCTGCGTTGAGTGAATATGTCGCATACCCGATGGCGCCAGCAATTGCAGACTTCGTGATGACGTCGACAATGCTGATGCCGAGCTTCCAGTGCTCAATAGACATGACGACAAGCCCCAACCCGTCGTCACTCTACCAGGAGATTTCATCCCTGCAACCATCGATATATATATTCATTCCCGCCGCACCACGCTGATATAGAAACCGTCGGTGCCGGTCCGTCGGGGCGTGAGCAGCAGCCCCTCCGCGCTCTCCAGCGCCGCGGCCCGCAATCCCAGCCCGCGGCTGCCGAGGGCGAGCACGGTTTCCAGCGGCGGCACGACGGAGAAGTCCGGATGGCTTTCCAGAAAGCCGCGGATCTGCGCGCCGTTTTCCTCGTCGAGCAGCGAGCACGTGACATAAGCGATGCGCCCGCCGGGCCGCACGAAGCGGGCGGCATCGGCGAGAATGCGGGCCTGCTCGGCGATCCGCTCGGCGAGCGCGCCCGGCCGCATGCGCCATTTCGCGTCGGGATTGCGGCGCCAGGTGCCGGTGCCGGTGCACGGCGCATCGATCAGGACCAGATCCATCCGGCCCTCGAGATCGGCGAGCACGTCCGCGGCGCCGCGTGGGGCCCGCACCTGAACGTTCCGCACCTGGGCGCGCTGCAGCCGCTCATGGATCGGTTTCAGGCGGCGAATATCGGAATCATAGGCGTAGAGCTGGCCCTTATTGTCCATCAGGCCGGCCAGAGCGAGCGTCTTGCCGCCGGCGCCGGCGCACAGATCGAGCACCTGCGCGCCGGGCATGGGGCCGGCGAGGATGGCGGCGATCTGCGAGCCTTCGTCCTGCACCTCGACCGCCCCCTTCACGAAGGCGGCTTCCGAGGTCAGGGGCGGCGCCTTGCCCTCGGTGTCGAGCTGGATCCGCAGCGCGAGCGGCGAGAAGCGGCCGGGCTCTGGGGAGAGATGCGCGAGCTCCTGAAGCACCGCGTCCGGGGCCGCGACCAGGGTATTGACGCGCAGATCGAGCGGCGCGCGGGCGGCCAAAGCCCGGCCTTCGTCAACGCGTTCGGCACCGAAGGTGCGCGCGAGAGACGGGTCGAGCCATTGCGCATAATCGCCCTTCACCCAAGGCGGGGCGGTTTCGAGGTTCGGATCGGCGAGCCGGGTGCGTTCGTCCGCCGAAAGCTGCGCCGGGGCAAAGCGGCTGCCATCGGCGAGCCGCGCGATGGCGTCGAGGTCGAGCCCGCGCATCACCGCCAGCATGCCGAGAACCAGGGCCCGCGGTTCGTCCGATCCCATCACATAAGCGGCGGAGGCGCGGCGCCGGAGCGTGTCGAACACCAGGCCGGCAATCGCCGCCCGGTCGCCCGAGCCGGCGAAACGGTGGCGCAGGCCCCAATCCTTCAGGCTCTCGCTCGCGGGCCGGCGCCGCACCGCGAGGTCGGCGAGAATGTCGATGGCGGCGGAAAGGCGCGCTGCGGGGGTCATGGGGCCGTCCTCCCGGTAAGCGTCAGGCTGCCGTCTTCCACCTGGGC
Organism: Aquabacter spiritensis; assembly: GCF_004346185.1. GTDB lineage: Bacteria > Pseudomonadota > Alphaproteobacteria > Rhizobiales > Xanthobacteraceae > Aquabacter > Aquabacter spiritensis. Next base: position 382,940 of record NZ_SMAI01000001.1, on the reverse strand, counting down.
GACGAACAGGTCGAGCGCCGAAGCGAGCTTCTCGTCGACGATGTGGAGATAGTCCGCCCAATCCTCGTAGCGTGCGAGCGCGGACTTGCCGTCCGTTATGCCGCGCAGGCCGATCATGTCGAGGCCGAAGCGGTGCGCGGCGCGCAGCACGGCGAAGGATTCCATGTCCACCATCTCGTCTTGGATCGAATCATAGGCCGCGCCCGAGACGATCGCCCCGCCGGTCGAGAGCGAGGCGGCGGGCAGGCCCGCAATGCGGTGCGGCAGCGGGATGACGGCGGGATGATCGAGAAATGGCGTGCGGCCTCTCTCGAACCCGAGCGCGGAGGCGTCCATGTCGCGATAGGACACGCTCGCCACCTGATAGAGGCCGGCATGGTCGAGCACCCGCGAGCCGGCCGACCCCAACGTGAAGACGAGGTCCGGCAGCGCAGCGCCGTGGCGAAGCTGGGCGAGCACGCCAGCCGTGCCGGCCGCGGCTTCCACCGGGCCGACCCCGGTGATCAGGGGATCGATGCGGCGCTGCAGATGCGGGCCGTATTCCTGCCGGGTCGCCATGACGAACAGGATCGAATGTCCACCGACTGTGCGGACGTGGCGGCGCGGATCGTCCATGGGAGGTCCCCGAAGAAGTGAAGCGCACTCCTCGGGGTCCCGGCGCCGCCTGTCAATGGCGTCGGGCACGCCCGGTCACAGGTTGAGGAGAATGGCGAGCGCGAACAGCACCCACATGATCAGAAGCGCGAACACCCCGACCGCATAGGCCGGGAAGCGCAGCCGCACCGTATTCGTCGTGATGTGGATGCCGGCATGCACGATGCGCGAGAGGACGAACACCCAGGCCAGCACGACGAAGACGAGGTCCGCCTTGCGGGTCACCAGGGCCAGGGCCGTCAGCACATAGAACAGGACCGGCAGTTCGAACTGGTTGGAAAAGGCGTTGGCGAATTGGCGGGGGCGGTCGGGCCAGGCATTGCGGTCGAGCGCCGCCTCGGGGCCGACCCCGTTCGCCGAAAGGACGCGGCCGCGCTGCGATCCGAGCGCGAACAGAAGGAAGAAGGTGAGCGCCACCTCGACGAAAAGCGGCAGCAGGATCATGGCGACGGTCATGGGGGAAACTCCAGGCTCGGCTTACGGCGACTTTCGGGTTGACGCGGCGCGGCGACTTCCGAAGCGGCGGGCGCACCCCAATGTGGTCAGGACTGCGCGGCAGGAACCTCGAGCGCCGCCATACGTTCCTTCAACTCGGAGGGTATCATGCCGCGCGCTCAAGGTTCCGGGGGCCGACCCCCGCGTGTCCAAACTCTCCGCGCGGCGCCGGCGGGTCCCCAGGGTCCGCAGGTTCGAGAGTCAGGGGCGGCCACGCCTGCTGCCGCGTCTCCCGCACCCGTCGCGACCGGACCGGCGCCGCGCCCTTTCTTCACCCGCCTTTCCCAGGCATTTGCCCGGTTCGCCGGAAAGCCCGCCACCTTCGTGGGGGCCGCCGGGATGATCGTGCTTTGGGGCGCGACCGGGCCGCTCTTCGGCTTCAACGACACCTGGCAATTGGTCATCAACACGTCGACGACGATCGTCACCTTCCTCATGGTGTTCCTCATCCAGAACAGCCAGAATCGCGACACGGCGGCGTTGCAGATCAAACTCGACGAACTGATCGCGCGCACCGAAGGGCCGCGCAACGTCCTGCTCGATCTGGAGGATCTCGACGAGGAGACCTTGGACCGTTTGCGCGCGGACTATGCCCGGCTCGCCGATCTGGCGCGGGCCGAGGCCGGGGAGGGCGCCGAGGTCGTCCGTCCCGACCGCAGCTTCAGAGATGTTTGCGATCCCGCGCGCAGCATCGGCGAAGGCGCGCGTGGGACCGCGAAGCCTGCCGCTCAGCCCGTGGCAGGGGCGACCGCGAATGCGGCCGGAGCCGCACCCGCCAGCCAGCGGGCCATCATCGATTCGTAGGCGCTTTCGATGTGACGGACATAGCGCGCCGCATCGAACAGCGGCGACGTCGCCCGCATGTCGCGCAGGCGGGCGCGCAGCATGCCGCGCCGTTCGTGATCGCGGGCGAGGGCAAGGGCGATCGCCGCATAGTGCTCCGGATCCTCGGCCACAAGTTCTGGGCAGCCCATGAGCGTCACGAGGCTCGCGGCCACCCGTGCGGCAAAGCTGCGTCCGCGGCGCGTGACGATCGGCACGCCCATGCGCAGCATGTCGTTGGCGGTGGTGTGGGCGGTGTAAGGGAAGGCGTCCAGGAACAGATCGGCCAAAGGGAGCCGGGCGAGATGGTCGCCGACCGGGACTTTTTCGGCAAACACCAGCCGGTGAGGATCGATCCCACATGCGGCGGCCTCACGCTGAAGATTGGTGATCGCGCCTTGATTGCCGGGCAGCAGCCAGAGCACGCTCTCTGGCACGGCCGAGAGCAATCCCATCCAGATCGCGAAGGTTTGCGGGTCCAGTTTTTGCAGGTTGTTGAAGGCGCAGAAGACGAGCGCCTCGTCCGGCAACCTGCAGTCCGCCCGGTTCGGCGGCGGCATCACCCGAAGGCTTGGATCGCACGCCTGGTAAGTATCAGGGAGGTGAACCACCGCCTCGCTGAAGAATTGCCCGTCGGCGACCGGCAAAACGGCCGCGTCGGCAATGATATAGTCCATCTCCGAGGCGCCGCTGGTTCCGGGGTAACCAAGAAACGCGACCTGGACCGGCGCAAGGCGGCTGCAAAAAATCTCTATCCGATTGCCGCTCGTATGTCCCATCAGGTCGACGAGGATGTCGATCTCGCTTGCCCGGACTTTGGCTGCGATGGCGTCCGTTGGATCGGTGGCGCAATCGAGAAACGCGTCGACGCCCGCTTCGATCCGCGCGCGATAGTCGGAGCCATCGTTGAGGCCGAGGGAAATCGCGGTGATTTCAAAGCGATTGCGGTCGTGGAGTTCGAGCATCCGGGCGATCAGATGTGCGATCGCATGATCGCGGAAGTCGGCCGAGACGTACCCGATGCGCCAGGGACCCGCGCGGCGGGCGGTCGTGACGGCGGACACAGGCGCCTGAGCGCGCAGACACTGGCAGCGATGGCGCGCCGCCGCCAAGTGCAGCGCCGGCTCGTCCAGCATCAAGGTTGCGAAAGGCTGGACCGGCGCGTGCCCCGGCTGAATCGACGCCGCGATCGCTGCGGCGAGGCGGTCATGATCGCGCCAATCGCATTCCGGCCGCCGTGCCGCATACCAAAGGCCGACCGCTTCGGGCAGGGCCGGATCGAGCGTTGTGGCCTGCGCATAAGCGTCGCCTGCCTCGGCGGGGCGGGACGCGGCATTGTACATCAGACCCAGATTATACCAGAGCGTCGCCCGGTCGGGACTGCGGCGCAGCGCGTCGCGATAGAGACGGATGGCGTCCTCGAAATGCCCCTGCTTGCCCCTCACCATGGCGAGAAGGTGGATCACGTCAACATTGTCCGGCACTTTCTGGAGAAGCTTGCGATAGGTGCGCACGGCCTCGTCCAAATGGCCCCGCATCTGATGCTGGTACCCGGTTCGAAGCATCTCCGAGAAGCTGGGCGGCAGGATGGGGGCAGCAGAAGAGCCGGATGGTGGCGCCATCGGTGTGAACCGTCGCTGGAGATTTGAACCCATCCGAACGGAGTTGTGAGGCGCCGATCGGGATTTCCTCGAACCGACTTTGCGGCACCGAGATACCGATTCCGCAAGCCACATGTAGCACGGGTCCGCATCCCGTTGTAGGGGTGGGTCCAGCAACTCCAAGGATCTCCGCATGCCCCTGTATTCGCTCGACGATCTCAGTCCTGAACTGCCCGCCTCCGGGCGCTATTGGGTCGCGCCCGACGCCACCGTGATCGGCCGCGTCGTCATCAAGGACGATGCGAGCATCTGGTTCGGCTGCGTGCTGCGCGGCGACAACGAGCCGATCGTCGTGGGGGAGGGGGTCAATATCCAGGAGAACTGCGTGCTCCACACCGATCCCGGCTTCCCGATGGTTCTGGGGACCAATGTGACGGTGGGCCACATGGCGATCCTGCACGGCTGCACGGTGGGTGAGAACAGCCTCATCGGCATGGGCGCGACGCTTCTCAACGGCGCCAAGATCGGCCGCAACAGCCTGGTCGGCAGCAAGGCCCTGGTCACCGAAGGCAAGGAATTCCCCGACAATTCCCTGATCGTCGGCGCGCCGGCCAAGGTGGTGCGCACGCTGGACGACGACACGGTCGAGCGCCTGCGCCAGACCGCCCTGCGGTATCAGGCGAACTGGAAGCGGTTCGCGGCCGGATTGAAGCGGATCGACTGAGCCGGTTTCGCAGGCGCGGACCGGGCGCTGCCGCCCGGTCGCCGGAGCCAGGACGCGGCGGAGCCGGCGCTCGACCGCATCGTCGCGCCGTCAGGCGCCGGCTGCCACCTCATCCGGAGCCTGGGCGACGCGCCGCTTCGGCTCAGAAGCTCCAGGACAGATTGGCCTGGAAACCATTGACCGCGACGCCGTCGGCGAACTGGCCGACATAAGACAATCCCACCCGCGCCTGGGTGGAGAGATGCAGGTCCGCGCCGACCTCCAGCAGAGCGGTGTTCTCCGCCAGCGGCACGCCGCCCACGGCGAAGGTCGAGCCCGGCAAGCTGCGGAAGGCGAGCTGCGCCGTGGGATCGACGTCCCCGAACGCATATTGCCACGCCGCCGAGGCATGGGGCGCCAGCGTCATGCCGGAGCCGAGCGCGACGGTGGTGGCGGCCCGCAGACCGAGCGTCGTGTAGCCGACATTCGATGAGGTCGACCCGCCGGTCAGCGCGGCCGCAAGTGCCCCGCTCTCCGTGAATCCGTCGGTATTCAGATGAACCCAGGCAAGCCCCGCGAACGGTTCCAAAGCGACCGCCTGGAGGGCGAAGCCGTAGCCGATCTCGGCGAACAGCTGCGCGGTGCCGCCGTCATATTGGGCGCTGGCCTGCTGCAGGACGCCCGGGAAAGCGATCGTGCGGCTGGCATCGATCTGGCTGAGGGCGTAGGTGCCGCCGAGGCGCACGCTGAGCGGGCCGATGCCGGTCCCGCCATAGAGGGCGACCAGCATGGAATTCACCGCGCTGGAAGAGCCGAGATCCGAGACCGAGGCGTTGGATTGGGAATAGCCGAGAGCCGCGCCGATCCGCCAGGTGCCGGCCTGAATATCGGCGCCGGACATGAACCCGCCGATGCTGGCATCGAGGGCGGAGGCGTTGGCGGTTCCGTCATATTTGGTCCAGCCGCCGAAGCCCTGCGCCCAGGCGGTGGTGCCGGCCGGAAGCGGGGAGGGGGCCTCGGGCGCCTTGGCGGCATAAGCAAGCGCTTCGGTGGCCGAGCCCGGAGCGGGCGCGAGAGCGGCGGCGGCAGGCCCGCCATAAGCGAGGGCCGAGAGGGGGCCGGCGGTTCCGGCATAGGCGCCTTGGCGCAGCCGGCCGAGCACGGCCTCGCGGCTGTAGAAGCCATCGCCGATCAGGGCCGAGCGCTGGCTCGCATAGGCTTCGCCGGACAGCGCGGACAGGGCTCCGGGAAGCTGCGTCGTCCCGAGGCTGTAGAGCGGGGACAGTCCGGCCGGCAAGGTGCCGAGCGCCGTGCCGGCCGCGCCGTTGAGCGCGCGATCGATCCCCGCGCCCACCGCCTGCTGGTTGGTGGACAATCCGGGCACCTGCGCCATTGCGGACGTGAGCGTCAGCATCACCGCATTCGTGCCGTAAGTGAGACCGGTCGCGAAGAAGGCGGGGAGGCCGGCGGTTTCGAGGCTCGCGAACGTGCCGGTTGCTCCATCGGTCGCGGTCAGGACCGTGTAGCTCTTCTGCAGCCCGCCGGTGCCCGCGAATGCGGCGGCGAAGGTGCCACCGAGCCGCGCCGCTCCGGTCACATCCAGCCGATCGGCCGACGCGCCATTCACCCGCAAAGCGAGGGTGCCGCGCGCGGTCTGAACATAGACCCCGCCGATCTGATGCACCGTTCCCGCCCCGGCGCCGCTGACGCCGAGCCAGCCGCTATTCTCGAAGCGTCCTTGCGGGCCGGCCGCGAAGGCGACGCGGCCGTCGATGGTGCCGGTATTGACCACCATCGTTCCGGACGCCGTCGATCCCGTGCTGATGGCCATGGCGCCCGGCGCGGCGATGATGCGGCCGGCATTGAGCAGGGTGCCGTCCAACCCGTTCAACTGGATGCCGGCCGCGCCCGCCCCCGTCACGCTGATCTGGCCGTTATTGGTGACGACGCCGTACGTATCGGCCTTCACGCCGACCGCGCCGGCGCCCGTGACCAGGACGGTCCCGTCATTGACGATGTCGTCGCCGCTGATGCCGGAAATGCCGACGCCGCCGGCCGTGGACACTGTGAGGATGCCGGTATTGCGGATCGGATTGTAGGCCCACGGCACGGTGACGAGATAATTCATCATGCCTTCGGCGCCGAAATAGAAGCCGACCGCGTTCCCGGCATAGATCGAATCGATGGAGGTCAGCGTGGAGCCGGGCACGTCGAGCTCGATCCATTCCGTCGAGCCGTCGGCCCGGATATGCAGGATCGCCGCGTGCGAACCGCCTTGGGCGTCGATCCAGTCGGCGGCGAGATTGTATTCGCCGTGCCGCCCGCCGCCGGTAATGCCCTGGAAATGGGTCGCGATAGCGCCGGGATGGTCGTAGGTGGTGAAGGTGCCGGTCGCCATGTCGTAAAGGAAACCGTGCTGGGCGTCCAAGCCGAGGGTGTCGGTGTAGCCGCCCGTCACCTTGTCGGCATAGATGCCGTAGGCGCTCGTGACGACGGCGCCGGGACCCGACAGCTGCGTATAGGTCTTCGTCGCGGCATTGTAGATGAAGGCGCCCGCGGTGCCCTGCGCGGTGTCGTAATTGCCCACGACATTGTTGCCGAACTGGCTGTGGGGAATGGTGTTCGTCACCGTCAGGCCGCTCGCCGAGGGATAGACGATGTCGGTATATTGCGCGCCGGGCACCGCCGCGGCATCGAAGAGATAGCCCACATTTCCGGACGAGGCCGTCGCCTTGTAGGAGCCGACGAGGCGGAATATCCCGTCCGGCGCGCCGAAAGTGGGGCCATAGGGCAAAGCGGTATAGGCCCCTGGATAGTTCACGCCGTTCGCGGTCGAGGTGGGGATGGAAATCCAGGTCTGCGTGTCCGTGCGGTAGAGAATTCCACCCGACGCGCCGCCCCCGTTCGGAACGATGTAATTTCCGACGATGTTGGCCCCGCGAATTCCTGTAAAATTTGCTTCGGCGACTGGATAGTCCAAGTTAATATAATCGAGCTCGGGCGCCGCGAGCGCAGAGCTGCTTCCGAATGCAGCAATCAGATGGATGGCCGCACGATTGTGTCGCCGACGGATGCGCGATGTGCTTTTCTGCATGCTTGCCCCCTTCGTCAGTCCACCAAAAGGCGGCGCCTGAACCCCGGAGGAAATTTACAAAACAGGGGGTGACAAAAAAAGCAGGGCCCCACGACGGGGCCAAAAATCGCCAGGGTGTGCCGCGGCAATAGCTTTATGGAAGGGTGAGCCGCCGCGTGCGCGGCTCACCCTGTCCCGCCGTCAGACCGTCTTGCGCCGCACGTCCGGCGGCGTCGCTTCCTCCGCGAGACGCGCAAGCGCCGCGTCCAGAGGCAGGACGGTCTGGTCGTTGGAGCCGAGGCGGCGCATGGACACCGTCCGCTCCGCCGCCTCCTTGCGTCCGGCCACCAGGAGGACCGGGACCTTGGCGAGCGAGTGTTCGCGCACCTTGTAGTTGATCTTCTCGTTGCGCAGATCGAGGTCGGTGCGCAGATCGAGCGCCCGCGCCGCCGCCGCCACTTCCGCGGCATAGGGATCGGCATCCGACGTGATGGTGGTCACGACGAGCTGGGTCGGGGCGAGCCAGAGCGGAAAATGGCCCGCAAAATGCTCGATCAAAATGCCGGTGAACCGCTCCATCGAGCCGCAAATCGCGCGATGGATCATGACCGGCGTCTTCTTGCCGCCGTCGGCGTCGACATAGAAGGCACCGAACCGTTCCGGCAGGTTGAAATCCACCTGCGTCGTGCCGCACTGCCATTCGCGGCCGATGGCGTCGCACAGCGTGTATTCGAATTTCGGTCCGTAGAACGCGCCCTCGCCCGGCAGGATGCCGGTCTTGATGCGCCCGCCGGACTGGTCCGCGATCTGGGCGAGCACGCGGGTCATCACCTCTTCCGCGTGATCCCAGACCGCGTCCGAGCCGACGCGCTTCTCGGGCCGGGTGGAGAGCTTCACCACGATGTTCTCGAAGCCGAAATCGGCATAGGTCGAGAGGATCAGATCGTTGATTTTCAAGCACTCCGCGGCCATCTGCTCCTCGGTGCAGAAGATGTGCGCGTCGTCTTGGGTGAAGCCGCGCACCCGCATCAGGCCGTGCAGCGCGCCGGACGGCTCGTAGCGGTGGACCGCGCCGAATTCGGCGAGGCGCAACGGCATGTCGCGGTAGGATTTCAGCCCGTGCTTGAAGATCTGGACATGGCCCGGGCAGTTCATCGGCTTCAGCGCGAACACCCGCTCGTCGTCCGTATCGTCTCCCGCCGACTGGACCTTGAACATGTTCTCCTTGTACCAGCCCCAATGGCCGGACGTCTCCCACAGCGACTTGTCGAGGACCTGCGGCGCGTTCACCTCGGCATAATCGGCCTTCAGCCGGCGGCGCATATAGGCGACGAGGTTCTGGAACAGCGTCCAGCCCTTCGGGTGCCAGAAGACCGTGCCCGGCCCCTCCTCCTGGAAATGGAAGAGGTCCATCTCCCGGCCGAGCCGGCGGTGGTCGCGCTTCTCGGCCTCCTCCAGGCGGTGCAGATAGGCATCGAGCGCGGCCTGATCGTGCCAGGCGGTGCCGTAGATGCGGGTGAGCATCGGATTGTTGCTGTCGCCGCGCCAATAGGCGCCCGCCACCTTCATCAGCTTGAAGGCGGTACCGACCTTTCCGGTCGAGGGCATGTGCGGGCCGCGGCAGAGGTCGAACCAGTCGCCCTGCTTGTAGATCTTGACGGTCTGATCCTCGGGGATCGCATCCACCAGTTCGACCTTGAACGCCTCGCCCTTCGCCGCGAACACGGACTTCGCCTGCTCTCGGCTCCACACTTCCCTGGTGAAGGGACGGTCGCGCGCGATGATCTCGCGCATCTTCGCCTCGATCTTCGGCAGATCCTCGGTGGTGAAGGGCGCGTTGCGCGCGAAGTCGTAATAGAAGCCGTTCTCGATCACCGGCCCGATCGTGACCTGGGTGCCCGGATAGAGATCCTGCACCGCTTCGGCCAGCACATGGGCGGCGTCGTGGCGGATGAGTTCGAGCGCCCGCGCATCGTCGCGGGTGACGATCTCGATCCTGGCGTCGCGGGTGATCGGCTCTCCGAGATCGGCGAGTTCGCCGTCCAGCGTCACCGCGACGGCCTTCTTGGCGAGGGATTTGGAGATGGCGGCGGCGATGTCCGCGCCGGAGGTCCCCTCGGCATAATCGCGCACGGCGCCGTCGGGGAAGGTCAGATGAATCATGGCTCGTCTCCCGCCCACTCCTGCGGACCGCGCAGGTAGGCTCTTGGTCAGGCGGCTCATTTAGGCCGGCGCGGCCGGCGCGTAAAGGTTCGGCCGTGCGGGACGGCCGCATTCGCGCGGGCGGACGGGAGCCGGTCTCAGTCCGGCGCCTGCGCGTGCGAGGAATAGAGATTGGTCAGCCGCGCCACCAGGATCGCCACATAGAGCACGCCGACCATCTGTTCGACGATGGCGAAGGACTGTACCTGATGGGTGTTGGGGACGATGTCGCCATAGCCGGTCGTGGTGATGGTCGCATAGCTGAAATAGATGAAATCGTAAATGCTCAGGCTATCGCGGTCGAATTCGCCATCGAATCGAAAGGCTTTCGGGTCCAGGATGAAGATGATCCTATAGATCACTGCCCAAAATAGCGCCAATGTCATATAGACGGTCAGCGAGGCGAAGAGCCGATCGAGGGTGATGCGACCCGGCAACAAAACGTATCGCATCATGTTGTAGATTGCGTAGATATAGAAGAGGCAAAAGAAAAGCGAAGTCGCAAGAATGACATCTGGATTGGGGTGCAAGGCGGTATAGACATCGAGCGTCACGGCCGAGACGCCGAACAGAACCAGAAGGAAGCGTCTGACGCCCCGCCGTCTCGATTCGAATGCCACGTTGTTCATGGCCATGAGCATCATGGCCACATCGACCATGATGATGGCGGCGAGGGCGGCGTCCAGCTGCTCGATCGAGGGATAGATGAGGATCGAAAGCAACATCACCACCGTCATCTTGATATAGAAATGACTGTAGAGATGGTGGTGCAGCCGCATGAGGCCGGTCCGTTTTGCCCCGCTCTCCGTTTCCTCGATCATCGGACGGTGCCCCCAAGCTTCCGAGAGGCCGTCTTACCGTCAGCCCCGTCGCGGGATCCAGCGGAACTTTGCCGGGCCCGCGAACGCGCGGGACCGCGCGGGTCCGGTCCGCATCCGGAGATGCAGCCGGAGTCGATCAGGTTGAGACGGCCGCATCGGTGAATGCGGTCTCGCCATTTGCGCGTGAACGCCTTAGCCGATCAACTGGCGATGCACGCTGATCGGCGCGTGCTCCCGGCGCCCGCGCTCACGGCTGTCCCGCCCGCGGCAGGTCGGTGCAATTCGTCTCCGCGGGCTTTCCGGCGAAGCGGTCGGCCAGGAAGCCGAGCGCATCTTGCGCGCCGGCCGCCATTACGCCGTCGTGGCTCTGTCCGGAATAGGCTTTGTAGAGCACCGCATTGCCCGACGCGCAGAGCGCGCGGACCATGCCGTCGGTGTCTTTCGGGCGGACGGTCTGGTCGGCCGTGCCTTGCATCACCAGCGTCGGCACGGAGAGCGCGAGGGCGCCGGGCTCGTTCCGGGCGCCCATGGCGAGGAAGGCGGTGAGGTCGGGTGCCGGCAGGAACTGGTCCTTCGCGATGGCTTTGGACCAATAGCCCTGCGTCAGGGCCGCCGTCATGCAGCCGATCTGCAGATCCGGCAAATGGGCCTTCGCCTCCGGCGTGAGGATCCGGGACAGATCGATGGACGGGTCCGTATGGGCGTAGGAGCCGAGAACATACAGGACATAAGGCAGGGCGAGTTCGACCGTGTCGGAGCCTCTCACCGCGTCCAGGCGCGCGGCGATATGCGAGCCCGGGGCCATCGCGACATTGCCCACCAATTTGAACTCCGGCGCATAAGCCGGGCCGATGGCGGCCGTGAAAAGATCCGCCTGTCCACCCTGGCTGTGGCCCATCACGCCATAGGACCGGCCGATCTCCGGCGCGACGGCGCGCCCGGCGCGCAGCATGTCGAGCGCGTTCTGCGCATTGGGCACGCCCTGGAAGAAGGGATGGAAGCCTGCGACGCCGAGCCCCTGATAATCGGTCGCCACGATTGCATAGCCCTTGGCCACGGCTTGATCGAGCAGGGACCGGATGTCTTCGATATAAGCGTGTTCGGGCCCGGACGCGGTGTCGCGGGACGGTCCGCAGACGGCGGCGATGCCGGTGGTGCCGTGGGTCCAGACGATGACCGGCCAGCCGCCTTGCGGCGGCGTCCCCTTGGGCAGGGAGACGGTGCCCGAGACCGGGACGGTGGCGCCGGCCGGATCCCGCGAGCGATAGAGGACGAGAAGGTTCCGGGCCGCGCTCGGCAGCGCCATGGTGCCGGTCAGCGGGCGGGTCCAGATGACCGATCCCGGCTCCCCGTCCGGCAAGGGGGACGGGGGGACGTAGAAGGCTGTGCCATCGGGGCCGATGCCGCCCGGTCCGGCGGCTTCGGGCGGCGCCGCAACGGCCGAAGACCCCATGGAAAAGACCGTCGCTGCGAGAAGTGCCGCCGCGCGGAGAGCAAGGCCGAAGGGCTGCACCATGGGCATGTCTGTGTCCTCGCTCCCGGCGGCCGCCTGCATCGAAAACGCGACCGGTGCGTCGGCTATAGCATCTTCCGCCGCACCGACGGGCGCGTGCGGGTCCCGGGTTTAGGCCCTGTCCTGCGGTTCATCATCGCGGGGCGGATCCATGCGCCATGTGCCGTAGCGCCAGGGACGGGTCCAGCGGGCGTCCGCGGGCAGGCATTGCGGCACCGGATCGAACCCGTCGCCGCCCCAGGGGTGGCAGCGGCAGATGCGCGCCGCCCCCATCCAGCCTCCGGCCCAGGCGCCGTGGCGGGAAATGGCCGTGTCGGCATAGTCCGAGCATGTCGGGAGATAGCGGCATTGCCGCCCCATGACGGACGACAGCGTGTAGCGATAGACGAGGATCGGCACCCGCAGCATTAAGCGGGGCACGCGCCCGAGCGCATGGCGCCACCGGACGAACCGGTGCGCACTGTCATCGCGCTGACGGCGCCCCCATGGAAGAGTGAACGCGGCTTCGGCTTGGCCTTCGTGGGGAGACTGATCCATGTTCGTTCGCGCCACCGCGCTCGCCTTCATCTTGCTGACTGCCGCCTTCGGTACGGCGTCCGCCCAAGGTACGGCCTATTTGCGGCCGGACCAGGCGGACCTCACCCGTTTCCTCGCGCCGGCGCCCACGCGCGACTCCCAAACGACGCAGGAGGATGTCCGCATCCTGCTCGACCTTCAGGCCGTGCGCACGCCGGAGACGATCGCGCGCGCCAATGCCGATGTCGATCGGGTGCTGACGCGCTTTTCCGATGCGGTCGGCACCGACCTGTCCACAGCGCGCGCCCCGCGCGCCAATGCCTTCGTCGACAAGGCCGCGCGGGAGGCCAGTGTGATCGTCCAGAATGCCAAGGCGCATTGGGGCCGGCTGCGGCCTTTCCTCGCTTTCCCGGACATCCACCTCGTCGTGCCCAAGGAAGACACCGGCTCCTATCCCTCCGGCCACGCCACATGGGGCATGATGACGGCGATCCTGCTCGCCAACATGGTGCCCGAGAAGGCCGTCGCGCTCTACGAGCGGGGCGCCGCGTTCGGCTTTTCCCGCCTGATCGGAGGGGTGCACTATCCGAGCGACGTCGAAGCGGGGCGCCTGACCGGCACGGCGCTGGCGGCGATCATGATGAACGATGCCGCCTTCCGGACGGATCTCGCCGCAGCCGCCGAGGAAGTGCGCGGTCTGCTCGGCCTTGCCCCCCTCGCGTCCGTCCCGGCGCCCGCCGCGACATCGCCGGCGCCGGAACCGGTCGCCGCCAAATGAGCGATCAGCCGCGCCGCGCCTCGATCTGCTCGATCGCGTCGACCACCGCGTCGAAGGTCAGGAGTGTCGAGGCGTGGCGCGCTTTGTAGTCGCGGACCGGCTCGAGAACCTCGAGCTCCTGCCACCGGCCCTCGGGCGGCGGCCCGTTTTCCTTCAGCATGCGCCGCATGGCGTCGCGCACCGCCCGCAATTCGGCGACGCTCGATCCCACGACATGGCGCGCCATGATGGACGAGGAGGCCTGCCCGAGCGCGCAGGCGCGCACTTCATGGGCGAAATCGGTCACGGTTTCCCCGTCGAGCGACAGGTCCACCGTCACGGTCGAGCCGCACAGGCGCGAATGCGCCGTTGCGCTCGCGCCGGGAGCGGGCAGGCGTCCCAAGCGGGGAATGTCCGCCGCGAGGGCGAGAATGCGGGAATTGTAGACGTCGTTGATCATGGGTCGGACCACGGGCCGCGCCCCGCGCCGCGCACAGCGCGCGACGGAGACCGGCGAAACAAGCATTTGCGGCGGTACGCCGCCGCTTTTATATAGAGGCTGGAAGCGCTGGCGGAAGACGCGGCGCGGGGCTTTCGCCCCGAAACGGACGGCAAGGCCGCCGCCGGGTCTCGGCGGGGCGCGGCTCCTCGGATCGCGCATGCGTAGCCGACACCGGTGATACGCCCGCTCCGCGAGGGGGGGCGGACGGAGTTGGTCATGGACGCGGTAGTGAAACTCCTGAAAGCGCAGGCCGAGCTGGAGGCCGGCGCAGATAAGCGCGCGCTTGTGCCGGACCGGGCCGGGCGTCCGAGCCGGGAGGAGGCCGAAGCCGCGGTCCGCACGCTGCTCGCCTATATCGGTGAAAACCCCCAGCGCGAGGGCCTCGTCGACACGCCGCGCCGGGTCATCAAGGCGTATGACGAACTTTATTCCGGGTACGGGCACGATGCCGAGGAGATCCTCGGCCGAACCTTCGGCGAAATCGGCACGTTCGACGATTTCGTCCTGTTGCGCGACATTCCGTTCCATTCGCATTGCGAACACCACATGGTGCCGTTCGTCGGCAAGGCGCATGTCGCTTACTTCCCGGTCGAGCGCGTGGTGGGCCTGTCGAAGATCGCCCGGGTGGTCGACGGCTATGCCCGCCGGCTCCAGACCCAGGAGCATCTGACGTCGCAGATCGTCACCGCGCTCGACGAGGCGCTGCGGCCGCGCGGGGTTGCCGTCCTGATCGAGGCCGAGCATATGTGCATGGCCATGCGCGGGATTTCGAAGGCGGGCGTGACGACGGTGACGAGCCAGTTTACCGGCGCGTTCCGCGACGATCCCGCAGAGCAGGTGCGCTTCATCACTCTGGTGCGCGGGCGGCCCTGACCCGAGCGGAAGACGACCTATGATTTCCAAGCCTTTCGCGGCCAGCGGCAGCCACTCCGAACTCGAAGAGGGCGACCGCCTCACGCCGCGCTTCGATGCCGCCGGTCTCGTCACCTGCATCGCCGTCGACGCCAAGGACGGCGCCGTCCTGATGCTCGCGCACATGAATGCCGAGGCGCTCGCTCTGACCATCGAAACCGGCGAGGCGCATTATTACAGCCGCTCCCGCGGCAAGCTGTGGAAGAAGGGCGAGACCTCCGGCCATACCCAGAAGGTGGTCGAGCTCCTCGTCGATTGCGACCAGGACGCCGTCCTGCTGAAGGTCGAGATGGGCGGGACGGGGGCGGCCTGCCATACCGGCCGGCGGTCGTGCTTCTATCGGCGTGTGCCGCTGAAGGGCGCCGCAGCCGATGCGCGTTTGGAGTTTACCGGCGACACGCCGCGCTTCGATCCGGCTGCGATTTACGGCGACGCCCCGCACCAGCATTGATCGCAGAGCCTGATTTCCCGATCTGAGCCGGGCCTCTGGTCGGGGCCGGGCGCGAAAACGGTCACGCTTCCGACATCAAGCCTCGTCACGTTCGCGCCTCCCGTCCCCCCGTCGATTCTGGGCGGTGGGCAAGGAGGTGCAGATGTTTCTCGGGCCTTATCGGTTCGGGCGGGGGGCCGCCGCGGCCCCGCCGGAGGCCGAGCCCGGTTCGCCCGCGCAGGCGCCCGCTTCGGGGCCGGAGACCTCGGACCAAAACGTCGCCGATGGTCCGCGCGTGGCCCTCGCGCTCGGCGGCGGCGCGGCCCGGGGCCTCGCCCATATCGGCGTCCTGCGGGTGCTCGAACGTCACGGCATCCGACCGAGCGTCATTGCGGGGACGTCGATCGGCGCGGCGGTGGGGGGGCTTTGGGCCGCCGGAAGCCTCGACGCGTTCGAGGCCTGGGCGCGCCGGCTCACCCGACGCAGCATGCTGAGCCTGATCGACCCGGCCCTCGGCGCCGCGGGCCTGATGAATGGCCGGCGGCTGCTGGACCGGCTGCGGGCCGAAGTCGGATCGGTCACGATCGAGGATTTGCCCATCGCGTTCAGCGCGATCGCGACCGAGCTGGGCACCGGCCATGAAATCTGGCTGACGCGTGGCAACCTCGCCGATGCGATCCACGCGTCCTACAGCCTGCCCGGCATCTTCACGCCGGTGAAGGTGGGCGGGCGCTGGCTGATGGACGGCGCGCTGGTCAATCCGATCCCGGTCTCCTCCGCCCGCGCGCTCGGCGGGCGGATCGTCATCGCCGTCAATCTCAATGCCGAGGTGTTCGGACGCGGCACGGTGATCCAGGACCATGGCGGTCCCATCGTGTCGACCGCGGAGGCTTTGGCGAAGAAGAAGGAAGGCATTGCCCGCATGTGGCGGCCCGACCGCATTCTGCGCGGCGGCTTCCTGCCGGGGCCGGTGGACGGGCCGAAGGCGATTTCGGCCGTGATGATCGACGCTTTCAACGTGATGCAGGACCGCATCGCGCGTGCCCGCCTCGCCGGCGATCCGCCCGACGTCAATGTCGCGCCGAAGCTCGGCAAGATCGGCCTGTTCGACTTTCACCGGGCCGACGAAGCCATTGCGGCGGGCGCCGAGGCCACCGAGCGGGTGATGGAGGACATCGTCACCGCGATCGAGGCGTTGCGCTGATCGCGGCCGCGCACCGCCGCGACGACCCTCAGGCGGTCATGATGTAATCGCGCAGCTCCGCGCTCTCGCGCTCCATTTCCTCGACCCGGTGGCTCACCACGTCGCCGATGGAGATGATGCCGATCAGCCGGTCGCCGTCGACCACCGGAACATGGCGGAACCGCCCGCGCGTCATGCGCTCCATGATCACGGGGATGGTCTCGTCCGGGCCGCAGGTGACGACGGCGCGGGTCATCACCGACGAGACCGGCGAGGACAGCACGTCCGGTCCCTTCTCCGCCAGAATGCGCACGAGGTCGCGCTCGGACACGATGCCTTCGAGCCGGCCGCTCGCGCCGACCACCACGATCGCGCCGATCCGGTGCTGCGCGAGGCTCCGGACGGCTTCGGTCAGCGACGCATCCGGGGAGATGGTGACGATGCTCCCGCTCTTGCGCTGCAGCAGGTTGCTCACGGTCATGGCAGTCTCTCCGTTCCCATTGCCCCGGCCACGATGCCATGAAGCCGACGCCAAAGCGCGGTCCGGGATCGTTTCCTTTGGGGCAATGATCCCTCTGCCCGCTGCGAACCGCAATGGGCAAATGGAACGGATCAAAACTCCGCGGCGGCGTGAGGGCGATTTCGCGGCGGCGGATCGAAGAAGGAGAACAGGAGCAGCCCTGCGAAGAAGCCGCCCATATGGGCTTGCCAGGCGATCTCGGCATCCGACGAGCCGGGGACCTCGACCGCGACCCCGAACAGGATGTTGAGACCGACCCAGACCCCGATGAAAACGAGGACGCGCGGTTCGCGGAGCGCCGTGAGGAGGGGGACCGCCGGCGGATGACGACCGCGCCGGTCGCTCGCCGGCCCCAGCGCGCCCCCGGGCGAAAACGCGAAACGCACCGCCGCGGCCATCGCCCCCGACACCACGGCCGAAGCTCCGATCATCGGAACCAGGGCGCCGGGATAAGCCAAGAGGTGCGCCAAGGCGCCCGCAATCGCGGTGGCGGCGCAGAACAGCGCGAACCGCACCGGACCGAAGCGGCGCGCGACGGGAGAGCCGAAAGCCAGAAGCCAGACCAGATTGACGATGAGATGGACCCAGTTGCCGTGCAGCAGGGCATAGGTGACGAAGGTCCAGAGATCCGCGGCCAGCCCCCCCGGCAGGACGATCTGGGAAGCGGCATCGTAGCGCGCCGGGATGAAAGCGAAGAGCGCCAGAATGTCGAGGTTCGCGCCGTCGCCGAGAAAGCTGCGCACGAGCTCGATCACGGCCAGGGCGGCGCCGAGCGCCAGCACCGGACCGGGAACATTGAAGGCCGGCTGCCGGGCGGGCGGACGACGCGGAGGGAAGGCTTCCTGCACCGCCCGGACATAGGCCCGCAGCGGGCATCGGGCAAGTGTCGGGCAGGGGAAAGCCGCGTGTCCCTGCGTCACAGCCCGGGCGGGGCCGGGTTGCGTGCGCTGCACATGCGATTAAGGTTAAGAACTGGTTGACGGCGCAAATGCGGCGATCCTCGGGCATTATGGAATCGTTAACCGAGACGCGACGCCCATGCAGCACCTGCGCCTGATCCTGACCCTCGGCCTGTTACTGGGCGGCGCCTCCGGCGGGGCTGCGTCCGAGAGCCGTCAGGCTGTGCTGCACTCCCCCCCCTCTGCCGGCGCGGCGTCGCGGCTGAGCGCGACGGCGGGGACCTCGCCGCCGATCGGCTATGTCCGCTTCTGCTCCGACAATGGCGCCGATTGTGCCGCGCAGGGCGACATGGTCTTCCAGGTCACGCTCGATGCCCAGCACGAGGCCGAGCTGCGCGAGGTCAATGACCGTCTCAATACAGCGATCGAGCCCGTGACCGATCTGGAACATTTCGGCGAGACCGAGCGCTGGAGCTATCCCGCCGACGGCAAGGGGGATTGCGAGGATTACGTGCTCGCCAAGCGGCGCGCGCTGGTCCGGCTCGGCTGGCCGGCCTCGGTGCTTCTCATCACGGTGGTCCGGGACAAAGATGGCGACGGCCATGCCGTTTTGACCGTGGTCACCGATCGCGGCGACCTCGTGCTCGACAACCAGGCGGCGCCGATCCTGCCGTGGCACGAGACCGGCTATCGCTTCGTCAAGCGCCAGTCGCAGGGCGATCCGGCCCTCTGGGTCTCGCTCGGCGAAACCCGGTCCCCCCCGGTTGTGGGTGGCGGCCGCTAAGCCCGCCTTCCTCTCGCATTTCGCCGATCGGACGCGTGCGGCCCGCTCCGCGCGGGACGGCCCGTCGGCGCCTCCGACCGACCAGCCCCGAACATGGCTTCGGACACGGCGCGTGCGGAGCCCGGAGGGCGACGCCGTCGCACCGTGGCGTCCGCCCGCGCCCGGAGGCAGACGCCACAATCAACTCATAGTTGATTTTTCTCGCGCCATGTCGTGCCCGCGCGCTCCGCGCGAGATTCTCTCGCCGAGGCGGCGCGCCGAAAGAGCATGGTAAATAGCGACTTTGTAGAGGATGATGCCTGGTCTGTTGAGGCCGATCGTCGAACGGCATTTCGGCGCGCGTGCATAAGGCGAAGTTCTTTAGATGCGCAATCCGGGATTGAGGCAGGACTTGGGATAGATCCATGCCGCAAAGGACCCGAGGCCAGGACCGCTTCGCCTTCGGGACCACGGCCACGGCCGGGGACCTGATCTTCGATCTGCGCGCCCTGGAAATCTTCGTCTGCGTCGTGGAGTGCGGGTCGATGACCCATGCGGCGCAGCGGCTGGGTCTGACCCAGTCGGGGGTTTCGCACGCGGTCGCCACACTGGAGAAAAGCCTCGGCATCGCGTTGCTGGATCGCCGCGTCCGGCCGATCGCGGCGACGGCCGGCGGCCGTGTCCTGCTCGACCGGGCCGAGGTGCTTCTGCGCGAGGCGCGCGAAACGGCGGTCAGGGTGCGCGCTTCGAGCTTCCAGGCGGTGCCGCGGCTGCGCGTCGCCATGGCGGATTCCGTGGTGTCGACCGTCGGCCCGCATCTCGTCACCCTGCTGCACCAGGAAGCGGCGCAATGGTCGATCTGGTCCGGCCTGTCGCTCAACCATATCCAGTCGCTGGCGGCGCGCGAAGTCGATCTGATCCTGACCTCCAATGCCCGCATCGACGGCACGCTCTACGAGACGCACGAACTTTTTTCCGAACCTTATGTCGTCGCGCTGCCGCACACGTTCGGTTCGAGCATCGAGAACCTGCGGGCGATCGGGGAGAAGCTCAATCTCGTGCGCTACAGCGCCCGCTCGCTCACCGGTCAGGACATCGAGCAATATTTGCGCCGGCTGCGGATCGAGGCGGCGGGCCGGTTCGAGTTCGACACCTCGGATGCGGTTCTCGGCATGGTCGCGGCGGGTCTCGGCTGGGCGATCACGACGCCGTTCTGCATCCTCCAGAGCGCCGCGCATATTCCGCGCCTGCGGCTTGAGCCCTTGCCGGTGCCCCGCCTGCGCCGCACGCTGTTCGTCGCCGCCCACCATGACGAGCTTTCGGATCTGCCGCTGCGCATCGCCCGCGCCACGCGCGAGATCGTCGAGACGCGGTGCAAGCCGGCGATCTCGGCTTGGGGCGGCTGGGTCGCCGACGAGGTGCGGGTCCCTGTGTGATGAGCCGCGCTCATGTTGAGCAACGGTTTTCCTCATGGTGCCGCAAAAAGCGATCTGCCCTCTAAACTGTCAGGGGAGAGGCGAAATGCCCCAGCCGCACGTGGCCCAATTCATCCAGAGGGGATCCGATGCGCATATCCGGCTTCATTGCGAAGGCCGCTCTTGCCCTTTCGCTCGTCGCGGGCGGGCTCGCGCCCGCCGCAGCTCAACCCAAACCCGGCGGCACGCTGATCATCGCTCTGGAGAGCGAACCCGGCACGCTGGCGCCGCACACCACCACCGATACGGTCGCCTACATTCCCGCGACCAATATCTTCAACGGCCTGATCGGTCTGGATTTCAATTTCCAGCCGACGCCCGATCTTGCGGAATCCTGGTCGGTCTCGCCCGACGGGCTGACCTACACCTTCAACCTGGTGAAGACCGCCAAATGGCATGACGGCAAGCCCGTCACCGCCGAGGACGTGGAATACACCTTCAACGAAGCGGTCGCGAAGTCGCACCCGCGGGCGGCGTCCTGGTGGCCCAATGTCGCGTCCGCCAAGGCGCTCGACGCCCACACGTTCGAGGTGAAGCTGAAATCGGCCTATGCGCCGTTCTTCACCTTGCTGGCCTCGCCGCTGTCGAGCGGCGTGCTGATCCTGCCCAAGCACATCTATCAAGGCACCGATCCCAAGACCAATCCGGCGAACCAGAAGCCGATCGGGTCGGGGCCGTTCAAGTTCCAGAGCTGGCAGCGCGGCAGCCATATCGAGCTCGTCCGCAACCCGGATTATTTCAAGGCCAAGAAGCCGTATCTTGACCGCGTCGTGTTCCAGGTGGTGCCGGATTCGAGCGCCCGCGTCCTCGCCTTCGAGCGCGGCGAGCTGGACTTCCTCCATTGGTACATCGTGCCCTACGACCAGGTGGCGAAGCTGCGGTCCGACAAGCGGTTCGTCGTGGTGGACAAAGGCGGCGAGGCGCCGGCCACCAACGGCTTCATGCTGATGAACATGCGCAACGAATATCTCAAGGACGTGCGCGTGCGGCAGGCGCTGGCCTATGCGATCGACCGCGACGACATCCGCAAGAAGGCGTTGTTCGGCGAGGGCAAGGTGGCAAAGAGCCCGATCAATAGCGGGCTCGGCTGGGTCTTCACCGACCAGTACAATTACCCGCGCGACGTCGCGAAGGCGAACGCGCTGCTCGACGAGGCCGGCTTCAAGCGCGGGCCGGACGGCAAGCGCTTCTCCCTGCGCATCGCCTGGGGGGCGGGGCGGGACTATGAGGGCCGCGCGGCCGAGATCATCAAGGACAATCTGAAAGCCCTCGGGATCGACGTGACGGTGCAGGTAATGGACCGCCTCGCCTTCGTCGACAAGGTGTTCCGCAACTGGGACTTCGATCTCGCCAATCAGCTGTTCACGACGGGCCCGGATCCGACCTTCTCGGTCACCCCGCGTTTCCACACGTCGCAGATCAAGAAGGCGCCCTATGTCAACGCCATGGGCTATTCCAGCCCGGCCGCCGACGCGCTGTTCGACACCGAATACAAGGAACTCGACCGCGAAAAGCGCGCCCAGATGTGGAAGGACATCCAGCGCATTCTGATGACCGACATGCCGGCGCTTCCGCTGTTCGAAGTGCCGACCGTCAATGCCGTGTCGGCCCGCTTCAAGGACGTGATCACCGGCCCGCAGGGCTACATCCAGAGCCGCGAGGACGCCTACGAAGTGAAGTGACCCGTGCCGCGTGCTCTCCGCGGCACGCGGCACCTGTCTGCGCGCGGTGGCGCGGACGTCGTCCGAACCGCAGTGCCGCGCGTCGCGCGGCGCCATATTCCCCGCCATGTTCCCCGCCACGTTCCCCGCAGGGTTCGGCTCCCGTCGCGAAAGGCCTTCAAGCGATGCGCGGCTTGGACATATCCCTTTATGTCGTGCGGCGGCTCGCGCAGGCGGTTCCGCTCATCTTCGTGGTGATCCTGCTGAACTTTTTCCTGATCCACGCGGCCCCGGGCGATCCGATCGACTTCCTGGTCGGCTCGATGGATGCGAGCCCCGAATATATCGAGGATCTGCGCCGCGAATTCGGCCTCGACCAGCCGCTCGGCACTCAGCTCTGGGCCTATCTCACGCGGATGGCGCATTTCGATCTCGGCTATTCGCTGCGCTACCGCCAGAGCGTGCTCGATCTCATCCTCTCGCGCATGCCGGCGACCCTGCTTCTCATGGTGACGGCGCTCGTCGCGAGTTCGGCGGTCGGCATCCTGCTCGGCGTGATCGCGGCGCAGCGGCCCTATTCCGCGACCGACCAAACCTCCACGTTCCTCGCCCTCGCCGGCTATTCCATGCCGGTCTTCTGGCTCGGCCAGCTCGTGTTGATCGTGTTCTCGCTGCATCTCGGCTGGTTTCCGACGCAGGGCATGTACAGCCTGCGCGCACCGGCGGAGGGGTGGGGCCGCATCGTCGACGTGCTGCATCATCTGGCGCTGCCCGCCTTCACCTACAGCCTCTATCACCTTGCGCTCATCTTCCGCCTCACCCGGATCAAGATGCAGGAAACCCTGTCGCTCGATTTCATCGTCACGGCGCGCGCCAAGGGCGCATCGGAGGGGCGGGTGGTCTATGGGCACGCGCTCCGCAATGCCATCCTCCCCGTCGTGACGGTGATCGGCATGAATTTCGGCTTCATGCTGGCCGGCTCGGTCCTCACCGAAACCGTGTTCGCCTGGCCCGGCATGGGCAGATTGCTCTACGAGGCGATCCAGGCGCGCGACTATCCGGTCCTCATGGGGCTGTTCACCGTGCTTTCGCTGATGGTGATCGCGGCCAATGTCGTCACCGATCTGATCTATGCCGTGATCGATCCGCGGGTGGTCTACCGATGAGCATGGTCGATCTCCCCCTCGCGCCGCGGCCGGTCTCCGCGCTGCGCATCTTCGCCCGCAACCGCAGCGCGGCGCTCGCCGGCCTCGTCCTGGCCGCGCTCCTTCTGGTCGCGCTCGCCGCGCCGCTCCTGGCGCCGTATGCGCCGGGCGCGATCGGCGTCGGACCCGCCATGGTGGGGCCGGACGCGGCCCACCTGTTCGGCACCGACGAACTCGGCCGCGACGTCCTGAGCCGCGTCCTGTACGGCCTGCGCATCTCGCTTCTGGTCGGCTTCGGCGCGGCCGGGATCGCGACCGCGCTCGGAATCGTGATGGGCGGGATCGCCGGCTTTTCCGGCGGACTGGTCGACGACCTCCTGATGCGCGTGACCGAAGTGTTCCAGGTCATTCCGCGCTTCTTTCTGGCGGTGGTGCTGGTCGCCTTCTTCGGCGCCAGCATCTGGAACATCATCGGCGCGATCGCGATCCTGAGCTGGCCCGACATCGCCCGGCTGGTGCGGGCGGAATTCCTCACGTTGCGCACCCGCCAATTCGTGGATGCGGCCCGGGTCGCGGGGGCGCCGGCCGGGGTGCTGATCTTCGGGGAGATCCTGCCCAACGCACTCGCGCCCGTGGTGGTGAACGGAACTTTGATGGTCGGCCAGGCCATGCTGCTCGAGGCGGGCCTCAGCTATCTCGGGCTGGGTGATCCCTCCCAGGTCAGTCTCGGCCTCATCCTCCAGGAAGCGCAGCAGATCATGCGCCGCGCCTGGTGGACGACGGCCTTTCCCGGCATCGCGATCTTCCTCGCCGTCCTCAGCCTCAATGTCGTCGGCGACGGGCTGAACGATGTCCTCAATCCCCGGTCGAGGGAGCGCTGACTTGGCCGAACCCCTTCTCAGCGTTGAAAATCTGGTGACGCACATCTTCACCGACCATGGCGTCGTCAAGGCGGTGGACGGGGTCTCGCTGACGATCGCGCCCGGCGAGGCGGTGGCGCTGGTCGGCGAATCCGGCTCCGGCAAGAGCATGACCGCACAGTCGCTGATGCGCCTGCCGCGCCCGCCGGCCCGTATTCTCTCCGGATCGGTCCGGTTCGAGGGGCGGGACCTCCTGACGCTCTCCGAGCGCGAGATGCGGGCGATCCGCGGCGGCCGGATGGGGATGATCTTTCAGGACCCCTCCACCTATCTCAATCCGCTGATGCGGGTCGGCGACCAGATCGCGGAGGCCGTCATGCTGCATCGGAAGATGCGCCGCGCCGCCGCCCGCGCCGAAGCGCTCGAGGCGATGCGGCTGGTGCGGATTCCCGCGCCGGAAACGGTGATGGACTATTACCCGCACCAATTGTCCGGCGGCATGCGCCAGCGCATCCTGATCGCGATGGTGGTCACCTCGCGCCCCAGCCTGATGATCGCCGACGAGCCCACGACGGCGCTGGACGTGACGGTCCAGGCGCAGATCATGCGGCTTCTGGCCGGGCTTCGCACGGAACTCGGGAGCGCGCTGCTTCTGATCACCCACGATCTCGGCCTGGTCGCCGAGTTCTGCGACCGGGTCTATGTGATGTATGGCGGGCGGATCGTCGAGACCGGGACGGCGGAAGACATCTTCTATGCCCCGCGCCATCCTTATACCCGCGCTCTGATGCGCTCGACCCTCGGCCCCGAGCGGCGGGTGGAGCGGTTCGAGGCGATCGAGGGCAACCCGCCCAATCTCGCGCGGCTGCCGCCCGGATGCAGCTTCAATCCGCGCTGCCCGGAGCGCCTCGCCCGCTGCGCCCACGATGCACCGCCCTTGTTCGCGTCTGCGTCCGGCGTGGCCTCGCGGTGCTGGCTCGCCGAAGGAGGCTCCGATGAGCGCGCTGCTTGAGGTACGGGACCTGAAGGTGCATTTCCCGGTCGGCGGCGGCCTGTTCGGCAAGCCGGCGGGCGTCGTGCACGCGGTCGACGGGGTGAGCCTGACGCTGGCGCGCAACGAGATCCTCGCCGTCGTCGGGGAGAGCGGATGCGGCAAGAGCACGCTCGCCCGCGCCGTGCTCGGCCTGACCGCGCCCACCGCCGGGGACGTCCTGCTGGACGGGGAGAGCGTGCTCGGCCTGTCCGACGTGGCGTTGCGGCGCTACCGCCGCGCCGTCCAGATGGTGTTCCAGGACCCGTTCGAATCGCTCAATCCGCGCAAGACCGTCTTCGCCACCCTCGCGCAGCCGCTGCGGATCCACGGCATCGTGCCGATGGCGGATCTCCGGACGGAGGCGGCCCGGCTGCTCGAGGCGGTGGGTCTCGCGCCGGGCGCACCCTATCTCGACCGCTACCCCCATCAGTTTTCCGGCGGCCAACGCCAGCGCATCTGCATCGCCCGTTCGATCGCGGTCCGCCCGCGCGTCATCGTCGCCGACGAAGCGGTGTCCGCGCTCGACATTTCGATCCGGGCGCAGATCCTCGCTTTGATGAAGACGCTGCAGGGCGAGATGGGGCTGTCCTATGTCTTCATCACCCACGATCTCGGCGTCGTCCGCTCGCTGTGCGACCGGGTGTGCGTGATGTATCTCGGGCAGATCGTGGAGGAGGGGCCGACCGAGCGCATCTTCGCCCAGCCCCGTCATCCCTACACCGCCGCCTTGGTCGAGGCCTGCCCCTTGCCGGACCCGCGCCGGGCGCGCGCCAAGGCGGCGCCGCCGCTGTCGGGCGACATTCCCTCGCCGTTGAAGCCGCCTCCGGGCTGCCGCTTTCATACCCGCTGCCCGGTCGCCCGCCCGGTCTGTGCCACCGAGCCCCCGCCGGAGCGGCGCTTCGCCGGCGGACAGGTGGCGCGCTGCCATTTTGCCGAGGAGGCCGCGACATGGCCGTTCGGCCGGCTCGGAGCGGCGGCGGCATGAGCGGACCGCTGCTTCGTCTCGCGCGCCACGTCGCGGACCGGCCGGCCGATTGGGGCGCGGATCTCGACCATGCGGCCGCGCGCACCTTCGTCGACACCGTCGCCTGCATGCTGGCGGGCCGGGACGACCCCGCCACGCGCGGCGTGCGGGCGGCGTTCGCGCCTTGGACGGCGCCCGGCCCGGCGCCCGAGGTCGCGAGCGGGACCCGCATCGCCGCGCCGACAGCCGCCCTGGTGAACGGCACCGCCGCCCATGCGCTCGATTTCGACGACGTGCTGGAGCCCGCCGCCGCCCATGCCAGCGCGGTCTTCGTCCCCGCGCTGCTCGCGCTCGGCACGGAGCGCGGGGCCTCGGGCGCGCAGCTCGCCGATGCCCTGCTGATGGCGTTCGACGTGATGGCCGCCTTCGCCGCTGCGATGAACATGGCGCATTACGATCGCGGCTGGCACACGACGCTCACCTTCGGCCCGATCGCCGCCGCCGCGGGCTGCGCCCGCCTGATGCGGCTCGACGCCGCGCGGGCGGCCGTGGCGCTCAGCGCCGCGACCAGTTTCTCGTCCGGCTCCAAGCGCCAGTTCGGCAGCGACATGAAGCCGATCCATGCCGGGCTCGCGGCGCAGGCCGGCATCGTCGCCGCACGGCTCGCGGAGACCGGAATGAGCGCGGCGGGCGAGGCGATCCTCGACGGGCGCTGGTCCTTCCCCGATCTGTTCGGCGGGGCCGACATGCCCGGCCTCGGCGCGCTCGTCGCCCGGCTCGAAGGTCCGCCCGCCATGGCGGCGTTCGGCGCCTGGGTGAAAGCCTATCCCTGCTGCGCCAGCGCCCATCGTCCCATGGACGCCCTGAAGCTGTTGCGGCAAAGCGAGGGTTTTGTGCCGGACGCGGTTGCGGCCGTCGTGGCCGAGGTGTCGGCCATCGTCCACGGCAATCTGATGTATCGCGATCCCGCAACGCCCATGGAGGCGCGCTTCAGCCTCAACCATTGCCTCGCCATCGTCGCCCGCAAGGACCGGGTGGAGGCGGCGGATTTCGCACCCGCGGCGCTCGCCGATCCGGACCTGCGCGCTTTCTGGCCGAAGGTTTCGATGCGGATCGCCCCCGACCTCGCCACGCCCGGTGCGCCGGCCGTCGGCCGCGAGCGGGCGCGGCTGACGGTGGTCCTGACGGACGGGCGCAGCCTGTCGGAAACGGTCGTGTTCCCGACGGGCCATCCCCGCATGCCGATGGCCGATGCCGACCTCGCCGCCAAGTTCGACGCCTGCGCTCCCGCGACGCCCGATGCCGCGGCGTTGCGCGACCTCTTGTTCGCGCTGCCCGCCGCGCCCGACCTCACCCGCATCACCCAGCTCCTGGCGGCGGTCGCCGCCGGAGCGGCCCAAGAGAAGGCCCCCTCGAAATGAGCGACATTTTCCCCGTTGTGTTCGGCATCTGCCTCGATGCCGAGGCGGCCTGGATCGGCCGCGATCCCAGAAACGCGTCGAAGCCGGTTCTGCTCTCGAACGGCACGTTCGGAATCTATGAGGGCCTGCTCCCTCTGCTCGATCTTTTGGATGAAAAGGGGGTGACCGCGAGCTTCTTCGTCCCGGGCCTCGCCACCGAGCGCCATCCCGACGCCGTCCGCGCGGTTGCGGCCCGCGGGCACGAGATCGGCAGCCACGGCCAGAACCATCGCGCCGTGTCCGGCCTCGACGAAGCGGAGGAGCGGGCGGAGCTGGCGGGCGGCATCGACGCCTTGGAGAAGGTCCTCGGCACCCGGCCGACCGCCTGGCGGTCGGCGGGGTGGGACTGGTCCGAGCGCACGCTCGATCTCGCGCTGGAAGCCGGCGTCACCGTCTCGACGAACTTCCACGACCGCGCCCGGCCCTATCGCCACACCAAGGACGGCGCACCGGTGCCGCTGGTCGAGGTGCCCGTGCAATGGCATCTCGCCGACGCGCCCTTCTTCACCTATGGCGGGCAGGTCGGCCGCGTCATCCGCCCGGCGGCCGAGGTCCAGACCATCTGGGAGGAGGAGTTCGACGGCCTCTATGACTGGCCCGGCGCCTTCTACCATTTGACCCTGCATGTCGAGCTGATCGGCCATCCCGGCCGGCTGAAGATGCTCGCCCGCCACATCGATACGCTGAAGGCGCGCCCCCGCGTGCGCTTCATGACCGCCTCCGAACTCGCGGCGACCGTCGCCTGAATTTGCACCGGGACCTGAAGCGATGACCCAATTGCACGACGACGTCACCGTGATCGACGGCCTCATCATCTCGCGCTGGAGCCGCGCGGTGTTCGAGGCGATGCGGGCCGGCGGCCTCACGGCGGCCAATTGCACCTGCTGCGTCTGGGAAAATTCCCGCGACACCCTCTTCAACATCGCGCAATGGAAGCGCTGGTTCGTCGAGCATGGCGACATCATCATGCAGGTGCGCAGCGCCGCCGACATCCGCCGCGCCAAGGCGGAAGGAAAGGTCGGCATCCTGCTCGGCTGGCAGAATACCAGCGCGATCGAGGACCGGCTCGACGCGCTCGCGCTGTTCAAGGATCTCGGGGTGAGCGTGGTCCAGCTCACCTACAACACCCAAAATCTCGTCGGCAGCGGCTGCTGGGAGGAGACGGACGGCGGCCTGTCGGGCTTCGGGCGCGAGGTGGTCACGGAGATGAACCGCCTCGGCATGCTCGTCGACCTCTCGCATGTCGGGCCGAACACGACGCGCCAGGCGATCCTGCATTCGGCACGGCCCTGCACCTATTCCCACGTCGCGCCGCGCGGCCTTTTCGATCATCCGCGCAACAAGACCGACGCGGAGCTGCGCTTCATCGTCGAGCATGGCGGCTTCGTCGGCCTCGCCACCTATCCGCCCTTTCTGAAGACCGGCGCCGACACGACCTTGGCCGATTGCGTCGCTTTGTTCGACTATATGATCGACATTTGCGGCGCGGGAAATGTCGGCATCGGCACCGACTTCACCCAGGGCCAGGACGAGGGCTTCTTCGACTGGCTGCGGCACGACAAGGGCTATGCCCGGCGCATGGTGCCCAACAAGGGCACCGCGCCGACGGTGAAGGGGTTCGAGACGCTGGCCGGCTATGGCGGCCTCACCCGCGCCATGCAGGAAGCGGGCTGGCCCGAGGCGCGCATCCGCGGCGTGATGGGCGAGAACTGGCTGCGCTTCCTCGAAGCCGCGCTCGAACCCTCCGGCGCGCCGCTGCCCGGCGACTGGCGCGCCGCCTGACCGCAACGGGTTCAAGAGCGGAGGGGGGCGTGAAGACGTTCGACGTCGCCGTGGTCGGGCTCGGCGCCATGGGCAGCGCGGTTCTCTATCAGCTCGCCCGGCGCGGGCTGCGCTGTGTCGGCATCGACCGCTACGCACCGCCGCACGATCGCGGGTCGAGCCACGGCGAGACCCGCATCACCCGCGAGGCGGTGGGGGAGGGGGAGGATTACGTCCCGCTCGTTCGGGCCTCCCACCGCATCTGGCGCGACCTCGAGGCCGAGACCGGAGAGCGGCTTCTGGCGCCGGTCGGGACCCTCATCATGGCCTCCGCCGCCGCGCCCAATTCCCATCACGGCAAGCCGGATTTCGTGCGCCGGACGATCGCGGTCGCACAGGCGCACGGCATCGCCCACGAGGTCCTGGACGCGGACGAGATCCGCCGCCGCTTCCCGCATTTCATCGGCCTTTGCGGCGACGAGATCGGCTATTTCGAGCCCGGCGGCGGCTATGTCCGGCCCGAGGCCTGCATCGCCGCGCAGCTCGACCGCGCCCGCGCGCTGGGGGCCGAAATCCGGCTTGGGACGCAGGTGCATGCGGTGCACCAGGACGGCGCCGGTGTTCGCCTCGAAACGGACGCCGGCCCCCTTTCGGCGGGGCAGGCGGTGGTCGCGGCCGGGCCCTGGACGGCGCCCTTCCTCGGGGCCGCGCTCCGGCCGGCCTTTGCGGTCAACCGGCAGGTGCTGCACTGGTTCGCGCTCGATCCGGCCGCCCCCGCGCCGCCGCAGAGCCCGGTCTTCATCTGGATGCACGGCCGGGGCGATGCGGACTATGTCTACGGCTTCCCGCCGCTGCCCGGCCAGGCCGCGATCAAGGTCGCGACCGAGCAATACGACGTCGCCTGCGATCCGGACACGGTCGTCCGCACCGTCGCGCCCGGCGAGGTCGCGGAGATGTATGCGCGCCATCTGCGCGGCAAGATCGCGGGCGTGCTGCCGCACGCGGTGCGGGGGGCGGTCTGCCTGTACACGACCGCGCGGGATCGCGGCTTCCTCATCGACCGGCATCCCGACATCGCGGGCGTGGTGATCGTCTCGGCCTGTTCCGGTCACGGTTTCAAGCATTCCGCGGGAATCGGCGAGCGGATCGCCGAGGGCCTGGTGGCGCAGGCCGAAACCTTCGGTTCCGCTTTCGGCGCGGGACGCCTGATGCCGGGCGCTTCGGCCACGCCGTGAGCCGCCGGACCCGGCGGCGGGATCCGAAGCCCTGATCTGAAGCAAAGACACAAGCCGGCGGCGACGCGATCTTGCCTGGGCTTTCCCATGCCGAGGCTCCATCGATGCCCCCGACGCCCGCCGCGCCGATCCGACGCCTCGTTGCGGCGTCGGCATGCCCCGCATTTTCCACGGCCGCCGTTTACCGCGCGAGCGGGCGCCGGCCGGCGCGTGCCCGCCGGGAGGGGAAGGGCTGATGCCGCCCGCGCCGCGCTGCCGGGTGCGCCATCATCTGCCCGGCCGCACCCGTCTCGACCTGTCAGGCCCTTGGCCGCCGGACGGGCTCGGCGGCGTCCGCGAGCGGCTGGCGGCGGCCGGGATCGTTCTGGTGCGCGCCGATCCCCAAGTGCGCAGCCTGCTCCTGACGCATCCTCCGCGCGAGGCCGCGACTATCCTTTCCTGCGTGCGGCGCGCTTTGGCCGGGGAGGAGCTCGATGACCCGGCGCCTCCGCCCCCCGCCGGGCCCTCGCCCGCTGCCGCCCGGCCCCGCCGGATCCTGGCGCACGCCGCGCCGCTTCCGGACGCGCCGGACACCGATCTCGACGAGATGAGCCTGCTCGCGCCCGATGCCGTCGCGGGGCGGCTCGGCGTGTCCGCAAGCGGCCTCGACGCCGCGCAGGTGACGGCGGCCCGCGCGCGCGCCGGCGCCAATCATCTGCCGCAGCCGGTCGGCCGCAGCGGGCGCGCCATCCTCCTCGCGCAGGTGTCGAACCTGCCGGTCGCGCTGCTCGCCGGCTCCTGCGTGCTCTCGCTCGCCACCGGCGGCGTGCTCGACGCGCTGGTCACGCTGGCCGTGATCGGCATCAATACCGGGATCGGCTTCGGCACCGAGAATGCGACGGAGCGGCTGATCCGCCGTCTGTCGCGGCCCGTCGCGCATCCCGCCAGCGTCGTGCGCGCCGGCATCGCGGCGTCCGTTCCCGCAGACGATGTGGTGCCGGGCGACATCCTCGTTCTCGCGCCCGGCATGCGCGTCGCGGCCGATGCCCGGCTGATCGAAGCCCGCGACCTGACGCTCGACGAATCCACCCTCACCGGGGAGAGCCTGCCCGTGGAGAAGACCGCCGCCGCCCTCGCGCTGGTGCCGCGCGCGGTCGCCGAGCGGCACAATCTGGTTCATGCCGGGACCATCGTGACGGGCGGCGACGGCCGCGCCATCGTCCTGCGCACCGGGGCGCGGACCGAGGCGGCGCGGACCCAGCTTCTGATCGGGCGCGTGCGCGCGCCGCGCCCGATGATCGAGGAGAAGCTCGAAGCCCTCAGCGGACGGCTCGCGCTCGGCTGCCTCGGCGCCTCGGGCCTGCTTCTGGCCGGCAGCCTGCTGCGCGGCGAGCCGCTCGTCGCGGCGCTGCGCTCGGCCATCGCGCTCGCCGTCGCCGCGATCCCCGAGGGGCTCCCGGCGGTGGCGACGACCACGCTCGCGATCGGCGCGCGGGAGATGGAAAAGGAGAAGGCGTTCGTGCGCGCCTTGCCGGCGATCGAGGCGATCGGCTCGATCGACACGATCTGTCTCGACAAGACCGGAACCTTGACGCGCAACGAAATGGCGGTGGTGCGGGCGGCGGGCGTCGGCGGCGCGGTCGACCTCGAACCCGGAACGCCGGTGCCCGAGGCCGTGCGCCGCGACCTCGCCGCTTTCGCAGAGGCGGTGGCGCTGTGCAGCGAGGCCGAACTGGAGCCGCGCGCCGGCTCGCCGACCGAACTCGCTTTGCTCGACCTCGCCGCCGCGTCCGGCCTCGACATCGCCGTCCGCCGGGCCGCTCTGCCGGTGCGGGCGCTGAGTTCGCGCAACCATGCGCGCAGGTTCATGGCGACCGAGCATGTCGGGCCTTCAGGACCGCTCGTCTTCGTCAAGGGCGCGCCGGAGGACGTGCTGGCTTTGTGCGCGACCGAAGGCGGGCCGGAGGAGGCGCGCCCGCTCACGGATGCGCGCCGGGCGGAATGGCTGGCGCTGAACACCGATTTCGCCGGGCGCGGCCTGCGCGTGCTGGCCGCGGCCCGCGGCGCCGGCCCGCTCGGGGACGGCGCCCCGACGGGTCTTGCCTTTCTCGGCCTCGCCGGCCTCGCCGATCCGGTCCGCGCCGAGGCGGCGGAGGCGATCGACCTGTTCCACAAGGCCGGCATCCGCACCATCATGATGACCGGTGATCAGGCCGGCACCGCTTTGGCGGTGGCCGAGGCCTTGGCGCTCTCGCGCACCGGCATCCTGCGCATGGCGACCGGGCCGGACATTGCGGGGCTCGACCCTGCCGCGCTGGGGGACCTCGCGCTCGCCACCTCGGTGTTTGCGCGGGTCAGCCCGGCCGACAAGCTGCGCATCGTCGAGGCGCTCCAGGCCAAGGGGCGGCGCGTGGCGATGCTCGGGGACGGGGTGAATGACGGCCCGGCGCTGCGGGCGGCGGCGGTCGGGGTGGCGGTGGGACGACGCGCGACGCCCGTGGCCCGGGAGGTGGCGGATCTCGTCCTCGCCGACGACGATCTGCGCGAACTGGCGCGTGCCATCGCCCGGGGACGGGCGACCGAGGACAATGTCCGCAACGCCATCCGCTTCCTGTTCGCGACCAACCTCTCTGAAATCTTCGTCATGCTGGCGGAGACGCTGCACGGGGCGGGCGAGGGCGAGACGCCGATGGAGCTGTTCTGGCTCAATCTCGTCACCGACATTCTGCCGGCGCTCGGCCTCGCGCTCGCTGAGCCGCGCGGCGACGTGATGGACCGTGCGCCGCGCCGGTCCGACGCGCCTCTGTTCGACCGTGCCGAGCTTCAGGGCCTGGCTCTGGACGGGGGCGCGATCGCGGCCGGAGCGCTCGCCGGCCATTTCCTCGCCCTCGGCCGGTTCGGGGCGGGGCCGCGCACGCGCGCCGTCACCTTCACCACGCTCGCGTTCGGACAGATCCTGCACGCCTGGGCGCTGCGGGACCGCTCGTCGGGATCGCCGCGGACCCTGCGCATCTCCGAACGGCGGTTGGAGGCGTCCCTCGGCGGCGCGCTCGCGCTGCTCGCCGTGCCGTTCCTGGTGCCGGGATTGCGCCGCCTCCTCGGCATTGCCCCGGCGCAGCTTTCGGATCTGGGCCTTGCGGCGCTGCTGGGCGGTGCGTCCTTCGTGGTCGGCGAAGGCCGCCGGATCGTCAGGGGGGCGTCTTGAAGAAAGAGGTCCACCGTTCGATGGCGGTGTCCTCCGACGCGAAGGCGGTCATCCGCGGCGGCGGGCTTCCATGAGCGCGAGCGTCGCCGCCTGACCAAACAGGGTCAGCGCCGGTCCGGCGATCCGCCCGCGCGCGAGCTGGACGAGGCCGGCGGCCATCAAGCCGAGAAAGGCGGCATTGCGCAGGTCGAGCGTGCCGCCGCTGGTCAGGCGCAGCACCAGATCCGCCTGCGCCACCCGCTCGCCGGCTTCCGCGACGGCGTCCTTCTGGGGCTCGGCGATGCGCGGCAACAGGTGAAGCCCCGCCTCCTCCAAAGCGTCCGAAAGGCCGGACAAAGGGCCGGAATGCGTGAGGACGATGCTGCCGGTGCGCGGCCTGATGTCGACCTTCTCGATGCCAGCCGCCGCGAGGGCGTCGGCGAGAGCGATCAGCCGGTCGTGCGGCGGCGTGCCGAGAAGGCGCAGCCGGGTCCGCCCGTCGAGCGTATGGACGATGCGTGCGGACAGGGGAGGGGCGGCGGCGTCAGCCACGGAGGATCGCTCCGGCCTCGGACTCCGCGTCCGCCGCCTGGGTTGCCTGGGCGAGCTCGTGCGCGGCCTCCGCGACCAGATCCTCGACTTCCTCGGAGGCGCGGGCCACCGCGACGCGGGCGGCGCCGAAGCCGGTCACGCCGGCCTTGATCGCATCCTTCGCCAGAGGCCGGCCGAGCCGCCAGAGGGCCGGGCCGATCACGGCGGTTCCCAGGCCGAGCGCGAGGCCGATGAGAAGGCCGCCGCCGACCGCCTTGCCTGTCTTCATGTCGCGTCTCCCGCCGGGTCTCGCATCGCCTGGCGGCGCCCGGCCTGCTGCGATGCCGGCGCGCGCCACCCTGCCTCGGATAGCCCAACGCGCCGGCCGGCGGATTGATCCCGCGCAAGATCGACGATGCGGCGCAGAGGTTCCGGTCTCGCGCCGCGGTCCGGACCATGCCGTTCCGGCCGGCTTGCCAGCGGCGCGACATTGGCCGATACCGGCAGGCGCGCACCGCTCCATCAAGAAGGCGTCCGCCCGCCGGCGGCCCGCCTCGCAGGTCCCCCGGGGGGAAGTCATGAAACGTCTCGTCCTGAAACGTCTCGTTTTGGCGCTCGCCGCGCCGCTGCTCGCCGTTCTTCTCGCTTTTCCCGCCGCCGCCCAGGACTGGCCGGCGCGCCAGCCGGTGAAGATCATCGCGCCGTTCGGACCCGGTTCGACGCCGGATCTCGTCGCGCGGCAGATCGCGGATTATTTCCAGACCAAGTTCGGCCATTCCTTCATCGTCGAGAACCGCCCCGGTGCGGGCGGCAATCGCGGCACCGATGCGGTGGCCAAAGCGGAGCCGGACGGCTACACGCTCGGCGTGTCCATCGGCGGCCCGCTCGGCGTGAACGCCGTGTTGTTCGGCAATCTGCCCTACGATCCGGCGAAGGATTTCGCCCTCGTCAGCCTGCTCGTGACCCAGCCGAGCGCGCTCGGCGTCAACACTGCCCTCGGCGTCAATTCGGTCGCGGAACTCGTCGCGCTTCTGAAGAAGAATCCCGACAAATACAATTACGGCTCGATCGGCAACGGCTCGCTGTCGCAGCTCGCCATGGAGGCGATCGGCCTCGCCAGCGGCACCGAACTCCAGCACGTGCCCTACAATTCCTCCCCCGCGGCGGTCACGGCTCTGATCCAGAACGACGTGCAGGTCGCCTGCCTGCCGGCCATCTCGCTCACGACCCTCGCCGGCGTGAAGCCGATCAAGATCCTCGCGGTGTCCACCGCCAAA
The DNA here is from genome assembly GCF_004346185.1 of Aquabacter spiritensis. Lineage (GTDB taxonomy): Bacteria > Pseudomonadota > Alphaproteobacteria > Rhizobiales > Xanthobacteraceae > Aquabacter > Aquabacter spiritensis. The sequence goes on along the minus strand of NZ_SMAI01000001.1, from coordinate 348,009 downwards.
CGCTCGCCCTTCCTGCCCGACGTGCCGACGCTGAAGGAGAGCGGGATCGACGTCGAGGCCGAGGCCTGGAACGGACTGATCGCGCCCGCCGGCACGCCGCAGCCGATCGTGGACAAATTGCGCGCGGCGGTCGCCGAGGCGCTCGCGGTTCCCGCGATCCGGGAGAAGCTGGCGACGCAGCTGATGGAGCCGATCCCCGGCGATGCGGCCCAGTTCCGCGCCCGCATCGATGCCGACCTCGCGCGCTGGACGCGGGTGATCCGCGAGGCCGACATCAAGGTGAACTGAGTCGACCTGCGGGCAGCCCGCTGCGCGGGCGCCCAATTGGTGGGGCGCGGTTCCGGAAAGGGCATGGCGCGCCCAGGCCGATCGCGGTAATGACCCTCGATCGGATCGGGTTCGCGGGGGACGGCGGGTGCAGTTCATCGAATCGTTCGACCTCATGTCGTTCTTCGACACGATGGTGAGCCTCGCCGCCGCCTTCGTGCTCGGCACGGCGATCGGCGCCGAGCGGCAGTACCGGCAGCGCAGCGCCGGCCTTCGGACCAACGTCCTGGTCGCGGTCGGCGCCGCCGCCTTCGTCGATCTCGCCATCCGCCTCAACGGCGCCGACGGGGCGGTGCGCGTCATCTCCTACGTGGTCTCGGGCGTCGGCTTTCTCGGCGCCGGCGTGATCATGAAGGAGGGGCTGAACGTGCGCGGCCTCAACACCGCCGCGACCCTCTGGTCGACCGCCGCGGTCGGTGCCTGCGCGGGGTCGGACCGGCTCGCCGAGGCGGCGCTGGTGGCCTTTTTCATCCTCTCCGGCAACACGCTGCTGCGCCCGCTGGTCAATGCCATCAACCGCATCCCGATCGACGAAGGCGGGTCGGAGGCGATCTACGAGGTGCGCGTGGTGGCCGAGGATGCCCAGGTGCCCGGCCTGCGCGACCGCATCGTCGCCCTTCTGAAGGCCGCGAAATATCCGGTCGCCGACGTCAATCTCGAGGAATTGCCCGACGAGACCTCGGCGATCGTCGCGACCCTCGTCGGCACCGCCGCCAAGGGCAAGGAACTCGATGCGGTGGTCGCGCAATTGCGCCGCCTGCCGGGCGTCACCCATGCCAATTGGGAAGCCAGCACGACCTATTGACCGCCGCGACATTGCATTGCAGCGACGGTGTCGCTATCGGGATAAGGGGCGCGGGCCGATCTTCCGAAGGCTATTTTGATGGTCCAGGTCTTTTTGCTGCTGCTGGGGGGGCGGCTGATCCGGCGCCGGTGGTGGGTGCTCGGCTCGCTCGGCCTGCTGTGGATGCTGCTCGGCACGTTTTTCTTCGCCGACGCCTTCATCGAGGAAATCCGCATCCCGGTGCCCTATTTCGCGGCGCCGCTGCTGGTCGACGGGATCCTGTCGCTGATCGCGGCGGCCTTGTTCGTGCACAACCGGCCGCTGCGGATCGGCAGGGCCGCGGTGTTCCTGGCGGTCGCGCTGCTGCTGGTCTGGCAGCCGCGCCATGCCGCCTTCCTCGTCGCCATGGTGGTGGGCACCTTCCTTACCGCCGACGGGTTCTGGCGCGCGGGCAGCGCGGTGGTGGTGCGGTTTCCCGGCTGGCCGGGCTCGCTGGTGAAGGGGCTGTTCGAACTGGCGTTGGGGATCTGGTCCTATCTGCCCTGGCCGACCAATTACCGCGCCGATGTCGGCTCGGATGTCGGCCTGCTGCTGATGGTCTCGGCCGCCGGCATGCTGGGCCTCGCGCTGCGGCTGCGCCATATGCCGCCCGAGACCAGCCTGTCGGCGATCCTGTCCACCGGCTGGCCGGACATGCCGGCGGCGGCCGAGGTGCTGGCCGGGCCGGAAGAGGCGGAGAGCCGCGCCGCGCGGCCGCGCGAAACCGCGACGGTCCATGTCTGGACCCCGACCGGGCAGCTCGCCCCGTTGCGCAGCGGCGTGCGGCGCTACATCGCCGCCACCGACGAGACCGGGCACGTCTCGACCGGCCATTCCGCCCTGGACCTGCCGCCCGATCTCTATATCAGCCATTATCCGGCGGTCGAAATCGAGCACGCCCCCGGCGAATTCGCGCGCCTCTTGCGGGCGACCCAGGAGAACGACGTCCCCGGCCGGTTCCAGCCGAGCTATGCGGAGGAAAGCGCCGGCTGGTGCCCGTCCTCCTTCCAGGTGGAGATGCCCGGGCTCGACGCCGCCGCGATCCGCGACTTCTGGGCGCTCTACCGGCAGGACGAGACCTACAACCTCACCAACCGCAATTGTTCGAGCGCCGTGGTGAAGGCGCTCGATGCCGGGATGGAGGGGCTGTTCGAACAGGCCGCCCGCTCGCCGCTCTTCATCCTGCGGCTGCTGGCGAGCCCGGAATTGTGGGTTGCCGGCATGGTGCGGCACCGCGCCTCGACCATGGCCTGGACCCCCGGCCTGGTGCTCGATTATGTCCGCGCGCTGCGCCGCCTGATCCTCGACGCGCACGTCGCGCGGGGTTAGGCGGCCTCAGACCAGCATCTGGGTGTCGCCGTCGACGCTGATCGCCTGGCCGGAAATGCTGGCGCCGAGGGGGGAGGCGAGGAAGACCGCGACCGTGGCGAGATGCTGCGGCGGGATCAGCCGCTTCAGCGAGGTGGTGGCCAGCACCTGGGCCTGAACCTCCTCGACCGACTGGTTGCGCTCGCGCGCTTTGTGCTCGAACACCGAGCGGATGCGCGGCCCGTCCACCGCCCCCGGCAGGATCGCATTGGCGCGGATGCCGAATTCGCCCAGTTCCATGGCGAGCGACTTGATGAAGCCGACCACCGCCCATTTCGAGGCGGCATACGGGCTGCGCAGCGGAAACCCGAACCGGCCGGCGGCCGAGGACAGGCCGATGATCGACGGGTTGGCGCTCGCCTTCAGCGCCGGCACCGCGAGGCGGGTGACGTTGAAATGCCCGGTAATGTCGACCGCGAGCGTGCGGTCCCAGTCCTCCGGCGCGATCTGGTCCACGCGCCCCGTGGGGCCGGCGATCCCGGCATTGTTGACGAGCACGTCGAGCCCGCCGAGATCGGCCAGAGCGGCGTGCATGAAGCGGTCGACCGCGGCGCGGTCGGAGACGTCGCAGACATGGCCCGCGAGGCCGGAATCGAGCGCGTCGAGCGCCGGGGCGTCGACATCGCAGACCACGACGCGGGCGCCCTCTTTGGCGAAAGCGCGCGCGATTTCGAGGCCGATGCCGGAGGCTCCCGCCGTCACCACGACCCGCAGACCGGCAATGCCGAGATCCATCCCGTCCTCCCACTCATTTTGGCCTCGCCCGGCGAGGCGCTTGGCGCGTCAGTCCGGCAGAATGCCGCGCGAAAGGATGAAGTCGCCGGCGCTGCGGATGTCGGCGATCAGGGCCGCGCGCGCCGCCTCGCCGTCGCGCGCCTTCAGAGCGTCGAGGAGGGCGGCATGGTGCAGATGGGCGTCGCCCTGGCGCACCCGTTCCGGCCCGGCCTGGAAATCGAGATTGAGGACCGGCCCGATCTGCAGCCACAGCCCCTCGATCATCTGCAGGAGCGTCGGCAGGCGGGCCGCGCGATAGAGCGCGAAATGCAGATCCTTGTTGTGCCGCATCGCCGCCGCGCCGTCGGGGCGGCGCTTCTCGCGCTCGGCCGCGAACAGGCGCTCGCACCGGGCGATTTCGGCGATGTCGTCGGCGCTCGCCGTGTGCGCGGCGGTGACGGCCGCGAGGCCCTCGAGCTGAAAGCGGATCAGCCGCAATTCCTCGAACCGCACGCGCGGCATCAGCGGCACGCGGACGGCACGGTTCGGCAGGACTTCGAGCGCATTCTCCGCGACCAGCCGGGAGACGGCCTCGCGCACCGGCATCGGGCTGGTGCCGATCGCGGTCGCGAGCCCGCGCAGCGTGAAGCGTTCGCCCGGCGCGGCGCGCCCGGACAGCAGCAGCTCCTTCAAGTCGCGATAGACCGTGTCGGCCAGGGTGAGCCGGACGATGCGCGCGACACGACCGGAGAGGGCATCGTCGGGTGCGGCGGGTGAGGCGGGGTTGTGCTGCATGAAGTCCATCTGATAAGTGTGATCACAGATAACAGATTGCCGAAGCAATCGGCAACCGTTTCGGCCTCGTCGCAAAGCGGGTCGGGCGTCCGCCAAGGCGCCGGTTTCCGTAGACGGGGCGGATAGCTGGGAGGAAAAGCCATGTCGCAAAAGACACCCGACGCCACACTTCCGTTCCTGTCCCGCCGCCGCATTCTCCAGGGAATCGGCGCCGCTGCGTTCGCCGGCGGTGTCGCCATGCCCGCGATCGTGCGGGCGCAGGCCGACACCATCGTGTTCGGCCATCTGACCCCGCTCACCGGCTTTCTCGGCCCGCTCGGCGCCTATGCCCAGATGGGCGTGCAGCTCGCGGTCGACGAGATCAATGCCGGCGGCGGCATCAATGGCCGCAAGGTCACGCTGATCATGGAAGACAGCGTCAATCCCGCGACCGCCTCTTCCAAGGCCGAGCGCTATATCGAGCGCGACAAGGCGGCGGTGCTGATCGGCGAGATTTCCTCGGCCTCCTGCCTCGCCATCTCGCAGGTCGCGGCCCGCAACAAGATCATGTTCGTCAATACCGGCGGCAATTCCGATGCGCTGCGCGGCAAGGATTGCAACCGGTACATGTTCCATGTCGAAGGGGCGAACACCCAATATGTGAAGGCGGTCGGCGCGGCGATGCTGCGCGACGGCCTGATCAAGGGCAAGAAGCTGTTCTTCCTCACCGCCGACTACGCCTTCGGCCACGACCTCTCGCGGGTCGCCAAGCGCTATATCGAGGCGAATGGCGGACAGGTGGTCGCGGACGAGCTGGTGCCGACCGACGCCACCGATTTCTCGGCCTACATGCTGAAGATCCGCCAGACGCGGCCCGACGTGGTGATCTCGAACCTTGCCGGCAACCAGATCACCAATTTCATCAAGCAATATTCCGAATTCGGCCTGCAGTTTCCCTATGGCGGCTTCGGCTTCGACACCGCCGTCGCCTGGGGCGCCGGAAAGGGGGCGTTCGGCGGCGTCTGGCCTTGCATCTGGCACCACGACGTCGCGGCCCCCGCCTCGCAGGCCTTCGTCGCCGCTTTCACCAAGAAGTTCGGCAAGCCGCCGGAGAACCAGGCGTGGGGCGACTATGTCGCGGCGAAGGCGGTGGCCCGCGCGATGACCGAGACCAAGGGCACCGACACCGCCAAGCTGATCGGCTTCTTCGAGCAGGAACCGAAGCTGGATATTCTGAAAGGCAGGCAGGGCTATTTCCGCGCCTTCGATCACCAATTGATCCAGGAAATGTACACCATCTCCGCCAAGCCCGTGGCGCAGGTGAAGGATCAATGGGACCTGATGGTGCTCGGCCCGGCCGTCCCCGCGGCGAACGATGCGCTGGACGTGATCGCGCCGACCCCGGCGGAAAATCCCTGCTCCTTCCCCGTGTGACCGCTCAGCGCGGGACCGCGACCGCTCCCGCGTCTCGGGCGTTCGGTGCGGGTGCTGCGGACACCGTCTGACCTCTCGACAATCCGCCGGCCGGATCGCCCCGCGATCCGACCGGGGCGTGCTCCGGCCGGGATCCCACCATGCCCCTCGAAGTCGTGTTTCTTCTCGAGCAGCTTCTGAACGGACTTCTGGTCGGGGTCGGCTATCTCCTGATCGCCCTCGGCCTGTCGCTGATCTTCTCGCTCGGCGGCATCGTCAATCTCGCTCATGGCGGCTTCTATGCGATCGGCGCCTATGCGGCGGTCGCGGTCGGCAATCGCTTCGGCTTCCCGGCGGCCTTCATCGTTTCGCCGGTTCTGGTCGCCCTGATCGGCGTCGCGGTCGAACGGCTGCTGTTCTCGCGCTTCTATCGCGCCGATCCGATCCTCTCTTTGCTCCTCACCTTCGGCCTCGCCATGGTGATCGAGCAGGCGCTGCGGATGGCGTTCGGGGCGACGCCGATCCCCTTCGCCATCCCCGATTTCCTGCGCGGCCAGGTGTTCGTCGGCGACTTCATCTATTCGCGCTACCGGCTCGCCATCCTGGTCGTCGCGATGGTCGCGGTCTTCGGCCTGTGGCTGCTGCTTCAGCGCACCGCTTTCGGCCGCGTGGTGCGGGCCGGGGTGCAGAATCCCGACATGGTCGGTGCGCTGGGCATCTCGCTCTCGCCCTACCTCGCCGCCGTGGCGGCGCTGGGCATCGGCCTTGCCGGACTGGCCGGCGTGATGCTCGCGCCGATCACCGGCGTGCACCCGGCAATGGGCAGCGAAATCCTGACCGCGTCCTTCGTCGTGGTGGTGATCGGCGGGCTCGGCTCCTTCTGGGGGGTGGTCGCGGCCGGACTGCTGGTCGGGGTGGTGCGCGGCATGACGGTCTATTTCGTCCCGGCCGCCGCCGAGGCCTCGATGTATCTGCTCATGCTGATGGTCCTGCTCGCCCGGCCGCGCGGCCTGTTCGGCGAGCGCATCGTGCGGTTCGAATGATGCCGCGTCCCGCTCGCCTCCCCGCGCGCTCCCCCCGCCCCGCATTGTCCGCAGCGCGAAAGTCGCCCGCATGCTGAAGCGTCACGCCAATCTTCTGGTCGCCGCGGCCGCGCTCCTCGCGCTGCCCTCCGTGCTCTCGGCGTTCGGCCTGACGCTGACCTCGGCCACCGACGTCGCCTTGCTCGCCATGGCCTGCATGGCCCTCAATCTGCTGGTCGGCTATACCGGCCTCGTCTCGTTCGGCCATGGTGCCTGGTTCGGGCTCGGCGCCTATGCGGCGGCGCTGCTCCAGGTCCATGTCGCGCCCGGCCTCGGCGTGGTCCTCGCGCTGCCGGCCATGCTTCTGGTCGGGCTGTGCGCGGTGCCGATCGGTTTTGTCGTGCTGCGCCGGCGCGGGGTCTATTTTTCCCTCCTCACGCTCGCCTTCACCGCGCTGCTCTACACCATCGCCTATCGCTGGACCGCGCTCACGGGAGGCGAGAACGGGCTCGGCGGGGTGCGGCGCGGCACGCTGTTCGGGCTCAACCTGGAGCAGGCGGGCCTGTTCTATGTGCTCATCGCGCTGGTCGTGTTCTGCGTCGTCTTCGGGCTCCAGCGCTTCGTGCGCTCGCCGCTCGGCTCGGTTCTGGTCGCGATCCGCGAGAACGAGCAGCGCGCCCGCTTCATCGGCTACGACACCACGCTCTATAAGATCGCCTGCTTCGCTTTGTCGGCGGCGATCACCGCTCTGGCGGGCGCGCTCATGGTGTTCAATCATCGCTTCGCCTCGGCCGATCCGATCGCGGTCGCCTTTTCCGGCGAATTGCTGGCGATGGTGGTGATCGGCGGCATGCGTTCCTTTCTCGGGCCGGCGCTGGGCGCTTTGTTCTACGTGCTGTTCCGCGAATTCCTCTCGATGTGGACGCCGAATTGGCTGTTCTGGTTCGGCCTGCTGTTCATGGCTTTCATCGTGTTCTCGCCGACCGGCCTCGTCGGGGTTGCCGGACGGCTGGTCGCGCCGCTGCGCAAGCCGCGCGTGACGGACGCCGCGATGGGCGGGCGAACCGGGGCGCAGGCGCGCGCGCTGCCGGCCGCGCTCATCCGCCCCGCCGAAGCGGGGGACGGTGCCCCGGTGCTCGAGGCGAAAGGGCTGGCGCGCGCGTTCGGCGGCATCAAGGCGGTCGAGAACGGCGCGATCGCGGTGCGCGACCGCACCCTGCACGCTCTGATCGGCCCGAACGGCGCCGGCAAGACCACCGCCTTCAACCTCATTTCCGGCATGTTCAAGCCCGATGCCGGCGAGGTGCGGCTCGCCGGTGCCCGGATCGACGGGCTGTCGCCCGACAAGGTCTGCGCGCGCGGGCTGGCGCGGTCCTTCCAGATCACCAATCTGTTCCCCGCTTTGTCGGTGCATGAAAATCTCCGGCTCGGCGTCCAGGCGACCCATGCCCGCCGCTTCGATCCCTGGACAAACGCCGCCGCGATCGCCGCGATCGATGCCGAGACCCGCGAGATGATCGCCTTTCTCGGCGTCGCGGGGATGGAGCAGGCGGAGGCCGGCGCGCTGTCCTATGGCGGGCAGCGCCTGCTCGATATGGGCCTCGCTTTGACCTCGCGGCCGCGCATCCTGCTCTTGGACGAGCCGCTGGCGGGGCTTGCCGCAGCCGAGCGCGCGCGGGTCTCGGCGCTGATCAAGCAGATCTCCGCCGAGGTCCCGGTGCTGCTCGTCGAGCACGATATCGACCGCGTGTTCGAGCTGGCCGACGCCGTGACCGTGATGGCCGACGGGGCGGTCCTGGTCGACGGCACGGTGGAGGATGCCCGCAGCAATGCCCGGGTCCAGGAGGTCTATATCGGCTCCGGTTCGGCCGCTTTGGCCGGGCGCGATCTCGTCTCCGCCGCGACCGACCGGCCGATGCTCGCGCTTTCGGGGGTCGATGCCTTTTACGGCAAGAGCCGCATCCTGACCGATGTCGCGCTGGAGGCGCGGGAGGGCGAGATCGTCGCCCTGCTGGGCCGGAACGGCGCGGGGAAATCGACGCTGCTGAAGACGGTCATGGGGATCGTCCCGCCGGCCGCCGGCCGGATCGCGCTGGCGGGCGCGGATCTCGCCGGCCGGACGCCGGCCGCCATCGCCCAGCGCGGCGTCGGCTATGTCCCGCAGGGCCGGGCGCTGTTTTCCGGCATGAGCGTGCGGCACAATCTCGAACTCGGCCGGCTGAAGCGCCGCACCGGGGCCGGGCGCCATTTCACCGAGGCCGAGGTGCTCGATCTGTTTCCGCGCCTGCGCCAGCGGCTCGACACGCCGGCCGATCTGCTCTCGGGCGGCGAGCAGCAGATGGTGGCGGTGGCGCGCGCTTTGGTCGGCGACACCCGCCTGCTTCTTTTGGACGAGCCGTTCGAGGGTCTGTCGCCGGCGGTGACCGAGGAATTGTTCGACGCCTTCGACCGGCTGCGCCACCGCGTGACCCTGGTGATCGTCGACCACCATCTCGACGTGGTGCTGAACCTCGCCGACCGGGCGGTGGTGCTGGAGCGCGGGCAGGTGGTCCATGAGGGGCCGGCGCGCCCGCTCGCCCGCGACCTCGATCTGCGGCGCTCGGTGCTGTGGCTGTGAGGGGTCGGCTGTTTTTTCGGACGTTCAGGAAAGGTGTCGCATGCGCAAGATCGCCATTATCGGCTCCGGCTTCATCGGCCGCGCCTGGGCCATCACCTTCGCCCGCGCCGGCTTCGCGGTGGCGCTGGCCGATCCCGTGGACGGCGCCCCGGCGGCGGCGCTGCGTTATATCGCCGATGTCCTGCCCGACCTTGCGGCGAACGATCTGCTCGGCGGCGCGACGCCCGAGGCGGTGCTCGGCCGGCTTTCCGCCGCGCCCTCTTACGCCGCCGCGCTCGACGGGGCGGAACATGCCCAGGAGAACGCCCCGGAGGAACTGGCGCTCAAGATCCCCCTGTTCGCCGAACTCGACCGGCTGGCGGCGCCCGACACGGTGATCGCCTCCTCGACCTCGGCGATCCTGCCCTCGCTGTTCACCGCCGATTTGCCCGGGCGCGCGCGGTGCTGCGTCTGCCACCCGATCAACCCGCCATACCTCATTCCCGCCGTCGAGGTGGTGCCGGCGCCCTGGACCGCGCCGGAAACCCTCGCCCGCGCCGCCGATCTGATGCGCGCCGCCGGGCAGGCGCCGATCGTGATGCAGAAGGAGCTGGACGGCTTCGTCATGAACCGCCTGCAGGGCGCGCTGCTGGAAGAGGCGTTCCGGCTGGTGGCGGACGGCTATGCCAGCGTCGAGGACGTCGATGTCGGCATCCGCGACGGGCTGGCGCTGCGCTGGAGCTTCATGGGGCCGTTCGAGACCATCGACCTCAACGCCCCCGGCGGCGTCGCGGACTATGCCGCGCGCTACGAGCAGATCTACCGGCGCATTTCGCCGACCCAGTGGCGCCGCGTCGACTGGACCGGGCCGGTCATGGACACCGTCCTGGCCGCGCGCCGCGCCCGTCTGCCGGAGGGCGAACTCGGCGCCCGCCAGGTCTGGCGCGACCGCCGGCTGATGGCCCTCGCCGCCCACAGGCGCAAGGCGGCGAAGGAGATCGGCGGCTGAAGCGAGCGGCGCCGGGCCTCAGATGAGGGACCGCCGGAACCGCCGGCCGTGGCCGGCGGTGGTCATTTCAGGAGCACTTCCACTTGCTGGTCGCGCCCGGCCTCTACCTTGAACTCCTGTTCCACCGCGCGGCCCTCGTTGCGCGCGATCACCCGGTAGTCGCCTTCGCTGAGCACGACCGTCGGGAAGGCGCCGATGGATTCCTTGATCGGGTCGCCGCCCGGCGTGATGACGGACCATTGCGTGTCGGCCTGGGCCTCGCCGCCGGGCGCCTTCACCAGCTTCAGGCTGACCTGCGCCGCGCGGTGATGGACCGTCGCATCCGTCAGCTTTCCGGCCTGGACCTGGACGTCGGCGCGCACCACGGCATTGGCGTCGCCATAGGTCGAGACCACGTGATAGGTGCCTTCCGGCAGCAGCACGACTTCCCCGGCATTGGCGCCGCGATAATAAGGCTGGGTCGAGGTCCGCCCCTGCAGGAACGAGCCCTCGAAAATGTCGAAGGTCACCTTCTGCCCGGGGATCGGCTTTTCGCTCACGTCGGCGCCGAGGCGCAGCCCGCCGGCCGGCAGGATGAAGGCCTCGCGCTTCGACACCGAGCCGATCTGGACCCGCTGGGCGGTGGAGGCGAACCCGTAGCTCGCATGAACGACATAGCCGCCCGGATTGAGGAAGAAGACCGGATAGGGGTCGCTGCTCTCGGCGACGAGCGGAAAGGCGCCGGATGCCTCCGGCGTATCGGCGAAGACCCGCCAGGCGACCCCGCGCGGGATGCTCGGGCCGGTCTGGCCGAAGCGCGCGAAAGCGCCGAGCGCCAATTTTCCGGCCGGAGGCTGGGGCAGGATGGCATGCGGCTCGCCTGCCGGGCCGGGCGCGCCGGGACGTCCGGCGCCGGGCGGCGGCGGGCCGAAACTGTCCTGCGGCATGCCGCGCGGCGTGCCCACGAAGGGCAGAGCCTGGGCGAGGGCCGGCGCCGCCGACAGCAGAAGGAGCAGGACGGCGACGGCGCGACGGGCGGTGGATCCGGTACGCATGATGCGTCAGGTGCCCGGAAATGGCGGCACTTTCAAGTCCTTCCGAGGCAGGAGGCGAACCGGAGCGAACCGGCCGGGCCGGCGGCTTTGGCCCGCCGTGCGCGGTCGTGCTAGGGAAGGCGAAAGCTTCCCCGCGCCCGCAGGTTGCCATGCCCGACGCCGTCGAACTGCTGCTCACCCGCCGTTCCACCCGGATCATCGATTTCGTCGATCCCGGCCCGGGGCCGCAGGATCTGGAGACCATCCTCACCATCGCCGCGCGCGTGCCGGATCACGGCAAGCTCGCGCCGTGGCGCTTCATCCTGTTCGAGGGCGAAGGCCGCGCGCGGGCCGGCGCGGCGTTGGCCGCGGCGCTGACGGCGGCCGATCCGCAGGCGCCGGAGCGCCGCATCGAAGAGGAGCGCAAGCGCTTCCTGCGCGCGCCTCTGGTCGTCGCGGTGGTCTCGAAAGCCGCCCCGCACCCGAAAATCCCGGAGAGCGAGCAGGTCCTGTCCTCGGCGGCGGTGGCGCAGAACATGCTGATCGCCGCCGCCGCCCTCGGCTATGGCGCGACCTGGGTGACCGAATGGCCGGCCTATGAGCCGCGCGCCCGCGCCGCCCTCGGCCTCGGCGTGGAGGAGCGCGTCACCGGCTTCATCTATATCGGTCATGCGACGCAGAAGCTCGAAGACCGCCCGCGCCCGGCGCTCGACGCCATCGTCACCCGCTATTGAGGCCGCCCATGTTCTATGAGCCCGAAAAACGCGACCACGGCCTGCCCTTCTCGCCACTGAAGGCGATCGTCGCCCCCCGGCCGATCGGCTGGATCTCGACGCTGAGCGCGGCGGGCGTGACGAACCTCGCGCCTTATTCCTTCTTCAACCTCATTTCAGAGGATCCGGCCCTGGTGATGTTCTCCTCGGTCGGGCGCAAGCACAGCGTCGTCAATATCGAGGCGACGGGCGAGTTCGTGTGCAATCTCGCGACCCTCGCGCTGATCGATGCGGTCAACATCTCGTCCGCCGATCTGCCTGCGGATCGCAGCGAGTTCGACCATGCCGGCCTCGACCCGGCGCCTTCGCGGCTCGTCAAGCCGCCGCGCGTCGCGGCCGCGCCGTGCGCGCTGGAATGCGTCTATGTCGAGACCCTGCGGCCCAAGGACCGTCATGGCCGCACGGTCGACCGGCATGTGGTGATCGGCGAGGTGATCGGCGTTCATATCGACGACGCCGTCGTGCATGACGGGCGTGTCGACACCGCCTTGATGGGGGCGCTCGCCCGTTGCGGCTATATGGACTTCTCGGTGGTCGACGCCGTGGTCGAGCGGCTTCGTCCCGGGTCCGTGCGTTAGGCCGGCGCCGATGCGTCCGCTGTCGCTCCGGGCCGAGGTCGCCAAGCAATTGATGGCGGGCGCGGCCGGCGTCCTGGCGGGGGAGAACCCGCTTCGACGGATCCGAAAGGCGCTGCGCCTTCTGTCCGCGCCGTCCGAGGGACCGGCAGCCGGGGATCGCGGCGTGCTGGAAGCGGGGTTCCGCGTGGTCCGGCTCGCGCCGATCGAAACCGCGCGTCCGCTCTGCCTCCTCGTCACCTATGCGCCCGACGGGCGGCCCTTTCCTCACACGCTCCGGCTCTGCGGCGATCTGCGCCGGGCGGGTCTGACCCTGATCCTGATCGTCGCGACCGACCGGCCGGATCTCGACTGCCTCGATCCCGGGCCGGACGTCGTGGACGGCTTGGTCGTGCGCGCCAATGAGGGCTACGACTTCGCCGCCTGGGCGGCGACCTTGCGCCATATTCCCGAAGCCTGGGACGCGGCCGAACTCTGGTTCGCCAATGACAGCGTCTATCATTCGGCCCCCGCCCTTGCGGAGCTGCTCCAGCGCGCCCGGCAGAGCCCGGCGGCGGCCGTCGCGCTGACCGGCAGCACGCAGATCGCGCCGCATTTCCAGAGCTATTTCTTTCTCCTCAAGCCGGCCGCGCTGACCCGCGCCCCGGTGCGCGAATTCTGGTGGGGCGTGCGCGCCCATGCCGACAAGAATGCCGTCATCCGGGCCTATGAGGTGGGCCAGAAGGCGATGCTGGAAGCGGCCGGCGTCGAGGTCGACATCCTGTTTCCGGCGTCCGCCGGGGGCGCTGAAAATCAGCTTCAGACAGGCTGGCGCGCGCTCCTCGATGAAGGCTTTCCGTTCGTGAAGATCGAGCTGCTGCGCGACAACCCGCATGGGGCCGACCTCACCGGCTGGCGCGACCTGCTCGCCGCCCGCGGCTTTTCGGTGGAGGATATCGCGTTTCATCTCGGCGCGCGGGCGGACGGGGCCGCGGCACTTCTCGCGCTGAAATAGCCGTCTCAGACAGCCGTCTCAGATAGCCGTCTCGGGCGCCGTCTCACTCGCCTTGGCGGATCTTGCAGGGCAGCGACCGCTCGGTCGGGCCGTAGATCACGATATCGGGCTTGAAGCGGGCGATCGCGCCCCAGTCGAAGCGGCAGAATTCGTGCGTCATCCAGCCGAAGCGGCTGGTGCGGGCGGCGAGCAGGCGCGGCCAATAATGCTGGGTGAAGGAATCGCCGATCACCAGAATGCTCGGCCCGTCATGTCCCGTGGAATAGGCATAGGGCCGGAACGGATCGTTCGCCGGGCGTTCCGGCACGAGCCCGGAAAGCGGCACGAGCGTCGCCTTGGGCAGGGGGTCGCGCTCGGCATAATCGCGGTCGCCGCGGGGATCGGCATCGCCGAGATAGCGGGCAAGGTCGCCCGAGGGAACCGCCTGCAGCGGGCCGATGGCCGCACTTTCGGGGATTTCGAGGTCCGGCCGTCCCGCCGCAGCCATGGCCGCGTTGAAGGCGATCAGCGCGGCGCGCTGGGTCCAGTGGGTGTCGGTGCGGCGATAGACCGGGCCGGCGGCCTTCGCGGCGGTCAGGATCGGCCGCAGATCGACAAAAGCGAGGCCGCGGCGCGCGGCATCCTCCGCGGCGAGGTCGAACTCGGTGGGCGTGCGCATCTGTCCGCGGGCCCAGTCGGGCAGCTTTTCCGGGATGATGGCGGCGGCATTGGGCATCGGCATGACGACGAGCCGCCCGTCCCAGGGCTTCAGCGTCGCTTGCAGCCGGGCGAGCGTCTCCCCCAGCGCCGCCATGGCCGGCCGGCGGACCAGCAGGCCGAGCGCCTGATCCATGGTGCGGTCGCCGGTATAAAAGAGCTGCCCGTCGGCGCCGATCGCCACCGGCCGGGCGCGCGTGCTGTCGAAGGCGCGGGCATAGCCGGCATTCGCCGCCATGATCACGCCGCGGAAGCCGAAATTGGCGTTGATGAAGGGATCGAGCCGCTCCGTCGCGCGCATCCACCAGCGCTCCGCCGGGGCGATCACCGGGCGGGCGGGTCCGGGAATGTCCGGCAGGACATGGCCCAAAGTCGGCAGGAGCAGCACGCCGGCGAAGATCAGGCACCACCAGCGGCGATAGGCGAGGAGCAGCGGCATCGTCATGTCTCTCTCGATGACCGGGAAGACCGGTTCACCGATCGGGCTCTAAAATTGAAAATAGAGGAACGGACTGTAGTTGGCCGCCCCGACCGTGATCACGCTGAGCACGAAAATGGCCAGCATGACGGCGGTGTCGCAGACCGCGAACAGAAGGCGGCGCAGTTTCGCCGGTACGGGGCCGGGCGGCGGGGTCGGCAGGCCCCAGATGGCGAGTGGCCAGCCGAGGATCATCATGGCGATGGTCACCGGCTGAAGCGCTCCGACCAGAGCCGGCGAGAGCGCCGCGAACCCGTTGAGCCCGACCAGCGCCGAGAACAGATCCAGCGCGTCCGGCAGGGTCGGCGCGCGGAACCAGACCCAGCCGGACAGAAAGACCAGCATCACATAAGCATGGCGCAGGACGCGGGGCGCGCGCGCCAGAGCGGCGCCGAACCGCGTGCGTTCCAACACCAGGAACAGGCCGTGATGGGCGCCCCAGATCACGAAGGTCCAGCTCGCCCCGTGCCATATCCCGCACAGCAGAAACACGGTCCACAGATTGATCGCGGTGTGCAGATGGCCCCGGCGGTTGCCGCCCAAAGGGATATAGACATAGTCGCGGAACCAGCTCGACAGGCTCATATGCCAGCGGCGCCAGAAATCGGTGATCGAGCGCGCGCCGTAGGGCAGGCGGAAATTGCGCGGGAAATTGAGGCCCATCGCCAAAGCGAGGCCGATCGCCATGTTGGAATAGCCGCCGAAGTCGAAATAGATCTGCAGCGCATAAGCCAGCAGGCCGAGCCAGGCGGCGGAAAAGCTTAAAGCCGTGCCGCCGTCGAACACCAGAGCCGCGATCGGCGCGACCTCGTCGGCGATCAGCACCTTCCAGGACAGGCCGATGACGAAGATGCGCAGCCCCGCCGAGACGCGCCCCGCAGTGGTGCGCCGGTCGCGGATGCGGGTCGCGATGGTCGAATAGCGCACGATCGGCCCGGCGACGAGCTGGGGAAACATGGTGATATAGACCGCGATCTCCTCGAACCGCCCATTGGCGCGCGCCCGGCCGCGATAGATGTCGATGAGATAGGAGATGGCGTGGAAGGTGAAGAAGGAGATGCCGAGCGGCAGCTCCACATGCAGCACCGGCAGCGCCCAGGCGTCCGGCAGAAGCAGGTTCAGGTTCGCCGCCAGGAAGCCGATATATTTGAAGAAGACCAGACCCGCCAGATTGAGCCCGACGGCGATCCAGAGCGGGCCGAGCCGCCGGCCCGCCGGCCGCGCGCCGATGGCCAGAGCGGCGGCGTAATTGCCGGCCATCGAGACGCCGAGCACGATCAGGTTCGACAGCCCGCCCCAGCCGTAGAAGACGAGCGAAAAGGCGAGCAGAACGATGTTGCGCGCCCGCGTCCCCCGGACCGCGAAATAGGCCAGGAGGAAGGCCGGCAGGAAATAATAGAGGAAGGTGACGGAGGAGAAGACCATGCGCGCCGCGGAGGTGGATCGGGGTGGGGGTGAGCCCGCGCCTCAATAGACGAATTGTTCGCGCAAGATGCGCTCTTCTAGCCCGTGATCGGGGTCGAATAGCATGGATGAAGAGGTATTCGAATCCAGTTTCGCGGTGACCCGCACCACATTGCGCACCTCGAAATGGTCCGCCACCGCGCTCACCGGCCGCTTGCCGCAGTCCAGCACCTCGATCTCGATCCGCCCCTTGTCCGGCACCAGCGCCCCCCGCCAGCGGCGCGGGCGGAACGGAGAAATTGGCGTCAAAGCAAGCAGAGGCGTGCCGAGTGGCAGGATCGGCCCATGGGCGGAGAGATTGTAGGCGGTCGAGCCGGCCGGCGTCGCGACGATCACCCCGTCGCAGATCAGTTCTTCCAGCCGCACCTTGCCGTCGATCGAGACGCGCAGCTTACCGGCTTGATAAGTCTGGCGAAAAAGAGCCACTTCGTTGAAGGCGGGCGCCCGGTATTCGGCGCCCGCCTGATCGACCGCCTCCATCAGAAGCGGGTGGATCGCCACCTGGACGGCCGCCGCGAGGCGCTCGGGCAGCCGGTCCTCGCGATAGGTGTTCATGAGGAAGCCGACCGAGCCGCGGTGCATGCCGTAGATCGGCACGCCGCGGCCGCGGCAGGCATGAAGCGTCTGAAGCATAAGGCCATCGCCGCCGAGGGCGACGATGACGTCGGCCTCGGCCGGGTCCACCCGGCCATAGCGGGCGATCAGCCGCTCCCGCGCCGCCTCGGCCTCGGGCGTGGCGGCGGCGGCGAAAGCGATCCTGTGGAACGCGCGCGCCTCGCTCTCCGGCGTCTCGTCGCCGGGCGATCCGGCCGTTGCGGGGATGAGTGGAGGATCGATCATGGCGGGCTCGGTCTCATGACGGCCGCGCCGGCGGCTCCTCTCGATGCGCCGAAACGGCGCCCCGCCTTCGTATCGGGCGCGGGCGGGCTTGTCGAGGCGGCGCCCGGTGGGCATGGTCCCTTGCTGATCGGGAGGGGCGCCATGGACCTGAAGCTCGTCTATTCGACCTTTCCGTCGGTGGCCTCCGCCGAGGCCGTCGCCCGCACCGTGGTCGCCGAACGGCTCGCCGCCTGCGCCAACATCCTGCCCACCATGATCTCGGTCTATGCGTGGCAGGGGGTGATGGAGCGGGCCGACGAGGTGGTGCTTCTGCTCAAAACCACGGCAACGTGCGCGGCCGATCTGATGGCCCGGGTGAAGGCCGAGCATCCCTACGAGGTGCCCGCCATCGTCCTGATCCCCCTTGCTGGTGCTGATTCGGACTTTGCGGCCTGGGTCGGCGCGCAGACCCGCCCCGGCGGGCTTCCGCGGGGATAGTGCGGGATGCGATCTTGTGGACGACCTCGGGTGCATCGGGCTGTTATGGCCGCGGTTCAAGGGCTTGCGCAAAACGTGCCATTTCGCGTCGGCGGCGAACGTCTTAGAATTGTGAGGTGAAGGCAGAAGAAAAGGGGGCCGCCGGGCAGTCGGTGGATAAGGGAATGGGCGGAAATTGCGGTCGGCGGGCGCGAATCTGGTTGTGTTCAGTCTCCAGCCTGAGCTTGTTTTTGGCCGGAGGCGGGGGCGCGCTGGCGCAGTCGAGCGCGTGGGACGCGATCATCTCCAATTCGAACTGGTATGTGACCGTCCCGCAGATGCTGGCCTATGCCGCGCCCAGCACATCCTTCGCGGACCCCGTGCCGATCGGCGATCAGACGCTGTGGAGCCTCGGCACCTCGGTTAACGGCGTGTTCTCCGGCACCTCCACGGGCCAACTCCAGATCGGGCCGATCGTCAGCACGTCCTATCTCGAAATTCACGGCGTCGTGACGACCGACGGCATGATTACCATGCTGTTCACGCCCGCCACGGGCGTCTCTACGATCGGCCTCGGCCAGATGCAGCAGGTCGGCGACGTGACCACCATGGAAATGCAAATGATCACCGGGACGAGCCTGCTCGTCACGCACTGGGCCTATATGACGCCCTATGATCCGGCGACCTTCACCCCGCCGACGGCCCAAGTGGTGCCGAGCAATGCGTCGCCGCAATGGGCCTGGACCGCGGGGACACCCTGGCGGGTCGTCAGCCCGGCTTTGTTCGGCTCGGCGGCACCGGGCACCGTGGTCTTCACCAATTACAAGAGCGGCTATTTCTGGGGCGTGGGCGTCGGCCCGGACGGCAACCCCAATTCCAGCTTCACGGTGCTCGGCTCGATCACGCCGCAGGGCAAGGTGCTGTTCAACGTCATCCAGGATGGCACCCTCGTCAGCCTGTATGGCGCTGCGGAGGGCGATCCTGCGGCGGCGCAGATGCTTCTCGGCAGCTATGATATCCGCGGCATCTTCACCGGCGATATTACCGGGCTGTCCCTGGTGCCGGCTTATTCCCGCACGGTCGCGGCCGCGCAGAACCCCTCCGCCGTCGGCGCCGCGACCGCGCTCTATTCGGTCGCCGGGACATCCGACGGCCTGTTCGGGCCGCTCGCGCCCGTCATCGGTCAGTTGAACACGCTGCAAGGCGCCGCGCTCAATGCGGCGGTCAGCCAGACCGTGCCGGTGCTCTCCGGCGCGGCGGCGCAGGCGACCTTCAACACCCAGCGCATCACGCAGCAATTGGTGCAGGATCGCATCGACACCCTCCAGCAGGACGACCGGGGCAGTGCGCGCAATGCCTGGATCAAGCCGTTCGGATCGCTCGCGACCCAGAGCACGCAGGATGGCGTGCCCGGCTATCACACGGCCGGAGGCGGCTTCATCGCCGGTCTGGACCGTGTGTTCGCACCCGGCGTCGTGGCCGGCGGGTCCTTCTCGTATGCCTATAACCAGATCACCAGTTATTCCGGGATCGCGCCCAGCAGCCTCGATACGAATACCTATCAGATCGGGCTCTATGGCAGCATTGCTTCGCCGGGCGGCTTCGCCCTCGATCTCGAGGCCGATCTCGGCCTGAACCAGAACGCGACCTCCCGCGCCATCGCCTTTATGGGCAGCACGGCGACGGCGGACTATACCGGCAACACCGTCCATGTCGGCGGCGGCATGCGCCAGATGCTGAATGTCGCGCCGGGGACCAGTCTGGCGCCGCAGCTGCGGCTCGATTATGCCCAGGTGCGGGCGGGCAGTTATGCCGAGTCCGGGGCCGGGGCGCTGAACCTTCAGGTCAGCTCGCAGCTCTATCAGGAACTCGTCCTGTCGGCCGGGCTGCGCGGCGCCTATCGCCTCGCGAACGGGATGCAACTCACCGCCAAAGGGGCGGTGGGCTACAACGCACTCGACAATGAGACCCAGATCACCGCCTTCTTCGCCGGCGGGGGGCCGACTTTCGTGACATCGGGCCCCGAGGTTTCGCCCTGGCTGCTCTCGGGGGGCATCGGCCTTGCCGGGCCGGCCTCGGACACGCTCGACCTCGGCGTCTATTACGATGTCCAGGCCAGCCCGTCCGGCTTCTTCTCCCAGCTCGCCTCCGTCGCGGTGAAGATGAAATTCTGAGGCGACGCGCGCGAGGGGCGCTATGGGCCGAACCCGGCGACGGCGCTGTCCTCGGCCGTGTTGTCGGGACGATGGTTGCGGTGCGGCCGGGCATCGGCCGCACCGCGAGCACGTGTGAGACGACCTTACAGGACTGGCATCCAGTTGATCGGCACGTAGCGATAGTTCGCCCCATCCTTCTCGACATGGGCGGCGGCGGGGAAGGGGAAGTGGA
The DNA here is from genome assembly GCF_004346185.1 of Aquabacter spiritensis. Classification (GTDB taxonomy): domain Bacteria; phylum Pseudomonadota; class Alphaproteobacteria; order Rhizobiales; family Xanthobacteraceae; genus Aquabacter; species Aquabacter spiritensis. The sequence goes on along the minus strand of NZ_SMAI01000001.1, from coordinate 328,286 downwards.
AGCCGGCGACCAGCATGCGCTCGGCCGAGACCATGTCGTAGACCCGCTTGCGCGTCTCTTCCGCCTTGGCGGCATCCATGTCGTACATGACATGCCAGGAGGGGTTGCGCAGGAACAGAACGGGGATGTTGGTCACGTCCGATTGGATGAACAGGCTGGAATTTCCGGAGGCGAGACGGAACGAGGTGTGGCCCGGCGTATGGCCATTGGTGGCGACCGGCGTGAGGTTGGGCACGATCTCCTTGTCCCAACCATATTTCTCCACCTTGCCCTCGAACGGCTTGAAGACGCGTCGGGCATTCTGGAAGGCGCCCTTCATGGCGTCGGGGGCGCGGCTCATCGCGCCGTCATCCATCCAGAAGGCCCATTCGGCCTCCGGCACCATCACCTGAGCATTGGGGAAAGCGGGTGTGCCCTGGGCGGTGAGGAGGCCGTTGATGTGGTCGCCGTGGAAATGCGAGATCACCACCGCATCCACGGTCTTGGGATCGATGCCGATTGCGGCCATCGTGCCCTGGCTGAGACCGACCGTGCCTTGGGCGGGGCCGTTTCCGGTATCGACCACGACGAGCTTTCCGCCGGTGTTCAGAAGCAGGATGTTGAAATTCACCGTCACCTGGTTTTCGGGGAGAAAGCCGGCCTTCAGCGCGGCGTTGACGGCTTCGCGCGGCTGGTTGCGGACGAAATTGTCGGCCAGGGGGAACGTCCGGACGCCGTCGCTCACGACGGTCGCCTCGACATCGCCCACCTTGTAGCGGTAGGCGCTCGGCACCTGGGTCGCTGCAGGCGGCGCGGCGGCGAGAGCGGGGGCGGCGAGGGGGGCCGAGACGAGGGTCGATCCCGCAGCGCCGGCCGCGGCGACTGCGAGAAAATTGCGGCGCGAAAGCTCGGACATGGCTCTCTCCTTGGCCTCCGATGCGGGGCGCGCGGAGCCTAAGGCGGGGCCGGCTTCCGGTCGATGACGCTAGGTCGCCTCGACGCTCACGTTTCAGCGAGCGCCGAGGCGGGGGGCGGCTTCAGCGGGCCGGCGGGGCGTATTGGATCCCGCCGAGATTCCAGAGTTGATTGATGCCACGCGGAATCGCGAGCTTCGAGCCGGTGCCGACATTGCGCTCATACACCTCGCCGTAATTGCCGACCGCCTTGACGATCCGCACGGCATAATCCTTGGTCAGGCCGAGCTGCTCGCCGTAATTGCCCTCATTGCCGACCAGCCGCTTCACATCCGGCTTCTGGGACTTCAAGGCGGCTTCGATATTGGCCTGGGTCACGCCGAGCTCTTCGGCGTTCAACATGGCGTAATGGGTCCATTTGACGATGTTGAACCACTGGTCGTCGCCCTGGCGCACCACGGGGCCGAGCGGCTCCTTGGAGATCACGTCGGGCAGCACGATGTGGTCGGCCGGCTTCTTCATCACGAGGCGCAGCGCGAAGAGCTGAGAGACATCCGTCGTCAGCGTGTCGCAGCGGCCGTCCTCATAGGCCTTGACCATCTCCTCGGAGGTCGGGACGGTCACGAGTTCGAGCTTCATCGTGTTGGTCTTGAAGAAGTCCTCGGTGTAGCCGACGGCGGTCGTACCGCTCTGGACGCACACCTTGGATCCGTCGAGTTCCAGGGCCGACAGCACCTTGCGCGAATTCGGCACCAGGAAGCCCTGGCCGTCATAATACGTGATGGGGCCGAACAGCAGGTTCAGCTTGGCCTCGCGCTCGAGGGTCCAGGTGGAATTGCGTGAGAGCACGTCGATCGCGCTGTTCTGGAGTGCCGGGAAACGGTCGTCCGCGGAGAGAGGAACGAATTTCACCTTGGCGGGATCGTTCAGCACGGCGGCGGCGACGGCGCGGCAGAAATCCACGTCGAAGCCGGTCCAGGTGCCTTTGGCGTCGGGCTGGGAGAAGCCGGGAAGGCCCCGGCTGACCCCGCAGTTCAATTCGCCGCGATCCTTCACGGCCTTGAGCGTCTGCGCGCCCGCGCCGTGCGCCGAAAGCGCCAGCGTGGCGCCGGCGAGGAGGGTCAGGAGGGTCTTCATGGCAGAAGCCTCTTCGATCTGTTCAGGGAGGATTGCGGTGCCGACCGGCGCCGCAGAAGCGAAAAGGCCGCCCGGGGGGGCGGCCAAAATCGGATCAGAGTTCGACCGCTTGGCGGACGATGACCTTCGTTCCGACCGGCACCCGGTTGTAGAGGTCGATCACCTCGCTGTTGACGAGACGGAAACATCCCGACGACACGGCATAGCCGATCGTGTCGGGCTGGTTCGTGCCGTGGATGCGATAGACGGTGCCGCCGAGATAAAGCGCGCGCGCGCCCATCGGATTGCCCGGTCCGCCCGCCATGAAGCGCGGGAGATAGGGCTGGCGCTGAATCATTTCCGCCGGCGGCGTCCAGTCCGGCCATTCCGCCTTGCGCACCACCTTCACGAGGCCCTGCCAAGTGAAGCCGTCACGGCCGACGCCGATGCCGTAGCGCAGCGCGCGGTTGTTGCCTTCGACGAGATAAAGAAACCGGTCGTTTGTGGAGATGATGATCGTTCCCGCCGGCTCGCTGGTGCGGAAATAGACCGGCTGCCGGCGATAGGCCGGATCCATGTCCACTTCGTCGTCGGCCGGCGGCACGAGCCCCGGTTGGTCGCCCACGTCCAGCGCGGCACCGATCCCGCGGGGCGGGACTGGAGTGTACTGGGCCATGGCCATCGTGCCGAACAAAAGCGCACCCGCCTGGACGAGCGCCGTCAATGCCAGGATCCTCAAACTGAAAGCCATCGTCGCAGGCCTCTCTCATCGCCCCGGGCCGCCGCTTCAGACCGCCCCGCGCCACGTCCCCAACGGCGCACCTCGCATGGGATTATCCGAGGCTAGAGCGAAGGAAAAGTGAAAAACCTTGTGCGACGCGGCGCAGCTCTTCCTCGCATTTCCGGCGAGGACGAACCTGAACCGGCGAAGCGCCTCGGCTTCGCAGGCGACCCCGTCGGGTGGCCGGGTCCGCAGGCGGTGCGCAGGTCCGCTCCAAAACCCACGCCGCTCGCTCATCCCGGCCGATGCAACCATCTGGACAGGGTGTCACTTTGCGTAAAGAGTCGGAGCCGCGGGAGTGCCCCGGTCGGGCCGGCGGTGCGGCCTCCGCAGTGGCGCGGCCAGCGCCGCGGCTTATGCCGTGCCGCCGCTGGAGTCCCGGACCCGTGAGGACATGCTGCAAGCTTGGCTCGTCGTCTTCGTCGCGCTCGCTTATATCGGCCTGTTGTTTGCCGTGGCGAGTTTCGGCGATCGGCTGCGCCGCGCCAACCGCAGCGTCGCGCCGCGCCCGCTGATCTATTCGCTCTCGCTGGCGGTCTATTGCACCTCGTGGACTTTCTTCGGATCGGTCGGTCTCGCCACCCTCCAGGGGTTTGACTTTCTCACCATCTATCTCGGCCCGATCATCGTCATCGTCGCGGCGACGCCGGTTCTGACGCGCATCGTCCGTCTCGCCAAGGCGCAGAACATCACGTCGATCGCCGATTTCATGGCGGCGCGCTACGGCAAGCATCAGGGGATCGCCGCGCTCGTGACGGTCGTCGCCATCGTCGGCTCGATTCCCTATATCTCCTTGCAGCTCAAGGCGGTTTCGTCCTCGCTTCTGGCGATGATGGGGCATCTCGGCTCGGAACCGCTGCCGGGCTCGATCGGCGGCGACCTCGCTTTGTTCGTCGCCTTCGCCATGGCCGCCTTCGCCGTCTTATTCGGCACGCGCCATGCCGACGCCACCGAGCACCAGGAAGGCCTGATGCTGGCCGTCTCGGCGGAATCCATCGTCAAGCTGGTCGCGTTTCTCGCGGTCGGTTTCTTCGTCACCTTCCTCCTTTTCGACGGTCCCGGCGCCCTGCTTCATGCGGCCCGCGAGACCGGCGTCGTTGCGCCCTTCGAGCGCGGCATTTCGCTCGAGAATTGGGTGACGATGACGGTCCTATCCGCCGGCGCCTTCGTTCTTCTCCCGCGCCAGTTCCACGTCGCGGTGGTGGAGAATCGCGGTGTCGAGGAGATCCGGCGCGCACGCTGGCTGTTCCCGCTCTATCTGGTTCTGATCAATCTCTTCGTCGTGCCGCTGGCGCTCGCCGGCATGGTGCTGTTCCCGCTCCAGACGGTCGACCGCGACGTGTTCGTGCTGGCGGTTCCCTTGGCGGCCGGAGCGGAGGCTCTGGCTCTGCTGGCCTTTGTCGGCGGCCTTTCGGCGGCGACGGCGATGGTGATCGTCGAGACCGTGGCGCTCGCCATCATGATCTCGAACGACCTCATCATGCCGCTTTTGCTGCGGCGGCGCGCGGCGCGCGGCGAGATGCAGCAGACGCCGCACGACATGGTGGGCGTGCTGCTTTCGGTGCGCCGCGCCGCAATCTTCACGATCCTGCTCCTGACCTATCTCTATTACCGCACGACCGGCGACGTGCAGCTCGCCCAGATCGGCCTCCTGTCCTTCGCGGCCGTGGCGCAGGTCGGGCCGGCCTTCGCGGCCGGACTGCTGTGGCGCCGCGTAACGGCCAAGGCGGCGATCACCGGCATCCTGGCCGGCATCCTGGTCTGGGGCTATACGCTGCTGCTTCCGAGCCTCGCCGATGCCGGTCTGGTGCCGCATCTGCTCGTCGAGGAGGGGCCGTTCGGGATTGGTCTGCTGCGCCCCACCCATCTGCTCGGCCTCGAAGCGGGCCCTCTTGCCCATGGGGTGGCCTGGAGCCTGGGGCTCAACACGCTGCTGCTGATCAGCGTCTCGCTGCTGACCCGGCCGTCCTCCATCGAACAGGTGCAGGCCGAGCTCTTCATCGCCACCGAACCGGTGCTGCCGCGTCCGACATTCCGGCGGTGGCGCTCTTCGGTCACGGTGGAGGAACTGGTGACCACGGTCGCCCGCTATCTCGGCGAGGAACGCGCGCGATCGGCCTTCGGCAATTTCGCCCGCGAGCGCGGCGCGAAGCTCGACCCGCGCCACGAGGCCGATGCGCAACTGGTGCGCTATGCCGAGCATTTGCTGGCCTCGGCGATCGGGGCGGCCTCGTCGCGCCTCGTTCTGTCGCTCCTGCTGCGCAAGCGCGCCGTCTCCACCAAGGCTGCGCTGAAGCTTTTGGATGATGCCTCGGCCGCGATCCAGTACAATCGCGAACTGCTCCAGACCGCGATCGATCATGTCGGCCAGGGAATCGCGGTGTTCGATCGCGAACTCCACCTCGTCTGCTGGAACCGGCAGTTCGGCGACATGCTGGACCTCCCGCCGGAATGCTACGCGATCGGCGTGCCGCTGGAGGAGATCCTGCGCCATGCCCCGGCCGAGCCGGAGGATGGGCTGGAGGCGATCGGCACGCGCCTGGCCCGCTATGCCGCGGGCGGGCCTGGCTGTCAGGAGCGCCTACGCCACCGCACCGCGACGATCGAAGCGCGTTCAGACCCCCTGCCTGACGGCGGCATCGTCGTCACCTTCACGGACATTTCGGCCTCGGTCGAAGCGGAGATGGCGTTGGAGAGCGCCAACGAGACCCTCGAACGCCGCGTTCGCGAGCGGACAGACGAACTCGAGCGCTTGAACCGCGCCCTGGAGCGCGCCCGCACCGCCGCCGACGAGGCCAATCTTTCAAAGACCCGCTTCCTTGCCGCCGCCAGCCACGACATCCTCCAGCCGCTCAATGCCGCGCGGCTTTATGTGACGAGCCTGGTCGAGCGTGCCCAGGCGCCGGATCAGGCGCGACTCGCCGGGAACATCGATTCATCCCTGGAGGCCGTGGAGGACATTCTGTCCGCTTTGCTCGACATCTCGCGGCTCGACAGCGGCGCGATGCGGCCGGAATTCGCGCCGTTCAGAATTCGCGAGGTGATGCGCCAGCTCGAACTCGAATTTGCCCCCATGGCGGCGGAGAAGAAGCTCGAGCTCACTTTCGTCGCCTCCTCGCTGACCGTGCGTTCGGACCGTCGTCTGCTTCGTCGTCTGCTTCAGAATTTGATTTCGAACGCCATCAAATACACGCCGAAAGGACGCGTCCTGGTGGGGTGCCGGCGGCGGCGCGGCAAGCTCAGGGTCGAGGTCTGGGATACCGGCATGGGAATCCCGCGCTCCAAGCACAAGGTGATCTTTCAGGAATTCCAGAGGCTCGACCAGGGCGCGCGGCAGGCGCGCGGCCTCGGCCTCGGCCTCTCCATCGTCGAGCGGATCGCACGCGTTCTGGAGCATCCGGTCACCATCCGCTCGGTGCCGGGCCGGGGATCGGGCTTTGCCGTCGAACTCCCGATCGCGGTGGCGCTGCCGGACGTGACCCCCGCGTCGCGGCCTGCCGGCATCGCACTGGCGCCGCTTCAAGGGCTCGTCATCCTCGCCATCGACAATGAGGCGACGATCCTCGACGGGATGGAATTGCTGCTCACCGGCTGGGGCTGCACCGTCATTAAGGCGCAGGATGCGACCGGCGCGCTGCGCGAAGTGAGGGCCGCCCGCGCCAAGCCGGACTTCGTGTTGGTCGATTACCATCTCGACGGCGGCCACGGCATCGATGCGGTCATCGCCTTGCGCTGGAAGCTCGGCGATTTGCCGGCGGTCCTGATCACCGCGGACCGGACCCGCAAGGTGCGGGACGCCGCCCGCGCGGCGGACATGACGGTTCTCCACAAGCCGCTGAAGCCGGCTGCGCTGCGCGCCCTTCTGGCGCAGCGCCGGATTTCTCGTCCGGCGGCCGAATAGCCCGTCTTCGGCGTCGTCTCGCTCGGCGTCATCTTGGCCTTGGGATGGTCCCGGTTCCTCCCCGGCACCGCCAAACTCCCGCCCCGATCGACCTTCAGTCTCTCTCGTGTCGGAGAGAGATCGCGGTGCTTTCTTTAAGCATTTCGAAAGTAGAACCTCGTCTCCGGCAAGAGGGGCAGTACGCATCTTGTTAACCCTATCGGAGGTCGCCATGACATTTACCATCAATGTTCCGGTGTTCCCGATGCGGCAGGAGATCGAAGCGCGCCGCGCCAAGGGCGTGCCAGGGTTCCAGACCCAGGCGCCGCGGCGTCGTTCGCGCGACGCGGATGGCTTCTTCGAACTTGAACTGCTGCCTCTGGACCAGATCGACAGCGTCGAGACCACCCGGTCCCGCTGGCGCCGCCGCGGCTGAGGGGACGAGCGCGACGCCGGCTTTCCGGCGTCGCGGGGTGCGGCGGCGGCGCCGATTGGCGCTCACGGTCGCGATCCGGTAAGGTTCGTCAACGCCCAAAGTAGCCGCGCGAGCCGAAATGACCGATTTGCCCCGCACAGACGCGCCCCATGTCGGCCCCGCAGCGGAGCCGGGTGCGGACACGCATTTCGGCTACCGGACCGTCCCCCTCGCGGAGAAGCAGGGGCTCGTCGATGACGTGTTCCACAAGGTCGCGCGGCGCTACGACATCATGAACGACCTCATGTCCGGCGGCCTTCATCGGCTGTGGAAGGACGCGCTGGTCTCCAAGGTGCGCCCCCCCAAGGGCGAGCGTTCGTTCCGGCTGCTGGATCTCGCCGGAGGGACCGGTGACGTCGCCTTCCGCGTGGTGCGGGCCGGCGGCGTCGGGACGCAGGCCGTCGTGGCCGACATCAATTCGGACATGCTCGAAGTCGGGCGCGCGCGCGCCGCGAAAGCCGGGCTCGACGGACGGGTCGAGTTCGTCGAAGCCAATGCCGAGGCGCTGCCCTTTCCGGATGCGCATTTCGACGCCGTCACGATCGCCTTCGGCATCCGCAACGTCCCGCGCATCGATGTGGCGCTCCGGCAGATGTGTCGCGTGCTGAAGCCGGGCGGCCGGGCGCTGGTTCTCGAGTTTTCCCGCGTCGACGTGCCGATGCTCGACAAGATCTACGAGGCCTATTCCTTCCGGGTGATTCCCGAGCTCGGCCGCCGCGTGGCCGGGGATGCCGAACCTTATCGGTATCTGGTGGAATCGATTCGCCGCTTTCCGGCGCCGGAAGCGTTCGCCCGCATGATGCGGGACGCCGGCTTCGGCCATGTCACGCACACGTCCATGACGGGCAATGTGGTAGCCTTGCATTCCGGGTACCGCATCTGATGGCCCAGCCACGTCTCGCGCCGAACGGCGCCGCACCCGGGACCGACGCGTGATTCTGCTTCTCGCCGACCTCGCCCGCCTCGCCCGGTCCGGCTATGTCATGGCCCGCGAGGGCGTGCTCAGCCTGGTTCCCTCCGGAGCCGTGCCGCCGCCCGCACGGCCCTTGCTGCACATCGCCCGTCTGATCGCGCGGCCGGATGCCGGCAGCCGCGCGGCGCGGCTGTCCGCCGCTTTGGGGCGGCTCGGCCCGTCTTACGTGAAACTCGGGCAATTCCTGGCGACCCGTCCCGACGTCGTGGGAACCACGGTTGCCCGCGACCTGGAGGTTCTTCAGGATCGCATGCCGCCCTTCGGCCAGGACATTGCGGAGGCGATGGTCGCCGAAGCCCTGGACCGCCCGCTGTCCTCGGCTTTTGCGGCGTTCGGACCGGCGGTCGCCGCCGCGTCCATCGCCGAGGTACATCAGGCGCAGGTGCCGGACGGGGCCGGGACGTTCCGCACCGTGGCCGTCAAGGTTCTGCGCCCCGACATCGAGCACCGGTTCCGCAGCGACATGGCGAGCTTTCGCCGGCTCGCCGCGTTCGCCGAGCGCAATTCCCCGGAGGCGCGGCGCCTGAGGCTCGAGGCGGTGGTGGAAACGCTCGCCCGGTCGGTGTCCATGGAAATGGACCTGCGCCTGGAAGCCGCCGCCTATGCCGAGCTGAAGGAAAACACCAAGGACGACGCAGAGATTTACGTGCCGGCGGTGGATTGGGACCGCTCGGGCCGCGAAGTGCTCACCACCGAATGGATCGAGGGGATAAAGCTGTCCGACCGGACCGCTCTGGAAGCGGCCGGCCACGATCTGAAGGCGCTGGCGCGGATCGTTATGCAGTCCTTCCTGCGGCAGGCGATGCGGGACGGCTTCTTCCATGCCGACATGCATCCCGGAAATCTGTTCGTCGACGCGCAGGGCCGGCTCGCCGTGGTCGATTGCGGCATTATGGGGCGGCTCGGGGTGAAGGAGCGCCGGTTTCTCGCGGAGATCCTGTACGGCTTCATCACCCGCGACTGGCGCCGCACCGCGCAGGTGCATTTCGACGCGGGCTACGTGCCGATGCACCATTCGGTGGAGGATTTTTCGCTCGCCATACGGGCGATCGGCGAGCCGATCCATTCCCGCAGCGCCGAGCAGATCTCGATGGCCAAGCTGCTGTCGCTGCTGCTCGAGGTGACCGCGCTTTTCGACATGAAGACGCGGCCGGAACTGGTTCTGCTGCAGAAGACCATGGTGGTGGTGGAGGGTGTCGCCCGCTCGCTCGATCCACAACTCAATATGTGGACGACATCGGCCCCGGTCGTCGAAGACTGGATCGCCCGCAATCTCGGGCCGGTCGGCCGCCTTCAGGAGGCCGGCGCAGGCCTCGGCGAAGTCGGGTCGTTCGTCGCCGACGTGCCCGCTCTGCTCACCCGGGCGGGACGGGTGGTGACCCAACTCGACGAAGCCACCCGCAGCGGCCTGTCTCTGTCGCCCGAGACCCTGGAGGGGATCGGCCGCGCCGAAGCCCGCCGGGCCTTCTGGGGCAATGCCGCGCTCTGGGTGATCGCGCTCGCGCTTTTGATCCTCGCTTTGAAATAGACGTGCAGCAGGAAGGGCGATGCCCTTTCCGGCGATTTCCTGCTATCCAGCGCCGGTCCGCGCGAGAGGTGGTCCCATGCTGCACGAACGTCGCATCCTCCTCGTCATAGGCGGCGGGATCGCCGCCTATAAGTGCCTGGAGCTGATCCGCCGCCTGAAGGATCGGGGGGCAAGCGTCCGCGTGATCCTCACCCGCGCCGCCAAGCAGTTCGTCACCCCGCTTTCGGTCGGCGCCCTCTCCGGGGAACGGGTGTTCGACGATTTGTTCGATCTCACCGCCGAGCAGGACATCGGCCATATCCGCCTGTCCCGCGAGGCCGACATCGTCGTCGTCGCGCCCGCGACGGCGGACCTGATGGCGAAGGCTGCGAACGGTTTCGCCGACGATCTCGCCTCGACCGCCTTGCTGGCCACCGACAAGCCCGTTTTGATGGCGCCGGCCATGAATCCGCGCATGTGGGCGCATCCCGCGACCCGGCGCAACGTCGCCCGTCTGAGGGAGGACGGGATCTTCTTCGTCGGGCCGAATTCCGGCGCCATGGCGGAGCGGGGCGAATTCGGCGAGGGCCGGATGGCCGAGCCCGCGGAACTGATCGCCGCGATCGAGGCGCGCTTTTCCGACGAAGGCGTGCTGCTGAAGGGCCGCCGGCTGCTCGTCACGTCCGGGCCGACCCACGAGCCGATCGACCCGGTCCGCTATATCGCCAATCGCTCGTCCGGCAAGCAGGGGCATGCGATCGCCGCTGCCGCCGCCGCCGCCGGCGCCGAAGTGGTCCTGATCTCCGGTCCGGTGGACGTGCCGGACCCGCGGGGTGTCACCTTGGTGCGGGTCGAGAGCGCGCAGGACATGCTCGCCGCCGTCGAGGAACATTTGCCGGTGGATGCCGCGGTGTTCGCCGCCGCCGTCGCAGACTGGCGGGTGGCCACGGCCTCCGGGCAGAAGATCAAGAAGGACGGGGAGGGGGCGCCGGCTCTGGCGCTGGTGGAAAATCCCGACATCCTCTCCGCAGTGGCGCACCACCGCACGCTTCGCCCGCGTCTCGTGGTCGGCTTTGCCGCCGAGACCGAGAATGTGGTGCCGAACGCGAAGGCGAAGCGGCTGCGCAAAGGGTGCGACTGGATCGTTGCGAACGACGTGTCGCCGGCGACCGGCATCATGGGAGGCGACGTCAACACCGTTCATCTCGTGACCGGGGAGGGGGTCGAAGACTGGCCCTCGGCGAGCAAGGCCGAGGTCGCCCGCAAATTGGTGGCGCGCATCGCCGGCGCGTTGGCGGGAGGCGGCGAATGACCCCGTCGGTGCTCCAGGTCCACGTCGCCCGTCTGCCGCATGGCGAAGGCCTTGCGCTGCCGGCCTATGCCAGTGCCGGCGCGGCCGGGCTCGACCTTCTCGCCGCCATTCCCGCCGAAGCGCCGGTCATGCTTGCGCCAGGTGCCTGGGCGGCTGTACCGACCGGCCTCTCGCTTGCCCTTCCAGCGGACTTCGAAGCCCAGGTGCGGCCGCGCTCCGGGCTCGCCCTGAAATCCGGCGTCACCGTCCTGAACGCCCCGGGCACGGTCGACAGCGATTATCGCGGGGAGATCAAAGTGCTGCTGATCAATCACGGCACGGCGCCCTTCGTGGTGGAGCGCGGGATGCGGATCGCCCAGCTGGTCGTGGCGTCGGTCACACGGATAATGCTGGTCGAGGACGGAAAATTAAACGAAACTGCACGCGGGGCCGGTGGTTTTGGTTCAACGGGCCTTCACGCAGCCCCGGTTTTGAAATAGCCACAGCGATATGCCGCGTTTATCGGATAAGAGCCTGCTCGCCATCGCCGCCGTCGTCGACGTCGCCGTCCATGCCCGGGGGGCGCCCGTCGCCGCGAAGGCATTGGCTGCGCGCCATAATTTGCCGCCTCGCCGGCTCGAACCGGTGCTGCAGGCGCTGGTCCATGCCGGCCTGTTGAAGGGTGTTCGCGGCCCGCGCGGGGGCTACGAGCTCGCCCGCGAGCGGCGCCGCGTCTCGGTGGCGGAGATCGTCCGTGTCGTCGAAGGTGCGGAGGAGGAAAAGGAGATCGTCCTTCCCCCTCTCGTGACCGAAGTGGTGCAGCCGGCCGTGGCGCGCGCGGAGGACACCTTCGATGCCGCTTTGGACAAGGTGACCCTGGAGGACCTGTGCCGCGCCGCCGATTCCAAGGGGCACGGCTCGGAACACGACCGCATCGATTTCATCATTTGATCCGATGGCGGGCGGCTGGCCCGCCCACGAACAATGGCAAGGGAGTGCCGTCCATGGCGGAAGTCTCGCATCGGCCCGGTCGCGGGCGGGTTTATGAATCCATCACCCAGACCATTGGCGATACGCCGCTCGTGCGCCTCAAGCGTCTGCCGGCGCTGCGCAACGTCAAGGCCGACATTCTCGCCAAGCTCGAATTCTTCAATCCGATCGCCAGCGTGAAGGACCGCATCGGCGTCGCCATGGTCGATGCCATGGAGGAAGCCGGGGTCCTGCACGAGGACACTGTGCTGGTCGAACCGACCTCGGGCAATACCGGCATCGCGCTCGCCTTCGTCGCCGCGGCACGCGGGCTGCGGCTGATCCTGGTCATGCCGGAATCGATGTCGGTCGAGCGGCGCAAGATGCTGGCTCTGCTCGGCGCGGAACTGGTTCTCACCCCCGCGGCGCAGGGCATGAAAGGCGCGGTCGCGCGCGCCGAGGAATTGCTGCGCGACCTGCCCAAAGCGGTGATGCCGCAGCAGTTCAAGAACAAGGCAAACCCCGCCATCCACCGCAAAACGACCGCGGAGGAGATTTGGAACGACACCAATGGTGCGGTCGATCTGGTCGTGTCCGGGGTCGGCACCGGGGGCACCATCACCGGAATCGGCCAGGTGCTGAAGCCGCGCAAGCCCGGTTTGCGCATGGTCGCCGTGGAGCCGGAGGACAGCCCGGTCCTGTCGGGCGGCCAGCCGGGCCCGCACAAGATCCAGGGCATCGGCGCCGGCTTCGTGCCCGACGTGCTCGATCGCGCGGTGATCGACGAAGTCATGACGGTGGGCAACCAGACCGCCTTCGACACGGCCCGCGCGCTGGCCCGCTACGAAGGGATTCCGGGCGGCATTTCCTCCGGTGCGGCGGTGGCGGCGGCGCTGGAGATCGGCGGCCGGGCCGACATGGCCGGAAAGACCATCGTCGTCATCGTGCCCTCCTTTGCCGAACGCTACCTCTCGACGGCCTTGTTCGAGGGGCTCTGAGGCCGAAGCGGGCCGTCGCTTCGGCCCCCTCGCGGCACCTCAGTCGGGAAATCGCTCGACATGGGTTTCGGCGGTGCGCCCGATATAAAGGGCGCGCCGGCCGGGGAACGAGACCAGATAGCCCGTACAGCCCGCGGCTGTGACGGTGTTGCAGAATCCGCGATAGGTGTAGCCCGGCACGCCGCATTGCGCGTCCTTGATGGCGGCGGCGATCCGGGCGGCGTCGAAGGTGGCGGCGACCGGGGCCTCGATCGGTTGCATCGGCAGGTCCAACGTGTCGCCATCCGGCAGATAATAGGTCGCGCGCGCCTGCCGAAAGTCGACCGCATAGGCTTCAAAGCCGGTCTCCATCAGCGTTCCGACGATCTGCGGAAAGCTCATCGCACCGGTCTCGGCGCCCGCGGGGCACGTTCTGGCGGCTGCAATCTGTCGATCGTCCATCTGTCTTCTCCAGGGTGTTCGGATTACGCGATCGGCAGCGCCGTGATGCGGCGGTGCGCGACGATCTGTTTGAGACTCTGTTCCAAGACGTCCCGCTCAGCGGGGAGGAGGTGGCCGAACGTCTCCGCATCATTCTGGTCGGCCAGTTTCGCGAGGTCCGGCACCAAGGCAGTGCCCCGGTCCGTCAAGGCCAGGGTCTGCGCACGGCCGTCCTGCGGGTCTGCGGTGCGCCGCACCAGCGCTTTGCCGATCAGTCGATCGGCAAGCTTGGTGATCGCCCCGCGCGTCATCCCCATCTCGTCTGCGAGCCGGCTCGGCGACATCGGGTCCTTGCCATAGAGCGTGCGCATCACCGTCCATTCGGCGACGGTGACGCCTTTTTCGGCGATCTTCGCAGCGAAGGCATGGGAGACATGATTGGAGACTGTGCGCAGCCAAAAGCCGAGATGGGTCGTGAGGTCCGAGACGGGAGGGGGAGGTGGCATAGAGGCTCCTGATTTACTAGGAAACTAAATACAGATAGTTTCCATGTCAACTATCTTGGCGGCACAATAGCCACCCCTCACGTGCGCGTGCGGGAATGCGTGCCGTCAGACCCGCTGTTCGGAGGACTCGCCCGCCACCGGCGTAATTGCCACGGATTCGCCGCAGCCGCAGGACGAGGTCTGGTTCGGATTGTTGAACACGAACTGCGCCGAGAGCCGGTCCGTCTTGAAATCCATCTCGGTGCCGAGCAGGAACATCACGGCCTTCGGATCGACGATGACCTTCACGCCCTTGTCTTCCACGACATCGTCCCGCGGGCCGATCTCGGTGGCATAGTCCATCGTATAGGCCATGCCGGCACAGCCGCCATTCTTGACCCCGACGCGCACGGCGGCCGGGGGCGGGTCGGTTCGGGACATGATCTCGCGAAGGCGCGCGGCGGCGGCATCGGTAATGCGCATGACCTGCGGGCGGGGGCGCGGCGTGGCGTTCATCGACAAAACTCCTGACCGCGCCGGTTCAAGGCCGGCGGATCGACGCCCTAAAGATGGGGCATGCCACGGCCCGGGGCAAGGGCACCGAAACGCAGGGATGCAACCGGATGGTCGGCGCGGCGTTCAGCTCGGCAATGGAAGGCACGCCATGACCAAGGTGGACAGAAAGTCGCTTGATGACGGCCATGGGGGGCGCGGCGACCTTACCGCGAAGGAGGATGAGGTCGTCGAGGAGCATCTCAATCTGCGGCCGCGCGCCGTCTACGAGGTGATCCGGCGGGAGGGTGTCGACGAATTGCGCCGGCCAGTCTTGAGCCTGTGGTGGTCGGGGCTCGCGGCGGGCCTCTCCATCGGCTTTTCGGTGATCGGGGAGGGTGCCCTTCACGCCCACCTGCCGGATACGGAATGGCGCGGATTGGTGGAGAGCCTGGGTTATTCGATCGGTTTCATGATTGTGATCCTTGGCCGCTACCAGCTCTTCACCGAAATCACCCTTACCGCCGTCCTGCCGGTTCTGGCGGAACCCTCGCGTCGGAGCTGGCTCGCGCTGCTGCGCATCTGGGGCGTGGTGCTGGCGGCGAACCTGGTCGGCACCGCCTTCTTCGGAGCGGCGCTCGCCTCCGGACTTTTCCTGCCGCAGACCCATCAGGAGGGGATCCTCGCAATTTCCCGCCATCTGGCCGATCTCACGCCGGGGGATGCGTTTTGGCGTGGCATTCTCGGGGGCTGGCTGGTGGCGACGGTGGTCTGGCTGCTGCCGAGTGCGGAAAATTCGCGATTCGCGGTGATTCTGGTGCTGACGTCGCTCATCTCGGCGCTGGAATTGTCCCACGTCATTTCCGGATCGGTCGAAGTGTTTCTTCTGCTGATGCGCGGCGAGATAGGCTTCGGCACGGCTTTCGGGGTCATTCTCCTGCCGCTGCTGGCCGGCAACGTCATCGGCGGCTCGGCCCTGTTCGCGCTGCTCGCTTACGGACAGGTCAAGAAGGAGATGGAACAGGAAGTGCCCGAAGCGGCAGGTCGCGCGCGCTGACTCTGCTGCTCTCGGAGCGCGTCAGCCGCGCCGGGGGACGAAGACGGTGCTCTCGAAATCGATCACCAAATCGCCGTGCTGGTTGACGCCGCTATTATAGGCCGTGAGGAGGCCCCAGCCCGGCCGGCTCTTGGACGGCGACTTGGCGCGCACCTCTGTGGCATAGGTGAGCGTATCGCCAGCATAGACCGGCTTCAGCCAGCGCAGATTGCGGAAGCCGGGGGAGGGACCCAGCGGCACGGCGGGCTCGCCGCGCCCGGCCCGCGCTTTGGCATCGTGCGTGCGATCCGCCACAAAGCACTTCATCCACATCGCGGCGGTATGCCAGCCGGAGGCGACGAGGCTGCCGAAATGCGTCCGGCTCGCCGCCTCGTCGTCGAGATGAAACGGCTGGGGATCGTATTTCTGTGCGAAGGCGATGATTTCCTCGCGGGTGAAGGTGTGGCTGCCGAGGGTGCGGCGGGCGCCCACCTCGATCTCCTCGAAATGGCTCATGCGAGGCGAGCTCCCGGATTCCGCCGCGCAAACAGCACGACGATGCTCTGCTCCATGGCGACCTCTCCGGTCGCTTTCAGCAGTTCCAGTTTCAGGGTGACGAGGCCCAGATCGGGCTTGGTCTTCGAGGTACGGCTCTCGACGACGGTCCGGCGCAGCGAGAGCACGTCGCCCGGGCGGACTGGTGCCAGCCATTTCGTTTCGCTGACGCCCGGCGAGCCGCGGCCGGCCGCCTGAAGAAGGAAGCCGTCGCACATCAGGCGCTGCGCGATCGCACAAGCGTGCCAGCCGGACGCGGCGAGACCACCGAGCAAAGACGCCGCGCCCGCCTCCGGGTCGAGATGCATCGGCTGGGGATCGAATTCGCGCGCGAAAGCGAGGATCTCCGCCTCGGTGACCGCATAAGCACCATAGGTTTTCACCGCGCCTTCGACGAAGTCCTCGAAGAAGATGTCAGACACGCGGCGCCTCCCCGTTTCCCGTCGGCTCGCGCCGAGTGGCCCCGGCCGGCAGCGGTCGGGGATCATCCGTCATGCCGGGCGATGCGGTCAAATGCGCCGCCCGGTCAATTGGCAAAGCGGAAGTGCAGCACGTCGCCGTCCTGCACCACATATTCCTTGCCTTCGAGCCGGAGCCGCCCAGCCTCGCGTGCACCGGCTTCGCCCTTGTGGCGGACATAATCCTCGAAGGCGATGGTTTCCGAGCGGATGAAGCCCTTTTCGAAATCCGAATGGATCACACCCGCGGCCTGCGGCGCCCGCGTCCCGCGGGTGATGGTCCAGGCGCGCGCCTCCTTGGGACCGACGGTGAAATAGGTGACGAGGTGCAGCAGTTCGTAGCCGGCGCGGATCACCCGGTTGAGGCCCGGCTCGTCGAGACCGATCGCGTCGAGATAATCCTTCTGCTCGGCGGGCGGGAGAACGGCGATCTCGCTCTCGATCTTGGCCGACACGACGACCGCCTTGGCGCCCTCCGCGGCGGCGCGGGCGAACACCGCGGCCGACAAGCCGTTGCCGTCCTGCGCCGAGGCTTCCTCGACGTTGCAGACATACAGCACCGGCTTCGCAGTCATCAGCCCCAGCATGCCGAAGGCGCGCTCCTCGTCGGGCTTGCGCGCGACCAGCCGGGCGGGCTTTCCCTCGCGCAGCAGGACCAGAGCGCGCTGCATGAGGTCGAGGCTTTCCTTCGCCTCCTTGTCGCCGCCCTTGACCTTCTTCTCCAGACTTGCGGCGCGCTTTTCGAGGCTTTCGAGGTCGGCCAGCATCAACTCGGTCTCGATGGTCTCGATGTCGTCCACCGGCGAGATCTTGCCCTCGACATGGGTCACGTCGCCATCCTCGAAGCAGCGCACCACATGGGCGATGGCGTCGCATTCGCGGATATTGGCGAGGAACTGGTTGCCGAGCCCTTCGCCCTTCGAGGCGCCGCGCACCAGGCCGGCAATGTCCACGAAGGTCAGGCGGGTCGGGATGATCTGCCCCGATGCGGCGATCGCGGCGAGCGCGTCGAGGCGCGGATCCGGCACCGCAACCTCGCCGACATTCGGCTCGATGGTGCAAAACGGATAGTTCGCCGCCTGTGCCGCGGCAGTCTGGGTGAGGGCGTTGAAGAGGGTCGACTTGCCCACGTTGGGGAGGCCGACAATGCCGCATTTGAAGCCCATTTCGAGCGATCTTTCTCAGCGATCTTTCAGGGAGGTGAAGACGGTTTCGATATCCGTCACGAAGGGATTGACGACCAGGGTGCGCTCCACCGCGAGGCCATCTTCGAGATCCTCGCTCACCAGCAACCGGCAATCGGCGGCCGCGGCTGCGGCGAAGGTGAGGCACTGGGCCCAGGAAAGGCCCAGCCGGTCCTCGATGCGGAACGCCCGGTCGAGCAGGTCGGACGTGCCGACGGAGCGGCAGGCGGGCAGGAGGTCGTGAACATAGTTGCGGACCAGGTCGCGCTGCACCGTGGGAAAACGGCGCCGTGCCAGGCCGTAGAGGTCGGTGAGCGTGGCCGGGCTCACCACGAGTTCCGCGTTGCGCCGGATCGAGCGCAGGCTATGGCGTGCCATCGCCCGCTTGCGCGCCTCCGCGCGGTCCTGGAGGTAGATCAGGATCGGAGCGTCCACGAAGCACCGCAAGTTCATCGGGATCCTCACGCTTCGGCAACAGTGCAGGCGGCGGCCCGTAGCCCCATCCGGGGCCGCCGAGCCAGCGGTCGAACGGGGCGAGGGGATCGGCATGACCGCCGAGCGCGCGGGACAGGTGCTCGGCGATGAACTTGGACAGGCTGATGCCTTCCCGCGCCGCAGCCACCCGGGCCCGCGCCAGCAGGTCTTCCGATACGGTGATGGTCACGTTCTTCATCGGCCAACCCTTTCCGTCAAGCGGGCTCAGCCGCCTCCGACCGGGCGGGGCGCGCCCAACCCCTGCGCCTCCAGGAACAGGTGCGCCTGATTCTGGAACGCCTCGGGTTTGCCTTCGGCGAGCAGGCCGGCATGATCCGCACAGGCGGTGCATACCCCCTCCACCCAGGGTCGCTCCGCTTTCGCGAAATCGCTCAGCACATAAGCATGGACCAAGGCCTTGTCGCCGGGATGACCGATCCCGAGCCGCACCCGCCAATACTCGTTTCCGCAGTGGGCGGTGAGCGAACGCAGGCCATTATGGCCGGCATTGCCGCCGCCCTTCTTCACGCGGACCTTGGCCGGCGGCAGATCGAGTTCGTCGTGGAAAACGACGACCTTCTCGAGCGGGATCTTGTAGAAGCGCATCGCCTCGGCAACCGCGCGTCCGCTCTCGTTCATGAAGGTTTCGGGCAGCAGCGCGAGCACCTTTTCGCCCGCGATCTCGCCCTCGCTCACCGCGCCCTGGAAGCGTCGCCGCCAGGGCGAGAAGCCATGGCGGCGGGCCAGAGCCTCGACCGCCATGAAGCCGATATTGTGCCGGTTTCCGGCATATTTCCCGCCGGGATTGCCGAGGCCTGCGAACAGCAGCACGGCGCTCTCCCGTAAGCGGACAGGATCAGGACTTGCCCGGGGTCGCGGCCGCGGCGGCGGCGGCGTCATCGGCCTCCGCGTCCTTCAGGCCGGACGGGGCGACCACGGTGGCGAGCGTGTCGTCGCCGTGCAGCTCCGATTCCACGCCTTCCGGCAGGGTCACTGCGGAGAGATGGACGCTGTCGCCGATTTCCAGGCCGGTCATGTCGACACTGATATGATCGGGAATGGATTCAGCCGGCGCGTCCAGCGAGACGGCGTGGTGCACGACGTTGAGCGTTCCGCCGCGCTTCAGACCGGGAGACTTCTCCTGGTTCACGAAATGCACGGGCACTTCGACCGTGACGCGGGCACCGCTCGAAACGCGCAGGAAGTCGACGTGCAGCGGCAGGTCCTTCACCGGGTCGAGCTGGTAGTCGCGGGGGATCACGCGGTGGCGCTTGCCTTCGACCTCGATCATGAAGAGCGTGGTGAGGAAGTGGCCGGCATAGATCGTGCGGGTGATTTCCTTGTGCTCGAGCGAGATCGTGATCGGATCCTGCTTCTCGCCGTAGATCACGGCGGGCACGCGTCCGGCGCGGCGCTCGGCACGGGCGGCCCCCTTGCCGGCCCGCGGGCGCGCCACAGCCTTCAGTTCCTTGATGGCAGTCATGGCACTCGTCCTAAATTCATGGGTTCTGGAATGACGAACGGCCGCCAGCGCGGCCGTTCGGCTTCGGCCGGCACGCCTCCAGGGGGGCGCATGCCGGGCGAAGGCGGGCTTATACCGGCCGAGGCCCGCAAATGCAATGATGGGGCCGTCGAACCTTGAGGGGAGCCGCTGAATATGGCGCACGAGACCACGATCTACGGCATCAAGACCTGCGACACGATGAAGAAAGCGCGGGCCTGGCTCACCGATCATGCCATCGCCTGTCGCTTCCACGATTACCGGACCGACGGCCTCACCCCGGAACGGCTCGGCACCTGGGTCGACGCGCTGGGCTGGGAGGTGCTTCTCAACCGGGCCGGCACCACCTTCCGCGCCCTTCCCGACGCCGAGAAGCAGGGGATCGACCGCGCGGCCGCCATCCGCCTCATGCTCGCACAACCGGCCATGATCAAGCGGCCGGTGCTGGATTTCGGCGGACGACTGATCGTCGGCTTCAAACCCGACGTATACAAAGAAGCGCTTTTGCAAGCGCGGCCTGCGCCGGCCGCGAATTGAACTTTCTGGCAGCCGAAGACTTTAACGCTGACGGCGTCGAACGAGGGGAGAGCCCGCGAAATGCACAGTCCGAACAGCATCGCACCGGTCCATGACCGCCGCGACGACCTCGTTGCGCGCTTCCGCACCGTGCGTGCGCACAGCGAGGAACTGGCGCGTCCGCTCGGTGCCGAGGACCAGACGGTGCAGTCGATGCCGGATTGCAGCCCGACCAAATGGCACCTCGCCCATGTCAGCTGGTTCTTCGAGACTTTCCTGCTGGTGCCGCATCTCGCCGGCTACGAGGTCCAGCACCCGCAATTCGCCTATCTCTTCAATTCCTATTACGAAGCCGCTGGCGCCCGGCACCCGCGCTTCGAGCGCGGCCTGGTGACCCGCCCGGGCGTCGCGGAGGTCGCCGCCTATCGCAGCCATGTCACGCAGTCGATGGAGCATCTGTTCGATGTCGCCGACGCGGATCTGTGGCCGACGATCGCCCCCCTTCTCGACATCGGCAATCATCACGAGCAGCAGCATCAGGAACTCATCCTGATGGATATTCTCAATCTCTTTTCCCGCAATCCGCTGCGCCCGGCTTATGCGCCCTATCGCGCCGGGCTGGCGCGGGCGGCGGGCGAGGCCCGTTTCTTCGACTATCCCGGCGGCATCGTCGACATCGGCCATGACGGCGCGGGCTTTGCTTATGATAATGAGAGCCCGCGCCATCAGGCCCTGCTGCGCCCATTCCGGATCGCGTCACGGCCGGTGTCGAACGGCGAATGGATGGATTTCATCGGCGACGGCGGCTATCGCCGCCCGGATCTCTGGCTCGCGGACGGCTGGGCGCGGGTGAAGTCCGGCGAGTTCGTGGCGCCGCTTTATTGGGAGGAGACCGGGCAGGGTTGGGAGGCGATGACCTTGTCCGGCCAGCACGCCGTCGATCGCGAGGCGCCGGTCTGCCACGTCTCCTATTACGAGGCCGATGCCTTCGCCCGGTGGGCGGGGAAGCGTCTGCCGACGGAAGCGGAATGGGAAGTCGCCGCGCGCGACTTGCCGGTGGCCGGCAATTTCGCGGGCTCGGGCTATTTGCGGCCGGTGGCCGGCGGCTCCGCCCCGGATCGGCCGGGTCAGATGTATGGCGACGTCTGGGAGTGGACGCAGAGCCCCTATAGCCCCTATCCCGGCTACAGGGCCGCCCCCGGCGCGATCGGCGAATATAACGGCAAGTTCATGGCCAGCCAGTTCGTGCTGCGCGGCGGCTGCTGCGCGACGCCGGACGGTCATGTGCGCGCCACCTACCGCAATTTCTTCTATCCGCACCAGCGCTGGCCGTTCGCCGGCCTGCGTCTCGCCGAGGATGCGTGACCATGCCCTACAATCCGACCGCTCGTGACACCGCGGCCCCGGGCATCCCCGGCCCAGCCGAATTCCGGGCCGACGTCGTGGCGGGCCTCTCCGCGCCGCGAAAAACGCTGGCTGCGAAGTATTTCTACGACGCCGAGGGCTCGCGCCTGTTCGACCGGATCTGCGGGCTGCCGGAATATTATCCGACCCGCACGGAGCTCGATATTCTGCGCCGGGAGGCTGGTGCAATCGCGCACCGGGCCGGGAAAAACGCGCGGCTCGTGGAGTTCGGCGCGGGGTCCTTGGTCAAGGTTCGCATCCTGCTCGATGCGCTCGATCTACCGGCGGCCTATGTCCCCATCGACATTTCGGCCGACCACCTCATGGAGGCCGCGCAGGCCCTGGCACGCGACTATCCCGCGCTCGACGTCGTTCCGCTCGTCGGCGACTTCACGCGCCGGGTCGCCCTGCCGCAGATCGACGGTCAGCGGACAGTCGGATTCTTTCCGGGCTCCACGATCGGCAACTTCACCCCGTCCGAGGCCCGCCGCTTTCTCGTCGAGGCGCGGCTGACGCTCGGCACCGGCGCGCTGCTGGTGCTGGGCGTGGATTTGAAGAAGGACGTGCGGAGGCTGGAGGCGGCCTATGACGATGCCGAAGGGGTGACCGCCGCCTTCAACCTCAATCTGCTGGCGAGGATCAACCGCGAGCTGGACGGAAATTTCGATCTCGACCGCTTCGCCCACGCCGCGCTCTTCAACGAAGAGGAAAGCCGGATCGAGATGCACCTCGTCAGCCGCGCCGACCAGATCGTGCGCGCCGCGGACCGCACCTTCCGCTTCGCCGCCGGAGAGACGATCCACACCGAGAACTCGTACAAATATGCGAGCGAAGACGTCGCCGAACTCGCCCGCGCGGCGGGATGGCACACCGAACAGGTCTGGACCGACGCCCAGACCCTGTTCGGGGTGTTTCTCCTGTCGGCCTGAGCGATCAGACGGCCAGGCTGCCGTTCGGGATGTCCGTGACGAGCATGTAGCCGGGCGCGTGGGTGATGCAGAAATCCGGGCGCACGCTTGCGATCACCGATTGCGGCGTGACTCCGCAGGCCCAAAAGACCGGGACTTCGCCCGGCCGAATTTCCACCGGGTCGCCGTAATCCGGCGCCGCAATGTCCGCGATGCCGATCGCAGCGGGATCTCCGACATGGATCGGAGCGCCGTGAACCGAGGGAAAGCGCGACGTCACCTGGATCGCGCGGACCAGGTCGGCGGGTGCGAGAGGCCGCATCGAGACCACCAGCGGACCGGAGAAGCAGCCGGCGGGGGTGGTCGGGATGCTCGTCCGGTACATCGGGACATTGCAGCCCTGGTCGATGTGACGGACCGGCACCCGCGCCGCCAGCAACGCCTCTTCGAAAGAGAACGAACACCCGATCAGAAATGCGACGAGATCGTCGCGCCAGAACGCGCTGACATCGGTGGGCTCGGAGACGAGCGTGCCGTTCTCCCAGATCCGATAGCGCGGCAGATCGGTGCGGATATCGAGATCGCGGCCGAGCGCCGGCATTTTGGGGTCGCCCGGCTCCGAGACCCCGATCAGCGGACAGGGCTTCGGATTGCGCTGGCAGAAAAGGAGGAAATCATAGGCGAGGGCGCGGGGAAGGACCGCCAGATTGCCCTGGACGAAGCCGGGGGCGACGTCTGCGGTCGGGGCGTCGAAGCCGCCCGAGCGGGCGGCCAGACGGGCCTCGTAAGGTGTGGAAGAGGCGGAAAGCATGATGTCGGGTCCGCCCTTCAGGCCACTTCCGGCAGGACGTCGACGGCATAGGAATGCCGCAGGATGCGGCCCATCACCGGATCTTCCAGTTCCATGGAGAACGCCGCCGCCGGGCGGATGCCGCCGATCGCGCTCACTGTGCCACAGATCATCCCGACCCCTTCGGGCAGAGCCGCGGCGCCGCCGGTGAAGCCGGCGATCAGTTCGGACGGCGGGCGCAGCGCCGCCAGCGGACCTTCCTGATAGAGCACGCGCGCGCCGTTCTCCTCGATGAAGGCGCGGATGATCAGCGCGTCCCAATGGTCGGCGACCTCGGAGAATTTCCAGGCGGTGGTGGCGATCGGCTTGGCACAGATCTGCTTGGACAGCGCGACGCTCTGGGTCTCGAGCCGCCGGTCGGTATGGTCGGAAGCGAGGCTCACATACATGTCGCCGCCGGCGCTGAACACGAAGGTTTCCACTTCGCCCGAGGTCTCGCCGCCGATCACCTGGATGCGATCGCCCTGGGTCATCAGGTTTTCCGCCGCGCGGTAATAAAGCGGCACCGCGCTCGGGCGCGGAACGCCGATCGCGAACAATTCCTCGATATGGTGCTCGATGGCGGCCATGTCGCGGCCGGCCCAGCCGGCGACCACCAGATCGGTGAGGGTGACGGCGAGCGGGGCGCCGCCGGCGACATCGAAAGACAGTTTCATGATGCGACCTGTGTCAGGGAGGGAGGCGCCTAGCTGAAGACGCGGGGGAGGAAGAGCACGAGGCTCGGAAAGACGGTGATCAGCACGAGCAGTGCCGCCATCGCCAGGACGAACGGCAGGCTGCCGACGATCACCGCGGTCATCGAGCCGCCTTTGCGCAGGCTCTGCACGACGAACAGGTTCAGCCCCACCGGCGGGGTGATCAAGGCGGCTTCCACCAGGATGATGATCAGAATGCCGAGCCAGATCGGGTCGTAGCCGAGCTGCAGCATGATGGGGGCGACGATGGGGATCGTCGTGATCATCATGGAGAGGGTCTCCATGAAGCAGCCGAGCACCAGATAAAACACGACGATCACCAGCAGCATCTGCAGCGGCGAGATGCCGAGACCCGAGATCGAGCTTGTAATGGCGTCGGTGATGCCGGTCGCCGCCATCACGAAATTGAGGAAGCTCGCGGCGAGGATGATCAGCATGATCATGGCGCTCGCCTTCATCGTGCCTTCCACGGCTTCGCGCAGCATGGACAAAGTCAGCCGGCCGAACCAGGCGGCGAGGATCAGCGCGCCGAGCACGCCGAGGGCCGCTGCCTCGGTCGGCGTGGCGAGGCCGGCATAGATCGACCCCACCACCAGCAGGAAGATGCCGAGCGGCGGCCCGAGATGGACCAGGCTGCGCATCCGCTCGCCCCAGGTGGCGCTGATTTTCTGGCCGCCCCAGGCCGGCCGGATCAGGCAGGCGACGATCACGGTGAGCATGAACAGGCCCGCCAGCAGCAGGCCCGGGACGATGCCCGCGAGATAGAGCTTCGGCACCGAGGCATTGGTGAGCACGCCGTAGATCACGAGATTGATCGAGGGCGGGATGAGAATGCCGAGCGTTCCGCCTGCCGCGAGGCTGCCGAGGAACAGCGGCTCGTTATAGCCGTAGCGCTTGATTTGCGGGATCGAGACCGTCCCGACGGTGGCGGCGGTCGCGACGCTGGAGCCGGAGGTCGCGGCAAACAGCGCCGAGGCGCCGATATTGGCGTGCATCAGCCCGCCGGGAAGCCAGGACAGCCAGAGGCTCATCGCGCCGTACATCCGCTCCGCGAAGCCCGCGCGCAGCAGGACTTCCCCGAGCAGGATGAAGAGCGGGATCGCGACCAGGAGAAACTCGTTGTTGGTGCTCCAGGCGAGCTCCCCGATGCCGCGGGTCAGCGGCAGGAAGGAATAGAGCGGATCGAGGATCAGTCCGAGCACGCCGAGCGCGGCGCCGACCGGGATCGAGAGGCCGATCAGCACCAGCAGGAGGATGAGGGTGGTGGCGACCATGTCAGGCTCCCCTGACCATGCGTTCGCCGGAGGCTGCCTCTTCCGCAGCCTCCTCCTGCGCCGACCGGACCCCGGCGAGGGCCTTGACGGTGGCGATGTCGCCGGTGACCAGCGCCACCGAGGCGCGCACCAGCATCAGCGCCAGGACCACGCACATGAAGACGAGGCCGAGATACCAGAGTCCCTGCGGCACCACGAGCGGGGTGGCGAGGGGCGTATTGGCACGCGAACCCTGCGCGACCGAAGCGGCGACCACGTCATAGGCGTAATAGGTGAGGAACCCCATGAAGGTGCCGAGCGCGACCAGAGCCAGCCAGTCCAGCACCGCCGAAACCCGCACCGGCAGATATTGGTAGATCACGTCCACCCGCACGTTCGCCCGCTGGAGCGCCGCGAAGGCGAGCGACCAGGTCGTCGAGATCGCAAAGGCGTAGCTCGACAATTCGTCGGCGCCGCCCACGGTCCAGCCGAGGAATTTGCGGGCGAGGACGTCGACGCAGACCACCAGCACGCTCGCGATGGTCAGGGCCCCGCCGACCCAGACCGCCGCGCGGGCGAGCGTCTCGGCGGCGCGCATCAAAGACGCCAGAAAGGGAAGGGAGGAAGGGGTCATGCGGGCGCTCCAAGAGGGTCTTGCCGCGGCGCAAGAGGCGGGTGCGCCCGGGCCTAAGCAGCCCGGGCGGTGTCCGTCTCCCGGCACGCTCACTTGGCTGCGGTGACGCCGAGTGTCTTGCCGACCGTGGCGTTGAAGTCGGCGACGCAGGCCGCCGAGCAGCGCGCGGCCCATTTGGGCAGGATCTGGTCCTGAAGCACCTTCTTCAGCATCGCCTTGTCGGCGTCGCTGGGCGTCACGAGAACCATCTTGCCCTTGACCTCGAACGGGCAGGCGGCGGCGCCGGTGTTGCAGTCATAGCCCTGCTGGGTCTGCTTGGCGGCGGCCGTCCAGATCTCGTTGACGAGGCCGTCGATATTGGTCTGCAGGAAGGTCTGGACCTTGGGGTCGAGCTTCTGCCAGGCCTTCTCGTTGACCGCGTGGATCTGCTGGTTCCAGTTGATCGGCAATGCGAGGAGATGGGTCGAGACCTCGTACCATTTGGCCGAATAGCCGGAGAGCGAGCCGGTGATGGCGCAGTCGACCACCTTGTTCTGAAGCGCCGGCACCACTTCGCCGAACGCCATGGTCACGCTCGATCCGCCGAACGCCTCGACGAACTCCGCCTGGGTCCGGCTCGACGTGCGCACCTTCTTGCCCTTCAGATCGGCGAGGCCCTTGATGTCGGCATTGCAGAACAGGACCTGCGCCGGATAGGTCGAGATGCCGAGCAGGCGGACGTTCGATCCGTCGCCATAGGTCTTGGCGAGCACCGGCTCGAACGCATCCGTCACCTCGCGGGCGGTCTTCACGTCGGGCGCGAGGCCGGCGAGGTCGATCGCTTCGTTGATCGGATTGTCGGAGGCGAAGTAGGACAGGGTGGCGGTGCCGAACTCGACCACGCCCTGCGACATCAGCCGCAGCAATTCCGGCCCTTTCAGGCCCATTTCGTTGAAGCCCTTGATCTCGGCCGTGACCTGACCGTTCGACTTCTCGGGGATCGTCTTGGTCCAGAACGGCTTTTCATAGTCCTGATAGGCGGTCAGGTTGCTGAGGCCGCCGACCACCTTCAGATTGGTCTTGGGGAGGTCCTGGGCGACGGCGCTGCCGGCGGCCAGCAAAGCGGTGGCGAGGATCAGATGTTTCATCGGGTCTTCCTTGTTGTCTCTGGGAGGGGTGGACGGGATGCCGTCAGGTCCAGACGGCGGGGGCTCGGGGGGTGGCGAGGAGGCAGTCCGGCCCGTCCGGCGTCACCAGCACCATTTCGCCGATGGCCGCGCCGCCCAGACCGGGGACGAACAGATTGGGATGAAGCTCGAACAGCATGCCGGGCGCGAGGGCGATGTCCGGCGGCGCCGCGGGCGGCGCGCCCTGGTCGAAATGCTGGCGGAAGGCCTCGGTGAGGAGCGGCTCCTCATAGGAGAAGCCGAGGCCGTGCCCGCTGCGGAACCGGCGCAGGCCGGGATGGGTGGCAAGGCCGCTGTCGGCCAGCGCGCCTTCGATCGCCGCCTCGATGCCGGCGAGCGGGGCGCCGGGGCGGATCGCGCCGAGGCCGGCGTCCAGCATCGCCGCGACATGGTCGGCCAGGGCGCGCTGCTCCGGCGTCATCGGGCCGATCGCCCCCATCCGGATGCCGTGGCCCCAATGCCCGTCCAGCGTCAGGGCGACGCCGAACAGAACCTGGTCGCCGGCCTGCGGGACCTGCTGCGTCTCCGCCGGCCAATAGCGGCAATAATCCGCCTGCGGGGCGATGGTGAGCCAGGTGCGGCACTGCTCGGCGCCGGACCGGCGGGCGAGGGTTTCGAGATCGAGCTGGATCTCCCAGGCCGGCCGGCGTGACAGCAGCGCGTCGCCGAGCCGGCCGAACAGAAGATCGCAGAGCGCCGCCGCGGCGCGGTGGTGCCGAAGCTCCGTCGCATCCTTGACGAGGCGGAGGCGGGCGGCCTCGTCATCCAAGGCGGCGTCGGCGTGCGGCGCGAACGTCGCATGAATCTGCGCCGGCATCTCGCCGAAGCCGATCGTGGCCGCGGGTCCCGGCAGGATCCCCGCGAGCGTCGACCGCCAGGCCTGCGGACGCACGTCGTGGAGGACGAGGTCGGATCGCTGCATGCGGGCGAGGGGCGCCATGAACGGGCTCGCCACGAACAGGTGCGCGGCCTGGTGCGTGATCGCGAGGAGCGCCGCGCTCTCGTGTCCGTCCCAGCCGGAGAGATACCGCAGGGCGCCGTGGGAGTGGCTGCCGGCGCCGAGCGCGCTGCCATGGCCGAAGGCGAGGACGCCATCGAAGCCGCGCGCGGCCGCCCGCGCCATGAGGGCGGCACGGCGGCGCGCAAAAATGTGGGGTCCGGTCGGCTCCGCGATCGGCATCGCGTCAGCCCGCACCGCACCCAATGCGGGCGTGCAAGGGCGACGCGCTCCACGCGCGGCGTGCATAAGCCATGTGAATACCCCTCTGCGGCGGGTTCCCGCCATCGTTCTGCCGGCCATTGCACGGCAGGCGGAAGGGCGTGTCCAATCGTATGTTTGGAAGCGAGGTATAAAATTAATTTATCACCCTTGCAGCAGCGCCGTCCGCTCCTCCTCGGCGACCTGCTGGGCCATGCGGGCGATGACCCGCGCGGGATAGCTTTCCGGCCCGTCGATCCAACTGGCGGTGAAGCTCAGATCCGGCAGCGGATCGGAGACGACATCGAGCAGGCGCAATTCTCCGCGCGCGAGTTCCCGCCCCAGAAAAACCGGGGTGATCACGGCGGCGCCGATCCCGTCGAGCACCATGCGCACCACCATGGACAGCGAGGCGCTGCCATACATGCGCGGCGTGGAAATACCGGCGCGCATCAGCATGTCGCGGACCACGCGATAGGGCGAGGAATTGGAGGAATAGGTGATGATCGGCAGCGTTGCGGCGTCCGCGAGCGTCACCGGACCCGGGCCGAGCGGGATGTCGCGTTTCACCACCCAGGCCAGCGGATAGCTGCACAGCGGCAGATTTTCCACCCGCGCCTCCAGGACCGGCCCCATCAGGAAGGCGAGGTCGATCTGCCGGCCCATCAGGTGGGTCTGCAGGACATGGGTGCTGTCCACCTCGATCTCGAGGACCATGGCGGGATACGCCGAATGGACCTGTTCGATGAGGCGCGGCAGCCAGGTCTGGACGATGGTCTCGGCCACGCCGATGCGCAGCCGGCCGCTCATCGTCGTCTGGTCGCGTGCCGCGCGGATCATGTCCTGGCGCGCCTCGATGAGGCGTTCGGCATGGGCGAGCAATTCCTGGCCCTTGGCCGTCAGCTTGACGCCGCGGGCGTCGCGCTCGAACAGCCGGACGCCCAAGGCCGCCTCCAGCGACGCGATGCGCTGCGATACCGCCGGCTGCGTGGTGCCGAGCTTCTCGGAGGCGGCCCGAAGGCTGCCGAGTGCGGCCGCCCAGAAGAAGGTCTCGATGTTGCGCAGATCGATCATCCCGCGATCATGCGCGGGATCCGCGGGCGGCACAAAGGGCGGTTGGCCGGCGTGTCGGCCCGTCGTACATCTGGCCTGGGCGCTTCTTCAATGTATATGTTGCATTCATGGTTCAGGCTAACATTCATCTTTAAATGAAAGATTGATATTTAATTGTAGAATACGCAGATATATTAATAATGATATTCAATTTTAATTATTTCAATACTTAAATAGAACAATCAATTTCGGATGTCACAGAGATGTAATCAGATGAAAGAATCTGAAAGAAGTCATCGCTTTACGGCGAAGGTGGATATGTTAATTGCCTGTCTCGAGGGTGTTCTTTTATGGGGCTAGACGTGCGCTGCCTCCTATGGGGCGGCGCCGAACGTCGTTCTATGTTCTGCGTTTGGAGGGGTCATGCAATTGCGGAAAGGGCTTCTTTCAGGGGTCAGCGCCGTCCCGTTGCTCATGTCCTGCGCTTGGCTCGCCGCCGTGCCGGCGGCGGCGCAAGACTCCTCCCTCTTCAAGGTGGAGAAAGGCGCGGATGGGAAGGATTGGTACTGGGCCCCGCGTCCCGGCGGTCGTGACCCGGTCGATTCGACGCCCGGCGCCCCCGGCGGCGACGTCTCCCTGACCGCGACCGTTTCGAATGTCGGTACGCCAGCCAAGTCTACCATTGTCGAAGTGGGATCCGTGGGCGGCAAAGGCACTCTGGGGGAGGAGTTCTCCGCGGGGGGCGTTTCGGGGTCGACGATCTATTACACGCCGGGCAAGGACGGCGGACGCGCGGGCAACGTCGCTTTGACGCTGACCGGGGCCGTGGTCGGCAATGCGACGCTTTCGACCGACACGGCGCTTGTGTCCATCTATTCGGTCGGCGGCGATGGCATGGTCGGGCGCGACGGACCCGGCGGCCCCGGCGCACCGGGCAAAGGCGGGCAGGCCGGAACCGTGATGCTCGACCTTGGGGCGACGGTGTCGACCACCGGGGACCATTTCGGCGCTGTCTGGGCGAAGTCGCTCGGGGGCCAGACCGGCAAGAATGCCTCCAATGCATGGGCCATCGGCGTGTCCAGCGCGAACGCCGCCAAATATCCCGGTGCGGATGGCAATGGCGTCTTGGTCACTCTGGGACAGAGCGCGGTCGTCTCCACGCACGGGAGCTACGCGCCCGGCGTCATCGCCGAATCGATCGGGGGTGCCGGTCTCGATGGAGGCACATACACGAACATCCTGCCGGGGGCGGGTCAGGGGGGCGCCGTCACGTTCACGAATACCGGCAAGATCGTGACGGACGGGAAGACGTCCACCGGTGTGCTTCTGCAATCGGTCGGCGGCCGCGGCGGCCGGCAGGTCGCCATCGTTTCATCCGGCGACTATACCGGAGCTGCCGGAGGGGGAGCGGGGGGACAGGCCGGCAATGGCGGGACGGTCACCGCGGTGCAGGCGGGATCGGTCGAGACGAAGCAGGACTATTCCTTCGGGCTCGCCGCGATGTCCATGGGCGGCGTGGGCGGAGATGGCGCGCGGGCGACGGGCGGCCGGCCGGGCGGAAATGGCGGCAATGCTGGAAACGGCGGTACGGTGGAGGTCTCCCAGACCGGCTCGATCACCACGCGGGGCGAGGGGTCGATTGCCCTTCTGGCGCAGAGCCTCGGTGGCGGCGGCGCGGTCAACGCGTTCCAGCGGGCCGACATCAAGCCCGGATCGGTCACCGGCGGGGGAGCCGGCGGCGGCAGTTCCTCGGCGTTCTGGCCGGCAGGGCAGGGGGGCACAGGCGGCGCCGGCGGGAGTGGCGGGACCGTTTCCGTGGTCAATGACGGCAGCCTCCTCACCGAAGGTGATGGCGCGATGGGCATGCTGCTTCAGAGTGTCGGCGGCGGCGGCGGCGCGGGCGGCGGCTCCAAATCCGTATTCAGTATCGTTCTCGGCACCGCTGCCGGCGGCAGCGGCGGCGGCGGCGGCAATGGCGGCCTCGTGGAAGTGAAGGCCTCGTCCGCAAACGTGCTGGGACAGAGTGGACTCCCGTCCATCACCACCAAAGGCAATGCCGCGAGCGGCGTCGTCGCCCAAAGCGTCGGCGGCGGCGGCGGTTCGGGCGGGGCGGCCCAGGCAGGGTCGGCGGGGCTCGTCCTGTCCTTGTCGTACGCCGTGGGCGGAGCTGGCGGAAAGGGCGGCAATGGCGGTTCCGTCTTGGTGGACAACACCTCGCTCATCGCGACATCCGGCAAGGAATCGCACGGCATCGAGGCCCGCAGCGTCGGCGGCGGGGGCGGGCGCGCGGGCGACGCATCGGCGTCCGCCATCGCCGCCTCTCCTCCCAATATCCCGTCCTTCAGCTTCACCTATGCCGTCGGCGGGAGCGGCGGCGACGGCGGTGCAGGCGGCTCCGTCTCGGTCCGCAACGCGTCGGCGATCACGACCAAGGGAGAAAAGGCCTACGGAATCCTCGCCACCAGCATCGGCGGCGGCGGCGGCAATGCGGGCGCCGCATCGGCCCTCTCGGATGTGGCGGGCGTGTTCAGGAATTTCGCTCTCTCCGTCGGTATGGGGGGAAGCGGCGGCGGCGGCGGCCATGGCGACCTCGTCAGCGTCGTCAATGAGAAATCCATCGAGACGATGGGGGCCTTCTCCACCGGAATCATGGCGGTCAGCATCGGCGGCGGCGGCGGTGACGGCGGCTCGGGAAGCGCGTCGGCGAAAAAAGGCGTCACGACCGATAATCCCATCGCTGCGGTCTGGTCCGAATCCCTCCCGGTTGCGGATGCGTATTCGCTTAAGTTCGCCGTCGGCGGGTCGGGGGGGAACGGCGGCAATGGCGGTCTCGTCCTCGTGAACAATGTCGGATCGATCCGGACGTGGGCGAACGAGTCCAAGGGGATTATCGCCCAATCCATCGGCGGCGGTGGCGGCAATGGCGGCGGGTATCTCAGCAGCGGCGCGGGCGAATTCGCCGGCAGCCTGTCGGTGGGCGGCTCGGGCGGCGGCGGGGGGGCGGGCGGAAAGGTCTCCGTGGGCAATTCCGCATATGCAATCGTGAAGACCAGCGGAGACGGCTCTGCAGCAATTTTTGCGCAGAGCATCGGCGGCGGCGGCGGCAGCGGCGGCGCGATGTCCGGCGCCAAGAAAAGCGGGGCGGTGCCCGGCGCCGTGCAGGCGACGACCGACGCCGTGGTTCAGTTCGCGGATGAGATTTTCAAGATCAACAAGACCGTCGTTTCGCAAGCCGAGGGGGCCAAGCTCGATATTGAATTCTTCAACAAGAAGGGGACAAGTCAGGAAAATTTGAAGAGCGCCAAGGAGGTTCTCGACCTTTTTAAGACGGCATGGGATTCTTATAAGTCAGATATCAAGAAAAACGAAGATATAAGAAAGCAAAATGAGGATCGAGCGAAAAGGGGGCTGCCGCTTCTTGCGGAGATACCGGTAGAGGAGAGTGTCGCGAAGGCCATGTATGAGGCCGTCAAAGGGGACGTTTTGAATACGTTCAAGTCCCAATTTACTGACGGGCTCAAATCTGGAATTCAAGAGCTGGTCGGCAAGGCGCCGAAATCGACGACGAACCCCACCTCCGTTACCGTGAGCATCGGCGGCAGCGGCGGAGATGGCGGGGTCGGCGGGGAGGTCGAGATTCGCAATGCGGGACAACTCGTCACCGAAGGCAACATCTCCTACGGCATCTTCGCGCAGAGCATCGGCGGCGGTGGCGGCGCAGGCGGCGGCGGCGTAACCAACGGCGCCAACTTCTACAATATCGGCCTCGCGATCGGCGGGTCGGGGGGCTCCGGTGGAGCCGGCGGATCGGTCTCCGTGACCAATTCCGGCAGCATTTCGACCCTCGGGGGCGGGTCGTTCGGCATCATGGCGCAATCGATCGGCGGCGGTGGCGGCGTGGGCGGCGGTGCGGCAAATTCCGATGCCGTCGCCTCCGTGTCGGCGGCCATCAATGTCGGCGGCATGACCGCGGCGCTCTCCAATGGCGGCGCCGTGGCCGTCACGAATACCGGGACCCTCGTGACCGCCGGCCAGGAAGCCCATGCCATCGTCGCGCAGAGCATCGGCGGCGGCGGCGGCGCCTATTTCCTGGACCGCAAATCTCCCGTCTCGGCGGACTTGCTGGTAAAATCTCAAGAACAGTACGATGCCTTGATGAAGGCCAACGAGATCCTGAAGGATCTCGGCCTCGGGGCCATCGAAGACTTTAGCGAGGCGGGACGGTCTTGGACGTCGATTATCCCGCCAATGGTGGCGTCAGCCACTATTGGTGGCCGCGCACGGGCCGATGAGGAAGGAAAAAACGGCGGCAATGGGGGAGAGGTGCGCCTGCGTCACGCCGGTGCGATCGAAACCACCGGGCTCGGCGCTTTCGGTCTCTTCGCCCAGTCGATCGGCGGCGGCGGCGGTTTCGGCGCGCATGCCGTTCCGGCTTCCGAGATCATTCGGAACACGGTCCTTGGCGGGACATCCGGCACCAAGGGCGATGGCGGCTTGGTCCTGATCGAATTGGCCAACAAATCCACGATCAAGACATCCGGAGCCGGCGCGACGGCGGTGTTCGCACAATCGATCGGCGGCGGTGGCGGCTATGCGGGAGCCGGCAAGGGGGCGGTCACGCTCGCGACCCCCACCGAGTGGACGAAATGGGTGACGGTCCCGGTCGGATCCCCCTTCGATGAAGGCGGGGAAACGGGATACTTCCTGACCCTCAAGCAAGGCGCGTCCGGCGATGGCGGGCAGGTCATCGTGCGATCGGCCAACGATGTGACCGGCAGCCGGTTCTCGATCGCGACCACCGGCGAACGCGCGCACGGCATCTTTGCCCAGAGCCTCGGCGGCGGCGGCGGCGCATGGTTCAATGTGGACGGCGGCAATATGCCTGCGCCCAACGCCACCGCGAGCCGGGACGCCTTGATGAAGGGGTCAGGGGGCGGCATCCGGGTCGACACGCGGGGAACCATTTCGGCGGTCGGCAAGGATTCTTACGCCATCTTCGCCCAGTCCGGCGTCCAGAAGGCCGACGGTTCGATCGATCCGACGCGGGAGATCAGAACCAACCCGTACGATTTGAGCGTCTCGATCATCCACGAAGGCACGCTTGAAGGCGGATCCGGCAGCGGCGCGGCCATCCGCATCGATGGCGGCCATAGAAACTATGTCCGCCTTTCGGCGCTGGATGGGGACAGCACGGTCAGCGCCGCTTCCGGAACCGCCATTCTCGGGTCCTTCGGAACGGACATCGTCGACAATTACAGCCGGGTGATCGGCGATATCGATCTCGGATCGGCGATGGCCGATCCCAACGTCTTCACCAACATGGCGCGCGGGACCTACCAAAGCCGCGCCGGGGATGGCAGCCTCAAGCTCGGCGTCGGCGGGCGGTTCGTCAATAACGGGATCCTCGATGTCGGCGGCGTCGGGACGCTCGCGACCCTCTCTGTGCGGGCGGCGGAATTCAAGCAAAGCGCGAGCGGCACCCTGCTCGTGGACGTCACCTCGACGCCGGCTCCGGGAGGCAGCCGGAGCGACCTCATCAATATCACCCCGGCCGACGGGAGGGCGACGCCCAACGCCATAACGCTCGACGGGGCGGTCAAGGTGAATGTGGTGGGCGGCCTGAGACGCGAAGAGTTCAAGGTTCTCTCCAGCGTCGAACGCCCGGCCGGGCGCATCGCGGCGAGCGGCGCCAGCGGCTTCTCCCCCTTCCGGTGGGAGACGCAGTTCGGCAGCGGGCTGTACGTGACCCCGCAAGCGAATTTCGGTCCGGTGGCTGGCCTGCCGGCGACGCCGAGCGAACAAGCCCTGATGCGCTATCTGCAGAATGCCTGGAACGCTCCCGTCAGCGACAAAATGGCGGAAAAGTTCGGGAATTTTGCGCGGGTCCCATCGGCGCAGGCCTACATGCAGGCGATCGACGGCTTTACGCCGGAGGAATCCGCCAGCACGCTGACCTACCAGACCATGAATGCCCGCACCTCGATGCACGCGGCGCTGAGCTGCCCCGTCTTCGAGGGTGCGAGCACGATGATGGAGGAAACCAATTGTGCATGGGCCCGCTTGATCGGAACCTGGACCCGGCAGACGGATTCCGCCGACGCGGCCGGTTATAACCAGACCGCCGTCACCTATCGCGTGGGCGTGCAGCGGGAGGTGATCGACAATTGGTTCGTCGGCGCCACCGCCGGCTTCACCCAATCCTGGCTCAGCGGCGCGGACGGCGAATCCTCCACCTCCGGAAACGGCATGGATGCGGCGCTTTCGCTCAAGCACCAGAACGGCCCGTGGCTGTTCGCCCTCTCGGGTCATCTCGGCTTCGGCAATTACGAGACCGACCGCGTCATCAATTATGGATCCGACGTCGATCTCACCAGCGGCACGGCCAACGTGCTCACCGGGGGCGGACGCTTCCGCGCCAGCTACGAATTCGCCTTCCCCACCTGGTATGTGAAGCCCTATGCCGATTTCGATCTGCTCTACACCTACATGCCGGCTTATTCGACCGAAGGTGCGGATGTGGTGCTGGACTATGCGTCCGCTCAGCAGTGGAACGTCGCCTTCAGCCCGAATGTCGAGATCGGCGGCAGGTTCGATCTGTCCCCGAGTCTGTGGCTCCGGCCCTATGGAACCGTCGGCATGACCTTCTTTGCAAAGGACAGCATGCCCGTCGGCGTCAGCCTTTCGGACGCCAGCGACCTGATCGGGGATTTCGTCACCGATGTGGGCATCCCCTCGACCCTGGTGAACCTGTCCGCCGGCTTGCAGCTCTTCGATACCAAAGGCTACGAAATCCGCGCGGAATACAAAGCGGACATCGGCGACAATTATCTCTCCCAGGAGCTGAGCGCGCGCCTGGCGGTGCAGTTCTGACGGTTCCGTCTGCGACGGCAGGGACGACTGCGGAGACCGGTGCGCCGTCCGCTTGGTCGCGCGGCATGCCAAAGAGGTCTGCAATCGCCTGACGCGCGGCGCCCCGACAAGACGATGGGCAAACAAAAAGGCTGCGCAGCGGGGGCTGCGCAGCCTTTGCGACAGGAAAGCCGCGGGACGATTTTCAGAACGACTTGACGACTTCCTCGGTGACCTTCTTGGCGTCGCCGAACAGCATCATGGTGTTGTCGCGGAAGAACAGTTCGTTCTCGACGCCGGCATAGCCCGAGCCCATGCCGCGCTTGATGAAGAGCACGGTCTTCGCCTTTTCGACATCGAGGATCGGCATCCCGTAAATGGCCGAGGTCGGGTCGGTCTTGGCGGCCGGGTTGGTCACGTCGTTGGCGCCGATGACGAAGGCGACGTCGGCCTGGGCGAACTCGGAATTGATGTCCTCCAGCTCGAAGACCTCGTCATAGGGCACCTGGGCTTCCGCCAGCAGCACGTTCATATGTCCGGGCATGCGGCCGGCCACCGGGTGGATGGCGTACTTCACCTCGACGCCCTCTTCCTTGAGGATGTCGGCCATCTCGCGCAAAGCGTGCTGCGCCTGGGCCACCGCCATGCCGTAGCCCGGCACGATGATGACCTTCTGCGCGTTCTTCATGATGTAGGCGGCATCCTCCGCCGAGCCGTGCTTGACGGGTCGGCTCTCCACCGCGCCCGCCGGCCCGCCGGTCGTCTCGCCGCCGAAGCCGCCGAGAATGACCGAGATGAAGGAGCGGTTCATGCCCTTACACATGATGTAGGACAGGATCGCGCCGGACGAGCCGACCAGCGCGCCGGTGATGATCAGCGCGGTGTTGCCGAGGGTGAAGCCGATGCCCGCCGCCGCCCATCCCGAATAGGAATTGAGCATCGAGACGACCACCGGCATGTCGGCGCCGCCGATCGGGATGATCAGCAGGCCGCCCAGCACCAGCGACAGGAGCGTGATGATCCAGAACAGCGGGATCGAGCCGGTCAGCACGAAGGCGATGATCAGCACCACCAGCAGAATGGCGAGGCCGGCATTGATGAGGTGCCGCATCGGCAGCATGATCGGCTTGCCCGACATGTTGCCGTTGAGCTTGGCGAAGGCGATGATCGAGCCGGTGAAGGTGATCGCGCCGATCGCGACGCCCAGCGACATCTCGATCAGGCTGGCGGCGTGCAGGTCGCCCGGCGTGCCGATGCCGAAGGCGGCCGGGGCATAGAGCGCGGCGGCCGCGACCAACACCGCCGCGAGGCCGACCAGCGAGTGGAAGGCGGCGACCAGTTGCGGCATGGCGGTCATGGCGATGCGCCGGGCCACCACGGCGCCGATGCCGCCGCCGATGCCGATGCCGGCGATGACGAGCACCCAGCCGAACAGGTCGGACGGGGGCGACAGCGCGAGCGTCGTCAGCACGGCGATGCCCATGCCGACCATGCCGAACAGATTGCCCTGCCGCGACGTGGTGGGATGCGACAGGCCGCGCAGCGCCAGAATGAACAGGATGCCCGCGACGAGGTAGAGGACGGCGGCGAGATTGGCGTTCATCGCTCAGTCCTCACTTCTTTTTTTGATACATGGCGAGCATGCGGCTGGTCACGAGGAACCCGCCGAATATGTTCACCGAGGCGAAGACGAGGGCGATGAAGCCGAACAGGCGCGCCCACAGGGAATGGCCGTCGTCGCCGACGGTCGTGACGCCCACCGCGAGCAGGGCGCCGACCACGATCACCGAGGAGATGGCGTTGGTCACGCTCATCAAGGGGGTGTGCAGAGCGGGGGTCACCGACCACACGACGTAATAGCCGACGAACACCGCCAGGACGAAGATGGCGAGGCGGAAGACGAACGGATCGATCGCCCCGCCGGTGGCGGCATGGGCGGCCGCGCCGAGCGCGGTGGCCGCCTGGTCTGCATAGATCTGCGCCGCCTCGGCCGCCTGGCGCGCGACTTCGGCTGCAGCGCGGGCCTGGGCGGCGGCGTCCACCGCTGTCTGGGCTGCGACGGGGCTGCTCATTGGACGGATCCCTCAACCTTGGGGGCGAAGTTCGGATGGACGATGGTATTGTCGCGCGTCAGCAGCGTCGCCTTCACCAGTTCGTCGTCCCACTTCACGGCGAGCGTCTTGGACGCCTTGTCGATCATGGTCTCGAGGAAGGCGTAGAGGTTCTTGGCGTAGAGCTGCGAGGCGGAGGCCGCGATGCGGCCCGGCATGTTGAGATGCCCGATGATCTTCACGCCGTTCACCTCGGCGATCTGGCCGGGCAGGGCGCCCTCGACATTGCCGCCGCGCTCGACCGCGAGATCGACGATCACCGAGCCGGGCTTCATGCTCGCCACCATGGCGGCGGACACGAGCTTTGGCGCCGGGCGGCCGGGGATCAAAGCGGTCGTGATGACCATGTCCTGCTTCTTGATGTGCTCGGCGACGAGGGCGGCCTGCTTGGCCTGGTACTCCGCCGACATCGGCTTGGCGTAGCCGGCCTTGGTTTCGGCCTGCTTGAACTCCTCGTCTTCCACCGCGACGAATTTGGCGCCGAGCGATTCCACCTGCTCCTTGGCGGCGGGGCGCACGTCGGTGGCGGTCACCACCGCGCCGAGCCGGCGGGCCGTGGCGATCGCCTGGAGGCCGGCGACGCCGGCGCCCATGACGAAGCAGCGCGCCGCGGGGATGGTCCCGGCGGCCGTCATCATCATCGGCAGCGCGCGGCCGAATTCGCCGGCGGCATCGATCACGGCGCGGTAGCCGGCGAGGTTCGCCTGGGAGGACAGAACGTCCATCACCTGGGCGCGGGTGATGCGGGGCATCAATTCCATCGCGAACGCCGCGAGCCCGGCATTGGCCATCGCCTGGAGCGCCCAATCGTTGCCGTAGGGGTCCATGATGGCGAGCACCAGCGCACCGGGCTTGTAGGCGGGAATTTCCGCATCGGTGGGGCGGCGCACCTTGAGCACCACGTCGGCGCCGTAGAGTGCGTCCTGCGCGGATGCGGCGATCGTCGCGCCGGCGGCCTGATAATCCGCGTCGAGGATGCCCGATTTGAGGCCGGCACCGGTCTCGACCGCCATTTCGGCGCCGAGGGCCACCAGCCGCTTGACCGTATCCGGGGTGGCAGCCACCCGCGGCTCGCCGAGATCAACCTCGGCGGGGACAGCGATTTTCATCTGAAACGTCTCCGGAGCCCGAGGGCGCTTCTCAGAGGAGGAAGAACCACATGAAGACCATGAGAATGGCGAGCGCGATTGTGCTCCATTTGGTCATGGTCGTGAACAGCGCGTAGGTGCGCGCGTGTTCCTCGTAATCATTGCCTTGGGCTGTGGTGTATTCCAGCGTGCCGTGGTCGGCCATGGCGGCAAAGTCCCCCTAGCGTGCGGTAGCTCTGGCCCTTTAACCGAGAAGGGCTTCTGTGGCAACTCGCTCTGGTGCACAGTATACCAAATCCCGCCCGTTTCAAGGCGGAAGCCGGCGGAGTTTCACGGGTTTTTGTTCTTGTTTTGTTCGGATGGCGCGCTACACTTTTCCCATGGATGCGCCTTACGAATCGAAGCTTTCCCGTGCGCGCCCGGTGCGGCCCGCCCAGCCCCTGCGGCACAGCGACGGGGCGGCGCGGCTGCAGGGTCCAGTGGAGGCCGGCACAAAAAAAAAGACGCAGGGGGAGCGCATTCTCGGCCGCCTGATGGCCGAGCGCGCGGCCCCCGCCGCGCCTCCCGCGGAAGATGCGGGCGGGAGCGCTGAACTCGGCACCTTGGTCGAGGGGGGGCGCCGCCGCGGGCGCGGCGCGGTGTCGAACGCGGCGGGGCGCTACGAGCCGGCCGCGCGCATCCTGTTCGACGACGGCTGGCAGGGCCTGGAAGATCTGCCGCCGTTCCGCACCGAAGTGACCGAGGAGCGGGCGCGCACCATCATCACCCGCAACCAGTCGCCCGACATCGCCTTCGATCGCTCGATCAACGCCTATCGCGGGTGCGAGCACGGCTGCATCTATTGCTTCGCCCGGCCGACCCACGCCTATCACGGGCTTTCGGCGGGGATCGATTTCGAGACCCGGCTGTTCGTCAAGCCGGATGCGCCGGAGCTCCTGGCACGCGAGCTGTCGCATCCCGCCTACACGCCCCGCACCATCGCCATCGGCACCAATACCGATCCCTATCAGCCGATCGAGAAGCGCTACGAGGTCACCCGCCGCATCCTCGAAGTGTTGCGGGATTTCGACCACCCGGTCGGCATCGTCACCAAATCGGGTCTGGTGGCGCGCGACATCGACATCCTCGCGCCGATGGCGGAACGCGGTCTGGTCAAGGTGGCGATTTCGGTGACCACGCTCGATCCCAAGCTGGCGCGCCTGATGGAGCCGCGCGCGGCGAGCCCGGGCCGGCGGCTCGAAACGATCCGGCGGCTGTCGGACGCCGGCATTCCCACCGCCGTCCTCACCGCGCCGCTGATCCCCGCGCTCAACGACATGGAGGTGGAGCGCATTCTCGACGCCGCCAAGGCGGCAGGGGCGAGCGAGGCCGGCTATGTCACGCTGCGCCTGCCCTTGGAAATCGCCGACCTGTTCAAGGAATGGCTGGTCACCCATTTCCCGGACAAAGCGCGGCACGTCATGACGCTGATGCGCGACATGAATGGCGGCAAGGATTACCATTCGGCCTTCGGCACGCGCGGCAAGGGCATCGGCCCTTATGCCTGGACCATCGGCCGCCGCTTCGAGATCGCCGCGCGCCGGCTCGGCCTCGCCGGGCGGGGGCTGAAGCTCACCACAGCGCATTTCCGCCGTCCGCCCGCATTGGGGGAGCAACTCAGCCTGTTCTGAATCCGGTCGGCGCGGTTCGACGGTCCGCGCGTGCATGCCACGTCTTGTCCGCCACCATTCCGCCGAACTCGCGCGCGAGGTGTGGGGACAATACGGTGAGGGCCATGGCTTATCGATTCGCGGTCCGCCTGTTCGGCGGCGTTCTGATTCTTCTCGGCGCCATGGGGGCGGCGCTGGCGCATCCCCATGTCTGGGTGACGATGCGCACCGATGTCGTGTACGGGCCGGACGGCATGATGACCGGCCTCAAGCAGGCCTGGACCTTCGACGAGGCCTTCACCGCCTTCGCGCTCCAGGGCATGGCGCGCAACAAGGACGGTTCTTATCCCGACAGCGTTCTGAAGCCGCTCGCCGAGGTGAATGTCACCTCGCTCAAGGAATACGACTATTTCGTCAAGGGAAAAACCGCCAAAGCCGGCCTCGTCTTCAAGGACCCGGTCGATTATTCGCTCACCTTCGCGAACGATGCGCTGACGCTGCATTTCGTCCTGCCGCTGGAAAAGCCGGTCCCGGCGAAGGGCTCCATGACCTTCGACATTTACGATCCGACCTATTTCGTCGCCTTCGCCTTTGCCGAGGCCGAGCCGGTGCGCCTCTCCGGCGCCCCCGCCGGCTGCAGTTTCAAGGTGGTGACGCCCGATCAGCCGCAGACCATGCAGCTCGGCGAATCCTTCTTCTCCGATCTCACCGCGTCGAGCACCTACGGCGCGCAATATGCCGATAAAATCCAGGTGCGGTGCCCGTGAGGCCATCCGGCCTGCGACGTCCGCTTCTGGTCCTGCTGCTCGCCGTCTGCGCGGGCGCGGCGCTCGATGCCGGGCTCGGCCATGCGCTTGCGCAGGCACTGGGCGGCGGGGCGAAGCCGACGCCGTTCGGCCTCGGCGCGACGGCCGGCGGGGCGGGCCCCGGCGGGATTACGGGATTTCTCATCGCCAAGCAGAGCGAGTTCTACCGCGCGCTGATCCAGGCGGTGCGGGCCGCGAAGGCGGACGGCAATGCCTTCGGCCTGCTCGCCGGCCTGTCCTTCGCCTATGGCGTGTTCCACGCCGCCGGCCCCGGCCATGGCAAAGCGGTGATCTCGGCCTATCTCCTCGCCGATGGCGGCACGTTGCGGCGCGGCATCGGCCTCGCCTTCGCCGCCGCCATGGTCCAGGCGCTGGCCGCCATCCTGTTCGTCGGCATCCTCGCTTTGGCACTCGGCGCGACCGCGCCCGTCATGGCCCGCGCCATGAATTGGGTGGAAATCGCCGCTTATGGCGGCATCGCCGCATTCGGCGCCTGGCTGGCTTTGCAGAAGGGACGGGTGCTGATCGCCGTGGCGCGGGGCCGGCCGGTGCCGGGCGGCCATGTCCACGGGCCGGACTGCGGCTGCATCGACAAGCATGCGCCGGATCCCCACCTGCTCGACGGTGCGGGCGGGCTGCGCCGCGCCGCCGTCGCGGTGATCTCGGCCGGCGCGCGCCCCTGCTCGGGCGCGATCCTGGTCCTGATCTTCGCGCTCTCCCAGGGGGTGCTGTGGAGCGGGGTGGCCGCGACGCTCGCGATGGGGGTCGGCACCGCGCTCACCGTCTCGGCGATCGCCATTCTCGCGGTCTATGGCAAGCAGCTCGCGGTGCGCCTCGCCGCCAAGGGCAGCGGCCGCGCGGCGCTGCTGATGCTGGGGGTGGAAGTGCTCGCGGCATTGGCCGTCATGGCCTTCGGCCTCGCGCTTCTGACCGGCTATCTCGCCAGCGAGCGCCTGCTGCCGGGTTGACGCTTCGCGCGGCTCCCCTTACCGCATGAATGTGCGGTCGCGCCCGGCGCTCCGCGCCGGAGGGGACATGTTTCAGACGGTCCAGGCGTGCCGTGCGGTCGCCGCCCTCTCGGTGGTGCTCTTCCATGCCTTCGCCGCGCTCTCGGCCGAGAAATACGGCGGATTGCGCATTCTCGGCGGCTTCCCCGCCGCGGGCGATCTCGGGGTCGACTTCTTCTTCGTCATCAGCGGGTTCGTGATCCTCTACGCGCATCGCGCCGATATCGGCGCCCCGGCGCGGCTGAAGCGCTATGTCTGGCGCCGCTTCCGTCGCATCTATCCGGTCTATTGGCTTTTCCACACCGTGCTGTTGCTCGCCATTCTGGCCGGAGCGAGCGCGGATGCGCACTTTTCCGCCCTCGACCTCCTGACCTCCTATTCGCTCGTCCGCGTCTCACCCACCAACACCG
This sequence comes from Aquabacter spiritensis, assembly GCF_004346185.1. Classification (GTDB taxonomy): domain Bacteria; phylum Pseudomonadota; class Alphaproteobacteria; order Rhizobiales; family Xanthobacteraceae; genus Aquabacter; species Aquabacter spiritensis. The sequence goes on along the minus strand of NZ_SMAI01000001.1, from coordinate 285,201 downwards.
CCGTCGCCACCGCCTGGTCGCTGTTCAACGAGGTCTTCTTCTACGCGGTCTTCGCGGTGCTGATCGTCAACCGCAGGCTCGGCCTCGCACTGTTCGGGGCCTGGATCCTCGCAGTCATCGCCGCATCGCCGTTCAACCCGTCCGCCACGACCTTCGCCGGCGTCGCGCTGAACCTGATGAACCTGAACTTCGCTTTGGGCATCGCGGTCTATTTCGGTCTGCAACGGATCGCACCGCGCTATGGTCCCGTGATGACGCTCGGGTCTCTCGCCGTCCTCCTCCTCTGCCTGGTGTTCCTGGAGGGCGGCGGACTGCGCGAGGGCAATGTGTTCGTGCGCGCCGCGTTCGGCCTGCCGTTTGCAGGCGTGCTGCTGGGGCTTCTGCTGTGGGAGCGCGCCGGCCTTGCACGGGTGCCGGGTTGGCTCACCTTCCTCGGCGATGCCTCCTATACGATCTATCTGACCCATTTCGCGCTCGTCTCCCTGATGGCGAAGGTGGGCCTGCTCCTTGGGCTCCCCACGCTTTTGCCGCCCTTGCTCTATTGGCTGGCGATGAGCGCGGCGGCCGTCGCGGGTGGCGCCCTGCTCTATGTGCTGATCGAGAAGCCGCTGCTCCATCGCGTGCGCCGCGTCGGCGGCGGCCGGCCCGGGCTCCCGGCCGATGCGGCGGCGCCATGATGCAATGCACTAAAATTCGTCACGCCCGTGCTGGGGGCAATTTCGTTTCATAATCGTTTCAAACAACGAAATTGCCGGGCGTGGTCGACCGTGTCAGCCTGTCTTCAGACATCAAGACGGCCGCGGCCGGCGCCGGGAGGCGTCCCATGGAACTGAAGCCAGTCGCCCTCGACGACAAATACAACCTCGATACCGAACAGGTCTTCGTCACCGGCACGCAGGCCTTGGTGCGGCTCGCGCTGATGCAGAAGGCGCGCGACCGCCGCGCCGGCCTCAACACGGCGGGCTATGTCACCGGCTATCGCGGCTCCCCGCTCGGCGGCCTGGACCAGCAGTTCGGCCGTGCCGGCGCACTGCTGAAGGCCAACGACATCCTGTTCCAGTCAGGCCTCAACGAAGACCTCGCCGCCACCGCCTTGTGGGGCTCCCAGCAGGCGGAACTGCGGGGGGAGGGCAGATATGACGGGGTGTTCGGCCTCTGGTACGGCAAGGGTCCGGGCGTCGACCGCTCGGGCGACGTGTTCCGCCACGCCAACAATGCCGGCACCGCCCCGCATGGCGGCGTCCTCGCGCTCATGGGCGACGACCATACCTGCGAAAGCTCCACCACCGCGCATCAGAGCGAATTCCATTTCGTCGACGTGATGATCCCGGTGCTCAATCCCGCCGGCGTGCAGGAAATCCTCGATTACGGGCTCTATGGCTGGGCGCTCTCGCGCTATTCCGGTGCCTGGGTCGGGCTGAAGGCGGTGAAGGACACGATCGAATCGACCGGCATCGTCGACGGCCGGCTCGACCGCGTGCAGATCGTGCTGCCGCAGGATTTCGCCCTGCCGCCCGGCGGCCTCAACATCCGCCTCGGCGACACCGCGCTCGCCCAGGAGGAGCGCCTGCAGGAGCATAAGCGCGACGCGGTGCTCGCCTTCCTGCGCGCCAACTCTCTGAATCGTTTCGTCACCTCGGGCGGGGCGCGGCCGCGGATCGGCATCGCCACGGTCGGCAAGAGCTATCTCGACGTGCGTCTGGCGCTCGACGAACTCGGCATCGACGAGGTGCGCGCCAACGATCTCGGCCTGCGCATCTGGAAGGTGGCCTGCCCCTGGCCGCTGGAGACGCAGGGGCTGCGCGCCTTCGCGCGCGGGCTCGATCTGATCATGGTGGTGGAGGAGAAGCGCTCCCTCATCGAAGTTCAGGTGCGCGAGGAATTGTACGGCACCGCCGACCAGCCGGTCTGCATCGGCAAGAAGGACGAAGCGGGCCGGTGGCTGTTCCCGGTCAAGGGTGCGCTCGATCCCAACGACATCGCCATCGCGCTCGGCAAGAGGCTGCTCGCTTATGGCGACATCCCCGACATCGCGGCCCGCGTCGCGGCGCTGGAGGAGGCGCAGCGCACCTTGGCGGCGACCGCCGACGTCGCGACCCGCATTCCCTATTTCTGCTCCGGCTGTCCCCACAACACGTCCACCCGCGTGCCGGAGGGCATGCGCGCTTATGCCGGCATCGGCTGCCATTACATGGTGCAATGGATGGACCGGGAGACCACCGGCTTCACCCAGATGGGCGGGGAGGGGGCCAATTGGATCGGCGAAGCGCCGTTCTCCACGCGCGGCCACGTGTTCCAGAATCTCGGCGACGGCACCTACAACCATTCGGGCTATCTGGCGCTGCGCGCTTCCGTCGCCGCGAAGGTCAACGTCACCTACAAGATCCTGTTCAACGACGCGGTCGCGATGACCGGCGGCCAGCATCACGAGGGCGACCTCACCGTCCCGGCGATCGCCCGGCAGGTCGCGGCCGAGGGCGTCCGGCGGGTCGTGGTGGTCACCGACGAGCCGGAGAAATATCCCGCCGGGACGGACTGGCCCGCCGGCCTCACCATCCATCATCGCGACGAACTGGAGCACGTGCAGCGGGAGCTCGCTGCCATTCCCGGCGCCACCGTGCTGATCTACGACCAGACCTGCGCCTCCGAGAAGCGGCGCCGCCGCAAGCGCGGCCAATTCCCGGACCCGGACAAGCGCGTCATCATCAATGAGCGGGTGTGCGAGGGCTGCGGCGATTGCGGGGTCCAGTCGAATTGCGTTTCGGTCCAGCCGCTGGAAACCGAATGGGGCCGCAAGCGGGAGATCGACCAATCGTCCTGCAACAAGGATTTTTCCTGCGTGAACGGTTTCTGCCCGTCTTTCGTGACGGTGCACGGGGCGAAGCCGCGCAAGCGCGCGGGCGTCGCCACGGGGGCGCGGGACGGTGACACGCCGCCCGGCGAAGCCTGGGACCTGCCCGAGCCGGCGCAGCCCGCCTTTGCCGGCACCTACGGCATCATCGCCACCGGCATCGGCGGCACCGGCGTCGTCACGATCGGCGCCATTCTCGGCATGGCCGCCCATCTCGAGGGCAAGGCCTGCGGCATGATCGACATGGCCGGCCTCGCCCAGAAAGGCGGCGCGGTCTACAGCCACATCCGCATCGCCGCCGCCCCCGACGACATTACGGCGATCCGCATTCCCGCGCGCGGTGCCGATCTGGTGCTCGGCGGCGACCTGGTCGTCGCTGGCACAAAGAAGGTGCTCGCGGCGGTGAAGCCGGGCCGCACCATCGTCGTCGTCAACACCCATGAGGTGCTGCCGGGCGACTTCACCCGCGACGCGGATTATTCGCTGCCGACGATCCGACTGAAGCGCACCATCGCCCAGGCGGCCGGGCCGGAAAACACGCACCTGATCGAAGCGACGCGGCTCGCCACCGCGCTGTTCGGCAATTCGCTGGCGCAGAACATCTTCATGGTCGGCTATGCCTACCAGTTCGGCGCGCTCCCGCTCTCCGCCGCGGCGATCCTGAAGGCGATCGAGCTGAACGGCGAAGCGGTGGCGATGAATCAGGCCGCCTTCCTGTGGGGCCGCCGCGCGGCCCATGACCCGGCGCGCGTGGAGGGGCTGATCGGACCGGCGCAGGCGGCCACCGATGCGCGCCGCCTCTCCGGCTCGCTGGAGGAGACGATCGCCCGCCGCGTCGACGCGCTCACGGCCTATCAGAGCGCGCGCTATGCCGCCCGCTACCGGGCTCTCGTCGAGGCCGTCCAGGCCGCCGAGGCGCAGCGCGCCCCAAGCCGGTCGGGCCTTGCCGAGGCGGTCGCGCGCAACCTCTACAAGCTGATGGCCTACAAGGACGAATACGAGGTCGCGCGGCTCTATGCCGATGGCGAATTCCTGAAGCAGGTGGATGCGGCGTTCGAGGGCGACCTGTCCTTCGAGTTCCACCTCGCCCCGCCACTGCTCGCCAAGCGTGACCCGACGACCGGGGTGCCGCGCAAGATGCGCTTCGGCCCCCGCATGATGAAGGCCTTCGCCGTTCTGGCCAAGTTCCGCGCCCTGCGCGGCACGCCGCTGGATCCGTTCGGCTATGCGCAGGAGCGTCGCACGGAGCGCGCGCTGATCCGCGCTTACGAGGCGCTCATCGGCGAGCTCGTCGGCACGCTGGACCTCGCGAACCACGCTTATGCGGTGGCGCTCGCTTCGATCCCGGACAAGATCCGCGGCTACGGCCATGTGAAGGCGCGCCACCTCGCCGCCGCCAAGGCCGAGGAAGCGGACCTTCTGGCCAAGTTCCGGGCGCCCACCGCGGCGCCGGCGCAGGCGGCGGAATAGCGCCGGCCCGTCAGATCGGGTCGGCGAGCGACTTCATGATGGTCTTGGCCAGCATGTCGAGGGTGTAGAATTTCATCAATTGGTCGCGCCCCCAGGCGATGGGGGCGGAGGTCACCGCCATCATCGCGGCGAGCTTGCGGGACTCCTGCTGGAAGCCCTCCGCCCTGTGCTGCGCCGGGTCTCGTAGCGCGCCAGAGCGCCGGGCAGGAAGGCCGCATCGGTCCGGCCGAGTTCGTCGTCCATCACCGCCGCCGATTCCAGCGCCATGGACGCGCCCACGCCCGCCGTCGGCAGGAAGGCGCAGGCGGCATCGCCGAGCAGCGCGACCCGCCCCTTCACCCAGCGCGCGGCGCGGAAATCGGAGAGGTTCCACCAGAACACCTCGCCGAGATCGTCCGGCAGCTCGGCAAACAGATCGGCGACGCTGGGGCCGAGCGGGGCGAAATGCTGCTTCACTTTGCGTCCGTCCCGCCGGGTCGCGTCGGGGCCGATGTCCTGCGTCCGGCCGGCCGCGACCACGCCCACCGCCCCCTTGATGGGGTAGAGGCCGAGAAAGCGGCCGGCGCCCCAATATTCCTTGGTGAGCGTCGCCGGCCGGTCGGTGTGCCGCGCGATCCAGACCCAGCAGCCCCAGCCGGTCTCGTGGTCCGGCTGGTCGCCGAACAATCTCCGCCGCACGGTGGAATGGATGCCGTCGGCGCCGATCAGGAGGTCGCAGGTGTCGGTGGCCCCATCGGACAAGGTGACGGTGACTTTTTCCCCGTCATCGACGAAATCCTCGACCCGCGTGCCGAAATGCAGCGGCAGGTCGGCACAGCGGGTGCGCATCAGGTCGAGGAGCGTGCCGCGCATCAGGCAGCCGGACGCACCGAACTGGTCGAGCATGGCGCCGATATCGTAGCTGTGGACCTCTTCGCCATGCCCGTTGCAGACCGTATAGGTGACGAACGGCGCGCGCGCGGCCTTGAAGTCGTCCATCAGGCCGAGGCCATGGAGCACCCGCGCGCCGAGCGGATAGAGGCCGATCATGTAGCCGCTCTGGTCGAAGCTCTCCGCCCGCTCACAGAGCGTGGCGGCAGCGCCGCGCTGGCGCAGCAGCGCCGCCAGAGCCATGCCGCCGATGCCGGCGCCTGCGATAATGATCTTCATGACGTCACCTGTGCTGCGGAGGAAGGGGCGCCGTGATCACGCGGAGGCTCTCGACGCGCCAGGGAGGGCGAGGAGCGGCCGGCCGATTTCGGCGCCACGCGAGGTCGAGGATCGGACCCGCGGAGAGAAGCCCGGCGGCGGCCAAAGCGGCGGGCGCCGGATGGCTGGGCGCCAGAACGAACGGACGCTCGCGCGCGGATGCAAAATCGGACCGGCTCATCGGCGACGTTCTCCGGAGACATCCTGGCCGCGCCTCCGCGGGCGATCCTTCAGGTGCGGCAGGATGTTAAGCTCCGGAGGGTCTGCGGCGCGTCGGCGCGGGCGACCGATTTTTGGTGTAGGCTCGGCACCTACGCGCGCAGAGCTTGGGGGTCGCGATGTCGCAGAGGCCCGATGTCCTGATCGTCGACGATCATCCGGTGACGCGGTTCGGCCTGGCGCAGATCCTCGCGATCGACGGCCGCTTCGCGGTCTGTGCCGAGGCCGGCACGGTCGCCGACGCGAAGCTCAAGACCTCGCTGCTGCGGCCCGCCTTCGCCGTGGTCGACCTGATGCTCGGCGGGCGGGACGGGATCGATCTCGTGCGCGATCTTCACGCCCGCTCGCCGCAGAGCCGGATTCTCGCTTATTCCGCCCAGCCCGAACTGACCTATGCGCCGCGTGCCTTCCAGGCGGGTGCGGCCGGCTATCTGATGAAGGATGCCGGCATCGAGGAGGTGCCGAACGCGCTCGCGGCGATGAGGGGCGGCGCGTGCTATGCCAGCCCCGCCGTGCAGCGCGCGATGTTTCAGGTGGTTGCGGGCGGTCGGCCGGTGCCGGGGCTCGGCGACTTGTCGGACCGGGAGCTCCAGGTGCTGCGTCTGCTCGGCATCGGCAAGGGCACGGCGGCGATCGCTGAGGATCTGTGCCTCAGCATCAAGACCGTCGGCACCTATCGCGAGCGCCTGAAGGTGAAGCTGGGGCTCGAAAGCGCGCGTCAACTGGAGCAGCGCGCCGCGGACTATGTCCGCACCGGGCATCTGTGATGGATGCCGCGGCGGAGGTGGCGCGCGCCTTCCGCCGCGAGTGCATCGCCCTCAATCTCGCGCGCATTCCCTGGCTGCTTCTGGTGGCGATGGCGCTGACGCTGGGGACGATCGTGAGCCTCTGGGCGGATCCCCGCTTCGGCTGGGTGAGTCGCCTCCTGATGGTGGATCTCGCGAGCGCCGCCGGCTTTCTCGCCGCCGGACCTTTTGTGCGGCGACGCCCGCCGGACTCCCGCCTGCGCGCGCTCTATGTCTGGACGGTCGTCCTCCTCGCTTTGGCGTTCATGGACGGCTATTACGTTCTGGTCGGCCGCGCCTTCGGGGAAAATCCGGTCTATAGCCTCGGCGTGGTGATGGCGGCGACCGTGTTCGTCCTGCCGCCGGCTTTGTTCCTGCCCGTGCTGCTCGCCAACCACCTGGTCTTCGTGGCGCTGATCTCCTACGTGGCGCCGCCGGCCGCGCTCCTGCCGGTCCTGCTTCAGAACAGTGCGGGGGCGGCGGTGGCGGGGTTGGTCTCGGTGCTGCTCTATCGGGCGCGGTGCGCCGAATTCAGCCGGCGCCGGGCGCTCGCGGCGGCCAATGCGGCGCTCGCGGCGCGCAACCGGCAGCTCGCGGACCTCATGGCGATCACCGCGCACGATCTGCGCAGCCCGCTGCTCGGCCTGCACGATCTGTTCGCCCTCGGCCGTCGGGGGGCCGCCCTTCCGAGCGAGGTGCTCGGACAGGCGGCGCGCGTCTGCGGCGATCTCCTGGCGTTGGTGAACCGCCTGCTCGACAGGCACGCGGCCGAGGCGCGGGCGGAGCGCGGGCCTTTGCTCATGATCGCCAATCCGCGCCCGATCCTCGCGGCCGCGATCGCCCGCGCCCGGCTGCGGGCGGCGGGGCGTGCCGTGCGGATCGAACTGGAGGCGCCGGCCGGCGATGTCGCGGTGTTGCTGGACCCCGAGGGGTTCGTCCAGGTGATGGACAACCTCTTGTCCAATGCGGTGAAATTCTCGCCGGACGGGGCGACCGTCCGGGTGCGCCTGTGGCGCGGCGCGCGCTGGGTCTGCGACGTCTCGGATCAAGGACCCGGGGTGCCGGCGGCCGATCGCGCCGCGCTGTTCGATCGGTTCATCCGCGGCAGCCGGGCGCCGGCGACGGGCGAGCCCGGGTCCGGGCTGGGCCTGTTCATCGCGGCGAGTCGCATGGCCGGAATGGGCGGGGAGATCGCATATGTCGCGGGCGCCGCGGGTGCCTGTTTCCGCCTTGGTTTCGCGGCGGAGGCGGGCGAGGGGGCCGTGGACCGGTCGGTGGAACGGCCGCCGAGCGCAGTCCGCTCGTCCGGCCCGTGATACGGAGCCGGGTCCTCGAGGCGATGGTTCGGCGGCCTGGACACGCCGATGCCCGGCCTTGGCCGGGCATCGCGGGGTCCGAACATTTAAGAGAACCCGTTCTCCGATCGGTTCGCGATGCGAGCCGATCGGCGCGGGCGCTGGCAGGCGCCGCGGAGGATCAGGTCTGGGGCGACGGCTCGGTCGGGGTCTGCCCGCCATTGCCGCGGCGCCGCTCGGCCATGAACTGGTCGAACTCGGCCTTGTCCTTGGCCATCCGCAGACGCTGGAGGAAGTCCTTGAACTCCTTCTGCTCGTCTTCGAGGCGGCGCAGCGTCTCGGCGCGGTAATCGTCGAACGCGCGGTTGCCGCTGGAGGGCGGACCCCAGAACCCATTGCCGCCCGGGCGCCCCATGCGGCCGCCCATGCGATCCATCTTGTCCTGAAACCGCTCCATGCGATGGCCGCAGCCAAAGCGGAGGCGACCGCTCCAGATGGAGAAGGCCAGCAGCGCAAGGCCCGCCGGCCACCAGAAGACGAAACCGAGGATCGCCAGGGCGATCCAGGCTCCGGACCCGAGCTCGTCGAGCTTCGATACGATCGTCACGGCACTCCCCAAGAGTTAATGTAAATTACATTTACATAGATAGGATGGGGTGGGCCGACTGTCAAGGGCGGCGCCACCCGTCTGCATTGCGGATTCGGCGGATCGCGCGTCAGGTCCGGGGCGGGGCGCCGAGGCCCTGGAGATAGATCAGCGTGCCGGCCTCCAGAAGGTCTTCCGGCGACATGGGCAGCGAGCGCCGCGCGCCGTCGCCGCGCGCGAACAGAGCGGCGATGCCGTGGGCCAGCGACCAGATGTGCAGCGCCATCATCAAGGCCGGCGGCCGTGCGCCTGCTGGAATCGCCGCGGCGACGGCCTCCGCCGCGGTGCGCAGCACGGCGAAAGCGCGGTCGCCGGCCGCCCGCAGCTCGGGACTGGAATCGAGCGGCACGCCGGCCTCGAACATGGCGGCGTAATAAGCCGGCTCGGTGCGGGCGAAGGCGAGATAGGCCTTGCCGAGCCGTTCCAATGCGGCGCTCGGATTGGGCCGTCCCTTGTCCCAGGCGGCAGCGAGCGCCGCCTCGAACGCCTCGAAGCCGCGCCGCGCGACATCGGCCATCAGTTCGTCACGGTCGCGAAAATGCCGGTACGGCGCGGCGGGGCTGACCCCGGCTGCGCGCGCCGCCTCGGCGAAGGTGAAGCCGCCCGGCCCCTTCTGCGCGATCAGCTCCAGCGCGGCCCGCACCAGGGCCTCCTTGAGGTTGCCGTGGTGATAGCCCCGCGCCCCCTCGGATTTCGACCAGCTCATGCGACGCACCAGATCATGTGACGAGGGTTTACATGAGCGCCGCCGCGCCGTCGAGGTCCGCCTCAGAGCGCTTCGAGATAAGGCAGCGGCGCCGGCCGGAAGTCGCGGCGGACAACCGCAATGCGATGCACCGCGCGGTCGTGGGAATTGCGCAGATGCACGCGCAGCGCCTCACCGGCCTCGGTCACCCGCCCTGCGGCGAGCGGATGGGCGACGGTGAGGTGCTCCTCCAGGAAAGGTTCGGTGGCATAGAAGCGCGGCGCCCAGCGATAAAGGAAGGTGTGGGCGACCAGCATGGATTGATAATAAGTGACGGCCTCCATGAGCGTCCGGTTGCCGCAATGGCCGAGCAGGGCGACATGCAGCTCGGTTTCGAGCGCGGACAGGTCCGGCCCTTCGAGGTCCGCCGCGCGCGCCAGCGCCGCCTCGAGATTGCCCGTCAGCGCGGCGACCGCGCCCTCGGGCAGATGCCCGGCGGCACCCGCGAGCGCGACCGGTTCGAGCAGCGCCCGCATCTCGTAGAGTTCGCCGACATAGCCGGGCGTCAAAGCCGGCGCATACCAGCGCAGCCGGCCGTCCTTCTTCACGATGCCGCGCTGCTGGAGCCGCGCCACCACCTCCCGCGCGACCGTCCGGCTGACCCCGTAGAAGGCCGCGAGATGGTTCTCCACCACCCGCCAGGCGCAAAAGCCGGTGCGGGCGACGATCTCCTGCTCGACCTCCTTGTAGATCCGCGCCCAGGTCGGTTCGGCGGCGAGGTGAACCGGCGCTTCGCCACCGTCTCCCGCCGCCGTGCGGACCGCGGACGCCGCCGCGGCCACGACGCGATAGCCGTGGCCTTCGCCGCGCTCCAGAAGACCCTGCGCGGCGAGCCGCTCCAGCGCCTGCCGGGCCGGTGCGCGCGAAATGCCGAACTGCTCCGCGACATGGGATTCCAGCAACCGGCTCCCCGGCGCGAGCGCCCCTTCGGCGATGCGCGCGGCGAGGATCCGGCGCGCCCGCTCGTAGAGGCGCGGCGCGGCGCCCGTCATGGCCGGGCCGGACTCCTCCAGCCCGCCGGCGGAGTCCTGCGGGCCGGCGGATTCCTGCGGGCCGGCTGATTTCTGCGGGCCGGCGGCGGCCGGTGTCGGACGGTCCATCGACTCCCTTTCGACCGCGCCATTTTGCCCGCTGGCGCGCCCGGCGCAAAGCCGCTGTTTACAGAAGAAACGTCCAGTGTATACGTTGAACATAAATCAAGAGGCGGCACGACTGGGGCCGCACAGGAGGAGACCCATGGTGGATCGGCCGGGCCGGCTTCTCGGCAAGCGCGCCTTCGTCACGGGAGCCGGGCAGGGCATGGGCCGCGCCATCGCCATCGCTTTCGCGCAGGAGGGCGCCTCGGTCGTCGCCGCCAGCCGCACCGCCGCCAAGATGGCCGATCTGCCGGCGATCGATCCCGCCATCACGCCGGTTTCGCTCGACGTGACGGACGCCGCCGCCACAAAGGCCGCCATCGCCGCCGCCGGGCCGCTCGACATCCTCGTGAATTGCGCCGCCTTCGTGCATGCGGGAACGCTGCTCGATTGCCCGGAAGAGGATTTCGTCGCCAGCCTCGACCAGAACGTCACTTCGGCCTACCGCACCATCCGCGCGGCACTCCCCGGCATGATCGCGCGGGGCGGCGGCGCCATCGTCAATATCGCCTCGGTGGCCTCCTCGCTGTCCGGGGTCGCCAACCGCGCCGCCTACGGCACCAGCAAGGCGGCGCTGATCGGCCTCACCAAAGCGGTGGCGCGCGACTTCATCGCTTCGGGCATCCGCTGCAATGCGTTGTGCCCTGGCACCACTGCCTCGCCGTCTCTGGAGGATCGGATCGGTGCGACGCCCGATCCCGAGGCGACGCGGCGCGCCTTCATCGCGCGCCAGCCCATGGGCCGGCTGGGGACGGTGGAGGAGATGGCCGCCGCCGCGCTCTATCTCGCCAGCGAGGAGTCCGGCTTCATGACCGGCCAGCTTCTCGTGGTGGACGGGGGGCAGACGCTGTGAGTGCGCGGCCCGATTCCGCTCCGGTGCGCATCGCGCGTTACACCGAGGCGGACCTCTTTGTCTTTTGCACGGCTGCGCTCGCCGCCGCCGGGGCCGATGCGGAGACCGCGGAAGCCGCCGGCCGGGCGATGCTGCACGGGTCGCGGCTCGGCGTCGACAGCCACGGCGTGCGCCTGCTCGACCATTATGTCACCGTGATCGCGGGCGGCCGGGTCAAGGGACACCCGGAGATGCGGTTCGTCCGCCGGCTCGGCGCGGTTGCGACGCTCGACGCCGATGACGGCCACGGCGCGCGCGCGGCGTATTATGCCATGGACCATGCGATGGCGGCGGCCGAGCAGTTCGGCATCGGCGCGGTGGCGATCCGCAACTCGTCCCATTTCGGCCCGGCGGGCGCCTATGCTTTGGCCGCCGCCGAGCGCGGCTTCGTCGGCCTCGCCTTCTGCAATTCCGACAGTTTCGTGCGCCTGCACGCGGGCGCCGAACGCTTCCACGGCACCAATCCGATCGCGGCCGCCGCCCCGGTGGATGGCGGCCGGCCCTGGCTGTTCGACATGGCGACCAGCGCCATCCCCTACAACCGGGTGCTGCTCTATGGCAGCCTCGGCCGCGCGCTGCCGCCCGAAACCGCCTCGGACGTGGAGGGCGTCGACACGCGCGACGCCTCCCTGGTGGAGATGCTGGCGCCGCTCGGCGGGGCCTTCGGCTTCAAGGGCGCGGGGCTCGCCGGCCTGGTCGAACTCTTGAGCGCGGTCCTCTCCGGGGCCCGTCTGTCCTTCGACATCCCGCCCATGGGCGGGCCGGATTATGCCACCGCGCGCAATGTCGGCGCCTTCGTTCTCGCTTTGCAGCCCTCGGCGTTTCTCGAACCGGAGGCGTTCCAGGCCGGGCTCGCGCGCTATCTCGCGGTCCTGCGCGGGTCCCGCCCCGCGAGCGGCGGGGAGGTGATGGCGCCGGGCGACCGCGAATGGCGCGAGGCCGAGCGGCGCGCCCGCTCCGGCATTCCGATCGATCCGGCGACCGCGCTGGCCTTCGACCGCATCGCCGACCGCTTTTCCATCCCCCGGCCGCGTCCTTTGGCCGGCTGAGTTCGTCCCGCCGGCGCCAACCGGCTTATGCACGCGACCCAAAGGAGGAAACCATGATCAAGCTGCGGACGTCCCTCATCCCGCTTTGCGCGGCGATCGGCCTCGGAACACTCCTCGCGGCGCCCGCCGTCGCGCAACAATTTACGCTGCGCTTCAACCACGTGCTCGGCCCGCGCGAGCCGTTCCACCAGGGCTTCCTCGATTGGGCGAAGGCGGTGGAGGCGCGCACCAAAGGCGGGCTGAAGATGCAGGTGTTCCATTCCGCCCAATTGGGCGTCGAGGAGGACATCATCGAGCAGATGCGCCAGGGCGCCAATATCGGCCAGAACACCGATGCGGCCCGCCTCGGCATCTATGTGAAGCCGATCGCGGTGGTGAACGGCCCCTATTTCGTGGAGACGCTCGACGAGGTCATCAAGCTCGGAAGCGCGCCGACCCTGCAGAAATGGGAGAAGGAACTCGCGGACCAGCACGGGCTGAAGGTGGTGTGCTTCGACTGGGTTCAGGGCTATCGCAACTTCTTCACCAATGTCCCGGTCCGCAAGCCCGCCGACCTCAACGGCCAGCGCATCCGCACCCCGCCGGCGCCGATCTGGCAGGAATCGATCCGCGCGCTCGGGGCCTCTCCCGTCGCCATGGCGTTCGGCGAGATGTATCCCGCGCTCCAGCAAAAGGCGATCGACGGCGTCGAGCTGGTCTACAGCAACATCGCCGCCGGGCGCTTTTACGAAGTGCTGAAATATGCCGACGAGACGCGCCACATCATGCTGGTGAACTTCCAGGTGGTGGGATCGAAGTTCTTCGACAGCCTGCCGCCCGACTTCCAGACCGCTCTGGTCGAGGAATGCCAGACCGCCGGCCGCGCCACCTCGCAGAAGATTCTCGCCGCGGAAGCGGAGCAGAAGGCGTTCCTGAAGCAGAAGGGCATGACCCTGGTCGAGGATGTCGACATCGCGGCGTTCCGCGCGGCCGGCGAGAAGGCCTATCAGGTGCTCGGCCTGACCGAGGCGAAGGACGCCGTGCTGAAGGAAATCGGCAAGAAATGACGCCGGGCGCCGGCGCGCCCGGCGCCCTCGTCCGGTCGACCCGGCGGAGGCCTCGATGCGGAAAACCTACGCTTTTCTCGGCCGGGTCGAAGCCGTCGTCGCCGGCGTCTTCCTCGCCCTCATGGTGGTCCTGATCTTCGCCGGCGGTGTGGCGCGGCTGCTCCACCATCCGCTCAACTGGACCATGGACGTCTCCACCTGCCTGTTCGCCTGGGCCTGTTTCCTGTGCGCCGACCTCGCCTGGCGGCGCGACGGGCTGATGGCGGTGGACATCCTGACCGAGCGCCTGCCGGAGACGGCGCAGCGCCTGCTCACGCTGGTCAATTATCTGTTGATCGCCGGCTTCCTCGCCTTTCTCAGCGGCACCGGCTTCTGGCTCTCCTGGATCAGCCGGACCCGCACGTTCCAGGGCATCCCCGGCGTGAGCTATTCCTTCGTGACGGCGAGCCTCGCGGTGGGCGGGCTGCTCCTGCTGATCACGACGCTGTTCAAGATCGCCGCATTTCTGCGGCGCGCAGACCCCGCCCCGGCGCAGTGAGGCCACGCTATGCTCCTCGTCGCGCTCGCTTTCGTCGTCCTCATCCTGATCGGCATGCCGGTGGCCTTCGCCATCGGTTTGTCGGGCCTCGTCTTCTTCTTCCAGAACCCGGATCTGCCGGCCACCATCCCGGTCCAGATCACCGTGTCCCAGACCCAGAACTTCACCCTCCTCGCCATCCCGCTTTTCATCATCGCGGGCAATTTCCTCAATGTCTCCGGCATCACCGAGCAATTGCTGAAGCTCGCTTCGGTGCTGACCGGGCGGCTGCGCGGCGGGCTCGCCCAGGTGTCGCTGGCGCTGTCCGTGCTGATGGGCGGCGTGTCCGGCTCGGCGATCGCCGACGCGGCGATGCAGAGCCGGATGCTCGGCGCCGACATGGTCAAACGCGGCATGTCCAAGGGTTTCGCGGCCGGAATCCTGTCATTCGGGGCGCTGCTGACGCCGATCGTGCCGCCCGGGCTCGGCATGATCATCTATGGCACGATCGGCCAGGTCTCGATCGGCCGGATGTTCGCGGCGGGCATCGTCCCCGCTCTGCTGCTCTGGCTGGCGCTCGGCATCGCGGTCGCGATCACGGCGCGGCGGCGCGGCTATCCGCCGGAGCGCACCCGCCGCGTCGGCCTTGCGGAAGCCGGCCGCGCGCTGCGCGGCGGCATCTGGGCGCTTCTGTTCCCGGTCTTCCTCTTGCTCGGGCTGCGGATGGGCGTGTTCACGCCGTCCGAGATCGGCGCCTTTGCGGTCCTCTATGCGATCGCCATCGGCGTCGTGGTCCACCGCAAGCTGACCCGCGCCTCGTTTTTCGAGGGCCTGAGCCACAGCCTCGCCGATGTCGGGGCGGTGATGTTCCTGATCGCGCTGTCGGCCATCTTCAGCTACGGCATCGTCTACGAGCAGGTGCCGGACGCGATTTCCGGCGCCATTCTCGGGTTCAGCGAAAGCCTCGAACGCGTGACGGTGTTGATCGTCCTGTTCGTGCTGATCGCCGGCTTCGTGATCGATTCCACCGTCCTGATCATCATGCTGACGCCGATCTTCCTGCCGCTCATCGACCAATTGGGCGGCGAGCCGGTGCATTTCGGCATCGTCTTCATCATCGCCGCGACCATCGGCAATTTCACCCCGCCGGTCGGCGCGGCGATGTATGCGGTCTGCTCGATCCTGCGGACCTCGGTCGGGGATTACACCCGCGAATCCGTCCCCTTCTTCATCGCGGTGGCGCTGGTGACGCTGGCCTTGGTGTTCGTGCCGAGCCTCGTCCTGTTCCTGCCCAACGCTCTGTTCAATCCCTGATCGCCATTGACCGGCATCAAGGCCGGCCCGCCGCATTCCGCCATCCTGACAGCGGCGGACGGAGGGCGCGATGGACGATGCGATCAGGCGCAAGATTCTGGAATTGCTGGACGCGCACCGGATCATGACGGTCGCGACCCTGCGGCCGGACGGCTGGCCCCAGGCGACCACCGTCGGCTATGTCAATGACGGGATGGCGCTCTATTTCCTGTGCGCCCTCGACAGCCAGAAGGCGGCGAACATCGCCCGCGACGACCGCGTCTCGCTGACCATCGACCACGACACGGCCGAACTCTGGACCATTTCCGGCCTCTCCATGGCGGCCCATGCGCACAGGGTGACGGATCCCGAGGAGGCCGACCGCGTGCTCGCGCTGCTGCCGGGAAAATACCCGCCGGGCACGACCTTGCCGGTCAAGATGCCGACCCGCGACGAGGTCCGCATCTTCCGCGTCGCGCCGGTCGTGATCTCCGTGCTCGACTACAGCAAGGGCTTCGGCCATGCCGATCTCGTGACCCTGTAACCTCCGCCGCCTTTTCAGCGCGCCGCGGCGGAGAGGGAGAGGCGGGACGGGTTACAGGCGCGATACCACGGCACCGAAAAGTGCCGTCTTGTGCAACGGCGCGAATATCCGACATGGATGGCACAGTCATCGCGCCGGAGTCCCGCTCATGAAAGCCATAGGATATGTTCAATCGCTGCCGATCGCGGACGCGCGGTCGCTGTTCGATTTCGAGGCGCCGGAGCCGAAGATCGGCCCGCGCGACCTGCTGGTTCGGGTCGAGGCGATCTCCGTCAATCCCGTCGACACCAAGGTGCGCATGCGCCGCCAGGGCACCGAGGCCGAGCCGGTCATTCTCGGCTGGGATGCGGCGGGCGTCGTCGAGGCGGTCGGGCCCGAGGCGACTTTGTTCAAGCCCGGCGACGCGGTCTATTATGCCGGCAGCCTGCCGCGCCCCGGCACCAATGCCGAATTGCACGCGGTGGACGAGCGGATCGTTGGAAGAAAGCCGGCCTCGCTGTCTTTCGCGCAGGCGGCGGCGCTGCCTTTGACCGCCATCACCGCCTGGGAAGGCCTGTTCGACCGGCTGCGTTTGCCGGTGGGCAAGGCCGGGAACGGCGGCGCGCTTCTGATCGTCGGCGCAGCCGGCGGGGTCGGCTCGATCGCCGTCCAGCTCGCCCGGCGGCTGACCGCCTTCACCGTGATCGGCACCGCCTCGCGTCCCGAGACCGCGCAATGGGTCCGCGAGCTCGGCGCGCATCATGTGATCGATCATTCCAAGCCCCTGTCGGGCGAGCTGAAGGCGCTCGGCATTCCGGAGGTCGAGGCGGCGTTCGCGCTGACCAAGACCGACCTGCATTGGAGCGAGATCGCGGCGGCGCTGAAGCCGCAGGGGGCGGTGTGCGTGATCGACGATCCCGGCCCGATCGATATCGGCCTGCTGAAGCAGAAGGCGGCGACCTTCTGCTGGGAATTCATGTTCGCCCGGCCGCTGTTCGGCACGCCGGACATGGCGGCGCAGCATCGGCTCCTGAACGAAGTGGCGGGGCTGGTGGACGAGGGGCTTCTGCGCACCACGCTCGGCGCGCATTTCGGGCCGATCTGCGCCGAGAACCTCAAGCGGGCCCATGCCGCGCTCGAAAGCGGGACCAGCATCGGCAAGGTGGTTCTGGAAGGCTGGTGACGGCCCCGGCGCGTCAGCCCTTGGCGGCGCGCCGGCCTTTCGGTCCGGTCGATTTTGCGGCCGGCGCGCTGCCGGCGTTCGGCTCTGCCTCCGCGCGCACCGTCCGGATCCGCTCGGCGAGGCTCGCCGACGCGTCGCCGGCCGCCTCGCCGGGAGCGGGGGTTGAAAGCGTGCCGATGAGCCGCGCGGCGACGTCGCTCAACGTCTCCCGCAGCACCGCGAGATCCGCCGCGCCGTCCGCGTCGCGCGCCGCGCGGGCCTTTGCCAGCGCGTCCGACATCAAAGCATGATCGGCCCGCAGCATGGCGAGTTCGTCCCGGAGCGTCTGCTGGGCGGCTTCGGCGGCGGCGAATTCCTCGGCCCGCCGCGCGTCCGTCGCCTCGGCCACCGTGCGGGCGGCGGCGAGATCGGCGGTGCGGGTCGCGAGGTCGGCGTCGCGTGCCGCGGCCTCCTGTTCCAGCACGGCGATCCGCGCCGCCTGTGCGGCGCCGTGCGCTTCGGCGGCCGCCAGGGCGTCCCTTTCAGCGGCGAGCCTGTCTTCGAGCGCGGCGCGCTCTGCCGCCGCGGTGGCGGCCAGCGCCTTATGGGTCGCCTGCTCGGCGCCGCGCAGCGCGTCCAGTTCGCCGATCCGCTCCCGCGCGGCGGACAGTTCGGTGCTGAGCCGCGCGCGTTCCTTTTCCAGCCGGATGATCGCCGCGGTCGCGGCCTCGATCCGGGTTTCGCGGTCGGCGAGCCGCACGTCGAGCGAATCGGCCCGGGCCGTCTGCGCGGACAGATCGGCGCTGGTCCGTTCCAGGGTGGCGCGGGTTTCGGCAAGCTCCGACACGCGCGCCGCAAGGTCGATGGAGCGGGTCTCGAGGGTGGCGGCGGTCTCCGCGAGGGTCGCGGTGCGCTCGGCCAAGGCCGCCTGTTCGGCAGCGAAGCGGACGGCCAAGGCATCGTGCTCGGCGGTCTTGGACGCGAGAGCCCGCTCGAGGTCGACGATGCGCAAGCGGCGCTGTTCGGTCAGCCGCGCTTCGGCGGCCAGAGTCTCGCGCAGCGCCTCGGTCTGGAGTTCCAGGCGGCGCTGGTTGAGCGCGAGATTGGCGCGCTGCAGGTCCTTCGCGGCCTGGATCTCGAAGATCGAGACCGGCACCGCGGCCTCGATGCGCCGCGTCGTCAGGCGCACGGCACGATTCCAGACGGCGGGCAGCACGGTCAGAGCCACGAGCGTCGCCACCAGGACGCCGAGGACGAAAAACATGATCTGCTCGATCACGCGGAACCTGCGCTTTCACCGATCCGGGTCGCCCCTACATACGCCGCCGCGCGGCGCTGGACCAGCACCCGCGAACGCCCGTCGCGGTTATGGCAAATGTCAGAACGGGTTCCACGTCGCCTGGGGGGTGAATTTGAGATAGCCGAGATTGGCGCCGAGCCGCACGCCGACGCCCGAACGGATCGGCACGACGACGATATTGTCGCCCGCCAGAGCCGTCATGCCGAAGCCGGCGACGAGATAGGCGGACCCCGAAATGCCGCCGAACCGGCGGAAAATATCGTCCACGGTGCGCAGATTATAGACCAGGATCATGGTGCGCGCGCCGTCGCCGCCGAAATCCCAGCCGACCGACGGCCCCTGCCAGAACACCTTCAGATCGCCGGCATTGCGGGTGTAGAGCACGCCCTCGCCATAGCGCAGGCCGCCGACGAAGGCCCCCGACCCCTCCTGTCCGAGAATATAGCCGTTCGGCTGGCCCCATTGCCCGACCGCCTTCTCGATCGACAAAGCGAGCCCGCGCGACACGCTGCCGAAGAAGGAATGGCCCCGGCTGACGAGTTCATTGGTGGAATAAGGCGCAGGCTGGACCCCGGCCTGCGGCGCCTGCTGAACCTGAGCCTGCTGGACGGGGGCCGGTTGAATTTGGGCGGGTTGGACCTGGACCGGTTGAACCTGGACCGGTTGAACCTGGACCGGTTGAACCTGGGTCGGCTGGCCCGGCGGCTGCTGTGCGACGGCAGGGAGGGCCGTGGCCCCTGCCAAGGCCCCGGCGAGGACGACCGAGGAAAAACGGGCACATGCGGAGCGCAGAGCGGCGGATGTGGCGGTCATGGGCGTCTCGCAATGAGCAAAAGGCAGGGCGCCGAGAATCGGCGTGGAACTTTCCGGAACGACTGTGACGCAGAAAAGGCGCGCGGCAAAGCCTGGCGGCGGCCTCCGGTTTCTGCGCCGGCTTGTGATGCGTACCGCCTCGGTATATCAGACGCTCCGCCCCCACCAGGAAGCCGACGGCGTTCGCGCCCGTCTTCCGTCAAGCGGACCCCGCAATGACTGACGCTTCGGTGACGCCGGACATCTCGGCCCTCGACCTCGCGGCTTTGTTGTGCTCGCGCGTGTGCCACGACGTGATCAGCCCGGTGGGCGCCATCGTCAACGGTCTCGAAGTGCTGGAGGACGAAGACGCGGCGGACATGCGCGACGTCGCGCTCGATCTGATCGCCAAGAGCGCCCGCCAGGCGTCGGCCCGCCTGCAATTCACCCGACTCGCTTTCGGCGCGGCGGGTTCGGCGGGCGCGACGATCGACCTCGGCGACGCCGAGGCCGTGGTCCGCGGCATGATGGAAGATTCCCGGGTCGCCATCGACTGGACGCTGCCGCGCGAGCTGCAGCCGAAGAACCGGGTCAAGCTGCTGCTCAATCTGTGCCTTCTTGCCGGGACGACGATCCCGCGCGGCGGCCGCATCGCCGTCGGACCCGCTCCCGGCGGCGCCGGCATGGGCTTCGTGCTGAGCATGAGCGGTGCGAGTGCCCGGATCCCGGCCGCCGTTCCGGCGCTGGTGTCGGGCACCCAGCCCGAGGGCGGGCTCGACGCCCATGCGGTGCAGCCTTTCTATGCCGGGCTTCTCGCGCGGGAGAGCGGGATCAAGGTCGCATTCGCCCAGGACGGCGACACGGTGGTGATCTCGGCCCTGGCCGCCTGACCCGGGCTCGGCGGAGGGGCGGCTGGAGGTCATTTCTGTTGCCGGCTGATCTTGCGTGCCTGCGGCCATTGACAGCGCTCCGAACGTAACGCGACCTTGGGGGATCGCAACGGGGTGCGCCCCGCTTCGCCGGGGGGCCAAATGAGCGTAGCCGAGGCTGTTTCCGTTCCGAAGGCCGCAGCGCTGCGCCAGCCGCGCGGCCTCGTCTTCCTGTTCGCCGCGGAAATGTGGGAGCGCTTCTCCTTCTACGGCATGCAGGCGCTGATCGTGCTCTACATGGTGAAGGTGCTCGGCTTCGGCGACGCCCGCGCCAGTCTGACCTATGGCGCCTATGCCGCCTTCGTCTTCCTCACCCCCATCGCCGGCGGCCTCCTGGCCGACCGCGTGCTCGGCTTCCGGCGGGCGGTGATCGTCGGCGGCGTGATCATCATGGCCGGCCATATCGTGCTGGCCTTGCCGTTCGGCAGCCTCTCGATGTTTCTCGGCATGGCTTTCGTCGTGGTCGGCACGGGCTTCTTCAAATCCTCGGTCTCGGCGGTGGTTGGCCAGCTCTACGGCCAGGACGACCCGCGGCGCGACGGCGGCTTCACCATCTTCTACATGGGGATCAATGTCGGGGCGCTGCTCGCCACCCTGATCGTCGGCTATGTCGGCCAGCAGATCGACTGGCATCTCGGATTCGGCCTGGCGGCGATCGGCATGGCGGTGGGGCTCGTCGTGTTCGTCTGGGGAAGCCGGCACTATGCGGCGGCGAGCCTCGCCTGTCCGCGGCCCCGGCTCATCGTGCCGAGCGTCGCCGCCGCACTCCTCGCGGTGCCGCTGCTCGCCTATCTGCTCGCCGAGCCGGACGGCGCGAAGCTGATGATGCTGGTCGGCGGCGGCCTCACTTATGCCTATGTGGTCTATCGCGCCTTCACCGCCCAGCCGGAATACCGCCGGCATCTGGTCGCGATCCTGATCTATGTGCTGTTCGCGAGCTTCTTCTGGGCCTTGTTCAAGCAGAAGGACGGGCCGGTCCTGCTCCTGGTGGACCGGGCGATCGACCGGCATATTTTCGGCTTCGAAATGCCGTCCGCCATGTTCACCTCCTTCAATCCCTTCATGATCCTCATTCTCGCGCCGCTGTTCGCGCGCATGTGGAGCGGCTTCGCCGCGGCGGGCCGGCCGATTTCGACCGAGGTGAAGTTCTTTCTCGGGCTGCTTTTCGCCGGCGGCTGCTTCGCGCTGATCGCCACCGCCGCCTCGGTCTCGGCCTCCGGCGTGCCGGCCTCGCTGCTCTGGATCGTCGCGGCGATTTTTCTCCTGACCTGCGGCGAGCTGGCGCTGTCCCCCGTGGGCCTGTCGATGATCACCGCCTTGTCGCCGCCCACCCTGACCGGGCTCATGTTCGGCGCGTGGTTCCTGTCGACCTCGTTCGGCGCCTATGCGGCGGGCTGGATCGGGACGCTCGCGACCGTTCCGGAGGGTGCCGCGGCGGACATGGCGAGCTATGCCGCCGCCTGCGCGGCGGTCTATTTCAAGGTGGCGGGCCTGGGGCTCGGGGCCGCCTTGGTGTTCCTTGCCGTGATGCCCTGGATGCGACGCCTCCAGGCCCATGGCTGACAGGCGCGGGCGGAACGGTGTCGGGCGGGCGATCTTGCGATCCGCCGCGCGCGCCCCATTTGAAGAGCGCCGGCGGGGGCGCATGTCTGCCGGCGGTTTTGCGGAGTGAGCATGCCCCCGTTCTCGATCCTCGATCTCGCCCACGTTCCCGAGGGCGGCACGCCCGCCGACGCGCTGCGCACGTCGGTCGATCTCGCCCGCGCCGGAGAACGGCGCGGCTATCGCCGCTTCTGGCTCGCCGAGCACCACAATATGATCGGCATCGCCTCGGCCGCGACCGCGGTGGTCATCGGCCATGTCGCGGCCGGCACGCGCACCATTCGGGTGGGCGCGGGCGGCGTCATGCTGCCCAATCATTCTCCGATGGTGATCGCCGAGCAGTTCGGCACCCTCGCCACGCTGTTTCCCGGCCGTATCGATCTCGGCCTCGGCCGCGCGCCCGGCACCGACCAGCGCACCTTGCGCGCCCTCCGGCGCGATCCGAACACGGCGGACACGTTCCCGCAGGACGTGCTCGAACTCCAGGCCCTTCTCGGCCCGCTCCAGGACGGCCAGAAGGTCCAGGCGGTGCCGGGCACCAACACCAATGTGCCGCTCTGGATCCTCGGTTCCAGCCTGTTCGGCGCGCAGCTCGCCGCGATGCTCGGCTTGCCCTACGCCTTCGCCGCGCATTTCGCCCCCGACGCGCTGATGCAGGCGCTGGCGGTCTATCGCGAGCGCTTCGAGCCCTCCCGGCAGCTCGACCGGCCTCATGTCATGCCGACCGTGAACGTGATCGCGGCGGAGACCGATGCCGAGGCCCGGCGCCTGTTCACTTCGGCCCAGCAGGCCTTCACCAATATGGTGCGCGGCACGCGCGGGCTGCTGCCGCGGCCGATCGACGACATCGAGACCTATTGGTCGCCGATGGAAAAGGCCCACGCCTCGTCCATGCTGGCCTGCTCGTTCGTCGGCGGCCGGGACAGCCTGCGCCGGCAATTGCGCGACTTCCTCGACCGCACCCAAGCGGACGAAGTGATGGTGGCCGCGGCGATCCACGATCCCGCCGCCCGGATCCGCTCCTACGACATCCTCGCTGAAGTCCAGGCAGACCTTGCCGCCGATCTGGTCCCGATGGGAGACGCCCATGACCGAGGCTGACGATCCCGCCGGCGCAGTGCCGCCGGCCACCAAGCTGACCCTCACCAAGCAGAAATGGGCGGAGCAGCACAAATTCCTGACCGGGCGTGCGGCCCGCCCGGAGACCGAGCGCCTGCCGCCCGGCCAGCATCTGGTGAAGGACTGGCCGGTGCTCGATCTCGGCATCCAGCCGAACCTGCCGCCGTTCCGCTGGTCGCTCGACGTGGACGGCCTCGTGGCACGGCCGGTCCATTGGACCTGGGACGCGTTCGGCACGCTGCCGCAGACCCGCGCGGTCACCGACATCCATTGCGTCACCACCTGGTCGCGCTACGACAACACATGGGACGGGGTCGCGACGCGGGACCTTCTGGCGCTGGTCGAGCCCACCGATGCCGCGCGCTTCGTGGTGCTGCATTCCTTCGACGGCTACACCACCAATCTGCCTTTGGCGGATTTCGCCGCTCCGGACGCGCTCCTCGCCCATAGCTGGGAGGGCGCGCCGCTCACCCGCGAGCATGGTGGGCCGGTGCGGCTGGTGGTGCCGCACCTGTATTTCTGGAAGAGCGCGAAGTGGCTGAAGCGCATCGAATTCGTCGCCGAGGACGCGCTCGGTTTCTGGGAGGTGCGCGGCTATCACGAGCGCGGCGACCCCTGGAAGGAAGAGCGCTATTCCGACGACTGACGTCGGCGCGCGGGCCGGCCGACGCTTTCCGCGCCGACCGGCTCGCCGATCCTCAGCCGCCCTGCCGCGCGGTCTCGAACAGGAACCACACGCGCCGTTCGGTCTCGTCCACCCAATTCTCGATCAGCGAGGCGGTGGCGATGTCCTCGGCCTCGTCCGCGAGACCGTGCACTTCCTTCAGGATGCCGACGAGCTGGAGATTGTCCTCGCGCAATTCGGCGAGCATGTCCTGCGGCGTCACGAAGTCCGCGTCATTGTCCTTCAGCCGCTGCAGCCGCGCGGCATGTCCGATCGAGCGCAGCGTCGTGCCGCCGATCTTGCGCACCCGCTCGGCAATGTCGTCGGTCATGGCGAAGATCTGGTCGGCCTGTTCGTCGAGCATCAGGTGATAGTCGCGGAAATGCGGGCCGGACACGTGCCAGTGGAAGTTCTTGGTCTTGAGATAAAGCGCGAACAC
The DNA here is from genome assembly GCF_004346185.1 of Aquabacter spiritensis. Lineage (GTDB taxonomy): Bacteria > Pseudomonadota > Alphaproteobacteria > Rhizobiales > Xanthobacteraceae > Aquabacter > Aquabacter spiritensis. The sequence goes on along the minus strand of NZ_SMAI01000001.1, from coordinate 261,539 downwards.
GTCCGCGAGCAGAGCGGTCATGGCCCCGGCAATGTCCTTCACCTGGTTGGTGTCGAAGTCCGACGGGGTGGCGAGCGCGGCGGTGCGGCGGCTGCGGGCGGCGGCGCGGGCAGGAGGGGCGGCCGTCTCGGCGGGCGCCGGATCCGTCGCGGCGGGCACCTGATCGGCCGCAGCCTCCGGCATCGGGGCTTTGGCGGGTTTCGCCCTGGCGGGCGTACGCGGGGATTTGGTTGCCATGTCACTCTCCTGGCGGGGGCCGGTTTCGGCGTCCGCAGGGTATAGCGATCGGATGACGGTTAGGTTCCAGCTTCCCCAGGGCGAAATGTCCGTGCGCGCACGCGCCGCGCCCGGGTCAGATGTGCGGCAGGTTGAGCCAGTGCGACAGCGCCGACAGGACGATGTCCACGGACAGAGCGGCGAGCACCAGCCCCATGATGCGGCGGATCAGGTTCGCGCCCGACGAGCCGATCACCTTGATGACATAGTCGCCGAGCCAGAACAGCACGACGAGGATCGCCATCAGGATCGCCACCACCGCGATCGTGACCGCCTGGTGCTCCAGGACATGGCGGTTGTTGTCCGCGAGGATCACGACGGACAGAATGGCGCCCGGCCCGGCGATGATCGGGATGGCGAGGGGATAGACCGCGAGCGAGGCGATGTGCTTGTCCGATCCGACCTCGATGGCCGGCGGATTGTGCGGCTCGGAAAAGATCATGCTGGTCGCATACATGAACAGGACCAGGCCGCCGGCGATCTGGAACGACAGGACGGATATGCCCATGGCGTCGAGCAGGGCCCGCCCGGCGACGATGAAGAAGGTCAGGATCAGGAAGGCGAAAAAGCAGCACAGCACCGCCACTTTGTGGCGCTGCTTCGTGGTCATTTCCGAGGTGGTGGCGAGAAACAGGGACAGATGGCTGATCGGCTCGAGCACCGCCCAGAGCGTCACGAACTGGGTCGTCAAGAGATTGAAATCCTGCAGCATGCCGGTTCCCCCGTTCCGTGCCGGCCTCGAAGATGCAATGATTCCGGCTGCGGCGCCACGCCTGCGGGGGAGAGAGAGCGGGGCAGACACCCCGGCGCCATCACGGAGCGGGACGCGGCCATAGCGGCGTCGCGCTCCAGACGGAGGACAGCGGATGAAATGGGTTGTTTGGGTCGGCAGCGTGCGCAAGGGCTCCTACAACGCCGCCGTGGCGCGCGCCCTGCGCGCCCTCGCGCCGGCGGACGTCGAGATCGAAATCCTGCCGTCGGTGGCCGCGCTGCCGATCTATGATGCCGACATCCAGGCCGAAGGGATGCCGGAGGCGGTGACCGCGCTCGGCGCGACGATCGGCGCGGCGGATGGCCTCGTCATCGTCACGCCGGAATATAATTACTCGATCCCCGGCGGGCTGAAGAACGCCATCGACTGGGTGTCGCGCCTGAAGGACCAGCCGTTCAAAGGCAAGCCGATCCTGCTCCAGTCCGCCTCGATGGGCGTGCTCGGCGGGGCGCGGGCGCAGTATCATCTGCGCCAGGTGTTCGTGTTCCTCGACGGGCGGCTCATGAACGTGCCGGAAGTGATGGTTCCGACCGCCCACAAGAAAATGGGCGAGGACGGCGAGCTGAACGACGCGCCGACCCGCGATTTCATCGCCAAGCAGCTCGAAGCCTTCAAGGCCTTCGTCACCGCCCGGTGAGGCGGCTTCCGGCCGGTCCGGAACGGCGGGCGTCAGCGCCCGTCATATTCCGCCCACGACAGCGGGGTCTCGAACACCCGCACCACCGCCAGCGGCGCGAGCAGCGGCTTGGTGCGGGTCCAGATCCAGATCGCGATATGCTCGGCGGTGGGATTGTCCAGCCCTTCGATGTCGTTCAGGCAATGGTGGTCGAGCCGGTCCAGCAGCGGCGCGAAGGCCGCCTCGACGTCGAAGAAGTCCGCCACGAAGCCGGTGACGGGGTCGACCGGCCCGTCGAGCACGAGTTCCACCCGGTAGGAATGGCCGTGCATGCGGAAGCATTTGTGGGTCTGCTTCACGTGCGGCAGGCGATGCGCCGCCTCGAAGGTGAAGGCCTGGGTGATGCGCACGGAAAAGCCCCTCACGGAATGCCGATCATTTTATGGGTCTGAAGCGACAGGCGCCACTTCGGATGGTCGAGGCAGAAGGCGACCGCGGCCGCGGTGTTCTCCCGCCGCGCCGGACCATCCATCGGCTGCAGGAAGAAATGGGCGAAATCGAGCCCGGCAAGCTGGTCCGGCAACAGGCCGGGCTGCGGATAGACCAACTTCAGCTCGTGGCCGCGCCGCTGCACCAGCGCGGCCCCTTCCTTGGGCGAGACGCAGATCCAGTCGATCCCGTCCGGCGCCGGCAGCGTGCCGTTGGTCTCGATGGCGATTTCGAAGCCCGCCTCGTGGGCGGCCGCGATCAAAGGCGCATCGATCTGCAGCAGCGGCTCGCCGCCGGTGAAGACGACGAAGCGCCTCTCCCTGTCTGCGCCCCACACCCGGGCGAGCGCCTCCGAAAGCTCGGCGGCGTCGGCGAAGCGCCCGCCGCCTTCGCCGTCCAGGCCGACGAAATCGGTGTCGCAGAAGCGGCACACCGCCTGCGCCCGGTCGGCCTCGCGGCCGGACCACAGATTGCAGCCGGCGAACCGGCAGAACACCGCGGCACGCCCGGCTTGGGCGCCTTCGCCCTGGAGCGTCTTGAACATTTCCTTGACGGCATAAGTCATGGGGGGAGGACTTACGGCTTCCCGGCGCGCGAGGAAAGATCCCTGCGCGCCTGCAAGCCGCGCTTGCGAAACCGCCGCTGGCGGCGGGCGCGTCGCGTCATTACCTCATGCCGCGAGCGCCCCGCACCGGGGCCGCCTTCCCGAGAGCGGCGCGCATCCTGCGCAGCGCCGCCGGAGACCCGCCATGCAACTCACCGGCATCCACCATCTCACCGCCGTGACGGCGGACGCGTCCGCCAATCACCGCTTCTACACCCAGACGCTCGGCATGCGCCTCGTGAAGAAGACCGTGAACCAGGACGACGTCTCGGCCTATCACCTGTTCTACGCGGACGGCGAGGCCAATCCCGGCACCGACCTCACCTTCTTCGACTGGCCGGTCGGCCCGGCGCGCCGCGGCACGCGGTCGATCGTGCGCACCGCGCTGCGGGTGCGCGACCGCGCGGCGCTGGATTATTGGGCGGACCGGCTCGCCGCGCACGGCGTCTCCGCCGGGCCGATCCTCGACCGCGACGGCCGCGCGACGCTCGATTTCGAGGATGGCGAGGGCCAGCGGCTGAGCCTCCTCGTCGATGACGGGCAGGGGCCGGGCACCGCCTGGGCGCGCAGCCCGGTGCCCGCGGCGCATCAGATCCGCGGCCTCGGCCCGATCACTTTGTCGGTGCCGGATCTCGCGCCGACCGATGCGGTCCTCACCCAGCTCATGAACATGCGCCGGGTCCGCAGCTTCCAGGCCGACGGGGTCGAGACGGCGGTCTACGAAATGGGCGAGGGCGGCCCTGCGGCCGAACTGCATGTGCGGATCGAGCCCGGTCTGCCGGTCGCCGACCAGGGCGCGGGCGCGGTGCACCACGTCGCGTTCCGGGTCCCGACCTTCGCCGACTACGACGCCTGGGCGGAGCGGCTGAAGGCCTATCGGGTGCCGTCCTCCGGCAAGGTCGACCGCTTCTATTTCCGCAGCCTGTATTTCCGCGAGCCCAACGGCATCCTGTTCGAACTCGCCACCGACGAGCCGGGCTTCGCCGCCGACGAGCCCATGGAGACCCTGGGCGAGAAGCTGGCCCTGCCGCCGTTCCTGGAACCGCGGCGGGCGCAGATCGAAGCGGGGTTGAAGCCGCTGGAAGCGTGAGGCGGCTTGCAGAGTAAGGGCGGCTCCGGCGGATAACAGACATCCTCGGGTCGCCGCCCTCTTGTTATGAAGAGGCGGGCGGCGGCTTCGGTGCCGGCGTGCCGCTTCTTGATAAGAGGGGTGGGGCGGGCCAAAATCTTCGGACGGAGGATGCTCCCATGCCCATCAGTGCAGATCTCGGCCCTTCGCTTGAAGATTATGTGAACCGTCTGGTCGCCACGGGGCGCTACCATTCCAAGAGCGAGGTGCTGCGGGAAGGCGTGCGGCTGGTGCAGGAGCGGGAGATGCGGCTTGCGGCCTTGGACGCGGCGCTGGCGCGCGGCATTCAGGATGCCGAGGCGGGGCGCACGTCGCCCGCAGAAGACGTGTTCGCCCGGCTGGCAGCCAAGTATGAGACCAAGGCCGGCGGCCAATGAGGCTTGTCCTTGCGCGCGCGGCGGAAGCGGACCTCGAGCGCATCGGCGACCATATCGCCAAGGACAATCCCGCCCGCGCGCTCTCTTTTGTGGGCGAGTTGCAGGCGCGCCTGCTCGGGCTGCTGGCAAGCCCGCACGCTTTTCCTCTCGTGCCACGCTACGAGCATCTCGGCATCCGCCGCTGCGTCCACGGCAATTATCTGATCTTCTATCGCGTGGCGGGGCAGGAGGTGCAGGTGCTTCATGTCCTGCATGGCGCCATGGATGTGGAGGCGCATCTGTTTCCCCGCTGATCGACGTCGGGTGCTTCGGCTCCCTGCTGAACTTCCGGGGCATCCCCCGCGCCCCAGTCCCCTCCGCCCCAGTCCCCAGCGCTCCAGTCCCCCGCGCCCCATGCCCCCCGCGCCAGTCTCCCCTATACTCGCGGCTCACGCCCCTCTGAGTCGCCCGCATGACCATCCGCCGCCTGCCGCCCGTCTTGATCGACCGCATCGCCGCCGGCGAGGTGGTGGAGCGGCCGGCGGCTGTGGTCAAGGAGCTGGTCGAGAACGCCATCGACGCCGGCGCGCGCAGCATCGAGGTGGTGATCGACGGCGGCGGGCGCCGCCTGATCCGGGTCGCCGACGATGGCGGCGGCATGACGCCCGACGAACTGGCGCTCGCGGTCGAGCGCCACGCGACCTCCAAGCTGCCGACCGAGGACCTGCTCTCGATCGCCACGCTCGGCTTTCGCGGCGAGGCCTTGCCCTCGATCGGCGCGGTGGCGCGCCTCGCGATCGCCAGCCGCCCGCCGGGCGCGGCCTCCGCCTTCGAGATCAGGGTCGAGGGCGGCACGCTCGTCGCCCCGCGCCCGGTCGCGTTGAAGGGCGGCACCCGGGTCGAGGTCCGCGATCTGTTCTTCGCCACCCCGGCGCGGTTGAAATTCCTGAAGTCCGACCGCGCCGAGGGCGCCGCCGCGCTCGACATCGTCCGTCGGCTCGCGCTGGCGCGTCCGGACATCGAATTCACTGTGGTCAGCGAGGAGCGCGGGCCTCAGACCTTCCCCGCCCGCAGCGACGATGAAGAGGGCCGCGCCCGGCGCATCGCCGATGTGCTGGGCGCGGAGGCGGGGCGAAATCTGGTGCCGGTCGCGGGCGAGCGGGGCGGCGCGCGGCTCGACGGCCATGCCGGCCTGCCGACCTTCTCGAAGGCGAATTCGCTGGCGCAGTTTCTGTTCGTCAATGGCCGCCCGGTCCGCGACAAGCTGCTGTTCGGCGCGGTGCGCGCCGCTTATGCCGACCTCCTGCCCTCGGACCGCTACCCGCTGCTCGCTCTGTTCCTGACCCTCGATCCGCGCGAGGTGGACGTGAACGTCCATCCCGCCAAGACCGAGGTGCGGTTCCGCGACGGCGGCACTGTGCGCGCTTTGATCGTGCGCACCCTGACCGACGCGCTGGCCGCGCGCGCGCCGCGCACCGCCGACACCATTTCCGACCGGCTGGTCGCGCTCTCCCGGGCGCCGGAATTGGGCGCAGCCCCCGGCTTCCCGCCGCCGCGCCTGCCGTCCGCCTATCGGCCGGAGCCGATGCCGGGGGGCGCCTATGATTGGCGGACCTCGCCCGCCCGTCCGGCGGGTTTCGCCGAAGCCGCTGTTCCGGGGGCGGGATTTGCCGGGGCGGGCTTCGCCGAAGCGGGGCAGGGGGCCTATGCGGCGGGCGGCGCCGGCCAGGCGCGGTTCGATCTCGGCGCCCCCGCCGCCGATGCGCGGCCCGGCGAGGCACCGATGAACGCCGCCGATCTCGACCGCCCGCTCGGCGCGGCCCGTGCCCAAGTGCACGAGACCTATATCCTCGCCCAGACCCGCGCCGGCCTGGTCCTGGTCGATCAGCACGCCGCCCATGAGCGGCTGGTCTACGAGAAATTGAAGGCGGCGCTGGCGCGCGACGGCATCGCCCGCCAGGGCCTGCTGGTGCCGGTCGTGGTGGATCTCGACCCGGTCGAGGCGGACCGGCTCACCGAGAAGGCGGACGATCTCGCCGCGCTCGGTTTGGTGCTCGAAGCGTTCGGTCCCGGCGCGGTCCTGGTGCGCGAGGTCCCGGCTCTGCTGAAGGAGGCCGACGTCACGAAACTGGTCGCCGACATCGCCGCCCACGCCGCCGAATGGGACGACGCCCAGCCGCTGGAGCGCCGCCTGCTCCATGTCGCCGCGACCATGGCGTGCCACGGCTCGGTCCGCGCCGGCCGGCGGCTGCGCGTCGAGGAGATGAACGCGCTGCTGCGGGAGATGGAGGCGACGCCCAATTCCGGCGAGTGCAATCACGGCCGGCCGACCTTCGTCACGCTCTCGTTGTCCGATCTCGAGAGACTGTTCGCGCGGCGGTGAAGCGGCGAAAAAATATTCGCCGGCTGTGGAAGACGTGCATAAGCCGGCCCCCGCCTATGGTGGCGCCGGACCGGCTGCGAGGGGCCGAATCCCTGCCGCAGCAAGGGTGTTAAGCCCTTGTTAAGCCCCTGTGCGCTACCATATTTAGTAGCCGGATAGCCTTTGAGCCCCAAATCTGTGTTTGACGCGGGCGCCAGACTCACTCTAGCGTTCGGGTCCTAGGCGGCGGGCATCACCCGATCTCACGGTCGGGCGCCTGTTCCGCTTTCCCAAACACAGCAGCCCAGGAACCGGGGCGGCCCCCGCCGCCGCATCCCGACGTCGCGTCGCGGCTGCCGCCGTTTTGAGCCATAATCGCCCTTTGCGGGCGCAGGGAGTTTCGATCATGCGCGTCGAACGCCGCTACACCACGGACGGCCAGTCGCCTTACGCCACGATCCTGTTCCGGGAGACCGTGAGCGAGATCCGCAACCCGGACGGCTCGGTGGTGTTCCGCCAGGACGGCATCGAGGTTCCGGCCCATTTCTCCCAGGTCGCGAGCGACATCCTCGCCCAGAAATATTTCCGCCGCGCGGGCGTGCCGGCGCGCCTCAAGAAGGTGGAGGAGACGTCCGTCCCCTCCTTCCTGTGGCGCGCCGTCGCGGATACCGCCGCGCTGGCCGATCTGCCGAAGGAGCAGCGCTTCGTTGGCGAGACCACGGCCAAGCAGGTGTTCGACCGTCTCGCCGGCACCTGGACCTATTGGGGCTGGAAGGGCGGCTATTTCGACACGGAGGCGGACGCCCAGGCGTTCTTCGACGAGCACCGCTACATGCTCGCCATGCAGATGGTCGCGCCCAATTCCCCGCAATGGTTCAATACCGGCCTGCATTGGGCCTATGGCATCGACGGGCCGGGGCAGGGCCATTTCTATGTCGACCACGAGACCGGCCAGCTGGTCTCCTCGACCTCGGCCTATGAGCATCCCCAGCCGCATGCCTGCTTCATCCAGTCGGTGGCCGACGACCTCGTCAATGAGGGCGGCATCATGGATCTGTGGGTGCGCGAGGCGCGCCTGTTCAAATACGGCTCCGGCACCGGCTCGAACTTCTCCTCGCTGCGCGGCGAGGGCGAGAAGCTGTCCGGCGGCGGGCGCTCGTCCGGCCTGATGAGCTTCCTGAAGATCGGCGACCGCGCGGCGGGCGCCATCAAGTCCGGCGGCACCACCCGCCGCGCCGCCAAGATGGTGGTGGTGGACGCCGACCATCCCGACATCGAAGCCTATGTCGATTGGAAGGTGATCGAGGAGCAGAAGGTGGCGGCGCTCGTCACCGGCTCGAAGATCAATGCCCGGCACCTGAAGGCGGTGCTGAAGGCCTGCGTCAATTGCGAGGGCGACGGCGATGCCTGCTTCGACCCGGAGAAGAATCCGGCGCTGAAGCGCGAGATCAAGGCCGCCCGCAAGGCCGGCGTCGCCGATGCCGCGCTCCGCCGCGTGATCCAATACGGCCGCCAGGGTTATACCGACATCGACGTCGCGATCTACGACACCGATTGGGACGGCGAGGCCTATCTCACGGTGGCCGGCCAGAATTCCAACAATTCGGTGCGCGTCACCGACGATTTCCTGCGGGCGGTCGAGGCCGATGCCGACTGGAACCTGATCCGCCGCATCGACGGCAAGGTCCACAAGACCATCAAGGCCCGCGATCTGTGGGAGAAGATCGGCTCGGCCGCATGGCACTGCGCCGATCCCGGCATCCAGTTCCACACCACGGTCAATGACTGGCACACCTGCCCGGCCGGCGGCGAGATCCGCGCCTCCAATCCGTGCTCGGAATACATGTTCCTGGACGACACGGCCTGCAATCTCGCCTCGCTGAACCTGCTGCAGTTCCGCGACAGCGCGAAGGCGTTCGACGTCGAGAGCTTCGAGCATGCCGTGCGGCTCTGGACCGTGGTGCTCGAAATCTCGGTGCTGATGGCGCAATTCCCCTCGCGCCAGATCGCCGAGCTGTCGTTCCGCTACCGCACGCTCGGCCTCGGCTACGCCAATATTGGCGGCCTGCTGATGTCGTCCGGCATCCCCTACGATTCGGCCGAGGGCCGCGCCATCTGCGGCGCCATCTCGGCCATCATGACCGGCATCTGCTACGCCACCTCGGCCGAGATGGCGGCGCAGCTCGGCGCCTTCCCGGACTATCCGGACAATGCCGCGGCGATGCTGAAGGTGATCCGCAACCACCGTCGCGCCGCTTATGGCGAGACGGCCGGCTATGAGGAGCTGGCGGTCGCGCCGGTGCCGCTCGACCTCGCCTCGCTGAAGGATCCCCGCCTCGCGGCGCATGCCAAGCTCGCCTGGGACCGCGCGCTGGCCGGCGGCGAGGCCCACGGCTATCGCAACGCCCAGGTCTCGGTGATCGCGCCGACCGGCACGATCGGCCTGGTGATGGATTGCGACACCACCGGCATCGAGCCGGACTTCGCTTTGGTGAAGTTCAAGAAGCTGGCCGGCGGCGGCTATTTCAAGATCATCAACCGCGCCGTGCCGGAGGCGCTGCGCACGCTCGGCTATGGCGAGGCGCAGATCGCCGAGATCGAGGCCTATGCGGTGGGCCACGGCTCGCTCGCCCAGGCGCCGGGCATCAACCATACGACGCTGCGCGCCAAGGGCTTCGACGATGCGGCGATCGCCAAGGCGGAAGCCGCGGTGAAGAGCGCGTTCGACATCAAGTTCGCCTTCAACCGCTGGACCTTCGGCGAGGACTTCCTGGTCAAGCGGCTCGGCGTCACCGCGCTCCAGCTCGCCGATCCGAAATTCGATCTCCTCTCCCATCTCGGCTTCGCCAAGTCGGAGATCGAGGCGGCCAACGTCCATGTCTGCGGCGCGATGACCCTGGAAGGCGCGCCGTTCCTGAAGGCGGCGCATCTGCCGGTGTTCGACTGCGCCTCGCCCTGCGGGCGCATCGGCAAGCGCTTCCTCTCGGTCGAGAGCCATATCCGCATGATGGCGGCGGCACAGCCCTTCATTTCCGGCGCCATCTCCAAGACCATCAACATGCCGAACGACGCGACGGTGGAGGAGTGCAAGGCCGCTTATCTGCTGTCCTGGCGCCTCGCTCTGAAGGCCAATGCGCTCTATCGCGACGGTTCCAAACTGTCCCAGCCGCTCAATGCCCAATTGGTCGCGGACGACGAGGACGAGGAGGATGCGGTCGAGGCGCTGGTCGCCCAGCCGAACGCCGCCCGCACCGCCACCGTCACCGAGAAGATCGTCGAGCGGGTGGTGGAGCGCATCGTCGAGCACCGCGTGCGCGAGCGCGAGAAGATGCCCGACCGCCGCAAGGGCTATACCCAGAAGGCGGTGGTCGGCGGCCACAAGCTCTATCTGCGCACCGGCGAATATGACGACGGCGCGCTCGGCGAAATCTTTATCGACATGCACAAAGAGGGCGCCGCGCTGCGCTCGCTGTTGAACAATTTCGCCATCGCCATCTCGCTCGGCCTGCAATATGGCGTGCCGCTCGAGGAATATGTCGACGCCTTCACCTTCACCCGCTTCGAGCCCGCCGGCCCGGTGCAGGGCAACGACACGATCAAATACGCCACCTCGATCCTGGACTACGTGTTCCGCGAACTCGCCGTCTCCTATCTCGGGCGCAGCGATCTCGGCCATGTCGATCCCTCCGAGACCGGCTTCGACGCGCTCGGCAAGGGCGTGGACGAAGGCAAGGCGCCGGCCGCGGCGCGCGTCGTCTCCAAGGGCCTGGTGCGCGGCAAGACCGTCAATCTGATGGCCCAGCCGCTCCCCGAGGCGCGCGGCAAGGACAACATCACCCTGCTGCGGACCCGCACCGAGGGCGCCACCGCGCTCAAGGCGGAGCCCGAGCCGGGCCTCGCCGAGGAGCTGGACGTGCTGGAAGCCGCCGCCGAGAGCGTGCTGGACAAGGCCCTCCCCTGGGGGCCAGCGGCCCGCACCGCCGAGCGCCGCGCCGAAGCCCGCGCCCGCGGCTATGAGGGCGAAGCCTGCCCGGAATGCATGAATTTCACGCTGGTGCGCAACGGCACCTGCATGAAATGCGACACCTGCGGTTCGACGACCGGCTGCAGCTGAGGCGGCCTCTCTCGCGCGTCCCGCCGCGGCATTCGCTCCGGCACGACGGCCACAAGCGTTCGCTCACCCCCCGCTTCCGAAGGGGGTGAGGGGAGACCGCGGCCCGTGGACGAGATGTGAAACGGGCGGTTCAGGGTGCCCGGGCGACGATGCGGGCGAGGCCTGACGGTGTCTGTAAGCGGCGTCTCGATTTGTCCCCGAGCGGCGCTCGGCGTGACCGTTCCGAAACGTCCGGGCGGCCTTCGGCTGCCCGGAAATGATAAGCGGAACATAGTGGCAACACGTGCCCGGCGAGGGGATAAAGCCCGCCGATCTCCGGTCGCGCCCCCTGCCGAGATGAGGGTGGTCCCCTCCGGAGGGCGGACCGTGCAGGATTACGATCGCATGTCGAGACGTGACGCACGTGCCTGATCGAGGGACCGATGTGTCGTCGGCCGGACCTCGGCGGCGCCGCCCTATGTGGCAAATTTGCCATTGCCCACAAGCCCGAGCCTCTCTTTGCGTAATTCCGACAGACCTCTTCGGAGATCCGATAGAGGCCGACCGATGAAACTGCCAATCGGAGAAGATTGAGGCTGCGCAGGTTGGCTCAGGCCCGGACCTGGCGATATTGGGATGGCGCGAAGCATGGCTGGCATTGAAGGCTCCGTCGCGAACAAGACATTTTCAACCGCCCGATCCGGTTCTCGAACGGGTGGGATCGCTCTGGCTGTCGACTCGCGGCGGCAGACTTGCGATCTGGAGCGGCTCGGTCTGCTCCTGAGCGCCTCGGCCCTCGCAATGACCGCGTGTCTGGCCGCCCCGACGAAGGTCTATGCGGCCTGCAGCTCGATCACCACCGATACGTCAATTTCCACGCCGATGAGCAATTGTTTTGATTGGAGCGCCGGCAACGTCACGATCACGTCCACCGGTCAGGTCGTCGGAGATGAATCGAGCGGCAATTACTACGCGTTCAATTCCACCAGCACCGACACGACGTTCCAGAATTCCGGTTACGTGACGACGAGCGGGACGATCATGTCCGACTCGAATCTCGCGATCGCGGGCGTTCTGCTGTCCGGCGGCACGGTCAGCCGGGTCGAAAACGCCGGCACGATCGAGGCGACCGGACTGCTCCTGCCGCTCAACGAGAATTATATCGGAGGCATCGTCAATCTCGCCGCGTCGGTCTCTACGATTACGAATAGCGGAACCATAAGCGCGAGTGGATTCAATAATAATAACAATAACAATGGATTCATTGGGGCGATAATAAATAAAAACAATATAATAGAAATTGAAAATGCGTCCGGGGGCGTGCTTTCGAGTGCTTCCACATTTGGAAACGCGCATCCGAAGGTCATCATCAATCTTTCGGATGGCACAATCGGATCGATCATAAACGCGTCCGGCGCGACGATCACGGCCCAGAATGGCACGGCCATTTACAATCAAGGCGGCTCCATCGGAGCCATTTCAAATTCCGGAACAATTTTATCGTCTTCAACCGCCATATATAACCTGCTGGGCGGAGCGATCGGAACGATCACGAACTCTGGAACCATTTCCTCGACCGGTGCGGTTTACGCATCGACCGATGCGTTTCTCGGCGCCATCGTAAACAGCGGTATAATGACCTCTGCATCGAGCTCGGCATTTAATATATATGGAGGGACGATAGGCTCAATCGTTAATTCTGGAACGATTTCAAGCATGGCCTGGACCGCGATTTATACAGAAGATTCAGAAATTGCTGTCCTGACAAACCAAGAAACAGGTGAAATTTCCGCTCAGAGCACAGTTATTCAAAATACATCTACTATCGGCACGCTCACCAATCACGGCATCATCAAGGCCCTGTCGACCGAGGGTGGGATGGCCGTGGTCAACGACCGCACCATCGCGACGATCGCCAATTCCGGAACCATATCCGCTGATTCCATCGCGATTTATAACAACGGTGCCACGTCGTTCATTGGCAATTTGACGAACAGTGGCGTGATCGCCGTCACCTATGACAGCGCCATTACCAATCATGGCATCATCAATGCCTTGGTGAACGAGGCATCCGGCACCATTCGCGGGGCCTATGGGGCTGCAGTCAACCTGGAGGCCGGGGGCACCATCGTCCAAATGACGAATGACGGCCTCGTCGAGGGCACCGGCGAGGTCGGGATCCTCACGACAGGACTGCTCCAGACGCTGACCAATAACGGCAGAATTTCCGGGGCGTCGACCGGCATCAGCGTCAATAGCGGCGGCATTATCGCGACGCTCGTAAATTCGGGCACCATCGTCGGCTACGAATCGTCGGGCGTCTATGTGGGGTCCACCGGCAGCATCGGCACGCTGACCAATAGCGGCCTCATCACCACCACCGGGGGATACGGGATTGGAACCCGCGGATCCATCGGAACATTGTCGAATTCCGGCACCATCGAAGGTCCGGAAGCTGGCGTGCGCGTGCGCAGCGGCAGCATCGAAACCCTGACCAACGCGGCCGGCGGCACCATAAGGGGCGATAGCGTCGGCGTCCTGATCGACACGACCATTGCGGCGGCGATCGGCAAGCTGACCAATGACGGCCTTATCACCGGCGTATCATCTGGCATAAGCGTGGACAATCTGGACGGGTCCATTTCTGATCTCAGAAACAATGGAACGATTGCATCGCAAAATTCGGGAATTTATAATACAGGAACGATCGGCGCGCTGGGGAATAGCGGCATCATTAAAGGTGATGTCTATGCGATCCATAACACAAGCAGCGGAACACTTGGTGCCATTGCAAACAGCGGCGTGATCGCCGGAAATATCGGAAACGAATCGGCGTTCGACCTGACCATCTCGGGTGGAGAGGGCGATGCCGTCGGGACCCTGACGGGCTCCGGTGGAAGCCTTGGAGCGTCCAGCAAGGGACTGATCACAAACACGAATTCCAACCTCGTGTTCGCAGGCGGCAATATCCTGCTGAACGACGACATCGCTATCGGCGCCTATGCCGTCAAGAACAATGGCTCAACGATCAGCCTGGGAACCGACGTGTCGATCAGCGGCACGTACGAACAAACCGGCGGGTTGCTGGGATTGGGCGGGAATACCCTCTCTCTGGTCGACCTCGCTCTGTCGGGCGGCACCGTGACCAATGGCACGGTGACGGCCACGACCAGTTATGTCCTGTCGGAGGCGGCCGTGTCGGCGGTTCTGGCGGGTGCGGCGACGCTGTCCGCCAGCAATGTCTCGCTTGCCCAGAACAACACCTATACCGGCGAGACCACGGTGACGGAGGGCGTGCTGTCGATCTCGGCGGATAACGCCCTCGGCGCGACCAGCGCGGGGACGACGGTGCTTTCGGGGGCCACGCTCCGGCTCTCGGGCAGCATCTCGGTGGGAGCGGAAGCGCTCGCCCTCTCGGGGGAAGGCGCGGCCGGAAGCTCCGGGGCCTTGCAAAGCCTCAGCGGCGACAATGCCTATGGCGGAGCGATCACGCTCGGCGGTGACACCACGATCGGCGTCGATGCAGCCACGCTCATCCTGTCGGGCGGCGTCACCGGTGCGGACGGCACCATCCTGTCGAAGGCCGGAGCCGGGACCCTCATTCTGACGAGCACGGCCGATGTTTCGGCCAAAGTGTCCGGCGGTGCGCTCCAGATCGGAAACGGTGGGAGCACCGGCGACATTGCGGGCGACGTGCAATTGGCGCAGGACACCAGCCTGATCTTCAAGCTCGCCTCGGACAAGACCTATGCGGGCCTGGTTTCCGGCAATGGCGGTCTGGTTCAGGCGGGGACGGGTGTCCTGACCCTGACGCGTGCCAACACCTATAGCGGCGGCACCACCATCTCGGCCGGAACCTTGTCGATCGCCGCGGCGGACAATATCGGCACAGGCGCACTCACCTTGGCCGGGTCCGGCACTTTGAAGGCACGTGAGACGTTCGGCCTGTCGCAGTCCGTCCAACTGATGCCGGTGTCCGGCTCGGGTGGTGGCACCTTCGATGTCGATGCCACCAAGCTCCTGACCCTGTCCGGCACGATTGCAGGCAGCGGCAGCCTGACCAAGACAGGATCCGGAACGCTTCAGCTGACCGGAGCCAACACCTATACGGGCGGCACCACCATCTTGGAAGGCACGCTCAAGATCGGCAATGGCGGGGTGCTCGGCTCCATTCTGGGCGACATCGTCAATCAGGCCACCTTGATCATCGACCGCTCCGACGACTACGCCATCACCGGATCCGTGACCGGGACCGGGACCCTCCTCATCGAGGGCGGCGGAAGTGTCAGCTTTTCCTCGCCGTATCAAGGCGCGGTGGAAATTCTTGCCTCCTCGGTTGTCCTTCAATCGGGCACGAGCAGTGCCGGCGCGTTCACGGTCGGCAGTGACGGCTATCTCGGAGGGACGGGGACGATCGGTTCTCTGACCATGAATTCCGGCAGTACCGTGTCTCCCGGCTATTCGCCCGGCACGCTCAATGTCAGCGGCGCGGTGACGTTCAATTCGGGATCCATCTATCGGGTGGATGTAACGTCCGGCGCGCACGATCTGATCGTCGCGGGCGGCAATGTCACGCTGAGCAGCGGCGCCTACGTGCAGGTGGCGGCGGCATCTGGTCTTTATGCGCCGTCCAGCCGCTATGCCATCATCACCACCTCCGGCACGGTGGCCGGCACCTTCGGCGGCGTTACGTCCAACTACCAGTTCCTGACGCCGACGCTCGATTATGATGCGCAGAATGTCTATCTGATCCTCACTTATACGGGGCAGTCCTTCTCCGCTTATGCGCAGACGACGAACCAGCAGAATACGGCCAATGCCGCGTATCAGCTCGGTGCCGGCAATGGCGTGTTCAACGCGGTGGCCGAGCTCCCCGTCGGTGGCGTGCCCTTGGCGATGAACCAGTTGTCGGGCGAGATTTACGCGTCTGCCAATACGGTGCTGATGGATCAGGCCAACACCACGCGCAACGCGGTTGTCACCCGCTTGCGGCAGGGATTGCTGGCAGAGGCTGGAAGCTCTGCCCTCACCGATGCCGCGGGAGCAGCGGGGCCGGCAACCGCGCGGTTCGCCGTGGGGTGGACGCCGACGCTCTGGGCGCAGGGCTATGGCGGCTGGAGCACTGCCTTCGGCAACGGCAATGCCGCGACCGTGTCCAGTTCCATCGGCGGGATCTTCGCGGGCCTCGATGCGCTGATTGCCCAGAATACGCGCGCGGGTATCGTCGCCGGCTTCAGCCAGACGCAATTCGAGGTCAACGACCGCAATTCGAACGGTTCAAGCGACAATTATGAACTTGGCGCCTATGTCGGGGGCCAATATGGGTGGCTGGGCCTGAAGGGCGGCGCCAGCTATGCGTGGTTCGATCTCAGCCTGACGCGGACGACCGCCTTCCCAGGCTTCAGTGGCAGCACCAATTCGGGCTACACCCAGGGCATGGCGCAGGTGTTCGGCGAAGTCAGCGCGCGCATGGCGGTGTCCTCCCTCGAGTTCGAGCCGTTCGCCGCCGTCGCCTATGTGAATCTGCAAGGCGGCTCCACCCAGGAGAGCGCCAGCACGCCCGCCGCGCTGGCGGTGGATGTGTCGGACATGAGCACGACCTACACGACGCTGGGTCTGCGTCTGGCGACGAAGGTCGATCTGAACGGCCGAGCCCTCGTTCCGTCGGCAACGGTGGGCTGGCAGCACGCCTTCGGGGATACGGTGCCGCTCTCCACCATGCAGTTCCTCGGGGGGGCACAATCTTTCGCTGTGCAAGGCGTGCCGATCGCCGAGGATACCGCCATCCTGGGTGCCGGGCTGGGATATGCCCTGTCGCAGACGGCCGCACTCCAGGTCAATTATCTCGGCCAGATCGCCTCGAGCGTCTCGAACAATGCCTTCAATGCCCAGTTTTCTCTGAAGTTCTGATCCCCTCCTTCGAGAGGTGGCAGCAAAGGTGGGGCGCCAGAAAGCTGGCGCCCCAAATCTGTTCTGTCGATACGGACGTCGCGTGCCTTTGCCCGGGCATAAGGCCCTCGGACATCGCTGGTCGGCGTCCCGGGGGAGGCGCCCTCTTCCCGTTCATGTTTTGATGCCGATGATGCTGGAGCAATCGATATGGTCCTGGTCCCCGGCGCACAGATGACGTGAGACCGGACGCGGAGGCCGTTTCGGTGAAGCGGCGTTCGCCCTAAATTCTCTGGATGTGAACGCCTCCTCCTTTTCCTCCTTTTCATTCGCGGCAGCGCAGATCCCTCATGACAGCGAATTCAGCGTCCCCCGAACGGTCAGCCTCGCACGCGGCGGGCAACCTCCAGACGTCGGGAATGACCATTCCGCAGGCGATTGCCCAGGCCAGCGCGCACTGGAATGCCGGGCAGGCGGACCAGGCGGAGATCTTGTGTCAGAAGGTGCTGGCCGTGTGGCCCGGTCAACCCGACGCCCTGCATCTCCTCGGCCTGATGGCCCATGCCTTTGGCAATCTCAGCCTTGCGATTCAGCATCTGCGGCAAGCGTGCCTGTCTCCCCGGGCGCCGGCCCTGTACTTCGCAAATCTGACCGAGATGAGCCGCCAGCAGGGGCTGCTGGCAGAGGCAGAGGAAGCCGGCCGGCGCGCCGTCTCACTTCAACCGGACCTCATATCCGGCTGGAACAATCTCGGAATCACGCTCCAGGAAGCGGGAAAGCTGCGGGAGAGCGCGGCCTGCCTGGAGCGCGTTCTGATGCTGTCGCCGAACAGTGCGGATACGTACAACAATCTCGGAAACACCTATACGCGGATGGGGGAGCTGGAGAAAGCGCGCCGCCATTATGCCCAAGCGCTTCGTCTGAATCCGGATTATGCCGTCGCGCAAAGCAATCTGGCTTATCTGCTCAACGAGCTCGGTGACTACGATGACGCCGCGCAAGCCGCGCGACGGGCGATCGACCTCAATCCGCAGCTTTCCGATGCCTATATCAATCTCGCCGGCATAGAAATGGCGCGGCTGCGCTATGCGGAAGCCCTCGGCTCCGTGACTGCGCTTTTCACATTCGCCCCCGATCACCCGGCCGGGCTGATCGCGCTCGCGCGCATTCTCAAGCGTGTCGACAAAACCCCTGAAGCCCTGGAAGCGGCGCGCCGCGCGGTGGCTGCGGCCCCTCACAGCAGCGAGGCCTTGATTGCCCTGGGCGAAGTTCTCCAGGCCATGAACCAACACCAGGCGGCCTTCGAAGCCTTCGAAGCGGCCGCCGGTCTGCCCCGGACGTGCCCGGAGGTTCCCTTCGTCAATATCGCTATTCTGCACATGGAGACCGGGGAGACGGACAAAGCGCGGGCATCCTTCGAAAAGGCCCTGTCCATCAATCCCAACAACGTCTCGGCTCTGACGAACGGCACCGAACTCAAGCGTTTCACCTCGGGCGACCCCGAGATCGCCCGGATGGAAGCGCTGCTGACCCAAGAGCAGCAACTGGGACTGAATGATCGGCTCGCGCTCCGCTTCGCGCTCGGCAAGGCCTATCTGGATGTCGGCGACGGTGCGCGCGCGTTCGCGCATTTGCATCTTGGCAACCGCATGAAGCGCGAGACTTTCAGCTTCGACATCGAGAAGACCGGGTCTTGGATGGCGGAGCTGGCGACCGCCTTCGACGCGGATTTGCTCGACCGCTTCAGAGACGTGGGCTGTTCTTCGCAGGCGCCGATCTTCGTCGTCGGCATGCCGCGCTCGGGGACCACCCTCATTGAGCAGATCCTGGCGTCTCATCCCGACGTCCACGGGGCAGGGGAACTCGCATTTCTGGAAACCATTTCGGGGACCCTCCAGCCCTATCCGTCCTGTCTGGCGGACCTGCCGCCCGCGCGGTTTGCCGAAATGGGCGCGCTTTATGCCGAACGCGTCGCCGCGCTCTCACACGGCCGGCGACATGTCGTGGACAAAATGCCCGCCAATTTTCTCCATGTCGGCCTGATCCGCCTGATCCTGCCCCATGCCCGCATCGTGCATTGCACGCGCGACCCGGCGGATACGTGCCTGTCCTGCTACACCAAGCTGTTCGCGGCAGAGCAACGCTTCACCTATGATCTGACGGAACTCGGTACGTTTCATCGGTATTATCAACGCTTGACGGCGCATTGGCGCACCATCGTTCCAAATAGCCATTTCATCGAAGTCAATTACGAGGCCCTGATCGAAAATCAGGAGCGCGAGACCCGGCTTTTGTTGGACGCGCTCGGTCTCGCCTTCGATGAGCAATGCCTCTCCTTCCACCAGACCGTCCGACCGGTGCGCACCGCGAGCATGCAGCAGGTGCGCAAGCCCCTCTTCAAGACCTCCGCCGGGCGGTGGCGCGCCTATGCCGATCATCTCCAGCCGCTGATAAAAGCGCTCGACGGCACGGTGTGACATGCCGCGCGATGCCGTTTCGCAGCCTCCCGTCGCCTCCGCCTCCCCCGAGGAAACGGCGGCGCGGTTGCTCGACGACAATCGGGCGGAAGATGCCGAAAGCCTGCTTTCGGACCGCATCCGCAGCGGTGGGGGGACGATCCCTGTCTGGCGTCTTCTGGGACGGGCGATCCGTGCCCAGGGCCGCCTTGCCGAAGCGCGGACGATTCAGGCCCGCCTCGTCGACGCCTCGCCGGGGGACGCGATCGGCCGCTTCGATCTGGCGGAAACCCTCTTGCTGCTGGGGGACTATGAGAGAGGCTGGCGGGAATATCGATGGCGGTATCATATGCCGCACACCAAGGCCATCGAGCGGAAGGTTCAGCGCCCCCGTTGGGACGGCAAGCCCATGCCCGGACGCACTTTGCTGATCCACGACGAACAGGGTTTCGGCGACACCTTGCAGTTCATGCGCCTGGCGAAGGAGGCCAAGGCCCGCAGCGGCGCCCATCTGGTGCTGGAAGTCACCGCGCCGCTGCTCCCCCTGGCGCAGCGCATGGCGGGCCATGACATCGTTTTGCCGCGGGGAACCCTGCCGCCGCCGTTCCATGCCTATTGCGAACTGATGTCGCTGCCCCTGGTGCTGGGCCTGCGGTTGGATGACCTCCCGGGCCCGATCCCCTATCTCACGCCCGACCCCCTTCGCCGCGCGGTTTGGCAGCAGCGGCTGTCGGGCCTTCCGCGTCCGCTCGTGGCTCTGGTCTGGGCCGGCCGTCCGACCCATACGAACGACGCCAATCGCTCCATGTCGCTCGCGGACTTCTCCCCGCTGGCCCAGTCGGCGGGAACCTTCCTGGCCATTCAGAAGGGTCCCGCCGCCGCTGAGGCCCTGTCGCCGCCGTCTGGCATGCCGATCCTGTCGCTCGATGACGAGATCAAGGATTTCGAGGACACCGCAGCCATCTTGATGGTGGCGGACGTCCTGGTCTCGGTGGATTCCGCGCCGGTCCATCTGGCCGGCGCCCTTGGACGGCCGGCTTTCGTGCTCTTGCCTATGGTGCCGGACTGGCGCTGGTTGATGGACCGCGAAGACACCCCTTGGTATCCGAGCGTCCGCCTGTTTCGCCAGCGCGTCCGCCGCGATTGGCGTGCTCCGCTGTCGGGCATTCGTGCCGCGCTTGAAGCCGGGTCCTACGCTTCGGGCACCGGGCCTTGAGAAAGCGCTTCGCCCGTCACACGTCGCCGTGGTTCCGGTCTTGGGCGAGCAGCGACCACACCGCGACGAACAAGGCGGCGATCAGCGGGCCGATGACGAAGCCGTTGACGCCGAAGAGGGAAAGACCGCCGAGGGTCGAGACGAGGACGACATAGTCCGGCAGGCGCGTGCCCTTTCCCACCAGAGGCGGGCGCAGGACATTGTCGATCAGGCCGATCACGAACGTGCCCACCCCCAGAAGGATGGCGCCCTTGAGATAGGCCCCGGTGAGCAGGAGATAGACCGCCGTCGGTCCCCAGACCAGCAGCGCGCCGACCGCCGGCACGAGCGAGAGCATTGCCATCAGCACGCCCCAGAGAAGGGCGCCTTCGATGCCGAGCAGCCAGAAGGTGACGCCGCCGATCGCCCCTTGGATGAGCGCGATGATGACGTTCCCCTTCACGGTCGCCTGCACCACGTCAGAGAATTTGCCGAGAATGCTGTCGGTGTGATGCGGGCTGAGCGGGCTCGTCCGGCGGATCTGGTTGGACAGGGCGCCGCCGTCCCGGAACAGGAAGAACAGGACGTAGAGCATCACGCCCAGGCTGATGAAGAATTGCGCGGTGCCCTGGCCGATGCTCACCGCGCGGGCGGCGATGGTTTGCGAGGCCTGACCGAGCACAGAGGCGAGGCGCTGGCCGACATCCTTCAGGCTCTCGAGATTGAAGGTCGGAAGAAGCTCGCGCAGATAGCCCGGCAGCGCCTCCTGGGCGCGCGTGAGAATCTCCGCGGGATTGAAGTCCCGGTCGGAAATCCGCTGGTACAGCCCGGTCGCCTCCTGTGCGAGGGAGGCGAGGATCATCGATCCGGGGATCACGACGATGCAGATGCAGGCGAGGACGCTCACCCCTGCGGCGACGCCCCGCCGTCCGCCGAACAGGGCGACCAGCCGGCGCTGAAGCGGGTTGAACAAAAGGGCCAGGATCACCGCCCAGAGCACCGCCCCGAAGAACGGAATGAGCAGCCAGACGAAAGCTGCCGTGACCACCACGACGACGACGGCGAAAGTCAGCTGCTGCACGCTCGGCGATGTCATGGACAACATATGCTCCGGTTCGGGCCCGTGCCGATCTGGGTGCGTCCGCCGCCGGGCCGGCGGGGCATCTTTGCGCGATATCGCCTTCAATTGAAACGTCGCGCTGCGTGCGCGCCATTGCGGGAGGGGGGCGCCGCCACGCCGGCGTCACCGCACGCGGGGCGGGCGATCGCGGTCCGTCAGGCGCGCAGGTCTTCCCACTCGGGATGGCGGCGGAATTGCGCCGCAACATAGGAACACAGCGGCCGGATCTTGAACCCGTCCCGCCGCGCATCCGCCACCGCCGCCGCGACCAGACGCGCGGCAAGCCCGCGGCCTTCGAAGGCGCGCGGGACCTCCGTATGGTCGATGACCATCATGTGCGGGTCGGATTGCCGGTAGGTCATCATCGCTTCGACGCCCGGCGCGAGAGGGATGACGTAGCGCCCATGACCGGCCGCGTCTTCGCGGCGCACCGCATCGCTGGATTCGTCCATCTTTCCTCCCGAGTGCCGCCCGCGAGGCCCCGCAGGGCGCGGCGCGCCGCGCCCTGCGGGGCGACCGGCACCTTTTCGACCCTATAACGTCTCAGGCGATCGCGGGATCCCTCTCCGCCCACCTCTGCCGCGCCCTGCGTGACGCGCGGCGCGTTCTGGCCGTCGCCATTCGTCAGAATTCGGGCGGCGACCAAGGATGCGGAGGTCTCCGTTCCGGCGGGCCGTTCCGCCGTGCCGAACGCGACCGGCGCAGGAGCGCGCACAGCGGCATCAAGACGGAAAAGTCGCGTGCCGAGAGCCGGATCCGATCGGAGTCTCAAGGCAAAACCGTCAGCCGGCGCCCGCCGGCGCCGCCCCTCCGGAGCGGCGGATCCCCCGGCTTTGGGGCGGAGCCGGAGCGCGCGTCAGGAGACCTGGAAAATGGTATCCGTGGCACCGACCGTGCTGGATTTCGTGCCCCCGTCAACGGGAACCTGCCGGCACAACGGTCGTGCCCAGATGCGCGACGGGCGCATCGGCGAGGCCTTTTCCGATGTCGCCGCTCGCTCGGGAAAGATCAGCCGGCTCATGCCTTCGTCCTCACCACTCTTTATGCCGCGCGCAATGCTAGCGGGACATTGGTCGGCTTCCAAGGGGGGTCCGATCCGCCGGTGGCGGTGCCTCGCCGGGGAGTGCATGCCATGCCCCATGCCGGCCGGGGCGCCGAGGGCCGGTCTCGCCGCGCCCCGCCGCCTCAACCGGCGCGCCGGATGCGGCCGTCGGTGTCCGCCAGGCCGAGCAGATAGCGCCCGGCTTCCTCGATATCGGCGATGATCTCGGCCTCCGGCGTGCGCCGTCGCCCGCCCCCGCGATCCACGAGACGGCGCGGGATCGGGCGAGTTCACAGTCTCGCGAGCCAGCAGGGCGGTATCACAATCGGCAAAAATCGCCATCCTGCGGCGCAGCAAGGGACGTGTACCCTTTGGGAAGGCAGGCTTTGCCGGGGGGAATATCATGCGGGTCGGCAGCTGTGCGCAAAATCGGCCCATCCTGTCCGCCCGCGCGGCACGTCTCCTGGCGTCCGTCGCCTGTTTCGGGGCCGTCTCCGGGGGAGCGTTCGCACAGACGACGGCCCCCGCGATCGGTCCGGCGATCTATTACGACCCTCAGAACGTGGCGGCGGCGGGCAAGAACGGGTCGAACGCCGACTGTGCCTTGGGCGATACCTGGCATGGTCCGGGTGACGGCCAATCCGGTTACGCGGCCTATTCCTATGACTTCTCGCTCGGATATAGCGGCGCCGCCGGCTCGACCTATAACGGCTCGTTCGTCGTTTCGAGCGCGACCGGCGGCAATGGCGGCAATGGCGGCAGCTCCGGAAGCTGCCAATATGGCGGCGCCGGCGGGGGGCAGGGCGGGCCGGGCAACTCGGTCACGCTGACCACCGGCCAGCAATCGGGCACCTATTACTTCACGGCGTCGGCCATCGTGCTCTATTCGCAGGGCGGCAAGGGGGGGAATGGCGGCGACACCGGCTCCGTCGACTATAATGGCGGCAATGGCGGCAACGGCAATTATGGCTATCCCGTCACGCTCAACAATTACATCGCCGTGGCGACCACGGGCGCCGAAGCCTACGGCATCTGGATGCAGAGCGCCGGCGGGCAGGGCGGAAATGGCGGCAACGAGGACAGTTCCGCCAGCAGCGGAAACGGCGGCAAAGCCGGCACCGGCTCTTCCGGCGGCGGCGTCATCCTGACCAATTTCGCCTCGGTGTCCTCGCAGCAGAGCACCGCCATCTTCGCGCAGAGCATCGGCGGCTCGGGCGGGGGCGGGGGATCGTCCTCGGGCTATTTCGGCGGCAATGGCGGCAGTGGCGGCTATGGCGGCAACGCCGACATCGTCTATGTGCAGAATTACGGGACGAACTATTCGGTCGATACGACGACGATCTCGACCACGGGCCAGGGCACGTACGCGATCTATGCGCAGTCCATGGGCGGCGGCGGCGGCAATGCCGGCATGTCGGCCGGCTTGATCGCCCTCGGCGCCAATGGCGGGCCGGCGGGATCCGGCTCCAACGTGCTGGTCTCCAACTATGCGACGCTCAACGCGACAGGGGGCTCTTCCGCGGCGATCTTCGCCCAGTCGCTGGGCGGTGCCGGCGGGTCGGGCGGCATGGCGTTCAGCGGCGCCCCCGACCTCGCGGTGGCGATTGGCGGCTCGGGCGGCGACGGCGGCTCCGGCGGGCAGGTGTTCGTCTATAATCTCGGCGCGATCTGCACCGGATCGTGCAACGGTTCCGCTGCACCCGCGGCGAGCGCGGGCGCGGCTTTCGGCATCCTCGCCCAATCGGTCGGCGGCGGCGGGGGGGCGGGCGGCTTCGGCCTGTCCGGCTCGTCCTCCAGTGTGGCGGGGGCGTCGTTCGCGCTCGGCGGAACCGGCGGATCGGGCGGCAATGGCGGTGCCGTGGTGGCCGACAACATCGCCACGGTCTCGACGGTGGAGATCAATTCCGCCGGCATCCTGGCGCAGTCCATCGGCGGCGGCGGCGGGACGGGCGGCGGGTCGCTTTCCCTCGCGATGTCGAGCGCGGCCGCCGCATCGATTTCACATGGCGGGGCGGGCGGCTCCGGCGGCGCCGGCGGCGGGGCCGCGACCAACTGCAACACCTATAGCGGCAACATCTACGCCACCAATGCCTGCGCGCTGCTCACCTTCACCTCTCCCTATATCGGCGGGCCGTATCCCGGCAGCCTCGTCTCGACCGCAGGCCAGGGCTCGCCCGGCATCGCTGCGCAGTCGATCGGCGGCGGCGGCGGATCGGGCGGCTATGCCCTGTCGCTCTCGGATTCCGGCGGCGGCAGCTTCTCGTACACCACCGGCGGGTCCGGCGGGTCGGGCGGCGCGGCGAGCGGCGTCTATGGCGGCAGCAACGGCGTCCAGATCCTCACACGCGGCGACGATTCCGTCGGCCTGATGGCGATGTCGACGGGCGGCGGCGGCGGATCGGGCGGCGCGTCGATCGCCGGCAGCCTGTCGGATAACGCGACCTTGAGCATCGGGGTCGGCGGTGTCGGCGGATCGGGCGGCTATGGCGGCTGGGTGGCGGCCGACAATCCCGGCGGCGTCATCACCACCTATGGCGCGCGCTCCACCGGCATTCTCGCGCAATCGATCGGCGGCGGCGGCGGCTCCGGCGGCGCCAGCATCACCGCCAATGCCGGCGGGGCGACCGCGGTCGGCCTGACGGTCGGCGGATCGGGCGGTGGCGGCGGCTATGCCGGCGCGGTCTATGTCTACAACCAGAATGCCCAGGTCAACGCCGCTTATGGCAGCGCGAACATCACCACCTATGGCTATGGCGCCGGTGCGATTTCCGCCCAGTCGATCGGCGGCGGCGGTGGCGCGGCCGGCTTTTCGGTGTCGGCCGACCTGTCGATGTCGCCCTCGCTCGCGCTCGGCGTCGGCGGAGCCGGCGGCAGCGGCAATTCCGCCAATCTCGTCTATGTCCAGAACTGGGGCGCGCTGAGCACCTATGGCGGCGGCGCGCCGGTCCTGCTCGCCCAGGCGATCGGCGGCGGCGGCGGGTCGGGCGGCTTCTCGGTCGCGGGGGCGCTGAGCACGTCGGGGGCGGCGACGCTCGCCGTCGGCGGCAGCGGCGGGGCGGGCTCCTACACCAACATCGTCCAGGTGTTCAATTACGGCGACATCTCTGCCTCGGCCGGCACCGCCGGCAATGCGCCCGGCGTGGTCGCGCAGGCACTCGGCGGGCCGGGCGGGAATGCCGGCTATGCCGTCAGCGGCGGGGTGTCGGGCGGGGCCAGCGCGACGCTGGCGCTGGGCGGCGGCGGCGGCGCGGGCGGCGGCGCCGGAACCGTCTATGCCTATCTCTACAATCCCCTCGTCCAGACCTCCGGCCCGCTCTCGCCGGGCGTGGTCGCGCAGAGCCTCGGCGGGCAGGGCGGCCTCGGCGGGATTGCGGTGGCGGGGTCGCTCGGCGGATCGGCGGCGACCGGCATCAGCCTCGGCGGCGGCGGCGGGGCGGGCGGCACGTCCTACGGCGTCGTCGTCTCGACCAATGGCGTGACCACGGCCGGCAACCAGTCGCCGGGCATCGTCGCGCAGAATATGGGCGGGGCCGGCGGGGCGGGCGGCTGGGACATTGCCGGCGCGCTCGGCACCGGCGGCTCGGCGCCGGTCAGCATCGGCGGCCCGGGCGGGGCCGGCGGCAGCGCCCAGGGCGGCGCGACTGTCAGCGCCTACGGCGCCATCAGCACCAACGGCCTCCTCTCGCCGGGCATCATCGCCCAGTCGATCGGCGGCAATGGCGGCAATGGCGGGTTCAGCGCCGGGGCGGCCGGCTCGGTGATCTTCGCGACCGACGTGACGATCGGCGGCGGCGGCGGCAATGGCGGCTCGTCCCAGGTCGCGATCGTGACCGCCACCGCGACGATCTCGACCCTCCAGTCGCAGTCGCCGGGCATCCTCGCCCAGTCGATCGGCGGCGCCGGCGGCAATGGCGGCTTCGCCATCGCCGGTGCCGGCGCGACCGGCGGCGGCGACGCCAAGGTGTCGGTCGGCGGCGCCAGCGCGACTGGCGGCGGCGGCGGCAGCGGTCAGGCCGCTTCCGCAGTGGGGGTCAACGCCGCGAGCATCTACACGCTGGGCTATCAGTCGCCCGGCATCCTCGCCCAGTCGATCGGCGGCGCCGGCGGCAATGGCGGCTCGTCCCGCGCCTTCAGCCTGTCCGGCGTCTCGCAAAGCACCGACGGCGCGGCGGCGAGCGTCACGATCGGCGGATCGGGCGCCTCCGGCGGCGACGGCTCGAGCCTCAATATCGCGCAGACCGGCACGATCCAGACCGGCACCTCCACCCTCGGGAACGACCAGTCGCCCGGCATCTTCGCCCAGTCGATCGGCGGTTCTGGCGGCAATGGCGGGTCGGCGGATTCCAACGCGATCTCGTCGACCGTCTCGGTCGCGGTCGCGGTCGGCGGCGGCGGCGCGCAGGGCGGCGCGGCGAACGCCGTCACGATCAACACCAATACCGGCTCAACCGCCGGCGGCATCTCCACCTACGGCGCCCAGTCGCCGAGCATCTACGCGCAGTCGATCGGCGGCGGCGGCGGCAATGGCGGGTGGTCCCAGGCGACCGCCTCGAGCAACCAATATGCCGTCGGCGTCGCGGTCGGCGGCTGGGGCGGCGGCGGCGGCAATGCCGCCAGCGTGACCGTGAATAGCGGCGGCACGCTGGTCACGTCCGGCGCCAGTTCGGCCGGCATCTTCGCCCAGTCGGTCGGCGGCGGTGGCGGCAATGGCGGGGCCGCCTCCACCACCACCACCGGCGGCGACGGCGGCGAATTGTCGGGCGGCGTCACCTCGGTCGCGGGGGCGGGCGCGGCCAATACCGCGAGCACCGTCACCACCGCGCTGTCGGGCGATTCCTCCAGTGCCCCCTCGGCCAGCGACGATGCGCCGAGCCAGGGCATCGCGGCCTCGGTCTCGGTCGGCGGCTATGGCGGGCAAGGCGGCAGCGGCGGCACCGTGACGGTCGCCGCGACCTCCCAGATCCTGACCTATGGCGACCAGGCGGTCGGCGTCTTCGCCCAGTCGGTCGGCGGCGGCGGCGGCAATGGCGGCGCCAGTTCCACCAATGCGGACGGCGATTCCTATGCCGCCTCCGTCAGCCTCGGCGGCGGCGCGGGCGGCGGCGGCGCCGGCGGCCTCGTCGCCCTCACCGCGAGCGGCAACATCCAGACCTTCGGCCTCCAATCGGCGGGCCTGTTCGCGCAATCGGTCGGCGGCGGCGGCGGCAATGGCGGATCCGCCGCGAGCACCGCCGGCAGCGGCGGACAGGCGGCGATCACCTTCGGGCTCGGCGGATCGGGTGGCGGCGGCGGCACGGGCAGCGAGGTCGACGTGACCGCCGGCAGCGCCGCGAGCCTCTATTACATCAATACGGTCGGCCCTTCGGCCGTGGGCGTGTTCGCGCAATCGGTCGGCGGCGGCGGCGGCAATGGCGGGTCGAGCACCGTCAGTTCCAGCGTGTCCAGCGGTTCGAGCTCCGGCAGCAGCGCCTCGACCGGCTCGGTCTCCGGCAGCAGCAGCGGCGAGACCACCTCCTCCTCGGCCGGCACCGACAGTTCCAGCGGCATGAAAGCGAGCCAGTCCGGCAGCGACGGCGGCACCTCGGTCTCGATGAGCGTCGGCGGCGGCGGCGGCTCGGGCGGCAATGGCGGCGCGGTCAACATCCTCAATTATGCCGTCGTCGCGACCGGCTACAATCTGCTGACCGGCAGCCGGCCCACCGCCTCGGCCGACAATTCCCCCGCTGTGTTCGCGCAATCGGTCGGCGGCGGCGGCGGGTCGGGCGGCTCCAGCACGTCGAATGCCTCGGCCAGCGACAACAGCGTCTCGCTTTCCCTCGGGGGCTCCGGCTCCGGCGGCGGGGCCGGCGGCGCCGTCACCGTGACCACCCAGGGCACGCTGATCACCTATGGCAACACGTCGAGCGCGGTGTTCGCGCAATCGGTCGGCGGCGGCGGCGGGTCCGGCGGCTCGTCCTCGACCACGACCGGCTCGGGCGGCACGATGTCGCTCGCCCTCGGGATGGGCGGCTCCGGCGCGGCGGGGGGCAATGGCAGCACCGTCACCGTCAACGTCAATACCGGCGCCTCGTTGTACGGGCCTCCCGGCATCGCGACCTCCGGTGCCGTCTCCTACGGCATCTTCGCCCAGTCGGTCGGCGGCGGCGGCGGGTCGGGCGGCGCCCTGACCTCGGCGGCGACCGCCGGGGACGGCAGCGGCGGCGGCAGCGCGTCGGGCTCCGCGTCGGGGTCGTCCTCCTCCGCCTCGAGCGGGGTCGCGGTCTCCATGGGGCTCGGCGGGTCGGGCGGCGGCGGCGGGGCCGGCGGCGCGGTCGCGGTGGTCTCCTACACGTCCATCACCACCACCGGATCCCAGTCCACGGGCGTTCTCGCGCAATCGGTCGGCGGCGGCGGTGGGGCCGGCGGGTCGAGCACGACCAATGCCAATAGCGGCACCTATGCCCTCAGCTTCGGCCTCGGCGGCTCCGGCGGCACGGGCGGCGTCGGCAACAATGTGACCGTGTCGTCGTATGGGACGATCATGACCTCGGGGGAACTGGCCTACGGCGTCTTCGCCCAGTCGATCGGTGGCGGCGGCGGTGCGGCGGGGTCGGACAACAGCACCTCGGCCGATGGCGGCGATGCCAACGTGTCCATGGCCTTGGGCGGCACGGGAGGCAGCGGGCAATATGCCGGCGCGGTCACCGTCACCGCCGCCGAATCCGTGATCACGAACGGGGCGCAGGCGACCGGCCTTCTCCTCCAATCCATTGGCGGCGGCGGCGGCGCGGGCGGGTCGGCCTCGTCCACCAGCTCCGGTGGTGACGTGGCGGTCAGTCTGTCGCTGGGCGGCAGCGGCGGCGCGGCGGGCGATGGCGGCACCGTCTCGGCCAACATCCAATCCAACCTCACCACCTATGGAGTCAACGCCCCGGCTCTGCTGGCGCAGTCGATCGGCGGCGGCGGTGGCGTGGGCGGGTCCTCCACCAGCAGCGCCAGCGGAGGCAGCGACGCAACCTTGGGCGTCGCTCTCGGCGGTTCCGGCAGTTCGGGCGGCGCGGGCGGCGCGATCACCGTGACCGTGTGGTCGACGGACGGCGTCCCCGCCATTACGACCGCGGGCACCTCGTCGCACGGCCTGGTCGCGCAATCCATCGGCGGCGGCGGTGGCGCCGGGGGCTCTTCAAACGGCAGCAGCACACAAGGCTCGGGCGACGTGACCGCCAGCTTCGCGCTCGGCGGCAGCGGCGCGAACGGCGGCGGGGGCGCGGCGGTCTCCGTCACAGCGACGTCGCTCGCGAGCATCACCACGGTCGGCGACTCGGCGATGGGCGTCATCGCGCAATCCATCGGCGGCGGCGGCGGCGCGGGCGGTTCGTCGGACGTGATGGCCTCCGCCGCGTCGAGCGACGGCTCGGCCTCCTATGCGGTGGGTCTTGCGCTCGGCGGCACCGGCGGCCAGGGCGGCGGCGCGGCGACGGCGAGCGTGAGCGGCAGCTTCCAGGTCGCGACTTCCGGCAATTTCGCCACCGGCCTGTTCGCGCAGTCGATCGGCGGCGGCGGCGGCCTCGCCAGCGGCGGCGCCTCCATCACCGGCAGCGTCGCCGATTCCTCCGTCACCATGAGCCTCGGCGGCGCCAACGGCGCGGCCGGCTCGGCCGGCGCCGCATCGGTCACCAATGCCGCGGCGATCACCACTCAGGGCGCGTCCGCCTTCGGCGCGCTCGCGCAATCCATCGCGGGCGGCGGCGGCCTGTCCGCCGCCTTGCTCACCGGCGACGGGTCGACGTCCATCACCCTCACGAGCACCCAGACTCTGGGCGCCTCGGGGGCGGGGAATGGCACGGCGGGGCCGGCGAGCGTGTCGCTGACCGGTTCCGTGGCCACATGGGGCGACGCGTCGGCCGCCATCATCGCCCAGTCGGTCGCCGGCGGCGGCGGCATCACGACCCTGGTGGTGGACGGCGCCGGTTCCAGCCTGTCGGGAAGCCAGATCCTCGGGGGGGCATCGGGCGGCACGGCGGGAACCGCCAGCGCCTCCGCGAGCGGCGGCGTCACCACCGCCGGCGCGTTCGCCATCGGCCTGCTCGCCCAGTCGGTGGGCGGCGGCGGCGGCATCTCCTTCAGCGGGCTTCAGACGACGCTCGGCGGCTCCGGCGGCGGCGATGGCGCGGCGGTGACGGCCTCCACAAGCGGCCCGCTGTCCACCTCCGGCGCGGGTGCGGTGGGCCTCCTCGCCCAGTCCATCGGCGGTGGCGGCGGCGTTGCGGCAGGCACCACCTCCGCCCGCCTCGGCGCGACCGGCGGCAGCGGCAATGGCGGCGCGGTCTCGGTCACCGTGGGCGGCACGCTGACAACCTCAGGGGCATCGGCGATCGGCGTTCTCGCGCAGTCCGTGGGCGGCGGCGGCGGCGTTGCGCTCGGCGGATCCAACGCCGCGAGCGCCACCTTCGTCGGCGGAAGCGGCTCGGGCGGCAATGTGACGGTGACGGTCGATGCGCCGATCACCGTCTCGGGCGCCAATGCGTATGGCGTCGTCGCGCAGTCGCTCGGCGGCGGCGGCGGGCTGGTGAGCGGCGGCAGCACCTTCGCGGCCCAGTCCGGGAAGGGGTCCGGCAGCGCGGGCCTGGTGACGGTCAATGTGAACCAGACGATTTCGGCGACGGGCGCCGGCGGCATCGGGGTGTTCGCGCAGAGCACCAGCGATCCCGTCATCACCATCGCCGCGACCGGCGCGGTGCAAGGCGGGCGCGGCGGCATCGGCGTGCGCAGCGACGGACCGGAAAATTCGATCACGAATTACGGCCTGCTCTCGGCCCTGGACGGTGCCGAGGGGCAGGCCATCGTCACATCGGGCGGACAAAGCACGGTGACCAATGGCGGGACGCTGCTCGGCAATCTCGCTCTCAGCCCAGGCGCGGTGAACGCCGTGGAGAATCTGAGCTCCGGCCAGCTGCTCGCGGGGCCGTTTCTGGACCTCGGCGGCGCTTCGAACCTGCTGCGCAATGCCGGCACCCTGCGCAGCGGATCCGTTGGCCTCGCCACGAGCCGCCTCCATGGCAGCCTCTCTCAAACCTCGACCGGCCTCCTGGTGGTACGCACCGATCAAATGACGCTCAGCTCCGACCGGTTCCTGGTGTCCGGAAGCGCCGAACTTTCAGGCGGCATGTTGGGGGTCCTGTTCAATCCCGGCCGCGCCATGCCGGGGAGCTTCACCACTTCGGTCCTGACGGCCGAGCGCGGTCTGTCCGTTTCGGGCCTGACCGTGCTCGGCGACACGGCGATGCTCGACTTCGCCCTCGGCGTGGACGGGACGACGCTCAACCTGAACACCACGATCGACTTCACCCCCTTCGGCCTCTCGGCGGGCGGCATCGTCCTCGGCACGCTGATCGGCGAGATCCAGACACGCGGGTCCTCGCCTCTGTTCGAGACCATCGTGCCCGCTCTGCTCGCCGTGACGACGGTCGCGGGTCTCGAGCAATCCTACCAGACGGTCGGCGGCGGCGCGGTCTCGCTCGTGCCGACGGCGATGATCAATTCCGCTTCCGCCGCCATGGCCGGCATCACCACCCAGCTCGATCGCTGGCGCATGGGCCTGCGGCCCGCCTCCACGGCTACCGACTCGGCTCCGGCCGAAGCGGCTTCCGGCGCCGCGGCGGGCAGCGCGGCGGCCGGCCGCTATTTCTGGGCGGCGCCGATGGCCAGCGTCACGACGGGCGGCGGCCTGTCGGGATCCACCTTCGGCGGCACGATCGGCCTCGACGGCGAAATGGCTAGTCTCCCCGTCCTCCTCGGGGGCGCGGTCAACTTTTCGACCACGAGCCTCGAGGCGAACGATTACGGGGCGAACGCGTCCACGAGCTATGGCGGGTTCAGCCTCTACGGCCTCTATCAGTCCGGCCCGGCTTATCTCTCCGCCATCGCCACGCTCGGCTATGGCAGCGCCAATTTCGACCGCAATCTGTTCAATCTCGGCCTCGATCTCGCGACCGATTCCGGTCTCGATGGGACGGTGCTCGGCGGGCGGGTGGAAATCGGCTACAGCCTGCCGCTGGGCGCGAGTGGGGCCAGCTTCACCCCCTTCCTCGCCTTCCAGCCGACCCAGCTCTGGCTCGGTTCCGGCTCCGAAAGCTTCGGCGCCCTTGGTCCAGGTTTGACCTACGACGCGACCGCGATCACGGCGCTGCCGCTCTATGCCGGCTTCCAGCTCGACGCCCTTTGGACGGAGCCGAACGGACGCCGCTATGCGCCCTATCTGCGGGCGGCCTGGATGCACGATTTCAGCCCCGAGAGAAACGTTGAGCGGAGTTTTGCGGAACTGCCCTTCGCCAGCTTCTCGGAGAGCGCCATCCCCACCGTCGCCAATGCGCTGGACCTACATGCGGGAATTCAATTCCAGGCGGGGCCGAACCTCGTCCTCTCCGCCGGCCTGGATGCCATGATTTCCGAGGGCTATTCGACGATCGGCGCCACCGGAAGCTTGCGCGTGCGTTGGTGAGGGCGTGGGCGGAAACGGGCAACGACCTGCAGAATCGGGGCGGCGGTCTCGCCGCGCCCCGCCGCCTCAACCGGCGCGCCGGATGCGGCCGTCGGTGTCCGCCAGGCCGAGCAGATAGCGTCCGGCTTCCTCGATATCGGCGATGATCTCGGCCTCCGCGCGTGCGCCGTCGCCCGCCCGGATCGCCGCCAGCAGAGCGGCGTGATGGTCCGTGCCTTTCAGCGAGAGCACATATTCCGGGACGACGAAGGACAGGACCGGGCCGCAGCGCAGCCACAGATTCTCGATCATCTCCACCAGGATCGCGATGCCGGACATGGCATAGACGCCGAAATGGAAGCGGCGATGGACATCGAGATAGGTGTCGAGGCGCCGTTTCGCGATCATCCCCCGCATTTCGGCGAGCAGGGCTTCCAGCGCCTCCAGGCCGGCGGCGTCCGCCTTGAGCGCGGCCTCGCGCGCCGCCCGCCCTTCCAGCTCGCAGCGCACCACCATCAGATCCTTGAGGGCGTTCGCCCGCACGTCCGGAACCAGCGCCGAATTGCGCGGACCCTGTTCCAGCACGCGCTGCGCCACGAGCCGGCTGAGGGCGTCGCGGACCGGCGTGATGGAGGTGCCGAACGTGTCGGCGAGCTGGCGCAAAACGAGCGCGCTCCCCGGCTCGAAGCGCCCGGCGAGCAGGGCCTCGCGCAATTGGGTGTGCGCGCGGTCCCACAGCGGTTCGCGCTCGATCCGCGACAGGTTCTGGTCGACCACGTTCACCTGCCTGCTCCTTGCTCTCCCTCAAGGGGTGCCCGGATTGACGGGGATTGACAAGCACGAAGTATGTTGTTTGTTATAACAAATAACAACACAGGGAGAAATGCCATGGGGTGGGTGCAATTCGGGCGGCGCCGCCGTCCCGATTCCGGCGCGGCGCTGTCGGTTCTGGCCGTGGCGGCTTTGGCCGCCGGGATCGTGGTCGGGCCGGCGGCGGCGGAGGACAAGTTTCCCTCCCGCGAGGTGCGGCTGATCGTGCCGTGGAATGCCGGCGGCTCCAACGACATCGCGGCGCGCGTGCTGGCGCCGATCCTCGCCGAGAACGGCATGCGCATCATCGTCGACAATGTGCCGGGCGGCACCGGCACGATCGGCATGGGCCGCGTCGCCAATGCCGAGCCGGACGGCTACACGATCGGCATGGGGACGTCCTCGACGCTCTCGATGATCGCTCAGAACAAGACGCCGCTGCGCAACGACCAGTTCGCCTCGATCGCCCGCGTCTCGACCGATCCGCTGATGCTTCTGGTTCCGGTCAACGGCCCGAAGGATCTCGGCGCCTTCATGGACGAATTGAAGAAGCGCCCGGGAAAGGTGACGATCGGCACGCCGGGCACCTACAACATCAACCACATCTTCGCGACCATGACCGCCCGCGCGGCCGGGGTCGATTATGTCAACGTGCCCTATCCCGGCGGGGCGAAGGTGATCACCGACCTCGCCGGCGGGCAGATCGACGCCGCCGTGCTGAAGCCTTCCGAGAGCATCGGCCAGATCAAGGCCGGGCAGGTGCGGCCGATCGCGGTGTTCGCCAATGACCGCCTCGCCGTCTTCCCCGACGTCCCGACCATGAAGGAAAAGGGCTACGACGTGTTCCCCTATGGGCCGGTCGTCCAGATGGCCTATCTCGTCGCGCCGGCCAAGGTCTCGCCGCAGGTGCGCAAGACGCTGATCGCGGCCTTCGAGAAAGCGATCCAGGACCCCCGCTTCAAGGCCTTCGCCGCCGAGAACGGCGTGCTCGTCGACAATCTGACCGGCGAGGCCCTCGATCGCGAAGTTCAGGCCGTACAAAAGTCGTTAAATGCGGTCGCTACCCAGGTGTTCAAGGCCGAATAAGCCGTGTTCGGGGCGTGTTCCACGCACGCCCCGGCCCCGCCGCGCGCCCTTTCCCCTCCCGTCAACGAAAGTATTCGCCGTGAGCCGCATCAAGAGCGTCAAGGCCCATGTCCTGTCGTCCCCGGTGGAGAAGCCCTTCACCTCGTCGCGGGGCTGGCTCTACAAGACCCGCAATACGTGCCTCGTCGAGATAGAAACCGCTGATGGAACAGTGGGTTGGGGCGAGTGTTACGGCCCGTCCGCGGTCGCCAGGGCGTTCATCGACACGCAGTTCGCCGCCCGCGTGATCGGCCGCGATCCGTTCGATGTCGAGGTGATCTGGGAAGATCTGTACAATCGGATCAAAGACTATGGAAATAAAGGCATGTCGATTGCCGCCATCAGCGGCATCGACATCGCGCTGTGGGACATCATCGGCAAGACGACCGGAAAGCCGGTCCACAAATTGATCGGCGGCGCCTTCCGCACGGAAGTCGATTGCTACGCAACCGGCCTGTATTTCACCGATTTCGACCGGCTGATCGACGAGGCGGTGGAAGAAGCCGAAGGTTATGTGGCGGATGGGTTCAAGGCCATCAAGATGAAGATCGGCCTCGGCAACGTCCAGCGCGATTTCGAGCGCGTAAAGGCCGTTCGTGACGCCATCGGCCCGGACATTCGTCTTATGGTCGACGCCAATCATGCCTTCTCCGTCCCCGTCGCCATCCGCCTCGGGCGCAAGCTGGAGGAGCTGGACATCGAATGGTTCGAGGAGCCGATCTCGCCGGAAGACCTCGACGGCTATGTCGAAGTCTCCCGCGCCCTCGACATGGCAGTCGCCGGCGGCGAGAACGAATTCACCCGCTGGGGCTTCCGCGACGCTATTGTGCGCAAGGCCATGGATATTGTGCAGCCGGATGTCTGTGCAGCCGGCGGACTCACCGAATGCAAGAAGATCGCGGCCCTCGCCTCGGCCCATGGCGTGGAATGCGTGCCGCATGCCTGGGGATCGGCGGTGGGGATCGCCGCGACGCTGCATTTCCTCGGCGCCCTCGCCGACCAGCCGCCGAGCCTCTTTCCGTTCGCGCCATTGCTGGAATTCGAGCAGTGCGAGAACCCGTTCCGCGACCATCTGGCGACCGAGCCGATCGTGCAGGCGCGCGGCCGGGTGAAGATCCCGACCGGTCCCGGCCTCGGCATCGAGATCGACCGCGCGGTCATCGACCGCTACCGGGTCGGCTGAGATGCGCTTCGTCACCTTCCGCCTTTCGGGGGCGGTGCGCGCCGGCATCCTCCAGGGCGATGCCGCCGATCCCGCGGATCGCGTGTTCGATCTCGGCCACCCCGCCTTCGCCGCAGCCCTCGACGGCTGCGCGCCGCTGATGGAGGCACTGGTCGAGCGGGGTCTCCCAGGGATGGTCGCTGCGCTCTCCGTCCGGCCGCTGCCGGAGAAGGCCGCGCTTCGGCTGGGCGAGGTGGCGCTTCTGGCGCCCCTGACGCCGCGCCGCATCCACGCCCTCGCTTTCAATTACAAGGATGCCCTCGAAGAGCGGAAGATGGCGCCGCCCGACGCGCCGGTCCTGTTCGCCAAGCAGCCGGAGACGGTGATCGGCCCGGGCGCGGCCATTCGCATTCCGCCGGACGTCGGCGGCTGCACCTATGAGGTGGAGATCGCCGCGGTGATCGGCCGGCGGGCCGAAGGCGTCGCGCGTGCCGACGCGCTCGCGCATGTCGCGGGCTATACGATCTTCAACGACGTCAGTGCCAGCGAACTCATCAAACGCGACGGTGGGTTCGCGCGCGGCAAGAACCTGCCGACCTTCGGCCCCCTCGGCCCTTATCTCGCTTCCGCCGACGAAGTGGGCGACCCGCATCAGCTTCGGCTCGCGCTTGAGGTGGACGGGGCGACGCTGCAAGCCGGGGTCTCGTCGGACCTCGTCTTCGACATCGCCGATCTCATCGCCTTCCTCTCCGCGCGCGCGGCCCTCGAGCCGGGCGATGTCATCGCGACCGGAACACCGGCGGGCGTCGCCGGGATGCGCACGCCGCCGGCCTGGCTGCGGCCGGGCAGCATGGTCTGCGCCCGCGTCGAGAAGCTCGGCGCGCTGATCAATCCGGTTGCCGCGGGAGAGCCATATGGCGTCTGAACCGATCGTCTACGCCACCAATGCGCTGCATCCCGACGGCGCGGCATTGCTCGCCCCCCATGCGCGCCTGGTGGTCGGTCCGGACACCGCGGACGACACGCTGCGGGCGCATGTCCGCGAGGCGGATGCCGTGATCGTGCGGGCGAAGCTGCCGGACGATGCCTTTGCGGGGGCGAAGCGCCTGAAGGGTGTGGTTCGGCACGGCGTCGGGCTCGATTTCATTCCCGTCGCCGCCGCCACGGCCGCCGGGATCCCGGTCGCGAACCTGCCGGGCAGCAACACCCAGGCGGTTGCGGAATATGTCTTTTCCGCGCTGTTCCATCTGCGCCGCCCGCTCGGGCGCATGGATGCGGCGCTGCGGGCGGACGGCTGGGGCGCGGCACGGAGCCATGCGGATTCCACCCGCGAACTCGGCGGGACGACGCTCGGCCTCGTCGGGCTCGGCGCCATCGGCGGCCGCATCGCCGCCATCGCCTCAGGCGGGTTGGGCATGCGGGTTCTGGGACATTCGCGTTCCGGCCGGGCCGTCCCGGGTGTCGAGGGGGTGGATTTGCCTCGCTTGTTCGCCGAAAGCGACGCGATCGTGATCGCCTGTCCGCTGACCGCGGAGACGCGGGGCCTCGTCGGTGCCGACCTCATCGGTCGCATGCCGCCGCATGCGGTGCTGATCAATCCCGCGCGCGGCGCCATCGTGGACACGGCCGCCCTCATCGCGGCGCTTGGCGCCGGCCGCATCGCGGGCGCCGCCACCGACGTCTACGATACGCATCCCGTGCCGCCGGCCGACGCGCTCTTCGGCCTCGGCACACTGCTGATGACGCCGCATGTCGCCGGCATCACCGCCACCTCCATGCGCGCCATGAGCCTCGGCGCGGCCGAGGAGGTGCTGCGCATCCTGCGGGGCGAGCGGCCGAAGAACCTCGTCAATCCGGACTGTTTCGCTCTCTCCGCCTGAAGGTCGATCATGCGCATTTCCGCCATCCGCGCCGTTCCCGTTTCCTTCCGCGTGCCGCAGGGCAAGACGATCACCCTCGGCATCGGCCGGGCCGTGAAGCGCGACGCGGTGCTCGTGCGGGTCGAGACCGATGCGGGCCTGATCGGCTGGGGCGAGGCGCATCACGGCCGCTGTCCCGGCGCCATCGCCAAGCTCATCGACACGACGTTGGCCGAACTGGTGGTGGGCCTGGACCCGCTCGACGTCGTGGGCGTGTGGCAGAAGGTCTATCGCATGCAGCTCGCCAGTCACGGCATGGGGGCGGCGGCGGCCATGGCCTTGAGCGGGCTCGACATCGCGCTCTGGGACATTCGCGGCAAGGCCTATGGCGCGCCGGTGCATCGTCTGCTCGGCGGCGCCCCGCGCAAGATCAAGGCCTATGCCGGGGGCATTTCGCTGGGCTGGCAGGACCCTGCCGCGCTGGCCGAAGAGGCGCAGAGCTATGTCGCGCAAGGCTATCGCGCGTTGAAGCTGCGGGTCGGCGACAGCCCGGCCCGCGACATCGCCCGCGTTCAGGCGGTGCGCGCGGCCGTGGGGCCGGAGATCGACATCCTGGTCGACGGCAATACCGGCTGCACGCCCGACGACGTGCGGCGCGTCATGCCGGCTTATGCCGAAGCGAAGGTCGGCTGGTTCGAGGAGCCGTTTCCGCCGCACGATCACCGCGCCTACAAGGATGCCGCGCGGTTCATCGACGTGCCCCTCGCGGCGGGCGAGAACCATTTCACCCGCTTCGACTTCACGCGCCTTCTCGAGGACGGGGCGGTGGCCTTCGCCCAGCCGGACCTCTCCAAAGCCGGCGGCATCACGGAATGCCAGCGCATCGCGGCGCTTGCCTCGGCGTGGAAGATCTCGATCAATCCCCACACCTCGGCCACCGGCATCAATATGGTGGCGACGCTGCATCTGCTGTGCGCCATCGACAATCCCGGCTATTTCGAGGGCGACGTGGCGCACCACAATCCGTTCCGGGACGAGGTTTGCGGCCTGCCCTACGAGCTCGCGCCGGACGGCACCGTGACGACGCGGGAGGGGCCGGGCCTCGGCATCGAGGTCGATGAAGCCTTCATCGCCGCGCACCCGTTGATCGACGGCCCGTGCTATGTCTAACGGGCCTCGGCGGCCTTGCGCCAGCCCGATGCGATCGGATCGGTGAGCCGGCCGTCAAAGCTGTGATAGAGAGGTTTGCCGGCGAGATGGCGATGCCGTCGATCGCAGCTGGCTCCCGCCGCTTTGGATCCGCCCGCATGTCCGTCGCCTTCACGCGTGAGACCGACCTCGAATCGACCGCCGCCGATCTGCCGGACCGGCCGATTTCGCCTCATCCCAATCTGGTGACGGAAAGCGGGCTCGCGGCGCTCGAGGCGGCTTTGGCGGCGGCGCGGGCGGCCTATGCCGCCGCACAGGGCGGCGACGTGCAGGCGGACCGGACGGCCATGGCCCGTGCGACGCGGGATCTGCGCTATTACGGCGCCCGGCGCGCAACCGCCCAGATGATCGAAACCCCGGCCGATCCAACGGCCGTGCAATTCGGCACCACGGTCACGCTCGACCGCGCCGACGGCCGGCGCCAGACCTTCCGCATCGTCGGCGAGGACGAAGCCGATCCGGCGCGGGGGACGGTCTCCTATATCTCCCCGCTCGCGCGCGCCGTCATGGGCAAAGCGGTCGGCGATGTCGCGACCGTTTCGGGCCGGGAGGTCGAAGTGGTGCGGATCGCGGGAGGCTGAGGGGAGACGCGGGGGGGGGGGGGGCCGGCATTTCGATTACGGCGTGCGTTGGACCCATATCCTTCGTCGGGGTGCCGCCGCGCGGCTGACAAACCCGTGTCAGTCTAAAGGAAAATCCTTACGACGCAGGACCGGAAATGCTCGGCGTACCTTCAGGAGAACACGTCGAAATCGCTTCCACGGCCGGTGTTAGCCATCGTGTCGGAGCTCACGATGATTTCACGGCAAACCGGAACTGCCCAAGGGCGTAAAGCCTGTGGGGGCGTGACTGCTGTTTCCTCAAGATTTGCACTGATGCGTTGGCCCATAGGTCATCTCCCCCTTCTCCGCACGCAATGGTAGCAGACGGCGCGACCGCTTCCAAGTATCCTTCAGCCGGAGAAGGGTCGGGCGATGCAAGCGTTCGCAGACGATGAGCCCTCGCCGCGAGCGGTCCTGCAGCCCTCCAATCGACACTAATATTTCGCACGCAAACCGCGAGATCAGCGATTGTCCGGTCGCAATAAGACCGGATAAGTTGCGGTGGCGCGGAGAGATGCATGGCCGGCCGGCGCGCGATCGGAAAACGGCCGCCAATGGGGGGACGACCATGTCTTGGCTCGGGGAAATTCGGCTGTTTGCCTTTACGCAGGTCCCGGCAGGCTTTGAGGCCTGTGCCGGGAGGGAGTTGATGATCAATCAAAATCAGGCGCTGTATTCGCTCCTGGGGCTGACCTTCGGGGGCACGCCCAATGTGAAATTCAAACTTCCCGATCTGCGCGGGCGCGCCGTGGTCGGCGCCCAAGTGCAGGCCAATACGGACGCCAAGACCGGCGTCTATCGGCTCGGGGACATGGCTGGGGTGGAGACGGTCACGCTCGTCGAGGGCCAATTGCCCGCCCACACGCACCTCCTCCAAGCCACCGATGGGGACGGAAATGCCCCTTTCGGAAAGGACACCAATCTCGCCTCGCCGCGCGTGAGTGCCACCCAGACCCACCAGCCGATCCCGATCTATGCGGATGCCGCAGGGGCCGCGTCGACCTTGGTCTCCCTCGCATCCTCCACGGTTTCGACCGAGCCAGGCGACTCCCTTCCCCATAACAATATCCAGCCCAGCGCCGCGCTGAACTTCTGCCTTGTGGTGTCCGGCTATTATCCGAGCTCCGATGGCTTGCCACCGCCAACTGCCGGAAAGCAGGAGGGCGAGGCGGTTGCGGAGGGTGTCGCGACCGAGGACGGGCTCACCGCCGAGGATGGTCTCAAGATCGAAGAAGTCCTCATGCCCGAGGACGCGATCGAGCCTGTGAAGAGTTCCGAGCCGGAAGACGTGAAAGTCAAGCAGACCACTTCGGATCAATATTTCGGCGAGGTCCGTCTGTTCGCAGGCGAGAGGGTGCCGGGAGACTGGCATGTCTGCGATGGGACCCTCCTCTCCATCAACGAACATCAGGCTCTTTACGCGCTGCTTGGGACGACTTGGGGCGGCGACGGCAATAAAACCTTCGCCATTCCAGATCTCCGGTCCCGGGTTCCGGTAGGCGTCGGGCAGGGCATCGGGCTCACCCTGCGGGTTCTCGGCGGGATGTTCGGGGAGGAAACTGCGGTCGCGAAACTGGCGAAGCACACCCACGCCTTCCAGGCGACCACATCGGCGGCGACCACGATGACCCCCAACGGCGCGGTGCTCGCCAAGGTGGCCCCGGTGGACCCGGTGGATGGGCTCTATATCGCGGACGCAGAGACAAACACGGTCGCCAAGCTCGACGCGGATGCGGTGGAGCCAGCCGGCGGCTCCGGTTCTCACCCCAATAGCATGCCGGCGATGGCGCTCACCTACATGATCGCTTTGATGGGCCTGTTCCCGGCGCCCGGAAAGTCGGCGCCTCGCCACAAAAAACGCCATCATCGGTTAAAACAGGGACAAGACGATGAAGCGCTGACCGGCGAGGTGCGCGCATTTCCCTATTTCAGGCTGCCGCCCGGCTGGATGGCGTGCGACGGGATGCTTCTTCCCGTCGGGCAGTATCAGGCCTTGTTCGCCGTCATCGGCAACAAGTTCGGCGGAGACGGCAAGACGACCTTCGCTCTGCCGAATTTGTGCAACCGCATCGTCGTCGGCACCGGGGAGGGGCCCAGATTGACGAACCACGAAAGGGGCGATGTCTGGGGCACCGAAACGGTGACGCTCACGATCGCCACGATGCCGCGCCACACCCACCGCATCGTGACGCAATATACCTTGGACCAGTCCCAACTGCTCGACGAGCCGGCCAACACCGCCGTTCTGTCCCGCACGGATTCCCAGTTCGATTTCCGAAAGGATGCGGTGGTCAATACGACCCTGGCATCCCTGACGCTCGCCGCGGCGGGCGGCGGGAACGGGCACGAGAACCGCCAGCCGGTTCTCGGTTTGCGCTATTGCATCTGCGTCGACGGCGAATACCCGATGCCCGCAGGAAAGCACCCCGAAACACAGGCGGACGAGAAAAATCCATCGGAGGACCCGGCCTCGGACAAGGAAATCGTCGCAGAGTGACGTCGAGCGCCGCGTCGCCGCCCCACGGTGGCGCGGCGGTGCTTCGGCACCCGGCGCGCGGCCGCCCCGAACGGGCGGCCCCGCCTCCGCGTTGCGCGGGGAGGCGGCGCGCATGCTATGACGCCGCGAAGGGCCGTCGCCGGGCGGGATCCGCGCGACGCCCAAGTGGCGAGGGGGCATGTACAGGATCCTGATCATCGGCATCGGCGCCGGCCACCCCGACCACCTCACCGTCCAGGCGGTCGAGGCACTCAACCGCGCCGACGTCGTCTTCGTCCCGGACAAGGGCGCCGAAAAGACCGCGCTGCGCCAGGTGCGCCACGACATCTGTGCCCGCCA
The DNA here is from genome assembly GCF_004346185.1 of Aquabacter spiritensis. Lineage (GTDB taxonomy): Bacteria > Pseudomonadota > Alphaproteobacteria > Rhizobiales > Xanthobacteraceae > Aquabacter > Aquabacter spiritensis. The sequence goes on along the minus strand of NZ_SMAI01000001.1, from coordinate 219,078 downwards.
TGTGCACCGCGCGGGCACCCGCTACGTGCCGTACGAGATCCCGCGGCGTGCCGTCTTGGCCGAAGGGTATCGCGCCGGCGTCGACGATTGGCATGCGCAACTCGCCGAAGGGTACGAAGCGCTGTTTGCCGCCCATCTCGGCGCCGGGGAATGGGGCGCGTTTCTCGTCTGGGGCGATCCCGCACTTTATGACAGCACGCTGCGCATCATCGAGCGCGTGCGGGCCAAAGGCAGTCCGGTCGAGATTGAAGTAATCCCCGGCATCAGCGCCGTCCAGTCGCTCGCCGCGCAGCACCGGATCGCGCTCAACGGCATCGGCGAACCCGTCCTCATCACGACCGGCCGGCGGCTCGGGGCCGATTTTCCGGAGGCGGACGGAAGCGTCGTGGTGATGCTCGACGGCGAGGAAGCCTTCGCCGCGCTCGACGCGCCCGACTGCGACATCTATTGGGGCGCCTATCTCGGAACGCCGGACGAAATCCTCGTCAGCGGACCGCTCGGCGCGGTGAAGGACGAGATCCTGAGCCTGCGCCGGGCGGCGCGTGCGCGCCACGGCTGGATCATGGACACCTATCTGCTGCGCCGTCCGGCGCAGGACTGAGCCTTCACGCCATTGTGCATCGCCGCGGATCCCCGCCCAACCCTCGTTGGTGCGATCTAAGTAATTGAAATGAAGTGTATTTATGTAGAGGGTGCCGAATTGGGAAGCCGGACGCAAAGGGGGGCTGCCATTGCGGCGGGGCGCAAAACGGGCATCCTTACCTAAGGCGAAGAGCAGCCCGGAGACGTGCGTGACATCGGGTTTGGACTTTCTGCGCGGCTTGGTCTGCACCGCCCTGCTCGCGGTTTTTGCCCTCGCATCGCCGCGCCCAGCCGGGGCGGTGGAGAGCGCACCGCAAGTCAGCCCGCGCGCCACCGTGACGCTGATCGCCGACCAGGATGCGGTCACGCCGGGCGGGACGGTGCGGATCGCGCTGCGCCAGAAGCTCGCGCCGCATTGGCACACCTATTGGAAGAATCCGGGCGATGCCGGGGCCGCGCCCGAGATCGCGCTGACTTTGCCGGACGGCGCCGCCGCCGGGGAGATCGCATGGCCCGGGCCGGACCGCTTCTCGGTCGGACCGGTGACGAGCTTCGGCTATGAGCGCGAAATCGTCCTGCCGATGACCGTCTCGGTCCCAGCTTCGGCGGTGCCTGGGGGCACGTTCGGCGTCGCGGCGGAGGCGCAGTGGTTGGTCTGTGAAAAGGAATGCATTCCCGAGGAGGGCCGGTTCCGGCTCGACCTGCCGATCGCGGCCGATGCCGCGCCGGCGGCGGGGGACGTGGCAGCCGCCTTTGCAGCCAGCGCGGCGCGCCAGCCGGTCAACAGCCCGTTCGACGCCCGCTTGTCGGTGGAAGGGTCGGCCCTCGCTCTGACCGTCGAGGGGGCCGGTCTCGGTCCCGATGCGGTCAAGGACGCCTTCTTTTATCCCGGCGAATGGGGGCAGGTGGTCCATGCCGCGCCTCAGTCCGCGACCCTCGATCCGGGAAAACTGACCCTGGCCATGGCGGCCGGACCGACCTTCGCCCCGGACGCGCCGCTCGCCGGGCTTCTCGCGCTGACCGATCCCGGCGGCGCGACGCGCTGGTTCGAGATCGCCCCGCAGGCGCGCATGGGCGCAGCGGCACCGAATGACGGGGCGGCCGACCGGAGTGCGCCGTCGCTCGGCGGACTGAGCCTCTGGCAGGCGGCGGCGTTCGCTTTTCTCGGCGGCCTGATCCTCAATCTCATGCCGTGCGTGTTTCCCATCCTCGCGATGAAGGCGACGGCGCTTTCTCGCCTCTCCGGCGGCCGTCTGCGGGACGTGCGCGTGGCGGGGCTCGTCTATACGCTCGGCGTCATCGCCGCGTTCCTCGCTCTGGCCGGCACGCTTCTCGCGCTGCGGGCGGGCGGCGCGGCTGTCGGGTGGGGGTTTCAGTTCCAGTCGCCGATCTTCGTCGCGGCCATGAGCTGGCTGCTGCTCGCGATCGGCCTCAATCTGTCCGGCGTCTATGAAATCGGATTCGGGACGGCCGGGTTGGGGCAGGGGCTCGCGCAACGGCCCGGCCATGCCGGCAGCTTCTTCACCGGAATTCTCGCCGTGGTGGTGGCGACACCTTGCACCGCGCCCTTCATGGGCGCGGCGATCGGCGCGGCGCTTGCGGCGCCGGCTGTGGTGTGCCTGGCATTGTTCGCCGCAATGGGGCTCGGCCTCGCCGCTCCTTATGCGCTGCTCGCTTTGGCGCCGCGACTTGCGCGGCGGTTGCCGCGTCCAGGCCTCTGGATGGTTCGGCTGCGTCAGGCCATGGCGTTTCCGATGTATGCCTCCGCCGCCTGGCTGGTGTGGGTCCTGGTGCAGCAGGCGGGCGATTTCGGTGTCCTGATCGGTCTCGGCGGGGCGCTCCTCATTGCGTTCTCGGCCTGGATTTTCGGGCTTTCCCAGCAAAGCCGGGGGCACGGCCTGCTGGCGCGCGGCCTCGCACTCGCCACGCTCGCCTGCACCTTCGCGCTGCTGCCGCAATTGCGCGCGGTCGCGGCGCCGGATGCGGCCGTCGCTGCCGCCGGGGCCGAGCCCTTCGATGCGGAGCGGCTCGCTGCGCTTCGCCGCGACGGGCGCCCGGTTCTCGTGAACATGACCGCCGCCTGGTGCATCACCTGCCTGGTCAATGAGCGCACCGCCTTGTCCACGAAGGGGGTAAAGGCGGCGCTTGCGGACAATGCGGTCGCCTATCTGAAGGGCGATTGGACCAATCAGGATCCGCGCATCACGGCCTATCTGCGCAGTTTCAGCCGCGACGGACTGCCCTTCTACGCGCTTTATCCCGCCGGAGGCGGCGCGCCCGCCATTCTGCCGCCAATTCTCACCGAGGCGATGCTGGTCGAGGAGATCCGGCGCGCCGCCCATTGATCCGCCTCAAGGAGACGTTCCATGCCGCTGTCCGAACGCCTGAAATCCCACAGCCGCCGCGCGCTTCTCCTGTGCGGGCTCGCCGCGGGTCTCGCTTTGACCGGCGTGAGCGCGGCGCACGCCGCTCCGCAGATCGGCCAACCGGCGCCCGACTTCTCCGTGGTCGACACCGCCGGCAAGACCCAGACGCTTTCCGCGCTGCGCGGCAAGGTGGTCGTGCTGGAATGGACCAACCACGACTGCCCCTATGTGCGGAAACATTACGGGGCGCAGAACATGCAGCAGCTTCAGCAGGAAGCGAAGGCGGACAATGTGGTCTGGCTGACCGTCATCTCGTCGGCCCCCGGCGAGCAAGGCCACGTTTCGCCGGCAGAAGCCAACACGCTGACCCGCGAGCGCAAGGCGCAGCCGGCGGCGGTCGTGATGGACCCGGAGGGCAAGATGGGGCGCGCTTATGGTGCGCAAACAACGCCCCACATGTACGTCATCGGTGCCGACGGCACGCTGCTCTATATGGGCGGCATCGATTCCATCGCCTCGACGCGGACCCAGGACATCGAGAAGGCCAAGCCCTATTTCCGCGACGCGATGCGCGCGGCGGTTGCCGGGCAGTCCGTCCCGGTCGCGGTCACCCGGCCCTACGGGTGCAGCGTCAAATATGTCGGAAGCTGAGGCGGAGCCGCTCGCCCTCGGGCGGCTCCGCCTCGTCTCACGGCACCGCGCGGTCCGGCGCCGGGACGACAGCGCCGCTCGGTTGCCCCAGGCGATCGAGGTGGAGACGGATATGGGCCGCCTCGGCGGCGGTATTGGCGAGAGCGATGGCGCGGTCGAAGGCGATGCGCGCCTCCTCCCGGCGGTCGAGCTGAAGCAGCAGCGCGCCACGCAGGCCGTGAAAATGGAAATAGCCGGCGAGCGGCGTCGCCAATGGCTCGACGAGCGCGAGGGCGGCTTCCGGCCCGTTGACCTTCGAGACCGCGACGGCACGGTTCAACGTCACGACCGGCGAGGGCTGAAAGCGCTCCAGCGTGCCGTAGAGAAGGGCGATCTGCGTCCAGTCCGTGTCCTGCGGGCGCGCGGCGCGCGCGTGCAGCGCCGCGACCGCGGCCTGGATCTGGTAGGGCCCGGGGCGGCGGTGGCGCATCGCCTTGTCGATCAAAGCGAGCCCTTCGGCGATCATGGGGCGGTTCCAGCGCGCACGGTCCTGGTCTTCCAGCAGCACGACCGCACCGGCCGCATCGAAGCGCGCGGGGAGCCGCGCATGCTGGAGCAGCATCAAGGCCGAGAGGCCGAGCAGTTCGGGCTCGGCGGGGAACAAGCGCAATAGAAGCCGGGACAGCCGGATCGCCTCGTCGCACAGAGGGGCGCGTGTTTCGGGTGCGCTGGCGCTGGTGGAATAGCCTTCGTTGAAAATCAGATAGAGGACCGCGGTCACCGCGGCGACCCGCTCGGCACGCTCGATCGCACCGGGGGCCTCGAAGGGCACTTCCGCCGCGGCGATCCGCGCCTTGGCCCGGGTGATGCGCTGCTCCATCGCCGTGTCGGACACCAGAAAGGCGCGCGCGATCTGTTTCACCGAGAGCCCGCACACAACCCGGAGAGCAAGGGCGATCTGCTGGGTTGCCGGCAATTCGGGATGGCAACAGATGAACAGCAGACGGAGGATGTCGTCGCGATAATGCGAGGCGTCCAGTCGCTCGGCGATCTGCGCTTCCGCGTCGTCGAGGTCCGAGACCTTGTCCTCGTCCGGCAATTCGGTTTGGCGCGCGCGGCGGCGGGCCGCGTCGAGGCCGGCATTGCGCCCGACCAGGATCAGCCAGGCCGCAGGATCGCGCGGCGGGCCGTTCTTCGGCCAGTTCGCCAGCGCCCGCAGGCACGCCTCCTGATAGGCTTCCTCCGCCGTGTCGAGGTCGCGGAAATACCGCAGCAGCGCCGCGACGGCCTGCGGCCGGGCGGAGGTGAGCGCGGCGTGAATCCAGGCGACGTCGGTCACGCCGTCGCCGCGTCCGGCGCGGACAGGGCGCCGGGAAACATCACGGCGATCGGTCGAATTTCGTAGCAGCCGCCCGGATTGGCGCGGCCGAGTTCCCGGGCGATGTCGAGCGCGTCTTCGAGGTCGCGACATTCCACGACATAGAAGCCGAGCAATTGCTCCTTGGTCTCGGCGAAGGGGCCGTCGATCACGAGGGCAGGTTCGCTGGTCTTGCGCAGGGTTGTAGCGGTGGAAGTCGGCAACAGGCGTGCGACCGGACCGAGCTTCCCTTCACGGATCAGACGGTCATGTACCACCATCAGGCGTGCCATGACCGCGTCGTCCTCTTCCTTGCTCCAGGCGCAGACGACATCTTCGCTGTGATAGCACAGGATCGCATAGTGCATGGCCGGCTCCTCGTTCGTCTCCAGGACGAACGAGTAGCGCCATTCCAGACGCGCCGTCGACGCAAAATGCTGCATTTTTCGCCGGCCCGTCGCCAAGCGTTGCATGGCCGTCGTTCCAGCGCCATAGAACGGCATGGGAAGCCGCTGGCGCGGCGGGCAGGGGCGGGACATGAAGCGGCCGTTCTACCGGGTTCTTTATATTCAGGTGCTCATCGCGGTCGTTCTGGGGGTGCTGATCGGCACCTTCTTCCCGCATCTGGGCGAAGCGATGAAGCCGCTCGGGGACGGCTTCATCAAGCTGGTGAAGATGATCATCGCGCCGGTGGTGTTCTGCACCGTGGTGGTGGGCATCGCCGCGATGGGAGATGTGAAGAAGGTCGGCCGGGTGGGCGGCAAGGCGCTGCTTTATTTCGAGCTGGTATCGAGCTTCGCGCTGGTCATCGGGCTTGTGGTCGGCAAGATCGTCCAGCCTGGTGCCGGGCTCAACGTGGATCCGGCGACCCTCGACCCCAAGGCGGTGGCGAGCTTCACCAATCAGGCCGCGCACGGTTCCTTCGTCGACTTCCTGCTGCACATCATTCCGGAGACGCTGGTCGGGGCGCTTGCCACCGGTGAAATTCTCCAAGTCCTGTTCGTGGCGGTGCTCACCGGCTTCGCACTCACCGCGCTCGGTCCGGCCGGAGCGCCAATTCTCGATGCGATCCGCACGGCCGAGAAGCTGATCTTCGCCATTGTCGCCATCGTCATGCGCGCCGCACCGGTCGGCGCCTTCGGCGCGATGGCCTTTACGATCGGCGCCTATGGCCTGTCCTCGATCGCCAATCTCATCGAACTGATCGCCACCTTCTATCTCACCGCGACCTTGTTCGTCGTTGTCGTCCTCGGGCTGATTGCCCGGCTGGTCGGCTTCAACATCCTGAAATTGCTTTCCTATATCAAAGAGGAGCTGCTGATCGTCCTCGGCACGTCGTCTTCCGAGAGCGCGCTTCCGGCCCTCATGCGCAAGCTGGAAGGCGCGGGCGCGTCGCGCTCGGTGGTGTCGCTGGTGGTGCCGACCGGCTATTCCTTCAACCTCGACGGCACCAACATCTATATGACGCTTGCGACCCTGTTCATCGCCCAGGCGACCAATACCCCGCTCACCCTCGACCACGAACTGATGATCCTGGCGGTTGCGATGCTCACCTCCAAAGGGGCTGCGGCGGTGACCGGCGGTGGCTTCATCACCCTCGCGGCGACGCTCGCGGTGGTGCCGGAAATCCCCGTCGCCGGCATGGCCCTGATTCTCGGCGTCGATCGTTTTATGTCGGAATGCCGTTCGCTGACCAATTTCGTCGGCAATGCTGTCGCGACCCTCGTGGTCGCGCGCTGGGAGGGGGAACTCGACCTCGACCGTCTGACCGCGGTTCTCGACGGGCGGGCGGATCCCGATCTCGCCGACGCCACGCCCGCCAAAGCCTGAGCCGCGCCTTCACCGGCTTCCCGGCCAACTGGAGCGGCGCAAAAATCGAAATTGCCGCGGCGAACCGCCATCCCTGACCTGCACCAACGCAGGCCAGCCCCGCGGAAATAATGAAAAACCAAAAAGAACATATTGCGAACATAGAACAGAAGAGGTACAAAAATCCCCATTCAATGGCCTTGCACTGGGACCGGAGCACAGCGATGACTCAGTCGACCCTCAGACTCGTCGAAGGTTCCTCAATGGATAAGACGAAGGCACTCGACGCCGCGCTGTCTCAGATCGAGCGGCATTTCGGCAAAGGCTCCATCATGCGGCTCGGCAAGGGCGGCAAAGTGATGGAGGTGGAGAGCATCTCCTCCGGCTCGCTCGGCCTCGACATCGCGCTCGGCATCGGCGGTCTGCCCAAGGGACGGGTGGTCGAAATTTTCGGCCCCGAATCCTCCGGCAAGACGACTCTGGCTCTTCACTGCGTGGCGGAGGCGCAGAAGAAGGGGGGCGTCTGCGCGTTCATCGATGCCGAGCATGCGCTCGACCCCGTTTATGCCCGCAAACTGGGCGTCAATCTCGACGATTTGTTGATCTCGCAGCCTGACACCGGCGAGCAGGCACTCGAAATTTGCGACACGCTCGTGCGGTCAGGGGCGATCGATGTGCTCGTGGTCGATTCGGTGGCGGCTCTTACTCCCCGTGCGGAACTCGAGGGGGAGATGGGGGAGAGCCAGCCCGGCCTGCAGGCGCGGCTGATGAGCCAGGCGCTGCGCAAGCTGACCGGGTCGATCTCCAAGTCCAACACCATGGTGATCTTCATCAATCAGATCCGCATGAAGATCGGCGTGATGTACGGATCGCCGGAGACCACGACCGGCGGCAATGCGTTGAAATTCTACGCCTCGATCCGACTCGACATCCGCCGCATCGGCATGATCAAGGAGCGCGACGAGGTGGTCGGCAACCAGACCCGCGTCAAAGTGGTGAAGAACAAGCTCGCGCCGCCTTTCAAGCAGGTCGAGTTCGACATCATGTATGGCGAGGGCGTTTCGAAGACCGGCGAACTGCTCGACCTCGGGGTGCGGGCCGGGATTGTGGAGAAGTCCGGATCCTGGTTTTCCTATGACAGCCAGCGGCTCGGTCAAGGGCGCGAAAACGCCAAGACCTTCCTGCGTCAGAATGCCGAGATTGCCGGGCGGATCGAGGCCGCGATCCGGCAGAATGCCGGGCTGATCGCCGAGCAGATTCTGACGGGCACGCCGGAGGCGGACGAGGATGGCGATGTGATGGACGCCTGAGCCCCGGCGGCCCCGTATCCGGGCGCGAGGCCGTGGGAACGCGGCGGTGTCCTGGTTCGCGCCGACCGTCGCGTCGTGGCACCTCCGGACGAGCGGATTTCTGGACAAGCGGAAACGGCATCGCTAAAGGGTCGGATCCCCTTTGCGGTGCCGGTCGTGGCATCCGGGAGGGGCGGCGGGACGAAGGGTGCGCCCGCGCTCCAGCGGTGATGGTGAGCGACAGATGAGCGGCGTCAACGAGATCCGGTCGACCTTCCTCGACTATTTCGTCAAGCAGGGTCACGCGGCGGTACCGTCTTCGCCGCTTGTGCCGCGCAACGATCCGACCCTGATGTTCACCAATGCCGGCATGGTGCAGTTCAAAAACGTCTTCACCGGCGTCGAGAAGCGGCCTTATGTCCGCGCGGTGACGGCGCAGAAATGTGTGCGGGCGGGCGGCAAGCACAACGACCTCGACAATGTCGGCTATACGGCCCGGCATCACACCTTCTTCGAAATGCTCGGCAATTTCTCTTTCGGCGACTATTTCAAGGACCGCGCGATCGAGCTCGCCTGGAACCTCGTCACGCGCGAGTTCGAACTGCCCAAGGACCGGCTGATCGTCACCGTCTATTCCGAGGACGACGAGGCGCATGCGCTGTGGAAGAAGATTGCCGGCCTCCCCGACGATCGCATTATCCGCATCGCCACGTCCGACAATTTCTGGGCGATGGGTGATACCGGCCCGTGCGGCCCCTGCTCGGAAATCTTCTACGATCACGGTCCGCACATTCCCGGCGGCCCCCCGGGTTCTCCCGATGCCGATGGTGACCGCTTCATCGAGATCTGGAATCTCGTCTTCATGCAGTTCGAGCAACTCCCGGGGGGGGAGCGCGTCGCGCTGCCGCGGCCCTCGATCGATACCGGCATGGGGCTCGAGCGCATCTCCGCCCTGCTCCAGGGAACGCACGACAATTACGAAACCGATCTGATGCGGGCGATCATCGCCGAGGTGGCCGAGCTGACGGGCGTGTTGCCCGACGGACCGCAGAAGGCGAGTCACCGGGTCATCGCGGATCATCTGCGTGCTTCGGTGTTTCTCACCGCGGACGGGGTGCTGCCTTCCAACGAGGGGCGCGGCTATGTCCTGCGGCGGATCATGCGGCGCGCGATGCGCCATGCCCAATTGCTCGGTTCCCGCGATCCGCTGATGCACCGTCTGGTGCCGATCCTGGTGCGCGAAATGGGGCGGGCCTATCCCGAGATCGTGCGTGCGGAAACGCTCGCCGCCGAGACGCTGCTGCTGGAAGAGCGCCGGTTTCGCCGCACCCTCGAGCGCGGCCTCGGCCTCTTGGAGGAAGAAAGCGCAGACCTCTCCGCCGGAGACCGGTTTCCCGGCGATGTCGCCTTCAAGCTCTACGACACTTATGGTTTCCCGCTCGATTTGACGGAGGATGCGCTCCGGGGACGCGGAATTCAGGTCGACACGGCCGCCTTCGACGCGGCCATGGCCCGCCAGAAGGCCGATGCCCGCGCGGCTTGGCAGGGCTCGGGCGAGGCGGCCACTGATACGGTTTGGTTCGCGGTTCGCGAGCGCGAGGGGGCGACGGAGTTTCTCGGCTACGACACGGAGAGCGCCGAGGGCGTTGTTCGCGCTTTGGTGCGCGATGGTGTCGAGGTGGACGCGCTGCGCAGCGGAGAGACCGGTCTGGTGGTTCTGAACCAGACGCCGTTCTACGGTGAATCGGGCGGGCAGGTCGGCGATACCGGCCTGATGGTCGGAGAGGATGTGCGGGCGACCGTGCTCGGCACCCAGAAGAAGCTCGGCGACGTGTTCGTTCACGAGGTGCAGGTGTCCGACGGCGTCTTGGCGCGCGGCACCGCGCTCGCGCTCGAAGTCGATCATGCGCGGCGCGCCGCGGTTCGGGCGAACCATTCCGCGACCCATCTGCTGCATGAAGCGCTGCGTCGGGTGCTCGGCGATCACGTCGCCCAGAAAGGCTCGCTCGTCGCCCCGGACCGGCTGCGCTTCGATTTCTCCCACCCCAAGCCTTTGTCCGCCAACGAATTGGCCGAGGTCGAGGAGATCGCGAACGGCTATGTGTTGCGGAATGAGCCGGTCGACACCCGGTTGATGGCGGTCGACGATGCCATCGCCTCCGGCGCCCGGGCCTTGTTCGGAGAAAAATACGGGGAGGAGGTCCGGGTCGTCTCGATGGGCACGGATGCCGGAAACGGCGCGCCGTTTTCGATCGAGCTTTGCGGCGGCACCCACGTCGCGCGCACCGGTGACATCGGACTTGTTTCCGTGGTCGGAGAAAGTGCGGTCGGGGCCGGCGTCCGACGCATCGAGGCCCTGACCGCCTCCCAGGCCCGGCATCACCTCAATGCTGCGAACGCCGCCCTTCAGGGCGCCGCCGCCGCGCTTCGGGTTTCGGTGGGCGACGTGGAAGCCCGCGTTGCCGCCTTGATGGAGGAGCGCCGCAAGCTCGAGCGCGACCTGTCCGAGGCGCGCCGCAAGCTGGCGATGGGCGGCGGCGAGGAGAGCGGCCCGGCGGTGGTCCAGGTTGCCGGCATTTCCTATCTGCGTATCGCCGTCAGCGGGGTGGATCCAAAGGACCTGAAGGCGATCGTCGATCAAGGCAAGGCCAAGATCGGCTCGGGTGTGGTCGCGGTGGCGAGCACCTCGGCCGACGGGAAAGGGGCCCTCGTCGTCGGGGTGACCGCGGATCTCACCAGCCGGTTCGACGCGCAAAAACTGGTGCGCACCGGCGTTGAAGTCCTCGGGGGCAAAGGCGGCGGCGGTCGGGCCGACATGGCGCAGGGGGGTGGCCCGGACGGCGCCAAGGCCGAAGCCGCCCTTGCTGCGATCGAGGCGGCGCTCGCCGCCTAACCGGCGCAAACCGCTCTCGCTCGTGGAGCGCGTGCAACCGCCTCGCGGCGCAGAAACCGCCAGACGGCGTCGGGGAGACCGGATCCCGCGCGCCGCCTTCTGCCTTAAGCCGGGGCGAGGTCGATGAGGCGGATCGCTTCCTGGAGCGCGGCGCGCGCCTGGGCGAGGGTCGCGTCGCGCAGATCGCCGCCGGTCTCGTTCGGGAGCGGACAGCTGACATGGACGTTGGTGAGCTTCAACAGGCTCGGCGTGGCGCCGGGCTTGACGAAGGAGAGGACGGCCTTGTCCTGGACCACATCGATGCTCATGCTGTGGATCTTCATAGCCGACATCGCGAGTTCCCCCTCGGCGAATTGACGAATCATCCTACACCACAACCCGCTTCGGCCGAAACGGATTGGCCCGCGTAGCGCACCGTTTCTGCGCGCTGTGCGGCTATCGAAAGACTGCTCTCTTCCTCGCATGCATCCGATCGGCGGCGCCCATCTCTGCGTTCGGTGTCGCGGCCGTCGTCATCGGCGGTTCGGATTTGAAGGGAGGAGAGCTTGGGGTGGCAGGCGCTGCCGATTTGATCCCGAAGCTGAAACGCATGTGCTGAGATGAGACCTTCCGGTCTGAACGGACGTGGGGTCGGCTGAGATCAGCGGCCGGTCCACCGGGCTGCGGCGGTATCGTCCTCCACCTTGGCAGCGACCCAATCGCCGACGGCGCCGCGCTCCTCCTTCTTCCAGAAGGGCGCCTTGGTCTTCAGCCAATCCATGAGGAACTCGGCGGCGGAAAACGCCGCCGCGCGATGCGCGGAGGCGGTGACCACGAGAACGATGGGTTCGCCGGGCACGATGCGTCCGAACCGGTGCACGATGCGCGCACCGGTCAGGGGCCAGCGCCCCCGCGCATCGTCGATCAGGCGATCCATCTCGGCTTCGGCCATGCCGGGATAATGTTCGAGAATGAGAGCGGAGAGCGGCGCGCCTTCCGTGCTCCGGTCTGCCCGGCAAAGGCCGCAAAACGTGACCACGGCGCCGACATCGCCGTCGCCGGAGAGCGCCGCGATCTCGGCCGCGGTGTCGAACGGCGCGGCTTGGACACGAACGGCGAACGGCGCAGGCCGATCCATGCTCAACCACCGGTCATGGGCGGGAAGAAGGCGATTTCGCGCGCCCCCGCGAGAAGTGCATCCGGCTTGACGTGGCGCTTGTCGAGCGCCGCCCGGACCAGTTTGGGATCCGAGAAGGCGTGCGCGTAAGCGGCGTCCCGGCCGGCGAGCCAATGCGCGAGGTCACCGACCGTCGCGACCTCGGGAGGCGGCTCGATCTCTTCCTCCGCCCGCCCGATGCGCTCGCGCAGCCATGCGAAATAGAGGACCCTCATTCGTCGTCCTCCACCAGATGCCGCGCCCCGGCATGGAAATAATCGTATCCGGTGTAAAGTGTCAGGACCGCCGAGATCCAGAGAAGGGTCAGCCCGGCCAGGCTGACGCCGGGCACGAGCCGGTCGCCGGCCGGTCCGGCAAGCAGGAAGCCCACCGCCACCAATTGCAGAGCCGTCTTCCATTTGGCGAGCCGAGAGACCGGAACGCTGACACGAAGTTCGGCAAGGAATTCGCGCAGGCCGGAGACCAGGATCTCGCGGCACAGGATGATGATGGCGGCCCAGAGCGACCAACCGCGGATCGTGCCGTCCGAGGCGAGCATCAGCAGACTGGTCGAGACCAGGAGCTTGTCGGCGATCGGATCGAGCATCCGGCCGATGGCGGATTGCTGCGACCAGGCGCGGGCGAGATAGCCGTCGAAAAAGTCCGTGACGGCGGCGGCGATGAACAGGCCGAACGCCACCCAGCGCAGCCATACGCCGCCATGCAGAATATCCGCCCAGAACAGGCAGGCCGCCACCAGCGGAACCGCCGCGCAGCGCGAATAGGTCAGGATGTTCGGAAGCGAGAACGCACGGCTGCGCCCGCTCCGGACGGAGGGCTGGGAGGCGGATTTTGTCGCGGCTTCTGCCATATCGGACGGTCATGCGGTTGTGCGCCGGGCCAGCCGGCTGGGACGAGATCAGCATGCACCGCGAAGCGGGCAGGGTCGAGGCGGCTGCGGGCGGAGCTTACGCAGGCGGGTGGGTGTGGAAATAGCCGTAGATCGCCTGCGCCGTCGAGGCATTGATTCCATCGACCTGTTCGAGATCGGCGAGCGAAGCGCGTTCGATCGCCTTCAAGGTGCCGAAATGGCGCAGGAGCGCACGCTTTCGCGCAGGACCGACGCCGGGAATCGCTTGCAGTCCCGCTTCCGTAATGTCCTTGCGTCGCCGCGCCCGGTGCGAACCGATGGCGAAGCGATGCGCCTCGTCGCGCAGGCGCTGGACGAAGTAGAGCACCGGGTCCCGCGGTTCCAGCCGAAACGGAGGGCGGCCGGGCAGATGGAACAGTTCGCGGCCCGCCTCGCGATCGAGTCCCTTGGCGATGCCCACGATCGGGACGTCTGTGACCCCAAGTTCCGTCGCCACCGCCAAGGCCGCGTTGAGCTGGCCCTGACCGCCATCGATCAGGACCAGATCCGGCCACGGCGTCGCCTCTTCTGCGGGGGGGGCTTCGCCGCGCGGGGCCTCCTTCAGCAGCCGGGCGAAACGGCGGCGCAGCACTTCGCGCATCATGCCGTAATCGTCGCCGGGGGCGAGATCGGCGGAGCGGATGTTGAATTTGCGATATTGGCTCTTCAGGAAGCCTTCCGGGCCGGCGACCACCATCCCGCCCACGGCATTGGATCCCATGATGTGGGAATTGTCGTAGACCTCGATGCGGCGCGGCGGCGCCGGCAGAGCGAAGGTCTGGGCGAGGCCCTCCAGCAGGCGCGTCTGGGTTGCGGTTTCGGCGAGTTGGCGGCCCAGCGCCTCACGGGCATTCTGCAGCGCATGGTCGACGAGGTCGCGCTTTTCGCCACGCTGCGGCGCCGTCAGTTCGACCCGGTAGCCGGAACGCTCCGAGAGCGCTTCGGCGATCAGGGCCTGTTCCTCCACCGCATGGCTGAGCAGGACCAGGCGCGGACAGGGTTTGTCCTCGTAGAACTGGGACAGGAAGGCGCCGAGCACCTCGGCTTCCGACAGCGAGCGGTCGGCGCGCGGATAATAAGCCCGGTTGCCCCAATTCTGGCCGGTCCGGAAAAAGAACACCTCGATGCAGGTGGCGCCGCCCTGCTGGGTACAGGCGAACACGTCCGCCTCCTCCACCGACCGGGGATTGATGCCCTGGCTGCCCTGCACCGCAGAGAGCGCGGCGAGCCGGTCGCGCAGGCGGGCCGCCCGCTCGAATTCCAGCGCCTCGGCCGCCGTTTCCATCTCCCGCGCCAATTCCTCTTTGACGGTGCGCGAGCGCCCCGAGAGGAAGCCCCGCGCCTCGCGCACCAATTCGGCATAATCGGAATGGTTCACCTCGCCGGTGCAGGGGCCGGAGCAGCGTTTGATCTGGAACAACAGGCACGGTCGGGTGCGGTTCTCGTAATAGCTGTCTGTGCACGAGCGTAGAAGGAAGGCGCGCTGCAGCGCATTTATGGTGCGGTCGACCGCCCAGACGCTCGCAAACGGCCCATAATAATCCCCCGGCCGGCTGCGGGCGCCGCGGTGCTTCACGATCTGCGGCGAGACATGGTCGGCGGTGATGAGGATATAGGGGAACGATTTGTCGTCCCGCAGCAGCACGTTGAAGCGGGGCTTGAGCTGCTTGATGAGATTCGCTTCGAGCAGCAGCGCTTCGGGCTCGGAGCGGGTCGACACGAACTCCATCTCGCAGGTCGCGGCGATCATACGCGCGATGCGGTTGGTATGCCCGACCGGCCGGGTATAGCTGAGGATCCGCTTCTTGATGCTCTTGGCCTTGCCGACATAGAGCACCGCCCCGTCGGCGGCGATCATGCGGTAGACGCCGGGTCCGGTCGGCGCGTGCTTGGCGGCGCGGGCGATGGCTGCCCGCCCATTGGCGAGGGACCCCTCGGCGACCGCCTCCTCGTCGGCCGGCGCCACCAGCAGACACGCCTCCTCGCTTCCGCCGTCCTCGTCGAGGGCGGGCGGGATCTCGGGAAGGTCGTCGGACGGGGGAGCCGGGGGGCGGGCGATCATGGCCGCAAGGTAGGGGGTCGCACCGCCGTCGACCAGGGGCCGGACGGTCGAAGGCCGGGGACGGCCGCCTTCACCGGCCATTCACCATGCTTTCTCACCGGCGGTTCACCATAGCTGCGCATTGTCGGGCGCCGCGCGTCAGCGGCCAGAATTCCTTTGCGATTTGGGCCGCACTTTGTCTCAGACGCGCGGCCTCGGCCGTCTGGGTTCGGAGAGGAGTGGAGGATGAGAGACCGTCTCGTGGCGGGTCTGGCGGTGCTGGGCGCTTGCGCGTTGCCGGCCGCTGCCGCCGCCGACATGAACACGAATTACGGTTACGGCTACGCGCCGGCCGCGGCGGCGCCGATGTCGTGGACCGGGTTCTATATCGGTGCGAACGCCGGCTATGGCTGGGGCAGCGCCAACCGCTTCTCGCCCGGTGGTTTCCTTGGCGGACTGCAGGCGGGCTACAATTGGCAATTCGCCGGATCACCCTTCGTGATCGGCGTGGAAACCGACTTCGACTGGGCCGGAATCAGCGACGGTGCGTACAGCCTGAATTATTTCGGCACGGTGCGCGCGCGGCTCGGTTTCGCCTTCGAGCGGTTCCTCGCTTACGGCACATTGGGCTTCGCCTATGCGGGCGGAGAGTATGAAGTGGCGGGTCTGAGCAACAGCCAGAGCCATGGCGGGTGGACTCTCGGGCTCGGTGGGGAGTTCGCTCTCGACCGAAACTGGAGTGCGCGCGCGGAATATCTCTACGTTGATCTTGGTAGTTCCACCTACAGTTCTTTGATTGGACCTGCCTCAATCGGCTATGACGGCAGCATTCTTAGAGCTGGTGTGAACTATCGTTTCTAGTCTATTAAAGCCCGGTTAGGCTCGGAAGGGCAGGCGTGCAAAGGATTTGTGACCAGTCTTGAACGGATTTGTGTTCGGATATAGACTGTTAACCACATTCCTGCCGCGTTTTCTTTCCACGGGTGTTGCAGCCGGGTGACAGACGACCAAGCCGGTGCGGTGTATGTTCCGCTCCATCGTGTTTCGTATCCAAATGAAGGGTGTATCAATGTTGAAGCGCGCTCTCGCCGGGGTTTCGGCCCTGGCCCTCCTCGGCGGTGCCGCCTCTGCGGCCGACCTCGCCACCCGGTATCCGGTCAAGGCGCCGGTGGTGGTTCCGGTCTTCTCCTGGACCGGCTTCTATATCGGCGGCAACATCGGCTGGGGCTGGCTGAACAACGACGTTCTGTACTCGCCCAGCTACGGCATTCCGGCGACCTCTATCAACGTCGGTAGCGGCAACGGGTTCCTCGGCGGTCTGCAGGCCGGCTACAACTGGCAGTTCGCCAACAACGTCGTGCTCGGCGTCGAGGCGGACGTGGAATGGACCGACCTCGGCTCCACCAGCGTCCTGATCGCCCCGGCGGTCGGCTCGGTTGCGGGCAGCCTGGACGTGTTCGGCACGATCCGTGCCCGCGCCGGCTATGCCTTCGATCGCGTCCTGCCGTACATCACCGGCGGCGCGGCCTGGGGAACGTCCGACTACGGCAATATCGGTGGCGTGAGCCTCTCCCAGACCACCTGGGGCTGGACGATCGGTGCGGGCGTCGAGTACGCCTTCACGAACAACATCACCGCCAAGCTCGAGTATCTCTATGTCGACCTGATCGGCAAGACCTACACGATCCCGTCCACGCTCGGCTCGATCGAGACGGACAACGACATGAGCGTCCTCAAGGTCGGTGTGAACTACAAGTTCTGATCGCCGTCCTTTCCGGACCTGAGGTAGACCCCGGGCGAAAGCCCGGGGTTTTTCTTTGCCCTCACGTCGCGGAACATCTCCTTCGGCGGGACGTTGGCGGATCACGGAGAGACCTTGCCGTCGCCATCACTTCGCCGCTTCCGGGTCATCGGCTTGCCGGTCTGGCGCGGCAACGTTCCCGCTGGACTAAGGTGAGGTGCGTTGATGAAATCGGTTCTTCTCGCGGGGGTCGCCCTCGGGGCCTTGGCAGCGGGTCCCGCATTGGCGGCGGACCTCGGCCGCGCTCCGGCGGCGATGAATGCGCCAGTCGGGACGGCTTCGCCCGTTTTCTCCTGGACCGGATTCTATATCGGCGGCAATGCCGGTTATGCGTGGGGGACCGGCAAGGATGCCGCCGATCTCTACGGGCTCGAGCCGGATGGATGGCTCGTCGGCGGTCAGGTCGGATATAATTACCAGTTCGTGAACAATGTGCTGGTCGGCGTCGAGGCGGACATCCAGGGCGGCGACGTCACGGGCGGTGCGACCGGCGTGTCCAGCAAACTGGATTATTTCGGTACCGTGCGCGCCCGGCTCGGCTATGCATTCGATCGCGTGCTGCCTTATGTGACCGGCGGTCTCGCATATGGCCGCAACACGATCACGGATTTCGGCCTGTCGTCGTCCAACACCCATGTCGGATGGACCGCGGGCGCCGGCATCGAATACGCGCTCACCAACAACTGGACCGCGCGCGCCGAATATCTCTACACGGATCTCGGCTCGAAAACCTATGACAATATCGGTGCGGATGCCGGGGTAAGCGCCTCGACCGCCCGGCTCGGTGTCAATTACAAATTCTAATTCGCCGCCCGCGCGCGACTCGGGGAGGCGGCGCATGCACGCCTCCGAATGCGCGGCTTACCGGCAGCTGAAGACGGCGCTGGTGTAGAAACGGCGGGTGCTGGGGTCGGTGGCCGCCGCCTTGCGTGTCGCGGCCCGCAGCGTGCAGCTGTGCACCGCCCGCGGGATCGCCTTTTGAAGCGCAAGGCCGCCTTCATAGCCGCAGGTCACGACGGCTGCATAGTCCGGTTCCGCCTTGCCCTTTTGCCAGATCGTATAGATCAGGGGCTGACCCGGCTTGGCGGTTTCGGCATTGTCCGCCATCCCGCTCATGCGTTCGCCCTTGGCGTCGGCCGGAGGTGTCACATCGGCTTCGATGAGGCGGGCCGAGGCTGGAGCGAAGCCCGGGGTCCAGCCGGACATATCGAATTCCTTTCCCTCGAACGACAGCTGCGCGACGCCTTGATAGGTCAGGTCAAGGGTCGGTGGGCACGCCACGTCGAAGCCCTGCGCACCCTGCGGTTGAGCGAATGCCGAGGGGCCCGCAAGGAGCAGCAGGGCGGCGATAGCGCAGAGGCGCGTGCATCTCATGTTTCATCTCCCCATAAGCGGGTCGGACGGCGCTTCACGGCGGCGGTCAGCGGCACGTGAAGGATGCCGTGCCCATGCCCCAGCCCTCGCCGCCGTCTTTGCTCCGCTCGATCGCGGCGGAGCAGCCCTTCACCTTGGACACAGCGCGCGTGAGCACGACGCCAGCTTCATAGACGCATGCGACGGTGACATCGGTCGGCGCGGCGAACGTCCAGTCGATCCGCCGCTTTCCCTTCTCCGTCCCTTTCAAGGGCGTTGTCTCGCCGCTGCGAAACAGGGCGATGTCCTGGAGCCAGGTCTGCGAGGAGGTCTCGCCGCCGACGACCAGGGAAAAGTCCGAGATCTGGCCGGTGTCTGCCGCCTTTGCCGCGACGGTCTTCAGGCGCGAAGGGCAGGGCAGGGCCTGCGCCTGTGCCGCCGTTGCCCAAAGAGTCCCTATGAGCGACAGCACGAGGATATGTGATCTATGGGTCATATCGGCCACTCCACCGAGCCCGATGCTTATACCGTATAGTTCAAGCCGCTCCGGCCGCCATCGATGAAAATCGTCTCCCCCGTTATGTAGCTCGCTTTGTCGCTGGCGAGGAAGACGACCACGTCTGCGACCTCGCGCGGTTCGCCGATTCGGCCGAGCGGGGTGCGGGACAGCACCCGGCGCATCGCCGTCTCGTCGCTTGCGACACCGCGCATCATGTCCGTCATGATCGATCCCGGCCCGACCGCATTCACCCGGATGCGGTGAGGCGCCAAAGCAAGGGCGCTCGCTTTGGTGAGCTGGCCCACGCCGCCTTTCGACGCGCAATAGGCGGTGATTCCGGGAATCGCGAGCACGGCATTGACCGAGGAGAGGTTGACGATGCTGCCGGGGATCTCCAGTGCCACCATGCGGCGCGCCACCGCCTGCGTCATCAGGAAGGTGCCGCCGAGATTTACCGCGAGAACCGCTTGAAACGCCGCATAGTCGAGGGACAGCACGTCACCTGAAAGCGTCATTCCGGCATTGTTGACGAGGATCGAGACCGGGCCCAAGGCTGTCTCCGCCGCTTGTACCGCCGCCGTCACCTGGGCGGGATCCGACACGTCGCACACGAGCGGAACCACATGCGCGCCGCGGTCGTGGGCGGCGGCCTCGGCACCTGCGCGATTGCGATCGAGGAGGGCGACGCGCGCCCCGGCTGCGATCAGCGCGTCCACGCAGGCGAGGCCAATTCCCTGCGCGCCGCCGGTGACGATGGCCGTGCGTCCGTCGAGATCCATCTTCGCCTCCTGTGTGGGCCGCCCCGGCCGGCACCGCATTCCGGGGCGCTCGCGTCCGGTCATGATTTTGCCCAGCGCTGGATAATTGGCCTTGGCCGCGAAGTCGAGGCGCCGCGAATATCGACGAAATGCGGCGCGGTGGCTGCCAAAGTGGGGGCGCCGCAAGAGTGCACGCCTTCGGGACACGGCCCATGACGGCTCGCCACGTCCTATGGGCCGGCTGGACACGCACCGATCAGATTGCGTCGCAAGCCGATCGGATCGGGTCTTAGAACCGGGTCGTGAGCCGGGTCAGCCACGCGGGCGAAAGATCCACGAGGCCGGCCTCGATCCGTTTGTCGAGGCCGGTGAGGATGAGGAGCCCGACCGCGAGCAGCAGGGTGCCGAGGACCAGTCTTCCGCCCCGCGCGGCCCGCGCGAGCCGGTCGCGCGAGCCCAGAAGTACGTCGCGGGAGACGAGGCCGAGAAGCAGGAGCGGCGCTGCCGCCCCGAGGCCGAAGGCGAGCATGATCACCGCCACCGCACCGAGGTCGCGGCCCTGTGCCGCGAGCACGGAAGCAGCGCCGAGTGTCGGCCCCACGCACGGGGTCCAGACCGCGCCGAGAAGAAGACCCAAAGCGAACTGTCCCGCGAGGCCGGTCGCCGAGAATCCCCCGAAGCGCCGGTCCGCCCAGGCCGCCACCGGCCCGGCGGCGGTTGCGAGCCGGGCGTGAAACTGCGGGACAAGCAGGACGATGCCCAGGGCGGAAAGCAGGGCTGCGGCGATCAGGCGGAACACGCCCGCATCGAGCCCGATGGCGAATCCGATCGTGGCGACGAACAGGCCGATGACGACGAAAGAGAGCGCGACCCCGCCAGCCAGCGCGACGGGACCGAGCCGGTGCTGCGAGACCGCCGCTCCGAGCACGAGCGGCAGGAGCGGCAGCACACACGGGGACAACGTGGAGAGAAGACCGGCAAGAAAACCGAGAAGTGCGTCGCCCGGCGCCACGCGGCTCGTCCTACTTGCCGACGGCCGACCTCACCAAGGCGGCGATCGAGGCTGGATTGGTGTCGCCGACCGAGCGGCCGGTTTCCGTCTTTCCCTGAAACGCCACGAGCGTGCTCTGGCTCTGGGCCCCCAACTCGCGCACGACTGCCTTCTGGGTGTCGAAATCCACCGCGAAGATGAAGAGGGATGTGTTCTCGGGCTGGGCGGCGAGCGCGGCGAGGATCGGTTTCTGCGCCCGGCAGGTCGGGCACCAGGGCGCCGTAACTTCCACCAGAATCGGCGCCCCCGACGCCTGCGCCCCCTTGAAGCTGGCCGCATCGTAGGGCCGGACCTCCGCCGCATGGGCGCGCCCCACCGGCGCCAGCGTCAGAAAGGCCGCCAGAGCGCCGAGCATGGCCCACGTCACGGCGAAGGGACGATCCATGATATTCTCCTTGAACTCCCGTGCTCATTTTTTTGAGCAATCGCTCTAGAAAGACAATGGGACGCGGGGTAGGTCAAGGTCACGTTTCGGGGAGGCCAATGGGACGACGCCGCGAATTCGACGAGGAGGAGGCCCTCGATGCCGCCATCGCCTGCTTCTGGCAGAGCGGCTATGGCGCGACATCGGTGCGTGACCTCGCCCATCGGATGGAGATTGGCGGCGCGAGCCTTTATCATGCCTTCGGCGACAAGCGGGGGCTGTATTCCAGCGCGCTCCAGCGCTATCTCGATCTTTCGTCGCGGCGCCGCGTGGCTTCGCTGGACGCGGCCGCGGAGCCGCTCGCCGCGCTTCACGCTTTCTTCGGCGATCTCGTCGCCGCGTCCGTTGCCGATCCGCGCGGCTGCCTGCTGATCAATTCCGCCATCGAGGTCGCCCCGCTCGACGCGGCGTTGGGGGCGGATATCCGCGCGGCGCTCGATGAGGTCGAGGGCGGCCTGCGGCGGACGCTCGAACGGGCGCAGCGGGACGGGTCGCTGGATCCCGGCGCGAATTGCCAGGATCTCTCCCGGCGGTTGCTCTCCGCCATCGTCTCGATTCGCGTGCTCTCGCGCGTGCCGGTGGATCGCGCGACCCTCGAATCGATCGCGCGGTCGGCCTTGCCGCCGGTGGCGCGCTGACCGGCGCGCATGCGCGGGCGATCATCCTCGACTCCCCAGAGGGGGAATTGTGGCCCCCCCGACTCGAAGTCCCATCGAGTGCCCGGTTATTATGTCGCCCGGCTCAGGGTATCCGGGCGGTTCTGGCCGTTCAGCACAGAGCCGGCGACGCGCGCTCCCATCGCCATAGCGGACTCCAACCGCCGGCATGTCCTTTACGGGATCCCTGTGCTCCATCCTGGCCTGCGGTCAGGCCCACAGGACGTCGGAGAAGGCGATCAGCCGAAATCGATTTGTGCAACCAGCCCTGACCCATCGCTGCGATTCCGGAGCGAAAGGCGCGCGCCGATCCGCCGAGCGGCCATGTCCGCAATGGTGAGGCCAAGTCCGGTTCCCCCAGGCGCTCCGATGGCGCGACTTTGCCGGCCGCGATAGAATCGCTGACGCACCAGGTCCAGTTCGTCGGCGGGAATGCCGGGGCCGTCATCCTCGACGCGAAGGCTGCGCCCCGTCGGGTCCAATGTCCACGTCACGGTCCCTCCCGCGGGGGAATGGGCGAGCGCGTTCTCGTGCAGGTTCCGAAGCAGCGAAGCGAGGGCGTCTCGGTCCAGTGTCTTCGATACCGCGTCCAGACCTGGGGCGACGCGCACGTCGACGGCGTCCGGCCGCGGGACTGTCGCGACCACATCGCGCACCGCCGCCCCGAGCGAGATGGCGGCGACGGGGCCGCCGGCGCCCGGCTCCAGGCGCGCGAGAGCGAGCAATTGGCGGACGAGGCGACCGGTACGATCGACCGATACGAGAATCTGGCGGAGGGCATTCTCCCGGATCGTCGCGTCCTCAGCCATCAGCGCGACCTGTGCCTGGGTCTTCAGCCCGGCGAGCGGCGTGCGGAGCTCGTGCGCAGCGAAGGCCGTGACGTCGCGCTCGTGCCGGCGGGCCGTTTCCACTTTTGCGAACAAGCCGTTGAGCGCTCCGATCAGAGGTCGGATTTCAACGGGGGCACCGCCCGGTGGCACCGGACGCATGTCCTCGCCTTCACGGCGGGCAATTTCCTCCGCCACGCGCCGCAGCGGCCTCAGACCTTGGCCGAGGCTGATCCAGATCAGCAGGCCCAGAATGGGCATGGCCAGCAGAGCTGGCGCGGCGAGCCCCGTCGCCAGATCGCGCACCAGCTTGTCCCGGAGTCCGATCCGATCGCCCACCACGACGCGAACGCCCTTCTCGGGATCGACGATGGTGTAGACGCGCCAGACTTCGCCATCGACCTTCCGATCCGAGAAGCCGTCGCGCTCGCCTCCCATCGCACCATCGGGCGCGCCGCTCGATTGGGCGATGAGGCGTCCGCTCAAGGACCAGATCTGACACGACAGCTGGCGCTCGTAATCGCCCGGCAAGCCAGGGGAGATCGTTCCAACCGCCGCATTCGACCCGGCGTCCTCGCCCCGCGTCGCCACCAGGGAATGCACCATGCGCGCCGCTTCCTGGAGCCGGGTATCGAGCACGCGCTCGAGCTCGCTGCGGCTGCCAATGGTGATCCAGGCTGCGGCGCAGACCCAGATGAGCCCGGTGGCGGCGATCAGGATGACGAACAAGCGTCGGCGCAGAGATGTCACGGCACGATCCGCATGCGATAGCCGAGGCCCCGCACGGTTTCGATGGCATCCCGGCGGAGCTTGGTGCGCAAATTGTGAATGTGAACCTCGACGGTGTTGCTCTCCACCTCTTCCTGCCAGCCATAAAGCCGGTCTTCGATTTCGGCCTTGGCGCGAACGACGCCCGGCCGCTCCATGAGCATCGCCAGAACGGCGAATTCGCGACGTGACAGCGTCACGGGCTGCCCTTCGAGCCGGACGGCGCGCAATGCCGGGTCGAGTTCGACCGCTCCGTAGCGCAGAAGGGGAGTGGCGCGGCCCCCGCCGCGTCGAACCAGCGCGCGCAGCCGGGCCGCAAGCTCGTCGAGATCGAAGGGCTTGCCGAGATAGTCGTCCGCGCCGGCATCGAGGCCGCGCACCCTGTCCGGGGCGTCGTCGAGCGCGGTGAGCAAGAGGACCGGCGTGCGGTCGGCGGCGGCCCGCATGCCGGCCAAAACGTCGAGCCCCGATCCGTCCGGCAGCATCAAATCGAGGACGAGGGCGTCGAAGGTTGCGGAGGCCAACGCCGCTTGGGCGTCGGCGCAGGTCGATACCGCATCGACCGTCAGACCGGCCAAAGTGAGTCCGGCCCGTACGCCGTCCGCCAGTACGGGATCGTCCTCGACCAGAAGAATCCGCATCACGATGAGTTCATCCTCGCCGCATCCTGTCTCGCCAGCATCCGTGGCGAGCTTAAGGCTGGCTTAAGCTGCGGAGACGACCGGTGCACCGCGATAATTAAGGAGCGGCGCATTGACGGGGTGGAGATATCTGATGCTCAGGCTGTCGGCGCCGCTTGCGATGCTGGCCTGCCTCTCGATGGCCGGCGCCCTCGCCGCCGAACCGGGGTCGTATTTCGAATCGCTCCGCAAGGGTGCGGAGACGCGGCAGCCCTTCGCCTTGTCCGTCGCACGTGGCGCGTCGGGAGACCTTCAAGTCCGATGGGCGATCCGGCCCGGCACGTATCTCTATCGCCATAGCCTCCACGCGACCAGGAATGGCCAGCCCGTCGCGCTCACGCTTCCGGCCGGCGCGCCGAAGGACGACCCGACATTCGGTCATGTCGAGATTTATCAGCGCGATCTCATGGCGCGGGTCCGGGATCCGGGGGGCGATGGCCGGCTCGAAATCGCGTTCCAGGGCTGTTCTGAGGCGGGGATCTGCTATCCCCCGCAATTGGGGCGGATCGATCTCTCGACCCTCGCCGTGCAAACCGTATCGCCGCCGCCGGCTGCGGATAGGCTGGAGCAAAGCGATCGCCAGCCCGAGCGGGCGAACAGGCATGCATTCGCCGCGGCTGGGTCGCCGGCGAACACCGGTGCGCCGACGCCCCCTCCGGAGACGGCCGCTCTGTTCGGCGCCGGTCTCGGATGGGCGTTGGTGGCCTTTCTCGGCTTCGGGCTGCTGTTGGCGCTCACACCCTGCATCTTCCCGATGATCCCAATCCTTGCAGGCATTCTCGCCCGTTCGGGAGATACGCTGACGCGGCGGCGCAGCCTCGCTCTGACTGTGGTCTATGTCTTGGCTATGGCCAGCGCCTACGGCTTGGTCGGCGCCGTGGCGGGGTGGTCGGGCGCGAACCTGCAGGCGGCGCTCCAGACGCCCCTTGCGCTGGGTCTGACGGCTGCCGTGTTCATCGCGCTTGCTCTGTCGATGTTCGGCCTGTTCGAGCTCGCACTTCCACCGCGCCTCGCGGGCCGGCTTGCGGGGCGGGGAAAAGGCGGCTCGCTCGGCGGGGCGGCGCTTCTGGGATTCGGCTCGGCCCTGATCGTCGGGCCTTGCGTGACGCCGCCGCTCGCCGGCGCGATGCTTTATGCGGCTTCCACCGGGGACGCCGCTGCCGGCGCCGCCGCGCTGTTCATGCTCGGGCTCGGCATGGGACTGCCCTTGATTCTCGTGGGTGTGTTCGGCCCGTCGCTCCTGCCGAAGGCCGGCTTGTGGCTGGTCCGTGTGAAACAGGCCTTCGGCGTAATTTTCCTCGCCGTCGCCATCCTGCTCGCCGGCCGGCTGCTGCCGCCTCCCCTCACGCTGGCTTTGCTCGGAGTGCTCTTGATTTCCGCCAGCGTCTATTTCGGTGGGTTCGACAGGCTGACCGAGACCAGCGGAGCTGCAGCGCGACTGGTGAGAGGCGGCGGGATGGCGGCGGCGCTCTACGGCGCGACGCTGATCGTGGGCGCTGCCGGCGGCGCAGAGGATCCCTTGCGGCCGCTGGCTTTCCCCTCCGCCGCCGCGGTGGCTTCGGACCTCCGGTCGTCGGGCCGTCACGTGGCGGATTCCGTCTCCTTCGACGCGGCGGTCGCGCGGGCCTCGGGCGCGGGGCCGATCCTGGTCGATTTCACCGCAGACTGGTGCTCCGTCTGCAAGGCCAATGCGGCGGTGATGGCCTCGCCCGCGCTCCAACCGCGTCTTGCCGGCCTCGCACAGGTCACGGCGGACGTGACCACGTACGACACGGCGACGCGCGCGCTCATGGAACGGTTCGACGTCGTCGGGCCGCCCACGATGTTCCTGCTCGACGCGCAAGGCCGCGAGATCCCGGGCACGCGCATGATCGGTGCGGTGTCGGCGGAGGACATCGCCCGACGGCTGGACGCCGCCGGAGCTTAGCGCGCCCCCGCCTCCATCCCATTCTCCCTCGCCACAGGAGTGTCTTCATGCAGCGACGGCAATTCATCATGCTCGCTTCGGGCGTCGCCGCCTCCGGCCTCGCAACCCTCGGCCCAGCGCCCGCCGGCGCCCAAAGCGTCGATGTGGAGGCCATTCTGCGCGATCCCGCGGCGCCCACGGGGGGCAATCCGAAGGGCGATCTCACGGTCGTCGCCTTCCTCGACTACAATTGTCCCTTCTGCAAGAAGGCGGCGCCCGACCTCGCGCGCGCCGTGCGCGAGGATGGCAAGGTCCGCCTCGTCTACAAGGACTGGCCGATTTTGACGGAAGCCTCGGTGTTCGGGGCACAGCTCGCGATTGCCGCCAACTACCAGGGCGCTTACGAAAAAGTGCATCGGGCCTTGATGGCGGTTCCCGGTCGCGGCGTCGGAAAGGCGCAGATGCTGAAGGCCGTGCAGGCGTCCGGCGTCGATCTCGCGCGGCTCGATGCCGATTTGAAGGCCCATGCCGACGATATCAGCGCGCTGCTCAGGCGCAATCTCGCACAGGCGGACTCGCTCGGGCTTCAAGGCACGCCGACCTATCTGGTCGGACCTTTCCGAACTTCCACCCTGGATTATGCCACCTTCAAGGAGGCCTTCGCCGAAGCGCGGCG
Organism: Aquabacter spiritensis; assembly: GCF_004346185.1. Taxonomy (GTDB): domain Bacteria; phylum Pseudomonadota; class Alphaproteobacteria; order Rhizobiales; family Xanthobacteraceae; genus Aquabacter; species Aquabacter spiritensis. The sequence goes on along the minus strand of NZ_SMAI01000001.1, from coordinate 192,667 downwards.
TCGCCAGGCGGCGGAGTGAGCGGCAGATGCCTGCTTTGTCTTCTTCCTTCGTCCGTCGCCTGACGCGGCGTGGTCGCGCATGGTCGTTCATCGCCCTGTCGCTGGGGCTCGCTGCCTGCGTATCGCAGCCGAACATTGCTCCATCCGCTGCGCTTCCGGATCCGCAAATCGCGGCGTTCGCGCCCCTCTATGCCGCTCTTGACGATGGTGGGTTTCACATCCCCGGCGTTGTCGCCGACGATCTCGACCTGCGCAACAGGCGGACCCTGGTCGACAATCCCACCGGCCAACCCCCTGGCACGGTCGTGGTCGATCCCAAGAACCGCTCCCTCTATCTGGTGCAGGAGAACGGCAAAGCGTTGCGGTACGGCGTCGGCGTCGGGCGGGAGGGCTTGGAATTTTCCGGTACGGCGGAGGTGGCCTACAAGCGCGCGTGGCCGCGCTGGACCCCGACCCGGGACATGATCGCGCGGGAGCCGGACAAATACGGGAAATGGTCGGGCGGCATGCAGGGGGGCGAGAGCAACCCGCTGGGGGCGCGGGCGCTTTATCTGTTCAAGAACGGCAAGGACACGCTCTACCGCATCCATGGCACCAACGAGCCATGGTCGATCGGAGAGGCGGTTTCCTCCGGCTGCATCCGCATGATGAACCAGGATGTCATCGACCTCTACGGCCGGGTTCCGGACGGCGCGAAGGTGGTGGTGCTTCCGGGCTGACACAGAGGATCGGCGTCACCTTGCGGCCCGCATGCAGGCGCGGACCGCTGTCCAAGGGCGTGCTGATCAAGGGTGCGGGAAAATCCCGTCCCTCAAGCGGTTCGTGCCGTCATCGCCGCGCGCTTCGCTTTCTCGATCCGTCCATTGACGATCCGCGAGAGCGCGACGATGACCAGGATGGTTGCGGCATAGGCCAGAACCTGCATGCCCGTCGGTTCGGCGCGATACCCGATCAGCGTGCGCAGAACGCGTCCCACCGCGCTGTCGTCGGCGAGCAGCCAGTTCGTGTTCCACACGGGGTCGGACAGCGACTGGATGAAGCCGGCATCCTGAAGAATGCCCACCGATTGCGCGGCAAGCCCTGCTGCCAGCAGGGTGATGAGGATTGTCGTGGTCTTGAACAGGTGTTTGACCGGGATCGCCACCAGCCCCCGATAGAGCACGAAGGACACGGCAGCGCCGGCAAGCACGCCGAGGGCGAAGCCGATCGCGACGTTCAGCGCGGATTCGCCGCTCACTGCGATGCCGTACATGAACAGCACGATCTCGACGCCTTCGCGCAGGACCGCCATGCCGACGACGATGCCGAGCGCCGCGAGGGGCTTACGGCCTTCCTTCACGTCCCGTCCGACGGCCTTCATCTCCAGGACCATTTCTTTGCCGTGGCTGGCCATCCAGACGACCGTCCAGACCAGCATGATCACCGCCACGGCGAGAATGGCGGCGTTGAGCAATTCCTGGCCCGAGCCGTCGAACAAATTGGAGATCTGTTCCGCAAACAGGGCGATGACGCCCGAGCCGACGATGCCGCCGGCGATGCCGGTCCAAATGACCAGGCCTCGGCCCTTGATGCCTTCTGACGCGGCGAGCATCACGCCGACGATCAGTCCGGCTTCAAGCACTTCACGGAAAACGATGATCAAGGCTGCGAGCATTGGGCTCCCCGGGCTGTGCCGAGGCCGCGGCGGGCGCACCTCGACGTTCGGCCCCCGCCGGCCGTCCCCCACACGACAACAAGAGCTTTTCGAACCTGAACCTACGAAAGCTTGTTCACCTGCTGGTACACCCGGATCTTCAACCTGTCACTGGAATGGACATTCCATTGGAGCTATTCGAAACAACGCTACGTTAGGGAATGTCCGCGAGGAGGAACGCGTCGAATGACGCCGAGCTCAGCCCGCGTCTCGAACCATCATCTTGTCGCCGCACGGTTTATCATGGCGCGGCTGACGGTCGCAGACTTCCCGCCGATCTGCCGCCCACTCGTCCGGTAGGCAAAATGCCCCTATGCTTTCAGACGTCGCGTGTAATTGCGGCGCCTAAGATAGAACAATTCCATTATTTTCCAGCAATCTTGTCGCTGTGCCCACGCAGCGGCTAGGGTACCGGAGGATGCTTCGTGCGGGGGATTGCACGGCATCTCCGCGCGCCGTGCGCGCCCGCCGGCCATTGCCGGGGACCTTACTTTCGGGAGTTGAACCATGCGCGCGCCTATCGCCGCCGCCGTCTTCGCCATCGCCTTCGGATTGGCCGCGCCCGCCGTCGCCCAGTCCGGCGGCGCGCCAACGGCAAAACCCGCTGCTGCGGCGCCGTCAAGTCAGGCCGCTGCGCCGAAGCCACGCGCGGTCATCGTGCACTACGCCGACATGGCGCAGGCGATGTACACGAATTCCTATCTCGCCGCGAAGGAGATGCAGACCGCGATCTCCGCCTTCCTCGCCGCACCCAGCGCCGAGACCCACAAGGCCGCCCAGGCGGCTTGGCGCAAGGCGCGCGACCCCTATCAGATCACCGAGGCCTTCCGGTTCGGAAATCCGGTGGTCGACGATTGGGAAGGCAACGTGAACGCCTGGCCGCTCGATGAGGGCCTTATCGACTATGTCGACACCAAGACCTACGGCACCTCGTCCGACGAGAACCCGCTCTACACCGCCAACATCATCGCCTCGAAATCGTTGCGGATCGGCAAGAAGACGATCGATCTGACCAAGATCACCCCCGCTCTGCTGCATCAGCTCAATTCCGCCGCCGGCGTGGAAGCCAATGTCGCGAGCGGCTGGCATGCGATCGAGTTCCTGCTCTGGGGCAAGGATCTTCATGGCACCGAGCGCGGCATGGGCGAGCGGCCGTGGACCGATTACGATCGCGGCGCCGGCTGCACCCACGGCAATTGCGCCCGCCGCGGCGATTATCTGCGGGTCGCCACCGACACCCTCGTCGCGGACCTGAAGGAAATGGCCGACGATTGGGGGCCGAAGGGCAAGGCCCGCGTGGCGCTCCTGAAGAAAAAGGACAAGCCCGCGCTGGCCGTCATCTTCACCGGGATCGGCTCGCTCTCTTATGGCGAACTCGCCGGCGAGCGCATGAAGCTCGGTCTCCTGCTGCACGATCCCGAGGAGGAGCACGACTGCTTCTCCGACAACACCCACAACTCGCATTATTACGACGAGGTCGGCATCCAGGATGTCTATTACGGCCGTTTCACCAAGATCGACGGGACCACGATGAGCGGCCCCTCGGTCGCCGATCTGGTGCGCGCCACCGATCCCAAGATCGCCGACGAGATCGACGCCAAAATGGCTGCCGCGCTCGCGGCCCTGAAGGTGATCAAGGACAGCGCCGACAGCGGCGACATGTATTACGACATGATGCTCGCCGAGGGGAACGAGAAGGGCAACAAGATGATCCAGGACGGCGTGGACGCCCTGGTGGCCCAGGCTCATGCCATCGAGCGCGGAGTCGCGGCGCTGAAGATCCAGATCAAGGTCGAGGGGTCCGACAGCTTGGACAATCCCGACGCTGCGAAGAAGAAATGAGGGCGGCGGGGATGCACCCGCGCCGCCGTTCGCTCGTCTGCAACATGCCGGCGGCGCGTCCGCCGGCTCGGTCCGAGGGCGGGCAATGATCTCGCGTCGCGCCTTTTCCCTGGGGAGCACCGCCGCAGGCGTCCTCGCTTTGGCCCCCTCGGCCATCGGGCAGGTGCCGGCCTCCATCGACACCTTGCCGGCTTCCGCTCCCGTCACGCGCCTTCCGCTGGTGGCGAAGGAGATCGACTGGCGGCTGCTGGGGCCCGATCGGCCGGCCACCCGGCATTTCTGCGCCTATGACGGCGAACCTTTCAAGGTGTTCCGCTTCAACCGCGGGACGCGGCTCGCGGTGGATTTCGAAAACAGGCTGCCCGATCCGACCACGGTGCATTGGCACGGCATCCGCGTGCCGTATCTGTCCGACGGGGTGGCGCCGCTCACGCAGGAGGTGATCCCGCCGGGCGGCCGGTTCAGCTACAACGTGCCGCTGCCGGATTCCGGCTTTTATTTCTTCCATCCGCATTGCGACGAAACCGGGCAGGTCGGGCGCGGCTTGTTCGCCCTGCTGGTGATCGACAGCCCGGAGGAGCGCAAGGTCGCGTTCGACGCCGAATGCTTCATCGCGGTCAAGGATTGGCGGCTCGGCGATGACGGCCAGTGGATCGCCATGAGCACCGACGAGGGCGCGGCCACCGCAGGCACGTTCGGCACGGTCCGGGCGACCAATGGCAGCATCGTCCCGCCGCGCGTCGAAGTCCCGGCCTATGGTGACGTGCGGGTGCGCACCATCGTTGCGGACGCGACGCGGGTCATCGACCTCGGGTGTGAGACCGAGGATGCCGCCTTGATCGCGGTCGACGGTCAGGCGCTGTTACCGCCCGTTCTCCTCGACAAGCTGCCGGACGGCGTCTGGCGCATGGGCCCCGCCATGCGCGCCGACCTCCAGGTCCGGGTCGGCGCGCCGGGGACCGAGGTTAAGATCCAGGATTATCGCTCCGGCCAACCTTATCTTCTGACCACCCTGGTCGCCGTGGACAAAGGGCTGAAGAAGACCGCGTTCAAGCCGAAATCCCTGCCGGCCTCGACCGCGCCGCAGCCCGATCTCGCCCGCCCGAAGAAGATGGAATATCTGCTCCAGGTCTCGGCCGGTCCGACCATCGTCAGTCCCGCTCTGCCGGCGGACGATCCGCTTTCCAAGGCGCTGGTGGATTCGCTGTGTGTCGGCAGCAAGACCCATTGGGCGATCAGCCGCGACAGTTGGTCGACGCAGGACGCGCTGCGTCTACCGCCTCCGCTCGAAAAGCTCACCGCCGGCACCACTTATGTGGTCGCCTGCACAAACGTCACCAAGCACGTACATCCCATGCACCTGCACGGCCACGTGTTCCGGGTTCTGTCCTCGTCGAAGAAAGCGGGGATGCCGCAATATCTGGCGGACACCGTGATCGTCGAGCCGAACGAGAGCGTCCAGTTCGCGTTCAAGGCGACGAGCGGCAACTGGGTGTTCCACTGTCATATTCTTGAACACATGGACACTGGCCTGATGGGCTGGTTCCGCGTCACATGAGGCGGCGTCTCGTCTGCACCCTCGCCGGCGCCGTGCTGCTGCTCGGGGGGGCGGCGGGGGCGGGGGGCTTGGACCGGCTCGACATCGAGATCGGCGCGGCGCTGTTCGACCGGGCCTGGATCCCGGCGCCGGCTTCGACGCGGGGCGATGACGGGCTGGGGCCGCTGTTCGACGCCCGATCCTGCGCGGCCTGCCACCCACGCGGCGGGCGGGCACCATTGGCTTTCGCACCGGACGGGACGATGCAGGGGCGCGGCGCCGTGCTGGTCCTTGCGCGGCCGGATGGGACGCCGGACCCGGTCTATGGTCGCCGCCTGCAACTCGATGCGGTGCCGGGTCTCGTCCCCGAGGGGGTTCTGGGCGCCATAGATACGGTGTTGCCGGACGGTCGCCGTGCCCGTGCGCCGGCGCCGACCAGGCTCGCCTATGGCCCTCTCGATCCCGCGACAGGCCTCTCGCTGCGCGCCGCACCCGATCTTCGGGGCCGGGGCCTGATCGACAGGGTGCCGGAACAGGCTTTGGTCGAGATCGCCGCAGGCCAGGAGGCGGCCGTGCGCGGCCGCGTCCGGCGGATCCTCCTTGCCGACGGACGCAGCGTCGTCGGCCGCTATGGCTGGAAGGCGTCCCAGCCGGATCTGAAGTCCCAATCGGCCGAGGCCTTCTTTCTCGATATCGGCATGTCGACCCGGCTGCATCCCGAGCCGTGGGGCGATTGCGCGGCGGTCCAGACCGCGTGCCGCGCGGCCCCCCACGGGCGCGAAACGGAGGGGGACGTCGAGATCCCGCCGGCTCTGCTCTCGCGCGTCGTCGCTTATGTCGCCGCGCTGCCCCTTCCTCCGACGCCGCGCGATGCGCAGGGGGCGCGCCTGTTCGCCGCGACCGGCTGCGCCCAATGTCACCGGCCCGAACTCCCTCTGGAGGGCGGCGGGAAGGCGCGGCTCTTTACGGACCTCCTCCTTCACGATCTGGGTCCCGGCCTTGCTGACGCCTTGTCGGAGCCTGGGGCAGCGGAATCGGAATGGCGCACCGCACCCCTTGCCGGCCTCGCCGATGCGCTCGCGCGCGGCACCGGCCTCCTCCATGATGGACGGGCGAACTCGGTCGCCGCGGCGATCGCGTGGCATGGCGGCCAGGCCGAAGGGTCCGCGCAGCGGTTCGCGCGGCTGTCTGCGCGCGATCGGCAGAGACTTCTGGCGTATGTTTCGAAGCTGTAGGGCGCGCGGCGCGCGCCTGCGCCGAGCTGATACCTGTGTCGGGTCCGGGGGCTGGAGCCTTGCGATGAATATGATGTCTGCCCGTCTCGTGGTGATCGCGTTTGTCGTTCTCGGCCTCTCCGTGCCCGCCCGGGCGGCGCCGGCGTTCGACAGCGCGGCGATCATCAAGGCCTGGCTGCTGCCGCGTTACGACGCGCTGGTCGCGGCGACCGCTGCGCAGGCGCAGGCATGGGCCGGCTATTGCCCGGCACCGTCCGCCGCAGGTGTCCCGGCGCTGCAAGAGGCATTCAAAACGACCGCCGATGCGTGGAGCGCGGTCGAATTCGTGACCATGGGGCCCGTGAGCCTCGCGCTACGGCCCGACCGCTTCAATTTCTTTCCGGACCGACGCAACGCCATTCAGCGTGCGATGGCCGAAATCCTCGCCGATCCCGACACGGCGCGCTTCGAGGCGGACCGTTTCGCCCGCTCCAGCGCGGCCGTTCAGGGCCTGCCGGCGATGGAACGCCTGCTCTACGAGGACGGCGCCGCTGCTGCCCTTGCGGCGGGTCCGGAGGCTGCCCGACGCTGCCTCTATGGTCGCGCCATCGCCGTCAATCTCGCCGCCATCGCCAAGGATGTGCGGGACGCCTGGGGCGATGGATCGAGCGGCGCGCTCGGCGCGATTGTCTCCGGGAAGGGTGATCCCGCCTTGTTTCCCGATGTCGGGGCCGTGCCGGGCATGATCCTGACCGACCTCTCCGGCGCCTATCAGCGCGTCACCGATACCCGCATTCTCCCGGTTCTGAACTCCGGCGATCCGCGCCCGTTGCTCGCGGAGGGCTGGCGGTCCGGCCGCTCGGGCCGCGTGGTGACTGTGATGATCACCAGTGCCGACGCGTTGCTCCAGGAGGTGGCGAAGCAGATGCCGAGCCGGCCGCAATGGGTGGTGAACAAGGCGGCCGCTGCTGCGGACAAGGCCGCTGCGGAGTTTCCCGCAGACCTCGGGGCGGCGGCTCAGACTTCCGACGGCGCGGCGAAAATCCAGGCGGCGGTCAAGGTCTTAAAGGCGGCGCAACTGACCGTCTATCGGCCGATCGCGTCTTATTTCGGCATTTCGCTCGGCTTCAACGCTCTCGACGGCGATTGAGGCAGAGGGCCATGACCGTGCGCCTCAGCCGCCGCAGCCTCCTCGCCGGTGCCGGCGCTGCGCTGCTTCTTCCGCGTGGATCGCTCGCGGCGGCGAACGAACGGCTGCACGCTCGCGCCCATGCGATGGACGAGGGCTGGCTCACCACGGTTGCCGAGGGAGACGGCTTCGGTGCCTTCGCATTGAGCGAGGGCTTCGATGCTGCGCCGCGCGTTCCCTCGCCGGTCCGCCTGCATGGCATCGAGGCGAGCCCGCGCGGGCCGCTTGCCGTTGCGGTCGGCCGTCGGCCGGGGCGGATCGCCTTGGTGTTCGACCGCGATGAAGGCGGTCAGGTCGCCGCCTTCGGGCCGGCCGCGGGGCGGGTCTTTTCCGGGCACGGGCGGTTCACGGCGGACGGCGCGCTGTTTCTCACCAATGAGATCGAGCGGCCGAGCGAGGGTCCGGTGCGGACGATGGGCCGCGGGATCGTCGCTGCGCGCGACGTCGCCGGGGGGTTCCAGATCGTCGCCGAATGGCCGACGGGTGGCGACGGCCCCCACGATTTGATGCGCTCGGGGGCTGCCCTCGTGGTGGCAAATGGCGGCATCGAACCCAACACACCTGAGGCGCGCGACGCGGAAGAGACGGGAAGCACCATTTCCCTCATCGATCCCCAATCCGGAGCCTTAAGGGGGGTAGGGGGCCTGCCGCCGGACCTCGGCAGTCTGTCGCTGCGCCATCTGGCACGAGACGGCCGGGGCGGAACCGTGGTTGCGGCGCAGGACCTTCTGAAAGACGGCGTGTCGCGACCCTTGTTGTTCTTCGTCGCGCAGGACGGCGCTCTTCGACCCTTCGAAGCGCCGGAGGCCGAACTGATGGCGCTGCGCGGATATGTCGGATCGGTCGCTTTCGACCGCTCTGGCGCCTATGTCGCCTGCGCCACGCCGCGCGGCAACCGCGTCGCGGTGTGGCGGCGCGACGGGCGTTATCTCGGTGCGGTGCCGCTGGTCGACGGCTGCGGCCTTGCGGCGACGCGTGAACCCGGGCGTTTTGTCGCCACGAGCGGCTATGGCGAGGTGGTCCTGATCGCGATTGCGGAGGGGCAAGTCGCCATCGTCTGGCGGCGGACAGGGGGGCCGCGCTTCGATAATCACATGGTGGAGCTGCCTTGACGCTGGATTGTATCCATTCAAGGGCATGATCTGCATACTTCGCGAAAAGCATGAATTTAATTTAGGCAAACACGCCGAATTGTCTTCGATTTCGCTGCCAAATGCTTGTGACACGCCAGAAAATGGATAGAACCCCCGCCCATGGAGAGGCAGCAGGTCCTTTTGCGCTGCAATGGGTTCTGACGGCTTCTCTGGCGAAGTCTTGGCGAAAGCGGAGGTCCGGGGATTTCGCCCGAGCCGGAGCGGACGCGCAAGAAAAACGGGAGTTGGGAATGAACGATGACACTGCCCTGGTCGACCGCGTGGTCGATGCCTCCATCGATCTGGAGCGGGCGATCGACCGGCTGAAGGATACGTTGCGCGCCCGCAAGTTCCGCCAGGCCGTCGAAATCCTCGAGCCTGCGCGTCAGGCCGAAATGCTGGACATCATGACCGAGATGACCGGCGCCCTGCGGTCGCGCACCACCGAATACGAAACCTTGCTCGACAAGTGGGACGCCCACGACGCCGAGATGGCCGCCCGCCGGAAGCTGGCAGAAGTCGCCGCCGCCGCCGAGGTGCAGGCCGAGACGACGTCTGAGGCGACGACCGGGATCAAGTCCGAAGCGGCGTGAAGTCCCGGCCCGCAAAAGCGGGCGCGGGATGCCGACCATTGCGCGCCGGGCCTTGTGCCGCGGCGCGCAACCCCGAGAGCCGGGTGTGCCGCCCGCGATCGCCCGTCAATCGGCTTTGAGGCTCGCGTCCTTCACCAGCTGGCTCCAGCGCTTGGTCTCGTTGGCCACTTGCGCGTCCGCCTCGGCGACGGTGGAGCCGACAGCGACGAGCCCCAAGCCTTCGAGGCGTTGGGTCGCGTCGGGCATTTTGATCCCCGCCACGATCGCTTTGTTGAGTGCCGCCACCACGGCATCCGGCGTGGCGGCCGGAACCAGGACGGGATACCAGGCTTCGATCGCATAGCCCTTCAAGCCGGCTTCCTCCATCGTCGGCACATTCTCCCAGCCTTTCATGCGCGTCGTGCCGGTGGTGGCGATCGCCTTCAGGCGGCCGTCCTTGACGAAGCTGGCGGCGATGAGCGGGCTCACGATGCTCATGTCCACCCGGCCGGCGGCGAGATCCACCATCAATTCTCCGGTGCCTTTGTAGGGCACGTGGAGAATGTCGAGGCCGGCATCCTTCTTCAGCAGTTCCGCAGCGAGATGGAGCGGCGTCCCATTGCCGGACGAAGCATAGGTGAGGCCGCCGGGCTTGGACTTCGCCAGAGCGATCAGATCCTGCAGGGAACTGACCGGGAGGTCCGCCCGCACCACGAGGACCGAGGGGCCGGCGGTCACGATCGTCACCGGGCGCAGATCCGAGACCTTGTAGGGGGTCTTGCCGATCAGCGGGTTCACGACATAGCCCATCGAGGCGAGGATCGAGGTGTAGCCGTCGGGAGCGGAGCGCGCGACATAGTCGACGGCGATCGAGCCGCCAGCACCCGCGCGATTCTCCACGACCACCGTCTTGCCGAAGGCTTCGGACATTTTCTGAGCCACCAGGCGGCCGATGACGTCGTTCGGTCCCCCGGGCGGGAATGGGATCACCATCGTGAGATTCCGATCGGGAAACTCCGCGGCGGCCGGCCCTGCCAGCGCGATAGCGGCCATCGCCGCACACGCCGCCAGCCGTGCGGCCCGGCCGAGCATTCCAACGCTTACACCCATCGCCCTGCTCCTTGGCGGTCCCAGCCGCCGCATGCTCATTGAGAGGGGGGCGATAATGCCGCGCGCGCATCGGATTGGCGCGACCAAACATCAAGCAGAGGCGGCCCGAGAAGCAGGCAATTGCCTTCTTGACCGGCGGATAGAGGCCCACGCTGGGCGACACGAATTGGCGGAATTGGGAAGTGGGAGGGCGGCCGGCGGCGTTCACCACCGGCCGCGGACGTCCCTGACGCGCCGGTCAGAGGATCCGTTGCTGCGCTTCGGGCGTGAGGCGCATGGCGTCCGCGAAGGTCTCGAAGGCCCGCCAGGCGCGCCGTTGCAGATCGGGGCCGCTGGCGGATTCCATCTGGTCGAGCAACATTTCGGCATGCTCGCCCACCGGATGGCCGCGCATGAACGCGGCGGCATCCTCCAGAGAACGCAGGACGATGCTGGACCCGGAGACCGCGACCTTGAGGGGACGGAACGACTCCGGAACAGGAGCGTACACGATCATATCTGGTCCTCCTTATTGTTCGGGCCGCATTCGGCCTCTTGATTGGTTCGGCTTACGCACATCGCGCCCGGAACGGGCCGCGCGCGAGACATAGGCTGGAGGTGCGGATCGGAACCCTATCGACCCGCCAAACGCAGAAACGGCCGGCCCCCGACTTTGTTCCAAGGTCTTGGAGATTTGGCGCGCCTTCACCGTCGGCCCGCAGCAAGCCTCAATCGACGCGGGCCCCGGACGCTTTGACCACCTTGGCCCATTTCTCCTTCTCGCTCTTCACGAAGGCGCCGAACTCGTCCGGGGTCATCGGACGCATTTCCGCACCCACCTCGGCGTAACGCTGCTTGACCGCCGGATCCTGCAATGTCTTCAGCACTTCGGCATTGAGCGTGTCGACTACGGCCTTGGGCGTGCCGGCCGGCGCGAACAAGGCGAACCAGCTTGACGCATCGAAGCCCGGCACGCCGGATTCCGCGATCGTGGGCACGTCGGGCAGAGCCGGCGAGCGCTGGGCCGAGGTGACGGCGATGGGGCGGAGCGTGCCGGCGCGGATCTGGCCGATCGAAGAGGGTAAGTTGTCGAACATGACGTCGACCTGCCCGCCCACGAGGTCGTTCACTGCCGGGCCGGAGCCGCGATAGGGCACATGGACGAGATCGACCCCCGTCGCCTGCTTGAACATCTCGCCCGACAGGTGGATCGAGGTGCCGTTGCCGGAAGAGGCCATCGTCAGCGGCGGGCGCGCGGCCTTCGCCTCGGCGATGAATTCCTGCACCGTCTTCGCCTTGACCTTGTTGGGGTTGACTTCGAGCACATTCGGCACCCCGGCGACGAAGGCAACCGGGACGAAATCCTTCAGCGGATCGTATGGCATCTTGGAATAGAGGCTCGCATTGATGGCGTGCGTGCCGACCGTGCCCATGACCAGAGTGTAGCCGTCCGGATCGGCCCGCGCGACGGAATCCGTGCCGGTATTGCCGCCCGCACCGGCCTTGTTCTCGACGATGAATTGCTGGCCGAGCGCCTTGCCGAGCCGGTCCGCCATCAGCCGCGCGAAGATGTCCGTCGTCCCGCCGGCGGGGAAGGGCACCACCATATGCACCGTCCGGTTGGGGTAATCGGCTGCGAAGCCGGCATTCGGCTGGGCGAGGCCAAGCGCGAGGGCGAGCATCGCCGCGCAGGACGCGGCAAGACGAGGGGCGATTTTGGGCATCCGCATGAAACTTCCTCCACTGCGCGCGTTCTTCGCTCGGGCGCGCTGCGCGGACTGTGCCACAACTTTTGCGTCGGCTCATCCTTGCGGTGCACCAGACCAGGTGCGCCGGACCGTCTCCAGGACATGCTGCTTGAACGCTTCCGCGGCGGGAGAAAGCGAAAATCCGGCGCGGTGGGCACACACCACTTCCCGTTCGACGACCGGCGCTTCCAGCCGCCGCCAGCCGACGCGCGCCGTATCGGCGAGCGCGGTGGCGTAACCCGGGACGATCGCGACCCCGAGCCCGGCGCCGACCAAGCCGAGCAGGGTGCCGACATAGGTTGCCTCGAAGGCCGGCTCCAGCGACAGGCCGGCAGCGGCAAACCCGGTTTCCGCGAGTTCGCGGAACACGCTGCCGCGCGGCACCGTCAGAACCGGGACGTTGTCGAGATCGGCCCAGCGGAGGGTGTCCAGATGGCCGAGGGCGTGGCCCCTGGGGTGTACGGCGACCATCGATTCCCGAAACAGCAGCACCTTCGTGACGTCGTCGTCGCCGCGCCGGAACGTTCCGATCCCGAGATCCGCCGTGCCCGCCCGGACGAGGGGTAGGACCTCGTTCGGCAGCGTGTCACAGAGCACCAGGTCGATGCCGGGGAAGGCGTCCCGGAAGCCCGCAAGGATCGGCGGCAGGAAGGTGGCGGCGAGGATCAGCGGGGCGGCCACCACTACGCGGCCACGCTGCTTGGCGAAGAGCGTATCGAGATGACCCACCGCATGGTCGAGGTCGTCGAGGATGCGGCGTGCGCTGGCAAAGAAATCGAGTCCCACCGCCGTTGCCGAGGCGGAGCGCGTGGTGCGGTCGATCAGCCGTGCTCCGATCGCCGCTTCGAGATCGCGCACCAGAAGGCTCAAGGCGGATTGGGTCAGATGCATGTCGCTGGCCGCCTTGGTGAAGCTTCCCCGCTCGACCACCAGGACGAAGGCGCGCAATTGGCGCAGCGTGATATTCATGAGCGTATCATATCAGTTCATAAGAAAGTTTCGTTTGTTTTATAAATCATCGGCCGGTCTAGTGCCCAGAGGGAAGAAACGACGCGCCGGGCTTCAGGCTGCTGCGCGCTGAAAAAGGAACAGGGCATGATCTCACGTCGCTTCGCGGCCGCGCTCGGCGCGGCGCTTCTGCTCGCGCCGGGTATCGTCGCAGCCCAGGACGCCTATCCCTCCCGCCCCATCAAGATGGTGGTGGGCTTCCCGGCCGGCAGCACGACGGATGTCGCCTCCCGGATCGTCGCTCAGCACATGAGCACGACGCTCGGTCAGCCCGTGGTGGTCGACAATCGGCCCGGCGCCAGCAGCAACACGGCCGCCGGCGTCGTCGCGAACGGTCCGGCCGACGGCTACACGCTGTTCGTGACGACCATCGCCAATACGATCAATGAAAGCCTGCAGCCGTCCGCGGCCGTCGATCTCGCCAAGGTGTTCGCCCCGATCGCCCAGATCGGCAGCGTGCCGAACATTCTGGTGGTGCATCCTTCTCTGGAGGTGGTGGCGGTGCCGGAACTGATCGCGGCCGCCAAGAAGACTCCCGGCCGCATCACCTATGCCTCCTCGGGCATCGGCACCTCGCCCCATCTGTCGGGCGAGCTGTTCAGCATGATGGCGGACATCAAGATGCTGCACGTGCCCTATAAGGGCTCGTCGCCTGCGGTAACGGACCTGCTGTCCGGCCAGGTCCTCGTCATGTTCTCGCCGGCCTCGACCGTGCTGCCGCATATCAAGTCGGGCAAGCTCAAGGCGCTTGCCGTCACCAGCGCGAAGCGCACGGAAGCGGCGCCGGACCTTCCCACCATTGCCGAATTCGGCCTCACCGGATTTGAAACGTCCGTGTGGTTCGGCCTGGAGGCTCCGAAGGCGACGCCGCCGGACGTGATCGCCAAGCTCAGCGTGGCGGTGGCGAAGGCACAGCAGGCGCCCGAGGTGCGCGAGCAATTCAAGGCGCAGGGCATCGACATCGTTGTGGCCGGGCCGGAGGCCTTCGGGCGCGCCATCCAGAGCGAAGTCGAGAAATGGGCGCAGGTGGTCAAGACCGCCGGCATCAAGGCGCAATAGGAACGGACAGGTTCAGTCATGGCAAAGCTGACAGCGGTAGAATGCCGGGCCTTCATCCAGGCGGTGGTCGAGAAGGCCGAGGAGATGCGCGTGCCGATCTCGGTCGCGGTGGTCGGGCCGGAGGGGCACCTGATCGCGCTCGAACGGATGGACGATGCGGGCTTCATCACGCCCGACATCGCGCGCGGCAAGGCCTATACGGCCTGCGCCTTCCGGGCGATGAGCCCGCGCTTCCCGGACGGCCTCGTAATCCAGCAATGGTTCAAGGAGCGCAACCCGCAGATGATGATGAACGCATCGATCTTCACCAATGGCCAGATCGTTGCCTCGGGCGGCTGCGCACCGGTCTTCAAGGGTGACGAAATGGTCGGTGCCTATGGCATCAGCGGCGGGACGTCGGGCCAGGACGAAGAGATGGCGATCTATGCTCGCGCAAAGGTCGGCTGGGCGCATCTGTCCGAAACCGACACCACGCCGCCGGACGTCAAGGAGCACATCAACGAAATCTACGCCCGCATGGGATTGAAGGACCGCGCCCTCTGAAAACCCGCAGGGCACCCGGAATTGCCGATCATTGCGGCCGGCCTGTCTTCGCGTCCCGTTGGCCGGTTTCGCCCGCGGGGTCGAGAGTGGCGAAATAGGTCGAGACAGCAGCAATATCGTCCGGCGTGAGGCGCTCGGCAATCGGCGCCATAATGGCGTTCAAAGCCGTGCTGCCCTTGTCCCCCCGCTTCCAGGCGTGAAGTTGGGCAGCGAGGTACGCTGAACTTTGGCCGGCGAGGCGGGGGTAGAGCGGTGATGCGTCCGGCCCATGGCAAGACAGGCAAGGGGGAATGCCTGCGACTGCGCGGCCTTCGGCGGCAAGGTGCCGGCCGGCTGCCGTCGACGCACCGGCCTCCTGCCCAGCCGAGGCCTCGGCAGGGGCCGGAGACGGCAGCCGGGCATAATAGTCCGCAAGGTGGCGAAGATCGGCAGTCGAGAGTCCCGATACGGCCAGCTGCATGATCCCGCTATGGCGGGTGCCTGCGGCATAGGCTTCGAGCGCCGCGCGCAGCATTTCTGCCGGCTGACCCTGGAGGCGGGGCACCCGCGCACTCGGCGGGGGGCGATCTTCCGCACCATGGCAGCGCGCGCAGGCTCCCACCGCATCGGTGACACTGCTGGCGAGCGCAAGCTCCCGGCCGGAGGAGGGCGCGATCTCCACCCCGCCCATCGCCAAGCGGCGATATGCGACCGCATCTAAGCCCGGCAGCGCCCAGAGAAAGGCGACCATGGCCCAGACTTCGTCGTCGCGGCTGGCAGCCGGCCAAGCCGGCATGCCTGTGTATTTGATCCCGTGCTTGACGATCCAGAACAGCTCGCCCGCTGTCCATGCCGCGCGCGCGCCCACCAGCGAGGGGGGAGCCGGGAGCATCGCGGCGGCGACCGGGGAAATCGGGGTGCCAGGTGCGCCATGACAATAAGCGCAGCCGGCGTAAAAGTGGCCCGCGCCGAGCCTGATCAAATCGGGATCTTCGAGGTCGGGGCTACCGTTCGGCGCCCGCAGATCCACGGACTGCGTGAGGCCGAACCGGAGGAAGCGCTCGACCGCGCGGATATGGCCGCTGCTGGCGGCGATGTTATAGAGCCCGGACCAGGCGACGATGAAACCGCCGCCTGCCCCGACCACCGCAAGAATTGCCAGACCGATGGCGGCCCTGCGGAGCGTGAGGCGCGGCGGGCGCATCGCGTCAGAGAAAGGGACGGCCGCCGGTCACGGCGATGGTCGCCCCCGAGACGTAGCTCGACAGGGGATCGGCGAGCATCACATAGGCCGTCGCGAGTTCCGCCGGCTGTCCGGGCCGCTTCATCGGCACATTGGCGCCGAAACTGGCGACCGCCTCCTCCGGCATCGTGGCTGGGATCAGCGGCGTCCAGATCGGTCCGGGCGCGACCGCGTTCACGCGGATCCGCTTCTCGGCCAGCAATTGGGCGAGGCCCGCGGTGAAATTATGAATCGCGCCCTTCGTCGTCGCATACGCCAGCAAGGTCGGATTCGGCGCGTCCGAATTGATCGACGCCGTGTTGATGATCGCACCGCCCTGCGGCATATGCGGGACGGCGGCCTTGCACAGGTAGAACATCGCGTGAAGGTTCACCTTGAAGGTGAGCTCCCATTCCGCGTCGGAAATCTCGTCGAGGTTTTCGAAGGTCGCCTGATGGGCGGCATTGTTGACCAAGATGTCGATCCTGCCGAACGTCTCGATCGCCCGGTCGATCACATGTCGGCAATGGCGCGAGTCCGCCAGGTCGCCGGCGACCAACTCGACGGTCCGCCCTTCCGATTCCAGAAGTCCGCGCGTCGCCTCGGCGTCGGTATGCTCGTCGAGGTAGGAAATCAAAATGTCCGCGCCCTCGCGGGCGAAGGCCAGCGCCACCGCGCGACCGATCCCGCTGTCGCCGCCGGTGATCACGGCGACCTTGCCGGCGAGTTTGCCGGAGCCGCGATAGCTCTCTTCGCCATGGTCAGGCGTGGGCCGCATGCGAACCGTAGCCCCGGGCGGCGATTGCGTCTGGGCGGGAAACGGCGGCGTGGGGTGGGCGCTGGCCATTGTCAAATCCTTCCTATTCGGGCGCCGGGCCGGCTTCGCCGGCGCGGCCCGTGGGTTGGTCCTCGCCACGTTTTCCGATGCCGAGCATCGCCGCCTCGCGCGTCGGATAGGGGCCCGAAACGGCATGCCCGTCGGGGGTGAGGGCCCACCACCCTTCCGAGAGGTTTCGCGTCTCGGCGTCCTGCGCGCCGATAAAGGTCGGGACGAGCATAGGCGGCCTCCGATGTGGATCTTCCAGGGAGAACGTCGCGCGCGCGCGGCTGTTCCTGAGGAACCCTTCCCGCGTCGAAAGGGTTGGCCAGACGAGGCGAACCGGCACGCGAGCCGAATGATCGCCCCATCGGGATCGCTCGGCGCGATCCCGTGGTCACACAAGGGTGGCCGGCAGGCCTCGCCCACGTGGAATCGAAAGGGATGCTGACATGGCGAACGCCAGCAGAAAGCATATGGGACCCAACACACGGGGGAAGGGGGCCGGCGTCGGCGCCACCTCGGAGATCGCCCCGGAAGCTCTGCCCGAGCATGGCGTGCTCTCCAACCGCGACAAGGCTGCCCACACGGAGGAGCGCGGGCTCGACAGCAAAGGCGTTCAGACGGATGAGTGGCGGACCCATGCCGCAAACCGGATGCCCCGCTCGGACGATCCTGGCGAAAAGGGCGAGAACGACTGACGCCACAAGGTGGGCGGCGCCGTGCCGCCCACCGCCTCTGCTACCGCGCGCCGAGCACCATTTCGCGGATCCATCCGGTGAGGAGATCGGTATAAGCGCGCCGCATATGCGGCTCGGAGAGGCCGTGATCGGCGCCTTCGATGACCCTGTAGGTCAAGGAGCGGACTTTCCGAAATGCCGTCACATAATTTGCGATGGTGGGGTGGGGAATATAATCGTCCCGTTCCGATTCGATCACCAGGACATCGCCTCGAAAGTCGGCGCATGCGGCAAGCGCGCGATTTTCCGCGGGTGCCAGAGCCTGATCGCGGAACATGGTGAGATCGGTGCGGTCCAGCTTGCCCTTCGGCCGCTCCCAGTGCTGGTCGCGATAGAGGGCCGGGACGCGGAGCGACATCCATCGGACCGGCCGCACGGCTGAGAGCAAGGGGGCGAGATAGGCCCCGTAGCTCGAACCGATCACCGCGATCGACGATCTGTCCACCATCGGGTGGGAGACCAATTGATCATAAGCGGCGAGCGCATCCTCGAAATTCTCGCGCGGCGTGACCCGGTCGCGCAGACCTTCCGTTTTCGCGTGCCCGCGCAAATCGAAGGTGAAACACAGGCAACCCAGCGCGGCGATGTCCTTGGCCCGCTTGAGATCGCTGTCCTGGCTGCCGGACCAGCCGTGAAGAAACAGCACGCCGGGAACCCCGGTCTCCGGGATTGCGAACGTGCCGGCGAGGCTCTGCGACCCGACAGGAAAAGACGTGCTCACGCTATGCATGGGATCAAGCCTCGACGATTGCGTACTTTGTAAGATGACCAACCTCCGTATCGTCGCCTTGGTAATAGATCATCGCATCTTCGGGAAGGCGGGGTCCCGCCCCGTAGACTTCGACACATCGCGCGGCGACGGCATCGCGCAGGGGATCTGCGAGGAGTGCGGCGAGCCCGGCGAGTTCGGCGCCTGTGGCACCGCCCAGCCGCCAGGATTGTTCGAGCACCCCGCATCGCAAGGTGCCGGCCGTATCCTCCCCGACCACGACGTCGTAATTGCGTCGGCTCGCCAGAAAGCCCGGAAAACAGGCATCCGCCGCCGCATCGTATCTGCGCGCGAACAGGACCGCCGCCCGCGCGATCGGATCGATAGTCTGGCGGAGGAGGGCCTCGAACCCGCCGGCGGCGAGGAACAGGCTGGATCCGCCATAAGCGGGGCTCCCGGTATTGTCGTAGGTGATGTGCTGACGCCCGCAATAGGCAACCGAAAGCCCTGGCAAACGCATCTCGCCGATGCTCAAGGTCTCGACCTTGGTGAGGTTTTCCTCGAGGACGAGGCCGCAGCACTCCACCGCTGCGGCGTCCAATCCGCCGAGGGTGGCATCAAGGCCAGCGGCATCGTGAACGATGCTCTGGGAGAGGCCGCCATCGGCCCAGGCGGGCTTCAGCCGCACCGGGCCTTTTGCGAGCAGCCGCCGCGCGGCGGCTCGGGCATCCGGCATGGAAAAAGCCGTGAAGCCGTGGAGCACGCAGTCCCCGACGGCCACGCCGAAGGCGGGCGTCCAGCCGTCCGGCGCGGGGGCGTCCGGTCCGACGAGGCCGTGCGTTATCGCTTTTCCGGCGACGACGGGGGCCGGGACGACGCCGCCGAACAGGTCGCCTTCCCCCCGGATGCCGAGCTGCGCCGCTTCTGCGCAGGTGAGGGTCGTGTCCGGGACGACATAGGCCGAGGTCTCCGGCGTAGCGGCATTGGGTGGGGCGGCATTGGGTGGGGCGGCATTGGGTGGGGCGGCATCGCCGCGATGGTCGTAGCCGAGAAGAGCGGCAAGTCGGCCGGCCAAGGCCACCACGCTCATGGCCCGGTGGCCATGGAGATTTCCGCGCCGCATCGGGCCGAGATGGTGAACGAGCCCCCGTTTCTGCAGGGGAGGAGGGTGTGCGGCACCGAATTTTATCCGTCCGAACAACACCATGGCAGAGTCTCTCGGTTGGGAATGAGGGCCGGCGGCGATCAGGGACGGCACGGCTGCCGTGCTGCGCCCCTCTGGCCGGGCGTCGAAAGTCCAACGCAGTCGCCTCCGGCACGTTCCGCCTGCCCAATGGGCAATCAGGCAAAGCACGGCGATGGAGGGTTGAGCATCCGTCTGCAGGTAATTGCATGCAATATGTACAAATGTGAGTAAAAAATATGCAAAATGAAGCCTGACAAAGATTTTATACACGAGAAAAACATACATAAGTTGTTATAAAATAACGAAATATAAAAACTGGTATGCAATTGGCACGACCCTTGAATAGGAGGAGAGGACAGCCGCTCCACATGGGGGATGTTTTCATGAACCGCCGTGAATTCCTGCAGTCCGCTTCCGCCACCGCCGTCGCCACCGGGACCGGCGTCGCCGCGCCCGCCGTGTTCTCGCCCGCCCGCGCCCAGGGCCGGGCGGAGACCCTGCTCATCGTCTCCGAAAGCGGACCGAATAATCTGGATATCCAAGGTGTTGGCACCAACGTTCCCGGCTACGAGGCCAATTGGAACTGCTATGACCGCCTCATCACCCATCCGATGAAGGAGGTGAACGGCACGCCCTATTATGACCGCGACAAGTTCGAGGGTCAGCTCGCCGAGGACATGAAGGTCGGCGACATGTCGGTGACGTTCAAGCTGAAGAGCAAGGCGGTGTTCCAGGACGGCACGCCGGTCACCGCCAAGGATGTGAAATGGTCGCTCGATCGGGCCGTCACCGTCGGCGGCTTCCCGACCTTCCAGATGAAGGCGGGGTCGCTCGAGAAGCCGGAACAATTCGTCGTGGTCGACGACCGGACCATCCGGGTCGATTTCATCCGAAAGGACCGTTTGACCATTCCTGATCTCGCGGTCATCGTGCCCTGCGTCTACAATTCTGAACTCGTCAAGAAGAACGCCACCGAGAAGGACCCCTGGGGTCTCGAATATACAAAGCAGAACACGGTCGGATCCGGTCCCTATAAGGTGACCAAATGGACCCCGGGCACCGAGGTCATTTTCGAGCGCAACGACGCCTGGGTCGGCGGCCCGATGCCCAAGATGAAGCGCATCGTGTGGCGGATGGTACCCTCGGCCGGCAATCGTCGCGCGCTGCTCGAGCGGGGTGATGCCGATATTTCCTATGATCTTCCGAATAAAGACTTCGTCGAGCTGAAGGAGAGTGGCAAGCTCACCATCATTTCGACGCCGTATTCCAATGGCGTTCAGTATATGGGCATGAACGTCACCAAGCCGCCCTTCGACAATATCAAAGTTCGCCAGGCGATGGCCTATGCCATGCCGTATCAAAAGATTATGGATGCCGTTCTGTTCGGTCTGTCCAAGCCGATGTTCGGAGCGCCGGCGGGCCATCAGACGGAAGTTGCCTGGCCGCAGCCGACAAAATACGTCACGGATCTCGCCAAGGCCAAGGCGTTGCTCGCCGAGGCCGGTTATCCCAACGGGTTCGAGACCGACATCTCCTTCGACCTCGGCTTCGCCGGCGTCAACGAGCCTATCTGCGTGCTGGTGCAGGAGAATTTGGCGCAGCTCGGGATCAAGACGACGATCAACAAGATCCCCGGGGCGAACTGGCGGACCGAGCTGAACAAGAAGGTCCTGCCGATGTACACCAACGTGTTCTCGGGCTGGCTGGATTATCCCGAATACTTCTTCTTCTGGTGCTATCACGGCAATAATTCCGTCTTCAACACCATGAGCTACAAATCACAGGCGATGGACACGTTCATCGACGGTGCCCGGCTCGCCGCCGCGACCGGGGACAAGGCGGCCTACGACACCGACATCAGGGGAATGGTCGATCTCGCCTTCGCCGACGTGCCGCGCATCCCGCTGTTCCAGCCTTACGTGAACGTCGCGATGCAGAAGAACGTGACCGGCTACGAATACTGGTTCCACCGCCGCCTCAACTATGCCTCGCTGGCCAAGGGCTGAGCCGGGCTGAGCCGGGCTGAGCCTCCGCCGGCCGCCGTCGCGGCGGCCGGCACGGCCGGGGCCCGCGCCCCGGTCCCGGTCCCGCGCCGGTCCACCGCCATTCCGTCGGCACCGCTCCTGGCGCCGTCCTTGCATCGTTTTCGACCTGACCTCGCCGAGAGGAGGGAGCCGTCATGCTGAAGCTGATCGGAAGCCGTCTCGCGACCGCCGTGCCGAGCCTGATCGGGGTGGTGATCGTGACCTTCCTGCTGACCCGGGTCCTGCCCGGCGACACCGCAGCCTATTTCGCCGGCCCGGCCGCCACCCCGCAGGCGATCGCCGAAATCCGCACCAAGCTCGGCCTCGACAAGCCGCTGCCGGCGCAGTTCCTCGATTACGTGACCGCGCTCGCCAAAGGCGATCTCGGGTCCTCGCTCTCGACCGGCCAGCCGGTTGCGACCGAGATCCGGAACCGGCTGCCCGCCTCCGCCGAGCTGACTTTGGCCGGCCTTATCCTGGCGCTCCTGATCGCCATCCCCTACGGCATCGCCGCGGCGGTGAAGCAGGGCACCTGGGTCGACCATTCCTGCCGCATCCTGACCACGGCGGGGGTCTCGCTGCCGGTCTTCTTCACCGGCCTGCTGCTGGTCTATGTGTTCTATTTCAAGCTCGGCTGGGCGCCGGCCCCGCTCGGCCGCCTCGACGCCTTCGCCTCGCCGCCGCCCGAGGTCACCGGCTTCTATCTGATCGACAGCCTGATCGCGGGCGATTTCGAGACCTTTCGCGCCTCGGCGGCGCAGCTCGTGATCCCGGCCGTCACGCTCGCCATCTTCGCTCTGGCGCCGATCGCCCGCATGACCCGCGCCTCGATGCTGGCGGTGCTCTCGTCGGAATTCGTGCGCACCGCCCGCGCCGCCGGGCTGACGCCCTACAAGGTCATCATCGTCTATGCCTTCCGCAACGCGATGCTCCCGGTCATCACCACGCTCGGCATGGTGTTCTCCTTCCTGCTCGGCGCCAACGTGCTGGTCGAGAAGGTGTTCGCCTGGCCGGGGATCGGCTCCTATGCGGTCGAGGCGCTGATCACCTCGGATTTCGCGCCGGTGCAGGGCTTCGTCCTCGCCATGGCGGTCCTCTACATCGTCCTGAACCTCCTGATCGACATCGCCTATGGCGTCATCGATCCCCGCGCCCGGAGCGAAGCATGACCCTCGCCAATCCCGCCGACGCCCCGCGTCCCGCGAGCGGCCTCGCCGCGACCCTCCGGCACGCCCATTATGTGATCTCGGACAATCCGGTCACCGGGCTCGCCTTCGGCATGTTCCTGATCCTGGTGGTCAGCGCGCTGATCGGCCCGTTCGTGGTGCCCTACGATCCGCTCGCCTCCAACACCGCCATGGCGCTGAGCCCGCCCTCGACCGCCCATTGGTTCGGCACCGACCAGCTCGGCCGGGACATCTTCTCCCGCGTCATCGTCGCGACCGGGCTCGATATGGGGATCGCCATCTGCTCGGTCGCGCTGGTGTTCGCGGCCGGCGGCATCGCCGGCATCGCCTCCGGCTTTTTCGGCGGCTGGACCGACCGCATCATCGGCCGGATCTCCGACACCATCATGGCCTTTCCGCTGTTCGTCCTGGCCATGGGCATCGTCGCGGCGCTCGGCAATACGGTGACCAACATCGTCATCGCCACCGCCATCATCAATTTCCCGCTTTACGTCCGCGTCGCCCGCTCCGAGGCGGCGATCCGCCGGCAGGCCGGCTTCGTCCAGGCGGCCCGGCTCACCGGAAACGGCGAGTGGCGCATCCTGCTGACGCAGATCCTGCCGAACATCATGCCCATCATGATGGTGCAGATGTCGCTGACCATGGGCTACGCCATCCTCAATGCCGCCGGCCTCTCCTTCATCGGCCTCGGCGTGCGCCCGCCAACTCCGGAATGGGGGATCATGGTGGCGGAAGGCGCGACCTACATCATTTCCGGGGAATGGTGGATCGCGCTCTTCCCCGGCCTCGCGCTGATGTTCGCGGTGTTCTGCTTCAACCTGCTGGGCGACGGTCTGCGCGACATCGTCGATCCCCAGCGCCGCACCTGACGATGGAGGCCCACATGCATGGCGTGATCGATCCGGCCATTGCGGGCGCGCTCGCCCCCGCCGAAGCGCCGCACGGACCCCTTCTGTCGGTCCGCGACCTCACGGTCGAATTCTCGACCCGCAAGGGCATCGTCCAGGCGGTGAAGAATGTCGACCTCACCGTCGCCAAGGGCGAGACGGTGGGGATCGTCGGGGAAAGCGGCTCCGGCAAGTCCGTCACCTCCTATACGGTGATGCGGATCCTCGACCGGGCCGGGCGGATCGCCGAGGGCTCGATCGTCTTTTCCGGCCTCGACCTCGCTTATGCGCCGGAGCGCCAGATGCGCGACCTGCGCGGGCGCGAAATGTCGATGATCTTCCAGAATCCGCGCGCCGCCCTGAACCCGATCCGCAAGGTCGGCCACCAGATCGGCGATGTGCTGCTCCATCATCTGCAGGCGCAGCCGTCCAACGTGAAAGAGAAGGTGATCGACATCCTCAACCAGGTGCGCATCGCCCGGCCCGAGGAGCGCTACCACGCTTACCCGTTCGAGCTGTCGGGCGGCATGTGCCAGCGCATTGTCATCGCCTTGGCGCTGGCCTGCCGGCCGCAACTGATGATCGCCGACGAGCCGACCACCGGCCTCGACGTCACCACCCAGAAGGCGGTGATGGACCTCGTGACCGAACTGACCCGGGCGCGCGGCATGTCGACCATCCTCATCACCCACGATCTCGGCCTCGCCGCCACCTATTGCGACACCGTCATGGTGATGGAGAAGGGCCGGGTGGTGGAGACCGCCCCGGCCGAGCGGATCTTCCGCGATCCGCAGCATCCCTATACCCGCAAGCTGATGCGGGCGACGCCGCGGCCGGGCATCACGCTGCGCGACCTGCTGCCGGAAGGCGAGGCGCCGGCCGCGCCCGCCGAAGGGGCCGCCGTGCGGGCGGCGGAGGGGGCCGGCACGCCGCTCCTGAAGGTCGAAAACCTGGTGAAGGAATATCCCCGCCAGGGCGCGCCCGTGGCCATGCTGGCCGCTCTGTTCGGCAAGGCGCCGCCGAAGGAGGACGGGATCTTCCGCGCCGTGGACGGCCTCTCCTTCGAGGTGAAGAAGGGCGAGAGCGTCGGCCTGGTGGGCGAGAGCGGCTGCGGCAAATCCACGACCTCCACCATCGTCATGCGGCTGATCGATGCCAGCTCGGGCAAGATCACCTTCGACGGCGCGGATATCGGCGCCATTCCCGCCAAGGAATTCGCCCACCACCCGATCCGCAAGCGGATCCAGATGGTGTTCCAGGACCCGACCGAAAGCCTCAATCCGCGCTACACCGCCTCCCGCGCCATCGCCGACCCGCTGCTGCGGATGGCCGGCATGAGCGGCGGGGCCAAACTGCGCGCCAAAGTGGAGGAGCTGGCCGCCATGGTCGGCCTGCCGGGGGACCTGCTCGACCGCTTTCCGCACCAGCTTTCGGGCGGCCAGAAGGCGCGCGTCGGCATCGCCCGCGCCATCGCGCTCAATCCCGACCTCGTCATTCTCGACGAGCCGACCGCCGCGCTCGACGTCTCGGTTCAGGCCGTGGTGCTGAATCTCCTGGAGGAGCTGAAGCAGACGCTCGGCATGAGCTATCTGTTCGTCTCCCACGATCTGCACGTCGTGAAGCTTCTGTGCGACCGGGTGATCGTGATGCGCCACGGCCGGATGGTGGAGGAGGGCGCGTCCGACCAGGTTCTGGAGGCGCCGAAGGACGCCTATACCCGCGAACTGATCGCGGCGATCCCCCATCCGCCGGTGTGATGCGGCCGCCGGCAGGCGTCGCCTTGTGAGGCGCCGGCCCCCTCCCAACCCTCCCCCGCACGCGGGAGAGGGCTGCGACCGGCGGGCGGGCGCTTCGCCCGAGGCGCGGCGGGGCTGCGGCCGGCAGGGGGCGCAGATGACGCCCAGCGCAGACGGAGGGCTTCGCCGCAGGCGCGACGGGGCTCCCTCTCCCGCTTGCGGGGGAGGGGTGGGGAGGGGGAGGACGGGCGCAGCGTGAGGGGGAAGGGCGCAGCGTGAGGGGACAAGCGCACACGGGGCGCATCGACATTTCAGGAAAGGGTCGACCATGACGGAACCGAAGACGCCGCTCCCTCCGCCGGAGGACCGCGACCTGGAGCGCCTGCTGGACGGCGCGACCGGCGCGTTCGCAATCCCCATGCAGGGCGAATGGCACCGCGAGGCGATGGCCTATCTGCGCAACGTCGCCGATGCCGCCCATCTCGTCATGGCGTTCCATCTCGGCGACGAGTTCGACCCCGCGCCGGTCTACCGGCCATGAGCGGCGCCCTCGACGGCGCCGTCGACGCCGAGAACCCGGACGTCGAAAGCCCGGCCGCCGCCCCCGACATGGCCGCGTCCCTCGCGACCGCCCACGCCCACGAAATCGCCGCCGCAGTGCGCGCCGGCACGGTCCCGGCGCGCGCCGTCCTCGAGGCGTCGCTCGCGCGGATCGCCGCGCTGGAGCCGCAGGTCAACGCCTTCACCGACCTCACTTTGGCCCGCGCCCGGGCCAAAGCGGACGCGATCGACGCCGCGCGGGCCGAAGGCCGGGAGCTGGGCCGGCTCGCCGGGGTGCCGTTCGCGGTCAAGAACCTGTTCGACATTGCCGGCCTCGCCACCCGCGCCGGATCCAAGATCAACCGGGACCTGCCGCCCGCCCAAGCGGATGCGACGCTGGTGGCGCGCCTCGAGGCGGCCGACGCGGTGCTCGTCGGCGGGCTGAACATGGGCGAATATGCCTATGACTTCACCGGCGAGAACGCCCATGACGGCCCGTCCCGCAATCCGCACCATCTCGGCCACATGTCGGGCGGCTCCTCAGGCGGCTCGGGGGCGGCGGTGGCGGCCGGCGAAGTGCCGCTGGCGCTCGGCTCCGACACCAACGGCTCGATCCGCGTGCCCTCGGCGCTGTGCGGCATTTTCGGCCTCAAGCCGACCTTCGGCCGGCTGTCGCGGGCGCGCACCTTTCCCTTCGTGTCCGCGCTCGACCATCTCGGCCCCTTCGCGCGCTGCCCGACCGACCTCGCGCTCGCCTATGACGCGATGCAGGGCGAGGATCCGGACGACCCGTCGCTGATCCCGCGCCCCTATGCGCCGGTCGGCCCGCGCCTCGGCGAGGGCCGGGACGGGCTGCGGATCGCGGTCGCGGGCGGCTATTTCCGCACCAAGGGGATGCCGGACTGCTTCGCGGCGGTGGACGCCGCCGCCGCCGCGCTCGGCGCCGACCGGATCGTGGAGATCCCCGAAGCGGCGCGCGCCCGCGCCGCGGCCTATGTCATCACCGCCGCCGAGGGCGCGGCGCTCCATGCCGGCCGGCTCAGCGCGCGGCCGGGCGATTTCGACCCGGCGGTGCGCGACCGGCTGATCGCCGGCCTCGCCATTCCCGCCGCCTGGGTGATCGCGGCGCAGCGCTTCCGGCGGCATTTCCGGCTCACGATGCTGAAACTGTTCGAGGAGGTGGACGTGATCCTCGCCCCGGCGACGCCCTGCCGCGCGCCGGAACTCGGGCAGAAGACTTTCGTGCTGGACGGGGAGACCCTGCTCGTGCGACCCAATCTCGGCCTGTTCACCCAGCCCATCTCCTTCATCGGCCTGCCGGTGGCGGCGGTGCCGGTCTGGCTGGACGACGGCCTGCCGCTCGGGGTTCAGGTGATCGCGCCGCCCTGGCGGGAGGATCTGGCCCTCGAGGTCGCTCATGCCCTGGCCGAAGCGGGTGTCGCCCGCGCGCCGGTGGCGCAGCTGTGAAGGACGCCCCCCTTGGAGATCGACCGTCCCGAAGTCCGCGCCGAAGTCGAGGCGGCCTTCGCCCGCTACGAGGCGGCGCTCGTCGCCAATGATGTCGAGACGCTGGAAGCCCTGTTCCACGACGATGGCCGCACCCTGCGCTACGGCGCGGGGGAAAATCTCTACGGCATGGACGCCATCCGCGCCTTCCGGCGCGCCCGCTCGCCGGTCGGGCTGGAGCGCACGCTGGAGCGCACGGTGATCACCACCTACGGGACGGATTTCGCCGTCGCCTCCACCCTGTTCCTGCGCGAGGCCGCCCCCGGCAAGGTCGGCCGGCAGCAGCAGAGCTGGGTGCGCTTTCCCGACGGCTGGAAGATCGTCGCCGCCCATGTCAGCCTGATCCCCGCCTGACCGTCCCCGCGATTCCCGGTACCTCCGAGGCCATGAGCACCCCCGTCTCCCCGAGTCTGGTCCGCGAGCGTGCGGTGCGGCCGCGCCGCCGCCGCGGGCCGGTGCGCGCCGTCACCCGCACCGAGGAGCTTCGGCTCCAGATCGCCGACGACATCGTGCGCGGGCGGATCGCACCCGGCACCGCGCTGGAGGAGATGGACATCGCCAAGCGCTACGGCGTGTCGCGCACCCCGGTGCGCGAGGTGATCCGCGACCTCGCCGCCTCCGGCCTGGTCGAGACCCGGCCGCACCGCTCGGCGCTGGTCGCCAAGCCCTCGATCGAGCGGCTGCGGGGCATGTTCGAGGTGATGGCGGAGCTGGAGGCGCTGTGCGCCGGGCAGAGCGCGCTCCACATGACGCCGGCCGAGCGCGGTCAGCTCCAGGCGATCCATGCCGATCTCGGCGATCTCACGCGGCGCGGCGACGAGACCAATTACAGCTTCCTCAACGACCGCTTCCACACCTTCCTGTATTCCGGCGCGCACAACGATTATCTCGCCGAGATCACGCTGGCGACGCGCGGCCGGCTGCAGCCGTTCCGCCGCGCCCAGTTCCGCAATCTCGGCCGGCTCGCTCTGTCCTATGCCGAGCACGATGCGGTGGTGACCGCGATCCTGCGCGGCGACAAAGCGGAGGCGGCGGCCGCCATGCGCGCCCATATCCTCACCGTCGAGCACGCCTATGAGCGCTACGCCGAGAGCGTGTAGGGCGCCCCTCGGGGCGTGAGCGCGGCCTTTGTCGCGGATTTGGCCTTGGGTCTGGTCGCGCCCCGGCCGGCGCGGAAAATCGCGCGCGGGGCGCCGGCGGGTCTTGAGGTCGGCCGGCTCTGCCCTTAAATCGTTTCGGGATCCGGCGGCCGCGAGGCCGCGGAGGAGAACGAAGCGAGGGATCGCGGCGATGGGTGCGGAGCGGCGCACTTTGCGGCTCGTGGAACCGGCGGAAGCGCCGCGCGATCGGCCGGCTGCGGCGCAGCCCAAGGGGGCCGACCCGGCCCCCGCGCCGGCCGGCGAAGAGCCGGCCGTCACCCCGGGCGCGATCCTGGCGGCTCTGGTGATCGGCGCGGCGAGCGCGGGCGTGTCGTGGGGCTTCTTCCACTGGCTGCCGCTCTGGGTCCATCTCGCGGTGTTCGGCCTCGTCTTCGCCGCCGGCGCTCTGTTCGGCCGCCGCATCGCCTGCAGCTGACCCCGCCTTTTCCCCTTGCGCTGCGCTGCAGCATGGCCTAGCAAGCCCGCCCCCCTTGAAGGAGCGGACGATGGCGGCCTGCGGCCTCGATTTCGGCACGTCCAACACGACGCTCGGCCTCGCCGCCGCCGGCGGACCGCGCCTCGCGCCGCTGGAAGGCGGGGCGGACACGCTGCCGAGCGCGATCTTCTATCCCCGCGCGGGCGCCCCGGTGTTCGGCCGGGCGGCGATGGCGGCCTATGTCGGCGGCGCGCAGGGCCGGCTGATGCGGTCGCTGAAGGCGGTGCTCGGCTCCAGCCTGATCGACGAGACCACCGCCGTCGGCCGCCAGCGGCTCGGCTTCCGGGCGGTGATCGGCGCCTTCCTCGCCGAGGTTCGCGCGCGCGGCGCGGCGGCGGCGGGCGCGCCGCTGGACGCGGTGGTGCTGGGCCGGCCGGTGCATTTCGTCGACGGCGATCCCGAAGGCGACCGGCGCGCCGAGGCCGTGCTCGACGCCATCGCCGAGGAGATCGGCTTTGCCACCCGCTCGTTCCAGTTCGAGCCGATCGCCGCCAGCCTCGATTACGAGCGGCAGGTGGTGCGCGAGGAACTGGCGCTGATCGCCGATATTGGCGGCGGCACCTCGGACTTCTCCGTCGTGCGGCTCTCGCCGGAGCGGCGCGGCAAGGCCGAGCGGGCGGGCGACATCCTGGCCAATGACGGCGTGCGGATCGGCGGCACGGATTTCGACCGCCAGCTCTCGCTCGGCATGGTGATGCCGCTGCTCGGCCATGGCGCGCCTTTGAAGCGCGCCGGCCTGTCCATGCCGGCCGGGCTCTATCACGACCTCGCCACCTGGTCGGCGATCAACCGGCTCTACGACGCCAAGGTGCAGCGCACGATCCGCGACCTCGAACGCGACGCCGCCGAGCCGGACAAGGTGGCGCGGCTCGCCCGCGTGGTCGCCGAGGAGCGCGGCCACACCCTCGCCCTCGCCGCCGAGGGCGCCAAGATCGCCGTCGCCGAGGCGGGCGAGACCGCGCTCGACCTCGATTGGCTGGAGGCCGGGCTCTCGGTCGGCATCGCGCATGACGATCTGCTCGCCCATACCGGCGCGCTGGCGGCGCGGATCGCCGGGCGCATCGCCGGCTGCCTTGCGGCCGCCGGGGTCGCGGCCGGGGCGATCGACGCGGTCTTCCTCACCGGCGGCTCGACCAAGCTCGCCCATGTCCGCGCCGCCATCCGCGCCGCCGTCCCCGACGCGCGGGTGGCGGAAGGCGACACGTTCGGCTCGGTCGGCACCGGCCTCGCCATCGAGGCCGCCCGCCGCTACGGGTGAGGGCGGTCGCCGATCAGGTTGAACGGATCCGATCGGCTTGCGCCGCGTGCCGATCGGCGCTCATCCTGTATTGGAGACCGCGGTGTCCGACCGGCTTGCGCGGCACGCCGATCGGCGCGGGCCCTGAGGCGGGGGCGTTGCGACGGCGTGCGGCCGGATGCGGGGCGGGGGGCGCCGGCCCGGCGGATCACGCCTTCTTGAGGAATTCCGTCTTCAGCACCAGGCCCTTGACCTTCTCGGCATTGCACTCGATCTCGCGCGGATCGTCGGTGAGGCGGATATTCTTCACCAGCGTGCCGCGCTTCAGCGTGACCGAGGTGCCCTTCACCTTGAGGTCCTTGATCAGGGTGACGCTGTCGCCGTCCGTGAGGAGGGTGCCGTTGCTGTCCTTGGTATCGGTCATGTCGCGGGTCCGAGCCTGTTGAAGCGCAGCCGTGGCAGTGCCACGGGACGGCGGCGTTTGGCAAATGGCGGGGGGAGGGAGAGGGTCGGGCGATGCGCGGAGGGGCGCTTCCACGCTTCCGCGCGACGCCCCGCCGCATCCGCGCCGATCTTGAAAGCCGGGACCCTCCGCAATCGCCGCGCCACCCCACCCCCGGCGCGCCCGGCTCCCTCTCCCGCTTGCGGGGGAGGGGTGGGGAGGGGGAGGCCGGGAAGGGGAAGGGGAAGGGGGTGAGGCCGGGGAAAGCCGGGCCGCGACGATCTGCGACGTCTCGTGAGAGCATCAAAAGCGGTCGCCGTCGCGCATCGCCCGCACGAGGTCTGCCGCACCCTCCACTTGCGGCGGCAGGGTCGCCGTCAGCGCCTGGAGCCGGGCCGCGTCGACCGGCCTGCGCGCCCCGGCGATGCCCGAGAGCCGCGCCACCGGCTTGCCGCGCCGCGTGATGACGATCGCCGCGCCGGCCGCGACGCGCGCGATCACCGCCCCCAGACGCGCCCTGGCCTGCGCCAGACCGATCGTATCCATGCGTCCTGCTCCCTGTGGCGATGAGACTATGAAGCCTGTAGGGGCTGGAAATCCAGTTTGTTCGGTGCGGTTCGCGGGCAAGGCCGGAGCCATGCGCGTCGCGCTGCGGAGAGACGGAGCGCAGGTTCGTTGGCGCTATAGCCCGCCTGAGCCGAACCCAACGGCCGCCCCGTCCAAGCGCCACGCCGCCCCCCGGCGCGCCCGGCTCCCTCTCCCGCTTGCGGGGGAGGGGTGGGGAGGGGGCGGGCCGGGCCGCTCCGATGCTTGCGCGCGCCACGTGTGCCATCCTACGCTCACGCGGATCCTGGATCGAAATGATGCGCGATATTCCCGTGACCCTGACGCTGGACGACGACGGCAGCGATCTCGTCGCCCGTGCCCAGCTTCCCGAGGCGACGACCTTCGGCGCGACAGAGGCTTTGCGCCACGCGGTCTCGGCCATCGAGGAGGCATTGGCCCGCCGGATCGCGGATGGCGCGAACATCCCGCTTCTCCGGCGCGGGCGCGGCACGCCGGTGCGGCGGCCGCTGATGACACCGCTCAAAGTGCAGCTCTCTCGGACCCTTCTCGGGCGGCGGGCGTCCCGCGGGCGGAGCTGGCGCGCCGGCTCGATTGGAATCGGGAGTCCGTCTGTTCCGCCTCGACCCCCGCTCGCGCCTGGAGCAGATCGAGGCGGGGTTCAAGGCTCTGGGCGAGGAGGTTGAGGTGGTGGTGCGGAAGGTGGCCGAAACGCGGGCCTTGTACCAATTTTTTTTAAACTACTCAGCGTAGGAAATTCGCTATGTTTGAGTGAGTAACAAAGCTCGCACGGGGTGGACAGCTCGGTGGCGGCCAGCTAGCCCGCTCCGATCGACGGCACAGGCTTTTTTCTCTTATGGTCTCTTCCGCTTCAGCGATTCTTTGTTAGCCTCCGGTAGTCGGAGCTTGTCCACCATTGAAGGACACATCATTATGGCTCAAGGGCTGAAGAAATCAGACCTAGAAAAATTGGCGCAATCCAAGGCCGATGATGCTCAACTTCTCTTTTTGAATGGACGGTATTCGAACGCCTATTATTTAGGAGGTTACGCTGCCGAGTTCGGGATTAAAGCGTGTATCGCTTCAAGAATTGAGGCTAATACTATTCCAGATAAAAAATTCATTGATAAAATTTTCGTTCATGACCTTGGAGTTCTTATCGGAGTGGCAGGGCTGCAGAGCGAATTAAAAGGCCAAGAGAACGCTGATCAATTTTTTCACGCCAATTGGGGCATCGTATCTAAATGGAGCGAGCAGCGCAGATATGATGTCGTGGACCGATCCACTACTCAATTTTTTCTCGAAGCCCTCATTAATCCTGACCACGGAGTACTGCCATGGATAAAGAGGTATTGGTGAGGAGTGGCCAAGCGCTCGTTCGGCGCCTCGATGATACTGCTATAAAGCCACGCGCGGTGCTCTGGGTTCATAACCCGGACAACGATCTTTGGCGGCTTTGGATCGTTGGGAAGCGAGGGATGAAGGATCAGGAGTTTTATCGGATAGTAGCCGATGTAATAACAAAGAACCGTGAAGAGGTGTCTGGTATCGATATAAGCTCTGTCGAGTTGATTGACGACACGCATCCCGCTATCATGGGGATGCGCGGGTTCATAAAAATTAGTGGACTAGGGAGTGCTTACGTATCAAATAATACTATGAATGGGTTCTTTATGCCTGATGGTATAATATTGAGAATGGATATTTGATTATAGTCGTATATTAAATAAATAATTATCTGAAATATATTTCATAATCTTAAAATGTTTTATAATGAAATTTGTTTTTGAACCAATAATGCATATTGTTAAGTCAAGTCATTTGTATTTATTCTGGTGTTGTTATTGAATGACTTCACATATAAGTAGCCTTTCCGATCGCCGTTCTAGGAAAAAATCCCTTGACAGCGTGCCGCTCTTAGGCTAGGGTTCCTGCATGTTCCGGATCTGCGCCTGACGGGCCGTCCGGGCGGTTCCCCAGCGAGCAGGCTTTGCCATGACCGACCCGCGTCCTTCCGCGCAGCAGGTGGCGACGGTGCGCGCTTTGTATGCCGAAGGGCGCGCGATCAAGGACATCACCGCCGAGACCGGCTTCAGCGCCCCGCGCATCTATGCCTGGCTCGACCGCGAGATCGCCCCGGACGGCACGGTGCGCGCCGCGCCGCTGCCGCGCCGGCGGCTCGGCGCGAGCGGGGCGCGCGATCCCGATCTGCGCCGCCGCCGCTCGCTCGCCAACCGCATCTGGCGCGCGGCGGAGGCGCAGGTCTGCGAGATCGAGACCCGGCTCGCCGCGCTCGGCGGCGCCCCCGCCGAGGCCGAGCGCGACGCCCGCGCCCTCGCGGTCCTGGCCCGCGTGGTGCGCGAATTGGCGGCGCTCGGCGCCGCCGCCCGCAAGGCCGCGGCCGACGACGCGGCGCCCCGCGAAGACACCGCCGCGCGCGACGACGGACCCCCGAGAGACGACGAGGACGCCCGTGGCCCAGCCGATCTCGACAGCTTCCGCCGCGAGCTTGCGCGCCGCCTTGACGCGCTGCGTGGAGACCGGCCGGACTGAGGCGCTGCTCGCGCTGCTCACCGCGCCGGTCGCCGCCCGCCTGCTGGCGGACTGGGAAATCTGGGCGCGGCCGGACCAATTGCCCCCCGCCGCCGCGCCGAGCGGGGCGCCCTGGATCACCTGGCTGGTGCTCGGCGGGCGCGGCGCCGGCAAGACCCGCGCCGGGGCGGAATGGGTGCGCGGGCTGGCGCTCGGCCGCCCGCCTTTCGCCGACCGGCCGGTCGGCCGCATCGCGCTCGTCGCCGAGACCATGGCGGATGTGCGCGAGGTGATGGTCGAGGGCGTGTCCGGCCTGCGCGCGGTGCATGACGACGCCACCCGGCCGCGCTGGGAGGCGGTTCGGCGCCGCCTGGTCTGGCCCAATGGCGCGGTGGCGCAGGGCTTTTCGGCGGAGGATCCGGAAAGCCTGCGCGGGCCGCAATTCGAGGCCGCCTGGCTCGACGAACTGGCCAAATGGCGCCGCGCCGAGGCGACCTTCGACATGCTGCAATTCGGCCTGCGGCTCGGCGCCCGGCCGCGCCAGATGGTGACCACGACGCCGCGGCCGAGCGCGTTGCTGAAGCGCCTGCTCGCCGATCCCGCGACCGCCGTGACCCGGGCGCGCACCGCCCACAATGCCCGCCACCTCGCCCCCGGCTTTCTCGACGCCGTGCTCGCCCGCTATGGCGGCACGCGGCTCGGCCGGCAGGAGCTGGACGGCGAACTGATCGAGGACCGGCCCGGCGCGCTCTGGGCCCGCGCCGCGCTCGAGGCGCTGCGCGAGGCCGCCGCCCCGCCTTTGGCGCGGATCGTCGTCGCGGTTGATCCGCCGGCCTCCTCGCGCGCCGGGGCGGATGCCTGCGGCCTGGTCTGCGCCGGGATCGACGGGGGCGGGTGCGTCCATGTCCTGGCGGATGCCAGCGAAGCCGGCCTGCGCCCGGCTGTGTGGGCGGCGCGGGCGGTGGCGCTCTATCGGCGCTTTGCCGCCGACCGCATCGTCGCCGAGGTCAACCAAGGCGGCGAGATGGTCAAGGCGGTGCTGGCCGAGATCGATCCCGCCGTGCCGGTGGAGATGGTGCGGGCGACGCGCGGCAAATTCCTGCGCGCCGAGCCGGTCGCCGCGCTCTACGAGCAAAGCCGGGTGCGCCATGCCGGCGCCTTCCCGGAGCTGGAGGACGAGATGTGCGACTTCTCCGCCGACGGCCTGTCCAGCGGCCGTTCGCCCGACCGGCTCGACGCTTTGGTCTGGGCGGTGACCGCGCTCGCTCTGGGCCAGAAGGCCCGGCCCCGCGTGCGCGGCCTGTAAGCGCTTCGCGCGGCCTGTCACCATTGCGCGCGGGCGCGGCCCGCGCGGCCGATCCGCGTCAGACCGGACGGTCGGGCCGCGTGTCGCGCGGCGCGGGGCGCGGCGCGTCCGGGTCGAAGCCGGTCCAGCCTTCGTCGCGATAGGCGGCGCGGCGCGTCGCGGGGTCGACCGCGCGGCGTGCGTCCAGCACGGTGCGGGCCGCTTCGAGCCGCAGATTGGGCACGCGGGCGATCACCAGCGTGCCGCCACGGCGCACCGCCTCGGCATAGAGATGGGCGTCGTCCTCGCCGACGCCGTCCGCCACCAGCGCGCCGATCAGCCCGCCGGCGGCGCCGCCGACCGCCGCCCCGGCGACCGCGCCGGCCGCCGCGGTGGCGAGCCAGCCGGCCGCGAGCACCGGGCCGATCCCGGGGATCGTGATCAGGCCGAGCCCGGCGAGCAGGCCGCCGGTGCCGCCGACCCCGGCGCCGACCGCCGCGCCCGCGCCCGCCTCGACCAGCACGTCGCCGTCGCCCTGCGGCATGGCCGGCGCGGGATCGCCGGACGCGATCAGGGACATGTCGGTGTCCTCGAGGCCGACCACCTTCAGGTCGCGCACCGCGCCGAGCGCGGCCTCCCGCGTGTCGTAGAGGGCGGTGAGGGTGGTGGTCATCGGCTTCTCCCGTGTCGTGCGGCCGTGTCGCCGCCTGTCCGGTCAACGCCCCCGGCGCCCGGGCGTTCCGGCGCCCGGCCGCGCCGTCCCTCGATCCCGCGGAGCCTTCGATGCTGTCCTACCTGCTGGCGCCGTTCCTGGCGCCGTTCCGGCCGCGTCCCGCCGAGCTGAAGGCGAGCCGCACCGCGCCGCTGGTCGCGCTGCTCGCCCAGGGCCGGCCGCGCTGGACGCCGCGCGACTATGCCTCGCTGGCGCGCGAGGGCTATGCCCGCAACGCCATCGCCTATCGCGCCGTGCGCCTGGTGGCGGAGGCGGCGGGCGCGGTGCCGTTCCTGCTCGCCGAGGCCGGCCGCGAGATCGACCGCCATCCGCTGCTCGATCTGCTGGCGCGGCCCAATCCGCGCCTGCGCCAGGCGGATTTCCTCGAGGCGATCTGCGGCCACATGCTGGTGGCCGGCAATGCCTATCTGGAGATGGTGGCGCTCGACGGGGTGCCGCGCGAACTGCACGTTCTGCGCCCCGACCGGGTCAAAGTGGTGCCCGGCGCGGACGGCTGGCCGGAGGCGTTCGACTATACGCTCGACGGCCGCACCGTGCGCATTGCCCAGGGCGAAGGGGTGCCGGCGATCCTGCACCTCGCCGCCTTCAACCCGCTCGACGACCATTACGGCTTCCCGCCGCTCGAAGCCGCCGCCCAGGCGCTCGATCTGCACAATTCCTCCGGCGCCTGGAACAAGGCGCTGATCGACAATGCCGCCCGGCCCTCCGGCGCGCTGATCTATGGCGGCGCGGGCACGCTCTCGGACGACCAGTTCGAGCGGCTGAAGGGCGAGTTGGAGGCGAGCTTCCAGGGCGCGGCCAATGCCGGGCGGCCGCTTCTGCTGGAAGGCGGGCTCGACTGGAAGCCGCTCGCGCTGTCGCCCAAGGACATGGATTTCGAGGCGGCGCGCAACGGCGCGGCGCGCGAGATCGCCCTGGCGCTCGGCGTGCCGCCGATGCTGCTCTCGATCCCCGGCGACACCACTTATGCCAATTATGCCGAGGCCAACCGCGCGCTGTGGCGGCTCACCGTGATCCCGATGGTCCGGCGGATCGCCGACGCGCTGTGCGGCTGGCTCGCCCCGGCCTATGGCGGCAACCTCTCTTTGGTGCCCGACCTCGACCAGATCGAGGCGCTGGCGCTGGAGCGCTCGGCGCTGTGGGCGCGCGTCACCGCCGCCGATTTCCTCAGCGAGGACGAGAAGCGCGCCGCCGTCGGCTACGGGGCGCGGTGATGGACGCGCTGATCCGCATCTTCGCCGAGCGCGGCGACCTCGCCCATCTCGCGCTGCTGCTCTGGGCGGCGAGCGCCTCGATCGTCGCGCTGCGCGCCCAGGCGGCGCTCGGCCGGGCCACCGAGCGGCTCGACGATTTCGTGCGCGAACTGGCCCGCTTCAACGCGCGCAACCGCTTCGACTGACATGTTCCGAGGGAGAGAAGGCATGCGTGCCCCGTTCCAGAAGGCGCCCGCGCCGCGCATCCGCGCGCTCGGGCCTTCCGTCCCGCGTGGCCGGGCGGCCGCCCCCGCGCCGCAGGCGGGCGGCGTGTTCCGCGATTTCGTGGCGACCCTCGAGCGCCTGGAGCGGGTCAAGGACCGCTCGCTCCGCCGCCGCCCCCGCGCCCCCGAAGGGAAGGGCCGCTGATGGCGCTCGCCGGCTTTTCCGGCGCCCAGGACGGCCGGATCGAGGGCTATGCCTGCCTCTTCGAGACCGTCGATCTCGGGCGCGACGTGGTGGCGCGCGGCGCCTTTTCGGCCAGCCTCGCGGCGCGCGGCGCCGCCGGCGTGCGCCTGCTCTACCAGCACGACCCCGCCGAGCCGATCGGCGTGTGGACCCACCTCGCCGAGGACGGCCGCGGGCTCTATGTGCGCGGCCGGCTGCTGCTCGACGTCACGCGCGGCCGCGAGGTGATGAGTCTGGTGCGCGACGGCGCGCTCGACGGCCTGTCGATCGGCTTCAAGGCGGTCCAGGCCCGCACCGATCCGCGCAGCCGGGTGCGCCGGCTGCTGCGCATCGACCTTTGGGAAGTGTCGATCGTGACCTTCCCGATGCAGCCCGACGCCCGCATCGCGCCGGCCTTCTCCGCCCTCGTCCCGAGCCCTTCCCCCACTTCAAGGACCCCCCATGACCCAGCCTTCCGCAGCCCCCGAGACCAAGGTGATCGCGCCGGGCGACGTCTCGCTCCATGACGTCTCGCTCCATGACGATTTGCTGGTCGCGTTCGAGACCTATCGGCGCACCAACGACCACCGGCTCGGCGAGATCGAGCGGCGCGGCGTCGCCGACCCGTTGATCGAGGACAAGCTCGCCCGGCTCGACGCCGCGCTCGACGCCCAGAAGGCGCGGCTCGACGGGGTGCTCGCCAAGGCGTTGCGGCCGGGCCTCGGCGGGCCGCCGCGCGGTGCGCCGGACGCCCATGTGGAGGCCTTTTCGGGCTATGTCCGCCATGGCGAAGCCCTCGGGCTGAAGGCGCTGGAGGCGAAGGCTCTGTCCGCCGGCAGCGGCGCCGACGGCGGCTATCTGGTGCCGCCCGAGATCGAGGCCGAGATCGGCCGCCGGCTCGCCGTCCTCTCGCCGATCCGCGCCATCGCCTCGGTCCGCACGATCGGCGCGGGGACCTATCGCAAGCCCTTCATGAAGACCGGCCCGGCCACCGGCTGGGCCGCCGAGACCGCCGCCCGGCCGCAGACCGACAGCCCGGTCCTCGCCGAACTCGCCTTCCCGGCGATGGAACTCTACGCCATGCCGGCGGCGACCCAGGCGCTGCTCGACGACGCTCTGGTCAATCTCGAAGAATGGATCGCCACCGAGGTCGACGCCGCCTTCGCCGAGCAGGAGAGCGCCGCCTTCGTCTCCGGCGACGGCAGCGCCAAGCCCAAGGGGTTCCTCGCTTATACCAAGGTGGCCGAAAGCGCCTGGGCGTGGGACAAGGTCGGCTATGTCGCGACCGGCACGCCGGGCGGCTTCGACGCCACCAGTCCCTCCGACGCGCTGGTCGACCTCGTTTATGCGCTGAAGGGCGGCTACCGCCAGAATGCGGTGTTCGTGATGAACCGCCGCACCCAGGCGGCGGTGCGCAAGCTGAAGGACGAAGCCGGCGCCTATCTCTGGACCCCGCCGGCCGGCATCGGCCAGCCGGCGAGCCTGATGGGCTTCCCGGTGGTCGAGAGCGAGGACATGCCCGACATCGCCGACGGCGCCTTCCCGATCGCCTTCGGCGATTTCCGCCGCTTCTATCTGGTGGTCGACCGGGCCGGCGTGCGGGTGCTGCGCGATCCCTATTCCGCCAAGCCCTATGTGCTGTTCTACACCACCAAGCGGGTCGGCGGCGGGATTCAGGATTTCGACGCGGCGAAGCTGCTGAAGTTCGCGGCGACGTAAGGGGGCGGGCGCCGGCATCCGCGCACCGGACGCACTCGGCTGGGCGTCAGTTCGCCAGCACGATGCAGGCGCCTCCGGCCGCGCGGATCCGCTGGCACAGGGCGTTCGCCGCCGACCGCGTCTCGGCCGGGAGGCGGACGCGGTAGAAGGGGCGCGGCCCCCGGCCGGCGAGCCGGGTGCCGATGATCATCGGCGTGCTGTCGCCGACGAGGCCGGCGATCCGCACCCCCGCACGGCGATAGGCTTCAAGCGCGGCGTTTTTGGAGAAGGCGCCCGCCACCTGCACGCCCCAGGGCGCGAAATCCGCCCCGCGCGCAGCTTCCCCGGCGGGCGCGCCGCGGCGCAGTGCCGCCACGATCGTCGGGCAGTCGGCGGGGGGCGCTTCCGGCTGCGGCCGGTCCACGCCCGAAGCGTCCGGCGCGGCTGTGCCGGCGCCCGGCTTTGTCCGGTCCCCGGCCCACTCCTCAGCGCTGCGGCCGGTGATCGCCCGCACATAGAAGCGGGTCTCGCCCGGCAGGCCGGAGCGGCCCGCGAGGAAGCCCTCGACCCGTCCCGGCCCGGCATTATAGGCTGCCGCCGCGAGCCCGAGATTGCCGAACCGCGTCCGCAGTTCCTTCAGCAGATGCGCGGCGGCCGGCAAAGCGGTTTCCGGGTCGAACGGATCGGCGAGGCCGCGCTCCGCCGCCGTTCCCGGCATGAACTGGGCGATGCCCCGGGCGCCCTTCGGGCTCACCACATGGGGACGGAAGGTGCTTTCCCGCCAGATCAGGCGGGTGAGGAAATCTTCCGGGAGATCGGCGCCGCGCGCGGCAGCCGCGATGATCCGGCAGAGTGCAGCGTCGACGCTCTCGCCGCGCGTCTGCGCGGCCAGCGGGGGCGCGGCCAGAGCAAACAGAAGCGACAGGGCGCAGAGCGCGGAGCGGCGCGGCATCGTGCGCCCGCTCATTCGGCGATCGGGCTGCCGAGGGTGCGGGCGGCGGTGGCGATCCAGTCCCGCTGCAGGCCGACCAGCGTGACGCCGGTGACGCCGCCGCAGCCGCGCACGCCGTTGGGCGCCGTGACCCAGCCGACGACGCCGACCACCCGCCCGTTTTGGAAAGCGGGGCCGCCGCTGTCCCCGGTACAGGCGCCCGCCAGCCCCGCCGCCGGCGAGAGGCGCACCATGATCCCCCCGGTCGTGCCGACCGAGGCAAGCGACACGGCGCGCAGCGTGCCGGCCGAAGCTTCGTCGCCGTCCGCGCTCATGCCGTAGCCGGCGACGAGAAAGCCGGCGCCGCGTGGCGGCAGCGCGGCGTCCAAAGCGAGCGGCGCCGGCCGGAAGCGCGCCGGCAGGGGCGCGGCGAGTTTCACCAGAGCGAGGTCGGGCGTCGGCCGGCGGGTGCGGAACTGCGCGCTGTCGAAGCCGGGATGCAGCGCGACCCGCGTCGCCGGGATGAGTTCCGGCGCGCCGCGATCCACCAGAGCAACGGCATAGTCGCCCTTGGGTCCGACGCAATGGGCGGCTGTCAGAAGCAGGTCGCGCGCCAGCACCGTGCCCGTGCACGAGGCCCCGCGCGTCGAGACGATCATCACGGTATGCGCGGCCACCTCGGCCGGCGCGCCGCCGCCGCCGACAATGGCGGCCGCCGGGGATGCCGCGAGGAGCCCCGCGGCGCAGAGCAGTCCGGCGGTGGCGCGGCGCAGCCGGCATCCGGCGCGGGAGAGAGGCGAGGCGATCATCGTCCGCTTTCTCGCGCGCGCCGGCCGGTCCGTCAATTCGCGCCTCGCCGACCACCGCCGCCACGACCCCGGCTTTGGCCGGTCCCGCCCTCGTTCGACGGAACATCCCATGCCGCATCTTCTCGCCGGTCCCGCGGCCGAGCCGCTGACGCCTGCCGATCTCAAGGCCTTTCTGCGCGTCACTCATGACGCGGAGGACGGGCTCCTCGCGCTGCTGATCACCACTGCCCGGCAGATGGTGGAGAGCGCCGCCGGGCGCATTCTGCTGCGCCAGTCCTGGCGCTTCGTCTTCGATTCCTGGCCGGCCGCCGGCCTCCTCGTGCCGGCGCTCGCGCCGGTCGAGGCGATCCTGGCCGCGCGGCTGCGCCATGCCGATGGCGGCGAGTCGGCGCTCGCACCCGACCTGTTCACGCTGCGCGGCGACCGCGCGCCCGCTCTGATCGCCTTCGATCCGCCGCGCATGCCGCGCCCCGACCGGGCGCTCGGCGGCATCGAACTCGATCTGGCGCTCGGCTATGGCGCGGCGGCGGCGGCCGTGCCCGCCGATCTCGTCCAGGCGGTGCGGCTGTTCGCGGCGCATCTCTACGAGCGGCGCGACGAGGCGGGCGGCGATGCGCTTCCGTCGGGCGTCGCGGCGCTGCTCGCGCCCTATGCCCGGGTGCGGCTGTGACCGCCGCCGCGCTGCGCCATCCGCTCCAGCACCAGACCGCGGTGACATTGCCCGACGGCATGGGCGGGCTGGAGCGCACCTGGCTCACCGTCGACCGCCTCTGGGGCGAGATGACGCCGCTCTCGGCCGATCCGGGTCCCGCCCAGGAACGCCCGATCGCGACCCTCGGCTGGCGTGTCAGCGTCCGCGCGCCGAATACGCTCGCTCCCGGCGATCGTCTGGTTTTGGGGACGCGGATCTTCCTGGTCCAGGCCGTCACCGATCCGGACGGGCGCGGCCGGATCAGCCGCTGCCGCTGCCTGGAGGAACAGACATGAGGATCTTCGCCCGCGCGACCGGGCTCGACGGGCTGGCCGGCCGCCT
Source organism: Aquabacter spiritensis (assembly GCF_004346185.1). GTDB lineage: Bacteria > Pseudomonadota > Alphaproteobacteria > Rhizobiales > Xanthobacteraceae > Aquabacter > Aquabacter spiritensis. Next base: position 150,968 of record NZ_SMAI01000001.1, on the reverse strand, counting down.
CGATGCGGCGCTCGCGCCCCGCCTGTCCGCCGCCGCCCGCACCGAAGCGGCCGATGCGCTCGCCGCCGCCGCCGCGCGCGCGGGGGTCGCCGTGACGCGGCAGGCGGTCGGCGCGCGCCTGCGCGTCGGCAGCGCCGATCCCGCCGCCGTGGCGCGCGAGACCGGCACCCATGCCACGCCTGCCGCACCATGGCTGGCGCCGGCCCTCGCAGCGCTGAGGCGCCGCCGATGAGCGCCGCGCTCGCCTTGCGCCAGGCGATCCACGACCGGCTCGCCGCCGACGCTCCGCTCGCCGCGCTCGCGGGCGCGGTGCGGATCCACGACGTGCCGCCCGCGGACGTCGCCTTTCCCTTCGTCATCCTCGGCGAGGCGGTCGTCGCCGACTGGTCCACTGCCACCGAGGGCGGCACCGAGCAGAGCCTCACGCTCCATGCCTTCTCCCGGGCCGGGGGGCGGCGCGAGGCGTTCGCGCTCGCCGCCGCGATCCAGGAGGCGCTGCACGACGCGCCGCTCGCGCTGGCGGGCCACCGGCTCGCCAATCTGCGCGCCACCACCGCCGAAGTGCGCCGCGAGGGCGACGGGCGGACCTACCACGCTCTGGTGCGTTTCCGCGCCGTCACCGAGCCGCTGTGAGCGGCGCCATCGAGAGGAGAAGGCCATGGCCGCGCAGAAGGGCAAGGACCTGCTGCTGAAGATCCATGACGGCACGTCCTACGTCACGGTCGCGGGGCTGCGCACGCGCCGTCTCGCCTTCAACGCGCAGAGCGTCGACGTGACTCATGCGGAGTCTGCCGGCCGCTGGCGCGAGCTGCTCGCCGGCGCCGGACCGAAGCGCGCCAGCATCGCCGGGGCAGGGGTGTTCAAGGACGCCGCCTCCGACGCGCTGGTGCGCGCCGCCTTCTTCGACGGCGTGCTGAAGGACTGGCAAGTGCTGATCCCGGATTTCGGCACGGTGAGCGGTGCGTTCCAGATCACCGGCCTCGAAATCGCCGCCGAGCACGACCGCGAAGTCACCTTCGACCTGACGCTGGAGAGCGCGGGCGAGGTCGGCTTTGCGGCGCTGTGAGGCGGCGATGGCCAATCCCCGCCGCGGCGAGGTGGAGGCGGTGCTCGACGGGCGCCGCCGCACGCTGGTCCTGACCCTCGGCGCGCTCGCCGAGCTGGAGGCCGCCTTCGGCGCGGCCGATCTGATGGCGCTCGCCGAGCGGTTCGCCGCCGGCCGGCTGGCCGCGCGCGACGCCGCCGCGATCCTCGCCGCCGGCTTGCGCGGGGCGGGCGAAGAGATCGCCGCCGAGGAGGTCGCGGCGATGCGGATCGAGGGCGGCGCGGTCGGCGCCGCGCGGCTCGTCAACGCGCTGCTCGCGGCGACCTTCGGCGCCGGGGATCCGGCGGGCTCCGCGCCGCCGCGCCCCACGCCGCCGCAGCAGGACTGAGCGCCCCGAGGCCGGCGGCCGCGCCCTTCCCCTGGGAGGCGGCGATGCATGCCGGCCTCGGCCTGCTGCGGCTTCCCCCCGACCAGTTCTGGCGCATGACGCCGCGCGAACTCGCCGCCGCGCTCGGCGGCGGCGCGGCGCCCGGCGGCGGGCTGGCGCGGCCCGCGCTCGATGCTCTCATGCGGCGCTTTCCCGATGCGCCGCGTACCCGTCCGGAGACATCATGACCCGCCTCGACACCCCCATCGACAGCGTCTCGATCGAGATCGGCGCCGACACCCGCGCGTTCCGCCTCGAACTCGCCAATACCGAGCGGCTGGCGCGCGGCTTCGCGACCACCCTCGGTGACGCCTTCACCGGCGTGGCGGTGAAGGGGCGCGATGTCGGCGACGTGGTCGCCGGGATCGGCCAGAGGCTCTCGGCCCTCGCCCTCAATCTGGCGCTCCGGCCGGTGGAGGAGGGGATGGCCGGCCTGTTCTCCAGCCTGCTCGGCACCACCGGCTTCGCCCAAGGCGGCATCGTCGCGGACGGCGTCCGGCCCTTCGCCAAAGGCGGGGTGGTGGCGGCGCCGACCTATTTTCCGCTGCCCGGCGGCACCGGCCTGATGGGCGAAGCGGGCGCCGAGGCGATCCTGCCGCTGGCGCGCGGCGCCGACGGCGCGCTCGGCGTGCGCACCGCCGGCGCAGGGGGGCGGACCTCGGTCGTGGTCAATGTCGCGACGCCCGATCCGTCCGCCTTCCGCCGCTCCGACGCCTATCTCTCCGGCCTCGTCGCCCGGGCGGTCGCGCGCGGCCAGCGCGGCGCCTGAGGCGTGGCGCGGACGCAAGTGGGTCAAGATCAGAATGCCGGCCGGCGGCTGGTGTGCTATGGATTTGAAGTATTTCTAAATAACACACCGCTGCGGGTGGCGCATTCAGTCCGGATCTCGCTGCCCGCATCCGACCCCGGACGACGCGCCGATCGGCGCGGCACGGCGGGAGCGGAGCGGGCCTGGGCCGATCCGAGACGCGAGATTTATCTGAACGAAAACCGGCGGCGAGGGGTTGATCGGAAAGGCAGGACTTCCGTTGTCCTGGTAATCGAAAGGATACGCCATGTACCGTCTCGCGCTCTCCGCCGCCACGGCTCTCATTCTCGCCGGGCCGGCCTTCGCCCAGACCGCCGCGCCCGCCCCCGGAGCCCCCTCGGCCACCGGCACCCCCTCGAGGGCGCCGTCCTCCGCCGGGACCTCCTCGGCCCAGACCATGGCCGCCGGCGCCGCGGCGACCGGCAAGGACAGCGGCATGACGATGGGCACGACGTCGACCGTGGCGCTCCGGTTCGTCAACTTCTCCTCCGCGGACCTCATGGCGTCCCGCCTCGAAGACTTGGACGTCTACAACAACCAGAACGAGTCGATCGGCGAGATCGAAGATTTCGTGATCAAGGACGGCAAGACGATCAGCGGCGTGGTCGTGAGCGTCGGAGGATTTCTGGGCCTCGGCGACCGCTATGTCCTGGTGGATCCCTCCAGCATCGTGATCGGCAATCAGGACGGGACGATGCGGGCATATGTGAACACGTCCAAGGACGAACTCACCAAGGCCCCCGAGTTCAAATACGATCGCGACTGAGCCCTATCCGGCCATCTGAAACACCATGGTCGGTGAGGCGGGGACATAGCGCGGAGGTGCGGAATTCTTTCCGAACGGGTGCGACCGGCGGCGGGTCCTTCGCGCGGGCCTTGAAGCGCCCGGGGCAGGACTTGCGGCGGTGCCGCGTTCGGCGGAAGACCGGACCCGAGGCCGAGGCGCGGCGCGCCTCGGCCTGTGCCGGGAGGATGGATCCAAAACCGCCGTCTCGGCCCGCGGGCGGACGCGGCATCAGGGGCGGCGGAGGCCGCCCGCCGGGCTCACTTCTTCGCCGCCGGCTTTTTGGCCGCCGGCTTGGTCGCGGCCGGCTTGGTCGCCGCGGGCTTGGTCACCGCCGGTTTGGTCGCCGCCGGTTTGGTGGCGGCCGGCTTGGTCGCGGCGGGCTTGGCCGGGGGCTTCGCCACGGGCTCGGGCGCCGCGGCGACCTTGGAATCTGCAGGCTTCGGGGCAGCGGCCTTCTTCGCGGCCGCCGGCTTGCTGGCGGCCGGTTTGGCGGCAGCTTCAGCCTTGGGAGCCGCCTTGGGAGCGGCTTTGGTTGCCGCCGGCTTTGCGGGCGCCTTGGCCTCGGCCGGCTTTTCTGCCGCGGGTTTGTCGGCCGCCTTCGGCGCAGCCGATCCCTTCGCGGCGGACGGCTTGGCAGCGGCCTTCGGCGCAGCGGTGGGCTTTGCCGCAGCTTTCGGCGCAGCCGGCTTGGCTGCGGGCTCGGCCTTCGCCTCGGATGCCTTCGCCTCGGATGCCTTCGTCTCGGGGGCTTTGGCAGCGGGCTTCGCGGCCGCCTTCGGCGCGGCTTTGGGAGCTGCCGCAGGCTTCGCCGCCGATTTGGGGGCCGCCGACTTGGTTGCCGCCGACTTGGCAGCGGATTTAGGCGCCGCGACCTTGGGCGCCTCCACCTTTGGAGCCTCCACCTTCGGCGCTTCGACCTTCGGCGCTTCGGCCTTCTTCGCAGTCTTCGGGGCCGCCTTCACGGCGGGTTTCGGTGCCGCAGCGGCGGGCTTTGCGGCGGGCTTCGCGGCGACCTTCGCGGGCGCTTTCGCCGGGGCGGCGGCGGGCTTTTTCTCGGGCTTCGTGGCCATGCTTTGGCTCCATCCTCGATGAGAAGTGCGAAGTCAAAGCGCGCGGAAAAACTATGTCAAGCCGGCGGATATTGAAAAACCCGCAGAATTGGCAGGAGAGCAAAGAATATGCCCGCCTTTCATGAGATTTTGTTCCCGCTTGATGTCTCTTTGGCCGCATCGGGCGGGCCGGAGCGTGTCACCGAGGTCGTGACGAGCGTCTCCGGGCGCGAGGAGCGCAATGCGCGGCGGGCTGATTCGCGGCGACGTTTCGATGCCGGATACGGGGTCAAGACCCTGGCCGCCTTGCACGATGTCGTCGCCTTCTTCGAGGAGCGGCGCGGCCGCCTCTACGGCTTTCGCTGGCGCGACCGTCTCGACCATGCTTCGAGCCGTCCGGGGACCCCGATCGCCGCCACCGACCAGACCCTCGGAACCGGCGATGCGAGCCGCGCCGTCTTCGCTTTGGCGAAGACCTACGGCGCGCATCACGCGCCCTATGCGCGGGCCATTTCCAAGCCGGTCGCGGGCACCGTCCGGGTCGCGGTCGGCGGGGTGGAAGCGGTTGAAGGCACAAGCTTTGCCGTCGATCTCACGCGCGGCCTCGTGACCTTCCTGCCGGGCCATGTGCCACCCGCCGGCGCGCGGGTCTCGGCCGGCTTCCTGTTCGATGTTCCGGTGCGCTTCGACACCGATTTTCTGGAGGTCAATCTGACCGCCTTCGCGGCCGGAGAAATCCCCCGGATTCCCATCCTCGAAATCCGTCCCTGACCCCCTCGGAGACCGCTCGTGCGCGCACTTCCCCTTGCCCTCCAGAGCGCGCTCGACAGCGGCGCGACGACCCTCTGCCATGGCTGGCGCGTGACCCGGCGCGACGGCCGGGTCCAGGGCTTCACCGACCATGACCGCGACCTCGTCCTCGCGGGCGTGACGTTCCGCGCCGGCACCATCGTGGCGGGCAGCGAGAACGCGCTCGCCCAAGGTCTCGGCGTGACCGGAATGGAGTTCGGCGGCGCGCTCTGCGACGCTGCCTTGACCGAGGACGATCTCGCCGCCGGGTACTATGACGGCGCGGCCGTCGACCTGTTCCTGATCGACTGGTCGGACCCCGCGGTCAGCCTCCTGCTCCGGCGCGGCACGATCGGCGAGGTGCGGCGCGCGGACGGCGCCTTCGCCGCCGAGCTGCGCAGCCTTTCGGACGCGCTCAATCAGAGCCGCGGGCGGGTGTTCGCGGGCGGCTGCGACGCCGATCTCGGGGATGCCCGCTGCGGAATCGACCTCGCCGCGCCGGCCCACCGGGCGACAGCCGCCGTGGTCGCGGTCGAGGGTCCGCTGCGCCTCCTCGCGGCGGGGCTGGACGGCTTCGCGCCGGGCACTTTTTCCGAGGGCCGCATCAGCTTCACGTCCGGCGCCGATGCCGGCTTCTCCGTGGAGGTGAAGAGCCACGCCGCCGGCCCGTCCGGCGCGGTCCTCCAGCTCTGGCAGCGGCCGCCGTCTCCGCTCGCGCCGGGCGATGCTTTCACCGTCACCGCCGGCTGCGACAAGCGCTTCTCCACCTGCCGCGACCGGTTCGCCAACACGGCCAATTTTCGCGGCTTTCCGCACATGCCGGGCAATGATCTCGTGCTCGCCATCGCGGTGCCGGGAGAGGGCGGACATGACGGGGCGGTGCCGTCGTGAGCGCCGCGCCGGATCCGGTCTGCACGCTCCGCCGGGCGGTCGTCGCGGAGGCCCGCGCCTGGATCGGCACGCCCTATCTGCATCGCGCCTCGGCGCGCGGCGCGGGCGCCGATTGCCTCGGCCTGGTGCGTGGGGTGTGGCGCGCGGCGATCGGTCCCGAGCCCGAGACGCTGCCGCCTTATGCCCCCGATTGGGCCGAGGCGGGGCGCGAGGAGACGCTCGCGCGCACCGCCGCCCGCCACCTGCGCCCGGTGCCGCTCGACGCCATCGCCCCGGGCGACGTTCTGCTCTTCCGCTTCCGTCCGCATCTGCCGGCCAAGCACGCCGCCATCCTCTCGGCGCCGGGGCGGATGATCCATGCCTATGACGGGGCGTGCGTGTGCGAGGGCGACCTCGTCCCGTGGTGGCGCCGCCGGCTCGCGCTCGCCTTCGCCTTTCCCGGCGCCGCGCCGGGCGCCTGACGCGCGGATCCCTTTTTTCCAATCCTGGAGACATGCATGGCCACGCTGCTGCTCGGCGCCGCCGGATCTTTGGCCGGCGGTGCTCTGTTCGGCCCGATCGGGGCGGTCGCCGGCCGCGCGCTCGGCGCGCTCGGCGGGTCGATGGCGGACGGCGCCCTGTTCGGCGGCGGGCGCAGCCGGGTGAGCGAGGGGCCGCGCCTCTCGGACCTCGACGTGATGACCTCCAATTCCGGCGCGCCGATGCCGCGGCTCTACGGCCGCGCGCGGCTCGCGGGCCAGGTGATCTGGGCGACCCGGCTCGAAGAGGTGGTCTCGACCAGGGTTCAGGCCTCCGGCGGCAAAGGCGGGCGCAGTTCGCGGGCCACGACGACCACCATCAGCTACGCCTATTACGCCAATTTCGCCCTCGGCCTGTGCGAAGGGCCGGTGACCCGGATCGGCCGGATCTGGGCGGACGGCAAGCCGCTCGACGAGACCGGCTTCGTGGTGCGCCGCCATCTCGGGACGGCGGATCAGGCGGCCGATCCCTGGATCGCGGCCAAGCAGGGCGCCGCCGGCACGCCCGCTTATCGCGGCCTCGCTTATCTCGTCTTCGAGCGGCTGCCGCTCGCGGCGTTCGGCAACCGTGTGCCGCAGATCACCGCCGAGGTGGAGCGGGCCGTGGGCAGCCTGGAACCCTCGGTGACGGCCGTGACGCTGATCCCCGGCGCGACCGAGTTCGGCTACGATCCGCGCCTCGTCCAGCGGCTGCTCGGGCCGGGATCCTACGGCGCGGAGAACCGCCATGTGGTCGGCGCCGACACCGACATCGCGGCCTCGCTCGATCAGCTTTTCGCGGCCTGCCCGAACCTGAAGCGGGTCTCGCTGGTGGTCGCCTGGTTCGGCGACGATCTGCGGGCGGGCGCCTGCGCCGTCCGCCCTAAAATCGACCTCGCGGGCAAGGCGACCTATCCCTATTCCTGGCTGGTCGGCGGACTGCCGCGCCACCTCGCGCACGAGACGTCGCGGCACGCGGGGCGGGCGGCCTATGGCGGCACGCCGGCCGATTCCAGCGTCGTCGCCGCGATCGGCCTCTTGAAGGCGCGCGGCATCGCGGTGACGCTCAACCCGTTCGTCATGATGGACATCGCGCCCGGCAACGGGCGCCCCGATCCCTGGAGCGATGCGGGGGAGCAGGCGGCCTATCCCTGGCGCGGCCGCATCACCTGCCATCCCGCGCCGGGCCGGCCCGGCACTCCGGACGGCACCGCTGCCGCCGATGCCGAGATCGCCCACCTGTTCGGAACCGCCCAGGCGAGCCATTTCTTCGTCTTTGCCGGCCTCCTCCTCTATGCCGGCCCGGACGAATGGACGCTGCGGCGGATGGTGCTCCATTATGCCCGCCTCGCGGTCTATGCCGGCGGCGTCGAGGCGGTCCTGATCGGCTCGGAAATGGCCGCCCTGACGCGGGTGCGCGGGGCCGGCGGCGGCTTCCCGGCGGTGGCCGCGTTCGCCGCCTTGGCCGCCGACGTGAAGGCGGTGGTGGGGGCGGGGACGAAGGTCTCCTACGCCGCCGACTGGACCGAATACGGCGCCCAGGTCTTCCCGGACGGCACGGTGCGCTTTCCCCTCGATCCGCTATGGTCCGCGCCGGCCGTCGACTTCGTCGGCATCGATTATTATCCCCCCGTCACCGACTGGCGCGACGGCCCGGGCCATCTCGACGCGCAGGTGGCGCGCAGCCTTACCGACCCGGCCTTCCTGAAGGCGCGCCTGCGCTCCGGGGAGGCCTATGACTGGTATTATCCCGATGCGGCGGCGCGCGCCGCGCAGGCCCGCGCCCCGATCACCGACGGCGCCTCCGGCGAGCCCTGGATCTACCGCCAGAAGGATCTCTGGTCGTGGTGGAGCCTGCCCCATCACGAGCGCCCCGGCGGCGTGCGCGCGGCGGCGCCGACCGGCTGGGTCCCCGGCGGCAAGCCGATCCGGCTGATGGAGGCGGGCTGCCCGGCGGTCGACAAGGGCCCCAACCGGCCGAGCGTGTTTCCGGATGCGAAATCGGCGGAGAACGGCGTTCCGCCTTTCTCCAACGGCCGGCGCGACGATGCCGTGCAGCGCCGGCTTCTCGAGGCCGTGATCGCGACCTTCGGGGCGGGTGCGGACGCCGCCGACAATCCGCATGCGCCGGCCTATGGCGGGCGCATGGTGGAGGCCGGCTGCGTCTTCCTGTGGACGTGGGATGCGCGGCCCTATCCGCAATTTCCCCTCGCCACCGGGGTGTGGGCGGACGGCGCCAATTGGCAGACCGGCCATTGGCTGAACGGCCGCCTCGGCGCGGCGCCGCTCGCCGATCTCGTCGCCGCGATCTGCGCCGATCACGGGGTCTCCGGCATCGCCGCGGGGGACCTCGTCGGGACCATCGAGGGCTATGTGGTGGACCGGCCGATGTCGGCGCGCGATGCGCTGGAGCCGCTCGCCCGCGCCTTCGCCTTCGACGCGGCCGAGGCCGGCGGGACCCTGGTCTTCGCGCCGCGCGGCGGCGGCCCTGTCGTGGCGCTCGCGGAGGGCGACCTGGCGCTGCCGGAGGAGGGGCCGGCGCTTTCGCTGGTGCGCGCCCAGGAGAGCGAATTGCCGCTCGAAATCCGCCTCGGCTTCATCGACGGCGCCGGCGATTATCGCACCGCTTCGGCCGCCTCGCGCCGCCTCGTCGGGGCCAGCCGGCACGCCGAGCGCACGGATCTGTCCATCGTCGCCTCGGCGGCAACGATGGGCCGCGCGGCCGATATCTGGCTGCAGGATCTGTGGGCCGGCCGTGAGACGGCGCGCTTTGCGCTGCCGCCCTCGCGCCTCGCTCTTACGCCGGGCGACGTGGTGGAACTCGAGGCGGGCGGGCGCAGGCGCCTGTTCGAGATCACCCGGATCGAGGAGGCCGAGGCGCGCGCGGTGAGTGCCCGCGCGATCGAGCCGGACGTGTTCGAGACCCCCGCGCGCCCGGCGGAGGACGGACCGATCGGCTTGCCGCCGGCCTTCGGGCCGCCCGAACTCCTGGCGCTCGATCTGCCGCTCCTCGAGGCGGCCGAGCCGGTGCCGCTGCTCCATCTCGCGGCCTTCGCCGCGCCCTGGCCCGGCACCCTCGCGGTGTGGCGTTCGGCCGATGGCGCGAGCTTCGAGGCGGTGGCGGCGATCGGCGCGCCGGCGACCCTCGGCACGCTGCTCGACGATCTCGCGCCCGGGCCGGTCTGGCGGTTCGACCGCTCGACCCGGCTGCGCGTGCGGCTCGACGGCGGCCTGCTCTCCGGCGCGGCCGAGATCCAGGTCCTGGACGGCGCGAACGCGCTCGCTCTGGTGGCCGAGGGGCGCGATCCCGAAGTGCTGCAATTCACCGAGGCGGAGCTTCTGGAGCCGAGCGTGTTCCGCCTGTCGGGTCTGCTGCGCGGGCAGGCCGGCACCGAGGCGGCGGGCGCCGCGCTCTGGCCCGCCGGCACCCGGCTGGTGGCGCTCGACCGGGCGCTCGCGGTCGGGGCGAGCGGGCTCTCGGCCTATGGCCGCAGCTTCCTCTTCCGGGTGGGCCGGGCCGACCGCGACCATGGCGACGCCATGGTGGTGCAGGCGACGGCGACCGTCGGCAAGCGCGCTTTGATGCCGCTTTCGCCGGTGCATCTCTCGGCGCGGCGCACCGCCGAGGGGATCGCGCTCGCCTTCGTCCGCCGCACCCGCGCCGATGCCGACTGGGACGCGGTCGAGGCGCCGCTCGGCGAGGCCAGCGAGGCCTATCGCGTGGAGATCCTGGACGGCGCCGCGGTGCGCCGCAGCTTCGACCTCGCCACGCCCGCGCTGCTCTATCCGGCGGCGCTGGAGGCGGCCGATTTCGGCGCGCCGCTCACATCCCTCACGGTCCGCGTCGCGCAGATGTCGGCGGCCCTCGGGCCGGGCGCGTTCCGCACCGCGACGCTGCCGGTCTGATCCGCTGTCCAAGGAGGTTTCCATGCCCGACGCCACCGCCCGGCTCGGCCTGCCGTATCTCGCCGCCGCGCAGGCGCAGAAGCACGTCACCCACAATGCCGCGCTGCGCCAGCTCGACGCGCTGGCCCAGCTCAGCCTCGAAAGCCTCACGGTGAGCGCGCCGCCCGCCGCGCCGTCCGACGGGCAGTGCTGGTTCGTGCCGGCGGGGGCGAGCGGCGCCTGGGCCGGCCAGTCCGGCCGGATCGCCGCCTATGAGGCCGGGGCGTGGGACTTCTACCCGGTGCGCCCGGGCGTCTGTGCCTATCTCGCGGGGGAAGGCCGGCTGCGGGTGTTCGACGGCACCGCCTTCGTCTCGCCGCTCGCGGCGAGCGCGCACCGCGCGGCCGTGGAGGCGCTGGTGCTGGAGGAGGATGTTCTCCTGTCCGGTGCCCATGTCGACACGGTCCAGGCGATCCCCGCGCGGGCGATCGTGCTCGCGGTTTCGACCCGCACCCTGGCGGCGGTGACCGGCGCGGCCTCCTATGATTGCGGCCTGGCCGGGGAGCCGGCGAAATTCGGCGGCGCGCTCGGCATCGCCGTGGGCGCCTCCAATGTCGGGGTGATCGGCCCCAGCGCCGTCTATGCCCCGACGCCGGTGCGCCTCACCGCCAATGGCGGCGCGTTTTCGGGCGGCCGGGTGCGCGTCGCCGCCCATCTCATCCTCTGCCCCGGACCCGCCGCCTGACGCGGCCCATCAAGGAGATGTCCATGGCCTACCAGTCCGCGCAGGATCCCCTGCGCAGCCTCTCGCCGTCCGCATCCTCGCCGGCGCGGCGGATGCGCGCGATCGTGCCGTCCGACACCGCGGACCTCGCGCCCTACGCCAAGAGCCTGTGGCTCTATGTCCCCGAGGGTGTCGCCGACGGGGTGGGCCGGGTGCGCGTCACCTGCGTCGGCGCGGCGAGCGATGCCGAGACGGTCGACCTGATCGCCCCGCCGGGGCTCCAGCCGCTCCCGCCGGTCCAGATCCGGCGGGTCTGGGCGACCGGCACCACGGCCGGCCTGTCGATCTACGCCCTGAGCGACCGATGACCGGGATCGGCCTCGACATCCCCAGCGCCGCGCTCCTCCGGCGGCGGCACGCCCGCCCGACGCGCGCGGCGCAGACCGCCGCGCTCATCGCCCGGATGGCGGTGCCGCCGCCCCGGGCGGGCGCCATCGACATCCTGGTGCGCGCCCTGATCGCCGCCGGAATCTGGGCCAAGCTCGACGCGCTCTATCTCCTCGCCGCGCACGACGCCCAGGCGGCGCGGCTGAACTGGATCCAGGACGCCTACACGCTCGCGACCCTGAACAGCCCGGCTTTCATCCCAAACCGGGGCTATGTCGGCGACGGCGTCACCCAGGCCCTTTCCACCGGCTTCAACGCCGCGACGGCGGGCGGCCGCTACACCCAGGACAGCGCGTCCTTCGGCGCCTGGTCGCTGACCGAAGCGGTGGAATTCACGGCGCTCATCGGCGCGGATTCCGGGCCGCCGTTGCGGCTGGCCTATATCTTCCCGCTGCCCTACGCATTTCTGGCCATGGTGGGGGTCAATTGCGGCGAGCAGACCTACACCGACAATTCGACCTCGCTCGGCCTGTTCGCGGCGTCCCGGACCGGGCCCGCGGGCTTCACCACCTATCGGAACGCGACGGTCTTCGCCGTCACGAGCCTCGCCTCCGTCGAACCGCCGAACGCCCCCTTCTACCTGATGGGCCAATCCCGCAACGGCGGTGTCGACCCGGCGCACCCGACGTCCCGCACCATCGCCATGGGCTTTATCGGGGCGGGCCTGACCGGACAGGAGATGGCGGACCTGCACGCGGCGACGCAGACCTATCTGACCGAAGTGGGGGCGCTATGACCGGGCTGTTCATTCTCCTCGACGCGGCGACTGCCGATGCGGTTCGCGGCCCGGGCGCGACGGACGCCGTGCTCGCCCCCGTCCCGCTGGCCGATGGCCTGACATGGGCGCTGCCGGTGGCGGTGCTCGCGGATCCCGCGCACGCGGCGCATCACGCGCGCCTGGCCGGCTGCCCGCAGCGCGCCGTGGCGGCGCAGGACTGGCCCACCGCCGCCGGTCCCGCGTCCCCCGATCAATAGATGTCGATCCAGGGCGGACATTCCTGCCGGGCCGTATGATAGGTCACCTTCTGAAAGTGGACGCCGGTGAAGTAATAGCAGTCGATCTCGTCCTGGCGCTTCTCCCAGCTCATGATCGCGCGCAACGGAACGTACATTCCCAGCGAATTGACCTGCAGATAGAAGACGAACGTCAGTAAAATAAGGACAAAAATCAGGAAGATCCGCCCCAGGATCCGTTCCATTCAAAGTCCTCGCATTGAACCGCGCGCCGACGGCGTCGTGCAACCTGAGCGCGGCGCGCCACGGCGAAACACCGCTTTCCGACCCCCGAACCATAGGAGAGGGCAATGACAGCGTCCAGCTACGGCGCGGCGCTCGCGCGCGTGCTGCGCCACGAGGGCGGCTATTCCAACCACCCCGCCGATCCCGGTGGCCCCACCAATAAGGGCGTGATCCAGCGCGTCTACGACGCCCACCGGGCGCGCCGGGGACTGTCCCCGCGCTCGGTGAAGCTGATCGAGGAGGCCGAACTTCAGGCGATCTACCGCACCCAGTATTGGGACGCGGTGCGCGGCGACGACCTGCCGGCCGGCCTCGATTATGCGGTGTTCGACGCCGCGGTGAATTCCGGGCCGGTCCAGGCCGCCAAATGGCTCCAGCGGGCGCTGGGCCTTGCGGCCGACGGCCAGATCGGCGCCGTCACTCTGTCGGCGGCGCAGGCGGCGCTTGATCGCGGCGCGGTGGTGGAAGCGCTGTGCGACCAGCGGCTCGCCATGTTGCGCGGGCTGCGCACCTGGCCGGTCTTCGGCAAAGGATGGGCCGCGCGCGTCGCCGATGTGCGGCGCGATGCCGGTGCGCTTGCGCGCGGCGTTCCGCTGCTCCCGGCGGACTCGGAGGGGGGCGCGACGGCGGGTGCGCGTGCGGCTCCGTCCGACCAGGCGCTCGCCACCATCGCTCGCACGCCCGAAGCCGTTGCGGGCGGCATCGCGGTCGCCGGAGCGCTGGTCAATGCGGCGTCGGCTCCGGGTCCGCTGCAATGGGCGCTTGCTGCCGCGATCCTTGCCGCTCTCGCGATCGGGGGATGGCGCTTCGTCGTCCGGCAGAGGGCGGCGGCATGAGCCTGCACGATTTCGTCGTCTATGCCGTGCCCTGGTGGATCCAGGCGGCGGCCGGCGCCGGATTGATCGGCACCGGTCTGGTTTTCGCCGCGCGGCTGCTCGGCATGCGGGCCGCGCTCAAGCTCGCAATGGCGGCCGGCGCGCTCCTGCTCGCGCTCGCGGCGGGGCGGCGCGCGCGCCAGAGGGGATGGAACGACCGCCAGGCGAAGGAGAAAGAAGATGCGAACCGGGCGATTTCCGTGGCGCGCCGCGCGCGTGCCGCTGCTGATGCCGATTCTGGTGCTGGCCGGCTGCGCGACGATGACGGCTTCCGGCGGGACTGACGTGTTCTGTGCCGCGGCCGCGCCGATCCGCTGGTCGGCGGCCGACAGCGACGACACGATCCGCCAGGCCAAGGCACACAATGCCGCGGGCCGCACGCTCTGCGGCTGGCGGTAAGGCAAGCGCGGACCGTGACGTGCGGAACGCGACGTGCCAAACGTGACGTGCAAAACGTGACGTGCGAAACGTGACGCTCGCGCCGTCTTCTGGCAATGTCGGGCTCGGCTTGAAAACGGAGTGCAACAGGCATCGTGCGGCTCCTTGTGGTTGAAGACGATCCGGACCTGAATCGGCAGCTGGTGACGGCGCTGGGGGAGGCCGGCTATGCGGTCGATACGGCGTTCGACGGCGACGAGGGTTTGTTTCTCGGGGACACCGAACCTTACGACGCGGTCATCCTCGACATCGGGCTGCCGAAGGTCGACGGGATCTCGGTGCTCGAAAGCTGGCGCCGGGCGCGGCGGACCATGCCGGTCCTGATCCTCACCGCGCGCGACCGCTGGAGCGACAAGGTGCAGGGCTTCGATGCCGGCGCCGACGATTACGTGACCAAGCCGTTCCACATGGAGGAAGTGCTGGCGCGCCTGCGCGCCTTGCTGCGCCGCGCCACCGGCCATGCCAGCAGCGAACTGGTCTGCGGTCCGGTGCGTCTCGACACCCGCTCGGGCCGCGTCTCGGTGAGCGGCAGCTCGGTGAAGCTGACCAGCCACGAATATCGGCTGCTCGCCTATCTCATGCATCATGCCGGCCGCGTGGTGTCGCGCGGAGAACTGGTCGAGCATCTCTACGATCAGGATTTCGACCGCGATTCGAATACGATCGAGGTGTTCGTCGGGCGGCTGCGCAAGAAGATCGATCCCGATCTGATCCAGACCGTCCGCGGCCTCGGCTATCTCATCGCGCCTCCGGAGGCGCCGCGATGAGGGCGCCCGTCGTCCAGCGCTAGACATGCGGGCGCAGCTCGGCACGGGTTCGCTGGCCTTCCGCCTGTTCCTTTCGGGCGTGGTCGTCACCGCGGCGGTGCTGCTGGTGATCGGCTTCGTCCTGTCCTCGCTGTACCGGACCGGCACCGAGCGCGCCTTCGACCGCCGGCTGGAAATCTATCTCAAAACCATCGTCGCGGAGGTCGCCGGCAACGGGCCGGGTGCCGAGCTGCCCGCCCCCCAGGCGCTCGGGGAGCCGCTGTTCCTGTTTCCCATGTCGGGCTGGTATTGGCAGGTCGCCCGCACGGACCCGGACACGCCGCGCAACCGCGTCTCGCGGTCGCTGGTGGATACCGCTTTGCCGCTGCTCGAAGCCTCCGGCCTGCCGGATGCCGGCGGGATCCGGCAGGGTTACATCATCGGGCCGGAGGGGCAGCGCCTGCGCGCGGTGCAGCGCGCGCTCGATCTCGGCACCGATGGGCGCTTCGTCGTCACCGTCGCCGGGGACGCGTCCGAGATCGACGGCGAGATTGCGAGCTTCAATCTCGCTCTGGTCGGCACCTTCGCGGTTCTCGGCCTCGCCTTTCTTCTGATCGTGCTGTTCCAGATCCGCTTCGGGCTTCGTCCGCTGGAGCGCCTGTCGCGCGACCTCGCCGATGTGCGGTCCGGCAAGGCCGAGACGCTGGACGAGGACTATCCCGAAGAGGTCGGCCCCCTGGTGCGCGAGGTCAACGGCTTGATCGAGGCGAACCGGGAGGTGGTGGAGCGCGCTCGGACCCATGTCGGCAATCTCGCCCATGCCCTGAAGACACCTTTGTCGGTGCTGCTCAACGAGGCCGGGACGCGCGACGATCCTTTGGCGCAGCGGGTGCGCGATCAGGCCGGCGTGATGCGCGATCAGGTGGCGCACCATCTCGAACGGGCGCGGCTGGCGGCCCGCGTGTCGATGCCGGTGACGGTGTGCGACCTCCACCCTCTGCTGCTCGCCATGGCGCGCACCATGGAGAAGATGCACCGCGCGCGGGACCTCGCCATCGACATACGCTGCCCGGAAGACGTTCAGTTCCGCGGCGAGCGGCAGGACATCGAGGAAATGGTGGGCAACCTCATCGACAATGCCTGCAAATGGGCGCACGGCCAGGTCGAGGTGGAAGTCTTCACCGCGCCCCCGGCCCAGCCGTTCGACCGCGGATTCCTGCGCATCGTCATCGACGATGACGGTCCCGGCCTCGCCCCCGCCAAACGCGAAGAGGTGGGGCGCCGCGGCCGCCGCCTCGACGAATCCAAGCCGGGTTCGGGGCTCGGCCTGTCGATCGTCCAGGAACTCGCCACCCTCTATGGCGGCCAGCTCGAACTCGGCACCGCGCCGATCGGCGGCCTGCGGGCCGAACTCTTTCTGCCGGCGGCTTAGAGTCCGATCCGATCGGGTTGCGATGCACGCGGATCGGCGCGGGCGCGCGGTGCCGCTTCGCTCCTGGCGAACATGCGCGGAGACTCCGATCGGACCCACGGCGCCGGGACGGTATCTTTCCCCGCATGACGGGTCCCGATGCAGGGTCGAACGGACGCAAGGGCATCTTGCCCTCTTGCGCGCGCCCGGCTTTGCCGCCAATCCTCCGGACAGGCGCGGCGCCGTCGCGCGGGGGATGGGTCATGCTCGCGGTTCGGCTGGTTGTCGTCGCTCTGGTCTGCGCTGCGCTCGGCGCGTGCGTCACCATCGGCGGGCAGCCCGGCGCCCGGGGGACCGGGACGACCAATGCCGCGCTCCCGCCTCCCGTCGCGCAGGGCGGCGTCCTGAACAATGCCATCGGCGCGAATCTGGACGAAGCGGACCGCCGCCGCGCGGTCGCCGCCGAGATCGCGGCTTTGGAAGAGGGCGGACCGGGCACGCCGGTCGGCTGGCGCGGCGACAACGGGGTCTATGGCACGGTCATCGCCGGCCCGGCCTATTCGCGCGCGGGCTTCGTGCGCTGCCGCGACTTCACCCACACGATTTTCGTGCAGAACCGGCCCCAGCTCGCGCGCGGCGCCGCCTGCCGCGCGCCGGAAGGCGGCTGGACGGTGGTCAGGACCGACACCGTCTGAGGGACGCTCAGGCCGGCGGCAGTTCGATGACGCCGTTCGGGCTGAGCTTGTCCACCGCGAGGGGCAGATATTGCGCGATCAGCCCCGGCAGCATGGTCGGCGGCACGCCGAGCGCGCCGGCGAGGTCGCCCAGGGTCATCGGGTCGATCACTTCCATGATCTGCTCGGCGGTGAGCGGAAGGTTCGCACCCGCGCCGAGCCAGGACTCGACTTCGGCGCCGAAGCCCGCCTCGCGGAACCGCTCCAGGAGACCGTCGAGATCGCCATAGGGGCTGGCCGCCAGCGCCGCGGAGAGGCGGGCCGGCACTTGGCTGGACAGGGCGGAGGCCAGGAAGCCGGAAAATGCGCCGCCTTTGCCGAGTGCGGCGCCGAGATGGTCGAACAGGGCCATGCGCCCTCCAGGTTTGAGACAGGTCAATATATCAGATCGCGGTCCGTTCGATCACGGCTCGGAGAGGCGGGCGCGTCAAGCCGTCCCGCGACGGAAAGCAGCCTTTGCTTTGCCGGCGTCCTCCGCTAACGGCTTGGGACATGATATCCGCTCCGCTTTTCGCGGCCTTCGCGTTCATGACCGCCCTCGCGGTGATGGCGGTGCTTTGGCCGTTGAGCCGGCAGCGCACCGAACGCGCGGCGCGCGAGGCGGACCTTGCGGTCTATCGCGACCAATTGGCCGAACTCGACCGCGACGCGGCTTCCGGCCGCCTCCCGCCGGAACAGGCCGAGGCGGCGCGCCTCGAAGTGGCCCGGCGCCTTCTGTCGGCCGACACCGCGCCGGCGGCCGCAGGGGCAAGCACCGCCGGGCGCCGGCGCGTGGCCGCGCTCGCCGCCCTGGTGCTCATTCCGGCCTTCGGCGCCGGCCTCTATGCCGCCCTCGGCACGCCAAGCGTGCCGGGCATGCCGCTCGCCGCCCGGCTGTCCGCGCCGCCGGACGGGTCCGACGTCGCGATCCTGGTGCGGCGGGTGGAGGATCATCTCGCCGCCAACCCGCAGGACGGGCGCGGCTACGAAATTCTCGCGCCGGTTTATCTCAAGCTCGGCCGGCCGGACGATGCGGTCCGCGCTTATGCGCAGGCGGCGCGCCTGCTCGGCGCGACCGCCGAACGGCAGGCGGCGCTGGGCGAGGCGATGGTGGTCCGCTCCGAGGGCGTCGTGACGCAGGACGCCGTCCGCGCCTTCCAGGCCGCGCTCGCCCTCGATCCCACCTTGCCGCGGGCGCGCTATTTTCTCGGCCTCGCCGCCGAGCAGGACGGCCGCCGCCAAGATGCCGCCGACATTTGGGGCCAGATGCTGCGCGAGGCGCCGCCGAACGCGCCCTGGGCCGGCATCGTGCGCGCCGGTCTCGCCCGGATCGGTGCGCCGGCGCCCGCCACACCGGGGCCGAGCGCGGAGGATGTCGCCGCCGCGGCCGCGTTGAGCAGCGCGGAGCGCGGCGCCATGATCCAAGGCATGGTGGAGCGGCTGGAAACCCGGCTCAAGAGCGAGCCGAAGGATCTCGACGGCTGGCTGCGCCTCGCCCGGGCGTGGCGCGTGCTGGGCGATGCGGAAAAGGCGCGCGGCGCGCTCGATACGGCGCGCGCGACGTTTGTCGGCGATGCCGCGGCGCAGGCGCGGATCGAGGCCGTGGCGAAGGAATTGGGAGTGGGCGGATGAAACCCGGCCGGACGGAAAGGCAGGCAAGAGAGTGACACGCAAAGGCCGCCGCCTCGTCCTGATCGGTGCCGCGCTGGGCGTGCTCGGGCTCGCCGCCGGACTGATCCTGACCGCCCTCAACGATACGATCGTGTTCTTCCGCACCCCGACCGAGGTCGCGCAGCGCCAGGTCGCGCCCGGCGAGCGGCTGCGCCTCGGCGGGCTGGTCGAGGCCGGCAGCCTGGTCAAAGAGGGGCCGAACGTCCGCTTCGTCGTCACCGACGGCGCCGCGCGGGTGAATGTCGCCTATTCCGGCATGCTGCCGGACCTGTTCCGCGAGGGGCAGGGGGTGGTCACCGAGGGCGCCCTGCGGCCGGACGGCACCTTCTCCGCCGACACCGTGCTCGCCAAGCATGACGAGCGCTATATGCCGCGCGAGGTCGCGGACACGCTGAAGAAGAGCGGCCATTGGATGGAAGACGCGCAGAATGCGCGGGCGGGCGCCGCCGTCCCGGTCTCGGCGGGCGGGAGCGTGGCCCGGTGATCGCCGAACTCGGGCATTATGCCCTGATCCTCGCGCTCGCGCTCGCGCTGGTCCAGACCGTGGTCCCCGCCTGGGGGGCGGCCAAGGGCGACGCGACGCTGATGGGGGTCGCCTCGCCGGTGGCGATCACCCTTTTCGCCTTCCTGAGCCTCGCCTTCGCGGCGCTGGTGGCGCTGTATCTCGCGTCCGACTTCTCGGTCGTCAACGTGGTCGACAATTCGCACTCGCGCATGCCGACCATCTACAAGATCACCTCGACCTGGGGAAACCACGAGGGCTCGATGCTCCTGTGGGTCCTCGTGCTCGGCGTGTTCGGCGCCCTGGTGGCGCTGTTCGGCGGCAATCTGCCGGACCGGCTGAAGGCCAATGTGCTCGCCGTCCAGGGCTCGATCGCCACCGCCTTCCTGCTGTTCATCCTGTTCACGTCCAATCCCTTCCAGCGTCTGGTGCCGGCTCCGGCCGAGGGCGCCGACCTCAATCCGGTGCTCCAGGATCCCGGTCTCGCGATCCACCCGCCGCTGCTTTATCTCGGCTATGTCGGCCTCTCGATCTCCTTCGCCTTCGCCATGGCGGCGCTGATCGAGGGACGGATCGACGCCGCCTGGGCGCGCTGGGTGCGGCCCTGGACGCTGGCCGCCTGGATCTTCCTCACGCTCGGCATCGCGATGGGCTCCTATTGGGCCTATTACGAACTCGGCTGGGGCGGCTGGTGGTTCTGGGACCCGGTGGAGAACGCCTCCCTGATGCCCTGGCTCGCCGCGACCGCGCTGCTGCATTCGGCGGTGGTGATGGAGAAGCGCGACGCGCTGAAGGTGTGGACCATCCTCCTCGCCATTCTCGCCTTCTCGCTGTCGCTGATCGGCACCTTCCTGGTGCGCTCGGGCGTGCTGACCTCGGTGCATGCCTTCGCGACCGATCCGACGCGCGGCGTCTTCATCCTCGCCATTCTCGCTTTCTTCGTCGGCGGCGGCCTGTTCCTGTTCGCCTTGCGGGCCGGCACGCTGCGCCAGGGCGGCCTGTTCGCGCCGGTGTCCCGCGAAGGCGCGCTGGTGCTCAACAATCTCTTCCTCACCGCCGCCACCGCCGCGGTCTTCGTCGGCACGCTCTATCCGCTGGCGCTCGAGGCCGTCACCGGCGACAAGATCACGGTCGGCCCGCCTTTCTTCAACCTGACCTTCGGCGGCCTGATGCTGCCGCTCGTCCTCGCCGTGCCGTTCGGGCCGATGCTCGCCTGGAAGCGCGGCGACCTGATGGGCGTCGCCCAGCGCCTGACTTTGGCCGCCGGCTTCGCCGTGGTGGCCGCCGTGGTCACGGCGGCGGCGGAAGAAGGCGGCCCGGTCCTGGCGCCGGTGGTGCTCGCCATCGCGGTGTTCGTGATCATCGGCGCGCTGACCGACATCGCCGAGCGTGCCGGCATCGGTCGGCTGCCCGCGCGGGTGTCGCTGGCGCGGCTCTCGGGCCTGCCGCGCTCCGCCTTCGGCACCGCGATCGCCCATATCGGCGTCGGCATCTGCCTCATCGGCATCGTGTGCGAAAGCAGTTGGAGCCTCGAGAAGATTGCCGGCCTCCGGCTCGGCGACCAGATGCAGATCGGCACCCGGACTCTGACGCTCGACCGGCTCGAAAATCGCACCGGGCCGAATTTCAGCGCCCGCGTGGCGGTGTTCTCGATCCGCTCCGGCGGGGTCGAGCAGGGCACGATCGAGGCGGCGAAGCGGCTGTTCACCGCGCGCCAGTCCGCCACGACGGAATCCGGCATCCGCACCTTCGGCTTCAGCCAGCTCTATGTCGCCGCGGGCGACGAGGCGCCGGACGGCCTGCTCGCGGTGCGCGCGACCTGGAAGCCGCTGGTCACGCTGATCTGGCTCGGCGCCGTGGTGATGGCGCTCGGCGGTCTGCTTTCCCTCGCCGACCGGCGCCTCAGGGTCGGCGCGCCCAAGCCCGCCCGCCGCCGCGCCCCGTCCGCGGTGCCGGCGGAGTGAAACGGGTGCGCCGACCGGATCCATCGTCCGGACGTTCAATTTCTTGACGTTAACGTCAGGCAGACTGTATCGATGGTCGTGGAGATCGAGGCGATGAAGGGCTCACAGGATTTCGCCGGGCGAACCTTGCGCAAGACCGTGGCGCGCTTCGGATCATTGCTGAGCCTGTCGGCGCCGCATCGGCTCGAATTCGCACGACCGCGATCCGCTGCGGACGCCCTGCACCAGGACTGGCAGCGCCTCGGTGCCGACATGCGGCGCGCCGTCGAGGTCGTGACACGTGAAAAAGCACGCGCCAAGAGGTAACAAGCGCGCAGCTCACCGGAGCCGGACCAGGCGGAAGAGGCGTCCGACCCTCCGATCGGCGCGCGGGTCATGGCCGAATGGTCTGGTCCGCTCCCGCCTCCCGCAATTCTGGAGAATTACGATCACTTGGTGAAGGACGGTGCGGAGCGCATCTTTCGTCAGTTTGAGGAGGAGGCTCGCCATCGCCGGTCGGTGGAGGATGCCTCGATGCGGGAGATGGTGCGGGAAAACAGGGTCGCGCAGGGGCTCGCCGGCGGCTTTGCATTCAGCGCACTGGCTTTGTCGGCCTGGGCTCTTCACTTGGGGTTTCCCGCGTTTGCCACCGTCGTGGCGGGAACGACGCTGATCGGGGTCGTAACCGTGTTTCTCACCCAGCACCGCAAGCGATAATCCGATGTCCATTCGGTCTCGATGTCGGGCGGCCTGTGCCGCCGCCGTGCTGCTCCTGGCGGCGCTTCCGGCCCTGGCGGTGCAGCCGGACGAGGTGCTGCCCGATCCGGTCCTGGAGGAGCGGGCGCGGGATCTGTCGCGCGAATTGCGCTGCATGGTCTGCCAGAATCAATCGATCGACGACAGCGACGCGCCGCTCGCCCGCGACCTGCGGCTGCTGGTGCGCGAGCGGCTCCAGGCCGGCGACAGCGACCGCCAGGTGCTCGACTATCTGGTTTCGCGCTATGGCGAATTCGTGCTGATGCGCCCGGTCTTTTCCTGGCGCAACGCGCTGCTGTGGGGGGCGCCGGTCCTGTTCCTGGTGCTGGGCGGAGCGGTGGCCTGGGCGGGGATGCGGCGGCGTGAGGCCGCTCCGCCCGCCCGATTGAGCGCGGAGGAGGAAGCGCGCGTCGCGCGGCTCCTCGCCGGAAGCCGAGACGACACGGCGCCCTGACCGCGCCAACCCTCCCGCGTCTTCGTGCTCCACGCGCGTTCGCGCCGCGCGCGTCCCGTCAGCCGGCCGGCTTCGGCGGGGCGGTCGAGCGGCGGGGGATGAGCGTCGGCATCGCCATGCGCATGCGGGCGCTTTCCGTCGGCGCGCCGTGCATCAGAAGATCGAGCGCGGCGGCGGCGATCTGGTCGAACGGCACCCGCACGGTGGTGAGTGCGGTGGGCAGGCGGCTGACGATCGGGATGTCGTTATAGCCCACCAGCGACATGTCGGCCGGGACCCGCAGCCCCCGGCGCGTGAGCGCCGACAGCGCGCCGATCGCGGTGTTGTCATTGACCGCGAAAATGGCGGTGGGCGGCACGGCGAGCTGCATCAGCCGTTCGGCCGAATCGGCGCCGGAATCGATGCCGAACGTCGAACCGACGACCAGGTCCGCGTCGACATCTGCTCCGCCTTCCACCAAAGCCTGGCGATAGCCTTCGACCCGCGCCCGGCTGCTGGAGGCATAGCTCGGACCGGCGATGATGCCGATGCGGCGATGCCCGAGGTCCAGCAGATGGCGCGCGGCGAGATAGCCGCCGAGCCGGTCGTCACCCACCGAGGACAGGCTCTTGCCGTCGCTGCGCAGCGCCAGCACGAACGGCACGCCGCGCTCCGCGAGTTCGCCGGGAAAATCGTCATCCTCGCGGGCGGTGGAAAGAATCAGCCCGTCCACCCCCCTTTGAAGCAGGGTCTTTGCCGCGGCACGGTCGGCGCGCGGTTCGTCGTCGGTCGTGGCGACGATGGCGAACAGGCCGGATTTCCCACAGGCGCGCGCCAGCGCCTCGTAGAGCATGGCCATGACCGTGTCCGTGAGGCGCGGCACGATCACCCCGATCGTGTTGGTCTGCCCCCGCCTCAGGCTGGCGGCCGAAACGTCGCGGACATAACCGAGCCGGGCAGCGACCTGCCGGACGCGCAGCGCGGTCTCGCTCTCGGAGCGCGGGAGGCGTTCGTCGAGAATGCGCGACACCGTCGACTTCGAGACGCCCGCCGCCGCCGCGACGTCGTGAATCGTGATGCGGGCCTGCCGCTCCGGAGTGTCGTCGTCCTGGAACACGTTGTTCGCTCCCTGCCGAGACACACTTAAAAGATTGACAGGGGGAATGCACAAGGACAATTATGGGAACGTTCCCGCTAACGATCCAAAGCAGGGCTGCGGATCGTCCTCGGCGGACCGGTCACAACGGGTCGGAACATTTCCCAAGGAAGGAAAGACACCATGGCTATCGACTGGAAGGGTCTCAATCCCGCCCCCGTCACGCTCTTCAAGGACAATGGCGACGTCGATTTCGACGGCAATGCGCGCCTCGCCAAATGGCTGGCCGCCATTCCGGGCGTGAAGAGCCTGGTCATTCTCGGGCATGCCGGGGAGGGCACCTTCCTCACCCATGACGAGCAGCTCGAGCTGATTCGCGTCTATAAGGATGCGACGCCGCTGCCCGTGGTCGCGGGTATTACCGGCGAAGGGACCAGGGTCGCCGAGATCGAGGCCCAGAAGAAGATCGACGCCGGCGCGAGCGCCGCGCTCGTCTATCCGAACCATGGCTGGCTGCGCTTCGGCTACCAGAAGGGCGCGCCGCAGGATCGCTACAAGGCGGTGGCGCAGTCCGGCCTCGAATGCATCCTGTTCCAGTACCCGGCCGTGACCAAGGCGAATTACGACCTCGCCACCCAGCTCGAAATCGCCGCGCTTCCCGGCGTCACCGCCACCAAGAACGGCGTGCGCGACATGAAGCGCTGGTACGACGAAATCCCGGCGCTGAAGAACGCTTTCCCGGACCTCGCCATCATGTCCTGCCACGACGAGTGGCTGCTGCCCACAATGTTCGATGTCGACGGCCTGCTGGTCGGCTACGGCAACATGGCGCCCGAACTGCTGATCGCGTTCCTGAACGCCGGCAAGGCGCAGGACTACACCCTTGCGCGCAAGTATCACGATCAGCTTCTGCCCTTGACCCGGGCGGTCTACCATCGCGGCTCGCACATGGAAGGGACCGTCGCGCTCAAGCATGCGCTGCGCGCGCGCGGCCTGATCGACAATGTCAATATCCGCGAGCCTTTGAAGCCGCTCGGCGATGCCGCCGATGCGGAAATCCGGGCTGCCGTGAAGGCCTCGGGCCTCGCCGGGCTCGAAACCGCCCTCGCGGCGTGATCGGATAGGACCGCCTCCGGGGCGGTCCGGGCGACGACGCCTTTTCCGGGCCGCTTCGGCGGCCCGGATCGGGTGTCGCGGGCGGACCGCCGTTTCTTGTGTCCATGCAATAACAAAATGACTTTCGCCGACCGAACCAAAATGGCGGCGAGTGGAGGAAACGATGCTCAAGCGACGGGATTTTCTGATCTCCTCGGCGGTCCTGTTCGGCGCGGCGGTCGCCCCGTCGATCCTTTCGGCGGCCGCCAATGATTTTCCCAACCGGCCGATCAAAATGATCGTGCCGTTTGCGCCGGGGGGCGGCGTCGACGTGTTCGCGCGCCTGATCGCCAAGCGACTCGGCGAGCTGAAGGGCTACACGGTCGTCGTCGACAACCGCAGCGGCGCCAATGGATCCGTCGGCGGGAACGTGGTCCGGAAGGCCGATCCGGACGGCTACACCATTCTGTTCTCGGCGGGCACGCATGTGATGGCCGCGAGCGTGATGAAGACGGCGCCTTACGATCCGATCGCCGATTTCACGCCGATCGCTTTGGCCGGCGAAGCGCCGATGATGCTCGTCATGTCACCGAAGCAGCCGGAAACGACGATCGCCGAAATCGTCGCGAATGCGCGGCAGAAGCCGGACCAGTGGAATTTTGCCGCCTCCGCCATGGGGTCGCCGGGCCACCTCGCCACGCTGGAATTCAACCGGCTCGCGAAGCTCGATCTCAACGTCATCCCCTATCGGGGCACGGCGCCCGGGCTGATGGATGTCGCGGGCGGCAACGTGCAGCTCATGATCGATCCGGTGGTCGCGCTGCTTCCCTCCGCCCAGGCCGGGAACGTCAAGGCGGTCGCCCTCACCTCGGCCAAGCGCAGCAGCCTCGCGCCGGATGTGCCGACCGCGGCGGAAAGCGGCCTGCCCGGCCTCGATCTGTCCTCCTGGTATGGCGTCTGGGGGCCGAAGAACCTGCCGGCGGACCTGGTGAAGACGCTGAACGCCGACATCAACGAGACGGTGCGCTCGCTCGCGGACAGCGGCCAATTGGCGAAGATCGGCGTCGTGCCATTGACCGAGACGCCCGCGCAGTTCGACGCCTTCGAGCGCGCTTATCTCAAGAAGGGAAGCGACCTTCTGGCGGCTGCCAAGTTCGAGCCGACCTGAGGCGGGTGCCAAGCCAGGTGCGG
Organism: Aquabacter spiritensis; assembly: GCF_004346185.1. GTDB lineage: Bacteria > Pseudomonadota > Alphaproteobacteria > Rhizobiales > Xanthobacteraceae > Aquabacter > Aquabacter spiritensis. The sequence continues at coordinate 125,510 of NZ_SMAI01000001.1, read as the reverse complement.
CACCCCGCTTGGCGGGGTGCCGCGTCGGCGCGGCTTCACCTGCGCTTTACCCTTCTCACGCAGGCGTGACGCACATTACAGCTCCGTAATCCTCCCGCCAGCCGACTGTAATGATCCCGCTCCTAGGATCCGTTCCCGAGCCTGCCCCATCGTGGGGCGACATCGAGAGAGACGAAGATCCCCATGACCGGCATCACTTCCCCCTCGTCACGTGTCCGCCGCCGCCGCGCCGCGCTTCTCGCCGGCGCCGTCGGCCTCGCCATGACCGGCGTGGTCGCCGGGCAGTTCCTGCCGCCTTACACGTCGCCGGCGTCCGCCCAGATCTCGACGAACCAGTCCGCGGGCCAGAATTCGTTCGCCGACGTGGTGGAAAAGGTGTCGCCCGCCGTCGTCTCGGTGAAGGTCAAGAAGGACGTCGATCCTCGCCAGATGGCGATGGGCGAAGACGGTCCGTTCGGCGGCGACGTGCCGCCGCAGATCGAGCGCTTCCTGAAGCGCTTCGGCTTCGAAGGCGGCCCGAACGGCCAGCCGCGCGGCCCGCGCGGCGGCGAGCAGCCCGGCCGGCGCGTGGCCGGACAGGGGTCCGGCTTCATCATCTCCGCCGATGGCTACGTGGTGACGAACAACCACGTCATCGACGGCGCGAGCGAAGTGGACGTCACCACCACCGACGGCAAGGACTATACGGCCAAGGTGATCGGCACGGATCCGCGCACCGACGTGGCGCTGCTGAAGATCGAAGGCAAGAACGACCTGCCGTGGGTCAAGCTCTCCGATACCCCGCCGCGCATCGGCGATTGGGTGATCGCGGTCGGCAACCCGTTCGGCCTCGGCGGCACCGTGACGGCGGGCATCGTCTCGGCGCGCGGCCGCGACATCGGCGCCGGGCCGTATGACGACTTCCTGCAGATCGACGCGGCGGTGAACCGGGGCAATTCCGGCGGCCCGACCTTCGGCCTCAACGGCGAGGTGATCGGCATGAACACCGCGATCGTCTCGCCCTCCGGCGGCAATGTCGGCATCGCCTTCGCGATCCCGTCCGAGACCGTCAAGACGGTGGTGAACCAGCTCCGCGAGAGCGGCAAGGTGGCGCGCGGCTATATCGGCGTGCAGATCCAGCCGGTGACCGACGACCTCGCCTCCGGCCTCGGCCTCAACGAGGCGCAGGGCGCGCTGATCGCCCAGGTCCAGCCCGACACGCCCGCCGCCAAGGCCGGCCTGAAGAGCGGCGACGTGGTCGCCAAGGTCAATGGCGACACCGTCAAGGACGCCCGCGACCTGTCGCGCCGCATCGGCATGATGAAGCCGGGCTCCACCGTCGCCCTCTCGGTCATCCGCGACGGCAAGACGCTGGCGATGGACGTGAAGCTCGAACAGCTTCCGAACGAGCAGCAGGCCAGCCTCTCCGAGAAGAGCGGCGGCAAGCAGGCCGGGACCGACGTGCCCCGCCTCGGCCTCCAGCTCGCCCCTGCCAAATCGGTCCAGGGCGCCGGCACTGAAGGCGTCGTGGTCACCGAGGTCGATCCCAACGGCGCCGCCGCCCAGCGCGGCATCCGCTCGGGCGACGTCATCCTCGACGTCGGCGGCAAGGCGGTGTCGAGCGCGAACGACGTGCGCGACGGCCTCGCCGCCGCCAAGGCCGAGAACCGCAAGGCGGTCCTGATGCGGGTGAAGGGCGAGCAGGGCGTGCGCTTCGTCGCCGTCACCCTCTCCGACAAGGCCGGCTGACACCTTCGGCCCGGCGTCGCGGAGGGGCCGGTCGGATCTCGCGCCGACCGGATCCTCGTCCGCGCGCCGGGCCGTCTACTTCCGGCGGCACGGTCGCCCCTTCATGCCGCCGCGGAGATCCGGCGCGGAGCGCGTAAGCCTCCGCGCCGGCTTGGCATGGAGGGGCGGGCCGCTGGCGGCCGTGACAGGGATGTGGAAGCATGAGCGCGACTCGGGAAACGGACCAAGATTTCGCCATGCGCCTTCTCCTGATCGAGGACGACCGCGACGCGGCCGACTATCTGCGCAAGGCGTTCCGCGAGGCGGGCCATGTCGTGGAACATGCCGCGGACGGCGAGGCGGGCCTCGCCCTCGCCCTCGACGGGCGTTACGACGTGCTGGTGGTGGACCGCATGCTGCCGCGGCGGGACGGCCTGTCGGTGGTCGCCGAATTGCGGCGGCGCGGGGAAGCGACGCCCGCGCTGATCTTGTCCGCCCTCGGCCAGGTCGACGACCGGGTGATGGGTCTGCGGGCCGGCGGCGACGATTATCTCCCCAAGCCCTACGCCTTCACCGAGCTTCTCGCGCGCGTCGAGGCGCTGTCGCGCCGCGCGGCGCCGCAGGCCGCCGATACGCTCTACCGGGTCGGCGATCTCGAACTCGACCGGCTGGCGCACCGCGTCGCGCGCGGCGGCAAGGACATCCCGCTCCAGCCGCGCGAATTCCGCCTGCTCGAATATCTCATGCGCCATGCCGGGCAGGTGGTGACGCGCACGATGCTGCTCGAAAATGTGTGGGACTATCATTTCGACCCGCAGACCAATGTGATCGACGTCCATGTCTCGCGGCTGCGGGGCAAGATCGACAAGGGTTTCGAGGTGCCGCTGATCCATACCGTGCGCGGGGCCGGCTATATGGTGCGCGAAGGGCTGCGGTGAGCCCCCTCGCTCCTTTCCGCCGCAGCCGGCCGTCTGCGGCCGGCGCCCCTGGGCCTGTCGCATGAAGATTCTTCCGCGCAACCTCGCCCGGCTGGTCCGCACCACGGCCTTCAAGCTGCTGGCGGTCTATCTCGTCGTGTTCGCGGTCTTCGCGCTGTTCATGATCGGCTATGTGGCGTGGCACACGCGCCAGCTGATCGAAGGGCAGGTGGCGGAGAATGTCGGCGCCGAGGTGCGTTTCCTCGCCGAGCAATACCGCATGGGCGGGATCCAGCGCCTCGTTTTTGTGATCGACCGCCGCACCCGGCGGCCCGGATCGAACATCTATGTGCTGGCGAATTTCGCGGGCGAGGTGCTGGCCTCCAACGTCTCGGACCTCCCGCTCGGTCTTCTCGACAGCCCGGGAACCCAGTTCACCGCCTATCGCCGCTCCGAGGAGCCGGGGGCGAAGGAGAATCTCGCTTTCGTTCAGGTCTTCCTCCTGCCCGGCGGCTACCGGCTGCTGGTCGGCCGCGACGTCGAGGAACGCGACACCGTGCGGCGGCTCGTCGTGCGCCCCGCCCAGGGCGCGCTGGTCCTGATCCTGGTGCTCGGATTGGTCGGCGGCTTCTTCGTCACGCGGCGGGTGCTGAAGCGGATCGATTCGATGACCGCGACCTCGGAAACCATCATGGCCGGCGACCTGTCCGGCCGCCTCTCGGTGGCGGGCACCGGCGACGAGTTCGACCGCCTGGCGCTCAGCCTCAATGCCATGCTGGACCGCATCGAGGGCCTGATGGCCGGGCTGAAGGAGGTGTCGGACAACATTGCCCACGATCTCAAGACCCCGCTGACCCGGCTGCGCAACAAGGCCGAGGCGGCGCTGCGCGGGGCGCACAGCGACGCGGAGTGGCGCAGCGCGCTCGAAGGCACGATCGAGGAGAGCGACGCGCTGATCCGCACCTTCGACGCGCTGCTCATGATCGCCCGCGCCGAGGCGGGGCAGGCGCTCGATACGATGGCCGAGATCGACCTCAAGGAGATCGCGGAGAACGTCGCCGAATTGTACGAGCCGCTCGCTGACGAGCAGGGCCTCGATTTGACGGTCGAGGCGGGGCGGGTGCAGGTGCGCGGCGTGCGCGAACTTCTGGCGCAGGCGCTCGCGAATCTCGTGGACAATGCGATCAAATACGGCCTGCCCAAGGATGGCGGCCGGGGCCGGATCGCGGTCCGGCTGTCGCGCGACGGGGATCTGGCGGTGCTGGAGGTCTCCGATGCCGGCGAGGGCATCGCCGCCAAGGACCGCGAGCGCGTGGTCGAGCGCTTCGTTCGGCTCGATACGAGCCGTTCCCGGCCCGGCTCCGGGCTCGGACTGGCGCTGGTCGCGGCGGTCGCGCGGTTGCACGGCGGCACGCTTGCATTCGCTGATGCCGAACCGGGCCTGCGGGTGGCGCTCCGGCTGCCGGCGCTGCCGGTGGAAGGGCTTGCACAATAGAGGGCCGATGTGCCTTTAGGGGAGCGATGGCCGCCTCGACCGCAAACCAAACGATCAGACGGGACACGCTCGCCGCCCGCATGCGGGAAGCGCCCGTCGTGGCCGATGCGGATACGGCCGCGCTCAAGCTATCCCAGGCGACCGAGCGGCTGGACGCGGCGCAGCAGGCGGAGCTCGGCGCGCTTTTCGCGGCCAATCCCTGCGCGCGGCAGGTGCTTCTCGGGGTTGCGGAGGGCTCGCCCTTCCTCCTCGAACTCATCCGGTTCGCGCCCACGCGTCTGCTGCGCTGCCTCGGCGAACCGCCGTCGGACCGCCTCGCCGCCCTGATCGCGGAAGGTGTCGGCGCGGTGCGGGCCTCGCCGGACGAAGCCGGGGTGATGGCCGCGCTGCGGCGCATGCGCGCGGAAGCCGCGCTGCTGATCGCGCTCGGCGACATGTCCGGCGCGCTCGATTTCGCCGCCGTCACCGGCGCCCTCACCGACATCGCCGATGCCGCGATCACCTCGGGCCTCGACTGGCTGCTGCGCGAGGCGCGCGCGGCAGGGCGGCTCGCGCCGGGCGATCCGGACGCGCCGGGACAAGGCTGCGGCCTCGCGGTCATCGCCATGGGCAAGCACGGCGCACGGGAACTGAACTATTCCTCGGATATCGATCTGATCGTGGTCTATGACCGCGACGTCGCCCCGCTCGCGGCGGGCGTCGACGCTTCGCCTTTCTTCGTGAAGCTCACCAAGGGGCTGGTGCGCCTGCTCCAGGAGCGCACCGGCGAGGGGTATGTGCTGCGGGTCGACCTGCGGCTGCGGCCGGATCCCGGCTCGACGCAGGTCGCGCTCTCGACCGCCGCCGCCCTGGCCTATTACGAACGCGAGGGCGCCACCTGGGAGCGCGCCGCCTATATCAAAGCGCGCCCGGTGGCCGGCGACCTCGAGGTCGGGCGCGCCTTCCTCGCCGAGCTCGGCCCCTTCGTCTGGCGCCGCATCCTCGATTATCAGGCGATCGCCGACGTCCATGCGATGAAACGCGAGATCCATGCCTTTCGCGGCCACGACGTGGTGGCGGTGGAAGGTCACAATGTGAAGCTCGGGCGCGGCGGCATCCGCGAGGTGGAGTTCTTCGTCCAGACCCAGCAGCTGATCGCCGGCGGGCGCGACCCGAACCTGCGCTCGCCCCGGACCCTGTCCGCGCTCGACGCGCTGGTGCGCGACCGGTGGATCGAGGGGACGGTGCGCGATCAGCTGGCCGAGGCCTATCTCTTCCTGCGCCGCGTCGAGCACCGCATCCAGATGGTGGCGGATGCGCAGAGCCACACCCTGCCCGAGGGGCGCGAGGCGTTCGCTCAGTTCGCCCGCTTCATGGGCTATCCCGACCGCGACGCCTTCGCCGCCGCGCTGGTCGAGCGGCTGGCGCGGGTGCAGCACCATTATGCCCGCTTGTTCGAGGATACGCCGCCCCCGGCCGGCCTCTCCTGCACGCTGCGTTTCCCGCCGGACACCGACGACAAGGCGACGGTCGCCGAACTCGCGCGGCTCGGCTTTCGGGACCCGCACGGCGCGAGCGTGATCGTGCGTGGCTGGCTCGCCGGCGGGCACCGGGTGCTGCGCGGGGCGCAGGCGCGCGCCCATATCGAGGCGCTGATCCCGCTGATCCTCGACCAGCTCGCGCGCGGCGGCGATCCCGACGGGGCGCTGATCGCGATGGACGGGTTTCTCTCCGACCTGTCCGGCCCGCAGCTTCTCACGGCGCTGCATCACAACCCGGATCTCGTGCGCCTCCTGACGACCCTGCTCACTGCCGCGCCGCGGCTCGGCGAGACGCTGGCGCGGCGGCCTTCTTTGATGGACGCGCTGCTCGACCCGGCCTTCTTCGACACGCTGCCCGACGCGGCGGCGCTCGCCGTGGCGCTCGACCGCCTGCTCGACACGGCGGAGAGCGACGAGGACCAGCTCGACCGCGTCCGCCGCTTCCGCCAGGAGCAGCATGTCCTGATCGGCGTGCGGGTGGTGTCCGGGACGCTGCCGGCGGAGCGGGCGGGGGAGGCCTATGCCACCCTCGCCGAGGTCATCATCCGCGCCCTTCACCGGCGCGTCGCGGCGCGCTTCGCCGAGGCGCACGGCACGATCGCGGGGGCGCAGACGGCGGTGCTCGCCATGGGCAAGCTCGGCGGACGGGAGATGACGGCGGGCTCCGACCTCGACCTCATCGTGCTCTACGATTTCGCCGCCGGGGCGGACCCGGCCTCCGACGGGCCGCGCCCGCTGCACGGCGCGCAATATTTCGCCCGCTTCACCCAGCGCCTGCTGTCCGCGCTGACCAGCCTCACCAATGCCGGCAAGCTCTACGATGTCGACCTGCGGCTGCGCCCCTCGGGCCGCGCCGGGCCGGTGGCGACGCGCATCACCTCCTTCGAAAGCTATCAGATGGAGGAGGCCTGGACGTGGGAGCATATGGCGCTCACGCGGGCGCGGGTGATCGCCGCCGAGGACGGGTTCGGGGCACGGGTCGAGGCGGTGATCGGGAAGGTCCTGGCGCAGCCGCGGGACCCGCGGCGCATCGCCGGCGACATTCTCGATATGCGCCGGGCGCTCGCCGGCGAGAAAGGCGAGGAGACGCGCTGGAATCTGAAGCATGCCGCCGGCGGGCAGGTGGATGTCGAATTCATCGCCCAATATCTCGTGCTGGTGCACGGCGTCGACCACCCGGAACTGGTCGACACCTCGACCGCGCGCATTCTGGCGGTGGCGGGATGGCTCGGCCTGCTGCCCCCCGAGGAGATCGAAATCCTCTCCAAGGCCTGCGGGCTCTATCAGGACCTGACCCAGGTGCTGCGGCTCTCGCTCGATACGCATGCTTTGTCCGGGGAGGTCAGCCCGGCGCTGCGCGCCTTGCTCGCCCGCGCCGGCCAGATGCCGGACTTCCCGACCCTCGACGCCTATCTGCGCGAGACCCAGGACAAAGTGCGGGAAATCTTCGTTCGAGTCTTCGAGGGGATGGCCGGGTAGGCGCGGTGATCGGGGCGGATGCGCTCCCTTCAGGGCCTCGGACGCCCTAAACCACCGCCGTCAGCCTGAACGCCTCATTGGTGTTGGCCGCGCCCGCATCGAGCGGGAGGCGGATGACGACGCTGGTGCCCTCGCCCTCGGTGGAGCGGATGCGCATAGCGCCGCCGAGCAGTTCGGTGAGCGACTTGGCGATGGCGAGGCCGAGGCCCGAGCCCTTGTGGGTCTTGGTGAACTGGCTTTCCACCTGCTCGAACGGCCGGCCGATCTTGGCGAGCGCATGGCGCGGGATGCCGATGCCGGTATCCTCGATGGCGATGATGGCGGCTCCGCCATTCACCCGCGCCCGCACCGAGATGCGGCCATTGTCCGGGGTGAACTTCACCGCATTGGAGAGCAGGTTGAGCAGGATCTGCTTCAGCGCCCGCTTGTCGCCACGCAAAGTGAGGCCGGCACCGACCTCGGCCGTCATCGCGAGGTGCTTCTCTTCGCCCTTCAGCGCCATGACGCGCATCGCGTCCGCGACGATCTCGTCGAGCCGGACCTCTTCCACTTCGAGCTGCATCCGCCCGGCTTCGATCTTGGACATGTCGAGGATGTCGTTGATGACGTCGAGCAGATAGGTGCCGGAGCCGCGGATGTCGGCGCAATATTCGGCATATTTCTCCGAGCCGAGCGGGCCGAACATGCCGCTCTCCATGATCTCGGAGAAGCCGATGATGGCATTCAGCGGCGTGCGCAGCTCGTGGCTCATATTGGCCAGGAACTCGCTCTTCGCGCGGTTGGCGTCCTCGGCCCGGGTCTTCTCCTCGGAATATTTCTCGGCCAGCTCGGCGAGCTGCTGGGCCTGGTGTTCCAGGGTCTGCTGCGACTTGCGCAGGTCGGCGACCAGCGCCATCAGCCGCTTCTCATTGTCCATGAGGCGTTCCTCATGGCGCTTCAGCGGCGTGATGTCGGTGCCGACCGAGACATAGCCGCCATCCTTGGTGCGGCGCTCGGCGATCTTCAGCCAGCGGCCGTTGGAAAGCTGGGCCTCGAAGGCGCGCGAGCCCTCCTCGGGCTTGTCCTCGGGCTTCAGCGGGGTGCGGGTGACCGGGTGGCGGCCGAGCGTCGCGATGGTGTCGAACGGCGTGCCGGGGACGATCGCTTCGTCCGGCAATTCGTGCAGGGTCTGGAACTTGGAATTGCAGAGCACCAGGCGGTTGCGGCTGTCCCACAGCACGAACGCCTCCGAAGTGCTCTCGATGGCGTCGCGCAGGCGCATGTCGGCGGTCACGGTGCGCTCGGCCATGCGCTGCGCCTCGGTGACGTCCATCGCGATGCCGATCAGATGGGGGCCGTCCTCGCCCGCCTGCTGGACGACTTCGGCCCGCATCCGCAGCCAGACGAAGTCGCCGCGCGCGGTGCGCATGCGGAACACACGGTCGACCGCGGCGCCGGGGCGCTCGGCGAGTTCCTGGGCGAGGTCGTAGAGATTGCCGTCCTCGGGATGCACGAGGGTTGCGATCTCGCCGAACGAGAGGAGATCGTCGCGCCGCTCCAGGCCGAGGATCTCGAACATGGTGTCGGACCAGTACATCCGGCCGCGCGCCATGTCCCAGTCCCACATGCCGCAGCGTCCGCGGTTGAGCGCGGTGTCGATACGCATGCGCACCGTGTCGTAGATGTGGTCCGCCTCGCGCGCCCGGCTCGCCTGCCAGTGGAACGAGAAGCCGAGGATCAACAGCACCGCGCCGGTCGTCGTGAAGAGGGTGATGGTCAGGGTGGTGGAATCCGACCAGGAGGCGAGCGCCCCGCTCATCGGCTGGACGAACACGATCTGGCCGAGCGGCGGGGTCAGATTGCGCACGGTGGCGAGCGAGGGAACGTCCCCGATCGTCACTTCGAGCACGCCGGCGCGCTCGGCGAACACGGTGAGCGGTTGCGAGGGATCCAGGATTTCGGTGAGGGTCTTGATCTGGCCGGCGCCCTCCGGCGCGGCGGCGAGCACCCGGCCCGAGGGGTCGGTGACGAAGATGCGCCGGCCGGCGGCGGTGGCGCGCGGCGGCATCGCCTCGGCGAGCGCCGTCTGGACGCGCGCGAGGCTGCCGCCGAGCCGCTGCGACAGACCTTCGGCGGTCGCCAAAGCCAGCAGGGACAGATCGTCCTTGGCGTTGTTGAGAACGGATTGGCGGTGCCCGTGGACCTGCACCATCGCGCCGATGCCGATCACCACCAGGAAGGTGATGATCAGCGCAGGTACGATGCGCCGCAGGAAGGGTTCGGCTTCCACCAGCCGCTGGTAGGCAGGGCGTGCGACCGATCGCGCCAATCCACCTATGGCTTGACCGCGCACGCCAGCGCTCGCAGCGTTGGCGCGTGCCATCGCCGGTCTCCTCCGGTGTCCCGGTCGGCGAAGCAGCCCCGCTCCCCCGACCTCTCGTCCTCGCAATGACCTGGAGGGACGTGCCGCATCTCTCCGAATCGAGGTCGATTGGAATCGAATCGGGGGGGTGTTGTCTAGAGTCAGCGGGAGTCAAGATGGAAAAAAACCCGCCGCAGGGCGCCGCGGCGGGTACCTGGAGGCGGCTGCGCACCGCCCCTGACGCGGCTCATCCCAACGCGCGCAAGGCAATATCGGCGACGTCGTCGGACAGGCCCGGGGCATCCGCGACTTTTCGCAGCGCGCGTTCCGCCAAAGCGGCCCGCTTGGGCTCGAGCTGGCGCCAGGTCTTGAAGGCCGAGAGCAGGCGCGAGGCCAGTTGCGGGTTCTTGGCGTCGAGGGTCAGGACCACGTCAACCAGGAAATCATAGCCGGCGCCGTCGGGACGGTTGAACTGGGTCGGATTGCCGGTGGCGAGCGCGCCGACCAAGGCCCGCACGCGGTTCGGATTGGACATCGAGAAGACAGGCAGGAGCATCAGGGCGCGTACTCTGTCCAGGGTGCCGGCTTCGGGGATCTGCGCCTGGAGCGAAAGCCATTTGTCGATGACCAGCGGGTCCTTTTCGAAACGGACGTAGAAGTCGTCGAGCGCCTCGCGGCGTTCGGGGCTGTCGTGCTGGGCGAGCACGGCGAGCGTGCCGAAGCGATCGGTCATATTGTCGGCGGCGCGGTAGCGCGCCAGGGCACGCTGAAGGGCGTCGGGCGTGCCCGGCACGGTCAGGTAATCCAGCGACAGCGTGCGCAGCGCGCGCCGGCCCGCCGAGGCGGCGTCCGGCCGGTAGGGGCCGGGCGTGTCCATCGCGGCGTAGGTGGCGGCAAACCCGTCCGTCAGCGCCTGGGCCAGAGCGCGCCTGAGGGCCCTGCGAGCCGCGTGGACGGCATCGGGGTCGACCTGGGTGCCGATCTCGCGGGCGATCTCGTTCTCGCCCGGCAGGGCCAGCGCCTGCGCCTTGAAGGCGGGGTCGAGTGCGCCATCCTCCAGGAGGCGCCGCGCCGCGTCGAGAAGCGCCGCGTGCGGCGGCAGCGTCCCCTCGGCGGCGCCGCGCTTCAGGAGCTGGACGGCGAGTGCCTGGATCGCGTCGAAGCGGTTGAACGGGTCGCGGTCGTGGGCGGCGAGAAAGACCAGGTCGTCCGTCGAGAGATCGGTGACGAGATTGACCGAGGCGGAGAAGCCGCGATTGAGCGAGGCGACCGGGCGGGTGCCGACGCCGGTAAAGACGAAGCTCTGCTTCTCCTGCGTCACTTCCAGCACGCCCTCGACCGGCGTGCCATCCGCGAGAACCAGCGGCAGATCGTGACCGTTCGGGCCGACGAGGCCGAGGGCGAGCGGAATGAGCAGCGGCGCCTTGGTCGGCTGCCCCGGGGTGGGCGGGGTCGATTGGACGACGTCGAGCCGATAGGTCCCGGCGGCTTCGTCATAGCTGCCGGCGACGTCGAGCCGCGGCGTGCCGGACTGCGCATACCAGAGGGCGAAATGCGCGAGGTCCCGGCCGGTCGCCTCGGCGAAGCAGGCGAGGAAATCCTCGATGGTCGCGGCGTCGCCGTCATGGCGGGCAAAATACAGGTCCATGCCGGCCCGGAACCCCGCTTCGCCCAGCAGGGCCTTCAGCATCCGCACCACCTCGGCGCCCTTCTCATACACGGTCGCCGTATAGAAGTTGTTGATCTCGCGGTACATTTCCGGTCGCACGGGATGGGCGAGCGGTCCGGCATCCTCGACGAATTGCTGTGCTTTCAGCAGGCGCACGTCGGCGATCCGCTTGACCGGGCGGGAGCGCTGGTCGGCGGAGAATTCCTGGTCCCGGAAGACCGTGAGCCCTTCCTTCAGGCAGAGCTGGAACCAGTCGCGGCAGGTGATGCGGTTGCCGGTCCAGTTGTGGAAATATTCGTGGGCGATGATCGCCTCGATATTGGCATAGTCCGCGTCGGTCGCCGTCTCCGGGCTCGCCAGGACATATTTGTCGTTGAAGACGTTCAGCCCCTTATTCTCCATCGCGCCCATGTTGAAGTCGGACACGGCGACGATATTGAAGACGTCGAGGTCGTATTCGCGGCCGAACGCGGTCTCGTCCCAGCGCATCGAGCGGCGCAGCGCGTCCATGGCATAGCCCGCGCGGTCCTGCTTGCCCTCCTCGACATAGATTCCGAGATCCACCGGCCGACCCGAGGCGGTGACGAAATGGCCCGGAACCTTGGCGAGCCGCCCGCCCACGAGCGCGAACAGATAGCTCGGCTTCGGCCAGGGATCGTGCCAGACCGCATAATGCCGGCCGGTGCCCGCGATCGGGCCGTTGCGCAGGAGATTTCCGTTGCCGAGCAGGACCGGCGCCGCGTCCCGATCGGCTTCGATCCGCGTCGTGTAGACCGCAAGCACGTCGGACCGGTCGGGAAAATAGGTGATGCGGCGGAAGCCTTCCGGCTCGCATTGGGTGCAATAGGTTCCGCCGGTCCGGTACAGCCCCATGAGCTGGGTATTGGCGGTGGGATCGAGCAGCGTTTCCACTTCCAGGAGGAAACGGTCGGCCGATGGTGTGAGTGTCAGGCGGTCCGGGCTCGCGTCAAAGGCACCGCCGGCGGCCGGCTTGCCGTCGAGGGCGAGCCGCACCAGGACCAGCCCGTCCCCGTCGAGCACCACCGGCGCGCCGGCTTCGCCTTCGGGGTTTCGGCGCAGGGCAAGGCGGGCGACCACCCGTGTCGCACTGGGATGGAGCGAGATGTCGAGGTCGACCGTGTCCACCAGCCAGTCGGGCGGGCGATAGTCCGCCAGGCGCACGGGTTGGGGCTCGGCATCACGCATTTTCGACTCCGGACGGCTGACGGGTCCGGGGCGGTGGACCCGGCCGGAGAGTAAGCCGCCCTCCGGGCGAGGGAAAGGGCGGTACGGTGCGCTTCAGCGTCCCTGAGACCTTTCGGTCTCGACGCTGCGCTTACCGGCCCGCCAGGCGCGCCTCGAGGGCCTCATAGAGCGGGTTGTCGGACGCGAAGACGTATTCGATCGGCCCGACCGTCACCATATTGGCGCCCTGGGCGCGGAGGAAGGTCGCGAGCGGGTGCAACGTGTCCGGCGGGCAATGCAGCGTCAGCATGCCCGAGGAGGTCGGCCCGCCGAACGGCGCGACGCAGCGGAAGTCGCGCACCGCGCGGTCGACCAGCGAGGCATCGGCGCGGGTGAAGCGGGTGCGCACCTCGCGCATGGTGCGGGCGCGCTTCTCCGCCGCCATCCTGTCGAACATGGCGCGCGCCGCGGTGCGGGCCGCGATCGTCCAGGGCGCGGTGAGCGAGGCCACGAGATTGGCCTCCGAACGCAGAATGACGCCGTCCTCCACCACCTTCAGCGCGTTGGCCGTCAGGGTGGCGCCGGTGGTGGTGATGTCGACGATCAGCTCCGCGCTGCCGGCGGCCGGCGTGCCCTCCGTCGCCCCCGCGCTCTCGACGATGCGATAATCGACGATGCCGTGGCTGGCGAAGAAGCTGCGCGTGAGATTGACATATTTGGTCGCGACGCGGATCCGGCGCGCATTGCGGCCATGGAAATGGCCCGCCACGTCGTCGAGATCTTCCATCGTGCGCACGTCGATCCACGCCTGCGGCACGGCGACCACGACATTGGCGTGGCCGAATCCGAGCTTCTCCAGCAGCGCCACGCGGCTGTCGGCATGGGGGATGCTCTCGCGCACCAGATCCTCGCCGGTGACGCCGACATGGACCGCGCCAGAGGCGAGCGCGGCGGCGATTTCGGAGGCGGAGAGATAGGCGACCTCCACCCCCTCTACGCCGCCGAGCGCGCCGCGATAGTCACGCGCGCCGCGCGCCTGAAGAAGCGGCATGCCGGCGCGGCCGAAGAAGGCATGGACGTTTTCCTGAAGGCGTCCCTTGGAGGGGACGGCGAGGATCAATTTCTCGCTCATCACGCGCTCTCCACCACGGCGAGCCGCTCCAGCCAGGCGGCGAGCCCGACCGCCGGGATCGGCTGGGCCGCGCCGAGGCGCGACATCAAGGGATCGTAGCGTCCGCCGGCCACCAGCGGGCCGCTGACCCGCCCTTGCGGATCGTGCAGCTCGAACACCATGCCGCTGTAATAATCGAGCGGCCGGCCGAAGGCCGTGGAGAAGAGAACGTCCGACAGAACGATGCCCTGCGTCGTGAGGAAGCCGGTGCGCCGGTCGAACACGTCGAGCGCGGCACCGAGATCGAGACCGGCGTCGCGGGTCAGATCGCGCAATTGTCCCGACACGGTGTCCGGATCGCCGGCGATGGCGAGGTAGCGGGACAACAGGACGCTGGTCTCGGCGGGCAGGCTGTTGCCGGCATCGAGCGCCGCCTGCTCCAGGAAGCGGGCGGCAATCTCCGGGACCGTGCGCCCGCCGACCGTCGTGATACCCGCGATCGACAAAAGGTCGGCGATCAAAGCGCGCGCGCCTTCCGGATCGCTGCCGGCGAGCGCATTGAGCACCCCGGCATGGCGCGCGCTGTCGCCGGTGGACGTCGGCGACAGCCGGGAGAGATCGGCGTCGAGCCGGCCCTGCCCGAAATCCTTCAGAAGGCGTCGGCGCCAGGCGGGCGGCAACGGCAGCGCATCGAGCAGGGCGGCGAACAGGCCGACATCGCCGAGCCGGATCTCTGGGCTGGGAAGATTGTAGATCGCGCAGGTTTCGAGGCCGAGGGCGAGGATTTCGGCATCGGCGGCGGCGATGTCGGGGCGGCCGAAGGATTCGATCCCGGCCTGCCGGAATTCGCCGGTGCCTTCGCCGCGAAACCGGAAGACCGAGCCGAGATAGCTCACCGTCGTCGGCAGCGCACGGCCGGTCGCGAGCACCTCGCGCGCCACCGGAATGGTCAGGTCCGGCCGCAGGCACAGCTCCGCGCCTTCGGCATCGGTGGTGAGATAGAGGCGGCGCCGGATCGATTCGCCGGACAGATCGAGGAACACGTCCGCCGGCTGCAGGATCGGCGGATCGAGGCGCACGAAACCGGCATCCTCGAAGCGAGCGAGGAGGGCGTCGTCCAATGCGCGGGTGTCGCGCCGGGGGAGGGGGCTCTGCGCCGCGGAGGGCATAAGATGGTCCGAAGGGTCGTTGGCTCGTGGCCGATTGGCGCGGCCTTCTAGCAAAGGCTGCGCCGCACGGCCACCCCGCCGGGTTCGGCTTCGCGGCCGAGTGCGCTATCCTTACCCCGGAATCGGCAGCATGCCGCAGACGAAATAAGGAAATCGCCATGGCCGAGCCCGCACGCAGCGCCCCGAAGGAGACCGCGAAGGACACCGCGCCGGCGCGGCCGGACGTCACGTCCCTGAGCTTCGAAGCGGCGCTCGCGGAACTCGAGGCGATCGTCCAGCGGCTGGAGCGGGGCGACGTGCCGCTCGAGGAATCGATTGCGATCTACGAGCGCGGCGAGGCGCTGAAGGCGCGCTGCGAGACGTTGCTGAAGGATGCCGAGGCGCGGGTCGAAATGATCACCCGCGACGCCGACGGGCGGCCCACCGGCACCGCTCCGCTCGACCCGGCCGGCTGAACGTCCCGCATCGGGACGCGGTCCCGTCCTCGGAGCACGGGGCGGGAACGCACCGGGAGCGAATCGCGGATATCCACAGGGACGCGTGCGGATTCTCGATCCGGACGGGCTCCGCCCTGTGTCCGGCAGACAGGAATGTGAGCAAGCGGCCACTCGGGATGTGACACGGGGTCGGGCCGTGGCGGAGTGTCCCAATTCGGGACGGGCCGCTGCCACAGGGATACAGGTGTGGAACGCACCGGGCGCGAATCGCGGATATCCACAGGGGCGGGGCCGGGGATCCTTCGGGTCGGCGCCGATCGGCGGGCATGTTGACGCGGAGTTCGAACACGCGCCGATCTGCCCGTATCGCACGTCGATCGGATCACGCGTTCTCTGACAAATGTTCAGCGAATGATTCACCGATCATCTTATTCAACATGATCGCATCGTGCACTCGCCGCCGGAAACCAGAGGATCATGCCGCTGCCATGCCTCGGCCTCGTCGTCGGCCGCAATAAGGGACGTCGGCGCTCCGGCCGTCGATCCTCAATACAGGTAGGGCACGACCCGTTTGGTGCGCGCGCAATACGCATCGTATTCGGCTCCGAACGCCTCGCGCATCATCGCCTCCTCCTCGCCGACGCGCAGGAAGAAGAGGATGCCGAAGCCGATCAGGCCGGAGAAACCGGCCAGCAGATTGGGCAGCAGCAGCGCCTGGGCGAGCGCCCACAGGAAGAAGGCGCTGTACATGGGATGACGCACGCGCGCATAGACGCCGCTCGTAATCAGCCGGTGGGCGTCGCGCAGCTCCAGCGTCACCGACCATTGCCGGCCGAGCGCCTTGTGGGTGCGCCAGAACAGCCAGAGCGCGGCGAGGAACACCAGGACACCGGCACCCACCTGGAGCGGGGAGGGCGCGTAGGACAAAGTGCGCGGAAACCCGGTCGCGACATAGAGTGCGGGAACGAGCCCGAGGCCGAGCGTCGAGATCGACAGCAGAACCGTCTCCCGGGCGGTGCGCCGCCGGGCATCGGCGACCCGGGTGCGCCGGGCCTTGAGCTGGAACGGGAGGCGGATCAGGAACCAGGCGAGCACGCCGATGGTCCATGCGATCTGGGTGAAGGCGAGGAGGCTCATGCGGCGCCGCGCTCCATGGTGGCACTGATCGCGCCGTCTGGTCCGAAGACGGCCATCGGCCCCGCCATCTCCGCCGCCAGCACCTCGAACCGCACCGGCGCGAAGATGAAAGCGTAGAAGTCGTAGGTCGCGCGGCGGTCGTTCGCGAGGAAGAACTGGCAATGCAGGCGCATGATGTCCAATCGGAATCTCGAAAAGGTCTCGGGGGTCATCATGTCGCGGATCCGGACCTGACGCACGAAGGGGCGCAGCAGGCCGTTCGCATTGCCGGCATGGCGCAGGGTGACCGGATTGACCTTGTAGAAGCTGACGATGTCGTCGCGGGCCTGGAACTCCACCCAATAGATCGGCTCGGCTTCGAACACCCGCCATGCCGCGCGGCGCAAGCGGGCGCCGGCCGGGTGAAGCGCGAACTTGGCCGCGGTCGAGCCGACGGTCAGTAGCCGCAGCGGCACTTTCTGCGGCAAATCGGGGTCGTTCTCCAGGGCGCAGGCGAGGAGACTGACCGCATGCATGGCACCGAGGCTGTGCCCCGCCACCACGATCTCGTCGACGCCGCCGGCCGCCGCGATCGCCTGCAGGCGCGCCGCGAACGCCGCCATCCGCGTTTCGATGGCCGGGTGGCGGCCGCGGACGAAATCCACCGAGAATTCCGCGAGGTCGAGCGACTGCTTCAGCCGCACCCGGGCGCCGAGCGTGCGCATCAAGCCGAGGAACACGATGGCCGCGGCGAGAAGTCCCAGTCCCAAAGCCGGGAGTGTCGACACCGGCGCGGCGGCGAACGCGACCCAGCCGGCCGAGACCGCGGCGGTCAGCATGACGAAGAGGACGAAATAAGTCAGCAGGAAGAAGATGCCGTAGCGGTGGCTGAACCGGAAATAACGCAGGATCGTGCCGGTCGCGATCATGTCGGCGATGGCGCGCAGGCCGCCGCGCAGATGCGACCAGCGGCTGCGCCGCATGTCGGCACGCACCAGATCGTCCCAGGCGAACATTTCGAAGCAGGTTTCGGTGGCCCAGCCCGGACCGGAGGCGCAAGCGGTCCAAAGCGCCCCGGTCGGGGTGCGGCGGGGATGTGCGTCGCAGCTCGCCGATGCCTGCCAAACCGTCCCGAAACGCGCCATCTCGCGCTGGAAGATGCGGTGATGGCCTTCGACGTCCATGGGGTCGTAGCCCGCCACGAACACGAAATGGCGGCGGAAGGGCGGGTCCTGGTCGCGCAGCGGCATGGTGCGCAGCCTTCTAGCGGAGGCGGCGGGGGGAGGAAAGGCCCGCCTGCGTCGCGCGCAGACGGCGGAGTGGATTGACCGAAGCCCGGCGGCTGCTACCTATCGGGCGATGCGCTTCCGCCGCCTGGCAGGGGATCCGACGTGAGGGGACACGACGTGCCGGACCTGGACGATGTGTCGGTGATCCTCGTGTCCTATGACAGCGGCGCTGTGATCGGCACGGCGGTGGCTTCGGTGCCGGCGCCCTGCGAGGTGGTGATCGTCGACAATGCAAGTCCCGGCGGGACCGGCTTTATGGATCATTTCGCCCGGCCGGCGCGGCTCGTCGCGATGCCGCGCAATGCCGGCTTCGGCGCGGCCTGCAATGCCGGAGCGCGGGTGGCCGGCGGCCGCTTTGTCCTGTTCCTCAATCCCGACGCCGTCCTCGCTCCCGGGGCGCTCGAACGCCTCTGCGCGGCCGTGGCGCGATACGGGACGGGCCTCTTCATGCCGGCCATCGAAGGCGAGAACGGCCGGTTGATGCGCAAGGAGGGGGCGATCTTCCAGCCCGTCGCGCGGCGCCGCCGGTTGAGAGAAGAGGAAATCGCAGGCGATTATTGCACGCATTTCGTGCATGGCGCTGCATTTCTCGTCGAGCGAGCGACTTTCCTCGAAATGGGCGGCTTCGACGAGCGGATCTTTCTCTATCACGAGGATGACGACCTCGCGCTGCGGGCGCAGGCGCGGCATCTGCCGATCATCGTCGTTCCCGATGCGCGGGTGGTGCATGCGGGCGGAAAGTCGACGTCCCCGGGCTGGCGGCGCACCTTCTGGATCAACCGCGAGAAACAGCGCTCCGAGCGCTATCTGCGTCACAAATATAGGCGACCTTCCTCATTTTCGGGGGATCTCGCACGGCTCCTCGGCGGTTGTCTTCTGGCCGCGCTGACCCTCGATGGCCACCGGCTGATGATCCGGGCCGGCAAGCTTGCCGGGCTTCTCGAAAGGACCCCTCCGGGGCAGGGCGCAGGCGCCTCCGTTGCACCGCGCGGGCCGGGCGTGTAAGCCTGAACGGCCATGAGCGCGGGAAAATCCGGCCCCGGCCGGCAATATCGGCGCTCGTGTCGCACAGGCGGAGTATGTCGTGTCGGCTTCCAGGACCCCGCTTCTCGATCAGGTGACGTCGCCGGCCGAACTGCGCGCGCTTCCTGACGACAAGCTGCAGCAGCTCGCGGACGAATTGCGCGCCGAGACAATCGATGCGGTGTCGGTGACCGGAGGCCATCTCGGCGCCGGGCTCGGCGTCGTCGAGCTGACGGTCGCTCTGCATCACGTCTTCGAGACTCCCAACGACCGGCTGATCTGGGATGTCGGCCATCAATGCTACCCGCACAAGATCCTCACCGGCCGGCGCGACCGCATCCGCACCCTGCGGCAGGGCGGGGGTCTTTCCGGATTCACCCGGCGGGTGGAGAGCGAATATGACCCGTTCGGCGCGGCGCACTCCTCGACCTCGATCTCGGCCGGGCTCGGCATGGCGGTGGCCCGCGACCTTTCGGGCGACCAGCGCAACATCGTCTGCGTGATCGGCGACGGCGCCATGTCCGCCGGCATGGCTTACGAGGCGATGAACAATGCCGGGGCCATGGACAGCCGGCTGATCGTCATTCTCAACGACAACGACATGTCGATCGCCCCCCCGACCGGGGCGATGTCGGCCTATCTCGCCCGGCTGATTTCAGGGCGCACCTATCTGTCGCTGCGCGAACTCGGCAAGCAGCTCTCGCGCCACATGCCGAAATTCGTCGAGCGCGGCGCCCAACGGGCCGAGGAGTTCGCGCGCGGCTTCTGGACCGGCGGCACGCTGTTCGAGGAGATGGGCTTCTATTATGTCGGCCCGATCGACGGCCACAATCTGGAGCATCTGCTTCCGGTTCTGCGCAATGTGCGGGACGCGAAAGCGGGGCCGATCCTTGTCCATGTGGTGACCCAGAAGGGCAAGGGTTACGCGCCGGCCGAGCGCTCGGCGGACAAATATCACGGCGTGGTCAAGTTCGACGTGGTGACCGGGACACAGGTGAAGGCCAAGTCCAACGCGCCGTCTTATACGCGCGTCTTCGCCGAGAGCCTGATCAGCGAGGCGCGCCGCGATCCCAAGGTGGTGGCGATCACCGCCGCCATGCCCTCCGGCACTGGTCTCGATCTGTTCGGTCAGGCCTATCCGGAGCGGACCTTCGATGTCGGCATCGCGGAGCAGCATGCCGTGACATTCGCCGCCGGACTTGCGGCGGAGGGCTACAAGCCGTTCTGCGCGCTCTATTCGACCTTTCTCCAGCGGGCCTACGATCAGGTCGTGCACGACGTCGCCATTCAGGGGCTGCCGGTGCGTTTCGCCATCGACCGTGCGGGGCTCGTGGGCGCGGATGGCGCGACCCATGCCGGCGCCTTCGACGTGGCGTTTCTCGCCTGCATTCCCGGCCTGACGATCATGGCGCCGTCCGACGAGGCGGAGCTGACCCATATGGTGGCGACCGCCGTCGCCCATGACGAGGGGCCGATCGCCTTCCGCTTTCCCCGTGGGGAAGGCGTCGGCGTCGAGCGGCCCGACCGGGGTGAAATTCTTCCCATCGGGCGCGGCCGCGTGGTGCGCGAAGGCTCGGACGTCGCCTTGGTCTCGCTCGGGACGCGGCTTGCGCCCTGTCTCGCCGCGGCTGACCGGCTCGCAGCGCTCGGCCGTTCGGCGACGGTTGTCGATGCGCGCTTCGCGAAGCCGCTGGACCGGGATCTCCTGCTTCGTCTCGCCCGTGAGCACGGCGTGCTGATCACGGTCGAAGAGGGCTCGATCGGCGGGTTCGGCAGTCAGGTCCTGCATCTGCTGAGCGAGGCCGGCGCCCTCGACCGGGGCCTGAAGGTTCGGTCCATGGTGCTGCCGGATCTGTTTCTCGACCAGGACACGCCGGATCGCCAGATCGCTCTGGCCGGGCTCAACGCCGACGCCATCGCCGCGAAGGCTCTCGCGCTGCTCGGCATGACCGAGGCGCGCACGCCGGTTCCGCGGCGCGCCTGACGGGCCTGCGCCGCGGCGCTCCGCGCGCGGCTACTGGCAGCTCGCCTCGAACTGGGCGAAGGCGTCCGGGGCGCCGTCGAGCACGATCTGCTGCTTGACGCCTTTCACCTCGACCGCCAGCACCTTGGCGCCGCCCAGCACGGCCTTGATGTCGGCCAGCTTTCCGCCGGCATCGACGTCGACGGCGGATCCTTCTCCGGCGATCGCCGTGCCGGAAAACTCCTTCTTCACCTTGCCTGCGGAGAGGATGATCTTGGCGGGGTCGCTGACCTTCAACCCCTTCGAGCCGACATGCGAGGAGACCAGAACGGTTGGATTTCCGCGCTCGCAGGTAAAGGAGAGCAACGAGGAATCGGCTTCCGGCACGCCGAAGGCCAGCACGGCGCCTTTGTCCGTATCGACGGCGCCCCATGTCATCTTGACCTGGGCCGTGGCCGGCAGCACCGAAGCGGCAAGAACAGTGAGGGCAAGAGCCGCACGTATCATGTCCTGATCCTTGTCTAGGGCCGCGTCCATCAGGTTCGATCCAGCTGATCCGCGGATACGCCCGAAAAATCTCAGAGGGAGACCGTTTTTCGATCCGGGGCGTAATCCTCCCGACCGGGACGTGCTCCAGGTTGGCGCGATCATACCCAGCCGCCGGGAAAGGGGAAGCCTCTCGCGACCGGCTTGGTTAGCGGGCGAAGCAGGCGGCCTCGAAATCGGCGAGACGCCCCCTGGCGGTTGCCAGCGGATAGGTCTGGGTCGCGGTCGGCATCTTCACGGTCAGCACGTCTCCGGCGCGGAACAGGTCGAAGACCCGGCGGTCGAGCGCCACCGCCGCCTCGACGACCAGCGTCCCGTCGCTCGCCCCGAGAAATGCCGTCGCCGCGAGTTCCAGCCGCCGCTTGCCGATGCTCAACGCGAGCGGCACCCCGTCGCCGGACGAGAAGGGCCGGCCGTCGACTTCGACGGCGAACTGGAGGAGGCGGGCGGAGGGCTGGCACGTGGCGGCGAAAACCGGGTCCGGATCGCGCGGTATACCGAAGCGCAGGACGAAGGTATCCTCCCCGCGCACGAGGCTCCAGACCCGCGGGTCTGGCGGCTCGGAGCGTTGGCGCGGCTTGAGCGGCGCCGCTTCGCCGATCCCCGCCGGGGGGAACAGTGCGACCAGCGCGAGAAGCGGGAGCGCGAACACGAGCGCGGGAACCGAAGGCATCGGGGCTCCGATCGGAAGGCGGGACAGGGGCGGCGGCCCCGAGGCGACACCGGTTCAACGGCACAGGTTGGGTAAAGGTTCGCGACGGAAGCGTCACAAAGGCGCGGGTGTTTTCGGATGGCGATGGCGTGCCGGCGGGCTTTCTCGCCACGCCGGCTTCCTTTAGAGAGGACACCATGGCGACATGGTGGCGGCGCCGCGCGGGCGAAGGCTTGGCGGGGCGCGGGAATTGACGAAAGAGATGGCGCGCGCGCGCATCGACAAGCTGCTGGTTGCCCGCGGGTTCTTCGAGAGCCGCGCGCGCGCGCAGACGGCGATCGAGAGCGGCCTGGTCACGGTCGACGGCGCCGTGATCTCGCGCGCCTCGGAAGCGGTGCCGACGGATGCCGCGATCGTGGCGCAGGCGCCCCATCCCTTCGTTTCACGCGGCGGCGTCAAGCTCGACGCAGCACTCGACGCCTTCGGCTTCGCTGTCGAAGGCCGTGTGGCGCTCGATGTCGGCGCCTCGACGGGCGGCTTCACCGACGTCCTGCTCCGGCGCGGCGCCCGGCGCGTCTACGCCGTCGATGTCGGGCGTGAACAATTTCACGCTTCGCTGCGTGATCACCCCTCCGTCAGGCTGTTGGAGAGCACGGATGCGCGGACCCTCTCCGCCGATCTGGTGCCGGATCCGATCGACCTCGTGGTCGCGGACGTGAGCTTCATTTCCCTCGCTTTGGTTCTCCCGGCGGCCTTGAGTCTGGTGCAACCCGGTGCGGGGTTGGTGGCGCTCGTCAAGCCGCAATTCGAGGCCGGGCCGGGCCGCGTGCGCAAGGGCATCGTGCGCGACCCGGCGGTCCATGAGGAAGTCTGCGCCCGCATCGCGGCGCATGTCGTCGACCTCGGCTGGCAGGTCAAAGGCCTCATTCCGTCCCCGATCACGGGTGGGGACGGCAATCGCGAATTTCTTCTCGGAGCCGTAAAGACATGATCGAAGCCGTCATCGCGCGCGTGGGCGCTCAGGGCGACGGCATCGCCGAGACCGAGGACGGACCGCTCTTCGCGCCCTTTACCCTACCCGGGGAAAGGGTGGAGGGCCGCCGCGACAAGGACATGCTGCGGGTGGAACGGATCCTCGCGGCGAGTGACGCCCGGGTAACGCCGGAATGCGGCCATTTCGGCCGCTGCGGGGGCTGTCTGCTCCAGCATTGGGGAGCCGACCCCTATCTCAGATGGAAGCGCGATCTCGTGGTCTTCGCCCTCGCGCGGGAGGGGGTGGAGACGGAGGTGAGGCCACTCGTCGATGCGCATGGCGCGGGGCGGCGGCGTGCCATCTTTCACGCCCGCCAAGCCGGCGCGCAGACCATCGTGGGCTTTGCCGAACGAAAATCCCACACCATGATCCCGATCGTCGCCTGTCCGGTGCTGGCCCCGGCGCTGGCGAACGCGCTTCCGGCAGCACGCGCGCTCGCCGAGGCGCTCGCGCCCCTGAAGAAGCCGCTCGACCTTCACGTCACCGCGACCGATGCGGGGATGGATGTCGACGTCCGCGGGTCCGGCCCAGTGCCGCCGATGATCGCCATGGATCTCGCGGCGATCGCCGCGCGCTTCGGGCTCGCGCGGCTGACGCGGCATGGCGAACTCGTCGCCCAGCGCGAGCCTCCTTTCGTCATGATGGGAGGGGCGCGCGTCACGCTTCCGCCCGCCTCCTTTCTCCAGGCGACGCAGGCGGGAGAGGACGCGCTCGCGGGTCTGGTGGCGGAAGCGCTCGCGGGCGCAAGCCATGTGGCGGATCTGTTCTGCGGCGTCGGCACCTTCGCGCTGCGTCTCGCCGCGCGCGCCCGGGTCGCGGCGTTCGAGAGCAATGGCGGGGCGATTGCGGCGCTCGCGCGGGCGGGCGCAGCGACCGCGGGCCTCAAGCGCATCGATGCGGAGGTGCGAGACCTGTTCCGGCGCCCGCTTCTGGCCGAGGAGCTGGCGCGGTACGACGCCGTGGCGATCGATCCTCCGCGCCAGGGCGCCGAGGCGCAGGCCCGGGAACTCGGCCGCGCGCGGCTGGCGCGGGTGGCTTATGTCTCATGTAGCGTCGCGACCTTTGCCCGCGACGCCAAGATCTTGACCGCGGCGGGGTTTGACCTGCGCCACGTGGTTCCGATCGATCAATTCCGCTATTCGCCCCATGTCGAACTGGTGGGGGTGTTCGAGCGGTAAGCCTGAGCGGAAGAAGGGCGCGCCCCGGATCGGATCGGGGAGAAGGGTGCGGCCTAATTGTTCCAATGTTCCTGCCACATCCGCTCGCCGATGAGACAGGAGACACGGGGCGGTTCGGCGGCGGGGATGATGCGCGAAGGCGCCGGTTGGGGCCGGACGCCGGCCACTTCGAGCACCAACTTGGTCTTGATGGCACGGGCGAATTCGCTCGGCGCGCGGACCGGAATGACGAAGGCACCGGGGCCGCCGATCACGCAGTCCTCGTAATAGAGGTCGAGTTCCGGCACATCCATCGCGGCATTTGTACTGCGCTTGAGCAGCAGCGGAAGGCCGTTGATGGTGATGCCGCGGGTCACCAGATCGTCGCGGACCCGGGTCACGGGTGGCCCTTGATTGTTGACCCCGTCTCCAGACACGTCGATCACGTTGCGCAGACCACGATACCCGCTGGTCTTGAAGAGATCGGCGGAGAATTTCAGCGCCCCGGAGATCGACGTTCGATAGGCCCGCCGCAGCGGCGTGGCGCGGACGGCATCGGAAAACGCCTTGGCACTGTCCGGTCCGTCGACGATCTGCCAGCCGATGACCAGACGCTGTTCCTGTTCGCCGGCCCATTCGACATAGGACAAAGCGATCCGCCCGCGCGGTCCGAGGCGCAAGGCGTCCAGGAACTCGCGCGAGACGAGCGCATCGGCATAGCCGTCGCGCTGCAAGGCCTGCTCTTCCGGATCCATGGAATAGGAAATGTCCACCGCGAGGACGAGCTGGACATCGACATAATTGTCGACCTTCTGCGCCGCCGCCGGGGCAGCGCACAGGAGGCCGGCGAGGACCGCGAACACGGACGCGACGCTGAACTTCCGCTGTGCCATGGCTCCTCCAGAGGAACGGCCGCAGGAATTGTGCGTCGCATCATGCTGCCACCAAGTGGCGCGGCCGGGAAGAGGTTAGCCGACACTTTCTTTCGATCCGGCGCGGCCGAGGCCGTTGCGCGGTGCTCCGCTGCCGTCCCGGCTTCCGCCTCCCGGTGTGGGGCGGGTCGATGCCTCGGGCCAAAGGAATGGCGGCTGTTGACGGGGAGGCGCGACATTCCGTGTCGCGCCCCTGGGGATCGGCGCGCCCGTCAGGATTCGAGCGTCTCGGTCTCGACGATTTCGATCCCGAAACCGGCGAGGCCGACATAAGTCCGGGTTTTCGAGGCGAGGATGCGGATCGAGACCACGCCGAGATCGCGCAGGATTTGCGCGCCGAGGCCCACTTCCCGCCAATGCTGGTCCCGCTCCGCTTCGCTGGCGCTCTTGTCATTGTGGCCCATCGCGGTCGGCGGGACGCCCGAGGTGCCGTCGCGCAGATAGACCAGCACGCCGCGCCCCTCGGCCTTGATCCGCTCCAGCGCCTTTTGCACCGCCTTAGCGCCGCCGAAAGCGTCGGCGATCGGATCGGCGCGGTGCAGCCGGACCAACACATTCTCGCCGTCGCCGATGCGGCCCAGCACCACGGCGAGATGGTTCACGTTCTCGAACGGCGTCATGAAGGAATAGCCCTTCATATCGCCGATCGAGGTGGGCACGGAGAATTCCGCCGACCGGTTGACCAGCTTCTCGCGCGCCTGGCGATAGGCGATGAGATCGGCGACCGAGATCCGCAGGAGCCCGTGGCGCTCGGCAAAGGCGGTAACCTGGGGGCCGCGCTGCACGGTGCCGTCGTCATTGACGAGTTCGGCGATGACGCCGATCGGCGGCAGCCCCGCCAGTCGGCAGAGATCGACCGCCGCTTCGGTATGGCCGGAGCGCATCAGCACGCCGCCTTCCTTGGCGATCAGGGGAAAGACATGGCCGGGCCGCACGAAATCGGCCGCGCCCATGTTGGGGTTGGCCAGCGCGCGCACGGTGTTGGTGCGCTCTTCGGCGGAAATTCCGGTCGTAGTGCCATGGCGGACGTCGACCGAGACCGTGAAGGCGGTTCCCATCGGCGCGTCATTGTTGGCCACCATCGGCTCCAGCCGAAGCCTCTTGGCCTCCGACGGGGGGAGGGGGGTGCAGACGATGCCGGATGTGTTGCGAATGACGAACGCCATCTTCTCCGGTGTGGTCAGCGAGGCGGCGAGGATGAGGTCGCCCTCATTTTCCCGGTCGTCATCGTCGGTGACGACGACGATGTCGCCCCGCGCGATGGCCTCGATGGCGGATTGGACGCGAGACTGGACGCTGTCGATCACGGGAACACCTCGAATGCGCGGCGGCTGAAGGCCGAGAATGTCGTTGGGGGTTACGGCCTGTCCGGTGGCGGCAGCGATCCGCTCCGCGGTCTCGCGGGAGACCCAGGGACGGGCGTCGTTGCACAGGGACGTCACGCTGGCGGGCGACAATCCGATCAAGCGCGCAAAGGCGCTGCGACTCGTCCCCGTGCTTTCCAGCCATTCCGTCAGCTTCATGACGGGACGTTAGCAAACCTCGATTTCAGCAGCAATGAAATTCGAAAAATTTTCAGTGTCACTGAAATCTAGCGCGGGAAAGGCCAGAGGGGGGTGTCGCCGACCTGACCGCGATGTCGCAGAAAATGATCCGCCAGGACGCATGCAAGCATGGCTTCGCCGACCGGCACGGCCCGGATTCCGACGCAGGGATCGTGCCGGCCCTTGGTGACGAGGTCGGTCTCCTCCCCGAATTTGTCGACCGTCCGGCGCGGTGTGAGGATTGAGGAGGTCGGCTTGACGGCGAAACGGGCCACGATCGGGGCCCCGGTGGAAATGCCACCGAGAATGCCGCCGGCATGGTTGGCGAGAAAGACCGGCCGCCCCTCGTTTCCCCGCCGCATCTCGTCGGCATTCTCCTCGCCGCTGAGGCTTGCGGCGGCGAAGCCGTCGCCGATCTCCACGCCCTTGACCGCATTGATGCCCATCAGGGCCGCCGCGATATCGGCATCGAGCTTACCGTAGATCGGCGCTCCGAGCCCCGGCGGGACCCCCTCGGCCACGAGTTCCACCACGGCGCCCACCGACGAGCCGGACTTGCGGATCCCGTCGAGATATTCGGTCCAGAGCGGTACGGTGCCGGGATCGGGGCAGAAGAACGGGTTGTTCGGCACCTCGTCCCAATCCCAGCGGCTGCGGTCGACCTCGATCGTTCCAATGCGCACCAGCGCGCCACGCACCGTGACCTGGGGCAGAAGCTTCGCCGCGAGCGCGCCCGCGGCGACCCGCATGGCGGTCTCACGTGCCGACGACCGGCCGCCACCGCGGTGATCGCGCAGCCCGTACTTTGCGTCATAGGTATAATCCGCATGGCCGGGGCGGTAACTTCCTGCGATCTCAGAATAATCCTTCGAGCGCTGATCGACATTGTCGATCTGCATCGCCACCGGCGTTCCCGTCGTGACGAGCCCGCCGTCGGGATGGTCCATCGTGCCGGAGAGAATGCGGACCGTGTCCGGCTCGCGCCGCTGCGTTGTGAAGCGGGACTGGCCCGGCCGGCGCCGGTCGAGTGCGCTCTGGATATCCGCGACGCTGAAGCGCAGGCCGGGCGGACACCCATCGACGACGCAGCCGATCGCCGGGCCGTGGCTTTCGCCATAGGTGGTGACCCGGAACAGATGCCCGAACGTGTTGAACGACATGCGTCTCGCTTCCCAATCGATGCCGCTGTCTAGATGAGTTTGCGCCAAAGATGAAGGCGCGGGCACCCATGCGCGGGATCGCACACCCCTGACCGATTTCCGATATGCTATAGAGGCTCTGCGAAAGGTTCCCAGCGCCTCCCCATGCCTATCATCGAAATCCTGATCGTTCTCCTGCTCGTGCTGCTCAATGCGGTGCTCGCGGCAGCCGAACTGTCCATCGTTTCCGCCCGTCCCGCGCGCTTGCGGTCCCTGGCGGACCGCGGCACCAAGGGCGCCCATACCGCGATGACCCTCGCCGCCGACCCCGGGCGATTTCTGTCGACGGTTCAGATCGGAATCACCCTCATCGGGATTCTCGCAGGCGCGTTTTCGGGTGCGAGCCTGGGGCAGTATCTGGGCATCAGTCTTGCCGATTGGGGCATGCCGCAGCGGATCGCGGAGCCGATCGGATACACCGTCGCCGTTGCCGGCATCACATATATCTCGCTCGTGATCGGCGAACTCATCCCGAAGCGAATGGCGTTGCGCAACCCGGAGCGCCTCGCCTGTGTGCTCGCACCTATTATGAATACGTTGTCACGGGTCGCCGCTCCGGCGGTGTGGCTGCTCGATCTCTCGACCCAGTTGGTTCTGCGCCTGCTGGGAGAAAGCACGCATCAGAACGGCAGCGTCACCGACGAGGAGATCCGCGCGATCATCAAGGAGGCCGAGGGGGCGGGGGTCATCGATCCGGCCGAGCGGCGGATGATTTCGGGCGTCATGCGGCTTGCGGATCGTCCCGTGACCGCGATCATGACGGCGCGCCCCGATGTCGAATGGGTCGACATTTCCGGGGACGCGGACGAGGTGCGTCAGACTCTCCTCAGCGTGCCGCACAGCCGCCTCCCGGCCTGCGACAAGTCGCCCGAAGAGACGTTGGGCGTCATTCAAGCCAAGCGCCTGCTCAATGCCTATCTGAGAGGCGAGACGCCCGATCCCCGCGCCTTCGTGGAGCCTGTCCCCTTCATCGTCGAAACGGTGGGAGCGCTGGAAGCGATGCGCGTGCTGCGCAGCGCGGAAGTGCCGATGGGCATCGTCGTGGACGAATATGGCGACATGGTCGGCGTCGTCACCGGCTACGACCTCCTCATCGCCATTACAGGTTCGATTCCGGAGACTGATCATGTTCACGAGCGGCATGTCGTCGTTCGCCAGGACGGCTCGCTTCTGATTTCGGGCGAGACCCCGGTGGACGAATTGCGCGAGGTGCTCGACGCCGAACTTCCGGTGGATCGCGGCTTCCACACAGTCGCCGGCTTCGCGCTCTCGCAGATCAAGGAATTGCCCGAAGTGGGGGCGGTCTTCGACGCCTATGGCTGGCGCTTCGAGATCGTCGATATGGACGGCCGGCGCATCGACAAGCTGCTCGCCTTCCGCCCTCCGGTCCTGCACCGCCAGAAGACCGAGGGCGCCTGATCGCGGGCTATTCGGCGACCCGGAACCGGCCGCCGGCGAGGACATAGACCGCGCCCTGTCGGACGGGGACGAGGGTCGCTTCGCTCTGCGGCATGCCTGCGTGCGCGTGGAGCAAGGCGCGGATCACCCCGCCATGTGTCACCACCACCGCCTCGCCGGGCAGCCGCGCCACCGCCGCCGCCGCCCGCGCGCTCAGATCGGCGTAGCTCTCGCCCTCCGGCGGCACGAAGGTCCAGGGCTCGCGATCGCGCGCCCGCACATGGGTGGGAAAGCGATGCCGGACTTCCGGCCAGGTCAAGCCCTCCCAGCGGCCGAACGAGAGTTCGGCGAGATCGCCGTCCTGGGCGAATTCGGCGGCCGGCAGGTCGAGCGTGGTGCGCAGGATGCGCATGGTCTCGATCGCGCGCAGAAGGGGGCTCGACACGAAGGAGAAGCCGCGCACATCCCCGGCGAGCTGGCTCAGGACCCTTCCAACTTGGGCCGCCTGCGACCTCCCGAGCGCATTGAGCGCGATGTCGCGGCGGCCCTGGAGGCGGCCTGCGATGTTCCAATCGGTTTCGCCGTGGCGAACCAGGAACAGCCGTGTCATCGCCCTGAGAGAACCAGTATGTGCTCGTACCATTGGCCGAGCGGAGGATAGGTCACGCGGATCGTCGCCTCACCGGTTCCGGTGCCGGTGACGAGGGTTCCCTGGACCATCTTGCCGAGGCAGACGAGATAGCCGTAATCCGTCCCCGTGACCGCGAAGGCTCCGGGCTGGACCGTCAGCTGGACGCCGGGCGAGGTCCTGATCACCGAAATCGCCGCCGGGCCGAGGCTGGTACATTGCTGATTTGCGGTGCCTGCCGCGAACAGGACGCCGTCAGCCCCCCCGCCGGTATAATAATTCACGACATAGGCGTCGGGGTCGTTGTCCATCCAGGCGCGCACGGGATCGGCGCCGGCGAGGGCGAGGCAGACCAGCGCCGCGCCAAATGCCGCGGAGCGGGCCATCGCGGGTGGCAGCTTCTTGGCGACCGCTCCGATCATCTGCGCATCCGAGCCGGATCCTTCAGCCTCACCGGGAGGGCACTTCTACCACATGGTCGTACCAGGCGCCGAGATGGGGGTAGGTCACGCGGAGAGCGATCTTTACTCCTCCCTTCGGCGGGCGGCCGACGAAGCGCACCACCGCCCCCTCGACACGGCGGCCGAGGCAGAAGGTGGACCCGGCATCGGTGGCGGTTGCAACGAAGGCGCCGGGCGTCACCACCACCTTGCCCCGCGGCGGCGCGCTCAGAATGGTAATGGTTGGGCGCTGCTCGGTCTGGCACAGGAAATCGACGGTGGCGGCGCCGAAGGCGATGCCCTTCGGTCCGCCGGCCGCTCCGGTCAGATAGGCGATGCTGGATTCCGACGGCGTCACATAATTCGGAAAAACCGCGCCGCCGGGGCCGAGGATGCGGTCGCGCAGCGGATATTCCTGGAAGCTGGGTGGGCTCTGGGCGAAGGCGGGAGAGGGTATGCCGAGAAGAAAGGCGACCAGCGCCGCGCCCATGCCGCAGAGAAGGCGCGACGCCTCGCGCCAGCGGAACAGGGCTGCGACAGAACTGCGCGACCGGCCCATCCGAGCCTCCCTCATTCGCGGACCAGCGCCAGATCCGGCGCGTCCGGGTGCTTCATGCCGACGATATGATAGCCCGCATCGACGTGGTGTACCTCCCCCGTTACGCCCCGCGACAGGTCGGAGAGGAGATAAACGCCGGCGTCGCCCACCTCGTCCGTGCTTACAGTCCGGCGGAGCGGCGAGTTCAACTCGTTCCATTTCAGGATATAGCGGAAGTCGCCGATCCCCGAAGCCGCCAGGGTCTTGATCGGCCCGGCGGAGATGGCGTTGACGCGGATATTCTTTGGTCCGAGGTCCGCGGCGAGATAACGCACGCTGGCCTCGAGCGCCGCCTTCGCGACCCCCATGACGTTGTAGTGCGGCATCCATTTCTCCGCCCCGTAATAGGTGAGGGTGAGAAGCGATCCACCGTTCGTCATCAGCTTCTCCGCACGCTGGGCGATGGCGGTGAAGGAGTAGCAGGAAATGAACATGGTCTTGCTGAAATTGTCCGCCGTGGTGTCGACATAGCGGCCGTCCAGTTCATCCTTGTTGGAAAAGGCGATGGCGTGCACCAGGAAATCGAGGCGGCCGAACAGCCGTTCGGTTTCCGCGAAGACCGCGTCCAGACTTGCGGGTTCTGTGACGTCGCAATGCCCGACCACATGGCCGCCCAGCTCGGCGGCCAACGGCGCAACCCGCTTCTTCAACGCTTCACCCTGATAGGTCAGCGCCACCTCGGCGCCGTGCGCGCGCGCGGCCTTGGCGATTCCATAGGCGATGGACCGATTGTT
Source organism: Aquabacter spiritensis (assembly GCF_004346185.1). GTDB lineage: Bacteria > Pseudomonadota > Alphaproteobacteria > Rhizobiales > Xanthobacteraceae > Aquabacter > Aquabacter spiritensis. Next base: position 94,228 of record NZ_SMAI01000001.1, on the reverse strand, counting down.
GGCGACGCCGAGGATCAGCCCACGCTTTCCCGCCATGAGACCGCTCGCGTCGCCATCCTTCGCCATTTTCGGTTACTCCCTTGAACCGCCTATCACCCGTGACGGGCGGCTTCGTATGACATGGGGGCGTGGGGGGTTCAAGCGAAGCGGCGCGCGTTCGGCCTTGCCTCCCGGCCACAGCGCATGCTAGAGGCAGCCTCCTTACTTCGGAGTGTAGCGCAGTCCGGTAGCGCACCACGTTCGGGACGTGGGGGTCGCAGGTTCAAATCCTGCCACTCCGACCAGTAAATCCAGGGCCTCTCTGTTCCCGACAGATCCCTTCCTTCAAACGTTTTCGCAGAACCGCTGGGTGAACAGGCGCGTGACCGCGCGGCATCCCTTCTGCGTCGCCGGATCCCGGCGCCTCATGGCGAATCGCTGGAGCCCGACTGATCGGGGCAAGCGATCCCGCCGGGGAATTTGCCTTAAGAGGTTGAGAAAGGACGTTTTCCGTCAAGCGGCCGGGCCGATCGAGGCGTGCCTCGGCCGCCTCGCGCAAAACGAATCGCAGGTCATCGGGAGGCCGGGTCGGCCGGCGCGGCGGCGATTCGCGTCTCACGCCGCCACGGCCCGGGCCCGCGGCTCTTTTCGGTCTCAAAGGAGGCGACCGGCTTGAAGCGACGCCGGTCGGTTCACGCCGATTCTGCGCAGGAAAGGAACCTTTGAGCGAATCGGAATCGGTACTCCCGGCACCGGCCGGCGGGTGCGCCGGCCGGCCGCGGGGGAGAGGGTCAGGCCGCCGGCTCGACGGCAGATCCCCGGAGAGCGGCTTCGATCGCCTCCACCTGGCGCGCAAAGTCCTCCGGCGCCGTGGCGACTCGGCGCAGTTCCATCGCCCAGGTGGGGTGGCGCAGCGTATAGGTGGTGAAGCGCGACGCGGCGCCGGTCTTCCGCAGCAGATGGTCCGACACTTTCGCCGGCAGCGCCTCGAGGACGAAGAACATGAGGCCGGGATGGGCCTTGGCGAAGTCCGCCATCGCCGCCCCCGCCGCCGTGAACCGGTCTTCGCCGATGAGGGCCGTCAGCGTCTCGATGAAACCCACCACTTCCGGCTTCTTTGCACCCGACGTTTCGACGCTCGTCATGGCCCGCTCCTCTCTCCCAATTTTCTCGGCCGCCCGCGGCGGCTGGCTGACATTTAGGATCGGGGCCCGCCGCCTTGAACGGGCCCCGCTCAAAAACTACCAGCCGCAGTGCAGGCCGCCATAGGGGCCGCGCCAGCAATGGCCGGGGCCGGCATACCACCAGTCGATGAACAGGCTCGCGGTCTGGCCGGACACCGGCTTGGCGTCGCTCAGAACCTTGATGGTGTACGTCAGCGTATCCCCCGACAGGACGGGGTCGGTGAGTTCGAGGACCGAGACCTGCGACTTGCCATCCGCTCCGGTCACCGAGAGCGTGGCGTTGGGCGGGTCCTTCTGGAAACTGTCCTTGCCGTCGGTCCAGAGCTTCACGAAGCTCGTGGTGGCGACGTCACCGGTCATTCGGTCCGGACGGTCGGCGAACATGATGGTCTGCGGCGCGACACCCTTCAGGACCAGCTTTGACCCGTCGACGGTGGCGGAATCCGCCGCCTGGACGAACAGCCAGTTCGCTGCCGGCATCTTTTCCTGCGCGCTCACGCCGATGATCGATGCAATGCCGGCGACCATCAAGGTGCCGGCGAACAGTGCCGACTTCACCCAATTCGTCATCGTACCCTCCCAATAAAGGATGGTCGGAGACTACCACTCCGCTTCCGGAATGGAACGGGTTTTCCTTCTGTTACAGTAATTTAACATCAGCCGGCAAAGACGGTTCAGGATGTCCGCTTCAGCAGGATTGCCGCCAGGGCGAATGCCGCGCACGCAATGGCCGCGAAATAAGCAAGCCCGTGCGCGAACACTTGCATCGAGAGGCCCGCGGCCAAAGGCCCGACAAGGGCGCCGCCGCCCCAAACTAGACCCATCACCGCGTAGATGCCGACCAATTCGCCGCCTTTGAACCGGCTGCCGACCACCGTCAGCATGATGGTCGCGACGCCGACGAACGCGCCGCCGAAAACGAACAGGAGGGCGTAAGCGGCCCATTCGTGGCCCATGGTCAGCGGCCAGACCAGGGCGCCCAAGGTGGCGATCAAGGCCAGAATGATGACGAGGCGCCGACGGTCCATCTTGTCGCCGAGCCAGCCGATCGGGAGCTGAAGCAGGATCGCCCCCACCATCATGCAGGTGATGAGCCGCGTCGCATCGCTCTCCGCCCAGCCGACATTGACGGCATAGATGGCCAAGAAAGAGAGGCCTGCGGCCTCAAGGGCGGCGTTGAGGAGGGTCGCGGAGAGCGCGAGGGGCGCCAGCCGCATGTAATGGATAGGATTGGAATGGGTCGGCGCATCGAAGGTCGGTGCCGGCACTTTGGGCGAGGCGACGAACAGGGCCGAAAACAGAGCGAGCCCCGCGCCGATCACGTAGGGCAGCGCGCCCGCCGTGCCGATGATCGACAGGATCAGGGGGCCGAGCGCGAAACCCACCGACAAGGCCGCGGTGTAGCTCGCCATCGCCCGCGCCCGCGTCGCCTCCGTGCTCAGGCTGTTGATCCAGGTCTCGGACAGGACGAACAGGGTTTCCGAGGCGACGCCCAGGATGAAGCGCAGCGGAAACCACAGCCAGATGAAGGGCGCGAGCGGAAAGCCGACCAGCGTGACGGCAGCCAGCACGAGCGCGCCGAGGATCAGCGGCCGCACACCGACCTTTGCCACAACGCGCGGCAGCACCATGGCAGTCGCGAGGATACCGACGGCATGCATGGCGGCATTGGCGCCGATGACGGCCTCGTCGAGGCCCCGCTCGGCCAGATCCAGCGCGATCAGCGTGGCGCTGAGGCTGTAGGTCAGGCCGAACATCATGGCGGTTGCGATCACCGCTCCGCGCGAGAGCAGGTTCGACGATCCGGGAGCGAGCGCGGTCATGCGGCGGATTCCGTGTTGGGGGCGGCCGGCGGGGCGGCCTTCTTTTCGGTGCTGCGGACGCGGCGGAAGAGGTGGAGCGCGCCGCGCAGCCGCTCGCCCCAGGTGAGCGTCGTGGGTTCGACCAGCCGCTGCATGACGCGCGCATAATCGAGGGCGTAACCCGGGGTCCACGTCATGGTCTCGGCACGCTGGCGCAGCATGACCGCGACCCAGAGATCGGGGTTGCACAGAAGCCGCAGCAGGCGCAGCCAGGGGTGCCGCGTGGCGAGCGCACCCTCGAGGGCGGCATCGAGCGCCGAGGCGACTGCGACAGAACAATTGCGGTTGGTGAGGTTATAGGTGTTGTCCTGGCGATAGCCGGCCCAGAAGGCGCGCAGACGGCGCAGGCTGTAATTGCGGAATGCGACATTGGAATCCGCCTCGCACCAGCCGCCTGCCTCTTCGGCATAAGAGGGTTGGAAGCGGCCGGGCATGTCGTTCTCCTTGGTGGCCCGGAACATGGCCATGAAATCCCCGGAGCTGCGGTCGATCTCCACCGCGGGATAATGGCTGATATAGACGCCCGGTGCCTCGAGGGCGGCATGGCCGGTGGAGATCACCCCGTTTCGGTCCACCGCAGCGATATAACGGTCGAGAATGAGGCGACGCTGCGCGACGTCTGCCGAACCGACCGGGGTCCAGACCCGCACGGTCATCGGCTGGTCTGGGGCGGGCTCGTCGCCGATCCCGATGAGGACCGGCGCGTTGTCGTACCACGCGCGCTGCGCGAACATCGGCAAAGCGAGGATGGCCACTTCGGGTTCGAGGCGCCGCAGCAGCAGCCCCATCCGCACCAGAACCCAGCCGGAGAACAAGAGGCTGAGGCTCACGCACACAGGAATGTTCTTCTCGTGGGGAACCGGCCAGTCGGTGATGAGCAAGCCGGCAAGCACGAATTCGGCCAGAGCGAACGCGATCACCGCCTTCCAAGCAGAATAGCGCAGCGCGTTCGCCGTGAGGATGCGCAGGACGCCGTCGACTACGAAGGCGGCGGCAAACAGCATGCCGACCGCGGCCTGGTTGCGTACCGGAAAGTCGAGGATCAGGCAGGCGAGGACAATCAGTAGCAGCCCACGGGCGAGGGTGAGGTAACGGCCCGTGTCCCGTGGCGCCGTGAGGAGGCTGAACAGAGCGAGGATGCCCTGCAGCAGAAACACCAGCCCGAACACTTCGACGGCCACGACGGTCACGCCGTCGAGGGAATCGAAGGCAATCAGCAGGCCGATCGTGATGAGAAACGCGCCGAATGCGGCAATGACATACCAGCGTCGGCGTATGGAATCCGAGCCGATCAGGAGAAGCGCCAATTGCCCCACTTTAGTCCCCGCAAATAAAGACCGAACGCATATAGCACAGGGTTGAAAATCGGGTACTTCCTACCGCACAAAGAACGGGCGGCCAAGTCTTCGCCCCCGCCGCGCACTGTGCGCGAGCTGCAGGCATCCGCGCACTTCGCGGCCCGCGGGAACTCCGGCGGCTGCTCTTCGTTGTTCCGGAACAGCCAAGGAGACCGGAATGAGCGCGCAGGATATCGAACGGCTGAAGTCGGACGCCTCGGGGAACACCGCCCTGAGCGAAGTTCTGGCCGAGGCGATCCCGAGCTTTTCCACCACGGACGACGCCATCAACTTCCTCGAAAGTCGTGGATTCGAGATCACCGCCGTCGAACTCGCCCGTGCCGCCTCCGACGAGGCGCGAAACGAAATCCCGGTCGGCGAAGGCGAGGGCGGATACGGGGCGTTGATGCGTTTCGTGGTTGAACATTGAGGCGGGGCGCGGTCTCGAACCGCGCCCCGGGGCCGGTCACAGAATGGTGCCGTGCAGGAACAGCCACGCCACGCTGAAATAAATGACGATGCCGGTGACGTCGACCAGGGTCGCGACAAACGGCGCCGAGGCGGTGGCGGGGTCGAAGCCGAGCCGCTTCAAGATGAAGGGCAGCATCGATCCCGAAAGCGAGCCGAACGTGACGATGCCGATCAGCGCGACGCCGATGGTGATCGAGAGCAGCACCCAGTGCTCGCCATAGTCGAAAATGCCGAGTTCCTGCCAGAGGGCGATGCGGACGATGCCGATCACCCCGAGGATGGCGCCGAGCACGATGCCGGTCGGCAGTTCGCGCATCGCAACCTTGAACCAATCCCGCAGCCGCACTTGCTGGAGCGCGAGCGCGCGGATGATGAGGGAGGTCGCCTGCGACCCCGAATTTCCACCCGAACTCATCACCAGCGGGATGAACAGAGCCAGCACGATCGCCTTCTCCAGTTCGTCGGAAAAGACCTGCATGGCACTCGTGGTCAGCATCTCCGAGAGAAACAGCACGCACAGCCACCCGCCGCGCTTCTTGATCATCTCCATGAAGCCGATCTGCATGTAGGGCTCGTGGATATGTTCCATCCCGCCCATGCGCTGTACGTCTTCGGTCTGCTCGTCGATCATGGCGTCGATCATGTCGTCGAAGGTGCAGATGCCGATGATATGGCCGGTGGTGTCGACGACGGGCACCGCCAGAAGATCGTATTTGGCGATCATGCGTGCCACGTCTTCGCGATCGGCCAGCGCATTGGCGGTGATCGGCGCATAGGTCGGCGCGATCGAGAGGATCGAAGCCTTGGGGTCGGCGATGATCAAGGCGCGGAGTTTGACGACATTGACGAGGCGCTTGGAGCCGGGGTCGAGCAGAAAGATCGCGTAGATCGTTTCGCGCGAGGCTTCGACCTCTCGAAGGTAGGTCAAGGTCTGCTCGACGGTCCAGTCGGCGGGCACGCTGACGAATTCCGTCGTCATGATGCTGCCGGCACTGTTGTGGGGATAGGTCAGGAGCCGATCGATTCCGGTGCGGGTATCGGGCTTCAGGAGGTCCTTCAACTCGGTGCGTTTGGGCTCCGGGATCCAGCGCAGCAGATCGGCGACGCGATCGCTGGACATGTGTTCCATCAGATGGGCCGACTTCTCCGCCGGCAATTCCTCCATCACCTCGCAGGCCCAGACGAAGTCCGGCTGATCCATGATTTCGACCGCCCAATCGTCCGGCAATCGGTCGATGAACTGCACTGCCTCCTCGAGCCCCTTATGGTTCAACAGTTCGACGATATCGGCCACATGGTGCGATGAGAGCGTATGTGGTGCAGCAGAAATTGCCGCGGCGTCGATGGTGTCCTGTTTCATCACTGTCCCCCCGAAAGCGCCCGCGACCCACCGCGGGAAATGAGCCTGACCCGAAACGTGCGAGGCGCCCATGGACGCCGGGCGTCGCGATTCCCGAGCGCCACATCCGCCTCTAGTCACACAATCGCAAACGTCGTGTGACGTTGGGGCGGAGGCGGGTGCGGTTCGGCACGCGGTGAAGTTCAGACCGCGCGGAATTCGCCGTCCTCGTCCATCACCTCCAGCCGTCCGGTCGCAACGCCGAAATAGGCGCCGTTCAACGACAGCTCGCCGGTTGCGACCCGCTCCGCCACCCAGGGGAAAGTGGCGAGATTGCCCAGCGACAGGCGCACGCAGCACAGCTCGCAAAAGCGTTGGCGCTCTTCCGAGGGGAGATCCGAGGCCAGGGTCTGACGTCGCGCCTCTTCGGCGATCTCGATCCAGTGCGCCACGAAGTCCTGTGCCCCGGGAGGAGCGCCCTGAAGCAAAGCATGGACACCGCCGCACTGGGCGTGACCCATCACCACGATCTTGCGCACCTTCAAAACCCGCACCGCAAATTCCAGCGCTGCGCTGGTGCCGTGATAGCGGCTGTCGGGCTGATAGGGCGGAACGAGATTGGCGACGTTCCGCGCGACGAACAGTTCGCCGGGGCCGGAATTGAAGATCATCTGCGGGTCGACCCGGCTGTCGGAGCAGGCGACGACGAAGGTATGCGGGGTCTGCCCGCGTGCTGCGAGACGCTCGAAAAGGGCCTTGTGGTCTGGCCAGGCCAATTCGCGAAAGCGCCTGTAGCCGTCGATAAGTTCATCCATGTTGGGTTCTCGCGGGTCTCCATTTCTAAAAGCGGGGGCACGCGCCCTTAGGTCAAGCGGCCGAAGCGCTTTTCCCCTCCCCGATGCCGCATTGCGACATTTCCAAGCCGGAACGCCATGGCCCGCGAGGCGTTGACAGACCGAGGCTCTGTTAAGAGGAGAGAGAGATGCCTGGCTTGATTTTGTGGTTTCTGGGTGTGCCCTTCACGGTGATCATCCTGCTTTATCTGTTCAACGTGCTTTGACGGCAGACGCGATGATGGCGGCGGCGGAAAGGTCGCCCCGCCTCTCGCTCCGCCTACCGACGGAGCAGATGATTAAATATTGAGCAATGCCACAATCGGGTCGGGAAAAAGTCGCGTGCGGGCCGCGTTGCGTTGCACCGACTGCACGCTCCGGAACGTGAGCTTAGGGGAATGGCATGCCGCTTGCTGTGTCATCGTGCTGGCCTGGGTCAGCCGACGAACACGGAGAGGAGCGCATGCTCGAATTGTTGGGAAGAGCCGCCAAGGGGCTGGGAGTTCTGGCGGCAACCGCGGCATTGGCGGGAACCATCGGCACCGCTTCCGCGCAGGAGACCATCAAGGTCGGCATCCTGCATTCGCTTTCGGGCACCATGGCGATCAGCGAGACGACGCTGAAGAACGTGATGCTCATGCTCATCGAGGAGCAGAACAAGAAGGGCGGCCTGCTCGGCAAGAAGCTGGAAGCGGTCGTCGTCGATCCCGCGTCCAATTGGCCGCTCTTTGCGGAAAAGGCACGCGAACTCATCACCAAGGACAAGGTTGCGGCGGTCTTCGGCTGCTGGACGTCGGTCAGCCGGAAATCCGTGCTGCCGGTGTTCAAGGAGCTGAACTCGATCCTCTTCTATCCCGTCCAATATGAGGGCGAGGAAAGCGAGCGGAACGTGTTCTACACCGGCGCCGCGCCGAACCAGCAGGCCATCCCTGCCGTCGACTATCTCGCGAAGGAAGAGAAGGTCGAACGCTGGGTGCTCGCGGGAACGGACTACGTCTATCCGCGGACGACCAACAAGATCCTCGAGGCTTACCTTAAATATAAGGGTGTAAAGCCCGAGGACATCATGATCAACTACACGCCCTTCGGACAGTCCGATTGGCAGACGATCGTCGCGGACATCAAGAAGTTTGGATCAGCCGGGAAGAAGACCGCGGTGGTCTCCACGATCAACGGCGATGCCAACGTCCCCTTCTACAAAGAGCTGGCGAACCAAGGCATCAAGGCCACCGACATTCCCGTCGTCGCCTTCTCGGTCGGCGAAGAAGAGCTCGCCGGTATGGATACGAAGCCCCTGGTCGGCCATCTCGCCGCCTGGAACTATTTCGAATCCATCAAGACCCCTGAGAACGATGCCTTCATCAAGCAGTGGCAAGCCTTCATGAAGAACCCGAAAGCGGTCACCAACGATCCCATGGAAGCCCATTATATCGGCTTCAACATGTGGGTTCAGGCGGTGACCAAGGCGGGCACCACCGACCCCGACAAGGTGATCGCGACGCTCCCCGGCACCAAGCAGCCGAACCTCACGGGCGGCGTCTCGGAAATGCTGGCCAACCATCACATCACCAAGCCGGTCTATATCGGCGAGATCGAAGAGAACGGTCAGTTCGACGTGGTGTGGAAAACCGAGAACCTGATCCCGGGCGAGGCCTGGTCCAAGCAGCTCGAAGGATCCAAGGATCTGGTGGCCGATTGGGTCCAGCTGAACTGCGGCAATTACGACAGCGTCAAGAAAACCTGCCTCGGCAGCGTCACCAAGTGAGGCTGGAGCGGCCCGCCGCCTAGAGCGCATTCCGGCCGGCCGCATCGCGCTTTCGGCCGGAAAAGCGTCCTCTAGAACGAGTTGGAGGCTATCGACCGATCGGGCCGTTTCGACCCGATCGGATCAGCCTCTAGGATCGGCCGCGTGCGTTGCGGGTCAATGCGCGGGGACCGATGCCGGGAGCGGGGGCCGATCTTGCCAGCTCCGTTTCGCTGGTCGCACGCATGCGGCCCCTTTTCTCGGCAGCGCTGGAAGTTCGGACCGATATGAACGATCAAGCATCACAGCCGTTCTCGCGGACTCATTGCGAAAAACCAAAGGATTGCGCACGCACGGCGCGATCAGCCCGCCGACTTCTCGGATACGTTTTTCTCCTGGCTGCGCTGACGTTTCTCTCCGGCGTCCAGCCGGCCGCCATCGGCGCGGCCTCGGCTCAGCCCGCATCGGCTCCATTGGCGGGAGCCGACCTCGCGCCGGCTCTCGCGCTGCTCGGGACCGACAGCTATGGCGACACCGATGCCGCCCTGGGTCGGCTCGCAGTGTCCACGAACACACGGGCTGCGGACATCGTCGAAGCGATCCGCGATGGGCGGCTTTTGTTCGATCCTCAATCCAAGGCCGTTTTCCTCCGCATGCCGGACGGCGCTGTGACCGATGCTGCGACCGGCGCCGCGGTCGGCGCGCCGCCGGCCGGGCTGCGCCCGGTGCGGGTGAACAATCGCGTGCGGCGCGCCATCGATGCCGCAGCCGGCGCGCTTGCGCTCTTGAGCCCGGACAATCAGAAGCGGCTTGCCGCTGCCGCAGCGGTCTTCAAATCGCGCGATGTCTCCGCCCTTCCCATTCTCGACGCCGCGCTGGCCAAGGAGGGCGATCCCAAGGTCAAGACCGCGCTTGAGCAGGCCCGCGCCGCGATCATCGTGGCGAGCCAAAGCGTGTCCGAGCCGGAGCGGGTCTCGGCCGCACGCCTGATCGCCGCGCGCGGCGATCAGGACGCCCTCGCCATCCTCTCCAGCCTGCCGCCGAACTCTCCGGATGCGGTCAAGGCAGCCGCCGCCGACGGGATCGAAGCCATCAACCGCAGCCTTGCCATGTGGGCGGTCGCGCAGAATGTCTGGTACGGCCTCTCGCTCGGCTCGGTGCTCCTTCTGGCCGCCATCGGCCTCGCCATCACATTCGGGGTGATGGGCGTCATCAACATGGCGCATGGCGAGATGGTGATGCTGGGGGCCTACACCACCTATGTCGTGCAGGAAATCATCCGCACCAGTGCGCCCTTCCTGTTCGGCTGGTCGCTCGCGATCGCCTTGCCGCTCGCCTTCCTTTTCACGGCGATCGTCGGAATCATCATCGAGCGAACGGTGATCCGCTTCCTGTACGGGCGCCCGCTCGAAACGCTGCTCGCCACCTGGGGCATTTCGCTGATCCTCCAGCAGGCGGTGCGCTCGGTGTTTGGTCCGACCAACAAGGAAGTCGGTGCTCCGTCCTGGATGTCCGGCGCCTTCGACATCGGGCAGATGTCGATCACCTATAACCGGCTGTGGATCATCGTCTTCTCGCTGCTGGTCTTCTTCGCGCTTCTCCTGGTTCTGAAGCGCACGGCGCTCGGCCTCTATGTTCGGGCGGTGACGCAGAACCGGCGCATGGCCGGCGCCATGGGCATTCGCACCGGCCGGATCGACGCACTCACGTTCGGTCTCGGGTCGGGCATTGCCGGGATCGCTGGCGTCGCGCTCTCTCAGATCGACAATGTCAGCCCGAACCTTGGCCAGGGCTACATCATCGACAGCTTCATGGTCGTGGTGTTCGGCGGGGTCGGCAATCTCTGGGGGACGCTGGTGGCGGCCTTCGGCCTCGGCGTCGCGAACAAGCTTCTGGAGCCTTTCGCGGGGGCGGTCTTGGGCAAGATCCTGATCCTGGTCCTCATCATCCTGTTCATTCAGAAGCGCCCGCGCGGCCTGTTCGCGCTCAAGGGCCGGGCGGTGGAAGCATGAGGGGGCTCGGCATCATCGACCGCAAAGGGGCGGTCTTCCTCGCCATCGTGCTCGGCGCCGCCGTGCTGGTCCCGGCCTCCAATCTCGGCTTGGCCGAGACCAACCCGCTGCACGTATCGGACTATCTCGTTCCGCTGCTCGGCAAATATGTCTGCTACGCCCTTCTGGCGGTGGCCGTGGACCTGGTCTGGGGCTATTGCGGGGTGCTCTCGCTCGGCCACGGCGCCTTCTTCGCCCTCGGCGGCTATGCGATGGGCATGTATCTGATGCGTCAGATCGGTCCGCGCGGCGTCTATGGCAATCCGGTCCTGCCGGATTTCATGGTGTTCTTGAACTACAAGGAACTGCCCTGGTTCTGGTGGGGATTCGACGTTTTCCCCTTCGCGCTTCTCATGGTGTTCCTGGTGCCGGGCGCGCTCGCCTTCCTCTTCGGCTGGTTCGCTTTCCGCTCGCGGGTGACCGGGGTCTATCTCTCGATCATCACCCAGGCGATGACGTTCGCCCTGATGCTGGCGTTCTTCCGCAACGACATGGGTTTCGGCGGGAATAACGGCCTGACCGATTTCAAGGACATTCTGGGCTTTTCGATTTCCGCCGACGGCACGCGCACCGCGCTGTTCGCCGCCTCGGCGCTCGCCCTGGCGGGCGGATATCTCGTCTGCCGGGCGCTCGTGACCTCCAAATACGGCAAGGTCCTGGTGGCGGTGCGCGATGCCGAGAGCCGCACGCGGTTCCTCGGCTATCGGGTTGAGAATTACAAACTGCTCTGCTGGGTGGTTTCCGCGATGCTCGCCGGCCTCGCCGGTGCGCTTTACGTGCCGCAAGTCGGCATCATCAATCCCGGCGAATTCGCCCCTGCGAACTCGATCGAAATGGTGATCTGGGTGGCGGTCGGCGGGCGCGGCACGCTGGTGGGGGCCGCCCTGGGGGCGCTCATCGTCAATGCCGGCAAGACCTGGTTCACCGGCATGCTACCGGAGGCCTGGCTGTTCGCGCTCGGTGCCCTCTTCGTCCTCGTCACCCTGTTCCTGCCGCGCGGCGTGCTCGGCCTCTGGGCCAGCCTCACCGAAGGCCGGCGCAAGACCACCGCGCCGGCCCCGCCGGCGATGCCCGCCGCCAAGCCCGCGGAGTGAGGATCATGGACTCCCAATCCCAGGCCCTGACGCAATCTCTGCTTTATCTGGACAATGTCTCGGTCGTGTTCGACGGCTTTCGGGCGCTCAACGCTTTGTCGCTGACGATCGAAGAGGCCGAGATGCGGGCGATCATCGGCCCGAACGGCGCCGGCAAGACGACCATGATGGACGTCATCACCGGCAAGACCCGCCCCACCAAGGGCGAGGCGGTGTTCGCCGGCGTGCACGACCTCACCAAGATGGACGAGGCCGCGATCGCCCAGCTCGGGATCGGCCGCAAGTTCCAGACCCCGACGGTGTTCGACATGCACACCGTGGAGGACAATCTGCTGCTGGCTCTGAAGGAGGATCGGCGGGCCTTCTCGAACATCTATTGGCGCCGCACTCCCCATGAAAAGGAACGGATCGACGCGCTGCTGGAGCGCATCCGCCTCAAGGATCACCGCTTGCGCAAGGCGGCCGAACTGTCCCACGGCCAGAAACAATGGCTGGAGATCGGCATGTTGCTGGCACAGGAGCCCCGCCTGCTCCTGGTCGACGAGCCGGCCGCCGGCATGACCGATCAGGAGACCGCCGACACGGCCGACTTGCTCCGGGACATCGCCAAGACCCAGTCGGTCGTCGTCGTGGAGCACGATATGCAGTTCGTGCGGGACCTCGACGTCAAGGTGACGGTGCTGCACGAGGGCTCGGTGCTCGCCGAAGGATCGCTCGACCATGTCAGCGCGAACGAGCGCGTCATCGAAGTTTATCTCGGGAGGTGAGGGATGCTGAAGGTCGAGAATCTCGATCTCTATTATGGCGCTGCCCACACGCTCCGGAAGGTCTCGGTGGAGGCGATGCCGGGGCAGGTGACGTGCGTGCTGGGCCGCAACGGCGTCGGCAAGACGTCGCTGCTGCGGGCGATTGTCGGCCAGAGGCCGATTGCCGGCGGCAGCATCACGTTCGACGGCCGCGACATAACGCGCCTGCCGACGCCGGAGCGCGCGGCGCTCGGGATCGGCTTCGTGCCGCAGGGCCGGGAGGTCTTTCCGCTCCTCACCGTGAAGGAGAATCTGGAGACCGGCTATGCCCGGCTTGCCCGGAAGGACAAATTCGTTCCGGACGAGATTTTCGAGCTCTTCCCGGTGCTGAAATCCATGATGGGCCGGCGGGGCGGGGATCTTTCCGGCGGACAGCAGCAGCAGCTCGCGATCGGCCGGGCGCTCGTCACGCGGCCGAAGCTGCTCGTGCTCGACGAGCCGACCGAGGGCATCCAGCCCTCCATCATCAAGGATATCGGCCGCGCCATTGCCTATTTGCGCGACAAGGGAGATATGGCGATCATCCTGGTCGAACAATATTTCGAGTTCGCCAAGGAGCTCGCCGACCGCTTCATTCTGATGGAGCGCGGCGAGGTGGCGGCGCAGGGCGACCGGAGCGGGCTCGATGGGGATGATGTCCGCCGCCTCATGGCGATCTGAGAGGGGCCAGCGCCAGCGCAGCGAGGGCCGGATCCGGTTGAGCGTTGCGGCGGCGCGCGGCCGGACCCATCTCGTGGGGCTCTCGGAAAGCGGGGCCTTGCGCGCCCGGCTGCCGCGGGTCGAGGGGAGCGGGCTCGAGGCGGTTCTGGTCAATACGGCAGGCGGTGTGGCGTGCGGAGATGTCTTCTCGATCGCCGCTGAGGCGGGGGAGGGGGCATCCCTGACGATCGCGACTCCCGCCGCCGAGAAGGTCTACCGCTCCGATGGCGCGATGGCCGAGGTGACGGTGCGCCTTACGGTCGGCGCGGGCGGCAACCTGCATTGGTTGCCGCAGGAGACCATTCTGTTCGACCAAGCCCGCCTCACGCGGCGATACGCGGTCGACCTGTCGTCCGCTGCACGCTTTCTGTCCTTCGAGGCGGTGATGTTCGGCCGCGCCGCGCGGGGCGAGGCCATGGTATCGGGGCATCTCAGCGATCACTGGCGGATCCGGCGGGACGGGGACCTCGTGTTCGCCGACGCCTTCCGCCTGTCGGGGTCAGTCGCAGCGCTGCTGGCGCGGCCGACGGTTGCCGCAGGGCGGGGCGCGCTCGCCACCTGCCTCTATGTGGCACCCGATGCCGAGGCGCGGCTCGAGGAGGCGCGCGCTTTGCTGAACGACGCACGCAGCGAATGCGGGGCGAGCGCCTGGAACGGCCTTTTGGCGGTTCGCTGGCTCGCCCAGGACATCGAGACGTTGCGGCGGGACGCAGGCTCGTTTCTCATAAGGTTCCGGGGCACCCCGCTGCCCCGTGTCTGGGGTTCTTGAGGAGGAAGCCGTGCTGCTCACGCCGCGGGAAAAAGACAAGCTGCTCGTCGCCATGGCCGCCGAAGTTGCCCGCAAGCGCCTTGCGCGCGGGGTGAAACTCAACCATCCGGAGGCGATCGCCCTCATCACCGATTTCGTGGTGGAAGGCGCACGCGACGGGCGGACCGTCGCCGAATTGATGGAGGCTGGCGCCCATGTCCTGACAACCGATCAGGTGATGGCGGGCATTTCCGAGATGATCCACGACATCCAGGTGGAAGCGACCTTTCCGGACGGGACGAAGCTCGTCACCGTCCACCATCCGATCCGCGGCGCCGCCTCCGACGACGTGCCGGGCGAGGTGATCACCAAAGCGGGCGACATCGTCTTAAATGAAGGCGCAGAACGGGTGCTCGTCACGGTTGCGAATACCGGAGACCGGCCGATCCAAGTCGGCAGCCACTATCATTTCTTCGAGACGAATCCGGCGCTCGCCTTCGAGCGCGAGAAGGCGCGCGGGATGCGTCTGGATATCGCCGCCGGCACCGCCGTGCGCTTCGAGCCCGGGGCAACCAGAGAGGTTGGCTTGGTGCCGCTGGGCGGCAAACGCGAGGTCTACGGCTTCCGGGGCGAGGTGATGGGGACCTTGTGACTTCGGACTTTCTGATCGCCGAGATGGCCGCCGCGGGGTGCGGCGCGACGTTCACCCTCGGCAAGGCCGCCACCGGCCCAGGCCATTACACCCTCCTTCGCTGAGGATCACATCGATGTCCGCGCCCGCTCACCTTCCTCGATCCACTTATGCCCACATGTTCGGGCCCACTGCGGGCGACAAGATCCGCCTCGCAGATACCTCGCTCGTGATCGAGGTGGAGAAGGATTTCACCATTTACGGCGAGGAGGTGAAGTTCGGCGGCGGCAAGGTGATCCGCGACGGCATGGGCCAAAGCCAGGTGACGAACGCCGCCGGGGCCGTCGACACCGTCATCACCAATGCGGTCGTGCTGGACCACTGGGGCGTCGTGAAGTGCGACGTGGGGCTCGCCGGAGGGCGCATCGTCAGGCTTGGCAAGGCGGGCAACCCGGATGTGCAGCCGGGCGTCGACATCATCATCGGCCCCGGTACCGAGGTGATTGCGGGGGAGGGCAAGATCCTCACGGCCGGCGGCTTCGACAGCCATATCCATTTCATCTGCCCCCAGCAGATCGAGGAGGCGCTGTCCTCCGGCATCACCACAATGCTCGGCGGGGGGACCGGCCCGGCCACCGGCACCTTCGCCACCACCTGCACGCCCGGGCCCTGGCACATCGCCCGCATGATCGAGGCGGCGGACGCCTTTCCGATGAATCTCGCTTTTGCAGGTAAGGGCAATGCCTCGCGGCCAGCGGCGCTCGAGGAGATGGTGCGGGCGGGCGCGTGCGCGCTGAAGCTTCACGAGGATTGGGGAACGACTCCGGCCGCCATCGATTGCTGCCTTTCGGTGGCCGACGCCTTCGACGTTCAGGTGATGATCCATACCGACACGCTGAACGAGAGCGGCTTTGTCGAGGATACGATCGCCGCCTTCAAGGGCCGTACGATCCATGCTTTCCACACGGAAGGGGCGGGCGGTGGTCACGCGCCGGACATCATCAAAGTGGCCGGGCTCGCCAATGTCCTTCCCTCCTCCACGAACCCGACCCGGCCTTACACCCGCAACACCATCGACGAGCATCTCGACATGCTCATGGTGTGCCATCATCTCGACCCCTCGATCGCCGAGGATCTCGCCTTCGCCGAAAGCCGCATCCGCAAGGAGACGATCGCGGCCGAGGACATCCTGCACGATCTCGGCGCGCTCTCCATGATGAGCTCGGACAGCCAGGCGATGGGGCGGGTGGGCGAGGTGATCATCCGCACCTGGCAGACCGCGGACAAGATGAAGCGCCAGCGTGGCGGGCTCCCCGGTGAGGGCGACAACGACAATCTGCGGGCCCGTCGCTATATCGCGAAATACACCATCAACCCTGCCATCGCCCACGGCATGTCGAAGCACATCGGTTCGGTGGAAGCCGGCAAGCTGGCGGATCTGGTCCTCTGGACCCCCGCTTTCTTCGGCGTGAAGCCGGACCTCGTCATCAAGGGCGGCGCCATCGCCATGGCGCAGATGGGCGACCCCAACGCCTCCATCCCGACGCCCCAGCCGGTGCATTATCGCTATCAGTTCGGCGCTTTCGGCCGGGCGCGCTCGGCGACCTCGATGACCTTCGTTTCCAAAGCCGCGGTGGAGGATGGGCTCGCGGCCCGGCTCCAGACCGCCAAGGCGCTGGTTGCGGTGGAGAATGTGCGCGGCGGCATTTCCAAGAAGAGCATGATCCTGAACGATGCCACGCCGCATATCGAGGTGGATTCGGAGACTTACGACGTGCGCGCCGACGGCGAGCTGCTGGTTTGCGAGCCCGCCGAGGTGCTGCCGATGGCGCAGCGCTATTTCTTGTTCTGAGCTATGCTGCCCGACGACAGGCACGCTCCTCCGGGCCGCCGAGGGGAGAGGCCTGGATTTCACGCTGTTTCCCAAGGGCTCCCCGTCACGATCAGTCAGACGCGGCGGATGGCTTTCCGCCGCACGGGCCGAGCCTGATCGATCAAGCCTGAGGTTTCCTATGATTCGCGCCACCGCCATCGTCCGCCGCGCCGCCGTCAAGGCGGAGCGGGTGACGGATATCGTCACCCTCGACCACCAGGCGCGCCACCGCCGTCGCATCGTCATGACCGGCGAGAAGGGCACCCAATTCTTGCTGGACCTCGAGAAGGCCACGGTGCTGGACCATGGCGACGCCCTGAAGCTGGAGGACGGCCGGCTGGTGCGCGTCGAGGCGGCGCCGGAACGGCTCGTCGAGGTGAAGACCACGAGCCCGCTGCGGCTCCTGAAGGCGGCGTGGCACCTCGGCAACCGGCATGTGCCGGCGGAGATCACCGAGGAGGCGATCTATTTCGCCGAGGACCATGTGCTGCTGGAGATGGTGCGCGGCCTCGGCGCCAGTGCGACCTCTGTGGAGCGGCCATTCCGCCCCGAGAAGGGGGCCTATGAGGCGGCCGAGGCGCATGGCGCGCATGGGCATCATGATCATCATGGGCACGCCCACGGCCATGGCCACGCCCATGCCCACGGCCATGACCATGACTCGGACGCTCATGTGCACGGACCCGGCTGCGGGCACGCCCACGGCCAGGCGCAGTCCGGGCACGGACATCATGGGCACGCCCATTCGGAGGCCGAGTCTCACGCCCACGCGCACGCTGAGGCGCACCCGCAGGGTCATGACCATGACCATGGCGAGGGGTGCGGCTGCGACCCCAGGCCTCATCCGCATGGCTGATGCCGTCACGCACGGGTCAGGTGCGGTCGAGGACGCGGCGCCCCCGCTTTCGAGCTTCTCCGTCGGGCGCGGGACGCCGGATCCTGCTTCGCCGCGGCTGGACGGTGATCCGGAGGGCCACGCGCCCGCCATGCCGGCCGGTTCGCTCCATGACGGCGAGGATGGATTGTCTGCGCCGGCTGTGCACCGCGCGGACCCGGAAACCGCACCGAGCCTCCTGCCGCTCTTCGCCTGGCTGTCCCCCAGCTTTCCCGTCGGCGGCTATGCCTATTCCCACGCTTTGGAATGGGCGGTTGAGACGGGTGATGTCGTGCGGGAGGACAGCCTCCTCTCTTGGCTTTCCGATCTTCTGATGCACGGTTTCGCCCGCAGCGACGCCATTCTCTTGTCGCATGCTTATGACGCGGCGGGGGACGCGGCCATGCTCGGCGAGGTCAACGCGCTGGCCGTCGCCCTCGCCCCCTCGGCGGAATTACGATTGGAGACCTGCCAGCAGGGCCGCAGCTTCCTGGATGCCGTCTTGGCGGCCTGGCCCTGCGCCGATCTGTCGGCGCGTGCGCCGGCGCTGACAGGGGAGGTCGCCTATCCCGTCGCGCTCGGGCTCGCCGCGGCCGCTCACCGCCTGCCGAAGCCCGTCGTGATCGAGGCTTTCCTGCTCGCGCTCGTGCAGATGCTCGTCTCTGCCGGCATTCGTCTCGCGCCGGTTGGCCAGACCGGCGGAACGCGGATCGTTGCCGCCCTCGCTCCCGACGTGCGTAGGCTGGCACAGACGATTCCCGATCTCACCTTAGATGATCTGGGGACGGCGACCTTTCGCGCCGATCTCGGCTCGTTCCGGCACGAAACCCAATATACGAGGCTGTTCCGCTCATGAGCGCATCCAAGAATGGACCCCTCCGGGTCGGCATCGGCGGGCCGGTCGGCTCAGGCAAGACGGCGCTCATGGAAGCGCTCTGCAAGCGGTTCCGCAGCCGTTACGACATTTGCGCCATAACCAACGACATCTATACCAAAGAGGATGCGCGCCTCCTCACCGTCGCGGGCGCGCTGGAGCCGGAGCGGATCCTCGGCGTCGAGACCGGCGGCTGTCCGCACACGGCAATCCGGGAGGACGCCTCGATCAATCTGCGCGCCGTCGCCGACATGCAGGCCAAGTTTCCCAAGCTCGACATTGTGCTGATCGAATCCGGCGGCGACAATCTCGCCGCGACCTTCTCGCCGGAACTGGCCGATCTGACGATCTATGTGATCGATGTCGCGGGCGGCGAGAAGATCCCGCGCAAGGGCGGACCGGGGATCACCCGCTCGGACCTTTTGGTGGTCAACAAGACGGATCTCGCCCCGATGGTGGGGGCCGATCTTTCGATCATGGAGGCGGACACGCAGCGCATGCGGGCGGGCCGGCCTTATGTGTTCGCCGCGATCCGCAACGGCGTCGGCGTGGACGTCGTTGCGGCCTTTATCGAGGAGGCGGGCGGGCTCCCTGCGGCGTGACGCCGACGGGGAAACGGCCTTCAGTGATAGCCTTCGCCTTCGCGCACCTTTCCGCGGAAGATCCAGTAGACGAAGACGATGTAGCCGAGCACGACGGGCAGGAGGAAAATCACGCCGAACAGCATCAGGATCTGGCTCGGCGCCGCCGCGGCGGTCTGCCAGACCGTCAGGTGAGGCGGCACCAGATAGGGGAAGGTGGAGATACCGAGCCCGATGAAGCCCAGCACGAACAGCGCGATGCAGCCGAGGAAGGGCGACACCTCCGCCGTTCCCTTCAGCCCCCGCCAGACATAATAGGCGATGGCGGCGGTAATGATCGGCACCGGCGCGAGATAGAAGATGTTGGGCACGGTGAACCAGCGCTGCGCGATCCGGTCGATCGCGATTGGCGTCCACAGGCTGACGATGCCCATGAATACGATCACGACCGGCAAGAGCAGCGTCGCCGTGCGACGCGCCCGGGCCGCCACGGAGCCGTCGGTCTTCATGATCAGCCATGTGCTGCCCAGCAGCGCATAGCCGATCACCACGCCGATGCCGCACATGAAGCTGAAGGGCGTCGCCCAATCGAACGATCCGCCGGCAAAGGCACCGTTCTGCACATCGATGCCCTGGACAAGTCCGCCCAGCACCACCCCTTGCGCGAAGGCGGCGACCGTGGAGCCGCCGGCGAATGCGACGTTCCACCATCTCCGGCTCCCGGCGGCGACCCAGCGGAATTCGAATGCGACGCCTCGGAAGACCAGAGCGAGCAGCATGATGATGATCGGCAGGTACAGGGCCGGCATGATCACGCCATAAGCGCGGGGAAAGGCGACCCAGAGGCCGCCGCCGCCGAGGACGAGCCAGGTTTCGTTGCCGTCCCAGAACGGCGCGACCGTATTCATCATCTGGTCGCGCTCACGCTCCTCCTTGGCGAAGGGGAAGAGAATGCCGATGCCGAGATCGAACCCGTCCATGACGACATACATGATGACCGCGACGGCGATGATCAGCGACCAGATGACCGGAAGATACCATTCCACGGCGCGTCCTCCTCATTCCCCCTGAGCGATGGCATCGCGGCCTGCCCCATGGGCGGCCGCGATGGGACGAGTCGGACGTTCCCGGCTGGGCGGGTCGATGGCGGAGCCGCCGGGACCCTTCACGATCAGGCGGTTGATGTAATAGATGCCCATCGAGAAGACGATGCCGTAGACGATGACGAAGAGGGCCAGGGTGAACGCCACCGCCTCGCCGCTCACCGGCGAGATCGCGTCGGCGGTGCGCAGAATATTGTAGGCGACCCAAGGCTGGCGTCCCTGCTCGGTGACGATCCAGCCGGCCAGCACCGCGATGAAGCCGAGGGGCCAGCAGAGCGAAGCTGCGAACAGGTACCAGCGCGTCCCCTCGAGCCGTCGTTTGAACAGCAGATAGGCGCCGGTCCAGCCCATGAGGATCATGATGACGCCGATCCCCACCATGATGCGGAAGCCGAAAAACGGGCCGATGAGCGGCGGGCGGTCCTCGGGTGCGAATTGCTTCAGCCCGGGGAAAAGGCCGTCCCAGGAATGGGTGATGAGCAGCGAGGAGGCGTGCGGGATCGAAATTTCGAAAAGGTTGCGTTCCTGCGCCGCATCCGGCCATGCGAACAGAACCAGGGCGCCGGGCTTGGTGCCGTCCCAATGGGCCTCGATTGCCGCGATCTTGGCCGGCTGGTGCTCCGCAGCGACCAAGCCGGACGTATCGCCCACATAGGCCTGGATCGGCGCGAAGATGGCGAGCATGCCGATCGCCATGCGCAGCATCACCCGCGACTCCTCGTGGAACCGATCCGCGAGCAAATAACGCGCGCCCACCGCAAGCACCACGAGCGACGTGGTGAGATAAGCGGCGAGCAGCATATGGGCGAGGCGGATGGGGAAGCTGGGATTGAAGATGATCTCCAGCCAGTCGAGCGGGTAAGCGAGCCCGTCGCGCATCTCATAGCCGGTCGGTGTCTGCATCCAGCTGTTGGCAGAGAGGATCCAGAAGGCCGACATGGCCGTGCCAGCCGCGACCATCACGCATGACAGGACGTGCAGCCAGGTCGGCACGCGGTTCCAGCCGAACAGCATGATGCCGAGAAACGTCGCCTCCAGAAAGAAAGCGGTGAGCACCTCGAAGCCGATCAGCGGGCCGATCACGCTGCCCACGACTTCCGAGAAGCGGGACCAATTGGTGCCGAATTGGTAGGACAAGACGATACCGGAGACGACGCCCATGGCGAAGCTCACGGCAAAGATCTTGGTCCAGTACCGTGCGAGGCGGTGGTAGACCTCGCGCCCGGTCTTGAGCCAAAGAAGCTCCAAGGTCGCGATGAAAGCGGAAAGCCCGATCGTGAAGCTTGGAAAGATGATGTGGAACGAGACCGTGAACGCGAACTGTATGCGCGCCAGCAGCACCGGATCGAAATCCATTGCGCCTCCCTCCGGCGGCCGGGTCCGGGCATGACGCCCCTCCCTTCGTGACCGCGCGTGTCGGATGGCGCGACTTTAGACCAGTTTTCAGCTGCGCTCTAGGTGTTGCGCGTCCCGTGGCTATGTCAACTTGCCGCCCGGCCAAACGCCGCGCGACACCGTCACACACGGAGGGGAGCCGACATCAAATGTGTGCGTCGTTGCGCCCCGAGGGCGGGTGAAACGCCGGCTCCATCTCGGGCGAGCCCGCAAGCGTGGCCGCGAGCGTCTGCGCAATCGCGCGGCTGGTATAGGGTTTGGGGACACGCGCGGATTCCGAAAAGCGCTCCGGCAGCGGCATCGTGCCGACGAAGCCGCTACAGAAGATTAGGGGAATGCCGCGATCCGCCAGAATTTCGGCGGCGGGATAGACGTATTCGCCGCGCAGATTGACGTCCAAGATCGCCGCGTCCGCCTCGGTCGCCTCGGCTATGTCCATCGCTTCACCGAGGCTGGCCACCGGGCCTATGACCACGCAGCCGAGGGATCTGAGATTGTCTTCGAGCCCGAGGGCCACGAGCCACTCGTCTTCGACGATCAGAATTCGCTTTCCTGAAAGGTCCATCACCGCCTTGCCCCGCCACCCCATCCGGGTCAACAACCGTTCATGATGCGGTTTGTTCCCGGAGGGACAACGCAGAGGGTGAACGAATGGGATGGAGACGCGCCCCGTCCCGACCCCGGTGGACCGTCCTCAATCCTTGGCGCGCTCGACGTAAGAGGCGTCGGAGGTCATGATTACGACCCGAGTCCCGGCGCTGACATGCGGGGGAACCATGGTCCGCACGCCATTGGAGAGCATCGCCGGCTTGTAGGAGGAGGAGGCGGTCTGGCCCTTCACCGTCGGCTCGGTGTCGACGATCTCGAGCGTCACGCGCTGCGGCAGTTCGATCGCGATCGCCACGCCATTATGCATGGAAATCATGCATTCCATGCCCTCCTGGAGGTAGACCTTCTGGTCACCGAGCACGTCGTCCGGCACAGCGACCTGATCGTAAGTCTCCGGGTTCATGAAGGTGTAGCCGTCGCTGTCCTGGTAGAGATAGGTGTGCGGACGGTCTTCGACATACGCGCGCTCCACCTGCTCGGTGGTGCGATAGCGCTCGGAAATCTTCACCCCGTCCGAAATGCGGCGCATGTCCATCTGGGTGACGGGGGTTCCCTTGCCGGGATGGATGTTCTCGGCGCTGAGAATGACGTAGAGCTTGTCGTCGATTTCGACCACGTTGCCTTTGCGCAGAGAGCTTGCGATTACCTTGACCACGTCGTGTCTTCCTCAAGAAAGGGGCGGCGCCGCACCGCCATGTGTCGGCGCGCACCATAACCATCCTGGCGCATTTCGCCAGTCCCGGGGCCCATTTCGCACGCGGGAGATCCCTCGATGACCCGTGTATCGGCACCGAGCCCGTGGTGGGCGCCGGCGGTCTATCGCGACCGCCGCCCCTTTCTCCTCGCCCGCGGGCGGATCGTGGCGGCGGTACGCGCCCTTTTTGCCGCCGACGGCTTTCTGGAAGTCGAGACGCCGGTGCTCCAGATCTCGCCCGGCAACGAGGCGCATCTGCATGCCTTCGCAACATGTTGGCATGCGCCCGACGGTGCCGCCACGCCCTATTATCTGCGCACGTCGCCGGAATTCGCAGCCAAGAAGCTTCTGGCCGCCGGAGAGCCCCGGATCTTCGAGTTGGCGCGGGTGTTCCGAGATCGCGAGCGGGGCCAGGTCCATCATCCCGAATTCACCATGCTGGAATGGTACCGGGCCGATGCCTCCTATGAAGACCTCATGCTGGATTGCGCGCGGCTTCTGGCGTGCGCGGCGGAGGCGGGGGGCGCGCGGACATTTCTTTATCGCGGCATCGCCTGCGATCCATTCGCGCCGCCCGCGCGGCTGACCCTCTGCGCGGCGTTTGCCGATTATGCCGGAATCGATCTCCCGCGTTATGTCGCGCCGGCGGGCTGCGAGCCAGAGGTCGGGCCGTTCGCGGCCGCCGCCCGCGCGGCCGGGATCCGCGTGGCGCAGGACGATACGTGGGCCGATGTGTTTTCCCGCGTCCTGGTGGAGCGGATCGAGCCGCGGCTTGGCGCCGGACGGGCGACCATTTTGTGCGATTACCCGAGCAGCGAGGCGGCGCTCGCCAGGCCCAAGCCGGCGGACCCGCGCTTCGCGGAACGCTTCGAACTGTATGTCTGCGGCCTCGAACTCGCGAACGCATTCGGCGAGCTTACGGATCCCGGGGAGCAGCGGCGCCGCTTTGCTGTGGAGATGGCGGAGAAGGAGCGGCTCTACGGCGAGCGCTATCCGATCGACGAAGGCTTCCTCGACGCGCTCGCAGCCATGCCTCCGGCAAGCGGCTGCGCCTTAGGCCTCGACCGGCTGGTCATGCTCGCGGCGGGCGCGCGCCGCGTCGCGGACGTGCTCTGGGCGCCGGTAGAATAGCCGGGTTCACTCGGCTGGTGGACCGACGGCGCGGGAGAGGCCGGTGATCTGGATCTCGCCGACCGAGACTGTGCCGGGCAGCTTTCCCCCGTCGGATTGGGCCTGATTCATGACCTGGTCGCGGATTTTCGGACCAAGACCGGCGAGTTGCGCGAACTTTCCATGGTTCAGTCCATCACCTTCGGACTTCATCGAGGTGAGGTCGACGACGATCGCGCCGAGTGCAACCAAGTCCTTGTCGTTCGAATAATTCCCGAGGCGCTGTTTGTTGCCGGCGAGAAAATCCGAGATGCCGAGGGCCTTGTCGTCGTGCGACACCATAACGATGAATGGGCGCTGCGGCGTGCCGAACCGCTTCAATTGCGACTTGAACACGTCCACGTCGATGTCCGGTGCGGCCAGAATGACGTTTCCGACGCGGTTTGGCGGCAGCATCGTGCCGGCGATCTTCATCTGGCGCAGGGCCTCCACCGTGACCCAATTCCCCATGGAATGGGCCATGATGGTCACTTGATCGGCCTTGCTTTGATTGACCAGCGTGAGCGTCCGCTCAAGGCTGTCCCGGGCCGCCGTGGCGCTGTTGTTGTCGTAGACATAGTCCTCTGTTTTGCCGCGCGACGCCCAGGTGAAGAGAATGGGGACGGCGGTGGCATTGGCATCGTGCGCCATTTGCGTCAGGCGCAGCAGTGCTTCCGAGAATTGCGTGTTGTAGCCGTGGACAAAGACGAACACGCGTCGCTCCCCCTTGGGAAGGCGCGAAAGCTGGGCGTTCAGATCGTCAAGGAACGCGGCTTCGGTGTCGCGATAGACGGCTTCGTGAACGACCATTTCTGTGTTCGGGTTACCCGGCGCCTGCTTGGGATATTCGATCGCGCCCGGCTTGTGGGTCGGCGGCACCGTGAGGGTGACGGTGGCGAAATCGAGCTTGTCCGAGCGCTCGCCGGTGAACAGCGTGCCGGGGCGGGGGTCGCGGGTCCGGGTGGTGGCGACGAGGATAGTCCGCGGCACCGCCCCCGGTGCTTCGACCCGGCTCGGGATCAGGACGTCCGGACCTGGCCGCGACGCGCAACCGGCCAAGACGGTTGCACATATACCCAGCACCAGAAACAGCCCGGCCCTCCGTTCAGCCTTCGGCCCGGCACCCCTGTGGGACCGTGCGCGTCGATGCGCTTCGGTTCGCGCACATCCGGGCCTTTCGCCACCGCTTGTCCCCACCCGCACGTTCACGCCCTCGAATTCCCGTTCTCCGTCAGTTTCTAGCAGCTTTGATTAAGGTTGGGAAAATGGGGCGTGCGATGCCTGGCGCCCGCGGCCGTGCGGATTCAGCCGCGCTCGTCCGGAGGATGGGTGCGCAACCGCATCGGATCATAGAACGGCGTGCGCACGACGGTTGCGGCGAAGGTCTGGTCGCCGTCCACCACGCTGAGTTCGGTGCCGTATGCGGTGAGAGGTGGCGCGATCGACACCATGGCGAGCGATTTCATCAAATGTTGGCTGAACACGGTCGAATTCACGACGCCGACTTGGGCACCATCCGACATGATTTTCGCGCCGGGAGTGACGGCCGCGTGATGGAGCACTTCCAGGCCCGCCTGGAGCGTGCGCTCGCTTCCGCGCCGGTCGATCAGGGCCTGCTTCCCGACAAAGTCCGGCTTGGAGAGGTCGACTGTCCAGTCCATCAAAACTTCCCAGGGCGTCGTATCCTTGTGGGGCATGTCGAACGGGAAGAAGAGCAGGGCGCCCTCCACGCGGACGATGTCGAGACAGTCCCACGACACCGGCATGACGCCGAACGGCGCACCCCGCTCCAGGATCCGATCCCAAATCGAGATCGCGTCTTTCGCGGCGCAGAACACTTCGTAGCCGCGTTCGGCGGAATAGCCGCCGCGGGCGATCGAGACCGGGAGATCGTACAGCGTCGTGCGTGCGTGACCGAAATAGGGGATGGCCGACACATCGAGCGGGGTATCCAAGGCTAGGAGATCAAGCGCCTTGGGGCCCTGAAGCGACAATATGTGGACATCCGCGTCGCGGGCGACGGTCACGGATTTGCCGGCGGTCAATCCGGCGAGTGCCTCCTCGGTCGCGCCGCCGCCATGAGAGAGGCGGTAGGCGTCGGGCCCGTCGCAATAGATCAGGATATCGTCGATCAACCCGCCGTTTTGATCGACGATGGAGGCGATCCGGGAGCGGCCGGGTGCGATCTTTGCGACGTCGCTGGTGACGAGCTGGTTCAGGACGGCCAACGCGTCGGGACCGGTGACTTCGACGATCTTCAGCGCAGAGACGTCGATCAGCCCGGCGCGCGTGCGCACGGCCGTCGTCTCCGCATAGGGATCGGTCGCGTAATGCTGCGGAATCGACATGTCGTTCCAGGATTCTTCGAGTTTCGATCCGAGCGCTCTGTGGCGCTCGTTGAGGATCGATTGCCGCAGCACCTCCGCCATCCCATCCCCCGTTCCCGTCGTCTTCTCCCGCTATCGTGGGTTGCTGGAAATTATTGTCAATTGTTTTTCTTCACAGGAATAAATGGGATGTTGCTATAATCCGAGGCGTGCCGACGAAATGGGCGGTCCGGCCGCATTTTGGGCTTGCGCGTGTTCGAGGCCATGGCAGATTAGTTTCTGCGGCATCAAAAATTTTCACTGTGAAGAACGGTGAGCAGGCAGGGCCAGCGTTATCGACCGCCGGAGCAGAGCGCATGTCCGACGTAAAAATGTGGGGGACGGAAGAGTTCTGGGGGCTCGGGTTCGAATGGGACCCGCAATGGCTCCTGACGCCGAGCCAGATGGATCTGCAGTCCCGCCTCATGGCCCTCTGCGAGAGCACGCTCCGCGCGAACGCCGTCGAGAGCGATGCCGATTATGTCTATCCCCGGCGGAATTTCGAGGCTCTCGCCTCTCTCGGCCTGCTGTCGCTGATCGTCCCGAAGGACCTCGGCGGGCTCGGCGAAAACCACACATGTGCCGCCATGGTGGTCGAGACCATTGCGCGCTACGGCTGCCCCTCCACCGCCATGTGCTACACGATGCATCTCGGCGCGGTGGCGGCGGCCCTGCTGCGGCACCATGACAATGCCCGGCTCACCGATATCCTCAAGCGGCTCGACGCCGAAGTGTTGATCGGGACGCTGTCTTATTCCGATCCGGAGACCGGCTCGCACTTCTGGTACCCGATTTCGTCCAAGGCCGAGGCTTACGGCGAAGGCTGGAAGGTGACCAAGAAGGCGTCCTGGACGACGTCCGGCGGTTTTGCCGACTGGTATATCGTCCAGACCACCAGCCCGGGCTTCGCCGGCGACTATTCCGACCTCTCCTGTTTCCTGGTCATGAAGGAGGAGGTGAAGGCGAACCCTTCCGAGTGGGATGGGCTCGGTCTGCGCGGCAACCAGTCGGGGCCGATCCAGATCGAAGGCGCATTCCTGCCGAAGGACGCGCTGGTCGGCCCGGTCGGCGATGGCGCGAAGTCCAATGACGAGGTGGTCGATCCGTTCTTTCTCCTGTGCTCTTCCGCCTGCTGGAACGGCATTTCGCTTGCCGTCATCGACATCGCCAAGCGCCATACGACCCGCAAGACGCACAATGACGTCGGCATGCGGGTTGCCGACTATCCGACCATCCAGGACTATGTCGGCGAGGCGATCATGGACACCAATGCGTGCCGCGCCTTCGACTTCCAGATGGCGAAGGCGCTGGATGAGGTGACCGGCAATTGCGACTGGTCGCGCCATGCCGACCTCGACGCCATGCCGCGCGCCTCTGTCCTGCACTGGTTCTGGCAGGTGAAGTTTGTCGCGGCAAAGAATGTCGCCCATGTCACCGACAAAATGCTCCACGCCTGCGGCGGCACGGGCTATCGGCCAGCGCTCCAGATCGAGCGCTATTTGCGCGACGGCAAGGCCGGCTGGGTGATGGGTCCGACGAACGAGGTGCTGCGCCAGTTCGTCGGCAAGGCCGCGCTGCTGGGCTTCGGTGCGCTGGATTACTGGAACAAATCGATCAACGAGCGGGTGCTCGCGAACGAGATCAAGAAGATGGACGATTCCGCCAAACGTGCTTTGGCGGAGCGGCTTCTCGCGGAGATCCAACCGGCCAAGGTGGCGTGACGCGGAGCCGTGGGGCGACGAGGCAGAGAAGACGAGACCGAGCGACATGCAGGGATTGGCCGTTGAGACGGATCGACAGCCAGGCCGGTCGTACCCTGAGGAGCGGCTGCGCGTGCCCGGCGGCGGATGCGCCTTCGTCGCGCTGAAGGCGGGCGATTGCCTCAGCGTCACCGACCCCGAAGGGCTGCAGGCCGCGCATCTCTTTGCTTTCGATTTGGCAGGACGTTCTGCACCGGCCGCTCTCGGTCTGTCCGACGCGGCCGAGGGCGTCGCGCTGGAGGACTTGATCGCGGGGGGCGGGGAGGGGACGCGGGAAGCGGCGCGCCTGCTCGCAGCGCGTGGCATCGATGCCGCCGGGGCATCCGGGCGCATTCTGCTGTGTGCGGACGCTGCCCCCGGCGCGGCGGTGGCTCTGGCGGCCATGACCGATCTCTTGGCGATCGTCGCCGCCCCCGGCGCGGACATGGAACCCGGCTGTCAGGATCCGCCCACCGACCTCGCCATCGGCGTCAGCCGGGCGGCAGGCGGGCGGCCGGACCTCCCCCCGCCGCTGGCAGAGGTGAAGCTCGATCTCCGGATTCCGGCGGCGCAGGCGCGGGCCTATCGGGTGAAGAAGGGCGACTATATCCAGATCATCGACGTGGAAGGTCGGCAATGCGCCGACTTCCTCGCCTTCGATGCGGCCGCCCTCGACCGCGGAGAGGAGTTCGGCCTCGATGCGACGACCACCCGCACCCTCATGGGGGCGGCCTTTCCCGGACCGGGGCTGCACTCTAAATATTATGACGCGCGCCAGATCGCCCTCGTGGAGGTGGTGCAGGATACGGTCGGCCGTCACGACACGTTCGCGCTCGCCTGCACGGCCAAATATTACGAGGATATGGGCTATCCCGGTCATGCCAATTGTTCGGACAATTTCAATGCGGCGCTCAAGCCGTACGCGATTGCCGGGAGAAACGGCTGGCCGGCGATCAATTTCTTCTACAACACAGCGATTTCCGGCTCGAACGCGCTGACCATGGACGAACCCTGGTCTCGGTCCGGCGATTATGTGCTGCTCCAGGCCCTCACCGATCTCGTCTGCGCCACCTCGTCCTGCGCCGACGATATCGACCCGGCCAATGGCTGGGAGCCGACCGATATCCATGTCCGCGTCTATGATTCCGCCGAGGCCTTCTCCAAAGGGACCGCATTTCGCATGAGCCCCGAAGCTGCGCCGCGCCTCACGCGCGAGAGCGCCTTCCACCCCCGAACTTCGGCCCTCACGCGCGACTTCGTCGAGTATCGCGGCTTCTGGCTACCGCGCTGCTTTTCCGGAGAAGGGCCGATCGCCGAATATTGGGCCTGCCGCGAAAGGGCGGCCGTGATGGACCTCTCGGCACTGCGCAAGTTCGAGGTGATCGGTCCGGACGCCGAACTCCTGCTCCAGCGCACCGTGACACGCGACATGCGCAAGCTCGCTGTCGGGCAGGTGGTCTATACCGCGCTCTGTTACGCGCATGGCGGCATGATCGACGATGCGACCGTGTTCCGCCTCGGATCGGCCAATTTTCGCTTGGTATGCGGCGAGGAGTTTACCGGTGCTTGGTTGCGCGCCCGGGCGGCGGAATGGGGGCTGAAGGTCTGGGTGAAATCCTCCACGGACCAGCTCCACAACATTGCCGTTCAGGGCCCGCTGAGTTGCGATATCCTGGAGGAGGTGATCTGGACGGCGCCGGTCCAGCCCGCACTCGGGGAGCTGAAATGGTTCCGGTTCGCCGTTGCCCGGCTCGGCGGGCCGCTGGGCGCCGCTCTGGTGGTGTCGCGAACCGGCTATACCGGCGAGCGCGGCTATGAAATCTGGTGCCATCCGAAGGACGCGCCCGCCGTGTGGGACGCCGTCTGGGCAGCTGGCGCGCCGAAAGGCTTGAAGCCGCTCGGTCTCGATGCACTCGATACGCTGCGGGTGGAGGCGGGCCTCGTCTTTGCCGGTTTCGACTTCTGCGATCAGACTGACCCGTTCGAGGCGGGGATCGGGTTTGCGGTGGCGGAGAAGGACGAGGATTTCATCGGCCGTGCCGCGCTCGCGCGCCGCAAGGCCAATCCGGCGCGACGCATGGTTGGATTGGTGGTCCATTCCAACGAAGTGGTGGGCCATGGCGATCCGATTATGGTCGGACGCGCCCAAGTCGGCGTTGTGACAAGCGCCGCGAAATCGCCGCTGCTGAAGCAGACTATCGCGCTCGCCCGCATGGACATCGCCCTGACGGAGAGCGAGGTGGAGATCGGCAAATTGGACGGCCACCGCAAGCGCCTTCCTGCGGAGGTGGTGCCCTTCCCCCATTTCGACCCCAAGAAGACGCGGGTGCGGGCATGAGCGGACGAGACCGGAACGGGGCGGAGGGGAGATGACGGACCAGGGCATCAAGAGCCGGCCGAAATATCAGCGCCTGGCGCTCGACCCGTCGGGCCGGCATCATCTTCTCCTGATCGACGGCCCCGCCTTGAGTTCCGAAGCGGCTGATGCGGGGTTCGACATCGCAGCCTGCGAGACCTGGATCGTGATCCGCCGCAGTGCCGTGCCGCCCGAGCCGATCCTCGCCGAGGCGCCGGGGGCGATCCGGCCTTTCCGCTCCACGGCCCATCTCTTTTCGGCGCTTCAGGATCGGCTGGCGCGCGAGACCATGGGGCTGAGGATCTATGCGGCGGGCACCGAGGACTTTCTCTGGGATATCCACGGTATTGCTGATCAGGCCGGAATGAGTCGCCAGGAATTGCGCTTCTGTCACGTCGGGAGCAAGGCGCGGCGAATCTTCTGCGTTCATTGCCGAACCATCACCGCGGGGGTGAAGACCTCGATCGTCGCGTGTTCCGGCTGCGGGGCGAGCCTGTTCGTGCGCGATCATTTCTCGCGGCGCCTGGCGGCTTTCATGGGGGTTCAGGTCGACGCAGAGGCCCCGGGCGAGGTGCCTGACGCGGAGGAGATCTACGCATGATCGCCGATGGCCCCATCCCGCTCCGGGTGCACGACATCGAGTCGCTTTCGCCGAGCCTGAAACGCTTCAGTCTGACGGCGCTGCACGGCGGCGAACTGCCGACCGCAGCGCCCGGCGCCCATATCATGCTGACCTTGCGCGGACCCGACCGTGTGATGAAGAACGCTTACTCCCTCGTCTCGCCGGCGGCGTGCCGCGACCGCTACCAGATCATCGTCCGGCACGTCGCGCAGTCGCGCGGCGGGTCTGCTTTCCTCCACCAAGGCATCCGACCCGGCGACGTCATCGAGGCCGCCCCCCCGGTCAACCTGTTCCCCCTGTCCCAGTCGGCCCGAAAGCATCTCCTGATCGGCGGCGGCATCGGCATCACCCCTCTTCTCTCCTATTTGCCATTGCTGAAGGCGCGGGGGGCGCGCTTCGAACTCCACCAGATCTCCTCGGCTGAGGACGTTGGCGTTTTCGAACGCCTGCTCGCGCCGTTCGCCCCCGGCCAGGAAATCCGCATTCACGGCGGGGGGCGCGGGGCCTTCGATCTCGCCGGGATCCTTTCGCGTCAGCCGCTGGGCACCCATCTCTATGTCTGCGGTCCCCGGCCATTGATGGATGCCGCCGCGTCGACTGCCGCGGCGCTCGGCTGGCCGCCCGGCAAGGTGCACAAAGAGAGCTTCGGCGAAGCCGCGGGCGGTTTGCCGTTCAAGGCGATCCTTGCGCGGCGCGGCATTGAGATCGATGTCGGCGAGACCCAGACCCTGCTCGAAGCGATCGAGGCGACCGGGATCGCCGCGCCCTGCCTGTGCCGGGGCGGCGCCTGCGGGGAATGCCGCTTGCCGGTGATCGAGGGCGAGGTGGAGCACCGCGACGATTTTCTTTCGGCGGAGGAAAAGGCGGCTCAGAGCGCCGTTATGACCTGCGTCTCCCGTGCCCGGAGCGCGCGGCTTGTGATCGATTTCTGAGCCCGGCTTGCCGGGCCGAGCTGTTCCGGAAGGACGCGACATGACCCTTCAGTTCAAGCCGAACGAGACGTTCCGCAGTGATTTCGCTTACGGCAAGTCCGACGCCGATCTTCTGCGCTTTCCGTTTCCCTTCCCTGAGGACGCCTACATGTACTCGGTGAACATCGAGCCGCATGTGCGGGGCGGGCCGACCGCGGCTTTTGCGCATGTCTTCGACATTGACGAGCATTATGTCGCCGAATGCCGGGAGCGGGCGCTGGTTTTGGCCGAGGACCCCAAGCGTTGCCAAGTGCTTCCGCACATGGAAATGGCCGAGTGGGACACGCTCGAACTCATCATGGAGAGTCTGGCGGCGGATTATCCGGACCATTTTTCGCTCACAAAAGCGGGCGACCTCTGGACCTGGGTGAACCGGCCATTGGGGATCCAGCAGAGCTTCACCTTCGGCGAGGCCCACACGCTGCCCTACGGGCCGTTCGAATACATCACGCGCCAGGCGCAGGGCGACTTCACCCTGCAGGATCAGCGCGACGACAATCTCTATGTCGATGGCGGGATGGTCACGACCCAGGCGGACTGGTCGCTCGAATTCAATATCGGAATGACATTTCACGAATGGCACGGCCCGGTGCCGCTCGCCCACGAGAAGGGGGTGTTCGACCGCGCGTTGAAATATCTCCTGCGGCTGCAATACGGCCGCCCGGTGCGGCGGCTCAACTGGACCATCACCATCAATCCCCGCCTCGACACATCGCCGGAGAATTACCCGGTCTGGGGTCCGGACCGCACGACGGTCACGTCAGAGAACGTTGGCGAGAAGGTCCATTTGCGGGTCGAGCTTCAGACGCTCTTCCGGCTGCCGCGCTCCAATGCGATCCTGTTCGGCATACGCTGCTATCTCGCCAGCGTCGCGGACCTCGCCCGTGTTCCCAAATGGCGCCGACGGCTGCACCGGGTGCTGCGCGACCTGCATCCCGAGATCCAGGCCTATAAAGGGCTTCCGCGCTACCGCCAAATGGTGCTGGACCATCTGGCGCCCTTCGACGACGGCGCGCCGACCTCGCCCGGTATTCAGAGCGACCTCGACGCCCTCTGAGGTCACGCGGCGAGCGCCGCGGCCACCTCCTTGTGGCTGCGGACCTCGGTGAGCATCATCGCGGCGAAAAAGCCGACGACGGAAATCGCCGGGAGCAGCCCGATCGCCATTCGAAACGCCGCCGTGCTCGGCACGTCGGCACCGCCGCTGAACGCGTCGAGCAAGGCGCCGAAGCCCCATTCGGCGATTCCGCCGAGCAGCATGATGATCATATTCGTGGAGGCGATCGCCGTGCCCATGACATTCGGTGGGTTGTGCTCCACCGCCGCGGCGAAGCACACGACCTCGGACGTCGACGCGAAACCGAGCAGCAGGAGCAGGACATACATCGTCGGCAGTGAGGCCGACGGCAGGAGCGCGATCACGATCGTCACGATGAGCGTGGCGAGGCTCGCCCCCATCAAGAGGCCGCGGCGTATCTTGAACCGGTCCGAGACGTAGCCGGCGATCGGGCCGCCGATGAGCCAGCCGACATACATCATGGAGACCGCCCCTGCGGCCCCGACCTTGTCTGCACCGGTTACGGCGGAGATATATTCTTCGCCCCACAATGCGCCGAGGATCGACAGCGGCATGTACAAGGCCGCCCCGACAATGCCGATATACCAGCTCTGAGGATTCGCGTAGACGACCTTCAATGCCTTGATTACGTTCGGCTTTTTCGCAGTCACGGCGCGCAGTTCGACAGGCGGGCGGTTCGGCACCACGAGTGCGATCAGCGCGGTGATGCCAAGGCCGACGCCGCCGGCGATGAGCAGGGCCGGCTGCCATCCGAGGCTCTGCACGATCGCCGCGATGCCGGAATTGCCGATGATCGCGCCCGCCATGCCAAGCGAGGTGGTGAGGCCGGCGAGCAGCGCCAGCATGCGGTGGGGAAACCACTCGGCCGCCAGATACATGGTGCCGACAAAGGCGAAGGCGGAGCCGAGCCCTTGGCAGAAGCGGGCCGCCACGAGGAGCATCGAGGAACTTCCCGCAACCTCCAGAAAGGCGCCCAAGGTGCAGATCAGGACCGACACCAGCAGCACGTGACGTGGCCCGAAACGGTCGATGATGGTGCCCGAGAGAAGTTGCATGGGCGAATAGACGAGATAATAGGTCCCGGCGGCCGCCCCGAGGGCGGCGGCGCTCAGTCCAAAATGCGCCTGCAGTTCGGGCTCCATGGCCGATGGCGCGACGCGAACGAAGAATTCATAGAGGTAGAACAAGGCCGCGGTGCCCCAGATCATCCAGCCCCGCAGCGAAGTTGTCTCAACCTCCGGTGTGTCACGCTCCTCGATGATCATATCAGTCCCCCGACCGGCCGCCTGCGGCACCTTCTTGCGAGAATGCAGCAATCCTTGCGACAGACAAGTCGTAACCCCTTGAAACAGCGCATTTCGGCGCGCTGTGCGACAATTTTCTAAAGTCCGCCGCGGTGAGCCGCCGGGCGCTGCGGCGAGGCGTTTCCGCCCGCGGGGCCGGATCCGTGGCCGGGCCCAAATTTCTGAGGGCCGAGGATGTGAGCGGCGGTGCAATTTTGTCGTCTTTGGTAGACAATTTTCCCAATTCGACATGGAGCGGACGTCTTCCTGCCGCATAATGCGAATCATGAAGCCCGAATCCTCTCCGCGCCGTCGCGTCCAATATGCTGCCCTGCCATACCGGCAGAGGCTGGGCGGAGAGGTGCAGATCCGGCTCGTGACCTCGCGGGAGACGCGTCGCTGGGTGCTGCCGAAGGGATGGCCGATGAAGGGCGTTCCGCCCCACAAGGCGGCGGCGCGGGAGGCCTATGAGGAGGCCGGTCTGCTGGGAACGATTTCACGCACCGCATTCGGCATGTACGGCTACGACAAGCGTCTCTCGACCGTCCGTAGCGTCGCCTGCGACGTCATGGTGTTTCCGCTGAAGGTGAAGCGCTATCTGAAGAAATGGCCCGAACGGTCGCAGAGGATCGGCTTCTGGTTCACCATCGAAAGCGCTGCGGCCGCCGTGCACGAAGAAGAGTTGCGCGCGCTCATCCTCCGCTTCGGGGAGGTGATGGCCGCGCGCCACGCGGCCAAGCTTGAAGCCGCGGCGCGGTCCTCGCTGGGCGAGGGGCCGGCCGTGAAGGCGAAGAAGCTCAAGAAATCCTCCGCATCACCAGCGTCTGCCGATCCGCCAGTCTACCCGACCCATTGACCGCGGCCCGGATGCGCGACGCTAGGAAGCGTCCCGATCGGCCGCTGCCCTGCTGCGGTCAGCGGCGGGTGGTATGATGGTCGTCGAAGGCGAGCGGAGAGCCGGCTGGCCCCTGGCGCGCCGCCGGCATTGCGTCCTTGGGCAGGACCCAGTCTGCGCCGAAATCCTTTTTCAAAGGCGCCATGCCGATCAGAGTGCGGTTCATCGACGATTCCAAGCGCGCCAATTGGTTCGCGCAGGCGTCGAGGGCGGTATTTGTGCTCCAGGCGGCTGTGGCGCGGATCGAGGCGACACTGCCGTGATAGGACTGCGTCGCCGCCTCCCAGATCGGCTCGATGTCGGTTTGGCTGGAAAGTTGCCGCTCGATTTCCGCCAGTCCGACCTTCACCGCCGTCATTTTCCCGGGGGAGATCGGCGTCAGAAGGCTGTCACGGAAGGCTTCGTTGCAGGCGAGGATCCGCGAATATTGGAAATAGAGCTTGCGGAGCAGCGCGATCTGGCGGGCCAATGCCGCTTCGCGCTCGGCGTGCGCGAGGCTCGGCAAATCGGCCACCTGCCATTCCGATCTGAGGCGCCGATAGACGTCCTCATCGAGGGCGATCCTCCCGGCCGCGGCGATGAAGGCGGCATAGTCGAATGTGGCGGTCGCCTCCGCGGCCTCGAGGCTCGCTTTGGCAAGGTCGAGCTTTGATCGCTTATGAGGCGTAAAGCAGTCTGCGCGTTCACCCGTCGGATAGCGGATCTCCGATCCGAAAGCGATCCGCTCGGGCTCGCCGAACGACGCCGTCGCCCGCGCGAGGGCATCCGAATATTTGAACAATTCGACGCACAGGCCCTGCGCCTCGCGGGGACTGACAGGGGCATCGAGCAAGGTGCGAAGTCGATCCACTGCGGCGCGGTAGCCGGCATGCTCAAGACATGCCTGCCAGATAGCCGGCGTCAGAGACGCCGCATCGATCTCAACGACATATTTGCTGCCCGAAATCTCTGCGCCGACGAATTTGGAGGTTGCAACCTGAAGAAGAACGATCTGGATCTGGCTGACGAGATTGCGATGGCGCGCAACCACGCTTTGGGCCGCTTCTGCCGAGAGGTCTGAGATGGCGATAAAATAGCCCTGCTCGTTCTCAGTGCCGGCGGTGTATTCCCAGTTCGGGGGAAATGCGACCACACCGCTGTCTTCATTCATATCGAAGAAGTTCGACGCACGAATGAAGTCGGAATTGTTGAACAGCGTCACATGACCCTTGAATGCAGGACCGATCCGCGACGTGTTGATGAACGGGCCGATGGTCCCGTCGGTCCGGCACACAAGTTCAACTGAAATATTGCCGGCCTCTGATTTGGACAGAGGGATGGCGAGGCGATCATTTTCCGCATGCGCGGAGGCGCATCCAAGAAAAACGCTGAAAAGCGCGGCCCCAAGCTTCCGCATCGCCCGCACCCAAATTCCACTTCAAATTAACAGTCTATTAATAACCCCTCCATGTAAAAGTTTTGATGACGGTTTGCCGATGACGCTTCGGAACGGCGATCGTCCTCCACGTGGTCCGATCGCAAAGTGCTGTCGTGGATCAATATACAACTGGCGTCGGCGGAGATCGCCGAACACAGGGCGAGCGCGGACCGGGTCAGGACGTGCGCGTGACGCCGTCGTCGCGCCCTGTCGAAGAGTCGGCCTGCGTTGCGGGCTCCAGGCGGATTTCCGTACAAGTGGGGGCGTGCCATCGCCGCCGGCGTGACGGCCTTCGCCGCTCCTGGGCAGGATCTGTCGCTCGTGTGAGGTCTCGCTCGAAATCCATCGTCCCATTCTTTTTTTGGACCGGGCAGGTGCCGCGTCGCTCCCGCATCTTCACGGGGCGCCCGTGATACCGTCAAGCTTGCGGCATGTGGACCCTCGGCCCGGTATTCTCGCCGACGTCGAATGCAGGGGACGTGGTGCCAGTCGTGCAAAATTCGTCTTGGGTCAAGCCATCGGATTTTGCAGACTCATGCCGAGCGGCCTCCCGCGAGACAATGCCTGGTGTCGTCGAATCCAGCGCAGAACCCGGAGCGAAGCACGTCGAGAGTTCATGCTATGATCGCGTTTCGGTGCCGGTCAAGTTGAGAAGACGGTATTAGAAAGCCATGACGGCAATATGTGGGGCGTGGAATTTCGACCGGAGACCGGGGGCGGAGGAGCGGTGCGTCCGGATGCAGCGCGCGCTGGCGCCTTACGGCTCCGACCGGAGCGGCATCTGGGCCGAGGAGGAGATCGCATTCGGGATCGGCCTCTCCCGCCTGCTGCCCGAGGACGCGTTCGACCGCCAGCCACTCGCCGGCGCCGGCGGACGGTTTCGTCTGGTTGCCGACGTGCGGCTCGACAATCGCCCCGAACTTGCCGCCGCCCTCGGCCTCTCCCACCTTGCGGTTCGGCAAATGGCGGATTCCGACATCCTGCTCGCCGCCTGGGAGAAATGGCAGGAAGCCGCGCTCGGCCATCTGGTCGGCGACTTCGCGTTTGCTGTTTGGGACCGCGACCGCCGCTGCCTCCATCTGGTGCGCGACTTTCTCGGCCAACGGCCACTTTTCTTCAGCAAAGTCGCTGGCGGCTTCCTCTTCTCCTCCATGGCCAAGGGTCTGCACGCTTTGCCGGAGATTCCGGCGGAGCCCGACCTCGCCGTCATGCGCGACTATCTCGCCCTTGCGCCGATGCGCGGACCCGGGTGGTTCTTTGCCCATATGGAGCGGGTCGAGCCCGGTGCGATCGTCACGCTCCATGCCGATGGGCGGATCGCCGCGCGGGAATGGTACGACTGGGCACGCGCGGATCTGAAGCTCGGATCGGATGCGGACTATATCGAGGCCTATCTCGCCTGTTTCGACCGTGCCGTGTCCGACCGCCTGCGGACCAATGGTTCATGTGCAAGTCACCTGTCGGGCGGTTTCGACAGTTCCGCCGTCGCCGCGACCGCCGCCGCCCAGTTGGCGGCAAACGGCAAGCGCCTGACGGCCTATACCCATGTTCCGCTCGCCGGCGCACCGCTCGAAACGCCGCGCAACCGCTTCAGCGACGAGTGGCCGCTCGCCCATACCGTGGCGGAAAAATACCCCAATATCGACCATGTCGCGGTCGAGGCGGCCGACCGGATGATTGGCGGCGATCTCGATAACCACTTCCACTATTTCGAGTATCCTGCGCTCAATCTCTGCAATCTGGTGTGGGGACGGGAAATCTCCCGCCTTGCCGGGCGCCAGCGTCACGCCGTTCTGCTGACCGGAGCGATGGGGAATATGACGATCAGCCTCAGCGGGCTGGAGCTTCCGGCGCAGCTCTTCCGCTCGGGGCGGCTCATCGCCTGGTTCAAGGAAAGCCTCGCTTTGACCAGGACCGGACATTCCCTTGCCGGTGCCTTCGTCTGGCGCACCTTCTGCACCATGTTGCCCGGTCGGGTCGTGAACGCGTTGCAGAGCCTGCGGGGCAACCACCCCACCACCCTCGATACCTTTTGCGGTCTGAAGCGCGAGGTGCTGCACAGCACTGAATTCCACGCCCATCTGCGCGCGCTCGGTTACGATCACAACTTCCGACCCTGGTCGAGCAGCCGCGCCATGGCGCGCTTCGTTCTGCGCCGCACGGATCTGAGCGGGGTCGAGACTCTGGGCAATCTCGCCGCGTTCGGCGTCGATACGCGGGATCCGACCAGCGACCGGCGGCTGGTCGAGCTCACCCAGTCCATGCCGGCGTCGGTGTTCCTGCGGAACGGCCAGATGAAGTGGATCTACCATCAGGCATTCGCGGAGCGGGTGCCGGCGCAGATCCGGGCCGAACGCAAGAAGGGCTATCAGGCCGCCGATTGGGGGGAGCGCTTCCGGCGGGCGGCGCCCGGCCTCCAGGAGACGATGAAGCGGGCGGCACGCCATTCGACGGTTGCCGGGCTGATCGAGACCGACGATCTGCTCGCGGCCTTCGAGCGGGGGCTTCCGGAGGGCGTGCCCGACGAGGCGGCAACCAGCACCTATCGCCTGAAGCTCCTGCGGAGCCTCGCGGTTTCGCATTTCCTGACCAAAATAGACCGCGGCAACATGCCCCTCGACGAGGTCGCCTGACGTCGGGGGCGCACCATACGGGCTCGTTGCGGTTAAAGGGGGCAGTCCGCCCCTAACCCTTCCGCACCAGGGAGCGCCCGGTCATTTCGGCGGGCTGTTCCACTCCCATCAAAGTGAGCAGGGTCGGCGCGACATCGGCGAGCCGGCCCTCGGCAAGGACGAAACCGGGACGGCCGGCCAGTAGGATCGGCACGAGATTCGTTGTGTGCGCCGTGTGGGGCCCGCCGGTCGCGGGATCCCGCATCATTTCGCAATTGCCGTGGTCCGCCGTCACCAGCAGGGCACCGTCCTGCGCCAGAATCGCCTCGGCAATCCGGCCGAGGCCCGCATCCACCGTCTCCACCGCCTTGATCGCCGCCGAGAGGCTGCCGGTGTGGCCCACCATGTCCGGATTGGCGTAGTTGAGCACGATCAGGTCGTAATCCCCGCTCCCGATCGCGGCGACCGCCTTGTCTGTCAGTTCGGCGGCCGACATTTCCGGCTGGAGATCATAGGTTGCCACTTTGGGGGAGGGGACGAGGATGCGGTCCTCGCCCGGATAAGGGTCTTCTCGGCCTCCCGAGAAGAAATAGGTGACGTGGGGATATTTCTCGGTCTCGGCCATCCGAAGCTGTGTCTTCTTCGCCGCCTCCACCGTTTCGCCGAGCCCCATGTCGAGAGATTCGCGCGGGAACAGGGTCTTCATCACAGTGTCGAGTTCGGCGCTGTAGGAGGCCATTCCGGCGGCGGCGCAGAACGCGACCTCCCGGCTGCGCGGAAAGCCGCGGAAGCCGGGCAGAAGAAGCGCGTCGAGGATCTCACGCGCACGGTCGGCGCGGAAATTGGTGCAGAGGAGGGCATCGCCGTCCTGCATCCCCGTATAGGCGCCGATGACCGCCGGGTTGAGAAATTCGTCGGAGAAGCCCGCCGCATAGCTTGCTTCGACGGCCGCCGCAGCCGTTTCGAACCGGTCGCCCTTCGCCGCCACGAGCAGGTCGTAGGCGCGCGTGACGCGCTCCCAGCGCTGGTCGCGGTCCATGGCGTAATAGCGCCCGCAGACGGTCGCGATCGGCGCATCGGCGGGAAGAGCGGCGGCGAGCCGGGCCATGTCCTGGGCTGCCGAGCGGGGCGGGGTGTCGCGGCCGTCTGTGAAGGCGTGCACGTTCACCGGGATGCCGGCCTCACGGAGAATTCGCGCCACGGCGACCGCATGGTCCTGGTGGGCGTGGACGCCGCCGGGCGACATCAGGCCGAGGATGTGGCAGGTGCCGCCAGTGCGCTTCAAAGCGGCGACGAGACCGCTCTCCATGATGCGGCCGGCCAGCGTATTCTCTTCGATCGCGGCATCGATGCGTGGCAGGTCCTGCATCACAACGCGGCCGGCGCCGAGATTGAGGTGGCCGACCTCGGAATTGCCCATCTGTCCCTCCGGCAGGCCGACGTCGCGGCCGGAGGTGCGCAGGAAGGCGCGCGGCCCGTCGCTCCACAGCCGATCGAAATTCGGCGTGCGGGCGAGGCGGACCGCATTGTCCTCGGTCTCTTCGCGCCAGCCCCAGCCGTCGAGGATGACCAGCATGGTGGGAACGCGCTGCGACATGGACCGACCTCATCCGAACGGGCGCCGCGAGCGACGCGATGGGGGGTCATGACCCCTGCGGCGGGGGGACGTCAAGTCGGGTCCGCGCCGGAGGGCGCGGGGTGCCGCTCCGCTCAAGTCGGCGGGACGGCACGCGCTTCCTATGACGCGGCGGCGATCAGCGGCCGACCGTGCACTCGATCTGTCCGTGCGGTTCGTCGGTCGGCAGGAACACGACATTGTCGTTGTCGAGCCCGAACGGCTCCAGGTTGATCAGGAGATAATGCTTGTTCGGACAGGCCATGGAGATGTCGGCGATCTCCGGCACCTTGGCGAGTGCCGCCGTACCCATGCGGTAGAGGCTGTCCTGAACGCTTTCCGAGAACGTGGTGGCGAACACCTCGATCAGGGTCGCGAGGATGGTGGCATTGGCAGCGCTGTAATCGGCGGGCGCCGCGCTCCAGCGCCAACTCGCCTCCATCGCGGTGGCGCAGATGCGGTCGCGGGTCTCCTTGATCGTGGTGTAGGGATCGCGGGCATAATTGTCCCAGGCCGATTGCGTGGTCTTCATGAAGGTGAAGCCGGAAATTCCGGACGTTACCTCCATCCCGTCACGGGTGGCGAGGACGGTGGCGAAGGGCTTGCCATTGCCGTCGAGCGTGAAAGCGTGGGGATGGGCCTCGCCATCGAAGGACAGGCGGTCCCACTTGGTCTCCGAGCCGGTCACCGTGGTGGTCTCGACCTGCGGATAGGTCGCAAGGATCCGCTCTGCGACGGCCATACAGAACGCTTCGGTGTCGAGCCCGAGATTTTCCCGCGCCACCACATTGACCACGTTCTTGATCGTGTCGGTGGACACCATTTTGGAATTGTCGGCATCGACGAAGGCGCCGGCGAAATCGCCTGTGATCATCGCCTTCACCGTCAGTTCGCGGACCTCGTGCCGCGCCCCGTCTCTCTTGACCCGCATCACGCGGACGCGGTCTTTGCCGTAGGTCTTGCTCACCAGGCTCATCGTTTCACCTCTGGGTTCGAGTGTCGGTGGGGTCTATTTGCCCCATTATCCTTGGCGCCGCGGGGTGGCGCTGATGTCGATCAGGAAAGCAGCTCGGCCAGCGTGCGGGCGACCACCCGCGTCGCCAGCGAAAGGTCGGACAGGCGCAGCTTTTCATCCGCCCGGTGACCGTTCGCCTCCTCGATGGTGCGCGGACCCGCGCCGTAAAGCACGACGGGAAATCCCGCCTCCGCATAGAGCCGGGCGTCGGTATAAAGCGGGACGCCCTTGGCGGGGATCTCCTCCCCGATCAGGTCGGCGGCGTTGCGGCGGAGCGCATCGGCGAGGCGCTGCGTCGCCGCGCTCGGCACCAGCGGACGGGCGAGGAGGATGCGCCGCACCGTGACGCGGGCATCCGGAAAGGCGGCCGCCCCGGCCGCGATCGCCGCGCGGACGTCCGCCTCCACCGTCTCCGGCGCCTCCTCCGGAACGATGCGCCGGTCGAGGCGGAAGGTGACGCGGTCGGGAACGACATTCGTGTTGATGCCGCCCGAAATGAGCCCGACGGTGAGTTGCGGCGAACCGATTCCCGGCACGTGCGAGACCGTCGTCTTCAGCGTGTCGCGATAGGCATAGAGGGCGGTGAGAATGCCGGTCGCGGCTTCCAGTGCGTCGATGCCGGTAAAGGGCAAAGCGGCATGCGCGGACTTCCCCACCACCTCGATTTCGAGATGCAGGCAGCCATTGTGGGCCACCACGACGGCATAGGAGAAGCCGGCGGAGATGACATAATCCGGGCGTGTGAGCTTCTCCTCGATCAGGAAGCCCGGGCCGACCTCCCCGCCGATCTCCTCGTCATAGGTGAAGTGCAGTTCCACCGTGCCCTTCAGGGCGAGACCCGAACGCTTCAGCGCGTCGAGGGCGAAGGCGTAGGTCGCAAAGTCGGATTTCGAAACCGCGGCGCCCCGGCCGTACATCTCGCCGTCGACCACCGCCGCGCCGTAGGGATCCTGAGACCAGCCGGCCCCCGGCGGCACCACGTCGCCATGGGCATTCAGCGCGATCACCGGGCCGTCGCCGAAGCGGTGACGGACGATGAGGTTGACGGCCGAGACCATGCCGGCGGCCTGCGCGCGCGCGTCCGGCACCTTATGATGCTCGACCGTGAAGCCGAGCCCCTCCAGCAAGTTTGCGGCGCGCGCGGCATGCGGCGCGCAATCGCCCGGCGGATTGTCCGACGGGACCTTCACGAGTTCGGCCAGGAAGGCGACCGCGTCGCCGGTGCGCGCGGCGACCAAATCGTCCAGGCGACTCGCTTCTGTGGGGGTCATGTAGAAGATCCTTCGTGAATGCGGCCGCGGTGGGCCGGAACGCGGTGTCGGGCTTCCCAGCCAGATCGTAACGGTATGCTGCCTTTAGAGGGGAAACCGGGTGTTTCCGTCCAGTAGGATCGCGCTCTAATCTGACGACGCGGCAAGGTGGGGGCGGGCGGTGATGGAAACAGCGGGCCTGCGTCTCGGCGGCAGCCAGCGAAGGCTATCGGAGGGGGCGCGGCCTGTATCCTCGATGGGCCGA
This sequence comes from Aquabacter spiritensis, assembly GCF_004346185.1. Lineage (GTDB taxonomy): Bacteria > Pseudomonadota > Alphaproteobacteria > Rhizobiales > Xanthobacteraceae > Aquabacter > Aquabacter spiritensis. The sequence continues at coordinate 50,814 of NZ_SMAI01000001.1, read as the reverse complement.
CCCGCCAGATGGCGTCGCTGGAGGCGCATTCGGCTGCCGACTCCTCTAATATTTGGAGAATAATGGCGCGCGGTCCGGGCTATGCTGCCGGTCGGATGCGGAAGGAGCTGGGGGAAGACGATGGGACGCCTGTCGACACACGTTCTTGACATGGTGGACGGCGTGCCGGCGCTCGGGGTGGAGATCGAGCTGTTCCGCCTCGCCGAGGACGGCGTCCGCACCCTGGTGTCGCGCCATGTGACCAACGCCGACGGCCGCACGGAAGCCCCGCTTCTGGCTGGCGAAGGGTATGCGCCGGGGATTTACGAACTGATGTTCCATATCGGGCCTTACTTCCTGGCCCAGGGCGCCAAGGTCGCTGACCCCCCGTTTCTGGACGCGGTCCCGCTCCGCGTGCGGCTCGCCGAGGACGGGCATTATCATGTGCCGTTGCTGTGCTCCCCGTGGGGCTATTCGACCTATCGCGGCTCCTGACCTCTTTGTGGCGACACTGGAATGACCGACCCCTCTTATCCCCGCGACCTCGTCGGCTACGGCCGCACCCCGCCCCATCCCCGCTGGCCGGGCGACGCGCGCATTGCGGTCCAATTCGTGATGAATTTCGAGGAGGGCGGCGAGAATTCGATCCTCCACGGCGATCCGTCTTCCGAAGCCTTCCTCTCCGAGATCGTCGGCGCCGCGCCCTGGCCGAACCAGCGGCATATGAACATGGAGAGCATCTACGAATACGGGGCGCGCGTCGGCTTCTGGCGGCTGCATCGGCTGTTCACCGAACGCGGCCTGCCGCTCACCGTCTTCGCGGTCGCCACCGCCATGATGCGCAATCCCGACGCGGTCAAGGCGATGGACGAAGCCGGCTGGGAGATCGCCAGCCATGGCTATAAATGGATCGAGTACAAGGATTTTTCCCGCGCCGAGGAGCGTGCGCACATCGCCGAGGCGGTGCGCCTCCATACTGCGGTCGCCGGCGCGCGGCCACGCGGCTTCTATCAGGGCCGATCGAGCGAGCACACGATCCCCTTGGTGATGGAGGAGGGCGGCTTCCTCTATTCCGCCGACACCTATGCCGACGAACTGCCCTATTGGGTCGCGGGGCCGAAAGGCCCGTTCCTCATGGTCCCCTATACGCTCGACGCCAACGACATGCGCTTCGCCGTGCCCGCCGGCTTCAGCACCGGGGACGACTTCTTCACCTATCTCAAGGACAGCTTCGACCTCCTCTATGCCGAGGGGGCGCACGCCCCGCGCATGCTTTCGATCGGTCTGCACAACCGCCTCGTGGGGCGGCCGGGACGGGCGGCGGCGCTGGCGCGCTTTCTCGATTACATCACGGGGCACGAGAAGGTCTGGGTGGCGCGGCGCATCGATATTGCGCGGCACTGGATCGCCCATCATCCGCCCCCCGGCGGCCACGTGCCGAGCCGGATGAGCCGGGCGGTATTTATCGAGCGCTTCGGAGACGTGTTTGAGCATTCGCCGTGGATCGCCGAGAGCGCGTATGATGCCGGTGTCTCGCGCGCCGAGGACCGTGCCGCCGGCCTGTGCGCAGCGATGTCGCGGGTGCTGCGGGCGGCGCCACCGGCGCGTCAGATGAGCGTGATCCACGCCCATCCTGACCTTGCCGGCAGGCTCGCCCAAGCCAAGCGTCTGACCCAGGAGAGCGCGTGGGAACAGGCGTCTGCCGGCCTCGATCAGTTGACCGAGGACGAGAAGGACCTGTTCACCGCCCTTAACGCCGCTTATGTCGCCAAATTCGGCTTCGTCTTCATTATGGCGATCCGCGGCCGCACGAAGGACGAGATCACCGCCGCCTTCGAGCGTCGGCTCGAAAACAGCCCGGAAGCGGAGCGGGAGGAAGCGATCGCCCAGATCGAGCGCATCGCCTTGCTCCGTCTCGAGCAATTGCTTCCGGCCTGAGGCGGAGCACGCCGATGATGGCCACGCCCCGCCCGACATCGCGAGAGCCGTCGCCCCTCGATGGCGCAACCATCGAAGCGCGATTGAAGGCGCTTGCCGCCTTTACCGACGTTCCCGGCGAGATGACCCGCCTCACGCTCTCCCCGGCCCACAAGCAGGCCGCGGCGCAGGTCGCCGACTGGTTCCGCGCCGCCGGGATGGAGCAGGTCCACATGGATGCGACAGGCAGCATCGTCGGCCGCTATGCCGCCGACCGGGCGGATGCGAGGACGTTGATCGTCGGCTCCCATATCGACACGGTGCGCAACGCCGGCATTTACGACGGCACGCTCGGCGTCCTCGTGGGGGTCGCCGCGGTCCACGAACTGCACCGGACCGGCCGGCGTCTGCCGGTCGCGATCGAGGTCGCGGCCTTCGCCGACGAGGAGGGGGCGAGGTTTCTCTCCACTCTCTCCTCGTCGCGCGCGATGGCCGGCCGGTTCGATCCGGCTTGCCTCGGCGACGTCGATTCCCATGGAATATCCCGCGCCGAAGCCTTGCGGGCGTTCGGCGCGCCGGTCGAGGCGCTCGCCGCCTGCGTTCGCGATCCCACAGAAACGCTCGGCTATGTCGAGGTGCATATCGAGCAGGGACCGGTCCTCGCGGCCGCCGGGCTTCCCCTCGGCATCGTCACGGGGATCGCCGGCGCTTCGCGGGCGAATGTGCGGCTCACCGGGGAAGCGGCGCATTCGGGAACGATGCCGATGACCATGCGGCGCGATGCGCTCGCGGCGGCGGCGGAGATCGTGCTCGCCATCGAGGCGCGGGGCGCCCGGGACGTCGCACCGGCCTCTCTTGTCGCTACGGTCGGAACGCTCGGGATCGCCGATAGTGCGGTCAATGTGGTGCCGGGCGAGGTGCATTTTTCGATCGATGTGCGGGCGTCCGACGATGAGGTGCGCCGGGCTGCGGTCGCCGACATTTCGCAGGCGATCCTCGCGATCTGCGCGCGGCGGCGGGTGACGCCGGTCGTCACTTTCGGCCACGAGGCGCCGGCCGCGCTGTGCGATCCCGGCCTGCGCGACCGTCTGGCCGCGGCGGTGGAGCGGGTCGGCGTCGCCCCGCATTTTCTGCCTTCGGGCGCGGGACACGACGCGATGGTGTTCGCCGGCGTGCTGCCCATGGCCATGCTGTTCGTCCGCTCGCAGAACGGCAGCCACAATCCCCGAGAATATGCCGCGCCCGGCGATATCGGCCGTGCGGCGGCTGCGTTGCACGCCTTCCTTCTCGCCCTCGCGGACGACGCGTGAGGCGGGACTGCAGCGTGGAGCCCGCCCCGCGTCAGGAGGCCGGCGGCGCGAGGAGGGCGGCGAGCTTCTCGCTCGCGGCTTCCGACAGCGCCCGCGAGCGGCGCGTCGCTTCGTCGATCTGGACGATCACCGTCTCGGCGTTCGCCACCCGACGGCCGTCCTGGAAGATCGCCTGCTCCAGCTTCAACGAGCTCGTGCCGATGGCGGCGACGCGGGTGCCGATCCACACTTCGCCCGGCCAGTTCACCTCGGCGCGAAATTCCAGCAGCAGCCGGGCGATGACGAAGGCGCAGCCCGGCTCGCGGATGCCGCGTTCGCGGGAATAGAGGATTTCCGCCCGCCCGGTCTCCAGGAAGGTGGAGAAGACGGCGTTGTTGATATGGCCCTGACGGTCGGTGTCGGCATAGCGCAGCTTGTCGAACGCGCGCAGCGGAAAATCTTCGAGAACCTGCTCGCGCACCACATCGGCCTCCGTCGCGTCATCCATCCCGGTGGGAAGCATCTGAGGAGGGTGGAATCAAGCGCAAACAGGCCTCAGCGAGCGGTGGGCGCTGAGGCCGAGCGTCGCGGACTCAGCCCCGGCCGACGAACGGCATCTTGGTCGCCATCACCGTCATGAACTGAACGTTGGCGTCGAGCGGCAGGCCCGCCATATAGACCACGGCGGCGCCGACGTGGCGCGGGTCCATCACCGGCTCCACGCGGATCGACAGATCCGCCTGCGGTACGCCGCTTTTCATCTTCTGCGCCATCTCCGTATCGGCATTGCCGATGTCGATCTGGCCGCAAGCTATGTCATGGACGCGGCCGTCGAGCGACGTCGCTTTGGTCAGGCCGGTGATCGCGTGCTTGGTCGCGGTGTACGGCGCCGAATAGGGGCGGGGTGCGGAGGCGGAGATCGAGCCGTTATTGATGATGCGGCCACCGCGCGGCGTCTGATCCTTCATGATCCGGATCGCCTCCTGGGTGCACAGGAAGGGGCCGGTCAGGTTCGTGTCGACCACCCGCTTCCATTCCTCGAACGCCAGATCCTCCATCGGCACCGCACGCGCGCCGGTGCCGGCATTGTTGAACAGCAGATCGAGCCGGCCGAAGCGGGCCTTCACGGCGGCGAACAAGGCTGCGACCGAGACGGGATCGGTGACGTCGGTCGGTATGCAGAAGAAATCGCCGGTGCCGGCCGCCGCAGTCGCCTCCAGGGCATCGGCGCGCCGGCCGGCCAAGGCGACCGAAAAGCCGGCGTCAGAGAGCGCGAGCGCGACCGCGCGGCCGATGCCGCTGCCCGCGCCGGTGACGAGGGCGATCTTCTTCTCCATGGGCGTCCTCCGCTATTCGTCCGCGCCTTCAGGCGCGCGTCCGCTTCCTGTAGCGGGAATGCGGCCGGATGCGAAGGGCGGGGAGCAGCCCTGTCGCGGTGCAGCCGAAGATTGCGGCTAGTCCGTGCCGTTCGCAGCGCTCTCGGCTTCGATGAAATGCCCCGCACGGTCGCGCTTGGACGCGAGATAGCGGGCATTCTCCTTGGTGTGGCGTCCCAGCACGCGTTGCTCGGCCGCCACCTCGAGCCCCGAAGCGCGGAGGGCGGCGATCTTTTCCGGATTGTTGGTGATGAGCTGGACCTTCGCGACCCCGAGCTGCCGCAGCATTTCGGCTGCGAAGTCGAAGCGCCGCTGGTCGAGGCCGAAGCCGAGGACCTCGTCGGCATCATAGGTGTCGTAGCCCTGGGCCTGGAGGCCGTAGGCGCGCATCTTGTTGGCGATGCCGTTCCCGCGGCCTTCCTGGTCGAGATAGAGCAGGATTCCGCCGGATCCTTCCGCCATGCGCGCGACTGTATCGCGCAATTGATCCCCGCAATCGCACTTGAGGCTGCCGAAAAGGTCGCCGGTGAGGCAGGCCGAATGCAGGCGCACCGGCACCGTCCCCGAAAGATCCGGCTTGCCGACGATGATCGCCACCTGATCCCTCAGGCCTTCGCCGCCGCGGAAAACGATGAATTCGGTCTCCGGCGCGCCTTCGAGCGGGACCGGAGCCCGCCCGACGATCCGCAAGGCCTTCGCCTGGCGGCCTCGAAACGCGAGAATGTCGCCGTCCGCGACGAACAAAAGGTCCGCGAACGTGGCATCGGGATCGACCGGCGCCACGACGGCGGCCGGAAGCAGGAGGGCGATGCGCAGCAATTCGAGCGCGGCAACGTCCAGCGGATCGGCCGGAGAGACCGGCGCATCGAGGCGCGCATCGATCTGGAGCGCCAGCATCGCCACTCGGGCGGGATCGATGCCCGGCAGAGCGAGCGTTCCCGGCAGCGGCCGGTGTGCCCCGATCCGCGAGAGTCGTGGCCCGGGCAGAGCAAGGCGGCCGCGCAAGGGGGAAGCGGCGGCAAGAACGGCCGCGCTCTCCGCATCGAGCGCCTCGGCGCCAATCACCAGACCGCGCGCACCGCCGGCTTCCAGCAGAATCGGACGGCCAGAACGGAGATCGGCGACCGCACGTTCCACAGCGATCAAGCCATTGCGCGCTTCGGAAGCTGACGAGGGGGGAACGGGAGGGCGCTCGGACGTCATGAAAGCCTCGTGATACGCGCTACGTGTGGGTTTCGGCCCGCATGTTCAAGCCCCCGCTCCGCGGCTTGTGACATGCCATTTTGGTTTTGTGCCCCCACACTGTGACTTAACAATTGACCCCAGCGTCGCGTTCCCGGCAGGCGGAAACGGAGCACCGGCGGCAAAGGCTACGTCCATGATAGAGTATGACCCATTTCAGGCGGCGGTGGCAGGCGGGAGCTTGGCAGATCGCTCGCTCGTGATCGGTCAGCTCGGCCAATCGCTCGACGGCCGTGTCGCGACGGTATCGGGCGAGTCGAAATATATCAGTGGTACTTACGCATTGGACCATCTGCATCGCCTCCGGGCGGCTGCGGATGCGGTGCTGGTGGGAATCGGCACGGTGCAGGCGGACGATCCGCTGCTCAATGTCCGGCGCGTGCCGGGCCGCAGTCCGGCTCGGGTGGTGATCGATCCGGCCGGGCGCCTGGACAATGGGGCGCTTTGCCTGCGGGACGACGGCGCCCGGCGCATCGTGGTGCGGCGACCCGGGGTGGGCCGGGAGCTTCCCGAGGGCGTGGAGATCGTCACCGTCGCCCCCGATCCCGGCGGCAGGCTGGCGCCGTCCGGCATCCTCTCGACCTTGCGCGAGGCGGGACTCGCGGCGATCCTGGTGGAAGGCGGGCCGGGCACCCTCGCGGGGTTTCTGGATGCCGGCGCCATCGATCGGCTGCACATCCTGGTCTCTCCGGTCATTCTCGGTTCCGGCCGCACCGGTCTTGATCTGCGGCCGATCGCCCGACTCGACGCGGCGTTGCGGCCGGCGAGCCGGGTCACCGTTTTTCCTGATGGCGATGTCCTGTTCGAATGCGATATGCGCCGGGCGGCAGGGGGGGTGGAGCATGGACAACGGCACGATCACGCCATATGCGCGGCCGGCTAGGTGGATCCATTGGATCAACGCGGCACTGGTCCTTCTGGTGATCCCGTTCGGTTTTGTCATGGTCCGCCTGCCGGCCGGAGCGGCGCAGAACCAGGTGTTCGACCTGCATCGCTCGATCGGTTTCGCGATTCTGTGCCTTGCCGTGGTCCGGGTGGCGGTACGCATCGCCTACGGCGCGCCGCCGCCCGCGCCCGGCTTGCCACACTGGCAGCGCGTCGCGTCGCAGGCGACCCACCATTTGCTCTATGTCCTGATTTTCCTCATGCCGCTGCTCGGCTGGGGAGCGTCCTCCGCCTTCGGCGCGCAAGTCAGCGTGTTCGGGCTGTTCACTTTGCCGGATCTGGTCCCGAAGGACGAAGCGCTCTCCCGCTTTTTCGGGGGCGCCCACGTCTATCTCGGCTTCTTCATGACGGCTTTGGTCGCGCTGCACATCGGCGCCGCGCTGATGCACGGCATCGTCCGGCGCGATGGCGTCCTCTCGCGGATGCTCCCGGGCCTCAGCCGGACCTGACCCGTTCCGGCCAAGCGAGAAGGTCGGTATGTCCGATCTCGCACTGCGCCGATGCGCGGGCCGTGGCCCAGGCCGAGGCTCGTGCGGCGGAGATGTGGCCGGTTTCCGACGCGGCTGCGGCTGTCCCGTCCGCAAGGGCCGCGATCAGCTTCCGACTTTCGGCACCGAGCCGCCAGGGCGTGTCGGCCAGCGCCGTCGCATATCCCTTTGCTCGGAACGCCGTTTCCAGGGCTGCCGAGGCGGCGTTGCCCAGCGCCGCGCCGAATCCCTTGTCGCGAACCTGGTGCGACCGGAAGGCCGCCGTGATCGACGGGTCGTCGGGATGCGGCGGGAGCCAGGCGTCGCGGCCGTTGCAGGTCAGCACGGTGTGGAACACCGCTTCCATTTCCGCCACCGCCTCGGCCAGCCGACCGACGAAGCCGGCCGAGGCGAGGTCGAAGAAGGCCGAGGCGGTGACGAGATGGGGACGGGGACGAGTGATTTCGTCAAGCGAGCCAGACAGATCTGCCGCCACGAAGCGCACGGTCAGATGCCGGTCCCCGCTCCGCAGGGCGAGGCCATCGTCCTCATCCCGGCTTTCGTCCGCCCAATCCCTCAGGCCGGCACGGGCGGCGGCGAGAAGAGCGGGATCATAGTCGAGGAGGGTCCAGTCTTGGCGCGGCCCGAGATCGGCCGACCCGGCCCGCAGGTTGGCGCCGGTCCCGGCACCGAGATCGACGACCCGCAGCACATCCACCGGGCCGACACGCGCAAGCGCGGCGCGGGCGAGGGCAGGATCGCGGGCCCGCGCGTCGGCAGGTTCGCGCAAAGCCAGCCAGTCCGCAGAGAAACCACTCATTGCGTTTCCTTTCTCGCCTGTGCGACGCGTCGCAGCACGGCGGCGATCCGGGCGGCGGTGTCGTCCCAGCCGGGCAGGCGTCGGCCGGCGGCGAAGGCCGCGTCGGCGAGGACCCGGCGTTCCCTCGGTGCCGAAAGCAGGCGCCGGAGTGCCGCGGCCAAAGCTGAGGGATCGCCCGGGGCGACCTTCAGGCCGGCGCCGTCCGGCACCGTTTCGCAGGCCGCACCGCCGGTGGTGCAGACCAGCGGCAGACCGTGCCGCAGCGCTTCGGCGAGGACCATGCCATAGCCTTCATAGAGCGAGGGATGAACGAAGAGGTCGCTGTCCCGATAGGCCGCGGCGAGCCTTTCGCGGTCGACCGCGCCGGAAAGGACGATCCGGTCGCCGAGGCCGGCCACTGCGATCGCCTGCCTCAAGGCGGCGCTCGCCGCGGGGTCGAGATCGAGGCTGCCGATCAAAGTCAGGGACCATGGCAGATCCTTCAGCCCCGCCAATGCGGCGACCAGAACGTCGTAACCCTTTCTGGGAATGACGGAACCGACGCAGAGCAGGCGCGGCGGCGCGCCGTCCGCGGGGGCGCGGTCGACGCGATCGGTGCCGGGTTCGGCGACGACGAGACGGTCGGCGGGGACGGCGAAGTCGGCTTCCAGGGTCCGGCGGGTGGCGGGGCTGGTGGTGATGACGGCCCGGGCCAGAGCGAGGGCGGCCGTTTCGCTGGCCAGCAAGCGGCGGCTTTGGCCGGGGTCCAGGCCCTCTTCCAGGGCGAGGGGATGGTGCACCAAGGCGACCAGGCGATCGGCGAATTGGGCGAGCCCGTCGGCCGGAAGGGCGCCGAGCGCGAGCCCGTCGACGAGGAGCAAGGCTTTGGAATCGCTGGATTTCAGGCGATCGAGGGCGGCCGCGACGTCGGTCGGGGCAGGGTGGGGGAACGCGCCGTCGAGCGACAAAGGCGCGGCCTCGACGCCATGGGCCGGCAGCCGGGCGAGGACCTCGCGATCATAGGCATAGCCGCCCGTCGGGGTCGACAGGCGGCCGGGAAAGACGAGCAATGCCAGGCACATCACGCGATGTCGGCCTCATACCAGGCGCGCGCGACATGGGATTCCTGCAGCGTCACCCGCAGCCGGCTGGGCGCCGGGTCGCCGAGGGTGCCGGCGCGCACGGCGTCCGCCATATGGTCGAAAATGTGCTTGCAGACCACTTCGGTGGTCGTGTTCCGGCCGGTAAATTCAGGCAGAACATCGAGATTACGGTACGATAAAGGGGCGAGTATCGCCTTCAAAGCGTCGTGTGCACGCCCGATGTCGACGACCACGCCGTCCGCCGTCAATTCGGCGCTGAAGAAGGCGACGTCGACCACGAAGGTCGCGCCGTGGAGCGCCTGCGCCGGACCGAACGCGGCGCCGGTGAAGCTGTGGGCGATCATGATGTGATCGCGCACTTCGACTGCGAACATGGGGATCCTCCCGGCTGCCTGGGGTCAGGCAGGATAGCGCACGACGGTGGCGACATCCGCGCTGCCGCCATCCAGAATACGGTCGATCGCCTCCGGCAGATCGGCGAAGGCGACGTCGCCGGTGATCACCGCGTCGAGCCGGGGGTCGGACAGAAGCTCGATCGCCTTGGCGAGGCGGCGCCGGTGGCTCCAGCGCGGGCGGCGCGCGGGCGCGACCGATCCGACCTGGGAGGAGACGAGGCGCAGCCGCCGGCAATGGAACGGCCCGCCGAGGCCGATCGTGACCGCCTCGTCGCCGTACCAGCTCACTTCGACGAGGCAGGCTTCGGTGCCGCAGCTTTCGATCGCCGCCTGCAGACCGTCCGAGGTGGCGCTGGCGTGGAACACCACATCGGCATCCGCGAGGCCGGCGACCTCGGACGCATAGCGGGCGCCGAAGCCCTCGACCAAAGCTTGGCGGGTGGGATTGGGATCCACCGCCGTCACCTCGGCGCCGGGCAGCCGCGCCGCAAGATAGGTGATGAGCAGGCCGACGAGTCCGGCGCCGACGACGATGATGCGGTCGCCCGCGCCGGCGCCGGAATCCCACAGCGCATTGAGCGCGGTCTCCATATTGGCGGCCAAAGTCGCGCGCCGCGCCGGCACCCCGTCCGGCAGGAGAATGGCGTCGGCGGCGGCGATCACGAACCGGTCCTGGTGGGGGTGCAGAACGAACACGTCGCGGCCGACGAGATCCGCCGCGCCGACTTCCACGCGCCCGACGCTGCAATAGCCGTATTTCACCGGGAACGGAAAATCGCCGACCTGCATCGGCGAGCGCATGCTGTCGCGGTGCGCCGGATCGGTCAGGCCGGCGAACACCAGCCGCTCGGTGCCGCGGCTGATCCCGCTATAGGCGGCCCGCACGCAAATCTCGCCCGGCTTCGGCGCCGGCAGGTCCTCCGCCGCGATCCGGGCGGTGCGCGGCCCCACATACCAGAGGGCGCGGGCGCGGCCGTCTTGGGGGGAAACGTCAGCGTGGCGTTTTGCCACAGCGTTCATGTTCATCAGTCCCGACCTCGTGATTCCGGCGTTCCAGTGCAGATGACTAACGTCCTCGCCGCGCGGTCCGCGCCGGAGTTTTCATGACCCTTCGCATCGATCCCGTCGCCCTCGCCCCCGACGAACCGAGAGACCCGTTCACCGTCCCCGGACCGCTGCGCTGGCGGCGCCGTCTGGTTCTGGGGCTGGTGCTCGCCACCGTCGCGTCCGTCGCCCTCTGCGCCGGGCTGATCGCGGCGGCCGGGGGCTGGACGCTGCCCGGTATCCTCCTCATGCTTTGCGTCGTTGCGGTAACGCCCTGGAACGCGATTGGGTTCTGGAATGCCGCAATCGGTCTCGCGCTGCTGCACCTGTTCCCCCGCGCGCTGCAGCGCGCCGTCCCCGTGCTCGCCGCGCCGGAGACCGACGGTCCGATTCTGCTGCGCACCGCTATTCTTATGACGCTCCGCAACGAAGATCCCGCGCGGGCTTTGTCACGTCTTCGTGCGGTCAAGGCGGCGCTCGACGCGACGCCGGCAGCGGACCGCTTCGATTATTTCGTTCTCAGCGACACGTCGTGCCCCGACGTCGCGGCGCAGGAGGAGGCGGCCATCGCCCGCTGGCAGGCGCAGGACGGCGCGCGGCGGATCCATTATCGCCGCCGCGCCGACAATATCGGCTTCAAGGCCGGCAATGTGCGCGATTTCTGCAAGCGCTGGGGCGCCGGCTACGATGTCATGCTGCCGCTCGACGCCGACAGCCTGATGGGGCCGGCGATGATCCTGCGCATGGTGCGCATCCTTCAGAACGCGCCGCAGATCGGCATCCTCCAGTCCCTGGTCGTCGGCCTGCCGAGTGCGAGCGCCTTCGCCCGGATCTTCCAGTTCGGCATGCGCGCCGGCATGCGCTGCTACACCGTCGGCGCGACCTGGTGGGCGGGGGATTGCGGGCCGTTCTGGGGGCACAATGCGCTGATCCGCATCGCGCCCTTCGCCGCCCATTGCGACCTGCCGGTGCTGCCCGGACGGCCGCCTCTGGGCGGCCCGATCCTCTCGCACGATCAGGTCGAGGCGGTGCTGATGCGCCGCGCCGGCTACGAGGTGTGGGCGCTGCCCGTCGAGGGGGAGAGCTTCGAGGAGAACCCGCCGACCCTGCCGGACTTCCTCGCCCGCGATGCCCGATGGTGCCTCGGAAATCTGCAATATCTGAAACTGATCGGTCGCCCCGGTCTGCATCCGATGGGGCGGTTCCAGCTCGCCTGGGCGGTCCTGATGTTCGCGACCGTGCCCGGCGTGCCCCTGGCGCTGCTGCTTCTGCCGTTCGCCGCGCCCGCGATGCCCGCGGCCGCCGCGCTACCGGCGGCCGCGCTCTATCTCGCCATCCTGCTGCTCGGCCTCTTCCCCAAGATCGCCGGCTATCTCGACGTCGCCCTCACGCCCGGCCTGATGCGGCGCTATGGCGGTGGGACGCGCTTCGCGGCCTCCGCGGCGATCGAGATCGGGTTTTCCTTCCTGCTCGGGGCGATCAGCGCGCTCGCCACCTGCGGCGTGCTGCTGCGGCTCTTGACTGGACGGGCGCGCGGCTCCTGGGGCGGCCAGGCGCGCGATGCCCATCGCGTGTCCTGGCGCGCGGCGGCGCGCGGCCTCGCGCCGACCATGGCCTATGGCTGCGCCGTCGCCGGGCTTCTGCTCGCCTTCGCGCCGGGGCTCCTGATCTGGGTGGCGCCGCTCCTGGCCGGCTGCTGGCTGGCCATTCCCTTCGCGGTGCTCACGGCGGATCCGCGGCTCGGCGCCGTCATGGCGCGGCGCCGCCTGTGCGCGACGCCCGAGGAAGGCGATCCGCCGGCCATTCTCGCGGCGCTGTCCGGCCCGGTCGATCCGGTCCGATACGCCGCCTGATCCCAAGCGGCGGGGTGCGGGGATGGGCGATCCGAGGCGGCCGAGATGCCCTGCCGTACGGGTGGTCGCGCCCGGGCCGGGGCCCGGGCGCGCGGATGTCGGAAGACGCGCTCAGCGCAGGACCGGCATCACGAATTCGGCGCCCGAGCGCACGCCCGAGGGCCAGCGCGCGGTCGTGGTCTTGACCCGGGTGTAGAAGCCGACGCCTTCCAGGCCGTAGACGTTGCGATCGCCGAAGATCGACCGCTTCCAGCCGCCGAACGAGTGATAGGCGATCGGAACCGGGATCGGCACATTGATGCCGACCATGCCCGCCACGACGCCGTAATCGAACGCCCGCGCGGTGCCGCCGTCATTGGTGAAGATGGCGGCGCCGTTGCCGTATTCGTGGGTGTTCACGAGGTTCAGCGCCTCGTCGAACGTGTCGGTGCGCACCACCGAGAGGACCGGGCCGAAAATCTCTTCCTTGTAGATCTTCATGTCCGGGGTGACGTTGTCGAACAGGCAGCCGCCGAGGAAATAGCCGTTCTCGTGGCCCTGCAGCTTGAGGCCGCGGCCGTCGACGACGAGGTCCGCGCCCTCGGCGAGGCCGGCTTCGACATAAGAGGTCACCTTGGCGAGATGCTCCTTGGTGACGAGCGGGCCCATCTCGCTGTCGGGATCGATGCCCGGACCGACTTTCAGCGCCTGGACGCGGGGCACCAGCTTCTCCATCAGCGCGTCGCCGACGCCGCCGACCGCGACCGCGACCGACACCGCCATGCAGCGCTCACCCGCCGAGCCGTAGCCGGCGCCCATCAAAGCGTCGACGGTCTTGTCGAGGTCGGCATCCGGCATCACGACGAGATGGTTCTTGGCGCCGCACAGCGCCTGGGCGCGCTTTCCGTGCGCGGTGGCGGTGCGGTAGACATATTCGCCGACCGCGGTGGAGCCGACGAAGCTCACCGCCGCGACGTCGGGATGGACGAGGAGGGCGTCCACCGCCTCCTTGTCGCCGTTCACGACATTGAACACGCCCGCCGGCAGGCCGGCCTCGGCGAGCAGCTCGGCGAGGCGCACGCCGCAGGATGGATCCTTCTCGGACGGCTTCAGCACGAAGGTGTTGCCGCAGGCGAGGGCGACCGGGAACATCCAGAGCGGCACCATGGCCGGGAAGTTGAACGGGGTGATGCCGGCGCACACCCCGACCGGGTGGCGCATCGAGAAGGTGTCGATGCCACGGCCGACCTGATCGGAATATTCGCCCTTCAGAAGGTGCGGGATGCCGCACGCGAATTCGACGACTTCGATGCCGCGCGCGAGTTCACCCTTGGCGTCCTCGAAGGTCTTGCCGTGCTCGCGGGTGATGATCGCCGCGAGTTCGTCGATGTGGCGTTCCAGCAGATCCTTGAAGCGGAACATCACGCGCGCGCGCGCGGGGGCCGGCATCGCGGCCCAGGCCGGGAAGGCGCGGGCGGCGGCGGCGACCGCGCTGTCGACCAAGGCGGTGTCGGCGAGCAGCAGCGTGCCGATCTGCTCGCCGGTCGCCGGATTGAAGGTGGCGGCGGTGCGCGCCGCGGGCGCGGCCGAAGCCGCGCCGCCGATGAAATGTCCGATGGTCCGCATGGCGTGTCTCCCCTGGGGCTCGGTCCGGCCGGTCGTTCGCGGGCGGACTCCGGCTGGAATGGCAAGTGCGATGGCAAGTTCGAATGGCAACACACCAAAGCTCTGGTACGCGCGCGGATCAACGCCTATGAAGCCGCATTCATTCCGCGGAAATAGGCTTCCCTTGTGAATTGGGACCATGCGCGCATCTTCCTCGCCGTCGCCCGCGCCGGCCAGATCCTGGCGGCAGCGCAGCGGCTCGGCCTCGACCACGCGACCGTGACGCGCCGGCTCACCGCGCTCGAGGCGGATTTCGCCGCCAAAGTGTTCGAGCGCCGGCCCACCGGCTGCACCCTGACGGCGGTAGGCGAGGCGCTGCTGCCGATCGCCGAGCGGGTGGAAAGCGAAATGCTGCGGGCGCAGGCGCTGCTCGGCGGGGCCGATCTGCGGCTCGAAGGCACGGTGCGGATCGGCGCGCCCGATGCCTTCGGCACCTATTTCCTCGCCCCGCGCCTCGGCCGGCTCGCCGAACGCCACCCCGATCTGCTGCTCCAGCTCGTGCCGCTGCCGCGCACCTTCTCGCTCTCGAAGCGCGAGGCGGATCTCGCGATCGTGCTGGAGCGCCCGCAGCACGGGCGCCTCGTCGGGCGCAAGCTGTCGGACTATTCGCTCAGCGTCTATGCCGCGCGGGCCTATCTCGCGCGCACCGGCCCGATCGCGGGTCGGGCGGATCTGAAGGACCGCACCCTCGTCACCTATGTCCAGGATCTCGCCTACAGTTCGGGGCTCGATTACATGGACGCGCTGGCCGAGGCGGCGGGCCGGCGGTTCGAATGCGCGAGCGCGGTCGGCCAGCTCGAGGCGGTGAAAGCGGGGGCGGGGATCGGCATCCTGCACGATTATGCCGCCGCGACCCATCCGGACCTGGTGCGCATCCTCCCCGACGTCCGGTTCCGGCGCACCTATTGGCTGGCGGTCCATGCCGACATGCGCGACCTGCGGCGCATCGCCGAGACCGACCGCTTTATCGCCGAGGAGGTCCGCGCCTGCCGCGCGCAGTTTCTGGTCGCCGACCCCGCGCCGGGTGCGCGCTCAGGGCGCGTCGCCCGCCGCTGAGGCGCGCGGGGGCGGGTGTGCCGCGTCGGGCGCCGGGGGCGGCCAGGGCGTGCGGCCGGTGAAGCAGCCGATCTCGGCGATGTGCGGCGCGACTGGATGGCCGGTGACCGCGACGCCGGCGGCGTCGACCCAGGCGTGCGCGTCGAGCGGCTTCGCATCGCCGCGGCCGGCGCCGAACCGCACCACGCTCGGAATGCCGCGCCGGCGCAGCATGGCATGGGCCGCCAGAGCCTGCTGGAGGCACACCGCCTTGAACGGGGCGTGCGCGGCGACCGACCGGACCGCCCAGCCGATCTCCTGCGCGGCCCGCTTATGGTCCGCGCGCACAAACGGGGCCGGCGCCGCGGCGGGGGGGACGAACGGGCCGAGCCAGCCGGCGATGATCCGGAACGGCAGCAGGCCGGTCGCGACGCGCGCCGCGGCGAGGCACGCCCCGGCCTCCAGCGCCATCATCTGGCGCCGCGGTCCGGCCCCGGCCAGGGTGCGCAGCTTGCGCGCGATCGCCATGTCGGTCCTCTCCCGTCCGCCGGCCGTGCGGCGCGGCGTCCGGCCGCGTGACGATACGGCGACAGCCGGGGCGCGTCGAGTGTCTGCCGCTGTGCCCTCGCCCCCCGCTGATCCTCGGAGCGGAAGCTGGTGCCGGGTGAGGGGATCGAACCCCCGACCTTCGGTTTACAAAACCGCTGCACTACCGCTGTGCTAACCCGGCGTCGGGCTGCGGCGGTGCGCCTGTGGGCGCGATCCGCCGGGTCCCGTCTCGGCTCTACCAAAGCGGGGCGCGGGCGGCAAGGCGGGCCGAGCGGGCGGGACGCCGCCGGGGCGGGTCCGGAGGGGATGGGAGACCGCGCGCGGGACGCCGGCGTCAGGAGCCGTGGCGGCGCAGATAGTCGATATTGGCGCGCGCCTGGTCGGGCGGCAGGTCCTGCAGGAAGAGGAGTTCGGCCTCGCGGTCCTTGCCGTCCATCGCGAGCAGGGTGGCGAGGCTCTGGCGCACCCGGGCGTCGGCATCGGGACGGGCGGCGGCCTCCCGCAGCGTCTTCAGCGCCGCCGCGCGGTCGCCGCTCATGGCATAGGACAGAGCGAGATTGGTCAGAACGCCGGGATTGCCGGGATTGAGGTTCAGCGCGCGCTGGTAGAAGGCCCGCGCGCTGCGGTGGTCGCCGAGATTGTCGGCGACGACGCCCTGCGCGGAGAGCACCGACCAGTCCGGATTGTCCGGCGTGTGGGCCTGGGCCAGCACGTCGCCGGCCTCCCGGTAGCGGCCGAGCGCGATCAGGCTCTTGCCGTAGGCGGCGCGCAGCGGCCGGTCGTCGGGATTGCGCAGCGTCGCGATCCGCAGGACGGCGGCGGCCTGTTCGCGCTGGCCCCGGTCGGCGAGGGATTTGCTGTAGGCGATGGTCTCGGCCGGGCTTCCGGTCTCGGCGGGGGAGAGGCCGGCCTCGGGCTGGCCGGCGCAGGCGGCGAGGACGAGGCCGAGCAGGCAGGCGAGCGCGATCCCGCGCCGTCCGGCGCCGCGGCCGGGGGCAGGTCCGTCGTCGAATGCCCGCTTGTCCTGGCCCGCCATGCCGTCTGTTTCGCAATCCCGGGGTGCCGTTGGCAAGCCCGCGCCCCATCCTCCGCGCCAAAGGGTTAATGGCGCGGACGGCGGATCATCCGGCCACTCTATTGTCGCGAACGATGACAGCGCGGTGTCGTGCGCCGCGCGCGCGACCCGGACCTCAGCCGTCCGCGCAGCTGCTGGCATAGTTCTGAACGGTGCCGGTTTCGGCCCAGTCCGGTTCGGAGGTCGGAGACGGGCAGGTCAGCCGCTCTTCCCGGTCGAACGTGACCATCCCGCTCTGGCCGGCGGGGCAGGCCTGGCTGACCGGGACCCAGCGCGTGCCGGAGGCCGTGCAGAAGGCCCGCTGCGTCGCGGAGACGGTCATGGTCGGCGGCTGCCCGGCCGCCGCGCGGAACACACCGAACGGGGTCTGGTAGGTCGCGGAAATCTGCACCGACGCCGCGGCCGTCCCGGTGCCGGTCACCAGGATTGTCGGGCTGTCGGCCGCACCGCCGCCGGTGCGCGCGAGCGCGGGGGCGAGGACCGCCTGCACATAGGCCGTGATCTGCGCCGCGTCGGCGCCGCGCACGACTTCCCGCACCGCGCCGTCGGCGGCGGTCTGCATCCGCTCGCGCAGGGCGGCCGCGCGGGTGAAATCCGCCGCGAGCCCCGCCACGATCAGGAGCGCGGGGACGGTGAGGCCGACCAGCACCGAGACGCCGCCGCGCTCGCAGGCCAAGGCGGCCGTCACCCCAGCGGCGATGCGGCGCGGCGCCATGCTATTTCCACTTCATATAGGTGATCAGCATCGGCATGACCGCCATGACGACGAGCGGCGCGAGGAAGAAGACGAAGACGGGAACGGGGAGCATGGACGTGACTTCCGCCGCCCGCTTCTCGGCCTGGTGCATGCGCAGCTCGCGGCTGTGCTTGGCGAGGACGCGGAACGCCTCGCCGAGCGAGGTGCCCTGTTCGTGGGTCTGGATCAGCGCGGCGCAGGTCGCCTTGATCTCGTCGATATTCGTGCGGGTGCTGAAATTCTCGTAGGCCTGCCGGCGGTCGAGCAATTGGAGTTCGGCCAAAGTGAGCGACAATTCGATCGCCAGTTCGCGGCAGCGCGGCGCGATGTCGTCGGCGACGCGCCGGAACGCCTGATCGGCCGAGCGCCCGGCCTCCACCTGGATCAGCATGAGATCGAGGGCCTCGGGCCAGGCCCGCTGGATCTCCTCCTGCCGCCGCGTGATGCGCCGCTTCAGCAGCCGGCCGGGCAGCCGCAGGCCGGCATAGACGGCGAGAAGCACGATCAGGCCCTTCCAGGAGGCATGGACGTTGGGGAGGTTCAGACCGAAGGTGCAAAATCCGGCGAGCCCGCCGAGCGCGGCGGGATAGAGGATGTAGGAGACGATATGAATCGCCTCGTCCGAGGCGCGGCGCAGCCCGGCCTGGGCGAGGTGCGCACGGACATTTTCCAGCCGCAGCCGCTTGCGCAGATCGAGCGTGTCGGCGAGCAGCCGCGCGCCGCGCTCGCGCAGCGACCGCGGCGGCACCGGCCGGTGCACGCCTTTTCCAGCGATCAGCGCGACGACCCGCCGCTCGCGATCCGAATCCGGCTCGAGGGCCGTGAAGGCCGCGATCACGGCCCCCGCCGCGGCGCAGGCGGCGAGCAGGCCGAACAAAAGCTGCGCGCTGTCCATGGCGCTAGACCCGCACGCGCGTCATGCGCGCCAGGACCAGGAAGCCGAGAAGGACCCAGAGGCACACCCCGACCAGGGTCGCCTGTCCGGCGAAGGTGGTGAACATGAGCTTCGCCTGTTCCCGGTTGAGGGCGATGGTGAAGCCCAGCATGGCGAACGGCAGCAAAGCGAGGAATTTGGCGGAAGCGGTCTGCTCGGCCATCATCGAGGAGATCTTTTTCGCCAGGCGCCGCCGCTCGCGCAGCGTGTGCGAGAGGTTCATCAAGGTCTCGGCGATGGCGCCGCCCTCCGCGCTCTGCACCGCGATCGCGATCGACAGGAAGCGGGTCTCGTCGATCGGCACGCGCGTGGCCATGCGGTCCACCGCTTCGGAGAGCGAGGCGCCGAGTTGCTGCTCGTCCTCGACGATGCGGAATTCCCGCCGCACCGGGTCGCGGGTCTCGCGGGCGGCGGTGTGGATGCAGTCATTGATCGGCCGTCCCGCCCGCACCCCGCGGGCGATCAGGTCGAGCGCGTTCGGCAATTCTTCGGCGAAGCGCGCGAAGCGCCGGTCCCTGAGATGACGGAGCACCAGGATCGGGGCCAGGATAGCGGCTGCGACGCCGGCCAGAGGCGCGACGATGCGCGCCTCGAACACGGCGAGGCAGACCAGCGCCACCGCGGCGCCGAACGCCGCCGCCGCGAGCAGCACCTGGGCGCGGGTCCAGCCGATATCCGCCTGATCGATCAGCGCACCGAGCCGCAGGGTGCCGCGGGCGCCGCTCTTTGCGGCGTTCGCCTTCATGAGCTGCGCCACCTCCTCCTGCGCGCTGCCGCGGGGGGCGGCGTCGGGCGCGCGCGCGGCCAGCGCCCGGATCCGGCGGGTCACCGCCGCCTCCTGCGCCACGTCGGGCAGGAACAGCGTGTAGATCAGGGCGACGACCGAAAGGCCGGCCAGGGCGGCGACGAGGAGGGGCGTCATGGCGCCCCCGCCGGGTGCAGCGCCTGGACCAAGCGGGCCTCTTCGCCGATCCGTTCGGCATGGGCGAAGAAAGCGGGCTTGGTGGCGAGGTTCACCTTCAGTTTCTGATCCTTGAAATCATAGACGAAAATGTCCGACAGGAGGGTCTGGCCGCCGTCGAGGCCGAGGACTTCCGAGATGTGCGTCACGACCCGGCGGCCGCTCGGCAATTGCTGGGTCTGGATGATGATGTCGAGCGAATCCGCGATCGCCTTCTGGATGTTGATGGACGGCGTCGCCTGCTGGGAGGCGTTCTCGCGGATGCAGGTTTCCAGCCGTCCGAGGGCCCCGCGCGGATTGTTGGCGTGGATCGTCCCCATCGAGCCGGCATGGCCGGTGCTCATGGCCTGGACGAGGTCGAGGGCCTCCGCGCCGCGCACCTCGCCGACGATGATGCGGTTCGGCTTCATGCGCAGCGCGTTGCGCAGGATGTCGCGCATGGTGATCTCGGCCGTGCCCTCGGCCGAGGCCGGCCGGGTTTCGAGCCGCACCACATGGCGCTGCTGGAGCTGGAGTTCGGCCGTGTCCTCGCAGGTGATGATGCGCTCGCGCGGATCGATCGATCCGGTCACGCAATTGAGGAGCGTGGTCTTTCCCGAGCCCGTGCCGCCGCTGATCAGCACGTTCAGCGGGCATTTGCCGATGATCCGCAGGACCTCCGCCGCCTCCGGCGTCACGGATCCGAGCGCCACGAGGTCGGGCATGCGCAGCTTTTCCCGCCGGAACTTGCGGATCGTCAGATGGGTGCCGTCGAGCGCGATGGGCGGCACGACGATGTTGATGCGCGAACCGTCCGGCAGCCGCGCGTCGCAGGTCGGGGTAAAGGAATCGACCCGCCGGCCGACGCCTTCCGCCATCTTCCGGCAGACGCGCAGCAGCGCCTCCTCGTCGCGGAACTGGATGTCGGTTTCGTAGGTCTGACCGCGCTTCTCGATATAGACGGTGCGGTGGGAGTTCACCATGATCTCGCTGATCTCGTCATCGGCGAGCAGCGGTTCGAGCGGGCCGTAGCCGTCCATCTCGGCGACCATCTCGACCAGCAGGCGGTCGCGCTCCGCCCGGGTGAGGATGATGCCGCCATCGGTGGTGAGGATGCCGAGGATCGCATCGCGGATCCGCTGTCGGGCCTCGCCCGGCCGCTCCACCTTGGCGGTGGCGAGGAAGTCGACCATCTCCATCAGATGGCCGCGGACCTTCTCGCACGCCGCGTCGTAGCGCAGCCGCTCGTCCGCGGGCGGGGCGGGGGCCACCGGCAGGAACGGGACCGAAGAGCGGGGCAGGGGATCGACGGCGTCGGCGCCCCATCCGAACAATCTGCGCCGCGGATGCTCCATGCCGGCCTCCCTCAGCCGAACAGCTTGCGGACGGCGGGAAGCCGTTCCGCGAGGCTGCGCAGGATCCGCACCCGGGACGGCGGCGTCTCGCGGCCGGCGACCCGCGCGGCCAGGGCGCGGAACACCCGCGCGGCGTCGTGGGTCGGCGCCCGCTCGCTCAGCACGCGGCCGTTCTGTTCGCTGATGCTGAAGGCGCGCGGGTCGTGGGCGATGGTTAAGAGCTCCCGGGCCGGCCGGCCGAAGATCTCCGCCAACTCGGTCACCTTCAATTCCTGCCTTTGGGCGACGCCCATCTGATTGAGCACGACGATCGGCCGGCTTTCCGCGCCGCGCAGCGCGCGCATCTGGCGCATCACCGCCTGGGCATTGGCGGCGGCGGCGAAATCCGGCGTCACCACGAGCACGATCTGGGTGGCCTGGGTGAGATGGGCGATGGCGGCCGGCGACCAGATCAAAGGCGTGTCGCTGATCGTCATGGCGTGCGCGCCCATCAGCAGCGGAACGAGCCGCTCGAACGCGAGGCCGGCATCCCCCCGCGCGCAGGCCTCGAGATTGGGGGCGGCGGTGAGGAGCTTCAGGCGCGCGCCCTTCGGCACGAGCAATTGTTCGAGCGCCGGGCCGTCGAGGAGGGCGGGGGAATAGAGATAGACCGAATGTTCGAGGCTCGGCGTGACGTCGAACTGGCTGGCGACGGCGCCGAACGGCAGCTTGAGGTCGGCGAGCACGGTGTCGAGCGCCAGCTCCTCCGCCAGCACATAAGCCAGATTGCAGGCCACGGTGGTGGCGCCGACCCCGCCGCGGCTGCCGAGCACCACGACGGAGGCGCCGAGCGTCTCGGTTTCCGCCTCGGCGGCGAGGACCCGGGCCAAAGCGGCGACGAAGTCGCCGGGCGCGAGCGGCGCGAGCAGATAATCGGAGGCGCCCTCGCGCAGCAGGCGCTGATAGAGCTTCATGTCGTTGGAATGGCCGATCACGAACACCCGGGTATGGCCGCTGCACACCCCCGCGAGCCGTTCGAGGTCGGCCATCAGGGTGGTGGTCTCGGGCAGCACCTCGACCACGATCACCTGCGGCGCGCGCTGCATCCCGCGGATCGCCTGAACCGCCCCGTCTATGCCGCCGCCGCCGACCCGGGAGTCGACCCGCACCATGCGCTCGTGGGCGCACGCCTCGGTCATGCTCTCCATCACCGCGTGCGAGCGGCAGAAGGCGTGCAGCGTCAGGCGCGGCAGCAGAAAGGGGCCGTCTTCCGCCTGCGGCTGCGGCTGCGGCTGCGTCTGCGTCGGTGTCTGCACGCGCATCGCCGCCCTCACGAGCCGGAGGCGCTGGCGGCGGTCGGGCCGTAATCCGTCGAGGGATCGTTTCCGGTGCGCAATTGCTGAATGTCGTTGACGCGCTTCACGGTGTCGGCCGGCCCCTCGACGCGGGGGCGCACCAGATCGAGCGGATCGGCTGCCTGGAGCGCGAGGTTGGTCTGGCTGGCGCAGCCGAGATTCCAATAGGGCTCGTTCTGGAAGCTCTCGAACCCGGCCCCGGCCGCGAGGTCATAGGGCCAGTCGTTGCACGGGTGCGGCACGGTCGCGGTCAGCTTGGCGAAGGACAGGTTGAGCGGGCTCTGCGGGCCGAGGCCGGTGGCGTCGTATTCGCTCCAGCGGATGTTGCGCGCATCGATGCCGGTCCCGACCAAAGCCGTGCGCACCGCCCGCGCATTGGTCTTCACCAGCGGCGTCGGCCGGCCGGCGACCACGGGGACCGAGACCTGGATGACCCCCATCGTCTCCGTGCGGAAGGCGTGGCCGAAGGCGCGGACGTCGTCGGCCTGGCGGGGGTCGAGGCCATAAGCCCAGCGCGGGATCACCGCGAGGCGGGCCGGCTGCTGCGACAGCAGGATGGGGTGACGGACGCGATAGTCCTGCGGATAGGTGGTGCCGTCGAACGGCAGGGGCTCCCCGGCACAGCCGCAGAGCACCGCCGCGAGGCCCAGGGGGATCAAAGCGAGGGCGGAGCGACGCGGCATCGGGGCCTCAATCGATGATGAAGCCGGTATGGCCGTAGAAGGCGGCCGGCGGCGGCGGGGCATTGGGCAGCGCAGGCGTCGCGGTCTCGCGCAGCACGGCCGGCGCGTCCCGGCCGGTGACGCGGTTCACCTGGCCGAGGAAATTGCCCCGGATGTCGGGGGCGTCGGCAAATCCGTCGGTCGGGCGGGCGGCCTGCGGCGCGGCCACCGCGCGGGCGAGGATCGGCGTCACCAGGATCATCAGCTCGGTTTCCTGGCGCATATAGTCCCGGCTGCGGAACAGCGTGCCGAGGACCGGGATCTCCATCGCGCCGGGAATGCCGGTGATCGCCTGCCGGCCGTTCTCCTGGATCAGCCCGGCGGTGACGAGGGTGCCGCCCGAGGGCAGTTCGACCGTGGTCTCCGACTTGCGCAGGCGGAAGCCGGGGATCGTCAAGCTCTGATTGCCGGCGGCGGGCACCACCAGCCGGCTGTTGGGATCGACCTCGGAGACCTCGGTCGCGACCCGCAGGCTGATGCGTCCCGCCGAGAGCACGACCGGGCTGAAGGTGAGGGACACGCCGAATTTCTTGAACTCGATCGAGGGCTGGCAGACATTCGTGGTGGAACAGGTGATGCCGGTGGGGATCGGCACCTCGCCCCCGGCCATGAAGGTGGCGGTCTCGCCCGATATCGCGGTGAGATTGGGCTCGGCGAGCGTGCGGGCGACGCCGGCCTGCTCCATCGCCCGCAGCGTCGCGACGCCGTCGCTATTGCCGATGCTGACGAAGGAATTGGTCAGGGCCTGGCCGGCGACGCCATAGGGATTGTTCATCAGCGCGGCCACCGCCACGTCGCCGATCTTCCATGCGCCGTCGGCATTGATGCCGAGCTGCTTCAGCACGTTGCGCTGGATTTCCGCGACCGTGACGCGCAGCATCACCTGTTCCTTGCCGCGCAGCGCGAGGGCGTTGACCACCTTGCCCTCGGGGGGCAGGAAGCCGCCGGCGATATCGGCCGCAAGCGTCGCTTCCAGCGCCGAGGCGACGACGCCCGACAGCACGACATTGGCGCCGCTGAAGCGCGCCGTGACCTTCGCTTCCGGCAAGGCCGCGCGCAGCGCATCGGAGAGCGCGCCGGTGTCGCGGGCGACGCGCACCTCGATCAAAGCGATCTGCTGGCCCTGGGCATTGGAGACGATGATGGTGGTGGCGCCTTCGCCGATGCCGGTGACGTAGAGCCGCCGCGCCGTCTGCACCACGGCATTGGCGATGCCGGGATTGGCGACATAAGCGTCGCGCGCGGCGCTCGGCAGGTCGACGACGGTCGAGCGGCCGAACGCGACGTCGACCCGGCGCACCTGTGCCGGGGCGGGCGCCGGTGCCGGCGGGCTGGCGGCGAGGCCTTCGAAGCCGGTGCTGGCGGTGGAGGCCGTGCTGAACAGGCTGCGGTCCTGCGCCTGCGCCGCCGGCGCGGCGAGAACGAGCAGGCACGCCGCGAGCCAAGCGGCGCGGGCCGGGCGCAGGCTATTGGTCACGCGCCTGCCCGTATCTGACGATGGTGAGGGCCTTGGTGGCGGCGAGGCGGGCTTCCTCCTGCTCCACGACCAGCGGCTCGTTGACCGGGCGCAGCGTGAGCCAGAGATTGGCGTCGCCGGTGCGCATCACCGCGATCAGCTCCTCGGCCTGGGCGGGGGTGACTTCGAGGGTCGCGGTCTCCCCGGTAATGACCTTCTGGCCGATATTTTCGGACAATTGCTGGCCCACGGCGAGCACCCGAATGCCGGACATCAGCGTGCGGGCGGTGAGGTCGGGACGGGCGCCGCGCACGTCGGGGCGGGCGAGGATCACGTCGACGCGGTCCTGGGGGAAGATGAAGCCGCCGACCGAGCGGCCGCCGCGCGCATCGATCGCGACCGCCACCGCCCGCATGCCCTCGCGCAGATTGCTGGCGAGGAAGCCGGCTTCCAGCGGGGCGATCCGGGCGGTGGTGACGATGTCGCCTTTGGTGAGAAACTGCCGTGCGGTGGCGTTGACCATCGTCTTCGGCGCGTCCGGCCTGTCCTTGCGGCGCAGCGCACCCGAGGGAATGCCGTCCGCCAGCATCGCCTGCCAGCGCACGTCGGCGGCGGCGAGCCGCTCGCCGGGCTTGAGGTCGCGGGCGGCGACGAGCACCTCTTCGAGCTTGACCTGGCCGGTCTCCGCCGCGGTGCCCTGCGCGCGCGGCGGCTGGGGCGCGTTGGCCATCACGGCGAGAAAGGCCAGAAGGCCGCCAATGGCCGCCGCGCTGCCGACGATGAGGCGTTTGGGGCGCATGGCGGCTTGCCTATTGGGTCCAGATCGCCACCGCGGCAGCGATGGCGAGGGGCACGCCGTACGGGCCTTCCAGCTTGCGGATCGGCGTCGTGCCATAGGCCGCCTCGCCGAGCCAGCCGATCGACAGCAGGCGCGCGGGCAGCGCGACCGGGGCGATGCGCAGCAGCACCATGGCGAGCATGAAGGCGACCGAGCAGAGAATGCCGGTGGTCAGGAATTGCAGCAGCGCCGGGCCGAAGCCGAGCCACAGGCCGATGCCGGAGATCAGCTTGACGTCGCCGCCGCCGAGCTGGCCGACCAGAGCGAGGGCGAGGCAGATGGCGAACAAGGCCGCGGCCGCCCCGGCATGGGACACCAGAGCCTCGGCCGACAGGCCGGTCAGCGCCGCGACCGGAACGAAGGCGGCGAAAATCAAAAGGTTCAGGCGGTTCGGGATACGCAGGGTCAGAAGATCATGGATGGCGGCCCATGCCACCAGACAGGTGAAGACCAGTTTTCCCGCGATTTCGACTGTCACACCACGCTCCGCGTACCGGCGGACGCTCGCGTGCGAGCGTCCGCGTTGAAACCGGGCCGGCCGCAACGGCCGGCGACTGCGATCACTGCGGCATTTCGATCTCGGCGTTGACGCCGGTGAACAGGCCCGTCAGCGTGGTCTCGGTCGCGGTCAGGCCAGCGATCACGGCCATGCCGACGCCGACGATGCCGGTCAGGATGAGGCCGTATTCCACCGACAGGGCGCCGCGGTCGGAGCGCAGGACGGCAGCAATCTTGCTCAGAACGGTAGTCATCTGAAAACCCCTTTGACTGACACGTCGCGTCTGCGACAGGCGCCATATGCCCATCCGTTAATGAATTGTTAATGACGGAAAAATCTAGATTAGACACAATATTATATCAGTTTGATGACCGAGTTTAACAGTAGTCGACGAATAAACCTAAGTTTCGTTAACTATTCGCGGATTGCGCTGGGGCGGGCGAAAAACTACAGTCGCCGCGGTCTTTCCGAACCCCCGGGCGCAGATGGCAGTTTTACGTGGCAGATGGCGGCGCGCCGTGGCCCTGGCGGGCGCCCTCCTTCTCGCGGTCCCAGCCGCGACGCCGGCTGTTCAGGCGGAGCCGGTGCCGGCCTTGACCGGCGCGGTCGCGGTGACGCTGGACGCCGCCGCGATCTTCAGCCTGCCGTCCGAGGCCGAGATCGTGATCGTCGGAAATCCCGCCATCGCCGACGTGTCCAAGCCGCCCAAGAGCGCGAATTTCGTCGTGGTGACCGGCAAATCCTTCGGTCAGACCAACATCATCCTGATGGACAAAGCCGGCCTGCAGATCGCCGCCGCGGACGTGCGGGTGGTGCCGCCATCGGCGGCGACGGTCACGGTGCAGCGCGGGACGGACAGCCGGGTGACCTATTCCTGCGCGCCGGTCTGCGTCCAGGCCTTCACGCTCGGCGACAGCATGGAGGCGTCCCAGGCTTTGGCCGGCCAGATCCAGCAGCGCCAGATTATCGCCTTGCCGCCCCAGCCGGCGGGGACGGTCCTGCCGCCCTATCCGGCGCCCGGCGCCGCGCTTCCCTCGGTCGGGAACGTGATCGGCGCGGGCGTGTTCGGGCCGAGATAGGCCGTGAGCATGGCGAACCTGCGGTTGCGCCTGCGGGGGAGCGGGGGCGCGCTGTCCGTCGATTTCGCTCTGGTGGTGGTGCCGGTCCTTTTCCTCATCCTCGCTTTGTTCGAAATCTGCACCACGCTTCTCGCGCAGAACACGCTCGACCGCGCGGTGAGTGCCGCCGCGCGCGGGCTGGCGGACGGCACGCTCGCGGCCTCCGGGACGGCATCCGCGCTCCGGACGCGGATCTGCGGCGCCTTCGTCCTGATCCCGCAATCCGCGTGCGAAGCCCATCTGCGGGTGGACCTGCGCGCGCTCACGAGCGATGCCGCCGTTCCGAGTGCGGTTGCCGGCGGCGCGATCAACGACGCGGCCTTCGGCGACGCCCCGGCCGCCGCCGCCGATGACGTGATCCTGGTCCGGGCGGCGCTGCCGCTGCCGCCGCTGACGCCGTTTTCCCTGAATTGGTGGCCGCGCGTCGCCGACGGGGAGGGGACAGTGCATCTGCTGATCGCGACCGCCGCCGTGCGGCGCGACCCCTATGCCGCCTATCAGTCCGCGGGTGCACCGTGAGACGGCGTGTCGCCCGCCTGCGCGCCCGGCTCGCGGACATGCTGCGGGACGAGCGGGGCGTCGGCGCCGTCGAACTCGGCCTGATCCTGCCCGGGCTTCTCGGGGTCTATCTCGGCCTGCTCCATTATGCCGAGCGGATCACGGTTCAGACCAAGGTGTCGCGCGCCGCCGCGACCCTGGCGGCTCTCGCCGCCGGCACGTCCGAGATTTCCGATGCGCAGATGGCGGCGATGATGAACGCCGCCCGCGCGGTGCTCGATCCGGCGGACGGCACCGTCGCCTTGGTCCTGTCCAGCGTCGCGGCACAGGAGGAGGGCGCATCCGTGCGCTGGAGCGACGCCTCCGGCGCGGCGCCGCTGGAGCGGGGCGCGCTCTTCGTGTTCGAGGGGGACGCCGCTGGGCTCGCGCGGGCGGGCAAGGTCGTGCTGGTCGCCGAGGCCGCGCTGACTCACCCCTCGCGCCTCGCCCTTGCCTGGAACGCGTTCGCGCCGGCGCCGCTCCATGCCGCGCCGGTGACGGTGTTCCGGGACCGTGTGCATGCCTTCCCGTTGCCGGTGACGGCGGGCGCCGAGGCGGATGCGCCCCCGGCCGCCGTCGCGCCGGCGCGGGTTCTCGGCTCGGGCGAGGTGCTGCAGTGAAGCGTGGCGCGCTGCGACGTAGCCCCTGGTGGGATGGGGGCCGACGCTGCGGGGGAGAAAAAGCGGTTGGGCACCCCGGCGTGCACCAAATTGGCCGCGGCGTTCGCCAAATCGGCCCGATTGACCGGTCTTGCCGGTTCACCAGGAGCGGGTCCGCTCAGGGTTCAGACCACCCGGGAGACGAGGCCGCCGCCCGACGGTGCGATGCCCGGCCCGCTCGGAACTGCCGAGCGAGCCGGGGTGTTTCATGCGCCGGTCGGATCAGGCTCTAACGCCGGACCGCCCGGACGATGGCGATCAGGATACAGGCGCCCACGATGCCGGCGATGAGATAGCCGAGCCAGCCGCCGAAGCTGACGCCGAGCAGGCCGAACAGGAAGCTCGCCACGGCTGCGCCGATGATGCCGAGCACGATGTTGAGAAGTAGTCCGGTCGAACTTCCCATGAAGCTGGAAGCGATCCAGCCCGCGAGCCCGCCGATGATGATGGCCGCGATCCAGCCGATCTGTGCGTCTTCCATGTCCGTGCCCCTTGTGCCGGTTCAAATCGAGCGTCGCCCGCTGGCCGAAGCGACCGTGCGGGGTCAGCCCCCGCTGTCTGAACCCCGAGGTGCCGGGGTTGTTCCGCTCCGCCGTGGCGACGGTCCCGAAGATGTCGCCGCTGCGGACGTTCTGTCCGGCGAGATGCGGCGGCGCCGGGATTTCCCGCCGCTTCCGCGGCTTGAGGCAGGGTCAAATCCACCTTCAGTATGCCCGGGCTTTATACTTCTATCGTAATTTCCCCAATTGCGTTCTCAAGGGAACAAACTTACCATCAAACTTATGCCTTCTTCTAATAGAAGAACAAAAATCAATAAATAAAAAACAGTATAATCAAAATAAAAGAAAACAAAAAGGGAGGATTTTGCTATGAATTCGCGTCGTATGCTTGGATGGCTGCTCGTCGCGGCGGCGTGCGCGCTGCTGGGGCCGGCCGGGGCGGGCGCCGAGACGTTTCCTGCGCGCTACATCAAGATCGTGGTGCCCACCGGAGCCGGCGGGGCCGCCGACATTGTTTCCCGTCTCGTCGCGGACAAGGTTCAGACCTCCATCGGCAAGCCGGTCGTGGTCGAAAACCGTCCGGGCGCGAACGGCAATACCGGAGCCGAGGCCGTCATCGCGGCACCCGCCGACGGCTATACGATCATGATGGGTCATATCGGCCTGATGTCGGTGAACCGGCACATCTACAACAAGATGACCTTCAACCCGCTCGACGAGTTCACGCCCATCGTGGCGGCGACCACCTATCCGATCGTGCTGGTGGTGAATCCCAAGCTGCCGATCCATAACCTCAAAGACCTGATCGCTTATGCCAAGGCCAATCCCGGAAAGCTGAACTATTCATCCAGCGGCTTCGGCAGTTCGTTCCACATGGCGACCGCCATGCTGGGCAGACAAGGCGGGATCGAACTCACCCACATCCCCTTCGCCGCGACGGCGCAGGCTTTGGCGGCGGTGATGGCCGGGCAGGTGGACATGACCTTCACCGACATCATCGTCGGCGTGCCGCAGATCAATGCGGGCAATGTCCGGGCGATCGCCGTCAGCGGCAGCCAGCGCATTCCCTCGCTGCCGAACGTGCCCACCGCATCGGAATCCGGCCTGCCGAATTTCGACATCGTCGGGTGGAACGGCTTCGTCGCGAAGACCGGCACGCCGCAAGACCGGATCCTGTTTCTCAATGAGCACATCAACATGGCGCTGAAGTCGCCCGAGGTCCAGGCGCGGATCGCGCAGCTGGGGGCGGACGTGGCCGGCGGGAGCCCGGAAAAGTTCGGCAAATTCATCGCCAGCGAAGACAAGAAGTGGGGCGATCTGGTGGCGAGCGGCCAGGTGAAGCTGGCGGTTCAATAGCGGCGGAACGGCCCGCCGGCGCCGGGCGAAGGTCCGGCGCCGGCCTCCCTCGATCCCAGACGCCTCTCCCGGACCGGGGACGGGCGCGACGCAATCTCGGAGACACGCGACCCATGTCCAATGCCAATTCGGCGCTCGATGCGGCCAGCCGGGCGATCGGCACCTCCCCCATGACAGGACGGATGCTGCTCGGCGGCGATCTGGTGGAAAGCCTGGGGGGCGGGTGGATGGACTGCGTCAACCCGGCCAACGAGGATTATATCGGGCGCGTGCCGCGCGGAACCGCGGCGGACGTGGAGCGCGCCGTGGCGGCGGCGGAGACGGCGCAGGCGGACTGGGCGGCCCTGTCGGTGGCGCAGCGCTCCGACTATCTGATGCGCCTCGGCGACGCCATCATGAAGCGGGCCGAGGACATCCTGCAGGTGGAGGTCTCCGACACCGGGAACCCGATCACGGCCATGCGCAACGACATCGCCTCGGGGGTGGATCGGCTGCGCTATTTCGCCGGCCTCGGATACGAGCTGCAGGGCAAGAGCATTCCCGCCACGCCGGACAATCTGCACTTCACCGTCCGCGAGCCCTATGGTGTGGTCGGGCGCATTCTCGCCTTCAACCATCCGATCAATTTCGCCATCGTGGGCATGGCCTCGCCGCTCATGGCGGGCAATGCGGTGATCCTGAAGCCCTCCGAGCAGAGCCCGCTCTCGGCCTCCCTTCTGGCGGAGATCGCGCGCGACATCCTGCCGCCGGGCGTGCTCAACATCCTCTCGGGCGACGCCGAGGTGGGCAATGCCCTCGTGCGCCATCCCCGCGTGAAGCGCCTGTCCTTCGTCGGCTCCGCGCGCACCGGCATGGCGATCCAGCGCTCCGCCGCCGAGGTCGCGGTCAAGCACGTCTCGCTGGAACTCGGCGGCAAGAACCCCTTCATCGTGTTCCCCGACGTGGACGTCGACAAGGTGGCCACGGCCGCCGTCGCAGGCATGAATTTCACCTGGCAGGGCCAGTCCTGCGCCTCCACCAGCCGCCTCTTCGTCCATGACGACATTTATGACGCGGTTCTCGACCGGGTGACGCAGAAGGTCGCCGCCATTCGGGTCGGCGATCCGTTCGACCCCGCGACCCAGATGGGGGCGATCAATTCCGCGCACCAGCTCCGCAAGGTCGAGCATTATGTGGCGGCCGGCCGGGAAGACGGCGGCCGCCTGGTGGCGGGGGGCAAGCGGCCGCCCGGCGACGCGTTCCGGACGGGCTATTGGATCGAGCCCACGGTGTTCGCCGATGTCGCGCCCGACGCCCGCATCGCCCGCGAGGAGATTTTCGGCCCCGTCCTCTCGGTCCTGCGCTGGTCGGACGTGGATGCGGTGGTGAAGCAGGCGAACGCGGTGGAATACGGCCTCACCGCGGCAGTCTGGACCCGCGACATCTCGGTCGCTTTGCGCACCGCCCAGAAGATCCAGGCCGGATACATCTGGATCAACGGCATCAACGCCCATGTCCGTGCCGTGCCCTATGGCGGGTACAAGAACAGTGGTGTCGGCCGGGAGCGTGGAATCGAAGAAATGTTCTCCTACACGGAAGAAAAATCCATTCACATCATGCTGTGACACGCAGTTCCGAAGGCGGACGTGGCGGCGCGCCGGGATGCGCGCCGAAGGAGAGAGGGCGGAAAATGAAGATCGAGGGCGGAAAATTCCTGATCACCGGCGGAGCCAGCCAGATCGGGGCCCATATCACGCTGCAATTGCTGCAGGCGAACGTGGGTGAAGTGGTGCTGTTCGACAATTACGCGCTCGGCTCGCCGGAGGCCATCGAAGACCTGCTCGCGGATCCCCGGGTCAGACTGGTGAAGGGCGACATCCTGCGCACCCACGAACTCTACGACCAGCTCGAGGGCGTCAGCGGCGTCTTCGCCACCGCAGGCTTCCTCACCCTGCCTTTGTCGCTCAACCCGCATCTCGGCGTCGCCGTCAACGTGCAGGGCATGCTCAACGTCTATGACGCCTGCCGGTATCGCGGCGTCGAGAAGGTGATCTTCTCCTCCTCCGTGGCGGCCTATGGCGAGCCCTCGGCCGACCTCATCGACGAGGCGACGCCCTGGACCTGGGCGAACCTGCAGCCCGGCGCCGCGCTCTACGCGGCCTCGAAGATCATGGGCGAGAATTTCGGCCGGCTCTACCACGACCGCTACGGCGTGAAGTCGGTGAATCTGCGCTATTCCTCGGTCTATGGCGAGCGCCAGCATTTGCGGGCGGTGAATTCCGTCTACATCATCGACACCTATGAGCGCCTGCGCCGCGGCGAACGGCCGATCATCCCCGACGACGGCCGGGAAGTGCACGATTACATCCATGTCACGGACGTCGCCCGCGCCAATGTCATGGCGATGGCGAGCGACGTCTCGCGCGAGAGCTTCAACGTCGCGACCGGCACCGCCACCACCCTCAACCGGCTGGTCGAGATCGTGCAGGCGATCACCGGCACCAATCTCGAGCCGGACTACCGGACCCCGCCCGGCAAGATCCGCGCGGCGGTGTCGACCCAGCTCGATTTCTCGGTCGAGAAGATCGAACGCATGGTCGGGTGGAAGGCGGAAATCTCGTTCGAGGAGGGCATCCGCCGCATGATCGCCTGGCGCGAGCAGGAGCAGCGGCGGGCGGCGTGAGCCGCCGAAGGCCCGAACCAAGCGAGGAAGGACAGCCATGTACGGCCACATCTACACCACCTTTGCGCGTGCCGACCCGGACCTTCTCCGCCGCTTCGAAGGCGTGCCGACCGCGACCCTCAGCGACGCCATGGGGCGCCACGGCGCCATGCGGTCGCAGATCCGGCCGATCTTCGAGGATGTCCGCATGGTCGGCTCGGCCTTCACCGTGCTCTGTTTCCCCGGGGACAATCTCATGACGCACAAAGCGTTGCAGATGGTGGGGCCGGGCGATGTCCTGGTCATCGACGACGGCGATCACGACACCGGCTGCTTCGGCCACCGCAGCGCCGTCCAGGCGCGTTCGCGCGGCGGCGTCGGCGTGGTCGCGAGCGGGTCGATCCGCGACCTCGCTCTGCTGCGCCGCGAGCGCTTCCCGGTGTTCTGCCGCAGCGTCTCCCCGCGGGCGCCGCAGAAGAACACGCCGGGATCCATCAACGTGCCGGTGCATGTGGGCGGGCTGGTGGTCTATCCCGGCGACATCGTGGTGGGCGACGACGACGGCGTCGTCGTCGTGCCGCTGGCGCAGGCCGCGCAGATCCTGGAGACGGCGCTCCGCCGCGACACGCTCGAAGCGGACGCCATGGCGCGGGGGAAGACCGGCGAATTGCCGCTCGATCCCAATCAAGGCGCGCTCGACCTCGCCGCGCTTTTGCGCGGCAAGGTGATCGAGCATGACGAGCCGTTTCCCCGCCCGGCCGCGCCGCTTTCGCGTTAATTCGGCGCCCGGCGCCCGGAGGACGACATGCAGGACTACCAGCATTATATCGGCGGCGCGTGGGTCGATCCTGCCGGCGGCGAATGGTTCGACACCGTCAATCCCTATACCGCCAAGCCGTGGGCCCGGATCGCCCGCGGCAATGCGGTGGATGTCGGGCGGGCGGTGGACGCGGCATATGACGCCTTCGTCGGCGGGCCGTGGGGCAAGAGCACCGCGAGCGAACGCGGCGCCATGCTCCGCAAGATCGGCGATCTCCTCACCCGCGAGGCCGAGCGGCTCGCCGCCGTCGAGGTGCAGGACAACGGGAAGCTCATGGCGGAGATGCTGGCCCAGCTCCGCTACATCCCCAATTGGTACTATTATTATGGCGGGCTCGCCGACAAGATCGAGGGCTCCGTCATCCCGCTCGATAAGCGCGGCTATCTCAACTATACGCGCTATGAACCGCTCGGCGTGGTGGGCCTTATCACGCCGTGGAATTCCCCGCTGATGCTCACCTCGTGGAAGCTCGCGCCCGCGCTCGCGGCCGGCAATACGGCGGTGCTGAAGCCCTCCGAATTCACCTCCGCCTCCGCCCTGGAATTCGTCAAGGTGCTGGAGGAGGCCGGCCTGCCGCCCGGCGTCGTCAATGTGGTCACCGGCTTCGGGGCCGAAGTCGGCACGCCGCTCGTCGAACACCCGAAGGTGGCAAAGATCGCCTTCACCGGCTCGGACGCGACCGGCAAGCGCATCTATGCCGCCGCCGCCCAGACCATGAAGCACGTGACCATGGAACTCGGCGGCAAGTCGCCGAACATCGTGTTCGCCGACGCCAATCTCGACGATGCGGTGAACGGCGCCATTTCCGGAATTTTCGCGGCGACGGGGCAGACCTGCCTCGCCGGCTCGCGTCTGCTACTCGACGACAAGATCCACGACAGCTTTCTCGAAAAGCTCGTGGCGCGCGCGCGGACCGCCCGCATGGGAGACCCCGCCAGCCTCGACACCCAGGTCGGGCCGATCACCACCCCGCCGCAGTTTCAGAAGGTGCTCGACTATATCGACATCGCGCGCTCCGAGGGGGCGACCCTGGTGACCGGCGGCGGCCGCGGCACCGCCCCGGAATGCGGCAACGGATGGTTCGTGGAGCCCACCATCTTCAAGGACGTGCAGAACGGCATGCGGATCGCCCAGGAGGAGGTGTTCGGGCCGGTCCTTTCCGTCATCCGTTTCAAGGACGAGGAGGATGCCCTGCGGATCGCCAACGATACGCTGTACGGCCTCGCCTCCGGCGTGTGGACCAACGATATCGGCCGCGCCATCCGCATGAGCGAGGGCATCCGCGCCGGCACGGTCTGGGTCAATACCTATCGCGCGGTCAGCTATATGTCGCCGTTCGGCGGCTACCGGCAGAGCGGCATCGGCCGCGAGAACGGGGCCGAGATGATCAAGGAATATCTCCAGACCAAGAGCGTCTGGATGAATTTCGGCGCGCCTTCGGCCAATCCCTTCGTGCAGAGATGAGCGGCGCGGGGCAGGGCGGAGAGCGCTGCCCCGCGGCGGCGCGGGCCGCGGCCGGTCTCGCGGCCTCGATCAGGCGATCGGGTCCACCTGGGCGAGGACCTCGGAGAGGATGAAGGGCATGATGCCGCCGCTGCGGACATAGTCCAGCTCGGCCGGGGTATCGAGCCGCAGGATCAGCGGCGCCTCGGCGGTGGCGCCGTCGGCGCGGGTGATCTTGAGGGTCAGCGGCATGCGCGTCGCGATCTCGCCTGAAAGGCCGACAATGTCGAAGCGCTCGGAGCCGTCCAGGCCGAGATCGGCGGCGCAGGATCCTCCGGCGAACTGGCACGGCAGGACGCCCATGCCGACCAGATTGGAGCGATGGATGCGCTCGAAGCTGGCGGCGATTACGGCCCGCACGCCGAGCAGCCGGGTCGCCTTCGCGGCCCAGTCCCGCGCGCTGCCGGTGCCGTATTCCTGGCCCGCGACGATCACCAGCGGCACGGCCTCGTCCCGGTAGCGCATCGCGGCGTCGTAGATGCTCATCTGCGCGCCGTCCGGCTGATGGGCGGTCACCCCGCCTTCCACGCCCGGCACCATGAGGTTGCGCAGCCGGACATTGCCGAAGCCGCCGCGCACCATGACTTCATGGTTCATGCGGCGCGCGCCGAAATTGTTGAAGTCCTTCGGCGAGACGCCGTGCGCCGTCAGATAGGCGCCGGCGGGGGAGGTGCTCTTGATGGTGCCGATCGGGCTGATGTGGTCGGTGGTGACGCTGTCGCCGAGGATCGCCAGAGCCCGCGCGCCCACGATGTCGCCGAGCGGGGATTGCAGGAATTCCGGCGCCAGGAAGGGCGGCTCCGTGATGTAGGTGGAGGCGGGATCCCACGGATAGATTTCGCCCGTCACCTGCGGGATCTTGCCCCAATGCGGGTCTTCGGCCGCGATGTCGCGGTCATAGACGGCGCGATAGAAAGCCGGGTTCGCGGCAATCTCGTACGCCGCGCGCAGCTCCTCGGGCGTCGGCCAGAGATCGCGCAGGAAGACGGGGGCGCCGTCGCTGCCGATCCCGAGGGGATCCTGCTCGACGTCGAGCCCGATCGTTCCGGCCAGGGCATAGGCCACGACCAGAGGCGGGCTGGCCAGATAGGCCGCGCGCACCGCCGGATGGATGCGCGCCTCGAAATTGCGGTTGCCGGACAAGACCGCGCAGGCCACCACGTCGCCCGCGCCGATCGCCGCCTCCAGCTCCGCGTCGATCGGGCCGGAGGCGCCGACGCAGGTGGTGCAGCTATTGCCCACGACAGCGAAGCCGAGGGCGTCCAGCGGCTGCTGCAGGCCGGCGGCCTCCAGATAGCGGCTGACCACCATCGAGCCCGGTGCCAGCGAGGTCTTCACCCAGGGCTTGGTGGACAGGCCCCGCGCCACCGCCTTGCGGGCGAGCAGGCCGGCGGCCAGCATCACGCCGGGATTTGAGGTGTTGGTGCAGGAGGTGATGGCGGCGATGACCACGTCGCCGTCGCGCGGCGCCGGCTTGCCCGCGGCCGCCGGAGCCGCGGTCTCCGCCTTGCCGTAGCCGCCGGCGTCCGGGGGCGCGCGCAGCACCTCCGCGAACCGGGTCTTCATCTCGCTGAGCGGCACGCGGTCCTGCGGGCGTTTCGGGCCGGCGAGGCTCGGGACGATGGCGCCGAGGTCGAGGTCGACGATGGCGCTATAGTCCACCTCGCCCAGGCGCGGCGCGCCGAAGAAGCCTTGGGTGCGGTAATACTGCTCCACCGCCGCGATCCGCGCCTCGGGACGGCCGGTCTCCCGGAGATAGCGGCAGGTCTGCGCGTCGACGGGGAAATAGCCGATCGTGGCGCCATATTCGACCGCCATATTGGCGATGGTGGCGCGGTCGGGCAGGGACAGGGTCTCGGTGCCCGGGCCGAAGAATTCGACGAACTTGCCGACCACCTTCGCCTTTCGCATCAGCTCGGTGACGGAGAGCACGAGATCGGTCGCGGTGACGCCCGGCGCCAGCACCCCGGTCACGTGCACGCCCACAACGTCCGGCGTCAGGAAGAAGACCGGCTGGCCCAGCACCGCCGCCTGGGCCTCGATGCCGCCGACGCCCCATCCCACCGCGCCCAAGCCGGCGATCATGCAGGTGTGCGAATCCGTCCCGACCAGCGTGTCGGGCATGCACAGACCGTCCTTGATGAGGAGGCCGGGCGCCAGCACTTCGAGATTGAGCTGATGCAGGATGCCGGCGCCGGGCGGGAACAGGCGGATGCCGCCATAGGCCTGCATCGCCCATTTCACGAAGCGGTAGCGCTCGGCGTTGCGCTGGATGTCGAGTTCGGTGTTGAGGCGCAGCGCATCCGGCGTGCCGTAATGATCGACGCTCAAAGTATGGTCGAGCGCCATGTCCACCGGCACCCGGGGGCCGATCGAAGCGGCCGGCCGGCCGAGGCGCAGCACGGCGCCGCGCATCGCGGTGAGATCGCCCAGAAGCGGAATGCCCGCGGCACAGTTCAGCACCACCCGGCCGACGGTGAACGGGATCTCCTCCTCCCGGGCCGCGTGCGGCTGCCAGGTGGCGAGATTGATCGCGTGCCCGGGCAAGACCTTGCGGCCGTCGATGCAGCGCAGGACGGATTCGAGCACGATGCGCAGCACCTTCGGAAGGCGCGAGACCCTGCCGATGCCTTCTTCTTCCAAGGCGGGGACGGAGACGTAATCGTGCGTCGTGCCGCCGCCGAAATCGATCGTGCGGCGGGTCAAAGCGGGCAGGTCACGCATGCGCATCTCGATCGGACAGAATGTGCATCAGGGCTCGGATCGCGGGCAGTTCGGCGATGCCGCCCACGGCTGCGATCAAGGCGTCGGCCTGGGTTTGGGACAGGGTTTGCCGCGTGAGCAGCCGGAACTTTTCGCGGCTTTCCGTTTCCGTGCAGGGATCGGACGGGGTGCCGTGGCAGTCGAGCACGAGGCCGTCCGCCGTGCGGCCATCGGCGAGGCGCAGCCCCACGCTCGATCCGAACTGACCGGGATAAACCGCCTCGATACGCGGATCGACCACCACCTCCACCCGCCGGGCCAGCGCGCGCCGGGCCGGGTCGTCCAGGGCCGCCGGCGCGTACAGGGCGGGATCGCGCGGGTCGCCGGTGAGTGCGAGGGCGGCGCAATAGGGAATCGAATACTGGGCGCCCATCGTGTCGACGGGCGCGGGCGCGCCATTGTTCTGGGCGGCATAGGCGCTGACGCCCACCCGCACGCCGGCAACGTCCTCCGGACGGAGCGGCCCCGCGCCGCGCAGCTCCAGGCAGAGCTGCACCACCGACTGGATCCAGCCGCAAATGGGGAAGACCTTGAACCAGACCTGCTCGATGGCCCAGCGCTCGCTCAGGCCCGCGCGCAGCGCCTCCGGCTGCGTCCCGGCGCCGCCGAACACGTCGAGAAGTCCGAAGCGGCCGTCGATGGCGAAGGGCGGGCCGAGGAAGCCGCGGGCGGCAAGCTGGCAGGCGCGCACCCCCGCCTCGGCGGCGCGGCCGAGATGCAGGCGCTTGACCATGCCGCCGCCCTGGCCGGTGGCGAAGCTCTTGATGCCGGAGGCGGCGGAACAGGCGATGCCGATGGCGGAAAGAAGCTGGTCCTTCGAGAGGTTCATCACCAGGCCGGCGGAGACCGCGCAGGCCACCGGGCCGGTGACGGCGGTGACGTGGAAGCCTTTCTTGGAGGGATCGTGGCCGATGGCGAGGCCGAGCCGGTGCATGGTCTCATAGCCGGCGACGATCGCCTCCAGCACCCGCGCGCCCGAGGCGTTCGCCGCCTCTCCGGCCGCCAAAGCCGCCGGGATGACGCAGGCGCCGGGATGCACCACGGAGGCGGCGATCAGATCGTCCAGTTCGTAGCCGTGGATGGCCGTGCCGTTGCACAAAGCGGCACCCGGCGCGCTGGTGCGCGCGGCATGGCCGATGATCGTGGCGACGTCCTTCGCGCCGTCCGACAGGACCTCCTCGACCAGGATGCGCGACCAGACCTGGCCGGCACCGAACACCCCGCAGCCCAGAGCTTCGATCAGGCAGACGCGGGCGCGTTCCGCGACGCGCGCGGGCAGGCGGGCGAGGGAGATGTCGAACAGGACATCGACGAGGTCGTGGGCGGGGCTGCGCGGGGCGGGGC
The DNA here is from genome assembly GCF_004346185.1 of Aquabacter spiritensis. Classification (GTDB taxonomy): domain Bacteria; phylum Pseudomonadota; class Alphaproteobacteria; order Rhizobiales; family Xanthobacteraceae; genus Aquabacter; species Aquabacter spiritensis. The sequence continues at coordinate 12,047 of NZ_SMAI01000001.1, read as the reverse complement.
TGCGAGGCGTGTCGAGCATATGTCACCGGAAAGCGGCGCCACCGCCGGAGGGCGGTGGCGGGAGGAGGCCGTGCTCAGTCGAAGGCGCGCGCGCCGAGCAGATGGTGGCGGAACCGGTCCTTGATGGTGGCCCCGTCGCGCAGGCGGATCGACATCGGATAGCGCTGCGTGTTGACCTTGATGTCGAAGAAGAGCGGGCCTTCGCCGCCGAACATGGACGGCAAAGCGGCCGCCAGATCGTCCTCGCTATAGATCGTCTGCGCCTGCGCGAAGCTACAGGCGGTCGCGATGCCGGTCAGGCTCACGCCGCGCCCGGTATGGGTCGGCTGCATGCCGGTCTCGCTGTAATGCTCGTTGTCGATCACGGCGAAGGCGAGGTTCTTAGGCCGCTCGGCGCCGATGGTGGCGAAGGCGCCGAGGCCCATCAGCGCCTCGCCGTCGCCGGTCAGGACCAGCACGCGGCGGTCCGGCTGCGCCAAAGCCAGCCCGAGGCCGGCCATCGCGGCGGCGCCCATGGCGCCCCAGAAATAGAAGGTCTCCGGGCGGTCGGAGAGACCGGCATCGTAGGTGGTCGAGCCGAGGCCGGTGACGATGAGCGTGTCCCCGGCGGCGCCGAGAACGGTGCTCATGACCTTACGCCGATCCAGGGTGGGGGTGCGGGGGGCGGTCATGCTCACTTGCTCCAGTCCTTGAAACCCAGAAGGCGCTGGCTCAGCAGCACCGCGACCGGGGTGTTGGAACTGAAGGCGAGCTGCGCCGCGGCATAGGTGACCTGCGCCACCTCGTCGGCGGCGTCGGCGCGCTGCACGAACACGCCCGCTGCCTCCAGCACTTTCGGCGTGCTCTGGCCCATATGGAGCTGCCAGGGATTGAACTCGCCCCACTCGCCCCGCATGGTCACCAGCATCAGAAGCGGAATGCGGCAATGGGTGACGATGCTCAGCATGTTGATGCAATTGCCGACGCCGGAGGACTGCATCAGCAGCACGCCGCGGTCGCCGCCCAGCCAGGCGCCGGAGAGCATGGCGATGCCCTCCTCCTCGGTGGTGAGCGAGACCGCCTTCATGTCGGGATCGGCATGGCAGCTGGAGATCAGCTGGGTGTGGCCGGCATCCGGGACGAAAGCGACTTGTCTGACGCCGACCGATTTGAGGGTGTCGTAGATTTCGCCGGGCCAAAGGCGCGGTGGCGGTTCAGGTTTCACGGCAACGTCCCTGTTTTGGTGTCTGAAATCGGTCGCGGCAGCGGCGTTACTGCGCATCCATGATCTTGGCGCGGGCGATGACGTCCGCCCATTTTTTGAGGTCGGTCTGGATGCGGGCGGCGAATTCCTTCGGCGTGTCGCCGACCAGGATCGCGCCGGTGGCTTCGAGGCGCGTGCGCACGGTGGGGTCCGCGATCATCTCGCGCACCTCCGCATAGAGCCGCTGGACGATGGCCGGACTGGTGCCGGCCGGTGCCAGAAGGCCGTACCAGAGGTCGGATTCGAAGCCCTCGAAACCGGGAAATTCCGCCACGGTCGGCAAGTCCGGCATCGCGGAATTGCGCTCGAGGCTGCTGATCGCCAGGGCGCGCAGCCGGCCCTGCTTCACCATCGGCACGACGGTGAGCATGGACACGAAGAGGCAGTCGACGTGCCCACCGAGCAGCGCCGTCAAAGATTGCCCGCTGCCCCTGTACGTCACATGGGTGATGTCGAGACCGGCCATCAGCTTGAGCTGTTCCAGGGCCAGGTGGGCGCTGCCGCCGACCCCGGACGAGCCGCAATTCATCACCCCGGGATGCGCCTTGGCATAAGCGACGAACCCCTCGAACGTGTCGGCCGGAAATGCCGCCGGCACCACCAGCGCGAGCGGCACCGATGCCAGAAGGCTGATCGGCGTCAGATCCTTGACCGGATCGTAGCGCGTCTGCGAGCCGGGCAATTGCGGGTTGATGACGATGGTGGCGTTGGTGGTGACCAGCAAAGTGTGGCCGTCCGGCCGGGCGCGGGCCACCATTTCGGTGCCGATATTGCCGCCGCCGCCCGCCTTCACCTCGACGATCGCGTTGGTCTTCCAGTCCGCCTGCAGGCGCTGGGCGAAGAGCCGCGCCATGATGTCGGTCCCCCCGCCGGCCGCGAACGGCGAGACGATGCGGATCGTCTCCGCGGGGTAGGGAGTCTGCGCCATGGCCGGAAGCGTCGGCGCAAGCGATATCGCGGCTGCCACGGCAGCCCAGCGCGGGATCCTCAGCACGCAAACCTCCCGCATCCTCGTCGCCCGATGCCCGGGATTGGGGCGGAGCGCGAGCGTCTGTTTTGGAGGTCCGGGCGGCACATCGTTCAGAGAGAGATGCCCGCCCGGCCTCGAATTCAGGTGACGGTAGGAGCGCGCCGGGACGGGGTCAAAGCCCGTTTAAAGATAGTAGTATTCCGCTCGAAGCATGCTGTCGGTGACGGCTGCGCGGCGGGTCACGCGCGTTTGCGCAGGGCGGCGCGCACGGCTTCCGGGGTCAGCGCCGCGGACAGGCCGGAAATGAAATCGAAGATGAAGCGGCGCATATAGGTGTTGGTGCGCAGGGTGACATAGCTGGTGCTCGCTTCGAACAAATGGCTCGCATCCACCGCCCGCAAATCCCTGTCGTGGCGCGGGTCCACCGCCAGGGTGGCGAGGATGGCGATGCCGAGGCCGAGCTCGACATAGGTCTTGCTCACGTCCGCATCCACCGCGTCGAACAGGATGGTCGGCTTGATGCCCCGGCGTTCGAAGGCATCCAGAATCTTCCACCGTCCGCTGCGCTGCGGGTCGTGGGCGATCAGCGGATATTTGGCGATGGCCTCGAGGGTGAGGGGTTTGACCCTGAGGATGGGATGCCCCTTGCGGGCGATGAGGCTGCGGGTGATCTGGAACGCCGGCAGCATCAGGAGGCTGGGGAACTGGCGCAGCGGTTCGGTGCCGATGGCGAGATCCGCCTCGTTGGCGGCGACCGCCTCGCAGATTTCCGTAGGGTTGCCCTGGCGGAGCCCGATGCGCACGGCCGGATGACGCTCGACGAAGCGGGCGATGACCTTCGGCAGGATGTAGCGCGCGTGGGTATGCGTGGTGGCGATGGTGAGCGCGCCCTCTTCGCGGGCGCCGAAATCCTCGCGGACATTCTTGAGGCTGGCCGCGTCGTTGAGAATGCGCTGCGCGATCTCGAGCACTTCGCGGCCCGGCTCGGTGAGCCCGACCACGCGGTTGCGGCTGCGCTCGAAGATGGTGAAGCCGAGCTCGGCCTCAAGCTCCTGGATCTGCTTGCTCATCCCGGGCTGGGAGGTGTTGAGCGCTTCGGCCGCGGCGGAGATGTGGTTGCCGCGCCGGTAGACCTCGACGATGTATCGCAGCTGACGAAATTGCACGCGGACGCCTCCCTCGCGGCGTCTCGTTCCAACCGGCGGTCGCCAGCCCCCGCGCCGCGCGATCTGCCCAGCATAGGCAAACCCGCCGCCGCTTCATAGCGCCGGCGCGTCCCGGTCGTGCCCGTTCCCGACGGGCCGTGCCCCGTCCTTTCCGCCGCTCACGCCGCCGTCCCGGCGGCGCGTGGAACATGGGCTCGGGCCGCGCGGGCCGCCTGCGCCGCGCTGCGGCCGGCGAGACGGCCGAACACCGCGCCGCTGGTGAGGCCGGTCGCGCCCGGATAATTGAAGTAGAACAGGCCGCCGACCATTTCGCCGGCGGCATAGAGGCCGGCGATGGGCTGCGCATTGGTGTCGATCACCTGCCCCTCGGTGGAGATGCGCACGCCGCCGAAGGTGAAGGTGATGCCGCAGGTGACCGCATAGGCCTCGAACGGCGCGACCTCGATCGGGTTCGCCCAGTTGGATTTCGGGATGTCCAGACCTTCCGTCCGGCGCCCGTCCTTGACCGTGGGGTCGAAGGCCACCTCCCGGGTGACGGCGGCGTTGAAGGCGCGCATCGTCTTCAGGAATTGTTCGCGGTCCACGTCGCCCATCTTGTCCACCAGCTCCTCCAAAGTGTCGGCGGTGACCTTGGTGACGTGGCGCGTCTTGTATTCGGGGCGCAGCAGATGCGTCACCGTGGCATCGAAGATCTGCCAGGCGAACTGGTCCGGCTGGGCGAGGACGATGCGGCCATATTTGGCATAGGTGTAATTGCGGATGTCCGCGCCCTCGTCGAGGAAGCGCTTGCCTTCGGCATTCACCATGACCGACCAGGGATAGCTGTCGCGCTCGTAATCGCCGGTCACGGAGAAGTCGCCGAAATCCTCGGCATAACGCTCCCATCCCACCGCGTGGCAGCCGGACCAATTGCCCGCCGGCTGGGCGCCGATCTTCAGCGCCATGTCCAAACCGTCGCCGGTGTTGAACTTGCTGCCGCGCACCTTGGCGAGGTCCCAGCCCGGCCCGAGATATTTGCTGCGCCACTCGCGATTGGCCTCGAAGCCGCCGCAGGCGAGGATCACGGCGCCGCCGGAAATCTCGCGGGTCACGCCGTCCAGCTTCACGACCACGCCGGTCACACCGGCATCGCCCGCCACGAGTTCGCGCGCCCAGGCATTGTAGCGGATGTCGACCCCGGCTCTTTCCGCCGCTTTGTAGAGAAAATCCACCAGACCGGGGCCGCCGCCCCAGGCCGCCAGCGTCGCCCCGCCCCAGAATTTGAAGCGGCCGTCCACTTTGAAGGATTGGCGCCCGAACTGGGGGTAGAATTTGATGCCATGCTTCACCATCCAGTGCATGGTGGCATTGCTCTGCCGCACCAGGATCTCGCACAGATCCGGGTCGGTGCGGTTGCGGGTGATGCGGGCCATGTCGTCGAAGAAGGCGTCTTCGGAATAGGATCCGAAATCGCTGTCCTTCTCGTCCTCGTTGAGATCCGGCGAGAGCGCCAGGATGTCCTCTTTCCCCGCATAGGCGAAGCGCATCAGGCCTTCGGTATAGGCGCTGTTTCCGCCCCGCTCCTCCCGCGGCGCGCGTTCGAGCAAAAGCACGGACGCGCCGTCCTCGCGGGCGGACAAGGCCGCGCACAAGGCCGCATTGCCACCCCCCACAACGATGACGTCATACTCGTTCTCCCGGCTCATTACGCGCTCCATCGACACGGTCTCGTCCTCGCAACGGTCTTTCCTCCCTATCAAATGACGTCGTGTCATCGTCAGACTAACTTCTGCTGCTAGCATTCCGCGCTCGAATGCTGAGACGGCGCGCCCCTCGGCTGTTCGGTGGGTCGGAACCGTGGGCGGTTCGCCTTATTGCGGTTTGCGCAGGCTCAGCTGGGCCTTTTCAGCGCGCGCAGGGGAGGCGAAACGCCGCCCGGCGGCAGTGCCCGGCTGTGACCGGAGGACGCGACAGCGGTCCCGCCAGCTTGCGGACACGCTTGATCTTCCGCATTGAATGTAAGAATTCGTCAGAATATTCCGATGGTTGGAGCCGATTTTTTTGCGACAACCCGGGTGACGTGGTGCCAAAAATGTTTACGGATGTCTGCAATCCCGGTCGCTTCTTGAACAGGATTCCGTTTGAGGGGAGAGGTTAAATGGTAAGCAGGTATATTCCGTCCGATCCGTTGTTTGGGCAGCAGTGGCATCTTTGGAACACTGGCCAGGACATTTACGATCTGCCCCAGACGGACGGGGCCTATCGCAACGATATCAACGTCACGCCGGTCTGGACCGACTATACCGGCGCGGGCGTCATCGTCGGGGTCTATGACAACGGGTTCCAGGGGGATCACCCGGACTATGTCGCGAATTATCTCGCCGACAAGGCCTACGATTTCAGCAAGGATCGGCCCGGCCAGACGGCCGGCGATCACGGCACCGCGACCCTGGGGCTAATCGTCGCCACCCAGAACACGATCGGCGGCGTCGGCGTCGCCTTCGACGCGGACGCGATCGCCTATACCTGGGGCTCAGGCAACGACTTTCCGCGAGCGGTCGCACGCATGCTGCTGGACGGTGTGGCGGTCAGCAGCAACAGCTGGGGGCCAAACACCACCTTCGGCGGGCCGACCTTCGACCCCGTGCAGCAAAGCAATATGAACACGGCGCTCCTCAATCTGGCGCAGCTCGGCCGGGACGGCCTCGGCACGGTCAGCGTGTTCGCCGCCGGCAATGAGCGCACGCAGCATTACAATTCCACGTTCATGGAGACCAGCAACTCGCCGTTTGCGATCACGGTTGCGGCCGCCAATGCGGACGGCACGGTCTCTGCCTATTCGAATCCCGGCCCGAGCGTCCTCGTGGCCGCGCCGGGAAGCGGCTACAATCCGAACGGCACCGTGAGCGAACTCCCGAGCATCGTCACCACCGACCTGCTCGGGACGAACGGCTACAACACCCTGCCGGACGGCGATTACACCAACGTCCTCGACCGCACCGTGATCGATCCGGCGACCGGCAAGATCAAGGCGGGCGGCTTCAACGGCACCTCGGCGGCGACCCCCATCGTCTCCGGCGTGGCGGCGCTCATTCTCGAGGCCAATTCCGCTCTCGGCTATCGCGACGTCCAGGAGATCCTGGCCTACAGCGCCAAAACCCCCGACGGCGTCGCGACCTGGAGCGCCAATGGCGCGACCGACTGGAATGGCGGCGGCCATCTCTACAGCAACGATCTGGGCTTCGGGCATGTCGACGCCCTGGCGGCGGTGCGCCTTGCCGAGACCTGGCAGAAGCAGAGCACCTACGACAATGTCGCCCAGGCCGAGAGGATCTTCGCCGCTGCCCAGACCATCGTCGCGGCGGGCCAGACGCAACGGTTCACGGCCCAGTTCACGGAGGTCATCCGCGTCCAGCACGCCGTCGTCTCCGTCTCCCTCGACATGGGGATGGGCGCGGACACCCTCGCCAGCGTCACCATGACCTTGACCGGGCCGAACGGGCAGACCAGCAGCGTCTTTCTGGACCCGGCTGCCTATATTCCTGTCTTCCGGGACCCGGTCACGCAGAGTTACACCAGCGGATTGCCGCAGAAGATCACCTACTCCTTCGATACGGTGCACGATTGGGGTGAGCTGAGCAATTCGGGCGCGTGGACGCTGACCGTCACCAATGCGTCCACTGGCCAGGACCTGACCATGGGCGCGGAGCTGGCGCTGCTGGGCGACACCGCGACGGGCGGCCAGACGTTCGTCTACACCGACGATTATGCGCGCCTCGGCGCGGCGGAGGGGGACCGCACCATTCTCGGCGCCACCAGCGTCGGTCCCCACACCCTCAATGCGGCGGCGGTGACCTTCGACACCACCATCGACCTCGTCCAGCACACGGCCGAGATTGCCGGCGTCGCGACGACGATCGGCGGCAGCCTGCAATTCGCCAGCCTGATCACCGGTGACGGCAATGACAGTCTGACCGGCGACGCGTACGCGACCACCTTCTTCTCCGGCCGCGGCATCAATACGGTCGATGGCGGTGCCGGCACCGACACCCTCTGGGTGCTGAAGGGCGTGTCCGATTACGTCCAGGCCGGCTATGGCGACAAGACCGTCCTGTTCAGCGGCGCCAGCCAGGACACCCTCGCCGGCATCGAGACCCTCAAATTCGCCGACGGGTCCCTCACGCTCGGCACCGATCCGCTGGTGAACGAGGTGTTCTACGCCGCGCACAATGCGGACGTGTTCGCGGCGGGGGTCGATATCGACACCCATTATGCCACGTACGGCTGGATGGAGGGGCGCGACCCCAACGCCTGGTTCAGCACCACGGCCTATCTCGCCAACCATGCCGACGTGGCCGCAGCGGGCATCAATCCGCTCGATCATTACAACCAGACCGGGTGGCTGGCCGGATACGACCCGTCCGCCCAGTTCGACACGTCGCTCTATCTCCATTTCAACGCGGACGTGGCGGCCGCCGGCCTCGACCCGCTCATGCATTATCTGCAATACGGCATCGTCGAAGGCCGCCAGGCGTATGAGGTGGTCGACAGCGCCCATATCACGGACAGTTTCGATGCCACCTTCTACCTGCTCGCCAATGCGGACGTGGCCTCGGCGGGGGTGGATGCCGTCACGCATTACGATCAGTACGGCTGGAAGGAGGGGCGCAACCCCGACGCCTTCTTCTCCAGCACCTTCTATCTCGCCTACAATCCCGATGTCGCGGCGGCGGGGATCAACCCGCTGACCCATTACGATCAATATGGCTGGCGGGAGGGCCGCAACCCCTCCGCCGATTTCGACACGAACGCCTATCTCGAGGCTTATGCGGACGTGCGGGCGGCGGATATCGATCCGCTCCAGCATTATCTCCAGTATGGCCTCCTGGAAGGCCGCGCCGCTTTCGCCTGGGATCTGGCGTAGCGCGCGCGGTCGTTCCCGCGCACCGGCGGGATCCCCGAAACGCAAACGGCCCCGCCGAAGCAGGGCCGTCGCCGAATGCGGCCCGTTCGGATGGCGGGGCCATCCGAACGGAGACGGTGTCAGTGCCAGTCTTCGAGGTTTCGGTCCTTGGTCTCCGGCAGCAGGAAGAAGCCGATGACCACGGTCATGCAGGCGACCACGATCGGGTACCAGAGGCCGGCGAAGATGTTGCCGGAGGCCGCCACGATGGCGAAGGCGGTCGGAGGCAGGAAGCCGCCGAACCAGCCATTGCCGATATGGTAGGGCAGCGACATGCCGGTATAGCGGATCCGGGTCGGGAACAGCTCCACCAGCAGCGCGGCGATCGGGCCGTAGACCATGGTGACGTAGATCACCAGGATGAAGAGCAGCCCGATCAGGGTCAGCGAGCGGCCGTCCGTGAGCACGCCGCCGACGGTCGGCTGCTTCAGGATGGTGGGGTCTCCGACGCGGGGATAGCCCGCCCCCTGCGCCGCCGCGACCAGAGCCGCGCCGGTCTTGTCGGTCTCGGGCATCGCCACCGGCGCGCCGTTGATGGTCGCCGCGAGCGCGGAGCCCGCCGCGCCGGGTACCAGTTCGTAATGCATCGAATTGGTGGCGAGGGTGCGCCGCACCACATCGCACGGACGGGTGAAGACGCGCACGCCGACCGGATCGAACAGCGTGCCGCACTGGGCCGGATCGGCGGTCAAGACGATCTTCACGTTCTCGGTCGCCGCGATCAGCTTGGGATTGGCGGTCTGGGCGATGAGATGGAACAGCGGGAAATAGGTCGCCGCCGCGATCAGGCAGCCGAGCAGCAGGATCGGCTTGCGGCCGATCTTGTCCGACAGCCAGCCGAAGAAGATGAAGAAGGGCGTGCCGAGCAGCAGCGAGAAGGCGATCAGCAGATTGGCGGTGGTGCCGTCCACCTTCATCGCCTGGGTCAGGAAGAACAAGGCGTAGAACTGACCGGTGTACCAGACCACGGCCTGGCCGGCAGTGCCGCCGAGCAGCGCGACGAGGGCGATCTTGGCGTTGCTCCAGCGGCCGAAGGCCTCCTTCAGCGGCGCCTTGGAGCGCGTGCCCTCCTCCTTCATCTTCTGGAAGGCCGGGGATTCCTGGAGCTGGAGGCGGATCCAGATCGAGAAGCCGAGCAGGATGATCGACAGCAGGAACGGCACCCGCCAGCCCCAGGCCGCGAAGGCTTCCGGGCTCATGCTGAGGCGCAGGCTGAGGATCACCAGCAGCGACAGGAACAGGCCGACGGTCGCGGTGGTCTGGATCCAGGAGGTATAGAAGCCGCGCCGGCCGTGCGGCGCGTGTTCCGCCACATAGGTCGCCGCGCCGCCATATTCGCCGCCGAGCGCGAGGCCCTGGAGCAGCCGGCAGGCGATGAAGGCGGCGGGCGCGAGATAGCCGATCGTGTCGAAGCCGGGCAGGATGCCGACCACGAAAGTGGCGATGCCCATGATCACCATGGTGATCAGGAAGGTGTATTTGCGGCCGATCAGGTCGCCGAGGCGGCCGAAGAAGATGGCGCCGAACGGGCGGACGGCGAAGCCCGCCGCGAAGCCGAACAGAACGAAGATGAACTTCGCGGTGTCGTTGGTGCCCGGCACGAAGGTCGCCGCGATGTTCGCCGCGAGCGAGCCGGCCAGATAGAAGTCATACCATTCGAACACGGTGCCGGCGGAGGAGGCGACGATGACCTTTCGTTCCTCCTTCGTCATCGGCGCGTGTGCCGCGCCCGGGGCGGTCGTTACAGCCATCGCACTTTCCTCCACAGATGGACATGCCCGTCATGACGCGGCGCATGGGCCCGAGGGCCGGAAGGACGGATGTGGACATGTCGGTCGCCGACCCGCGCGGCGGCGGGTGAAGCGGGCCTTCCTCCAACTGGATCGTCGTTTCCGCGTCTCTTGCGCGCGGATTTCCGGCTCGGGCGCAGAGCGCCGCGGCCGCACCATGACCCAGCGCGCGCCGCAGCACGATTGGTCAATGGTCTATTGACACATGGTCTTAGGAGGAAAGGATTATGCTTGGCCGTTCAATGACTTACGTTAGGTCATGACGTTACGTTGCGGCGCAGCGCGCGGACCGCGATGCCGAGCGAGAGGGCGGCCGCGTTCGAGACGTTGAGGCTCTTGATGACCCCGGGAAGATCGATCCGGGCGAGCACGTCGCAGGTCTGCCGGGTGAGCTGGCGCAGCCCCTTGCCCTCGGCGCCGAGCACCAGAGCGAGCGGCGCGCGCAGCGGCGCGTCCTCGATGTCGGACGGGCCTTCGCTGTCGAGCCCGACCACCAGCATGCCGTTGTCCTTCAGATCGTTCAGCGCGCGGGCGAGGTTCTGCACCAGGCAGAAGGGCACGTGCTCGAGCCCGCCCGAGGCGCTCTTGGCGAGCACGCCGGTGGCGAGCGGGCTGTGGCGCGCGGTGGTGACGATCGCGCCGACCCCGAAGGCGGCGGCGGAGCGCACGATGGCGCCGACATTGTGCGGATCCGTGATCTGGTCGAGCACCAGGACGAGGTCGTGCTTGGCCACCTTCGCCAGAGGCGGGGAGGGGAGATGGTCGCACTGGGCGAGCAGGCCCTGATGCACCGCGTCGGGGCCGAGCAATTTATCGATCTCGCCGGGCCGGACGATCTCCGGCTCGACCGGCGGCGTGACGCCTTCTTCGGCGAGGCGGCGCAGGCCGTTCTCGGTGGCGAGGATGCGCCGGAAGCGGCGGCGCGGATTCTTCAGCGCCTCGGCGACCGTGTGCCAGCCATAGAGCAGCGCGACGTCGTCCTCGCCGCTCCAGACGGGCGGTGGGCCACCGCGGCGGGCGGGGCCGGACGGGCGCGCGCCCGGTTTGCCGAAGGGGCGGCGCGGACCGGAGCGGGCGGGACGATGTGGCGGTTCGGACATGGTGCTAGCCATTGTCAGAGCCGGCGCGCGGGCGCAAGCGCCGTGCGTCGTGTGCGCGGCGGTCAGCCGCGGCGCCGCTCCCTCCGGCAGCGGCGATCCGCGCAAGACGGCCTCGCCGCGGCCTCGGCACGGACGCGGGGACGCGGGGGATTTCCGGCGGATTTCCGGTTGACTTCGCCAAACCGCTTCCACATAAAACCGGGCCTTGAGGCGCCCGGGCGAACCGGGCGGCCGCGCCGAAAGCGCGGTGCCTCGGATGACGGGCGATGTGGAGGGGTGCCCGAGTGGTTAAAGGGGACGGACTGTAAATCCGTTGGCTCTGCCTACGTTGGTTCAAATCCAACCCCCTCCACCACCCGTCGTCGAGAGCCGGGAGTACGCCGCGCGCGGGTGTAGCTCAATGGTAGAGCAACAGCCTTCCAAGCTGATGACGAGGGTTCGATTCCCTTCACCCGCTCCAGCGGCCCGATGGACGGAAATGGCCGCGCGGTGCCGGATCCGCCTCGCCGTCGCCGCGACTCGCTCTGCACACCCCTGACCCGGGCCTGGCCGCGGGGGATCGCGACCGCGGCGCGCCGGATGCGACGGGGCGGGGCCGAGGCCGGCCCCGAAGGCCGGAACGCAAGGGTCGGGGCTTGCAGAGCGCGCGGAAACCCCCTATCCCACGGCGTCTTTTTTGCCCGCGCGGGCACAATCCGGACCGATCCGAGCACGCGAACCGAAGCACACCGAGAGAGAACGATGGCCAAAGTCAAATTTGAGCGCAACAAGCCGCACTGCAACATCGGGACCATCGGTCACGTGGACCATGGCAAGACGTCTTTGACGGCAGCGAT